>NZ_SMGE01000001.1:0-4800000 GCF_004339525.1 Flavobacterium sp. 90 | reverse complement strand
TCGGTTTGGATTGGTTGTTATTACAAAGGTGTGAATATTTGGGATGTTTCCAATGTGAATTTTTCGAACTATAATCAGAATTCCAAAAAGATTCCGATGAGTTTTGATGTCGTGAGTTCTATTATTGCAGATAAAAATCACAACGTTTATTTTGGAACTGAAGGCGGCGGAATTACCATTTATAATACAAATACCGAAGCTGTAAGTTACATCAACAGCAAAACGTTTCAAACGAATAAAAACGACATTAAATCCATGTGCCTTTCTGAAGATAATATTCTCTGGATTGGAACTTTCTCTAAAGGATTATCCGCTTACAACGTAAATTCTAAAAAGATAGAAGACAACCGAATTGCGACAGCTTTAAGTGATTTATTGAAGGAAAGTGGCGTTTATTCTCTTAAAACAGAAGGAAACGGCGTTTTATGGATTGGAACTTTTGGCAAAGGTTTGATTCGGTATAATATTATTTCCAAAACTTTTCAGGTGATTGGAAATGATCCGACTTCTGCCAATTTTCTGACGAATAATATCGTTCGCACTATTTTGGTCGACAAAGACAAACTTTGGATTGGAACGCAAAACGGACTTAATTGCATTTCGTTAAAAGATTTTCAGTACAATAATTATACGATAAAACATTACTTTTTTGATGCTTCGGCTTTGTCCGGCGATGATATTCTGACTTTGTTTAAAGACAGTCAAAATAAAATTTGGGTTGGAACTAAAGCAAAAGGATTGCATTATTTTGATGGAAAAAAATTCAACAAAATCAATCTAAAATTTGGAAACACGATTATTACTTCGATTCATTCTATTCTTGAAGATGCCGAAAAAAAGCTCTGGATTAGTACGAATCAGGGAATTATAAAATACAGTACGACTCAAAAAACGATTGTACTTTATGACCAGAAAGACGGTTTAGCAAGCAATGAATTCAATGACAATGCGGCTTTAAAATTAGATTCGAATAAATTTTATTTCGGAAGTCCGTCAGGGGCGACTTATTTTGATGCTAAGAAAATATCCTTAAATCAATATGCTCCACAGGTTTTAATTACAGATCTGAAGATTAAAAATCAAACGGTACGCGCCAACGATACTACACAAATTTTGGAGAAAAGCATTGGTTATACCAAAACGATTACGCTGGATTATGACAAATCTAATTTCTCGATCAATTTTGCGATTCCAAATTACATTCGATCTAAAAATAATCAATACAGTTATCGTTTGACAGGATTGGAAAACAACTGGACAACGACCAAAAATACCGAAGCAATCTTTGCAATTCAGAATCCGGGAACTTACACTTTTGAGGTTAAAGGCGCCAACAACGACGGCGTTTGGAACAAGATTCCGACGACTTTGACAGTAATTGTAAAACCTGCTCCGTGGCGCAGTATTTGGGCATTTTTATTCTACGGAATTGTAATAGGTTTGGGATTATACGGTTTGATTTGGATTATGAAATCGAAAGCAAGTCTGAAACAAAAACTGGAATTAGAATATCTTGAAACGAAACGTATCGAAGAAAATAACAGGGCAAAACTGGACTTTTTCACGAATATTTCACATGAATTCAGAACGCCTTTGACTTTGATTTTAGGTCCGTTGCAACAGATTTTAGCCGATTATAACGGAACGAACGAAATGTACAAAAAGCTCTTGGTTATTGAAGGAAGTGCGAATCATCTTTTGAGTCTGATTAATCGTTTGATGGATTTCAGAAAACTTGAAAACGATCAGGTTGCGCTGGAATCTGCTAACGGAAATATTGTAAAATTTACTAAAGAAATCTTTTTGTCCTTTATCGAATATGCCAAAGATGGCGGTTATATGTACACTTTTGAATCATCGGAAGAGGAAATACTGGTTTACTTTGATCGCTATAAATTAGAACGTGTTTTTTATAATTTGATTTCCAACGCTTTTAGATACACTCCAAAAGGCGGAAATATCAACATCAAAATCAATCACGATCACGAAAATCTTTTTATAAATGTAGAAGATTCCGGAGTTGGAATTGCGGAGGAACATATCGATAAGATTTTTGATTTATTCTTTGAAGTTCCGCTGCACAATAACGTTCAGAAGAATTATAATAAAGGAACAGGAATTGGATTATCGATTGTCAAAAATATCGTAAAACTCCATAAAGGAAGCATCGATGTGATTAATAAAAAATCAGAAGGTGTTGTTTTTAAAGTAACGCTTCCGTTGGGTCGCGCGCATCTTTTGGACAGTGAAATTATACAGGATTTTAAAATCAGCGATGACATTGCGCAATATACGGCTCAACTGGAAACTCCCGAAATAACAAATCATGAAGACATTGATGATCTTGTTGTTAATGCCGAAAAACAAACAATTCTGATTGTTGAAGATCATAAGGTTTTGAGAACTTTCATGAAAAACTTACTCAAAAAAGAGTACAATATTATCGAAGCCGAAAACGGAAAAGTGGCATTAGAAAAAGCATTGCAATTTGTGCCGAATTTAATTATCAGCGATGTTATTATGCCTGAAATGGTGGGAACAAAACTTTGTTCGATGATAAAAGAGAACCTCAAAACGAGTCATATTCCGGTGATTTTATTGACTTCGAGATCTTCATTAGTCTATAAATTTGAAGGTCTGGAAAGTGGTGCCGATGATTATATCAGTAAACCTTTTAATTTAATGGAATTTAAACTTCGCGTTAAAAACCTATTGAATTCGGCTGAAAGGTTGAAACTTAAATTTTCAAGTGAAGACAGTTTCGTTCCTTCTGAAATTACGGTTTCTTCTCTGGATGAAGAATTATTGAAAAAGGCATTTAAGATTGTAGAAGATAATATCTCAAACGAGTTATTTGATATTCCGTTTTTTTGTTCGGAATTAGGCGTAAGTCGTACGATGTTATTCTTAAAAATTAAAGCCTGGACCAATTATACGCCAAACGAATTTATTCATGAAATTAGATTAAAACGTGCGGCTCAATTATTGGAACAAAACAAATTAAACGTCTCAGAAGTGAGTTATAAAGTTGGTTTTAACAATCCGAAATACTTTAGCAAATGTTTCCAAAAAAGATATGGAGAAACTCCATCACAATTTGCTGACAAATTTTCGAAACCAATGTCGGTATTTTAAAAAATCCAATGTTTTCAAGGCTTAAAAAAGGGTATCTGTATTTTTAGATACCCTTTTTTGTATTTCTATATCGTTTTCGAAATCTACATTTGTCTTATGAAATTCAAAAAAACAAAATTCGTATTGCTTCAGATTCTGTTAGTAGCGCTGATAATAGGAATGAGTTTATTGCTTTTTTATTTTATCTAACATTAACCTAAAACCAACAAATGAATGTTTACAAACCAAAAAATTAAGTCGCTTAAATGGTGCTTTCTGGTAGTCTTTTTACTGGGCAGTATTATTGTTGAAGCACAGGAAAGAAAAGTGACGGGAAAAGTTACTTCGAGCGAGGATTTACTCGGACTTCCTGGTGCCAATGTATATGTTAAAGGCTCATCTGTGGGCGCAACTGCGGATATGGATGGAAATTATAGCGTTTTTATATCTGAAAAAAATGCTGTTTTAGTTTTTAACTTCGTAGGATATCAAACTGTAGAAGTTCCTGTAGGTAATAAAACTACCGTGAACATAAGCTTAAAACCAGATACTAAAAACCTTGACGAAGTAATTGTTGTAGGTTACGGTACGCGTAAAAAGAGCGATATAACGGGATCTGTATCTTCGGTAACGGCAAAAGAACTTACGGCTTATCCATTATTAAATGCAGAGCAAGCTTTGCAAGGTCGTGCAGCGGGGGTTTCTGTACAATCTAATAATGGTGGCGAACCGGGCGCTCCTGTAAAAATCAGGGTTCGTGGCGGAACGTCGATCAATGCAAGTGGTGATGCACTTATTGTAGTCGATGGTTTTGCTGGTGTTGCCATGCCAGCGCCTCAGGATATCGCTTCTATCGAGGTTCTTAAAGATGCATCTGCAACTGCTATTTACGGATCGAGAGGTTCAAACGGGGTTATTATGGTTACAACCAAAAAGGGAAAACCTGGAAAACCGGTTATCGAATTCAGCAATTCAACTTCGGTACAATCTGTAAATCATAAACTGAATTTATTAAATGGAGATCAATTTGTTGCGTATAGAAAAAGTTTTACAACGCATACTTCAGGCGGAGAAAACACAGATTGGCAAGATGTAATTTATCGTGAAGGAATGGTTTCGAATACTTCGCTTTCGTTTTCCGGAGGTTCTGAAAATGTGAGATATTATATTTCCGGAAACTACTTTAACCAAAACGGAGTTGTAATTAACTCGGGAATTGATAAATATACAATTGTAAGTAATCTTGAAGCTGATTTATCTGATCGTTTTAAAGTTGGTTTGAATTTATTTCAAAGTAAACAAAACAAAGACGGAATCATTAGCCAAACTGGCGCTGGAGGAACTGGTGCTGCGGGTGTAATTGCAGCGGCATATAGATTTATGCCTGATAAAGGAATTTATAACGCTGACGGAACTTACACAACGACGGCTCCTATTGGGGACGATATTGATAATCCGTATGCAACTGCAATGGAAAATATTCTGGAAACGGTTTCTATCGTAAACAGATCTAACTTCTTTGCACAATATAAAATCACTAAGGATTTAGATTTTAAAACTACTTTAGGTTTAACCGATAATAATTCTCAAACGGGGCGTTTTATTCCGTCAACTTTAATTGCCGGAAAAAATATCAAAGGAGAGGCTTCTGTCAACAATACCAGATTTTCTTCGTTTTTAACGGAAAATTATCTTACGTATAAAAAAGAAATTATCAGTAAAGGAATCTTAACGGTTCTTGGAGGTTATTCGTATCAAAAGAACAAAAACGAAAGTTCATACGCTGCTTCAAGAGGATTTTTGACGAATACCAATTCGTATCGCAATTTAGGCGCCGGAACTGTATTTCTTAAACCGGATTCTAACTTATCTGAAACAGAATTAATTTCGGCTTTTGGAAGGTTGAATTTTGATTATGATGATAAATATTTATTTACGTTTACAGCGCGTCGTGACGGTTCGTCAAGCTTTAGTGAAAACTACAAATACGGAACTTTCCCTTCTGGAGCAATTGGTTGGAATATTGGAAAAGAAAATTTCCTAAAAGACAACAAAACTATTTCGAATCTTAAATTGAGAGCAAGTTATGGTGCAACCGGAAATCCATCGATTGGCGCCTACTCTACTTTGTCGAGATTTTCTGAAATTTATGATGTAAGTGGTGACGTAATTGTAAATGCGGTTCAATTGACTTCTTTGAATAATCCGAACTTAAAATGGGAAACATCTTATCAGCAAGATTACGGAATTGATTTAGGTTTGTTTGATAATCGAGTAAGTCTTACGGCAGATTATTACAAAACAATTACTAAAGATTTGTTGTTCAACAGACCTTTACCGGGAGTTTCGGGAATTGCTTCTCAGCTTCAAAACGTTGGAGAATTAGAAAATAAAGGTTGGGAATTGGGTATTAATTCTAAAAACTTTATTGGTGCTGATTTCACTTGGTCAACAAGTTTCAACATTTCTTCGAATAAAAACAAAGTATTAAAATTAGCTGATAATAAAGATCTTCTAATCAACTCAACGCCTGGACATTTCCTTGCTACAGATTCTCAGATTTTGAGAGTTGGTCAGCCTGTTGGAGCTTTCTTCGGGTTTATTTATGATGGTGTAATTCAGCAAGGCGAAACGGTTCTTCCGGGGAACTTTGAAACTGTTGCTGGTGGAGAAAAATTCAGAGATGTCGATGGTAACGGAAAATTAGATTCAAATGATAAAACGATTATTGGTAATCCAAATCCTGATTTCATCTTTGGTTTAAACAATGATTTCACTTATAAAAATCTTGATTTGAATATTTTCTTCCAAGGTTCTGAAGGAAACCAAATCCTGAACTATACTTTGATGGAATTGGCTTCAGGAAACAACAATGCAACGACAGAAGTTTTAGACGCTTGGACGCCAACGCACACGGATACAAATGTTCCGGCAAATGCAGCAAGAACAAAAAGGGTTACATCAAGATTTGTTTATGATGGAAGTTATATCCGTTTGAAAAATGTTTCTATAGGATATAGTTTAGACGAAAAAGTAGTTTCGAAAATTGGATTGAGTAAAGTTCGTTTCTACATCAGTGCGCAAAATCTTTGGACAATTACAGATTATCCGGGTTCTGATCCTGAAGGAAATTACCTGAATGATACCAATGCGAGAAGTAACACGAACTTAGGTTTGGAGTACGGAAGTTACCCAAATGTGAGAACTTTCACTTTTGGATTTAATTTAAAATTTTAGTTTAATACTGTAACAACATGAAAAAATATATAGCTTTATTTTGTTTTGGAATAATGACTTTTGGCTGTTCTGATCTTGAAGAACATCCGGTTGGAGTTATTCGTCCTGAAAACTTTTTTAAGAATACAGATGACTTACAAGCTGCTGTAAACGGAAGTTTTGCCAATATTGCCCACAATAATTACTGGGGAAGAGAATTTACGATTGCTTTAATGCTTCGCGACGACATGGCCGATATTGGCGACAGAACGACTCAGGCTGCCAGAATCGATGTCAATGATATGAATATGAATGATACTAATGCGCTTGTTGCTAACTTTTGGCCACAATCGTATGTGATCATTACGGCTGCAAATCAGGCAATCGAAGGCGCGAAAAAAACTCCGGGAGATCCTTCAAAAGTAAACGCAATTGTGGCTCAGGCTTATTTTGCTAGAGCTTTTACGTATTATCATTTGGTGAGAATCTTTGGAGACGTTCCATATATTGATTTTATTGTAAACGATGTTTCTCAGGTAAATTCTTTAAAAAGAACTAAAGAAGCTGATGTTTATCTAAAAATCATCTCTGATTTAGAATTTGCAAAAAAATGGCTGGACGATAAACCAAAAGTAAAAGCTGTTCCGGGAAAAGGTACTGCTGCGGGTTATTTGGCTTCTGTTTATTTGACTTTAAAAAACTACCAAAAAGCTTACGATGAAGCAAAATATGTTATCACAAACGAAGCTAAATTTGGTTTAGGATTAGATTCTGATTTTCAGGATTTATTTAATGCTACAAAAACAGCTTCGCTAAAAGAACCTTTGTTTACAATTGATTTTAATAACTTAGTTTCAGGAAACTACGGACAAGATTATACTGCGTTTTTTACAGGTTCGCTTAAAGACGAAAGCTACAGTTACGGACAGGGATTCTCTGTTGCTGTTCCGTCCTTAAAAGCCTTTAATACTTGGGATCAAAGAGATTACAGACGCGCCGTGAGTTTTGATACTATTATTAGAAAAAAAGTAGGTAGCGAATTAAAGATTTTCCCTTCAAGTGATAATGAAAAAGCGCCACGTCCGCATATTGCAAAATACTATCGTTTCCCCGGAAAAGCGGGCGCTAACGGAAGAACTTCTCAGCACAATTATATCACAATGCGTTTTGCAGAAGTTCTATTAACCGCTGCCGAAGCTCTAAACGAAATCACTCCGGGAACTGCCGAAGCTGATGGTTATGTAAACCGAGTGCGCGCAAGAGCAAGAAATAAAGCCGGAAAACAGGTTTCGTTTCCTGCAAATGTAACGGCTGGAATGTCACAATCTGATTTTAGAAAAATGGTTATTGACGAAAGAAGATTAGAATTTGCTTTTGAATACATCAGATGGTACGACATCAAAAGATTGCAAAACGGACCTGAAGTTTTTGGTCCAAATGGCTTAGAACCACACGCAAATTTTAATCCGAATAAGGATTATTTATTTCCGTTACCGGGAACTGAATTGGCGATCAATCCAAATTTAAAACCGAATAATCCTGGTTATTAAAAGATTAATTAAAAATTGAGAATTAAAAATTAAAAATTTGCGATGGATTTGTCATTTCGACGGAGGAGAAATCACACACGAAACTCTGCCAGCAAAATCGCCAATCTTTGTCGAGCAACTAGTGTGATTTCTCCTCCGTCGAAATGACAAAAATGTGGATAAAACCTGCATGAAATACTAAACACATAGCTATTACGATTTCACAGATTTTTAATTTTTAATTCTCAATTTTTAATTCAAAACAAACAACATTAGATTAATTAGTAAGTATGAATAAAGTTAGTTTCATTTCATTAATTCTTGGGTTTGCACTGCTGACAACGGCGTGCAAATCCGGAATTAATTCTTCAACAAAAGTTACCTCGACCACAAATAATCTTCTGGAAACCAGATACAAAATGTTACTGGATTATCCGGTTGATTCGATGTCGATGCCAAGAAGTATGACGATTAAAAGCAATTTGATCAAAAAAGTTCCTTCGAGAGACTGGACAAGCGGATTTTTTGCCGGAAACTTATGGCAATTGTATCGTCTTACAGGCGATGATAAATATAAAATACAAGCTGAAAAATGGACGCCTTTTAGCAAAAAAGAAAGTGTAAATAGTAATTCGCACGACGTTGGTTTCAAAGTGTTTTGCAGTTTTGGTGAAGCGCTAAAAGTGGAAAACAAGCAAGAATACAAAGACGTTATCATTAAAGGTGCCGAAACATTATGTACACGCTTTGATGCAAAAGTAGGTTCGATTCGTTCTTGGGATTTTAATAAAGAAATTTGGGATTATCCGGTTATCATTGACAATATGATGAATCTGGAATTGCTTTTTGAAGCTTCAAAATTATCCGGAAATCAAAAGTATCATGATATTGCTGTAAAACACGCCAATACTACCTTGAAAAACCAGTTTAGAGAAGACAATAGCTGTTATCACGTAATCGATTATGATCCAAAAACGGGAGCGGTGAGAAAGAAAACAACGCTTCAGGGCTATAATGATGATTCGGTTTGGGCACGCGGACAAGGTTGGGCAGTTTATGGATTTACGATGTCGTACAGATATACCAAAGATCCTGCTTATTTAAAACAAGCCGAAGCCACTGCGAAATTCTTCATGACTAATAAAAACCTGCCGGAAGACGGGATTCCATATTGGGATTTTAAAGATCCAAGTATTCCAAATTCGCCACGTGATGCTTCTGCTGCGGCTGTTATGGCTTCGGCTTTATATGAACTTTACAGCTACACTAACAATAAAACTTATTTGGCTTTTGCCGATAAAATAATCGACTCTTTAAGTTCTGATAAATATGTTTTGAGTGGGAATATTAAAACGCCTTTTATTCTGGATCACAGCACCGGAAACTGGCCAAAACATGACGAAATTGATGAACCTATTATTTATGCCGATTATTATTTTTTGGAAGCGATATTGAGAAAAAAGGTACTGAGGAACTGAGGAACTAAGGTACTGAGGTTTTGATCTTTGAACCTTTGCATCTCTGAGCCTTTGTCCCTTTTAAAACCTTTGAACCTAATTACAAGCAATGAAAAAACTACCGTACCTCTACAACAATACATTTTATACTTTTGCGCTTTTGTTTTTTTTTCAGATTTGTCTGAGCAGTATTTTTGCTCAGACAAAAATGAATATCAATGACAATTGGCATTATTTAGAAAATAATACTTCAAGCCTTAACGAAGCCAAAAAAGCTACAAATTGGGTTTCTTTAAATTTACCTCACACTTGGAATGCCGAAGATGCCACAGATTTAAATCCAGGTTACAGACGCGATGCAAGTTGGTATTCAAAGCAATTAAATATTCCGAAAATAGATAAAAACCAATGTTATTCTCTTTATTTTGAAGGATCGAATGTAACGACCAAAGTATATGTAAACGGTAAAGAAGCCGGAGGACATATTGGTGGTTATATTGGTTTTACAATTGATATCACAAATTTCATTAACGAAGGAAACAACGATATTTTTGTTCGTGTTGACAATAGTTATGATATCGAAATTATTCCGTCTCAAAAAAGCGATTTCTTTATTTATGGCGGAATCACAAGGGATGTTTGGTTCGTTTCTCAATACAAAAACCACATCGATAATTTGAAGATTACAACGCCTCAGGTTTCTGCAAAAACGGCTTCGGTAAACATTGTGGCTTCTGTTGTGAATCCTGAAAATACAGCTTTATCATTAACAGTAATTCTTAAAAATCCGAAAGGAAAAAAAGTAGCCAGTAAAACGATTGCTGTTTCGGATAAAACTTCAACTATTAAATTCGAAAACATCAAAAATCCAGAACTTTGGGATACTGAGAAACCAAATCTATATTCGGTTACAGCTTTCTTATCGGAGAAAAAACAAATAAAAGACAGCATTACCGAAAAAGTAGGTTTTAGATGGTTTGAGTTTAAAGATCATGGCCCTTTTTACCTTAACGGAAAAAGATTGCTGATTCGCGGTACACACAGACACGAAGAACAAGCGGGAGTTGGCGCTGCAATGAGCAACGTACAACATCGTGCCGATATGGAATCTATAAAAAGTATGGGCGCAAATTTTGTTCGCTTGGCGCATTATCCGCAAGATCCTGAAATCTATAAGGCTTGTGATGAACTTGGTCTTTTGGTTTGGGATGAATTGCCGTGGTGTCGCGGCGGAATTGGTGATGAACTTTGGCAAACGAATACTAAAAATATGCTTGCCGAAATCATCAATCAAAACTACAATCATCCAAGTATTATTATTTGGTCTCTTGGAAATGAAATGAACTGGCTTCCTGATTTTCCTAACGGTGATAATACTGAAAAAACGAATGTGTTTTTGACGGAACTAAACGACATTGCACACAAAATGGATCCAAGCCGAAAAACAGCCATTAGAAAGTATTATGAAGGTTCGCAAATTGTCGATGTCTTCTCCCCTTCTATTTGGTCGGGTTGGTATTCCGGAAGTTATAAAAGCTATCAAAAAGCAATTGACGTTTACAAAAAAGAATACAAACATTTTATTCATGCCGAATATGGTGGTGATAGCCACGTTGGGCGTCACAGCGAAAATCCTGTTACGGGAGAAAACATTATAAAAGCTGAAGGTTGGGAAGAAGCAATTGTTCAGACCAAAGTTGCGAATATTGCGCAAATTGGCGATTGGAGCGAGAATTATATCGTTGATTTATTCGATTGGCATTTGCATATATCCGAGAACGACCCAATGTTTGTGGGTAATATTCAGTGGGCGTTTAAGGATTTTGCAACGCCATTGCGCCCCGAAGATGATATTCCATATATGAATCAAAAAGGTCTTGTCGATAGAAATGGAAATCCGAAAGATGCTTATTATGTTTTTAAAAGTTATTGGAGCAAAGAACCTTTTACGTACATTGAATCGCATACCTGGACGGAGCGCCAAGGACCTGAAAATACTCCGAGAACTTTGAGCGTTTTCAGTAATTGTGAGAAGGTTACACTTTATCATGAAGGAAAATCTCTTGGAGAAAAGCGCAGAGATATTTCGCTATATCCTGCAAATGGTTTAACTTGGGACGTGAATTTTTTAAAGGGAGAAAATACGCTAATTGCCGTTGGTGAGTCTAAAGATGGTAAAAAGGTTTCAGATACTTTAAAGGTTAATTATCGCTTTAAGAAAAATGATACGGCGACATCTTTGCAATTATCAGCTCAGAAATTAAAAAATGGTAATTATCTGGTTACGGCAATCGCGATTGATAATGGTAATTTGCGTTGTCTTGATTATGAAGAAAGTGTTTATTTTCAATGTTTGAAAGGCGGAAAAACGATGAAAAATCAAGGTACTCCAACCGGAAGTGAATCGATTAAAATGGCAAATGGAAAGGCTTCGATTGAGGTTGTTCCGGATGGTTCCGGTATTCCGATTGAAATGACTGCTTTGAATCAGAGTTTTAAAGGGGAATATTTGAAGATTGAACCGTAGATTTAACCACCGATTTAACCGCAAAGTGCGCTAGGTGAAAACGCAAAGTTCGCAAAGCTTTTTTTAAACATTGCGAACTTTGCGTAAAATCTTTGTGCCTTTGCGGTTAAAAACATCCCGAATTTATATAATAAAACAAAAACAATTTTACTAATGAAAAAACTAATAACCACATTATTCCTCGCATTATCCCTTTTTGGATTTGCGCAAAATCAAAGTCTGATTTCTAATGTTCCAAACCGACATACAACTTCTTTAAACGGGGTTTGGAATTATATTGTTGATCCTTACGAAACGGGATTTTATAGCTTTCATCATGATGAATATGATAAACAGGCTAAACCATCAAATGCGGCTTATTTCAATAATTATCATGCGGTAAACAAACAGGAATTGGTGGAATATGATTTTGATAAATCTCCTAAAATAAATATTCCGGGGGATTGGACTTCGCAGGTTCCGGAGCTTAAATATTATGAAGGAAATGTTTGGTTCAAGAAATCTTTTGATTATGATTTGAAAGCTAAAAAACGCCTTTTTGTTTATTTGGGAGCGATCAATTATAAGGCTGATGTTTATTTAAACGGGAAGAAACTTGGAACTCATATTGGAGGTTTTACGCCTTTTAATTACGAAGTTACTTCGATTGTAAAACCAAAAGACAATTATCTGGTTATTAAAGTAGATAATACAAGACATAAAGAAGATGTTCCGACTATTAATACGGATTGGTGGAATTATGGTGGAATCACGCGCGATGTGACTTTAATCGAAGAAAATGAATCGTTTGTTGAGGATTATAATATTCAGCTTAAAAAAGGAAATTCCGGCTTAATTTCTGGGTTCGTTAAAATCAATAATTCTAATGCTGCATTGAATTTGGTAACGGTTTCTATTCCTGAATTGAAAATTAATTATAAAGGAAAAGTTGGCGCTGACGGAACTGTAAACTTTGAAATTCCGGCGAAAAAAATCTCTTATTGGTCTCCTGAAAATCCAAAATTATATGATGTAACTATTGATTATAACGGAGAAAAATTAAAAGATAATATTGGTTTCAGAACTATCGAAACTCAGGAAGACAAAATTTTACTGAACGGAAAACCAATCTTTTTACGCGGAATTTCGATTCACGAAGAAAATGCAAAAGGCGGACGTGCAAATTCTGAAGAAGATGCTTTGCGTTTGTTAAACTGGGCTAAAGAATTAGGTTGTAATTATGTTCGTCTGGCGCATTATCCGCATAACGAAAACATTATCAGAACGGCTGATAAAATGGGATTGATGGTTTGGGAGGAAATTCCGGTTTACTGGACGGTTGAATTTACAAGAGACGCTACTTATAAAAATGCCGAAGATCAATTGACAGCAGCAATTACGAGAGATAAAAACCGTGCTTGTATTATTATCTGGTCAATGGCAAATGAAACGCCAATATCTGATGCGAGAAATGCTTTTATCAAAAATTTAGTCGATCATACTAAATCTTTGGACAATACAAGATTGATCAGTGCGGCTTTATTGACGCAAAGTGACAGCGCCGGATTTGGAACTATAAATGATGCAATTGGCGATTATCTGGACATTATTGCTTTCAATCAATATTTAGGCTGGTACGGAGGAAATCTTGAAGATGCTGAGAAAATATTCTGGAAAACTAAATATAATAAACCAGTTATTGTTTCAGAATTTGGAGGCGATGCGAAAGCTGGATTACACGGAGAAAAAAACGAGCGTTGGACAGAAGAATTTCAAGAATACTTGTACATTCAGAATTTGAAGATGATCGAAAAAATACCTCATCTTAGCGGTTTAAGTCCGTGGATTTTGGTTGATTTCAGATCTCCAAGAAGACTTCTTCCAGGAATTCAGGACGAGTATAACCGAAAAGGTCTGATCTCAAATGATGGTCAAAAGAAGAAAGCTTTTTATATTATGCAGAATTGGTACGACAAAAAGAAAAAAGAGCAAAACTAATAACCATTATCAATTCATTAACAAAAAACAGGCTATAACTTATATGATTTTTCTTCATTATTAACTTACTTTGTAGTAACTCTAAAAATTGTAATCCTATGAAAAAAATTTATTTACTGGCAGTTGTATTGTTTGCTGCCGTTTCAGTTCAGGCGCAAGATGTGGTGAAATTTGCTCCGCTTGACGCAAGTCCGGTTGATATTTCTTATTTTCCAAATAAAGCTGTTAAGTTCAAAAAAACAGATAATCCATCACCAGTTGTTAGGGTTATTTATTCAAGACCTTCGGTTAAAGGCCGTGTTATTTTTGGAGATTTAATTAAATACGGTGAAATTTGGCGCGTTGGTGCAAACGAGAATACTGAAATCAAATTTTACAAACCAGTTTCAATTGGTGGTACAAATATTCCAGCGGGAACTTATAGCTTATTTGCTATTCCTGAAAAAGACAAATGGACTATTATCATCAATAAAGAACTTGACATGTGGGGCGCTTATGCATATGACGAAAGTAAAGATATTGCTAAAGTAACTGTTCCGGTTAAACCAATATCAAGTGTTGTTGAAGCTTTATCAATTGCTTTTACAACTCAGGGTTCTGTTGCAAATCTTGTAATAGGATGGGATAAAACAACTGTTGAAGTTCCAATTACGATCAAATAATTCATACTTCTAAAACATATTTAAAGAGACACTAATTTTTTAATTTAGTGTCTCTTTTTTTATATCTTTATTTTTGGTAACTATGCTATAACCAATCAACTAACCAAAAACCAAAAGAATGAGAAAGACCCATTTACTGTTGCTTCTTTTGTTGTCTGCTTTCTACGGATATTCTCAGCAAAAGTTTAAAATTACCTATGAACAATTAAAAGAGTACGAAGGTGTTTATGAATATAAAAATAACACCACTTTGCAAATCGCTGCTTCTCCAAAAGACACGATTTTATATGCCATTATCAACGACAGTAAATATGCTTTAAAACCTTCTGATAAAGATGTTTTTTTGAATATGTCTCAAGAAACTGTGACTTTCCTGAGAGATAAATCTTCTGTAATAAATGGCTATTCTTCTGATGAAAAAACCTTTAAATTACTTAATAAAAAAGTCGTTTTTCCTAAAGAAATGTGGTATCCAAGATTAAATGTTACTAAGGATTATAAATATGTGTACCAACAACCCAAAAAAGATTTAGATGGTTTAGTTACCGGAACGCTTGACAATACGGGTTTAGATAAAGCTTTATTGGGCGAAATGATGCAAAAAATCGTTGACGGAACTTACGCTAATGTTCACAGTGTTTTGATTATTAAAGATGGTAAACTTGTGTTTGAAGAATACTTTTATGATAATAATAAAGCTAAGTTGCACGAACTTCGATCGGCTACAAAAAGCTTTGTTTCGGCTTTGACCGGAATTGCAATTGATAAAGGACTTATTAAAGACAAAACTGAAACGGTGCTTTCTTATTTTCCTGATTATACGATTAAGAATCTTACGGATGATAAAAAACAAATCACGATTGAAAATCTGTTGACGAATCAAAGTGGTCTTGATTGTGATGTTAGCAATCCTAAAGCTGAAGGAAATGAAACGGCAATGAATTATTCCGATGACTGGATTCAATTTACACTGGATTTGCCAATGGTTGATGTTCCGGGCGGAAAAGGAATGTATTGCTCTGGAAATCCTATTACTATGGGGAAAATTATCGAAAGAGCAACAAAAATGCCTTTACCTGAGTTTGCTAAACAAACGCTGTTTAAAGATCTTGGAATTAAAAATTTCAAATGGAATTTTAAACCGGATGCTTCAAGTGCCGAAACTTTTTGTCAGGTTTACTTAACCTCTCGTGATATGGCAAAATTTGGTTTACTATATCTCAATAAAGGTCTTTGGAATGGCAAACAAGTAGTTTCTAAAAATTGGGTGGAACAATCGCTTTCTAAACATTCTGTCGTTCAAGGTGTGAATTATGGCTATTTATGGTGGCTCAAATCTCTGACCGCTAACGGCATAAAATACAACGGAAAAGCCGCGCAAGGAAATGGCGGACAGAAAATATATATTTGGGAAGACCAAAATATGATCACCATTATTACTGGGGGAAATTATAACTCACAATCACCAAGTGATGAATTGATTCAGAAGTATATTTTGCCTTCGTTTAACGTGAAAAAAGCAGCTAATTAGATTATAGAGAATAGAGAATAGATTATAGATTATAGAGAAAAAGGCTTTCATTCTGAAAGCCTTTACTTTTATGCTGCAATTTAAAGTACCAATTTACTTCTTAAGCTTATTAGACATTTAAAATTTTCCAATTATCAAATTTTCTAATTGACACATTTTCTAATTTTTGAGAGTTAGAGTATAATTGAGTTTTGATTGAATAATTTGACGTTTATTATCTAGTAGAAAAATTTTATCTGGTGTTGCTTCTGTATAGCCGTAAAATATATGTTCGCCTTCTGGTTTGTCGTAATTTAGGACGTAGATTGTTCCGTTAGGATCTTTTCCTAATCCGCGTTCTGTGTTGAAATTGCCTTTTTGTGTAAATACATTTCCCGGTTCTCTTCCTTGATACGTACTTGTTAATTCAAACTTATGGCTTTCCATAGTGCCGTCTCCCGAATAAATTTTTAACTCAGTTTTAATTCCGCTACAATCTGCGCAAGGCAATATACCTTCGTATACTTTTGCTTCGCCCAGACTATCCGTTTCCGCAATCAGACTTTTTGTATCTTCAATAATAGAAGAAGTACTATCGACTGAAGTAGTTACTGTGTTTACGCTTTTCTTATTATTGCAAGACATTATAAGACTCGAAATAACCAACGTTAGCATTAATTTTTTCATAATCATATTTTTTAGAATGAGCTAAATATACAGAATAAACCTATATTATTCTAGTTTTATCAATGAAAAAAGATATTCTTTTCTTTATAGGAACTCCTG
Organism: Flavobacterium sp. 90; assembly: GCF_004339525.1. NCBI lineage: Bacteria > Pseudomonadati > Bacteroidota > Flavobacteriia > Flavobacteriales > Flavobacteriaceae > Flavobacterium > Flavobacterium sp. 90. Next base: position 4,783,222 of record NZ_SMGE01000001.1, on the reverse strand, counting down.
AAAAATGGTTTTATTGCCTTTTAATATTCTTACAATTTTATTTTTGCTGATTTATAATTTGTATGATGAAGTTTTGTATTTTTATCAATAGCAAAATAATTTAATGCCTAACTTAAATAATAAACTATATGGGAAAATTTGTGATTACTAAAAGAACTAACGGCGAATTTCAATTTAATTTAAAAGCAGGTAACGGTCAAACAATTTTAACCAGCGAAGGTTATACTACAAAAGCTGCGTGTCTAAATGGTATTGAATCTGTGAAAACAAACTCAGCAGATGACAATAAATTTGACAGAAAAGAATCTTCTAATGGTAAACCTTATTTTAATCTAAAGGCTACTAACGGTCAAATTATTGGCGCTAGCGAAATGTATGAAAGTACTGCCGCAAGAGAAAACGGAATTGAATCGGTAAAAACAAATGCGTCAGCAGCAACTACAGATGATCAGACAGCATAATTTTATTTAACAAATAAGATATTTTCATAAAAAAAGCGAGGTTTATAGCCTCGCTTTTTTTGTTTATTAATACAATATGAATCAAGAATATAAAATCTGCAATTTGTGCCGTTAGGCACTAAATATTGGTAAAAAAATATGAATTATAATAGGTTTAGCGTGCCGTAGGTACGCAATGATTAACATTTTGTTGCGTACCTACGGCACGCCAACGAACTTTGAACCTATAATGACTACCGATATTTAGTGCCTAACGGCACAAATTGCAGACTTTTTTTGTTTTAAAGAATTTTAAAAAAATGAAATTTTTAGCCTCGCTTTTTTAATCCAAAGATGAATCAAGAATTGAAATGTGCCGTTAGGCACTAAATATTGGTAAAAAAACATGAATTAGAATAGGTTTAGCGTGCCTTAGGTACGCAATGGTTACCGTTTTGTTGCGTACCTACGGCACGCCATTGAGTTTTGAACCTATAATGACTAGCGATATTTAGTGCCTAACGGCACAAATTGCAGACTTTTTTTGTTTTAAAGAATTTTAAAAAAATGAAGTTTTTAGCCTCGCTTTTTTTGTTTATCAATACGACTATGAATCAAGAATTAAAATGTGCCGTTAGGCACTAAATATTGGTAAAAAAACATGAATTGGGATGAGTTTAGCGTGCCGTAGGTACGCAATGGTTATCGTTTTGTTGCGTACCTACGGCACGCCATTAAGTTTTGAACCTATAATGACTACCTATATTTAGTGCCTAACGGCACAACTTCCAACAACAAGTCACATTACTTAATTGCATTAATTCCAGTGTGCGTTGGAATTACTTGTTTGATGGTTCCATCGGGATTAAACTCTAGTTTATCAATGCAAACTTCTCTATGAAAACCTCCTGCATCGCCCATTTTTATTCCAGTTGGGTATGAAAATCGATGATATGTAATATACCACTCGTCTTTGTTTGGAATTTGTAGTACAGAGTTATGTCCTGTTGCATAAATTCCCTGATCTGGATTTCCTTGTATAACGATGTTGTTTTCCGTAATTTCAATTGGTCCAAGCGGCGATTTCGAAATTCCATATCTTACTTTGTAATTTGGGCTTCTGGTATCATCTTCGCTCCATAAAAAGTAATAAATTCCTTTTCTATAAATAACATATGTTCCTTCTCTAAAGGTATTATCTGTTTTAATGACTTTAGTACTTCCTTTTTTTATCGAAATCATATCTGCATTCAATTCGGCTACAGCCATATAACCGTTGCCCCAGTATAAATAACTTTTATTTGTTTTTGGATCTGTAAAAACATCAGGATCAATTTCCTGACCGTCTTTTATGCCTTCGGGTCTTGTGCTTATTAATGCTTTTCCGCTATCTTTAAAAGGTCCCGTTGGATTATCTGACGATGCAACTCCAACTTTTTGTGCTGCCGTAAAATAATAGAAATACTTGTATTTACCTTTGATTTTTTTCTCGACAATACAAGGTGCCCAGGCATTTCTGTTTGCCCAGCTTACGTCTTTTTTCAGATCCAGAATAATGCCTTCATCTTTCCAGTTGGTTAAATTATCTGAAGAAAAAGTTTTAAAATAATAACCTGACCAGCCATCAAATCCGTCACTTGTTGGATAGATATAATATTTGTTTGTTTTGTTTGAATATAAAATCTCAGGATCTGCATAATATCCTTCTAAAACGGGATTATTATTTATTTTCGGAAAATCTTTTGGCATTCCCCATTTGGCAATCAATCTTTTCAATTCAGAACGAGTTATGGGTAAAATTGTCCCATGACGCGGATTGAAATCCATGGAAATATCGTTGTCAATTACCGTGAAATTTTCTAAGTCTTTCGTTTTTGTAAACTGATATTTTCCTTTGGTATAAATATCATACATCAAAATATATTCATCGGAATTATTTAGTTTGAAAACGCTTGAACCTTCAACTCCATCATTGGTTTGTTGCAAATAATTGTCGTTTTCTGTCCATTTTCCAGATGTTAAATCGGTTGTTGTAGCGACTTTTATTCCTGCTTTTTCGGTTTCTGTTTTGTAGAAAAGATGATAAACTCCGTCTTTTTCGATAATATCTCCGTCGATGCAAGCTCTTTCTGATTTTGGCACAAATAATAATTTTGGAGCACTTTCCAGAGCTGTGAAATCTTTATTCGCATAAGCGTAATAAATCTTATCAGGTCCTCCGGCATATTGCATACTAAAGTAAATCATGTATTTCCCTGCTTTTGCATCATAAATTGTTTGCGGCGCCCAAACACGTTTCAGGTTTTCATTTCCTGAAAAAGCGGTTTGAATATTTACTACACTACTCTCCCATTTTACAAGATCTTTACTTTTTAATAAAATCATTGCACGATTGCTGTCCCATCCTTTTGAAGATGTCATATCGGTCAAAACCATATAAAATGTTTTGCCATCGTCGCCACGCAAAATATGCGGATCGCGAACGCCTCCGGTTGAACTTATCGTTTTACTATCAATAACAGCCTGATTATTATTCAGATTGTAATAATGATAACCGTCTGCGCTGATGGCATATCTTACGGCTTCTTCTTCGACATTATTTCCTGTAAAATAAACGAATAAATAAGCTGTCAAATCTTTCTCGGCAATAACTGGCGGAATTCCTTTTGTATTATTCTGGGCTTGTAAAAAAGTAAAAAAAAGTAAAAACGATACAAGACAAAATTGTAATCTCTTCATTATTTTTTGTTTTTTAATTGATATAAGACAGAACTATGTGGTTTTAATTCTGCAGAAATTTCTTTGGCAGAAACTTTTGATTTTTCACCTGTCCAAAGATTTAAAACTTCGGCAGAACCTGAAATTCCAAGATCTGAAAGATTTACAGCTATTTTCTCAGAAGCATTATCTGAAATATTAAACAAAGCCAAATAAACGCTTCCGTCTTTAGGATTTTTTGAAGTCACAGCAATTTTTCCATCTTTCTGAAAAAGTTGTTTAACATCTGTACTTTCATTGTGCATTTTTACCACATCTTTATTGGTTAATAATGACAAGGTAAAAGCGTCATTACTTGGTAAATCTCCACCAAAAAACAACGGTGATTTAAAGATATTGAAGAAGGTAATCAACGTATATTGTTCGTCTTTTGTCAAACGAGTCATTCGGTCTTCACCACGTTCTCCTCTTAAGGAAATACGTCCAAGCGGAATCATATCGCAGTCTGGCCATGTTCCCGGTGCAATGTACGGATACCATTTCTGGCTTACTTCCATCAAATGCGTAATGTGCGGCCAAGTGTCCCAAACATCGTCAACCATTCTCCACATATTTGCATGTTCTTTTACGTGTGAAGCAGCCGTAATTGGCGTTTCTCCAGGCGAAGTACTTAATACAATTTTACGTCCGCATTTGTCGATCGCGTTTCTTATTAAGTTGATTTCGCCTTCGTGATAAGGTCGTGATAAATCATCGATTTTGATAAAATCTACGCCCCATTGTGCGTAAAGTTCAAACAATGAATCATAATATTCTTGTGCTCCGGCTTTGTCTGCAACAACGGTATAATTATCTTTTAACCATTCGCATTGCAATGCTGTAGAATAAATTTGATCTGCTGTGATTCCGTTTGTGCCTTTAATAGGTAATTTTTCTTCAACAGCTTTTTTAGGAATTCCGCGCATGATATGGATTCCAAATTTCAATCCTTTTTTATGAATATAATCTGCTAAAGGTTTGAATCCTTGTCCGTCTTTCGCCGATGGAAAACGGTTTACGGCTGGTTGATATCTTCCGTATTGATCGATTACATATCTGGGATCTGTTTGGTTATATCCGCCTGCTTTGTCGTTTTCTACAAACCATCTGATGTCTACTACAACATATTCCCAACCAAATTTTTTCAGGTTTTTAACCATATAATCGGCGTTGGCTTTTACCTCGTGTTCTTCTACTGTCGAACCGTAACAATCCCAACTGTTCCAACCCATTGGCGGTGTTTGTGCCCATTGTTTGAACTCGTCTTTTGCGAATGTTTTTGTCTGTGCATTTGAAGAAGCTGATACTAAAACAACTCCAAGTATTAAGGCTATTCTATTTTTTATTTTCATCTTAATTTCAAATAAGTGTTATTATTACACTTTAAATATAATAAACTTTTTTTAATATCTGTATTTTAAATTAGACCCGACAGGTTTTTAAAGTCTGTCGGGTCTTTATTCATTACTTCTTGTGTCAATTTATTTTGCCACAGATTAAAAAGATTATAATGATTTTAATTTATCTCGCTCATTAGACCTAACAGGTTTTAATCCCGAGGCTTCGGGACTGTTAGGTCTTCGTTGACGATTAATCTTATGCCAATTATTTTACATTAATTATAACCTCAACCGGTTTTAACCATTGGCTTGTAAAAGTCACTTTTATAGGCTGTGCTTCTCCGGTTGATTGAATATAAGCAGCAATATGACCGTGATAAACTCTTTGAACATTATCTGTATAATCTGTCACGTCGCTGTTATTTCCTGCTTCAAGTCCTAATAAAATTCCAGGTCCGGTAATCGTACAAGTAACTTCATTGTCTGAAAGCATTACAGGCAAACCATTTTGATCTTTAACCTGAACCATTATTTTGGCAACGCCTTTGTCTTTTGTGATCGTGATGTTTTTATCAGCAATTGTCAATTCAACTGGTTGTTGTGTCGAATTAATTGTGTATTTGCTAACTTCTTTGTCATTTTTATCTAAACCTATTGCTTCTAATTTTCCTGATGCAAATGGAATATCCCAATAAATAATTCCTATTTTTTCGTCGTAAGCTTTTGCTTCTCCAACTACTTTTCCGTTTAATTCTAAACGTGCTTTTGCAGCATTGGTATAAACCACAACGCGAATCATTTCACCTTGAGTGTAATTCCAGATTGCCCATGCATCTTTAGAAACGTCTTTTACATCTTTTAACGGATAAGTTCCGATATAAGCCATTGGTTTATCTGACCAAAGTGACTGACGGAAATATCCTCTTGGCTTGATTACTCCCGCAAAATCAACTAATCCTGAGTAAAATCCTCTTGAAGGCCATCTTCCTGATTCTCCCAAATAATCAATTCCTGTCCATAAAAATTGTCCAAAAATATGTTTGTTGTTTTTTACCGCTAACCAAGGTTCCATGTCGTGAACATTTTCACTTCCGAAAATAACTCTGTTTGGGTATTTTTCGTGATCTGATTGGTATTTGCTTTCGGTATAATTGTATCCTGTAATGTCTAATGCTCCCGGATATTCTGTTTCGTTAGACATTGCAACACCGGCTAATCCTGCTGTTGTTGGACGAGATTTATCGTATTTTTTAACTGCTGCAACCAAACGTTTTGCAATTACTCCAAGACGCATTGCATCTGGTGCATCTTTTTTGTAACCACCGTAAGCTGCTTGTCCAAAACCTTCTTTTCCTTTGTCTAAAACCGGGTGAGAATATGGATCGTTTGGATAATCTACTTCATTACCAATACTCCACGCAAATACTGAAAGGTGATTTCTATCGCGACGAACGAAATCTTCAAGGTCTTTTTCGCCATAATCTGCAAAAATATCAAATGAACCTTCGAATCCCGGAGTTCCGTAATTCCAGCCTTCTAACCATTTACGTTTTGGAAATTCCCATTCGTCATAAGCTTCGTTTAAAACCAATAATCCTAATTCATCACAAAGTTCATAAAAAACCGGCGCTTGCGGATTATGACTTGTACGAATGGCATTTACACCAATTTCTTTCAATGTTTTTAATCTTGTTTCCCAAACTTCTCTTGGAACTGCAGAACCTAAAACTCCTGCGTCATGATGCAAACAAACTCCTTTCATTTTCATCCATTTTCCGTTTAATGCAAAACCATTATTTGCATCGAAAGTAAAAGTTCTGAAACCTGTTTTTGTAGTTGTTTCATCTATTTGTTTTCCATCTTTTAAAACGGTTGTTTTAAGCTGATATAAATTAGGATTTTCTAAATCCCACAATTGAGGATTTTTTACGTTTATCTTAGTCGAAATTTTTCCACTTTTGTTTGCTGCAATTTCAACTTTAGAAGAAGATTTTCCAACAGGTTTTCCGTCTTTAGAAATCAATTCATTTATTACGGTTACACTAGATTTTGCCGCTGAATTATTTTCAACATCAACCTCAACATTTAAAGTTCCTGTTCCGTTTTTTACTTCGGGATAAGCGTAAACGCCCCATTGTGCAATATGAACAGGATTTGAATAAACCAACCAAACATTTCTATAAATTCCTGAACCTGTATACCATCTTGAATCAGCACTCTGGCTATGATCTACACGAACTGAAATGATATTTTCCTGACCATATTTTATATATGGAGTTGCATCATAAGCAAAAGAAATATATCCGTTTGGACGTTTTCCTAATGAATGTCCGTTAAGGAAAACTTCGCTTCTGTTGTAAACGCCTTCGAAATATAAATAGACTTTTTCGCCTGCTTTATTTTGCGGAATATTAATTGATTTTCTATACCAGCCAATTCCGCCCGGCAAGAAACCTGTACAACTTGCCAGTGTTGGGCTCAATTGTCCTTTTACGCTCCAATCGTGCGGCACATTTACGGCTTGCCATTTGCTGTCGTCGTAAGTTGCTTTTTGCGCATCGGGAGTATCTTGCAAGTTAAACTTCCAGTTGTCATTGATTTTTTTGGAATCTCCAAACGATATCTGACTGAAGGCAGACATACACGAAAAGAGAAGTACGGGTAGTAAGATCTTTTTTGTAAACATTTTTCTTAAAGGTTCTAAGGTGCTGAGATACTGAGGTTCTGAGCTTTTGTGTTATTCTTAAATTTAGTTTTTTTGTTTCGGGTTTCAGGTTTCAGGTTTCAAGTTCATTGTGATAACTTGAAACCTGAAACTTAAAACTTTTTAATACTGTAATTCTCCAACAAACGTCACTACTGATTTAGCTGGAATTTCGAGATTATCGATTTTTTGAATTTCTGTTCTTTTTAAATTGCTGTTTTCCGAAGTAATATACGGCGTTACTTCGTTATTTTTTACCGTTCCTTTTGAAAGATTGAATTTGTATTTCTGGGGAGATTTTCCGCAGTTTACCGCAACTACAATTAGTTTTTTGTTCTGTACATCTTTATAAGCTGTTAACATAACGTCGTTTGCAGCGTCGAGTTCGTTTTGATTTGGAACATCGATTCTTAGCATTCCCGGACGCACAAATAAGGAATAATTTCCTAAAGCCCAAAGTAGTTTTGAATCATGAAATTCTCCATCGTTTCTCACGTAATCCGGTGTTGTTCCTCCGTTGCTTTTTCCGTCGTCAAGGTAAATCAAACCGTCTTTATAATCGACTCTGGTTATTGAAGTCCACCATTGCCATGAAGCGGCGTTTGCAACTGCAATATCATTGTGAATTAAACGCGCAACGAATAAAGCTGTTTGCATTCCTAAATCTCTTCCTCCGCCTGAACCACCCGGAATTTCAGCTTCTCCGGGGTTTTCTAAAATGCAATATTCTGATTGCCAATATTTCAATCCGGGATTTTGTCTAATGTTTGCCGCGATTAGTTTTCGGCTTAAAACTTGTTTCTCAACTGGCCACGTTGTAAAGTAACTGTGCCCTAAAATCACATTTTTTACATTAGAGAATTTCGAAATGTTTGTTTTTGTTTTTCCAAAGAAATACTCAATTTGATTGTCTCTGTTTTCGGCATTTACATTTTCATATAAATAATTGATTTGTCCAGCTTCGGCAATTACGATTTCAGTACTCATTTTATTTGCTTTGAGTTTTTCCGAAAGTGATTTGGTCAAATCATAGATTTCCTGATTGGTTGCCGGCGTTCCTTCCTGACTGTTTTTGTCGCCGTTATTTGGCATCCATTCCCATTGCGGTTCGTTTATTGGACTTACATAATCGAATTTGATTCCTTCTTTTTTCTCTAATCCCTGAATACTTTGAACTAAGAAATCGGCAAATTTTGGAATTGCACCATCTTTTAGATTCAGTTTATTCTTTTGAGTTGCAAAGGACAATCCGTTGTTTGTCATATAAACCGGTGGACTATTGGTAAAAATCAGGAATTTCTCGACACCTCGTTTTTTAGCAGCCTGCAAAAACCATCTTTGCCCTTCTTGTTTAGAGAAATCGTAAGTTCCGTTGGCTTGCAAAAAAGATTCGCTTCTTCTCCACTCGTCCGAAACTCTGCTGTTTTCGCCTTGCTCTGTACTTCCTGCTCCAAGATTAAATCTCCAGATCGAAAGCCCGATTCCTTTTGGATTTCCTTGTGCGTCAATTTCTTTACTAAAAAGTAAATCAGCAATGGCGTTCTTTTTTTGATCTGGCCAATTTTTACCCACAAACTGACATCTCCAGGCATCAGAACCTCCGAAACCGTCCATAGTTTGCACTACATTATCTGTGCTAATGGTGATGGTTCGCTGTGCAAATGACAGCGAACTCATAACCAATAAAAGCGAGACGTATATTTTTCTCATTATTTTATTCTTTGTAATTTTTTCTTCAATCTAGTTTTTTCGCAATCTTGTCATTTCGACGGAGGAGAAATCACACGCGTAATTCCGTTCCTAAAATCGCCAATCTTTGTCGAATTTCTAGTGTGATTTCTCCTCCGTCGAAATGACAAACGTTGCGGGTATTTCTTTGTGGATATTACCTTTGTCAAAGTTTAAAACTTTGACAAAGGTTTTCGCGGTTATTCGCAATCTTGCAATTTCAACGGATTAAAATCACACACGTAATTCCTTTCCTAAAGTCGACAATCTTTGACGAGCTTCTTGCGGAGATTTCTCGTTCCTCGAAATGACAAACTTTGTGAACATTACCTTTGCCAAAGCATTTCAAAACCTTAGCAACTTAGAACCTCAGCATCTTAGTACCTTCTATTTATAAGTTGCTACATAAGTCACAACAGATTTCGCTGGAATTACAAAATTCGTTGCATCGACTGCGGTTCCTTTTTTCAAACTTAGAGTTTCTGAAGTTGTATAAGGTGTTAATTTATTATCTGTCAAAGTTCCTCCGGCAAGATTCAGTTTGTATGTTTTTGCCGATTTACTGATGTTAACTGCTACAACTACTAACTTTTTTGTTGCTGCATCTTTGTATGCGGTTACCATTACATCATTCACAGCAGTGGAATTATCAACACTTGGAATTTGAACTCTCACCATTCCCGGTTTTACAAAGAAAGAGAAGTTTCCTAATGCCCAAAGTGTTTTAGCATCTCTGATGTATCCGTCATTTTTGCAATAATCTGCGTTTCCTGCTCCGTTGCTTGAACCATCGTCTACGTGAATTAGTCCGTCTTTATAATCTCCACGGCTAATTGCTGTCCACCATTGCCAAGACGTTACACCTCCAACGGCAATATCTGTACTGATAATACGTGCTGTCCAAAGTGCCAACGGCATTCCTAAATCTCTTCCCGGACCTGCTCCACCAGGAAGTTCTGCGGTTCCAGGGCTTTCTAAAACACAATATTCAGACGACCATAAACTTAATCCTGCAACTGCTTGTGCTCTTGTTGCAGCTGATTGTCTCGAATAAACTAACTCTGTCAAAGGCCACGCTTGCCAGTAACTGTGTGCTGAAATTGTTTTTTTGACGTTGCTTAATCCTGCGATATTTCTAGCTGAATTTACGCCAAAGAAATAATCAATTTGGTTGGATCTGCTTTCTTTACCTGAGATTGTTTTATAAAGTGGCTCATAAGAACCGCCTTCTCCTACTACAATTTTAGACTCTAATCCTTTTGCTTGTAATGCCGGAGAAAGAACTTTTACAAAACTGTAAATATTTGCGTTTGTAGCCGGTGAACCTTCTTGTGCGGTTCCGTCCCACTCATATTGTGGTTCGTTAAACGGGCTTACATAATCAATTGTTAATCCTTGTTCTGTTTTTAATTTGTCTAACGATGTTGTCCAGAAATCAGCTAATTCAGGCATTTTTCCATCTTTCAAATTATAAAATTCTTTGATGGTTGCATGTGCTTTTCCGTTTTGGGTTAAATAAACCGGAGCACTATTTGTGAAGGCTAATAATTTTTCAAGGCCACGTTCTCTTGCAGCTTTCATAAACCAAACCTGTCCGGCTTGTTTGTTCATATTATACGAAACTCCATCTGTTGTAAAACATTCTGTACGTCTCCATTCGTCGCCAATATCGCTTGCATCACCTTGTTCTGTACTTCCTGTTCCAAGGTTAAATCGCCATAATGATAATCCGATTCCTTTTGGGTTTCCATCGGCATCCAATTCTTTGCTGAAAAGTAAATCGGCTATTTTATTCTTTTTATCCGATGGCCAATTTTTACCTATAAAATTACATTGCCACGCATCTGAAGCTCCGAAGCTTTCCATCGTTTGAAGATTTGCATCCAAATTGATACTTAATTCGGCAGTAGTATTTTCAGAATTTGAATTGTTATTGTTTTCGGAATCGCAACTTGTTAAAAAAGTGTTTGCGAAAAGCAAGCCTGCACATAGCAGACTTACTTTATTTTGGTTGATAAACTTCATATTAGTAACCAGGATTTTGTGTAATTAAACCTCCACTTAAATCAATTTCTAACTGTGGTATTGGCCACAATAAGTTTTTTGCAGGATTAAAATTGATTCCTTTGTCTTGTGATTCTCTCAAGTTTGTGGTTTCATAAGGATCTGTAGAATTCAGGTTGTACTGAACAAAAGTTCCGTTTGGTCCCATTAAACCTTCGATTACCGGTTTGCCTGTATTTGGATCTTTTTCACGACGAATATCATACAAACGTAATCCTTCAAAAGCCAATTCTAAACGACGTTCTTTATAAATTTGTTTTAGAAGTGTTGGTCCTGCTAATCCTGTTTTTGGATCTAATTTTACACGTGCTCTAATGATGTTGATATCTGCCAATGCGTCTCCGCCAACATGATAACTAGCTTCTGCTCTTGTCAAATACATTTCTGCTAAACGAATCAACGGAATATTCAATGGTAAGTGTCCGTCTTTTTTGTCTAATGCACGACGTGTTGCTATAGGAATATAATATTTACGACAAATACGTCCTGATTTATTATCGTTTAAGCTGAATTTGTGTGTTGGGTTTAAAACTTCGTCTCCATAAGCTGCTTCTCCCCATTTTGTAATGGTACTTCTACGACGAACTACATCATTTTCAGAAAGGTATGCATTTTCTAAATCACTGGTTGGCATACACCATCCCCATCCGTCAAGAACATCTGCAGCATCATTACTTGGAAAATATTTTTTGTCTTCTCCTCTTGCTCCTGATAATGTTGGTAACATTGATCCTAAACTTTTATCCTGAACTGATGATGATTGTGCTTCAAGAATTGATTCCACACCGTTATGGTTGTTTACATTCCAGATGTTTAAGAAGTCTCCTTCAAGAGCATATGGTCCTTCTGAAATAACTTTGTTTGAATACTGTTTTGCTTCTGCCCATTTTTCCTGAAATAAAGATACACGTGCCAATAAAGCATATGCTGCCCATTTGTTAACTCTACCTTCTCTGTTTACTGGAATGGTTTCTAATTTTGCAGCAGATTCTTTAAGATCGGCTTCAATTTGTGCATAAACTGCTGCCGCAGGACTGCGTTGTAATTTTAAATCGGCTGTTCCCAGAGATTTTGTGTATAACGGAACTCCTCCAAAAAGATTCACTAATTCGTAGTAACAATAAGCACGAACGAATAATGATTCTCCCATATATTGATTTTTTTGAGTTTCAGAAATTGGCGATGCAGCCATTTTCTCTAAACCAATATTAGCAGATTGTATCGTATAATAATGAGCGGTATAAATACTGTTCATATCTCCCATATTATCCGGTGTGATAATATATTGCGAACAAGGTCTGTGTGCCGAATTGTCCTGACCTGTATTTCCCATCCAGGCATCATCTGTAGACATTTCGTTAGTAACTCTTGGTGCCACTAATGCGTACCAATCGTTAGGAATCAGCAATCTTCGCGTTAATTCGTTTACATAATTCTCGCATTCTTGCCCTGTTTTAAAGTAGTTCTCCAGCGTTTGAGTTCCTCTTTCTTCTTTTTCAATAAAATCACTGCACGAAACTGCCAGTAATGAAAAAGTAAGTATTGCTATTATTATTTTTTTCATGTCGTTTTTTATTAAAATGCTACATTAAGACCCATCAAAATTGTTGGCTGAACCGGATAGTTCCATCCTCCAAAACCTGATCCTTTAACTCCGTCATCTTGTTTAGGATCTCCACCCGCAACTTCCGGATCAACTCCTGTATATTTTGTCCAGGTCCATAAATTCTGACCTGATAATGAGATTCTCAATTTGTCTAAACCAAATTTGTTAAAGAATGAAAATCCAACCTGAAGGTTTTTCATTCGAACATAAGAACCATCTTCTACATAAAAAGAAGAGAATTTGCTGAAGTTTTCGTTGTTATCGTCTTTAGACAAACGCGGAACATAATTTGAAGTTCCTTCTCCATGCCAAGCCATTTGGTCTAATCCGTTTACTTTGTTGCTTAAACTTGTACCATTATATAAATCTGAAATGTTTTGGTTAACGATATCATTTCCAATACTTGAATAGAAATTTGCTACCAAATCAAATTGTTTGTACGCTAAAGTCAAATTCAATCCTACATTGAAATCTGGCCAAGGAGAACCAATTTTTGTTCTGTCTTTATCATCTAGTTTTCCATCGCCGTTAACATCTTTAAAACGAATATCTCCTAATTGTGCATACGGTTGTAATTTGGTTCCGTGTTCATCTGTATGTGCATTTAATTCTGTTTGATTTTGGAATAATCCATCAGCAACATATCCATAAAAATATCCCGGTTCTTCGCCTTTCGTTGTAAGTGTTCTGTTTCCGGCTCCGTACAATCTTTCTCCATCTGCAGATAGTGACAACATTTTTACGTTTACGGTTGTAAAAGTTACATCGGCTCCATAAGAGAAATCACCTTTTTTATCTTTATAAGAGATCAACAAATCGATTCCGCTTGATTGCATTGAACCTACATTTGTCCAGATTGTTGAATAATTTGGAAAACCGCTGTATGTTGGAAATTGTTTCTTAAACAACATATCTTCTGTTTTCTTCTGATAATATTCTAACGATCCTGAAAGTTTGTTTTTCCATAATCCAAAATCAAGTCCAAAACTTACATCTTCAACTGTTTCCCATTTAATGTCTTTGTTTGCCATTGATGACGGAAAAGAAGTATCTGTAACTACAGATCCTATAGGATAAAATCCTTGCCCAATATTTGATTGGTAAACTGCTGTTGGTAAACCTTGATTTCCTACTTTACCCCAACCTGCTCTGAATCTTAAATCGCTCAAAACATCTTTTGTTGATGACATAAATCCTTCATTTAAAATTCTCCATGAAACAGAAGCCGAAGGGAAATTTGCCCATTTATTATTGGTCATAAATTTTGAAGATCCATCACGTCTGAATGTTCCTGTAAAATAATATTTGCTATCGTAGTTATAAGAAAAACGCGAAATATAAGACATCAAAGAACTTGACCAGCTGTTACCACCGCTATTACGGTTTTTGGTTGCAGCATTCAACTCTCTCATTGCATCTGTGTTGTTAGGAACTCCTTCGCCATAACCCCAAAGATCTTTACCATTATACTCTTCCATTGTGTTACCAATCATTAAAGAAGCATGATGCTTATCTGCAATTGTTTTAGAATATGTAGCAGTATTTTGCCATGTCCAATCTACGTTTGTTGTATTCCATCTTTCGATAGTATTAATTTCTGCTTTTTCGTGTGCTGCATCGATTATAAAATCCGGTGTGAATTTACTTCTTACTTTATCTCCAACTTCAATAGAAGCTTGTGTACGAAATACTAATCCTTTGATTGGCTCGTATTGCAAATATCCATTAGTATTTAAATTGTACTGATCTGTAAAATCATCATAACGTTTTACAGCTGCAATCGGATTCCATACATATGAAGGAGAACGTGCATATATACTGTATTCGTTTTCTAATCCTGTTAACTGATTTGCCGGTTTGTAAATTGGTGTAATTGGATCAATTCTATCAAAATCGGCCCAGTTCCCAGGACTTCCATAAGTTTCATAACGAGGATTCAAAGTAATTCCGGCTTTGAATTTATCCGAAAATTTAAAATCGTTATTGATTCTCATCGTAATTCTTTCCCATCCTCCAACTTCATAAATAGATTCTGCGTTATAATAATTCAAACTAACAGAGTAAGTATGTGTATCTGATCCTCCGCTAACTCCTAAAGAAGCATTTGTAACCGGAGCACCAGCTTTGATTCCTGCATCCCACCAATTGGTTGTTTTTCCTTTGTATTGAGAAGGATTTGGCAAATAATCTGCATATCCCGAATTGTTGTAAGCTTTGTTCATGATTGTGGCATAACCTTCGGCATCAGCCATATGATACGGATTGTTCATCAATTGCATTCCTGAACTCATATCAAAATTGAATCTTGTTTTACCAGCTTTTCCTTTTTTTGTTGTAATCAAAATAACTCCATTAGAAGCACGAGAACCGTAAATTGCGCTTGCAGAAGCATCTTTAAGAACCTCCATAGATTCGATTTCGTTATTGCTTAAGAAGTTAATACTAGTTCCCATTGGGATTCCGTCAACTACATAAAGTGGATCCGTACTAAGGTTTACCGTCGATATACCGCGGATTAAAACTCTTGGTTGTGCTCCGGGACCACCTTGTCCGGTAACCTGAACTCCAGATACTTTACCTTGCAAAGATTCGGCAACGTTACCAACAGTCATAGTTTGAAGTTCTTTTCCTTTTACTGAAGAAATTGAACTGGTCACGTCGCTCTTTTTAACGGCAGCATATCCCACAACCACGATTTCATCTAATGCCTGACTAGATTCCTGCATAATTACATTGATCTCCGTTTTGTCGCCAACGGAAACGGTTTGATTGGTAAAACCAACAAATGAAAATTCGATCTGAGCATTTTTATTTGGAACACTAATTACATAGTTTCCGTCAAAATCAGTTGCGCCTGTTGTAGATGTACCTTTAACGATTAGGTTTACTCCCGGAATTGGCACATTGCCTTTGTCTTTAACAATACCTTTTATTTTTATTTGTCCAAATGATACTGCGGTACACATCAGGGCAATAAAAAATCCTATATATTTAAATTTCATATCAAGTTATTTTTTTAATTAAATGTTATAACTGGGTTACAACAACTTATTTTTTTGTGATAAATACTCTTTCTAACTCTGTATCCAACACTACTTTGTACACTCCCGGAGCAGCAGGATATTTAGCATTTCCGTTTTCTCCCGGTGACATTGTACAAATACCATTTTTAATTAATCTCCATGACGGATTCCACCATTGACCTGTAAAAGTCGCTTCTAATTGACCTGTCAAAGTATATTCTCCTACTAATTGATAAGGATTGTTTGGGTTGTTTGCTAAGTGTAATCCTGTTTGAACCCATGCCGTCCAGGTATCCCAATCTGCACCTTGAATTCCGCTACCGCAAACACTTACGAAAGGTCTTCTTTGTGCTTCAACATCATGCCATAATCCGTTTGCAATATCTGCCCAAACTTTGCTTGATGGCGTGTATTTAGTTGCGGTGTATTTCAATGTATTTGGATTTACTTTTATGATGTAATATCCTTTTGTAGGTAAAATAATTGGAGTTGAAGCAACATCATCAACTAAAGTTCCTGCTTCATTCAAACCAAAACAATGTGGGGCAAAGTCTGATTCCTGACCTAAGAAATAAACTTCTTTATTGTCTTTGTCAGCATAATATTTGAATTCAAAATCCTGTCCGTTTTTCTCATGGAAATACATCGGAACTCCAACAGCATCTGTAGTAAGGTTGGTACCTTTTGGCTGGTCGCATAAATAGATTGCAGGATATTCGTTTGTCGCAACTATATTTACATTTAAAGTTCCTGTATTTGGAATCGCAAATTTATCTCTCGCGGTAATTGTCAATACATAGTTTGCCGCAGTCACTGGTAATGTATACGTTTTATTGAATGTATAAGATTGTGGCGCTCCTTGTAACTGAACCATTTCATCAATCCCTAATTCAGCACATTTTACCTGTATATAATCAATTCCTGAATCGTCATTAACTACAAAGTTTACTGGCATTTCTTTGCTTGTAGACAATAAGACGACAGCTCCTTCTTTTGGTGTTATCATTGTTATTGCCGGTGCGGCAAATTCTCCATCTAAACGTAAATTAATTTCTTCATTAATTGCGTTACCGGAAACATCCGTAATGATTAATTTTATTTTGAAAGCTTCAGAAGTTCCTCTGTTAGCAGGAATTTCAAAAAAGTAACTCAAATCATACGTTTTAAGTAAAGGATCTGTAGCAAATGAGATTACTTTATCCAGAGACAATTCCGGAATTTGAATTTGTACACTCTTTAATCCTAAATCATCAGCCAAAGCGGCTTTTATCTCAAACTTTCTACTTGGTGCGCCGTAAATTTCTTTTGTAGACACAACCACCGTAGGATTATCAGAACTTGGAAAATCTGATTCGTTATTTTGGCATCCGGTTAAAAGGAGACCAAAAAGGGTTAGAAAAAATAAAAATACATTTCTTTTCATTTCTTTAATTTTAAGGTTAGGTTAGTTAGTTAATTTGATAATTAGAAAATGAGATCATTACATAATTGGCCGGATTAATAATTCTCTCATTGACTTTTTTTAATTTGATAATTAGAAAATGAGATAATTGACTCGATTTAATAATTTTCGCATTGACTTTTTTATAATTCCATAACGAGAGATTTAGTATCAGTAATAATTATCTAATTGACTAATTATCTCATTATCTAATTGAGTTGAAACATTCTTTTTAAATCTATTTAAACCCGCAGCTTTTTTTCTGCGGGTTTGATAAGTAATACGTAAAACCAACTCTTACTATCTTTTTTTAAAGAAGGCTCAATTCTTTAAACAGACAAAAAAACTTATCGTAAAATAAACACTTATAACATACACAGTAATACAACTTAAATATTACTATAAGTGCAAAGTAATGTCGAGTTTCAACTTTTAAGGAGGGGTAAAATGGAAAAAAAAGGAGGTCAAAATCGTAATTAACTATTATTTTGGGTTAAAAATTACATACTATAAAAAAATAACTACATATTTTTAAACAATACGCAATTATCTGTTTTTGATAGTATTTTGCGGCTAAAACGTTTGCGTTTTTGTTTGACATAAAAAACAACACCATATTTGTCATTGCGAGGAACGAAGCAACCACACTAACAAAAATCACGAATTTTATTCAGCAAATGAGATTGCTTCGTTCCTCGCAAAGACCAATCTTTGTCGAGCTACTAGTGTGTCCTTCGACTTCGCTCAGGATGATAAGATTGTCGATTCCCATTGCGAAGGATGGATTAAAATCCATCCTTAAAATATATTTTGTTCCTACGGAACTTCTTCAAAAATTCCAGCAACAAAAAATGACAATATTGAACTCAAATCAAATTATTTAATAATATTCAAATCTGCGTTGAAAGAACTTTTGTATTTTTTAATATATTCCGATGGCGTCATTCCAAATAGTTTCACAAATTGCTGTCTGAAATATTTTGGGTCTTCAAAACCAACTTCGGCACTTGCCTGAGTGATATTTATATCTTCGGTCAACATCAACATCGCTGCTCTTCGAATTCGGACAGAACGTATAAACGCGTTTAAAGTTTGCCCCGAAATAATTTTAATCTTAGTATAAAGCGTTCTGTGACTCATTCCCATTTCGAGTGCGAAATTTTTAATCGTGAAGTCTCTCTTATGGATATTGGCTTCTACAATATCAATGCATTTCTTGAGGATTTCCTGGTATTCTACCGGAACTTTTTGTGTGTTTTCTTTAAGCGTAATACTATCTAAGAAATAAGTCCTAAGATTACTACGGTTTCGCAACAACGATTCTACACGCGCCACGAGTATATCATCGTCAAATGGTTTTGTGATATAATCGTCGGCTCCATCGCTGATTCCCTGCAAATGGGTTTCTGGATTTTTTGATGCTGTTAATAAGATTACCGGAATATGTGACAAAGCAGGATTCTCTTTTATCTTTCGGCACAATTCTAAACCATCCATTTCCTCCATTGTAATATCACTTATTACCAAATCAGGCATGTGTTTCTTAGTCAATTTCAAACCTTCTTCTCCATTCTCTGCACTATAAACAATATAGTTTTCCGAAAATAATTTGATGAGATAAGCTCTGATTTCGGCATTATCATCAATTATTAAAACAGTCCGTTTATCCGTCAGCATTATTCTCTGAAAATCATTTTCTGAAACTGAAGTATTAGAAAATGAATTATTTTCTTCGATTTCATCAACAATCAATTCATTAAACAATTGACTTCTTTGCGGAATTTCGGTTGTAATTTCTACATCTTCAAAATGACTGTTTCCTTTTAGAAAGGTTAGTTTAAAAACACTTCCTTTTCCTAATTCACTTGTACAGCTTACAGAACCTTTGTGTTTGTCTACAAAATATTTTACAATATAAAGTCCAATTCCAAAACCGGTTCCAACCGAAACTTTAGAATTGATTTGCTTGAATTTTTCGAAAATAACATCAATATCCTTTTTATCAATTCCATCGCCATTATCTGCAATTTCCAGAATTACTTCACGATCATTCTCATCAAGATTGAGATTAATTGTACCGTTTATTGGTGTGTATTTAAAAGCATTTGACATTAAATTGAACAGCGAAATTTCGATTTTTTCATAATCGCCAATAATTTCAATTTCATGATCGGGAATATTAAAATTGTATTGAATATTTTTCTCTTTTGCCTGATTGACAAAACACTGATAGACTTCATTACATAAATTATTAACGTTAATTGTCGATAATCTAAGCGAATCTGCATCATTTTCGGCTTTTCTAAAAAGCAATAACTGATCGACAAGACTCAAAAGCCGTCTTGCGTTTCTATGTGCAATCGCCAAATCACTCCCCGAAGATCCATTTTGGACACTTTCTTTTTGAACTGCTTTTTTCAGCGGATTAATAATCAGCGAAAGCGGCGTACGAAACTCATGCGAGATATACGTAAACATTGAAGATTGTTTTTCGGCAATTTCTTTTTCTTTCTTGCTTTCCAGTTCGGCAATTTTAACCTTGTACTTTAGTTTTTCTTTATTTTTATGATATTCCAAATAAGCAAAAATACTCGCAATACCTGCTAATAAATACAACATATAAGCCCACCATGTTCTGTACCAAGGCGGTAAAACGTTTATAATAATTAAACTTTCCTCTTTGTTCCAGCCGCCTTTAAAATTGGTTGTTTTTACTTTAAAAGTATATTTTCCTTCGGGCAATCTCGAATAATTTGCTTTTCGGGCCTGACCTACAAAATTCCATTGTTCATCCCAGCCTTCAAGGAAATAAGCATAATTTATTTTGTCGGCATTATTATAGTCCAGGGCAACAAATTCCAGTGATAATGTAGTCTGATCATAAGGCAAACTCACTTCTTTGATTTTATTGGAATCCCATTCTGAAATTAAATCTGTTTTACTCTCTTCAATAGGCTGATTATTCACATAAAAATCGGACAACAAAAGATTATTTTGCTGATTGTATCCTTTTATTGCCTCTGGAAAAAAGATATTAAAACCATTAATTCCGCCAAATAAAAACTCTCCTGTAGATAATTTAATTCCCGCATTAAAACTAAATTGATTGCTCTGAAGTCCATCGTTTACAGAGAAATTTCTAAACGTTTTTTGCTTCTTATCAAATCTGCAAATACCATTATACGTGCTCATCCAGAGATTACCTTCTTTATCTTCGAGTAATCTCAAAATAGTATTTGATGGCAAACCATCATCTGTAGTCAGTCGCTTGAAAGTATTTGTTTTTCGATCAAATAATAATAAGCCGCCTTCCTGAGTTCCTAACCAGAGATTTTTGTCTTTGTCTTCATGAATGCATCTTACAGGATTGCCGATGTTTATTTTATGGATCTTTTTTGTTGCTTTTTCTATAGAAAATAATGACGTATAATTTCCTCCCCAAAGTTTACCCTCGCTCGTTTGAATCAGACATTGCAAATTTGTGATGGATTTGTCAAAGAGTTCAAAATTATTTTTCGCTTTATTAAAAAGATATAACGAACCTTCGTTTGTCGCACTTGCCCAAATATTGGCTTTAGCATCTTTATAAACAAACCAAATGTTCTTTTCTGTTTGTTTTGTAAACGGATTATAACAAGAATAATGGGTAACGGTATTGTTCTTCGGATTAATTTTATTTACACCGCCAGCCCAGGTCGATAACCAGATTTCGTTATTATTATCTCTAATTATACTGGTAATAAAATTACTCAGAAGCTTGTTACTGTAATTACTGTAAGTATTATTTTTTCGATTCCAATATTTTAATCCTGCTCCGTCAGTACCAACCCAAAGGTTATTTTTTTCGTCTTCGCAGAACGATAAAATAAAGTTTTCGGCAGGATCATTGGCATTGTAACGAATACTTTTAAAATATTTTGGTGTATTACTCAACATACTAATTCCACCGCGTAAAGTACCAAACCATTTGTTTCCCGATTTGTCTTCATACAAACTCCAAACCGAATTACTTTTAACCAGATTATTGTCTTTTACAGTATTCGATGTAATTGCTTTCTTGTTCGTTCCTGTCACTTTGTAAATTCCACAGCCATCTGTTGTGATCCAAACCTCCTTTTTCTTATCTGTAAGAATGTCTGTAACGCTGCACTTATTGGTAAAATAATTCTCTGAAAGAAGACCAGATTGTGTATTAAAGAGAAAAAGTCCTTCATCTGTTCCTAACCAAAGATTTCCATCAAAAGTTAATTTCATCGCTTTTACCTCTATAGAAAGCGGATAAACGACTTTTAAAGTTTTTGATTTATAATCGAAACTACAAACACCAACGTTTCTGACATAAATCCAGGAATGTCCCTTTTTCTTGTCGTCCTGAATGGCGATCGCATCATAATTATCGATGTTTGATTTATTCTCTTTCGCTTTAAGCGGAATATGTTTCCCAACGAATGATCCGTTTTCAAAACTTATTAAACCCAAATTTTGCGAAGCCACCAAAACCATATTATTAGAAATGGCGCTGGTTTGGTGTATAATATCTTTTAAATACTTTGGTTTCTTATTTGAAATCACATATTCAACGGAGCGAAAAGTTGCATTGGTTTTATTATAAATACAAATTCCGTTAGAACCGCCAACCCAAATATTGTTTCTTGAATCTCCTTCGATATCATAAATCGTATTGAATGACAAGGAGTTTTTATCGTTGATTCTATTGCGATAGACTTTAAAATTATAACCGTCATAACGATTTAATCCATCATAAGTTCCAAACCACAAATAACCATCACTATCCTGAAATATTGTAGTTACAGAATTATTTGATAAACCATCAGATATATCCAGAAATTTAACTGGATTATCCTGTGCTTGAACTATGGATGTAAAACCTATAAAAAGTAAACAATATTGGAGAAAATACTTCAAAATAAGGTGGTGTTTTTTGGTTTGGTGTAAAAAGCACAATTATAAGCTAATTTTGTAAATATTTCATAAAAACAAGTAAACAAAATTCACATATCCGTCATTATTTATAAGACTTTTTCCATATTCCGTATTTTTAATAAACCAATCCCTATAAATAATAATTCCGTATAAAATCGATTTGATTCTATACGGAATTATATAAAAAATGCTTCGCACATTAATGCAGGACAAAAAAGCAATTTTGTTGAAGACAAGACATAAAAAAACCTCGTTTAATTTACTTAAACGAGGTTCTATACCTGAATACAAATATTATTTTTTTGATTCTTCGATAGAAACTTTTCTAAACTCTTTTAAAAGTTTTTCAATTTCCAAAGTTGATTTACGTGCTCTTGGTCCAGCAGCTTTAACACCTTTTTCAGTTAAAGACTCAGCTTCTGCTTTAAATGTTTCGATTTCGGCGTTGATTTTTACTAATAGATCTTTCATGCTTATACTTATTAAATTAAGTGGCAAAAATAAAATTTTAGACGTTAGATACAGCATATTAGATGTTAAATTTATCCCACTTTTAGGCACTTCAGCAAAGATTCATCACAAGTTACAAATTTAAAAACATAACAGTCTACTAATTATACACTTACAAAAACCATTCTTTTTTGTGATGCTCTTTTTAAATTAGCATTAATGTCACAAACAGTGCTACAATGCCGTTTTTAGACAAAAAAAGTGCAGGATATAGAACAACATATACCCTGCACCAATAGTTTCTAGTCTACAAGAATAGAAAATATAAAAAACACACAAACTACATTAAAAAATACACAGCTTTATCAAAATTGCTGAATTTGGTTTTTAGAGAACTTAAATTTTGAGAAATCACTCGTGGTGTTGTCTGCATCGCAAAATCTGATTTTGCTCTAAAATACGATTTCAAATCCTTCATGATTTGCGCCTTGTTATTAGAACCATCTACCATAATTAAACTTTTAAGTTCGTTTAAAAAAGTCAGACTACTATATAATTGTTTATTGAACAGGCAAACTAAAATGTTGGTACCTTTTTTATCTAATTTTAAAAAATCCAGAAATTCATTCTTATTATAGACAACATAAATACATCTGTCATAATCCAGAGTTTCATTCTCATTAGTACCTGAAAACGAATTTTCGTGAAATTCAAATTCATCTTTAAACTTTCTTTTAAACATTTTTAAAAATGTTCCCTGATTATCTTGCACCAGGTACTCCTGCTGCTCCGGCTAAACCGTCTTTTCCATCTTTTCCATCAAGTCCATTCAGACCCGTGCTTTCACCAGAAAGCGCAATTCTATTCCATTTGTTATTAAGCCAGTAGTAGTATCCAGGAGTAACATCCGATGCCGTAACCGCATTAAAAACTAACAAGCTTTCAGCAGGATTATTAATTGTCACAACATCTGTAGTGCTCGTTAGCTTAACATTAGGAATTAAAACACCTCTATTTGTAGCCTGAACATGTAATTGTGCTGAAGGATCAGGATTATTTGTCCCTATGCCTACTTGAGAGTAAGCTGAAAAACTACCTAAACCTAATACAACAAATAGCGGGAGTAATTTATTCTTCATAACTTTAATATTATGGGTTATTATTATTTCTTTTAAAATCTATCAATCTAATTTTTAGGTGAATATTTAAAACAAATTTCTAAACACCTCAATTTGAAGATGCAAAGGTCTTGCGAAAGCCAACTTATTTTTGCCTGTAAAAGTTTTTAAACTTATAGATTAAGACATTCCTCATTAAAGAAATAGCTATATAGTGTTGAATTCAAAATATTAATATTGAAGAGCTGAACTGAAAATAATAGTTCAGTAATAGGATTGTTTAAGTAGGGGAAAGTTTTGAGAAATGCAATCAGACCTTATTGTACTTAATATAATAAATACTTGGTCTTGCAATGAAAAACGCTATGTTTTTTTTACAAGATCAAAACATAGATTTGAAAAAATTTATCAATATTTTAGATGATTAAATTCAAAAAAAATGCAATATATTTTTAAATCTTACCCAAAATAAAAATGAGGAAACCAAAGTTTCCTCATTTTACCTAATTAGTTTGTAACAAAATAAAATTGTTGATTAGGCAGTCTTAAAAACTTAATTTCATCAGTATTGACTATAATTTTTATCCTACTATAAATTAAAACCAATACATAACTGCCTAAAACAACAAAAAATAACTAACTTCAAAAAGAATACCTTAATTAGGCATCTTATCTAGAATTATCAAAATATTAAAATAGAATAATATAAAAAAAAACAATTAACCTATAACTACTGTTCTTAATATCAATAGCAAATTTCGTTCAGTTTATAGATAATAGTTACCTCTAAAAGTTTTTAAAACCACAACTTAGGACATTAATATTATTTAACTCCTTTTTTAAGTTTTTCCAGGGAAGAGTCGTTCACAAGTTTAATCTGATCTATAACAATTTGAGCAATAGTAGTCGCTCCTTTTAATGAAAGATGGGTATCGTCTGCCTTATCTTTATCATAATAAGCATTTTCTCCTGCTTTAAAGTGCAGGTGTAATTGTTTTGATTTTTCCGGACCGTAAGATTGTTCCAATTTTTCTGTATAATATTCTAAATCAATAAAAGGCACGTTAAACTCTTGAGCTACTAATCTGGTTTCGACAGGATAATCTCCATGTGTAGGAACTAACACTCCTTTTTCATTAAAATTTCGTCTGACAATAGACGTAAATAATACCGGAATTGCACCTTTTTCACGACTTTCTTTTACAAATCGAATTAAGTTGTATCGATATGCAGTATGCGGATTAGTGTAACGTGTAGAGTCTTCTATTTTTTCATCATTATGACCAAATTCAATAAAAACATAATCTCCTTTTTTTAATCTCTTATAAATAGAATCCCAACGTTTTTCGTTAATAAAGCTTTTTGTACTTCTACCATTTACAGCTTTATTTTCTACTATTATATTATCTTTAAAGAAAGGCTGCAATACTTGTGCCCAACCATGTTCCGGATTTTTGTCAGGATCTTTTTTGTTGGCCATTGTCGAATCACCAATAGTGTATAATGTCGTTTTTTGAGCGAAACAAGTTGTTGTGATTAGCAAGAGGATTATTATGTAGTATTTCATATTTTATTAGTTGGTGATTAATAGCGCACGGATTTTGCGGGTTTAGACGGATTTTTACTGGTGTTTTTATTCTTTATCAAATTTTGGTATCCTACCAATAGATGCACTGCAGTGCACCTCTACGGAAAATCTTTGTTCCTTTGCAACTATGAACCTTTGAACCTCTAAAAAAAACCTATTTAGCGGCCGATGGAACCGTTGCTTTTTCCCCTATAAAAACTTCATTCAATACTACATTTTCAGCATTTTCACTTGAAATTGCATTTTTTGCCCATTTGATCTCTATATTGTTGAGGGAGATATTGCGAACTTTTTTATCCGGAAATCCCTGAATTACAATTCCTGATTGGGTTGCTTTATTGCAGGTAATATTAGAAAAGTAAATATTTGATATTTCCGACTGAAAACCGCTTCCTTCACCGTGATAATTTGCTGTGATATACAGACAATCTTCGACAGTATCGAGATTAATATTTCGAACAAATATATTTTTAATATAACCTCCTCTGTCAGCATTGGTTTTTAAATAAATTCCTCTTTTTAAGTACCCAACGGTTTTACAATTTTCAACATAAACGTTCTGAACTCCCGCTGACATTTCGCTTCCGATAACGACACCATGAAGCCCTTTGAAATTGCAGTTTCTAATGACAATATTCTCACTTGGTGTTGCCGAATTTGTTCTTCCTTCATGATCTCTCCCTGCTTTTACAGCTACGTTGTCATCTCCGTTATCGAAAGTTACATTTTCAATTAAAACATCTTTTACATATTCCGGATCAATACCATCGTTATTATAATTTAATGATTTATAATGTACTCCACGAACAGTAATGCTTTGTGATTTTAATAAATGTAAACACCAAAACGGCGAATTTTCAATTTTAATATTTTCGACTAAAATATTTTTACAATTGAAAAACTGTATCATTTGCGGACGTAAAAAATAACCTTCCCCAAATTTTCTGTCTTTCAAAGCAATATTATTATGATTCATATCCCGACTTAGCTTTTTACCGGATTCTTCTTTTGCTTTAAAACTTTTCCAGATCTTTCCTCCTTCTCCATCAATTGTCCCCTCACCTGTAATCGCAATATTCGAACATTCGTAAGCATAAATTAGCGGACTATAATTGTACAACATTGTACCTTCCCAACTGGTTAAAACCATTGGCAAATAATCCTTAGGATTATCGCTAAATTTAATTTTTGCTCCTTTTTCTATTTTAAGATTAACGTTGCTTACAAAATGAATTGGTCCTTTAATTTTATAAATTCCTTTAGGGACAATAATAGTTCCGCCGTTATTCTTTTTGCACAATGCCATAGCTTTGTCAAATGCCATCTTATTATTGAAAATTGAATCGCCTTTTGCTCCTACTTTCAATACATTAATTTGATAGGAAGGAATTACCGGAAGCTGAATTCTATTGACAATTGAATCTACTTTAGCCGATGGAAATTCAGTATTCTGAGCAAATGAAGTCCAGGAAATTAATAGAAAAAGCAGAGATTTAATATTCATGTGTGTATGTTTTAGCCCACGGTTTTAACGGATTGAACGAGTTTTCGCGGGTTTTGTTCTAAAATTTATCGCTCTAAAGAGAAAAAAATCAGTGTAGATCTGATTAATCTGTGTCTTTCATGCATAATTTTTTGCCCACGGATTTTAACAGATTAAACGGGTTTTCACGGGTTTAATTTTAAATATTAAAAAATAAAAAAATCAGTGCTAATCCGTTTAATCCGTGGTCAAATTATTTACTTCGAATACCAATTAGAAATCGAATCTTTCAAAATGTTTTCGCTTGTATATTTTTCAGCTTCTTCTTTTGTTAGCTGATGTGACCATGAAACTCTTTTTGTTGGTTGAAAACCTTCGCCTTTGCAATTGTATTCGGCATAAAAGGCACTCTTTTCAGCTTCTGGTTTTGACCAGTTTTCCCAACCTTCTGATCTGATATGTTTTCCCATCTCGCAATTGATGTAAACCGTTTTGGCATAAATACGCCACGGTCTTCCTAAATAAACTGCTGTTGAAATCTCATTCGCAGTAAGTTTGCAATTTTTAAAAACAAATCCAAAAACAGTATCCTGAGGTGTTGAAGCAGCCGTGATATAAGAATTTTTAAGACTGCGTATTTCGCAATTTTCAAACAAAACGGTCGCACTTCCAAAAATGAAATCGGTTGTACCTTCGATATAGCAATCTTTAAAATATTGCTTCGCTTCTTTTCCTGACACGTACAAAGTATCCTGATTCCCCAGAATATTACAGTTCGAAATCTGAACACGATTTCCTGTCAGAGACAATGCAATTGCCTGTCCATTATCTCCCGAAGTATTTTTAATTGTCAAATTTGAAGCCGAAAAATCATCTGCTTCAACCAAAAGTGTGTAGGTATAAAAAGTACTGTTTCGCCCTAAATTAATTTTCGAAAAATTATCATCAAACTGAATAATCGTTTTCTCTTTGCTTTCTCCCATTAAAACCAAATGTGTGTTCCATTCCGGGATTCGGATTTTCTCGTTGTAAATTCCGTTTTTTAACAATACTGTTACTTTCTCATACGGAAAAGAAGGACAGGCATTTATAGCGTCCTGAATTTTTGTAAAATCTCCTGAACCATCCAAAGCTACCGTAATAAGCTTATCGTTTTTTTTATCTGATGTTTCTTTTAATGCAACTTTTACTCTATTATTTATTGCCCAACTCTGGTATTTTTTAAGTACTTCTTTTGGCGCATCTGTATACCATGAATAACCGTTTCTACGTTCTGAACCAATTTCATCCAGCGAATTTTTCTTAATTCCGTCACGATCACAAAAGAAAGGTTTGTTGCTTTCCAGATCCATAAATCTCGCCCATATTGGTGCCGCATTTTGAGTTGGAATCATTTTTTTGTCTATAATTTTTCCGGCATCATTCAAAACACGTTTCTCTTCGAGATTGGTAATTTTTGTTTTTTCGAACCAAATCTGAGCATTTTTTACTGCGGTAATTACTTGATCAGATGGTTTGTCGATCGACATTAAAAGCAATACAATTTTTGCCGATTCGTATCCGCTAAGCGACGCCAGTTCAAAAGCTCTTGCATTCGCCGGAGCCAAAGTAACCTCATCATGCTGCGCGCACCAAACCGTTAATACTCCGTTTTGTTTGTATTGTGTTTTTAAGATACAATCAATCCCTTTATCAAATGCCTTTTTACTTTTCTCAACAACTTCTTTTGATGGTTTTATGCTGTAAAAATCAGTTTCTTCACTCACTTGTTTTAAAACATTCAGGATATTTACCATCGAATCGTCATTGTAAGTAATATGCGTATAATAGCCTTTTTTTAAAGGATAAAACTGAGGCCAGCCACCATTTTTATATTGAGCTTCTAATAAATAATTAAGCCCTTTTAAAAATGATTCTTTATACCTCTCCTCTTTAACCTGCGCATACATTCTGGACATGAAAAGCATTTCCTGACAAGTCGCGCCATTATCTGTGGTTATCTCATGCAAATCACTTTTTAGTGCTATGAGTTTTTGCTTTTCTGCTTCACTAAGTTCATTTTGCATTTGAATATTTTTTGGCCATCCACCAATATTTCTTTGATACAGCAAAACATTTTCTGCAATATTTTTGGCTTCTGCCGAAGCAAACCAAACCGCATCATTTTTTCGAATAATATCAGGCCAATTCTTAAACGTATTCTGAGCAATTGACTCAAAACTCACGATTAACAAAAAGAATACTATTGCTTTTTTTAATGGAATCATTTTTTTTAAATTTCTATTTGTCATTTTATCTTAATGCAAAACCTAAACACTATAATAAGGGCAAAAACTCTACTTTTTATAAATTAAATCATTTTGAACTCGTTATAACCTTTTATTTTTCCTACAATATATCAAACTGTCATTTTTATAAATTCGTTCAAAAAAACACCGTTTACTGAAGTCGTTTTTTTACAAAAATTAATCCTGTTTCTATTTTTAAGCTTTATTTATTCTAAACCAATCTACGGCAACATTACCGGAATCGTTTGTTACTTTCTTGCTTAAAGCAAAAAGACCAACTTTTGCACCAATCCATTTTCCTTCTTTTGCCACAAAATCAGATCCTATAGATTTGTATATTTTATCATCTAAACTATAAAAGAAACTACAAATTCCTCCTTTATTAATTTTTACTCTAAGATATATTGTATTGTTCGAAATTAAAATTGGTGTAGTTTCTGTTTCTGAAACTTTTTTATCGAAAGTTCCCGTTTTCTGATTCAGATATAATTTTCCGTTATCGTTTTTGAAATTCAGGTAACTATAATCTAAGCCCATTATCAAAAGTCCGGTTGATTCTCCGTTTAACCGTGCATTAAATGTCAGTTTGGTTGTTGCGGTAAATTCTTCGGCAGGAAATTTTTGCAGTAATAAGTTTGGAACTTCAAAAATTTTCTGATCCTCTTTAATTGTCGATAAACAAAACAAATTCAAATATCCTAGACTTGTTGGAAAACCCCAATTGATTTGAGGATTTGCCTGCCATTGCCATTGTAAGCCTAATTTTAATTCGTTAAATTCATCTGATGTTACAGGAACTTCTATTGAATATTTACTTCCTACATTTGGCTTTCTGAATCTAGTGACAGGTTCTCCTATTCCGTTTTTATCGAAATCCTGCCCCATCACTGGCCAATCATTTTCCCATTTCATAGGCTGAAGATGCACAATTCTTCCGTAAGCTCCTTTATCCT
Organism: Flavobacterium sp. 90; assembly: GCF_004339525.1. NCBI lineage: Bacteria > Pseudomonadati > Bacteroidota > Flavobacteriia > Flavobacteriales > Flavobacteriaceae > Flavobacterium > Flavobacterium sp. 90. Next base: position 4,753,295 of record NZ_SMGE01000001.1, on the reverse strand, counting down.
GAAAATGAATAAACCAATCTTCACCAGTTTGTGTTTGTACCCAAGCTCCCTGATGCGGACCATTTATTGTCGTTGTTCCTTGTTCAAGAACTTTCTTCTTTTCATAAGGACCATAAACATTTTTTGACCTTAAAACAGTTTGCCATCCCGTTGCAACTCCGCCAGCTGGAGCAAAAATATAGTAGTAATTATTTCGCTTATAAAATTTTGGACCTTCAATAGTTCCTTCACTTTCATGTCCGTCAATTATCATAACCTCATCAGTATTGACTATTGTACCATCCGCATTCATTGTGCAAACTACCAATAAACTTTTTATCTGTGCGCGACTTCCCGCAAAGGCATGAACGAGATAATTTTTTCCGTCATCATCCCATAACGGACTCGGATCTATCAAACCTAATCCCGCTTTTACTAAAAGTGGTTCTGACCAAGGACCTTCGGCTTTTTTGGATTTTATCATATAAATTCCAAAATCTGGATCTGGATAATAAATATAAAATTCATTGTTATGAAAAGTGATACTTGGCGCCCAAACTCCATTACCATGCTGTACTTTATTATAGGTTTCAAATGGCGGTTGTTTACTAAGTGCATATCCAAGAATTTTCCAATTAACCAAATCTTTAGAATGCAAAACAGGCAATCCCGGAATGCAATTAAAAGACGATGCTGTCATATAAAAATCATCTCCTACTCTAACAACATCCGGATCTGAATAATCAGCATGAATTATAGGATTTGTATAAGTTCCGTCTCCGTTATCAGGTACCCAAACCTGAGCAAAATTAATTTGCATCAGGAAAAATGAGCATAACAGAAAAAGATTTTTTATACTTTTCATTTTTAATAATCATTGAGGTTTAGCTCGTTTTGTCATTTCGACGGAGGAGAAATCACACTAGAAATTCTACACAGAATGTCTTCAACAGTATGTGATTTACGCGTGTGATTTCTACTCCGTCGAAATGACAGACTTTGTGGTTATTCTTTCGTAATTAAACCCGACAGGTTTTTTATGAGATTTTCAGGTTATCGATTTAATTCTAAAGCTGCCAAAATAAATGGCCCTGTTGCTTTAGGATCGTTGTCTTTTTTTCTTTCTTTTACGTAATATTCGTAAGAACCATCTCTGTACGGACTTCCTCCTAATCCTGCAACGGCACAAGCTTCTGTTAATGTAATTGATCCGTCAGCATCTACTTTTATCAATTGTTTGGTTAATCCGTCAAAAGCTTTGTTTGCCAGTTTTTTGTATTTTGAAGGCAAATAACCTTTGTTTGCTCCTTTTGCAAAAGCATAAGCAAACATTGATGATCCTGATGCTTCAAGATAATTTCCTTCTTTATTGCCTTTATCCGTTACCTGATACCACAATCCTGATTTATCCTGATATTTAGCTAAAGCTTCAGAAACGCTGTTTAGATATCCAACAAGTTCTTTTTGTTTCGGATGTTGTTTTGGGAAATAATCCAGAACATCTACAAGCGCCATAGCATACCAACCCAAGGCTCTTGACCAGAAATTTGGCGAAGTTCCCGTTTCTTTGTTTGCCCAGGCCATTTGTTTACTTTCGTCCCAACCGTGATATAACAATCCTGTTTTTGAATCTGTGGCATGTTTTTGAATCAATTCGAATTGTTTTGCAACATCGTCCAATTCTTTTCCGTTTTCAAAAACTGTTGTGTATTCTGCATAAAATGGTTCTCCCATATACAAACCGTCTAACCACATTTGGTTTGGATATATTTTCTTATGCCAAAATCCACCACTTGCTGTTCTTGGTTGTTCTGTCAATTGTTTGCGCAGCATTTGTAATGCTTTTAAGTACTTTTCTTCTTTAGTATTTTCATAAATTTTAAAAAGTAAACGACCGGAAACTACCATGTCAATATTATAATTATCAAGATCATAACTTTTAATAATTCCATCATTTTGAACCAAAGCATCCACATATCCTTTAATATAAACAGGATATCTTGAATCAGGATTTTTTTTATACAATTCTTCCATTGAATGCAAAACCAAACCGTGAACATAATCCCATTTTGGAGTCTTTGCATCATCAATCATAAAGGCTTGAGGATGGCGTTTCATTATTGTTAAAGCCATTTTATCAGACCATTTCATGTCTTTAGAAATAACAATATCTTTACTTGCCGTTTCCTGCGAAGTCACTTTGCAACTTGTAAAAGTCATTGTACAGATTAATAAAACCAATACTGAATAACCTTGTTTTATATTCTTTTTCATTATCAAAATACTTTAATTTCTACTTATTTAATTCTAGCGCACTCAATAGAAATGCTGCTAAAGCGGGCGAACCATTATCTTTTGTTTTTCCGGTGATATAATATTCATTTGTACCATCTCTAAAAGGCTTTCCACCTAAACCTACACTTGGCGAAACGTTTAGAATATTTACCTGACCATTTTCATCTGTTTTGACAAATTCTTTTACAAAAGCATCAAAAGACTTTTGTGCTATTTTTTTATAATTAGAAGCTAAATATCCTTTATCACTTCCTTTAGCCAAAGCATAAATAATCATCGCTGAAGCCGAAGGTTCTAAATAATTCTCTTTTAATTCCGGTTTATCAGCAACCTGATACCATAATCCTGAGGAACTTTTATACTCAATTACACTTTTTGATATTTGATTCAAATAGCTAACTAATTCTTTCTGTTTTGGATGCTTTTTAGGATAATAATCCAATGTTTCTACCAAAGCCATCATGTACCAACCAATTCCTCTTCCCCAAACTGTTGGCGATGTTCCCGTTTCAGGATTTGCCCACGCAATTTGTTTACTTTCATCCCAACATTGACAAGGCAAACCACTTTTTTTATCTAATAAATGATCGTGAACCAACTCAAATTGTTTTGCAATATCATCGAGACTTTTTCCATTTTCATACTTAACCGTATATTGTGTATAAAAAGGTTCTGCCATATACAAACCATCAATCCACATTTGATTGGGATATATTTGTTTGTGCCAAAATCCCCCAATCGCAGTTCTGGGTTGATTTTCAAGTTGTTTTCTTAATTGAACAATTACTTTTTGATAGCGATTGTCTTTCGTTTTATCATATAAATTAAAAAGAATTTTTCCCGGATTTACATAATCGATATTGTATTCTTTCTCGTCGTATTTTTTAATATTTCCAGTACTGTCAATCATTTCATCGGCATATTCTTTTATATAATTCAGGTACTTTTGATCGTTTGTTTTTTGATATAATTTCTCAAAAGAAAACAATAAAAAACCCATTTTATAATCCCATTTTGGTTTTTCGTTGCCATCAATTTGCCAAGCTTTCGGATAATTATTTAAAATTGAAAGTGCTGTTTTTTCAGACCATTTTAAATCTTTAGAAATTACATGTTTATTTTGAGCAATTATTGAACTACTGCATAACAACAGAAAAATAATTCTGAGCATGGGATTAATTTGTTTTTTTGCCACAGATTAAAAGGATTTAATAGATTTTCTTTTTAATATTTTAATTAGTTATTTCTTTCACGCAGATTTAAAAAGATTTAAGCAGATACACACAGATTTCATTTTTAATTATAATCCAAAATAAAATCCACCTTACTCTTTACTCTTTACTCTTTACTCTTTACTCTTTACTCTTTACTCTTTACTCTTTACTCTTTACCATCTTACATCTTCCCTTTCTTGTTCAGAACTTCTAATTTTTGATCTAAGTACTTTACAAATTCTTCTTTCGATTTAATTCCGTTTTGTTCTTGCTCCCAAGCTCCCAAAAAGTAGAACGAATGTGCTTTAGTAGTTGGTTTAAAGACTAAAAGATAATCTAAATCAGTATCAGCAACATTCTCAACTTCACTTGTTTTATAAAAAATTGCCATTCCTAATTTATCAGGAACTAATGATTGTTCACCATAAGTTGCCAAGTAAGCCCACTTTTTGTTTTTGCTATCTTTTTTGATTAATTCAGCCTTCTTTTGTTTTACAATTCCGGTACAGATTCCTTTAATTTCTTTTGAAGCCTGAATTTTGTGTTCTGTATAAAGTTCGTTCGGCTTAATGGTTAATTCTGTTGTAAAATCAATATTATCAGAAGCCGTTTTCCAACCGTAATATTTTACGATTACTTTAGATTCATTTACTTTATTTTCAACATTTGCAATCGTAGAATCTACAGTATGAAAATGTAGTTTTTCGCTGTTTAAATAACGATCAATTGAACCAATTCCAATTCCTTTTCCAGCTTTTAGAATATCAGCTCCCCAATCACTCATTTCATGATACGAATCAAAATTATCTTGCCCTACTTGTGGCAAAACAATTGCAGAAGTCTTTTTTCCGAAAATATCGATTGCATTTCTCCAGTCTAAATACAAGCGATATCCAATTCTGTTATTTTCCCAACCCGGACCTTCATAACGAATATCAAACGAATGATCTGTATGTTCAGGAGCTAGTTTTAGTTTGTCAACGTTCTTAAAAACAGTTCCTCCAATATACTTTCTGTTTTCCCATTTCCCATCTGTTTTTACCGATAACTCGGCATAGGTTTTTGCCGTTTTTATATCGTATTTGTTTTGGGCTTTACAAGCCGAAAGTCCAAAAACTAAAACCGCTGATACCGTTATTAATGTTTTCATTTATATAAATTATTTAAATATTTTGTTCAAGAATTGTGTTGTATATCCTATCATTTCATCAAACCAAGGTTGAAAAAACCAAAAGGAATGTGGCGAATTTTCAATCGTTTTTACTTCGCTGTAAATCTTATTTTCTTTTAAAATTGCAATCATATCATCTCTTCCGGCATGAAACCTATCAAAACTACTGTTTATAAATAAGATTGGAGGCGTACTTTTATTTGTATGGCTTAAAGCCGAAGCATTTTTCCAATTCTCCGGATTTTCTTCATAAGAACCTTTTAGCCAAAATGCAGCCATTTCTCCTTCTTTAGATTCCGGATGTTTAAATGCTAATATTCCGTCTACATCGATAATTGCATTTACTTTTGATGAAGATTTACTTTTATTAAGCCCATCTTCAAAAGCTAAATTATCATTTGTTGTACCAATCAAAGCTGCCATTTGACCTCCCGAAGAACATCCTAAAACGGCAATTTTGTTTGGATCTACGTGAAACTTTTTTGCATTATCTTTTATAAATTTAATCGCATTTTTAATATCATAAATCCCTTCCGGATATTTCGCTTCATTTGATAATCTATATTCAATCGCAAAACAAGAATACCCTTTTGAAGCTATTTCTTGTGCCATAACCCGCATCTGACTTTTATTTCCTGATTTCCATCCACCGCCGTGAATCATAATTACGGCTGGATTTTGTTTTTCTTTTTTATAAAAATAAGAATCTAAATGTAAGTCTCTATTTTGCTTTTTATCATAGATAACATCATAAATTTCAGTAACATTTTCATTCTTTTTTGACTCTACAATTGTTATAAAAGGATATTGTTTTATCAACTTATTATAAGTATTCTTTACCGTATATGAAGTGTCAATTTCAAACTTGCTTTGCGCAGAAATTATAGTAGAATAGAACATTAAAAACAATACTATTTTCTTCATCTGTAAACTTCAATTATCAGTTAAGAAAGGAGTTTGATATGCGGTCAAACTCCTTTTTAACTACTTCAAAAAAACACTAATTATAAAAACTTAGATTCTATTTTTTTTGCCACGAATTTCACAAATTTCCGCAAATTATTGTAGTCAATTATGCTTTAATCTATGACGTTCCTATGCTTTTTTTTGCCACAGATTAAAATGATTTTAATGATTTCTTTCTATCATCGATTATCATAAATAATCACAAATTAATTAGTGAAAATTTGTGCAATTCGCGGCAAAAAATCTTTTTAAATCAATTTAATCTGTGGCATTTTTTTAACTAATTACTAATATGCCGGATTTTGAGGGAAATTTTTATTTCTGTTCAAATCCAATGCTGATTGTGGTATTGGTCTTAGAATTTTAAGATTACCATTTTGCCCTGCAAAAGCATTTGTTGTTGTAACTTTTGGATTGTATAAAACCGTTCTTTCTACTAATGTTCCAGTACGTTTTAAATCAAACCAACGGTGGTATTCTCCCAATAATTCTCTTCCTCTTTCGTCTAATATTGTATTGATATCAATTGATGTCAATACCGGAATTACTCCTGCAACTCCGCCTCCAGCTCTTCTTCTTACTTCATTTAAACGTGCTAATGCAGTTCCTGTATTACCAGCTTTAAAATAAGCTTCGGCAGCGATTAGATACGTTTCTCCTAATCTTGAAATAATAAAATCACGTGTACTGCTTCTGTTAGTCGCTGGCGTAATAGGTGTTGTATTATAATTTGCACTTGTTGCGCCACTGTAAGGAGCATTAGGATCATCAAATTTACGAACCGGAATCAGGTTGTAATCTCCTCCCGAAGCCGCTGATGAAGAATAAGTTCCCCAATTATGGTATCTGAAATTTGCTACCATTCTTGAAGCATTATCCAATTTCCAAGCGTCTCTATCAGCGGTTGTAAACCATTTTGGCTCATAGAAATCTGAAAGTTTCAAAGCTGCTTTATCTGTTACCGTATAATAATCATAATATCTACTGTATATTTCATTCATAAAAGTACCTTCCCAACGTTTGTCTCCTTTTTCATATAATGACAAAGCATAAACCGTAGGACAAAGTGTGTAACTTCTATTTGGATAAGGATTTCCTGCCGCCGCAGCACCTAAATAAGAACTGAACCAATAGTTTTGTGAACTTCCTAAAGCAGTTTGCCCTGTTGCATTTGAAGCTATAGAAAACTGAACTGAAAAGATCGTTTCCGCATTCATTTCGTTTCCAGGTTTTACAACATTATCAAAAGACACATTCAAAGCCTGACCACCAATTACCTGATCTGCCAAACCTGCCGCTGTTGTAAAATCTGCCGGAGTACCAAAAGTTTCATAGCCTCTCGTTAAATATACTTTTGCCAATAAATCCTGAACGGCTCTTTTATTAACTCTTCCCCCATAAGCAGCTGTGCTTACTGCCGGAAGTGCCTCGTTAAGATCTTTAAAAATTTGTGTATATACTTCTTGAGCAGTATTTCTGTCAAATGATGTCACTGCTGTATTGATATTATCCAAAACAATTGGAACTCCGCCATAAGTTTGAACTAAAAGAAAATAAGCATTTGCTCTTAAAAATTTAAGTTCACCAATTCTGGTCTCCAATGTGCTTGATTTCTCTGTAATTGTCGAATAATACAATCCTTTATTCGCCTGTTGAATTGCGATATAACATGTTCTGTACAATTGATCAACTCCAGCAGATGACGATGATAATGTCAAATATTTGGCTAATCCTTCCGGTTCCTGATTTCTTCCTTCAGAATACATGTCTGTTCCTGCTTCAAACAACCACGGATCTCCACCATAAATATCTTTTAGCGTTGCATAATTGGTATTTATTAATGACTCAAATCCCGCAGAAGTCAAAAAATATTGCTCTGCTGAACCGTAAGAACGATTGTCTTCCTCGATAAAATCTGAGCAGGAATTAAGTGTCGTTCCTAGTATTAGTATAGCTATTATTAATTTTTTCATTTTTTCTAATTTAAAATTTTAAACTTAATCCCATTTGAACTGTCATTGTCGACACACGATTCACTGCTAAAGCTGCAGTTGCCCATTCCGGATCATAACCTTCATAAGGTGTAATTACAAACGGATTCAATACGTTAACATAAAAACGCATGCTTTTAATTTTCAATTTGTTTACCAGATCATTATCTAAACTATATCCTACTGCAATGTTTTGAACTTTGACAAATGATGCATTTTTATAAAAAGCAACGTTATTAGTATCATAATAAACTCCTGCTCCACGTGGTAAAGGGTTTGTGTTTGAATATTGTGGTGCGATACCAGCTCCATTTGCAGGAATGTACCAATCTTTTAAATCTAACTTTTGACGTCCTCTGTCTGTTACATCGGCAAAATTGTCGTGGAAACCACTAAATACAGTCATTCCCTGATTGGTGATTAAAGACATTGACAAATCAAATTGTTTTACTTTTAAAGTTGTAGAAAAACTTCCTGACCATTTAGGATCATAATTTCCTAAAATTGCTCTGTCATTATTGGCATCAATTTTACCATCATTATTTAAATCTTTAACTCTTGCTTCTCCAGGTTTCTGACCGTAAGAAAGTGCTTTTGCAGCTTCGCTTTCTTGCCAAACTCCATCAAAAACATAGTTGTAATAAGAGTGAATGTTTTCTCCAATAAATAAATTATTTCCAACATCATCCACTTTATCTTGTCCATAAATAGACTCTAATTTGTTTACGTTTTTAGTGAAAGTAAAACTGGTTTCCCAAGACACATTTCTTGTTTGAATATTTTTAGTTACCAATGCAACTTCAATTCCTTTATTGCTAATAGAACCCACATTTGAAGTAATTGTAGGAACTCCAATTTCTAACGGTAATGCTTGTTGAAACAATAAATCTTTTGATAAACGATCGTAAACATCTACACTCCCTGAGATTCTATTTTTAGCAAATCCAAAGTCTAAACCTAAATTCACCTCTCTCGTTTTTTCCCAAGTCAAGTTAGTATTTCCTAAGCTTGAAGAAGTAAAACCATTTGCCGGAGTACCATTAAAATCATAATATGTTGGAACTTTTAAAACGCTTAAACTTGAATATGGCGACACATTATCGTTTCCGGTATAACCTACACTTCCTCTTAATTTTAAATTAGAAATAAAAGAAACGTTTTTCAAAAATGATTCCTGATTAATATTCCACCCTAAAGCCACAGAAGGGAAAGCTGTCCATTTATTACCATCGGCTAAAACTGATGAACCATCGTAACGTACCGATGCTGTTAATAAATAACGCCCTTTGTATGTATAATTTAAACGCGCAGCATAAGATTCTAATGTATTTTTAGAATATGGAATAAATACTCCTGAAGGAATTATCGCGATAGATCCCGAAGGCGTTAAATTGTAAGTTGGTTGCGCTCCTGAACCAAGGTTGTAAAATCCTGTTTCGAATGGATTTTCTCTTGAAGATTGGAAATACGTTTCGGTAGTATTAGAGTAAAAACTCTGAAGTAATAAAACATTGAAAACGTGATTTTCTTTTAAAGTATAATTGATGTTAAACTGATTGTCCCAAGTATAATTGAAATTTTGAACATTGGTTACATCTCCAGACGGTAAACTTTTGTTTTTAAGACCAAAATCTGTTTGAGCTCCAAGAGATCTTCCTTCTCTCGCATTCATTGAACCCGCAGAAAAAGTCGATTTGAAAGACAACCAATTTGTAAATTTATATTCTCCAAATAAGTTCCCAATTGTAGTAAATCTTTTTATCTCATCGCTTGAATTTGCAATTTCCAAAAGTGGATTATAAGAACCCGTTTTATTGATTCCTAAAGTTCCATTAGGATATCTTAATGTCCCCGGTTGTTGTGCATAAGTCCCAACAATTTCGTTACCATTAGCATCAATTGCCCAAGGCGACGTATAAGGATTTTGCCTAAAAGCTTCCTGCATAGCCGTTCCGCTTCCTAATTGCTCATCAGTTTTAGATATCGTAAGATTTACTCCAAACGAAATTTTATCGTTTATCTTATGATTTAAACCTGCCTTAAAGTTATACTTATCAATTCCTTCATTATCGATAACTCCTGTTTCTTTTTGTGCACCAAGACCGATGTTATAAGATAAACCGTTATCAGCACGACCTGAAACATTCAGATAATTATTCTGAGTCATTCCACCTTTTAAAACGGCATCTTGCCAATTATAACTTTGGTTATTAGCTACTCTGTTAAATAAAACCGGATTCGTTCCTGCCTGACCAACTGCTGTTCTTAATTCGGTTGGATCAATATCATTGTACGTTGGGTTAGTAGCGGAAATAGAAGTAGCCAAAAATGCCGATTGATGGTAATACCACCATTTTTCAGGACTCATTAATTTTGGTAATCTCACGGCTTGTTTATTTCCATAAGAACTATCATAAGTAACAGTTACACCTGCTTTTGCATTTGTACCACTTTTAGTTGTCACAATGATAACCCCGCTTCCTCCTCTCGAACCATAAATTGCAGCCGAAGAAGCATCTTTCAACACGTCCATTCTCGCAATATCCTGCGGATTCAAAAAGTCGATATTATCTGTTGGAACACCATCAACCACAAAAAGAGGTTTAGATCCGTCTTTATTAATAGAGTTTGTTCCTCTAATAATAACGTTGAAACCGTCGCCAATTCTACCGGAATTTGAAGTTACCTGAACTCCGGCAATTCCTCCCTGAATGGCTTCCATTGGGTTAGTTACATTTCTTTCGGTAATTTTAGCCGCTGATAAAGTATTTACAGCTCCGGTTAAATCGGTCTTTTTTACAGATCCATAACCTACAACCACAACTTCATTAAGTGAATTGGATTGTTCTGAAAGGCTAACATTTACTCTTGATTTTCCTGCAACGCTAACTTCCTGAGTCTGAAAACCCAAATAGGTTACAATCAAAACCGCTTTATTATTGGTAACATTTATTTTAAAACTTCCTTCAAAATCTGTCGAGGTTCCGTTTTTAGTTCCTTTTTCCTGGATATTCACACCCGGAAGTGATAATCCTGCAGCATCAGTAATCTTTCCTTCTACCACTGTCGACTGAGCGTTCATGGTCGTACTCAAAAGGAAATTGAGGAAAAATAAAAATACAAGATTGTATTTTATTTTTTTCTTTGATAATTGTTTAATGTTCATAATCTGGTTAATAGTTTGGTTAATTGATAGTTTTTCTTTTTTAATTTGTAATCGATTCTACTTTCTTTCCATTGATATATGTGCTTATAAAATTTATATTTTTTACGTTTTTTAACGAATAAACTGAATCTACTTTTTCGATTACAACATCTTTAAAAGTGATATTTTCTACTGGAGATTCTGCGTATCCGTCTGCTAAAATCCCGAACTTTCCGCCGTTTTTAACTCTAATATTTTCAAGACTGATATTTTTAATTGTTGGTATAAAATTTCCGGATTGACTTCCGTAAACATCATAAAACATGGTTGCTCTCAAAACACATTCTTTTACAGTTCCAACTTCAATATTTCGAACATAAATGTCTTCTGTAGTTCCGCCGCGTTTAGAATTTGTTTTAATTCTAATTGCTCTTTCAAGATTCGGACTGTCCATGACGCAATTCTCCACAAAAACATTATTTACTCCGGCAGATATTTCGCTTCCCATCACAACTCCGCCGTGACCATCGATCATTTTACAATTCTGAACAATGATGTTTTTACTCGGAATCCCAACTCGCCTTCCATCTGCATCTCTTCCGGATTTTATTGCAATACAATCGTCACCTGTATTAAAAGTGCAATTTCTAATAATTACATTTTGAGAATATTCAGGATCACAACCGTCATTATTAGGTCCGTGGCTGTTGACTGTTACTCCGTCTACAATTACATTATTCGACTTTATAGGATGCAAAATCCAAAACGGAGCATTGATTATCGTTATATCTTTTACTAAAACAGTATTACACTCAAAAAATTCAATAAAATTGGGACGTAGATAATGTCCTTCTCCAAAAACCCTTTGTTCTACAGTAATTCCTTTTTCAGCCATTTCAATCAAAGCAATACGATTTAAAGGATCGTTTTGAGAAGGAATACCTTTTTCCCAACCGTATATTTTAGTTCCCGCCCAAATCCACCAGTTTGTATTATTTGCCTGTCCGTTTAATGTGCCTTTTCCGGTTATAGCAACATTCGTTTTATTTTTTGCATAAATGAGTGGCGAATGATTCATCAATTCTGTCCCTTCAAATGAAGTATGCACTAAAGGATATTCTTTTGAATCAATACTAAACAAAATCTCAGCATTGTCTTCTAAATGCAAATTCACATTACTTTCTAAATGTATAGGTCCTGTTAAATATTTTCCATTTGGCACAAGTACTTTACCTCCACCATTTTCGGCACAAGCTTTAATTGCTTTTTCAAAAACGGCTGTATTTGATGTTTTTCCATCTGCTACAGCACCATAATTCATAACATTATAAGTCTTGTCTAAAAAGTGCGTTTGTGGAATGCTTTTTACGATTAATTCCATTTTTTTCCATGGATTAGCTTCTGAAACATTCGAAACTTGTTTTCCACAAGATAAAAATGACATTGCAATCAGGCTAAAAACCAAAACCCCTTTTGACGCTATAGACTTACTTATAATCATTTGCAGATATATTTCTGATTTCTCAATCGTAAAATCAATATTAATGTAATCGATTACACGAAAGTAGAAAATTTGTTTCAATACAGCAAATTTATTTAGATAAAATTTATATATTTAATTTTTATTATTGATTATATTTACATTTAATGTAAAAATGGTCTTAATTTATTATCATTACAGAGTATACAACGTTTTAGTTATCTTAAACAGGTAATCGATAACATTTTATATTTTGATAATAAAAAAAAATGTATTTTTGTCTAACAATTAATCTGAAACACTTTTTGAATGAGCGAAAAAATAACCATTTATGATATTGCCGAGAAATTAAATATCACTGCTGCTACTGTTTCAAGAGCCCTAAACAACAACCCGAAGATCAAAGAAAGTACACGAGAGCTGGTTCTTAAAACTGCTGCATCGATGAACTATAAGCAAAATAAATTGGCGCTAGCCCTAAAAAGTGGTCGTAGTAATAATATAGGTGTAATTGTTCCTCGTATCGATAGCAACTTCTTTGCTTCGGTAATTAGAGGAGTCGAAGAAGAACTTCATCCGCATGGTTATCAGGTTATTATTTGCCAGACGCACGAAGATCCAAAAAGAGAAAATGAAAACCTATATACATTAATAGACGCACAAGTAGACGGTATTATAATGTCAGTTACAGATGTGACGAACGAAAATGACGGTGCGTTTCATAATGTTTTAGAGAAAAATGTTCCATTAATCTTTTTTGATAGAAGCAAACATATTGATGGAGTAAGTTCTGTGACAATCAATGACTTTAAAGGCGGATATATTACAACCAAACATTTAATTGATGAAGGTTGCAGACATATTGCGCATTTCTCAGGAGATCAGTCTCTTGAGATATTCAAAAATCGTTTTTTAGGATACAAACAAGCGTTACTGGATCATGGAATAAACTTTAATGAAGAATATGTTATTCGTACCAAAAGTAGTGTTGAAGCCGGAAAAGAAGCAATCGACACTTTACTAAAACTGGAAACTCCGCCAGACGCACTGTTTTCTTCGAGTGATTTTGCTGCTTTAGGCGCTATTCAGGAATTGAAAGAAAGAAATATTAGTATTCCAAATGAGTTTTGCGTAGCTGGTTTCAGTAATGAACCTTTCACAAAATTCATGGAATTGTCGATAACTTCTGTTGATCAGTCTCCACTTGAAATGGGAAAAATGTCAGCACGCGTTTTCTTAGAACAAGTAGATAAAACGAACACGATTAAAATCGAAAAAAAGGTAGTTCTCGCACCAGAATTACACATTCGTAAATCTTCGTCAAGAACTGCCTTTTAGTTTTTTTAAACATATAAATTATATAAGCTCATTTAACAATGAGCTTATTTTTTTTTCTTTTTTTGCCATTAAGATATTAAGAAAATTAAGCTTTGTGCTTTTTTCTCTTTTACCATTAAAACATTAAGCTTTGCACTTAATGAAACTTAATATCTTAATGGTGAAAAAACTATAACGAAACTCCTCTTTTCCAAGGAATAAATACATCTTGTTTCAACTGGTCTGCTTTTGTTTCCACGTTTCCGCTCGCCAATTCTATAATGTAATCTACTATTTCTGCTCCAACCTCGGTAATGTTTTTTTCACCAGTAATCACCGTTCCGGCATTTACGTCGATAATATCAGACATTCTATTAATTAATGCCGTGTTCGAAGAAATTTTTACAACAGGTGCAATCGGATTTCCCATCGGATTTCCTAAACCTGTGGTAAATAAAACAACTGTTGCGCCCGATCCCACCAATCCTGTGGTACATTCTGCGTCATTTCCTGGAGTATTTAAAAGATTTAATCCTGGTTTTGAAATATATTCTCCGTAATCTAAAACATCCACAACAGGTGAAGTTCCGCCTTTTTTAGCTGCGCCAGCAGATTTCATTGCATCTGTAATTAATCCGTCTTTGATGTTTCCCGGAGATGGATTCATATCAAACCCTGAACCTGCATCTACAACTGATTTTTCAAAAGCTTTCATTAAAGTTAAAAACTTATCTGCTTTTTCTTCGTCCACACATCGGTTCATCAATTCTTGCTCAACGCCACATAATTCTGGAAACTCTGCCAAAATTGTTTTCCCTCCCAAAGCTGCAAAAATATCTGAAACAATTCCTAATGCCGGATTAGCAGAAATTCCAGAAAATCCGTCAGACCCTCCACATTCTAAACCAATACTTAACTTTGAAAGAGGAGCAGGTTGGCGTTCAATTTTGTTGGCTCTTTTAATAGCTTCATAAGAATCTTTAATCACCATTTGAAACATTTGATCAGTAGTTCCAATTTGTTGTTGCTCATAGATCAAAATTTCTTTATCACTATTCGGACTCATTTCTTCCAATGCCTTTTTAAAAATATCAACTTGCAAATTTTGGCAACCTAAACTTAAAACAGTTGCACCTGCAACATTGGGGTTGTTCACATATCCTGCAAGCAGTTTTGCCAACAATTCTGAATCTTGTCGAATCCCTCCACAACCACCTTGATGATTGATAAATTTTACTTCGACATTATCTAAAAGATTTTCATTTAAATTTTTATCCGAAACTTCTTCTACGCTTTTTTCTTCAATTAAAGAGCGTAACAGATTTTTATAAGAAACTTCTTTTTTGGGCATTAATTCGTTTTCGAAAATATCTTTCAGTTTTTCGATATTTTTGTTTTCACAAAAAACCAATGGAAAAAACAACCAAACGTTTTTGGTTCCAACTTGTCCATCAGTACGATGGTATCCGTTGAAAGTTTTGTCTTTCCAACGATCTACATTTGGTGGAGTCCAACCTAAATTTCCGTTTTTACCAAAAACTTTTTCACTTTGATGTTTTACATTTTCGGTGGTAATTACTTCTCCTTTTTTTATAGGTTTAGCAGCTTTTCCAACCAAAACACCATACATTATAATATCATTACCAATTGTAAAATCTTTCTCTGCGATTTTATGTTTTGCTTTAACATCAGTTGTTGGTGAAACGGTAGTTCCTTCAAACATAATTTGTTCGTTTTGTACCAAATCGGTTAAAACGACAATTACGTTATCTGCTGGGTTAACTTTTATTAATTTTTTTTGAGTTGCCATGATTAAGCGTTCTGAGTTGTAGTATGTAATTGTTTTTGAAAATTAACAAAACCATTTTCAATTCCGTTTGCATCAATTTCTTCTAGTCCTTTTGCAATAGCATCTGTTAAACCAGGAATCAACGTTAAATCTTCGTCCCAGAAATTTTTGTTTTGCAAAGTAAGTCGTGCTATTTTAGTGTAATCATCAGATTTCCAAAGTCCATCGAAAAAAGCGACAATATCTTCACTATCATTTACCGGTAAATTTTCACCTTTCCAAGTTCCTTTATAAAAACGAATTAAAGCCGCAAATGCAAACGTTAAATGAACCGGAAGTTTGTGATGAATATCTACATATCCGGTTAAACTTGGCAATACTCTAACTTTGAATTTTGAAATTGAATTCAAAGCAATTGAAGACAATAAATGCTTGATAAACGGATTTCTAAAACGGTCCAATATTTCTTCAGCAAAACTTGTTAATTCTGCTCTGTCCATGTTTAACGTTTCATTTATTTCCTCAAAAACTGCTTTGTTTACAAATTCTCCTGTAAAAGCATTATCAACAGTTTCTTTTACGGTTTCATTTCCGTAAAGCAATGAAAACGGAACCATTGCAGTGTGCGCTCCATTTAGAATTCTAACTTTTCTCGTGCGATATGGCTGCATATCTGCGACGATTTTAACATCTAAATCTGTTTTTTCAAACGGAAGTTTTGCTTTCAATTTGTCATCACCTTCAATTACCCATAAAAAGAAACTTTCGGCACTTACAATCAAATCATCCTTATAATCCAATTGACTGTTATATTCTTCAATTTGATCTTTTGGATATCCCGGTACAATTCTGTCCACCAAAGTATTATGGAATGTACAATCGTTTATCAACCACAATTTAAAGTCAGCTTCTAAATTCCAGTCGATACAATATTTCAAAACAATATCCTTTAAAGTATCTGAATTATAATTAATTAACTCACAAGGAATAATGGTTAAAGCTTTCGATTTATCTCCATTAAAATGTTTGAACCTTTCATGTAAAAGTACGGTTAATTTTGCAGGAAATGAAACTGGCGGTTGCATTGTTGCGCGATCAGATTCTATATATTCAATTCCGGCTTCAGTCGTATTTGAAATAATAAAAGCCAGCTCTTCTTCTTTGGCTAAAGCCAAAAATTCCTGAAAAGAAGCATATGGATCAATCGCTTTTACGATATTAGTAATTAACTCTTTTTCCTGAATTTCTTCGCCTTTTTTTACACCTTTCATAAACAAAGTATACAAACCGTCCTGAGCATTGATCATATTGACCAAACCTCTATCGATAGGCTGTACAACAGCGATTCCGGCATTGAAATCAGTTTTTTGATTTAATTTCTGAAAAGCATATTCTACAAAAGCTCTTAAGAAATTCCCTTCTCCAAACTGTACTATTTTAATTGGAAGTCTCTCTGAAAATTCCGTGTTTGATCTGCTTATTTTCTCCATTATAATTTCTTTAAAGCTTTATAAATAACCACAAAATACCTTATTCGCTTTTTTATGAAATAACTTTGAACTTGTAAAAGAAACATTACACTTGTTTAAACTAAAACAGAAACTTGCTGTGAGGAATGACAAGCTTTATTTTTCAAGCGTAATGCTCAATTACAATCTCTAAAATCTAAAAAAAAACTATTTTTAAATAAGGAACAGGCATGATTATTCCTTATTTATTTTTAATATTATTTATGATGTCAAGAACCTGACTTACTTTTGTTTTTAATCCTTCAAAATCATTATTATCCAGAATATCTTTTGATATTAATTGTGATCCAATTCCAACGCAATATGCACCTGCATTAAACCATGAAGTCAAACTCTCTACAGTTGGCAAAACGCCTCCTGTTGGCATAACATTCGTCCACGGACACGGGCCTTTTATCGCTTTTATAAATTCCGGACCGTAAATATCTCCGGGGAATAATTTCACAACTTCACAACCTAATTCTTCAGCTCTGGCAATCTCTGTTAAAGTTCCGCATCCCGGTGACCATAACACTTTGCGACGATTACAGGCAATTGCAATATCTTCTCTAAAAACCGGTGTTACAATAAAATTTGCTCCTAAACTCATATACAATGACGCTGCTGCTGCATCTGTAATTGATCCAACGCCCAAGATCATTCCCGGTAATTCTGCCAAAGCATATTTGTTTAAAGCTCCAAAAACTTCGTGAGCAAAATCACCTCTGCTTGTGAATTCCATTAATCTTGCACCGCCATCATAACAGGCTTTTAGTACCTTTTTGCTAATTTCTAAATCCGAATGAAAAAAGAGCGGAACCATTCCGTTTTCCTTCATCGTTAAAGCCACTTCTATTCTTGAATATTTTGCCATTTTTATCTAGTTATCTTGATACTAATCCTGCTGAATTACCATCAATCATATTTTCAACTTCTTTTAAGGTTACCAAATTATAATCTCCAGCTATCGTGTGTTTTAAACAACAAGCTGAGACTGCAAAATCTAATGCTTTTTGGTTATTATTTTTATATTCTAAAAGCCCGTAAATCAATCCGCCCATAAAAGCGTCACCACTTCCTACTCGATCTACAACTGGCGTAACTTCTTTAATTCCGGCGTGATATATTGATTTTCCGTCAAATAAAACACCACCAATTCTCTGATGTGAAGCACTTACAGAATAGCGTAAAGTCGTCGCAACCGTTTTTAAATTAGGAATCAAATCAAACAACTTAGAATACAAAACCGGAAGCGATTTCTCGTCCTGATAATTCGGGTTTACTTTTGGAATTCCAAGCATAAAATAAGCTGTATCAATATCTCCTAAAATAACATTGCAATATTTCAACATTTCGGGCATCACCTCGCTTGGAGTTTTGCCATATTGCCACAATTTTGATCTATAATTTAAGTCGCATGAAATCGTGATTCCCATTTTGTGTGCTACTTTAATTGCTTCTAAACAAGCTTCGGCGGCAGTTTCTGAAATCGCTGGTGTAATTCCGCTCCAATGAAACCAATTTGCACCTTCCAGAACTTTTTCCCAGTCAATATTTCCTTTCTCAATAGTTGCCATTGAACTATGTGCGCGATCGTAAACGACATTGCTTCCGCGAGTTCCTGCTCCTGTTTCCAAGAAATAAATTCCTAAACGTTCTCCTCCGTAAATTATATTTTTGGACTCAACATTCATTTTTCTCATTTCTTTCAATGCCGAAACACCGATTTCGTTATCCGGTAATCGCGTTACAAATTCAGCGTTTACACCATAATTCGATAAAGACACGCAAACATTAAATTCTCCGCCTCCATAAGAAGCGCCAAATGCTGTAGATTGTGAAAAACGCAAATGCCTTTCCGTCGAAAGACGCAACATGATTTCCCCAAATGCAACTACTTTATTCATATTGTTTTATTGTTTTACCAGTAAAATTTTTCTTTTTTTTACCATTAAGATATTAAGTCAATTAAGCTTTGTGTTTTTATTTCTATCATTAAAAGATTAAGAAAGTTAAGTTTAATCGTGCAAATATTCTTTTGTTACAAACTATTAAGATTACAGTTTACTTAATTTTCCTTACTAAGCCCAACAACTTAATTTCCTTAATATCTTAATGGTTCAAAACTTCTAAAATTTAAAATACTCTTTTGCGTTGTTGTACGAGATATCCTGAACCATTTTTCCTATCCATTCCATGTCGTTTGGAAGTTCTCCGCGTTTGATTTCGTCTCCCAAAAGATTACATAAAATACGTCTGAAATATTCGTGTCTTGGAAACGATAAAAAGCTTCTTGAATCCGTCAACATTCCAACGAAACAACTAATTAATCCCATATTTGAAAGAGCATTTAATTGTTTGGTCATTCCATCTTTTTGATCTAAAAACCACCATCCTGAACCAAACTGTACTTTTCCTTTAACGCTTCCGTCATTGAAATTTCCAATCATAGTTGCCATTACTTCATTATCAGCAGGATTCAGGTTATAAATGATCGTTTTTGTCAATTTATCTTTACTGTCTAATGCATTTAAAAAGCTAGATAATTTTTGCGCCTGAGGATAATCTCCAATAGAATCCCAACCTGTATCAGGTCCTAAAATTCTGTGCATTCTTGCATTATTATTTCTTAAAGCGCCTAAATGAAATTGCTGTACCCAACCAAATTCATGATAGGTTTCGGATAAAAACAACAAAATTGCACTTTGAAACTTCAGTCCTTCTTCTGACGATATAGTTTGATTTTCTCTCTTCTTTTTGAAAATAGAATTGATTTCAGATTCAGTAAAATTTTCAAAATAAATCTGATCCAAACCGTGATCACTAAGTTTACATCCGTTTTGATTAAAGTATTCAATCCTGTTTTTTAAAGCATTACACAAATCAGCGTACGTGTTAATTGCAATTCCGGACACATCCCCTAATGTGTCCAGATATGCATTATAACCATCATTAGAAATTAAGATGGCTTTATCAGGCCTGAAAGCTGTACTCATTTTAGTTCCAATTGGATTTTGAGTAAGTTTCTGATGAAACTCTAAATTATCAATTGGATCTTCGGTTGTACAAACTACTTCAGCATTTACTTTTTTAAGCAGGTTTTGCGTGCTGTAAGCTTCAGAATTTATTTTCTCTGAAGTTTCGATATATATTTTCTCAGCCGATTTTTCGTTCAATAAATCGTAGATATCAAAATAACGCGCCAATTCTAAGTGTGTCCAATGATACAAAGGATTACGCATCGTGTACGGAACTGTTTTTCCCCAGTTTAAGAACTTCTCTTTATCAGATCCGTTTCCGGTAACAAATTGTTCGTTTACGCCCAACGTACGCATTGCACGCCATTTATAATGATCTCCGTTTATCCAAACCTGAGTTATGTTATCAAAAATTTTATCTTCGGCAATAAACTGAGGATTCAAATGATTATGATAATCTATTATCGGTTGATTTTTAGAATAGTTATGATATAATTCTTCAGCGAATTTATTTTCAAGTAAAAAATTATCGTTTATGAAAGTCTGATTTGCACTCATGTCTTTTTAATTATAATTGAGAATTATGCTTCGTTTGAAGGTTTACCAATTGTAGCGAGAATTCCGCCGTCTACATATAAAATGTGACCGTTTACAAAATCACTTGCTTTAGAAGATAAAAATATTGCTGCTCCGGCTAAATCACTTGGATCGCCCCATTTTGCTGCAGGAGTTCTGCTTATGATAAAATCGTTAAACGGATGTCCGTCTACGCGAATAGGTTTTGTTTGTTCCGTAGCAAAATATCCCGGACCAATTCCGTTGATTTGAACGTTGTATTTTGCCCATTCTGTCGCCATATTTTTGGTTAGCATTTTAAGTCCGCCTTTTGCAGCAGCATAAGCTCCAACTGTATTTCGACCTAATTCGCTCATCATCGAGCAAATGTTGATTATTTTTCCCTGGCGTCTTTCGATCATTCCTTTGGCAACGTGTTTTGAAACGATAAAAGGCGAAACCAAATCAATATCAATTACTTCTTTAAAATCAGCAACTTCCATTTCGATAAGCGGAATTCTTTTTATGATTCCTGCATTGTTAATCAAAATTGCAATTGGTCCAACTTCACTTTCAATTTTCTGAATAGCAGTTATAACCTCCTTTTCATCGGTTACATTAAATTTATAACCAACAGCATTTATTCCTTCTTTTTGAAGTTCCGCTACTGCGTCATCAATTTTTTGTTGAGAAGAATTTCCATTTACAATAATTGTCGCTCCGACTTGCCCTAAACCTTTTGCCATTGCCAATCCAAGTCCGTGTGTACTTCCTGTGATTAGGGCGACTTTTCCTTTTATATCAAATAAGTTTGTCATTTTCTTATCTTAAATCAGTGATTTTACAAACATCCATATCTCCATAATCAAGGTTTTCACCCGCCATTCCCCAAATAAAAGTATAGTTTGAAGTTCCTGAACCTGAATGAATTGACCAAGGCGGAGAAATTACTGCCTGATGATTATTCATCCAAATATGTCTGGTTTCCTGAGGTTCTCCCATAAAATGACAAACAGCCTGATTTTCCGGAATATCTAAATAGAAATAAACTTCCATACGACGATCGTGAACGTGAGCCGGCATTGTATTCCAGACACTTCCCGGTTTTAATTCGGTCATTCCCATTTGCAATTGGCAAGTTGTAACAACGCTCCCGATAATCATTTGATTTACCGTTCTGTGATTTGCTGTTTCTATTGTTCCCAATTGTAATTTATTGGCTTCAGCCAAACTTACTTTTACAGTTGGATAATTGGTATGAGCCGGAGCAGAATTGATATAAAATTTAGCAGGATTGTTACTGTCTTCACTTTTAAAGATTACTTCTTTATTCCCGCTTCCAATGTACAATGCATCTTTAAAATCTAATTCAAAAGATTTACCTTCAACAACAACAGAACCTTTACCACCAACATTAATAATTCCTATTTCTCTTCTTTCTAAAAAATAAGAAGCTTTAAGCGGATCAATACTTTCTAAGGTTAAATCTCCTTTTACAGGAACTGCTGATCCTGCAATATATCTATCATAGTGAGAATATGTTAATACCATTTCATCTTCCTGCATTAGATCTTCAATTAAGAATTCTTTTCTTAATTCCTGAGTATCGTATTTTTTAACAGCTTCGGGACTTGACGCGTATCTTGAACTATATTTTGTCATAATTTTAATTTAATGTAATCGATTGCACAAATGTAAAATATTATTTTATAATAGCTTTTAGAATCCTTAAAAAAATTTGCTAAAACTTATAAATCCGTGATTGGACGATATTTTGGTACCAATGTTTTCATAACAATCCAACCTGTTAAGTAACAAACGGCACAGATCGAGAAAATAATAAAATATCCAGCTTCAATTCCTTTAAAACCCATGAAAGCCATATTGGTTTCTTTGCTGTAATCGAATAGTAAGCCTGAACCTTTGTTGATTAAAGTAGAACCAATTCCTCCAGCTAAACCTCCAATTCCTGTAATAGTTGCAATCGCTTTTTTAGGAAACATATCTCCTACTGTAGTAAAAATATTGGCTGACCACGATTGATGCGCGGCGCCTGCAATTCCAATAATAACAACTGGAATCCAAAAACTTATATATCCTAAAGGCTGAGCTATTAAGGCTAATAGTGGGAAAAATGCAAAAATTAACATTGCTCTCATTCTTCCTTCGTATGGATTCATTCCTTTCTTTTCAACAAAATACGTTGGAAGCCAACCTCCAATAATAGAAAGCAATGTAATCATGTATAAAACGAATAATGGCAACGCGGCTTCTGTAGAATCCATTCCATAAACCGAGCTTAAATAAGCTGGTGTCCAGAACAAAAAGAACCACCAAACTCCATCAGTCATGAATTTTCCAAAAGCAAAAGCCCAGGTTTGTTTGTATTTAAAACAGTCTACAAAAGAAACTTTGGTTTTAGTCTCCGGAATATAACCAACCAACTTACTATCAGCAATATCATCTTGTTGAATATACTCTAATTCAGCAGCACTAACTCTTGGGTGTCGCTCTGGTTTATCATACATAAAAACCCAAAATCCCATCCAGACAAAACCTAAAGCTCCAATAATAATAAAAGACATTTCCCAACCAAAAGATGCTGCAATAAATGGGATAGAAATTGGAGCTGCCAAGGCGCCAACAGTAGCTCCGGCATTAAATATACTGGTAGAAAATGCTCTGTCTTTTTTAGGAAAGTATTCTGCAGTTGTTTTGATCGCCGCAGGGAAATTTCCCGCTTCACCAATTGCCAAAACAAAACGGGCAAAAATGAATAATGTAACACTTACATTAATAACCAATCCGGTATCTTTTACTAAGTGAATCGCTTCTTTAGCACCTTCAAAACCTACGAACCAGTTTCCTGTAATATATCCCGCTGTTGCAATACCGCAAAAGGCGTGCAAACAAGCTCCGAAAGACCAGATCCCGATCGCCCAAAGAAATCCTTTTTTAGTATCTAACCAATCTACAAAACGTCCTGCAAACAATAATGAAACTGCATAAAATATAGAAAATAATGCCGTAATATTTCCGTAATCATTATTTGTCCAATGAAACTCTGGCGCAATAAAATCACTCCATGTCAACGAAAGCACTTGTCTGTCTAAATAATTAATTGTTGTTGCAAAAAATAGCAATGCACAAATACTCCAACGATATTTTCCGGTAGTTTTACTGGTTTGGCTCATAATAACTGCATCTGTTTGGTTCATGATAATGATTTATTATAAATTTTACTTTTTGGTTTTTCAATTTCATTACTATTTAAAAATTCGAAAGATTCAAATCATTCAAAAATCAAAAAATGTAATCGATTGCACAAATATAGTTTTTAATCTTTATATTCCAAATAATTTATCTAAAAAATTAATTTAAGCCGATAAATAAACATATCGTATAAAAAAAATAATACATAATTACATATTAAACAATATATTTGTTAAATGCTTAATTTGAAAAAACACTTGATTTAGCAACAAAAAAGCAACCCAAAACAGCTCTTTTTAGTGCTGCTCTTTTCCAATAGAAAATTCCTTTTATTTTTAACGATTTTACCTCATAAATCAACTTTTATAAAGTAAATTACATCCCGATTATGACAACCCTAAATACTTTTAAAATTGAAAAAAATAAAAAACCAATTATTCAAGAAAACATTACTAATTCCAATACTGTTTTTAGCACTTATGAATTCTTTACAAGTACAAGCTCAATCAGGACCACAAATACCACTTTGGGATAAAATTCCAGGAGAAATCAAAACTTTTGATTATAGAGAAAAAGTAGATGTATCCTACACGGAAGGAATACAAAGCGTCAGTATGGTTACTATTCCTACTATTATGGTTTTTCGTCCTCAGGAAACAAAATCCAATGGAGCTTCTGTAATTATTCTTCCAGGCGGAGGATATCAGCATTTGGCTATTAATAAAGAAGGATTTAAAGTAGCTGAATGGTTTAATAGTTTAGGAATTACCGCATTTGTTTTAAAATACCGTTTGCCTAGTGATTTAATTATGACGGATAAAAAAATTGGTCCTTTACAAGACGCACAGCAAGCAGTACGCTATGTGAGAGAAAATGCTGCGAAATGGAATATTGATCCGAAAAAAATTGGTGTTCTTGGGTTTTCTGCCGGAGGACATTTGGCATCAACTATAGCAACTCATTATGATGATAAAGTATATGAAACAACATCAAAAGTAAGTGCAAGACCAGATTTCTCCCTTCTGATTTACCCTGTAATTTCAATGCAAAATGATATTACGCACAAAGGTTCGCAAATTAGTTTATTGGGCGAACATCCTTCTCCCGAATTAATTGATTTTTATTCTAATGAAAAGAGAGTAACTGCACAAACTCCGCCAACTTTTTTGATTCACGCGACAGATGATACTGTTGTTCTACCAGAAAACAGCATCAACTACTATTTAGCACTTAAAAAAAATGGAGTTTCAGCTGAAATGCATATTTATGAAAAAGGGGGACATGGTTTTGGCTTAGGCGTTGAAGATACCAGTAAACATTGGACTCGAGACTGCGAAGAATGGCTAAAAGCACAAGGATTAATAAAACAATAAAATCTAAAAATACAAAGTTCGCAAAGTTTTATCGTTAATCTTGCCTTGCGTATTTTACCGCAAAGCACGCAAAGGTCTTTTAATTGCAAGGTTTTATAAAAACGCAAAGTTCGCAAAGCTATATTGATAAAGCTTTGCGAACTTTGCGTTTAATGAGCGTAATCTATAACAAAAAAACTTTGCGCCCTTTGCGGTCATATTCATCACTAATTTATAACAGATCAACACAAAAACCTGTGGAGAAATTTAAAATATTTTGTATTGAATACTTATTTTAACCGCAATCCCGATAGCTATCGGGAGCAAAGTTTTTTATACATATCGGATTTTATAAAAATACAAAGTTCGTAAAGCTTTACCGTTAATCTTGCCTTGCGTATTTTACCGCAATCCCGATAGCTATCGGGAGCAAAGGTTTTTTATTTGCAAGGTTTTATAAAAACGCAAAGTTCGCAAAGCTATATTGATAAAGCTTTGCGAACTTTGCGTTTAATGAGCGTAATCTATAACAAAAAAACTTTGCGCCCTTTGCGGTTACATTCAACACTAATTTATAACCCCACAGGTTTTCGCATTGACCCTATTTTTCTCTGAAATCTATAAAACGTAAATAAAAAAAGGGTTTTTAGAATCAGTTAAAAAACCAAATCTAAAAACCCGATAAAAATTAGACAGATTTGTACTCTTGCAAATTTATACAAGTCTACCCACGATCAAATGAATACGCCCAATTTTCATTGTAATAAAAAATTGTTTCTCCAAAAACAGTTTTAACCATAGAATCAAATAAGATGTTTAAAAAGGCAAAAGCATCTTATTTTCTTGATTTCTACTCTACAAAACTACATGGTACTTTTATGAATTCATTACGGCTTTCCTCATTTCAAAGAAAAATTTTTCTTTTTTTCTTCTATTAAATCTTAATTTATTGTTTTAAAATATGTTATAAATATTTTTTAACATAATTTTATTTAAAAAGACTTTAAGTCACGAAGCATCTAAGTTACTAAGGTTTTAATCGAATGTAAATTTTAAGTTTCTAAATTGCTATCTCGAAACTTAGGAACTGCGTTTTCGGAATTTCTTATTCTAGATTAAGTTGAAACTATAATTTCTGAAATATATTTGTAGAGTAAATTACGAAGTTCTTTTTACAACTAAAAAGACTTAGCGACTTAGTCCCTTAGAAACTCAGAACCTTAAATAAAAATAAAATGAAAATATTTGAATTCTTAATACTCGGAAAAAACCAGCCTATTTTAGAAATCTTACTTAGATTGGTAAATGCATACGAAAATTGGAATGCAGTTGGCTTCAGCGATGAAAAGCTAGCTCAGGAATATTTTCAAAACCACAAAATCGATATTGTTCTTTTGAGTTCCGGAATCGAAGATCATGTCGAAAAAGAGTTTACCCAATTTTGTTTAGAACAACAACCTGATGTAGAAGTAATTGAACATTTTGGCGGCGGAAGCGGTTTACTAAAATCTGAAATAGAACATAGATTATACCTTAAAGGAAAAAATTAAATCTTAGAATTTTTCTCTTCAATACTTTTTAATTACAACATTTACGAAGACCGCCTGAATATTGGTGATATTATTGAACGCGGATATAAAACGGATTTAAAATTCATTAATCATAAATAAAAATCTGTACAAATCAACTTTTTCACAATAGCAAATCAGTACAATCAGCGATCTATTTCCTCTTAAAATATTTCCAGAAATTGATTCTGAATGTATTTTTGGCTTCCAAATAAATTCAAAAAAAGACACACCGATTAATAAGAAATTTATAGTATTTTTGATAAAGTAAATCAAAATAATACCACTTAAAGATTCTTGTTTATGAAAAATAGTCTCCTCTTAGTACTATTTTGCTTATCGGTACAAATAAGCAATTCGCAAAAATTATACTTTCCAAAAAGTAATTATAGTGACAGTCTTAATTTTTCTAAAAACCTGACATTATTAGCAAAAAAAATAATCCCAATTTATGCGAATGCTGATAAGGCAACGTACTTGGATAATTATGCCCGAATTAATTTTATTGCTCAGGATTATACAACAATGAAAAAGACAATGCGAACGTATACACAAGAGATTTTGGGTGACAGCATTGCCAATAAACCTTTTGGTTTTCATTATCGAACTTATGCAAATGCAATTTCTAAAAACCCAAAAACAAAAGCTGAATTCGATAAATATTACACTTCTGAATTTAAAACTTTATATGATAGTTATAATGACGAAGGAAAAAATTGGGTAGAAAGCTATTATAGCTTTGAACTAAGTGATATCAAGAAACAATACGAAACTAAACGAAATGAATGTCAAGCCAATGATAGTATCACTTTAGAAAATGCAGCTCTATTGTGTAAAACATACTCCAGATATGTCGTTTACAGTAAAAGCCTTGCTCCTGCCAAAGAAATAATAGCTAAAATTGAAGCCGAAAAGTATATTATAGACAACAATATCATCATTACATTACCAAACGGAAGCACAATATCCGGCTCCATGGTTAGAAACCGAAACATAACGGAACCACAACCAGTTGTAATGCAATATAATATTTATGCAGGAAGAGAAATAGCAGATTGTAAAGAAATTGCCAATATGGGATATGTTGGTTTTGTAGCAAATACAAGAGGAAAACGACTGAGTAACGATCCTATAGAACCTTATGAACACGACGGCGATGACGCTTATTATATCTTAGACTGGATTAGTAAACAGCCTTGGTGCAATGGTAAAATTGGTATTTATGGCGGAAGTTATTTAGGCTTTAGCCAATGGAGCGCTGTAAAAAAAGTACATCCAGCCTTAAAAACAATTGTTCCACTTGTGTCTGTGGGCGCGGGAATTGATTTTCCAATGCAAAATGGAATCTTTATGAGCTATGCATTAAGATGGATTCATTTTGTCGCAAATAATAAATTAACGGATTTAAATGATTTTCAAAATAATAAAAAATGGGATGATGTTTTTACTCAATATTATAAAAATGGTTCCAGTTTTCGTTCCTTAGATAAAATCGAAGGAAATCCGTCTCCACTGTTTCAAAGATGGCTCGATCATCCAACTTATGACAGTTATTGGCAAAATATGACGCCACAAAAAGAAGCATTTGCGAATATTAATATTCCAATTTTAAGTACAACAGGATATTATGATGACGATCAGATTGGAGCAATGTATTATTACAACCAATATCATAAATACAATAAAAGCGATAACTATTATCTGATTATTGGACCTTTTGATCACGGAGGTTCACAAGGATATCCTAAGAAAGAATTAGGCGGATATACGCTTGACGAAGTAGCTACTATTCCGATAAACTCTATCATTTTTGAATGGTTTAATTATACTTTGAAAGATGGCAAACGTCCCGAGATATTAAAAGACAAAGTCAACTTTGAAATTATGGGCAAAAATGAATGGAAAAGTGTTCCGTCATTAGACAAAATGCACAATCAGGAAATCACTTTTTATCTGGATAATGCAAACTCAAAATATTCATTACAAAAAACGGCTCCTAAAAAACCAATTGCAATAAATCAAACTGTTGATTTTAAAGATCGTTCAGAAATTAGCATTTATCAGGATGATTCTGTTTCCGGTTTTCCAAGAGTCATAGATTCTATTTTAAGAACTGAAAAACAACTACTAATTTTTGAAAGTGATGCTTTAACAGAAAATACAATTATAAGCGGTTCCATAAAAGCAGCTTTAAAAATAAATATCAATAAAAAAGATTTAGATATAGAATTACAGCTTTATGAAAAAACTGCAGATGGACATTATTTTGCTTTAACTAATAACATACAAAGAGCCAGTTTAGCAAAAGACAGAACAAAAAGACAACTTTTGACTCCTAATAAAACAGAAACAATTGAGCTGAATCAAAATTATATAGTCTCAAAACAATTACAAAAAGGAAGCAAAATTGTCATTGCTCTTGGTGCAAATAAAAATCCAAATTGGGAAGTTAACTATGGTTCCGGCAAGAATGTAAGCGACGAAACAATGGCCGATGCAGCTAAACCTCTTAAAATAAAATGGTACACAAATAGTTCGATCACAATCCCAATTTTAAAACAGTAATTAATGCTGAACGATAATAGAATAACTCGCGTTTTCAAATTATTTTTAGGATGTCTTTTCATCATTTTTGTTTCATGGATTCTATTTCTTTTGATCGATAAATTGGATCTTTATCATAATAATTTTTGGAATTGCGTATTTTATATAATATATTTTGCAGTTATTATATCTTTTTATTTAGGTATTATATTATTCATTGCTTTAATATATTTATTACTAAGAAAATATGTTTTAAAGAAGGCATAAAACAATGTTTTAAGCAAAATAGTTTTCTAAGTAAACAACCCTAAATTAAAATGGAGAAGAAATATTCTGTTGTTATTCATCCTTCGCAAGATGTGATTGATTCGATCAAAACGATGAAAGAACTTTTAGCGAATAAAGTTGGTTGGTTTAACAGTAAAAATTCAATTGCTCACATTACGATTTGCGAATTTAAAATTGACGAATCTCAAATTGATAAATACAAACAGAAGCTCTTTAAAATATGTGATACTTTTGCGCCTTTTCAGGTTTATTTAGATCATTATGATTCTTATGAAAACGGCGCTTTTTTCATTTCTCCAAATGAAGATTCTAAAATGATTCTAAAACCTATCATGAAGAAAACGCAAGATGCATTGCAGCTTTCAAACTTAATAAAAAGCAATGATCCTCATATTTCAATTGGTCGAAGATTAACACCTGAAAGTCTTAAAATTGCCAATCATTTATTTACAACAATCGATATTGATTTTTTGTGTGACAATATTATTTTAAGAGAATTTGATCCAATAAAAAAGCAGTTTTTTGTAATTGATTCTTTTTCTTTTAATGGAAATTCACAACCGGAATTTATTCAGGGAAGTTTGTTTTAATAATTTTGCCACAAAGACACTAAGGCACAACGTTTTTTAATAATTCAAAACCAAAGCGAGTCATTGCGAGGAACGAAGCAACCACACTATCCCGAAGCTTCGGGACGCAACCAAAATCACCAATCTTTGTCGAGTTACGCGTGTGATTTCTCCTTTCGTCGAAATGACAAAAAAAATCCAAAATATCAAAGTAAAAGTGCATTTCCTTCGCAGGTTTGCGAGAAATAACTTTGCGAACTTTGCGGTTAAATCACCACAAAGTTTAACAACCTGAAACTTGGAACATTAAACAAAAACAACTCTTCACAATTTTTCGTATATTTGAATTTTACAATTCCACTCTCATGAAATCACTAGATTCATTTTACGAAGATATTACGGAAGGCTCTTCAATCGAACCAAGTTCATTATTACCAAACGACATTAAAAAAGAGATTGGGCATTTTAATGTTTTTGATATAAAAGAGCTCTACGAAAGAATGAAAGAAAAGCCTGGCATGCCTTATGACAGAAGAGCTTATTACAAAATAAGTTTGATAAAAGGTAAAAACAGAGCCGAATACGCTGATAAAATAATCGAAATCGAAAAACAAGGACTTTTATTCGCCACGCCAAAAATCCCTTATAACTATTTACCGCAGGATACAAATCAATCCGGACAATTTTGCGTTTTTACAAGTGAGTTTTTATCCAAAAACAAAAGCGGAATTGACTTAGACGAACTTCCTATTTTTGCTACAGACGGATATCCAATTTTTCAACTTACGAATGAAGAAGTTGCCGAAGTTGAATTGATTTTCAACAAAATACAAAAAGAAATCAACTCAGATTATATCTATAAATATGATTTAATCAGAAATTATGTTGCGGAGTTAATTCACTTTGGGCAAAAATTGCAGCCAATAACTGCGCTGTATTCCAAACATAATTCAGCAGCGAGAGTTTCTTCTTTATTTGCGGAATTACTGGAAAGACAATTCCCAATTGAATCACCAAATCAACGATTAGAACTGAGAACTGCAAAAGATTTTGCAGAAAGACTATCTGTTCATGTTAATCATTTAAATAAAGTTCTAAAAGAAAACACAGGAAAAACCACAACTGAATTAATCAGTACGAGATTAACGAATGAAGCCAAAATCCTTTTGAAACAAACCGATTGGAACATTTCTGAGATTGCTTTTTCATTAGGTTTTGAAGAATTAGCGCACTTTTCTAATTTCTTTAAAAAACAAACTTCTTATACGCCTTTGGCTTTTAGATTGTAGACTTTAGATTTTCTCCAACTTTGTCAAAGTTCAAAACTTTGACAAAGTTTAACGCAACCTCTAAGAATTTAATTCTCCTCTCTGATTTGAATTTTGCAAACATCGGTTTGATATTTACAATTCCCCAAGACTACTTCGCTCCTACCTTTGTCTAATCAATTTAAAAGATCGAAAAGATGAATTTATCAAACAACAAAATTTTAATAACTGGTGGTGCAAGCGGCATTGGACTTGGACTTACCGAAAGATTTATTCAGGAAAACAATACTGTAATTATTTGCGGCAGACGCGAATCTGCTTTAGAAGAAGTTAAAGCAAAATTTCCAACTGTAATTACAAAAGTATGTGACTTGTCAAACGAAGCAGAACGTGTAGCTCTTTACGAATGGATTGCAGAAAATCACAGCGATTTGAATGTTTTAGTTAATAATGCAGGAATTCAAAAATGGGTTTCGGTTACAGATTCAGACTTTTTTGAAAGTGCCAAAACGGAGATCGCAACCAACATAGAAGCTCCGCTACATTTAACTTCCCTTTTTATTCGGTTAAAATCACTTACAACTGTAATGAATGTAACTTCTGGACTCGCTTTTTCTCCTTTTGCAAAAGTTCCGGTTTATTCGGCTACAAAAGCGTTTTTTAGATCGTTTACGATTTCGCTTCGTCATTTATTAAAAGCAAAAAATATTGAAGTAATCGAAATTATTCCTCCGGCATTAAATACAGATCTTGGCGGAATTGGTCTACACGACGCACATCCAAGCGTAAGTGATTTTATAGTTTCAATCTTTGAACAATTAAAAGAAGTAAACGAAGAACTTACTTTTGGAACCAGCGCTACAAGAGTAAATGCAAGTGTTCCGGAATTAAAAGCATCTTTCAACGCATTGCATGCTAATATGTAAAATGTTAGATGTAAGATGTAAGCTGTGCTTATAGTAAAACATATCACATTTTAATTTTCACATTTCACATTTCACACAAAAAAACAATTAAATAAAGATGGCAGTAAATACAAAAATAGCTCTTGTTACGGGCGGTAGCAGAGGTTTAGGAAAAAATATGGCAATTGCAATTGCAAAAAAAGGAATCGACGTAATCATTACTTATAATAGCAAAAAAGAAGAAGCAGATTCAGTAGTAAAAGAAATCGAAAGTTTAGGTCAAAAAGCAGCTTCACTTCAATTGAATGTTGCGGACTCAGGTGCTTTTGATGCTTTTTTCGGAAATGTATCTGAGATTTTAAAAACTACTTTTAAAACAGATAAATTCGACTTCTTGGTAAACAATGCCGGAATCGGAATTCATAATTCGTTTATAGGAACAACCGAAGCTGAGTTTGATCAATTGACAAATATTCAGTTTAAAGGACCTTTTTTCTTAACGCAAAAAGCGCTTAATGTAATGAATGACGGTGGCGGAATTGTAAATATTTCAACTGGTTTAGCTAGATTTTCATTCCCTGGTTATGCGGCTTACGCAAGTATGAAAGGCGCAATTGAAACGCTAACAAAATATCAGGCGAAAGAACTTGGCGAAAGAAAAATCAGAGCAAACGTTGTGGCTCCGGGTGCAATCGAAACCGATTTTGGTGGCGGAGTTGTTCGTGACAATGAGCAATTAAACAAAAATTTAGCGGCATTAACTGCTTTAGGAAGAGTTGGTTTGCCGGATGATATTGGCGGAGTTGTAGCTTTTTTATGTACCGAAGATGCACGTTGGGTAAATGCACAAAGAATTGAAGTTTCCGGTGGAATGAATTTGTAATTTTGAATTAATCCACAATCTGATTAAACCCGGCAGTTTTTAAAAACCTGTCGGGTTTGTTATATGTTCGTAAGATAACTTATAATTTCATAAAGCATTGTCATTCCGAGGAACGAGGAATCTCCACAAGAAACTCCGCAATCATTGTCGAGCTTCTCGTGGAGATTTACTTCGTCTGTTCGCTATCGCTCGAGTCTCCTTCATCGAAATGACAAAAATGCGCCTAAAATCCGCGTAAATCTGCGTTTTTACGAAGTAAATCTGTTTTATCCGCGTCAAAATTAGATACTGATTTTACTGATTCGCTAAAGCGAAAACGCTGATAAAACGGATTGCCTCGCCAGTTCACACTTTCAGGCTCGGGTGCGGGATTAGCTCGTAAAAAACTATTACGATTCACTTAAACACAAAATGATAAACAAATCAAAACCCGACAAGTTTAAATAAACAAGTCGGGTTTCTCATTTTCAAATATATTGAATTAGTAAGTCTTCTCTTTAGTCTTTCTGGATTATGACGTCAAAACCGCCATTTTGATCAAAGACAACATCATAAAATTTTGAATCTTTTTCGATGCCTACTTCATAAGTAGTTTTATTTTTATAATCTACAACTACAGCAATTTCGCGAATGGCTTTTGCCGGATAATTTTTCTTTAAATAACTTTGAGCTTTCGCCGGAAGTTTACTCAATGGAATTTGCGTTTCAAATGCTTTTAAAACTCCCAGATTATCATAAACTGCTAACGATTCTGTATTTTCATTGGTTTTAAACTTTCCTTCATAACGTATTTCGTCATCATCATCGCCAACATATGTTAAGGTCCAAGCTGCAATTTTTCCGGGATATTCTTTCTGAAAAGAAAACAAAACTTTTTCCGGTGGTGTAACTGCACTACTTGGTGCAATTTGGTTTTGTGCAGCCAGAAAGCAGCTGTACAAAAAAGTTAAAATTAAAAATGCTTTTCTCATTAGTCCGATTTTTACATTAATAATATTTACTAAAATTACATTTTTTTTAACAAGAAAAAAGAACTTTTAATGAATGTTTCATTTTTTTAATCTATCAGAAAGCTCTCTCTTATAAGTAATTCCTATCGGGAGCTTTTCGTTTTTAATAATAACATGATCTTTATCCGTTGTTTCAATCTTATCCAATGCCACAATATATGATTTGTGAATGCGCATAAAATTCTTTTCAGGAAGACATTTCTCAAATTCACTTGTTGTAATCGAAGCCAAATAAGTTCTTTTTATGGTGTGCAATTTCACGTAATTACCAAAACTCTGCGCAAACAAAAGCTGATCTAATTCTATATCCATAAAATAACCGTCGACTTTTACACTAACAGAATTTACAACTGTTTCTTCTGTTTTTACTTTTGAGGTTTCCGCAGCAAAAAAACGATCTACAGCTTTTAAAAATCTCGGAAAATAAATAGGTTTTAGGAGATAATCAATAACTCCGTAATCATAACTTTCAAGAGCAAATTCAGAATAAGCTGTAGTTAGAATAGTTTTAGGATGCGTTGGCAGAATCTTAAGCAATTCCATTCCTGAAATTTCCGGCATATTAATGTCCAAAAACATCAAATCTACTGGATTTTCGCGAAGATAATCCATTGCCTCGATACCATTATAGCCTTGAAAAACCAACTCCAATTGCGGATTTTGCTTGATGTAATTCGCCAGCACATAATGCGCCGCTGGTTCATCGTCTACAATTATACATTTTTTGGATTCTCTCATTCTACAAACTTTTTCAATTGTACTTTAAAATCTACAATGTATGTATTCTTATCATCCTGAATATCTAATTTATAGTCTTTTCCGTAAATTAAATTCAAGCGTTCTATGGTATTTTTCAAGCCAATTTTAGTCGAAACAACATCTGTTTTCTTCGTCGGAATTGAATTTACAACATGCAAATGCAATAATCCGTTTTCAACTGTAATAATTATTCTAACGAAACATTTTTCGATAGCGCAAGTTCCGTGTTTAAAGGCATTTTCGATAAAAGCAATCAGCAACATTGGCGAAACTTTATAAGCGTTTTCGTTATCGATTTTAGAATCATAAGTGATTTCACAACGATAACCAACACGTTCTTTTTCGAGTTGTACATAACTGTTTATAAACTCCAGTTCGTCTTCAAGTGAAACACATTTTTTATTGTTACTTTCTAATTGATAACGCATTAACTGCGAAACTTTCATAATTAAATCCGGCGTTCTGTCCGGAAATTCTAAACTTATTCCGTAAAGCGTATTAAAGGTATTAAATAAAAAATGCGGATTCAATTGCCCTTTCAAAGAATTCAATTGCATTTCGTTAAACAACAAAGTTTCATTAGTTTGTTTTCTGTGAATTCTGTAGAATTTAAACACAATTATCGGACTCAAAATGCAAACTAAAGTTCCTAAAACACTTGCCAATTGGTAAACATAACTACGCTGATGCGAGTTTTGATACAAACGGCAATTACTAAACATATCGAGCATAGTAATCTCATATAAAAGTACTGAGAATACAAAAACTCCAAAAAGCGTTAGAAAAATATAAGTTAAAGGACGTTGTGTTTTGAATAATATAGGCAAAAGAAAAAAACGATTGAACTGCGCGTGCATGTATAAAATACAGTAAAAAAACACGCCCATTAATATGGATGTAAAAGAACTAAATAACATCCAGTCATTTTTTAACGTATAAATCGTAAATGAAAAGGCAACAACGGCAATTTCCTGCCACCATTTGTTATCCAATATGTTATCAAATTTTTTGTTCATTTTAAAACTTAAATAGTTTACAAAGTACGAACAAATATTTAATTTATTTTTCCAAAAAATGACGAATTCAATTGGTCATTTATTATCGTAGTACATCATTTAAGATGACAATTATCAGCCAAAGACAAATAATTTTGTTACATAATTTCATACCACTAATTTTATGTACTTCAGAAAAATTACTTTGTTAGTTTTCTTGATTTTTGCCAGTGGTAGTTATTCACAAAACCTGACTTTAAAAGAAGCCATAAAAACAGGTTTAGAAAACTACGGTTCGATCAAGGCAAAAAGCAATTACACGAATGCCTCACGCGAGAGTCTCAAACAATCTAAGCGTGATTATTTGCCAAATCTAAATTTATCGGCACAACAAGATTACGGAACCATCAATGGGCAAAACGGTGCATTGTATGGTTTTAATGGTTTAGGAACCGCTTCTTCCGGACCTGCATTGCCGGACCAAAACTGGAATTCTGCTTTTGGAGCTTTGTATTTAGTCAATATGAACTGGGATTTTTTCACTTTTGGAAAAATACAGGAAAAAATTAATTTGGCTAAAGTTGATGTTCAGGCAAAAGAAAAAGACTTGAAACAAGAGCAATTTCAACAGGAAATCAAAATTTCTGCTGCTTATTTGAATTTGTTGGCAAGCCAAAGATTATTGATTTCGCAACAAAAGAATTTAAGCCGTGCCGAAGTTTTTAAGAAAACTGCCGTTGCACGAGTTAAAAACGGATTATTGGCGGGAGTTGATTCTACATTGGCTACAGCCGAAGTTTCGAAAGCTAAAATTGCACTGAATCTTGCAAGAAATTTTGTCAAGGAACAAAACAGCAAATTAGTCGATTTAATGGGCGTTGCGCCTCAGGATTTTGTTACGGATACTTTGTTTGTAAACGATATTCCGAAAGAGGTTTTAAGAGGAACTGCAACTTCAGACAGTTTGCATCCTTTATTGCAATTCTACAAAACGAAGATCGATTACAGCAATCAGCAAACTAAATTGTACAAACGTTTTTATTATCCTACGATGAGCGCTTTTGGTGTTTTGCAAACGCGTGCTTCCGGATTTAATAGCGATTATGTGACGAATCAAAACTCTTTCAGCAGAAATTACTGGGATGGCGTAAATCCTGATCGTACCAATTATTTGGTTGGAATTGGAATTAGCTGGAATTTGACGACTCCGTTTAGAGCAAGCAAACAAGTAAGTGCTCAAAAGTATATTTCGCAAGGTTTACAAGAAGAATACAATCAAGCAGACAGAGAACTGAAATCGCAATTAAAACTTGCCGACGATAAAATACAAATTACACTAGAAAACTTTGCCGAAGCTCCAATTCAGGTTGATGCTGCGAAAAAGGCGTATTTGCAAAAATCGACTTTATACAAAAACGGCTTAACTGATTTAACAGATATTACTCAGACTTTATATACTTTAAATCGTGCCGAAATTGACCGAGATATCGTGAACAATAATGTATGGCAATCGTTTTTGCTTAAAGTAGCTGCAACAGGCAATTTTGACTTATTTATAAATGAATTTTAATTATAGATCCTAATGAATTTAATACGTTTTGCACTCCGCAAACCCATCTCCATATTAGTATTGGTTGCGGGTCTATTTTTCTTCGGAATTGGTGCCATACAAGACATTAAGGTAGATATTCTGCCAAAAATGAACTTGCCGGTTATCTACATTGCGCATCCTTTTGGAGGTTACACGCCAGACCAGATGGAAGCTTATTTTGCTAAGACTTATGTCAACATTTTACCGTTTGCCAATGGTGTAAAATCGGTAGAAACCAAAAATATTCAGGGGTTAATGATCATGAAATTAACCTATTATGAAAACACAAATATGGCTCAGGCTGCAGCCGAATTAAGTTCACTTTCGAACAGGATTCAGGCGGCGTTTCCTCCCGGAACTCAACCTCCGTTTATCATTCGTTTTGATGCTTCTTCTCTTCCAATTGGTCAATTAGTTTTGAGCAGTAAAATACGTTCAAATAATGAATTACAGGATTTAGCCAACGTTTATGTTCGTGCTTCGTTTACTTCGATTCCCGGTTTATTATCGCCGGCTCCCTTTGGCGGAAGCCCAAGAACTATTGAGGTTAACGTAGATCCTGATTTGTTGCGTTCGCACAATATGACGCCGGATCAGATTGTAGAAGCGATTCGAATCAACAACCAAACGGCTCCTTCAGGAAACGTGAGAATGGGTGATGTAAACTACATTACGCCAACAAATAATACAATTAAAGAAGTTAAGGATTTTGAGAATATTCCGTTGTTTAAAGGAAGCGTTCAAAACTTAAAATTAGGTGATGTTGCGACTGTAAAAGATGGTGCAGATATTACACAAGGTTATGCTTTGGTAAACGGAAAACGTTCGGTTTATATTAGTATTGCAAAAGCCGGAGACGCTTCGACTTGGGATGTGGTTCAGAAATTAAAAGCTGAGTTGCCTAAAATTCAAAGTACATTACCGGAAGACGTAAAATTATCGTATGAATTTGACCAGTCGGTTTATGTAATTAACTCGGTAAAAAGTTTGATTACTGAAGGTATTATTGGAGCAGTTTTAACCGGATTGATGGTTTTACTTTTCCTTGGTGACAGACGTGCAGCTTTGATCGTAATCTTAACGATTCCAATTTCGATTATTTCCGGAGTTTTATTCCTTAAATTATTCGGACAAACGATCAACTTAATGTCTTTAAGCGGGTTGGCGCTTGCAATTGGTATTCTAGTGGATGAAAGTACAGTAACAATCGAAAATATTCACCAGCATCTCGATATGGGAAAACCCAAGGCGCTCGCCATTTGGGATGCTTGTCAGGAAATTGCATTGCCTAAATTATTGATCTTACTTTGTATTTTGGCGGTTTTTGCACCGGCATTTACAATGGTCGGAATTCCGGGGGCTTTGTTCTTGCCTTTGGCTTTAGCGATTGGATTCTCGATGGTTATTTCGTTTTTACTTTCGCAAACTTTTGTGCCTGTAATGGCAAACTGGTTGATGAAAGGTCATGAAAAACACGCACATGGTCCGGAAATTACTGATGATGAAGCAGAATTTAACGATTGCGGATTAACTCCGGAATCTGAAAAAGATCTTATTACGCAGAAAAAAGGATATGTTGAAAAAGTAGACACTAATAACAACGGAAAAATTGGTGCTTTCGAGCGTTTCAGAATCCGTTTTATGAGAACTCTGGATCGTTTGTTTCCTTATAAAAAAATAACCGCTTTGGTTTACCTTATCGGAATTACAGTTCTTGCCGTTGTTTTTATTAATTTCATTGGAAAAGATGTATTCCCGAAAGTAAATTCAAGTCAGTTTCAGTTGAGAATGCGCGCTCCAGACGGAACTCGTTTAGAACGTACCGAAGAAAAAGCAATCATTGTTTTGAAAGAATTGCAAAAAATGGTTGGGAAAGAACATATCGGAATTTCTTCTGTTTATGTGGGACAACACCCGTCATTATTCTCGATTAACCCAATTTATTTATTCATGGCAGGTTCTCATGAAGCAGTATTTCAGGTTAGTTTAAAAGAATATCACGTTGATATGGATGACTTTAAAGATGACTTTAGAGCCCGAATCAAAAAAGTACTTCCAGATGTAAAACTTTCTTTTGAGCCAATCGAATTGACGGATAAAGTTTTGAGCCAGGGATCTCCTACTCCAATCGAAGTTCGTATTGCAGGAAAAGACAAGAAACGAAATGAGTTATATGCAACTCAAATTGTAGAGAAATTAAAGAAAATCGCTTATTTCAGAGACGTACAAATTGGTCAGCCAATTCATTATCCAGCAATGAATATTGATATTGACAGAACTCGTGCAGCTGAACTTGGCGTTGACATGAACGACATATCACGATCATTAGTTGCATCGACTTCATCATCAAGATATACCGAGAAAAATACTTGGGTTGACGAAAGAGCCGGATTATCATACAACGTTCAGGTACAAGTGCCTTTGAACAAAATGAAAAGCAAAACTGATATTGGAGAAATTCCGGTATTAAAGAATTCGCTTCGTCCTGTTTTAAGTGACGTTGCAAAAATTACACCCGGATTTGTAAGTGGTGAAAATGACAATTTAGGGGCTATGCCATACATTACCGTTACAGCCAACATTAGCCAGACCGATTTAGGAACGGCAGTAAAAGATGTGGATGCAACAATCAATTCATTAGGTGAATTACCTAGAGGGTTATTCATCACTCCAATTGGAATGAGTAAAGTATTGGTAGAAACATTAAGTAGTTTGCAAGTTGGATTATTGGTTGCCATATTTGTAATCTTCTTAATGTTAGCCGCTAATTTCCAGTCGTTCAAAGTTTCGTTGGTGATTTTAACAACAGTTCCTGCGGTAGTTTTAGGAGCTTTATTAATGCTTACAATTACAGGTTCAACGCTTAACTTACAATCATATATGGGAATCATTATGTCGGTTGGAGTTTCGATTGCAAATGCCGTTTTACTGGTTACAAATGCAGAACAGCTTCGAAAACGAAATGGAAATGCGTTAGAATCTGCTCGTGAAGCTGCGGCGTTGCGTCTTCGTCCAATTATCATGACATCTGTTGCGATGATTGCGGGAATGTTGCCAATGGCAATTGGTCATGGCGAAGGTGGCGATCAGGTTTCTCCTTTAGGAAGAGCCGTAATTGGTGGATTATTATTTTCGACTTTTGCCGTATTGCTAATCCTGCCACTTATCTTTGCGTGGGCACAAGAAAAAACAACAACACAATCTGTTTCTTTAGATCCTGAAGACGAAGAAAGCATCCATTATATATCATCATTAAATCCGAAAAATGAAAAATAACATTATACAATCGACCGCATTATTTTTTGTAGCCGTATTTTTTCTAACTAGCTGTAATTCTAAGAAAGAAGAAACTCCGACCGCAGAATTGGAACCAAAAACTGAAACGTTTCTTTTAGAAAAACAAAAACTAACTACAGAATTGCGTTTACCAGCCGAATTAACTGGTTTTCAACAAGTAGATTTGTATGCTAAAGTAAGTAGTTTTGTAAAATTGCTAAAAGTAGATATTGGTACCAAAGTAAAAAAAGGGCAACTTTTGATCGTTCTTGAAGCACCGGAAATCAGCTCACAATTGGCTGCAGCCGAATCAAGATTAAAATCGATGGAAGCTATTTATGCAACAAGCAAAAGCACTTACAACCGTTTGTACGAAACTAGCAAAGTTGAAGGAACGATTTCTAAAAATGATTTAGAAATGGCAAACGGAAAGAAAAACTCAGATTACGCACAATATCAAGCCGCAGTTGCAGCCCA
This sequence comes from Flavobacterium sp. 90, assembly GCF_004339525.1. Lineage (NCBI taxonomy): Bacteria > Pseudomonadati > Bacteroidota > Flavobacteriia > Flavobacteriales > Flavobacteriaceae > Flavobacterium > Flavobacterium sp. 90. The sequence goes on along the minus strand of NZ_SMGE01000001.1, from coordinate 4,712,209 downwards.
CAAAGAAGTGTCGATTATGAGAGGTTATCTTGAAATTCGTGCTCCTTTTGACGGAGTTGTAGCAGCTAGAAACGTGAATTTAGGAACATTTGTTGGTCCGGCAGGAAAAGGTTCAGATTTGCCTTTATTGACGATTCAGCAACAAGATAAATTGCGTTTGGCGGTTTCGGTTCCTGAATTGTACACAGGATATTTGCATGAAGGTGATGAAATGAATTTTAATGTAAAATCATTGCCTGAAAATTTTAAAGCTAAAATTACCAGAATGTCTGGAGCATTAGATTTAAAGTTACGTTCTGAACGTGTAGAAATGGACGTTATGAATACCAAAAAAGATCTTTTACCAGGAATGGTTGCCGAAGTTCTGTTACCGCTTAACGCGAAAGACAGCACGTTTGTAATTCCGAAATCTGGATTAGTAAGTTCAGCCGAAGGTTTGTACGTAATCAAAGTTGTAAACCACAAAGCAACTCGTGTTGATGTAAAAAAAGGAAGAGAAATCGAAGATAAAATTGAAATATTCGGAGATTTAAACCCGAAAGATAAACTGGTAAAAATTGCCAGCGAAGAAACTAAAGAAGGCGATATCATAAACGAATAACCTGCGTTTAGCTTTCGATAGTAGTTTACCAAAAACTGTACGCTTAATGCGACATTCAAAAATCAGAAATGATTCGAGAATGTAAATCAAATTTCCCTTAGGACGATACCTGATAAGTATCGTCCTTTTTGTTTTTATTATAATTTTCGAGTAACTATTAAGCCTATTATTGTCATTTCGACGGAGGAGAAATCCTCGCAAGTAACTCGACAAAGATTGGATTCTCGTTGCGGAGCTTCTCGCGAAGATTTCTCCTTCGTCGAAATGACAAACTTTGTGGTTATATTCTTTTAAGCTTTTAATTAAATGAAAACTCTTAGAATTTTTAGGAGCTATTTCCTGCTATCATTCCAATCTTTTATGCCGAACCCCGGCACAAAAGGATTTTCCCTTCTATCAGGGCTAAAAAACTGGTTTCATCAGAAGCTTAGTTTTAGAAGAAAATAAAAACTTCTCTCTTTCAGCAACTTACCCACTTTGCGAAGTCTTTTTTCTTAAATATAAAATTTTTACTACAAATAAAGAAATAAACATTATGTTTGCGCCTAAGTTTCAATCAGGCATTTGCTTTAAATTGAGACTAAAAGATATATTTATACAAGCACAAAATGAAAGAGAGTATACAACAAACGTTCAAAATTATTTTATTTTTTATTATTATTGGTTTAATGAGCTGTGAGAGTGAGCGTGTTCAATATCAAACAGAAGTAAAGGCGATAGAAGGCACTAAAATTGTAAATCTGGAGTCAGTTCCTTTTTTAAAACCATCAATTACTAATTTTAATAAAGAAAATTCTAAAACTAAATATTCCGGTAAAAAGGAAGAAAACATCTCTGATCTGGAGACAGGGCTTAATAATACCGAAATTTTAGAATTTGTACGAGCAAATGGAGAAAAGACTTACTCGCTAAAAATATACAGTTACATTAGTCCCAATGAGAAAATATATTTTGAGAACCTCCATATAGTTTCCACAAAGGCAGGCTATACTTCCTTTATCTTAAGATGGACTCCGGATGATCCGGATGCACAATTTGCCGTAAATACTTTTAGTGGTACTGTAAGTTGTTTTGATATCAATTACAACCTGCAAAATAAAGCCACGCTTCTCAATGGAAAAATTGTAAAAAGTGGCGGAAGTTCTACTGCGAAAGAAGTCCCTAAAGAAAAAGCGTGTTATGTTATGGGTGATTGTTATTGCAAAGGAGATCTTAGACAGGCGCACGATTGTACATTTAATATTCTCATTGCAACAGAATGTTCCGGATCTGGTGAGAAAACTCCAGAAGTAAACCCGCAAGACCCAACATATCAGGGTGGTTCAGGCGATCCAAGCCCAATTGGCGGAAGTGGCGGCGGAGGTTCATATGTAATGCCAAATTATGCTATAAAAGAACAGCAGTTTGTGAGAAGTTTAGGAACACAAGGAGCTTATTTCGTCGAACTTCGCAATATAGCTGCCGTAAAACTTTTTAGTTATTTAAAAGCGAGAGAATACGATATTGAAGTAACAACTCCCGCCAAAACAGGACTATTACAAACCGACTTAGGCTGGTTAAAAAACCAAAACTCATCGTCGCAGATAGCAGTAATGGATTTTCTTATTAAAAACTATTTTTCGCTAAATAGTATTTCTATTATCACAGGACTTAAAAATGCAATTGCTAAAAATCCTAGTTTGCAATTTGATATAGCTGCATCATTAAAATCACCAATGAATATTGACAGATCTTCTATTACAAATACAACTCCTGAAGGGCAAAAATTTAACGAACTTTATGATGCATTAGCAATGTCACCGGAATTTCAGAAGCTATTTATTTCTATGTTTAAAAATAATGATAGATTTAATGTGAAGTTTGAGATCGCAGACGCTGTTTATGATTCTACCGACCCAACAAAAGAAGTTAATGCCAATACGTATTATGATCCCAAATTGCCATATATTTTAATAAAAATTAATAAAAAAAAATTAAATGATAGTAGTATTAAACAAACAAGAATTGAAAATGCCAGAACTATTATTCATGAATTTATCCATGCTTACCTTTTTATAATAACTAATAATCCAATTGTTGGCCCAACGGATATTGCAAGTTTACTTAATAAAAAATATCCTATCCCTAAGGAGCAACATGACTTTATGTATAATAATATGACTCCTACTGTAGTAAAGATATTAACTGAATCAAGAGATTTATTAACTTACCCTGCAGGTAGAACTGAAGTAGAATCATTGAAAGTTTACACAAAGATCAATCTAACTACTTTTGAAATTTGGAATTGGGATCATTATTTAAAATATATAAGCTTAGAAGGATTAAAAGAAGCGATTTTTTATAAAACCGATTTTCCCAATAATTCTGATGCGCTATTTTTATTGAATAAATATGTTGAACATGGTCGTACTTGGCTTGATAAAAAATAAATCTATGAAAACTTTTATAAATATTGCAATATTCATCATATCAACTACTATTTATAGCCAAGATCTTGAATATTTAAAAAAATTGGATACTATATATATCCCATATTATGGAAAAGCAAATGAAAAAAAATATGATATTCAAACACGCATAATACCAACTAATTTTAAAGAGAGATCATATACTTTTAAATTAGATAGCATCTATCTTTCATTTGATCATGTACAATTTATTGGTTGGAAAAAAAAGAATGCAAATATTGAATCCGAAACAAAAAAAGTAAAAAAAGCATTTTTAAAAAAGATTAAAAATAAAATCATTTCCCCCGATTTATTGAACCAATTTGATAATGATAAAATAAATTGCGACATTTTATCACAAATAAAAGTGTTTTATATACTAGACTTTATTGAGAAAAAAAGAAAAGTCACTTTATATGAAGTAGCTTACATGGGACATTGTTCGGGTCTTGAATAATTGTATTTTTTGATCTACTAAAAGAATCTATAATTGAAATAACATAGCAGTCGTAAGACATTTTAGTTATTTAAAAGCAAGAGAATACGATATTGAAGTAACAACTCCCGCCAAAACAGGACTATTACAAACCGACTTAGGCTGGTTAAAAAACCAAAACTCATCGTCGCAGATGGCAGTAATGGATTTTCTTATTAAAAACTATTTTTCGCTAAATAGTATTTCTATTATCACAGGACTTAAAAATGCAATTGCTAAAAATCCTAGTTTGCAATTTGATGTAGCTGCATCATTAAAATCACCAATGAATATTGACAGATCTTCTATTATAAATACAACTCCTGAAGGGCAAAAATTTAACGAACTTTATGATGCATTAGCAATGTCACCCGAATTTCAGAAGCTATTCACATCAATATTTAAAGATGGTAATCGATTTAATGTTAAGTTTGAAATAGCAGATCATGTTTATGAAGATAATAATCCCACTAAAAAAGAAGTAAATGCCACTACAAGTGAGGATCCTGTCACTAAAAATATTATTATTAAAATAAGCAAGCAAATATTACTTGCTGGTAATATAGGTAAAAGCCAAACTCGCATCGAAAATGCTAAAACCATTTTACATGAATGTGTCCATGCCTATCTTTTTGTAAAAGCAAACAATCCGACTATTGGTACAGATTTTGTAAAAATTTTAAATACCATGTATCCTGCGGCAAATGAACAACATAATTTTATGTTTGATAAAATGATTCCAACAATGCAGAAAGTGCTTTCTGAAATTAGGGACTTGGTAACGACTCAAAGAGGTCGAAATGTTTTAGACAAAGAAGTAACTATGCATCCGACTCAAAATCCACTAACCTCCACATCCTGGATTTGGAGCGAATACTACAAGTATTTAAGCATAAAAGGATTAGAAGAAGCTACTAGCTTTAAAAAAGATTTCCCAAATCCTTCTGATCAACTTGATCTATTTATTGATTATTTAAGACACGGAAAAAACGAACTAGATCGATAATTTAAATTAGATATTTATGAAAAAAGTTTTAATACTATTACTATTATTCAATTATGGATATTCCCAAGATATCTCATATATAAAAACGTTAGATACTATTTACGTAAAATTTAAAGAAGATAAATTACAAACTAGATTTGTTTTCCCAGATGATTATAAAGGCTTCAAAGAAAGACGATATACAATAAACTTTTCAGACGATGAGAAAAAAGAATTTTTTAAATTTTTTTTCACTGAATATTTAAATTCTGAGAAAAGAGAAAAAGGGATAAAAGCAGAAATTAAAATTGTAAAAAAAGCATTTCTAAAAAAACACAAAGAAGAAATCATTGGTATCGATTTTTTCCAAAAATACGGTATCATCAAAAGTACTTATGAAGCTTTTGAAAAATGTAAGGTAATATATCTCATCGATATGAATGAAAAAAAGAAAGGAAAAATAAATCTATATGAAGTGACAAAATGGAGTTCTTACCATATGGGAGAATAAATACTAAAACAGTTTTATAAAATTTTAAAACTGCTTTTTAAATTACACTTAATTTCATAAAATGATTCCTATAATGCAGAAAGTGCTTTCTGAAATTAAGGACTTGTTAACTACTGTTGCTGGAAGAATTGAGGTAGAGAAACGAACAATACACCCAACTATAATACCATTAACTTCAACACCTTGGAATTGGAATGACTATTACAAATATCTAAGTTTAAAAGGATTGGATGAAGCTATTTCATATAAAATAGATTTTCCAAAAGAATCAGATCAGTGGAAATTATTCACTAAATATTTAGAATACGGACATAAAGAATTAGAAAATTAAACAATTTAGTTGAAAATGAAAAAAATATTCATCCTACTCTTTATTTCAAATTTTGCATTTTGCCAAGAAGTTGATTATATAAAGAAATTAGACACAATTTACATTGCATTTAATAAAAGTAAAAACGCAAAAAAAAATATTTACACAGATAATTTTAGAGAATATGTTTTCTATTTGGATTCAAAAAAAGGGGATCAAGTAGAACAGTTAATATTTAGCAAGCCCGATCGTAAAAATTCTTTAACGGATTTAAATCATCCGGTAATTGATACTAGAATCGAAAATAAATCTTTTCTTAAAAAGCATAAATACAATATAATTAATATTAATTTTTAAAAAAAAATGAAAGAAGAGTATATTGTTTGCGAACTGTTTTCACGATCGCAAATATTTTATATCGTTGATTTTGATGAAAAGAAAAAAGGAAATATAAAGGTATATCGCGTCTTTTTGCTAAATTATTGTCCTATTGGCGAGTGATTAAAAAAATATTTATATTCTAGAATCTTTTTGTAAGAATTAAAAGAGTAAGAAAAGCTGTAAGACAACAATTTTACAGCTTTTTTTAAATTAAAAGCTATACAATGCCGGACAAGAAGTGAGTATTCTCTAACCTGATTTTCCCAATAATTCTGATGCGCTATTTTTATTGAATAAATATGTTGAACATGGTCGTACTTGGTTTGATAAAAAATAAATCTATGAAAACTTTTATAAATATTGCAATATTCATTATATCAACTACTATTTATAGTCAAGATCTTGAATATTTTAAAAAATTGGATACTATATATATCCCATATTATGGAAAAGCAAATGAAAAAAAATATGATATTCAAACACGCATAATACCAACTAATTTTAAAGAGAGATCATATACTTTTAAATTAGATAGCATCTATCTTTCATTTGATCATGTACAATTTATTGGTTGGAAAAAAAAGAATGCAAATATTGAATCCGAAACAAAAAAAGTAAAAAAAGCATTTTTAAAAAAGATTAAAAATAAAATCATTTCCCCCGATTTATTGAACCAATTTGATAATGATAAAATAAATTGCGACATTTTATCACAAATAAAAGCGTTTTATATACTAGACTTTATTGAGAAAAAAAGAAAAGTCACATTATATGAAGTAGCTTACATGGGACATTGTTCGGGTCTTGAATAATTGTATTTTTTGATCTACTAAAAGAATCTATAATTGAAATAACCCCAGGCTACCGCACGAATCTTTTCGTGTGGTTTAGTTGTTAAAAATAGACTTTTCCATATTTTATAATGCAATTTATTATATAGGATAAATATTAGTTGATAATATAATTTATTCTGTTCTTCGAACTTCAAATAATACTTGCCACACGAAAGGCTTCGTGCGGTAGCAATGGAAAATATGCTAACTCATTTTATATATAATTATATGCTGCCGACTATGGTGACAATTCTTGAAAGTATAAAAGATAAATTAGTATCTCCAGCTGAAAGTGTTACATTGTCAGGTTTAGGTATGCATATTCCTAAGGATGATTCTCCTCGAACAGATTTCAACTGGGTAGATTTTTATCATAATTTATCTTTATCAGGACTACAAAGTTGTTCCTTTTTTCAAAATGAAATAGGCACTTTTAATAGTGCAGGAATTCCTTTAATTACAATTAATCAAGCTCTAATGCAGAGCTATAATCAATACAATAACTATGGTCGCCAAAATTTACGCCCTTAAGAATTTAAAATTATTTGTCTTTTTCCTACTACTGATTCCAATAACTGTGTTATCACAGGAAATAGAAAAAATTAAAAAATCTGATACTATCTACATTTATTTCAAAAAAGATAAAGATAATCAGCATGTTAATGAAGAAATAACTTCAAATACAAAAATAAAATATTATAATTATTATTACATTTTTGGCTATCTCAATGAGTATCAGATTTTAATGACTTTTACACATCATTATTCAATTAGTCCAGAAGAAAAAAAAGAAAAAAAATCATTTCTACGAAAAAACAAAGATTTGATTATAACTTATGATTTTTTAACAAAATATAATTTGGGTGAAGCAACTGATTTAATTGGACACAAAAAAAAGGTTTATTTAATAGATGAAGATGATATTGGTTGGTTTACTATAAAGTTAAAAGAAGTTAAAGTCATAGGGACTTTTCCTCAAAGTATTGAATAAGAAATCGTATAGTGTAGGGACATATCTGCGAAAAATAAATCTATGAAAACTTTTATAAATATTGCAATATTCATTTTATCAACTACTATTTATAGTCAAGATCTTCAATATTTAAAAAAATTGGATACAATATATATCCCATTTAAACAAGGAAAATATAATATTAAAATTGATTATCCCGAAGAAAAAGATGGCCTTAAAAATAGGAGCTACATTTTTAATTATAAGAAAAATGATTCCCATTATTTCGATTTTGAATTAAAAAAGAATCCTAACAAAATCTTAGAAATAAGAAAAGCAGATAAATCCTTTTTAAGAAAAAACAAAAAAAATATAATTAAAATAAAAGGTTTAGAAAAATTTGACTACCAAGATATTCAATGTGATTTATTTACCAGATTAAAAACATTTTATATAATTGATTTTTCTGAAAAAAAGGACCGGGCTTATATAATTTACCGAGTCACACATATAAATTCTTGCATATCTAGAGAATAATAAGAAAATTTTTTAAATCATTAAAACTTGATACGTTTATTGATTAATTAAGTTATGAAGTGGGTTAAGTTAGTCTTACTGACGTGAAAATCTCTCTTGTGAATGGAGATAAAAAAATAAAAAAACTTTATGGTTTTCCATAAAATACTAAAATTCAACTGCATTAACTTTCTCCATATTAATTATAAAATAATTTATTATGGCAAAAACAGCTGCATTTCACAGTGTAAAACAATCTGTGTATCACAACAACACAAGTTGTACAGAAGGAAACAACATTGAAAAAGTTAATCTTCGACCAGGAACTGGTGGGAAACCTCTTTGTAGTCATTGTAGTAGACTTTAATTTTTAAAGCCGCTTTAATAAGCGGCTTTTTTATACTATCTAAAAAACTCTACTCCACATCCAAATAAGGATTCAAAACCTCAGCTAATTCATTTAGCCAATAAAAGCTATTTTCTATGTTGTCGATTTCGTTTTGAAGAGTTTGATTTTTTCTCATGACTTCTAAAGCGAGTAAATAATTTAGTTGTCTTATTGCTTTTGCCATTGTTTCTGGCTCGATTGTATTGTTGAAAAAATTCATAAGCCTAGTTTCGGCTTCTTTCGAAAGGGAGTTTGTACTCATAACTTACATTTTAATGAATATAAAACCCGCGATAGTAAGATGCACTAGTATTCTTCTAATAATACAACTATACTACAAGGGTTAATTTTATTTCGTCTTAATGTGAAGATTTAAGAACGGTAAATATAGAGAAAATTCTCTCAATTAATAAGCATTCACTATCAATAAAAAATAAGTGTTTTTAAATTTAAAAAATACTTATTTTCGTTTTACTTTATCAATCATTTCCAATTGCTTAGAAACATTAAAGTTATATTACGTAAGCTAAAATAAAGAAACCAAATCTAATATGAGCCAAAGTCTAAATTTATATCAAATCAGTAAAGCCAATTTTGAAGAGTTTTCAAAGAATCACGAATCTTTCAATTTCGATTTTAGCGACGATAATTCTTCTGTATTTGATCAAAATTTCGAAGGATTAATTTTCCTGTTTTCATCTTACTATTTGGATCAATTGCCAAAATCTTTAGAAGAACTTTTTTATCCGCAGAATTTTATTGGAGAGAATGTTGATTTCAGCGAAATTGATTTTGATACTATCGAAGATTTTCCGGAATCAACTTCAATCTATTTTTTAAATCCTGTAGTAATAAAAGAAATTAATTCAGTTTTGGAGAATATAGAAAATGATAAAATTTTAGATTTTTACAGCGCTGATCTTTTTAATACGCACAATATTTATCCTTCGGTTTGGCATGATGACGAAAGCGAAGACAAAGCATTTAATAAAAAACATTTAGAAGAAGGTTTGGTATTACTAAAACACACCATTTCTCAGGCAAGTACAAACGAAAACTATATTTTATTTTTCGGTTGATTTAAAACAAAACTTCATAAAAACTAATTAATTGGAAAAAACAGCTGAAAATATAAAAAAACAATTGGAATTTTGGCTTCTAAAATATTATTGTAAAGAAAAAAAAGAGTTAAACGGAAAAGAACTTTTTACATTATTTGATTTAATTAGCCAAAAACAAAAAACTGAAATAATTAATTTATTAAAATTAAGAGAGAACGAATTACCTGTACTTTACCTTAAAATTTCTGAGGAAAAATCAATCATTAATACTACCGAAAGATTTATTAAATTGACAAATCAGGGAACAGAAGAAATCGAATACGCGAATTTTAAAGAACATAAAGGATTTGATCGATTTATAATTAAAAAGCGATTGATTGGACGAGATATAAATGTAAAAACAAATGGTTACTTAGGTCCTTTCGGCATAAAATTAAAAAACGGTGAAATTATAGAATGGGAAATACCAACCGGAACTCCTGGTTTTGGATTTTGGAGTGTAACAAAAAAATGCGAGCTTATTGGTCGAAAATATGACGTAATAAAGTGAAAACGTATTAAACCACAAAGCAACTCGTATTGATATAAAAAAGTTTAATGCGCCATTTGAGAATCCGAAATAATTCAGGAATATAAATCAAATTTGCTTAAAGGACGATGCTTTAAAAGTATCGTCCTTTTTTATGTTTTAGAATGTTTCTAGTTTTTAATATCACTAATCTTTTTAGAAAAAGTGCCTTAAAATACAGGTCAATATCAAGGCTTTTTTGCACGTTATTTTTTCCAAAAAAAAAGTTAATTAATTTTTAACAAATAACTTCCAATAGAAAAAAATCCTATTATATTTACAAAATATTTAACATTTTTTATACACAGAGAAGTTTCATATAAATTGCTTTTAACCTTAACGATACCACAATTACAAACAAATTATTAAAATGAAGAAATTAATTAGTTTAATAATAATTTTAACCAATACCTTTATTTTTGCCCAAGCCCCATTTCCTCATATTTCAACGTCTACTTTTAATGCCGAGAGAGTTGCGAGTTTTGGAGTAATCGATGCACCAAGTGATTTTCTGGAAATAACAAATTCAACTGTATATGATAATTCATTTATTCCATCTATTTGGGCGCATCAACAAAGTGATGACAGATATGTTTTAAGACTTTTTGCAACTACTACTTCTGCCAGAGATAATGGAAGTATTCCCATAATGATTTTTAGAACAGAAATTAGAAATGATTTAGTTACAAATGCTCCTACTGGATATTCTTTTCCCTGGGGTACAACATCAAGCACTATAGCAACAAGACCTGTATTTGCCTGGGAGAATGGTAGTACTCAATTAATGAGAATTCTGGCAAATGGTTATGTAGGGATTGGTACAATTAACCCAACTGCATTACTTCACACAAATGGAACCGTTCGTTTTGAAAATTTACCTACTACTACAACAAATACATATGTATTAACCACCGATATAAATGGAAATGTAAGCAAACAGTTGTCTTCATCTTTTGGAAGTAGTCTTACTAACAGTTGTAATACCACCAATTTTGTATTAAAGAAAGGAATATCTGGTTTAACTTGTTCACAAATTTTCGATAATGGCACTAATGTAGGTATCGGAACAATTAATCCTACTGCTTTATTTCAAACCAATGGAACGCTGAAATTTGAGAATTTGGCAGATGCTACAAATCCTTTTAAACTTCTTGGAACTGATAATTTGGGAAATGTATTCGAATATAGTCCCGCAGCGTTAATAAGTCCAAGTACAGGAGACTATGATTGGCTAAAGCCAGACGGAACTTTTCCTACTGCGATTACTGATAATATTTATACCAGAGGAAATGTTGGTATCAATGTTATTAATCCTACTGCAAATCTTAATACAAACGGAACGCTGAAATTTGAGAATTTGGCAGATGCAACAAATCCTTTTAAAATTCTTGGAACTGATAACACAGGAAATGTTTTCGAATATAGTCCGGCAGCGTTAATAGGTTCTGGTACGGGAGATTTTGATTGGCTAAAGCCAGACGGAACTTTTCCCACTTCGATTACTGATAATATCTATACCAGAGGAAATGTAGGTATTAATGTCATTAATCCTACTGCAAATTTCAACACAAACGGAACGCTGAAATTTGAGAATTTGGCAGATGCAACAAATCCTTTTAAAATTCTTGGAACTGACAATACAGGAAATGTTTTCGAATATAGTCCAGCGGCGTTAATAGGTTCTGGTACGGGAGATTTTGATTGGCTAAAACCAGACGGAACTTTCCCTACTTCGATTACTGATAATATCTATACGCAAGGAAATGTTGGTATTAATGTCATTAATCCTACTGCAAATCTTAATACAAACGGAACGCTGAAATTTGAAAATTTAGCAGATGCCACAAATCCTTTTAAACTTCTTGGAACTGATAACGCAGGAAATGTTTTTGAATACAATCCGGCCGCACTTGTTGGTCCAGCTACGGGAGACTTTGATTGGCTAAAGCCAGACGGAACTTTTCCTACTTCGATTACTGATAATATTTATACCAAAGGAAATGTGGGTATTAATGTAGTTAATCCTACTGCAAATTTCAACACAAACGGAACAGTAAAATTGGAGAATTTAGCAGATGCAACCAGTCCTTTTAAGATTCTTGGAACTGACAATGCTGGAAATGTTTTTGAATATAATCCAGCTGAGCTTACAGGTTCAGGATCAGCAGTACATGACTACGACTGGCTTAGACCGGACGGAAGTTTTGCAACTTCGATCAATGATAACATTTATACTAATGGAAAAGTAGGTATCAACACTAGTGTTTTTCCTAGTGAAGTTGGAAGTGTTGATGTAAGCTCATATAGTTTATATGCTAAAGGCGGAATACTAACAGAGGAAGTTAGAATTGCATTAGACTCTGAATGGGCGGATTTTGTATTTGATAAAAACTATAAACTGGAGCCTTTAGAAAATGTTGAAAAGTTCATAAACGAAAACAAACATTTAAAAGATGTTCCAAGTGCTAAAGAAGTAGAAAAGAATGGCATTGAATTGGGTGAAATGAATAAAATTTTACTTCTTAAAATCGAAGAACTAACGTTGCACATGATTGAAATGAATAAAAAAATAGATGCTCAAAATGCTATAATTGAAAAATTAAATAGACAATGAGAAATACTTTTTTAATCTTTATTTTATTCGTTTTCAATTTTGCGTCGGCCCAAAAGACCAATTCAGATTGTACAGATAATTTTGTATTGTCAAATACTGACAGTAATAAGATTTACACTTACAATGCTCAAAATTCAATAACAACACAAGACAATTATTCAATTAGTGCTTCAAATGATATAAAAATGAAGGCCGGAAATGTTATTGTACTAAAACCTGGTACTTATCTAAAAAAAGGTCCATTGTATTTAGCAAAAATTGAAGCCTGTACAATTTGCGAACAGACTTTTACTTTTTTAAATTTTTTCACCCCAAACGGTGATGGCTTTAATGACTTTTGGAAAGTAGATTGGTTAGACGCTACTAGTTTTTCTGTAGTATCTATTTTTGATCGATATGGAAAATTAATTAAAGTATTACAAAATGTAAATGATTCTTGGGATGGAACAAGTAATTCAAATGATATATCTTCATCAGATTATTGGTTTAAGCTTAAATATGTAGATTGTAATGGAAATACCAAAGAATATAAATCCCATTTTTCATTGAAAAGATAATTCATAAAGACCACATATTTCTCACAGAAAACCTGAAAAAAAATATTTTTAATTAAACGATAATTAAGTAAATTTGTCCACTAATAAAGCTCTGATTTTTGACGAATCAGAGCTTTTAATTTAAAAAAAACATGGGAATTATAAAAGATAGTCTATATAAAATTTCAAACAAAAACGCATTAGGTTTTTTTAAAAAACAGTCCGTTTTTCCATACTATCATATCATCAGAGACAATAAAGTTGCTCATATTGAAAATTTGTATCAATATAAAAACGTAGCACAGTTTAAAAATGATTTAGATGTATTGTCTAAAAATTTTAGTCCTGTTACTATCAATGACCTAATTGAAAAAAAACCACATACTAATTCGTTTTTAATTTCATTTGATGATGGTCTGGAAGAAATTTACAGTGTTGTTTTTCCTATTTTAAAAGAGAGAAATTTAAAAGCCGTTTTTTTTATAAATCCTGTTTTTGTCGATAATAATGAAGGCTTGTACAAACATTACATTAGCATAATTATAAGTGATCTAAAAAAAGCAAATTACCCTAAGGAACATTTAGACAAAATCGCTTCTATTCTTGATTTTAGTTATATTTCAAACGAAGATTTTATAAACAAATTCAAAAGCATTAAGTTTTCTCAAAGAAGCAAAATTACTGATGTATTAATCCTTTTAAATATTGATATTCAAAAATATTTAGAAACTCATAAGCCTTACATTTCAAAAGAACAAATTAAAGAAATGGTTGATAATGGCTTTTATTTTGGAGGTCATACCATGTCTCATCCCCCATTAGAACAATTAACTTTTGAGGAACAAAAAAGAGAAATTATAGATTCAATCGATTGGATTAAAAATAATTTTGGCATCAAATATTCTTTATTCGCATTTCCTTTTTCAGATAAAAAAATATCAAAAAATTTATTAAACGACTTGTTTCAATATGATGAGAATATTTTGTTATTTGGAAATTCAGGTTTGAAAAAAGATTTTGATAATCGAATAATTCAACGTTTTTCGCTTGAAAACCCAAATAAAGAAGTTAAAAAACTTATCGTTACTGAAAATTTGTATAAAAATTTCAATAAAATTATTGGCAAATATAAAATCACTAGAAAATGATTGAGATAAAACAAATTTCTAAAAAAAATATTCCCTTATTGTTTGAAGATAAATCATTTTGGAATCATGATTTTTTATCTATAAGTAAACACAGATTACTATCTCACTATAGAAATCCAAATAGCCATGATGATGATATTGTATTAATTCTAGCCTATTTAGATAATGAAATTGTGGGTTATATGGGTGTTTTTATCGATCATATAATTCTAGATAATATTGAAACCAAAATTGGATGGCTTACGACTTGGTGGGTACATCCAAAAAAGACATTTCGACTAGGAGTTGGAAGACAAATATTAGATACGGCATATCAAATTAACAATGGTAAAGTTGGAATTTCTCAATTTACCAAAAGTGCCAAAAGAGTATATGACAAAACCGGTTATTTTAATACTTTAAAAGAAAACCATGGTGTAAAAGCTGTTTTAAGAAGCAATTTGATTTTTGTTATTCCTAAATTATATCCAAAATTAAGTTCCCTTAGCCCATTATTAAATTTTACAGATAGTTTTTTAAATCTGTTTATAGATCTAAAACTAGATTTACAGCAAAAATCTCTATCTAAAAAATTAAAAAATATAAAGTTAGAATATTTAAATAAAGCTGATACTGAAGTCTTAGATTTAATCGAAAGATATGGCAAAAATGATATTGCCCATAAAAAAGAAGATTACTTTGAATGGTTAAAAGCATATTATTGGGTTCAGGAAGCTCCTCTTTTAGAATTTACAAATAAAGACAAATACGAGTTTTCTATTTACGATCATCAATTTAATATTTATTACATAAAAGTTATAAAAGATTCCGAGTGTATCGGTTTCTTAGTTCTGCAAAGAAGAAATAATGTTTGTAAATTATTATTTGCTTATTATGACCATACAATACATGCAGATATAATGGCCGATATTATCAAATTACAATGCGTAAGACAAAATATCCGTGAAATAATTTGTTACGATGAAGCTATATGTGCTAATTTCAAAAAGTCAAATTTGTTTATTTACAAAACAAAAAAACTAAAGCAATCCATAATATCAAAAGCATTCGAAAAAACCGATTTTAGCGATGTAAAAATGAATTTTGGAGATGGAGATTGTTGTTTTGCTTAATTTTCAACATTCACCTAAGTTCTTCTTATTTACAATTTAGCTTATTGAAGCGACTACAAAATAGACCAACTTTGAACGGCCGTAAATAGAACCAACAATTTATAATATAAAAAAACCTCGTCTTTCTAACAGTCGAGGTTTTTTATTTACTTCAAATTCCAACTAAAAAATTTATTCCATATCCAAATAAGGATTCAAAACCTCAGCTAAATCATTGAGTCAATAAAAGCTGATTTTCTATGTTGCCCATTTCGTTTTGAAGAGTTTGATTTTTTCTGATGACTTCTAAAGTAGAAACGGATTGCCCTAGCCCTGATGGGAGGGAAAATCCTTTTACTTTTTTCTTTAAAAAGTAAAAGATTTGGAAGGACAGCAGGAAATAGCTTCAAATCAAAATTCCAATTCATAAATTCCAAATTCCAATTTTTCACTTGTTTGTTAATGTTGTAGTTTCGGTTTCATAAACCTTTGACTTCGCTCAGCGTGACCATTTATTTCATATAAAACACTGTTATTTAATACCTTTAATAAATTATTTTAAAAAATACTTGTCAAAAAAATTGCGAAACCAAATAGTTGCGCGTATATTTGCAACCGATTGGCTTCGTAATTAAAAATAGTATATTATGAGACGAGACATTTTTCAGGCAATTGCTGATCCAACAAGGCGATCTATTATTGCCCTAATTGCACTGCAGGCAATGACTCCAAATGCCATTGCAGAGAACTTTAACACGACCCGACAGTCTGTTTCTAAACACCTGCGGATACTTGTAGAATGCGACCTGATAAAACAGGAACAACAAGGCAGAGAAATTTATTATTCACTTGAAATTGAAAAAATGAAAGAGATCGACAAATGGATTAACCAATTCAGAGCGATTTGGGAAACCAAATTTAATCAGCTTGACAAAATACTATTAACACTTAAAGAACAGAAAAAATGAAAAACGATTTGCAATTTGATTTTACCGTTGACAAAGCCATAAAAACGGTATTCATAACGAGAGAATTTGATGCAGAACTTCCGTTGGTTTGGGATGCTTTTACCAAACCGGAAATTCTGGATCAGTGGGTTGCGCCAAAACCATGGTCGTCTAAAACAAAATATATGAATTTTGAAGTTGGCGGAAGACGATTTTATGCTATGGTAAGTCCCGAAGGATTGGAGCGTTGGGCGATTCAGGAATATACTTCGATTACGCCAAAAACTAATTTTAAAATGTTCAACACTTTTGCTGATAAAGAGGAGAATCGCGAACTTCCGGGTTCTAACTGGGATCATACTTTTAGCGAAGAAAATGGCATCACAAAAGTACATATTGCTATTTTTAATGAATCCCTGGAGCGTTTAGAAAAAATGATTGAAATGGGCTTTTCAGAAGGCTTTAAAATGAGTATTGATAACTTAGAAAAGTTGTTGGAAACGTTGTCTCAGAAGTGATGAAATAAACTGATGAAATAGTCTCGCAATCCCGATAGTTATCGGGAGCAAAGTTTTTATTCTCAATTTTTGTCATTCCGAGGAACGAGGAATCTCCGTGAAGCTAACGCAAAGTTTTTCTATAGATTGTCGAGCTACTTGTGGAGATTCCTCGTTCCTCGGAATGACATAAAATTCGATTATTTTTAATCGTAATTGCGCAGAAATTCGAATTTCAACTTGAAACATGAAACAAAATTTTCCCTAAATTTGAAACAAACTTTCTCTATAAATGATTGATATAAAAACATTTGATCAGGCAACAGATTTAGAAAATCCGAGACGTGTTTTAAAATACATTCTCCTTTTTTGTACTTCAGGATCTACTACTATTTCTGTGGATGAAAATGAATTTATATTAACCGAAAATTCTGTCATTACAATTACTTCGGGACAAATTCATTATTTGCGGGATTTACAAAATGCTACTGGATTTGTTTTGGAATTTACATATGATTTCTTTTGTAAAGATGATACTGATATGGAATTGATTTTTCATAATGGTTTGTTTTGTCATTTTGCAATGAACGAAATGATTCCTGTTGAGAATCCTAAAGTTATTATTAGTCAATTGGAAGAAATCAAAAAAGAACTTATTGAAACTCCGTACCAATATCAGATTTCAATTCACAGCCGAATCGAATTAATCTTAATTGAAATCAACCGTACCAAAATTAATCGTGGCGATGAAATCTATAAACCGGATGCTTTATTTCTTCATTTTCTGGAAGCAGTTTTAAAAAACTTCGACAAGAATCTTTCTGTAAACGAAATTGCTGCTTTAATCAATACTACGGAATCAAAACTTAACGAACTTTCGAAATTACACACCAATAAAACTGCTCAAAATGTAATTTTTGGATTAATTATTTCCGAAGCAAAACGTCTTTTTACATATGAAAAACTCTCTGTAAAAGAAGTCGCTTATGCTTTAGGTTTTAATGATCCGTTTTATTTTTCAAATTTCTTCAAGAAACACACCAATATCTCTCCAAAATCTTATAAAGAAAAAGTAGTTCTTTCTTAATTACATGCTTTTTCTAAGATTCTCTATTCTTTAGCAAATCTAGTTGTAACATCTTTGTATCAGTAATAATTACTAATAAAATAGTATATGAAAAGATATCAGGATTATGCAGTTTTGCTTTTGCGAATTGCCTTAGCAACAGGATTTTTATCCGCCGTTTCAAGTCGGTTAGGTTTTTGGGGAAGTTACTCTTCGGGTTGGGAAAGCTTTTTAGTTTATACAGAAAAAGTAAATTCTTTTGTTCCAAAAAACTTTATTCTGCCAATTGCCATTACAGCAACTATTGCCGAATCTGTTTTGGGTTTACTTCTATTCATTGGTTACCAAACAAAATACGTTTCGGTTGCCGCTGCAATTCTAACTTTTTTATTTGCACTTGCGATGACGTATTCTTTTGGCGTAAAAGATCCTTTAGATTATTCGGTATTTGTGTTTTCTATGGCTGCTTTTCTTTTGTCGACTATGGAAAAATACCAATGGAGTTTAGATGAAATTATTTCGAAAAATAAAACAAATTAAAAATCATTAAAATGGAAAAACAAATCACAAAAAGTAGTGAAATCGATTGGAAACCACTTACTGAGGAAGGAATTAAAACAGAAGGAATTTATATAAAGTTTTTACGTTTTGACGCTGCAGCAAAAAGACCTCCTACATTTTTATTAAAATTTGATGCCGGAGCTTCATATCCAAATCACATTCATCCTGCGGGCGAAGAAATTTATGTTCTCGAAGGCGAAGTTCGCTCTGGAAAAGACGAATTAAAAACAGGCGATTATTTGTATATGCCACCAGGAAGTACGCATTCGGTATTTTCTAAAAATGGATGCACTTTGTTATTTCAAGTTCCTGAAGAAGTTGTTATTTTAAAGTAAAACGATTTGGAATTAGAAACAAAAAGCAAGCTTATTTAGCTTGCTTTTTGTTTTATTAATCACTTAAAATCGAATTGCAATTTTACCAATTGTTTTGCCGGATTCCAACAGTTGATGCGCTTCTTTGAAGTTTGGAACCGTCAAACCATTCAAAGTTGTTTTTAGTGTCGAACGAATAGTTCCGTTATCTAATAAATTGGTCAGTTTATTTAAAATATGATACTGCTCAATCATATCTTCTGTTTGAAACAACGATCGCGTAAACATTAATTCCCAATGAAAACTAGCACTCTTACCTTTTAATTGACGAAGATTTACTAATTCTACAGGATCACTAATTGAACCAATATGTCCTTGCGGTTTTATCAACTCCACAAATGCATCCCAATACTGATTTACATCGACAAAATCCAAAATAAAATCAACGTGCTGAAAACCTGCATTACGGACTTCTTCTATTAAATTCTTATGATTTACTACAAAATCAGCTCCTTGTTCTTTGCACCAATCGATAGATTCTGGGCGAGAAGCTGTAGCAATTACAGTTAATCCGGCAATCTTTTTTGCGAGCTGAATTGCGATCGATCCCATTCCTCCTGCTCCACCAATTATTAGAATAGTTTTGCCTTTATCTTTTTCGGGATTGATCCGAATTCTGTCAAATAAAATTTCCCAGGCAGTTAATCCTGTTAATGGTATTACAGCCGCTTCTTCAATAGTAATTGATTTTGGTTTATGACCAACAATTCGTTCGTCAATAACTTGATATTCGGCATTACTTCCCTGTTTGTTAAGATCTCCGGCGTAATAAACTTCGTCACCAACTTTAAACAAACTTACTTTATCACCAATAGCTTCTACAATTCCCACAGCATCCCAACCAATAATTTTTGGCGTTTCTAGAACAGTATCTTTAGCGCTATTCTGGCGTATTTTAAAATCTACCGGATTTACAGAAACTGCTTCAATTTTTACTAATAAATCTTGTGGTCCGGGAATTGGTTTTGAAGTTTCAAATTCAATAAAACTATCTTCCTTTTCTATTGATAATGACGTTTTAAATCCTATTGCTTTCATATTATATATCTTTTTATTTAAACTTATATTACAAAGATATAGACAAACAAACTTCTTAGAATTGTACAAATACACTATGATTTTGTACATCTTTATCGTTAATTAGCTTTGCTAAACTTCAATAAAATAATAAAGTTCAAACATCTTCTTTTCTTACAACATTCAATTTTAACAGCGATTGCCATAATTAAACCCTATTTTTGATATTCCTTTCAAACAATTTATGAAGCAACTTCAGCTTTAAACAAATAAATTAAGCGTTTGATCGCGATATAAAGCAACTATTGTAATCTTAGATTTTTAAGTATGAATGTTCTACTCATTGAGGATGATAAACGCATTAGCGAATTTATTATAAAGGGTTTAGAAGAAAATAATTTTACAGTACATCTGGCAGAAACCGGCGAGATTGCGAGAGATATTATCCAAAATGATACTTGGGATATTATCTTAATGGATATTATGCTTCCCGGAATTGATGGCATTCAATTGACTAAAATGATGCGTTTCAAAAAGATTCATACGCCAATATTAATGCTTAGTGCACTTAGCGATACTGATGATAAAGTAAATGCACTCGATTCTGGTGCCGATGATTATTTGGTGAAACCGTTTCATTTTAAAGAGCTGATTTCTAGAGTAAACGCATTAACAAGAAGAACTAAATTTAATTACGATAAAGAAGAAACTTTATACACTTTAGGAAGTTTAACCATAAATCCCGAAGAACATAGGGTTGCCGAAAATGACGAATTGATAGATTTATCTCCAAGAGAATATAAATTGCTATTGTTTTTATTAGAAAACAGAAATAAAGTAATGTCCAGAACGCAAATTTTAAATGCCGTTTGGGGAATTAATTATGACAATAACACCAATGTTGTAGATGTTTATATTTCTTATTTAAGAAACAAAATTGAGCAAAACCATAAATTTATCCATACCATAAAAGGAACCGGATATATGCTTAAAGAACAATCATGAAAATACGTAATCGGTTTACATTAATATCCTCTTTCACTTTTAGCATTGTATTTGTCATTGCTTCAATCATCACGTACTTTTCATTCTACAGTTATTCTGAAAAAATTGTTTATAATGAACTTCAAAAAACGTGTTTGTTAACTGGGATTTTTTACCTTGAAAAAGACGAATTACCACAAAATCAACATTTGATAATTGGTCAGCAATTCCGTGAAAATTCACTCGAAATTATAACGCGCGTTTATAACAAAAAAAATCAGATTGTATATGGAGATAAAGAAGCAGATCAAAACATAGATGCAGAAAAACTAGATTACATTAGAAAAAATAGAAAACTAAGTTTTAAATCGAATCATCATTTTTACTTTGGAAGTTTTTATCATGATAATCAAGGTGATTTTGTCGTTTTTGTAAAGAAAAATGATGTCGAATTTAAAACCATTACCAACAGATTATTAATCATTATGATTCTGGTTTTAATTAGCGGATTAATCACAATTTATATTGTAAGTCGTGTGCTTTCGAATCTTGCTTATAGTCCAATCAAAAACATTATCAATCAGGTAAATGATATTGAAGCTTCGTCTCTTGATCGACATATTGTTTCGCCAAATACCAAAGATGATATTCAGGAATTGATAGAAACTTATAACAATTTGTTTAAGCGACTTTCGGACACATTTATCATTCAGAAGAATTTTATAAACTATGTTTCGCACGAATTCAAAACGCCTTTAACTGCAATATCCGGTAACCTCGAAGTATTTGCTCAGAAAGACAGAACGAGCGCAGAATACAAAGAAATGTCTGAAAAAGTATTAGAAAACGTGTATCAAATCGAAGATACAATGAACACGCTTATGCTACTTTCAGGATTAAAAGGCAATACAGAATTGAACGAAATTTTTAGAGTCGATGAACTCGTTTGGGATATCAACGATCAATTACCCACAGTTCATAAACTGAAAGATGCCCAAATACAAATTGCTATTGAAATTGCAAACGACAAACTACTTTCGATAAAAGGAAACAGCAACGAAATCAAAATTGCTTTGTACAATATTATAGAAAATGCCGTAAAATATTCAAACGGAAATCCTATAAAAATAAGTCTGTTACAAGAAAATAATCAGCTTAAAATTGTAATTGAAGACCACGGAACCGGTATTAGTGAAGACGACTTAAAATTCATCAGACAAACCTTTTACAGAGGTAAAAATGTTAATGATATAAAAGGAAGCGGCGTTGGACTTTCTTTGGCAAACATAATCTTCAAACAAAATAATATTGATTTTGCTATTACTTCAAAAAAAGGCGTGGGAACTACAGTAATACTGAAGTTTCCGTCACTCTAATCGTTTTCTAATGTAGTTCCAACTCCTTTCTAACGGACATCAAATTGGGCTTTAATATGCTGCAGGTAGCTTTGCAATATATTAAAAAACAACTTAATTTGAAACGTATACTTTTAACCCTGCTCGTTATTGTATCGCACAAAAGTGTGGCGCAAAATGCTACAATAAACGATACAATTGTGCTTTCCCGAACACAAGCTGAGGCTTTGTTTTTGGAAAAGAACATTTCTCTTATTTCCGAAAAACTTAACATCGACGTTGCTGATGCACAAGTAATTCAGGCAAAATTATGGCCGAATCCGACACTTACAATTGGCGAAATCAATCTTTGGCACAACGCAACAGCTCAAGAAGTTCCTGCTTTGTGGGGCAACTTTGGTAAAACCACTCAGGTTACCGCAGAACTTGAACAACTTGTTCAGACTGCCGGAAAACGAAAAAAGCTGATTGCTATGGAAAAAGTTAGCGCCGATATCGCTAAAGAATATTTTAAAACTTTCTTGCGCAATCTAAAAATCGAATTTAGAGGTAATCTAACGGAACTTCAATATACCCAAGCACAGGAAGAGATTTATAAAAAACAACTTTCGTCGATGCAAACTTTATTGAAAGCTTATGCTAATCAAGTAAAACAAGGTAATGTTGGCAAAGGCGAATACATTAGACTTAAAGCATCTGAACTACAATTCGTAAAAGAAATTACCGATCTCAAAAAAGAAAACAATTCATTACAAAAAGAACTTAAGGTTTTAATGAATCTTCCTGCCACAAGCTTTATCAAACTTACAGATGAAGGTTTTGTTCCTGACAATAAAAATATCGACAATATCAATCTTGGAAATCTTATGACTTCGGCTGTCGAAAACCGACCTGATGTAAAAGTCATTAAACTAGGAAACGATTACAACGACAATAAATATAAATACGAAAAAGCAATGCGAACACCTGATGTAACACTTGGTATTAGTTACGATCGTGGTGCAAGTACAATGAATGATTTTGTGGGATTAGGTTTTGCTTTGGATCTTCCGTTTTTTAATCGAAATCAGGGAAATATAAAAGCTGCTAAAATAGCAGTCGACCAAGGTAAATTACTCACAGAAGAAAAAACAATAAGCGTACAAGCAGAAGTTTTGCAAGCTTATGAAGATTTAATTGTGACAAAAAAACTCTACGAAAGTGTCGATGCTAATTATGAAGCAGATTTAGATAAACTTCTGGAAAGCTATCGTAAAAATTTCCTGCAACGAAACACAAGTATGTTGGAATATCTTGATTTTGTTGATGCTTACTTAGACAACAAATCCATTCTATTAAACTCTAAAAAAGATCTTAATAAAAATCTTGAAGAACTGCGTTACATCGCTGGTCAGGAAATCAACTAAAATCTAATTATCTAAAAATAATAACAAACATAATGAAGAAACTTATTTTACTCCCGATACTTGGGTTAATGCTCGTTTACGGATGTGGCAAAAAAGAAGAAATCAAAGATACAAAAGAGGAAAAATTTTGTATTGACAAAAACTTAAAAGAAAAAATTACGATCGAACCGGTACAAAAACGTGCAGTTACAGAATCTATAAACCTTACCGGAAATATAACTTATAACGGAGATCATGTAGTTCAGTTTAATAGTCTTGTTGAAGGGATTATTACCAAAACAACTTTCTCTTTGGGAGATTATGTGAGAAAAGGACAAGTTCTTGCCGAAATAAAAAGTACGGAATTAAACAGTATGCAATCTGAAAGCAAATCATTTCAATCTCAAATAGCAGTAGCACAACGTAATTTACAAGCTACAAAATCAATGTTTGATGACGGAATCGCTTCTCAAAAAGATCTAATGCAGGCACAAAGCGAATTAGAGGTTTTAAAATCTTCTCTTGAAAACGTAAAAGCAAATCTTGCTATGTTTAGCGCAAGCAGCGAAAGATCCGTTTTTCAGATAAAAGCACCAACTGAAGGATATATTGTAGCAAAAAACATTAGTCCCGGAATGCAGATTACAGATTCAAGCGAACCTCTTTTTACCATTTCTGATCTTAAGGAAATCTGGGTTTTGGTAAATGTATATACCAGTAATCTGAAAAATGTAAGTGAGAATATGTTGGTCGATGTAACAACTCCAGCTTATCCGGGAGAAGTTTTTAAAGGAAAAATAAAAATGATGTCCAAAGTTTTTGATGCTGAAGAACATGTTCTAAAAGCAAGAATTGTAATGGAAAACACAAACTTAAAACTAAAACCGGGAATGACTGCAGATATCATTATCGATAAAAGCAAAGGCGGCGAAATGTTAGCTTCTGTTCCTGCAAAAGCTGTCATTTTTGATAATAACCGTGACCATATTTTGATATACAAAGACGATTGTACGATCGAAACCAGAGAAATTAATCCTGTTATAAAAAATAATAACTGGGTTTATTTTGATAAAGGAGTTAATGAAGGTGAAATGGTGATTACTAAAAATCAACTGTTAATTCACGAACGATTAAAAAACTAATTATCCCTAAAAACGGATAAATACCATACAAGATATGAAAAAATTTGTACAAGGTCTGGTTGCTTTCTCGCTAAAAAACTCCCTTATAGTTTTTTTCCTGACAGCCATACTACTAGTCGCCGGAATAGTTAGCTATATCCACACGCCTATCGAAGCGTTTCCCGATGTAACGAATACAAGGGCAAGAATCATTACACAATGGCCCGGAAGAAGTGCCGAGGAAGTAGAGAAATTCATCACGCTTCCGATTTCGAAACAAATGAACACGATTCCTAAAAAAGCAGAAGTACGTTCTATTTCGCTTTTTGGATTATCGGTTGTAACGGTATTATTTGATGATGATGTCGAAGATTTTTACGCACAGCAATATGCTTCAAATCGCCTTAACGGATTAGATCTTCCTGAAGGTGCAGATGTTGATATTGAACCGCCATCCGGAGCAACGGGAGAAATATTTAGATATGTTATCAAAAGTAATTTACCAATTAAAGAAATCAAAGCGATTCAGGATTGGGTAATCGAAAGAGAACTAATCGCTGTTCCCGGAGTTGCCGATGTCGTTAGTTTTGGTGGTGAAGAAAAAATCTTCGAAATCAAAATTAATCCAACACAATTAGAAAATTATAATTTATCGGCACTTGATGTTTACGAAGCCGTTTCTAAAAGCAATGTAAATGTTGGTGGAGATGTGATTCAGCGTGGTGATCAGGCTTATGTGGTTCGTGGAGTTGGTTTGATCAATAAAGTAGAAGATATTGGAAATATTTTGATCGAAACCAAAGGTTCATCTCCAATATTAGTAAAACACGTTGCCGAAGTTTCAATATCGGCAAAGCCAAGATTAGGACAAGTAGGTTTAGATGGTGATGACGATGTTGTAGAAGGTATTGTAGTGATGTTGCGTGGAGAAAACCCAGGTGAAGTTATTAAAAGACTTAAAGATCGTTTAGCCGAACTTAACGAAAGAGTTTTACCGGATAATGTAAAAATAATTCCGTTTATTGACCGTACAAAATTGGTAGATACAACCGTAAAAACAGTTACTAAAAACCTTGTCGAAGGGATTTTATTAGTATCGTTAATCGTATTTATTTTCCTTTATAACTGGAGAACTTCGTTGATTGTAGCTTCTGTGATTCCACTTTCGTTTTTGTTTGCGATTGTAATGTTGAGAATTCAGGGATTACCAGCAAACTTAATTTCTATGGGAGCGCTGGATTTTGGATTACTCCTCGAAGGAACATTGGTTATCGTCGAACAAGTCTTTGTATCGCTCGAGAAAAAAGCGCATAAAGTAGGAATGGAACGCTTTAATAGTATGAGTAAAATGGGACTTATCAAGAAAAGTGTTGGTAGTGTTGCTACTTATATTTTCTTTGCCCTGATTATTTTGATTGTAGCATTGATGCCTATTTTCTCTTTCACTAAAGTGGAAGGAAAAATGTTCTCTCCCCTAGCCTTTACCTTAAGTTATGCGTTATTAGGATCGTTGATTCTATCACTGACTTATGTTCCGGCAATGTGTAAAGTCATGCTGACGAAAAACATTGTGGAGAAAGAAAATATGATTTCGCGTTTCTTTAGAGAAAACTTATATAAACTGTTTCAATGGAGTACTAGACATCGCAAAACCACAATATATGCTTTCTTAGGTTTACTTGCCATTTGTTGCGCTAAGTTCGCTTTTTATGGTTCAGAATTTATTCCGAAATTGAATGAAGGAGCGATTTATGTAAGAGCCACTTTGCCTAATAGTATCAATCTGGATGAAGCGGTAAGACTTACAAAAGAAATGAAAGGCAAAATAAGAAAATTTGAAGAAGTAAAATTTGTCCTGACACAAACCGGACGACCAAATGACGGAACAGATCCAACCGGATTTTTTAATATCGAATTACACATCGAATTAAAACATCAGGACGAGTGGAAACGTGATATTAGCAAAGAAGAACTGATTGCCGAAATCAAGAAAGAACTAGATGTATATCCCGGAATTGGTTTTGGATTTAGTCAACCAATTCAGGATAACGTTGAGGAATATGTAGCCGGAGTAAAAAGTCCGTTAGTAATAAAGATTTTCGGAAATGATCTTTTTCAATTGGAAGAAATGGCGGCAAAAGTGGCTAAATCGATCAAAGATGTAAAAGGAATTGAAGATATTAACGTCTATAAAAATATCGGTTTACCTGAATTAAGAATTCAGCTTGACGACGAAAAAATGGCGCGTTATGCCATTACAACGGCAGATGCTCAAGCCGTAATTAGAATGACAATTGGAGGACAAGCGGCGACTAAATTCTATGACGACGAAAAGATCTTTGATATCACCTTGCGTTTCGAAAAAGAATATCGTGACTCAAAAGAAAAAATCGAAGACATCCTGATTCCGACTATGAATGGAAAAAAAGTTCCATTAAAAGAAATTGCGACTGTAGAATATAAAACTGGACCAACATTTATTTATCGTGAAGGAAACAGCAGATATATTGCCGTAGGTTTTAGTATTGAAGGACGAGATCTGGGAAGTACAATTGATGAAGCTCAGAAAAAAGTAGCCGATGAAGTAAAACTTCCTAAAGAAAATAAAATGAAATGGGCAGGAGAATTTGAAAGCAAAGAAAGAGCTTCTAAGCAATTAGCAATGATTGTTCCAGTTGTTTTAGTATTGATTTTATGCTTGTTATATTTCAACTTTGGAAATTTCAAAGATACTTTAGTTGCGATTAGTGCAATGCCTTATGCTTTTATTGGAGGATTCCTGTCACTTTGGGTAACTGGAACCGTATTTGGAATCTCAGCGGGAATTGGTTTTATCATTCTGTTTGGAGTCAGTGCGATTGATAGTATTGTCCTCATCGGAATGATTAGAGAAAATATGCGAGCCGGAATGCATTTAAAAGATGCAATCTCAAACGGAATCTATAGCAGAATTCGTCCTATTGTAATGATTGCACTAATGGGATCTTTAGGATTATTACCAGCTGCGTTATCAACCGGAATGGGTTCTGAGGTTCAAAAACCATTAGCCATAATGATTGTTGGTGGATTGATAACCTGTATGTTTTTATCATTGACGGTATTACCTCAAGTATTCTACTTGGTTTATCGCAAAAAAGACACTGATCATATTGATTCACAATCTTAATCAAATTTCAAATGCACCTTTAAACAATACGTTTGAAGGTGTATTTTTTTATTATAGCCAATAACTACCGATCATGAAATATATCTCTTATTTTGCGATACTTTCTTTCTTTTTCATTTCTTGTGAATCAAAAACTCCTATTGAAATTAAACAAATTGAATCTCAGGAAATGGTCCAAATTATTCCAAGTTCATTAAAAGACAGCGTTATTATCGCTATTCCAACAGAATTTGAAATAAAAATAAGTCCATCTGTCAGATACATTACCTGGCATTATGTTGGCGATGGAAAAACCTTGTGGAAAGATGCTTTTGATTATCAAATATGTGAAACATCGCCACTAAATCAATTGGATATTTATGAAATATTCGCTCAAAAACGGGTTCGGATTATTAAAAAAGAAAGACAACATTTAATCGCTATAAAAGAAGCTGTTTCATTGTTAAAGAAATATAATAAATCTATTGAAAAGCTGAAACTTGGAGAAACCATAAAACTGAACTCTTATGATAAATTTAAAATAGAAAATAAGGCTCTTATAAATGATTTTAGAAAAATAAATGACTCTATTAAATTTAGAGTTATGAAAGGCGACGGAAGCTTTTTTTATTTGCGTCAAAAAATCGATTGGTAATTTCTTCAAATATTTATAATGACAATCGAGCATAATTAAAAAAATGAAACTTCTCGTCTAGTTCCGATGGTCCAGAGGTTTCGGGCAATGTCATTAAGTTAAGCTTTTTAAAAAATAAAATCCGTTTTTATCTGCGTTTTTACGAAGTAAATCTGTTTTATCCGCGTCAAAATTAGACGCTGATTTTACTGATTCGCTAAAGAGAAAACGCTGATAAAAACGGATTTTTCTAATTACTTTCTTGATTAAACTGTTAAGTAATTTTGTAAATTCCTCTTAACTTAATAACATTGCGCTTCGGGAGGTATCTTTTTTTTAAGGCAATTTTTCTTTGCTTTAAAAAAGATATAATGAACAGCGGGACAAATGGTCTTAGGAAACAAAAAATGCCCTGCTCCAGAAAAAAAACATCCGCATATAAATAACAACTATATAAATAAATCTTAAAATTTAAATTTCGTTTTGAATATATGTAGTTAACTACATATATTTGTACAAAAATACTCTAATGCCTGATACCATATAAGTCAGCAGCGTTTGAAACACAAAAAAAGAATGGAAAATAATACACATCAAAACACTTCAGAAAATACAATTAAGATTGAAAAAGTTGAAAATCAAAATCTAATTGAAACTGCATTTGCCATTAGAAGACAAGTTTTTGTAGAAGAACAAAATGTGTCGCCAGAACGCGAATCTATGGATGATGATGAAGCAATTCATTATTTGGCAACAGTAAACGGAGAACCAGCCGGAGCCGCACGATACCGAAAAATGGAAAAAGGCGCGAAAATTGAAAGAATTGCAGTTCTAAATACCTTTCGTGGAAAACGAATTGGTGAAGCAATTTTATTAAAAATATTAGACGATCTAAAAAACGAAGACAAAGTATATCTATATGCTCAGGTAAATGCAAGTCAGTTTTATATCAAAAACGGATTCAGACAAACCGATAATTATTTTCTGGATGCCGGAATTGAACACGTTGAAATGCATTTTATAAAATAAATCATTATTTATAATAAGCTGGATTAAAATCCAGCTCTACAATATGGATCATTCCTTCGGAATTTTATTATCTATGTGGTTACGCTCCCAATTAAGAGCCAAAGGCTCGGCCTATATTGTAGGGCTGGACTTTAGTCCAGCCTAATAAACATATAGTTTCGATTAAGAAATTGTTAGAGATTTTTTAAATTCTGATGGTGATGTTCCCGTGCTTCGCATAATGAATTTATTAAAATGACTGCTATCAATAAATCCTAAATCATTGCTGATTTCTGAAAAAGTCAGATTGCTTTTGCTCAGTTTTTCTGTTACAACTTTAAGTTTTGTTTGTTCGATATAATCTCTTAAAGTAATGTTTAAATGAGTTTTAAAATATTCGCCAATGTAATTAATCGAAACATTAAAATGATTCGCCATTTCTTTTTTCTTCAGCAAATGCGGATTCGCAATATTCGATCTGATGTAACTTAAAATAGTATCAATCTTTAAAACTTCGGTGGTTTGAAACTCTAAATTGCTTTCGTTTATGGTGGCACTTCTTCGAATTATTTGAATTAATGACATCATCAAACTCTTTATTATGATTTCGTTTTGACCTTTTGGTTGGGCTACTTCATCCAAAATTTTTAGAATAACGATTTCGCAAAACGTTTTATCTTCTTCGAGAAAAATTAGATTTCCATTGGTTTGATTGTGATAATAAAACAACTTCTCGATTTCTTCAATTTCTTTTTTATTCGAAAAGAAATTAGGTAAAAAACGCAAGCAATGAAACTTTGTTGGTTCCAGCGTTTTAAAAGAATGATAATCCTTTGGCGTAAGCAAATAAATATCATGCTTTTGATAATTATGAGGAATCGAATTCAGGATATGATTTCCGGTTCCGTACTCTATATATAATAGTTCGAAAAAATTATGGCGATGTACTTCCTTTTTCCAGGTAAGTTCTTCGACCGAATAAATTTCGAAATCTTTGTATATAAAAAAGGTGTCTTTCATAATCCTTAATTTTTACAAATATAACCTATATTTTTACATCAATTAATGATCTTGAACCTATTTACTTTGCATCAGCAATTAAAATCTAAAACACGATAATATGAACTCAGATACAATAAAAATAGGAATTCTTGGAATTGGTGGAATCGGCGGATTTGTTGGCGCACCTTTAGCTAAGAAGTATAAAAAGACGTCAACAAAAATTATATTTATATGCCGTGGCGAAACTAAAAAAGCGATTCAAAATGATGGTTTATTATTTGAATCTAAAGGTTCAACAGAAACTATATTTCCGGATTTGGTATCGGATAATCCAAAGGAAATTGGCATTTTGAATGTATTGATTCTAACTTGTAAATCATATTCTATTAGCAACATACTAGAAACCTATAAAGATTGCATAAATGAAGAAACAATTATAATCACTTTGCAAAATGTGGTTAATGCCAGAGAAATAATTCCAAAAACTTTACCTGAAGTTGGTCAGATTATGGAAGGCTGTATTTATGTAGCTTCGAATGTTAAGAAACCGGGACATATACAACATCTTGGCGGACCTGGGAAAATTTTCGTTGGTGGAAAAGAAAACAAAGCTTTAATAGATTTATTAATTGCCGGAGGTTTAGACATTACATATGTTGCCAGTATCAACGAAATATTATGGAAGAAATATTTGTTTGTTGCGCCAGTTGCAGCAATAACATCTGCTTATAAAGTCACATTTGGTCAACTTCTTGAAGATCAAAATCTAATGCAAATTTTGGAAAATATGATGATTGAGATTCAGTCGCTTGCCGCTAAAGACAATATCATTTTGACTAATGAAGATATTCAAACTTCTAAAGATCTATTGACTAAATTTCCGTTTGAATCTAAATCGTCTCTTCAATTGGATTTTGAAAATCACAATCAAACTGAGAAACAATTTTTAGTGGATTATGTGATTGAAAATGCCAAAGAATACGGAATTGAAACTCCATATTATAATGATGTGAATGAAAAAATAAATACTCTTTATGGGGTTTCTTAACATGACAATAAGACTTTTATCTTAACTTTGTTTATCAACTTTAGTAAATCAACATCATGCAGGCAATTAACATCACAGCGTATACCGAAGATCCTTCTCAAATAGAAGCTGTAAAAGCTTTTATGAAAGCGCTAAAGATAAAATTTGAAATAGCGAATGTAAAATCGTATGAATTATCCACTGAACAACAGGAAATTTTAAATAGTCAAATTGATTCAGACAAAAGTTTATACACAGATGCTGAATCAATATATACTGATTTAAAAAAGAAATATGAATTATAAAATTATTGTTTCTCCAATTGCATTAAAAAATATTGAAGAAACTATTGAATATTATATTTCAAAAGCAACTAAAAAAGTAGCGCTAGACTTTCTTAATGACTATAAAAGTATTTATAAGACTTTAAGGGTAAATCCTTTCTATCAATTTCACGACAATAATTATCGGTTTTTACCTTTTAAAAAATTTCCATATATAGCTTTTTTCATTGTTGATGAATTATCAAAAACTGTTTTTCTAAACGCAATTTTTCATACTTCTCAACATCCTGAAAAATATCCCGCAAAATAAAAAAGATTAATAGGTTTAAAACCAAAATCTCTTATAAAAAATATAACTTCTCGCCTAGCCCCGATCGAAACGGCATCCTTTTATGGCAGGGTTTGCCATAAAAGATATAGTGTAGAGCAGGAAAAGAGGTCTTTAAATGCCACAAATGATCTGCTCCTTAAAAAAAATATGTTTTAAAAAGTCCTTATAATTATAGGCTTTCGGCGGTTTTTAATACTTGTCTATACAACAATAAGAAAATATTATGACAAAATTATTTCATTATTAGAAAAACCGCCATACATTTGCCTAACGGTGTTAAACAATTTAATACTCATTAAAAATGGCAAGTAAAGATCGAATTTTAAGACAAAAAGAAGAGACAAGAAGTAACATTCTTGAGGCTGCTTATGCTATCGTAAAAGAAGAAGGATGGCAAGGTCTGAGCATGAGAAAAATTGCTGACAAAATTGAATATACGGCTCCTATTATTTATGAATACTTTTCGAATAAGGACGCAATTTTAAATGAACTAACCGGAAAAGGTTTTCTTAAGCTGTCGAAAGAACTTCAGCAAGCCCGAGATAAATTTGAAAAACCAGAAGATCAATTAGAAGCTATGTGGATGGCTTATTGGGATTTTGCTTTTACAGATACCGAAATGTATCAGGTGATGTTTGGTGTTCAAATGAACTGCTGTTCTGAGAGATGTTCTGCTGCAGAAGCCCCTTATAAACTGTTTACTGCAGTTATTGGTGAAATAATGAAAAACAGTAATCCAAGCGAAGATATTATTAAACAAAAGTATTTTACTTTCTTCTCTGTAATTCATGGTTTAATAGCGATCAATATCATTAACAAAAGTGATATTATGGCAACTATAAATGCTCAAATCTTAAAAGATGCCATTAGTGGTATAATAAAATCAATACAATAAAAAAAATTTCATTATTACTTAACAGTGATAAATGATTTAATTAAGTAATATAAAGTACTTTTGCATATACTACTTAACAACGTTAGATAATTTAATAGAGTAATATAGAGCGTTTTTTTTCTCTTTTTACTTAACAGTGATAAATAATTTAATACCAATTACAGAATAGAATTGGAAGGCATCATAGTATGAATTTCTGTACCAATTCACTTAACACCGTTAGAAAATTTAATACACTTAAATATGAATGCCGAAAATCTCAGAATACCACAAAATTTAAATAATAAGAATGTCCAACAAATTAAAACCAATATGAAAATGAAAAATGTAATTATAACCAGTTTTATTCTGGCACTTGTGTTAAGCAGTTGTGCAGATAAGTCACAAGCTCCAGCAGCACCGGCTCCCCCATTATTACCAGTTTTAGCTATCTCAAGCGAGAACACTACTACTGATGCTGAATATCCTGCTTCTATACAAGGAACTGTTGACGTAGAAATTCGCCCACAAGTAAGCGGAAACCTTGAAAGAGTTTTTGTAGACGAAGGTGCTTATGTAAATAAAGGTCAGACTTTATTTAAAATAAACGAACGTCCTTTCCGTGAGCAATTAAACAATGCTTTAGCAAATCTTCACGCTGCCGAAGCTGCTTTGATTAACGCAAACTTAGAAGTAGATAAATTAACTCCTTTAGTTCAAAACAAAGTAGTTTCTGATTATCAGTTAAAAACAGCTAAAGCTTCTCAAAAAATTGCTGCTGCAAATATCGAACAAGCAAAAGCAATGGTAGGATCTGCCAAAATTAATTTAGGATATACAAATGTAACAGCCCCTGTTAGTGGTTACATTGGTAGATTGCCTAAAAAACAAGGAAGTTTAGTTTCTGCAACAGATGTTGAACCTCTAACAAACTTATCTGATGTTCATGAAGTTTTTGCTTACTTTTCTTTAGGAGAAACAGATTTTATCAACTTTAAAGCACAATATGCAGGAAGCAGTCTTGGTGATAAAATCAAAAAATTACCTCCAGTTACTTTAATATTAGCAGATAACAATGCATATCCTCAAACCGGAAAAATTGATATGGTTGACGGTCAATTTGACAAGACTACCGGAGCAATTACAATTAGAGCAACTTTCCCTAATGCTGGTGGAACTTTACGTTCAGGAAACACAGGAAGAATTCGTTTAGGACTTCAACACGACGATGCGATTTTGGTTCCTCAATCGGCTACAGTAGAAATGCAGGATAAAGTTTTCGTTTTCACAGTAGGAAAAGAAAACAAAGTAGCTAAAATGCCAATTACAGTTATTGGTAAAAGCGGTACAAACTACCTTATCAAAGACGGTGTAAAATCTGGTGATCAAATTGTTTTAAGCGGTATCGATAAACTTCAGGAAGGACAAGTAATTCAGCCTGATAAAGCGTCTACTGCAAAAGTTGCCCAAATAATTAATAAAAAATAATTTTTACGAAAATGTTCAAAATATTTATACAAAGACCTGTACTGGCAACCGTAATCTCCATTTTATTGGTGATCCTGGGTGTACTTGGACTTACGAAATTGCCCTTACAACAGTTTCCTGATATTGCGCCGCCATCGGTTTTGGTAACGGCGGTTTATCCGGGAGCTAACGCAGAAACGGTTCTACGTTCTGTGGCACCATCTCTGGAAGAATCTATAAATGGTGTTGAGAACATGACTTATATGAGTTCTACAGCCAGTAATGACGGATCTCTTGCTATTACAGTTTTCTTTAAATTAGGAACTAACGCAGATCAGGCAGCGGTAAACGTACAAAACAGAGTTGCTCAGGCAACGAGTCAATTGCCTGCAGAGGTTGTTCAACAAGGTGTAACAACTGCAAAACAACAAAATAGTTTCATCATGGCGATTGGTATGTATACCGATGACGAGTCAAAATACGATCAGACTTTTGTTGCCAATTATGCTCAAATCAATATTATTCCTGAGATCAAACGTATTCCCGGTGTTGGTTCTGCAAGTATTTTTGGAGGTGTAAAAGATTACTCTATGCGTGTTTGGTTGAATCCAACACAAATGTCAACTTACAAAGTGACGCCAAACGAAATCATGAGCGCTATTCAGGATAAAAGTTTGGAAGCTGCTCCGGGTAAATTTGGAGAAAGAAGTAAAGAAGTTTTTGAATACGTTATTAAATACAAAGGAAAATTAACCAAACCAGAAGAATATGAAAATATTGCTATACGTTCTAATCCAGATGGTTCAGTACTTCGCTTAAAAGATGTTGCGAGAGTAGAACTTGGTGCTTATTCATACAACAGTTTAACTCGTTTAAACGGTAAAAAAGGAGTTGTAATTGGTATTATTCAGTTAGCAGGTTCTAACTCAAATGATATTCAGGTTGCAATTAACAAATTGATGGTGAAAGCCTCAAAAGATTTCCCTAAAGGAATTAAACACAACATTTTCTATAGTACAAAAGTATCTCTGGATCAATCTATAGAACAAGTTGAACATACTTTAATCGAAGCATTTATATTAGTATTCATTGTAGTATTTATATTCCTGCAAGATTTTAGATCAACATTAATCCCGGCTATTGCTGTACCTGTAGCAATTTTAGGAACGTTCTTCTTCATGCAGTTATTCGGATTTTCGATCAACCTTCTTACGCTTTTCGCTTTAATTCTGGCGATTGGTATTGTGGTAGATGATGCGATTGTGGTCGTCGAAGCCGTGCATGCCAAAATGGAGCACAAACATTTGTCTCCAAAAGTAGCAACTCATGAAGCAATGCACGAAATAACGGGTGCTATTATCTCGATTACGTTGGTAATGGCTGCTGTATTCCTGCCGGTTGGTTTTATGGAAGGCTCTACGGGAGTTTTCTATCGTCAGTTTGCCTTTACGATGGCGATTGCAATTGTAATCTCAGCAGTAAACGCTTTAACTTTAAGTCCTGCACTTGCTGCTTTATTCTTAAAAGACAATCACGGAACAAATGGTGATGGATCTCACGAGAAAAAAGGATTTAAAGAAAAATTCTTTAACGGATTCAACAAAAGTTTTGATTCCCTTACCAACCGTTATGTTGGAGGTTTGAAATTCTTAATTCGTAACAAATGGGTTAGTTTAGGAGGTTTAGCTTTAATTACATTTGCAACAATCGTAATGGTTAAAACAACTCCTGCAGGATTTATTCCAACTGAAGATCAAGGATTTATTGCAATTGCAGTAAACACACCTTCAGGAACATCGCTTGACGGAACTCAAAAAGTAATGACTCAGGCAGAAAATACTTTAAGAGGTTTAGACGCATCACGATTTGTAACCGCTATTTCAGGTTTCAACTTATTGACCAACTCTACAAGTCCATCTTCAGCAGTAGTTTTTGTATTGCTTAAGCCAAATGAAGAGCGTGGAGAAATCAAAGACATCAACAAAATCATGGCTGATGTTCAAGGAAAATTAGGAGCAATTACAGGAGGAAGTTTCTTCGTATTTAGTTTCCCAACTGTTCCTGGATT
The DNA here is from genome assembly GCF_004339525.1 of Flavobacterium sp. 90. NCBI lineage: Bacteria > Pseudomonadati > Bacteroidota > Flavobacteriia > Flavobacteriales > Flavobacteriaceae > Flavobacterium > Flavobacterium sp. 90. The sequence continues at coordinate 4,675,645 of NZ_SMGE01000001.1, read as the reverse complement.
TAGTAACGTAGAAGCTTTAGATTTAGTTCTTCAGGATAAAACCGGAGGAAAACTGGATAAGTTTAGCGGAATCTCTCAAACTTTCATCGGAGAATTGATGAAACGTCCGGAAATTGCAGTAGCATTTACTTCTTTCAAAGCCGATTATCCTCAATTACAATTGGATATCAATGACGAAAAAGCAAATCAATTAGGTGTGAATGTAAAAGACATTTTACAAACCATGCAAACTTATTTTGGTAGTGCTCAGGCATCAGACTTTAACAGATTTGGTAAATATTACAGAGTTGTAGTTCAAGCCGATATTGCTGACAGAGCTGATCCTTCATCAATTGACAGAGTATTTGTGAAAAACAAAACTGGCGAAATGGTGCCAATAAATACTTTAGTAAAACTAAGCCGTATTTATGGTTCAGAAACCGCTTCGAGATACAACTTGTTTAATTCGATTTCGATTAATGCGATCCCGAAACCTGGATTTAGTTCCGGAGATGCCATTAAAGCAATTGAAGAAGTTGCAGCACAACAATTACCTGCAGGTTATAGCTATGAATTCTCAGGACAAACCCGAGAAGAAATTGCATCAGGAGGTCAATCGGCAACAATTTTCTTACTGTGTTTGATATTCGTCTATTTCCTACTTGCTGCACAGTATGAAAGTTACATATTGCCATTGGCTGTAATCTTATCAATTCCTGCAGGTATTTTTGGAGTATTTGTTGCCATCGGATTAACAGGAATCGAAAACAACATTTATGTACAAGTTGCATTAGTAATGCTTATTGGATTGCTCGCCAAGAATGCGATTCTGATCGTCGAGTTTGCCGTCCAAAAACGAAAATCAGGTCAGGCATTAGTAAAAGCTTCAATCGATGCTGCCAAACTACGTTTACGACCAATTATCATGACGTCACTAGCTTTTGTTGTGGGATTAATCCCGATGATGAGCGCCACAGGACCGTCAGCACAAGGTAACCACTCTATCAGTATTGGTGCCGCCGGAGGTATGGTTTCCGGAGTAATTCTAGGATTGTTAATCATTCCGGTTTTATTCATCGTATTCCAATACCTTCAAGAAAAGGTTTCTGGAAAACCAGTAGCCGTAATTCATAACGAAGAAAAATAAAAAATGGAAAACTATATAACGACAATCCTAATCGCCATAATTGCCGGCATTGGATACATATCCTATAAAATCTCAAAAGATCTTGATAATAGAAAAGATACTTGTACAGAAATTTAATGACAAAACATAAAATGAAAAATTATATAACCAAAATCGTGATGATCGCCATTTTGATCACGACTATAATATCCTGTAAGGTTTCGAAGGATATTGAAACTCCAAAAGATGCATTTCCTGAAAATTTCAGGAGTGCATCGGTTTCAAAAGATACAACAAGTATTGGAGACGTGGAGTGGAAAAACTTCTATACCGAAAAAGATATTATTCAATTGATTGATAGCGCCGTTGCAAGAAACAATGACTTGCAGATTGCTGTTAAAAACATCGAAATTGCACAATACAGATTCACACAATCAAAATGGGGAAATGTTCCTCAGGTTAATTTAAATGTAAGTGCAAGTACAAGCAATCCGTCTGACAATAGTTTTACAGGAAAGAATTTAGGTCAGGCTTTAGGCCAAAACCATATTGACGATTATTCTGCCGGAGCAACACTTTCGTGGGAAGCTGATATCTGGGGGAAAATCAAAAATCAGAAAAAAGGAGCTTACGCAAGTTACCTTCAATCAGAAGAAGTAAAAAAAGCATTGCAAACTACAATTGTAGCCAATGTTTCTAAAGGATATTACAATCTTTTGATGTTAGACGCACAATTAGAAATCGCCAGACAAAACTTTAAATTAAATGATAGTACAACAAATATCATTAAATTAAAATACGATGCTGGTCAGGTAACTACATTAGCGATTCAACAATCTGAAGCACAAAAATTAGTTTCAGCACAATTGATTCCGCAATTAGAACAAAATGTTGCGATTCAGGAAAATGCTTTAAGCGTTTTGACAGGAGCATTTCCAAATTCAAAAACAAGAAGCATTCGTTTGGCTACTTTAGAAGTTAAAAATAACAATGCAATCGGAATTCCGTCTTCATTAGTAAGCAGAAGACCAGATGTAAAAAGTGCTGAATTAGCCCTTAAAGCAGCAAATGCAAATGTTGGAATCACAAAAGCTGATTTATATCCAGCATTAAGAATTACCGCTCAAGGCGGAGTAAACTCGTTCGAAACCAGTAATTGGTTCAACATTCCGGCTTCATTATTCGGAACCGTTGCAGGAGGTTTAACACAACCTTTATTGAATAATAAAAAGGTAAGAACACAATATAATATTGCCGTTGCCGAAAGAGAAAAAGCAGTTTTAAGTTTCAGACAATCAGTTTTGGTTGCTGTTAGCGAAGTTTCTGATGCTTTAGTAAAAGTAGAGAAATTACAACAACAAGAATCCTTTCTAAAAGAGCGTGTAAAAACGTTACAACAAGCCATAAAAAATGCCAATTTGTTATTCAAAAACGGTATGGCTGAATATTTAGAAGTTCTTTCTGCACAAGCAAACTTATTGCAAAGCGAGCTAGAACTGGCAAACATAAAAAGAGAGCAACTATCTGCCAATACTGATTTGTATCGTGCATTAGGCGGTGGTTGGAAATAATACCCGTTAATTATTTATTTTTTGAGATGAAAACGCTGTGAGACTTAGGTTTTGCAGCGTTTTTTTTATGTTGTTGAGATATAGCACGCGGATGACACGGATTCGCTATCGCGAAAGCGCGGATTTACACGGATTTTTTTTTCTTGCGTGTCCTTGCGAGGAACGAAGCAATCTCACCTGCTAAATCTATCCTCATTTTATTACACTCAATCTTGTCAGTCTGAGCGAAGTCGAAGATCATAACGTAAGTAAACAACAACAACAATAATAAAATCCGTGTAGATCCATACAAATCCGCGTCATCCGCGTGCAATCATTCCACTTTATTTCTTTAATTTTCATATTATAAAAAAAAGGAATACTTTTAAATAAAATTCCTACTATCAATACATTTCAACTATGAAAAAAATTACATGCATTGCTCTCTTAGCTTTACTATTCACAAACTGTAAAAAAACTACTTCCGATGAAGAATTAAAATCAGAAAAAAAACCAGTAACAACCAATATTGCTGCAAAAGAAGAAAAAGAGGAAAAAGAAGATTGTAAAGATATCGAAGTAGAAATGGGATCCGGAAAAGAGTGTATTATAAAAAATACAGATCTTGAAAAAGCGTATGAAAATATTATCAAAAAGAAAGAAGTAGAAGAAACAGAATATTTTTTAAGTGCAATTCCAAGTAAAAGTAAATCTGTTGATGTAAATAAAAATGGATTAATCTCTATTGATTATGAAATCATATCAGGTAAAAAAGTTGCCATTACAATGAATTATGAAGGCGGTGTTACAGAAGTTACTCTTGAAAAAATAAATGATACCATTAAAAAAAGTATCTATCATTATGCTGATTAAACTCCTTAAAGTAAATCTCTAATATTTATCAAGCTACTAATGGAAATACTTCCTCCGTTAGTAGCTCGACAAATAGTGCGATTACAAAATTGCAAGAAAAAACAATAAGAATCCGTTTTAAATCCGCGTTTTCGCGATAGCGAATCTGCGTCATCCGCGTGCCATTATTCCGTATTATTTCTTTACTTTAGATAAGTCAAACTTCAATAAAATGAAATTCAATCAAGATAAGTATCTCCACGATTTAAAACTAAAATTCGAAAGCTACGCTCCTATTTCTGACCAATCCTGGCAATTGATTGAAAATATTATTGAATTTCAATCGATAAAAAAAGGAGAAATACTTTTAAGAAATGGTCAAATCGCAAAAGAAATTCATTTTATAGCCAAAGGTGCTTTGAGAGCTTTTATTACTGATTCCGCAGGAAATATTTATAACAAAAACATTTTTCTAGAGGGTGATTTTGCAGGTTCTAAAGCGTCATTATTGCAGCAAAATCCTTCTGAATTTACTATAGAAGTACTTGAAAATTCTATTTTGATAAATCTTAATTACAAAAAGTACAGAACATTAATTGACCAAAACGACGATCTGAAAAACTACTATATCGCTTATTTAGAAAAAAATTGGGTGATCGAAAAAGAACAGCGAGAAATTTCGTTAGTAATGGAAAATGCAACCGAAAGATATTTACATCTTTTATCCAAACATCCGGATATTTCAGAGCGAATTCCATTGTTTCATATTGCATCACATTTAGGAATTACACCAACACAATTAAGCCGAATTAGAAAAAGTCTCGAAAAAGATTTGTAAATCAACATATGTAAAGGTTTCGCCCGAAATCACAACTTATCTTTGTCTTATATTTTTATAATTAGTATCAAAATGAAAGATCTAAACTTAATTGAAGACAACATAAACAATCTTACCGGATTATGGAAAACCGTTGGCGCTCCTTTCCTATCCTTTCATAAAAATGAAACTTTCGAATATTGCAAAATCGAAAATTCTGGCTGGCCAAATAAACTGTGGTTTCGTAAAGATATTTCTAAAAAAGATATTCCAAATATCACTAAAACGATGCAATCAGATTCAGGCTTAGTTTTACCGTATTGGAATATCTTCGGAACAAAATCTTATGAAATTCTTGAAGCCAATGGTTTTGAAATAAAAACAGAGCAAGTCGCAATGGCGTTGAAATTAGATCAAAAATTTACACTTGAAAACAAGCTAAATTTCAAAAGAGTTTCTACAGAACAAAACGCCAAAATTTGGGCAGATTTATATCCAAATGCTTTTGGTTACGTGATTAGCAAAGAGATATTAATTCACAATCATAAAGACGTTCACTTTTATTTGGTTTCCTTAGAAAAACAGCCAATTGGTACTTTTATGCTTTTTCAAACGCAAAACAATATTGGAATTCACGGCGTTGGCGTAATCCCGGAAATGCGCAGAAAAGGCTTTGCCGAAGAAATCATGAAATTTGCAATTAATCTTTCTATAGATTTAAAAGCTGATTATGCTTTATTGCAAGCCTCTGTAATGGGAAAAGATATTTATACCAGATTAGGTTTTGAAGATTTATTTGTGATTAAGAATTATGTTTTGAAAGCTGAATAAATGGCACGCGGATGACACGGATTCGCTATCGCGAAAACGCGGATTTAAAACGGATTTTTCTTTCTTCTTTTTTTACATATCTTTTTATAAACTCATTTTATGTCATCCTGAGCGAAGTCGAAGGACACGCGAGAAGCTCGACAAAGATTGGCGATTTTGATTATCGAGTTACTTGTCCGTCCTTCGACTTCGCTCAGGATGACAAACTATGTGATAAACTAAATCCAGAAAATCTTTCCTCTTTATTCTTTCCTCTTTATTCTTTCCTCTATAATCTTTCTTCTAAAAAATCTAAAATCAACACTCTAAAATCTAAAATCCAAAATCTGTCCAAAATGCCCCTAAAATAGTCGTAAATAAGTATTCTGTCAAAAAAATAAGATTTGTAAGTTTGTAATGCATTAACTGATAACCTTTTAAAAACAAACCTATGAAAAAAGCAAAAATTATTTTTTGGATTACAACTATTATTATTTTCTTATTCGAAGGCGTTATGCCGGCATTATTTTCCCAAAGTCAGGAAGCGAAAGAAGGAATCAAACATTTAGGATATCCTGAATATTTTGGAAATGCCTTAGTAGTTTTCAAAATTCTTGGAGTTTTGGTATTGGTGATTCCGTCAATTCCTAAAAACATAAAAGAATGGGCTTACGCCGGATTTGGTTTCGATTTTATATTCGCATCAATAAGTCATGCTGCAGTTGACGGCGTTAATTTTCAATCGTTTTTTCCATTAATATTTTTAGTGATTCTGGCGATTTCATACCATTATTATCATAAAATTGAGCGATATAAAAATATCGCTTTGTAAACTTTTAGACTGATGATAGAAGTTTTCAAAACAAATGTTCAGGAAGTTGAGCAATCTCTTATGATTGTGGGAAAACTTCTTGAACATCTCCCAAATAGTGCGATCAACTTTGATTTAGAAGATTGCGACAAGATTTTGCGTATCAATGCTGTTTCTATCTCAAATCATAAAATAATAGAACTTCTTGATTCTTACGGTTATCATTGTGAGGTGCTTTTATAATTCAAAAAGAATACAAAATATTGATTATCAAAATTTTAAACATTTTTTCGTACTTTTGAAATACTATCAATCTTCAAACTTCAAAAAATGAACTTACCAATCAATCATCAAACAATAATGCCATATCTCATCTTAGATGGCGCTTCGGAATTTATTGATTTTACTGAAAAAGTTTTCGATTCAGAAAAATCCAGTACAAACGTTTTACGCAATGATGGAACTATTATGCACGCCGAAATTATCCTTCACGGAAGTACAATAATGGTTGCTGATCAAACTAAAGACTGGACAAAACACAACTCTAACTTGTTTGTCTATGTTCCTAATGCCGACGAAACTTATAAAAAAGCATTAGATCACGGCGCTACAAATTTAATGGGTTTAAGCAATCAGGATTATGGCAGAACTTGCGGTGTAACAGATCCTTTTGGAAATGTTTGGTGGATAACATCTGTTATCAAATAACAAATACAACTACTAAATCATAAAAATGGAAGCAGCAATTCAAAAAGATACAGTTGAAACATTTAAAAACTTAAATGCGATACTTTCTTCGTTTTCGCAAAAAGAATTTAATATTGTTCCTGCAAAAGATAGTTGGACTGCCGGACAAACCGCACAGCATCTTGTACTTGCCTGCTCCGGTTATCCTCAATTATTTCTGGGAAAAACCGAAGAAACTGACAGACCTTATCATGAAAAAGTCAAAGATATCGAAGCTTTATTTTTAAACTTTGATATAAAAATGGATTCACCTGATTTTTTAAAACCAGAACTTATCGATTACGAAAAAGATTCAATAACATCAATATTTCTCAATACAGAAGCTGATTTATTACTTGCTACAGAAACTTTAGACTTATCACAAACATGTCTTGACTTTGAACTTCCGGGCTTTGGAAAATTTACTATTTTTGAATGGATTAGTTTTGCTTTGACTCATATTCAAAGACATACAAAACAACTAAATGACATTTACAAACAAGTTTCCAAATCTTAAATCATTGTATGAAGTCTAAATCAGGAACTATATTTTTAGCGGGATTAATTGCGGGAACGCTGGATATTCTTGCAGCAATTTTTTTCTATGCCATTTTATTTCAAAAAACAACTGCCATAAAAATTCTGCAATCTATAGCAAGTGGAATTTTCAAAAAAGAAGCTTATAGCGGCGGTTCACAAATGGCGTTATATGGATTGTTATTGCACTATTTCATCGCTTTTGTTTTTGCCTGGTTCTATTTTACGATATATCCATACTTTTCATTCTTAAAAAAGAATACTTTATTATCCGGAATCATTTATGGAATCTTTGTCTGGGTTGCAATGAACTTAGTTGTGTTGCCGGTTGTATTTCCGGTTTTGCCAGAGAAACATTTAGATTTTCCATTAATATTATCCATCCTGATTCTGATTTTCTGTATCGGAATACCGATTGCCTTTCTAAACAAAAAATATTATTCTTTACAAAAATAGTTTTCAAATTTAAGTTTAAGTCACAAAAAAAAACCTGAAACTTGAAACCTGAAACAAAAAAAGCGAAACCAAGATCAACTGGTTTCGCTTTTTTTATTTTAGCTAATTAATACTTATTGCTACACTTTTGTTCTTCCTGTTACTAAAGAGATAACGAATAAAACTAAAAATATAAAGAATAAAACTTTTGCAATACTAGCGGCTCCGGCGGCAATTCCACCAAAACCAAAAATTCCGGCTACTATAGCCAAAATTATAAATGTGACTGTCCAACGTAACATAATAATGAATTTTAAATTTATAATAAAGACTTTCTTAGAGTCTGATTTGTTTGTTAACCAAAGTTCCTTCATTTCTTACAAAGCCTTTAACTCAAAACGTTAATTTTTTATCGCAATCAACTATAAATCAATTTTTTGAGTTAATTTTATAATTCCCCCTTTTCGTTTCAAAATTCCCACATAAATGCTTTTGAGTTAACTTTTTGCTCGATTGGATTAATCGTCACTTGATTGATAAAGTAATTTTAGATAATAATTTTAGCAGTATAGAATTAGCCATAATAATAGACATTATTTATATGTCATATTGAAACTAAACGACTTATTAAACGAACTAAAACAACATCCCCATGAAAGCGATATCAAATAAATCTAAAATAGTTTTTCTTTCTACATTTCCTCCAACGCAATGTGGAATAGCAACTTATACTCAAGACACCATAAAAGGAATTACGGATGTATTTGGTAAATCAATTACTTGTCAAATTTGTGAATTGGTAGATAAACCAAAAGCAAATCCAACGCAAGCCTACACTTTAAACACAAGAAACAAAGAAGAATATACTAAAGTTGCGCATGAAATCAACAAAGACAAATCAGTTAAATTAGTTCATATTCAGCATGAATTTGGTTTGTTTGGAGGGAATTATGGAGACTATTTATTAGATTTTTTGAATGAAGTCAAAAAACCACTTACTTATACTTTTCATAGCGTAATCCCAAACCCGAACGACGAACTCAAAACTTTTGTAAAATTGCTGCTTTCTTATAGCAATTCGGTTTTTGTAATGACCAATCAATCCAAAGAAATTTTGATGAGAGATTATGGTATTAATGAAGACATTATTACTTGCGTACCACACGGAACTCATATTGTAATTTATGAAACTCCACAACAAGCCAAAGAAAAATTCGATATTCAGGAAAGAAAAGTGTTATCTACTTTTGGACTTTTAGGAGAAGGGAAAAACATTGAAACAGGTTTACAGGCATTACCAAAAATTGTCGAAAACACTCCAAATGTTCTTTATTTAATTATAGGAAAAACACATCCAAATCTAATAAAAGATGGAGTTGATGCTTATCGCGATAAATTGGAAGGTATTGTAAAAGAATTAAAACTAGAAAATAATGTTCGTTTTATAAATGAATATCTTGATACAGACGAACTTTTGGATTATCTAAAAGCTACAGACATTTACTTGTTTACTTCAAAAGATCCAAACCAGGCAGTAAGCGGCACTTTTTCTTATGCAATGAGCTGTGCTTGTCCAATTGTAGCTTCAAAAATTCCGCATACATTAGAAGTTCTAACTCCGGATTCCGGAATTCTTGTTGATATTGGAAACGTAGATCAATTTTCTGAAGCAGCTATTAAATTACTTTCAGATGAAAATCTAAGAGAAGAAATGGGAAAAAATGCTTTTAGAAAAACGCGCGCTTCTTCTTGGGAAAATGCCGCAATCACACACATGAATACTTACAAAGAGCTTTTTGAAAGCCCTTCTGAAATAAAATATACCTATCCTTCAATTCAATTGAGACATATCAAAAAAATGACAACCGATTTAGGTATCATTCAATTTAGTAAAATCTCAATTCCGGATCTTGAATCAGGTTATACGCTAGACGATAATGCGCGCGCTTTGATTGCGCTTTGTATGCATTATAAATTGACGCAAGACAAAGACGATTTAGCTTACATCTTGATTTATTTAGATTTTATCGAACGTTGTCAGCAACCAAAAGGCGATTTTATCAATTATGTAGATCAGGAAAACCGCGAACATGTGGAGCAAAATGCCGAAGTAAATTTAGAAGATTCAAATGCCAGAGCGATTTGGGCTTTAGGAACTGTGGTTTCAAACGCAGCCATTTTACCGGAAGGTATCACGAAAAAAGCAACAAAATGTTTGCTGAATTCCTTGAAATGGGCCGAAAATATTCAATCGCCGCGTTCTATTGGTTTTGCAACAAAAGGTTTGTATTTATATCACACAGCTGTTCCTAATTTATATGTTGCCGCGATTATTAATAAACTGAATGCCAAATTGCTTTCTAATTATGAAATTCACGCTTCAAGTGATTGGAAATGGTTTGAAAACTATCTGACTTACGGAAATGGAATTCTACCGGAATCTATGCTTTATGCTTATCTAACAACCAATAAACCAATCTATAAAAAAGTAGCTTTGGATTCTCTTGACTTTTTAATGTCGAAAATGTTTACCGATAAAAATTTCAAAGTAATTTCTAACAACGGATGGTTACACAGAGATTCAGAAGCAGATGTAAACGAATATGGAGAACAGCCAATTGATGTTGCTTACACGATTCAAACTTTAAATTCATTTTATAATGCATTTGGCACAGCCGAATATAAAAACAAAATGAAAATCGCTTTTAACTGGTTTTTAGGCAAAAATCATCTCAATCAAATTATGTATAATCCTGTAAGTGGCGGCGGTTATGACGGTTTGGAAAAAGAAAACATCAATTTAAATCAAGGTGCAGAATCTACAGTTTGTTATCTTACTGCAAGATTAATCATGGAAAATCTTAAATTAGCAGAAATAAAAGTAATTCCGTTAATAAAAAACAGAAGCGGCATTGCTATAAATTCATAAAGAATCAAACGATAATAGACTGACCAAAATTCTATTAAACCCAGAAAATCCCTTTTAACGAAGGGATTTTTTGTTTTTACTTCTATTCTATTTCAATAATAATAATAATAATACTAACAATACACTCTTTTTGTTATTCCCAGAAATGGAAAAAAAATCAGTAAAAATCTGTTTAAACCCGCGTCATCCGCGTGCCATTCAACAACTTTCCTGATTTTAACATTTCCCGCCAAACGATACAATAATCTCTTTATTGTGTACTGCTATGTTAATTATATAAACTTCCTAAAAAGTTGTGTAAGATTTCTTCTGTATTTCCAGAGTAATTTTATACTTAACAATCAGAAGATATAAGACCACTTAAACAACTGGTTTTCAATTATTAGATTTAACTTAAAACATAGTATTTTGATTTTCACTTTAAAAAATACATTCACAGAAATTGGAAATGCAACATTGTTTGCAAAGCAGTTTTTTAAGGAAGTTTTTGTACCTCCTTATGAGGCCAAAGAGTTCTTGAAACAATGTTATGTTATAGGTTATAAATCGCTGCCATTAGTAGCTATAACCGGATTTATAATGGGTTTGGTACTTACGCTTCAATCGCGACCAACGCTTGTAAAATTTGGTGCCGAATCATGGTTACCGGGAATGGTTGCACTTTCTTTAATTAGAGAAATTGCGCCGGTAATTACCGCTTTGATCTGCGCCGGAAAGATTTCGTCAGGAATTGGTGCCGAATTAGGTTCTATGAAAGTAACAGAACAAATTGATGCAATGGAAGTTTCAGCCATAAATCCGTATAACTATTTAGTTGTAACGCGCATTTTAGCTTGTACATTAATGGTTCCGCTTTTAGTAATTTTTGCAGATGCTGTTGGAATCATTGGCGGATATGTTGGTATTAATATTCATGGCGATGTAAACTTTTACCGCTATCTGACTCAAATTCTGCAATCATTAGAATTTCTGGATTTGATTCCGGCTACAATTAAAACATTTTTCTTCGGATTTTTTATTGGAATGATTGGATGTTTTAAAGGATTTAATGCCTCAAATGGAACCGAAAGCGTTGGTAAAGCAGCAAATTCAGCAGTTGTAACCGCTTCTTTAACCATCTTTATTCTCGATATGGTCGCAGTTCAAATAACCGATTTATTCTTTTAAAAATGATCAAGGAAAAAGAAAATACAGAACCTAAAACCAAAGTAAAAAGCAAAACGCCAATCATTGAGATTAAAGATTTGCACAAAACTTTTGGTGCCAATAACCAAATCCTGAAAGGTGTAAATCTTACCGTAAACAAAGGCGAAGATTTAGTAATTCTAGGACGTTCAGGCTCAGGAAAATCAGTTACAATAAAATGCATTGTTGGATTGATTGAACCGGATCAAGGCGAAATAAAAGTTTTTGATGAAAATGTACTTCATCTAACCAAACCTGAATTGAACGAAATCAGAGTTCGAATTGGATTTTTGTTCCAAAGTGGCGCTTTGTACGATTCAATGTCGGTTAGAGAAAATTTGGCATTTACATTAAAAAAACACAAAAAAGAATTATCCGCCGAAGAAGTCGAAAGCGAAATCATGGAAGCTCTCGATAACGTAGGATTAAGCGATGCAATTGACAAAATGCCATCTGAATTATCGGGCGGAATGCAGAAAAGAATTGGCTTAGCCAGAACTTTAATCCTTAAACCTGAAATCATTTTATACGATGAACCAACAACGGGATTAGACACGATAACTTCAAGAGAAATAAGCGAATTGATTCTCGATATCAAACACAAACGCAAAACAACTTCGATCATTATTACGCATGATATGGCTTGCGCCAAATTAACTGCCGACCGAATTATGGTTTTGAAAGACGGAGTGATTCACGCCGAAGGAACTTATGAAGAATTAGAAAAAGACGAAGACGAATGGGTTCGCTCATTCTTTGAATAAAGCAAAATAAAAATTAGAAATCTTAGAAATCATGGAGAAGCAATCTGGATATACTTGGAAATTAGGAATGTTTGTAACAATAGGTTTACTGCTTTTTATTCTGGCAGTATATTTTATTGGAAAACAAAAAAATCTATTCGGGTCAACATTTCACATCTCATCCCGATTTAAAACCGTTAGTGGTTTAGAAGTCGGAAATAATGTTCGGTTTTCAGGAATCAACATCGGAACGGTTGAAGAAATCAGATTAATTAATGATTCTTCTGTCGTTGTGTCGATGGTCGTAAAAGATGAAGTTCGCAAATTTATTAAAACAGATGCGCGCGCCAGTATTGGTTCTGACGGATTAATGGGTGATAAAGTTTTGACTATTACTCCCGGCATAAAATCTACAAAAATCATCGAAAACAATGGCGCAATTGCTTCTATTGACGGAATCGAAATGAATGATATAATGAAAAGTGTCAAAAAAAGTGTCGATAATGTTGGTGTTATTTCTGATGAACTTGCGATTTTTAGTCATTCTATGAATAACGGAAACGGTGCTTTGGCAAGATTAGTTCGAGATGATAAAATGGCAAACAGTGTTTCGAATACCTTATCAAATTTAGAATCAGGAACCAAAGGTTTTAGCGATAATATGGAAGCTGCCAAAAGTAACTTTTTGTTGAGAGGATATTTCAAGAAAAAAGAGAAACAAAAGGAAAAACAAAAAGAAGAACTGAAAGAGAAAAAAGAAGAAAAGGCCAAAGAGGAAAAAGAAGCAAAAGCTAAGGAAGACAAAGTCAAAGAAGATGCTAAAAAGCAGGAAAAGCAAAAAGAAGACGACGCTAAAAAAGATTCTGAAAAAGCTAAATCGTAAAATGTGATTTGTGAAATGTGAAAATGTGAGTTATGAAAATGTGACTTGTGAAATGTGATTCTAAAAATGGTTTAAAATATCTCTATATGCCTGTATCTTATAAAAATATAGCCCTTAAAACTCTAAAAATAACCGGAATTACAATTGCGAGTATCTTGCTTTTAATATTTTTGATTCCGTTGTTATTTCCCGGAGCAGTTGCGTCTGAAGTAAAGAAAATTGCTAATGAACGCTTAGATACCAAAATGGATTTTACGAAATCAAGGTTGTCATTTTTTACGCATTTTCCTTCGCTTACAGTTTCGCTTGATGATTTATCATTGACAGGTTCAGCTCCATTTCGCAATGATACTTTGCTAAAAGCAGAACAAGTTGCTTTTGGGATTAATTTGAAAAGATTGCTTTTTGACAATGAAGTAAAAATTAATAAACTCTATGTTTCTAAAGCTTTAATCAATATAATGGTCAACCAAAAAGGAGAAGCCAATTATAATATTTATGTCGCTCCCGAAGATCGTGATAAAAAACCAAACGATCCAAATGAACCGGAAGAAGGAACTGCAATTCGCTTAGAACGAATAGATTTGAAAGATTGTCACGTAAAATATAACGATCGTTCTGCCAAAATTTTGGTCGATGCAAAAGGCTTTAACTATATTGGAAAAGGAAATCTTAGTGAAGATATTTTTGACTTAAATACAGATGCGAGAATCGATAATGTTGATTTCTACTACGACAGAACTGCATATCTGCGAAAAAAAGAAGTTCGAGCCGATTTAATTACAAGAATCAACACGCACGCACTTTCATTTATTCTTCAAAAAAATGAGTTACGAATTAACAAATTACCGCTGAAGTTCACCGGTTTATTTACCATTTTAAGAGACGGATATAAAATCAATATCAAAGCAGCATCAGAAAACACAACTGTAAAAGATTTATTATCTGTAATGCCTCCGGAATATTTGAAATGGATGGATGAAACCGAAATCTCCGGAAATAGTGATTTGCTTTTTACTTTTAAAGGAGATTATAATGTTGCCAAAAAGCTGAAACCAGATTTGGCTTTTGATCTTAAAATTGATAAAGGTGCTATAAATTATCAAAATGCCCCTGCTCCATTAACCGGTTTTCATATGGATTTAAATGCGGTTTTACCTTCGCTTGACGTAGAAAAACTTTTGATAAATCTAAAAACTTTTAAATTTAAAGTTGCCGAAAAAGATTATTTCACAGCTTATTTGTATAGTAAAGGTTTTAATGAAATGACGGTCGATGCAAGCGTAAAAGGCGCATTAGATCTTGCAACCGTAGACGCCGCATTAGGTTTGAATACCATAGAATTAAAAGGAATCCTGAAAACAAATATTCAGGCAAAAGGTATTTTTAGTACTTCAAAAAAACTATTTCCGAAAACTATTGGCGGAATTTCGTTGCGCAACGGCTGGCTAAAAACGGACTCTTATCCTAACCCAATTACTGACATTACTTTTATCGCCAATGTGCTAAATAAAGCAGGAACATTCAAAGATTTGATTGTTGCAGTTGCTCCGGCTTCTTTTGTTTTTGAAGGAAATCCGATGTATGTCAACGCCGCTTTATCTGACTTTACTGACTTGGCTTATAATGCAAAAATTAAAGGCGAACTGAATGTTGGACGTATTTATCAGGTTTTCTCTCGTAAAGGACTTGATGTAACCGGTTATGCAAAAGCAGATCTTTCGCTAAAAGGGAAACAAAGTTACGCCACAAAAGGAGAATATAATAAACTTGATAATAAAGGCACAATTATATTAAAAAATATAAAAGCAACTTCAGAATTATTTCCGAAATCCTTTTTTATCCAACAAGGAAATTTCCGTTTTCAGAATGAGAAAATGTGGTTCGAAAAATTCGATGCTACTTATGGAAAATCTGATTTTGCGATTAACGGATATTTACTCAACACCATAAATTATTTTATGGAATCGCACGGAACTTTGAGCGGGGATTTTAATATGCATTCTAAACTCATCAATGTCGATGAATTTATGGCGCTCAAAAAAGGTGAAAACACTGATCGAAATCTTGAAGTTGAATACGCCAAAGAAGATCATCCAAAAATGAGCGGCGTTGTAATCGTTCCGAAAAACTTAAATGTTGCACTTACCGCAAATGCCGATAAAGTAGAATATAACGGTTTGGTTTTAAACAAACTCAACGGAAAAGTTGGTATTACAAAAGAAGGTTTTTATTTAGACAATGCCACTTTCAATATTATCGATTGTCTCTTGGGAATAAATGCTACTTATAAAGATGAATCACCAACCGCAGCACATTTTGATGCTCATTTTACAGCCAAAGATTTCAGCGTACAAAGAGCTTACAAAGAAATTCCGATGTTTCATGATATGGTTACCGTCGCTGAAAAAGCACAGGGAATTATCTCTGTAGATTATAAAGTAAAAGGTGATCTGAACGGAAATATGGGACCAATTTACGAATCTCTTGAAGGCGGAGGAACAATAAACTTGCGTGATGTAAAAGTAAAAGGATTGAAATTATTTGACGGAATTAGTTCTAAAACCGGACAAAAAGGACTTGACGATCCTGGTTTGAAAGGAATCGAAATCAAATCGTCTATAGACAATAATTTAATCCACATCGAACCATTCACGTTTAGCGTGGCAAGTTTTAAACCAACAATAAAAGGAACTACAAGTTTTGACGGACTTCTTGATTTAAGAATGCGATTAGGATTGCCTCCTTTTGGACTCATTGGTTTCCCGATTGTTATTACCGGAACGCACGAAGATCCAAAAATTAAAATCTTTAGCAAAACAGGACAAAAAATTGATGATGCCGTTTATGATGAAAAACACAATAAAGTCATTCGGGAAGAAAAAGTAAGCAAACGAAAAAGTTAAATTCAAATGAAAACTAAAAAAACAAAACAAAGCAGTGCTTTCGAAAAATTTGCTACCAATGTCTCTAAAGCTGCCGGAAGCACACCAGCTTTTATAGGCGCATTTTTGATTGTGGTTGCATGGGCAGTTTCCGGTCCTATTTTCGATTATTCAGAAACCTGGCAATTGGTTATCAATACCGGAACGACAATTATTACTTTTCTGATGGTTTTTTTGATTCAGAAAGCGCAAAACAAAGATTCTCTTGCTATTCAGCTTAAGCTAAATGAATTGGTTGCTTCAAACGAATATTCAAGTAATAGTCTGGTTGATATCGAAAGTATGACGGAGGACGAAATGATTATTGTTCAAAAATACTATCACAGATTAAGTGAACTTGCTAAGAAAGACGAAAGCATCAGAAATTCTCATTCTATTGCCGAAGCGCACGAACAACATGAGCGTAAGGACAAAAACAGAACGAAATTAAGTACCCGAAATATTACCAAAAAATGAAACTACGTTCCACCGAAACTTTCTGGCCTCTAAAAAATGCCATGCTAAACAGTTATCCCTCAATAACCAAAGATATTGACACGGAAATTTTAATCATTGGCGGAGGAATAACGGGAGCATTAATTGCCTATAAATTAATAAACGACGGAAAAAAAATAGTTCTCGTTGATCGTCGCGATGTTTGTAATGGAAGTACGGCGGCAAGTACCGCTTTACTTCAATATGAAATTGATGTTCCGTTACATAAACTAATAGAATTAAGAGGTTTAGAATGTGCCGTTGACAGTTATAAGAATGGAAAAAAAGCCATTTTTGATTTGCGAAATATCATCGATACCATAAAAAGTGATTGTCAGTTTGAATTCAAAAAAAGCATTTATTTTACTTCCGTGAAAAAGGATATTCCGTTTTTGAAACGAGAATTTGAAGCCCGAAAAAACTCCGGATTTGATGTAACCTGGTTAAGCAAATTCAATTTGAAAGAAATGGGATTAAATGCGCTCGCAGCAATCGAATCAAAAACTGCCGCAGTTATGGATCCTTATAAACTCGCACAAGATTTATTGTTTTATTGCCAGGAAAACGGAATGCAAATTTTTGACCGTACAAATATTGTTAATATTCAAAACCAAAAAGAAAAATGTATTGCTCGTACTGAAAACAAATTTACCATTACGGCAGATCATATTATACATTGCAGCGGTTACGAAAGCATTGAAACATTGACTGAAAAAGTAGTTGATCTAAAAAGTACGTTTGTAATTGCTTCAGAAAATCTACCTGATTTACCAGTGGCTTTTAAAAATGCAATATTCTGGAATACAGCAGATCCATATTTATATTTTAGAGCAACGGCCGACAATCGGATTATTATTGGCGGTGGCGATGAAGACTTCAAAGACGCTCAAAAACGTGATAAATTATTGCCGAAAAAAGAAGCGTATTTACAAAAACAATTTCAAAGAAAATTTCCACTTATCGATTTCAAAATAGATTATTCCTGGGCAGGAACTTTTGGCGAAACAAAAGATGGTTTACCCTATTTCGGAAAACCAGATCCCAAAAAAAACGAACATTACGTCCTCGGATTTGGAGGTAACGGAATCACTTTCAGCGTTCTGGGAATGAATTCGATTCTTGATTCTATTGATGATAAAGAAAATCAGGATTTGGTTTATTATAAGTTTGGGCGTTAGAAAAGGTTCTGAGTTTCTAAGGTTCTGAGGCTCTAAGTTTTTTTCTTAGTAGCTTAGCAACTCAGAACCTTAGCAACTTATACTACAAATAATCCTGTCTTATTGGTGTAAATACATCAACAACTTCACCTGCTTCGAGAATTTCTATAGAATGCTCGACATTTGCAGGAATCGAATACGTATCGCCTTCTGATAACGGAAATTCATTACCGCCAAACTTCAAGTTGTATTTACCTGAAATTACGTAACCACTTTGCTCATTAGGGTGTTTATGAAACGGAACATTATCTGTTGCTTTATACAACATTTTTGTCACCATAGAATCTGTACCTATTGAAAGTACTACAAAATCAACTCCTAAAAACTGTCTTGAAACAGCTTCTTCTTTTTTTACAATGTTTTTCATTTATTTATTTTTAAGGTTCTAAGTTCCTGAGTTGCTAAGGTTTTGAGCTTTTACTTAGTATTTTAGCAACTTAAATTATGGATAATCCTTTCTTAATGATGTAAACACATCAACTATTTCGTCCAGCTTCGGGAAGTTCTATAAAATGTCCGACGTTTGCAGAACCTAAATTTCCTCTTTTTGAGATAATAAGTCCCTGAGTTAGTAGGGTTCTAGGAAAAAACTTAGAACCTCAGAACCTTAGTCACTTAGAACCTCTAAAAGAACCTAAACCTTAAGCTCCATCTGAATATTACAACGCTTATAAGGCGTTGCCAATCCATATACTTTTTGGAAACCGAGTTTATAATACAAATTAATTGCGGGTTTTAAGATGGTGTTACTTTCCAGATATATCTTTTTTGCTCCAGCTTCTTTAGCGCTTTTTACAATTTCCTGACCAAGAAGAAAGCCAATATTTTTGCCTTGTGCTTTTGGTGAAACCGCCATTTTTGCCATTTCGAAATCATAATCAGAATCTTTCATTTTTATTAAAGCACAAACTCCAAGAGGTTCATCGTGATATAAAGCCACGAAAATTTTACCTCCTTTATCTAAAATATATTCCTGTGGATTATCCAAAGCTTTATAATCTGCTTCTTCCATTTCGAAGTACGTCGAAATCCATTCTACGTTTAATTGTTTGAATGCATCAAGATATTGAGGTTCGAATGGTACAATTTTTACATCCTGGCTTTCGCGCAGCTTTTTTTGTTCGTTTACTCTTTTAAACAAACTTTTTTGCTCCAGTAAAAATTCCCATTCTTCAAGTGCTGCCCAAAGATTGTGAGTTGATTCGGTAATTAAACCGTCAACAGCAGCTTCGACATCTTTGAGTTGTTGCTTTAATTCTTTCGAAAATTCTTTGCCTTTTTCGGTTAAACCAACAATATTTCGGCGTTTATCATTGCTTTTCAAGCTTTCTTCGACTAAACCTGCCGCAATCATTTCCTGAACAATCTTACTCACCGATGGTTGCGAATGTCCAATTTCGTTGGCGATTTCTGTAATGGTTATTTCGCGTTCTTCTATAAGCGTATAAAAAACCGGAAACCATTTTGGCATAAAATTCATGCCATAAGACTCATATATTTTAGCAGCATCGTCGGTTATCATTGCTGTCATTAAACGTAATCGGCTTCCTAAAGCCACCTTACCTACTTTATTGAAAAATTCCATATATAATTAATTACATAACTAGTTATGCAAATGTAATTAAAAATTATTTGTGACCAAATATTTTTTTAGGTTCAGAGTTGCAAAGTGACAAAGGGTTACTTGGAGGAAAAGGCAATTATTGAAATGATTTTATATGGATGAAACTAGAATCCTAGCCCTGATGGGAGGGAAAATCCTTTTGTGCTGGGTTTCGGCACAAAAGATTGGAAGGAACAGCAGGAAATAGCTCCTTATAAAAAATATAAACATAAAAAAAGACGTATTTTCTTTACGTCTAATCTTTGCCGAGACGCACTGCTGTGCGCCTCTACGGTAAAACCTATTTTGCCTTTGATTCTAAAAAAGCTTAGCCCCTCAGAACCTTACTCCCTTAGAACCTTTTCCTAAGCTGTAATAGCTAAAGGATTTAAATTAAATTTATATTCTTTTGGGCTACAATTGAATTTTTGTTTGAAGATTTTAGAGAAATAACTTCTACTTGTAAAACCAATGCAATACACTATTTCGGAGATATTTAAGTCTGAAGTTCTGATTAGAATTTCGGCTTTCATCACTCGCATATGTGTGATGTAATCGTTTACGGTTCTATTGTGGATCATTTTAAAACCTTCCTGCAATTTATTTGGAGACAAACCTGATTTTTTGCTCAGTGATTTGATTGTAAAAGCTTCTTCGGGATTGGCTTTTATAGTTTCAGAAAGTTCTTTTATTTCTTCCATTTCTTTGAGAGTCAAACAATTTGAATCTTTTGGTAAAGCATTTAAATCATCTGTGTGTTGCTGAATTTCCATTGCCAGAATGATTCTTAGAATACCTTCTTTTAGTAAATTTCTAACGATTCCGGTTTGTGTAACGGCGTTTAATTGTTCAATTTTTTCAGAAATTTTCAAGTTATACGAACCGATATAAAAGAAATCCTGAACGGCATTATTTTCAAAAAAAGTTTCTTTGACCTTTTGATTCAAAGAATGCATTTCGTTTTGTTCTTCGTTTTCAGTACCTACGATGATTAAAGTAAATTTTGTTTTCTTGTCTTTTTCGAAAAATAAAACATTATCCTGGCTTTCTTTTGAAGTAACTATTGCGGTTTGAAAAGTTTTAAATTTTCTTTCTTCTCCCGAAAAACCAAAACTATGAGAAAGACTTCCCTTTGAACAATATGCAAAATAAACCGGCGATGATTTAACGTTTAAAATATCCAAACGAACATTTGTTGAGAAAGTCATATCAAATTGTACATATGAAATATTATCATTGAAAGACGCGCCAATAATAGAACCTTTTGCAAAATTATTATCCACTTCAAGTTTATATTCTTCTAAATCGAAAGTCACTTTTCCGTTAAAATTTGCATTTAACTCATTAAATATATCTTGAATTTTCTCTGTATTTATAGTAACTGTTTTCATTTTGTTCCGATTTAAAATTCTATAATGTCTTGTGATAGATTTGTGCTCAAGAAATAGTATTCTTGTATAGTAAAATCATATTTCAAAGTTCGCCTTAACCTGTGCGAATAATGTTATATAATTTTCTGCTTTTGTTTTATAATTACTTATAAATGATTATTTTAACTCAAACAAAATATTTCTTAATTCAAAACATGAAAAGTTTCTCCTTTCAACCTATAAGTAATAATGACGCTAACATTTTGATTCTAGGCACAATGCCCGGAACAAAATCGTTAGAAATTAATCAGTATTATGGACACAATCAGAATAATTTCTGGAAATTTATGTTCTTGATTCTAAAGGAGGATTTCTCTACGGATTACGAAACCAGAAAGGCACTTTTGCAGAAAAATAAAATTGCGCTTTGGGATATTCTTCAATATTGTGATCGCGTTGGAAGTCTGGACAGCGCAATCAAAAACGAAATTGCTAATGATTTTGAGACGTTTTTAAAACAACATTCCAACATAAAAACCATTTTCTTTAACGGACAAAAAGCGGCGGCATTTTTTAAGAAATATGTTCATTTAGAGAAACAATATCAACTTATTACGCTTCCGTCCACAAGTCCTGCAAATGCAAGTAAATCGTTCCAGTCTAAACTTGACGAATGGATGATTATCGCTGAACATTAATAATTCTGTCGATAATAATTAAGGTATTAAACGTCTAATAAAAAAAGGTGAAAGTTGAAATCATGTAACATTTCCCATTTAAAATATAACAACAAACGTTCCTTTCTGTAATAATTTTACCATAACGAAATAAAGCCATAGAATGGATTACTGCAAAGGAAGATGAGGCTTTTCGAATTATAGATATTACTAAGAAAACTGTAAAAAGTTTAATTATAGAGGAAACATTGGTTATGTTAGTTTATTTTTGGGAAAAGCTATTCTATTTTAGGGTAGCTTTGTTTTTTTAAGTACAAACCAAAAACAAAATATTTATGAAAATTCAAACCTATTACAATCACATACGGTTTTATCCCCCACACCATTTTGTTTATTATCCGGTGCTGACGTTGTTTTTAATCGCCAGTATTTATTTTGCAATCACGAAAAACGACACTCTTATCTGGTCGTTTATTAGTGTTGGATTTGTATTTTTATTTTGGTTAGCGTTTATGCTACGCCAGCATTACTCACTCATTTTACAAAACCGAATCGTTAGATTAGAAATCCGTTATCGTTATTTTACCTTAACGGGAAAACGATTTGAAGAAATCGAATATAAATTAACAGACGATCAAATATTTGCCCTAAGATTTGCACCAGACGATGAGTTTTTACCTCTTCTTGAAGATGCCATAAAAAATAACCTTTCAGGAGATTCCATAAAAAAAGCAATCGTACACTGGAAAGCAGATTATTGTAGAGTATAGTTTTTTTTTGAGGTACTGAGGTTCTGAGGTGCTAAGGTTCTAAGGTTTTGCCTTTCCTGGAAATATCATGATTAATTATACGCATAGAATATCGTAGAGGCGCACAGCAGTGCGTCTTGACAAAGATTGGAAAACAGGTTATATAAAAAACGTTGCAAAGATGAGACGCACTGCTGTGCGCCTCTACGATAAAAAAACTTAGAACCTCAGCAGCTTAGAGACTCAGAACCTCTATTTAACCTCAAACCCTTCTTTGGTTATCTCCTTCTCCACTTTATCAATCAATTTATTGGTTTTTCCTGTAAGCCTTTTCTTTTTCCAATCGCCTTTAGCATAGATTGCTACTGTGATTATAGCCGTTACAACTGTTGAAATAGGAAAAGCCCACCAAATTCCAATTTTGCCAAGTGAAGTATTATGAGATAAAATATAAGCAAGTGGAAATTGTAAAACCCATTGCGAAACCAATGTCAGAATCATTGGAAGTGTTGTATTCCCAACCGCTCTAAAAACACCAAGCAAACACATTTGAAGTCCCAGAAATCCCCACGAAAGACATGTGATTCTTAAAAAAGTGGTTCCTCCTTCTATAACTGCTGGTTCGTTTGGCACGAAAAAAGCGATTAGATGTGGTGCAAGAACATAAGCAATCACACCAATTCCGGTTAATAATCCGAAACCTAAATAGGCGCCTAATTTTGCAATTTTTCCAGCGCGAAGCATATTTCCTGCGCCAATATTTTGTCCGACTAAAGTTGCGATTGCCATCGAAAGTCCCAATGCCGGAATCATAATAAGCTGAATCAAATTTGATCCTGCTCCATATGAAGCCACTGTTGTAGTTCCAAAATGAACAATCAAGAAAGTAATCGCTGTTAAACCAACCGCACGCATGGATTGTTCAATCGAAGATGGAAAACCAATTTTGAATGCTTTCCTGATATGTTTATAATCTGGTTTGAAATCTTTTAATTGCAAATGGATTCCGTGTTTTCCTCTGAATAAAATGGCAAAACCTATAATGATCGCCAAACTCTGAGTTGATAATGTTGCTAAAGCCGCTCCTTTTACGCCCATTGCAGGAATAAAATTCCATCCGAAAATAAACAACGGATCTAGAGCAAAATTCAGAATAACAGTTCCTAACACAATATAAACCGGCAAAGTAACGCGCCCAACTCCTCGCATTACGGATTGAAATATCATAAAGCTGAAACTAAAAACTAATCCGATAAAGGCGATTTGCATAAAACCCAAAGCATCTTTATAAACCTCTGGCGTGACTTTTAAAAGCGTCAGGAAATAGGGACTCAAAAAATACCCAATAATTGATAATCCTATCGAAACGGTAACTACCATTAATAAGGTTTGAGCCGCGACATGATTGACCATTTCTTGTTGTCCGGCGCCAAAATATTGTGCAATCAAAATTGATCCGGCAATGGCTAAACCTGTCCCTAAAGCAATTGTTAAAAAGATTACGGGCGTACTTACAGAAACTGCAGCAACGGCATCTCCGCCCAAACGCCCAACCCAAAAAGCATCAACTAATTGATAAGCGGCTTGTAATAAATTGGCAATCATAATAGGAACCGCCAATTTTAATAATGAAGAAAGTATTGGACCTTCTAATAATTCGTTTTTATTCATTTGTTATTTTATAATGTTTGTTTTGTTTTTTGCCCTCGGATTTTACGGATTAAACAGATTTTTACGGATCTTTTTTTTTTGCCACGAATCGCACGAATTTTCGCGAATTACTAGTATGTATCATTCTTACTAAGCTTAAAAATTCGTGCTAATTCGTGAAATTCGTGGCAAACTTTTTCAATAATGTAACCCGTGAAAATCTGCTTTATCCGTTTAATCCGTGGGCTATTTTTAAAGTGTATCTAGTTTATCTGCATAACCTCGAATAGTTTCTAAAGCTTCTATTCGTTCTTCGGCAGAAAAAACAGAAAGAACCTCATCTTCGGATTTTTTCATTAATGTGCGAATGTTTTTTGCCAAATTGATTCCTTCTTCGGTAAGACTTACAACATTCTTCCGTTTGTCATCTTTATCTTTTTGAACCTCAACCAAAGCTTTTTTTTCTAAAGCGTTGATACTTCTTAAAATTGACGATTTGTCTCTCATTGTCATATCTGAAAGTTCTCTTTGCGAAAGATTCTTTCGCTGCAAAATCATAATTAACGGAAGTTGTTCGAGTTGCAAATTAATTCCCGCCTCATTCATAAGTGCATTTGTACGACGAAAAATAGTTCGTTTCATTCGATGAATCTGAAAGAAAAAACTATCCGAAATTTCTTCCTTAAAAGTATCGAAATCTGTTGTTGATTTTTCCATGAGACAAAATTACAAAAAAGAGTGACATGTCAACTAATTTTTAACACAAAATCATATTGTATTGAAAATCAGACAAATTATTAAAATAATAAAATCGAAAAAATGAATTGAATGATTTTTTTTGTTAACTTTAAGTGTTAAAATCTTATTAACTAAATCTAGAGATAATCCGATGAAAAAATTACTTTATTTTTTAATAGTTTTTGCTTTTTGGTTTTCTGTTAAAGCTCAAAACACTGCTGAAATCCCTACAGATAACTCTTTATCTGTTAAACAAGACAATAATTCAAATGAATTTCAGAATGATAATGCCGAAGATTTGCCTTGGCACGGAAGACGATTTAAAGTAACAGCGGGAGCTTTTTTTCCGGTAAACAATACTCAAATTCAGGTTGGAACCACTAATGGAAATCATGGTACTGAAATAGATCTTGAAAATGATTTAGGATTCTCAAAATCAAGCAGTTCTTTTATGGGAACATTTGAATGGCGTATTTCAAGAAGATCAAGGTTAAATTTTGAATTCTTTGCTTTGGACAGAAGTTCATCCAAAACACTACAAAGAGAGATTGATTTTGGTGAACATACTTATAATATAAATACAAGAGTAAGTGCTTCTTTTGATGTTCAAATTGGGCGAATTGCTTACGGTTATGCTTTTTTATCTAAACCTAAATACGAAGCGGGTTTATTGATTGGTGCGCACGTTTTGTTTGCAGATTTAGGAATGCGTGTTGAAGCCAATCAAGCTGTTTTAGAATATAACGATAGTTTTAATTTCACCGCTCCATTACCTGATATTGGTGTTTGGGGAGAATTTGTGTTGTCTAATCGTTTTGGTCTTTATGTAAATGCCAATTATCTGGCTGTAAAAATTAACGATATCGATGGCCGAATTGTTAGTTACAATTTAGCACTTTCTTATAATGTAGTTAAAAACTTTAGTCTTACGGCAGGATATACCGGCCTTAATTTTAGAGTAGACGCTGTAAAAGAAAGATTAAGCGGTTTTCTTAAATGGGGTTACAATGGACCTACAATTACTGCTACTTATGCATTTGGAAATCATGTTAAGCTTTATAAACACTGAGGATAATTGTGAATTATTAATTGTTAGTTGTGAATCGTGAGTGAATGATTGTGAACTAATTAAACAATTGTCTAC
Source organism: Flavobacterium sp. 90 (assembly GCF_004339525.1). Lineage (NCBI taxonomy): Bacteria > Pseudomonadati > Bacteroidota > Flavobacteriia > Flavobacteriales > Flavobacteriaceae > Flavobacterium > Flavobacterium sp. 90. The sequence continues at coordinate 4,649,695 of NZ_SMGE01000001.1, read as the reverse complement.
AATTTTGTCATTTCGAGCGAAGGGAGAAATCACACGCGGGATTCGACATAGATTGGCGATTTTGTTTGCGAAGTTTCTGGTGTGATTTCTCCTCCGTCGAAATGACAAGTTTGCGCAAACTAACTTTGCCTTTAATCATAAAGCTTTGCGAACTTTTCGTTTTCTAAACATAATCAACAAAAAAAACTTAGCGCACTTTGCGGTAAAATCAGCATTCTTATATTTAAATGAACTTACATCACTTATATGGTTTAATAAAAAAATAACAAACCCGATACCTTTCTCAAGATATCGGGTTCATTGCTCAAACCAAACTTAACTTAACTTAAAATTTACTAACTTATTTCTCGATTGGAGAGAATTTTATCGCTGTTCCTCCACCAGCTGCCAATTTAATATTCAATATTGTTTTACTATTTACTTGTTGTTTTGAAATTGCAACCGGATAAGGATTTGTTTTATAATTTGCTCCTGCTCCATCTTGATAAATTTCGGCTTCGTATTCTTTTCCGGCATCCAGAAATGGTAAAGCAACTTTAAGATCTCTGGCATCTCTGTTTGTAATAGATCCTAAATACCAGTTTTTTCCGTCCCAGTCTTTACGCACAATTGTGGTGTATTCTCCAATTTTAGAATCCAAAACTTTGGTATCTGACCAATTACACGGAACTTCTTTTACAAATTCAAACTCTGGTTTTCCTTCATAGTTTTCCGGTAAGTCTGATGCCATTTGCAATGGACTATAAATGATTACGTACAATGCCAATTGATTTGCCAAAGTCGTTTGAACTCTAGCTCCTGAAGGTGTTTTATAATCAAAATTGAAATTCCCCGGTGTGTAATCAAATGGTCCTGAAAGCATTCGTGTAAACGGTAAAGTCGTTAGATGTTCCGGAGTATTTCCGCCATCAACAGACCAAGCATTGTATTCCTGTCCACGTCCGCCTTCTTGAGACATAAAGTTTGGATAGGTACGCTGTAATCCTGTTCCTTTTATAGGTTCGTGATTGTCAATCATGATATGATATTTGGCAGCAGTTTCCATTACTTTTCTGTAATGACGTGCTCCGTATTGGCTGTCATGCCATTCTTTTTTATCCAAATATTTATTTACATAACCTGTTTTTACTGTATTCACGCCCATTTTCTGATACAGTTTAAAAGCATCTTCCAATTGGCTTTCATAATGTTTTGTGGCTCCCGCCGTTTCATGATGTCCTATTAATCGAACATTTTTCATGGCAGCATATTTTGTAATTTCTTCCAAATTAAAATCGGGATAAGCTTTTACAAAACTAAATGCAGATCCGTCGGCAGTCCAGTCGCCGTCCCAGCCCTCGTTCCAGCCTTCTACCAGAACGCCGTCAAAATTGTTTTTCGCAGCAAAATCAATGTATTCTTTTGTATTCTTAGTTGTCGCTCCATGTTTTGGCCCTTGTCCCCAAGTATATTTTTCTAAGTGCATTCCCCACCAAATTCCAATATACTTTGATGGTGTAATCCAGGAAAGATCTTCAATTTTCGAAGGATCGTTCAGATTTAGCATTATAGTCGAAGTTGCAACTTCTCCAGCCGTTTTACCTACAACAATGGTTCTCCAGGGTGTATTAAAAGGTGTTTCTGCATATACTTTTACGCCATCTGCCCAAGGCACCAATTCACTTTTGTATTGTTTGTCACTTGTTTTCAAAAGTGTCATTGAAGCAAAATCAGTCAAATTTGCTTCGTGAATTGCCACATACAATTTCTCTTTTGTTTCAAAAGTTGCCGGTGTATTTATGGTATCTGTTTTACTAATTGGTGTTTTGCGATACGTACTTTCGTAATAACTATTTTCGCGGTGCACCGGAATCCACCAAACATCATTGTCTGATTTAAATGTGAATTGTGTGATTTCATTAGCAATTTTTACTTTGCCCAAATGTGGCTGTTTTGGGAAAAAGTATCTAAAACCAACTCCATCATCAAAAACTCTGAAAATGATATCTACTAAGCGCTCTTCGCCTTTTGATTCTTTCAGATGAACGATTAATTCGTTATGATGATCTCTCACTTTTCTGAATTCTCCCCAAGGTTGCTCCCAGGTTTCATCAGCTGCTTTTTCTTCGGTGGAAACCACTTCAAAACCTTCTGTCATTTTCTGGATTCCCTGAAATTCAAATCCCATTAAAGAAGGTTCTATAACTGATTTTCCGCCTGACGTAAAACTATATTCAGGCTGACCTGAAGCAGTTAATTCAAAAACCAATTCGACGTTTTTTCCCGGAGAACTTATTCTGTATGTTTTTTTAGTACCAGCACTGCAGGCGTAAATTAATATTGACGCTAAAGCAATGAGACAGTATCTATATTTTATGTTTTTCATTATTTAATTGTATTAATTACAACTCTTATTTAATTTCATTTATTAACTGTTTTGCTTTTGCGGGCTGCATTGAAACAAAGTAATTAAAGGCCTGATCTAATTTTTTCTGGGCATCGGCGTCACCCTTTTTTGCTACTCTCAGATTATAAAGTTTACTGATATCAGGAAAAACTGTTTCGGTATTTTTTACACCGGCAAATGTTTTTACTTTTTCGATGTAACTGTAGCCAAATTCTGTTGTAGGTTCGAACATTGTTCCTTCTCCAAAGTCATTCCAGGTAATCAATTGCAGGTAGTTTAAATTTGCATTTTTAGCCAAAGAAAGTGTTTCATCAAGTGTGGCTCCATTGTTTGGTTCTATTGTCCAGCCAATTGCCGCCCCACCACCACCTTCGGCATAAAAATCTTTAAAACCGGGATAAGCACTTCCCATTGCAACAGAAAGTTTTGGTTTTGTATTGGTATAAAAATTAGTCAGATACGTATTGTTTTTATACACCCAGGCATATTCGCCAGAAGCATTCGCTCCAGCTTCTACAGATTGATCCCAAAGAGTTAAAAAAGTAGGTTTTGTGGTTAAGGTATTAAAAACGTTTGTCCACTCAGCGGGAGTTTGCAATACTATTGGACCGAAATTTAGCAACAATGGTTTTCCGTCTATTTTGATATAACTTGCATCGTCAAAGTAATTGTTTTGCAGGTATGCCAAATCTGTTTTTGCGGCTGCGGTTACAGAAATTGCTTTTTGAGCATCTACCACATTTTTTGTGGTTCTGTCTTCGTAAACAATCGCATATTGAAGTCCTACTTTGTCTAACATTGCAATTAATTGCTCTGTATTTTCTTTTACCATTCGGTAATCGTTGACATCGTAAGTTCCGTACCAATCGATTAAAAGTCCATCAATTCCAGAATATTTCATCAATAATAAATGATTTTCAATCACATTTTTATCGCCAGAATGATATGGACCAATTAGCGGATAATAATAGGACGCTATTTCTCTACGGCCGTTTGCTCCTACATTGTTTGGATTCTTGTTTGCCATTGTCCAGTGATATCCCCATTTTTTATCTGCACTACTTTCATTGGTTTCAAACCAAGGCATATAATGCACGTAAATCTTGGTGCTATTTGTTTTTTCAACTGCAACTGGTGCAAATGTTTCTGGTTCTGTAGGTTTGTCTGAACCTTTATCATCACTGCTGCAACCGGCGACAACCAAAGTATTCAGGACTCCAAAAAACAATAATGTGATATATCTTTTCATATTGATTTTATTTTTGATTTTATTTTTTGCCACAGATTAAAAGGATTAAAATGATTTTTATTATGCGTCCTTTTTCACCGTGTAATTATTTAAACACATAGAGACTTATTTTAATTTTTAATTCTCAATTTTTAATTTAAATAAGTTTCTATGCATTATAAATATGTCAGCCTTCCACGACTAACCAACATGGAAGACTGACACTCTAGAACCTAATTTACAGGATAACCAGGATTCTGTACCAGATTTTTATTTGTTGTCATAACTGTACTTGGAATTGGGAATATTGCTCTGTATTTTTCAGTTGGACCTTTTTCCCACCATGAATCGAAGAATGTTCCAAAACGGATATTATCTGTTCTTCTTCTTCCTTCAAATGTGAATTCTTTTAGCAATTCCTGATCGATAAAATGAAGATCTATCGTTGCTGGCATTTCTTCTCCGGCACGTGCTGTTATTTGTTGTAAAAATGGTTTTGCCAAATCCGGAGAACCTAAACGAACGTAACATTCGGCTTGCATCATTAAAATTTCGGCATAACGAATTAGAACAAAATCATGATCGCGTTCCCATTGTTCTCCGGCTTTCATTTCGTATTTCCCTAAACGAACTCCTTGATTTTCTTTAGCATCCGCTACACTTGTAACTTCTTCTGTATAAGTCAAAGGTTCTCCGTTATCCATCAAAATAACTTGTCCTGTTGCTACACTAATCTGATCTCCGGCAACCATACATTTCTTTCTTTTGTCTGTATCTGCAAATGCTGAATAAACTCCAGGTTGTGCACACATTCCGTTTGCGCTCCATGGATAATCATTTCCAGATGCCGAGATTGTCAATTTGTGTAAGTAATGACAAGACATTGAATTCATATAATTACCAACTGTTCCTGCTTTTGAATCGTAAGGAATAGCAAAAATAATCTCTGTTGATTTTTGATTTTCTGTAGCAAAATTGGCGAAGAAATCCGGCGTTAAAGTATAACCTGTAATCTTCTGACACATATTAATACAATCTTGCCAACGCGCTGTTCCAATAAAAGCTTCAGAGTTTAGATATAATCTAGCCAATATAGAATACGCCACATTTTTTGTCATTTTAGAATAAACCACGTTTCCTGTTAAATGCGGAATTGCGTCTGTTAATTCTTTTTCAACAAAATCATATACTTGTTTTCTAGTAGAATTTGATGGTAAAGAAGTATCTTCAAAATTGGTTACAATTGGCACATTTCCAAATAAGTCTAAAAGATTATAATAGTAATATGCTCTTAAAGCTTTCAACTCAGCAAAAATTGGTGCTTTTGCTGCATCTGTCAATGATGATTTATTAACCTGATAGATAATTGCATTGATTTTAGCGATTCCGGTGTAGTTATAACGCCAAGCCGAAAGAATCAAACGATTGTCAGGTTTCCAGGTATGTTTTTGAGCATCCTGATATTGTCCGCCATCGTACCAGTTTGTACCTCTTGTTGGGATTGTAGCTTCGTCCGAAACCGTTTCTTCCAGAAAGAATACGTACTCAGAAGTTGGATAATTATTAGAAATTCCATCGGCAAATCCTCTTAAGGAAGAATATGCTCCACCAACTAATGCATCGACCTCTTTTGGAGTATTTCCAAAATTTCCATCTTCTACCTTATCATATAAATCCTCGTTTAAATTGGTACATGATATCGTAAAAAGCATGCTAATTAATAGTGCTGCTGTTATTTTGATTTTCATTTTTTATATTTTTGAGTTAATTCGCTTAATTATTAAACGTGAAATTTAATCCAACAGAAATTGTCGTTGGTCTAGGATAATTGTTATACTTGTCAATTCCCGGAGCTGCCAAACCTGTTTGATCTGCACCATCTTGTGCATTTAAACCAATCTCAGGATCTACACCTTTATAACTTGTAATTACAAATAGATTTTCTCCCATAAGGTAAACTCTCAATTTTGAAGATTTTGATCTCAATGGCATTGTATAACCTACAGAAAGTGTTTGAAGTCTAAAGAATGAAGCATCTTCGATCCAGTAATCTGAATACTTTGGAGCTGATTTAATTCCACTATTTAAGAAGTCATCCGGCACGTTGAAACTTGGCAATCTGTTAGGATCGTTCAACATCATGTTTGTAGCGTTTAAAGCTTTTTGACCAAACATTCCGTATCCGGAAACTCCAAGATCAAAATTTCCATAAGTAAAATTCATTCCAATACCCATAGTCAAATCAGGCTGAATATTTCCTAAATCTGTTTTATCAGCATCTACTAAAGCACTTTCAGGAACTACAGCTCCCGCTGCATTATAGTATTGAATTTTACCATTTGCATCAAGTCCCGCATTTTTATAACCCCAGAATGTTCCAACAGGATATCCTTCGGCAATAATTTGAGAGTATTGTCCTGACATTCCTGCTAATCCGTGTAATGATCCGCTATAGATAACATCAGTTTTATAAGTTGGGTTTGAAAGTTTTTCGATTTTTTGAACGTTATGTCCTAAAGTCAAATTAGCATTCCAAGAAAATTTATCTCCTTTGATAATGTCTGCATTCAACGTAAGTTCAACTCCTTTATTCGACATTTGTCCAACGTTTGCCAACATTGTTCCAACTAAATAAGGAGGTTGTGGCACTTCGTAAGTATATAATAAATCGTGTGTGTCTTTAGAATAATATTCGAATGATCCTGTAATTCTATTAAATAAACTAAAGTCTACACCAATATTCAATTGTCTTGTTGATTCCCATTTCAAATCAGGATTTGGGTTTTGTTTTGGCGAATAAGCCAAACTCCATGTTCCAGTTTTCGGATCGTAGTAACTATCGTTTCCAACACCTAAAATAGAAAGTGATTTGTACTCACCAATTCCGTCCTGATTTCCGGTAACACCATAACCAACTCTTAATTTCAAATTGTCTAACCAGCCTTTTGTTCCGCTCATAAATTCTTCGCTCGAAACTTTCCATGCCGCAGATGCAGATGGAAATGTTCCCCATTTATTGTTATCTCCAAAACGGCTTGAACCATCACGTCTTACAGTTGCAGTCAACAAATATTTGCTGTCATAAGAATAATTTGCACGAGCATAAAACGAAACTAAATCAGATTTTCCTTTATAAGAATAAACATCTCCTAAACGATAATTGTAACCTGCACCTAAGTTGTTATAACTAAAAGCATCTGTAACGAAACCACTACGTTGCGCTCCAAAACCTTCATAAATATTCTCTAAATACGAATATCCTGCAAGAGCTCCAATCGTGTGTTTGTCAATTACTTTATTATAATTTACATAAAGTTCCCCTTGTGCATTTGCATATTCTGCGTATGTTTTTTGCGCATAACCATTTTCAGTTATACCTTCCATAACGGCGTAACTTGGTTTGTAAGTACTTCCTTTTACCGCATTATGTTCGTATGAAATATTACCTACAGCAGTAAAATCATGCAGAAATTTAACCTCCGTTTTAAAGTATCCTAATAATCTGTGTCTTTCATTATCAACAGTTCTGTTTGTTAAAATCTCAACCGGATTCTCATAAATAGTTCCCGCTACAGATGTAAATTTCCCGTTAGAATCATAAACCGGAATTGTTGGATTTAGATTATAAGTACGTTCAAAAATTCTGTAATCTAATGGATGCCATTTGTCAACATTAGCAAATAAACCCATATCAAATTTCACGTCTTTATTATCGCCAAGATATTGATAAGCACTTACGTTTCCACTTAATCTTTCTAATCCTGTAGATTTGATAACTCCTTCATTATTTAAATACGAAAGTGAAGTTCTGAAACCGCTATCCGTTTTACCAGAATTAATACTCAAAGTATGTGATTGCGAAATTGCCGTTTGCTCGACTGCTTTCTGCCAGTTTGTATTTCCGCCATAATCAATTGCATCTTTATTTCCGCTGTTGCGAACATATCCTCTCCATTGATTTGCTGATAAAAGATCTAAATTGTCAGCCACATAACCTATGCTTGATAAACCACTATACACTACAGAAACACCTTTTGTTCCTGATTTTGTAGTAATGATAATAACTCCGTTTGCTCCTCTTGATCCGTATATGGCTGTCGCCGAAGCATCTTTTAATACATCAATAGATTTAATATCTGATGGTTGAACCACGTTAATATCAACTCCTGCAATACCATCAACAACGATTAACGGGCTGTTGCTTGCTGTAAGCGAAGTTCCTCCACGTAAACGAATTGTAGAACCCGCAGCAGGATCTCCCGAAGGACGAATTATATTTAATCCCGCAACTTTTCCTTGCAAAACCTGTTCTGTAGAAGAGATTGTTCCTTTTACTAAATCATCCGCTTTAAGCGAAGAAATAGCACCCGTTAAATCTGCTTTCTTTTGCGTTCCGTATCCCACAGAAACTACCTGAACTTCTGCCAGCTGATATCCATCATTTTGCAAACGAACATCTATATTTGGTTTTGTAGCTTCGGTAATTTGAACTTTTTGAGTTGTAGATCCAATAAAAGAAACTTCAATCGAACCTCCTACGGCTACATCCAGCACAAATTTTCCGTCGAAATCTGTAGTCGTAGCATTTCTGGTTCCGGTTTCCAGAACAGAAGCTCCCGGCAATACATTTCCGGTATTGTCATAAACGGTTCCTGACACATGTTTTTTTCCCTGAGCAAACATTCCTGCCGAAAGAAAAAGCATGAAAATCATGAATACCAGCGATTTAGTAGTCCACATTTGCTGTAGGACTATTTTTTTATTTTTACTATTCATTATATCTGATGTTTAAATTTGATAGTGAATTATTTGTCTAAAGTTTTAAGAGGCATCGTTGTATCCGAAATTGTTTTGTCTTTGTTGTCTTTTACCAAAACATGAATTTCAGTTAGATTTGGAAGACCATTAAGCTCAGAAACCAAATTGACAAATCCTTTTATCTCAGCCGTTCCTCCTACAAATTCTCCAGTAATTACTTTACTTCCGGCAGTTATTGTATAGATTAATTTGTTCACACCCGACTCATTGTTTTTTCTTGACATTCCAAGAAAATCTTTTTGACTAATTTGTAAAGGGAAAAATCCAAAAACCGGTGCTGGTGGCGGTACATAAGCTCCTGCATATAAAACCTGATCAGGAATCGTTCCTGCCCAATTGTCTTTTACCATCAGGAAAACTAAGTTTTTCATCTCGTAACCATCAGGCGCATTGTAATAATCTTTTGGAACTAAATCCATTTTGTAAAAACCGTTTCCTAAATCTTTCAGTTTTGTTTTTTCTGCAATATCCGGTTTAGAAGCCTCATACATTTGTTGAATATCCCAATCGTTCAATCCGCTATGCATGTGTACGCTTGTAGCGCCTGCAAATCCCGGAGCCAGGTTGGCATTGAACAAGATACTTACACCTTTATCAATAGTTGGTTTTGTTGGATAAGCTCTGATCAGCTCATTCGCCGTGTAAAATGATGAAAAATCAGTGTATGGCACATTTGCCACTTCGCTTTGTTTAGATCCGTTTTTGTTTTTTAAACGAAACCAAAATCCTGCACTTGCTGCAATTTCATCTGGGGTTTTAGAAAAATATTGTGTTGGAGTCAAAGTAAAACTCCAAATTTTATCACCTTCATAATGTAGTTTTGCAAAGTCTGAAGAATGTTCCCAGTTTCCTGCATCTGGTTCAGATGGTGACCAAATCCAGATATAAAGATCTTCGGTTTCTGCAAATGTGGTTCCTGAAAGATCAAAATACCAAGTAACTTTTTCATCATATTTGTAAACGACAGGAAACGATGATATTGGACCCACAGATCCAGCAGCTTCTTGCGCCTTCATAAAATTTGGGGCCATCAAAAGGGCAAGTAAGATTGTATATAGAAATTTTTTCATATTACTTTTTAATTAATAGCATTAAATTTGAATACATAAGACACGAACGGCGATCCTCCAGAAGAGTGCACCAATTGAAACTCCATTTCACCACTTTTACCCGGCGTAGAAGTCAATACAAGTTCATCTGTTTTTTGAGTTTTTTGAGCGTCACTATACAAATAGATTTTTGTAGGTCCGCCTCCGGTTGTTGGTTGAAAAGCTGTACTTAATTGCCAATATCCTTTTGGAGCAAATAATGGCGGAACATCTCCTGTAACCTCATAACTCGTTGGATTGTTTTTTTCGTCTACACTAAATTTAATTTTAAAATCTTCGTAGTTAAACCAGGTGTTCAAGGTTTGTTCGCTTGGCTCGATCTTATTTGCCTTCGCAAATTCATCGACCATCTTCAAATTTGTTAATCCCCAGTTTCCATTTACTTTCTCATAAATGGTAATTGGAGCAACGTAGCTTCCGTCATCTGTATTGTCGCAGCCAATGGCAAATAGACACATAATAACAGCTAACCAATAAATACTTTTACATCTCATAAAATTGTGGTTTTTGTTAGTTTTTTATCCCTTTAAAAGGACAGCACGAAACTAGATGTTAAATAAATCTAAAAAAAAGAATCTGCGAAAAATCAAGATGTATTTCAGGTAAAAACAAACATAAAAACCTAATAATCAAATATTTAAATTTTTAAGAAATATGTAAAAATCAAGGTACTGTTTAGATAAAAAAAGCAGATAATTAATGGTAAAAATGACAATATGAAAATTATATTAGATATTTTTTTCACTATACATATATTTATTAGCTTTTTATTGTATAATTGCAAGTTACTAAACCACTTTTAACATTTCAAAACCTTTTTCACGAACCTAACTCCCTTTTTAGAAGCATTTTAAAAAGAAGTTACCTATTTTAAAAGTTGTTAATCATCAACTCTTAGACTAAATTTGACTTATAAACGAATTAACTCAAAAAAGAACCACCAACTATCTTAAACCAAACCAAAACATGCAAAAAATATTAATTCTATATTTTTTCATTGCGGGTTTTTCTCTTACTGCGAAAGAGACAAATCCTGTTCTAGAAGAATTAGATAAAGTACTACTCAAAAAAGATGTGTACTTAAAACAGAAGTATCATAAAATTGAAGCATTAAAGAGAAATGTTTCAAAATTTACGGTAAGTCAAAACAACGAGCAGTTGTACAATACCTATATGTCTTTATTCGAAGAATATAAATCTTTTAAATATGATTCTGCCTATTACTATCTGGAAGAAGCCAAAATAAAAGCAATCGTTTTAAAAGATCCTAAATATTTGGCTAAAAGCCGAATTAAAGAAGGTTTCGTTTTACTCTCGTCCGGATTGTTCAAAGAAGCAATTGATACTTTGAACGTTATTGACGATCAAAAACTCGATCAGAAACACAAATTCGAATATTATTCCATAAAAGCCCGCGCTTATTATGATCTTGCCGATTACAATAAAGATCAACGCTTTAATATTCATTATGTACAACAAGGAAATCACTTTCTGAAAAAAGCGCTGGAATTAATTGGCACAAATACAAACGAATATTGGGCTGCCGAAAGTTTAAAACGCCTCAAACAACAAGATTGGCGTGGCGCCGAATTTGCTTTTAGTTATTGGATTAATAATTATGATTTGCCTCCGGATTATTATGGAATAGCAACTTCTAGTTTAGGTTATATCTATTCGGAACGCGGATACACCAAAAAAGCCATTCAATATCTGGCACTCGCCGCAATTGCCGATGTTAAAAATGCAACTAAAGAAACCGTTGCGCTTAGAAATCTTGCCAACGAACTCTTTAAAATGGGTTATCTCGACAAGGCAAATGAGTATATTAACATTGCCATGGATGATGCAACATTTTATAATGCAAGACATCGCAAAATTGAAATTTCGTCGATATTACCAATTATCGAAAAAGCGCAATTGAATAACGTAAAAGAAAAAAACGATAAACTTGAACGCATCATTATTCTATTGACGATACTTACTATAATTATCGTTTTGTTCTCGATTATCATTTTCAAACAATTAAAAGAAAGAAATAAAGCCCGAAAAATAATGGCTTCGTCATACGCGCAACTTCAGGAAATGAACATAAGTCTAAGTGAAGCAAATGCGATTAAGGAAGAATATATTACGTATTTTATCAAGGCAACTTCGGCTTTCATCAATAAAATAGATCATATTCAGAAAAGTACTTTACACAAAATCATCACCAAGAAAACAGATGAAGTTATTGCGAGTTTAAAACGTTATAATGTAAAAGAAGAACGAGAAAATCTCTTTCATCAATTTGATGAAATCTTCCTAAAGTTATTTCCAACATTTGTCACAGATTTCAATCATTTATTCCCGAATGATCACAAATGTATTGTCAAAAAAGGAGAACTTTTAAACACTGAACTTCGCATTTTTGCTTTGTACAGATTAGGAATTCAGGACAGCAGTCAAATGGCCGAATTTCTCGAACTTTCTGTGGCTACAATTTATACATATAAAACAAGAATTAAAAGCAAATCTGATTTTAAAGATACTTTTGAAGAGAAGATTATGGCGATAAAAACTATCTAATTTTTTTGCCCACGGATTGAACAGATAAAACGGATTGTCGCAGATTTTTTTATTTTATTAATTTGTATGACATTAGGAACCGAGTAAAAGTTAAAAAAGTTAGCCCCGAATTCACGAATTTTATACACGCAGATGTAACAATAATTCGTGAATTCGGGGCTAACTTTTTTTGTCACAGCTTAAATGATAAAAAAATCTGCGACAATCCGCTAAACCCGCATAATCCGCGGGCCAAAAATATTATTCAGAGGTTTCTAATTGAAGGATTACGTTTTGATATCTTTTTCCGAGGGAGAATAATTGCTCTACAAAAATCATAATCGCCAACGGAACAAAGAAAAACGAGAACATATTTTCCTGATATAAAAAGAAAGTTGTAATCATAAAAATGCGTCCATATTCAAGATAATACATCCATTTTCGTTGTTCTAATAGAGCGCCGCAATTAACAAGTGTTATCAAAATAACCGAAAGCACAAAAACCTTATCAAGAACATTCAACAGATCAAAATAATAGGTAAAAACGGTTAAAACCAAAGTCGATAATCCTAATTGTATATAAAGATAATTTCGGAATCTAAGCCTTTGATGTGGATTTGCTTTATCCTGCAAAAAGCGCTTTTCTAATATTGGACGAATATCCTGATCCATATGTGCCGGACTTCCAAAAACAGCTTTCCATCTGGCTTTGAATCCACTGGAACGTTTCCATAATTCGTAAATTTCAAAGTAATAATGAAAATGCTGCCATAAGAAACTGTAACTCTTTAGCGGATGCGTTAATCCATATTTTGGTCTTTCTTCTTCTTCCTGGAAAGTTCCAAAAATACGATCCCAAAAAGTGAACATATCGCCGTAGTTTTTGTCTAAATATTTCTCATCAGAAGCGTGATGAATTCCATGAACGGAAGGCGTTACAAAAACATATTCCAGCCATTTTATTCTTCCAATAAGCTGTGTATGTGTAAAAAAGGAATATGCACCATGAACAATTAACATCGTAATTACCATTGCAGGATGAAAACCAACAAAAGGCAAAACACACCAAAATCCGGTTCTGATAATTGCCTGAAAAGTGGTGATTCTGGCTGCTGCCGTAAAATTAAATTCTTCGCTATGATGATGTACAATATGTGCTGCCCAGAAAAAATTGACTTCATGCCCCAATCTGTGGTACCAATACCAAACAAAATCTGTTGCGAGTATTAATCCTATCCAAACAAAAACATTACTTGGAATGTCAAAAATTCGATAATTATTATAGATAAAATAATATAGCTGATAAAAACTGGCAGCGATAAATAAGTTAATTAACCTTTCAGCAATACCAATACTAATATTTGAAACAGAACTTTCATAATTGAAAATTTCAGGTCTTTCTTTTCGTTGTGCCAATGTATATTCCAGAAATAAAAACAGGAAAAAAGCGGGCATTGCAAAGGCAAGAAAATTAATATGTTCCATTTTTAAAAATTACTTTTTTTGATTCATAAAAAACTCCTATTCGATTCATTCTAAAACTAAGAAAAAGACATTTTCATTGATTATCAACCCTCTATCAGAATAATAACCAATGAAAATTATCTTTATATTTTAAAAACTTAATTTTAATTCTGTCTGTATTTTGGCGCTTCAAGCGCTACTTCTTTTACAGCTTGAGTTTCGGCTACTTTTTTCAAAGCGATAATATAAGCGGCAATACGCGGCGTAACATCATGTTTAAGTGCAGTTCTAAAAACGGTTTCGAAACCTTTTTCAAGAATATCCTCCAAACGTGTATTAATCTGATGAATTCTCCATGATTCTAAAAGCGAATTTTGAAGCCACTCAAAATAAGAAACTGTAACTCCGCCCGCATTTGCCAAAATATCCGGAATTACCAAAACATTATTTTCATGTAATATTTTATCAGCATCAGATGAAACGGGACCGTTTGCACCTTCAACAATAATTTTTGCACGAATATCGTTAGCGTTCTTTTGCGTAATTACATCTTCTTTTGCAGCAGGAATTAAGACATCAACATCCAAAAGCAATAAATCTTCGTGTTTTATAGCAACCGAATTTGGATATCCTTTTATGCTTTTATTATTTAGATTATAATACAAGATAAGTTCCGGAATATTCAAACCTTCAGGATTATAGAAAGCTTCAGAAACATCACTTACAGCGACCACTTTTAGCCCTTTTTCGAACAAAAACAAAGCCGAATGTAAACCAACATTTCCAAATCCCTGAATAGCAACTGTAGATCTTGCCGGTCTTAGTTTTAATTTTTGAAGTGCCAATAATGTGATAATACTTACGCCTCTTCCAGTTGCTTCTACTCTACCTAAAGATCCTCCAGAATGCAAATGTTTTCCGGTAACTACGGCATGAATTGTCTTGCCGTGCACTAACGAAAATTCATCCATTAACCAACCCATTTCGTCAGGACCAGTTCCCATATCAGGCGCAGGAACATCTTTTTCAGGTCCAAAAATATCTGCTAAAGCTTTTGTATAAGCTCTTGTAATTTTTTCTAATTCTGTTTTAGAAAGCGTTCTTGGATCACAAATGATTCCGCCTTTTGCTCCTCCAAAAGGAATTCCTGTAACCGCAGATTTCCAGGTCATCCAAGCTGCAAGAGCTTTTACTTCATCCAGATTTACTGCCGTATCATAACGAATTCCTCCTTTTGATGGTCCTAATGCCGTATTGTGAATAACGCGATATCCTTCAAAGTTTTGAATTGTTCCGTTATCTAATGTAATAGAAAAATTAACGACAATTTGTTTTTCCGGACGTTGCAACTTTTGCCTGATTGACTCATCAAGATTAAGAATATTCGCCGCGATATTAAAGCGATCAATCATCGATTGAAAGGGATTCTGTTTTATAATTTCTGCACTCATGATATATATCTTTTTTAATTTGGGTTCGTGTGATTTAGATTTTTTCTCGTTAAAAACACTTTCTGATTCTTTTCAAAAAAGCACTTATTTTTTCCTTAATTATTGCATTCGCCAACATGGAATTTTCATCAGACAGCATTGCATCATAATATTTGTGTTTCTATTCGATCTCATAATCTTTTAATTTTTTAATAATTCTAAAAAAAGCCTTTCATGGTGCATGAAAGGCTAAAAAAAAAAATAACTAACAAGTACTTTCTCTATTAACGCCATTTCATCGCATCGTTTGACATGCAGCATATCTCTGAGCAGCACATAAACGGGATGATATATAGACTATAGTTCTTCATTGTTATTGCAAATTTATAAATATATTTATAAATTCTATAGAATTAGTCGAGTTTATTTTCAAATAATAAAAACTTAATTTAAAAGAGATTGTAAATTAAGGCTTTAGACGCACAAAAAAATTAATTAAATTGCGAAATAACAATCAAAACAATGGAAATTAGAGCCAAAAAGATTCCTAAAAAGTTGATTTTAGACAATTTTTCTTTGAAAAAAAGCAAACCAACCAAACTTCCTAGAATTATAACTCCCATATTCATTCCGGCAAAAACAGTAGAAGGATTTTCGGCGAAAGCCTTATGAGCTTTTAAATAAAACAGAATATTTCCAAAATTAAAGATTCCCACTAAACCTCCAAAAAGAATGTTTTTTGGTTGTAATTCTACATTTTTAATTCCAATTTCATAAACACTTATTAGAAGTGCAATTCCTAATGCAATACAAAAAACTACAAATAAAGACGTAGTATAAGGCAAAGTCGTATACAATGCAATTTGCT
The DNA here is from genome assembly GCF_004339525.1 of Flavobacterium sp. 90. Lineage (NCBI taxonomy): Bacteria > Pseudomonadati > Bacteroidota > Flavobacteriia > Flavobacteriales > Flavobacteriaceae > Flavobacterium > Flavobacterium sp. 90. The sequence goes on along the minus strand of NZ_SMGE01000001.1, from coordinate 4,633,848 downwards.
TAAAAAGGATATCAATAATTCCAAAACCCAATAAAACTACAGCAGGAAAAATCCATTTGTTTTCTAAGTTTTCGGATTGCTTTCTTAAGATGAATAAAAGCGCCAGAAAACCAATTATAAGCCCAATGACTTTATAAGAATTAAACTCTTCCTTAAAGATAAACCAAGCTGCTAAAATTGGAATAAATAACGATAATCGTTGTGCTGCATCCGTTTTTACGATTCCCATATGTTTTATAGAAGCTACCAAAAACAGAAAAACCACGGGTAATAAAACACCAATTGCAATGTAAATATTCCAAGGTGCGTTCGCATCAACTTCGGTTAAATCGGGACTAAAAGTAAAATAGCAAAGCGCTAAAGCAAACACATAATTGAAGGTGATAATTTGAGTTGGATTGCTATTGTATTTTCGGGTTATTTTAAAAATTACACCAACAATTACACTACAAAGAATACTTAGAACAAGAAATAACATAGGATTATATTTTGACCACAAAAATAATACTTAAACTCCTTTGGTTTTAGTTTTCACCTCTTTTATTCCGGCTTTTTTTATTTCGATCTGTGTAATTTTCCCTTTTTTATTTTTAACAAATTCTAAAGTTGTATTGTGATTATCCGAGCGAAAAAACTTTGTTGGAGATTCCGGCAATAATTCGATATCATAATCTACATAATATAGTTTATTGTCTTTCTCTAAGATTTTGATATTTTCATAATCACCAATATATTGATCGTAAACCTTAGTATCAATCACTGTTTGAATATGTTTGTATGGAAGTTCGACATCTTTACCAAAACAAATTCCTGCAAGTCCATAAGCGATATAATAAGATCTTGATTGATTATTAGACAAAACAGTAATAAAAATATTATCTTCTGTATACTTATTAAACGAAGTCATTGCGCCCAGAAAACCTCCATCATGTGCAATAAGCTGATGATTTTGGTTATAGAAAGGATTAATAATCACTCCAAAACCAAAATTTTGATCATTATACGAGGTAAACATCTTTTTCTTTGATTCTTCAGATAATAAAGTTTGACTTTCAAAAAGTGCTTTATTCCATAAATTTAAATCTTCTACGGTTGAATAAACGCCGTCATGTCCAAAATTAAAATTCCAGTTGATGTATGGATTTTTTACTAATTTATTATTCTCAAAATAATACGATTGAGCCATTTTGTCGACGATTGCATCATTTGACGAAATTCCCGAATTGTACATTTTTGCCTCATTGAATAAATTCTGCTTCAAATACGCCGAATAAGATTCTCCTGAAACTTTCTCAACGATGCGCGCTAATAAATAATAACCAATATTACTATAAGCTGTACTTGTTCCGGGTTCAAACAACAAAGGTTTCTTTGCCAGATACGTATAAACCGAATCTTTATTAAGATCTGTTTTAGCCAAATACAATTCGTCAAAATCCATTTGCAAACCTGAATTATGACTTAACATCATCTTCAAAGTTATCTTGTCTCCTTTTGGAAAATTAGCAAAATATTTATTAAGGGAATCGTCTAACGAAAGTTTTTTATTCTCGGCTAATTGCAGAATCGCTACCGCCGTAAATTGCTTTGAAACCGAAGCTAAGCTGAATTTCGAATCTATTACGTTTTTAACTTTCCATTCGTAATCAGCAAAACCATATGCTTTTTTAAACAATATCGAATCCTTTTTAGAAATCAACACAGTACCGCTAAAATCATTAATAGTAAACTGCGCGTCCATGTATTGTTCTAATTTCGTACTCAGTTCTTTTTGTGAATATCCAAAAGTAAATACCAACAATGCAATTAGAGTTAAGCTTGATTTCATGTTATTTATTTTGAACAATTAGTGATTATTTTATTGAGTGTTTTATCAAGTAATGCAATTTCTTCCAACGATAAACCATCAAGCGCCGTTTCTCTGTTAATTTTAATAACCGGTTGTATTAATTCGAGTGTTTTTATTCCTTTTTCCGTGATTTCAAGATTAAATTTTCTGCGATCTTCCGGATGAATTGTTCGGGTTATATATTCTTTTTTAACCATTAATTCGATCATTCTGGTAATCGAAGCATTATCTTTAAAGACAAGATTTGCCAATTCGTTTTGAGCAATATTCTGATTGTCATTTAGTATAATTAATACCAAACCCTGATCTACAGTAATGTCTTCCACAACTTTGCTAATATTTTTTTGTGCAAGTTTTCGATATTCCTTTATGGCTTTTTCAATTGAATACAAAGCAGTTCTGGTTGGGTTTTCAAATTTCATACTCTTTTTATTTGATACAAATATAATTGATATATCAATATAAATTCTAATGATTGATTATTTTTTTAAACAACCTTACTATTTTTAGATTTGAAATGGTTTAATTAAAATGAGAATTTTACCGCAAAGCGCGCAAAGTTTTTTTGTTTTGGTTTGCGCTTAGCAAACACAAAGTTCGCAAAGCTTTGTGTTGAAGCAGCTTTGCGAACTTTGTTTTTTTTTGTAAAACTGCTTAATTTAAAAAAACTTTGCGCGCTTTGCGGTAAAACTTTTTTTAATAAAACTAATCACTTTTAAGCCAACCTGTAATACTCATTCTGGTATTTTGGGTAACCAAAACTTCATGAACTAATTCATTACTTTTAAAGAAAACGGTTTTTCCCTGAGTAGGCGCAATTTTCTGATTGTTGTTTTCCTGATGAATCATCAATTCACCTCCGTCACTTTCCTGCCAATTGCTATTAAGATAACTAATCATCGAATATTTTCGGCTTGGATTATTTTTAAACTGATCCAAATGTTTCAGATAAAAATCTCCGCTTTCATATAAAGAATAATGGAATTCGTAACCGGTAATTCCTGCGTAACAGCTTTCATTTAGATAAATAATAAAAGCATCGATCTGATCAAAGAATTCATTTTCGAATGCATTATTATTTTTTTTGTCCAGCCAATAAATAGAATCGCTTCTAATCGCTCCGTCATAAGAAACTTTCTCTGAATTGCCAATTCCTGCTTCTTTCAGTAAACTCTTTTGATTTAAATCAACTAAGTTTTGTTTTAAATGATTTGCTAATTCAGCGCTTAAAAAATGCTCCGATATTCCTACTTTGTTCTCAATATAACTCGCAATCAAATCTTCGAAACCATTTTCCATTTTTGTTTTGGGAAAACTGCAAATACAGCCAACGGAGCAAGGTAGACGAAATAAAACTGGTAATGGGTTTATTTCTAATAAATAAAAAATGACAGGCTTGAAACTTGTCGTTTTTTGCGCAATCTTGTCATTTCGACAGAGGAGAAATCACACGAGAAATTCCGCAATTAAAATCGCCAATCTTTGTCGAGTTACGAGTGTGATTTCTCCTCCGTCGAAATGACAAAAAATAACAAACCCGACAGATTTTAAAACCTGTCGGGTTGAATGCTTAAGACGCAAGCCAAAATTAATAATTAATAATTCACAATTTATAATTACTTAAAGTTTACTAATATAACTTCCGTACATATCTTTAAATTGATGTCCTTGTGCAAAACGATCTTTGCTTAATTTTTTATATTCAACCAATCCCCAAAGAATAAATTCTTTCATGAAATATTGGTCTTTTTTATCTAATTGAGGCTGATATTTTTTCAGTAAAACATCTAATGGCGTTACTTCGTCTAAAATAGTCTGATATTCTTTATCCGAAGCATCGTCTAATAATTCGAAACCACTTTCGGCAAAAAACCATTCGATCAAATCAGAATAAGCTGTTTTTTCACCTTGTTTTTCCAGTTTTTCGATCTTAGGTAAAAGTGTTGGGAATAAAGTTCTGATTGCCGAACCAATTAAATTCTGTGCAACTGCTGCGGCTCCCTCCTGCTCTCCTTCATAAACCAATTCTACTTTTCCGGTAATCGCAGGAATAATTCCAATGAAATCAGACAAACGCAAAGTCGTTTTATCAACTCCAGCTTTCAAAGCTCTTCGTTCTGCCGTACTCATTAAATTCTCAAAAGCCGTAATACTCATTCTCGCACTTACTCCGCTTTTATTATCGATGTATTCACTATCACGAGCTTCAAAACTTATTTGTTCTAATATATCTTTGGCTAAACTTGGCACATAAACCAATTTATGTTGCGTTTCATCAAGCTTTGCTTCTTGTTCAGTAATTGTTCTTGCAACTGCAACACTTTCAGGATAATGTGTTAAAATTTGAGAACCAATTCTATCTTTTAATGGCGTTACAATACTTCCTCTATTCGTATAATCTTCTGGATTTGCAGTAAATATAAATTGCATATCAAGCGGCATTCTCAATTTGAATCCTCTAATTTGAATATCGCCTTCCTGCAAAATATTAAACAACGCAACCTGAATTCTGGCCTGTAAATCAGGTAATTCGTTAATTACAAAAATACAGCGATTCGCTCTCGGGATCATTCCAAAGTGAATTACGCGATCATCTGCATAAGATAATTTTAGATTTGCCGCTTTTATTGGGTCAACATCACCAATTAAATCCGCAACCGTCACATCCGGAGTTGCTAATTTTTCAAAGAAACGTTCGTTTCTATGCAACCACGAAATTGGAGTTTCATCACCTTTTTCTGCAATTATATCTTTTGCAAAACGCGAAATTGGATTTAACGGATCGTCATTAATTTCTGAACCCGTCACAAACGGAATATATTCGTCTAATAATTCGACCATTTTACGCGCTAAACGTGTTTTTGCCTGACCACGAAGTCCTAATAAATTGATGTTATGACGAGATAAAATAGCGCGTTCTAATTCTGGAATTACCGTATTTTCGAAACCATGAACGCCTTCAAAAACAGGTTTTCCGGATTTAATTTTCTCACGGAGATTATTTCGTAATTCATCCTTGATACTTATGCTTTTATATCCCGAGGCTTTTAATTGTCCTAATGTCTTTATAGTATTTATTTCCATTTTTATTGAAATATGTGTTTTTTTTATTTTTATTATTTTTTCTGTTGAGACGCATAACTGTGTCTTTAATTTGGGCGTGCCACCATTTAAAAAAGGGCCTAATCTACTTTGTGTTCATGAGGCCCTTTCTTAAATACTGTCGGGCTATCCATGCTACTTCGGTAGCTTACTCCTATCCCTCACGCAACCGTATTATTCAATAAAATTTTATTTTCAAATTTTACCTTTATTAGATTTAATCAGACCTAACAGGTTTTAAAAACCTGTTAGGTCTTTCGCGAATCTTTACGAAAGACGCACTGCTGTGCGCCTCTACAATATGCGTTGGTCTATACGTTGTCTAAAAAAACCTTAGCAACTTAGATTCTTAGTCCCTTAGAACCTTAAAATTAGCGTACACGTTTCTTCCTATTTGTTTCATAATCTTCAAAAATCATTTCGCCCAAACCTTTTAATCCGGTATAAAATGCTTTTCCTTGATTTGCTTCGGTAAAATGATTCACAAAACGTTGTAAATACGGATCGTTTGCAATCATAAAAGTCGTAATCGGAATGTGTAATTTTCTGGCTTGTTGCGCCTGAGTATAACATTTGTCAACGATATATTCGTCGAGTCCGTTGCTGTTCATATAATAGGAACCGTCACGTTCACGAACGCAACTTGGCTTTCCGTCGGTAATCATGAAAATTTGCTTGTTGGTATTTCGTTTTCTACGTAAAATATCCATTGCCAACTGAAGTCCTGCAACCGTATTTGTGTGATATGGGCCAACTTGTAAATAAGGCAAATCCTTGATTGGAATTGTCCAGGCATCGTTTCCAAAAACCAAAATATCAAGTGTATCTTTCGGATAACGCGTCGTAATTAATTCCGCCAAAGCCATTGCAACTTTTTTAGCCGGAGTAATTCTGTCTTCGCCATACAAAATCATACTATGACTGATGTCGATCATCAAAACCGTACTCATTTGAGCTTTGTATTGCGTTTCTTCGACAACCAAATCATTTTCGGTCAGCATGAAACTTTCTACTCCATTATTGATTTGTGCATTTCGTAAACTTTCGGTTAACGAAATTCGTTCTAAACCGTCTCCAAAATTAAATTCGCGGAATTCTCCTGTGTGTTCATCGCCATTTCCGGCATGTTTGGTTTTGTGATTTCCGCTTCCGGAACGCTTTAAATTACCAAAAATCTGATCTAAGGCTTGTTGTCTGATTGCACGTTCTGTTTTAGCCGTAATACCAAAACCATCTGTTCCATCTTCTTTAACCTCGTCTTTTATGTAACCTTTCTTTTTTAAATCTTCGATAAAATCATCGATTGTGTAGTTTTCGTCGGTCAGTTTATATTCTTTATCTAACTCCCGAAGCCAGTCTATAGCTTCATCAAAATCACCCGAAGTATGGGTAATTAACTCTTTAAATATGCCAAAAAGTTTTTCAAACGGAGACTGAAATGGGGCTTCGTACGACTTAAAATAAAAACCTTTTTTAAATTCGTTTTTCATAATTCTAAAATTACGCTATTTTAGAATTACGAAAAAAGAAACGTTTATTAATTTTTAGTTAAAATATTGGAGCAAAACACGTTGAAATTCCTTATAAATTTAGCAATTATTCAAACTTTCCATCAACATAATACCATGCATTATTTTCAAATTTAAAAGTAGAAAATTCATAATGCGTTTGTGGCTTTTGATTTGAATCTAAAAAATAAGCTTTGAACTCAACAGTATTTTCAGTAAAACTTAAAATTTCAAGTTTTTGCCATTTATTGCTTGTCGCCCATTTTAGAATTTCAGCTTTTGAGTAATATTGTCTTTCCGAAACATGAGTTGTTTCCAGAAGATAATCGGCATTATGAGTTGCGTAAGCCGAATATCTGGAACGCATCAAAGCCAATGCTGTTGGTGCTTTTTGGTTGTCCTCAAGATATAATCCGCAGCAATTCTCAAACAACAAACCGGTGTCACAAAAGCATTTTTTATTCTCCATCAACTTGCTCTTCGCCGTTAATCTTAACGTGCAATTGATTCAATAAAACCTGATATCTGCTGATTTCTCTCAAATCTTCGTCTTCTTCTGCATGATCTAGCATTTCATCTAAAGTTTCATTTACTTCAAGCAATTTATTATTTGCTTCTCTATCATTTTTTGCAGCAATTAAATCAATAATTTCCTGTACACTTACTTTTAAATCTTCGAATTTCATATCTATAAATATTGTTTTTTTTCGCCACGAATTTCACGAATTGGCACTAATTTTAATTTGTATTGAACACAAAATTAAAAACAATAATCTGTATTAATCTTTTTAATCTGTGGCAAAGAACTTTTAAAAAATACTTCGTGTTAATTCGTGAAATTCGTGGCAAAGATTTTTATTTTTCTTCCTTTTTGTCTTCGTTGAACTTTTTAATGATTTCTTTTAGCTTTTCTTTTCTTGCAATTTCAGCCTGTTTCACTTTGTTTTGGGCTTTGTGCAATTTGTCGTTGTGCTTTTTGATATTTCTTTCGTTGTTGCGTCCCATTATATTTCTCTTTTAATTTCGTCTAATGTTTTCTCGGTAAAAATCAATTCTGTTATAATTTGCTTTCTTAAATCATCTATATCATCATAATCAAAATGTTTTGCCCAAGACGTTAATTGTTGCAGATTTCTGACTTGTTTAATCCTTTTTGTGGTTTCAAAACTAGTTCTTAAAACAGATTTACCATCATATTCCGGATTCTTTTTATGTTGATAGGTTACCATATTTTTTTCAAAATCTGCATCTATATAATAAAGCTTCTCTTCGGCATTATCCGGATAAAATTCATTCCAAGCGGCAAAACCTATTTTTGTTTTTGATTCGGTTTCAGGATCACGTGCGACTAAACGCCATTTGCTATTGGCTAATCTTCCCCAATGATTTGAAACGCGATACATTCCGGCTTCTGTATAATAATAGGTACTTCCGGCTTTACTTTCAAACTGTTTCTTTAAACCTTCGATTTCATTTGGAAGTACTTCATGAAACACGCAAAAGGTATTTTTGAACGAATTAGGATGTGGCTTGAAGTTTTTTTGCATGTGCAAATATACTGAGATTGTCCAAGACTCCCTAAAACAAAGATAAATTGATTAACTTTGTACCTTCAAATTTAAAATAAAGAATTCATGTCTAAAGGGTCACAAGAAAAAATGATGCAAAAAGGGGTTTATACTGGTATCATGGAGAAAGATGAAAACAACAATTATTTTTGTGGTGAATATCTTTTAGATTATAAAATGGCACACGCAAATCATACTATTGGTGAATTAATTACAATAAAATCAGTAATTGAAAATCCAAGCGATATTAGTTATGATAAATATCCAAAGAAGTCAAAAAACTTTCATAAAGCAAATCAGAAACCTGAGGATAAATAGTCTTTAGTTTCAGGTTTTCCTTGTTTCAAGTTGAAATGAGAATTTTACCGCAAAGCGCGCTAAGAATTTATCTAACGGAGCGTTTAAAAAATACAAAGTTCGCAAAGCTAGATCAATACAAAGCTTTGCGAACTTTGTGTTTTATAAAACCTTACAAGCAAAAAAAACTTTGCTCCCGATAGCTATCGGGATTGCGGTAAAAAACATCTAGTTTCACATAAACCATCTAACTTCTAACATTTAACAAATAACTTTTTCGCAATATTTTTTCTATCAAAAGTAAAAAGTTAAAAAAAAGTGTACCTTTGCAAAAAAATTGTCGTTTTGAAGTAAAAAACACTCATTTCAAACTAATAGACAAGAAGTTACCTTTTATTTATGAAAAAAATAGTTGAATACCGTAAGTTACTAAACGTAGAGAAAACTGCAGAGTTAAAAGATTTAAAAACCATCTATCGTAATGCGATGAAAGAATCTCATCCTGATAAATTTCAAGGTGATGACGCTGGTTTGAAAGCTGCAGAAGAAAAAAGTAAAGCTATTATTGAAGCTTATCACTTTTTGGTAAGTATTAATCCTGAAACGATTAAAGCAAATTTACCTGAATATACTGAGACTATCGCAACTTCTACAATTACTGATTATAAATTTGTTGAAGGTCGTTTAATTATCGATTTCTCTAACGGAAGTGTTTACGAATACATTAGTGTTCCTAAAGCTACTTACGTAAAAATGGTAAATGCTGATTCTCCTGGAAGATTCGCAAAAAGACACATTTTGAACTCTTTTACCTGGAGAAAGAAAACAAATCAAGAATAGTTTTTATACTATAATATACTTACAAGCATTCTGGCAACAGAGTGCTTTTTTTATGTCTAAAAATCAAAAAAATGATAATTTAGATTCATAATAATAATATAAACGAGAGTTTAAAATCGAATCAAGCCAACAAACAAGCTGATTACGGGAGGATTACGATCAAAAAAACTATAACAAAATTTTAGGTTCCAAAATTCTTTAAGTTTTAGATTTTTAGATACTTTTGTTGCACAAATCAATTAACTAATTATTTTATAAATGAAAAAAATACTTTTTTTACTTACCGCTTCTGTAGCGATTATGTCATGCAGCAAAGTTAAAGACGGAGAATATCTAATTACCGGAACAGCAAAAGGAATCGAAAACGGAAAAACTATCATTCTTCAAGGTCAGGATCCAACAACAAAAATGACAGTTGCTCTTGATACCGTTAAAGTTGAAAATGGAAAATTCGAAATAAAAGGAAAAGTAACTGAACCAGCATTTCACGCATTAATTGTTCAAGGTTCTCCTGCTCCTCTTCCTTTCATCTTAGAAACAGGAGAAATCACTGTTGCAATTGATAAAGATAGTATCCATAAATCTAAAATTTCTGGAACTTACAACAATGACGAGTATGTGAAATTTAATGAAGACCTTAACAAAACTCAAAAAAGTTTAGTTGATTTTCAGAAAAAAAATACTCAGAAAATGCAAGCTGCTCAACAAGCTCAAGATACTGCAACTATCAACGGTTTGATGAAACAATACATGGAACTTCAAACAGAAGTACAAGCAAATTCTAAAAAGAAATATACTTCTTACGCTGAAGGTCACCCAAAATCATTCATTACTGCTTTGATTCTTCAAAGTATGCTTGCTGATCCAACTGCTGATGTTAAGAAAATCGAAACTATCTATAATGGATTAGATGAGTCTCTAAAAAGCACAACTCCTGGAAAAGAAATCAAAACTAAAATAGGTCAAGCAAAAATGCCTGCGGTTGGTGCGTCAGCTTCTCCTGTTGGTAGCGCTAAATGAAGATCAGACTTTTCTGCTCCTAACACAGAAGGAAAAGTAGTCTCACTTAAAGAAAGTTTAGGTAAAGTGACTATTGTAGATTTCTGGGCTTCATGGTGTGGACCATGTAGAAAGGAAAATCCTAATGTTGTAGCTATTTACAAAGAACTACATGCAAAAGGTTTAAATATTGTTGGTGTTTCTCTTGATAAAGAAGCAGCACCCTGGAAAGAAGCTATTGCAAAAGATGGTTTGACATGGACTCAGGTTTCTAACTTGAAGTTTTGGGAAGAACCAATTGCAGCGCAATACGGTGTTCAATCTATTCCAGCAACTTTTATTCTTGATGCTACTGGAAAAGTAGTTGCTCAAGACTTAAGAGGTCCTGAATTAAGAGCAAAAATATTAGAGCTTTTAGCTAAATAATACCAATTTCAGAATAAAACAAAAAAATCTCCGTAGTGGAGATTTTTTTGTTTTTATTCTATACCAAATGAATAATTTAAAAATTACTTTAAAATCAAGTGCGATTTAAATTTGTAAGCTGTAAACGTTTTTAAATTCATTATAAGAAACGAAACTCGTATTTACTTGTATTTATTAAAAAGATACAATGACGGTCTTAAAAATCCCTTAGAAAAGAATTTATATCGAACGCTTGTTTCTTTTTTTCTTCTAAATCTAAATTTCTAAGGAAACCAGAATTTATTTAATCTTTTTTCTTTTGCTTTATGAGGAAAAACGGCAATTCCGAATTAAAATTCTTAGTATTAAAAGTCAAAAACAAGCAATATACAGCTAAGAATAATCTTATATTTATAAATAAATTAAAAAAAGTTTCAATTTAATATTTTTTATTTTATTCAATTCCAATGAATTAAAAAATAACTTTAAAATAACTTAAAATTAAGTTGATTTTTTGTTTGTAAACATGAAAAACGTTCCTATATTTGCAACCGCTTAGAACAACAAAGCGCACTAACGCTGAGATCGGGGAGATACTCAAGCGGCCAACGAGGGCAGACTGTAAATCTGCTGTGAAAACTTCGCAGGTTCGAATCCTGCTCTCCCCACTAAAAGTCCTAATGAAAATTAGGACTTTTTTTATGCGCTAAATTTAGATTCTTTTTACAAAAAAAACATATCAGAAGCAAAAGTTGGGATCAATGTAAAAACTTGTGGAGCTTTAAAAACTAAAGATGGATTTTACAGCAAAGTACGCTAAGATTCTTATCTAATAGTATGTTTAAAAACACAAAGTTCGCAAAGCTGTATCAACACAAAACTTTGCAAACTTTGCAGTTAAAATGATTAACCGATACAATCTATTTTATGTTTCTCCATAGTTTTTTTTTGCATTGATCCATTTTTAACTTATCGAAATTTAAAAGATAATCATTAAAAATTTTCGGCTTTTATTTAAACCAGCAGAACGTAGAAATTATTCCTAAAAATCTATATTTATTTTCCTGAATGTCTACATAATTATTAATTTCTTCTAAGCTTTCATTTTTTATTTGGAAATATAGAAAACCTTTCTATCTTTGCAACCGCTTAGAACAATAAAGCGCACTAACGCTGAGATTGGGGAGATACTCAAGCGGCCAACGAGGGCAGACTGTAAATCTGCTGTGAAAACTTCGCAGGTTCGAATCCTGCTCTCCCCACTAAAAGTCCTAATGAAGATTAGGACTTTTTTTATGCGCAAAAGTTAGATTTTTTTTTTGCCTCAAAAATAACTTACCACCAACAAAACTGATGTATTACTGATTTACTTATTCAGTTCAAATGCGACGTGTTTAATATATTTTCTATTGTAAGTATATAACACATGAATTTTATGATCTGAGGTTTGAATAATCGCGGGATAACTGAATTCGCCCTCTTTTTGGTTTTCCAAATCAAACAACTTCTTCCAGTTTAGACCATCTTTTGAATATTCGACATCTAAAACATTCCGTCCATTGAACCAATCTTTCCCCATCTTTAGAGGATTATTCACCAACAAAAATGATTTACTAGACAAAGTTAGGGCATCAACTCCAGAATTTGAGTTTACAACATTAATACTGTCTGTTCGTTGCCATGTTTTTCCGTTATCTTCAGACCAGCTTGAGATTAATTTATTATGTCTGCTTCTGGATAATATCTGAATTTCTTTGTCTGAGTGAACGAGAAAAGTTGGCTGAATAATATCAAAATTTTTCTTATCCTGAATATCTGCAATGGCCCAACTATCTGTAGCTTCTGTGTAAGTTTCTATAAATACGCGCCATTTATTATCCGCAATACTTTCTGTACTACTTCCGCATAAAATAATTCCGGGAGTGGTTTCGATTGGCTTATTTCTAATGGGACCCAATATTCCTTTTGGAAGATATTTAGGATTACTCCAGCTGTTTCCGTTATCTTTTGAAACAATCATAGCACCAAACCATTCTCGCGGATTTTTCCCCACTTTATAGAATAAATATAAGTTTTTGCTTTTACTTTTAAACAGAACCGGATTCCAGCAAGGCAACGTATCACCTTCTTTTATTAAGGGTTCGATAAGCTTTTTTGGCGCAGACCATTTTTTCTCTTTATACGATGAAACATAAATACTTACGTCATTAGCACCTTCGTGTTTTCCGCCAAACCAGGCTGCTAAAAGCGTGTTAGGTTCTAATTCAACCAATGTCGATGCGTGGCTCGCAGCTGTAACCGGATTTTCGGCAATATAATTTTGAGTACTATTAATTGCTTTTGGTTCTTTTTTTAATGAAACGCACGAAAAAAAGAGCGCCATTAGTACAATAAATGAGCAATAACTTTTAAAATTCATAATCAGATTTTGTTATATATAGCAAAAGGAGAGTTACCTCTCCTTTTGCGTTTTTTGAGTAAAGAATGTGTGGGGTCTTTACTCACCAAATTAATTATTTAGTATCCCACCAAAGTTTTGTTCCTCCGGTATCTGGACCTTTTAGTTTTGTGATTCCGTCTGTAACAGCGTCTTTGTTTGAAGAATATTCGTTTGTTACATAAATAATTCTTTTCATTAAGCTTTTACCAACTCCGGCATCATTATTATCTGTATTAAGAACAGGATAGATCACTTTTGCATCACTACGACGTAAATCTGCCCAAGATTCCCAAGACTCAGGGAAAATAGCTAAGTATTTTTGAACCGCAATTTGTGTACGTTGATTAGCAACTGCAGGAGACCATGCTACAGGCAACTTAACCGGTACATCTAGTAAATCTAAAGTTGGATAAACAGTTAAGATGTTTGGTAAAGTTGGCAATGTATTTCCGGCAATGTAAGCGTTTATTGCCGCAGCATCTGTAATTCCCCATTGTGCTAATGAAGCTCTAATACCTGCTTCATATAAACTTTGAGCACTTCCGCCCATGTTCCATCCGTTCAAAGCGCCTTCTGCTCTACTGAAATAGTTTTCAGAAGCCATAAATACTTCAATGTTCTTAGATTCACTAAGATTTCCTGCAGAACCACTTCCCAAAACATCATTATTAAAAGCAGAAAATTTAGTTGTTCCAAATTGATCTTGTAAACCTCCAACAGGCTGACCACGATAAACCAGAGTAGTAGCTTTAGGATCAAGTGGGGCAAACCATTTTGCTAATCTTGGATCATTATATCCAACAAGGATACTTTCCATAGAAGCTGTCATAGTATATCCCCAGCCGTTTACAATCATGTTTAAATTGTTAGGCGTAATATTACTTGCTTTAAAGAAAGCTCCCTGATCATTCGTTTGCATAACACCTGCAGCTACAGCAGCTTCAGCTTGTGTTTTTGCTTTTGCAGGCTCAATATCAGAAATTCTTAACGCTAAACGTAATCTTAAACTGTTTCCAAATACTCTCCAATTGGCAACATTACCTGCGTACAAACGGTCGTTTGGCTGAAATGATGCCACTGTTGTTACGGAAGAATTATTTAATGTAGCGCTAGCTTCATCTAATAATTTAAAAAAGTCTTCGTAAATAAATTCTACACTGTCATACGGTACTTTTTCTTTCTTATTACCTGCTTCTGTATATGGAATTGGTCCGTAAGCATCTACCATTTGATTGTACATGTAAACTTTCCAGATTTTAAGTATTGCCAAAGCCTCAGGATTTCCTTGAGATGCTTTAAAAGCATTGTTTAAAGCCGGAACAGCAACGGTGTAAAATCTTGTCCATCCACGTCCTTCGTAACCATTAACAAATGCATTTCTTTCTGTACCGTATCCACAATCTAAATATTGAATAAATGTAGAAGATAAAATTCCGGTTGCAATACCCCATGTTCCCTGATCATCTACACCTGGTGATGAGTAAGAACCATTGTGAATACCTGCATAAAGCGCAGATGCAAAAGAAGGTCCTGCAAGAGTTGGATCTAACTGATCTTCTGTAAGTGAATTAGGATCTGTGTTTATTTTATCAAAGTCGTTTGTACAACCTGACAAAACAGAAACCAGTGCTAAAGCAACTCCTAATGTTTTTATTTTAAAACTATATTTCATGATATCTCTTTTTTTAATTAAAATCCAAATTTAACATTAACTCCATAATCTCTCGTTGAAGGAATGTTGAAAGATTCAATACCTTGCAAGTTTCCTGTACCTGCACCTGCCTCCGGATCAAAATATTTAGCTTTATTCTCAAAGAAGAATAAATTTCTTCCTACCAATGAAAAGTCAATACTTGTAAAACCTGAATTGTATAACACACGTTTTGGTAAAGAATAACCAAAAACAAGTTCTCTTAATCTAATGTTTGTTGCATCATAAATAAAAGGTTCTGCAATAGGTGTTCTTTGTCCAATTGCTGTCCAGTATTGTTCTGCATTAATACTTACCGTATTTTGAGTATAAGTTCCACCTGGACCAGCTACAACACCATCAACAACGATTCCGCCATTTCTTCCTGGCAAAGTTACATCACTAACTCCTAAACCTGCCTCTCTTGCCTGAGTGTATGAAATAACTTCTCCACCAATTCTAAAATCAACAAGGAAACTTAAAGAGAAATCTTTGTATTTAAAGGTATTTTTCAAACCTGCAGTCCAATCCGGGTTAAAGTTTCCGGCACGAACATCAAAACTATTTGTTGCCAATGGAATACCTGCGCTGTTTACAATAATTTTTCCGTCAGGAGATCTTTGGAAACCTTTAATGTATAAATCACCATATTCTCCACCCTGAATTACTTTACTTCTTACCAAACGTCCTTCACCAAGAACTAATTCTTCTCTTCCTCCATAAATAGATTTTACTTCAGATCTGTAAGTTGCAAAGTTGACTCCAACATCCCAAGAGAAAAACTCTGATTGAACCGGAGTTGCAGTAAGAACTACCTCGATACCTTTATTTTGAATTTCTCCACCATTAACTACAGCTCTTGAAGTCGAAGAAGATTCTGGTGTATTGATGTAAAAAATCTGATCTTTAGTATTAGTCTGGAAATATGTAACATCTAATCCTAAACGATTTTTAAGAAATCTAACTTCTCCACCAAACTCAACTGAGCTTGACATTTCAGGACGTAAATTAGGGTTTGCTGCTGTAGTCTGAGCATACAACATACCACCGTTACCACCTATATAAGATAATCTTGAACTTGTTTGATAAGGATCTGTATCATTACCTACTTTTGCATATGAAGCTCTTAATTTAGCAAAACTTATAACTTCAGGAAGTGTAACCATATCCGAAATTACTCCTGAAAGACCAACAGAAGGATAAAAGAAAGATCTGTTTGCAGCCGGTAAAGTAGATGACCAATCATTTCTTGCTGTTAAATCTAAGAATAAATAATTTCTAAAACCAATTTGTGAAAAACCGTAAATAGAATTAATTCTTTTTTCTGAAGCTGTAGAAACAGACTGAATTGTAGATACATTTGATAGGGCAAAAAAGTTTCTTTTGCTTAAAACTCCTCCTGAACTCAATGAAGAACTATTTTGTTGTAATGCATTTGCACCAGCATTGATTCCTACAGAGAAATCACCAAATTTTTCATTATACGAAAGTAAAGCATCTGTATTGAATTCACTTACTGTTTCATAAGATTCACTGTAAGAACCCAGATTGTTATTAAAAGCTACTGTAGCATATCTATTTCTAACATTCTTGTTTGTCATTTGGTCTAAACCAGTTCTAACTTGTAAACTTATTGTTTTTGTAAAGTCGTATTTAAGAGACGCAAGACCTATGAATCTGTTTCTTTTGTCTTTACGTGAATCATCGCGTAATGCAGACCAGTAAGGGTTTCCACCTGGAGAACCAGCTTCGTCAACAAAATAGTTTTGTTGCAATTGACCTGCTGCATCTGTATATTCATAGTTTTTGTACTCGTTGAATTTTATACTACGAGGCAATAAATAAGCCGATGTACCAATAGACTCCTCTCCTGTTCTTAATAAATTATCAATGTCCTGAATGATATAATTTGTTTTTACATCTAATGATAATTTATCCGAAACTTTGCTTGTCAATCTTAAGTTAAGATTGTGTCTGTCTAATTGATTTCCTCCAACAATACCTTCAGCTTTTGTATTAGTATACGAAAAATAACCTTGTGCTTTTTCATTTCCTGCTGTAATAGTCAAGGTATTGGCTAAATTATAACCTGTTTTATAGAAATCCATAACGTTATTTGGCTGCGGACTGTAATCTGTAGTTGCAGGTCCTTTATAGTTAGGATTACGAACAAGCTGCCAAGCCGAAACTTGACTTCCGTCTAATTTACCTCCCCAGCTCGAAACTGAAGTTGGGTTGTAAACTCCTTGCGATCCCTGACCGTATTCATTTTGAAAATTTGTCAAATCATACGCAGAAGAAGCCATAAAATTTGAAGACAACGAAACTGATGTTTTTCCTGATTTACCTGATTTTGTAGTTATAACGATAACACCATTACTAGCTCTCGTTCCGTAAAGTGCTGCTGCAGATGGTCCTTTAAGAACGGTCATCGAAGCAATATCTTCAGGGTTAATGTTTGAGATACCATCTGGTTGTGTAGTTCCTCCTGTGTCAATATCAGGATTTCCTGTTGTTGTTCCATTACTAATTGGCACACCATCTACCACATACATTGGCTGGTTGTTACCTGTTAGAGATCGATTCCCCCTCAATGTAATTCTCGATGAACTTCCTACTCCATTTGATGTAGTCGAGTAGTTAAGACCGGCAACTTTACCTGAAAGCGAGTTGGCAACGTTTAAGGATCTTGCTTCTGAAAGCTCACCTACTGAAATGTTCTGAGCAGAATACGTAATAGCTTTCTTTTCTCTTTTAATACCAAGAGCAGTAACTACTACTTCGCCTAACTGTTGTGTCGCTGCACCTAATGCAACATTAACAGTAGTTTGGGTTCCTACAGCTACCTCTTTTGGAGCAGAGCTAACATAACTGAAAACTAAAACAGCTGACTGATTTGGAACTTTTATACTGTACTTACCATCAAAATCTGACGATGCACTCGTTCTTGTTCCTTTGACAACTACATTTGCTCCTGGAATCGGAATTCCGCTCACAGCATCTGTTATCGTTCCTTTTACTGTTGTTTGTGCTTTTGCAAATTGAAAGCTGCATAAACAAAACACAAACAGTAATTTAAATACTTTTTGCATCATAATTTGGTTTTTGTGTTAATAATTTGGTTTTTGTTAATTATTTTTCTTTTAATTCATCAACCTAAGGTTAATACTTTGTTAAATCTATAACTATAATTCTTTTTCAAAATATTATTTCGACCAATAACAAATTTGAAAAGGTGTTTGTTAATTTTATACGTTTTTTTTAGCACTACAATACCTTTTAACTCATAATTATTAATGAATTATACAGACTAATAAACAATCTATAAAAGCTCATTATTTATTAAAAGAAAAAACCATTGACCTTATTTTAAGATCAATGGTTTACCTTTTTGTTGTCTGAATAATTTCTACGAAGAAAACCCGAACGATAGTGAACTGATGAAGAAATTTATAATGTCTGAAACTTTGTCTGGCGCTAATAAAGTTTGTAATGGATTTTCGGCTCTAAAAGTATCCTATAGTGATAAGGTCAAGTATTTGGTATAATCTTTTGTTGTAACAATTTGATCATCCTCTTTTCTAAACTGACCTCTTTTATCACTATAGGTTACAGGGGCAACTAGGGTGTGGAACATTGGCGTACAGAAAATTGTATTTAATAAATCTATTGGCGTTTAAACTTCTATTTTATGTTGTGATAACGTTAACTCTACCTTGCTCTTAGGTTCTTCAAAAAAAACTTGGTAATAATCCCATATTGTTTTTTCGTTAGCATGACTATATTTTAATTTATAAAATATCACAAGATTATTCACCTACAACATAACCTTAGTATAAACTTAAATAAATTAGTTTTTTCATTAAAAATAATTTAGACAAACAACACACAAACAACGATAAACATCAAAAAAATTCACAAAACACATCATTATTACTAATTTAAATTCTAACAAACCATATGGATACCATTACATGATGATGGGTGAGCTTTATGTAATCACTTTTGTGACTGCAATTAAGACAACTTTCGATTTTTTTAAAAGAACAAAAAAGAGTAACACATCTTTAAAAATCGTAATTAGAAACAGAATTGCTTTTCCTGAAATCTCAAATTTCTCCTTATACTTTCTTTAATACGCCAAACAATATTTATTCTCTGACAATAGATAAACAAAACACCAAAAATTGTCCTTAAACTTTCTGAGTTAATGTGCTATATGATGCAAAAAATAAAAGACAACCTTTGGAAAACGAAATACTATTTATTCAAAATTATCCTGACTTGGAGCAAATCAGAAATGGGAACCTATTAGAAATAAATAGGTCTATTTCCGGCGATATTCATGATAAGGAATTAGCTCTTATAATCTTATTGACTTTTATTGAAAATGCATTTAAAAATGGCGTAAACAAAAAACACTTGAAAAGTGATCATTGATATTAATTTTAAGGTCAAAGGTGATTTTTTGAATTCCCTATTTCAAACCCAACACAAGAAATTACACCTCATAAAGACAATTTTAACAAGTCAAATGGTATAGGTATAGAGGATGTAAAAAAAAGATTAGGACTAGGTTATAATAAAGATGACCATAAGTTAACTTTTAAAAATAAAAAGAATATTTTTGTTGTAAAGCACGTGATTAAAGTCACTTATAGTAACCTTATCAAGTCCTTAATTTAACCTGTTAAATTATTTGCAAAAAAACAAAATGGAAATGAAGATAAATTGTTTGATTATAGATGATGAGCCATTAGCAATTAATGTTATTAAAAATTATTTAGAGCCAATTGAAAATTTTGAAGTAATAGATACTTTTAGCAATCCAATAGAAGGTTTAATTTTTTTAAAAAACAATAAAGTTGATGTCGTTTTTCTTGATATTAATATGCCTGTTCTTGACGGAATCAATTTTATTAAAAGCCTGGAAAATCCTCCAATCCTTATTATTACAAGTGCCTATAGCCAATTTGCTATAGAAACTTATGAATTAGATGTTTTAGATTACCTGGTAAAACCTATTGAGTTCCCAAGGTTGATGAAAACGCTGAGTAAGATTAGCAAAAGACTTGAAAATAAAAATAATATTCCTCAGGAAAGCAGCCCGGAAAGCCCTTTTATCTTTGTTAAAATTGATAAAAAAAGAATGAAGAAGATTTTCTTTAATGAAATTTTGGTCATTGAAAGCCTTAAAGATTATTTAAAAATAAATACGCTAACCGGTAAATACATAATACACAGCACATTATCTGACTTTACAGATTTATTACCCGAAAGAAATTTTTTAAGAATACACCGCTCCTACACTATAGCAATTGATAAAATTGATGCCGTTGAAGGAAACAGCATTGAAATTGAAGGACTTAGATATGTCATTGGAAGATCTTATATCGATCATGTAAAGCAGAGGATTTTGAATTCTTAGATTTAGAAAGTTTGCCACTCTGAATAAAGTAGAAAGTCGCCAATTTCTATTGAGCTACTTTGCGAGCTTCGCCTTCGCGCAGCCTGACGCACACAAACAACAAAACGCACTAGAAAAAATCCGTGCAAATCCGCGTTTTCGCTTTAGCGAATCCGTCAAATCAGCGTGCAATTTCGCAATCCAAAACTACGCGCAGCCTGACACACACAAACAAAAAAACCTACTAAAAAAAAATCCGTGCAAATCCGCGTTTTCGCTTTAGCGAATCAGTCAAATCCGTGTCCCATATCTCAATCAAAAGCGACAAACACATTCATCTCAACATAAAGCAAAAAAAATGCAGCCATAAATGACTGCATTTCAACATTGGTAACTAACCAAAATAAACCACATGAATAGTTTATTATATTTTGAAAACAATATCTTTCTAAAAGAAATATCGTTTAAAAGCTTCGATCGCAGAATAATCTGCTAAACCTAAAGCGTGATATTTTTCTGCTGTTAATCTGTTTCTATCTTCAACTCTTACCCAGAATTCTCGACTATCATCTCCCTGAAACATTACACCGTCTTTTTGAGATTGGTGATAAAAGATGGCATGACGTTTTTTAAGAACCTGATCAGGGCTCATTGGAACCGCCATTTCAATTTGGTATGATTCCCACTCATGCCATGCTCCTCTATACAACCAAACCCAACAATCATCCATATAACTATTGTGTTTTAGTCTTTTTAAAGCTTCAAACAAACTATCGAGACACACTTTGTGAGTTCCATGCGGATCTGCAAGATCTCCTGCTGCATAAATTTGATGTGGTTTTATCCTTTCGATAATATCACACATAATTTGTATATCAGCCTCTCCAAGATTATTTTTCTTAACTGTTCCAGTTTCATAAAATGGCAAATCTAAAAAGTTAACATTAGAATCCGGCACACCCAAATATCTGGTAGCTGCAACAGATTCACTTCTTCTAATTAATCCTTTTAATTTTCTCACTTCTAATGAATCAATATCATTTGCTTTTTTACTCTTTAAAAAGTTTATAATATTTTCAGATTCTGTAGAATTTGAATTCAATGCCTTAGATATTTCAGCAAATTTTAAAGCTTCTTCGTTCGAAACGGCAATATTCCCTGAGGTTTGATACGCAATATGCACATCATGTCCTTGCTCAACCAATCTGTCAAAAGTTCCACCCATCGAAATAACATCATCATCAGGATGCGGACTAAAAATGATGATTCTTTTTCTTTCCGGTGTTGCGCGTTCCGGTCTGTAGGTATCATCTGAATTTGGTTTTCCTCCCGGCCAACCTGTAATGGTTTGCTGCATTTTGTTAAACATTTTAATGTTTAAATCATATGCAGTTCCTTCTTCTGTCAATAGGCTCGACATTCCGTTATCGTTGTAATCCTTATCAGTTAATTTAAGGAAAGGTTTTTTAGTCAATTCACTTAACCATGCTACGGCTTTTAGTTTTAATTCTTCTGTCCAGATTATAGATTTAACCAACCAAGGAGTTTTTACTCTGGTCAATTCTGATGAAGCTTCTGTATCTAAGACAAATGTTGTGTTGTTGTGCTGTTGTAAATATGTGGCTGGAACTCGTGAAGAAATTTCTCCTTCGATAGTATTTTTTATAATTTCTGCCTTACTTATTCCCCATCCAAGAAGTACAATTCTTTTGGCATTTTTTACAGTACCAATTCCCATTGTAATGGCTTTTCTGGGTACATTATCGATTCCTAAAAATGAAGATGCGGCATCGATACGTGTCAAATGGTCTAATGTAATACTTCTGGTAGCCGAATTAACGTGAGATCCCGGTTCGTTAAAACCGATATGTCCGGTTCTTCCAATTCCTAAAAGCTGAAAATCCAATCCGCCATAGGCTTTAATCTTCATTTCGTAATCTATACAATATTGTTGTAAGTCTTCATTGCTTATGTTTCCGTTGGGAATATTAATATTTTCTGGTAGAATATTAACATGATTAAAAAGATGCTCATGCATAAAATACCAATAACTCTGAATATTATTTTTATCCATTGGATAATATTCATCTAAATTGAAGGTTACAACATTAGCAAAACTCAAACCTTCTTCTTTATGCAAGCGAACCAATTCTTCGTAAACTTTTACTGGCGAAGATCCTGTTGCAAGTCCTAAAACGCAGGATTCGTTCAACTCTTCTTTTCTTTGAATTATATTGGCTATTTCCTGAGCTACTAATACCGAAGCTTCTTGAGACGAATCGAAAATTACATTATGAATTTTCTCAAAACGGGTTTCTTCAAACTTTCCGGCTTCTTTGAAATTTATACTTTCTTTAATCATTTATCTATTATTGTGCTTATTTGATATAAAATTAAATATTACACAATCTAAATAATCAAAAATTCGACTAATAACCTGTAACCTTCGCTAGAGAACATAATAGAAAACTTTAAGAAAAAAAGATCACAAATTAAAAGTTCTTTATAGTTTGGAGGGATGCCTTTATTGCCACAAAACTTAAGGCGGTTTTAAAAAAATATTTCAGCCGCCTAAGTTTTGTGGCACGATCGTGGCAAATAGCAATTTACAAAACTCAAAACCTTGTAAAATCAAGTATTCAAGAGTTTAGGTTCAAATATATTAAAGACAACTTCGGTTGTTGGATTTAATATAACATTTTGAAAATAAGGAAATAGTATTAAATTAAATAAATCATTTAAAGCGTTATTGAACGCTGAGTTTTAAAGAAGCATCTTGTAGGTCTGATGATTTAACTTTCAATATGATATTTCCTTTTTCTTTTTTACTTTTTATCACAACCTGCGCCTGACCTTTCCATGCTTTTCTGTTTTTTGAAACATAGGAATCAGTGTCTTTAAGATTTGCATTTGCCACACTTACAATAGTTCCGGCTCCTTCAATTTCAAAAGTTAAAATATTATCTGCATTAGGATCACGTACTCCTTTCAAATCAGTTATGTCAATGTTTATATATGATAAGTCCTGACCATCGGCTTTAAGAACTGTTTTGTCTGGCTTTAATGCAATCAAGGCAGCTTTTTCTGCAGTTTGTAAAATTTGAGATTGAACTTCTCTACCATTCAGCATACTGACCGCTTTTATTTCACCTGAATTATATGGAATTTGAAAAACAGCTTTAAACTCCTCATTTCTGGTTGTTTGTTTTTCACCAACCAATTTGCCATCTTGGTAAAGGCGTACTGAAGGATAGGTTGAATAAATCTCAACATCTATCAATTTCCCTTCATAACCAGGCCAGTTCCAACTTTCCCAAGTAGGCCATACAGACCATAATGTTTCCTGAATTTCGCCATAATAATTATTTGGTTCCTTAACTGCCATGTACAGCATTTTTTTTTCGCTGTAAAGCATCTCTCTGTAGTAAGAAATTGGTTTTCGGTGCCCGATTAAATCTACATCACCACAATATGCCCCATGCCATGGGAATATATCACGTTCGTAATGTTCTCCTTTAACATCACCTGTATAATAATACCTTCCTATACCAGATTCTCCAAGATAATCCATTGCAGTCCAGACAAAATCTCCAATTATATACGAATGATCTTTTACTGCTTTCCAGTTCTTAAAAGCATCTCGTGGATAAGATTCTGTCTGAAGTATAATACGTGAAGGTACTCTTTCATGATCAGATTCTGCACGATGCATCTGGTAATTGTATCCTCCTATATCATGCATTGCAAATAAGGGATCAAAGATTTCCCAGTCATTATCCCATGTCGTCATAGCTGACGTTACAGGTCTTGAAGGATCTAATTTTCTTACATGATTAGCGAGTTTATGTGCAGTCTGCACTGCTTCGAGTGTTTTTCTTTCAATGATTTCATTTCCTATGCTCCACATAATTACAGAAGGGTGATTTCTATCCCTTAGTACTAAGGCTTCAATATCTTTTTTCCACCATTTATCAAAATGAATGGAGTAATCATAAGTATTTTTCTCCTCCCGCCACCCGTCGAAACTTTCATCAATAACCATGATTCCAATAGAATCACACGCATTTAAAAAGGCTTCTGATGGTGGATTATGGCTTGTTCTTAAGGCATTAAATCCTGCTTTCTTTAATAATTCTGCTTTTTTAATTTCTGCAGCATCATATGCAACTGCACCCAAAGCCCCATTATCATGATGAACACAACCTCCGTTAAGCTTTACCGGGACTCCATTTACAAGAAAACCATCATTAGCATTGTAGACAATTTTTCGAATTCCGAATGAAGTCTGTGATCGGTCCATTAAATTATCTTTCTGACTAATATTTATTTCAGCCCGGTACAAATCCGGTGTTAGCACTGACCATAAATTAGGTTTTTTTATAGTAATATCCTGAACAACGTCTTTATTACTGTCGGCTGGAATATCTAATAAAGTCTCAGATTTAGCAGTTTTTTTATTTTTATTATCAAATATATTTATCTCAACAACAACCTGCTGACGAGAATTTGTCGAATTTTTAACGTTTAGTTTTACATTTACTTTAGCCTCTTTAGACCCTGCTTCTATTGTTGTAACAAAAGTTTCCCATTGCACTGCATGCACAGGATTGACTGAAATGAGCCATACATGACGATAGATCCCCGATCCTGTATACCATCGGCAATTTTTCTGTTGTGAATTATCTACTTTTACTGCAATTACATTTTTTCCTTCTTTTGCATACAGGCTTATATCATAAAAAAAAGAAGAAAAACCATAAGGACGTATTCCTAATGAAATACCATTAATAAACACTTCAGCGTTCATATAGATTCCTTCAAAATAGAGCGTAAGGTTCTTATTTTTTTGATCTGAACTTAGATTTAAAACTTTTCTATACCATCCAATTCCTGCAGGAAGATATCCGCCGTCATTTCCCATTGGGAGTTTAGCATCAAAACTACCCTCAATACTCCAATCGTGCGGCAAATCCAGACTGCGCCAATCACTATCATCAAAACTTAACTGTGAAGCATTGGGATAATCTCCAAGTTTAAACTTCCAGTCGAAGTCAATATTAGATTTTCTTTCTGTTTTAATGGACTGTGCTGATGTACTAACAAATATCAACATTAAGATTACGAGTACCAGATCTTTACTTTTAAACATTTCATGAAAATTAACACTAAAAAGGATTCTTGAATTAATTATTTTCTAAAACTAAATAATTACAGGAATCTCTTTTAACGTATGATTATAATAAGTGTACAATATACAATTATAATTAATTTGAAATATAAAAAGTCTTTAAAATAATCCGATAAAATTTATGAGTCTAAAAAAGGTTAAACGTAAATGATTGGACTATTTTTTAAGAAACAGTAATAATTTTAGAAAGCGTATAACCATCGTTCAGATTTCCCGTTACATTGTCAGCCATGTTTTGAGCCAGACTATCCGAGAACAAAGAATCCTGAGTATTGGATCTGTCTGGTGTCCCGTTATAACCATTTGAAGCATAGACAGTAGAATAAGCCGCAACTGGAAAAGCAATTTGTGTAACCAATAGCGAAGTTCCACTCGCAGTTAAAACCTCAACATGTATATGCGGCGCTCTTCCCGGATACCATCCCGGAAAAATACTTATAAAAGATGCTTCTCCATTCAAATCTGTTGTCTGTCTTCCTCGCAGAAAATTTTGAGTGGTGTAGTTTACAGCCTGTAATTGATTTCCTCCATACTGCGAATAATTTCCATCTTTATCACATTGCCATATATCAACCAAAACATTTGCAAGCGGCACACATCCGCTGCTTTGATCCTGAACTTTTATTTTAATTAATAAAGGTACTCCGGTTCTGTCGCCAATTATATTTGACTGAGCCAACTGTGCAGGAGTTTTAATGGGAAAAGGTCCCACCATTTCAACAGGTGAAACCTGACAGTTTTGTGAATCAGTGGACAATTGTTCCGCTTCTTTCTCATCCTTTGAACAGGATGAAACAACTGAAGGCATTACCGCCACTGCACTCAAACCTAAGAATCCGTTTTTTAAGAATTTTCTTTTATCCATTTTATATATCAATGACGTATTATACAATTGTTAAAAATAGCCTCTACCTTATAAACAACTTATTATTTAAGTCTGTCAACAGTGCTTATTTGAGAGCATAATTTACAGACTGGCTATCAACAAACTGCTCAAAGCAGACAATTTTTGAGTTTTTGAGTTTCCAGATATGAACTACTCTGGCTTCAAATGATTTTCCTGTAATCTTATAGGTACCGCTATAAGTTCCATACGCGGCAACTTTGTCTTCGTTCCATATATAATCTTCAGGCGCAAATTTGTAATCAATCCATTCGCTTGCTAATCTGGAAAAAACATTTTTAAAAATACTTTCTAAGCCAATATAAGTTCCTGCATAGGGAAAACCTTTGGCTTCTGTCCATGAAATTTCATCGGCTGCGAATGTCGCCAGATTTTTACCATTTTCTTCTGAAGTTTTTCCTTCGTAAGTGCTTTTTATAATTTCAAGATTTGTCATTGCTTTTCTATTTAAAAAACAGCCTGATAATATTATTTATAGGTCAGGCTGTATCTGTTATTTACCATTTCATTTCTCCTGTATTGACTTTTGCTCCAATCGCCAGTGCAGTTTGGAAATTAAGTCCCGGATATTTAGTGTTGATATCTTGAATTAAAACTTCCGAAGTTTTATTTACTTTTAATGCTTCTTCGTAAAATTGAATATATTCTTTTGTGTGCTTTACGGCAGAAATATCAAAAGCCGAATTGGTTTCTGCATGTGCCGGAATTACAATTTCAGGATTCAGGGCTGTAATTTGGTTCAAAACCGAAATCCAGCTGTTTCTCGCTTCACTACTCTGTGCATCTGCCATCCAGAGATTAAATGTAGTTCCAAAAACATTAATGCCGCCAACAACTGCTTTTAGAGACGGAATCCACACAAAAGTTTTGTTTGGAAAAGATTCAAGACCTTTAATTTCTAATTGATGTCCTTCTAATTCAATGCTGTCTGTTTTTAAAACCTGAGGAAGTATAACATTTGATGTAATTTTATTTCCTAATCTTTCGCCCCAGACTTCTAATTTCTTTTGAGCTGTTGTTTTAATATGCTCCACTGTTGCAGGCGAAGCGAAAGCGGTAACTTCCGGGAAATACTTTTTAAAAACTTCTAATCCAAAATAAAAATCAGGATCGCCGTGAGAAACAAAAATAGTCGTCAGTTTTTTGCCGCTATCTTTAATTTCCTGTGCCACAATTTCGGCTTCAGCCAAAGTAAACTGGGCATCGATCAAGACGGCATCATTTTTTCCTGAGATAATTACAGATGCAACGCCAAAACTATTTTCTGATGCATTAAAAACTTTCAGATTCAAATCTTTAGTTTCAATATTTTTAAAACTTTTTTCTTGTGATTCCATAGTATATAAAATTAAAATAGTAAAAAAAGTGATGTTCTAATTGTCTCTTAGAACAAATCAAGCAATACAAAGATGAAACCTTATAAGGTCTCAAAACATTAAACTAGTTTAATAAAAGCAGTACGTCAATTTGTTTTGCAATATTTTCAAAAGAAGCGTAACCTTGCTCCAAAATATATAATTTATCGTCTTTTTGTGCCAATAAAGTAGGATATGAACCTGCATATTGCTGTGCTAAAGCAAATGTTTGCTGTGTTTCTTTTTTTAATTCTTCAGAGTGGAATGCTTTTATAAACTGTGTTTTGTCCAAATCAAGGTTCTCGCAGATTTCCAGATAGGTCTGATCTGTGTTTAAATCTTTTCCCTGCCAGTATCTTGCTTTTTGAACTTCAATTGTAAAAGGAATAACTTTTGAGGCCCATAATTTAGTCACCGTCAATATGCCTCTTGACGGGACTTCGCTGTCCAGAAGAATATCTTCATTTTCTATAAAATTGAAATAATCTTTTCCAAATTCGGTTCCGGTAATCTGCTGTATCTGCGGATCATGTTTTCTGATGTAAGCCGATATATGTTTAGATTGTTTCCGAGCATTGGCACCAGCCCACATTCCGGCAGGCAGAACATCAATATCAAATTTGTCTTTATATTTTTCGTGCAACTTTGCGATATTTGTGCTGTTGCCAAAACACCAGCCGCAAAGAGGATCCATTACATAAATTAACTTCATCTTTTTTAAATTTAATAATTAAATTTTTTATGCAAAGATGGGATCTAACCTATCTGTAAACCATTAAAGTAGTTTAATAAATATTTTATTAAGGCTATTTCTTTAAGGCAATTTTCTTTCGGATATTACTCAGAAAAACATTGGTAATTCCCAAATAAGCCGCTATTTGAATATTGGATAAACGCTGCACGATTTGAGGGTATTTTTCTAAAAATTCTATATACCGGTTTTCTGCTGTCTTACTCAGGTTATCTATCATTCTGCGCTGCAGTGCTACATGCGTTTTTTGTGTCATGACCCTGAAGAGCTTTTCAATCCGGGGTATGTTAGTATATGCAGACTCTTTATCTTTTTTGGAGATAATTAATATCTCACTGTCTTCGAGTGCTTCTATAAATAGCTGTGAAGGGATTTCATTAGTAAAACTGTCTATATCTGTTATCCACCAGTTTTCAGCCGCAAAATAAAGAATCTGTTCAAAACCATTCTGATCAATATGATAAATCCGAAAAAGCCCTTTGGTAACAAAACCTTCAAATCTGCAGATCTCTCCTTCTCTGAGCAGAAAACTTTTTCTGGAAACTGATTTATGCTCAAATAAATCACAAAATGTTCTTATTTCTGATTCTGAAAGTGCAATATGCGAAGTAATATTTTTGCTAAGTAAATCTGTCATTTCCGTTTTAGATATAAATCATATAAAAGTACATAAAACGGAAAATATAATATTCTACTTATTTATTGGAAATTCAACAACAGGTTCAAAAAAAATCAAATCCAAGTTAAAATATAGCAATTGGAGTTTATTTGTATGCACTATACTTCGTTTTTCTTGTAATTTTCAATTAACATTTTAAACCTATTTTGAAGGTATTATGGTGTAAGACATTCCTTTTTTAGTTTCAAATACTGCGGTATAACCTATAGATGATTTCTCGCTTTTGATATCAAGATTTTTAATTATAAAGGGCTCTGATGATCTTATTGTGCATTTACCACCATTATTAGACACAATTTTTGCCTGACTCATTTTACCATCGTTCCATTTTAAATCTACAGTAAAATTGCCTTTTGCCGTAATACCTTTTATTTCACCATCTGTCCAGGAATCTGGCAGCGCTGGCAACAGATGAATTTCTTTATTCTGACTTTGCATTAGCATCTCAATAACGCCTGCAGTTCCGGCAAAATTCCCATCTATCTGAAATGGCGGATGCGCATCAAAAAGATTCGGATAACACCCTCCATGTCTGTTGTATTGGGTATCGTTTTCTTTTGTTAATCTTAATTGATTTTTGAATAATTTATAAGCGTGATTTCCGTCTAAAAGTCTCGCCCACATATTTACTTTCCAGGCAAGGCTCCAGCCAGTACCATCATCGCCGCGAAGTTCTAATGTTTGCTTTGCAGCTGCCGCCAGTTCTGGTGTTTTTAGAGGCGAAATTAAATTAGCAGGATGTAATGCATAAAGGTGCGAAGTATGTCTGTGATGCGGATCTTCTTCTTCAAAATCTTTATACCATTCCTGAAGCTGCCCTTTGCTTCCAATTTTAAACGGCAGTAATTGATCTGCTGCTTTGTTTACCATTTGTCTGAATTCTAAATCGGTATTGAGCACTTTAGAGGCTTCTATAATATTTTCAAATAAATCTTTTATGATTCCAATATCCATAGTCGAAGCGGTGGTTACGACACCTTCTTTTTTTCCATCATAATAATATTTATTTTCCGGTGACGTTGAAGGCATTGTTACCAAATAACCATTCTTATCTTTTTGAAGCCAATCCAAGCTAAACTCTGCCGCTCCTTTTATAATTGGATATACTTTTTTTAGATATTCCTTATCTCCAGTATATTCGTAATGTTCCCATAAATGTCTGCTCAGCCAGTTGGCGCCCATATACCAATTTGCCCACATAGGATCGCCTTTTCCAAAATCGCCCACAGGATTGGTCATTGCCCAGATATCCGAATTATGATGTAATACCCATCCATTAGCATGATAATAACTCTTGGCAGTTTCGCTTCCTGTTACAGATACGTTCCTGATAAATTCATCAAGTGGAAAAAACAATTCAGATAAACTTCCCGATTCTACAGGCCAGTAATTCATCTGTAAATTAATATTTGTGGTGTAGTTACTACTCCAGGGTGCACGAAGTTTATTGTTCCAGATTCCTTGCAAATTAGCCGGTGTATTGTGCGTACGCGAAGAAGAAATTAATAAATAACGTCCAAATTGAAAAAATAAAGCTTCAAGTCCGGCATCTTTTTCTCCTTTAGCATATTGTTCTAATCTTGTGTCTGTTGGCAGATTAGATTTATTGATTTCTTTTTCATTCAATTTTAAAGAAACTCTATTAAAGAAATGCTGAAAATCGGCAATATGTTCTTTTAATAAACTATCATATTTTTTACCAACAGCTTTTTTAATCGGATTTTCTGCCAATTTATGTTCGTCTTTTCCCTGACTGTCCGGACATTTATCAAAGCCGTTGAAACTTGTTGCAGCCGAAACGAAAAGTAAAATCTCACTTGCGTTTTTAATAACCAATTTATTTCCATCAGAACTTACTTCTCCGTCTTTTACAACTGGCTTAATAATTAATTCAAAACGCATTCCTCTACAGCCTGTTGCATCTTCATAAACAACGGGTTCTTTATTGTAATCGATATAATTAGGATCTGAATGAGAAGGTGCTTTTCCTTTTAAAACAAGCGACTTATTTTGTATTGATTTTTCATTTTTTAAAAGACTTGAAGCATCTATTGTTATAGAAAGTTTTTTTAATTGATCTGCCGAAAGTCTAATTACAATACATTTTGCAGGTGCCGAAGCAAAGATTTCTCTTTTATAATTTACTCCATTAACGCTAAAATTTGTAACCGCCAATCCAGTTTGTAAATCAAGATTTCTATTATACGAATCCGTTTTTTCTCCGTTAAAATCCTGATTTAAAATAAGATCTCCCAACGGCATAAAACTTTCGCTGTAAGCTCCTTGCATATTCTTAGTAAAATCATAAGCCTTTTCGAAATCTTCTTTGTTAAGTGCTTCTCTAATTAGCGCCAAATTTTTGAAAGCATCCGGATTTACATTTTTCGCAACAGGTCCGCCGCTCCACAAAGTAGCTTCATTCAACTGAATTAATTCTGAATCTACTCTTCCAAAAACCATTGCGCCAAGTGTACCATTTCCTATTGGTAAAGCTTCTGTCCATTCAACAGCGGGTTGATTGTATTGCAATTTTAAATCCTGCTGTGCAAAAACAGAAAATCCTATCAGCAATAACAATAAAAAAAGGCTTTTTTGAAGAGGATTATATGACATATATTTTATTTTTAAAGGATATTGCGAATTTAATATTGACTTTATATTTTTTTAGTTGTAAGCAGAAACCTAACAGGTTTTAAAAACCTGTTAGGTTTAATTGGAAGAATACCAATATTTTATTTTAAATTTTTATTCGTTTAAATATTAATTTTAAATCGCTTTCAGTTTTAAAACAGTAATAGAATAAGCAGGGAGTTTTAAATCTTGTTTTCCTTTTGTTATTTTGTACTCACTTTGTTTTGGAGTTATTTTTTTAGGTTCAGCAAAAGTATTTTCATCTTGTGTACTTGGACTTTCCAGTCTTATAATTGTTCCTTTTGATCCTAATTTTACTCCTTTCAAATCGATACTCACTTCTGATGCTGATGACGCAGTATTAACTAACTTTACAATTATTTCTTTGCTATTTACATCTTTTACTGCCGATGCGTATAAATCATTTTGTCCCGTTAAAGCTTTTCCATCTTTGGTAATGCTCAATAAATCTGTTCCTTTATTGGTTGAAAATAATTGCTGTACATAATAATTCGCCGATCCATAAGATTCTAAATTATTGAACCAAATCATATCAGGCGTCCATTGCCAGGCATCTTCGTGCGCCATCAAAGGTGCGTAAGATGTTAAATGAACTACTTCTGCATTTCTTTCTAATCCAGTCATAAAAGCGGCTTCAGAAAAAGCACATTCCCAATTATTTCTATTATTCGGATTGGCTCCTGAAACACTTTGCGCTGCATATTCTCCCGCAAATATTTTTGGACCTTTTCTATCATAATTATCATAACGTCCGGCATTTTCTCTAAACCATTTCGGGCTTTCATAATAATGTTCATCTACCAATTGTGCATTGAGTTTTTTTAGTTCTTCCATAGCAAAATCAAAATGTTCACCAGCAGGAGAAGGACCGCTTCCGGAAACAATAATGATATTTGGATATTTTGTTTTTATGGCTTTTTCAAAAACTTTGAATCGGTCGATATAATCCGGTCCCCATTGTTCGTTTCCTACACCAATATATTTTAGATTAAATGGTTTTGGATGTCCCATATCCGAACGGATTTTTCCCCAATTTGTAGTCACATCACCATTGGCAAATTCAATTAAATCTAAAGCATCCTTAACATACGGATCAAGTTCATTTATTGGCGCCAATTCTCCAGTATTGTACTGACAAGCCATTCCGCAGCTTAAAATAGGAAGCGGTTCTGCACCAATATCTTCTGAAAGCTGGAAATATTCAAAAAATCCTAATCCAAAACTCTGAAAATAATCCGGAGTTTGTTTATGACTGAATTCTACATTCCAGCGGTTCATTTTTGTTTTTCTATCTTCTACATTTCCAACTGATTTTTTCCATTGGTAACGATCAGACAATGTTCTTCCCTCAACAATACAGCCTCCCGGAAAACGCAAAAAACCTGGTTTTACATCGAATAAAAGCTGAACCAAATCTTTACGAAGTCCGTTTTTTCTGTTCTTCCAGGTATTTTCAGGAAACAATGAAATCATATCTAAATCTATCGTTCCTGTTCCTTCAAAAGTTATTTTCAATTTTGCTTTTGCCTCGGTTTGAGTCGCCGTAATCTGCGATGTATAATTCGTCCATTGATCTGAATTTGGAACAATGCTCGTTTCTCCAATCACTTTTTGGTCTTTATCAATTAACTGAAAAACGATTTTTTTGATAGTATTTTTTTGATTCGCAGCTTTTAATGAAAGGTTGTATTTGGCATCTTTCTTCACTCCCATTCCTCTAAAACCTTCATTTATTAATACGTAACCTTTTGCATTATTGACTTCAACCCTGCAAAAAACAGTATTATTTGCCTCAATCTTAATTGGCGCGGCACTTCCCGATTCTTTGTTCAAAGATGATCTTTTTGTATTTGGCTGCTCCCATCCCATCAAAGGTTTATCAAATTCAAACGATCTGTTTTTAATCAATTCAGCATATAATCCGCCGTCTGCGGCAAAATTGATGTCTTCAAAAAACAATCCAAACATCGTTGGCTGAATTTTAGTAATGGTTTTAGTAGCATCAACTTCTAAAGTCAGTTTTTGAGCATTCAAATAAAAACTGCTTAAAAGCATACCGCAAATGGTAAATTTTATAAGGATCTTGTTTTTCATAGGTTTTGGAATGGAAGAAATTATTTTTTTACTGCCTCTAATTTAGCAGGAAAAGCCGATTGTCCGTCTAAATTTGTTACAATTAATTCATCTACATTTTTACTTTCGACTGCATATTTAAAATATTCTGGTTTGTTTTTTCCCCATTGTACGGTACAATTCTGCACTTTAATACGTTCTGCCGAATCAAAATAAAATCCCGAAGTACTTCCTTTTACAAAACCTTCTACATTAGAAGGGCGTCTGTCATAAACTCCACCCGGAAAAGAGGTTATTTTATCAATAAAAATACTCACATTGTCAAAAACAATATTCTTGATTTTGTCTTTGGATTCTCCGCTTACAAACACGCCATTTTCTCCTGTACATTGAATATTAGAGAAATAGACATTCTTGATTTCTCCTACTTTTCCTTCAGTTGCTCCTTTTGGAAAACGCCAGTTGGCATCTTTATGATTTCCTTTTGCTCTGCTAAAAGCCGTTACATAAATCGGTTCTGCCTTTCCCCACCAAGTGTCAGTATTCAATTTACTTTCGATAATAATATTCGAAAAAATAACATCGCTCACGGTTCCTTCATCTCTATTCTGAATTCCTAAGGCACGATTGCTGTTTTTAATAATACAATTATTGAATACCACTTGCCTGATTGCATCCATGTTTTCTGAACCTATTTTAATCGCGCAACTGCTGCTGGTCATCGTACAATTAGTAACTGTAATGTTTTCGCAGGCACCAAACTCTTCAAATTCTCTTCGGTTTTTTAGACAAATACAATCGTCTCCGCTTTCGATATAACAATCGCTGATTCTCACGTTTTTAGAATGATCCAAATCGATACCGTCGCTGTTACGGACTTTTAAACTATTCAATAGAGTAATTCCGCTGATTACAACATCATTACAACCTACTAAATGAACTGTCCAATAAGCCGAATTTCCGATATGAACGTCTTTTATTCTGATATTTTTTCCTCCAATAATCGTCAATACATGAGGTCTTGGATCTAGGACATTAAAAGGTTTTAAAACATAAGCATCTTCCTGTTCTTCGCCCATAAAAGAAATTCCGTTTCCATCTATTTTTCCGCTTCCGCTAATGGTAAAATCCTTTATATTTTCTCCTCCAATCCAAATCGTTCCTTCTCCCGGATTGGTTCTAAAAGCACTTTTGGTATATAATTTTTCATCTGGACTTGCCAATAATTTAGCTCCGGCTTCAATATGAAGATCTACTTTGGATTTTACATCAATTGGTCCGGCTAAAAACGTAAACGGTGCCGGAATCAAAACTCTTCCACCCGTTTTAGTACAGGCATCAATTGCTTTTTGAATCGCTGCTGCGTCATTGGTTTTTCCGTCTCCTTTTGCTCCGTATTTTTTAACGTCGTAGATTTTCTGTGCAGAAATAGTTAAGGAAACACAGAAAATAAGTATCGTGATTATGGATTTCTTTTTCATTTTATTTTATTTATAAAAAACCTTGTTAAAGAGAGTCTTCGCAAAGTTTTTTTGTTTTTAAGTTTTTTAATAAACTTTGCGTCTTCGCGCCTTTGTAGCAAAATTTCAATGCGCAGGTAATTCAAATTTATTTTGCTCTGGTTCTATTTTTCTTTTTAAAGATTCACTATCCAGATTACTTGATGAAACATCTTTAAAAACAATCTGGTTGATTTTATCCGAAGGAATATCAATCGCTTTCATTGTTAGATTTTTTACATCATCAAAAACAAAAGCGGGACGAAAATCATCTTTTTCCAAAATCAGTTTAATATTCTTCATTTCGATTCCGTTTACGTGACGTACATAAAATCCCCAAGATGGTAATTCTCCAAACATGGTAAATTCTGGATAACCGTTTATGTTTTCTTTTACATCTTTTAATCTGCTTAAAGGATGATACGCCATTCCTTTTGAAGCTCTTCCGGGATAAGTAATTTCGATGTTTTCTAAAGTCACATTTTCTACCAAATGCCCCGGAATCCCAGCAATAGAAGCCGGAAACGGATTATGGAAATAATCTACTTCTGGTCCGCGCATATCATAATCAATATCTGGACGCCCAAAAGGAACCTGCACTTTTACATTCTTAATTGATACATTTTTGATATATCCCGGTTTATCTCCATTTCTGTGTCCTAATCGAATCAATATTGCATTTCCAGTATTTACGGCTGTAATATTTGAAACATTGATATTTTCAATTTCGGCACCATCTACAGATTCAATCGCAATTGCTGATCTGAAAGTATCAAAAACCTTGATATTCTCAATGGTTACGTTTTTAAAACTGCAGTAAGAACCTGTTCCAAATTTTACCGCATTGGCACTCGATCTAATGGTACAATTTCCAATATAAATGTTATTGTTTTGCAATCCCGGTGATTCTGATTTTAGACAAATACCATCATCTGCTGCATTTACATTACAATTGGTAATTCGAACATTTTCGCAACCGTCAACGTCAATTCCGTCATTGTTCCAATAAGCAGTACTATTGACTTTCATAGAATCAATTGTAATATTCTTGCATTCGCTGAAGCATTGCACCCAACCCGGACTGTTTTTTAATGTGATATTAATCATCGTTATAGAATCACATTTTACAAACGAAATCAGCTTTCCTCTTCCGTCTTCAGGGCGCATTCTTCTGTAATTATATTTTGGATCAATTCGAACTCCGGTATGATGTAGACTATCGATTGCCAATGCCAGTTCTCTTCCTTGTCCGTCTATAATTCCTTTTCCTTTTACAGCAATATTTTTTGATTCATTTGCTACAATCAATGCTCTTATTCCTTCATATTTAGGATAATCATCTGGATTGGTACTTCCTAACAAAACTGCTCCTTCTTCAAAAAACAATTCAACTCCGTTTTTTAAAACAATACTTCCGGATAGAAATTTACCTTTAGAAAAAACAACTTTTCCTCCTTTATTTTTGTTAGCCGCATCGATCGCTTTCTGGATTGCTTTTGTATTTAAAGTTTTACCATCTCCTACAGCGCCATATTTTTTAATATCAAATATCTTTTGTGCCGAAACGGTTACTGAAATACAAAAAATAAGCAGTGCGATTATAAAATTTCTTTTCATCTCTTTTTACTTTTTAATCTCGCAAAGGCTCAGAGTCGCTAATTAAAAGCAAACCATATAAGCGATTTAAGATAATTTAAGTTTTTCCTTAATTGACTTATTAGTTATATAATTCTAAAAAAAACTTTGCGCTTTTGCGTCTTTGCAAGAAATCATTTCATCTTTATAACTATTAAAAATTACCAGAAAACAGTATATAAAGCCACTAATATTCCACAGATAATAAATGATCCAACGATAAACTCTGAAGAGACTTTAAACATACCGTTATCGACTTCTATTGCATGAATTTCAGTCTCTTGTTCCGAAGCTGGTTTTGCCAGACTAATGCCAACCATTATAAACACAATTAAGAAGAAAACAATAGTCATTCTGTCTAAGAAAGGGTAATCAGGAAAAGCGCCATCTGTCCACATAGGCAGGAATTTCAATATTGCGGCTAGTGGTACTGTTAATAATGCACCTGCAAGTCCTGCTGAAGGAGTTGTTTTTTTCCAGAACATTCCCAATAAGAAAACCGCTAAAACTCCCGGCGAAAAGAATCCCACATATTCTTGTATAAATTGATACGCCTGATCTAATGATTTTAATGCCGGCGCTACAAAAGCTGCTATAATCATACAAACTACAACGCACCATCTTCCTGTACGAACCAGCTTTTTTTCTGATGCCTGAGAATTGAAATATTTTTTATAAATATCTAAAGAAAAAATAGTCGAAATACTATTTGCTTTTCCAGCCAAAGAAGCTACAATTGCTGCCGTTAAAGCTGCCAGAGCTACACCTTTTAATCCAGCAGGAAGTAAATTCATTAAAGTAGGATACGCATGATCTGGTTTTAAAACTCCAGCGGCGTCAACCATTTCCTGCTGAAACATTCCGTTTGAATGCATTACAAACATGGCAATTCCCGGTAAAACGGCAATAATAGGTACTAATAATTTTAGAAAAGCAGCAAATAAAATTCCCTTGCGGGCAGTTTTCAAATCGGCTCCTAAAGCTCTTTGAACAATATATTGATTGCATCCCCAATACGCCAGATTATTGATTAACATACCGCCGACCAAAACAGACATTCCCGGCAATTCATTATAATGCGGATTTGATTTGTCTAATATCATATGCAAATGTCCCGGCGCTTCATCTGCAATAATAGCAAGTCCTTTTAAAATATCTTTTCCAAAACCAAACTGATCTGAAAGTAAAGTCAATGCTAAATAAGTTGTTACTAATCCTCCAAGAATTAACACGATAACCTGAAACATATCTGTATATCCAATTACTTTCATTCCGCCTAAAGTTACAATCACTGAGAATAAACTCAGCGCAATAACACAAAACTGAAAGCTGACCGGAGCAATTGATGAAATCGCCAAAGCTCCTAAGTAAATTATAGAAGTAAGATTTACAAATACATAAATTAAGAGCCAAATAACAGCCATAATGGTACTTACTGTTCCGCTGTATCTTTTGGCTAGAAATTGCGGCATGGTAAATATTTTGTTCTTAAGATAAATTGGTAAAATAAACATCGCCACGATAATCAATGTAGCAGCAGACATCCATTCATAAGAAGCAATCGCAAGTCCGATGGCGAAACCCGAACCACTCATACCGATAAAATGTTCTGCTGAAATATTAGAAGCTATAAGCGATGCTCCAATTGCCCACCAGGTAAGTGATCCTTCTGCTAAAAAATATTCATTTGAGCTTGTTGCTGCAGTTTTCTTGCTTCTGTAAATATACATTCCATAAGCGGTGACTATAACAAAGTAAATAAAGAAAACAATGTAATCTGCGGTTTGTAATACATTCATAATGTTGTGGTTATTGTGTGGTTAGTTAGTAAAATGTATTTTAAGATTTATGCCAATCAAGAGTTGAAAGTCTGCAATTTGTGCCGTAGGTACGCAACAAAACGATAACTATTGCGTACCTACGGCACGCCGAATTCCTTTGTATTCCTGTTTTTTTACCAATATGTAGTACCTAAAGGCGCATCTCAACTCTTGATTTACATTATTTATTCTAAATTTTTAGAAACCATTTTTTCTTATAGAGAAAATAAAGTAAAATAAGCTGTACAACTGTTACAGATAAAGCGGCAAAAAAAGGCTGCCAAACAATTGGCGTATATTGTATAAGTCCTCCAAAAACATAATCTGCGGTATGTTTAAAATCGACTAAACCTTCAGCGGCGATGTAAATTAAAATAGAATTTGAACCTATTAAAATTAACGGAAATGCCCATTTATGAAAACCGAACAAATCAATTATCAAATAAAAAAAGACAAAAAACAGTATGCTGAATCCGCCAACAAAAAACACAAACGAACTCGTCCATAAGTGTTTATTGATTGGAAAATTAATATCCCAAAGTAATCCTGCAATAATCAGTACCACTGCTGTAAGGGTCATTAAAAGCAATTTTTCTTTTACAGAATAAGAATATTTTGCTTTTAAAAATGTTCCTGTAAAAACACCTAACAAAGCTGTAGCAATTGCAGGTATAGTAGAAAATATTCCTTCGGGATCATAAACGGTGCTGTGAAGTCTGCCCGGTAAAAACAAACGATCAATATATCCTTCTAATGATCCCTCTTTAGTTAAAACTCCAGCACCAAAATCCGGTACGGGAATCCATTTCATTGCAGCGTAATAACCAATCAAAATACCGAAAAACCAGATTAGCTGTTTTTTAAAATCAAAATTCAAATAGATGATTCCGGCAAAAAACCAAGCCAGTCCAATTCTTCCTAAAACACTTGCAAAACGTGTATGATCGAAACCGTCAAATCGCAATATTCCATTTACTACAAATCCTAAAACCAATAAAATACTGGTTCTTTTAAGCATTGATAAGTATATTTTTCGCTTTTCGTTTCCTGGTAAATCTTTTGCAGTTTTAACCCCTGCAAGCTGTATTTTCTTTTCAAAAGAATATGGCATTGAAACTCCTGCAACAAACAGAAACACAGGAAAAATCATATCATAAAATGTAATCCCGTTCCATTCTGCGTGATGCAATTGTGACGACATCCAGATAAAAACAGGAATTGGGGCAGCTTTTGCCAGAGCATGAATGATATGTTCTCCGCTCATAATCCAAAACATAACAAATCCGCGAAGCGCATCTAAAGAAATTAATCTTCCATTTGTAGGGTTACTCATTTTTTTTAGTATTCAGTGGTCAGTAGTTAGTGTTCAGTTTTCAGTCGCAGTCGCAGTTTTCAGTGCCAATCTGTGACTGTAAACTGTAAACTTTTTTAGTATTCAGTGTAAACTGTGACTGAAAACTGAGACTGAGACTGATCACTTTTTAAAAAATTGGTTTAATAACAAATCCGTAGCTGTATTCACTTTGCGTCAATACATATTGTGCGTGCGGTGGCAATCCCCAGCTGTTGTCTCCTCCTAATCCGCGCTGTGTTAAATCAACACAAACTACAATTTCACTTCGAGGCGTAATGTCGCTGGAATGAATATTCTTTTTAGAAAGTCCTGCGTCAAAATCACTCGGATAATTATTCAAAGTACTCATGCCTAAAGGCTGCAGACCTTTTATTTCGAAGCCATTTCCTTTATTACCTGACAATTTAAACCAGCGTACATCTGTCTTGTATCCATTTTCCTGTGGACGTATATAAGGCACATACTGGTCTGCAACTTTACTGTAATAAATTCCTTTGAGTGCAGCTGTTTTTCTGTCCGAATAATTTTCTAAAGGTCCTCTTCCGTAATAATCCAGATTTTCTAACGTATTTTTCAAAGTAAAAATCATTCCGAAACGTGGTAATTCCGGTACTGGATTATTGCCTTTTTTATAAGAAGCTGCTATTTCTAAAGCACCGTCATTTCTTAATGCATATTTGATTGTATAATCAGAAGCAACATCGTTCAGTTTCAATTTTGCAACAACATATTGCTGTCCATTTTCCTCCTTCTGCTGTATGCTTTCTAATGTGGTATTTTTACCCGCTGTTCTCCATACATTCGCTCTAATCTCCATTTTATTTCCCAGATCATTATCGGTCGGTGCTCTCCAGAAATTAGGTTCAGGGTATTGTTTAAAGTACTCCTCGCCTTTTAAACTGTAATAAGAAATTAATCCTGTTGACTTACTTATTTTCACGATAACATTATCTGAAGTCAACACAAACTGATCTTTTTCATCCTGAATTTTAGCAGTATTTACTTTTTCTGATTTTGTAAAATAATTGGAGTCTTCGATTACAAACTGTTCTTTGGCAATTTCAAAATTTTGCGGCAGTAACTCCGAACCTATTTTAGTGTAAGCAAAAACATTCAATAAATATTCTGTTCCTTCTTTTGACTGTAATTTTGGTAAGTCAAGCTTAAACTGTTTTTTTGTTTTCGGATTTATAGCGACATCAATGCTACTTTCTTTAATTACTTTACCGTTTTCTAAAACCTGATATTTGAAGTTGTATTTATTCAGGTTTGTAAATCCAAAATCGTTTATAATTTCAATAACTCCGTTTTTAACATCTACAGCTTCAAACAAAATATCCTGATATACTTTTTTAACCTCAAACGCACCAGGATTTGGTGTTCTATCCGGCATAACTAATCCATTATTGCAATCATTTTCATCATTTGTATAATTCTGGCTTCCCATATCACCTCCATAAGCCCAGTATTTTCTGCCGTTTTCATCTTCTCTCTCAAATCCCTGATCTACCCAGTCCCAGATAAAACCGCCCTGCATATTTTTGCTTCCGCGAATGATATCCCAATATTCCTGAAAATTACCATTGCTGTTTCCCATTGCATGCGAATACTCACACATGATATAAGGACGAGTTACTTCTTTACGTGCCGCATATTCTTTCATGTAAGCAATTGTTGGATACATCGGGCAGACAATATCTGTATTTTCATTTTCTTTTGCCTGCTCAAACTGAACCAATCTGGTATTATCTCTTTTTTTAATCCATTTATAGGCTTCATGAAATACTGGTCCATTGGCACTTTCATTACCCAATGACCAAAGAATTACAGACGGCATATTTTTATCTCTTTCAACAAGACTATAAATCCTGTCCAAATGTGCTTCTCTCCATTCTGGAAGATAACCGGGATTAGTTTTTGGATTCATCCAAATTAAAGGCTGTCCTTCAACTCCCATTCCATGGCTTTCGATATTGGCTTCATCGACCAAAAACAAACCGTATTTGTTGCACAATTTTACCCACAAAATATTGTTCGGATAATGACTACAGCGTACTGAATTAATGTTCATCTGCTTCATCAACCTAATGTCTTTCATCAT
This sequence comes from Flavobacterium sp. 90, assembly GCF_004339525.1. Classification (NCBI taxonomy): domain Bacteria; kingdom Pseudomonadati; phylum Bacteroidota; class Flavobacteriia; order Flavobacteriales; family Flavobacteriaceae; genus Flavobacterium; species Flavobacterium sp. 90. The sequence continues at coordinate 4,591,732 of NZ_SMGE01000001.1, read as the reverse complement.
CGTAGCTTCGTCCTGATAATGTCCGGTTACCGGATTATGTTCATGAATATTTACGCCACGAACCATCAATCGAACTCCATTTACCAATAATTGTCCTCCTTTTAATTCTACTTTTCTAAATCCGATTTGAGAAGAAACAGTTTCTATTATATCGCCTTTTTCATTTTTTAAGGTCAAAAGCAATGTGTATAAATTTGGCGTTTCATTACTCCATAATTTTGGATTGGATACCTTCTGAGCAAAATTAATTGTCTGAATTTTAGACGCTTCAAAATTGACATTGATCTCTTTGCTAAAAACATTTTTTCCTGAAGCATCTACCAATTTTGCAACCAACTTTTGATTGTTAACAGCAGTTGAAGTCAGATTTTTTAAACTTACTTCTACATTTAAACTTCCGTTTTTATACTTCGCATCTAAATCTGGTTTGGCAAAAAAATCTGAAATACGAACATTATCGGTACTGTACAAATAAACATTTCTGTCGATTCCGGAAAGTCTCCAGAAATCCTGATCTTCGAGATAAGAACCATCGCTCCATCTGTATACTTCTACTGCAAGATTATTTTTTCCAGGTTTTAAATATTTAGAAATATCAAATTCTGCAGGACTTTTAGTATTTTCAGTATAACCAACTTTTTCACCATTCACCCAAATATACATAGCTGATGTTCCTGCTTCAAAATGAAGAAAAACATGTCGGTTTTTCCAATTTTCCGGCAATACAAAATCTTTTTTATAAGACCCTACAGGATTATCCGAATGATTGATAAAAGGCGGATTTCTTTCAAAAGGATAGGTAATATTGGTATAAATTGGTATTCCGTAACCATTTAGTTCCCAATTGGATGGCACCTGAAGTTCCTTCCAATTTAAAGTACTGAAATCCGTTTTGTAAAAATCCTTTGGACGCTGATCTGGCGTTGGCGACCAGGAAAATTTCCATTTACCATTTAAAGAAAAATACCAAGGTGAATTTTCATATCTATCGCTTATAGCAGAAATTTCATCTGCATAAGGAAGAAAAGCAGCGCGCGCCGGTTCTCTGTTAATTTGAAATACTTGAGGATTTTCCCAATCGTTATGCTCTTTTTCCTGAGCCGAAACAAAAGTGATACAAAGCAACAGGCTTAATAAAAGTATTTTGGTTTTGGTTTTATGCATTATTGTGGTTTTAGATAGCTTTCAAACGAACTTTTTGATATTTCTAGAAATTCAACTTTTCAGGTAAATATTTGGCCACTAATTCTTTATAATAAGGAAGTAATGCTTTTACATCTGGTTTAACGGGAGCTTTGGTATATAAATCGTACGGATTGAACTTTCGTACCCAGTCAAACATTTCTATATCTTTTTCATTCATTAAGTGGGCATACGCATTTTCTTTATGCTGTGAATAAAAGGAATGATAACGAATCATGTATAAAGCCGGATCCGGGAGATAATCTTTCATAATCTGATACAGATATTCGTCATGTCCCCAACTCATTTTTACATTATCCAGTCCGCAATTTTCTGTGTAAACACCAAATTTGGTATTGAATCTTTCGTCTGTATAATCTGGATTTTCTTTAAAAAACTCTGGGTAAACAATCTTGTCTGAATAGGCACACCCAACCGGAAATGTATCACCAACAACTGCCCACTGCGGTTCTCCGAACAAACATAGAATTTTACCCAAATCATGAATAAAACCCGTTAGCACAAACCAATCCGGATGACCATCTGCTCTAATAGCTTCAGAAGTTTGCAAAAGGTGCTGTGTTTGATCTAAATCAATATCCGGATCGCTGTCGTCTACAAGAGTATTTAAAAAATCAACGGCTTCCCAAATTGACATTTCCTTTTTATTGAATTGTAAAAACTCCTGCTCTTTGCTGCACACAAAATCATACGTTTGATAGATATGGTTAATTCTGTAAAATTCCTTAACCGTTTCTACTCTTTCCGAATCGACATAATTCCTGAATTCTTCTTTTGTTTTTTCCGGCGTACTTTCAGAAGGATCAGGATATCGCAATAACAAATCGTCTTCCCATTCATCTAAATTATTCAACGGATTATCTGTGTCTATATGCTTTTTCATAGTGCTAAAAAGTTATAAGTTATAAGACAAAAATAGAATTACCTACACCGTTCAAAATGGATTAATACATCAAAAACATGGATGATTTTGATTATTATAGGATTTTTACATGTTTTTTTAGCTAATTATTTGATTTTATAGCATTTCAACCATAGCCCGTGGTTTCAACCATGGGAGACATCGTGAAGGAAAATTTGTTTACGGATATGCATTGCGGATTTGCATTGTGCTCCCAAGGTTGAAACCTTGGGCTATGTTCTTCAAAAGATTTGTCAAAAAAATTTGTGGCTGTATAATTAATGCCAATCAAAGATTTAAAGTCTGCAATTTGTGCCTATAGGCACTACATATTGGTAGCAATTAGGTTCGTAATACATTGGCGTGCCGTAGGTACGCAACAAATGATAACTATTGCGTACCTACGGCACGCTAAATACATTTCTGTTCTTGTTTTCTACCAATATGTAGTGCCTAAAGGCACATCTGAACTCTTGATTAGCATAATTAATTGATTAATTTGCTTGGCGGGAAACCAAATTGTTTTTTAAAACATCTACTGAAATATAAAGGATCGTTGAAACCTACGAGATTGGTTACTTCAGAAACATTATACTTTTTGGTTTTAAGGAGTTCTGCTGATTTTTTTAAGCGAATAGTTCTAATAAATTCATTTGGCGCCAAATCGGTCAATTCCTTAATTTTTCGATATAATTTAGAAGAACTCACGCCCAATTTATCGCATAGTAATTCCGTAGAAAGATCTACTTCACTTAAGTTATCATTGATAAGATTCGTCACTTTTTCCATAAATTCCTCATCTATTGGAGAATGTGTCAGCATACTTATTTTGCCTTCTACTTCGCCGGAGAATTTTTGTTTAAGTTCTAATCTTGATTTGATCATATTTTCAATCACCGTTTTAAGTAATAATGGCTCAAAAGGTTTAACTAAATATCCATCAGCACCCATGTCATACCCTTTTACTTTATCCATATTTTCGGAAAGCGCAGTAAGCATCACAACCGGAATATGACTAATGAATTCATCATTTTTAAGTTGTCGGCAAAACTCTAATCCGTCCATAACGGGCATCATAACATCGGCAACACATAAAATTGGTTTAATTTGTCGGCAGATTTTCAAACCTTCTTCTCCGTTTTCTGCGTCATAAACTTTGTAATAATCAGACAAATAGTCGACCAGATATTTTCTAAGTTCGCTGTTGTCTTCAATTACTAATATTTTCTCTTTAAGATCGGTATTCTGGATGATTTTCTTAGCTGCTTTTTCCGGAATCAGCATACTAAGATTGTCATTTTTAAGGGCGTATTCAAACACCTCTTTATGCTCATAAGAATCACGGTCAATCGGAATTTCGACCCTAAATGTACTTCCTTTTCCTTGTGTACTTTCTACCGAAATAATTCCTTTATGGATAGCCACTAAAGATTTTACCAATGACAAACCAATACCCGATCCGGTATTATTGGCTTTACTGTTTGTTGCCTGATAAAATCGTTTGAAAATTTTATCCTGACTTTTTAGCGGAATTCCAATTCCATCATCGGTAACTTCGATCACTAAAATTTCTTCAACAGTATCTTTCAGCCTGATATACAAATCTACGTTTCCGTTTTTGTTGGTAAACTTTAGGGCATTCGATAATAAATTATATAGAATTTTATCGTACTTATCGTTATCCAGCCAGCCGTTTATTTCATTATCTTCAGTAATAAAATTGAGCTTAATCTTTTTATTATAAGCCATTTCCTTAAAGGAATCAAAAATATTTTTCGAGTAAGCAAGAATATCCGTTTTAGTCACTTTCAGTTTCAATTCACCTGATTGTGCTTTTCTAAAATCCAATACCTGATTGACCAGATTCAGCAATCTGCTGGCATTTTGATAAATTAGATTGTATCTGCTTTTTTCATAATCGGTTGCGTTGCTGCTTTCATCTAACAGCTGTTTTGCGGGACCTAAAATCAGTGTCAACGGCGTTCTTAATTCATGCGAAATGTTGGTGAAGAAACGCAACTTTTCATTATTTAACTTAATATCATGTTCTCTGTTTACTTTTTCGGTAAGAAGTTCTTGTTTTAAACGAATACGGTTTTTTATTTCTTTTCTAACAAAATAAAAAATGCCAAATAAAAGTGCAAAAAACAGTAAAAAAGAAGTTGGCGTCAACCAGAAAGGCGGAAGAATTTTTATTTTATACGAAACCGTTTTGCTCCAATATCCGTCGCTGTTGCTTGATCTTATTTTGAATACATAATTTCCGGGATAAAGGTTCGTATATTGAACAATTCTCGAAGTACTATTTGCTGTAATCCAATGTTTATCAAAACCTTCGAGCATATATTGAAACTTATTCAGTTTTTCATTTGCGAAAGAAGGAGCGGAAAACTGAATCGAAAAATTGCGGTTTTTATGTGACAGTTCTATATCTTTTCCATAATTCAAATCTTTTGAAAGCGGAATTTCTCCATTGATCTCCATTTCTGGAAATACTTCTTCATTCTGAATTTTAAATTCGGAAATAACAGGTAACGGTGACCATTTATTTCTTTTCATTGCAGGCGGTGAAAAAGAAATAATTCCATTTTTACCTCCAAGAAAAATATTAGAATTATTAAAATAAAAAAAGCCGCTTGAACTAAAAACGTCCAATCTATTACCACTGTTTACATGATAAATACTAATGTCTTTTAAGTTAGATTTAACAAAGGCAATATTATTGTTATTGATATTCAGCCACAAATTTCCATTTGCATCTGATAGAATATCGGTAATCCATTTACCAGAAAGTTCTTTAAGTTTCTTTACAGGTTCAAATTCGTTTTCCCTGGCATTGAACAAACAAAGCCCAAAACGTGTTGAAGCCCATATTTTTCCTTTTGCATCTACTAAAACATCGCTGACATTTTCATCATGCGGTACTCCTTTTTCTTTGATAAACAGGGACGAATAGGTTTCTATTTTTCCTGAATTGATGTTGTATTTTACAACTCCGGTTTCGGTAGCAAACCAAACATTATCTTTAACGTCTCTTTCTATCGCATTTATCTGAAAACCAGGCAAAAGTTTTCCTTTTGAACTCTCTACTTGCAATGTTTTGGTATTCAGGATTACTGCTCCTTCTCCAAAAGACCCCACAATCATAGAATCGTCTCCAATCTTGGCAAAAGCAAAAACGGGAGATTTTTCAAATCCTGTTTGAATTTCTCTTGAAGAATTTGTGCTATAATTGTAAACTAAAATATTACCATCCCACAGACCGCAGTAAAAAATCTTTCCGTCATCAGAATAAATACTTGCGATATCTTTTCCCGTGTTGTGCAAAGGAGTCGAGCCTTTTATATTAGAAATAAAAAGTCCGTTATGATAGGTTGCCACAATCACTTTTTCATCATAGGTTTTAGCAAAACCCCTTATACGCGGCGCCTGATTTCCTATGGAACGTGATATATCTTTATTTAAAGTGAATTGATTTTCATAAGGATCGTATTTATCTAATCCGTCTTCAGTTCCGATCCATAAAACTCCGGAAGCATCAAAATAAAGTGCCGAAATTAAATTATCTATAAGCGAAGTATCATCTGATAAAATAGAATAATACCATTTGTATTTTCCTTTTTGAATGTCTTCTAATTGATTACAAACCAACAATCCTCCTAAAGTTCCAACCCAATATTTTCCGTCAGGAGCACGGGCAACTGATAAAAAATACGGACCTAAAGCGCCTCTGATCTCTTTATTCTCAATATATAAATTGACAAATTGATTGCTGGCTTTGTCTAATTTGTACAAACCTTCGCGGGTTCCAACAAAAATATCCGATTTGGCATCTTCATAAATAAAATTAAGATATGGATTTTTTATGTTCGAATTTGGAACAGAAAGCGTGTAAGTGTTAATTCTGACAATTGCTCCTTTTGCATCCATCGTTATTTTTGCAACACCAGATTTTTCATAACTTCCAATCCAGATATTGCCTTTTTTGTCTTCAAAAATTTCTTTTACGTAATCGAAACCTTTAAGCTGAATTTTCTCGAATCGGTTTTCTTTCAAAAAGAATAAATACACTCCTTTTGTTTTGGTTCCTACCCAGACTCTTTTAAATTTATCTACATAAACTGCTCTGACTTCATCGTCAGGAAGGCTGTTTGGATCTTCTTTTTTATTATAAAAAGTAGTAAATACATGAGTGTCCATTTTAAAAAGTGTCAGTCCTTTTCGAGTGCCAATCCACAAGTGATTTGACTCTTCATCCAGTTCTAAAGCTGTAATATCGTCATTGTACAATTTATTTTTCCCCGGAGTAGAACTCATGTAGTTTTTGAACTGATAACCGTCGAAACGATTTAATCCTGAGAATGTTCCAAACCACATAAAACCTTTTTTATCCTGCACAATATGTCGTACTGAATTATGAGACAATCCATTATTGTCATTATAATGCGCAAATTTTATATTCTGTGAATAAGAATGATAAAAAATGGCAAAAAACAAGAATAATATAAAAGGCTTTTGTCTCATGAAAATAAATTATAAATGCAATTTAATCTTTTTGATTTAATAAATATCAAAATTATTTAACAGATAAATTATCAATTTTATTATTTTTTAAATCAATCTTAAAATGATCGGAAGGCTCGCCATTCATGGTCTTCAAAAATATTTGTGCCCATAAAATCAATTTTGAATCATTTGATTTTTTTAACTGCCTGCAAACCAATTCATATTGTTTTAATCTCTTGCTTCCGATTTCAGGAATGGCTAATTCATCGGCATTTTTTAAGCGGTAAAAATCGAAAATCATATCAAAACCCGTCCATGATTCGAAATCAGAAATTGTTAAAGAATTTGATTGCAGCTCTTTATCAATTTCTGAAACATTTTTATTTATTAGCAATAAATCTTTACCTGAAAGGTTTACAATTGACTTTAAAAATTCGGCAGGAAAATCTTCGGGCAAAAACCTTAATCGTACTAATTCTTTTAAATGCCAAGTGGTAAATTCTTTATAATCCTTTGCTTTTAAGATTTCTTTATTCCAAATAAAATTGCTTTTACTATTTTGTAAATGAGCATATTCTTCTTCATAAAAAGGAAATAAACTATTGAATTTATTGACTTTGCCAATTACAACAGTTTCAACTTCAAGTTCAGAAGCAGAATGAATGGTCAATATTTTATACGCGGGCATATATGCTGCAAGTGATGGCGTTTGAATATTAAACAATGTATTTCCTTTTGCTGATGTTCTTACGCCCGTATCATTGATATGCATATGTCCGCCAAAATGAATCTGAATTCCTGCATCTGCAAATTGTTGCGCAACTGCTTCATCTGGAACTCTTTGCAATTGCATTTTATCGGCACCAAATAGCTGTTTTAATTCCGGCGATGCATTGTCATTAAATTCAACCATTGGATAATGACTGAAAGCGATCAGTATTTTTCCTTTTTGTTTCGCTTCCGCGGAAACTTTTTTGACCCAGTTTAGTAAATGACTTTTATAAATTAGAACATTATTATAACCTGTATTCGCTCCAGAAAAATCATGCGGATCATCTGGTTTTCCTGATAATTTATCGTTCGGCACATAAGCATTGGCATCAATTGCCAAAAGCCAGATTCCTTTAATTGGTTCAACCAAATAACTCGCATCCGGAAGAGACAAATTGGTATTTTTAATTACATACGTTCTTTTTTCTAAAGCAGATTCTTTTTGAGCTTCTTCAAAATTATAATGCTCATATGTGTAATTTGAAAAAGGCGTTTCCCAATACAAATCAGTCTTTTTTGGAAAAAAACCAAAATCTCTCATTTCGTGAATGGTTTCCTTATAACCCCAGTTTTTTATATCGGCTGTAATGACTGGTTCCAGTTCACTTTTACTTTTATTGAAATTGTTTGCTAAACTGCTGATAATTTGCTCTTTTCCACCTTTACCCAGAAAATCAGTTTTAACGGCATCTTGCGAAAATGGTCTTACAACATCATGATTCCCGGTCGTTACAAAAAATGAGATTCCGTATTTTTGGGAATATTCGTTGAGTATTTTTCGTAATCCGCGTACGTGAACAGGTTGTCCGTCATCGCTAAAATCGCCCGGAAGTACAACTTGTTTGATGCCTCTTTTCACGATATCATTTAAGGCTTCTAAAAAGGCAAAATAATTTTCATTGAAAATTCTGGTCGAATGCAGTTGGGAATCCATCGTTCTGATATTGGCATATTCGCCCGTAACCGGATTTTTGATTCCCTGATAATTGTTGTCTTCAAATTTTGCAAAAATATCTTGTAAATGAACATCGGCTATAAAAGCGATTTGGATCTTTTTTTCATTAGAATGCTGCTCTGTTTTGCAGGAAATCAGAACTAAAAGAATCAATGAACAAAAGATAATTTTGAATGACATTTTTTATTATTTTGATAGTATAGATAGACCTAACAGGTTTTTAAAGCCTGTTAGGTCTGCTTTGCGTCTCATTAGAATCTAAAATTAATAATCGCTTATTTTATTTCGTTAGACCTAACAGGTTTTTAAAACCTGTTAGGTCTGCTTTGCGTAAAAACATTTTATTAATCCACTACTTTCACCAAAGTAAAATTGATACCAAGCGGATTTTTAGTTATTTTACAGACTAAAGGAAAATCAGGATTTTTTACAATCCACATTTCTGTTTCATCAATCTGTGCAATTACGTGCAGCGCATCGATTAATTTTCCGTCAATAGAAACTCCGTTTTTATCTTCGTTTTTGTCCAGAACATATGTCGTATTATTATATACAAAAGAATTGTTTTTTACTAAATCCTGATAAGCCGACTGGGAAATCATAAAGAAAGTTTCCGTTGGTTTTAAGTTTAAAATCGGCGAATATTCTCCCTGATTAAAACTTAGAGTATTTCCGTTTTTTACTGCTTCGGGAAGCATCACAATTTTGCTTTTTACGCCTCTTGTTTCCAGCTTGAAAGCTAACGTATTGTCTGCTGTTTCAGCCGTAAGCTGTAAGGTTCTGGTTTGTCCATGAAGCTTGCAGATATAATGTAACTGTGTGTTATTTTTTATTGTTGGAATGTAGTTCTGAGATCTTCCTGTTTGATAAAATGCAAAAAACAGAAATGCTAAAATTATATTTTTCATCTTGTTTATCATTTTTATTTCTTTGGAGGAAAAATTGTTGTTCCCCAAGCCGAAGGTTTCGAATCCATTTCTAAAACTAATTCTCCTCCGTTATTAATATCATCATGTAAAATCCACGCTTTGTTATAGGCTTTCCCGTTTAAAAATGCCGCTTTTATGTATTTGTTTTTATCGCTCATTTTTTTAGCTGAGATTTTAAACTTTTTACCGTTTTCCAATTGCATTATAGTTTCTTTTATCAAAGGCGTGTTGATCAAATAATAAGGCTGTCCGGCATTTGGATACAGTCCCATCATGTGAAATGCCAGCCAGGAAGACATCGCACCCGAATCGTCGTTGCCGGGAAGTCCTTCTCTTGAAGTATTGAAATTATTTTTGATAATGGTTCTGATTCTGTCGCTGCTCAAATAGGGTTTTCCGATCCAGTGATACAAACATGGCGTTAAAAATGAAGGTTCGTTGGCAACATTATACAAATCTGAATTAAAGAAAGTATTCAATCTGTCTTCAAACGCTTTTTCGCCGCCAGATTTACGAATCAGTTCCGGAACATCGTGCGGAATACTCAATGAATATTCCCATGAATTTCCTTCGTAAAAAAATACGCACCAATGGCAGACATACCAAGGCGATTCTATAATTACCGGCGTATATTTAAAAGTAGGTTTCTGGATTTTTGATTCTCCAAAAACAACATCATCAAGCCAGTTTCCATCTTTGTCTTTTGGCATAATAAATCCTTTTGCTCCGTTATTTTCATAATCTGAACGCCATAAATTCTGCCAATTGTCGGCTTGTTTAATGTACTGATTATACAAATCCATTTTACCTAATCCTTTGGCGACAATGGCAATATTATAATCATTGTATGCATAATCAATTGTTCTGTTTCCTGCGCGGTCTGTGCCGTAAGGAACGTATCCTAATTTCAGGTAATCCATTAGTCCGCCTCTTCCTTCTTTTTCTTCATTTCCTCCCGGCGGAACTGTGGCGTCTTTAAGCATTGCCTGTAAAGCCAATTCGTAATCTATTCCTTTTAAGTTTTTTACAAATGCATCTGCCAGAACAACCTCAGCATTCGAACCGCCCTGAGTTCGTCCGTTGTCGTTGCCGCTTCTTCCTTCGGGCAAATAACCTTCGCGTTTGTAAATGTTCAACATGGCATTGATGATATCCACTTTACGTTTAGAATCTATGAGCGTAATTAAAGGACTTGACGTTCTAAAAGTATCCCAAATTGTATAAAAATCATCATAATACGGCTCGTCATTTGTCCATAACGGATTTTCTCCAGTGCGGTCAACAGGCATAATCATAGTATGATATAAACCTGTGTAGAACATTTTTTTATAATCTTCTGATGTATCTTCAGATACTTTAATTCGGCTTAATAAGTTTTCCCATTTATTTTCTAAAGTAGATAAAACGGTATTAAAATCCCAATGCGGAATTTCAATTTCTATATTATTTTTTGCTTTTAATTCGCTTAAAAATGAGATTCCAATTTTGACATTCAGCTCTTCTTTTCCTGTATTTCCGAAAGAAAGCAAGGCAGCAGTTTTTTTTCCGGAATCAAACTGTGCTTTTTGATTGTTGTAGAACTTTCCGTCTTTGAACGTTACATATTTTGCAATTGGCTGATCGAAAACTGCCCAAAAATAAACCGTATAAGCGCGTCCGTTATTCCAGCCTCCTCTGATTCTGCTATATCCTCTCACTTCTGTATCTGAAACAATTTCGATTTGAGAACCTACAAACTGCTGGGCTTCTCTGGCATCAGGAATCTTTTCTTCTCCCAGAAAAAATCCCGGATCAATCTTTAATTCCTTTGATGTATTTTTTGGGTAAGTAAATCTGTAAAAAGAGACTTTCTCTCCTGTCGTTATTTCAGTTTTAATATTATTTTCTTTGAAAACAGTTTCATAGTAACCCAGTTTTACATTTTCTTCGGCTCTGAAAGAAGTCTGGTCCATTTTATCCAAAGCACCAGAAAATGGCATAATCTGAATGTTTCCATATTTCGGACCTCCGCCCGTTCCGCTCACATGTACCTGGCTGAAACCTGTTACTTCTTTTGGCATCGGAAGCCAGCCACTGTTTGGGCTCGAGGTGCAGTCCGGACTTGGTTTTACCATTCCGTAAGGACATGAAGGACCTATAAAAACCCTGCCGACTCCTTCTGATCCAATCATAGGATCGACGTAATTATAAAGCTGCTTTTGGGCATTTATTTGATGAGTACAGCATATTGTTATTCCTAAAAAAAATATGGCTTTGGTATATATTTTCATGTCGTGTTATTTCTCTTGCATTGTTATTTTTTGAATCTTTTTTATTAAAGCTTTAACTCGTTGTGTGTAATTATTTTTAACATAGGAGAAACATAGTCCAGAAACGCAATGTCTTCAATTTAAACCTGTTATAAAACAAAAATAATCTCGCAAAGGCGCTAAGACGCAAAGTTTAAACACAATATTGTCATTTCGACGGAGGAGAAATCTCCGCAAGTAACTCCGTAACGACAATCCAATCTTTGTCGAGCTTCTCGTGGAGATTTCTCCTCCGTCGAAATGACATAATCTTTGCGATTTTGTTTCTTTGCGAGAGATTTAAAAGACATAAAATCTATGTTTCTATGTCTTAAATACCATTTTATGTCAACATTATTTTAATATTTTTTGGTTATGGTTTGTCTGACATTTCTAAAATTAATTCGCCTCCATTGGTAATCTCCTTATGCGAAAGAGTGAAATCTTTTACAGTTGTATTGTTGTATCTGATCTCTTTTATATACACATTTTCAGGATTGTTATTATTGGCTTTTATCACAAATGTTTTACCTGAATAATATTTCGGATTTAATGCAATCGAGATTTTATTAAATATTGGGCTTCCTATTTGATAAACGGCATCTTTGTCTGTTCCTCCATTCATTTGAAATAAACCTAATTTAAGCAATACATTCAGACTTCCCATTAATCCCTGGTCTTCGTCTCCGTTATACCCGGTTGAAGGAGATAATCCGCTGAAAGTTTCTTTTACTACGTTTCTTGTCCAATATTGTGTTAAATCCGGTCTTCCTAATACGGTAAAAATATTTGATGTCTGCATAGAAGGCTGATTTCCAAAATTAACTGGAATTCTGCTAAATTCAGGATGTAATTCTGCATCATGCGATGTACCGGAAGTATATTTTTGTTTTTTAGCGGTTTCAAATTGAGCATTCAATTTTGCGACAGCTTTTTCTTTTCCTCCCATTAAAACGGCTAAACCCTCAATATCATGCGGCACAAACCATGTTGATTGCGCTCCATTTGATTCTATAAATCCATTTTCATATTGATATGGATCATAATTTTCACGCCATTTCCCTTCCACATTTTTCGGACGCATCCAGCCTGTTTTGGCATCAAATATATTTTTATAGTTTTCAGCTCTTTTCATGAAATACTTATAATCTTCTTCATGGTTTAGTTTTTTAGCCAATTGCGCCAAAGTCCAATCCTGATACGCATATTCTAAAGTCTGGCTTGCACCGTCTTCATGGCTTCCAAAATTTCCTTCAGGAAGCGGATACGGCACATATCCTTTTTCTAAATAGTATTTTAATCCGCCACCAATATTGGTATTGTGTTCATATCCGGCTTTTTCCATAATACCGCCCGGCATATGATTTTTTTTGAGTGCAATATAAATAGCTTCTAAATCTTGTGTTACAATTCCTTTCTGGATCGCGCTAACAATAAAAGGTGTTGCCGAGGCTCCTGTCATTACATACGTATCATTTCCTCCTGAAGGACCACGCGGAATTATACCGCCGTCTTTATAATACTGCATTAAAGAGTACACAAATTCTTCCATAATTTCAGGATATACAAGTCCCCAAAGATTATTTATTGTCCATTGTGCTCCCCAAAAAGCATCTGAATTATAATGATTGAATTTCGGTTTTCCATCAGCATTTAAAGGCAAATGTCCAACTCTGAATTTGTCGCCTGTGTTATCAGGATAAGCTCCATTTGCATCACTGATCATTTTTCTCCCTTGCAAAGCATGCCATAGATCAGTATAAAATCTTCTTTGATCAGATACTGTTCCTCCTTCTATTTTTATTCTTCCCAATAAATTGCTCCATTCTTTTCTGGAATCCGCAACTGTTTTATTAAAATTCCAATGTGGTAATTCGGTTTCAATATTGTTATTGGCATTTTCAATTGAGGTGTAGGATATTCCAACTTTCATTAATATTTGTTGGGACGTTTTATTAAAATTAACCAAATAATTACCCGTCACATTGTCTCTTTCTAAAGACGTAACAGGTTCATTTGTTTTAATTTTAAAAAATACTGTTAATGGTTTTGGACGTCTAAAATTGGTACTCAAAACTAATGATCCGGAAAGTTCATAATCATTGTTTTTTTCTAATTTTCCGTTTGTATTTTCGCAAGGTCCTAAAATAGTATTCAAATTAAAAAGAACTGCTTTTTGTGCCTTTATTGGAAAAGTATATTTATGAAATCCAACTCTTGGCGTGCTGGTTAATTCTGTAATTATCTGATATCGATCCAGTTTTAAAGAATGATATCCCGGAGTTATAATTTCGGTTTGATGACTGAATTTGGAATAAAAATCTTTGAAAATAGTTTGTTTGTTTTCTTCTGAAACTGTTACTGGCATTACTGATACGCCTGACATCTGCCATTCGTGAACGTGGCTAAAACCCTTAACTGTATCTGTAGTATATTTATAACCGCCTCCCCAATCACCATTAATTTCGGTATCAGGATTTAAGTTTACCATACCAAACGGACGACTTGCTGATGAGAAGTAAAACCATCTGGAATTTTCTGTGTCCAATAAAGGATAAACCATATCTGATACTTCTTTCTTTTTTAAAGAAACTTCTTTTTGGGTTTTACATGACACTAAAAAAACAAGAGCTAAACTTACTCCAATACGTCCTATTTTATAGATTTTATTTAATTCCATTTATTCTGTTTGTGTTGTTGGGACAATATTGGTTTATTTCAAAATAGAAAAATATAAGGCGTAGGATTTACCTGAGAATTATTGGATTTTAATGTATTCTCATAACATAAATTGATAGTAAATTACAAAGCTTAATCTTTCATCGACTTCTAAAACTGCATTCGATTAAGCTTTGTTTTTACTCAGAAATGACACTGAAATGATTCTTATGAGTAATTGAAAAAATCAGTGTTCTTTTAGTAAAAAGGAGAAGAATTTTTACGTTCCTCTCCTTTTCAAAATTAAAATTGAGTTACAATATGTACTTATTTAAATTCTTTTTTTAATATCCATCATTTTGTGTCAAAGCAGGATTTAAAACCATAGCATTTGTTGGGATTGGGAAAACGCGGTGGCGAATATCTGTATCAGTTTTATAGCCCCATTGTCCTTCATATTTCCCAAAACGGATCATATCGTTTCTATGCCATGCTTCCCATGTAAACTCGCGGCTTCTTTCTTTATAAAGGTCTTCTAAACTTACACCGCTCAAAGGTGCAGAAGTTGTACGATTAGAACGAACCATATTTACTAATGCATCAGCGTCTTGTCCTGAAGTTGGGCTTCCGCCACGAAGAATTGATTCTGCTTTCATTAAAAGGACATCTGAATAACGCAAGAAAGGAACGTCATTCTTTTGGTTACGATTTGTTGAAGTAGCATCCGGGTAGAATTTAATATTTCTATATCCCATGTTCCAGGCAATTTCGTCATTTCCAAGATCAAATAAAGTTACGCTTTGACGAGGAATAATATCTGGCGTCAAATTTACCTGATAGGTATATGCTGCACCTCCATCAGATCCTGTATAAAACTGATCATATCCTTTTTTGGTTGTTGTAACCGTTACCGGAGTAACACCGTCATTCAGATACTGAAGACCTGTAAGCCATTGTTTGTTACGTATATCATTTACATCATTAAAGTATGCATAAAATTCCGGAAGGGTACTTCTAGGTGCACTTGGCGTATAAGGAAGACCGAACTTAGTTCTTTCAGAACGAGGTACATCATAACGGGCGTGGTACATTTGTCCGTTGAAACCAACTGTAACTGCTGCGGGATCATAAGGCACTGCAAAAATGAACTCTTTCATTAATGGTCCATTGTTAGGATAAAACATTTGAAGATAAGTTGCTCTTGGCTCAACATTATATAAACCTGAACTAATTACCTGATCACAAGCTGCGATACAATCATTATAACGTTGTGTTCCTGTATACACTTGAGCATTCAAATACAATTTAGCCAGCATTGCGTTAGCAGTCTGTTTATTTGGTCTTCCATAAGTTGAAACTCCTGATGCAGGGTTTAAATTAGGAACTGCTTTTTTTAATTCTTTCTCAATAAAATTGAAAACATCTTTTCTGGGAGTTTTAGCATGAGACGAAAAATCACCATACAATGTATCTAATGGCACATCTCCATAACTATCCATTAACATGAAATAAGAAATAGCGCGCATTGTTTTTAATTCAGAAATCAGCGTTTTTTTATCTGAACCTTCAGGCATTGTCTGGTTTAAAATTGAAATTGCCTGATTACTTGTTCCAATAACTTTAGACGACCAATCCCAAAGGCTTCCTATGATACCATTGTCTGCATTCCAATCGTGAAAATGCATGGCGATATAATTTCTGTTATCAAACCAGTTACCGCCTCTTGCCGGTAAAATAGCTTCATCTGTAGATAAAGATTGAGACCACCACCAGGCAAATGAAAACTCTCCGCGAAATGCTGTATAAACAGGTCCTGTAGTCTGAATATATTGTGTTGAGTTTTGAGGAAAAACTTCAGGTGTCAATTGTGTTGTAATAGGCACATCCAGATCATCACAAGACCAGATTAAACCAGCCATAAGTACTGGAAGCCCTAAATATTTTAATATCTTTTTCATAATTTTTAGCATTTAAATTTTAGAAGATCACATTTAAACCAAACATATAAGTTCTGGTTTTTGGATAGAAATTATTTGAATCTACACCAGGAGCTGTCCCTCCTTGTTCAACTTCCGGATCAATCCCTCTGTACTTTGTAATAACAAATACGTTATTTACTGTTTGGTAAATACGCACACTGCTTATGTACCTGCTTATTTTACCAAAATTATATCCTAAAGTCATGTTGTCTAATCTTATATAACTTCCGTCTTCTATAAAACGATCTGAATATTTATAAGAGTTTAAGTCATTTGGGGATTCGTTTCCTGCATCAACCAAAATGTTATTGGTCATTGCGGTACTAGGTCTGAATAAATCGGCACGTGTTGCATTGAAGATTTTATTACCAAAAACTCCTCTGAAGAAAATACTTAAGTCAAATTTTTTGTATTGAAAATTATTTGCCCATCCTACTAATAATTTTGGCTGTGCGCTTCCTGCATAGTGATAATCTACTCCAATTAGAGGAGAAGTAGTTAAATTACCATTTTTATCATAATACTGCGAAACTCCGGCATCATTTTTTCCTGCGTACTTCAATGTAAAGAATTGTCCTAAAGGTTTTCCTTCTTTAAAAATCTGCAATGTACTTCCTGTTTGTCCACCTCCATCTGGTTGTACACGACGAATAGAATCTCCGCCAACAAAGAAAGGGCTGGTTAATTTAACGATCTCATTCTTGTTGTGTGCCAAATTCAGATTACTTGTCCAACTGAAATCTGCCGTTTTAACAGGAGTTGTGCTTAAACTAACTTCAATACCTTTATTAGACATTGCTCCTCCGTTTGCTACAATTGTTCCTGTTGGTACAAGTACCGGATTAACATTATAATTAAAAATCATGTCTGTTGTTTTTTTGTTGTACAAATCAACAGAACCTGTTACTTTTCCTTTTAAAATTGAGAAATCAACTCCAATATTTGCAGTGGCTGTTTTTTCCCATTTCAAATCAGGGTTTGCCGCCTGATTAGGTCCATAAGCTCCAATTTGTTGTCCGTTATAGTAGAAAGTTCCTAAACTTCCGGAAATGAACTGAGCTGTGTAAGCATTAAATCCAGATGAATTACCAGTTACACCCCAGCTTCCACGTAATTTCAAATCACTAAAAATGCTTTGATTTTGCATGAAACTTTCTTTGTCTATTCTCCATGCACCTCCTACAGAAGGGAAATATCCCCAGCGATTATTTACTCCAAACATAGATCCACCATCTTTTCTAAGTGATCCTTGTAAAAGATATTTGTCTTTGTAATTGTAATTTAAACGTCCAAAATAGGATATCAAACGCGTTTTTTGATATGCTTTACTATCTCCAAAATTTACTACATAACCATTAACCGAAGTATAATTACTTAAAGCAAGGTTATTATATCCTACATTATCTACCGGAAAGTTCGTTGTTGTAGCCTGAAATCCGTCTCCTAATGTGTTTTCCTGCCATGAGTATCCTGCAACAGCTTTTATTTTATGAGAACCAAAAGTTTTATCCCAGGTAAAGAAACTCTCAATAATGTTATTTGTGTTTTCATAAGAATTTCTCAATGCAGAACCATTTACTCCAAAATTTACTAATGTTTTTGTCAAAGGTGGATCTGGATTGTTGTAAAAGTTGGCACTATTATATTGTGAATAATAGCTGTCATAAAATTCTCCGTGTGATGTATCTAATTTTTGGTGTGCAAGATTTAAATTATAAGTGATTCCAAACGGTAATTTTACTTCTGCTGTAAGGTTACCTACAAGGTTATTTGTTTTAGTTTCGTCTGTTCCGTGATCTATTAAAGCTGCCGGATTAAAATATCCCGGACTTGTAAAATTCTCAAAGTAACTTCCATCTGCATTTTTTAAAGGAGAAACCGGAAGGTAACTTGCTGCTTGTAAAAGTACGGTATTACGTTGTGGAACATTTTGGTAAGTACTTTTAGAATTGGTAACATTTAAACCAAATTTAACTTTATCATCAAATGCATATTGCTCAACAGATAAGCGGGCAATGATGCGGGAAAAATCACTTTTTAGCATTATACCTTCTTTATTAAGCGAAGTAATACTTGCTGTATAATTTCCATGTTCTCCTCCACCGCTCATAGATAAGTTATGACTGCTTGATGCAGCACGTCCTGATCTTAAAATTTCTTTCTGCCAGTTTGTATTAGCATTTTTATCATTTTCAGGGGTAAAATTCAAATTGTTTTTAGTTGTAAAAGCTCTAAGCTCGCTTGCATTCATCATATCCAGCTGATTAGAAACTTCTTCAAAACCAAAATAACCATTGTATGCAATTTGAGTTCTGTCTTTACTGCCTCTTTTTGTCGTTACCATGATAACTCCATTTGCAGCACGGTTACCGTAGATTGCCGTTGCAGCGGCATCTTTTAATACATCTATAGTTGCAATATCATCTGGGGCAATTACTGAGATATCAACTCCGGGAATACCATCTATTACATAAAATGGACCTTGAGAACTATTTAATGTTGAAGCTCCACGCAAAACCACAGAAGCCGTTCTTGTTGGGTCACCGCTTGATGAAATGTTCAAACCAGAAACTTTACCTTGCAAAAGTTGTCCAACATCACTAATTGCTCCTCTATTTAAATCCTCCGCTTTAACAGAAGTTACAGCAGTAGTAAGGTTTTTACGTGATCCTTTACCGTAACCAACCACTACAACTTGTTCTAAATTAGTTGTATTAGGCTGTAATTTAATCGAATAATTTGTTTTTGATCCGTCTAATTTTAAAGGCTGATCATTAAATCCCATAAAAGAAAATATTAATGTCGCAGTTTTGTTTGAAACCGAAATTTTAAATTTCCCATCAAAATCTGTTGTTGCTGTATTAGTTGTACCTTTCTCAAGTACATTAGCGGCTGGCAGAGGAATTCCTTTGTCATCTAAAATTATACCGGACACTTCTGTTTTTTGTGCCCAGGTATTAATTGAGAAGCCAAGAAAAAAGGCTAATAATAAAAGTTTAAGTTTTTCCATTGTGTTTTTGGTTAATTGGTTAAATAGTATTGACGAAATTACTGGTAAAGAAATGTTAACAAATGGACAAGTTATTCAGAAACATGGATGATTTCTTTAAAGTCAATTGTAGCAAGGCTTTACAAAGTTATTTTTCTAAAATTATATCATTAAAAACTTACTAATTAATCGATTTCGTAAAAGATTTTATGTCATATATTCAGTATTGTTTTAGTAATCGTTAAAGCTTAAGTTAATATCTTGTTTTATATACGTATTAGTTTATGGTCTTTTTGTATTATTTATTTTCAGACCATTTGATTTCCCAAGTTTTAATTAATTCTCTTTCTTTTGATTCGTCAAATGGAGTATTATTCACAGCTGATTTTTTTAAGGCTTCTAAAAACATTTTCCATCTTGGCCAGTAAAATCCTTTATACATTCCGCGCCATGATCTTGAAGCGTAATCATTTAAATGACCTTCTCCGCCCCAAAGTGTAATTAAAGTTTTGGCATTTTTTACGTACAATTTAGATACCTCTGGAGAACTTCCGTATGCAGAGGCTGATTTTACCCAATTATCAAGACTGTTCAAAGGTTGTCCTATCATGATATTGTCAATATCCAAAGCTTGTTTTTCAATCTTTTTAAATAACTGATCTCCTTTTGTGATGTCCTTCTGTTGGTACGCTTTTACACATTCAATCAAATCTTCATCAATACAAAGTGAATAGTAATGTCTTGAAACATCTATTAAATCGTATTGAATAAAATTCTTTTTATCGTACTTTTTAGCTTCTTTGGTTAAAATATCCAAAGCTTCTTTTAGTTTTTTCTTATCTCCGGGATTTCCTTTAAATTCTGTAATTGTTGCCGTCGGGCGTTTAAACAGCAAATACGCTCCAGCCCTATCATTCCACCATCGTGTTTCCCAATATTTAATATTGTAAACTGATTCTAACAATAGTTCCCACGCATTAAAAACAGAATCAGAAGTCTTTTTTCCGTATCTCGCATCCAGATATTTATTGAGCCAGTCCTTTATAGGCTGTTCTCCTTTACTCCACGCAAGATCATAAATGTATTCATAAACTATAGAGTTGTTATTTAAGCCTTCCGGCATAGCTCCATAACCAACAAGATTTCCTTTATTTGGATTTTTTAGCAAACTCGTTAATTCATTTTTATAGAAATTCAAATCTCCATATACAGGATTTGATCCGCCATAATTATGCACATAACCGTAAGTCCATTGCTTACCGTAAAAGGCTTCCTGATTTTCCCATACTTTATATCTGTCGTTAGCATAATCCTGAACCATCAGTCTGTCATTTGGCACTTTACTTAAAAATGCGCTTGTAGCTTCTTTTGTCCAGAACTCTTTGTTGTCTCCAAAAAGCCATCCCTGCATAACCCAGACTGCACCAGGAGCAGCTTCATTAATAGTTTCATAAATTGCGCTTCCGTAATTTGAAAGTTCTTCATATTTATTATCCTCAGAAACGGGAGGTTCAATTTCATTAAAAGAATCGGCTAAATAAAAATTAGACTTCCCATACATTTTGGTGTAAATTTCAATAAAGCGTTTTCCGATTTTTTTAAACAAAGGATCTTTTGAATCCAATAAAAAAGTACTTGCAAAACCACCGCCAGACCACGATTTTAATTCTGTTATTTTAGCTTCCGGATGCTTTTCGGCAAAAGCTTTAGGCACATAACCACTAAAAGCAGGTACAACAGGATGCATGTCTAATGCTCTCATTCTATCTAAAATTTTCTTTTGCAGCTCTTCTTTTTTACGGAACCATTCTTGTGGTAATGGCCCTTCCAGACTATTAATGTTTCCCATACGCTGCCACGGTAAAAAAGCAGGTCCAGCAAAATGTGCCTCTAATTGAGTGCTGCTCAAACCATATTCTTTCCATAATTCCTGCCATGCCGATTCCTGACCTTCCATTGCTGTAGGAAGATTGATTCCGTGCATTGCCATCCAATCAATTTCCTGTTCCCAGCGCTTCCAGTCCCACCAAGGAGTTGTGTAGCCAAAAGTACAGGCATTTAAATATTCTCTATATTTAAATGGTGTATTTCCTTTTTTTGAATACTTTGGCCAGGTCTTAGGCAAACTGACTCTATTTCCTTCCCAACTTACTAAAACAGCACCTATATCTCTGAGAAAATTATAAGCTGCATAGCAAATTGCAGTATTATTTGATGCTTTGATTTTTACCTGATTGTTTAGCGTTTCGATTTCAAACCAATCTGATTTATTATTCTCTTTGTCTTCAATAATACTTAATTCAAACTCACTGGCACGATTACCTATAAGTCTTTCTATCACAGCGAATGCGCTTTTTGTTTTTTCATCATTTTTGGAATATCCTTTAAATGCACAAAAAAACAACAGTATAAAAAATGGCACAACCTTTTTTAAAAAACTATTCTTTTTAATTTTAAAATTCTCTTTTTTCATATAAACCCCATATTTATTAAATTTTCTTAACTCATTCTATCGCAACAAAAACAAGGGAGATTAAATAGTTAATTAATCTCCCTATCAAACAAAACAAAAACTTATTGCTAAAATCAACTAACAATCTTATTCAATAGAATTCAAGATCAAATAACTGAGCCCTGAACTGAAAATAAAATTATATATAATGCTCTTTATTAAGATGGATTTATCAATCAAAAACATAGACATATTCATATTTCGAGGTGATTCCTTTTTGATAAAAAAAGCTAAGGTTGTTAGTTTTCTATTCTGAAATCAAAAAGAATTACTTGTTTTTAATTTCAAAACAGAACTGTATTACTCGTTTAAAAACAAGTTAATACTCTCAGAAATTGACTATTTCTTTTTCGTGGTACAATCGTGGCACAGTAGTTAAAGAAATGACAAATGCAGTATATGCAAGGATTTACACAATAAAGTTCGAATCCTGCTCTCTCCAAAAAAAGGTAAAAGAAGTAAAAAGATGACTTTCAATCTTTTCAAAAACCCGGTAAAACTCGGTAAAAAGCAGAAAAACCTGTTAATCCCAGGATTAACAGGTTTTTGCATTTAAAGCAGTTTTCTATTTTTATAAAAACACTAAAAAGTTTTGTGACACAATCGTGGCAAATGGTGTTTTTGAAAACTAGAAGTTCAGCAAAATAAGGCTCCGAGAAGTTTAGGCTCAAAACTGTATTAGAAAGAGCCCGATGCCATTACAAGCTGCTTGTTTTTGATTTTATTTTATTTCAGTAAATTAAAAGTGATATTTAATCTAAAGAAATACAATTTAGAAACGATCTGATAGTAACAAGAAGGTATGTCATCAATTAGAAAATTAAACCTTAATAATGTCTTCTTAATAACAAAGGTAATTCCAATATATCTCGAATTTTAGTTAATATAGATTTTTTAGATTTTTTAGATTTTTTTTCTTGAAATGCTAAAGTAATAATTTTTCTTATTTTGCTTTTTTTTATATACATTTTGAAAAAGTGATTAATATAATTATTTGAAATATTTTTTAAATTAAAAATTACAATTATACAAGATCCCAATGCTGAGACATGAATTCGAGACTAACTTTTCACTAAAGTGAAGAGGGATAACAGATTGAATTCATTTAAACTATTCGCCAAATTAGAAACTCCTTTGCTTATTTTTATATCAGTAACAAAATGAGCTTTTTTATTTGCTTCCAATTCTTTTGTATTAGGTCTTTGAAATTGATTTTTTGTAAATTCATCAACAATTTCAAATCCAATTTTTGAAAAACTAGGGGCATGACCTGAAACTGGTGCATTTATTAAAAAGCAATTTTTAAATTTCTGAACCATAGCTTTTCCATTAGTAGCTGGAGTAATCGGATTGAATGCTCCTGAAAACACTAATACTGGTGCTTTTAATTTTGATACATTTGATAAATCGTTTAAAATTGGTTGCTTATCATCTCCTAAATTCCATTTATCATATACTAAAAAGTCTGATCTATAAAAAGATAAAACACCTTTTAATTTTTTATAATTAATTGC
Organism: Flavobacterium sp. 90; assembly: GCF_004339525.1. Lineage (NCBI taxonomy): Bacteria > Pseudomonadati > Bacteroidota > Flavobacteriia > Flavobacteriales > Flavobacteriaceae > Flavobacterium > Flavobacterium sp. 90. The sequence continues at coordinate 4,568,527 of NZ_SMGE01000001.1, read as the reverse complement.
ATTTTTATCAAAGGCTAAAATTGAATTATTAGGAGCTGCCTCTTTACAGCTCACACAATAATATGCTCCGTAATCTAATCCTAAAGCTCCTGAAAAAGCTGCCACTAATGAACTCAAAGTACTTTTGTTTCCCTTATTAAATTCAGTGATTATAATCTAACTAGATTTTTCATTTCATTTTTGATTAAGTTAATAGGATTGTATCTTTTTCTCTTTTAAATAAATTTCTCCTATAGTTCCTTTTAGAGAGATGTAACATTTATATTTTTCGTTAAGTTTTATTTCCTTCAAATTGTATTTTTCATCATTGATTTTGGTTGTGTTATTAAAAATTTCAAATGTTTTAAGCGGGATTGTTAGTCCGTAACCTTGTGCTTTTATTACAGCTTCTTTTTGAGTCCAATATTCAAAAAAAGATATTGTTTTATTATTTGAAAAAATAATATTGTTCCATTCGTTTTCTGTCATCTGAAATTTAAAATCATCTATTTCAATCTCGGATATTATTTCAATATCAATACCTATTTCATGCTCATCATTTAATACACAAACCACCATTTCTCCAGAGTGGGAGATGTTAAACCTGATTAAATCATCATCAAAATATGGTTTATGATATTTAGTCTTTTTTATCACTTTATCATAAGGATTATGCCCGTAAACTTCTTCAATCCCTTTAAACAACAATATTCTTCCTAAAAGAGACAATTGTACATCTTGCCACTTTCGATATCGCTTAATTTTTTCTTGAAAATCTAATGGAAATTTTGGGAGATAATTTTTTAATAAATTTTCGTGATTTTCTTCAGACAGATAAGAATAATAGATGTATATCAAAACTATAAATGTGTGTTAGAAATTAAAATCAAAATCTAATGCTTTATTCTTTTCAAACTCTAATTTATCATCAATTTGACCCAATGTCATGAATGGATTATCTATTATTTCATTTAAAATTTTACAGTATTTTAGAGCAATAATTTGAATTGTATTCTCTTCAAATAAATCGGAATTATAGTCTATAATACCTTTCAGGCTATTATTACTTTCAAACAAATTAAACACAACAGGCATTCTACTAAATTTGTGATCAATAGGATAAGAAATTAAATTGAAATCATTTAATTCATTGATATCTTCAAAGGAAAACTCTGGATTTTGATACACTAGCATAACATCAAAAATAGATTGAGATACTTTTTCAAAAGGAACAATTTGATAATCATCAATTTGTAATAAATCATTTTGCGTACTTTTCAATAAATCAATAAAAGTCTGCTTCGATCCCATTTTAGTTCTTAAAATAAGCGTATTAACAAACATCCCTATTTGAGTATTTAACTCTTGGATATTCCTTCCTGAGCTTACAGTTCCTATACAAATATCATTATGCTTTGAAAATTTATAAATCAAAACGTTTAGACTTGCCATTAAAACGGTGTAAAAAGTAACTTGCTCCTTAAGCGCCAATTCTTTTAAAGCTAAAGTAGTATTGCGTGTTAATTCAAACAAATATTTGCTTCCTCTTTGTTGATTGCCTTCAATACTAAAATCCTTGTCAAAAGAATTCTTAGGTTGATAATCCTGAAGATATTTTTTCCAAAATTCTTCATTTTTAAAGGCATTATCTTCTACTTTTTTATTAAACCATTCTGAATAATCTTTAAATTGAAATTTTAAAGTATTTATATTTGATGCATCTGGAAAAGCGCTTTCATTATAATTTTCAATAAATTCTTTGATAAAAATCTCTAAAGACAATCCATCCATTATAATGTGATGCGTAGAGAAGAGCAATATAAATTGATTTGTTTCTAATTGAAGAAGCTGGACTCTTATTAATAAGTCTGTTTCTAAATCAAATTCGGAATTAACTAATTGACTTATAGTTTCTCCCACTTTTTCACTTTTTAATTTATGGATAGAAATTTCAAGCCTAACGTTTTCAAAAGCATTAATCTTTTGATAAGAAGCACCGCCTATTTCAATAAAATTTGTTCTTAGGATTTCATGTCTACTAATTATTTTATTAATAGATTTTTTAACCTTATCCAAGTTTATAATCCCATCAACACTATAGCCAGCAGCCATATTGTATGCTATTGAACTATTTTTTTGTTGAGATGCAAGCCAAATGCTATATTGAGACGGCGTTAGATCGTAAAAATCTTTAAATTCCGATACTGATAAAGCATTCGATTGACTCGGTTTAAGTTCTTGTAAGTAACTAGCTAATAACTCAATTGTAGGATAGTCAAAAACTGTTTTCAAATTAATAGTAAACGAAAGGTGCTTAGCAATTAATCCAATCAATTTAACTGCATTTAATGAATGTCCGCCAAGAGCAAAGAAATTATCATTTACACTTATAGCTTCTTTACTGTTTAAAACTTCAACCCAACATTCAGATAGTTTTTTTTCTAAATCAGAAATAGGAGCTTTAAAATCATCATAATTTATATTTTGTTGAATATTTCTTTGCGACAGAGATTTTCTATCTATTTTTTGGTTTGGTGTAAGTGGAAATTCTTCCAATGGAATGATTACTGCGGGAATCATATAATAGGGAAGATTTATCTTCAATGTTGCAATAATTTTTTCTGTTTCAACTTCTGCTCTTTTTAAAATGTAAGCCACTAAAAAAGCTTCTTGTTGCTCCCCTTTTTTTGCAATTACAACTGAATCTTTAATTCTTTCTATTTTATTTAACTGTGCTTCTATATCCCCAAGTTCAATTCTATATCCTCTGATCTTAACTTGGTTATCATTTCTTCCCAAAAATTCTATTTCTCCTTTATCATTCCATTTACCTACATCTCCGGTTTCATAAAGTAAACTGGTTTCATTAAATGGATTTTTAATGAACTTTTCCTTCGTTAAAATGTCGTTTTTATAATATCCTTTCGCCAAACCGTCTCCTGCTATGTAAATTGCTCCAGACGTTCCAATTGGCTTAGGATTTAAAAAAGAATCTAAAATATAAAACTGCGTATTGTTTATTGGCTTTCCTATATTAGATGCCTCTTTGGGATTTGTTATTTTTTTTATACTGGACCAAATGGTTGTTTCTGTTGGCCCGTACATATTCCAGACTTCTAAACTATTATTAATTAATTTTTCAGCTAATGCTTCACTTAACAAATCACCTCCACACAGTACTTTTAATTCTTTATTTCCCTGCCAATCGGCATTAAACAACATCTGATAGAAACTTGGCGTAGCCTGAATTAATGTTGGTTGTATTTCTTCTATTTTTAGAATAGTAAAGTTAGGGTCTGATAAAATATCCTGATTTGCAATATATAGAGTAGCTCCTGATATTAAAGGTGCAAAAAATTCTAAAATTGAAATATCAAACGAAGATGTTGTAACTGAAAATAAGATATCATTTGAACAAACTCCAGGTTCTTGCTGAATACTCATCAAAAAATTAAGCAATGACTGATGCCCTATTTCAACTCCTTTCGGGTTTCCGGTTGAACCCGATGTGTAAATAATATAAGCTGTATTTTTAGGAGAAATGACTGCGGATTTGTTTCCTTCGAATGCACTAATTTCTGCTAAAATATTTTCTAACGATACTACTGCGACATTTTCAACTTTTTCTAATTCATACTCTTTTTCACTGATAACTACTTTACTTTGGCTATTATCAACAATGTAACTCAATCGCTCTTTTGGGAAAGTAGGATCTAATGGGATATAAGATCGTCCTGATTTTAATATGCCTAATAAGACAGGTAGTAAATTAGCTGATCTCCCTACTAAAACTGCAATTGGTGATTTATCATCTTCACCAAAAGAAGCAACAAGATATTCTGCTATCTGATTTGATAATTTGTTAAGTTCAGCATAAGAAAAAGATTTCTGATCATCTTTTACAGCCACCTTTTCCTGATTCTTTTCTACTTGTGCAGTAAATAAATCTAATATTGTTTTATCTTTTGGATAATCAGCTTTTGTACTGTTAAATTCTACTATTACTCGATGCTCTTCTTTTTTCGTTAAATAGATTAAATCTTTTAGTTTTTTATCAGGATAATTTAGAATTACATCAATTAAATTTTCAAAATGAAGAGCAACCTCTGTTATTCTTGCATCATCAAAATAATTCAGGTTATAATCAAAATCTATTTTCACATCTTCATCTTCATCAAACTCTCGAATATAGATAGCTAAAGCTACACGCTCTGATTGATGACTTAATGGAATTACTCTGGTTTGTGTATTATGAAAATTAGTTGCATAATTTTGTTTTTCATATGAGAGCGTAATATTAAATAATCTTTCTTTCTCATTAAAAGCCTGAAGTTCCTGAATTAACTTACCTAATGGAAATCTTTGATGGCGATAATCCTGTCTTAATTGATTTTTTATATCAGTGATCAAATCTGCAATAGAGGAATCAAAATCCAGAGGAATTCTTAAGGGAGAAATTCCCATAAAGAGACCTACTGTTTTCTTATATGCAGATTTACCTCTATTTAAAACGGGCAGACCAATTGCAAAATCATTATTCTGATGTTTTCTACCAAAATAAGTATATAAAACGGCCAGAATTAAATTAAAAGTGGAGCATTTATAATCTGAAGCTAAACTATTTAATTGATTATAAACATGTCTTTTGATTACTAACTCTTTGCGACTACTTTTATTAATCTTTATCGCATCATCTATTTTAGTAAACAAATTTTCAGGTAACGATTGAAATTTTTGTATCCAATACTTTTTATCTTCGGCAAATGACTCAGATATTTGATATGCAGCATCATCTTCTATAAAACACTTATAACTGAAAGAATATACTGTTCTAACCTCTCCAAATTCTAAAATCTCATTATAATTTTGAACCAATCTCTGAAACATTAAAGAGGTTCCCCAACCATCAGTTATGATATGATGATAAACTGAAAATAAGTAATGGTGATCATCTGTTATTTTAAGCAGAGTAAAAACATGTAACAGATTTTCATCAAATAAATCAAAAGGTTTCATAAATTCCTTTTGCATATAAAGTATAGATTCTTCCACCGGATTCTTGCTCTGAGAGAAATCAATAAATCCTAATTCAGAAGTATGTTCGGTTACTATTTTGCTTGTTATGTTTTCTTGAACTTTGCCGATAATAATTCTATAAGCATCATGTTGGTTGATAAGTTCAATATATGCCTTATTAAATATTTCGATATTTATTTGTCCTTTGATTTCAATTTTAGCTCCAATATTATATATGGGCTCGTTGGGATGCAATAACTGGTCAAAATATATATCTTGTTGTGGTAAAGTAAGTTTCATATCTAAAAAATGGGTTCGATTTTACTTATTTAATTTGATTCCTTTTCAAGGTTAAAGTTTACCATAGGTTTTCTACAGTCAAAAGCTCCTTTTCTATTTTGAGATCTTTTACAATTTGACCATAATCAAATTTAATTATTCTATCAGCATGTTTAAAATAAGCATCATCATGGGTAACCGCTATAATTGTTTTTCCTTCTTTTTTTAATTTAGGAATTAAAACTTCATAGAAATATTTTCTAAAGTATGGATCCTGATCTGCAGCCCACTCATCTAAAACTAAAATAGGTTTGTTTTCTAAAAGGGCAAAAATCATCGACATTCTCTTTCCTTGTCCTTTAGAAAAAGGTCGTCTTGCAGACTCTTCTTTATCATCGACAATGATTTTATCCAATTCCATTACTTTTAACAACTCCTGATAATCAGCATTTTGCTTTAATGAATAGTCGTCATAATTATGAGAAAATATATGGTTATCTGTAAAAACTGCAGCTATTAAATTTTGGACAGAATCATCATTATTGATAATTTCCTTATTTAAAACTATCTCACCATCAGATGGTTTATACAAGCCTGTTAGAATATTAATAAATGTACTTTTCCCGCTTCCATTTCCTCCAATAATGAATATTGTTTCTCCCTTTTCTATTGAAATATTTACCGGTCCTAAAGCAAAAGTTTGTTCCTTTGAATCATTTTCATAATTGAAACTTACATTGTTAAATTCTAAAGAATTAAATATTTCAGGAGTTGAATTTTGAATTGAAGTAATTATTTCGGTAGTATCAAAATCAGTCATAAATTTCTTGATTCTGGTATTGGCAACCGTTAACCTTGTGTAAATATTCTGCATATTGATCAGATTATTAATGGGCCCCGAAATAAACAATAAGATGACGACATAAGAAATAACATCTTCTCTTTTAAGTAATCCAATTTCCGGCAACAAAAAAAGAATTATTCCAATAACTAAATACAATCCATACTGACTTATCAGGTTAATAGATAAAAACACAAAGTTTATATTGAAATCCATTTTTTTTGCATTTTCCCTGTTAAGAAATAAATGATTATCCATTAGATTTTCTCTTCTATGAGTGCTTAACTTGAAGGCTTTAAACCCCTTTATTACGTCATCTACATATTTGTAGTAATGCTCATTATATTTTCTAAGAGTACCTACTTTTTGAGACATTGAACTGATTACAAAAAAATAGATAACCGCTATTAACACAATTAACGCAATAATAATCAAAGCGCCTGATATAGATAAAGTAAACAAATACAGCATGCAAAGCAACAACATCAATAAAGAATTAATAGAATGAGTAATAACTTCTGGAAAAGAGGAAAACATTCTCAAATCCTCGATTGCTGTATAAAATCGTTGGGATCCAAGTTTTTCAATAGTAATCAATGGTGTTTTTAATATTTTATCAAATATTTTTTTTTCATTTTCATATAATATTTCAAAAGAATATTTATTTATTTTTTTTTGAAATATTATATTTAACAGATAAGTATTAAATACAATTAAACCAAAAACGATTCCCATATAATCTGTTAAGAAATCTTTCTCTCCAGAAATTACATTGTTAATGATGTATACAATTCCGAAGCTAAGAATAGTGTTTGGTATAGAATATAGAATAAGGTAAATAATATTGTTAATAGATATTTTAAACATTGGCTTATTGATAAATTAGATTCTTAGTCAAATTGTTAAAATAGTTTATAAAAAAATCTACATGATCGAAAATAAAAAAATGATTGCCTTCTAATTCAGTTATGGTAACATTTTCTATTGTTTCGTCTTTCCAACCTTGCATTTCTTCTTTTCTAGCTTCTTCTGAACCATAGAAAACATCAATTGGTATTGTTAGTTTTTCTTTTTTTACATATTCATAATTCTCAATAGCTGCAAAATCTGCTTTTAGAATAGGAGTGTAAAAATCGATTAACTCAGGATAGTTTAATAATTCATCGGGAATCCCTCCTAGTTTTATAACTTCTTGCCACAATTCTTTATCTGGCAAATGAGAGAGTTTCACTTCTCTTTCTATGGAAGGCATTTTCTTGCCACTAACCACTAATTTTAATGGTTTTTTCAATCCCACTTCTTCTATCTTTTGACAGATTAAATAGCCTACTAAAGCCCCCATACTGTGACCATAGATGATGTATTTTTCATTAGTGAGTATTTCATTTTTAACTTTATTGAGTAAATCTTCTATAAATAATTCAATATCATAGATTAAATCTTCATGTATTCTTATACCTCTACCTGGATACTCAATCACTATTAGATCATTAGTTTTACTTGTGAATTTTTGAAAAGCGTATTTACTCCCACCAGCGAAAGAAAAGGATATTATTTTCATTTTTTATAAATTTTACAAGTGATTTTTTTTATAAAAATATTGTCAATTACTCTAAATTTACCATTCATAGATATTTCTATATTAGAGTTTATAAACATTTAGCGCCTGATTGTAAATTTATATCACGATATTTCTAGTTTACTCTTCATAAATTCGGATTTCATCTTTGACAATCCTCAATACTTTAACGCCCTTATCTCATGTTCAACAATTACTCTTTTTGATGATATTGCCTTGTTTTCTACATTTTGAAAATCGTTAAGTTTTTTTGAAATACCGTTGTATTATCGAGATTATACCCTTGGTACCCTGTGTCTTGAAACAGCTTCAAAACACATCTTTCCGGAAAAATTAATGACTCGTCATCTGCCATCTGCCATTTTTTATCATGGGTAGTGCCATTATAAGTTTTACTCAATAAATTACCCCAAGGCAGAGCCTTGAGGAATTCTTTGATTAAAAATTTTCCTGTTTTCAGCACAGGTCTGTTTATAGTATGTTCTTTTTTACCGCTATAATCCCTCTTTTGCTCTTCTTTGTGTAAAGATCTTTGAATGCAATGTTCCGTACCATCGAAAAACACAACTTCCGTCTTTTTCAACAAAATAGATAACTCTTCGGAATTACATGCAGGGACAAAATTTAACTCTTTTAAGTTCTGTAATAAAATTTTTAAAAATAAAGAATCCAAACATTTACCCTACGCTGTAACATACCCAAACTACCAGCTAGGGTTTCTTGTAAGGAGTTGCCTTTTAAGAACATTAAGACAAAACAGAGTTTGTCTTGGGATTTTCAAAATTACTGTCTAAATTATGCAATTCTGTTTTCTTGCTTTGTGGAGCAGCTTAATCATTCCTTTTTAAATCTTATTTAAGGCATTAATATAAGCATTCACGGACGCAAGAACGATATCTGTACTAGAAGAGTCTCCATTGTAAATTAAACATGAATCTCCATTATTAACTTTAATCGTCATACTTACCAAGCAGGTATCAGATGCCCCATTTGTAATTCCTTGTATTAAGAAATGCTCAATCAAAATGTCTTTTTTTAATATTTTGTTAATACTTTGAATTGATGCATCCACTGGGCCATTCCCCTTAGCGGTAGCAGACTCTTCCTTACCAAACAATTGCAAAACAATTGTTGATTCACAAAAATCAGACTTTTCGTCTCTACTATAATTTACTGACACTATTTTAATCGAACTATCTACATTATGCTTATTATTCATCAATTTTAATAAGTCATTTTCATTAACGGTAGATTTGTTGTCAGCAATTTTTAAAAAAGAATCATATTTTAAAGCTAGTTCCTCTTTACTTAAACTAAACCCCAGCGCTTCTAACTTATAATTTAATGCCGCTTTACCACTTCGTGCGCTCAAAATAAGCGAAGTCAAAGGAGCGCCAACTAACTCAGGATCAATTATTTCGTAATTATTCCTATCCTTTATAATCCCATCTTGATGAATTCCACTTGAATGCGCAAAAGCATTTCTTCCTACGATTGCTTTGTTTGATTGAATAGGACTTTTCATTAATTTTGAAACAAGCATGCTTGTTTCAAATATTTTCTTAGTATTTATTTTTGTTATATACTTATTTGATTCTCTAACCTTTAATAACATTACGATCTCTTCTAAAGCGGAATTACCTGCCCTCTCACCAAGACCATTTATTGTACATTCAACTTGTCTAGCTCCATTAAGTATTGCACTGTAAGAATTTGCTGTTGCTAAGCCTAAATCATTATGACTATGCGCAGATAATGTTACCTTATCAATATTAGAAACATTATTAATTAAAAATTTAATCATATTTCCATATTCTTCTGGAGTTGCATATCCATTTGTGTCTGGAAGATTTATAACTGTTGCTCCTGCCCTAATAACTGCATCACAAACTGATGCTAAAAAATCTAAATCTGCGCGACCTGAATCTTCTGCATAGAACTGCACATCGTCGACATAATTTCTTGCTAACTTTACCGATTTAACAGCGATATCTATGATATTTTCTCTAGTTGTTCTTAACTTATTCTGAATATGCATATCTGAAACCCCTATTCCTGTATGAATTCTCTTTCTCTTAGCGTATTTAAGAGAATCCGCTGCTGCTAAAATATCTTTTTCTACAGCTCTCGCTAATGAACATATAATAGGTTTATTAACATTTTTTGAAATTTCTATTATTGAATTAAAATCCATTGGACTAGATATTGCAAATCCTGCTTCTATAATATCAACTCCTAACATCTCCAATTGTTCTGCAACTAACACTTTTTCATTACTACTTAATTGACAACCAGGAGTCTGTTCTGCATCTCTAAGAGTTGTATCAAAAATATAAATTCTATCTGTCATATTATTCTGTTTAAAATTATTGAATTATAAATAAACTTTTACTTGTGCTATATTAAGGCAACAGATTCTTTTTTAACAAGAACCAACCAATTTAACAACAAATATTGATAACTAAGCGTTTTTTTTTAAGTTCATTCGTTTGTGTTACTAATATAAATGTTTTATAATATGATTACTAATATATTCTGCATCCTGCCCTACAAAAGATAACCCACCTGAACCATACGTATATAACCAAGGTAATCCTAAAAAATATAATCCTTGTTCATCGGTCACTCCACGATCATGAGTTGGATAATCATCACTATTAAATAAATGAGGAAAATCAATCCATTTAAAATCTAACTTAAAACCAGTGCACCAGATTACCGACGTAATTCCTGCTTCATTATAATCTAATGCCGTTTCGTTATTTTCTGTTGGTTCCCATAGCTGGTTATATCTATCATATTTAGGAGCCTTAATATTATTACTATCTATATATTCGTCTAATGTTTTTTGTATACGTTCATAAGCAAGATCTGCATTATCTAAGTTTTGCTTTAAATCGTTTTGGAATGAAATAATGCCATTATCTATGCTAGAAATCCTCCCATGTAACTTCATACCCTCCATAGCAAATTTTCTTAAATCGACATCCTGCCCTCCATCTCTTCCAGTAAGGTAATTGTTAGGTTTTCTTCTTAATTCATCAGGATTTTCTTGTTCTCCAACGGGTTTATTATAATGCCCCATCAACTCTAACCAATATACAATATCCTTTCCTCGGTGCCTACGAGGAGCCCTTGGAGCCGAACCTACGCTCAAAAATACTTTTTTGCCAGACATGTGTAAGTCTTGAGCAATCTGGACTCCTGATTGACCAGTGCCTATAACAAGTACATTTCCTTCCGGAAGAAGTTGAGCGTTTTTGTAATCAATAGAATTAATTTGAACTATAGATTTATTAAAGCCTTTACTAAAATTCTGTGGGATATTTGGAGTATGATACCCTCCTATAGCGCTTACAACAATATCTGCTGAATATTTTCCATTTGAAGTTTCTAGATAGAAAATATCTCCTAATTTCTCTTTGTATACTTTTGTGACATTTACGTTTCCTTCAAAAGGAGGATTAAAAGTATTAGCATACCCCTTAATATAATTAATCATTTCATCTTTTACCATAAATCCATCTGCATCATTGCCATTATAATGATAACCAGGTAGTCTGCATTGCCAATTTGGTGTAACTAAACAAAAATTATCCCATCTGTCTTGTACCCACGAATTCCCAATTTCACCACGATCTAATATCAAATGATTTATAGCATTTTTCTTCAAATAATAACTTAATGACAATCCAGCTTGACCACCGCCAACTATAATTACAGAATAGTGATTCATAATTTTTTTCTAAAATTTATATAAAACATTTAATTGATAATCCTTTTTTGTCATCACGACATTTAGTTAACAAAAACTTTTCTTTCATTAGCTATTTTCCATTCACCAGACACTTTGAATAAAGTTAAATAGGAAACAAATCCATCCGTATTGTTGTCAAGTTTAACTATTGACAAAGAATCATGAAAAACATCAATTGACACCAATCTATTGTTATATCCCGCTTTTGTGTCTATATTTTGTAAAAACTCAAATTTCTTTTTTAACTCTACTCTATCGGTAAGGAATATACTTTTTAACTCCCAATTCTCATCAAGAATACTTTTTAAACCTTCTTTATCATTATGTTGAATTTGTTTAAAATAAGATGCTATGACTTGTTCAACTAAGTTATAATCATTACAATTATTGAAATTCGGTACTATTTCTTTTACCCAAACTTTATCCAATATCAACCATTCTTCACCAAACTTTATCATAAAAAAAATTGACACGTGCATATTTGGCATTTTATCAACTCTTACTACTGAAAGTTTATCTTTTAGTATATCAACAGTAATAATTTCTCTATCTGCTGAATAATCTTTAATAGAACCAATATTTTTTAATCTGTTCAAAAAATCAATTTTACTCTCAACTCGTATATTGCTTTCGTTCAAAACATTATTGTCAAGCATTTTCCATTCTTCATGGAATACTTTTTCAAGTAGTTCTAAGTCCGAATTTTCAACACCTTGATAGTATAAATTTATTTTCTGGAAAATTTCAGACAAATTCTCCACTTCATTATTAGTTACAGGTATATTCATTATTTTTTATTTTATTTTTTTATTTTAAAATCTATAAAGCCCCCTGATAGTATCCCAAAAAGGGGGCATATTTTGATTTTTGACATTTTTGAAAGATAAATACATCCTATTTATTGAGTGTATCTGCTGATTTATTTAGGGTAGCATTAAGAACTACGGAAATAATACTTGTGCCTATATTAATTCAAATAATTCGTGATCTGAAATCGTTTCAATAGGACTAGAATCATGATTAACTATATAACTAGGTCTTGGATTTGAACTATCGGTAGATGTATTGTTTACATCATTATATGTCAAGAATAACACTTTTCTATCAAAAGGCGATAAATTCGCATTAGAGGCGTGTAATATATTACCATGAAATATTAATACAGTACCAGCCTTACCTTTAGCATTAAAAATACCTCCTTTACTGTTAATTAATTTTTTTAATGTTTGTTTTTTTATCACATGCTGCATTTCTGTAGACAATAGAGAATTCTTACTATCCAAAAACATTTTGTCATTTGGCACCATATTAACTTCCTCTTTGTGAGTATTAGGCACGATAAACATAGGCCCATTAAATTCATCTACATCATCTAAAAAAATGGAGAAATTTATTATGTTAGATGTAGGAATATTATCTTCTCTTTTCCAATAATAATAATCTTGATGCCATTGCCACCATTCACCTAAAAGACCTTCTTTAACATTAATTTTACTTTGGTATAAATAAACACCGTTGCCTATTAATTGTTTCATAGGCTCAACAATTTTATTGATTTTTGCAACTTTTTTAAACACATCACTTTCTCGTTCTGGCGCAAAAATAGTCCTGATTCCTCCATTACTTTCTTTTACAACTGTAGGAGAATTTTCTTTAATTGTAGCAGGAATGTCATTTATTAAACATTCAATTTCTTTATCAGAAAAATAATTTTCAATCAATAGAAAACCTTTTTCTTCAAAAATCTCTATTTGTTCTTTACTTAGTTTCATATATGTTATTAATTAATATTTTATTTTTTTATTTTATAGTACATTTTTAGCTATTATGCCATTAAGACTTTAAATACTTATGTAAAGTCTTTAAAGCTTCTAGTTGATATTTAAGAAGTTACTCCTGTGATTATTATAGGAATTCACGAGGTACTAATATGATTGGTTATTATATTAGCCTGTCTGGACGATTCCAGAAAAAAATTAGATACAATTAAGTTGTTTCTTAGTGTTGGACCTATTGCATATACAATGGGCGTATCTATATTTGAATTAGCATCAAAATCATTTCTGCATTTAAAAAATTTATTATCGATATCTAAAGAGTTCAGCCTATTTATATTTGTTTTAACAACACCTATTTCCAACATTGAATTTAACAACGAACTAAAATCTTTATTTTCGATATTTATGGGAGAAGAGTCAATAATTTTATTATAGACAACATTTTTGTTTTTTATTAAAAATCCTTTCTTTGAATTTGAATAATAAACATTCTCATGTGACGATTTAGTAATTTCCAATCTCCCATTATTTAAATAATCTTTTAATAACAAAGCATTTTCTAAAGGCATTGAAGATATAAATCTATCTATTATTTTTTTATATTTATTCTTAATAAGAATTCTATCAGCTGTTGAAAATTTAAACCAATAATTGGTTAGTATTTCCAACATACTAAAGACTAAAACTTGCCACTTATTCTTTGAGTAAATACAATTCAAAATATCCGTTTCTAATTGTATTTTTGGATCTTTACTTATTAAAAAATAACTCTTTACATCCTCTTTAGTAGTTAACAACAATAGCTCTTTAAAAAAAAGTCTTTTTAAATGATTCACGCTAATAGTTTCACTTTTAAAACCTTCTAAACCTAAATACTTTGGTTTATAATCTCCTCCCATGTCTGACCTAACCGATGGTAAACTACCGCTTTTTGATAGGATACAAATTTTACCTTGATGTTTACTTTCATTAAGCAATAGCATAGTATCAATAGCTGATAAATTTGAACCAATTATAAGTACATTGTCATTCTTATGAATTTTGCCATTTATATTTAAAAAAGAGTTTTCAATATACCCGTCATTATTAGAAAGTTCCCCAAGTTTGCATTTCATATTAATGGATGAACTTGTATGCCCAGTACAAAGAATTACATACTTAAATAAATACTCGTTCATACTAGTATCAATAAATGTGTGTTTTGCATCATATTTGAATAAGAAAAAATCAAAAATTCTTACATTATTGTTTTTTTCCGAACTTTTTAATAAATATTCATTTAAAGTTTCAAACAAGTATTTTGATGCTAGATTTCTAGGCACAAATGCTGATTTCAACTTATACTTTTTAGGTATATCTTTCTTAGAATTTAACCATTTAAAAAAATGCAATCTATCTTCATAGAAAACAGATGTTGTATCTACGGTTGTATTTAGCAATAAACTATCTGAATCCACTCTAAAAGAGTTTCCTTTACAGAAGTTCTGATTGATATCGAATATTGAAATGTCTGAATTTGAAAGATTTTTCAAAAGATTAATTAATACCGAAATACCACATGGACCGGCCCCAACTATAGCAATTTTCTTTTTCATTTTAAAATTACATTAGTTAGTAATAAAATTAGCAATTTCAAAATGTTTCAATGTTTCAAAATCTTTCAGTGCATTATCGTAAGATTCATTATATACAAGAATAAATGCTAAAATATCAATTGCATTTTTTGATTTATTTAGTAATTGCCCTTCTTTATAATTCCACGTAATATTATAGGTACCAGTAAGAGCAGGCATATCGTTCTTATTTATAATCCCATTTTTTGTAGGCCAAACTACTGAAAAAGCATGTTTTCCATTACTGGTTTTCACATCAAAACGTTTTTTATTCATAAATAATGAAACTTCTAAATCCAGAATATTAATTCCAAAAGTTTGTTTATATAAATCAACGACAAATAACCCTGGCGCTCTGGCACCTGATTCAATAAACACCATTTCGTCATTGTCATTCAAAAAAACTTCTGTATGCTGAATACCATCGGGCATACCTAATGCTTCGACACAGGAAAGCGCAAAATCCTTAACTTTTGAATTATTAGATTTAATGGGAAAAGAAGATGTTGAGTAACCATTTGTAAAATCTAATGGAGGTACATTAAAAATACAACTTTCAATGAAATAAACTTTTCTTTGAAAAATAACTGTATCAACGTGATACATTCTTCCACTAATAAACTCTTCCGCTTCATAAGTATAATCTTTACTATAAAGAGAATTAAAGAATAGTTTAAAATCCTCATATGAACTTACTAAAAATACACCGTTTGAAGCAGCTGAATTTATGGGTTTAATTATAATTTTATCTCCTAATTTATCTTTAAGGTGATTATAATAATCAGTATCTGAATTTTGATTTAAATAACAATTTTTCGGAACTCTTAAACCGTTATTTGCTATTTTTTGCTTCATCTCCATTTTATCTCTAAAAAATGCAGCTTCTTTAGTTTTCATACCAAAGATTTTAAAGTCTTCTCTTAATCTAGCTACTAATTCAATATTAGCTTCATCTTGACAAAAGAATAATGCCTCTTCACTATTTTCTAATTCATCTTTAATTATTTTAAATACTTCTGCATACTCTAATCTACAAAGAACCTTGTATTTATCGCAAACATCATCAACAAAATGGGTCTTATCAAATTGAGACATTAATTCTTTAGAAATATTTTTTATATCACTCTTACCCACAATCAGCACTAAATCACATGCACTATATTTTGATAAGCTATATCTTGAAGCTTGTCTTAGCCCAATAAAAAAAAGTTTTTTCATAAATATCAACAAAATTTATAATTAGTTGGATGTAATTATTTATAGTTAAAGACTAACTACAAATCAACATCAAGACACTGAACATCAGCATCTTGATGTTAAAAAAATAATATACAATATCCGTTTTTATTTTTTACTTATCTCAAGCTCTATTTCGCTAAAAAAGTCTATCCATAAGCTCCACATTTCTTTTGAAGACATTAATAGTTCATTATACGTTTTTTCATCAAAGCTAATTTCTAAAGCATTATCAACATTATTCACGTGATTAGGTTCTTGCTGAACATGGATATCAACCCAAGGCAAATCCAAAATACTTTTCTCACAAATATTACCAATCGCATTTCCTATAGATGAAACCATAGCTAAATCTGCAACTTCGGTAGCATATAAATATCCAAGTCCCGAAGACATTTTTTTTGCAGATTTTTTATAACCACTAATTAATCTATTAGTTGAATCTAAAGCTTTACTCTTTGTCACTATTTCTTCATCAAACCCGGAGTCTTTACAAGTACTGATATATAAGTCTAAATGTGAGTTCTTAGGATCACCACATCCTAACTCTTCATGCAAAATATCAGAAATAAAAGTTTGTATAGGTATATTTCTGGTATGGCTTATACAAGAAGACAAGAAAAATGGGAAATTTTCTAATGGATAATACCATTGTCCTAGCACCAAAGAAGTATCTTCTTTATTAAGTAGCCCATCTTTCATTTTTTTAAGAAAAGGGTGAGAAATTAGTTCTTGTCTTTTAACTTCTGATTTTAATTGTTTTTGAATTTCATTTAATGATGTTCTCTTTTCCATTGTAATTCTTATTAATTTATTAAAGTTAATTTTGATTGTCCGTTTTTTGTCATAATCCCGTAATGCTAGCCTTCAACAGCTAAAACCTCATTTTTATTAGAAAATGAAGATAAATTCTCTCCTATTTCATCAAAAAATTCGATCCAAAGTGTCCACATTTTTTTTGCATGAAATAAAATTTCATTGAAGTCTTCAGAACTGAATTCTAAGTCTATTGCATTATCAACATTATTAACGTGGTTAGGTTCTTGTTGTATATGAATATCAACCCAAGGAAGATCTTTTATCGATTTGTTTGAAATAAAAGCCAGAGTTGCTCCAATTGAAGATACCATTGCTAAATCAGCAACTTCAGTTGCATAAATAAAACCTAAAGCGCTATTCTGTTTTTTAGCAGACGCTTTATACCCATCTATAAGTTTTTTAGTAGCTTCAAAAGCAGGAGAATTAACTATTTTTTCTTTCTCTAATCCAATTTCTGTACAAGTAGAGATGTACAAATCCAAATGCGAATTCTCTGGATTACCACAACCTAATTCTTCATGAAGTATATCTGACAAAAAGGTCTGAATCGATAAATTTTGCAAATGACTTATGGAAGACGAAAGAAAATACGGGAAATTTTGCAAAGGATAATACCATTGACCTATAATCATTGAAACCTCATCTTTAGAAAGCATTACTTCTTTAAAATGTTTTAGTACCGGATGAGAAATAAGGAGATTTCTTTGTTCATCATTTTTTAGTGTCTTCTGTAGTTCACTAAGTGTTTGAAAATTGTTTGTCATTTTTTTTGGTTTAATTAATATTTAAATTTCTATAGAATCAATAACTTCTAATAAGTTAGTCATAAGGTATTCGATGGTTTCTCTTTTGAACAAAGACTTGTTATATATAAGAGATATATTGATAACTGAATTTTCAGGTTGATTGATGACAAATATTAATTCATATATGCTATACTTAAATGAATTATTGAAGTATACTGGTATAAAGCTAGAATCTTCAAATTTTTTCAAAACATTTATTTCTTCAGAAGCATATACAAAAACCTTATAATAAGGGAGATCTTTAAGAGAAAATTCTTTGCCGTAATATTTTACCAATTCTATGAATGGATAATGTCTGTGCCTAACAACATTCAAATATTCTGATTTGGCAATTTCAAAATTATCTGAAAAATTATTTTTCAAATCCATTTTAGTTCTCACCGGTAAAGTGTTTAACATAAATCCAACACTATCGTTTGACATTTTATCACCTCTTTCAGCACATACTATCCCGGTAGTTATATCGCTTTGACCAGAAATTTTTGCTAAACATAAATTAACGCATGACAAATAAAGCATTAGCATTGCAATATTATTTTCTTTCGAAAAATTCACCATTTTTAATACTTTTTCTTCGTCTAATCTTAAAGAAATACTATCTGAGAAATAACTCATTTCTTCTTTATCGAAATCATACGGTAAAATATTTTTACTTCCACCGTCTGAATATTTATTTATCCAGAAAAGTTTATCTTCCTCAAAGGTTAATTTATTTGTATGGCGCTTATTTGCTAAAACCTGACGATACGTATATTCAATTTCTGGCAAAGGTTTTATTAAGGCGCCCTGATTATCTAATGAATTATAAATTGAATACAAGTCATGTAATAATAAATCAAGACCCCAACCGTCAATTAAAATATGGTCAAGAATTGTAAAAATTACAAATTCATCATCGGATAAATGGATTAGTTTAAGACGAATAAGCAAATCATTTTCTAAGTTAAAAGGATCCTCATTACCATTCAATATTTTAAATTGAGCTATCTCTTTTTCAGCAACATCTAAATTTCTTAAATCAAAATATTCTGGTATTATTTTTTTTTCACTGGCAATTTTTAGAAAAATACGATTGTCAATTTTAACGAAATTTGACCTTAAAGTTTCATGTCTTTCTATTAAAACATTGAAGACTTGTTCTGCTAATTTAAGATTAAGTTTAAGGTTACACTTCCACGCCCTTTTTATATAATAGTATGCATTTCCATAACTCAAAGCATATAATCTCTCTTGACCATGAAATGCCAAGACAAGTTTTTCCTCATCATTTTTTATATCATTTACTATCTCTTCCTTTGATTGCGTACAATTAATTAATTTAATTTGGTCTGAAAAAGATGCATTTTTATATAAATTGTAAAAATCAATTTTTTTATTAAAAATTAATTCTATTTTATTTTCCAGCATCATTAATTTTAAACTCTGTCCTCCAAGTTCAAAGAAATTATCTGTAATCCCTATTTTCTCAATACCTAATACTTCCTTCCATATTTCAACTAATTTTTGTTCTGTTTCATTACTTGCTGCTATATATTCTTTTCTTATTATATCCTCTCCCGCTATATTTGGCAAGGCGTTAAGATCTATCTTACCATTGGAAGTTAATGGTAAACTATCTAAAGCAACATAAAAACTTGGAATCATATATTCTGGAAGTTTTTTTTGTAAAAAACTTCTAATATCTGATTTATCTAACTCTTTTTTTGAAACATAATAGACGACTAAAACTTTTGTTTCATTGATGTTTTTTGCTTCTACAATTACCTCCGTTATATCGTCAGAATATTCAATTAATATTTTCTCAATCTCCCTTAATTCTATTCTAAATCCTCTAATCTTTACCTGGGTATCTTTCCTACCTAAAAATTCAATATTCCCATCGGGTAGCCATCTTCCTAAATCTCCGGTGTCATACATTCTTTCACTTCCTAAAAAAGGATTAGGTAGAAACTTCTCATTTGTTAAATCCGGGTTGTTTAAATAGCCTCTTGCAACTCCTGCTCCCGAAACATATAACTTCCCTGAAACACCTATAGGAACTGGCTTCAATACTTCATCTAAAATATAAACCTGAGAATTTGAGATAGGACTACCAATAGGCAGTTTTTTGTATTCTTGATTTTTGATATCAAAAGTTGTTGAAAAAGTAGTATTTTCTGTAGGTCCATATCCATTGACAATTTTTACTGTTGGATACTTTGCAAATACTTTTAAGACATGTGTGGGTGAGACGATATCTCCTCCAACTATTAATTGCTTAATGTCTTTAAAAATTTCAGGTTTATAATCTACTACTTGACTGAACCACGGGGCTGTCATCCAAAGACTATTGACTTGATAGTCTTTAATTATCTTATCTAATTTATCTAATTGTAAAAGATTATCCTGAATTGTAAGTATTAATTTTGCTCCATTAAGTAATGTCCCAAAATATTCTATAATCGTAGCGTCAAAAGATACAGAACCCGTACTCAATAGGGTATTTTCTTCATTTAAAGGGAAAAACAGACAAGGTTTAACTAATCTTATTACATTCCCATGTTCTACCATAACGCCCTTAGGTTTTCCTGTAGTTCCTGAAGTATAAATCACATAAGCCAAATGATTTGTATTGGTAATCTTTTGTAGGTTATCAATACTATACTGGTCTTTGACAGTAAAAAAATGTTCTAGTTCTTTTTGATCTATTATGGCTTTACAATTAGTATCCTCTTGAATATAATTTATTCGTTCCTCAGGATAATTAATATCAATAGGCACATAGGCAGCTCCAGATTTTAAAATCGCGAAAATCACTACTAATAATTGCTCACTTCTATCTAATTTTATTCCAATTAAATCATCTGCTTGAATAGTATATTCTTTTCTAAGATATTGTGCTAATTGGTTTGCTTGTTTATTTAGCTCTGTATAAGTAAGTTTTTGCTCTTCAAATACAACTGCGATATTATCCGGAGTTTTAATAACCTGATCATCAAATAAATCTACAATAGTCTTTTCTCTTGGATAATCAATTGTAGTGTTATTAAAACCTTCTAGTAGTTCTTTTTTCTCTTGTTCTGGAATATAATCTATTGATAATATCGAATCTTTTGAATTATTAATTGCATGACTCATCAAATTCTCAAAATGGACAAACATTCTTTCTATTAGATCTGCATCATAGATATCCGTATTATATTCAATGGAAAGGGCTAATCCTTCAGTTTCAGCAAAAATGAAATTAATATCAAATTGGGATGTTTTTCTTCTGAAATCATAATCTTCTACCTGTAATCCGTTTAATTCTCCTTCGTTATTTACATTATTTAGTTGCCCTTGATTTTGCAATACTACCATTACATCAAATAAAGGAGAACGACCAGTGTCCCGTTTTAAATTTAGTTTCTCCACTAATCCATCAAATGGGTAACTCTGATGTTCGTATGCACTTAATAAAGTGCCTTTTTGTACAGCTAGTAAATCTAAAAAACTATCTTTTTCTTTAAATTGGGTTCGTATAGCAAGTGTATTCAAATATAAACCCAATTGATTCTCTAAATCTGGGTGTTCTCGCCCAGCCATTGGAGTTCCTATTATTATATCATCCTGTCCTGTATATCTATGCAATAAACTATTTATTCCCGCCATTAAAGACATAAACAAGGTTGCATCATGTTCTTTTGAAAATGTTTTTAGCTTCTCTAAGAATGCTTTTGAAAAAGTATGAGTAAAGCTGTCTCCATTATAAGTTTGAACTAAAGGACGAATTTTAAAACTTGGAAGATCTAATACAGGTAATTCCCCGGAAAACTGTTGAAGCCAATATTGCTCAGATGCTTGATACTTTTCTTGCTGGAGTTCTTCATTGCACCAAACTGCATAATCTTTATACTGAATATGTAATTCGGGTAAATTAATTTCTTTTCCTTGAACTAATACATTATATGTTTTTACAACCTCTGAAATAATGATTTGAGAAGACCATCCGTCACTAATAATATGATGCCTTGAGAAAAAGAATATGTGCTCTTCGTCAGTTATTTTTATCAAAGAAGCTCTTAAAAGCGGAAATTGCTCTAAATCAAAGGCTTCCTCATTCAGTGATTGTAAATAATTCTCTAATTCTTTTCCAGTGTTTGATTTATTGATAAAATCAACTTGGTCTATAACAAAACTAATATCTTCAAAATGAACGACATGTTGTCTAATTTCGTTTTGCTCATTTGTTTTAAAATAAGTTCTTAATATTTCATGCCTTTGAATTAAATTTTCAAATGATTTTTGAAATAAATGATAGTTAATAACTCCCTTAATTCTTAAAGCAACAGGTATGTTATAAGCTACCGAACCTCCTTCTAATTGACTTAATATCCATAATCTTTTTTGAGTCGAGGTTAATGGATATGATATTGCCTCTGCTGCTTTAGGTATTGATGAGTAATCAGTCTCTTTTGACTTTTTACTTAATCCTTCAACGGTTGGGTTTGCAAAAAAATCTCTGAAAGAAATACTTTTACCCAATTCCCTATAAGCTCTATTTATTACTTGAGCAACTATCAAACTATGCCCCCCTAATTCAAAGAAATTATCTGTAATACCTATCTTTTGAACTCCCAGTACTTCTTGCCAAATATTTACCAGTTTTATTTGAGCATCAGTAGTTGGTAACACATATTCTCGCCTGAGTACATCTTCTCCTGATATACGTGGCAATGCTCTATAATTTATTTTTCCATTTGAAGTAAAAGGAATCTCATCAATTTTAATCAATATTGACGGAATCATAATACTTGGCAAAAGCAGTCTCAAATGATCAAGTATCTCATTGTGAGCCAATTCTTCCTTATTGTAAACAATGTAGGCTACTATTCTTTTATTTCCTTTATCTGTTTCAATAACATTAACTACGCTCGACCTAATGCCTTCAAATTTATTGAGCGCATTTTCTATTTCATTTAATTCGATACGGTGACCTAATATTTTTACCTGATTATCAATTCTGCCCTTAAATTCTATGTTTCCATCGGGATGCATTACTACTAAATCCCTTGTTCTATACAGTTTTGTTCCATCATTTTTAAAAACATTATCAATAAACTTCTCTTTTGACAATTCCAGATTATTCAAATAACCATCAGATACACCATCTCCTCCAATTAACAATTCACCGATTATACCAATAGAACATAATGAGAGTTTACTATCAACAATATATAATTGAGTATTCGAAAAAGCTTTTCCTATTGGAATTCGATTGTAATCATAATTTGGATTTACTTCATGCAATAATTTACCAATTGTAGTTTCTGTTGGACCATAATGATTAATTATTTTTAATTTAGGATTTTCTGAATTTATTTGGCCAACGATTTCATTTGAGAGTTCTTCACCTCCAAAAATAATCATTCGACCAGGTGAACGTAGTTTCCCTTTTATTTCTAAAGACTTCCAATAAGAAGGAACTATTTTTATACAATCAATTTCGTTATTTGCAAAGTACTGTTGAATATAATAGATGTCTCTTAACCTATTCTTAGAAAATAAGTGAATTACTCCACCAAAAATTAAGGAGCTGAATAGTACTGTATTCCCTAAATCAGTGGAAATAGTCGACATTAAAGCAAAAGATTGATTCTCTTCAATTTTTATCTCTGCGGATAAACCAAAAAGGTAATCCATTATATTTTGGTGGTTTACTAAAACTCCTTTCGGAATTCCTGTTGTTCCAGAGGTATAAATTACATAAGCATTATTCTGATTTGTGATATCTTTTTCTATATTTTTTATAGTTTCAAGATTATAATCAAAATCTTCTTTATCTAATAAAACGGTTCTTACAGCCTTGTCCTTAAATAAAGGTGCATCGATACTATTGGTAACTATAAATTTTGCCTCCGAATTTTTAATTATATAATTAATTCTGTCTTGAGGATAATCCGGATCAATTGGAACATAAACTGCTCCCAATTTTAATATTCCAAGTATACCAACAATAGCCATTTCCAGATGACTATCGAAACATAAAATAATATTTGAACCTGCTTCTACACCTTGCTCTTTTAAATAATGAGCCAGTTGATTGGCTTTTGCATTAAGTTCTGCAAATGTAAGTTGTACATCTCCAGATATAACTGCTGTATTTTCAGGTGTTTCATTAACCTGAACCTCAAATAAATCTACTATTGTCTTATCTTTTGGATAATCAACTTTAATCGTATTTAGATCTATTAGCAACTGATGTTTTTCTATTTCAGTTAAATAATTTAATGAACTTACTGAAACATCCGGTTTCATTACGATACTACGCAATAATGTTTCCAGATGATTTAAAATTCGTTCAACAAATTCTTCAGAAAAAATATCTGTGTTATAGGTAAGTGTTAATCCTAATCCTTTGTCTGACTCACCAAAAGTAAATCCCAAATCAAACTTACTAACAGTTGACTCTTCTACGTTATATTCTTCAATAGTAATCGCTCCTAACCTTTGAATATTTGCTTTTAAATTGTCTGTATTCTGAAGCGTTACCATCACATCAAATAGTGGATTTCGGCTTCTGTCCCGGTGTAGAGGTAATTGTTCAACTAACTCATCAAATGGATAGCTTTGATGTTCGTATGCATCACAAGTAACTTTCTTTACATTTGTCAATAATTCTTTAAAACTATCTTCCCCTTCAAACTGTGTTCTTAAAGCCAGTGTATTGACATAAATACCAATTTGATTATCTAAATCTGCATGCTCTCTTCCTGCTATGGGACTTCCAATTATGATGTCACTTTGACTAGTATATCTATACAATAGCACTTTTACAGTTGCCAGCAATCCCATGAATAAAGTACTTCCTTGTGATTGACATAAATCACTGAAATCTTCAAGAATATTTTTATTATAAATCGTTTTGACTACTTTACCATTATAGGTTTTAATAGTTGGTCTGGCTTGATAAGTAGGCAAATCCAATACAGGAAGTTCGCCTTCAAGTTGTTGTAACCAATACGATTTATGATTTTTTATATCATCACTTTTCAATTGGTCTTGTTGCCATGCTGCATAGTCCTTGTATTGCAATTCTAATGCTGGCAATGAATTTATATCCCCTTTTATATATCCATCATATAAAGCAAATAACTCATTTGTCATTACATCAGCTGAATGTCCATCACTAATAATGTGGTGCATCACACAGATAAAAATATAAGTATCCGGAGCTGTTTTTATAACCTTGGCCCGTAACAACGAATCATTTGCTAAGTCAAAAGAAAACTCGATTTCTTTTTGAATAATGTCCTTCAGTAATACTGCAGAATTCTCTTTCTCATATAAATCCTCATATTGCAATTGAAATTTACTATTTTTTTCATCCAATATAATTTGCCTTACTTTTCCAGCTTCATCTTCTTTAAAGATTGTTCTTAAAGATTCATGACGTGAAATAAGTGAAGAAAAAGCTTTCTCTAAAAAAGAAATATTCAGATTTCCTTTCAATTCAAAAACACTTGGCATATTATAGGCAGTACTACCACCTTCAAACTGACTCAATAGCCAGAATCTGCGTTGTGAAGAAGACAAAGCATAATTGGATTGCAATTTTACTTTTGGAATTAATAGATACTTCTCATTTTTAGTTTTATATAAATTAATAAACTCAATTAAATCATTTTTATGTAATTTAATTTCATTCAATAAATCTTCTGTCATAGCTCCTTTTGGAGCTTGGATATCTAATTTTTTATCAACTAAATCAATTTTTATATTTGAATCATTTAGCTTTTTGAGTAGTGCTTGCATTTCTTTTCGTTTATTGAAATCTATTAATTTCCTGTTCTGCTTCTTTCTTCTTCGTTACCTGTTTCTCTTTGCGCAACCTTTATTTTTTTATTTCCCATCTTATAAGAAACAGAAAGTTGAACGTATTGAGTATCGTAGTAATATTTGAAATTTTGATAAATACCATTTACGACGGAATTCCCAGTAACTTTTTGCGTTCTAAATATATCATTGCCTTTTAATGAAATTTTAAGGTCTTTATTTAGAAGCATATATTGTACAGTTACTGAGGTAGAACTCATAGCACCATTTTTATAAATACCATCTACGCCTTGAAAACTATACCAATAATTCAGGTTCAATTGTAGTGACTTGTCCTTGTTTAAAATAATATCGTTACTTGTTGAAATTCGGGAATTAAAGCCTTCCTGCGCTTCTGCAAATGATAAAGTCGATTTTGAAGTAGCATAGTTTATATCAAATGCATTGTTGCTTGTCCACCATTTGAATTTGTCAAAAACATAATTTTCAGAAACTCCTAATTTTCCTCTATTAATGTAATTTTCATTTGTAAAACGAATAAAATTAGTCGTAGGATCTGCTATAGGAATTTGAAAAAACAAATTGTCTTCATAACTATAATAAAATTTGCTTTCTAACTTTTTATACGTGTATGTTAATTCTAAATTATCGACAAAGGCAGGTTGAAGAAACGGGTTGCCTTCAATGGTTTGAAAAGGGTTTATAAAATAAACATTTGGATTTAATTCATAAAATGAAGGTCTAACAATTCTTCGGCTGTAACTCAAACTGAATGTAGAACTTTCAGTTGGTGTATAAGACAAATAAGCAGTTGGAAAAAATTTTGAATAATTGTTTTTTGTTTCTTGATTTAAATTTTTTGCAAAAGTTTTAGTTTGGGTAGATTCCATTCTAAGTCCAAATTGAGCCTCCCATTTAGAGTTGATTTTTTTATTTCCGGAAAAATATATTGCCTGAATATTTTCAGTATACTCAAATTGATTTTGAGAAAGAGGAAAAGCAACAACCGGGTCATTGACTAAACCACTATTAAATGCCGTAATAATATTATTTGCTTTTGAGTTTGAAACCTTCCCGCCAAAACTTAATGTAGCCCATTTTACAGAATAGTCCAGGTCTAATTTTCCTGACAAATTAGTTATATCCTGATTATTATTATTTGTTCCGGCATAATACTGTTTTGAATACGGATTCTCAATAATCGAAATACCATTATATTGTTTAGTATCGTTATTATTATAATTGAAATAATCAAGATTTAAAGTGATTTTTCGCCCCGTAGAATCTATTTTAAACTCATTATAAAGATTTAATGCCTTTATGTTAGGATCTTGTTTCACATTACCATCAGATTTTAAATAGCTAATAGTAGCATTGGTCGAATAATCATACACAGGTGTATAAGGACTGTCGGTTAATTCAATGTTGTTTTTATTAACCATCATTTGAGTTCCTATATTCCATTTTGAACTAATTTGATAGTCTATATTTAAATTTGCGTTGAGTATTTTATAATCCTTTTTAAACGGCGAGCTTGTGTACCACAAACCATCTTGAAAATAGGCATAATCATCTTGTTCAATATATCTTGTACCCTTTCTAAAATTAGCTCCTGAAGAAATACTTAATTTATTTTTGTTATAATTGAAATTTCCCATTACGGATCCATCACCGTATTTTCTTTGAATATAGGTAGACCCAACTAGGGCATTCCAAGAATCCTTTTTTACCTTCTTTAATTTGATATTTACTAAACCGCTATTACCAGCAGCTTCATATTTTGCAGGTGGTGTTGTAAAAACTTCTATGCTTTTTATAGCGTTAGAAGGTATTGATTTTAAATAATTGGCTAAATCCTCTTCCGTAAGCTGAACTATTTTATCATCAATCATAACGGCTAAAGTACTTTTGCCAATAATAGTAATCTTATCATTTTGAACGCGTACTCCCGGTGTAACTGTAAGTGCATCTATAGCATCTCCTCCAGATGAATTAATAGAATTTTCTACATTAAAAATTACTCGATCAACTTTTCTTTCTACCAATTTCTTTTTACCAGATACAGTAACGGCTTTCAATTGGTTTACAATATCTATTGCTATATTACCCAGATCTAAGTCGTCATTTACTTCAATGTCTTTTGAAAATAGTAGTTTATTACCTTCACTAATTTGCAATTTATATGACCCTTTTTGTGCTTCTAATACAAAGTCACCTTTTTCGTCCGTAAGATCACTCATTACTATTTTAGAACCTTCAGAAAACAAAACAACTTCCGTAAATTCTATCGGATTATTCAAAGGATCACTAACTTTTCCAGTAATTTTATAGGTATTTTTCATCTGAGCTGATACGGTGCACGTCAACAGTACAGACAAAATAAATATTGTTTTTTTTATCATAATTGCAATTTTATTCTCTAATAATTAGTTTCTAGTTTTTTGATTAATTTTTTAAAACAAATCATATAGAAAATTTTTCAATCTCAACATCTTCCTTGCCATCGCTTACATTGACAATAAATGTCTTACGAATATTATCAATTAAGATGGCCTGTTCTTCTACTATTAAATTTTTGAATAAATCATTGAGGGATATTCTTACTTCAAAAACTTTATGAATCAAACTAATTAGTTTCGTGGCACTCAAACTATTCCCTCCTAATTCAAAAAAATTATCATTCATACTTATTTTTTCAATTCCTAATACTTCCTCCCAGATTTTGATTAGTTTTTCTTCTACTTCATTCCTTGCTGATACATATTCTAACCCAGAATTTAAAACAAGTTCATCTAGACTTATTAATGTCTTTCTATCGATTTTCCCATTTGGGGTTAAAGGCATTTCTTCTAACTGTATAAAAAATGAGGGAATCATATAATCTGGCAAAAATTCCCTTAGTTTTGATTTTATAGCAGAGATGTCCATTTCGTCAGCACTTATCAGATAAGCTATTAATCGTTTGTTGCCCTTATTATCTAATTTCACCACGGCAACCGCTGAATCTACTGAAGGAATCTTTAATAATGCATTTTCAATATCTCCAAGTTCTATTCTGTATCCTCTAATTTTAACCTGATTATCATTTCTTCCTAAAAACTCTATTTCACCTTTGGTATTCCACTTTCCAACATCTCCTGTTTCATATATAAGTCCTGTATCTGAAAATGGATTTTTAATAAATTTTTCATTGGTTAATGAATCATTTTTATAGTATCCTTTTGCCAATCCATCACCTCCAATATAAATTGCTCCTATAGTCCCAATAGATTTTGGTTGAAAAAATGAATCCACGATATAAAACTGAGTATTGCTTATTGGTTTTCCAATGTTTGATGCATCGGCAGAATATTCAATTCTTTTTACACTAGACCAAATAGTTGTTTCTGTAGGACCGTACATGTTCCAGACTTCTAAACTATTTTGAATTAATTTATCGGCTAACGATTCGCTTAGTAAGTCTCCACCGCAGAGGATTTTTATTCTTTTATTTCCTGTCCAATCTGCATTAAAAAGCATTTGGTAAAAACTTGGCGTAGCTTGAATTATAGTTGGTTGTAACTCTTTTAAACTTTCAATAACTAAATTAGAATCAGATAAAATATCGTGACTTGCAATATATACTGTCGCTCCGGAAATTAAAGGAGTAAAAAATTCTAAAATTGAAATATCAAAAGAATAAGTCGTTACAGAAAACAAAATATCATCACCATAAATTCCTGGCTTTTGCTGCATACTTGTTAGAAAATTAAGCAATGATTTATGCCCAATTTCAACTCCTTTTGGATTTCCAGTTGAACCCGATGTGTAAATAATATAAGCTGTATCGTCAGGCGAAATTCTTAAATTTAAGTTCTCTTTTAATTCCTTAATTTCTTCCAAAATACTTTCAAGCGAAAGAATACTTATACCATCAACATTCTCTAATTCATAGTTTTTTTCACTAATAAGAATTTTGGTTTCGCTGCTCGTAACAATATAACTTAATCGTTCTTTTGGAAAATTAGGATCTAACGGAATATAGGCTCTCCCACTTTTTAATATACCTAATAAAAGTACCACCATATTAGCGGAGCGATCTGCTAAAACTGCAATGGGCGATTTATCTTCTTCACCATAAGCAGCAATAAGATAGGATGCAATTTGGTTAGAGACTTTATCCAGTTCAGAATAAGAAAACGTTCTGGAGCTATCTCTTACTGCAATTTTTTCTGGTACTTCTAATACTTGTTCTCTAAATAAATCAATTATCGTTTTATTTTTTGGAAAATCGACTTTTGTATCATTAAACTGTACTAATACTTGATTTCGTTCTTTATCTGATAGAAAATTTAATGAACTTATTTCAAGTTCTGGTTCTGAGATAATACCCTGCAGTAGAATTTTAAGATGATTTATAATATTCTCTGCAAACTCTTTTGTATATAAATCCGTATTGTAAACAAGTATTAAATTGATACCGTTAACTGTTTCTTCAAAAATAAATTCAAGGTCAAATTTACTTACAACGTTTTGTTGATTTTCATATTCCTTAATCGTAACATTTCCTAGTTGATTTAGATTGACTTTAAGATTGTCGCTATTTTGAAACGTAACCATTACATCAAATAAAGGATTGCGGCTCATATCTCTTTTCAACGATAAATGATCTACTAATTCATCAAAAGGATAAATTTGATGCTCGTAAGCAGAAACCGTAACGTCTTTAATGTTTGACAATAATTCCTTAAAATTATCATTTGCATTAAATTGTGTTCGCAATGCCAAAGTATTTACATAAAACCCAATTTGATTCTGTAAATCAATATCTTCTCTTCCTGCTATTGGGCTTCCAACTATAATATCACTTTGATCTGTATATCTATAAAGCAATACCTTAACAGCAGCTAGTAAACCCATAAATAAAGTAGCGCCCTGTGACTGGCATAAATCTTTGAAAGGGTTTGAAATATTTTTATCATAAACCTTATTCAATGAATCTCCTGCAAATGTTTTTATCGCTTGTCTTGTTTGATATGTTGGCAAGTCCAGAACAGGAAGTTCTCCTTTAAATTGATCGAGCCAATAGTCTTTATGATCTCTTGATGTGTCACTTTTTAATTGATCTTGCTGCCAGCTTGCATAATCCTTGTACTGCAATTTTAATTCCGGCAGCGTTAATTTATTTCCAGACGCATAAGAATCATATAACATGAATAGCTCATTTATCATTATGTCTATTGACCAACCGTCGCTTATAATATGATGCATAACACAACTAAATACATAAGTATCGTTGGTTGTTTTTATCAATTTTGCTCTAATTAATGAATCTGATGTTAAATCAAAAATATAAGCTGTTTCGTCATAAATAATCGCATTTAATTTATCTAATGAATAATCTTCTTTACTGATGTCTTCAAATTGCAGCTGAAATTTAATTTCATTCACATTTAGTATGAATTGCCTAATTTCACCCAATTCATTTTCGTTAAAAACAGTTCGTAAGGATTCATGACGTTCAATAACAGATAAAAATACTTTTTCTAATAAGGAGATATCCAAGCTTCCTTTTATTTCAAAAATACTTGGCATATTATAAGCTATATTTCCTCCTTCAAATTGACTTAAAAGCCACAATCTTCGCTGCGAAGAAGACATTAAATAACTAGCTTGTTGCGCAACCTTTTTTATACTATTAAATATTGATTTTTTTTCTGCTAAGATTATTTGTACTTGATCTTCAAGGATCATATTAGAAAAGAGATCTTTGAAATTAACTTTTACCTCGAACTCTTTGTTTATAAAGCTTAAAAGTTTTGTAACTTTTAAACTGTGTCCTCCCAATTCAAAGAAATTATCTCTTATTCCAATTTTTTCTACTTGTAAAACTTCTTGCCAAATTGCCACCAATTTTTTCTCGAAATCATTTCTTGGAGCCATATATTCTGCACCTGATAAAACTCTTGATTCTTCAGGATCAGGCAATGATTTTCGATCTATTTTTCCGTTTGGAGTTAAGGGCAAAGAATCTATTTGTACAAAATAGGACGGTATCATATAGTTGGGCAAAATATTTTGTAAATGAAATACTAAATCTGATGTTTTTAATTTCTCTTTACTCACTATATATGCAACCAAACATTTCTCTCCAGAAGCATCATTTCTTGTCAGGACCACATTTGACTCAATGTTCTCCTTTTTTTGTAATGCACTCTCAATCTCGCCTAATTCGATTCGATAGCCGCGTATTTTGACCTGATTATCTTTTCGTCCAATAAAATCGATATTACCATCTTCAAACCAACGTCCTAAATCTCCTGTTTTATAAAGCTTTTCATCATTTTTAAATGGATTTTCCACAAACTTTTCAGCTGTCAAAGAATCATTATTGAAATATCCTCTGGCTAATCCCTCACCTCCTATGTATATTTCTCCATAAACTCCAACCGGAACTAAATGATCATAAACATCTAATATTCTTATTTTTGTATTCGAAAATGCCTTACCAATTGGTGTAAACCCATTTAAATCTTTTTTATAGTCATCATAATAAGTTGAATCTATTGTGGCTTCAGTAACACCATAACTATTAATTATTTTTATTTTGTTACCTAACTTATCTTTTAATGCATTATAATCCTGATTATTAAAACTATCCGAACCAAAAATTAATATTTTAAAGAAACTATAATCTTTATTTTCACTGTTTATATATTCCATTAATGGTAACAATAAACTTGGTGTTCCTTCTAAAATTGAGATTTTTTGTTTTTGCATTAATTCATATAAATGCTCCGGATTTAGTTTAACATCATTCGAACAAATGATCATTTTACCTCCCGTTAATATAGATCGGCAGATATCTCCAACAAAAACATCAAATGATATACTTGCAAGCTGTAATAAATTGACATTTATTTGGTCTAAACCATAATGCATTTTCCAGTTTTCACAAATACTCACTACACTAAGATGCTCTACCATAACACCTTTAGGATTTCCCGTAGTACCAGAAGTATAGATTACATAAGCTAAATCATGAGGTTGGCTAATTCTCGCAATATTTTCTTTGAGATAATTATCTTGTATTGTTTTAAAATTATCTAATACTTCAATATCAAGCACAGCAATACTTTTACTGTCTTTTTCTATATAGATTATTCTTTCTTCCGGATAATTAATATCAATAGGCACATATGCAGCACCGGATTTTAATATACCTAAGATTGCCACAATCATCATTTCGCTTCTATCTAACTTAATTCCAATTAAATCATTGGGTTTTATTAAATAGTTTTCTCTTAAATAATGTGCTAATTGATTTGCTTTTTCATTTAACTCCTTATAGCTTAATTCAATATTTTCAAATACAACAGCAACACGATCAGGAGTATTGGCTACCTGCTCTTCAAATAAATCTACTATCGTTTTTTCCTTCGAATAAATTACTTCCGTACTGTTAAAACCAACTAATAATTGCTGTTTTTCATTCTCTGTTAGGTAATCAACTTCCTGAATTAAACTTTCAGGTTGTTTTAATAATTCGGAAAGAAGGTTTTCAAAATGAAGAAACATCCTTTCTATTAGATACTCCTCATAAATATCAGTATTATATTCAATTGTAAGATCTAATCCGTCATTTTCTGCAAACGTAAAACTTACATCAAGTTGTGATGTTTTACTTCTAAACTCATAATCACTTATTTCAAGATTTAAAAGTTCCTCATGATTAAGATTATGCAATTGTTCCTGATTTTGCAACACTACTAAAACATCAAATAATGCAGAACGACTTGTATCTCTTTTTAGATTTAGTTTACCGACTAACGCATCAAAAGGATAATTTTGATGATCGTATGCACCTAACAAAACTTCTTTTTGAGTCTTAATTAGATCTAAAAAATTATTTCTTTCCTTAATCTGTGTTCGTATAGCAAGTGTATTTAAGTAAAGTCCTATCTGGTTTTCCAAATCTGGGTGTTCTCTTCCGGCAATTGGAGTACCAATTATAATATCATCCTGACTTGTATATCGATATAACAGCGCATTTATACCCGCCATTAAAGTCATAAATAAAGTAACGTCCTGTTGTTTTGAAAAAACTTTTAATTTCTCTAAAAATTGAATTGAAAATCGATGCTTTAAAGTATTTCCATTATAGGTTTGAATTAACGGGCGTGTTTTAAAACTCGGTAAGTTCAAAACTGGTAATTCACCTGTAAATTGAGCTAACCAATATTGCTCTGAAATTTTGTGTTTTTCCTGTAGTATTTCCTCATTACGCCATACCGCATAATCCTTATACTGAATATTTAACTCCGGTAAAGTAATTCCCTTTCCTTGTATTAGTGCATTATAGTTTTTTACAACCTCTGATATTAGAATTTCTATAGACCATCCGTCTCCAATGATATGATGCAGAGATAAGAAAAATACAAATTGATCTTCTTTCATTTTTAACAAAGAAGCTCTTAAAAGCGATACTTGTTGCAAATCAAAAGGTTTAGCATTTTTGTCTTGCAGATACACTTCAATTTGCTCTTTTTGACCTTCGACTGAAGAAAAATCTTTTTGTTCAATTTTAAATGTTACTTGATTTTCAGGAACAATAAACTGGCGAACCTCACCTTCTTCGTTTATTTTAAAATAGGTTCTTAAAATTTCATGACGTTGAAGTAATATTTGAAATGATTCTTCAAATTTATTAAAATCAATAGTTCCGTTTAGCGTTACTGCCGCAGGCATATTGTAGGCCAAAGAACCGCCTTCTAACTGACTCAATACCCATAAACGACTTTGAGAAGCTGTTAAGGGATAAGATGCTGCTTCAAGAGCTTTTGGTATTGGTTTATATAAATTATCCTGAAGTAAAACACCTATACTTTCAATCGTAGGACTTGCAAAAAATGTTTTGAATGATACGGTTTTCCCTAATTGTTTCTGAATTCTGTTTATTACCTGAGAAATAATTAAACTATGGCCTCCTAGCTCAAAGAAATTTTCATTTACACCTATTTTATCTATTCCTAGCACTTCTTGCCAGATTACAGCTATGCATTCTTCTACTGGACTACTTGGTGCTTTATACTCTTTTCTAATAATATCTTCTTCCGAGATGTCTGGTAGAGATTTTCTATCTATTTTTCCATTTGGAGTTAATGGCAGTTTTTCCAAATAAATATAGAATCCCGGAACCATATAATCAGGTAATGTATTTTGAAGAAAATTTCGCAATGCTGTTTTATCAATATATCCTGTTGAAACCAAGTAAACAATCAATACTTTCTCCTGATTATGTTCTTTTACTTCAACAGCAACTTGCTTGATATCTTCAGAATACTGCAAAATTGTATTTTCAATTTCACCAAGCTCAATTCTATATCCTCTAAGTTTTACTTGCTGATCTTTCCTTCCTAAAAACTCAACATCTCCTTCGGGTAACCAACATGCTAAATCACCAGTATCGTACATGCGTTCCTCTTCTGTAAAAGGATTTTCTATAAATTTTTCATTCGTTAACTCTGGCTTCCCTAAATAACCTCGAGCAACACCAACTCCTGATACATATAATTTACCCGTAACGCCAATTGGCACAGGTTGTAAAGCATCGTCTAAAATATAGATTTTGATATTGGCTATTGGCTTACCAATAGGAATGTTTAACTTTTCAAAATCGTTTTTAGTCACCTTATAAATTGATACACAAACAGCACACTCTGTAGGTCCATATGCATTATAATAATCAATTCCCGCATCTATAACTGTAATTGCTTTAGTCGCATTCGCTGGTTCACCTGCTGTAATAATACATCTCAATCCTGAAATATCACTATCAGATAACAATCCCAGATAACTTGGAGGAAAAGTTACAACAGTAGATTTTGTTTTTTTAAGAAAACGAACAAACTGATTTTTATCTTTTATAGTTTCTTCAGAAGGAATACATAACGTTGCACCGCTGTAGAAAGCCATCATGATCTCGGATATAGAAGCATCAAAAGCAACAGATGCAAACCAAACAATTTTATCTCTATCTATTATTTCAAAAGATCGGATCTGATCCAAAGACATATTAACACTACTGGTATGCTCAACCATTGCTCCTTTTGGATTACCTGTAGTTCCAGAGGTATAAATAACGTACGCCAGATTTGTTGACCCGTTTATCTTTTCTACATTATCCTTTGAATAGTTATCAAGAACATCAAAAAATAGAGACAATTCTAAAGCATCAATTACTACTTTGCTCTTAATATCCTCTTCAATATAAGATATCCTCTCTTGTGGGTAATTCACATCAATAGGAACATAAGCTCCTCCCGACTTTAAAACCCCTAAAATTGCAAGAATAAATAAATCACTTTTATGTAATTTTATTCCAATTATATCATCTGCCTGAATATCATATTTTTCTCTTAGATATAAAGCAAATTGATTCGATTGTTCATTTAGTTCTTTATAGGTTAGCGACCTTTTATCAAATATAACCGCGATATTATGCGGCATTTTTAAAACCTGTTCCTCAAATAAATCTACAATAGTCTTATCTTTTGGGTAGTCTAACTTTGTATTATTGAAGTCATTCAGTAAATATTGCTTATCTATTTCAGCCAGTAGTAAATAATCATTTAACTGACTCGATACAAAAGTCTCTAAATCACATAAAACACTAACAAAATGCTTCAATATAAGTTCAACAACAGGCTTTTTTATAAAAGTTTCTAAGTAAGAAACCTGAATTTCTATTTCTCTTTTTTCAAGGGTTTTTACATTAAACAAAATTCCATTGCAATTAGTATTACACTGAGAATTAACAGTTATAGCATAATGGGATAAACTATTTAAATCAATACTATTTTCAGCAAAATAGGACTCATTCGTCAGATTAGAATAATGTAAAGTTTCTAAAATCTCCGTCTTTACCTTTTGTAGATGCTCCTTAAACGATATGTTTAAATCTGTAGAAAAGGATAAAAATAAAGGATCTGGCAGATTGGCATAATTCGATACAATAATGCCGTCAAAATCATCGACAATTTTTTTTAATAAAAAAGAAAAAACAGCGGTCAGGACAGTAAACTGGGCAACTAAATTATTTTGAGTAAGAGTATTAAAATATTCAAGATCTATCTCATTAACTTCTATAAATTGAAAATTTGTCTGGTCACATTTTACAACATTAACGTTCTCTTTTCCAGAAACTTTTCTTTTCCAATATTTTGAAACTAAATTAAAATCCTCAAATTTACTTTTATCCATGTGCCCTTAAATTCTTACATTAACGATTGCGAATTTAGAGGATTGCAAATTCTAATAATTACGGTTTTCCTCATTCTGAAAAAGCGGATTTTAGAATATTTTTCGCACACAAAAACTAAACAATTAAAAATCAAATACATATGATTTATCAAGAGCATATCTCAATAATATATAACACATTTTCCTATCCTTTTGTGATAATTTTGAATGAAAATTCACCAATTTAACATATTCAAAAAGTTTTGTGATAAGTTTTTTCATAAAAAAAGACAATTTTGCACTTCAGAATACTTAAAATGCAAATTCCCATTTTAAGAATTAAAAAACTACACATATAATAATCATAAAAGTGCTCTTTTTTGATCTTCTCACATATCAAAAAGCTTAATTGTTGGAGTATCTCTGAAAACCGCTATAAAGATGGTATCTTTTTCAATTCATTAAGTTTGACTACTTAAAATTATAAATCAAAGTATATTAATGATAACTGTTATATTCGCTAAAGTAAAGTCTAATTTATAACTCAAAATCATAAAAAAGTGTAACTTTTATACTGCAGAATTGCACATATTATTAATACTATCAAATTATAAAAATGAACTATTTAGAAGTAAGTCAAAATCATAAAATATACTATGAAGTATCTGGAAATCCAAAAGGAGAAGCAATATTATTTGTTCATGGTGGACCAGGAGCTGGATTTTCACAAGAAGATAAACGTTTTTTTAATTTTGATAAACATAAAGTTATATTCTTTGATCAAAGAGGTGCATCTAAAAGTATACCTTTTGGTTCAATCATTGAAAACACAACACAAGATTTAGTAAACGATATAAATAAACTTCTTGATTATTTAGAAATAGATAAAATTACTCTTTTTGGTGGTTCATGGGGTACCACTCTTGGATTAGTGTACGCAATTCAAAACCCTAATAGAATTAAAAAAATACTTCTGAGAGCTATATTTTTAGCAAATAAAGAATCAATTGAACATTACTTAAATGGTGGAGTAGAGAAACGATTTCCAAAAATATGGAAAAGATTTAGAGATAACG
This sequence comes from Flavobacterium sp. 90, assembly GCF_004339525.1. Lineage (NCBI taxonomy): Bacteria > Pseudomonadati > Bacteroidota > Flavobacteriia > Flavobacteriales > Flavobacteriaceae > Flavobacterium > Flavobacterium sp. 90. Next base: position 4,530,734 of record NZ_SMGE01000001.1, on the reverse strand, counting down.
TGCCTACAGAAATTAAAGCTTCTATAGCAGAATATTATTTAGAAAAAATGATAAACGGCACTAAAGAAGAAAAAAAATATTTTTCTTATGAATGGGCTTTTTACGAGATATCTATTTTTAAAAATAAAATATCAAAAAAAGAAGTTGAAGCAATTTTAGAAATTATTCCTTACGAAGCTTTATCAATAATGGAAGCACATTATTTAACTAATAATTGCTTCTTAGATGAAAATTATATCCTAAAAAACTTAGACAAAATAATTCACATTCCTGTCAAAATAATTCATGGAAAACAAGATGCAATTTGTCCTTTAAAATTTGCCATTGAATTAAATTCTAAGCTAGTTAAAAGTGAACTTTTTATAGTAGAAGGAGGTCACTCTGATTCTGAACCAGAAATTGAAAAAAAAATAATTGAAATAATTAACCAAAATATATGGTAGTAGAATTTGAAGTCCTGTGATAAAAAAAACAGACGCTTCACTCTCTCTTTCAAGCATATAATTATCAAATTAACATATTCGAGTTTCGTCCAACTTTGCTATAAAAAGTTAAGGTGCTCAAGCTGCTTATTATTTCAATTTTTGCCATTATTAAACATTGACAAAATATGAGTTCGGAATGATATTGTTCCACACTTAAATTAAGATGTGAATATTTAAAAATATTAGTTTAAGTTTATTCTTCGAGATGAAGTATCAAAAGAAATTTTAAAAGAAAAAGCCTTTAAACATAACTGTTTAAAGGCTTTTTCTTTTTGGCATACCTTTCAGGATATCCGTACTCGTTGGGGAAATAATTATAATTCATGAATCATAATTCTGTCAGGACCAACAATCATCACATCTATCTTATCTTTAAAAGCCAAATGACACTTGTATTTTTCATCGAGAAAAATTTCTTTGACAAAAAAATCATCATCCTCTATTTTAGCATAGTTATTCATTACTTCAAAAGATTTTAAAGGAATTGAAAGCCCTTTTCCATTTGCTTTGATAACTGCTTCTTTTTGTGTCCAGTAATCAAAAAAAGCACTTCTGGAATCTTCATTTAGGGAGAGATTTTCCCTTTCCCTGTTAGTCATTTGTGACTCAAATCCTTCGATATTTATATCCTGGATTATTTCAATATCTATTCCAACATCATTTCTATCGGACAGAACACAAACTACAATTTCCCCTGAGTGTGATATATTAAATTTAGTATTCGTATTATTTAAAAACGGTTTACGGTAAAGCGTATAACTAAGATCTTCTTCTACGAAATTCTTACTCGTTTGATGAAGTCCATGGCGCAAAAGCAATCTTCCTAATAAGGATAACTGACTGTCTTGCCAACGCCTGTAAGCCAATATCTTTTTTTGAAAATCATCTGAAAATCCATCCAGATAATTCGTTAAAAGATAATTATGATTCCTTTCACAGATATAAGAGTATAAAATTTGAGTCATTTTTGTATCCGTATTTTATCTATAAAATTAGTTGACAATCTCAAAAACTATTGCTTCAACGGCTCCAGTCGCGGAATTAATCACACCAACATCCGTTTTCACTTCGGACATTCTTACCCAAACACCTCCATAACTATCACCAAAACCAAATGACCCCCAGATAAGTTTATGCAATGTCCATTCATTCTCGGTATTAGGTGCTAAAAAATCTAATGAATCGCTAAATTCCTGTGCAATAAACGCACTGTTTTTCAATGCCAATTCCAATGCTTCTTCCCATTCTTTATCAGTTGAAAATTTACCTATAAAAACATCTTTTCCCTGAAATCCTCTTGCAACCTTTATCACAAATTTATCTTTATCCGTTTTTAATAACTCCTGAAGAATATATTCTGAGTCTTTGAAAATGACTTTTTTATTTTCGATAAACGAAGTCCACGGGATATTTTTAAGTATTAATGCATTTTCGTCCGGTGAAAATTTTCCGTTCTGAGCCAATTCCAATAAAATAGATAAGTTTCTTTTATCACCAAGCATTCTAAGTCCAAGATGATCCGGAAGATAAATTCTGTCCATCATAAAAGCTCTAAATATGGCAGGCGTAACATTCATATCCATTGCTAAAACGATCACACTGTGAATCACTTTATCCCCCAAATATAAATTTCCATCTGTGAGAACCAATGAGTTCATATCTCCGGTATATGTTCCTCCTTTTAGCCCAAAATTGGCAAGTTCTTCCTTAAACAGACTATCAAAAAAATTGAGGCTTTCCTGTTTTTCAGATTCATCTTCGATATCTCCCATTTCCATAAATACGTTAATGGTGTTCTGTTTTCCAAGCTGCTTAATTATTTGTTCGATAAGGAATTTCATATAGATCTGTAATGTATTCCTTCCCTTATAATCCAGAATTTTATCTTTATTGACCAATTCAGGATGATTATTCCTTATCAGAGATTCAAAACTTTGTATTTGCCATCCTCCTATCGAAGATCCTATATTGGCTTCTAAAACTTTAAATCCATCCTCGGTAAAAGTCAGATCTAATCTACAGCCTATTTCAAGATCTTTCTTATGACATAACATCGCAAATTCTGTCATCATTTCGTCTCCTTCGAAATAAAACTCTGCTAGTTTTTTAATATCGTCGTTAAAATACAAAGTGGGTATTTGTTTTAATAAGCCGGGAATTTTTATAGAAAGTTCTTTTAGCTCTTCCGTCATTTGTTTATTGATAAGCACCGGCCATCCGCTTACAGGATATTTATAACTTTTAAACACATCAGGAACAGAGTCATGATTGGTATTTATTCTTGCAGGGATATCTTTATTGCCTTCAAATTCTAAAAATTTTTCAGAAAGGATTGTATATTCTTCAGTCGTATTTTTTATCATAAAAAAGTGTTTTTTGTTTAATATTCTTCTAATTGAAACAAGACAGGCTATTAAACCTGCTCATTGATGTATGTTATATGATTCCCCAATAAAACAGATAGGTTGCTAATAGTATGTTTGAAAAAATCACGGAGAAAACGACACTTCTCGCATCGGTTTTTTTTATGGTTAAGATATAATACACCAAGGTTAAAATCAGGCACGTAAAAAATACCAGCACCATCAGAAATATATAGTTGAAGGTTTCCGGAAGACCAAATGCCAGAATGAAATAGTTTTGCTCTGAAACTTTTAAAATTGCCATAACCAAACACCCAAAAAGTACTAATCCAATAATAGAAGTAATCGTTGCCCCAATCCTTACAATTTTATCCTGAATCGTGGTATATCTCTTTTTTATTAACTTTATAAGGTACGTAAAAACAAATGCCAGCATTAATAGTAAGGCGGTAACTAAAGGAAATAGAAAAATAGGATCTTGGTCTCCAATACTTTTACCTGTTTTAGCAACTCCTTTGTTAATCGTGATTCCGGTAACAAGCTTCACTTTATCGGCTTTATTAAATATATCAAGATCTGGTTTCTGTTTTGGATTATCGATGAAATTTTCTACAACCTGATATCCAATTTTTGTAAAACTTGGAACGTGTCCATATGTTTTAGCTTCAATATAATTGGCTTTACCAAATCTTTGTGCCACTTTTTTTCCGTTATCCAGCGGAGTGATCGGGTCAAATTCACCTGAAAAAACCAAAACAGGATATGTCGCAGCTGAAAGATTAGAAAGGTTAGAATCTTTTTTTACTATTGTACGATTACTATTCCATGCATCACAAACTTTAAAATCAGATTTGTAGAATGAAATCCCTCCGTTTAATCCCTTGAATTGTGCTGCATTTTGTTCATATTTTAAAAAATCATTGTTTGGAAGCGTCTCATTACAACTCACACAATAATAAACGCCGTAATCCATAGACAATAAAGCCGAGAAAGCACTGACCAGATTTCCTAAAGATTCTCCTTTTCTTTCATGAAACTGATAAATTAACAACGGAATAACTTCTACCAATTTTTTATTGTATAAGGCTTGTTGAACCGCCACTTTAAAATCTTCTGCATTATAAGTAAATGTACCTGAAGGTATTAATGTTTTATCTACAGCCACTGTAAGGGGATTTTTCTCTAAATCGGCAATTACTTCATAGTAGATTTTTTCTAAATTAGGATATTGCTTATCGTATGTCTTGTCGTCTTTACAAATTTTAAATACCTTCTGTAAACTGTTCATATAATTCGAAGTATTCTCTACATAATAAGTCGAAATATCATAGACTGGAGAATCTAATAATAATGATTTCACATCGCCTGCAAAATTATTTGCATATACTTGTGCCATATATGTTCCGTATGAAACCCCGTATACATTCCAGTTTTTGTATTTTAAAGCTGCCTTTAATGCATGAAGATCATTGGCAACAGCCTGACTATTATAAGCATCAAGGTTGATTCCTCTATTGATAAGATCTTGCTTGCAGGACATTGCAGCATTAGTTTTTTGCTTTTCATCTTCTTCTTCCGATTGGTTCTTTGCCAGAATTTCTAAAAACTTCTTTCCTAGTCCCTGATCTAACCTTGGTTGAGAATATCCTGTTCCGCGAACATCAAATAATACAATATCATTATTTTCGCGAAGAGGATGTCTTGACCACAACCATATATTATCAATACCACTTGCACCCGGACCACCTTGTATAAAAACTATTGCGTTCGAATCTTTTGAAGCTGAATTCTTTTTTAATACCGTTACTGCAATTTTTATTGTTTTACCGTCATTTGCCCCCCATGTTTCAGGAACGGTAAGATATCCCCAAGTAATTTTTTTGGGATCAGCTTTTTCGAATTGAGATATAAAAGCTTTACTTTTTTCAAAAGTCACATTTTGTGCTTGTAAATTCCCAATGAGGATTGCAAATAAAAAAGAAATAGTACTTATTGTTTTTATTAATTTCATAATGTTTTTATTATTTTTTTCTATTTATTCGAGTTTAAAAATTGAAACCTATATCTATCGTTCGCTCTTTTTCAATAGCTAATTTTATGTCTATTGATTCTAAAGATTTGTTTGCGTTTTCTACAATTTCCCGAAGTAATTTTTCATATTTCAGTTTAATTATCTCAATTGTTGCCGTTTCATACTTTGTAGCATTATAACTTATTGTGCCTGATACATTTCCTTCGTTTACCACAAAGTTGATTAACAATGGAAGTCTGCTATAAGAAGAACTCAGTGGTGCTATTTGCAAATGCAGATTTTCATTGATAGCAATATTTGCGTAACTAAAAGAAGGATTCTGCAATACCAACAATACATCTAATCTTAATTTGTTCTGTACGCTTTCAGGAAGATCCTGGTGTTCATCGATCATTAAGAGATTACTATGCGTTTCCTGTAATATTTCGCTAAGACTATTTTCTGAATTTATACGATTTCTTAGAGGCAAAGTTTTCGCAAACATTCCAAGTTGATTATGAAGTTCAGAGTGGGTTCTGCCGGAATTAATGGTTCCGATACAAAAATCTTCTTCTCCATACATTTTGTACATAAGCATGCTAAACGTCCCTACCAAAAATGTGTGAAGAGAAATGTTTTGCTGTTGTACAAATTCATTTAATTCCGAAAATTTAATGGAGTCAAATACAAAATCATGATCAGATCCTATATTTTTATCTTCAAAGTCTTCCCTATCAAAAGGGATATTGTTTTTCCAGGAATATCCATCCAGGTATTTTTTCCAGAATTTTAAATTCGCCTCATTACTGTTTTTCAACTGCTCTTGATGCCACGCAACATAATCCTTGAATTGAAACATCAATTTGTGATCCTGTAAACTTTCCTCGTCCTCGATTTGCTTGTATTTGTTTACAAACTCATTTACTAAAATTTCTAATGACCAGCCGTCCATAATGATATGATGCGTGCAAAATACCAAATAAGAATCTCCATTTTTCTCATGAAATAACGCCACTTTTAGAAGCGTTTCATTTTCTAAATCAAATGCTTTATTTACGTAATCTTCTATAGATTTTATCCTTTCTTTTTCTTCATAAAAGAATTCCTCAATTGATAGCGCTGTTATCTCCGAAGAAATTTTTTGATGAGGAATACCTTCTATTTCAACAAAATTTGTTCTTACTATTTCATGCTTTTTTTGCAATTCAAAAAATACCTGATCCAACACCTTTTTTTTGATTTGACCTTGTATTTTGAACACTGCCGACATATTGTAGGATATCGATTTTTCTTTTAGTTGCGATGCCAGCCAGATGTTATATTGAGAAAAAGTAATTTCATAATACAAACGCTCTGCAATTGGTATAATAGCATTCGATTGTATAGTTTCTTTTTTCTCAAGATACCTCGCTAATTTTTGTACGGTAGGATAGTCAAAAATATCTTTTAAGGTTATTCTGTAATGCAATTTTTCATCTATACTGTTTATTAATTTTACAGCATTTAAAGAGTGTCCACCAAGCTGAAAAAAATTATCCGTAATACCAATTTCTGCTTTTATTCCTAATACTTCCTGATAAAAGTTACAAATCTTAATCTCGATTTCTGTAGTTGGTTTTTCATAAGAAACCAGTACTTTTTCAGTTGCTATTTTAGTTTGTGAAAGCGCCTTTCTGTCTACCTTTTTATTGGGTGTTAACGGAAATTCATCTAAAGAAAACAGTGCATGAGGAATCATATATTCCGGTAATTCTTCTCTCAATGTATTGATGATTGCAAGAGCATTAAACGTATCGGGTTGCGCAATTACATAAGCAATTAATACAGCTTCCTGTCCAGCACTTTGCTGAGCAATTACTATAGCTTCTTTAATATTTCCGATTTGGTTTAACTTCGTTTCGATTTCTCCAAGTTCAATACGATATCCTCTTATTTTTACCTGATTATCGTTACGTCCCAGAAATTCTATTTCGCCATTTTCATTCCATTTTCCTAAATCACCGGTATTATACATTCTCTCTTTTTTGTTGAATGCATTTTGAATGAATTTTTCGTTGGTTAACGCTTCGTTTTTAAAATATCCTTGCGCTAATCCATCGCCGCCAATATAAATAGTTCCAACACTACCAACAGGCAGCAATTGCATACAATCATCGAGAATGTACAATTGAGTGTTGTAAATAGGTTTACCAATATTTGAAGCTTCTTTTGCCTGCGTTATTTTTTTACAGCTGGACCAAATTGTAGTTTCTGTTGGACCGTACATATTCCATAATTCCGCATTAGTTTCCAGTAACTTTTCGGCTAATGTTTCACTTAGCAAATCGCCTCCGCATAAAATTTTAAGTGCTTTATTTCCTTTCCATCCTGCATTATAAAGCATTTGAAAAAAACTAGGCGTTGCCTGAATTATACTTGGTTCCAGTTCCTTTAACTTTGTAACAATCGCCAAAGGATCTGCTAAAAGTTCCTGACTTGCAATATATAATTTAGCTCCCGAAATCAATGGCGCAAAAAACTCAAGTATCGAAATATCAAACGATTGTGTTGTTACCGAAAACAAATAATCCTGTTCTTCGACTTTAGGTTGATGCTGTATACTAATTAAAAAATTCAGTAATGATTGGTGACTTATTGCTACACCTTTAGGTTTTCCTGTAGATCCGGATGTATAGATGATATAAGCAGTGGCTAAAGCCGATATTTTTGCTGGTTCTCTTTGTTCTAAATTAATTTCTTCCTTTACAATAACCTCAATATCTATTATTCTGTCTTTTAGATTCAGATTGTGTTTTAGACTTTGAGTTGCTATAATTTGTTGTACGCCACTGTGCTCAATAATATATTCTAAACGTTCTCTTGGAAAAGAAGGATCTAACGGAATATAAGCACTACCGGACTTTAATATCCCTAATAAAGTAACTACAAGATTAGCCGAACGATCCATTAAAACTGCAATTGGAGCAGAATCTTGCGCTCTATTTCTTTTCTGTAAATAAGCGGCTATTTTGTTTGACAGCAAATCTAACTCACTATAAGTATACGCTTTGTACTCATCTACTAATGCAATTCTATGCGGATTTTTGATTACCTGTTCACTAAAAAGTGTTATCAAAGTAGCTTCACAAGGATAACTAAATTCCGTTTTATTGAAGTTCTCTACTATTTCCTGTCTTTCTGATTGGGTAAGATATTGATATTTTGAAAGTAACTCTCCAGGGCTATCAATTACAGCAGCAAGTAAGGTTTCAAAATGAGTTGCCATTTTGAAACTATCAGATTCACTAAAATAATTGATATTATAATCAAAGTCAATTTTAACATCTTCCGACTCATCAAATTCCCGAATGTAAATTGCCAAAGCAACACGCTCCGATTGATGTGATAATGGAACTACTCGTGTCTCTGAATTGACAAAATGATCTGCATAATTTTGTTTTTCATATGATAAAGTGATATTAAAAAGTCTGTCTTTTTCCTGAAATAATTCCAACTCTTTAATCAGTTTTCCCAATGGAAATCGCTGATGGCGATAATCTTGTCGCAATTGTTGCTTGATATTTTTTACCAGATCTTCGAAATTATCCTCAAAATCAAATTGAATTCGCAATGGTGAAACGCCCATGAATAATCCGACTGTTTTTTTGAATATCGATTTGCCTCTGTTTAATACCGGAAGCCCTATTGCAAAATCTTTATTTTGATGTTTTCTTCCAAAATAAAGATACAAAACACCTAAAATTACATGAAATGTTGTCGCGCCCAAATCTTTACCAACTTGTTCTAGTTGGTTATAAACAGCGCGTTTGATTATTATTTCTCTTCTTTTACTTTGATTTGGTTTGCTGTTTTGGTCAATTTTTTCAAATAATCTTTCAGGAAGTCTCTCAAATTTTTCTTTCCAATATAACTTATCCTCTTCATAATCGTTGGATATTGCATACGCACTATCGTCTTTTATAAAATCATTATACGTAAAAGGATATTCTGTGACTACTTTCCCGAAACTTGAAAGTTCATTATAGTTCTTCACCAATCTTTGAAACATCAATGAAGTTCCCCATCCATCGGTTATAATATGATGATATACAGAGAATAAATAATGAAGTTGCTCATTTACTTTTACAAGAATAAATTTATGCAGTATTTTTTTTTCATTTAATTGAAAAGGAATTTCAAATGTGCTCTGCATGAATTTATTTGCCTCTTCATCCGCATTTTTTTCTGATGAGAAATCAACAAATTCCAATGCCGTAATATGCTCTTCAATAGTTTCTATTCTTACCTCCTGATCCAATTGATTCAGAATACTTCTATAAGAATCATGCTGATTTATGAGGGCTATATAAGCCTTATTTAATACTTCGTAAACTATAGATCCTTCGATAATTATTTTTGCACCTATGTTATAAATAGGATCTTCAGGATACATCAGTTGCTCAAAATAAACATCTTGCTGTGGAAGTGTGAGTTTCATTTTTTTATTATTAAAACAATTATTAAGACTAAGATTTCCTATATTCTTCATTGATTCGAAGATTATAAAAATGCCTTATCGGCTCAGGCATTTAGACAAAAAGCGTTAAACCCAAAGGTTTTCACTTAGTTCTTCTTTTGTAGTTGTTTTTAAATCTCTGACAATATTTCCATAATCAAATTTTACAATTCTATCTGCAAGATGAAAATAAGCATCATCATGTGTCACTGCTATAATTGTTTTTCCTTCGCCTTTAAGTTTTGGCAATAATTGTTCGTAGAAGTATTTTCTAAAATGAGGATCCTGATCTGCAGCCCATTCGTCAAGTACCAAAACTGGTTTATTTTCCAACAAGGCAAAAATTAGCGACATACGTTTACTTTGACCTTTAGAGAATCTTCTTCGGGCAGATTCTTCTTTGTCATTTTCAACAACGCCATTTAATTGCATTGTTTTTAGCAACTCAATATATTCTGCATTATTTTCAAGTTTGTAATCATCATAATTGTGAGAGAAGAGGTGATTATCTGTAAATACCGCCGAAATTAAGCTTTGTGTTATTTCAGTAACATCGATTTTTTCAACGCCATTCATTATCATACTTCCGCCGGTTGGCTTGTATAAACCTGTAAGTAAATTTATAAAAGTACTTTTACCGGATCCGTTACCTCCTACTATAAAAATGATCTCTCCTTGTTTTATCTCAAAATTTATTGGACCTGAAGTAAACGAAGCCGTTTCTTCATTTTCATTGTGATACGAAAATGTTATGTCTTTAAAACTTAACGATTGAAAGTCATGATTTTCCCCAGACTTGGAATTATAGGTATCATCGACAATTTCAAAATCCTTAATAAACTTTTTTATTCTTGCATTTGCCACCATAAATCTGGTATACATTTGCTGCAAGTTGATGATGTTATTGATTGGACCGGATATAAACAATATAATCACCACATAAGAGATCACATCTGCTCTTGAAAGTAATCCCATTTCCGGAAGAATAAAAAGAATTACGGCTACAACAAAATACAATCCATATTGGCTTATTAAATTGATTGATAAAAAGATGTAATTAATTTTAAAATCCAAGTCCATAGATTGATTTCTATTTGGAATCAGAAAATTATTCATAAGGCTTTCTCTTCTAAAAAAACTTAGTTTCAATTCCTTAAAGCCTTTCATTACATCGTCTACATATTTGTAATAATTCTCATTATATCCTCTTAATTGAGCTACTTGTTTTGACATGGAGTTCATGACTAAAAAATAACATCCTGCAACCAGAACAATAAGTGCAATCACAATTAAGGCAGAAAGCGTTGAAAGTGTGAACATATAAACCAAACACAACACGAGCATTAATAACGAATTTACGGTGTGCGTTACGGTATAAGGCAAAAAAGAAAAAGTACGCAAATCTTCTACCGCGGTGAAAAAACGCTGAGAACCCAGTTTTTCAAGTCTTTGCAACGGCGCTTTTAAAATCTGCGAAAAAATATGTTTTTCATTGTCATAAAGCAGCTTAAAAGAAAATTTATTCAGTCTTTTTTGAAAAATAACATTCAATAAATAGCTGTACACTATTATGGAAACAAAAACTATTCCCATGTAATCTTTCAGGAAACTCTCTTTTCCCGCCAATATATTATTAATAATATAGACTATACCAAAGCTTAAAACTGTATTTGGAATCGCATACAGTAGTAGATAAAATATTTCTTTAGGTTTTAATTTTAACATCTTTAAATTTGTTTTAATCTTAATTATTAAATTGTTAACTGCTCGTTATTCGCATATTTTAATAGTATGCTCGCTATTTCTTCGGGATACTCGTGTATAAAAAAATGATTTCCCGGTAACGTTAGACTTTTAAAGTTTGCTGTGGTATAATTTTTCCAATTGTCGATGAGATGAACTCTTTTTTCGCTCTCGCCCATTATGGCATGTATTGGACAATCTATTTTAATATTTTGCTCTATAAATCCGCCTGTTTCCAGAACTTGAAAATCTGCTCTGATAATTGGTCCAAAGAAATCATACAATTCTTTGTGTTCCAGTACTTCCTCAGGAATACCGCCCAACTCTCTAAGCACATCTTTAAATTCCGCATCCGGTAATTCGTACCTATATTTTTTTATTTCAGAATCATCTTTATCAAATACTTTTAGTCCCGGTCCGGCGTTTCCTGAGACCACTAATTGTAATGGAGCATCATTTTGCTGTTCCATTTCTTTGACAACTGAGAATCCTAATGTGGCTCCCATACTATGCCCGTAAATGATATAAGGTTCCTTATTTCTTAATTTTTTTATTTGCGCCACGTAATCCTGTATCGCTTCTTTTTTATTTAATACAAGATTTTCATTATGTCTTTTTCCCCTGCCCGGAAGTTCTAAAGCATATACACTGACCTTTTTATCCTTTATCTTTCTTTTCAAAAAATCATAGGAATAACAATTTCCTCCGGCAAAATGAAGTAAGAATAATTGCATGTGATTGTTTTTTAAAGCGTTAAATAACTGTTTTTTTTACTATTCTTATTACCAGATTTTTTTGGAATGAGAATTTTATGCATTGGCGATTATCATCTAAATCCTGCTCTTTCAATTACCGTATCTATTTCGATAATTATTTAAAGCAAATAACTTTTTTATCTCCCTCTATCATTTTCAGATTCTCCTGTTGATGTATTTTTGTACGTTATTTTTTTAAGTTTTCCAAAGTTGTAAGACAAGGCAACTCTAACATAACTGGTATTGTACTCTCGGTTATAATATATCTGAGTTTCACCTACATTATAATCACCGGAAGCTATGATAGAATGAAATATATCATTGGCAATTAATCGACATCTTAATGACTTATCAAAAAAGCTTTTTTCTAAACCAATAGTTACATTGTATCTGCTTTTATCATAATATAATCCATAATATTTTTCGCCCAGATACCAGGCCAAAACCTCAATATTAAATAAATTCTTAACATTAATTGTGTTATTGCTATACAAGTAGATTTGTGGTCTTGGAGACATTACTTGAAAATTATACTGATCGTCGATTAAATTAGTATAACGAACACTTACATTGTTTGTAGAAGTTAACCATTTGTTGGAAATACTTTTTGAAATGTTTAAAAAGTAATTATGTCTTTCTTTTAAATTAATTCCTTTTAAAACATAGCTGTTAGGATCGCTGCCTCTTAATGCAGCTGCATCGATTGGATTGGTAGTATAGTCGTAACCTATTTTAAAACTATAACTATTATAATTCGTACTCATTTCTAAAGACTGAGATTTTTCAGGAACCAGATCCGGATTACCCTGTATAGAAGTAAATTGATCCTGGTATATGACATTAGGATTAAGTAATCTGTAGGATACTCTATTTATTCTTGACGAGTACGAAGTATTTAAACTGATTTTATCTGATAATTTTATATTTAACGAAGCATTTGGGAACACGTCCAAATAGTTGTCTTTTATTACCTGTTGTCCTTGATCAGACGCTACTGTTAATGAAAAATCCGTTAATTCTGCCCTTGCTCCTATTGAATAAGAAAATCTGTCATTAAACTTACCCCTGTAATTCAAATAAGCTGCCGAAATATTTTCTATATATTTGAAGTCACTTGAAAGAGAATCTTCCTTGGTAAATTGCTGCCCATCAGGAGAACTATAAAAATCTAAAACAGATTTGTTATCCACATAACTAATTTTAGCACCTGTTTCCCATATACTTCCGCTACTCAATACTTTTGTATAATCTATTTGAGTACTGGAAATGAATATTTTATGATCTATTAAATTTTTAAGAACCTCTGAAGAAGCATTGTTTCCTTCACTTTTTGCAAATATCAGATCGTTAATATCATATTTATAACCAGAAGATTGCGTACCAATAAAAAGTGAGGATCCTATTGTGTCCAGAACTGAATTATAATTTACTGATAACGAATTGTAATAAGTTGAATTATCCTTTTTAATATCACTCGTATATAACCCTGTACCTGAATTATTTGTGATCTTGTTGACACTTTCCTGGTTCCCTCCTAATTTTTCAAGATAGCCGCTATATTCTGCTGAAATGTAGTTTTTGTCATTGATGTCATATTGCATTCCTACTCCATAATTAGAATAGTTGTTTAAGTTCCTCTTCCAATCTGTTTTTAAATCAGAGTTTAAAAAATCTGCCTGAGCATCTCTATTTCTTGTCGTCTTTAATATTTCCCGATCCTTGCCCAACTGAAGAGAATAGTTCCCTAAAAGAGAAAGTTTACCCGTTTTATAATTTAAGTTAGAGCTCGTAAAAGTGTTGAATCCGGCAAAGTCTGAATAACTAACATTTTGATTTACAAAGCCTTTATAACCTGCTTCTACATTTCTTTTCGTCCTAATATTTACAACAGCATTTCCCTCCGCATCGTATTTGGCAGAAGGGTTGGATATAATTTCTATTTTATCTATTTGAGAAACTGGTATAGCAGCAAACTGCTCACTGGTAATTTTTACGCCATTTAAATAAAGTACGGCCTGGCCTCTGCCAAAAACGGAAATCCCATTTGCATCTACAACCAGACTTGGCGATTTGCTTAATATTTCACTCAGAGAGTTACTGGCAGCAAGCATCGTATTGGCCACTTTAACTTCCAGTGTCCCATCTGCTTTTTGTCGAACTAAAGAAACTTTTGAACTTACCTTAACCTCATTAAGCTCAAGATGATTTTCTTTTACCTTGATGTTTCCCAATTCAATATTTGCTTTATCCTGATATTTCACATTTATAAAAGTATCAGCAAACTCTATTGAAGTTAGTTTAATAATTACATCTTTCCTGTTTATGTCCGTTAGTACTAATTTTCCATCTAAGAAACTACTCCCTTTAATAACAGTAGAATCAGTTACAGAAAGTGCTACTACATTTCCAAAAGCCGGTTCATTTTTTGAATTAACAACTCTACCTGATATAGATCTGATTGATTGCGAATTTGCATTTAGTGATAAGAAAAAAAGTATTGTAATTATTGTTCCTTTAAATAAATTCATTCTAAATTTTATTTTTTATTATTAATGCTATTGAAATGTTTATTTTTTCTACAGAAATTTTATAAAGTTTTGACTTCTGATATCTGATTTTTGTTTTCATTTTTAAAGTGCCCATTTAGATAGAATTTAACAATATTGCCTAAGTAATGAAAACGGTTATAACTATTTACAAAAGAGATATTTAATTTCTTGATAATTTTCATCGTAGCTTCATTTTGAAAACTAAAATTATGCTTCTCTTCCGCTTCGCTTTGTCCTACCTTATATAAATTTAAGCCCACGTTCATAGAATTTTTCTTCATTTGCTCTAGCTTTTGAAGTAATTCATGGTGCTCAATTTTCTTCAGATCGAAATCATTCTTTAGAAAAGATGAAACAATCTCGCCAAAAGAAAAACCTTTCTCTATATTAAGATGATATGTTTTAAGAGAATTGATGTCAGTCAATGCAATCTCTACAATTAAACCTGCTAAATGATCTACAGGAGTAAAAATAATTCCTGCATACCAGTTCATAATTTCATCTGAATAATAGCCCACTTCATGAAAATATTTTAACTTAAGGCTCATTAAATTTTTACTTAAATCAGAAGGGATAAATCCATCCTCATATCTTCCTCCAACGTTTGGGATACGGAACACCTTTGCATTATTTTTAAAATGATCTTTAAGATACTCTTCTGCCAATAGTTTTGAAGAAGCGTGAATTAAGTTACCTGCCTCCTGACCGACATTTAAATCAGTTTCATAAAAATTTTTAATTTCTTTTGGCATTGTTTGACCTACTATTCCTATCGTTGAGATCAAATTGAAGTTCTGAACACCATTTGAGTTTGCCCAATCGATACAATTTTTGGTTCCTATGTAATTGATATGCTCTTTTGGTTTGTATTGACTAACAAAAGATGGTGAACCTGCCACGTGAAAAACAGTATCAACATTTGCGAGTACATCATTTTGTTCAGAACCAAAATTGATTAGAGACAGATCCCCTTTCACAATTTGAATTCTTGAACTATGTTGAATCTTAAAGTTCTGATTAAATATTGTCCAAAATTTATCATGCTCTGAATTATAATCGTCTCCTCTCACTAAACATACAATTTGAGCGTCTGTATTTTTAAGTAAATACTCTACCAAAAATGAGCCGACTAAACCTGTAGCACCTGTGACTACTATTTTTTTCGCTATGATTTTGTTGTATTGTTCACTTTCAATATTTTGAATCAGCAGTTCGTAATCATTCTTTCTGATTTCATCATCAGTTACATTAACAACCTCTTTCTTTTCAGTTTCAATCAAATCCTTAGTCTTTAATTGATTAAAAATAAATTGAGACAATTCTGTGATAGTGGTGTGGTTGTACATTTCTTCATAAGAAATAGTACTTCCATTAATTTTACTTTCCACTTCACTCATCATATCTAATGCTGTAAGAGAGGTTCCTCCTAAATCAAAAAAATTATCGTCAACTTCTATTTCTGTGATCTCTAAGATTTCACACCAGACTTCTTTGACAATCTCCGTAATTTGCAATAGTTCATATTTTGTTACATCCGGAATTATAGTGGAAATAGCTTTTTCCTGAACAATTTGTTTTGTCTCCGGCCAAAATCTCTTTAAATCAAAATAAGGAAGCTCTGAATCATGAAACATCGGATTAATTTTGCTTTTCAGAGCGTTAGCTCCAGCTATTATTATTTCGCTGTACAATTTAAAACGCTGTAAATCTGTTAGTGTTCCATTTATATTTACTAAATCTAACTTCAAATCATTGAATCGGCCAGGATTTTTATTTGAAAAATCCACAAGTATTACTTTATCTGAAGCATTGTTTATTTCTAAATACTTTTTGAATGCTTCTTCATCAAAAAAGATGTCATTAGCAACACATAGTTCAGGATTATTAATAAGTTGGAGAGGAGTTATTACTTTATTTACTAACTGTTCGATAATACCTTCTCCTTTTTTGGTAATGAATTTTACCTTTTTATTCAGATTAGCAATCAGATACTTATATAAAACAAATTGAAAAAGTACATTAAGAACTTTCTTATTATCTATCGAATCTACGGAATGAGGTATGTTTTTATCCCATTGTAGGCTAATCAATTCATTTTCCTCGAGTATCGAAGTAATTATATCCTTGTTATATTCCAATATATCCAAATCAAGAATATAAAAAACTGCATTTTTAGGAATACTCTTTTCAGCTGCTTTTAAATCGTTCCTGAGCATATCCAATGAGGAGAAAACATATCCCTGATTCTCATTTTTTAACTGAAACAAACGATTTGTTTTATGGCAAAATTGACTTAATTGTTCTAAGTTTAAATTTTCAACCTTTTTTAAAATTTGTTTTTTTAAATTATCGAATCTTTCTTTAGTGTCCTCACTGATTTGCAGGTAGAAAAATTCTTTAGTATTAAGCTGTTTTATTTCTTCTTTTTGGGAAACAACCAGGTGTACATTCGTCCCTGTCAATCCAAAGCTGCTAACACCACCTATTCGTTCTCCGTTTGTGCTTTCCCAAATAGCATTACTATCCTGAATTTTTACGGGACTATTTTCGGTATTCAGATGCTTATTTAATCTTTTGAAGTTTGCCTGTATGGGTAAAACCTTGTTATTTAACGCGGCTATTAAACGAATTAAGCCCGCTAAACCGCTTAAATAATCCAAATGCCCTATTTGTCCTTTAAATGAGCTTATGGAGCAAAGTGCGTTGGATTGATTATCTTCTAAAAAAGCAGCTTTGAGTCCCTCAAATTCTATAGGATCCCCAAGAATTGTTCCCGTTCCATGCGCTTCAATAAATTTAATTTGATTGGAAGAAACCTCAGCATTCCCCCATGCTTTTACAATCACATCTTTCTGTGCATCTGAACTTGGGGCTGTTAAACTTGAAATTCTGGCTCCTCCATGATTTATCCCACTTCCTTTAATAATACCATAAATTGGATCTTTATCTCTTTCTGCGTCCTTTAGACGTTTCAGTACAATACAAACTGCTCCCTCCCCATTCATTAATCCATCTGCATCCTCATCAAAGGGTTTACAATGTTGTTTTTTGGAAACTACAGTTGATTCATCAGCAGCTGCTTTAGTGATTG
This sequence comes from Flavobacterium sp. 90, assembly GCF_004339525.1. Taxonomy (NCBI): domain Bacteria; kingdom Pseudomonadati; phylum Bacteroidota; class Flavobacteriia; order Flavobacteriales; family Flavobacteriaceae; genus Flavobacterium; species Flavobacterium sp. 90. The sequence goes on along the minus strand of NZ_SMGE01000001.1, from coordinate 4,513,242 downwards.
CGCTAAATTTTACACCTCCAACTAAAGCCTTGTCACATTCCTTAAAATTTAAACTATGGATAGCATTGTTTACAGCAACCAAAGAAGAAGAACAAGTGGTGTCAATAGCTATAACCGGTCCTCGCAGATCCAGAAAGTTCGCCAATCGAGTTCCTTCAATTCCAAATAATGCATCAAATTCATTAAAAGATAATTCTGAAAAATTAGCATAAGCTGATTTAGATGCTGTGTAAAAAATTCCTGTATTGGAGCCTTTTAAATCTTCTTCTACATATCCGGCATCATAAAATGCTCTTACAGCATGCAATAAAAATAATCGGTGCTCTGGAAATATTTTTGTGGCTTCTCGTTCAGTGGTTCCAAAATATTTATTATCAAACTGATCTATATTAGGCAGATACCCTCCTTGGGACATTTCTACATTCCCAAATCTATTGTAAATATCTTCTAAACGATCAGATGACAAATGATCTATATATGTTTTACTATCTGTAAGAGACGCTGTTAAGTTTTTCCAGGTTTTAATCCCGGGAAATTCAAAAGACACTCCAATTATTGCTACTGATTCTTGCATAATTTTTTGAATTATAATTTAATACTAGGCGATAAAATCTAAAAACTCATTGTTTTTATAACTTCCTCTTCCTGATCTGTTTTTAGGTTTTTTTGGAGTATGAATGCTTGTTTTTTAATAGTCACATTATTAAATAATTCAACTATATTAATTAAAGTTTGAAATTCTCTTTGCAAATGATTTTGAAGTTTAACGACCATAATAGAGTTACCACCTATTTCAAAAAAACTATCATTAATTCCTATTTTGTTAACCTGCAGTAAGTTTTTCCATATATCAACCAATTTACTCTCAACATCATTGCCGGGAGCCTCATAACTATCGGCAAACAAATTATCCATATCCGGCAATTTCAATGCGTCCTTATCCAACTTCCCATTAATGGTTAATGGTAAAGTTTCCGTACTAAGTATCAAACTTGGCAACATATATTCCGGAAGATGAGCAGATAAATAATCCATTGTACTTTCCTTACTATATCCCTCTAATGGAACAATAAATGCTACAATTCGTTTATTTTCTTCATCCCCAATTGTTAGTGCAGCTGCATCTTTAACATAGCCTGAATTAAGGATTGCGAGTTCAATCTCTTCCAGTTCTATTCTGAATCCCCTTATTTTGACCTGTGAGTCACTTCTTCCTAAAAATTCGATGCTACCATCTGGTAACCAACGTCCCAAGTCACCGGTTCTATATAATTTGGCTTCAGCATTATAGGGGTTATCAATGAATTTTCTTGAAGTTAAATCTGCTTCATTTAAATAACCTAACGATACTCCTTCTCCGCCAATACAAATTTCTCCGAGTAAACCAATAGGCGTCAAATTGTTCGATTTTGGAGAAAAAATATAAATCTGACGATTATTGATTGGTTTCCCTATAGAAATAAAAGTATCTAAGTCTTTTATTTCATGGTAGGTAGCGCAAACCGTAGTTTCAGTAGGACCATACGTATTGTATATTTTAATTTTGTCCCATATCCTGTCAATATATTTTGGTTTTAAAACATCACCACCACTAATCAAAGCCCTGAATTTAAAATTATGATTATTATATACTTCATTAATATACTGAACTATAAAAGGGTTTACACTTAATACGGTGACGTTATGTTTTTCGCATAAATCCAATAAATGATTAATATCTTTCTTTGATTCATTCATTACCAATGAACCTCCGCTTATAAGTATTGGAAAAATCTCCTCAATTGAAGTATCAAATGATGTACTTGACTGCTGAACAATAGAATCATCAGCATTAATGTTGAAATAATTTTTAAATGTCAGTACATAATCAACTAATGATCGGTGTAAAATAGGCACTCCCTTAGGTTTTCCTGTTGAACCGGATGTGTAGATAATATAAGCAGTATCATTTAGATCAACATTCGACTCAAATTCGTCTTTATAGTTCTCTTTAGAATCTCTAAAATTTTGAAGGATTTGATCCTGAATAACTACTTTACAATTACTATCTGCATAAATCAACTCTTTTCTCGAAGCAGAATAATCAATATCTATTGGCAAATAAACACCTCCTGTTTTCAGAATTGCCAGAAAAGATACAATCATTGCCGAATCATTATTTAACTCAACGCCAACTATATCTCCGGTAGAGATTTCAAATTTATCTTTTAAGAAATTTGCAAATTGATTTATCTCTTTATCCAATTGCCCATAGGTAAAGGTAGTCTTGCTATCTGTAATAGCTTTATTTGATTGATGATTACGAACACTTTCACTGAACAATTCCAATATGGTGTGCTGCGGATTTTTTGTAGACGGTTGATTAAAAACAGTTAAAATTTCATGTTCTTCTTCACTGGAAATGAGAGCAGTTTTGCCTACTATATTTTCCGAAGCATCGATATAATTTAGTATAATTCTATCTATAAAATTATGGATTCTTTCTAAGGTTAGCTCATTCTTAAATTCTCTTTGCAAAGTATAATTAAATGCAAACCTCGCTCCTGAAGTATTTACATCTATGTCAAAATAGGTGTTGGTTGATTCGTGTGATTTAATATTCAAATAATTTTGAACCACCTTTTGCTCTTTTTTATCAACAGCGTTAGCTTCCAATTCCTCGTAAATGTGAAAATCAACGTAATTAAAAAGTACATTAATTAATTGTGATTGATTTCCTGCTTCCACATTAGCCAGTTTATTAATCTCTAGAAAAGTCAGATCTTCATAACTTTTTAAGCTAAGTAATTTGTCATCAATACCTCTAAAATATTCTTTCCAACTAATGTTTTCAATATCATTTAGTCTGTTTCTAACCGGAATCGTGTTCAAAAAGCAACCTAATAATTTATCCCCATCTTCAAGAGAGGGACGATTATTGCCAACTAAACCAATCATAAAATCGTTTTCTGCTGACAGCAATTTTATAGTGTAAACCAATGCGCCATAAACTAGCGTTTTTAACGTAATCTGATCTTCCTTACATTTTTTCTGCAATTTTTCTTTAATAGCTCTATCGTAACTTACTGAAAATTGCTGGTAAGTACCTTTAGTACTAAAAATGTTAAGATTTTGGACACTTTTAATTTCATTTCCCCAAAAATCGATATTTTTTTGACATTGCTTTTTAAACAACTCTTCAATAACAGCCTCTTTATTAGATGTTTTCAGATAAGTTATTTCATAGGTAAGGTTGTTTGATACTTGTTTATAAATCTGAAACAACTCCGTATAAAGAGAAGCAATACTCCATCCGTCTAAAATAGAATGGTGAAATTGAAATAACAGCACTTCATTGAATGGTGAAATAGTAAATAAATGAATTCGCCAAAGTGGCGCAATAGTAATATCAAAAGGTACTTTACGTTCTGAAACCATAAAATCATTAATAAATTCTTCCTGCTCTTTTGAACTTACAGTTTGAATATCTGATTGAGTGATTTTAAAATCAATTTCTTTTAGTACAATTTGAATTTCTTCACTATAATTTACCAAATCAAAACAAGTTCTCAAAATAGCATGTTTAGCTACTAATTTTGATAGGGCTTGCTCCAATAACTGCAAATCAACTTTTGGAATCTGGAATACAAACTGATCATGATAAATTCCACTCGCTGGATTAATTGACGACAACAAAACCATCCCTTTTTGAATATCATGCATCGGATAAATGTCTTCGATTAAATCACTATCCTCCCTTACATTTAATACCTCGTATTTTAATTTCTCAACTTTCTCAATGATTTGCGAGCTTAAAAGATCATCCTGATTCGAAATTCCTTCCGTTTTAGCGATTAAGTTACTTAAAGCTGCTATCGTATTATTTTCATACAAATTTCCGATTGTAATTTTATTTTCAAACGCTTTATTAATCTTGCTAATCAGTCGTATAGACACAATAGAATCTCCTCCAATACGAAAAAAGTTATCATGAATACTTACTTTATCTAATTTTAAAACTTCTTCCCAAATAGCTGCCAATTCTGATTCCATTTCGTTTCTTGGAGCTTCATAGTTAGAAACACTTATCTCTTCTTTAAGCTCTAGTAAGACTTTTTTATTTAGTTTTCCGCTGCTTGTCAAAGGAAGATTCTCCATCTCTATAAGTAATCCCGGAAGCATATACTCCGGTAATCTGTTTTTTAAATACTCATACAGATCCTCTTGCTTGTAGCTTTCTCTTGGAATTAAATAAGCAACAAGATATTTTCTTGAAGACTGATCTTCTTTTACCAAAACAGCCACATTCTCAACATAACCTGATTCTAATATTCTTGTTTCTATCTCGCCTAATTCTATTCTGTTTCCACGAATTTTAACCTGATTGTCAATCCTGCCTATGTAAGCTATCTCGCCATTTGGTAACCATTTTGCCAAATCTCCGGTACGATAAATTCTCTCTCCTTCGTTAAACGGACTTGCAATAAATTTCTCTGCAGTAAGTTCTGGTCTGTTTAGATATCCTCTGGCAACCTGAACTCCTTCGATCAGCAATTCTCCCGGAACACCTACAGGTTGTAGAGACAGGTTTTTGTCTACTATATAAATTTTAGTGTTTGCTACCGGTTTACCAATTGTAACTCCTGATTCTTCTGTATTTACATCTGTTAAATCAATAGAAGTAACATCGATTGCAGCTTCAGTTGGACCATATAAATTATGAAGACGAACCCATGGCAGTTTTTGCTTAAATTCTTCAACCATAACTGCTGGTAAAGCTTCTCCACTACAAACCACATGTTTTAAACTTGCGCATTTTTCAGGATCTAATTCTTCAAGGAAAATCCCTAACATCGAAGGAACAAAGTGAAGAATACTTACTTGTGAATCTGCTATTAAATCCAAAAGATAAGCAGGATCTTTATGTCCATCAGGCTGTGCAAATACCAATTTACATCCTGTAACAGATGGCATTAAAAGTTCCCAAACAGAAACATCAAAAGTATATGGTGTCTTTTGCAAAATGACATCGGCTGAACTGATTTTAAGATCATCACGCATCCAAAGCAATCTATTGTAAAGTCCGTTGTGGTCGTTCAAAACTCCTTTTGGATTACCCGTTGAACCTGACGTATAAATGGCATAAGCCAAATTGTTTCCTAAAACTTTTGCGCCGATAACTTCTCTGCTATAATTGTCTTTCTCGATTTCGAAAGCTTTAATAAAAGCCTCATCAATACAAACTTTATAACCACTGTCTGATTTGATATATTCCAATCGTTCTTCAGGATAATTTGTATCTACCGGAACATAAGCTCCGCCTGATTTTAAAATACCCAATATTGCAACAAGCATATTTGAGCTGCGTTCCAATTTTATTCCAACCAAATCATTATGTTTAACGCCGAAACGATCTACTAAATAATTTGCCAATTGACCGGTACGAATATCAAGATCTTTGTAACTCAATGTTGTATCCTGATAACTCACAGCAACCTCAGCAGAATGATTTTGAACACTTGAAGCGAATAAATCTAAAATTGTTTTATCTGATTCATAACTAATCTCTGTCGCATTAAAACCTTTCAACAATGCCAATTCTGTTTCTGATACAAAAGCTGTATTGCTTAATTTTGTGTCCGGAGCATCCAGATAAATCGCTAAAATCTGAGTAATATAATCGTGAATTTGAACTAATGAATATCCTTGTTCTAATTCTCTGGTCAGTTTAAAATGAAATTCTAAAGAACCTTCAAAAGTGTCAATGATATTAGCATCCAAAAAAGTATTCGTTACCTCAAAAGACCTTAGTTTTATATTCTTTTGCTTCATCAAGTACTTCGTTTTCGAAGTCGCCACATTAAGATCCTTATAGACATTATAAAAATCTATATGATTAAATAATATATCAAAAAAAGGATTTTCGGCACCAATTCTTTCTCCAGCGATTTTTGAAATTTCAAACAAAGTTGATCTGTCTTTTGTCTTAAGAATTCTCATTTCTTCCTCGATACTTTTGAAATATTCTAACCATGTTGAATTCTCATATTCGCCTAAGGAAAGTTTCATTGGCAAAGAGTTTAAAAAGCATCCTAAAACCTTATCACCATCTTCTATTATTGGTCGCGTATTAGAAACAATTCCTACTACAAAATCTTCTTCAAGCGAAAGTGTTTTCAGAACATAAACAAAAGCTCCGTAAACTATATTTTTATAAGATAGTTCATCTTCTGCTGCTTTCTTTTTTAGTTTTTTTGTCACTTCCTGATCAAGGAATTTTCTAAATTCCTGAAAAATAACTTTAGAAGTAAAAATACGAGGCTTGTTATAATAGCTTAATTTATCTTTCCAAAATTGGATTGTATCCGGATTATTTTTTTCGGCAATTTCCTCAACAACAGCATCTTTTACCGAAGCTTTAAGAGGCTCAGGTTTATAATCTTTGTTGTTTTCTAATTCCGAATAAACATTAAAAAGTTGTGTATTAAATGTTGCCATACTCCATCCGTCCAATACAGCGTGGTGAAACTGAATCAAATAAACACTATTGTTTTCATCCAAATTAAACATGGCAATTCGCCACAAAGGAGCAATTTTAAAATCATAAGGTCTGTAACGTTCCTCCTGCATGTATTTTTTAATATACTCTTCCTGTTTGTCCTCACTAAGTTCTGTTAAGTCAACGAAATTAAATACTGGATCTACTTTATCATAAACGATTTGTAACTGTTCTGTGTAGTTTTCTAAATCAAAGCCTGTTCTCAGAATAGGATGTACTTCCATCATTAATCTTATCGCTTGTTCAAAACGCTCGACATTTGTGATTCTTGGAACATAGTACACAAACTGATCGTGATAAATAACATCCCCAGTATTTTTTAATGTGGTGAATACCATACCTTTCTGTACATCGTTCATAGGATAAACATCCACTATATTTTCTGTTTTCATTGCTTACTTTTTAATGTTTTTAAACTTATATTTTTTTAGAATCCCTATTTTTAAAACTATTTATTTCCCAGAACTTCGTCCATGTAGCTATTGAATGTCACCCTTATATCGTCTCTGACTTTTTTTGTTTCCTCAAAAGAAATGGTGTTGTTCTTAATCTGATCAGCCAATTCTGCAATCGTATTGAATTCATATAATTGAGCAATTGTGATGGTTACATTAAACTTTTTATTGATTTTACTAATCAATCGAATAGACATAATGGAATCTCCTCCAATGCGGAAAAAATTATCGCGAATTCCCACTTTATCAAGCCTTAGAACTTCTCCCCATATAAGAGTCAATTCTGTTTCTGTTTCATCTCTTGGCGCTTCATATGATTCTGAAAGTAAATTCGTTTCGCTTGGTTCCGGTAATAATTTTCTGTTCAGTTTACCGCTTGACGTTAAAGGGAAACTCTCCATTTTTATCAACAATCCGGGAATCATATATTCCGGTAATCGGTTTTTTAAGTAACCAAACAGATCGTCTTGATTGTATCTTTCTCTTGGAATTAAATAAGCAACAAGATATTTCCTTCCAGACTCGTCTTCTTTTACCAAAACAGCTACATTCTCAACATAACCTGATTCTAATATTCTGGTTTCTATCTCGCCTAATTCTATTCTGTTTCCACGGATTTTTACCTGATTGTCAATCCTGCCTAAATAAGCTATTTCGCCATTTGGTAACCATTTTGCCAAATCTCCGGTACGATAAATTCTTTGTCCTTCGTTAAACGGACTTGCGATAAATTTCTCTGCAGTAAGTTCTGGTCTGTTTAGATATCCTCTGGCAACTTGTACTCCTTCTATCAACAATTCTCCGGGAACACCAACTGGCTGTAAAGACAGGTTTTTATCAACTATATAAATTTTAGTGTTTGCTACAGGTTTACCAATAGTCACTCCTGATTCTTCTGTATTTACATCTGTTAAATCAATAGACGTAACGTCGATCGCAGCTTCAGTTGGTCCATATAAATTATGAAGGCGAACCCATGGCAGTTTTTGCTTAAACTCTTCAACCATAACTGCTGGTAAAGCTTCTCCGCTACAAACAACATGTTTTAAACTTGTGCATTTTTCAGGATCTAATTCTTCAAGGAAAATCCCTAACATCGAAGGAACAAAGTGCAGAATACTTACTTGTGAATCCTGTATTAAATCCAAAAGATAAGCAGGATCTTTATGTCCGTCTGGTTGTGCAAATACTAATTTACATCCTGTAACAGACGGCATTAAAAGTTCCCAAACGGAAACGTCAAAAGTATAAGGTGTCTTTTGCAAAATGACATCGGCTGAACTGATTTTAAGATCATCACGCATCCAAAGTAATCTGTTGTAAAGTCCGTTATGATCGTTCAAAACTCCTTTTGGATTTCCAGTTGAACCTGACGTATAAATGGCATAAGCCAAATTGCTTCCTAAAACTTTTGCACCGATAACTTCTCTGCTATAATTGTCTTTCTCGATTTCGAAAGCTTTTATAAAAGCCTCATCAATACAAACTTTATAACCACTATCTGATTTGATATATTCTAATCGTTCTTCAGGATAATTGGTATCTACCGGAACATAAGCTCCGCCTGATTTTAAAATACCCAATATTGCAACAAGCATATTTGAGCTGCGTTCCAATTTTATTCCAACCAAATCATTATGTTTAACTCCATAACGATCTACTAAATAATTTGCCAATTGACCCGTACGAATATCAAGATCTTTGTAACTCAATGTTGCATCCTGATAACTCACAGCAACCTCAGCGGAATAATTTTGAACACTTGAAGCGAATAAATCTAAAATCGTTTTATCTGATTCATAACGAATATCAGTCGCATTAAAACCTTTCAACAAAGCCAATTCTGTTTCTGATACAAAAGTTGTGTTGCTTAATTTTGTATCCGGAGCATCCAGATAAATAGCTAAAATCTGAGTGATATAATCGTGAATTTGAACTACTGAAACATCAGATTTTAAACTTCTTTTTAGCTTATATCCTAAAGTTAATCCGTTTCCTGAAAGGTTAACATTTAAATCAAAAGCTGTATTAGTAGTCTCAAAAGATTCAATATTTAAATCCTGCTGCTGAGCCTGACTATATGTTTCATCTTTTTCAAGTTGCAATTCATTGTAAATATGGAAATCAACATAATTGTATAAAACATCAAAAAATGGAGCTCCTTCGATTGTTTTCTCGTTGGTTATTTTTGAAATCTCATATAACGTTAATCGTTCTTTACTTTTTAAGCTGTTTAGTTGCTTTTCTGTGTTTTTAAAATAAGTACTCCACGTTAAATCATTGTGTTCCTGCAATCTGTTTCGAACAGGTATTGTATTTAAAAAACAACCCAGAATTTTATCTCCATCTTCGACTACGGGACGGTTATTGGTAACCATTCCTATCACAAAATCTTCTTCGAAATTTATAATCTTCAAAGCATAAACAAAAGCAGCGTACAATACTGTTTTTACCGAAATTCCATCTATTCTGCATTTCTCCTGCAGTTTATGTTTGAAATCGAAATTGTAAACTTTAGTGAGATTTATATTTTCTGCCTGATTTTTAAAGATGTCTAAACGTTTGTAATCTTCTAATTCTTCTTTCCAGAAGTTAATCATATCAGCGTTATTCTTCTCGTAAAGCTCTTCTATAACCGAATCTCTGTAATTTGATTTTAGTTTTTCAAGTTTTATTTCTGAAGTAGTTTCCAATTCACGATACATTCTAAACAATTCTGTGTTTAAAGACGCAACGCTCCAACCATCAAGTATGGCATGGTGAAACTGAAATAAAAAGATTGTTGAAGTCGAATTGATTTCAAATAAACTGATTCTCCAAAGCAAACCTGATTCCATATTAAATGGATTCTGGCGCTCAGAAATCATGATTTCATTTATCAAAGCATCTTGTTTATCAGCATCCAAATTCTGAATATTCTGATAATCGATGCTAAAATCTACTTCTTTTTCTACGATTTGTATTTCTTCATCATAACTAGTAAGATCAAATCTGGTTCTCAAAGACTGGTGTTTCTCTATTAATTTTGAAAATGTCTTCTTAAATAAAATTAAATCAACCGTTGGTATTTGAAATACAAATTGATCGTGATAAACTCCTGCTTCAGGATTTAAAGTAGAAAGAATAACCATTCCTTTTTGAATATCACTCATTGGATAAATATCTTCAATGTTTTCAGGGTTTGGAATTCCTTCCAATACTCTTTCCTTCAAAACATTGATTTTATCTTCTATTTCGTCCTTAATTTTTCTCTTAATTTCAGAACTATTGATGTTGTTTTTAATCTGGTCACCCAATTCTGCAATCGTATTGAATTCATACAATTGCGCAATTGTGATGCTTACATTAAACTTTTTATTGATTTTACTAATCAATCGAATAGACATAATGGAATCTCCTCCAATACGGAAAAAATTATCCTGAATTCCAACTTTATCAAGTCCCAGAACTTCTCCCCATATCGCTGCCAATTCTGTTTCTGTTTCATCTCTTGGTGCTTCATATGATTCTGAAAATAAATTTACATCATTTGGTTCCGGTAGCAATTTTCTATTTAGTTTACCACTTGAAGTCAAAGGGAAACTATCCATTTCTATCAAAAGTCCGGGAATCATATATTCCGGTAATCTATTTTTTAAATAACCAAAAAGATCGTCTTGATTGTATCTTTCTCTTGGAATTAAGTAAGCAACAAGATATTTCCTTGTGGACTGATCTTCTTTTACCAAAACAGCCACATTCTCAACATAACCTGATTCTGATATTCTGGTTTCTATCTCGCCTAATTCAATTCTGTTTCCACGGATTTTTACCTGATTGTCGATTCTGCCTAAATAAGCTATTTCGCCATTTGGCAGCCATTTTGCCAAATCTCCGGTACGATAAATTCTTTCTCCTTCGTTAAACGGACTTGCAATAAATTTCTCTTCAGTAAGTTCAGGTCTGTTCAAATATCCTCTGGCAACTTGTACTCCTTCGATCAGCAATTCTCCGGGAACACCAACTGGCTGTAAAGACAGGTTTTTGTCTACTATATAAATTTTAGTGTTGGCTACAGGTTTACCAATTGTAACTCCTGATTCTTCTGTATTTACATCTGTTAAATCAATAGAAGTAACGTCGATCGCAGCTTCAGTTGGACCGTATAAGTTATGAAGACGAACCCATGGTAATTTCTGCTTAAACTCTTCAACCATAACGGCTGGTAAAGCTTCTCCGCTACAAACAACATGTTTTAAACTTGTGCATTTTTCAGGATTTAATTCTTCAAGGAAAATCCCTAACATCGAAGGAACAAAGTGCAGAATACTTACTTGTGAATCCTGTATTAAATCCAAAAGATAAGCAGGATCTTTATGTCCGTCTGGTTGTGCAAATACCAATTTACATCCTGTAACAAATGGCATTAAAAGTTCCCAAACAGAAACGTCAAAAGTATATGGTGTCTTTTGCAAAATGACATCGGCAGAATTGATTTTAAGATCATCGCGCATCCAAAGCAATCTGTTGTAAAGTCCGTTGTGATCGTTCAAAACTCCTTTTGGATTACCCGTTGAACCTGAAGTGTAAATGGCATAAGCCAAATTGTTTCCTAAAACTTTTGCGCCGATAACTTCTCTGCTATAATTGTCTTTCTCAATTTCGAAAGCTTTTATAAAAGCCTCATCAATACAAACTTTATAACCACTGTCTGATTTGATGTATTCTAATCGTTCTTCAGGATAATTTGTATCTACCGGAACATAAGCTCCGCCAGATTTTAAAATACCCAATATTGCAACAAGCATATTTGAGCTGCGCTCGAGTTTTATTCCAACCAAATCGTTATGTTTTACGCCGAAACGATCAACTAAATAATTTGCCAATTGCCCCGTACGAATATCAAGATCTTTGTAACTCAATGTTGCATCCTGATAACTCACTGCAACCTCAGCAGAATGATTTTGAACACTTGAAGAAAATAAATCTAAAATCGTTTTATCTGATTCATAACTAATTTCCGTCGCATTAAAATCTTTCAGCAAAGCCAATTCTACTTCTGATAAGAAATCAATTTCTTCCAGTGCTTTTTCTTTATATAGTATAAATTGTTCTGCTACAGTATAAAAATGCGCTGCCAGTTTTTCGACTAATGCTTCATCATATATAGTATTGTTGAATTTAAAACAGATCTGCAAAGACTTTTCAGAAGGCGAAACCAAAATATTAAAATCATAATTGGTTTGTTCAAAAACATCTACAGCTTCTATGGCAAATTCCTGAGCATTGTTTACTTCATTTGGATTAATCTCTTCGCTTTCTAAGGCATCTTTAACTAAATAATTTTCGAAAACCATAATATGATTAATCAAATCGGCTCCTAAATCACTTTGAGACTGAACTTTTGCCAAATTCACATAATGATGTTTATTACCTGCTATAGCATCTTCTTTGAGATCTTTAAAAAGATCCAGAGGAGTTTGAGTTCCTTTATATTTAACTCTTACGGGAATTGTATTGATAAATAATCCCACGATATCCTCAACTCCTGCTAATTCTGCAGGTCTTCCTGACACAACTCCACCAAAAATCACATCATCGGTATTGTTGTATTTTGATAAGACAAATCCCCAAACAGCCTGAATAAAGGTATTTTGTGTAATTCCTATTTCATTACACATCGCTTGCAGCTTACTCATTATTCCTCCTTCAATTTTAACGATATTGACGGTTTCTCTGTATTCTTTTACAGTAGTATTGTTTTTAATAAAGGGAACCGAAACAACATTATTATAGTTTTCCAACTGCTGTTTCCAATACGCAAGAGAAGTGTTAACATTGATTTTATTCAACCAATTAATATAGTTCGAATACGGAATTGGTTTTGAAAAATTAACTTCTTCATTTTTATTAAGTGCCTGCAAAATCAGGTTAAAATCCTGAATCAGAATACTCATACACCAACCGTCCATCAAAATATGATGATGGCTCCACACAAATTCAAAATACTCATTTCCTAAATCAAGTATTTTTAAACGCATAAGAGAATGATTTGAAAGATCAAAACCTTCCTTTATGTCCGCTTGTTTAAACTCGGTAACATAGTCAGATATGTTTTCTTCCTGAATAAAATCAGGACGTTTTCTATAGACGAAATTAGCATTGACCTTTTTTCGCACAATTTGCAACGGAACATCGGCTAAGTCGTTGGTAAAACTGGTTCTCAATATAGCATGCCTGTCTACTAAGAGTTGGTACGCTTGAGAAATTGCCTTTATATCAGCATTTTTAAGATGGACTCTATACGATATTTGTTCAAAATATAAGGAGCTTGACTGACTCGTTAACCAGTGAAAATATATTCCTTGCTGTAAAGGAGAAAGTTCATAAATATCTTCAACAGTATTATCTGAATTTAAAACCTTTAAGTCATTTACGGCTAATTTTTTATATGATAAATCCGAAGGCGTTTTGTGTGTACTTTCTTCTTTGGCTAATTCCTGAACGAGCTCAGTAAGGCAAGTCTTGAAAACCTGAGAAAATGCAGCTATTGTTTCTTCTGAATAAACGGCATCTGAATACCCCACAGAAATCGTTAATATTTCTGAAGTTATAGATCCCGAAACATCTAATAATACTTCTTCTGTATTTTTTGCGGATATATTTTCTCCTATTGCTTCAGAAGTATATTGAAATATTGATTCTTCTTTTTGGTTTGTTTCAAGACCAAATTCTCCTAAATAATTAAATAATATCGTTGGAGAAAATGACAAATTGCTGCCGGCTTCGTTTAGGTATTTAAGCATTCCAAAACCAATACCTTTATTCGGTATCTTTCTTAAATTTTCTTTTACCTGAATTAAAGCTTCGGCATTACCATTTGTATTTGCAATGTCTAATACCATCGGATAAATAGACGTAAACCATCCAACGGTTCTGCTTATATCAATATCATCGATAATATCTTCTCTACCGTGGCCTTCCATTTTTATCATGCTTTTTTCAATTCCAAAAGCTTTTTTTATTGACATGGCAAGTCCGGTAAGCAGCACATCATTTATTTCAGTATTGTACTTATCGTTAATCTTTGTTTTCAATAAATCGGTAACTTCTCTGTCAAGTGTGAAGTATTCCCTTTTATCTAATTGCTTTTTTTCTGCAAGGCTGTAATCTGTTTTTAACGCTGGGATTTCGGTTGTACAAATCTCTTCCCAATACGGTAATTCAGAAGTTATTTTTTCTTTTAGAGCGCATTCTTTTTGTAAAGTTGCCCATTTCTGGAAAGAATCGGATTTAAGGGGCAATTTTAAAGTAATGCCCGCTTTTACCTGATTGTAAACTGTAAATAAATCTTCTAAAAGAATTCGCCAGGAAACTCCATCGACCACCAAGTGATGTATAATTAAAGCTAAATAATCTCCGCTTGCCGTTTTAAAGTGTGCTACCTTAAATAATGGACCTTCAGAAAGATTAAATTGAGACTGTAATTCGTTCCCCAGCAAATTCATCCTCTCAAAAGGATTTTTATCATTAGTTAAATCATACGATTTAAAATCATAACTTTTTGATGACATTGCGGCATTATGTTGTTTCCAGTCCTGCCCTTCTTTTTTGTATGTCATACGCAAAACATCGTGGTGTTTTACGAGAGTCGATAAACATTGCTCTATATGCGTTGTATCAATTAATTCACTGCTTTTTAAAACCACTGATTGGTTGTAATGATGGTGTTCTAAAATCCCGTCATATTTAAAAAAGTAGTTCTGTACCGGCGTTAAAACAACTTCTCCTGATACGTCTGATTGATCGCTAATTTTATTAAGCTCCGTCATAAAAGAAACTAAGTCTTCTAAAACAGGAGATTCCAAAAGATCTGAAAGTTTTAAAGTATAACCTTCTTTTTTTAGCCTTGATACAACGAGAATTGATTTAATAGAATCTCCTCCAAGGTGGTAGAAATTAGATTTTACTCCAATACTTTCTCTTTTTAAAACGCCTTCCCATATTTTAACCAATATTTTTTCTTCTTTTGTTCGCGGCGCCACATATTCAATAGCATCAGAAACTCCTGCTCCTTCAAAATCTGGTAAATTTCTTTTGTCTAACTTACCATTAGGCGTCAAGGGCAATTTATCAAGCTGAATAAAATAAGCAGGAATCATATATTCCGGTATTCTTTCTGATAAATAATTTCTCAGACTGCTCACTTCTTCCTTAACATCCGAAATGATATATGCAACCAATTCTTTTGTTTCATCAGCAGTTTCATTTACCAAAACTACTGCCTGATTAATGTTCGCTTTTGTCTCTAATTGATATTCAATTTCTCCAAGCTCGATTCTGTGTCCATTAATTTTTACCTGATCGTCGCTTCGGCCTATATATTCCATCACGCCATCTGTTGACCACTTGCCCAAATCTCCCGTTTTGTACATTTTCCCTTTAGCATTAAAAGGATTATCTACAAATTTTTGTTTGGTAAGTTCCGGCTGATTTAAATATCCTGAAGACAAACCAGCTCCTGCAATATAGATTTCTCCTACTGCACCAATTGGACAAAGCTGTTTGTATTCATTTAGAATATATATTTCTGTGTTGGCAATAGGTTTTCCAATGGTAATTTTTTTGTCTTCTCTGGTTATTTCTTTAACAATACAACCAACAGTTGCTTCTGTAGGTCCGTATTCATTATAAATTTTAATACTCTCCTTAATATCCCAAATCGCACTCAATTGTGATAACGTCAATTGCTCACCTCCACAGATAATCTGATCAATATTTGACTGGTCA
The DNA here is from genome assembly GCF_004339525.1 of Flavobacterium sp. 90. Lineage (NCBI taxonomy): Bacteria > Pseudomonadati > Bacteroidota > Flavobacteriia > Flavobacteriales > Flavobacteriaceae > Flavobacterium > Flavobacterium sp. 90. The sequence goes on along the minus strand of NZ_SMGE01000001.1, from coordinate 4,497,480 downwards.
ACTCCCGAAGCTTTTATTAAAGTAAGATGGGTTGGCGTAAGTTTTAAAGTATCTATTTCAGGATGCGAAAAACTTTCCTGAAGCAGGTCGTTGATATCCTTTTTAGCATCTCCTATCCATAATTTTTTTCCTCTTGTTAAACTGGTAAAAATACTGGTAAAGGTCAAATCGAAAGAAAATGAAGTAATTAATCCCCAATTTCCAGATTCAGTTTTGTTAAAATAATAATCATTAGACCATTGTATGTAATTGAACAAATTGCTGTGATTAATTTTGCAGCCTTTTGGTTTTCCTGTAGAACCGGAGGTATAAATTACATAAGCAAGTTGCTCCGGTTTTATTCTGATAAGGTTCAGGTTACTTGCTTTTTTTGCAAATAGCGCTTCCATATCATCTAATACGATAATTTTTATTTCCTCCTTATTTTCTACTTTAATCTGCTGCGATTTTTCGCTTAGAATAACTTTGGCACCACAATCTTTTAATATATAATCAATGCGTTCCTGAGGATAAGTAGGATCAACAGGTACAAATGCGACACCAGATTTCAATACACCCAAAATAGCCACAATCATCCATTGACTTCTCTCTAATTGTATGGCTATTAAATCCTCTGATTGAATTGCCATATCGTGTATTAAGTAATATGCCAATTGATTTGACAATTCATCTAATTCACGATAAGAATAAGTCACTTCTTTATAGGTTAATGCCTTCGCGTCAGGATTTTTATAAGCTTGTTCGCCAAATAAATCAAGAATCGTTTTTTCCTTAGAATATTCAGTTACTGTATCATTAAATGCTGATAAAAGTGTATTGTGATCTTCCTGACTTAAATAGTCTATTGAACCAACTGCCTCTTTTGAATCGAGAAGTTGATCGCTAAGAATTCGGAAATGTTCAATCAGACTTTCAATCGTTTTAAGATCATAAACATCTGTATTATAATATATATTGAATAGTAAGCTGTCGCCGTTTTCAAAAAAACCAATTTCCAAATCAAATTTTACATTGCTCTTTCCTTTGCTTTTTATGTAATTGACTTGTTCATTGCCTAAATTGTTATCTTCTGCACGATCTGCCGCATTTTGACCTACTAATACGATATCAAATAGAATATTCCTGCTGTTATCTCTCTCTATTTGAAGATCTTCAACCAACAAATCAAAAGGATAATTTTGATGCGTAATCGCTTCTAAAGTATTGTTCTTGATTTTCTCATATACTTCTTTGAACGAATCATCCGGATTTATTTTATTTTTTAAAGCCAGTGTATTTACAAAAAAACCAATCTGATTTTCTAAAGCCGAATGATCGCGTCCCGCAACCGAAGATCCTACAATAATCTCTTCTTGTTGGGTATATCTGTACAACAATACATTCCAAATACTAAGCAAAGTGATGAACAAACTTCCTTCTTGTTCCTGACTAAATCTTTTTATTTTGGTTGTTAATTCTTTAGATAAATGCGCTTCAAGAATTTCTCCGTTATGACTTTTAACTCTTGGTCTTACCTTATTAGTTGGTAAATCAATTGTTGGTACAGCCTCTTTTAACTGTGCAAACCAATAGTCTTTATCTGATTGGTATTTATTATTTTTCAGCTGATCAATTTGCCAGGCTGTGTAATCTTTATATTGTATTTCAAGTTTAGAAATAGAAGGTGTTTCTTTACGAAGAAAGGCTTCATAAAAACTTATTATATCTTCTGCCAATACGCCCATCGACCAGCCATCACTGATGATATGGTGCATAACATAATAAAAACAATATTTCTCGTCCGAAATTTTAACCAAAGTCGCTCTAATTAAAGGGCCTTTGCTCAAGTCAAACAATTCGTAACTGTCCTTTTGAACAAATTCATTAAAAAGTTCCTGACTATTTTGCTCTTTGCTAAAATCAAGATTTAAAATTTTAAAGCCTAAATCCTCGCGCTGCAAAATCCATTGTCTTACTTCGCCGTTTTCTTCTTCTTTAAAAATTGTTCGTAAACTTTCATGTCGTTCGATGACAGCATTTACAGCTTTTTCAAATATTTCTAAATCTAACTCTCCTGATAAATCAATTATTTTAGGCATCATATATGCTAATGAAGCCTCAGCATATTGACTTGAAATCCAGAGCCTTTTTTGTGCAAATGAAATAGGATAATTTTCTTGTTCTTCAACAGGCTGAATTTCTTCAAAATTATCTTCTGAATTATATTTTTTAAGATATGAAACGATCTCTTTTTTATTTTCCTTTATCTTATTAATAAGGGATTCCGATATTTCGTCACCTTCAAAATTTATTACTAAATCTTCTTTGTCTAATGACATAGAAATTCCATAATTATTTAATTCTATAAATAACTGATCCATAATCATTATATTTTTAAAGTCTTGGTTTCTTTTTTACTCGTCTGCATTTTGATTAATTTGGCAATTTTGATTTCCTGCGATAACAATGTAACCGTTGGTTTTGCAAAAAAATCTTTAAGTGATATTTGAACATTATGTTGTTTCTGAACTCTTTTAAGCAAAGTCATTGCTTTGAGCGAGTTTCCTCCTAACTCAAAAAAGTTATCTTCCATTCCCAGCTTGTCAAAGCCAAGAAAAGATTGCCATAATTCGCAAAGTTCTATTTCCAAACTCGATTCCGGTGCCACATAATTATCACTAATCGCTTCTTGCTGAATGCCTGAATCAGCAGGATTAATGTCTTTTTCTTCTTTTGATTTTAAATGCTGAGCAATTGTATTCACATCTTGAAAAGAGACAATTGCAGAAGCTAATTTTTGGCTTAGAGATAACTCAAATATTCTGGCAATCTCCTCATCATTAAGAACTTCTTTATTCAAATCGTCCAGAAATAATGTCGTCCAGTTGAAGGTCTTATCTTGATTTTGCTCTTGCAATAATCTGGTATAAGTATCTGCGTATATATTTTCGTTTATGCCGTTTAACAAAGACGACAATTGCAACGGGAACCACACAAAATCAAGATCTTTGTCTTTAAAGTTTTCGTATAGATTATGTATTGGCTGAAACTTCTTTGTCTGTAATTCAATTAGATTGTTCAAATCAGATAAGTCTGCCAATCCGTTTTCTTCATTAATAAAAATTACTCCTGAAATTTTGCCGTGTTCACTTTCAACTTTATGAATCAATTCCTGAATTTCTTCTGTTTTGCTGTGATCAATCTGGTAATAATGAGTCTTATCATTTGATTTTCTAAGCTGACTTAATTTTTCAAATACATCATTATCTTTTTCTAAAACCTGACTTCCGGTAATCAATATCTTAGCATCATATTGCTTGCATAAATACTGCGAAATAATCTTTCCTGTTTTGCCAAAACCATTCATGATTAAATAGTTTTTATCACTTTTTATAACGTTGGAATTCGAAGTCGCATCAACTTTAATTTTTTCGAAAAAAGCGACCCATCTTTGATTATTTCGATAAGCAATTTCAGAAACCGATAAATTACATTCAAGATCATTCAAAATACTGCTGTCGTATACTTCTGATGCTTCATAAGTATCAAAATCCATAAAACAGGAGAATATATCTGAATTGTTTTTTATAATCATTCCTGCTGTTTTTTTGGCTAAAGCCTGAGCATTATTTATGGATTCATTGCCAAAAACAGTCGAAGCAAGGATTGAGATAAAAGTAATTTTCTTTAAATGTGCTGCTTGGTTAATAATTAGATTTCGACACAAATGCATCACCGGAATTGAATCTTTTAATACATTTTCTTCTTTTTGAAAACTCCAATTGTAAATTACCTGATCTATTTCTACACCTTTATCCTCAAGGGTTTTAAATAATTTTTCGTAGTGATCCTGTTCAAAAGGATTGATCGTTATTAAAGAAGGTGTTTCACTATATTCGGCGCCTTGCTTAACTTCAATTACATTATTTTCCTGCTGAAGTTTAGTAGTGATGCGTCTTAACAAAGTGTTTTCGTCTGAAAAAATCAAATAGTTAGAAGAACTCTTATTGCCTGTTACTGCAATTGATTTTTTCCAACTGGTTTGATAAAATGAATCCTGCAAATTACTCTTGCCTGTATCAAATAATAATCCCATATCTACCATTTGCTGGAAAGGATTGACTTTGACTTTCAGACTGGTTTTATCAAAACAATAACCCGGAGCAGAAATCTTTTGCTGATTATCCGATTTATTAAAAATATTCCAGTCTATTGCTGTACCATTTTGCCATAATTTACCAAGCGATTGCAGGTAATATTCGTGATCATTCGCTTCTTCTTTAGGATGTCTTAATAGATTGATTCCAAAGCTGTTTTTATTAAAAAGCTTATTCTGTTTTAGAAATGAAGTTAGAATTCCTCCTGATCCAATTTCGATATAATTGGCATTTCTTTTCTCTAATAAATAGCTGATTCCACCTAAAAAATTTACTGTATTTCTCAAATGCTTAACCCAATATTCCGGTGATACAGCTTCTTGAGCTGTTATTTCTTTTCCGCTTAAATTAGAAACAAAAGGAATTTTTGGAGTATGAAACTGAATATCTTTAATTGCTTCTTTGTAATCCTCTAATATTTCGTCGAGCAAAAGAGAATGTGCCGCTATCGAAATTTTTAATTCCGTATAGTCGATATCGTTTTGTTCTAATACTTTGATAAAATCAATAATATCATTTTTTGCACCTGAAATCACACAGGAATTCTCCATGTTTATGGTCGCAATTGATAATTTTTCTGTGAGATAAGCTTGTACTTTTTCTGCTGAAAGTTCAACGCCAACCATTCCTCCTTCAGGTAATCTGCTTGTTAATTCTCCTCTTTTGAGAACCATATCCAAAGCATCTTCAAACGAAAATACTCCACTGATACAAGCGGCAACATATTCGCCTAAACTATGTCCAATCATGCAATTAGGCTGAATACCGGTACTCATTAATAAACGAGCTAATGCGTACTCGACCAAAAAAAGAATCGGTAACATATATTCGATTGAATTAATCAAATCGGTATCTGTAGTTTCATCTTCCCAATAGCCTATTATTTTTTCAAAATCTTTTCCTGTTTTACTTTTTAACAGCGCAAAACCCTGATCCATAACCTCTTTAAAATAAGGTTCATTAAGATACAGTTCCCAAGCCATCTTGTAATATTGACTTCCACCACCGGAAAACATAAAGACAATATCTTTTGTTGCAGCGGAAGTTTTCTCTGAAGGTGTTTTTTGCGTAATATTCTCTAATGCTTCGATTGCTTCTGCGTTAGTTTTACAAACCACAAAATTTCTGTATTCAAAATGTTTCCTTCCAGTTTGTAATGTATAGGCAAGATTGTTCAGATCAACTGAGTCTTTTTCTTTAATGAAATCCTTTAGTTTATTCTGATAATTAAGTAATGCTGTTTTAGTTTTTGCAGAAAATACCAATAACTGATTTCCTTCTTTTTTTGTACTTACCTCAGCTGCAGGTTCTTCTTCAAGAATAGCGTGTGCATTCGTACCGCCAATTCCAAAACTGCTTACACCGGCTCTTAATAATTCATTATTTTTTCGAACCCAGTTTTGCAACTTGTCATTCACATAAAATGGACCTGACGAAAAATTTATTTCCGGATTTGGACTGCTGTAATTTATAGAAGGCAGAAGCGTTTTGTTTTTTAACGAAAGTGCCGTTTTAATCACACCAACAATTCCTGCTACAGTATCCAGATGACCAAGATTTGATTTAATAGAACCAATAGCACAACGGTGATTGGTATTGTAATTAAACGCTTTGTTCAGAGCCTCAATTTCTACAGGATCTCCTAGTTTGGTTCCTGTTCCGTGTGCTTCTATATAACTGATACTTTCCGGTTCAACTCCGGCAATTCGGTGGGCTAGTTTTATACATTCTGCCTGACCAACTATGCTTGGTGCAGTATAACCAACTTTTCGTTTTCCGTCGTTATTAACCGCTGTTCCTTTTATGACAGCATAAATATGATCTTTGTCTTGTATTGCATCTTCCCATCTTTTTAGTGCTATTACGCCCACTCCTTCTCCAAAAAAGGTACCGGAAGAATCTTTGTCAAAAGCTCTGCAACGACCATCTTCTGAAAAAACCATTCCTTCTTCATAAAGATATCCACTATCACCATCTTCGGTTGACATTAAACATGCTGCGCCTGCAACTGCTATTGAACATTCTTTAAGCAGTAAGTTTCTACAAGCAATATGTATAGAAGATAAAGAACTCGAACATGCGGTATCAATATAATAACTTGGTCCTTTTAAGTCTAAATTATAGGAAATAAGAGTGCTTATAAATGATTTATTGGCCAATCTTGTTCCCATAAAATCACCAACCTGACTATTAGGATTGATTAAGGCGTGCGATCTCCAGTTCAAATCATCAGATGCAGCCAGGTACAACCCAATTTTTCCGCTGTATTCATGAGGATTACAGCCTGCATCTTCTAATGCTAACCATACTTGCTCATGCATCAGCCTGATTTGTGGATTCATTAACTCCGCTTCATCTTTTGAATAACCAAAGAAAGAATAATCAAAACTTTCTGCGTTTTCAATATCTGATTTCGAAAAAATATATCTCGGATTATCAATCAATGATTCACTTACTCCCGCTTTTCTAAGTTCTTCAGGCGAAGGTGAATGATTTAATTCTTTTCCTTTAATTAGATTATCCCAAAGAGACTGGATATCATTTGACTGAGAAAATCTCCCGGATAAACCAATAATGGCAATATCTTTTTTTCGTTGGTCGCGCTTTACTTCGTTATTATTGACAAGACTCACTCTTAAAATGATTTAATTAATTATATTTTTTTGGATAACTGCGTGTTCTGTATGCTTTGATGATTAGTACTTTCTTCCCATACCAACCAAAATTTTTCTTGGTCCTTCAAAAGGTTCTCTACCGTGGGTATAAAGCATATTATCTAATATCAAAAGATCATTTTTCTCCCATTGAAAAGTAACTTTTGTATCTTCATATACATTTCTTATCAACGCAAGTGTTTCTAAATCAATAGGAGTTCCATCTCCATAATAAGCGTTTCTTGGTAAGTTTTCTTCTCCCAAAAGCTCAATAAGACCTTCCTGTATTTCCTCGTCTAAACTGCTTACATGAAACAAATGTGCCTGATTGAACCAAAGTTTATCGTTAGTTACAGGATGATTAATACTGGCTTGATTGGTTTGTTTTGTTCTCAATCCGTTCTCAGTCCATTCAAAATCGATATTGTTCTTTCTGCAATAGTTCTCTACCTCTGATTTGTCTTCTGTCTGAAAAACTTCTGTCCAAGGCAAATCGATATCCGAATAATTTCGCACATACATAACTCCCTTTTTTTCAAACTCATCACGTATTTCCTGTGGTATTTTTTTATACGCCAATCGACTATCTGATATAGGTGTATTTCCTAATTTCTGAGCTACAGTTACACATAAAAAGCCTATTCTCATTGGCCATGCATTAGAATATGCATTTTCGTTATGCTGCGGAATAGTTTCAGAAGGATGATATTCAGTCGCTGTATATACTTTATTTTTTAATTCAGTTCTTGGAGTTGATCTATAGGTATAATCCAATAATTCTTCTCCAAAAAGATTTCCTAAAATTTCACCAAACTCATTTTCATCTACATTTTTAAAACCTCTGATTAGCAATGCTCCTTCTGTAGACAGAAATGATTCAACAAAATCTTTATTGTTCTTTGCCCAATCAATTGGAGAAATGTCTTCATCAATTTGAAGTAAAATTTTTAAACCGGCTATTTCGTCAACATTTTTAATTTCCATATTGTTATTATTTAATTAGTAAAATAAAATGAGTCATTATTTCTTTAGGATTTTAATCTTCCATCAGATCCATCAAACTGTCAATTTCATCTGAAAGAGCAAAATCGTCTTCGTCCTCTTCTTGTGAAGTTTCCGTAAATGCATATTCTACCAATGCATTTATTGTGGCATATTGAAACAATAAGACAGGTTTTAAATCCATGTCAAATTCTTTGTTAATGGTGTTCAGAATTTTAATTAGTTTAATAGAGTTGGCTCCTAAGTCAAAGAAGTTATCATGAATTCCGATCTCTTTATGATCTCTGTCAAGTTCATTTGCGAAAATTTGAATTAGTTTTTCTTCTTTTTCATTTCGTGGAGATTCATAGGCAATTCCGGTCGATAGTTTATGATGTTCCGGACTTGGTAATGCTTTTGTATCTGCTTTTCCGTTTGATGAAAGTGTTAATTTATCTACCTGAACAAAATAGGACGGGATTTCATATTCCGGAATTCTTTCCGATAAGAACTTGCGCAAAGCCGATGCATTCTGAACTTCATCAGAAACTACATAAGCTACTAATTCATGCTCTAAATCTTCTTTTTTATAAACGGTTACGATAGCTTCCTTTAAATCCGGTTTTAACAACAAAGCGGTTGTTATTGCACCCAATTCGATTCTGTTACCTCTTATTTTAACCTGATTGTCTTTTCTGCCCAGATATTTTATTGTTCCATCTTCATTCCATGATGCGATATCTCCGGTTCTGTAAACTCTTTCGCCAGCAATAAACGGATCATCAATAAATCTTTCTTTTGTTAAATCAGGCAGATTAAGATATCCTTTGGCAACCTGTATTCCAGATATTAATAGTTCTCCTGCAATTCCTGCCGGTTGTAAATTAAGTGCTTCATCAACAATATAAATTCTTGTATTTGCAACAGGTTTTCCAATGGTTACGGTATTTGAGATCTCCAAATCTGTAACATCTATTGCGGTTACATCTATGGCAGCTTCTGTTGGTCCGTAATAATTATGAATTCTGGTTTGAGGAAATTGTGTTTTGCTTTGGCTTACTATTTTAGGAAGTAATTCTTCTCCACTACAAATAATATGCTTAAGGGCTGAAACTTCTTTGTAAGTAGCAAATTGCAGAAAAACACTTAACATCGAAGGAACAAAATGAATGATACTTACTTGTTCTTTCTCTATTATTTCTTTTAGATATTCCGGATCTTTATGTCCGTCTGGTTTTGCGATAATTAAGGTGCTGCCAATACTTACAGGAAGTAAAAATTCCCATACCGAAACATCGAATGTATAAGGCGTTTTCTGTAAAAAAACTTCCTTTTCTTTTACATTCAAATCATCTTTCATCCATACTAATCTGTTGAACAAACCTGCATGTTGATTTAAGACTCCTTTGGGCACTCCTGTTGAACCGGAAGTATAAATACAATAAGCTAAATCATTTGGAACTGGCTTAAAAGAAAGGTTCTCTGTAGCATAATCATCTTTTACTGAGAAGAATTTTTCTAACTCCCTTTCATTAATCACAACTTTTATTCTGGCATCTTCTATAATGTAACTGATACGATCCTCAGGATAATCAACTCCAATAGGAACATAAGCTGCGCCTGCTTTTAAGATGGAAATAATCGACAAAGGCATTTTTTCGCTTCTCTCTAATTGTATTCCAACTAAATCATTGGCTGTGATTCCGTAATTTTCTTTTAAATAATTCGCCAATTGATTTGCCAATTGATTTAATTGATGATACGAATATTCTTTTTCTTCAAATTTGACTGCTGTATAATCCGGAGTACTTTTTACCTGTTCTTCAAACAGATCAAGTACTGTTTTATCTGTTGCATATTTTACATCTGTTTGGTTCAAACCAATAATCAGCTCATTTCGTTCATGATTACTGATAATATTAGCTTTGCCCACATTTGCGTGCGGAAATTCTATTAATGATTTAAGCAGGCGTTCAAAATGATTAGACATTCGTTCTATTGACGCTTTCTTAAAAATATCTTTGTTGTATTCCCAACTCAATGCTAAACCATTCTCGTCTTCGTTGACCGTAAAAGACAAATCGTACATCGCAAATGGTTTTGATTGTTCGATTTGTTTTAAAGATAATTCCGGTAGTTTCGGTTCTGCTTTTTCATTGTTTTGCAAAACAAACATGATCTGAAAAAGAGAACTGTAATTTGGATTTCGCTTTGGTTGTAATTCTGACACTAACATATCAAAAGGCATTTGCTGATGCGAAAAAGCATCATACATCATCTCTTTATTTCGATTAATTAATGTTACAAAACTTTCATTCTGAGACAAATTACTGCGCAACACCAGCATATTAACAAAGAAACCTATCAGATTTTTAACTTCTGATTGTTCTCTGTTTGCAATAGGTGTACCCATTATTATGTCGGTTTCATTACTATATCTTGCCAATAAAAGACCAAAAATGGTATGTAATCCCGTAAATAAAGTCGCTCCTTCTTTATCGCATATCTTCTTTAAGCTGTTTAAAGTTGTGCTATCAATTTGGGAGTAAATTGTATCACCTTCAAAAGTTTGTACTTTAGGTCGTGTATAATCAAGAGGTAAACTATGTACCGGTGGCAAATCTGACAATTGATTTAACCAGTAATTTTTTAATTCTTCTAATTTTTCCTCTTTTAATGTTTCCTGTTGCCAATGTGCATAATCAGAATATTGAATCTCCAGCTCCGTCAAAGGGTTTAATTTTCCCTGAGAATAAGCTGTGTATAAAGTATTAAATTCATTAATTAAAATTCCTATTGACCAACCGTCTGTAGCAATATGATGCATATTAACTACAGCAATAAATTCATCTTCCTTAATCTGAAGTAATTTAACCCGAAGCATGATGTCGCTTTTCAGGTTAAAAACTTTTTTAGATTCTTCTGTTTGAATTTTATATATAATTGTATCCTGCTCTTCTTTATTGAAACTGCGCAAGTCCTCATTCCCTATTTGAATTGGAACAAACGGCTGCACAATCTGAATAGCATTGCCATTCTTATCCAAATCATATACGGTTCGCAATACTTCATGACGCTCGAGAATGGTATCGAATGCTTTTTGAAAAATAGCTTTATTTAAATTTCCTTTTAATAATAAAGCATTTGAAATATTATAATGTGTACTTCCTTCAATTTGATCTAAAACCCATAAACGCTGCTGCGCAAAAGAAAGCGGTTTATCTAATGCGTTTTTATCTTGTTTTAGGATTGGTGATTTTTTAAGTTTATTCTTTTTTGTGTTCTGAATAAATTGTTTAACCTCTTCCTTATGTTGTTGTAATTTAGAAAACAGAGCATCGTCAATTCCTTTTTCCGGTAATTGACATAATAGTTTATCTTCCTTTACAGAAAGCTTTACCTTATTTTCAATTAACTCTTTTAACAATAATTCTATATTCATAATTCAATATAATTGTCGTTATTATTATCCATTTCGATGGTCTCTACTAACTCGAGAATTTCCTTTTTTGAGTCGATCAAAACAGCCAGTTCTTTTATCGTCTGGCATTCTGACAACTCTCTGAAAGACAATGTGATTTCGAATTTATCAGACAATAAAGACAGTAATTTTGTAGCCAATAAAGAGTTTCCGCCTACTTCAAAATAATTGTCTTGTATTCCTGCAGGAGAATAGCCTAAAATAGTGCTCCAATATTCCTGGATACTTTTTTCGGTTTCAGTTTCCGGTGCTACAAATACACTGTTGACATTTCTTTTTTTATTGAATTGTATAGAGCTTGGAGTTATTTCTTCACTATCTAAAACAACCTCATCATACAATACTTCAATTAGATTACTAATTTTTTCTGTTGTCGAAAAAAGCTTTTTAACTTCATTTAAATACTGCGCATTTAAATCGTTTAAGCTGTTTAATAGCTCCTCTGAAACTTCCTTATCATGAGCAAGTTCAATCTCTATTGAAGATCTTAGTCGGTCGCTTTTATATTGATTGTTGGTCTTATAATAAGATTCCTTTACGTCGTAAAAACTCTTGTAATTGATCTTGATTTTTGGTTTCCAAAACCTGTCTTTTGAAAAAACGTAACCTGGTATCGGAACTCTTTTTCCTTCGTGAACTTCAGGTAAATTAAAACGTACTCCTTTTGCAAGAAGAATCGCTTTTGCTTCATAAAAATTAGTTACAGCATTGCTTTTATTGGATGGTCTTGGCAATAAACTAACGGTGCTAACCTGATGATTAAAGATCGTATTGGCAAAATAAGACAATCCGTTTCCTGGTCCAATTTCAATAAAAACAGGATTCGAAAAATGAGAAGCTGCCTTTTTTATCGCTTGCGAAAACTTTACAGGATGAATGATTTGGTTTAACCAATACAGTTTAGAACAAAAAACTTCCGGTTCTACAAGATCACCTGTATAGGTAGAAAATATTACAGATTCAAAACTTTTAAACTCTGCCTGAGACAATATTTCATCATATTCAGCTAAGACATCGTTCATCATTTGCGTATGATAAGCGTGGGATACTTTTAATTTTTTGTATTCGATGCTATTTAATTCCAATATGCTGCATTGCTCACCAATATCTTCTATCGATCCTCCAATTACAACACTATTATCAGCATTGAAAGCACAAAAAGAAACTCCGTTTAGCAATAATGGTTTTAGGTCATTTTCTGTAGATTGTACCAGAAGCATTGCTCCTTTTGGCATCATTCCCATTAATCTTCCGCGATGGTAAACGAGTTTTAATGCATCTTCCAGTGTAAGAGAACCTACAATACAAGCCGCTGTATATTCTCCCAAACTGTGTCCGATGATTGCATCCGGTTTGATTCCGGCTCTCATTAATTCTTTGGTAAGGCAATATTCAACTATGAATAAGCCTATTTGCGTATTTTCGGTTTTATCTAATAAAACACTGTCATCAGAGAAAATGGTTTCCTTAAAATCAACCTGAGATATTGTTTTCAGATAATCAAAACAATAATTCATATCCTTTTTAAAGGCTTCATTATTCTCATATAATGCTAATGCCATATTCGCATATTGGCTGCCTTGTCCCGGAAACATGAACACCGTTTCGGGTATATTTCCAAATCCTTCAAAACAATTATCGTTTTGAATTCCGTTTAATTGCGCTACTAATTCATCTTTATCAGTACAAACCACACTAAATCTGTACGGCATAACTTTTCTTCCGTAAAGGCTCGAAAATTCTAAATCAGCAAGTGTTAGTGTTGGATTTGCTAATACATATTCTGATAATTGTTTTTTCTGCGATTGCAAATTTTGTTGGTTCAAAGAAGATAATGCGACTACAAAAGGTCTTTTAGTTTCTTCTTCTACATCGATCATTGGCGGTTCTTCAACAAGCACGTGAACATTACTTCCGCCAACTCCTAAAGAACTAACTCCTGCTCTTCTAAGTTCAAAATGTTGTGGCCATACTGACGTTTTTTGGCTCACATAAAAAGGAGAAGTACTTAATTGTAAAGAAGGATTCGCTTCTGAAAAATTAATACTCGGTACCAGAATCCCTTTATTCACACATAATGCGGCTTTAATAATCGAAGCTATTCCTGCAGCTGCATCCAAATGTCCAATATTTCCTTTTACAGAACCAATAGCACAATATTGCACCTTATCTGTGTATTCCCGAAATGCTTCGGTAAGTGCCGCTACTTCAATCGGATCTCCAATTAAAGTTCCTGTACCATGTGCTTCAATCATTCCCACAGATTCCAGATCAATATCTGCAACTCCTGAAGCTTCAAGAACGACATCTCTTTGAAAACTTACACTTGGAGTGGTATATCCCTGTTTGTTGGCTCCGTCATTATTTGTTGCAGTTCCTTTTATCAATGCATAAACATAATCTTTGTCTTTTATAGCATCGGTTGCTCTTTTTAAAACAATCGAACCAACGCCGTCTCCATTAACTGTTCCGCTGGCAGCGCTGTCAAAAGGACGACAAACTCCGTCTTTAGAATAGATGGATCCGGGTGTATGTATATAACCTATATTTTCATTTGAATCGAAAGATACTCCTCCCGCCAAAGCCATATCACATTCGCGATTCAATAAACTTTGACAGGCTAAATGAACGGCAAGTAATGAAGTCGAACAAGCTGTTTGCACGCTCATTGCCGGTCCTGTTAGATTAAGCTTATAAGAAATCCACGTTGCCAAAAAATCTTTTTCATTTAAGATTCTGTACAACAAAGGATCTGCATGCTCTGTATATGAATTTGTATCTAATACTTTTAATAAATAAGAGTTCGTAGACATTCCACAAAAGTTTCCTACAGCCACATCGAGACGACTCATATCATAACCGGCATCTTCTATGGCATGCCAGCTCGTTTGCAATAACAATCTAATTTGAGGATCCATATGTGTAGCCTCTATATTTGATAGTCCAAAGAAATCAGCATCAAAGTATTTTGCATCTTCAAGCCTTGAACTTGCATTAACAAAACGCTTATGATTCAACATACTTTCAGAAAAACCGGATGCAAGAAGCTCTTCTTCATCGACTTTAACGATACTATTGACACCACTAACAAGATTTTGCCAATATTCATCTATGTTTTTTGCGTTAGGGAACCGACCAGCCATCCCTATTATGGCAATATCATTTTCAGAAATTTGTTTCATTTTGTCCAACTTTTGTTAATTAATTTCGATTAGAACGGGCATTTCGTCGAGACGCTCCTTTGTCTACTGCTTTTTTGATTGCAACATCTTCCTGATTGTCTTTGTTGGCATTTTCTATCAATTTTGCCTGCTGAGGAATTGTAGGGTTTCGGAAAAGTTCTATTAATGAAAACTCAACACTAAATTCTTTTTGAAGCTTTTCATGCAATACAACAATCTCAATTGAATTACCTCCAGCCTCAAAAATGCTGACGTGATATGGGATGTTTTCTTTCTTAAGAACCTCACACCAAATGCGATAAATATCTAATTCTGTTTTATTATTAAGTGTGATAACATTATTCGAAATAGATTCCTGAGGTTTAATTTCTTTCAACTTCATCATGTCTACTTTTCCATTTTCCATTAAAGGAATTGACGGCACAAAATTGATATCCTTAGGACTCATATAATCCGGAAGCATTTTCTTTACAAAATCTCTGATAGAAGTCTCGTTTGTTTGCGATTCGAATTGTTGCTGGATTTGATCTTTTTTCTTCTCGCCAATCTTGTGATTAGTTCCATAAACCATATAGGTATTTTCGTCTCTTGGCAATTCGGCATCGCTCATTACCAATTCGTCAACGTTTACCTCATATCCTTTTATGTTAAGCAGCTCTAAGATGGTATTCAGATTATTGTCTCCGTCGACTTCAATTGCAACCTGATGGATCATTGGCCAATGTTCTTCACGAATTCCTTCTAATACCAGACATTCGCTCTTTTCTACGTCTATCTTTAGTAAATCTATTGCCTGTATTTTCAGATCATCAATTACATCAGATATTGTTGTAAGCTGACATTCGACTTCATTAGAATTATACAACGAGGTAAGGTATTCTCTGAATTCGTTCGAAAAATCATTTTCTCCGTCTATAGTATCGTAGAAAGATTTTACAATGCTGTTTTTTTCTCCGGATTGATACGTTTCATCTGCCATGAGGGCTTTGTCATACTCTATATATTTTCCGACTGCATCAACGATTGTCTCTTTTTCTGTAAACCTGCCCGACATTCCAGACATCTCCGGATAATAATGAAAAGTTGCGCTTTCTTTTTTATTGGAAACTCCAAAATTCAGAATACGTCCTTTTATTTGTCGGTGCTCAAAATTTTTCTTAAGAGCAGAAAAAATTTGCGGAATAGGTTCAAAAGCAATAATTGTTGCGCTAGGCTGACTTTGGTTTACCTCCATACTAAAGGTTCCTATATTGGCTCCTACATCTAATACTAAACCATTCTCAGGTACTTTTATATGGTGTCTGGAATAGATTCCGTCCTGAAATATTTCTTTATACAACATTGCCAATTGGCGATCAGACTGGTGATAAACAGTACTGCCATCAGGGAAATAAAAAGGTTTCGCTTGTTCTTCAACAGGAAGTTCTGTGTAGTTTCCATAAACAATATCATCCTTAATTACGTAGGCTGACAAGTAGGTTGTATTGTTTTCTGTAATTGGTAAAACTTTACAATTTTTAACTCCGGGAACTTTAGAAATTGTTTTTTCTATTTCTTCAAGTTCAATACGATAACCGTTTACTTTAACCTGATTGTCTTTTCGGCCAACATACTCAAACGTTCCATCGCTTGTCAATTTCATTAAATCTCCCGTTTTATAAAATCGGCTGTTGCCAAAGTGAGAATTAATGACTTGTTTAAAGCTTTTATTCGTGAGTTCAGCATTATTATAATATCCTTTAGCAACTCCTGAACCTCCAATATAAAGTTCTCCAACAACTCCAAAAGGTACTTGTTGCTCAAACTCGTTCAGAAGCAATAAATTGGTATTTATTATAGGTTTACCAATTTTAAAGTCTTTGCTGTTAATCTCTCTCCATGTTGACCAAACTGTAGTTTCAGTCGGTCCGTACATGTTATACAACTTAGAATTAGTAATTAAACTAAGGCTGTTAATTAAATTTTGATTTAAAGGTTCTCCACCAATAAACCAATGCTGAACTGAAGATAATTCTTTGGATTTATCCTGACTATTTAAATCTGCTATCAGTTTAGATTGTGATGGAGTCATCTGAACGTGAGTCACTTTATACGTGTCAATAAGCTCCAATTCGGTTCTTTGATTGTCTATATTTAATAGTTTTGTAAGCTCAGCCTGAGAGTGATATAAGGTTTTGGTTTCTATAATCTTTTCAAGTCTGGACAATACTTTTTCGCTTTCAACTCCAAAATCTACTAAACAAGCTACTTCAGTAACTCCGATATTCTGGATACTAAAAAGCATTTTCTGACACGATTCAGGAGTACCAATAAGTGTATTTTCTTTACTGAATTTTCTGTATGCAATATCAATGATTTCATCACTTTGCGTATCAATATCTAACCCTAACTCTTTTGCCAAAGGCTCCATTAATTTCATAGAAGATCTCAGATAATCTTTAAACGGCTGCTCACTGGTAGCAGTCGCATCTTCATGTGAAGCGTCAATATAAGTATGAAGCATCAGAGAAACTTGTTTATCTTCTATGCTAAATCCGTTGTCTTTTAAGGCTTGGTGATACACCGCAATATTTGCTTCCAGTTTTTCTAACGTTTGCCCAAGCATGTGCGTTAGAATATTGGCGCCAATTTCTCCGGCATATTTAAAAGTTTCAGGACTTCCGGCAGCAGTTATCCAAAGCGGTAATTTTTTTTGTATTGGCGTTGGTCTGATTTGTATTGTAAAGTCTTTATCAACACCATTCTTGCGCACGATAGGATTTCCTTCCCAAAGGTTTTTAAGCTCAGTAACTTTTTCACGCATCTCATTATGGCGATCGCTATAATTTGAATTTGAAAAAACAAAATCATTAGGATGCCATCCGGACGCAATACTTATTCCTACGCGACCATTGCTTAAATTATCAACTATCGACCATTCTTCTGCAACACGAATTGGATCATGCAAAGGAAGTACAACACTTCCCGACCTGATACTTATATTCTTAGTCATCGTCGATATAGCACCACTTAAAACCGAAGGACTTGAAAATGCTCCTCCAAATTCACCAAAATGACGTTCCGGTGTCCAAATTGCAGTAAAATCGTTTTGATCTGCATATTTTACAGTATCTAACAATAAATCATACTTCTGATTATTGTTTTTATCAGCTCCAAAAAACATGATGCTGAAATCAATCTTTTTTGATGGCGTTATTTTATCATGTGACACTAATTTAAAAGGATTCGATTGTTGCAATACAACCTTATGTCCTCTCGAAATCGTCCAGATAAGTTCTAAAACCGAGATGTCGAAATTAACACTCGTTTGCGCAAGCCACGTTTGTTTGGTTTCGCTGCCAAAAGAAATATCTAAGCCTTTTAATAAATTACTTAAATTATCATGGGTAACTTCAATCCCTTTAGGTTTTCCGGTTGTTCCCGAAGTAAAAATAATATAGGCTACATTGTTACCGCTGCAATTTGTCGCAATTACCTGATTTTCTTTTTGAGATTGAGGTTTGTCTAAATAAACAAAATCCTCATTTGATGATCCGTTTAAAAAAAGTTCTTTTAATGCGCTTAATGTTACAATACACTTAGGCTGTGCATCATTTATAGTCTGATTTATTCGCTCTGAAGAGTAAACAGGATCAAGAGGAATATAGGCGGCTCCAAGTTTAAAACAGGCAAAAATTGTAGCGACCATTTCGAAATTACGCAATAAACAGATTCCTACTTTGTCTCCGTTTTGTACGCCCTGATCTAATAAAAAACCAGCAATTGCATCGACTTTTTCTCCTAATTGTGCATAGTTATACGAAACATCATTACTAATAATGGCCGTTTGATTTGGATTGTTCTTCGTTTGATAGTCAAAAAAGTTTATGGCACTTTCGTTCGTACTCACTTCAACTACATCTCCGCTTAAGTGTTCGTATATTTGATTTGCTTCTTTTTCACCGATAAGGTTTGCTTTAAAAACATTTTCATCAGGATTAGCTAATAGAGAACTTAATAAGGTATTAAAATGTTCTGCCATACGAACAATAGTTGACTCCACAAAGAGATCTGTACTGTATTCCCAGGAAAGGATAAGTCCGTCCGGGGTTTCGGTTACATTTAAACTAAGATCATATTTAGCGCTATTTCCGTCTTTATAATTAAAGGGTTCCAATACAATATCACTCAAAGAAATTTCTTCTTGGGTATTATTTTGAAGCGATAATAAAACCTGAAATAATGGATTGTGTCCCAAATTTCTTGGAACTTTTAATTCTTCTACAAGTTTTTCAAAAGGCATTTGTTGATACTCATAAGAGTCTTCCAACATTTTTTTGCTTTGTTTTAGTAATGCTCTGAAACTTGGTTCTTGTGATAAATCACTTCTTAAGACCAAAAGATTCATAAAAAAACCAACGAGATTCGCAATTTCAGCTTTTTCTCTATTAGCAATTGGAGTACCAACAACAATGTCTTTTTCATTGCTATATCGTGCTAACAAAGTACTAAATGCAGCATGAATTGCCATAAATAAAGTAGCGCCTTCTGCCTTAGATAAATTGTATAAAGCAGTTAATGTATTTTTTTCAACAAATGAATTATAGGTATTTCCATTAAAAGTTTGTGTAAATGGTCTTGGGTTATCCAATGGCAAACTATGAATCACAGGTAAATCTGCCAATTGTTTTTTCCAATAATTGATCTGATTGTCCAAAACTTTTCCTTTCAGCCATTGTCTTTGCCAATAGGCATAATCAGCATATTGTATGTTTAATTCCGGCAGTGTATTAGATTCTCCTCTAAGATAACTACTGTAAAGAATATTAAATTCGTTAACTAAAATTCCAATAGACCATCCGTCTGAAGCAATATGATGCATGGTTACGATCAGAATATGTTCTTCATCATTTATTTTGAGCAATTTGACTCTTAACAACAAATCTTTTGTTAGATCAAATACGTTATTTGCTTCTTGCTCAATTAATTCTAAAATATGAGATTCAAATTTTTGAATTGACGGATCTATTTCTTCAACTGTAACATTAAAATTTGGTACATCCTGAATTTTTTGAACGGGTTCTCCATGACCATCAACAAAAAAGCTGCTGCGCAAACTGCTGTGTCTTTCAAGAATCGTGGCAAAAGTTTGATTTAAAGCTTCGTAATTTATTTTGCCTTTTAATTTAAAAGTAGAAGCAAGATTATAATGTGAACTACCATTATTGATTCGATCCAGAAGCCATAAACTTTGTTGGGAAAAAGAAAGCGGTTTTGGCAGCTCTTTGTCCGTTTTTTTGATCTCGGGAATTTCCTGAGTCTGGCTTTCTATCAAAGAAATAATTGCTTCTTTATTGTCTTTTAAAAACTCTTTTTGTGCAGTATCTAATGCGCTTAAATTACCTTTTACCAAAAGTTTACCTTGGGAAACTTCAAAACTTATGCCTTCCTGAATTAACTGTGTTAACCTCTGCTTTATACTTAGATTTCCCATACTTCTGAATTTTGATTTGTTGTAGTTTCTTCTGTTATACTTACGTTTACGCCTCCTTTAAATAGTATTTCATCGTCAATTGCTTTTGCCAATTCACGTATGCTTTGGAGCGTAAATACATCTTTCATGTTTATTTTAATTTCAAAAATTTCGTTGATTTTATAGATCATACGAACGATGTAAAGTGAGTGACCTCCTAATTCAAAAAAGTTGTCCTCAATACCTACTTTTTCTATGCCTAAAAGCTCTTGCCAAATAGCCGCTAACTTTGCTTCTGTTTCATTTGTTGGCGCTACATATTCTCTTGAAATACTGTTTTCAGGCGTAACATCCGGTAAGGCTTTTCTATTTACTTTTCCGTTTGGAGTTAATGGAATATTGTCAAGTTTTACATAAAAATTTGGCACCATATAATCCGGAAGCCTGCTGTTTAGAAAACGTACAACCTCTTTTTTATCCAATTCATTATCGGATACATAATAAACGACAAGGGCATTTTCTCCGTTTATTTTTTTAGCTTCTACAACAGTATGTTCAATACTATTTGAAAACATCTGAATTTGAATTTCGATCTCTTCCGGTTCAATTCTAAAACCTCTTATTTTTACCTGAGTATCATTTCTTCCCAGATAAATGATATTTCCGGAATAATCCATATAAGCCAAATCTCCGGTCTTATACAATTTTTGATCGCGATCTAATGGATTTGAAATAAATCGTGTTTGTGTTAATTCCGGTAGTTTTACATATCCTTTGGCAACATTTTCACCGCCTATATATATTTCGCCAATTACTTTATTTGGTACTGGCTGAAGATTACTGTCTAATATGTATAGCGTTGTATTTGCCAATGGCTTACCAATAGGCATATAATGTATAATATCGCTGGTATTGGCTGAGATTGTAAAACTAGTCACCACATGGGTTTCTGAAGGTCCATAATGATTGTGAAGCTTTACGTGAGGAAATTCCAGTAAAAATCTTTCTAAAGCGCCACTAATGATTAATTGTTCCCCTGACGATATAATATCTTTAAGCTGATTTTTTTTGAAAAATTCCGTATCTGTATGATCAAAAAAACTGGTCATAGCAGAAAATGGAAAGCATAAAACCTCAATTTTATTTTCTATAATGTAAGTAGATAAAGCACTAAAATCGAGCTTCATGGATTCTGGAGTTACATATAATACTCCGCCACTACTAAGCACAAACCAAACATCCTGAAGAGAGACATCAAAACTAAAAGAAGTGTACTGCAAATGTCTCAAACCTGACGAGATACCGGAATCATATATATTCCATTGTATTAAATTAGACAACATTCGATGTGTCTGAATAACTCCTTTTGGGTTTCCTGTTGACCCTGAAGTGTAGATAATAAAAGAAGAATCATCTAATTCATTAACGATAACAGGGTTTTCTACTAATTCGTCTGAGTATTGAAACTCATCCAAAGAGATTAAATTGATATGTTCTGTTCTTCCGCTATATTTTATATTAGAAGTAGTAAGTATGTTTGTTATCTCAGCATCGGCGATGATATATTCTCTTTGACTTTCCTGATATTTACTGTCTATTGGAACGTAACATGCTCCGGATTTAATAACACCCAACATCGCAATAACATTATACTGCGATCGGTCTAACAGAACACCAATGTTAGTATTTGGCAAAACATTATACTCGTCTCTTAGCATTTTTGCTATTTGATTCGAATAATTGTTTAATTGAAGATAGCTGATTTTTACGTCTTCATAATGTAAAGCAATAGCATCCGGAGTAGCAATTACTTGTTTTTCTAAGAATGCTATTACGGTATCTTTTTTATATTTATTTATATCTAAATCTAAATTTTGAATTCCAATATGTCCTTCTAAATAGTTAAATCCGCTTATACTTTCCTGAGGCTTCGTTAAGAGTAATTCTACTATTTTTTTGTAGTGTCCAATAAATTGTCTGATAAATTTTTCTTCGAATAAATCAGTATTGTATTCTACTTTAAGCGATAAAAGTTCATTTTCGGTTTCCTCTATATAGATTAACAAATCAAATTTACTTGTAGTCGATTTTTCAACAGTAATCGTTTCCAAAGACTCTTCACTATCAAATTGTTCTTCGTTTTTTGCTCCGTCTTTTGGTAAAACCACAAGCATAACATCAAAAAGAGGATTTCTCGAAGGATCTTTTTTAAGTTTTAATTCTTTGACTAATTCTTCAAATGGAAATTGCTGATTATTGTGCGCTTCTAATATCGATTGTTTTACGCCAGCAAAAAAAGTATCAAATGAATCTGATTTTTCTACTCGGTTTCTAATTGCCAAAGTATTGGTATAAAAACCGATCTGATTATTCAAATCCATATGCTCTCTGGCAGCAAAAGGACTTCCTATAATGCTATCATTATTTCCGGTGTATTTTGCTAACATTACATGCAATGTGCTCAACATTACCATATATAAAGAACCTTCTTTACTTTTTTGATAAGCATTTACAGCACTCGAAATGTTCTTATTAAAATAGGTTTTCAGAGTTTGTCCATGATATGTTTTTACCGGCGGACGATTACTTTTAATTGGTAATTCTAAAACTGGCGTTTCGGTCGAAAGTTTATCTAACCAATATGCTTTTTGCTTTAAAAAAGATTCTCCTTCCAGGTTTTCCAGACTCCATAATGTAAAATCTTTATACTGAATTCTTAATTCTGGCAGTTCCGGTAGTTTGTTTGCTTTTAGTGCAGTATAAACCGTTAATATTTCGCTTTTTAAAATAGGAATTGACCACGCATCACAGATAATATGATGTAAATTACAATAGAAATAATAGCTATTGTTTTCATATTTTAATAAAGCGGCTCTTAGCAAAGGTCCGTTCTCTAAATCAAAAGATATATTTAAATCTTCCTTGATGTATTCGTTTACTTTGTGCAAAGAATTTTCAACTTCTGTAAAATCTTTATAATCCAGATTAAAGTTTAATTCTTTTGCGGATAGAATATGTTGCTGCAATTCTTTTTCTGAATTCAGGCGAAAAACTGTTCGCAATATTTCATGTCGGTTAATTGCATAACGTATCGCTTCTTCTAAAACATTTTTATCATAATCGCCTACTAATTTAACTTCAAAAGGAATATGATAAGCAATCGATGCGCTAGTTGACTGTGATTCAAACCAAATTCTAAATTGTGCATTCGATGCAGGATAACTATTTGATTCTTTTGCTTTTGGTATTTCTTTAAATTTATTAATTGAGATAGACTGCAGATAATTTATAATCTGTTCTTTATTATTTCTTACTATTTCCACAACCTCATCTTCAACATTCTCTTTTAACAGAGATACTTCTAACTGATCTTCGACTAGCTTTACCGCTACTCCTTTTTCTCTTAGTTCTTTAATTAAAAAGATTGTTTCCATGTGTAATTTTATATTAGTATTTTTTTTACAGACCGCTCGCTATCAATTTCTTCCAGCCACTTAACATTTTCAATATTCAGGGCTAAATTCTGAATTGTGGGATGCAGGAATAATTCCTTAAGGTTTATCGATACATCAAATTCTTTCTGAATGACTGATAATAGTTCTGTCGCTTTTAAACTATGACCGCCCAATTCGAAGAAATCATCCGTTATTCCTATTTTTTCCAAGCCAAGTATTTCTTGCCATATTGCTACAATTCTCTCTTCTGTTTCTGAGGTTGGAGCTATATAATTTGAAGTTTTAATTTTGAAAACTTCAAGTTTTAAAAGCTCCGTTTTATCTACTTTTCCATTAGATGTTAAGGGTATTTCGTCTAATAATAGATAGTATGTTGGCAACATATAACCCGGTAATTTTTGAGACAG
Source organism: Flavobacterium sp. 90 (assembly GCF_004339525.1). Lineage (NCBI taxonomy): Bacteria > Pseudomonadati > Bacteroidota > Flavobacteriia > Flavobacteriales > Flavobacteriaceae > Flavobacterium > Flavobacterium sp. 90. Next base: position 4,473,732 of record NZ_SMGE01000001.1, on the reverse strand, counting down.
CTTATTTCGAATTTTCTGGATATCAATCTTTTCTCCCTTTAAATAAGACACAATTTGTTTTTCTCCGGCATGCTCTTTTGTTAGAACTACTGCATTGGTTATTGTATCATCTTCTTGTAAAGCGTGCTCTATTTCGCCAAGCTCTATACGATATCCTCGAATTTTTATTTGATGATCTTTTCGACCTGCAAAACCTATGTTTTTGTCCGGCATCCAATAACCTAAATCTCCTGTGCGATACAGTTTTGTTTCGGAATCAAATGGATTACGTACAAATTTCTCCTCGGTTAAATCGGATTTATTCAAATAACCTGCTGATAATCCTCTTCCGGAGATACAGATCTCGCCAATTAATCCTTCTCCCTGCAATGCTAATTCTTCTGATAAGATGTAAAAACGGGTGTTCGAAATAGGTTTTCCAATTGGAAGCGAATGTTCGTGCTTTTTCTCAATTCTGTAGCAACTGCTATAAGTTGTATCTTCTGACGGACCGTATAAATTTCTAATCGCTATTGGATATTTAATCAAGGCATTGCTCAAGGCTATCGGAATAGGTTCTCCCGCCATGTTTAGTGCCGAAACATTTTTTAAAGAAACTTCTCTTTCCAGTAAATTATCTACTACGGAAGGAACTGTGTTTATTAAGATCTTTTCGTCTTTGTCTATATAATCGGCAATGGATAATCCATTAGCAATAATTCTGATTTTTTTTCCTGTGCTTAATGGATAAAACATTTCAAACACAGATAAATCAAAGCAATGCGATGTTGCTGCATAGAGAATATCAAAATCTGTTGCAGCAAATTCTTCTATACTCCAATCTAAAAATGCCACCGCATTATCATGGGTTAACATTACGCCTTTTGGTTTTCCTGTAGAACCGGAAGTGTATATAATATAAGCTAATGAATCCGAAGTTATTTTAATTTCAGGCAGCGCTGTTTCTTGTATATTCGCTTGCTCAAAATCATGCAACAGTTTTTCTGTTATTGTAATTTTACAATTACTATCCTGCTCGATATAAGCGATTCGTTCTTCCGGATAATTTAGATCTATAGGAACGTAAGTCGCTCCGATTTTTAATACCGCCAAAATGGCTATAATTAATTTCTCGTCTCTTTTTACTTTTATACCTACAAAATCTCCCGAATTTACGGCGCAATGATCCAATAGATATTGTGCTAACTGATTCGATTTTACAGATAACTCTTTGTACGTAATCGTTTTATTTTCAAAAACAAGCGCAATGGCATCCGGCGTTTTTAGGGTTTGGGATGCTATTAAGTCTACTATTGTTCTGTTTTTTGGATAGTCAACATTTGTTGCATTATAATCGTACAGCAAGCGTTGTTTTTCTTCGTTAGGTACAAAGTCGATTTTAGCAATACTATGGTTTGGTTTTTCTATACCTTCAGAAATAAATCCTTCTAAATAGTGTATTAGATTTTCAACAAAAGTCTTGCTATATATATCGGTATTATAGTTCAAGGTCAGATTTAAACTCTCTTTTCCTTCCGCAAAAGAAAAACTCAAATCGAATTGGCTTGTGTTCCTTTGTATTTTTTTATAAGGCGCTATTTCTATTTGTGAGAAAGTTTCTTCTTTAGAAAAAAGATCTTGCTGATTGTGCAAAACGACCATAACATCAAATAGTGCCGACCTTGAAAGATCTCGCTTTAACAGCAATTCTTCTACCAGAATATCAAATGGATAAGACTGATTATCATATCCTTCGAGTAGTATCTTTTTTTGTTTTTTTACTAAACTGCTATAAGTATCGGTAACTTCAAAACGAGTTCTAATTGCCAGTGTATTCAGGTATAATCCTATTTGATCTTCTAAATCAGGGTAATCTCTTCCTGCTACCGGAGTTCCGATTATTATATCGGTTTGTCCGCTGTATCTATAAAACAATCCGTTCAATCCTGCCATTAATGCCATAAACAAAGTAGCTTCGTTTTGGTGGCAAAAGCTTCTTAGTTTAGAGATAAAATCTACTGAAAAAGCATGCGAAACACTATCACCATTATATGTTTTTACTTTTGGTCGCGTTGCCATAGTCGACAATTCCAATACTGGAATATCACCGGAAAATTGCTCCAGCCAATAGTTTCCTGATTGAGCTAATTTTTCCTGATTTGGCACACTATTATACCAGTAAGCATAATCTTTATATTGAATAGGCAAATCAGGTAATTCGATTCCTGATGCCTGTTTTAGATGGTTATATTGTGCTACAATTTCTCTGGATAAAATTTCCATAGACCAACCATCTCCTACAATATGGTGAAGATTGAACAACAGTAAATGATGTGCATTGTTAAGACTTATAATTTCTACTTTTAGCAATGGCGCGACACTCAAATTAAACTGATAATTTACGTGACTGCTTATTGTTGCAGCTATTTCCTGGTCATTTAATCCCTGATATACTTCAATAGGACAAATAACCGATTGAGCAGGCAGAACATATTGGTTCAATATTCCTGATTCATCTGCTTTAAAAACGGTACGAAGACTTTCGTGTCGTTCAATGAGTTTATCAACGGATTTTTGAAATAATAAAAGGTCTAATTTGCCTTTTAATTCTAATACATTTGCAATATTATAAGCCGCGCTTCCTCCTTCAAATTGGCTTAAAGTCCATAAACGTCTTTGCGAAGAAGTCACCGGATAATATTCCTGCTCCGGTATTTTGGTAAATTGTGCTCTCGAAGAAATTTGCAATTTCTCTATGATTCCCGTTATTGTCGGGGAATCAAAAACATCTTTGACTTTTAATTTATAACCCAGTTTTTCTAATTTGTTTATTAGCCTGATCACTTTCAGACTGTGTCCTCCCAAATCAAAAAAACTAGTGGTAACTCCGATTTTGGATATTCCTAAAATCTCTTCCCATAGCAAAACCATTTGAGATTCCAGGTCATTTCGAGGGGCAACATATTCGCTGTTTTTTACGCCAAGATCTTCTATGGCCAATAAAGACTGTTTGTCTATTTTTCCATTAGATGTTAAAGGAATTGAATCCAGTTCTACATAAAATCCGGGAATCATATATTCCGGTAAGCTAGTTCTTAAGGAATTTTTTAAAACTTCGATATCAATATTTTCACCAACCAGATAGGCAACAAGAACTTGTTCTCCCGCGCGCTCTTTGGCTAATACTACTGCAGTCGTTACTGTTTTATCTTCTTGTAAGGCATGTTCTATTTCACCAAGTTCTACACGATATCCGCGAATTTTTATCTGATGATCTTTTCTGCCTATAAAACCTATATTTCCATCCGGCAACCAATAGCCAAGATCTCCAGTGCGATACATTACTGTATTGGAAATAAAAGGATTGGCTGTAAATTTTTCTTTGCTCAGTTCAGGCTGATTCAAATAACCAACTGATATTCCTTGTCCGGAAATGCAGAGTTCTCCAACAATTCCAACAGGCGTTAATTGAGTAGAATCAGATTCAATAATATATACTTGTCTGTTTGCGATTGGTTTCCCAATAGGAATAACTGTTTCTTTATTCTTTATTTGATAATAGGTTGCACAAACGGTACTTTCTGTTGGACCATAAGTATTAAATACAGAAAGCTTATTCCATAAATTACTAATGTGGTCTGCCTGCAAAGTATCTCCGCCACTAATTAGTGTTTTAATACTAAGATTATAGTTCTCATATACATCGTTCAGGTATTGCAGTGCATACGGATTCGTACTTAAAACCGTAATTTTATGCTGTTCGCAAAGCTTGAATAATGCTTCAAAATCGCCTTTTTCGTCGTGAAAATATAACGTTCCACCACTAATAAGAATAGGAAAAATTTCTTCTATAGAAGTATCAAAAGAAATGCTGGCTTGCTGCACAACACTATCCTGAGCTGTTAATTGAAAATAATTTTTAAACGTTAACACATAATCAACAAAAGATTCATGTGTAATCTGAACTCCTTTTGGATTTCCGGTCGATCCTGAAGTGTATATTATATAAGCTAAATCTTTTTGAGATATCGCCGAAATATGCACCTCATCGTACGTCTGTAAATTCCTTTTAAACTCTTCTAAGATTTCAGCATTGATAATAAGTTTACATCCGCTGTCTTGTTGTATATAATTCTTTCGTGCTTCAGGATATGCAGGATCTATGGGTACGTAGACAGCTCCTGCTTTTAATGCGCCAATGATCGCAATAATCATCCACGAATTTCTTTCCAGCTCAATTCCAACAAAGTCACCTTTTTTTATTTTGAAGTGTTGTTCAAGACAATTCGCCAGTTTATTGCTGTATTCTTCTAATTGTCCATAGCTGATTTTCTCTCCCTGATGAACAAGTGCAGTTTGATTTTCGTTTTCCTTAGCCTTTGATTGTATAAGATTTACAACAGTCAAAGAAGAATCATAAGGTGTCAAAACCGAATTGAATTCTTTAAGAAGTTTATTTTTTTCTGCCGGAGATACGATTTCAATAGCGTTAATTGCTTGTTCGGGCTTTTTCAAACCTGCGCTTACAAATGCTTCGAAGTGGTTTAACAAATTATCTATAAAATTTTCTTCATAGATATCTGTATTGTATTCCACATTTAGTGTTAATCCTTGTTCACTTTCTACAAATACAAAACTAATGTCTAACTGGCTTACACCTCTTTCTATTTCGGAGTATTCCGTGGCAACAATCCCATTTATTCCTTTCTGATCATTTAGTTCCAATCCCTGGTGATTTTGCAATAACACCATAATGTCAAACAACGGTGATCTACTTTGGTCTTTAGGAAGTGATAATTGATTTACAAGCGCTGTAAAAGGATATTCTTTGTTTTCATAAGCCTTTAAAAGTGTCTGCTTTTGCTTCTGCATCAGGCTCAGGAAACTATCTTCTTTTTCAAATTGTGTCCGAATTGGCAAAGCATTAGAGTATAAACCTATTTGGTTCTCAATATCAGAATGCTCTCTTCCTGCCACAGTAGTTCCAAGCGTTATGTCAGTCTGACCTGTATATCTTGAAAATAATCCATTAAGACTTCCAACTATAAGCATAAACAAAGTCATTTGCTGCTCTTTGCCAAAGGCGTTTAATTCTGCTAAAAATTGTTTTGAAAATTTATGATTTCGGATATTTCCATTATAAGTTTTCGCAACCGGACGTTTTCCCGGAACTAAATTCAATACCGGAGAATTTGTTTCAAACTGTTGTTTCCAGTATTGCAATTTGCCAATATATTCAGGGCTTACAAGCTTTTCATTGAGCCATTCGCTATAATCTTTGTATTGTATGGATAGTTCTGGTAATTTTATTTCTTCGTTACCGGCTAAACTATTATAAGCCAACATTACTTCTCTGGTCAGTATTTGTAATGACCAGCCATCTCCTATGATATGATGCAGTACAAATAACAGAATGTGCTCTTGTTCATTTATCTTTAATAAAGTAGCACTTAACAAAAGATCTTTCTTTAAATCAAAAGCTTTTTGGTATTCTTGTTTTATTTGATTGTGAAGTTCCTCAACAGAAGAATTCTCCAGAGCTACAGTTTGAAGCTTAAACTCCGTTTGCTCATTTGTCAGGATATGCTGTTGTATTTCTTCGCTTTGATTTTTTCTAAAACTGGTTCTTAGCGATTCGTGCCGTTCTATAACATATTGGAATGCTTTTTCCAGAAGTGCACTATTAAGTTTTCCGCTCAACTTCAATGTTGAAGTAATATTATATGCTTTGTTTCCTCCCAGATATTCATGAGTAAACCACATGAAATATTGTGTTGGCGTTAACGGATAACTTTCCATCACCTTAGCCTTAGGAATTGAAACATTAGAAGATATCAAACTGATTAAGTATGCTTTATGCTCTTTAATTTCTTCTAATAACTCATTTGTCAACACTCCTTTTGGAGCATTTACCTTAAGATTACCGTCAATTATTTTCAACTGAACTCCTAAAGAAAGAAGTTTATTTATAATTTCATTTTTCATAAAAAAACAGTATAAATCTAGTATTGTCTCTTACTCTACTTTCCCGATCATATTCCTTCCTTTTCATTCATGATAATTTTTAACAAATACTAAAAAATTACTTGATGAGTTTCTTTACGCTAAAATATTAGCAACCTTCCTTTAAAAATTACGGATTTTTGACTTATAATTTACGGACTTTTGAATCCGGAAACATAAACAATTGATAATCAATAGCATAAAATCATGAATTATATCTAAAAAAAAATAATTCTTTTAAAAGCTATAAAACACTGAATCTCAGCTTTTGATGCATCTTTACAAAATAATTTCGTCTTGATCTTGCTCTTCAAGTATGGTATCTAATTCACTATTTTGAAGTATGGAAAAGTTCAACAAAGCCGATAAATCTCGTATGTTTAAGGTTTCGTATAGGTTTGCTATAGAAAATACGGTATTATATGTTTTGTTTATTTTATTAATCAAAACAACTGCCTGCAGACTATTTCCTCCCAATTCAAAGAAATTATCCTCAGTTCCTACAACCTCAATATCGAGTTTGAGTACTTCTGACCAAATAGCTGCCAATTTACTTTCTATCTCGGTTTTAGGAGCGACATATGGCACCGTTTTTAAATCTGATACGGTAGGATTTGGCAATGCCTTTCTCTCAATTTTACCGGTTCGTGTTAACGGAAATTCTTCCAGAGTTATATAGATCGTCGGGATCATATATTTGGGTAATATTTTGCCTAAAAGCATTTTTATTTGAGATGCTTCTAAACTTTCAGCTACTCTGATATAAGCTGTTATATACGTATTTTGTTGCAGTTCTTTAAGTAAAACCACCGCCTCTTTTATGGACTCAATCTGCTCTAATTGATATTCGATCTCAGATAATTCAATTCGCAATCCATTGAGTTTTACTTGTGAGTCTTTACGTTGCAAAAATTCAATTTCACCAGTAGGAAGCATCTTCCCGATATCACCGGATTTATAAACCCTTCCTTCTCCTGCAATCGGGTCTGTTATAAAGACGTTCTCTGTTAATTCCTGCCTGTTTAGATATCCTAATGAAAGGTATTCACTTTTAAAAGTAATTTCTCCTGTTTGATAAACACCTCTTTGTTGATTATTTTCATCCAATAAGAAGATGCCCGTTTCTTCTACTGCTTTACCTAAAGGCATATTGTTTCTCGTTAATTGAGACGTGTGTCTAAAGAATTTTTGAGCAACAATAGTAGATTCGGTTGGTCCATAATCGTTTACTAAAAAAGCACCTTCAAGAAAGTATTTTTTAAATAAATCCAAATCCGGCTTGTGACATGATTCTCCTCCTAAATCAATTAATCTTACTGTAGGTAATACTTCGCCTTCTTCCAGTCCTTTTAAAAAATTTCTGTAAATCGTTGGCACCATATGTATAATCGTAATATTTTGAGCGAGCAGCCAGGAAGAAAGTTGGTCGAGCCCGTTTTCAACAATATCATAGATACTAACTGTAGCACCATTTAAAATAGCTCCATAAATATCTTTTACAGAAGCATCAAAGGTAAAAGTCGAGAAAACACTTAAATTATCATTTATCGCAATGTGAACATTATTAGTATATACTCTTATAAAATGAAGTACATTTCTTTGATTTTGCACAACACCTTTTGGCATACCTGTAGAACCTGAAGTATACAAAACATAAGCTTCTGTTGCAGCACTTGCTTTATTTTCAGGATTTGGAATTTCTGAAAGAGTATAATTTTCAGATATCCTTACAATTGATAATTGCGGTAATTCTTGTTGTAATTGTTGCGCTTTTTCTACAGTAGCATCATTACAAACCAACTGGTTACACCCAGAATCTTCAATTATGTACTGAATCCTGCTTAAAGGACTGTTGGCATCTATAGGCACATAGGCATATCCGGCTTTAAGAACTCCCAGCATTCCTATTACACAGGTTTCATTGTGATTTAAAAGCAGCGCTACTCGTTTTGTATCAGGATTGGCTTTTTCATTGATTTGTCTCGCCAAATGATTAGCACAATTATTCAGCATCTTATAACTAAGTGCGGTCTGATTGGCAAAAACTGCTGTATGATTTGGAAATCGCTCTACTTGTTTTTCAAATCGTTTTGCTATACTTTGTTGGATTTCGTCTGCCTCAAAAAATTCAAAATCATTTGCAGGTTTTAAATCTTCTTCCTGAGAAATATAATCTTCAAATACTTTTATAGTCTGTAATGTTACTTTGTCATTCTCTATTACCTGATCAATGATTGATAAATAGGCATTTATCCAATATTGAATCGTTTCTTTTTTAAAGAGTTCATGATCATATACACAGTTAATACTATATCCATTTGCAAAACTTTTTATGTAGCATTCCATATCAAATTTTGGAGTTGCTTCCAAAAGTTTGTGATTTGGACTAAATTCTGTTATTGTTTCAAGCACTTTTCCATCAAAATCAACCATATTTAAAAATACCGGACTTAACGGAAAACGATTGTCATTTTGAGGAGCATCGATCAGTTCTAATAACTGTTCAAAAGGATAGTTTTGGTGCACTAAAGCATTTACTAATGTATCATTAACCTCTTGCAGCCATGTCTGAAAGGATATATTTTCGCTTATTTTATCGCGCAGCATCAACGTATTAATAAAACAACCTACCAAGTCTTTTAATTGATAATGGTTTCGGTTTGCCACGGGGATTCCTATAATAATATCTTCTTCTGAAGTAAGTCTGAACAATAGCATTTTAAGCGTTGCAACAAATACTGCAAATACACTAATGCCATTTTTTCTGGATAATTCCTCTATTTTTTTCTTTCTTTCTTCTGTAATATATACGGTATATGAAGAAGAGGTTTCTGCCTTTTTTAATTTTGAATTATAATCTAATGGTAACTGCAAATAAGATAAAGGTCCGGCAAGTTTTTCTTTCCAATAATTTTCCTGAACAGTAACTTCCGGCGATTGCAGCAGCTTATTTTGCCATTGTGCATACTCTTTATATTGTATTGACAATTCTGGAAGTTCTACAGTTTTGCCCGCTATTATGGCATTATAAATATCCATTAAATCTCTCGATATAATTCCCATAGACCAACCGTCGCCAATACTGTGGTGCATATTGAAATACAATGTATGCGTAGTGGCTACTTTTAAAATGGCTACTTTAAATAAAGGACACACTTCAAGATCAAACTCATGCTCAAACACCTCTTTTTTAATTGCTGCTTCTGATTCAAAGAAAGGAATGGACATCAACAAATTTGACAAGACTTTTTGTTTAGGAATACCGGCGTCTTCAACAAATATGCTCGTTAAAATCTCATGACGCTTCAAAAGGATATTAAACGCTTCTTCAAAAGCGACAGCATTTAAATCATCCGGCAATTCAAACGTGCTGTAAATATTGAATTCTCTGGATTTTCCGTGTATTTTATAAAGTAACCAATATCGAATTTGTGAAGGAGATAAATCATAATATTCCTGATGAGCTAATTTTTCAATCTCCAGCACTTCTTCTGCCGAATCATTTAAAAGAACTGCATGATTTTTTAAAGTGGTATTTGCGTAGAGTGTTTTAAGGTCAATTGATACTTTAAATGTTTTCTGATATTCGCTTAGTAGTTTAGTTAGCAGTAAGCTATGTCCTCCAAGTTCAAAGAAATCGTCAGTAATACCTATTTTTTGATGCCCTAAAAGTTCTTGCCAGATTACAGCAATCTTTGCCTGAGTATTGTTTTCTGGTGCAACATATTCTTTTTTCAGGATATCTGCTTCCGAAATAGTTGGCAATTTTGAAATGTCTACTTTCCCGTTTGCATTCAACGGTAACGTTTCCAGAGCGATGTAATAACTGGGAACCATATAGTCTGCTAACTGTTCTTTTAAGTAATCTCGAAGTAATTTTTTATCTATAGCTACTTTCGTGGTATAATAGGCAATTATAGCAGGTTCTTTATTTATCTCTTTTACCAATACCAAAGCATTGGCAATTGCAGGCTCATATTCTCTAATAACATGTTCAATTTCGCTCAATTCAACCCTATTGCCTCGTATTTTTACCTGATTATCTTTTCTGCCTGCAAATTCAAGAGTGCCATCAGGAAGCCATCGGGCTAAATCTCCGGTTTTATATAGTTTTCCTTCTCCTTTAAATGGGTTTTGAATAAATTTCTCTGCCGTAAGTTCCGGTTGATGCAAATAACCTTTTGAAAGTCCAATTCCGGAAACACACAACTCTCCTATAACACCAATTGGTTGTAATTTTAGGTTTTCAGACAGAATATAAACTCGGGTATTTGATATGGGACTGCCTATGGAAACCTTTTCTTTTACAGCTTTTTTGCAATCATAATAAGTCGTTACTACTGTATTTTCAGTTGGTCCGTAGTTATTATATATTTGTAAAGAAGTGGTTGTAGAATAATTCAGACTTTCGCCTCCTGTAAGGATGATTGTAGACAATTCTAAACCGTCTTCTGCCATGATATCCTGACATATTTTGGAAGGCAGATAAGAATGCGTTATTCCATTTTTTTGTAAAAAGCTAACTAACATTGGTATCTGAAGACGTATTTCTTCTTTTTGAATCGGATAAAGTGTGGCTCCAGATATCAGATATGGGTAAATTTCCCAAACGGACGCATCAAAAGCAACTCCTGAAAACAAAGTTCCTCTGCTGGTTTCATTAACGCCATAGGTTTCTTTATGCCAAAAACACAGATTCACCAAACTCTGATGCGCAATCATCACTCCTTTTGGTTTTCCTGTAGATCCGGAAGTATAAATTACATAAGCCAGATCCGTGCTTTTAGCTTGTATTTGCGGTTGTACAGCAGACAGTTCTTCCTGGCAATAAAAGTCATCCAGAAAAGTATCATCTATAACCACCTTGCCGGTAACATCATTTAAGATATCCCTGATCCTGTTTTCAGGATAGTTGGTATCTACAGGCACATAGGCAGCACCTGTTTTTAAGATCCCCAGTAATGATATAAGCAGTCGTTCCCCTCTCTCTAGTTTTACGGCCACCAAATCATACTGAGCGATCTTATAATTTTGAATGAGATAATTTGCTAATCTATTGGATAATTCATCTAATTCCGCATAGCTTAGCGCTCCATCATTTGCTATTACAGCCTTGTTTTGAGGTGTTTTTGCTACTTGCTCCAAAAACAAATTTATTACCGTTTTTTCAGTATCAAAATCTACATCGGTATTATTAAAGGTATGTAATAGGATTTCTTTTTCATCTTCGGAAACTAAATCTATTTCTTCCAGAAGTATTTCAGGTTTTTGAACTATCTGATAGAATAGATTCTCCAGATGCTTGATTATTCCCTGAACAAAATCCGAGCTATAAAGATCTGAATTGTAAAGAATTTCTAAGTGAAGTGTTTCTTTTTCTGTAAAAGTAAATACAATATCAAAAGGAGCTACATTTCTGTCTATTTCAAATTCTTCTATGGCAATATCAGACGAAAATTTATTTTTAAAGTTGGATATCTGATGTTGATTCTGCAGCACCACCATAATGTCAAACAAAGCAGATCTTGATGTATCTCTGGAAATTTTTAACTGCTCAATCAAAACATCAAATGGAAAGCTTTGATGTTCATAGGCTTCCAAAAGTTGTTTTCCTTCTCTTTGAAGCAATGCCGAAAATCCTTCTTTCTGGTTTACCGATGTTCGTATTGCAAGTGTATTAATATACAAACCTATCTGGTGTTCTAAATCCGGATGTTCACGTCCGGCTATAGGAGTTCCAATAACAATATCATCCTGATTGCTGTATCTTGACAATAGTGTTTTTACTCCGGTCATCAACACTGCAAATAGTGTCACCTGAGAATCTTTGGATAGGTTTTGTAGTTCGGTAAGTAATTCTGTAGAGAAAACATGACGCAACTGATTCCCACAATATGTTTTTACCACAGGGCGGTTAGTATAACCTGGCAATTGAAGCGCTGGTATTGTTTCTTCAAATTGTTTGATCCAAAATTCTTTTGCAATCTGATATTTTTCTTTTTTCTGCTCTTCGAGTTGCCATATTGCATAATCTTTAAATTGAACAGGATTTTCAGGCAAAGAGATTGTTTCTCCAATCTGTAAAGCATCATAACATTCTAAAACCTGATCGGTCAATACTTTAAGAGACCAACCATCACTTATAAGATGATGAATTGATAAATAAAAGACAAAATTATCATCCTTTATTTTTAGTAATGAAGCTCTAAATAAAGGTGCTTCAGTAAGATTATAGCTTAGTTTGTCTTTTTCTGCAATATAATCCTGCACATTATGATAGGGCGATTTCTCCTGAGAGAAATCTTTGGTTTCTATCACAAATTGAAATTCGTGATTTGGAACAATAAATTGCTTCACAACTCCTTCTTCCTCTTTTTTAAAGAAAGTCCTCAGAATTTCGTGACGTTCAACAATCTTATTGAATGCTTTAGTAAAGTTAACGTCGTCAACATTTCCTTTTAGTAATACTGCGCCTGAGATTTGATAAGCTTCGTTCCCACCTTCCAGTTGACTTAATAGCCACAATCGGTTTTGCGAATGTGTCAATGGATACGATTCTGAATAAGGAGCCACAGGAATTGACAAATACTCCTGATTCTTCAATACTTTTCTTAAATCACTTAGAGTAGGATTAGTATAAAACACTTTATACGGAACACTCATATGAAGCTTTTTATAGACAGCATTAATAATTTGCGAAATCATTAGACTATGACCTCCCAATTCAAAGAAATGATCGTTCATACCTATGGGTGAAGTTCCCAGAGTTTGTTCCCAAATTTGAACTAATTCTTTTTCTAAGGCATCAACAGGTGCAACATATTCTTTTTTAACAATGCTATTATCTTCTATTTCAGGAAGAGCATTCTTGTTTACTTTTCCGTTAGGAGTTAACGGAACAGTTTCTACTTTTATAAAATATGAGGGAATCATATAAGCCGGGAGCTGTTTTTCTAAATAGGCTCTCAAATGTGTTTTATCTAAAGCGATGTTTTCTATATAATATCCCACTAAAACATCTTCGCCTCTATTTTTTTTAACAGCAACAACTGCTTGCAGCATGTTTTCAGAAAACGAAAGCATAACATTTTCTATTTCTCCAAGTTCAATACGATAACCTCTCAGTTTTATTTGATGATCTTTTCTCCCCAGATAAGCAAGATTTCCATCAGGCATCCATTTTGCCAAATCACCTGTGTCATACATCTTTTCCCCTTCTTCAAAAGGATTTTCTATAAATTTTGCTGTGGTTAATTCTGGCTGATTGAGATAACCTTTAGCAACTCCATCTCCCGAAAGATATAATTTCCCCATAATACCAGCCGGCACTAATTGCAGCTCTTCATCTAAGATATAACCTCGTGTATTGGTAATAGGTTTACCAATTGGAATGCTCTGATATACTTTTTCTGAAGACAACTGATAACAAGTACTATAAGTTGTATCTTCTGAAGGACCGTATAAATTTCTAATTTCAGCATTGGTTTGTAGAAGCTTTTTAGCAATATCTACCGGAAAGGGCTCGCCTGCAAGATTAATTACACTAACGTTATCAAGCGAAAAACCTTCTTCTAAAATATTTCGAATACTCGAAGGAACTGTATTCAATAAAATCTTATGATCTTTGGCTAATTCTGCCCCAATCTCTAAAGCATTATTTAATACTTTTATTTTTTTTCCAACAGAAAGTGGATAGAACATTTCATACACTGAGAGATCAAAACAATGTGATGTAGCAGCATAAACAATATCAAAACTTTCTAAATTGAATTCTTCTTGTGCCCAATAAATCAAAGCTACGGCATTTTGATGCGTAATCATCACTCCTTTTGGATTACCTGTAGTACCCGAAGTATAGATAATATACGCCAGATCATCTGGTTTTCTGTTAGATAATGGATTTTCAGTAGCGTATTTAACTTGGTTTTTCTGAAAATCACTGTATATCGCAACATCAATAACCAGCTTGCACTTACTATCTTTTTCGATATAGGCAATTCTTTCTTCGGGATAGTTAACATCTATTGGAACATAAGTCGCTCCTGCCTTTAAAACAGCCAATATTGCTATAATCAGTTTTTCACTTCTTTCTAATTTAACCCCAACAAAATCACCTTCTAAAACGCCATGCTCTTTAATAAAATAATGAGAAAGCTGGTTTGCCTGTTCATTAAGAGATTCATAAGTAAGTGCCGTTTCCCCACAGACAACAGCAATATTTTGAGGAGTTTTATTTGCTTGTCTTTCGACAATTCCAGCTAGTGTTATAGTGTAGTCGTAGTCGCATTTCTCCGTGCTTAATGTATGCAATAGGGCTTTTTGTTCCTCTTTTGAAATTAAAGGTATTTTAGATGCCGATATATTAATATTTTCCTCTAATTCTTCAAGCCATCTTTTAAAATTCTTTAAAAAATGCAGCACAATATTATTCTCTGTAAATTTCTCAGAATAATGTAATGAAACACGTAAATCCTTATTTTCAAGCTTTTCAATATGAAATGACAATCCTTGATAAGATTCAGCAGGCTCATTATTCGCTCCATAATTAAATTGAAAAGGAATATAATTTACATACGAAGTTTGCTCGATAATAGCATCTGCGTAATAAGGAGCATACTTATAGACTTCCTGAACTTCTTCTTTAGTTTCTTGTATAAACTCCTTTATCGTTTTTTGACCAATCGATTGAAATTCATAACACAAAAGTGTTTTTTGAGACGCTAAAAATGACTTCAAAGACAAAACATTATAATCTTCAAAATATCGTTGAAGCAGCATATTATAAAGTGCCATTAACACCGTAAATTCTGCAACTGAATTTTCCGCTGTCAATTTATAGAAATAAGAAAGTTCAGCGGCATCAACTATAATAAAATCCATAAAAAAACTTCCTGAAAAACTTTCCTTAGAATGAACAATCCTATTGTTTTTTTTATGCCAATAGTCTTTAGCTATTTTGTCGTTGATGTGATCCATTGTACTGTAATTCTTTTATACCAATTAGTTTATTAAATAAGTAGCCAGACCTTGTTATGCTTTTTTTTATGACAAAATTTAACTAGTGTAACATCAACTCGTAATAATTTTTACAAGTAATACAATACGTATTTAAAATATAGTTTGCTGTCTCAGTTACAAGAATCTACATCTAAATGTTAATTTTCAACAGTAAAAACACAATAGGTTGTATGCTAAAATAGCAGTAACAATTATCTAAAAATTACGGACTTTTGATATAAAAATTACGGACTTTTACCTGCGAATGCAAAGCAATAATTATTCACTCCAATTAATTTTATGGAAAGAAAGAGATACCGTTTTTTTGATTTTAAGAAGTGCTAAATACAGGGAAACATCACATAATTATTTATGCAATTTTATCCTGTTTCCATGAAGAATGGACCGGGATTGTATAATGAGAATTATTTGCTTTTATGGAAGTTCTACCTCAAATCGAATGAGAAATCAATTAGAAAGATTTATTGAAACTTATAAATTTCGAAATAATAATAATAATAATAATAATAATAGAAGTCCAAAACATTATCAATTTCAGATAAACGCAACTTAACGCTACATTTTTTGAATAATCTTGTTAAGTTGGTGTCTGAAAATTAAATGTGACTTCAATTTTTGTCCCTTTCCCTATTTTTGATTCAATTTTTAATTTACTATTTAAGGAATTAGCTCTTTCCCTCATATTATTTAATCCAATACCATTTTTTTTATTTTTAATATCAAATCCATCCCCGTCATCGGTAATGCTAACTTTTAAAAGATTTCCTTCCTTCCTTTGGATTTTTATATCGCAATTTTCTGCATTTGAATATTTATTAATATTCAAAATCGCCTCTTGAATTATACGATATACATTAATCTTATATATATTTTGAATAGTAGCCCATTCAAATTTTTCATCCTTCAAATATTTAAAGTGAGTACTGCTTATATCTTTTTGATTTTCAATTAAACTTGATAACAGTACATTAAAATCATTGTCGTCAAAAAAAGAACTTCGGCTTAAGTCATGCGATATCGTTCTAATCTCATTCTCAATGTTTTGTAATTCAAAAATATACTCTTTCCTTTTTTCAATTATAGCTTCATCTACCTTAGAATTAAAAAAGCCTAAATTCATTCGGACACCATAAATTTTATTCATTATGCCATCATGCAATTCCTTTGCTATTTTAGTTTTCTCATTTTCTTTTGCAATATTTATTTTTTTATGTTGCTCAGTTAACAACAGATATATCTCCTCATTAGCTTCTTGCTGTTGCTGTAAAAACTGCACTTCTTTAATTTTGTATTTTAAATATCTCATAACAAAAAACACAACCAATAATAAAATCAGTCCAAATGAAACAATTAAAATGTAAAAATTACTCGTGGTCAAAATTTTATTTTCATCTTCAATTCTTGAAGTTTCATATTCAATTCTGGCATACTTATCATGTGTGTTTTTTTGAACTGCATTAATACTGTCACTTACCTTAATGTATTGATTGGTATAAAATAAACTATTCTTTTTGTCAATTGCAGAGAGTAATTTTAATGAAGTCAAAACTTCGTTACTGCTTTTTGTTTTAATTGCCAGTTGATTCGCCTGGTTTAAACTTTGAATTGATTTTAAAGTATCATTCTGAGTTAAAAAATATTCTCCTATACGAATCTTTTTATACAAGATATCAGAGTCTACTCCAATGCCTTCAACAATTTTTAAAGATTCGAAAAACATGGATTCAACATTTTTATAGTCTCCATTTCTCATCTTTGAATAGGCTAAATTGCTTAAAACATTAGCATATAACCGAGGTGAATTTTTCTTCAAATCTTCCGAAAGCAAACTTTGTAATTTTTTTATAGACTTTGGAAATTCTCCTTTTAAGTCATATAAATTGCAAATATTGATAGTAGAAGTTACATTATAATTATTTATTTCGTTTTTGTCATTATCATAAAATTTCATTTTTTCTACTTCATCTAATGCCAATTTATGATAAAGTAATGCCTGATCGTAATTAAGTAATTTCTCTAAACAATTTCCCATTAAGTTATTACAAGTATAAATCAAACAATGATTTTTAGATTTTTTTAAATATTGTAATGCTTTCGAAACTTCAACTTCACATTCTATATAATTCCCGTCATAAAATAAAACGTGGGCTTTATTAAATAACATTCGACCAACATTATCATAGTCATGAATTTTTGTGTATACTTTTTGAGCTTGCAGATAATAAAAGTAAGCACTATCTTTTCTGGAGTTTTCATAAGAATCACCCACAAAATATAATGACTTTGCCATTCTAATACTATCTTTTGATTGCTCAGATAACTGCAAAGATTTCAAACTAACATTTAGAGATTTTTTAGAATTATTGATATAATAATATTCTGAAGCTATCTTTAAATATAAATCTATGATAACAGAATCATTCTTTTTATATTTTAACAAATCAACAATTGAATCTAAATATTTTTCTTTTTTATCTAACGATAAGTCATCAATATGACTTTTGTCAAATAAAACAGTGGTGTGTTTTTTGCATGAAAAAAGAAAAAACATCAGAAACAAACAAACAATTTTAGTAGGAGTAATCAAAATGTAATTATTTTTTTATAATTTCAAATATAGTATTTTGAAACAAAGAAGACTATGTAATTACAAATAATCATAGTCTTCTTTAAATAATTACGGTAATAAGAAGTTAAGGTCTAGGTGGCTTTGGATTACTTGGGTCTCCGTGAGCAGCATTTAACACCGGACCATTTCCGTTTGTTGGATCTCCTTCTATAGCGTTTACTTCGCGAAAATTTATTGTCGTTGAATCAATTCTTTTTTGTTCAATTTCATTTTTTAAATTATTTTCTGGTTTAATTTTAAAATTATTATTTTTACTATCTGGTACTCCAAACTCATCATCATTTGAACATGAGTACATAAATAATGAAATAAAAATAAGCCCTGCAATAAATATTTTGTTTTTCATAAAAATTTAATTTTAATATATCTAACAAATAAAGAGCAATCATTTCCTACAATTTTACGGAATAACCGTAAAATTTAATTAATTTTGTGTGAAATTGTATAAAAATGAATATGTCTCTTACTGTTTTGATAGTCGATGATCACCCTATGACAGTCGATAGTTATATAAATCTCTTATCCTACACCGATTTTCAAAAAAACGAACCAAGTTTCATTAAAAGCTATAATTGTGAAGATGCATACAACAAAATAAATTTTCAACAAAAAAAAAACGCAAAAATTGATTTTGCATTACTAGACATCAACCTTCCTCCTTATAAAGAGCACAATATTTTTAACGGTATCGATTTGGCATTACTTATTAGAGAAAAGTTTCCAAATTGCAAAATCGTATTGCTTACAATGCACAGTGAACCTTTAACGGTGGACAAAATTATTAAAGGGATAAAACCTGAAGGTTTCATATCAAAAAGCGACATTAACTTTGAATTGTTTCCTATTATTTGCAAAAAAATTCTTGAAGGCGATATCTTCCGAAGTAATACCATAATAGAATCTCAAAGAGAATTATTTAAAAGAAATATAAATTGGGATAACCACGATAATCAAATTTTAACCCTAATTTCTCAAGGAGTTAAAACTGTTAATCTTCCTGAATATATCCCTCTCTCTATGAGCGCTATAGAAAAAAGAAAAGCAAACATCAAAGACCAGCTTTTACTGGGAAAGGGAAGCGATAAGGATTTAATTGAGAAAGCTAAAAAATTGGGCTTGTTATAAAAATAGTAAATTAAATTATTTTCTGTTTGTGCTTAATTTCACTTTTCAAAAAAAAACAAGATTCATTTTAAACAAGTTAAGTTTTTTTTCATCTTAAATATTGTTGTTTTTAGTTTCGTGGCAAGATCGTGGCACTGTGGTTAAAAAAATTGACAAAAACACAGGAAATAAGCAGGTTTCAAGCTTAAGATTCGAATCGTACTCTCTGCAAAAAAGTCCTAATTTTCATTAGGACTTTTTTTATACTCAAAATTCAAACTATCTCCTTATTCTTTTATTCTTCTTCCTTTATGGCTTGAATTTGTTTTTCTGATAAAATCTGATTGAATACTTTCAAATCTTTGATTTTTCCGATAAAAGAATTGTTGCCGCCTCCAATTTTATCGAGAGGAAAAAATAAGGTTTTCATCACCCAAATCGAGTCTTTTTGATACCCGGTTGGAATTTTTTCTCTTGTGAGTTTTTTAACCAATTCTCCGTTTAGATATAAAGTCGTTGAGTTATTATCTCCGCTTATAGCAATACTTGTCCATTTATTTTCCGGAATAGCAACACCAAAATCATAATCTTTTCCTTCGTGAGAAAAACCAAGATTTGACGTATTTCCTTGTTTTAACTTTACAATAGCATGATTTGATTCAAAAAGTACTGCATTGGCAGCATTATTTTGAGAAGGATTTATTTTAAAACTAACGGTATAATTATATCCAATTTCGTTATACGGAAGTTTCGCAGAACTTTTACTATTTTTAAAATTTAATACTTTTCTGTTTCCGTCAAGTACGTAATTCGCATGCTGTAGTTTCTTTATTTCTTTATCATCACCTTTCATTTTACAATTTAAAACTAAAGAATCCTTAGCAGAAATTTTCCCTCTCAAATTAAGCCCGGGACCTTCGTTTATATCTTTGGCTTTGCCCGAAAACTCATTAAAATCTACTGCGATATCAACGCCACTCCACATTTTCTCACTCAATACCTGAAGTGCCGGAAATACTCTGTCTGTTACATCCTGAGCGGTGATTCCGTTTTTTGGAACATCATTCCATACCGCAAACATTCCGCCTCTTACAAAAGGATCTCCCATTTTGAAAACGGCATCTCCAATAACAACCGGTTCCCATTTATCATATAAATATTTCAGGTCTAAATAATCATAATAATAACCCGCAGCAGGCACAATATAAAGCAAACCATCTGGCGTACTGATTAAAGGATAACCCAATTCTTTCATTTTGAAAGGATCAGCATAACCGTTGTACCACGCATTCATCGTAACTCCTTTTGAGGTCACCGGAGTAATTCCTTGTGCATGAGTTAAAGCGCCCCAAACCCTGACTTCTTTGCCAAAAGTTTGTACGTATTTTATAAAATGATCTGTGAACTTTCTAAAAGGTTCTGCTTCTTTTTTGTCATATTCGTCAGTTCCGATATGTACTTCTTTAAAACGAAAAACCGGATTTTCTCCTTCTAAATATTCTTTAAATATATTTTCTACGATTGTATAAGTTTCCGGATTTTTAATGTCCAGATGGTCTTTTCCAAATTCTCTACTTGCAATTTGTGGAAATGCTTTTGAAATAGCCAAAGAATGAGCAGGAACATCAATCTCAGGAATAATATTCACAGCATAATTCTCAGCAAGTATTTGCAAATCAACAAACTCTTTTTTGGTATAAAATTCTCCTTTGGTAGGTAATTGCGGATATCTTTCGTTTTCTAATCGAAATCCGCTATAAGTATTGTCCCAATTATTGTCGAACTGTTTTACAAAACCATTATCGCTAAGATGCAACTGAAAATCACTCATTTTGTAATAAGACATCATCTTTACATAATCACGCAAAAATTCAATTTTGAAGTACTTTCTTCCAACATCCAGTAAAAATCCTCTTACTTCATATTTAGGATAATCCCTGGAAATTCCCCTAGGCAAAAAACAATGCTTTGGATCTCTTTCTAATAGTTGCAAAATAGTACGCGTTGCCCAAAAAGCTCCTTTATATTCGGCTGCATTGATCGAAACATAATCTTTTATCGAAAGAGAATAACCTTCTGATCCTAATTCTTCTTTATTGCCATTTAAAGAAATAAAAATATCGCCGGCTTTTGGAGTTCCCGAAACAATAGTTGGCTTGATTTTGCAAAGTTCAACTAAATCATTTTGAAAAATATTTACCGCTTGTTTAAGTACATCTGCATATTTTGCATCCAACACAATTCTTGACTTAGTTGTCAATACAAAATTATCTTCGTCTCCATGCCACTCGCGTAATGAAGGAATCACAAAGGGTTTCGCATTCTTTCCCTGATCTTTGTAAGTCCCTTCTACTTTTATTGAATAAGGAATCTCAATAGCCGAACCATCACTTTTTTTACTTGCTTTAAACAACAAATTAACTGTAGTATTTTGTAACGGTCTGAAAATAATTCCCGACTTGGTTATTACCGAAAGATTATCAGATCCTATTAGTTTCAATTCATATCCTTCAGGACTAACCGGCATTTTATAAGTTGAAGTCTCTTTTGAAATAAAAGGTTCCACTATTATTTTTTCTACCAGATAAATCGAGTCTGATTTAATCATTTTGGATTGTGCTAATGCCTGCATTGAAATCAACAAAGAAAAAACAACTCCCGTATAAAATTTGTAACTCATATTATTATTGTTATTAATGCGAATCAAAGGTTAAAATGTGCCGTTTGGCACTAAATATTGGTAGAAAACAGGAATCGTTATAGATTTAGCGTGCCGTAGGTACGCAATAGTTATCGTTTTGTTGCGTACCTACGGCACGCCAATGAATTTTGAATCTATTAGGACTACCAATACTTAGTGCCTAACGGCACAAATTATAGACTTTCAAATCTTGATTGGCATTCTTATTTTTTCTCTTTATTTTTTAAAACAATCCAGCCTTCTTTATCAATATTCCTGTTTTCCGACAATACTTAGTGCCTGATGGCACAAATTATAGACTTTCAAATCTTGATTAGCATTCTTATTTTGTCTCTTTATTTTTTAAAATAATCCAGCCTTCTTTATCAAATTCCAGTTCTACAAATTCCTCTGAAACCTGTTTTGTTTTTGCAAGATGACTTGACTCAACTTTCCAGTTTTTAAAGGGTAATTTTAATTTGGTTATTCCTCCTTGCTCTGCTACGATTTTAATTTCTGTTATAATTCCATCTTTCTTTGAAGCACTAACCAGAAATGCGCCTTCTGCTCTCAATGTATTAAAAGAAATATCTTTCCACATAACTGGTACGGCGGGCATGATTTCTATAAAACCGGCATAACTTTGTAATAACATTTCCTGTAAACCGGCTGCAAACGCAAAGTTTCCTTCCAATGTAAATGGACGATACTGAAATTTTGAATAACCGGATTTTGTCTGATCTCCATTTGCATGAAAACTATTTTTAAGACAAAA
Organism: Flavobacterium sp. 90; assembly: GCF_004339525.1. NCBI lineage: Bacteria > Pseudomonadati > Bacteroidota > Flavobacteriia > Flavobacteriales > Flavobacteriaceae > Flavobacterium > Flavobacterium sp. 90. Next base: position 4,451,544 of record NZ_SMGE01000001.1, on the reverse strand, counting down.
TGCTTTAGCAAAAATTTCTAAATCTTTGGTAGCGCCTTCTCCATCTTTTGCTCTGGCTTTAAGATTTGCCATCCAGGAATAAGAATATCCACACCAGTAATCCGGTCCAATTTTATCTACCAGACTAATCGTGTTTTTAATAGTTGCTTGCGATTTTTCACCATCTTCCCATTTAATCAGACCAAGCGGATGAATTGCCATCAAATGCGAAAAATGTCTGTGAGATTCCGTGTAGGGCATTGTTGGTGTAACCATCATTTCATTATTTGCCGTACGCGCAAAATCAGGAAATTCATTTAATATTTGTTTCCAATGATTTGCTTCTTGCTTCAATCCTAGTTCATTTGCCAATTCTGCTGCTGTTTTAAAAGTGAAAGTCATTAATGCCAAATCATAATTCGAACTTTGGCTAAACCAGGCACTAATATCATTATCATTCATTTCAGGACTTGAACTAATCGGCAATTTTCTAAAGCCTTTTTCGTCTTTTATTGTAATTTGTTCTAAATGTCTGGCAACATCTTTTATCCATGGATATGCTTTTTCTTTCAAAAATTTGCGATCCATGCTATAGCGCCATTGCAAATAATAATGCTGACTCAACCAGGCCGATACGGTAGGCGAAAAAGAATACTGAATCCAACCTCCCATTTCTGTACCATCAAGTGTTGTAACACCCGGTACGGCGAGACCATCATTGGCAAAATACATTTTGGTATAGCGTTTATAATTAGCTTTATTTTCCTCAAGATGATCGATATATCCCATCGCTTCCTCCATGTGATTGCCACTGTACGAAGGCCAATAACTTAATTGTGTATTTAGATCATGATGATAATCGCCTTTCCAAGGCGGTAAACGTCCATTATCTGCAGTCCAGACAGCTTGCAAAGAAATAGGCGGAGCTCCTCTTCTGGCTGCAGAACCAAATTTATATTGTTCCAAATACCATTGTTTTTCTAATAAAGCATCCGGTACCTGAATACTGGATTGGTTCCAGAATTTTTTCCACCACAAAATATGACTTGCCAAATCTTTATTATATCCCTCTTCTAATGTTTTTTTGACAACATTTTCTGCAACATTGTTTATTTTTTTGTTGGGATATTGAGACGTAATGCTCCAAACACCTTCAATAGTTGTGTCATTTATTTTCTTCCAACTCACACTAATCTGATACTTAAATCCTCCCCAACCTTCTTGTTCGTATGATATGGTATTGCCTTTTTCGGTTACTTTTCCTTGTTTATATCCCAGACGGGCTAAATCATCGCCACCTACGGGATCACCTGATACTTTTACTTCTCCCTGATATCTAGGAGGCACCAAATGAGGGATAAATCCTTTTTTTAAATTCTCAAAACGAAACCATCCAACGGGTTTTAAAGCATGAACAAATGTTTTTAAAACAGTTCCGTTTTCCCATTTTACTTCACATACTGCAGCTTCAATCGAAAGATTCACATTAGAAATCGATCCCCAATTTTGAATTTCAAATTCTAATGCACCTCCGGGTATTTTGCTTGGAGCGGGTTCTGTATCATAAGGTTCATCAAAATATTTTTGTACAATGCCATAATCATTCTTCTGCACTTGTCCTTGCACCCATTTGTAACTAAACTCTTTACGGTGCAAATCTTTCATTGGTCGCATATCCCATAAATCAGCGCGATCTAAGGACATGTGTAGATTATTACCTTTTTGCCATACTAAGGCGCCGATTGTTCCATTTCCCAGCGGAATACCTTCATCCCAAGTTGTAGAGAGTTCCTTGAAATTAAGTTCATGTTTCGCAACAATCTCATTCTTGTCTGAGATTTGCTGGGCGTTTATATTAACACAAGCTATTGTCGCTAAGCTTAATGTCAGATAAAGTATTTTCATTTTAATTAATCATAATAGTTATTTTTCCCAAGGTCTAAACAAATAAGATTGTTTTCCTTTCCTGTCAATGTTAAGTCGTTTTCATATCTATTTTTCTTTCGCAGAAATATCAAATACGTTAACAGCTTAATCACTTCCTGATTCACTAAATATTAGCAGAAAAACCACTAATATTTAGTAGAAAAAGTTTTCAATGATATATTTCTTTTTTAATACATTCCTATTTCTCCAAGGGCGGCAAATGGCTCTCCATCCCAAGATGTGCTCGCAACTATTTTGAAGTATCTGAAAGTTTTTGATGCAGAAAAATCAAAATACTGTGCACCATTTGTATTGGCAAACACATAAGTTCCAGCAGAAATGAAGTTGACTCCGTCAAGACTGGTAAAGAGTTCCGCATCTTTTATAGCGCGCTGTAAACCTGATCTTTGTGTAATTGTTAAACCATTGGCTATTTTACTGCCGCCCATATCAATTACAAATTGATGAGGATAATTTGCTGCAGTGCCGGACCAATTAGAATGCCAATAGGTAGCAGCATTCCCGTCGATTAAATTTACAGCCAATCCGTTTGGAGCAGGTTCACCACTAGTTTCCTCTGAGCTGAAAGAAGCAACACTCCATCCTTGTTTACTGATTTCGTTTCTGGTACTAAAATTCAAAACTGGTTTGCCATTTAAAAAAGTATAGAAATAAATAGTCTCTATTACATTACCGTTCTCTTGCACAAGCTTCACTTTTAATTCATAAGGTATATTATCCGTTTTGAATTCCAAATCCGAAATCGGCATTTCAATGTAAAAGCTATTGGAATTGACCGGTTTTGATGTCCAGGCAATAGCATTATAATCCCTGTTCACGCCTGTTCCTTCATTATTTACATTAGGATCATTAAAAAACAAAACATCTTTAACTGCTAAAGAACTGTTGTAGTTTCCTGAAACAATAATAGCTCCTTTAGCAACGTCATAGTTGGCATGTATTTCTGAAATAGAAGCAGTACTTGTTTCATAATAAGCTTTGTTATCATTATTAAAAATCTGATTAACATTTAGAACTGCACAATCTGCGGCAGTTAGAAATGTCTTGGAAATACCCCAAGTGCTGTTGCCTGCCCACATTAATGCCATTCCCAATGTTGTTTCAGATGAAAATTTTTGACGATTATGTGGTAAATTTAATCCATGACCGAGTTCATGTACCATACCGCCAATCCATTTGGTAGCTATTTCGCCTGATGTTCCGCCAACTCCTAAATATTTTATATCCTGATTGGCATAGTCAAGTGCAAAACAAAACTTACCTAAACCGTAAAAAGGAACGCCTTCGCCCTCAGCATTGCCATTTTGATCCACTGTAACTGGTGTTATTACCAAATAATGATCTGAAGTAAACTCAGTTGCATGTGTTGCTTTATAATTATTGATATCTGTTATCATAGCATCGGCTCCACCATTATAAGGATATGCTGATTTTCCCTGACTTCCTCTTACTACAATCAGTTTAATTCTTTTTTTAGCATCATCTTTTAACAGTCCAAAAGTTTTATTTCCATAACCATTGCGCTGCATTTCTGTGCTGTAAAAAACTTGCAGATTTAAAAGTATTTCACTTATTCGACGATGATAATCAGCAGGCTCAGTTACATCATTTGGAATAAAATAAACAACATTAAGATTGTGTGCCTTTTCACTTGTATAATTAAAATTTGATTCCTGAGAGTCTGGATTTTGTTTGGAACCAGTCACGTCGTCCTTAGAACAAGACTGAAAACCTGCCATAAGAATTAAGGACAATAAAAAAATATAATTTAGTTTCATAATTTGGTTTATTAATAGTTAATCATAATATCATTGGTGTTTAAAAAAACATCTCATTACTAATCTTTCAAGAACTTGTGAGCCTTTATAATTTGATACGCTTACCAGTTTTTACTTGCATTGCCTTTTTAATATTTATTCTCTATGAAGCAAGCTGTACATTTGTCAAATACAAAAGAGATGGTCTAACCCATCTCTTTTGCTTTTTTATTTTATTGTGCTTCCAATATCCATTGTTGATTTGGACTTCCCGTTGTACCATTAATACTATATTGAACAATCTTAGTTCCGCTTGTTGTGCTGCTTCCCGGATTATCCAGTACATAATGATTCGACAAATTACTTTGAATTACATATTTACCAGAACCCGCCGCAATCAGATTCCATTGCTGATTTGCACCATTTGAGATCGTATATTGAATAATATTTCCGCCTAATGTTTGTGTTCCGCCTGAAATATCGAGTGCTTTATTACTATTGGCATTCACAATTACGTAAGCAGTTCCTTGTGCATTAAACTTCCATTTTTGTCCGTTTCCAGTCGCACTTGTGCTTTCTACAAGAAAAGCGCTATTTGCCGTACTGTTACTCGCAATAGCCAGATAAAGACCGCTCGCTACATTTTTAATTTTATACCAAGTCCCTGCTGTTGGACCGGAATTAACCGTAACCGGTACTACTAATGGTGTAGAATTTTGGTTGAAAATATCTGTAATGGTAATTCTTACTGAATAACTTCCGGTACCTAATGTGCTTGTAATCGTCGCTGCTCTTTTTTGAGGTAATACTTCGTTTACGGTGCTCACAACAGTTCCCGAAGGATCAAGTAATTCTACTTTTGAAGAAAATTGTGGGCTTTTGGTTGGATTGTTTGTCCAATTTACCGTTACTGTATTCCCACTGCTAATTGCTGTAGCCGATTGAACCTGAGCAATTGTCAAAACCGGAGCGCTTCCCTGATTCGTTTGCGCCGGAAGAGCTAATGTTCGTCCTGTTCCAAATCCGGCACTAGGTTGAACAGTTCCTCCATGTTCCATAAAATAAGCATCTTCTGTGGCATCATAACCTGAGTTGAAAGCTCTGTCGTATATTCCGTTTCTACCCTGATCACCGTCATTAGCGCTAAAACTTCTGCTGGCGTGTTTTTCCCACGTATTTGTGGTGCTTAAATTCCAACAATCTTTAAAAAAGGCTTTTCTAATAAAGCTACCATCATAAGCCGGATCAGATCCTGTCCAGTTTTCTAAAAAGGCATCGTTGCTTGACCCTAAAAAAGTGGTTCTGTCAGGAATCGCTAATGTCGAGGTATGAAACCAATTTCCGGTAGTTTGATTTTGGATAAAAGTACCGATGTATAATTTTCCGTTTAATTTCCAGGCTCTTAAAGCTATATTATACCAGGTGTTAAGTGCCCATTGATACGGATTAATTGTTTTGTATCCGTCACCTTCACCTCCAAATCTACTAGTTAAAGTTGCAGGATCCGCGTAAGCCACTTCAGAAAAAACTCCTCCGGCGGTATTAGGATCCCAAAGTGATGAAATCAGAATATTGGGTGTGCCAAAAGACGTATCGGGAGTTTGTTGTAAACCTGCATAACCTCCTGAATAATTGTGAACAGAGAAATACTCAGCATTCGCCGATTGCGTAATTTTTATTTTGTGCAGTTTGACAATTGCATCGGATGGAAAAGAAAAATAAAGATGCTCTGATGGTGCTGCATTTTCTCCGCTTGCCGCAGCGGCTTTTGCAGAACTTTTGCCCGAATTTGATGCTTGCGGACTTTCTTTAGCAGTGTCTTCCTGACAAGACATTACAACAGATAAAAGGAAAAACATAGCCACTAATGGGGCGGAAAAAAGGGTATTTGATCTCATAGTTTTAAAGTTGATTAATTGTTAATATTGTTTTTATTTGATACGTTTCAAAAAATGTAATTCTTTACTTCTCAATAAATTAACTGCTTAAAAATTATTACAACAGGCTGATATCTAATATGTTTATTTTTTAATACTTATGCATTTTAATGTCCCAGTGATAAAAAATTTTCAAAACTTTACTTTCGAACCGGGACATTGTTAAATAGGATTTCGCACAATCAAGTATGCAGATGCTTACTTATCATACAAAGCTATTTCTTGGTTGTATAGGGGATTTTCATTCTAATTTCCCAAGTGCCGGAATCATTAATTTTCATTCCCCATCGTATGTAAGCTCTGTTTCTAATTTGACCAGTAGCAGGATCGATATATTTACTCCAGTCCTTTACGCCATTTGCTGCTTCAAAAGCTGCTTTATCAACTGTAAAAGCATCTGCTGTTGTCAAATAATACATTAAGTAAGCATCATTACCTGTGTAATTTCTGGCGTATTGGGGGAATGGCGGAGCCGGTAATCCAAAAGTCGTACTTTCTGAATCCAATACGGTTCCTATAGTATTATCATGATAATTTTGTAAAGGTGCAGATCCGCTATAATTAAAAACTACTTTATTAGGATCAAGAGCTGCTCCATGACTGTCTGCAATAATCATTTTTACTTTTATGGCTAATTTTGGTTCTTCGCTTATTTTTGTAATCGTGATATAAGGATCGGTTCCGTTTAAAACACCCGCAACTTTTGGATCACTATCGTTTAGTACAGAATACGTGTAACCGGTATCATAAGCACCTGCTCCTTTGCCTAACTGTAGTCTTGACCTCATCTCTGTTTTGAATTCTACAGGAACAAATGGACCCATTTTCACGCGTGTGAAATTATCTAACTGACGTTCTCCACGAACATTTTTTGCACTGACATTGACTATAAAATTGTCCTCAACAACCGATTTAGAGGCTTGTGTGAAGACAAATTCCCCGCTTACGGGATTCATTATAATAGACGGTTGCGGACTCAGTTTTAATTTTTTCATAGCCAATTCCAACGTAGTATCCGTAGTAGGATCAAATGGAGCTGTCCAGGTCAAAATCTCATGTTTATCCTGCAATTCAGTAGTTACTTTACCATTTTTATCCGTAATACTTGTAATTGCCCATTCCATTGGATATGTTGATCCTTCTACTGCCGGCGGCACAGAAGAAAAAAACACGCCGCGAGGAACGGTGATTGTGTCTTGTAGTGAATGTATATTATCGCTGATATAGCCCACTTCTGGCTGCTCACAGGACAATATAAACAGGGTAATCCCTAATAAACAAATTATCTTTTTCATATGTAGATATATTATTTTTTTAAAATTTTCTTAGAAATAGGTTTCAAAAATTGAGTCTTTCTATTTCATTTTTGATCGAACATTGTTTCCTCAAAATGAGCGATTAATTGATGATATAATTCGAAAAATGATGAGACCCTTGCAGCACATGAATTACTCCGTTGGTAGAAATTAAATTGGAGGTTCTGACGATAGTATGAACATCGTCATTGCTGCCATCATCTGGATTAGTCCCCCAATAATTATCCAATCCTTTGAAAGAATAAACCACATACTCCGGAAATTGATCTAATTGATCCTTATATTCTTCAACAGGTATAAGAGAAATCCCTCTCTCTTCCCCATTATGGGCTAGATAAACTCTCCCTTCTTTTACCAATTTGCTGCGATCCAGACTTTGATCGAAAATATATCCTCCTAATATTTCTTTCAACTCATCTACAGGAATATCGTTTATACCATAATTTGGATTTTCTTCGATATCTTTCTTATAAAAAATATAATTCTTGATAGACAAATTATTCGGAGCAAAAAGAGTCGTTGATTTCGCATTAACCACATCAATCATACCTGCTTTTTGAATCAATAAAGCCAATGTGTCCAGTTGTTTATGTGATTTTAGAAAATCATAAGTAGACATTCCAACATTTTGATTGGCAAGACCACCATCAATTAAATAGTCGTCGTTTGAACAGGAATACATACTGAAAAGCACTATTATTATTACTATATATTTCATGTTTATGTTCTTTAAAAATTATTAAATAAATTACAACTTACCTTTCCAAAAGTCGGTTTGAATAATGGCAGAATTAATAGAGATTACAGATGGATCAATTGGCCAAAAACAGCCTTTATGAGCAATTCTGGTTGGGTTCATCCAGCTTACTCCCGCAAAATAATTCATTCTGATTCTGTCAAATCCTGATTGTCCTTCGCCTACCAATTCAATAGCACGCTCGTCAAAAATGGCTTTCGTAAGTGATTCATTGTCAGTAGCACCGGTATAATTAGGTACATTAGCTTTAGATCTGATTGTATTAATATCGGCAACAGCAGCGGAAGTATTTCCTAGTTTCATATTTGCTTCAGCTCTAAGAAGGTAGATATCCGCTAATCTGAAAATTAAGATGTTGGATTCTGAAAATCTCGCATAAGGATCAGACGCCTGACCATCGCGAGTTGCCTGAGAATATTTCATTAAAGAAGATTGTTCATTTGAATCAAAATTGCTAAAAAACAATTCTTTACGTTTATCATTGTCTCTGTCCGAATCTGAATTCATCATATCCTTACCATAAAAATCGTCACTAATAATAGGCGCATTTGAATTAGGATTTAGAAAAAACGGATTCGTTAACGTTAATCCTGTCGGAGTGGTATCTCCTCCGTCCACACGATATGATTCGTTCATGGCAGCACTGATATTAATTTCAAAAAGACCCGTTTTAGATTGCCCGATACACATATCATTAAATCCATCTACGCCTTCATTTACATAATCAATAAGTGACGCATGACTGTTTTGAATCACTGAATTGGCAGCCGCAAGAGCCTGAGTAATCATAGCATTATTACCATGATCTCTACTCGCGTACCAAAGCGTGATATGTGCTTTTAGGGCTTCGGCACTTGCTTTATTGGCAGTAATAGCCCATTTAGGAGCACCGGGAGTAGAGTATTCTAATAAACCAATTGCTTTATTGGCTGCAGCCAAAGAAAAATCCAGGACTTTAAGTTCATTCTCTCTTGGTTTTGTAACAATGTTACCGTCCTTAATCAATTGATCTGAAGTCTCTATAACCTCATCTACAATTGGCGCATCTCCCCAGATACGAGCCAAATAGAAATAGGATAATGATCTTACAAAAGCTGCTTCGCCAATAAGCCTGTTTTTTTCGGCTTTTGATTTGAAAGCGTTATCCGGCATTTCACTCACGTGTTTTTCGATAGAAAGAGCCCAGTTTGCCGCTCTGTAAAAACCTTTCCAATTGCGCGAATCATCACGATACGCCAAAACATAATTTCCGTTTCCTTCGATATAATCTACAATCCAGAATTGACTGTTCATAAAAGTCATTCCGGTAAATTCTCCCCATAACAAGAAGTTTGAATCTTTGGTCAAAGCCTCTTTTAGCAACGCATAATCTCCTGCTAATGCTGATTCAACATTGGCCTGAGAAACCCAAAAATTTTGCGGAGTTGCCAAACCCATTGGTTCTTGATCCAACATATCTGTACAGCCAAAAAGGCTAAACAAACAAAAAGTCAGAATCGTTATTTTATTGTATGTATACTTTTTCATTTTTAATTCATTTAAAATTTAATATCCAATCCAAGTGAAAATGTTTTCGATTGTGGATATCCATTACCAAGCGTGTATCCCATTTCATCAACTTGAGAAGCATCTGCAACAACTTTAGAACGTTGCCATTGGTATGGATTTATTACCGAACCATAAATACGTACACGAGAAATATGTATTTGCTCTAAAACACGACTTTTGTCAATTGTATATCCAATAGAAGCGTTTGATATTTTCCAATAATCACCACTTTCTTTCCACAGAGACTGACCGCTTCTAAATCTGTAATAAGGCGTAGTATTAGGACGAGCCGGATACAAAGCCGGATAATGTGCACCTGCTGCTCCATCTCCCGGGTTTTCCCAAAAAGACAATCCGCTTAGATCTTGTAAACCTTTAACAGCCCAATCATCTCCTCTGTCGTAATTATCTAAATATTTTTGTGTAGACGAATCTATAATATCAGAACCAAATGAGAATTGGCTATAAGCTTGTAAATACCAACCTTTGTATTTTAAATTTATATTGAATAATCCTGTAAAATCAGGTGTTGGTTTAAATGAAGTGTCCAATTTATAATCGCCGGCTTCATCTAATAAATAATCCCCGTTATAATCTTTCCAGATTGGTGTTCCCGGTGCAATAGTTCCCCAAGCAGATTTACCGTGCAGTATTTCTCCAGTGTATGGATTTATTGGTAACTGACTTAGATTATCGACAATATATTCGTTTTTGAATTGTACAGGAAGAATCAATGGCATTCCTACCACATATCCATAACTTCTGTCTCTGCCTGCATCATATCCGTAATAATCTTTGTTTCCGTTAGGAAGCTTAGTTACGAAGTTTTTGTTTTGGCTCATTCCCGTGCTTATTTCAAGTTTCCAAGGATTTCCAACTGAAAAGATTTGCCATTTAACCATTGCTTCCCAACCATAATTCATTACACCTGCTACATTTGATTTTGCCTGATTGAATCCTGAATAAGCAGGAAAAAGAGTTTCGAATAATAGATTTTCTGTTTTCTTGTTGTAAGCATCAAAAGTTATATTGATTCGGTTATTAAACAAATCCATATCAAAACCTATATCCCATTGTTTTGAATTTACCCAGGAAAGATTCGGATTCCCGATAGTATTATAATCGGTTACAACTCCCGTTGTGCCTCCATAAGTAGAAACATTCATTAAATTAGACCACAATGGATTTCCGCCATAACCTAATCTGTAAGATCCGTATCTCAGGAAATTCTCATCAATTTCGTTTCCATTTACTCCATAACTGGCTCTTAATTTTGCGTAACTCAAAACATTTCCGGTGATTTTTTTGATGAAAGGCTCATCAGAAATAATCCAACCCAACGCTATAGAAGAGAAATTAGCATAGCGAACATCTTCTCCAAAACGAGAAGATCCATCTCTACTAAAGGCAACATCAACCATATAACGTTCTTTAAAACGATATCCTAAACGCCCAAAATAAGACAGTAAAGCGTTGGATTCTATACTTGTGTAACCATTAATTTGACCTTGAGTATAGCGATCATTGATAACCTTGATTGCATCTACACCAAAACCTTTGGCATACATAAACATATCTTCATATTTATTATAATCTGTTTTTTGTCCTAAGACACCTGTAACAGTATGGTTACCAAATTTCTTATAGTAGTTAGCATAAAGATCTGATGATAAATTTTTTCGATTATATAAGGCATAACTGGCAAAACCATCTCCTTCTTCACGCACTGTTGAAGGCTCATAATAATTTTTCTTTTCAGAACTATACACGTAATTAAATTGTGCATTAATTGAAAAAGCAGGCGTGAAATCATATTTCATAAAATCAGAAAGCGTTACTTGTATAGTTTCATCTGTATTCAGTTTATCTGATAATTCTCCTTGTAACGATTTAATTTTATCATCCGAAACATAAAACAAAGAAGAATTTAAGTTCGAAGGATCAGTAGGTAACGTATTATTGAATTGAAATCTTCCTCCATCAGGATTTCCCTGACCTGTTTGATTGTCCGTTTGCAATAAATTAACTCGAAATTGATTCTCGAAATTTTGTCCAACTTTAGAATTAATGTTTCCCGAAAAAGTATAACGCTTAAAACCTGAGTTTTTAATAACTCCTTCTACATTATCATATCCTAATGATAATCTATAGTTTGTAGTTTCGCTTCCGCCTCGCATACTTAAATTATACTTGTTAGAAATTCCCGTTCTATAAAATAATCCCTGATAATCAACTTTATTATTAAATGCAGGATTCAAACTATCCGATAAAACCATTGGTACATGCGATGTCTGTACGTCATCAGATTTCCACCATTTATAAAGCATTCCCATCTTGGCATTTCTTTCGGCAGAACCGATATTCATTGTCACTAAATTTGGAATAGGAGATATTCCTGTGTTTAATGAAAAAGTAAATTCGGGTTTATCCAAAGCTCCACCTTTTTTGGTCGTAATAATAATAACTCCATTTGCTCCGCGTGATCCATAAATCGCAGCCGCAGAAGCATCTTTTAGGAAATCTATTTTTTCAATATCATTTGGATTCAAAGACGCCAAAAAATCGGTATTGGAAGTATTATATCCGGCTAAATCTTCTAAAGATGTTTGTACTCCGTCAATTACATAAAGCGGACTACTATAACCAGAACCTGACATGCTGGTGTTTCCACGAATAACCAAAGATCCTCTTCCTCCAGGCGCACCCGTTTGAGTAGGCGTTTGTATTCCTGTGGCCAAACTACCAATGATCGAAGAAACACTAATCACCGGAATATCCTGCAAATCTTTACTGCTAATAGTTGATACGGCAGCGTTGACATTTTTTTTATGTACTTTTTGATAACCAATAATAACAACGTCACTTAAATCATTTTGGGCTGATTTAAGTCTAATATTTAATTGCTTCTGATTGCCAACTGTTACTTCTTTAGTAATAAATCCAACATAAGAAACAATCAAAACATCACCTTCTTTTGCCGCAATAGAAAAGCTTCCGTCAACATCTGTAGATTCTACCTTGTTTGTTCCTTTAATTTTAACAGAAGCTCCAAATAAGCTTTCGCCAAGTTCACCCGTCACTTTTCCGGTAATGGGATCAACATCAACAGCAAAATTCAGATTACTTTCTGCTTTTGTTTCCTTAGCATGATTTATTACTTCAACTCTTTCTAATTTTACTGTATGCCCAAAAGAGGAAATACTACATAAGGTGACAAAAAAGAATATCGAATTCTTCTTGGTCCAGAGAAATATCTTTTTTTGTTTGGTTAATAGCTCGGCATTTACCGGGTTAAATTGGTTTTTCATAAAATTGGTTGTTTATTGGTTAATAAGTCTTTTTAATCAAATGGTTAATAACATAATAAAGAGTACAATTGCCTTATCTGGCACGTTGTTGGCGTTTTACATTTTATTTCAAAATCAAAAATCAGAATCAAAATGAGACAGTATTATTTTCAATAATTTGCTTTTATTTATTTTAAAAAAAGGCATAGAAAGTACCGTAGCAAAATCAAATATGACTTTACCTTCTTAAAATCAGACATTAAAAACAAGCTGTTTTTTTTGATTTGCAGGAATCAGAACGATCTAAAAAAGTACTTTTATTGCTCTGTTTTTTTTCCTTTTAACTTTAATAAACTATATTCATTGGTTATTGATTTTTTGGTTTCTACTTTGGTTAACGGCAATATGATTTTCGAAAATTTTAAAATCTTACTTGAAGATGACTTGTTTTTTTGTCTTTAAATACAACTGTACATCATCCATAAGCTTAATCTGCGTTTTTGCTCTTACCAGATTCTGATCTTGGTATGTTGTAGTATAATAACTGTCATTATTTAAATAATCTCCCAAAAAACGACAGGCTTGTTCAAAAAGGATTAGTGGTAAACTTAGATGAATATTATCTGCTTCTTCTTCAGACATAAAACAAGAAGCTTCGGCAACATAAGCTTTCATAAAAGCCTCATAGATTTCGATGTCGAAACATACTTTTGATAAATCTTTTTCTTCTTCTGTAGCTTTATTGGCTCCCGTTCTTAAGCTATCACCTACATCATGAAAAATACTTCCGGGCATTACCGTATCAAAATCAATGATGCATAAAATATTTTTATCTTCATCAAAAAGCATATTCCCTATTTTAGTATCGTTATGCACAACTCTCACAGGTATTTTTTGCGTATTTATTGCATTGGCAACACGTTGTATCGTTTTAAAATTAGATTCTAAAAACACAATTGATTCTTTTGCTTTGGACAACCTTTCCGGTGAAGCATTGTTTACACTTTCTTCAAAATCAGAAAACCTTTTTATAGTGTTATGAAAATCCGGAATTGTGTACTCTAATTCCGAAATTGGAAAACCGAGCAATGCTTTATGAAACTTTGCCAAATAAGCGCCAACCTGATTTGCAACTGTGTTTGAATCAATCCGATCTAAAACCACGGAAGGAATATAAGTTGAAAGCTGCCAAATCGCCTGGCCTTGTTGTGAATAAAAATGTCCCTCACTATTTGCTATAAATTTTAAAGTGGGAAACCCGTTTGCGTTCAAATACCAAGTGGTTTTTATCTTGTTGTTCAATAACGATTTTATATTGGGAAACACAACCTGATTCATTTTTTGCAAGATATAATCGCCATCAGCAGTCTCAATTTTATAAGTGCTATTGATCAGACCAAATTGTATGGCCGAATAAGTAAGGATTGTTTTATTGGGATAAAAATCTTTAAAGACAGTTTTAATTAATTCTTCCATGCTTTTTTTTATAATTGTCTTGATTCTGTATTTTTTTTAGTTTTACTTCAACCACTCCGAATGTTGACTTCATCTACTTTTGTTTTTTACTACTTTATACTAAAAGCAAACCTTAACTTGTTCTATTCTAAACTTTAAGGCTGTTACTTCATGAATAAATATTTTTTGTTTTATCATTCTGTTTTTTACTTTTTTATCATTTAAAAACCCTTTGTTGTACCATAAAAAAGGCTCATTTTGATGCTGTTATTCTACAATTTTAAAAAATACTGTAAACCGCTATTATTCGTCATTTTTTCAATTCTTAAAAAAAACTTAAAGTAGGACAGAATAGTAAACAAATAATAGTTTTAGGATTATTAACTTAAGAATTAAACACTATTTTTCATAATTACATGACTAAACTATATTTTTTTTTTTACATATAAAACAAAAATCAAAAAAAATGTGCTCGTGCACATTAAATTTATGTGTACGAGCACATTAAAATTGATGTGTCAAGCAGTTTCAGCCTTTTTTTTAAATTATTCTAAATTTTAAAATTGTAAGAAAAATAATCTGTAATTTTTATCTTGTAAAAATTTAAATCTGACTATTATGGTTTCTGAGTTTAAGGTTAGAATTCTGTTCTTTCCATAAAAAAAGCCCTAATTTTCATTAGGGCTTTTATATCGCTAAATTTCAATACTGAAAATTTTAAATTCGAATTTTATATTAATTCAAAAATCAGTTACTTACTGTATTTGCATTTCAATTATCGTATCTATTTCATCCAATTTCTCACCATTCAAATACACAAAAGTACCTTCAGGTTGTTGTTTGAATTTAAGCTCCTTTTTGCTCTCCATCAAATAACATTTTTTGATTTTTTGTTTCATCTCCGGGATGAAAATATACTCCGCCTGATTCGGTGTTTTTATGATGTGTGCAAACAAGGTTTTGTCTTTGGCCGTAAATACGCCCCAATCTTGCGGTTTTATCACATTGCCTCTTGTTCCGTAAATACTTTTTCCGTTTTTATCCATCCAGATTCCTATTTCTTTCAAAGTTGCCACAAATTCCGGTTGGATTGATCCGTCAGCCATTGGTCCAACATTCAAAAGGAAATTAGCATTCAAACTGGCTGCATTTATCATATAATGCAGTAAATCTTTGGTCGATTTATATTTTCTGTCATTTATATCAAATCCCCAGGAATTGTTCATCGTTTCGCATGTTTCCAAAGGCAATTGAGAAACAGATTGTCCTCCAAATCCAGAGGTATTTCCGCCAGGTAAATCTTTTTCAAATGCTTGAAAATCTTCTCCTTGAATAGGCGTTAAATGGTGATTGTTTGAAATCAAACAGTTAGGTTGAAGTGTATGAATCAATTTGTAAATTTCATCATAATGCCAGTTTACTTTTGATGTTAATGTTTTATCAGTATCATTATCTAATTGGTCCCAATGTCCGTCGAACCAAATACCACCGATTTCTCCGTAATTGGTCAGCAATTCTGTTAACTGTCCTTTCATAAAACGGATATAGCTATCCCAATCACTTTTTGCAGTTCTTCCTGTTCCTTTCCCTGTTTTTCCTGTTTCGTATTGGTAATCGGTTCTAGTCCAGTCTAAAAGCGAATAATAACAGAACAACTTAATACCTTCTTTATGGCATTCTTCAGCCAATTCTTTTAATAAATCTCTTTTAAAATGTGTATTTGTAATTTTCCAATCTGATAATTTGGTGTCAAAATTGCTAAAACCATCGTGGTGACGCGTGGTAAAAGTGATGTATTTCATTCCCGCTGCTTTTGCAATACCAACCCATTTTTTAGCATCAAAATCCTGAGGATTAAAAACGTTAATTAATCTTCCGTATTCGGTTACTCTGATGTTTTCAGTGTTCATAACCCATTCGCCATTTCCCAGAACGCTATAGGGTCCAAAGTGAATGAACATCCCAAATTTATCGTCTTGAAATTCTTTTCTATTCTTAATATTTCCTTCCGAAGGAGTATAGGTTTGTGCCATCATTCCTATCCAGCTCATCGAGAGGAAAAGTACATAAAGTGTTATTTTTTTCATGGTTATTTATGGTTTTAAGTAGATAGTATTAGATTTAATCCTCTTTAAAATAGTTAGCTCCCCAAATCGTATATCGCTTTTTCATCGTTTCAATTTTTGTTTGAAATTCAGTCCAATTTTTACTTTCTTTTGAAGACCACAATACTTCGCTTAAAGCGCTTAAACGAGGAAATATCATATATTCTACTTTGGCAGGATTAGCCATATATTCTGTCCAGACATTTGCCTGAGCTCCCAAAACGTATTTTGCTTGTTGCTCGTTCAACTCTTTCGGAATTGGCTCATAACCATAAACTGTTTCCAATGGCAAAAACCCTCCTATAGTAACTTGTTTTTCGTTCTTAGTTTGAGAATGATCTAAATAAACATGGCTTCCCGGAGTCATAATTACCTGATGCTTTTCTTTTGCAGCTGCAATTCCGCCTTCTTCACCTCTCCAGCTCATTACGATAGCATTTGGCGCAAGACCGCCTTCTAAAATTTCGTCCCAGCCAATTAAGGTTCTGCCTTTTTTATTAATGTATTTTTCCATGCGTTGGATGAAATAACTTTGAAGACCATGCTCATCCTTCAAATTTTTGTCTTTTATCATTTGCTGACAAAATGCACTTCTTTTCCAGGCATCTTTAGGAGATTCATCTCCACCTACGTGAATGTATTTTGATGGAAATAAAGCGATCACTTCATCAAGAACATTTTCCAGAAATTTAAACGTATTTTCTGTTGGAACAAACACATCTGTATGAACTCCCCAGGTTTCCTGAACAATTTTATTTCTTCCGTTTGCCATTTCCTGCTTGCTCTTATCAGAGATCATATTATCCGAAAGATTAGTTTTCTCGTCTGGAAAACAACTCAACTCCGGATAAGCGGCAATAGCAGCGCTACTGTGTCCCGGCATTTCAATTTCCGGAATTACCGTTATAAAACGATCTGAAGCATATTTTACAATATCTTTTACCTCTTCCTGAGTATAAAAACCTCCTTCTGGTGTATTATCACTTCCTTTACCCGGATAACTTCCAATAATACTTCCATTTCTTTTAGAACCTATTTCAGTAAGTTTTGGATATTTTTTTATTTCAATTCTCCAACCTTGGTCTTCGGTTAAATGCCAATGAAAATAATTCATTTTATGTAAGGCTAAATAATCAATATACTTTTTTACAAATTCAACCGAAAAAAAATGACGTCCAACATCAAGCATAGCTCCTCTGTAAGCAAAACGTGGTTGATCTTTAACCTCTACTGCTGCAATTGCCAGATTATTACTTTTTTCTACAGGAAGCAATTGAATAAGGGTTTGCATTCCGTAGAAAGTTCCCATTGGTGAATTACCGTTAATTTCGACACCATTTTGATCTGATTTTAACTTATAGCCTTCACTTTTAAGTCCTTCAATATTCTTTTGACTTATTAATTTAATGGCATTTTTATTTGCCTTTTTTACCACAGACAACTTAAAACCATAATAATTAAACAAATAATCATTCAAAAAAGTAGCCGTAGCATTATCTTCTTTATTGATAACAACCAAGCTGGTTTCCGAATTAATCACAAAATTTCCGCTATTTCTAACAACTTCCACTGGCTGAGGAATGATATTTACTTCTTGTGCAAACGACAATGTACTGCATAAAAGAAGTGAAAAGAAAAATGATTTCATCATGTTTACTATTTAATTAATTATTGTTAAAACTAAAAAAAAATGCCTTGTGTACGATAACACTTTAAGATCAATTCATAATAAATTTACTTAATATCGTAGTCCTGATTCCTAAACTTCGGGATAGGACAAATTTTAGATCAAAATTAATCTACACATTTTTGTCATTTCGACGAAGGAGAAATCTCCACGTGTAACTCTACAAAGATTGGCGATTTTGATTACGAAGGACGGATTAAAATCCATCCCTACAATATAAATCGAGCCAAAGGCTCTTTACTTTTACACATTTTTGTCATTTCGACGAAGGAGAAATCTCCACGAGAAGCTCGCCAAAGATTGGATTCTCGTTGCGGAGTTACTTGCGAAGATTTCTCCTTCGTCGAAATGACAATATTGTGTTTAATGCTTTGTTCCCGAAGCTCAAAGCTTCGGGACTATGTGTT
Organism: Flavobacterium sp. 90; assembly: GCF_004339525.1. NCBI lineage: Bacteria > Pseudomonadati > Bacteroidota > Flavobacteriia > Flavobacteriales > Flavobacteriaceae > Flavobacterium > Flavobacterium sp. 90. The sequence goes on along the minus strand of NZ_SMGE01000001.1, from coordinate 4,433,362 downwards.
ATAATTAACGAATTATGTTATTCTATTTTGTGTAAGCCACAGCGTGTTGTTTACTGCTGCCTAAACCGTCCATTCCTAATTCGATTACATCTCCTGCTTTGATGTAAATAGGATCTGGTTTAATTCCTAAACCAACACCCGGAGGAGTTCCTGTACTAATGATATCACCAGGAAGCAACGTCATAAACTGACTTAAATAATGCACTAAAAATGGAATTTTAAATACCAGATTAGAAGTATTACTATTTTGGAATTTTTTCCCGTTAACTGTTAACCACATTGGTATATTATTCACGTCTGCGATTTCGTCCTGAGTTGCCAAAAAGGGTCCAAGTGGTGCAAATGTATCGCAGCCTTTTCCTTTTGCCCATTGTCCACCACGCTCTATTTGAAAAGCTCTTTCACTATAATCATTCAGTAAAGCATAACCGGCAACATAATCTAAAGCATCGGCTTCTTCTACATAACTTGCTTTTTTACCCACTATAAAAGCCAACTCAATTTCCCAATCTGTTTTTTCACTGTTCTTTGGGATTATCAAATCATCATTTGGTCCGCATAAAGAGGTAGTTGATTTAAAAAAGATAATTGGCTCTGCCGGAATTGGCGCATTGGTTTCTAAACAATGATCTACATAATTTAAACCAATACATATTATTTTTGAAGGTCTCGCCACCGGAGAACCTAAACGTACATTTGCGTCAACTTCCGGTAATACCGGATTATTTTCTAATGCTTTTTTTAATTTTTCTAATCCGTTTTCTTCAAAAAACGTTTCGTTGTAATCCGTTACTATTGAAGAGACATCAAATCTTTTTTCTCCTATTAAAATACCTGGTTTTTCTTTACCGGCTTCTCCAAATCGTATTAGTTTCATTTTTATTACTTTTAAATATATTATACTTCTTTTATTTATTCAGACAACATTATCCTTGTCGTTATTCAATTACATAAATCACAGCACTTCTTGCGCCATGCGCTCCTATTACCAATGATTGTTCTATATCGGCCGTTTTAGAAGGTCCGGCTATAAATGCACCAAATCCTTCTTTTGATACTTCTATTTTTTCGTATGCCTGATGTAACGTGTTTACAATGTTTTTTTTCTCGATTACCAAAATCAAATGCTGACATATAAAAGGAATAAGTCTGTTTATCATTTGACTTTCATAAACCCAGACAGCGCCATTTTCTGCCACTCCAATTGTACCTTTTATGTATGCTTTTTCGACTTTTTCTAATTCAATTGCCGACAAAAAAGCTACTTGTTCGTCTATATCTCCAAGTGCTGCTATAGTATTTACAATAAAACTTCCGCTTGTTTTATCAGCAATTAACTGATCTTTAAGCACTGCTATATCCGAAATCAATTCTACTTTACCACCAATGCTCTCCAATACAGTTTTAAACTGTGCAAAGGCATCTTCATAATGAATAACAGAATTGAGATCAATAACAGGAAGTTCAACCAATTCAGGCTGATTCATCGCTATGGCATTCAATATATTTTCTCTTGCACTCATACGCTCTTTCTCTGCTATTTTATTTTTGGTTTTTCCCGTTTTTCAAATACCAATCCCGGAATGATTCCTTTGGAGCGACTGGCATTTCACGTTGTTTAGACCAAATATTTAATTTATTATTTACCATAAAAGGGAATAAATGCATTACGCCTCTTCCCATTTTTCCCATGAAACGATACACTTTAGGATTCGAGAATACAAAACTCATTCCTTTCATTCCCAGTTTTTTACTTGTGTCTACATATCCTTCAGCAACAATTACTTGTCTCCATTTCCATAACTGTTCGTGTATATTGATTTTAACCGGACATACATTGGTACAACTACCACATAAAGTTGATGCAAAAGGCAAATCGGCATTGGCTTTCATATCTAAATTCGGATTTAAGATAGAACCAATTGGACCTGCAACAGCTGTATGATAACTATGTCCGCCACTTCTTCGATATACCGGACAAGTGTTAAAACAGGCTGCGCAACGAATACATTTTAATGAATTTCTAAAGTCTTCTCTTCCCAGTTGTTTACTGCGACCATTATCTACAATCACAATATGCATTTCCTGATTTGGTCTCGGTTTATGAAAATGACTTGAATAAGTTGTAATAGGCTGACCTGTGGCGCTTCTGGCTAATAATCTCAAAAACACAGAAAGGTGTTCTGCTTTTGGAATTAACTTTTCAAAACCCATACACGCAATGTGTACAGGCGCTGTATGAGCTCCCATATCAGCATTTCCTTCATTGGTACAAACTACAAAACCTCCTGTTTCAGCAATCGCAAAATTGACTCCTGTAATCGCTAATTCCGATTCTACAAACTTATTACGCAAGTGTTGTCTCGCTGCTTCGGTTAAATATTGTGGATCGTTATTTCCTTTTTCAGTTTGCAAATGGTCATGAAAAGTAGTACTTACATCTTCTTTTTTTAAGTGAATTGCAGGCAACACAATATGACTTGGAGGTTCTTTTCTGAATTGAACTATACGTTCTCCCAGATCAGTATCGACCACTTCTATTCCATTATGCTGTAAATATTCATTCAAATGACATTCTTCGGTTAACATACTCTTGCTCTTCACAATTTTCTGAATACCGTGTTTTTTGATGATTTTATGAATTATCTCATTGTGCTCTTTGGCATCTGAAGCCCAGTGCACTTTTATGCCATTGGCTGTAGCTTTTTCTTCAAATTCTTTTAAATAACTGGAAAGGTTTGAAAGCGTGTTGTTCTTTATCTGCGAACCCCATTCTCTTAATTGCTCCCATTCCGGTAAACCATGAGCAGCCTTATCGCGCTTTTCACGAACGAACCACAAAGTTTCGTCGTGCCAGTCGGTTCTAGGCTCGTCAGCTATAAACTTTTCCGCTAATGCAGCGTGTTTTACCGTCATACTTTTATATTTATTCTATCCTGTTGATTATAATTATTTCAACGCATGTTTCTATGTGTTTAAAAAATATATTCAAACTACAATTTTTATAAAAAACCATTCAATATTTCAGCAATATGAATCGTTTTAGTGGTACTTCCTTGTCGCTTTAATATTCCTTCCAGATGCATTAAACAGCTGGTATCTCCTCCAGTAATATAATCAACCTCATTATCTTCGTGTTCTTTTATTCTGTCCTTACCCATTTTTACGCTTACTGCTTCTTCAAACACGCAAAAAGTACCTCCAAAACCGCAACATTCATCATTTCGTTTTGCTTTAGTCAGGGTAATGTCTTTGACCATATTTAATAATTGTTCCGGTTTTGAAAATTCCGGTAACATTCTTTCTGTCATTGATGAAAGGTTTAATCCTCTCTGTCCGTGGCAACTGTTGTGCATCCCAACTTTAAAAGGAAAACTGGCATTAATACTTTCCACCTTTAAGATGTCAGTTAAAAACTCGGTGAATTCATAAATAGTATTACGAATCTGTAATGCTTCTTGCGGATGTTTGTCATCTTGCAAATGTTCTTTTACATGCAAAACGCAACTTCCCGAAGGAGCAACTATATAATCAAATCCTGCAAAATTTTGAACAAAATTGATATCGCAACCCTTACTCAAACTTGCAAAACCACTGTTAGCCATAGGTTGACCACAGCAAGTTTGCTGTAACGGAAAAGTGACATCGCAGCCTAATTTTTCTAATACCTGCAAAGTAGCAATACCCACATTAGGGTAAAACTGGTCTATATAACAGGGTATGAATAAGGCAACCTTCATTATAAATTAGTTATTTAATTTAATAAAACCTCCATCAATAGGATAATCACAACCAGTAACAAAACCAGATTCATCGCTGCATAAAAACAAAGCTAAAGCTGCAACTTCATCCGGTTTTGCCATACGTCCGATAGGTTGAGATTTTGATAATTTTTCGAACATTTCAGCTTCCTGACCCGGATAATTCTTTGCAATAAATCCATCTACAAAAGGTGTATGCACACGCGCCGGAGAAACAGAATTACAACGGATATTTTCACTCATATAATCTCTGGCTATCGACAAGGTCATTGCCATTACAGCTCCTTTGGCGGTAGAATAAGCAAATCGATCCGGAATACCGACCCAGGCAGCAATCGAAGCCATATTTAAAATAACGCCTCCGCCTGTATTTCGAAAATGTGGTATTGAAGCATGCAAACAATTGTAAACTCCTTTTACATTCACATTCATAATTCGGTCAAAATCTGCTTCAGGAGTGGTTTCTACTTTTCCAACATGAGCAATTCCCGCATTATTTACCAGAATATTAATGTTTCCAATTTTTCCGAATGTTGCTAATACTTCTTCCTGATTGGCTACATTACAAGCATGTGAAAAAACTTTTCCTCCGTTTGTTTTTATTTCTTCAACAGCCGTTTTAGCACTTTCTTCTGTTAATTCAATAATATGTACCTCAGCTCCTTGCTTTGCAAATAAGACTGAAATGGCTTTTCCAATTCCGCTGCCACCACCAGTAACAACCGCTTTTTTGTTTTGTAATGAAAACATATATTTAGATTTTTAGATCTTTAGATTATTAGACTTTTAGGTCTAGAGAGTTCGTAATTTATAACTCATAATTATTACAATGATACTCCACGTTTCCACGGAATAAAATCATCTTGGTTTAACAACACTGCTTTTGGAATAATTTCTCCACTTGCCGCTTTAATGCAATATTCCAAAATATCTTCGCCCATTTCTTCAATGGTTTTTTCGCCACTAATTATCGGACCGCAATCAATATCAATAATATCGCTCATTTTTTGCGCTAAAATAGAATTTGTGGCTACTTTAATAACAGGACAAACCGGATTACCTGTTGGCGTTCCTAATCCTGTTGTAAATAATATTAATGTTGCTCCGGATGCCGCTTTTCCTGTTGTTGCTTCAACATCATTTCCTGGTGTACAAACCAAACTCAAACCTGCTTTTGTCGCCGGTTCCGTATAATCTAATACATCAACGACTGGCGCTGTACCTCCTTTTTTAGCTGCTCCGGCACTTTTTATGGCATCGGTTATTAATCCGTCTTTGATGTTTCCCGGCGATGGATTCATGTGAAATCCTGAACCTACTTTATGTGCCAAAGCATCATAAGACTGCATTAAATCAATGAATTTATTAGCTACCGTTTCTGTTGTACAACGATCAATCAGATTCTGTTCTACTCCACATAATTCAGGAAATTCTGCTAACAAAACTTTACCGCCCAAAGCCACCAATAAATCTGAAGCATAACCTACAGCCGGATTAGCAGAAACTCCGCTAAAGCCATCGCTTCCTCCGCATTTAACTCCCAAACATAATTCGCTCAATGGCGCCGAAACTCGTTCGTGTTTGTTTATTTCGATTAAGCCTTCAAATGTTTTTTTAATGGCATCGGCAACTAATTGTTCTTCACTTTTTGATTGTTGCTGCTCAAAAATAAATAATGGTTTATCAAAAGATGCATTTTGTTTTTTAACATCATTTGTAAAATCCTGCACTTGCAAATGTTGGCATCCCAAACTCAATACTGTTATACCTGCTACGTTTGGATGATTTGCATAGGAAGCCAATAACGCGCTCAAAGTAGCCGCATCCTGACGTGTACCTCCGCAACCTCCCTGATGGTTTAGAAATTTAATTCCATCTACGTTTTTAAACGCGCGGTTCGTATTTGTATCCGGAGCCAATTGAACATTTATGGTATCCAGACTTTCTCCTTTTTTAAATGCCTCCAATAAACTATGCGTATATTGCGTGTATTTATCGCTTACTGAATATCCCAACTCATTATGCAAAGCTTCACGGATTACATCAAGATTTCTATTTTCGCAAAATACTGTTGGTACAAACAACCAATAATTGGCAGTTCCTACGCGACCGTCATTTCTTTTATATCCTTTAAAAGTTCTGTCTTTATACTTTGAAACATCTGGAGCTTTCCATTCAAAATCAACATCACGATACTGATAAGGTTCTGCGGCATGTTTAAGATTATCTGTTGTCATCAGGCTTCCCCTAGCAACATCATTTTGCACTTTTCCAACCAAAACACCATACATCGTTATTTCAGCTCCTGATTTTAAATCTGCTGTATAAAATTTATGTTTTGCCTTAATAGTATCTTGAAGTATATAAGTCTGATTGTCAAAAATCACACTTTCTCCTTTTACCAAATCTGTTAAAGCTACAAGCACATTATCTTCCGGGTGCATTTTCACCACTAATCTTTTTACTTCGTTTTCTAACATATTATATAAATAGAATTTATGCTTTATTTGTTTTGTGTCCGTTAAATGCGAACAATAGTATTACTGAAAAACAAGTCAACGGAACAACGTATCCATTTTGAATACTTCCTGTAACATCCGAAATAAATCCTAAAACCGGAGGAAGTAAAGCTCCTCCAACTATTGACATTACGATCAATGAAGATCCGATTTTTGTATTATGTCCGAGTCCGTCAATACCCATTGAAAAAATAGTAGGAAACATGATGCTCATAAAAAACGCGATCGCTATTAAAGTATAGACTACTATCATTCCTGTTCCCACTATCGCTAATATTGATAATAGAATATTAATAATTGTATAAATGATTAATAATTTTCTTGGCTTTATATATTGCATCAAAAATGTTCCGGCAAAACGTCCTATCATAAATGCCAGACCATAAAAACCTAAATATTTGGCTGCAACACCTTCTTCCAGACCTGCCGAAGTAGTTGCCATTTTAATAAAAAAACTTCCAACGCAAACCTGTGCTCCTACATAAAAAAACTGAGCTAAAATTCCCCATCTTAAACGCATCGATTTCAAGGCTCCGGCAAAACTTGCTCCCTCTGCTCCTTCTTTATCTTCATCTTTTACATCAGGCATATTAGTAAAATAAAATACTAAGGCTACAGCCAAAATAATCAGTCCCAAAATTAGATAAGGCATTTTTACACTTGCTGCTTCTTCCAAAACATAAGCATGCAATTCTGCCGGTGCCATCGCATCCATTTGCGCCTGAGTTAAATTTTTTCCGGATAAAATCATCGGACCAATATATGCGGGAGCAATAAAAGCAGCGAGTCCGTTAAATGATTGTGAAAAATTTAGTCTTTTGGTCGCCGTTTCAGACGGACCTAATATTGTAACATAAGGATTTGCAGCCGTTTCTAAGAAAGTTAATCCGCAGGCTATAACAAATAACGCTCCTAAAAAGTAAATATATTGTAGTGAATTGGCAGCCGGAACAAACAAAATTGAACCAATACCAAACAAAACCAATCCTATCATAATACCGGATTTATAACCGTATTTTCTCATGATATAACCGGCTGGCAAAGCCATAACAAAATAGGCAATAAAGACCGATGAATCAATCAAAGAAGATTCTAAATCGGTAAGATTAAATGCTTTTCTTAAATGAGGAATAAGTATTGGATCTAAATTATGTACGAATCCCCAGAAAAAAAACAAACTGGTTACCAATATAAAAGGAAACAACCATTTTTTATTTGCTACAGAACTAACATCTTTTTCAACATCCAACTGAGTTATTAATGCCATATGTTTTTTATTAAATTTATTCTATTTTAGAACTATAAAATTATAATGATTGCAGTATACTTATTAATTCAATATTACCATTATTTAATTAGTAATTGTCTTTTTTGAAAATTATGAAGTTTTATTTTTTAAATACTCAAAAAGAATGGGAAAAATATTGATTATTAATATTGTGATTTATTAATTCTATCTAACCCGTTGAGTGTAACACGCAAAAAATAATTTTTAAAACACATATAAACATAGATTTTATGTTTTTGAAAAAAGTAAATCAAAAAGAAACTCCTTTATCGCACATATTCCTATTAACTATCGGGATATGTTAATGCAAGTGAAACGCCTTTTTTGGATTTTCCTGCAAGGTCTTTTTTAGACCTTGCAGGTATTTGATACACAAACAATAAAACCTACAAGGTTTTGAAAACATTGTAGGTTTTAAAAAATTGAATCTAATCCAACAAAAACTCAATAAAAAATTTATTTCACAGAATAAGGTCTGTCTTTAGGAGAAACTCCCCAAGATTTTGAAGGTTTGTCTCCCATTGTAAAAATCAATTCACCACCTTTCATGATATCCGAATGAAGGATATAACTTTTAGTATAATCCTTTCCGTTTAAAGTTGCTTTTTGAATGTAGATATTCTTTGGAGTATTGTTTACGGCTTTCACAATAAAGCTTTTTCCATCAGCCAAATTCAATACTGATTCATCCATAGTTGGACTTCCAAAAACGTAAATTCCGTTGAATGGATTTACAGAATACATTCCCATGGCGCTCCAAACGTACCAAGCCGACATTTGTCCTACGTCTTCGTTTCCACACAATCCGTCCTGTTTGTCGCTATATAAATTATCAATGATGTAACGTACTTTCTCAGCAGTTTTCCAAGGTTGTCCCACGAAATTATACAAATATGTAATGTGATGACTTGGCTCGTTTCCGTGAGCATACTGTCCAATCAAACCTGTAATATCGTTTGAAGCCTCAGCTCCCATATCTCCTTTAATAGTAAATAAAGTATCCAGTTTTTTCGTAAACGGTTTTTCTCCTCCCAACATTGCAATCAATCCTTCTACATCATGAGGCACTAACCAAGTGTATTGCCAGGCATTTCCTTCGGCAAAATCATCTTTCATATGCGCCGATTTAAACGGATCAAAAGGTGTCCTCCATTCTGTATCGCTCACTTTTCCACGTACAAAAGTGGTCGAAGCATCGTAATATTTCTTGTATGCTTTTGAGCGGTTATAGAAATAATTATAATCTTCTGTTTTTCCCATTTTTTTAGCCATCATAGCAATTGCACCGTCTGAAATTGCATATTCCATTCCAATTGCTACCGATTCTCTCAAACTATCTGCCGGAATGTAGCCTATTTTTTTAACAAAATTTAATCCACGATCATCTTGCATTGCTGTTGCTTTTACCGCTTCGAAAGCCAATTCTCCGTCAATTCCTTTGATTCCTTTTAGATACGCATCGGCAACAATCTGAATGGCACTGTTTCCAGGCATACAATACGTTTCATTGCCCATTAAATGCCAAACCGGAAGATGTCCTGTTTCCTGATAAATCGCCAACATCGAATTGATTATATCCGAAACTTTTTCGGTTTGAGTTAATGTAAACAAAGGATTTGCGCCTCTATAAGTATCCCATAATGAAAAAGTTGTCAAATTTGTAAATCCGGCTGCTTTATGAACTTGTTTGTCCGAACCATAATAATCGCCATTGCTGTCATTGTAAGTAGAAGGCGCAATCATGGTGTGGTATAATGCGGTATAAAACGTTTTCATTTTGGCAATATCATTCGATTTTACTGCAATTTTATTCAGCTCTTTATTCCATTTTTCATCAGCCTCAGTTGCTGTTTTTTCGAAGTTCCAACCCGAAATTTCTTTTTTAATGTTCATCAAAGCATTTTCAGTGCTAACTGCCGAAATTCCCACTTTAATTTTAATCACTTCATCTTTTAAAGTCGAAAATTGAATCACCGCTTTTGCACTGTCGCCCAAAACCACTTTATTTATCATCTCTTTTGTATTGTTATACAATTGGATTTTTTTAGCCGGTTTTGATAAAATTGCTGCAAAATAAATCCTTTGATCAGGAGCCCAGCCTTTTGAGAAACGATAACCTTCTATTAAAGTATCATTTTTAACTCTGATATAAGTATCTACGGCTTTATCCCAACCAATTCCTTCAACCAGATCTAAAATAATATGTGATTTATCTGAAGCCGGGAAAGTGTATTTTTGAAAACCAACTCTTTCAGAAGCAGTCATTTCGGCTTTGATTCCGTTTTTCTTCAAAATAACCGAATAATATCCTGGTTTTGCTACCTCATCTTTATGATCAAAACCTGAAATATATCCGTTTTCCATGTCTTTGGCAGTTCCTTTTTTCAAATTGATTTTACCAACGGCTGGCATAAAAAGTAAATCTCCAAGATCACCAATTCCGGTTCCGCTCAAATGTGTGTGTGAAAATCCAATAATAGTAGGATCAGAATAATGATAACCCGAGCACCAATCCCAACCTTGTGATATGTTTACAGGTCCCAACTGAACCGCTCCAAAAGGCACATTTGCTCCCATGAAAACGTGTCCGTGAAATCCTGTACCAATAAAAGGATCTACATATTGTGTCAAATTTTGTTTAATACTCTGACTTTGCATTTGCAGATAGCAAAGCGCTAAAATTGCAAAAAATGCCGATTTTAAATTTTTATTCATCTTTTATAATTTGATATTTTCATCTGTTGTAACATCTGATTTTTTTTTTCGCCACGAATTACACGAATTTGCGCTAATTTCAAATAACCCCAAACCTGCTCCTCTTCCCTCTACAATCTTCCACCTACAATCTTCCCTCTATAATCTTCCCTCTATAATCTTCCCTCTATAATCTTGCTTCTATAATCTTGCTTCTATAATCTTGCTTCTACAATCTTCCCTCTATAATCTTCCCTCTAAAATCTTGCTTCTATAATCTTTCCTCTACGATCTTCTCCCTACTTCACAATTTCGAAACTCGCTTCTAACATTGCATCTCTGGAATTCGAACCAATTCTTACATTGTATTTCCCTTCGTAGATTTTGAATTGTTTTTTAGCATCATCCCATTTTTGAAGTTCTTCCAACGGAATTTCTAACGTGATTGTTTTAGAATCTCCTTTAGAAATTGACACTCGTTTGAAAGCTTTCAATTCTTTCAAAGGCATTCTGTCTACATTTGGATATTCGATATACAGCTGAGCTACTTCATCTGCATTATATTGCCCGGTGTTTTCAATTTTAATTTGCATCGAAATTTTATCCGAAGTAGTTTTAATATTCTCTGGCTTTTGAACCCAATTGTATCCAAAAGTGCTATAACTTAATCCAAATCCGAAAGGATATTGTACTTCTTTATCAAAATAACGATAGGTTCTGCCTTTCATCGCATAACTACTATAATCCGGTAAATCGCTAAAAGATTTATAAAAACTAATTGGTAAATGTCCTGAAGGAGATACTTTTCCAAAAAGAAGATTAGCTAAAGCTGTTCCGCCTTGTTCACCCGGATACCACGCAAAAACAATTGCATCAACATAAGGTTCAATCGCCGAAATATCAACAGCGCTACCACCTGTTACCACAGCTACAAGAGGCGTTTTAGTTCCTTTTCGAAGTGCTTTGATGTATGCAATATGCGAAGCTGGTAAATCCATATTTTTTCTATCACCTTTACCATCAGCCAAAAAAGCATCGCCTTCTTCGCCTTCATAAACTGGTGTAAAACCAATTACTGCAATCGTCAAATCGGCCATTGAAGCAGCCCAAACTCCGCCAAAATTAGTTGTATCGTTAAAATCGCAACCCATATCATATTCTATACGAGTATCAGGATCTACAGCTCCGGCAATTCCTTCTACAAAATTTACGGCTTTATCGGTGATTCCATGGTAATTTCCCAGCAAAGCATCTAACGAAGCTGCATTTGGACCAACAACCATCAACGATTTATAATCCTCTTTTTTCAAAGGAAGCAGTTTTGTTTTTTTCTCGCCTACTTCTCCATTTTTCAACAAAACCATACTTTGCTCTGCCATTTTTCGGCTAAGATTTCTGTGGTACGTATTGGCAATACTGTCTATTCCATATTTTCTATACGGATTATCCTCTGCTTTGTCATAAAATCCTAATTTGAACTGTGTACGTAAAGTTGGAGCTAATGCATTATCGATATCTTTTAGGGAAATCAACTTCTGATTCAATGCATTGATTGCATCTTTTTGCAATAATCCGCTGCAATCCATATTTACACCGGCTTTAATTGCTGCCGCTGCAACAGTTACACTATTTGGCAAGGTTTTATGACTTTCGTAAATATCCTGTAATGCCCAACAATCGGTCACAACATGCCCGCCAAATTTCCATTCATTGCGCAAAATATCCTTCAATAAGGTTTTCCCGGTACAACAAGGTTCTGAATTTACTCGATTATAAGCACACATAACAGTTTCTACATGGGCATCAACCAGTTTTTTGAAAGCATATAAATAGGTTTCTCTTAAATCTTTTTCGTCTACAATAACATCAATCGAATGCCTTGTTTTTTCAGGTCCGCTGTGCACGGCAAAATGTTTGGCACAAGCCGCTGTTTTCATGTATTTTGAATCAGTTCCTTGTAATCCTTTGACGTAAGCTGTTCCCATTTTTCCGGTAAGGAAAGGATCTTCTCCATAGGTTTCCTGTCCTCTTCCCCAACGCGGATCTCTGAAAATATTAATATTTGGTGACCAAAAATTCAATCCCATATATTGCAAACGGCGGTCTTTGGCAACAGCCATATTATTCTTAGCTCTTGCCTCAGTTGAAATAGCATTCGCCACTTCATTTAATAAATTATCATTAAAAGAAGCCGCCATTCCGATAGCTTGTGGAAAAACGGTTGCCTTTCCTGCTCTGGCTATTCCGTGTAAAGATTCATTCCACCAATTATATTGCGGAATATCCAATCGCTTTACCTCTTTGCTTTCAAATCCTAACAAAGAAATTTTCTCTTCGGTAGTCAATTGTTTCAATAAATCGTCTACTCTTTTATCAATCGATAAATTCTGATTTTTATACGAAAATGCTTTTTGTTGTGCATTTATAATCCCTGCACAAAAACAAAAAAACATTATAAACCTGTAGCTTTTTAAACAATTCATTATTGATCTATTTTAATTATACAAACACTTACTTTTTATTAAAAAAACTAAAAAAAAATTCTTCTTAAAAATAACTTCTTTCTCTCACAGACAAAAAATTATTCTGATAGATTTTCTATTAAATTCCTGTTCTTTTAGAAACTGAAAGATATAATTACTTCCGTTTACATAATAATTCGATATTATCTTTATTTAATTATTAATTGCCTTAACATTTTTCCGGTTCTATTTAGCATATTCTTAATTTATATAAAATATAAAGAGCAAAGTTTGTTTATTATTCAATTCTTTGTTCTTTCAAATACAGATATTTATCTATATTTGTTTTTTACAAAATCGATTTAGTAAATAAATCCACGGGGAATAAAAAACCTGTAGCGCTATTAATTAAAGATGATTTAACCGCTAAGTTCGCTAATTTTTTTTAAAGGTATCGTTTTATAAAATCACAAAGTTCGCAAAGCTTTGTGTTAACCTGGCTTTGCAAACTTTGTGCTTTCTATGTGTAAAGTAAAATTAAATCTTAACGCACTTTGCGGTTAAAATGACTAGAAAAACCAATAAAACCAAACAAAACCACAGCATGAAAAAAACTTTATTTACATTCTTTGCCTTTTTCATAATCTCTTTGTCATTTGCTCAAAAAACAATTAAAGTTAGTTATCAAAGAAGTTATAACGGAAAACTGATCGAGAATCAGGATCCATTATTTTTATATACTTCGAAAGACTTGAGTTTAATAACTACAGATAAAATCATGCAACAAAAAGCAGATTTTCCATTCGAGCAGACTTTTGTAGATTTTAATACCAAAACTATTTTTCAATTGGCGCAACTAACCGTAAACAAATCAATTTTAGGTCAGGACGCCGAAGCTTTAGAAAAGCAAAAATTTGAATTCAGTACTGAAACCAAAAAAATTCTGGGCTACGTTTGTAAAAAAGCTGTTACTTCTGTCAACTCAAATAAAATTGAAATTTGGTACACGAATGAATTAGGATTAAAAGGAGGACCTGGCGTATTGGGACAAGACTTGGGTTTGGTTTTAGAAACAAATCGCAATGGAAATTCTATAGTTACGGCTTCAAAAATCGAAATTTTAAAAAAAAATCCATCAATTTTAAAAATCCCTGCGGTTCAATCGGTTGATCAATTGACTTATAAAGATCTCTTATGGAAAAGTCGTTTTGTAAATATCGCTGTTTTCAATAAAGAACAAATTCATTTTGCAGGCGATGCAAAATCAAATGACAGCATTTTTAGATTTGCAAGCGGAACTATAATTGTCCGAAAAGTAAAGTTTCCTGAAATAAAAAAAGGAAGTGCCATTTTTGCAGATGTAACTCAACAATCAAATGGCGATGCTTACGACAGAACTGGTTCGGTTTTTATGATTCCAACAGATAAAAAAACTTCTTTTCTGGACGGATTAAAAAATGGTGTCCAGACATTACCGGTTTATGAAAACGGAAACGGTAAAAAATATCAAGGTGTTGTGGGAACTAACGACTATACTCCTTTATTAGAAATGATGCGCTTTTTTACTCCTTTTGGTGTGAAACATTTCAATTATTTACAACTAAAAAACAAGGTTTGGCAGGATAGTGTTTTCTATCGTCAGGACATTTCACTATTACAACCTAAATTAAGTAATCAGGAAGTATATATTGGAATGTTTATTGGCAATTATGATGCAGGCGGACATAAAGCGAGTTTGAATATTTCGATTCACCAAGGGGAAGATAACAATGAGAAAGGCGATTTTATTTTGCCGCTTTTCAATACTTTGAATGTAATGGAAATGGCAGGACAGGATTATGCAACAATGTTTGACAACGAAAAAGGACTCGAAATGACTTTTGAAGTGCCAGAAGGTTACAAAAATTTTAAATTGAGTTACACTACAACTGGTCATGGAGGCTGGGAAAATGGCGATGAGTTTTTACAAAAAAAGAACACCATTTTTATTGACAATAAAGAAGTTTTTGGATTTACTCCGTGGCGTACTGATTGCGGTTCATACAGATTAAGTAATCCCGCTTCAGGGAATTTTGGTAATGGATTGTCATCATCAGATTTAAGTCGTTCTAACTGGTGTCCGGGAACAACTACCAATCCTAATCTGATTGATTTAGGAAATCTGCCGGCAGGAAAACATACGATTCGGGTTTCGATTCCGATGGGAAAACCTGAAGGAACGAGCAGCAGCGCCTGGAATGTATCTGCATTTTTGATTGGAGAGAAATAAACTACTCTGTACCGAAATTTCAGAGGTTTGTTTTACGAGGGACTAAAAGTTCTTTTATTTTAAAACCGGGTTAAAAATTTTAAAAAAAATATAGATTAATTCCATTAGATACATGTTTAAAAAAATTATTTTCCTCTTTATTGTCGCTTTTATAGCAACTGAAAAAGGAACCGCACAATCAACATTTTCAGCCCAAAGATTCCTTCAGCACGATACTTATTTGGCGTCAGATAAATTAGAAGGTCGTCTTGCCGGAACAAAGGGCAACAATGAAGCGGCAACTTACATCAAAAAATATTTCAAAAAATTTGGGTTGAAAAAATTCAACAACAATTATTATCAGCCGTTCAAAATATTCATAAAACCCGATATCAACAAAATGAAATCGGATAGTGTATCAACTCAAAATGTGGTAGGTTATATGGAAGGTTCTGATGAAAATCTAAAAAAAGAATTCATCGTGATTGGAGCACATTATGATCATTGGGGATGGGGCGGAAAAGGTTCTGGCAGCAAGAAAAAAGATACGATCGCAATTCATAATGGAGCCGATGATAATGCTTCTGGTGTTTCGGCACTTTTATCAATTTTGGAAGAACTTCATCATAATAAAATTGCTCCAAAAAGAAGTATCATCTTTATTTCTTTTAGCGGTGAAGAAGAAGGTTTATTGGGTTCTAAGTATTTTGTTAATCACCTTCCAGTAGATAAAAGTGCTGTAAAAGTAATGATCAACATGGATATGGTAGGACGATTAAACGATAAAAAAGAATTGTATATGGGCGGCGCCGGTACTTTTCCTGACGGTGTAGAATTAATGAAAAAACTAGGTGAAGGCAGCGGACTTAATCCAATTGTTTTTGCAGGAGATGTAGGTGGTTCCGATCATGTTACGTTCTACAAAAATAATATTTCGGCTATTGGATTACATACTGGCGGACATCCACAATATCACACTCCGGAAGACGATACGGCTTTGATTAACAGCGAAGGAGCAGTTTTGGTTTGTCAATACATTTACAATGCTTTGACTTCTATTGCAAATTACGGACAATCTTTAAGCTTTATTAAGCAAGACTAGAATACTTCAGAATTATCTCTAATAGCTGCTTAGAGCAGTTATTGAAAAAAGTAAAAAGCATATTTTTAAAATAAAAATCGGCGAACTGCGGTAAAATCAACAGCAAGTTCGCCGATTTTTTTGTGCTATAACAAATAATACAAATCAAGAGTTTAAAATCTACAATTTGTACTATTAGGCACTAAATATTGGTAGTCATATCGGTTCGAAATTCGTTGGCATACGCAACAAAATGATAAATATTGCGTACCTACGGCACGCTAAACTTAACTTATTCCAATTCTTATTTTCTACCAATATTTAGTGCCTAACGGCACATTTTCTTGATTGGCATAAATACCTAACACATACATTTATTATAAAGAAAACCCCATCGTCAATTATACATTGACTTTGGGGTTTTCTCATTACTAACCAAAATTTAACTTAAAAATGAAATTATTTTACGTCCCAGAAAATTTTAGTATTTAAATCGTCTTTGTCTTTAACTTTATTATAATTATCTGTATTATAAACTCTTTCAGAATTTGGATATGTCCAACGAGTTGGAGGAGTTTTTCTAATTGAACTTGTCTCATCATCCATAAAATAAAGCGCCGGTAGTTTTAATCTTCTTTGTTCAGCCCAAGATTCATCAGCCTGCATTACATTGTAGTGAATGTACTTTTGAAAAGCAATCAACTTCAATTGATCAGCAGCTGTTGTAGCTCCGTCAAAGTTAATTTTAGCAATATAAGCATCAACCTCAGCCACTGTTGGCTCCGTAGTTGGTTTCCAAGTCAAAACATCAGCTTTATCTCCTAATCTTACATAATATTCAATAGATTGTCTGATCGCTTTCTCGAAATGTACTTTTGCTGTAGCAGCATTTCCATTTCTTGAATAGTACTCCGCAAGAATCAAGTTTACTTCGGCAGCATTTATCACTGTTCCTGGTAACCATTTATTTTTACTGATTACAGATCTATTGTAGATTGCGATTTTAGTATCAGCAAGTAACTGATCCTGAACTCCGGATGTCAATGCCGGATCAAGTCCTACATAAGCTGTTGCACTTGCTCCTTTTTCAAACAACCAAGGTTCACGCGGATCATTATTGGCATTCATGTGATCAATCATTGGTTTTGGAGCAATGTTGTTTCCTCCTGATTCTAAAGCATCAAAGAAACCTGCTGTATCTAAATCAGTATCCTGAGTATAAACTTTGAAAGCAATATTCTCTGAGGTTTCATCTACAAGTTTTCCTTCTGCAATGATCTCAGCCATTTCTGTACTAGCTCTGGCTGATAAAGTAGGAACTGCAGAAACTCTGTTTAACATTTTCAAACGCAAAGAATTACAGTAGTTTTTCCAGCTTACCAGGTTTCCTTTATTAATAAGGTCTTGATTTTTAAATACTGTTTCTACTCCGGTAGCCAAAGTAATTGTATTTAATTCAGTAGAAAAAGCTTTCAAATCGTCTAACATCTTAACATAAAGCTCTGTTTGACTGTCATACTTAGCAGCTGCTTTACTATAATCACCACCTGTCAAACTAATTTTACCTGCTTCAGAGAAAGGAATATCTCCAAAGTTATCAATCATTTTTGACGTATGATCATACAAATAAATTGTTGAAGTGATTGTGTAGATTCTATTTGCTGCCTGATCTGCAGGAGATAAAGAAGCCATCACTTTTTCTAACTCTCTATATTGAGCAATGAATTTGTAATACCTGTTCCATCTGTCTTTTCCAGCTTCTCCAACAACATAACGACCTGTCGAATTGACAAATCCATGAGCCTGAGTATAACTTAAAGAAGTCGTTCTTATTACTGTAAAATAATTCCAATACGATGGGATTACATCCTCAAAGTTAATTTTCATGAAACCGGCATACTGTTTAGGCACAGTTGTCGTTGTTACTGTTTCCGGATCTCTATACGCATCTGCAAAATCACTCTCTGAACAAGAGCCTAAAAAAATTGCTGCTGTCGCAAATGATATATATAATAATTTTCTCATGTTGTCTATTTTTTAATTATAATTTATCCAATTAGAAAGATGCTCTTAACATTACTCCATAACTTCTTGTAGAAGGAGTTAATCCTGCATTGTTTACGTTTTGAGTCCATTTTGTTCCTGCAGTAGTTGCTTCAGCATCCATATCCTTAATTGTTCTGTAGATATAAAACAAGTTACGACCGAAGAAAGACAAACTCAATTTTGTAGCGCCAAATTTACTTGCATAAGCCGCTGGCACATTAAACGCAAGAGATACCTCTCTTAATTTAACATAATCATTTTTTTGAATATACAATTCATAACGTGAGCTGCTGTATTGAGGACCTCCCCAGTTGTAAGTCATGTTATAATAACCTGCCTGAGAAATTACGTTTGTATTTGGAGAACCATCTGCAGTTACACCATTCATTAACATACCATCGCGGTACAATACCTGACCACCTGGTCCGGCAGTTGCGCTATTAGGAACCTGAACTCCTTTGCCATTGTCCATATAATACGTTAAACCACCACGCTCATTTGTACTGTATTTCAATGATTCTTCTGTCAATCCTCTTGCAGTCATCCAGTTAATTCCTGTTGGCATCAAAGAACCTCCATAAGAATAATCTATATTTACATCTAATGTGAAACTTTTATAGGTAAATGAGTTCAACAAACCTCCAACACCTTTAGGTATAGCACTTCCATATTTTACCCATTTATCTCCATCAATCATTAAGAATCCATCAGAGTCAACCATATCTTTACCACTAGCATCCGTTTTAACAGGGTGTGCATAAATACCTCCCATTGGATCACCTACTACAGATTTCAATTGAGCTGCAGACCCATCATAGTCAGCATGTAATAATTCTGTTGCACCGTTAGCCAATTTTACAACTTTGTTGATATTTTTTGCCCAGTTTAAAGTAACATCCCAAGAAAAATTCGCTGTTCTGAAAGGAGAACCTGTCAAAGCAACTTCAAATCCTTTATTACTCAACTCTCCTACGTTAGCCAGAATACTACTAGCTCCTGTAGTTGGTGCCAAAGTCAAATCAAGAATTTGATCCTTTATCTTTGCATTATAATAAGAAAAATCTAATCCTAATCTTCTGTCGAAGAATTTAGTTTCAAAACCAAGCTCATATTCATTTTTCATTTCAGGTTTGATTCCCTCATTTCCATACTTGTCTTGAGAATTTGTAGTCAACACTGGATTTGAAGTTCCCTGAGTTCCCAATGTATTTTGTATGAATGCCACATTTGCTCCATAACGCGAAGGATAGCTACCCACGATACCCCAAGAACCACGCATTTTTGCATAACTGATAAAGTCTGGTAATTTTACCGCATCTGATAATACAAAACTTGAATTTACAGAAGGATAAGTAAAGGCATTATTATTTGGGTTCATTGTAGAAGTACGGTCTCTTCTGATAGTTCCTTCAACGAATAAATAATTTCTGAAGCTACCACTTAAAGTTCCAAAAACGGCATCTTTCAAAGTCTCTTCTCTTTTTGAGTCACTAGTTGCTATACCAATAGAAGATTTTAGATCATACCATCCTTCAACACTTAAACCACCTTTAGTAGAACGAGATAACGTTCTGTAAGTTTCTCTTGTAGCAGAATAACCAACAACAGCATTTACACCAAAATCTTCATTGATTTTTTTGTTGTAAGTCGCTAATAAATCACCATAAAGAATGTTATAATCCTGACCCTCCATCATAAAAGAGCCTGAACGATCTCCCTCGTTTCCAAATTCATAAACTAAAGGTACTTCTACCGGATTTTTATTTTCAATATTTATTGCAGTTAAATCAGTCGAAACACGACCACGTAATGTTAAATCTTTGGTAACAGAAAGCGTTTCAGTAACACTTGCTATTAAACGGTTTGTAATCTCGTCTTGCTGTTTAGCACCTGTATTCCAAAAATAATCAGCAATATCTGATCTGAAACCATTACGGTAAATATTTTCACTTGGAGTTAAGCTTTGAGTATCTTTACCTACCACGTATTTGTACCCTAAACTAGTTTTGTACTTCGCTTTGTACCAGTCACCATTATCAAATGGGCTAAGCATACCAGTAAAGTTATTTACCAAACGATCCGTAGCAAATGTACGGTTCTGTAAATTTTGATTCATATAACTCACAATAACATCCGTTTTTAATTTACCTGTTTTGAATGACGCATTTAGGTTAAAATTATTCTTTTTGTTATTGTTACCCATACTTAATGCTTCTGATTCAATACGTGTGTAAGAAAAACGAATACTACTGTTTTCAGTACTATTTGTAAGCGCAAAGTTTGTTGTTGAATCCCATGAATTCTGGAACATATTTTTGTATCCATCTTTTTGAGCTGAGTAAGGACGAATTACTCCATCCCAAGTCATAACAGGCTTACCGTCAAACCAAGGACCATAGTTATTACCACTATTTGAAACTCCTCTCGTTTCAAAAGTACCATTACCATCTACATCATAATGAGCAAATCCGTCTGGAGCTAAATATCCTGTAGAATAATTCGCATTCGTCCAACCCGGACCTCTTTCGTACTGAAATCTAGGTAAGTATGCAATTTCATTACCCGAGTAACTAGTACTAAAGTCAATACCTAAACCTTTTTTTCCTCTACCTGATTTAGAAGTAATCAATACAACTCCGTTTACAGCTTCAGAACCATATAATGCAGCAGCAGAAGCTCCTTTAAGAATCGAAATATTCTCAATATCTTCAGGATTAATATCGGCTAAACCATTATTTTTTACACGTTGTTGGTTCCAGTAGTCATTATTATTAACCTCTCCATCACGAATAGGTACACCATCCAAAATAATAAGTGGCTGATTTCTACCGGTTATTGAGTTTATACCACGAATCTGGATATTGATTGCTCCGGCTCCACCCGGAGTAGAACTAATACGCACACCTGGTGCTTTACCGTACAAACCATTAGCAATGGTAGGCGAAGCTGTTTTTACTAATGCATCTGCTTTAATAACACTTGTAGCATACCCAATTGATTTGTTCTTTTTAGTTTGTCCTAAAGCAGTAACTGTAACACCATCAAGTTCGTTAGTAGCAGTTGCTAATTTAATTTTCATTCCATCAACAGCTTTTAGTTCTGTTGTTTTAAAGCCAATAAAGCTCACGATGATAGTAGCTCCTTCTTTTACTGAAATTTTAAATGCTCCATTTTCATCAGCAGACGCTTCTACTTTCGTTCCTTTTTCTTTAACAGTAACAAATGGAATAGGCATATTTGCACTATCTGTAATTACTCCGGAGATTGTCTTGTTTTGCGCGCTCACTCCTTGAGAGCACAATACCATTAGAAAAACTAATAGTGATTCATATAACAGTTTTCTCATAATTAAATTGGTTTGGTTTGGTTTGTAATTTTTTTAATTAAAAGGTTTGATTTCTTAAAAAATATGAAACTAAAACCTTTAATTTTCTATTACCTAATTCTCCTGATCAAGGATTTGGTAACAATTAAGTTTCGTTTAACATTTCTTTATTTCTTTTACCTCATAAGCGTTTTTTTGTTTAATAATTTGGTTAGTCATTCTGAGTTTCTTCTATATACTACTATAACGTTTTAGTAATTTATTTTTAAAAAAAGGGCACAATCATTAAACTGATTCCCTTATAGTTAGAGTCCCTTTTTTCTTTTCTTTCTCAATCTTATAATTACTTCCCTCATTCATTTGCTTCATCAATAACATTACAGTTTTTTTCCCCATCTCTTCGATTGGCTGGGATAAAACAGTTATAGAAGGAGAATGCAGTCTAAAACTGTCGTGATCATCAAAACTAATTACTGCTTTATCAGTAGGAATTGTTAGCGCTAATCTTCTTAATGACTGCAAACCGGCAAGCAACAAATAATTTGCGCCAAACAAAACAGCGTCAATTTCTTTATTATTACTCAAAAATTCAGAGATCTTTTCTATTCGCTCCTCTTCAGTGACGTGATACTCCAAATCCAGAATTCTGGAACTATCATATAAACCCACTCCGCTCAGAGCATTCACATATCCTTGCTTTCTTAAATTCATCTGAATCAACTGTGAAGAATTAGTAACAAATGCAATTTTTTTGAATCCTCTTTTCAACAAATAATGGACAGCAGTTTGGGATCCTTCAAAATTATCGAGAACAACATGGCTTACTTCCTGCTCTTCAAAATATCTGTCAACTAAAACAACCGGACATTGAAGTTCTAACAATCGATCGATAGTTTTTTTCATATTCTCAGTAGGAGTTATAATAAAACCATCAACATTAGCCTGCAATAAACTATTAACTAACTCAATCGCCCGCTCATCATCTCCGCCGGTACTACAATAAAAAACTCTATAATTTAAACCTATTGCCTCCCTCTCAATTACTCTTGCCAAATCAGAAAAAAACTGATTTGAAATATCTTCAACAATAAGCCCAATAGATCTTGTTTTACCAGTCCTCAAACTACTTGCGATCATATTGAGTTTGAACTTCATTTCTTCAGCAACTTTAAGAACTTTCTTAATCACCTCTTTACTGATCCCCATCTTCTCCCCTTTATCATTCAGAACAAATGAAACCGTAGTAACGGATACATTTGCAGCCTTTGCGATATCTTTAATAGTGATCTTTTTTTTCATCAAAAAGTTAATGTTATCTTAAATTTAAGTTAATTCAATATTGACAAATATATAGTTATAAAACGATTTACAAAAACGATTTAGCATTTTTTTTAAACATAATTATGACTTTTAACATTTAAAAATAACAAAACGAAATTATCCTGCAAATACCCTGAAAACAAAACGAATACACCCAATTAAGCGAGTACTATTTTTCTCTCAAACAACAACAATTGTTTTAAATTTAAGAAAAATTAAAATCGCAAAAAAGAGCTTACTAAAATCAATAAAACCATTAAAAAATTAACATAAATATATGTTAACTAAAATTTATACAATAAATCGTCCTTGCGGTTCATTTCATGATTTTCATCAAGAAACATTTATGATTTTTTCTTCATTTTGAAAATCATTAACCAAATCATTTTTTCTCCCATTACACATTTTTTTTACCTTTTTAAAAAATGTAGTTTTTTCTTTATAATTATTTTTTTTCAGCGTAAAAAAAACATCAAAACGGGCTAATTATTTCTCTAATTCTTCCTTTAAATCTCTAATTAACAATGCTTATTTCTCCATTAGTTATTAAAAATTATTCTAATATTTGCTAAATCGATTAAGTAGATTAGCTAAAAAATATCACCTAATAATGAAGATGACATTTTAAGTTCTTTTAGTTTGTCAGGAAACCACCCTGACCTCTGTATAATTTAATTGGTGCGTCTAATGTAACTTTAATGCAAGTCACATATTTATCAGCAACATTTTCCGGCAAATCAATATAAACTAATCCGGGAACGGCACTCCATGAAATTTTTCCGACCACTTTATGAGTCAGCTTTATATTTGATCCCAAAACAGTAATATCCTGAATTTTATTATCAAGTCCTTTCAACATCAATTGTCCTGAAGTTTTTCCGTGAACAAATAAATAAAGCGTTTTTGAATCTTTAGAAAGTGTAGTTGGCCCATAAAAATGCCCTAACGGAATTCCGGGAATAGTTCCAAAAATTCCCTCACCGTTTCTTCTGTTCCAATCACCAAGTTCTTTTAGCGTAGAAACAACAGTTTCAGGATAAGTACCATCAGGTTTTGGTCCTATATCTAATAATAAATTTCCTCCGTTTGAAACTGCATCCACAAAAATTGTGATGATTTCATAAGGTGTTTTCCAATTTGTATCACTCACACGATATCCCCAGTTTTCATTCATCGTCATACATAATTCCCACCATTTGAATGCAGGACGTACCACCGGAAAATTTTGTTCTGGAGTATCATAATCACCATATCCCTGTAGACGCCCGTTGATGATCGTATTTGGATTTTTGTCTAACATCATCTTACGTGTTTTTTCAGCTTGCCATTCCTCAGCGCTATGTTCCCAATCACCATCAAACCACCATAAATCCGGGTTGTACCAATCAGAGATTTCTTTAATTTGTCCTTGATAGAACTTTTGGAAACGTTCCCAACGAGCTGGCTCTTTTTTAATATCATAACGTGATTTATCTTTCAGAAAACCCGGATAATCATTGTGTGTCCAGTCGATTAATGAGAAATAAGCACCGCATTTAATATCTCTTTTTCGTAATTCTTCAAAGAAAGGTTTCACCATGTCTTTCTTAGCAGCGCAGGTTTTTACGGAACTCAATTTTCCTAATTTAGTATCATACATCGCCACACCATCATGATGTTTTGTTGTAATTACCGTATATTTTGCACCTGAATCTTTAATCATATCAGCCCAAGCTGCAGGATCATAATTACTCAAAGTGTAACTTTTTTGTTGCTTCATATAATCTTCAACAGAAATTTTTCCGTTGTGAAAACTCCAGGATTCAGAAACATCGGCAACTGAATAAATTCCGGCATGGATGAAGATTCCTAATTTAGCATCTTCAAACCATTTCATTTTTTCAGCAATATCTTTTGCAGCAATTTTGTTTTGCGCAATACCTGTGATAGTAGTTCCAACGAATAAAGCTGTTAAAATTATTTTCTTAATCATTTCTCTTTTTTATTATTCCTTATTTGATTCTGATTGTTGTTGCTGCCGATTGTAATCCTTCACTTTCTGCTTTTACCGTAAATTGTCCTTTTTCTCCTTTTTTCGCTTTAACTATTACCAAAACTTTTCCGTTATAAGCAGGTTTTTCGGTACTTTGAAAAGGCACAAAACTAGTTGCGTCTCCATTATCAGTGGCAACGATTTCTCCTGCACCTTCAATCGAAAATTTAACTAATGGATTTGTACGAGGAACCATTAAACCCTCTTTATCAGCAACATCAACAGTTACGAAAACCAAATCAACATCGTCTGCAAGTACTTCTGATCTATCTGCTGATAGTTGCAATTTTGTTGCTGCTCCGGTAGTTTTGACAATATCTGTCGCCCATTTTTTACCTTTTTTATAACAAACAACTTTTAGTTCACCAGGAACATAAACCACATCATCCCAAGTCAAACGAAAATCTTTTCCTGCTTCCATTTTCTTTCTTCCAAGACTTTTTCCGTTAAGAAACAACTCTCCTTCATCTCCCGAAGTATAAACGTGTACAGGAACTACTTGTCCAACACGTTCACTCCAATTCCAATGTGGAAGAATGTGAGCCGTTGGAACATCTGGTCTCCAATGTGATTTGTAAATATAATAGCGGTCTTTTGGGAAACCCGCCAAATCGATAATTCCGAAATAACTACTTCTTGATGGCGGATTAGTTTTTTGCAATTCTGCTAATTTTGCCTCCAATTCTCCTTGCTTTGAAGGATCACTTCTAAAATTCAGCAAGTTCGTTTCATCTGAATTGTAAGGTGTTGGTTCTCCTAAATAATCAAAACCTGTCCAAACATATTCTCCCAATAAATGTGGATACTTTGCATTGATACGAAATTGTTCATCAGGCGAGTAACCCCATCCCGGAAACGCGTCGTCATAAGACGAAATTTGCCAGGAGGTTTTGTTGTATTTATCGTCAAAGAAATATTCTCCACGAGAACTTACAGTTGATGCTGTTTCACTTCCAATTGTTGGTTTATTCGCATATCTTGGATCAGCATCCCATTTTGGTTGTTGGTTAAAAAAATAATTTATTCCCATAACATCGATTGCAACAGCAGCTCCAGATGCTCTTCCTCCATCAGGATCATTATAACCATTTGAAACTGGACGTGTTGGATCTTCTCTACGCATAATATCTGCCAATTCTTTGGTCATTTTTACGTTCAGCTGATCTGGAATTTCATTTCCAATTGACCAAATAAATACCGAAGGATTATTTCTGTCTCTGCGTACTAACGCTACTAGATCTTTTTCGTGCCATTCATCAAAAATCACATTATAATCTAATTTTTTCTTACCTGTTTTCCACGCATCAAAAGCTTCGTCCCAAACCAGGAATCCCATTTTATCTGCTAATTCTAACAATTCAGGAGCAGGAGGATTATGAGAAGTACGCAAAGAATTACATCCCATTTCTTTCAACATTACCAATTGTCTTTTTAATGCCGAAGTATTGATTGCAGCTCCCAAAGCACCTAAATCGTGGTGATTACAAGTTCCGAAGATTTCGACTCTTTTCCCGTTCAGAAGAAATCCGTTTCTTGCTGTAAATTCTATAGTTCGAACACCGAAAGGCGTATTATAAGTGTCAACAACTTTTCCGTCAACACTAACTTTAGTTTGCGCCACATAACGATTTGGCGTTTTTAAATCCCATAATTTAGGATTGTTTAAAACCGAATGTGTTTCTGCTTCTTCAGTTCCGTTAGCTTTGATTTCAAGAGTTGAAGAAATTAACGAACCTACTTTTGTTTTAAGCTTGTCATTGATATCTATCTCGTATAAGTCAGTTGTAACAACGGCTTTTACGGTTTTATTTGTGGCATTCTCAACGTTTACCAGCACTCTGACATCAGCAGCTTCTTTGGTAATTTTTGGAGTTGTAACATAAGTTCCCCAATGCCCAACATGTACCGGATTGGTTTTTACCAACCAAACGTGGCGATAAATTCCAGCGCCGGGATACCAACGAGAATCCCAG
The DNA here is from genome assembly GCF_004339525.1 of Flavobacterium sp. 90. NCBI lineage: Bacteria > Pseudomonadati > Bacteroidota > Flavobacteriia > Flavobacteriales > Flavobacteriaceae > Flavobacterium > Flavobacterium sp. 90. Next base: position 4,406,613 of record NZ_SMGE01000001.1, on the reverse strand, counting down.
TTTTCAGTATCTAAACGAACGGCTAAGATATTTTCCTGTCCAAATTTTAAAAATGGAGTCAAATTCATTCGGAAAGAATTGTACCCATAAGGCCAGGTTCCTACATAATTTCCATTCAAATAAATTTTGGCATTAGCCATAGCACCATCAAAATCAACAAAAATCTGTTTCCCTGAGTCTGAAGCCGGAACAGTAAAATGTTTGCGATACCAACCAATTCCTTTCCACGGCAATTTTCCTGTTTCTCCTCTTAATTCAATTCTAAAAGGTCCTTTGATCGCCCAATCATGTGGCAAGTTTAATTTTTCCCAGTTGGTTTCATTCGTAGAAACGGCTTCTAAATTCTTTGGTTCTTCTTTGACTAATCCATCGGCCTGAGATCCGTATCGTGAAAAAAGCCAATTATCATCAAATAACTGAGTATCAATCGAACCCATTCTCTTTATCGGCGTGTTCTGTGAAAATCCAGAAAAACTGATCATCGAAGAGATCAGCAAAACAAGGCAATTGTTCAGCGAAAATATCTTTTTGGTTATGTTCATTTTGGTTGGTTATTTTGGTTTTGTTCGCAAAAACGAACGCAGTTAGTCCACTATAAACTATAAGGAACGATCTAAATGTGTATATCCTCCATCTACATAAATCAACTGACCTGTTGTGTGACTTGATTTATCAGATAATAAGAAGACGGTCATATTGGCGATTTCTTCTGCGGTTGTCATTCTGTTTCCTAACGGAATTTTGGCTGTAATTTCTTTTAACTTTTGCTCCGGATTTTCAAGTGTTTTAATCCATGTATCGTATAAAGGCGTATAACATTCCGCCACAATTACGGAATTGACGCGTATTCCGTACTTCAATAATTCGACAGCCCATTCGCGGGTTAAAGCATTGCGTCCACCATTTGAAGCCGCATAAGCTGACGTACTTCCTTGTCCGGTATCTCCAACTTTTGAACCTATATTTACAATTGCTCCTTTTGTTTTTTTCAACTCAGGCAAAGCATGTTGCGCCATCAGATAATAATGAACTAAGTTTTTATGAATCGATGCCATAAAACTTTCGTAATCTCCACTTTCCAAACCAACGCCATCATTGACACCAGCATTATTGATTAACCCATCAATGCGACCGCAAAGTTGAATTACTTGGTCGACGGCATTTTTACAAGCTTCCGGATGAGTCAATTCAGCAACGACTGATAATACTTTTCCTCCTTCAGCTTCGATTTCTTTAACAGCAATTTGATTGTCGGTATCAGCTCTTCCAATTATTACAGGAATAGCTCCTTCGGCAGCCAAAACTTTGCAAATCCCAAATCCTATTCCTTTTGCTCCACCGGTTACAATAATTATTTTGTCTTTAAGATTAAGGTTCATTTTGTTCTCTATTAGGTTGAATAGTTATTTTTTTTTAGTTGTGTATAAAACACATATCCGTTTATTAATCATTTAAATCATAAAAAATTATTGCATTCTTGCTCCAGAATTTATCCTGATCTGCTTTCGAAAATTTCGAAAAATAATCTTCTGCAATATCACATGATTCTGCATAAGATGCTGCCAGTAAACTCACCGGCCAATCACTGCCAAACATCAATCGATCAATTCCAAATACCTCAGTAACCACATCTAAACAATAAGTAAAGTCCGAAGCGGTCCAATTATTCCAGTCGGCTTCAGTCACTAAACCTGAAACCTTACACATCACGTTAGGAAATTGCGCTATAGCTCTGACATCTTTTTCCCAATCACTGAATTTTTTATTTTTGAAATCCGGTTTCGCCAAATGATCGATAACAAACTTTTGTTCCGGGAATTTTGCAACAAGTTTTCTTGCATTTTCCAAATGTTTTGGAGAAATCAAAATATCATAAGTGAAACTATATTTTAGCAATTTCGAAATTCCATTTTGAAATTTTTCCGACAACATAAAATCAATATCTGCTTCGGCCTGAACAATGTGTCTGAATCCTTTTAGTTTTTCATATTTGATATAATATTCCAAACGCTCTTCAATATTTTCAGCACATAAATCTACCCAACCCACAACACCTTTGATAAAATTATTCTCTTTTGCCAAATCCAAAAGAAAACGAGTTTCATCTTCACTCTGATCTGCCTGAACAGCCACACAACCATCAATCTGATTTTCTAACAATAAAGGTTTTACATCTGAAGGTAAAAAATCACGTTTGATCACTTTCATTTCTTCATTGATCCAAGCATCTTTTACAGGCTCGTATTTCCAAAAATGTTGGTGGCTATCTATTTTCATGCAAATCAAATATTTTATCCATTAGCATCCATTTTTCACCTTCCTTCGCCCAAGGCAATGCCTTTTGATATTTCCACATCAGTTCTTCCCATTTCTGAACTATCGGATTATTAGCGTCCATTTGCCCTTTTCTTTCAAAAGTAAAAGTTTCATTCGCCTCAATAATCATAAACATTCTGTTACCAACGCAATAAATATCAAGATTTTCAATCCCCGACTTGGTGATACTTTCTGTGATTTCCGGCCAAATCTTTTCATGATATTTCTTGTATTCAGCCATCAATGCCGGATCGTCATTCAAATCTAATGCAAGACAATATTTTTGAGTTATCATATTATTTTATTTAAAATCTCAGATTAAAAACCTAAAACGATTTGATTATCAATTAAAAACAAAGATTAATCGCTATCTATTAGATTTATGCTTTTATATTTTACAACTAATTCCTTATAACAGGAACGCAATGCCTTTTATCTTTAGCAAAGAGAAACGAATCTACTAAATCGTTTTATTTATAGAACAAAATATTTTGCTTCAATCTAAAAAAAATAAAATTATTGCATTATTAAGTTTTATTTTAAGTCAAAATTATCATTAATTAAGCATTTATTATCTTTTTAATTAATTTCATAAAAAACAGCGAAATAAGTAGCTATTTTAATATTAATTTGAATCAATTAAAAAAATAATATCAATTTACCGAATAAAGGATCAAAAAACTGATCCGTAATTTCAGAAAAAATAAAATAGATTTAATAAAAAAAGCATTAGATCATAGCTTATATACTATTCATAATTAATAATATATACCAATCAAAAATTGAAAGTTTACAATTTGTGCTGTTAGGCACTAAATATTGGTAGAAAATGGGAATTAGAATAAATTTAGCGTGCCGTAGTTACGAAATAGTTATCATTTTGTTGCGTACCTACGGCACGCCAACGAATTTCGAATCTATTAGGACTACCAATATTTAGTACCTAACGGCACATTTCAATTCCTGATTCATATTAATACATCAACAGTTATCAAATATCAGTTTACAAAAAAGGTATATAATATTACGCTACAGCATTTTTTCTGTATTCCTTAGGAGTTGTTCCTATTAATTTTTTGAACAGCTTATTGAAGTTTGAAGCTGTTTTATACCCACATTCATAGGCAATTTCCGAAATACCTAAATCAGTTTCAATTAGATATTTACTATTAATAATATATACCAATCAAAAATTGAAAGTTTACAATTTGTGCCGTTAGGCACTAAATATTGGTAGAAAATGGGAATTAGAATAAATTTAGCGTGCCGTAGGTACGCAATAATTATCATTTTGTTGCGTACCTACGGCACGCCAACGAATTTCGAATCTATTAGGACTACCAATATTTAGTACCTAACGGCACATTTCAATTCCTGATTCATACAATACATCAACAGTTACAAATATCAGTTTACAAAAAAGGTATATAATATTACGCTACTTATATTCAAAATGAGTCTGCGCATTTTTGTTATCCCGAGAAATGACAATATTGGGTTTCTATTGCGAATGATGGATTAAAATCCATCCCTACAATATGTTTTGTTCCTCCGGAACTCCTTATAAAATTCCAGAGGAATGATTTATTTTGTAGCAAGGGATTTCAATCCCTTGAAGTTTATAGCAAACCAAATATTGTAATCATGAAATGACAAAAACCTTCACGCCTTTACGAGAGATTTATTCGGCATAACATTATGCTACAGCATTTTTTCTGTATTCCTTAGGTGTTGTTCCTATTAATTTTTTGAACAGCTTATTGAAGTTTGAAGCTGTTTTATACCCACATTCATAGGCAATTTCCGAAATACCTAAATCAGTTTCAATTAGATATTTACAAGCATTTGACACTCTGATTTCATTCAGATATTCTACAAAAGGTTTTTTGGTTTTAGCTTTAAACATTCTACAAAAAGATGTAGGTGTCAGATTCGCAATTTTAGAGATTTCATCAAGCGATATTTCCTCTTTATAATTCGACTTCACATATTGAAAAACCTCCGCAAGTCGGTCATTTTTATTATCCTCATCAACTGAGATATACGAATTATCATTGATGAACCTCAGATCTTTACTTTTTGATAAAAGAAACAAAATTTCAATAAGTCCCATGATAACTTCAAAACCTTTCTTTTTGAGCAATTTTTCCATTTTTTTAGAAACCACTGCGTTTGTCTGTCCGGTAATCGACACTCCTTTTACGGCTTGAGAGAGAAACTTTTTAACTTCCTGAGCTTCCGGTAATTCATAAAAAGAATTTCCAAAAAGGTCTTTGCTAAAATAAATCACCATCGCTTTAGCCTTTAAACTATTAATTCCTTTATAAAAAATTTCATCATTAAGCCAAACATGCGGAATATCATCTCCAAGAAAAATCATATCTCCGGCTTCGAATGATTCTACAGAATTTCCTATAATTCGTTTTCCATGGCTTTCTAAAATATAAACCAGCTCAAATTCCGGATGCGAATGAAAAGGCGACTGAAAAAAAGATTCTTCACGAGAAAATACAGAAAGCGATGTATTCGTGTAGGAAGCGATATTTGTCTTTACAATTTTCATTTTAAGAATAGCAATGATAATTAATAATTAAATAATGATAAAATTGGATTAATTACTAAATTGATTTAGATATAATTTTAGAAATCCCAAAAAAACAAAAATAACAAAAAATGTTTATGAGCCAACTAAATCGTTTTATTAACGTCAAAATACCTAAAAACTATTCGAAAATAAGTAGTTAATGCAGTAATTATTGACAAATAATTTGGTTTTATTTTATCCTTTTAATGAGATTAATTGGCTTAAGCCAAAAGTGATTGAAACCAAAATCAAAGTGTTCCTATAAAAATAATGGATATTACTGAAATACAAAGTCATATCCTAAAAAATAATATAAAAAAAATGAAAAAAGGATTCCTTATTTTCTTAATTGCCTTGGGTGTAAATTCGATCGCACAAACAAAAGCCACCGGAAATGTCGTTGAATATTTTGGAAAAGAAAAAATCACAACAACTGCCGAAGGAAATGTTTTGTATAGTTTCACTAATGGTTATACGCTTGCTTCCGACAAAAGAACCGGTACACTTTTTAACGGACAAGATGCTGTAGCCTGGCAATATGCAGTTGGAAAATTTGTAAATCCGAATAAACAAAAAGGAGATTGGCTACCTATCGAAGTCGATTCTGTTGGAGTTTTTAGCCGAAAGGAAATGAAATCAGCTTTTCTTTTTACGGAATATAATTCGCAAAAAGAACAAATCGCACTTCTGGAAACTACAGGAGGAACCCGAACTTATATAAATGGTTTACCACACGAAGGTGATCATTATGATTTTGGATATACTTTGATTCCGTTTAAACTTCGCAAAGGTCTAAACGAATTTATTTATACAAAAGGTCGTTTTGGTCATGTTAAATCCAAAATTATTATACCTTCAAAAAGTATTCAGTTTACCAAACGTGATTTGACGCTTCCGGATATTATTAATGGTGAAAAAGACGAAAAATGGGCTTCTATTCGCATCATCAACGCAACTGAAAAAGCGCTAAGAAACCTTGTTATTACGACAAAATTATCTAGTGGAGAAACGGCTAAATATGCAACTGATGCCATTATGCCTTTGTTTGTCAGAAAAGTAAAATTTAAAGTTCCAGCAGCTAAAGAGGATTTTACGGGCGAATTAAAAATGGAAATAACACTTACAGACAAAAGCGGAAAAGTAATTGATAAAAGTGAAATTACAATTCAACAACGTTCTGCAACAGTTCATCACGAACGTACTTTTTTGAGTAAAATCGATAATAGTGTCCAATATTACAGTGTTGCTCCCGCTCTGGAAAGCGGACCAAAAGCGTTAATACTTTCGGTTCACGGTGCTTCTGTTGAAGCACGAAATCAGGCACGGGCGTACAAACAAAAAGATTGGGCTACTATTGTTGCTGCGACAAATCGTCGTCCTTTTGGCTTTAATTGGGAAGATTGGGGAAGAATCGATGCCTTGGAAGTTTTGGCCGAAGCTAAAAAAGTATTCAATACAATTCCTGCTCAAACCTACTTAACAGGTCACTCAATGGGCGGCCACGGAACCTGGTTTTTGGGAACGACATATCCGGATAAATTTGCCGCAATTGCGCCTTGTGCTTCTTACCCTGATATTTCGACTTACGGATCTGATAAAGGCGACGAAATGCACGATATGTTCAAAGCTTTTGAGCCAATCAAACGTTCGGCTAATTCAGGTCGTGTCAAAAGTATTATACAAAACCTGAAACAATCCGGCGTTTATATCCTGCATGGAGATGCTGATTCGACTGTACCAATTTCGCAAGTAAGGGAAATGCGTCAGATTTTAGGAACTTTTCATCCTAACTTTTGTTATTACGAATATCCCGGAGGTGAACACTGGTATGGCGACCATTCTGTAGATTGGTTTCCGATTTTTGAATTCTTCAAACGTCAAACGATTCCAACAAACAAAGAAGTTAAAGCAGTTGATTTCCATACCGCTACTCCTGCGGTCTCTTCAACGGATTATTGGTTAAAGTTACAGCAACAAATATATCCATTTGAGTTTTCGAACATTAATGCCAAAATTGATAAAGGGCAAATTACAATCAAAACAGAAAATGTTGCTATTATGGAACTTGATTTGGTTTCATTGGATTTAAAAGGTGAAATCACAATCAATATCAACGATCAAACCTTAAAAACAACGGCAGATAAAAAAGCGATTTTGGCTTTAAAAGACAAAAAATGGTTTTTTATAAATGAAATCAATACAGCCGAAAAATATGCAGAACGTCAAGGCGGATTCAAGTTTGCTTTCGATAACAATGTCGTTTTTGTATATGCTACAGGCGGATCTGCTTGGGAACGTGAATGGTACCTCAACAGAGCGCGTTTTGATGCAGAAACTTTTTATTACAGAGGAAACGGAAGTATCGATGTGATTTCGGACAAAGAATTTTCATTAGAAAAATACAAAGATCGAAATGTGATACTTTACGGAAATGCTTCAAACAATAGTGCATGGAAGTTATTGTTGAAAAATTCTCCAATTCAAATTGACAATCAACAAATCAACATAGGCGGCAAAGCATTGAAAGGAGATGATTTGGCAGCTTATTTTGTAGTCCCAAGAAATGATAGCAAAACGGCAATGGTTGGTGTTGTCGCAGGAACTTCTGAAAAAGGAATGAAAGCAACTTGGGCAAACAATTATATTTCCGGAATTACAGGTTTTCCCGATGTCATGATTTTCAAAGCTGATTTACTTTTAAACGGTTTACCAAATATGAAAGTAAGCGGTTTCTTTGATAATGAATGGTCTGCCAAAACATTAGAATTTTACAATTAAAAACTTTTTATATTCGATAAAATGACTGTGATTAATTTACTAATACGATTTAGCATTTAAATAAAAACATATATTTTTAGCCGCTCTATTGCTTGTAGTAATAGTTCAGGCACAACATAATAACAATAATAAATAAAAGAATAAAAGTCAAAAGATGGAAAAAAGATTTGCAATAGCCATGGATGTTGGAGGTTCACATATTACGACCGCAATTGTTGATCTAAATGAGATGAAAGTCTTTGAAAACTCCTTTTTTAAGGTTTCTTTCGATTCTAATTTACCCAGCAAAGAGGTAATGGATTATTGGGAAAATGCGATTCGCGCTTTATGGATAAAATCTCAGGTGAAAAAATTATCCGGAATCGCCATGGCATTTCCCGGACCATTTGATTATAATGATGGAACTTGCTGGATTAAAGATCAGGATAAATACAATAATTTCTATGGACTGAACATAAAAGATTTATTAAGAGAACGTTTCGATTTTGATCTGGATTTTCCTATTGTTTTTGAAAATGATGCTAAAAGTTTTGGGAAAGGCGAAGTTTACAAAAACATAAAAAATCTTCCTAAAAATGTAATGGCAATTACTTTAGGAACAGGACTTGGCGCCTGCTTTATAGAAAATGGAAAAATTGTAAGCACAGGCATTAATGTCCCTAAAAATGGTGAAATCTGGAATCTTCCGTACAAAAATGGTATTGCCGAAGATTCTGTATCATTAAGAGGTTTACTTTCTAATTATCAGAATTTAAGCGGTATTCAATTAAATAATGGGCTTGAATTATACCTTTTGGCAATTGAAGGAGATAAAAAAGCAATAGAAGCCTTTCATAAATTTGGAGATGATCTGGCAGAAATTGTACTTCCGTGGCTAAAAAGCTTTAATGCCAATATGTTTGTTATTGGAGGAAAAATAGCAAACGCCGGAGATTTGTTTCTGAATATTTTTAAAGAAAAAGTAAAAAACGCAGGAATCGAAATGGAACTGGTGATCTCAACAGACAATGAAACTACCGCTTTATTAGGAGCTGCGAGCTTACTTTATGAAGCTTAGAAATAAAATACTTTCTGATTTTCAACAATCAGATTTAAAATAAAATAATATGACAAATCGTAGAAATTTTCTAAAAACAACTGCAATGGCTTCGGCTGCCGTAGCATTAAGTTCTTTCACAGGAAAATCGGAAGAAATAAAAGAGCAAAACGAACTTCCTGATGGAAAAATAAGAAAACCTATTGTACTTTCTACCTGGAATTTTGGTTTGAAAGCCAATGCAGCGGCCTGGGAAGTATTAAAAAACGGAGGTCGAGCCCTGGATGCTGTAGAAGCCGGAGTAAAAGTTCCTGAAGCAGATCCAAAAGAAAGAAGTGTTGGTTATGGCGGAAGACCTGACAGAGACGGCCGAGTAACGTTAGACGCTTGCATCATGGACGAAATGTCGAACATTGGTTCTGTAGGCTGTCTTGAATTTATTAAGCACCCTATTTCTGTGGCTCGTGCAGTAATGGAAAAAACACCTCACGTTATGTTGGTTGGCGATGGAGCACTTCAATTTGCTTTATCGCAAGGTTTTCCTAAAGAAAATCTATTGGTTCCTGATTCCGAAAAAGAATGGAAAGAATGGTTAAAAACTTCCGAATATAAACCAATTGCCAATATTGAAAATCATGATACCATTGGAATGATTGCTTTGGATGCTGCCGGTAATCTCTCCGGAGCCTGCACTACAAGCGGAATGGCATTTAAAATGCACGGACGTTTAGGCGATTCTCCAATAATTGGTGCCGGTTTATATGTCGATAACGAAATTGGTGCCGCAACAGCAACTGGTCATGGTGAAGAAGTGATTCGAATTTCAGGAAGCCACTTGGTTGTTGAGTTGATGCGTCAGGGAAAATCTCCACAAAAAGCCTGTGAAGAAGCTGTTTTGAGAGTGGTAAAACTGATGAAAAACAGAAATAAAAATTTAAAAGATATTCAAGTTGGCTTTATTGCTTTAAACAAAAAAGGCGATTACGCCTCTTATTGCGTTCAGAGTGGTTTTAATTATGCTGTTTATGACGAAACCGGAAACCGATTGATTGATCCTGAGTTCTATATGAAATAGTTACCAACAAAAACCAAAAAACGACTTAACAAAAAACAAAATGAAAAATAAATTCAAGTTAATATTTACAACATTTGTCTGTTTCAGTGCATTTTCTGCTCATGCGCAAGGTGATTTCAGTATGGAAGCTAACAAATCTGAAGAAGAAGGTTATGTTGCACCAAAAGATCCATTGGTAAAAGCAAATCTTGAAAAATGGCAAGGCTACAAATTTGGTGTATTAATCCATATGGGACTTTATACTCAATTGGGAACCGTAGAATCTTGGGGATTAGTTCCTGAAGATTGGGTAACCAGAGATGGTTATGATGATTATTATAAATACGCTACTGATTACAGAAATACGAAATATAAATTGAACCCCACGAATCTGAATTCTGAGAAATGGGCGAAAATGTTCAAAAATGCGGGTGCAAAATATATGATTTTCACCTCCAAACATCATGATGGATTTTGTATGTATGATTCAAAATTCACTGATTTTAAAATTACAAATCCAGCATTACCTTACGCAAAAAATCCAAAAGCTGATGTATTAAAAGATGTATTAGATGCTTCAAGAAAAGAAGGATTGGCAGTTGGTGTTTATTACTCAAAACCCGACTGGACTACTGAAAACTTTTGGTGGTCGTATTATCCTCCAAAAGACAGAAATCCTACCTATGACATCAAAAAATTTCCGGAGAGATGGCAAAGTTATGTACAATACACCCAAAATCAGCTGAACGAGTTGACTACAAATTATGGGAAAGTTGATATTCTTTGGCTTGACGGATGTTGGGTTCGACCACTTTCTACCATTAACAAAAAGGTGGAAGAATTCTGTAAATATCCTTATGATATGGATATCAACATGAAATTAATCGCAGAAACAGCCCGCAAAAAACAACCCGGAATGTTGGTTGTAGATCGTTGGGTTCCCAGTGAATATGAAAATTATTTAACACCGGAACAAAAAACACCGGAAAAACCTTTGACTGTGCCTTGGGAAAGCTGCATTACTCTTGGCGGAGCTTGGGGATGGGTACCAAATGATCATTATAAATCATCTAAAGAAGTTATACAATTAATGACTAATATTGTGGTCAAAGGAGGAAATCTTTTACTGGGTGTAGGTCCGGATGCTAAAGGTGAATTTGATCCAAAAATTGAAACAACTTTAGCTAACGTGGGAAAATGGTTAACGGTAAACGGTGAAGCTATTTACGACACTAAACCTGTTGAACCTTATTTAGATGGAAAAGTTGGTTATACTCAAAAAGGAAAAGCAATTTACGGTATTTACATGCCTGCACAAGACGAAAAACAATTACCTGCAGAGATTACCATTAAAACTACTATAAAAGGCAATTTGAAAGCTTCTTTATTAGCTAATAAACAAAAACTGACAAGTAAAACAATAGACGGCGGAATTATAGTCACTATTCCGCAAGAACTAAGAACTTCTTTAGCGAATCAGGAAGCTGTTGTGATTAAAGTGATTCAATAATTCTAAGAAAGAAGATATTAAAACAAGAAAAATGAAAAAGCAATTATTAACAATTTTGGGATGTTTTGCCTTTTTGTCCGTGACGGCGCAGAGAATTGGCCCGCCGGATCCTTATGGAGCATTGCCAACCGAATCGCAATTGCGTTGGCAAGAATTGGAACAATATGTTTTGGTACATTTTACGCCAACAACTTTTCAAAATAAAGAATGGGGATATGGTGATGCGGATCCTAAAATCTTCAATCCTGCAAAATTTGATGCGAGTCAAATTGTGAATGCTGCCAAAGATGGCGGTTTTAAGGGTGTGATTTTTGTTGCCAAACACCACGATGGATTTTGTTTATGGCCAACCAAAACGACTTCTTATAACATTAGCAAAAGCCCTTTTCGAGATGGAAACGGTGATATGGTAAAAGAATTTGAAATTGCAGCGCGTAAAGCAGGAATGAAATTTGGACTCTATTGCTCGCCTTGGGATCGAAATAATGAAGATTATGGGAAACCTGAATATGTAGAGAAATATAGAAATCAGTTAAGAGAATTATACTCTAATTATGGCGATTTATTCATTACCTGGTTTGATGGTGCAAACGGTGGCGATGGCTATTATGGTGGTAAAAATGAAAAAAGAAGCATAGACAGATCTACTTATTATGGATGGGATAAAACCTGGGGAATATCTCGTGAGCTGCAACCCGGAGCCGTTATTTTTGCCGATAATGGAGATGTACGCTGGGTAGGAAATGAAAGAGGTTTTGCAAATGAAACTTCTTGGGAAACTTTTACACCGGAACCAATCGCAGGAAAAACGGTAGCGGTTCCCGGAGAAACCGACTCAGATAAAGCTCAGGGCGGAACACGAAACGGTAAGTTTTGGAAACCGGCAGAATGTGATGTACCGCTTAGAAATGGCTGGTTTTATCATGCTAATGAAGACAATAGCGTAAAATCAGTTTCAGAGTTATTCGAAATTTACTGTAAATCCGTTGGAAGAGGCGCTGCCATGGATATCGGAATTTCACCAAATACAGACGGTTTATTACATCAAAATGATGTTAAGGCTTTGAAAGATTTTGGCGATTTCCTAAAGAATTTATTTGCTGATAATCTTGCACAATCAGCTGTAATTACTGCTTCGGAAATTCGAGGTGAAAATCAAATATTTTTCGGAACAAAAAATCTGACTGATAACGATCGTTATTCCTACTGGGCGACCAATGATGATGTAAAAAAAGCCTGGCTACTTTTAGAATGGAAAAAAGAACAAACGTTTAACATCATTCGTCTAAGAGAAAATATCAAATTAGGGCAACGCATTGAAAAAGTAGAAATTGATGCTTTTACCAATGGAATCTGGAAAAAAATAGGCGAAGCTACAAGTATTGGCGCTAACCGATTGGTGCGTTTGCCAAATTATGTTACAACTTCAAAATTGAGAATTCTCATTAAAGAATCTCCCGTTTGTATTGCTTTAAGCGATATTGGTGTTTTTAGAGAACCGGAACAATTACCAATTCCAAAAATTAAAAGAGACAAAGACGGAAACATTTCTATTACAACTGAAACAACAGTAAATCAGATTCACTATACAATCGACGGAACAGAACCAACCGAGAAATCTCCAGTTTACGAAGGTGTATTTTCATTTTTGTCTTCTGGCAATATCAAAGCCAAATCTTTTGGAACCGATATGAAATCAGGCGAAACTGCAATTCAATCCTTTAATGTTTGCAAAAAGGACTGGAAAATAGTTAGCACTTCTTTTGAAAATCCGGAGAAGGAGGAATCACCGAATGTTATTGATGAAAATCCCGAAACTTTTTGGAGTACCGCTGATAATACTTCATTAACGCCTTTACCTCAATTTATAGTTATTGATATGGGAGAAGAAATAGAAATCACAACTTTATCATATTTGCCTCGTCAAATGGGAACTGGTGGAATTGTAAAAAATTACCAATGGGAAGTAAGTACTGATAATATAAACTGGACAACAATTGCTGCAGGTGAATTTGCAAATATCAAAAGTAATCCGGTGGAGCAAAATATCACACTAAAAGCATCGGCGAAAGCCCGATATATTAAATTTATTGGAAAAACCAGTGTAGATGGAAAGTATATTTCTATAGCTGAATTAGGTGTAAAAACTATAAAATAAGCCTGTTTTCTTTCCGATAAGATTAAACTAAAAAAGAGGACATTCAATAGAATGTCCTCTTTTTTAGTTTAAATTCTAACCTCATATTTCCGAACCTTCCGGACGGGACATAAAGCTTAAACACAATCTTGTCATTTCGATCAAAGGGAGAAATCGCACATATAACTCTACAAAGATTGGCGATTATGCTGGCGGAGTTTCTGGTGTGATTTCTCCCTTTGGTCGAAATGACAAAAACCTTTGCGATTTAACTGAATGTCATTGAGCAGCGTATTTTAATTGTAATTGTATTCTATTCCTGAATCACTTTTAATGTTGTTCCGTTTACAAAATCATCATGCGAGATAAAGAAACTATTCAAAGCTTTTCCATTTACCTGAATTTCTTTAATTTTTCCATCTGTATTGATTTCTCGTTCAATTATAATATTTTCTTTTTTATAATATCTTGAATCTAATTGAATCGTTATTTTATCAAACATTGGCGTTGTTATGGCATAAATTGGATCTCCGGGCGATATTGGATAGAATCCCATCATAGAATACACCAGCCAAGCCGACATTGTTCCTGTGTCATCATTTCCTGGTAATCCTTTTGGTTCATTTTTGAAATATTCTTTTACTAATTTCTTCACCATTTCCTGACTCTTCCACTCTTCTCCTTTTATGTAATTGAATAAATATGGATAGGCAATATCTGGCTCGTTTGCCATATCAAATTGTTTGATGTCAAAAACTTTTTGCAATTGATCAGAAAACGGTTTATCACCACCCATTAATTTTATCAATCCTCTGATATCATGTGGTACCATAAAAGCATATTGCCAAGCATTGCCTTCGATAAACCCAACATTTGCCTGAAAATTAGCTCCTGCTATCGGATCAAAAGGTTCATACCAATTGTTCATAGCAGTTCTTGGTCGAAGTAATTTCAAATCTTTATCGTATAACTTTCGGTACGATAAGGAACGGTTAGTAAAACGTTTATAGTCTTCTTTTTCACCTAATGCTTTCGCTAAAAGCGAAATCGCATAGTCAGAAGTATTATATTCTAACGTTGTAGAAACAGGTCCAGGATAATTGGTTGATAAATATCCTTTGTCGAGATATTCTTTAAGTCCGGGGCGTAGCGGATTATTTTCAATTTGGTCTGCACCTTTTAACATTGCATGGTAAGCTTTGTAAATATCAAAATCCTGAATTCCCTTTAAGCAGGCATCTACGATAACGATGCTTGCCGGATCTCCAACCATTGTAAATGTTTCTGTTGAATTTAATTCCCATTTTGGCAACCAGCCGTTTTCATCATACATTTCCAACATGCTTTTTATCATATCCGATTGTTGTTTAGGATAAACTAAAGACGTTAACGGATGCATGTTTCGATACGTATCCCACAAAGAAAACACGGTATAACGCGTGTCTGTGGTTTTTCCAATTTTACTTCTTTTTATTCGGGGATATTCTCCATTAACATCATTTAAAGTATTAGGATGAATTAAAGTATGATACAACGCGGTATAAAAAATAGTCTTATCCTCTTTTGAACCTCCTTCGACCAAAATCTTAGAAAGTTCCTTATTCCATTCGTCATAAGTTTCTTTATAAACAGCTTCAAATGATTTATCTCCGGTTTCTTTTTCTAAATTCTCACGAGCATTTTCAATACTTACATAAGAAACTCCAATTTTAACTTCGACTGTTTCTTTTTTATTAAATTGATACGTAAAATAAGTTCCAATACTATCTCCAACGACTGTCTTAACGGTACTTTTCATCATTCGGGTTTTACCGTTGTACCCCATCCATTGTGCTTCTACGCCTTCGTATTTTGGTGTTTTTTTCCAAACTCCGTAATGATCTGCCGGTTTAGAAAATTTTGCCACAAAATAAACCGGATATGCATCTTCAGGACTATTATAACAAAATGAACCTACAGAACGCATACCTTCTATTTCTGTTGAGGAAACTACTTTTACCATAGCTCCTTCTTCGTTTGTTAATCCTAAACCAAGATTCAGTAAAATATTAGATTGCCCTTTTGGGAAAGTAAATTTGCTTACTCCTACTCTTTTCGAAGCTGTAAATTCTCCCTTAACCTTATATTTATCAATATCTACACTATAATAAGCTGTTTTAGCAACTTCATTAGAATAAGTTGAACCGTATTTTAAATGATTGGTTTCAACCGCTCCCGTTGTTGGCATTAGCAAAATAACGCCTAAATCAGGGCAGCCCACGCCGCTTAAATTCACCTGACTAAATCCGGTTAAAAATGTATTTTCATTTACATAAGGATTAGACAACCACTGGCTGTCTTTTTCTAAAGGCCGATTTTGAGGTCCTGCAACATTAAACGGACTAATACTTGCCATTCCTCTTGGTGCAATTGGCCCCGGAAAAGTAGCACCATAATTGGAAGTCCCAATCAACGGATTCACAAAATCTGCGGGCTCTTGCCCAAAAGCCGTTATACTAAAAAACAGCATGCAAAAAATACATGCTGTTTGTAATATTATTCTCATATTAAAAATCATAATTAATTTCCTATCTTATAATGGCGTCAATTTTTAAAGTCCAGGCTTCTTTACATGGCAAATTATTCCTTAAACTTTCGGGAATTATCACTTTAAATCCTTCCGCAAATTTAGTCCATTTCAATTGTATTTTGGAACCTAACATCGTAATTTTTGTTCCTTTTTTAGGAGTAATAGATTTTATAACAACCTCTGATGCAATTTTATCTTCTCCTTGTTTAGCCAAATAAAACAAAAATACATTTCCTTCTTTGTTTTGAGTCATGCAGATATTATTTTCTTTAAAAGGAGCAATTGGTTTTGTATTATAAATTGCTGTACTGTTTACTTTCATCCAATCTCCATAAGCTGCCAACAAATCATAAGCTCCTTGTTGCCAATCTCCTTCCGGACTTGGAGCAACATTCAATAGTAGATTTCCGCCTTTTGCAACTACATCAATAAGCATGTGAATACCTTCTCTTCCTGTCAAATATTTAGCATCAGGAGTATAAGACCATCCACCGCCTGAAGTAATACAAGACTCCCACGGATAAGGCAATGTTTTTTCAGGAACACGATTTTCAGGAGTCAGATAGTTCTGGTTTTTTCCGTGAACTGCTCTGTCTACAACAATTAATCCGGGTTGTTTTTGGCGTGCTTCTACCACCAATTCATCCATTTTTACATCTTGATCGACAACTCTGTGTTTTATAAATCCGTTTTTAGAGGTGTTTTCTGCAAACTTCTCTTTATAATTTTCATCGATATTTTGTTGATCTCTTTTTTTCACCCATCCGCCATCTAACCATAAAATATCAATTTTACCGTAATCTGTCAATAATTCTAAAATTTGATTGTGTGTAAAATCAACATATTTCTGCCATTTTTCAGGATATAATGACGGGTCATAATTTACATTTCTGTCAAAAGGAGGAAAATAAGGATCCCAATAATTTTCGTTATGCCAATCTGGTTTTGAGAAATAAGCTCCAACAGATAAATTTTCTTTTCTAAAAGCATTAAAAACTTCTTTTGCAATATTTGCTTTCGGATTACTACTGAAAGCACATTCTTTATCTGTTACTTTATAATCGGTATATTTTGAATCGAACATAGAAAATCCGTCATGGTGTTTTGTGGTAAAAACCATGTATTTCATTCCAGCGGCTTTTGCTGCTTTTGCCCATTTTTCAGGATCAAACTTCACTGGATTGAATGTTTTTTTCAAGCCTTCGTATTCCTTTACATATTGATTATAGTTTCCGGGATTACTTCCTTTTTTGCGTTCACACCATCCATAATCCTCCGGACAAATTGACCACGATTCTACAATTCCCCACTGGCTGTAAGTTCCCCAATGCATTAATAAACCAAACTTTTTACCTTGCCACTCTTCCAGATTTTTCAGCACTAATGGATTAGTTTCCGGTACATAGCGCTCATCTTCATAAATGGCCTGAGAAAATATTTGAACTGAAAATAAAATTGCGATTATAAATATTCCTCTTTTCATAATTACTCTGTTTTTTTGGTTTTTGGTTTGTTTTTTATTTTGTTTTTTAACACATAGTCCCGATCAAAACCGCAATCTTGTCATCCCAAACGAGCGATCTCCATAATTAGCTCGACATAGATTGACCGTTACTTTGTGTCAGTTTCTTGCGGAGATCCCTCGTTCCTCGGGATGACAAGATCGTGGTTACTTTGCGAATGATGGATTAAAATCCATCTCTACAATATATTTTGTTCCTACGGAACTCCTCAAAAATCCGAGGAATTATTTACGGATTTTAATCTGTTAAAATAAACAAGAATTAGTTTTAGAATAAAAATCAGAATGACAAGATTGCATTTATTTTTATTATTAATCTTTTTAAATATACTCTCAACGAATTTAATTCACTAAAATCTCATCTACAAACAACCAGGAACTATCACCTCTTGGGCTCTTTTTCAAGTTAGTTGCAATTACTTTTACAAATCTCACATCTCGTTTTTCAAAATTAATTTTAAATTCTTTCAACTCCGAATTTACATTAATCGCAAACGGACGTATTACCTTTCCAACTTCTTTATAATTAATACTATCGCTTGATACTAAAACTTTTATTTGTGTTGGAAAATAAATCCCGGCGCCTTGGCTTTCTAATGTTCCAATTGTTACTTTTTCTATACTTTGTACTTTTTCAAGATCTACAACAATTTCCATATCATTGACCAACCACGCCTGCCATTGACCATCATGAAAATTTTTAGAACCTCTAATTGTATTTACCATTCCAAAAAGACCATCGCCTTTATAACTCTCACTATACGGCGTTAAATAATTGACTTTATGACCAAATCCTTTATGAAATACGATTGTATCTGTGAATGTTTTTCCAATTGGTTTATCATCTTGAAACAAAGAAGCTTTGAGAACTGTTGTTTCTTTAAACGGAATAGGATTCACGTATTTTATTGCTTGATGATCTATGCTTTTATCTCCTAAAACGTAACGAATGTCAGGATTTTGAAATTCATTTTTAAGCGTAACATTAATCACTTTTTTGTCTATATCTGCAACAGATGAAGCTGTAACCAAATAAGCACTTTTTGCATAATTGATCCCCAGATAATCATATCGTTTCAATAAAGAAGGTAATCTGGATGTAAAATTATTCCAATTGCGATTTTCTTTTGAACTCCATAAAACCTCCGATAAAGCTGCCAATCTTGGAAAAATCATATACTCTGACGCTTTTGGATTTGTAATATGTTCTGCCCATAAATTTGCCTGTCCGCCCAATACATGTGCAGCTTCCTGCGGTGTCATTTCATTTACAACAGGATCAAATTCGTAAACTTTATTTAATGGATTATAAGCATCAAAAGCCAAAGGTTCTTCGTTTTGAGGTCCTTGATAAAAATTAAAATAGCAAGGAGATTCCGGTGACATAATTACATCATGACCTTGCTTTGCTGCTTCAGTTCCTCCTTTTGTTCCTCTCCAACTCATTACAGTAGCTTCGGGAGCTAAACCGCCTTCAAGTATTTCGTCCCAACCAATTATTTTCTTGCCTTTAGAATTGATATATTTTTCCATTCTTTTCACGAAATAGCTTTGCAATTCATGAGCGTCTTTCAAGCCATTATCTTTCATTCTTTTTTGACAATTCGGACATTTATCCCAATTGGTTTTGGTTGCTTCGTCGCCACCAATATGAATATATTTTGAAGGGAAAATTGTAATGACTTCATCTATTACATTCTGCAAAAACTCAAAAGTAGTTTCTTTTCCGGCGCAATAAATATCAGTAATTGGCCATAATCCGCCTGACGGAACTCCGATTCTCTGATTAAAACAAGCCAATTCAGGATAAGCAGCAATAGCAGAACTCACGTGTGCCGGCATTTCGATTTCGGGAATGATTTCTATATTTTTTGCTGCAGCGTATTTTACAATTTCCTTTAATTCTTCCTGCGTCAAAAAGCCTCCGTAGGTTCCTTTTTCATCTGGATTTGTAACCAATCTTGCATTCCATGCCGCATTTTCCTGATCGACTCTCCAGGCACCAACTTCTGTTAGTTTTGGGTATTTTTTAATTTCAATTCTCCATCCCTGATCGTCAACTAAATGCAAATGCAAAACATTCATTTTAAGCATTGCTAAACGATCAATGGTTTCGATTACGTAGTTTTTATCAAAAAAATGACGCGACAAATCCAGCATTAATCCTCTCCACTGAAAACGAGGTTCATCTGTAATCGTAAGATTTGGAATCTCCCATTTTGCAGTTGTTATAATACTTTTACTTTCGATAGCTTCCGGAAGTAATTGTCGAATACTTTCTAATCCGTAAATAAAACCTGCGTTTCCTTTCGCCGTAATTGTGATGTTTTTTTCATTTACATCTAATAGATAAGCTTCCTTATTTAAAGTTGCATCTACTTTAAATTGAATAAAATTCTTTTTCGGAATCTTACTTGAAATTTCAGGGCGAAATCCTGCAGCAGTTTCAAACTTGTGTATTAAAACCGATGCAATTTCTTTTTGAGAATCACCATTTACAACAAATATAGTTTCATTAGAAAACTGAAATTTTCCTTGTTTAATAACTAATTGTTTTGGTTTTGGAATTATTTGAATATCCTTTTCGGTATATATTTTTTGACTGTAAGCATTGCTTAAAACAGTCATAAAAAACACGATAAAGATTGGTTTTAGTATTCTCATGCTTTATTATTTTGAAATTGGTATAATTTTAAATTGATAATGATAACTTTTTTCTCTTAGTAAATCAAATCGAAGAAACCCGTAATAAAATATAACGTATGCCTATCAAGAGTTTAAGATCTGTAATTTGTGCCGTTAGGCACTAAATATTGGCAGCCATATCGTTCAAAATTCGCTAGCGTGCTGTAGGTACGCAACAAAATGATAACTATTGCGTACCTACGGCACGCTAAATTTATTCCAATTTATATTTTCTACCAATATTTAATGCCTAACGGCACATTTCAAATTTTAATTGGCATAGCTTACCTAAAACAAACAGAAACATAATATATGATTCATATTCTAAGTTCCTAAAGTTACTTTTTTCTCAATCCCAATTAATTATCTATAATAAACAATACCATGGATATTTGAATATTACAAGAGATATTTACTTTATTTTAAGCTGGCTTTTGTTTCTCTGATTGTTTTAAGATTACTTTCAGACAATGCATTTCCGTCAAAAAAAGAAACTCCGACAGCTCCATTTTCTTTAGCCAATAAAATAGCTTCTTTCAATTCTTTATCTGATTTTAATCCCGGAATATAAATACCTGTATTGATTTTTGTTTTTCTATCTTCTAAATCAGCAACACCTTGTTTTGTAGCGTATCCAACCCAGTCAATTTCTTCATCATAAAAACTGTGGTAAATCATTGGATATACCTCATCAATATTCCATTTATCCCAACGTTGGCGCACCATATGATCTGCCATTTCAGGATAAGGAAATACTGCTGCTGTTAATTGCTTATTGTGTTTGTGTACAATTTTGTAAGCATCATCAACAACGGCTTTTATTGCATTTAATCTAAAGTTTTTCCACTCCATATCGATAGAAGTATTGTGGCTTGTTTTTGGATTTTTATGATGAATTTTCTCGAACGCTTTTACACATTCATCACAATAGCAAAAGTCGAATTGAGGCAATTCTACATCCTGAACTAAATTGTATTTTGGCAATAGACTTATTGGTAAAAAGATGTCCGGAAAACGAATATAATCTAAATGAACACTTTCGATTCCTTCTACTTTTGCCAATTCTTCAACTAAACCTAAAACGTGATTTCTGGACTCTTTTCTTGTTGGACATAACCATTGGTAATAATCTACATAAGGCCTATTATCAAAACAAGATTTTCCTTCTTTGCTCACCTGATACCAATCCGGATGCTGTAAAGCAATTGAATCTCCGGGTCTGTTCATCGCCATAATCCAGGCATGCACTTTTAAACCTTCTTTTGTTGCTAAAGGCACTAATCTTTTTAAAAGTTTTGGATCTGTTCCTGTATTTATTAATACTTCATCAATTCCTCCGTCTTTGTATTTTTTGAATTCTTTTGTATAATCTGCATCTGATTTTTTAGCGTCGGCTGTTGTCCAGACTCCAAATTTAAAAGTGGTTTGTTCTTCTTTTTTGGCACATGAAAAAATACTAAATGCCAATAAAAGAAGTAATAGTTTTGGTAGTTTCATTGTGGTTTATTTTGAGGTTATTTTACCATCCTGCCTTATAATAAATGTTTCATTAGAGAAAGGACTTTTTACTAAAATATTATACCCTGACGCATGATTTTCTACTATTGGTTTTAAAATTTTACCATCGACAGTAATCGATTTATTGGTAAGATCTGCCAGAGATTTTGCCCACGTTTTATGTGTTCCAAAATATTTTTTCTGAGCTCGATATAAAGAATACAATTCCCATTTTACTTTTTCATCCTGTGGAATTGTAAATGTATCTTTCCCTTCTTTTGAAGAAAAATAAACATAACCCCATTTTTCAGGTTCATGCATATCGATTACGCCCATTGGCGACCAAACCCAATTGTACTCGGGCAAAAACTTTCCTTCAGCATCTTTTTTACGTTCATAACTGCCATTTTTGATATCGTGCTGCCAGTTTACTCTTGAAAAATTGACTCTCCAGAATTTATCCGCGGGAACATTCTGATCGAAATAAGAGGTTTTATAAGATGCCCACGGAATTGCCATTTCTAATACCCAACCTTCATCGGTATCATTTGGATTATTGAGCGTTCCGTTGACTTTTACAGCCGATTTTAAACCTGGAATATTCCAGTCATTTAAAACAACTTTGTCTTCTTCTCTATACGGTTTTGACAAAAATAAATCCCAGGCAGTATTTAAGGCATTTATTTCTAGTTCATAATAATTGAAAGTATCACTATCCGGATCTACAAAAACCTCAAAATCGTTATTATAAAAAATAATAGTGTCACGTTGTTTTAAATTTGCCCAAACGTGTGGTTCTTCCATTTTTGCTAATATATAGAAATTGGTTTCGTCCCAAAGCATTTTTACTTTGGTTGCGTATTTCGGTTTTACACCATTTTCAATGTCTTCAAAAAGATCAGTCCAATCTGCTTTATTCCAGGCAGCATCAGATTGATCTCCGTCAATTATGACTGGAGTTACAGTTTTTGACGCCACATAAGTTTTAGGTACAATCGTATTTTTTGATTGCGAATATCCTATTATCGAAAGTAATCCTAAAGCGACTGTTAATCCTTTAAATTTTAAACTCATCTTTTCTCTATAAACTATTATCTTTTGTAAACTGAATTACTTCGCTTAATTTTCCAAATGCTATTGCCACAACTGTATCAGCAGCACCATAATAAACGGCTAATTTATCTTCTTCAATACTGTGCAAAGCAGCACACGGAAAAACTACGTTTGGCACATCTCCGACCATTTCATAAAGTTCTGCCGGACCTAATAAATAAGGTTGTGTTCTGTATTTTACTTTGTCTGGCGAATCTACTTCTAAAAGCGCTGAACCCATTGCGTAACGAAACCCGTTGCAAGTATTAATAACACCGTGATAAATCATCAACCATCCTTCGTCTGTTAGAATCGGGATTGGTCCTGCTCCAACTTTGGTACATTGCCACGCACTGTCTTCAAAAGGAGTTGGTTTCATCACTAGACGATGTTCTCCCCAATATTTCATATCCGGACTGTAACTGATCCAAATATCTCCAAAAGGCGTATGACCATTATCACTTGGACGGCTTAACATTGCGTATTTTCCGTTTATTTTCTGTGGAAACAAAACTCCATTTCTATTGAAAGGTAAAAAGGCATTTTCGCATTGAAAAAATTCCTTAAAATCAAAAGTATAACCAATACCAATTGTTGGTCCATTATAACCATTACACCATGTAATCCAGTAACGATCTTCGATAAAAACTACACGAGGATCATATTTATAAGCTGATTCGATCATATCAGTATTACCGGATTGCATTACAATTGGCTCATGATTAATGTCCCAATCGATACCGTTTTTACTAAAACCGGCAAAAATATTCATTTGAACCGCTTTGTTATCACATCTAAAAACACCTGCAAATCCATCTCCAAAAGGAACAACTGCGCTGTTAAAAATACTATTTGATGACGGTATAGCATATCTTTCAATAATTGGATTTTCAGAATATCTCCACATTACATCGTTACTGTTTTCTGGTCTGTCTTGCCAAGGAATTGTAGTCATTATATTTTGTTTTTTTGTTTGTTTTTTCTGTTGCTTGTTATTGCTGTATCATTATTATAAATACATAGAAACATAGTTTTTAAAATTTAAAAAAGCGGTTTTAGTCAGTCCAAAAGATATAAATATGCGTGGAACATTTCTTTTGTAATTTTTCTTTTCTAAACATAAAAATCTATGTTTCTATGCGTTTATTATTTCTCTCTTATCTATATTCTATATTCAATTATCTAATCCGCTATTCTTCTAACTTTATCCAACCAAGTGAATTTCAATATTGTTGTTGTCACTAAAAAGACGATTAAAGCTATTATTGCCTTTGGATAATCTCTGATTACAAAGAATATCGGAAGTAAAATCATACTTGATTGCCATACAATCCCAATCACACAATTAAGCATATCTTTCCAGAAATCATTATTTTTTTCGAAAGTCTGATCTTCTGCTTTTAATAATTTGCAAACTGGTTTCCACCATCCCCAAGGTCTTACATTTGCATAAAAAGATTTTAAAACTTCTATATCTGTTGGTTTACTTAGGAAAGTTCCTAAAAGACATCCTAAAATCGAGAAACCAAATATTACCGGAAACAGATAAATTGCCTGTACTTGCGATAACTCATATAAAAATGATCCTTCGGTTAAATTACCTTTATTCTGTCCTAAAATAAATTGTAATGAAGCTACAATTAATCCGGCAAACATTCCCCAGAAATAACCCCAACCGTTAAATCGCCACCAAATCCATTTTAGAAAATTGGCTGCCACATAACCTCCATACAAAGCGCTTGTAATCCATAAGGTTAAGGAATTAATTGAGTCTGCAAAGAATCCCATAAAAACACCTAAACCAACAACTATGAAAGATGAAATCTGACTTACTTTTATATAATGTGCATTTGTTGCAACCGGTTTGAAGTATTTTTTATAAATATCATTTACGATATAAGCCGGGCCTGCATTTACAAAAGCTGAAAATCCGGACATAAATGCCGCCAATAAACCCGCAAGTAAAAGCCCTTTTATTCCAACAGGAAGATATAAATTAACCACTTTTGGCATTAGTAATTCTAAATCTGCTCCCGTTAAACCTGTATGCGCATTCAGCTCCGGTGCTATATTCACCAAAGCAATTACAACAATTCCTGTAATTAATAAATATCTTGGAATGAACAAAATCAAGTTGGTAAAACCACTCATGTACGCGGCTTCTTTTACTGATTTTGTAGAGAGAATTCTTTGTAAATCATAGCTGGGCGTTGGACCTGCGACACTGGCAAAGAAACCTTTGAACAATGTCATTCCGATAAAAGCGCCAAACATTTTATAACCTTCGGAATCAATTAAATTATTGAATGTCTGAAACTTTTCGCTCCATTGCGTTTCAAACTGCCATCCGAAGAAAACATTTTTCCATTCTTCGGTAATTACAGAATTGATCTGAATATCGGTATAATTTATAAATGCATAACCGGCAATCAGAACACTGGCAATAATCATGATTAAATATTGTACAACTTCTGTAGCAACAACAGAAAACATACCTCCTTTGACGGTATAGATTGTTGTTAAGAATATGATTATCAAAGCATAAGATCGCTCTGATGTCAATAAAATTAAATCTCCGTACTGAAGCGTTAAATCCCAAGGAAGAATGATAGTTATAAATTTCCCGATTCCTTCAAAAAAATAGGCAATAAAACCAATTGTAGAAATAATGGCAAAAATAGCGACGATAATGTGCGATGCTTTTCCGGCTCTGTCGTTTCCAAAGCGGGTCAAAATCCATTCAGAACCTGTCATTACTTTTGATCTTCTTATCCAGACGGCCAGGAACATCATTACAAAAATTTGGTTCCAAATAGGCCAAAGCCACATAAACATGAAACTTTTTACTCCATACAAAAACAACACTCCAATCATCCAGGAAGTTCCTGAAACATCAAACATTCCTGATCCGTTGCTCAAACCTAAAAAATACCATTTGATTGTTTTTCCACCAAGGAAATAATCATCTAATCCTTTTGATGCTTTTCTTGAAATCCAAATTCCTATTCCTACTGAGAGCAGAATATAAGCTACGATGATCGATACGTCAATGATATCCATTAATTTTAATATTTGTTTTGAGTTAGTTAAATTGTAATTTCTGTTTTTCAGCGCTTTGTTTTGGTCAGTAACAAAGTCAAAATCGATAAAAACGAACTGTTTTTCATCTTTTTTACAAATGCATATTTATGAAAAGCTGTTGGTTTATGATGAATAAATTCTACATTGATTTTAGAATTTTCAAGAAAAACTTATTAATGATCTGATATTGTTTTTTTGTTAGCATAACTTAATTTGTTTAAAAATTAATTTAAAAAAGTTGTTTTTTTGGTCTTAAAAAATCTTGTTGACTATTATTTTCATATCTTTTTATTTTACAACTTGCAATCAGAATTGCCAGTGAAATAAAAAAGCTGAAATTCTAGCCATAAAACAATCTTAATTTAGTTCTAAACATAAACAAATTTGATTTTTATTGAAACTAATTTAGACAGACGACACATAAACTAAGATAAACACCAAAAAAAGTCACAAAAAACACAATTATTATGAATTTCAATTCTGGCAAACTTTATCGCATTCCATTGCATTATCATATCTATTTTTGGCTTACTTACTTTTTATTCAACACACTTCGCTGGGGAATTTATTTTAATAATTATAGCTATTCATTGAAAACTAATTTACTGGGTTTTCCAATTCATATGACATCATGTTATTTGAATATTTTAGTATTTATGCCTTATCTGGTTTATCGAAAAAAATACCTTCTATACATACTTGCCGTTTTGTCCTCAATATTTATAATGGTGGTCGTTAAATTTAACCTTACTTACTTATTGATAAGTCATGACGTTTGGCCTGAAGGACCTAAAATCATCAATAATCTAACATTAAACTACACCATAGATATGATGATTGGTGAGCTTTATGTTATCACTTTTGTTACTGCAATTAAGATAACTTTAGATTTCCTGAAAGAGCAAAAACGAGTAGCCGATCTTGAAAAATCTCAATTAGAAACCGAATTACTATTCTTAAAATCTCAAATTTCTCCTCATTTCCTCTTTAATACGCTTAATAATATTTATTCTTTATCTGTAGAAAAATCGAACAAAACTCCAAAAGTTGTACTAAAACTATCTGAATTAATACGTTACATGCTTTATGAAACAAAAAACAAAAAACAAACTTTAGAAAACGAAATACTCTGCATTGAGAATTATCTTGATCTGGAGAGAATCAGAAATGATGATCGACTAGAAATAAACATGTCTATCTCCGGAGACATTCATGATAAGGAAATATCTCCTATAATATTACTGACGTTTATTGAAAATGCATTTAAACATGGCGTAAACAAAAACACCGGAAAAGTAATTGTTAATATTAACTTTAAAGTAATAGATAATTTTCTTCATTTTACGGTTTCAAACCCAACACCGGAAATTACTCACCACAAAGACAATTTTAACAAATCAAGTGGTATTGGTATAGAAAATGTAAAAAAAAGACTTGAATTAGATTATAATAAAAAAGACTACAATCTTTCTTTTAAGAATAAAAAGAATATTTTTGTGGTTAAGCTTGTGATTAAAGTCTCTTAATACGACTTATCTTTTTTTAAGTTTACTACAGATTTATTTCGCTCAAAAAATAATAATTACAAAATGAAAATAAATTGTTTGATTATAGATGATGAGCCACTGGCAATCAATGTTATTAAAAATTATTTAGAGTCAATTGAAAATTTTGAGGTAATAAACACTTTTACGAATCCAGTAGAAGGATTAAATTTTTTAAAAAACAACAAAGTCGATGTCGTTTTTCTAGACATAAATATGCCTGTTCTTAACGGCATCAATTTTATAAAAAGTCTCGAAAACCCGCCATTATTTATTATTACCAGCGCAAATAGCGAATTTGCATTAGAAACTTACGAATTAGATGTTTTAGATTATCTGGTAAAACCTATCGAATTTCCGAGACTGATAAAAGCGCTAAATAAAGCAAGTAAAAGGCTTGAAAATAAAAGTAATGCACCTTATCAGGAAAGCAGTACAGAAAATCCTTTTATTTTTATAAAAATTGACAAGAAAAGAATGAAGAAGATTTTCTTAAATGAAATTCTGGTCTTAGAAAGTCTAAAAGACTATTTAAAAATAAGCACTTTATCCGGCAAATACATTATATATAGCACGTTATCAGACTTTACGGATTTATTACCCGAAAGAAATTTTTTAAGAATCCATAGATCCTACACTGTAGCGATTGATAAGATTGACGCTATTGAAGGAAATAGTATTGAAATTGAAGGTCTTAAATACGTAATTGGAAGATCGTATATGGATCATGTAAAACAAAGAATTTTAAATTCTTCAAATTAAAAAAGATCTTTTAAAGTTTCATCACCGGAATCTTTATCATCTGATGAATAAATACAATTACAGATGTATTATTTTTTCAATGAAAATTCATCCTCAATGAATCGAAATTTTTCTTTATCAAGCGGTTTGTTAAGAAATCGAAATACAAAAGGATTATTTTCCGCACGCAAAAAATCATCAGGATGTATAGATGTCGTAATCATTAAAATGATGCATTTTGTTCTGACAACCTCTGAAAGTTTTTTGTATTCTTCCAGAAATTCATATCCATTCATTCCAGGCATATTGATATCTAAAAAAATGAACTGCGGAAGTAAATCGGGTGTGTTCTCTAATGATCGAATATAATCGAGAGCTTCAATAGCAGATTCCTGCAGAATTATTTCTTCGGCAAAATGATATTTTTCAGCCATTCGTTTTGCAATATAACGATCTGTAGGATTATCGTCTATCACCAGAATTTTTTTAAATGTTGGGTGTATATTTTCCTGATTCATGATTAATTTGGGATTTTAATTAAAAAGGTAGTACCTGTACCTTTTTCAGATTGAACTTTTATTTCTCCATTGAGTTTATTAATGGCTTCTTTTACAATATATAAACCGAGTCCTGAACCAACAGATTCGTGCGATACACGATAAAACATATTGAATATTTTTGTCTGCGATTCTTTATCGATGCCTATACCATTGTCTTCAATCTCAATATTAATTTCAGTTTGAGATGTATCTACTTTTATACTGACAAAAGGATTTGGAATCTTGGGATTTTGATATCGAATAGCATTTGAAATCAGATTACTAAAAATGGTAATAAGACGATTTTTATCAGAGTAAATGGAAGTTTCGCCAGTGATTTCAATTTTAAATTCAACTGTTCTGTTATTGTTGCCTATGAATTTTAAATTCTGCGTCACATCCTTCAAAAGTTCAGCAAAATTAATCTGTGTCATCTCGACCTCCATGCGAGAATTTCTCGAGTAATCAAGAATATCACAAATAAAACTATCGAGTTTTTTTGCACTCGTATTTAGCATTTTAAGATGCTCAAGTGTCAATTCTTCGTTAGTATCATCTTTGGCAATTTCAATAAGACCAAGCATTGAATTCAGTGGTGCACGTAAATCATGAGATGTACTATAAACAAAACGATCCAGTTCGTAATTGGCAGTTCTTAATTCCTTATTTTCAGTTTCGCGTTTATTAAAAATGAGTTCTATATGTGCCTCGCTATATTTTTTAAATTGATAAGCCCATAATCCGCAAATAGAAAAAATAACACCTGCAAGTATCATATGAATAATAAATGTCTGAAGGGACATATAATCTAACTGGGAAAAATAAATATGATTAAAACCAATGTATTGAAAATAACCAAACAATGCATGATGAATTGTAACCACCAGCATAAGCGGTATTTGCAATTTCCAGTTCTGATAAGTAATAAGTATTGCACTTGCAATGAATGCCATAAAATGCATCTCAAACATGCCATGCATCTGATAAATAAATTGTGCCATAAAAATCCCCAATACAACACTAAGTACATATTGATACAAATTTGATTTAGGCATGCTCAATTTTGTGGAGTAATATGCAATCAGTAATAAACCTCCAACTCCTATTCCGATTTGCCATGTATCATAATAAAAAGCAAGAAGCAAACCAATAATAAAAAAACTGATCAGGAAATAGTTAATTAACTGATCCGATTTTTGTTTAATTGTAAAAAGGAAATCCTGAATATGCTTAGATTGCTCGTACTCTTCAATTTCTGGGTTCATTTTTTTTCAATTTGGGATTGTTATTTTATTTTTCTTTTAATTGTAGGTCATCAGAAACATAACCTCATATTGGTAATTGAGGTATTGCAAAAACTTTGGCTTTAAGTTTAATGAAAATTTAGATTTTAAGAAAAATCACTGACAAAGTCTCTACCAAATTATGTAAAAAATAACATAATGACAAATTTTTATTAAGATAATCCATATAAATAAATTATAAAATTATCATGATGCTAATTTTTAAAATTAAAGTTTAAAATACAGTCTACAGAAAATACTGGACTTTGTATAACTGGAGTTACTATATTTTTTATTACAAAAGCTAAGAATATATTTTTGTTTGCATATCCAAAATTTTATATCTAACTTCCTAAAATGGAAACAAATCCGGATGTAGTAGTTATTGGTGGAGGACTTGCCGGATTGGCAGCAGCTATACATCTATCTCAAAAAGGATTAAAAGTAATTCTAATCGAGAAATCACAGTATCCAAAGCATAAAGTCTGTGGAGAGTATATTTCTAACGAGATTCTACCCTATTTGCAATGGCTTGGCGCAGATGTTTCGGAACTGCATCCTACTCAGATCTCTAAGTTCGAATTTACATCTAGCAATGGAAAAGCTGCAGTTGCAAAACTTCCGTTAGGAGGCTTTGGCATTAGCCGATATGCGCTTGACAATTTTTTATACCAAAAGGCACTGGCAAACAATTGTACCATTATTAAGGAGAACGTTACTGATGTTTCTTTTAGCAATGATATCTTTACAATTACAACTCCAAGCCAAATTTTATCGGCTAAAATAGTATTGGGTGCTTTTGGCAAGCGATCCAATATTGATCAGGTTTTGGCCCGGGATTTTATCCATAAAAAATCACCTTGGCTGGCTGTTAAGGCGCATTATTCTGGTGATATAGATAATGATCTCGTTGCTTTACACAACTTTAAAGGAGGTTATTGTGGTGTCTCTAAAGTAGAGAACAACATTATAAACATTTGTTATCTGGCCGATTATGCCACTTTTAAACAATATAAAAACATAGAAGATTATCAACAGAATATCCTCTATAAAAACAAACATTTAAAATCTGTTTTTGAAAACAGTAAACTTCTTTTTGACAAACCAATCACCATAAGCCAAATCTCTTTTGATAAAAAACAACCAGTAGAAAACCATTTGTTAATGATTGGTGATACGGCCGGACTTATTCATCCGCTTTGTGGCAACGGAATGGCTATGGCAATTCATAGTGCAAAAATAGCATCAGAATTAATAATCGATTATTATTCAGGCAAAATAATCTCACGCGAATTACTAGAAAGAACTTATACGAATCAATGGAATAAACATTTTGGTAAAAGATTATTTATGGGCAGAATCCTTGCAAAAATCTTAACCAATAAAACCATTACTAATGTACTCTTTGCAATCGTAGCATCTTTTCCGGGATTAATGCCCGCAATAATTAAACAGACTCACGGCAAACCTATAGCAATCAATTAAATGGGAATAAGCACCAAATTCAGAACAGAAGAAACCGAGATAATGGATGATTTTTCCCTTCAGGGGAAAGAGCTCAAAAATGCATTAGATAAAATCGCCAGTATTAATCAATTATTAGGTGGCAACAAACTTACACTTCATGGCATAAAAACATTATTAAAGAAATCTGATACTCATAAAACAATAGTAATTGCAGATATAGGTTGTGGTAATGGAGATATGTTGCGTATGTTGGCGAAATACGGCCAAAAAAACAATCTTAATTTTAAACTTATAGGTATAGATGCAAATGCTTTTACGATAAATTATGCTAAAACACTCTCCGTAAAATATCCAAATATCGAATATGTATGTGTGGATATTTTTAGCGATGCGTTTATCGCTCTAAAATATGATATCGTTTTATGCACTCTTACTCTACACCATTTTACCAATGAGCAAATATTAAATATAATCACTATCTTTAATAACAATGCCGAAGTTGGCATTATTGTTAACGATTTGCATCGAAGTAAATTAGCCTATCGTCTTTTTAAAATGATTGGTATTATTTTTAATCTAAATAGAATGTCACGCCAAGATGGGCTTGTTTCTATTTTGAGAGGATTTAAGAAAAAAGAATTAGAAAACTTTTCAAATAAAGTAAATTTTAAAAACTATACCATAAACTGGAAATGGGCTTTTCGTTATCAATGGATAATTGCTAAAACATGAGTGTAAAAATTATAACTGTTGCCAAGCAACTACCACAATATTCGCGTACAACGGCAGATATCATTCCTATGTTGGAAGGATGGCTACACGGACAAGACGAACGCTTTATCAAAAAAGTAAAAAAAATATTCGAAGGCGCAGCTGTAGACAAACGGTATTCTATCATGGATCCTGCCGAAGTTTTTACAGCAACTTCATTTGAAGAGAAAAACGATATTTATAGTCGGGAAGTAATCATTTTGGGCGAACAAGTATTAGAGAAAGCACTGACCAAGACAAACTGGGATCCGCAAACGCTCGATTATATTATTACAGTAAGTTGTACTGGGATTATGATACCATCATTGGACGCTTATCTTATCAATAAAATGAAATTAAGACAAGATATCGTACGACTTCCCGTAACCGAAATGGGTTGTGCTGCCGGAATATCGGGCATTATTTATGCTAAAAACTTTCTTAAAGCAAATCCCGGAAAACGTGCTGCAGTAATCGCAATTGAATCGCCTACAGCAACATTTCAGCTGAATGATTTTTCGATGCCAAACATTGTAAGCGCAGCTATTTTTGGCGATGGCGCTGCCTGTTGTCTCTTATCATCGTACGAAGACGATAATGGACCTGAAATACTAGACGAACAAATGTATCATTTTTATGATGCTGAACATATGATGGGATTTAAACTAACCAATACCGGTTTACAAATGGTATTGGATATTGAAGTTCCGGAAACTATTGCATCACATTTTGAAGATATTATTCATCCTTTTTTACAAAAAAACAATTTAGAGATTAAGGATATAGATCATATGATTTTTCATCCTGGCGGAAAAAAAATAGTTACAACAGTAGAATCACTTTTCGCCGGATTAGGAAAAAATATTGAAGACACTAAGGAAGTTCTCAAACAATATGGTAATATGTCGAGCGCTACAGTTTTGTATGTTCTAGAAAGAATTATGGACGGAAACCCAAAGTCGGGAGAAAAAGGATTAATGCTAAGTTTTGGTCCGGGATTTTCGGCACAAAGGGTTTTATTACAATGGTAAGTAAGTCGAAAGTTATAAAGTCGTAAAGTCAAAAGCATCCACATTAATTAAAAACACTCAAAATCAATATATTGCTCGTTTTATATAATTTTAAAATACGACATTATAATTTGATTATTAATTATTTAGATAAAACGATTGGATTTTATTATTGTATCTAAAAATTAGACGCTGATTTTACTGATTCGCAGGCGAAAAAGCGGGTAAAAACAGATTTTAACGAATTGATTTTTTTGCTCATATTTTAAAAAAAATATCCGGTTTTATCAGCGTCTTTACGAAGTAAATCCGTTTTATCCGCGTTCAAATTAGGCATCAACTTATTAAACGAAACAAATTATGTCTTTAAAAAATATTATAGCAAAGTTACCATACAGCAAGCCCTTTTTGTTTGTAGACGAATTATTGCATGTTGATGAAAATAGTGTTACCGGAACCTATACTTTTAATGAAGATCTTGATTTTTATAAAGGTCATTTTAAAGATAATCCTGTAACTCCGGGTGTGATTTTAACTGAAACAATGGCTCAGATTGGAATGGTTTGCCTGGGCATCTATTTACTGGGAGATGATTTTAACAAAGAGACTGTAATTGCATTTACCTCAGCAGATATGCAATTTTTAAAGCCCGTATATCCAAATGAAAAAGTAACAGTAACTTCTCAGAAATCATTTTTTAGATTTGGAAAATTGAAATGCGATGTAATTATGAAAAACGAAGCCGGACAGGAAGTCTGTAAAGGTATTTTGGCTGGTATGATTACTAAGAAACTATGAATAAAAGAGTTGTAATAACAGGATTAGGCGTAGTGGCTCCCAACGGAGTTGGAATTACTGCATTTACCCATTCGATAAAAAACGGAATCTCCGGTATTCGACATGATGCACAATTGCAGGAATTACAATTTTCATGTCAGATCGCCGGTCAGCCACAAATATCAGACGAACTTAAATCGGAATACTTTACAGAGCTTGAACTAAGAGGTTTTAATAGTACTGGTATTTTATATGGCGTTATGGCGGGTATAGAAGCATGGAAAAATGCAGGATTGTCGATAGAAAATAGTGATAATCCTGATTGGGACAGCGGAACTATTTTTGGATCAGGCACATCAGGAATCGATAAATTTCGTGAAAGCATTTATAAAATCGATGAATTACAAGTCCGAAGACTTGGCAGCACTGTCGTTGCACAAACAATGAACAGTGGTGTGAGTGCTTATCTTGGTGGAAAACTAGGACTCGGGAATCAGGTTACCACAAATTCATCAGCCTGTGCAACTGGTACAGAAGGTATTTTAATGGCTTATGATCGCATACAATCCGGGCAAGTAAAACGAGTACTGGCTGGAAGTACTGGCGATAGCGGCCCTTATATTTGGGGCGGATTTGATGCTTTGCGTGTTTGCAGTTCTAACTATAATGATAATCCCGAACGTGGATCCCGCCCAATGAGTGCCTCTGCCGGAGGATTTGTACCCGGTAGTGGTGCCGGAGCACTGGTTATAGAAGATTTAGAAAGTGCCCTGGAAAGAGGTGCTACCATTTATGCCGAAATATTAGGCGGAAATGTAAACTCCGGCGGACAACGGGGAAACGGAAGTATGACGGCACCAAATAGTATTGCTGTACAAAGATGTATCACCAATGCTATTCATAATTCCGGTATTTCATCAAATGATATTGATGCCATAAACGGTCATCTTACGGCGACTACAAAAGATAGTCTTGAAATTGAAAACTGGACGAAAGCATTAGGAAGAAACGGTACTAATTTTCCGTATATCAACTCTTTAAAAAGCATGACGGGACATTGCCTTAGTGCTGCCGGAAGTGTAGAAAGTATTGCTGCGGTTCTACAACTTCATGAAGGTTTTGTATTTGGAAATATCAATTGCGAGGATCTTCATCCGGAAATTAATGTACTTATTGATTCGTCAAAAGTTCCTTTAAAAACAATAAACATTAATCCTACTATAATTGCCAAAGCAAGTTTTGGATTTGGTGATGTAAATGCCTGTATTATCTTTAAAAAATTTCAAAAATAATCCTATGAACAAAGAAGAACTTATTGCTCAATTAAAAGTAATTATAAAGCCATACACAACAAATAGCGAAGCTTATGATAACCTTACAGAAAACACCGATTTTATTAAGGATCTGAGTATCAATTCGGCTAATCTCGTAGATATTGTACTTGATATTGAAGAAACTTTTAATATCATAATTGACAATACAGACATGGAACGCATGCTTGACGTTAAAACCGCTGTAGAAATTATAGCAACTAAACTGGCTGAAAAATGATTGGTAATGACGTCATAGACCTCATACAATCACGTCGTGAAAGCAATTGGCAGCGCAAAGGTTTCATACAAAAACTCTTTACTGTTAACGAGCAATTAATGATCTCAAATGCAACAGATCCTGAAATCATGGTCTGGTTATTTTGGAGCATGAAAGAAGCGGCTTATAAAATTTATAATCGGCAAACAAAACAAAGAGAATATATTCCTAAAAAGCTCGTTTGCTCTCTAATATCACAAAAGAACAATTGCATTATTGGAAAAGTGAATTGTGTCCAAAATGTCTATTATACAAAAACAATTCTCTCACACGAAAGTATCCATACTTTAGCCGTTAACTCTTTAGACAACTTAGAAAATGTAATTGAGATCGAAAACAAGGACATTATTAAAGACAATAATGGTATTCCGTACTTATGTAGTTTTTTATCTAATACATTTCAGGATGTATCTATTAGTCATCACGGCAGGTTTGAAAAAGTGGTAACATTAGATCTTGGAGCTTCCGCCTATTTTGCCGCAAAAAATTAATCTTTTTTCCAAACATTATTGTGGCAAAATAGTT
Organism: Flavobacterium sp. 90; assembly: GCF_004339525.1. Taxonomy (NCBI): domain Bacteria; kingdom Pseudomonadati; phylum Bacteroidota; class Flavobacteriia; order Flavobacteriales; family Flavobacteriaceae; genus Flavobacterium; species Flavobacterium sp. 90. The sequence goes on along the minus strand of NZ_SMGE01000001.1, from coordinate 4,370,526 downwards.
CCTCGAGTTTCTTTCTTATTATTTATTACAAAAAGCTAAGTTTTAATTATATTACGTTTATACATATTTCCGTTATCGGCAAAAAATAAATATTTTTTATGTTATATTTTAGAATATATTTGCCGATAACGGAACTTTATATATCATTATGAAATATCTTTCAGTAGTAGAATTTGCAAAAAAAATGGAATTATCCGAAAGGACGGTTCGGAATTATTGTGCTTCGGGAAAACTAAAAGGAGTTTTCCTAACTGGTAAAACCTGGAATATTCCAGAAGATGCTGTTCTTCCTCAAAAAGGAAATAAAACAAAAGCAGGTAAAAATATTTTACTTAATAATCTGAAAGAACAAAAGGATATGAAACTCAAAGGAGGTATCTACCACCGTACTCAGATCGATTTAACCTATAATTCAAACAAGATTGAAGGAAGTAAACTAACACATGATCAGACGCGATATATTTTTGAAACCAATACAATTGGTATTTCTAAAGAAAGCATAAATGTAGATGACATTATTGAAACTTCTAATCACTTTCGCTGCATAGATTTTATTATTGAAAAAGCAAATGCCAAACTAACTGAATCCCTTATTAAAGAACTACATTTTTTACTGAAGTCTGGTACCTCTGACAGCGGTAAAAACTGGTTCAATGTTGGTGAATATAAAAAACTACCTAATGAAGTTGGCGGTAATGAGACTTGTCCCCCTGCACTAATCGCCATAGAAATGAGAGAACTGCTAAAAAATTACCATAATATTAAAAATAAAACCATCGAAGACATTATCGATTTTCATCATAAATTCGAAATCATGCATCCTTTTCAAGATGGAAATGGCCGCGTAGGGAGATTAATTATTTTCAAAGAATGTCTTGCAAACAATATTGTACCTTTTATAATTGACGAACAACTAAAGCTTTTTTATTACAGAGGTTTGCAAGAATGGAGTCATATTAAGGAATATTTGATGGATACCTGTCTAACTGCACAAGATAATTACAAATCTGTTCTCAATTATTTCGAGATAGAATACAAGTAGAATTGGATAGACAAAAAAGTAAATTCAAAAAATATATCGAACCCGCAAATGTCAAGGACTCGCATTTTATTTTTGTTGCAGTTTTCAATCTTTCTAATATTCGAAAATTTTATAGCAAAATCATAACTCAATTAGTTTCATTGAAATCTTTTTATAAATTCCATCATGTCTCCAATGGTTTGTATGTCTTCTTTTTGGGTATTACCAAGAGCTTTCCTCTTTTCAATGTGCAACAGACTGGTTAACATAGCCTTCTGTAACCCGTTTAAGGGATCACCGCTTGTATCGGGTTCGGGAAGTAATTCCTTTAAGCTCATTTCTGATGGAATATCAGGCCAATCTGTTCTTTTCTGATTGGAAAAAACTTCCGTAAATGGTAAAACAGCAGGATCTTCATCTCTCTCGGTTAGCGGATCCAAACCCCATTTTTGGCAAACTGTTTTTACGAAAGAAGTATGCTCAAACTGTCCGTTGATTATCGTATTTGGCTGAATATAAGAAGACACCATTATCATAGGAACACGAACACCAAGACGATCAAAGGTAAAATCACACTGTCCTTTCATCCCGGCAACCGGCGGAACTGTACTTGGCGGAGCTACATGATCGTAACAACCACCATGTTCATCATGAGTGATTATAAAAAGTATTTTGTCTCTTTTGGGGCTGTTTTTTATGGCATTATAAACTTCCCGGATTAGTTCATCTCCTAATTTTACTGTACCAGTAGCTAATTCATGATGCACTGCTGACGGATGTTGATCGTTGTGTTTATGAAGAAACTGAGGTTCTACAAATGAGTATTTTGGCAATGTTCCAAATTCTAAATCGAAGAAAAAATCAAGATGTCCATGCGTATTGTCTTCTCCTTCTCCAGTCCCGTTTACAATATAAGTGAGACTCAGAGGTGCAATAGGCGAATAGACTTTCCAGGAAACATTATTATCGTTCATTCGATCAAAAATAGTTGGCAGTGACCAAACTTCTTTTATCCAGGAATCCATACCACTCAAATCACCATCAATGCCCGAAAAACCGGTTCCATCTTCACCAAGCGGATTAATCACTTTGCCTCCGGAACTTGCGGCATGCCAGAACGCGCGATTGCAATAAGTTTGACTTGGTACTGAACAATACCAATGATCAAAAACTGCAAATTCTTTTGCTAAAGTTGCCATTGCAGGAATCTGATCTGGCTCAAAACACTGCATGATTACCTCATATTGTTCGTATGTTGGTTGAACAATATTATAAGTTGATCTTAGATTATTTTCATAATCATTGACAAAACCATTCATAACAGGCGTACCTGCAGAAGGAGACAAATTGTAAGGTTTTATCATTTTATAATCAGACTCACCAATATTGGAGTCTGGGATTATAGTATTAAAAAGTTGTGTATTAACATGCGGATATTCTTCACCTGGGTCTGGATACGGCATTGAATAATTGACTGCACGTGAAGGAGATATACTCGTTTTACCGGGATCTTTGCCAGCTCTTTTAGGAATAGGATTTGCATAATCAACTTCCGGATTATAAAGTCCATCAAAAGACTTTTCCGGCGTTATCTCATCATTCTTGTAGAGATAGCCTAATAAATTATCGAAAGAACGGTTTTCAAGCATAAGAACTACGATATGATCGAAAGTTTCCAGACCGTCAAATTGGTTTTGGTTTTCCATTTTCAACTATTTTTACGTTTCAATATATAAGTAAATTACGACAATTATAATCAAAGTTGTACACGTAGTTCTACGTGTTTTACAATTACACTTTAAGTATTGGTAACAAAATATTACTGAATAAAAGAACTTTAAAACAAGTTTTTTACAGCATAGAAACCAAAATATTTAGCAGAAATTTATTTGTCTGTTGGATAGCAAAGCTGTTTTATGCATCATTTGTAATACATAATGCTTCAAATGTTCTACGATCGTTACTACTCTAAAACTACATTTACAATCCTAAAATTCTGCAAAAAAAGTAATACTTTAAACATCTGACTTTAATAACTTCTATAATAAACCTAAAAACCACAATGATGAAAAAACAAATTAAAAGGTATGCCTTTATAATCCTAATCGTTTTTGGAAACGGATATGCTCAAACAAAAAAGTATCTGGATCCCAAAAAACCAATTGAAGAACGAATTTCACTTTTAATGAAAGAAATGACATTAGAAGAAAAAGTGGGACAAATGAATCAATATAACGGATTTTGGGATGTAACAGGACCAGCTCCAAAAGGCGGAAGCGCTGAATTAAAATACGAACATTTGCGAAAAGGTCTTGTTGGATCAATGCTTACGGTTCGTGGTGTAAAAGAAGTTCGTGCCGTACAGAAAATCGCGGTTGAAGAAACTCGTTTGGGAATTCCGCTGATAATTGGTTTTGATGTAATTCATGGTTATAAAACGTTGAGTCCAATTCCGTTGGCAGAAGCTGCAAGTTGGGATTTGGAAGCGATTAAAAAGTCGGCGGCAATTGCGGCAGACGAAGCTTCGGCATCGGGAATTAACTGGACTTTTGCGCCAAATGTTGATGTTTCTAATGATGCACGTTGGGGACGCGTTATGGAAGGTGCCGGTGAAGATCCTTATTTAGGAAGTAAAATAGGTTACGCAAGAGTAAAAGGTTTTCAGGGAGAAACTGTTGCAGATTTGGCTAAAGTAAATACGATTGCAGCCTGTGCAAAACACTTTGCAGCATACGGTTTTGTTGAAGCAGGATTAGAATATAATAGTGTAGATATAAGCAATTCTAAATTATACAATACGGTTTTCCCTCCTTTTGAAGCTACCGTACAAGCAGGAATTCGCACGTTTATGAATTCGTTTAATACCTTAAATGGTATTCCCGCGACAGGAAATGTATTTTTGCAAAGAGATATCTTGAAAGGAAAATGGAAGTTTGACGGTTTTGTAGTTTCAGATTATGCTTCGATTCGCGAAATGATTGCGCATGGTTATGCAAAAGATGAAGATGATGCAGCTGCAAAAGCAGCAATTGCAGGTTCTGACATGGATATGGAATCATACTTATATGTGGCAAAATTGGTTGCTTTAGTTAAATCAGGAAAAGTAAAAGAATCATTGGTTGATGACGCCGTTCGCAGAATTTTGCGTGTAAAATTTGAATTAGGATTATTTGATGATCCATACAGATATTGTGATGAAAAACGCGAAAAGGAAGTTGTGGGAAGCAAAGCCAATAATGACGGTGTTCTTGATATGGCAAAAAAGTCAATTGTATTATTGAAAAACGAAAAGAATTTGCTTCCGCTAAAGAAATCCGGACAAAAAATTGCTTTGATTGGCGCTTTGGCAAATGATAAAAATAGTCCGCTTGGAAGTTGGAGAATTGCAGCCGATGATAATTCTGCGGTTTCGGTTTTAGAAGGAATGCAACAATACAAAGACAATCAGCTGACTTTTGAAAAAGGTGCAGATTTGCTTTCGCAAAAAGCTACTTTCCTAACCGAAACAGTTTTCAATACAACAGATAAAAGTGGTTTTGAAGCAGCAAAAACAGCTGCAAAAAATGCTGATGTTGTAGTAATGGTTTTAGGCGAATATGGTTTTCAAAGTGGAGAAGCAAGAAGCCGAACTGATCTGAATTTACCTGGAGTTCAACAAGAATTATTAGAAGAAATCTACAAGGTAAATCCTAATATCGTTTTGGTTTTAAATAATGGTCGTCCGTTGAGTATTCCGTGGGCTGCAGAACATATTCCTTCAATTGTAGAAGCCTGGCATTTAGGAACTCAGACTGGAAATGCAGTTGCACAGGTTTTATATGGCGATTATAACCCAAGTGGAAAACTAACAATGTCTTTCCCGAGAAATGTAGGTCAGGTTCCAATTTATTATAACAAATACAGTACTGGAAGACCAATTGATAGTGACAAAAATGTGTTTTGGTCACATTATATGGATGTAGAAAAAACGCCTCAGTTTCCGTTTGGTTTTGGATTGAGTTATACTACTTTCGATTATAAAAATCTTAAACTAAATAAAACTGCTTTTGCAAAAGGAGAAAAAATTCAAGTAAGCGTTGACGTAACAAACACAGGGAATTATGACGGAAAAGAAGTCGTTCAATTGTATATGAATGATCCTGTTGCAAGTATTGTAAGACCTCTTAAAGAATTAAAAGGTTTCGAACTTGTTCCCTTAAAAAAGGGAGAAACCAAAACAATTCAATTTACATTGACAGAAAAGGAACTTGGTTTTTATGATAACGAAGGCAAATATTTAGTAGAACCAGGTTTATTCAATATCATGGTGGGCTGGAATTCTAATGAAGGTCTTACCAGCAAATTTGAACTAAAATAAAGTCTTTCTAAAAAGTAATTGAAAAAATCCGTTTTTATCCGCGTCTTTACGAAGTAAATCTGTTTTATCCGCGTCAAAATTAGACGCTGATTTTACTGATTCGTTAAAGCGAAAACGCTGATAAAAACGGATTTTACTTATAATATTTTTCTTAAGCCTAATCAAATGACATTGTCCGAAGCATTGGGATTCATTCTTAAGTAAACAATCCAAAAACCTGAGTACGATTAATTAATATCGGGCTCAGGTTTTTGGCAATAGGAAAAATTTAAATAAAAAAATTAAATGTCATATTTACTTTTATTTATATTGTTTCATATTATTGTATATCTTTTACGAATCAAGAGTTGAAAAATTTAGAGTGCCGTTAGGCACTAAATATTGGTAGTCATTATAGATTTGAAATATATTGGCGTGCCGTAGGTACGCAATAGTTATCATTTTGTTGCGTACCTACGGCACGCTAAATTTATTCCGATCCATTTTTTCTACCAATATTTAGTACCTAACGGCACACTTCAACTTTTAATTGGCATATATTTAAAAAAAAGAATCAATTGTCTCTTTTATTTCCAATCAAAGTTGATAAATAATAACATCAAAATGTAAATGAAAAACATTACATATATACTTATATCCTACTTTATAGGTCTGAATTGCCTGTTTTCTCAAGAAAAATTTGACAACTACCAATTTAGAAGTATACAGGAAACTACTTCCAAAAGGGCTATTTCTTCGATTATTCAGGATAAAAATGGCTTTATCTGGATTGGCACAAACGGCACGGGTTTGTATCGATATGATGGCGTAAATTATTTTGGATATGGATACAATAAAAAGCCCGGCTCCATAAACAGTAACTTTGTTTATGCCACTTTTATTGATTCTGATAATAATTTATGGGTTGGTACGGACGATGGTTTATGTTTGTACAACAGGGATTTAGACAATTTTACCAAAATCAATATTGAGGATGTAATCACAAAAGGTTACGACGAACCCATTACCGTAAAAACCATTATTCAGGATAACAAAGGTAATTTAATTCTGGGCACTTATGGTTTTGGATTATTCAAACTTAATATAAAGACTTTAAAAGCTTCTCTGATTCCGTCAAAAGTGTTGGATAAATTTAATTTTCTAATAAAATCTTCGGTAAAAAATAAACACGGAATTATTTATTTAGGAACGAGTTATGGACTTTTAGAACTTGATTTAAACGGAAAACTCAAACAGGTTTATAAAGACAAATTCAAAAGAGAACCTTTATTAGACGATATCGAAAATCTTGTTATAGATAAATTTGGCTATATATGGCTGGGAACAACAGAAAACGGTCTGATCAAAATTAAACCGGAAACAGATAATTACCAATTTGAAAATTATTCGATTACCAAAAACAAAATCTTATCGATTATAGAAAGCAGTCACGATTATATCATTTGCGGTACTGAAAATGACGGATTATTGGTTGTAAACTATAAAGGTCAAGTACTTCAAAAATATTTGCACAGTAAGTACAATGATTTTAGTTTAAAATCTAATTCTGTCTGGTCTTTATTTGAAGATAAAGAAAAGCGTCTTTGGTTAGGCTATTTTAATAAAGGACTTGGTGTATTTGATAAACCCAATAACAAATTCAATTCGCTTGAATCACAAGTTAACAATGATAATTCGCTACAAACAAGTTATGTTACATCTGTTGTAAAAGATAAAAAAGGAAATCTGTTAATTAGTAATGAAGGCGGAGGACTTGACATTTATAATCTTGCTACTAAAAGTTATATTCACGTAAACAAAAACAATCAAAGCTATTATTCCGGTTTAGATGCTGCTGATATTCAAACCATATTTTTAGACAGTAAACAAAATATCTGGATTGGAAGCTGGGATCGCGGAATCTACTTTTTGAAAAATGGCACTACCCGATTCATCAACTACAATACGGCAAATACTTCGGGATTAAAATCGAATCGAATTTTTAGTTTTTCGGAAGATTCAAAAGGTCGAATCTGGATTGGAACTTTCATAAAAGGATTGCATTATTTTGATAATAAGACCAATACTTTTATTCATTGTGAATCGAAATCATTTACAGACAACGCTTTAGACAATGCTTTTATTCGTAAAGTTTTTGTAGATTCTGATAATGTTTTGTGGGTTGGAACCATTTTAGGTTTATATCAGGTAAGTTTAAAAGGCGATTCTGATTTTAAAGTGACCAAAATGCGCGATGCGATGTTCAACGACAAAACGAAGTACAATAGCATTCAGACTATTTTATCGATTTACGAATCTAATGATAAAACAATTTGGATAGGAACAGATGGCGAAGGATTGTTTAGTTATAATAAAAAAGACAAAACGTTTTCAAACTATAATGACTTTCCGGGTTTTAAAGAAAAATCTGTTCGCGCTATAATTGCTGATAACAGTGGATCTTTATGGATAAGCGGCGGATCGGGATTAACAAAACTCGATTTCAAAAATAAAAAAAGCACCAATTTTACTAAAGATGACGGTCTTGTTGATAATGATTTCAACAATAATGCTGTCTTTAAAGATGGAAATGGAGAATTGTATTTTGGAAGCTACGAAGGCCTAAATTATTTTAATCCAAACGAAATTAAAAAGACAGAGAAAGCGCCAAAATTGTATTTCAGCGATTTCAAATTATTCAATAAATCTGTAAAACCCAATGAAGATGCTTCGCCGTTAACCAAAGTAATTGCTGAGACAAAGGAAATTATTCTCAACTATACGCAATCTGTTTTTACTATTGAATATGTGGGAATCAACTATAATTATTCGAAGAAAAACCAATATGCCTATTATCTGCAAGGTTTTGAAAAAGATTGGAATTATGTGGGAAATAACAGAACGGCAACTTATACCAATCTGGCGCCGGGAAATTATGTTTTTAAAGTAAAATCGGCAAATGCAGATGGTTCGTGGAGCAATAATCCGTTAGAATTAAAAATAAAAGTTCTGCCGCCGTGGTGGAAAACTTTCTGGGCGTATTTATTATATACTTCTATTTTAGTTTTCCTGATTATATATCTAAATAAAATTTATCAAAATCGCTTTAAGGCCAAACAAGCGATACTTTTAGAAAAGGAAAAAAATATTCAATCAGAGAAATTAAACAATAAGAAATTACAATTTTTCACGAATATTTCGCATGAATTCAGAACGCCATTAACGCTGATTATTAATCCATTGGAAGACATTCTAAAAAGTAAAAATGTATCTCCTGAAATTCATAATAAATTAAAAATTGTACACAAAAGTTCAGACAGGCTTTCGAGACTAATCAACGAGCTTATGGATTTTAATAAATTAGAGTTTAACAAAATTTCGCTTCAGGCTAAAAAAATTGAAGTTGTAGCATTTACACAAGGAATTATAGGTTATTTTGATGAAGAAGCTGCAGCGCGAAATATTACTATCAATTTTGAATCTGCATTTGATGAACTTGAAGACTGGCTGGATTCTAAAATGCTTGAAAAAATACTGTTCAATATTATTTCAAATGCCTTTAAATTTACTCCGGATAACGGTTCTATTACCATTTCTATAGCAAAATCAGATGCTGATAATTTGCTATTGGTTAATGGAAATAAAGTTCCTTCTTTTTCGATAACCATTACAGACACAGGTTCCGGAATTCACAAAAAAGATCTGAAAAGAATCTTTGACAGATTTTATCAGGTTAATAATGTCAATAAAGATTATTATGGAAGTACAGGAATTGGTTTAGAGGTTGTGAAAGAATTTGTTGAGCTTCATAAAGGACGAATTGATGTTGAAAGTCAGGTTGGAGAAGGCACAAAATTTACGGTAACTTTTCCTTTGGGTAAATCTTTGTACAAGAAAAGTGAAATCATCGACGAGGTTTTTAAAACCGAAAAAACTAAAACTAAATTTCTGACTGAATCTGTTAATCATTCGCTTGATAACGATGATGAAACGGATCAAACTGTCGAAAATGATGTTGTCGAAACGGCAAAACCATATACTGTTTTAATTGTTGAAGACAATCCTGAATTAAGAAATTATCTGAAAAATGAATTAAGCAAATTGTATAAAGTTATTGCTGCCGAAAATGGTCAGAAAGGTTATGAACTTGCTGTTCAGAAATTACCTGATTTAATAATTACAGACGTTATTATGCCTGTAATGGACGGATTACAATTGTGTAAAAACATAAAAGGTGATTTAAAAACAAGTCATATTCCTTTGTTAATGCTTTCGGCAAAAGCGATGGTAAAAGACCGATTAGAAGGTATCGATTCGGGCGCTGATATGTATTTGAGCAAACCATTTGAATTGGATATTTTAAAATCGAGTCTGGCGCAACTTATTACAAGCAGACAAATTATGTTTAAGAAGTTTTACAGCGGAATCACAAAAGATGGCAAAGAAAAAACAACGTCGCTCGATAATGAATTTATTCAAAAGATTCTGCATTTTATCAACGAAAACATTAGCGAACCTGAATTGACTGTAGAACTTTTGTCTTCTAAAATTTTCCTGAGCAGAAGTCAGTTGTATCGAAAGATAAAAACATTAACTGGCGTTTCTGTTAATGAATTTATTAGAAATGTTCGATTAGAAAAAGCAAAACAACTGATCGAAAAAGGCAATAATAATATCAACGAAATTAGCTATAAAGTAGGTTTTACTTCTCCCTCCTATTTTTCTAAATGCTACAAAATTAAATACGGATATTTGCCTACACAAGAAAAAGATCAAGGAAATAAGCGTTAAAAATGTCCATTAAATACAAAATATAATTAGAAAAAGAGCTTCGGTACTAAAATCGAGGCTCTTTTTTTTGTAAGTCAATTTCCTCAAAAAGCATTCTTACTGATTTGAAACAAAAATTGACATTTCTAAAATATTATCTTATTTTTTTATACAAACAATACTTTTTGCGCCATTTTTATAGCAATACTTCAGTATCTGTTTTTGTGTCTCAATTCTCTCTTTTTAGTAATAATAGCGTTTAAGCTCTTTTTTTTGCATCATTTGTTGCACAATATGCTTCATCTGTTCTACAATAGGATACCTCTAGATTTTACTTTCGTTAAGAAATATTTAAGAAAAAGTTTTCGTCTGATGACTCTTGTTTTGAGCGTGCAAAAAGAGGCTTCTATTAAAGATTTTACAATAAAAACTAAACTAACTTAATCAACCAATTTTTATGCAGAAAAGAACATTAAAAAAACTATTGTGCTTAGCAGTGTTAATGTGGGGAAATTTTTTCTTTGCCCAAACTGTTAAAGGAAAAGTAACATCAGAAGGACTCGGCTTACCCGGTGTTGGTGTAATAGTACAAGGAACAAAAAATGCAACTACCACCGATTTTGACGGAGGTTTTATCTTAAACAATGTAGATCCAAAAAGTACATTAATCTTTAGTTATATCGGTTACAAAAATGTGTCTTTGCCAGCGGACACAAAATCAGTGATGAAGGTCAACATGGTCAATGACCTTGAAAAATTAAATGAAGTTGTCGTGATTGGTTACGGAACTTCAAAAAGAAAAGATGTAAACGGAGCAATTTCTTCGATTAAAGCTTCTGAAATTCAGGACAAGCCTTTTACTTCTATCGATCAGGCTCTTGTGGGTAAAGCTGCCGGGGTAAATGTGACTCAAAATTCAGGTACACCGGGAGGAGGAATTTCGGTTCAAATTCGTGGAATTACTTCTATTAACGGAAATGAACCTTTATATGTAATTGACGGAACTCCGGTTTTTGCAGATAAAAACAACGATTCATTTTCGTTTAGCGCTTTAGGCGGAGGAAACGGACAAACTAAAAACTCGGCTTTATCAGGATTGAATATTTCGGATATTGAAACTATTGATATCCTAAAAGACGCTTCATCAACGGCAATATATGGTGCAAATGGTGCAAATGGTGTCGTTTTGATTACCACTAAAAAAGGAAAAAAAGGAAAATCGACTTTTTCATATGAAACCTATTTAGGAACGCAACAAGTGGCAAATTCAGTTGATGTTTTAAACTTGCCACAATATGCAGCTTATCAGGCAAAAATTTTCAAAATGAATGGTGAGCCAGTTCCGTATCAATATCAAAAACCTGATTTATTAGGCAATGGAACAAACTGGCAGGACGAACTTTTTAGAACTGCAACGATGTACAATCATCAAATATCATTTTCTGGCGAAAAAGAAGGAACAAGATATTATACTTCTTTGAACTATTTTGATCAGGAAGGTATTGTTCTAAATTCAGATTTCAACAGAATGTCTATGCGATTAAACATCGATTCAACTGTAAAATCATGGTTGAAAATTGGTAACAATATGTCGATCAGTAAATCATCTCAACAAGTTGTTCGAAATGATGACAGAGGTGGTTTAGTAATGAATACGTTGAGACAATCTCCGGAATTACCTGTAAGATATGCTGACGGTTCTTTTGCCGGTCCAACAAGTGGTTTAGGTTCTTCGGCAAATGAGGCGACGAATCCAATTGCTTTGTCAGAATACAATAATGCAAAAACGGACCGATATAAAATCAACGGAAATGTATTTGCTGATTTCACGCTTACTAAAGGTTTGGTTTTTAGAACAGAATTGGGATATGATTTAAATTTTGCAAAAAGCAGCTCTTTTGCGCCTAAATATACTTTAGGAAATGTTTCTGAGCTTTTAAACAAATCATACAAACAGCAGGATCAAAGTTTTTATTGGAGTTTAAAAAATTATTTGACTTATAATAAAACTTTCAACGAGAAACACAATTTTACGTTTTTACTAGGTCAGGAAGCGCAAGAAAGTCAATACGAATATTTGAGTGGTTACAGATCTGGTGAATTCTTAAGTAGAGATTTTACGAACTTAAACATTGGTGATATTGATACAGCGGTTAACGGAAACGGTTCTGGAAGATGGTCGATGACGTCTTATATTTCGAGATTAAACTATAGTTTTACTGATCGTTACTCTTTTTCGGCGTCTTTAAGAGCAGATGCTTCTTCAAACTTTGGACCTAATAATAAATGGGGTTATTTTCCATCATTTGCCGCAGGTTGGACGGTTAGTAACGAAAAGTTTTTTGAGCCTTTATCTTCTACAGTAAATTATTTGAAATTTAAAGCAGGTTATGGTTCTGTTGGAAATCAAAATATTCCGGCAAACAGATACCAAACGATTCTTTCGTTGACGGCTTCTCCATTTGGAGGCGTATCTCCAACAATTGACAACTTGGGTAATCCAAATATTAAATGGGAATCTCTTAAGTCTTTTGATGTTGGTTTTGAATTAGGAATGCTTAATAACAGAGTAAAATTAGACTTTGATTATTATGTTAAACATTCTTCTAATTTCCTTACGAAACAAATTAATGACGAGTCGAATCAAAGTGCGCTTAATTATTATTTGAATACGGGTGAAATTGAAACGAAAGGAATCGAACTTACCTTAAATACCAGAAATATTGTTACCGAAAATTTTACTTGGGATAGTACCGTTATTTTTTCAAAATACAATAATGAACTAACTAGTTTTCAAGGTGCAGGTAAATCTTTATTAGGAAAAGTACAATTTGACTTGTATAATGTTACCAGAACTACAGAAGGTCAGCCAGTTGGACAATTCTACGGATATGTTACGGACGGATTATTTAAAAATGCTGCAGAATTAGCTGCAGGACCAATTCAGGAAGCAGGAACAGGAATTGGTGATATTCGTTTTAAAGATCTTAATGGCGACGGAAAAATTGATGCTAAAGATCAAAAAGCGATAGGAAGCGCCATTCCGGATTTCACGTATTCATTTATCAACAACTTTAAATACAAAAACCTTAGTTTATCTATTATGCTAACCGGAAGCGAAGGCAACGAAATCTACAACTTTACACGTCATTATACAGATGGAATTTATCCCGGGTTTGGAGATCGATTTGCAAACGTAAGTACAAGAGCTATAAATGCTTTTGAACCGGGCGTAAACGAAAACACAAATGAACCAAGAATTACGCTTAATGATCCAAATGGAAACGGTAGAATCTCAAATAGATTTGTTGAAGATGGTTCTTATTTAAGAATTCAGAATGTTTCTTTGAGCTACGATTTACCAAGCCAGATATTCAAAAATTCTTTTATATCTAAAGTTAGATTGTATGTCAATGTTCAAAACTTATATACCTGGACAAAATACTCCGGTTTTGATCCTGCTTTAGGAAATTTAGATCAAAATATAACACTTAGCGGTATTGATTTGGGACGTTATCCTGTGCCAAGAACTACTTCTATGGGTTTAAATTTAGAATTCTAAAATTGATAAAAACACAAACAACTTAATGATTCATAGTCATTAAAATAAAAAATAATAGTCATGAAAAAACTTTTTAAACTTTTTATGATGGGAATGTTAATACCATTGCTGTCTTTGTTTTCCTGTTCTGATGATTTTTTGGATGCACCATCTGAAAATCAATTAACGCCGGCTGATTTACCGGAAGGAGTTACCGCTTTTGACGGAATTGCTGAGAGTTTGTACTTTAAACCGTGGTTTACTTTTAATGATAAATTCCTGATTGCCGTTGGAGATATGTATGCCGGAAACGCTTTTACATTTGATGGTGCTTATGCGCAATTTAAAGATGCTCAGGTAACGTCACAAAATCCAATTCTGACAGAAGGATATACTTCTTTGTTTTCGGTTATCGATCAATCGAATAATTTAATGAGTTTAGTCGAAGCAAGAAAAAGCGAATTGCCTGAAGCGTCTTATAAAAATGCCATAGCAATTTCAAGATTTATGAGAGCAAATGCTTATTTCTATCTGGTAAGAACTTTTGGAGCTGTGCCTATTATCAGCAAAGCAGGATCGGCTGCACAACCTAAAAGAAATCTTGTTACTGATGTTTACAAATTCATAAAACAAGATTTGGAATATGCTATAGAAAATTTGCCTGCAACTTCAGTAAAAAAAGGATATGTAACCAAATTTGCAGCAATGGGAATTCTTGCAAAAGTGCATTTAACGTTGAACGAATATGGAGAATGTGCTGCTTTAACACAGAAAATTATCGGAAATCAATATATCTTGATTCAGGATTACGGAAACTTATTTAGCAGTCCGGAGAATAACAATAGTGCCGAAAGTATGTTTGCCCTGCAATGGAAAGCAATTGCTACAGAATGGGGAACTCAAAATACAAATCAGGCTTATATCGTTCCGGGAGGTACAGGAATTACTGGCGGTGGCGACGGTTGGGGAGTTTATCTGCCTTCTATTTCATTGCAAAGTGGCTTTGAGCCAAATGACACCAGAAAAAAGAATACAATCATGACAGATGGTGATTTTTATCCTGAATTATTAAAAAACCAAGGTGGTTTCAGATATAAAAAAATATACTCATCGACTGCAGCAAATTTCAGAAAATACATTGTAGGTTCTGCTGCCGAAAGAAACGATGTGTTTTTTATGAGAACTTCACAAAACACAATTATTCTTAGATATTCTGATGTTTTATTAATGAATTCTGAAGCAATTTTAGCTGGAGCTGGATCAACAACTTCTGCAGCAGCTTTAAGTTCTTTTAATGAAGTGAGAGCCAGAGCCGGATTACCAGCCAAAACAGTATTGACAAGAAATGATTTATTTAACGAAAGAAGAGTCGAATTTGCACTCGAAGGACAATATTTCTTTGATTTAAAACGCCGTGGATTGGCTGAAGCAACAGCGATTATTTCGCAGCAGGAAGTAGGTTTTTATTCTGATGATGCGAGAACGGATTTAGTTTCAAGAAAAATAACTCCGGGAAGCAACTATTTTGAATTGCCATTACCGCAAACTGCTATCGATACTAATCCATCGTTATTAGAGCCTCCTGTTCCTTTTAACTTTAACTAACTTTTACTATGATTAAGAAAATAACATATAGAATTATAATTCTTTTGGCATTGGTTTCTTTTACAGCTTGCCAAAATGATGATGCGCCTACTGCAAATGTAGATGCAATGGTTGCTGAACCCGGAGATCTATTGAATCAGGCTTTTCCATTAAACAAAGTCAGAGTTGAAGGTGAAGGTTTAAAAGGATTAAAGAAAATTACGCTGGATAACAAAATTGATATCAGTTTCAATCCAAATTATAATTCAGATAAGGCGTTTATTTTTACTATTCCGTTTGATGAAAAACTAGGAAGCAGATTTGGCGTGCAGCCAATTACGTTTATAACAGGTAGTGGATCTGTAACTAAAAATATTGAAATTTTACAGCCAGTTCCAACTATTACAAAGACAACTCCGGCTGTTGCAACTCCGGGATTTCCGTTAGAGATTGAAGGAACTTGGTTTTATAATATTTCTTCGATCACTTTAGGAGGAAAAACATTGAGTTACACGCTAAAATCGTCGACTTCAATTATCATCGGTTTACCTTCAGATGCAGTTACAGGATCAGAGCTTGTGGTTACTACTCCGGGCGGTTCTGCAAAAAAAACGATCAATTTTGCAACTGTAGTTCTTGTGTCTGATTTTGACGGAAACGGCAGCAGACGCGATTGGACTGCTTATGGCGATATTGATAGTTTTAACGCCAATACTACAGGCGGACCATCAGGCAGTTATGCAACATTAGTTTGGGCAGGTTCTACTGCTAATGGTTATAACGGAAGCAGCGCCGGCGGTGGAGCTAGTTTCCTAAATGCTTCAAATAATGATGCTTCAAAAACATTTATAGATATTGATGTAAGTGCGAATGTTGTAGGTGCTCAATTTGCAATTCAATTGAATACTATTGATGGCGTAAATTATGGTTACAATTTTAAAGTAACTGATGTAAACTGGGCTACAAAGACCATATTATTAAGTGATTTTAAAGATAATTACGGTTTTGGTTCGAATACAGCTGCAACAGTAGATCCTTCTAAAATCAATGAAATTAAGGTTGGAGTTGCTCAGGGAGATTCCCCAAATCCAAGTGCAATAAAATACGATAATATTAAAATTCGCTACCAATAATAAAGGTTTTTGAATTTCATTCTTTAAACATAAAAAAGAGGTTGTGATAAAAAGCAGTCTCTTTTTAAAACAGAAATTATAAATAAGAATATTCAGAATCACAAAAGAATATTCTATAATAAAATACAGTATGAAAATTAAATTTTTACTAATGCTGACTGGTATTTTCTTCTTTTTGAATTCTTGTTCAAAAGATGACAATATAGCGGCTAATGGCTTAGAAACGCCTGTTGCAAACGCACCAAAAGACGTGAATGACACCGGTTTTAGAGCAAAATGGATGTACGTTTCCCATGCAAAAAGCTATCTTCTGGATGTTTCGACCAACGAGAATTTCTCCTCTTTTGTCCCAAATTACAATGCAAAAGAAGTTATTGATCTAAACGAAGTTGTCGTTGGTTTAACTGGAGGAACGCAATATTTTTACCGAGTTAGAGCAAAAAATGAAACAGAGATTTCGGGTTATTCAAATGTTATTAGTGTTGTTACTACAGGTACGAGTAACATTCCTGAAGATCCTACTTTCTTAAAAGTAAAAGCAAATAAATTGGCACATCCATTTTTTGTGGGTATGGCAATAAAAGCTTCGCAATTAACAACCGGAAGTCCTTATGATGTTATTTTGAAAAATGAATTTAGCAGTATTTCTGCCGAATATGAAATGAAAATGGATCAAATTTCTACTGCAAGTGGTGTTTATAACTGGACTGTAGCTGATAAAATTGTCGCTTATGGAAACTCTAATAATATCAATGTTCACGGTCATGCTTTGGTTTGGCATAATTCAGTTCCAAAATGGTTAAAAGATTTTTCTGGTACTGATGCAGAATTTAAGGCAGAAGTAAAAAAATATATCACAGATGTAGTTACGCATTATGCAGGAAAAGTAAAATCATGGGATGTTGTAAACGAATCTGTAGATGATAACGGCACTTCTATGAGAAATACAATTTTTCTGCAAAGAATGGGCGCTAATTATGTAAAAGATTGTTTTCAATGGGCAAAAGATGCAGCAATCGCAGCTGGTGACAACTCTTTATTATTGTTTTATAATGATTATGCAACCTCAACAAATCTTGCAAAACAAAATAAAGTTTATAGCATTATAGATGATTTAAAAGCAAGCAATCTTATTGATGGTGTTGGTTTTCAAATGCATAATAACTATTTAAACCCAACAAAAGCTCAAATCGAAACCGATCTTAACAAAGCTGTAGCAAAAGGGCTGAAAATTCACGTTTCGGAATTGGATATACAAGTAAATCAGGCTAATGATATTTCAACTTTTACAAATGAAAGAAGACTGGCTCAAAAAGAAAAATATAAAGAGATCGTTAAAATATACAATGCACTTCCGGCGGCAAATAAATACGCCTTAACCATTTGGGGAATGAAAGACAACGAATCCTGGATTCCGTTTAGCACGGAACTTAACCACCCAGGGAATGACTGGCCTTTATTGTATGATTCAAATTTTGCTATCAAAAGCTCTCATACTGGATTTCTGGAAGGCTTAGATTAAATTTTTTAAAACTATAATACTTTACTTCAACTATTAATAAACCAAAAAATTAAATTATGAAAAAATTAAATTTGCTAGCATTAACAGTGACATGTGTATTAGGTTTAGGGTTTGCATCTTGTGCAGAAGATGCAAATCCAGCGACAAAAGAACAATCAGCAAGTACAAAAACCAGTACAGGCAAAGTAGCCGGAGCGCCATGGATCAAACAATTTGAAGATACATTTGATGTAGGCTCAAGTTTGTCACAATGGACAAAAGAGCAACGTGCAGATTATAATTCATGGTATTGTGACTATGCCAGTTCAGTGCCTACGACACAATGGAGAGACGGAAAACAATGTTTGGAAATCAAGACTACAAAATTGAGCACGTACAAATATCAATCCGGGTTTATTTCTTCTAATTACCAATATAAGCCTGAAAACAATACGGAGTATATACTTTCTGCCAATATTAAATTAGTAGCGATGGATGGCGGAACTTACAAGTCTTTTACAGAAACGTATGGTGCATGGCCTGCTTTCTGGTCTGTTCAGCAAAATGCGTGGCCAACCAAAGGAGAAATAGATATTATGGAAGGTTATTCTTTTGCTCCAAATGCAAGCCGTTATACATCAAATCTTTTTTATGGAACTTCTTCGGGAACAAACCAAATAGGAAACGCTGCCGAAAGAAACTATCCTGGTAATTTTAATATTAACGGAAATAGCGGATGGCATTTATATGAGTCGTATTGGAAAATGAAAAACAATGTTGTAACAGTTACTATAATGGTGGATAATACAACAGTTGCAACCTACACAAATAGTAGTGCAAGCAATCTTAACTTAAATAATTTTGGACCACACTCGATCATCTTTAATCTGAATGTTGGATCAAAAGATTCTAATTTTATTGATCCTAATAAAATCAACTTATTTTCAACCGTAATGATGTGGGTTGATGATGTAACGGTTTACAAAAGACCTATTTAATTTATGTTATCATTACTTTTTAAATAATAATAAAAACACAGAATATACACAAGTTCTGGCTAAATTTTGAATTCTCTTTTCCACACTAAAGGTCCTAATGAAAATTAGGACTTTTTTATACCCTAAAATTTGAGATTTAGAATGAATCCGAGATCAGTGAATCAAATCAACAACCTATGAAACAGAAAATTTAATTATAAATATTCGTTAAAATAAAAGAAAAAATAATCCATCGTGAGCTAATAATCGTACATAAAATAAAAACAGTAATCATGGAAACATCAGCAACTTTTTCTAATATGATACTAAACAAACTTGCCAGCACTTTCTGTCATTTCTGGACCTTGGCAGAACTGACTGATTATATCATATCAGATTCAAACATAGCAGAGATTTACGGGGAACAAATCTCTCTTCAAAGGATAAATGAAGCAAAAATATTAGAGGTCCTAATACAACTGGAATTTGAGGGTAATGTATTTTTAAATCCTATTACAGACGAAAGTTGTATAACTATAAAAGGTCTGCTAAAAATAAATAATAAAATTCTTTTAAATTAATCTCTTCTTTTATTTTGAAATTAAGTATTTTGAAATTAAGGTTAATCAAAAAAATTTAAAGAGCTATCCGGCAAAATAGCTCTTTTAGTCTACAAATTTTATTACTAATTCAAATTTCAAAAAAGAATGTTTTTTTATTCCCCCGAGACTATTAAAATTAAAATAAAGAATTGCCGTTCTTAAAAGATTAAAAACAAACGTTATGCTTTTTTATCGGTTTTAGGCTGCATCACTACTTCTACTTTATCAGCTTTTGGCAATACTTCGCCTGCATATTTTTTAATGTCTTTTACCGAAATACTTTTTATTAATTTCTCATATTCACTACTGCTTACAAACTTGTCATTTGTTTTTAGCTGATCGACAATATTGCTCATCCAATACGAATTTGACTTAATATTTTGCTGATTGCTTTTTATTAAATCTTCTTTTATGTCTGATAAATCTTTTTCTGAAACATCATTTTTCACAATGTTATCCAATTCATCATACACAATTTGAAGCAGTTTATTGTCTTTCTCTGGATTACAGTCAAAGCTTACACTAAGAGAAAAAACCGGAGTTGGATTTTTAGACAAAGAACTCTGCGTTTGTACACCATAACTTCCGCCTTCGTCTTCTCTGATTTTATCTAAATATCTTTTGTCTAATAATTGAGAAAGCATATAGGCCATAATTTGGTTTTTATCAGAAAACGCAATATTTCTGTTCTCAAGATGTACATAAATACTAGTTTTAGGAACGCTCATTTCTCTAATCAGTTTTTCTTTTGCAAATCCTTTTGCCATTCCGATTTTATGATCTGTAAATTTTTCCTGAGTTTGATTTCCTGCTAAGTTTCCAATAAATTTATTAAGGATTTCCAAGTCGCTTTCTGCAATGTTTCCAACAAAAACAAACGTAAAATCAGAAGCATTTGAGAAACGTTCTTTATAGATTTTAGAAGCATCATCAAATTTTAATTCGGCAAGATTTTCTTTGCTCAAAAGAAACGTTCGTTTGCTGTGATTACTGTCTAATAAAGCAATCGTATCGCCAAATATCTTGTTATTGTTCTCATTTACATTTTCAAGCGCATTGCTATAATAATCAATGATTCGTTTGTATGCCTGAGTTTCAAATCTTGGATTTTTAAAATATAAATACGTTAATTCTAAAAGTGTTTCCAGATCTTTTTTAACGGCGCTTCCGCTAAAACCTTCGTAATGTTCCCCAATAAACGGACTCACTTTTACTGTTTTTCCGGAAAGCTGTTTTTGTAAATCGGTAACTTTAAATTCCCCTAATCCTGAATTTTTAGCCAAAACGGTTGCGATTTGTGACGATGCTAAATCTTTCTCAGACAATAAAGAAGTTCCGCCCTGACTGAAAGCAGAGAAAAGAATTTGATCCTGAGACAACGTTGTTGGGTAAATAATTACTTTGGCTCCGTTTTCTAAAACATACCCTTTTGCTTCCTTAATTCCTTTTATTTCAAACTTTTTAGCAATTGGTTTTACTGTAAGTTTATCTGTTACTAAATCCGCGTTTGCAACTGTTTCTGTGTAAGGTTCTAGTTTTTGCGCTTTTATTTTTTGAATTGCCGTTGTATAATCAGCTTCTGTTGGATAAGTAACATTATCTTTTTCAGGACCTGAAACCGTCAAAATCTGATTTTTTTCTGTTGGAAGTGCACGAAATACTGTATTAATCTGATTTACATCAAGTTTAGCCAAAGTCGCGTTCACAAATGCAACCTCATCTTCTAAACTCATAACCGGAGAAGCTTCAAGAAAGTAACTCTGCAATTGCGAAGCCCAGTTTTCGTTACCAATTTTATCTTTATTTTTTAATTGATTTTCATAACTGGTACGCATATTTTCTTTTACACGATCAAGTTCTTCTTTTGTAAAACCATTTTGAATTGCACGCTCATATTCCGTATATGCTTGTTGAAAAGCTTCTAATAATCTTCCGTTTTTCGGATTAACGCTTAAGGTAAATAAAGTCGTTAATCGTGTTAAACCCGAAAGACTTAAACCTGCTCCAAGCAAAGCGGTTTCATTGTTTACAGTATATTCTCTAAAACGATTATTCATCATTTGCAAAGCCAATTGCTCTGCAATACTATTTTCAAACGTAGCAATATCCTGAACAGCAGGTTTGTTCTTTTTAAAGTTTAATGAAATTGAAGTTTGCTGCGCTTCTTTATCTACAGCCAGTTTATACAACAATTTATCATTATCAGGAATCGATTCGTAAGTACGTTCTGCAGGATTTGAAGGCATAGGAATTGAGCCCATTATTTTCTTAATCTGCTGTTCTATTTTTACAGGATCAATATCTCCAACAACAATTACGGCCTGATGATTTGGCAAATACCATTTTTTATAATAATCTCTAAGTTGCTTGTATTTAAAATGTTCGATCAAATCCATATCGCCTAAAACATCTCTTTTTCCGTATTTTGAACCGTTGTATAATACAGGTTCAAGTTGCGATCCTATTCTTAAATCGGCATTTCTTCTGGTACGCCATTCTTCATGAATCACGCCTCTTTCAGCATCAATTTCGGCATCTTTTAAGGATAGAAATCCCGACCAATCGTGCAAAACATACAAACAGGAATCTAATAAAACCGGATTTTTTACCGGTACATTACTTAGATTATAAACCGTTTCGTCATGCGCTGTGTAAGCATTAATGTCACGACCAAAAGTTACTCCGTGTTTTGCCAGCATATTAATTATGCCTTTTCCTTTAAAATGTTCTGTACCATTAAAAGCCATATGTTCCAGAAAATGCGCCAGTCCGTTTTGATTGTCATCTTCTAAAATAGCGCCTACATTCTGAACAAAATAAAAATCAGCTCTTTCTTTTGGCCATTCGTTATGCAAAATAAAATACTGCATTCCGTTGCTTAATGTTCCGTGTACAACGTCTTTCCGTAGTGGAATTGTAGTTTTAAACTGCGCTGAAACCTGAGTTAAACCCAAGATCATAAAATGCGCTAAAAATATTCTTACTTTCATTTGATTGCTATTTTAATGTTCTTTTTTTGATTGTTTTTTTTCAAATTATCATTTGAAAATGGTATGCGAAGTTCTTGCTGGTGAATTGAAGGTCTCTTCAAACAACAGTTTAAAAGCAGCTTAATTGAACGCGGATGACACAGATTCGCTATCGCGAAAACGCTGATACACGCAGATTTTTTTTAAGACAATTAATTAAAAATCCGTTTTAATCCGCGTATAATATAATCCTATGATTTACATCCAGCTCGGGCGATCTGCGCCTTTTAAGTAATAATCAAAATACTGTTGCATTTTGTTTGTCCAGTCTTTTTTGTTTCCGGCATCTTCGAGAGTATGTCCTTCTTTTTTGTAGTTTACCAACCATGCCGGTTTTCCTAAACGACGAAGTGCAAAAAACAAAGATTGTCCTTCCTGATAAGGAACTGCGCGATCATTGTCATTGTGGAAAATAAGAATTGGTGTTTTTATATTCTTAGCTGAGAAAAGTGGCGAATTCTTAATATATCCCTCCAAATTATCATGCAAAGAACTTCCCATACGGTATTGATCGGCTTCGTATTTGAACATTGTTGAAATACCATTTGATCGCATAACAGGATAATTTGCCGTAAAATTACTTACGCCTGAACCTACAATCGCACAACTGAAAACATCTGTTTTTGTCGTTAAGAAAGAAGTTTCATAACCACCAAAACTATGTCCCTGAATCCCAATTTTTCCTTTTTCTGTAATGCCGCTTGCGATTAAATATTCTACTCCGCTAACTACATCATTGTAAACGCTATTTCCCGGCGCACCATAAACGTAATGTACGTCTGGCTGAAAAACAATATAACCTTTACTTACATAAGTTGGAATATTGATGTTTGAAGTACTAACTTCCGGTAAGTGATGCACATTAAATTCTTCAGTATGTTTTTCATAAAAATGAACAATTACCGGATATGTTTTTTTGCTATCATAGTTTTCAGGAAGGTATAGATTTCCTTGATTTTCTTTTCCGTTAAAATCTTTCCAGGTAATTAATTTGGAAGTTCCCCAAGCATATTCTTTTTGTTGCGGATTCACATCGGTAATTTTCTGTTGTGATCCAAAAGCTGAAGTTGCCCACCATAAATCAGGAAAAATAGTATAGCTTTCTTTGGTAAAAAGTACAGTTGAATTGTCTCCTGACGTTGCTTCTATTTTGGTATTATAATTCGCATCAGCAGATACTTTTGTGATTGTATTATTGGCAAATTTATAAACTCCTTTTGATTTATGAACGTTATCAAAACCAATTAAATTAAATGATTTTTTCTGATCTAAATCGCCAATATAGCCACTTTCGCTATAGCGTAATTCTACATTGTTTTTTCTGCCGTAACCCTGAGTTAGAGAATATGGTGCTTTTTTATTGGTAAGGTCAATTGCCCACATATCAAACTGATCGTAAATTACAATCGTGTTTCCGTTGTTTAACCAACCTGCAATTCCATAAGCAGTTACAAGTGATGTCATATCAACATTTTCATCAAATATTGGAAAATTAATCTGTGAACTAATATTTTTAAATTGCAATGTATTAGGATCAAAAATGGTCCATGCTTTTTGTTTTTCGTCGTACATAACTGCAAAAGTTCCCTGAGGATTCCATGATACACTTCCAAAAACTCCTGTAAGCACTTTAGTCGATTTTCCTGTTTGAGCATCAATCCAGTAAATATCATTTCGCTCATTAAATGTCCAGTCTACTTCTACTGTGTATGGCTTTTTATCCATTCCGAAAAAGCCTTTAAAATTGCCTGATTCAGGAATCGCTAACTGATCAAATTCTCCTGTTGAAGCTGCTTTAATGACTTTTTTATTTTTAATATCATAAAGAAATTTTTGTTCGCTTGGCAACGTTTTGGTATTTCTCAGCAATTCTTGTCTGCGCTCCATTGTTCCTTGCATTGATTTCCAAACTTCAATTTCTGATCTTGGAATCTGTGTATTTTCAGGACGCTGATTAGAGTTTACCTGCAACTGAATAATACTGCTGTTCTCGTCTAATCCGTAAGCTGATTTTGAAATCGAAAACGCAGGATCGTTTAACGTAATATCATCATAATTGAATAAAGAATTTACTGAATTGGTATTCATATTAAAATAATACACCAAATTAAAATCAGCGCTATTATTGCCTTTTAAGGTAAAAGTTCCGCCATTTTCATTTGAATTTAATTGAAAATCGCCAAAATCTTCTGCTTTTCCGCTATAGATTGTTTCTTGTTTTCCTCCCGGAATTCCGTGTTTTAGAAATACTTTTCCATCTTCTATCTGAACGTAAACAATCGCTTTATTATTTTTGATGAAACGAGATGCTTTTATGTTTTTGATTGATAAACTGTCATTCGTTTCAAGATTATAACAAACTAAACGCTGTAGAAAAAAATTGCCTTTTGAAGCCTCAGGACGTGTGTAATATAAAAAATCTGTTCCTTCAAGAGCACTTGTATAATGTTGGCTTTTCCAGAGTTTCTTAACTCCTGATTTTAGATTTTGCAAAAAAGTGCTGTCATTTACACTATATTGAATCCAGTCTTTTTTTCCGATAAACTTCAAATCATTAACATTATTCAAGACCAAACGTTTTCCTTTTGGCGCTTCCTGAATAATAAGCTGATTTGTATTTTCTTTATTCTCATCCTGAAAAACGGTGCTGTACGAGATCCATTTACCATTATAAGATAAGGCTTTGTTTCCTACTCTCTTCCATTGATCGTAAGTGGCTTCGTCAAGAGCTTTTTTTTGTGCCGATAAACTATGTACACTCAAAACGAGTGCACACAGTAAAAGTATTTTTTTCATATTGATTAAATTTTCAAAAGGAAATTATTCTTTTTTCAAAACATTAATTACATTGGTAAGTTCATCTACAAGCTGCCCAGGATTTCCTGAATATCCTTCAGATGTAAAACGAATTTGTCCGTTTTTGATCACTACTTTTCTCGGAATTCCGCTTGATTTAAAGATTGCTGCATAATTTGAAAACGATGCATTATTAGTTCCGCCGCCTTTTTTTACAAGATCAAAAAGTGTCGTTATTGTTAAACCTTTTTCTTTTAGATATGCCAAAGCTTCTTTTTTGTATCCTTCTTTGTTTTCTTGTGTACTGATAAAGTAAACTTCAACTTGTTTGTCTTCTTTAAAATTATTTACCAATTGCTGCATAGCAGGAAACGCTTTTTTGCAAGGTCCACACCAAGTTGCCCAAAAGTCGATTACAATAATTTTTCCGCTGTTTAAATTCAATTGTTTTGGTTTTCCGTCGGCAGTCAACACATTAATTGCCGGAGCTTTTACAGGCGCCATCAAAGCAATTTTTTCTTCGGGATTATTTTCTTTTTTTAGTTTCTCTAAATAAGCCAGGAAATCACTTTCTTTTTTTCCTTCTTTTAAATACTGCTCTTTTAATTTTTCCGTTGCTCCTTCTGATAATGCATTGGCTCTTGCCGCACTTTTCAAAACTTCTAAAGTTGGTTTATTTAAGGCTTCTAAAGCAGTAACATGAATGTCGTTGATACTTGCTTTTTCATAACGTTTTTGAGTTGGAAGCAATTCAAAACAATCCAAAACTTCTTTGTATTTCTTTAAAATGTTATACATACGAATCTGAATAACCATCTCATCATTCAACTGATTTTTTGCATTTTCAGTGGCTTGATTTGGCGACCAGTAAATTCCCTGCATGTATGACAAATCATTGATTTTTGCCTGCATTTCTTTGATCATTGGCACTGCCATAGTCTCAATTACTGTTGGTTCAACAGATTTTACATACAATGCTCTAGAGATATATTGATGATAACAATCGTTTATTGAGGCAAAATTCATTGTTGGAATAAGCTTTAAAACTGCTGCATAATCTTTGGCATCAAAATAGTAACCAAACACCATTTTAGAAACATTATCATACAAATAATTCTGTGATTCAGGAACTTCTGAACTATACGGAAAATCAGCTAAAAATTGAAGAGCAGCTTTATTTCTTTCAGCAGCATCAGCGATTGGAGCAATTTTCTGGAACGCTTTCAAACGCATAAAAGCTCCTTTAGGAAATTGTTTTATAATTACGGTTTCAAGAGAATCTCCTTTAACTTTATCATTCAGATCATACGCGTATAAATTTTGAACTTTTACAAAAACTTCTTCCGGTAAACCGTTCATTTTTTTTGTAAAATCTCCTAAAAATCGGTGTCCTAATTCATTAAATTTTTCCGGTTTCTGAACCTTTAATATTTTAATGTAAGTGTCAATAAATTTCGGAAAATTGTTTCCGTTATCTGCTACTTCTTTTTTTAACCAATATTCTGAAGCATCTCCTTCAATTGTAAAATCTTTAAAATATCCTGAAAATTGTCCATTAAAATCTTTGTTTCTAAAAGTTGCCCAAGCTAAATCTGCTCCGGGCATTTTTACTTTAGGTTCTTTAAAAACAACCAGCATATATCCAGTATCTTGACCTGTATCTGTCACTAAACCATTCTCCGTATTTGCATAAAATTTGAAAGCCATGAAGGCACAACTTTTTGGAACCGTAAAATCTGCACTCCAAACAGCGCCGTTTTTCTTCATTTTAAGATCTTCAATTTCCCAATTGTAGTCATTAAATACATAAGCATAACCATTGATTTCATTGATGTTTTCAAGTGGTCCGCCTTTAGCATCATACGTCATATTTAGTGTTGAACCCGGAATGGGAATATCTGGCATTCCGGTTAATCTCAACTTCGTTTCCTGACTTGTAACTTGTAAGGTAAAGGCGCACATTGCCAGTACCAAAAATTTGATATTTGTTATTTTTTTTAACATTTTGTTGTTTTTTTTATTTACCCAATTCAGGATTTAAATCAATATAGTTTTGATTAATTGGAAATACATATCCGCGACTATTTGGCTCAAGTGTATAAGTCACTGTTTTAAAAACTCTGGTATATGTTTTTTGAAAAGCAGGATCTAAGTTTAATCTGCGTTGATCAAACCAACGGAATCCTCTTCCAATAAGTTCTTTTTGTCTTTCTGTTAATGCCAGATTCAAAGCTTCTGCCTTTGTAGAAGCACTTAACTGATAAGTTGTACCTGTTTTGTAACGTTTTGCTCTTAAGATATTCAAATTGTCAACTGCCAGTTGTGTTTGTCCTAATCTTGCATAACATTCGGCCGAAATTAAATACATTTCAGGAACAGATACTCCAACATTTACTCCGTTTGTGTAACTATATGCTGCGATTCCAAATCCTCGTCCAGTGAATGATGGAAACAAATTAGTTCCTGGAATCGTGTAATAATTGTAGCGTAAATCATTGCTTTCAAAACTGTTTAACAACTCTGTAGACAAAGGCGCTCCATTGTAAGTTGGTAATAGCGTTTTTGAAAATATAACTTCTGGATTCTGGATCAAAACCGGATAACTATATCCTGAGGCAAATGTTTTTAAATCGTTTAAAGTATTTTGCATCGCCAATGCTTTTTGCGCATTATCCAAACTCAACTGATACGATCCCATATAAAGATACGTTCTCGCCAATAAAGCATAAACGGCTTTTTTTGAAGGAAGTACATTAAAATCCGGATTATCCTGAATGTTATTTGCTAATGCATCTTTTAAGTCAGAAAGAATCTGATCGTAAACTTGTCCAACAGTGCTTCTTTCAAGAGAAGAGAATAATTCCGGTTTTAATAATAGTGGAACTGCTTTTTCTGAATTGGCAGAAGTTGGATCAAATTGTGGTCCGTATGTATTTACCAATTGCAAATAAGCAAATGCTCTGTGAACAAAAGCTTCAGCATAAATTTCTTTTTTCTGTGCTTCAGTTCCGTTTTGGCTTGACATTACACCGTTTATGATCACATTGCTGTAATAAACTGTTTTGTATAAACCATCCCAACCTGAATCGCCTTGTGAAGGATCAAATATTCTTTCCTGCCAGCTGTAACTGTTTCCCCAAATGTTTGAAACCTTACTTTCATAGCTTGTCGGGAATTCTACATCGGCATCAGCCAAAAGATAAATTCCTCCTGAGCCACTCAGGTCGTTGTAGTTGTTTGCCAAACCTCTGTAATCAGAAGTATATTTTAAGATTCTGTTGTTTCCTACCGGTTCTACTTCAACATAATCTCTACAAGAGTTGAATAGAAATATTGGCAAGAATATATATAGTGTGAATTTTAGAAATTTCATAAGTCTATTTTTTAAAATTAAAAACTACAATTAAATTGTAAAGTATAATTACGTTGAGGCGCCAGTGTATTGTAGTTACCATTTGATAAGTATTGAGGATCAATACCTAAATCATTTTTAACCCATAATAAACCTAAATTTCTCGCAGCAAAATTGAAACTTAATGACTTTATAAAAGTTCTATCTAAATATTTTGACGGAACATTATAACCCACTGAAACTTGTTGTAATCTGATATTATCTCCAGGCAAAACATTAATATCAGCGTTTTGATATCTGTTTAAACTGTTATAACTAATGTTTGCTAAACCAGGAACATTTGTATTAGCTTCGTCTCCGGCTTGTCTCCATCTGTTGGCAATCAATTCGTCTTTTGCAACAGCACCATACTGAACTCCTGAATAAGATGGATAGTTTTGTAATACTGTATTTCTAAAAACGTTACCTGCATAATAAGTAATCTGAACTGCCATTGTGAAATTTTTAAATGAGAAATCATTCATGAATCCACCGAAATATGGTGCAACGGTAGTTCCCATTTTTTTCAAATCGCTTTTGTCAATTGCAGATATTCCTTGTGATGCATTTACAATTGTACCGTCGTTTTTATAAACTGTAGACTGTCCTGTTGCATCCAGACCTGCCCATTTATAAGCATAAAGTGTGGTTAAAGTAGTACCTACTATTGGAGCTGATCCAAAATATTGATTGGTACTTGTGGCAATAAAACGAGAATCTGTTACTTTATTTGTGTTGTAAGCAAAAGTAAGAGTACTGTTCCATTTGAAAGCGGAGTTCACAATAAGTCCGCCAAGGTTTACATCTACTCCATGTCCGTCTAATGAAGCGGTATTATAGTTCAAATAAGGCCAGCCATAAGTTGGGTTAAACGGTAAATTTGTTAGAATATCTTTTGACTTTTTATAGTATAAATCGACACTTCCGCGTAAGCGATTATTTAAAACTGCATAATCTAAACCAAAATTAAGTGTTGATGTAGTTTCCCATCTGATATTTGGATTCTCCGGCAATGAAATATAAGCTGTTGGCAATTGTGTATTATAATCAATTGATCCAACGCCAATTATAGCACTTTGACTTCCAAAACCACCACCTGGAGCACTTCCTGATTTACCATAGGTTATTCTTGCAGATAAATTATTCAACCAGTTTACCTCTCTTAGAAAGAATTCTTTATTAACATCCCACTTTCCTCCTACGGACCATAATGGTAATGCTCTGTTTTTTCTTGAAGCTCCTAATAAATTGTAATCATCAAAACGTACACTTCCTGAAACGTGATATCTGTTCATGAAATCATAAGAACCTAAACCATAATAAGATAAATAACGGTCTCTGTATTTAGAAATACTATTATCCGAAGTTCCTATAATAGTCTGCCATCCGTAAATAGTCGTATAATATTCTGTTGGATTTACAGATTGTCCGGAATTTGTATCGGTATTGTAACCGTAA
The DNA here is from genome assembly GCF_004339525.1 of Flavobacterium sp. 90. Classification (NCBI taxonomy): domain Bacteria; kingdom Pseudomonadati; phylum Bacteroidota; class Flavobacteriia; order Flavobacteriales; family Flavobacteriaceae; genus Flavobacterium; species Flavobacterium sp. 90. Next base: position 4,340,387 of record NZ_SMGE01000001.1, on the reverse strand, counting down.
AATCTTTGGCTTGATCCTTCTCTGCGTTCTTCTCTGATTTCTGAACCAGCTAAAAAGTGTAAACCATTGTTTTCATTAAAATTCTTATTGATATTCATTTGAATACGCATACTTTGAGATTCATTGTCAGAAAGTGTGTTGTATAAGTAAGATCCAACCGGAATTCCATAAACCAATTTACCAGACGTATCTACAGAAGTTGCTTCATTGATTGCATTTCTGGAATAATAACTGTCTAATTCACTTAATGATCTGGTTTTATTTTGAATAGAAGTAAACATTCCTGCTGCTTCAAAATTTAACCAGTTTGTAACTGTAGCCGTTAAACTTGCATTTAATCTAATGTTGGCTCCTTTTGTAATTACGTTAGAATAATTTAACTCATCAAGATAATTATAACTCCAAGGCAAATATCCTTGTGCTTCAAATCCTTTTGCTACTTCTGGTCTGAAAATAATGTAGCGGTCAATTCCTTTTCCGTTTTCATCAGCAATCATATCATAAGGACGCAATGCCGAAGAAGATACATTTGACAAGGCTTCATTAACTGTATTATTTGCCTGAAAACTAGACGAAACATAATTGAAACCGGTATTTAATTTTAAAAAACTTTTAATTTGAAAAGAGTTGTTTAAAGTTATATTGTACGATTTAGATTCGTTTCCTCTCATTGCAGCCTCATCTTTATTATATCCTAAAGACAAGTAATACGAGCTTTTCTCTGTTCCTCCGTTAAGAGATAAATCATATTGTGTAGTTATGGAGCTTCGTAATAAATATTTACTTATTTGACCTAAATTATCATTTTGAGCTAATTTGTCTAACAATTGATCTCTTTGTGCCATAGAAATGGTTCCTCTTTGTTGCTGAAACATAATTTCCTGAGCTGCACTTGGGTTTTTAGCCTGCCAGTTGCTGATATCATCTGATACAAATCCGCCTGCAACCAGGTCTTTTTCGTAATCAATGTATTGCTTTGTATCCATGACACGCAATTTGCCCAAATTCATTTTATCACCCATTGTTGTAGTGGTGCTAAAATTGATTACCGGCTCTCCTTTTTTACCTTTTTTGGTTACAACAACAACAACTCCATTTGCCGCACGAGAACCCCAAATAGAAGCCGCCGCAGCATCTTTTAATACGGTAACACTTTCTACATCATCAGGATTAAGGTAACTTAAGATTGACGAACCTGAAACTCCTCTTCTGCTAAAACTAAAATCATTTATAGGTTGTGGAAAACCATCGATAACGATCAACGGAGAAGTTACACTATAACTATTGGTTCCTCTAATGGTAATATTACCGGTTCTTGGATCAACATTTACGCCTGCCATTTTTCCTTCCAGTCTTGATGCAAGATCTACAGTTGGTACTTGCGCAAGTTCTTTGGCTCCCATTACTTCAAAAGATCCTGTTACTCGTTCTTTAGGAATATCAGTATATCCGTTTGATGCTACAACTTCAACTCCTGTCAATTCCATTACATCTTGAGACAATACTGCTTTTACGAATTTTCTATTGTTTACGGCAATCTTTTGTGATTTGTATCCTAAATAATCAAATCGGAGTGAATCACTTGCAACAACTGTCATTCTGAATTCTCCTTTTTCACGTGTAATATCCCAGTTTTTATTACGCAATAACACTACGTTTACGCCTATTAACGGATTTCCGTTTTTATCGGTAACAATACCGCTAAGTTCATATTCTTCTTCTTGTACTTTTTTGACTTTTCTAATTACAATCTGCTTATCTATAATACTGTACGTTAATCCTGTATTGGCTAAAGCAGTTTTTAAGATTTGCTCAACTGTTCCGTATTGATTTAAATTAACTTTTTTGGTAGATGAAATTAAGTCATCATTATAAAAAAATACGTAATCGCTTTTTTGTTGAATAGTAGAAAAGAGGGTTTGCAGCGAAGCTCCCTGAACCTTTACTGAGATTTCATTTTGTGCTTTGGCACTATTAGCATAAATACTGGTTAATCCTAAATACAGAACTAAAATGAATACTCTCATAATTAAAATAAAAGTAAGGTTGATGATTTTTTTAGGCAATAGAAAGCCTATATCATGATTTTTATTCATAATTTTGTTTTAGTTATTTCAATAATTGCATTCGCAATTAAAATTTACATAAGCCAAGAGATGTTCGAGCATCTTTTGGTTTTTTTTTGGTCTGGTTAAATTAGCTATGTTTTTTTTCTTCTTTTTTATATCATAGGCACTTCATAATTTTAGTCATTAGCATTTTTTAATTAATAGTAATTTTTCGGGTTGTTTCATCATAAACAAACTCAAGACCTGTTGTTGCTTCTAATGTTTTAACCACTTTATCTAAATCGTCATTCAGTTTAAATGCACCTGAATATGTTTCGTTTTGATCTTTTGCTTTCATTACAAAAGAAACATTGTAATAGCGCGTTAATTTGTCTAAAACCAATGGAAGTTTTTCCTGCGAAAACTCATAATATCCTTTTCTCCATGAAAATAATGGTTCCACATTTTGAACTGTCGTTTTAATGCTTTGATTCCTTTTGTCTAAAGAAGCAATCATTCCCGGTTTAAGAATAGTTTGCAAAGTATCGCTGCTAAAAAATCCTTTTTTCGCGTAAGCTACTTTTACTTTTCCACGTAATAATGCTGTCGAAACTTTTGCATCAGTAGGATAACAACTCACATTAAATAATGTTCCTAAAACTCGAACACTATAATTATTGGCTGCTCTCACAAAAAATGGTTTTTCGGCATTGTGCGCTACATCAAAAATTCCTTCGCCTTCCAAAAACACTTCTCTGTTTTTGGTATTAAATGCCGTTGGATAAATTAACTTTGAGCCTGAATTCAGCCAGACTAAAGTTCCGTCTGCCAAACTCAAATGAGCTCGTTTTCCGTAGGGAACTAAAACCGTGTTGAATTGCGCTTCTGCAGAATTCTTCTGATCGATTTGTTTGTTGTTAACATTTACTTTATTTCCTGACGCATCGTAGGCAATTGTCGTACTGTCTCCAACGGTAATAGCTTCCTGATTTGCCAAAACCAGTTTTATATCTTTACTTTTTTCAAAAGAAGCTTTTTCTGTGCTTTTTGCAAATTGCTCGATTGAACTAATTGACACAAATTGTGGTTCTTGTTTGCTGGTAATCAAACCTGCAAAAAGTCCAAAGAAAATTAACAATACGGCAGCCGCACTCCACGAAATTGTTCGAAGTCTTTTTCTTCTGGCGCGCTGTTTTTCAAATGCAATACTTTCTGCGATTTTTGATTTTAAATCAGCATTGGTTTCTTTTGATAAAATTTTGAAATTTGGGTACAAAATATTTTTCTTTTTAGATTCTCTATATTAGTAAGAGAAACAAAAAGCAAAAACATAGACAAAAAATTTAATCTTTTTTTAAAGTTTTTTTAAAGTTTCTTTCTAAGTTCCTTCAAAGCCCTGTAAATTAAGGTTCTGCAGGATTCTAAGGTAATTTCTAAAGTAGAAGAAATTTCTTCATAAGATTGATCTTCAGTAAATCTAAGATGCAAAGCCTGACGCTGTTTTTTGCTTAAAGAAGTTAAAGCCAATGCCAGATTTGCGTGTTTTGTGAATGTGGTTTCACTGGATATAAGTTCATCTTCTGCTGAGTCGGTTTTATAAATACCTTCGGCAACAGAATCCAAACGTACCACTTTGGTTTGAGATTTTAATTTTTTGAAAATATCACGCTGAATCGATTTAAACAAATACGATTTAACAATAACTTCATCTGCAAGATTTTTACGGTAACGATAAAGATCTACAAAAATATCATGAATTGCATCTTGTACTAAAGCTTCGTCATTGGTATAATTTATCCCAAAAGTATATAAGAGATCTACGTACCGATCATATAATTTATGATATGCATCGACATCTCCTTTTTTGATTTGACTCCACAGATCTATATCTTTCTTAACATTCTCCATTCAAGATAAACCCGTTTTATGAGTTACTTTCACAAAACTAAATAATTTCAAACACTCCTAATTTATTTTTAAAAAATATTTTAATCTTTTAAAAAAATTACCAAAAAGATAAAAATAACATAGCATTTTATCTATTTATTCAAAATTTACCATTAAAAACTTACTCTTCGGCAATTTCATCAAATTTAGATTATTAATTATTTCCTTGTTTTATAAAATCAAATTCAAGTAGCAAAATTATTTGTAATAATTGCCTATCAAAAAAAAATAAAAAATTCTCGGTTGCGCAAAATTCCATCAAAAACTTGTTTTTTCTACACAAAATTAAAAACTCTTATTTGATCCTTTATACCGAATTTCGGTTCGAGTATTTAATGCTATTTGTCGAAAGATAAAAGAAGCGAAAAGTCCTTTTTTCATTTTTCTTCATTAGAAGCTACTTCAACTACTAATGAGTATTAAAGGCTATATTAATCATTCAATTATAAATTATTAAGGATTTACAATTAACCTTGATAAAAATCAAATTTAGGTACGCATTGCGGATAATTAAACAAATTTGGATCTATAATTTTACCCTTGGAAAAAAGAATTTTAAAATTTTAAATTAAACTAAGAATATGTCTGATTTTTTAAAACAATTCGGAGAAGATCTCAAAAAAAATGTAGACGGCTTTATCGCAGTTGCCGTAACCGAAATCAAAAACGGAATGTCATATTATACTCAATCTGTTGTGAGTGATTTTGACCCTGAATTAGCTTCTGCATATAATCTCGAAGTCGTTAAAGCAAAAATGAATGCAATAAAAGCTTTAGATCTAAAAAATCAGGTAATTGACAGTATTATGATTACTCTTACTTCTCAAATTCATATTATTGACGTTTCTGATAATGGAGAATATTTTATTTATTTAGCTGTTGATTCTACTAAAGCAAATCTTGGTTTGACAAAGTCTATACTTAATAAATATAAAAAAGAAATAGTAAGTAAACTATAATTGTTGTTGTTAAATTAAAAGAGAATATTTACTTAAATATTCTCTTTTTAATTTATGATGTTTTTTTTTTAGATATAGGTTTCTTATATTTAATCCATAAAACAAATATTTCAATAATGGAATTACAGGGATATTTCGAAAAATATCACAATGAAGAAACCTGCATCGAAGATTTCAAAAATAAGCGTCTAAAAAATGGCTTAGTTTGCAAGAAATGTTCAAATAATATACATTCTTTCAGAAGAGTTGACTTAAAATTTCAATGCACTAAGTGCGGAAAAAGAATTGGCCTTCGATCTGGCACAGTTATGGAGAATTCAAACTTGCCTTTTAAATATTGGATGATCTGCATAGAATTAATGACACTATCCAAAAGAAGATTTTCTATACTACAACTACAATACCTCTTAGGTCATAAACGTTACGAGCCAATTTGGTTAATGGTTCAAAAAATTCGTTTTGTAATGCAGCAAAGAGATGAAAAATATCTCTTAAGACCTTATTCCGAATTTGATTCTGAATTTCTTAGGGAAATGGAAAAATTCACAGATTCGAAAAAGAAAATTCGCATTAAGTAACAGGATTATTAAAACCACACATAAAACAATATCTAATTGAAACATGTCCTACTTAGATTCGTTTAACTTCGTTTGATTCTCTTTAATTTTACCATTCCTACTTATACACTTATTTTAGACTATTGATAGCGTCACAAAAATATAAAATCTAGAATAATATTAGTATTTTATCACAGCTTTGATTACAAATTTTCTTTATGGCGTTTCCCGGCGGGTCGGGCTGTCCGCTAAATCTTTTGTGATAGGGCTTTAGAAAAACAGAAGAAGTGTAGTTTATCACAAAAGGATACCGCTTCCATCCCTAACGCGCTCTGGTTTAAAAAAGAGATTTACTTTTTTATCAGAAATTCCAATTCTAAAACTTCAAGATAAAATTCCAAATTTCAACCCTTAAAAAGACTTTTCATTCCTTTTTTTGTTGTATGCGCTACTAAACCGAACTTTAAATATCCAGACCCATTTAAATACAGAAAATACCTCTTAGCGTATTTTGGATCAACACAAAAACCTGCGCAGAAACATAAAATATTTTGTATTTACTAATTATTTTAACCCCAAAGGGCGTAATTTTTTTTTATTAGTAAGGTTTTATATAAACGCAAAGTTCGCCAAGCTATATTGATAAAGCTTTGCGAACTTTGCGTTTAATGAGCATAATCTATAACAAAAAAACTTTGCGTCCTTTGCGGTAAACCAGCTATTTTACTTAAGAAATTTATATAAAACAAAAAATCCTCATCAAATAAATGATGAGGATTCTTTAAAGAAAGGCGACGACATACTCTCCCACATAACTGCAGTACCATCTGCGCAGGCGGGCTTAACTACTCTGTTCGGGATGGGAAGAGGTGAGCCCCGCCGCAATAACCACCTTAAGGTTGTTAGTTGTTGGTTTCTGGTTGTCGGTTGATGGATTTCTCCAACAACTATCAACTATTAACCATCAACTGCTCTTGCGTCGAGCAAATATTTTAACATACTGAGATAAAGAAAAGTACTTTTATTTACTATTTTAGAAAGTTTCTCCCCGCACCTTGCGGTGCGGGAAAAGGTGTACATAAGCTTACGGATTATTAGTACTACTCGACTATGACATTACTGCCTTTACATCTATAGCCTATCAACGTGGTCATCTTCCACGATCCTTAAAAGAAATCTCATCTTGTGGTGGGTTTCGCGCTTATATGCTTTCAGCGCTTATCCCTTCCAAACGTAGCTACTCTGCGGTGCCCCTGGCGGGACAACAGATACACTAGAGGTTTGTCCAATTCGGTCCTCTCGTACTAGAATCAGATCCACTCAAATTTCTAACGCCCACAGTAGATAGAGACCGAACTGTCTCACGACGTTCTGAACCCAGCTCGCGTGCCACTTTAATGGGCGAACAGCCCAACCCTTGGGACCTTCTCCAGCCCCAGGATGTGACGAGCCGACATCGAGGTGCCAAACCCCCCCGTCGATATGAGCTCTTGGGGGAGATCAGCCTGTTATCCCCGGCGTACCTTTTATCCTTTGAGCGATGGCCCTTCCATGCGGAACCACCGGATCACTATGCTCTACTTTCGTACCTGATCGACCTGTATGTCTCTCAGTCAAGCTCCCTTATGCCATTGCACTCTACGCACGGTTACCAAGCGTACTGAGGGAACCTTTAGAAGCCTCCGTTACTCTTTTGGAGGCGACCACCCCAGTCAAACTACCCACCAAGCAATGTCCCCCACAATATGGGGTTAGGCCTCAGATAAACAAAGGGTTGTATTTCAACAATGACTCCACAACGCCTGGCGACGCCACTTCACAGTCTCCAACCTATCCTACACATCATTTATCCAAGGTCAATACTAAGCTATAGTAAAGGTGCACAGGGTCTTTTCGTCCCACTGCGGGTAAACGGCATCTTCACCGTTACTACAATTTCACCGAGCTCATGGCTGAGACAGTGTCCAGATCGTTACACCATTCGTGCAGGTCGGAACTTACCCGACAAGGAATTTCGCTACCTTAGGACCGTTATAGTTACGGCCGCCGTTTACTGGGGCTTCAATTCAATGCTTCTCCGAAGATAACATCTCCTCTTAACCTTCCAGCACCGGGCAGGTGTCAGGCCCTATACTTCATCTTACGATTTTGCAGAGCCCTGTGTTTTTGATAAACAGTCGCCTGGACCTCTTCACTGCGGCCAGCTTGCGCTGGCGACCTTTCTCCCGAAGTTACAGGTCTATTTTGCCTAATTCCTTAGCCATGAATCTCTCGAGCACCTTAGGATTCTCTCCTCAACTACCTGTGTCGGTTTACGGTACTGGTACTAATTACCTGAAGTTTAGAGGTTTTTCTTGGAAGCCCTTAGGCGCACTATCTCTTTGTCCGAAGACTCCGAGTACTATCGTATTTCCCCAAGATCTGTGGATTTGCCTGCAGATCTTATAGGTAGGTACTTCAACGAACTATTCCGTCAGTTCGCGGCGCTTTCATCACTCCGTCACCCCATCACAGTAATTAGTAGTACGGGAATATTAACCCGTTAGCCATCGACTGTCCCTTTCGGGTTCGCCTTAGGACCAGACTAACCCACAGCTGATTAGCATAGCTGTGGAAACCTTAGTTTTTCGGTGTGCGGGTTTCTCGCCCGCATTATCGTTACTTATGCCTACATTTTCTTTTCTAACCAGTCCAGCATACCTTACGATACACCTTCAACCCTGTTAGAATGCTCCCCTACCACTTACAATTGCTTGTAAATCCATAGCTTCGGTAATACGCTTATGCCCGATTATTATCCATGCTCGTCCGCTCGACTAGTGAGCTGTTACGCACTCTTTAAATGAATGGCTGCTTCCAAGCCAACATCCTAGCTGTCTGGGCAGACAAACCTCGTTCTTTCAACTTAGCGTATATTTGGGGACCTTAGCTGATGGTCTGGGTTCTTTCCCTCTCGGACTTGGACCTTAGCACCCAAGCCCTCACTGTTATGAAACATTATATAGCATTCGGAGTTTGTCAGGAATTGGTAGGCGGTGAAGCCCCCGCATCCAATCAGTAGCTCTACCTCTATATAACTTTAAACATAACGCTGCACCTAAATGCATTTCGGGGAGTACGAGCTATTTCCGAGTTTGATTGGCCTTTCACCCCTACCCACAGGTCATCCGAAGACTTTTCAACGTCAACCGGTTCGGACCTCCACTGTGTGTTACCACAGCTTCATCCTGCCCATGGGTAGATCACACGGTTTCGCGTCTAACACTACTGACTAAAGCGCCCTATTCAGACTCGCTTTCGCTACGGATCCGTGGCTTAACCACTTAACCTTGCCAGCAACGTTAACTCGTAGGCTCATTATGCAAAAGGCACGCCGTCACCCCACGAAAGGGCTCCGACCGCTTGTAAGCGTATGGTTTCAGGATCTATTTCACTCCGTTATTCACGGTTCTTTTCACCTTTCCCTCACGGTACTGGTTCACTATCGGTCTCTCAGGAGTATTTAGCCTTAGCGGATGGTCCCGCCAAATTCAGACAGGGTTTCACGTGCCCCGCCCTACTCAGGATACCACTATCTATTATACTTGTTACCCATACGGGGCTATCACCCTCTATGGCGTCACTTTCCAGTAACTTCCGGTTCCTTGTACATAAAATGTCGTGGTCCTACAACCCCAACAATGCCGTAACATCATTGGTTTGGGCTAATCCGCGTTCGCTCGCCACTACTTACGGAATCACTTTTGTTTTCTTCTCCTCCGCCTACTTAGATGTTTCAGTTCAGCGGGTTTGCCCACCTATCGGTGTACTATGTCTTCAACATAGTGGGTTGCCCCATTCAGGTATCTACGGATCAATCGGTGTGTGCCCGTCCCCGTAGCTTTTCGCAGCTTATCACGCCTTTCATCGCCTCTGAGAGCCTAGGCATCCCCCATACGCCCTTATTTTGCTTATTGTACCAATCTTGTTATTTAAAACAAGACCGTTTTTTTTTGTCTTTTACAATAAATTGTAAAAAACGCTTTCTACTTTTTATTATTTTCTTATCTCAATATGTCAATGAACTTTTATTTGGTTGTTTGTTTTTAGTTATTAGGTAAACCTATCAACTTTAAACTATCAACTGACAACTAAATCAGTGGAGAATAACGGAGTCGAACCGTTGACCTCCTGCGTGCAAGGCAGGCGCTCTAGCCAGCTGAGCTAATCCCCCATTTTTAAATGATGAGTTATGAATTATGAGTTATGAATTCACTCATAAACGCTCAACTTCTAAAATTTCCTTTTTTTCTCAAGTTAAATAGTAGTCCCGGGCAGACTCGAACTGCCGACCCCTACATTATCAGTGTAGTACTCTAACCAGCTGAGCTACGAGACTCTGTTTTTCTTAAGTTTTTCATTATTTTTTTAAATTAACAGCAAGAGTAATTGAATCTTAATATTCAGAACCTATAAATAGACATCTTTTTTCCTCAACGTGTTGACAAGTCAACTAACATTCGAGGCTCTAGAAAGGAGGTGTTCCAGCCGCACCTTCCGGTACGGCTACCTTGTTACGACTTAGCCCTAGTTACCAGTTTTACCCTAGGCAGCTCCTTGCGGTCACCGACTTCAGGCACCCCCAGCTTCCATGGCTTGACGGGCGGTGTGTACAAGGCCCGGGAACGTATTCACCGGATCATGGCTGATATCCGATTACTAGCGATTCCAGCTTCACGGAGTCGAGTTGCAGACTCCGATCCGAACTGTGACCGGTTTTATAGATTCGCTCCTGGTCGCCCAGTGGCTGCTCTCTGTACCGGCCATTGTAGCACGTGTGTAGCCCAAGGCGTAAGGGCCGTGATGATTTGACGTCATCCCCACCTTCCTCACAGTTTGCACTGGCAGTCTTGTTAGAGTTCCCGACATGACTCGCTGGCAACTAACAACAGGGGTTGCGCTCGTTATAGGACTTAACCTGACACCTCACGGCACGAGCTGACGACAACCATGCAGCACCTTGTAATTTGTCTTGCGAAAAATCTGTTTCCAAATCGGTCAAACTACATTTAAGCCTTGGTAAGGTTCCTCGCGTATCATCGAATTAAACCACATGCTCCACCGCTTGTGCGGGCCCCCGTCAATTCCTTTGAGTTTCATTCTTGCGAACGTACTCCCCAGGTGGGATACTTATCACTTTCGCTTAGCCACTGAAATTGCTTCCAACAGCTAGTATCCATCGTTTACGGCGTGGACTACCAGGGTATCTAATCCTGTTCGCTACCCACGCTTTCGTCCATGAGCGTCAATCCATTAGTAGTAACCTGCCTTCGCAATTGGTATTCCATGTAATCTCTAAGCATTTCACCGCTACACTACATATTCTAGTTACTTCCTAATAATTCAAGTTTAACAGTATCAATGGCCGTTCCACCGTTGAGCGATGGGCTTTCACCACTGACTTATTAAACCGCCTACGGACCCTTTAAACCCAATGATTCCGGATAACGCTTGGATCCTCCGTATTACCGCGGCTGCTGGCACGGAGTTAGCCGATCCTTATTCTTACGATACCGTCAAGCTCCAACACGTTGGAGTGTTTCTTCTCGTATAAAAGCAGTTTACAATCCATAGGACCGTCATCCTGCACGCGGCATGGCTGGATCAGGCTTGCGCCCATTGTCCAATATTCCTCACTGCTGCCTCCCGTAGGAGTCTGGTCCGTGTCTCAGTACCAGTGTGGGGGATCTCCCTCTCAGGACCCCTACCCATCGTAGCCTTGGTAAGCCGTTACCTTACCAACTAGCTAATGGGACGCATGCTCATCTTTTACCGTTGTGACTTTAATAGTAGAATCATGCGATTCAGCTATACTATGAGGTATTAATCCAAATTTCTCTGGGCTATCCCTCTGTAAAAGGTAGATTGCATACGCGTTACGCACCCGTGCGCCGGTCTCTAGCTCCGAAGAACTATACCCCTCGACTTGCATGTGTTAAGCCTGCCGCTAGCGTTCATCCTGAGCCAGGATCAAACTCTTCATCGTATATTTTAATATTATATTGCGATGTTTTCTCTATCGGTTCTTTTCGAATCTCTCGATTCTATTACTCTTATTCTTTTGTTTTAACATCTCTGTTAAAACGGCTGTCAATTCAATATGTCTACGAACGTGTTTCTTTTTTGTTTCGCTTGTTTCTCAAAGCGGGTGCAAAAGTAGAAAACTTATTTCTAACTGGCAAATGTTTTTTGAAGTTTTTTTAAAGAAAATTTTCGTTTCTTTTTAACTTCTCAACTTACCAATCTTTCAATGAACTTTCCCTGTTTTTCGGGGTGCAAATGTAATATCCCTTTTCGAATCTCACAAGCTTTTTGGAATCTTTTTTTGAAAATAAATTTTTCGTTTTAATTCGTTTGCTTGTCAGTATTTCTGTGAACGTCTATCGCTGTTGCGGGTGCAAAAGTAGGTAGTTTATTTACATTTACAAGCCTTTTTTTAAACTATTTTTAATATATTTTATAAGTAGCTGGTTTGGAGTTTTTTACAACTCAAAGTTTTTTCTCTGTTTTTGGGATTTTATGCTTTTGGGGCGTTTTTAACGCAAAGATGCAAAGATTCTTTTTGTTTGGATGCGTTTTAAGAAGATCGCTAAGCCGGGGTTTATTGGCGTTTTCTTAATCTCACAAAGACGTTATACTTGATTTCTTTGGCTTTTTTAATCTCGCAAAGACGCAAAGGCGCTAAGTTTTTATTTTCATGACTGATCTTTCTTTTGAAAACCTCTGCACTAGCCCCGATAATAGCGGAAATCCTTTTGTGCCGGGGTTCGGCACAAAAGATTGAAGTGGATAGCGGGAAATAGCTCCTTATACTTATCGTAAAAGCTTCGACTTCGCTCAGCTGGACAAAGACTACTCTTATATATATGTACAAATAATAACCCCGACAGGTTTTTGAAACCCGTCGGGTTGTGGATCGAGATTCTTCCTTATATATTAGGAGTGTGGTTTTATACTTATATATATGTATCCCTCTATAAAATCTTAATTATTGTTAAACTAATTATTAATGATGATTTATAAAGCTTCTGAAACCAATTAAAACACAAAAAAAGATTCAAAAACAAGTATAAACACCTGATATCAAACCAAGTAATTATACTAAATTTAACTGTATTTCAAAAAAAGAAACTAAATGGCATTCCAGTATATAAGAAGCGTTCTTTAGTGCAAGTAAAGAGATAGTAATTAAACCCCAAAGATTATGAAAATTGGAATTATAGGAATCAGCAGTCTTACGATGGAATTAGCTGTCAGATCGGCGAACGAGGGATATGATGTTATAATATATAATCCTAAAGGAAATAGTCTTGTGAGGGATATTGTTGAAAAAATGGGACCACATATTCAACTTGGTTCTCTTCAGGAAGCCGTTACTACAGAAATAATAGTATTGTTTATTCCTAAAGATGATCTGGAGAAGCTAAAAGAGAACCTACCAGATATGACAGGGAAATTAATCGTTCATACCAGTGGTTTGATATTTGATCCTCAGTTGCTTTTATCAAGCATTACTAATGCTATGACTTATAAAACAACTGCTTCTTTGTTTCCTGAGGCTCATGTTGTAAAGCTATTTAATCCGGTTAATTTTAAGACGAACAATACATGTGTACAACAAAAAGATAGAGAAGAGATATTTTTTATAGCAGATCATAAAGATTCCAGAAACTCTATAAGGGAGTTTTTAAAAAAATTAAAATTCTCACCTGTTGATCTTTCCAACAGAGTACATCTCCAAAATATGGAAATGAATAAAAACAAAGAGCAGTTTATATAACTGTTCTTTAAATAATACTCTTTAAGAAATATAAAATCTGACTTGAAATCCGCTTTTATTTTAATTCCCCATCAAGCTCTCGATTCTAGAAGGCGAAATTTCCGGATTTGCTCCTGGTGCTTCAGCAACTAACGCTCCGATCGCGCATGCAAAATCAATTGACTTTTGTGGTGGTTTATTAGTAAGCAAAGATGTGATTAATGCTGCCAAAAATGAATCACCTGCTCCTACGCTATCAGCTACTTTAACGGGATAACCACCATTATTATAAAGTTTTCCTTTCCACATTAACAATGCTCCATGTTTTCCTTTGGTGACACATATGTCATTTATTTTGGTTTTCTCTGCAATGAAGTGCATATTTTCTTCCAGACTATCAAATGGTGATTGCATTGCCTTTGCAATTTCTAACAATTCCTCGTCATTAAACTTAATAAAATTAGCTGAACTCATTAATTCCTCCAGAATTTCATATGTATAATGAGGCTTTCTTAAATTGACATCAAAAACTTTATACGCTTTTGTCTTCAGCAACTCTTTTAAAGTGTCTCTCGAAACTTTATCACGACAAACCAAACTGCCATAAATTAACAGATCTGCTTCTTGTACTGATTTTTTAGCCAAATCGTTCCATACAATTTTATCCCAGGCCGATGGATATTTGATTTCATAACTTGCCGATCCACTATTATTTAAAGTAACATTCACCAAACCTGTCGGAAAATCCTCTGAAGTTCCAATTGTATTTGTTTCAAGTCCCAAACTTTTCACTTGTTCCTTAATTGCTTTACCATCTTCATCATTTCCTACGCAGCTAATCATGGTTGTATCGCAGCCAAATGTTTTCATTCTCAACGCAACATTTAAAGGTGCTCCGCCAATTTTTTTTTCGCCATCAAAAACATCCCAAAGTACTTCTCCATAAGCCACCGCCTTAAGATTTTTTTCGTTATTCATTCTAAAATTATTTCCTATTATTGTTATTCATTATTAAATATAGAGAAACTTCTTCAATTAAATACTCGAGCGACAAACTTCTCTTGTCTATAGTTCCAGACAGTTTTTGATCGATATTTTACACTAAAAACAAATCTTATTGCAATACAACTGAAAAGCAATGAATTTAGTATTTTTTTTGTTTCTATTTTTAGCAGGTTTTTTTTACATAAACAATACAAAAAAACAAATATACCTGAACTATCTGCACATATTTTAATACAAATACCTAAATATTTACAATTCAACAATTTACACCCATAAAAAACATTATTTTTTGCGAAAAATTGAAATACTTTTCTAATTTTGCACCCTCGTTTATAACTGACAATCAAACATTTAAAGAATGACAAAATTTAGCAAAACAGTCTTAATTGGTGACTTACTATTATCATCAATTTATACTTATGCTGATGAAGGCCCACGGGATTATATTTTGACTATAGCAACCGGAAACGGGAAAGTAACAGACTTTAATCTGGCTAGTGCCGAAAATTCATCTTTCAATATTTTTGATCAAAATTACGATTTAGTTTACGCAAGGGAATCTGAAATAACCAATTTAGAAATATCATCAACAATTAGTTTAGAAGGCTATTCCTCTGGAATTTATTTTTTGGAGATAATAGAAAATGACAAAGCTACAATACACCGAATCAATGTTGAAGCTAAAAAAGTCAAAAACAAAACTATAAAACAGTGCCCTTCTTTACAGCGCTAATTTTTTGCCCCCACAATTAAGAACAACTCATTTTTGAGTTGACTAAGAACAGCTCTGAATGGGGCTGTTTTTTTTATCTTTTTATTTTCCTTAAAAAAGATACAATGTTATACCGGTTCTTTGCAAGATTCAAAAAACTCGTAAGCTCTTTTTTCTACATAAGAATATGTCGAGTCCCGCAATGGAAAAGCACAATGTCCTCCGTATTTTGGGGTTTCCAGATAAACATAAGAACTGTCTTGAGCAATCGCTCTTGGATAACATCTTTCTCCTAAAAAAGGATCATCAAGCGAATTGATAATTAAAACCGGAGTAGTAATATTTTTAAGAGAAAACTCAGGAGAAACACGATGGTAATAGTCATCCCGGCTCGCAAAGCCATGTAATGGTGCTGTAAAATACTGATCAACCTCATCAAAGGAAGTAATTTTATCAATCTGATCGCTATTTATAAAATCAGGAAATTGTGCTGCTTTGTATTTCAGTTTTTTTTTAATATCAATTGTGAAATTCTTTAAATAAACTCTGTTAAAGCCTTGTTTCAATACTGCTGCACTTGTTGCAATATGAGTTGGCACTGAAATCGAAACTGCTGCTTTTACACGTTTATCGATTTTGGTCCAGCCTAAATAATTCAAAAGCTGAACTCCTCCCATTGAATATCCAATTAAATAAACATCTTCGAACTTTTTTTGTAAAACAAACTGAACTACTTCATCAAGGTCGTCAACTGCACCATGATGATAAAGTCTTGGAAGTCGGTTCATTTCTCCGCCACAAGTACGATTATTCCAAGCGAAAACAGAAAAACCCTTCTGCTGAAAATAAGCCGCACAACTATTATTGTAGGTTCTGCGTGAATCACCTTCTAAACCATGACATAAAATAACAGCTTTTTTAGAATCATTTATCACAAAATCAATATTGATAAAATCTCCGTCACTCAACTCATGTTTTTCTCTTGTATATCCCGGAACTTCAAATTTTTTGAATAAAGCAGCATAAATAGTAGAAATATGCCTGTTACGATGAATAATAGAAGGGAAATTATATTCTGATTGTTCAATTAGTGGCATGACAAAAAGTTTTTATGGTATTTACTACAAATCTATGAAATCAATCAACATCTAATTTAATACGGTCTTTTTATTTCACTTTTTAAAATCATTAATCAAAGAAAATTAAAAAAGACGGCCCCAAACTTTGTAATGCATAATATATGTGGGTTAACCTTATATCAAATCTGGCTTTCTGATAAAAAAAACCTCTAAATCAAATTTAGAGGTTTTAATATATCATTATTAAATAAAATTTAACTGATTAAATTAATTCGCCGATTTTTCTTTTTCTTCAATAATAGTTACAGCATTATCGCCGATATTAAAAGACAAAGAGAATCTTAACATATTATCTAATGGTGTTTTCTGTTTTGCGGCAGAACTTAAATAAGAAAGATCAAATTTGGCTTTCTTGTATTTAAATCCAGCTCCAAGGGTAAAGAATTGACGATCTCCTTTTTCGCTGCTTTCATGAAAATATCCGGTTCTTAAAGCAAAAGCTTTTTGGTATAAATATTCAAATCCAACGGCCCAGGTAACTTCTTTTAATTCTTCGCTAAAACCACCCGGCGCATCTGTAAAGGAATTAAATGCTCCTTTTACAAATCCGGCATCCTGATATTGTACATTGGTTTGGTCATTTTGTGGTGATGGAACCAATAGTTTATTAAATTCTATAGAAGTTGCTAATGTATTATCCTGATCAAAAATAAAGTCAAAACCTCCACCTACTTTTAAATTAGCCGGGAGAAAACTTTCAGATCCTGAATCTCCATTGTATTTAAGTTTTGGACCAAGATTTGAAACAATAAATCCGCCTCGCCAAATACCATTAAAGTTTTTGAATGCCGTTTCCGGTGTTTGATAATATCCGGCAATGTCTACCGCAAATGAACTCGCTGCGCGTCCGTTTGAATTTGCTTGCTGAATTTCTAAATTAGAACGAATGTATCTTCCTGTAACTGACATTGCAAACTTTTCGCTTAGTTTTAAGGAATAAGATCCGTCAAATGCAAATTCGTTTGGTTTCACGATTTGTCCTGCATCATCTTCATTTTGCTTGAAAACTGTTTCTCCAATTCCAAAATATCTTAAACTGAATGCAAATGCACTTCTCTCATTTATCTTATTGAAGAAATTCAGATTCAATAAACCTGTATCATTTGACAATGAAGACATATATGGTGTATAACTCAATCCTATGCCAAGTTTACTTTCTGCAAATGGGTATTTTGCCGCATTCCATTGTTGCGAATAGACATCTGCCGAAGTCGCAACTCCCAAATCTCCCATTCCCGAAGCTCTGGCATCTGCCGAAACTTGCAAAAAAGGAACTGCGGTGACAATTGGCCTGTTTTGTGCTTGTGCGAGTAAATTTCCAACTCCAAAGAGTAATGAAAATAAAAAATATATTTTTTTCATGTGTATCTGTTAATTATTTTTTTGATTGAAATTTTAATGCGTTTTGCGATACAATATTTAGTGCCAAATGTAATTTTGCTATAACATTAAACTTGTACCGCAACGCACCTCATTATTTCATTTCATTATTTACTCCCCTGAACTTTTGATAAATTTGAATACTGAAGATGTTCCTTCTTTTCCACTCACGTGTAAAAAATAAGCTCCGGTAGGCAAAGTGCTAAAATCTAGCTGGCTGTAAGTTTTAAGTTGTACATCATCAATATTAAACGTGCGTACAATTGCACCGTTTAGCGCGACAACCTCAACAGTAACATCTCCAGCCCAACGACTTGTCCATTTGATATTGATTGTATTTACAACCGGATTAGGGAATATATTAAGTTCCATAACTTCAGATTGGTTTACGATAACCGTTACACGTTGTTCTGCAGTTGCGCCGTAAATATCAGTAGCTTTTAAGATCAATTCGGTTTCGCCGTTAGAAAGGCTTTCAATTGTAAAACCAGTTGCTGATGGCGCTATTGATGCAATTTTTGCATCTGCTATAGTAGCTTCAAAAGTTAATTGATCACCATCCGGATCTTTGAAATATGTATCATAACTAAAGTTTTCCTGAACAGACAATTTATTAAACAAAATTGCTTGTGCGCCAAGTGCCAGAGGAGCTTTATTATCTACAACCGTTACTTTTATTTGTTGCTTAGTGCTTAAACCAAAAGCATCTGTCGCTGTCAGAGTTATTGTTGTTTCACCTGCAGTATGTGTTTCAACTACAAATTGACCTAATTCCTGACCAACGGTTACGGTTACAATTTTATCATTTGCAACTGTTGCATTAAATGTCATTTTATCTCCATCAGGATCTGTAAAGTAATCTCCGAACTGACGTACATCAAAATAGTTCAGTTTAGAATAAACTAATTCTTCTGACTGAATAACTTCAGGCGCACGATTTGTTTTTACTACTTTAACTTCAAATGTTGTCTCTTTAGATGCACCAAGTTCATCCACTGCAGTGTAATTCAATGTATATGTTCCTGCAGTTTCGTAACCCGGAGCAAGTTTTATTGAAAGTTCATCTTCAATTAATTCAAATGTTGCCCATGACGGAGCATTAGCAGATTGAACTGTAATTTTATTAGCTTCTTTATCGGTCAAGCCGATTTTCACCACTACTTCTGAAGCTTCATTAACAACAATAGTTTCTACTGGTACATTAGCAAAAACCGGAGCTTCATTAATATGTAATTTAACCGGAATCTTGCCTACACTATTTACAGGATCATTTGTTCTAATGTTTAAAATTGCATGTTGATCTCCACGAACTCCATTTGCCGCAGTAAAGTCTAATTGAACATCTTTTTTCTCACCTGGAGTAATCGTTCCGTTTGAAAGTCCGTTGATTGAAACCCAAGCATTAGAAGCAAAATTTTCTTCCCCTGCTCTAACCAACCAACCATTACCCGGATATAAATCTGCAGCTTGCAAATCATACCATTTTTCACCATCGCTTAATGTATATCTACCCGGAGTATCCACAATTCCTCCTATAGAACCTTGTACATAAGGCAATTCATAAGGATATGTAATTACAACATAGAAATCTTCGTTAGGATAAAGTCCTTTAGGTTCTTTAATTGGTAATGTTACCCATGAACCACTTTTACCTCCTTCATATACATAATCAACAGAACCCTGATCGATTATTGTTGCATCGACAACAGAAGTTCCTCCGGCACGTATTTCGTACTCAATTGTTCCTGTTGGTTTATCAAGACCAAACATAAAGGTTTGGAAATGTGATAATGTAAATCCGTCTTTACCTGCATTAAATCTGGTTGCAGTTGTAAAAGGCTCACCTCCGTCGTAACCAAAGTGCGAATCTGCAGCCGTTTTATTTTCGTAAGCTAATACTCTGTTAAAACTTGGATCGGCGTAAACAGTAGCTCCTCCTTTTGGTGCAGGATTTGATTTCACTATTGAATCGGCTTTAGCGTTTTTTGCTTTTTTTGCCATTACTTCTGAATGAGACTTAATTCCTTTTGCTGCTTTTCGCAAATAATCAATACTTAATTCATATTTCAAAGTTCCACCGCCATTGCTATTATTAAAAACAGCATATTGTGTATCTGTGTCTGTTACATAATTTACAATACTATTTACTTCAGTAGTTTTTACATCTAAAGTTGGTGGTAATGTAACCTCAGCTTTTATCGGAATCAATAATTTTGCTACTGTAGCATTGCTTTCGATAACTAAATTATCGCTAACAGAACCTGCTGCTGTTGGAGCATAAGTAATTCTGAATTTAGAATTTTCACCCGGTAATATAGCGGTGTAATTTCCAGCTAAATCATTAATATTTGTCCAACTCCAATAACCTCCACCAAACCAGCTTTTGAAATAAGCATACGTTTCGATAGTATAAGCAGAAGAACCACTTTCTACTGAAACATTTGAAATTTGTAGTTTTTCAGCGCCTGTATTCTGAACTAAAAATTCTTGCGTATAGATTGCCTCAGGATTCACCATTATTTCGCCATAATTTATTTCATCTAAATTTGAAGCAATTATTGGCGCACCAGTTACAGTTAGTTTAATTGGTTTCTCCAGCGATTCCTGATTTGGAACATTCGTGCGTAATTTTAGTTTACTATTATATTCTCCTGCATATATATTACGTGCATCAATATCGATCTGAGCATTTAAAGTAGTTCCTGCAGGAATTGTATGTTTTTTTGCAGGGCTTATTAAGTATGCTAAACCATCTCCGTGATTTACATTTGCATGGTTTGATAAAATAACAAAGTCTGACTGATCTCCATTCTGAAGTCCAATAGTAGCCAAATTTGTAGTTCTGTCTACGCTTCCGTTAACTTTATATTGAAACTTCATCGTTCCATTTTTATAAAAGATAACCTGAGCAGAAGTTGGATCTCCCATTCCGCCAAAGAAATTCACAAAATATTCCCATGAGATAACAACTTTATCATTATCGCTGTAATAGAAAACTCCGACCTGATCTTTTGGATAAGTTGTGGTATCAAAAGAACCAAAAACCCAATAAGGAGCAATAACCGTCTTTAAATCAGCGCTTGGCATATTTCCAATTATTGACGCAGGCTCTTCTGGTTTATCAAAAGTCAATAATCCCGTTGCACCAATGTACACATCTGTATAATCTTTACCGTAATAATTAAACGCCCATGGAAGTGTTTTTGTCTTCCAATATTCATTAACATCCATTAAATCAGCACCTACTGATATTTGAGTTCCTGTTTTACGAATATCAATCCATTGATAGTTTGTTCCGTCATTAAACATTTCTGAACTATAAGTAAAATTTGGAATAGCTTCCAGACCACTTACCGGTACAGACATCGTCAACCAGTTTGTACCTGTCGCAACCACTTCAAGATCTGCTTTACCCGTATTTTCGATCAATAAAGGATATTTAGACGTTTGTCCGTGTTGTAAAGTCTCTGTCAGTAAATCTAAATTAGTCACTTTTATTCCCGGAGGATCTAATACTTTTCCGGCAAGTGCAATCGTATAATTCCCTGCTTTATTATCTGTAATATGCAATACATCTGCAAAATCAGCCACTACATCAGTTGGCAAAACAACATCGTAAACTTTAATAAGTCCTGGTGCTATCGTTGCATTTGTTTCGCCAGTTACCTGAAATTTATTATTGTCTAAAGTAAAACCCGATAATGTTACCGGAGTAGTTCCTGTATTTTTAATACTGAATTTTCTGGATGCAATAGCGCCTTGAAATACATTTCCAAAATTAATTGCTGTTTCAGAAACTGAAAGTTCAGCTTTTCCACCACTTGTAATATTAACTTGTATTAATGGATTAACCTGAGTATTTACCGGATCTGTAGAAACGATATTCAAATATCTGTTGATTGTACCTTCATGCAAAGCTGCAGTTTCCATAACAACATCCATCTTAGCAGATTCGCCCGGCAATAAAATTCCTCCTGCATTACTAATAGAAGTAATCATATCCGGACCCGGATAATCAAAACCTAAAGCTAATCCTGAATAAATTTTGGCTTGTTTAGCATAATTGTTAATTAAAATTCCGTCTACCTGATCATAATCTTCTATAAGAATGTTAAGATATCCCAAGACATCATCCGTATAAGTAATATTGTCATAGTAAAAACGAATGTTTCCATCTGCAAATAATACCATTTGCGCACTAAGCACTCCAGAAGATCCATCAGTCATATTAGAATATTGCACGATAACTCTGTCTGCTTCTACTTTATAATGAACAGAACCACCTAAACTCAACTCAACATAAGTTCCTAAAGGAGAAATATATCCTTTTGGAGAATATGGTGATCCATCTAAAGCTGGCTCATTTACCGGATTTGTTGTATCATCAAATGTTGTAAAACCTTTATAACTAATGAACAGTTTTTGCATTTTCTGAGCATAGTAAGGAAAATCAAATCCCATTTCTACAGGAAAATATCTGTTTGCATCTGCTTTAAAATAATTGGTAATATCTGTTCCCGTTCCTGAAATATCGTGATATTCGTATGTTAACGGAGAAGTTTCTGATGCATAACTTGTGCGATATTTATATCCGTATTTATGATATCCGCCTTCCCAGGTATCAGCAGTTCCTGATTGATCGTATTTTGGAACAAAATATTTCAATGCAGCTTTACCTTCATTTTTAACCGTAACCGATGCTGTAACTTTATCACCTAAAGCAACATTATCAATCAATTGCGTCATTGGGGCAACCACAATTTTTGCAGGTTCAGAACTTACTCCAAATAATATAACTCTTAACGTTTTAGAACTGCTAGAAGATGTAAATGTTAGAAAACCATTATCATTTCCGGTCGCGTTTGGTGTGTATTTTACTTTAAGTGTAGCTTCACTATCCGCTGAAAGCTGATTTGGATAACTTCCAATAAGTTCAAAATTTGGATTCGAAATATTTACAGCTATATCATTATAATTCCCTAATCCTGTATTTTTCACTACAAATTCTAATTCTTTAGAACTTCCCTGAAAAACGCTTGAAAAATCTAATTTTTCATCTGCTTTAAGAACCGGTTGCTGACCTGATACATTTACTGTAACCGGAACTTTTAATTCTCTATTTGTAGCATCATTAGATTTTAAAATCGCATTTGCGTGATAAGTTCCATTGATCAATTTAGAAGCATCGGCTGAAAGAACTGTTTTTTCAGCAGTATTTCCGTTTACTTCACCACTTGTAGGATCTAAAGTCAGGTATTCTCCTAAATATTTATTTTGACTAACTGCCATATTAAACCACGCAAAGTCATTACTCGCAAGAGCGACGCTTAATGGTCCCCAGGTTTGTCCCACATCAAAAGATATAAAACAATTGTCTGATCCCTCGACTGTATTTTCGTAACCAAGTCCTAAAGGATAAAGATTTCCAGCCGGAATGTGCAGTACTACCCAAAAAGTTTCTCCTTGAGAAAAATACAATTGTTCATCCAGATTTATATATACATAACCTTCGGCAACACTAAAAGGAGTATATTCCTGTGCATAGATTAAATTTTCCTTGGTAAGTGATGTTCCTTTATAAATTTCAATCACCGCTGGACCAAACTCCGGATTTACTTTTAAATACGATATAATTTGAGTTAAGTTGAAACCTTCTGCTTCATTAACAACGTATTTTGTTGCCGCTGAATTTGGAATCTTGATATCATCTTCTCCAATAATATTTGTTGGATTATCACAATAACTCATTCCTTGTGGAGTAAATCCAAATGGTTCAACACCAGATTTTTTTGATGAAACAGCTATTTTAGATTTCTTTCTGCCTACTTTTCCTGCAGTCGCCACTTTTGTCGTTTTTGCAGAAGGATAGTTGATTTTCTTTCCTGAAAAAGCTGCAAGAGAAGTTTCTTTATGACGGGCTAAAAACTCCCATCTCAAAACTCCTTCTCCATTATTTAAAACTGTCATATCGTGCGATCCCTTAAAAGACGTACTCGCATCGACATCAATTACAATATCTTTACTTTTATCATCAAC
This sequence comes from Flavobacterium sp. 90, assembly GCF_004339525.1. Lineage (NCBI taxonomy): Bacteria > Pseudomonadati > Bacteroidota > Flavobacteriia > Flavobacteriales > Flavobacteriaceae > Flavobacterium > Flavobacterium sp. 90. The sequence goes on along the minus strand of NZ_SMGE01000001.1, from coordinate 4,316,806 downwards.
TGCAATTTTTGGACCTGCATTCGTTGTGCCCTCAACAATATTTGACAACTCAGATAAATTGTTCCATCTGTCTCCTGAAATAACAGTAAAATAATATTTAGTAAGTCCTAAAAGCCCATTTACAGAATGTGTAATTGTCGTTCCTGATGCATCTGTATTTTTAATAATATCATACTTTGCCGACGCCAGATTACTCTTTGTTATTGGCGAAGTACTATAGTAAATACGAAAATCAACAGGTTTTTCATCATCAATATCTACGGGAACTTTCCATGATAAATTAGCAAATTCCTGTGCAATTCCTGTTAAAGCCAAATCTGTAATAACATTTGGTGCAACACCCGCATTATTCTGAATCGCTAAAAAAGCATCTATGTGTCCTGAACCTAATTTTCCAACGTAATCTGGATTATGAGAATCAATATCTACAACTCCTGTTACAAGCTTAATTCTTAAAACTTCAGGTGTTAATTGGCTTTTTCTATTTGCCAAAGCAAGTGCAGCAATCCCCGAAACGTGCGGACAAGCCATTGAAGTTCCCTGATAAAAACCGTATTGATTCTTTGGTAATGTACTTAAAACTCCATTTTTTGATCCTAAGTCTGTTTCTCCTCCCGGAGCTGCAACATCTACCCAAGTTCCATAATTAGAATAACTGGCTCTCTCCCAGTTTGGTCCAATTGAACTTACACATAACGTATTTTCATAATGCCCAGGATACCAATCTCCATCAGAATTACTGTTTCCTGCAGCAAAAATTACAATTCCGCCTTTCATCGGGCTATTTGAAAAATCTCCCGCTTCGGCAATAAAATAATCTATAGCTTCTTTTATCGATTCATCAAAAGCTCCAGGTTCAGTATATCCCCAACTATTTTGAGAAATCACAGAACCATTGTTTGCCGCATAAATGTAGCTTTCTTCAAAACTTCCGCCACCTAAAGTCTGAACGGACATGATTTTAGTACCGTCGTTATTACCACTTCCTCCGGCAACACCAGAAACTCCTATTCCGTTGTTGTTTACTGCTGATATTGTTCCCGCTACGTGAGTTCCGTGAGGTTGTCCTTCGATAGCACCGCTATTTTTGTCAAAATTCCAACCATGAATATCATCTATATAACCATTTTTGTCATCATCAACTCCGGCAACTCCGTTAAGCTCAGCTTCGTTTGTCCAAATATTTGCTTTTAAATCCTGATGTTCAATATCTACACCCTGATCATGAATCGAAACGATAATTTGTGGACTGCCTTTTACAACATCCCAAGCTTTAAATAAATTAATATCAGAACCGTTTGGATATCCGGTTTGTCCTGTATTATTATAATGCCATTGTTCAGGCAATTTGGGATCGTTAAAATAAGAAGCTGCTGACGAAGATTTTTTACCACTAGTTTTAATTGGCTTAAAATTGTAATCAGACAACACTTTTTGCTTCTCTGTTTCTGCTGTTTCTACCTCAGCAATTCCTTTGTATTTAAGTACTGCATCTTTGGCGCTCTGGTTCGCGTCAATGTCAACAACATACCATAAATCAAGTTTGTGTTTTCGCAGTTTAGCTTCTAATCTCGGATTAGGATTTTCCGGAAAAAGCCTGTGCATATTCCGTGCTCCAACCTTACTCGAAACCTGATCAAAAGCCAGAATTCCTGTGGTTAGCTTTTTCCCCGTGGACACATTCATTTTCTTTAAAGCTGATGCCGTCTGTCCTGAAAATTTAATTTTTACAGAACCTTGTTTGACACCTTGCTTAAAAGTCGCTTGCTGACCAAAGGAAAAAACTGACCAAAGCGAAAAAATAAAAAACCATAATAATCGATTTCCTTTTTTGTAATAATTTGTCATTAAAGTTGTTTTTTGGTTAGTTAATAATTTAAGGTAATTGCAAAAACAGCGATTTAAACTCAAATACTACTCTTAAAAAATCATGAATAGTTTGCTGTTTTAACAACACATTAAATCTTTCAGGGCAAGAATATGCAAAAATCAAATAGTTACTCTTTAAACGATAGTTACATCTTATATATAGAGAATAAATGACCATTACATTTGTATAACAGCCAATAATAAAAACCTTATTATCAACACTTTAAAAACTATAAATTATTCAATTCTAAAGTTTGAGATTTAACCGCAAAGTGCGCGAAGATTTGATATTTTATTACGCTCGAAAAACACAAAGTTCGCAAAGCTATGTCGCGCAGCTTTGCGAACTTTGCACTTCTATAAAATTCCACCTTAAAAGAATCTTTGCTCCCGATAGCTGTCGGGATTGCGGTAAAATTCAGTGTATTAATTTTTTGACCACAAAATCAGATTTGCAATAAAATCCATCTTACTTATTTTTTTGAGTAAATCGCACTGATATATCTAAAACTTAAAAAATTATTCATAGTTTAGCGACCAAATCAATCAAATTGAAGCTTTTTTATACTTATATAGTTTTTTTTATCTTTATCTGTGAAGCACTGTTTTCACAAAATATTGATCGCTTAAAATTGCAATATCAAAAGACTTCTGATCCAGATAAAAAAGCGCATTTACTTCTTAAAACCGGGCATATATTAGAAAAACAGAACTTGGATTCTGCTCTATTTTATTATAAAAAGGTACTCCCTTTTGAAAAAAAAATAACTGATACCCTTTTAGCCAAAGTATATTCAAGCATAGGAAATGTCAACCTGTTGAAAGGCAATATTGACGTTTGTCTGGAATATCAACTAAAAGCTTTGAAATTATTCGAACGTTATCCACCACAACAAGATATTGTAGGCGTTTACAACAGTATAGCACTTGTATATTTTTATCAAACTGATTTTGATAAAGCGCTTGTAAAATACAATCAGCTTAGAGCTTTGCTCAATAAGAATATTGTAAAAAATCCAAAGAAAGCACATTATATTCAAGGGAAATTACTCAACAATATTGGTATTATTTACGACAATAAACATCAGGAAGACCTTGCTCTTGAATATTTTGGTCAGGCTTCAACGCATAGCAAAAAGGCAAAAGACAACGAAAATCTATCTTCGGTTTATTCGAATATGGGAATTATCTACCTCAAAAGTAAACGCTACGATCTTGCCGAAGCTATTTTTATAGAAGCTCTTAATCTTCGGAAAAAAGAGAACGACATTTTCGGCTTATGTAAATCAAATTATCATTTAGGAAGGCTTTATAAGGCAAAAAATCAATTTGATAAAGCACAGGAATATCTGTTAATAGGTCTTAAATATGCTAAGCAAGCCAACTCCTCGTCTACCAGAGCATCTATTATGGAAGAACTTAGCCTTGTAATGGCAGGAAAAGGAAATTATAGAAATGCTTACGATTATCATGTTGCCTACAAAACTTTGAGTGATAGTCTTTTTAATAAAGAAAACCAACAAAAAATTACTCAGGCCGAAATGCAGTATAAATTTGATAAAGAAAATCAAGCTGCAAAAATAGCCCTAGATCAAAAAGAACTTGTTTACACTATTATCGCAATTGTATTGATTCTCGTAATCATTATTGTGGTTATTATGTATCGTCTTCAGGAAACAAAAGCTAAAATTCAGCAATTGGCAAAAGAAAGTGCACAATTGAGCAATAAAGAACTTTCTTCAAGAGAAGATATTTTGAAAAGGGAATTAGAATTTAAAAATAAAGAGCTTACAACAAATATCATGTATCTCTTGAAAAAGAACGAATTCAATACCGAAATTTCGAATCGCCTGATGGAGCTGAAAAAACAAATGAAGAAAACCGATCAGGATGTTATTCAAAAAATAATTCTGGACATTAAAAGTGCTCAGGACGATGATATCTGGAAAGAATTTGAAGTCAGATTTAGTCAGGTTTATAATGACTTTTATGAGCGTTTAAACATTAAATATCCTGATCTTACGCTCAATGAAAAAAGAATTTGTGCCTTTTTAAGATTAAATATGACAACCAAAGAAATTTGCGCACTTACGCGTCAATCTTATAATAGTCTGAATGTCGCAAGAGCAAGGTTAAGGAAGAAACTTAATATCCAAAATGAGGAAATTAATCTGGTTACTTTTTTAGAAAATATATAATCTAATAATCAAATAAAAAAAATCCCAAATTCCAATTGTTAAGTTGGGATTTGGGATTTTATATATTGTGAATTTATTTATCGAGACTTTAGTCTAAAATAAAACTAACACTTACGTTTGCAGTAACTTCGATTTCACCAATTGCTAAAGTTTCATTTGAAGCTCCGGCTGAATCCGACTCCATAGATTTCATAGAAGCATACATTGGTTGTGGGCGATAAACCTGCGTATTATCAGAAATTGTATAAGCTTTACCAACTTTTTGTCCTAAAACTGAAACGTAATCTTCTGCTTTCGATTTAGCGTCTTTTATTGCCAATTTTCTAGCTTCTGTTTCAAGTTGAACTAATTTAGAAGTTTCAAAAGAAACTCTGTCGATACGATTGATTCCTTGTTGAACCAAACCTTCCATTAATTCGTCGTATTTAGACAAATCTTTCAAAACAATCTCTACAGTTTGAGTAGCATTATAACTTGTTTTCTTTTTCTCATAATCATATTGAGGATTAAGAGCTACTTGTTTTGTTTTGTAATCTGCTGTAGGAACATTCATTTTTTTAATGAATTTTAAAACAGCATCCATTTTCTCGTCATTTTGCTTTTTGACATCTTTAGCATTATTCCCTTTTGTTTCAACAGTTGCTGAAATACAAACCTGATCAGGTGCTACTTTTACTTTTCCTTCTCCATTTACATTTATCTGAGGAATTTGTTTGGTTTCTTGAGCGTAAGACATAGTCATAAACATGATTGTTAAAAATAATACTACTTTCTTCATTTTTGTTATATTTAAGTTATTTGATAATGACTTTTCAAAAGTTGTGCCATTATTATAGTTTTCCCAATTTTGCCATTACAAAAAGTATAAAAATAGGTATTGCTAACAGCACAACCATTAATGTATGATCCGCAAATAATGAAGGTTCTTTTATCAAAGTTATCAAATAACCTCCTATAGCACCTCCAAAGTGTGCTGTATGTCCAATGTTGTCATTTTTAGCACGCATTCCATAAATTGAATACAATAAATATAAAATTCCGAATAAATATGCCGGAATCGGAATGACAAAGAAAATTCCTAACATCATATCCGGCTGAAGCAATATCGCAGAATACAAAACTCCCGTAACTGCTCCCGAAGCTCCAACGGCACGATAACTATAATCATTTTTATGAAAAAGCATCGTAAGCAAACTCCCAAAGATTAAACTTCCAAAATAAACCAAAACAAAAGAAATAGTTCCCAACCATTGTATTACAACCGGCGCAAAGAACCAAAGTGTTAGCATGTTAAAAATTAAATGCATCATATCAACATGCAAAAAACCAGACGAAAGCATTCTGATTTGTTCTCCGGAACGAATACTTCCAACATGAAACTCGTATTTTCTAAAAAAAGAAAGATCATTAAAACCTTTGTAACTAATCAAAGCATTAGCTACTATAATTCCAACTAAAATGGTATTCATAAAAAACATTTAATGTGAATTGTAAATATAGTCATTCTTAAACATATGTTAGCGTCAAAGCAAAATATCAATGGTTATTCATTTTTGATTTATATTTGTAAAAAAAAATACATGCAATTTCTCGTTTATATACTAGCCTATCCTCTTCTTTGGCTAATCTCTATTCTTCCTTTTCGAATATTTTATTGCTTCTCTGATGTCGTCTATTTTCTTATTTACAGAATCGTAGGTTACCGCAAGAAAGTGGTTCGTGCAAATCTGGCACTTACTTTGCCACATCTAAGTGATGCTGAACGAAAAGACATCGAAAAAAAATTCTATAAACATATGTGCGATATGTTTCTGGAAATGATCAAAACCATGAGTATTTCACCTGAAGAAATGGACAGAAGATTTAAAGTCACTAATCTTGATCTTGTAAATGAATATGCAAAAAAAGGTAAGAGTGTAATTCTCGTAGCGTCGCACTATGCCAGCTATGAATGGCTTTTGACGATTAATCCAAAAATTGATTTTCGTGGAATTGCCGTATATAAAAAAGTAGCCAATCCATACTTTGATAAATTGGTTCGAAAAATTCGTTCCAGATTTGATACAGAATTAGTCGAAACAAGAAAAGCGATTCCAACAATGGCTCAAAATCAACGTGACGGAATTTTAAGCATGTACGGTTTAGCAAGTGATCAATCACCAAAACTTGATAGAATTTTTCACTCTATGAAATTTATGGGAGTTGAAGTTCCTGTACATACCGGAGCCGAAATGCTGGCTAAAAAATACGATCTGAGCGTTGTTTTTGTAAAAGTAAAAAAAGTACGTCGTGGTTATTATGAAGCTACAATCATTCCAATTGCAGACAATCCAAAAGAGTACGAGAATTTCGAAATCACGGAAAAATATCTAAGAGAAGTTGAAAAACAAATTTACGAAGCTCCTGAATATTATTTATGGACGCACAAAAGATGGAAACATAAAGTTGAATAATCATCTTAATAATGAAAAAAGGTCAAAAAAAGTAACATTCTTTTTTTGACCTTTTTCTTTTTAAAAAGCATTAAACCATTGAAACATACTATTTGATATACTAAAACTGATTTTGATGTGTTTTTGTAATATTTTTTCCTAATCGAGGGAAAATCAAAAATTACACAAACGACATAAATTTGGAGTTAGAAAAATTATTCCTCCAAACCCAAATCAAAATCAATAATTATGATTAAAAACCTACTTTTTACCTTTATAATAATATCGATTTCAAATGTCTGTTCTGCTCAAAGTCCAAAACGCGGAATTGCTTACAATAATAATTCAACATCAGATTTATTAGCCTTAAAACCCGGAGTTTCGTGGTGGTACAACTGGGGTTCTTTACCTGAAAATGATACTAACACAAATTATGAATCTATTGGCGTTGAATATGTTCCAATGACTTGGAATCCTGTAAGTGATGCTGATCTGCAGAATTTTATTAATAAAATAAAACCCGGCGCTAAATATTTGCTTGCCTTTAATGAACCAAATTTTAATGATGGAGCAAGATTAACGCCTCAGGAAGCTGTAAATGCTTGGGCAAATGTTGAAAAAATCGCTGCTGCAAAAAACCTAGAGATTGTAAGTGCTTCACCAGCTTACAACGGCCCTGAAAGTTATGGCAATATATCGGATCCGGTTGCGTGGCACGATCAGTTTTTTGCTATCTGTCCAAAATGCAAAGTCGACTATATTGCTTTTCACACTTATGATAGTTCAGCCGGAGCAGTTATTGGTGTTACGGGACTTCTTAAAAAATACAATAAACCAGTTTGGGTAACTGAATTTGCGAATAGAGTTATTCAGACTTCTGCCGAAAAAATTGCGTTTATGAAGGAAATCGTAACCAGTTTTGAAAACGATCCTGACATTTACAGATATTCTTGGTTCACAGGAAGAGTTCCTGCAACTTGGACAGATATGCTCGAAGGACAATTATTAGCTCCTGAAAGAGGCGTTTTGAAACCTATTGGTACTGAATATATAAATGTTTCTTATACCGATAAAAAAATAAATGTTCCCGGAAGAATTATTGCCAACAAACACTATCGCAGAAGTGGTACAGGATTGCAAAACACAACGGATTCAGGAACGGGTCAAAATGTATGTTTTATAAATGAAGGCGACTGGAACGAATACCAACTAAATGTAGCCAATGCCGGAACTTACAATCTGACTTTTAGAGTAGCTTCACCAACAATTACCGGTAAATTTGATATTCTTATAAATGATGTTGTCGTAAAAACAGGCGAAACTTTTCCTGCTACTGGCGGATATCAAACTTATACAGATAAAACCGTAAACGGAATTACTTTACCAAAAGGACAAGTTTATTTGAAGATTAAATTCAAATCAAATGATATGAATTTTAATTACATTGATGTTGCTCAGGCAAATTTAGGTCTTAACGATCCAACTTTCGAAAAAGATACTTTTACCATTTATCCAAATCCAGTAAAAAATCAATCCATACTTCATATAAAATCTGTGGATACAGAACCATTGACAATAAAAATTGTCGACATGAAAGGAACCCTTTGTTTCTCTTCGGATTCTTATTATACTAATGAAGATATTAAAATTGGAGATAAACTTTCTACAGGAATTTATATTGTAACGGTAACTTATGGTACAGTAAAAAAAACATTGAAAATCATCAAAGACTAAAACTCTGATTTTGTAAATCAAATGTTAAAATGTGCCATTAGACACTAAATATTGGTAGAGATTATTAGGTTCAAAATTCGTTGGCGTGCCGTAGGTACGCAACAAAACGCTATTCATTGCGTACCTACGGCACGCTAAACTTATCTCAATTTATATTTTTCTACCAATATTTAGTGCCTAACGGCACAAATTGAAAGCTTTTAAACCTTTATTGCTGTTAAATTTTTAAGTTCATTTTATAAAAAAACACCTCTTTCAAAATTAATGAAAGAGGTGTTTTTTTATGATGAATTGTCAAGAATTAAATTCCTGCAATTGCTTTTATCTCGTCAATAATTCGAAGAGCCAGAACATCAGCTTTTTCCTGAGAAGGAGCTTCAGTATAGATTCTGATAATTGGTTCTGTGTTTGATTTTCTTAAATGTACCCATTCTGTAGCAAAATCAATTTTCACACCATCAATTGTCGTGATATCTTCGTTTTTATATTTTTCAGTCATAGCAACCAAAATTGCATCAACATCAATTTGCGGTGTCAATTCAATTTTGTTTTTGCTCATATAATATTCAGGATATGAAGCTCTCAATGCCGAAACTGACATTTTTTTATTCGCTAAATGCGTCAAAAATAAAGCTACACCAACCAAACTATCACGTCCATAATGAGATTCCGGATAGATAATTCCACCGTTACCTTCACCACCAATAATAGCGTTGTTTTTTTTCATTAATTCCACAACATTCACCTCACCTACTGCGCTGGCTTCATATTTTCCGCCGTGAGCAACTGTTACATCACGCAAAGCACGAGACGATGACATATTCGAAACTGTATTTCCTGGAGTTTTACTCAAAACATAATCGGCGCAAGCTACTAAAGTATACTCTTCACCAAACATTTCCCCGTCTTCGCTGATAAAAGCCAAACGATCAACATCAGGATCAACAACAACTCCAAGATGCGCTTTTTCTTTAACCACCAATTCAGAAATATCAGTTAAATGTTCCTTTAAAGGTTCTGGATTATGAGGAAAATGTCCGTTTGGTTCGCAATATAATTTTACAACTTCAACTCCCATCAATTCTAATAATCTTGGAATAATAATTCCACCTGAAGAATTTACACCATCAACAACCACTTTAAATTTTGCTGCTTTTACAGCTTCAACATCTACTAATGGCAAGTTTAAAACTTCATCAATATGAATGTCCATATAAGCGTCATTGATTGTAATTTCGCCTAAATTATCTACATCAGAAAAATCAAAAGCTTCTGCTTCTGCAATTTCTAAAATTTTAGCTCCTTCTGCACCACTTAAAAATTCACCTTTTTCATTCAGTAATTTCAAAGCATTCCATTGTTTTGGATTGTGAGATGCTGTTAAAATAATTCCACCATCAGCTTTTTCTAATGGCACAGCAACTTCTACAGTTGGTGTAGTAGAAAGTCCAAGATCAATTACATTAATTCCTAAACCTATTAAAGTATTTACAACAAGATTGTGAATCATTGGTCCAGAAATTCTGGCATCACGACCAATTACAACCGTTAATTTTTCTTTTGAAGTATTGTTTTTCAGAAAAGTACCATATGCCGATGCAAATTTTACAGCATCAACAGGAGTCAGGTTATCTCCAACTTTTCCACCGATTGTTCCTCGTATACCTGAAATTGATTTTATTAAAGTCATTTTTGTGAGTTATGGTTATCAATTACAAATATAGAAAAGTTACTAAGGTTCTGAGATACTAAGCTACTAAGAATTAAAAAAAAGTTGCTATCCCGAAATTTCGGGACTGAGATACTAAGTTTCTAAGATATTAAACACGTAAATTAGAAACTTTACATTATTCATATAAATACTAAATATGACGTTTTTGTTTTGTGCCGTTAGGTACTAAATATGGGTAGAAAATATGAATTAAAATAAATTTAAGCGTACGGTAGGTACACAATAAAACACAAGCCATTTCGTACCTACGGCACGTTAGCCAATTTCGAACTAATGACTACCAATATTTAGTACCTAACGGCACATTCTCACTCTTGATTCATATCATTCACTAAAATGATGTGAAAAAGTTTTCATACTTTTACTAAAATAAACTAGTCTAAAAAACTTAGAAACTTAGCACCTCAGAACCTTAGCACCTCAAAAAAAATGAATTTCCTAGCCCATATATATCTTTCAGGTGATAATGATTTAATTAAAATTGGCAATTTTATGGCCGATGGAATTCGCGGAAAACAATTTGAACATTTTCCTGAGGATGTCCAAAAAGGAATTATTTTACACCGTTTTATAGACACATATACAGATTCTCATGATATTTTTAGGCAAAGTACAAAGCGCTTACACGAAAAATATCATCATTATGCCGGCGTAATCGTAGATATTGTTTACGATCATTTTTTGGCGAAAAACTGGGCGAAATATTCTGATGAAAAACTGGATCTTTTCATTAATCGGTTTTATAAATCATTACATGAAAATTATCCTATCCTAACCGAAAGAACACAAAACTTAATGCCAACGATGATTAGAGAAAACTGGCTTTGGAGTTATCAGACGACTGACGGAATTCAGCATATTTTGACGCAAATGGATCGAAGGTCAAAAAATCAATCAAAAATGCAATTTGCTACTCAGGAACTCAAAGATTTTTATGCAGAATTTGAATCCGAATTTGATCTTTTCTTTCAAGATATGCAGGCTCAAGCCAAACAAAAAAGACTTTCATTATAAAATCTAAAGGATTCTATAAAATTACATAACAATGCTTTTTATGAAAAAAATCACCTTATTATTCAGCTTTATTTCTTTTTATTGTTCTGCTCAGGAAACTGTAAAACCAACAGGTTTAGTAGTAACAAAAGCTATGGTTGTTTCGGCACGTCAGGAAGCTTCAAAAATTGGAGCTGATATTATGAAAAAAGGCGGAAATGCTTTTGATGCAATGGTTGGTACCGAATTGGCTTTGGCAGTTGCTTTTCCGTATGCAGGAAATATTGGCGGCGGCGGATTTATGGTTTATCGAAAAGCAAATGGCGAAGTTGGATCTTTGGATTATCGAGAAAAAGCTCCATTAGCAGCAACAAAAGATATGTTTTTGGATAAAGACGGAAATGTAATCAAAGGAAAAAGCACCGAAACCGCTTTGGCAATTGGTGTTCCCGGAACAGTAGCCGGAGTTTTTGCCGTTCATAAAAGATTAGGTTCATTACCAATGTCCGAAATTTTAAAACCCGTTATCGCTCTTGCCGAAAGAGGTGTAATTGTTACTATAAAACAGCAAAAACAATTAGAAGCTTATCACGATGCGATTGTCAAAGCAAATGGTCCAAATACGCTTATGGCAGGAAAGTTCAAAGAGAATGATACGATCAAATATCCAGCTTTAGCAAATACTTTGAAACGTATTTTAAAAAATGGAAAAGATGAATTCTACAAAGGTAAAACTGCCAAAATTCTAGTAGAATATCTTCAAACAAGAGGCGGAATTATTACGCTTAAAGATTTAGCTACATATGAAGCAAAATGGAGAAAACCGTTACAATTTAATTATAAAGATTTAAAAATCACCTCAATGTCTCCTCCAAGCAGCGGAGGAATCTGTCTGGCGCAAATCATGAAAATGATCGCTCCATATGATTTATCAAAAATGGGACACAATTCTGAAGAATCTATTCAGGTAATTGTTGAAGCTGAAAGAAGAGCTTATGCAGACAGAAGTCAATTCTTAGGCGATCCTGATTTTGTAAAAATCCCAATTAATGCTTTGTTGTCCGATGCTTATTTAAAAGACAGAATGTCAAGTTTTGATGTTAATAAGGCAAGTTTATCATCAGATATAAAAGAAGGAAAAGTAACGTATAATGAAAGTACCGAAACTACACATTATTCGATTGTAGATGCACAAGGAAATGCTGTTGCGGCAACTACGACAATAAATGACGGTTTTGGATCTAAATATTATTGTGATGAATTAGGTTTCTTTTTAAACAACGAAATGGACGATTTTAGTGCTAAACCGGGATCTCCAAATATGTTTGGTTTAGTAGGAAATGAAGCCAATAGTATTGCTCCGAAAAAAAGAATGCTGAGCTCAATGACACCAACTATTGTCGAGAAAAACGGAAACTTGTTTATGGTTGTTGGTTCTCCAGGAGGTTCGACTATTATTACAACTGTTTTGCAAGCGATTCTAAATGTTTATGAATATAATTTGAGCATGCAGGAAGCTGTAAATGCGCCACGTTTTCACCATCAATGGCTACCGGATCTAATTACTTTTGAACCAAATGCATTTGACACAACAACGATAGATAAACTAAAAGCAAAAGGATATTTAATCAACGAAAAAACAACTCCCGTAATTGGAAAATTGGATTGTATTTTGGTTTTACCAAACAAAAATCTTGAAGGTGGTGCTGATTTCCGCGGAGACGATACAGCGGTTGGTTTTTAATTTAGTTTCCAATTTTCATTTATATTAAAACATTATGAACTAAATTTGTGGTTTCCCTAACTCTTTACAAACAGAATGCTAAAAAAATATTTTAGAAAACTAGAAAGCATTATCGCTTTAGGACAGTCGTTGATGACACCAAAGCAATTTATTTTTTTATCAAGTGTTTTAATTGGTATTTCTTGTTCTTTGGCAGTAATCGTTCTAAAAACTTTTGCCCATAGTGTTTTCTCTTTTGCGACATATATCAACGGAATCTTAAAATTAAGTTTCATCAACAGTATCTTGCCAATTATTGGTATTGTACTAACCGTTTTTGTGGTAAAAAGAGTTTTAAACGGAAGTATAGAAAAGGGAACTTCTCAAATTTTATATGCTGTTGCTAAAAAAGCAAGTATTATCCCGAAGAAACAAATGTACGCGCAAATTGTTACTTCTTCGCTTACGGTTGGTTTAGGAGGTTCTGCAGGTTTAGAAAGTCCTATTGTTATCACTGGAGCAGCTTTTGGATCAAATTTCGCTCAAAATTATAAACTACCTTATAAAGACAGAACTTTATTGATTGGTTGTGGCGTTGCAGCAGGAATTTCGGCAGCATTTAACGCTCCAATTGCAGGAGTTTTGTTTGCAATAGAAGTTTTATTGGTAGACGTAAGTATTTCGGCCTTTACCCCTATTATGATTTCTGCGGCTACAGGTGCTTTAGTTTCTGCAATTGTTCTGGATGAAACTATCTTATTGTCTTTCAAAAAACAACAAGCTTTTAATTATCATAATATTCCTTTTTATGTTCTCTTAGGAATTTTGACAGGTTTTATTGCTGTTTATTATGCCCGAAATTTTCAAAGAGTCGAGCATTATTTTTCTAATCTAAAAGTTGGTCCTTATAAAAAAGCCTTAATTGGATCTTCGTTATTGGCTCTGCTTATTTTTATCTTTCCAACGCTTTTTGGAGAGGGTTACGAAAGTATCAAAACCTTATCAGAAACTGATCCTGGACATTTATTAGACAATACCTTATTTGCTGATTTTAGAAATAATCAATGGGTTTTACTTTTGTTTGTAGGATGTACAATGATGGTAAAAGTATTTGCTTCAGGATTAACATTAGGAAGTGGAGGAAACGGAGGAAACTTTGCTCCTTCTCTATTTCTAGGTTCCTATTTAGGTTATTTCTTTTCAAAATTCATCAGCCTTATTGGTTTATCTAAATTGCCAATTAGTAACTTTACAATGGTTGGAATGGCTGGTATTCTAAGCGGATTATTTCACGCGCCTTTAACTGCTATCTTCTTAATTGCCGAAATTACTGGCGGTTATAGTCTGATGATTCCGCTTATGATAGTTTCTTCAATAAGTTTTGCAATTTCTAAACGTTTCGAGAAATATTCTCTGGATGTAAAAGGTCTTGCGAAAAAAGGACACGCATTTACCAGCAATAAAGATTCAAACATTTTATCTACTTTAGATATTGATACTATAATTCAATGCGATTATTTAACCGTTCATCCCGAAGAAAACTTAAGCAAACTGGTTGATTTAATTTCACATTCAAATCAAGTCGTATTTGCCGTTGTAAACAACGAAAAAGAATTAGTTGGTATCGTTCATTTTAATGATATTCGCGAAATCATTTTCAATAGTTATCGTGTAAAATATACCTTGATCAAAGATGTAATGAAAACTCCTGCAGCTACTATTTCCTCTTTTGACTCAATGGAAATTGTAATGAGCAAGTTCGAAAAATCTAAAACAGCCTTTCTTCCGGTTATCCGAAATGATAAATATTATGGATTCATATCCAAATCTATAGCACTTGAAGCCTATAGAACTAAGTTGCGTTCTATGACAATAGAATAAGCTTAATATCGGATAAGTTAAAAATTTTAGTTATCCGATATTAAGAAGTACCTTTGTAGGAATATGTGGAACATTGACCTAACATACAGAGAAGAATTTCAATCGACTTTTGACAGATTGTACCAAAAAAGGCTTGATTTGCAAAATAGCAGACCATTGCCCAATATCGCCTTGCACAAAATACGCGAGAGCTTATCCCTTGAATGGACTTACAATTCTAATAGTATTGAAGGAAATACTATGAGTTTACGAGAAACTCAGATGGTGATTCAGGAAGGTATTACTATAAAAGGAAAATCACTCAGAGAACATTTTGAAACTCACAATCACGATAAAGCAATTGATTATTTATATTCAATTGTTGATGATACTTACAACCTTCGAAGCATTGATATTCTATCGATTCACGGATTGGTTTTACGATCTATTGAAGATGATTTTGCAGGACGTTTACGAAACGGTGGAGTTCGAATTTCAGGCGCTAATTTCATGCCTCCAAATGCCAATAAAGTTTCAGATTACTTAGATGAATTAATTGATTTTATCAATACAAATCCTCTAGGTCTGAATGATATTGAATTGGCGACAATCTATCATCATAAACTAGTTTGGATTCATCCCTTCTTTGATGGAAACGGTCGTACAGTTCGTTTGAGTATGAATTTATTATTGATGCGTTGCGGTTTTCCACCTGCAATTATTCTCAAAAATGATCGAAAAAAATATTACGAAGCGCTTAATCAGGCTAATGGTGGTAATTATCAGAAACTAACGCTTTTGATGTGTCAGGCTTTAGAACGTACACTTAATATATATCTAAGTTCAATGCCGGGAAGCACTTATGACTATCAACCTATACAAAATATTGTAAGCGAACCAGAAACTCCTTACGGTCAAGAATACGTTAGTTTACTAGCCAGAACCGGAAAAATAGACGCTTACAAAGAAGGCCGAAACTGGTATACAACCAAAGAAGCCATCGAAGAATATATGGCAACCAGAAAAAGAAAACGTTAATTAACCAAAACCAATCCTAAAATGAAAAAGAATTTATTTCTTCTCCTTTTTTCACTAAGTTTTATCTGTAATGCTCAAACAAAAGATAAAATTGACACTACAAAATTATTCAAAGAATTAACTGATCAGGCTTGCTCTTGTATTGATTCAATATCAACTTATAACCGTCCCAAAGATTCTATAACGGCTAATATCAGTTCTTGCATTGATGATAAAGTTGGTGCTTATCAAATAACGCAACAATTTGCAAATGTGGATTTATCAAATCCAACAGGCGAAAAAAAAGAAATTAACGTTACTGTAAATCTGAACAAAAACTCTAAAGAATATAAAGACATTTATTATCAAATGGAAACCTATTTGATGGCTAATTGTTCTGCTGTAAAAGATAAAGTTGCAGCTAACAATCTGGTAAATAACAATTCAATGTCTTCAAACCAAAAAGCACTGGATTTGTACAACTTAGCGATAGATGAAACCAAAAAAGAAAATTATAAAGGAGCTATAGAATATTATAAAAAGGCTGTCAAAATTGATCCAAAATTTGCATTTGCATATGATAATATGGGAATTTGCTACAGACGTTTGGAGCAATATGATTTAGCACTTGAGTCTTATGAAAAGTCATTAAAAATAGATCCAAATGGGTTAATGCCCTTACAAAATATTGCAGTAGTTTACTCTTATAAAAAGGAATATCAAAAAGCGGTAACAACTTATGAGAAGATAGCCAAAATAGATCCAAACAATCCAGAAGTTTTTTACGGAATTGGACAATTGTACGCACTTCATTTAAATGATACCGAAAAAGGACTTGATAATATGTGTAAAGCTTACAAATTGTATGTTGAACAAAAATCACCTTATAGAACTGATGCCGAGAAATTAATTCAGATGATTTATGCAGAGATGAAAAAGAACGGGAAAGAGGAAAAGTTTAATGAAATTTTGAAAGCAAATAATCTTAATTCAAACTAGAAATTTGTTACTATTTGTAACATAAAGTTTTGCTATCGAGCACAAAAAGAACAAATCAAAGTGGTAACTTTGCGTTTTGCTCAAAATTATGTTAGAAAAAGACAATACTATTGAAGTTCTTGGTGCAAGAGTTCATAATCTAAAAAATATCGATATTTCTATTCCGCGTGAAAAACTGGTTGTAATTACCGGTTTATCAGGTTCGGGAAAATCCTCTTTGGCATTTGATACCATTTATGCCGAAGGACAACGTCGTTATGTGGAAACATTCTCGGCTTATGCCAGGCAGTTTCTTGGCGGATTAGAGCGTCCGGATGTAGATAAAATCGACGGACTTTCTCCCGTAATCGCAATTGAACAAAAAACGACTAGTAAAAGTCCGCGTTCTACTGTTGGAACTATTACTGAAATATATGATTTCCTGAGACTATTATACGCTCGTGGTGCTGACGCTTACAGTTACAATACTGGCGAGAAAATGGTTTCTTATTCTGATGAGCAGATTAAAGATTTGATCATGCAGGATTTTAATGGAAAACGCATTAATATTCTTGCTCCGATTATTAGAGCAAGAAAAGGTCATTATGCCGAATTATTCCAACAAATTACTAAACAAGGTTTCTTAAAAGTTCGTGTTAATGGTGAAGTTCAGGATTTGGTTTCCGGTATGAAATTAGACCGTTATAAAACCCACGATATCGAAATTGTTGTTGACAGAATGCAAATCGAAAATACAGAAGACAATCAAAAAAGATTGGCCGAAAGTATTAATACAGCAATGCATCACGGCGAAAATGTATTGATGATTTTAGATCAGGATACAAATGAAGTACGTTATTTCAGTAGAAATTTAATGTGTCCAACAACCGGAATTTCGTATCAGAATCCAGAACCAAACTTATTTTCGTTCAACTCACCAAAAGGAGCTTGTCCGCATTGTAATGGATTGGGAACAGTTCATGAAATCAATGTCAAAAAAATTATTCCGAATCCTAAATTATCGATAAAAGCAGGAGGTTTTGCGCCGCTTGGTGAATATAAATCATCTTGGATATTTAAGCAATTAGAAGTTATCGGAGAAAAATACGGCTTCAAGCTTACAGATGCAATTGAGAAGATTCCTGAAGAAGCCATGAATATGATTTTGCATGGTGGAAAAGAAAAATTCACCGTAAACTCAAAAGATTTAGGCGTAACACGCGATTATAAGATTGATTTTGAAGGAATTTCACATTTTATCAAAAATCAATATGACGAAAGCGCCTCAACAACTATAAAACGTTGGGCAAAAGATTTCATGGACGAAATAAATTGCCCGGTTTGCGAAGGTTCACGTCTTAAAAAAGAAGCGCAGTTTTTTAGAGTAAATGGAAAAAATATCACCGAATTGTGTGATATGGATATTTCAGATTTAACCGCCTGGTTTCAGGATTTAAATTCTCATTTAACAGATAAACAACTTTTGATTGCTTCAGAAGTGGTAAAAGAAATAAAAGATCGTTTAAATTTCCTGATGAATGTTGGTTTGAATTATTTGGCTTTAAGCCGAAGTTCAAAATCACTTTCAGGCGGTGAAGCGCAACGTATTCGATTAGCAACACAAATTGGTTCTCAATTAGTTGGTGTTTTATATATTTTGGATGAGCCAAGTATTGGTTTACACCAAAGAGACAATGAAAAACTGATTAAATCTTTGGAACAATTACGTGATATTGGAAATTCGGTTATTGTTGTAGAACACGACAAAGACATGATCGAAACAGCAGATTATGTAATTGATATTGGTCCGAAAGCAGGAAAATATGGTGGCGAAATCATTAGCATTGGAACTCCAGCGGAAACTTTAAAGTCAAATACGATTACTGCTCAATATTTGAACGGTACAATGAAATTGGAGATTCCGAAAGAGCGAAGAAAAGGAAACGGAAAATTCTTGAAATTGACCGGAGCAACAGGAAACAACTTAAAAAATGTTTCTATCGAATTGCCTTTAGGACAATTGATTTGTGTAACGGGAGTTTCAGGAAGTGGAAAATCGACTTTGATCAACGAAACACTCTACCCTATTTTGAATGCTTATTATTTTAATGGCGTAAAAAAACCACAACCTTATAAAAAGATTGAAGGTCTCGAACATATTGACAAAGTAATTGATATTGACCAAAGTCCGATTGGGAGAACTCCACGTTCAAATCCAGCGACTTATACAGAGGTTTTTACAGAAATCAGAAACTTGTTTACCATGACTTCTGAAAGTATGATTCGTGGTTATAAAGCAGGACGTTTTAGTTTTAATGTAAAAGGCGGACGTTGCGAAACCTGCGAAGGTTCTGGTGTTAGAACGATCGAAATGAACTTTTTACCAGACGTTTATGTAGAATGCGAAACATGTCAGGGAAAACGTTTTAATAGAGAAACATTAGAGATTCGATATAAAGGAAAATCAATTTCGGATGTATTGAATATGACGGTTGATGAAGCTGTTCCATTCTTTGAAATGATTCCTAAGATTTATAGAAAAGTAAAAACAATTCAGGATGTTGGTTTAGGATATATCACACTTGGCCAGCAAAGCACAACACTTTCTGGTGGTGAAGCACAACGTATAAAATTAGCCGGAGAATTGTCTAAAAAAGACACCGGAAACACGTTTTACATTCTGGATGAACCTACAACGGGACTGCATTTTGAAGACATTCGTGTTTTAATGGATGTTATCAATAAATTAGTCGATAAAGGAAATACAATCCTTGTCATCGAACATAATATGGACGTAATTAAACTTGCCGATTATATCATAGATATTGGTCCTGAAGGAGGAAAAGGCGGAGGACAATTGATCGCCAAAGGAACTCCGGAAGAAGTAGCAAAAAGTAAAAAAAGCTATACGGCTAAGTTCTTGAAAAAGGAATTGGAGAATTAAAATCATGATATCTTTGTCAAAGTTTAAAAACTTTGACAAAGATTTGAAGCGTATAAAAATGAAGAAATAAAAAACAGATTTATTAATGACCGATAAATTAACGTTTCCACTTGTAATTCATCCAAATCCAACAAAATTAGAACGGTATTTAAGCTTGTCTTTAATTGCTTTTATCTTTATCCCTTTTTCTTATGGTGTTTTCACTGCACAAGGATTCTATTGCTTAAGTCTACCGTTTGGTTTTTTAGGAATGTTGACATTTAATCATTTTACAGATTATAAATTCACAACCTTAAAAATAATTCAAAAAAATAAATTCATATGTTTTAGTGAGAATGAAGTAGAAATTTGGGAAGACGAAGAATCTCTTTTATACAATTGGAATGACTTAGAAAATATCCAAATAAACATAATCGCATTTAAAGGTAAATGGAAAGATGAAGATGGTAAATATCAAGGAATTGAAAATTATATATCATTCACTTTTCAAGACGTAACTCATAAACATCTTTTTTACATTGATGCTCCTAAAGAATTCAATTTTTTATGGGATTATTTTGAAAAAATCATTTTACCAAAATTATATCTCTCTAAGAGAATTAAAGATGAAAATATAATTATACGATTATTGGATTATACAGAATTACAAAAATTTAAAATAAAACATAACATAAATAGATACACTGATTTTATATATTTCAACTAAGAAATAAGAATATTCGAAAAACATAAAGTGACTAATTATCCTATTCAAAAATAATACAATTCATTACATACTCCAATCTATTGATAATGAATAAGAACACAAGAATGATCCTATTTTAAACGTTACATTTAAATTAATAAATCTCCATTTCTGTAACAATTCTCGAAAAAAGCACTAATTTAGTACGCCCTTTTTATCAAAGCGTTTGATTTTGGCAAGACTAAGATAAAAATCTATGAATCTAAAAGAGAAGTTAACTGGTGTAGACCAATATTTTTCGCCTAAAATAATTGATGAAGTAAACGATCAATATATTAAAGTAGCGAAAATAAAAGGTCAGGAAGTTCCGTGGCATAATCACGAGAATGAAGACGAATTATTTTACATTATAGATGGTGAACTTTTAATGGAAATTGAAAACGAACCCTCTTTCATGATGAGAAAAGGTGATTTGTTTGTTGTAAAAAAAGGCATCAATCACAGGGTTTCATCGATTGAGGAATGTTCTATAATGCTAATTGAATCGAAAACTACTGAACATACCGGAAAGGTCAAAAGCAACATTACTAAATCAATTGAAGAACAAACGTATTAATTAAAGGAGATTTTTTCCTTTTATAAAACAATGTTTCAATTGAAAACTGATGCCCTAGCCCTGATGGAAACGGCATCTCCCGATTTAGAAAAACAAAGCTTTTTAGCTGTAGTTTTTGTTTATCGGGAATATAGTGGACAGCAGGAAATAGCTCCTTCCTCTTCGACTACGCTCAGGATAACAATTTAAAACGACACAGCTAGAAATAAAAATATAAATAATTAAAATACCTAAAATGAGATTAGAAGATTTTGATAATGATGAGGACAAAGTAATTCAGGATCGTTTGAAACAAAAAACGTGGAATGAAATTAGAACAAATGACAGCTGGGCGATTTTTAAAATCATGGCCGAATTTGTAAACGGTTATGAAAGCATGGGACGTATTGGTCCTTGTGTATCGATTTTTGGATCGGCGCGAACAAAACCAGATGATAAGTATTATTTATTGGCGGAGAAAATTGCATTCAAAATCAGTAAAGCTGGTTACGGTGTGATCACAGGAGGTGGTCCCGGAATCATGGAAGCTGGAAATAAAGGTGCGCATTTAGGAGGCGGAACTTCGGTTGGTTTGAATATCGAATTACCTTTTGAGCAGCATTTTAACCCGTATATTGACCACGATAAAAACCTGAATTTCGATTATTTCTTTGTGAGAAAAGTTATGTTCGTTAAATATTCGCAAGGTTTTGTGGTTATGCCAGGTGGTTTTGGAACTCTTGACGAAATGTTTGAAGCGATTACTTTGATTCAGACTAAGAAAATTGGAAAATTCCCAATTATTTTAGTTGGTGTTGAATTTTGGTCTGGATTGATTGACTGGGTAAAAACTGTTTTGGTTGAAAAAATGCAAACTGTAAGCCCGGAAGATTTAAACTTATTTAAAATCGTAGACACTGAAGATGAAGTAGTTGATGTATTAGATAAATTCTACAAGAAATACGACTTAAGTCCGAATTTCTAAAAATATTTTAGACATATAAATGATGTAAACCAATTTAAATTCACGTTATGCTATGCTTAAAATAACATGAACTTACGTCACTCATATGTTTAATTACATTAAATCTTACAAAAAAGTAAAGCTGTTTTTTAAAACAGCTTTTTTTATGCTATTTTTACATAAAACCAAAACAATTATACGCTCGTAAATTAAGTTATATTCATTAATATCTGAACTATCCTTGAAATCAATTTGTAGAATTATTTTATTTGTTTTAGTTTTATTCAGTTCGGTAAAACAGTACGCACAACATCAGTCTAAGATGGAAGTGGCGGTTAATCTTGAACTCAAAACCCTGAATGTAAAACAGGATATCACATATTATAATACATCTAAGGATACATTGAATACAATTGTTTTAAACGATTGGAACAATGCTTTCTCAGATAAAAATACGCCACTTGCAAAACGTTTTTCTGATGAGTTTTATAGAGGTTTTCATCTTGCTAAACCTGCTGAAAGAGGAAATACTACGATTTTGAATCTCTCAGATTCTGATAATATGGCGTTTGAATGGGTAAGAACAGACAAGAATCCTGATTACATCATTGTTAAACTAAATCGAAAATTATATCCGGGAGAAAAAATAGATTTGCATCTTACTTATATCTCTAAAATTCCAAGTGACAAATTTACGCGTTATGGTTTTACTCAAAATGGTGGAATGATTTTGAAAAACTGGTTTCTAAGTCCTGCAAGATTTGAAAATCATAGTTTTACAAAAAATAATAATTTCAATCTGGATGATATTGCTAATGCGAGTACTGATTATCAAATCGAAATAAAACTTCCTGCCAGCTATTCTATTACAACAGATTTGAATTCGGTTTCAAAAGATATTACGAATCCTTCTTTTAGCACTTATTTATTCTCTGGAAATAACAGAACAGATTTTAATTTTTATATCGAAAAACAGAATACATTCAAAAGTTATGACAATAGTCTTGTAGAAGTTTTATCGGATTTAAAAACCAAGAAACTGGATGAAATTCAAAAGGCAATTATAATTGATCGAGTGGCTACTTTTGCAAATAATTTTATTGGGAAATATCCACATGAAAAAATATTGATTTCTCAGGTAGATTATGATAGAAATCCTTTTTATGGATTAAATCAGTTACCATCGTTTATAAGTCCGTTTAGTGATGATTTTATCTTTGAGATAACTTTCTTAAAAACGTATCTGAATAATTATTTAAAAAATAGTTTGCACCTCGATCCCAGAAAAGACAATTGGGTTTATGACGGAATTCAGATTTATGCCATGATGAAATACATGGAGCAAAATCACCTGGATCAAAAAATGCTTGGACGACTTTCGGACATGAAACTGTTTAAAAGTTATAACATTACAAATCTGACTTTCAACGAGCAATACAGCTATTATTATATGTTAATGGCGAGAAAAAATCTCGATCAGCCACTTGGCGACCCAAAAAATACTTTAATAAAATTCAATGAACAAATTGCGAGCAAATATCGCGCAGGTTTAAGTCTGAGTTATTTAGATGATTATCTAAATCATAATATCGTTCCTGAAAGTGTTCAGGAATTTTATAATCTGAACAAAAAAGAACAAACGAATCGCTATGATTTCGAAAAAATATTAACGAAAAACAGTCCAAAAAATATCAAATGGTTTTTCAACACCATTATAGATTCGCGTGATATTATTGATTATAAGTTTACGAATGTTTCGAGAACTAAAGACAGTGTTCAATTTAAAATAAAAAATAAGACAGATAACTTTGTCCCAATTCCAGTTTATGGAATTAAGAAAAATGAAGTAGTATTCAAGCAATGGATTGAACCAAGGAATAATGATTCGATTTATGAATTTGCCCGAAAAAATGCAGACAAACTGGTTCTGAATTACGACAATGAGGTTCCGGAATACAATCAAAGAAACAATTGGAAATCTCTTAAAAGTGTTGTAATAGTAAATCGTCCTATAAAATTTAATTTTGCAAAAGATCTTGAAGATCCCTATTACAATCAGATTTTATACATCCCAACGCTTACTTATAATTTATACGATGGTTTGACGCCAGGAGTTCGTTTTCATAACAAAACTATTCTTGACAAACCGTTTACTTTTGACATTAATCCTGCTTATTCTATAAATGCAGGGACAATTTCCGGTTCTTCGGCATTTTCATGGAGCGAATATTATAGAAATAGTACCTTATATAATGTACGATATTCAATTAGTCAAAATTATTATCACTACGCTCCTGACGCTGCATATTTCAGATTAAATCCGATGGTTCAGTTTAGAATCCGTGAAGAAAATTTTAGAGACAATAGAAAACAGTTAATACTGTTTCGTCAGGTAATTGTAAATCGTGAAGCAAGCAAGTATATAACTGACAATTCAAAACCAAATTATTCGGTTTTCAATGCACGTTATTCAAATACAAAAACTGAGTTGATAAACCATTTCAATTATATGAATGATCTCCAATTTTCAGGAGATTTCGGAAAAATTGCGGGAGAAGTTGAATATAGAAGGTTATTCGAAAACAATCATAAATTAAATTTAAGAATGTACGCCGGAGCTTTTATATATAACTCTACAAATTCAGATTATTTTAGTTTTGGTTTAGATCGTCCAACGGATTATCTTTTTGATTATAATTTTTATGGAAGATCTGAAAGTACGGGATTCTTTAGTCAGCAATTTGTAATGGCCGAAGGAGGTTTTAAATCAAAAATAGAACCAGCATACGCAAATCAATGGATGACAACTCTAAATGCCAGTTATTCGATTTGGAACTGGATTGAAATGTACGGAGATCTTGGTTTTATGAAAAGTAAACATCAAAGTGCAGACTTTGTTTATGATAGCGGTATACGGTTAAATCTGGTTCCGGACTATTTTGAGATCTATTTTCCGGTTTATTCAAATAATGGATGGGAGGTTTCTCAAAAAAATTATGACCAAAAAATACGATTTGTAATGACTTTATCCCCAAAAACATTAGTCAATCTTTTCACTAGAAAATGGTTCTAATCGAATGAATTTTAAATAAAAACCTGCATTATTATCACAAAAAACAAATTTTACATAAAAATACCACAAAAAAAGTACGTAGTTTTTTGGTTTTAAATACAAATAATTGAATTATATTTATTTTAAAGAATTATGATTATTGATTGTTTTTAAGTAATTTCGCAGAGTAAACATGACTCTCCAAGATTATGATAAAAGAAAAAAGCAATACTACATTAACATTTGAAGATTTCAAAACTGAGGTATTGAACGACTATAGAATTGCAGTAACCAGCCGCGAATGTAGTCTTTTAGGTCGTAAAGAAGTATTAACTGGTAAAGCCAAATTTGGAATATTTGGAGACGGAAAAGAAGTGCCACAGCTTGCTATGGCAAAAGCTTTTAAAAACGGAGATTTCCGTTCCGGATACTATCGCGATCAGACTTTTATGATGGCAATTGGCGAGCTGACTCCAAAGCAATTTTTCGCAGGTTTATACGGTCATACCGATTTAGATTTTGATCCAATGTCTGCAGGAAGACAAATGGGCGGACACTTTGTAACGCACAGTTTAAACGAAGACGGATCTTGGAAAGACTTAACAAAACAAAAAAATTCAAGCGCAGATATATCTCCAACAGCCGGACAAATGCCAAGATTATTGGGATTAGCTCAAGCTTCAAAAATTTACAGAAATGTTGATGGTATTACTATCAAAGACAAATTTTCTGTAAACGGAAACGAAGTTGCATGGGGAACTATTGGGAATGCAAGTACATCTGAAGGTTTGTTTTTTGAAACTATAAATGCTGCCGGAGTACTACAAGTACCAATGGTTATGAGTGTTTGGGATGATGAATACGGAATTTCGGTTCACGCAAGACATCAGACTACAAAAGAAAACATCTCTGAAATCTTAAAAGGATACCAACGCGACGAAGATTCTAAAGGTTATGATATTTTTAGAGTAAAAGGTTGGGATTATGCCGAGTTAGTTTCTACTTATGAAAGAGCCGGTGCAATCGCACGCGAACAACACGTTCCTGTTTTAATTCACGTAAACGAATTAACTCAGCCACAAGGACATTCTACTTCTGGTTCTCATGAACGTTACAAAAATGCAGAAAGACTGGCTTGGGAAAAAGATTTTGACTGTATTCGTCAGATGCGTTTATGGATGATCGCCATCAATATTGCATCTCCTGAGGAATTAGCTGAAATTGATTTTGAATTGAAAAAAGAAGTTCTTGAAGCCAAAAAAGAAGCTTGGAACTCTTTTATAAATCCAATTATCGAAGATCAAAAAAATCTTTTAGTATTATTGGAGCAAATTGCTGAGGCAAGCATCAATCATAAAGAAAGAATTAAAAAATACATCTCTGAATTAAGCGCTATAAAATCACCTTTAAAAAAGGAAATGCTTGTTATCGCAAGAAAGATTTTACGCTTTATCGAAGTTCCAAATAGTAAAGCTATACTATCAAAATGGATCACAGATTATATTGGAGTTACTCAGGAAAAATTCAGCAGTAACTTATATTCTGATTCTGAACAAAATGTATTTTCAGTTCAGAAAGTACTCCCTGAATATGCCGAAAATGCAAAAGCCGACTTAGACGGACGTATGATTTTACGTGACAATTTTGACGCTTTATTCAGCAAATATCCTGAAACTTTAATCTTTGGTGAAGACGTAGGAAACATTGGTGACGTAAACCAAGGTTTAGAAGGAATGCAGGAAAAATACGGTGAACTTCGTGTTGCCGATGTTGGTATTCGTGAAGCAACTATTCTTGGACAAGGAATTGGAATGGCTTTGAGAGGCTTACGCCCTATTGCTGAAATTCAATATTTAGATTATTTATTGTACGCGATTCAAATCATGAGTGATGATTTGGCTACTTTACAATACAGAACCGTTGGAAAACAAAAAGCGCCATTAATCATCAGAACCCGCGGACATCGTCTGGAAGGCATCTGGCATTCTGGTTCTCCAATGGGAATGATTATTAACGCTATTCGCGGAATTCACGTTTTGGTTCCTAGAAATATGACCCAAGCGGCAGGTTTTTACAACGCTCTTTTAGAGACTGACGAACCGGCTTTAGTAATCGAATGTTTGAATGGTTACCGCTTAAAAGAAAAAACTCCACTGAATTTTGGAGAATTCAAAACACCAATTGGTGTAGTTGAAACTCTAAAAGAAGGTTCAGATATTACTTTAGTTTCTTACGGATCAACATTAAGATTAGTAGAACAAGCGGCTGTAGAATTATTGGATTTAGGAATTGATTGTGAAGTAATCGATATTCAGTCTTTACTTCCGTTTGACGTTAACAAGGATATTGTAAAAAGTATTGCCAAAACAAATCGTCTTTTAGTAATTGACGAAGATGTTCCAGGTGGAGCTTCAGCATTTATTTTACAACAAATTCTGGAAGACCAGGACGCTTATAATTACTTAGACAGTAAACCGCAAACTCTTGCTGCCAAAGAACACAGACCAGCATACGGAACTGATGGTGACTACTTTTCAAAACCTTCTGCCGAAGATATTTTTGAAAAAGTATACAGCATGATGAATGAAGTTAATCCGTCTAAATTCCCTAGTTTATACTAAGAATTTAATTCGGTTTTGAATATAAAAAAAGCTTGTAGACAATTGTTTACAAGCTTTTTTATTTTTACACAAATTACGTCATTGCGAGGAACGAAGCAATCACACTATAAAAACATGACGTGATAAAACAAGTGAGATTGCTTCGTTCCTCGCAATGACAAAAAATCCGCGTCTTCGCGATAGCGAATCCCTGTCATCCGCGTGCCATTCCCCGCAAACTAAGCCTTCAATATAGCCCTAGCCTTCTCTAAATCCTCTGCCGTATCAATCCCAATACCAACATGAGTTGTTTCAACCATTTTAATACGTTTTCCGAATTCTAAATAACGTAGCTGCTCTAACTTCTCAGAAGCTTCCAAAGATTTCATTGGCAAACTATAAAAATCTAACAAAGCCTGTTTCCTAAAAGCATAAATCCCGATGTGTTGAAAATAACGCACTCCAACGTCTTTATCTCTAGGATACGGAATCACGGAACGCGAAAAATACAATGCAAATTGCGATTGATCAACCACCACTTTTACATTATTTGGATTATTTATCTCGTTTTCATTTGTAATTTCACGCATTAACGAAGCCAAATCAATCTTGCGATCTTCATCATTTTTAAAAACAGACAAAACCTGTTCTAAAGGTCCAGCTTCTGTAAAAGGTTCATCGCCTTGCACATTTACAACAATATCAACATCTAAATTTGCAATAGCTTCAGCAATTCTATCACTTCCTGATTCATGCTCTTTGATGCTCATAATGGCTTTTCCACCGTGATTTACGATCTCATCAAATATCAAATCAGAATCAGTTACTACAAAAACATCGTCGAACAATTTTGTTGAAACCGCAGCTTCATAAGTTCTTAAAATCACAGTTTTTCCACCTAAATCCTGCATCAGTTTAGCAGGAAAACGTGTTGAAGCATATCGTGCCGGAATTACAGCTATTATTTTCATTTTAAATTTATTTTTAAACGTAAACAAATGTAACTATTCGAAATTAAGTTTAAAAAAATAATCACAACAGAACGATTTAATGTGATTGCCGTGATTTTAAAAATACATTATATTTATAAGAAAAAACATCATGAAAAAACTGTCGGTATTGATTCTGCTTTTATTCAATTTATTTTTTATTACTTCGGCTTTAAGCCAAAAGAATAATCCTAAAATAATTAACGCATTTTCAAACCACATTTTTGATGGAAAAGGATATCAGCCACTTGATAACTTAAAATGGAAATACAAAACCGAAGGTAAAATCTTTGCTTCTCCAGTTGTAAAAAATGGTATTGTTTATATTGGCAGTGAAGACGGTTTTCTATATGCAATTGAAGTAAAATCAGGAAAAACAAAATGGAAATTCAAAACTAATGGAGCAATTCACAGTTCTGCAAGTATATTTGAAAACACCATTTACTTTGGCAGTTTTGATGGAAATTATTATGCCATAAACAAAGAAGACGGAAAACTAATCTGGAAATTTAAAACTGGCGGCGAACATTGGCTTGGCGAAATTGGAATGTGGGGAATGAAACCGGAAACCCAATATATGGAGGATTTATGGAGCTTTTATTTATCATCTCCTGTGGTTTATGAAAACGGAAAAGCAGCCGCAGTTTTATTCGGAAGCAGCGATGGAAACGTATATTCTGTAGACGCTAAAACAGGTGACTTAAAATGGAAATTCAAAACTAACGGACCCATTCACGGAACTCCTGTAATAGATCAGGATAAAATTTACATTGGAGGTTGGGACGCTACATTATATGCATTGAATATTGAAACCGGAAAAGAAATATGGAATTTTGCCACGGGAACAAAAACTGGTTTTAAAGGAATCCAATCTTCTGTTGCAGTTTCTGACGGTAAAGTTTATTTTGGAGCAAGAGAACCGTTCTTTTTTGCTTTAAATGCCGAAAACGGAAAACTAATCTGGAAGTATAATGCCGAAAATTCCTGGATCTTAAGTTCTGCTGTAATTCAAAACAATACTATTTATGTAGGAACATCTGATACTTATGCTTTATTGGCTTTGGATGCTAAAACCGGAGCCGAAAAATATCGTTTTAAAGCAAATGGTTATATTTATAATTCACCGGCAATTGCTGGAAACACGATTTATTTTGGAGATTTCACTGGGAATTTCTTCTCTTTGGATTTACTTTCAAATGGAAAAAAATCAAATTTAGTAAGCACAGAAAATCGCAAACAATTCGCAGCTTCAACCTTAAAAAATGACTTATTAGATTTTGGATATGCTGGTCAAAACGAAGATCTGTCAGTTTATGATAACAATAAAAAAGTGATGGATCAATTTTATCAATTAGGCTCTATTGTTTCATCGCCATTTATCGATAATAACACTATTTACTTTGGAAGCGCTGACGAATATTTATATGCTTATAATTTAGAAAAATAGAAGATTTTGTGAATCTATTTGTCTTTATAGCTTTTTAACCTGATCTGGAAAACGCATTTTACCTCAAAGCGCGCAAAGGTTTTTCGCAAAGTTCGCTAAGCTTTGTTTTTCTTCTATTTGTCTAAAAGTTCGCTAAGCTTTACCTAATATGTTTCGTCGTATAGCTTGTAAACTTTGTGCTCTTTGCGAAAAACCTTTGCGCGCTTTGCGGTAAAATTTATTACATGATTTTCACCGATGTCATACTCAAAGAACCAGCTAATAATTTATCATTAAACAAACTCAATTCTTCTGTTTTTTCTTTTAAACCTAATGTGTATAATAAAGGTAAATAATGATCCGGAGTTGGAATCGCCAATTGAATCGCTTTATTCATCTTTTCGAAATCAATCAAAGGCTGAAAATTTCCGTCCAATAAATAATTGTTAACGGTTTCACGCGCTTCAATCGCCCAATCGTAACCGTAATTGTCTTTATCAAAATTTCTGAAATCAACCAGACGAAGATTATGAACTATGTTTCCGCTTCCGATAATCAAAACACCTTTTCGACGCAATGATTGTAACTTCTGAGCCAACTCAAAATGATATTGTCCTGATTTTGTATAATCAATACTCAACTGAATTACCGGAACATTTGCCTCTGGATATAAGTGCTTGATGACACTCCAGGCGCCATGATCTAAACCCCAATGTTCATCTAAATCTACGTGAACAGGTTCTAAAATTTTCTGAGTTTCCAAAGCTAATTCAGGACTTCCTTTTGCAGGATATTGTACATCAAATAAAGCTTGCGGAAAACCTCCAAAATCATGAATCGTTCTTGGCATTTGCATCGAAGTTACTTTGGTTCCGTTTGTAAACCAATGCGCCGAAACACATAGAATCGCATTTGGTTGTGGCAATGTTTTAGCCAAATTTCGAAAACCAGTCACAAACTGATTTTCTTCAATTGCATTCATTGGGCTGCCGTGTCCTAAAAACAAAACCGGCATTTTATCTGTATTCGAAAACGTTGATGAAATCGAATGTAAGTCGTTTAATGTTGTCATTGTTGCTGTTTTTTCGCCATGAATTTCACGAATTACACTAATTTACTGAACTCAAAAGTAATTTGTACTAATTCGTGAAATTCGTGGCAACTAATCATTCTTCAAAACTCTCGTCTTTAAATCCTATCAAATATAACTTATTTTTAGCACGTGTCATAGCGGTATAAAGCCATCTGATATAATCACGATCGATTCCGTTTGGTAAATATGGCTGTTCAATAAAAACGGTATTCCATTGTCCACCTTGTGATTTATGACACGTAATCGCATAGGAGAATTTCACTTGTAATCCGTTAAAATACTCGTTTTCTTTTACTTTCTGAAACTTCTTATACTTTGTCGTTTCATTTTCATAATCCTTCATTACTTCTTCATACAAACGATTAGATTCTTCATACGTTAAAGATGGAGATTCACTTTTGATTGTATCTAATAACAAAACCGTTTCAAAAGGTTTCTGATCAGGATAATCGACCATTCTGATTTTTACTTTTGCAAAAGTAAATCCGTATAATTCTTTGATTCCAAAAAGCTCCAAAACTTCAATAATATCACCATTGGCAATAAATCCTGCTTCATCAGTTTCTTTTAGCCAGAAATAATTATTCTTAACCACCATCAGGAAATCGCCCACAGAAAGCTCACTTTCTTTAAACAAAATCCTCGTTCTGATCTGTTCATTATATTGATTCGCTCTTTTATTCGAACGAACTATAAACGCTGTATCTTCAATACTATAATTGCTGTAAGCCGAATTAATTGCATCCTGAATATCGTAACCATCCGTTAAACGAACAATATCTTTAAACCTTTTTACATTGAATTTAAACTCGGTAATAAAGCTTTCTTTTAGAATTTCACGTAATTCCGTAGCGTTAAATAAAATCCCAGAGCTTTCCTCCTGACGCATTACTTCGTCAAGTTCGATATGCTTGATTTCTTTATTATAATGAGCTGCCAAAGTATGCGTATCAAGTGCCGGACTAATATCTAAATTCACGGGCGGCAACTGCGCTGTATCTCCAAGGAGAATCATCTTGCAATTGGTTCCGGAATATACGTACGAAATCAAATCGTCCAGAAGCGATCCGTTATCATAAAGCTTAGAATCTGAATTACTATCAGAAATCATCGAAGCCTCATCGACGATAAAAATGGTGTTTTTATGCTTGTTCAATTGCTTGGTAAAAGCAACGCCTCCACCAGCCGACTTTTTAGGAAAATATATTTTTTTATGAATTGTAAAAGCGGGCGTATTCGAATAATTGGAAATTACTTTTGCCGCACGACCCGTTGGCGCCAGCAAAACAAACTTTTTATTAATATCTCCAAGATTATTTACAATTGTCGAAATCACAGTCGTTTTTCCCGTTCCGGCATATCCTTTTAGTACAAAAATAGTATCGTTATGTGTGTCCGTTAAGAAAATAGCGATTTTCTGAAAAAATATATCCTGTTTGTATGTTGGAGGAAACGGAAATCTTTTTTGCAAAACACCGTAAAACAATGATGAATTCATAAGGTAAAATTGAAATACAAAGTACGGGCTTTTTAATGGCAATGTCAATTTAATATTTCTTCACCATATAAGTAATATAAGTTCATATTATCCAGGAATCAATACAAAAGCTTTATTACAGAAACCAACCATAGCCCAAGCTTTCAACCTTGGGAAACGAATTATGATAATATTTTTCCACCATATAAGTGATATAAGTTCATATTATCCTGAAATCAATACACAAAGCTAAATCTTAAAATACCTACATCACTTATAAGTAAAGAAAACTTAACCTTGCTTTAAAATCTAATTGAAATTGTTTTTTGAAATTGCAATTATAATTCTTCCTTTTTAATTTGTAAGTTTGTACTCGCCTTAAATTCTTTCTTGATTCAAAAACAGGTAACGAATTGTAAATCAAATATGTCATTGCAAAATACTAATATCACTTCAAAAAATTACAAAAAATTATCTATTCAGGTTTCCTTGAATGGATTTTCATTTTGTTGTTTTGATACTCTAAACAATACTATTACAGCGTTTAACGAAGTTAACTTTGATGCTGCACAAAAAACATCAAAAATTGAAGACTTATATAGTGCTGCTTTTAAAAACTATCCTGAATTAAAAGATTCTTACGACGAGATTTTGGTAATTCACAACAACAATCTTTCAACTTTTGTACCGTCGGCTTTGTTCGACGAAAATTACTTAGCAAGTTATTTACAATACACTACAAAAGTTTTTGAAACCGATTTTTTTACTTTCGATCACCTTTCAAAATACGAAATGAATTCGGTTTATATTCCATATGTCAATATTAATAACTTTTTAATTGACACTGTTGGTTCGTTCGATTACAAACATGTTAACAGTATTTTGGTGGAGAAAATTATTGAAAATTCAAAAAACAATGATGAGAAAAAAATGGTTGTGAATTTCAATCCGGACCATTTTGAAATAATCGTTGTACAAAATCAAAAACTGCTATTATTCAATTCTTTTGAATACCAGACTCCAGAAGATTTTCTCTATTATATTCTATTTACTGCCGAACAATTGAGCTTAAACCCAGAAAGTTTTCCGCTTGAATTATTAGGAATAATAGATAGAAACGACCCGTTTTATGCCATTGCTTACAAGTACATTCGCCATATTTCGTTTATGGATGTAGAAACTTTACAGCAAAGAAACCGCTTTTCAACTGCACAAAATCAAAAACATTATATCTTATTTCAATCATGAGAATCATTTCAGGAAAATACAAAGGACGCCGAATTTTTCCGCCAAAAAACCTTCCTGTAAGACCTACGACTGACATGAGTAAAGAAGCATTGTTTAATGTTTTAAATAATCATTTTAGTTTTGACGGCTTAAAGGTTTTAGACTTATTTTCGGGAACCGGTAATATCAGTTACGAATTCGCTTCACGCGGAAGTGCTCCAATTACCTCTGTTGACGGTGATTTTGGATGCGTAAAATTTGTAAAGCAAGTCGCTTCAGAATATGATTTTAATATCGCAGCTACGAAAAGTGATGTTTATAAATTTCTGGAAAACTGCAAAACATCATACGATATTATTTTTGCAGATCCACCTTACGGATTAGATCAGAATGCTTTTGAAAAAATTGTCTTAACAGTTTTCGAAAGAGATTTACTTCATGAAGACGGAATGATGATTATAGAGCATTCGAAATATACAAAAATGGAGCATTTAAGTAATTTTTCTTTTCAGAAAAGCTACGGCGGATCTTTCTTTAGTTTCTTCGAATTAAATTCTACGGACGATGATGAAGAACTTCCTGATGATTTCATTAAAATAACAGAAGAAGACGAAGGATAATTTCCTTTTTTAAATCATAAAAAAATCCCTTGAAATTCAAGGGATTTTTTGTTTTTATCGAACTCTGCTTTCATTCTCATCAATGCTTTTCTCCTTAAATTCTGTTCCTTTTACCTTTCCAAAAGAATATTTTATCGATATTGAAACTTCTTGATTATCTACAACATATCTCGCTTTTGAATTAACCTTGTTAATGGTAAATTTTTCTGTTTGAATATTATTTTTAAAAATATTATTCCAGCTTAAAGTACAATTCCATTTTTTGAGGAATTTTTTTGAAACCGTCATATCAACTACAAATCTGGGATTTGTAACAAAAACTCCAGTATATTGTTTTGTTAATCCCCAAAAATTCAAATTAAAAAAATATTCCTTTGGAAGTTTAAACTCATTATTTGAACTAAAATAAGCATAAGGTTTAGAGCTCATAAATACAGCACTATGATCTTCAATTTTCTCTAAAATAAAAATCAAAGAATTCGTTGTTGTCCAAAATTTATACGTGAATGGTAGCACAAATTCAGTTGTAAAGCCAGAGCTTTTATCGAAATTTATATCCTTAAAAGTCATTATATTATTTTGATCGTCAAAAGAGAAAGTATTATAAACTGGATCTTTGGTCTGATAATAACTAAGTCTAACCGACTTATCATGATATTGAAAAGTAGCTGCAATTTCGTCGGTAATTGTTGGATCTAGGAAAATATTACGTGCGTACAAAAAATAAGGATTTATATACGTCGCGCCCTGACTTAAAGACGAATAATTGGGTCTGGAAATAGTTTTAGCATAATTTAGACTAATATTTCTTGTGCTGTCAATTGCAAATGTAAACTGTGCTTTCGGGAAAAATTTGGTATAATTTTTATCAACTAAAGGCGTTAAATCACTTCTGAATTTCCCGTCTACATTAGTATTCTCAACTCTAAAACCAACTGAAAAATCGACTTTTTTAATCTTTCCGGAGAGCTGACTATATCCTGCTAAATTTTGCTCGCTAAAATCATAATGACTTATTTCTTTTACATTTGTCTCATAATACAAAATATCAAAATCAGATTTTGAATTAGCAGAAGAATACAATCCTCCAGCTTCTAATTTCATTTCGTTTTTGAATTTTTTCTCTGTATCAATTCTTCCGGAAAAAACATTTACTTTAAATTTCTGATCTCGATTTTGCGTCAATTCAAATCCTGAATCATTAAAATTATCCTGAACATTACTCAAAGAAGTCTGGTCAAAATTTGAATATTGAAGTCCGGTAAAAACCTGCATGTCAATTGCTTTTATTTTCTTTGAATAGTTCAAAAATGAGTTTACAAAATTCTTTCTGCCGATATTATCACTAGCAGTTACAACATGATTTATTTCGTCTTTATTTTTATTATCCGTTATTGTATTGATTGGAAAAACATCAGTTTGCAACTTACTATTGACACTAAATGAGAAATAATCATCTTCGTTTATTTTATAAAACAAACCTCCTCCAAATACGAATTGTTTTCTTTTTGTATCAGCCGTTACATCGTATTTAGAAGCAATATCCGCAGTTGGAATTTGATAATCTATACTATGATTTTCCCAAGGATTTAAACGATTGTAATTAAAATTTGCTTTCAGTTCGAGTTTGTTTTTTTTGAAATTAGAATTAAACCCAAGGTAATTGTTGTAGTTTTTTTTGAAAGAAGCAACCTCAGAAATCTCCGTTCTAAAGCTGTCTTTTTTGCTAAATTTTCTTGTAATTAGAATCACAGAACGTCCTTCGGCTTCATATTTAGAAGATGGGTTCTGAATAATTTCGATGGTTTTAATATCGGCTACAGCCAAAGCATTCAAATCGTTCATTCCTACTTTTTGATTGTCAATATAAATCAGCGGACTTCCTTTACCAATAACCGTAATACTTTCTTTGTCGGAACTAAGCTGAACGGTTGGTAATTTTGCCAATAAATCGACTGAATTTGGAATCGAATTGTAAATCGAATTGGCAACATCAACTTTAATATTCCCGTTTGTATTAGTAAAAGTTTTTTTGTTTTGAGTAATCACAACTTCATTTAACTTATTCGAAATACTGTCTTTAGGAGTTTCGGTTTGTGCATTTGCAAATAGCGAACAACAAAATAAAATTAAAATTAGAAAAAGTTTAAAAGGTAAAGAAATGTTCATTTTTTGATTGATTTTAGATTGAAACAATGCAAAAGTGCTTCTAAAAATGAGTTCTGAAGGTTAATTGAAGGTTAATGCGGAGTTAACGTACTTTTTGAACTATAAAAGCATTATTTTTGAACTGGAGAATTCGCCACGGATTTTACGGATTGAACGGATTTACGCTGATTTTGTTTTTATTAGTTTTGTTCAATAATAGCTGTATAAATCCGTTTAATCAGCGTCATCCGCGCGACATAATCTCTCGTAGATTTAAAGAAATCATTTTCAAATCAGCGTGAAAAACAAAAAAATCTGTGTAAACCAGTTTAACCTGCGTCATCCGTGTGCCAACAAAACATTATGAAACAAAGAATCAATTTATTAATCGCATTTTCTGTTATCGCTTTGATCGTTTTATCGACGGTTCAATGCTATTTGGTAAAAACGACATACGATTATAAAGTGGCGCAATTTCATACGGAAATTAAAAATGAAATCGCCCAGATATCAAACAACTACAGTGATATAGATTCTGCAATTGTTTCCAGAAAAGAAGCCCTTTATAAAAATTTATCAGAGAATTACCTTAAAGGAAAAACAACCAAATTTGATGTAAAAAAAGGGATTCTTGACAATGAATTTCAAGATGCATTAACACAAAAAATTAAACGTAAGTTCGAACGCGATTTACCGAATCTTAAAATTGATTTTGCAATTGTACTAAATAAATTCATTTTGTATCAAAACAGAAAAAAAGCAGATACAATTTTCTCTCAAAAGCCTTTTATTCAAAATAAATTATACGGAAACCTGATTTCTCTAAATCATGCTTTTCTGGTTCGCAATTACGTTGGAACCACAAACGGAACTTACGCCAATCAGGATTACAAATTATTGACAGAAGATTCAATGTACGTTTCTGTAATCGACTGGGAAATGATTATTCTGAGACGAATGACAGTTGTTTTGATTTTGTCTTTATTATCTATTTTAACGCTTATAACGCTATTTGTAATTGCAATAAAAGCCTTAATTAAACAGAAAAAAGTAAGCGATGTCAAAACAGATTTTATCAATAATATTACACACGAACTAAAAACGCCATTGGCAACTTTAAGTATTTCGACTAAAATCCTGGAGAACAAAAATATTCGTGACAATGATGAAAACTTCAACTCGATTGTCAATACGATTTCACGCCAAAACAATCGTTTACAAAACTTGATCGATCAGGTTATGGCAAATTCGCTGGCTGAAAATGAAATTGAATTACAAAAAGAAAAGATAGAAACCGAAGATTTTCTTACTGCAATTGTGAATGATTTTAAAATTACATTCCCAAAAATCAATCTTCAAACTGATTTTCAAACGCAGAAAACAATTTTAGTTTTAGATAAATTTCATCTCACAACGGCTTTTTTAAATGTTTTGGAAAATGCTGTAAAATATGGTTCAAATACAATTACGATAAAAACAAGAATAGTCCAAAATCAATTTTCTATTAGTATTGAAGATGACGGAATTGGAATTGAAAAGAACAAACAATCCCTACTTTTCGAAAAATTCTACCGTGTAGAACAAGGAAATCTTCATAATACAAAAGGCTTAGGTTTAGGTTTGTATTATGTCAATCAAATTATAAAAGCGCATCAGGGCACAATTAACGTTGTGAGTGATTTAGGAAAAGGAACTCAGTTTACTATTTTATTAAAAATTTAATTACCTTATTTTGAAAAGATTACTTTTAGCTGAAGACGATTTTGATTTTGCCGGAATTTTAAAAAAATATTTAGAATTACATCAATTTGAAGTAATCTGGGCAGAAAATGGAGAAATAGCTTTAGACTATTTTAAAAACCAGGATTTTGATATTTGTGTTTTTGACGTCATGATGCCAAAATTGGACGGATTTTCATTGGCCGAAAAAATAATTACGATTAATCCTGAGATTCCATTTATTTTTCTAACAGCAAGAAAGTTAAAAGAAGACAAAATCACCGGATTAAAACTTGGTGCTGACGACTATATCATAAAACCTTTTGAAGTTGATGAACTGGTTTTGCGTTTGCAGAATATCCTAAAGAGAATCGAGCAAAAAAGAACTCTGGAAGGAAACAATATAATTGAAATTGGCTCTTATGTTTTTGATAATGAAAGATTAACACTGAATAATAAAAATCATGTCCAGCAACTTACAGAAATGGAAGCTTCGCTAATTGAGTATTTATATCTGAACCATAATCAGTTATTAAAGAGAGATCAAATTTTAATGTCGGTGTGGAAAAAAGATGATTATTTCTCAGGACGAAGTATGGATGTTTTTATCAGCAGACTTAGAAAATATTTCAATTCAGATCCAAAAATCAGTATTGAAAGTACACGTAATATTGGCTTAGAATTTAAAATAGAAAAACCTTGATTCGTCAAGGTTTTTCTATTTTATTTATAGATTATTTTCCAATAACCCATCCTAATGTA
The DNA here is from genome assembly GCF_004339525.1 of Flavobacterium sp. 90. Taxonomy (NCBI): domain Bacteria; kingdom Pseudomonadati; phylum Bacteroidota; class Flavobacteriia; order Flavobacteriales; family Flavobacteriaceae; genus Flavobacterium; species Flavobacterium sp. 90. Next base: position 4,277,969 of record NZ_SMGE01000001.1, on the reverse strand, counting down.
AAATTAATAATAGGCGTAAATTCTGTGTCATATTTATCAATATTAACACCGGCACCTAAGCCTAGTTCCAAATTAAATTTTCTTTTGTAAGTTCTTTGAAAACCCCAAAGCGGACCAATTGTTACAGAAGGAGAATATTCATTAAACCAACTATTTGAAGAAATAGATTCAAAGTTATAAGAGACTGAGGCAGCAAAAAAGTTCCCCGAGTTATAGGCTGTTCTTTTTCCTTTGGCGGCTCTTTTTTCCAGATTATAATAGTGACGAAATTGTTCGTTAATTGTTGGCACAAAATACCAACTAGATTCATCATAAAAATCATTATGTCTGTAACCTATATTCAAACTTAGTTCTGAGTAAAGTGTATTTTTAGTATCAAAGCCATGTTCATAAACAAAACCCGGAGTGAACATATTAATTTTAAATTGATGTTTTCTAACAGAAGTTACAACTTCATCTTGTGCATAAACTCCATTAAATAAAAGAACGGCAAGACATAAGAACAAATATTTTTTTTTCATTTTGGTTATTTAAATTGGTTGCGCCAAAAATAGTATTTAAATAATACAAATCGTATTAAAAGAACGTTTTAACACTGAAAAAAATATAAGTTTTAAAAGCAATTGTATAACGGTTTCAACAGCCAAGCTAATACATTTGCTATGAACACTTTAAAACTAGAAATCATGAACCTAAAAAGATTTTTTGGAGCCTTACTAACCATTCTTGGCATCGTTGGACTTATTTATACAGCCGTGATATTCTCCAGTACATCCGGAGCAACAAGAGATATAAAATCGTTAATTATTTATGGAATTCTGGGTATTGTTTTCTTTACCTCCGGAATCAGTCTGGTACGTACTACAAAAGACGAATCATAATTTATTGTGGCAATAAAACGTCAGCAATTTTTTTGTAAGCAGGAGTTTCGACATTGTATTTAGCGCCTTCTTTTACTACAAACTGAGTCAATGAAATTGCTTCTGTATTTTTGCTTGCCAATAAGTCTCTATGCATAGATGAAGTCGCTTCTTTTGGTGACTTCTCTAATTTTACGATTGTTTGTTCTACAATATCATCAGGCAATTTCAAGCCTTTAGCATTGGCAACTGCTACAATTTCATGTATCAATTGAACATAAAGTTCTTTAGATTCGGGATTGCGTAAAATATCGCCAATATTTTCATTTAAATAGGAAGTTGCAGAAGCCAACGCCGAAATAAAGATAAATTTCTCCCAAACCGTTTCTTCAATATTATCAACCAAATAACTTTCGATTTTTGCCTTTTGCAAGATGTTTTGCAATTCTTCTAATTTTGATTTTGAAGCCGTTTTAGAACCAAAAAATAACTTTTCATAAAAACCCATCTTACGAATTGTTCCTGGCGAAAAAATCATCGAAATAATATAAACACAACCTTCCAAAACTACATTTTCAGGAAATAACTCCTGAATACGTTCCGGTGCATCAACTCCATTATATAAAGGAAGAATCACCGTTTCCGGAAGAATACATTTTTTTAGCGAAAGTAAACTTTCTTCAATATCATAGGTTTTGGTAGCGCAAATTAAATAATCTAATTGTCCAATTTCATCCGGATTATTCGAAACCAATTTTGGACGAACAATAAATTCAGATTCATCAGTAACGATTTTTAATCCGTCCTGAGCAATTATTCTTTGCGTTTCTCCACGTGCAATAAAGACAATTTCAATCGCATCCGATCCAAAATAAGCTTTCGCCAAAAGTGCTCCAAAATAACCACCAACTCCGCCAAGTCCTAAGATTCCGATTCTTTTCATAATTATTATTTTTTTAGCCACGAATTACACTAATTAACGCGAATTTTTGATCTAATACTCGCCCGGTTTGTCATTGCGAGGAACGAAGCAACCACACTCCTACCAGACAATAATTAATATAGCAAATGAGATTGCTTCGTTCCTCGCAAGGACAAAAATGAGAAAAAAAATCCGCATAAATCCGCGCTTTCGCGAAAGCGAATCCGTACAATCCGCGTGCCATTCAACACAAAGTCATTCAACACAAAGTTACTCCTCCAAAACAGGTTCCAAATTCAACTCTGTAAAATCATGCTCTGTTTTCGAGATTATAATTGTCGCCACAGTATTTCCAATTAAATTGGTTATTGCTCGCGCTTCACTCATAAATTTATCAACTCCCAGTAAAAAGGCCAAACCTTCGACCGGAATCTTATGCAAAGCCGTCAAAGTCGACGCTAGAACTATAAATCCGCTTCCGGTTACTCCTGCCGCACCTTTTGACGTTACCATCAGGATTCCGATAACACTTAATATTTCGAAAAAACTCAAATGAACATCATACAACTGTGCCAAAAATATCACCGACATCGATAAATAAATCGAAGTTCCGTCAAGATTAAAAGAATAACCAGTTGGAATCACTAAACCCACAACCGATTTACTACAACCCATTTGTTCCAATTTTACCATAATACTTGGCAAAGCGGCTTCTGAAGACGAAGTTCCTAAAACCAATAAAAGTTCTTCTTTAATATATTTTAAAATCGAAAGAATACTGATTTTATAATATCTCAAAATACTTCCCAAAACCAGAAACACAAATAACGCCATGGTTAAATAAACACATAACATCAATTTCCCAAGCGGAATCAAAGTTTGTAAACCAAATTTACCAATCGTAAAAGCCATTCCACCAAAAGCACCGATTGGAGCTAAATACATTACGTATTTTAATCCAAGGAAAACTACTTTCGAAAAACGTTCTAAAACTAAAATCGTTTGTTCTCTTTTTTTATAAAAATTCAAGGCAATACCGCAAACAATCGCTGCCAATAAAACCTGCAAAGTAAAGTTCGAAAAGAAAAACTCTAACCACGAAAAATGTTTGGCAGTACCACTTGTATATTGACTTGCATCGCCAAGAGTCAATCCTGATCTATCAATTTTTCCAGGTTTAAAAAGATAAGCAACAGAAACTCCAATAGCCAAAGCTACGGTCGAAACCACTTCAAAATATCCGAGAGCTTTTATTCCAATTCGGCCTACTTTTTTCAGATTTCCCATTCCGGAAATTCCTAAAACAATCGTTAGAAAGATAATCGGACCAATAAAAAGTTTGATAATATCAATGAATCTTTTTCCTAGTATTTCCATTTTCACACCATTTTCAGGCGAAAAATGTCCAAGCAAAATACCTGCGATAATAGCAATCAGAACCCAAAAAGTAAGATTGGTTATGATGACTTTAAAAGTACTTTTCTTTGGTTTCTTAGAAGATTTTGGGGCGGTTATATTCATGAGGATAGATTAGAGAGTATCACAAATATATATAAAAAATGCAGACCTATAAGCCGGATTCTGTCTCTGATAAATCAGAGCCTTATCATTTATCTAGATCCCGCATTACTGCGAGACTCAAGCTACCTACCCTTCAACAACGGACGAGAAGCCCTTAAATGCTGATATACTTGGTATTTCACCGCATAGAGTTTACCTGGTTTCACTACAGCATTACCTGTACATACTTTCTGTTGCACTTGTCCTTGCGCTATTTCTAACGCCGACGGGTGTTACCCGCTATGCTTCTCTGTGGTGTCCGGACTTTCCTCCCTCCCGATGAATCGGAACGACGATAAGGCGGTCTGCGCGGCAAAAGTAACGATTTATCAACTAAGAATAATCATTTTAAATTTTAGATTTTAGACCTGTTTTCATAACATTTTAATTTTAAATTAGTTATCTTTAAAATCCATAATTTTAAAATTCAATTATTATGATTAGAATGTATCATTACGCAACTGTTTCAAAAGCTTTAGATCAATTGAATGAAAAAGGATTTACATGTGATTTTAATCTAAACTCGGACCTGATTAAAAAAAATCCTGAAAAATTTGAAATTGTTCATGTGTATCGATACGAAGGGGATTCGGACCCAGGCGATGAGGCAGTTGTATACGGAATTAAGTCAACTTCTGGTAAAAAAGGAGTTTATGTCGCGGGTTTCTCCGCCGACTCAGATCAGGAAACCGCAAAGTTTTTATTCGATCTAAGTATAAAGGGCAGGTGATTTTTAAGGAGCTATTTCCTGCTATTCGCTGTATCTTTTCCTTGTTAAAGAAACAAGAAAAAGGATACCGCTGCTATCAGGGCTAGGGCTTTAGGTTTTATAAGAACCATTGTTTTTTTATGGCACGCAGATTTTACAGATTTAAACAGATGTGCACAGATTTATTTTTCTCATTTTATGTCAACCTGAGCGAAGTCGAAGGCGCACTAATTGGAACGCTGGCTTCGACTTCGCTCAGCCTGACAATAATAAAAATGACAAAAAAACTTTGTAGAACTACCTGCGGAGATTACTTCGTTCCTCGCAATGACATAAAATCCGCATAAATCCGTGTTTTCGCGATAGCGAATCCGCATCATCCGCGTTCCATTTCAATCCAATAAACCATCCTCAATCCAATAAACTACAAAAAAAGTCCATCATAAAATGACAGACTTTTAAAAACAATACATAAAATAAATTATGCTGTTGGTATTTTTATTTTCCAACCTGCCTGAATCAAGTCAGGGTTTTTAATAAGATCTCTATTAGCTTCAAAAATTGCTTCCCAGGAAACGCCGTGTGCTCTTCCTATTTTCGATAGAGAATCACCACTTACAACAGTATATTCTGTTGTTGTTCCTTCGGCAACTACAATATTCATTACCACATCTGCCGATCTAAATTCAGGATCTAACTTTCCGTAAGCATCCCAAACCTGATCTTTATCTGCAGCTGATTTTGCTGTTCCGTCAATATAAAGCACATTATCCTGCTCTCTTACTTGCAAATTTGCGATTCCTAAATTAGTCGCCAAATCTGTTAACTCTTTGTATTTATCCAGTAAACTCATAATTTCTTTATTTAATAGTTAACTTATTTTCAACTTTTTTAGGCTTCAATTCCTGTACACTTTTGATCAAGTTTGGTAATTGCTCTTTTTTGATCGTTCCTGTAAGAGTTACAACGCCATCTTTAATCGCAGCAGTCACACCACTATACGTTTTTACAACATCATTTACCGAAGTAGTTAAAACTGCATCCGGATTAATTTCAACAGGAGCTTCCGTCGCTACAGGTTCCGGAGCCGCAATCTCACAGTTATTCACTACAGATTTTACACCTTTTATACCTTTAACGATGCTCTCTGCATTTTGTTTAAGAGCTTCGTCTTTACAAATACCTGATATCGTTGCAACTCCATCTTTTACAGTCACGTCAACACCTGGCAAAGCACTTATTTTTGCAGCAATTTCTTTTTGAATATCTGCGTCTTTAGGGCCACAAGCTACTAATGAAAAAGCAAGGCACAGTCCTAATAAAATTGATTTAACTTTCATAATGATATCTTTTTTAAATTAATTAATTCTCTAAGTTAACGAATAAATCCATGAAATATTACAAAATAATCCTACAATTTTAAAACTTATTAATTTCTTAAAATTAATGCATAAAAAAAGTCCTGAATTTTAATATTCAGGACTGCTGTGATTTAAATAAATTTTGGTCTGTTTTTTAATCAAAATAATTCTCAGGATAAAGTGTTTGTCCGTACTTTTTAAAAATCGAATTTATGTTATCCTTTTTCTCCAATTCATTGCTTGAAGACGCTGTTTCCATATAATGTGACATTTCTTCAAACAAATCATCTAATCCGGCTGGAGTTACGGTACATAAAAGTTTGGCAGGTTTATCGCTTAAGTTTTTAAAGCCATGAACAATTCCGCTTTTTGGAATATTGACAAAAGAGTTTTTCTTCGCCACATAACTTCCTAATTCTGATTTGAATGAAACTTCTCCTTCCAAAACAAAAAAAGTCTCTGCAAAATCAGGATGCGCATGCGGATTTGGTCCAGCTCCAACCGGAACCGACATTTCGATTACAGCATATTCTCCATTAGTTTGTTTTCCCGAAATAATGATTCGGTAATTTCCTCCGGCTATTTTTAATTTTTGACCTTCAGTTTCGTCGACAGTTGTTATTGGGTTTGGAGTTTTCATTTTTAAATTTGTTTAGCTACAAAAGCTGGTTCTAAAATCCAAAGCAATTCCTCCAACGCTGAATCAGGAATTTTCACAACAGATTCCAGTTGAATTTTTCCATCAGAAATTACTAAAACCCCTTCATTATCTTCCTCATAACCAACAGATTTAAATGAATATTTTGGAGATGAAATTTCAATTTCTTTTTTCCCGTCTTTAAACCAACCATAATTAGCTTCGTAAATAACTTTATCATTCAATATTTCAATTGTTTCTTCGCCGTAGGTATTCCATAATGAAACTCGAAGAAGATAAAATCCCATAAGCGCAAATATTCCAATTCCAATTACATGACCAAATTGCAGTCCACCACCAATTAGCACACTAACAATAGCTCCTAATGTAGGAAATAGAAAAAAAGCAAACGTAAAAAAGAACATTACAGCTCTAATTGCCAGTGGAGATTTCTTAACTTTTAAATTTAAAATATTATTCTTAAAACTATATTGTTGCATTTACTATGATATTTATTTTTTTTCAAAATATTGATTATTGAAAATCCTTTTCGCTCACCTTTTCATTATATAAAAGCTCAACAATTTTAGCGCTTTGGGAATCTTTATCAACTCCAAATCTCATGGTTGTGAAATATGTTAGTTTATTGAATTTTTTATAATCTCCATAAACTACAGTTGCAAATGAATCTTTTTCGCCTTTTACAGTCTCTGATTTCACTAAAAAAGAAGTCTTATCGTCAAAATACAAAAACTCAACTTTTTTGTTGTCACCAATACCAGTAGCTTTTACTTTGTGACATTTTGCTGATTCAAAATCTTCAGTTCCTAAGTATTCCAATTTGTATAAAGATGGATCTAAATAATCCAATTCATTAAATATATTTTTTTTGAAAGCTTTGTCTTTAAAATTATCCTGATTGGCAACTGTTTTTTGACCACTACTTAAATTATAACCGACTTTGCCATCGTACCAGGATTTAAAAACCACTCGTTCTCCATATACTATTTCAAAACTGCCAATATTTGGTTTCATTTCTTTGACAACCCAATTTGCAGTTCGCCCTTCCATTTGAGTTTCTGAATTGGTATAAAGTGTTTTTATACTTTTTATAAAATTTTTTCCTCCCATTGCATCAAGTTCTTTATTAATAATTGCAACAGCTTTTTCATCTTGTTGCTGAGCATTAATTGAAATTGAAAAAAGGGCTAATAGCAGGACGAAGTAAAATTTTGAATAGTTCATCTAGTACTTATTTTAAAAGTTGATTTTACAAAGTGTAGTATTATACTACCTTAAAAATAGTACTTTTTTACTACAAATAACAAATACTAAAGACAAACTAATGAACATTATTGAGGCGAATAATCTGCTTTATTCAAAACCCGATCTTCAATATTTCCAATGACATCACCATATTTCTCGGTGTATTGTTTTTTTATATCGATCCATTCTTTATCGGCTTTAAAACCGTTCCAGGCTTTTTTCATTGTGTTTTGATCCGGCCATTCTAAAAAATAAACAAACTCGGTTTTCTTATCTGATTTTGATTCGTAGATAGATAAAATTTTAAAATTATACTTTTTCATAATACGCATTGCATGATCTCGAAATCGCTCATGAAAAATATCCTTATTCTTTTCGAAAATTTCATAAATACGCAATTGATAAACAGGAGTTGTCTGTGTTACACTTTGTGCTTTTACAACCGAAGTTGCGATTAATAATAAAGTCAATAAAAACAGTTTCATATTTAATAATTTATATAGGATTAGTATCTTCTAAAAATAGCTTTCTTAAAATTACAATACTGATAATAAGCTTTTTGTATTCAATCAAAAGTATAAATTAAAATGACGATTTTCAAAATTAAATACTTCAAGAACAATTCGTTTTCATGCTTAGTGCGATTGCTTCGTTCCTCGCAAGGACTTTGATTGTCGATTATGATTGCGATCCTACTCCCGTCCCGACGCTTCGGGATCGGGATCGCTCAGGATGACAAGCATGCAGAAAAAATCCGCATAAATCCGCGTTTTCGCTTTAGCGAATCCGTTTTATCCGCGTACAATTTTACCGTCTTCTCATTTAAAAATGTTAATTTAAATTGCTTACTTCCTCACATTCAAAACGCTCAAAATTCCGTCAAATAATTATCAATTTCAGATTTGTGATTTGGTAATTTTCAGCCTATATTTGCTATCGAATAAAAAGAATATGGAACAATTTGTAGTATCGGCTCGTAAATATCGCCCACAGACCTTTAAGGATGTTGTAGGTCAGAAAGCCATTACCAACACTTTGTTGAATGCTATTGACAGTAATCACCTTGCTTCTGCCCTTTTATTTACAGGGCCTCGTGGAGTTGGTAAAACAACTTGCGCGCGTATTTTGGCTCGTAAAATAAACCAGCCCGGATATGATGATCCTAATGAAGATTTTGCTTTTAACGTTTTTGAGTTAGATGCTGCTTCAAACAACTCGGTTGATGATATTCGTAATCTGATTGATCAGGTTCGAATCCCGCCACAAACCGGACAATACAAAGTTTATATCATTGACGAGGTTCATATGTTGTCTTCGGCCGCTTTTAATGCTTTCCTGAAAACATTAGAAGAACCACCAAAACATGCTATTTTTATTTTAGCAACAACAGAGAAACACAAAATTATTCCAACGATTTTATCTCGTTGTCAGATATTTGATTTCAAAAGAATTACCGTAAAAGATGCTAAAGAACATTTGGCAGAAGTTGCTACAAGTCAGGGAATCAATTTTGAAGACGATGCTTTGCACATTATTGCTCAAAAAGCTGATGGTGCAATGCGTGACGCTTTATCTATTTTTGACCGTGTTGTTTCGTATTGCGGAACTAATTTAACGCGTCAGGCTGTAACCGAAAACCTAAACGTTTTAGATTACGAAACTTATATTACGATTACAGATTTACTTTTAGAAAGTAAGATTCCGGATCTTTTATTAGCTTACAATGATATTCTTGCAAAAGGTTTTGACGGACATCATTTTATTGCTGGTTTAGCTTCGCATTTCAGAGATTTATTAGTGAGTAAAACTCCCGCTACAATAACTTTACTTGAAGTTGGAGAACAAGCTCAACAAATGTATGGCGTTCAGGCACAGAAATGTTCTCAGGATTTTTTACTAAAAGGAATTGACATTGCAAATGACTGTGATTTAAAGTATAAATTAAGCCAAAACCAACGCCTTTTGGTCGAATTATGTTTGATGCAATTGGCCTCTATCAATTTTGATGGAGAAAAAAAAAAGTTGAGCAATTCATAATTCCGCCTACTTATTATAAAAATGGAAGCTACTCTATAGTTGAAGTCCAAAATCCAAAGTCCAAAGTCGAAAGTGCCGAAACTGTAAATCCAACTTCAAAAGTTGAAAATGCAGTAAGTCCAACAGAAACTCAAACTCCGACAAAACAAGAAGCTCCTGTTGCTCCAAAACAGGAAACCAGTAACGAACCAAAAATTTCGGCTTTTTCATTATCAAGTATTCGCAAGAAAAAAGAATTGGAAGCAGCCAGCATGACTTACGTAAAACCAACTTCTGTAATGCCTACGGAAGAATTTACTCAGACTGAAATGTTGGTTCAATGGAATAAGTATGCGCAGCGTTTGGGGGATAAAGGACATAAAATTATGGAATCGTTATTATTAATTAACGATCCAACTTTAAACGGAACTGTCATTACTTTTGAATTACCAAACGAAGGTTCTAAATTAGATTTCGAATCACAAATTCATGGTCTTTTAGGACACTTAAAAGGGCATTTACACAATCATGATATTACTATTGAAGTTAATGTAAATGAAACTATCGAGATTAAACGTAGTTTGAATGATCAGGATCGATACAATCGTTTGATGGAAATCAACCCAAATCTTGATCTTTTACGTTCTACATTTGGATTGGATTTGACTTCTTAAGATATTTTTTTTCACGAATATTTTTTTGCCACGAATTTCACGAATTTGTTTTGCATACTAAACATTAAGAATTAGTGGAAATTCGTGGAATTCGTGGCAAACTTTTTTACTTATTTTTCAGTCCGAAATCGTAGACTTTCTGTAACCACTTTTCTTTTTGAAAATCATCAGAAGTTTTTATGATCCCAATGTAACTCACTTTTACGGGTTTTACGCCACAGAATTCTAAAACAGTCTTCTTTAATTGATTTACACTTGGATTTCCATAAACCAATTTATAATACCAACTTGGCTGATCTAATGTTGTAATAATATGAGCTGTTTTTCCTTTGAGCAATTTATCCCACCAAACAGAATTTTCCCGGTGCTCAAACGCCATTCCTGGTAAAAACAATCGATCAATAAATCCTTTTGTTATTGCCGGAAGTCCGCCCCACCAAATGGGATGAATCCAAACCAAATGATCTGCTTTTTTAATTTTCTGCCAGGATTCTATTAAATCAGGCTCCAATTCTGTTCGCTTTTGATAACCAAATTGTAGATTTGGATTAAATTTTAAATTGGCAATTGTAATTGTATCTACTTCTGATCCGGAAGCAATTGCGCCTTTTAAGTAAGATTCGGCTATTCCAAAATTAAAACTTGATGGATTTGGATGACCATTAATGATCAGTATTTTTTTCATGTGTTTCTTTTTAACAAAAATAATGTTCCAATGAAAATCATTACTAGACAAATGTCCTATAAAACCGCTTTTCGAATTCGGCTTAAATGCCTTGGTGTAACACCTAAATAAGATGCTAAATGTTGAAGCGGAATCAACTGAAGATATTTTTGATGATTCTGATAAAGTTCTTCATAACGTTGTGTTCCAGATAATTTCTGAAAAGAAATCATTCGTTTCTGAAGTGTTACATATTCCATTTCAGTGAGTTTACGCCCAATTTCCTGCCAATGAATTCCTGAGTTATAAAGCTTTTCTAAACTTTCACGACTTAAAACCTGCAATTCTGTTTCGGCTAAAGCCTGAATATTTTCTTCGGCGACATTTTGAGTTATAAAACTGGAAAAGGAAGCCATAAATTCATTTTCGAAAGCAAAACAATTCGTGATTTCGTCTCCTTGATGATTGAAAAAATAAGACCTTAAAATTCCTTTTTTAATAAAATAGATTTCGTTGCAAATCTGATTTTCTTTCAATAAAAGTTCTCCTTTTTTAAGGGTACGAAAAGTAATTAAATCTTCTAACTGCTCTAATTCTTTCTGAGGCAAAATCTGAATCGATTGAAAAACGGTTTTCATTTTAAATAATTCAGAATAAATTAATCTTTTGATGCAAAAACTCTTTCGATTCTTTTATCCGGCACAAGCCATATTAAAGCCACAACAACATAACAACCACCAGAAATCCATTCATTATAAAATGAAGAAACGATTCCAACAATATTAAGACCTGTTGAGATTTTACCTTTTAAATCTTCACCAATAGCTTTTCTTAAAAGCGAGTCTTTCCCTTCTGCTTCCAAAACCATTTTCTGAAGAACAATATAAGCCACTGCGCATCCCAATAAAATAATTCCATAAAGTGCTAAAGGTGCTTTTTCAAAATTATGTTCACCCATCCAACCAGTTGCAACAGGAATTAAGGAAAGCCAAAAAAGTAAATGTAGATTTGCCCAAAGAATTTTTCCGTTGATTTTGGTAAGACCATGAAGTAAATAATGGTGATTGTTCCAGTAAATTCCAACGTAAATAAAACTTAAAACATAACTTAGAAACTTAGGAATTAGCGGTTTTAGATCTGCAAACTCAACTCCGTGAGGCACTTTTATTTCTAAAATCATTATGGTGATTATAATAGCCAAAACACCATCACTAAAAGCTTCAAGTCTAGTTTTATTCATATAGTTAGAGTAAAGTTTGCAACGAATTTCACGAATTTGCACTAATTTTTTTTCAATAAAAGCTTAAAAAAATTAATTCGTGAAAATTCGTGAAATTCGTGGCTAAAAAATATTTATATATTATATTTTACCGTAATACATTGCTTTTACGATTCCGTCAGAGAGACCTATTTTAGGAACAAATATTTGACGTGCACCACTCCATTTCATTGCATTTAGATAAATTCTGGTTGCGTGAATAATTACGTCGGCACGATCTGAATTCAAACCTAATTCGGCAATTCTTTGTTCATAAGTCAACGAATTCAGGAATGCATATTGTGAATTGATATAAATGTATGAAAGCGGTTTTTCTTGTTGTTTTCCGGACATTTTAAACAATTTATTAATGTTTCCACCGGAACCAATCAAGGTTACTTCTTCATAATCTGCTGTATTGACTTTAATCCATTTTTCGATTTCATCCCAAACAGAATCGTGAACCATATTATTTAATAAACGAACTGTTCCGGCTTTGAAAGATCTTGAGTTGATCATTTTTCCATCAGAGAACAATGTAAACTCTGTACTTCCGCCACCAACATCTACAAACAGATAAGTTTCGTCTGATTTTAATAAATGATGTAAATCTGTTGAAGCGATAATTGCCGCTTCTTTTTTACCATCGATAATTTCGATTTTAATGTCGGCTTTTTTCTTAATCAAAGCAACAACTTCTTTTGCATTATATGCTTCGCGCATTGCCGAAGTTGCAAACGCCATATAACGCTCTACTTTATGTACTTTCATCAAAAGGTTAAATGCTTTCATAGCATCAACCATTCGATCTATATTTTCTTCTGAAATTTCTCCTACTGTAAAGGCATCTTGTCCCAAACGAATTGGCACACGAACAAGCGAACTTTTATTAAATTGTGGTTCTTTGCCATCTTGCTCTACAACATTCGATATTAGTAACCTCATGGCATTTGAACCAATATCTATTGCTGCATATTTCCTTATATTAATCATGCTCACTTTATGATTTGAAATTTTAATTATTTAATTTGTACGCTGTACTTCCTCTGCGATTACATCAATTTTATTCTGATAATACTTGTAGGTTTCAAGCTGTGCTCTAAATGGGGCATGATGATTACGTGGCTTGTATTTATTATCTAATTTATAGGAATGATATCTCACTTTTACATTCCCTTTCCATGCTATATTGAAATTATCAATTAATTCTTTTTTAATTTCAAGGTCATAAATCGGGCATGTTACCTCAACTCTACCGTCTAAATTTCTGGTCATGAAATCGGCTGACGAAATGTAAACTTCTGTCAAACCGGCATTTCCAAAAATGTAAACTCTTGAATGTTCCAGATAGTTATCTACGATACTTATGGCTTCAATGTTTTCGCTCATTCCCGGAATTCCAGGAATTAAAGAACAAATTCCTCTTACCTGAAGCTGGATTTTTACTCCGGCGTTACTCGCTTCATATAATTTATCGATCATTTTAAAATCTGATAAACTATTCATTTTTAATTTAATATGTGTTTTTCTACCAGCTAATGCGTGCAGAATTTCACGATCTATTAATTTAATAAATTTTGTTCTTGTATAATGTGGCGATACTATTAAATGTTTGTATCTGTGCACTCTATAGTTGATATCGAAAAATTCGAATATTTTAGAAATGTCTTTCAAAATTCCCTGATGACAGGTAAGAACCGTAACATCTGTATATATCTTCGCTGTTGATTCGTTAAAGTTTCCTGTCGAAATAAATCCGTAACGACGAGTTTTTCCTTCTTCAACGCGTTCTATTACACATATTTTACTGTGTACTTTTAATCCTTTTATTCCAAAGATAAGATCGATTCCTTCGGTTTGCATTTGCTCTGCGTAGGAGATATTTGTAGCTTCATCAAAACGCGCCTGAAGTTCGATTTGTACGGTTACTTTTTTACCATTTTTAGCAGCATTAATCAAAGAACTGATGATTTGCGAATTCTTTGCCAAACGATACAATGTAATTTTTATACTTGTAACTTTTGGATCTAAAGCGGCTTCACGCAAAAACTTTGTCAAATATGAAAATGACTGATATGGAGCGTGTAATAAATAATCTTTTTTACTGATTTTCTCTAAAATACTTCCGCCCAAACTTAACCCCGGAATTGGCAGTGGTTCATTTGGTTTATAAAGTAAATCGTATCTTCCTAAATTTGGAAAACTCATATAATCACGGCGATTGTGATATCTTCCGCCGGGAATTATACTATCTGTTTCTACAATTTTCATTTTATCTAAGAAAAAATGTAGCGTATCTTCTTCTATTAAATTGTCGTAAATAAAACGAACAGGTTCTCCTATTCTTCTATCTTTTACGGATGTTGCAATTTTCTCCAACATACTCTTACTCAAATCACTATCAATATCTAATTGTGCATCTCTCGTGATTTTGATCATGTGTGCGGAAACACTTTTATAATCGAAAATATTGAAAATATTACCCAAATTATAACGTATTACATCGTCTATAAGGATAACATATTGTTTTTCATCGTTTGATGGCAGGACAACAAACCTGTTTATTGTTTTAGGAATTTCGATAACGGCGTATCGAATTTCATCATTTAAATTCATTTCCAGACGAACTGCCAGATAACCTAATGTATCTTTAAGAACCGGAAATTCGGCTAAATCATTCAGGATAATAGTTACTAATTCGGGACTTAATTTTTGAACAAAAAAGTCTTTTAGGTAAGCTTCCTGATATTTTGTAATCTGATCTTCGTTTATAACAAAGATATTTTCAGCTTCAAGCTCAGCTTCAATATTACTAAGAATACGTAAACTTTCTGATTGTTGCTGAATTACAATTTCGGTAATATCCTTAATTAATTGGTGGGCAGAAACTCCGCCTAAATATTTTTCGCCAGAAATTCCGGAGAGACTCAACCGTCGAATTGCAGCATAACGAACTCTAAAAAATTCATCTAAATTATTGGAAAAAATTCCAACAAAACGCAACCTGTCTAAAAGTGGAACTGTATTATCCGCAGCTTCCTGAAGAACTCTTGCATTAAACGCTAACCAACTTTTTTCTCTATCGATATATTTCTGTTCGTACACTGGTATTTATTTTAAATCTTTGGGGAAAATTGTTTTATGAGTTTTGCCTTTATTAATAGTGTCCCAACTTTCTGAATCAAATCGTAATGATACGAAACCTGACGTAGGAACATTTTCGATAAAAACATCTCCAAATTTATTAACAAAATTTGTAATAGCCTCGTTATGTCCAAAAAGAATAACGCTATCAAAACTATTATCACATGATTTGATAACTTTCTCGAGTTGTCTCTCATCAAAGGTATAAAGGTCGTCTTTATAAACGATACTTTCAATAGGGTATGAAATATTTTGAGCAAAAATAAGAGCTGTTTCCGTGGCACGAGCGGCAGTACTACTCCATATAATATAGGTCTTTGGCAGAAATTTCGAAATAATTGCTGATACATCATGAGCATCTAAAATACCTTTTTTCATTAAAGGTCTGTCAAAATCTTTTAAAGGAGCTTCCCAGCTGGATTTTGCATGCCGTATTAAAATTAAATTTTTCATAAGCCGAAGGTTTAGAGATCTCCATTAAAGAGGTAAATCTTTATTCAAGTTCTAATTTACAAAAGAAATTCTAATACTCCTTCTTTTTTTATTTCTGTTAACATTATATATAAATTTTAACAAGAATATGAAATTCTCAAAATTTTAACAATCCAATTTTTCTACTTACAAATTTTAACAAAAAGTGTACTTCATCTGTTAAAACAAACACTTCGTCGATATTATGCATATTACCAAAAAATTAACTAAATAATTGATTATTAGCATTTTAAAGCATTACAAAAAACCTCTTTTTCATGAAAAATTGAAAAAAAGTCACTAATTTTTTTTCAAAAAAAAGACACAAAAATTACTTTTTGGAGGTATAATTTAACAAAAAAAGAACATTTCAACGAGTTTTTAGGTTAGTTACAGACAAAAAAAATCAAAATTAAATAGACTATATAACTTTGATTCTGTTAATTTTTCGCAAATACAACAAAACTAAATCTTAAGTTATGAGAACTAAATCTACTCTTGAAAAGGCAGTAAAATTTGTAACCAATTGTAAGTTTATTTTTTCGTTTAAAAAAAATATCTTTCAAAAAAACATTTTTTCTATACTGTTTTGTTTACTAACAACTCTTTCGTTTGCCCAATCTGGTTCGTGTAACGCAACTCTGGGTGTCGAGAAAGACCGAAACTACAGCAACGCTGGTACTGATGGCGCTTATTTTACGCTGGTTATTACCAATGAAGGAAATTCGACTGATGTTTATAACCTGAGTGCGCTGAATATAAATGGTAATTGTGCGAACAATGATCAAACAAGTACTTCTCAAAATGTTAACTTAATTGGCAGTTTTCTGGACAATAGTGCTGTACCGATTACTTCTATCACTGTTTCATCTCATCAAACAGCTACTTTCTCACTTCATTTATCGGTCCCTCAAGGAACTGCATACAACAAATGGAATTGTACCCAAATAAATGCGACATCTACAAATTGTAGTAATTACACAGCGAGCACTATTGTTCATACAATCGTAAACAATCCTTCTGAAAATTAAATAGTTCGTTTCGAAATATTTAGTTGTTTTTCAATTTAAATTCATATAAAATGAAAAAAACATTACACTTTATCCATTTTATGAAACAAGTCAACAAAGCATTCTATTTGTTACTTTTTTTAATTTCTTCTACGATAGGTTTTGCACAAACAATTACACCAACAAAAACTGTTACTGTAGCACCGGGAGTTTGTGGAGCATTAGATGTGGAATTAAAAATTCAAGGCTCAAATCCTGTTGCCAGACCTTTAGAAGTTGTTTTAGTTATTGACGTATCCGGAAGTATGGGCGACGGAAACAATCCGAAGCCGTTATCCTATGCTCAGGATGCTGCTAATGATTTTATTGACAAAATGTTTCTTGCTGCGAATAACCCAACGGGGAATAATAAAGTCGCAATCGTAACTTTTAGTAATAATGGTTTAATAAGACAAGGTCTGACCGATTCTAGTGGTAAAGCCGGACTAAAAACCATCATTAACGGACTTGTTGCAAATGGTGGTACCAATATCGAAGATGGTATTCTTAAAGCCAATCAGGTTCTGGCAACTGCAACTTACAATTGTTCGACTGCTAGAAGTATGGTTTTATTGACCGATGGTGTTGCTAATGCATCTGCATCTCATGGCACTAACTGCTCTGGTGGTCAACAAGGTACTTGTATTCAGGATGCTATTGCTGCTGCTAATGCAGGAAAAACTGTTGTTGTGGGAGGAGTTACGTATAATAATCAAATTTTTACTGTTGGATTATTTGGTGCTATTAACGGAACCGAACAAACTGATGCACAATATACTTTGAATCAAATCCAATCAGGAGGTTCTTTCTTTACTGAAAATGCTGCTGATTTAACTGGAATTTATTCTCAAATTTTCACTCAATTATCCTGGGTTGCAAAACAAATAGTGGGAACTCCTTTTGAAAAAGAAACTGTTGATCCAAATTTTGTAATTGGAACTGTGACTTCTACTAAGGGAACTACGACTGTTACCGGACAACAAATTGCCTGGAATATTGACTTTTTGAATGTTGAAACTATTACGTTAAAATATCGATTAACTCCAAAACCAAACACATGCGGTAATCAAATGGTTAGCACATCGAGGTTAGATTTCCAAAATGCGCTTTGTGTCACAACATTCCAAAATATTACCTCTCCAACTACAAATGTTCCTTGCCCAATTGTAACGGTGGCGAATCAAACAAATGTTACTTGTTTTGGAGGTAATAATGGAGCTATTACGCTTAATACGCCAACTGGTGGTCAAGGTCCATATACTTATAAATGGACTAAAAACGATGTGAATTTCGCAACTACAAAAGATATATCTGGTCTAACCGTTGGAACTTACAAAGTAATCGCAACTGACAATAATAACTGCGCAACGGCTATATTAACGATTAATATAACACAACCTACAGCAGCTTTAGCTCTTGCCGCATCTTCTAAAACAGATGCTACTTGTAATGGTGCAAGTTCCGGAACTGTAACTGCGGGAGCAGTAACAAATGCGGTGGGAACTGTAACTTATTCCTGGAAAAATAGTTCGAATGTGGTTGTTGGAACTACAGCTTCTGTAACCGGACTTCCTACCGGAACTTATACGTTGACCGTAACAGATTCTTGTTCTAGTCAATCAAATTCGGTAATTGTTGGACAACCAGCTTCACCTCTTGCATTAGCGGCTTCTTCTAAAACTGATGCTTCTTGTAATGGGGCAAGTACCGGAAGTGTAACTGCGGGACTTGTAACAAATGCCGTAGGAACTGTAACTTATTCCTGGAAAAACAGCTTGAATGTGGTGGTTGGAACCACAGCTTCTGTAACCGGACTTCCTGCCGGAACATATACATTAACGGTAACTGATTCTTGTTCGAACAAATCTAATTCGGTAACTATTGGACAACCGGCTTCCCCTCTTACATTAGGAGCTTCATCTAAAACAGATGCTTCTTGTTATAATGCAAGTTCTGGAAGTGTAACTGCGGGACTTGTAACAAACTCCATAGGAACTGTAACTTATTCCTGGAAAAATAGTTCGAATGTGGTTGTTGGAACTACAGCTTCTGTAACCGGACTTCCTACCGGAACATATACTTTGACTGTAACAGATTCTTGTTCTAGTCAATCAAATTCGGTAATTATTGGGCAACCTGCTTCACCTCTTGCATTAGGAGCTTCTTCTAAAACTGATGCTTCTTGTTATAATGCAAGTTCTGGAAGTGTAACTGCAGGACTTGTAACAAATGCTGTGGGAACTGTAACTTATTCCTGGAAAAACAGTTCGAATGTGGTTGTTGGAACTACAGCTTCTGTAACCGGACTTCCTACTGGAACTTATACATTGACTGTAACAGATTCTTGTTCTAGTCAATCTAATTCAGTAATTGTTGGACAACCGGCTTCACCTCTTGCATTAGGAGCTTCTTCTAAAACTGATGCTTCTTGTTATAATGCAAGTTCTGGAAGTGTAACTGCGGGACTTGTAACAAATGCTGTGGGAACTGTAACTTATTCCTGGAAAAACAGTGCAAATACAGTAGTTGGAACAACAGCTTCTGTAACCGGACTTCCAACCGGAACTTATACTTTGACTGTAACTGATTCTTGTTCTAGTCAATCTAATTCAGTAATTGTTGGGCAACCTGCTTCTCCTCTTGCATTAGGAGCTTCTTCTAAAACTGATGCTTCATGTTATAATGCAAATTCTGGAAGTGTAACTGCGGGACTTGTAACAAATGCTGTGGGAACTGTAACTTATTCCTGGAAAAACAGTTCGAATGTGGTTGTTGGAACTACAGCTTCTGTAACCGGACTTCCTACCGGAACATATACATTGACTGTAACAGATTCTTGTTCTAGTCAATCAAATTCAGTAATTGTTGGACAACCTGCTTCTCCTCTTGCATTAGGAACTTCATCTAAAACTGATGCTTCTTGTTATAATGCAAGTTCTGGAAGTGTAACTGCAGGATTGGTAACAAATGCTGTGGGAACTGTAACTTACTCTTGGAAAAATAGTTCTAACGTCGTTGTTGGAACTACAGCTTCTGTAACTGGACTTCCTACAGGAACTTATACTTTGACTGTAACAGATTCTTGTTCTAGTCAATCTAATTCGGTTACTGTTGGACAACCGGCTTTACCTCTTGCATTAGGAGCTTCATCTAAAACTGATGCTTCTTGTTATAACGCAAGTTCTGGGTCAGTAACTGCGGGACTTGTAACAAATGCTGTGGGAACTGTAACTTATTCCTGGAAAAATAGTTCAAATACAGTAGTTGGAACAACAGCTTCTGTAACCGGACTTCCTACCGGAACATATACTTTGACTGTAACGGATTCTTGTTCTAGTCAATCTAATTCGGTTACTGTTGGACAACCGGCTTTACCTTTAGCATTAGCTGCTTCTTCTAAAACTGATGCTTCTTGTTATAATGCAAGTTCTGGATCAGTAACTGCGGGAATAGTAACAAATGCTGTAGGAACTGTAACTTACTCTTGGGTAAACAGCGCAAACATAATAGTTGGAACAACAGCTTCTGTAACCGGACTTCCAACCGGAACATATACTTTGACTGTAACAGATTCTTGTTCTAGTCAATCTAATTCAGTAATTGTTGGACAACCAGCTTTACCTTTAGCATTAGGAGCTTCTTCTGAAACTGACGCTTCTTGTTATGGCGACAGTACTGGATCAGTAACTGCTGGAACAGTAACAAATGCCGTAGGAACTATATCTTACTCTTGGGTAAACAGCTCGAATGTGGTTGTAGGAACTACAGCTTCTGTAAATGGACTTCCTACCGGAACTTATACATTGACTGTAACAGATTCTTGTTCTAGTCAATCAAATTCGGTAATTGTTGGACAACCTTCTGCTCCTTTATCTTGTTCAATTACACAAAACAAAGCAGTAACTTCAAATGGATTGAGTGATGGTGAAGCAACAGTTTCTCCGCTTGGCGGAAATGGTAATTATACCTACTTATGGGATAATACTGAAACAACACAAAAAGCTATTGCTTTAAATGCCGGATTACATTCTGTAACTGTTACAGATTCTAAAGGCTGTACAACAACTTGTACTATCACTATTTCTCAACCTAATGTTTTGTCTTGTAGTGTCGTTCAAGATGCTCCTGCTAAATGTTATGGAGATAATAATGGTATCGCAACCGTTACAGCTATTGGAGGAAACGGAGAATATACTTATCTATGGGATAACAGCGAAACAACTGTTCAGGCAACAGCTTTAACTGCTGGTTTACATACTGTAACTATCACCGATAAATTAGGATACAAAACAACTTGTGATGTTACTATCGGACAACCACAAGCAGCCTTAACAGCCGCTATAAATACTAAAACTGATGTAAACTGTAAAGGTGACGCAACCGGATCTGCAACAGCTTCGGCTACTGGAGGAAACGGAACTTATTCTTATTCTTGGAATACGAATCCAATTCAAACTTCGGCTACAGCCAATAACTTAATCGCAGGAACTTATATCGTAACAGTAACTGACGAAAAAGGTTGTACTGACACAGAGCAAATAACAATTACTGAACCTGAACTTGCACTTACAGCGGCAATCAAAACTGATACTAATGTAAATTGTAAAGGTGACGCAACTGGATCTGCAACAGCTTCTGCAACTGGAGGAACCGGAACTTATTCTTATTCTTGGAATACGAATCCAATTCAAACTTCGGCTACAGCCAATAACTTAATTGCAGGAACTTATATTGTAACGGTAACTGACGAAAAAGGTTGTACAGATACTGAACAAATAACAATTACGGAACCTGAACTTGCACTTACAGCAGCGATAAAAACTGATACTAATGTAAATTGTAAAGGCGATGCAACTGGTTCTGCAACAGCTTCTGCAACTGGAGGAACCGGAACTTATTCTTATTCTTGGAATACTTCTCCAGTTCAAACTTCGGCTACAGCCAATAACTTAATCGCGGGAACTTATATCGTAACCGTAACTGACGAAAAAGGTTGTACCGATACTGAACAAATAACAATCACAGAACCTGAACTTGCACTTACAGCAGCGATCAAAACTGATACTAATGTAAATTGTAAAGGTGACGCAACTGGATCTGCAACAGCATCTGCAACTGGAGGAACCGGAACTTATTCTTATTCTTGGAATACAAATCCAATCCAAACTTCGGCTACAGCCAATAACTTAATCGCAGGAACTTACATTGTAACGGTAACTGACGAAAAAGGTTGTACTGATACAGAACAAATAACAATTACGGAACCTGAACTTGCATTAACAGCAGCAATAAAAACTGATACTAACGTAAATTGTAAAGGTGACGCAACTGGATCTGCAACAGCATCTGCAACTGGTGGAACAGGAACTTATTCTTATTCTTGGAATACTTCTCCAATTCAAACTTCAGCTACAGCTACAAACTTAATTGCAGGAACTTACATCGTAACTGTGACTGACGAAAAAGGTTGTACCGATACAGAGCAAATAACAATTACTGAACCTGAACTTGCATTAACAGCAGCTATAAAAACTGATACTAATGTAAATTGTAAAGGTGACGCAACTGGTTCTGCAACAGCTTCTGCAACTGGTGGAACAGGAACTTATTCTTATTCTTGGAATACGAATCCGATTCAAACTTCGGCTACAGCCAATAACTTAATTGCAGGAACTTATATTGTAACGGTAACTGACGAAAAAGGTTGTACAGATACTGAACAAATAACAATTACGGAACCTGAACTTGCACTTACAGCAGCGATAAAAACTGATACTAATGTAAATTGTAAAGGCGATGCAACTGGTTCTGCAACAGCTTCTGCAACTGGAGGAACCGGAACTTATTCTTATTCTTGGAATACTTCTCCAGTTCAAACTTCGGCTACAGCCAATAACTTAATCGCTGGAACTTATATCGTAACCGTAACTGACGAAAAAGGTTGTACCGATACTGAACAAATAACAATCACAGAACCTGAACTTGCACTTACAGCAGCGATCAAAACTGATACTAATGTAAATTGTAAAGGTGACGCAACTGGATCTGCAACAGCATCTGCAACTGGAGGAACCGGAACTTATTCTTATTCTTGGAATACAAATCCAATCCAAACTTCGGCTACAGCCAATAACTTAATCGCAGGAACTTATATCGTAACCGTAACTGACGAAAAAGGTTGTACTGATACGGAACAAATAACAATTACTGAACCTGAACTTGCACTTACAGCAGCAATCAAAACTGATACTAATGTAAATTGTAAAGGTGACGCAACTGGATCTGCAACAGCGTCTGCAACCGGAGGAACCGGAACTTATTCTTATTCTTGGAATACGAATCCGGTGCAAACTTCGGCTACAGCTACAAACTTAAT
Organism: Flavobacterium sp. 90; assembly: GCF_004339525.1. NCBI lineage: Bacteria > Pseudomonadati > Bacteroidota > Flavobacteriia > Flavobacteriales > Flavobacteriaceae > Flavobacterium > Flavobacterium sp. 90. Next base: position 4,255,002 of record NZ_SMGE01000001.1, on the reverse strand, counting down.
CGCGGGAACTTATATTGTAACGGTAACTGACGAAAAAGGTTGTACGGATACGGAACAAATCACAATTACTGAACCTGAACTTGCACTTACAGCAGCGATCAAAACTGATACTAATGTAAACTGTAAAGGCGACGCAACTGGTTCTGCAACAGCTTCTGCAACCGGAGGAACCGGAACTTATTCTTATTCTTGGAATACTTCGCCAATTCAAACTTCGGCTACAGCGACTAACTTAATTGCAGGAACTTACATTGTAACCGTAACTGATGAAAAAGGTTGTACAGATACTGAACAAATCACAATTACTGAACCTGAACTTGCATTAACAGCTTCAAAATCTCAAGTAAACGCAAGTTGTGGTGGAGCTGAAAGTGGATCTGCAACTGTGGTAGCTTCTGGAGGAACTGGTCCTTACACTTACTCTTGGAATACAAATCCGGTGCAAACTTCGGCTACAGCTACAAATCTTCTAGCAGGAAATTATAGTGTAATAATTACTGATTCTAAAGGTTGTACACATACTGTAACATTTGAGATTCTTGATGGAGATTCAGTTAAACCAATAATTGATCCGCTACCGGAAACCTCAACTATTAACTGTCCTGCCGAACCTGTATTTGCTCAGGCAACTGCAACAGACGACAATGGTACAATTGCTTCATTAACTTATGAAGATACTGTAACTCCTGGTAATTGTGCGGGTTCTTACACAAAAACAAGAACCTGGACCGCTAAAGATGCTTGTGGAAATGTTTCTCTTCCTGTAAGTCAAACAATTATTGTACAAGATATTACAGCGCCAACTTGGTCTACTGAAGTTGCTTCGTTAAACAAAACTATCGAATGTAGTAATGCTGAAGCTTTATCATCAGCACAAGCTTTATTCCCAACTGCAACAGACGCTTGTGATACCGATGTTTCAAATATCGTAAAAGTATCTGGTCAGTTTGTAGCTAATGAAGGATGTGCAAACTCAGGAACTTATACTAATACCTGGACTGTAAAAGACGATTGTGGAAATACTTCTGAAACTTTCACACAAGTAATTACGATTCAAGATACTACAGCGCCAACTTGGTCTACTGAAGTTGCTTCATTAAATAAAACTATCGAATGTAGTAATGCTGAAGCTTTATCTTCTGCGCAAGCTTTATTCCCAACTGCGACTGACGCTTGTGATACTGATGTTTCAAATATCGTAAAAGTATCTGGTCAGTTTGTAGCTAACGAAGGTTGTGCAAACTCAGGAACTTACACCAATACCTGGACTGTAAAAGACGATTGTGGAAATACTTCTGATACTTTCACGCAAGTAATCACAATTCAAGATACTACAGCGCCAACTTGGTCTACTGAAGTTGCTTCATTAAATAAAACTATCGAATGTAGTAATGCTGAAGCTTTATCTTCTGCGCAAGCTTTATTCCCAACTGCGACTGACGCTTGTGATACTGATGTTTCGAATATCGTAAAAGTATCTGGTCAGTTTGTAGGTAACGAAGGTTGTGCAAACTCAGGAACTTATACTAACACTTGGACTGTAAAAGACGATTGTGGAAATACTTCTGAAACTTTCACGCAAGTAATCACAATTCAAGATACTACAGCTCCAACTTGGTCTACTGAAGTTGCTTCGTTAAATAAAACTATCGAATGTAGTAATGCTGAAGCTTTATCTTCTGCGCAAGCTTTATTCCCAACTGCGACTGATGCTTGTGATACTGATGTTTCGAATATCGTAAAAGTAAGCGGTCAGTTTGTAGCTAACGAAGGTTGTGCAAACTCAGGAACTTATACTAATACTTGGACTGTAAAAGACGATTGTGGAAATACTTCTGATACTTTCACGCAAGTAATCACAATTCAAGATACTACAGCGCCAACTTGGTCTACTGAAGTTGCTTCTTTAAACAAAACTATCGAATGTAGTAATGCTGAAGCTTTATCTTCTGCGCAAGCTTTATTCCCAACTGCGACAGACACTTGTGATACCGATGTTTCGAATATCGTAAAAGTATCTGGTCAGTTTGTAGCTTCTGAAACTTGTTCAAATGCTGGAACTTACACCAATACCTGGACTGTAAAAGACGATTGTGGAAATACTTCTGATACTTTCACGCAAGTAATTACAATTCAAGATACTACAGCGCCAATATTTGCGGGAGAACTTCCGGGTGATATTACAGTTTCCTGTGATGCTGTACCTGCTGCGGCAAACGTTGAAGCTTCTGATAATTGTAATGGTAATTTACCAATCGTTTTCAGCGAAGTTAAAAGTGGTATTCAAAACGAATGTCCTACTAATTATACTTTGACTCGCAAATGGACCACTAGCGATTGTGGCGGAAACACTGCTTCTTACACTCAAATTATAACAGTAAGAGACACAACTCCACCTACAGGAACTGCTCCTTCAAATGTTGCGAACTTACAAAGTATTGCAGATATCCCTATTGGAAGTCCTTCAGATATAACAGATGCGGCTGATAATTGCAGTCCTACCGTAAACATTACTGTTAGCGATTCTCATAATGAAGCTAGCGGCTGCGACGGAAACGCTTATATCTTAACAAGAACTTATACTTTGACTGATTGTGCGGGTAATAAAACAGAACTTGTTCGAACTTTCACAGTTGACAACAAAGTTTCTGTAAGCGCAATCGCAACAAATGTTTCTTGTCTTGGCGCAAATGACGGTTCAATAGCAGTTACTAATAGTCCTGGTTCAACCGTAATTATTAGAAACGCGAATAACGAAGTTGTTGGTAACACCAATTTAGCACCAGGAACTTATACAGTAACTGCATCATCTGCAGTAAATGCTGAGAACCAAACTTGTACTGCTACGACTTCAGTTGTGATAACTGAGCCTAATTATAAAATTAAAATATCCGGGCAAATTATCAATATAGATACCAATACTCCACTTGCAAATGTACCGGTTACATTGATTCCGCAAGGCACTACAACAGGTCCAATCCTATTGCGTATCACCGGAGCAGATGGTCGTTATACCTTTACAGGAATGCCTGCCGGAAGTTATTTAGTTCAGGTTCAGGATGCTAATTTAAACAGTGCACAACAATTGTATCCTGTAGATTCAAGCTTGTTCTTTACTACTCTTGAAGATTGTAAATTCCAGGAACATAATTTTGAATATGGAAAATCAAACCTTCCGGTTCTAGGAGATTATGTTTGGTATGATACTAATGGAAATGGCGTTCAGGACGAATGGTACGATGCGAATAATGATGGTGTTGTGACTAAAAACATTCCAGATGCAGACGGTGCGATAGACTTTAGTCTATGGGAATGGATCGATTTTAACGGAGACGGAAGTTATGCAGGTCCTCAAAATGTCGGAGAATTAAATGCCGGTGGTTTTGGAAACGCAGCAAGTCCAAACGTTATTGTTGATGGTCCTAACGGATATCATAAAGAAGTAATCGTAGGTATTGAAGGATTCTGGAGAGACAGACCCGGAACTCCAAACCCTTACGGAGATTATAATATAAAATTGGTTAGAGATGCAAACTTAGACGCTGTTGCAGCTGCTTTGGGAGCTACAGGTTTAGTAAAAGTTATTCCATCAGGTGGAACAAACAAAAACAAAACTTCTAAACCAGCCAAAATAGCAATGCATACCGTTTGTCAAACTACAAGTACTGCCGCATATATTGTTACCGTAACCGCCCAAGATTTAGTTCACTTAGATGCTGACTTTGGTGTAAACTGTAAAGAATTACGTGATATCGTAGCTAATGATGATAGCGCAGGACCATTCCCAGGAGTAAATCATACTCAGCCGAATGTTCTGAATGTATTGCCAAATGATACTATCGAAGGCGTAGTTGTAACCCCTTCTGATGTTATTATAACTACAGTAACACCAAATCAATTTTTACAATTGAATCCTGACGGTTCTGTAGATATTCTGCCAAATGCTCCAGCAGGAACTTTGACAATGGTGTACCAAATTTGTGAAGTTGATCAAACTTCAAACTGCGATACTGCAACAGTTACAATAACTATTGAAGCGCCAACGATGACAGTTACAGCAACAGCAATTTGTGTAAACGACGTTCCTTACCTTGATTATGTAGTCACTCCAGGAAACTTTACTCCGGTAAATGGTGTAACAATTGCCTGGGCAGATCCTGCAAATAATGTAGTAACTACAATGACTGACTTACCACTAAGCGGACGTGTATTATGGCCTGGTGCTGTGGTTGATCAAGCCGGACATGGTATTGACTGGCCAGGATGGGTATTCCAAAACAATAAATGGATACAAGCTCCAGACGGATTTGAAGGTCTTCGTCCAAAAGCTAACGTGACATTGTCTGTTAATCCAAGCCAAACAATTACAGTAGATTATCCGCCAGCAGATCCTTTCTGTACTGCAAGACCAACCTTTGCAATTATTGCGAATGACGATAGTGCAGGTCCGATACCGGGAACAATAGGTGCTACAAATGTATTGAATGTATATACTAACGATACCTTAAACGGTGATCCGGTAAATCCTGCAGATGTTACACTTACAGTAGTAACACCAGATCCTACGGGAGCATTAACACTAAACCCTGATGGTTCTGTAGATGTAAAAGTGGGTACACTTGGAGGAACTTATACTCTAACATATCAAATTTGTGAAAATGCCGATAACGGAAATTGTGACACAGCAATCGTAACCGTTACCGTTGTTGATCCTGCGCCACCAACTCCGGTTGATGCTGTAGACGATACTTATACTGTGGGTTGTAATACTTTTGGATTAGTTGGAAACGTTTTGGCCAATGACTTAAAAGGAAATATTCCAGCGACATTAGAGTTGGTAAACTTTACCTTACTGGACCAAACAGGCAATGATCCAAATATCACTGTTGACGCTTCCGGAAATGTAACAGTAACAAGTTTAACCCCAGCTGGTACTTATACTTATTCTTATAGAATTTGTGATAAACTAAGCGCTGAGAATTGTGATACTGCTACAATTACAATCACAGTTTCTCCAAATGGTGTAACAAATATTTCCAGCAAAGCTTGTAATGACGATAGATCTCCTATTGACTTACTTGCCTTACTACCAGAAAACACACCACAAACCGGAACCTGGATTGATACTGATGGCAGCAATGCATTGCAAGGAAATGTACTTAACGCATTTGGACTAGCAATTGGCAATTATAAATTTGAATATAAAATAGCCGATGAAAATTGTCCAAGAAGTGTACTCCTTAATATGGAAGTAAATGCTGATTGTGTTGTATTAGCGTGCGAAAACATAGTAATACACAATGCTTTCTCTCCTAATGGAGATGGTAAAAATGATGTTTTCGTAATTGATAATATCGATGAGACAACATGTTATCCTGAAAACACTGTAGAAATCTATAATCGTTGGGGAATATTAGTATTTGAAACTAGTAATTACAATAACACAACCAACAATTTTGACGGAACCTCAAGAGGCAGAACGACTGTAAAACAATCAGACGGATTACCAACAGGAACTTATTTCTACATTGTTACCTACAAATCTCTTGACGGAAATAATGTAGTTCAAAATCATAAACTAGATGGATACTTATATCTGTCTAAATAGAACATAGCAGAAGAAATGCTCTATAACAGACATTCTATTATAGAGCATTATCCGATAATTAATAAAAATAAATCCTTATTCATTGAATAAGCGAATGCATTGAATTTTTTGATTTCCCTAATACAAAAAAATCAATAGTAATAATTAAAATAATAAATATCTACTATGAGAACAAAATTATTTTTCTTCGTCATTATGTTTGTTACAATTGCAGGATATGCGCAGCAAGATGCACAATATACGCAGTATATGTACAACACAATAAATATAAATCCTGCTTATGCAGGTTCTCGTGGCGCTTTAAGTATTTTTGCTTTGCACCGCGATCAATGGGTAGGACTTGATGGAGCTCCGAAAACTAATACTGTTTCCGTAAACACTCCAATCAATAATAGCAATATAGGAATAGGGCTTTCGTTAGTAAATGACAAAATTGGTCCAACAAACGAAAACCAAATCTCTGCAGATATATCCTATACAATACATACTTCTGAGGACTGGAAACTCTCATTTGGTATTAAAGCTACAGCTGATATTTTTAATCTTGATGTGGATAAACTAAATCCGGAAACAGCCGGAGATCCACAATTTCAAAACTTAAACAGTGATTTCTCTCCTAATATTGGAGCCGGAGTTTATTGGCACTCTGACAAAGCATACATTGGATTATCAGTTCCTAATTTTATAGAAACCAACCGTTATGATAGTAATGATGTAGCGATTTATAAAGACAAAATAAACTATTATTTAATGGCCGGGTATGTTTTTGATCTCTCTTACGATTTAAAATTTAAACCCGCAGTGCTAACAAAAATGGTCGAAGGTGCTCCTCTTCAAGTAGATGTATCAGCAAACTTTATGTTCTTTGAGAAATTTACTGTCGGAGTAGCCTATAGATGGAGTGCTGCCCTAAGTGCTATGGTAGGATTTCAAATTACAGATGGTCTATATGTTGGATATGGATACGACAACGAAACTACCAATTTAAAGAACTACAATTCAGGTTCGCATGAAATCTTCCTGCGCTATGAAATCTTCAAAAACAATGGTAAAATGACAACTCCTCGTTTCTTTTAAAAATGATTATTATGAAAAATTATATACTCCTTTGCTTAACAATCATAAGTGCTTTTTCATTTAAAAGTTATTCTCAGCAATCGAAGGTAAACTCTGGCGACAAAAAGTACAATAACTACGCTTATGTTGATGCTATAAAGACCTACGAGAAAGTAGCCTCTAAAGGATACAAATCTGAGGAAATGTTTAAAAAACTTGGTAATTCCTATTATTTCAACTCTGAGTTTGACGGAGCTGCAAAATGGTACGGAGAATTATTTTCAATGGATACCAATGTTGAACCCGAATATTATTACAGATATGCACAATCTCTAAAATCAACCGGACAACTTGATAAAGCAAACAAAATTCTGGACGAATTTAATATCAAATACAAAGGCGATAACAGAGGTAAACTTTATAAAGAAGATGTAAATTATCTGGACCAGATTAAAGCAAATTCAGGACGTTATAAAATTGAAGACGCCGGCATAAACAGCAAATATTCTGATTATGGTTCATTTATCTACAACAACAAATTGTATTTTGCATCAGCAAGAGATACAGGTAATTTTTCGCAACGCAAACACAAATGGACAGGAGAATACTTCACCAATATATATGACGCCGATATTGATGCCGCAACCAATAGCGCTTCTAAAGTACATAAATTCAAAAGCGCAATTAATACTAAATTTCACGAAGCTACGCCTGTTTTTACAAAAGATGGCAAAACGGTCTATTTTACAAGAAACAACTATGTAGATGGCAAAAAAGGAAAAGATGAAAATAAAACTACTTTAGTAAAAATATACAAAGGAACACTTGAAAGCGATGGTAAATGGGGAAATATCAAAGAACTGCCATTTGACAGCGACAATTACAGTACCGCACATCCGGCACTTAGCCCAGATGAGAAAACACTGTACTTTGCATCAGATATGCCGGGAACAGTTGGACAATCTGACATTTATAAAGTAAGTATAAATCCAGATGGAAGTTATGGAACACCCGAAAATCTTGGAAAACCTATTAATACCGAAGGAAAAGAAACGTTTCCGTTTGTTACCAATGAAAAGGAAATTTATTTTGCATCTGACGGACATCCCGGACTTGGTGGTCTTGACGTATTTGTGGGACAAATTGAAGAAGACGGAACGATCACCGGAATCGAAAATCTTGGAGCCGACATTAACTCTCCAAAAGACGATTTTGCCTATATCATAGATCCAACCACACGACTAGGATATTTTAGTTCTAATAAAGATGGCGGAATGGGTTCTGATGACATTTATAAATTCCTGGAAACTAAAAGACTTAGATGTATTCAGGAGTTAAACGGAACCATTACAAACTCCGAAACCGGAGCAATTTTACCCGGAGCAACAGTCACTTTATACGATATGGGATCAACTAAGCCTAAAAAAACAGTTACTGCTGATGAAAACGGATATTATACTTTTGCTGTCGAATGCGGAAAAAGCTATAATGTAAGAGCCGAAAAAACTGATTTTTCTACCAAAGAAGTTAACATAACAATTGAAAAAACAACCGGAAAAACAAGTCTTCCAATTGCTTTAGATCCTGAAACCTGTAAAGTAACTATTGGAGATAATTTAGGAAAATGCTTCAAAATAAAAATGATTTACTTTGATTTAGACAAATCAGATATTCGAACAGAAGCGGCATTAGACTTAGAAAAAATATTAGTTGTATTAAATGATAATCCAACAATGAAATTAGATATTCGCTCACACACAGACAGTCGTGCATCATTCAAATACAATGAAGCCTTATCTGATCGAAGAGCTAAATCGACAATACAATGGCTCGTTAAAAATGGTATTACACCAAACAGATTAACCGGAAAAGGTTATGGTGAAACCCAACTTGTAAATAAATGCGCCGACGATGTTCCTTGTACAGAAGCTGAACATCAGGAAAACAGACGAAGTGAATTTATTATCACTGCACTTTAAGTTTAGTTAAGATTATTACACATTTGCCAGGGCTGCCTATTTTTTAGGCAGCTTTTTTTTGGATCAACACAAAAACCTGTGGAGAAATTTAAACTATTTTGTATTGACTAATTATTTTAACCGCAATCCCGATAGCTATCGGGAGCAAAGTTTTTTTATACATATCGGATTTTATAAAAATACAAAGTTCGCAAAGCTTTACCGTTAATCTTGCCTTGCGTATTTTACCGCAATCCCGATAGCTATCGGGAGCAAAGGTTTTTTATTGGCAAGGTTTTATAAAAACGCAAAGTTCGTAAAGCTTTACCGTTAATCTTGCCTTGCGCATTTTACCGCAAAGCACGCAATGGTTTTTTATTTGCAAGGTTTTATAAAAACGCAAAGTTCGCAAAGCTTTACGTTAATCTTGCCTTGCGCATTTTACCGCAAAGCACGCAATGGTTTTTTATTTGCAAGGTTTTATAAAAACGCAAAGTTCGCAAAGCTATATTGATAAAGCTTTGCGAACTTTGCGTTTAATGAGCGTAATCTATAAAAAAAAACTTTGCGCACTTTGCGGTTAAATTCATCCCTTAATTTATATAGCTCCACAGGTTTCTGTATTGATCCCTTTTTTTACATAAAAAAAGTCGTTGCAACTCTTCGAATTACAACGACAAATAAAAACCAACCAGTCCAATATTTTTCTATATTCTCGCGAATATGTTTGTGTAGTATTTGTTTCCAGTTCTGGGATCAGTTTTTACTGATATACCAAAATGGGTATAGTTTCCTTCGATATTTTTTTTGTGACCAGGACTTGCAAGCCAGGATTGCAGTGCAGCATCAGCCGTTTTGTAGTTGTAAGCAACGTTTTCTCCAACGTTTGTAGCACCAAGCAACTTCATAATATTTTCAGAACGCGCAACAAAATCACTATGATCTACAACATTGTTTGCAATCATATAGTTGTTATGCTCCTCGCATTTAGAAGAAATGTGATTGATTTTTTGCAATGCATTCAAACCAATACTTACTCGGTAATCGTTTATTGCTTGCATTGTTTCCAGCTCAGAATCATTGTAAGTGTAATTCATCACTACTTTTTCCGTCGAGCTGCTATTTTCAGTTCCCTCGGCCGTGTCAGCAGAACATGAGTTCATTGTAACTGAGATTACAATGAACAGCATGGTGCAGATAATCTTCTTCATAGTCAATAGCATGTTTAATTTTAAAGTAAATGTTGGGGCAAATTCTTTAAACTTATATTTGGATAAATCTTTTTGTTTCTTAAGTCAAACGTATTCAATTTATCGGTAAACTACAAAAATAATCGACGAAATGCATTAAAATTTTATTATAGAATGTAAATTTCTTACAACTATGAGGATAATCGTACAATCTTCCATGAAAAATCTGATTGGCTTGTGTAACGAATTCTGTCATGCAATCTATTTGGTCTTCCTTGCCAAAATTCTACCTCTAAAGGAGTTACTAAAAATCCACCCCAATTTTCGGGTCTGGGAATTGGTTTTCCTTCAAATTCAGCCTCTAATTTTTTTAAGTTTTCTTCTAAAAATGCTCGAGACGGAATCACTTCACTTTGATGAGAAACAATCGCACCAAGTTTACTTCCGTCAGGACGAGAATCAAAATAATTATCCGAAATATTTTCAGAAGTTCTTTCGGCGATTCCCTTAATGATTACCTGACGTTCCATTTCCTGCCAGAAAAAAGACAAACAAACATGCGGATTTGCAGCAATAGCTTTTCCTTTTTCCGAATCGTAATTCGTATAAAAAATAAATCCTTCTTCAGAAAATTTCTTCAACAGAACTACTCTTGATTTCGGAAAACCATCCAAACCAATTGTAGAAACCGTCATTGCGTTTACTTCTCCGCTTGCGCCAAAATCCTCCACTTCATGAAACCATCGGTTAAAAAGATTAATTGGATCTTCCGGAATATTACTTTCTAATAATTCACTTTTCTCGTAAGACTTTCTATAATTACTTAAATCGTTCATGACTTTAGATTTTAGATTGTTGATTTTAGATTTTAGAATTTTTGTTTCAGGTTTCACGTTTGTCAGACCGAGCGAAGTCGAAGCCCTTCTTGTTATAAAAGCCCTTCGACTTCGCTCAGGGTGACATCTGTATATTCACATTCCAAAACTTAGCGCCTCAGAACCTTAGAGCCTCAGTACCTTATTAAACAAATTCAAAAGAAACCCCATCATTCCCTAATAAAACATTTGGAAAAACAGTTTCAGCTTCTTCTTTAAAACGTTCGATTCCGTCATATCTTGTAGAATAATGACCTAAAATCAAATGTTTAGCATTTGCTTTCTGTGCGATCTTTGCCGCTTCTATTGCAGTAGAATGTAATGTTTTTTTCGCTAATGCAGCTTCAGATTCCAAAAAAGTAGATTCGTGATACAAAACATCAACATCTTTTATAATTGGGATAATATCTTCTGTATAAACTGTATCTGAGCAAAAAGCATAGCTCAATGAAGGAATGGGATCAAAAGATAATTTCTCGTTCTCGATAACCGTTCCGTCATCAAGCGTTACATTTCCTCCACCTTTTATTTTCTGATAATATGCTGTATGAATATTGTAATGCTGAACCGCTTCTACATTTAGTTTTCTGTCTCCCGGTTTTTCCTGAAACAAAAATCCATTTGTATAAACGCGATGTTTCAACGGAATCGTTCTGACAATTACTTTCTGATCTTCAAAAATAACTTCACTCTCCTTAGATTCTAATTCATGAAAAAATAAACTATAAGTAGTCCATGATTCCGTTAGTTTCAACTGAAGAAGTATAAGCTCTTTGATTCCTTTTGGTCCGTAAATATGTAAATCGGTTGTTCTTCCTAAAAGAGAAAAAGTCGAAATAGTCCCAATTAATCCGTAAAGATGATCTCCATGCAAATGCGAAATAAAAACGTGATTGATCTTTGAGAATTTAATCTTGTTTTTACGTAATTGAACCTGAGTTCCTTCGCCACAATCAATTAAAAACATTTTGTTCTTAATTTCTAAAACCTGCGAAGTCGGATTAGTAAGAGTTCTGGGAGTTGCGGCATAACAGCCAAGTATGGTTAATTTCATTTTAGATTTTAGATTGTTGATTTTAGATTGAGTAAGTCATATTTAAGATTCATTCAGTATTCCAAATCTAAAATCTGAACTCTAAAATCTAAAATTAAAAACCTAGGTCTCTTTCGATTTCTTCCATTTCGATAATATCGTGTGCTTCCAAAAGTGAAGGAACTACAACCAGTTTATCAGAAATAGCATTAAAGTCAAGATCAGAAACTACAATTACAAAGGATTTTTTAGCTTTTTTTTGTTGCTTCGAAAGTGGTAAAAAAAGTTTCAAATCACCTTCTGCCAATTGAGCATTTGATGATAAATCGATTATAATATTTTGTTTTTCAAAGGTTTTAAACTGCTGCGTCACTTTCTCCAAAAAAGAATTAAAATCTCCCTGGGTATCTTTAATCGTAACGGTATGTCCTTTTTGATCTACTTTCATTTTATTATATATAGGCTCTGTTTTCGAGAGCTAAGGTACGTTTTTTTTTAGTTTTCAGTCGCAGTCTCAGTTTATAGTATTTAGTCTCGGTCTCCGTTTTCACTTTTAATCAGACTGAAAACTGCGACTGAAAACTAAACTACTGAATCTTAGAAGCCAATAAATAAATCACTGCCATTCTAATCGCAACACCATTCTCAACCTGATTTAAAATCACCGAATGATCAGAATCTGCTACTTCAGATGTAATCTCTACTCCTCTATTGATTGGTCCCGGGTGCATGATTACGATTTCTTTTCCAAGAGAATCCAGCAAAGGTTTATCGACACCATATTGTTGAGCGTATTCACGTGTTGAAGGGAAAAAGTTAACATCCATACGTTCGTTCTGAACACGAAGCATATTCGCAACATCACACCATTCTAATGCTTTTCTTAAATTTGGTTCAACCGTAACACCAAGCGATTCTATATATCTTGGAATCAATGTTTTTGGCCCGCAAACTTTAACCTCTGCGCCTTGCATTTGCAAAGCATATATATTTGATAAGGCAACTCTCGAATGCAGAATATCACCCACAATTACCACTTTTTTTCCGGTTACATCACCCAGTTTCTCTCTGATAGAATAACTGTCTAACAAAGCCTGAGTTGGATGTTCGTGTGCTCCGTCTCCGGCATTTACAATACTTGCTTTGACATTTTTAGATAAAAAATAAGCCGCTCCGGGATTAGAGTGGCGCATTACAACCATATCAACTTTCATTGATAGAATATTGTTCACAGTATCAATCAGAGTTTCTCCTTTTTTAACAGAAGACTGAGCTGCCGAAAAACTAATAACATCGGCAGATAAACGTTTCTGTGCTAATTCAAAAGAAAGTTTAGTTCTGGTACTGTTTTCAAAAAATATATTGGCAATTGTAATATCTCGTAATGAAGGAACTTTTTTAATAGGTCGGTTAATGACTTCTTTAAAATGATCGGCAGTTTCAAAAATCAGGTTAATATCATTCTCGTTGATATATTTAATTCCTAATAAGTGATTTACGCTTAATTCTTTCATTTTTATTTCTTTAATATTATTGTCAATGCTTCTTTAAAGAGAAGCTGTTTTATTGAATCATTCTATCTACAACGTCACTATAATCTTGCAGATCTCTATCGTCTTCATTAAAAATCTTCTGCCATCTAAAACCTGGAATTTCAATTTTCGTTCTTGCAGAACCATTCCAGATTACTCTAAAATCATTATTTATCAAAACTTCGGCAACTCTCTTCCCTATTTCTATCGTAATTGCATCATCAGAATTGTCTACTTTCTGAAAAGCGATAAACAATTTCGAATCTTCTACTGCAACAGCTCTCGCCAGATCCTGTCCGTGATAAAAACAATATCCATCAGACTCCACTTCATTTTCCTGTAATTCTCTTTCAACTTCAATCACTTCGTATTCACCATCAGTTGTGGTGTAACCTACATTATGAAGCGCCAGTATATTTTGATCACATAATTCATCAAAAGCTTCTATTAGCCTTTCAGTATCTGTTGGACTTTTCCATTGTTTACTTTCTGCAAGTAACTTTTTGTATTCTTCTCTTATTTTTTCAAAAGCCCATTCTTCTGATATTTCGCCTTCAAATTCGTTGTCTTCAATCTCTTCTATGATGTTTTCCTGAATCTCATCAACAGAAAGAAATCCCATTCTTATCTGATTAAAAATTGATTCGTAAATAAACGTTTCGTTCTCTGTCATTACTTTTATTGTTTAATCGTTTATTTGTTTAACCGTTTATTTTTTAAAAATGTTTAATAGACTATTTTTCCGATTAAACTAATTCGTTACTAAATGAACAACATCTTCACCATCATTTTCTTTCCAGCTCACTTTTACTTTTTCACCATTAATAGCATCAACCTGACGACCGCGATAATCGGGCTGAATAGGTAAATTGCGGCTAAAACGTCTGTCGATTAAAACCAGTAATTCAATTTCTGAAGGTCTTCCAAAAGATTGAATTGCGGTTAAAGCAGAACGAATGCTTCGTCCGGTAAACAAAACGTCATCAATAAAAATGACTTTTTTGTTTTCGACTATAAAGTTGATTTGGGTTTTATTTGCTTCAAGCGGTTTATCAGTTCTACGGAAATCATCTCTAAAAAAAGTAATATCCAGATAACCCAAAGAGATTTCGGGTGTTTTGTATTCGCTCTCTAAAATTTGTTTTAAACGCTCCGCCAAAAAAACACCTCTCGGCTGAATCCCAATTAAAATTGTATCGGAGAAATCAAGATGTTTTTCGATTAACTGACAAGCCAAACGATGGAGTATGATAGTAACTTCTTTTGAATTAAGTAATACTTTTTGGCTCATAATTAGTTGTAATGTTTGGTTGGGCAAATATACAAAATCAGAATTTATTTGTTGGGGTGTTGGGAAGGGAAATATTTTTTTTTGATTTGGGATGAAAATTTTCATTTACAAATACTTTTTTTTGAAAATCCCCCATTTTGTTCCGAGAAATAAAATTACTTTTAAAACTTCATTTGCAAAAGTTATATTTTAACGGAATGCAAAATTAATCCAACCAAAAGTTATGGAAAACATTCAAGATCTATTAGAACCAAAAGTTAAAGAATTTGACATCAACTTTTCTAACAAATCAAACCCTGAAATATTTAATGTAAGTTATGACTTATGGACTTTAAAAATAACGCTATCTTTTAATGATCATCCAAGTCCAATATATGTTATTTTTAAAAATGTAGTTGGTTTTAGAGTCTTAGATGAAGGAAATCTTTTAGAGTTTTGGAATCCCGACGTAAGAGTTCCTGGTTGGATCTGGAAAGTCGAAAGTGGTGGCTGGTTTGAACTTGAAAAATTACGAAATGGATTCGTATCGCAGCATCATTCAATTGACCATAATGAATATTTAATTTCAAGTATAAATGATTGCGTTAGCGTAATTTCCACATCCGAACCAATAATAATTGATAGTGAATAAAATAGATTGCTCGAAAATTCATAAGCAGAACAGATCTAACTAATTCTATTGGAGCAATTCACAAATACTTATAACAATTTCATAATTTAATACAAAAAAAATGGATTGGAGATTTAACTCTATATGGTTTGAACAATTAGAACAAGACAAAATTTTCAGAAAGGACTTTAAAGAAAATACAATTACGTCTGAGAACAAGAATTTTACAACTTCGGAATACGCTATCATTTGGCACCTAAAAGAAAAATCATACTCGTTTGAAAATTTGTCTGAAGCAGACAAACTATTATATTTAGAATTAAACTGGGCTAACATTAAAAACTTTGATGGTATTGAGAAATTTAAAAATCTAAAAAGACTTGAACTTCATTATTGCACTAAATTAGAAAATGATCATGGGTTGAGCCTATTAAGTGAAAATCTTGAGTTTTTACACATTAACACATCAAAAAAATTCAAATTATCGCAGGAGTTACTTCAACTCAAAAAATTAAAAGTACTTTGTTTAAATAATTGTGGACCAATTGACAATCTTGATTTTTTAAATGAATTTCCAAATCTTATTGACTTCCGTTTTGTAAACACAAACATTTTGAACGGAAACCTCAAACCAATACTTGACCATCCGACAATTAGGTCAGTTGGTTTTTTAAACAAAAGACATTACAATTACAAAGATGAACAGCTTAAAAAAGAACTTGAAAACAAATTCGAAAATGAATATAAAACGTATGTTCACAAAGGAGATTTCTTGACTTATAGATATGATTATGAATAAAACCATCTCTAAATTACTTTGTTTTTCAAAACGATAGCTCTATTTTTTTCGTATCCACCAAGTAAATAACTTAACAGAAATTAAATCTAGTTCAATAAATTAAATAAATGATTTACATCGACAAAAGTACATGCCCGTATTGTTATATTGAAGAAAAGAAATTTGACTGGGGAGAACCATACGATGAAATGACTCCAATTTTTAATTTATCAATTGATCCGGATTTATCAGATATCGAATTTACAATTGAAGTATTAGGCAAAAATAATTTTAAACTTAATCTAGAAAAACTATATAATATTCTCATTAATAGAGAAGAAAATCATCGTATAGAGAATTTCAATACGCCTATTTTAAATCGCGAATTTCTATTAAATAATATCAATATATATTTAAGTGCTAACTTAAATAGTACTTCCCCCTGGAAACTGCATTACGGTGAACATATGGAAAATGCTTATGAAGATCTACATCTGGAATCAATAGAAGAATCAATAAATAGAAAACTATTATTAGATAGAAAATATTATTAATTACATTTTTTTTTAAAAACATTTAAAACAATGAAACAACCAAACTTTAATTCGCAAATCATTAATACTATTAATAACGAAAAAACCACAATTGAAGAATTAAAGGCAATTGAACCAATTTTAAATGAAAATTATAAAGCTAGTAGCAAACTAATGTATACTTATTATTTCATTACACTTGTTTTAAGTATAATTTGGTTTCTAATTGACAATTCAATTATCTCAGAAGTAAAAGTATTTGATCTAAGCATTGACAACAGGCAAATTCTTATGTTAGCAATTCCTTTTATTGCGATTGCTTCAAATTACATAACCATTTCCTACATGGCTTTCAATCAATTAATTGATTCTGGATTAAGAGCGATACATAGTAAAATATATCCTAACATTAGTGAAGAATCCATTGCAGAACTTTTAATTCATCCTTCGCTAATTGAGTTAGAAACAATTAAACTGCGACTATCAAACGATTCGTTTTTTAGTAGTCTAGGTTTTTTATTTATTGCCATTATTTTTGGTTTGCTCCCTATTATTTTAAACGGAATCATCTGTTATAAGCTGTATTTTTATTTTAAAAATTCAGCTTATATTTTTCTAACAATACTGTACATATTAATCCTTTTTAAAATTATTACAAATCTAATTTTCTATTTTAGACAAGTTCAATAAACTAAATAGAGTAAATCATGAAAGCAAAAGTCATAGGAATCCCAGTTCAAGACCAAGAAAAGGCATTACAATTCTACGCTACAAAATTGGGTTTCATAAAAAAACATGATGTGCCTTTAGGCGAAGGAAACAGATGGTTAACCCTAGTTTCTAAAGATGAACCAGATGGCGTTGAAATTTTATTAGAACCTTCGCCAAATCATTTTGAACCTGCCAAAACGTATCAAAAAGCACTTTTTGAAGCCGGAATTCCATACACGCAATTCAATGTTGATAATCTTCAGGAAGAATACGAAAGACTTATTAATCTTGGCGTTGAATTTATCATGAAACCCACTGAAATGGGAAATGTAAAAATTGCCATTTTAGATGATACTTGTGGGAATAAAATTCAATTAATTGAAATGTTGTAATATTTGTCTTTTATATTTAAACTGGATTGAAATCCAGCCCTATAATATGAACCGAACCTTTGGTTCTTTTTTTGATTCGTTTTCCTTAATCTCTAAATCATAAAACTTTTCGACCAAATTATGTAACACATTTTTTTATTGTATGAATTAATTTTATTGTAAGCAAATTAGAATACTCAATTCTTTTTAAAACAATTAAAACAGCAAAATCATGCAAAAAATAATTACACGTTTGTTAATGGTATTCGTAATACTATTTTCATTTACAAGTTGCGAAGTTATTGGAGATATTTTCAAAGCCGGAATGGGATTCGGAATCTTTATCGTCATCTTTATTGTTGCGATAATCATTTTCATTTTTGCAAAAGTCTTCGGTGGCAATAAGTAATCATAAAAAAATCCCGATTGCCAAAGCGATCGGGATTTCTTCATATTATAAATTGAAATATTACAAATTGTACATCTTCTTTCTTAATTCCTGAATTTTTTCATCATCCAGATATTCGTCAAATGTCATGTAACGGTCTATAGCTCCATTTGGCGTTAACTCCACTACTCTATTACCTACAGTTTGTGCAAACTCGTGGTCATGTGTTGTGAAAATTACTGAACCTTTGAAGTTTTTTAATGAATTGTTAAACGCTGTAATCGACTCCAAATCTAAGTGATTTGTTGGTTCGTCAAGCATTAAGATATTTGCACGCTCCATCATCATTCTCGAAAGCATACAACGTACTTTTTCTCCTCCTGATAATACACGGCTTGTTTTTAAAGCTTCTTCTCCAGAGAAAATCATTTTCCCCAAGAATCCTCTAATAAATACTTCGTCGCGCTCTTCTTCTGTTTTTGCGTATTGACGTAACCAATCTACCAATGTCAAATCGTTTTCAAAGAATGAATGATTTTCTGCCGGTAAATAAGCCTGATTTGTTGTAATTCCCCAATCAAAAGTTCCTGCGTCTGCTTTTTGTTGATTATTTAAAATTTCGTAGAAAGCTGTTGTAGCACGTGAATCTTTAGAAAAAAGAACGATTTTATCGCCTTTTGCCATATTCAAATCTACATCTTTAAACAAAAGATCTCCTTCTACAGAAGCTGCTAAACCTTCTACATTCAAAATCTGATCTCCAGCTTCACGATCCTGGTCAAAAATAATTGCAGGATAACGACGGCTTGAAGGTTTGATTTCAGAAATATTCAATTTAGAAATCATTTTTTTACGAGAAGTTGCTTGTTTAGATTTTGCAACGTTCGCGCTAAAACGACGAATAAATTCTTCTAATTCTTGTTTCTTTTCTTCTGCTTTTTTGTTTTGCTGAGCACGTTGTTTTGCTGCCAATTGGCTAGACTCGTACCAGAAAGTATAGTTTCCTGAGTAGTGGTTTATTTTTCCGAAATCAATATCAGAAATATGTGTACAAACCGCATCTAAAAAGTGACGGTCGTGAGATACTACAATTACAGTATTTTCGTAGTTTGCTAAGAAATTTTCTAACCAAGCGATTGTCTCGAAATCCAAATCGTTGGTAGGCTCATCCATAATAAGCAAATCAGGATTTCCAAAAAGCGCTTGTGCCAAAAGCACACGTACTTTAATTTTTCCCTCAAGATCGCCCATTAAAGTATAATGGTGTTCTTCGTTGATTCCTAAGTTAGATAACATCGCTGCGGCATCAGAATCTGCATTCCAACCGTTCATTTCTTCAAACTGAACCTGAAGTTCTCCTATTCTGTCTGCGTTTTTATCGTTGTAATCTAAATAAAGTTCATCCATTTCTTTTTTAACAGCATAAAGAACTTTATTTCCCATCAAAACGGTTTCCAAAACTGTATGCTCATCGAACATGTTGTGATTTTGGTTTAAAACCGACATACGTTTTCCCGGTTCTAAATGAATGTGTCCGGAAGTTGGGTCGATGTCGCCCGAAATGATTTTTAGAAAAGTAGATTTCCCAGCACCATTGGCTCCAATAACGCCGTAAATATTTCCGTGAGTGAATGTGGTATTTACTTCGTCAAACAAAATTCGCTTGCCAAATTGAACTGATAAATTATTGACTGTTAACATGAATGTCTTTTTAATTAATTTGGTGCAAAAGTAAGGAAAAAGGTTCAGAGTTGCAAAGGAACTAAGTCGCTAAGTTTTTTGTTTTGTAAAATGTGAAAAGTGAAATATAAAATCCACCATTCCTATCAAATACAACAACATCTAACTTCTAACTTTTAACAACTTACTTATTATAATTTACTTTCTTTCTCCAAAGCTACTTCCAGACTTCTATAATTAGGTAAAACTTTAGCAATTAAACCTTCTTTATTCAAGATAAAATGAGTTGGAAAAGCATTCAGTTGCAGAGTTTCATTCATGTAAATTTTCATGTTGGGAATAACTGAATATGACAATGGTTTTCTGGCTAAAAACACCTTTAATTGTTCTGGTGTATCTTCGGCAAGGCTTACAAAAAGAATATCTTTTCGGTCTTTGTATTTTGCTGCTAATTGATTGACTTCGGGAAATTCTTTGATACAGGCTGCACAATGAATGTACCAACATTTTATGACGATGATTTTACCTTTCATGGATTCATTAGAAACAATGTTTCCGTTTAAATCTTTGAAAGAGAATTTAGGAAAAGGTTTTCCTTCCATTTCGAAATTCTTTAATGCGTCAAAAGCTTCCTGATTTATGGTGGCCTTTATACTTGTATCTGAATTGGGCTGAATTTTAAAAAGCTTATAATAGTAAATCGAATCTTCCGATTTTAATCTAATTGGAATATAATTTCCATTTGTTAATTCATTTAGAAAGGTTTCTTTTGAAATTTCTTTAGAATCGGTATCAAGCGCTACATAATCTCTGGAAAGCATGATATTTTTGCTTTGATAAATCCACCAATCATTGTATTTATTCTGAATTTGGATTGGATTAACTTCCGGATTTCCGAATTTCGTTTGACCGAAAATTGTTGTCGAAAGTAGAAATAGGATTAGAAAAACAATTGATTTCTTCATGAATTTTTGATGCAATAATTGGAAATCAAAAGTAGTTATTTTTAAAGACTTTAATTACTACATTTGATTACTGTCAATAACTAAAGGCACTTTTAATGAAAAAAATATTTCTGCTTCTTTTAATCCTAAATCAATTCTCTGTTTTCTCTCAAACGGATAAACTCTATTATTTTATTGAAAAAGATAGTCTTTTGGGCGTAAAAAATCAAAACGGGAAAATTATTATTCCAGCTGCTTATACCTTAATTCCTTCTATTTATGATGGAATTTTAAAAGAAGAAATCAAAGGAAATTTAATTCCTTTTTGGGTTATTAAAGATGGTTTAAAAATGTATGACAGAAAAGGAAATTTTCTATTTGAACCTTATATGTTTGATGCCGGTTTTGATGATTTTAGTGAAGGTTATATGCGATTTGTCGAAAACAAAAAACTTGGTTTTGCTAATCGAAACGGAGTTAAGGTTATTCCGGCGCAATACGATTGGGTTTCTCATATGAATTTTGGTTTTACCGAATACTGTAATGGTTGTTATTTTGATTACTCTAAAGATGAAGAACATCCGTCGATTGTTGGTGGAACCTGGGGTTATATTGATAAAAATGGTGTCGAAATAAAACCAACTGAAAAACGAAATCATCCTAAGGATTTTGAAACCGAAAAACACCAATTTATTCCATATCAATTTGTATATAATAAGAAGGAAAAACAGATTCTGGATTTCTTTGAAAAACGAAAAACCCAGATTATTAAAATCTACAAAATCAATTGTTTAAAAAAGGAATTGTACTTTGAAATCATAGAAAAACCTTCTGATCTTAACCCTTTTTATAAAATTAAAACTTTTGAAATCTGTGATCAATATTTTCAAGGTGCTAACGAAAATTATGATGAATGTAAAATTTTTAAAGTTTCTGCAGATGGAAAAAACTTCTTTGTGACTTATATGGATTTAGTTGACCACGAGAAATATTCTGAATATGTTGAGCGAAAGATTCCTGTTGATGAATGGATTAAGAAGAATTGAATTTCTTTGCGGTAATATGGCACGCGGATTTTACGGATTCGCTATCGCGAAGACGCGGATTTATGTGGCTTTTTTTTGTTTCTTACTTTTCTTTTTACTCTCATTTTTTGTCCTTGCGAGGAACGAAGCAATCTCACTTGCCATGTCAATAATTGTCTATAGTATTGCGGTTGCTTCGTTCCTCGCAATGACGTGCTTTGTGGTTACTTTACGTTGAGATGGCACGCGGATTTTTTAGTCCTTGCGAGGAACGAAGCAATCTCACTTGCTACTTTGCGCTAAGATGGCACGCGGATTAAACTGATTCCAGCTGATTTACACTGATTTTTTGTTCTTGCTTTTTGCGATTTGAGATTTTTAAATCTTTGTCAAAGTTTGAAACTTTGACAAAGATAATATGACGCAAATTTTAACTGATTTACACTGATATTGTTGAAAACATGATTAAAAACTGGAAAAAAACGAATGAAAACGGTATTCAAATTCCAATTGATATACTTGCTCCTCACTTATCTTATTTTGATAAAATTGATAAAAATTTAAAGAATGAGTTTTTAAAAGGAAAAAGATTTGGTATTGCTTGGGAATATAACGAAACGGAAATTTCTGTTTTTGATAATGAAGGCAGTGTAGAAGGATTTCCTACAGCTAATTTGCAATATATTGTAGCAATATTTAGCAATAGTAATTTATATCCAAATCCAAATAATGCCGTGATTTTTAATCTGGATGGGAGTTTAAATAAGGTTTTACAATTTCCTGAATTTAAATCTGAAATCATCTTAGCAGAAATAGAAAAGAACAATCAGGCAAATCCTCCAATCGATGATGATCAATTGTCTTTTAATAAATATAGCAGACAAATAAATGATCAAAATATTGAACTGGATATTCTTGACATTAATTATGGTTTAGAATATAATGAATCGCAAATTTTAGATTCTGATACTTTAGAATTATATCATTTGTTCAAGAGCCGTTTTGATCGTTACAATTTTTAAAATGCTTTGCTAGAAATGGTACGCGGATTAAACGGATTCGCTATCGCGAAAACGCGGATTTTATGTCCTTGCGAGGAACGAAGCAATCTCACTTGCCATGTCAATAATTGTCTATAGTATTGTGGTTGCTTCGTTCCTCACAATGACGTGCTTTGGGGTTACTTTGAGATTACTTCATCTTAATTGTTTCTAATAAAACCTAAAGCCCTAGCCCTGATAGAAGTGGAAATCCTTTTGTGCCGGGGTTCGGCATAAAAGATTGGAGTGGATAGTAGGAAATAGCTCCTAAACATTTTCATTAGATTAACTTCCCTTTAAAACAAAAAAAAACCTGGCAATAAAATTGCCAGGCTTAGAATGCTCTCCTTCAAGTGAAAACCAAATAACAAATCACCTGAGTTCAATGCATTTATTCGAAATAAAAATCAGATTAAAAAATAAATAACCAAACTCAATTTTAACCGTTCCAATGTTTTATTTCAGTGTTTTATTCATTGCGACGAACTTTAGTTTAAGAAGTTCAATACTTTGAATGATTGTTTTTTTCCTGCTTTGTCTGTAACAACAACCAAGAACAATTGTTTTGTTGAAAAACTTTGATCTTGCAGCAGAATTTCTTTATTATTTTGAACGTTTTTATGACTTACTAATGTTTGTCCAAGGATGTTGAATACATCAATCTGAGCAATATCTTCAGTCTCATTTGTAACTGATAATGCATTGTTTTTGAAATACGCTATCGTTGCACTGCTTTTTGAAGGAATATTATCAACCGCTAATGTTTTTGCTGTTGACTGCGAAGCAAAATAAGTAGCATATGCTTTAGACAATTCAGATGAATTACCACAAGATGATGCATCCCAGTTTACTGACCAAGTCATTAATCCTCTTAAAGAAGGATATGGTCCGCCTGCCTGCATAGTGTATGTTCTTCCGGTAAAAGTGGTTCCGGTTCTTAAATAATGCATCGCGCTAATTCCTTCTGCCGGTGTTAAATAACCGCTACCTGCTGCACTTGGACAAGCTGGCAATGCAATAAGAACTTTTGAGGCTGGTAAACCATCAAAACGCATTCCTGTTGTAGCAATGTTATATCCTTTTATCACCATATCGGTTAGGGCCGTTACCATGTTTGCTTTTTTAGCTGAACCATAATATTGACCGTCTAATCCGTTTTCTCCTCCTGTATTATACAATTGTACTGCTAACAAATCTAATTCATTACGTAAGTTTTGAATGATTGGTAAGAAAGATCCAAAAGTATCTGTATAGGTAGAATATCCTCCTTGTACGTATTGTGTTTCAGGAGCTGCAGTTAATAAGAATCCAGGGCCATAGTAAGCTTTTAATTCTTTGAAAGCATCTACAACGTTTTTTAATCTTGGATAAGCAGAAATACCCGCATACGAAATATCTCTTAAACCTCCTGCACTAAAATTCATTGATCCGCCTTCAAAATCAATATCAACCCCGTCAAATTGGTACTCGTCTATAATTGCTTTTAGACCATTAACAAAGATATTTTTTTGAGTTACATTGTCTAAAACAACATGACCGTTTTGACCTCCGATAGATACAATAACCGGAACGCCGCTATCTCTTAAAGATTTTATGTCGTTTTTCAACAATTGCTTATTGAAAACTCCATTGGTCAAATATCTATTGTCGTTAGTAGTTAATACTGGTGTATAACCATCACGATTAACGGTTTCTACGAAAGAATAATCGACTACGTTAAACTTACTTCCTACCATTTGAGAAAAATATAAAAATGGAGCACCTGCATTTTCCCAAGAATGTGCGTATCCTAAAATAATTTTGGATGGAAGCGGAATGAATCTATTTGTGCTCACCGGAGCAATTTTGATTGTATTGTTTAATGTAGTTACACCAGATTGATTGTCAGTTGCTTTGATTACAACTGGATAATCCTGATAAGCAGATGGTGTAAAATTATACGTATAAGTATTATTTGTACCTGCTGTCATGTTGAATGTACCTCCATTTATTGTAATAGTAACTCCTGAAACTGATCCGTTACTATCTACAGCTGTAACCGAAATTGGCACAACCTGGAAAGTACTTTGGTTTACTGTAGTATTCGATGGTGAATTCCAAGTAATTACAGGCAATGAATTTGGACAGTTTGCACCTGAACAAGTTAATGTAAAACTATATGTTTTTGCATCTGTTGTTCCGTTTGATGCTGTAGCCGTAACGGTTAACGTATGAGAAGCAGAAAACTGATTTGCTGCCGGTGTCCAAACCGATGTATAAGTTCCTGAAGAATTTGTAGCACTTATGGTTTGTCCGTCTAAACTAAATACAACTGATGAAATTGTAGTAGCATCTGCAGCACTTAATCCAACACTTGCAACAAAATTAATTGATGATCCTAAATTTATAGCAATCGCCGAAGCTGTTGGCGCTGTAATGGTAACTACTGGTTTAGTCGCAACCACTGCTTGTCTATTAAAATTATAAACTGTTGCTGTTGTTGGAACTGCAAAGTTGGCTAAGTTATTTGGATAATAAGTCACGTCGCCATTTTCCCATGCATTTAATTTCAAACTTAAAATTTGTGTATAACCTGCTACAACTGCATTATCGAAAGTATAATTTCCTGATGCATCTGTTGTTGCCAAAACACTTTTCCAGTTATGAGTATTATCTGTCCAAGGCACCACTAATTCTACTTTTGCACCTGCAACCGGAGTTGTTCCGTTTTTAACGCTTCCGCTAATTAAATTTGCCTGAACTTGTGCTGCTTTTGCTGTAGTACTTGTATTAAAATTGTAAATTGTTGGGTTTGCCGGAACTGGGAAATTTGCCAGATTATTTGGTAAATAAACTACTTCTCCGTTTTCCCAACTATTTAATTTTAAACTTGTAACTGTTGTATATCCTGCTACAACTGAATTGTCAAAGCTGTATTTTCCTTGTGCATCTGTTGTTGCAATTACACTTTTCCAGTTGTGTGTACTATCTGTCCAAGGTAAAACGATTTCTACTTTTGCACCCGCTACTAAAACGGTTCCGTTTTTAACTGTTCCGCTAATTTTATTAGTTGGAACAACAACAGCATCTTGTGTTAAGTTTAATGTTTTGTTTGCTATTAAATTAGTATAAACTGTTGACGCCGGAGTAAATGTTTGTCCTGCTAAAGCTGCAGTTACAGTATAAGTTCCGCCTGACGGTAAATTAGCAATCGAATAAGCTCCAGTTGAATTTGTAGTTGCAGTAAAAGTTCCTCCTGACGAAGTTGCTGTAACTGTTACTCCTGAAGCTCCAGTAGTTCCGTTTAGAACTGTTCCGCTTACTGTATAATATACAATTGGAGCGCCCTGAGCAAAATTCAACGTTTGATTGGCACCTATCGCATTATAAACTGTTGAAGTTGGCGTATAAGAGAATCCTGTTTTTGCAGCTGTAACTGTAAAATTAAGTCCGGCTGTTAAACCAGCAACGCTGTAAACTCCACTTGCATTAGAAGTCGCAGTTAGAACCGTAGATCCTGATGTAGCTGTAACTGTAACGCCAGAAACTCCAGTTGATCCGTTAAGAACAGTTCCGCTAACGGTGTACAAAGGTTGTGATCCATTGATAACAACTCCTGTTTGGTTAACTGTTACGTTTGTTAAATTTACAGGCGTAAAAGTATATGAAGCTTTTGCAGCTGTAAGTATATAATTTTGTCCTGAAGTCAAGTTGCTGAATGTAAAATTACCTCCTGTAGAAACTACTGTTTGCAATACTACATTACTTGCATTTCTAAGTTCAACTGTTACATCAGGAACTAAAGCTGTTCCGTTTTTTACAGAACCTGCAATACTTACTGTTCCGGGAACAACGCTTCCAAATGATGTATCTACCTGAGTTAATAATGCATTTGGTACAGAACCTCTTGTGTCCTGAGATAATTCCCAAACCATACCTCCGGCAAGATTTTTTGATTTAATATATTGTACTTTTAAATCCATTGACTGCTTATCTTCATAAGAGATAAACTGTTTTAAACTAGCATTATACAGATAAGGAACTTTTGTTGTATTATCAAAATATCTTACCCATCCTGCTGCTGCAGCAGATGATGTAACCTGCATTGTATTTGGATCTAAATAAGCATGTGAATTCGTAACCGGATTTCCGACTAAATCGCAAATTTCGATACTTCCTGATTTTTCACAAGCTGCTGCACCATCCCAAGTTCCTGTTGGATTTTGCGGATTTGTGCATCCTGCAACTACATCTCTTGGAGCCGAAACGAATAATCCATTTGTTGAATTTGTCGCTACATGATCAAATTTCTTTCCGTAGAAAGGTAATCCCATGATTAATTTATTCGCAGGAAAACCAACAACGTTCAAATATTGATTTGTTAATTCATCAAGTGATTCTGATTGTGTTGCTCCGTAAAGCGGATCGTTTGTGTTTCCGCTTGCATATAAAGGTGCATTGTAGCACGTTTTATCATACCAGTTTCCACCAAAGTCATATCCAAAATAGGTGATATAATCACAATATGTCGAAATATCTTCTGTCATTCCGTATTGTGCTCTGTTTGATGGTCCTAAATATTGCGATGCAACTTTACGAACATTGTTTCCGGCAGCAATCGAGATTAATTTATTTGGCATTGCCTGACGCATTGCTTTCAATAAATAAACTAAGTTTTTGTTGTCGTCCGGGCTGTATTTTTGTGGAGGAATTGGGGCTCCGTTAATTACTTCGGTACCATCTGTTCCACCGGAAAGCGGATATTCCCAATCGATATCAAATCCATCGATAAAAGGATATTTGGTAATAAAGTTTGCCATATCTGCAGCCAGAGCGGCTCTTGCTACAGGACTTGCAGCAATCGGAGAAAGATCCTGACCTTTTGTCCATCCTCCAACAGAGATTAAAATTTTTAAGTGCGGATACTTTTCCTTAAGTTTCATTAAGTCATAAAAGTTACCTTTTACAGGAGCATCCCAAGGAATTCCACCTTCCATATGCTCAAAATCGGCATAGGAATCTAAACATAACAACTTTGTATTCTCCGGGTGTGCCGGATCGAAAGTTGTACCATAAAACGAATAATTCAAATGCGTCAATTTACTCCCGTCAATCTTGGGAATATTGAAATCACGGGCATAAATAGCCCATTGCGCATAATACCCTACTACCTTTTTACCGTGAGCTGGTTGGGCTAACGCGAGTAAGGGAAACAGTAACAAAAAAAGCAATCTGTAATAATGTTTCATAATTAAATTAATATTGGTTAATAAAAAGAAATATTCCAATCGAAATAAGTTACATACCGCAACTCTGTATATAAAATGTAACAACTGGGATTCAACCAATTGCAAAAAAAAGATTGCAACCAATTGGAAAAATTAATTCATATTACTTCTAAAAATAAATATTACTATTACTGATTTTATCCATAATCATTGGTGAATAGTACTGATTGATATTTATTTAATTTTTTTAAAAATTAGTTTAAATACAAAAAGATAAATTTGGGGTTCATCGATTTTTAATACTTTAATTGTTTGTCATGTTTTTTTAATCTATTCTGTCTATTTGGTTTTAAATGTTACTATTTGGTTTCTATAATTCTTATACTTATATTCTTTTTAACAGGTTTTTATAGCGATTTTTTTCGGTTTTACCATAATTATCTCTACTAGAAATCTCTAGTAGAGATAAATGAATTACTAAATAATCATGGTAACTTAAACTTACTAAACACTAATTCAAACCAAACTTTCTCTTTATATCAATTTCTTAAGACTCGCATAAACTGATAACTCAACATCTGCGTGTTCTTTTGTGTTACATTGTTCTATTAGAGTTTTTAAATCCTCAGCTTTTAATGTTGATTTATTGTCTAAAACAAGTAATAATTCTTGTGATGCATCATTTAATTTTTTTGACAAAGGCAAAATTGGCTGTACTAAAGGTGCGTTTGCTCCTAACTCAATTAGTCCTTTATTTAAGGCAATCCATTTAGTGAAAAATGCGGTAACTTTTGCTTTATTCTCTGGTGTTTTATTTGCTAAATACTGATTTACAGCATCATCAAAAGCTAAAGAATCTTTAGCGTCCGGTCCGCAAGCATCTGCAAAAAGTGTAAACGGTGAATACATTTGATATTCTGTTCCTCCTTTATTACGTGTGTATCCTTTTAATGGTTCGCAAACATTTGAAAGTTCTTCAAGCAATTCTATGTTTTGATTGTTTGAGATATTTCTCAAAATCACTGCTTTGTTACGAATGTGTGTTAATCCTAATTCTTCTAATCTAAAAGATATTACATCCAGACGTTTGCGCATACTTGCCAAATCTGTAATGTCTCCAGCTGACCAAAGTCTTTCTGCAATTGCTGCTGTTCTTGGCCAAATTCTTGAATCTAATGTTGTTGGCGTTGCAAGTTCTGTCCACATTGTAGCTTCTCCACCTAATATTCTTGCTTTTTCTTCGGCAGTTAAATCTACTCCTTTTGGCATTGGATCATTTAAATAATGACTTGCAACAGGATACATTAGATCGATATAATAGCCGTTTGATAAAACTGTTTTATATCCTTTTTTTACTGCATCTGTTAAAGATTGTCCTGCAACCATTCCTTCATTTGGACCTCTCCAAGAATGAATAATGGCATCTTTTGACATGTTTTTTGTCAAAATTTCTTCCCATCCCATTAATTGTTTTCCATGTTTTGTAAGCATTGGAACTAATTGCATGGTAAAATAAGTCTGCAATTCATGATTGTTGGCTAACTTATTTTTCTTCATGAATTCCTGAATTTTCGGGTTTGCGTCCCAGTCTTTCCCTTCATTTTCGTCTCCCCCGATATGAAAATAAGCGCCGGGAAATAAGGGACAAACCTCATCAAAAATTTCACTTAATAATTGATATGTTTTAGGATTTGAAGGATCTAATGTTGGCGAAAATATACCCGCATTTCTTTCAATTCCATAGGTAGCAATTGCTGTACCTTGAATATTTTTTTCAGACGTTCCTCCTGTCAGTGTAATCAATTTACTTCCAATTTCCGGATAAGCCGTTAAAATTGCAGATCCATGACCAGGAACATCTATTTCAGGAACTACTAAAATACCGCGCTCATCAGCATATTTTACGATATTTCTAATTTCCTCTTGTGTATAATACATTCCATCCGAAGCTACATCGATAAGCTTCTTATGTTTTTTCATTTCGATTCTCCAACCTTGATCGTCAACCAAATGCCAGTGAAAAACATTCATTTTCATTGCTGCCAATCCATCGATATTTCTTTTTACAACATCAATTGGCTGAAAATGTCTTGCAACATCAATCATCAAACCTCTCCATGTAAATCTTGGAAAATCTGAAATTTGTGAGATCGGAAAATAAAACGAGTTGTTATTATTCTGCAACATTTGCAGTAACGTTTCAAGACCATGAAGTGCTCCTAAATCGCTGGTTGCATTTATTGTAATTTGATTTTTTTTGATGTCTAAATGATAACTTTCATCTTCGTATAAACCAATTTTTCCGCTTTTTGTACAGTTTATCTGAAGCTCAGCTGTTGGAACTTCATTTAATTTTGTAATAAAACCTTGTTGAAAAAAGATACCAGTTCTACCATCTAAGCGACGCAAAAAGCGAGTTACTCCACCAAAAATTCTGGAATTAGGATTTCCGGTAATGTTTACTTTAAAATTTTTATCTAAAGCAAAATTCCCATCGTTTACAACAACACTTTGAGGCCACGGCATAAGATTTAGCTGCTCTTTTTGAATTTGAGCACTAGAAGTTACACCTGCTAATAGTAGGACTAATAAATATTTCATTTTTACTGTTTTTGAAAAGATGTTATCCCAAGACAACATTAATAATAGATAATAGAAACAAAACTCAGAATGATCTCTCTATTGAACCTCACAAATCGCTATGAAATCAATCTGAATTTTGAATTTGATTCGCTCCAAACCGAATCTTTATAAAACAACTCTAGTAATCAAAACGCTTAAAAGCTTCAATTGCTTCGTATTCAGCCAATCCTAATTCATCGTATAGAATCGCTGTATTTTTGTTACGATCTTCGGCTCTAACCCAGAATTCTCTTGAGTCATTTCCTTGAAACATTACTCTGTCTTTTTGAGATTGGTGGTACAAAATCGCATGACGTTTTAGCAATACTTCTGATGGAGAAAGCGGAACGGCCATATCAATTTCGTGAATATCCCATTCGTGCCAAGCTCCTCTGTACAACCACAACCAGCAATCGTCCATGTATTTCTCCGGTTTTAATTCCTTCAAAGCCGCAAAAATTGCATTTAGACAAACTTCGTGAGTTCCGTGTGGATCTGCCAAATCTCCTGCAGCAAATACCTGATGTGGTTTGATTTGTGCAATGATATCTTTTACAATCGCAATATCTTCTGGTCCTAATGGATTCTTTTTTACCTGTCCTGTTTCGTAAAACGGAAGATCTAAAAAGTGTGTATTTTCATCTTTCAGCCCAATATATCTTGTCGCTGCATAAGATTCTCTTCTTCTGATTAATCCTTTTAATTTTCGAACTTCAAGAGAATCGATTTGATTTTCTGATTTGCTATTCAAAAATTCAATCACAGATTTGAAGTTGATTCCTGCGCCTGCTTCACCAATAAAATCTTTGGCAACCTCAGCAAATTTCAATGCTTCGTCGTCTGTAACTGCAATATTTCCGGAGGTTTGATATACAACGTGTACATCGTGACCTTGTTTTATCAATTTTGAAAAAGTTCCTCCCATAGAAATCACATCGTCATCCGGATGCGGACTAAAAAGAATCACTCGTTTTTTTGCCGGATTGGCTCTTTCCGGACGATGAGAATCGTCTGTATTTGGTTTTCCACCTGGCCATCCTGTAATGGTATGCTGCAATACGTTGAACATATTGATGTTCAAATCATAAGCAGAACCTTCTTGTGCCAAAAGATCAGACATTCCGTTGTTGTTGTAATCTCTGTCTGTTAATTTTAAGATTGATTGTTTTGTTTTTTGGCACAACCAAACAATCGCTTTGCTTTTTAATTCCTGATTCCAGATGCATTCTCCAACTAACCAAGGCGTTTTGAAACGCGTTAATTCTGATGCTGCAGACTGGTCTAATACGAAAGTCGCATTAGGATGATTTTGTAAAAATGTCGCAGGAACTTCTGAACTGATATCTCCCTGAATAGTTCTTTTGATGATATCGGCTTTGTTTTGTCCCCAAGCCATTAATACGATTCTCTTTGATCTTAAAATCGTAGAAACTCCCATGGTAATCGCTCTTTTAGGAACGTTATCAATACCATTAAAATCTGATGAAGCGTCTACTCTTGTAATGTGATCCAGTGTAATAATTCTGGTTCCTGAATTGATGTGTGATCCAGGTTCGTTGAAACCTACGTGACCTGTACGACCAATTCCTAATAGTTGAAAATCTAATCCTCCGGCATTTTTAATATTCATTTCGTAGTCGATGCAATATTGATTTAATTCATCAATATGAACGGTTCCATCTGGAATATTAACATTATCTGGATTAATGTCAATGTGATTAAAAAGATGCTGATGCATGAAATAATGATAGCTCTGATTGTTCTCTTTTGTCATTGGATAATATTCATCCAGGTTAAAAGTGATTACATTGCTAAAACTCAAGCCTTCTTCTCTGTGCATTCTCACTAATTCCTCATATACTTTTATAGGAGAAGAACCTGTTGCTAAACCTAATACGCAAGATTTACCTTTGTCTTGTTTAGATCTAATTAATTGCGCAATTTCCTGCGCTACAATTACTGAAGCTTCTACAGAACTTTTGAAGATTTCGTTATGAATTTTTTCAAATCGAGTTTCTTCAAATTTTCCTGCGCTTTTATAGCTGATATCAGGTTTTATTTCTAAAGCACTTTTCATTTCTTTTTCTTTTTTTGCTATTTACAATTTTGGTTTTTGAAATGGTATAAGCAATTTTCATTACTTATACCATTTACTAACCAAACTTAAATTCTTTTATTCTGTATGTTTATTAGAATTTGTTAACTCCAGTATCCCACCAAAGTCTAGTTGCTCCTGTGTCAGGACCTCCTAAAAGGCTTACACCTTGAGCGTAACCTGCTGGATTACCCGTTTTTTCGTTAACATAGAAATTTACTCTTCTTACAAAAGTTCCATCTGGAATTTTTCCTCCTGAAAAGTTATTTGCCGGTAAGAATAATTTTGGATATCCTGTTCTTCTAGTTTCAGCCCAAGCTTCTTGCCCGTCAGGGAAAATAGCAATCCATTTTTGAGTAATAATTTTTTGCAATTTCACTTCATTTGATGCTGCATCAGACCATTTTACTGATACTAAATTTTGTGCTGCAATATTATTAGTTGGATTTAATGGATCAGTAAAATTAGCTGGCATTGAAGTATCATCATTAATATAAGCTGATGCACTTCCTGCTCCTAATTGAGCAAACGAAGTTGTAATTCCTGATTCATAAAATGATTGAGCAGATCCGCCAACATTCCATCCTTTTAATGCCGCTTCTGCTTTTAAGAAGTGAGATTCAGATGCATTAAACCAAGGAATCATATCATTTTCTACAATAGGTCCAACTTTAGAGAATAAATCTGCTTGAGCTGTTCTGTATTCAGCATCAACTATAGAACCCATTCTAATACCTTGATAAACTCCGCCCTTAGCAGTATGAAAGAAAGTCTCTCTTCTTGGGTCATTATAACCATTCATGATAGAAGTAATCGCTCCACCTGCATTGATATCTGCCCAAGGACCTGTATATGTTTTAACAGGATGCTCTGCTAAATAAGCCATATTCTCATTATTTGTTGTAATAACTCCAAAACCTGAAACCGCTGCTTCTGCTTCTGCTTTTGCTTTAACCGGATCTATGTTAGAAATTCTCATTGCTAAACGTAAACGTAAAGAGTTAGCAAATTTTATCCAATTCAACATTTTACCTTTAGCTGTAGTTCCATCTGTTGGATCTTTAGGATCAGGGAAAAAAGTTACTTTTTCTGGTGCAATACTTGGATCTTCAACAATTTTAGCATTCAAAATATCTATAGCTGTTTTCAATTCGGCGAAAAACTGATCGTAAACTGCTTTTTGAGAATCGTAAGGAGTCGTTCCATCAGCATTTCCAAAACCTGAATAAACGATAGGTCCATAATAATCAGTAGTTTTGTGCATTGCATAAACTTTCAAGATCAAAGACCAAGCATAAAACTGAGGAAATTTTCCTTTTGTTAATTTCTCAAGGTTGTATGCGTTAACCATTTCTCTTTGATACTTCTGAACCCATTCTGCACCATTCCAACCATCTAAAAGAACATAAGTTGAGTTGTTTCTATTACCTTCAAAATCATGAGGTGTCCCCATATATCCTGAAAAAATATCAGCATTTAAGTTAAACTGAATATCTCCTTGCCAGTCATCTGCAACCAGGATATACATCCCCCTTTGCATTGTCTTAATAGGCGCTTTTACCTGATTAAAGTCTTGTTCTAATTCATGGTTACTAAAACCGGTCTCGTTGGTATTTATATCCTCAAAGTTATTTGTACAGCTGCCTAATGCAAGAGCTAAAACTGAACCAAATATTAATAATTTATTTTTCATCTGTGAATTTTTATCGTTAATTAAAATCATTTTTATTGATTTATAAGCCACCCCATTTTAGGGTTAATTGTTTGTTGTTTTTACACTATTCTACATTCAATCAACAAACAAGATTCTCTTACAACAACCAAAAGGTTTTGTCCTTATATTATATTATTTAGAAAGTTAAATTTAAATTAACACCAATACTTCTTGTTGATGGAGCACCAAAAATATCAACACCTTGTAATCCTTCTCCAGAACTTAATGTTACGTTTGGATCAAACGGAGCATCTTTGTAGAAGAAAAATAAGTTTTTACCAACAAGTGCAAGATTCACTGTTTTGAAAACTGTTTCTTTACTGAAATCAAAAGTATATCCTAAAGAAACTTCTCCTAATTTCACGTTTGTAGCTTTGTACATATATTCTCCTGTTGCACCAGCTCTATTACCAACTTGTGAATAATATTTTTGAGCATCCATTGTTGTTACTGCATTTCCATCTTGATCTACTGCATTTATCTTAACTCCTCCAGCATCTCTTGCATCACCACTTTTTTTAGAAACACCATAATAATCAAGCATTGCTTCAGTCATACTCATTACGTGACCACCAAATCTACCATCAATAAGTAAATTTAAAGTCAATTTTTTGTATTTGAATGAGTTAGAAAAACCTAACATAAAATCAGGATTAGAGCTACCTAAATCAACAAAGTCCGTTTTTTGAATATTCTTATCTTTATCAAGTACGATTTGTCCCTGAGCATTTCTAACTATATTTTTTCCTTGAATTTCACCAAATGGTTTTCCTACTTCTAAAACATATTTATAGCTATTTGGATCTCCGTTAGTTAAAACAACAGTATTAACACCTCCATTTGCACCAGCACCTAAATCAAGTACTGTATTTTTATTTGAAGCATAATTTAATCCAAGATCCCAAGAAAAATTATCATTAGCAATTGCTTTACCTGTTAAAGTAATCTCAAAACCTTTGTTTTCGATACTACCAGCATTAAATGCATAGTTTTGGTATCCTGTAGTATTTGGAATTGGAGCCGGAGCAGTAATTAATTGATTTTTAGTTTCGTTTCTATAGTAAGTAAAATCAAATCCGATTCTATTATTCAAGAATCTCCACTCTGTACCAAATTCATAAGAATTTTGCATTTCCGGTTTCAAAGAAGTACCTGGTTTTGGTCCAACTAATGGCGGAGTAACTTGACCACCAACTATTGTATTTACAGGTGAAGTTAAAAAAGCAGAAACATCATTACCTACTTGAGCATAAGAAGCTCTTACTTTTGCATAACTTATTGCTTCTGGCAATGTTACCATTTGGCTTAAAATTGCTGATAAACCTACCGAAGGATAAAAGAAACTTAAGTTATCTGTATTCACTAAAGTTGAAGACCAGTCATTTCTTCCTGTTACATCAAGATAAAGCATGTCTTTGTAACCAAAAGTTGCACTTGCAAAAACTGATTGAACTTCTTTTTTACCTCCAATAGTGTGAGCATTTCTTTCAGCAGACACAAAGTTACCTGTATTAAACCAGTTTGCATTAATTAATCCATTCTTTTGACCTGAATCACTTACATAAGCGTCATTAACTGTAGATTTTGTTAAACTCGTACCAAGAGTAGCACTGAATGTGAAATCATCATTGAATTTTGTGTTGATCGTAGCAATCAAATCACCATATAATTGGTAACTTTCACTATCTGAGTAGATGTATCTACCTGTAGATGGAGCCAAAGTTTCATTTGTTCCTGCGTACATTCTTTTATCAAATGTATTATACAATCTGTTATAACCTCCTCTAGCTTTAAAACTTAACCAGTTGTTTGCTTTATATGAAATTGCAGCAGAACTAATTAATGATTGATTTTTATCGATAGAAGCATTTCTATTTAAAATCCAACCCGGGTTTTGAATAATATCTGAAGTCGCTGATGGCCATCTTTGGTCCATTAAGTTTCTAGTAGAATTAAATTGTTCGTAATTCTTATAGTAGTCAGCAAAATCATTTCCTCTTGGAAACAAATAAACTCCTGTTAATGGGTTGAAGTATAATCCATTTGTTGGTTTATTGTTGATTTTTTGTTCAGCATAAGATAATGACGCATCAACAGTTACTTTATCATCAAACAATTTAATGCTTTGACGAAGCGCAATGTTATTTTTCTTAAACTCGTTTGTTGGTATCACACCATCAACGTTAGTATTTGCATAAGTAAGACTAGTTGTCGCCTTATCGCTACCACCGTTTATAGCGATAGAGTTAATCATAGTTACACCAGTATTATAAAACCCTTTAACATGATCAGGAGATTTTTTTGCTGGTCCCCAAGATAAATCAGATGATGGAGCTGAACCATAATTAGTTTGAAAATCTGGCAAAGAAACTACATTGTCTACAAATACACTTGAATTATAATTTGCCGTTACTTTTCCTTCTTTTCCTTTTTTAGTTGTTATTAAGATAACACCATTCGCACCTTGAGAACCGTACAAAGCAGCTGCAGAAGCTCCTTTAAGTACTGTCATAGATTCGATGTCATCAGGATTCATCATTGAGATTGCATCTCCACCATCTCTGTTACCTCCGGCTGTATCACCAAAAACCTGGTTTGACATAGCAGAAGTAGAGTTCAATAATGGGATTCCGTCAACAACATATAATGGCTGATTGTTTGTAGCAGATGAGTTACCACGAATAGTTACTTTTACAGCACCTCCAGCTCCAGCAGAACTTTTTCCAACAATCATACCGGCAACTTTACCAGATAAACTGTTCATTAAATTGGCATCTTTAACTCTTGTAACCTCTTCACCTTTTACTTCTTGTGCAGCATAAGTTAAAGTCTTTTTTGATTTTTTAAGCCCTAAAGATGTTACTACAACTTCATTTAATGCATTAGATGAAGCTTGTTGCATTTTTACATTAATTGTAGAAGCATCACCTACAACGATAGTTTGTGTTTCAAGACCAACATAGCTAAAAACTAAAGTTTGTCCTTTTTGCACTTCAATTGTATACAAACCATCAAAATCGGTAGAAGCACCTTTTTGACCTCCTTGTACAGCAACAGATGCACCTGGCAATGGCATCCCTGCAGAATCTGTAATCACACCTTTAACATTTCTTACCTGAGCAAGCGAAACTTGCGCCGTAAAAACAATCATAAAGATTAAGAAAATTTTTTTCATGTTTATTTATTTTGTTAGTTATGGTGTAAATTTATTCTTAAGGGATTGTTAAAAAAAATAATTTATACAAACAGCAATAAATTTTAAACAAACGACATAAATCATTCAATAATACGTTATGCGAAAACGTTTTCATATTGATATATCCTAACGTTTTTCACTTATATATAATTTTTAATTAAAAAAACAAGGAATTTAGTTAACAAATGTTGAATCATCAATAAAGAGGTAATTAGCTGATATTTAGCTTTAAAATCAATACTTTTGATAATAAATATTTAATTTTAACAAAATATTAGTAATCACAAATACCTGAGATTATAGCACCAAAAAATTTAGTTTTCTAAAGTTTCTAATTCCCACACAATCCGGTTGTTTTAGTTTTTAAAGAAGTATATTTTTTATGAATAACATCCAGCAAAGAATATTCACCAAAAGAATCTTGTGCCAATTCCCAAATCATAATTCCTCCCGTATTCTCAGAAGCAAATTCTACTTTTTGTGAAATGGTTGGTCTTCCGTTATAATAAATTTTTCCTATTTCATCCTGATCTGCAAATTGAGTTCCTGCTTCTACAATCTGAGCAAAAGTAGAACTGGTAGCTTCCGGATATGTAAAATTATATCCATAAAAAGGAACACCAAGAGTCAGTTTATCACTGGATACATTTTGAAGTTTGTGCCAAAAAATAATTCCGTCTTTGGCGAAAGCCATCGAACTATGTTGTCCCGGATTATTAGGAGTCCACGGACCAGTACTATCATACGCCATAATATTTAGAAAATCGAACGCATTCAAAGCTTCTGAATTTATATTTTCGAATCTGGTATTATTGGGTAAAGCAGCAGTTAAAAGTTTTTTATGTTCTGCAAGACTCTTTTTTAATTCAATAACAAAACCGCTATATCCTGAAGTTACTGCATCCCATTCGAGATCTACATCTACTCCGTCTAAATGGTGCAATTCGACAAAATTTAGTATGTTTTGAATTAAAGCCGGTCTATTTTCGGGTTTATCAATTAAATAAGACCAATTTGCAGCTTGCTCTGGAGAAATAACCCCACCTGCAAGAGAAATGCTTATTACAATATTAGGATTAACCGATTTAGCATATTTAATAAGTGCATCAATATCTCCTGAAAAAATTAGATTCCCATTTTTATCAGGATTTGCAAATGCTATATTAAGGTGTGTTAATTTGCAAAACTGCATCGAATTCATTTTGCTAATATTATCCGTTGATAAATATCCAACAACTCTGGCTGTTTTAGTTTTTATATTTATCGGATTTGTTTCTTTGTCAGTTGAACAACTATAAGCAGACAAAAGTGAGCTTATAAAAAAAAGGATGCCTAATAAGGCTTTATTTTTTATCATAATTTTTAATTTTAAACTTGTGGTTTCAATTTTAATTAGAATGAAAATAACACCTTATTAGGCATGACTTTATATTTTTGGACTATTTTTTAATTTGCATCCCACCAAACTTTACCTAACCAATCATTCTTTCCTCCAAGTCTTGCGACAGCTTCCTCATAGTTTTTCTGATTTTTCTGCATCTCATCATTTGGATAGTACAAACGTGTTGGTACAACTCCGCCAGTTCCGGAATCTGAATTTGTTATTGGTACTAAATGAGGAAATCCTGTTCTTCTCCAGTTTGAATAAGCTTCGATACTATTAAACAAATAAGTAACCCAAAGTTGTGTTGCAATTTGTTCTTTTTCTGTTCCTGCCACTAACGGTTTTGCAGATAGATAAGTATTGATACTAGCTTGACTTGCAGCAGGTGCACCATAAATTTCTAACTGTTTTACGCCTGCCTCAACTCCTTTTTTATAAAAGTCTGCTGCTGAACCTGAAATCCATCCTCTGTAAGCCGCTTCTGCTAATAACAATTGTGACTCTGAATAACTCACATGTAAAAACGGAGTCGTTAATTGCTGATAGTAAGGTTGAATATCTGATACTGCTTCTGAACCTCCCGGAACTTCCCAGATAAAAGATCCCGGAACAACTCCTTCATATAAATTTTCTCCCGGTTTAGGTCCTCCACCACCTGTTGAACTTGCTGTTTTTGGCGTTGCCAACATCGTTAATCTAGGATCTCCATTATCTCTTAAATAATTAATAAGCAAAGAACTAAAGTGATCTCCTCCCTGATCTCCAATAAAACCGTAAGACAATCCGTTTCCTCTAAAATCAAGTTTTGCAGGATCATCATTAAAAGGAAAACTCAAATGCTTCATAATACAGTTATCAGCATTACTTTCAAAAACTCCACCTTGGAAAGCTGCTTTTGCTTGCTTTTCTGCTTCTGCGGGTTTTATTTCTGAGATTCTCATAGCCAAACGTAAACGCATTGTATTGGCAAGTTTTTTCCACTTTGAAATATCTCCACTATAAAATAAGTCTCCTTTTACTGAGCCTCCACCAGCATTTAACTGGGCAGAAGCTTCTTCTAATTCTTTAAAAAAGGAATTGTATATATCTTCTTGTTTATCATATTTAGGAGTTACGATTCCTTTAGAGAAACCCAAACCAGCTTCAGAATAAGGAACATCTCCATAAATATCAGTTAAACGCTGTGCAATCATTACTTTCATAATTTTACCAACAGCATTCATATTTCTCGCCGCAGGATCTCCACTAGTCTTATCAATGATATCTACAACATTTTTCATTTCATTAGAATATACACTTCTCCATAGCGCCGTTGCATAATCATCGACTGGCTTAAATTTTCCGCCATATTCTGTTACTGCCCATGAACCGGAATAATGCTGAATAAAACCTCCCGAATATATCAAATTGGTTCTATGTTGATAATATCCATTACCGGACATACATAACTGAGTAAATGTGAGCTGACCTGCCGGATTTGGACTTAACGCAACCGGATCTTTTATCAGCTCATCAAAGTTGTCTGTACAGCCTACTACAGTAAATACTGAAAGTAGAACTATTATTATATGCTTAGTTTTCATAATTTACTTTTTTAGAATGTAACTTTAATATTAAAACCATATGATTGTCTCGATGGCAATGAACCATACTCAAACCCTTGTCCGTTTCCGGAAGTATACATAGATTCAGGATCAATGTTTGGTAAATCTTTATTGAATGTCAATAAGTTTCTTGCAAATACAGAAAAATAAATTGAATTGATCTTTGCTCCTTCAAAAACACTTTTAGGTATAGTGTACCCTAAACTTACCTCTCTTAGTTTAACGTAAGAAGCATCATAAATAAACGGTGCCGGTGTAGCGTCTGTAACGCTTCTCCAATATTCTTGTGGATCTACAGGTTTTGTATTTTTCACATAAACCGGATTATCGGCAGTTCCTGTATTTACAACTCCATTTGCCACATAACCAGCTGTAGGAACCCAGTCTTTAAAAACAAAATTAGGATCGCTTGCAGCAGCTTGTGTTCTTGCAGCAATAAATTCATCTCTTCCTTCTGTAGTAATATCCAAAAGTCCTTTTGCAGCTGCAAGTGAATTTGTCATAGAATATACATCCATACCAAATTTCATATCCAATAAAAATTGAAGCGTAATCCCTTTATAAGAAAATCTGTTTGTTAAACCAGCTGCCCAATCCGGAACACCTTTTCCTAAAACAACTTTATTCTCTGTATAAGTAGGAAGTCCGTTTGCGCCAACAATCATTTCTCCTTGTGGTGTTCTTTCAAAATCTCTTCCAATAATACTTCCGTATTGTCCGCCAACTTGTGCAACAATTGCAGCATTAGCCCAACGAGCCTCAGAAATAGTGTAAGTATTAATATCCGGATGAAGAGAAAGAATTGAGTTTTTATTCTTAGAAAAGTTCAAGTCAATTCCCCATTCAAAATCCTTAGTTTTTATTGGTGTACCAGATAAAAAGATCTCAATACCTTCGTTACGCAATTCTCCGGCATTTACAGAAAGAAATTCATATCCTGAAGTTGCAGAAGATGCTAAATCAAGTGTTTGATCTGAAGTATCTTCACGATAAACTGTAATATCAGCTCTTAATCTATTTTTGAACCATGCTGTTTCTAAACCAAACTCGATTCCTTTCTTCGTTTGATACGTTAAATTAGCATTTGGTGCCGATGTATTCTTAACATTCACAACACTTTGTCCGTCATAAGAAGAATAAGTAGTATAGTTTAATGAGTTTTTGTAAGCTCCCGGTGCATTAGAAACTTTTGCCCAGGAAGCTCTGAATTTTCCATAAGAAAAAGTATCGCTCTTAATATTAAATGCATCCGAAAAGATAAAACCTAACGAAGCTCCAGGATAGAAAGCATCTTTGTCAATAACGCTAAACCAGTCATTTCTTCCTGTAAATTCAGCATATAAATATCCTTTGTAATCAAGCTTTGCAGAACCGTAAACAGAGTTTGTTCTTGTTTTAGTTACTGATGGTGCATTTATCGTTTGATTAGAAAAATTACTAATATATTCTGTTCCCGGTTCAATAATATTTGTTCCGAAACTAGAATTTTCCTGTCTTCTGAAATCTCTTCTGTTTGCTCCCAAAATTCCTGAGAATGTCAAATCTGTAGCTAATTTAATTTCGCTGAAATTAGCAATAACATCAGTATTCATTTCAGAAACAGTAATATCATTTAATCCCAAATATCCAGTTTCTCTTGCTGGCCAGGTACCTCCAGGTGACATGAAATCTTTAGCAGTAAAAAGATAAGTATCTAAACCACTTCTAAAAGTCAATCCCACCCATTTTGCAAGTTGATACGTTCCCGCAACATTACCCATAAAACGGTTTTTCTTAGAAGAGTTGTGATTGGCATCTACTGTAAAATAAGGATTTAGCTGATAAATATTATTATTCCATTTATAGATTTCTCCTGTAGCCTCATTTTTATAATGCTGAAGCCATGCCTGATCAATATTTGGTGCTAAACTACTCAAAGAATATCCAACA
Source organism: Flavobacterium sp. 90 (assembly GCF_004339525.1). NCBI lineage: Bacteria > Pseudomonadati > Bacteroidota > Flavobacteriia > Flavobacteriales > Flavobacteriaceae > Flavobacterium > Flavobacterium sp. 90. The sequence continues at coordinate 4,212,628 of NZ_SMGE01000001.1, read as the reverse complement.
TTGTTTGGCGAATCTCCCAAACCAGGTCTGTTAGCGGTAGTTTCGATCATGTAATTCACATTAGCATCCAATGTAAATTTCTCTGATTTTAAAGTTGCGTTTAAACTAGCATCATTTCTTTCTAAACCAGAATTAGGAATAACGTCATCATTTTTCAAATTGTTATATCCAAAACGAACATAAGCCGTTTCGCTACCTCCAGAAAGTGCAATTCCGTTTGTTGTTGTAAATCCTGTTCTGAAAAAGTCCTGAATATTATTATCAACTCTGGCATAAGGTTTCATAGAACCATCAAATATTTTAACCTGTTGTCCTATTGAATTTGAAAATTTAGGTCCCCAAGCACTTGTAGTATATCCGTATAATTCTTCTGGTGCTTTTGTAGGATCTGGCAATACACCATGACTTCCGCTACCATAATCACCTTGAAAATCTTTATATTTAGCATTTACTCTGTCAAAGCTAACACCACTTGTTAATTCGACTTGTAATTTACCTTTACTTCCTTTTTTAGTTGTAATTAAAATTACACCATTCAACGCTCTTGAACCATACAATGCTGATGCAGCAGCTCCTTTTAGAACTGTTAAACTCTCAATATTATTTGGATTAATGCTCGAAATTCCGTCTCCGTTATCTCTTCCATCAAACCATTTGCTGGCTGCAGCACTATCATTATTCAAACCTGAGTTATCAATAGGAACTCCATCTACAATATAAAGCGGTTGATTACTCTCACCTATACTCGAAATACCTCTAATGATAACCCTTGAACTACCGCCAATCCCGGTTGCTGGTAACGAAACATCAACTCCGGCAATTCTTCCCGAAAGTCCCGAAGCAACATTTGTTGTTATTACTTTACTTAATTGGTCGCCTTTTACATCCTGAACTGCATAACCCAACTCTTTCTTTTGTCTTTTGATACCTAATGCAGTAACAACGACTTCATTTAAGTTTTGTGCATCTTCTGTAAGTACAACATTTATTGTAGCAGAACCGGCCACGGTTACAGCTTGAGTTTTAATACCTATATACGAAAAAACAAGTACATCTCCTGTCGATGCTTGTATCGTATATTTTCCGTCATAATCAGATTGGGTTGCAGTTTTTGTGCCCTGAATAATAACAGTTACTCCTGGCAACGGCAATCCGTTGTGATCGCTTACTAAACCTTTGATCGTCTTTACCTGTGCAAGCGAGACCTGCGCCGTAAATACAATCATAAAGATTAACATAATTTGTTTCATTTTATCATGGTTTTGTTGGTTAAGTCGTAAATTTATTGTTAACGTACTGTTAAAAAAAAATTATTATACAAACGACTTAAAATTTTAAACCAACGACACAAAACAATCAATAATGTGTTATTCGAAAACGTTTTCAATGCATTATTTTTCAATTTTTTTGCAAAAATACAATGATTTCCTGCAATAAAATTCCCAAATAACAAATAATTACTCAATAACGATTAACATTTTAAGCTTTTCATGTCAATAATTGAAAATATTTTGCAAACACAAAGCATTATAAATCACTCAAAATTTAAACCACTAATAATCAGAATCATATTTAAGAAATTCAAAATATGATATCTAATTCAGCATTGCTAACCTTCACAAATTCCTATAAAGTAAAGATGCCTTATTAAATCTCAAACTCTTAAAATAATCTTAAATTATAATAAAAATCCAAAACCTAATCAGGCATCATTTTACATATTACAAGATTCTTTTTTTTAGAAAAATCTAAACCTTAAACAAACGGCACAAAACAATAAATAATATGTTTTACGAAAACGTTACATCAAATAAAAAACACACGAATTCTATTTTTTTTCAAAATAATATTCAAAAGAATTGCGATTAAGCAACTAATTGTTTAAAGTTGCACATTATTTAAAGAGATAAACCAGAAAAATCAATAATTAAAACGATAAGTTGAGCGAAATTCGAAAATTGAAATTTGACATTAAACTTCAAAATCACATTTGGTTTTGGAGTACTTACTTCACTCTTAACTTTTTAAGATGGGGAGCTTACTTCAATGATTATCCTTATTCGTTCAAATCAAACTTAATTGAGTTCTCTTTACACATTCCTCTAGTCTATTTCAATCTTTTTGTTTTAGTACCCAGATACGTATTAAAACAGAAATATATTACATATACATTTTCATTATTGGCGAGCCTTTTTTGTATCTATTTATTAAAAACAGCACTTACCTATTATATTATATCCGAAAATATCTGGCCGGAAGCCAATCGTGAATATCATCCTTTTGAGATTAACCATATTGTAGCGGTTTGTATTGGCGAATTGTATGTTCTCGCAATGGCTTCGTCAGTTTACCTGACTTTGACCTGGTTGCGAGAAAGAGAAAGAAACAGATCATTGAGAGAAAATCAATTCAAAATCAAGCTAAAATATCTTGAGAATCAAATTCAGCCACATTTTTTCTTCAATACACTAAATAATTTATATGCATTATCATTAGAATCTTCAAATAAGGTTCCTGATGTGATTATAAAACTATCAAATTTGATGGAATATGTGTTATATGATGTAAAAGGAACCAAATTTGTTCCTCTGATAAAAGAGATTGATTACATTCAAAATTATATTGAAATTGAGAAATTACGCTTTGAAAATGTAGAAGTTACGATAAACTTAGAATCTGATATAGAGGATATTGTTGTGCCTCCATTGATTTTTATCTCTTTGGTCGAAAATGCCTTTAAACACGGGAGTTTAAACAATCCTAACTTAAAAATAAAGATCAATTGTAAAGTTACTAACAATAAAATGTTAGATTTTGAAATCTTAAATAATTTTGTAATTTCACAAAATCTTAATCAAAAAGGTGGAATTGGTTTAGTAAATACCAAAAAACGATTAAAATTGATTTACAAGAATGATTTCAGTCTTAAGTACGCCACTAAATTTAATTACTATATAATCCGTTTGCAAATACCAATTAATGATGAAGATTAAATGCGTGTTGATCGATGATGAGCCATTGGCTATCAAAGTCCTCCAGAATTACTTTACCAATTTTACAGATTTTGAAGTAATTGGTACATTTAATAATTCTCTGGAAGCGCTGGATTTTATAAACAGCACTTCTGTAGATGCTGTTTTTCTGGACATTAATATGCCTATGATGACGGGATTTGAATTGATTAGCTTAATCGAAAACAAAACCAAAGTTATCATTACAACTGCATTTAGAGAATTTGCTGCCGAAAGTTACGATCTTGATGTTCTTGATTATTTAGTAAAACCAATTCCGTTACCGAGATTTATAAAATGCATCAATAAAATCACAACCGAGTACAATTTAAAAAACAATATTAAGGTAGAAACTACCAAAGGAGATTCTCATATTTTTATCAAAGTCGATAAAAAAATGATGAAAATTAATATTGAAGAAATTTTATTCGTCGAAGGAATGAAGGAGTACATAAAAGTTGTGACGCCTGATAAAACCTACATTACACACAAATCTTTAACCTCATTATCTGAAGAATTACCCGCAGATCGTTTCTTAAGAATTCATAAATCTTATGTAATTGCCTTAAATAAAGTAAAATCTATAGAAGGAAATCGAATCCAAATTCAGTCTTATACCATTCCTATTGGCAGAAACTATAGTAAAGAGGTAAAAAACAAAATTCTCGAGTAAACATTTAACATTTATAACTCTATAAAAACTAACACTTTGTTGAATAAATACTGTTGTTGGTTTAAATTTAACATTATTTTTTATTAATTATTTTTTTTTGATATACTTAACAAATATATTTACGGTCTTCAAAAAACATATTAAATAAAAATTAACCTCTTAAATTATGAGTTCAGAAAATGTTCAAACCAAATGGGGACAGTTTATCTCTTTGATAATTGTTTTCTTCTTTTGGGGTTTTGTTGGTTCGGCCAATGATATCCTAATTCCAGTATTCAAAAAAGTATTTACCTTATCTCAAGTACAATCACAATTAGTAGCTTGGGCTTTTTATGTTTCTTACTTTGTAGGATCAATTATCTTCTTTTTAATTTCGTTAAAAATGGATATTTTACAAAGATTCGGATATAAAAAAACGCTTTCTGCTGGATTAGTTCTATCAGCTATCGGATCATTTTTATTCATTCCTGCGGCAACAATGGAAAGTTTTCCATTTTTCTTAACGGCTTTATTTACTGTAGGTTTAGGTTTTTCAATTCAACAAATTGTAGCAAATCCTTTAGCTATTAAAATGGGAAGTCCACAAACCGGAGCGCACCGTTTAACATTGGCAGGAGGAATCAACTCATTCGGAACAACAATTGGAGCAATCTTATTAGGAATCGCTTTATTTGGAATGGGAGACAACAAAAGAACTTCACTTTCATTAGAAGATATCAAATTACCATTCATCATCCTTGGACTTGCATTTATTGTAGTAGCTATTTTCATGAACTTCTCTAAAATCGAAGATCCTGCAAAAGAGGAAGAAGAAGTTGTAAAAGTAGCACACGAAAAATTCAACATATTAGATTACCCACAACTATACTTAGGGATGTTAGGAATCTTTATTTATGTTGGTACAGAGGTTACAATCATCAGTAATTTACCGGCTTTATTACATACCGCAGAATTTGGGAATGTATTAGAAGATGCAATCGCACCTTTTATTGCTCTTTACTGGGGAAGTTTAATGATTGGTCGTTGGAATGGTGGTGTTAACGTTTTCAACACTTCAAACCTTGTAAATACAGCATTAAAATTCATCGTTCCTGCAGTTGCTTTTGGAGTAATTATTGGTGCTAACATTTTTGCTGCACACGACGTTTCTGCATTCTATATCTACCCACTTTGGATTCTATTATTCATTGCTGTAAGTTTTGTAGGCGGTAAAAACGCAGGAAAAACTTTAATGCTTTTCGGAATATCAGGTTTATTAATGATGGTTGCCGGATTAGTATGGCCAGATCCATCAATTGCTAAATTCTTCTTTATCTCTGGAGGTTTATTCTTGTCTATCATGTGGCCATCTATCTTTGACTTGGCAATTGCAGGTTTAGGAAAAAACACTGGAAAAGCATCATCTTTCTTAATCATGATGATTCTTGGTGGAGGAGTTATTCCTTTGATTCAGGGAAGTATCTGCGATATTGATCTTACAAGCCCAGGAGGAATCTTCGGAATCACTTGGACACACTTCTCATACATCGTACCACTTCTTGGTTTTGCATACTTAGGATTCTACGGATTCTATTGTCCAAAAATATTAAAAAGACAAGGTATCGATCACGTACAAGGTGGTGGCGGAGGTCACTAAGAAAATATAAAATTTCAAATATTAAAAATTCCAAATTCCAATTATCAATGATTGGAATTTGGAATTTTTTTATTGCTTTTTTTTTCAGATTTCAAACCTCTGAGCCTTTGCAACTATGTCTCTTTGAACCTTTCCAAATAAACTATTTTGCCGTAATAATCGCATTGAGATTCTTTTTGAAAATAGCCTTATTTTGCGCCGATAAAGTATAAACAACATCTTTATCAGCATGAACTATAACTTTATCAATATTAGCCGCTAATAATGCTTTTGGATCTTTAATTTTTAAGGTACAAGCGCCATCAAAAAAACCATCATCCTCAATAATTTTTTTTGCTTCAATAACAGTTCCATCGCTTAATACTGCCGAAATTGTCATCGAATTATTTAATGTCTTAGAATAAAACCCGTCCATAACAAGCATTAATCGGTATGAATTTTTCAAATCAGGACCTTTAAACTCGTGACGTGTAATATTATAACGCAAACCCTTGGCAAGAGTCTGAAATTTAACCGAACAATCCAGCTCATAAGTAGCCACATCTCCGGCATCATTTACACTTGTCAAAACCTTTGCCTGTGCATTCACATTTAAACCTGCAGCTAAAAATACCAACAACACTATTACTTTTTTCATATGTAGTTCTTTTTGAGACATATAAAAATAAAAAAAAATCGCCAGCTTCTTTAGAAACTGGCGATTTTAATTCTATCGTAATTCGTAATTACTTATTTCCTTTTTCGAAATCAGCAACAAACTGAGCAAGTCCAATATCAGTTAATGGGTGTTTCAACAATCCGTAAATTGCAGAAAGAGGTCCAGTCATAACGTCAGCACCAATTTTAGCACAGTTTACAATATGCATTGTATGACGCACAGAAGCAGCTAAAATTTGAGTTTCGTAACCGTAGTTATCAAAAATCAATCTAATTTCTTCGATCAAGTTTAAACCATCAGTAGAAACGTCATCCAAACGACCAATAAACGGCGAAACATAAGTTGCTCCCGCTTTTGCAGCCAATAAAGCTTGTCCAGCAGAAAAAACAAGTGTTACGTTAGTTTTAATTCCTTTATCCGAAAAATATTTTGCAGCCATTACACCTTCCTTAGTCATAGGCAATTTTACAACGATTTGATCGTGTAATTCAGCTAATTCTTCACCTTCTTTGATCATTCCATCATAATCCAGCGCATTAACTTCAGCACTCACATCTCCATCAACAAGATTACAGATATCAACATAATGCTTTAAGATGTTGTTTTTTCCAGTGATTCCTTCTTTTGCCATCAAAGACGGGTTAGTTGTTACACCATCCAAAACACCTAAAGCTTGTGCTTCTTTAATTTGAGCTAAATTAGCCGTGTCAATAAAAAATTTCATAATTATATCTATTTAATTGTGTTCCTATTTTGGGCGTGTTCACTGCAACGAATGAACTATCCGCACCACTTCAACAGTTTACTTCTATCCCAACATCATTAAGTTAAGCTTTTAGAAATAAAACTAATCTCGCAAAGGCGCGAAGTCGCAAAGAAAGTATTTAAACTTGGCGGCTTTGCGACTTTGCGTGATTTTCTAGTCATAATTATCTAAAAAAAGCTTAACTTAATGACATTAGCTTAAATCCTTCACGCAAATCCGGTGCAAAATTACAACTTATAATGATTCATCAGCATTTTTTCATACACTTTATCCGGAAGCGCACGTTTTAAAACAATTGAGAATTTCTGCATAAAAGCACCAACTTTATAATGCACATTCGGTTTTTTCTCCTGCATGATCTTATAAACAAATTCAGCCATTTCATTTGGATTACTTCCTGCATCAACATGCTCATTCATTGCAGCAAGCGTGTCTTGATAAACTTTTTCATAAGCCGAACCTTTAATAACAGGTGCATGATAACGTCCTGAAGCAATATTGGTTGCGAAATCTCCCGGAGCAACATTCGTAATTTCAATTCCAAAAGACTTTACTTCCATACGCAAAGCTTCCGTAATTAATTCCAAAGCTCCTTTTGAAGCTGAATAAACACTACGATATGGCAATCCCATATAACCTGCAATCGAAGTAATATTAATAATCAAACCCGATTTTTGTTCTCTCATCTGAGGTAAAACAGCTTTCATTACCTCAATTGGACCAAAAAAATTAGTTTCAAAATTGTTCTTAATTTCCTCCATCGGAATTTCTTCTAACGGGCCAGTAATTCCAACTCCGGCATTATTAATCACAACATCTAATCTACCTGAAGTTGCAATAATTTTAGCCACAGCAGACTTTATAGATTCAACATTTCGAACATCCAAAGCCACAAGTGGAAAAATAGAATTCAATACTTTTTCAGGATTTCTGCTGGTTCCATAAACTACGAAACCTTTTTTATGTAAAAATTCTCCAATTGATTTTCCAATCCCTGAGGATCCTCCGGTAATTAAAACGACTTTGCTCATTTGTAGGTTAGATGTTAAATATTATAAGTTAATGGAATCACTACTAAATTATACCGGATAATAATTTTAACGCAAAGAACGCTAAGCTTTTTATCTTAAAGTATCTTTAGAAAACACAAAGTTCGCAAAGCTAAATCAACACAAAGCTTTGCGAACTTTACGTTTTTTTTTATAAAAACTTAAAAGTAAAAAGCTTAGCGTTCTTTGCGGTATTTTTTTTTCTTCACGTATTTTAGAGCTGACAGCACTTTTCTCAGCTCCAAAAATAAAAAAATCCTCCATAAGGAAGACTACTTTTGAATTAATTCTAAAAAAAAATCCCATAAATGGGACTATAAAAATAAAAAAAAATGGCAAGCGACCTACATCGCACCGCTCAACCACGTACCCTTGCTATGTTCCCATCCTGGGGGAGTCTGCAGGAGCTGGTCGTGTAGGACTTGCCGGTGCAAATATACAATCTTTTTATATTTTTGCAAGACCTTTGTTGCTATAAAAATATCATCGTATATTGGCTTATTCAAAATTTAAACTATGAAAAAATATAACTTCCTAACTGTCATTTTATTAGGAATCACATTAATTGGATGTGGAGATACAAAAAAAGGTGAAAATTCTTTGTTTAACATCGATGATTCTGCTTTTCCGGCTCATTTTTTGCCTCAAGAATCGATTTCTATCGGAATTTTGAACCCAAATTCGAAAGAAATCGACAGCGTTGCTTACTTTATTAACGACAAAAAAGTGGGTAGTTCTAAAGGTGCTGAAAAATTCAAATTTGAATTAAAAGATCAAAAATTAGGATATCAATACTTAAAAGCTACCGTTTATTTTGGTTCTAATTCTTCAGACGCTACTAAACGTGTTGAGTTGGTTTCGAACATTGAACCAAAACTATTAAAATACAAAGTGATCAATACTTATCCTCACGATAAAAAATCATTTACTGAAGGATTAGAATTTCACAATGACACTTTATACGAAAGTACAGGTCAGGAAGGAGCTTCTTACCTAAGAAAATACGATTATAAAACAGGAAAAATTTTCAAACAAATTGATCTTGATAAAAAATATTTTGGAGAAGGAATCACCTTCATCAACGGAAAGTTATTTCAATTGACCTGGCAAAATAAAACCGGATTTATCTATGATGCCAAAACTCTTAAACTAGAAAAAACCTTTGCTTATGATAAAGATATCGAAGGTTGGGGAATGACAAATGACGGTAAATACATTTATCAAACAGATAAAACAGAGAAAATCTGGAAAATGGATCCTGCAACTCAAAAAATGGTTGATTACATTAATGTTTACTCAGGAACTTCAAAAATCAAAGCAATAAATGAATTAGAATGGATTAACGGAAAAATCTATACTAACGTTTGGTTTAAAGATGCAATTGCAGTTGTTAACCCAACTTCTGGTGCGGTTGAAGGAATTTTGAATATGACCGACTTGCGCAAAGCTATGCCAGATATTACTAAAGATGACGTTTTAAACGGAATTGCTTACAATCCTAAAACCAAAACTATATTTGTAACAGGTAAAAACTGGAGCAAAATGTTTGAAATAACAGTTTCAGAATAAACGAAACAACTTCAAAAACACGAATTTCACAAATTTCACGAATTATTCCGTGATAATTTGTGAAATTTGTCTTTTAAAACACCTTTATACCATTAAATCTATATCATGATAACTCTTATAACAAACATAAAAGAATTGCTTCAGGTTCGTGAAACTTCAATTTCTAAAGTTTCAGGTGCTGAAATGGCCATTCTTCCAACGATAAAAAATGCTTTTTTAATTTTAAAAGATAATCTGATTCATGATTTTGGATCTATGGAGAATCTGCCGGAAATTAAAGCAGATAAAACTATCGATGCAACGGGACAAATTATTCTTCCATCTTGGTGCGACAGTCACACGCATATTGTTTATGCCGGTAATCGTGAGCAAGAGTTTGTGGATAGAATCAATGGTTTTACCTATGAAGAAATTGCTAATCGCGGTGGCGGAATTTTAAATTCAGCTAAAAAGCTTAACGAAACTTCAGAAGAAGAAATTTATGAGCAATCAAAAGTTCGTTTAGAAGAAGTTATGCATTTAGGAACGGGAGCTGTCGAAATTAAATCCGGTTATGGATTAACAATCGAAGGCGAAATAAAAATGCTTCGTGTCATTAAAAAACTATCTGAAAATTATCCAATTACAATAAAAGCTACTTTTCTTGGCGCGCATGCTTTTCCGTTGCATTACAAAGAAAACAAAGCAGGTTATATTGAGGAGATTATCACTAAAATGTTACCTGAAATTGCTCAAAATAAATTAGCTGAATACATTGATGTATTTTGCGAAACAGGATATTTTTCTGTTGAAGAAACAGAACAAATTATGCAGGCAGGAATAGAATTCGGCTTAAAGCCAAAAATTCACGTAAATCAATTCAATTCTATTGGAGGAATACAATCCGGAGTTAAATTTAAAGCCCTTTCTGTCGATCATCTTGAAATTATGAATCCTGAAGACATTGAAGCCTTAAAAGACTCTGAAACGATGCCTGTCGCTTTACCGTCTTGTTCTTACTTTTTAAGTATTCCGTATACGCCAGCACGCGAAATGATAAAAGCAGGACTTCCTTTAGCATTGGCTACAGATTTCAATCCTGGTTCTACTCCATCGGGAAATATGAATTTTGTAGTTGCAACGGCTTGTATTAAAATGAAAATGACGCCCGAAGAAGCCATAAATGCCGCAACTATTAATGGCGCATATGCAATGGGAATTTCAGAAACTCACGGAAGTATTACAAAAGGTAAAAAAGCCAATTTAATCCTCACAAAACCTATTTCATCTTATTACCAAATTCCATATGCATTTGGAAGTAATTTAATCGAAAGTGTTTTTGTAGAAGGAAAAATTATATAATGTAAAGCGATAATTTATTATTATTTTTTAATCGTTAAAATAAGTATAAAAATCTTACATAAATTAGTTCCTTCCGAAATAAGGGAGTATGTTTACAAATCAGATTTTTAGATATGAAAAATTTAGTTCTAATAGTAAACATAGATAAATTTGGTTTGAAACAAAACGTTTCAAATACCAATGCATACATGTATAACTGTAAGAACATCTTAACATTGTCTTCTTTATTAAAATTAAAAATCTTCCCGAATTATTAAGCATCGCGAGTGTGCTTAATAAAATCCTATAAAACTTTTTTACAATACAATTTCAATTTAGATTGAATGTTGTGACTCGCTATAAAGTTTTTATTTATTACGAATAAATTATAGGATCAGGATTAAACTATTTTTTAATAATAAAAACAAAATATCATGGCTAAGAAAGCTCCAACAACAGATCTGAAAGCAAAAAAACAAGAGAAAATTCAAAAAAAATTAGAACAGCAACAAACTAAAAAAAGAAAATAGACACCCAATTAATGTGATTTTTAATTGAATAAAAAAAGGTCTGTGAAAAACTTCACAGACCTTTAATATTTTAGTGGTATTCTAATTTCAGGTAGTTTCTTATCTCAAGTTAAAACTTGTTTTAGAAACTAATTCGTCATTATCATAAACATTGATAAAGTACGTTCCTTTAGCAAAATCTTTACCTGGTAAGTCTTCACTAACATTTACTGTTTTGTTTTCGTACTTCACAGTAGTTTTAAAACTATAAGTTAAAGAATTATCACCAAAGTTTTCTGTTTTCTTTTCGCCTAAAACATTATTTTTAGCATCGATAACTTGTACATAATACGTTTTATCTCCAGATTTAGCGATTTGATTTTCAGCAATAGTAAAACTAATTTTTAAGATATCAGCACGACTAGCTTTATCTGTTTCGATTTGTTTTCCTGAGCTTCTCAATTTGTATGCAGCAGTTTTTGTATTTAAAACTGATAATTTAGCGCCTTTTTCAACTGTCTTAGCAAGCTCTTCGTTTTGACCAACTAATACCTCATTATATTTTTTAGATTCACCTAAAACTGTAATAGTACTATCTCTCTGAACTGTCAAAGCACCATTTTGTTTTTTCAATTCGTCGTTTTCAGCTACAAGAGTTTTCATTTTTCCTTGCATAGCCTGAACTTGTGATCTGTATTTAGATACATCACCTTTTGACTTATTCAAATCATCCATCAAAGCTACCACTTTATCTCTTTCCTGAATTAATTCGTCAGACATAGAAGTGTTTTCGGCAATTGCAGCATCGTAAGTTGCTTTTAATTCTTGCAAATCTTTCATAACAGATTCTTTCTCTGTCATAGATGTTGTAAGTTCAGTTTTAACCACCTCTGTATCAGAAGACAGTTTAAAAATATACACTAAGCTACCAATTAGTAGGACTGCTAAAACTGCGATTATCGCCTTTAGACTTGAGTTGTTGTTCTTTGGGTTTTCCATATTTAATAATTTTCTTTAAAACAAATTTAAGAATTAATATATCTTAATAACGTAAGTTGTTACAATTATATTATTTTTGGAAAATATTTTTTTTTAATGGAGAAACTAATTCCTTTTACTGTAAATGATTTAGCAAAAGTCACAAATCATAGAAGTGGTGAAATAAAATTTGGAGAGAAAATGATTGTCATTCCCAAAGGAGTCGACAAACTTACTTTCCTTAAAGAAAGTGAAGCTAAATATGTGCTTTTGGGAATCCCGGAAGACATCGGTGTGCGCGCTAACTTCGGTAGACCCGGAGCGGCTTCTGCATGGGAAAGCGCCATTAAAAGTATTGCTAATATTCAGCACAATCGTTTTTCAAAAGGCAGTCAGATTATTGTTTTAGGACAAATTAATGTACTGGAAGAAATGCGTGATGTCGAAAATCTTGATTTCAATGATATCGACGATCGATCAAAACTAAGTCAGTTAGTAGAAAAAATAGATAAAGAAGTTTCTCATATTATTTTCACCATTGTAAAAGCAGGAAAAACTCCAATTATCATCGGCGGAGGCCACAATAACGCCTACGGAAACATAAAAGGTTCGGCTTTAGCCAAAGGAAAACCAATCAATGCGATTAATTTTGATGCCCATTCTGATTTTAGAATTTTAGAAGGACGTCACAGCGGAAACGGTTTTTCTTATGCTTATGAAGAAGGTTTCCTAAAAAAATACTTCATCTTCGGTTTACACGAAAATTACACTTCAAAAAGCGTCTTAGATATCATCAAAAAACTAGAAGATCGTGTTCGCTACAATACTTATGACAGCGTAAATATTCGTAAAGAAAAAGATTTTGACAGAGAAATGGCTTTGGCTTTAGAATTTATCAGAACTGATTCTTTTGGAATTGAAATTGATTTGGATGCAATTCCAAACATTGCGAGCAGCGCGATGACAATTAGCGGATTTTCGGTAGAAGAATTAAGACAATTTATTTCCTTTTTCGGATCACATAGAAATGCTACTTATTTGCATATTTGCGAAGGTGCACCAGATTTAGCAGATTCTCCGAACAACAATTTAATTGGAAAATTAATTGGTTATTTAGTAACGGATTTCATTAAAGCCAATAATGAAAAAGAATAAAAACTGAGAATATTATCCCCTAAAAATCAGGTCATTTACCAAATAAAGTAAGTTTCAAATCAAGGTTTGATTGAATAAACCTATCTTTGCACAGAATTTTAGTACTTAAAACTAAATTCTTAATACCTAAGATATGTTATTCGAAGATTTATCACTTTCAAAAAGTATACAAAAAGCCGTATTTGAAGAAGGCTACTTAAATCCTACTCCTATTCAGGAACAATCAATTCCGATTGTTTTGGCTGGACGAGATTTAATCGGTTGCGCACAAACAGGTACAGGAAAAACGGCCGCTTTTGCCATTCCAATCATACATCAATTACACCGAATTGTTGGTTCTTCTAAAAAAGCCAAAGTAATTCGTGCTCTTATAGTAACTCCAACACGTGAATTAGCGGTGCAAATTGGTCAAAGTTTTGACACTTATGCAAAATATACCAACTTAACACAATTAACGATTTTTGGAGGTGTTTCGCAAAACCCGCAAGTAGATACCTTAAAACAAGGTGTTGATATTCTGGTTGCAACTCCGGGAAGATTACTTGATTTACAAAAACAGGGTTTTCTTGATCTGGATCATTTACACACTTTGGTTTTAGATGAAGCAGATCAAATGCTGGATATGGGTTTTATAAACGATGTAAAAAAGATCGTAAAACTAACTCCTAAAAACCGTCAAACGCTATTATTTTCAGCTACAATGCCAATTGCAATTCGTGAATTGGCAGAAATGTTCCTGAAAGATCCTGCAAAAGTTGAAGTTTCTCCGGTATCATCTACTGCCGAAAATGTTGAACAACGTGTTTATTTTGTTGAAAAAACAGAGAAAAGAAATTTATTATATCATTTAATAAAAAACGAAGATTTATCGAATGTTTTGGTTTTTTCGAGAACTAAACATGGTGCAGATAATGTTGTAAAAGCACTTCGTAAAAAAGATATTCCTGCTGAAGCAATTCACGGAGACAAATCTCAAAATGCAAGACAACGCGTTTTAGATGCTTTCAAAAATAAAGAAGTTGGTGTTCTTGTAGCAACCGATATTGCAGCGAGAGGTATTGATATTGACCAATTACCATTTGTAATTAACTTTGATTTACCTAATATTCCTGAAACTTATGTTCATAGAATTGGACGTACAGGACGTGCAGGAAACGGAGGAATTGCAATCTCTTTTTGTAGTAAAGACGAACAACCTTACTGGAAAGACATTCAAAAATTGATAAAAGTTGATGTAAAAACAATTACAGATCATCCTTATCCATGGCATTCCGGAAGCCCTGAAGCATCGGCTGAAAAACCTAAAAATTCAAACCGAAGCGGTGGTGCTCATAAATCAAGGAAATCAAACGCTTCTAAACAAAATAAAAAACGCTGGTATTAAACTGAGCGTTTAAATATTAAATCAATATTGAACACGAATTTCACCAATTTACGCTAATTTCAATTAGGCTAATTCGTGAAATTCGTGTTTTTTTTCATACTTCTTTACATCTTAACAACCGTTTTTTGCTTCGTTTATTAAGTAATTTATAATTTTAAATAACTTAACCGGTTCAAATGGTTTTATAATAATATCGTTTATTCCTGACGAAATCGCTTCTTCTGCAATTTCATCTTTATCAAAAGCAGTAAGCGCTACAACAGGCGTTATTATACCCTGCAAACGAATCCTTTTAGTAGTTTCAAATCCATTCATTAATGGCATATTTATATCCATTAAGATCAGATCAAACGTTTCATTTTCTAAGATTTTAAGTGCCGAAAAACCATCATCTACAACATTACAGATGTAGTTATTTTTCTCAATTATTTTCTTAGTAACCAATTGATTAATAAGATTATCTTCAACAATTAATATCTTATAAATTTCGTTTGAAGTTAAATCAACTTCGATTTCTTCGATAATAGTTTTCGTTTTTTGAGGATCATATTCAAACGGAATCATAAATGAAAAAGAAGTTCCTTCGCCAATATCGCTTTCCAGTGTTATTGTACTTCCAAAAAGCCCTAACAATCGTTTTACAATACTTAGTCCTAAACCGGTTCCTTGATAATCTTCATCTTTTCTTCCTACCTGAACAAACTTTTCGAAAATTTTTCCCTGATCAATTGCTGCAATTCCAACGCCATTATCCCTAATTAGAAAATCCAGAAAATACATTTTACCTTCTATTCCGTCAAGATTTACAATGATTTCTACTTCACCATCTTTAGTAAATTTCAGTCCATTACTTACTAAATTCATTATAATCTGGGCCAATCTCAACTTATCTCCAATCAAATATTCAGGAATATCCGGGTCTATAGATACATTAATTTTGTTATTGTTTTTTTGAGATAAAAAGGACAAGGAGTTTTTTATCATTGTAATTTCATCCGAAATATTAAATGTCAAACTCTCCAGAACGACTTTGTTCTCTTCTATTTTATTGATTTGAAGAATATCATTTACTAAAGACAATAAATATCTGGCCGAAAATTTCAAAGCACTTAAATGCTGACTTTGCGACAATTCTTTATGTTCTTCCAAAAGCATGTTAGTTATACCCACTACTCCATACAACGGAGTACGCAATTCGTGGCTTATAGTCGAAATAAATTGTGTTTTAAGCATCGAAGCCTCTTCTGCAATTTCTTTTGCCTTTAAAAGCTCTAAATTGTGCCTTTTCTTAAATCTGATGTTTTTTATTAAAGTGACAATTAATAAAAGTAAAATAAAAGAAATAACGATAAACAGAATAACAATAATTCTGGATTTTTTTAAACTTTGATATTGCGTTATTTTTTCGTTTTCGATTTTATCAATTTGCCTTTTGTACTCATCCAATTCAAGATTAAAACCTGCAATAGAAGCTTTCTTAACCTTTTCATCATTATAGATTTGTTCCGTTATTTTATTATAGGCAGATAAATTGGCATAGGCTTCCTTAAAATCTTCATTTTTAGTCAAAAATTTTGAATACTCTAAATGCGCATATGACAAATCTAATTTTTCTACATGCTCATTCCCAAACTTTATAGCTTTCTCAAAATAATCACGAGCTTTAGCATCGTCATCTTTGTAGCCGCAATACATACCGTTTAACATATTAATGATTATAACGGTATCATCATCTCCAACTTCCTTCTGGTGTTTGTTTACAAAACTTAAATAGGGATATCCTTTTTCGAAATTACCAATATCAAAATAAGCCCACGCGAGATTGACATTTGTAAAATATATTTGGCTCAAATCTTTGATCTTAGCACTTAGTTCGATGGATTTTTTATAAAAATAGATTCCTTGTTTGTATTGTTTCTTTTCAAAGCAATATATATTACCCAGATTATTATATAGCATATTCTTAAAGCCATCATTTTTGGCTTTATCAGCATATAAAAGGCTTTTTTTATAAAAAAAAATTGCTTTATCATATTCTACCAAATCATTATAATTGGCACCGATTATATTGTAAGATCGGGCAATAAAATAATCATTTTTAGCAATTGTTGATTGATTAAGCGCAACCCTTGAAATAATTAATGATTTTTCGTAATTTGACTCTCTATAGTTCGAAAGTGCTTCTAATATAAGTTTATCGATTTTTTCTGTTGACAAATTATTCTGTGCCCATAAATTAAATGAAAATAAATTCATCAACATGAAACACGATAAAAAGATTCGAAATCGAAACATAATTTGGGGAATATTTATTCAAATATACATTATTAAGACAAAAAAAAACAGCTTGATTTTTACAAAGTTCTTTTTTGTTTAATCATTTACTCAGAATGTTTTACAAAAAAAAGAACTTGTACTTTCCTCTTAAAAATGAAACTCTGTCAAAAAGCCAAAAGACATTGGATAAATCAAGATTATAAGCAAAATTCCTCGAAAAAACATAAAAACAGTAAAAAGACGAATTAACCTTGAAAACACATAAATTTTAACACTTTAAATAAAAAATAATTTTATCTTTAACAAAATTTACGACACAAGCCCCAAGTGTTTTAGAAGATTGGTGCATTAAAAACAAAAATTATGTTAGAAAACTTTTTAAAATTTACTGAAGTAGAAAAATTAACTAAGGCACAACAAAAAACAATTCAAGGTGGTGATGTTCCAGAAGACGAAGGAAGAAAAGGAAAAGTAGCATAATTACTGCATAAGTTTGTAGTTTGAAATATTCTCAAAACTGCAAATTATTATTAAAAACAAAACCGTAACACACTAAAGTCTGTTACGGTTTTTTTATTATTTATTAAGAAAGTAAAATTAATTCTCTTCCTCTAATTCTAAGTTTCCTTCTTTACCATCTTCCCATTGTCCAACAACAGATGTTGCCAAAGCATTTCCTAAAACGTTTGTAGCACTTCTAAACATATCACAGAAGTGATCAATTGGTAAGATTAACGCAATTCCTTCGACAGGAATTTTAAACATCCCACAAGTTGCTGCAACGATTACTAAACTCGCTCTTGGGACACCTGCAATACCTTTACTGGTTAACATTAAAACCAAAAGCATAGCCATTTGAGTTCCTAAATCTAAATGAACGCCATAAAACTGAGCGATAAAGATACTGGCAAAAGTCATGTACATCATACTCCCGTCAAGGTTAAATGAATATCCAAGCGGTAACATGAATGCTACAATTTTATTTTTAACCCCAAAATCTTCTAATTCTTCTGTTAATTTAGGAAAAACAGCTTCACTACTTGTTGTTCCAAAAGCAATTGCCAGTGGTCCAACAATACGTCTTAATAACTCTGTCATTCTTCCTTTTAAGAAAATATAACCTACAGCAATCAAAACAACCCATAAGGTACTGATTCCGACTAAAAATGATCCGAAGAATTTAAAATATGTAATTAATAATTCTTCTGCATCTCTAATAGCAAATACTCCTGCAATGGCACCAAAAACTCCAATTGGAGCAAAGTTCATTACATAATTCACCATTTTTAAAACGATATGTGATGCTTTATCAAAAGCATTTATAATTGGTTTTACAGTGTTTCCTAATGAAGCCGCTGCTAATCCAAAAAAGATAGAAAATATTACGATTTGCAAAATTTCATTGGTTGCCATTGCTTCAAAAATACTTTTAGGAACAATATGCTCTACGAAATTCTCAACAGACAAGACTTTTGTTTTAGCAGTAACTTCTGTAGCTGCCGCCATATCAACGTGATCCAATTTCAAACCTACTCCCGGCTCTAAAAGATTCACATAAAACAATCCAATTAATAAGGATATAAAAGAAGCTGTAAAAAACCAACCAAGTGCTTTTCCTCCAATTCTTCCAACGGTTTTAATATCTCCCAATTTTGCAATTCCAACTACAAGAGTTGTAAAAACTAAAGGAGCAATAATCATTTGCACCAATCGGATAAAAATGGTCGCAAGCATTTTTATTTTATTACTAAACGATACTGCCGCTTCTTGCGAAATTGAATTATGAATAATGATTCCCAAAGCCGCTCCAAGTACCATTGCAATTATAATTTGCCCTGTTAATCCTGAAAAAAATGATTTCTTTTTGGTTTCTGTAACTTGCATTAATTTATTTATTTAGAATTAAAATATTAAGACCCTCACTGTCTTAATTTTTATTAATATGTTTTGTTGATTAAATAAAAATCAGCCAAAACAATCGCTGCCATTGCTTCAACAATTGGCACTGCGCGAGGTACAACACACGGATCATGACGTCCTTTACCGGTCATTGGTGTAATATTTCCTTTATTATCTAATGAATCCTGAGTTTGCATGATAGTCGCAACTGGTTTGAAAGCTACTCTAAAATAGATATCCATTCCGTTACTTATTCCACCTTGAATTCCTCCTGAAAGATTTGTTTTTGTAGTTCCGTCAGGATTGTATAAATCGTTGTGTTCACTTCCTTTCATTTCAGAACCAGAAAATCCGCTTCCGTATTCAAAACCTTTTACGGCATTAATAGAAAGCATTGCTTTTCCTAACTCAGCATGTAATTTATCAAAAACAGGCTCGCCTAAACCAACCGGAACATTTTGAATTACACAAGAAACGATTCCGCCAACAGTATCTCCTTGTTTACGAATATCACGAATATATTCTTCCATAATTGCCGCCGATTTTTCATCAGGACAACGAACAGGATTACTTTCTATTTTCGAAAAATCTAAATCTTGGTATGGAGTATCCAAATGAATTGGACCAACTGAAGAAACGTAAGCATTAATTTTAATCTCCGGCAACATTTGTTTTGCAATTGCACCGGCTACTACTCTACTTGCAGTTTCTCTTGCAGAACTTCTTCCGCCACCGCGATAATCACGAAAACCATATTTTTGGTCGTATACATAATCAGCGTGACTTGGTCTGTAATTATCTTTTATATGTGAATAATCATCTGATTTTTGATTGGTATTCGGGATAATAAAACCAATTGGTGTTCCGGTAGTTTTACCTTCAAAAATACCAGATAAAAACTGAACTGCATCCGGTTCTTTACGTTGTGTTACAATTGCCGATTGTCCTGGTTTTCTTCTGGACATTTCAACTTCAATTGCTTCCAGATCTAGTTCTATTCCTGATGGACATCCATCAATAATTCCTCCTAAAGCTTCACCATGAGATTCACCAAATGTAGTAACTTTATATAGGGTGCCGTAGCTATTTCCTGCCATTGTATTTAGTTTTGAGCAAATGTAAGTTTTATGAATTAAATTAAAAAATTTAAACTTAGTATTATTATATAAAGGCGAACCAGATTAAAAATCACAATTTGTTAAAATTGTCGCCAAATTGATAACCTTTTGATAAAATAAATCCAGCTAGAGTTTCTTTTATTTGCTAAACTTCAAAAAACGAAAAATTGAAAAAACGAAATGTTGAATTGGTCATCCTGTCAGATGTCCATTTGGGAACTTACGGAAGTCACGCTAAAGAACTAAACAACTACTTATCAAGCATTAAACCAAAAACATTAGTCTTAAATGGCGACATAATTGATGCTTGGCAATTTAGAAAATCATATTTCCCAAAAGCACATTTAAGAGTCATTCAACGCATAATTGGAATGGCATCTAAGGGAACAAAAGTGTATTATATTACTGGAAACCACGACGAAATTCTTCGAAAATTCAGTGATATGAATATGGGAAATTTTGCGTTGGTCGATAAATTAGTTTTAGAACTTGACGACAAAAAAGCGTGGATTTTTCATGGAGACGTTTTTGACGCTTCCGTTCAGCACTCGAAATGGATAGCAAAACTTGGCGGCTTAGGTTATGATTATTTAATTCTTACCAATCGTTTTGCAAATTGGTGTTTGGCTAAACTTGGAAGAGAACCCTATTCGTTTTCTAAAAAAATCAAAGCCAGTGTGAAAAAGGCCGTAAAATTCATTTCAGATTTCGAAACTACCGCAACAGATTTAGCAATCGAAAAAAATTATGATTATGTAATTTGCGGACACATTCACGAACCAAAAATTATTACTAAAGAAAACAAACACGGCTCTACTTTATATCTAAATTCAGGTGATTGGGTCGAAAATCTAACTGCTTTAGAATACCATAAAAAGCGTTGGAAATTGTATTCTTATGCTGAAAGTAATTTTACAGAAGAAGAAAATCTTTTTGAGATGGAAGACATTTTAAGCTCTCAGTTAATTTCATCTATTATTCTAAACAAATAGAGCTTTCAAACTTAAATCCCTCTAATTACAGGAGTTAAACATACTTTCAATTTGATTTTATTACGATCAAAAATGTGAATTATGTAACAATTTCTAAAAATTTTATACGTTTGAAAATGGTGTGACACATTACATTTGAAAAATAATTAATAACCATTTTCATGAAAAAAATAATTTTATCAGCCATTATGCTATTAGGATTAGCGTTTACGGCTCAATCACAAGAAATTTCAAAACATGCTTTAGGAATTCGTTTAGGCGACAATAACGGTTTTGGTGGTGAAGCATCTTATCAATTAGGTTTAAATCAAAAAAACAGACTTGAATTTGATTTAGGATTTAGAAACAGTAGCGATGTTGATGCTATTAAAGCAGTTGCACTTTATCAATGGGTTTGGAACATTGATGGCGGTTTTAACTGGTATGCTGGTGTTGGTGGTGGTATTGCTGCATGGGATCACGATTATTACAACAACAATTACAAATATAACGACAGCGGAACATACGTATTTGCAGCTGGAGACATCGGAATAGAATACAGATTTAGCGAAGCGCCAATTACACTATCATTAGATGCAAGACCAGAAATTGGTTCTGGATATTATGATGATGACAATTTTGGATTTGACGTTGGTTTAGGCGTTAAATTTAGATTCTAAAATTTAGAATAAAAGTAAAAAATAATTGTAAAAGAAAACCTGTCGTTTCACTGCGACAGGTTTTTTTTATGCTTTTATCAGACTGAACTAAGTCGAAGTTTCTTATCGAGCTGATTTAACCGCAAGGCACGCAAAGTTTTTATTCTGGAGCACGTTTAACAAACACAAAGTTCGCAAAGCAGGATCAATAGAAAGCTTTGCGAACTTTGCGTTTTTATAAAACCCACATATAGAAAAAAAACTTTGCGTGCCTTGCGGTTAAATTCAGTCAGACATTTTCACATTTCACATCTAACATTTGACATCTATTTTATAATAATATCTTTTTTAGAATGAATTTTCACAACTGTATAAGGATATGTAATCACTTGCATCACCATTGCGTCTGCAGCAGGATTATTTTCTTTTACTGTAATAATAATATTTTTATCCGTTTCTTCAACTTTTTCAACACCAATAGAATATCCACCGGTATTTTTTTCTCCCATATTCAGGATAACATAATTTGAATTACTAATATCAGTCTGTTTCATTTTATCAGCCAAAAGCGGATCATTTTCTAACATTTTGATTTCGTTAGGTTCGGTCAAAATTTCAAAAAATTTGATATTTCCTCCTCCATCAGATTGTTCCGTTAGAACTTCATACAAAACTTTTGAATCTGTTGTCTTTTTTACTCCACAAGAAACCATAGCAAAAACTGCCAAAACCGAAATTACTTTTTTCATTTATGCTTATTTTTAAGATTGCTGCTTTTCACTTTTATAATCGTCAATTGCTCTTTGATATAAGGCCTCATATTTAGGCAGGATATTTTTAATATCAAATTTCTTCGCAACTTCCAGAGCATTTGCTTTAAACTGATTCAAAACTTCGTCATCTTTCAGTATTTTAATTGCATTTGCAGCCATTTCTTCAACATCTCCAACATTGCTCAAATATCCTGAGATTCCATCGAAATTAACCTCTGGCAAACCTCCTGAATTACTCGAAATTACCGGAACTCCACAAGCCATAGCTTCTAAAGCTGCCAAACCAAAACTTTCTGTTTCTGATGGAAGCAAAAACAAATCCGTCATGCACAAAATCTTATCGATTTCATTACTATTTCCAAAGAAAATTACCTTGTCGTAAATTCCTAATTCCATACACAAAACCTCTGCTTTTTCTTTTTCAGGACCATCACCAACCATCATTAATTTAGCCGGCATTACTTTCTGGATATTATAGAAAATCTTAATAATATCCGGAATACGTTTTACCTTTCTAAAGTTACTGATATGCGTAATAATGCGCTCGTTTTCCTTCGCCATTACATAACGATGACATGGCTGTTGCGGATCTTTAACCACTTTATCCAGTTCGATAAAGTTCGGAATAACCCTAATCTTATTTTTGATTTTGAATAATT
The DNA here is from genome assembly GCF_004339525.1 of Flavobacterium sp. 90. Classification (NCBI taxonomy): domain Bacteria; kingdom Pseudomonadati; phylum Bacteroidota; class Flavobacteriia; order Flavobacteriales; family Flavobacteriaceae; genus Flavobacterium; species Flavobacterium sp. 90. Next base: position 4,189,564 of record NZ_SMGE01000001.1, on the reverse strand, counting down.
TCAAAGTATCATCTTTCAAACTCTGTGAAACCGAAGTCACATAATCTGATTTATTGATACTAAAAGTTACTGCAGGTTTATAAAACGGGTGATTTCCTACCAGCGTAATATCAGTTCCGTGAAGCGTCGTAATCATCGGAAGATTAATCCCTTCATTCTTCAGCATTTGCTTCGCCATATAACCCGCATATGCGTGAGGAATAGCATAATGCACGTGCAAAACTTCAATTTTATAAAGTTTTACCATATCAACCAATTTGCTTGACAAAGCCAATTCATAAGGCTGATAATGAAAAAGAGGATATTCAGGAACGTTTACTTCGTGATAATGAACATTAGGATTCAAAAGTGCCAACCTAACCGGCTGACTATAAGTAATAAAATGGATTTCGTGTCCGCGTCTGGCTAATTCTAGACCTAATTCTGTAGCAACTACGCCACTACCGCCAAATGTCGGATAACAAACTATAGCTATTTTCATGTATTAAATTTAATACTACGAAAGTACTCAAAAATAGCGTTTAATCGAAGATTTAGATTGTTAGATTTTTGTGAACATTAGTTCTCAGAGTATTAGATTGTTAGAATTCTCAAGCTTATAATTACATTCATTAACATCTACAAAGGATTTTTTCACTCAGACAAAAACTCATAATTCATAACTAATAATTCATAATTCATTAATTATTTTGAGGAGCAGAAAAGACATTCCCATAAGAACCACTTGTCCCGCTGTCCATTATATCTTTTTCTGTCTAAAGAAGCCAGAAAAAGGATATCACTCCCATCGGAGCTAGATTAGAAGTTTTTCTTTCTACAAGAACTTTATCCTAAATCCGACAAGTTTAACGTAATTCGATCTTTGTCAAAGTTTTAAAACTTTGACAAAGATTCCCACAATCTTGTCATTGCGAGGAACGAAGCAACCACACTACAGTGAGCCACTATTTGATTTAAAAAATAAGATTACTTCGTTCCTCGCAAAGGCAACTAAAACATACAAAAAAACCTAACAGGTTTTTAAAACCTGTTAGGTTTGTCTAATATTATCCACAAAAAAAGGCACAAAATCTAAATTTCATGCCTTTTTAAATATTTTATAAAGTCTTCTTAGAAGAATCTGCTATGCCAACTATCAGCAGCAGGAACTTCCCAAGATTCATTAAATTCTTCGATATTGTTTACAAGATTATTAAACACAATCGTATTCTCAGATACAGATTTGTCTTTAACCATTTTCTTGAAATCAATTAGAGGTTTGTGCGCGATATGTTCTCCTAGTTTAAAAGTAACGTTCATTTTATCCAACAAATCAACATTATACTTTTTCTCTAAACTCTGAATAAACTCCACCGAACTATCAATAGAACAACCTGTCGCCGCTTGCACATCCTGATTTACAGCCAAAATAATGAATCGGTTATATTTCAATAGATATGAAGCTTCAAGACTCGTTCCGTGCGCTGCCCAGCCTTCAACGAAAGCTTTCAGGTCAGTTTCTATTTCAGAAAATTCTTCCTCAGAAAATTTTCTGTTCGATTGATAAATCCAGATTCTGGATTCACCAGGTAAATCTTCAAAAGGTATATACATTTAATTTTAGATTTTAGATTATTTGGATTTTAGATTTAAGAAAGTTTCAAATAAAAAGCTTAGAAACTTAGAATCTTAGCTACTCAGAACCTCAGATTAAAGATCCTGTGCATTAGCGATTAATTCCGCTATATCCATTACTTTAACTTGCTCTTCTTTTTCCTGATGTTTAATACCATCCGTTAACATGGTATTACAAAACGGACAACCAGCAGCAATAATATCCGGCTTTACTTCTAAGGCATCTTCAGTACGCAAAACGTTTACTTCTTTGTTTCCTGGCTCAGCATCTTTAAACATTTGTGCTCCACCAGCTCCACAACATAAACCATTTGCTTTAGAACGTTTCATTTCGACTAATTCAACGTCTAATTTCTGAATCAAATCTCTTGGTGCTTCGTATACTTTATTTGCTCTTCCTAAATAACAAGGATCGTGAAAAGTGATTTTCTTTCCTTTAAATTGTCCGCCTTCAACAGTTAATCTTCCGTCGTCGATTAATGACTTTAAAAACTCCGTATGATGAATTACATCATATTGACCTCCTAATTCAGGATATTCGTTTTTTAAAGTATTAAAACAATGCGGACAAGCGGTTACGATTTTTTTAGCTTCATACGCATTCAAAACCTCGATATTCATCATGGCTTGCATTTGAAACAAAAACTCGTTTCCGGCACGTTTTGCAGGATCTCCAGTACAACTCTCTTCTGTACCTAATACTGCAAATGAAACATTGGTACGATTTAAAATTCGCACAAATGCTTTGGTAATTTTCTTTGCTCTATCATCAAAACTTCCCGCGCAACCAACCCAAAATAAAACTTCCGGTTGTGTTCCTTGGGCTAGCATTTCAGCCATTGTTGGCACTACTAAACTTTCTGACATCTTCTTTTATTGTTAATTCGGTTAATCGTTTATTTGGTTAATCGCTCTTCTGAATAACCAATCCAAAACCTAAATTTATTTTATTCAATTGATTAAATGGTTAAACTAATAACCGTTTAAACTATCTTAATTTTCGTTTTTCCAGTTCAATCTATCTTGTTGGCTGTATTGCCAAGGCGCTCCATTGTTTTCAATGTTTGTCATCATTGCATTCAATGACATTGGCGCAGCACTTTGTTCCATAACAAGATAACGACGCATATCCATAATAATAGACAACGGACTGATATTTACCGGACATTCTTCCACGCAAGCATTACATGAAGTACATGCCCACAACTCTTCCGGAGTTATATAATCGTTCAATAATGTTTTATTATCCGGAACAAAAACACCTTTGTTTGCATCAATATTTTTTCCTACTTCCTGCAAACGGTCTCTTGTATCCATCATAATTTTACGAGGAGACAATTTTTTACCCGTTTGATTAGCAGGACATGATGATGTACAACGACCACATTCTGTACAAGTGTAAGCGTTTAATAATTGTACCCAGTTTAAATCCTGAACATCACTTGCTCCAAATTTACTTGGAACTGCATTTTCATCCACCGGAGCAGCAGCAAACGGATCAGCATTTGGATCCATCATTAACTTAACTTCTTTTGTCACCGACTCTAAATTATCAAACTGTCCTTCAGGATTTAAGTTTGCAAAATAAGTATTCGGGAATGCTAAAAGAATATGCAAGTGTTTTGAGAAGTACAAATAGTTCATAAAAACTAAAATACCTGCAATATGCAACCACCAAAATACTTCAAACAGCAATGCAACTAATTCGTTTGACATTCCGTTGAAAATTGGTGCAATAAACTGACTTATCGGGAAACTTCCTGCTCTGTGAAAATGAGAAAATCCACCCGGAACATTTTGCAAATGCAAATCAGAAGCATCCATAAACAAAAATAGAAGCATCAAAACAGTTTCAAAATACAAGATGTAATTGGCATCGCTTTTAGGAAAACCATTTAAATCCGGATTAATAAAACGCTTTAATCTAATCACGTTTCTTCTAATCCAGAAAACAGTAACCGCAAAAATGACAAGTATTGCTAATATTTCAAATGAAGCAATTAAAACATCATAAATTACTCCTAAATAAGGAGCAAAAATTCTATGCGTTCCAAATAATCCATCGATTATAATTTCTACTAATTCGATATTAATAATTATAAAACCTACATATACAAAAATATGAAGTATTCCAGCTACAGGGCGTCTCACCATTTTTGATTGCCCAAGAGCAATCAATGCCATGTTTTTCCAACGTGCTTTAGAATTATCTTTTCGATTTACATCTACTCCTAAATTGATGTTACGGATGATTTTTTTTACGCTCGATGCAAAAAAACCGAAACCTACAATTAAAAGTATAGCGAATAAAATATTATCTAAATAACTCATTCTAATTAATTTTTAGTAGTTGTGTTAGCGTCTTCTGTTGGTGCTACATATGGTTTGTTTTTCTTTCCAAAAAGAGAAACATTCACATAACGAGTTGGGTAAAGACGAACGTCTTGCAATAATAACTCTAATTCTTTTGAAGTTTTAGAAAGATTATTATACAAAGCATCGTCACTTAACAACTTACCTGCAGTACCTTTTCCTGAGTTTAAGTTACTCATAAGATTGTCAACTTTAGCCAAAGTCTGGTTTAGGTTTTTAACTGTTTTTCCTAAATCGGCTTTGTTCAAAGAATCTGATATTTTATTGAAGTTACTTGACATTTTATTAAAGTTGGTTACAACTCCGTTAATTTGTCCTTTATTAGTATCTAAAATAGAATTAAGACTTCCTGAAGCTCTATGAAATTGCTCCATTGTCTGGCTTAATTCTGCCAATGATTTTTTTAGATTTTCTTGCCCTTGTTTATCTAAAACATTGTTTAATCCTCCGACCAATGTATTAATATTGGCTAGCATTAAATCTAATTTTTGCTGAATTGGCTCGATTTTACCTCCCAAAGATTCTGTTAATCCCAACTCAACTGTTGATGCTAACGTTTGCCCATCTTCAACTGGTTCTTTGTCTGCAAGATTAGGAATAATCTTGATTTGCTTTCCTCCAATTAAACTTGGAGAATACAAAGCTGCCTGGCTTGATTTTGAGATTGGAAAATCTGTTTTTAATTGAAGTTCAACTAATAATTTACCTGTTACTTCATTAATTGTAATCTTATTTACTTTACCAATTGTAAGTCCGTTTATGGTAACTGGAGCTGATGATGACAAATCCTCTACATTATTATATTCTACATATAATGTTTTATAATTCGTAAAAAGGTCTCTGCCTTTTAAAAAACTATAGCCCCAAATAAATAATAAGATTGACGCGATGACTAAAATAGCCGTTTTAATTTCTCTTGTTAGTTTCAAAATTCTAAGTGTTTCTACAAAATTAATATAAATATTCGAACAAAAGCTTATTATTTGATAGCGTCCTGAATATTGATTTTTTCTCCGTCTTTAGTTGCAATTAAAAAAGCTGCGCCATATCCTTTGTCTTTAGCCTCTTGCAAATATTTTTTTGCTGCATCGTAGTCTGCAGTTTCCTGATAGAAATATTTGTAAATATTATTTTCGTATAACATTGTCACATTTTTCAATCCTTTAAAGTTTTTAGGCTCCGTTGGTGTTTTTTTAATACTTGCTATAAGTTGTACCTTAAAGAAGATTCCTTTTGGAGCATTTTTCACCGCCGTAGTTTCAGCAACTTTAGGTTTTGCAGGAGTTGTATCTCTCGCTGGTCTTGCTTCTACAATTTCAGGAGCGCCAGAACCAAAAAACTCTCTTTTATAACTCAAAATAGCTTCGGCAATAGCTTTTGCAATATCGTTCTGACCTTCTTCTGAGTTTAAAATATTTCCTTCATCTGGATTCGAAACAAATCCTGTTTCTACTAATACTCTTGGCATATAAGCTTTGTGAAGTACCATAAATGGCGCTTGCTTAACTCCGCCTTGTCTTATTTTTTTACCAAGTTTCTCGAAATTATCTTCAATTTTACTTGCCAGCGAAATACTGTTTTCTAAATATTCTTCCTGCATTAGTGTCATACTAATCATAGATTCAGGCGAATTTGGATCGAAACCTTCGTATTTACGTTTATAGTCTTTTTCTAAAGTAATTACCGAGTTCTCTTTTTTCGCCGCTTCAAGATTCGAAGCCGTTTTACTCAAACCCATTACATAAGTTTCGGTTCCATCTGCTGCAGTATTTTTGTTTGCATTACAGTGTATAGAAACAAAAATATTAGAATTTGCGCGGTTTGCAATGTTCGCTCTTTCTACTAAATCGATAAAAACATCTGTTTTTCGAGTGTAAATTACATCAACATTTGGGTTAAGTTCTAAAATTTTTCCAACTTTTAGTACAATAGCCAAAGCAATATTTTTTTCAATTCGTCCGCTATAAACTGCTCCAAAATCGTGATCTCCATGTCCAGCATCAAGAGTTACCTTAAATACATTTGACTGACTGTAAGCACAAAATGACATTATCGTTAGAAAAAAAGTAAATATTACCTTAATTTTGTTAAATCTATTCATAAATCTAAAAGTTAATTTTAATAAAACGCAACAGCTATAATTTTTACAATTGATTATTTTTGACAAAAAATTATATGTAAGTTTGACATGTCAAAAAACAAGCCATAATTTTACAAAAATAGCATTTAAACCTTTGCATACAAACTTATTTAATATCGTTTTATTATCATTTTTCCTAACACTAGGAAGTGGTAAATTATATTCGCAAGAGATAAAAAACAAAAAAAAGCCGTTAGCAACTGTAAAACAAACAGATAAACCTACAACTGCTGTTACAGATACCATAAAACTTGATACTGTTAGACCTAAAAAGACTTTTCTTGACGGAAAAGTTAAGTACAGAGCTAAAGATTACGCAAAAATCGATCAGAAAAGAAAACTGATCACTTTATATAATGAAGCTGAATTATACTATAAAGATGTAGAATTAAAATCTGGTATAATTGTTTTAAACTATGAAAAAGATGAAGTTTATGCCGGAAGGATAAAAGATTCTGCCGGAGTTTTGTCACAATACCCAAATTTTAAACAAGGTTCAAGCGAAGTTCAACCTGATTCTATCCGTTTTAACTTCAAAACAAAAAAAGCCTTAATCTTCAATTCAAGAACTGAACAAGGTGAATTTAAAATAAAAGCTGCCGTTACTAAAAAAGAAAATGATTCAGTTTACTTCTTAAAAGGCGCTCGTTTTACAACAGCTTCAGACGTTGACAATCCTGAATACTACTTTCAAACCAGTAAAGTAAAATTTATTCCCGGTAAAAAAGTTATTACCGGTTTAACCAATATGGTTATCGCAGATGTACCTACTCCACTTGCATTGCCGTTTGCTTATTTCCCGATGAGTCAGGAAAAAAGTGTTTCCGGTATTATTATTCCAAGTTATAATGACTCAAATACAAGAGGTTTTTCGCTTCAAAATATGGGTTATTACTTTGCCTTGAGCGATAATTATGATTTAACGGTTTTGGGAGATTATTATACGAATGGAAGTTACGCCATGCGATTTGAATCGGCGTATGCCACAAGATATAAGTACCGTGGAAATGTTAATATTCGTTTTGAAAATCTAATTAGCAGCGAACGTGGTTACCCCGATTATAGCAAACAAAATATTTATAACATTCAGTGGTCGCATTCAAGAGACACTAAATCAAGTCCTAATTCGACATTTTCTGCTTCCGTAAACATGGGTAGTAGTAAATACTTTAAACAATCTATCAATCAGGCCAATATTGGTTCGAACTTAAATAATACCCTGAGTTCTTCTATATCCTATAGCAGAACTTTTAATACGATTCCGCAAGCTCGTTTTTCATTATCAGCAACGCATCAACAAAATACACAAACAGAAGTCATTACAATGACTTTACCTACTTTGCAAGCTAGTATCGACCGTGTTTATCCTTTTGTTGGAAAAGATGGTGTAAAGAAAGGACTTATAAAAAACATCAATTTACAATATAACTTAAGCGGTAAAAACAATATTACAACAACGGATTCTTTGTTTTTTAAACCACAAATGTTTAGAGATGCCCAAATAGGAATGCAACACACAATTCCGTTAAGTACTAACTTTAAACTATTCAAATATTTTAGTGCGCAAGCTGCGACAAACTACCAGGAAACATGGGTTACCAAAACTATTGACAAAAATTACGATCCTAATCAGAGCAAAGTTGTAAATACGGTTGTAAATGGTTTTGATTCGTTTAGAACTTATAATTTTACTTCTAGTTTAGGAACAACGATCTACGGTACCTTTAATTTTGGAAGTGACAAAAGAATCCAATCGATTCGTCACGTAATGCGTCCTACGATTTCTTATTCATATACTCCTAGTTTTGAAAAATACTATGACAACTATTCTGTAGATGCTTCCGGAAAACTTAATCAATACACACGCTTTGAAGGTGGTGTTTATGGTGCTCCTTCGAGAGACAACTCAAATATTGTAGCTTTTGCTTTAAGCAATACTTTTGAGGCCAAAGTAAGAGATCGTGACAGTACAAAAACAGAACCTAAAAAAGTGATGTTGCTTAACAACTTAAATCTTAGCACAAATTATAATTTTAATGCTAATGGTAAAGATGTTTTAGCCTGGCAACCTTTACTTATTAGTGGTGGAACACAGCTTTTCCAAAATAAGATGAATGTCAATTTTGGAGCTACTTTAGATCCATATGCTTTAAATAACAATAACGACAGAATCAGTACGTATAATATTGATAACGGAGGAAGTTTATTCAGAATGACAAATGCCAATGTTACCTTAAACTATTCTTTCTCGAATAAAGGAACAGGCAAGGACGATAAGAACGTTCAAAGTCAGCGAAATGGTGGTAGAAAAGATGACTTGTTTGGTACAAATACTGACTTAACCGATCCTCGAAATAGTCAATTTGCAAATGAAAAAGATGACGACAAAGATGTAATTAGTGAATTCTTTAAGTCAAAAATCCCTTGGGACATGACACTTGCTTACTCAATGACATACAGCAATATAAGAAGAGAAAACAAAATCTCAGGAAACTCGATAATGATGTCTGTCAACATGGATATTACTCCAAAATGGAAAGGTGGAATTTCTACCGGTTATGATTTTGTACAAAAGGGAGTTACTTTTACTCAGTTACGTTTTGAAAGAGATTTAATGAGCTGGAGAATGGCGTTTAACTGGTCTCCATTGGGAACAAATTCAAACTGGAACTTCTTTATCGGAATCAAATCCGGAATGCTTAGTGATATCAAATGGAACAAACGAAGTACTTTGAATCGATAATTCCTCAAAACCATAATTGATCGAATAAAAATAATTTATTATGAAAAAAATCATCTTTACTGAAAAAGCTCCAGCACCAATTGGACCTTATAATCAAGCTGTATTATCAGGAAATACGCTTTATGCTTCTGGTCAAATCGCTATTAATCCAGCTTCTGGAGAACTTGTTACAGACAATATCAATGATGAAACTAAACAAGTAATGGAAAACATTGCTGCAATTTTGGAAGCTGCAAATATGACTTTTGAAAATGTAGTAAAAGCAACTATATTTATTATGGATATGAATATTTTTGCTGCCATAAATACCGTTTACGGATCTTATTTTAATGAAAAAACGGCTCCTGCACGTGAAACTGTCCAGGTAGCTTGTTTACCAAAAAATGTAAATGTAGAAATATCTATAATTGCTGTACAATAGCATTTAAAAATAATTGTGCCGTTGCTTCATTTGTTGCCAACGGCACATTATGAACATCGCATATCCTGACTAGCATCTTAATATCGACTTCGTGAGCATTGGTCACTAAAGGATCTGTAAACATAAAAACGATATTAATTTTACCTCCTGCTACTTTAGATGCAATTTGAGCATCACCTCCCATTGAACAAGGAAGCATCTTTTTTACTTTGAACCCAGATTTTTCAGCATTTCTCCCTAATATTCCTGTTGCAATAAGTTTCACTTTATCATGCTGTAGCGCAATTCCGTTTTTAATTAAAAACTGAATCATATCTGCCTTTTTATTATCATGAGCAATTAGCGCAATTAAAGTATGTTTTTTCATGATTTACAAATAATTCAACCAATCAAATTTAATCTAAAAAAGCAAACAGATTAAAACATAAGATAATAAATATCAAACAATTAGCAAAACAGCAATAAAAGACTACAAATAGAGTATTATCATAAATTTACAGGCAATAAAAAACCGTTTCAGCAAATGAAACGGTTTTTTTATATTGTTTAATGAATTAAAACTTTATAGTTGTAATGCAACAGCATTTAATAACAATTGAGCCGAAGCTTCATTTGTTGCCAAAGGCACATTGTGTACATCACAAACACGAATAAGCATATTAATATCGACTTCATGAGCGTGGCTTGCAAGTGGATCTTTAAAAAAGAAAACCATCTGTGTTTTACCTTCGGCTACACGCGCAGCAATTTGTGCGTCACCTCCCATTGGTCCTGAAAGCATTCTTTTTACCTTAAAACCGGCATTTACAGCCTTACTTCCGGTAGTTCCCGTAGCAATCAACTTAATATTTTCTTTAAGAAGAAGTGTTTTGTTTTTATTTAAAAACTGAACCATATCTGCCTTCTTGCCGTCGTGAGCTATAATAGCAATTTCTATCATTTACGTTTATTTATTGATTCGCAACGTGGTAAGCAATTAATCCATCAATAGGTCTTCTTAAAACATTCCCTAATTGAAGTTCGTATTTATTAAATGTTTCTTGTAATTCATCTTTTAGATAAAAAGCGATAGAACCAACAAAATGAACTGGAATCTCCTTGCAATTATCATATTGCTTAATGTAATTTTTTACGAAAGATTTCATTCCTTTGAAGATGATTTTTCTACAAAACTCAGTGTCTTTATGTTTGATTAAGAACTTCGCAAAAGTAGCTAAATAAGCATTTGGATTTGGTTCTTTATATAATTTATTCTTGATGAAATCAGGATCCAAATCATATTCTTTCTCAAATTCAACAGCCAATTCTTTAGGCATTTTATTGAAATAATATTTTCTGATTAATTCTTTTCCAAAAACATTTCCACTACAATCATCCATAGCGATATACCCCAATGATTGAACTTTTTGATGCAATACTTTTCCATCAAAATAACTGCAGTTAGATCCAGTTCCTAATATACTTACAATCGCTTCTTCTCCTTTTGGAGTCGTTGCATAAACTGCAGCATAAGTATCTTCCTGAACCTCTACAATTGCATTAGAAAAATATTCCTGAAAGATTTGAGATAAAAATTGTTTCATTCTATCAGTTCCACAACCCGCTCCGTAAAAGAACAAATGTGAAGCATTTTTTTTGTTTTGCAAAATATCAAAACGGTCATTTAATCTTTCTATAATTTCAGGACCATCAAGAATTTCAGGATTTAGTCCCAGAGTTTGTGTGGTAAATAATACTTTTCCATTATCATCAATTGCAATCCAATCGGCTTTGGTAGATCCACTATCAACTATTAATTTCATTTTATTCAGTTTTTGGATTAGTTCTTCTTTAATAAGTGTATTTTATACATTAATTAAGGAAGTAACAAAATAAGAAAATCCCGTTACTATAAAATAACGGGATTTTGCAAAATTATAAATTATTATTTTAAACCAGCGATATGCACAGACAAATCGATTAATTTACTTGAGTATCCATACTCATTATCATACCAAGATACAAGTTTGAAGAAAGTTGAATTCAAACCAATTCCTGCAGTAGCATCAACGATTGAAGTTCTTTTGTCAGAAATAAAATCCTGAGAAACAACTGCATCTTCAGTATATCCTAAGATACCTTTTAATTCATTTTCAGAAGCTTTCTTCAAAACAGCCATAATTTCTTCGTATGAAGTTTCTTTAGCTACTTTTACAGTTAAATCTACAGTAGAAACGTCAGCTGTAGGAACACGGAAAGCCATACCAGTTAATTTTCCATTCAATTCAGGAATAACTTTTCCAACCGCTTTTGCAGCACCTGTTGAAGAAGGAATAATATTGATTGAAGCAGCACGTCCACCTCTCCAGTCTTTTCTAGAAGGTCCGTCAGCTGTCATTTGAGTTGAAGTTGTAGCGTGAACAGTTGTCATTAAAGCTTCAACAATTCCAAAATTATCGTGAATAACTTTAGCCAAAGGAGCTAAACAGTTAGTAGTACAAGAAGCGTTAGAAACTACTAAGTCAGTAGCTTTTGCTGTCTCATGATTTACTCCCATTACAAACATTGGAGCATCTGCTGATGGAGCAGAAATGATTACTTTTTTAGCACCACCTTTAATGTGCTCATTTGCAGTTTCGATAGTTGTAAAGATACCAGTACATTCAGCAACTACATCAACATCAACTTCATTCCATTTTAAGTCAGCAGGATTTCTTTCTGCAGTGATACGGATATTTCTTCCGTTTACATAAAGTTTTCCTTCTTTTACTTCTACAGTTCCGTTAAAACGACCGTGAACTGAATCATATTTTAATAAATAAGCTAAGTGATCAACATCTAATAAATCGTTGATTGCTACAACTTCTACGTTATCTCTATTGAAAGTTTCTCTAAAAACGATTCTTCCGATACGTCCAAATCCGTTTATTCCTAATTTTACTTTTGACATTTTACTTAATTTTTGCTTTTGTTTTTATTACACTAATTTAAAGTCTAATTTCCTCACAATAAACTTCATTCCTTTTTTAAACTTTGTATGTATTTTTTATGTCGACATAATGTCTGACACTCTCAACAATTCTCTATCAATTTCAGATTTACCTTTAATTGCTTGCTCTAACGGAGTCAAAGCCACTTTGTCTTCACGTAAACCAACCATATAGTTTGATTTACCTTCGATTAAAGATTCTACTGCTTTTACACCTAAACGGCTTGCAAGAACACGGTCAAAACAAGATGGTGATCCACCACGCTGCATGTGTCCTAATACAGAAACTCTTACGTCATACTCAGGCAAGTTAGCTTCAACGTAATCTTTTAATTCGAATACGTTTTTGCCAATTTTATCTCCTTCAGCAATAACTACTATACTTGATGATTTTCCTGAAGCTTTACTTTTTTGAAGAGAATCTAATAATCTATCAAGACCTAAATCTTCTTCAGGAATAAGAATTTCCTCGGCACCAGCACCAATTCCGGCATTAAGAGCGATGTGTCCGGCATCTCTACCCATAACCTCTACAAAAAACAGACGGTTATGTGAACTTGCTGTGTCTCTAATTTTATCAATACAATCTACAACAGTATTCAAGGCAGTATCATATCCTAATGTATGAGTTGTACCATAAATATCATTATCGATTGTACCTGGGATTCCCATTACTGGGAAATTATATTCTGAATTAAAAATCAAACCTCCGGTAAAACTTCCATCTCCACCAATGACAACAAGAGCATCAACTCCCGCTTTCAAAAGATTTTCATGAGCTTTTTTTCTACCTTCAGGGGTTCTAAACTCAACTGAACGAGCTGATTTTAAGATCGTTCCACCTTTGTTTACAATATTATTTACACTACGAGGTCCCATTTCTTTGAAATCACCTTCGATCATTCCCTGATACCCTCTATAAATTCCTATGCATTCTATATTATGATAAGCGCACGTTCGAACAACTGCTCGTATTGCGGCATTCATTCCAGGTGAGTCTCCTCCCGATGTTAGAACACCAACTTTTTTTATTGTTTTTGGCATTATTTAAGTATTAAAGTGTAAAATTAGCAAACATTCACCACTTTATAGGTGATGTTTGTCATTAATTAATAAAATGTGTTAAATTCAAACGTTTTCGTTAATAAGTTTTTTGATAGCAAAAAATTCATTTAAAATAATAAAAGGCTCTTATTTTAATTAAATGTTTAAAATTAACAATACATTAATGAAGTGTTACAAAAATCCGAGCTTTTAGAAATCCGAAAATAAATTTTTGAATCTCTAAATTTAGCACAAAAAAACCATTCGCAGTCACGAATGGTTTTATATCATCATATTTTTAACAAAGTTGCCTGAATTAAAAGTCGTTATCAGGAATCAAACCCTCATTATTGTTTTGTGGCGGCGGATTTTTCGGCTCTGGTTTTTTCTCAGCGTCTTTCTTATCTTTTTCCTTTTTGTTCTTCTCAGCGTCCTTCTTATTGGAGAATTTTACAAAATCAGGATTTAAATAAGAATCCTGCAAATCATCATTAGAACTTTTAATAGCTCGTTCGAGTTTATGATCTTTAAATATTTTATTTACCAATTCGCTAAAAGTATCAAAATCTACTTCGTATGAGATACCAACACCTTGAGTATAACCAATTCCCTGCCCTACATAATTGATATCATTTTCTTTATTAAACAAACGAAGATTCATAGATCCGTCTTCGTTAACTCTATAGAGAATTTCGATATCACCAACAATTGCAGATTCGTTTACACCTCCAACCGGAACTCCTACTTTCCCGTTTATCGTAATTCTTTCATTTACCTGTGATGAAATATTAGCCACAAACTGACCATCAGCTTCCTGACCTAATCTCTTATCTGCCGAAATATAATTTAAATCAATATTGACTTTATCATTATCAGATTTTATAATACCTCCTAATAAACTCGAAGCAGTTTCTGTCAATGTTCCGGATAAATCGCCTTGGCTAAATCCGTCTGTACTCATAAACGAACCTGTAGACAACAAATACAAGGCTTGAGTCTGACGAATATCTTTATCATCTAACTTATATTGTATCTCAGATTTAAGCACGTTACTTACAGATGGAAACTGAATATCAAAATTAGGCTCCGGACTTGTTAAATCCCCTCTTAATCCAATAACTACTTCTACCGGTACCTTCTTATTAAATGAAGAAGTATTATCTAGTAAAACAGCCGGATTTGCCGATGTTTTATAAACTGCTTCCAGATTAAGCTGTGCCTTCATTGGATTTCCTTCCCAAGTGATAGATCCTCCTTTTTTAACCGAGAATTTTTTATCGATTAAACCTCCGTATTTAAAGTTGTAAGTTCCTTCGTATGCCTGGAAATCTCCCCACATATTAAACTTACCAAGTGTATTAATTTTAAACAATAACGATCCATAACCTTTTCCTTTCATACCGTGTCCCGAATTTCTATCCAGGATTACTTCGACTTCGGCATCTGGCGTAATATCAAAATCAAACTCCAATTCAAGTCCGTTATAGTTTTTCGTTTTCTCAACAATACCATTTGCAAGATTATATTTTTCTTTTGGTGTCACAAAATGAATCCAACTGCTTTCCCCAACACTTTGAGCATTATTAATAGGAATCTTAACTTCGGTACCTTTTTCAGATTTAGCGTCTACCTTAATAAACAAACCATCTGTTGGACCTTTTATACTTGCGGTTCCGTTAATAAATGCAGTTCCAAAATAAGCTGCATCTTCACTATCTTTTGTATCAAGAGCCAATAATCGCTTAGAAGTAATGGTAAGATCTAATTTCCAATCGCCAAAATTATGATGTTCAATCGTTCCGTTCAACAATCCTTTAGTTCCGTATTTAGTATCTGTTAATTGATTATTTCTAAACAAAAACTTCTCATCCGTCAAATCAATTACCGTTCGATCACTCAACTCATAATCTGTATTAAGATACGGAATTGTCATTCCGGCTTTTTCAACATACAAACGACCATTGATTTCCGGTTTTTTAAGATTCCCAACAACAGCAGCATTTCCGGAAACACTTCCTCGCACATTTGACAAAACATCACCTCCAACAGATCCCAAAGTTGCAAGATTAAACCCTTCGAGTTTTAAATTCAAATCTAAAAGAGTTTCTTTATTCTCGATTGCAAAAGTTCCATTTGCTCTAAATGATTCTGTAAATCCATTTTGTATCGAAGAGTTTACCGTAAATTTCCTAAGGCTCTCGTCACCCGCAATGTCAAAATTCAAGGTTCCTAATTCTGTTTTATTCAAATTAAGATGATCAATAACAATGGATGCCGTGGGCTGATAAACGTTTTTATTTTGCTTAAAATTTACTTTCCCGTTTAAATTACCATTAAATACAAACTTCGAATTAAATGGCGTGATCTTATTAATATCAACATCTTCAAAATTCAACACAAGATCTTTATAATCTGCACCTTTTATAATACCGTTTAAATCAATTTTTTGATTTTCATGCGATAGTTCTATATTATCTATCGTGAAATTCTTGAAAAACTGATCAAAAACAATCTGATTATCTTTTTCTTCGTCTTCATTTAAATACCATAAATAGTCTTTAAACTTCATCTCAGATTTCTTGATACCAACGATATTATTTTTGTTTTTATCTATGGTATGAAATAAATTCAGATTATAATAATCCTGACCTTTATCTCCACCTTTAAATTCTGAACGTACAAAAAGCGTGTCTTTTGCAGTAACATTAATCAAACTAAAATCACGTACCTTATAATAAGGAGTTTTGATACTATCTAATTCGACATAAGCGTTATAAAGCGTGTTTTTATTATCAATATTAATTCGGATATTATCGAAAGTATTTTTTGCAGCAGTAATTTTCTGAGATCTAAATTTAAACTTAAACTCCTGAAGATCTGAATCGATTTTACCACGCACTACAGTCGACGAATCTATATTAACTTCCGGATACAACATTTCGACCACTTTATCGTAAACATGGAAATTGAAATTCAAAAACTGACCTTTCTTGACTTTATAAGGCTTATAATTGGTATATAAACTTCCTACCGAATTCATAACCAGTTTATCCAATTGTCCAAACTGGAATTTACCAACAATTTTTCCGTTTACAACATCGTTCGAACTAATGGTAATTGTTCTTAAGCGATCTGCATCAAAATTAGAACTGATTGTTACTTCATCAAAAGCATAAGTAGATTTTGGATTTTGATAAACCGCATCCTTAATATAAACATTTCCCTGAAGATTTTCGATCGAATTTCCGGTTACTTCAACAACAGCGTCTCCTGTAAAATTAGAAATAGAATCGTCTACAAATCTCAGTTTTCGCAAATCGGCATTTTCAACATTGATATGAAAATCATATTTGCTTTCTCTTTTACTTAAATCAACCAAACCGTCAAATGTCAAATTCAAATTTGGATCACTTATCGACACTTGTCCTTTATAATAAGGCAATTTAAAATTACCATTTACAACAATATTATTATAGGTATATTTATTATAATCTAATTTTGAAATATCTCCTTTGATGATTGTATTCAGATATTTTTCGGTAAAACCAACACCATCAACATCTAGATTTAATGTTGTTTTTCCAATATCTTTCCGATTTAATAAAGCTCCGATATTAAAATTATCCAAAATAATATTTCCTGAATAAGATGCTTTATCAATAAAGTCCATATTATTCATATGCAAATTTGCCTGACCGTTTCCTAAATCAGTTATCATCTTAAAGTCTGTCTCTAAATCTGTTGTCGAGACTTTTGCCTTACCAACAATATTAAATTTGCCAATTCTTTGTAGTTCTTTCGGAAGCTTTTTTCCTAAAACGCCCGGCAATAAAACAACCAGATTATCATAACTGGAAATCAGTTTATCAAACTTTCCCTGCATCGAAAACTTCTGAGTTTTATCACCCAAAAGATTTCTGAAATTAATAGTTCCTGCAATCTTAGAACCATTTGTATCACTCAATTTAAGATGTCTTAGATTAAGATTATTCAGCGTTCCTCTAATCTTAGTTCTGATTCTAAAATGTTGATTTTTTCCTAATCCGTCATAGAAATAACGAATATCATTTGAAGCAATCGAAGCCGAATCCATTGCAACATTAAACTTTACTTTGTCTGTAAAATCTAAGAAATCTTCAATTTTATAATTCAAAATAGCTTTACCATAAATCCAGGACCTTTTGGTTTTTATCGCTAAGCTTTCAACTTTTATTTGCTTTTTGGTATAACTGAATTTCCCTGCAAAATTAGACACATACAAACCACGATGATCTAAGAATGAAAACCTGTGAATTATCGTATTTACATCCGGACCATACAATTTAAAATCACTGATGTAAGCGTTTAACTTTTTAAAATCAAGAAATTTTGGTGTGTTTTTATTCTCATCAACAACAGAAAAAGCACCTTTGTCGATGTATGCATTCTTTGCCGTTAATAAAAAATGCTTGCTTGATTTAGGAGATTTTGGACCTTTTTCGAATGCCTGAATAAAAACATTAAGATTGTTTTCATGCTCATTCTTATAGGTTTTTAGATTAAAAATTAAACCAGTCAAACGAATATCTCCAAAAATAAGATCTCCATCTACCAATCTTTTTAATGCCAAAATATCAGTTGCAACAATATCTGAGTAGATCATTGTTTTTTTATGATGGTCTAAAATCAACACTTTCTTCAGCTTTACGCCACCAAAAATGTTTATTGCTGTTTTTTCGACAGTAATATGTACATTAAAATCTTTGTTTAATGTATCCGTAATATAGTTGGCAATTTTTGTCTGAACTACAGGCAAAGACAAGATGATCGCGAGCGCCAACAAAAGTAAGATTAGCCCAATTAGGGTTCTGGATATTATTTTCTTTACTTTTTTGATAGCTGCTTTAATTTTAGTTTTCTTTTTAAATTTACTTTGAACAGACAAAGAACGCCTGTTTTTGATAAAAATTCTTTAATTTTGGCTTCTCCTTACAGTCAAAGAAAATTAATAATTTGATTTGTCAAATATAATTCAAAATTCGTGCCTTTATATGCAAAATTCAGAGGTTTTTATTCTTGCCATCGAAAGTTCATGCGACGATACTGCTGCCGCGGTTTTACATAACGATAAAGTACTCTCAAATGTTGTGGCCAATCAGCTAATTCACAACCAATACGGTGGTGTCGTTCCTGAATTAGCTTCAAGAGCACATCAACAAAATATTGTTCCTGTAATTGATGCTGCACTTCGTAAAGCAAATGTACAAAAAGAACAATTAACTGCCATTGCCTTTACGCAAGGTCCAGGTTTAATGGGATCTTTATTAGTTGGAAGTTCTTTTAGTAAATCGCTGTCATTAGCGCTAAAGATTCCGTTAATAGCTGTCAATCATATGCATGCCCATATTTTAGCTCATTTTATAGACGAAGAAGGTTTTGATAAACCAGAGTTTCCGTTTTTGGCGTTAACCATTAGCGGAGGTCATACTCAAATCGTGAAAGTAAACGGTTTTTTTGATATGGAAATTATCGGAGAAACCACTGATGACGCGGTTGGAGAAGCTTTTGATAAAAGTGCCAAAATCCTTGGTCTTCCTTATCCTGGCGGACCTTTGATCGACAAATATGCCAAAGAAGGAAATCCAAAAGCATTTGCGTTTACAAAACCTAAAGTTCCGGGATTAGATTTTAGTTTCTCCGGATTAAAAACCGCAATTTTATACTTTATTCAGAAGGAAAAATTAAAGAATCCAAATTTCATCGAAGAAAATCTGAATGATATCTGTGCTTCTATTCAATATACGATCATCGAAATTTTGATGGATAAACTGAAATTAGCCGTAAAAGAAACCGGAATCACACAAATTGCAATTGGTGGCGGAGTTTCGGCAAATTCAGGAATCAGAACCCGATTGAAAGAAAGTGAAGCTAAATATGGCTGGAAAACTTTTGTTCCAAAATTCGAATACACAACAGATAATGCCGCAATGATTGGAATTGTAGGATATCAAAAATATTTATCAAGTCGTTTTGAAACTTCAGCTGTAGTTTCTAAAGCGCGAATTCAATTTTAAATTATGCAATTATTTTACAATCCTGATATTGACGAAACGACTGAAACTTTTTTCTTTGATAAAGAAGAAAGCCGACATATTATAAAGGTTTTACGAAAAAAAGATTCAGATATTCTACACGTTACAAATGGTCTGGGATTATTGTTTGAAACCGAAATTACGCTTGCTTCTGATAACAAATGTATTGTTGAAGTACTTTCGATAAAAAAATCTCCTGAACCTAAATATCGTTTGCATCTTGCGGTTGCACCAACCAAAATGAACGATCGTTTTGAATGGTTTCTGGAAAAAGCTACCGAAATAGGAATTCAGGAAATTACGCCTATAATTTGTGATCGATCGGAACGTAAAGTGATTAATTTAGAGCGTTTTGAAAAGATTATTCTTTCGGCAATGAAACAATCTAACGAAACTTATTTACCAAAATTAAATGAGGCGATTTCGTTTAAAGAATTCATCAAACAACAAAATGAAGGTTTACAATTAATAGCACATTGCGAAGAAACCGATAAAAAATCATTGAAAGAAGTTTTGAAACCAAATGAAAACGTAACGCTTTTAATTGGTCCCGAAGGAGATTTTTCGGAAAAGGAAATTGCATTGGCTTTAGAAAATAATTTTCAGCCGGTTATGTTAGGAAATACTCGTTTAAGAACTGAAACTGCTGCAGTTGTGGCTTGTCATAGTGTGGTGTTTTTTAATGAGAATATTTAGTTGATTAACGCTAGCTTTGTCAAAGTTTAAAACTTTGACAAAGCTTTAGAGGCCGAATTACTAGTGAGGTTGCTTCGTTCCTCGCAATGACAACCCGATAATTTAAAATCGTATGAAAAAAATATTGTTTCTGTTTTTACTGATTTCTGTTTCTTCATTTTCACAAGAAATTGCTTTGCTTAAATATAGCGGCGGCGGCGATTGGTATGCAAATCCAACTTCTTTGCCTAATTTGATTAAATTTTGTAATGCAAACATTAATACGCGAATAAAACCAAAACCTTCTACGGTTGAACCAAGTAATCCGGATTTGCTTTCGTATCCTTTTGTTCATATGACGGGACACGGAAATGTCGTTTTTAGCGATTCGGATGTTGCAAATCTTCGAAATTATTTAAATGGTGGCGGATTTCTTCATATTGATGATAATTATGGAATGGATCAATATATTCGAAAAGAAATTAAAAAAATCTTTCCCAATAATAATTTAGTAGAACTTCCGGCAAATCATCCTATTTTCCAAAAACCGTTTCCATTTCCGAATGGATTACCAAAAATTCACGAACATGATGGAACGCGAGCACAGGCTTTTGGGATTTTTGTAGACAATAAACTCGTTTTATTATATACTTACGAATGTGATTTAGGTGATGGATGGGAAGATGCAGAAGTGCATAATGATCCATTAGCCGTTAGAGAAAAAGCATTGAAAATGGGTGCTAATATTATCAATTATATCTTTACCAATTAAACTAAAAAAGGTGCAGCTTACTCACGAAGAAAATCAATTTCAAAGAAAAACATTTCCGATAACACTGGTTTGTGATCACATCTATTTTCAACAGAATATTGGTTCTCTCTTTAGAATTGCTGAAGCTTTTGGTGTCGAAAATATTATCTTTTTAGGAAAAGATATTCCGCTGACGCCTCGTAAAATCAATAAAACTTCAAGAAGCACACATCTTCACGTGCCTCATTCTGTAATCGAAGAAACTAGTGTTCTTAAAGATTACTTACTTCAAAATAACTTCGAAATTATTGCCTTGGAAATCGCAAGCAATAGTAAACCTCTTAAAGAAGTTGTTATTCCCGCCAATCAAAAAATTGCACTTTTACTAGGAAGTGAAATTGATGGAATCTCTGATGAACTTTTAAAAATTTCGAACCAAATTGTCCACATAAATATGTTTGGCAAAAATTCAAGCATGAATGTGGTGCAAGCTGCAAGTATTGCTTTGTACGAGATTACTGCTTTGTGAGTTTTTGTTAAAATATTACAAAACAATTAACTAAAATGGGAACCAATTCTGGATCGTATTTAACAGAAATATTTAAAACACTCGATTAAAGACAAATAACATCGTTAAAGTGCATTCAAAAACAATAAGTAAGAAAAAACATCTTAAAAATAACTTTAACATTTTTGTAGGAACTAGACTATACAAGGGATTGTAAAATTCTCACAAATATTTTATTGCAAAAGTTTTGCTGCAATATGTTTTTGTTATAAAATTGCTACATAATTAACCAAATGTAATTTTTTATAACAAAAATCCAAATTATTATGAAAAAAGTTCTGATTACCGCATTCACAGCGTTAGTGCTGTTTTCTTGTCAAAATGACCAATCTGAAGCTGCTAGCTCAGAAACAAGTGCAACAGCTCGTCGTGGATGCGCCACACAAGAAGTTTTAGAAGCACAATTAAAAGCTGATCCGATGTTAGCGATCAGAATGAATGAAATTGAAGCATACACAAACAAAGCAATGCTTTCCGGAAAACTTGTAAATGGCAAAGTTCAAATTCCGGTTGTAGTAAATGTTTTGTACAAAACAGCTGCTCAAAACATCTCTGATGCACAAATTCAATCTCAAATTGATGTTCTTAACAAAGATTTCAATGCATTAAACTCAG
Source organism: Flavobacterium sp. 90 (assembly GCF_004339525.1). Lineage (NCBI taxonomy): Bacteria > Pseudomonadati > Bacteroidota > Flavobacteriia > Flavobacteriales > Flavobacteriaceae > Flavobacterium > Flavobacterium sp. 90. The sequence continues at coordinate 4,167,581 of NZ_SMGE01000001.1, read as the reverse complement.
ATTACAATAGCGTACCTGCTCTTTTTGCTGGTGTAAAAGCTAATGTTGGAATTTCTTTTGTATTAGACCAAATCATCAGAAAATCAACTACAAAAACTTCATGGGGAACAAACGACGCCGTGAAAAAAGTTGCACAAGGTGGTTTAGCGCCAACTTCGCCAACTACAAAACTTAACTTATGGGCTTGCGCAATTGGCGGCGGAATCCTAGGTTATGCACAATTTCCTGGTGGAGCTTCTGCTACAGACGGAGTTGTAATTGATTCTAGATATTTTGGATTATCAGGTGCTGCAAATGCTCCTTTTAACTTAGGTAGAACTGCAACTCACGAAGTTGGTCACTGGATGAACTTACGTCACATTTGGGGAGATGCAACTTGCGGAAGCGATTTAGTATCAGATACTCCAACTCACAATGAGGAAAATTATGGTGTACCTGCTTACCCTCACTACAGTACTTGTTCTGGTACTCCTGTAGAAATGACAATGAACTACATGGATTATGTTGACGATAACGCAATGTACATGTTTTCAAACGGGCAAAAAAGCAGAATGGCTGCAATATTCCTTTCAGGAGGTCCAAGAGCTGCTTTTGGAATCTAATAAAAGAAATCAAGATAGCAAACTTAAAAGCGAGATGTATTCATCTCGCTTTTTTTTGTTTCCACGAAAATTTTAAATGCTTTTTCCTATATTTATCATCTAAAATCGAAACATGATAACATCAAAAATTATTTCAAACGGAATCCTAAGAGCTCTGGCAACAATCTTGATTATTGCAGCCATTTTATACTTTTTGTACGAAATACAAACCGTAATTGTTTATTTGTGCGTTTCATTGCTATTATGTCTGATTGCCAATCCTTTGATACAATTTTTAAAAAAGAGATTGAAATTCGGTAATTCACTTGCAGCAACAACTGCTCTGATTATTTTCATACTCGCAATTGTTGGTTTTATACTATTATTTGTTCCGCTAATTATTTCGCAAGCCAATAATTTATCTTTATTAGATACCAATCATTTGCAACAGCAATTTATTGAAAGCGAGAAAAGTATCGAAACTTATTTCAATATTCAGCACGTTGATTTTGATAAAGTTTTAAAGAATCCTAAAGTAACTTCGTTATTAGATTTTAGTTATTTCACAGCATTTTTAAATTCGATTTTTGGCTTTATGGCCGATATGGGAATGGGATTAGTTTCTGTGTTTTTTATTACTTTTTTCTTTATTAAAGATCAGGACGCTTTTAAAGTAACTGCAAGAAAAATTCTTCCGGATACAAACGAGGATAAAATTCTAAATTCTATTACAAAAATAAATCACTTTCTAACACGCTATTTTATTGGTTTATTGCTTCAATTAACCGTTGTGTTTATTCTCTATTTTATTGTTTTGATAATTTTCGGAAATAAAAATGCCTTTGTAATTGCATTTTTATGTGCCATCTTGAACATTATTCCATACATAGGACCAATTATCGGAACTATATTAGCTGGGCTTTTAACGATGATTAGTTTAATTGGAAGTGATTTCAGAACCGAAATTTTGCCTACTACTATATATGTAATCATTGGCTTTTTGCTGGTTCAGGCGATTGATAATAATATTAGTCAACCTATAATTTCGTCAAAAAGTGTAAATTCGCACCCGCTGGAAATATTCTTAGTTACTTTAATCAGCGGAATTACTTTTGGAATCGTCGGAATGATTATCGCAATTCCAGTTTTTACTATGCTGAAAGTAATTTTGAAAGAGTTTTTTCCTAACAACAAAATTGTCTCCGTATTAACCGAAAGAATTTAAACATTGAATACTTCTATTTTAAGCCAAAATATTCAGGATTTTATAACTCAAAATAGTGGTGCCCCAATTACAAAATTAGCGCTTCAGAAAAATCCGTTTCCGGAAGTAGACTGGATTCTGATTTTAAATCAAATTGAAGCAAAATCCAAAGCAAAAGATAAATTGCCAACTTGGTTTTTGACAGAAAACATCATTTATCCAAGTAAAATCTCTGTAGAACAAACCTCATCCGAAAAAACGGCTGCTTACAAAGCTTCTTTAATTTCGGGAGAATCTTTGATTGATCTTACAGGAGGTTTTGGCGTTGATGATTATTACTTTTCTAAAAGATTTAAAAACATTGCACATTGCGAAATAAACGAAGATTTATCTGCAATTGTAAAACATAATTTTGAACAGCTTAAAGTTGAAAATTGTGTGTGTTATGCCAATGATTCTGCTAATGTTCTGAAAGAATCAGATCAAAAATGGGATTGGATTTATATTGATCCTTCCCGCAGAAATGACGCAAAAGGCAAAGTTTTTATGCTAAAAGATTGTTTGCCGAATGTTCCGGAATCTTTAGATTTTTATTTTGAAAAAACAGATTCTATTCTAATAAAAACAGCTCCTTTACTCGATATTTCTGCTGGTTTATCTGAACTCAAATTCGTTAAAAACATTCATATTATTGCGCTTGAAAATGAAGTAAAAGAATTGCTTTTTGAAATTCACAATCATTACAAGGGCGACATCACAATTAAAACTGCCAATATTCTAAAACAAAAAACAGAAACTTTCGAATTTGTTTTAGGTGATGATTCTGTTTTTGCTTTTTATCATTTACCTCAAAAGTACGTTTACGAACCCAATTCGGCGATTATGAAATCCGGCGGTTTTGATGAAGTAAGCACTATTTTTGATATTAATAAATTACACAAACATTCTCATTTGTATACTTCAGATGAACTAATTGATTTTCCGGGAAGAACTTTCGAAATCGAAAAAGTGATTCCGTACAGTAAAAATGAGATGAAATCTGAACTTGCAAATCAACAGGCAAACCTTACTACACGAAACTTTCCGGACACGGTAGAAAACATTCGAAAAAAATGGAAAATAAAAAATGGTGGAAATTTGTATTGTTTTTTTACGACAGATAAAAATGATAACAAAATAGTTTTAATTTGCAGAAAAATAACTTAAAAATGAAACAACTAATTACACTAACTTTTTTTCTATTAACCCTTACTGCATTTGCCCAAAAACCATGTGAATACAGTGCTAATGTATCAGACTCAATTGGTACTTATAAAATAACTAACGAATACTTAATTAGTGAGAAAAACTTTGGAGGAACATCTAATTATGTTTTCTTTTCATTGGCTCAAACTGATGGTTTACCAACCTTAAACCTGCAATTAATTCAAAAAAGTAAAGACTTTATAAAAGCAAATTGTTTTGACAAAAATTCAAAACTATTTTTGCAATTAGAAAACGGTAAAATCGTTACTTTAATTCACGTCAATCAGGAAAATTGCGGAACCCTTATTCGCGATGATAAAGGTTTTGATAATCGTGTAAACACCGGATATTTTATGTTCCTGAAAGATAATTTTGAAGAATTAAAAAAATCACCGGTTTCTATTATGAGAATAAAATACTTAACAGATGTTGAAGATTATATTGTCAGACCTGATTTAACATCTGAATTGAATGGTAAAGTTTACCATCCAAATACCTATTTTATTGACAACATCAGATGTGTTGAATAATTAATTGCAATCCCATTTTTGATTGGAAACTTTATCATTTAAACCTGTTTTTAGATTATAATGCCACCATTCTGAATCAAATGAATTAAAGCCATTTTGAATCATTACCATTTTCAGATACTTTCTGTTTGCTCGTACTGATGTTGGAAATTTTTTATAATTATGACTTGCTTCAATTCCAAAAAAATCAAAAGCAGTTCCCATTTCGAGTTCTTCTCCTTGGGCATTTACTAAAGTAATATCAACGGCTCCTCCTCTATTATGGATGGAGCCTTTTTTTGGATCTGCCACATATTCCGGATTCGAAACGATTTCCCACATTTTTTTCTGAATCGATAAAGGTCGGTAACAATCAAACAGTTTTATTTTGCAGCCTTGTTTCATAAATTCTTTGTTGGCGGCAATTAAAGCTTTTACAGTTTTATAACGCAACATACACTCGGCACAATCATAAACTTTAGCTTTCAGGAAATTATCTTCTGTCGCATACTTCATATCATAAATAAAATCCTGACTGTAATCCTTTAAATTCACAAAAGTTGTATCCTCAACCTGATGTTGTGCAGGAGTTGCATATACTTCATGTTGTGCATTTACAGCAATAGCACAGAAAAAAAATCCAAGAAATAAAAATGTTCTAAAATATACAGACAGGTTGATTTTCATAGCGATGATTTATTGAAAGAAGTAAATATAAGCAAAACCAGTTTAATCTTCTAAATCTCGCCTGTCATCATAATGTTTTCATGCACGCCTTTATTTTTTAACATCCTGAAATGCGAGCGTACAGCATGATAAAACGGATAAGAAGTATACGGAAGATCATATTCCTGCGCATAACGCCTGATTATTGGCGTGATATAAGGATAATAAGTATGCCCGACTCCGGGAAAAAGATGATGCGCTACATGATGCGTAAAACCGCCGTACAGAAAATTCGCCAGTTTACTTTCTGTACTAAAATCCTTAGTAACAATCATTTGATGCATTGCCCATGTTGCCGAAAGATTTCCGTCATCGTCCGTTACCGGAAAATGAGCATCTTCATCAACATGAGTCGATACGAGCGCTACAACTCCAAGCGTGCTTCCGCATAAATGCATGGCAAACCAACCTCCTAAAACTATATACCACGGTTGATGAAGTAACATCATTGGAATAAAAAGCAAATAGAAAAGATTAATCACTTTTGCGGCAATCATTTTATAGATTTCGTTTCTCGGAATCTTATCTACAACTTTTTTTACGTAGTTGTCTTTCTTCCCAAAAAAGTCTTTAAAATCACGGATATAGATCCAGTTTAAACTATAAAAAGGATAAATCATCCACATATAAATATGCTGATATTTATGATAATCAAACAACGGACTATTGGGAAAAATTCTAATAATATCGCTTTGTTTTATGTCTATATCCCAATCTGGAACGTTTGGATAAGCGTGATGTAGATTAATATGCCTGCGTGTCCAAAGCCAGTGGTTGCCACCAAAGAGTTCGAGAACATACATAAACCATTCGTTATGTTTTGATTTCCTAAACAATGCTCCATGTGCCGCATCGTGAAAGGCATTTATAAAAAGTACGATCATTGTGATACCGCACAAAATATAAAAGAGAAATAATAAAGGCGTTTGGTCTCCAAACAGCAAAATACAGGAATAAAATAAAAAGAAAAAAAATACAAGTGCCAGAGACTTAATAATATTGAATTGGTACAAGGATGAATTTTGTAAAATAGTTTCGTTCACTTCTGTGCGCAACTTTTTAAAAAAATCATCAGTACCGGCTTTCAAATAAACCGGGCGTTTTAATTTTTCCATAACAGGTATTGCTAGAAATTGTCATACCAAATTTAATAAAAAAAAGTTAAAACACACAATAACAAACCATTACGCTAAAAATTACATCACCAAAAAAGCCAAATCTCATCGCTAAGATTTGGCTTTTGACATTGTATATCAACAGTAAAAATGTTCCGTTAGGTACATTATATTGGTAGAAATTAATCATTGAGCGATTGCATTAATGATTAGAATCAACAGTAAAAAATGTGCCGTTAGGTACAAAATATCGGTAGAAATTAATCAATGAGCGATTGCATTAATGATGAGAATCAACAGTAAAAATGTGCCTTTAGGTACAAAATATTGGTAGAACTTATAGCAGGAATGTGCAAGCGTGCCGTAGGTACGCAACAAAAACGATGTCCATTGCGTACCTACGGCACGCTAAATTATTATAATCAATGTTTTTTCTACCAATATGATGTACCTAACGGCACATTTATAACCTTGATTACATTTTGATATTATTTCTACCTATATTTTGTACCTAACGGCACATTTCTAACCTTGATTACATGTTGGTTTCTACCAATGTGATGTACCTAACGGCACATTTATAACCTTGTCTATACACATTGGTTTCTACCAATGCGATTTACCTAACGGCACATTTCAATCTTTGTCGAGTTTCGAGTGTGATTTCTCCTTCGTTGAAATGACAAAACCTTTGCGACTTTACGCGAAAAAAAATTAGCCATAATTGTCTAAAAGAAACTTTAAAATATCCCCATACTTTCTGGCTTGATTGTAAATCCCAAACGTATCATACTTTTGTGTTCCTGATAATCAATCAAACTTTCGGTATAACCTACAAACCATTGCAAGGTGAGATAATAATTCTCCTTTTTATAAGGTCTCCAATTCACCTGCGTTTGCAAAGATCCGTAATTGATAAGTCCGCTTCCTTTTCTGAAAAGAATATCGGCGCTCCATCTTCCAGGCTGTATTTGATACGTTGCGCTTGCTTCTCCATATCCAACATATTTGGTCAATCCGGGATTATCTTCTTTATCAACAAGCGGAATCCATCCTCTTAAGCCAACAACCCAACGCGGAGAAATTTGTGATTTTAAAGAGAAAGCAAGCATATTCCACGTTCTGGAATAAATAGAATCTCTTCCGTTTGATTCGTGCTCGAGCGAAATTGTTCCGTAAGTTAATCTTCCGCCTTTTAAATAAAACGGACGAACAATGGCTACACCGGGATTAAAGTTGATTTCTGAAAATGGTTTTGAGCTTGCATAAATATCCCAAAAGGCTTTTTGAGTGTACATTAGATAAGGAAAAAAACCGCCCCATAAAGGCTTTGATTTTAATCGCAATTTAAAACTTACCTGATATTTTACATCGGCAGTATTTCTGGTAATGGGTTCGTTTATTGGAACTCCAGTTAAAAAATAATTGTCTTTGTGAACCGAAAAACTTGGTTCTTTCAGTAACGAATCTGCTGCGCGAAAATTTTTCTTATCTTCTAAAAGTTGTGAATGTGATTGGATCGAAAATAAAACAAAAAAGACCAATAGATATTTGAAATGCATTTATAAAAGTTTAATTAAATAACTTTTATAAAAATCTATCATTCTAAGGAATCCTATTGACGCAATAAAAACAAGAATTAACTCAAAAAATCAGGATTTATTCTTTTTCGAAATAAAGATATTTCGTGCTACTACTTACGTCGCGTAATCTTACTTGAGAATTATTAAACTCAAACAATTGCCAACTATTATTATTCAATTTACTAAACAAACCTGAACTAAAAGTTAGCTTCAATTGCCTAACTCCATATTGCAAAGAAGTATCCCATTGTCCGGTTTCAGAAGTTGAACCTTTGGTTGCAACCACAGATTTATCAGTATTAAAAACAAATGAATATCCGGAAAAATAAGAAGTTTTATCAGAATCAGTAAAGAAATAAGGAATTGACCACGAACCATTTGTTATTGTTGCTGCAAAATCAAGTGCTACCGTATTGTTTTCCGGACAATAATCAATCGCATATTTGATTGCATTTTCGAAATCTAAATTACTTGTTATCGATTTGGTCTGATTATTATAATCTACTATAGAAATTGGATATTTTAGTGAAATATACTGACTGCTGTTTAAATTTTGTATAAAATTAAAAAACGCTTCATCACTTGCAATTGATACAGAACTTCCTACTTGATTGGCGCTGTTATAAATATTAATTGTGATAGGATAATTGATATTTAATCCATTTATCTTGGATAAAAGATCAGGAAGAAGATTCCAATAATCGATTAAGGCTTGAAAATCATTCTGATTTGGAATTAATTTCTGAATGTAATTGTAGTAAACCATTGTTACCGGAAAATCAATTTTTACAATATCATCATCATAAGTACTTGCGTTGATATTGTCTATTACTTTTTGATAATCGGCAGTTGTATTAATGGCAATTTTTGCGCTGTTTACAGTAACAGTATAAGGGAGTTTTATCGTGCAATAAGTAGAACCGTCTATAACATTATCCTGAACAGTTGGAACCATTGCAACCCTTTGCAAATAGGTCGTAAGCGGCGAAACATTAGTAACTGTTCCTTGCGGATTATAATTCTCCTCTACCATATCGCTTTGACAAGACAATAAGAACAGGAAAGCTACTAGTGATAAATATTTTTTTAAAGGGAACATAATTATGTTTTTACAAAGATAATAAAATTAAGAGAAATTGTTTTTTAATAAATTTGGTATCAAGGATTTCGATGGCTGCATCTGTACTAAATTATCAAAAGCCAATACCATTTTATTCTTATATAAAACAATCATCTTTACTTTTACCCTACTTAAAATAAAAACAAATACTTTTGTTGGGTACAAATTGAAAATCCAAATGCCAAATAAACCCGAATCAAACACTTGCGATGAAATAATCTTTTCGTCTTTTTTCAAAAGTCACGTAAAAGCACTTCGAAATTTTCTTTTATACAAGTTTGGCAATAGTGATCAGGCAGAAGATGTTGCTCAGGAAGCATTTGTAAAATTATGGCAAAACTGCGCTTCGGTGCCAATCGAAAAAGCGAAATCATACCTTTATACGATTGCCAATAATAGCAGTCTTAACGAAATTGCACATCAGAAAGTTGTTTTGAAATATGAAAAAAACTTCACCGGTTTAGACAAAACAAATGAAAATCCCGAATATCTTTTAGAAGAAAAACAATTTCAATCCAAACTATTAAAAGCTATTGAAAACCTCAACGAAAAACAACGTATCGCTTTTTTGATGCATCGAATTGATGGAAAGAAATACAGCGAAATCGCTTTGGAGTTAGAAATTAGCGTAAAGGCGGTAGAAAAGCGCATTCATCTGGCTTTGTTAAGTCTTCGTAAAGAAATTGATTTATAAAAGTAGGGTAAAATTAGTTCCAATTGTTTTAATATATAATATCAGTACAATGAAAAAAAATCGATTATTAGCAAAATGGCTCAACAATGATTTGTCGGAAGACGAATTAGCCGCATTTAAAGCAAGTCCCGATTTTGAAAAATACCAGAAAATTAAAATTTATACAGAACATTTAGAAGTAGATGATTTTGATGAGAATGCCATGTTATCGAACATTTTGAAGCAGGAAAAAGTGACTCCAAAAGTGGTTCCTTTATACAAACAATGGATGTTTAGAGCGGCGGCAATATTCATTCTTGCACTTGGAATTACCTTTGCAATGAAAGTTTATGTGCCTCATACGGAAAAAGCAGCTTTTGGAGAAAAAACAACTTTCTCGTTGCCAGATAATTCTGAAGTGGTTCTAAATTCAGGTTCTGAAATAAATTATAAAAAATGGAATTGGGACAACAACAGACGACTTGAATTAAAGGGAGAAGCTTATTTCAGAGTTTCAAAAGGAAGACGATTTGAAGTACAAACCAATCTTGGCAAAGTATCGGTTTTAGGAACTCAATTTAACGTGAAAGCCCGAAAAAACAGGTTTGATGTGGTATGTTATGAAGGACGCGTAAAAGTAAATTATGGAAACACACAAATTCTGTTAACCCACGGACAAGGCGTAAGTTTTGAAAACGGAAAACAAATTAAAATGACAATTACTTCATTAAAACCGGAATGGACAGAAAATCAGATTTGTTTTTATAAAGAAAACATCAGAACCTTGCTGGATGAAGTTGAAAGACAATATAACATTAAAATCGAATTGAAAACTAAAGACACAATCTCCTTATTTACAGGAAAATTACCAGCCAAAAATCTGGATATTGCTTTACAAATTATTGGTACAACTTATAATTTAGAGGCTAAAAAAGTCTCAAACAATAAAATAATTTTTGACGAAAAATAAATGTTGGCCCCCAAACAATTTCATTTTTTGTTCTTTACATTTTTCCTTGTCCTGAATCTTTTTGCTCAGGACAAAGGAAAACTTGTGCCTATTAAAAAAATCATAATTGAGATTGAAAAGCAACATCAGGTAACTTTTAATTATACCGAAGATTTAATTGCTAATCTTCAAATATATTCTCCTAAAAAATCACTTTCGTTAGATCAAAAACTGCAATATCTTGCCAGAAATACCAATCTTTCTTTTGAAAATATTGGAAACAAATTCATTAATATTTATAAAAAAGACATTGAATCTAAAGTAATTTGTGGATACGTTTTTTCGAGTACAGATAAAAAACCTATCGAAAACGCAAACATTAGCCTAACCAATAAAAATCAGGTGACAACGGATTCAAATGGTTATTTTGAGTTTCAGGAACAAGATGCAAATACATTCCTGATTAGTCACGTTGGATTCGTAACCAAAAGAATCGCCGCAGATAATCCTGATCCAAAAAACTGTTTTCAAATACAATTAGAACCTCAAATCACAGAGCTCGAAGAAATTAAAACCACTGCAATTTTAGCTTCGGGGATTTCAAAAAATAACGATGGATCTTTCGAAATAAAACCTAAGAAATTCGGTATTCTGCCGGGACTTATAGAACCTGATGCTTTGCAGACTATGCAGCAAATTCCGGGCGTAAACAGTTTAGACGAAAGCGTATCGAGTATTAATGTTCGAGGCGGAACTCACGATCAGAATTTATTTTTGTGGAACGGAATCCGAATGTTTCAAACGGGACATTTCTTTGGTTTAATATCTGTTTTTAATCCAAATTTAGCGCACACAATTTCTATTTATAAAAACGGAAGTTCAGCCTTTTACGGCGAAAGTGTTTCTAGTGTTGTTTCAATTTCTTCGACTCCGGAAACTACCGAAAAAAACTCTTTTAGCGCAGGAATCAATATGATTAATGCTGATGTTTACGGGAAATATAATCTTTCGAAAAAGAGTTATATCGAAATTTCGGCACGTAAATCTATTACTGATTTTATCGAAACGCCTACGTATAAAGAATATTTCAATAAAGTATTTCAGAACACTACAATCACTGATTTTTCGGACAAACAAAACATCGATTATCAAAGTGCCAAAAAATTTGATTTCTACGATGCGACGCTTAAATACGCTCAAAAAATTGGAAGCAAAGATCAACTGGTACTTGATTTGATTACTATAAAAGACAATCTGGAAGTTTTTCAAAGCGCAACAGTTTATAATATAAACAAATCGGAAAACAATGTTTTACGCCAGCAAAATTATGGCGGAAATTTGTCGTGGAAGAGAAACTGGAACGACTATAATACCACTAAAATTAATGTTTATAATTCTTCGTATGAACTTTTGGCAAACCAAAAAACTACTGTTGGAGATCAAATTGTAATTCAGGAAAATACGGTAAACAATAACGGAGTTAACTTAGAAAACAATCATATTATTAATTCTAAATTTAGTTTTGACGATGGTTATCAATTTAACGAAATGGGCATTACTAATCTGGAAGAAGTTACAAATCCTGATTTCTATCGTAAAGTAAAAGACGTTTTGAGAACTCACGCTTTAATCTTGGAAGGAAAATACAACGACACACTTTCAAGAACTTATTTTAAAGTTGGAACCCGAATAAATTATATCGAAAAATTTAAAAAATTCATTGTAGAACCACGAGTTCAATTTAGTTATGGCATTAGTAAAAGCCTGAATTTAGAATTACTTGGCGAACTAAAAAGTCAAAATTCACAACAAATTATCGATTTGCAAAAGGATTATTTTGGTATCGAAAAAAGACGTTGGATTATCTCCAACAACTCCACAATTCCTATTCAAAGAAGCAGACAATTGTCTTTAAATTTATTCTACAAAAAGAATGACTGGTTACTTGATATCGAAAACTTTTATAAAAAAGTAACCGGAATCACAACTTCGAGTCAGGGCTTTCAAAATCAGTTAGAATTTGTCAGAACAACCGGCGATTATGAAATTTGGGGAGCAGAAATGCTTGTTCAAAAAAGAATGAATCATTTTCTGACATGGTTAAGCTATACTTATAATCATAATAATTATCATTTTCCGAATTTCGAACCCCCTGTTTTTCCAAACAACTTCGAGTTAATGCACAGCGTTTCCTGGGCAGGAATTTATGAAAGAAATAATTTTAAAATTGCCTTAGGGACAAAATGGACCTCAGGAAGACCAAAAACTTCTCCGGATGTTTCTCAAATTGATCAGGCGAATCCTATATTAATTTACAACAGACCAAATAATACGAATTTGCATATATTTTCGCAGGTTAATATTTCTTCTACTTATAAGTGGGAAACTACAAATGGAATTCAGTACAAACTAGGAATCTCAATCCTGAATATCCTAAACAGAAAAAACGAAATCAGCGAATATTATAGAATTAGTTCTCTAACAAATTCTATCGAAGAAGTTGAAACATTCGCATTGCAAAGAACTCCAAACGTGAGCTTTAGAGTTTCTTTATAATACTATTTCTACAAGGTTTCTACTAAACTCTTTCTCTTATTTTTATTTTTTTTCATAAAATATCATTTTTTTGGTAGGGTAAATTACTACAAGCTTGTTTTACTATTGAATCCTTTCAAATAGTAAATATGACGCCTATAAAAAATTTGACACTTTATTTTCATGACAGTTCATAGTCTAAAATAACGGAACGAAATACTTCTTAAAAACAAGTATGACTTCATGATATCAAATCAAACAATAAAACACTTTACTATTTCTGTAAAGTACTTTTTCCCCCTTTATATAAAATTAATCTAATCAAAAAGACAATGAAATTAAAACAAATTAAACTCGTTTTGACTGCTTTTGTAGCAACTACATTTTTCGCTTGTAGTAGTGATAACAGCAATGACAATAGCACTCCTACTCCTCCGGTCTTAAAAACAGAAGTTAATCTTTCTACAAGTGCAACTTTGGGTTCTTATCTGACAGATAAAAGCGGTAGATCTCTATATTTTTTCGGAACGGATGCAAACGGACAAGTTTCGTGCACAGGCGGTTGTGAAGCTTTATGGCCAGCTTTTGTCGTAGATAATTTAACGGCAGATAAATTAGGTACAGGATTAGCATTAGCAGATTTTGGTACAGTAACTAATGCATCCGGCAAAAAACAAGTAACATATAAAGGTTGGCCTTTGTATTACTACGCACCGGTTTCTGCAGGTGATGGATACGGAAATGCTGGTAAAAACGTACCTGAAGTTGCAGGTCAAACAACAGGAGACGGAGTTGGCGGTATTTGGTTTATTGCAAAACCAGATTATTCGATTATGCTTGTAAGAAGCCAGCTTGTAGGTCATGACGGCAAAAACTACAAATCAGATTATACAGTTGGAGATGGTGCAACTACTTATTTCACAGATGCTAAAGGTTTGACTTTGTATACATTCAAAAATGATAATTTCAAGAAAAACAATTTTACAAAATCAGACTTTTCAAACAATGGAGTTTGGCCAATATATGAAACTGATAAAATTGTAGTTCCTTCTGTTCTTGACAAAGCTAAATTTAGTGTAATTACAGTATTTGGTAAATCTCAAATAGCTTACAATGGTTGGCCTTTGTACTATTTTGGACAAGACGCAAGCGTAAGAGGTTCAAACAAAGGAATCAGTTTTCCTGCTCCGGCTGTTTGGCCAGTTCCGGTAAAAGATTCGCCACTTGCGATATAAAGCAGCAAAGAAATTTAGTTAATTCCTTTATGCAATATTTCAGATTAGTCCAATATTTTTTGGGCTAATTTGAAATATTATGAATCTCAAAATTCTATTGTGACAGGATTTTAAAGAATCTTGTTTTCCTCTTTTAGTTTATTACAAATAACAATTCTTTGGTAGCGTAATTTCTACCAAGGCTGTTAGACTATTGTCTATTACCAAATGAAAAAATATGAAAAGAAAAAAAATAGTATTTGTAATTGCGGCCTTATTGATAGTGACTTCGGCGGGCATTTATTTTTATTACGGCTTTATATTTAAAGAAGCCCGAAATATAGCATCAGAAATGCCGGATTTCAGCATATCGGCAAAAAAATTACTTGAAGATTATGATGCTGATCCCAAAAAAGCAGACGCATTGTACCTCAACAAAACTATTGAAATAACAGGCCAAGTAACCAAACAAAAGGATTCTGAAATCATACTTGAAATGAATGTTTTTTGTCTGTTTACTCAAAAAGTTAAACCTGCACTTTTAAATAATAAAGTAACGGTAAAAGGCAAATGCATTGGTTACGACGAACTATTTCAAGAGGTTAAAATAGACCAATGCACCATTAATAAACAAACCAATTAATCTATTTATGAAAAAATTTCTAGTTACAATCTGCCTTTTTCTAGTCACGATGTCTTATTCGCAAGATGATTTATTAAAAAGCCTTGATTCTACTCAGGTAGAAGACACGTATTCTACCGCAACTTTCAAAGCTTTACAACTCGTAACGTTACAGACCACAAAAATGGCTGCAAAAAAAGAGTTCTATTTTGTGGTTTCTCACCGTTTTGGAAGTGTTAAAAATGGCTTTGACAGCTTTTTTGGTCTTGACAATGCTACCACAAAATTGGGCGGTATTTACGGCGTTACAGATTGGTTGTCTGTTAGTTTATCCAGACATACATTAAACAAAATGTACGAAACCGGAGTAAAATACCGAATGGCAAGACAAAGTGCTAATTTCCCGGTTGATATTGTTGGGTACAGCGTTGCGGATATCAATACGTTTTTAGAAAAAGATCAATATCCACGTTTAGAATTTAACGATCGTTTGACTTATGTACAACAATTACTGATTTCCAGAAAAATAGGTCAAAAACTATCCTTAGAAATAGTGCCTTCATTTATACACAAAAACCTTTACAATCCTGATATCGAAAGAGACAATCAGTTTTCTTTTGGTGGAGGCGGACGTTATAAAATCACCAAAAGATTGTCTGTGAATTTAGAATACATGCACAATTTTGATAAACCTGAGTTTTACAAAAATCCACTTTCTGTAGGTCTTGATGTCGAAACCGGCGGACACGTATTTCAGTTAATCTTTACCAATTCTCAATCGATGAGTGAGAGCGGATATCTTACCAATGCTTCCGGAAATTGGGGCAAAGGAGACTTCTTTTTCGGCTTTAACCTCTACCGAGTATTTTAATAACTACAAACAAATAAAAAATCATGAAAAAAACATTAGCACTTACAATTTTACTGGCAGCATTTGCAAGCTGTAGTGATTCTGATACTTACCAGGATATCGAGAAACCAATAGATACAGGAACTCCTCCAACAAATCCGACTAATCCAACTAATCCAACAACTCCCACAGCACTTACTTACAATAAAGATGTAAAATCTATTATTGATGCAAGTTGTGCCGGTTGTCACTCCAGTAGCGGATCGGCTTCTTTCAGGCCTTTAACGACTTATGACCAAGTTAAAACGGCGGTTCAAAACGCTGGTTTATTAAATCGAATTCAGTTGCAAAATGGTCAACAGGGACTTATGCCTCAAGGCGGAAGAATGTCTCAGACCAATATTGACTTAATTGTAAAATGGAATACTGACGGATTAAAAGAAAATTAATTATTATGAAAAAATCGTTTCTTAATTTATTTGCATTCCTGCTAATTATTGCTGTGAATACAGATGGATTTGCACAAAAACTGATCACAAAAACAGGAAGTATAAAATTTCAGGCTTCAACGCCAAATAATGAAGAAGTTGCTGCCGAAAACAAAAGTGTATCTGCAGTTTTAGACCAATCGACAGGAGATTTTGCGGCATTGGTTCTTATAAAAGGTTTTCGTTTTAAGGTTGCTTTAATGGAAGAACATTTCAATGAAAATTATATGGATTCTGAAAAGTTCTCAAAAGCAACTTTGAAAGGTAAAATAGACGATTTTGATATTTCTAAAATTTCAAACACGGCTAAAAATTTTACTTTAAAAGGAGATCTTACGATTCACGGAAAAACAAAACCTGTTAACGTAATCGTAAAAATTTCAAAAGGTGCCAACGGAGTAATTGCCGTAGGTTCATTTGAAGTAAAACCGGAAGATTATGACATCGAAATACCAAATCTTGTCAGAAAAAAAATTGCTGATAAGATAAAAATCAGTTACAACTTTCTACTAACCAATTGATCGCCTTTAATAAAATAAAATGTTTAGATAATAGATGTTACCCACTAAATATTAGCTAAATTATTTATTTTGATTTTGGAAGATCAGCAAACATGACTAATGTTATGAGGTCAGTTTCATACTAAACTGACCTCTTTTTTTTTAATCTTAACTACACTTAAAATGATCTGCAAAAATTATGTTGTTTCCGGCGAAGATGTAAATGATTTTATGGTCATGGAAGATAGTGCCTACATCTCCTATACACTTCGATTATTATATCATTTTCTATTTTCTAACGGATTTTCAAGAGAGAAACTCAATGCTTTGCATCTGGGATTGCAAGAAGGAAATCACGCATTAGTCTCCCACAAAAATCTAATGTTTACCGAAGCTTTTTTCGTGCAGATTCAACATTGTTATATTGATGATAAAATCAGTATTAAAAGCTGTTTTTTCAATTCAAAAAACGAATGTTGCGCAGAAGTTACTAAAGAAGTAGAATGGTTTGATTCAATTCGGAGAGAAGTTATTGCTGCGCCAAAACAAATTTTGAAGCATTTTAAAATGAATAACACTTTGTAAACCAATTATTTTCATCAAATATAAATCTTGTAAAAAATAATTTTACTGTAAATCAGGCAAGTCTTTTTTAAATTCTGCTAACATTTCTTCTCTGGTTTGTTTTTTTGATAAACCGCTTTTTTCTCCCTTATCTATTTTAGCTCTCACAAACTCATAGTATTCTTCTTGTGAACGGACTTGTTTAATCAAATATATACTTTGTCGTGTCATAACAATAATTTTAGTTGGTGTAAATTACATTAACTTTTTAAAATGGAGATACATTTTGGGAATTTTTAAACATAATTCAATTTTTCTTAATCTGAAGTTATACAAGAAAAATGAAAAACAAAAAGCCACTTGATCTGAGTGAATTTTGTTATATAAAATTAATCTCCTTCTAATATTTTAACATAAAAATCAAAACAGATTTATTTGTATTTCTTTTAGTTTTTATTGTGTTCGATTTAACAGTAAGTAAGACAATTTAGACATATTTTCGTCAAAAAATTAAGCTTATAATAAAACATTACTGCATTTATCGGGTCTTTAAATTCTAACCAATACACATAAATATTGATTTTTAATATACTTCTTAGCATCGCAATTTTTCAGGGAATAGTTCTGGGATTCATCATTTTAAAATCACCATTATTTTACAGTATTGCAAATAAATACTTGTCTTATGCAATATTTACATTATCGCTGCTTATTCTCAATCTTGTACTCGAAAGATTAGAATTATATGAGCCTTTTCCCGTTTTACGTTTTATTGATGACATAGAATGGATGTTTGTTTTTCCCGTTTTTATTTTTCTTTTTATCGTACATCAGGTAAATCATCCAATAAGGAATTCCAAAAAAAATCGATTGTTGTTTATTCCTTTTATTTATTCGACTGTAACAAATGTTTTTTACGATTGTGATGTTGTTGCTCATATTTTCAAAATTCCTGTTTCCGTAAAAAGCGCCATAGAAAGTTTAAAAGACCTCGATTTTTTTATTATTCTTTTATTCCTGCCTTTCATGGCGATTTACACGTATCGATTCATCAAGTTTTCGAAGGATAAACAAGAAAAGAAATGGATCACCTTTTTTTGGATACAAGCTTTTATAATACCCGTTTCCTGGTTATTAGCTATTCTGGTATACTTCGCTTTTCAATATGACGTTTCAAATTGTATGGTTTTACTGGCGCTGTTTTCGACACTTTTAATTCATCTTACCTCCTATTACGGCATCTTTAAATACAGACTGGCGAGTGATCAGGAAGGAATTGCTTCTTTGCTGAATAAAAAAATTCCCGCTTGCGCCGAAGACTTTTCTGAAAATATTATCCTTAAAAAGGAAAGTGAAATAAACAATTTGGAATTACTCACAAAAGAAAATCCGCATTTCAAGAAGCTGGAAATACTTTTTGAAGTACATCAAATTTATAGAGACCACACTTTAAACCGGGAAAAAGTTGCAGAACAATTAGGCATAAGTGCTGGATATGTTTCGCAAGTTGTAAATGCAATTACAGGAGATAATTTTGCAAACTACATTAACAATTATCGTGTCGAAGCGGTAAAGAAAATGATTCTGGATTCTGAATACGAAAAGTACAGTCTTCTCGCAATTGGCCTGGAATCTGGTTTTACTTCGAAAACTACATTTCATAACGCTTTCAAAAAAGCAACCGGAATGACGCCAAATACCTATCGGAATACCCATAAATAAGTACGGATTTGTTTAGTCTTAAGGTATTGAACCCTTGACTGTTTTAGCTTCCCATACTTTTGACCATGATAATCAACTTAATCATCTCAATTGTATATGAAATTAAATCGAATCCTTTTTACTACTGCGATTTTGTCTGCAGTAGCTGTTCAATCACAAACAACTCCAAAAAAGAACCAACTGGAATTTTCTGTTGGAAATGATTTTGGTTTCTTAAAAAATCTCGAATTTGCTCCGGTAAGAATGTATGAATACGAAGGTTTAGTTTATAAATTAGGCTATACCCGAACCAGCAAAAAACAAAATCTATTTGAAGTAAAACTCGATTATCTCAAAGCCGAATTAAAAACAGATGTATTATCAAACCTAAACACAGATTATTCTAAAATTGGTGTCGGTTTTTCGTATCTCAAACAGGTTTACAATAAAAATCAGTTTGCTGTACATGTAGGTCTTCAATCGCAAACTAATACTTCTACTTATCTCAACGGAGATTATTCTCCAACTCATGACGAGAACTATTTTACTTTTCATCAGGAATTTGGTATCAAAGGCCGATTTAGTTATCAAATAGATGATAGACAATATTTAGCATCAAAACTAACGCTTCCTGTTGTGTTATTAAGGCTTACCAATGCCGAAGGTAAGTTATATAGTCTGGACACTTACCAAAGCGTCGTATGGGATTTAGAATATGGCTACAAACTTTCTAATCATTTTGATGTAAAAGCAAACTATAACTTCAATTATTCGCGACTTCAAGTATTAAGTTCTTACAGAGAATTGCAACATCAACTAAATCTTGGTATTAACTATAAATTTTAATTATGAAACTAATCAAAGCTACAGCTTACACTTTTACTTTTACATTAATTCTTTTATTGATCTCTTGCGCTGATACATTAATTGGCGATGATGGCAAGTTAGACGAAGATATTTACCTGAATTACAAAACAAAAACCACATTAGAACTGCCTTTTGACGGTGAATGGTATATCGTTGCGGGAGGAAAAACATTAGAACAAAACCATCATTTTGCACCTCATCGTCATCAAAGATATGCGCTGGATATTGTTCAGGTAATCAATGGAAAAGGATTTTCGGGAGACGGAACCAAAAATGAAGATCATTATTGTTTCGGAAAACGTTTAAATGCACCAGGAGACGGAAAAATCGTTGCCGTTGTAAACAACATCGAAGACAATGTTCCGGGAGTTCTAAACAGTAAACAAGCTTGGGGAAACTATATTATTATCGATCATTTAAATGGAGAATTTTCGTGTATGGTTCACTTCAAAAAAGGTTCAATAATCGTAAAGGAAGGAGATAATGTAGTAAGAGGTCAAATGGTTGGTCAGGTTGGAAACAGTGGGAATTCTACAGGACCACATCTTCATTATCATTTGCAAACAACAGCGTCAAGTTCGACTGGCGTTGGGCTTCCTATGCAATTCTTAAACTACTATGCCGATACTATTTTTAAAGAAAGAGGAGAACCAGTTACGGGGCAGAGAATTAAGAAAGAATAGAGGAAAGAGGAAAGATTATAGATTATAGATTATAGATGAAAGAATATAGATGAAAGAATATAGAAGCAAGATTATAGATGATAGAGTATCGACTAGAGAAATCTGACTTTGAGATTTTAGTTCTTTTATTCATTAAAATTATTAATCACACACATCCAATTCAAAACAAGCATTCGGTTTTGGCTTAAATCAGTTAAATTCCAATTCCGAATTTAAATCATAATTGATTTTCGTTAAAATTACTTTATAGGGCCACAATGAATGAAAATTACAGCGTTTTCATTTATAACTACTCGGTAATTTTGGTGCTCATTTTAAACTGGATGTGTGTGATTAATTTTCTAAAAAAATATTGTTTAAAGCGTTAAGTGCATTTTTTTAGGAGCTAATCCCGCTATTCGTTTCAATCTTTTATGGCGAACACCGCCACAAAAGGATTTCCACTTCTATCGGGGCTAGGGCAATTATTTTCATAACAATATTTTCGCCTAGTTTGTCATTTCGACGGAGGAGAAATCACACGCGGGATTCAACAAAGATTGGCGATTTTGATTGCGGAGCTTCTCGTGTGATTTCTCCCTTCGGTCGAAATGACAAAAACTTTGCGGTTTAATGCTATACTATTATCACTTTTTCCTCAACACATTCTTTATTTTAATTTAATAACAACTTTACCTTTGGCGCGACCACTTTCAACATAAGATAAAGCTTCATTTGTTGCTTCGAAAGAGAAAACTTTATCTAAAACCGGTTTAATTATTCCTGCTTCTATAAGCGTCGTGATTTTGCTTAATTGCTCGCCATCGGCTTTCATGAATAAAAAAGAATAAGCTACATTTTTAGCAGAGGCTTTTTTACGAATACCTGAACTTATCAGCGAAAGGATGATTTTTACAAACCACGGCGCTTTAATTTCTTTAGCAAAATCTGGCGTTGGCGGTCCCGAAATCGAAATTAGTTTTCCGCCTGATCTTAATATTCGCAACGATTTTTCAAGTGTTTTTTGATCCTGACTGTTCAATACAACATCATAATTACTTAATCGGCTTTCGAAATCACTATTTTTATAATCAATAATAACATCGGCTCCGAGTTTTTCAAGGAAATCAAAACTTTTGGCACTTGCGGTTGTAGCAACCTCAGCTCCTAAATGTTTTGCAAGTTGAATTGCAATTGTTCCAACTCCTCCGGAACCTGCCTGAATAAATACTTTTTTTCCTTGTTTAACTTTTGCTATTTCAACCAAAACCTGCCATGCGGTCAAAGCCACTAACGGAATTGAAGCTGCTTCTTCCATAGTAAGATTCTTTGGTTTGTGGGCAACATCTTTTTCATTTATGGCAATCGTTTCGGCAAATGTACCAATGCGATGATCTGACGGACGGGAATAAACTTCATCACCAACTTTAAAATTCTTAACGTTTTTTCCAACCTTTGTAATAATTCCGGCTACATCATGTCCTAAAATTAAAGGAAGTTTATAAGGTAAAATAAGTTTGAATTCTCCTGCCTTTATTTTAGAATCCAAAAGGTTTACTCCTGCTGCATAAACATCTACTAAAACATCGTTGTCTTTTAATTCAGGAACAGGCACATCTGCAAGTTGCAACGCTCCGTTTTTGCTGTATTTATTAATTATAAATGCTTTCATTTTATAGTATTAAAGTTCAAATTATTGTTTTAGGCTTGCGTATATCTTCTTAGGATTCACTAAATTGAAGGCTAACTTTGGAAAAAATCTACTCACAATATAAAGCAATTTTGCATCACCTACTCTAATTGTAAATTGATCGTTTTTAAGCCCCGAAATAAGTGCTTTTACCAATTGTTCCGGTGTCATTTTCTTATCACTTCTGTTGGCTGTCATTTCTGTTGCGACAACCGGAGGAAGCAATTCGAATACTTTTACATTGCTATTCAAAATCTCTAAATTCTTTCTAAGCGTTCTGGTATAAAAACTCAAAGCCGTTTTTGTTGCTGCATAAGTTGGTTCTTCAAGCGCCGGAACCAAACTCAAAATCGAAGTTGTATTGATTATCGCAGCTTCATTTCGTGATTTCAGCATGTTTATGAAAAGATTATTCAATCTTATCACACCAAAATAATTGATGTTCATTTCATAAACTGCATTTTTCAGGATTTGATCGTTTGCGATTCCAAGATTAAGCGCCGGACTTCCAACTCCGGCATTATTGTACAAAATATCGATTCCACCTAAAATAGTTACTTTCTCTAAAAGTGCCTTAGCATCTTCCGGATTTTCAACATCACTTTTTATAATTGTCAATAATGGTAATGTCTTTTTTGCAGCGTCTAATTTTGCCTGATTTCTACCTGTAATAATAACATTTGCACCTTCGGATAAAAATTGTCTTGCAGATTCCAGTCCAATTCCGGAAGCGCCTCCGGTAATCAATATCGTTTTGCCTTTGATATTCATATCTCGTTATTTAAAGAATTGTTTTGAATCTCCTACCGGAACATCAAACTGAGTTTTTTCAAGAGCAATAAATAATTCATCAGCCACTTCTTCTGGCGGAATTCCATTAGCACCGCCAATTTCTGCCGAAAATTCTGTATTTACCAATGGTGGATAAACTTCATAAATCTGAAGATTTTTTTCTTCTTCATACGTATATCGCAACGCAACGGTATAACTGTGCAATGCGGCTTTTGTAGCGCCATAAGTCGGTAATAATTTATGACTTCCAAAAACAGCGATAGAGGAAATGTTTACTATTGCAGCTTCTGCTTTTTCTAAAAGATGCGGCAATAAAAGTTCCGTAAAATGAATTACGCTAAAATAGTTTGTATTCATTTCTATAGCTGCTTTTTCGTGCGCATTTAAAGTTTCATTTAAAAGATAACTAAAAGCTGCACCAGCATTATTAATGATGATATTCACATCCGGATAATCTTCTTTTAATTGTTTTGCAATACGAATTCGATCTGATTCTAAAGATAAATCGCCTTGTATCGCAACCGCATTATCCAATTGTTTTAATGCATTGTCAAGACGCTCCGTATTACGTCCGTTTATGATTATTTTATTTCCTGCTGCATTTAGCTTTTTTGCTATTGCTAATCCTATTCCGGCACTTCCGCCGCTTATGAATATTGTATTTCCAGATGTTTTCATTATTTTATATTTATAGTTTAAATTTTCTGTTTTAGACTTTTTAGTATATTTTAAAATAAACTTTTTGGTATATTTTAGAATAAAAAAAATCAGATCACATATTGTTCTAATTCATTTTTTAGACTTTTCACAAGACCTTGCATTGGTTTTGCTGTATTCATAACTCTGCACATTACGATTCCTCCTTCTACAGAAGCTACCAATTTAAAAGCAAAAACTGCAGGATCAAGTTTAGTAGAAAACTCACCAGTATTAATTCCTTCCTGAAGTAATGCCGTTAATTCCAGTTGACCATTTTTCAATACTTTGGCAACTTTTTCTTTTATATACGGATAATTATCGTCTGCTTCTACAGCGGTATTAAATATGGGACATCCGCCTGAAATAAAAGTTTCGATTGGATTTTTATAAAAATCTAAAAAAGCAAACACTTTACCTTTTATCGTTTTTCCGCTATAAACGGCCGCTCTGATTTTGTCCGAAACCATTTTAAGCGATAAGTCAATCACTTGTTCAGACAAATCTTCTTTATTTTCAAAATGTCCGTAAAGACAACCTTTTGTAAGCTTAGTTGCCTCCAAAACATCATCAATATTAACTCCCGAAATACCCTTTTCGTTATAAAGCGGCACTGCAGTTTCTAATATAAATTGTTTTGTTTTTTCGGCTTTTGTAAGCATGATGTTTTGTAATTAGACTGCAAATATACTAAAAAGTATATTTTAAAAACAAAAAAGAAATGTTTTTTTTCATATTTAATCACAACCTCAGCGTTTTAGTATAGAATTAATCTGTTTGGTGTAATTGAAAAAATATTTAGCACATAGAAACATAGATTTTTTTAGATAATTATGCCGAATAAATCTCTCGCTAAGACGCTAAGACGCAAAGTTTAAACACAATATTGTCATTTCGACGAAGGAGAAATCACACACGTAATTCTACAAAAATTGGCGACAATAGTTACGGAGTTCCTAGTGTGATTTCTCCTTCGTCGAAATTGTAAAGGTTACTTATTTCGGTAACGGATTTATCATTTCGATTGGTTTTTTTCCATCAATACCTTGATGTGGTCTTTCATGATTATAATAATATAAGTATTGCAATAATTCTTCTTTTAATTCTTCATGAGAATCAAAATCTGTGTCTCTCAATAAATCATCTTCAAGAGTTCTCCAAAAGCGTTCAACTTTACCATTAGTTTGTGGTCTGTAGGGTTTTGTGTACCTATGAACAATACCTAATTCCATTAACATCCTCTCAAAAGGGTGATTATTTTTCACTTTGCTTGTTTTAGGTCCAAATTCAGCTCCATTATCAGATAATATCTCTTCAAATTTTATTTCATAATGATCACTTAGGATGTTTAAACATTTCAATGCCGCAAACATAACTGTTAAACTGGTAATATCAGAAACTAATTCAGCCCAGGCAATTCGACTGTAATCATCTATTACACAAACTAAATAGCGATTTTTATTTTCCCCTTTAATTATACTTTTGCTCAAATAATGACAATCAATATGACCAAGTTGTCCCATTCTTTCCTTGATTATTTTTTGATGATTCTTTTTAATCTTCGGAGTTAATCTATTTATTTTATTGCGTTTTAAAATATTATAAACTCCTGAATATGATGGTGTATGCTTCCCTAATTTGGGCCTTAAGATACTAACAATTTCATATTTGTTGTTTCCTTTTTCTCGTAATGCAATTACTTTTTGCTCTATAAAAGGCAAAGGACGTCTTGTTTTATATTTGGGACCTCTTTTTTGGGGCAATAAATCAATAGATTTCCCACTTTGTTTAAAGCGATTATAATACTTTAAAAAACTCTTTCGGCAAGTATTATTTGCTGCATAAAAATCCATTGCTTTTTTATACAAAGGATGAGTTTTATTTTTTACCTGTTCATATTCTTTTATTAGAAAACGATACTTCTCTAAGTAGTTCCGCTCTAAAGTGGAATCCTGACTATTATTTCTCATCGTAACAAAATTTATTAAAGTTAAATTTTGTTACCGAAATATCTAACATCTACAGAAATGACAAAATCTCTGCGTATTTGCGCCTTTGCGAGATTATTTTTTTTAAAAGCTTAACTTAAATACAAAAAGCCACTCGATTTGAGTGGCTTTTTTTCGAAGTAACTAACTTGACTCAATACCAGCAAACTAATTTAATGTAATTGCGATATTTTGTTATTATTAAAGTTCAGATTTTAAATTTATCTTCCCTTTCTGAAGTCCTTTTCCTGTAACTTCCAATTGGATTGCGCCCGGAGTTTTGATCGCTTTAACCAAAACCACCAGTTTACCGCTGAAAAGCTTCATTTTATTTTGATGGAATATTTCCAATGATGTCGCGTCGCCATTACAAGCAGCTCTGTAAGTTGCTGCTCCTTTTACTTTAAATTGTAATTCATTAATTGCTGTAGGACATGGAATTCCGTTTTTATCTACTACCGAAACGGTTACAAAAGAGATATCGTCACCATCAGCTTTGATAGTTTCCCGATCTGCATTTAGTACAATTTTATAAGGATCACCGGCAGTTTTTATTTCGCTTTCTGCTGCAATTTTTCCATTCGAATCAAATGCTACCACTTTTACTGTTCCGGGTTCATATTTAACATCATTCCACATTAAACGATATCTGTTCTGCGGACTTGAATTATTTTTCTTCTGAATTCCCATACTTTTTCCATTTACAAAAAGCTCAGCGCTATCATAATTGGTGTAAACGAAAACCGGAGTAATTTCGCCTTCTCTACCTTTCCAGTTCCAATGTGGCAAAATATGAAGCGTTTTATCGGTCTTATTCCATCTGCTTCTGTACAGATAAAAACGATCTTTAGGAAGTCCCGCCAAATCAGAGATTCCAAAATACGAACTTCTTGAAGGCCATTTTTCGTCATAAGGCGTTGGTTCTCCTAAATAGTCAAAACCTGTCCATACAAATTCACCAATAACCCACGGTTTATCATCCTGAAGCACAAAATCTTCGTCAGGAACATTTGACCAGCTACAAGCTTCAAGATCATAAGAAGAAGATTGAAAATCATCGTATTCTTTATTCTTTGCCTGCACTACAGGAAATTTATAAATTCCTCTTGAACTAACCGTTGAAGCTGTTTCTGATCCTAATATAAATCCTTGGGGAAATGATTTATATGCTTCTTCATAAAGATGAACTCTATAATTTAATCCGGGAATATCGAGCAAAGCTCCAAAACCAGATTCCATAGTTGCTTTTACCTGATCCATACCAACAGTCACGGGTCTTGTAGGATCTTCACGGTGAAAAATATCCTGTAGCCATCTGGCACGTTTTACACCTTCAGCTCCCCATTGATCCGGAACTTCATTTCCTGAACTCCACATTACAATACAAGGATGATTTCTTGTGGCTCTCACTAAATTTACGATGTCTTTTTCTGCATATTCTTCAAAAAAGCGGTGATATCCGTTTTCAACTTTTGGCTTTGCCCATTCATCAAAACTTTCAGCCAGAAACATAAATCCCATTTCGTCAGCCAATTCAAGCTGTTCAAAAGAAGGCATATTATGAGAACTACGAATCGCGTTACATCCTAAATCTTTAAGAATCGTCAGTTGTCTGCGAAGTGCCGCTTTGTTTACCGCCGCGCCAAGAGGTCCTAAATCATGATGAAGACAAACGCCTTTAAATTTGGTCACTTTACCATTAAGGCTAAATCCTTTGTTTGGTTCGTATTTGATAAATCTTATACCAAATTTTATGTTTTGTTCGTCTTTTAAAGTTCCATCTGCTGCGTATAATTTAGTTGTCGCAGTATATAAATAAGGCGTTTCAGGACTCCACAAATGAGGTTTTACTACTGAAATTATCTGATGGAATTTTCCATCCTTAATTTCTGAATCTTTTTGTGTTGTAACGACATTATTATCGGCATCTTTTATTTGAGTAACGATTGATGCATTACTGCCATTAACCTCAGCTTTAATATCTACAACAGCATTATCGTCTTTCATTTCAGGAGTAGTAATAGAAGTTCCCCATTGCGTGAAACTTTCCTCCTCTTTTACTACAATACTCACTTTTCTATAAAGACCTGCTCCAGGATACCATCTTGAAGAAAATGGCAAATTGGTCAATTTTACTGCCAATATATTTTCTGAACCTACTTTAAGTTCATTGGTAATATCGATGTAAAAATAGCTGTATCCATAACCCCAATTTCCTATCTTTTTTCCGTTTAAAAAAACCTGAGGTTCGCTCATCGCGCCATCAAAAACAAGAAGTGCTTTTTTTCCTTTTTTAAATTCCGGAAGTGTAAATGTATTACGATACCAGCCTGTTCCAATATGCGGAAGTGCTCCGGTACGTCCTGTTTTTTCAGTAGCTTCTTTTTCGCCGTTCTGCTCAATGATACCCGTCTGAATGTCCCATTTTTTATCAAAAGGTCCATAAATCGCCCAATCGTGAGGAACACTAACTTTTTCCCATTTTGAAGCATCAAAATCTACAGAAAAAGCATCTCCTTTTACTTCTTTGGAAAAGCGCCAGTTATCTTTTAAAACAACAGTAGTAGATTGTGACATTATTTTTCCAGATGAAAAAACAAGTAGAAATAAGAATAATACTGATTTAAAAATTAATTTCATTTTCTTTTATATTTTTCACCATTAAGAAATTAAGCCCATAAAGCTTACATCACTTAATTTCTTAATGGTAAAATTTAATTGTTTATTTAATTTTTGAAAGCATCCAATGCCGGCGAAGGTTTTCCGTCAGAAAGCCAGGCATTAAGCTGATAACCACTCCAGCCTTTTTCGCCTTGCGGTTCCCAATAAATCACGCCTAAACCTTTATTATTAGGCACGCTTTTTACCGCTTTTATAGTAGCTTCAAGCATTTCTTTGGTATTTTGTACTGCTTCAAAATCACCACCAACTTCAACAACCATAACTTCTTTATTGTAACGCGAAGCCATATCTTTTAGATTATTTTCTAAATCTACAATGGTGCTTTGATAATCCGTCTTAATCCAATATGGGTAATAAGACAATCCAATTACATCATATTTTACTTTGTTTTCAGTTGCTTTATCAAAAAACCATCTGAATTTTTCGCTTTTATTTCCTTCATCCAAATGAACAATAACTTTAATTTTTGGATCGATAGCTTTTGTCGCTTCGTATCCTTTATCAAGTAATTGTCCCAATTGTTTAAAATTGTCTGTACTTCCTTCCGGCCAAAGCATTCCACCCGGGATTTCATTTCCAACCTGAACCCATTCCGGTGTTACTCCGGCTTTTTTCAACATTTTCAGAACATCATAAGTATGTTGATAAACATCTGTCAACAATTCAGGAAAAGAATGTTTTTCCCAAGCTGCCGGTTTTTTTTGTTTTCCGGGATCTGCCCACGAATCGCTGTAATGAAAGTCGATCATAATACGCATTCCCATTTTTTGAGCGCGAACTGCCATTACAACCGTTTCTTCGGGACTGCAATGTCCGCTTGCTTTATCATCATTTGGATTTACCCAAACACGCAAACGAATGGTATTTATTCCGCGATCTTTTAATAATTGCAGACAGTCCTTTTGAGAACCGTCTGCATCATAAAATTTATAACCTGTTGCTTCCATTTGTGGCAGCCAGCCTATATCTGCTCCTTTTGAAAAAGAGTTTCTTTCGCTAATCATTTTTGGTTTACACGAAGTAAAAGCAAGACCAATTAGCATTAAAAAAGAAGCAATTTTAAGTGATTTTTTCATGTTTTATTCTTTACTGAAAGCTTGCATTACTGATAAAGCATTGTTATCAAAACTATACAAAGCCTGATTTTCGAATGTAGAACCGCTTTGAGATTGTGGTCCTTTAAAAGCAACCCATTCTCCACCCCAATACGCAAATCCTTGTCCAAATTCTGATGCTTTTACGATGTTTTTAATATCTGTAACAAAAGTTCTTTGTCCGGCAGGAGTTGCAGGATATCCCGGAACCAACTGATCGCTTGAACCTACAATGTTGTTAGTTTGATCGTTGTGCAATAAAGTAAAAGGATAAGCAGTTTCTGCGATAAAAACTTTTTTACTGAATTTTTTTCCTAAGGCATCAATGGTAGTTTTTACTTCGTTTAAATCTTTACCGTGCCAAACAGGATAATACGATAATCCGATATAATCGTAATCAACACTTTTCATTTTGTTAAAAAACCAATCTGTACCTCCGGCACTTACACCTGCATAATGAATCATTATTTTTGCGTTTGGTGATTTACTGCGAACTGTTGCACTTGCAGCTGTTAAGATTGCAAGACATTGTTGTTCGTTACTGATTAAGTTTCCTTGTGGCCACAATAATCCGCTATTGATTTCATTCCCAATTTGTATAATATCAGGATTGATTTCTGACATTATTGTTGCAGTATAATTTGTAACGGCTGTTTTTAAATCAGCAAAATTTAGATTTTTCCATTCTTCCGGAGTTGTCTGAACGCCCGGATCTGCCCAATCATCAGAATAGTGAACAGTAAGCCAAACTCTCAATCCTGCTTGTCTTGCTTGTTGTGCCAATTGTTTTACTTCGGCCAGACCGGAACGACCGTTTACAGGTTTTTTCCACAAACGAATTCGGACTGTATTACAACCTGCATTTTTAAGCGTTGTAAGCATTCCTTCGGCTTTGCCATTATTGTAAAATTTAGTTCCTAAAGATTCCATTTGTGGAAGAAAAGAAACATCTGATGCTCTGATAAAAGTATCTGTTGCATCTGGCGGATTTACCGCTTCTTTGTCTGTTGAATCATTACTTGAGCACGAAAACTGAATGGCAGTTATGGCAAGTAACCCAAGAATTTTTATATATTTTTTCATGATAAGATTTATAAGTAAGTCGAAAGTTTAAAAGTCGTAAAGTCGAAAGGATTGATCTCAATTAAAATAACTCAAAATCAACAACGCACATTTTTATCTCGTTTTAAATTACGACACTATATTATGTTTATTACTTAACTGGTGAAATTTTGAATTTTAAAAAACTTTAATTTAAAGAAGCCTCAAAATAATAGCATCGAGGCTTCTTTAATTTTTTTAATTCAATTATGGAGTTGTGATGAACATGTAACGACCGTCTAAGTCATTGAACCAGATGTCATATTTTCCAGCTTCAACAATAATGTCTCCACCATTATCTCCCCAGCTTGTATCCCATCCACCGTTTGCTTTAAATTTCATTTTTCCGGCTTTTAAAGTTTGAGTAACTTTCCAGATATGAGCATCAAATGTTGATTGAACCATAGGAACATCCATTTGCCACCCCCCATCATCGCCTGTTAATACAGATCCAGATACAGTAATTGTTGTATACGTTGTCAATGGTCCTGTATAAGGTGTGATTTTGTATGTTAACTCTTCAAGGTTAAGTTCAAAACTGTAATAACCTGCAGCTGCTGTTGGGAAAACTCCCGGATCAGTATCGCTTTCTGTTGCTCTGTATTGTACTTTTGCTCCGTTTGTCCCGTAAGCCGGAGCCCAGAAACCAATTTGCTCGATTAATTTAAAACCATCTTTGTTAAAATATCCTGTATAATACTGTTTTGCATTTTCTTTTGGATCTCTAAAGATTGGCATATTGTTGCTTGTTACGCTCCATCCTGCAGCAGTTCCAGGTCCTACTAAAAACAAATCAACTCTAGGGAAAACACCTCTGTAAGGAGTTAAATTAATGGTGATTGGCGTAGAAGTTTTTGGTTCTGATAAAGTTGTTCCAACAGTAGATTTAATTCTCACATCGATTGTTCCTTCAACATTTGCTGTAAGTCCAAGTTCTAGTGCTTTTGCATTCAATTCTGCAACTGTAATAGTGGCGTGAGTAGATGTAGTCGTTGTAATATCAACCGGCGCTGCAAACTCTGTATTACTTACTGCAAATTGTACTGTATAAGTAACAATTGTTGGGTTTCCGTAACTTACTTTTTCCCAAGTCAATGTCAATGCAGTATTGTTTGGTGTGTCTTTATTTAGAATTGTAGAAGAACCACTTTCCGGAGTTATCAAAGTAAAAGCCGCCGCTTGTGGCTCTACAATCATTAAATTTTCTTCGTTTTCACAAGACCAAAATCCTGTAAGTAAAACAACAGCTATAAATAGTTTATATATAAGTTTCATTTTGTGTATCGTTTAAGTTTAAAAAAAGTTTTAGTAACCCGTGTTTTGAGTTAAATTTCTATTTGCTCCTAATGATCCTTCCGGAATAGGAAAAACGCTCATATAAGCAGGAATAGCGATTCCTTTTGAAGAATTTCCTTTCCACGCCCAATTGTAAGATCCTCCGGTATATTTTCCAAAACGAATTAAATCTTGTCTTCTGTGCGCTTCCCAGTGTAATTCTCTTGCTCTCTCATCAATTAAGAAATCAAGCGTTAAGTCACTTAAAGTGATATTACCAATAGTCGAATTATTATTGGCTCTTTGTCTTAAATCATTTACATATTCTAAGGCTTTCGCCGAAGTTCCGTTTCCGCCTCTTAAAGTTGCTTCTGCATACATCAAATAAACATCTGCCAATCTGAATAATGGAAAATCAGTATCAGCATAAGTCGAACTGATTCCGTTAACTCCAGTTGACGTTTTATTCGAGAATTTAGACAAAATATAACCTTGTGTTTTTACACCAATATCTTCAATATCAATAGATCTTTGTTTTCCAGGATCTCCTGCAACTCCTTTTCCTATTGTATTTCTTGTGTCTTGACTGAATTTTGAACCATCAAATTTCTGAGCAAACTCTTTTCTAATTCTAAGCGCTCCTGTCCAACCGCCAATTCCAAAATCAGCACCATTATTTTCCCACGCACCAATTTGTCCGTTTGTTAAAACAGTCGTTGCTCCCCAGTTTTGAGAAACTGATCCATCAGACTGAATTCCGAAAATAATTTCAGCAGAAGTATTGTTATCTGCTTTAAAATTGTCCAGATATTTTGGTTTCAAAGTATAACCTCCAGCAATGATTTCGTTACACATTGTAATACAATCATTAAAACGATCCGCCTGAATATAAACCTGAGCATTTAAATACATTTTAGCCAAAATCATACGCGCCATAGATTGATCTAATCTTCCGTATTCATTTGTTCTTGCTGCTTTTAAATCCGGTAAAACCGCAATTAATTCTTTTTCGATAAAATCAAATAATTGTTTTCTGTTAAACTCAGGTCCGGTAAAGTTTAAAGGATCATTTTCAGTGTACATTGGCGCTTTTCCAAATAAATCCATCATGTTATAATAAGCGTAAGCTCTTAAAACACGAACTTCTTTACGGTAAAGTGCAATATCTGCAAGGGTTGCAGCATTTGTAATACCTCTTGAACTTAATTTTTCCGGTGTACTTTGACGCAAAAATTCATTTGCATAAGCAACAGAAACCATAGTTCTACTAAACATTCCAAGAATAACAGGATTTGCTGCTGTCCAGATATTACGTTGCAATTCTGCTGTTCCACCATCATTTTCATAACTCCAAACTAACTCGTCTGTAGTTAATTCCTGCATGTATAATAAACATCTTGTAAACTGGCTTGTTCCTGCATCTACACCTTCTAACGAAGAATCATTAGGACCAATAACTCCTGTTAAAGTCAAGTTTCCGTACACTCCGGCAAATGCTTTTTTGTATCCGTCAGGTGTAGAAAATAATACATCAGAAGAAAGAACGTCGTCATCTTTCGAAACTACGTTTAAATCATCTGTACACGACTGAAAAACGACAGTCAATGCTACTATTGTTATTAATATATATTTTTTCATGATTGCTGTATTAAAATTTAAGATTAAGACCAAATAATACTGATCGTTGTCTTGGATAAATTGTTTTGTCTACACCGTTGTTTGTAATTTCAGGATCTAAACCAGTGTACTTTGTAAGTACAAAAACGTTCTGAACTCCCGTTGATACTCTTAATGAAGCTTTGCTGTTTACCCAATTATTTAGCGTATATCCTAAAGTAATGTTATCCATTTTTAAGAAAGAAGCATTCTCAATATAAAGATCTGATAATACTACATTTGAAGTAGTTTGAAAATTAGTCTGTGTTACCTGACTTGGAATATTACTTAAAACACCTCCATTTTCCATCGCATCATATTGTGCTCTGCTCGCATCTACAGCATTAAAAATTCTGTTACCAATACTTGCTCTTAAATTGAATGAAAAGTCAAACTTTTTGTAATTCATATTAGATGCAAATCCTAATGTAAAATCCGGATCCGGATTATTATAAATGTATTTGTCTGAATCGTTTTTGATATTATCACCATTCAAATCTGCAAAAGCACCATCGATTGGTTTTCCTTCATTGTTGTACAATTGTTTGTAA
This sequence comes from Flavobacterium sp. 90, assembly GCF_004339525.1. Taxonomy (NCBI): domain Bacteria; kingdom Pseudomonadati; phylum Bacteroidota; class Flavobacteriia; order Flavobacteriales; family Flavobacteriaceae; genus Flavobacterium; species Flavobacterium sp. 90. Next base: position 4,134,348 of record NZ_SMGE01000001.1, on the reverse strand, counting down.
ACGTAGAAAGAATATGGCGTGTAACCTTCTCTGAAAATTTGTCCCGGAGTTCCTGTTCCTGCGATATTATCTCCCAAAAAGATATCAGTTCCGTTAACCAGATTTTTGATTCTTCTTTCGAATTTTGAAATATTGAAATTCATATTCCAGTTAAAATCCAATGTTTTAATCGCATTTGCATTAATCGTAAACTCAACACCTTTTGTAGTAAAGCTACCAACGTTTTGATACACACGGTTAGAGAAATTACTTCCATCAGAAATTGCTGCGTTTACTAATAAATCTTTAGATTCTTTGTAGTAAACATCAAGTCCTGCAGATAAACGATTGTTTAAGAAACCAAAATCAAGACCTGCATTATACGAACTTGTTTCTTCCCATTTCAAGTTGTTTGTTCTTTTTGAAGGAAGTGCAACCGGAACCGGACTTGTACCAAAATAGTATTCAGCATTTCCGCCACCTACCATGTATTTCTGCAAGTATCCGTTTGGTTCAGGAATATCCTGTTGTCCAGTGATACCATAACTTAATCTTAATTTTAAGTCAGATAATACGGTACTGTCTTTAAAGAAATCTTCTTTCATTTTCCATGCAAAAGCTACAGAAGGGAAATTTCCCCAACGGTTTGCTTCTTCAAATCTAGAAGAACCATCTCGTCTGTAAGATAATGTCAATAAATATTTATCTCTGAAGTTTAAGTTTGTTCTCGCAAAGAATCCTAATAAAACAACATCTGTATCTAAAGTCGTTTCAGGAAATGTCGATGGTAAATCAGGATTTAAAATATTACCGGTTTCAAATTTTGAGCTTTGAAATTTTTGGTATGAATAACCACCAGTCATTTCAAAATTCAATGATTTGAACGTTTTATTATAAACTAAATAAGTATCTAATAACTTATTTCTTCTCATCGCTTCTGTATATTCATTTGTGCCATACGGAATATTGTTGTTTGATGGAGCAGAACCTGCATCAGCACCAACCAATCTTCTTCTTTCTCCGTTTGATTCATCAAAACCAACATTTACAACGGCTCTTAAAGCTGGGAAAAAGTGAAATTTATAATCAACTTCAAAATTTCCAAAAAATCTGTCGTTCTTTCCTCTGTCATTTGTATTCAACAATTGCGAAACTGGATTTCTTGCCGCAGTTGAAACCAAAGGATAATTTCCGTTTGCATCAACGCCTGTAGTATATTCAAAATACCCTCCATAAGGCGCGCCTTCAACTTTTATAGGTTGCGTTGGGTCAAAACCAATCGCAGCTCCTTCAACACCATCTGTAAATCTGTTTTTTTCGTTTGCATAATTCGCAGAAAGTCTCATTTTTAAATGATTGTCTAAGAAAGTTGGATTCATTACTAAACCAACAGTATTTCTTTTAAACTCATTTGTCAAACGCAAACCTTGCTGATCAGTATTTCCTAAAGTTAAACTTGTCGGAATGATATTAAATAAACTTCCTCTAACTGCTAAACTTTGATCTATTGTTCCGGTGTTTCTGTAAATTGCTCTTTGCCAATCTGTATTTGCAGTTCCTAATTTGCTTAAATCATCACTTCTTCTGTCTGCAATAACACTTCTAAATTCGTCTGCACTAAAAACATCAACTGTTTTAGTCAATGATCCCGCAGCATATTGCACATTATAATCTACAGATAATGTTTTGCTACCTTTTTTAGTCGTAATAATAATTACACCATTTGAAGCTCGAGAACCGTAAATTGCAGAAGCCGATGCATCTTTTAAAACCGTAATCGATTCAACAGTTGCAGGATTCAGCGATGCCATAAACGAAGATGCTCCAACATTTGTACTGTTATCCAAAGGCAATCCGTCAATTACAATAAGCGGATCATTACTTGCAAAAAGTGAACTTCCTCCACGAATTCTAATTTGAGAACTAGAACCCGGCGCACCAGTTGAGTTTACAGTCAAACCGGCAACTCTACCGTTAAGCAAGTTTTCTGTTGAAATATTGTTTCCTTTGTTAAAGTCTTTCGTAGTAAGCGCTGTTACAGATCCCGTAGCATCTTTCTTTTTCACACTTCCGTAACCTACCTGAACGACTACTTCTTTCAGTTGGTTATTATCTTCTTCAAGATTTACCGTAATGTTTTTTTGTCCGGCAACTGCGACAGTCTGATTGGTATAACCTGTATAAGAAAATACAATTTTGCTATCTGCTTTTACTCCGGATAATTGAAATTTTCCATCAAAATCAGTCGAGGTACTGATATTTGTACCTAATACTTTTATGTTGGCTCCCGGTATGGGCTGCTTGGTGGACTTTTCCAAGACAATACCGCTTATTGTGTTCTGAGCAAAAACACAAAAAGGAAGTAAGAGTAATAAAAGTAAAAATTTGGTTTTAATTCTTTTCATACTTTTTAAAAATTGGTTTTGTTTAAGTTAGTTTTTATTAATGAGTGTTGGTCACAAATTGATTGAATGGATCTATAATTTTTTAGAAGAAACAAAGTCTATTTTTCGGATGATTGTTTCTAAATAGAAATCGTTTCTTAAAATTATAATCTCCTTTTTTAATAAGCTTACTCTATTTTTTTCAGAATAAGAAAAAGCTTGTCCGGGTAAATTTTAATTGGAATGTTAGTCATGTTTAATTTTTTTTTGGTTACGATAATTGGTTAGTTTGTTTTCGTTGACTTGACTTGGAATAAAAAACAAAAGATTATTTTTCAAACGTTGTAGCTGGTCAACTCACTTTGCAAATTAAGGATACAAGAAGTTTTTATGACAGGGAAAAATTCATTTATAAAAGGGGACATTTTCGTAAAAACCCATATACAACACGCTATAAAAACATATTATGCAATTTTTCATTCAAAAAAAAATGACAAAACAAATAATTTACCTTTAAAATAATATAATTAATAATTAACTTAGAGTGTAATTTTTAATCAATATATTATCAAAATATTCATCTGAAAAAAACTCAAAATCTTGATCTCAAAAAAAAGTGGAAATAACAAACCGTAATTAACTTAAAAAACAAATGTTGTTTTTACACATTATATAATAAATAAATTAATTTCGCAAACTATACAGTTTGTGGCAACCCTAAAAAGAAAACGTACAAAATGGTGAACCGAATTAAAATACTGACAATTATAAATTTTCTGACTATTATTTTATGCAATCAGACATTTGCTCAAAATTCGATAACAAAGGAAATTCTTTGGACAACGGATTGGAGTCCGAATGGGAAATTCATAGCGATTGGCGGAAATATAGACACTTTAAAAATTTATAATGAAAAGGATCTAAAACCATTTAAGTCTTTTCATATAAAGAACACTATTACACGTATAAAGTGGCATCCTTCAAAAAATATAATTGCTGTAGCAACACAAATGTCAGGCGACAAATCGAGTATTATTAATTTGGATACGGACGAAAAAATTGAATTAAACGGAATTTCACCAGATGGAGCAAGAGGAATTGACTGGAACAATACAGGTGAATATTTAGCAGTTGGAGACAATGACGGGCAAATATTAATTTACAATACAAAAGGTGAATTAATTAAAAAATTCAATAATGAAAATACCAAGGGCATAATGGCCATTGATTGGCATCCTCAAAAAAATATTCTTATTACTGTTACAGACAAAATACGTTTTTATGACATTGAAGGACATTTGCTAAAATCAATAAAACATAGACAAGAAGAAGTGATGTTGTTGAGTATTGCGTGGCACAAATCAGGTACTTTTTTTGTTACAGGAGACTATGGTGATGAAAAAGACAAATCCCTGCTTCAATACTGGGATGAAAACGGTAAACTATTAAAATCAATTGATATAAGTAAAGCAGAATATAGAAACTTAACCTGGAATTCAAAAGGAAGCAGATTAGCAACTGCAAGTGATGCGTTGAGAATTTGGGACACCAACGGCAAACTTGTCTCCGAAGGCAATTCTAAAGACTATTTATGGGGTGTTTCCTGGAATAAACAAGGAAATAAAATTATTACATCAAGTATGGAGCAAAATATAATACTTTGGAATAATAAAGCCGAAAGAATATTAGCTATAGAATAAGGATTTAGGAATTCCACCTTTCAAAACGTTAAAACAATTTCAAAAATATTCACCTAAAAAAATTGATCCGGCTTTCAGATCGCATTTCTTCTATTTTTCGTATATCAAAAGAGCAATAAGCTTTTAAAAAAAAATCTATGAATAAGCTAAAATTCTTCCTTATTATTAGTTTTCTTTCTATAAATGTATTTGGACAGAATTACCCAATAAAGCATCTTGATATTTCGTCAGGACTTTCTAATAATTCTGTTGCAACTATATATCAGGATCAGAATGGCTATATGTGGTTTGGAACTTTTGACGGACTTAATAGATATGATGGAAATGATTTTAAAATTTACCGCCATGTTCATACGGATCCCAATTCTATTCAGGGAAATGCTATAAGCTGTATTGAAGGTGATTTTGAAAACAATTTGTGGATTGGTACAACTGCTGGTCCCGTAGTTTTTAATGCAGAACGCTCTTCTTTTAGTCCATTGAAATATTATGATACGAATAAAAAAATCAAACCTTTAAACGTTACCGCTTACGAAATAATTGCGGTACATTCTCTACATATTATTCTTGTTGCCACTAAAGAAGCAATTGTAGTTTATAAAGAAGGCGAGAAAATTGGAACGGCAATTCCCTTCAACGGAAAATTAAGTTATATTGCAAGATCAATATCTTATAATGCCAAAAAACAAATATTCTACGTTTTTATAACCGGAACCGGTCTTTGCAAATATGATATTAAATCAAATAAACTAACGCTTCTCAATAATACAATTACTGGCTCAAATTGCATTAAACTGACAAATGAAGGATTGTGGGTTGGTTCTGATGAAGGCGCTTATTTATATAATGAAAGTTTGAATACCTATTCTAAGAATTACTTTCTGGAAAAAACTGTAGTACGTGATTTTTTTCAGCAAGAAAACAGACTTTGGATTGCCACTGACGGAGCTGGTCTTTTTACAATTGCAAAAAACCAATCTACTCCTGTGTTATATCGTGCGAGCGGTCCTGTTTCATTACTCAACAGTAAATCTTTGTATGATATATTCGAAAGTAAAACAGGAGAAATGTGGTTCGGAACCCTTCGCGGAGGCGTAAGTATGATGGGGAAAAAACCGCTTTATTTCAATCACTTTAAAAGCAAAGATCCGCTAACGAATAAAGAAGATGAAGATCCTGCAGCAAACTTCATGCTTTCTTTTTGTGAAGACGAAAAGAAAAATGTCTGGATTGGTACAGATGGCGCCGGAATGCGATATTGGAACAGGAAACAAAATACCTACGACGTCTACTCTGCTACATCGCCTTCGAACAGAAAGCTTCAAAGTAACTTTGTGACCAGTATTGTCAGAGATTCTGATAATGCAATTTGGGTTGCAATGTGGAAAGGCGGAGTTTGTCGCATTGATCCAAATTCAAAAGCAATTCAGAATTTTTCGATTTATAATCAATACACTAAAAAAGCCGAACAGGAATCGTGGTTATTATTTTTAGATTCGAAAAAAACGTTGTGGCTTGCCATTACTAATGGCGGAGCATTATATCAATTTGATCGAAAGCAAAACAAGTTTATTTGTTACAGCAATACTTTGCGCGATGTTACTTGTCTTTATGAAACCAAAGACGGCAAAATCTGGGGCGGAACTTTCAATTCATTTTTTGAAATAAATCCACAAACCAAAAAAATAAAAAACTATCATTCTGAATATAACATCAGATGTATAACCGAAGATCAAAACAAAAATCTCTGGATTGGTACAGTCGAAGGCGGTTTGCTTTTATTCAACAGAAAAACGGGTACCTCTAAAAAATATACCACTCAAAACGGAATTTCGAGTAATACTGTACTTCGCCTTCTGGAAGATAAAAAAGGGAATTTATGGATGAGTACGTATCACGGAATCTCGAGATTGAATCCTAAGAATAATACTTTTAGAAATTTTGGCGTTACAGACGGACTTCAGGGCAATCAATTTAGCTGGAATGCCGGAGCGAAACTTTCTACCGGAGAATTTATTTTTGGAGGCATAAACGGCTTCAATGTTTTTCATCCGGAAAGCATAAAAGACAAAAACAATACAGGCAAGTTTTTACTAAATGATTTGCTGGTAAACAATCAGTCCTTAAAATTGGATAGTCCTTATATAACCGAGAAAAAACTCGAAATGATAAGCGCTGCCGAACTTCCTTATGACAAATCAGCATTGAGTTTTGATTTTGTTTATCTTGATTATGTGAATTCCGAAAAAATAAATACCGCTTACTTTCTCGAAGGTTGGGATAAAAACTGGAATTATACTTCGAAGAATAACCGTGCAAATTACTCAAGATTAACAGAAGGAACTTATGTTTTTAAAGTAAAAACAACCGATGTTTTTGGAAATTGGACTAATGAAGTAACGCTGGCAACGGTAAAAATACTTCCGCCTTGGTACAGAACTTGGTGGGCATATACTTTTTATCTCATTGCCGCAATCGGTGCGATTTATGCGTATGTCGATTATCATAAAAACAAAGAAAGACTTCGGTACGAGATAAAACTTGCCCGAATGGAGCATAAAAAAGACAAGGAACATGCCGAAAAGCAGTTTTCTATGTTCACTTATATGGCGCATGAATTGCGAACTCCTTTATCTTTAATTATAAATCCACTTAAAAGCGCCATTGAACGAAAAAACCGCTCTGAAGATGATCTTGATATCAATCTCGCCTATAAAAATGCCAAACGATTACTGAGTCTTACAGATCAATTATTACTATTTAGAAAAGCTGAAACGGATCTTGACGAACTCAAAATTTCGAAGATTAATCTAAACTCGCTTTGTCGCGAAATCTACGAAAGCTTCACACAAATGGCGTCTGTAAAAAGCTTAAATTATCAATTTATTGAAGAAGAAACTCCGACAGAAATATATGGCGATTACGAAAAAATAGAGATTACGTTATTCAATTTAATTTCGAATGCTTTCAAATTTACTCCTAATAAAGGATCAATAACTATTGAAATAATTGAGAATATTGCCGATGTTTCGATCATTATCTCAGATACCGGAAGCGGAATCGCGGAAAATGATCTTGATACTATTTTTGAAAAATTCAAACAAATTCAGTCTAAAGCCAGTAATGGTTTTGGAATTGGACTTTATGTTGCTAAATATTTTGTGACTAAACATCATGGCGAAATAACGTGCAAAAGTAAAGTTGGAAAAGGCACTTCGTTCACTATTATACTTCCAAAAGGAAACAGCCATTTTGCAGAGATGAACATAAACGAGAATCATTCGCATATGTCTCCGCTTGTGGGCGAACTTCTTGAAGGAATGCCGGCAACTCCTCAAAATACATCCGAAAAAAGAGTTCAGCCATCACATCCGGAAACGCTGCAGGAAGAATTAATCAGTACAAAAAAGGTATTGCTAATCGTTGAAGATAATCCTGAAATGAACCATTATCTCGTGCAGCTTTTTACTAAAAACTACATTGTTTATTCGGCGGCAAATGGTATTGAAGGATTGAAACTTGTCGAAAAACATATGCCGGATATTGTTCTGAGTGACATTTCTATGGAAGGCATGAACGGTTTGGATTTATGCAAAGAAATCAAGCAAAATGATGATTTAAGCCATATTCCGGTAATACTTTTAACGGCTACAACGAGCAACGATATTCATTTGCGAAGCATCACAGAAGGTGCAGATGATTATGTGACCAAACCTTTTGACAGTGATATTCTTCTGGCAAGAGTAGATTCTGTTCTTCGAAACAGAGGGCAATTGCGTAAATATTTTCTGGATAGTATTACGCTTCGCGAAAATGTAAATAAAGTTCCAACTGAATATAAAGAATTCCTCGATAAATGTATCGAAATCGTCGAAGCCAATCTTGAAAACAGCGAATTTAACCTAAAGAGTTTCTCTGCCGAAATGGGAATGAGCCATTCCAGTCTTTACAAAAAGATTAAAGCGATTTCAGGGCAAACCGTAAATGTATTCATCAGATCGATCAGAATTCGAAGAGCTGCGGTAATTATGCTTACCGAAAATATAAATATCGCACAGGTTGGTCCTCAGGTTGGTATAGAAGATCAGCGTTATTTCCGTCAGCAATTCGTGAAATTATTCGGAATGAAACCTTCAGAATATATCAAAAAATACAGGAATTCTTTTAATAAGGAATTGAATATTATTCAGAAAAGGGATATTTCGTAAATTAGAAAAAACTGTTGAAAATAATTAATTCTAACAAATAGTTTGGAAGCGTCGGAAGCAGAAATTTTGTCATTGCGAGGAACGAAGCAAACTCACTAACAATTATACATATAGGTGATTTTGCAAATGTGGTTGCTTCGTTCCTCGCAATGACAAATCTGTGCGTTGATCTATTGGAACGATTGTAAACTTTATGGATAAAATAATACCTAACAGGTTTTGGAAACCTGTTAGGATATAAAATCTATTATATTTGGTTTTATCATAGAAATCGAAATTGACAAGATCGAACTAATAAAATCCGTTTTAATCCGTGTTTTCGCAAAGCGAATCCGCGTCATCCGCGTTCTATATTATCGCCAATATTTATAGAATTTCGAGGCCACATTATAAATAAAAAAAACCATCCCGAAAAAAATCGAGATGGTTTTTTCAACAATTAACTAACTAAATTTAGGGCTTAAGCTCTGTGAATTTTGAATCTAATTCAAAAGATTTCTTTACTTTTTCTACTGTAATTTCTTTTTCTACTTTAAAAGAAGCTGTCTGTTTAATATCTAAAGAAGAGGCACCAACAAGCACTTTATATTCTCCCGCTTCGGCAATCCAGGCACTTTTGTTTTCTAAGAAAGAAGCCAGATCTTTTGGCGATAAAGTCAAAGTCAACGTTTGGCTTTCTCCCGGTTTTAATTCTTTTGTTTTTGCAAAAGCTTTTAATTCTTCTTTAGGTTTATCAATAGTTTTTGCAGGAGCCGAAAGATAAACTTGCACCACTTCTTTTCCAGCCAATTTTCCTGTATTTTTTACCGTAACAGAAACCGTCAATTTATCCTTGAAAGTTGGTGAACTCAATTTTACATTGCTGTAATCAAATGTGGTATAAGAACTTCCAAAACCAAATTCGTAAGATGGTTTTATATTGAATGTATTAAAATATCGGTAACCAACATAAACACCTTCTTCATAAGTAACCTCTTTTGGATTGTCTAAAGGAAGTCCCGGAAAGTTTTTTGCCGAAGGCGTATCTGAATATTTCGTTGGGAAAGTCATTGTCAATTTTCCTGATGGATTTATTTTTCCGGAAACAACATCCGCAACAGAATGTCCGCCTTCCTGACCTGGCTGCCATGCCAATAAAATAGCGTCAACTTTATCTTTCCAAGAAGCAGTTTCGATAACGCCGCCAATATTCAGAATAACCACAACTTTCTTTCCTTTGGCATGAAAAGCTTTTGAAATCTTATCCAGCATTTCAATTTCTTCATCAGCCATATTAAAGTCGTTATTGACAACTCTGTCTCCGCCTTCACCTGAATTTCTTCCTAAAGTCACAAATGCAATTTCAGAACTTGCCGCTTTTTTAGCCAGAAAAGCATCATCCATTTTCATTTCTGGAAGTCTCTCCGGCAAAGCCAAAATTCCTCTTGCTTTTCTTCGTTCTTTTTCGGCTACAACTTCTTTTTCTGCATGAGGTTTATACAAATCAACCAATTCTTTGTCTAATTTATAACCTGCTGCTGTTAAACCTTCTAAAAGAGAAACAGTATGTTTATTATTCACACTTCCGCTTCCGGTTCCTCCTGTAATCCACGCATAAGAAGTAACTCCAAATACTGAAACTTCTTTTTGCTTGTCAGCAAAAGGCAAAGCATTGTTGGTATTTTTTAGTAAAACCATTCCTTCTGCAGCCGCATTTCTTGTTACTTCGGCATTTTTAGTCAGATTTGGCTTGTCGCTGTATTTGTATTTTGCAAAAGTTGGTGTACGAAAAATATATTCTAAAATTCTTTTCGCATTTGTATTTGCCACTTCCTGAGATAATTTACCTGAGTTTAAAGCTTCTAATAATGCTTTTTTCTGAACCGGAATTCCCGGCATCAAAAGATCATTTCCGGCAATCATTTGCTTGACAACATCAGAATTTGAACCTTTAGAAATGGATTCAAAACCCGGAAATCCACCAAACCAATCCGTCATTACGATTCCTTTAAAACCCCATTCGTTTCTCAAAACCTCCGTCAATAAATCTTTCCTGTCAGACGTATATTCGCCATTCAGTTTATTGTAAGATGACATAACTGTCCAAGGCTGAGATTCTTTAACCGTGATTTCAAAACCTTTTAAGTACAATTCTCTGATCGCTCTTTCAGAAACATGCGCATTGATCGTTAAACGATTTGTTTCTTCATTATTTACCGCAAAATGTTTAATCGAAGTTCCAACGCCTTGCGACTGAATTCCGTTTACAATTGCAGCAGCGGTTTTTCCTGAAATCAACGGATCTTCAGAATAATATTCGAAGTTTCTTCCGTTCAAAGGATTTCTGTGGATATTTAAAGCTGGCGCTAATAAAACATCAACACCATATTCTTTTACTTCATTTCCCATTGCTTTTCCAACTTCTTCCAAAAGCGCTTTATTCCACGTTGAAGCCAAAGCCGTTCCCACCGGAAATGCTGTTGCATAATATGTTTTCGAATCATTTTCTCTCGTTGGCGCAATTCTTAATCCAGCAGGACCATCGGCTACAACGGTTGCAGGAATCCCGAAACGTTCAAAAGCAGCGGTTCCGCCCGCAGCTCCGGGAACTAAACCTTGTTTAGAATCTCCAACAGGACCTGTTAAAACTTCAATTCCGGGCATTCCTGTTCCAATAAGAAGTTCTACTTTTTCTGCATTGGTCATTTCTTTGATGATCGCATCAATTCTTTGATTGGCAGAAAGACGAGTATCTTCCCAAATATCAAGTTTTCCGTTTCTGTTGAAATCAGCAAATTTAAATCCCTTAACAGTTAAAATCGGCGGATTCGTTTCATCATTCGGAACTGTATTCCATGATAAATTAGAAAGCACCAACGCCGTTAAAAGCGTTATTTTTCCGGTTTTTATAAGTTTATTTTTCATATATAGATAGTTTTAAAGTCCTTAATTTAGTTTAGAAAACCTTGTAATGTCAGCCATTCTTCAAAACGAGTTTCCCATGAATCGACAGGTAAATTTTGTTTTCCTGTTCCAAAACCATGTCCGCCTTTTGAGTACATATGTAACTCAACGCTTTGTCCTGCTTCCAACCATTTATTGTACATCTGAATACTTCTTGGAGCTAATTTCAGTTGGTCATCACTTGCTGCACAAACAAACATTGGAATCTTTTTCTCCGGAGTTGCAACACTCAAAAGTTCCGGTCTTGGACCTCCGTAAATATTAGCCACAAAATCTGGTAATTGTTCTGATTTATTGTCTAAAACCGTTTCCATTGCAACCGTACTTCCTGCTGAAAAACCTATAATTCCAACTTTCTTTGTATCGATTCCGTATTTTGAAGCATTAGTTCGAACATAATTCAAAGCATTTTTTCCGTCTTGTGCTGCTAATTTGATAGTTGCCAAAGAGTTTTTTTCAAAAGCTGCTCTGTCTTTCAATTTGTCCATCATTTCTCTTGCCGGATCATTGGTTTCGGTTTTGTTCAGGCGATATTTCAAAACAAAAGCGGTGATTCCTTTTTTGCTTAAAATTTCAGCCAGTTCCTTTCCTTCTCTGTTGATTGATAAACTCTGAAAACCTCCGCCTGGAGCGATTACAATTGCAGTTCCTGTGTTTTTTACTCCTTTCGGAACTTGGTAAACCAATAAAGATGGATCGGTTATATTATAAACGACTTCGGTTTTAAAAAGATCCGAATACATTTGAGCTTCTTTCTGCGTCCAGTTTTCAGATCCCGGAACTTTTCCCGCGTATAGTTTTACAGTTTCCTGTGCTTTTGCAGTTGTTGCAGCAAGCATTAGAAAAGCAAATAGTATGGTGATTTTATTTTTCATGTGAATTGTTTTTTATCGTGTTTACTTTGCGTCTTAACAAACCTAACAGGTTTTAAAAACCTGTTAGGTTTAGGGAATCGTACAAAAAATTACTGCTTCTTATAAGTCTCCGTTCTGGCGTCTTTAATAACACCTTTCCAATTCAACCCATAAGCAAAATCATAAACATTTCCTTCGCTGTCTTTATGCGGAATCATATCGTAAGGAACGTCTTCAAATTGTTTTTCAACCGTTTCCATATTTGCCGGCATTTGAACAGGAAGCAATCCTGAAGGTTCTGTTTTTCCTGAGATAATATCTAAAACTGCTTGTGTCGAAACTCCAAAATTCAATACAATTCCGTTGACTTGATTTTCGAATTCATTAAAAATCATAGGTTTTGAAGCCGTAACCGAAACAATAACCGGTTTTCCGTTCATCATATCTTTTGTATCGAGAATTGTTCTCAAATCCATTGTATTGGCAACAGTAACGGTTTTATTTTTATAAGTTCTGTCTTTGATTGTTGGATCAATAACCTGATCTCCCGCAGCAATACTTTTTGCTCTGGCTTCGGTTGCTGTATAAGTTCCGTATTGCAATGAAATTGGCACATAACCATTGCTTCCATTCTGTCTGTCTTTTAAATCATAACCACCTTCTAAACTCTGTGGACTGGTTACAAAAACAATTGCAAAATCAGCTTTTGAAGGATCTTCGGTAACATTGTAATATTTCTTTACCAATTCCAGATTTACAGGATATTCTAGTTTTGGCTGACTTGCAATTCCCCACCAATCTTTGGTTGAAGCCGTATAAATCTTCGGAATAAAAACTGTTTTCCTTTCTTTTACAGGCAAAATAGCTGCTTTGTTTTTCAATAATACCACCGATTTCAATTGTGCATCATAACCTGCTTTCATAAATTCAGGATTTCCAACAACTGCTTTTGTTTCTTCCACATTCAAATATGGATTTTCGAAAAGACCAACTCTAAAAATATTCTTTAATAATCGAACAGCAGATCTCTCAAAACGTGCTCTCATAAAAGGTTCTCCAAATTCCTTGATTCCCATTTCATAAGCCGCCAAAACCGGTTTCTTATCATTATTTCCGCCAAATTGATCTACTCCGGCAATAATCGCTTTGTAATGTCTTTCGTTGATAGAAAGATTCTCAACTCCCCAAGGTTTTCCTGCGAATAAATTAGGCGTTTTTCCTTCGTCTCCGGTTACCAACCAATCCGTACAAACAACGCCATCGTAGCCGTATTTATCTCTTAATAAATCGGTAATAATATATTTACTATAACCGTTTGCTACGTTTTCATTGTATTTTTTATCCTGATCAAAAGTGATCGTGTAATATGGCATTACTGCCGATGCTTTACTCGTTTTTCCTTTCAATTTGAAAGCGCCATTGATAAACGGATCAATATGTTGTTGCAGATTATTTCCGGGATAAACCGCAAATTTTCCGTAAGCCCAATGTCCGTCACGTCCACCTTCTTCTGCGCCACCGCTTGGCCAGTGTTTTACCATCGCATTTACACTTTTGTAACCCCAACCATCTTTGATTTCATCTTTTCCGTATGAAGTCTGAAAACCATCAATATAAGCTCTTCCCATGTCTCTGGTTAAAGCCGGGCTTTCGCCAAAAGTCATCGAAATTCTATACCATCTTGGCTCAGAACCTAAATCGATTTGAGGCGAAAGAGCCGTTGCGATTCCTAAGGCGCGATATTCTTTGGCCGCAATTTGTCCAAACTGTTCTACAATTTTTGGATCAAAAGTCGAAGCCATTCCTAATCCATCGGGCCACATTGAGATTTCTCCTCCTGCTCCACCGTTAAATTCAGACGTTACATTTGCTGTATGACGCGGATCTGTACTCGTATTACTCGGAATTCCCAATCCAATTCCTTCTACAAAAGCCTGCATTTGGTTGTTCCATAAAGCGGCAACTTCCGGACTTTGTACTTTTGTAATTAATACATGACGAAGATTATCTTCTTTTAAAAATGCTTTTTGCTGATCTGTTAAATCATACGCTTTTGCATTACTTTCCGGAAATATTTTACCGTTATACGTTCCTGCATTATAACCAGAAACTCCTGCCGGCAATGCTTGATGACGACTGTATAACATCAATCCTGCAATTTGTTCTACAGACATTTGCGAAGCTAAATCTTTGGCTCTTTCATCTGCCGAAAGGCGCCAATCTTCGTATTTATCAAGCTTTCCGTTTTTGTTTAAATCTTTAAATTTCTTTCCGTTAACGGTTAAAATTTTGATGCCAGATTCGGGAGAATATCCCAAATCTGCACCTTTATTATTTTTTACAATCGTGAAATTTTCTTGTTGCGCCTGCATCGTAACGCTTATAAAAAAAGCGAATCCAACAGTTATAATTATTTTTTTCATGCGAAATAAAATTTAGAATCTGAAATTAAGTGACGCTTCTATAGTAAATGGACGAATGTAAGATCCCACCAAAAGTTTGTCGTAATAAGCAGAAGCATCTGTAATTAATTCTGCTCCGTTGATTGTTCCTTTTGCGCCAGTTTGGTTCAAGAAGTTTACAGCAGTTACACCAATATCAAAATGATCGTTGATTTTGTAGTTCACTCCACCAAAAGTTTCCCATCTTGGTGCGAAGAATAAAGCATTTGTCAAGTTTGCATATTGTTTACTGAAATAACGGAAACTCGCCCAAACCTTGAAATCTTTGTAAGTATAACTTGGATCGATTTCCATTAAAACTTTAGAAATTTCCAATACGTTTTTATCGTTATAAGAATAATTATTTCCGAAAGCTGAGAAATCATAGTTTTTATAAACCGGATCCTGGAATGTAATTAAGTAATGAAGATTAAATCCTTTAAATGGTGTTGCCACGATATCTGTTGTCCAGCCTAAAGTCTGAATGTCATAGAAAACGGTTGCAACTTCTGATTGACTTGCATTTGATGGATTCACCAAATTTAATCTCGCTTGATAATTATTTCTCGTTAAGTAAGTTGCCTGAGAAACTATACTAAATTTTTCCTGATTGTAGTACAATCCAAACGCTGCTAAAGGACTTTTAGTCTTTGTTAAATTTGGCGCAACTGCTCCGGAATAACTTTCTAACTGACCATTTTTTTCTGTGTAAGTGAAATCGGCAAGGATTCCGGCACTTTTTGTAACTTTATAAACGGCATTAATAGAACCTCCTAAATGAAACCAGTTATTATCAAAATACGTTTTCTGACTTGGATCAAAAACTAAATTTGGAGTTCTTGGCGTCTGATAATAATCTCCTTTTAATTTGTGGTATCTTAAATTTACACCATAAGCCAGCGTTAAACGATCTGAAACTGTCCAGTTATCAGAGAAATAACCTGATAATTTATTCTCGAAACCGTTGTGATATTCTCCTCCAACATTGTAATTGTAAAATCCGTCAGCATCTGTATTTGAAGTTCCGCCCGGAGTATTACGAACCAATTTATCCGGATTTGCACTTACAGTTTGGTTAAAGAAAGAACGGCTTGAAGTAAATTGATCAACATTGTAATAATACTCTAATAAACCAAATCTCCATTTGTGTTTTTCTACATTCTTTGTGATTTCAAATCGAGATAATGCGCTTGTTGTTGGCGTTCCGTCTGTGTATAATCCCAACATAGAGTTTACGTTTCCTACATAAGGCTGACCTGTAGCTTCGTAAGTGAAATTATCTGCTGCAGTTCCCTGAAAAATACTCAACGGAATTGCAATTAATTGTGATGCTTTTGATGTTCTGAAACGAGTTGAGAAATTGAATTTCCAGTCGTTTGCCAAATCATAATTTCCTAAAACATCAAATGTGTGTGAAGTTGTTGCTGCGTCGCTTCCGCCCATATCGGCAAATTTAGTTTCGCCGCTCAAAATATCTTTGAATTTTAAGATTCCGTCATTTACGATATACGAATCACGACCAATTCTAAAATCATTGTATTCTTCTACTTTTCCGCCTTCTTTGTATCTAAAAACGGCATAATTGGTCAAAGAAGCTGAGTTTGCATATTTGTATGTAAAGCTAATTTGTCCTTTTCCGTTATTGAATTTCTTGGTTAATCCCGCTCTGTAAATCTGAGTTCGGTCTGAATACTTTGCAAATTTCAGATCGAAAGAATTGGGATCAAAATTGGCGTAAGCTCCCATTGTATAAGACCACCCTTTAGATAATGGTCCAGAAACATTCAAATCTCCTTTCATCCATCCGAAGCTTGAACCTGAAAAATTACCCACAACTTCCAATTTATCTGTTCCAAGTTTGGTATAGGAGTTTACTGCAAAACCTAAATCTCCGGTTGTAATTGCAGCTTCTCCAATTTTTAATAATCCTGTACGCCCTAAACTTTTGCTTTGTCTCCAGGTACGATTTGGTAATTCTGGCCAGAAATAATATACCACCGGCAAATCATTTTCCTGAATAGTAATTCCTCCAACAGTTGAAGGTAATCCGATATTTACATCACGCGGTCCGGTATTATTTGCCGCATTAAGCATTACGTTTCTATTTTTTTCTTCTTTAGTATCTGTCTCTACTATTTTGGTTGTTTTTTTAATTGAATCTGTTTGTTTTTGCTGCTTTTTATCCTCTTGAGAATAGGTTTCCATAATTGGAAAAACAGCCATACAGATAGCTGAAATGAGCATTTTTTTCATAATGTGGTATTTAAGTTAAGTAAGTTTAGTTTCATTGCTTCATTATGAAGCAATATTAAAAACAAATTCTCATATCAACAAATAAATACCTTAATAATTTTCATAATCGCATTATTATCAACCTTTAAATTCCATAAAAACAATAAAGAAGAATTATCATTGCATAGTTCTAAAACAGAAAAAAAACAACTACCTCGTTTGCGTAAAGTATTGAAAACAGTGGTTAAAGTCAGGATGACCTTAAAACAATGAGGACAAAAAAGAGGTTCGGAATTTATCCCTTTTATAAACTCAATTTTTTCTTTCGCCTAAAAACAAAATGTCAGAAAAAATTGTAGTGATTTGACTTTTAACTTTCAAAAAGCTTAAATTTGGAATTAATTATAGCCGAATGGAATTAAAAAAGATACTTGAAATACAATCTGAAGAGTCGTTTAAAAAATATATACCGACTCTTTCTATCGACTGTGCCATTTTTAGCTTTAAAGAAAACTCGCTTCATGTTTTAACGGTAAAGATGAAGGATTTGGATTCTTGGGGGCTTCCGGGAGGTTATGTAAAAAAAGAAGAAAACGTTGATGATGCTGCAGTTCGCATCTTAAAAGACAGAACCGGAACAGAGAATATTTACTTACAGCAATTTTATACTTTTGGAAATCTTAAACGTTCTGAAAGTGCTTTTGAGCAACATGATGACACCATCTGGAACAAACAGCGATTTGTTTCAATTGGATATTATGCATTGGCAGAATATTCTAAAGTAAATTTAGTTATTGACCAATATTCTACTAATGTCGAATGGCAATCTGTGGATAATCTTCCTGCGTTTATGATGGATCACAGAAGCATTCTTGACAAGGCTTTGCTTACCGTTCGCGAGCAATTAAACAATCACCCGATTGGTTATAATCTTTTACCGGAGAAATTTACGATGCCGGAACTTCAAAAATTGTATGAAGCTATTTTGGGCAAAAAACTCAATCGTGGTAATTTTTATCGCAAGATATTGCGTTATGATATTTTAGTTAAACTAGATGAATCAAGAAAAGGTGGCGCACATAAAGCTCCGGATTTGTATAGTTTTGATTTAGAAAAATATAACAATGCTTTGAAAGAAGGTCTAAAAGGAAGCTGGTAAAACATCGAAAATTTCAAAACCTATTATTTTCTTTTCCTGGAGAATGTCTAAAAAAAGCCTGTATTCTTACTGAAAATCAGTCAGTTTTTGTTTTTTTTTATTATAAAATTAAATGGTACAAAACAAAAAAGGCTGCCTTGGGGAAGACAACCTTTAATGACTAATAAAATAAAAATGAATCTAAAGTATTTTACTTCCCTGATTGGCTTTCAGGGCTCATAATAACTTCGACACTACTAGAACTATCCAAGACGTGCTTACTAAACTGCTGAATAGTTTTTTGATTAATTTTAGAAATTAAATTTTTATATTCTTCATCCTGCAAAAACGGAATCTGATTTAAGCTGTTATTGTAAATCGTATTGTTCCAAAAAGAATTGGTTTTAAGTGATTCTTCTCTGCTCTTTAAAAGTGCTTTTTTAATATCTTCTAAATCATTTGCATTGACTGGATTCGTTTTTAAATCATTTAATTCTTTCCAGACAATCTGCATTAATTTTTCTTGTTTATCAGGATCACAATCAAAAGTCAGGGAAAGATCAAAAGTAGGTTTTGGAATTAGCTCCAGATTTCCTCCTACATTTACACCATAACTTCCGCCTTCTTCTTCACGAATGGTTTGCAAAAATCGCTTTGATAATATTTCGCCTATGATATAAATACTCAATGCATTTTCTTTGCTGTATTCTGTTTTTCCAGTCAAACTAAGATAAACCGTCGATTTAACAACTTCCATCGGACGTTTGAAATGAACTACTGTTTTACCTTTTGCAGGTTCGATATTATGATCTTTGAAATTCTCTTTTAAAGCTGGATTAGAATTGATATTTCCGATGTATTTCTGAATTAATTCTAATGCTGAATCCGGAATATTTCCAACGAAAATAAATGTAAAATCAGCTGCATTTTTAATTCGGTCACGGTAGATATTCTCCGCTTTTTTCAGGTCGATTGTTTCCAGAAATTTATCGTTGAATAAAAAAGTTCTTGGATTATGATTCGAATTTGCCAAATCAACTGAGTCTTTAAAAACGCTTCCGTTATCTTTTTTAATAGTTTCTAAACGGTTTTTATATTGCTCTTTTAGAATATTGAAAATATTTGGATCAAAGCGAGGCGATTCAAAAGAAAGATAAACCAACTGAAGCATTGTTTCGAAATCGGCTTTATTAGAACTTCCCTGAAAACCTTGTGTATTTTCGCCAATAAACGGACTCGCCTGCGCAACTTTTCCGGTTAGTTTTTCTTTTAAACCAATGTTATCAAAATTTCCTAAACCAGATGATTTTGCAATTGTAGTTGCAATTTCTGCTGAGGATAAATCTTCTGTTTTTACCAATGATTTTCCACCTTTTGAATATGCCGAAAACACAATCTGATCTTGAGAATACGTTGTTGGCAATACAATTATTTTAGCATCATTTTCTAAAATATATCCTTTTGCATCTTTGATTCCGGCTACTTCAAATGTTTTTTTAATCGCAGCAGGTTTTAGTTCTTTTGCTACTAAAGGTGCATTATTTACCTTTTTAACATAAGGTTCCAACGTTTTGCTTTCTACCTTTTTCATTACGTTAACAACTGCTTCTTTGGTAGGAAAACTATTTTTATCTTCATCAGAACCTGTTACTAAAACAACCTGATTTGTTGGCTTCTGAATCGTTTTTGCATACGCATTTAATTCGTCAAGCGAAATACTATTTATAATGCCTACAATTTGCTTATAATCGTCTTCCGCCGTTAGAAACGGTTTTGCTTTTAAGAAATAATCAATCAATTTATCCGCCCAACTATCACTGTCTACTTTATCTTTGTTGCTGATAAAATCATCGTATGAACTGATAAAAAGCTTTTTTGTTCGGTCTAATTCGGCTTGTACAGCACCAAATCGGTTCAAACGTTCTGCTTCAGTATAAGCTTCTTCAAATGCTTCTAAAGATTTTCCTTTTTTGGCTGAAGCCGAAATATTATAACTGTTGCTTAATCTTGAAATTCCGCCAAAATAACTGCTCAAATTCAAACTTGAACCTTGATTTTTTAAGATCAATTCTTTAAAACGATTGTTTAAAATATTGGTATAAAAAGAGTTCATTACATTTTTGCGTATTACCAAACTGTCTTTTACCAATGGTTCATCAAAAATATATCTCAAAGTAATTACGGTTGAAGAAGCTTCTTTATCAGAGGCAGTTCCAAAATACAATTCATCGTGTTTCGGTATTGTTTCATAAGTTCTGACAGCAGCTTTTTTCATAAGCGGAATTCCGGAGAATATCGTTTTTACTTTTTGCTCCATCTCTTTTACGTCAATATCTCCAACTATAATAACAGCTTGTAAATCTGGTCTGTACCATTTTTTATAGTAATTGCGTAATTCCTGATATTTAAAATTATTGATGATATCTAAATCTCCAATAACGTCTCTTTTACTGTATTTTGAACCTTTGTATAAAACGGCATCTGTTTGATGTTTCAAACGGAAATCACTTGTTCTTCTGGTTCTCCATTCTTCTCTGATTACGCCTCTTTCGGCATCAATTTCAGCATCTGTTAACGATAATGAACCTGACCAATCGTGCAGCACCCAAAGCGTAGAATCAATTAGTTTTTGGTTGTTAACCGGAACGGTACTAATGTTATAAACGGTTTCGTCCTGAGCGGTAAAAGCGTTGATATCTTTACCAAAACTTACTCCGTTTTTTTCCAGCATTTTAATGATTCCTTTTCCTTTAAAATGTTCTGTTCCGTTAAAAGCCATATGTTCCAGAAAATGTGCCAATCCGTTTTGATTGTCATCTTCTAAAATAGCGCCAACGTTTTGAATAAAATAAAAACTCGCTCTGTCTTTTGGCTCTTCATTATGCAGAATATAATAGGTCAAACCATTTTTTAATTTTCCGGTTGTAACGTTTTTATTCAGCGGAATTGTGGTTTTGAATTGAGCAAATGCTCCGCTAAAAGACAAAAACAAAATTCCAAGGATGATATTTTTTTTAGTATTCATTTTGATATTTTTTATCTTCTGTTTCTTCTAATAAGTATAAAAGCGCCGCTTAATATGATCAATAATGGAAATAATCCGATGAATACAATTTTATTGATGAAAACCTGATTTGAATTTATGGTTATTTTCTTATCGGTATTTTCGGGACGAGTTGTATCAATTGGGAATTCGTAATTGCTAAACCAGCTAAAAAGATCGGTTACAAACTGAAATGTTCCAGATCCGGCACGGCTTAATTCGGCATTGCCCATAAAATCAGCATCTCCGGCTACAATTATTTTTTGAGATTTTCCATTTACATTTCGCGTTAAAGCCACAACAAGCGGAACTCCTTTTACAGAAGGTTGCTTTTTCAAATCTTGAGGAAATGAAGTAATTCCGCTCTGAGATTCCCAAGCAGGCTGATTATTAGTTTTTAAAAGTGGCGTTACTTTAAATCCGGCATCTTTGGTAGTTATAATTCCGCTGCTTCCTAAAAGCGGAATCGGATTATTGCTTCTGGTTTTACTAAATTTAATAATACCAGGATTTGCATCTTTTAGAAAATCTGTTACGAGATAATCAGGAGAATTAGTTTCGCTTTCCTGCACTAATGTTTGTTTTGTAAAACTTAAACCTAATTTATCCGTAATTGCAGCTAAAGCCGAATTGGTTTCCGGTTCTGCCAAAAGCATTAAGTTTTTTCCTTGGTCTATATATTTAGAAATTCTGTCAATTGCGCCTTGGCTTAATTCCGTTTTTGGATCGGCAATAATTAAAATAGTAGCTTGTTGCGGAATATCCTGCGCATTAATATCTACTGTTGAAACATCAAATCCCTGATTGATTAGAGAATATCTAAAAGTGATTTCATTAAATCCTGTTTTGTAATTTTTGTCTCCGTTTTTGTCAATGCTGCGTTCCATGTTTCCGCTTGCAAAAACAATTTTTGGATTCGGAACCACTAAACGTTTCAAAGATGCTGAGATTTCTTTTTCGCTCGGAACTTTGAACAAATCATCATACATTCTTAAAAATGTCTTCTTTCCGTTGTATTCTACGGTTCTTACAACTCGGTTTTGTTCTGGTTTTAAATCAATAACTTTTTTAATTTCCTCAGGAGAATATAATTTTTTGAGCTTTAAATCCTGCGTTTCGATCAATTTATCAGCAAGCTGTTTATCGCTTAATCCGGGATTTTGTGCATACAAGGCTTCATTTCCCGAAGTATCATAATAATACACATATTCCATTTCTGTTTGGGGCAAAAAACGGGTGTAGTTTTCAAAACTTGAAATATCCTGATTTTGAGAATACGGCATAGCCATATAATAATTGATATCTAATAAGTTTACATAAGTCGTAATCTTAATTGGACCATCTATTTTTTTGACAATATTTAAACTATTCTCTGTAAGCGTTCTGTCTTTTGTTCTGGTCATGTCATAATACATCGTCAATGGTGCTCTTGATGTGATGTAACCAAGTGCCAGAACCACACTTATTAAAGCCGTATATTTTATGGCTCTTTTAGAAACGGATTGCGCATCTCTACCAGTTTGTAATTTGTAAATACTAAGTCCGATAAAAAGACCGCTTACCAAAATAAAGTATAATACATCTTTACTAATCAAAAGACCTTCAAGCATTTCATTGGCACGTCCGGCAATCGAAAGGAAATAAGTAATGTCTTTTACATATTCGATATCC
This sequence comes from Flavobacterium sp. 90, assembly GCF_004339525.1. Taxonomy (NCBI): domain Bacteria; kingdom Pseudomonadati; phylum Bacteroidota; class Flavobacteriia; order Flavobacteriales; family Flavobacteriaceae; genus Flavobacterium; species Flavobacterium sp. 90. The sequence goes on along the minus strand of NZ_SMGE01000001.1, from coordinate 4,111,755 downwards.
TGCCAAAGTTTTCCAATAAAATTTAAACCTGCTAAAACAACCAAAGTACTTATGGCTGCAACGACTTGGTAAGAAGTCAGACAAGACATAAACAGACCGATTGCGGCATAGGTACATACTAATAAATACAACCCTATTAATCCTGAAATGGCAAATTTTAAATCTAAATGATCAATAGAGAAATAAGCAATCACAACTTGTAATCCCAATATTGCAACGAATAATAAACAATAAGCTGCAATGGCAAGATATTTTCCTAATACGATATCTTTTATTTTTATAGGAGATGAAAGCAACAGTTTGATAGAACCGCTGTTGATTTCACGGCTTATTAATCCCATTGTTAAAAGCGGAACATATAAGTATAAATAATTCTGCATTTCTGTATATAAACCACTGAAACCTGAAAAAATAATTTGTGATAAATTACTCATTCCTTCTCCCATTTTTTGAGATTTCTCAAAGCGTTCCAGAGAGTCAAAGAATTTCCAGCTTGACTGGATCGAAAATATAACTAAAACAACCCACGCAACCGGCGAATAAAACATCGTGTTGAGTTCTGTTTTAGCAATTCTATATATTGTTTTCATTTGTTTTTTTGTTTTAAGAAAGAATAGCGTTTTTAGAAGGTGCTTTTTTAGATAACTGAGCAAAAATTTCATCAAGAGAGACTTTTTCAAATTGAATTTCTCTTAATTTCCAATTATTATATACGCTTAGCGAAATAATTTTTTCGGCAATTTCCTGTGTTCCGGTAAAGGTTATCTGAACTTTTTTAGGAGAAAGAAAGACAGCAGCTGTAATTTCGGCAATATCAGTTAATGCTTCAATACTTGGCGGATTTTCAAAACTTGCAGTTAATTTGTCGGCTTCAATATAATTGTTGAAAGCGTCAAGTGTATCAGAAAAAACCATGTGTCCGTTCTCGATCATTCTGATATCCTGACAAGTTGCCTGAACTTCAGAAAGAATATGCGAAGAAAAAATCACAGCTTTATCTTTAGCTATTTTCTTAATTAAATTTCTAACTTCTAAAATCTGATTGGGATCTAATCCGTTTGTAGGTTCATCTAAAACTACCAATTTTGGTTCGTGAATTATCGCCTGAGCAATTCCCACACGCTGACGATAACCGCCTGAAAGATTACGAATAAGGCGATTGCTGAAATGTGCAATTCCACATTGTTCTTTAGCTCTTTCAACAGCTTTGTGCAAATCTTCTTTTTTTACATGACGTAATTCTGCGCAGTGAATTAAATATTCGTTTACGGTTAAATCCAAATGCAAAGGTGGTGTTTGCGGTAAAAAACCAATTAGCTTTTTGGCTTCAACAGGGTTTTCTTTCAGATTAATTCCGTCAATAAAAATATTTCCTTTGGTTTGATTTAATACACCGCAAAGGATATTCATTGTGGTTGATTTTCCTGCTCCATTTGATCCTAAAAGACCTAAAATTCTGTTTTCTTTGATTTCAAAACTTATATTTTGTATTGCCCAATCCTTACTGTATTGATGTGACAAGTCCTCAACTCTTACAATTGTTGTTTCCATAGTGTTTTTTAAAATCGCAAGAATGTATTTTTACTGAAAACACATTCTTGCGTTACTTTTAATAATTAGTATCCTGAATTTTGGATTAAGAAGGGATTAGAGCGAATAGCCGGCTCTGGAATAGGATATAAACTATCTGTACTTTTCCAGATTTTACCCGGTAAAACAGAAAGTGTTTCATCTAGTTTTCCGGTTCTTTTAAGATCCAGCCAACGGTGTCCGTTTTCTGCAAAAAACTCACGTTGTCTTTCCAGAGCAATTAAATCTAACAATTGATTTGGATCTGTTAAAGTAGTAGATCCCAACAAAGCTCTGTTTCTAATTACGTTTATATCTTGCTGAGCTCCGGTAATATCATTTGATTTTACTCTGGCTTCGGCTCTTATTAAATAAAGTTCTGCTAATCTTAATACGGTTGAACGTTCTATAGGAGAACTATTAAAACCGTTTTGATATTTATAAGGCGCAATACCTAAAAACACACCATTTCTATCTTTAATATCGATTGTCCAATTTGTTTTTCTGGCATCACCAGTTTCAAAAAGTGCATTGCCTTTTCTTAGTAAAAAAGTACCACCGGTTGTAAATACCGAAGATCCTTCATAAGTATAATCAACATTAAAATATGGTATTTGAAGAATAGCTTCATTATTGTCGGAAATAAACGGACTGTTATTATGTTCAAGATCCGTAATCATTTTGTAAGAACCTGACTGGTTGATTACTGCAGTTGCATGAGCAGCAGCCTCTGTCCATTTTTCCTGATAAAGATTTACTCTTGCCAATAAAGCTTCAGCAGCCCATTTTGTAGCTCTGATTCTTTCGCCTTTATAATTTTTGTAATCTGTTGGAAGATCTTTTGAAGCATCAGTTAAGTCCAGTACAATTTGTGCATAAACCGTTTCTTGCGAGGATTGTGGCAACAATGCTGATACATCTACATTTGTAGTCAATACCAAAGGTACATTACCCCAAAGATTGGTCAGGTAGAAATAAGAATATGCTCTTAAAAATTTTGCTTCGGCAATCCAATTTTTGCTTTTAGCAGCATTAAGTGTAGTGCTTTTAGTAACTCCTTCAACAACGTTATTAGCATTATAGATTGTTTTATACAATTCGCCCCAATTAGTGTTTATTGTTCCGTCAGTCTCAGGGATTTCATTAGAGCTGAAAACATTTGCAATACCTGTTCTAGGCACTAATTCATCAGATGTTTGCCCAAGAACAGCGTGAACTCTGTAATAATAAAAATCTGCAACCATGCTTTGGTAGATTCCGTTTACAGCAGCCTCAGCGGTTGACTCTGTAGAGTACACACTTTCTGATGACAATTGATTGCTTGGAAGATCAACATCCAAAGCATTATCACAGCTCGTAAGTCCTAATAAAAGAAAAAACGAAAATATAGATATATATTTAGTAGAAATATTTTTCATGTTTTTTAGATTTAAAATGTAAACTGTGTTCCAAAAGTTATTGTACGTAATGGTGGCAAAGCCAAACCTTGAGTTTCAGGATCAAGTCCTTTGTATTTAGTAAAAGTCACTAAGTTTTGTCCTTGTACTGAAACACGAACGCTTTGCAAAAACTTCTTAGTTGTCTCATCTAAAGGAATTTGATAGGAAGCACTTACATTTTTAAGTTTTATATACGATGCATCTACAACTGTAGCATTTGATCCTATATAATTAAAAAAACTGTTTTGGAAACCTGAACTTAAAACATTTCCTTGTGCTATATAGTTATTATATTCATCCACTTGAAAATTTGCAGTTGAGTAAGGATAACCCGGCTGTCCTCCGGTTGAAGACATTAAAGTACTACCATTTTGTTTTACGAATTGAAACAAAAAGTCAAGTGTAAAATCTTTATAACTAATAGTATTTGAGATACCGCCGTAATATTGCGGATAACTAGGACCATAATATTTTCTGTCTCCTACACCAGTTTCAGCAAATCCTCTGGAGATTCTGCCATCTCCGTTTACATCTTCAAATTGAGCAATACCATTAGCGTTTACACCTGTAAAATTATACAAATACATTCCGCCTAAAGGTTTTCCAACAACGTATTGAGAGTAATAACTCGTAAACTCTATGCCTGGAAATGATTGTAATTTATTTGAATTTGTCGAAATATTGAAAGACGTCGACCAGTTTAAGTTTTTAGTACGAATATTTGTTGTTTCAAGCGTAAACTCCCATCCTTCGTTTTCAACTTTGGCTGGTAAGTTTGCCGTATAAGTTGTAAAACCTGCCTGAGCGCTAAGAGTATAGTTTACCAATTGATTACTCGAAGTGTTTTTATAATACGCAGTAGTAAAAGAAATACGGTCGTTTAGGAAACTTAAATCAAGTGCAACTTCAAATTTCTTTGTTAATCCCCATTTGATATTAGGGTTTGCAATTCTGGCTGCAGCCATAGAAGCGTTTCCATTACCATAATTACGGGTATCAAAGGTTTCAGCATATTGATAATCTCCAATTTCGTCGCTTCCTATTTCTCCATAACTAGAGCGTAGTTTTCCAAAACTTAACCAGTCAGCATTTTTTAAGAAATTTTCCTGTGTAAATACCCACGCACCACCAACAGATCCAAAATTCCCAAAACGGTTATTTGCTCCAAAACGTGATGAACCATCTCTTCTAAAGTTAACATTCAGAATGTATTTGTTGGCAATATTATAGTTAAGTCTGCTAAAAAGAGAAATGTATTTATATTCTACACTTCCGTTATTAGCCGTTATGTTTTCTGCAGTCCCCAGATTTCCAATTAAATTATCTGAACTATAACCATTTGAACTCACATAAGAAGGCATTTCTGATTTTCTATTTTGCCATGAACCTCCAACAAGTGCTGTTAAGTTTCCTTTCCATAATTCTGTTGTATAATTAAGTTGAGGCTCAATAGTAAAATTATTAGTATTATTAGTCGAAACAGTATAAGATCTTTGAAAGTTTAAACTCATATCGTTTGCTTCAGCATAAGCATGATTTGTTGCAGATGCCGGCATAAATTGTTCCGTTTGCATTTGAGCTCGTCCGTATCCTAAATCTGTTTTAAAAGAAAAACCTTTTGCAATTTCATACTGAAGGCTTAAACTTGTTATTAAGTTTATTCCTTTATCCTCTACTCTTTTATCTAAAGCAGCAAGTGGATTTATATCGCTAAAGTAATCCGGTGACCAATAATAACTTCCATCTGCATTGTATAACGGACGGTTTGGAGCCGTACCTACCGCATATGTTGTGATATCAAAAAATGGTAGTTTATTATTATCTGCCGCAAAAATTACAGAAGCTCCAATTTTTAATTTTTTATCCAGAGTACTGTGATTAATATTGAAGTTAGTCGAAAATTTATCATAGCTAAAATTTCCCGGAACAACCGTAGTTTCTTTATGATAAGCACCACTTAAAAGAAAATTTGTTGTCTCATTTCCACCTTTCAAAGAAGCCGAATAATTATTAAAATTAGCTGTACCGCCTATTAATTTTTTCTGCCAGTTTGTTTGAGCTTTTGGATCCCAATCTGTAATAGCAATACCATTACTATCAACATCAGCAACATCTCCATTATTGTCTAAAGCCGTTTGAAGCATATTCAGGTAAGCTGGTGTACCCAAAGTTTTTACCATATGTGCTACTTCAGAAACTCCTGAGTTAGTTGTTATCGTAAACTCTGTTTTTCCGGCTTTTCCTTTTTTAGTAGTAATAAGAACCACACCATTGGCACCTCTTGAACCATAGATTGCTGTTGCATCTGCATCTTTCAGGATTTCAATGCTTTCTATGTCATTTGGATTGATAATATTCAAAGGGCTAGTCGATTTTTGAGCACCTCTGATAACATTTTGATCCTGTACTTGTTCTTTGATATCATCACCAATATAAGGCACTCCGTCAACAATATAAAGAGGTAAATTATTTCCTGCAATAAAGTTTCTTCCTCGAATACTAATATTCATATCACTTCCTGCATAACCAGAAGTTTGCGTTACAAAAACTCCGGGAGTTCTTCCTTGTAATGTTTGTAAAATATTAGTTACAGGTTGTTTTTCAATATCTTCGGCAGTAATTTTAACTACAGATCCAGTTGAAGTCCTTCTGGTTGTTGTTCCGTAACCAATAACTACGATTTCATCTAATTTGGCCAAATCGGGCTGCATATTAATAGTAATCGAAACTTGATTTTCAACTGTAACCTGCTGCGTTTTATATCCTAAATAAGACACTTTAAGTACGTGTTTACCAGAAGGTAGTTCAATATAAAATTGACCGTCAAAATCAGAAATTCCACTTTTGTTCCCTCCTACAAGCATAACAGTTACCCCTGGCAACGGCTGACCTTTTTCATCGAGAATTTTTCCTGCAAGCATGTAATTTGCATCTTCCCGATTTTCTTTTTTCGAAACATTCACATCAGCTTTGACGGTTTCCTTTTTATAAATCACGACATTTTTGTCTACTTGTTTGTAGACCAAATTACTGCCCTGAAATACAATGTCTAAAATATCACTCACACTTCTGCGTCCTTTTGGAGTGTTAACCTTCGGAAAATCTTTTATGATCTGAGGTTGGTAAGCAAACAGTAATCCTGTTTTATTTTCTATTGTCTTAAATAAAGTTTTAATATCCTGATTATGAAGTTCTATATCAACGGATATTGATTCTAAATTCTGACTGCTCATTTCGGTCGCAAAGACCATCGGAGCGCCGCAGGTCAATAAGAAAATGTGGAATAAACTGATGCGCATGATCATAATGGTTTTTTTTGACAAGCGGAAAAAAGATGATTTTTTTTCCCTGTCAAACATGGTTGTTTTACAGCGTAATTTCATAAATTTGCATGTTTTTAATGGTTAGTTCGATTTTAATTATTAGAAATATTCGCCATCTGGGGTCAGAAGCCAGATGGTTTTTTTTTGTACTTATAGGCTTTTTTTTTTAGATTAATTTTTATTTAATTTTTTCAGACTTCGTTTTTATTGACAGCCTTTCCCTTCCAAAATAATGGATCCTGAATCAGTGTAGCTATAATTGACTTCAATAACACTACATACTACTTTTAGAATATGATCTAAATCTTCGTCATTTAGGAAACTCGCTGTTATTCGGCAGTTTTTAATATTTTCATTCATTGAAATTTTTACCTTATATTTTTGAGCAATAAGTGCTGCCGCTGCTTCCATATTGATATCATCCAGAATCAGGTAATTGCTTTTCCACTGTGTCACTACAGCAGCACTTACATTATTCTGTTCAAAGCTCAAGGTGTTTTTGTCAACTTTAATCTGTTGATTAGGAGTAATTACACCATATATTTTCTCAGTGTCTCCAACCTGTACTTTACCTCTTGTAACCGTAACTTCAATATTAGCAGACGAATTGCGTGCATTAATATTAAAAGCCGTACCTAAAACTTTAGTCTGAACCTTGCCGGTATGTACTATAAAAGCCTTTTTTTCGTTGTGGTGAATATCAAAATAAGCTTCTCCGGTAAGTGTTACTTCACGCGTTTTATCGTCAAAAGAGTTCTTGTTATATTCCAGACTACTGTTATCATTTAAAAGAACAGTACTTCCGTCAGGTAAATGAATTAATTGTTTTCCGCTGAAAGCAATTAATGCATTTTCTTCCGCAACAACATGTTGTTCAACCTGAGCAGGAACTACAGGATTTGATTTAAAAAGAAAAGTACTGCCAATAGCTGCAAATAGAGCAATACTAGCCGCTGCAAAAAGAATACGAAGTATCTTTTTTCTATTTCTTCTTTCAGGAGAAAAAGTTATTAGTTTTGATTCGTCTTTAGATTGAGATAAGATTTTATTCAGAATAATTTCTCCCTGTTTCTCATCCATAAAATCTGAAACTTCACTTTCTTTTAATGAAGTATAAATTCCATCTTTTATAAAAACATCATATTGATCGGTTTTTACAATTTGCATGAATTGTTCCAATTCTTGATCTGAAAGTTTACCTTGCAGATAACGACCAAATAATTTTTCGAATTCTTCTTTTTGCATCTCTTTATAATTACTATTTGTAGTAGGTTTTTATGTATTCAGGCAATTAATATCAATATTTCTAAAATTGAAAAATAGTTTTCTTCTTAGAGTTTATGAAGCCCGTATATTATAAAGACAATTTAAAAGACAGGAAGGAGTAGTCTAAAGTTAAAAAAAAGTAAAATTATTTTAAACAAAAAGATAATCCACTCAAAAACAAACAATTAAATTATATATTTTGAGTAAAAAAATAACCAAAACTTATTATAATAAGATTTATATGACGCGCAAGTTGCACGCGAATTAGTTTTAAGGCTTGTGCCATATGTTTCTTTACAGTTAAAGGCGATATATCAAGTATTTCAGCAATTTTCTGATGGCTGAGCCCTTCAACTTTAGCCATTTGATATATTTTTTGTTGCTGTGGCGGAAGTTTGAGTAAGATTTGGCTTAAAAGTATATTATACTGTTCATCTTTTAAAAAAGAATCAGTTGCATTAAATGACGAATCAGTATGTTTCAGAACATTTTTAAAAGTATCTTCTCTTGCTATTTTTTTAATCATATTGAAAATCTGGTTTCTACCCGAAATAAAAAGATAACTTTCAAAATCTGTTATATCTGTAAGTTCTTCTTTTTTAAGCCAAATTTTCATAAATACATCCTGAACCACCTCTTCCGAAAGGGTTTTGGATTTGGTAATTTTCAAAGCAGATGAGTAAACAACGTTTTTATATCGATTGTATAAAGTTGTGAAGGCTATTTCGTTTCCCTGCGACAATTCAAACAAAAGTTTATTTTCGTCAAGATTAGAATTTATAGCCATTTAAAAGTAATTATTAGATTTTACAATATTATTAATTTTCTAAGACTTCTATAATCTATCTCAATAAAAAGTATCAGAAATGTCATTTTGACAATTTTTCATCAATGAATACTACAACTTTCCAAAATATACGTAATATTATTATATATAGTTTAGTGGCATGTTCAAAATTTTAAAGCTAAATCTTACAGCTTATCTTAACAAATAATTTACGTTATTTTTATCTTGGTACTTTTACAGCACAATCGAGCAAAAAACATGTTCAATCAGAATAAAACCCGTTATTCCTGATAAAAAATAGGACTATAATAAATTCTAAGTGGAGTAACTGACACAAAAGCAGAAAACAAAACAAATGCCCCTTAAAATCAATGGGGTTAAATATAAAATAGAATTTTTCGAATCTTAAAAAATCCTGATTAAAGATAGAGATGCTTTATTTATGTGAATTATAGTTTAGAATCATTTATCAGTTTTTCAACTTGCACTCTACTTTTCCATTTCTTGACTTCTAATTCACGTTTGTAAGCCAATGATTTGGTCTCAAATTTCTCAAAATATATTACAATCCAATCTTTTACTTTTCCTGTAAATCCAGAATGATTTGATAAATGTTTACGTAATCGTTCTTCTAAACCTTCAGATGTATGTCCAATATAATATTGATTTAAAGCCTTTGAGTATAAAATGTAGAAAAAATTCATATGCTTTTTTATTTAGTTTTTCTATGTGAACGCAGAAGGATTCGAACCTTCGACCGTCCCGATTGAAATCGGGATGCTCTATCCAGCTGAGCTATACACTTAAACCATTTTGTATAAAACAAAAAAGCCCCTCGATTTGAGTGGCTTTTTTATGTGAACGCAGAAGGATTCGAACCTTCGACCGTCCCGATTGAAATCGGGATGCTCTATCCAGCTGAGCTATCCACTTAAACCATTTTGTATAAAACAAAAAGCCCCTCGATTTGAGTGGCTTTTTTATGTGAACGCAGAAGGATTCGAACCTTCGACCGCCTGCTTAGAAGGCAGGTGCTCTATCCAGCTGAGCTATGCGTCCTTATTTTTAAACTTAAAACTTAACCTTCTGATCGTCCCGATTCAAAATCGGGATGCTCTATCCAGCTGAGCTATGCGTCCTTATTTTTAAACTTAAAACTTAACTTTCTGACCGTCCCGATTCAAAATCGGGATGCTCTATCCAGCTGAGCTATGCGTCCATTTTTAATAAAACAAAAAAGCCACTCGTTTGAATGGCTTTTGATGTGAACGCAGAAGGATTCGAACCTTCGACCGCCTGCTTAGAAGGCAGGTGCTCTATCCAGCTGAGCTATGCGTCCATTTGTTTTAAAACTTTATGGCAAAGTTTTAGTCGGGGTGGCAGGATTCGAACCTGCGGCCTCCTGCTCCCAAAGCAGGCGCGATAACCGGGCTACGCTACACCCCGAAAATTCTATCAGTGCTTTTCCTAATTTTAATCAGGACACGATAATCGAATTTCTTCAATACCCAATAAGCAAATTATTCCGCGGAGAGACAGGGACTCGAACCCTGGCGACGATTACTCGTCGACAGATTAGCAATCTGCTCCATTACCGCTCTGGCACCTCTCCAAGCTCAAGAAACGTGTTCTGTTTTGCGGTTGCAAATGTAAGACAACATTCCATATCTCACAACTATTTCGGCGCTTTTTTTTCACTTTTTTCAATCTTTTTTTTAAACCGCTTAACAATCAAACAAATAGAATTAACAAAAATTTGATATTAAATTTAAAATCCAATCGAATTGCCCCAAAATTTGAATTTATTCAAATAAAGAGTAAATTTGCTTGATTAACTAATATTAACAGAAAATGAACAAAAGAGTTGTTATCGTTTCTGCCGTTAGAACACCTATCGGAAGTTTCATGGGAGGTTTATCTACCGTACCCGCACCAAAATTAGGTGCTGCCGCTATAAAAGGAGCACTACAAAAAATTAACCTTGACCCAAAATTAGTTGATGAAGTATTCATGGGGAATGTGGTTCAAGCCGGAGTTGGACAAGCGCCAGCACGTCAGGCTGCACTTTTCGCAGGACTTTCTGAAGAAGTTGCTGCAACTACAGTAAACAAAGTTTGTGCTTCTGGAATGAAAGCTGTTATGTTTGCTGCTCAGGCAATCGCTTGTGGCGATGCGGAGATTGTAGTTGCCGGAGGAATGGAAAACATGAGTTTGATTCCACATTACGTACAAATGCGTAACGGAAACAAATTTGGTCCTGCAACAATGCTTGACGGAATGCAAAAAGATGGCTTGACAGATGCTTACGATAACAACGCAATGGGAGTTTGCGCTGACTTATGTGCAACTGAATACAACATCAGCCGAGAAGAACAAGACAATTTTGCTATTCAATCTTATGAAAGAAGTGCAAAAGCCTGGGATGCCGGAAAATTCGAGAACGAAATTGTTCCTGTAGAAGTTCCGCAAAGACGTGGCGAACCAGTTATTGTTTCTAAAGATGAGGAATACACTAATGTAAAATTGGATAAAATTCCTTCTTTAAGTGCTGTTTTCACAAAAGACGGAACTGTTACTGCCGCAAACGCTTCAACAATCAATGACGGAGCTGCAGCTTTAGTTTTAATGTCTGAAGAAAAAGCAAACGCATTAGGATTAAAACCTCTAGCCTACATAAAAGGTTATGCAGATGCTGCTCAGGAACCAAAATGGTTTACTACGAGTCCTGCAAAAGCATTACCGAAAGCCTTAGATAAAGCAGGAATTGCAATTGGCGATGTTGATTATTTCGAATTCAACGAAGCATTTGCAGTTGTTGGATTAGCCAATTCAAAAATTCTTGGTCTTGATAACGATAAAGTAAACGTTAATGGTGGTGCAGTTTCATTAGGACATCCTCTTGGATGTTCAGGAGCGAGAATCATCGTAACTTTACTTAATGTTTTAGAACAAAACAATGCTAAAACCGGAGCTGCTGCAATTTGCAATGGCGGTGGTGGAGCATCAGCAATTGTTATCGAAAGAGCTTAAACAACATATCTTAGGAGTTATTTTTAAATGAAATAACTCCTAATTTTTTCAACTAATAAATTACCCTAAATGTTCGGAATTTGCAATCTAGCCATAGTACCCGTTCGATCTGAGCCAAGCGACAGAAGTGAAATCGTTACACAACTTTTGTTTGGTGAACACATTGAGATTTTAGAACGCCAAAATCAATGGGCCCGAATAAAAATACAATTCGACGACTACGAAGGTTGGGTAGATTCTAAACAATATCAAATTATTTCAGAGGCAAATTATAAGCAATTAAGCAATGACGCCATTATTCTTAACGCAGATTTGATTGATTATATCAGTGCGCCTGATAATTTATTATTACCAATTCCGCTTGGAGCCTCTTTATCATTTTTGAATAATAGCGAAATCAATACTGCAAACTTTGATTTCGAAGGCACCAAAACAAGTGGTACAAAACCTAAAAGTGCCTTAATCAATACCGCTTTTATGTATTTGAACGCACCTTATCTTTGGGGTGGAAAAACACCTTTTGGAATTGACTGTTCGGGCTTAACCCAAATGGTTTACAAACTAAACGGATACAAAATACACCGCGATGCTTCACAACAAGCTCTTGAAGGCGAACCTTTGAGTTTTATCGAAGAAAGCGAAGCTGGAGATTTAGCCTTTTTTGACAATGCCGAAGGAAACATCATTCACGTAGGTATTATAATGGACAATAATTACATCATTCACGCAAGTGGAAAAGTACGCATTGACCGTTTAGATCATTTGGGAATCTACAATCCGGAACTCAATAAACACACCCATAATTTGCGCGTAATCAAGAAGATTATTTAATTCTTTTTCCAAGATTTAAAAAAATATTACGCTTGGCTTTGTTAATTTTTAAATAAACTATTTAGTCAAACAGCAAAATTGTTGTACTTTTACAACAAATCAGTTGTATCATGGCAAAATTAGCACCAAAAACAAAACCTTTTGACACTCAAAGAAGCATTGATAATGCGTCTGGAAAAGTCATCTCTATCAGAAAGTCTACACTTTATTCTGGCGGAAAGGAATACAGTTGGAGTAATAAATTGGAACGCGTGGGAGTTATCAGATCTGGTATTCCATACGATTCAATTGAAGAAATTAGCCGACGATTAAACAATCCCGTAAAATCAGTTTTAGCTATTGTAGGTATTCCACAAACTACTTACAACAAGAAAAAAAGTGAACATTTACTACTAGATAGTCGAGATAGCGAACTTGTAATTCTAATAAATGAATTGATAGATTACGGCTTGGAAGTTTTTAACCATGAAGAAGAAAAATTTCAAAGATGGTTAAAAAAACCTAACCTTTCTATTGGCGGAAGCACACCTGAGAATATGCTCGATACAATGACGGGAATCAACGAGGTAAAATTTAGCCTTAACAGATTAGAATTTGGAAATCTGGCGTAATGATAGTATTTAGAATCGAAAGAGAAAAATACCTCACCACTACCCTAACCGGAATTGGAGCTTCAATGACCGAAGGTTATCGCTGGAATAGTCTTAATACTAGAATAGTGTACACAGCTGACAGTAGAGCTTTGGCAACACTTGAGGTTTCGGTACATTTAGATCTAAGCGAAGATTTACCTTCTGATCGTTTTTATGTAGAAATTGAAATTCCGGACGATATCCTGATTCAGGAAGTCAACATAAAAGATTTACCGGACATCTGGAATTCAAAACCACCATCTTTAATAACTCAAACTATTGGAGATGATTTTGTATATTATAACGAAACTGCAATACTAAAAGTCCCAAGTAGCATCGTACCTCAGGAATTTAATTATCTGATCAATCCAAATCACGAAGATGCTTCAAGAATTAAAGTTCTAAGCACCAAAAAAATGATTTTTGATTCTCGATTCAAACACTAATTTCACAGATTAGCACAGATTTATTTATTCTTTTTTGCCACAGATTAAAGGATTAAAAATGATTTTTAAATCTGTGTTAATCTGTGAAATCTGCGGCAAAAATAATTCGTAAAAATTCGATCAATTCGTGGAAAAAAAATAAATCCGCCAAAATCCGCGTCATCCGCGTGCCATTATCAACGCTAGATTAGAAAATCATTCTTATCCAAATAATCTGTGGCAAAAACAATTAGCGAAAATTTGTGCAATTTGTGGCAAAAAAAATCCGCCAAAATCCTTGTCATCCGCGTGCCAATATCACGCGCTAATTCGAATCACTTTTCTAAACTCAGACGGACTATTCCCTCTCTGTTTTTTAAAGAATTTATTAAAGTGACTTTCATCCGTAAAACCAAATTCATACGCAATTTCGTTTATACGTTTATCACTAAACTGCAAACGATGTTCGATCAATTTTGTTTTATAATTGCTGATATATTGCTGCATCGTTTCGTTCGCGTGTTTCTTAAAATAACGTCCTAAATAAGTATTTGAGATTCCAAAATAATCACTAATCGATTCCGCTTTAATTCGTTCCGGATAATAAATATTATTCTGAATATATTGTAGAATATCCATTGCTTTAGCCTCACAACCAATATTTACCTGTTCCGGCAAATACTTGGCAATATTTCGGGCAACCACAATAATCAAAGTATTCACCAATTGCTGAATCAATTCTTTATTATAAACATCTTTATCCTGATGCTCGCGAATAATTGCTTCAACCATTACTTTTACCAGACATTTATCGGCATCATTTTTCAAAATACAACCTGGCTGATGATTTGCATTTTGCAGAATATATTCTAAACGCTGAATATTCTCATTCTGCAAACTTGAATTTTTCAAATAAATATCATTAAATCTCAAAAAGAAAAACTTTGTTTCGGTTTCAATCGTAAAGTTATGACAATCCTCAGGCGTCAATAAAAACAAATGTCCCGCATCATATTCAAAAATATTCTTGTTGATACATTGTCTTCCCGTTCCCTCTAAAATATAAACCAATTCAAAGAAATTATGACGATCTCCAACATCCGGATATTCATCCAGCGTTTCAAAAGAAACCGTAAAAGGCTCGTATAAATTTTCTTTTTTCATAATGTACTTTATTAATTCGGCTACAAATTTACATAAAAAAGACAAATATATACAACTTAACACTCTTAAAAATGGTATAATTTTGCCAAACAAATTTTAAGCAATAAAACATAAGACTATGGAATATAGAAAATTAGGCAATACTGAACTTGAATTATCAACTATTACATACGGCGCATTTGCTATTGGCGGAAACATGTGGGGCGGAAACGAAAAGAAAGATTCAATCGACTCCATTCACGCATCAATCGATCACGGCGTAACCACAATCGACACCGCTCCTTTCTACGGATTTGGATTAAGCGAAGAAATGATTGGAGAAGCTTTAAAATCAAAAGACCGTTCAAAAGTTCAACTATTAACTAAATTTGGATTGGTTTGGGACGGAAGCAATCAAGGCAAAGGCGAATTCTTTTTTGATGCCGAAGACAACGGAAAAAAAATTCCGGTCTATAAATACGCATCAAAAAACAATATTATCAAAGAAGTCGAAGAAAGCTTAAAACGTCTTCAAACAGATTATATCGATTTATTACAAATTCACTGGCCAGACGCTACAACTCCAATTCACGAAACAATGGAAGCTTTGGAAACCTTGATTCAGCAAGGAAAAATCAGAGCAGCTGGAGTTAGTAATTACAGTGTCGACCAAATAAAAGAAGCTCAAAAAACAATACAATTAGCCTCAAATCAAGTACCTTTCAGCATGTTGAATCAGGCAATTCAAACTGATTTAGTTCCACTTACAATTGAAGAAAACATCGGAATCATAGCTTACAGTCCAATGGAAAGAGGTTTATTAACCGGAAAATATTTTACCGACAGTAAACTAAAAGACAACGATCACAGAAACGGATATTTCGGTCAGTTTGATCTTCAAAAAGTAAAAACTTTGGTCGAAGAATTAAGTTCATTAGCTAACGCAAAACACATTTCAATTTCACAATTAGTATTGCGTTGGACGACTTTACAGAAAGGAATTACCATAGTTTTAGCCGGAGCAAGAAACGCAGAACAAGCTATTTCAAACGCAAAAACATTAGATTTTGACTTATCTGTTTCTGAATTAGATTTTATAAATGAGGCAATTTCAAAATTAAAATAATAAAAAATCTCACAATTTAAATAATAAGAATTTGGGCGTGTCCCAAGGGCCGGGCTATCCATTACAATCTTTTGTGCCGAACCCCGGCACAAAAGGATTTTCACTACTATCCCTCACGCAACCCAGATTCATTAGAACAAAAAGTAAAATGAAAAAAATATTTATCATCAACGGAAGTCAAAATTTCGCACATTCAGGTGGAAAATTCAATGAAACCGTTACCGGTTGGACAATCGAATACTTGAAAAGTAAAAATTACGAAATCAAAACAACCGACATTAAACAAGATTTTGACTTAGATCAAGAAGTAGAAAAGTTCGTTTGGGCAGATGCAGTAATTTATCACACACCAGTTTGGTGGTTTCAATTGCCAAACCTTTTCAAAAAATATATCGACGACGTTTTTACTGCCGGACACCAAAAAGGAATTTACAAAAGCGACGGAAGAAGCAGAGTAAATCCTGATATCAATTACGGAACCGGTGGAATGCTACACGGACGCAAATATATGTTAACAACAAGTTGGAATGCGCCTGCAACAGCATTCACACTTCCGGGAGAATTCTTCGAAGAAACATCTGTAGATGATGGAGCTATGTTTGGTTTCCATAAAATGAATAAATTTGTAGGAATGGAAAAACTGAAAGGTTTTCATTTTCATGACGTTGAAAAAGGCGCAACTGCCGAAAATATTGATATCTTTAAGAAAAACTACACCAAACATTTGGAACAAATCTTTAAAACTCTATAATTATGATCTCAATTACAGCAATTTTTAAAAGCAAACCCGAAAATATAGAACAAGTTCAAAACATGTTAAATCATTTGGTTACCGAAACCAGAAAAGAAGCTGCTTGTGCTCGTTACGACCTTCACCATAGTGATAATGTTTTTATTATTTGGGAAGAATGGCAAGATCAACCAGGTCTTGACATCCATAATAATCAACCTTATTTGCTTGACTTTATTAGCAAAAGCGAAAATTTAGTGGCTGCACCAATTCAGGTTTATAAAACAGTACAAATCTTGTAATCTAAAAACAATGAGAGCATTATTAACGAATACTTACGAATCTGAATTTGTAAGCACCGAAATCGAAAAACCAACTCCTAAAAAAGGAGAAGTTTTAGTCAAAATACATGCAAGCGGCGTAAACCCAATCGATAACAAAATCAGACTTGGACTTTCGCCTTATGCATCACCCGTTTTACCTGCTGTTTTAGGAACAGATCTCGCCGGAGTAATCGAAGCAATTGGCGAAGGCATTACAGAATTTAAAGTTGGAGACGAAGTTTACGGACTTGCCGGAGGAGTTCTTGGACTCCAAGGAACTCTAGCCGAATATACTGCTGTCGACGCTGATTTATTGGCCATAAAACCAAAAAACTTAACCATGAAAGAAGCTGCCGGAGTTCCGCTGGTATTGCTTACCGCTTGGGAAGGTTTGATTGACAGAGCCAGAGTACAAAAAGGCGACAAAGTTCTTGTTCACGCTGGCGCTGGTGGCGTTGGTCATATGGTGGTTCAGCTTGCCAAAAATCTTGGAGCTGAAGTTTATGCAACTGTTTCTGAACAAAAAGCAGATCTTGTAAAATCATTTGGAGCAACTCCAATTGATAAAAATACTCCAGTTGAAGATTACGTAAATCAATACACAGGCGGAAACGGTTTTGACATTATTTACGATACTCTTGGCGGACAATCTTTGGATAATTCATTAAAAGCAATTCGTCATTATGGTCAAATTAGTAGTTGCGCTGCTTTTGGAACACATACTTTGGCAACAAGTTCACTTCGTTCTGCAAGTATTCATGGCGTTTTTGTACTTCATCCAATGATTGGTAACGAAAAAAGAAAACATCATGGTGATATCCTAAAACAAACTACAAAACTAATCGAAGAAGGAAAATTAAAACCAATTATCGATCCTAGAAATTTCACTTTAGACAATGCTATCGAAGCGCATAAAGCTGTAAGCGACGGCTCTTCTGTAGGGAAAATTGTTGTTGATATAATTTAACGATATTAAGTCCCTAACGGGACTTTTTTTTGCTTGTGTATTTTTTTCCTACCAATATTTTGTCCCGATGGGACATTCTAAAAATTCCATATAAAACAAAACATACGTATTTAAAAGCTCCTTTAGGAGCATAATATTGGTAAAAAGACCTATTACGCTTACAATTTATCCCATAGGGATTACATTCTAATTACGTCAACAAAATGCGACTAATTTTCACATTAAAAAAAGTTA
This sequence comes from Flavobacterium sp. 90, assembly GCF_004339525.1. NCBI lineage: Bacteria > Pseudomonadati > Bacteroidota > Flavobacteriia > Flavobacteriales > Flavobacteriaceae > Flavobacterium > Flavobacterium sp. 90. Next base: position 4,093,930 of record NZ_SMGE01000001.1, on the reverse strand, counting down.
TTGTTAATATTATACTTTAAAAAACACTTCAAAAAAACTAACTTGCCTCATATTTAAAACCATAACAATATGAGTCATTATCATCTTGCCGAAATTAATATTGCCAAAATGAAAGGAGTCGATATTAACGATCCAATCATGAAGGAATTCACAGATAATTTAGAACTCATCAATACTTTAGCCGAAAATAGTGATGGATTTGTCTGGAGATTAAAAGATGATAGTTATAATGCAACAAATCTGAATCCATATAATGACGAACAGATTATTGTAAATGTTTCGGTTTGGGAGAACATTGAAACTCTCGAATATTATATGTACAAAACCTTTCACAGTGATTTTTTAAAACGTCGTAAGGAATGGTTTCTGAAATTTGGAAAAGCTCATACCGCTATGTGGTGGATTCCAAAAGGACATATTCCGACTCTTGAAGAAGCTGTTGAGAAACTGGATTATTTACAGAAAAATGGAGTTTCAGAACTTGTTTTTGATTTAAGAACAAAGTTTCCTGCACCAAATGAAAGTAAAGAAAAAGCGAAATAAAAATTTTATTTCGCTTTTTATATTTAGTGCTAATCGCTAAATGAATTATTATTTTTTAGTTGCCGCATCAAATATCCTGCAATAATTTCCACCACCAATTTTAGCAATTTCTTCTTCTTTAAAACCAGCATTTAATAAAGCTTCAACAACGGTATAATAAAAACCATCTTTTTGAACTTCCCAGGAATGGTTTGTATCCTGAGGGCCTTTTTGATTTTTTTTATCATTTTCCTTTTTTGGTTGTCCATTTTGTTTGTTCTCAAAACCAACTTGTTTTCCATCCTCTTTTTTACCATTTTCCGGTCTTTGTCCCTGATCATTTGGGGAGCGATATGCCGGTGTTAGTTTAGTATCAGTTCCTATACAAACATGGTCAACACCAACTACATCAACCATTGCTTTAATATTATCAGCAAATTCTGTAGGTGAATCTGCGAGATGCGTCCAAACGCCAATTACACCACCATTATCTGCTACAATTCTAGCTTGTTCCTTACTTATTAGTCGGGGTTTCATCATTTTAGACATAAACTCATTTTGACCGAGTCTGCTATTCAAACCTGTATGAGAAATCAAAACCGGTTTTTTTGCAATTTTCAATGCTCCATTAACCGTATTATCATCACAATGCGACAAATCTACCAAGACACCTATTCTTTCGCATTCCTTAATTACTTCAGCACCAAAAGTTGTAAGTCCGCCCCATTGCGGCGACTTCGTAAAAATATCACCAAGAGGTACCGACGCATCATTGTCATGAAGTAAACCTAAATGTCTCAAACCCCGATCGTACGCAATTTGCAAACGCTCGATTTTACCTTCAAGAAAATGTCCCCCTTCTACAGATTGTATTACAATTGGCTGCTTAATTTTGTGTGCCAATTGCAAATCTGCAAAATTTAAGGCACGTTTCATATTATTGCTTTTTAATATTTCATCCATTGCCGATAGTCCGTTTATAAATCTTTCATAAGCATCGCCTGGATTCACTAACTTTTGATAATCAACTGCAAAAGTCATACAAATGGCAGACAAACCAGATTTTTTTAATTCGCCTGCCAAATCAACTTTTGGTCCTGGAAGTTCTGATTTTATTAACGGAACATCAATATGATTATGAGTATCAATCCCTAAAGTTCTAGCAACAATTTCAGCTATTCTCGGATCACGATCAATTGCAGCCCATGATAAAAACGGACTTAACATTATTGCTGCTCCTGCTCCACTCATCGCTGTTAAAAAACTTCTGCGATTCCATTCTTGATTACTGCTCATTTATACTGATTTGAAAATTGTGAAACGAAAATAAAATTTGATTATACAAAAAAACACTTTTTTCACATTAACCAATCAATTATTATACAGATCAAAAGCAACACACGACCAATAGCACAAATTAAGCTATTAAATTTTTATTAAAGTTTAAAAAAGATTCATGGCCAGACTATTTAATTCCGCCAAAAGCGCCAAAACACATATTCTTGTGCAAAATTTCTACGCTCGTAAACCCAATCTTCTTCATTAAATCCAATTGATAATTCATTGATCTTGGCGTATCTTCTTTTTCTACATAATCCAAAACTTTCTGACGATATTCTGCCCCGCCAATTCCTTCTAAATAATCGCCATAACGCTGCCAAGTATATTCGTTTAACAATTCAGTATCCTGAGTAATTAAATCCGAAATCATAAAACATCCGCCTAGTTTTAATAATTTGAATATTTTAGTAAAAGTCGTTTCCCAATCCTGATCATCACGCAAATGATGCAAAACTGCTCCAGCCAAAATAATATCAAAATGATTTTCAGGTAAATCGACTTCTCTAATATCACCGTGTTTTATTGCAACATTTCCATTAGTTTCTTTTGAAACTCTTTCAAAAGCACGATCCAACATTGGCAAACTCAAATCGACCAAAGTGCAATTCAAATTCGGAACTTTCGAAAGCATTTTTAAAGTATAATTTCCGGCGCCACATCCAATATCCAAAACATTAACCGCATTTGGAACAATTCTTTTAGAAGCTTCTGTAATTAATTCTAAAGAAATTGTAGCGTCGATTGTTGCCACTTGCCCGGTTTCTAAATTCGAAAATCGCTCGACATCATTGTCAAATCTTTCTCTGATCTCTTCAATAGTTGATTTTTTCATAGTTTTTTGTTTTTAATTGGCCACGGGTTTTAAGGATTAAACTGGTTTGTGCAGATTTTTTATAATATACTTTGTCTGTTTTTTTTGCCACTCCCGATAGCTATCGGGATAAAATGACTACAGAGATTATCTCTAAGAATAATCAAATTTAAATTTTAAAAATCATTTTAAATAATCTTAATCTGTGGCAAAAAAATAAAAAATCCGCACAAACCAGTTTAAATCCGCGTCATCCGTTTGCTATCTATTTTTTTATCAAAACTACCATTTTGATATATACTTCAAAAATACTATTTTTATCAATTATCAATACTTAATAGGTATTTATGGAATTACGTCACTTAAAATATTTTTTGGCTGTAGCCGAAGAATTAAATTTTACCAAAGCTGCCGAAAAACTATTTATTTCGCAACCGCCATTAAGCAGGCAAATTATCGAACTCGAAGAAGAAATTCAAGCGAAGCTTTTTATCAGGAACAATAAAAAAGTAGCACTTACAGAAGCCGGAAAATATTTTGAAAAAGAAGTCAGAGAACTTTTTCAGAATCTCGAGCGCATTTCCGTGAAAACGAAAAAAATAGCCCAAAATGTTTCCGGCGAATTCAGAATAGCTTATATAAGTTCGATTTATTCGGCTGTAATTTCTAAATTGATAAAACATCTGAAAGAACAATTTCCATATGTGAATTTCAAATTATTTGAAGTTTCAACAACCAAGCAAATCGACGCTCTGGAACAAGGAAAAATCGAACTGGGAATTATTCGTTCTCCAATAAAATCTCCTAAAATAAAATCACAATTGTGGTTTCAGGATGGGTTTTCGGTTGTTTATAATAAAAGCCTGATTCAAATTAATTCCGAAAAAGAAATTTCGAATCTAAAAGACGAAACTTTTGTTTTTTTTAACAAAGATTATGCGCCACATTATCACGAAGTTTTACTGGAACTTTGTGCATTTTATGGCTTCACGCCAAAAGTAGTGCACGAAGCAAACAATATCAATTCGATCGTACAATTGGTCAAAAACGGATTAGGAATTTCAATTGTTCCTTCAAACATTGCCACGAACAATCAAGATTCTGAAATTGGTTTTATCGAATTAAAAAAAGTGAATTTGTTTACGGATGTTTCGCTAATAACTTCAAAAGAAGACGATTCTGAAATTACTAAATCTGCAGTTGCTTTTTTATTGAATTTTAAGAAGTAGTGTTGCCACGAATTGCACAAATTTTCGCGAATTATTTTTAATATGGAAATCCGTAAAAATTAGTTTTTAGAAGTAGCTAAATTGCATACTTTAAAAGTGAATCTCGCAAAGTCGCAGAGACGCAAAGTTTTTTCTCCTTTTATGTCATTTCATTCTATTTTTTAAAGCCACAGATTAAAAGATTAAAATGATTAAAAAATCTGCTCAATCTGCAAAATCTGCGTGAAACAAAAAAACTTTGCGTCTCTGCGACTTTGCGAGATTAATTAAAATTCTTGGCAAAAAAACCTCAATTTTTAAATACCTTAGCAAATTATAATTCTACTCAATAAAATAAATAAAAATGGCAGAGCAATCTTCAATTCAGTGCCCAAGTTGCGGAACAACGATCGATGTAAATGATATTTTAAAGCATCAGTTAGAAGATAGTATCCGTAAAGAATATCAACAAAAAGCAAATGCTCAAGCCAAAGAATTAGAACTTAAAAACGAGCAATTCGAAAAGGCAAAAACCGAATTTGAAGCCAAAAAGAAACAGGAAAATGAACTTTTTGCTAAACGCTTAGAACGCGAGAAAAAAACAGCTGAAAAAGAGATTACCGAAAAAGTAAAAAATAAACTCGCCGAAGAGAATAAAGATCGTTTAGTTGCGATGGAAAAAGAACTTTCTGAGAAATCAGAGAAACTTCGCGAACTTAATAAAATGGAAGGTGAAATTGCTAAACTTCAGCGTGAAAAACTGGAAATGAAAGAAGCAATCGAAGCCGAAGCTCAAAAGCAACTTAATGCAACTTTAGTTTTGGAACGTGATAAAATCCGAAAACAGGAAGAAGAAAAAAACGAACTAAAAATCAAAGAATATCAAAAGCAATCCGACGATCAAAAGAAACTGATCGAAGAAATGAAACGCAAGCAGGAACAAGGTTCTATGCAATTACAAGGCGAAGTTATGGAATTGGCAATTGAAGAATGGCTGGCAAATAATTTTCCTTTAGATACTATTGATGAAGTAAAAAAAGGCGCAAATGGTGCCGATTGTCTTCAAATTGTAAATACGCGCGAGTTGCAAAATTGTGGTTCTATTTATTACGAAAGCAAACGTACAAAAGCTTTTCAACCCGCTTGGATTGAGAAATTCAAAAACGATATTAGAACCAAAAGAGCGAATATTGGTGTTTTAGTAACTGAAGTTATGCCTGCCGGAATGGACCGAATGGGAATGCGTGATGGAATCTGGATTTGTACTTACGAAGAATTTAAAGGTTTAAGTGCCGTTTTACGTCAGTCTTTAATTCAGGTAAGTCAGGCTGTTCAGGCGCAGGAAAATAAAGGAGATAAAATGTCGATGTTGTATGATTTCTTAACAAGTAATGAATTCCGTTTGCAAATCGAAGGTATTGTTGAAGGTTTTACGCAAATGCAAAGTGATCTTGACTCGGAGAAAAGAGCCATGCAACGTATCTGGAAACAACGCGAAAAACAAATCGAAAAAGTGATTCACAATACATTAGGAATGTACGGTTCTATTCGCGGTATCGCTGGAAATGCTGTTCAGACTGTTCGTGCTCTCGAATTGGATTTTGTTGATGAAGAAAAAGATCTGAATGAGGAATTGGAATAGCAAACGTGAAAATGGTACGCGGATTTGACGGATTCGCTATCACGAAGACGCGGATTTTTACGGATTTTTTTATTAGCAATCTTGTCATTTCTGTAAAGGTTACTTATTTCGGTAACGGATTTATCATTTCGATTGGTTTTTTTCCATCAATACCTTGATGTGGTCTTTCATGATTATAATAATATAAGTATTGCAATAATTCTTCTTTTAATTCTTCATGAGAATCAAAATCTGTGTCTCTCAATAAATCATCTTCAAGAGTTCTCCAAAAGCGTTCAACTTTACCATTAGTTTGTGGTCTGTAGGGTTTTGTGTACCTATGAACAATACCTAATTCCATTAACATCCTCTCAAAAGGGTGATTATTTTTCACTTTGCTTGTTTTAGGTCCAAATTCAGCTCCATTATCAGATAATATCTCTTCAAATTTTATTTCATAATGATCACTTAGGATGTTTAAACATTTCAATGCCGCAAACATAACTGTTAAACTGGTAATATCAGAAACTAATTCAGCCCAGGCAATTCGACTGTAATCATCTATTACACAAACTAAATAGCGATTTTTATTTTCCCCTTTAATTATACTTTTGCTCAAATAATGACAATCAATATGACCAAGTTGTCCCATTCTTTCCTTGATTATTTTTTGATGATTCTTTTTAATCTTCGGAGTTAATCTATTTATTTTATTGCGTTTTAAAATATTATAAACTCCTGAATATGATGGTGTATGCTTCCCTAATTTGGGTCTTAAGATACTAACAATTTCATATTTGTTGTTTCCTTTTTCTCGTAATGCAATTACTTTTTGCTCTATAAAAGGCAAAGGACGTCTTGTTTTATATTTGGGACCTCTTTTTTGGGGCAATAAATCAATAGATTTCCCACTTTGTTTAAAGCGATTATAATACTTTAAAAAACTCTTTCGGCAAGTATTATTTGCTGCATAAAAATCCATTGCTTTTTTATACAAAGGATGAGTTTTATTTTTTACCTGTTCATATTCTTTTATTAGAAAACGATACTTCTCTAAGTAGTTCCGCTCTAAAGTGGAATCCTGACTATTATTTCTCATCGTAACAAAATTTATTAAAGTTAAATTTTGTTACCGAAATATCTAACATCTACAATTTCGACGGAGGAGAAATCACACTCGTAAATCGACAAAGATTGGCAATTTTGATTGCGGAGCTTCTAGTATGATTTCTCCCTTCGGTCGAAATGACAAAATGATACAAAAAAGGCTTCGAAATCAATCGAAGCCTTTCTATTTTGAAGCTGCTTTAATTAACCTTTTTTGAAAGACATTGTCAATCCAAATTGATTTGAAAGCATCAACTTATTATTCTCTACTGAATAACCTGAAGTTGTTTTTAACAATTGCGAAAACTCACCTTCTTTTTTTGCATCGCACTTTTTAGTTTCTGAAGTAAAATTCAAAAACTGGATTTGCCCTGCACCTTTCGAAAATAAATTTCCTTTTATAGCATTACATCCTGTAGATCCAGAGAATGTTGACGAACTCAATACGATTTTTGGAAGAATTGAAAAATCCTTTTCAGTAACCACTTTCCCATTTAGATTTTCTAAAATCCAGGTTTGCTGTACTTTCTTTTCAACCGAACTTGCAGCTGTCGTTGCATTTGCATTCTTAGTTGATTTGCAACTGTAAGCTAATGAAACTGCAATAAATAACATTAAAATCTTTTTCATGTAAAATAACTTTTTATAAGTTTTATTTTACAAAAATATTTTAATTATAATGCACCATAGTACACTGTAGGTTATTTTTAAAACAGATTAAGACATTTCAAAAATTAATCTACTTTTCTAAGAACCAAAAGTTTTCCTGAAGGATTCGAAAGCGTTAATCTATTGTTTCCAATAGTATAAGTGGTTGTACTTTGAAGCGCTTTGATAAATTCACCTTCTTTATTACCAGATGCACAAGCCATCAAAGTCGAAATTACATTTGAAAATCTCAATAGATCTTTCTCATAAAAAATAGTTCCACCTATAGAATTACAACCTCCAAATCCCATAAATTTATTATCGGCAGCATGGATCTCAATTCTTGGTAATTCTTTTTGAAAATCAGTAAGAGCAACTTTTTTTCCGTTTAATTCTTCCAAAACCCAAATGTCATGTAAGCGGTAATCTGTAATATATTTTCCACAGCCATTTAAGGTTTTGCTGTTAATTTCTACCTTAACTGTATAAGGTGATTTTTCGCCTGACATTGAATCCTGACAGTCGAATTGTTGAATTGTAACCGTGGCAGAAGTTTTTCCGTTGTTAAGTCTATACATTTTTACATTGGCATCCATAGCTCTGATTGGTTCAACAGATTCAAAACTTATAGATTCCATTCCTTCAATTAATGATGTAAAAACAGTTTTGTCTTTCCCTATTTTCAATCCCCAAAATGGTTCATTTCCAGTAGCTTTAAAATAAACTGTTAGATCTTCTTCGTCTGAAGTTGCTTTAGAAGTTGTTTCTTTCATGTTCGAATTTTTAACTGCGACTGACTTGCAACTTAACACAACAGTTGTTAAGACACATAGTAAAAGTACTTTTTTCATATTATATATTTTTTATTATGCCTTCCCACTAGAAAAAACTAAGCCAAAAATTATCAAGCCTTGTTTTTTATGATTTTTTTAGGTCAAATCTCTTATAAAATTAAGAAAAATAACACAATTACAAAAAAAATCAAAAAATCAAAAAACCTTTTAACCCGCGCTACTTAAAAGATTGAGGCGAAATACTTAGAAAAAAACAAAGTACTACTTAAAAAAATTACCTAAATACGTATTTTTATAAGTACAAATACTTATATTTGCGTAGTAATACTTAATTAAAGAAATCATGATTAGAGTAATAGTAGTTGGAAACGGCATGGTTGGTTATAAATTTTGCGAAAAATTCGTCGCAAAATCAGGACAGGAAAAGTATCAGATTACAGTCTTTGGCGAAGAACCCAGACGCGCTTATGACAGAGTTCATTTAAGTGAATACTTTGGAGGAAAAACTGCAGATGACCTTTCGTTATCTACTACTGAATGGTACGCACAAAACAACATTACTCTAAATACTTCTGAATTAATTACAGATATTAATCGTGAAGAAAAAACAATACATACGCATTTAGAAAAAACACATACGTACGATTACTTAGTTCTTGCAACGGGTTCTTCGGCATTCGTTCCTCCTATTGATGGTGTCGAAAAAGAAGGCGTGTTTGTATACAGAACTATCGAAGATCTGGATGCAATTATGGCTTACGCCAAAAAAATAAAACAAAAAGGTGCAACCGAAGCGGCAGTTTTAGGCGGGGGTTTATTAGGTCTTGAAGCAGCAAAAGCCGTTCGTGATTTAGGATTGAATCCTCATGTTGTAGAATTTGCTCCGCGATTGATGCCTAGACAATTAGACAAAGGCGCCAGCGATATGTTGCAATCTAAAATCGAAGAATTAAATATTGGAATTCATCTCAATAAAGCAACACAATATATCGACGGTAAAGAACGTATAACGGGAATGATGTTTGCTGACGACGAATTGTTAAAAGTAGACATGTTGGTTATTTCTGCCGGAATTAAACCTCGCGATGAATTAGCCCGAGTTTCCGGTCTTGAAGTTGGTTTGCGAGGCGGCGTTGTGGTAAACAATCAAATGCAAACATCAGATCCTTCTATTTTTGCGATTGGCGAAGTTGCTCTGTACAATCAAAATATTTACGGACTTGTTGCTCCGGGTTACGAAATGGCCGATGTAGCCGCTGAGCAAATCTTAAATGGTTCTAAAACCATGAGAGAAACCATCGATATGTCGACACAATTGAAATTAATTGGTGTTGAAGTTGCGAGTTTTGGTGATCCTTTTGTCGAAAATAACGATGTAACAGCGATCATTTATGAAAATAAACTAAGCGGAATTTATAAAAGAATCAATGTTACCAAAGATTCTAAAACTTTATTAGGCGGAATTTTAGTTGGAGATTCCAGTGATTACAATTCACTTTTTCAGATTTACAGTAATGCAATGGCGTTGCCAAAAAATCCCGAAGATTTGATTTTAGGTTCTCGTGATGGTTCAGAAGGTTCAAGTTTAGGAAGCGTTCTTGATTTGCCAGACACAGCAGTAATCTGTTCTTGCGAAAATGTAACTAAAGGTTCAATTTGCTGTTCGCTTCTGGATGAAACTTGTTCCAATTTTTCAGATGTTGTCAAACATACCAAAGCTACTTCTGGTTGTGGAGGTTGTAAACCAATGGTTTCTGATTTGGTAAAAGCCACTCAAAAATCATTAGGAAAAGAAGTAAAAGATGTTATTTGTGAGCATTTTAGCTATACACGTCAGGAATTATTCGATTTGGTAAAAATCAATAAATACGAGAATTTCTACGAAGTTATCGATCATCATGGTAAAGGCGATGGTTGCGAGGTTTGTAAACCTGTTGTAGCTTCGATTTTCTCGAGTATTTATAATGACACTGCAAACAAACATGTTACAACTCAAGATACAAACGATAGATTCTTAGCTAATATTCAACGAAACGGAACTTATTCTGTAGTTCCAAGAGTTGCCGGAGGTGAAATTACTGCCGAGAAATTAATCGTGATTGGAGAAGTTGCCAAACAGTTTGATTTATACACTAAAATTACCGGAGCGCAACGTGTCGATTTGTTCGGAGCACATTTAAGTGATTTGCCAAAAATCTGGAAAATATTAATCGATAATGGTTTTGAAAGCGGACACGCTTACGGAAAATCACTTCGTGCTGTAAAAAGCTGCGTAGGAAATGCTTGGTGTCGTTACGGAATGGACGACAGCGCCGGATTTGCCATAGAATTAGAAAACAGATACAAAGGAATTCGTTCTCCTCACAAACTTAAAGGTGGTGTTTCAGCTTGTATTCGTGAATGTGCCGAAGCTCGCGGAAAAGATTTTGGATTAATTGCAGTTGAAGGCGGTTGGAATTTGTATATCGCCGGAAATGGTGGCGCAAATCCTAAACATGCGGTTTTATTGGCCGAGAAAATCGACAAAGAAACCGTTATAAAATACATGGATCGATACCTAATGTATTACATCCGCACGGCTGGTCCGCTTGTTAGAACAGCAACCTGGCTGGAAAAACTAGACGGAGGTTTAGAGTACTTAAAAGAAGTAATAATCGAAGATAGTTTAGGAATTTGCGAAACGCTTGAAGCCGAAATGCAGACTCTTGTAAATACTTTTGAATGTGAATGGAAACAAGTTCTCGAAAAACCAAGATTATTGAAACGCTTTAACCATTTTGTAAACTCTGAAGAGAAAGATGATAATGTTGTTTTTGTTCCATTAAGAGATCAAAAAGCGCCAAAAGCGTGGTCGTAAAGCTTTATACATAATTATTTAAACACATAGAAACATAGATTTTATGAACTCAAAAAAGGCGTTTCACTTGTTTAAATAAACATAGTATAGTTATTATAAAAATTGCAGTTTCAAAGATTTTTAATTTTTAATTCTCAATTTTTAATTACAAAAATCCAGCTCCAAAAAAAAGAAAAATAATATCACTAACGTTTGCTGTCCTCTTACCCTCTTTTTTACTGCGCCATCATAACTCTCTTGATTGTAAAAAGAGGGATAAGAAACAGGAAACTAAAATTTGAATCCAATGGAAGAAATCTTAAATCAATATGAAACCGTTCACCCAAGTGATGCAACAATTTGGTTCAAAGCCGGAAAAATAGAAGATTTCCCAACCAACCGTGGCGGTTGCATCAAATATAAAAACAAACAAATCGCCATTTTCAATTTTGCACGTCGCAACGAATGGTACGCTTGCCAAAATGCCTGTCCGCATAAAATGGAAATGGTTCTCGCAAGAGGAATGACCGGTTCAACAGATGATATCCCAAAAATCGCCTGTCCAATGCACAAAAAAACATTCTCATTAGTAGACGGTTCAAACCTAAATGGAGATGATTTTAAAATTGCAACATATCCGGTTAAAGTAGTAGAAAACGAAGTGTTTGTAGGTTTTCTAGATTAGACTTTTTAAGATACAAGATGAAAGAAACAAGATAATATAGTTTTTCAAATCTTGCTTCTTGCTTCTTTCATCTCCTTTAGACTTTCAACTTCAAACTTTTCTACTTAATTCCGTATATTTGAATTCTATTATCTAACTACAAAAATGAACACACCTTTTCAAAAAGCAAGCGAATGGATTGATGCAGAAAATGCTCAGGATCCGAATATCGAAATCGACCAAAATGTCGAATATCCTAAGGAATTATTATATTCAAACAGGATGTACGAAAGATTAATGCAATTTGAACCTGAAGCTTCAGAAGAAATTCAGATTGCGTCAAAAGCACAACATATTTGCCGATGGAAAGTCGCGAGAGAATCTTATCCAATGGATCGTGTTGGATATTTGAAATGGCGCGAAGAACTTAAAAAATTCCACGCCAAAACTACCGCAGGAATCTTAGAAAAAGCAGGATATTCGCAAGAGTTTATTGACCGTGTTTCGTTTTTAATCGAAAAGAAATTACTTAAAAAAGATGCCGAAACTCAATTACTTGAAGACGTAATTTGTTTGGTATTTCTGGAATATTACTTAGATCCTTTTGTGCACAAGCACGACGAAGAAAAACTAAAAAATATCATCAAAAAAACCTGGGATAAAATGTCTGACAAAGGACATCAGGAAGCCTTAAAAATTAGTTATTCTGAAGAAAACTTAAACTTAATAAAAGCATCTTTAGGATTGTAAATGCTTTTATAAAACGAATTAAAAGCAACTTATATTCTCCCCAAAAAAGACAGATCTTATTTTCGAATGAAAAAAAACAATCAGGAAGCTGCAGATAAAATCACTTTCAAAAATTTACGCCGTCTGTATTTTTTTGCACTTCTGACGATTGCTATAACCATCATTTTAAGTCAGTTTTTGGTTCAATACAATCTAAAACAACAATTAAGCGATTCTAAAATCATCAATATTTCGGGAAAGCAAAGAATGCTGAGCCAAAAAATTGTCAAAGAAATATTGATTTTGAATTATGTTTCTACTAATGTTTCTCCACAAAAAATTTCGCATTTAAAGGAAGTTTTATCTCTTTGGAAAACTACTCAAAATGCCTTAGAAAATGGCAGTGATAGTTTGGCTTTTCCAAAAGAAAAAAGCGAAACACTGACAAAATTATATCGTGAAATAAAACCCAATTTCACAACAATCGCTGAAACAACTGATTTATTTCTTCTAAATTTAGAACAGAAAAATAACTTAACCAATAATCAAAAACTGGTTCAGCTTGTTCTTGAAAACGAAGGTGTTTTCCTTTCGAAAATGAATCAGATCGTAACACAATACGATCTCGAAGCTCACGAAAAAGTTACGGAACAACGTAAGATCGAATATTGGATTTTTGGTTTTACTCTTTTAGTTCTGCTTTTAGAATTTTTATTCATTTTCAGACCTACAAATAAGAAAATCGAAAAACTGATCGCGAAACTTTTATCTTCTGAAAAGAAAGCTTTAAAACTGGCGCACGACACAGAAATTATCAGTGAAATCAAAGAAAATTCGGTAAAAGAATTAAAATCGCTCAATTATGCAATGGAAAATACGTTGCTTTATTGCCGCATTGCTCCTGATGGTTCGATTATTCATGTTGGAGAAAAATTTGCCAAACTTTTAAATTATACCAAGTTTTCTTCTAACAAGAAATTCTCAGAAATATTGACGACTGACGAAAAAGAGCAGCTTAATATTGACCGTATTATTTTTGAAAAACAAAGAAGCGGCTGGCAAGGCGAAATCAAGATCATTAATAAGGAAGCGCAAACGATCTGGCTTGATTTATCGATGGTTCCGGTAATGATTAAAAAGGACGAATTAGAACTTTTAATTGTTTGTTTTAACATTACGGAACGCAAAAAAGCCCAACGAGAAGTTGAACGCTTGAACATTGAAAACAGCACTGAAAAAATCAATCAGCAAAAGATTATTTCCAGCAAAATTGTCGAAAATCAGGAAAACGAACAAAACCGAATTGCCAAAGAAATTCACGACGGAATTGGTCAAATGCTTACGGGATTAAAATTCAGTTTAGAAAGTATTAACCTGGAAGACAAAGAAAAAGCGGCTCAAAAAATAGAATATTTAAAAAAATTATCGCTTGATATCATCAAAGGTGTTCGAACGGCAACTTTCAATCTGATGCCACCGGAATTAAGCGATCATGGTATTGTTTCTTCTCTCGCAAAACTTACGCAGGAACTTTCGAAATTAACAGGAAAAGAAATTCTGTTTTACAACAAAACCGATTTTAACCAACGTCTGGATTCTCTAATCGAAATCAATATTTATCGCTTAACTCAGGAAGCGATAAACAATGCCATAAAATATGCTGAATCGTCGCATATTATTGTGCAGCTTTCGCACAGTGATACTTTGCTAAGCATTATTGTAGACGACAACGGTAAAGGTTTTGATATACATGCGGTCGACAAAAAACGCAACAGCGAATCCGGAATGGGATTATTATTCATGAAAGAAAGAATTCAATACATCAACGGACGCGTTTTTATTAAATCGATTCCCGGCGAAGGAACGAGGATTACTTTTAATATTCCTATTTGAGAATTAGTTAATTAGTCAATTAGATAATTTTCTACACGCAGACCTTTGTCAAAGTTTTGAACTTTGACAAAGGTTTTCGCAATCTTTGTCGATCTACTTGTGTGATTTCTCTCCCGAAGCTTCGGGATCGAGATGACAAAAAAACAAAACCTCTCTTAAAAAAAGAAAATAGACAAAAGTCTACAACGAATTATCTAATTATCTAATTGGCATATTATCTTATCAAGATATTTTCTAATTGACAAATTATCTAATTATAAAAAAATTACAAAAATTACGTATCTTAGCATCTTCTTTTTAGATGAATATACGTAAAAATCAAGAATCAAAATTAAGTAAATCATGAGCAATAATATTCGAGTAGTTCTGGCAGATGATCATGTATTTGTAAGAGATGGAATAAAATCTTTACTGGAAAACGAAGCAAACATTGAGGTTGTAGGCGAAGCTATTGATGGAGCCGATGCTCTTGAAGTTGTTACAGCCAGCAAACCGGATTTACTTATAGTAGATATTCGTATGCCTAATTTAACAGGTATCGAGGTAGTAGAAAAACTTAGAAGCGAAAGTAATACTGTAAAAATTATTATGCTTTCGATGCATGAATCTGAAGAATACGTATTGAAATCTATCAAGGCTGGTGCCGATGGTTATTTACTTAAAGGTTCAAGCAAAGAAGAATTCCTGAAAGCACTGCATACTGTTGCTGCGGGCGGAAAATATTTCAGCGGAGATATTTCGTCAATATTAATCAGTCAATTAACGAATGTTTCAACATCTTTGGAACCTAAACAAAATTTAGGCGAAGAAATGATGATTACCAAAAGAGAAAAAGAAATTCTAACGCTTTTATTATCCGGAAAAGGCAACAAGGAAATCGCTGAAGCTCTGGAAATTAGCAAGCGAACTGCCGAAGTACACCGTTTTAATCTAATGAAAAAGCTTAAAGTGAAGAATTTAATGGAACTTTCGAACAAAGCCACAGAATATTCGCTTTTATAATTCTGTTTAAACAACAAAAAGGAGCTTTTAAAAATAGCATTTTAATAAAATAGAGAATCAATTTTGTGATGTTGGTAAATCTACTTATTAAACTCAAAATACTTAGATAAAATTACGTATTTATACTTATAAGTATTTACATTTGGTAAAACAAATCTAAGTACTATGAAAAATACAAACTCTTTATCACAATCACACAAGATTTTATTTTTGAATACTTTAGCCTTCACCGTATGTTTTGCTTGTTGGACATTAAACGGTGTATTGGTAACTTTTTTGGTTGACAACGGCATTTTCAATTGGAGTGTTGTGCAAGTTGGCTGGCTTCTTGGAATTCCAATTTTAACCGGTTCAATCATGCGTTTACCAATTGGAATACTTACGGATAAATATGGCGGTAAATATGTCTTTTCGCTTTTACTTCTGCTCTGTTCGATTCCTCTATTTTTATTGCCTTTTGCTGATAGCTTTATAACGTTTGCAATCTTAAGTTTTTTATTCGGAATGGTTGGAACCAGTTTTGCCGTTGGGATTGGCTATACCTCAATTTGGTATCCAAAAGAATGGCAGGGACGCGCTCTCGGAATCTTCGGAATGGGAAATGCCGGAGCTGCCATTACAACTTTTTTAGCGCCGTCGTTATTGAATCATTTCTCTATTAATGATCCTCAAAACGGCTGGAAAATACTTCCTGTTATTTATGGAGTCGCTTTAGTCATTATTGGAATTGCATTTTTAATTTTTGCTACAAACAAAAAAATAGAAAACAATACCAAAACCATTTCTCAAATGTTACAATCCTTAAAATCTGCCAGAGTTTGGCGTTTTGGAGCATACTACTTTTTAGTTTTCGGATGTTTTGTCGCTTATTCACAATGGCTTTTACCCAACTTTATGAACGTTTATCAAACCAGTCTGGTTATGGGTGGATTATTTGCAACGCTTTTTAGTTTACCGTCGGGCGTAATCAGAGCTTTTGGTGGTTACTTATCAGATAAATTCGGAGCCAGAAAAGTGATGTATTGGGTTTTAAGTTCGTCAGTAATTTTAAGTGCTTTACTAATGATTCCGAAGATGGAGATTACTACAACTGGTCCGGGCGTTCTGGCCACTAAAAAAGGAATAATTACTTCTGTTTCAAACGAACAAATTAAAATTGGAGAAACTGATTTTGCAGTAGCTCAGAAAAAAGAGAATACAAATGAAAATGCTATCTTGCCAACTAAAACTTCATGGCAGCAAGTTGTAGTCGAGCAAAACCAAACTGTAAAAAAGAAAGAGCTGCTTGCAAAAGGAATTACGGTAATTAAATTCGATGCTAATATGTGGGTTTTTCTGGTTCTGGTTATTCTTATCGGTATTTCATGGGGAATTGGAAAAGCAGCAGTTTACAAACATATTCCAGAATACTTCCCGACTGAAATTGGTGTTGTTGGCGGAATGGTAGGAATGATTGGTGGTTTAGGCGGATTTTTTGGTCCGATAATTTTTGGATATTTGCTGACCGCAACTGGAATCTGGTCGAGTTCATGGATTTTTATCTTTATATTTTCAGCCCTTTGTCTGATTTGGATGCATTATACTATAACAAAAATCATGAACGAAAAGCAACCAATTTTAGCCAAGGTAATTGACCGAAATTAAATCTGTTAAAAGTTAAAAAATTAAGAACATGATTATTATCACAAAAAAAGAAATCTTTTTCTTATACTTTTATACCATTATTTAAACAAACCAAATTATGAAAAATCTAAAAATAATTCTTTTATTGCTATTAGCAGGAATTGGCGTTGAAAGTCAGGCACAAGAATTAGATGTAAATTTACAAATAAGACCTCGTTTTGAATATCGAAATGGTTACAAATCACTTTTAAAGGATAATGAGGAAGGAACTTCGCAAATCTCGCAACGTTCAAGATTAAACTTCAATTACAAACAAGATGCTTTAACCGTAAAATTAACGTTTCAGAATACCAGAACCTGGGGAGATGTAACCACTACAGCCACTGCAGATAAAAATGGTGTAGCTGTTTTTGAAGGATGGGCACAATATGACTTCACTGAAAAATGGAGCGCCAGAATGGGACGTCAGGTACTTTCATACGATAATCAACGTATTATGGGAGAAATGGATTGGGCGCAACAAGGACAAAGCCACGATGCGTTAATGGTTTCTTTTCATCCAAAAAACCATCAGCTTGATATGGGATTAGCTTATAACTCAAATGCTGAAAACACGGTTCAAACACCTTATACTATAGCCAATTACAAAACAATGCAATATGCATGGTATCATACTACTTTTGATAAAATTGGAGCTAGTTTATTGTTGTTAAATACGGGTTATGAATTTTCAAGAACACCCACCATACCCAATCCTGACTTAATAATAGATTACATGCAAACCTTTGGAACTTATTTAACCTACAAAACAGGAAAAATTGACGGTAACTTAAGTTTCTATGGTCAAACCGGAAAAAGTACGGATCAACAAGTTAGCGCCTACGATGCTGCAATAAACATTGGTTATAATGTAACAGATTCTTTTAAAGCTGGTTTAGGATATGAATTTCTATCTGGAAAAGCTACAACTGACGGAAGCTCGGTAATTAAATCATTCAACCCTATATTTGGTACAAATCATGGATTCAACGGTTATATGGATTATTTTTATGTTGGGAATCACTTAAAAAATGTTGGTTTGCAAGATGCTTTCTTAAAACTAAACTATAATTCTAACAAATGGCAATTTGCTTTGATTCCGCATGTATTTTTAGCTGCTGCTGATGTAGTAACTCCGTTGAACGAAAAAATGGATTCTTATTTAGGAACTGAGATTGATGCTACTTTTGGCTACAGCTTTAGAAAAGACATTAATGTTTCTGGTGGTTATTCTCAAATGTTTGGATCTAAAACTATGGAATTCATAAAAGGCGGAGATGCCGGACATACCAACAATTGGGCTTGGTTAATGATTTCAGTTAATCCTAGAATTTTTACCTGGAAAAAATAGAGCTTTTTTCAAATCTTAAATTATATATTTTACCCTTTTTCTTTTTTGAAAAAGGGTATTTTTTTGACCTTTTCACAAACATATTTTAAACTTTAAATTAGGTATATTTGAATAAGTTCTTCAAGAGTATCTATTTGGTAACATTACTTTTAGCTCATCTTAAAAATCAAAAAAAAAGTCAACACTATCCAATGAAATTTAAAAGCATAATAATTTTATTCGTTTCAATAATTCTATTTTTCCTTATTGGATTATTTTATGATATACAATATAGAACTTTAACACGAACACTTATTTTAAAAATTGCAAATTATGATTTGGAATATTACGGCGCAAAGCAAATTAGATTTTTTGTTCCTGATTTAGGATTTATACTTACACTAATTCCAATTGGATTATATATTACTTCAAAATTGCAAAAACAGAAAAGAAACAACCTCGTTTCTCTTTTAGTTTTTTCAGTACTTCTAGTTTTATTTTATCTTTTCTATTGCTTTGTAGAATCTCAAATTATAAAATACACCACATCAGCCGATATTAAAAACATGTATTATTATCATTATCAAAATGTAAACTATCAACTTATTGCTTTATTTAGTATAATTTCATCCCAAATTTTAAATTATTTTATTTTAAAAAAAGTTTCGATCCCAAATCAAAGCTCAACAAACAAAAACTAACCTATGAAGCAACTTTTTAAACTATCTCTATTCACGTTCATTGTAGCTCAATCAAGCTTTGCACAAAAATACAATGCAGACTTAATTTCAAAAGATTCAGAAATAAATTTTGCAAAAACACAAAAGAGAGGAATCAAAATCAACAATGTTATTTACTATGTTGAAAAGGATTTACAGACAATATCTGCCTTCAAGAAAAACAAACTAAAATGGCAAACAAATGTAATTTCGGTTTGTGGAATACCAAAAGTTGGAGAACCTCAAATAAGATACGTAGGTTTTAATAAAAACAAACTACTTATTGTTATTGGAAAACATGACTTTGCAGAAATTGACACCAATAATGGCAAAACAAAACTTGTAGGTTCAGATTAAAAAGAGCTATCTTTAATCACCGCTAGCGCGAGCGTCCCGCTCGTGAACAAAATCAAAATCTTTGATTCAATGAAAATCATCGCTTGGAATTGCAATATGGCATTCAGAAAAAAAGCCGAATTTATTTTGGCTTACAATCCTGATATAGCTGTAATTTCTGAGTGTGAAAATCCCGAAAAATTAAAGTTCGCTGACGGGATAAAAACTCCAACAGATATTCTTTGGTATGGCACAAATCCGCATAAAGGGCTTGGTGTTTTCTCTTATAGCGATTATCGATTTCAATTGTTGGATTGTCATAATCCAATCTTCAAAAATATTTTGCCAATTGCCGTAACAGGCGGAAAAATTGACTTTACTTTGTTTGCCGTTTGGGCTAATAATCCGGCAGATAAAGATGGCGCTTATGTCACTCAGGTTTGGAAAGCGATAAATTATTATGCAGATTTAATTCGGGAAACCAAAACAATTTTAATTGGCGATTTCAATAGTAATACGATTTGGGATAAACCAAGACGGGAAGGAAATCATTCTACAGTTGTGCAAACATTAGAATCAAAACAGATTTTTAGTACTTATCATAAATATTATAATCAGATACAAGGCAAGGAACAACATCCAACTTTGTACATGTACCGTCACGAAAACAAACCTTATCATCTTGATTATTGTTTTGCATCTAATGATTTTATAGACGTTTTAGAAAACGTCGAAATTGGCAATTACAAAGACTGGACGATGCATAGCGATCACAACCCTTTAATAATTAAATTTAATATATAAACTATGAACAACTGGACTCAGCGTTGGGACGACCGTTACAGCAGCGAAGAATTTGCGTACGGCGAAGAACCCAACAATTATTTTAAAGAACAAATTGAAAAACTAAACCCCGGAACAATTCTTTTTCCTGCCGAAGGTGAAGGTAGAAATGCGATTTATGCCGCAAAATTAGGCTGGAAAGTTTCCGCTTTTGACATTAGTGAAGAAGGAAAAAACAAAGCCTTAAAACTTGCCGAAGCCAACAATGTTACAATTGATTATCAAGTTGGAGAATTAGAAACCTTAAATTATCAAACCGAACAATTTGATGCAATTGCTTTAATTTACGCTCATTTTCCCGCTGAAATAAAATCGGCAATTCACAAAACGCTGGAGACTTATTTGCGAAAAGACGGAATCATAATTTTTGAAGCTTTCAGCAAAAAACATTTAGAATATCTTGCGATAAACGACAAAGTTGGCGGACCAAAAGATATTGAATCCTTATTTTCTATTGAAGAAATTCAAGCTGATTTCCCTAATTATGAAATCATTGAATTACAAGAAAAAGAAATCGAACTTAACGAAGGCTTATTCCACAATGGAAAAGGTTCTGTAATTCGATTTATCGGAAAGAAAAAATAAATTTACCCACATCATGTAGAGACGCACTGCAGTGCGTCTCTACGAACTGACTCTCTACTATATTCTCTCATCTTACCTTTTACAATTCTCATTTTATTTTTTACACAAAAACTTAAAATAAAACTTCAAAAATTACGTATTTATACGTAAAAATACTTATTTTTGTTTACAACAATATAAGTGAATTATCTTAGACAAAGTAAATTCATTAAACTGTATTCAAAAACGAGTTATAATGCAAAATACCAAAATCAAAACTACTTGTTCCTATTGTGGCGTTGGCTGCGGAATTATCGTAACCAATGATGCTAAAAATGGCGTGATGGTTTCGGGCGACAAAGATCATCCTGTCAACAAAGGAATGTTATGTTCTAAAGGAATGAATTTGCATTATGTGGTCAATGATACTTCAGATCGAATTTTATATCCTGAAATGCGCGGCAGTAAATCTTATCCACTAGAACGTGTAAGTTGGGATACTGCTCTTGATCGTGCCGCTGCGGTTTTTACTTCTATTATAAAAAAACATGGTCCGGACAGCGTTGGTTTTTATATTTCGGGTCAATGTTTAACCGAAGAATATTATCTGGTTAACAAACTCGTAAAAGGCTTTTTGAAAACCAATAATATTGATACCAATTCCAGACTTTGCATGAGTTCAGCCGTTGTTGGTTATAAAAAAACTTTTGGCGAAGATTCCGTTCCAATTGCTTATGATGATATCGAATTGGCAGATACTTTCCTGATTACCGGTGCAAATCCGGCTTGGTGTCATCCTATTTTATTCAGAAGAATTGAAAAACACAAAGAGAAAAATCCGAAAACAAAAATCATTGTTGTAGATCCCAGACGAACAGATACGGCAGCTTTCGCCGATTTGCATTTGCAGATTCTTCCCGGATCTGACATTATTTTGTATCACGCAATCGCAAAACGTATTATCGAAAAAGGATATGTAGATCACGATTTTGTAAAAAATAATGCCGAAAATTTCAAACAATATAAAGATCTTGTTTTAACTACTTCTTTCGAAAAAGCTTCTAAACTTTGTGGCATTTCAGTAAACGATATCAAACTTGCCGCAGATATTATCGGGAAAGCAAAAGGATTTATTTCGCTTTGGGCAATGGGATTAAATCAAAGTGTCGTTGGCGTTGATAAAAATACCGCTTTACTAAACTTATCTTTATTAACCGGACAAATAGGAAAACCAGGTTCAGGTCCGTTTTCATTAACGGGTCAACCCAACGCAATGGGCGGACGAGAAGTTGGCGGAATGGCAACTTTGCTCGCGGCACACAAAGACATTGCAAATCCGGAACATCGCAAAGAAGTTGCTGATTTTTGGGGCGTTGATGAAATCTCAGATAAACCGGGCTTAACGGCAACAGAAATGTTTGAAGCTTTAGAATCAGGAAAAATGAAAGCCGTTTGGATTATCTGCACCAATCCAATGGTGAGTTTACCGGATTCTCGCAAAATCGAAAAAGCTTTAAAAAATGCCAAATTTGTTGTTGTTCAGGATATTTCGCATAATGCGGATACTTCAAAATATGCCGATTTATTATTACCTGCAGCCGGTTGGTTAGAAAAAGAAGGAACAATGACCAACTCTGAACGTCGAATTTCTTATTTGCCTAAAGGAATTAATGCGCCCGGAGAAGCTTTATCTGACATTGAAATTTTAATTCGCTTTGCTAAAAAAATGAATTTCCATGGTTTCAATTTCAATAGTGCCGAGGAAATTTACAAAGAACATTGCGCATTAACCAAAAACACAAACATTGATATTTCATTTTTAAATTATCATCGACT
Source organism: Flavobacterium sp. 90 (assembly GCF_004339525.1). NCBI lineage: Bacteria > Pseudomonadati > Bacteroidota > Flavobacteriia > Flavobacteriales > Flavobacteriaceae > Flavobacterium > Flavobacterium sp. 90. The sequence goes on along the minus strand of NZ_SMGE01000001.1, from coordinate 4,071,464 downwards.
AAAAACTGAAGGTACTTTTCAATGGCCAGTTCCGGATTATGGACATCCGGGAACTCCTCGCCTTTTTACGGATAAAAAATTCTATACGCCTTCACAAAAAGCGATTTTCAATTTACCAACAGCAATTGAAAATACATCAGAGCAACCAAGTCCGCAATTTCCATTTATACTAACAACAGGAAGAGTTCGTGATCAATGGCATACGATGACCAAAACCGGAAAAGTATCCCGATTAATGACGCATACGCCAAGTCCTGTTTTAGAAATAAACCCAATTGATGCTTATAAAAATGATATAAAAAACGGTGATATAATTGTTGTTTCCAGCAAAAACGGAGAAGTTCGGGTAAAAGCAAAAGTGACCGATTCTATCAAGGAAAAAGTAGTTTTTCTGCCAATGCATTGGGGAAAACAACTGGAAAATGACTTGAACCGAACTAATAATTTAACCAATACCGTTGTCGATCCGGTTTCAAAAGAACCTGATTTTAAATATACTACAGTTGCGATTAGCAAATATGTAAAGCCTTTTCAGAAAATTGCAATTATTGGTGCCGGAGCGGCTTCTTTTAGATTTATTCAGAACTATCGGGAGTTTAATTCGACAGATGAAATTATTGTTTTTTCGAATGAAATAAATCCGTTTTACAATCGCGTATTACTTCCGGAATATATGACGGGTGAATTTACTTGGGAACAATTATTAAAGGTAAAAGACGGAGAAACATTTAATAAGCTAAAAATTACCATGAAAGCCGGCGTGGCAATTGATAAAATAAATGCCAAAGAAAAAACTATAAAAGATAGTCTTGGCGAAATTCATACTTACGATTCACTAATAATAGCAACCGGAAGCCGACCTTTTATACCTGAAAATGCACAACTTCATCTTCCGGGGCGATTTACAGTAAGACGAAAAGAAGATGCCGATCGTTTAAAAAAACATCTTGACAGCACTAATTTACCTCCTGAAGAACAACATGTTGTAATTATTGGCGGAGGATTATTAGGTTTAGAATTAGCGGCAGCTTTAAAACATAAAAAAGTAAAAACAACAATTATTCAAAGAGCTTCGCGCTTGATGGAACGCCAGCTAGATTTAATTTCGAGTAAATTATTGGCAGAGGAAGTTCAACTTCGTGATATTCAGATTTATTTTGATAATGAAGTAAGTACGGTTTTTGAAACAGATAATCCAAATGAGATTGAAATCGCCTTAAAAAGTGGTCGAATCATAACCGCAAATGCGATTGTTTATACGATTGGAACAATTCCGAATATTGAAATTGCACGCGAAACCGGACTTGCCTGTGGTCGTGGCGTAAAGGTAAATCAGTATCTGCAATCTTCAAATCCTGATATTTATGCTATTGGAGAAATAGCCGAATTTGACAATAAATTATTCGGAATTACCTCTGCCGCTGAAGAACAGGCAAATATTCTCGCTAATTTTCTGGCGGGAGATATCAGCAGTTTTTACAAAGGTTCGATTTTGATGAATATTCTAAAATTAGAAGATATTAATTTATGTAGTATTGGAGATCTTACGATTCCCGAAAATGACGATTCATATGAAGAAATTGTCTTTGCCGATCTCAAGAAACGCTACTACAAAAAATGTATTGTAAAAGACGATTTGCTTGTTGGAGCGATTTTAATGGGCGATAAAAATGAGTTTGCAGAATTTAAAACGATGATCGAAAGCAAAATCGAATTATCAGATAAAAGGAATTCATTATTGAGAGGAAGTTCTAACGCAAAACCTGTTTTAGGAAAATTAGTTTGTTCCTGCAGTCAGGTTGGAGCAGGAAATATCGAAGAAGCAATAAAAAGCGGTGTAAACGATTTTACTGATTTATGCAAAAACACCGGCGCCGGATTAGGCTGCGGAAGCTGTAAAACAGAGGTTAAAGAGATTTTAGCGAAATGTAAGGTTTAAAAATTTGTTTCACGTTTCAAGTTTCATGTTTCATGTTTCATGTTACTTTACTTTGAATATAAATTTTTACCGCAAAGTTCGCTAAGGTTTTTCGCAAAGTTTTTAAAGTTTATATGCTGTATGTTAATTGTTTTCTATCGAAAAAGTTCACAAAGCGATACATTTAAATCTTTGCTCAAAGCTTTGCGAAACTTTGCAAAAAACCTTAGCGAACTTTGCGGTTAAATCAACACAATCCAACAACCTGAAACCTGAAACAAAATAAACTTGAAACAAATAAAAAAATGGAATTGACAAGATTAATAGTAAAAGGAGGCGTTATTTCGCCGGGAGAATTACGAGAAGTGGTTAATATCGCTATGGATCAAGGTTTAGATTCAATTTCCTTTGGTTCAAGGCAAGATATTATTTTCCCAAAAGGGTTAAAAACTTTAGACAAAGAAAAACTTGGGAAACATCATTTTGTGTTTCCAAATGAAAAAAGCGGTAACAATATCGTTTCTTCCTATGTTTCTACAGATATTTTTAGAAATACGAACTGGTTAACCGGAAACAAGTTTTTATACGTTTTAGAACAATTTAAAGAACAGCCAAAACTAAAAGTCAATATAAATGATCCAAAGCAACAATTAGTTCCTTTGTTTACAGGTCATCTCAACTTTATAGCTTCAGAACATGAGGATTATTGGTATTTATACATTCGTTTACCAAAATGGGAACGCATGGAAGTTTATCCCGTGTTAATCTATAGCTGGGATATTGCGAAACTTTATTATGAAATTGAAAAAATCACAAACGAAGAATCTTTTGATATCGATGTGCTTTTTAGTTTAGTCAGTGAAACTTTAGACACTAATAACAGAACGATTGATAAACCATTGAATATTCCGTTTTATCCATTTCCTTATTATGAAGGAATGAACAGAATGGGAATCGATCAATATTGGCTTGGTTTATATTGGAGAAATAATCTGTATGATTTAGATTTTCTTAGAGAAATGTGTGATTTGTGTTTCGATTGTAAAATTGGAAAAATATGTATCACGCCCTGGAAATCTTTTATTATAAAAGGAATCCCGAAAGACAGAAAACTGGAATGGGAGAAGTTCTTAGGAAAAAGAGGAATCAACGTTCGTCATTCTTTATTAGAATTGAATTGGCATTTACCTGTAGCAATGGAATGGGCTTTGAATCTTAAAACTTTTCTGGTTAGAACGCTTGATCAATTTGACATTAGTACTTATGGATTAAATTTTGGAATATCTGAATACAATCGCGACGGACATTACTTTACGTCGATTGTAGTTGAAAAAAATGAATTACCAAAAGACCTCGAATCGATAAAAATCAGAGATACTTATAATGTTTTGTTTGCTAAGAATTTCGACCCGAATACGCGAGAATATATTGTACACTCGCAAGATATTGACAAACTTGAATTACCAACAATCCTGATCGAATTGAGTCGAAGATATTTCGATGAACTCGGAAATTCGATTCCGGATGCAGTAGAAAATTCACAGAAAAAAGAAAAGCCTCAACTTGATATTTATCAATGTCAGGAATGCTTGACACTTTACAATTCTGAATATGGAGATGAAAGTCAGGGAATTTCGAAGGGAATTTTATTTACTGATTTACCCGAAACCTTTTGTTGTTCTTTATGTGAATCTCCAAAGAGTAATTTTAAGATTCTTGAAGTGGTCGCAAATTAATACTTCGCCTCTACTCAGCCTGACGTTATAATCATGCTGAGTAGAATTGATTTATTTCTGCTCTAATAATGATATTAAATTTTGGTTTAAATCTTTCGTATTTACTCCCATAACAGAAAAGAATTTACGATCAAAATCTTCTACCGTTACAATTGCTTTCTTAATGATCTCTTTCCCAAAATCAGTAAGTACAACAACTTTTGCTCTCGTATCTGTAGCATGTTCTTGTCTTGTAATGAGACTTTTTTGTTGCAAAGTTCTCAAAACTGTCGAAGTTGTCATTGGGTCAATTTTTGTATGTGCCGAAAGAATAATTTGTGTAACTTCTTGTTTATGAAGCGTAAGCCAATGTATGCTTGCCATCAATACAAACTGCGAATGTGTTATATTATATTCTTCTAAAGCTTTTTTGATCTCGCGTTGCCAAAGATTCGTTACTTGCCACAGTAAAAAACCTGAACTTTCTTCCGGTTTTTCAACACTAAAGGTATTATCTTCTGCTTTACTCATTTTTATTTTTTCTGTTACGAGTTATCGGTAACGTTTGTTTTAGAAATCATTTTTGAAGTTATAAAGTTAAAATCATTTTCGTTGATTTCAAAGAACCCATAACGAAATGGATATCCCCAAGATTTTTTATTGGGGATAAACTCCAGATTTTCAATTAACGGAAGTATCGAAACTTCATCAGCTTTTATAAATTGAATATTTCGCCTAAAAGGCACAAAATTTTCAGTCATCTGAAAAGAATATACCTCATCACCAACTACTTTTCCTAAAGCTGTAAAACATTGGCATTTTTCATTTCCTTCCATTGTTATTTTAGAAGAATAAATTAAAATAAAATCTTCCTTTTGCATTCTCTTTAGCGGTCCTTCTTTTCCATGACAAACCTGAATAAATCCGCCATTTATAGCTCTTTGTGAATGCTCTTTTGAGATAGTTGCTACCCAATATTTCTTCTTTCTCATAATTTAGAAGCTGCTTTAATTTGTTCCTGAACATCAATCGGTAGAGCATCGACAATCTTTTTTGCTACTAATTTCACCCAAAGAAAACCTAATAATCCTTTTACGATTATAATATTCGTAATTTTTAGTCCCTCGGGAGTTTCCTCAAATATATGTTCATCGTACATTTTGGCAAGAGGAAAATTAGTGACATCCAAAAATCGTTTATTTTCTACAACCTCCAATAATTCAACTTTTACATTCGGGCCACCTTTTGGTCGTAGTAAAAAATGATTTCCTTTTTCAAAATTGCCTTCTAATTTGGCATATTCAATTCCTGTGTCCCAACTATGCCAATTATTGACATCTACAAATAAATTCCACATTTGCTCTTTCGTCACCGCTTTTGTTACTATTGAATGAGATCTTGACCACATTTTGTTTGAAATTAAAATTAATAAGTACAAATATAATAAGTGTACTTATAATAATTACTATGTTATCTCATTTTTTTTATTTTCCAGTTAAAATAATCGGAAAATAAGCGCGAATTATAAGTTTAGACGATTTTTTTGTCAGTGGAATTGTTAAGAGATTTTTATTTTAAAATTTAGCCTAAAAAACAAAACACTAAAAATCAACGTTTTAATTCTTTAATTTAAAGAAAAACTTAACATTGGAATAGTTTTTTATTACTTACATTTACGTAACCAACAGTTAACAATTTCTTAATCTTCAATTGTAACTTCATGGAGATTAATTAAATGCAAAATGTTTTATTAATAAAAATTGTAAGAATATGACAAACCCAACAACAGAAAACGGTGCTGAACAAACCGATTTAACGCCACCTGTAGAGTCAATTACTCCAACAGAGCAGCCTGTAAAAAAACCTGCGCCGGTAAAAAGAACTCCTGCTGCAACGGCAAAGAAAACTCCAACGCCTGCAGTAAAAAAGACTCCGGCCGCTACAGTAAAAAGCACTACCACTACTCCAGTTAAAAGAACACGAACTGCTCCGGTAAGAAAAGTTACTCCTGCTGCAGTTGAAAAACCTGAAGAAATAACGACTCCAAAAGTTATTATCGAAGAAAAAAAGGAACAAGCAGTATCAGAAAGTAAAACTGACGAAGTAACAGAAGCAAAAAAAGATAAATCAACAGATAAAAAGAAGACAAAAGTGAAAGACAAAGAAAAAGACAAAGCGAAAAAGAAATTAGCAAAGGCAAAAGAAAAAGCTAAAAAAGACAAAAAGAAAGAGAAAGCTAAAAAAGCAAAGCAAAAAGCTGCAGCAAAGAAAAAAGACAAAGCTAAAAAAGCGAAAGACAAAGCTAAAGCAAAAAAAATAGCAAAAAAGAAAGCTAAGTCTCAAAAAAAGTCAAAAGCCAAAAAGAAAAAATAATATTAGAAAGGTTTAACTTAATTGTTGAACCTTTTTTTATGCAAAAACTTTTAGATTTGGTTTGTCATTGCGAGGAACGAAGCAACCACTAAACAATACGCTATCTTTGTCAAAGTTTTAAACTTTGACAAAGATTCTCGAAGATTCTCAAAACAATAAACCTTTCAAACTTATCCTCCAATCGCAATCATACTGCGATTATCAAAATGAAGTTTTGGATCATCCATTTCAGAAATACTAACCATTCCTGATCTGATTTTTTTCTTGCTTTTAATAGATTCCGAAATCAAATTCGTGATAGATTCGCCATTTCTAAAAGGCGTTAATAAATCGGTCTCAGAATGAGAGAAAAGACAATTTTTTATTTTCCCGTTTGCCGTCAGGCGGATTCGGTTACAACCATCACAAAACGGATTTGTAATCGAACTAATAATCCCGAAATCTCCCAGAAAGTCTTTTATTTTATAAGTTCTGGCGGTAAAGTTTTTTTCGTCTTCAAGCTTAAGAATTTCTTGGGATGAAAAAGCTTTTTCTAGTTCCGATAAAACTTCATTTTGAGATACCATTTTACTTCTGTCCCACTGGTTTCCGGCAAAAGGCATAAACTCAATAAACCGAATCGAAATAGGCAAAAACTGAGTTAATTTAATAAAATCGATTATTTCGTTATCATTAAATCTTTTTATTAAAACCACATTTACTTTTACATGAAAATCATTATTAAGAAGTAAATGCATATTATCAATTACTTTCTCAAACTGATTTCTTAACGTTATAGAGTTAAACTTAGAAGCAATTAAAGTATCTAAACTTAAGTTGATTTTTTTAATATTGGCTTGCTTCAAAACATCAATATGACGATCAATAAGAATACCATTTGTAGTAATTGAAAGCGAAGTATTTAAGGTCGATAATTTAGATACAATCTCAGGAAAATCTTTTCTCAGCAAAGGTTCTCCGCCTGTTAATCTTATTTTATCTACACCATTTTCTACGAAAATTTGGGCCAAATCAAAAATCTCATCTGCTGTCATTAAACTAGCTTTTGGAGACAATGCAATTCCGTCAGCAGGCATGCAATACGTACAACGCAAATTGCATTTCTCTAGTAACGAAATACGCAAATAATTGTGTTTTCGCCCAAAATCATCCGTTAAAATGGTTTTAGAGGGTGTCATGATTTTTACCTTTTAAAATATGAAAAACATGCATTACATGCGGAAAAACAGCATCCATAGATTCTCTTGCACCGTTTGTTGATCCCGGCAAAGCCAAAACCAAACTTTTTCCTAATGTTCCTGCAACTGTTCTTGATAACATCGCATACGGCATTCTTTGTTGTCCGTAATCCCTGATTGCTTCTTCGATTCCAGGAATTCTGCTTTCAAGCAGTGGCGACAATGCTTCCGGCGTAACGTCTCTTGGAGATAATCCGGTTCCTCCCGTAAAAATAACTAGTTGATGTTCTTTGGCGAAAGCTTTTGTTTTTTCCTGAATAATATCAAATTCATCTGGAATAATTTCATAATGCGCCGCTTCTACTCCATAAGAAGTTAATTTTTCAACTATAATTTTTCCGGAACGATCTTCTTTATCTCCTGCAAAAATTGAATCCGAGCAAACAAAAACCGCAGCTTTAATTACGTTTGGAAATTTATTTTTGAAAGACGATTTTCCGCCTTCTTTGTTTATTAATTTAATAGTCGAAATTTCGATTTCTTTATCAATTGGTTTCAACATATCGTACATTGTCAACGCAACAATTGATGCGCCGTGCATTGCTTCGACCTCAACTCCGGTTTTATAAACCGTTTTTACATTGAAAATAATCTCAATTGTCAAACCTTCAATTTTATATTCTACTGAAGTAAATTCAATAGGAATTGGATGACAATCCGGAATTGATAAATGGGTATTTTTCACTGCAAATAATCCCGCAGTTTTTGCCATTTCAAGCACGTTTCCTTTTGGTACCAGATTATTTACCACAGCATCAATTGTTTCCTGTTTACTAACTTTGACTATTGCCGTTGCTGTTGCAGTTCTTAAAGTACTTATTTTATGCGTAATATCAACCATTATTGTTTTGTTTCCAGGTGAATGTATCGTTTTCAAACATTTCTTTTCCAAAAATCGGCACATCTGTTTTGATCCAGTTTACGATAGCTTCTGTCGCTTCATAAACTTGTTTACGTCGGGTTGCCGAAACAAATACAAACAAACAAATTTCACCCGCTTTTACTACACCTAAACTGTGATAAATATGCATACAGGTTAAATCGAATTTAGCAAAAGCTTTTTCTCGAATTGTGTACAAAGCCTCGTTTGCCATATCCGTATAAGCCGAATAATCAATTGCGACAACTGTATTATCATGAATAACATCAGCACGAACTTGCCCTAAAAAAATATTATGCGCACCAATCGTATGTTTTGATTGGTGTTTTGCAATCGATTCTGCTATAAATTCAGGAGAAATTGGTCCTTCTACAAATACATTTTTGCTCATTTGTTTTTATTTTTTTGCCACGGATTATATGGATTAAAATGATTTTTTCTTTTACCACGAATTGCACTAATTTTCACTAATTTTTTTATGCTTAATAATTATTAAAAATTAATTCCTGCTAATTTGTGTAATTGGTGGCTAACAAATTTATAATCTTTTTAATCTGTAAAATCTGTGGCTATACTTTTTCTTTTAATATTTTATTGAATGCTAAAGCACCACCGACAACACTTTTTATGTTTCTAAACTGATGTTTTTGAAGCAATTCGACTGCGATTTTACTTCTTATTCCGGATTGACAGAAAACATAAATAGTTTGGTTTTTATCCAGTTTTTCTATTTCATTTTCTAAATTTAAAAGCGGAATCTGAATTACGTTCCTGAAATTTATTCTTGGAACTTCATCTTCGTTTCTAACATCTAAAAAAAGAACTTCAGCATTATCAATTTCACTCAGAATTTCATTCACAGAAATTTCTTCAACATGATTTTTAACTTCTTTATATTTTTCCTCGAAAACTATTTTATCTATTACGATATCAGTATTCTTTTCGAAATCATATTTTTGCTGATCATTATTTAGAATATTATACACCAATATTTTACCGCTTAAAACATTTCCAATTTCCAAAATCATTTTGATAACTTCATTGGCTTGAAGCATTCCTATAATTCCAACTGAAATCCCAATTACTCCAGCATCTTCACAATTAGCAGATTGTGTATTTTCATCCGGATATAAACATCTGTAAGTTGGTCCGTTATGATAATTAAAAACTGAAACCTGACCTTGAAATCTAAATATAGATCCATAAACCATTGGTTTGTTTGTAATTATACAACCGTCGTTAATCAAATATTTAATAGCAATATTATCTGTTGCATCAACAATAATATCATATTTTTCGAATAATGAAATCGCATTCTTTGCCGATAATCTCTCCGTAATTGTCTGAACTTTAACTAGCGGATTCAACTCAGAAATCATCAATTTAGCTTCATCAGCTTTATACTTTCCAACTGCAGAACTCTTATAAATTACCTGTCTGTGCAAATTCGAAATCTCAATAACATCATTATCTACAATTCCAATTTCTCCAACACCAGCAGCCGCCAAATAAGGCAATACAGCCGAACCTAAACCACCAGCTCCGATAATTAAAACCTTAGCCTTTGTTAATTTCTGTTGTCCAATTTCTCCAATCTCCGGAAGAATTATTTGTCGATTATAGCGTTCTGATGTATTCATGAAATTTTATATTATCCTCCGGCAAAAGGAGGCAATAAAGCTACAACATCACTTGTTTGTAATTTGTAACCTGTTCCCTTTGGTACTATTTTTTGATTGATTGCCACACTAAATGAAAGTGATTCAAACTGATATTTCTTTTCTAAATCCAATAATAATTCCTCCAATGATATATCTGAAAAAGAAACTTTCTCAAACTCACATTTCGTTTTTTCGGCGACAGCTCCAAAATATTTAATCTCAATCATTATTTTAAATTTAAATTCTGAAAGATAAATTCGTCCTCAAAATGCTCCTGAAAATAAGAGGTTAATCTTGAGGTATTTTTCACCACTTCGCCAATTACAATAATTGCCGGCGATGAAATCTTATTTTCAGATACTAATTTAGCAATTGAACTTATAGTTCCTACTACTTTTTGCTCTGTATTTTTTGTTCCGTTTTGGATAATCGCAATTGGCAAATCATCCGTGCGGTTTTCTTGATAAATAGCTATAATTTCCTCCAATTTATGCATTCCCATTAAAATCACGACCGTTGCAGCTGATTTTGAGGCTAAATGCACATCTTTAGATAATTCGTGATTTGAAGTTGTTCCTGTAATTACCCAAAAACTTTCGGCGATCTGGCGTTGTGTCAAACTAATACCAACCGAAGCCGGAACACCTAAAGCAGACGAAATTCCCGGAACCATTGCCGTTTCTAAATTATAGTGTTCTGCATATTCAATTTCCTCACTTCCTCGTCCAAAAATAAAGGGATCTCCACCTTTTAATCGCACGACATGACCATAACGATTTGCCATCGAAACAATCAATTCATTGATCTGATCTTGTGTATAAGCATGACAGCCCAAGCGTTTTCCCACGAAAACAATTTCTGCATTTGTTGCATATTGCAATAGTTCTTCATTAACTAATGCATCGTACAAAACAACATCAGCATTTTCCAGTGCTTTTATTGCTTTTAAGGTAATTAGTTCAACATCTCCAGGACCTGCGCCTACAATTGTTAATCTGGGTGTTTTTAAGCCTTTCATAATTATTAACTTAAATTAATATTCAGATCGTTTAATTCGTCTATCGAATTAATATTGGTCAAATGAAAGTTTTCACTTTCTTCTATTGTGATGATTTGATGCGGAATCTTTGCAATTAAATTCATCATTTTTAAATCATCGTTATCAATTGCGCTTTTGATAACGGAAATTAATTTTTTCGAATAAATCCCAATTAATGGATGCATTCTGCTTTCGGAAGCAAAAACCGTAATTTCGGCTTCCTGATTATGTTTTGAAATTAGTTCTGATAATAATTCGGTTGAAATTAACGGAATATCGCAACTAAGAATCAAATTAAACTCGGTTTCAGAATCTGTCAAAGCGGTATAAATACCTCCTAAAGGTCCTTTGTCTGTAACCGTGTCCGGAATTTTATCATAAGGCAAATAATTGTATTCTTTATTTGCTGTTACTAATTTTATTTTATCTGTAATAGGCAAAATAGCCTTAATTATATGTTCTATAAATGGTTTATTCTGGAACAAAACAAGTCCTTTTTCTGACTGCATTCGGGAACTTTTTCCACCGCAAAGAATAAATACTGTTAGAGTTTCCATGAATATTTTTTGTTTCAGGTTTTCTTTGTTTCAGGTTTCAGATTTTACCAATCTTGTTTTTTCAACATATTATCTAAAATCCCAAGGTTAAAACCTTGGGCTATGTTTTATATAGCATCTTTTTACTCGTTTTTCTAGCATTGCCGGAGGTTTCAACCTTAGAATTTGCATGATTCAATTATATCATTTATTTCAATTTATGGAAAAATCAACTTTATACTTGCCATTAGGATAACTGCTCCTAAAACCATTTTCAATGTTTTATTAGAGAAATAACCGCTTCCATAAAATCCACCTAAAACTCCTCCGATAACAGCAATCGGAACCAAATAAAAACTTTCTGTTGGAATTGTTTTTCCTCCTAGAAAGAAACCCAACATTCCGGCAAATGAATTCACAAAAATGAATAAACTTGATATCGCAGCCGATTCTTTTACTGAAGCCCATCCTAAAAACAATAAAATAGGACTTAGAATAATTCCTCCACCAATACCTAACATTCCAGATAATAACCCTATAATAAATCCTATCGCTAATGCAAAAGGTAAGTTTATCTGAACCGCTTCTTTTTCTTTAAAATTAAATACTCCAAACAATCTTAACGCCGCAAAAACCAATACAGCTCCCAAAATAATTTTATATATAGCATTATCCAAAGTGATAAAACCACCAATAAATGCCGCTGGAACCGATGCAATTGCAAAAGGATAAAACAATTTTGGCTTGAAATAATTCATTCTATAATAAAAGAAAAACGAAATACTCGAAACAAACAAATTAAGCAACAAAGCCGATGGTTTCATAATTGCAACCGGAAAAGCAAAAATGGTCATCAATGCTAAATATCCCGATGCTCCGCCGTGCCCAACACTAGAATATAAAAAAGCAATCACGATTAAGGCAAAACTGAATAATAAGATATTTTCGGAACTAAGTAACTGCATTCGTTTTTTTATTTTGTTTCAGGTTTTCTTTGTTTCAAGTTTCAAGTTTGTTTATGCTGTATGTTTAATTTTACATACCGCATTTCATATTTCAATTATCTATTTTTCTAATTGCCTAATTTTCTAATTCTTATTAATCAATTGGTAATAATGTTACAAGCTGTCCTTTCTTTAAGGTTTCTACATCACTTGGAACAATTAATAAACTATTTGCAATCGCAAAAGTATTGAGCATTGCTGAACTTTGGCTTTCCAGAATTGTCACATTTGTTTGATCGTATAACGCTTTTAAAAACAATGTTTTTCCAGTTGTATTGGTAAAACCTGAGTTTAATTTCCGAACAATTTTTGGCAAATGTGTATCCGAGAATCCCATTCTGTTTTTTATTGCAGGATAAACGTAAACGTAAAAATTAGTAAGTGAGGAAGCAGGATTTCCCGGTAACGCAAATACTAAAGTTTCCTTTTTAGATCCAAAAAACATTGGTTTTCCGGGTTTCTGATTGATTTTATAAAAAAGCTCTTCTACTCCATTTTCTAATAACGCTTCTTTTACAAAATCGTAATCTCCAACAGAAATTCCACCTGAAATTAAAACGATATCATATTTATCTAAAATTCCTTTAAGTGCTTTTTTAGTAGCTTTCAGGCTGTCTTTTACTTTATAAACTTTTGTCTTTTTTATTCCAATTGTTTGAAGTGCTGCTTCTAACATCACTGAATTACTTTCGTAAATTTTCCCTTTTGGTAATTTTTTTCCGGGCTTTACTAATTCATTTCCTGTTACTAAAATGGCCACTTTCGGCTTTTTATAAACTTCAATTTCTGTAATTCCCAGACAGGCCAAAAATCCAATTGCTGCCGGTGTAATCAAAGTATTGGCTTCAAAGACAACATCTTCTTTTTCAATTTGCTCTCCTTTATTTCGAACATTTGCAAATTGTTTAGGCATATTAGTAATCAAAATTGATTTTTCATTTGCCATTACATGTTCCTGCATTACAACCGTATCAGCATTATGAGGCACAAAAGCACCAGTAAAAATGCGGACTGCTTCGTTTGGATTTATCTTTATATTAGAATGATCTCCGGCTTGTGAAATACTAACAATATCGTATTGATGTCTTTCACTGTGAATAAAAGCATATCCATCCATTGCCGATTGCCGAAATGGCGGCATATTGATGGGAGAATAAATTGTTTCTGCCAAAATGTATCCCAATGCCTGACGCACTGGTATTTTCTGAATTGGCATGTTTGTGCTATTCTCTGCAATAATTGATAATGCTTGTTCAACTTGAATCATGGTTGCTATTTTATTTACTGCAATAAATACTTATTACAAATATAAGTATTTATACTTAGTTAAAATCATTGATTTTCTAAATTTCTAAAAGATTATAAATTTAAGCTTTATTCTTTAAATTATTTCAGAAAAACCAATCAAATAGCTTTTATAAGTCATTGAAATTATTGAAACTTCAAATTATTTCTTTCTGAAATTTCCGGTTGGCAGGTAATATAGCCATGCAAAACCTATAAAAAACAGAACTGCCGAAGCTATAAATGCAGGTATTAATATTTCATTGTTATTATCCAGTGCATTATTTAGGGAAGCATATAGTAACCAGATTTGAATGCTTACATTTAATATCAAAATAAAAATAAGCGTTGAAAGTATATTGTTCAGCTTATTTGGATTTGCGCGATTTTGACTTCTTCTAAAAGTACTCATATCGATTTATTTTTAGGATTAATCTAACTCTCTTTATTATCTTCATAAGCTTTTACAAAGACTTTATTATCTTTAAAAAACACTTCTAATTGTGGTAAAGCTCTTGGTGGCGGTCCTGCAATTACATCACCCGTCATCGCATCAAACGAGCCTTCATGACAAGGACAATGAATGATTCCGGTTCCTGGTTTATAGAAAACTGAACAGGATAAGTGGGTACATTTTTGCTCATAAGCTCTGAAATCTCCACTTTCCAAATGTATTAGAATATAAGGTACCGTACTGCCTTCAATTACAAAACCACGTGTCCCGCCAACTGGTATATCTTCTATGTTACAAATAAAATGTTCCCCTTGTACACCTTCTTTTGGCAATAATAAAGCTTTGGCTGCAACAAATCCGCTTCCTACCATTAATCCTCCGGAAACAAAAGTTAGGAACTTAGCAAAATCACGTCGGCTTACCTGAGTGGATTCCTGTTTTTTTATTGGGAAATCTTTTTTCCAGTTTTCATTTAAATTATCTTCTTTTGACATGGATCTAGATTTAATATATTCTTAATTCAGTACTGCCTTTAGGCATCATAATGTTTACTTTGGTATTGACTGTTTCTTTTCCAAAAATGAATGTATTGATTGGTGAACTATTAGGTCTCATTTCTTCAATTTCTGCTCTTGTTCCGTAAAACAAAGCTCCACTTGGACAAACTGTTGCGCACATTGGTTTTTTGCCAACGCTTGTTCTGTCGTAACACATCGTACACTTCATCATCAAGTCATATTCTTCCATTTTTTTAGGAACTCCAAACGGACATGCCATAACGCAGTTTGAGCAGCCAATACATCTTTCTGTATTTGCGGTATGAACAACTCCAAATTCGTCTTGCGAAATTGCATCGGCAGGACATACGTTTGCGCATACAGGATCTTCGCAATGCATACAAACTTGTACAGTGGTTTGAATTGTTGAAGAACGCTCCACATAATTCACACTAATCAGAGATTCCTGTCCGTTAGTTTCACATTCTGCACAAGCCATTTCGCAGGCTTTACAACCAATGCAGCGTTGCAGATCTACAAAAAACTCTTCGTTTTTATTAAAATTAGTCAAATTCATAATTTCATTTTTATAGATTAAACACTTGCATATGCATCTGATTCTTTTGATGAAGGTGCTATTGTTCCCAGCGGATCTAATAGACAAGCACAAACTTTAAATTCCGGAATTTTTGAAATTGGATCTAAAGTTCCGGGTGTCAATTGATTTGCTGATTTGGCTCCCGGCCAATGATACGGTATAAAAACAGTATCTTTTCTAATGGTTTCTACAATGTTTGCCGGAAAAATACCTTCTCCACGTCGTGTTGCAACTCTTACTAATTCATGTTGTTTGATTCCATATTTTAAAGCCATTTCCGGATGAATTTCTAAAAGCGGTTCCGGAAACTGATCAACCAATTTACCAATTCTTCTTGTCTGGGTTCCACTTAAATATTGAGAAACCACACGTCCGGTCGTTAAAATAATAGGATATTCAGCATCGGTAACTTCGCCCGGTAATTTATAAGGCGCCGGATTAAAATGTGCTTTTTTATCTGGAGTCGCAAATACTTTATCTTCCCATAATCGTGGTGTTCCGGGATGATCGTCTGTTGGACAAGGCCAAAAAACTCCCATATTATCTTCTACTTTTTTATATGATATTCCAAAATAATCTGCCGTTCCTCCTTTTGAAGCAACACGCAATTCATTAAAAATAGCTTCACTACTATCGTAAGTAAACTTGTCTTCTTCACCTAATCGCTTGGCTATTTCCAATAAAATAGAAGTATCTGTTCTTGCTTCTCCAGGAGGTGTTACTGCCTGACGAATTCGGATTACGCGACCTTCTGCCGAAGTTGTTGTTCCTTCTTCTTCTTCCTGTAAAGAACCTGCTAAAACAATATCTGCATGACGAGCCGTTTCATTCAAAAAGAAATCAATACAAACATAAAACTCTAATTTCTCCAGAGCTGATCTTACATAATTATTGTTCGGCAATGAAACCAATGGATTGAAACAAATCGAAATCAATCCTTTAATTTCATCTCTATGAATAGCTTCTATAATTTCATAAGCTGTAAGTCCTTTTCCGGGCATATCTTTTTCATCAATTCCCCAAACTTGAGAGATGTATTTCCTGTGTTCCGGATTTTCAATATCTCGATTTCCTGGCAATTGATCGCATTTGTGCCCGTGTTCTCTACCACCTTGTCCGTTTCCTTGTCCTGTAATTGTTCCGTATCCACAATATGGTTTACCAATTCTTCCGGTTGCCAAAACAAGATTTATACAACCCAAAACATTATCAACTCCTTTTGAATGGTGTTCGATTCCGCGTGCGTGAAGTAGAAAACTAGTTTTAGCTTTTCCCCATAATTCTGCAGCTTCTTTTATTTTATTTTTGTCAATACCAGTAACTTCTTCTGCCCATTCTAAGGTATAATCTTTTACGGCATCTATTGTTTCCTGAAAACCTGATGTATAATTGTCTATAAAATCATGATCCAACATATCGTGATCTACGAGATATTTAAGCATCGCACCATATAATGCAGAATCTGTTCCCGGTCTTACATCTAAATGTACATCGGCAGTTCTTGCTAATGGTATCATTCTTGGATCTATTACAATTAATTTCGCTCCACGATCTCTGGCTTTCCAGATCCAATGAGTCAATGTTGGGAAGGTTTCACTAATATTTGCTCCGGCTACAATAATTACTTCAGCATATTCTAAATCAGAATAATTGTTTGAAGCACGATCTAATCCAAAAGCTTTTTTATTTCCTGCTCCCGCACTTACCATACAAAGTCTTCCGTTATAATCCAGATTTCTGGTTTTTAATGCTACACGGGCAAATTTTCCAACTAAATAACTTTTTTCGTTAGTAAGTGAAACTCCAGATAACATCGAAAAAGCATGTTTACCGTATTTCTCCTGAATTCTTTTTATTTCTGATACTGTTTTATCCATTGCATCATCCCAGGAAGTTTTTTCGAAACCCTTTCCCTCTACTCTTTTTATAGGATGTAAAAGTCGATCAGGATGATTATTTTGCAAATAACGCTGAACTCCTTTTGGACACAAACGTCCTTCATTGAAAGGAAATTCCATCCAAGGTTCAAAACCTACTACTTTATTATCTTTTACTGATAATTGGATACCGCATTGCATTCCGCAAAAACAACAATGTGTTTTTACCAAACTATCTGGCTCATCTCGACCTGCGTAACCATCTTTGGGCGCATAATTTAAATGAGGACCAAAATCTTCAATAATTTTCTCGGTTGATACGGGTAATTTTGCCATTTTCTTTGTTTGTTTTATTTTGTTTCAGTCTTCAGTCACGGTTTTCAGTTTTCAGTCTCAGTTTATAACGATTGTGTAAACTGAGAATGTTTTACTGTGACTGAAATACTGAGACTTTAGACTGTAAATTTTTATCCAAATAACTTTCCACCGTTCTCTAATCTTGCTTTTAAATGTGCCTGAGCTAAGCGGGATCTTTTTCCTTCAGGACTTAAATCTAAATGTGATGTTCCGTCTTCATGCGTGAAATCAAATCCTAATTGTTTGGTTACGATTTTTAAATCATTTATATGAAGTTGTGTTGCAAATTCATCTCCTGTATGAGGACAAACTGCCATTCCTTTCTTAATTCCTTCTTTTTTGTAAATATGCGCTCCAATTTGTGCCGGACGCTGAATGATGTGGAAAAATTTTCCGAAAGGAATCCATATCAAAAACATGATTACCGTTACGGCATGAATTACTGCCAGGAAATCATATGCAAATCCTTTCATGAATTGATAAGAATATGTAAGACACAAACCAGTAACTGATATTGCTATCAATAAAATAAGCGGTAATAAATCGCCTTCAAAAGATTGTGTTGCTATTAAACCGGGATTTGTTAATCTTCTTCTTAAATAATAAACAGATCCAAATATTACTAACCATGAAGACCAGTTTAAGGCATGAAAGATTAAAAATGCAAGGAAAGATCCAATCTTAAAATCCATCATTTTAAATCCGAAGAAATGTGCTTCATAAATTGAAATGGAATTTTGTGCCAATGTAAAATGTATCCAGCCAAATGTTAAGGGGATTGTTATAGCAAAAGCCGACATACACCCTAATGCGATACAAAAATGGGCTGCCCAACGGTATTTGCTTCGTGGATAAATGAATTTTTGAACTACTATATTTTCAACAGATTCTTTACCTAAAAACCATAAATGTGAAAATATTTTTCCTGTAAACAGAAATTTAAGGCTTCGTTTGAAATACATCCAAGTTGGCGGGCGCTGCAACCAAACGGTATAACGATATACAATTCCGAAGAAAGCAAATACGGTCCCAAACAAATAAGTAACCAACGCTGCGTCAAAATTTTGAAGTTGTCTCGATCCGTAAAAAACTAACACTATAGTTAATGCCGAAACTAGTGTTGCAACAAGTAAAGCTTTGGTATTAAAAGTTTTATTTTTCATCCTTAATTAAATTTAATGATTACTTTTTTAACTTGGTTTTTCGCAACCTTTACGATTATAGAACCACCAATTTATTCCGGTAGCAAGAAGAGTAAAAATAGAAACTCCTATAAAAAACTGATTTACTGTACCATTGGCTGAAAGGTTATTACCTATTAATTTTGAAAATATAAATGGTCCAAATGCTGCAATTGCTGCTGTCCAACCAATAACTCCAGCTGCCTGACGTTGATTTTCCTGAAAAATAATTGGATATTGTCTAAATGTTCCCGCATTTCCTATTCCTGTAAAGAAGAACATTGCTAAAATCACTGTTACAAATAATGGGAATTGTTCCATACTTGTTGGTGCAACTAATCCTTCTGTAACTAAAATTATTGATCCTCCCAAAATTCCTAAACCTGTGATTGTAGTAAGTATTGCACCACCAACTCTATCTGCTACAAAACCAAAAGCGATTCTACTTGCTGAACCTATAAGCGGACCATAAAAAGCATATACTAAAGGATCTGGTGCATTTGGAAAATCTCCATATAAAAACTTAATCATTAATGGAAAAGCTGCTGACAAACCTGCAAAAGTTCCAAAAGTCATTACATAAGTAATGGTACAATACCAAGTATGTTTGTTAGAGAAAATATCCATCTGTTCTCTAACCGATGCTTTCATTGGAATACTTTTTAAATAAAACCAACTAATAAAGGCTAATAATATTAAAAAAGGAGCGTACCAAAATGCTGCTGACTGTAAATAGATTTCCTGATTTTTAACCGCCGTATTACTAGGACTGATATCATTCAATATTTTTTCCGCCATCTTTGGATTTGCATTTGCAATAGCCTTTGCTTTTGCTTTTACAGGCAATGCAGCAAAAAGAGCTACTTTATCATCGGATTTGATTGATGCACTTACGGAATCTCTAATAGTTTCGCTTACGTTTGTCAATATTCTGGCTTGTACATCAGGAATTAGACCAGCAAAAACCTCTTTTTGTTTTTCGATACTAGCATTCTGAAAGACAACTATTGCTTCTTTATGATCAATACTTGTAAATACTGAAGCAGCTCCATATATACTAATACTAATAATAAGTGGTGTAACAAATTGTGCTACCGAAACTCCAAAATTTCCAATTCCTGCCTGAATTCCAAGTGCTGTACCTTTTAGTCTTTTAGGAAAGAATAAACTTGTACTTGGCATGTAAGAAGAGAAATCGCCTCCTCCAAAACCTGTTGTAAAGGCTAATACAGCAAATACCCAAAAAGGTGTACTGGTATCCATAACTGCAAAACCTATCCCAATTACAGGAATTAATTTAATTGCTGTTGCAAAAGATACAATATGTCTCGTTCCAAATATTGGTAATATGAAGGTGTGAATAATTCTTAAAACTCCCGCTGCTAATCCCGGAATCGCTGTTAACCAAAAAAGCTGATCTTTAGAAAAGTAAAATCCTAATCCGGGTAATTTCACAGCAATAACACTCATCATAAACCATGAGGCAAACGATAGTATTAACGTTAATGTTGTTATTGTTAAAGTTCTCCAGGCAATTTTACTTCCGGTAGCATTCCAAAACGCATCATCTTCCGGTTCCCATTTGTCTAACCAAGTTTTCATATTATATATTTGTTAATTAAAATTATTTAATGTTTGTGTTCTATATCTCTTGTAAAATCAGGTGCTTTTATTCTCATCGCATTTATAATTGTTCGATGCATCCATAACAAACATAGAACTGATACTACAAAAATGAATATCCATGAACTTGTCCAGAGTCCGGTATAATTAAGGAGATAACCAAAAATTATGGGACCTATAAACCCTCCCAATCCTCCAATTAAACCAACCATTCCTCCTACTACACCAACTTCATTTGGAAAATATTCAGGAATATGTTTATAAACTGCGGCTTTACCAATTCCCCAAGAAATACCAATAAGTATGACCAAAATTACATATACCCAGAGATTAGCACTAAACTTAATTTGTGTTACGCCTTGCGCCAATAACTCTTTCTTTTTGACTGTTTGATTTTGTTCTACCACTATTTCCTGCCAAGAGTTCTTAACAGGGAAAATTGCTGTATCGTCGTTATTTGAAATTTCTTTTTTATGAATTTTATGTTCTTTATCGTTTACGGTAATTGCTTCGGGAGAAACTTGGGTAACAACACCATTTGTAGTAGCGAGAACTCCTGGTCCTGCCGTAAAAATCTCCATTTTCGGGAACATTAATAAAAAGCTTATTACTATTGATGAACCTAAAACCCAATACATTACTTTTCTGGCTCCAAATTTATCTGATAGATATCCACCAAAAGCTCTAATAATTCCGGAAGGCAAACTGAACATTGTAGCAAACATTCCGCCCATAACGAGTGAAGTGTGATAAACGTTCATAAAATTGGGTAATAGCCATTGTGAGTAGGCTACAAAAAAACCGAAAACTAAAAAGTAGTATGCTCCAAATCTCCATACTCTCATATTTTTAAGAGGAGACATTAATTCGCCCATTGTTTTTGAAACTCCGGGATTGGTTTTATTCTTTGCAAAAACAATAAAAAGTATCCCAATAAGCACCAATACAGCACCATAAATGACTGGTAACAATTTCCATCCGTTTTGAGGATCTGTTTCTGAAAAATTATTTAATAATGTTGGCGCTATAAAAGTTGTAATTGCAGCTCCGGCATTTCCCATTCCGAAAATTCCTAAAGCTCTACCCTGCCAGTTTTTAGGATACCAAGCCGAAGTATATCCTATTCCGACAGCGAAACTGGTTCCTACTAATCCAAAAAGAAAACTTAATACTGCAAAACTCCAGAATGAATTGGCAAAAGGAAGAAGAAAAAGCGGGATTGAACAGAGTATTAACAATATTGAAAATATAATTTTCCCTCCATATTTATCTGTCAAAATACCTATTGGAAGTCTAAATATAGAACCCGATAAAATTGGAATTCCAAGTAACCAGCCTGTTTCAACAACTGTCCAGTTGAAGATTCCTTTGTCTACCAAATAAGTCACCAAAACACCATTTAAGGTCCAACAGGCAAAGCAAATTGTAAATGCTAATGTATTTAAAAACAGAATTCTATGGGATTGAGATAGGTTACTCATATAATTTTTTTAAAATTTTTAAAGATCAATCGGTACTGATTTCCTCAACTAAAAAGCAAAATTATAACGTTAAATTCTTACATAATATGATATATATCATATTAAAAGACATTCTTGTCCTGAATATAAAAAACAAATAAACACTTGTATATCAAGTAGTTTAAAACAAAAAATAATAGATTTTTTTTTAAAAGGCTTTTACTTTGCAAACTTCTTGTAAGAATAATTTCAATATATAATACTTGGAAATATTTTGAATTGTTATATGGCTTATAAAATTCTATTGAGGAATACTATTTCTTTTAATCTTATTTAATTAAAAAAGTTAATATGATAAATATAGGTAAAATTACTACACTAAACAATTGAAAATTAATTATTTACAAAACAAAACATACATTTCGTTTATTTTAGCAGTAACTAACTCCAATATGGAGGGTAATTATATCCCGTAGATATTGCATTCTGAAATTACCTTATAAAAAGAAATACTATTCAGTGGATAAAAAATGATAGTTGATCTCAAACAAGTCTTTACTCGACGTTTTTAGCTCATTTTCAATATTTTGAGGAAGTTTAAAATCACAAAAACCAAGTAAAAAATACTACATTTCAATATTTTTTCGCAGCTTTTTTTTAACATTTTTTTAAATCAAAACAAAAACACAATTGTCTTATAATCAATTATATAAATAATAAAAAAGCAACTTTTAAACAGCCCTTACCTTCTCTTTTAAAAAAAAACTTATGAAATTTTTGGATTTTATTATATTAAAATTAACTTTGTCTATAGGATTAGTAGAGTTTAAAATCATATTTAAAACCATAAAACACTATATTTTGAAAACAACCGAAAGCATATCGTATAATAATATTCTTGAAAAATATACTTATAACAATTGTTGTTATATGTGCTTCTGTTGCTAAACCTCACAGCAATTTATTCGTTTTTCTGATTTTTCTTTATTTCAAATTAGATAAAAAAAGGCGAATTTCTAAATAAAAATACACCACAATACCCTTTTACTGAAAAATACAAAAGTCTGTTTTATGCACTAATTGCATCAAAAAGGATTCTTGAAACGATACCTATATATTAAAAAAAAATGACTAATAACTAAAACAAAACTAAAATGAAAAAGATGCAAACCTGTTGCTGTAAATAAAAAAAGCCATTTCTGCGGCAACAGAAATGGCAAGGCCTAAAGAATATTTATCACTAAACCAAGAACACCTGTAGAGAGTTGAAAATTCAACTTTCAAGGCGCCTTGTTAATTACTTAAAACCAATACAAAGAAATGAAAAAAAAATTAAACATATACTCATTGCTTTTTCTCCTGCTATTTTCGGCAGGAATTAATGCCCAGAATACCACGCCACTTATTCAATCTAAACTTGACGGAACTGTTGTTGATGATGTTACTAATCAACCCATTATAGGAGCTTCTGTTGTTATTAAAGGAACAACACACGGAGTTCAGACAGATGCTGAAGGAAAATTTTATTTTCAAACAGGACAAAAATTCCCTTACACTTTAATAATAACTTACATAGGATATAAAAAAGCAGAAGTAGTTGTAGACAAAAATCCTGTTACCATTAACTTAAAAGAAGAACGTCAGGAACTGGATGAATTAGTAGTTGTAGGTTATGGTTCTCAAAAGAGAAAAGACATTACGGGTTCTGTGGCATCGGTTCCAAAAGCCAATTTATCTCAAGTTACTTCGTCTGCAGATAATTTGTTAAGAGGAGCAATTCCCGGAGTGGTAGTTACACAAAGTTCAGGTCGTCCCGGAGCTTCTTCAAGTGTTCGTATTAGAGGAGGAAATTCTATTACAGCAGGTAACGAACCTCTTTATGTAGTTGATGGAATCCTGATTTATAATGACAATAATAATAGCACGGCTGGTGTTACAAATGCCGGTGCAACTGTAAATGTTTTGTCTACTATTAATCCCGCAGATATAGAATCTATTGAGGTTTTAAAAGATGCTTCTGCTACAGCAATTTACGGATCTCGTGGTGCTAATGGAGTTGTAATTATTACTACTAAAAAAGGTGTAAAAGGACAAGATAACATTTCATACCAAGGATATATTGGATTTCAAAATGTTTCGAAAAAATTACACTTAATGAATGCCAGCCAATGGGCAAGTTTGCGTAATGACGTTCAGGCAAGTATTGGTCAGGCCCCTTCATTTACTCCGGCTCAAATAGAAGCTTTTAAAACTTCTGGAAGTTACAACTGGCAAGATGCTGTTTTTAGATCTGACGCTCCAATTCAAAATCATCAATTATCATTTTCAGGCGGAGACGATCGTTCTCGTTACGCAATCTCAGCAGGTTATTTTCAACAAGACGGAGTTGTTATTGCATCAGATTTTAAAAGAATTTCGCTTCGTGCTAATTACGAAAGAAATTATTCTCAGAATTTTAAATTTGGTGTAAATGCAAATTACAGCAATTCAGTTTCAAATGGTATTGGTACAAATGGTGGTGCAGCTGCCGGAAGACAGCCAAATCCATTGGTTGTAGCTTTATACCAACCGCCTGTAGTTCCTATTAAAAATGCTGATGGAAGTTACAATCTAACGAATAATCCATATGCAACTGCAACTAATGGTATTATTCCTAACCCAATTAATGATTTGGTTAGTACAACTAATGAAACAAAAATCAACAGAATTCTAACGAGTTTATTTGGTGAATACAAAATCACAAAAAAGCTTACTGCAAAAGTTGCTGTTAGTGGAGATGTTATCAATACAAAACAAAACTATTATGCACCATCAACTACAACTTCAGGAGCGGGAACTAAAGGTTTAGCATCTGTTGGAGACCGAATTGTAAGTTCTGTATTGAACGAAAACACCTTAAATTACAATACTAATTTCGGTGAAAACCATAAATTCTCAGCTTTAGGAGGATATACACTTCAATACACTCAAGGTGAAGTTGTTAATGCAGGAGCACAAACTTTTGTAAACGACTCAAATACATACAACGCTTTGCAGGATGGTGTTCCGGTAAAACCTTATAGCGATGCATTTGAAAGTGTATTAAAATCATGGTTAGCCAGAGTAAATTATTCTTATAAAGGAAAATATAACTTCACATTGTCTGCACGTGCGGATGGTTCTTCAAGATTTGGATCTGAGTCTCTTTGGGGTTACTTCCCTTCTGCAGGTTTTTCATGGAATATTACAGATGAAGAATTTGCTAATCATATTAAAGGTGTAACAGAAGCAAAACTTAGAATTACTGCAGGAACAACAGGAAATCAAGAGATTGGAAACTACCTTTCTCTAGCTCAAATGGGATCTGTAAATTATGCTTTTGGAGGTACTTTGCAAACTGGTTTAGCACCAACGAGATTAGCAAATCCAGATTTGAAATGGGAAAAAACAGATCAATATAACATAGGTTTAGATTTATCATTATTAGAAAGAAGAATCAATTTTGTATTTGATGTTTATTACAAGAAAACAAACGATTTATTAATAAATGTACCAATTCCACTTACTTCTGGTTATGCAACGGTGCTTCAGAATATTGGGGGTGTTGAGAATAAAGGTATCGAGATTGGCTTGATTACAGAGAACATCAAAACTGAAAACTTCTCCTGGAATTCGAACTTTGTATTCTCTGCTAATAAAAACAAAGTAGTTTCTATAGGAAATGGTGTTAATCAATTTTTTCCAGTAGTTCCAAACGGATCATTATTGCAACAACAACCCGTAACTGTAAAAGTAGGATTGCCTCTAGGAACTTTCTGGGGATACAGAACTGCAGGTATTTTCCAGACTCAGGAAGAAATCAATACACAACCTAAAATCAACAGTTTAGCCAATACTAAAATTGGAGACAGAAAATACGTTGATACAAACGGAGACGGTGTAATTACCGCGCTTGACAAAGGAAATCTTGGAAGTTCTCAACCAAAATTTGTGGGAAGTTTTAGCAACACCGTTTCTTATCACGATTTTGATCTTAATTTTTCTTTCCAAGGATCTTATGGCGGAAAAGTATTTAATGCTTTAAACCAACAATTAGAAATTTCTACGCTTGGAACAAATGCTAATGTTACTCTTGATAATCGTTGGACACCAACAAACACCAATACTGATGTTCCAAGAGCAACGAGTTCTCCACTTGGAATTGTTTCGGAGCGTTATATAGAAGATGCTTCATTCTTAAGATTAAAACTAATCACTTTAGGATACACATTACCTAAAAGCCTTTCGTCAAGATTGGGAACAAAAAGCATCAAATTTTATGTTTCTGCCGAAAACTTAATCACATGGACAAAATACACCGGTTTTGATCCTGAGGTAAGTTCTTATGAACAAAACAATTTATATCCCGGAATTGATTTTGGTGCTTATCCAAACTCCAAAACATTCATTTCAGGTCTAAACGTAACTTTCTAAGTAAAAAAATATACACAATGAAAAAGATTATCATAACAATACTATTAAGCGCCGGTTTATTTTCGTCGTGCGCAGATTTAGAGGTAACACCTACCTCTTTTGTAACCGAAGACAATTACTTTAAAACCCAAGACGATGCCGTTGCAAGTGTAACCGCTGTTTATGCTTCTTTGAGTCTTGATCCGGGAGAACAAAGTTTATTTGGTAGAAACTTATATTTCTTAACAGATATGGCTTCTGATTATGCAGCGGCTGGAGTTTCTGCAACAAACCCGCAAGTTAGAGCTTTGAGCAGTTTAACACATGATGCAACTTCTGATCGTGTTCAGGTGGCTTGGCGCCAAATTTACGCTGGAATCAACAGAGCCAACGTAGCAATTGACAATGTACCTAAAGTAGCTGGTAACGAAGTTGTAAAAACCAGATTGATTAATGAAGCAAAATTCATAAGAGGATTATTGTACTTTCAAGCCGTACGTCTTTGGGGCGGAGTTCCGATTGTTTTACACGAACCAACATCTATACAATTAGAAAGTCTTAAATCAAGAAGAGAAACAGTTGATGCGGTTTACACTCAGATCATTAAGGATTTAAATGATGCAGAAGCTTTGCCAGCAACATATCCTGCAACTGATGCCGGACGTGCTACATCTGGGGCTGCAAAAGCTATTTTAACAAAAGTATATTTGACTAGAAAAGATTATCCAAATGCAATCTTGAAAGCGAGAGAAGTTATCAACGGAGGTTACGGATATGCATTATTCGAAAACTTTCAGGATATCTTCACTAAAACAAAAAAGAACGGAAAAGAACATATTTTCTCTGTGCAGTTTGAGCCAAATCAAGCCGGAAACGGATCAAGCGGAAGCACTTTTCAAGCCACTTCTTTTACAGGATTTACGGCTACAGAACCAGCAGATATTATCTCAGACGTAGCATTATTCTATGATATTTATGCTGCCGGAGATGTGAGAAGAGATGTTAGTTATGCGAAGACTTTACCAATTCCAGGTACAGCAAACGTATATACTTTCCCAAAACCAATCTTTAAAAAATATTTGGACTTAACCAATTTAGCAACACCAGGAAACGTGGCGATTAACTTCCCGCTTATTCGTTATGCCGATATTTTATTATCTCTTGCTGAATCTATTAACGAACAAGGAGCACCAACACCAGAAGCTTACGAATTGATTAACCAAGTAAGAAGAAGAGCTTTTGCAAAACCAATTAACACGCCAGATCCAACAGTAGATTTAGTAGGATTAACACAAGTTACTTTTAGAGCCGCTATTCAGGAAGAACGCAAAAAAGAGTTTGTTCAGGAAGGACAACGTTGGTTTGATTTAGTGCGTTGGGGAACTCTTGTTACCGAAGTGAAAAAAGTAACGGCTAAAAACTCCGTTTCAGAACGTAATAATCTATATCCAATTCCGCAAAGCGAAAGAAATATTGATCCAGTTGGATTGCCACAAAATCCGGGTTACTAACAAAATGATAAAAAAACTGTTCATCCTCGCCCTATTGGTTGTTACACAATTTCAGCTGTTTGCACAGAAAAAGCAACCTAATATCATCGTCATTTTGGCCGATGATTTAGGTTTCTCAGATATTGGCGCTTTTGGCTCAGAAATCAAAACTCCAAACCTAGATAAGCTCGCCAAAAACGGACTTATCATAAAACAGTTTTACAATGCAGGACGTTGCTGTCCGTCACGAGCTTCATTGCTTACGGGTTTATATCCGCATCAGGCAGGCGTTGGCGATATGGTTCAGGACAAAGGATTTCCAGCCTATCAGGGATATTTAAACGATCATTGCATTACGGTTGGGCAAGCACTCAAACAGGCAGGATACAGTACAATTGTTTCAGGAAAATGGCACGTTGGTTTAGTACCATCAGCGTGGGCGGTTAATCGCGGATTTGATGATTCTTTTACGTTACAAAACAACGGAAGCAGTTATTTTAACTCGCAGCCTTTATATAATGACGGAAGAAAAATTACTTTTTTGAAAGGAGATAAAGAAATTATTCGCACGGATACTTCAACTTATCTGACTCAGGAAATTACCAATTTCGCCATAAGTTCTTTGGAAAAACAACGCAATCAACAAAAACCTTTTTTTCTATATGTTGCTTATAATGCGCCACATTGGCCAATTCAGGCTTTGCCGGAAGATATTGCAAAATACAAAGGCAAATATTTGGAAGGTTGGGATAAATTAAGAGCTAGCCGTTTTAAGAAATTAAAAGAATTGGGAATCATTGATAAAAATTGGGACTTATCCAGTCGTTTTGAAAAAGTACCGGATTGGGAAAAACTAAGCATCGAAGAAAAAGATAAATGGGACACCCGAATGGCAATTTATGCTGCCATGATCGACCGAATGGATGCCGGAATTGGAGAAATTCTGCAGAAAGTAAAGTCGTTGGGAGAAGAAGATAATACAATTGTTCTCTTTCTTTCGGATAATGGAGGAAGTGCCGATGACGTGAAAAACTGGAATTATGTGACACAAAAAAATGGAACACCAGGTTCAGTTGAATCAATTGATAGTTACGAAAGTCCGTGGGGAAATGTGAGTAACACGCCTTTTCAATTATTCAAAAAGAACACGCACGAAGGCGGAATTGCTTCTCCTTTTATTGCTTATTATCCAAAGCATATAAAGGCTGGAACAGTAAGTAACCGAGTAAGTCATGTCATTGATATTTTCCCAACTTGTTTGGAATATGCAGGTTTCCAATATCCTGATTCTTTTCAAGGAAAAAGTCTCACACCATTAGAAGGAATTAGCTTAAAAAAAGAATTTGAAGGACAACATTCTGATGCACATGAAACCTTGTTTTGGGAACATGAAGGCAGCAGAGCAGTTAGAAAAGGCAATTGGAAGGCTGTAGCCGAAAACAATCGGCCTTGGGAATTATACAATCTTGCTACGGATAGAACGGAAACAAAAAACCTAGCAAAATCAGAACCCAAACTGCTCGAATCCCTGATTGAATTACACCAACAATGGTCACTAAAAGTAGGTGTAGAAGATTGGAATAAAATAAAATAGCAGAATTAAACAGTGATTACGAATTAAATAACTAAAAATTTAATCTAATGAAAAAGTTTAAAAATAACATTACAATCAAAAGTCAGCAAAAAGGACTTTTGATTACTGCATTACTTCTTGTACAATTGAGTTTTGCGCAAACAAAACCAGAAGAATTTAAAGGAGTTATTGGTAAAACCTTAGCCGAATCTAAAGAATATTGGCCGGAACCCGTTACAGCTCCTAAAGGTGCTCCAAATGTGGTTTGGATTATTCTGGATGATGTAGGTTATGGAGCTTCAAGTGCTTTTGGAGGTCAAATAGAAACTCCGGTTTTAGAGCGTTTAGCCAACAATGGATTGCGATATACCAATTTTCATACAACGGCAATTTGTGCTCCTACCCGCTCCGCTTTATTGACCGGAAGTAATTCTCATAAAGTGCATGTTGGAGGATTTTCTCATACAATTATGTCGGCAGGATTTCCGGGTTGGGACGGAAGATTACCTTCTAAAAACGGAACTATTGCAGAGATTTTACGCGATAAAGGATACAATACTTTTGGTGTAGGTAAATATGGAATAACGCCTGACGAGGAAGCAACAGATGCAGGACCATTTGATCATTGGCCAACCGGAAAAGGATTTGAACATTTCTACGGATTTTTGGGTTCTGCTACAGATCAGTACAAACCAGATTTAATCGAAGATCAAGTTCATATTACGCCTGACGGAAGACATCTTAGCGAACAAATTACCGATAAAGCGATTAGTTATATTCAGAAACAGCAAAAAGCAGCACCGGGAAAACCGTTCTTTTTATATTATTCTCCGGCAGCCGTTCATGCACCTCATCAGGTAGCTCAAAAATGGAGCGATCCTTATAAAGGTAAATTTGACGATGGCTGGGACGCTTACCGCGAAAAAACATTGGCTAACCAAAAGAAATTAGGCGTTATTCCTGCCAATGCTGTTTTACCGGAACGCAATTCGCTTATTGCAGATTGGAAAAAACTAACGCCGGATCAAAAGAAAGTATATTCAAAATTCATGGAAGTTTATGCCGGATATTTGACTTATACCGATTATGAAATTGGAAGATTGGTTAATTATTTAAAAGAAAGCAATCAACTGGAAAATACCGTAGTTTTTGTTTTAATTGGAGATAATGGAGCTAGTAAAGAAGGAACTTTACAAGGAGCTGTAGACAGACAAACCTACGTAAATGGTGATACTGAAGAAAAAATATTCCAAAATAACTTAAACAGAATTGGAGAAATTGGAACTCCTCAAACATACACTAATTATCCTTTGGGTTGGGCGCAAGCAACTAATACACCTTTCAAATACTGGAAACAAGATGCCAATTCTGAAGGAGGAACTCACAATCCGTTGATTGTTTATTACCCAAAAGGAATAAAAACTCCGGGAATCAGAACGCAATACAGCCACGTAATTGATATTTTGCCAACAACTCTTGATATTTTGGGCGTTAAAGCACCAGAATCTATCAGAGAAGTTAAGCAAGATACCATTCAGGGATATTCTTTTTACAATTCCTTGAATGATGCAAAATCTGTTTCGGCACATAAAATTCAACATTATTACATCTTTGGATCAAGAGCGATTTATAATGACGGTTGGAAAGCAGCCGCGGCGCATCATCCAAATTCAATTGAAGTTAAAGAAGCGTTGAATAATAAAACAAATCTTCCGCCAAATGATTTTGACAAAGATGTTTGGGAATTGTACAACATCAACGAGGATTTTAACGAAAGAAAAGATTTGGCTAAAAAATATCCTGAAAAAGTAGCTGAACTAAAAAAACTCTTCGATCAGCAAGCTAAGAAAAATAACTTATATCCTTTAATAGACTGGCAGGATGTTTACCTGAGGAAAATACATAAAACGCCATCTACCGAAGGAAAATCTGCTCAGGAATTATTGACCAAAGCAAACAAGTAAAAAAATTTACTCAAAAACTCTACTAAATCCATAGATTAATAAATATTAAAAAAAGAAATAATGAAAAAATTTACAATCAACTCAAGAATCAAAAGTCCTAAAAATGGGCTTTTGATTACTGCATTACTAGTTGCACAACTGGGCTTTGCACAAGAAAAACCAGAAGAATTCAAAGGCGTAATTGGTAAAACCCTAGCCGATTCTAAAGAATATTGGCCAGAGCCGGTAAAAGCTCCTCAAGGCGCACCAAACGTAATCTGGATTTTATTGGATGATGTAGGATTTGGGGCTTCAAGCGCTTTTGGAGGTTTGATTCAAACGCCAACATTTGACCAATTGGCAAATAACGGTTTGCGTTATACCAACTTTCACACCACTGCTATTTGTGCTCCTACCCGCGCGGCATTATTAACCGGAAGAAATTCTGGAAGAGTGCACGAAAGCGGTTTCTCACACACTATTTTATCGGCAGGTTTTCCGGGTTGGGATGGTAGAATTCCGTCTGATAAAGGAACAATTGCAGAGATTTTACGTGAAAACGGATACAACACTTTTGCCGTTGGTAAATATGGCGTAACTCCAGACGAAGATGCTACAGATGCGGGACCGTTTGACAGATGGCCAACCGGAAAAGGTTTTGATCATTTCTACGGATTCTTGGGTTCTCAAACAGATCAATACAATCCTGATTTAGTAGAAGATCAAGTTCATATTACGCCAGACGGACGTCACTTAAGCGAATTGATTACAGACAAAGCGATTAGTTATATTCAAAAACAACAAAAAGCAGCACCTGGAAAACCATTCTTCTTGTACTACGCACCGGGAGCAGCGCATGCACCTCATCAAGTAGCTACAAAATGGAGCGATCCGTACAGAGGTAAATTTGACAAAGGCTGGGATGCTTATCGCGAAGAAGTTATTGCAAACCAAAAGAAATTGGGTGTAATTCCTGCCAATGCAGTTTTACCGGAACGTAATCCGTTGATCACAGACTGGAAAAAACTAACTCCGGATCAGAAAAAAGTGTACGCTCGTTTTATGGAAGTTTACGCAGGATTCCTGACGTATACTGATTATGAAGTTGGAAGAGTTGTGAATTACCTAAAAGAAACCAATCAATTAGAAAACACTGTTATTTTCGTGGCAATTGGAGACAATGGTGCCAGTAAAGAAGGAACTACTGAAGGAACTATTAACCAAAGTTTATTTTCTCAAGGAACATCTGACGATGAAAACTTAAAGAAAAACCTAGCTAATATCGACGAAATTGGTACAGCAAAAGGTTTAAATACAAATTATCCTTTAGGATGGGCACAAGCAACAAATGTACCTTTCAAAAACTGGAAACAAGATGCACAATCTGAAGGAGGAACACACAATCCGTTGATTGTTTTTTATCCAAAAGGAATTAAAGAAAAAGGCGGAATCAGAAATCAATATAGCCACGTTACAGATTTATTGCCAACAACTTTGGACATTGCAGGAATCAAAGCTCCGGAATATATCAAATCTGTGAAACAGGATATTATTCAGGGATCGTCTTTATATGCTTCATTAAATGATGCTAAAGCAGAATCTTTACACAAAGTTCAGTATTACTACATTTTTGGAAACAGAGCAATCTACAAAGATGGATGGAAAGCCGGAGCAGCACATTTACCGGATTCATTTGCCTTAAAAAATACTTTGGGCAAAAATGAAAAACCTGCTGCAAGTAATTTTGATGCCGATGTTTGGGAATTATACAACTTAAACGAAGACTTTAACGAACGTAACAACCTTGCTAAAAAATACCCTGAAAAATTAGCCGAGCTTAAAAAAGTATTTGATGAGCAAGCCAAAGAAAACAACGTTTATCCGTTAATCGACTGGCAAGATGTGTACAACAGAAGAATTCATAATTCTGGTGCAGACAAAGGAAAAACACTTCAGGATTTAGTAAAGCAAGTAACTAAAGGCGGAAATACCGAAAACACAGGAAAATCCGGAAGTTCTAACTAATATAAATTCTACAACCTGCAAGGTTTCCAAAACCTTGTAGGTTTAATTTATCATACCCGCAAACGTTGCAAATCATACCTACAAGGTTTTGAAAACCTTGCAGGAAATCCATAAAAAATAATCCCCCTTCAAAGCTACTCAGAGTATTGTAAAAAGTATGTTTAGTAGTTCTAATATTAAAAAAAGTAAATTATGGCAGCAGTAAAACCACTTATCAAAAAAGGCCTTTTTGCCTTGGTTCTTGTAGTAATTGCAGTGAGCTTTTATTACTTAACAATTTGGGTAACTCCTTATTATGTCCAGAAGAAATTTGCAGAGAAAAGTTTGGGTGTTATCAATACGCCTCAATTTGGAAATCAGCCTGATGCTGAAAATAGCAGAGTGATTCCGTTACCAAATCCCGACTTTTTGTATTCTACAATTAATTATGATTTAAACGATCAGGTATTGAAAATCTCAGGAACAGTTCCGGATTCTACTTATTGGTCTATCTCGGCTTATCAGGAAAACACCACTAATTATTTTGTTCAGAATGAAGAACAGGTAAAAGCAAAATTCGAATATTATTTAGCTCTGGAAGGAAGTACATCAGAAGTATTGAAAAATATTCCGAAAGAGAAAATCATCTATAGTCCAACAACAAAAGGATTGATTTTGTTTCGCTATTTAGTTTCGAAAGCATATCCGGTAAAGACTTTGGCTGAATTGCAGCATGGAGTTACGGTAGAGAAATTGGTGAAGTAAAAACTTCAACTCGAAGTTTGTCATTCCGAGGAACGAGGAATCTCCACAAGTAACTCGACAAAGTTTGATGAATTTCTAAGCGGAGCTACTTGCGGAGATTCCTCGTTCCTCGGAATGACAAAAATGCGCAAAAGAAAGGCTTCAAAAAAATACGCATAGTAGAAGCTTTGTCAAAGTTTAAAACTTTGACAAAGCGAAGAAAAAAACAAAATATTCAACTTAAAATCAAATAAAAATGGCTTTAAATCAAAAAATTAAAACAATAGGACTTGCGGTAGCATTGATTATTTTGTCTATTGTATTGGGAAGTGCCGTTGGTGTTTACAACATTAAATCCGGCAAAAGCGATTCGCAACGTATCATTGGGAATTGGCAAACGGTTGATAAAGACAAAGATCTTAACACCGCCGATTTGCTGACAATTGCACAAGTGGCAGTTTATGGACCTTATGCTTTGACCAAAAAAGAAGTGATTTATGTAAGCACAAGTACTGATAGCGAAGGAAACGCATTAGATCCTAAAGCTGATTATATCATAAGCGGAAAAAAACTGGATGCTAAATATTGGAGTATTACTGCTTATGATAAAAATGGGTTTTTAATTAAAAATCCAAACAACAAATATAGTTATAATCTTGAAAATGTAAAGTACGAAACGGATAGTACTTCTTATAAAATCAATCTATCGGGAACGGAGAAAAAAGAAAACTGGCTGCCAATTACCAATGTCGAAAAAGTAACTTTAATCATTCGTTTGTATTTACCATCTGATACACTTAGAAACAACTTAACTGTTGATACACTTCCAACTATTCAGAAGGTAAAATAAGGATTATAACAAATTTTATTAAAAACAATTAAATAAAACTCTACTATATCTATAGAGTTAGAAGTTTTATTTTTTATTTTTACATTTTATTAGCTTAAATACATCTATCATAATAGATTATAAAATATTTAAAAAAGAACAACACACCAAAATTTACCAATTATGAAACGAGTAGACTATGAAATTATAGGAAAAAAAATTATCGTGGGAGCGATCGTTTTTTTAGTTCCGCTAGTAATATTGGCGGGAGGTTTAGCACTAATTAATCAATTTTTAAAATAAGAAATCATGGCAATAGTTCAAAAAGAAAAACTAACAAAAGATTTATTTATCAGTCTTTTAATATACACTTTGCCTGTATTGGCAATTTTCCTTTATTTTAAATTAACGAATGGTGTTGTAGCAGAATCGCACATTGCATTACCATCATTTTTAGAATTTTCGAAACCCGCATTCGAACACATCAGAACTTGGGGATTAACCGTTTTCATGCTTGTTCTGGGAGTTATTGAATTTGGTGCAGGTTTATACGACGACCAATGGACTGGTCAGGAACGTAAAATAGATATCATTTGTTTTCTTGCTCCAAAATTGCTTTTACCGCCTGTAATTGCATTTTTCAGCTTGACTGCTTTACCATATTTAATTCCGAATTTGGCTAATACATTATCATGGGTTCCGTTTTGGGGAGGATTTTTCCTTATTGCAATTGCCGATGATTTAACGCAATATTGGTACCACCGTTTGCATCATCAAGTACCATTTTTATGGAGATTTCATAGAACGCACCATTCGGCTCCATATATGGGAATGGCGATGGCATCGAGACAAAACTTTATTTATACGGTTTTCTTTTCTCAGATTTATTTGACTGCAACTTTAACGTATTTAGGTTTAGGATTGCCTGCTTTGTTTGTTTTGGTAATCAAAAGTATCATCACTTTAGGAGCGCATTCTAGCCTTGCGTGGGACAAACCGTTTTATAAATATAAAGTTTTACATCCGATTGCATGGGTTTTAGAACGCTTGATTTCTACTCCTGCAACACATCATGCGCATCACGCAGATACAAGCGGTGACGGAGTTGGACACTTTAAAGGAAACTTCGGAAATATGTTTTTTATCTGGGATGTTATTTTCGGAACTGGGTTAATCACGCGTAAATTCCCAGAATCATACGGAACAAAATCATACAAACAAGAAGAATGGTACGCACAATTTTTATGGCCAATATTCAAATCTAAAAAAGAAGGATCTCCACTTGCCGAAGGTGTAATTGCGTTTCCATTAAAAGCCAAAACAGTCGAAATTGCTGAACAAACTCCGGTTTTAGAGCAAGTTTAATCTTAATACTACCATGAAAAAAAATAAAATAATAAGAAACAGTATTACAGCCCTAATACTGTTTCTATCAATCGTAGGTTTTTCACAAGAAAAAAGTCCAACAACGGTTTCATTAGACGTGTATTATACTAAAATTAAAGCCGAGAAAAAGCCTCAAATAATTGATGCTCGTGGTCCCGAAGAATTTGCCTTAAACCATATAAATGGTGCTGTAAATTTTAATTTAGAGTTTAAAGATTATGCTGCTCAAGTAGCAAAATTAGACAAAACAAAACCGGTATTTACCTACTCTATTGGCGCCGGAAGAAGTGTGTGGTTAGCAGAAGCTTTATTAAAAAACGGTTTCAGAGAAGCTTATAGTCTTGAAGGCGGAATCGCCAACTGGATTGGAAACGGAAAGCCTTTTTATGCTAATTCTAAAAGTAAATTAACCTTAGCCGAATACAAAAAAATCATTGCTGAAAACAAAGATGTTTTAGTAGATATTGGTTCGATATATTGTGGTGCTTGCAAAAAAGTGAAGCCAGTTTTAGAAACTATAAAAGCACAATACGGAAGCAATCTTAAAGTCGTAGAAATCGATCTGGAAGATAGTCCACAAGTAATCGCTGATTTAAAAACAGTAAAAGTTTTCCCAACTTTGATTTTATACAAAGACGGAAAGATTGTTTTCAAAAAAGAAGGTTTAGGAGATTTGAAAAACGATGTTGATGTGGCTTTGGCTTCGAAATAATCTCAATCATTGTCACAGAGTGTAAGCTTTGTAAAAGTTCAAAACTTTGACAAAGCTCTCGCAGTCATAATCTCCATTTTTGTCATCCCGAGGAACGAGGGATCTCCACAAGTAGCTAGACAAAGAATGTTGACAATCTTTGTCGAGCTAGATGTGTGATTTCTCCTCCGTCGAAATGACAAAAATTCACATAATAACCTAATATGAAAGTCTTTGCAAAATTATTTAACTTTAACAAAGATTGTCGTTAACTACATCATTTCCAAAAAACCAAAAACCAAACCATGGCATTATCCAAAGCAAAAAAGATTATCCTTCCAATAGTTGCGATTATTTTTCTATTGGCGGTATTTTTATTCTGGCCAATAAATACAGATGGAACCTTGATAAAACCCGATCAAAAATTACTTGAAGGAAAAAAGGAATTTCTAGCAGAGAAAGTTCCCACAGAAAGTTCCTTCAAAAAGCCAAATATCATTATTATTCTTGCTGACGATTTAGGGAAATATGACATTTCGTTATACGGAGGAAAATCAACACCAACACCGCAAATAGATTCTTTGGCGGCTTCAGGAGTGACTTTTCAGGACGGATATGTTTCTGCTTCTATTTGTTCGCCTTCTCGTGCTGGAATTCTGACTGGACGTTATCAGGAACGTTTTGGACATGAATTTCAACCCGGAGATCGCTATCCAAAAAACAATCTTGAATATTACGGATTCAAATATTTAATCAATACCAATAATTGGAGACTAAATCCAAAAATTAATTATCCAAACGAAGCTTCTATAGCTACACAAGGTTTGCCACAATCTGAAATTACGTTTGCAGATCTTGCCAAAAGAGAAGGTTATAGTACAGCAATTATTGGAAAATGGCATTTGGGTCACAACAAAGGATTTTTTCCTTTAGACAGAGGTTTCGATTACCATTATGGGTTTTATCAAGCATTTTCGCTTTATACTCCAGAAGATGATAATCCGGATATTATCAACCATCATCATAAAGATTTTACCGATAAAATGATTTGGGGAAATGGCCGCGTCGGGATCGGACAAATTCGTCGTAATACTACAATTATTCACAATAAAGCCTATCTAACAGAGACATTTGCTGATGAAGCTGAAGCTTTTATTGATAGAAATAAAAACAAACCTTTCTTATTATATGTTCCTTTTAATGCGCCTCATACGCCATTTCAGGTTCGTAAGAAATATTACGATCGTTTTCCTAATGTAAAAGACGAAAACAAACGTGTTTATTTTGCCATGATTAGCGCCTTAGATGATGCCGTGGGAAGAATCAGAGCCAAAGTCAAAAAAGAAGGTCTTGAAGATAATACTCTGATCTTTTTTGCGAGTGACAATGGTGGCGCCGATTATACTTTTGCAACTACAAATGCGCCATTAAAAGCTGGAAAGTTTTCTCATTTTGAAGGCGGTGTAAATGTTCCGTTTGCACTTTCGTGGAAAGGAAAAATTAAACCTCATACTATCTATAAAACTCCGGTAAGTACATTGGATATTTTCAGTACAATTGCTGCTGCAATCCATTCTGATTTGCCAAAAGACCGCGTTTATGATGGCGTAGATCTTGTAAGTACCGTAAATAAAAATAAAGAAGCACACAAAACTTTGTACTGGCGTTCCGGCGACGCAAAAGCCGTCAGAAGCGGAGATTGGAAATTAATCATCAGCGGAAAAACACACGAAGAATGGCTTTATAACTTGGCTACAGATAAATCTGAAACAACAGATCTTGCTCAAAAAAATCCGGAAAAAGTGAAGGAACTACACCTTGCTTTACAAAACTGGGAAAAAGGTCTGGTAAATCCTTTATGGCCAAATCTAACACATTACGAATTTGATTTTGGCAAGCAAAAATATTTTGTCGATTTATAGTTCTTCTCATATCCTAACAGGTTTTTAAAACCTGTTAGGTATTTAGTTTTAAAGTCAGCGAAAATCACAATATAAAAATTCGACTAAAGCCAATGTCAATTACAATATATATATATATACTCCAGGTAAAGTTGGAGGCTATTCAAAACAAAAATTTATCCATAAACTAATAAATACCTAACAGGTTTTAAAAACCTGTTAGGATAATAAAATAATACAATGTCAACCCCAACCAAATCATTCAACATTCACGAAGACTGGACTGTCGTAATTCTCGGTTTTATAATCATCGGGATTTCTCTTTTTGTTTTTCTTCCTGAGATTCCTGTTTTCAAATGGTCAAACGGAACCGATTTATTCCAAGATGTATTCGATTTTGAAAACTTAAAGATCCTCGGATTACAATTTTTATATTTCATTTCTATCGGAACTTTCGGCGCTTTCTTAATCGGAAAATCTGTAAAACACTTTTTATTGGGTTTTCCAATCGTTTATATATTAACCGTTATTGCACTTATTATTGCTGGAAATACTGGAGTAAAAGGACTTAATCTCGAAGCTGTAATTTTCAGTTTAGCGATTGGTCTCGCAATTGGTAATTTCTTTCAACTTCCGGATTGGTTTCGATCTGCGCTTTCTACAGAAGTATTTGTCAAAATTGGATTGGTTTTATTAGGAACCAGCGTTATTTTCTCAGACATTCTAAAAGCAGGTTCTTTGGGATTAATTCAGGCTTTAGTCGTTGTATTATCCGTTTGGTATTTTGCTTTTTGGCTGTGCAAAAAACTAAAAGTCGACGATGAATTAACGATGATGATTTCGAGCGCTGTTTCCATTTGCGGAGTTTCTGCTGCAATTGCCACTTCAGGCGCGATTAAAGGTGATTCAAAAAAACTGTCTTATGTTATTTCGATTGTTTTGGTAACGGCGATTCCCATGATGATTTTCATGCCTATAATTGCCAAATACTTCAATTTCCCCGAAGAAGTTACCGGAGCATGGCTTGGCGGAAGTATCGATACATCCGGAGCCGTTGTCGCTTCTGGTTCTTTGGTTGGCGAAACAGCTTTGAAAATTAGTACAATTGTAAAATTCTCTCAAAATGTTTTGTTAGGAATAGCTGCTTTTGCAATTTCCGTTTATTGGACGTATACTCATAATAAATCGGCGGAAGCTATAGAATCAAAACCAACATTAAGCGTAATATGGGAACGATTTCCTAAGTTCGTTATTGGTTTTATTTTGGCTTCATTGATATTTTCGTTCTTAATTACTCCTGAAGTTCGTGACGAAGTAAAAGATAGCTTAAAAAATCTTCAGGGAATTTGGTTTGCATTAGCTTTTACGAGTATTGGCTTAGAAACTAATTTTAAAGATTTGTTGAGTAATAATAGTCGAAAGCCTTTGTATGCGTTTTTAATAGCGCAATTATTCAATGTTATTGTTACTTTGATTATTGCCTTTTTGTTATTTAGTAAATAGTTTTTTTACCATATAAGTTATATAAGTTCATTTTAGAATAAAGTATTTTCGTAACGTGATGCTGATTTAACCGCAAAAAACGCTAAGGTTTACGCAAAGCTCGCAAAGGAAAATTAATAACGCTTTGCGAACTCTGCGTTTTAAAATCTTTGCCGTTAATCTTTTTTAAAGCCAAAGATTAAAAAGATTCTATATAAAGTTCCAGAGGAACGATTCATATTGTAGCAACGGATTTTAATCCGTTGAAACGCAAAGAATTGACATTTTTATCAAAATTAATATTTAAAGCAAGTAAGAAATGTATTTAAAATCACATTTTTCGCTTG
The DNA here is from genome assembly GCF_004339525.1 of Flavobacterium sp. 90. Taxonomy (NCBI): domain Bacteria; kingdom Pseudomonadati; phylum Bacteroidota; class Flavobacteriia; order Flavobacteriales; family Flavobacteriaceae; genus Flavobacterium; species Flavobacterium sp. 90. The sequence continues at coordinate 4,030,948 of NZ_SMGE01000001.1, read as the reverse complement.
CTTTTTTATTTCCCCAAAAACAACAACAAATAATTAAAAATCAACACATTAAAACAACAAAAAGCAACAACGCTCCTACTCTTCAAAAAAATAACTACAGATTTATTTGGATTTCTTTATTTTAAATTTAACTTTGTCTATAGAATTAGTAGAGTTTTAAAATATCATTTAAACCAAACAAACTAAATTTTGAAAACAACAGAAAGCATATCGTATTCCATTCTTCCAAAAAAACACATCTATAACAACTTTTGTTATATGTGTATCTGTTGCTAATTCTGCTATTATAATTTCGCTTAGCGCTGGATTTTATTTCTAATATAAAAGGGGAAATCGAATCTTTTCAAAATACCAAAAATCTCTTATTGCCAATTATAAAACACTGTTTGTTACAAAATTTGTATCAAAAGAGTTGTTGAATTATATCTAAAAAACAAAATGAAAAAAGCATTTATTACCCTTAATCTCTTAATCACATTTGGCTCTTTTAGCCACGCCCAAACTACCTCATCAAAACCAAATATTATTTTAATTCTGGTAGATGATATGGGATATTCTGATTTAGGAAATTATGGTTCAGAAATTAAAACACCTAATTTGGATAAACTTGCTACTGAAGGTTTACGTCTACGCGAATTTTACAATAACTCGATTTGCGCGCCTACAAGAGGATCTTTATTAACGGGACAATATCAGCATAAAGCGGGAATGGGATTTTTTGATGTCAATTTGGGATTACCAGCTTATCAAGGTTATCTAAATAAAGAATCTTTGACTTTAGGTGAAGTTTTTCGTTCCGGTGGTTACAGCACTTTACTTTCGGGAAAATGGCACGTAGGTTCTGAAGATCAGGCGCAATGGCCAAATCAGAGAGGTTTTGATAAATTTTACGGAATCTTAAAAGGCGCTTCAAATTATTTTGATACAAAACCTTTGCCCTTCGGGAAAACACCTTATCCGGTAAAATTAATTCGCAATAACGAAGAATTACATCCAAAAGATGATTCATATTATTTTACAGATGAAATTGGGAATAATGCTGTGACTTTTTTAGACGAACAAAACAAAGAAAATAAACCTTTCTTTTTATACCTCGCTTTTACAGCTCCACATTGGCCTTTGCAGGCAAAACCTGTAGATATTGCCAAATACAGAGGGAAATTTGATGAAGGCTGGGATATTCTTAGAGAAAAAAGGATTGAAAAACTAAAAGCAAACGGCATTTTACCAGCTGATCAAACTGTTGCACCAAGAGATCCTGAGGTTCCGGAATGGAATAAATTATCGTATGACGAAAAACAATTCTGGAAAGCCAAAATGGAAGTTTACGCCGCAATGGTCGATAATATGGATCAGAATGTGGGGAAAGTTTTAGACAAACTAAAAGCTTTAAAAAAAGATAAAAACACGCTGATTATTTTCATTTCCGATAATGGCGCTCAAGGCGGATTTAATACTTATAATCCTTTAGGAAGAGGACTTGTTAGAAATGACGGACCAGTTGGAACTTCTGGATCGTTTGATTATCAGGAACAAAACTGGGCATATTTATCGAATACACCTTTACAACAATATAAAAACAATATGCACGAAGGCGGATTCAGTTCTCCGTTTATTGCGTGGTTTCCATCAAAAATTAAAGCTGGCCGAATTGATAAGGGAACCGGACATATTATTGACCTCGCTCCTACTTTCTATGAATTAGCCGGAATCGAATATCCCAAAGAATATAATGGTGTGACGACAAACCCCTTGGTTGGAAGCAGTTTGTTGCCTGTTTTATTTAATAATGTTTCTCAGGTCGATAGAGGCGCACCATTATTCTGGGAAAGAGCGGGAAACAGAGCGGTTAGGGATGGCAAATGGAAATTGGTTTCGACTTATCCATCTTACGAATGGGAACTTTACAATATCGAAACAGACAGAGGCGAAACCGCAAATGTGGCACAGCAAAATCCGGGAATTGTAAACAAACTTTCGGCTTCGTATTTTGATTGGGCAGATAAAACAGGAGTTGTAGAATACAGTAAATTCAAATTGAAACCTGAAGTAATGCCAGGCGGAGCACTTTTAAAAAAACAATAAGCATTTTCTAATCCTAAAATAAATCGATTATGAATTCATTTTATCAAGAAATAGCAAAACAACATCAACAATTATTAATTCTTCCTGAGAAGAAATTAATTCATAAATTTATTGATGAGTTATTCGCCATATTATTTTCAAACACTTCAAAATCATTTGGATGCTTGACGACGATTGAAAATAAAATTGATGAATTAGAAAAGCAATTCGACGAGCTTGTTTTAGATTTTGCACCTAAAGACGAAAATAGTAAACAACAAACCAAAACGTTCTTTGAAGCGATACCTTATTTACATAAAAAAGCGCTAAACGACGCTCAGACAATTTTTGCCAAAGATCCCGCTGCCAAAACTCTTGCAGAAGTTTTGTATTCGTATCCCGGGTTTTTCGCTATTTCTATTTATCGTTTTTCACATCAATTATGGGAGCAGGATTTAAAACTTCTTGCCAGAACCATATCTGAATATGCACACATAAAAACGAGCATAGAAATTCATCCGGGAGCACAAATAGGAGAAGATTTTGCCATAGATCACGGAACCGGAATTGTTATTGGTGAAACAGCGATTATCGGAAATAATGTTCAAATATACCAAGGCGTGACGCTTGGTGCTTTGAGTGTAAAAAAGGAAGAAGCGTTTATAAAAAGGCATCCGACCATTGAGGATAACGTGATTATTTATGCAAATAGCACGATTCTGGGCGGGCAAACAACTATTGGACACGATTCGCTTATTGGCGGAAATGTTTGGCTTACGTACACGATTCCATCAAATTCAGTGGTTTATCATAAAAATGAAATGAAGATCAAGGACAATAATCCATTTCCCGAACCGATTTTTTATTCTATATAGAATATACCAAAACCAAAATATCAAAAATATCAAACATGAAATACCAAAACATTTTAGAAACCATTGGGAACACGCCCCATATTAAACTGAACAAACTTTTTACGGACCACGAGGTTTGGATTAAACTCGAAAAATCAAATCCGGGTTCAAGTATCAAAGATAGAATTGCATTGGCAATGATTGAAGATGCTGAAAAAAGAGGTCTTTTAAATCCTGATTCAATTATTATAGAGCCAACTTCGGGTAATACAGGAATCGGGCTTTCACTGGTCGCAGCCGTAAAAGGCTATAAAGTTATTATTGTAATGCCGGAATCAATGAGCGTTGAACGCCGAAAAATCATTGAAGCTTATGGTGCCGAATATGTTTTGACTCCAAGAGAAAAAGGAACTTCGGGTGCGGTTGAAAAAGCAAAGGAATTAGCGGCAACTATTAACAATGCTTTTTTACCTTCCCAATTTACAAATCCTGCCAATGTTGAAGTTCACGAAAGAACAACGGCTCAGGAAATCCTTGCCGATTTTCCGGACGGAATTGATTATCTGATTACAGGCGTTGGAACAGGCGGACATATTACTGGAGTTTCTAAAATATTAAAACAACATTTTCCAAATCTTAAAACTATTGCGGTAGAACCTGCTTTATCTCCGGTTTTGAGCGGAGGAATTCCAGCTCCACATCCTTTACAGGGAATTGGCGCAGGATTTATTCCAGAAGTTTTCAATAGAGAATATGTGGATGAAATTATTACCGTTGAAAAAAATGATGCTTTTAATTTTGCTAAAAAACTAACACAAAAAGAAGGAATTTTTGGCGGAGTTTCAACAGGAGCGGCTCTTGCAGGAGTTTCAAAAAAATTAAAAGACATTCCACAGGGTTCTGTGATTCTGACTTTTAATTATGATACGGGAGAACGATATCTTTCGGTTGAAGAATTATTTGGGTTCTTTTCTTAGTTATGAAATTCAACAACTTAAGAGTTTTTTAAAGTAAATTAAACATCTTTTACTTTTAGAAATTTTTATCTTTAATATAAATTTACTTTTAATTCAAATCAAGGATTGAAAGCATATTTTTTGTACCGTTAGGTACTAAATATTGGTAGAAAACAGGAATTGAAATCAATTTAAGCGTGCCGTAGGTACGCAATAATGATCATTTTGTTGCGTACCTACGGCACGCCGATGTATTTTTAAACTAATTACTACCGATATTTAGTACCTAAAGGCACATTAAACTATTGATTTGCATTAATAAAAATAGGCTATGCTATTGAAGACCTATTATATCTTTTAAACAAAAAATAAATTAACCTTTAAACCATTAAATCATGGCTGAATCTAAACAACAACAAACCGCATTAGGCGATGTAGCAGCAAGACAATTAGCAATTGCGACACGTTCGGTTCCGCAAATCGGGACAATATCTCCACGTTGGCTAACACATCTTTTACATTGGGTTCCTGTAGAATCAGGAGTTTTCCGTTTGAATAAAGTAAAAGACGGAACTCATATTGAAGTAGATTGTTCTGCAAGAGACGAAAGAATTTTACCTAATACTTTTGTCGATTATATTGAGAATCCAAGAGAATATAATCTTGCTGCCGTTCAAACTATTGTAGAAGTACATACACGTGTTTCGGACTTATACAGCAAACCATACAATCAAATTTCTGAGCAGCTTCGTTTAGCAATTGAAACAATCAAAGAACGTCAGGAAAGCGAATTAATCAATAATAAAGATTATGGTTTATTGAGCAACGTTGCTCCTTCTCAAATCATAAAAACAAGAACTGGCGCGCCAACTCCAGATGATTTAGACGAATTATTGACTAAAGTCTGGAAAGAACCAGGTTTCTTCCTTTTACATCCATTGGCAATTGCAGCTTTTGGTCGTGAGTGTACACGTCGTGGTGTTCCGCCTCCAACAACTTCTTTATTTGGATCACAATTTTTAACCTGGAGAGGAATTCCGCTTATTCCATCGGATAAATTGCCAATCGTAAATGGTAAATCAAAAATCATACTTTTAAGAACCGGAGAAAGCCGTCAGGGCGTTATCGGACTTATTCAGCCAGGTTTACAAGGCGAACAATCTCCTGGATTATCAGTTCGTTTTATGGGAATAAATGAAAAAGCAATCGCTTCTTATCTTGTATCTCTATATTGCTCACTAGCAGTTTTAGTAGATGACGCCATCGCAGTTCTTGAAGATGTAGAAATAGGAAAGTATCATGAGTATAAATACTAACAACAACGGTTTACCTAACATTGACGATTTGCAAAATTTGGCAAACGAATTGTTCAAGGCTTTACCCAACGAATTCCCGAAAGAGATTTCGTTGAGTCCGGATAAAAGCGAACATCCTCGTGCGACTAAAATTGCCGAAACGTTATTGCAATCGGGCGGCGCTAATATATTAGCGCCAATCCCAACGCAAAATCCGGTAAATATAGCGCCAACTCCTAATTCCTTCACTGGTTTTGGAGTAACGCCAACTGTTACTAATTATGGAAGTAATACTGGTGCCTCGGCTTTATATCCAAATGCCGGAGCGGGATTTGATCCTCAAAGCGGTGTTACAACGTCAGGAATTCAGGAAGATTATAATCTGAATATGAACGATCCGCAGACTGGTTTTTATGATCATAATTTAAAAAATGGAGGTTCACCACAATTGACCGAAGATAAATTTTTCTCTGATTTATTGCTGAACAATCAATATTTGCCTTTTCAAACCGAAAATTCTTCTTTTGAAATTGAATTACAAGCAGCTTTGGCAACGGTTGATACGCAATTTAAAAGACGTGATATTTCTCCATCAAGTGGAAATGGACCTGGAAATAACTATTATTTCTTAGATCAGAATCCTTTTGTTTTTGATAAAAAAAGTCCAAATGCAATTGTACGAAGCACTCTTGGATCAACAGAACTGAACGGAATTATAGGTACTAATTTTAATGCAGAATTAATCAAGAAAGATTTCCCGATTCTACGTGAAACAGTAAACGGAAAACCTTTAGTTTGGTTTGATAATGCGGCAACGACTCAAAAACCACAATCGGTAATTGATCGTATTGCGTATTTCTATGAACATGAAAACTCGAATATTCACCGTGCTGCACATGAACTTGCTGCTCGTGCATCTGATGCTTATGAAGCTGCTCGCGAAAAAGTAAAAACTTTTTTAAATGCGACTTCTGTAAACGAAATTGTATTTGTTCGCGGTGCCACAGAAGGTATAAATTTGGTTGCACAAAGCTGGGGAGATCATAATCTGGTTGCCGGAGACGAAATCATAGTAAGTAATCTGGAACATCATGCTAATATTGTTCCGTGGAAAAGATTAGCTGATAAAAAAGGATTGAAACTTCGTGTAATTCCGGTAGATGATGACGGTCAAATTCTACTTGATGAATATGCAAAATTGCTGAATCCTAAAACACGTTTGGTTGCTTTTACACAAGTTTCAAATGCATTAGGAACTGTAACTCCTGCTAAAAAAATTGTCGAAATGGCGCATTCCGCTGGAGCGAAAGTTTTGATAGATGGCGCACAATCGGTTTCGCACATGAAAGTTGATGTTCAGGATTTAAATCCGGATTGGTTAGTTTTCTCAGGACACAAATTATTTGGTCCAACAGGAATTGGCGCTTTATACGGAAAAGAAGATTTACTGAACGAAATGGAACCGTATCAAGCGGGCGGAAACATGATTCAGGATGTAACTTTTGAGGAAATAAAATACCACAAAGCTCCCAATCGTTTTGAAGCCGGAACCGGAAACATTGCCGATGCAATTGGTCTTGGAGCTGCAATTGATTATGTTACCAAACTAGGCATTGACGCAATTGGACAATACGAACATTATTTGTTAGAATATGCCACAAAACTGCTCAAAGAAATTCCGGGCGTTCGATTGATAGGAACCGCTAAAGATAAAGCAAGTGTACTTTCTTTTAATCTGCAAGGATATTCAAACGACCAGGTTGGACAAGCGCTTAACAAAGAAGGTGTTGCCGTAAGAACCGGACATCATTGTGCTCAGCCTATTTTGAGAAGAATGGGCGTTGAAACAACCGTTCGTCCTTCACTAGCATTTTATAACACGACACAAGACGTTGATACCTTTATAAAAACGTTGTGGGAACTTAAAAAAGTTAGGTTTTAAAAATAAAAAAGCCAATGCTTTATAAACATTGGCTTAAAGAAATAGTTACTTTTTTTGATATTTTAAGTAATTATAACCAGAAGGCGTTCGCTCAGGCGAACGCCTTTTTTTAATTTTTTATATCTGTACAAATATTGTATATACCAAATTTATGATATTATCCTTTATAATCGGTAAATAAAAAATCTTTATTTTTTCCGAGTTTATTAAAATAGTTGCGGTTGTGTACCACAGAATCGTGATCTATTTTATACTTTCCTGCTAATTCATTATAAGCAATAGCTTTTTCGATATTATTGATATTCGCATAACAAACAGCAAGTTGTATTGCAGGCACAAAACTCCAGCAATCAATTGATGTTTTGTTGATATCAGTATCTGAAAGTTTCAAAGTAAATACAAACTCATACCAATAAATAGCTTTTCTATAATCTTTATTAGCCATATAAATTAGAGCTATCTCACAACATGATTCCGCCCTTGGAATATCATATGAAAAACTCTGGAAAAAGTACCTTAATGCATTGTCTGTATCATTTAATTGTTTGTAAATTTTTCCAATTTCATAACAAGCATTTATGTTATCATCTACAGCACCATCTTTTGTATCGAGAAATTTATTAAAGTATTCAATCGCTTCTTCATATTTATGATGATCCCTTAATTCTCTGGCATAATAATACAAAGATCTTGGAGAAAAAGGTAAATTATTTTTCAGTTGCGCTTCATAGATTTTTAAATTTCGATCTGAAAAAGAATCTACCTTTTTATGAGTAATCGCAATTTCAGATATCAAATAATTATCACCATATAAAATATATTCATGAACCGGATCATTCCACTTATAATTATTGACTCTTTTTACCAATCTTTCTCTTTGAAAAGAATAGGAAGGATTATTATTTTCATCTACAACATAATTATACTTCATCAAAACCATGTCAATTGCAGGAGAAAGCTCTTTCTTAAGGTTTAGGAAAGCAATTTTATCTTTTTCGATTATAATATCATCAGCATCTAACCAAAGTTGATATTCCTTTGTAGCTTTAGAAAAAGCAAAATTTCTTGCAGCAGCAAAATCATTTATCCATTCAAAATCATAGACTTTATCCGTAAAGGAATGTGCAATTTCTTTTGTTTTATCTGTAGAACCTGTATCAACTATTATAATTTCATCTGCGATATCTTTTACAGAGTTAAGACATTCTGCTAATGTCTTTTCTTCATTTTTTACAATCATGCACAAGCTTATTGTTATCATATCTTATTTGTATAAATTATTAATCAGTTTCTTTTCAAGCGATTCTTTTTCTCTTTGAAAATTTCTGCAAAAATAATTCACATAAAAAACTTTAAATACCTGTAAAAGACCAAATTGTATTAAAATAGTACTTTTATTAAGCGCAAAAAAAAACATATTCAGAAAACTGAATATGTTTTTTAAAACCTAATATTGTATGTAAGTAATGAATGATGAAATTAATCTCTAAAATCATTTAATGACTTCTCAATTATTTCAAGACATTCCTGAATTTGAGCTTCGGTCATTACCAAAGGCGGCGCTAATCTGATTTTATTACCGTGAGTTGGTTTTGCCAATAATCCGTTATCTCTAAATCTTAGGCAAATTTCCCAAGCTAAATCTGAATCTTCACCACAATTAATTACGATTGCGTTTAATAAACCTTTTCCACGAACAAGTGTAATTAAGTTATTACGTTCAGCGATTTCGTTTAATCCTTTTCTTAAAATGATCCCAAGACGCTCTGCGTTTTCCGCTAAGTTTTCTTCTTTAACCACTTCAAGAGCAGCGATTGCAACAGCGGCAGCAACAGGATTTCCACCAAAAGTAGATCCGTGTTGTCCCGGTTTAATCACATTCATGATTTCATTATTTGCTAAAACCGCCGAAACTGGGTAAACTCCACCAGAAATTGCTTTTCCTAAAATCAAGATATCCGGTTGTACATTTTCGTGATGAACTGCTAATAATTTTCCGGTACGTGCAATTCCAGTCTGAACTTCATCAGCAATAAATAATACATTATGTTTCTCACACAACGCTTTTGCTTTCGCCAAATATCCTTCTGACGGAACATAAACTCCGGCTTCACCCTGAATTGGTTCAACCAAAAATCCCGCTATATTTTTTGATGATTCTAAAACTTTTTCAAGAGCTTCAAGGTTATCATATTCAATTTTTATAAATCCTTCTGTAAACGGACCAAAGCTTTTACGTGCAGTTTCATCATTAGAAAATGAAATAATTGTCGTTGTTCTTCCGTGAAAGTTATTCTCACAAACGATAATTTGTGCAAGATTCTCCTGAATTCCTTTTACTTCATAAGCCCATTTTCTACAAAGTTTCAGAGCCGTTTCAACCGCTTCGGCACCTGTATTCATTGGTAATACTTTATCAAAACCAAAATAATTAGTTACATATTCTTCATAGTTTCCTAATTTATCATTGTAAAAAGCACGAGAAGTCAAAGCCAGTTTTTGAGCCTGATCAACCATTGCTTTCACAATTTTAGGATGACAATGTCCTTGGTTAACAGCAGAATAAGCAGATAAAAAATCATAATACTTTTTCCCGTCAACATCCCAAACGTATACTCCTTCACCTCTTTCCAAAACAACCGGAAGTGGATGATAATTATGAGCTCCGTATTTGTTTTCTTTTTCAATCAAAACTTCAGACTTTGATGAAAGTATTTCTTGCTTATGTCCCATGATAATTTATTTTTATTGAGACAAAAATATAAAATTTATTTATTTACAACACAAAAATCAAATGTTTTAACTCAAATTAAGCTTTTTTAAAATTAAAATAACTTATTTTAGCAGGAATATAAGTCATATTCAATTTGTGATCTTTCATTCAAATCAGACTTATTTTTATCTTTACAGAAATTAAAAATAAACGCATGGACATTTTAGATGAGTTTGACGTAAAAATCATAAAAGAATTAGAGAAAGACGGAAGAATTGCATTTTCTACCATTGCTACTAATTTAAAAATTTCAAATACGATGGTTCATCAGCGTATCAATCGTTTATTTGAACAAGGAATTATTACGGGCATCAAACCTATTTTGAACGAAAAACAAATTGGTTACGACTGGGCTTCGTTTACAGGAATTACACTTAATAAAGATTCCGATTCCGAACGAATTATCGAGGCTTTAAAAGAAATTCCTGAAATTACAGAATGCTATTTTGTAACCGGATCTTTTACGCTTTACCTCAAAATTACGGCAAAAAACCACGAACACATGCGTAAAATATTATATGAAAAAATTGATAATATTCCTGGAATTGCCAAAACCGATTCGATGATAGAATTGGGCTGCGCTTTTAAACGAAATATCACTATTGAATAAATCCGATAAGATTTAGAATTTTATTCCTAAAAACCTCAGAAGAAATGGCTTTTGAGGTTTTTTTGTAACATAATATTTCTGATATTTGTTAAAAATTGTGAAATTATGAAAAATTCGGCTTTACTCATTTTTGCTACTGTATTGTTTTCAAATGCTATAAATGCACAACTAAAACCCGTAAAATATGCTGACGGACCTCAGGCATTAAATGGTTTATATATAAAATCTGCTAAAAAAAGCAGCAATAATCCCGGTATTCTTCTTATACCAGCATGGCTAGGAATCGATAAAGCCTCAAAAGATATTGCAGCAGAGTTATCTAAACTTGGCTACAGTGTTTTCATCGCTGATATTTATGGTGAAGGAAATTATCCAAAAAACACTTCAGAAGCTGGAAAACAAGCGGGATATTATAAAACCAATTTTACGGTTTATCAAAAAAGAATCAATGCAGCGTTGCAGGAATTAGTAAAATCCGGTGCTAATGCAGATAATATTGTTGCTATTGGATATTGTTTTGGAGGAACCGGAGTTCTTGAAGCTGCCCGCGGACATTTGAATGTAAAAGGCGTTGTTTCATTTCATGGTAGTTTAGCCAGAGATGCAAGTCGCCAAGTAGAACCAATAACTGCCAAAGTTTTAGTTTGTCACGGTGCCGATGATCCGTTTGAATCTTCGGCAGAAATTACAGCTTTCCAACAAGAAATGCGTGACTCAAAAGCGGATTGGCAAATGATTTATTATGCAAATGCAGTTCACTCTTTTACAAATCCTGAAGCCGGAAACGATAATTCAAAAGGCGCTGCTTATAACGCTGTTGCAGCAAAAAGATCTTTTGAACATTTACAGCTTTTCCTAAATGAAGTTTTGAAAAAATAGAAATAGCAATAGCACACGGATGACACGGATCAAACAGATTTACGCTGATATTTTAATAAAATTAATTCGTGAAAATTTGTGTAATTCGTGGCAAAAAAAATGGCACGCAGATAACGCGGATTTAAACAGATTTACACTGATATTTAATAAAATTAATTCGCGATAATTCGTGGTAAAAAAACAGCGAAAATCCGTTTAATCCCTAAAATCCGTGGGCAAAAAGCAAAAATAACAACCAAAATTAAACCAACTAAAATAACCAATGTCACACAGTCCGATTAGAAAAGACAAAACCTGCTTAAATTGCAGACATGTTGTTGAACAAAAATTTTGTCCAAATTGCGGACAGGAAAACACTGATAGCAGAAAAACATTCCATCATTTGTTTATCCATTTCTTTGAAGATTTAACGCATTATGAGAATGCATTTTGGAAAACGATTAAAAACCTACTTTTCAAACCTTCGACATTAACAAAAGAATATCTTTCAGGAAAACGATTGTCTTACCTTGCTCCTGTTCGTCTGTATATTTTTATAAGTTTTATTACTTTTCTTTTAATTGCTTTATTTCCGAATCAAGTAAGTGAGAATCTTAACAAAAGTCAGGAAGAAATCAGTTCTAATTTTGAAAAACCCAGCAAAGAAAAAACCGAAAAACACGGCGGTAAAAACTATTTGCAGGACAAAACGATGAAACAACTCGATAAAAAGTACTTTAATTTAAGATCGATGAAAGAAATCGATTCTATTCAAAAGTATGGAAAAGAGAGCGAAAAACTTTCTGATTTTGCCTATTGGACTTATGAAAAAGCTGTACATGTCACTGAACATAATACAAAAAAGGAAATTATTGAAAAATTCATAGAATCTTTCATTCACAATATTCCAAAAATTCTATTCATTATAATGCCTTTCTTTGCTTTCTTTTTATGGATTTTTCATAACAAAAAGAAATGGTACTATTTTGATCACGGTATTTTCACCTTGCATTATTTCTCCTTTTTACTTTTAATATTTCTCATCTTATTTATTGTCAACAAAGTAATTGGTCTATTTGGAGAAGACAGTCCACTTACGGTGGTAGCTAATATTATTAATTTTGTAGGTATTCTTTGGATGTGTTATTATTTTTATCCGGCGCATCATCGTTTTTATGGCGAAACCAGAATAGTTTCATTTATTAAAAGTTTTATCTTATTTTTTATAAACTTCTTTTTTATCCTATTTTTACTAGTTTTTTATATGCTATATATATTTATCAACTTACACTAACTAATCTAATGAAAAAAATTGTAGTTCTATTATTAGTTGCTTCAGCGTTTTCTTGTAAAAACATGCAGACTGTTGCTTCTAAAGATAACTCAGATCCGACTAAATACATAAAAGTCATCACAGAGAAAGATCTAAAAAAAATGCTTTATGTTGTCGCATCTGACGAAATGGAAGGTCGCGAAACCGGATCAAAAGGTCAGAAAAAGGCAGGTTTGTATATGATCGAACAATACAAAAAAAATGGAGTTTCGTTTCCAAAAGGAGCAACAGATTATTACCAACATATTCCTGCGGCTTTCTTAAATGCAAAACGTAATGAAAACCTACCGGATTCTGAGAATATCTGGGCTTATATAGAAGGTTCTGAAAAACCGGATGAAGTATTAGTTATTTCAGCACATTACGATCACGTAGGAATAAAAAATGGCGAAGTTTATAATGGTGCCGATGATGATGGTTCCGGAACTGTTGCGGTTATGGAAATCGCTAAAGCTTTTGCAAAAGCAAAAAAACAAGGCCATGGTCCAAAACGTTCTATTTTGTTCCTTCACGTAACTGGAGAAGAACACGGATTACACGGATCTCGTTACTATTCTGAAAATCCATTATTCCCAATTGCAAATACTATCACGGATATCAATATTGATATGATTGGTCGTCGCGATGTGGAACATGCAAAAACAAATAACTATGTCTACGTTATTGGTGCTGACAGATTATCTACAGATTTACACAATGCTGTTGTAGCTCAAAACGATAAATACACTAAAATAGATTTAGATTTTAAATTTAATGATCCTAAAGATCCAAATCATTTTTACGAGCGTTCTGACCACTATAACTTCGCAAAACATGGCATACCGGCTGTTTTCTTCTTTAACGGAGTTCACGAAGATTACCACGGAAAAGGCGATGAACCTGAAAAAATCGAGTACGATGCTTTAACTAAAAGAACACAACTGGCATTTGTTGTTGCCTGGGATTTAGCAAATAGAGAAAATAGACCTGTAGTTGATAAAAAATAGGTGCAAAGGTTTTGAGGGACAAAGGTGCAAAGGTTTTTTTTAGGAACTGAGGTTCTAAGATACTGAGGTTCTAAGTTTTTTTACTTTAGACTAAAGTCTACAAATTTTATCCTTTTCACATTTCAACCATAGCCCGAGGTTTCAACCTTGGGAACAATAATGGATTCACAATGCGTGCCCCAAGGTTAAAACCTCGGGCTATGTTAAACATAATACAGAAATTACAAAGATTGGGCCGACAAAACAAAAAAGGGATGAGTTTTAAAACTCATCCCTTTTTTATATTTACAGATTCCAAAAGAAAAACCTTAGAACCTCAGCACCTTTGTAACTTAGAACCTTTTCTTAGTCATTCATAGAGATCAAGAACTCTTCGTTATTTCTTGTTTTCTTGAAACGATCGTTTACAAAATCCATAGATTCTACTGGATTCATGTCTGATAGATATTTACGCATAATCCACATTCTTTGTAAAGTTTTCTCGTCTAATAATAAATCATCACGACGTGTACTTGACGAAGTAAGATCGATTGCAGGGAAAATACGTTTGTTGGCAATTTTACGATCCAATTGAAGCTCCATGTTACCTGTACCTTTAAATTCTTCAAAGATAACCTCATCCATTTTAGAACCTGTTTCAGTCAATGCAGTTGCGATGATACTCAATGAACCACCATTTTCTACATTTCTAGCAGCTCCAAAGAAACGTTTTGGTTTTTGCAATGCATTTGCATCAACACCTCCACTTAATACTTTTCCTGATGCAGGCTGAACGGTATTATAAGCTCTTGCTAAACGTGTAATCGAATCTAATAAGATTACAACATCATGACCACATTCTACCAAACGTTTTGCTTTTTCAAGAACGATATTGGCAATTTTCACGTGTTCTTGTGGTTCACGGTCAAAAGTAGAAGCAATAACTTCACCACGAACGCTGCGTTGCATATCTGTAACCTCTTCAGGACGCTCATCGATCAAAAGAACAATAAGATAAACTTCAGGGTGATTTGCTGCAATTGCATTAGCAATGTCTTTTAGCAACATTGTTTTACCTGTTTTAGGCTGAGCGACAATCATACCACGTTGTCCTTTTCCAATTGGAGAGAATAAATCGATAATACGAGTTGAAACCGAACTGCCTTTTTCGGCTAATTTGAATTTTTCAGAAGGAAAAACTGGTGTCAAGTGCTCAAAAGAAACTCTATCGCGAACAACTTGCGGATCGTGACCATTGATTTTAAGTACACGAACTAAAGGAAAAAATTTCTCACCTTCTTTAGGAGGGCGAACTACTCCTTTTACGGTATCTCCGGTTTTAAGACCGAATAATCTAATTTGCGAAGTTGATAAATAAATATCGTCCGGAGAAGCTAAATAATTATAATCTGATGAACGTAAGAATCCGTATCCGTCAGGCATCATTTCAAGAACACCTTCACTTTCTATAATTCCGTCGAATTCAAAATCTGAATCTCTGAAATTATTCTTTTTATTTTTATGATTTGGGTTTTGATTCCCATTATTTCCGTTTCCGTTTCCATTCCCGTTTTGATTTGGATTCTGATTCGGGTTTTGATTTGAATTTGGATTTTGGTTCGGATTCTGATTTTTATTCTGGTTAGGATTTATCTTTTTTACAGGAGCAGTAACTTCTGTTTTTTCTATGATTTCCTTTTTTTCTTCTGTAGTAACTTGAGCTTCAAGAGCTGTTTCTCCAACCTCTTCAGAACCTACTTCTTTCGTAGCTTCTTTTTCTTTTTGCAAGGCAACCTTTTTCTCGTAAGCTGATTTATTAAACTTTACAATTTTTGGTCCTTTTTTTTGTATTTCTTTATTTTCAGAAGCTTCCGGTGCTTCCGTTGCAACTTCCTCTTTTTGTATTTCTTCTTTTTGTATTTCTGCTACTTTTGGAGCTTGTTGCGCTTTTGGAGTTGCTTTTGAAATCGCAGGAGTTTTTACTTTTTCCGGAGCTTCTTCTACCTTATCAAATTCAAGAACAGGAGCATCTTTAGCAATAGGAGTTTTCTTTGCAGGAACTATTCTTGCTCTTTTTGGTTTGTCATCTTCCACTTTTTCGGCCACAGCATTAACTGGCGGCTCTACAGTCGATTCCTGATGTGCTAAAATCTGACTTATTAAAGTCTCTTTTTTAACGCCATTAAACTTTATAGTTTTAGCTAACTTAGCTATTTCTTGAAGCTCAGAAAGCTTCATTTCTTTTAATGCAGAAATATCAAACATGAATGTTCTATGAATTTAATTATTTTAAAGGAAATACTGTAAAAAGAATAGGTAGATATTTTTTTTCAATTGCCCGCAGTATGAAGTGCTTACGGTATTATGATGCAATAATACGAATAAAATTTAATCATACAATAGTATTTTAAAAAAAGAAAATATATTTTTGTAAAACAATTTTAGATCATGATACAAAGAATTCAGACCGTATATTTAATTCTTACCTTTATAATTACAGCGGTGTTATTGTTTTTTATTCCGCTTTGGACATTAAACGGTAAACCATTTTATTTTATGCAGGACCAATTTTATACCATTTTATTAGGTCTAAGTACAATGCTTACTATTGTTAGTATTATTTCATATAAGAAAAGACAAAATCAGTTTGTGATGAACAGACTGAACATAATATTAAATTTAATTTTATTAGGATTATTTGTATATCGATCTCTAAATTTATCTGGAGAAACTGTTGTTTCAGAGAAAGGTATTGGGATGTTTCTACCTATTGTTGCTATCGTGTTATTAGTTTTAGCTAATAAAGCCATCAAAAAGGATGAAGATCTTGTAAAATCTGTAGATCGTTTGAGGTAAACCTATAAACTTAATTTTTTTGTGCGAAGAAAACCCGAATTTTATATTCGGGTTTTTTTGTGCCCTGTTTTTATAACTTATTATGATACAAATTAACCTTATAAAGGTCATAGCCAGCAATCGTTACTCTATAAATTTGTTTAAAATCCCAAGAAACAATAACGATGAACAAAATAAGAATACATCTTGCTGACGATCAACAAATACTCATTGATAGCCTGACCAACTTATTAGGTACAATCGAAAATTTTGAGGTAGTAGGCAGCTCTAGTGATAGCTCAACTATTTATGAAGATGTTGTACAAAACAATGCCAATATTTTGGTTATGGATATAAACATGCCCAAAAAAGATGTTTTTGAAGTTTTAAAAGAGCTTAATCAAAACGGTGTTCCTTGCAAAGTAATTATTCTGTCCAGTTATGATGATCTAAAAAGTATAAAAGAAGCCATAAAGTTAGGCGTTAATGGTTATCTCACAAAAAAATGTGCAGGCAAAAATATCATCGAAGCGATTAAAGCCGTTCATCAAGGACAGGACTATTTTTGTAATGCCGTAAGAGAAAAAATATTTAACAGCTTCACACAAAACAATCCAGATTTAAATAAAAAAGTACATACTGAAAGTCATACTTTAAGCAGAAGAGAAATAGAAATCATTACTTTGATTTCACTTGAATACAGCGGAAAGGAAATTGGCGAGTATCTTTTCATCAGTACCAATACTGTTGAAACGCATCGAAAAAACATTATGAGAAAACTACAAACCAGAAACACAATTGGCCTTGTAAAATATGCGCTAAAAAACAATTTAATTAATGCTTAATTTGATCTCAAGATCTTTATTTCAATCAATATTTTTCGCATAATCGTTTTTAAGAGTTTTTACTGTACTTTTAGTTTTCATTTCTCTAAATAAAAGCCATTTATTTACTCCATAAAATTTATCTTCAAAACGACACTTGTATTACATTAATCAAATCTTACTTCTTTCCGATTTCAATAATTTCAAGGTCTTTAATTTTATCATCATCGATTACAAATCGAAGCATTGTACGAACTTGATGAAAACCACTTTTTCCTGCTGCACCTGGATTCATGTGCAACAAATTATTCTTTTTATCGAATATTACTTTTAAGATATGTGAATGCCCGCAAATAAATAATTTAGGCGGATTCAATGCCATTTCCTCTCTAATAGCCGGATTATATTTTCCAGGATATCCACAAATATGAGTTATCCACACAGAAACATTCTCGCATAAAAACCTGTTATGCAATGGAAATTCTAATCTTGCCTTTGCATCATCGATATTCCCATACACACAACGTAAAGGCTTTAGCTTTTTTATTGTATCTGTAACATTCAAATCACCAATATCTCCCGCATGCCAAACCTCATCAGCCTGATTTACATATTTTAAAATAGTATCATCAATATGACTGTGAGTATCGGAAAGTAGGAGGATTTTTTTCATTATAAGAGGCTGAGATTCTAAGTTACTAAGGTTCTGAGGTTATTTTTTTACAGCCACAAAGGTACAAAGGTTTTTTCTGTAGAGGTGCACAGCAGTGCGTCTTTGGTAATGTTTTCTTTATTTTTCAACATAAAAAAATCCGATTCGCTTATGCAAATCGGATTTAGATCCTAACAGGTTTTAAAAACCAGTTAGGTATTTTATTATTTATCCCTTATCTAAAATTCATACCTAACAGGTCTTGGAGACCTGTTAGGAAATCTCATTAAGCTGATAATTATTATTTCTTAGGATTCTTAACATCTTTTGAATCTTTCGAATCTTTAGTATCCATCATTTCCATTAGTTTCAAACCTAACAGACCGCTAATTGATCCATCAGAACCGCCATTTCCGGAAATTAAAACATCTGGAATTACTTTGATATTTCCTTTACCAATTTCTTCAGTTACTTTATATCTGGTGAAGTTATCGCCACCCATTGCACTAACCTGAAGTTGGTAAGATTCTGCAGTAGATTTACCAATTGCCATAATTTTTTCAGCTTCAGCCAAACCTGTTTTAGAGATTCTTTCTGCTTCTGCGCTCGCGTTTAGTTTTGTTGCTTCTGCCTGTGCTCCTGCTCTTGCTTTTGTAGCTTCTGCTTCGGCATTTGCACGCATCTTCGTAGCTTCCGCTTCAGCGTTTACATTCAGTTTTAAACTGGTTGCGTCTCCTTCTGCTTTCTTAACTGTTGCGTCTGCAGTACGTTGTGCGATCTCAACACTTTGCGAAGCTCGAACGATCTCTTTTTGCATATCTGCAATCGCCGTTTCTTTCTCCATTCCCTGACGTTGTTCTTGCGCCATTCTTTGAGTTTGATACGTCTTTTGCTCTTCTTCAGCAAGTTTCCTGTCCGTTAACGTTTTCATCAATGAATCCGGCGGAACGATATCTCCAATCAAAGTATCAACTGCATTTACGTTGTATTCGTCAAGTACTAATTTGATATGATTTTTAGCAGATTCCTGACGTTCTTTTCTTGTTGATAAGAACGAAATAACATCGCTATCCTGAGCCGAGTTTCTAAAATAGTTACCAATTGTAGGCTCTAAAACCTGAGAAACCAAGTTGTTCATGCTTCCAAAACGCGCAATTACTTTTGGTGCTTCAGCAGCAGGAACGTGAATGATTTGCGCCACATCCAGATTAAACGGGAAACCATCTTTTGAACGAACCGTAATTGTCGAAAGATTTTTATCTAAATCATGTGATTCACTTCTCGCATTTGCCCAGTTCAGAACCAAGTTTGTTGTTGGGACAGCCTCTAACTTCGTCGTATATTTATTCAATGCATATTTTCCTGGTCCAAGTGGTTCCATCCAAACACCACGTTGTCCTTTTGAAACAATATTTCCGTGTTTGAAAGTGTCTCCGGTAACATCTTGTCCGTCTTCTCCAATATACGAAATCACAACACCAACATATCCAATTGGCACATCAGTCATTGGGTTTTGCTCGATTTGTATTCCCCACGTATTAATGTAATATGATCCTGCTAACATCACCTGAGGCTGCAAACCACGATTTCCGCCAGTGTCCAAGAACTTGTCAAAATCCTGAAAGTTATTATGACCTTCAACAAATTTTCCGGCAATTTGCCCTTGCGGAATTGGTTCTCCATCAAGAGCCGTTACGATTCCAATCATGTTCTCATAAATCTTAATTTGATCTGCAATTACAATTTCGAATAAGAACGTATTAATACGATACGAACCAGTGGTAATAAATGCCGTCTGACGTCCTTTTTGCCCACCGTTGTCTAAGAAAAAAGTAGCATCCTGAAAGTTATCACTATCTACTTTTCTAGCCAGGATTCTACCTGTTGGAATTTCCTGCCCGTCTTTACTTAAAACAAGTCCAATTTTTCCTTCCGGAATAACCGTAAATCCAGACATATCAATTGAATATTGCCAGATCCACATTCCCCAATATAAACCTGGAGCAAGTGTTTTTGCCTGATAACCAGCTTCTCCTTTTGTAGCAATGATACGACCATCAGGAAGAGACTTGTCTGCACCAAACAAAACGAATTTTTTGGTCACCAAACCAATTTTATCCTCTGGAACCATTACCATTCCGAAGAAAACACGTAATATAAATTTGTAAAAAATAATGGAGAATAAGATTAGAATTATCCACCAGTAAGAAGTAATTTCATTCATAGTTTTGATATTTAGACTACAAACATAGTAGAAATACTTCCTGTTAAAATGAAATATTTTAAAAATTAACTTTTGCCAATTTTTTCCAAAAAATGTTAAAAAAAAGGTTTGATTAAATCGTGTGAATTGTCAATTTCTGACACGATTTTTTGTTGGATAAACTATGATTGGTATTTTTGGTTTTAACAGTTTTTAGAAAGGTTCAGAGGCATAGAGAGGCAAAGGTTCAAAGGTTTTGTTATTTAGTTTTTAAAAGTACTATAATAAATAAAAACAAATGTTTTTATTTGAAGATTTTGAGGTTTTCCGTAAAATACGCACAACTCATATTGGTAAAAATGTTATCACGTTGTGTTAGAAGCACTGCTGTGCGCCTCTACGATATACGTTGCAAAAAAAAATCTCAGAACATTAGCAACTTAGATTCTTAGCAACTTCCAAAAACCTTTATACCTTTAAAACCTCTGTACCTTAGACGCACTGCTGTGCGTCTCTACGATATACGTTGCAGAAAAAACCTATGAACCTTTGTCCCTTTGTTCCTTTGAACCTCAAAAAGAAAAAAAACCTTTGTACATTTGTACCTCAGAACCTTTGAACCTTCACCTTGAGATATTTTATTCACTTTGCTTATAACGGAACACATTATCATGGCTGGCAATTTCAGCCCAACGCCTCTTCTGTTCAGGAAACTTTAAACAAAGCTTTTTCGGTTTTATTAAATGCTCCTATTAATATAATGGGCGCAGGAAGAACTGATACTGGTGTTCATGCACAGGAAATGTACGGGCATTTTGATTTTGAAAATCCTATTGATGTTCCGACTTTAGTACACAAACTGAATTCCTATTTACCAAAAGACATTGCCATTTTTGATATTATATTAGTTCATGATGATGCGCATTGCAGATTTGACGCCACTAAAAGAACCTATGAATATCATATCAATACTATTAAAAATCCATTCTCGGAAGAATTGAGTTGGTATTTTAACCAAAAATTAGACGTAGCTTTGATGAATGAAGCCGCGAAAATCTTACTGAATCATACCGATTTTCAATGTTTTTCGAAAGTAAATACAGATGTAAACACTTTTGATTGCACGATTTTTGAGGCGTATTGGAAACAAGAAAATAACAAATTGATTTTTACCATTTCAGCGAATCGTTTTTTACGAAATATGGTTCGCGCCATTGTGGGAACTTTGGTGAATATTGGTTTGCATAAAATTTCTCTTGCCGATCTAGAAAACATTATTGCGAGTAAAAGCAGAGAAAAAGCCGGATTCTCGGTTCCGGCACACGGATTATATTTAACCGAAATTGATTACGATTACTTATAGCTGTAGGCTTTAAGCTTTAAGCAATAGACTTTCACCACAAAGTGTTAAGCTTATCGCCTAAAGCTTATAGCTTAAAGCATTGAAAAAATAAAAATGAAAGCAAAAGCATTTGATACCGGATTATTCAAACGAATTTTAAAATATACTAAACCTTATAAATGGCGCTACTATGGCGTTATCATTTTTGCAGTTTCTCTTTCGATTTTTGCGGCACTTCGTCCCTATTTATTAAAGCAAACGGTCGACGGCTATATCAAGACGCATGACAAGCATGGTTTATTGATGTACATTATATTAATGGGCGTTGTACTTTTATGCGAAGTTTTCTCTCAGTTCTATTTTGTGTTTTGGGCAAACTGGCTCGGTCAGGATATTGTAAAAGATATCAGAACCAAACTTTTCAAACATATTTTGAGCTTTAGAATGAAGTATTTTGATTTGGTTCCGGTTGGACAATTGGTTACCAGATCAGTTTCGGACATTGAATCGATTGCACGTATTTTTAGTCAAGGTTTGTTTATGATTATAAGCGACTTGATGAAAATGCTGGTTGTTTTGATTTTTATGTTCTATATGAATTGGAAACTGACTTGGATTGTGGTTGTTGCAATGCCAATTTTGGTTTACATTACAAGAATTTTTCAGCGTAAAATGCAAGTTGCTTTTGAGGAAGTTCGTACGCAAATTGCCAACATGAACTCGTTTGTTCAAGAACGTGTTACGGGAATGAAGATTGTTCAGCTTTTTAATCGTGAGAAAATTGAAGCCGAAAACTTCAGAGTTATCAATGATAAACATAGAGTTGCATGGATCAAAACGATTCTTTATAACTCGATCTTTTTCCCAATTGCAGATATTATTTCGTCTATTACTTTGGGATTAGTGGTTGTTTATGGTGGATTTAAAATCCTGAACGGCGATCATTTTACAACTTTTGGTGATTTGTTTTCCTATACAATGTTTATTGGAATGTTGTTTAATCCATTACGTCAGATTGCGGATAAGTTCAACGAGATGCAATTGGGAATGATTGCTGCCAATCGTGTTTTTGATATTATCGATACTCAGGATCATATTCAGGATACTGGAACACTTGAAGCACCGGTTTTTGAAGGAAGTATCGAATTCAAAGACGTCCGTTTTAGTTATATTCCGGAAGAAGAAGTTATAAAAGGAATTGATTTATCTGTTGATTCAGGGCAAACTATTGCTATTGTAGGATCGACAGGAGCCGGAAAATCAACGATTATCAATTTACTGAATCGTTTCTACGAAATTAATAGCGGAACTATTTTTATTGACGGTCATAATATTGAGAATTATACTTTGGCTTCTTTGAGAAAGCAAATTGCAGTGGTTTTGCAAGATGTTTTTTTGTTTGCCGATACGATTTATAACAATATCACTTTGCACAATCCTGAGATTACACGCGAACAAGTTTTGGATGCTGCCAAAAAAATTGGAGTACATGATTTTATTATGAGTCTTCCGGATAATTATGATTTTGATGTAAAAGAGCGTGGTGTAATGCTTTCGTCAGGACAACGACAATTAATCGCTTTTTTACGATCATATGTGAGTAATCCTAGCATTTTGATTTTGGATGAAGCTACATCTTCGATTGATACTTATTCTGAAGAATTAATTCAGCGTGCGACCGAAACGATCACTAAAGGAAGAACTTCGATTATAATTGCGCACAGATTGGCCACAATTGTAAATGCTGATAAGATTGTGGTTATGGATAAAGGTTTGATTGTAGAACAGGGAACTCATCAAGAATTGCTTAATAAAATCGACGGATATTACAAAAACCTATACGATTCGCAATTTTCTGTCGCCAATTGAGATTTGAAATGCTAAAAAAGTTCTTAAAAAAGTTAAATTAGCGTTATAAGAATCATAAATGTGGCGGTTCGTAACCTGCACCATAGCAGTCTTTTTTATTGAATTCTTTATCTTTGAGAGACAGAAATCAAATGTAAAAGAAAATGCCACAAAACAGATTTTATCCAAACGAACAGTTCAAAGAAATAGAAATAAATGCTTCATTACAATTACGTTATGCCATTTCAAACAGAGGCCGATTAATAAGCTTTACTGATGAAATTGAAAACGGCCGTCTCTTAAAAGGCGGATTAAGTGATGGATATCCAACTTTTAGATTTAAAGTAAAAAAAGACGACAAAATTGTCAACAAATACCTCTTTTTATACAAATTAGTTGCTCAATATTTCCTTCCGAAAAAATCAGAAGAACAGACTTATGTATTGCATCTGGATTACAACAGAAGTAACGATGATGAAAAAAACTTACGTTGGGCCACAAAAGCCGAAATGATGGAACACAGCCGCAAAAGTCCGCGTGTAATTCAGGCAAAAAAGAATCTTATCGAACACAACTTAAAAGCTGACGGACGAAAATTGACAACTACAAAAGTAATGTTGATCAAAAAAATCCTTGCCCGTCCGGAACAAAAAACACGTCTGAAAATAATCGCAAAACAATTTGGCGTAAGCGAAATGCAAATAAGACGTATTGCCAGCGGAGAAAACTGGGGACACGTTAAGGTCTAATTGTTATTGAAAAACGTAAAAGCTAAAATGTGAAAGGTAAAATGTGAAATGTTAGAATATTTAAACTAACATTTCACATTTTACCTTTTTAATTTTAAATCTCAGCCATTATACATCACACTTTTCACATTTTCACATTTTACCTTTTTACAACTTACTATTTTTTTAAAATAATTCCTTAAATTCGCAATCACAAATAACAAAAAGAAAATCGAAAAAGAGTTTCGGAATTATAAACCTCATTTTCGGTATTAAATACTAAAAACCAAAAAAATGAAATACGACGTTATTGTTTTAGGAAGTGGTCCTGGCGGATATGTAACAGCTATTAGAGCTTCACAATTAGGCTTTAAAGTTGCTGTAGTTGAAAAAGAAAACCTTGGTGGTGTATGTTTAAACTGGGGATGTATCCCAACAAAAGCATTACTAAAATCAGCTCAGGTTTTTGATTACTTAAAACATGCTTCTGACTACGGATTGAAAGTTTCTGAATTTGACAAAGATTTCCCAGCAGTTGTACAACGTAGCCGTGGTGTTGCTGAAGGAATGAGCAAAGGAGTTCAGTTCTTAATGAAGAAAAACAAAATTGACGTTATTGAAGGTTTTGGAAAACTAAAACCAGGTAAAAAACTTGACGTTACTGATAAAGACAATAAAGTTACTGAATATAGTGCTGACCATATTATCATCGCAACTGGAGCTCGCTCTCGTGAGTTACCAAACTTGCCACAAGATGGTGTAAAAGTAATTGGATACAGACAAGCAATGACTTTACCAACACAACCAAAATCTATGATTATTGTAGGTTCTGGAGCTATTGGAGTTGAATTTGCACATTTCTACAACTCAATGGGAACTGAAGTTACTATTGTAGAATTTATGCCAAACGTTGTTCCTGTAGAAGACGAAGATATCTCAAAACAATTTGAGCGTTCTTTGAAAAAAGCGGGAATTAAAATCATGACTAACTCATCTGTTGAGCGTATTGACACAACTGGTGCAGGAGTTAAAGCATTTGTTAAAACTGCAAAAGGTGAAGAAGTTCTTGAAGCTGACATCGTACTTTCGGCAGTTGGTATCAAAACTAACATTGAAAACATCGGTTTAGAAGAAGTTGGAATTGCTGTTGACAGAGATAAAATCTTAGTAAACGCTTACAACGCAACTAACATTCCTGGATATTATGCAATTGGAGACGTTACTCCTGGACAAGCTTTGGCTCACGTAGCTTCTGCTGAAGGAATTAACTGTGTAGAAAAAATTGCTGGTTTACACGTAGATCCAATCGATTACGGAAACGTTCCTGGTTGTACTTATGCAACTCCTGAAATCGCTTCTGTAGGTTTGACTGAAAAACAAGCTAAAGAAAAAGGATACGAATTAAAAATTGGTAAATTCCCATTCTCAGCTTCAGGAAAAGCAAAAGCTGCCGGAACTCCAGACGGATTCGTAAAAGTAATCTTTGATGCAAAATATGGAGAATGGTTAGGATGCCACATGATTGGTGCTGGTGTTACAGATATGATTGCTGAAGCAGTTGTAGCTCGTAAACTAGAAACTACAGGTCATGAAATCCTTAAATCTATTCACCCTCACCCAACAATGAGCGAGGCTGTTATGGAAGCTGTAGCTGATGCTTACGGCGAAGTAATTCACTTGTAAAATATTGTATTGATGCAAATGCATTAATGCGAGTTACATATTATTTTCAATTTAAAAATCCGATTTGTGAAAGCAAGTCGGATTTTTTTTGCACTATTAGAAAAGTAAGCATAAATACATCAAACATTCTTAAAATCGGCAATTGACATTGGCGGATTTGTAGTAAAAAAATTATATTTACTTTATAAAAAATAATTATCATAAAATACATGTAATGGAAAATACACCAATATTTTTTGCAGACGGAGAAAGCCCTAAAATGATTGCCGCATTTAAAAAAGCACAGGAGACTTTTAAATATTTTTGGAGAGAATTATCATGGGAATATCGCCGAATAGTTCCGGCACTTGATGTAGCTTGTGTAAAACTTGCCTTTACTCAAGAAATAAATAATGATACAGCCGTTGAACATATGTGGATAAATGAGATTAATTTTGATGGCGAAAAAATAAAAGGCATCTTAGTAAATGATCCAAACGAATTAACAAATGTTGCTAATGGTGATTATGTCGAGATTCCGGTAAATCAAATTAGCGACTGGTTATTTACCACTCAAGACAAAACATACGGAGGTTTTACGATACACGCTATGCGATCAGAAATGAGCGAAACCGAAAGAGAAGAACATGACGAAGCATGGGGTTTAAATTTTGGCGACTTCAATGATATTCTGGTTGCGTATGAGCAAAAAGAAAAACCAGAGAATCTGATCGAACATCCTATGAGTAAAAACATGAAAGAAAGCCTTGTTGAGTTTATAAAAACAAATCCGAACGAACTTACAGCACAAGATGAATCAGGATATACTTTTTTACATAGAGAAGCAATTGCTGGAAATAGTTCTATTATCGAAGTTCTAATAGAATCAGGCGCTGATAAAAACGCAAAAACATATAATGACAAAACTGCATTAGATTTTGTAGAACAACTAAAATGGGAACATTTGATTCCACTCTTAAAATAACATTATTTAAAATCCGATTTGTCAAAGCAAGTCGGATTTTTTTTTGTAGTTCATATAATTCTCTTCTAAAAAACTTCTAAAGAGTACAATTCTTCAAGAGATAAAACAAAACACTGTAATACAATTAGTTAAATACAAATATTTTAAAATTTAATATTTTTTTGTACATTTAACTATCTTAAAAATCTGATAGTAATCAGATTTATCTTCGCCAAAATAGTTTTTATCTGCAATACAAAAAACAAACTTCTTTCAATTCTGGTTAGGAGTTTTACTTAAGATTCGTCCTCTTTATCTTTTTAAGATTCAAAAAAGTTGAAAACCTAAAATTTGTAATCACAATAAATTGCTATTATGAAAAAAGTTCTTATTTCTCTCTTGTTTGCTCTGCTACTAACAGCTTGCAATAAATCCACCACAAAAAATACAGAAACAACAAACGATGCAGATACCGTAACTACTGCATTTAAACCTGCAAATATTAAAGAACAAATTCTATATCAACGTGGTGTAGAAGCAGCGATTTGGGGTATGCCTGCGGTTAATTTTCAATTGATGTATGATGGTTTCACCAAAATAAACGGTAATTACAATCAGGTCGTTATCTGGCCAAAATTGTTAGACTGGAAAAATCAAACCTTAACACCAAATCCGGATGTAATTTATCTAATGCCTTTTTTTAATACCGAAAAAGTTGGACCTGTAGTTCTTGAAATTCCGCCTGCTGATAATGGCGTTTTTAACGGAAGTGTAATGACTTACTGGCAAAATTCTCTTGATGACGTAGGACCTGGTGGAGTTGACAAAGGTAAAGGTGGAAAATATCTTTTTCTCCCGCCGGGTTATGACAAAAACAAAATACCTTCAGGATACATTCCTTTACAATCTGATACTTACCGTGGTTATGCGCTACTTCGATCTGTATTAAAAAGTGGAAGCGATGATGATGTTGCCGCAGCAGTTGCTTATTCTAAGCGTATAAAAGTTTATCCGTTAAGTGAAGCTTCAAAAAATCCTGTAACAACTTTTATAGACGCCAGTGATAAAGTGTACGAATCAAATATTCCTTATGATTTCAGTTTTTATGAATCGTTAAATAAAATAATACAAGAAGAACCATGGTTAGAAAGAGATCGAGCAATGATAGATCCATTGAAAACTCTTGGCATTGAAAGAGGAAAAACTTTTAGTCCCGACGCCCGAACAAAAGAAATTCTTGCGGCTTCTGCAAAAACAGCTAAAAAATGGCTTGATTTTAATTATGAATCAATAAATCCTTTTTTCAAAGGAACTCATTGGATTTTTCCAGCGACAGAAGACTTTGCGGCAAATGTAAGGAATATGTATCATGTATCTGACTCTTACCCTACAGACAATCGGGGAATGATTTATATGATTGCCTTCTTCAGTGCCAAACATCTTGGCGAATCACAGTTTTATTTAATGCAAATAGTTGACAAAGACGGAAATGCTTTAGATGGCAGCAGTACCTATAAAGTAAATGTTCCTGCAAATGCTCCGGTAAAACAATATTGGTCAATGACAGTTTATAATCGTGATACACATACTTTTATACGGAATGTAAAATGGGCTGGACGTTCTTCACAAACACCAGGACTTAAAAGAAATAGCGATGGTTCGGTTGATCTTTATTTTGGTCCAACTCCACCAGAAAGCGGCGAATCAAATTGGGTACCAACAGATCCTAAGGGTAAATTTGAAATACTGGCTCGCTTCTATGGTCCAACACCAAACTTGTATGATCAAAGTTGGAAATTGAATGATTTAGAAAAAGTGAAATAATTAAAAACTAGATTTTTTAATTTTCAACAAAAAGAAACTAATCATAATTAAAGCATAATCACTAAAAATTAAAATCCGATTTGTGAAAGCAAGTCGGATTTTTTTATCATTCTATAGAAATAAAAATTAATTATAGAAACAATATAGAAACTGATTTTTAATAATAAAGCACTAATTTTGCAGCGCCCAAAACAAATCTTTTATGAAAAAATTAGTGTTCTTTTTAGCAATTTCCCTTTTTTTATCACATCATTTATTTGCACAAACAAAAGTTGAATCACAAAATATCTTTGAAAAATCATATGATTATGTAAATGATTTTGAAAAAATACTTACTCCAAATCAGACCAAGTCTTTAACCGAATTTTTAAAATCAAACGAAGCTAAAACCAAAAATAAAATTCTGATTGTAACAACAGCTTCAATAACCCCTTATAATGATCTAAACGATTATTCTTTAGATTTAGACAAGTATCTAATTTCTAAATTAAATATAGACACAGCTGTTTTAATTGTCATAAGCAAACAGTTAAGACAAATTCAAGTTCAGGGAGTTAATAGAATACGCACTAAAATGAGTGATCAGGAAATGAAAGATATCATATCTACTTATGTAGTTCCAGAATTAAAAAAAGGAGATTACTACAAAGGTTTGCAAGAAGGTACAGATCGAATCATTAAAAAGCTGGAATAAAAATAAAAGAAGCCATTTGATACTAAAAGTCATTTTTTCGTAAATCCCTTTTAGCAAACAAAAACCACAATAATCTTTATTTTCATAACTTTATACTAAACAATCAGGCTATGAAAGAAATATGCATTATTGAGTTTCCATCTAATTTAGGCTTAAAAGAACCTCAGCCAGGAAAAGAACCCGGCGTAAAAAAACTGCCGGATTGGTTGTGGAAACATAATTTGCACAAAACCATAAATCCAAAAAACATTCTACGGCTAGATCCTCCCAAATATTCAAATATCAGAGATCATGAAACCAACATTCTCAATGCAAATTCATTAGTTGCTTATGCCAGAGAACAAGCTTATTTAATCAATAATTTATTGAGCCAAAACAAATTTCCTTTTGTACTTGGTGGTGACTGCAGTATACTTTTAGGACCAGCCATTGCATTAAAACAAAAAGGCAATTACGGATTATTTTACCTCGACGGACATACTGATTTTATGGATGTTTCACTTTCTGAAACTGGAGGCGTTGGCGGAATGGCAGCTTCTATTGTAACCGGAAACGGACCGGAAAAACTTACCAATATCCTCAATTTATCTCCTTATATAAAAGAAGAAAACCTTTGGTGCGTAGGTAATCGCGAATATGATGACGAATACGAAGATCAAATCAAAAACTCGTCAGCAACCTATATAAGCCTTCAAACGCTGCGAAAACAAAGTATCTTAAATTGCGTACAATCATTTCTCTCACAAGTTAAGAGCAAAAATCTCGATGGCTTTTGGCTTCATATTGATGTCGATGTTTTAAACGATTCGATAATGCCATGCGTAGACAGCCCAACACCTGACGGTCTGACTTATGATGAGTTTAATGAACTTACCTCCTATTTATTTCAAAACGATAAACTCAGCGGACTCGAAATAACAATTCTGGATCCTGATTTAGATCCAACAGGAAAATACACAAAAGAATTTGTTTCAAATATTAGCAACACCTTTAACTCTATCAAAAATTAGATTTAAATGATATAAAAAAAACTTCCTGTGGCTATTTTATAAGTAGAAGCGAAATAATTTTGCACAGTTTTATAAAGGACTTATAAAACTTATAAAGACTTAAAAATCAGAAACATGAAAACAAAAATAACAATTCTTGCGTTTATAGTATTTTCAATAATTTTTTCAATACTTAGTTGTAATAAAATCAACATTACAGAAGCAAACAAAAATCTAACTTCAATTGAAAAACTAACCGAAGGAAACAAACGCTTTCTAGACGAGAAATCAATTCATCCGCATCAAGACAAACAAAGTATTTTAGCAAATCAGGACGGGCAAAAACCTTTTGCTGTCATTATCACTTGCTCAGACAGTAGAGTTTCACCAGAAATCGTATTTGATCAGGGAATTGGAGATCTATTTGTCATTCGTAACGCCGGAAATTTAATTTCTGATATCGATATGGGAAGCATCGAATATGCGATAGAACATCTCGATGCAAAATTAATTGTCGTTTTAGGTCACACTGAGTGTGGTGCCGTAAAAGCATATATTAATGACAAAGACGGAGCTTACAAAAAACACTTCAATCATATTGATAATATAGTTGAAACAATATCTCAAGAAAAAGAAGAGATCGACGCAGACAAAACAACTCCAAAAGCAACAAACTATTTGGGAGCAATTAATGCCAATATCAAGCACTCTACAAAATTAATCCAGGACAATCCAATCGTAAAAGAACATAAAATTCAAATTGTTTCTATGCGATACGATGTACACACCGGAAAAGTGGAGCAATTGTAAACAACATTCAATACAAAATATTAAAATCCGATTTGTGAAAGCAAGTCGGATTTTTTTATTTGGGCGTGTTTCGCCGCGGTGAACCGGGCTATCCGCTACAAGTCCTCGCACTTCCTTCGTCAGGCTGTGGGCTTTTCACTACTATCCCAATGTCATTAAGTTAAACTGTTAGAAAATAAAATCCGTTTTTATCTGCGTTTTTACGAAGTAAATCTGTTTTATCCGCGTCAAAATTAGACACTGATTTTACTGATTCGCTAAAGCGAAAACGCTGATAAAAACAGATTTTTTTATTTGGGCGTGTTTCGCCGCGGCGAACCGGGCTATCCGCTACAAGTCCTCGCACTTCCTTCGTCAGGCTGTGGGCTTTTCACTACTATCCCTCACGCAAACACAAAATTTCAAAAAACAATATTCATTTTAGATTGAATTATTGCAATAAAAAAAAGACTATTTTAGCTACAGCAAATAACTTCAAAAAAGTCTCATAGCAAGTTATTCGCCAATTCAAATTCAAATAAAAAAGCTCATTATCATGAATGCAGCCGTACAAGATTATAATAATTCGCAATCTAATTCAGATTCAGACAAAGAAATCTGCAATCAGTTGGCTATTATAATCAACGAAAACCTTTCAGATTACGAAAACAAGATCTGGCACGCACATCCGGCTTGGTTTCTTGACGGAAATCCAATTGTAGGCTACAGTAAACTCAAAAATTGTGTTCGCCTGTTATTCTGGAGCGGACAATCTTTTGACGAAGAAAAACTTGCAAACGAAGGTTCTTTCAAAGCTTCAGAAATTCGTTATACAGCAATTGAACAAATAAATCAAGAAGACTTAAAGCGATGGCTTAAAAAAGCAACAGAAATACAATGGGATTACAAAAACATCGTCAAACGCAAAGGGGTATTGGAAAGACTAAAATAAGAACAATATAATTTCGATAATACGTACTTTATCTTAATCGCAAACCAAAACCATGATTCGAAAAAATACTCAGAAATGAATCGAAAATTGTTTTACACCAAATGAAAATAATACCCGTTAGAAAAGGTGACTATGATTTCTTAAGAAAGTTGTTTTTAAAAGAAAGACAAAATACCTTTCATTGGCTTGATCCTTTAGAATTTCAATTAAAAGATTTTGATCGCTATACAAAAGGAGAAGTTATATTGGTAGCTATTCTTGACGATATTCCTGTTGGTTTTATTTCTATTTGGATGAAGGGTAATTTTATTCATCATTTGTATATTGACCAAAAATATCAAGGAGAAGGCATCGGAACTGAATTATTAAAAGCAGCGATCAAAAAAACCAAACTTCCAATTACTTTAAAATGCCTTGAAAACAACACAAAAGCCGTTGAGTTTTATCTCAAAAAAGGTTTTTTAGCCGTAGAACACGGACAATCTGAACATGGCGGATATATACTTTTTGAATTATTAAAAAACATTAATTAAACCGTATTTCTAAAGACACACTTTTGTGCGTCGCTACAACAAAATATAAATATTTAAAACCAACAAAACTCAAATGACACAAATTACAAAAAAAGACATCGACAAACCAATTGGAGGATTATTCTTCATGATTATCAACACAGCAATTTGGGCTTTTATTGCCGAATATTATCTCGAAAATAAAGATTACAGACTTGTTGGAGTCCTTTTAGGTTTTATCATTACGGCGTTTTTATACTTCTATTTTACATTTACCAAAGCACAAAAAACCTTGGCAGATACTGTCGAAGAAAAAACTGCCGAAGAAAAAAGTAAAGAAAAATGGTTCTTAATCATTTTTGGTTTAGAAGGACTAGGGATACTTGTGGCTAAAAATGTTTTAATGAACATCAATCACGATGAATTATTTATTTCGTTTTTCGCTTTAGCTGTCGGTTTACACTTTTTTCCATTAGCCAAAATTTTCAATCGTACTTTTGATTATTATATGGGAACCTGGACTTGTTTGTTTGCTATACTTGGTATTTATTTAATAACCCAAAAAATAATGCCTGTAAATCTTGCCAACGTTGTCGTTAGTTTAGGCTGTGCAATTGCAACAATCTCTTATGGCGTTAGAATGATTAATGAAGGAAAAAAATTACTATTGATTGAAAGAAAATAAAGAAATCGGATTCCCTGTTTTTACTGAATTTGAAGATGTTTTAGAAGGCTAAAAACTTTTTAAAGGTAAATATTTTTTACTTTTAAATAAAAATTTATCGTTTATCAATAAATTTTTATTTACATTTGTCATGTATTTATTTAAAACCAAAATATTATGTCAACAAAATCAACCATCATTTTGAAAATCCTGA
Organism: Flavobacterium sp. 90; assembly: GCF_004339525.1. NCBI lineage: Bacteria > Pseudomonadati > Bacteroidota > Flavobacteriia > Flavobacteriales > Flavobacteriaceae > Flavobacterium > Flavobacterium sp. 90. Next base: position 3,997,602 of record NZ_SMGE01000001.1, on the reverse strand, counting down.
ACGTTGTTTCATGGATTGCATTTATTGGAACTTGTGTAAAAGCGGGTTCACTATTAGTATCTTATTTTATAACTAAGTACTACCCGGAAATTGCAGCCAAAAATTTATCAATAGGTTTAGATTTATCGCAATTGAAAGCCTATGACGAAGTAGATTATACAATAATGGTTTTCTGCATTATCGTAATTACAATTTTTGAAGCACTGCTGTTTTATACCTTAATTCAGATTTTCATGAAGATCAATATGGTTAATCCATTTCACGAAACTATTGGTAAATTGATTCAAAAAATGAGTGCATTTGCTTTGATAATTGGGATTTTCAGTAAAGTAGTAGTATCTTATTCTGAAAAATTTACGGCTATGAAAATACCTCTTCCAAATATTATGGAACATATCGGACTTGGAGATGCCTTTTTATTCTTTGCCCTGATATTGTATTTTATTTCTCAGCTTTTTGCAAAAGGCATTGAATTACAAAAAGAAAACGAACTAACGATATAAAACATGCCAATAATAGTGAATTTAGATGTGATGATGGCGAAAAGAAAAATGTCATTAAACGAACTTTCTGAAAAAGTCGACTTAACTTTATCAAACCTTTCGATATTAAAAACCGGCAAGGCAAAAGCGATTCGGTTTAGTACGCTTGAAGCTATTTGCAAAGTATTAGATTGCCAACCGGGAGATATTTTAGAATTTGTAGCCCATTAAATCTTTAGAAGATTTTGTATAAAAAGTCATGATCGAACTTTAGATTTAATTTGTAATTTTATATAGAAGAGAGCGTTATGTTCGATTTCTATTTTTAAGAGTTGTCAAACTAAAAATATGCAAAATGAATATTTTAATCGTTTACAGTCATCCAAGCAAAAAATCATATACTTTTCAGGTCTTAGAACATCTGAAATCTGTCTTGATAAAACAAAGTTGGAACATTGAAATTTCTGATTTGTACGCAATGAATTTTCAAAGCGATATGTCTGAAGAAGAATACGAAAGAGAAGGTTTTGCAAAAACGAATCTTCCTGTTTCTAAAGATGTTTTGGCGGAACATGAAAAAATTGAAAAAGCTGATTGTATTATTTTTCTATATCCGGTTTGGTGGAGTGATTGTCCGGCAAAACTAAAAGGCTGGTTTGATCGCGTTTATTCGGTTGGATATGCTTATGGGCAAAATGAAACTTCAAAGCCGATGAAAACAATTCCACTTGGACTTGTAATTTGTACCGCCGGTCATCCAAATAAATTTCTTGAAGAAATAGAAATGGCACAAAGTATGAAAACCATTATGCTCGAAGATCGCCTTGGGCAACGATTCAAAAATAAAGAAATGCTAATCTTGGGCGGAACTTTAGAGTTGGAAAAAGTGATGGAAAAACATTTTTCACAACTTGATGAACTTGTAGAGAAAATAAAAAAAACAGTAAATATCAACTTGTAATGAATATTGAAAAAATAAAAGTATATGACTTATTCTGGATTACTGCCATACTTATTTTAATAATTGGATTTATTCTAAGTACTGATCCTGAATCTACATTAGATATTAACATTCATGCTACTTATTTTGTCATTGCAAATTATCATTTAACTATTCTTTTGTTTACATCCTATTTTTTAATGGGATTAGGATATTGGCTCGTTCAGAAACTATTAAAAAAACAACTTGTAAAACCTTTAACCATAATTCATTCCGTAATTTTACTTGGAAGTTTTATAATTTACTGGATCGCTTTTTTCTATGGAAAATTGTTTCTACAAAATCCAGAATTCCCACTATTCTTTGATAGCCGCCAATTAATGAACATTATATTGGTCGATGAAGTCCTACTAATTATGTTTGTTGCGACGCCAATTTATATTATCAATTTATTAATTGGATTATTTAGAAAGAAAAAACACTTAATGCGTCAAAATCCATAATCAGAGATTCCAACAATCTATATTCTATATTCTAAAATCATAAATCTGTCTGAAATCCCCCTTACAATTGTCAGGTTAACACCCTAACATATTGATTATCATAAAGTATATTTGTTATGTTAATTCTTAAAAACAAATAATTATGAGTGCATCCGATTTTACCACAACTATAAAAGTAGACCAATCTCCTCAGGAAGTTTTTAATGCTATTACCAATGTTCGCGGTTGGTGGTCAGAAGAAATTGACGGAAATACGGCAAAACTTAACGACGAATTTGAGTATCATTATGAAGATGTTCATCGTTGTAAAGTAAAATTAATCGAGGTAATTCCAAATCAGAAAATTGTTTGGCTAATCGAGAAAAACTATTTCAAATTTACAGAAGACGAAACCGAATGGACCAACACAAAACCTACGTTTGAAATTTCGGAAAAAGATGGAAAAACCGAACTTCGTTTCACACATTTTGGTTTGGTTCCGCAATACGAATGTTTTGATATTTGCAGAGATGCCTGGACAACTTATATTCAGAAAAGTCTAAAAAATTTAATTACTACCGGAACCGGAAATCCAAATGGGAAAGACAAACCTCAAACCGAAAATGAGAAGAAACTTTCAGCAAAATAATGCCAGTATTATTTTAGGCTAAGACAATCGTAGATTTGGCTACAGCTATTGGATTGTTGTTATGGAACTTTGTAACAACAAAAAAATAGAACGATGAAAATTATAATTACAGGTTCTCTAGGGAACATCAGCAAGCCATTAGCGAAGGAATTAGTTCAAAAAGGACACGACGTTTCGATAATAACCAGCGATGCAGGAAAACAAAAAGAAATTGAAACTTTAGGTGCAAAAGCAGCAATTGGATCTGTAGAAGATGCAGCGTTTTTAACGCAGACTTTTACAGGCGCAGATGCCGTTTATTGCATGATTCCGCGCGCCAATTATTTTGATCCTAATCTTGATTTGGACGCTTTTACTCGCAAAATCGGAAATAATTATTCCGAAGCAATCCAGAATTCAGGCGTAAAACGCGTGGTTTTCTTAAGTAGTATTGGAGCTCATTTAGAGAAAAATTCAGGAATAATTCAGCGTTATAATGAAATTGAAAATGTTTTAAATAAACTTTTAAATGTTGGAATTACTTTTATGCGTCCAACTTCTTTCTATTATAATCTGGAAAGTTATATTCCTATGATTAAATTTCAAGGTCATATTAAAGCCAATTATGGTGCTGACGAAATGATTCCATGGGTTTCGCCTTATGATATTGCAGAGGCAATTGCAAACGAAATCACAACTCCGCTTGACGTAAAAAAAATTCGTTATGTTGCAAGCGAAGAATTAACAGGTCATGAAACAGCAAGAATTTTGGGTGAAGCCATTGGAAAATCAGATTTAAAATGGGTTTTATCAACAGATCAGGAAACTTTGGATAGTTTGATAACTATTGGAATGCAGCCAAAAATTGCCGCAGGTTTGGTCGAAATGTACGCCGGACTTTACAATGGTACACTTGGCGAAGATTACTATAATAACAGACCTTCAGAAATGGGAAAAGTAAAACTGGCAGAATATGCAAAACATTTTGCGGCTTTGTATAACCAAAATTAAGTAACTTGTAGCATGGCAAATCAGCAACCTCATCGTATTAAAAGTATCAGCGAATTTCATGAATTTAGAGATTTGCCAAAGCCGGAACATCCGTTAGTCAGTGTTTATAATTTTGAAAATCTTAAACATCTGAACGAAGCAGAGCCTAAAAGTTTGATGCTTGATTTTTATTCCATTGCATTAAAACGTCACGCAAATGCAACCATGAAATATGGCCAGCAGGAATATGATTTTAAAGAAGGTGTTTTGCTATTTATTGCGCCGGGACAGGTTTTTTCTATAGAAGGAAATGCAGAACTTCAGCATACAGGATGGTCCTTATTGGTCCATCCTGATTTTTTGTGGAATACACCTCTTGCCAAAAAAATTAAGCAATACGAGTATTTTGGATATTCAGTTCATGAAGCTTTACACCTTTCTGATAAAGAAGAAAAAATGATTATCAACATCATCAAAAACATTCAGAACGAGTATCAATCTAATATTGACAAATTCAGTCAGGATGTGATAATTGCTCAAATCGAATTATTACTTACCTATTCTGAGCGCTTTTATAACCGACAATTTATCACTAGAAAAATCAGCAATCATAAGATGCTGGAACGTTTAGAAAAGTTACTCGAAGATTATTTTTCGAACGATTCTTTATCCAAAAAAGGATTACCAACCGTTCATTATGTTGCCGAAAATTTAAACGTTTCGCCAAATTATCTAAGCGGATTATTAAAATTACATACCGGCCAAAGTACGCAACAACATATTCATGATAAATTGATCGAAAAAGCCAAAGAAAAGCTTTCAACAACTAGTTTATCTATTAGCGAAATTGCCTTCGAATTAGGTTTTGAACATCAGCAATCCTTCAGCAAATTATTTAAAACTAAGACAAACGTTTCGCCTTTAGAATTCAGACAATCTTTTAATTAAGTGTAGTCCCTACGAGACAAATATTGCGCTTTTAATTTATTTTGTTACCAACATATAATCTCTACGAGATATGCTTATCAGAATCTAAATATCGGTCAAAAAAACTCAATAGTTTGATTACGAAGAGATAATCCTTTAGGATTTAAATATTGGTAAAACAACTAAAACCTCAAGATAAAAATATCCCGTAGGGATTACACTTATATGTTTTTTAAGCCAGATCATTTAGAGAATAGTTAAGTTAAAGAATTGGATTAATTAACATCTTCCAAACAAACACCTAGAGATAATTTCCCTAAATTCGTCGTTAATAAACGAAAGAATATGAATCCGATTTTTAAAAGTGTTTTGGCCGTTATTATTGGTCTTTTTGTGGGAAGTATTGTCAATATGTTCATCCTGTTATTAAGCAACTCGATTATTCCAGCTCCAAATGGCGCTGACATTACAACGGTTGCAGGTTTAAAAGCAACGATACATTTATTCGAACCAAAACATTTTATTTTTCCGTTTTTAGCACACGCACTCGGAACTTTTGCCGGTGCAGTAACTACTGTTTTAATTGCTTCGACTCACAAAGCAAAACTAGCTTTAATAATTGGCGGTTTCTTTTTATTTGGCGGTATTGTAAATACTTTCACATTACCTTCTCCTCTTTGGTTTACGATTATAGATTTAGTTTTTGCTTATTTACCAATGGCATATCTGGCAATAAAATTATTCTCAAAAAAGAATCAAAAAGCTGTAATCTAACTTAAAGAATAATCCAGAATAAATCAATGAAAAAAATTGGACTTGTTGGCGGAACCAGTTGGGTTTCTACAATCGATTATTATAAATTCATTAACGAAGGCGTTAACAAAAAACTTGGAGGATTACAATTTGCAGAATGCCTGATTTATTCTTTGAACTTTGGAGATATTCAGGAAAAAACCTGGCCAAACTCATACGAATTGATCTTAAATGCCTGCTTAAGTTTAAAGAAAAGTGGTGTTGATGCTATCGTATTATGTGCCAATACAGCTCATATGCACGCAGACAAAATCGAAAAAGAAATGGGATTACCCTTAATTCATATTGGTACAGAAACTGCAAAAGCCATAACCCACGAAAAAATCACCACCGTTGGGTTATTAGGAACTTCGTTTTCTATGGAAATGGATTTCTATAAAGATCGCCTAAAAAGTTTTGGATTGAATGTATTGATTCCCGAAAGTCAAGAAACCCGAAATTATATCCAGCAAGTTTTAAAAGAAGAATTAGGTAAAGGAATTATAAATCCGGATTCTAAGCAAAACTATATTAAAATTGCAAACGAATTAATCTCGCGTGGAGCCGAAGGTATTATTTTAGGTTGTACCGAAATTCCTTTGTTAATCGATCAAACTGACTTTTCAGTTCCTGTTTTTGATACGACAAAAATCCATTCAGAAGCTATTGTAGACTTTATTTTATCCTAAAAATAAAAGGCAATAAATCTGTACTTGTTTTTATTTCAGAGATGTAAATTTCATAACTTAGTTAGCTTTTAAATTCTAAAATCATGACTAAGAAATATATTGCTCAGGAATTTCTAAAACTGGCAGCAAATGGGCATTCTCACGAAGCTTTTCGACTTTATGTAGGCAAGAATTTTAAACATCACAATGCTTACTTTAAAGGCGATGCCGAAACTTTAATGCTGGCAATGGACGAATCATCACGAAAAAACCCATACAAAACTTTCAAAATTCATCACGCTTTACGAGATGGAGATATGGTTGCGGTGCATTCGCATGTAAAACAAAATTCAACTGATTTAGGCGCAGCTGTTGTACATCTTTTTAAGTTTGAATCAGATAAAATAGTAGAACTTTGGGATTTAGGACAAACGATTCCAAAGGATATAAAAAACGAAAACGGTATGTTTTAGTTTTCAGTCGCAGTTTTCAGTTTACAGTCTCAGTCTCAGTCTCAATTATAACTGAAAACTGAAAACTGCGACTGAAAACTTAAATCAAAATCACTAAAAATGGCAAAAAACAAAACAACAGAAACAGAAAATAGTGTCGAAGATTTCATAAGTTCTTTTGTTGAAGATGAAACCAAAAGAAAAGATTCTTTCGAACTTATCAAGATCATGCAGGAAGTCACTGGTTTTGAACCCAAAATGTGGGGACCAAGCATTATTGGTTTCGGAAGCTATCATTACAAATACGACAGCGGTCATGAAGGCGATGCACCATTAGCAGCATTTTCTCCAAGAAAAGCAGCAATTTCACTTTACGTTTATTCGCCTTCTGATGAAAAAGAAGAATTACTTTCGAAATTAGGAAAACATAAAGCTTCAAAAGGATGTCTTTATGTCAAAAAAATAGCAGATATTGACGTCGAAATTCTGAAGAAAATGATTTTACTTTCGATAGAAAATACTAAGAAATTATATCCCTCAAACTAAAAAATGATCACAACATTATTAATTATACTCCTTACTTTAGGAATTGCACTTTACTTTTATTTACAGCATCCAAAATTCGGAAAAGCACCTTCAGGAGAAAGACTCGAATTGATTCAAAAATCGCCACAGTATAAAGACGGAAAATTTCAAAACGAAAATTTCACGCCGGAACTTGCCGAAGGTTACGGTTACTTCTCTGTAATATCGGATTTCTTGTTTAAGAAAGTAGATCGAAAAATTCCGACTGATTTAATTCCATCTATAAAAACAAATTTACTCGAACTTAATGTTAATCAAGATGTTTTAGTATGGTTTGGACATTCTTCTTATTATATTCAGCTGGAAGGAAAACGTTTTTTAATCGATCCCGTTTTTAGCGGAAACGCCTCGCCTATTGCCGGCACAACAAAAGCTTTTAAAGGAACCGATATTTATACAGTTGATGAACTTCCGGAAATCGATTATTTATTAATCACACACGATCATTACGATCACTTAGATTATGAAACGATTCTAAAATTAAAACCGAAAGTCAAAAAAATAATCTGTCCGCTTGGTGTTGGTTCGCATTTTGAATTCTGGGGTTTTCCAATTCAGAATATTATCGAAAAAGACTGGCACGAAAAAGTAGAACTCGACGAAAATCTGACACTTTATACCGCTCCGTCAAGACATTTTTCGGGTAGAAGTTTTAATCGCTGCAACACGCTTTGGACATCCTTTATATTAGAATCCAAAGATTTTAAAATGTATTTGGGCGGTGATAGCGGTTACGATTCTCACTTTGCGAATATTGGTACAAAATATGGCCCTTTTGATATTGCTCTTATCGATAACGGTCAATATAATCCTGCATGGAAATACATTCACAACTTGCCCGAAGATGTTATAAAAGCCATGAAAGACTTAAGTACAAAAAGAGTTTTTCCGGTTCATTCATCCAAATTTTCATTGTCGCTCCATTCCTGGGATGAACCTTTGAAAAAAATAACAGAATTAAATACAGCTTCAGAAAAACCAATTCCGTTAATAACTCCAATGATTGGCGAATTAGTCGAATTAAAAAATGAAAAACAAGAATTTAAACAATGGTGGGAAGGGGTTAGATAGATTTTAGATTTTAGATTTTAGATTTTAGATTTTAGATTTTAGATTTTAGATTTTAGATTTTAGATTGGAACACGTTTACTTTGTCATTTCGACGCGAGGAGAAATCACACTAGAAACTACATTCCCAAAAGCACTAATCTTTATCGAGTTATTTGTGTAATTCACTTCGTCTATTCGCTATCGTTTGGGTCTCTCTTCAATCGAAATGAAAATATTTTTATAAAAACGAAAGCGCTAGCCCCGATAGTCCCGAAGTGTCGGGAGAAAATCCTTTTGTGGCGGGGTTCGCCACAAAAGATTGCAACGTCCCGAAGCTTCGGGAGCGGGATTAGCTCCTAAAAAAAATATCATAGAAATAGAAATGACAAAACTATCATTAAACAAAAACAAAAAATGAATACCTCAAACTATACTATCCGAAATGCTTTTCCTTCAGAATTTGAAGAAATAGGCAAATTATTGATTAGTGTTTATTCGCAATTAGATGGTTTTCCAAAAGAAAATGAGCAACCAAACTATTATAAAATGCTTGCCAATATTGGCGATTTCACCAATTATCCTGAAACAGAACTTTTGGTCGCAATTGATGAAAACAATACTATTCTTGGAGCTGTTGTTTATTTTAATGACATGAAATATTATGGTTCGGGCGGAATCGCAACTCAGGAACAAAACGCAGCCGGTTTCCGATTGTTGGGCGTTGATACAAATGCTCGCGGAAAAGGAATTGGTAAATTTCTAACGCAGGAATGTATCAAAAAAGCTACGGATAATAAACGCCAACAACTTATTATTCACTCGACTTTGGCAATGAAAACGGCTTGGAAAATGTATGAAAACCTAGATTTTAAAAGGTCTGAAGATTTGGATTTTATGCAGGGAGAATTGGCTGTTTTTGGATTTAGATTAAAGATTACTTCATAATATAAAACCTCAACAAACCTTGAAATCAAAAATATCTTTCTTAGTAATTGCCTTTTTTTTTGCTTTAAATGCGTTTTCTCAAAACACATACGTCTTTCTGGGATCTTATAATCGCGATAAAACAGCTGAATCTATTCAGGTTTATCAATTAGATACCATAAACGGAAAATTGAGCAAAATAACCGCTGTAAAGAATGTTGTAAATCCGTCGTATCTGACTTTGTCCCCAAACGGAAAATATCTGTACGCTTGTACCGAAACCAAAACGCCAAATGCCGGAAGTGTTAGTAGTTTTGAATTTAATCCAGAAAATAAAACTTTGACCTTTTTGAACAGTCAAAAAAGCGGTGGCGAAAATCCAGTTTATGTTACTGTTCACAAAAGTGGAAAATGGCTCGTAAATGGTAATTATACAGAAGGAAGTGTTTCGGTTCATCCACTTTTAGAAAACGGAAAAATAGATTCTCTTGCTCAAAATTTTCAATATATGGACGGAAGTACAAATAAAGAACGACAAGAGAGATCACACATTCATTCGACCGTATTTTCTCCTCAAAATGATTATTTATTCATGCCTGATCTTGGTGCCGATAAAATCCGTTGTTACCAATTTGAAGCAACTCAAAAACAACCCTTAATAGAAACAAATCATCCTTTTCTTAAAACAGATTTAGAAGCCGGACCACGACATTTTACTTTTCATCCCAATCAGAAATTTGGATATTGTATTGAAGAAATGGCGGGAGCAATAAGCGTATATCAATATGAAAATGGTGTTTTGACCAAAATTCAGCGTATAAACACACATCCGGATAACATTAAGGAAGGTTTTGAAAGTTCTGACATTCATATTTCACCTGACGGAAAATTTCTATATGCAACAAACAGAGGAAAAGAAAACAATATCGCGATTTTTTCTATTGCCGAAAATGGACTTTTGAAAAGCATTGGTTATCAATCGACTTTAGGAAAACATCCCAGAATTTTTGCTATCGATGAAACTGGAAAATTCTTGATTGCAAGCAATGTTCTTACAGGAAATGTGGTGGTTTTTAGGAGAAATTCACAAACAGGATTGCTTAAAAAAGTTGGTAAAGAGGTTAAAATGGAAAATGTTTCTTGTGTTCAGATTAAAAATATTTAATTAGTTTGCCCACGGATTTTACGTTCTCATTTTATGTCATTGCGAGGAACGAAGCAATCTCACTTTGCTAAATCTGGTGATACTTTTATTAGTGTGGTTGCTTCGTTCCTCGCAATGACAAGATTGTGGTTACTTTGCTAAAACAAGTCTACAATCAGAGATAAAAATCATTTTAATCCATTTAATCTGTGGCAAATAAAAACTTACAAAACAACTAAAAAAATGAAAAGAATAACAGTCTTCTGCGGATCAAGTTTTGGTACCGAAGAAATTTATAAAGAACAGGCAACATTACTTGGTCAAACATTGGCCAAACAAAATATAGAATTAGTTTATGGTGGCGCAAATGTTGGTTTAATGGGCGCTGTGGCTGATGGCGTTCTTAACGAAGGCGGAAAAGCAATTGGTGTTCTTCCGAACTTTTTAAGATCTAAAGAAATTGCACATCTTGGTTTAACCGAATTAATTTTGGTTGAAAGTATGCACGAAAGAAAAACCAAAATGAATGATTTATGCGATGGCGTTATTGCGCTTCCGGGCGGCTTTGGAACTCTCGAAGAACTTTTTGAAATGCTGACCTGGGCACAATTAGGTTTGCATAAAAAACCAATAGCAATTCTAAACATCAACGGATTTTACGATTCCTTAATTGAATTAACCAAAACAATGGTCGAAAAAGGTTTACTGAAAGATGCCAATAAAAATATGCTTCTCGTTAGCGATAACATTGATGATTTATTAAATCAAATGAAAAATTATATTCCGCCAACAGTGGGAAAATGGATCGATAAGGACAAATCATAATTTTATGATTTGTTCTAATTTTTAAATTGCTTCTTATAATCACTCGGATTCAATCCGGTATATTTTTTGAATAATCGATTGAGGTGACTCGCATCGCTAAAACCAAACTCATATACAATTTCATTAATTTGCATATTAGTAAATTTCAATCTCGTTTCGATGAGTTTTACTTTGTAGGCAATCGTATATTGCTGAATACTTTGTCCTGTTTTGGTTTTAAAATACTCGCTAATATAAGTGGGAGAAACATTAAATTTCAACGCCATTTTTGTTGCTTTTAATTCCTCTGGCCGATAAATATTATGATGTACATAATTCAATAAATCCAAACTGGAATCTGCATTAGTTTGATTAAGAATAAGTGGTGAAATAAGCGAAATATTTCTCGCAGCAATGGTAATAATAGTATTCAAAATTTGTTTGATTACTTCTTGCTGCTGCGGAAAATTACTGCTTTCTTCTCTAATCAACGCTTCTACCATGGCACGCAACAAAGGCTTATCGGTTACGGTTTTCAAAATACATCCCGGCAAATGATTGTGATTGTGAAAGATAAATTCCAATTTCTGAATCCAGTCGTTGCTTTGCGTTTTGAGATAACTATCATGAAATCTGATAAAGAAAAACTTCGTTTTCTCTATAACCTCAAAACTATGAGTATCTTGCGGAAAAATCAAAAACAATTTATCATTGCTATAAGGCAATCGATGGTCGTTGATTATCTGAATTCCTTTTCCTTCCAAAACAAAAACCATTTCAAAAAAAGTATTTTTACGTTCTTTGGCTTCATATTCCGAAACTTCCAAAAACTGAAGTTCAAAAGGATGATATAGATTTCTAATTTCCATCTTCCAAAAATACAAATTAATCCCATGATTGTACAAATTTTAAAAAGTTGTTCTTCGCAACTTTGTATTATAAAATCATACAAAAATGGAAACAACCTCTTTTTTATTATTACGTCTCGCCATCGCCATTAGCATGTTTGGACATGGATTAGTACGCTTGCCAAAACTAACCACTTTCAGTAACTGGATGATTGGCAGTTTTGAAAATTCTATGTTACCAAAATTCATTGTAACACCTTTTAGCTACATTTTACCAATAGCAGAATTCGCAATTGGTTTGCTCTTATTGCTGGGACTTTTTACCAAACCATCTTTAATTGCCGGAGGAGTTGTAATGCTAGCCTTATTATTTGGAACATCAATGATTGAGAACTGGGAAGCAGTTCCGTCACAACTTATTCATATTGCATTTTTCGCCTTATTATTACATTTCATTGATTCGAATAGTTGGGCAATTGATTTATTAATTAAAAAATAAAAATTATGAGTTCAAGACGAAATTTTATAAAACAAACCGGAATTATTGGAATGGTTGGAATGATGAATCCTATAGAAACTTTTTCAGAAGTTTCAAAAACGGCTCCATTATTTACGCCTCAAAAAACAAAATGGGCTGATGGTTCCAGATTAATTGTTTCAATTTCTATGCAATTTGAAGCTGGCGGACAACCCAAAAATGCAGAAAGCCCATTTCCTCAAAATATACAAAAAGGATATATTGATCTTCCCGCTGCAACCTGGTATGAATACGGTTATAAAGAAGGTGTTCCAAGAATGCTGGACAATTGGGATAAGTTAGGCGTGAAAGTAACGTCGCATATGGTTGGAACTGCGGTTTTAAAAAATCCTCAACTTGCCAAAGAAATTGTACAAAGAGGTCATGAAGCTGCTGCGCACGGAATGAGCTGGAGTACACAATATACAATGCCCTATGACGAAGAAAAGAAATTTATAAAAGATGGTGTTGATGCCATAAAAAGTGTAACCGGATTTACACCTGTTGGTTACAATGCAAATTGGCTTCGCCGCGGAACAAATACTTTAGAAATCCTGCAAGAACTTGGTTTTAAATATCACATTGATGATTTAAGTCGCGATGAACCTTTTATTATTCAGGTAAAAAATAAAGATTTTGCAGTAGTTCCCTACACAATTCGCTGTAATGATATTGTTCTAATTGAAGGAAAAAACTTTTCGGCAGATCAGTTTTTACAGCAGGCAAAAATGGAATTTGACCAACTTTATGCCGAAAGCGAAACACAACGCCGACAAATGTCTATAAGCTTTCATGATCGTATTGGCGGAACTCCACAAATGGTAAAAGCTGCAAACGATCTTATAAAATATATGCAACAACATCAAGGCGTAAGCTTTAAACGAAAAGACGAAATCGCCGAAATCGCTTTGCATGACAAAACAACGATAAGAGAGTAAAAAATATATTTTAGATTGCTGATTTTAGATTACAATCCATGTGAGTTCAAAAACTTGTGTGGATTTTTTTTATTTAACCTATTTGGAATTTCTTTCTTAAATTAGAGGTTTAAAAAATATTTGAAGTTTAAACCCAATCTTGTCATTTCGACGGAGGAGAAATCACACTCGGGATTCGACAAAAATTGGCGATTTTGATTACAGAGTTTCATGTGTGATTTCTCCTCCGTCGAAATGACAAACGAAGCGCATTTCACATCTCACAAACAACATTTCACATTTTACAAACAACATCTGACCAACAAATAATGAAAGTAGAAAACAACCACTTCGCAAAAGCCGAAATGCTGATTAGAAAACCTGTTTCAGAAGTTTTTCAGGCTTTTATTGATCCGGAAATCACTCGCAAATTTTGGTTTACCAAAGGTTCCGGAAAATTAGAACAAGATACAAAAACCGAATGGACATGGGAAATGTATGGGTTTTCGTTAACGGTGACAACACATGTTTTGCAGGAAAATAAAAAAATTGTAATCGAATGGGGAAATCCTGATGAAACTACTTTGGTCGAATGGATTTTTACTCCGTTAAACGAAAATGAAACTTTTGTGAGTATTACAAATTCCGGTTTAAAAGGAGATTCAGATAAAATAATCGATCAGGTTCGCAATTCGACAGAAGGTTTTACGTTAGTTTTGGCTGGAGCCAAAGCGTATTTAGAACATAATATTTTGTTGAATTTGGTCTTGGATCGTTTTCCAAAAGGTCTCGCGTAAAAAGATTATAAATTAAGATTTTATGTTTTAATCTCGCAAAGTCGCAGAGTCGCAAGTTTTTTTTGTTTCGCGCAGATTAAAAAAAACTACTTAAATCCGCGCCATCTGCGTGCTAAAACTTTGCGACTTCGCGTCTTTGCGAGAGATTCATTAACCTATTCTTCAAAATAATTACAAAAAATGGAAACCAAGAAACCTGAAAATATCGACGAATACATTGGAGCATTCCCAAATGATGTTCAGGAAATTTTGGAGAAAGTGAGAATGACAATCCAAAAAGCAGCTCCAAATGCCAAAGAAAAAATCAGTTATTCCATGCCGGCTTTTGAGCAAAACGGAATTGTCGTTTATTTCGCTGCTTTCAAAAATCATATTGGTTTGTATGCTTTACCAAGCGGACACGAAGCTTTTGCAGCAGAACTTTCGAAATACAAATCTGGAAAAGGTTCTGTACAATTTCCTTTAAATCAACCAATGCCTTTTGACTTAATCACTAAAATTGTAAAATTCAGAGTAAAACAAAATCTGGAAAAAGTCAAAAAGAAATAATACGAAATGAATTTACAAGAACACTATAACGAACTTTACAAAAAATCTTCTGAAGCTATTTTAGCAGGTAATTACAAACTGGATTCTCAAATTAATGACAAATCTGATTCCCGTTTTGGAATTACATTATTAATCAGACCAAGCGAAACTATTAAAGCTAATATTCAGTTGTTTTTAGACGAATTAAAAGCAATTGATCCTTTACAGTATTATTATCCGGATTCTGATATTCATATTACTGTAATGTCGATTATTTCGTGTTATGAAGGTTTTAGTTTAGAAAAAATTACAATTGCAGATTATATCGAAATTATCAAAAAAAGTCTGATTGATGTAAACGAAATCAAGATTAAATTTCAAGGCGTTACAGCGTCACCTTCTGCTTTGATGATTCAAGGTTTTCCAACGGATGAATCTCTTAATAATTTACGCGATAAACTACGCGAGAATTTTAAAAAGTCAACTTTACAACAAAGTATTGATAGCCGATATACCATTGCAACCGCACATTCTACAGTAATGAGATTTCAGCAAAAACTTCAAAATCCAAAGAAATTAATCGAAGTTACAGAAAAATTTCGTGATTTTGATTTCGGAGAATTTAAAGCAGAAAATCTGGAATTAGTTTATAATGATTGGTATCAAAGAGAAGAAAACACGGTTGATTTATATCCATTTTATTTAAGCCAATTTTAAAACTACCTCTTTTAATTTTGTTAATAAAAGTTGAATTCTCAAAATTTTAAATCTTGTGATTTCAATTATCTTTGAGTTTTAAAAACTAAAAAAGCAAATACTGAAGTGCAGAAAAAACTATACGGATTAGATCATTTAAGAGCTTTTGCAATATGTTTTGTTTTCTTATTCCATTATCAAATCCCTATTTTCGGTTATCCTGAATGGTTGACAAGTGTAGCTAAATTTGGATGGACTGGTGTCGATTTATTTTTTGTTTTAAGTGGATTTTTAATTTCTTCCCAACTTTTTTTTAAAATTAAAAATGGAGAAAAAATTTCCTTTAAAAATTTCTTCTTAAAACGTTTTTTCAGGATTCTTCCCCTTTTTTGGTTTGTTACTGCAATTTATTTTGCCTTTCCTTTTTTCAGAGAAAAAGAAGCACTTCCTCCTCTATGGAAATTACTAACTTTTACTCAAAACTTTGGATTGAATATTAGAGATTTTGGGACATTTTCTCATGGTTGGTCTCTTTGTGTTGAAGAACACTTTTATTTGATTTTACCAATTCTATTGATTTTTTTACAGTCAACTAAGCTTTTTAATAAATCATATTGGCTATTAATTGTTGTATTTATTCTTGGATTTGCAGTTAGATTCTATAGTTGGGACAGTTTATATTTACCAAATATTGATAAAGATGATTCATGGCTTTTTTGGTATAAATTTATTTATTATCCAACATATAATCGTTTGGACGGGCTTTTAATAGGAGTTACAATTGCTGCGATCTACCAATTTAAACCTCATTTATGGAATAAACTATCCAAATTTGGAAATCTTTTTTTAATTATTAGCTTATTGCTATTAACAGGAGCGTATTTTTTATGTTATGACGAAAGATCTTTTTATGCTTCAATTTTTGGATTCCCATTAATTGGCTTAGGATACGGTTTTATGCTTTTAGGTGCAATATCTCCAACATGTTTTTTATATAAATATGAATCAAGAACAACCACATTTATAGCTTCATTATCCTACGGAATTTATTTGACACATAAAGGAATCATTCATCTTACACAACAATTTCTTTTGCGTTTTAAAATAGATACCAACAGTAATTTTACACTTGTAATTTGCATTTTATCATGTGTATTAATCGCTTTTGTACTTCATAAAATAATAGAGAAACCTTTTATGAAATTAAGAACAAAATTATAGTTCTTTAAAGTTATTTTTATTTCCGAGAATTTAAAGCCGAAAATATAGAATTGGTTTATAATGATTGGTATCAAAGAGAAGAAAACACAATACACTTAGAAAATTTTAGTTTATAATTTTTTTTGCCACGAATTTCACTAATTTTCACTAATTGAAATACGCATAATATTTATGTCAATTTGCAGAAAAATTCGTGCTCATTCGTGAAATTCGTGGCAACTATTTTTTATACTCTTTACCTGAAAAATTTCCAAAATGCCATAAAACTCCCGATGGATCATGAAGAAAACATTCACTTCCCCAATCAAAATGTTTCGTTGGAGTTAATTTTACGCTGTATTTTTCCGTTAGATTGAGTTTCAAAAGTTCATTATAATAGTAATCAACATCTTCGACTTCAAGAAAAATCATCGTGTTTTCATTCCAGCTTTTATCATAATAATCCTGAAGATAAAAAGCCAAATCTCCTGACTTAAAAACAGAAAATTTTGGATCTAAAACGCCTTCCTCAAAACCTAAATCCTGATAGAAACTTCTGGAGATTTCAAAATCTTTGGCTCCAATAAAGGGTCGGATTGATACTGCTTTGTGTTTCATAATTCACTGAAGTTTAAAATTAGAAATTCAATTTATCTCTTTGACAAAACCAAGTCGGCTGACAATCAGATACCACACAGCCACCAGATTTATATTTTACCTTTTTACTCTCTTTTTTAGAAATTATATTTCCATTTTTATCTGTAGGATTTCCATCTTTATCCTTGTAATTTACTGTTGCTATTAACCCATAAACAATTGGAAGTACTTTGTCATTCTTACTACAAGTTGGACAAACATTATTTCTATCTTTTGAATAAGGACAAGTCGATGTATATGGAATTTCTACATTCTTTATTTCATTTTTCTTTAAGTCCATTATATAATAAGTATTAATGGGATAAGTCCTTGGCGAAATAAATATTTTTATTTTCTTCTCCGCTTTTACATCTTCGAATACAAACCTTAAATCAGAATCAACTTTTATACTATCAGTCTTAATGCTAGTTTTTAAAATTATATAGGTGTTTTCAAGAACCTTTTTATAATTCTCAGTATCTTTTAAAATTAGCTTACCATTCAATTTACCCGTTTGAGAAAAGCAGGAAAATGAAATCAGTAACAGATATAAAAGTATTTTTTCTTTCATCTAAATAATCATATGATTTTCAAGAATTACCTTTTCTTAAAAATAATAACTCAATCTCAAAAACCAAATTCTATTGCTCAAAGCCAAGTTGCTTTCGCAAATCAAGATTTAAACTATATTGTTCCTGAACCGGAATTATTTTTCTTGAATTTTTATTAATATCGCTTCCTTCGGCGGTCCATAGAAAAGGGTAAAAATTAAAAACCTCATCACCTTTTAATTTCGAAACCTCTTGTCGCCAGTCCTTCCATCTGTTGCCTTCGTAGAATTTATCCAAATCATTGCTGAAACAAAATCCTAAAAATTCAGAATACGTAATATCAAGTGGTTCGTATTCGAGATTATCCGGAGAAAAATAATAAACCTTCCCTAAATCAGTTCCTAATCCGCCACCATTTAAAAGGAAAAAGCCACCAATCGCATCATCAGCAATTAATGTAAAAGAAGGTGTTTCTCCAAACTCTTTAAACGTTTTTCCCTTGTTCCAATCAGGAAGTGTGCGATTAAATTTTGAATTTCCTGAACCCAAAATTCTAATCCAGCCATCATCGACCAAGATTCCGCCAGTCATAAAAATAACCGCTCCTAATGAAGAACGAGTTGTAACTTGAGTATTATATAATGTTTCTTTTGCTTTTGAAGCGTCAACGGGCAAAACCTCAACTTTGTTTTTTGCCGTTTTAATCCATTCTTCAACAGTTGTCCAAGCTGGATCTTTTTTATCTATCAGTTCTTCAGCGCTTTTCATTTTGTTTTGTGCCGTTAATGTAAAAGTCAAAAACAGCAATGTAATTAGGGAAAACCTCAGTGTCATTTTATTTAAATTGTAAGAATTATCTCTTAAAGCTAGCTTTTCTTCAAAATATTGCCTAAACCTCGACCAATTTGCTCAATCGCTTCAAGACCTTTTGTCAATGGTGTAGCGCTAAAATCTTCATAAGCATCCATTGAAGTTTCTTTGCGATCGTCTTGGGCATAAACCAAAATCAAGTTGTTATCGCTAAATGATCTTTCGAATTTCTGAGGCAATTTATCAAATATAGAATGATAGGAAACAGAACCTTTTCTGGATAAATTGAAAACAATCAAATCTGTTGGTTTTATTTCATCTGAAATTGATTCAAAATTATCCCAATCCAAAATACTTTTAAAACCTAACTTCGCATTCAACTTCAATTTAGTTGCGACTTGCTGAATGGCTTGATGCGTTTTATACTCGGCATAAATCACAATCGGAACGCTTAATTCTTGCGATAATCGGCAGATTTTCTGTAACAAAAGATGGAATCCAACTCCTCTTTCTGAAAAAGGAGGACAAATGAAAACCAATCTTTTTTCTTCTATAAATGTTTTTTGAAACCTGCAGATAAATAAACTTTTGTCTACATTATTGATGATTGAATCAACGTTTTCACCAAATATCTTATCCAGGAAACCGGTTTTTCTTGGCCAGCCAACAATCACAATGTCAGACATAATCTCTTTAGAAGTTCTTGCAATTCCGCTTGCAGGATTATGGTCAATTCTGGCAATCGTATTAATTTTCACTTCAGATGCTGATCCTTGAATTACAAATTTATCAACCGCTTTTCGATACTTTAATATATTTTTTTCAGCTTGATCGTTATTCGGAACAATCGTTAATAAAGTAACCGGATTTGCTGATTTTTTGTCTTTTATCAAAAGTGCAAAATCTAATAAACTGGCTGTTGCCGATGTTTTTGCTAAAGGAATTAAAATATGTTCGTCCAAAATTTGATCACTATTAGCTTCTTCATGCGAAACTTCTTCTTCGCAAATTGCAATCTTTTTAGCGGCTTTTTCAGTAGCAAAAGAAGCTACAATACACGTAATCAGAATTAAAATAATGGTTCCGTTTAAGATGTTTTCGTCCAGAATTTTTGCTTTAAATCCAACCAAAATAACCGCCAAAGTTGCGGCTGCGTGCGCACTACTTAATCCAAAAATAAGTTGTCTTTCGGTCTTTGTATATTTAAAAACAATTTGGGTAAAAAATGCTGCAATCCACTTTCCAAAAATAGCCACAACGCTCAAAGTTCCGGCAACAATTAAAGCCGTTGGTCCGCTAAGAATCACGCTTATATCAACCAACATTCCCACAGAAATCAGGAAAAACGGAATAAACAATGCGTTTCCTATAAACTCAATTCTATTCATTAATGCTGACGAATGCGGAATTAATGGATTTAATGCCAAACCGGCAACAAAGGCTCCAATAATAGGCTCTACTCCTGCTACTTCTGCCAAAAATGCCGCAAAGAAAACAACAGAAAGTACAAATATATAATGAGCGTGTTTCTCACTTTCTAATTTCTTAAAGAACCATTTTGCAATCCTCGGAATAACAAAAAACATAATTGCCGAAAATATTGCCAATGAAACGGTTAATTTTATCCAGAATGCCTGATTCAGATTTCCCTGACTGCTTCCCATAATAACCGCAAGAATAATCAAAACGGCTGTATCTGTTAAAATCGTTCCTCCAACGGTTATAGCAACTGCCTGATTTTTTGCAATTCCTAGTTTACTCACAATTGGATACGCGACCAAAGTATGTGTTGCGAACATGCTCGCAGTCAAAAAACTGGCGTTAAAATCGTAGTTCAGTAAATAAAAACAAACCGGAAATCCTATCGAAAGAGGGAAAATGAAAGTGAAAAATCCGAATAACAAACTCTTGTTTCGATTGGCTTTAAACTCATTCATATCGAGTTCAAGTCCGGCAATAAACATAATATAGAGAAGTCCAATTGTCGAAAATAAATCAACGGCAGAATTTTTTGCCAGAATATTTAGTCCGTGAGGTCCAATGATTACTCCTGAAATAATAAGCCCGATAATTCCCGGAATATTTATTTTTTTAAGTAAAATTGGGGACAAGAGTATAATAAAAAGTATTAACGAAAAAATCAATACTGGGTTACTAAGTGGTAATTCGAATTCGTGTATGAAATGCTTGAAAAATTCTATCATATTATAATTTTATCTTCTTTGTGGTATTTTAATTTTTCGCGAAAGTGAGGTTCGAAATTAAAATGAGATTTCAGAAGTTATTATGTACCGATTTATTCTAAACCAAATCGGATTCTTTAGTGATTGCTTCTTTACAAAAATACCTAAAAAAAATGCGAACTTTTCACGAAAACCGCATATTAAGCAATAAAATTTGTTTCGTTACCAAATTAATAAAATTTAATATTTATTTTAACAAAATCGCAAGATTTCTAATTCAAATTAAATCATCTTTGCATTATTCAATTATCTTTGTCTTAATAAAAATTACGCAATGGAAGAATGTATCTCTGTTTTTGATATGCTTAAAATTGGTGTTGGTCCCTCAAGTTCACATACTTTAGGACCTTGGAGAGCCGCAGAACGTTTTTTGGAAGAGCTGAAAGACGAGTCAATTTTAGACCAGATTAAACGAGTAAAAGTCGATTTGTACGGATCACTTTCTTTAACCGGAAAAGGTCACGCCACAGATTTATCGGTTATGTTGGGTTTAAGCGGGCAAGATCCCGAATATATTCCAGTTGATAATATCGCAGGAATTATTAAAACGATCGAAGATACAAACGAAATTATTCTGGCAAACGAATTCAAAGTTCCATTTTACTTTCTTCAGGATATTGTCTTCAATAAAGAGTTTCTTCCCTTTCATGCAAATGGATTAAAATTTACGGCTTATAAAGAAGATGATTCTGAATATGAGTCTACTTTTTATTCGATTGGTGGAGGTTTTGTTGTGAAAGAAGAACGCACAAATGCCAAAATCAAAGAGGAAATAAAATGCGCTTTCCCCTTCCCGATTCAAAATGCTGTTGAGCTTTTAAATTATACGATTTCAGAAAACAAATCGATCTCAGAAATTGTTTATGAAAACGAAAAATCGATGCGTCCGGAAGCCGAAATTCACTCCGAATTAATGCGCATCTGGAACACGATGTTAGAATGTATGTACATTGGTTGTCATACCGGAGGAATTCTTCCCGGCGGATTAAACGTTCGCAGAAGAGCTTTTGATATGCACCAAAACTTAATAGGTTTATCTAATTATTCAGATCCGCAAAGCTGGTTGGAAGAAATTAGAAAAACCGAAGTAAAATTTCGCCAGATTCTAAAATGGGTAAGCTGTTTTGCACTTGCCGTGAATGAGGTAAATGCTTCTTTGGGTCGTGTTGTTACGGCTCCTACAAACGGAAGCGCTGGTGTAATTCCGGCTGTTTTAATGTATTATTTGGTAATCGAAAACCATAATGCAGGCGAAAAAGAAATCAAACAATTCCTGATGGTTGCAGGAGAAATAGGAAGTATTTTCAAAAAAGGATCTACAATTTCTGCTGCAATGGGCGGTTGTCAGGCCGAAATTGGTGTTTCGTCATCAATGGCGGCGGCGGCACTTTGCGAATTAATGGGCGGAACTCCTGCTCAGGTTTTAATGGCTGCCGAAATCGCTATGGAACATCATCTTGGTTTAACTTGTGATCCAATTGGTGGTTTGGTTCAGATTCCGTGTATCGAAAGAAATACAATGGGCGCCATAAAAGCCATAAATGCTGCAGAATTAGCGCTTGAAACTGATTCTAAAAATGCAAAAGTGCCTTTGGACAAAGTAATTAATACGATGTGGCAAACGGCAAAAGATATGAATTCAAAATACAAAGAAACCTCTGAAGGTGGATTGGCAATTGCTGTAAATATGGCAGATTGTTAAAAAAAGTTAGCCAAGAATTACACGAATTTTCACTAATTCTTTTATCTGCAAAAGCAGATCTTAAAATAGTGATTCGTGAAAATTCGTGAAATTCGTGGCAAAAAAATCACTACAATATTATTCTACTATTAAAATGAAAAGTATTGAGTTCATCCTCGAATTTGAAGATGGAAAGCTATTTTCTGTTGAAATATTTATCGAATGCTGATTTCAATCTATAATTATTCAATACTTTTACACCTTCAAAAAAAAACAAAATGTCAGTAGCAAAAAAAGATTATAAAAGAATCACAACAAAGTCATTAATCGAAATGAAAAGTAACGGAGAAAAAATCTCTATGTTAACAGCTTACGATTATACAATGGCAAAAATTGTTGATACCGCAGGAATCGATGTGATTTTAGTGGGAGATTCAGCATCAAATGTTATGGCGGGTCACGAAACGACATTGCCAATTACCTTAGATCAAATGATTTATCATGCTTCGTCTGTAGTTCGCGCTGTCGAAAGAGCATTAGTTGTGGTAGATTTACCTTTTGGAAGTTACCAATCTGATCCAAAAGAAGCTTTGCGTTCTGCAATTAGAATCATGAAAGAAAGTGGCGGTCACGCTGTGAAACTTGAAGGAGGAAAAGAAATTAAAGAATCAATCAAAAAAATATTAAACGCAGGAATTCCAGTTATGGGTCACTTGGGTTTAACTCCGCAATCTATCTATAAATTTGGTACTTACAGCGTTCGTGCAAAAGAAGATCAGGAAGCTGAAAAACTAATCGAAGATGCCAAATTATTAGAAAAAATTGGTTGTTTCGGAGTTGTTTTAGAAAAAATCCCTGCTGATTTAGCTCAAAAAGTAGCCGAAAGTATTTCAATTCCGGTTATTGGTATCGGAGCCGGAGGTGGCGTTGACGGACAAGTTTTGGTTATTCATGATATGTTAGGAATGAATAATGAATTCAGTCCGCGTTTCTTGCGTCGTTACTTAAACTTATATGAAGAAATGACAAAAGCAATTGGTCAATATGCAGCTGATGTGAAATCTCGCGATTTCCCGAATTCCGGGGAACAATATTAATTTTTAAGGTTCTGAGGTTCTAAGTTGCTAAGGTTCTAAGGCTTTTTTAAAGGTTCAAAGATGCAAAGGGACAAAGGTTCTGAGGTTTATTAAATCTACTAAATAAGTTATTATAATTATTTCTCGCAAAGACGCAAAGTCACAAAGAATAAAATCTAAACTTTGCGCCTTTGCGTCTTTGCGAGATATCTAAGCGATACAATTTTCAATCCTAAATATAAATTTTCTACATACTTCTAAAATGAAAATTATCTCCAATAAAGAAAACCTCCAAGTTCTACACGAAGACAATCACATTATTGTGGTTAATAAACGTGTGGGCGATATTGTACAAGGTGATAAAACCGGAGATAAACCTTTATCTGACGTTGTAAAAGAATACATTAAAGACAAATACAATAAACCTGGAGATGTTTTTCTGGGCGTGATTCATCGTTTAGATCGTCCAACAACCGGAATTGTTGTTTTTGCCAGAACCAGTAAAGCTTTAACACGCATGAACGAAATGTTCAGCAATCGTGAAACTCAAAAAACGTATTGGGCAGTTGTTAAAAATAAACCTCAGGAAAAAACGGCTAAATTGGTTCACTATCTCAAGAGAAATGAGAAAAATAATACTTCAAAAGCACATTTAAAAGAAGTTCCGGATAGTAAAATTGCCAGTTTGGATTATACTATTATTAAAGAACTTCAAAATTATGTGGCATTAGAAATTAATTTACACACAGGTCGCCATCATCAAATTAGAGCTCAATTGGCAGCAATTGGATCTCCAATAAAAGGAGATTTAAAATATGGTTTTGACCGAAGTAATCCTGATGGCGGTATTCATCTTCATGCCAGAAAGTTAGTTTTTGTACATCCGGTTTCTAAGGAAAACATTACCATTGTTGCTCCTACTCCAGACGAAACAATTTGGAATGCGATTTGATTTTTATGATACAATTGTTAATTTTTTAATTTTTATCGATTAACTTGCATAGGCAAAAATCAAGTGAATCATAAAAATGGACTATAAAAACGACATCGGATACAGAAAAGAAACGCTCAAAAAATTGTTGTATAACATTCAAAAAAGCGAAGATTTAATTGTAAAAGCTTTATACGATGATTTTAAAAAACCAGAATTTGAAGCGGTTTTAACAGAGACGAATTATGTCATTTCGGAACTTAAAGACACCATAAAAAACATTCACAATTGGGCAAAACCAAAACGAATTTTGCCTTCTCTTCTTAACTTTCCTTCGACAGATTATATTTTTAAAGAGCCTTACGGAAATGTTTTGGTCATTGCGCCCTGGAATTATCCTTTTCAATTAGCGTTATGCCCTTTGATTTCTGCCGTTGCTGCAGGAAACAGAGTTGTCTTAAAACCATCAGAACTTACACCACATACTTCAGCAGTAATTGCAAAAATTATCGAAAAAACTTTTCACGTCAATCACGTTGAAGTTTTTGAAGGCGGCGTAGAAGTTTCTAATAAATTACTGGCAAAACGCTGGGATTATATTTTCTTTACCGGAAGTGTTTCTGTTGGAAAAATAATCGCCAAAGCAGCAGCCGAAAATCTGACTCCGATTACATTAGAATTAGGCGGGAAAAATCCTTGTATTATCGATGAAACTGCCAATTTAAAATTAGCAGCAAAACGAATTGTCTGGGGAAAATTCATAAATGCCGGACAAACTTGCATTGCGCCTGATTATATTTTGATACAGAAAAACATGAAAGTCAATTTTCTTTCGTTTTTAATGGAAGAAATCATAAAAGCTTACGGCAAAAAAATGGAAAAATCTCCGGATTTCGCCCGCATTATCAATACTAAAAACTGGGTTCGTTTAGACAGTATGATCGAAAAAGAGAAAGTAGTTTTTGGAGGCGAAACAGATGCGGACAAGCTCTATATTTCTCCAACATTAATAGAAGAACCTACTCTGGACAGTCTGGTTATGCAAGAAGAAATATTTGGTCCAATTTTACCAATTCTTACTTACGAAACCGGAGCCGATCTTCAAAATGTAATTAGCCGATATGAAAAACCGCTTGCTTTTTATGTTTTTAGCGAAAATAAATCTTTTGCAAAAAAACTAATTACCACTTATTCTTTTGGTGGCGGATGTATTAACGATACCGTTGTTCATTTTTCAAACAAAAGATTACCATTTGGCGGTGTTGGTCATAGCGGCATTGGCGCTTATCACGGTCAATTAAGTTTTGACATCTTCTCGCATCATAAAGCTATCGTAAAAAAAGGAAATTGGCTCGATTTACCAATGCGATATGCACCTTACAAAGACAAATTGGCCTCAATTAAACGTCTATTAGACTGGGTGTAAGTATAAAAAAACGATTTCGTAATGTTTTTTAGATTATCATAAGGAATTGATTAAAAATATTATATTTACGTCAGATTAAACAGCTTAACTTACAAGAATATAAAACAATTTTACTTATAATGAAATCTACACTTGACCAAATTGAAGAAATCAAAAGAAATGGATATACCCTGGATTTTGGTTCGACTTTTAATTACGCTTTCGAAAACTACAAAAAAATAGCACTTTATTCCGGGCTTATTATATTGGTTTTTACAATTATCATGGCAGTCCTTGCTATGGGATTAGCCGTTACCTTTTATGGTGTTGCAGCAATTAGTAAAGATTTTATTCTGAATTTAGAAAATTACAAGCTTTCTTATCTGGAGCAGCTTCTTTCTATTGGTGCTTTTTCTGCATTTGCAGCTTTATTAGCCCCTTTTGGAGCTGGATTTCTTAAAATGGCAGATTGCGCAGATAAAGATGAAGAATTTAATGTTTCGACCATTTTTACGTATTACAAAGCACCCTATTTTACTCAGTTATTTATCATGGCTTTAATTTTGGCATTAGTAAGTAATGCAATATCGGCCGTTATTGAGAGCTTTGGAATTATGCTTTTAGGAAATGCAATTTCAATTTTTATATCCTTTTTCACTTTTATAGCAATTCCGTTAGTCGTTTTTGGAAATTTAAGCGCTGTAGACGCTATAAAAGGAAGTGTAATTGTAGTAACTAAAAGTCCATTATTAATTTTCGCATTATTTATCACTGGTATAATTGGCTCTATGGTTGGCCTTATTGGTTGTTGTATTGGAGTACTTTTTACTATTATTTTTAATACTTCTGTAACATATGCGACTTATTACTCGATTTTTACTGAAGAAGAACAGAAAGATGTAATTGACTCAATTGGACAATCAGATTTTGAATAAAAACGAAATTTCTAAGTAAAAAAAGAGCTTAACCTACTCTTTTTAGAACTTTCAAAAAATGCAATTTTACTAAACCAACATACCCCGAATTCTATGGTAGCTAACTGTAGTTTTTTCAATTCATTGATTTCAGGAATTGCTTTAATTAGCAATGTCCTGAAATCAATTATAACAAATTGGTATGTTTACAATTCTGATATAATTTTCTACAACAATCCTAAACTCATCATCTTAGGATTATCCCTTTTGGGATTTTTGGCATTATTGGTCTATCAGTTTTTTAGAATAAAAGCCAGAATTGGTTATTTTATCGAAAAAAAGAAAGAAGCCGAAACAGCAAGTAAAGAATATCAATTGTATATTTTATTCTTTGGGATTGCAGTTATTGTAATCGAAATAATTAATGAAATCTTTAAAATCAGACCAAAGAGTTTACTTATCGTAAACGTTTCCATTGGCTTCACAGTTCTCCTTATTTATTTAATAACAGACAAAGTTAAATGGCTTCGAGATAGAATCCAGCAAATTTTCATCTTCTGTTTCTTTATATACATAACCTATGTTTGCTACAATATTGTTCGTCTTGCAAATGATGTTGTTCCGGTTATTGTATTTTTAATCTCCTTTTTCTTTTCGTATAATATTCTAAAACCAATAAGAACCTACTGGTTTTTCGTCGCTTTGGTTTTTGTTTTTCTTCTTACAACAGTTACTTTTCATTTAATTCCAATAAAATCTTCTGTATTACTAATTAACTTCTGCATTCTAATTTTCATTATCAATCAGGTAAAATATGCCGTTTTATTAAACAATCGCGATAATTTTAGATTTGCCAACGAAATTGTTCATAAAGGAAATTCATTGACAATTGCTACAAATCAAAAAGGTGCAATATTATTCTGCAGCGAAACTGTAAGTTCTATTTTAGGCTATTTACCAGACGAAGTAATGGGTTTTGACTTTTGGAAACTCACTAAAGACGAAGGATTTATAGAAAATAATTTCCCTGTATATTATCAGGAAAACAAACTTTATATTCGAAAATTAAAAAGTAAAAATGGAGAATATAAATACATTCAATGGAAGGATAAAAAATTCTCAGAAGACCTAATTATCAGTATTGGTCAAGATGTTACTGAGCAAATTAATGTTCAGGATCAATACAAAAATCTAATTCAAACCGCGACTGATATTATTTTTGAAATTGATGCTAACGGACATTTTACTTTTATTAATGAATTTGGATTTTCAATTTTAGGCTATTCTGAAAATGAAATTATATCCAAACATTATTCAAATTTTATTCACGAAAATTACATTAGAGGTGCTGTAGATTTTTACGAAAATCTGGTTATCAATGAAAATAATTTCCCTACGATAGAATTTCCGGTTATAAAGAAAAATGGATTAGAGGTATGGATTTCTCAAAAGATTATTGTTCGCAAAAATGATCTTGGCGAAACTGTTGGTTTTGCCGGAATCGCCAGAGATATTACGGAGATTAGAAATATCGAAAACGAGAAAAAACGACGTCTTGAAAAAATTGAAGCCTACAATAATTCGACAAAAAAACTATCGACAACAGACTTTAGTAAATACGATAATTTAAACACCGTTATTGATTATATTGTTCAGGAAGCGGCAACGGTAAGCAAAACAAACCGGGTAAGTTTCTGGAAATATTACAAAGACTTAATCACTTGCAAAAACCTGTTTAGTGTTGACAATCAAAAATTAAGCGACAAAAATATATTAGATAAAGAATCGTATCCAATTTATTTTGAAACCTTAAAAAACAAAGCCATTATTAATGCTCCGGATGTTTTTAATAAGCTAGAAACTTCTGAATTTCAGAAACTTTATTTTACCAAAAATCACATCAAATCAATGCTTGATGTTCCGGTATTTTTAAGCGGACAATTGGCTGGTGTTGTTTGTTTTGAAAGTACAGAAGAACAAAGAGAATGGGACAATGAGGACATTAATTACGCCCGAACAATTTCTGATGTAATCTCGCTGGCTATTTCATCTCAAATGCGTTTAGAAGCGGAGCGTAAATTAGAATTTAAAAGTCAATTATTATCTGCACTTTCTCTTTGTACGGAGAAATTTTTGCTAAGCAAAACGACTCAGGAAATGTTTCAGGAAACTTATGATTTAATTGGAAAAGCCGCCAAAGTAGATCATATGTATTATTATGAAAGAGATTTTACAACCAATACCGTCAGTCAAAAATATAAATGGTCCAAAAGCGGCGTTACACATCAAATTACTCCATTAAGACAGCTTACTGAAGATAATTTAAAAGAAATTTACGGTGTTGTTCAAAACAAAAAAATTCTTAATACGCTTACGCGAAAGCTTGACGACACCTTTTTTAAGCAGCTTTTGATTGATAACGAAATCAAATCGATATTGATTTTACCGCTTTATATCAACGATATTTTTACCGGATTTATAGGTTTTGATGATTGTACAAATGAAAAAAAATGGTCTGAAGAAGAGATTTATATTTTTCAGGTTCTTGCCAATAATATCTCCTCTGCTTTAGAGCGAAATCGGAATGAAAATAAAATTCTCGAAAGTGAAGAAAAATTTAAATTAATAGCCAATAACATCCCTGGAACCGTTTATTTATCCAAATTTGATGCTTTTTCGACTAAAATATTCCTTAACGATGAAATTTTGAATTTAACAGGTTATTCAAAATCAGAGTTTATTGAGAACAATTTGTCCTTTTTATCCCTAATTCATCCAGATGATAAAGAGGAAGTAATTAATAGCCAGATTGATAATTTGCAAAGCGGAATGCCTCTTCATAATGTATATCGAATTCAACGAAAAACAGGAGAATATATTTGGGTAGAAGAATTTGGCGATGTAATCAAAAAAGGTGACGAAATTGAATTTGTAGGTGGAATCTATTTTGATATTACCAACAAAAAAGAAACCGAAGACGCGATAAAAGCCAAGCAATTAGCGGAAGCTGCCAATAAATCCAAATCAGATTTTCTGGCTAATATGTCGCACGAAATCAGAACTCCGCTAAATGGTATTATTGGTTTTACACATTTATTGATGAAAACTGAACTTGAAGCGATTCAGGAAAAATACATGACTACGATTAATCAGTCGGCACATTCATTATTGGAAATCATCAATGACATTCTTGATTTTTCTAAAATTGAAGCCGGAAAACTGGAACTTTTCATTGATTTATATGACATTAAAAAAGTACTCGGTCAGGTTTTTGATTTGATTGTTTATGAGTCGAATCAAAAAAATCTTCAATTAGAACTCAATGTAGATCAAGATGTTCCTAAATACATTTGGACAGATATTGTGCGTATCAAACAAATCTTGATTAATTTACTTTCGAATGCCGTAAAATTCACCAATGAAGGTTCTATCAAACTAAACGTTTCGGTTCTGGAAAAATTCAAAAGTAACAATTGTGTGATTCGATTCTCTGTAATTGACACTGGAATTGGAATTTTGGAAAAAAATCAAAAGAAAATTTTCAAGGCATTTTCACAAGAAGATAGCTCTACAACGAGAAAATTTGGAGGAACCGGTTTAGGATTAACTATTTCGAACCAATTATTGGCTCTCATGGAAAGCCGACTACAACTGGAAAGTAAAATAGATATTGGAAGTAATTTTTATTTTGATCTAAATTTAAAAACAAGCAATCAAAGTATAAATGAAAAATACAATGCTGAACTAAAAAAGATGAATTCAAAAGCAGATTGTATCAATAAATTAAATGATAAATCATTGACCTTTTTGATTGTAGAAGACAATAAGGTAAATATGATGCTTTTGAAAACTATTATCAAAAACTTATACAATAATGCTTTTATTTATGAATGCGAAAATGGATATGAAGCCGTACAACAATTTGAAAACATCAACCCTAATATGGTTTTCATGGACATTCAAATGCCAATAATGAATGGCTACGAAACCACAAAAGCAATTAGAAATACTATTAGCGGCAGAGATATACCCATTATTGCAGTTACGGCGGGAGCCGAAAAAGAAGAGCGTAATAAATGTATTTCAGCCGGAATGAACGATTACATTTCAAAACCAATCATGAAAGGAACCGTAGAAGACGCTTTGACTAAATGGTTAAAATAATTAAAAGTAAATAAGACTGATTAGTCTCTAATTCCAAAAAAAAATATAAATTCGTAAAGATTTACCCTACAATAATTTTTAATACAAAATACTATGAAATGGAAAGGAACTAGAGAAAGCGATAATGTTGAAGACAGAAGATCAATTTCTGGCGGAAAAGTAGCCGTTGGTGGTGGTATTATTGGAATAGTAATTTTACTACTGAATGTTTTTGGTGGTGAAACCGGGCAAACTATAGGATCTGCTCTAGAACAAATACAAGGCGGACAACAACAAACAACTGAAACAGCAGCTCCGTTAAGCAAAGAAGACGAAGAAATGGGACATTTTGTGAGATCTGTCCTGGCTAAAACTGAAGACACTTGGGGCAAAATATTTACCGTAAACGGCATGACATACAAAAACCCAAAATTAGTGCTTTTTAAAGGCTCTGTTAATACGGCTTGTGGCGGTGCATCATCTGCATCAGGACCTTTTTATTGTCCGGGAGATCAAAAGGTATATATGGATTTAGCCTTCTTTGAGGAACTAAAAACTAAATTTGGTGCCAAAGGTGGTGACTTTGCAATTGCGTACGTTATAGCGCACGAAATTGGCCATCATATACAAACCTTATTAGGAACCTCAGCCAAAATGCGTCAGGAGCAAGAAGGAAAAAGTGAAGCCGAAGCCAATAAACTTTCGGTTGCATTAGAATTGCAGGCCGATTTTTACGCAGGAGTATGGGCTCATGACAACCAGCAATATATTGAAGAAGGTGATATTGAAGAAGCTTTAAGTGCTGCAAATGCCGTTGGTGATGACGCAATTCAAAGCAAAATGCAAGGTCATGTTGTTCCGGATTCCTTCACACACGGAACATCTGAACAAAGAATGTACTGGTTCAAAAAAGGTTTCAAAACCGGTGATATCAAACAAGGAAATACTTTTGACGAAATTCGTTAATCCGCAAACCAAATATAACAACCAAATGAGCATGACTTAATCGTCATGCTTTTTTGTTTTTATTATTAAACCATGTAAGTTGATATGTAGAGATGCACAGCAGTGCATCTAACGCAATGTTAATTAACATTTTTGCTATATTGAACCATATAAGTAATGTAAGTTCATTTTAGACAAACACAATCTTGCTATTTCGACAGAGGAGAAATGACAAACTTTGAGGTTATTTATCCCAACCAAACCATAGCCCGTGGTTTTAACCATGGGAGCGCAATATATATTCTTTATCTATATTCTGTCCTTAAAACCGAGAACTGCAATTGAATCACAATAAGTTCCCCATTGTTGAAACCACGGGCTATAGTTGAAATGTGGATTGACACGAAATGTTGTTAGGAAATCTAAAATGAACTTAAATCACTTATACGGTAGAAGAAAATTAAACGCACAAAAAAAGCCTTGAATTTCTTCAAGGCTTTTGAATTTCTGGGTGGCTGACCGGGTTCGAACCGGCGACCCGCGGCACCACAAACCGCTACTCTAACCAGCTGAGCTACAACCACCATTTTGCTTAGCGAGTGCAAATATATAACAAAGGTTTACTTCTACAAAGAAAAAAATGAAAAATTTTTATAAAAATTACATCAAATTTTCTAAACTATTGACTGCCAAACACCTTTCAACAGTAAAACCTTCAGCAAAATCTTTGCCAACTAACCTTCCTAAGTCCTGCGCACGATAATTTAAACTTTCAAAGAAGTTTTTACTCGTAATTGGCGTTACAGGTTCAGTTGAATTCGGATCATAAAACTGAGTCTTATAAGCCATAATCGCTTCTACTTTTTTATCCTCAAATCCAGTAATGTCAACTACAAAATCCGGAACAATATTTTTCCACTGAATATAATGATAAACTACCCTTGGTCTCCACGGTTCCTGATTCTCTCCATCAACCGAAGTTTCAATCTTTACCAATCCCGACAAAAAGCAAGCATCAGAAACTAATTTACTTCCTTTTCCGTGATCGATATGGCGATCGTCGATTGCATTACACAATACGATTTCAGGTTTATACTTTCGAATCATTTTTATAACCTCTAATTGGTGTTTTTCGTCATTGACAAAAAAACCGTCACGCATCTCCAGATTTTCACGAACCAAAACACCTAATATTTTTGCTGCATCGGCAGCTTCAGAATCTCTGGTTTCCGCAGTTCCGCGTGTACCTAATTCGCCACGCGTTAAGTCTACAATACCAACTTTTTTTCCAAGAGATACTTCTTTTAAAATTGTTCCCGCACAACCTAATTCTACATCATCCGGATGTGCCCCAAAGGCTAATATATCTAATTTCATATTTTTTATTTTAGTCACAGTATACAGTCGCAGTATTCAGTCTCAACAAAACTGAAAACTGCGACTGTAAACTTATTTTTTTAAGTTATTTTCAAAAACCCTTTTCATTGTCATGGATTTATTGACGCTTTCCTCCCATTCTTTTTCAGGAATACTCTCTTTTGTAATTCCGCAGCCCATGTATAATATTGCTTTATTATCCTTGATTTGCATGCTGCGTAAATTTACAAACAAATCAGAGCTTGCTATTTTGTTGGCAAAACTGCTATTTAATTCGCCAAGAAAACCAGTATAGAAAGTTCTGTCATAATTTTCATTTTCGATGATAAAAGCTTTTGCTTTCTTCTTTGGCAAACCACAAACTGCAGGAGTTGGATGCAAAGTATCGATCACTTCTTCAAGCGTTGAATTATCGTTCAAAACTCCCGAAATATCAGTTTTAATATGCCAGATCGATCCAGCTTTCAAACTGTAAGGCGCTGTAACATTAACCGAAGCCGCAACTTCACGCAATCTTTTTACAATAAAATCAGTAACATATTGCTGTTCGTCTTTTTCTTTTTGCTGCCAAAGAATCTCAGTTTCTGTAGTTGCTTTCTGAGTTCCTGCCAAAGCAGTCGTTTCAAAAACATTCCCGCTTGCTTTCAACAATTGTTCCGGTGTTGCACCCATCCAAAGTCCAATTTGTGGATGAAAAAAACAATATGAGAAAGTCGTTGGATACAAATGAATCAAACGCTGAAAAATAGTACTAAAATCGAAATTAACCAAGTCTATTGTTTCACTTCTGGATAAAACCACTTTTTTGAATTCTTCGTTTTTAATCGCTTCAATTCCTTTTGAAACCAAATCTTCATATTGCTTTTTGGCTTCCAAATTAAAACTTACTTCTTCGATATCATTAAAATCAAAATTGATTTTAGTTTGTTCCGCGCTAATAATTTTTGATTCTTCTTCCGGAATTAAAATCAGTTGCTTTTCATCAAAAGAAGCAAAAACAAAACCTTTCTCACTATAATTCGAAACCTTATACAAAGTATCATTTTGCTGTAAAAGCGCAAAAATACTGGACGAATTAGGCTTAGAATAGATTACAAAAGGTAAATTTTGTTCTTGATGTTTTTTTATAGTAGAAAAAAAGTCATTCATATTTTCTACGCTTTCTTTTTGTCTAAAACCATATTCGTCAATTTGCAAAGCGAAATAAGATTTCCGTCTTCATCCGTAATTTTAATTTCCCAAAGATGAATACTTCTTCCTTTATGAATGATTCTTGCGGTTCCAAAAACAAAACCTTCTCGAATACTTTTCAGGTGATTTGCTGAGATTTCGATTCCACGAACTTCCTGTTCTCTTGGATCAATAAAAAAGAAAGATGCTGCACTTCCAACGCTTTCAGCCAAAGCTACTGAAGCGCCGCCATGCAATAATCCCATTGGTTGGTGAACGCTTGGATTTACAGGCATTTTTGCAGTTAAAAAATCTTCGCCTGCGTCTATATATTCAATTTTTAGCGTTTCCATCAAAGTGTTTTTAGAAAACTGATTGCAACGCTCTAATATTTGTTCTTTTGTGTAATTCATTTAAAATAGGCTTTAAAATCGTAAAATTAAAGAAAAGATGAGATACAAATTAGAAAATACATTCCTATTATTAAAAATCATCTTCAAACGTGTAAGTTTTTTGCTATTTTTACAAAAACAATCAAAATTAATCTTTGGCTGAAAATTATTTTTTTTGCCACAGATTCACAGATTTTAAAAGATTATTTTCTTTTCGCATTTCGCAGAAAATCATTTTAATACTTTTAATCTGTAGCAAAAAACTTTATTCAAATGCGTCAATACTTTATACTCTTCATTTTCGGTTTACTTTTAGCTTTCAGTTCTTGTCGAACAGATTTTGATACCGTTGCCAGTTCCGGAGATTTAAAGTTCTCAAAAGACACCGTTTATTTAGATACTGTTTTTAAAAACATTGGTTCAAGCACGTACCAACTTAAAGTTTATAATAAAAGTAAAAACGACATTTCGATTCCGACAGTTCAATTCAAAAAAGGTTTGAATTCAAAATACCGAATGACAGTTGACGGAATGACCGGAAATAATGGTAAAATCTTCAATAATGTTACGCTTTTAGCGAAAGACAGTTTGTATATTTTTATTGAAACTACAGCAGATATTACAGATGCGAATCCAACTGATTTTCTATATACCGATGAAATTCAATTTGACAGCGGCGCAAATCTTCAGGAAGTTGCTTTGGTTACCTTAATTCAGGATGCTGTTTTTCTTTATCCAAAACAAAATGCCGATGGAACTAAAGAAAAAATCAAAATTGACGGCAAAGATGTTGATGGATTTTATTTGAATGAAAATGATCCTGTTAACGGAAATGAATTGATTTTCAC
Organism: Flavobacterium sp. 90; assembly: GCF_004339525.1. Lineage (NCBI taxonomy): Bacteria > Pseudomonadati > Bacteroidota > Flavobacteriia > Flavobacteriales > Flavobacteriaceae > Flavobacterium > Flavobacterium sp. 90. Next base: position 3,962,109 of record NZ_SMGE01000001.1, on the reverse strand, counting down.
AAAACAGAAACCTTACGTAATTTACGGTTACGCCGGAGTTCCACAAAATAAAACCGTAACTTTTGAAGCCGGAGCGCGAGTATTTCTTCACGCTAGCTCAGGAATTTATGTAGACAATAAAGCTTCGTTGCAAATAAACGGAACAACCTCAACAACCGAAAAATTGGAGAATGAGGTTATTTTTGAAGGCGATCGATTAGAATCTCTTTATGATGATATTCCAGGACAATGGAAATCTGTGATATTATCCAGCGGAAGTACAAATCACAGCATAAATCATCTGACATTAAAAAATGCGATTACAGGTTTAGATATTAGAAACCAAGACAATACAACAATTCAAATTAAAAATACTCAGATTTACAATTGTGCTGAATACGGAATTCTAGCTCAAAACGCCCGAATTAATGGCGAAAACATTGCCATCAATTATGCTGGTTTAGCAAGTTTATCCTGTGTTTACGGCGGAAATTATGTTTTTACGCATTGTACATTCAACAACAATTGGCCAAGTTCACAATTTGCTCTGAATTTAAGCAACAGTTTGGCTGGAGCAACTCCCGAAACAAATTCTTTGACTCAGGCAACTTTCAATAACTGTATTATTTACGGTTCAAATACCAATGAATTTAATTTAAATAAAAATACCAGCGCGGCTTTTGTATATCAATTAAACAATTGTTTATTAAAATTTAGCAGTTCAAGCACAAATCCAGATTATCAATTTTCCAAAGATCCGGAACATTACAAGCAGATTATTCTAAATCAGAGTCCAAAATTCTTTAATGTTTCTCAAAACAAACTAAATATTGACAATACTTCTGCCGCTTTCGCGAAAGGAAATCAGGACTATATCATTCCATTAGATATTATTGGAGCCACGAGAACTTCTCCACCGGATTTAGGTGCTTATCAGAGTGCTGCATTTCCTAAATCTAAGTAAAGTTTTGCTACGAAGACGCTAAGATGCAAAATTCTCTTCACCATATAAGTGATGTAAGATAATTTAAGCTTTTATTATTCGATCAAGTTTGTCATTTCTCGTTCCCCAAAATGACATAAAATGATACAAATTTGAAAAACTATGATGGATTAAAATCCATCCCTACAATATAAATCGAGCCGAAGGCTCTTTACAAAAGTTCCGAAGGAACGACCTATTTTGTAGCAACGTCCCGAAGCTTCGGGATTAATCCGTTGAATCGAAATGTAATTAATCCCATTTTATGTCATTTCGACAGAGGAGAAATCACACATGAAACTCCGTTCCTAAAATCACCAATCTTTGTCGAATTACTGGTGTGATTTCTCGTTCCTCGGGATGACAAACTTTACGAAAATATTGTTATGAAAATAATTGCCCTAGCCCCGATAGAAGTGGAAATCCTTTTGTAGCGGGGTTCGCTACAAAAGATTGAAATGGATAGCGGGATTAGCTCCTAAAAAAAAGATTTGGTTTTATCATAGAAATCGAAATGACATAAAATAAGAGAAAAAAACTTTGCGCCTTTGCGTCTTTGCGAGATTATTCAAACACCTTTCTAAAATGAACTTATCTAACTTACATGGTAAAAACACGCCCGTAAGAAAATATATCTAAAAATAATCTTCCCTTAACGCAACGGATTCATAAAAATAGTAGATTTGCTACAATAACTAAATTAACTCACTAAAGATCAATTTATTATTAACTCAAATCTTAAACCTAAATTTATGAAAAAACTCTACTCATTTTTATTTTTACTCGTTTTTACAGCAACATTTGCGCAAATTCCGTCTGGTTATTACAACACAGCAACCGGAACAGGATACACTTTAAAAACTCAATTGTACAACATTATTAAAGGACATACTGATAATGGATATGCAGGATTGTATACCACATATCAAACCTCTGATGTTGATAATTTTTATGAAAATGATGGAACCGTTCTCGATATGTATTCTGAAAACCCATCAGGAACAGATCCTTACAATTACAGTACTGGAAGTACACAAAGATGTGGCAATTATTCTGTAGAAGGCGACTGTTATAATAGAGAACATATTATTCCGCAATCGGTATTTAATGAGCAATCTCCAATGGTTGCCGATGCGCATTTTATCACTCCAACCGATGGAAAAGTAAACGGAATGCGTTCTAATTATCCACATGGAACTGTAGGTTCAGCAACTTATACTTCACAAAACGGAGGAAAATTAGGATCAAGTTCTGTATCTGGATATTCAGGAACCGTTTTTGAACCAATTAATGAATTTAAAGGCGATATTGCCAGAATGTACTTTTATTTTGCAACTCGTTACGAAAATACAGTTGCAGGATATTCGTATGCTATGTTTGATGGTTCAAGCAACAAAGTATTTACTACGGCATTTTTGAATATGCTTTTGGCCTGGAATGCTCAAGATCCAGTAAGTGCGAGAGAAATTGCAAGAAACAATGCTATTTATACACGTCAGAATAATAGAAATCCATATATCGATCATCCGGAATATGTAAATCAAATTTGGGGCGGAACTGCTCCTTCAGGAGATACTCAGGCGCCAACAGCTCCAACGAGTTTAGCTTCCACAACTAAAACTTCAACATCTATTACAGTTTCATGGACAGCTTCTACAGATAATGTTGGCGTTACAGGTTATGATGTTTATGCAAATAGTGCTTTAAAAACGACTGTTTCAGGATTAACAGCAACTATAACTGGTTTAACAGCTTCTACAAGTTATTCGATTTATGTAAAAGCAAAAGATGCTGCCGGAAATGCTTCTGCGTCAAGCAATACAATTGCCGTTACAACAAATAGCAGCGGAACTGGTGGAACTGCAACTGAATTATTATTCTCTGAATACATAGAAGGTTCAGGAAACAACAAAGCTTTAGAAATTGCCAATAATACAGGCGCTTCTGTGAGTTTATCAGTTTACACCGTAAAAAAACAAACGAATGGCGCCGGAGCATGGAGCACAGGTTTAACTTTGAGCGGAACATTAGCAACCGGAAGTAAATTTACAATCGTAAACAGCTCAATGGCTTCAAGCTGTTACCCAAAAAGTTCAGCAAATATTTCTACAACCGCAACTGAATTGACTTTTAACGGAAATGACGCTGTTGGTTTATTCAAAAATGGCGTTTTGATAGATATCATCGGGACTTTTAATGGCGGAACTGCAAATTTTGCAGCTGATGTTACTTTAAGAAGAAAATCTACAGTTACAGCTCCAAGTACTACTTTTAATTTGGCATCACAATGGGATTCATTTACCACAGACACATGTTCTAACTTAGGTGCAAAATTAGTTAAAGATACAGCACTTGAAACACCGGAAACTATAGCTGATTCAAATGAATTTATTTTATATCCAAATCCTTCAAACGGAAACTTCACAATCTATTTCAATAATGCAGAAGCACCCTATTCTATCGAGATAATTTCAATATTAGGTCAGAAAATATTTGAGAGATCAAATATCGCAGATTCATTATCAACGATAAATAATTTACCGAAAGGTATCTACATTGTTCATATTAGTAAAGGTTCTGAAAATTTCAACAAAAAGATCCTTATCAACTAATTAAAAAATGAGTGCTTACTAAGCTAAAAGCGGCAATATTGCCGCTTTTTTTTGTTCTAAACATTCTGGCTTTTTTCTACCATATAAGTGATATAATTTCAATTAAGTTTTTTTTGAATTTTGCTCGCAAAGACGCAAAGTCGCAAAGTTTTTTTTATCAATTACGCTTAAAAAATAGGCTTTGCGACTTTGCGTCTTTGCGAGATTAAAAAAAATTTGTTTGCGAGATAGACGCACTGCTGTGCGTCTCTACCCATATAGGTTTCAAAAAAACGCCTCTATTTTTTTTCAAAAGAGTTTGTTTTCAAATTTGCGCTTGCTATTTATTTACACTAAATTTGCACCTCAATACAACAAACTACACATCACAATGATCCATTTCTTTGAAAACCAAAGCAAAACTGTTTTTGCCGTACAAACGCAAAACGAAATTTCGGCTCAAGACATTTCAAAATTAAACTGGCTTTTTGCCAACTCTAATAAGATCGAAAAATCCGCACTGACGGATTTTTTTGTTGGTCCTCGTGCCACTATGATCACACCTTGGAGTACAAATGCTGTAGAAATTACTCAAAATATGGGTATTCCGGGCATTATCAGAATTGAAGAATTTCATCCGGCAACGGAAGATTTCGCGGATTTTGATCCAATGCTTTCACAAAAATTCAATCAATTAGATCAGGAAATCTTCACTATCAACGTTCAGCCGGAACCAATTCTGGAGATCGATGATATTGCGACTTATAATAAAGTTGAAGGTTTGGCTTTAAGCCAGGAAGAAGTTGATTATCTAGACAATCTTGCTGTAAAACTTGGAAGAAAGTTAACAGATTCTGAAATTTTTGCTTTCTCACAAGCGAATTCAGAGCACTGTCGTCACAAAATTTTTAACGGAACTTTTGTAATTGATGGTGAAGAAAAAGAAACTTCTCTTTTTAAATTAATCAAAAAAACATCACAGGAAAATCCTAACGATATAGTGTCTGCTTACAAAGACAACGTTGCTTTTGTAAAAGGACCAAAAGTGCAGCAGTTTGCACCAAAAACAGCTGACAAACCAGATTATTACGAGATAAAAGAATTTGATTCGGTTTTATCTCTAAAAGCAGAAACACACAATTTTCCAACAACTGTAGAGCCTTTCAATGGAGCTGCAACAGGTTCAGGAGGAGAAATTCGTGACCGTTTAGCTGGTGGTCAAGGTTCACTTCCATTAGCTGGAACAGCAGTTTACATGACTTCATATTCTCGTTTAAATGACGACAGAAAATGGGAAAATGCTGTTGAAGAAAGAAAATGGTTGTACCAAACTCCAATGGATATTTTGATCAAAGCTTCAAACGGAGCTTCTGATTTTGGAAATAAATTCGGGCAACCGTTAATTACAGGTTCGGTTTTAACTTTCGAACATTCAGAAAACGACCGTAAAATTGGTTACGATAAAGTAATCATGCAAGCGGGCGGAATTGGTTACGGAAAATTAGATCAGGCAATCAAAAAGAAACCACAAGAAGGTGATAAAATCGTAATTCTTGGTGGAGAAAATTATAGAATCGGAATGGGTGGAGCTGCGGTTTCATCTGCAGATACAGGAGCTTTTGGTTCAGGAATTGAGCTAAATGCAATCCAACGTTCAAATCCCGAAATGCAAAAACGTGCTGCCAACGCGATTCGTGGTTTGGTAGAAAGCGATAATAATCCAATTGTTTCGATTCATGATCACGGAGCTGGAGGACACTTAAACTGTCTTTCGGAATTGGTAGAAGAAACTGGAGGTTTAATCGATTTGGATAAATTACCGGTTGGAGACCCTACACTTTCTGCAAAAGAAATTATTGGTAACGAATCTCAGGAAAGAATGGGATTGGTTATTGGTCAAAAAGATATTGATACATTACAAAGAATTGCTGACAGAGAGCGTTCGCCAATGTATCAGGTTGGAGATGTTACGGGAGATCACCGTTTTACATTCGAATCAAAATCAAATGGTTCAAAACCGATGGATTATGCTTTAGAAGATTTCTTCGGAAGTTCTCCAAAAACGGTTATGATTGATAAAAGTATTGATAGAAAATATGCTGATGTTGCTTACAACGCTGCAGATTTCGAATCATACTTAAAAGATGTTTTACGTTTAGAAGCTGTTGCTTCAAAAGACTGGTTAACAAACAAAGTGGACCGTTGTGTTGGCGGAAAAGTGGCTAAACAACAAAATGCTGGACCACTTCAATTGCCTTTGAATAATGTTGGAGTTATGGCGCTGGATTATTTAGGAAAAGAAGGAATTGCGACTTCTATTGGGCACGCTCCTATCGCTGCTTTGATTGATCCAGTTGCAGGAAGTAGAAATGCGATTGCCGAATCGTTATCAAACATTGTTTGGGCACCAATTAAAGATGGTTTAAAAGGAATTTCATTATCTGCAAACTGGATGTGGGCTTGTAAAAACGAAGGTGAAGACGCTCGTTTATACGCTGCTGTTGAAGGTTGCTCCGATTTTGCAATCGAATTGGGAATCAATATTCCAACAGGAAAAGATTCACTTTCGATGAAACAAAAATATCCAAACGACGAAGTAATCGCGCCGGGAACGGTTATTATTTCGGCTGGAGGAAACTGTACAGACATTAGAAAAGTAGTTGAACCGGTTTTACAGAAAAACGGAGATTCTATTTATTATATCAATTTGTCTCAGGATGATTTCAAATTAGGAGGTTCATCTTTTGCACAAATCAGAAACACAATCGGAAAAGAAACTTCTACAATTAAAGACGCTTCTTTCTTCAAAAATGCATTTAATACGATTCAGGAATTAATCGGCGAAAGCCAAATTTTAGCTGGACACGATATCGGAAGCGGTGGTTTAATTACTACTTTATTAGAATTGTGTTTTGCTGATGTGAATCTTGGAGCAAAAATTGATTTCAGTGCTTTCGCAGAAAAAGACTTATTGAAAATCCTTTTCGCTGAAAACATCGGAATCGTTTTCCAGGCAAAATCTGATGCAGCTGTTGAAGCTAAATTGAACGCTAACAATATTGAATTCTTCAAATTAGGAAAAGCTACAACTACTGAGACTTTAGACCTTGGACTTTGGACTTTAGACATAAAAGCTTACAGAGATATTTGGTTTGAAACTTCTTATTTATTAGATCAAAAACAATCTAAAAACGGAAGAGCTCAGGCACGTTTCGAAAACTATAAAAATCAGGTTTTACAATATACTTTTCCAGCACATTTCACTGGTAAAAAGCCTGTCATCTCGAGCGAAGTCGAGAGACCAAAAGCAGCTATTATCCGTGAAAAAGGAAGTAATTCTGAGCGTGAAATGGCAAATGCTATGTACTTAGCAGGTTTTGATGTAAAAGACGTTCACATGACGGATTTAATTTCTGGTCGTGAAACTCTTGAAGACATTCAGTTTATTGGTGCTGTCGGAGGATTCTCTAACTCTGATGTTTTAGGTTCTGCTAAAGGTTGGGCCGGAGCCTTCTTATATAACGAAAAAGCAAAAACAGCTTTGGATAAATTCTTCAAAAGAGAAGACACTTTATCTGTTGGAATTTGTAACGGTTGCCAGTTGTTTATGGAATTAGAAGTTATTAATCCAGAGCATGAAGTTCACGGAAAAATGCTTCATAATGAAAGTAACAAACACGAAAGTATCTTTACTTCTGTAAAAGTTCAGGAGAATAATTCGGTTATGTTATCGACATTGGCTGGAAGTACTTTGGGAGTTTGGGTTTCTCACGGAGAAGGAAAATTCAATTTACCACTTGCCGAAGAAAACTACAACATTGTTTCTAAATATGCTTACGAAGGTTATCCTGCAAACCCTAACGGATCTGATTATAACACTGCAATGATGTGTGACAAAACAGGAAGACATTTGGTTATGATGCCTCACATTGAGCGTTCTACTTTCCAATGGAACTGGGCTCATTATCCAAAAGACAGAAACGATGAAGTTTCGCCTTGGCATGAAGCTTTTGTTAACGCAAGAAAATGGATTGAGAAAATCTAAAAAATATATTTTATTATGAAAAGCGCTCGAATTAATCGGGCGCTTTTTTTTTCGCCACGAATTCCACGAATTAGCACTAATTAATACTGTAATCTAAAAAAGTTTGCCACAGATTAAAAGGATTAAAAATGATTAAAAAATGGCTTAATTATTTGAAATTAGCAAAATAATTAAAAAAATAAATTCGTGTTAATTCGTGGAATTCGTGGCAAAAAAACCTTTATAAAAGATTAACAAATTCGTGGCAACTGTTCTCCTACTAAAGGATTTACAACTCTTTTACCTCCAAAGGAACTTTCGATAATTATTTTTGAGGGAAATTCAGCAGTAACAAAACCTATTGCCGAAGCGTTTGAGTTTACTTTTTGTAAAATTGCCAAAACCTCATCTTTAATTTCAGGAGCTGCAACACAAACAAAAATTCCTTCATTAGCCACATATAATGGATCTAAACCTAATAATTCGCAAGCGCTTTTTACCTGATTTTCTACTTTTATTTTGTCTTCACAAAGAGAAATTCCTAAGTTAATTTCTGTTGTTATTTCATGTAAAACAGAAGCTAATCCACCGCGAGTTGCATCTCTTAGAAAATGAATTTTATCTCCAAATTGTTCTATTAATTCTAAAACTGTATGATTAAGATTGGTTGTATCACTCAAAATATCACTTTCAAACTCCAATCCTTCACGCTCAGACATAATCGCCATTCCGTGCGAAGCTATTGGTCCGTTTATAATGATAACGTCATTTTCCTGAATGTTTTGAGTTTTGATATTGGCTTTTTCATGAACAACTCCAATTCCGGAAGTATTAATATAAATTTGATCTCCTTTTCCTCTTTCAACTACTTTGGTGTCTCCGGTAACAATTTGAACATTTGCTTTATCAGCCGCTTGTTTTATAGACTTAATAATTTGAGTAAATTCATCTAAGCCAAAACCTTCTTCTATAATTAAAGCCAAAGAAAGATATTTAGGAATTGCACCACACATTGACAAATCATTTACAGTCCCATTTACAGCGAGTTCACCAATATTTCCTCCTTTAAAAAATACCGGAGAAATAACATAACTATCTGTTGAAAAGGCCAGATTTCCAGACATATTTAAAAATGCACCATCATGACGTACTTCTAAAATATCATTTTTTAAGATTTTAAAAATTACCTCATTTAGCAATTTAGTCATATGTTCACCACCACTCCCGTGATGTAAATGAATCACTTCAGATTTTTTATTCATCTTCAAAAATTAAATCTTCCCCCATTTGTTTTAAAATCTCCATCGTTCTTTTGGCTTCTTCTTCATCAATGATTCCAATGGCTGCACCAACATGAACTAAAAGATAATCTCCTTCTCTGGCTTCGGGAACCAATGCCAGATTGACTTCTTTAGTAATACCTTCAAAAGAAACAATTCCTATTCTGAAAGTTTCATCAAGTTCTATTGTTACTTTTTCAAGTCTTCCGGGAACTGCTAAACACATAATTATTGTTTTATAGATTCTGTCAAATAATCATACCAAGCTTGCAAACCTTCTCCCGATGCAGCCGAAACCTCAAAGAAAGTCAAATGTGGGTTTACTTTTCTGGCGTATTCTTTTAGTTTTTCTAAGTCAAATATCAGATATGGTAATAAGTCAATTTTATTGATAATACAGATTTGAGATCCTGAGAACATATCCGGATATTTAAGCGGTTTGTCTTCGCCTTCGGTAACGGATATAATTACAATTCGTTTTAATTCGCCCAAATCAAACATCGCAGGACAAACTAAATTCCCAACATTTTCGATCATTAAAATAGAATCCTGAACCGGTTTTAATTCTTTTACCGCTCGCGATATCATTTCGCTATCAAGATGACAGCCTTTTCCAGTATTAATCTGAATTACGGGAACATTTAACTTATGAATTCTATCGGCGTCGTTTGTAGTTTGCTGATCCCCTTCGATTACAGAAAAAGCAATTTTATCTTTTAAGTCTGCAATTGTTCTTTCTAATAAAGATGTTTTTCCTGAACCTGGAGAACTCACTAAATTGACTGAAAAAATATTCAAAGCTTCAAAAAAACCTCTGTTTCTTTCTGCAGTCAATTGGTTTTTGTACAAAATATCTTTTTCAAGCTGTACAATATTTATTTCGTGAGAATGACTGTGCGAATGATTATGATTGTGGTGATGATGATCATGATCATCATGGTCATGATCGTGATCGTGATGTTGCTCATGATGATGATCTTCATGATCATGGTGATGGAGATAATGACCAGAATGGGAATGAGAATGCGACTGCTTCTCTCCTATCTTGGTAAATCTTATTTCGTTTTCATCAGAACTACATCCGCAAGTGGTACACATAATTAAACTTATTTAATGATTATTTTCTTAATTTTCAACTCTTTACCTGCAATAATTTCTTTAAACGGACTATCACAATTGGGACAACTGTCAAAACTTTTATTGATATGAAATTCAGTTTCACATTCGGCACATCTGGCTTTACCAACTGGTTCGTCGATAAATAATTTTACATCGCTTAAAACACTTCCATAAATGCATTGCGGCCATATAAAATGAAAAGAAGTTATTTCAACTCCGGACAATTTTCCAATTTCCAGATAAAGTTCTAAAGCTTTTTTACCTTTTATTTTATCTACTTCTTGTTGAACAATTTTCACAATTGAAGTCACTACAGAAAGCTCATGCATACTATTTTTATTTCTCCCATTTAATTAAAGCTTGCAAATTTAAGTTTTAAAAAAGAAGTAAAAACTGACAATTATCACCTTTATAAACTAAAATCTAGAATACTTTTGAAACCCGTTAAATCAAAATTTAATGCGGTTAGTTCATCATTTTTCAAAATACATTAAAGCTTTCTTAAAAACATATGGCGTATGGAGGATAAAAACAAAGTCTACGAAACCTATTATAATAGTATCGAAAGACAAGGTTACAGCAGAAGAGATTTTTTAAAATTTGTTGCTTACATAGGCGCATACATGGGGGTTCAAAGTTCTGCAATTGGTCAAATTACCAAAGCATTAGAAAGTACTCCGCGACTTCCCGTTATTTGGGAACATTTTCAGGAATGTACTTGCTGTAGCGAATCTTTTATTCGTTCTGACCATCCTATTGTTGCTGATATAATTCTGGATAAAATCTCTCTGGATTATACTTTAACCTTAATGGCGGCTTCAGGTCATCAGGCAGAAGCAGCTAAAAAAGCTACAATGGACAAATATAAAGGAGAATATATTCTTTGTGTTGAAGGCTCAATACCAATGGGAGCTGATGGAAATTACTGCTGTATTGGCGGAAGAAGTGCAATTGAGATTCTTAAAGAATCTGCGGCTGGAGCCAAAGCAATTATCGCTTGGGGAAGTTGCGCAACATCTGGTTGCATACAAGCTGCAAAGCCAAATCCTACCGGTGCAGTGCCAATTCATAAAATTATTACCGATAAACCTATTATAAATGTTCCGGGCTGTCCGCCAATTGGTGAAGTTATGGCTGGAATTATTGTGCATATTGTTGCATTCGGAAAATTCCCGGAACTGGATAGCGCCGGTCGTCCTAAAGCTTTTTATTCGAAAAGAGTTCACGACAGCTGTTACCGAAGACCCTATTTTGATGCCGGATTATTTGCCGAAAATTTCGACGACGAAAATGCCAAAAAAGGCTATTGCTTGTATAAAGTAGGCTGCAAAGGACCAAGCACTTATAATGCTTGCGGAAACATGAAATGGAATGGTGGCGTAAGTTACCCTATTCAGTCCGGGCATGGTTGTATTGGTTGTAGTGCCAAAGACTTTTGGGATGCCGGAAGTTTCTATTCAAGAGATTCCTCTATAACTCCGGGTAATATTGAAGCTAATGCTGATACTTTGGGCAAAATCGCTTTGGGTGGAGTTGCCGCAGGAATTGCAGCTCACGCTGTTCTTTCGAATATATCCAAAAAAGAAGAACTAAATCATAGAATCAATCAGGGAACTGAAAACGAAAAACACTTAGACGATTTATAATCTATAAAAAAATAAAATGGCAGAGAGAATAGTTGTAGACCCAATTACCAGAATAGAAGGCCATCTAAGGGCCGAAGTAGAAATTTCAGATGGTACGATTCAAGAGGCTTTTCTTTCCTCAACAATGGTTAGAGGTCTGGAAAATATTGTTAAGGACAGAAACCCAAAAGATGTTTGGGCATTTGTACAAAGAACTTGTGGCGTTTGTACTTCAACTCATGCGACTGCATCTGTGAGAGCGGTTGAAGATGCACTTGGTATTGTGGTACCGCCTAATGCAGAGATTGTCAGAAACATTATGTTGGGAGCTTTATATATGCACGATCACGTAGTTCATTTTTACCATCTTCATGCCTTTGACTGGGTAGATGTTTTGAGTGGTTTAAATGCTGATCCTGTAAAAACTTCCCAAATAGCACAATCTATTTCGAATTGGCCCAAAAGTTCACCAGGCTATTTTTCAGATTTACAGAAAAGGCTGAAAAAATTTGTTGCCAGTGGACAATTAGGAATTTTCGCCAATGGTTATTGGGGGCATCCTCAAATGAAATTACCGCCAGAAGTTAATCTAATGGCTACTGCGCACTATCTTGAAGCACTAGAATGGCAAAAAGAAATTGTAAAGGTTCACGCTATTTTTGGAGGTAAAAATCCGCATCCTAATTTTCTGGTTGGAGGAATGGCTTGTTCTATAAATCTTGACGATGCAAGCGGATTAAATGCTGAAAGATTAGCTTTTGTCAGACAGTTATTAGAAGATGGAAAACGATTTGTAGAGCAAGTTTACCTTCCGGATGTTTTGGCTATTGCAGGTTATTATAAAGATTGGGGAGCGATTGGAGGTTTCCATAATTTTATGACTTTTGGAGATTTTCCAACGCAAGGGCATAATAATACTAATATTGATACTTTCAAATTTCCATCGGGTGTTATTCTAAATAAAGATTTGACAAAAGTTCACGATTTAGATCTAAGAGACCTAAAAACCGTTGAAGAATATGTCAATAATTCGTGGTACGATTATGAAGGAGATGGAAAATCCGGAAGACAACCCTGGGCAGGAGAAACCAAAATAAATTACACAGGTCCAAAACCTCCTTACACACATTTGAATGTGGATGAAAAATACAGTTTTATCAAAACACCTAGATGGAAAGGTCACGCTATGGAAGCAGGTCCACTGGCAAGAATGCTGGTAGGATATGCATCCGGAAGAGACGAATTCAAAGAAATTATAGATTCGGCCTTATCAAAATTACAACTTCCTGCTTCAGCATTATTTTCGACTTTAGGACGTACTGCAGCAAGAGCTTTGGAATCACAATTGGTAGCCAATTGGAATCTGGAGTTTTTTGATAATCTAATCGAAAACATCAAAAAAGGTGATACTAAAATGGCCAATATGGAAAAATGGGAAACCTCAACATGGCCAAAAGAAGCACAAGGTGTTGGACTTGTAGAAGCACCAAGAGGAGCTTTAAGTCACTGGATTGTGATAAAAGATGCCAAAGTAGCCAATTATCAACAAGTAGTTCCTTCAACGTGGAATGCTTCTCCAAGAGATCCTAAAGGTCAACGGTCTCCCTATGAAAGCAGTTTATTAAATACACCTGTAGCAGATCCTGAATTACCTCTTGAAATTATTAGAACCATACATTCATTTGATCCATGTATTGCCTGTGCAGTGCATTTGTACGATGAAAAAGGCGATATCATCAAAGAAGTAAACGACATTTCTATTTGTACTATTTAAAATTCAAGTTATGTCTACAAAAACTAACGATTATAAAAGAGCTTATATCTGGCAATTACCCATCAGGATTTTTCATTGGGTAAATGCCTGGGCAATTACGGGATTAGTAATAACCGGATTTATTATTGGTAACCCGCCTGGACTTATTTCGAATAAAGAAGCAACAGATCAATTTTGGTTCGGATACATTCGTGAAATTCATTTTATGTGTGCCTATTTGTTAGTTGCTGTTATGATTCTGAGAGTTTATTTTGCTTTTAAAGGAAATAAATATGCTAATTGGCGTGTCTTTGTTCCGTTCAAGAAAGAAGGTTTCAAAAGAATGTGGCATGTCGTTAAATATGACATTTTTTTACAAAACGAACATACAAATGGCTCTCCTTCGGGCGCTGTAGGTCATAATAGTGTTGCGGCGGCATCTTATCTCATTATGTTTTTTATGGGGCTAATTATGATTGGGACAGGATTTGCAATGTATGAGCCTACTTCTACTTGGTTTTTCCCTAAAATGTTTGGCTGGGTAACCAACTTAGTTGGAGGTGATTTTAATGTTAGAACTATTCATCATTTTACAACCTGGACTTTCATTTTGTTTGCAATTGTTCATATTTATTTAGTGTTTTTTCATGATTGGTTAGAAGGTTTGGGCGAAACATCAGCAATGGTTAGCGGTTATAAATTTGTTAGAACTGAAAGAATAAAAAAAGACAAAGAGGATCATCAAAATGAAACTGTTAAAATCGAAAAAACAAATCAGAATTGATTGTAAATAATAGTATTCTAAAAAGAGAAAAAGTATGCAACAAGAAGAACTTATTACAAGAAAACTAGATGAATTTCATTCTGATGGAAATCAAATTCTTGTTCTGGGAATTGGGAATTATTTAATGGGAGATGAAGGTGTTGGTGTACATTTTATAAACAGAATCGACAAAAGTCAATTCCCTGAATATATTTCTTTTATTGATGGTGGAACAGGTGGTTTTACGCTCATTCCATATATAGAAAATCATCAAAAAGTAATTATTGTTGATGCCACAATGGATGAAAAAGAAGAAGGAACCATAACACTTTTGAAACCTCGTTTTTCTGATGATTTCCCGATATCTCTAAGCGGACACAACTTTGGGCTAAAAGACATGGTCGACATAATGTCAATGCTAGATACAATGCCCGAAATATATCTATATACCATCACCATTTTAAAAATGGAACCAATGTGTATGAAGCTTTCGCCAAAAGTAGATGATGCAATCGAAAAAGTAACCAAACTGATTCTAAACCAAATAGAAAAATTTAAATTTTAATAATTACGTCAGTTGAGTTCTTCATTTCAAATAAAAATTTCAGGCACGGTACAAGGCGTTGGTTTTAGACCTTTTACATATAATCTCGCTACTAAATTCAATTTAAAAGGATATGTTTCTAATATTGAATCCGGGGTTATTATTGTTGTACAAGGAATTGAAAAAACGATAATCGAATTTTATAATGACATTAAACGAAAGCATCCTAAATATGCAAAAATAAATGCAATTGAAATTTCAGAAGTTTTAACCGAAGAAAAATTTGATCATTTTTTTATTAAACCTACTGAAAAAAATATCTTAATTAATTCTCCATTAACACCTGATTTTGCGATTTGTAAAAACTGTAAAGATGAAATTTTAGATCCTGAAAATAGTCGTTATTATTATCCTTTTACCAGTTGTACATCATGCGGACCAAGATATGCTATTACTGAAAAATTTCCTTTTGAAAGAGAAAACACCAGTATGAATACGTTTAAAATGTGTGACGTATGTGAAGAAGAGTACTCTAATCCTAGCAACATTCGTTTTCATTCCCAAACGAATTCTTGTCCAAATTGTGGAATCAAAATCTTATTTACAGACAACACAGCAACAATCATATCAGGAACCAATAAAGAAATTTTCGAAACCATTTCGCAAAAATTAAATGATGGAAAAATAATAGCTGTAAAAAACACCTCGGGATATTTACTCCTTTGTGATGCTACAAATGCCCAAACAGTTCAGGAATTACGAAACAGAAAAAAACGTTTAACAAAACCGTTTGCTGTATTATTTCCAGACACGAAACAAATTGATAATCATTTATTTTGTCATAAATCCGAAAAAGAATTACTTAAATCTACTCAGGCACCTATTGTTATTTTGCCTCTAAAAAAGCAAATAGATTTAGCCCTCGAACAAATAGCTCCAAACATGAAAACAATTGGAGCGATGTTACCCAATTCAGGAATACTGCATTTAATCTCTAATTTATTTCAGAAACCGCTTATTGCAACCAGTGGAAATTTTAATGGCTCGTCAATCTTTGCAGATCAAAATGAAGCTGTAAAAACACTAAATCCTATTGCCGATTATTATTTGCATCACAACCTTGAAATTCAAAATTCTCAGGATGATTCTGTGATTAAGTTTTCCAGAAAGAACAGACAAAAAATTATCCTGCGTAATGCCAGAGGTTTTGCTCCAAATCTTGACGTCTCTTTTTTAGAAAACACTTCAGAAAGATTACTTTGTTTGGGCGCCACATTAAAAAACACTATCACCATAACACCAAATAATCAGGTCTATATGAGTGAATATATTGGTGATTTATTAAATTTTGACACATACAACAGATTCGAAAAAAAGATACAAAATTACCAGCACTTTTTCGATTTCTCTCCAAAAACAGTTGTTTGCGATCGACATCCAAATTATGAAAACAATAAAATAATTTCGGCTCTTGTCAGCAAAGATCAAAATGTAGCAACTGTAAAAATTCAGCATCATGAAGCTCATTTTTCAGCAATTTTGAGTGAAAAAAAACTTTGGCAAAAATCTAAAATTCTTGGGGTTATTTGGGATGGATCGGGATTTGGAAGTGACACAGAAATATTTGGTGGTGAATTCTTCGAATATGATCATAATGTAATAATCAGAATTGGACATTTAGAATGTTTTTCTTGGATTCTGGGCGATCAAATGGCAAAAAATCCAAAAATGTCAGCACTGTCAATCAGTAGAAACAGTGTTTTTTTTCAATCTTACTTTGATAAAAACGAATTAAAAATATACAGTAAACTAATCAAGAATAGCACGATAAAAACATCTTCAATGGGAAGACTTATCGATGCAGTTGCTTTTACATTAGGGTTTAAAGAAATTATTTTATTTGAAGCCGAAGCCGGAATTTATTTAGAAAACTTAGCACAACAAGCTTTTAATAAATCGGATCTAAAATTGAAAGATTATTTAAAAGACGAAGAAGTAACGCATTTAATACCTACAAAAAAGCTCTTACTGCAAGTTGCAAAAGCAGCTCAAACCAATAAAGACTTTGATATTATCGCTCTAAATTTTCATTATACATTAGTAAAATGCATCGAAAAAGTAGCTGCTTTTTCAAAATCAAAAGAAATCGCTTTTAGTGGCGGCGTTTTTCAAAACTCGGTACTTGTGGATCTCATTATTGATCATCTTAAACCTAAATACAAATTACATTTTCACGAAACACTTTCTCCAAACGACGAAAACATCTCTTTTGGACAACTCAATCATTATTTACATTTAAAAAAATAAACTATGGATATTCTTGAATTACTGGGACATATTGGCAAAACAGAAGAAAAAGATAAAATTTCATATTCAGCGGGAGTTGTAATGGCTTTAAGTCTTAGAGATATTGGATTTGAAGAAATCAGATATGAAGATTATATCGACGGAATGAAATCTGTTTTTGAGAAATCTGCTGAGAAAATTTCGCCTAAACGCTCTATTGAAATTTTCAACAATTACGTAGCGCTTTTACAGGAAGAATTAAAAGTCAAAAATGCTGAAATTGGAAAAGCTTTCTTAGAAAAAAATGCTAAAAAAGAAGGTATCGTTACACTTTCAAGTGGTTTACAATATGAAGTTTTAGTAGAAGGAAAAGGAAAAACTCCTAAAATAACCGACACGGTAAATGTGATTTACGAAGGATATTTGCTGAATAAAGATGTTTTTGATTCTACTAAAGAAACCGGTGCACAAAAAATGAAAGTTTTACAAACCTTAACCGGTTGGCGGGAAGCTTTACAATTAATGCCTGAAGGTTCTCGCTGGAAAATTTATGTTCCTCATGATTTGGCTTACGGTCATATTGGCGCGCCACCAATGATTCAGCCTAACGCTACTTTGGTTTTTATAATTGAGCTTTTAAATATCGAATAAATGAAATACCTGTCTGAATATCGAAATCCTGAATTAGTCCGGCATTATATAAACGAAATCCATAAGATAACCACAAAACCATGGAATATCATGGAGATTTGCGGTGGTCAGACGCATTCATTAGTCAAAAACGGCTTATTAGATTTGCTGCCCAAAAACATCAGAATGATACACGGACCAGGTTGTCCGGTTTGTGTTACGCCTATTTCATTAATCAATAAGGCAATTGAATTAATGAATCAAGGCGTTATCATGTGTTCTTTTGGCGATATGATTCGTGTTCCGGGATCTTCAAAAAGTCTGTTACAAGCCAAGGCCGAAGGTGGTGATTTACGCATTTTATATTCACCTCTCGAAGCTGTAAATATTGCCTCTAAAAATCCGGATCGAGAAGTTGTCTTTTTTGCTGTAGGATTTGAAACTACTGCTCCAAGCAATGCTCTCGCGGTAATGCATGCGCAAAAATTAGGTTTAACAAATTTTAGTTTGTTAGTATCTCATGTATTAGTTCCGCCAGCGATGGAAGCCATTTTATCTGATGAGTTTTGTACCATAAATGCTTTTTTAGGAGCCGGACATGTTTGTACAATTGTTGGTTTGGAAGAATATTATCCTATTGCCGCAAAATATAAAATCCCAATTGTAGTTTCAGGATTTGAACCCGCAGATATGGTTCAGGCAATTTATTATGCTGTTTTACAATTAGAACACGGAAAATATGAAGTTGAAAATCAATATACCAGATTGGTAAAAGAAGAAGGAAATATTAAAGCAAAAGAAGTTGTAAACACCATTTTTACCATAGGAACACAGGAATGGCGAGGCATTGGAGCAATCGAAAATAGCGGACTCGTTTTAAGAGAAAACTATAAAATGTACGATGCAAACGTAAAATTCACCCTAAAAACAACTAACGATAAAACAGATGAACTTTGTATTGCCGGACAAATCTTAACCGGAAACAAAAAACCACATCAATGTCCTGAATTCGGAAAAAAATGTAATCCTTCAAATCCTCTTGGAGCGCCAATGGTTTCCTCTGAAGGCGCTTGTGCTGCTTATTACAACTATTTATAAAAATTAAAATGATTCGATTATTAATTACCATTTATGCCGGACTCGAGCATGCTTTTGAAGCAGATCATTTATTGGCTGTTAATAATCTGGTTACCAACAGAAGTAAAATCAAAGATGCCTTAAAAGATGGTATGTTTTGGGGAATTGGTCATACCGCAACTATTTTTATAGTGGGTATTATTATGATTGGTTTCAAAATTTCGATAAGCGAACACGTTTTTAGTTATCTCGAAGCCGGAGTTGGATTGATGCTTATCGTTTTAGGAATTATTCGTCTGTTTAAACTGTTGTACAAAAAAAAACATTCGCATACTTATTATCATAGTCATGTACATACTCACAGCAATGGCTTGACACACACACATATGCATGCACATACTTATGAACATTCGCATCCTATTGCAACTTTTAAACATTCGCATTATAATGAATCTACAAATTACAAAACAGCATTTGGCGTTGGTTTAATTCACGGATTAGCCGGAAGTGGATCTTTGGTTATTTTAGTGATTTCACAAATGAAAACACCATTACAAGGTTTACTCTATATTTTAATATTTGGAGTAGGATCTATAATCGGAATGTTTGCCGCCTCAGGATTATTTAGCATACCTTTTACAAAAAGTATTCTGAAATCTCAGAAATTACAATACAGTTTGATTATAATTTCTTCTGTAATATGCATTCTTTATGGCGTTAAAATTATTTACAGTAATCTGTTTACAGCATAAAAAAGCCCCAGTGCTATCCCTAAAACTGAGGCAAATTTGTTTTATTTTTTTTGAAAGTTGTGGCAATATTGACATACAATTCCCCACCAGAACATCGCTAAAAGAGCAGTTAACATTTGATTTAGTATTAAATTAAGGCCTACTCTTTTGCTTTTCGGCTTTCGCATTTTAATAAAATAAAAATACTCTTGCTGTCTTTCAAATCACCAGTGGTTTTTCCTGTTTCTTATAGGGGAAAAACACCCTTTTTTGGGACCAAAATATTAATTCGTTGGGTGCAGTTAATTTTAACACATAGAAACATAGAATTTTGGATCTTGAAAAAAAGGCGTTTCACATATTTATAATACATCCCGAGGCTTCCGGCAATGTCATTAAGTTAAGCTTTTTTCAGACAATCATGACTTAAAAAAATCACGCAAAGTCGCAAAGTCGCGAAGTCGCAAAGTTTAAATGCACATTCTTTGCGACTTCGCGACTTTGCGAGAGATTTATATTCGGTGTAGTCTTAAAGACATCTTCCTTAACTAAATGACATTGCCCAACGGGTTTTATACTAAATAGCATCTAAAGCTAATTTAATTATATCTTAAGGCAGTTTAAGCCAGCGTATTTATTGGGATAAATATCTTTGCCTCATGAAAAATTGCAGACAATACCTTTTACTATCTATTCTCTTATTTATTACAAGCCAGTTTTCTTTTGGTCAAAGTCAAACATCTATTAAAGGAACAATTTCTGACGGAAAACTTCCTGTAGAATTTGTTGATGTTATTTTAAAAAATACAAGCGATTCTACAAAAATTGCTGCTTATACAGTAACTGACGCTTCAGGAAGTTTTGTTTTAGACAATATTATAAATGGTGATTATCAATTGCAATTCAAATTAATTGGCTTTAAAACCAACATTCAAAAAGTGAAATTTTCAGGTACTCCTCTTTCTATAGGAACGATCACTTTGCAGAACGATACTAATTTACTGAATACTGTTGTAGTTAATTCTGCAAAAAAACAAATTCAGAAAACGGATGAAGGATTTATTTTTAATGCGGTTTCGAATATTTCTCAATCTGGCGGAACTGCGACTGATATGCTTAAAAATATTCCGACTGTGGCTGTAGATGCTGAAGGCGGAATAACGTTGAGAGGTAAATCTCCAATGATTTTGATTAACGGAAAAAATTCTGCGATTACCAATATGGATCAAATTGCGGCAAGCAGTATCGAAAGTATCGAGATAATCAGTAATCCAACGGCAAAATATGATGCTAATGCTGAAAGTGGAATTATCAACATCAAACTAAAGAAAAATAACCAAAGCGGTATGAATGGTGCGATAGTTTTGGGCGGAGGTTTTGGTGCCAAAGGAAGAGCAAACAGTTCTATACTTTTAAATCATAAAACTCAAAAATGGAATTTTGGTCTTGGATATGACAATCGTTTTGCCGGGCGAACCAAAAAAATAAATGCTGAGCGAACCAATTATTTTGTTGATGACGAACATTTCATTAATCAAAAGCGAAATGACGAACGCACAGAAGGTTTACAGAATTTAAAACTTAATATTGATTTTTCTCCAAACGAAAGAAATAATTTTTCATTTGAAGCTTTAGGAAATCTGGAAACTCAGGATAATGACGAAACTTTGTACACTCATGTTAATACGAGTACAAACCAGTTTTATTCAGATAACAGAAGGCATTCTCTGGAATTAGAACGCTCAAAAGTAGGTGAATTGGCTTTTAATTATGATCGAAAGTTTGCCGATGATAGAAAAAATCTGAACGTGAATCTTACCTCATCATTCAACAGACACAAAGAAAACACGGATATTGATACTTATAATTACGATCAATATCAGGAACAAATTGACGATGCTTTTTTGCAAAGAACACACAATTACGAACACGAAAATATCTCGAATGCGATTGTAAATTATGCTTTTCCGGTTTCTGAAAAAACGATTGTAGAAACGGGTTATAAAGGAACATTCCGTTCTTTTGATTCGGATTTTCAAAGTGCTGATTTGGTTAATGGCGAATATGTTGTTAATCCAATTACAAGCAATAGTTTTAAATTTAATGAGCAAATAAATGCCTTTTACGGAATGTTGAACTCTTTTATTGGCTCAGCCGAAAATCCAAAATGGAAATACAATTTAGGTTTACGTGCCGAAAATGTTTCTAATAATGGAGCAACTCAAAATAATAGCGATCGCTTTAATAATGATTACCTGAAACTTTTTCCTTCGGCATCTTTACAATTGAATTTAGAATCGAATGATTTTGTCAAAATTGGTTATAGCAAACGTATCAATCGCCCGGATTTAGACGATTTGAATCCGTTCATGGATATTACCGATGCTTTGAATCCGCATAGTGGAAATCCCTATTTAAAACCTGAAATCATTCACATTGCCGAATTAAGCTATAATAAAGAATGGTCGAAATATTCTTTCTCTACAAATGCATTTTACAGAAACGCAACCGATGCAATCAGACAATATGCTGAACTTAAAGATAATGGCGTAATTTTACTAATGCCAAAAAATATTGGAAGCACTATTACTTATGGTGTTGAAACTATTTTCAGCTTGAAGCCAATTGGTTTCTATGACGCTAATATTAGTATAACTGCTTTTCAGCAAAAAATAAACGCTTCAAATCTGGCGCAGGATGTGGTGAGCAACGCTTTTAACTGGTACGGAAAAATCATCAATAATTTTGTTCCCTGGAAAGGCGGAAAACTTCAGATTATAGGCAATTACAATTCGGCATTAGCCACAGCACAAGGAAAAAGAATACCTATATATAATGTAGATATGGGTTTTCAGCAAAAATTAGGAAAAGGAAATGCCCGTTTAGGATTGGTCGTTACAGATATGTTTAACACGCTTGAAAGCGGATACAAAAACAATACGGCTTTGTTTAGCAGCAATAGAACTAATAAATCAGATACGCGCGCTTTGATGCTGACATTTGCTTATACTTTTAAATCTGATTTTAAAGAAAAATTATTAGAAAATCAGTTTTCGACAGAGTAATATTCAGGCAAAATTAAAATGTTAAAAAATAAATTCATTCTTGTAATTGGGATTCATTTTTCTATTGAAATTTGAACTATATTCGCAAAAAAAGAATACTACCACTGGTTCTTTTTTTGAATCTCCAAAAACAATTAAACCTACAAAGAATGAAATCTTTACGTCTTTTATTTATTGCATTATTTTTTGTTTCTACACATTCTTACTCTCAAGTTCAGGTAGATAAAATTACTTATAATGGTCGCGATCATTATATTACAACAACAATTGGTTATCCGGTTCCGGGAACTTTTTCGATTACAGGACAAAAAGAACCTACTACCGTATTAAATCCTGATGGTACAGGAGTTATTCAGTCTGACGATTTAAGTAAAAAAAAGATCAACTGGGGAATCGAATGTACTGAAGAAGGTATTCCGGTTTTCAAAGAAGGTTTCAATAGTGCTTCATACACATTTTGGTATAGAAATAATGATAGTGATGATTGGATCTATTCTCAATTTTCCATTCATTTTGCCAAGAAAAAAATGTTCTTAATGGGAGAAAGAGTAAAAGAATATGTTGATTACAATGTTCAATAGTTTATCCGAAAATTATAGCAAAAAATAAATATTTCTTGATTTTTAGAAAAAATATTACAAAAAAGAAAACGTTTTCGTTGATTTTCAAGAGTACTTATAAATTTTACCATAAAATTCCACAAAATTAAAAATTATACCTAATTTTTATTTAATTTGCAATAAAATTCAATAAAACAAACATGGCTTCAATTACACGTCTTTTTGATTTTCCCTATTATCAACAAGAAACTTATAACCTACCAGTTGCTTTGGCAACCAAAAAAAATGGAGTCTGGGAAAAAACATCTAGCCAGGATTATATCGCAAAAGCTAATGCCGTTTCAAGAGCATTATTGCGTATGGGCGTTCAAAAAGATGATAAGATTGCATTAATCACATCAAATAACCGCACAGAATGGAATGTCATGGATATTGGTATTCTGCAAACCGGAGCACAAAACGTTCCTATTTACCCAACAATTTCTGAAGAAGATTACGAATATATATTAAACCACAG
Organism: Flavobacterium sp. 90; assembly: GCF_004339525.1. Lineage (NCBI taxonomy): Bacteria > Pseudomonadati > Bacteroidota > Flavobacteriia > Flavobacteriales > Flavobacteriaceae > Flavobacterium > Flavobacterium sp. 90. The sequence continues at coordinate 3,938,583 of NZ_SMGE01000001.1, read as the reverse complement.
CGGTAGTATTTACTGCTTTGTATCTGATGATGAAGTACTTCAAAAAGTAAATGCTATTAAAGCAAATGTTCCTACTTTAAAAGAAGTTTATTCGTTTAACGAAATTCCGGGTTGCAAACATTGGAGTGACCTTTTATTATTAGGTGAAGACCAAAGCAATCAAAGTGAAGTTGAAGCCAGAAAAGATAGTATTCAAACAGATGATTTGGCTACAATTATCTATACTTCAGGAACTACAGGAAGACCAAAAGGTGTAATGCTTTCTCATAAAAATATTGTTTCGAATGTTTTGGACAGTGCGCCAAGAATTCCGTTTGATCCGGGAAAAAGTACTGCATTGAGCTTCTTGCCTATTTGCCATATTTTTGAAAGAATGATTTTATACATCTATCAATATTATGGTGTTTCTGTTTATTTTGGAGAATCAATTGACAAAATTAGTGATAACCTAAAAGAAGTTCGACCAACTGTTATTACAGCTGTTCCAAGACTTTTAGAGAAAGTTTACGATAAAATTTATGCAAAAGGATCTGAATTAACCGGTATCAAGAAAAAACTGTTTTTCTGGGCGATTGATTTAGGTTTAAAATACGAACCATACGGAGCAAATGGCTTTTGGTATGAGTTTCAATTGAAGATTGCACGAAAACTTATTTTCAGTAAATGGAAAGAAGGTTTAGGAGGAAATTTAGATTTAATGGTTTCCGGAAGTGCTGCTTTGCAACCACGTTTAACAAGAGTTTTTGCTGCGGCTGAAATTCCGGTTATGGAAGGTTACGGATTATCTGAAACTTCTCCTGTAATCGCGGTAAACGATCAAAGAAACAAAGGTTTCAAGATTGGAACTGTTGGAAAAGTAATTCGCAATGTAGAAGTAAAAATTGCTCAGGACGGAGAAATTCTTTGCAAAGGACCAAATGTAATGTTAGGTTACTTTAAAGATCCTGAAAAAACTGCCGAAGCTTTAATCGACGGATATTTCCATACGGGAGATATTGGTGAAATTGACAGCGAAGGTTTCTTGAAAATTACCGATCGTAAGAAAGAAATGTTCAAGACTTCCGGCGGAAAATATATTGCGCCTCAATTGATTGAAAATGCAATGAAACAATCTCGTTTTATTGAGCAAATCATGGTAATTGGTGATGGCGAAAAAATGCCGGGTGCTTTCATTCAGCCGAATTTTGAATTCGTAAAAGAATGGGCAAAAATTCATAAAATCACTTTAGGAAGTACAGATAAAGAAATCAGTGAAAACCCTGATGTTATCAAACGAATTGATGAAGAAGTGGAAGGAATTAATGAAAAATTCGGACACTGGGAAAAAATCAAACGTTTTGAATTAACTCCGGATGTTTGGTCAATCGATGGCGGACAACTTACTCCTACTTTAAAATTGAAACGTAAAATTATTAAAGAAATCTACAAAGATCTTTACGTTAAGATTTATGGTCAAAATTAATAAATCAGAATAATATAACCACGAAAACGGCTGTTCCAAAAGAACGGCCGTTTTTAATTTTGGTCCTATAGAAGCCGTTTTTAGCGTCTCTGTAAAGCATTATTTTTCTTTCAGAATTAGATTCCAAAAATTGTTAAAAAAAGTGCAATCTATTTTCACTTTTAGTAGTATTCAATTAAAAGTTTTTTAGTATGTTTGTTTTGAGTTTAAGAAATACCTTGCTTTTCTTGTATAAAGAAAATGATGATGTTTCGTCATCGGTGCAATATTATTTAACATTCAGCACTACTTCTATCTTATGGATGAGAAAAGGTACTATGCGTACAGTTTCGGTTCCACCTCCTCGAGATTAACTGTACGCATAGTACCTTTTCTCGGGAGTTGATAGACATAGTCCTTAGAAAATACGAAGGTTTTAAACTTTAAGCCCTATTGCTTCAATAGGGCTTTTTAATGTAAAATAGCGATTGTAATATGTCTGAACAGCTTAGTAAACAACAAATTTATGATAGAATAAAAGCTACCTCAAAAGATAGCTACATATTAGAAGAAATGCAACGTTTAGGATTCTGGCAATCAGGATCTGAACCTACTCTATCTGAAATTCTTATCAAACAAGAAGCAAAAGTTGAGAAGGAATTAAATGAGCTTTTGGCACAAGACAGAAAGTTTAGCAATCGAGAAGCAATGATTCTCGAAATGCGCAAAGCCAGAATGAAAATCGCCAAAGAAAAAAGAGCTGAAACCAAATTAAACCAAGAGAAAAAAAGACTCGAGAAAGCTGAAAACTGGAAATTACTTCAGCAACAGCAAATTCTGTATTTGGGTGAAACCGTATCTAAAGGTTTAAATGTCAAAGAAACCAATTCTCAAATTTTAGAAAAATACAACTTACCTGTTTTTGAAGATGCATTAGCATTGGCAAAAAGCATGCAAATAGATTTGAAAGCATTGCAATATCTTGCTTACAACAGAAAAGTTTCTAAAATTAACCATTATCATACTTTTGAACTTGAAAAGAAATCTGGCGGAAAACGTAAAATATCTGCTCCAAAAGCAAAACTAAAAGAAATTCAAAACTGGATTTTAGAAAACATACTTCATAAAATACCTTATACATTTGAGGCACATGGTTTTATAAAAGAACGTTCGATTGTAACCAATGCAAAACCGCACGTTGATAAAGACATTGTGGTCAATATCGATTTAAAAGATTTTTTCCCAACGGTAACTTACAAACGAGTAAAAGGATTGTTCCATAAAATAGGGTATTCTGAAGAAGTTGCTACGATTTTAAGTCTGTTATGTACTTATTCTGAGATTAACGAAACGACATTAGACGGCGTTACTTATTATGTACAATCCGGCGAACGCAAATTGCCTCAGGGTTCTCCTGCAAGTCCGGCGATAAGCAATATGATTGTTTATAAAATGGATCAAAAAATCAACGGTTTAGGCAAGAAATTAAATTTCAGTTATACGCGTTATGCTGATGATATGAGTTTTTCGACTAATGAAGAAAATAGTCAGAATGTTTCCCGATTATTATATTTCACTAAGAAAATTATTGAATCAGAAGGTTTTGTAATTCATCCCGATAAAGTTCACGTCATGCGAAAAGGGACGCAACAAAAAGTTACCGGAGTTGTTGTAAACAAGAAACTTAATGTTGACAGAATTCAATTGCGAAAATTCCGTGCCGTTTTGCATAATATCGAAAAAAACGGATGGAAAGACCAGAAATGGGGAAAAGCAATTCACCTGATCAATGCCATAGAAGGTTACATCAATTATGTAAATATGGTGAATCCTGAGAAAGGGAAAATCTTCAAGCAAAATTTAAAAACCATAATTGCCAAACACGGTCAGCCTCATATCGAAAAAACAAATATTCCTGAAAAAGTGATTCCAATTCCTGTGATTATTCCTGAGGAAATAAAAGAAGTACAAACGGAACAAAAGCCAGAAAACTGGTGGAATATTTTTTAACTAATACCCTTTTTGAATCATGAAATTAATTAAACAGATTAAACTTTTCTATAAAGAAGGGAATTCAGATAAAGTATACGAAATCGACTTGTGCAGTATCGATGTCGATAATTATGTGGTAAATTTTAGATACGGAAGAAGAGGAAGCGTTTTAAAAGACGGAACCAAAACTCCGGAATATGTTTCGGAAGAAAAAGCACAAATAATTTTTGATAAACTCGAAAATGAGAAAAAAGTTAAAGGATACGCCTCAGAAATAGAAACTTTAATAGATCTTCCTTCATTAGAAAGTGTAGAACCTGATTCTATAAACGGTGTAATTCTTCAGCGTTTACAAGATGCTGTAACAGGCAAAAACACTTTTAAAACACAATGGAAAACCAGTCGTGTAATCTGGAAAGCAGGTTTATTAGACGTTAAAGAAGCGATTCCTTACATCATAAAATTAGCTTCAAAAGGTGATGATTTGCAAACTTACTCTGCAATTTGGGCTTTGATAAAACTTAAATCTGATACCGCCGAAGAAGTTTTTAGATCATATGCTTTACAAAATAAACAAAAAGATTACATCAGAAATCTGGCTCACGAAGGATTATTAGAAATCCTGAAAGAGACGGAATTACAAAAACATATCGCTGCAATTCTTGAGACAATTCCGCAGGAAGCAAGATATTATATCGATAAAAAAGATTATGATTCGTTAGTAAATTTTCTAAAAGAAGAATTACAAAATAACGCGATCAATTATCTGACAGCTTTATATTTGGTTGCAAAATTTGATCGTAATTTACATGAGATTATTGTTTTCTTACTGGAAGCTGTTCCGTTCAGACCGCCATATTTCAAGCATATCAGAGCGATTTACAAACTGGCACATTTAAGAAATGATCCTGATGTAATTGCCGTTCTTGCTTATCGATTTGAGAATGAAGCTCCAATGTTTACCAGAACTGTTTCATTAGAAGATGACTATTATAACTCGCAATTTATCAGTGCTATAAATGAAAGGTTAAATATTGGAAAAGAACTTAGAGGAAAAGACAGTAAAATTGCCTTCTCTAATTTTACCAAAACTTATTTCCAGAAAAATAGTCTTCGCTTTTTAAACGAACTGGATTCTGAAACGGATGCTAAAAAATACCTGAAGTTTGCCGTTTCTATTTTATCAAAATATACCGAGAATGATTATAGCAAAGCCGAAAAAGCGCCTCTAAATACTTATGGGCAATACAATTACGACGATAGAAAATATTATTACACGGTAGTAGATTATCCGGAATGCTCTAATTTACTTTTATTGTCAACTATTTTATTTGGGAATGACAAAAAGCGAATTTTGACTCCATCGATGAAATTCATTTTAAATCAGGAAGTTTTCTCGAGTAAAAATTATTATTTCGATATAAATCAGGCAACGAGAGTAAGCAGTAAAGTAAATACTGACGAAAAGAAAACAAATACAGCAACAGATCAAAATTCAGGTTCTGTATTGGATGCTGCAAAAAAAGCGTTTTCAACATTTTTCGGTAAAAAAGAAGTTGAGAAAAAACCTCAAAGTCTGATAGTTCCCGAAGAACCAAAAGTTATCGTAGAAACCGTTTCAAACCGTTTAGAATTGTTTCCGGAACATTGGGACGCTTTTCCGGAAGCTTATGTTCACCTGATAATGGAAGCGCAAATGAACATTATTCATAATTTTGCTTACGGAAATTTAAAGGCGAGAAATGACTTTAATACGATCATCAATAATTTTGATGAAACAAATATTTTAAGTTTACTGAATAGTAATTTTAGGATTCCAAACAATTTAGGATTTGAAACCTTAACTCAGAAAAATGAAACACTTTCTACTCAGATTGGTTTTATTGCCGATGTTTTAAATTCTAAAACCGAAGCGGCAAGAAATTGGGCTAAAAACCACATTTTATCCAACAAAGATCTGTTTCTAAATGATATTGAATGTGTCGTAAAACTTATTTTTAATGAAGTTCCTGATTTAAAAACATGGATCACAAACACATTAGAAAATTTCACATTTACAGAAGATAAAGCCAAAGTAATTACCGGAAAAGTAATCGTTGAACTTCTTACGTTTGAAGAATCTGTTGCAAACAATACTCTTGCAACTCTCGCAATTGACAGACTTAAAAAAATAGCAATAGCGCAACTTGAACAATTAAGTTGGGATATTGTGGCGCGCTTAATTTCTTCGGATTTAAAAACGAATAATCTGTTGGCAAGTTCTATTTTAATTCTGAAATCTAAAACAGTCGATTCTAAGGAAATTCCGTTTTCGTTAATCGCTCTGTTTTTAGAAGACACAAATAACGAGATTAGAAAAAATGGAATTCAGCTTTTAAATAATTATCAGGAAGATTACTTATTGGCAAATAGTGAATCTTTGCTGGCTTTATTTCAAAATGAAAACCAAGATGTTTTAGAATCTGCTATAAAGCTTATTACGCAATTAGGCAAATCAAATGCTGCTATAATTGATGTTGCGCTTCGTGATGCAGTTTATGCGATGATTCGAAAAGAAAAATTTGAAGGTGCACATTTAATCTTCAAAAAATTCATTCTGGAAGAAACCACAAATCATTGGAATACAGCGCTGGAACCGCGAGATGTTATAAAACTAATTCACGCCAATTATAGAGAAAGTCAATTAACGGGTTATGAAATATTGAAAAAATATACTCGTAAAGATGATTTTACAATTCGCCAGATTATTTCTTTAGGAAACCATGAAATCCTTGCCATTCGTCAATGGTGTTGGAACTATTTTATGGATCGAAAAGAACGAATCAGAGCTGAAAGAAATAATGCATTGGCAATATTGGACACAACTTGGGATGATACCAGAGCATTTGCATTTAACTTCTTCAAAACTGAATTTGATGAAACTGATTGGGATTTAGAATGTTTGATTAGTATCGTAGATTCTGTGTTGCCGGCGGTTGAACAATTTGGAAAAGAAATCATTACCAAATATTTCAATCCTGATGATGGCGTAACTTATTTAACCAAATTAAGCCAGCATCCTAGCGTAAATATTCAGTTTTTTGTAACTAATTATCTGAACACATATGCAACAGATAATCTGCCTAAATTGAGAGAACTTGAATTTTATTTCCGTTCTGTATTAACGCGAGTACATAAAGCGAGAATTGCCAAACAGCGTATTTTTGAATTCTTACTTCAGGAAGGAAAGAAAAACGAAGAAGCAGCGATTTTTGTAACGCAAATTATTGATGAAATTTCGGCAACTGTAACCATTCAGGATAAAGCAAATTGTATCTCTATTTTGACGGATTTAAAAACGCTTTATCCGCAATTGCATACCCATTTAATCCTTAAAAACTAAGTTATGTTATTTGATTATAAATACAGCGGAAGCACAACTGTAAATAACACTTCGACGAGTACCGGAATGAGTTTTGCTCCGGATACTTTGAGAGAACCTACTTTTTTTGTTGGAAAACTAAACCAAAAAATCGCTTTTAGAGAAGCAATTTCTGCATTGCATGACGTAGTAATTTCTGATTTACGTTTTTTTCCTAAGGATAAAGAAGAATATAAATTATGGGCTGCAGAACAAGAAAAATTGTGGCTTAGCGAATATATGGCCGAATTTCAGATTGAAAATGTTCGTGCACGCATTCAGGAATTAAAAGAAGAATTAAGCACCGTTCAAAAAGAGAAAAGTAGAATTCTGGGACCTTTTAACAAAGCTAAAAGCGCCTATTTTGATTATCTCTATAAAAATGACAAAGATGCATGGATTGTTTTAGATCCTGTAATTACGGTACATCCTGACGAAGTCTTTTTTGAATGTTTCAGTAAAGATGAATCCTCTTATGGAAAATTAAGCTGTAATTATAATATATTCACAGAAATCAGCGACTTTAAATGTGGTACAACAAACATTGATTATTCGGAAGGGTTATATAACGAATTCCAGAAAATAAGAAATTATAAAGAAACCGAATTTAAGATTGATCCGTCTGGTTTTGAGGCTAAAACCACGAATGAACAAGTTTATAAAGAGGTAAAAATAGATTTGCCTGATTCCTGGGTTAGAGGATTTCTGCAAGTAAGTTCTGCAATGACTTTACCTGCAACTGTCTTGGATTTACATCCAATGGATATTTTTAGTTTATGCCAATATTTGCGTCGTTTCAAAGAAAAGAAAGGTCCAAGAGCTTTGCGTTTTGTTCTTGAACCGGACAAACCTATCAAAGCGATATTCGAACCTACGCATGACGAAATTACATTTCATCGTTCGATTTTTCAAGGAAACGAAGCCAAAACAATTCGTATTTGGGGAAGACGTCGTTTACTTATTTTAGAAAGACTAATTCCTATTGCTAAAAATTTTAAAGTCGTTTTATTAGGTTCTGGTTTACCTTCTTTTTTCATAGCCGATTTAGGTGATATGTCTTATACTTTAGGGCTTTCAGGCTGGACAAAAAATGATTGGAGTACTGCGGGTAATTTTGATTTAATGGCGCCAAGAAATAACGTAGATTTATTTACGCAAGAGAAAGTTTTCAATGCATTGAAAGAAAACTGGTTTGACACCTCTGATAATTTAGCCAAAAAACTAAATCTTGATCCGTCGACAGTTTCTGCTTCATTGACAGCTTATACGCAGGCAGGAAGAGTAATATATGATTTGAATTTAGGATTATACCGCGTGCGCGAATTGACTCAGGAACCTTTGAACATGAAAACATTGCGTTTTGCAAGTCCGCAAGAAGAGATTGCAAATCAGTATATTGCTGAAAATCGCATAAAAATCACTTCAAATGTAAAAGACGATCAATTGCAGATTAAAGGAAAAGTAACTGATAAAAATTTCACTTACACCACTTTGGCGGTTATAGACAAAGACAACCGACTTATTGAAGGAAATTGTGAATGTTCTTTTTACAAATCAAATCAATTGCGAAAAGGTCCTTGCGAACATATTCTCGCAACCAGAATGGCGTTACATACTAAAGTAACAGCATAACATAAAAAAGCCGTTTCAATTGAAACGGCTTTTTTATGATAATTATTTCTTAGAAATTTTCTCGTAAAGTCTAAATGCTTAAACACAATCTTGTCATTTCGACGAAGGAGAAATCTTCGTACGTAACTCCGCAACGAGAATCCAATCTTTGTCGAGCTTCTCGCGAAGATTTCTCCTCTGTCGAAATGACAAAACCTCTACTAAAGAAGCTTCTAGACTATATGTTCAAATAACATTTTACAAATTACGTCTAACGGTCTACGCTTTCCCTTTAATTTTTACTTTATACTTCATAACATCTTTTAGCATTGATTTATTCCTGCTATTAAAACTCAGTAATTCTGAGGCAATATCCGGTTTTTCGTCAATGCGATCTGCTACGATTTCATAGGCGATATTTTTAGTGATTTCTTCGAGCGATTCATGTTTCGTAAATTCATGTTTTAATAAATGAAGAAACGTCACCGCATTCTCAGGTGTCACTTCGCTTTCGTAAATATTGGGTATCGCAACAGCTAAATCTTCAGTTGATTTTATATTAGAAAAATAAATATTAAGACATCTTCCGGCATCTTTATTTGTTCTCCAGCCCACTATAAGTAATTCTTGTGCTTCGGTTATATCTTCAATTTTATTTTTGTAAATTAATGATGCTTTCACATATTGAAAATTCTCTTTATAGTTTTCTATTACTTTTCTAAAATGCTTGTTTGCTTCTTTTCTATCTTTTAAAATCACATACAAATCACCAACTTTTTCATCATTATTAAGTTCTTTATAGATCTCAATTGCTTCTTTGTACGCGTGCCCTTTTTCGTAACATTCGGCAGCTTTTAGCTTGTTTTTGCAATACTTTAAATAGATTGCTGCAGCTTCAGAATACAATTCTCCTTTTTCAAGAACTTCGGCAGCTTTTGTATAATTCTTTAATAATTTCAAATAAATGTGAGCAGCTTTTGCATAATCACCTTTTGCAATAAATTCCTCTGCCAGTTTTTCATATTTGCTTTGCAAAGTGCTGAATCTCTCAGAGTCAACCATAAAAGATCCTCCTGAACGTGAACTATTACGATTTGAGTTATTACTATTTGAACTACCCGGATTTGAATTATAAGCTATTAAAATTGATACCGCCAATCCTATAATGAGCGCTAAAACTATGAATATAAATATAGACTGAGATTGCGAATGTTGACTTCCTAACTTAAAAGTTCCAATAAGAATAACAAAAAGTGCTATAAAAATATATTTAAGCGTTTCACCATGAGATTCCAGTGTTTCCGAAGAAAGAATAGAACCAAGTCCGCCTCCACCTCCACTACCGAAGATGCTATTACCGGAACCAAACGAAAACTTCCCGTAATTATCTCCTCTCGAAGTTCCTAATGTATCAAGCGGAATCGCATATTGCAAAGCCAACTTTGGATTCTTATCCAGAAAAGCCATAAACTTATCCATTTCTTTCTGATTGCCTTTCATTACTTTTTGCATATCAAAAGGCATTTTCCCAATTATTTCTTCTTCTGAAGGTGGATTCTCAATATTTTCCAGAATCTTTTCTTTGTCAATCTCAACACGCAATGACGAAATAAACTGAGGCGTATAAACCGTTTTTGAAGGTTCAGTGATCTCAATTTCTTTCGCTTTTGGAAGTTGAAGTAAAGTGGTCCATTCGACTTGATCTTTCAGTTCGACCAAACCAATTTCAGGATGCAAAAAATGATATTCTTCTGAAAATAAAGTATGCCATTCCTCCTTCGTTAATTCAGGTGAAATCACTGTGTTTTCAGGAATAAACAATTTGTTTTCGATCAACTGCAAGAAATTATTTCCTCGAATATCGACTTTATCCATTCTTTGATTCAAAACCAACAAACAGCCGTATAATTCGTTTGCTATGGCGCCCGGAACAGGATAAACCTTAACCGATTCAAGCTTTAAACCAATATTCTGAATCTCGTGAAGCCACACTTCCGGTGAGGCACTTTTTATAAAAATGCCTCCTTTAGGAAATGTGTTTTTTGAATGTATTTTTAACTTAAGCTCCATGATGTATAATATTCTGAATGAATCGTTTCAAGTATTTTTCTCTAAATCTGTCTTCTCCTATACTTTCTCTCGTAGCATCTTCAATGAAATAATAATTTCCTGCAAATTCGTTTTCAGTTGCCATAACAGTTCGTGTGCCAATGACAAACGGAATGTAAATTTTTTCGATTTCTTTGTTACTGCTTTCAAAAATCAAAATTCCATCCTGATTTCTAATCGTACTTCTGTCAAGAGCTTCAAAAAGTACATTTTCTATATAACAAACTGCTCCGTTTTTTTCGATTTCCTTTTTTAATTTCTCGGCAACTTCTCTTTTTACACTTTCTAAAATAACTCCAAAAGGTTCGTCTACAATCTTTTTACAATCTCTCAACGAAATATCTGTATTCGTTTTTATAGCTTGGATAACCGCTAATGGCGATGTTCCTTTATTCTTTAAAATAAGGTTTACTTTCTCTTCCAGTTTTATAGCTGAATCTTCAGAAATTCTGCTTGAAAATTTGCCTTCTTTCTCAAAAAAGAAATTTGAAAGATAGAAGTTATTTATCTTAAACACATCTTTTTGAATTACAACACTTTCTAATCGCTTGACAACGCCATATTTGAATTTGTTATATCGGTAATCCCGAACAAAAAGTGTTTGCTTATCAAAATGAGAATCAAAAGCTTCTTTTATATCTATACCAGATACCTTATTTAAGCCAAAATCATTATTAATGCGCCAAAAATAAATATTGTCAGTAAAGAAAAATTCCTGCTCATACTCAAATACCGAAAGTTTACCTTCCTTAAGTTCATCGTCAACAAGCTTAAAATTTTTCACTTCTTTGCTCTCAAGATTTATCGTACTTAAATTATGCACCGAATCGAAGAAATAATAAAGCATCGTTTTTTCGCCTTTGTTATTTTCTTTAATCGCATATTCACCATTCCCAAACGGAAGATTTGACGCAATTTTTTTTAATCCTTTATCAAAACTATTATTGAAAAACTGATATAAACTTCCATTTAAATAAAAGTAAAAATTACCTCCACTCTCAAAAACATTCTTGTAAAATCTTTCAACCGGATACAAAAGCGGAATCTCAAATGATGTGCTATTTTTTGCAACAGTTACTGTTCCATTATGATTTTTAACCCACAATTCATCTAAAGGCATTATAATATGCTGAAGCATTTTTTTTCCTTTATTATGATTTTTAAAAACGGTAACATCCTGCATTCCTACTGAAAAAGTATATTTTATATCAGCAAAATACTCATTTGTAACTTTCTGCATTGGAGCCAGTTTTAAACTTTCTTCCGATGAAAAAAGAAATACTTCCTGATTTTTACTGCTGATTTTATTCTCCAGAAAAAAAGAATTTAATCCGTCTGAGCAATCCAGTTTTCCACTAAGATTACTCAAAGCATCAATTACGTTATTTACATTGTCAAAAGATACTTCTTCGTAGTTTTTTCCAACGACATAAGCTTTGCATTCGATATCTGTTTTTGGATGTCTCGCGATTGCAATTGCCGAAGCAAAGGAAAGAATCTTAGGATTTCCCCAGTTTTTCAGCGAACTGTCTATTAACAAAATACGAACAAATTTATCAGCCTCAGGCGGAACTTCTCTTTGAATATAAAGTGCTTCATTATTCGCAATTCTTGACATAAAAACATCATCGTCATAAGCAAATTCAGAAATAACGAGTTTGTCAAAATCGCCTTTATTGGTCAAATCTGAGATTCCTCCCAACGGTTGCTCGCTTGGATGATTGTGATGCAAAGGAATGTTTAATCCGGACCAAAGTCGCTTGATCAGACTTCCAACATGAAAAGTTTTATCTTCTTCAATAAGCTGATCTACAAAACTCGTTACATTATCAGACAGGTTTTTTTCTTCCAGAACTTCTTCTTTCAATTTGTCTCCCAAATCTTCATGGGGAATATCTTCCATCGCTTTTAGCAATGATTGAACCGTAGGAAACTTAACTTTTAACAAAGCTAATGTTCTGAAATCCTTTATAAAATTAGCCTCATTAAAGGCATCTTTTACTCCGGCTCTTACTAAATGATGCCTGTGTTCTTTGTATTCTTTAAGGAGTTTTTTGGCTTTCTCATCAGAAATTCTGTTATGACATTTGTGAAATATCGTCTGAAAAAGCTTCATTCGTTTTTCTCCAACTTTATACGCTTCCGGCAAAGAAGCCAATATTTTTATAAAACCAATGCTTGCACCAATTCTAAAGAAATCAGATTCCTCAGCAGATTTCACAGTTCTAAAAGAATCTGATTTGTCCTTGCTTTTTGCTAATTCATAAATCATTTGGACAGAAGCACAATTCTCCGGATTCGTGGCAATTATAGCCAACAATAACGAACCAAATGGCGGAATTGAGTCTTCTGCTAAATATTCTAAAATTTCAAAGACAAATTTCTCGTAACCAATCGTTTGTCCATTCGGAATTGCGAGTGACTCAAATACACTATCTTCAGAAAATATCTGATTGTCCCATTCCCAGAAATAGTCTTCGTATGATTGAAAGTATTTTTGAAATTCCATTTTTGTTTTATGAAAAAGTTAAGCGAAATGAACTAATTGAAAGTGGTTTTATATTTATTTTCGGAATACTGGAATAACTATTATCCATGTTCCATAATACGAGGTTTTCTCCCGATGGATTTAATTTTTCCTGAAAGGCTTTCGCCAAAGCAAACCATTCGAAATTATATCCTGTTGGCAACAAAAAATTATGCGTTAACCAATATGTTTTCCCTTTTATGGGCAACAATGGATTTCCTATAATTAAAGCGTTTTTATTGATCACAATCCACTGTAAAGACTCTAATCGATATCTTGGCGCTGTTTCTATATAGAGTTTTAATTCCTCATAATTTACCAGTAAAGCATACGTTTCTTTTACCTCTTCAGAAACTTTTATAGTGATTTGAAGTTCATTATCAATTCCAAAAAAGTTATGATTAAACTTAGGCAAAGAAACCGGCAATGCACGCAAAATTGGCGACCATAACAGTCCTGACGGAAGTTTTTTTGAAGGCAAAAGATTTCCGTATTCAAACAACAAATTTTCCTTTAATTCATAAACCTTTTTATAAGGAATCTGCTGAATTTCAGGAGCATTTATTTGTTCCTGCAAAAAATCTTTTACCCAAACAACATCACTTTCAAAAGCTGTTTTTAGATTGTCCCAATGCCTGATCGATCCTAAAAAATCCTTGTGTTCTTTTTTTATTTCTAAAAAATACATATTAAATAGTTTGAAGGATTTTCTGCCATAAAGATTCTATATGATTCTGAATGTACTTCTTTTGTTCTGCATCTTTAATCCAGTCACAACGTGTTTGAATATATCTTAATTTATCTTTAATGACATTTTGTTCTTCAAACGAAAGACTATCATCCTGCCATTTTTCGATTAAATAATTCACCTCTTTCATTACGCTTTCTGCATCTGGAGTTTTATTGTACATCGCTTGCGGATGTGCCAAAACTGAATCGTCTTTCTCTATAATCTGATTAATGATTCCTTCCAGGATTTCGATTTGTTCTTCGTTATCCCAAATGTATTTCAAAACCCATAAATCAGATAAAATTGCTTCATTTCGACCACACATTAAGGCGCTTGCCGCAATCAGATTCTGCAATTTTACAGCACGTCTGTCAGAAACTTTTATTCCTGTATTTCTAAGACTATGCACAATATCAACATATTGATTGCGTATTCCGGTTAAATCAACCTGACGGCAAAGCAATTGCAATTCTCTAATTTCATCTGCCTGAATTGTTGGAACTTCTTTAGCGTTTCCAGCTTCTAATTTCCAACCTGCCAAAAGTACTTCGTGAAGTAAATCAGGTTCTACATAATCACATTTTATACGAATTAAAAAACGGTCTAATAAAGCGTTTAGTGATTCATCTTCGGGTAAAACGTTACTTGCTCCAACAAACATAAGTGCTGGTAACTTTCTGGTTTCTTTACCTCTACGGAATATTTTTTCGTTAAGCGCCATCAACAAACTATTCAAAATTGCTGAATTGGCATTAAAAATCTCATCGAGAAATACCATCGAAGCTTCCGGCATCATTCCGTCCGTATTCGTGATTAGTTCACCTTCTTTTAATTTTCGAATATCAAAAGGTCCAAAAATCTCATTAGGTTCTGTAAAACGAGTTAACAGATATTCGAAATTTTTCCCACCATCGATTCCATTAGATAAAGCTCTGATAATCGCACTTTTTGCCGTTCCCGGAGGTCCCAACAAAAAGGCATTTTCTTTTGCCAGCAATCCAATTCCTAATAAATCTATAATTTCATTTTTTCCAACAAAAGTCTCTTTAATATGCTTTAAAACTGCATTTAGTTTATCTGTAGTGCTCATTATTTTGCTTATAATTTGATCTTAATTTGTTTATTTTCTTCTTATAATTGTGCCCAGAATAGCTTTTTATAATCTCCGAAACCTATTTCTAATTGTTTCTTTATAAAATCCGGCTGAGCAAATTTGATTGCTTTTCTTTCGACAACTCTATTGAGATAAAGTCCTTTCAAACATTCGTTTACAGCCAAAATATCAAAATTTATCTTTTCGATGTCAATCTCATATCCAATCACTGAATAATGAAACTGAACCAAATGATTTTCTAATATTGGTATAACCAAATCATCGGCATCCAATCGTTTAAGTTCTAAAACAACCTGAGGTAAAAACCGCAGACAAATATCAGCAGACAACAAAGCAGAAGCATCGATTTCGCCATGATATTTCGGTAAAAAATCAAGCAATTCACTTACTTTATGTTCTCTGAACAATAATAACTGCGCAGCACTATATACTGTTTTTGCGGCCCATAATGCAGCGTCAGGATTAAACTTTAGCGCAACATCAGGATATTCTAAAATCTCGTTTTCGTACTCAGTTTCCAGGAATGAAGTCGTGTCGATTTCTTCACTTCGAGAAACGGTCATAATTTTATTGTACAAAATAATCTGCTCAATAGTTCTGAGATGATAAATGGTATCTAAAAAAGGTGTTTTTGTGCTTTCCATTTTACTAAACGTAATGCTGCTTTTGGTATTTGTAATTGTTATAATGTGCTTTTATTTAGCCCATTTAACAAAAAACGTCTCTCAACAAATATATAATTATATTGGTAGTTTCTTAAAATTTTAAGATCAATTATCTGATTAAATTTCGAATAATAAAAGATCTTTAAATCGTAAAAATAAGAACTGCAAATCACAAAAATTCGCAGTTCTTTTACCGAATATTGCTTTTTCGAATTGATAATCATACAGATTGCTATCTAATTCTGTAAACACCAATGCAAAATTTTAGCGATATTCTTTGCATCATCAATTCCTCGGTGATGCGTTCCTTCCAGCGGAATATCCAGCAAATGCAAGGCTCCGTTCATTCCGGTTGGTTTTGTTAAACCAAATTTATCTCCAAACGAGACTTTCACATTAATGTGCTCATCCCCCATTGGATACGGAATCCCGAATGATTTACATTGCTTTCTCAGCATATTGAGATCGTATTGACCGTAACTCGCCCAGGTATATAAATCCGGATTATATTCGTCAACCAATTTCGCGATTGCTTCCTCAAAACTTACTCCGTTTTTATCCAGTAAATCTTGGGTAATCGTTGTCAATTCCGTACAAAACGGACTCACACTCGAGCGTTGTGGTTTGATCAAAATACCTTGATTTTGAGTGATTTTACCAGTTTCTGAATCCAGAACTGCCAAACCAATCTCTATAATTTCATTTTCCTGACCTTGCGGGACAGTCGTTTGCCAACATGTGGCTTCTAAATCGATGATAATAATTTTATCTGTAGTTTTCATTTTTTAATTTTTTAATATTTTATAATTCCACTTCTAGAAAAGAGCCATTACCTGACGAAGATTTTTTCCGATTTTTTTGTATCGTTTCCGCCATTTGAAAATGTTTATGACTTTTTTATCGCTTTCAGTAACTTTCTTAGTCTTATTGCTTTTTTCAAGTTGTTTCGCTTCTTCAAGTCGGCATTTTTCGTGAAACTTCTTAAAAGGACGCGGTTCAAAATCTACCATAATTGCTGCCAGATTAATTGCATCAATATTTGTTGGATCTGTTTCGCCTTTAAAGAATGTTTCGATAGGTCTGAACTTATCTTTTTGGTCTTTAAATTTTTTCTTTTTGGTAGGATCAAAATCCATAGAAAATAGATTTCTAAAAACTCTTAGATCATCTTCGGTTGGGTCATTTTCGAAAATTAACCAACAGAAATCACGTAGTTTTCCACGAGACGGTTTGTCCAAATAATCAAAGTATTCACGTTCTCTTTCTATCTCATATTTATTCCTGATCGCTTTTTTATATTCTTTTAATGTATTAGTACGCATGATATATTTTCTTTTAGGAATCCTTTTGGAACCTCAGGAAAACACGGGAATTCTGGGAATCCCTTATCTGCAAAGCTTTAAAAACACTTTTACCTGATCAGAGATATCACCTAATTGATATATAATTCCTTGTACTTAACTTTTGATTCCTCCGTTTAATGAGTCCTAAATCCATTTCTTCGACAGAAGTAAACAGACGTTCATTAAACCTAATTATATGGGTCGGATCAAAATCATGATCCGACATAAATAATATTTCTTGATTCATTCTTAATTCTATTTTTTAATTAAAACCTTCAACATTTACTGCTGATGATTTCTATTTTACGAAGATTTCTTTTAATTGACCAATTACGTTTCCGCTTCCAGAAATTGTGATTTCTCCAATTTTGTCTGCGATTTTTTCCACGTATTCCATCTCTTTCAATTTCCACAACATTTCGTTTTCTTCCATCAGCTTTGCTGTGTTTAGCAAACTTCTAGTTGCGGCAGTTTCTTCTCTTCGCATAATGCTGTTGGCTTGCGCTTTTTTCTCGGCAACCAAAACCTGATTCATGATTTCTTTCATATCTCCAGGCAAGATCACGTCACGGATTCCCGCATCAGAAATTGTCAAACCTAACTCGTCAATTTTAACGGTTACTTCAGCCAAAATCGCTTCTGCAATAGCATCTTTTTTCGCCAATAACTCATCTAAAGTCAATCCGCCAACAAAAGCTCTTAAAGCCAATTGCATTGCCACATACAATTGTTTTTCAAAATCTTTATTGTCAACAAGTGCTTTCATAATATCAATAACCTGGTATCTCACAAAGAAATTGATTCTTAATCCTGCCTTATCTTTTGTCAGCAATTCTTGACCGGAAATCTCCACTTGTTGTTGTCTTGCATCAACAGTTTTAACTTCGATTGTAATCGTATTATTCCAGAAATAATGCGTTCCCGCTTTTAATTCTTTCACGAAAGTTCCATTCACAAACAACAAAGCTTTGTCGTTGCTAGACACGATAAATTTTCGAACATAGTATTTCAACTGATTGTGTTCTAACAAATTCACCGAAACATTCTCTGTGATTTCAATCTTAGAAAGATCCACTCTGGTAAATTCATTTTTCACAATTCCTTTCCAGAACGCATATCTTCCTGCGGCCAAAGTTCCTTTAAAGTTTCCGTTCACGAATTGCAAAACAATCTCGTTATCGGCAACAGCCACAACATCTAACATTGAAGCCAATATTTCGTTTTCCAACAAAACATTCAACTCAAACGGAGCAATGAAATTCGCATTCATATCGTAAATCATTACATTCTTGTTCCCAAAAATCCAATGTAAACCTTGCTCAATAACGTTAACTAATTTTCTGTTTTCGAACACCAAACCCACTTGGTAAGCCTCGATTTTTACTTTCTTTATCATCTTTTTATATTTTTGTTTCAAGTTTTTTTGGTTTCATGTTTCATGTTCTGTAACCGCCAAAAAACTTAGTTATATTTTCTATTTTCTAAAATCTATTTTATCAAGTCAATTTTCTAAGCACAACAATCTTGCTTCTAAAATCTTGCCTCTATTCTCTATAATCTTTATTCTCAAGTCTATTTTCTCAAGCCAATTTTCTACTCTCAACAATCTTGCTTCTAAAATCTTGCCTCTATTTTCTATTCTCTATATTCTATCCACAACAATCTTGCTTCTAAAATCTTGCTTCTACTAAGCAGCTTCTATCTTCTCTAAAAATAAAAAAACCTCAATGTCTCTCTCCTCTGAGAAAACGGACGAATAGTTGGAGTTTTGTATATTCCAATTGTTTTGCAATTCTATTTTGTGAAAGCGATTCTAAATTCTAAAAAAATCGCTCAAACAATCAAACCGAAAAGAAAAAGAGTATTTCAAAATACGTTTCTGTTCGCACTGGTTTTATCCTGAGTGTGAAACTTTTGGATTCTAAAATCCAGGTTTCACTGACAAAGACAAATCAGTTTTTTTTCAATGGTCATCTTTTTAAGAGTGATGGTCTCTAAAAAACAGATTTTGAGTCTGATTTCTATTACTCTATCCAATTGAGTTATCGCATTGCTGCGAGTGGGACTCGAACCCACAACATAGTTTGTGATCGTTTTTTGGAAAACAACCTAAAACCTCCAAATCAAGTTGCATAGAAAAACATAATACGCTTTCGCGAAAAGTTCCCTACAATGGTGCTATACAGAAACACGCAACAGGACTTGTTTGATATTGTAAATCAAAGTTTCCTTTGATGTATTTCATTTTTTAAAAGAACGTTTTTTATTTCCTGAGCAAATATTCAAATTACACTGCGCAATGATTTTGCGCAGTGCAAAAATTTTATTTTATCCATTCAATTACGGTCGATAAATAGACTTGTCTTACGTCTTCAAATCGGGTTATGTTTGGAATATGATTTACTTCTAATAAATATTTAGAACCGTCTTTTGCAACGATATAATCATTACCAATCATATCCATATTCAAAGTGTTTTTAATATGCAAAGTATCAGCAAGTAACTCAGTATCAACCTCCATAAATCCGGCATTATCCGGGTGAATTGATTTTAACCACGAATCACCTTCCAGTTTTATTTGCCAATAAACATCTCCAATTATCATAATCCTAACGGCTTCACCTTCGTAATAAGGTTCAGTTGTTGCGGTAAATTCGCTTTCCCATTCTCCTGTAAAACGATGTTTGTTTTCGCCACAATGCCAGTTTCCCCATTTAGCAACAGTATCATTGCCAACATTTACCGAAGCGCCTGCGCTAATAAATCCTCGTGGCGCGCTAAATCTCGAATGAGCTAAAGCTTTTACCAGACACGGAATCTTAAAACGACAATCCAACATCGCAGCAGCATTAGGATAACAAGCACCTCGCCAGATTGCCAAACCAGAAATAAAGTCAAAATCATTGTCGTAAATTCCATAATAAACCACTTTGTCTACAGGCAACATTCCGATTCCGTTTGATTTTTCCATATAAAGAACTTCATCTTTAACAACAATTTTCGGAATTGATTGATGCCAAATAATATGTCCAGAATAATTGGCTTTTATAATATCATATTCTTCTTGTTCTATTCCTACAAGAGCAATTCGGTTGTAATCTTGTTTCATAATTTCTAATATTTATTTATTTTTTTGCCACTAAGGCACAAAGACACTAACTTTTTTTTCTTTGAACCTTTGAACCTCTGCACCTTTGAACCTTTGCAGCAAAACTCTTTCTAAACTTTTTCCAATTCCAGGCGTTTAATTCCGAAATCAGATTTTCTTAACTTACACATTCTGTCATCTGCGATATGGTGAAAAACAATTCCTTCGATATCATTTTCTGATAAGAATTTTTCTAAATCCTCAAACCCAAGATTTACAAAATCAAGTACTTCGCTTCCGTGTTTAATTAAAGTATGTTTCTCTAATTTTTCAGGATTTCCCTGTACTTTTGGTCCGCATAATTCGTAAGTTCCATCTTCTTTAATTTCTAAAGAATCAAATCCTTCGAAGAAAAACTTATCTTCAGATTTCATGCGATCACATTTTATCCAGTGCGGATGATGTCCTGAAATCAAATCTGCTTCCTGACACGGAATTGCACCTAACGGAATTGCGCGTCCTTTTTTGGCATCAAATCTTTTGAACAATTCACCATCAATAATGGCTACAGATGTTCCGTCAAATTTTCTTGTTGCAATGGCGTCACCATTAATTACCCAAGCATTTTCGGCATTTATCTTATTTATTACTCTTGCCAAATTCTTTGGATCTTTAGCGAATAGTGTACTTATCTTTTTCATCTTTTATTTTTTTAGATTATACATTACTTTGTACAACATTTTAGTTCAGGAAAAGAGATTCGAACTCTCAAAATACCGATTCTAAATCAGTCGCGTCTACCAATTCCGCCATTCCAGCTTTTTTTTTAAGGTTCTGAGGTACTGAGATACTAAGTTGCTAAGTTTTTTTTCTTAGCGCACTTGGTCAATCTCTCGCAAAGACGCAAAGTCGCAAAGTTTTTTTCCTCTGAACCTTTGAACCTCTGCTCCTTTGTAACTTTACAAAACCTTGTCTGAGAAGTAGGATTCGAACCTACGACCTCCCGCATCCAAAGCGGGTAAACAACCACCGTTATCTTCTCAGTTTTTTTGAAGGTTCTAAGGTTCTGAGATACTGAGTCGCTAAGTTTTTTTCTTTGAACCTTTGAACCTCTGCGCCTTTGAACCTTTTTAAAACCTTCAAAAACATTCCTTCTAGAGAACTTGTTATTCCGGAAGGGGTCGAACCTTCATTCTAAAGTTATTCACCTCTTTTCTACCAATTGAAATACGGAATCATTAATTTTTGGGCATAAAAAAAGCACCCGATTAAAGGTGCTTTCATGAGATCTAATAAGATATGCGTATCCTATTGCCTATATTCATGCACCTGTATTGCTATACGTCCAAGTTCTGAGCTTGGGTATAGGGCTTGTACGTTATATATTTTTTTAATAAAATCCATTTTGTGTATTGTATTATAAATTGAAATCGTTGTTATTATTCGAAATCCGTGTTCCAGATTTTCTTCGGCAAAGATAAAGTCGAAAAAATCAATTATCCAAATCTTTTTTGAAATTATTTTATTGATAATCAAATAGTTAACCCTTAAATAAACCTATAGAAATCCCTGTCCGCCAACTGAGGCAGATCTCCTTTTGTATCAAATGACTGTCTCTCACCAGATTACTTTTCAAGATTATATTTCGCTATTTATTTTAATCATTAAACATTTGGTCGATTATTTTTTTAATTATTTTTAGTTAATGGTTATTTTTTATCATTTTATTGTCAATCTGAACATCCCGAAGCTTCGGGAGAAACGCGTCTAAAACAAAAAAAGCGTCCCAATTAGGACGCTTTTATATATTTATGCTGAGTTTCGAAACTACAATTTACCCTTCTATTCCATAAAATACATATTACGCCCTGAATCTTTAGCCGGAAAATCTTCCGCTAAACGATTGCTATTTTTTATTGCTGACAGGTTCATATGTATTCTTTTATTTTTATTTCGAGAGCAAATGTAGTTTATTTTTTTAATTAATATAACTTTTCTCTCATGATTTGTTAAAAAATAGTTAAAGGAAATATAATAGTGTGGCGAATGGGTTTCTCGCAAAGACGCTAAGTCGCTAAGTTTTTGTCATTTCGATTTTTATGATAAAAGCTTTAAATGAAAAAGCTTATCGCGACGAAATCTTTGTCAAAGTTTTAAACTTTGACAAAGATAAAAACGTAACAAAATCTACAATGTAAACCCGATATTGTCATTTCGACGGAGGAGACCCGAGCGATAGCGAACAGGCGAAGCAAATCTCCACAAGAAGCTCGACAAAGATTGTCACTTTAGATTACGGAGTTACTCGCGAAGATTTCTCCTCCGTCGAAATGACAATATTTGGGTTAATTTAATTTTATAAATACTTCCAACAACTTTAATCATACTTTTCTAACCCATAAAATATTTTTAATTTAAATAAAAGTTTTAACTATTTTTATCTCACTTAAATCTACATATGAAAGAATTTATCGATAGCATTAATTGGTCTGAAATTTGGGAAATATCAAAAGAATATGTTTTACCCAATATTGGTTGGTTTATTTTCTGGATCGTTTTATTTATAATTATTGGACTTATTCTCGGAATCGTTTTCAATGTATACTTGTACCGAAAAAATGTTTTCTTTCGCGATAAACAATATTACAATTGGTTTGCCAAGCTTTGGATTCCGTATTTTATGGTTGTTTTTCTGTATTTCTCTTCTATGATTGGGCTTTTTTACGGCGTACATTCTGTTTTGAGATCAGAGAATAAAAGCATAACTTCTAATATTTATTCGAAAACTATTGGTAATACATTTTCGTCTGAAAAAGAGAAAAAAGAGTTCTTGCATTCGCTTCAAACGCTATCCAAATCGTCTGAAGATGTGAGTAAATCTATGACTCAGGCTTTGGCGCTTTACATCAAACAAAATAATAGCGGTTACGCTTCTGTAGATAATTTTAAGAATTCGTCGACTTCGTATTTGCTCAAAAAATATGAATCCGAAGTTTACAGCGCGTGCGTATATGGTTTTATGAAAGTTGTTGACGATCAAGCCAACATGAAAAACGTAAAAGATATTGATTACACACAATTCAAATCGCTTTTGCAAAAGTTAGATAAAATCGAACCTCAACGAATCGAAAATTCGATACAATCTGAAATGGGACGCAAATTGCAAGCTATTTTAGATTATATTTTTAAAGAAATCCTGAAACATGAATTGTTCTTTTTCTTCTTGTTTTTACTGATTCCGTTTGTTGAATATTTTATTTATTTGAAGTTTATAAAAACCAAAGATTCTGATTTAAGTAAACCAAAACCTGTTGAAAATGTAATTGTTCCTTAACTGCAATTAAAGTAAGAAAAAGCGTATTTTTACTAAATCTAAAAAACAACCAAAACGGTATATTATCGAATCAATCTTGTTTTTTACCGATCAGTATTTTTTAAAAGAATTTTAAATACCTTTGAATTATGAGCACAGCAACTAAACCAAAACACATTGGCAGAAATATTAGCCGAATCAGAGAACTTC
This sequence comes from Flavobacterium sp. 90, assembly GCF_004339525.1. Lineage (NCBI taxonomy): Bacteria > Pseudomonadati > Bacteroidota > Flavobacteriia > Flavobacteriales > Flavobacteriaceae > Flavobacterium > Flavobacterium sp. 90. The sequence goes on along the minus strand of NZ_SMGE01000001.1, from coordinate 3,915,040 downwards.
GTGGTATGAAACAAGAAGCACTTGCGCAGGCAATTGGCTCAAACCAACAAGCTATTTCCGGAATTGAAGGAAGCGAAGAAGTTGATCCTAAAAAACTTGCCGAAATTGCAAAAGCACTTGGCGTTACAGTTGAAGCACTTGAAAACTTCTCGGAAGAATCTGTTTTTAATTACTTTAATACTTTTTATGATAATAGTGCCAATAATGGTCAAGTAAATGGTCCTTTTAATCATTGTAACTTTAATCCTCTTGATAAAGTTGTTGAGCTTTACGAACGTTTGGTTCAGTCTGAAAAAGAAAAGGTCGAATATTTAGAAAAGTTGTTGAAAGAGAAATAATATTCTTAATAAAAGAATTTCTTATATATAAAATGCGCAATGTGAATTGCGCATTTTTTTGTTGTTATTGATATTGTTGTTATTACTTTAGTAGATTTTGCTGAGCAAGTTTATTTAATTTAAAATTTCTTCAACTTTACTCAAAGCTTCACTAAAAGATAAAGGTTTTGATTTAGAACTAACATAACTATTATTAGAATTATCAATTAATAAATTAATTTGAAAAATTCCTCGATCATTAGAATCCTTTAACAATTTTTCCTTTATGCCAAATAAAATCCTTTGCACTTTAGCATAAGATTCATCTTCTCTAGACAGATTAAAAATATATTGATCTAAAAAATTTGCAGCATTCGAAAATATTCGATCAAAATTATTATCTAAATAAATCTGATCAAAAAAGGATTCTAATATTTTATAATTTTCAATGACATCGTAATTTATAAAATAACTTGCATAAGCACGATCATATAAGTCAACATTCAAAAATTTAAAATAATACTCAACAGCTTTTATAGACTTTAATTGAAAGAGAACATTTAATGCATTTGATACAAAATACTTATTAATATCATTGTCAATATTATCTAAATAAGTAACAGCTTTTTCAATACAAAATTCTTTCTCCAATCCTACTTCTAGCAGTATAGAAATTGCGTCCCATGCCTTAAAAGAATAAATATTTCTACAACATTCTTTTAATAATTCAATATCATTCTCAATTTTATAAAAACTTAACAATTTAGTTTTAAAATTATATTCTCTACCTTCTTTTGATAAATATCTTCTAATTTCTGGGAAAACTAATTTAAGATTTTTTTCAAGAGCATAGTTTATATGTTTATCTAAAACAAATGTCGAAAGGTTATTATTTTTTATGTTTTCTATAACCTTAGCATTAAAAGTATCATTATCATTAATATTCTCTCTAAAAAAATCAAACCAAGATTTATCCTCATCAACATATGCTGTAGTTTCAGGAATAATTAAAGAATTAAGTAGAAAATCTTTTGGCAAGCGTATTTTTAATTTACGTGAAAAATAAATTACTGCTTCCCATTTGTAATAATTTGGTAATAATAAATAACCATTTTCATTTATTGAAAAAATTTGATCAAAATTAATCTCAGATATCTTTTTCTTAATCCAAACTTCTATAACCTCTTTTTGTGTCTCTTGAATTACAATTTTGTTTATTTTCTCATCCTTCTGCAAATCACCTTTTATTTCATCAAAAATAAAATCCTCATTCTCTAATATTTTTTTTACATCATTAAAAACAAGTGGTCCGTCTAATTCATAAACGAGACTTCTTAATATTTCAAATGAAGTATCAATTATACTACCATGACCATTATTGTTATACCAATCCGTATTGATTTCATAATATTTTTCCTGACTAATTTCTTCCCCATTACTATCAAAAATTTGCTTAAGTTCTTCAAGCAATTCATCAGTTTTAAACAAGATATCAAAGTTTTTTTGAGGCTTTTCTTCAAACTTCATTTTAATTTCCGCTATTTGCTCATCAGAAAAAAATTCTTCTTTAAAAACAAAACCATTCTTAATCATTTCATCATTAAAAACTCTAGCTATATCACGTTTTTGATTATTTGCAATTGAATTTCTGAAGTATTCAATTTCTCTACTATCTAATTGATTTGAAATCTTAAACTTATCTATAACAAACCATATGTTTTTGTGATTTACTAAACACGACAATGGATAATTAATATCTTTAAAATCATAGTTGTCAAGCAAATATTTAAAATAAATATTTGCCGAAACATCACTGATTCTAGAAATTAATTCCCTAACATTTCTTTCAAAATAAAAATGCGTTTTTTTCACACCAATATCCTTAAACAGCTTCGTTATAAAATTATTATCTACCCTATCAAATATTAAACATTTTTCAATTAATTCATTTTCATCACTTGTATAGATATCAATATTTTTATTTGGATCAAAATAATACTTAGCAAAATCAATAAAAATATCGGAATCTTTAATTTTCAATATTAATTGATTTAAAATATAACTGTTCGATCTAATAACCTCATCTGGGTCTATTCTCGGTTTTAAATTATTTGCTCTTAAAAACTCCTCTTTAATAAAGCTATAATATTTATCCACGTCATCAAATTCATTTATTATGTTTAGGAGTTCAACATTTATTTCTTTATTAGTTTCATCTTCAAATATTTTCAACAATTCATCCAAGTATTTTTCATCATTGACACATATTTTCATTATAGCAATAGACTGAAGCATTGCTGATTTAATTTGTTTAGAATTATCAATTGATTTTAAATTTTCAACTAAAAAAATTTTAAACCAATCGAATTTTTTAGTTAAGATATTTCTAAAAAAACTAATTAAATTTAGGGCAGAAATCCTAGCTCTAAATTGTATCTCTTGATTCCCAATTATATTAATTAAATAATCAAAATTCGTTTCACAATCTCCAAATTTTGCAATTTCATTTACATTAAAAGTCCTGTTAGTAGTTATCCAATATGTTTTATCGATACAAGTTTCTCTGAAATATTTTTGAAAAACTCTAATCTTTAATTTTTCATCTATTCGATCTGAATCTGCTCGAATTAATAATTCAATCTGATTTATTTCAATCCAATCAATTAATTGATTGATAGAATTTTCATCTGTAATTAAATTGAGCAAAAAAGATATAGAATTAAATAATGTAGGATGTAGTTTATCTAGATTATCAATCTTAATAATTGACAGTATCTCATCAAAACTTTTTTCAGCAAGAGTTTTGGCAACAAAATATTCCTGTAACTGCCTGTGTTCAAAACTAAATTTTTCTTGCTCATTTTCTAAATTGATAAAGAATGGATTCTCAATCAATTCTATATAACTATCTCCTACTGCATCATTTAATTCAACTGCTGTTATAAAATTTTTATGTTGGAATTCATTTAAAAAAGCAATTTTTTTTAATTCTTTAACTTCTCTTGGAATATTTATTACTCTTCTTTTCTGCACTTTTATTTTTTGAAGTTCCATATGTTTATTAACATAGGTTTCCCACATCTTAGCATCTGAATCGGGTAATTTTTTTTCAGAAATAAAATATTCTGCAAATAGATTTAAAAAAAAAGGAGTTTTTAAATATTGGTAATGCTTATCAGAAAGACTTAAATCTTCTAATCTTATAGAAAACTTTCTATTAAGAATGGAACTTGATTGCTTAAAGGTTAAATCTTCCAAATAAAATGTCTCAAAATTGGCAATATTTATCAAATATTTTTCAAATATATTAGTTCTACAGCTAATTACATATTTGTATTTTGCCAGTTTATGTTGATTCATAAAGATTTCAAATGCTGATAAAAAATCTTCTATTTCAGCAATTTCATCTAAGCCGTCTAATATAAATATTATTTGAGGAAGAGTTTTCCAATCTTTATAAGCAAGTAAATCTTCAAAATTATTTACAGGCCTAAAATTTTTTAAATTTATTGAAAAAGGTACAAGACCATTTGAATCAATTTTACTCCAAAGTCCATCAAACAAATTTTTCAGTTCAGTTGATTTTCCTATTCCTGGATTACCTAATAAAACAATTTTATCGTGCTCAAATATATTATCTTCTAAAGTTTTTTGCTTATTGATATTTTCTAAATAAAAATTAAACGATTTTTCATTAGATTTAATTACATGTCTTAATTCGTAATAATTCTGATTCATGATTTAAATTGTGATTTATCTAGAGAATATTTTTTAGCTTGTAACTCACTTTTGAGTTCTATTCCTTTGTCTGAAGGACCTTTATCTATTCCTGTCTGGCAAACATCAGTATCAAATACAAAATAATTAAATTCATATTTATACTTCCTGTAATGTATTCCAGTAATTTTCCCCTTATGTTGTAAGTCCAAATCTATAATTTGATATCCGGGCTGATAAGAAGAATTAGCTTCATTTATCTTATTTAAGCTTGCTCTTCCCCTAATGCCAAAACAATTATCAAATGATCCTTGATAATGTTTTTTAAAATCACTACTATGATAATGCCCATATAAATAAAATCCTATGTTCGAAACATTTAGACACCTTTGTACTTCTCTTATTTCAGTAAGATCATCAATAGGATGATGTATTAGGGCAATATTTAATTTTGTATCATATTCCCTAAGCGTTGTTAAACCATTAAAAAACTGATTTACACCAAACATCAACTTATCATCACAATCTAATTTTTGGCTTCTGCATCTCCAAGAATCATTGATCAAAATAAATCCAATATTTACATTTTCGAAATTATAACAAAAAACAGATTGATTACTTGAGTATTTATAATTTGATTGTCCTCGATGAAATTCTTCTTCAAATTCTTTAAATTTTTTAATTCTTTTACTATGCTTAAAATTTACATTTCTTTTTAAATGATCATCAATATTGTCTATCGATAAAGTTTTTGTTAAATCATACTCTTCTTTAAGTAATATTTCACTTTCATCAATATCATGATTACCAGGAACAAATAAAAAATTCTCTTTTGAGAACCCTAAAGCACTAATTATCGGATTAATAAAAATTTTCTCAAAGATACTATAGGGATTTGAATAAATTGATTTATCTTCAAAACCATCAATACTATAAAGCGAATGTCCTCCTCTATCTACTAAATCACCAGTAATAACAATTATATCAATTTTTTTTTCTTTATCAAATGATATTAAATCTCTAATTAAAGCCTCACAATATGTATTTTTAAATTCATCAAAATTACTTTTTGAGAGATGAATATCTGACAGGTGTACTATACGCATTATAAAACTTTAAAGTGTTTCAAAAATATAAATTTCTAATTATAATAGGCTATTTCAAATTAACAAATAAAAAACCAAAAACTCACAAAATAAGCTTACAAATCTATGTTTAAAAACAAATTAAATTATAATCTAAATACCTTTAAACTCAGTAACTGTAGTTTCATCACAAGACAGAAAAATAGCCCAAAGTATCTTCGTTCCTTTAATCTCCAAAAAAAAATAAAGGTGTGCAAAGGACTCGAACCTGCATCCTTCCCCCTTGGTGGGGAACGCTCTTCCAATTGAGCTAACACCTTCATTAGGATTGTATTTTTTTTATGCCACGAAGGCACAAAGACGCAAAGTTTTATTTTAAGCTTTGAACCTTTGCTTCTTTGTTCCTCTGAACCTTTAAAATAAATAAAATAAAAGCGTGCAAGGACTCGAACCTGCATCCCTCAGTTTAGCAAACTGCTGCTCTTCCAATTGAGCTAACGCCTTTGTATGTATTTGCCACGAAGGCACTAAGACACAAAGTTTTATTTTTAAGCTTTGAACCTTTGCCACTCTGAGCCTTTGAACCTCAAAAAATAAAGGTGTGCATGGGACTCGAACCCGCAACCGCTCGCGTGGTGGGCAAGTGCTCTTCCAATTGAGCTAACACCTTTGTCGGATAGTTGGGACTCGAACCCAAAACCACTGCGGTGGCTGCAATTATTTTTCCAATTAAACTACTATCCCATTTTTACCATTGAGAAACTTTATAGTTTTTCAATAAGACCCCAAATATACTTTTTCCGTTGATTCCGTCAACTATTGGATCAAAAATTCTACTGGCGCCATCTACAGAATCCAGCGGCGGAATATATCCTTCTTCAAATTGTTTTTTTCGCAAACTTTCTTTTGCTCCCGTCGAAATCCAGCCAACATCTACACTTGCCATAAAAATAGAATCAACCGCAAATTCCTTTGCCGATGTCAGCGTCATCATATTCAACGCCGCCTTTGTCATATTGGTATGCGGGTGAAAAATGGTTTTGTTGGTATAACTAAAAATCCCTTCAGACGAAGTTACATTTACAATAAAACGTTCCTCAAAATGGGAGTTCAGGAACAATGGTTTTAGCTCTTTTATTAAAAAATAAGGCGCAATTTGGTTGATCAAATTAACCTCAACCAATTCATACATACTAATTTCTTCCAGAGTCGAATTCCAACTTGTTTTTTCGCGATTGTCAACCGGTTGTCCAAAACGTGTGAGTTGTACTTCGGTTTGCTCTCCAGAACTATATTCTAATGCTTTTACTTCTTTTGTAACGGCAGTTTGATTTGCAATTAAATTTATATTCGACTGAAATATATCCAATAATTTATCTTCTTTTTGAATCAAAGGCTGATAATATTCATCGGTATATTTTATGGTTTGCGCTGCATTATTGATCAAAATATCCAAACTCTGGAACTTAGATTTATAAAACGAAATAAAGTCATTAATCGCGTTTAAATTTCTCAAATCTAAACCATAAACTATTAAGTTTTCTTTCCAGTTTTCGAAATCACTTTCCTGCATAAATTGCTCTAAAGCCAGCGCAGGAAAACGAGTTGTAAGCACAACATTAGCATTATTTCGCAACAATCTAAGCGCGGTTGCAAATCCAACTTTTACGCGTCCTCCGGTCAAAATAACGTTTCTGCCTTTTAAATCCAGATTCTGAAAACGTTTTGCATAATTTTCTACCGCACAATCCGGACAAAGCCTCGTGTAGAAACTATGCGCCAACTTATACGATTGATTGCAGCAATAACAGTTTTTAGGCAAATTTAATTCGGTAAATTGCTGTTCGTCAGGATTCTCTTTTTCCGAAAACAAAGTGATTCCGTTTAAAGCTTTTGACACCAATTCGGCATTTAGACTTGTTTGAAGATCTTCCTGCTTTTTTGAAGTATAACTTACAGTCCGAATATTCTTTTTTGCATTTTTATGAATTTTGGTAATCAAACCCGCAAACAAATTGTTATCCGGATTCTCAAACGGATTCTCTTTCAGCGCGTTTAAAACCTTGATACAACTTTGCCATTCTTCGTCACTAAAAGTATATTTTATATCTTCTTTCATTTTATTCTTCTAAAAAATGTTCTAAAAACCCAATGAATTTCTTTCCGTCCCGCGACCATCTCATTCCTTGTCCGTTTGGGATTCTAATTTCGTAAACGACATCATGTTTGTAATGAAAAAATACATTCCACCATGTTTTATTTGCAATAATATAGTGAACCAATTTTTCTACGGTTTCCTGTTTCTGTTGGTTATTTCCTTTTATTTCGCCAAAAATACTATCCTTTTTTCTGCCAACATGTTTTTCCCAAGCTCGCACAACAATCGAGGTTTCTGTATTAAAAGGCTGAAAACAACTTTCTAAAAGAATTTCTTTTGAAGGCGGAATTGCGGTTTCATCACGAACACTTGCCGATGTTAATCGTTGTCCCAAAATAAGCAAAATAATTTCGAATGGCGTATTTTCGAACATATTAATAATTTCGAATTTCAATCGATCCGAATTACTTTCTAAAGCTTCAAAAACAGCTTTGAAATAAGGCAAAAAAACTTCTTTAGAAATTACAATCTCTTCTTTAAAATAAGGCAATCCTGAAACTTCAGCATTTGGATTTTGATACCAATAAAACAGATTTTTCGAGAAATCGTTTAAATTTTCATCGGTAAGAAACGAAGCATATTTATCTTTCCATTCTTTTGGCAAGTTTGGTATTGTTACTTTTAATTTGTTATAAAACTGGTTCTCATTCATTATTTATTGGCTTTCGATTATCAAACTAAAAAATCTGAAATCAATCGTTGTTTGAATCGGTCAATAGGTTTTAAATCGACATTGGTATCTCCGTTATGAATATCAAAAGGATCATCTAAACCGCTGATTAATAAATACAAATAACAAAATATAAATGTAATCGCAGATGTTACCAAATAATCTGCCGAAGGGCTTTTGAATTTGCTAATCAATAAAAACGACATCACAATAAACAAAATACTTTGAAGCAAGATATAAGCTGGTTTGATGAAGTTGTTTCTCGAAATCGAATAGGCACGCGTAAGTTGTTTTCGCATTGCATTGGTATTTTCCTGTATGCCTTTTATGGCTTCTTTGTCAACGCCTCTTTCTGCAAAATAATAGGCAATTTCGTTTGATTTTCGAATTAAAGGAAAAATAACCGTAGAATCTTTTCCACTGGAATATATCCAGGCAATAATGCCATCGGTAATGGTAATCATTTCTTCGCGCAAAAAAGTACGGTTTAAATCTTCCTTGCACAAATCAGAAGTTCCTGTTCTTGGCGCTTTGAAAGCCAGATAAATCCAATCTTTGATCGCTTCCAGATTTGAAGCAACTTCTCCCGGGATTTTTTCGCTTTCTTTAAAATCGGTCATTGTTGCTGCCAATAATAATCCAAATACAAAAAATGCACCTGTAAAAATAATCGTGATATCTGACAATTCTATCAAGTCGTGAAAATCCTGTCCGTAGAAAGAAAGGTTTTTGAAAACAAAATTTTTAATTCCTAATATCGCTAATGCGGCAATTAATGATTTTATGATTATGGTTCTGTGCAGTACGAATTTCATTATTATTTTTTCGGCAAATTAAATAAATATAATCAAAATAACTGCTTCAAATTGGGTTTTAAATATATAACAAAAGCGCCTTGATATCAAAGCGCTTTTGTTTTTCTGAGTTTATACTTTAGCTTAATTTGCCTTTGATACACTAATTTTTTCAAGTGTTACTTTGGCATCTCCAATTCCGCTCTTTTTTATAATAATTTCAAAATTCTTATCGGTATTTACCAAATCATCTGAAATATAATACGAGAAATTAAGTTTTATTCCTGTTTCTGCTGCTGTATGATTTGCTTCGAGTCCGTGATCATGAGCAACTCCAAAGAAAGTCATTGTTCCCACATATTGATCTGCTTTTCCAGGATAACGTAGATAAACGGTGTAAAAATCTTTTGGTTCTTTGTAAACAACTACATCCAGATTTAATATTATTTTTGAGTTGGCTTCGGTTTTAAAAACTTTATTGGTACTTTTTGAGAATGCACTTGTCACTTTATGCGTAAAACCAGTATTTTCGATTGTTTTTCCGATTTTTTGTTCCCAAATAACTTTCTCTTTTGAATCCTGAAATGAAACTTTCTTTTTTGAAGTTGATTCATTAGAAGCCAAAACCGGAGTTTTAGATCCATAAAGCAAATTGTCATATTTATAATCTAAATTGAAAACGATCTTGTAGACTTCCTCCATTGTATAGGTAATATGCGTTCCGTCTGGTGCGATAAATTCATATGTCCAGGGATTTGCTTTTAACTGTTCTAATGTAGGACGCTGCCCATAAGCCGAAACATCCCAAGATTCCCAAATACGGTCAATCATACTGTGATGCAACCAAAAAACAGGATCAAATCCAGCCGAAGGAACATTTGCCATTAATCCTGAAAAGTCTTTTAATTGGTAGATTTCATTATAATAGCTTTCTTTTGGATCTGCATATTCTCCTCCAATAAGATCGTGCATAAAACCATGTGGCGCACCTTCGAGGTTTTTGCTAAATCCTGCCGCTCCTGTAAAAGAAGGATTTGTTTTTAATTCATCAAGTGCTAACTGAATTTGTGTAAGGTCATTATCAGGAATTGGTTTTCCGTTGTTAAGAACACTATATCTTGCTGGCGCATACAAAGAACCGGATTTGTCTCTTGCTTCTTTTGGCAAAATATTATCGACAACTTCTTTGCTTCCGTAGTTCCAATATGGTATCGCAAAATCTTGCTTTCCGGATAAATCCCTAACTATTTTTTCTAAATACCAAATGTACAATCTGTGCCATAAAAGAAAATTTAAGTTTGCAGCTTCTGAGTTTCTTTTATGCGTACAATCGCCCCAAGCCCACAATTTATCTTTGCTTGTTTGATATTGTGCACAAAGCTCATTTTTTCCGGCAATTGAATCCGGAATATTATGTATTGCGCCTTGATAATACCAACCAAGACCATTCTCACAGCCCATTTCGCGCATTTTTTTAAAGGCTGTATTCATTGCCAAAAGATCTGCTTGACCTTCGGCGGTGTTAACATTGTGTCGAATATATTTTACATTACCTGAACTCTGACCAAAGCCAGAAATTGTAATCAAAATAATAAATAATGATATAGTAATTTTTTTCATTTTGCTTATTTTTTAGGTTAATAATAGATTTGTTTTAATATTAGAGGACTTGAACTTCAAAGGTTAAAATTTCGGCATAAGCGGGATTTGCTTTATCGTAGATTTTGAATTTAACAATCCCGTTTCCTGTTTTATTGGCAGGAATAACATGAATTGCAATAAATCCTTGTTGATCTGCATTTAACTTACTGAAAGCAGAACCTTTTGGAATTCCGATTTGGCAAGCTCCATGCTGACACATAGAACAATCCCATTCTTTAGGAAAAGTATTCGAAACCGTTTCCCAAACCAGATATATGGGTTTATTGGATACGTTTTCGACTTTAATTTTAGAAATGTCTAATCGTTTATTTTTTTGCACACTTTCTTTATTTGTTGCATTTCCCACTACAGAAAAAGTGGGTTTGTTCTGTGCAGAGGAAAACGAAAAATAAAGGAGAATAATGAGGTAAAGTAGATTTTTTTTCATGGGGTGTTTGTTTAGATTTTAATAAAAAACCGGAATATCGGCCTGATGATATATTTTATTTGAAAGAGGATTTATAAACTGATATCTAATCTTTGCTTTTTGGGCAGTATTTCCTAAAAAAGCATACAACTCCAGACATTCTCCAGGATTAAGTTTTACATTATTTCCTGTAGTTAAAACCTTGATATGATTACCATTTCCTGATATAATCTGAAGTTTTGTATCCAATGGAAATAGAATATCATGAACATATAATCCTGCATTGACTAAACGGAGTAATACAGCATTTTGTTTCAGTTGAAAGGATTGTAAACCTTTGTTTTTCAGAAGTGTTTTACCATTTATCAGAAAGTAATTCGGTTTATAATCCGGAAGAAGTATTGGTTTATTCGAATCGTCATATTCTGTTCCCATAATAGCATCTGTGTGCCATTTGGTATCTATTTCGTTACTGCACCAAAGTATTTCGGTTGAAGGTTTATCAGCTAAGGAATCTTTTTCTTTTGGTCGGATAATAATTACTCCAAACATACCAGCCTGAAGATTGAACGGATAATTTTCAGGACTATAATACAAATAGGTTCCTGATTTTTTTGCCTGAAAAGAATAAAAACCGTGTTCCATGTGGTGAACCGGTTCTTTTTTATTCATTATTTGTTTTTGTTTATTCAGTTGTGTGAATTCAATTTCCTTACAATATAAAGAGACTGGATTTCCTTGAGAAATGTTCCAGAAATCGATTTTCACACTATCTCCCTCTTTTACATCAATATCATATCCCGGCAAAGTAACCTGTCCTGAAAGCGAATTGGCAAAACCAAAAGTTCTTATTACTAAATCTTTATTAATAAACAACTTACCGGTTGTTCTACCAATAATTAATCTTTCATTTTGAGCAAATGAAAATGTGGTAATTAGCAAAAAAGAAAATAGCAATATGATTGTATTCTGTTCTTTCATTTCTAAACTCCAATTAATATTAACATCCGTGGTTTGATATTAAAATTCAAAATTAGAGTTATTTAAAACGAAAAAACAGCGTATAAATACCTGTTTTTGTAGTAAAAATCCCAAGATAAAAAACTTAATCTAAACTACCGTTTAAGATGGATTATATAGAAGAATTAGTCTGTTTGGATTGAAGTTTGTTAAATTATTAAATGCCAAAAAAGTTCTTAGCATTTTTCGTAGTTTCCTCCGCAACTATAATACCCGAAACTCCTTTGAACTGTGCAACTGTTGCCGCAACAAAAGGCAGAAAAGCTGGTTCGCAACGGCGTTCATGGTATTTTTTCAAGAGATTAATCGGAGTGTTTTTTGGAAGCATAAATGGCGCATCGGTTTCGATCATCATTCGATCAAGCGGAACGTATTGAATTACTTCTTTTAAATGCTCAAAACGTTTACTATCCGAAATTGCTCCGGTAAAACCGAGATAAAATCCGTTATCGAGATAGGTTTTGGCTTCTTGCAAACTTCCCGTAAAACAATGTACAACGGCTTTTGGCAATTGTGGCAAATATTCTTTGGTAATGCTCATAAACTTTGCAAAAGCGGCTCTTTCGTGCAAAAACAAAGGTTTCTGAACTTCGATCGCCAATTCAAGTTGAGCTTTGTAACAAGTTTCCTGAACATTTCTGGGCGAAAAATCCCGATCAAAATCGAGTCCGCACTCTCCTACCGAAACTACGTGTTTCTGTTTTAATAAATTTCTCAGTTTCGAAATGCTCTGTGCATCAAAACTCTTCGCATCATGCGGATGAATTCCCGCCGTTGCATATAATATTCCCTGATATTCTTTTGCTATTCGAGCAGATTCTTCACTATTTCGTACGCTTGTTCCGGTTAGTATCATTTGCGACACGTCGGCGTCTAAAGCGTTTTGTACAACATCGTCTATGTCGTTTTGGAATTGTTTATTGGTTAGGTTAATTCCTATGTCTATGTATTGTTTCATTTCTTTTTTAAGTTGCTAAGGTTCTGAGAGGCTAAGGTGCTAAGGTTTTTTTCCTCTCTTTTACCTTAAATTTATTTTTTTATTATTTTTTGGAGAGTAAAGAGGCAAGAGACAAGAGGCAAGACTTTATGTTCAAACTTAATTTCTCTTTTCTCACACTGTTTATCTAACTTCTTGCTTCTTTCATCTAACTTCTTTCATCTTGCTTCTTGCTTCTTTCATCTAGCTTCTTTCATCTAGCTTCTTGCTTCTTTCATCTTGCTTCTAACTTCTCACACCTTTGTCCCTTTGTTACTCTGAACCTTTGAACCTCCTTTAAAAATCCCCATAATAAACCTGGAAGCACGGTAATTTCAGATCATTCCTCCAGGTATCCACTACTTGGTTTCTATCGTCGAGAACAAATTCTACAAAGTATTTATCTTTTATAGATTCGTTATAGATTTCGGTTTTGATGATGGAGTCTTTTCGGCTATCCTGAGTTTTTCGCATGATTAAAGCGTCGTATTCGATTTCGTGTTTTTCAAGAAACCTCAACGTTGGTTCTTTGTATCGGTCTTCTCTTCCTGAAACTAATAATATCTCGTAACCTAATTTCTTGTAATTTCTCAAAACATTCGCCACTGGATTATTGATTTCGTCCTGATCACATTTGCTTGCATCAAAAGGACTTCTTCCATTCATTAAAGCCAAAGTTCCGTCAAGGTCACAGATAATAGCTTTTGGCAAATCCGGGTTTTGGATTGCGTATTCCGGTGAATCTTTAAAGAATTGTCGGTGCATTTTTTTGATCACTTTTTCTCCAACTGGTTTTTCTCTCAAAGCATCTCTTTCAATACAAACCGCAACATCTGTATTGACTTCCATAACCTCAACTTCAACCTTTTCATTAAATTTTGTGTTATATTCTTTAACTAATTGTGAAACGCGTCTAAAATTAGTATCCGATAAATTGGTATCATCAATCACAATGCTTTTCCCTTCTTCCAAAGCTTTTACGATTAATAAATCACGTACTTTTTTAACGAATTTCTCGTTGCTTTGAGTTGTATTTCCGTTATCAAACATAGCGCGCAAATCGTCTCTGTTGATTCTTTTATAGGTTTCAGGATTATCTGCAATTATCTTTTTAGCCAAAGTAGATTTCCCACTTCCCGGCAATCCTTTCATTAAAATTACTTTTCTCATTTTATTCTTCTTCTCTATTAAACGGTTTTTCAAATGTTGGCCGAATCATTTTCCATATAATGACTGAATAATCTTTGTTATTCAGCATTGCAAATAATACGCCCGGATGTTTACAAGTCATGAAATAAAAAGCGGTTTCTTTGACCGTTTCTAATACTTTGAAATCCTTTTTTGCCTGATCTTTTATTACCGCATATTTATTTTCTAAATCTGCTTTGGTCTCTTTCACCCAATCAAAAAACTCATCCGGAACTCGTTCCAGAATTTCTTCCATTGGCTGATTGGTTTTCAAATATTCCCAGATATTCAAGTTAGAAACCTGAGTAATAATTCGGTGTAAACGAAGATACTCTTCAAATTTAATTTTTACTCTAAAGTTGTTTGCATATTTAATGATAAAACCTTCTTTGTTTGCAATATCCATTTCTTTTAAAAGGGAAATATCTTTGATTCCGTTATATTTTTCAACCAAAGGAAAACCAATATCTTCCAGCGGAAATTCTTCACCAGTTTGTGTATCAATAATAGCTAATAAAACCAATTCTTCCGCCGAACCATAATCTAAAACAATGCGGTTTTCGGGATAAATAATCTCGAATAAATAGGTTTTGTTTTTATCCAAAAGTGACCATGAATTTCTATATTTTCCCTGTAGCATTTCATTCGCTTTATGGGATTGTGCGCTTGCAAAAGAACCTCGGCTTGCCATAAACGGAACCTCATCCATCCAGTACAAAATTCCCATTGAACCGTCCATTTTATCATAAACTTCAAAAGTGGAATCCGGAAGTATTTGATTTTCCATTTCGCCTAAATTAAAAAACTTAGGAAAGGGTCTTGCAATTACATTCTCTTTTTCGTCCAAAATTAAACCTCTACACGCCAAAGTAACCTCATTCCAAATTCTCTCAAATTGTGCACTTTGCGTATAATTATAAATATATAAATCATGTTTAGGATGTTTGTTTACCCTTACATAATTTTTGGAAATCATCTCTTTTAAAAGCGTTGTATTCATTAGTTCTTTTCTTTGAACAAATATTCAAAAGTTAGTGCGCAATCATTTTGCGTAGGTTTTTTTTTAGGTACAAAGTTGCAAAGGTTCATAGAGGCAAAGGTTTTTGTTTCGTAACGGTTTCCTCATTTTATGTCATTGCGAGGAACGAAGCAACCACACTAAAAAAATTACATCAGGAACACCGCAATCAAAGTCGTCAATCATTGTCGAGCTTCTTACGGAGATTTCTCCTCTCTCGAAATAACAAACACAACGATCAAACCAATTAAAATTTTTCATTTAACATATCAATACATTCCTCTTTACAAGTCAAAAAACCATTTTCCGATTTGAATTCTCCAAAATTTTGAAGCAGTTTCAGCCAATGACTAACATATTGCTGCAAAATCATTTTATCATCAGCAGTAATTGATTTTCTATAAATAAAGGCGCTCAAATCATTGTAATGGCTTACAAAGTTCTTTTTGGTATATATTTCAATATCATTTTCGATAAGAGCAATATTTTGTCCGACATAAAAAGCTATAATTTTCCAAATATCTGTATCTGGTGTATTCTTCTGATGAAACTCTGAAAGTGAAAGAAAATCTATTTTGCCAAGTACTTCCAATTTCAAATTAAAATCATGAATTCCTTTTATAATTGGACGAATCTGAGTTCTGTATTCTGTTCGTGTCAGCATGGTCAAAACGGTACGAACAGCTTTGTAAATCGCCAATGTTTTATTTCTAATTTGTCTTTCGGTTATTAATAAATCATATTCCTGTTGATGTAAACTATACGTTTCAAGAACAGCATTATTTATGGAATCAATCCATGATTTGGTAAAAATTGTATCTATAATTTTCCCATTTTCGATAACCGCTAATGTTGCATTCCATTTCAGATTATATTCTTTTAAAAGAAAAAAGACCTTATTTTTTCGGTCTTCCTGCGTTTCCGGCATATCTTTTTTTGGAACTATAATAATAACATCCTGATCTGTAGAATCATCAGAACCATAAATATAATACGGATATGGGAAAATATTTTTCATTATAAATTGTATTAAATGAAGGCGCAAAATTGCTGCATCATTATGTGATTATTCCGTATAATTATTAATCATTTAAAAATTCGTACTTCAGATATTCTTTCAAACTGTTGCTGAATACGATTATATCACCACCCATAACAGAAATAACTGGAGAAAGATATTTATTCTCGAAAACAACAAGTACTCTGTGGTTGTAAATTGGAATGTAACCTACAATTTTAGAAACGTCAAATCCTGCTTCTGTTAAAACTTCTTCTGCATAAAACCTGAATGTATTTATATCTTCAATCAACCACTTTGATTTCTCAATATCTCCTGGATATTGGTAAAAAAAATTATTAAATCTTATTTCCTCTTCTCCGTCCGGATCAATTGAAATTTCCGGAGTATCTATTCCTCCCAGAATTAAAAGCATTTCTCTATAATCCCAAGGAAAATCAAAGCCAAATAATACTTGTAATTTATCGATTTCTTTTCTGCTAATACCTTTTATAAACTTGGTATTAGGTTGTATTTGAAATCCATAACAATCATCTCTGAGTTGCATTTTTTCGAACTTCTTTTCTGCTTTATATTTTATTTCTTTGATTGTCATAATCTAAAATATTTATGTTTTTAATTTTAAAAGAGGTAATGTTTAGGAATGGTTTAAATTTCTTTGGAACGAAGTAACCATTTCCTGACGACACTCTTTTTTTTTAAGAGCAATATTGTATAAGTGACGATTTTCATTTAAGGCGAAGTAACACTTTATACACGGCATCTTATAAATTCGAAAAAGCAACAATTGATGAGAATTCTTTTTGGAACGAAGTATTTCTCACATACGACATTTTTCAGTTTTAAAAAGAAGTTAAAGGCAATAAGAGAAACGGGGCTTGTCTTGCCAGAGTCGAACTGGATAACCTTGCTGTTTCTACAACTTTGCTATTCCTCCCCAAATTTGAGACGAAGTACCCCTTATTTACGACATTCTTTTTTATTTAAAGCATTGGATAATAATCAATAAGAGACTATATAATTGTGTGTTACCATTTCACTATCAGCCTAAACTGAACAGGATTCGAACCTGTACTACAATTCCCCCGAAGTAACTCTTATCTACGAAACCAATACTATTTTTTTTAAACAAGACAACATTCAAAAAGAAACATATTTCTGCTCTACCATCTGAGCTACAATTCTATCTTTATAATAGAATTGATGGGAATTGAACCCACGACACGAAGGAACTCTTTTTTACGGCACTTGTTTTATTTTCAATGAACATTTCTATTGCAAAGATTCAAATACTACTGCGCGATTATTTTGCGCAGTAGATTTTATTTTTACAATTCTATTCGGTTGATGTAATTTAATGCGCTGCTTTTATCGTCTAAAGCATTCAATACATCAAATACTTTATCTGACCAACCTGCGATTAAATACACATCGTTTTTCTCAACATTTATTGGTGCCTGACCGTAACCTGCCAAATCAAACAAATACAATTTTGCATTTGGTGCGATGTTTTTATAGCGGTTCCAGGAGTTTGCAAATGAATCTTTTGTCATATTGCTATTCCACATTTGAACATCTGTAAACAACATCACTTTATCTACAATTTCTTTTCGGCTGATCAAATCTTCCAAAACCAAATAACCGTTTGTCGAATAACCTACTTCACCTTCGCGTTTGTAATATTCGTTTACATTGGATAATATCGCTCGTTTTGGCATATTGATTATTTTCCATCGATCACCAAACATACCGCTTACCACATTTTTACAACGGTTTTGCATCAACATACCCAACATCAAACCAATATCATAAAGCATTACTTTACTTTTTGGCGAGATATTTTTTTGCATCGAACCAGAAACATCACAAGCGATTACAACGGATGTATTGATATCGAAACCTTTTATATTTTGCGCACTTACCAAAACGGCATCTTCTAAAGCATCCAAAATCATGGACGTATATTTAGAATCCATTGTTTTTAACTCGCGATAAGCGGCTAAAAATCGGAATGGCAATTGTTTTGAGTTTGCGACCGCTTTTTCATTAGAAAGATAATCACAAACTTTTAATATATGAAATCGTGAAACGTTGGCTTCGACAATATTTCGCAAGTTTCGCAACAAAGCCATGTAACCAATTTTGTTACTATCGATCAATTCTTCCCATTTTTGAGTGAATGCTTTTTGCTTTTCGGCTTCGTTAAAATACTTTATCTGACCTATTTTTGACAACTCCGTTTCCCATGTATATGGCGTTTCTAAACTATTGTTTACAATTTTATTAAACAATAGTTGTTGTGCTTCGTCTTTTGCTTTTGGATGTACCAAAAACAAGGCATCTTTTAATTTTACTGCACCATCACGGTTGTATTTTGCGAATTGGTATTCGTCAAATTTATTGAATGAATGTGCCAAACCTTTTTGTATTTGCTTCGACAAACGGTTTAATTTTTTGATTCCGTTTCTCTCGTTTGTCATTTGGTAATACGCCAATAATTCGGTTATTTCGTCTGCACGTTGTATAACTTGTGTAATCATTTTACTGATTAAGGAATCACCGGAATATATTTTGGCCAATTCTACTATTAAAACTAATGGAACTGAACGCATATGCATTTCGTTTCGGGCATAAACGGCTAGTTTTGCAACAAAAACAGGATCGGCTTTTTTGATCAACTCTTTAATTCTTTCTAAACGAGTTGTATCTTTTTCATAAAATGAAGCATTCAAACTTGTTGTTACAACCGCTGCATACAATTCATAATCTGTTGTTAATGTATAAGCGGTTGCATTTTCGTAATTAACTACAGTGTTTTTTTCTTTTGCTAAAAAATTGAATTTCATAATTTCTCGTTTTTAAAAATTAAACAATCTATCGTTGTTCTCTTTTGACATTACAAAGATTTCAGAACTACTACGCAATTATTTTGCGCAGTAAAAAAAGAATGTTATTTTTGAGTAAAAAAGGATATGAATCTAAAGGAAAAATATACCGAATTGCTTGCTAATATTGGTTTTACTGATAAAGAAATTCAGCAAAATTGGCTTGATTTAGAAAAAGCATATTCCGGTAAATCAAGATATTATCATAATCTGACACATATAAATGATATGATTCTCTGTTTTGAAACGTATTCTGATAAACTTCAAAATCCTGACGAAATATTATTTTCGATTTTTTACCACGATTATGTATATAAGAGTTCTAAAAAAGATAATGAACTCAAAAGTGCTGAATTTGCATTATCGGTTTTACCTAAAAATATATCTTTTGATAGTCAATTGGTTTTTGATGCGATTTGTGCAACGCAACTTCATCAGCATAATGCAAATGAAGATATTAATTGGTTAATTGATTTTGATTTGAAAATTCTCGCCCGCAAATGGAATGAATATCAGATTTACTTTGAACAGATTAGAAAGGAATATCTCATTTATCCTGATTTTCTCTATAAACCAGGACGCGCAAAAGCGTTGAAACATTTTCTGGAATATGAGTTTATTTTTCAAACGGATGAATTCAGAGGTTTATATGAAGAGAAAGCGAGAATTAATATTGAAAAAGAGATTTTGTTGTTGACGTAGATATTAATCGCGTAAAGTCGCAGAGTATGTCTGTAGAGACGCACAGCAGTGCGTCTCACGCAACGTAACCACAATTTATTCACATTACGAAAGACGCACTGCTGTGCGCCTCTACGATAATTGGAATGGATAATTGGAATGAACAATTGAAACGGAAAGCCCGACCAAGAGGGACATGCCCAAAAATAAGAAATAATTATACGAAATTAAAATATCTAAAATTTGAATCTCGCGAAGTCGCGAAGTCGCAAAGTATTCATTTTTTTTAAGCCACAGATTAAGAGATTAAAATGATTAAAAAAATCTGCTTAATCTACTTAATCTGCGAAAGACAAAAAAAACTTTGCGACTTCCCAACTTTGCGAGCAAAAACATAATAATATGTCACAAAACAAGAACGCCTTAATACGGTACAAAACAATAGACAAATGTCTGCAGAATAAATACAGGCAATGGACTCTCGAAGATTTAATCGAATGTTGCTCTGAAGCTTTGTTTGAATATGAAGGTCGAGCAAACCCAATTAGCAAACGAACAATCCAAATGGATATTCAGTTGATGCGAAGTGAAAAGCTTGGTTATAACGCGCCAATTGTCGTTTATGATAAGAAGTTTTATAAATATGATGACGACGAATTTACGATAACGGATATTCCGCTGACGGAAACGGATATGAATGTTTTGACGGAGACGGTTTCGATGTTGAAGCAGTTTAAGGATTTTTCGCTGTTTAATGATGTTTCGGATATTTTACAGCGTTTGGAGGATAAAATCTACTCGGAGAAATCGCATACGAAACCGGTTATTTATCTGGATAAAAACGAAGGCTTGAAAGGTTTGCATTATTTAGATGAGATTTATCAGGCGATTATCAAGAAGGTTGTGCTTATGATTACGTATAAATCGTTTAAATCGCGGGAAGAAAGTAAATTTCATTTTCATCCTTTTATTTTGAAGGAATTCAATAATCGTTGGTTTTTGATCGGGAAGACTAAAGGTTCTCAACCGATTACAAATCTGGCTTTGGACAGAATCATTGCAATTGATTATGATTTTAATCTTCCTTATATAGAGGAGGATTTTGATGCTGATGTTTATTATAAAAACGTAATTGGCGTTACGGTAAATACTGGTTTACAACCACGAAGAATTGAACTTTGGATTGATGCCGCAAATGCTCCTTATGTATTGACAAAACCTTTGCATCACACACAACGACTGATTCAGGAAAATGAGGATAATAGTATTATCGTTCATTTAATGATTTCTTCTAATTATGAAATGGAACGCATTTTATTGGGTTTTGGAGATGGAATTGAGGTTTTGCGACCGGAATACCTAAGAAACAAGATGAAAAAAATCCTTCAAAACGCGATAAAGCGATATGAAGACTAAAGTTTATTCGTACTTTATTATACTTTTTTTTACATAATGAAGAATTTTAGAGACTTTTTGACTCGGAAAAAGTTTTTTAAGTCTTAAATTTTGTTAAAATCCCAAAAAAGAATAGTATATTTCAATTAAAAATTAACCCTAAACCCCTCTAATTCAGAGATATTTTTTTAATAACCAAAAATTTATCATAAATTAATATGCATGCATAGTATTTTTTGATTATATTTGAAATCGATATAGTTACTTATGAAAGACAAAACAATAGATTATATTTTGAGAGCTACATGGCAAGCCGTATCAAGAATGTATAACGAAGAGGCTGCAAAATACGATGCTACAATGGCAACGGGATTTGCACTTTTAAGTATAGATAAAGAAGACGGAACTCCATCGACCGCTTTAGGGCCAAGAATGGGTATGGAAGCCACAAGCCTTACGAGAACATTGAAATCAATGGAGGATAAAGGTTTGATTGTTCGCAAAAAAAATCCAAGTGATGGTCGCGGTGTTTTGATCTACCTGACGGAATTTGGAAAAGAAAAAAGAGAATTATCTAAAAATACAGTTTTGAAATTTAATGAGAGTGTGAGAAAACATGTTTCTGACGAAAAGCTGAAACATTTTATCGAAGTCTCAGAAATCATAAACGAACTTATTCACGATAAGAACATATTTAATCAAACAGACAAAATAGAAAATGAATAACCTTAACCGCTAAGGAAATTTCAAATTCAAAAAACAAAAACAAATATTAACGACTTATGAAACGCACAATTAAAAAAGTTGCTGTAATTGGATCCGGAATTATGGGTTCAGGAATAGCTTGTCATTTTGCCAATATTGGTGTTGAAGTTTTATTACTTGACATCGTACCACGCGAGCTGACAGAAGCTGAAGCTAAAAAAGGATTAACGCTTGAAAGTAAAGTTGTTCGCAACCGTGTAGTAAACGAGCACTTGGCGAATTCATTAAAATCGAAACCGTCTCCTATTTACAGTCAAAAATTTGCTAACAGAATCACGACTGGAAACACAACTGATGATATGGCAAAAATTGCCAATGTTGATTGGATTATCGAGGTTGTTGTAGAACGTTTGGATATCAAAAAATTAGTTTTTGAGCAAATCGAAAAATTCCGTAAACCGGGAACTTTGGTTACTTCAAACACTTCTGGTATTCCAATTCATTTTATGAGCGAAGGAAGAAGCGAAGATTTTCAACAACACTTCTGCGGAACTCACTTTTTTAACCCTGCGCGTTACTTAAAGTTATTTGAAATTATTCCTGGTCCAAAAACTTCTACTGAAGTATTGGATTTCTTAAACGAATACGGATCTAAATTTTTAGGAAAAACTTCGGTTGTTGCTAAAGATACTCCAGCGTTTATTGGAAACAGAATTGGTATTTACGGAATCCAAAGTTTATTCCACTTGGTAAAAGAAATGGGATTAACGATTGAAGAAGTTGATAAATTGACTGGACCAGTTATCGGTCGTCCAAAATCGGCTACTTTCCGTACGGTTGACGTTGTTGGTTTAGATACTTTGGTACACGTTGCCAACGGTATTTATGAAAACTGCCCTAACGACGAACAACACGAATTGTTTAAACTTCCTGATTTCATCACAAAAATGATGGAGAACAATTGGTTAGGAAGCAAAACTGGTCAAGGTTTTTATAAAAAAGTAGATAAAGATATTCTTTCTTTAGACTTAGATACACTAGAATACCGCGCTGCTAAAAAAGCAAATTTTGCTACGCTTGAACTAACAAAAACTATTGATAAACCTATCAATCGTTTTAAAGTTTTGGTGAAAGGAAAAGATAAAGCGGGTGAATTCTACCGTAAGAGTTTCGCCGGAATGTTTGCTTATGTATCAAACAGAATTCCTGAAATCTCAGACGAATTATTCAAAATTGATGATGCGATGAAAGCTGGTTTTGGATGGGAAAATGGTCCATTCGAAATTTGGGACGCTATTGGTGTTGCCAACGGAATCGAAATCATGAAAGCAGAAGGTCTTGAACCAGCTGCATGGGTTACTGAAATGTTGGCTTCAGGAAGCGAAAGTTTCTACTCTGTAAAAGAAGGAGCGACTTATTTCTATAACATTCCAACGAAATCGCAAACTAAAGTTCCTGGACAAGATTCATTCATTATCCTAAACAACATTCGCGAAAGCAAAAAAGTTTGGAGCAACAGTGGTGCAATCATTCAGGATTTAGGAGATGGAATTTTGAACTTAGAATTCCAATCTAAAATGAATACTATTGGTGGCGACGTTCTTGCTGCCATCAATAAAGCAATCGACTTATCTGAAAAAGAATATCAAGGTTTGGTTATTGGTAATCAAGCAGCGAATTTCTCTGTTGGTGCTAATATCGGAATGATTTTCATGATGGCAGTTGAGCAGGAATATGACGAATTGAATATGGCTATCAAATTGTTCCAGGACACAATGATGCGCGTTCGTTATTCTTCGATTCCAGTTGTTGTTGCGCCTCACGGAATGACTTTTGGTGGTGGTTGCGAAATGAGCTTACATGCTGATAAAGTGGTTGCTGCTGCAGAAACTTATATGGGATTAGTTGAATTTGGTGTTGGTGTACTTCCTGGTGGTGGTGGATCTAAAGAAATGGCTTTGAGAGCATCTGATTTATTCCGCAAAAACGATGTGGAATTAAACGTTCTTCAAGAGTATTTCTTGACAATCGCTATGGCAAAAGTTTCGACTTCTGGTTATGAAGCTTTTGATACAGGACTTCTTCAACATGGAAAAGATGTTATTGTAGTAAACAAAGATCGTCAGATCGCTGAAGCTAAAAAACATGCTTTGCTAATGGCAGAAGCTGGTTATACACAACCTATCAGAAGAACTGATGTGAAAGTATTAGGAAAACAAGCTCTTGGTATGTTCTTAGTTGGAACGGATCAAATGGAAGCTGGAAAATACATTTCTGAGCACGACAAGAAAATCGCTAACAAACTTGCATACGTAATGGCTGGTGGTGATTTATCTGAAGCAACTTTAGTATCTGAACAATATTTATTAGATATCGAACGTGAAGCTTTCTTGAGTTTATGTACAGAACGTAAGACTTTAGAGAGAATTCAGTATATGTTAACTAAAGGAAAACCACTTCGTAATTAGAAAAATAGAAGAAAGATGCAAGAAGCAAGACTTCAAAACTAAGTTTTGTCTTTTCTCTTGCCTCTTGCCTCTTTTTCCTAAAATCTTAAAAAACAAAAACAAATGAAAACAGCATATATAGTAAAAGCTTACCGTACTGCGGTAGGAAAAGCACCAAAAGGGGTTTTTAGATTTAAAAGACCTGATGAATTAGCTGCAGAAACCATTCAGTTTATGATGGATGAATTGCCTGATTTTGACAAAAAACGTATCGATGACGTTATGGTAGGAAATGCCATGCCGGAAGCTGAACAAGGACTTAATGTTGGACGTTTGATCTCTTTAATGGGATTAAAAGTAGAAGACGTTCCTGGTGTAACAGTAAACCGTTATTGCGCATCTGGATTAGAAACTATCGGAATGGCAACTGCTAAAATCCAATCAGGAATGGCAGATTGTATCATTGCTGGTGGCGCAGAAAGTATGAGTTTTATTCCGATGGGAGGTTACAAACCAACTCCGGATTATAAAGTTGCTGCTGCAGGTCACGAAGATTACTATTGGGGAATGGGTTTAACTGCGGAAGCGGTTGCTAATCAATATAAAATTTCAAGAGAAGATCAGGATGAGTTTGCTTATAACTCTCATATGAAAGCCTTGAAAGCACAAGCTGAAGGAAAATTCGACAAACAAATCGTTCCGATTACTGTTGAGCAGACTTTCATCAATGAAAATGGTAAAAAAGAAACTAAATCATACGTTGTAAAACAAGACGAAGGCCCAAGAGCTGGAACTTCTGTTGCTGCTTTGGCTGGTTTAAGACCTGTTTTTGCTGCTGATGGAAGCGTAACTGCCGGAAACTCTTCTCAAATGAGTGATGGTGCTGCTTTTGTTTTAATCATGAGCGAGGATATGGTAAAAGAATTAAATCTTGAGCCAATTGCAAGACTTGTAAACTTTGCTTCTTCTGGTGTTGAGCCAAGAATCATGGGTATTGGTCCTGTAAAAGCAATTCCGAAAGCATTGAAACAAGCAGGATTAACATTAAATGACATCGAGTTAATTGAATTAAACGAGGCTTTTGCTTCACAAGCTTTAGCAGTAACTCGCGAGTTAAACATTAACCCGGAAATCGTAAACGTAAACGGTGGAGCTATCGCTTTAGGACACCCTCTGGGTTGTACAGGAGCTAAACTTTCTGTTCAGTTATTCGACGAAATGAAACGCAGAGGTAATAAATACGGAATCGTTTCTATGTGTGTGGGAACTGGACAAGGTTCTGCGGGGATTTACGAGGTATTATAGTTTTTTTGAGAGAAAAGAAGCAAGAAGCAAGACTTAATTTTGGAATGAAGATATTCTGAAAACAATATTTGAAAAGTAGTAAAAACCTTACTTTTTGTTTTTCTTTCTTATCTTGGCTCAAAAAACATGAGACATAATTTTAAGAATTTGAAAATTTGGATTTTAGCAATGAATATTACAAATGATATTTACAAACTAACCTCAACTTTTCCAAAATTCGAAATCTATAGCTTGACAAGTCAAATGAACAGATGTTCTGTTTCGATGCCTTCTAATATAGCTGAAGGCTCAAATAGAGGTACTAAACATTTTCAGCATTATCTGAATATTAGTCTAGGATCTTCATTTGAATTACAAACACAATTACTGATAGCTTGTCAGAACGACTATTTATCAAAAGAAAAAACAGAAGAAATAGAAAACAAAATAATTGAATTTCAAAGGATGACCACAGGTTTCATCAACAAGTTAGATAACAATCTTTCTTCTTGATTCTTGCATCTTTTAATCTAAACAAAAACAAAATGGCAGATACAATCGAAAAAAACGTAACCCGTGGTGGTCAGTTTTTAGTTAAGGAAACAAAATGCGAAGATATCTTTACACCAGAAGATTTTTCGGAAGAGCAGTTAATGATGCGTGACTCTGTAAAAGAGTTCGTTGACAAAGAATTATGGGCACACAAAGATCGTTTTGAGAAAAAAGATTATGCTTACACTGAATCATCTATGCGTAAAGCTGGTGAACTTGGACTTCTAGGAGTTGCAGTTCCTGAGGAATACGGTGGATTAGGAATGGGATTTGTATCTACAATGCTGGTTTGTGATTACATTTCTGGTGCTACAGGATCGTTCTCAACTGCTTTTGGTGCGCATACAGGAATTGGAACTATGCCAATTACACTTTATGGTACTGAAGAACAAAAGAAAAAATACGTTCCTAAATTAGCTTCTGGAGAATGGTTTGGAGCTTATTGCTTGACTGAACCAGGCGCAGGATCTGATGCAAACTCAGGAAAAACTAAAGCGGTTTTATCTGAAGATGGAACGCACTACTCTATTACTGGACAAAAAATGTGGATTTCGAATGCAGGTTTCTGTAGCGTTTTCATCGTTTTTGCTCGTATTGGAGATGATAAAAATATTACAGGTTTCATCGTAGAAAACGATCCGTCAAACGGAATTTCTATGAATGAAGAAGAGCATAAATTAGGAATCCGTGCTTCTTCTACTCGTCAGGTTTTCTTCAACGATACTAAAGTTCCTGTTGAAAACATGTTGTCTGAAAGAGGAAACGGTTTCAAAATTGCAATGAATGCTTTGAACGTTGGACGTATTAAATTGGCTGCAGCTTGTTTAGATGCGCAACGTAGAGTTACTACAAATGCAGTAAAATATGCTAACGAAAGAATTCAGTTTAACACTGCAATTGCATCTTTTGGAGCAATCCGTTCTAAACTAGCTGAAATGGCAACTAATGCATACGCTGGAGAAAGTGCTTCTTACCGTGCTGCAAAAGATATCGAAGACAGAATCGCTGCTCGTGAGGCTGAAGGAACTACTCATCAAGAAGCTGAATTAAAAGGTGTTGAAGAATATGCTATCGAATGTTCTATCCTTAAAGTAGCAGTTTCTGAAGACGTTCAAGCTTGTGCTGACGAAGGAATTCAGATTTTTGGTGGAATGGGATTCTCAGAAGACACTCCAATGGAAAGTGCGTGGAGAGATGCTCGTATCGCTAGAATCTACGAAGGAACAAACGAAATTAACAGAATGCTTTCTGTAGGTATGTTGATCAAAAAGGCTATGAAAGGTCACGTTGAATTACTTGGACCTGCAATGAAAGTTCAGGAAGAATTAATGGGAATTCCATCTTTTGATACTCCAGATTTCTCTGAATTATTTGCTGAAGAAAAAGGAATTATCGCTAATCTTAAGAAAGTTTTCTTAATGGTTGCCGGAAGCGCTGTTCAAAAATACGGACCTGATTTAGATTCTCACCAACAGTTATTAATGGCTGCTTCTGATATCTTAATCGAAATTTACATGGCTGAAAGTACTATTCTTAGAACGGAGAAATTAGCTAAAAATCAAGGTGAAGATAAAGTACAAGAGCAAATTGCTATGGCAAAATTATACTTGTATAAAGCAGTAGATATCGTAAACTCAAGAGGTAAAGAAGGAATTAT
The DNA here is from genome assembly GCF_004339525.1 of Flavobacterium sp. 90. Lineage (NCBI taxonomy): Bacteria > Pseudomonadati > Bacteroidota > Flavobacteriia > Flavobacteriales > Flavobacteriaceae > Flavobacterium > Flavobacterium sp. 90. Next base: position 3,887,405 of record NZ_SMGE01000001.1, on the reverse strand, counting down.
TTCTTTCGCTGAAGGAGACGAACAACGTATGATGTTAATGGGACTTAAACGTTTTACAAAATACACAAACAATCCAAATGTTGTAGCTTTGAGAGAAGTTATTACATCTAAATTAGTTGCAGAAAACGAATACTGCTTCTAATATAAAAATAGTTTTTAGCTTTTAATTTGTTTAAACCCGCACTAATCCGAAACAGTGCGGGTTTATTTTTGTTTCACCATTTTTTTGTAGAGGCGCACAGCAGTGCGTCTCCTTATTGCGAAGACGCACTGCTGTGCGTCTCTACTTTAGATTATAATCTCATTTCACAAATCTTTATTAAAATTGCGTTTCTGTTACAAAAATGATAGTGAATTTTCGATTCTAATGTTTTATATTTAGCATTTCAAAAAACTAATAGCTTAAAAATGAAACAAATTAACCTAATTGCCCTATTTGTTTTGTGCTTTTGTACCACAAATACTTTCGCACAAAAAAATAAAAAAATGGACATTATTGCCTACTATACCGGCGATGATAAACTAATTAACGAATATGAAGTCAACAAACTAAATCAAATTATTTTTAGTTTTTGTCATTTAAAAGATGGTAAACTAAGCGTTGATTCTCCTAAGGATTCGACAACTATTAAGTATTTGGTGTCTTTAAAAGCCAAAAATCCACAACTAAAAATTATACTTTCACTTGGCGGTTGGGGCGGATGCGAGCCTTGTTCTGCAGCTTTTTCTACAGCTGAAGGAAGATTAACTTTTGCAAAATCAGTAAAAGAAGTCAGTAATTATTTTAAAGTAGATGGTTTAGATCTTGATTGGGAATATCCAGCGATTGAAGGTCTTCCGGGGCATTTATACCAAGCTGCCGATAAACCAAATTTCACAGAATTAATCAAAATTTTGCGCTCTACATTAGGCAAAAAATACGAATTGAGTTTTGCTGCAGGTGGTTTTCAAAAATATTTAGACGAATCTATTGATTGGAAAGCTGTTGCACCTTTAGTAAATCGCATCAATATAATGAGCTATGATTTGGTAAACGGATATTCTAAAGTTACCGGACATCACACGCCTTTATACAGCACAAATCCTAAGGAAGAATCTACAGACAGAGCCGTTACTTACCTATTAAAACAAGGAGTTCCTGCTGAAAAATTAATTATTGGTGGTGCATTTTATTCGAGAACATGGCAAAATGTAGAAAATATAAACAATGGACTTTATCAAGCCGGAGAACATATTCCAGGTGTTGATTTTAAAAACTTTGCCACTACTTACACAGAAGCTAATGGCTGGAAATATTTTTGGGATGATAAAGCTAAAGCACCGTATTGGTACAATGCAGGATTAAAAACATTTGCAACATCAGACGATTTAACGTCGATAAAAGCAAAAACAGAATATGTAAAATCTAAAAAATTAGGCGGAATCATGTTCTGGGAACTTTCTCTGGATTCTCCACGAAACGGAATGGTAAATGCCATTTATGAAGTGAAGTCTAAATAACAAACCTTAAAAAATATCCTAAAATAAATATTTATTCTAGGATATTTTTTTTTGTAGTATTTTTGATATAATATTCAAAAAAGAAATTATTATGGTCTGTTATATTATAATCTTTACAATTATTATTTATAATACCTTAATAAAAAAAAGTGGTCTAAAATCAGCAACGATACTACTTCTTATTGCATTACAAATTTCAGTTTCTTATTCGCAAACCGCTTCTTCAAATGATAGTTTAAATTCTAAAAACAAATTAGAAAATCTACTGAAACTAGATGAAGAAAAAAGTAATGTCCATTTTGCAGAAAACCAAATAAGCCGGCAACGCGCTTTATTATTCGATGCTATTTCTAAAAACATTCAGGAAGCTGATCTAATTCTAAAAACAGGAATTGATTACAAAGGTTTTACTTCTGAATTAGATTATGTTATCAGACTAAAAAAAACGGCGATTGATGGCATCATCAAAAATAAAAACGATTTTCAGACACTTAGAAATATAACAGTTACCTCGGTTATGCTTAACGAATTGCAAACCCGAGTAGATATTCAATTGGAAAAAATCAAAAAAAATGATCTTCAATTAAGTGCAATACAAAGCAAAATTGATTCTTTGATCGTTAAAAAAGCGCTATTTACATTGCCTAAAGATTCACTGACAAAAAAGTTATATTACCAGCGTTATTCACAAATGAACTCAGAGGTCAGATTACTTAATATGAGGTTCAAAAATGCTCTGGATAGTATTAGCAAACTACAAATACTGGGTACGAAGTTTAAATATGCGCTGCAAAATGATATAATTGAAACAGATAATATTCGAAAAAATGAATTTAGAAACTTACTTCATCCGGATGGCAAAATTTTTAAACCAAGTCAAAATAATTTATCTTTCAATGAATCCTTTTTTTATTCGTTAACCAAAGAATTAATCATCTTACTTTTCTTCATCTCCAACCATTTTAATACTATTATTTTAATGTTTTTGTTGGCGATTGCATTGATTACATACTTGCTATTTCTGAAAAACAAATACAAGAAAGAAGGCTTTTATGATAAGATAAGATTTTCAAAACAAATCTTCGAACATCCAGTTTCATGCGCGATATTAATTTCATTTACTTTATTTAATTTTCTATTTCTTTATCCGCCTTTTGCTTTCACTGCTTTAATTTGGCTAATTTCGATTATAGCACTAACGATTGTCAACAAAGAATATTTTCCTAAAAAAGAAAAATGGGTATGGAAAATCTATGTCATTTTTATTCTTTTGGCATTGTATGATAACAACATTTTAATTCATTCGGTAAAAGAAGTTTTTCTGATTCTTCTTTTAGCATTAACCTCAGCGGCATTTGGTATTTATATCTTAAAAAAGAAAACAGAAATTCTGAATCCGTTCTTTAGATACAGCCTTTACGTTTCCATTTTTATTGAAGTGGCTTCCTTATTTTTTATATTAATTGACCAAAATTATAACTTAGGAAAACTATTAATGGTTAATGGAATCGTTACAGTTTTAATGTATTATTTGTTTACCAATACGTATCGTTTGATTATTGACATTATAAATTATTCGAACTTTTTAAGAGAAACTAACGAAGAAAAACAACTGAACATAAGCGAACTTGAAAAAATAAAATTTAGTCCAAAAGTTAATACTTTATTCATTTTTGCCTAGTTGGTTTCGATTGGAAAAAACTCTTATTTCTTTCACGCAATTCTGGATCCAATTATTGATTTTTTTAATGAACAACGAACTATTGGAGATATCAACTATTCATATCAAAGCATCTTAATTTTCTTTTTCATTATTATAACTTCTGTACTTATTGCCAAAATTGTATCATTTTTAACCAGCAATTCTGTTCGCTCGACGACTGGAAACAGAACAAATAAATTTGGGAGTTGGCTCATACTTATTCAAATTGCCATTTTTAGTATTGGTATTAGCCTGGCTTTTATATCTTCTGGAATTCCGGTTGACCGTCTTACGATTATTATAAGTGCATTGGGAGTTGGTATTGGATTTGGTCTTCAGACTTTGGTAAACAACTTAGTCAGCGGTCTTATTATCGCTTTCGAAAAACCGGTTAATATTGATGACACGATTGATATTGGCGGACAAACGGTAAAAATGAAATCAATTGGTATTCGCAGCAGCGTTGTAGCTACTTTTGACGGAGCTGATGTAATAATCCCAAATGGTGATTTGTTGAGCCAGCATTTAACAAACTGGACTTTATCAAACAATAAAAAACGTACTGATATTGAGATTGGTGTTGCGTACGGAACTAATCTGGAAGAGACGAAAAGATTATTAGAAGAAATTTTGGTTAATCATCCTTTAGTGCTTCAAAATCCGGAACCTATTATTTGGTTTAAGGAATTTAGCGCCAGTTCAATTGATATTGTAGTAAAATTTTGGGTTGGTCATATTAAGTTTGCCAATGATGTAAAAAGTGATCTTATAATCATGATTGATAAAAGTTTCAGAGAAAATAATATTGAAATCCCTTTTCCAAAACAAGACATTTACATTAAAGAAATTAACAACAAAGAGTCTAAACCAGAATAAGATATTAAATATAAAAGCCGTTATTGAATCAATAACGGCTTTTTGTATATAAAAAAACAAACCTTAGTTTATTTGAACTTTTGATTTATCTAATTCACCAATAAAAGGAATTGACTCCAGAATTTCGGCTCTGATTATCGTTTGAAGATATACTTCTAGCTGAATAAATTTAGCAGCATTTATAGCACCGATTGCTTTCTTTGCTTGTCCATAAGTTTTAGAATATAATTTCTCATAACCCAAATGATTTTTTAAAGTTCCTTTTGCCAATTCATCCGCTTTTTCATCTGTTAAGGTTGCATAATTTGCAGCATAATCATTAATAAGCTGAAACTTCGTTTGTCCAAGTGCTTTACGTTCTGTTTCATAACTATCGTAAACTTTTGTAAAAGCAGTAGATTGTGCATCTGACAAATTCATGTATTGTTTTACAAGATCACTTTTTGATTTTCCGTAAACACTTTGAAGAACATCAACATCTTCTTTAAACGATGATTGAGCGTAAGAAGAAAATGATGCAATTGCCACAATAAGAATAAGACTTAATTTTTTCATGTTTATAAAATTTAGTTTGTTTATAAATGGGTATCTAATTTCAAATATACTGATTTTTAATATATTAAAAAACTTTAAGTAAAAATATTCTTACTATTAAAAAAACGAATATTGATAGGCAACTGAAAGTGCATAATAATTTAATCCGTTATTGGTATAAGCTCCTACGTGATATTGAAATTTAACAGATTGTCCTTTTGCAACCGGAGTAGAAAAAGTCCCTCCTACTCTCCAATTATCAATTTGGCTATCGTCTGAAACGCCATCTATTACAGTCTTTCCGCCAAAGAACCAATTGGTATTAAAACCAATCCACATGTTGTTTTTGAAGTAATAACTTGCGTGAGCTTGTAAACTATAAGTTGCTTTTTGTTCTAGTTTTTTGCCATTTAGATAATCATTATTATTGGTATAAAACCAAATCCCGCCATAAGCTTCGGCGTAGACATGAGCGAAACGTTTTGAAACTCCAATTTCAGGTTTAAATCCCCAACGGTTTGTGCCTATATTCACCTGTTTATCATCGTAATATTTACCGGTTGGAATGGAGGTAACCAAACTAACTCCCAAAATTGTTTTTTGTTCAAAGCTTCTAAACTCAGATTTATCAAGCGCAGGAGAACCTAACAAGTTGATTCCAAATCGCACTTTCATGTCGGCAAAACCAGTTCTTGAACCTGTTAAAACATTTCCGTTTGTACCTGTTAAAGATCCATCCATAAAAGAATAGGGAAGCGAAACCTGTACACGCGCCAGTTTATTATACAAGCCAAAAGTTCTAATATAATTTGCAGCTACATTATGACTCTGAATCGTAAAATCTTTTATGGGTAAAGAAGGATCTGTTAGCACATTTCCGTCCATAAAAACATAGCCAACAGCAATTACATTCAGGTTTTTAGCAACATTTGCATAAACTCTGGGCTCTAAATCCTGACTATAACCTGAAACTGTAACTAATAAAATCACTGCCATCAAATAATGTTTCTGAGGCAAAATAAAAAGGGTCTTTTTCGGCATAAACGATAGAAATTCGGGACACAATGATTCGTATTCTATTTCTTGCTTTCGTCTTTTTTAGGAGCTGCAACAACTCCCTGATAAGAAATAGCAGCTTTATTATTACAATTAACAGAAAGCGTTGCTCCTCCGTCAGGAAAAACAGAAAAATACAAACTATAAACATCATCCTGACCTTTTACAGTCGCTGTGATGTTGTAGCCTTTTTTCTTTTTTTCAATCTTAATATTTTCCGGCACGCCTTCAAACTTCATTCCGCCATCTCCTCCATAAGCCACATTAAAGGCGCGGCCAAAAAAAGGTAAATCGCAAGTTGTTTTGGTGGTATTAAATTTTAAAAAATAAGTATTGTAATCTAAGTTAATCTGCCTTGCGCCCAAAGGTTGTGCTTTTTGAGCTTCAAAAGCAAAATCTTTAGAATTGATAAGATCTTCCATTGCTTTTTGTTTTTGCAATTCCTTTTCTGCTTTCAATTCTTTCTTTGACTTTTCCTGAGCAAAAACAGCTATATTAAAAAAGCAAAACAACATCAATACTGTTATTCTAGTTTTCATGTGACATTTATTTAATAAAGTTTAGAAAAGTCTGATTCTATTTTTTGGTAAATCGCATCATTGCAATATCACCTGAGATAAAATTCAGCGTTTTACCATTATCTGTAACATCATACGAAGTGATTTTTTGCAGTGTACTCATAAAAACCTGTTCTCCTTGTCCGTCCATACACATCATTTTGGTCATTGCCATTGGTTGCGTAAAATCAATTTTGTTTCCGGTTACGCTTAGTTTTCCATTAAAATTATTACAACTGCTGTTTCCTGAAACTCGATTTTCTTTGGTATCAAAATTAATTGTTGGCTTCTTATTAGGATACAAACCATCAAAAGCTATTCGTGGTCCACTGATATAATTTAATTCCCAGGTTCCTTCAAGTTTAGAAACCGAATCTTCTTTTTGAGTTTTAGAAGCATTGCAAGACATTAAAATAACTCCTAAAAAAACTACCGTTAAAACATTTTTTATCATAATTCTACAGATTAAATTAAAAAACAATAAACACTAATTTTCAAGCTTTTAAATTCGAAGCCATACGAATTTACACAATAATTTTGGGTTTTTAGCTTAAAGTATAATTAAATTGTGATCTATAGTTTTAGATTTATTTAACTCTCGGCTTCAATCAAAGTCGGAATTTTATGTTAAATTTACTTAATCTTTAATTCAAAAAGCCTCGTATATGAAAAAAATAATTGTTTGTTTCGCAATAATTGCAGCCGTAATAATTGGCTGTAAAACCAATACAAAATCGGCTGATGCCAAAACTTTAACTGTAGCATTAGAGCCAAAAAGTAATAGTACCGTTAGCGGAACTGCAACTTTTACAGAGAAAAACGGAAAAGTAACTTTTACAGCAAAAGTAGCTGGTTTACAACCGGGAGTTCACGCGATTCACATTCACGAAAAATCAGATTGTAGCGCTGCTGACGGAAGTTCTGCAGGCGGACACTGGAATCCTACTTTCAAAAAACACGGGAAATGGGGCTCAGCTGAATACCATAAAGGTGATATAGGAAACTTTACTGCTGATGCAAAAGGAAACGGAACTATAACTTTAACTACTGACGAATGGTGTATTGGTTGTGGAGATGCAACCAAAGATGTCCTAGGAAAAGGTTTAATTGTACATCAGGGAACAGACGATTTTACCACACAACCAACCGGAAATGCCGGCGGAAGAGTTGCTTGTGCAGGAATCATCAAATAAAAAACACGATAACCACTATATTTTCACAAAATGTAGTGGTTATTTCATTTAAAATTAATCCCAAAACGAGAAAAAGATATAGCTTTGCAGCTATAAATTAAAGTTAATGATTAACCCATCAGCTCCAGGTTGGATAGACAAGTTTTTTAGTGAACAAAAGTTTTCAGAAGCGATTCCTTTTGAAACTACAGATTCGTTCTACTATAAAGTCAGAGAAACTGGTTTTATCTACGGTCACATCATTTCTATAGATTCTCAAATTCCAATTGAAATAAAAGGCTGGTTTAAAACCGAGATTTCAAAAGTCGCCTTATTAAACACTTTATACGGTGTTTTTTGTATCGAAAAAAGAAGTTCTGAACCTAATAATTTTATCACGGAGGTTTTAAAATTTTACAAAGAAATGAATCCTGAAGGATTTAGTATTTTCAAAATTTTACTTCCAAAAGACACTCCTTCCCTATCTTTAGAGAATATAATAGATCAACGCGTTCAGACGAATGACAGTATTATCAGTAAAAACTTTTCGCATTTAGTTACTAATGCACTTTTGTTTATTGATGTTTTGGCTTTCAGACAATATCTGGAACACGGATCAATTCCTGATAAATACCTAAAACGTATTGAAGAAACCGTACTTGGTATTGTAGCTTTGGCATTAAAAACCAAAACTGCAAAATCTCAACATGATGATTTACTAATCAAACTTTTTGAAGCTTCGATACGATATTCTAAGTTTTCAAAAGTTACTGTTGATACTTTAGAAACTCTACAATTAGATTATTTCAATAATAAACTTGAGCAATATTATTTGATTGATATGGCTGGAATGGCGTTGTGGAGCGATGGCGTTGTAGAAAATGAAGAAGCTTACTTTTTGTATTCGTTAGGATCAATGATGCAGGTTTCTGATGAATTTGTAGCCAAAAGCGTTGAGACAACCAATAACTTTATTACTACGCATAAAAAGAAGATTCCGTATTTTAATTATTCAAATCCGGTAAAACATTTTTATGATCAAATGACGCACAGCGTTGTAAAACTGATTATAAGAAACAAAAACAGATTGGTTAAGGAAATTGTTCAAAGCAAAGAATTAATGATTCTGTTGGCTTATTCTACAACCAGAGATTTGGATGCTAAGGAAAAGAAAAAGGTAAAAAAACAACTTTTAGATATTTGTAAAACCATTCCGTCACTAACGATATTTTTACTTCCAGGCGGAAGTTTACTATTACCGATTTTAATAAAGTTTATTCCAACAATGTTACCATCGGCTTTTAATGAAAATCTAGACGAAAACGAATAAAAAAAATCGCCCTTTTGAGGCGATTTTTTGTTTCTTATAAATTACTTAGTTGGTAAACTTCGTCTAATTCAGCATTCGAAGCAATGTTTACATTTAAATCGGTAACAAAACCAGAATTTAATCCGTAAACCCATCCGTGAAGCATTAAATCCTGACCGTTTTTCCAAGCTCCTTGTACAATCGAAGTTTTTGCTAAGTTGTAAACTTGCTCTTTGGCATTGATTTCAACAAAAGCATTAAAACGCTCCGTTTCATCTTCAATAGAATTTAGGTATTTATCGTGCAAACGGTATTCATCTTTAATGTGACGAATCCAGTTGTCGATAATTCCAACAGACATATTACCCATTGCAGCTTTTACACCACCACAACCGTAATGTCCGCAAACAATAACGTGTTTTACTTTTAGAACATTTACCGCATAATCCAGAACACTCAACATATTCATATCAGAGTGCACGACCATATTGGCAATATTACGGTGTACAAAAACCTCACCCGGTTTAGCACCAATAATTTCGTTTGCAGGAACACGACTGTCAGAACATCCAATCCATAATAATGGCGGTGTTTGACCTTTAGCTAAATCTGCAAAATAATTTGGGTCTAATGCTAATGATTTTTCAACCCATTGTTTGTTGTTTTCTAATAACTGCTTATAAAACTCTCTCATTTTTTTGTTTTTTGAATGGTACTTCTACATGTTTAAACATATCAAAAATAACTTACTGTAAAGTTATCTAATTTTTTAATACTTCTCACACTCAAGAAATACCTTAATTAAAATTAATTTGTTTAAATGTTTTCTTTTACCGTTTCTTTTTTAACCAAAGCTCTTTTTGCAACATCATAATAATGTTCTATAGACACGTGGTTCCCAATGTCCGGTGAATTTTCAAGCTCGTAGGCTTCTTTAAATCCTTTTAGTTTCACTTTAATGTTTTGGTCAACAGCTCGCGTTTCTTTAAACTCGCGAATTAAATCCAAAACATCGTGCGCAATATACTCTGTATCATGTGCATTGATGATTACTTTTGAGTTTTCAGGAATCTCATTCAATGTCAATTTGATAGCCGCTTTGTTTAAGAATGAAACTTCCTGAGCCAAGTCAATATGAATAACGTCTCCGTCTTCATACTCTTCTTTTTTGAAGCTATAAGCTCTTTTCAGGTTTCCTCTTAATACAAAAATGATACTGATGATAATTCCTAAAGCAACTCCTTTAAGTAAATCTGTCGCTACAACAAATACTAAAGTTGCAATAAAAGGTACAAACTGGTATTTTCCTTTTTCCCAGAAATGAAAGAAAGTTGCTGGTTTTGCTAATTTATATCCCACTAAAATTAATACAGTCGCCAATGTTGCCAATGGAATTTTGTTTAAAAGTGCCGGAATTGCCAAAACACTTATTAACAAAAGCACCCCGTGAATAATAGCAGACATTTTAGATCTGGCTCCAGCGTTATTATTAGCAGATGATCTTACAACTACAGATGTCATTGGTAAACCACCTAAAAGTGAACTCACAATATTACCAATTCCCTGAGCTCTAAGTTCGACATTTGTGTCAGTATAACGTTTTTGAACATCCATTCTATCAGAAGCTTCAATACAAAGTAATGTTTCTATAGAAGCTACAATGGCAATTGTTATAGCAACTACCCAAACCTGTGGATTTGTAACAGCAGTAAAGTTTGGAGTAATTAGAATAGATTTAAATTCGTCAAAAGATTTTGGAACTGGCAAGGAAACCAAATGTTCTTTTGCAATTGCCAATGAGCTTCCTGTTGAAACAAAAAATTCGTTCAAAAGTACTCCGGCAATAACGGCCACTAATGCACCCGGAACTAATTTTAATCGCTTTAAAAATGGAACTTTCTCCCATGAAATTAAAATTACAAGTGAAATCAATGATATAACGACTGCTCCTAATTGAATATGATTTAAAACATCGAATAAAAACGAAAATGAATTACTTCCGTCATTCTGTACAAATGCCTGATCTCCTTCAAAATCTGCATCATAACCAAAAGCATGAGGCAATTGTTTTAAGATAATGATGATACCAATACCGGCCAACATTCCTTCTATTACATTTGTTGGAAAATAGTTTGAGATACTTCCAGCTCTTAAAAACCCTAATGCTAATTGAATTAGTCCTGCGATAAAAACAGACAATAAAAACACATCAAAAGCTCCAAGATCCGAAATAGCGGTCAAAATAATAGCTGTTAATCCAGCTGCTGGTCCAGATACACTGATGTGTGACTGGCTTAAATAACCAACCACAATACCACCAATAACACCTGCGATAATTCCAGAAAATAACGGCGCTCCAGAAGCCATTGCAATACCTAAACACAACGGAAGAGCCACCAAGAAAACCACTAAACCTGAAGCAAAATCAGATTTAAGGTTGGCAAAAAGATTGATTTTTTTTGTCATAACACAATACTAAAAAAATTATTCATTAAAGATTGACCACATTTATTACAAAATGCAGTTCAGTTCAAAATAATCGGAAGTATTATGCCAAGTTTGGAGGTGGAGCAAAAATGCTCGGAGAAATATTGTCTAGTTTTACAATATTTTCAGACACAATGGTCTTTTTTTCAATATAAACAGGCATAATAACTTCATGTTGAAGTATTGCCGGATAAACAGCAGCCTTAAGTTCTTTATGTGAATGCTCCTCTTCAGAAAAACTGAAAAACATAGACGTATCATTACTTTTCTTAAGCACCGTCACAATAGTTGGCGTTGCTAAGAAAGCAATAAATATGAATAATAATATGCGAGCGATTCTTTTCATTGGAGCAAAAATAGTGTTAAACTGATAAAATCAAAGCGAGACGGGCAAAAATTTTATAGAAATTTAACAATCATAAAAAAACAGAATGAAGGCAAGCCAACATTCTGTTTGTATTTTATTCAGAAACAACTAATTACAACTCTTCTTCTAACCAGGCATTCATCATCCAGATCGTTTTTTCCTGCTCTGCAATGAAGTCACTCATCATAGAATTTGTTCCTTCGTCGTTAATATCGTCTGATTGTTTTAGAATTTCTCTTTCAATTTTTAATAAATCAGTCAAAGAATGAACAATTAACTGAACCGCTTTTTCATCGTTAGAAATATTTTTTCCAACCGCTAATTTGTTGTTTTTAATATAATCTTCAAATGTATGTAAAGGAGTTCCTCCAATTGTCAAAACTCTTTCGGCAATCATATCTATTTTTAATTGTGCATCCGTGTACAATTCTTCAAACTTTACATGTAAATCAAAAAAACGTTTCCCACGAATATTCCAATGTATTCCTCTTAAATTTTGATAGTAAACCTGAAAGTTTGACAATAATACATTTAGTTCTTTTACCAACAATTCAGACTCTTTTACAGGTAATCCTAAAATATTTGTTTTCATAATCATTCTTTTTATAATAAGTTTACTACAAATTTAAAACAACTTCTTTTAAAATAAGATAAAAAAAATTATATTTACTTATTTTTGCATCAAAAAATACTATCAAAATGACTATAACTCAATTACAATATGTCTTAGCCGTGGCCGAACATAAAAACTTCACGCTTGCTGCTGAGAAATGTTTTGTTACCCAGCCTACTTTAAGTATGCAAATTCAAAAAATTGAAGAAGAACTCAATATTTTGATCTTCGACAGAAGTAAAAAACCTATTCAGCTTACGGATATTGGCCAAAAAATTGTTAATCAGGCAAAAAACATTGTCAATGAAGCAGACAGAATCAAAGATATAGTAGAACAACAAAAAGGTTTTATTGGAGGAGAATTTCGTTTGGGAATAATTCCAACGATTATGCCAACGCTTTTACCAATGTTTTTGAATAATTTCATCAAAAAATATCCGAAAGTAAAACTCTTAATCGAAGAGCTAAACACGGATGAAATTATTACGAAGTTAAAAAACGGTCATCTTGATGCTGCAATTGCTGCAACGCCTCTTGAAGACGAAAAAATTAAGGAAATCGTTTTATATTTTGAACCTTTCGTAGCTTATATACCGGAACATCACGCAAGTTTTTCTAAGGAAGAAATCGAAGTTTCTGATCTAAACCTCAACGAAATTTTGCTTTTGCAAGACGGACATTGTTTTAGAGACGGAATTTTGAATTTATGCAAAAACGGTTCTGATATCGATCAGACTAATTTTCAGATTCAAAGTGGAAGCTTTGAAACCCTTATAAAATTGGCCGACGAAGGTTTGGGCACAACGTTACTTCCGTACTTGCACACCTTAGACTTAAAAGAGTCCGACAAACTGAAACTGCGTAACTTTAAGGAACCAAAACCTGCTCGTGAGGTAAGTTTAATTTACCCTAAGAGCGAATTAAAAATGCAAATCATTGACGCATTACGATCTACAATCGCCGGAGTTGTAAAAGGAGCAATTGTTTTTCAGAACGTTCAAATCATTAGTCCGCTACAAAAGAAATAAAAATAAAAAAGGAGCCAAATTGGCTCCTTTTTTTATACTTTAATTAGTAGTAAACTTTGTTTTAACTCTGGTTTTTCAATAATGAAATTTAATAACCATTCTTGCAATTGTTCCATTTCGTACGGTAACAGTGTTTTGATAGCTTTTTCTAACTCTTTGCAGAAAAGTATCGGATCGAAACTTACTCTCTCAAGTATTGATTTCGTGTAATCAAACATCATTTTTGACATAATAAAATAAGATTTTCGGGGGTTATCTATATTTTTAAACTCGCAACAAATTTAAACAAATATCATTCATATACATTCAATTTAACTTATTTTTTTAAAAACTTTAGCAACGAATACGTTTTCTTAATAAATATAAATCAATATAGAATCGTTCTAAACAACTCATTTAAACCTTTTTAAACGCTCGAAACATCTCTCGTTTCCCCGGAGGACCTGCCAATTTTTCGACAGTAAAACCAACTTCAATCATACTTCTTTTAACAACTCCGCGAGCGGCGTATGTTACCAAAACTCCATTTGGTTTTAAACTATTGTACATTTTCCTGAAAATTTCAGTACTCCACAACTCCGGTTGAACGCGATATCCGAAGGCATCAAAGTAAATCAAATCAAAAATTTCTAAATCGTCGATTTCATCAAAAAATTGTTTCCTTTTGGTTAACGAGAAAAGGTTGCAAATTTGCGTTTTTTCATTCCATTCACTTTTATGCATTTTCTGAAAAATGTTATCAAATTCCAATGCCTCCAATTCAGCAACATAATTCATTGCCAAAACTTCTTCAGCATTTACTGGATACGCTTCTACTCCAACATAATCTATTTGTTGTTGTTTTTGTTCTGATTCTAAAAAAGTAATAAAAGCATTCAATCCTGTTCCAAAACCAATTTCAAGAATACTCACCGGATTATTTTCAAATAAGGAAAGTCCGTTTTTTATAAATACATGTTTTGCTTCCTGAATTGCTCCATGTTTAGAATGATAACATTCGTCCCATTCCTTCAAATGAATTGTTGTTGACCCATCCAGCGTTTTAATTATCTCTCTTTCCACTATTTATAAATTTGTAGTACATTTTTGTACGATTTTAAGCCATTTTTCGAGTCAAAATTAATCAAAACAAATGCGTAAAGCCTTAAAAATCCGTACTTTTTTCATAAATTCTTTATAAAACCGAACGTTTTTTTTGACTTTATTATAAGATAAACAAATCTCAGTTAAAGGCTCTAAATAATGCAGTTTTACTAAGTAAATTATATATTTTTACTTAATTTTGCATTCAGTAAATACTATTCATACCTGATCATTGCTTTAGATTCAATCTATTGAAATGAAAATTACACACAAAACTAACATTATTATGAGTACAACTCAAGCAAGCAAAATTGAAATCAGAAAAGCAACTTCGTCAAAAATAAGCGAAGTAGACTTTGAAAACTTAAGCTTTGGTGCTGTTTTTACAGACCATTTATTCGAATGTGATTTTAAAAATGGAGAGTGGCAAAATCCTGTCATTAAGCCTTATGCTCCAATTTTAATGGATCCTTCTTCAAAAGTCTTTCATTACGGGCAAGCTATTTTTGAAGGAATGAAAGCTTATAAGGATGATAATAATGATGTTTGGTTGTTTAGACCAGATGAAAACTACAAACGTTTTAACAATTCTGCAGTTCGTATGGCAATGCCAGAAGTTCCGGAAAGTGTTTTTATGGATGGTTTGAACGAATTATTAAAAATTGATCAGGAATGGATTCAAAGAGGAAACGGAGCTAGTATGTACATCCGTCCTTTTATGATCGCAACCGGAGCCGGAGTTATTGCAAATCCTTCTGACGAATATAAATTCATGATTTTACTTTCTCCTGCAAAATCGTATTATTCAGGTGAAGTAAAAGTTATTATTGCTGAACATTATAGTAGAGCTGCAAATGGTGGAATTGGTGCTGCAAAAGCTGCCGGAAACTATGCTGCACAGTTTTACCCAACTGACTTAGCAAACAAAGACGGTTTCCAACAAATAATCTGGACTGATGATGCAACGCATACTAAACTGGAAGAAGCTGGAACTATGAATGTTTTCTTCAGAATTAACGATACTTTATTAACAGCTCCAACAAGTGAAAGAATTTTGGATGGTATTACCAGAAAAAGTTTAATTGAAATGGCAGAAAAAGAAGGTCTTAAAGTTGAAGTTCGTCCTGTTATTGTTTCAGAATTAGTAGAAGCGGCTAAAAACGGATCTTTAAAAGAAATTTTTGGTGCAGGAACTGCTGCAGTTATCAGCGTAATCAAAGGATTCTCTTACCAGGATGTTTATTATGAAATGGCTCCAATTGAGAATACTTATGGTGCTCTTTTAAAAGAAAAATTAACTAGTCTTCAAAACAAACTTTCTGAAGATACTTTTGGATGGACTGTAAAAGTTCAATAACTAAAAGACTTTTAAATATAAAAACCCGATAGCTTCACAGTTATCGGGTTTTCTATTTTATATAATTAAACACAATCTTGTCATTTCTGTAGATGTTAGATATTTCGGTAACAAAATTTAACTTTAATAAATTTTGTTACAATGAGAAATAATAGTCAGGATTCCACTTTAGAGCGGAACTATTTAGAGAAGTATCGTTTTTTAATAAAAGAATATGAACAGGTAAAAAATAAAACTCATCCTTTGTATAAAAAAGCACTGGATTTTTATGCAGCAAATAATACGTGCCGAAAGAGTTTTTTAAAGTATTATAATCGCTTTAAACAAAGTGGGAAATCCATTGATTTATTACCCCAAAAAAGAGGGCCTAAATATAAAACCAGACGTCCTTTGCCTTTTATAGAGCAAAAAGTAATTGAATTACGAGAAAAAGGAAACAACAAATATGAAATTGTTAGTATCTTAAGACCCAAATTAGGAAAGCATACACCATCATATTCTGGAGTTTATAATATTTTAAAACGCAATAAAATAAATAGATTAACTCCGAAGATTAAAAAGAATCATCAAAAAATAATCAAGGAAAGAATGGGACAACTTGGTCATATTGATTGTCATTATTTGAGCAAAAGTATAATTAAAGGGGAAAATAAAAATCGCTATTTAGTTTGTGTAATAGATGATTACAGTCGAATTGCCTGGGCTGAATTAGTTTCTGATATCACCAGTTTAACAGTTATGTTTGCGGCATTGAAATGTTTAAACATCCTAAGTGATCATTATGAAATAAAATTTGAAGAGATATTATCTGATAATGGAGCTGAATTTGGACCTAAAACAAGCAAAGTAAAAAACAATCATCCTTTTGAGAGAATGCTAATGGAACTAGGAATTGTGCACAGGTATACAAAACCATACAGACCACAAACCAATGGTAAAGTTGAACGCTTTTGGAGAACTCTGGAAGATGATTTATTGAGAGATACAGATTTTGATTCTCATGAAGAATTAAAAGAAGAATTATTGCAATATCTATATTATTATAATCATGAAAGACCACATCAAGGTATTGATGGAAAGAAACCAATCGAAATGATAAATCCGTTACCGAAATAAGTAACCTTTACAATTTCGACAGAGGAGAAATCACACGCGAAACTCTACAAAGATTGGCAATATAGAACGCGGATGACGCGGATTCGCTTTGCGAAAACACAGATTAAAACGGATTTTATACGCTCAATCTTGTCATTTCGACAGAGGAGAAATCTCACGCGGGATTCGGCAAAGATTGACGATTTTGATTGACGATTTTGATTGACGATTTTGATTGACGATTTTGATTGCGGAGTTTCTAGTGTGATTTCTCCTTCGTCGAAATGACAAAAATGACGCAAAGCTTTGCGAACTTTGTATTTTCTATGCGTAAAGAAAAATTAAATCTTAGCGCACTTTGCGGTTAAACCTATTTACAATAATTTCGAGAAATCGGGTTTAAAATAATTCGGACCTTTCATTACTTTTCCGTCTTCTCTGTAAATTGGTTGTCCATCTTCGCCAAGTTTACTCATATTACTACGTTGAATCTCGTCAAAAACAGCTTCGATTTTATCTTGCAAACCGTGTTCAATAATTGTTCCGCACAAAATATACATCATATCTCCCAGCGCATCAGCAATTTCAACCAAATCATTATTTTGAACTGCTTCAAGATACTCTTCGTTTTCTTCTTTCATTAAATTATAACGAAGCAGTTTTTTAGATTCTCCCAAATCAGCAATTGGAGATTGACTATGACCTATTTTAAAAGCAGTATGAAATTCAGTTACTGCATCAAGTTGTTTCCTCATGATATTAATTGATTAAATGAAGTGGCAAATTAGCAACAAATCATATACAATTCTCTAAATTTGTCAAAAATAATTTTTTACTATGTTTAGTCAAGGACAATTAATATTCGCACTCTGTTTTTTTATTGCATTTGTAATCGTAATGATATTTGCCTACCGAAAAGATCTGGCATTACACAAAGTTTTCTACAAAGGAAATTATAAAGTCTTAATTGTATTCTTGCTTTTTATTGCGATTTTGTTTGTAATCAAATTCTTTTTCAAAAGATAGTCCTTAAAACAATATACTTAGATTTATAAATAAAAATAAATCTTAAAAAAGTACAATTAAACTTCTTCAAAATCGTTTTATTTGAAACTTTTTTTGATCAAATAAATTTATAAAGTGTACTTTTATTGCGGCGCTACTAGTGCGACTAGTAATAAAATTTATAACTTTACGACACCAAACAACCTACTACAATGAAGATTCTAAAATATTTATTTCTTTTATTATTATTAAGCTTAGTTGCTCTCACTGTTTTTGTCGCTACCCAAAAAGGGATTTTTTCTGTAGAAAGAAGCAAAGTGATAAATTCGCCAAAAGCGACCGTGTATAACTATGTAAATGATTTTAGAAATTATGAAGATTTTGAATCCTGGTCTGTAGAAGATCCTTCGATAAAAATGACCTTTCCAAATAAAACATCCGGAAACGGCGCTTCGTTTTATTTTGCAAGTCCTGATGGTGCAGGAAATGTAATTACGCTTAAAACTAAAGAAGGCGAAAGCATTCAGCAAAAAATGAAATATGACGGAACTGAAGCTGATGTAAACTGGACTTTTAAAGATACTCTTGCAGGAAAAACAAAAGTTACCTGGAAAGGAACAGGAACAATGAGCTTTCTTTTCAAAATTTATACCGCTTTAAACGGAGGTTCTGATAAAGTTATTGGAACTATTTACGAAAAAAGCCTTGCAAACATTGATAAAAACTTAGATTTCGAAACAAAAACTTATGCTATAAAAGTAAATGGTGTTGTCAAGAAAGTCGAAACTCCTTATATCAAACAAACTTTTACAAGCGAAATTTCGAAAGTAAATAAAAATGCCCGCGTTGTAATTCCGAAACTTATTGAGTTCAGTAAAAACAATGGTTTAGCAACAAACGGAAAACCATTTATTATTTACCATACTTATGATACAGCAACGGGATTGGCTAAAATTTCGATTTGTTTACCAACAAGCAGAGAAATTACAACAACTTCAGGAAGTGATATTTTAGGTGGAAAACTAAATGGTTTTGAAGCTGTAAAAACAACTTTGACAGGAGACTATTCTCATACGAATGAAGCAATTGCAAAAACAACTGCCTATATAAACAACGAAAAAATCTTCCCTGATTTATCGTGGTCACATCTTGAAATCTTAACAGTTAGCAAATTAGACGTAAAAAGTCCTTCTAAGTTAATGACGGAGATTTATTTTCCAACAAAACCAAAAGTGGTTCCTGTTGCAAAAGTTCCGGTTTACGCACCTCAACAAACTACTACAGAACCTGCAAAACCAAAACCAGCTGCAACTCCGGCTGCAAAAACTCCGGAAGAAGAATCTGAATTTTAAAAACACAGGTCCAATTAAACCTTTTGCTTAAAATTCACTCTAATACTAAAGTTTGATAAATCAAAAAGTTTGATAGACGAAAAGGAATTCATACAACAGTTACTAGATCCTAAAACGCAAAATATTGCGTTTCAAAAACTCTTGTCTGAATATCAAAAACCTTTGTATTCTCATATTCGAAACATTGTTCTAAATCATGATGATACAGATGATGTCTTGCAGAATACATTTGTAAAAGTGCATCAATATTTAAAAAACTTTAAAGGAGAAAGTAAACTTTTTTCCTGGATGTATCGAATTGCCACTAATGAAGCTTTGACTTTTTTAAATCAAAAAGCAAAATTAAACGGTATAACATCTGAAGCGCTTCAAAATAAAGCCATTGACAACTTAAAAGCCGATGTTTATTTTGATGGTGACGAAATCCAGATCAAACTTCAAAAAGCCATAATCACCTTGCCGGAAAAGCAACAATTGGTTTTTAAAATGAAGTATTTTCAAGAATTAAAATATGAAGAAATAGCCGAAATTTTAGGAACTTCAGTAGGAGCTTTAAAGGCTTCTTATCATCATGCTGTAAAAAAAATTGAAATATATGTTACATCAAATTAAACCTTTTATAACAAAATCTATCTTATTGTTATTATGAAAGCATTTAAATTAGAAAACGAACCAAAAATATCAACCGGATTTAAAACTCCGGATCATTACTTTGATGACCTTTCGGCAAAAGTTTTACAACAGATTAACGATGATAAAAAAGAAGTAAAAGTAATTCCGTTTTACAAACGTAAAACAGTACTTTCAATTCTTGCCGCCGCCATTATTGTTATTGCCTTAATGATTCCGATAATAAACAATTACAACGAAACTTCTAAAGAACTTGATGAGGATACTTTAGAAACGTATTTAGCTTATCAGTCTAATTTAAATCAATATGATTTGATTCAGAATTTAGATTCTAAAGACATTCAAAAGCTAAACAAAAATGTTATCATAGAAGATGAAACTCTTGAAGATATATTAGTATCGAGTCCAAACATAGAACATTTAATTTCAGAATAAAACAAAATTTAAACGATGAAAATTCAAAAAATACTACCGCTAATTCTGTTTTTAGTAAGCTTTTCTTTTTATGCTCAAAACGAAAAAACAGATGAGAAACGTGAAAAAATCAAGGCTTATAAAGTTTCTTTTTTAACAACTGAACTAGAATTAACTCCTACTGAAGCTGAGAAGTTCTGGCCTATTTATAATGCTTATGACGATAAACAATTCGAATTGAGACATCAAAAAATGAAAACGTATTTGCAACGATTAGATGGTGACAATATCAATTCTATTTCTGAAAAAGAAGCAGCATCGTTACTTTCTCAAATGGAAGCTACTGATAAAGAGTTGTATCTTTTAAGAGTCAAATATGGCTCGGATGTAAAAAAGATACTTTCGGCAAAAAAGATATTGAAACTAAAAAAATCTGAAGACGATTTTAATCGAAAATTACTAAAACAATACCGAGACAAAGCAGGAAAAGATTAATATAATTAAGCTAATCAAAAGTTTAATACCTACAATTTGTGTCGTTAGACACTAAATATTGGTAGAAAATATGAATTGAAATAAATTTAGCGTGCCGTAGGTACGCAATAGCAGTCATTTTGTTGCGTACCTACGGCACGCCAACGTATTTCGAATCTACAATGACTACCAATATTGAGTACCTAACGGCACAGTGCAACTCTTGATTCCATTGTTTGCTCACAAAAAACAACAGCGATAAGAACCCTATATAATAATACTTACTTTATTATTTAGGGTTCTTATTATTTCAGGACTATTTGAAACGTAGTCTTACCACTTTATTATGACCTGCAGCAATCGCAAGGTTTCTATTTACAAAACGAATTGTGAAGAGTTTTGAATCTGTAGACAATTGCGTCCAGTTCTGTCCTCCATTTTGAGAATATTGTATTCCTTCAGATCCTACACAAACAATTTCTTTCCCATTTCCGCCCGGAACATATTGCACACATGACGCATAACCAAATCCCATTTCCTGACCAATTAATTGCCAGGTCTTTCCGCCATCTTTCGTAAAAGCTTTATTATCTGATTTTTTGTTTGGAGATTCATAATCGCCACCCGCAATAAATCCGGTTTTAGAATCATAAAAGTCAGCTGTAAAAATACCTGTCATAGTTTTACCCTGAACAATTGGTGTTTCAACCACTTTCCATGTTTTTGCTTTATCAGGCGAATAAAAAACACGTGCTTTTTTCCCTCCGGAAACCAGCCATGTATCCTCTCCTTGTATTACAATATTTGTATTACTGGCTGCAAAAGCCGCTTCACCAGTTGCATTTGTCGGTAATTTATCAGATAATATTTTAGTCCATGTTTCTCCTCCATCACGAGTTACAATGATCGAAAAAGTATCTTCGGTTGGATCTCCAATAGCGATTCCTTCTTTATCATTCCAAAATTGCATGCTATCGTAAAATATTTTAGGGTTTACTTCTTTGTACACCAATTTTACTTTATTTGTTTTTTTAGAAACAGAATAAAGTAACGCAGGATTCCCAACACTTAATAAGAAAATATCTTTTGAAGTTTGAGCAATACTTCTAAATTCTAACTTTAAAGTATCACGATAAATATGTTCTTCGAATTTCTCTTTTTTATCTAAATCATAGTATCCAAAACGGGAATTATCAGCTCCATACCAAATTTTATTTTTATCAATTGATATTGCTCTAATACTAATTTTATCCTGAAATAAAGTATCAATTTGCATTGAGGTAAAACCACTATAAAGTACTCTTTTATCACTCTCACTCAATGTTTTAAAAGACATAAATAAAATAAAAGCGCCACAAAACAATAATACTTTTTTCATATAGGTTAAGATTTATTTATTGCTAAAATACAATTAATTCTCACATATAATTTAAGTTTTGTTTTTTTTTCTGGCACAGTAATTGGATATCTACAAAATATCAATCTTAATATGATTTTGCCATGAAAACGAAATTACTTTTAATAGCTATTATAGCAATAGGTTTCAGTTCTTGTAAAGCACAAAGCCAAACTACTGTTTATGCAAAAAATTCAGATATCAGCGATAACTTAGATTTAAGAGCGGTTGCTTCTATGTTTGGAGAATCAGCAAATCTGCAGGACTTCGAAAGACGTTTGAACGATCCAAAATACCAAATTTCAAATCTTGACTTAAATGATGACAATGAAGTTGATTATTTAAGAGTTATAGAATCAGTAGAAAACAGAACACACGTAGTAATTATTCAAGCTGTTCTTGATCGCGATGTTTATCAGGATGTTGCTACAATTGATGTAGAAAGAGATAATTATAACAAAGTTAGCGTTCAGGTTGTTGGTAATACTTACTTGTACGGAGACAACTATATTTATGAGCCAGTTTACAGTGTTGCTCCGGTAATTTACAGCTCATTTTGGGTTACAAATTACAGACCATATTATTCTACATGGGGCTGGAATGTATATCCAACGTATTATGCAGCATGGAGACCTTACCCTATTTACAGATATAGAAACAACATAAATGTATGCATCAATGTAAACAATCATTACAATTATGTAAGCACAAGAAGAAGTTATGTTGCGCCGGTTTTATACCAATCAAGACGTAGTTATGGTTACGAAACAAGACGTCCTGACTACGGTTTTACTCAAAGACATTCTAATGTAACAAATAGATATGACCTAGACCAAAGACGTGTTGCAAGCAGAGATTATAACAGAACTCAAAACTCATACAATACAGACAGATCTAATTCCGGAAGAGTTTCTACACCATCAGACAATAGAACTCCAAACAGAAATTATACGGACTACAGAACAAACTCTGACAGAAGCTACAACACAAATCGTGTAAATACAACAAACAGAGATAACGCCGCAACTGTAAACAATCCGGTAAGAGTTGACAGAACAAATTCTGATAGAAGTTACAACACAAATCGTGTAAATACTACAAACAGAGACAACTCTGCAACTGTAAGTAATCCGGTAAGAGTTGATAATACAAATAACAGAAGAGATTACGGTCAAAATAATGGAGGTTATTCCAGAGGAAATTCACAAGACAATATGAATACCAACAGAGTTTCTACTCCAGCTCCTCAAAGAACAGAATCTCCAAGAAGTTATTCTGATAACAGAGCGAGTGCGCCAAGACAACAAGCGCCTCAAAACACACAACGTTCTGAAGCTCCGAGAGCAAGCCAGGAATCAAGAGGCAGTCAACCTCAACGTGAAAGCGGATCAGGCAACAGAAGCTATGGCGGAAGAAGAGGTTAATATTAAAATCGCATTTTCAGATAAAAATCAAAAGCACAATTTAACGATTGTGCTTTTTTTTATCTTTTTAATTATAATTGATGCTAATTTGTTTTAAAACAGTAAATTTGCAACCGTCTTTTATAAAAACATACATGAGCGCATCGCATAAAAACTTACATAGTAAGTTGTCTATAGGGGGTTTATTGATAACATTGGGAATTATTTATGGAGATATTGGTACTTCTCCATTATATGTAATGAAAGCCATACTTGGTGATTATGCAATTAATGCCGATATTGTTTTAGGTGGTATTTCTTGTGTTTTCTGGACATTGACTTTGCAAACTACAATTAAGTACGTACTTATTACTTTAAGTGCCGACAATCATGGTGAAGGTGGAATTTTTGCTCTTTATGCTTTAGTTAAAAAAACGAAGATTCAGTGGCTCATTGTGCCCGCCATTATTGGAGGAAGTGCCTTACTTGCAGACGGAATTATAACACCGCCAATCTCGATTTCATCTGCCGTTGAAGGTATTAGAGCTTTCTATCCAACGATGGAAACAGAGACAATTGTTTATATTGTTATCGGGATTTTATTTGTTCTATTTACCATTCAACAATTTGGAACTAAACTAGTTGGTAAGTTTTTCGCACCAATGATGTTAATCTGGTTTGCCATGTTAGGAACATTGGGTGCTCTACAAATCATGAGTCATCCTGAAGTTGTAAAAGCAATCAATCCTTATTACGCTTATCATTTATTATCGATACATCCTGATGGATTTTTCGTTCTTGGTTTTGTATTTTTATGTACTACCGGAGCCGAAGCTTTGTACTCAGACATGGGACACTGCGGAAGAAAAAACATTAGAATTAGCTGGATTTTTGTAAAAACTACTTTAGTATTAAACTACTTTGGTCAGGCAGCCTATCTAATACACCACGAAGGAAGCACATTGCAACAATTAGGTGGAGAAAATGGGAATCCGTTTTACTTGATTATGCCACATTGGTTTTTACCATTTGGAATTGTAGTTGCAACTCTTGCTGCTGTAATTGCTTCTCAAGCGCTTATCAGTGGATCATTTACTTTGATCAACGAAGCAATGCGTTTGAATTTCTGGCCGAAAGTAAAAATCAAATATCCTACTGAAGTAAAAGGACAATTATATATTCCGTCAATCAACTGGTTATTATTCTTTGGTTGTGTTGGAATTGTTTTACACTTTCAGAAATCAGGAAACATGGAGCATGCATATGGTCTTGCTATCATTTTATGTATGATCATGACTACAATTTTACTTAATTATTATTTAATAATGAAAAGAGTAAAACTGTATTTAATGGTTCCGCTTATCACAATTTATTTATTGATTGAGTTCAGTTTCTTATTTGCAAATATTACAAAGTTTGCCGAAGGTGGTTACGTAACTTTAATCATTGCAATACTTTTGATTTCGATTATGACAATT
The DNA here is from genome assembly GCF_004339525.1 of Flavobacterium sp. 90. NCBI lineage: Bacteria > Pseudomonadati > Bacteroidota > Flavobacteriia > Flavobacteriales > Flavobacteriaceae > Flavobacterium > Flavobacterium sp. 90. Next base: position 3,862,517 of record NZ_SMGE01000001.1, on the reverse strand, counting down.
TGGTATTTGGCAAAGAAAATCAACAAAAGCTATACTAAAATCATCAAAATTGACGATTATAAAAAAGTATTAATGGAATTAAGCGAAGACTTATCTATCCCGAAATACGCAACGCATTTGGTTTATATGACGAATGCAAACCGTGTTGATGAACTGGAAGAAAAAGTTATTTATTCGATTTTACAAAAGCGTCCAAAAAGAGCTGATATCTACTGGTTTGTACACGTAAACATTCTTACGGAACCTTATAAAACACAATATAAAGTTACTGAAATTGCGAAAGATGATATTTACAGAATCGATTTTAACTTAGGATTTAGAGAACCTACAAAAATCAATTTAATGTTTAGAGAAGTAATTCGTGATATGGTAAAACGTGGCGAAGTAGATATTACAAGCCGTTACGAATCTTTGAACAAAAACAATATTATTGGCGATTTCAAATTTGTATTGTCTGAGAAATTCTTATCAAATGATAACGATTTAAGATGGCACGAAAATATCATCATGAACTCTTACTTCTTCATCAAGAAACTGAGTTTATCTGAAGAAAGAGCTTTTGGTTTAGATAGTAGTTCGGTTAAAATAGAGAAATTCCCAATGGTGCTTCACGCTCCGGAAAATATCGGATTAACGAGAATTATAAAATAAAGCATTTACAAATACATTCAAAAAACACTCTTTTAAACTTATTAGAGTGTTTTTTTTTCTTTTTAAAGAAAGTTAAACCAACAATCAAAATTAAAAATTTAACTTTCAATCAATTAATAGTACCTTTGCAACTCAAATAATTAAAATGAGATTACACAGAAATTTAGTTTATACTACCATCGATTCTTTAAATGCAATTTTCAATGAAGGAGAATATGCAGATAAAGTGGTAGCTAGAGCCTTAAAAAAAGACAAACGTTGGGGAAGTTCTGACAGGAAGTTTGTTGCTGAAACGATATACGAAATTGTTCGTTGGAAACGATTATATGCAGAAATTGCCGAAGTAAAAGAACCGTTCGACAGAGATAATCTTTGGAGAATGTTTGCAGTTTGGGCAGTTTTAAGAGGATATCCAATTCCTGATTGGAGACAATTAGAAGGAACTCCTGAAAGAAAAATCAAAGGACGTTTTGACGAACTTTCAAAAGTCAGAGCACTTAAAGAATCTATTCCGGATTGGATGGATGAATTGGGGGTAAAAGAACTAGGAGAAAAAGTTTGGTCGACAGAAATTGCGGCTCAAAACCAACCTGCTAAAGTTATTTTAAGAACAAATACCCTTAAAGGAACTAAAGAAAGCCTGAGAAACACGTTGATGGATTTGAATATCGAAACAGAATATTTAAAAGATCAGCCTGAAGCTTTAGTTTTAAAAGAAAGAGCAAACGTGTTTTTAACAGATGCTTTTAAACAAGGACTTTTTGAAGTTCAGGATGCAAACTCACAATTGGTTGCCGGTTTTCTTGATGTAAAACCTGGAATGCGTGTTGTGGACACTTGCGCCGGAGCTGGAGGAAAAACATTGCACATCGCTTCTTTGATGGAAAACAAAGGACAATTGATTGCAATGGATTTATACGAAAGCAAACTAAAGCAATTGAAATTAAGAGCAAAAAGAAATGGCGCTTTTAATATTGAATATCGTATTATAGACACGACAAAAGTGATCAAAAAACTACACGAGAAAGCTGATCGTGTATTAATCGATGCGCCTTGCAGTGGTTTAGGAGTTCTTAAAAGAAATCCTGATGCAAAATGGAAATTACAACCTGAATTTATTGATAACATCCGTAAAGTTCAAGCGGAAGTTTTAGAGAGTTATTCTAAAATTGTAAAACCAGGTGGAAAACTGGTTTATGCAACTTGTTCGGTTTTACCATCTGAAAACCAAGAGCAAGTAGAAAAGTTCTTAAAAACTGAAATCGGAAAGCAATTTACTTTCATAAAAGATCGTAAAATTCTAGCTTCTGAATCTGGTTTCGACGGATTCTATATGGCATTGTTAGAAAGAAAAAATGCTGTTATTTCGGAATAATTCACACAAATTAAAATAAAAAGAAAGCCTTTAGAAAATTAAAAATCTAAAGGCTTTTATTTTTTTTCTCACCATATAAGTGATATAAGTTCATTTAATATATGCTGTATGTATTGTGTAGTCCCTACGGGACATTTTTTTTGTTTGTCTTTATTTTTTTTCTACCGACCTTTAACTCCTAGCGGAGTAATCCACTTGACGTTTATATATTTTATCGACGGAATATTTCCTGTTTGCCTACCTACCTTTAACTCCTAGCGGAGTATTCCACTTGATGTTTATATATTATATTGACGAGATATCTCCTGTTTGTCTTTAGTTTTCTACTTGATGTATAAACATTTTATCGACGCAATATTTCTTATTTATCTTCCTTTTTTCTTACCAACGTTTAACTCCTAGCAGAGTATTCTACTTGATGTTTATATACATTATGTAGAAATATCAAATCATAAGAAATATCTCGTAGAGATTAAATGTTGGTAAAAAGATACACATTATACGTCCAGATTGTCCCGTAGGGACTTCACTCTCAACGTATTTTTAAATGAACTTATTAACTTATATGGTAAAAAAACTACACCAAGCTAGGCTTACGCAATAACTTCCCATTTTCATTCTCTTTAAACTTTGGAACAAAAACAATTTCTTTTGGTTTTTCAAATTTCCCAAGAACATCAAAAAAGTCAGAAGCAAATTCTTGTTTTTCGCCTTCTATAACCAGAATTAATTTTTCGCCTAAAACAGTATCCGGAATTCCGGTAACAAAAAATCTGGCGTCAATCTTTCCGATTAGCTTTGCTTCGATTTGCTCTGGAATCAGCTTCACTCCTCCACTATTAATCACATTATCGATTCTTCCTAAAAAGATAAATTGATTCTCATTTACCAATTCTACAAGATCATTTGTCACAATCGGCTCATCAGAAATAGAAGGAACAGTAATTACCAAACAATCACGATCATCTTTAGCAATTTTCACATTTGGTAAAATCGAAAATACACTATCACCTACTTTTTTAGCAGCAATATGTGTGATGGTTTCCGTCATTCCGTATGTCTCGTAGATTTCGGTTTTTAGCGGTAAAAGTTTCTCTTCAAGAGCACTGTCCATTTTGGCACCACCAATAATCAGTTTCTTTACATTTTTCAAACCTTCAATTGAGTTTTGAACTTGCAAAGGCACCATTGCTACAAAATCATATTTTGTCGAATTATTCGTTAATGGTTCTGTACTCGGCGAAACAACATCAAGGTCCAAGCCTAAAATCAAGCTTCGAACCAACATCATTTTTCCTGCGATAAACTGAACCGGTAAACACAATAAAGCTTTATTTCCTGGTTCTAAGCCAAAGAAATCTCCAGTCGCTAAAGCAGACTGAATCATAGCTTGTTTTTCTAAACGAACTAACTTAGGAAGTCCCGTTGTTCCGGAAGTGGTCATTTCGATATACTCTTTATCATCAAACCAATCCAGTAAAAATTCACCGATGACTTTCTCAGCAGCATCGCCTTCTTTTATATAACTATATCCTACCGTGCATAAATCTTTTCCGTTTAAATGATAACCATTTAGCTTGAAATAATTATGAACATTCTTATGTGTTAACTTTGACATTTTAATATTAATTTGGTGATTGTAAAACATTTATTTTACCCGTTAATCTTTCTTTCCAATTGGTCCAGTTGTATTTTTTACTAAAAATAAAAAGCAAAATAGGATAAACCACTACAACCGGCAAAATCACATCAAAACCTGCCGAAGGTTCAGACATATCTTTGAAAATCGAGTTTGTCTGAAAAACAGACCAATCTGATGTAACTAACAAAGCTCCAATCAAATTGTTTGCGGCATGAAATCCTAAAGCTAATTCCATTCCTTCATCCATAAGCGTGATAACACCTAAAAACAAACCCGTTCCTATATAATAGATCATAATAATATTTCCCATTTTGGTCACTTCGGGATTAAACCAATGCATGGAACCAAATATAAGTGACGTCATCATAAGCGGAAACCATCTATTTTGAGCCAAATTTGCGAATCCCTGCATTAAATAACCTCTAAACACATACTCTTCGGTACTGGTTTGAATAGGTATTAATATTGTTCCAATCGCAACCAAAATCAAGAATGGAACTAATTTAAAGTTCCACACAAAATTCGCTGGTGATTGAAAATAAACAAACAAAAAACTTAAAATGGAAAAGAAAGACCATAAACCGAACGAAAACAAAATACGGTTCCAATCTACTTTATTTCTTGAAGTAGAAACAGACAAAAGCGTTTGATGGTGCAGATATTTTACCACAAACCAAACTCCGGCAAGGGCAAATGCAAAAGAAATCATTACCAAAAACAAGGTTAGATTTGGCTCAAACATTTTCAAAGCTGCATCACTATCTGTTGGAAAAGCGTCTTTGCCATCGTAACCAAAATAAACCGCTATTGTAAAAGGAATCTGACCGATAAAGGAGGCTGTAATAATAAAAACCGATCCTATTAAATATTTCCAAAAAACATTTTCAGGTTTAATCCCTTGTTCTAAAAACATATATTTAAAATTTTAAAATGAAAAACAATATCTTTAACAATCCTACATTAAAAGATATTTAAATTAATAAGTAAATCTTATTTTTGGCCTTGCTAAAGTACCAAAAATTTACTTTAACTCAATTAGAACACCTTAAATATAACAAAATGATACAAGTTTACCATAATCCACGTTGCGGAAAATCAAGAAATTGTTTGGCATTTATCGAACAAACCAACCAAAAATATGAGATTATTCCTTATTTAACAGAGACTCCAACTCTTAATGAACTGAAAGATTTACTTGGAAAATTAAGTTTAGATCCGATTCAATTAGTTCGCGTAAAAGAAAAAATCTGGATCGAAAATTACAAAGGAAAAGAATTGACTAACGACGAAATTATCCAGGCGATGATTGATAATCCTATTTTAATAGAACGTCCAATTGTAATCAAAGACGAAAAAGCAATTATTGGAAGAGATTTAGATAATGTTGCTTCTTTTTTAGAATAGTTATAAAATGTCGTATTAACATTTTTTTGTGATTCTTGTCTTTAAACCAAAAGGTACATTTGTGGTCTAAGAAGAAAAGAAACCAAAAAACGATGAAAAAAATCAAATTTGCTGTATTGCTTGTATTCCTTTTTACAAGTTTATACAACTATGCACAACAACCTCCAACTGGTAAAAACAAAGTAAAAGTTACCGGAAAAGTTTTCGAAAAAGTAAGCAAACAACCACTTGAATACGCAACAATTTCGTTAATGGCTCCAAATGACACTAAAGTTATTGCTGGTGGAATCACAAATCCAAAAGGGGAATTTGAGGTTGCTGTTGCTCCGGGAACTTATGATATAAAAGTTGAATTTATTTCGTTTAAAGCAACTGAAATCAAAGGAAAAAACATTTCAGGAGATACTAATTTAGGAGTTGTAAATCTGTCTGAAGATGCCGCACAATTGAACGAAGTTGTGGTTCGTGCCGAAAAATCGACTGTAGAAATAAAATTAGATAAAAAAGTATACAATGTTGGTCAGGATATGATGGTTAAAGGCGGAACTGTAAGTGACGTTTTGGATAATGTACCATCGGTTTCTGTTGATACAGAAGGAAATGTGAGTTTAAGAGGAAGCGATAATATCCGAATCTTAATTGACGGAAGACCTTCAAACGCGATCAATGTTGCCGAAGCTTTACGTCAGCTTCCGGCTGATGCTATTGACAAAGTCGAAGTTATTACCAATCCATCAGCACGTTACGATGCCGAAGGTGGATCAGGAATCATCAATATCATTCTTAAAAAAGGAAAAAATCAAGGTTTAAACGGAACTTTCATTGCCTCAACCGGACTTCCTGAAACGTATGGTTTAAGCGGAAACTTAAATTATAAAACAGAGAAATTAAACTATTTCACCACTCTTGGCTACAATCGAAGAACAAGCGAAGGTGCCGGTTTAACTAACACTCAATATGTTGATGCAAACGGAAATGCAAAAGGATACCTGGACGAAGATCGTGACACTAAAAGAACTTCTGACGGATTTAACGGAAGAGCTGGTATAGAATGGACTGTTGCTCCAAATACATTCTGGACAAACGCCATTAATTACCAAAAGAGTTCTGGAGATACAAGAGATTATATCACTTACAGCAATTTTGGCGCAGCACATGATTTTACAGGCAATTCATACCGTTTAAATGATGGTGTTACCGGAAGTGAAAACGTAGAATATACGTCAAACTTAATCAAAAACTTCAACGATAAGGGACACAAACTTACTGCCGATTTATCGATTTCAAGAAATACAGACGATAGTAACAGCACTATTACAGCATCACCAAATTTCAATACTTCATTGAATGATCAGGTGCAGAAACAAGTGCAATTACAAGCAGATTACGTATTGCCATTAGGCGAAGGAAGTCAGTTTGAAGCCGGATATAAAGGAAGTTTTGGCGACCTGAACAATGAATATGTAATAACTGGCATTGATGGTAAACCAGATCCGGATCTTTCAAATACTTTAGAATACAAGGAAAACATAAACGCAATTTACACGCAATACGGTTTCAAAGTAAATAAGTTCTCTTATTTATTTGGGTTGCGTTGGGAAGACACTAATATTCAGGTAAACTTATTAGACACTAACGATTTCAATAGCAAAAAATACAACAATTTGTTTCCAAGCGCATTTGTTAGTTATGAAATTTCAGACAAAAGCAATTTTACAGCAAGTTACAGCAAGCGTCTAACAAGACCTAGAGGACGTTTCATGAATCCTGCGACGAATTACTCCAGTAATGTTAATATTTTTCAAGGAAATCCGGATTTAGACCCTTCTTTGACAGACAAATTCGATATTGGATACATCAAACGTTGGGACAAATTAACGTTTAATACCTCAGCATATTTCGAAAACACAAAAGACGTTTTCAGTTTCGTGAGAACTCCTACAGGCAAGGTTGTAACTCCTGACGGCAAGGTCATAACTCCTACTCCAGGCGAACCAGTAGAAGGAATTCCTGTTATTTTGAGCCGCCCAATTAACCTAGGAAGAGAGCAAAAATTTGGTTTTGAATTTACATTGAATTATACACCATTCAAAATATGGAGAATCAACAGTAACTTCAACTTTTACAACGTAAAAACTACCGGAGACAACACATATACCGATTTTAACGGAAATACAGTTGTACAAAATCTGGATAATCAAGCTAATACATGGTTTGCCAGAATCAACTCAAAACTAACATTACCATACAAAATTGACTGGCAATTAAGCGGCACCTATAATGGCGAACAAAAAACAGCTCAAGGTAAAAACTTAGGTCAGTTTGGAATGAATACTGCATTTAGCAAAGATGTTCTAAAAGACAAAGCTACAATTGCTTTCAATATTAGTGATATTTTCAATTCACGAATCATGAGGTCTTACACTTATCTTGAAAACGATGTGACACACGAAAGCCAAAACGCTTATAGCGAAATGCAATTCCGTAGACGTCAATTCAACTTATCGTTTACCTACCGCTTTAACAAAGCCAAAAGCGATCGCGATAAAAATGCAGCGCCTAAAAATGACGGAAATGATGGCGGAGGAGATTATCCTGGATAATTTAGTTTAAAAAAATTAAGGATAAATTTAACCGCAAAGAACGCAAGGTTTTTTATTCATAAGATTTTATACAAACACAAAGTTCGCAAAGCTATAATTGATAAAGCTTTGCGAACTTTGCGTTTATAACCATAACAATAAGATAAAACCTTGCGTTCTTTGTGGTTAAAATAATTAGCTAACACAAAATATTTAATCTTTCTACACAAGTATTAGTATTGATCTATTCTTTTTTATTGGTATTTAAACAAAAAAAAAAGGACTCGAATAAACGGGTCCTTTCTTATTTGAAGTCAATTTAAAATTAAATTGATTGCTCTTCTTGTCTCTTTTTTGCTCTTTTCTCTTTGAACATTTCCCAGCTTGCTCCCGTAACCCAATAAGATACGAAACCAACTAAGAAAAACATCAACCAAAACCCTATAGTTAGTATGGTCAAGAAAAGTAAAAAGCCTAAGTACTGTGAAAATTCAAACATGTTTTCCGGAATTTTTGAATGTAAGGACAAATGTAAGTTTTATATTTTTCGTTAGCAATAAAATCCAAATCAATTTTTATAAAATCACAATAATCCGTATATTTAAACTCATTTTAAATAAGCTTTTTTTGACATGATTAATTCCTATACAATCAAACAATCTAAAACAGAAGAAGATAAGTATTTTCAGGAGCTATTTCCTGCTGTACACTATATCTTTTATGGCGAACCCCGCCATAAAAGGATGCCGCTCCCATCAGGGCTAGGGCAACCGTTTTCATAAGAAGATTCAATCATAAAAGAAAAAAATCAGTTTTAATCCGCTTCTTTACGAAGTAAATCAGCGTCATCCGCGTACCATTCAGCACAACATTTCACAAATCACATTTAACCTTTTACATACAACACCATGAAATACAGAATAGAAAAAGATACGATGGGCGAAGTTCAGGTCCCGGCAGATAAATATTGGGGAGCACAAACAGAACGTTCCAGAAATAATTTCAAAATTGGACCATCGGCATCAATGCCACACGAAATCATTGAAGGTTTTGCTTATCTAAAAAAAGCAGCCGCTTATGCAAACTATGATTTAGGTGTTTTACCAATCGAAAAACGTGACGCTATCGCAGCCGTTTGCGACGAAATTCTAGCCGGACAATTAAACGACGAATTTCCGCTTGTGATCTGGCAAACCGGTTCAGGAACACAAAGTAACATGAACGTAAACGAAGTTATTGCTAATCGTGCACAAGTTCTAAAAGGATTTAATATTGGCGAAGGCGAACAATTTATCAAAGCAAATGATGATGTAAATAAATCACAATCATCAAACGATACTTTCCCAACCGGAATGCACATTGCAGCTTACAAAATGATTGTCGAAACGACTATTCCCGGTGTCGAAAAACTACACGGAACTTTAGTCAAAAAAGCAGCGGAATTCAAAGATGTTGTAAAAATTGGACGCACACATCTTATGGATGCAACGCCATTAACATTAGGACAGGAAATTTCAGGATATGCTGCTCAATTATCATTCGGATTAAAAGCACTTAAAAATACTCTCGCTCACTTATCAGAAATCGCTTTAGGCGGAACCGCAGTAGGAACCGGATTAAATACTCCAAAAGGATACGACGTTAAAGTTGCCGAATATATAGCAAAATTCACGAATCATCCTTTTATAACTGCCGAGAATAAGTTTGAAGCTCTTGCAGCTCACGATGCAATTATCGAAACACACGGAGCTTTGAAACAACTGGCGGTTTCTTTGAATAAAATTGCAAACGATGTCAGAATGTTAGCTTCTGGACCGCGATCAGGAATTGGCGAAATCCATATTCCGGAAAACGAACCAGGATCATCAATTATGCCCGGAAAAGTAAACCCTACACAATGTGAAGCCTTAACAATGGTTTGCGCACAAGTGATAGGAAACGACATGGCAATTTCTGTTGGCGGAATGCAAGGACATTATGAACTAAACGTTTTTAAACCTGTAATAGCAGCAAACTTTCTTCAATCCGCAAGACTTTTGGGAGACGCTTGTATCTCTTTCGACGAACATTGCGCACAAGGAATCGAACCAAACTACAAACGAATAAAAGAACTTGTAGACAATTCATTAATGTTAGTAACCGCTCTAAATACAAAAATTGGTTATTATAAAGCCGCCGAAATCGCACAAACCGCACACAAAAACGGAACAACTCTAAAAGACGAAGCCGTTCGTTTGGGTTATGTAACGCCAGAAGATTTTGACGCGTGGGTAAAACCGGAGGAAATGGTTTAAAAAAATTATGAGTTATGAATTATAAATTATGAGTTAAAAAAAAGCGGTAGAAGATCTAAAAATCCTTCTACCGCTTTTATTATTTCTTAAAATTATAATTAATGAACTAATAATTCATAACTCATAATTTATAATTACTTCCCGTCCACATAATCTTGCAAATAAGCAAATCTTGGTGTTAACTTTCCGTTTTCGGTAATTTTTGCACGTTTTAGGATTCCTTCTTTATCATTGTTAAAGAAAGCAGGAATTACGTGTTCCATGAATTGCTCTCCAAAACCTTCACTTGCGTCTTTCGGGATTTCGCATGGCAAATTATCAACCGCCATTACTACAACCGCAGCAGGATGAAAAACATCTACTTCTTTGTCTTCTAACGGAAAATAACCATATAAAGGTTCTGCAATTGTCGAAGATCTCAAAGTACAAGCAATTGGTCCATTTACATCGCACGAAATATCGGCAACGACTTTAAGTTTGCAATCATTTGCATTAAGCATTTCTTTCGTCAAAATCATTGGAGCTCCACTTGCGTAAAAATGTCCTGCGAAATAAATATCCGTGACTTTGGTGAATTTTTCAAAATCTGAAACATAAGCTTCAGGATGTGCAATAAAATCATTAAAATCTAAAACCTCACCATCGATACGTTTATTATATTCTAAAACATCTAACTGCACATAAACAGCTTGTGTATAATTTTTAGTCAAATAATTCTCAACCGTAATTTCTTTTATTTTAATGGCGTCCAGAATTTCTTTAGCTCCGCTTCCCACCTTTCCAGTTCCTGTAATTACGAACTTTAAAGCTGGCATTGTAATACGCTTCAAATGCTTAATTAAATCGTCTTTACCTCCAAGAGTTTCTGCTTTTGGTAATTTAAATAATTCAAATTTTATTCCAAAAGCACGTATTCCGTTGTAAACACCAACCATTCCGGCATATTTTCCAAAACCAATTAAACGTCGATTTTCTGCATCAACAATAGTTTCATGATCATACAAATCAATGTTCTTCTCTAAAATAGCTTGCAATAATTTTCTATTATAAGGTTGCTTTTTGATTGTATGCGAAAAGAAAAAATAAGCTTTATTTGGAATTAAATTTTCTACAGGAACTTCTTTTACACCAAATAAAACATCACAACCTGACACATCTTCTGTAACGGTAATGCCCATACTTTTATATTGAAGGTCTGAAAAAATTCTGATATCTGAACTTTCTACCTCAACAACAGCATCATGATACGTTTGTTTGAGTTTTGCCAATTCGCCCGGAGCAAAAACAACTCGGCGATCTGGTGGGCTTTTTCTTTCTTTTATGATTCCAAATTTCATTTAAATAAGTTTGAGGTAATTATTAATATAACTTTTTGCGTATAATTTGTTTCAAATATAACAATTTTCGTTAAAGTTTTGTTGTCAAAATACAATTTAGAATCTTTAAAAACCGTTAAAAGCTGGATAACAATCGACTAAATAAAAATCAAGTTAATTTTGTGTTAAAAACTACTTTTTAGTTAACTAAAAATATCAAAACATAAATATTGAATTCGATATATTTGTTTTTCAAGAACGATGCAAATGAATTTCCTTAAGAGAACAAATATAGCACAAATACTTATTCTAATTTTAGTTTTAAGTTCGTGCGGAAAAGATAAAAAAACGAGTGTTGACAAAGCTTCAACAATAGAAGATACCTTACCAAAAATGAAGCCTTTAGGTCCTGAAAAACGAATAACACAGGCCTATATAAATTCTGTAGCCGGACGAATAAATCACTTTTACAGCAAAAACTGGCCAAACAATAGCATGAACGGAAGTTTTTTGGTTGCCAGAAATGGACAAATTATTTTTGAACGCTATAATGGTTATGCAAATAAAAATGAAGGAACTAAAATAACCGCAAATACACCTGTTCAAATTGCTTCTGTAAGTAAAGTACTTACTGCTACAGCGGTTTTAAAATTGGTAAACGCCGGCAAAATTGATTTAGATCAAAAGGTAAATACAATTTTAAAAACATTTCCGTACGAAGATTGTACCGTTAGAATGTTGTTAAGTCACCGTAGCGGAATGCGTAATTATGCTTATTTCACAGATCATGATAAATCAGTTTGGGACAGACATAATCAACTTACCAATCAAGATATATTAGACATTTTAGCCACAAAAAATATTGGATTAGAATCAAAAACCGGAACTCGTTTTGGTTATTGCAATACCAATTATGCAATGCTGGCTCTTATAATCGAAAAAATTACCGGATTAAAATATAAGGAAGCAATGTCTCAAATGATTTTCAAACCTTTGGGAATGACAAATACTTATGTTTTTGACGATGATAAAGATCGCAAAACAATTGTACCTTCTTATAAAGGTAACGGTGCCGAAATTGGTTTTGATTATTTGGATAACGTATATGGAGATAAAAACATTTTCTCTACAGTAAGAGATCTTTTGAAATTTGACAGAGCCAGAAATTCTCCTGACTTTTTGAAACCTGCTTTATTAAAAGAAGTTTATACTGGTAACAGTAACGAACGAAAAGGAACTAAAAATTACGGTTTAGGAATTAGAATGATTAATTGGGAAACCGGACAAAATTATTATTTCCACAATGGATGGTGGCATGGAAATACCTCATCATATATTCCGTTGATGAAAGAGCATGTGACCATTATTGCATTATCTAACAAGATGACCAGAAACACTTATGCTGTTCGTAAACTGGCTCCTATTTTTGGTGATTATCCTTTTAATTTCAAAGACGAAGAGTAAAACTATAGTCAAAAGTCGAAAGTCAAAAGTTACAAAGCTTTAAAAACAGTTGCTAATATTCACTTTGTACTTTTTAAAATAAACCTATTGGCTGAAAATAAAACAAGTAAAAGTAAATAAGTATGTGACTTTAAAAACTTTATAACTTTTGACTTTTAACTTTCTAATTTTTGTGTAAATTTTATTACCAAAGTAACTTCAAATAGTATAAATTTGCAAACTCATTTTTGGGGTCGACTGGTTTTGACAGCAAGTCGAATTGAAAAGTAAGCACGTCGAGCATTGAGACCTTGCTCGTAAATATAAGATCTTACAATTTTACACGGCGAAAATAACTACGCTTTAGCTGCATAATCTGAATTATAGTAAGATTAGCCACGTCCCTATAAGATAGGGAAGCTGGATTCTCCTTGAAAGCCTTGGTTTGTGGCGGTCAGTATAGGGGAACCGTAAAAATAGACCTAGATTTCCATGAGCTTCGGGTGGATTTCGAAATTAAGAAGATAAGTGTTGAGTGGTTGTTCCTGACCTAGCTTAACATCGAAAATTCAATCAGGAAATAAACGTGTAGAAAGCTCTTTAGTTGCTTGTTTGGACCCGGGTTCGATTCCCGGCGACTCCACAAAAAAGCCTGTAAACTTAATGTTTACAGGCTTTTTTATTTCTTAGATTCTTGATTTAATCTTATATTAAATATTTTTCACATTAGCTAAATTAATTTATAATAAAAGATTAATAAATTAAGATCTAAACTTTCCCTAACAATTCTAATTATATCTATCCTCACTTATAACACTATATGGAAAACCGTAATTGTTATTGTAAAACGTAGCATACATTTGAAAGAAACTAAAATACTCAATTATGCAATTAACAGACAATGAGATTTTAAATCAAATCGTATTTAATGAAAATGCTTATTTTTATTCAAATCCAAACCAAGTAAACCTGTCTAGATATCTTATTACAAATTTATTCAGAAGAATTTCGAATGGAAAAACGGGAAACTATCTGCTAAGAGTCATAAATAAAGAGATTATAATTAATGAACAGAATTTTACTTATTCTATTTGTATCTTTCGATATACGGCTATTCCATCTATTCTAGAAGAAAGTTTAGAGAATTGGGAAGAAGTAAAACTAGCATATATACTGATTATAGATTTTAATGACTACATAATGATCATTAGACGAAATGTTGGTAAACTTAGAGAATTTCTTGAAAAGTTTGAACCTATCGATTACAAGGTTCTTTCAACTCTATATGTTGATGAAGACACCCAAATCGAAAAACTAAATATGCAAAACATGAATGTTTCTGATCGTGCTATGCGTCAAAAATCACTAGAATCTCTTAATCTACAACAGAATCTCTCACCTCTTGGCACAAGTAATTACGTGGTAAATAATTTGAGGGTAAAAAATGATGACGAAAAAACTTCTCTTTCATTGAATACTTCAAGAATAAATAAATTTGGCAAAAAGTCAACTATTAGAGAAATTTCTAAATGGGGATTTTTACAAGTTGAGCGATTACGAACACATACAGATAGACAAACCTTTCTATCAATGTTTTCTGAATCTATAGATTTTAAAGATCATAAACATGATTTAATGCCTATCGCAATTTTATTTGTATTCTCAAAATTATATGAAGACTTGGAGCAAAATGTAATTCACGAGACCCGAATTGTTCTAAGAAATGGAAGTCAACGACAAATAAATCTAATCAAATACATATCAAAGGTTGAAACTTTGCTCCAGATTGCTAATCATAATACTATTGGTCTTACAACCTATGATATTCAGAATCCATATGTAAACGATTTAGAAATAAGAATGAACGAAAAGTCTATTTCAGTAAGGTCACAAAAACTAAAGAATATTATTTTATTTAAAGATAATGGAAAGATGCAACCTCTTATTGATTACATAAATGTATCAAATCAATTCATAGTAAATTTTGACAATTGCGAACTTATTTATACTAATCGAAAACTATTTAAAGACAATAGGCTTTTAGGTAATATTGACAATTTTCTCAAAATATTCCTTCCTAATCCTCAACTTCAAAATGCAAATAGTGAAAAAGGTACATTTACGGCAACTTCCACAAATTTTAGTCCCAGATCTATTTTTAATATTACCGAAAGCATCTTTTTACAAGATTCAGAATATTTGATATGCGATGATCTTGGAAAAGAGTGGGCAGATCACATTAGTATAGTTGGAAATAAAATAAAATTTATTCATTCAAAATATAAAAAAACTAATTATTCAGCATCCGCATTTCAAGATATTGTCGGACAAGCATTGAAAAACTTAGGCAATTTAATGCCGCAGGATTTTCAGTTAGCTTCTAAACAAGATTTCTGGAATAGTAATTATAATAATGATAGAGTCCAAACACAAATTAGAAGGTTACGGAAAGGTAATTCGATAAATAATTTTATTGATGTATTTAAGAGTACTATTTTAGAGCCTAACCATCAAAGAGAAGTTTATTTAGTATTGAATTTTATCTCCAAAAGTGGATTAGAAGTGAAGCTTCAACAATTAAGAGATGCTGAATATTTTGCCGAAAGAAATGAAATAATACAAATCCTATGGTTCCTATCGTCATTTATTAATGGATGCAAGGAAGCAGGAGTGGATGGAGTTTACATTTATTGCAAACCATAAATCTCTAACTCTTTCAAGTTACTCAACTATCTAACAGTTTGTAACATTCTTGTTCTCGTTTTAATTTAAAAAAAATCCGATCTAGAAGAAATATTCAAATTAAAAAACATATCGATTCTTAAAAAAAAGCTTCAGGGCTTCTTTAGAACCCTATCTATAAACATCAACATAGGAATTAAGTGTTCAATTGAGACCCTCTCAATTGAACAAAAAAAGGAAGATATTTAAATACATCTTCCTTTTTTTATCTCTAAAATATCTAAACATCTAACTAAAAAAACTTTAATAGTTTATCTGTTTTTTTTTATTTGTAAAACAAAATAAAACCACTCTGGTAGAGAGTGGTTTTAAGAACCTACAAAAAATTAAAAAAAGTAACCAATTGTTATTTGAAAAACTCGGTTTTTCATATCATTATTAATGAAGTGATTTGCATCTCCTTCTTTGAAAGCATTCGAATACGAAATATTATATCTCGCGTCTGCGTAGAATTTATCTTTAAATTGATAACCCAATCCAAAATTCACAGAAGTATCGATACCTGTTGAATAATCTTTCAAGTTAAAACTTTCCTGATTTTCATAGCCTAAAAAATTATCTTCATATTTATTATTCGCTTTTAAAAGTATTCCTATTTGAGGTCCTGCTTGTATACTTAATCCTTCGAATACATAGTATTTTAGCATTACAGGAATGTTCAGATAATTCAGATCTATTGTACTTTTATAATGCGAATTGGTTACATCTTTATCAGAAAAGGAAGTTTTTGATCCTTGCTGACTGTACAACAATTCTGGTTGAAGCGAAAAGTTTTTAGCCATTGGAATTTCGACCATAAACCCTGCCGTAAATCCCGTTTTGTTTGATGATTTTAGTTCGCTTTCATCAAAATTAAGGCTTGCCAAATTTAAACCTGCTTTTAGACCTAGTTTAACTTTTGGGGTTTGAGCCATAACAGTCACACCAAAAAATAGTGTGCATATAAGGAACATTGATTTTTTCATATGTATATAATTTGTTTTAAGAATGGTAACTCTCACAAAGGAGAGTTACCTTATTTCTATCTGTATTTTGTTATTTTTTAATAACCTTGGCTGTGTATTTTTTATCCTTTACTACACATTCTAAAACATAAACTCCAGGAGTTAATCCGCTTAGATTTATAGTTGACGGAATACTTGTATAGGTTTTATTCCATACGGCTTTTCCATCCATAGCGTACATTTTGATTTCTGTTGCTCCTTCAATTTTTTCACCCAAAAAGATGTTTACGTTGTCAACAGCCGGATTAGGGAAAACTCTAAACGGATTTGTTATTTTTCCAAGCAACATACCTTTTGAATCAAATGCCGTCGAAATTCTATTACAACCGTTATCATTAGTTATTTGAAGACTATAACTTCCTTCCCAAATCGCAATTATAGATTTTTCAGTTGCATTTGGAATAGGTCTATCGTTCAAAAACCATTGGTACGAAGCTGCATCAACTGAAGCTGTTAATTTTTTCTCCCCTACAACCTGAATTTCCGGTACAATGTTGTTTTCAAGAATTGAAATTGTCGTACTTAAAGTTTTACCAATTCCGTTTTCATTATAAACCGTTACGAAATAATCACCACTTTCTTTTGTAGTATAAGTTGGTTCTGTTGAACCGTCAAACCATTCGTAAGATTTATAGTTTCCCGGATTTAAAACAACTTCAGGACCACAAATAGCGCCACTTTCTAAATCAGATTCAAAAGTGTCAAATGTTGCTGTGATTTTTTCTGTAAGCGTACATCCGTTTTTAGTCACAACTGTTACAGTGTAATCTCCTGGCTGATTGATTTCAATAGCATTAGAAACCGCACCTGTATTCCATTTGTATGAAGTAACTTCTAACTTATCAACGCTAAAATTAGTTTGAGCATCAATGTATAAACTTTTGCCTGCGTATCCGTGAATACTTGAATTATCAAATATTTTAAAATCCTGAGCTACTCCCTGATAGATGTAGTTTGTAATTTCGTTGTTTTGTTGAACCGCGTCATTTTCTAATTTTGCGTTCACACTAAACACATGAGAATCACCTCCTATTTCAAGTTTTGGCTGTTTTTTCAAAATATATTCGATACTTTCTCCAACCGGAATTCCAGCTTCAATAGTTTCTGAAATAGTTTCGTTTGTGTTGATGTAATTTACATCTAACTGAATTGTGTTTGCTGCAATGGCAATTTGTCCTTCATTAGTCAATTTCACTTTAAATTCAGATCCGCCACATACATCTTTTGGTGATAATATTTGTACAGATGCATCTAAAACATCATCAGTGATTACTTTTAAATCATCTAATACCATGTATGAATATCCACCTTCTTTAGCATGTCTAAATCTAAACATTACAGATTTTCCTGCATATTTCTTTATGTTGATTGCTCCTTTTTTCCACTCTGTATCAACATAGTCTCCATGTTTAGAGTCTCTCCATATTTCAGTCCATTCCCCTCCTACCGTTTTAACATCTACAATTAAACTGTTAATGTAGTTGCATTGCATTGCATAATAAAACTCTAAAGCCGTTGCATTTTCAGATAACTTATACATCGGAGATAATAATTCTCCATAAATAGCATAATTTTCAAGCTGATTATACAGCATCGTTGCAGCTACATCTCTTGTATGATCCGTTTTAGGAACTGTCAGGTTTGTATTATCCGGTTTAGTAACAACTCTCCAAGGATAGTTATCATCACTTTGATTTGAAGTATATCCTTTTGATCCAAATATTGAACCTAAAGCTACATCCGAAAAAGTTTCTGTTTCTAAATTTGGTGCTTTTGCAACAACCTGAAAAGATTTCGTAAGAGTTTGTGCATCAGCTTTTAGCTGTCCATTCGAAATTATTTTTACTGTAACTTCATAATTTCCTGCCGCCAATTGCGGAATACCATTTATTGTATAAACAATGGTTTGATATTGCAAGATCTTATCATTTTTTTCCAGCGTAACCGGTTCACCAACCGCTTTACCATTTTGGGTAATTTGATATTCGATCGTAGCTTTCTCTACTGTGTTATAATAAGCATTTGTTGCACCTATAAAAAATTCGTGCGAAGGCGCATCTTCATAAACCGTTTCAGGAACGCTTAAATCAGATAACTGTAAATAATCTGCTTTCTCTGTAACCTTAATATTATCTATCGCAAAACCATTAGCAAATAAACCGTTATCATCATGCTGGAATGCTATCATCACACATGATTTTCCTGCATAAGGCGTTAAATCTACGTGATATTGGATCCAATTATCGATATAATACATTTTAAACACAGTTTCCCATGTATTACCTCCATCTGTACTTACTTTTACATATCCGTCTGAAAGTCTTTGACCATCTCCAAAACCATCAAATGATAAATGTGCTTCTTTATAGTTGCTTAAGTCAAAAACCGGAGAGATTAATCTATCATTAGAAGCATCACAATTACATTTATCATCATTGCTTGCCATAAATTTAGTATGATCTGTCAGGAAAAAACTTGGAGAGCGTAAATCTAAATACGTACCATGTATCCAGCCGGCACTTCCTTTATTTTCAGAAGTTCTCCATCCTTTATATTGACTTGCATCTTCAAAATCCATCGTATACGGAAGTACAGATACTTTCATATCGTCATTATTCCAACTATCATAACTCAATGTATAAGAATTATTTTTCGGCTTAATATCCTTAGTCATATCATCAGGAAAAACAGAAACCAAAATAGTATTACTACCTATTGTTTTTAAGTTAATATTTGGAATAGAATATGTAATCGTATCTTGAAATTTAGCAAACACTAATGATGCTTTTTCTGTTTTTGAAAAGATTTCATTTTGTGCGTTATCAAGAATTTTCACATTAACATTAACCTGCTCAGCAGTTGTTGCAAAATTGTTAATGATTTTAGCCTTAATTGTTACATTAGTGTTGTCAATTTTACAACTTCCCGCATCTACATTTACAGCCGAAAGTTCTAAATCATAAGGTGCATTATCGACACGAATATTATCTATAAAAGCACCTAAGAATCCATCATTGTAATCATCTGTAACGACGCGGAAACGAATTGCAGCTTTTTTACCCGCTAATTCATTTAAACGCATTCCAAATGGAGCCTTTTTAAAATCATTATTGATTCCGGTAAACCATGGGCCAGATAATACGCCTTCGTTATCATAATGCAAAGTTGAAGGATAATCGATACCAGTAACTTTTTTCCAGTTTTGGTTATCTTCAGAATATTCGACAATTAAACCATCATATCCGTTATGGAATAAAGAAATGATATCAAACTCAACATATGGAAATGCAACATTTGTAAAATCAAATACAGGAGATTGCAATGTAAAATCAGCATTTAAAGCGACTCTATCACCAGTATCTCCAAGTTGTACTGTAGCCCAAAGATATTTAGATTTAGTATCTCTAAAGGAATATGCACTTGCTTGCCATATAAATTTTTGATTTGTAGCCAATGATTCTGAATACCATCCTCCAGGCGTTCCTTCGAAATTTTGACTATAAGGAAATTGAGTTACAATACCGTTATAAACGGCATTTGTTCCAGTATTATTCGTTGCTACAGGATCGTTGTCGTATGATACAAAAGCATCAAAAGTATGCAGACCAACTGCAGATAGATCGACAGTGCCATCAAAAGGAATTGTCATTTCTGAGTTTCCTTTAAAAACAGTGCTTAATGTAATATCTTTCCAGATCGTTTGATTTCCGGCAAATTTATCCTGATATCCTACTTTTAACTGTGTTCCGGCAGGTAAATCCTGACAACCCAAATTAAAAATTGTAATTGATAATGCATGATTTGCCGATAAAGTCGTACCTGAATATTCAGGAAGATTCAACCTTGCAACTTTAAGATCTAAATCTTTTTGCGCCGGCGGAACAAGGTAACTTGACACAAACGAAATTCCCTCTTTTGTACCAAACGCTGTAATAGGGTCAAAATCAAGTTTAACTTCTACATAATTTAGTGCCGTTAGACTTACATTATAAGGAAGGTTTTCCTGGATTTTTATAACTGTTTCTGCACCTACAGCCAGATCTTTATCAAAACTAATAACACCATCATTAGTATAAAGTGTACTCATTCTTCCACCAAAACCGGCTATCATTAATCTTAACTTATAGTTTAAAGCCTTATCCGCTTTAATTACAGTAGATCCTGTATTTTTAATTGTAACATAAAAAGGTTCATCTCCTTTTAAAGAGCCACAAGCAACGCTAGGTTTTTCTACTGTAACAACTGCAAATTGTTTGTCTGCAAACTGAGTTCCCACACCAATCGCATACCAGGCATTGGTAATTTGTTTGTATTCTTCAGAACCCATTCCGTATAAATCCTCGGCAACCATCAAAGTCGCCTGACGCATATCGCTAAAGTTTGACGACGGCGATAAGTATTCCGTAAGGGTTATATATGCTATTTTTTCTGCCTTAGCAAGACCAATAGCTTTTACATCATAACTGTTATTAAGGTCGTTAACCCCTTTTCCTCCTTCGCTTAAAAGATAGAACCAATAGTTAGTGATTCCGCTATTAATATGCACACCACCATTATCATAAGAAGTATTTAAAGGATTTATCCAATTTACACCTCCGTAAGTGTCCGGCTGACTTTGAGCTTTTGGGTTCCCCATACTTCTCATGCTTCCATGTTTGTACAATTCGTTACCCAATAACCAAATATTTTCTTTAGTATCTTTTCCAACATAAAATTCAACAGATATACCAAAGATATCACTGAACGATTCATTCATTGCACCAGATTCTCCACGGTAAATTAACGCCGCAGAATATTGTGTTACGGCATGTGTAAGCTCGTGTGCTGTAATTCCTAAACCTACATAAGGCGAGTTGTTGACACCATCACCAAATTGTGCCCAGCCACCAGTCCATGAAGCATTTTCGACATTATTGCCTAAATGCGCAAGACTAATAATTTCTAACCCTTTATTATCGACACTATTTCGGTCAAATTTTTCCGCATAATAGTCAAGTGCTTTTTGCATTCCCCAATGAATGTCAAGCGCAACCTCATCATGATTTTCATTATGCAATTCACTCCAGATATTATCTTCATCGATATAATCTGTAATTACTTCGTCTGAAGCCTGATCTGCATGATTCATGTTTAGGGTATACATAGGAATTTTAAATTTCCCATAATCAGCTTCTAATCTGTAACCATCAGCATATTGCTTGGTATTAAAAGTTACGTCTCCGGAATAGCGTGCCTTACCTTTACCCATAGTTTGCCCGGGAAGATTAGAATCACGATCCAACGCAATGTTTAAAATTGTTTTTCCTGAATTTGCATCGATATAAATGGTTTGGCTTGATTGCGGATTAGTCGCATAAATATCAAATTTCCAAGCCAGATAATATTCTGTTAATTCAGGCGAAAAATTAGGCCCAACATAAACCAAATCACCTTCCGGTTTTGAGCTTATATTTTTATTAATGATAGATCCTAATTTTTTACTTTCCCAAATATATTGCTTCGCATTTACCGTTTTTAATGCATTTTGAAAAGCTGTAGCTGCATTTATTTTGTAATTGCCATTAACAGGCAATTTCTTAGCGGTAGCTCCAAATGCATCAATCTTGGTTTTATTTTCTCTAACCTTATAAATAGCACCTTCAACCGGAATAGAATTATGCAATTGCTGATAAGTAGCAAGTGTTCTACCATGATTATCAGAAACTGATTTTAATTGCATTTTATCAGTCGAAGCTAAATCAAACTCTTCTCTTTTAACTTCAAAAATATTTTTTATCGTTAATTTTGAAGACTTAGCAAATGATTTCACCTTTGTGCTAACAGAATCCTGTGCATTTGTTTTTGCAGTAGTATTCGTTAATTTTTGTGTAAATAAATTTTGACTTTGTTGTGCTCGTTTTAGCACCGCTTCGCTTTCTGCTGCAGAAAGTTCTTTGCCGCTTATCTTCTCTTCTTTTTGGGTAAAAAGATTATTCGCATCACTATCCTGACTGGAAATTTGATCCTTAGTTTTTTTAGAAACTTGATTTTTTGTCTGGCTTGCAGTCGGCGATCCTAATGCCGTTACCGCATTGCCTTTTAGCTTGTTTGGAACGGGTGACTGTGCCATTCCCACGGAACAGACAAAGAAACCTAACAGAACAAACAAATACTTGGTTTTAAAGTAAATCTGGTTCATTGTTTTAAATTTAAAAATTAATATATAGTGCGCTTAGTTAATTCATTTTTACACTTTAATAGTTCATAGCAAAACCATAAAAGCGGATTCTAAAAATCAATTCTGGTTTTGATCTTTAGGATTTTCTTTTGTTATTTTTTCCAGAATTTTCAGAAGGGTTTTCTTTTTTGTTTCTGCTTCTTCTAAAAGTTGTTCTAAACTTTTAGGAGGGGTATTTTTTTTCTTACGATTCATTATAATTTATTTACTATCGACTTGGTCAGTAATCGATTTTGTAAATGTAGAATGGACGCTTTTATTTTCGAAAAAAAGGAGTATAGCAAAAACACTCTCAGGTAGAAAAGCTCCACCCAAAAGCACTCAAAAAAAAATAAACCAAACTAAATCAAATCATTAGCTTGGTTTATTTCTTTATAATTAGTTAACTTAAATTGTATTTAGATAAGTAGAGAGATTTACTTTTTCATTGGTCAAATCGAACTTTTTACGGAGTCTTGTTCGGGCATTTTCAATAGCTTTAAAAGATTGCCCTGTAATCTGAGAGATTTCTTTTGTGGTTAAATCCAAATATAAAAGCGCACATAATCTGCGGTCTTTTGGGGTAAGAGAAGGATAATCCTCCGTTAATTTGTCGAAAAAAGATTTATGAACCTGCTCGAAACTTATTTCAAATTCTTGCCAGATATCTGTATTCAAATTCTTTTCAAGACGCTTTAAAACTATATCAATAGCTTGCTGCATTTCTTTATTAACGGTTTTGAGTTTGATGCTTTTAAGATCCGTTAGGATTTCGTTTATAGTATCTGTACGATGTATTTCTGCCATTGCTTTTCCTATCAAAACCTTATTTTTTGCGTCCAGATTTTGATTCAACGCCTGCATATTTGTTTTTAACTTCTCTTTTTCCAGTTGGTTTTTAATATTCTTGTTTCTGTATTTTATCAAAAAAATAATTAAAATCAATATTCCAACGATCAATATCAGTCCGATCACATAATATTTAAATCGTTTCTTTTCTTCATTAATTGTTTTTATCTGAGCGCGCACTTTATAATCCTGCTCCAACTTTATTTTTTCCAGGTTTATTGCTTTTTCTTCTACATGAATACTATCATTTATTGTATTATAATTCTGAAAATAATAAACTGCATTTTTATAATCTTCTTTACTTATATAGACTTCATAAAGCATTTTATTCAGATTTAAACCTGAAAAACTATATTCATTTCCCTTAGATAATTCTAATGCTTTTTTTGCATTTACAATTACGGCGTCATAGTTTTTTTCTTTTAATTTATAACCAGAATAGGATTCATAAACAAAAGCTTGTATTAAATGATCGACTGGATCTTTTGCTAAAGAAAATGCCTGATCAAAATAAAAATCGGCATTCTTCTTGTCGTTTTTCAAAACATAAGCCCGAGCTAGATTGGTAGAGACATAGACTTTTAAAACGTTGTCTTTTATGGTTTTATTTATTAAATGAGCTTTGTGATAGTAATACAAAGCCGAATCTACATTTACGCTTAAATATGTAGTTCCTATATTATTTAAGACTTTGACAAGTTTAACGGGATCATTTTTTGATTTTTGATAGCGATATACTTTTAAGAAATATTCCAGCGCTTTATCTTTATTTTTTCCTTGTCCGTAAATAATTGCGAGATTGTTTTCTAATTTAGATGCTTCCTCAAGATTGCCGGTGTTTTTGTAAATATCGTAGGCTTTTAGATAATATTGCAAAGCAACATCCAATACCTCTTTTGAAGAATACATTTTTCCTGCCGTAATGTAAATATTTGCCAAAGTATCTTCTGAAACCTGTGAATTTTTGGCTTCAGTTTCGGCTAATTCAATATACTTTATAGCTCTGTCCCAATCGGATGCTTTCAATCTTAACGCAATTTTGCGACACAGTTCTGCTTTTTTCTGATGATCGTTAATACTATTTAAATTATCAATCAGCTCTTTTGTCGACTGGGAATGAACGCTAAAAGAAAGAATAAGAAACAATAAGAAAAATAATCGTGACATCATATTTAAAAATTCAAATAAAGAATTTCAAAATTAAAGAAAACAAATAAGATAAGTCTGTTAAAATGTTTGATAAAATCTTTAAAATACTTATTTCTTTTAAGAAAAACACAATTGAGATTATATTCAGCCTATATTATTTAATTGTAGTTTTTAAGTCTTTATAGGAAATCTGCAAATTCTGTTTACATTTTTTTTGACCAATTAAAATCTCTTTTTTTCATTTTTAATCCAGAATTTAAACTTAGCCAACAAAAACATCATTACCTATTAAAATTCCTATAATATAAAAATAAAGTTTTTAATCTTATACGAAAAATACCATTATTTTTATTTAATCTTAAAAAAGAAAGAATTTAATTTGTGAGAAAATTAAGTATATTAAATAACCTTTTAACATTACCACTAATTAAAATTTGAATTTTTATGAGAAAATTACTTCTTATTGCGCTAGCGCTAAACTTCGTAGCTTGTTCTACAGACAACAATGAATCTGCTTCTACATCTTCAGCTCAATTGCCAAAAAGCGTATTTAACGCGAATCCAACTCCAGAAGATTACAAGCTTTCTAAAGACCCTAATTACATTCGAGATGAAAAAGCTATATCTGAATTAAAAAAAGGTTCAGTTACAGGAAAAACTGCAGCAGTTTGGGTTAATACTTACGTTCCGGATCCTAATTTCAGATTAGCATTAATTAATGCTGGTGCAGGACAAGAAGATGCTGTAGCCAATGATAATTTCATCAATATTGACAAATCACGTGTAGGATTATATGTCGCTGGTGCAAATATTACTGATGCAACTGGTATACAGGCTTTTACTTCGCTACAACAGTTACTTATAAATGGAAATCAACTGACTTCTTTAAACGTTTCGGCAATTACTACCTTAAGCTGGTTAGAATGTCAAAACAATCTGTTAACGACTTTGAATCTTTCATCAAACATTAATCTTACTCAAATTTGGTGTCATAGCAACCAACTTAATAGTTTAACAATTCCTTCTAATGTTGCTGGTTTATGGGGACTTTGGTGTTATGGTAATCAATTAACTACTTTAAACCTTAATGGAAACACTAAGCTTACAAGTTTATTCATTCAGTCTAATCAGTTGACTTCTTTGAATGTTTCTCCATTAACTCTTTTAGAAAAAACAAACGTTTCTTCAAACAAATGGACTGGTTTAAATTTTGACTCAAATTCTAAATTAACTGCTCTTTGGTGTTTTGGTAATACATTATTGACTGATTTAAGCATCAAAAACAACAATAATTTTGCTATAACGCTGCAAGATTTTACTCAAAACACAAAACGTCCTAAAATACATGTTGATGCTAATTTTCTATCTCAGGCATATACTTTATGGCCTGCTAGTGGAGGATCTGTTTATCAATTGTAAATAATTTTAAAATAATAAAGCCCGGGGGAGCTTAAATATTTAAGTAATTCTCATGTGAATTACTTCTATTAAAATTATTTTAAAAGACAAAAGCTACCTCAACCGGTAGCTTTTGTTTTTACGTTCATCCCTATTTATAACTTATTTTTTGTCGATTTTTACCCATTCGTTATAAGTTCCTTCACCTCCAACTCCTCTGATAAAATATTTTTCTCCGTCTTTTTTTATTCGGTAATTAGGTTTTGATTGTTTACAACGATCATCATTTTCGTTGTAATACAATTCTAAAACACCTTCTTTTTCAACTCCTTTATAATTTCCTTCGCACAAAAAATCTCCCCCAAAAGCTTCTGACTTTAATACAATTCCGTTTGTTGTAATCGTAAAATGATAAGTAGTACTTCCTGTCCCTTCGTTAGTTAATTCTCCTTTTGTGCTTACTTCAAATTCCCCTTGAAATTTTTCTGCGATTGGTGCGCTAGATTTTGCTTTATCACTTAGCTGATTCAATAAATTATAAATTTCCGGATCATTGGCTTTAGCATAACTTAAAGCTGAAGTCTCTTCTAAATCAACTTGATTTACATCAGCACCTTTTTCTACTAATAATTTAACCGCTTCTTTGTTTTTACTTTTTACAGCTTCTATTATAGGAATAGAAGCCATTTCAGTTTGTGGATTATACTTCCCTTTTATGTCAGCATTATGATTAATTAATGCTTCAACAATATGAAAATTAGAAAATTGACAGGCAAAGGAAAGTGGTGTAAGACCACCTTCTGTATAGATACTATTTACATTTGCTTTATTTTCTAAAAGTAAATCAACTATTTTTTCATTTTGATTCTCTATTGCAACATAAAGTGCATCATATTGATAATCTTCATCCTCTTGACCCAAAGCTATATCGGCTTTTTTTGAAATAAGCTTTTTTACAAAATCATATCTTCCAAATTTGCAGCAATATCCCAATATTGTATAGGAATTGGATTCATCAAATTTGTAAAAAGCATTTATGTTTTTAGTTGTATCTATATAATGAACAAAATCTGCCTGGTTTAATTCGATCGCTTTTTTGATATAGTTTTGATCTTGATTTCCTTTAGCTGATTGAGTTGACGCCGTTTTAATTACATTTTCATTTTCTGATTTTTTACAGCTCAAGACTATAATTTGTAATAATAGCAGACAGACTAATTTTGATTTTTGCATTTTTTAATATTAAGGATAAATTGGGGTTATTTAATATAATTTTCTACTCTGCTAAATTAATTAAATTTTCAAATCAGCCTAATTTATATTTAGTATATAAATTATTAAAAAACAAACAACACTCCGTTTTATTGATTAAAAAAATCAAAAAACGGAGTGTTATTTACTAATTATATGAACTTATTGTTTTATCTCGACATGTACAGCTTGTTCCTTACTATCATATTGTAATTTAGGATTGGGTCTCATGTTTGTAAAAGGATGAATAATTTTAGTCACTGCATCTATTTTAAGTAAGCTATATACAAAATCTCTTTTATTAGGTAATGAAAGACGAATATCTACAATATTAAAATTCTTATAAACTTCCTCAGATACACAATGTCTCGAAACTGTTTGTTTTAAATTGGTAAGCTCAATTATTTTTTCAGTCATTAATCTTATAGTCTCCTCTCTAGAATTTCCATTTTTTACAGAAGTATTATAGACATTAATTACTTTTTGACCAGGTAGTTTGTAAGTAATATGGTTACCTGTTGATTCGTTATGATACATAGCTGCTGCTTGTTGTAGCGGATTTCGTATTGTACTCGTTATGACAATCAATTCGTTTACTGAATCAATAGCTGCATTTTCTAAAATTCTTATAGTTGAGTTACTAATCTGATTAATTCTTTCTTGTGATAGATCAGAAGCAAAAGTAACGATCTTACTATGTATTCTTTTAGTCTCCTCTTTTTTCTTATCTGCAATACTAACCGCTGCAATATTATTACTTTTATTTCCTTCTTTGAAACTTTCATAATATTTTACTAAGAGTTCACTTTTTTGAATTCCGTTATTATTTTTATCCAAACCTGGATTTGCATCATAACTATCAGTTCCTTTTTTGTATAAAGTGTCGGTATTCTCTTTACCTACAAAACCAGGAGAAAATACTGCCACATAAATATCCTCTGGCACTTTAGGTAAGCGAGCAACACTTTTAAAATATTTCCTTACCTTTTCAAGCTGCTCTAATTCAGTCATTTTGGCGTAACTTAATTTTAGTGCATGCAACTTCTCAAACCCTTCTCCATTTTTAAATTCTTTCATGCTTACAAGTGCAGCTTGAGTAAACTGTATTAATCCAACTGCTCTTGAACCTCTTTCTCCAGTTTTTTTATTGTCGTTTTCAAAATCTTTTGCGGTCATTAGATCTCTCGAAATAAGCGACTTATATCCAGCCATTTGATTAGCAGCAAATGTTTTATTCGTTTCTCTATACATTACTGCCATAAGTCCATTGGCCATTTCTATTGTATTTTCAGGCCATAAATCTTCACAAATTTCTATTACTTTTTCTCTAAATTTTTGGTTAACTAAAGAACCCCATGTTAAATTAGCTGTTTTATTACCTTTACTCGTTACACCTACAACCATATTAATCATCTTATCTGTCAAATGTTTCGTAGAATATCCTTCAATACCAACATAGTACTTATTTACGGTTCCGTTTTTTGCCGCTTTAGCGGGCATTATAATAAAACTAACAGTAGCAACACCTTCTGAATTTACTTTTACCGCGTGTCTAAAAGCTGGATTTTCACTCACTTTATGAGCGGTTAGTACAATTTCTTTTCCAACCATATTTTGTGTTTTGGCAACTATGGTTACAGTGGTACCTTTCTTACTAAACGGAATTTTATCCTCCGGTTTTACACGATTACCGTCATACATGAAATAAGCATCGGTTATTTTTGCACTTGTCGTAACATTTAATAAAGTTTCTTTATAAGCGTTGGCATTTTCCTTAAATAAATAAGGCACATTTCCCTTTTGTATTCCTTCGAGTTCAAATCTAATTTTGGCAGTTTTTCCATTTTTAAGTCCAAAATGTTTCTGCAAATTCGCATCAAATTTTAAGGTTTTATTGATTTTACCATCACCATTGGTTGTAGTATCATTATAATAATTAACCTCCCTACTGTCGTTTAAATAGAATTTAATTCTTACCGGCTGATTAAAGTATCCTGGAATACTTGCTTTGATATGATTAATTTCTCCGGTAAAGCCAGATGTTTTCTTTTTGCTTCCGTCATTATAAGTCCAATAAGCTTCAGTTACTTCTGGATGTTTTACGAATATTTTTTTTATTGATGTTGATTTAGAACCTTGTTTAACATTACTATAAGCTTCAATTGTAAATTCACCTTCTACTTTAGGAATTGAAAAGGTAAAAGATTCTCCTTTAACCAAATATTGCTTTCCTGCCTCATTATTTTCTAATTGCAATGGCAAACGATCCGGTACGTATATTTTACCATTTTTATCATAAACCAGCCATTTTATATTTTGTTTTTCCTGTGGAGTAGCTGGCTCAATCATAAAGTTTTGAGCCTTAAATATGACCTTTTGATTTGTTATACTCCATAAATAAATATCCTTTTCAGCCTTATTATCTGTTATCTCAATGCTATTAATAAAGTTTTTGATTGTCTTAATACTGTATTTTTGATTCAAAGTATATTGATCTTTACTAACCACTTTAATACTGTATTCTCCAAAATTTGGCATAGCAAGCTTAACAATACCTGTAGAATCCAATTCTTGTTCGTCTGAAATTGTGGTTACTTTATCTGCGTTTGTATAAGCAATCTGATAATAAAGTTTTAGCGGATTTAATGTTTTTACTTCAGGATTTTTTAAGGTTACTTTAAATGACTGTTCTTCTGTAAAAGGTCTTATAAAATTGGTTTTAATTGTTGCCGGAGGTACAATTGTAATTTCCTGAGCGATTATTTCTACTTCTACAAAAGCCGCTAATTTTACAATTTCCTTTTTATTACTATTTGATCCCGGATTATTACCATAAGCTTCTACTTTATATTTTCCTGGTGTATCAAAATTATAACTAAAGGAAGTTCCTTCGTTTATAAAAATAATTCCTTTGTCATTTTTCTTTTGGCTATTATAAACAATCCAATTGATATCTTTCTTTTCAAACTTAATATCGTTTACAAGAACCTCATCAAGAATAAAATCCAAGCTTTCTCCAACGATAAATTTAGTGGCGTCAGTATTTTTAATTTTAACAGCTCCTTTATTTACACCACTTCCCGTAATCTCCTTGTTATTTATTTCTTTTAAGAAAACATAAACATTTTCTTTTCCAATTTCGGCATAAAGTCTGTCAGCACTTAAATTAGGATAGATTTTGGTTTTTGTGGTTATGGTAATCGTAGATGGAAATTTTTCAAGTCCTTCAACTTCTTTTAGCAATAAAAATAATTCGTTGTATCGTTCAAACAGATTTGCGATATTAATTGTATCATCCTTTAATTGTTTTTGAATTAGTTTCCAACGTACCGAACTGTCACTAGAAATTTTTCCTTTGAGTATATTAGCATCAATCGATTTGATCATTTTTTCGCGAACAATATCCCAATTAAAATTTTGAGCCGTTACAACCTGATTTGCTTGTTTTAATGAAGCATACATTTGTGTAAACAGCGTATGTTCTGGCTTACCATCAAAATCTTTTGCAGAAGTATTTATATTATTAAAAGCTTCGGAAATGTTGGTCCAATAGTCTTTTGCAACAGTATCATTGATAGCAGTAGCCTGATCTAATTTCTTTTTAATTTCTTCTTTAATAATTTCGATACTTGGTTCATCAATTCCAGCCTGAAGCATTTGAGGAACTGCCAGCGTTTGTTGCGCTGCCACATTTGCATAAGTCTGAGACATTATAGTGTTAGCATTATTCTGGGCTCCCTGAATCGGAGAAGTATTGTTGGCTGATTCGGCAGAACTCATTATTGGACCGCCAGTGGTATCAGCAACGCCTTCTCCGATTGAAGCGTTGGAAGTTGATGTTATTGTCTCACCAACTGAAGAAGTATTACCAACCAACTTTAATACGCCGTTGATGCCTTCTCCAGTTGAGACTATTTGATTTTCTTTTGTTCCCTCAGAAACCGAAGAAGTATTGCTCACCGATACTAGTTGCTTTTCATTTTTTCCAGCAGTAGTATTTGTAGCGCCTTCTCCGATTGAGGTACTAGAATTGTTTGCAATAGCATTTAGAGTTTTTTGCTCCTGCCATATTTGCTCTATATCTTTTTGCTGATTTATTTCTTTTGAAACTTTGGCTAACTCTTTTATGATAGCTTCTGTTAAGTGTTCTGAACTTTTTATATCAGCACTATTTTTTATTGAAAGATTGAAATTGTGAATTGCATTTTTACTCATCGCTATAGTGTTTTTTCCGGATGTAAAAGTACTATCAACATCTGTTATTTTGAAATTTCAAACCTCTAGAATTCAGTAGTTTCAGCAAGTTTACATTCTACTGAAACTACTGAAAACAGTGGGCTTTTTTCTCTTCATTTTGTATTCTTCTGACTTACTTTTACACCCTCAAATATCAAATAGAGGCATCTGTTTTTATACCATAACAACTTGCTAACTCGCCTCTGATTTTCTCAAAAAAGTAATCACAACATTTTATATTAATCATTTTAAAACAATAACCATTATGGATTATGTATTACCAAATGGCATTACTAAAATGCCAAAAATACCTGATAAGAATAATTTTCAATTTTTGCCAAATCAAACATTCAAAGAAAACATTCGCACTCTATAAAAACCAAAAATCCACTCATTATAGAGGTAACAACAAAAAAATCATTAAAACTTAATTACATAATTTAAAAAAGATAAAAAATGGCTATACAATCATTAAAAACTATTAGAAGCTGGTTTAGAACAGGTTTAAAACCTACACAATTGCAATTTTGGGACACTTGGGATTCCTTCAGACATAAAAGCGAAAAAATTCCAGCAAAAGATATTGAAGGAATTGATACATTATTTGGAGATAAAATTATTCCATCAGGACAGTTTCTAATTTTTAAAGTTGACCCAAATACAGCCGATGAATTAGAAATCGGTGATAGTGTCATTGGATATTGCGAAAATAATTTCCTGTGTGAAGCAACGTATTATGGCGGAGATACAAGTTTGATGAGCAGTTTTTCTAAAGCAAACAATAGTGTAGGAAGAATTATATCATTCAATCCTAATGATCAATATTACGGTGAACTTATTACTTATGAACTTAATGACGAAGTATTACTAAGATCATTAAGCTGTGGTGTATATAATGGAATTTATATTGTGTATAAGAGACCGGGAGAATCGGATTTTTCCAGAGGTTGGTTCAATGGTACATACCCAAAAACATCTATAACATGGCTTGATTTACCATCTGGTACTATTATTAAATTAATAGACACCATTGGTGGTTTGGATGATTCTGAAGAATTTATAATATCAAAATAAAAAAAACAGAATAAAACATCACAAAAAAATAATCAGTATGAAAAAAGTAATTATACTGTGCATGTTAATCATCGGGATGATGGCTGGCGCACAAAATCAAATCATAACAAAACCCTTACAACTGAGCACAGTTAACAAAGGCTTTGCTAATGATAGCGTACTTGTTTGGGGAAAAGATAAAACTGTAAAGTTTATACCTAAAAGTGTTCTAAGCGGCGGTTCTCAGAATTTACAAAATGTTCTAAGCAATGGAAATAACGCGACATCACCATTAATAATATCAAATTCTTTTACCGAATCTAAAATAAGTAATAATGAAATATCTGTTCGAAATGTAACAAACGGAAGTAAAGTTTACCTAAGAAATGGAGCAATTTCTTTTTACAATTCATCTAGAGGTAATTGTATTCAACTAAGTCCTTCTGACTCGCAAACACTTTACTCACAAACTTTTATCACTTTACCAAACCAAAATGGACAACTTGCCTTAAAATCTGATATGGGAGTCGCTTTAATAAGCGAAGGTAATGGTTATGGAATAGTGAGAACAGATCGAAATCCAGCATATTTTGGAAACATTGGTTCTGATGCTGTAGACTTAAGTAATAGTTATGGCGAAAGCGAAACAGTTGGTGCTACCGGAATGAGAGCTACGATTGGAGGAGGATATAATAATACTAACAATAATTCTCATGGTGTCATTTCCGGCGGACATAATAATATAATGTCTAGCGGCCACGATTCATTTATAGGTGGCGGAGACGCAAACTCTACAGGCGGAGCTGATTTTGCTGTAGTTGTTGGCGGATATAGAAATCAGGCAGGAAGTAAAGGCTCTGTTCTGGGAGGAGAAGATAATAGAGCATTAGGCGCAGGAAGCGGTATAATTGGCGGTTATGGCAACAGAGCAATTGGTGATTACTCATTTGCTTCAGGAGGGTACAATACTGCTTATTCTGTAGGTGAAACAGTAGTTGGAATTTATGCAACTGATTATACAGCCGCAAATTCGTATAGTTATTCCGCAACTGATAGAATTTTTAATGTTGGTAATGGCAAATGGTTATCTAGATCAGATGCGTTTACGATCTTAAAAAATGGACTGGCAACATTGCCTAGTGTCACAAATGCACTTATCAATGCAGAACCCACAGGAAAAGCCGTTCCCACAAAAGAATGGGTACAACAAAACAAAAAAATCACTGAAGTACCTATTTATTCAGATAATACAGCAGCTTTAGCAGGCGGTTTGACAGCAGGAAATCTTTATCGTACCTCAACAGGTGTATTAATGATTACGTATTAAAATACTTACTCTAATAAACTTAAACCTAATTTATATGTACAAAACAAAAATTGCTGTAATCGTTAGTCTTTTAATTGTCTTAACAGGCTTTATCGATACAAAATTCGATCTTTTGCAAGAAGCTGGTTTTTCATTGATAACCATCAACAGAATTAAATTGATTGGTTTGTTTTTATCGGCTGCATTACCAAGTATTACGCCTTTGTTTTTGAAAGAAGAAAAATAAAATCTGTATTTAAAAATAAAGTATTACGTCACTTTTAAACTGAGGCACTCAAGATTATTGGAGGCATAAATTTTCTGATAATCCTGGGTGTTTTTTACAAATGTATTAAGACAAACTTAGCTTCATTATTGTCATTAAAACAAGTTTATATTAATACTTAAACAATAAATTTTCCTCTAAGAAACTTCATGTAACAAAACAACTTAATTCAAAGAAAACGAACAAATGAAAGAAAACATGGAAAAACAACCTGACAAAACACGAGCATTAAGACCCACTCAAAATATCAATAAACCTTTAAAATTAAATACCGTTAATAAAGGTGAACCAACCGACAATGTTTTAGTTCATGGTGCTAATAATGAAATAAAATCTATTCCGTGGAGTGAATTTGGTAAAGATGAACAAATTCAAGATGCGACCTATTATCAAAAAGGAATCATTAGATTATCCGGAGATCTGGCGGGCACAGCAGATTATCCGATAGTACCGGCATTAGCAGAAAAACAAGATCGGTTAGTTTCAGGAATTAATATAAGTACAATTAACGGACAAACGTTACTAGGCTCAGGAGATGTAACAATTTCCGGAGGAACAACAGTTAGTGGTACTTCTAACTATTTACCTAAATTTAATGCCGAAGGAAATAATATTATTAATAGTAATGTTATATCAGATAACAATGAATTACTAATTCAAGGAGCTCCTGGAAAATCAGGACTTAGATTCTCAAACATGCTTTCTTCTGATAAGTTTGCAGAAACCAGAATAGATTTAAGTAAATACTTTTCGACCATCAGTGCTAAATGCGGAATTGATAAAAAAGGAAATGCTTATTTTCAAGACAATTCAACTATGCAAATTGTTAAGATTACCCCTGATAAAATAGTAACTGCTATTCCTTTTCAGGCAAAATCCTATATTAACACTTGGTGCGCAGATAATCTGGGAAATATTTACTTTACAGCTTTAGATTTCAATCTTTACAAGATTGATTCTAACGGAGTATTAACGTCTCCGGCTTACGACAAAACACTTCTTCCACAGGTTAGTAAGTTAGGTATAGATTCGGCTAATAATATATACGTAAGCCAAGCTTTGGGAAATTCGATATACAAACTTAATACAGCATTAGAAGCCAGTCTGTTTTTTACATTTCCAAAAACTTTTAATTACTATTTAAATAACAATATCTTATTTGACAGCTTTGATAATTTATATACTGATGTTGGATATAGCGATGCCTCTTTTTATAAGATAAGCCCTGAGGGTCAAGTTCTATATTCAGCATTTGGTTCAGGTGCAACTTATGGTATACCTTTCTTTTTTGTAGACAAGGATACTGTTTATACCGTTAATCAAGTACAGGCAGGTTTTTTAGATAATGATAGCTTTACTGTAAGCAAAGTTTCAAATACAGGTCAGATCACTAGATTGGGCGTAATTGCCGGTAACGGTAAACGCATGAATTCAGTAGAACTATTCGAAGGTAATATTTATTACGCCAGATTTGATGGATCAGATTTTATTAAATTTGATACGACTTTGGGAACTTCTAGTGTCATACTTAATTTTCCTCAAGCTGGTATAGTGTTCTCATTAAATCCAAAGGGAGTATTTAATATTCTTTATGGTTCAGGATCTGCTACTATACTTGAAAAGCAAAACAGAGGTAACAGAACCACAAATACCGGAGAAATTGTACTGGATGACTTCTATAAATCCGATAGATTGATTTTAGACACACCATTGCAAGTTAATAGTAACATAAATTTGAATTTACTGAAAAATTCCTCAAATTACTTGTATACTAAAACTGCCGAATGGAATATAGGAACTATTAAAAATATTGTTGAAGATTCTCAAGGAAACATTTATGCACTGGTAGATAATGATATATACAAAATAAACTACAAAGGCGAATCTTCTTTACTAGCCACCGCAGGTATAGCGCCATTAGTACTGGTTGTATCTAATGATATTTTATATACGGCAAATTCGGGAGACGGTTCTGTGTCTAAAATTACACTTAATGGTACCGTAACTACTCTCTCTACCGGAGTTCCAAATTGCAGAAACATCGTGTTTGATTCTTTGGGAAATTTAATCCTGCTAGCTAATTCATATCCTCAAACAGCGGGAACAATTTATAAAATTACACCAGCAGGGGTTAAATCTACAATTAAAGCAATAGGAAATCATCATCCGTATTTAGCAATTGATTCTTCTGATAATATTTACACTACTCAATTTGGAAGTAATCCCATATTTAAAACAACAATGGCAGGGGTATCAAGTAGAATAGGAACAGGTACAGGTCGTGTGTATCAGGGTCCTATTGATTCCTATGTTCGTTTCGTAAGTACTTTTGGAGCAACAGCTTATAAAACAGATCCTACAGGAATTACCACTTCAGAAGCCCTCAACATAAGTTATAACATAAGTCCAACCTATTCTAATGGAAATATCTATTCATTTGCAGGAAATGTATTTAGGCAAGCAAATGTAGCAACAGGCGCATACAAAGGTTTACTTAATGCATCTGGAAATATGTTGACTCAATTGGTTAGTACAAAGGGGAATATTTGGATAGCTGTTGGCACATACTTGCAAAAATATGAAAAGCCATATAGCAAATTATTAACTACAACTGAGACCGGAAATATAATTCAACTGGAGGAAGAAATTTCTCAAAAATGGATTAAGAATAATAAAATAATTGAGAATGTTCCAGTTTTTGAAGATAATACTTCTGCTAAAACCGTACTTCCAATTAATCATTTATATAGAACATCAACAGGAGTTATAATGATTACATTTTAATTCAATATTCGCAATAAATGCAAAAAAAAAAACAGAAGTAAATTTTAGTTTCTTTTTTTAGTATAATTTAATACAAAGCCACCATAAGAAGATCAAAAAACTTGTAATGGTGGCTTTGTTATTTTATAAATTTCATCATTATTAATAGTTTCAACAAACGGCAAATTAAAAAGCCTAACCAAATATATCCCAAAGCTTTAAACAACAAAAAAAGCTACTGAAACTACTGAAAACACAACTCCAACTTTTCGTTTTTCAGGCTCCCCTTCCCTATTTTTACACTCTCAAATCACAGTACATTCTGTACAAAAGCGATGCTAAAAAAACGCTGGTTTCTCAAAATCTACAATTTAATTTCGTAATCAATTTCAATATAATATGGCAATACAAACATTAAAAACAATAAAAAACTGGTTCAGAACTGGTTTAAAACCAACACAAGCTCAATTTTGGGATACTTGGGATTCTTTTCGACATAAAAACGAAAAAATTCCGGTAAAGGATGTTGAAGGTATTGATGAATTACTTAATTCAAAGACAGACAAATCTGATTTTAAAACAATCAATGGAGAATCGATATTAGGTTCCGGAGATATTATATTCGGAAATGGAAATGCCGTTCAATCTGTCAAAGGAATTAATGTAGATAACTCAGACCCACAAAATCCAATTATTAGAGCAAATGGAGAGATAAAAGGTGAATTTATAAATAGTAAAGAAGCAATGTTAGCCGGGCTAGTAGAAGGAGATTTATATAATATTCCTATAAATCCAGATACAAATAATGCAATAGTTTGTGTAGTAAAGAAATTACAAGGATCTATCTTAAGATTAATATTTGACGATATTAATGCAACTTGTACAGAAAAAGGAATTACTAATAAATTAAATATAGAGGATTGGAATACTTATTTTATATCACAAAGCTCATCAGTTTTTGATTCTGTAATAATTTCTGGTAATACTGCAACTTTTACAGGTAGAGGCGGTATGCAATTAATATTTCTATATAATATGGGAATAAATGAATTAGAAATTCTAAATGGATTTGAATATTGCCAATATATGTATTTAACTGGAAATAATATTTCTAAAATGCCAGATATAAGTACTTTATCTAGTTTAAATGGTTTTGCATTAAATAGAAACAATTTAACAGATTTTGTTAATGATATTTCTCTTCCTGATAGTTTGCGTTCTTTAAGTTTGGATTATAATAGAATAGTTAATTTTGATCCTACTGGATTGAATGATGGTTTAGAAGCAATATTTTTAAATAATAATTCTATAGAAATATTTAATCCTTCCATCAAATTACCCAGCAATTTAAAATCAATACATTTATATAATAATAATATAGAAGTTTTTGACCCAAATATCCCACTACCAGATGGGTTAACCAGCTTATGGCTTAATGTTAATAAGATCAGTGTTTTTGATCCAAGTATTGCGTTACCATCGTCATTGGAAGAATTGCAAATTGCTTCTAATTTATTAACAAATTTTAATCCGTCAATACCAATGCCTTCTAATTTATTAAAATTAGAATTAAGTCACAATCAAATAACCAAGTTTGCCCCAGTTAATCCAATAACATCTTTAAAATCATTATTCCTTATTAATAATAAGTTTAAAGAAATAACTCCTGCTATATCTCTCAATGAAGGATTAGAATATTTATTTATGGGAGCTAATCAAATAAAAGATATAAGTACTTTTAATATACCAACACGTTTAAATACTCTGGAAATTAATCAAAATCTTTTAACTGCATTTAATCCTGTACTACCTCCTACTATCGAAACTTTAATACTTGCTGGTAATCCAATTGGTAACTTTAATCCATCCTCTGATTTAAATAATTTAAAATATCTTTACTTAGGCAATACAGCTGCTGATAAGTTTAATCCATCCTCAACATTAAATTCTTTAACTTTATTAGAATTAAGTGGAAACGCAATTGATTTTGACTGGTCATTAATAGATTGGATCGCTAATGTACCAAATGCAGGACGACTTTATCATAATGGGGCAGCAACAGGCACACCAACAGCTACGGCATTATTAGCTAAATCTTGGAATTTATATTAGTATTTAGGTTAATTCTAAAAGTGTTTAATAGTATCCTTTAAATGAATTCCCATATAAAATGCAAGTATTTGTTGTTGTATGTTGTTAATATCATGAATTAAAGAAAAAACCGTTTTTCTATTATTAAAATTAACACCTAAAATCACAGAAAATGCAAGTCTATGATGATTTTTAGGTTTGTTTTTTATCAAAAATATTTAAGAATAAAAAATAGCGTTTTGTTGTAAATACGATATTTAATTCCCTCATAAAAACTGTATTCACAAACCTGGACAGACAGCAAAAAAGCACCATAAAACAAATAGTCAAACGTTGTTCTTTTTTCTACTGAAACTACTGAAAGCAAGCCGCTTCTTTTTCGTTTTTCGGGCTCCTATTCCCTATTTTTACACTCTCAAATCACAGTACATTCTGTACAAAAGCGATGCTAAAAAAACGCTGGTTTCTCAAAATCTACAATTTAATTTCGTAATCAATTTCAATATAATATGGCAACAAGTATTAATACCATTTTGGGCTGGTTTAAAACTGGCAACAAACCAACTCAAACACAATTTTGGAATTCCTGGCAAAGCTTTTGGCATAAAGATGAGGCAATACCACAAAGCAGTATAACCAATCTGAAAAGTACACTGGATTCTAAAACAGATGAATCGCAATTCGAAAGTCATAAAATTGACACAGCAGCACATACTACTTTATTTGCTGCCAAAGAAGATAAAACTCAAAAAGGTATTTCTAATGGATATGCTCCTTTAAACAGTTTTACAAAATTGGCAAGTCAATATTTAGATATAATAAATGACTTGGTTTCCGGTGGTTCTACTTCGCTTTTAAGTGCGGAACAAGGTGTAATTCTGCAAAACCAAATTAACAATATAAATACGTTGTTGGCTTCAGATAATAGTAACTTAAATACTATTCAGGAAATTGTTGATGCTATTGAAACCATTCAAACTTCATTAAATTCTATTTTGATAAATGACCTGACAACCGGCGGAACAACCAAAGCTTTGACTGCCGAAATGGGAAAACTATTGCAGAATACCAAAGTAGATAAATCTACAGGAAAAAGTTTGCTTGCAGACACAGAAATTAATCGTCTTGCAACAATCGTAAATTATGTACATCCTGCAAATCATCCGCCAGGTATTATTGCTCAGGACACAAATAATAGATTTGTAACAGATGTTGAGAAAGCAACTTGGAATGCTAAACAAAATTCACTTGGATTTACTCCTGAAAATGCCAGCAATAAA
The DNA here is from genome assembly GCF_004339525.1 of Flavobacterium sp. 90. NCBI lineage: Bacteria > Pseudomonadati > Bacteroidota > Flavobacteriia > Flavobacteriales > Flavobacteriaceae > Flavobacterium > Flavobacterium sp. 90. The sequence continues at coordinate 3,822,206 of NZ_SMGE01000001.1, read as the reverse complement.
AATGTAGCAAACGGATATGCCGGACTTGGTGTTGACGGAAAACTGATCTCTTCACAGATTCCTTCAATAACCATAAATGACACTTTTGTAGTTGCTTCAGAAACTGAAATGCTGGCTCTAGCTGTAGAAACCGGAGACCTGGCAGTAAGATCTGATTTAAATAAATCTTTTATCTTAAAAGGTAAAAATCCAACATTATTATCAGATTGGCAGGAATTGCTTACACCAACTAGTGATGTAACAACCGTTTTTGGCCGTAAAGGTGCAATTACAGCCCAAACTGGAGATTATGCAGCTGACCAAATCACCGAAACAGCAACAAAAAAATTCCAATCTGCAAATCAACAAACATTTAATGATGTAACTTCCAGCATTCAAACACAATTAGATTCAAAAGTATCAAATGCAACTCATACAGGTGATGCAACTGGTTCAACTGTTTTGACTGTAAAAGGAATTAATGGAACTTTACTTTCAGGATTAGCAACCGGTATTTTGAAAAACACAACTAATACCGGTGTTCCAGTAATTGCAACGGCGAGTGATTTTCCAATATTAAATCAAAATACTACAGGTACAGCAAATAATGCGACAAATCTTGGTGGGCAATCCTCTACATATTATGCTCCAATTAATTCACCAACATTTCAAGGAATCCCAACAGGTCCAACACCATCATTAGGAACAAACACCAATCAATTAGCCACTGCAGCTTTTGTTGCACTTACAGATTTTGAAAATGTAAAGAAATCCGGAAATCAAACCATAAACGGTAATAAAGGTTTTGAGGGGAATGTAACATTTAACACGGGAGCCCTCTATTTAAAGCAGCCTTCTGGTACAGCATACAATATGTTAATGACAATACCGGATGGAATAATAATTACCCATAATTCTAATGGCGACTTTAGAACAGATGTAACCTCAAAAGGGATAAAATTTGGTCGAGCAGCTGTTCAAGCGGAATTAAATACAGATAATCTAACAACTTCAAGAACTTTTCTAATACCAGATAAAGCAGGAACAATAGCATTAAAAGGAGATTTTTTAACAACTCCCGTAGGAGACACTGTAAAACCTGCATTGGTAATTCCAAATGGAAATTTAACTACCATTCCACAAGATGGAGCAATAGAACGTGATTGGTACGGAATATTGTGGGAAACTCATGGCGGAGTAAGAGAAAAAATAAGCGTTCCCGATGTTCCTTATAAAAGTATTACGAATTTAAATACTCTATTTACAAGTTACAGACGAAGTTCTGTTAATACTTGTCAGGTAAATTCTCAAAGTGAATTTGCCCCTGATACTGCTCCTTCATGGGGAATGTTAACTAGCTGCAAAACAGATGATGCTGGCGATTATGGAACTCAAACCTATATTTCAATGGGGTCAATACCTAATACTTATGTTCGAAATTGCAACAACGGAACATGGTCAGCATGGGTGAAATTAAATTAAGCTACTAATTAGAAAAATTAAGTTCCAAAGCAATAGCCCTTTTACGTCAAAGTCGATTGAAAAGTACAATAGCTTTTCTCGATTTTGGCGTATTTTTTTGACACGGAAAATTTGGCTTTAACAATCCTGTAAAAGATTAACGAATCGATATTAAAACCTATAAATCAACGAATTAAAAGACATTTATTTTCTACTGAAACTACTGAAAACACAACTCCAATTTTTCGTTTTTCAGACACTTCTGCCGTATTTTTACATACTCTAATTCCAACTATTAGTTTGCCCAAAAGGCACAAAAAAACTCCTGCTTTCAAAACATTTCTGAAAGTGGACACCTCAACTATACACATAATTCTAATCATCATATTAACAATTAAAACAATAAGCGAATCATGGATTATACACCAAAAGATTTAGGAGAAACACCTAAAACACCAGACATGAGTAATTTCAAAAATCCTTTAGCGCAAGCATCAGAAGGAAGCATTTTTATAGAAAGCTTTAACATCGCGCCATTAAGCGTATCTGAAAAAAGCGAAAGTCTGACTGAAGCTATTAAAAAAGAAAGTAGAGATTCAAATATTTAATATTCTGAAATTATAAAGTTTAATTCTGTACCAAAACAAAAAGACTAAATCTCTAAAAAACAAAAAAATGCCAGACGAAACAGCCATACAAAACCTAAAAGAAAAATACGGAAGTGTATTAAAACTTACCTCAGCCGACGAATTAACAACTACTTATTGTAAAAAACCTTCGTTCGATACCTTCTTAAACTACCAAAATATATACAAAGATAATCCGCATGAAGCGATCTTGTTTTTATTTAAAGAATGTATCCTTGATCAGGAAAATTATGATGATGAATTCATGCTTTCTGCAGGAAATTCAATTGTTGCGATGATAAAAAAAGACAGCGAATTTACGATAGATGCAACTCCGCAAAAAGACGAATTCAAAAAATCGGCTGCACTTATCAGACAGGCTTTTCAGGTAGATCCGTATCAATTACCTATGAATGAGTTTTACAAACTTCTTGAAGAAGCTCTTTGGTTACAAAAACACAACGATAAAAGAATGGAAAATACTCTCATGACCGCATTTGCACAAACATTTTCAAATTAAAAAACAAAAAAATAAATCATTATGAAATTCAATTTTAATGTAAACGAAGTTTTAGATACCAAAGATCCTGAATACACAGGAATTAATTATAACGAATCTGAATCGAAAGATTTTATTATCGACAAAACCGGAGGCGAATTTAATTTAAGAGTCTTTGCTCCTTTAGTTTTTGAACCTTTGGTAAAAAGCGATCTTAATCTGCCAAGTTTACGAATCGATGCCGTTACCGTAAATCTAAATCGTTCAAAAGTCATCAAAAAAGAAGGAATCGAAGGAAGAGATTCAACCATAAAAGAGCATATCACAAATGGTGATTTCAGCGTTTCGATCGAAGGATTAATTGCGAATGAAACCGGAGATGAATATCCAAAAGAAAAGCTTTTTTTATTGAAACAATTCTTAAATGCGCCTTATTCTTTAAGAGTAACACACGCCATTTTAAATCGATTTGGTATTTACGAATTAGTGATCGACTCTTATTCTATTCCATCAATTTCGGGAACAAAAAACATTCAAAAATTTACTGCAAGCGCCACATCAGACGAAACTGTAGAACTAATAATCAGAGACAATGCTTAAACTAAATGCCAGAATCAAAGTCTACGAAACGATACGACTTATTCCAACTCCTAAATATTATGAATTTACTTATGTCAAAAATGTAGACATAAACAGTTCGTACAAATCCCTGACCGATACGGCAACTCTTGTAATGCCAAAAAAAGTATATACAGATACGAAAGGATTCGACCAAAACTTATTTGCAAATGCAAGCGGTGAAGAAAAAACAATCCATGATTTCTTTAAAGTCGAAAACTTCATCGAGATATTTCTGGGATATGATGGTAATTACAAACCAGCTTTTAGAGGTTATATCACAGGAGTTCAGTCAGATATAACAACCGCGACAATAACTTGCGAAGACACAATGTATGCTTTCAAAAAAGTAAAAGCCGTAAAAGATGATGATGTTCAAAACAAAAATGACGTTCTGAATCTTGTCGCAACAAACCCAACAACAAATGTTGAAAATTTTAATCCTAAAACTTTTTTCGAAAAAAGAATTAAAGAATTAAAACTGCCTTTTAAAGTAAATGCTCTTGACGAAGAATTGGGTAATATACTAGTTAACAGAAACCAAAGTCTTGCTCAGGTTTTTGAAATGCTAAAAGACAAAGGAATCTATACGTATTTTAAAACCGAAGAAACTGGCCCTGTTCTTACCATTACCAATAATCCGCAACAACATACTTTTGCTGAATTGGGTGGTTTTATAACTAGAAATTTCATCAAAAGTCCATTGGCCGGAACACTTGTCAAAAAGTTAATCAATCAGGGATTAAGCATTTTAAGTTCTCAATTGGAAAAAGCCGGAAAATCAATTTCCTCAAGTTTTCCTGGAAAAGCGCGTTTTAGATTTCGTTATAATATTATCGAAGACAAATTGGTCGTTGTTAACGAATCTACAAAAAACACACGTACTCGAGTTGAGAAATATTTTAAGAACTCAAATACTCCAATTTACATTGAATTGGGCGATCCGAATGGGCAATTAACAAAAACCCACGTTTTGCATAATGATACGGATGATTTGCCAAATGATCCAACAGCTTTCAAAAAAGTAACTACACAAGTTGCTTCAGAATTGTATCAATATGCTGCTTTAAGAGCAATGGAATCCAAACCAAGCGGATTCGAAGGTTCTTTCTTGACTTTTGGTGAGCCTTTTGTGCGACCAACAGACAAGGTGATTCTTGAAAATGCAAAGGACAAAGAGAAAAACGGAACTTTTCAGGTCGAAAAAGTAGAACGAAGCTTTGGCGAAAACGGTTACAGACAAAGGATTTTTATAGGACGTAGAGTAGAAGCAATTTAAAAAAACAAAAATGGGAAATATAACAGAACTAATAAAAGATGTCGCCAGTAAAAATCAGGTTATCGAAACTTTTGCGGCAAAAGTCATCGAAATAAATAATGAGCCAGAATCACCTCATAATACAAATGATGCTTATACGGTAAATATTATGCGTGCCGATGGCGCCATACTTAAAAACGTAAGATTAAAAGCTTCAATTCTGGATGTGGAACAAGGAATTATTACCATTCCAAAAAAAGACAGTTGGGTTTTGGCTACCATTATTGACGGAGTAGAAACGAGAGCGTTTGTTTCGCAGTTTTCTGAAGTTGACAGATTAATGGGAAGAATACAATCTAAATTTGACTCTAATTTTTTTCTGGATTATAGCGCTGACGGCAATAAACTACATATTCGCTATATAAACACAGATACCGAAACTGAAACTGATGAAACTAAAATTATTGATGTCGCTAAAATAGAGTTTGATAAGGAACAACATTTTAAAATTAGCTACTTTGATAATGATGAAAAGCCATTGGCAATCACACATTTTTCATCTGATAGCTTAACCACAACTTTTAATTCTATTGAAAACAAAGAAGTAAAAGAATCCTTAGTCTTGAGCGCTTCTAAAGATAATGTTTCCTTCAAATTTAAGAACAACACAGGCAAGGAGTTAAATTCGATGGTTGCAACTCCTGAGAATTACGCTATTTTATTAAAAAATGATGAAGATAAAAAGCAAGCTTCTTTAGCTATTGAAAGAAGTAAAATAGCGGCATACTTATTCGAAGAAGATGAGCTTAAAAAACTATCATTTGAACTAAATGGAGAAAGCGATAGTATTCGATTAAAAAAAGATGATCAGAATTTAATCGAACTGAAAGGAAAAACAGCCATTACCTTAAAAAGTGAAGGAGATATTAACATCGAAGCAAAAAATATAAATATTAAATCGACTGAAAAAATCAACATTAATGCCACAGGAGATACTATTATTAGCGGAGATAATGTAAAAATCAATTAAATTATGGCTACCAAATATGTATGTAAAGGCGCATTATGTGTCTGTGATCAAGGTGGCATTGGAGGCGTTTTAGACGTGAAATCTCAAAACAAAATTTTTGTTCAGGAAAAATTGATGGCTACCGATAGTGATATAACTTTCGAAACTCTTCTTACTGGAATCTGTGCAATAACTCAAAAAACATGTAGTCCTGCTTTGGTGCCTAAATGGGAAAAACCTGCAAGTAATGTATTCGAAGGAGATAAAAAAGCTCTTTTACAAACCTCAACACTAAAATGTACTGTTGGAGGAAATATCAAAATTACAGATCCGCTTCAAACTGGACCAAAAATAGTCGTACTTGATAATTATTCGCCGTCTGTGATAACGCCTTTGACAAAGGAAATATTAAATGTTACCTGGAAAAATGGAAATTTAGACAGAGAAATAGATACTGCAAATATTGGAGACAAAGTAAGCCTGGTTGTAGAAACGAAAAACTACAAAGAAGGAGAAACAATCGTTGTTATAATAGATGAAATAGACGGAAAAGACGTTAAAGAAAACACCAAACAAGTAAAATTTACTGGTGAAGTAAATACCGATGGACTTGCTATTTTAAAAGAAGAAATCGCAATTGAAAATGTAAACTAATAACTAAAAAAATGGAAAGAACATTTAGAATAAAAGAAGTTAATGGTAATACTAGTTTTCAAGATAAAAAAATAGTTGTAAATAAAACGGAAATAAATCTTTTGATTGTTTTAGAACTTGGAGGTACTTTACAATTTAACAGAGTCTATAATGACATCTGGAAAGTTGTAAAAATGGATAGAATAGCAGATCTCGAAAAAATTGCAGAGTTAAATAAAGAATACGAATATAAAAATGTTTGCCTTGTACATCATGGTAATATATTTTCTGACACTTCAAACCCTAAAAGCAGTCTGGCTCGGGCTATTTTATTTGCAAATAAAATTCGGGAGATTAAACTAGTAATTTCTAAACTAACTGAAATTCCAAAAGAAATAAATGAGGCATATGCTACAAAAATTCTTGAAAAGTCTAAACTTATGTTTGCTAAAAATGGCCCTGATGAATTAAAAATTAAAACATTTTTGGGTTTAAAAATGTTAATAGGAGCCATACTGGATAATGGAGCATTCTTTTCGGTTGCATGTAATGAAGCCAACAAACCTGAATTCTTAGAAGAGCTTGCAGATCTTACCGATAAAAAAATTAAAATATTTGGAAACACAAATTTTTCCCTTATTGATGATTCTGGGGATCAAAATATAGGAAAGCTGGTCGTAGAAAATTATCGCTGTATTTTAAATTCATTTCTGTCATCACAATGGAAAAATAAAAATGGATGGCTATATTATGATACAGAACTAAAAAAAACAATTACTACAAAAAAAGATTTATGGTTATTTAGTAAAGGAACCAAAATATACCAACTGATAACAAGAACTGAAAAATTAACAACTCAACAAACTAACAAAGAAGGCTTTGCACAACAATATTTTTCTAAAACGTTTGAAACCTTTTATATTAAACATTGGGGGAAAGCAAAATATGAGGGTTGGAAAAAAAATACAGAAGAGACATATCCGGAATTTAAATAAATCAGAATAAAAAAAGTAAATTTGATAAAAAAAGAGTCTCATTATCCTGAATTTAAAAAAGATGCTAAAAACTATTTTGTGCCTTAGCCTATCCTCTACTATTGTTGTAAATGGACAGCACAAAATTTCAAAAACAAAACCAATTGGACTTGAAAACAACAAGCCTCAGGAAAGAACTTATGCAAAATTTGATCTTTCAAAGCGAATAAATTCATATCCTTTTAACAAAGCTTCTCAAATAAAAATCATATCGTACAATTTAAATTCTGATGGTATGACCAGAGTTTCAAGCGAAACTTATGACAAAGAAACTGGAAAAACTGTAACAAATCTGGAATATAATATTGGAATTGAGCTGCCAAGAAATAATTTAGATTCACTTTCACTGGAAAATGTAACTCAAATTAAAATCTTAAATCTTTCGCAAATAGAAAAATTATCGGACATATTATACAACACTTGTTCGAGATTAAATATTAATTGTTCCGAAATTATAAGAGGTTGTTATTTACCCAGAAATGCTATTTTATTTTTTGACGAGAATGGCAAAGTGTTTGAGTATTTAGAAATATGTTTTGAATGTAAAACAAAAGAAACATTTGGAAAAATAGAAAACTTAGATTTAAGTGATTATATGTACAACGATTTAGAAAAATATTTTAATAATCTAGGTATCAAAACAAAGTATGAACCTCTTGCTTCAGCTTTTAAATAACTTTAATCAGATCAAAGAATTTCACAAACTATGGTAAAAAAAGCAATCCTCTCACTTCTGCTAACTATTTCATTTATGATAGTTAGTAATGCTCAAAAAAACAAACTCAACGAGCTTAGAAACAGTTATTGTGGCGATAATTGTGAATTCTATCATGAAAATTTAAATTTTCGTAAAGCTCAATTAAACATGCCGCCACCGCCACCAAGTCCGATTGATGAGAGAGATACTCTTGTGCCTTTTTTCAAAATTCCATTAGAAAAAACAAAGTTATTATTTCCTTTTTCAACGTACGATTCGGTTTATGTTGTAACGCCAAAATACTATGAGGATAAAGAACCACGAAACTACTTAAAATCAAAATTTCATGATTCTAAAACATTAGTTACAAAAGACCAAATGAATAAAATTTCAGATATTCTTTTTAATTATTACGAAATAAAATACGACAACATTACCGAATTAACATACAGAATAACGGGCTGCAGCGGTATAGAAGATACTTATCCTAAGATCATTTTGCTATTTGTAAAAAACGGTAAAAACAAAGACTATATCGCATTTCCTAGCCAGGTATTTCGAAGAACGAGTTTTAATAATAAGGAATTAGAAGGTTTAGATCTCTGTGCCGAAAAAGAAAAAATGATAATGGAAATGTTTGGTGTAAGTCTTGAAGAACCTAGTGGCAATGAAGTATTAGAAGACGAACCAGGTGTATTGCGTGATGAGTATAAAGAAAACTAATTTTCTTGTTATCACATCGGAAGTATCAAAACATACTGATAAAATGTATCATAAAAAAAACTGCAACATAACGTTGCAGTTTTTTTTGTTTTATCTAGTTTAACTTTTTTCTCAAAGTCTCTTCCATTTCGTAGAACTTACTTTCGAGATCATGAATCTTTTCATAAATATTAATTGGATCGGGCATTTGTTTCGAAGCGTACATACTTGCGTACCAAACTTCCAGAATATCCTCGGCATAAATAGAATACATTGGATAATTTCCGTCTCTGTTGTCTGATTTCAGGATTAATTTTCCGCTTTCTCTAATTCGGTTTAAAACCCTTTTTACCACTACTCCATCATTCTTACTGATAATAACATAGATTCTTCCGTCAAGGATATCATCAAAATTATCGACATATTTTCCAAAAAGATAATCTCCATCATGGATTGTTGTAGACATCGAATTTCCTTTAATTTCAAAACATCTGTAAGTTCCGTTTTTTAGCATTGGCATACTAAAAGAAGGAAGCGTTTCCATATATTCCGGATCAGAATAACCATCTAAATAACCTGCGCGGGCTTTTACTCCCACAAAATTAATATTCTCCTCTCCGTCTTCGTTTACCGTAATAATCTTTGGTAGATTTAAACCAACTTCAGCAGTTGTTTTATTGGTGAAAATTTCATCGCTGTCTCCAAAAAAATAATCCGGATTTACATTGCAATGTGTAATGATACTTTGAAGCAAATCAAAACCAGGTTTGGTTCTTTTTCTATCTCCGTCAGCTTGCAATCTTCCAATCGTGATACTATCTATCGTAGTACTGGTTACTCCTATTAACTTCGCAAATGAGTTATTGTTTAACTTCATCTCGTCTATAATACGTTTGATCTTAGTATGTATTTCCATGTTGTAGTTGTCTTTATTATATTATGTAATATGTTTTAGATAAAACAAAACACTCCACTATATGTTGCAAAGCTAAATAATATATCTTGAATAATTGCACACTTTTACTTTTTTTCTTTAAAATAGCTGATTTACAAGCTATTTGTAACCCATTTCTTATTGTATTACTTGAACATACAAGATAAAAAATTAAATCATATTACTGAAATAACTGCATTTTTTAATGTAATATGTTGTGTAATTTAAAACATATGTTGTATATTTGTAGAAAATAAATCCATCATATGATTCTAAAAGACTTTTATACCGAAAAAAAGAACGCAATCGAAGCGGAGTTCACTTCTAATGCGCCAACAGTTCAGCTTTATAGTGATGCCGTTTTTAAAACTTCTATCGAAACGCCGTTAGCAATGTTTAAATACGACACTGTAAACTGGGAAACATCTTCTGAAAAAAATTACAAAGCAGATGTGTCATTTTGCTTGTATATCGTATTACCGGTTGATACTATTTCATCTACAAGTTATGCAAATGCATTTGATATTGCACAGCGAATAGACAAAGCTGTATTGTCAAACAGTATTAGTAATGCAAACATTGACACTAATTCGACTTTTAAGATTAGAGAAAAGCAATGCACAAACGAACATACGTATTGGAATAAAAACGATTATTTCATCTGGGAGATCACTTATAAAACGACATTGATCGAAAACACTTTAAAAAAGAAATATATCCTTTTTAACAACGGATTAAGTAATGCAGAATTAGAAGATTTAGGATACGATTTAACTTCTGGAATAATCGGAATAAATCCAAATCAGGTTCAGGGAGATATCGATATCAATACCACTAATTAATCAAAAAGTTTATTCGTTTAAAATTGTTACCCCTATGAATTAAAACTCATAAAATATAAGCCACCAAAAAACCAAAAGCTAAATTAAATTAATCCCATCTTAAATACCACAAATGAAAAGAAGCAGAACACTATTAGACAAAAGGAGAGATTATGTTATTAACTATCTTAATAGAAATCAAGCTAAACAAATGAAAGTTGTAGTATCTGAACTTTCGGATACTTTGTTCCTGACAGAGCGCACTATTTATACTATTATAAATGAAGGTCTCGCTACTGAAGCCCGAGCTTAAGCACTGAAACTACTGACTTTGACCATCAAAAAAATTGGAAAAAGCAACATTGAATCTTAAATTTGTACTCGATATCAAAAGCAAATTTATCTCTTGGCCAAGAGCAAAATTCAATTAAAAAATCAGTTTTTACAAATCATCCAAAAATAGAAATTCTGCTTTTTTGGATTCTGGATTACGAATACCATTTTAAACAATAAACGATTGATTATAACAAGTTTCACTACTTGTTACAGCCCCTCTTTTGCCCTTTTTTGAGCAAAAACCCAAAAACAAATTTTTAAACAATTAAACATTTTATATTATGAGTAAATTAAACGATGTAGTAATTAACAAACTATCAGGCGGATTAGGAAGAAGAACTCCAGAACAAGACATGGTTTCAGGATTGCTTTTTAGCGGAGTTACCACTGACGAACTTGATGCAGACAAAGTAGTTCTTTTATCTTCATTAGAAGATGCTGAAGCTTATGGCATCAAAGAATTAGGCGATGTAAGTGGTCAATCTGTTTACTACCAAATTCAACAATTTTTCAGAATGAATCCTTCTGGTGATTTGTACATCATGAAAACAGCAGCAACCTCTTATAAAGTTATTGCCGGGAAAGCAAAAGATATGCAGGAAAAAGCAAACGGAAACATTCGTCAATTAGCAATCATCTATTCCGGAGCAGCAACATTTGCAGATACATTAGACACTGTGGCTGTAGCACAAACACAAGCCAAGGATGCTTATGTAGATTATATGCCTTTTGAAGTTATCCTTGAAGGAAAAGGATTTACTGTTGAAGATGCAACTTCTCTAGCTGAATTAGGAGCAGAAAACGTATCTGTAGTTATCGCTATGGATGTTGAAAAAGCAGTTGATTATCCAAATACTGCAGCAGTTGGATTAGCATTAGGTGCAATTTCTAAAGCAAAAGTATCTGAAAACATCGCCTGGATCGAAAAATTCAATCTTACTGGTGAAGGTTTCGCAAAAGCTGGTTTTGTAGGCGGAGAAGAAGTTAAAACTCTTGGGCTTTTAGGTGACTTAAACGAAAAAAGATACATTTTTGCAAGAACTCATACTGGTTTACCAGGCGTTTATTTTAACGATAGCGCAACTTGTACTTCAGGAACATCTGATTTTGCTTATGTAGAAAACAACCGTACAATCAACAAAGCAACTCGTTTATTGCGTACAGCTTTATTACCAAAATTGGCTTCTCCGGTTTTAGTAGATATCGACGGGAAATTACCTCAATCAGTTTCAAAAAGCTTTGAAGGTTTATGCAGATCTGCTTTAGAAGGAATGATTGCAAATCAGGAAGTTTCGGCTTTTGATGTTTATGTGGATCCAAAACAAAACATTTTAGCAACTTCTGAATTAAAAGTAAAAGCAGAAATTACTCCGGTTGGAACTGCACGCAAAATTATGGTTGATCTTGGATTCAAAAATCCTTTTGGAATCGATAAAGCATAATTTACCATTCACAAAACAATAAAAATTCACCAATGTTATTGCCATTCTTCAGTTGTTGCAAAACGCTGAAGAAGGTTATAGCTCCTGAACGTTATCGGGATTATTAAAAAAACAAATAAAGCGACATATGAATAAATTACCATTAATTAACGGACAACAACACAGCTGGTCATCTATCGAAGTAAGTATTGCAGGTAACATCGTTACTGGAATTACAGCTGTAAACTATAGCGACTCAGTATCTAAAGAAAACCATTACGGAGCCGGAGATATGCCAGTTCATAGAGGTAGAGGAAAATACGAGGCAAAAGCTTCAATCACTTTATACAACTATGAGGTAGAAGCAATTTTGGCTGCTTTGCCAAAAGGACAAAGATTACAGGATATTAATCCTTTTAGCATTATCGTAAGTTACCTTGACGATAGTAACGAAGTGATTACACACACAGTAAGAAACTGTGAGTTTAACTCAAACAGCAGAGGAATTAGCCAGGGAGATACTAAAATTGCAGTTTCTTTTGACTTGATCTGTTCTCACGTTGAGTGGAACTAATCAGCCTATAAATTCCTAAAACCATAATCCCCTTCCCTGTCTCTAAAACCGACTAAAAAGAGAAAACCAATATCAAACGCGTTACGCAAAAAAGAAGTTCAAAAGCAACATGATTTTTGCATGCAAACTATTCTACATGCTCTTTATTAGTCCGTTTTAAGCAGGGAATTTACTTCAGGAGGCTGCTTCGAGGGTATTCAACTTCAACAGAAATAACTCAGGCAGCCTCTTTTTTTTATCCGTTTTCATAAATAATTCAATTTCTATCAAGAATAGAAAAACGTCAATCCGTTACAATAACCGATTTGACATTTATATCTGTGTCTCAAAATATTATGCGCTGCTAATACATTTCAGCAAAAGCAAAAGACACCACTAAATCTGACATCAATTACCCTATCATAAAAACAAATAATACCTCTCAAAATGGAAGAAACAATCTCAAAAACTGCCGATGTTCTTGACGGAAATATTACGCAAGCGCAACTAAACCAATGGAAATACAAGCATAAAAAAGTAGTTAAACTAACCATTGCAGATGACGATGAAACTACACTTTTTGCGTATTTCAAAAAACCGGATATGAGCATTCGATCTGCTGTATTGCAAGCCTCAAAAATGGATGAATTCAAGGCTCTTGAAGTTTTATTCAAAAACTGCTATTTGGGCGGCGATGGCAAAATTGAGCAAGAAGATGATTTGCGTCTCAATATTACCACAGCATTCTCAGATCATATTCAACCTAAACCTGTAAAAATAGAGGTAATCTAAAAAAACCTTTTCTGTTCTCCTTAAAACTCCATAATAATGATTGTTAAAAACCACGATATAGAACTAAAAGATACCAGCGCGTCTGAAATGGCCAGGTTTAGGCAAATTATGCTGAGTATTTGGCGTCAGCAAATTGAAGATGATAAAAATAGTGTTGAGATGGAAAATTTTTGCACGAATTATCCTTATGTTTGTAATGATCAAAATTCAGAAAATTTGAACAATTCTGGCGGAATGTCTTCTGGAAACGATTATGAAATTGATCAGGATGGAAATGTCACTTTGAAACGTAAAACAAAAAACAATTTTGATCGTTTATATAAAGAAGTGCAATCTATAGGAAAAGCAAATAAAGGAGCTTTAGCACAATTAGAAGGTAAAAACATTATTAATTCTGATTTTAATGAAATTAAATTTAATAATAGACCAGATCTAAATTCTTTTTTGAATTTAACGCTTAAAATCCAAGATGCGTATGATAGAGAAGTTTCGGCTTTGATGGTTGGTCAGAGAACAGCAAACTTAGATGACTTGAGGACAAAAGTGTATGATTTGTTATTAGTTGGATTAAAATATTCAGGTTCAAGATTTGATGAAAATGGAGTTCTATTAGGTAAATTCAATAAACTTCCAAAATTAATGAACAATATGGGTTTTGATGGTACAACCACTTGTCTTACGATTGGTACAAAATCTTATGACATTGCTGGATTTTATCATACACATCCTACTTTTGGAGGTCCAAAACCAAGTGGCACAGATGATGATGATGTACCAGGCTTATTTGGAGACAAAAACATTTATAAACATAACAATCTACCAGGTTATATTAAAACAGATATGGGTTGGTCTACTTTTGGTCCAGATAATCATGGAAAAGTTCAATTTGAAACTGGTGGTAAAATATATGAAGAATGAAAAAGATATTAATAATAAGTTTAAGCTGTTTCTTCTGTTTTAGTGTATCAACTAAAGCACAATCAGTCATCTCTAATTCACTAGAAAAGACTATAATTGATTATTTCGAAAAGCAGAATAATAGTATAAATAGTAAATATGTAATTGGAGGCATTTACTCAATTCCCTTTAATAAATACATTATCTATCTGAAAGGGAATGATGGAAAATTATGCAAAGAATCATCCTCTTCAATATATAAAATACTAACCGTTAAGAATGATGTAAATTTGTATCTGATGAATAGTTTTTTGGCACCAATAACACTAAATGAAGAAAACACTCATTTTTTTCTCAATGACCAAGAATGCGAAGAAAGCAAAGAAACAATATTTGAATCAATTATCGTAATGTTGTTAGTTGACAGCAAATTTTCAATCATAAAAGAAGTTAAAGGAATTAACTACGACTCCTTAAGAGAAGACTTATTATGTCCAACATCCCCACAATCTGTGGAAAGAGCCCGTGTCAGAAAAAAATATGGCAAATTATAATAACAATTCATATAAAACTATTTATATTAAAAGTGTTAGTAAAGAATATTATTATTTAGGATTTAGAGATTGTCCTTCCAAAATTGAATTTCGAGTAAAAAAAAATAAGTAATAATATATTTGTATCTATTTTACGAATGAGCAATAACAAAAGAGAAAAACTATTTGATGGATTTGAAAGTGATATAATCCATCAAACATTTGAGATTGCATATGCAAATAAAAAAATCAAATTTAAGGTTACTGATTTTATCGATAATTCCTTAAAAGATTTATTGAACTATATAAATGAATCAGAATTAAATCAAATTTTATCAGATCTAAATCTTAGTAAAGTAGATTCTTTTATTCCAAAATATAAATCAGTGGATAACCTCGATATGTATTTTTGTGTTAAAGAAGATGTATTATTTTTATTCTCTTATGGAGAAATGCAGCCAATGCGATATGTAATGTTCTTAGAAGGAATTTATAACTTAAAGATATAACAGAAAAAAGCAAGATATATTGAAGTTAATTTTTCATATTAATATATTTAAAACTTACTTTTCAATCCATTAAAATCCCGTTTTTCTAATTAAGAAAAACGGGATTTTTTTTGCCTTTATTTTTCGTTTTACTCTCCAAAATAAAAGCATAAAAAAACACAAAATTCTCTACTGAAACTACTGATTTACAACTTGATATTATTTTCACAACCCGCTATTTCGGCGTATTTTTATACTGTAATTAAAAGCACTTATTCCATCAAAATTATTGTTCTAAAAAAAGAACATTTTCAGGAATTATTTAAGGCAATATTATAACCGAAAATAAATTCCAAAACACAAATAATCTTACCGAATAATTAAAACCGTGATTGTTTCATGAACAATCAGGAAAGGCTTTTTATTCTCAAAAAAGAAATCATTAATAAATACAAATATGGATCAAACAACAAAAAAACACATTGATTTGCTTCATCCTTCGGTCAGGGAAGAAGTTACCAAAATTATCGAGGAATGTGATCTGGCTTTAACCGGAAAGGCAAAAGTAAGAATTACGCAAGGACTCAGATCTTTTCAGGAACAAGAAGATCTTTATGCTTTTGGACGAACTAAACCCGGAAAAAAAGTAACGAATGCCAAAGGCGGACAATCTATTCATAATTATGGTTTTGCCGTAGACATTTGCCTGATTATAGATGGCAAAACCGCTTCCTGGGATACTGCTAAAGATTGGGATAACGATCAAGTTTCTGATTGGCAGGAATGTGTCAAAATCTTCGCTAAATACAACTGGAACTGGGGCGGAGACTGGAAAACGTTTAAAGATCTTCCGCATTTTGACAAAAAAGGATATAGCGACTGGAAAGTGCTGAGTAAGCTAAAACGTGACAGAAAAAACTATGTAATCTTATACAAATAAACAGATGAAGCTTTCAAAATTAAAACTTGCATCATTTCTAATCGTTCTTTCGTTTACAATTACTTCTTGTATTTCGACAAAAACGGCACTTTACGATCATTATTCTTATCAAAAAACTACGGAACTAAAAGTAGAAACAATAAAATTAATGAATGACGCAACTCAGTCTTATACTCTTCATAAAAACCAAGTTGAAAATCTATTACTTGATCTTGATAAATTGGCTGAATATGAAAAAAACAAGCCGAATAACGAAATCACATTTGCGATGTGCAAGATTTTGAATGATAAAGAAAAAAATCTTTTGGCTGGTTTTTTCAAACGCTGGGAAACAAAAGGAATTCTTTCTAAGGCGTTTTTGGAAGAAGCTAAAAAACAGGTTTCAGATGCTTTGGATTTATTGATTCAATATGAAATTAAAAAAGACAAAGAATCGAAAGAGGAGCTTTTAAACTTAATCAACCTAAACACATAAAAACCAATGGATAACGATAAATTTATAGGGGAGTTAAAAAGTAAATTAAAAGCGATTATAACAAATAGTTATAAAGATCTCAAACCTGAATTAGAAAAGGATTTAAATACTTTTTTGGAAACATCAAGAGAAAAACTCGAACGCTGGTTTACACTTTCGGCCTCTGGTGACATTACCGAAGAAGAATTAGAATGGCTCATAAAAAGTCAGCTTGACTTAGTCACTTTGCAAACGCTTCAAACTGCCGGAATATCAAAAATCAGATTAAATACTCTTAAAAATAATATTGCAAAAATAATCTTCAAAGTTATTATTGAGCTAATTATTCCAGTGGTTTAAAAACCTTGTTCTCATCTTCAAAAGCAAGAAAAAAATACACTATAAAAAACTCATTATAAGCGAATTAAAAATGAATTTTCATTTACTGAAACTACTGATTTACAAGCTTCAAAATCTTGGTTAAAGCGTAAGCATGGCGTATTTTTACAGTATCAAATAAAACAAGATCTTTTGGATATGGCGCGCAAATTCAAAGGAAAAATTAATTAATAAAACAACAAATAATAACGACATATGAAAGATTTTATCGTAGATGAAGACTTGTTAATTACAGTGGATGCTTCTGGCTATGGAGATTTTGCTATTCAAGAGGCCGATCAGCAAAACATCGAACATTTACTGCTAAGTCAAAAAGGAAGTTATAAAGAGTTTCCGATACTTGGAGTAGGAATTAAAAAATACATTAACAGTCCGGATGCAACTTCCAGGCTAAGACTTGAAAACGAAATAGACAAACAATTATCGTATGACAAATTCTATGTAAAAACACTAGATGTCAACGATTTACAAAACATTAAAATCGATGGAAACTACTAAACCACAGGAAAACCAAAACATTTTTGATCTCTCTTTGCAAGAATATGGAAGCATAGAAAAAGTATTCGATCTTCTGGAAGACAATGATCAATTTAACATTACAGAGGATATTTCTGTATATCAGGATTTAAAAATTGGAAGAGAAGCTTTTAAAAAGGATATTGTCGAATATTACAATTCCAGAAACCTAAAGCCAGCAACGGCTCTTACTGAAGAAGAAGAGTTTTTACTGGACAATTTCTCCGGAATTGATTATATGATTATTGAAGATGATTTTATCATTTATTAATAAAAATTCCTTCTCTACAATTTCTTAAAATATCAGTTTTAAATCCTTAAAAAAGACTGAAATTTTACTTTTAAAACCTGCTCTTTTAGAATTCTCTAAAAAGAAAACTACATCTCAGTAGTATTTACAAAAAACATCAAAACATTTATCTATAAGCATATTACACATGTCTTACAGGCTAAACTATATTAAAAAATTAAAATATGGCACGTACAATTGCTGAAATACAGAAGGAAATTCTGGACGAAAAGGGGAAACAACCTTCCTTGGAAAAGTTAAATAATGACTCTAAAACCGCCATTTGGAAACTTTGGATCAATATCGTAGCAACCGCTATTTGGGTTCACGAAAAAATAGTAGAAAAAAACGCCCTGATTTCAAGACCTCACACCTTGAATTGGTACAGAGAACAGGCTTTGAATTTTCATTACGGAATGCCCATAGATCCGGATTCCAGCAATGAAATGTTTTTGGTCTGGAGAGATGGTTCATATCAATTTGATACTACAGGACTTACAGAATCAGAAATTGAGGATTCTAAAATAATTAAACATTGTGCTGTAAGCGAAATTGACTTAGAAACGGTGCTTAATCCAGCATCTGAACCAAAGGAAATCTTATCAGATTATTTTCATAATAAAGTTGGAGTTGTTTTTATAAAAGTTGCCACTGTAAAAGACCAAAAAATTTCAAGAATCGATGTTCCAAATCAGCTTTTTGCCTTCAAGGAATATATTGCAAAAATCAAAGATGCAGGAAATCAAGTTTATATAAGTTCTGATCAGGGCGATATTCTAAAATTGAAACTGAATGTTTACATAGATCCTTTAAGTATTTATATCAATCCAAAAGATCTTGAATATTATCAGTCAAAAATCTCAACTCCGGATTCTGATTTGGGTTTAATTGCAGCGGATGAAAGTGATCCTAAAGATGATTTAGATCCTTTTAACGGTTCATTGATTTCGGATAGCGATGTATTTCCGGTATTAGATGCTATCAAAGATCATTTGAAAAACATCGAATTCAATGGAGCTTTTGTCAAAACATATCTGGTTGATGCCATTCAGAAAGCGCAAGGAATTAAGATTCCGATTTTGACAAAAGTTCAAACTAATGCCGCAACAAATCCAAGTGACGAGCCAAATACTTCACCGTCAGATGTGACTAAAATAGAATATTTCATTCCAAAAGCAGGCTATTTTGATCTGGAAAATCTTGAGGTTGAGGTAAACTATATTCCGTATACATTTTACAGAGATAAACAATAGTCTAATACATAAACAATGAATAAATACACCATTTTAAAATGGGAAAAGCTATTATTATGGCTCATCCCTCCTATTCTTAGAAAAAAAACACATGCAGATTGGCTCAATGTTTTGCTCTCACCTATTCGTTCTATTTATGAAGAAACTCTTTATAAAATGCAACACACAGGTCAGGTAATTTATCTGGAAAAAATTCTAAATGAAACTTTTAATCCAACCAAAAATTACGATGCAAATGCAAGTATAGACCAAAAACGTGTAGACGAGTTAATTTATATCGACGAATCTGTCAAGCCTACTTTGCAATATGTATATCTGCACAAAGAATATTATGAGCCGGATTATTTTTTAGAAGATAACACCAGAGCAAAAGGCGAATTACTGATTCCGCAACTTAAAATATACACGCATCCGGAATATAAATACAAAAAAAATAAACCCGTTTATCTCGCTCATCTCAAAGATTACACATCAGTCGCTTATGCCAATTTCAGAGTATTTATTCCTGAAAGTTTAATTAACAACGGGACATTCATTATTCAGCCAAATAATGACAATTCACCAGCGGCAGCTATTAAGATAGCAAATATTGAATTTCATAATCTTCTTAACTTCTACAAACTAGCCGGAAAAAGTTATGAAACCTATGCTTATTCGCCAGAAGTTTTAGAAAAATAATATAAAAACAACAGACATTTAAATCCATAAAAATGAAACAAGTAAATTTTACTCACGAAGGAGGATTTCCTCTCGAGCAAGAAACTTTAGAAAGACTTCAAACAGCCTACAGATCTGAGTTGTACGAAGCTTTAAAAAGACATTTTAGCATCGATCTCAATAACGATTATATTGTAGCTCATGCCACAAATGAGCAAAAAGGCTGGGCAGTTATCCGTCAGGAAGATCCCGCAAACCCAGGAAATCAAGTAGGAGTTTTATATCCTATTGTAAGTGGAACTCAAATGGGTTGTTTAAAAACCACCAGAACTGATAAAAACTTAATCTACGGAACCGGAGCGTCTCAAACTGCTTATCATGATTATGAAGCAGAATACAGTCAGTATAAATATGCTGATGAGATTTTGGTTTCTGAAAATGGCGACGTGCAAACAATCAGATATTATGATTTAAGAAGTTTCGAAATTATTACAGATATCAAAACAATTGATGAAATTCTACAAGAAGTTCGATCAAACATTGGTACAATCCAAAACAACATCAATGTAATTGAAGGAAACATCAATGCTATCGAAGGAAACATTGATGTAATCGAAGGAAACGTCGGTACTATTCAAAACAATATCACTACAATTCAAGGAAATATCAATGCTATCGAAGGAAACATTGATGCAATTGAAGGCGATGTTACCAATATAAATGGTTATTTAGCAAAAGCTTTGGTTGATACCAGTACTCCCGGAACGACAAATCTTAGTCTAAATTATCAATCTAATTGGACAAACACTCATGTTGGCGGAAAAATATATTTAGACAATACTAGCATAAGTACTGAAAATTATATGATTGCTGATAAATCTTCAGATTCTTTATTGATAACTGATAGTGCAAATCAAGTCTTTAAAAGCAATAATCTGCTAGATTCATTACTTAAACGAATTACTAAATTAGAAACACAACCTGCCACGGCGATACCTTATGGAATTGTGGCAATTTGGGGAAAACCTGAGCCAATTCCTGAAGGTTGGGAAGAATATCTACCATTAAAAGGTAAAATGCCTGTAGGACATCAGACTTTTACTGGTGAAGAAAAAAGTGATGCACTAGATGGAGACGGAGGTAATGGTTTTAGCTATTACAGAGATTATTACAATACTCCGGTATTCCCTTTTGAAACACTAGGATCTGAGGGAGGCCGAATGAGTAAGAATATAACCATTAATGAATTGCCTCCGCACTATCATCACAAGCCAGACTCTCCATTCAAAAGTTTTGCTGCAGGATCTGGTGACTACAAAAATAATAGTTCTACTGGAACGAGCACTGATGGAGGCGATAATACTCAGATGGCAATTGGAAATTTAGGCGAAAGCTACAAAGCCAATGGAGATGCTTTAGAGCGAACAATTGGAGATGGAAAATCTTTCGCATTTTTGAACCCATACAGAGTAGTTCAATTTATCGTATACACAGGACGTCCAAGGGATAAAACGGCACCAACGGCACCAACTTTAATAGCACCAGCACAAAGCATTGGTACTACAAGTGTATATTTAAGCTGGTCAGGAGCAACTGATGAATTTGGTGTTACTGAGTATGTTCTCTTCGGAAACGCTATTTCGCCAATCTCTGTAGGTAATACTTTCAACCGAACTATTTATGGATTAACTCCTGGTACGCCTTACACTTTTTATGTTGTGGCAAAAGATGCAGCAGGAAACACATCGCTTTCCAGCAATGTTGTACAGGTAACCACATCTACAATAGTGCCGCCTACAACACCACAAAATATAACAAGCTATTTACAAGATGCAAATGAAATCTATCTTCAGTGGGATAACTCTACAAATAATAATGGAGCTGCTATTTATTACGAAATATGGAGAAGAATAAGCGGTGGAGCTTATCTTCAAATTCCTGGTCTGATTTCAACTAATTATTATACTGATAGTGATTTAGAATACAGTACAACATATTCTTACTATATAGTAGCGAGAGATGCTGTCAACAATACATCTGGTGGTTCTGATGTCGTTTCACAAACTACATTAACAGCTCCAGGTGGCGGAGGCGGAGGCGGATGTTTCGATATAGAATCATTGGTAACAATGGCATCAGGACAATCTAAAAAACTGAAAAATATTGAAATTGGCGATAAACTTCAAGGATTTTCTTTCCCGAATGAAATCGATGAATCTGATGGAGATTACATGGTTTGGAACGGAAAACTAAATGAAGGTGTTAAGGCAGAAGTAACTGTAGTAGGCAAAAAAGCAAGTTTACAACCTAATTATTTCGAAATTAAAACGGCAGAAACGACTATTAAAGCTACCGGACAACACCCGTTATTAGTAACTGAAGACGGTGAAAATGTGAAATGGGTTTGTGTGAAAAATGTGTCACAAGACATGTCATTAATTGACAAAACAGGAAAAACAAAAGCTATTGAATCAATCATTTTTAAAGAAGAACCTTTAGATGTAATACTTCTGGATGTTGAAGACGTAGATAATTATGTTATTTCCGGAATTGTTGCTCACAACAATAAACAACCAATAGAACAACAATAAATAATAATCTGTAATAATCTTTTGGGGTTTTATACCCCAAAAGATTATTTATTCTAAAATCATTAATCATAAAAGACTATACATGAAAATTGTGAAAATTATTTTTACAGCTTCGGCATTGCTGTGGCTTTCAATCACAATCTTGGCAATGATACCCTTAACTATTTTACTTCTACCAACTTTATTTATTTCGAAAAAACATTACACAGAATGGACCCTTTTTTTGTTTGCATTGATTTGTTCTTTAGGCATCTACCCTATTTGCTTTGTATACTCCATTACAAAATGGAAAGGCTTTTTAAGCTATCTGAGAAAACTTAGTTTATCTATTGACATTACCGGAAATACAGTCGGCGGCGCATTATTAAATGACAATTTTATTATCGCTTCGTCTACAAATCAATTTGGAGTTATTCGGGAAACCATAAGCGACAATTTAGGCGAAAATGAAAGAGATAATACGCTAACCGATTTCGGAAAAAGATTCACCAATTTACTGGGAGTAATTGATTTTGATCATGCCAAAAAATCTATAATAGAAGACTAAACCCCAAAAAAAACTATGATGCATAAAATCTCAGAATATTCAAATGAACTAAAATTACTGCTTTATGGAGTCTTTATGTATCTGGAAATGGATGTAGAAATTGTCAAAGTTCTGTTTTACTTAATGGTAATGGATACTTTTCTGGGTATAATCAAAACCATCGTATTAAATAATGCCTTTAGCTTTAAAAAGTTAGCCTTGGGATTTGTATCAAAATTAGCCGTATTGCTAATACCAACAGCTTTGGCATTAATGAGTAAAGGACTTAATTACAACTTTAAATGGTTCGTAACCATAGTAATGGATTTACTTATTGTTAGCGACGGAATTTCCATAATCAGCAATATAATTGCCATAAAAACAAAGAAAGAAGTCGAAAATTTCGACGCAATGACCTTGATTCTTAAATCAATAAGAGAACGTTTGATACAATTATTCAAACGCCTTTTGATTACAATTGACCCTAAATACCATATCGAAAAATAAACCAATAGCTCAACACAAAAATAGTACCTGCAACAATTCACGCAAGTACTTTAAAAAATAAAAAAAAACTACTTTCTTTTTCTTCCGAATCTAAATTCCAGTCTTTAAACTAACCAACCAATTTGAAAGTAGAAACTAAAAATGCGCCTTACCAATTAGAACGAATATTTAAGATTAGAAGAATAAAAAACACAATAGATCTCAGCGAATCCTTTTCTGTTGTGAACAAAAAAGCATCTGCAGCATTCTTTGATGCTGAAATTTACAAAGTAACTTTTAGCAGCATAATACAAACAAAACTAAAAACCTATGATCTGTTCTTATCCGGCAATGAATTGATTTGTGACGAGGAAATAGAAAACTTAAAAAAATCCCTCGACATAATCATTGCCGGAGACGGATCACAATTTGAAATATTGGACTACAAAACAGATTTCACCATTCAGTTTGATCTGGAAAACAGTTCTTTTCTTGAATCTGATGAGGTGAAGAATGGTTTGATAGTTTTTAGAAAATAAAGTAACCTCTATTTCTTAAACTGAAATCTCACAATTAAAAAACAAAATACGAAATGATAAAAAATAATATTAATAAAACTCCTGAAGAAGAAGAATCCGCAAAGGTGCAGATTATTAGCAAGCCGCTAAAATTAGAGACTGTTAATGAAGGTAGTAACGAAGATGATATACTTGTGCGAGGTGCTGATAACACTGTAAAATACATTTCAAAAAGCTCTTTAGGTGGTTCAACTATTTCTGTGACTAAATCAGAATTAGATAATTTGATAAATAATAATTCTTTAATTCCTGATGCTAATTATAAAATAAGCGGAGTACAGCCAAGTTTGTATGATGATGGAACTAATTCAGGAACTACAATATTTTTACAAGCTTTAACAGAAAACACTTTATCTAAAGAAGGTCATGGATTGTTTTATAATCCTAAATATGATCGGTCAATCAATGGATTCAATATATGGAATTCAAAGACTTATACACCGAACGATGCAGGATATTATGCACAAGTATTATCAAGTACTGGAAATAATGTACAAAGCATAGTTGTTGATAGTAATGGTGTTGTTTATACGGCAAACGCAAATCCTGTTCAAGGAGGCAGTGGTGTTACAAAAATCTTGCCTAACGGAACAAGAATTGATATCGATACATCAAGCCGATCCAGAACAGATAAATTATGTATCGGTTTAGACGATGTCGTTTATATGATAGGCGGTGGCGAAAAAAAAATTTCTAAACTAGATTCATCTGGTGTTTTATCTACATTGACAGATTTGGGGAGAAATGGAAATTCTGATATATGCGTAGATTCAGACGGAAATGTATATGTGGCAAATTACACATATCAGGATGTTGTTAAAATTCTACCAAATGGGTCTTTCACAATTCATGGAACTTGTGGAAATATAGTTCTTAGTATGTGTTTAGATAATGATGCCAACGTATATGTAACAAATAGTGGAAGTATTACAAAAATTCTTCAAGATGGTACGACATCAAACATATTTGCTGTTGGCATTGAAGTTCCACAAGATATATGCTTTTCCAGAGCAACTGGAAATTTATATGTCAGTAATGCCAGTACTGGAACAGTAACCAAAATCTTACCTGATGGCACATCTTCAATATTAGCAAGAGTGCCATTTCCTGCAAGAGGAATATGTCTAGATACAAATGACGACGTTATTGTTCTTTACGGCTATACTTCTCATGCGGCTAAAATAATGTCAGATGGTTCAATAACTGTAATTTATGATAATCCATCCTTTTACACACCTTTTGCGGTTTGCTCTTCTGGTAATGATTTATATTTTGTAAATATGGATTCAAATAATGTTATTAAACTTTCAACGGATGAACCAGAACAATCGCATTCCATAGGAGATAAAACAATTTGGGGAGGATATTCCTGGACAAACAATTCAGGAACAAAAGGACAATATTACGATCAATTTACATTGTCTTATGATTGGACAAAAGATCAATATAATGAAGATAATTATAACCCGGTTTTAGATATAATTGAATATGATTATTCAAATGATAGAATCTCTCGCAGATATGAAATTGAATCAGGTAGCGATGTAATTTATTCCAGAGTTGATTACGATAATTTTGGTAGAGAATCTGCAATAAAAGCATTTCAATTTGGCAATCCTTTTAATTCTAACTTTTACAAAGGAATTTCAAACATTACGGTTTCTCACTCTTATTTTGAAAACATCAATTTTGCCGGAAGCTATCAAAGATCGATAACTTTAAATTCTGCTGAGCAATCAAACTGTATATTCGGACCAAATAGTTATCAGGAATATTTAACTTTTTCGAGAGGATCTAGTCAACAAAATGTTGAATTTAGAAATAATTCCGGACAGATTCAATGTGACCTTAAGGAAAGCTCTAGCTCAGGAAATTATCTACTTCCACCAAATTCTACAATGTCAAATTTAAGTTTACTTAAAAATTCAAACATTTATAATATTTCACCTAATGAAGATTCATTGCTTTTAAATCCTTCTATTTTAAAAGAAATATACAATAGACCTGACGGAACAACTAAAATCCGTTATTACGACAACGACGATAATTTAGTTATAAGCGACATTAATGACTAATTTAAAAATACAAAAAAATGACTAAGAAAAAATACGGAATTAGAACAGTAAACGGTAATGAACCTGATCCGGAAACAGGAGATGTTGAGGTATCGGTTGGAGGTTCTCAGGATTTACAACAAACTTTGGAAAACGGAAATATATCTAACGCAGATATACCAATAATTTTAACTACTTCTAACGAAGATACAAGATGGACAAATAGAATAGAATCAAATATAATAGAAATTAAGCGTGAAGATATTTTGTCTGGAATTGAAAAAACAATTAATGTAGATTCTGAATCAGGGTTTACATATAATAATGATCAATCTGGCAAATCTTCTCATTTGAATGATGATTTTTTAAGCATTTCAGATACAGAGAATGTAACATTATACGGTAGTAAAGTTATTCAGACAACTAATTTTAATTCAGGATCTAACTTCGTTGTTAAATTTCCTGATGTTATTGGTTCTGAAATTACCCACACAGCAAGTTTTCAAGATAAAGACGGAACCTTAGCGACTTTAGACGATATTACATTACAAAAAGCCTTAAATGGAGGAGGTGGTTTAGCATACATAGATAGTCCTTCTTTAAACTCTGGAGTAAGCACTGATATTAGGGCTACAGATGTTTTTTCTAATTTGATTCTTACATCTAGGTTTAATCATGAAGCAGGTGTTCTTGCATTAGAAAGTGGCAAGGTTATACTATATCAAGTAAAAGATGATGGAAATTTAACTTCTAGATTACTATTTAAAGACCCTATAGACAATAATACAAATTTTTACTTGCCAGCAAAAGTTTCTGGAAATTATGATTTGGCCACATTAGATGATATTAAGTCCCCTACATTACAAAATGTATTAGAATCTGGTAACAATGCTATTGGGATGAGCATGTCAATAGGTGATGAATCTAAAGCTTATTCATTAATAACAGCTAATACTATATCCAATCTTGACGCTATATACGGAAGAAGATCGGATGTCCTTCCATATGGTTTTTTTATAAGTAGTGAAAATGATAACAATCGTATTGCTTATTATACAAATGATGTAACCTATGCAACGCAGGATGATTTAAAATCAAATAAACTGATATGGAAGAGACTCACTGATGGAAAAGGTGAATATAAATTCCCTGAGAAGCCATCGGGAACTTATACATTAGCAACACTAGATGACATAACTACCAATTCTCCCGTATCAGGCACAACAACTGGTCTTGTAGATAATACATCATTACAGGAATTAGGGGGTGTGGATAAATTAATTAACGGAATAAGAATTGGTAAAGGTGGAGGCAATCTTACGACTAATGTGGTTTTAGGAGATTATTCTTTATTTTCAAATTCAACAGGTAATAATAGTACTGCCGTAGGTTACGAATCTTTGTATAGTAACACAACAGGAGCTTACAACACAGGTATCGGCTCATTCTCTTTATATTATAATACAACGGGATTAGTTAACACTTCTATAGGAGCTTATTCTTCGACATCTAACACTACAGGATCCTACAATACAGCAATTGGAGCTAGTACTTTAAACGCTAATCAATTTGGTTCTGCCAATGTTGCCATAGGTGCTTCGGCTTTGAAAAGTAATGTGGGAGTATCAGGTTCAAATATTTTCGGCCATCGAAGTATTGCAATTGGAAGTAATGCAATGTATAATAATACAACTGGTAATGGTATATCAATTGGTGATACTTCTTTACGATCTCAAACAACCGGTATGTACAATATTGCTATTGGTTTACAGGCTGGTTCTGGCATTACAACTGGAAACGCAAATGTGATAGTTGCCGATACTGGATTTATTGCCGCTGGTGGCGGTATTACAACTGGTTCCAACAATCTGATTATTGCACCAAATAATGGTAACACCACAGGTATAACAACAGGAAGTGGCAACGTAGTTTTAGGAAAAGTTACAGGTTTAAGCGCTTCAGCATCAAATACGATAACAATATCTGATGGAGTTGGTAATGTTGCTATTACAAAAAGCACAACAGGCGAATTAAAAACACCTAACCTAACACAAGCTCTTATCGTTTCTGGTGGAGCTACTTCTTTAGTTACTAAAGGTTATGTAGACAATACCGGTGCCATAGATAACGTAACAACTACAGTATTGTCAAGTGCTACTCTCACAACGACATATCCAAATGCATTATCAGGTTTTAGAGTAAGATGTTTAAATATTACAAACGGAGCTTTAACCTATGAAAAAACTGTTTCAGGTTGGATTCAATATGCTATTACAATAACCCAATAAACCGGCGTTATGGACAAAAATCAATCTTTTGCAAAATACCGAAAAAAGAAAACAACAACATGATAAAAGATAATATTAACAAGGCTCTTGAAGAAGAACCTTCACTAGTACAGATTATTAACAAACCTCTAAAACTACAAACTGTTAATGAAGGTACTAAAGAAGATGATATATTAGTAAGAGGCAGCGACAATACTGTAAAATATGTTTCGCAAAGCTCTTTAGGCGGTGGCTCAACTATTTCTGTGACTAAATCAGAATTGGATAATTTAATAAGTAATAATTCTTTGATTCCAGGCGCTTATTATAAAATAAGCGGAGTTCATCCCGCTTTGTATGATGATGGAACCTCAAGCGGAACTACTATTTATTTAAGGGCAGCAACAAATAACAAATTAGAAAAAAATGGTCATGGAGAATTTTGGAATCCTAGATATGACCAGAGTGTTGATGGTTTTGGAATATATGGAGCTTTAAAAAATAAAATCGATCTAGTTCAAACCAATTTTAAAAGAGTCATTTCTTGGAATTCAAATTATGGTAGACCACAAGATATGTTATTTGATTCCACATCTCAAATTATTTATGCATGGGCATATAACAATAATAAAATTCAGAAAAGTGGCCCAGGAATAAATGCGTTTTCCACATTTTCTGCAAATATCAATGACGTAGTTATAGATTCGAATGATAACTTATATGTGGTATTGGCGAATAATACTTTACATCGTGTAGAACCTAATGGAACCATTAATTTCATAAAAACATTAGATGTACTGTCATCAAAAGCAATGGTAATTGACTCTAATAATGATTTATTTATAATAGGTCCTAAAAGAATTAGCAAAATAGTTACATCTACTGGAATTGAAACTGAATTTGCTACAGGAGGAGAATTCTCAGATATTTGTATCGATTCATTTAATAACATTTATACAGTAGATATTTCAATCCAAAGTCTTATTAGATTTACTGCAGACGGCACATCTACTATTATATTTTATGGTACCGTTAGTACCATAGTTAATATAGGAATGGATGATTGCATATATTTAACCGGCTTTGATGAAAATAGATTTGTAGTAAAATTTAATTCTTATGGTACTTTAATATCATTATATGAAATGCCAAACACTGTAAATGATATTAATGCTGATTCAAATGGAAAAATATATGTAACAATAGCAGGTTATTTTATAGAAAGTATTATACGAATTGATGAATTTGGAACCATAAGACCATTTTCGCAAGGATCTGCTATTTCAGGTAAAATAATAATTAAAGATTTGGATGAAGTCTATATAATGGCTTACATTGAAGCTTATACCTGGGTTTTGAATAGTCATATTATTTTGCCATTCATTGATGATGAATTTATTACAGCCAATAATGATTCTACAGGTAAATTAATAGGGAATATTAATAATGGTAATTTTATCCCATTATCAGGTGATTGGAATTCTGCTACATCAATAAAAGGAGATATTAGTAAATCAACTACAATAATTAAGAGTATAGATTTATTGACAATTTCTGTAGGAGATAAAACCATTTGGGGAGGATACTCCTGGACAAACAATTCTGGAACAATAGGACAATATTACGATCAATTCACATTGTCTTACGATTGGACAAAAGATCAATATAATGAAGATAATTACAAACCTGTTTTAGATATTATTGAATATGATTATTCTAATGACACGATCTCTCGCAGATATGAAATTCAATCAGGTAACGATGTAATTTATAACAGATCTGATTATGATAATTTTGGTAGAGAATCTGCAATTAAAGCATTTCAATTTGGCAATCCTTTTAATTCTAACTTTTATAAAGGTGTTTCAAACATTGCAGTTTCTCACTCTTATTTTGAAAACATCAATTTTACCGGAAGTTATCAAAAATCGATAATTTTAGATTCTGCCGAGCAATCCAATTGCATATTCGGACCAAATAGTTATCAGGAATATTTAACTTTTTCGGGAGGATCTGGTCAACAAAATGTTGAATTTAAAAATAATTCCGGACAAACTCAATGCACCTTTAAAGAAGGTTCCAGCTCTGGAAATTATCTTATTCCTTCAGATTCTACAATGTCAAATTTAAGTTTGCTTAAAAATTCAAGTATTTATAACATTCCACCCTATGAAGATTCATTGCTTTTAAATCCTTCTATTTCAAAGGAAATATACAATAGACCTGATGGAACAACTAAAATCCGTTATTACGACAACGACGATAATTTAGTTATAAGCGACATTAATGACTAATTTAAAAACACAAGAAAATGACTAAGAAAAAATACGGAATTAGAACAGTAAACGGTAATGAACCTGATCCGGAAACAGGAAATGTTGAGGTATCAATTAAAGATAATAAACCAGTAAGTTTTCAATCTACCAAAGATGGAGGGAATATATTTTCCGGAGAAGAAAGAATAACTTATTTTGGTTCAGGAATTTACAACGGACTTGAAACCAATTGGCAACCCGATTTATTTAGATCTCGAAATGATACTACAAATCAAATAATGGAATTTAGAACAACTGGAATAGAATACATTGATCAAAACAATTATGCATCAAATTCTCTCAGTTTCATAAAAACTACTCCCAATACAAGTGCAAGTTACATCTTCCCTGAAAAATCACATGGACCGTTTGTCTTAGCTACTACAGATGATAGCGTTCCTTATACCGGTGCTCTAAATGATTTAAACATGGGAGGCAAAGTTATAAAAGTTGGGCTCAATGATGCAACACCAGCCACTATAACAACGTTAGGCTATAGTAATGGTTTATCAGGCTTTGTGTCTGATAGCCCTGGTGCGAAAGTTAGTTATGACATGCAACGAATTGAAGCACTCGATAAAAGAACAGGATTTAAAAAACATCTCTATTTTAATGCTTCAGCCGGAAAAAAGGACTATATAGTATCATTACCTAATAAAGATGGTGAATTAGCTACAACAGATGATATAGCAGTATTAAACAATACTTCTACAGCCTTATCCAGCACATTTTTAAACGCAACCTATCCAGACGCACTAGTAGGGTTTCAGGTAATTTGTGACTCACTTTTGAGTAGCGGTGGAGAACATACTATTTATGTAAAATCACAAACAGGCTGGTTGAAAATATTGGGTGAACCGGTACCATAATAAATAAACACATAAAACACAACTATTCAAAAGCCCTTTAAAATGATTTAAAGGGCTTTTAATCTTTTATATTAAAAAAAAATTGCCCCTTTCAATAGTTTTGACAACCAATAAAGTTATATCCAAATAGTCAAACACTTAACTTTTAATCAAATTCAAAGCACTTTTAACCAAATTTAAAAGTCCATTTTCTGATTCTCTTTTACATTCGCTTTAGTAATAAATTAGGTATAAATGAACAATTTGAATGTAACAAAATTCTAAAAAAACTTACTTACATAACAAATTAAAACAGCAATTTTCTGTCAATATTCTTGTTTTCCGCAAGGATAATGATAGTTTTGTGCTAGAATTAAAATCCCAAATTTAACCTACAAACCTTATGAGAAAAACCATTTCTTATTTTTTCTCTTTTGTATTATTCGCAGGAATCCTTGTTGGATGCAGCGACGATTCAAAAGACGAAAATTACAAAGCTGAGTATCTGTCGAGCATCGACGCAACAAATTTACCTGCAGGTAATAAACCTATGACCATGTTTGAGGACGCTGAAAGTTCCTCTAAAATGTATGACAACAAAGACCGTTGGTTTCGCGTAAATCAGCCGATGCAAGTCATCCAAAAAGGAAAAGATTCTGTACAAATTTCCCTTTATTCCCCAGTTGGACTTACAGATGTAAAAGTTTATGCAAAATTAGCCAATTACGACAAACGATTTGTAATCTACGAATTTTCTAAAGTTCCGGCTTTTCACCGTTCTTTTCACCAAATTCCTTTAGTCAAAGGAAAACATGATTACAAATTAGAGGATGGAAAAACGGTTACAATTGATCAAATTTCAGGATTCTCGTCTGGTGCAATCCAGTTTTCAGTAGAATCAAGTGATCCTTTATTCGAAAAATTCAAAAAGATAAAATCAAATCGATTAGTACAATTCAGTACACAGTACCACCTTAATAATCCTGCTGACGATCCTAATAAATTTTTACCAATGAATCCAGTTTTGGCCAAAGAAGCCATTACAATGATTATCAATTATTCTTATGCAATAAGTCATCCTTTGTATTACGATACCTTTATGAATTTTGATCGATACAAAAGAGAACAAGCCACAGCAGCCGGAACTGAGACCGTTAATGGTGCACTAAACTGGCACGGAAATGCCGAAGATGTAGACGGTGTTTATGATTATTTAACCAAAGCTCAAATTGAAACTGCTTATAATACGTACATCGACAACCGAAATTTGAATATGGCAATGGTTGGCGGAGGTTCGGCCTGGGGCGGTGGCGCATTAGCTTCGCAATGGGAATCCGGTTATGTAACCGGACATTGGGTTGGAGAAATGTCGGTTTGGTCACACGAATATTCGCATCATAGCGGTTACAGCCATAGTAGTAATTTAGCTAATAGTGGTCAAGGTGGCGGTCAGCAGGAAATGTTAACCGAGTTTTATAAATACCTGATTTACTTAAATGATCTTCCTTTTCTTGATCCGGATGTCTTAAAAAGTTACACAAAAACAACTTATTTAACCGGTACTTACAAAAAACCTGTATTTACTATTAATCCTAAAAATACATTTTTAGTAAAATATAAAGGAGAAGGAAAATGGAAATAACCACTAAAACTATCATGAACAAAATACCTTTTTTTATAGCATTACTTTGCCTTTTTACCAATTGCAGCAAAGATGACAACCAAGAAAATACCTCACCAACATCCAGCTATTATTACCCAACCGAAGAAGCTTCTATTACCGCTGCCCAAATTGGAGACGGAAAAGGAACCTTAGATCCGCAAGGGATAACAATTGCAAACAACAAATTGTACGTTTGTAATGGAGACGTTTTTGAAATCTTTGACGCTCTGACCTTAAAACATCTAAAAACAATTTCGGCATATACAAAAGGAACAACTACAATTCCGTTTACCAAACTTTCTTCCGTTAGCGTTGATAATGGCCGCATTTATATTGGAAGTGTTGACTCCAGACTCTTTGTGATGGACGAAGCTACAACTGCAGGAATCAATACGGTTGGAAATGGGCAATGGTGGCAAACTTTTGTACACGTTTTTGGTGTTGTAGTTAGAGACGGATTAGTATTCGTGAAGGAAAAAGAAACCTCAATTAAAGTTTTTGAAACTACTCAAATTACAGAAACCAGCGATTGGAATTTAAAACCTATTGCCAAACTAAATACTTTAAACGGTTATGATCAGGTTTATTCCTTGGATGTTGAAAGCGGAAATTTAATAGTAGCCGGAAGAGATGCCAAAAGCTATTTGTATTATAAAATTGCGTCTATTAAAGCTAATGCTGCAGCTTCGTTGACAGAACCTTTAAAACCAACAAATACAGCTTTTGATGCCAAGCCTATTGCCATCAATTTTAGTAAAGATTGGGCAATTACATCTGAAAATATTGGAAGTGTAAATTATTTACGTCTTTATCCTAAAGGGGAGTTTTTAGATAAAAAATACAACGCAAGAGTGAATGCTTCTGACATTATGGGACAAAATCCTTTTGGAACAATTGTTAGTACAGCGCAACTTAACGATCGCCTTTTCTTGTCTGATAATACAAACAAAAAAATACGAATTATTAAGCTGAATCAATCTAATATTACAGAGCACAAATAGACTCAATTTATTAGTTTTCAATACTCAAAAGGGAATAGTTTCAGAACTATTCCCTTTTTATTTTTAATCAATATAGGAAACGTTGGTACAATACAAAAACCTGCGGAGAAACATAAAATATTTTGCATTGAATAATCATTTTAACCGCAAAGTTCGCAAAGCTTTGTGTTGATCTAGCTTTGCGAATCTTTGTGTTTTCTATTTGCGTAAAGTAAAATTAAATCTTTGCGAACTTTGCGGTTAAATTCATCCTTTATATTTATAACTCCACAGGTTTTTGTATTGTAACAACGTTTCTTTATAAAACTTCAATCATCATAAATACCGAATTAAAAATAAATGGTAACTTTTCATACTTTTTGTAGTCAAATATCTAAAAACCAATGACAACAGATATCATAGAATTAAATGACTTTATTGTTTTAATCGAACAATCGAATACTTCTAAAACTTTTGTTCAGAAGTGTGAAATTGATGGTGACGCCGTTGGGTTTGCTTTTTACGGTTCTGGCAATGTCGAACTAGAAATCAAACATAACAATCAAACCAAATATTTGACGAACACAACAGGTTTGGCAATTTGTTTCTTTGGAAATCAAAAAGTAGAATTCTCCCATAAAATCGAACCCGATAAACCGTTACAATCGATTAGTATTTTTACGAAACCTAAACATCTTCATTCTTTGCCTGAGGCCGAAAAAGAAATTTTTGAAAAGCATCTTCCGGACTTACTAAATCCGAAAGAACATTTTGTCGAAGGTCCCTCCTTTTATATGACGCTTGATATGCAATTGGCGGTTCAGAAAATCTTTAATACTTCTTATACAGGAAATACAAGATTGTTGTTTTTAAAAAGCCAGATCAATGAATTATTGGCACATTTTTATGCTCTTTTAACCACAGGAACCAAAATTGACTTTTCGGAAACAGACAAAAACAAACTTTATAAAGCCAAAGAAATTGTAACTAATAGTTATTCGAAACCTCCTTCGATTACGCAATTATCTCAAATGGTAGGTTTGAATAGTAACAAACTCAAAAAGAACTTCAAGGAATTATTTGGCATTCCGGTTTTTAAATATGTTCAGGAAGAACGACTTCATAAAGCATACGAATTACTCCGCGAAAGCGAAAGAACCGTACAAGAATCAGCTTGGGAAGTTGGCTACGAAAGTTTAAGTTCGTTTTCGAATGCATTTCACAAGAAATTCGGAATGCGTCCCAATGAAGTTCGGCAACAGTTCCTTTCAAACAAATCATAATTCTTTTCAGACAAATGATTTGTTTATAATGGCTGCAACTTTGTGTCAATAATCAATTAAAAAACTATTGACATGAACAAACACAAAATTTTAGTCTTGGGTTCTAATGGGAAAACTGGACGCAGAGTAGTCGAAAGATTAGAAAAAATTGCCAATATCGAAATTCGTTTAGGTTCCCGAAATGAGAAAATTCCTTTTGATTGGGAAAAACCAGAAACCTGGGAAGCCGTTCTTCAGGATATTGATTCGGTTTATATTACTTTTCAGCCAGATTTGGCAATTCCTTCAGCCGAAGATTCAATTGAGAATTTTACTCGTCTTGCCACAAAATCAGGCGTCCGAAAAGTCGTTTTACTTTCTGGAAGAGGCGAAAAAGAAGCGCAACTTTGTGAAGAAGCAGTAAAACGAAATGCAAAAAACTGGACAATTGTGCAAGCAAGTTGGTTCAACCAAAACTTTAGCGAAAGCTTTTTCCTGGATCCAATTTTAGCCGGAATTGTAGCTTTGCCAAGAGCCGAAACATTAGAACCTTTTACAGATGCTGATGATATTGCTGAGGTTGTTACATTGGTACTTTTAGACGATAAACACAACGGTCAGACGTATGAATTAACCGGTCCGAGATTACTAACCTTTAAAGAAGTCATGAGCGAAATCGCTGAGGTTACTGGCAGAAATATCACTTTTCAGCCTTTAGCTTTAGCTAAATACACACAAATGCTAAAGGAATATCAAGTTCCCGAAGATCATATTTGGCTAATAAATTATCTTTTCGAACAAGTATTAGACGGACGAAATTCAAGCATAACTTCTGACATCGAAAAAGTTTTAGGCAGGAAAGCAAAAGATTTTTCTGCTTACGCGAAAGAAACAGCCCAAACCGGAATCTGGAATTCTTGAAATTAATTGTATTTACACACAATATTGTCATTTCGACGGAGGAGAAATCACACAAGAAATTCCGTGTAGTATGTAGCCAATCTTTGTCGAGTTACGCGTGTGATTTCTCCTGCGTCGAAATGACAAAGATTACAATTACACTTCCTAAAATAAAATAAATCCCGCTTAAATCCGTTCAATCAGCGTCATCCGCGTGCCATAAAAAAGCAATTACAACAAAAAAAGCTTGTCGATAACCGACAAGCTTTTACATTATTCCCTTAATAATAAACATTCAAAACT
This sequence comes from Flavobacterium sp. 90, assembly GCF_004339525.1. Classification (NCBI taxonomy): domain Bacteria; kingdom Pseudomonadati; phylum Bacteroidota; class Flavobacteriia; order Flavobacteriales; family Flavobacteriaceae; genus Flavobacterium; species Flavobacterium sp. 90. The sequence continues at coordinate 3,785,634 of NZ_SMGE01000001.1, read as the reverse complement.
ATACTCGTTTTAGAACCATCAATTATTTTCTCGAGTCTTTTAAAGAATTTTTCGCTTACCATTGGACATCCTTTACTATTCGAAATATAATAATCCTGCTCTTCTTCGGGAACGGCTGAATAAGGATGTAAAACGATTGCACGCATAATTGCATTACTATTCGTTTCTTCCAAACCAGATAATTTATACGATTTGCCAAACATTCCTTTATAAGATTTCCCGACAACATATTTACCTAACGAAGTACTTTTTGAATTGGGTTCGTTACTAAATTTTAAATCTCCTCTAACATTAGTTTCAGAACCGGAACCGTTGGCGACAAGTCCCTGATCGAGAATTTTACCATTTTCTAAGTCGTAAACAAAAAATCTGTTTTTGCCGGACTTGATTTTCATATCCACAAAAAAAGCAATTTTAGTGTTGTAATTACTTTTAGCGTGAATCATTGTTTTCACTTCGGTCACCTGACTATTAAATCGCTCCAATTCGGCTTCTGAAAGCAAACTATTTGTGTTGTATTCTTTTATTCCGCCAAAAAAAGATATTGTAAAAAATAAGATTAGATTCAATGTTTTCATAAAAATGCAGTTTAAAAATCAGAACAATTTTGATGTTTATAAAACAACTTCAATCGTTTTACAAAACAGAATATCAACTATTGTTTAGATTTTAATTTCAGTCTGCAAATTTACATTGGACATGAAAATAAAAACTACCTTAAAAAACTACAAAACAACACAATAAGACTTATTAATCACAAATAAAACACTCAATAACAAGTCTTTATCTTTCATGAAAAAACCTTGTAAAATAGAAATTTCACAAGGTTTTAGATATTCGAATCGATAATGAAGAATGTTTTTATTCTTTAAAATCTTTATCTTTTGATTGTACTAATTGATTTACTCTCCAGATTAGAAATACTGATAAAAGTGTAATTACCGCAATTACATATCCTAGTATATCATAATTCTCGATTGGAGAAGTTTTTGTTTCCTGATGTACAATAAATCCGGCACAAACCGCTGCGATTCCACCTGCAATTTGTTGTAAGGAGGATGATATCGACATGTAAGCGCCACGATCTTTCATTTCAGGAATTCCAGTATTTAATGTTGTTGCCGGAATCATACGGCTCATGATTCCCATAAATAGGATCATATTTAGCACTACAACTTCCCAAAGTGGAATTGGAGTTAAGTTCGTGTAGATTATAATCATAATTACAGAAAGCACTGAACCTGCTGCAAATAATTTGAACTTGCTTACTTTGTCGCTTAATTTTCCAACAAGTGGCATTATAAAAAGTACCGAAAGTCCTGTAAAGAAAAATACCATTGGCAATTCTAGCTGACTAATATGGATATTATTCACTAGAAATGCACTTCCGAAAGGCTGTAACATAAAACCTCCTATCGAAAGAAATGCAATAGATGCAAAACCAATTTGATATTGTTTATTGCTCAAAGTATGCCAAAGATGCAAAAACGGACTTTTGTCTAATTGCAGTTCTAAGTGTTTATTAATTGCCTGCATTTGTGTTATAATGGCAACAAGAATTAGTACTCCTAAACTAGCGATCATTAAAAAAGAAGAATGCCATCCCCAATGATTAGCGCAATATAGTCCAATTGGTATTCCTAAAATCTGACTTGCTGCATATGCCATTTGGATAAATCCCATAACACGACCTCTTTGATGAATGACAAATAAATCGGTTACGATTGCTAATGAAACGGAACCAATTACTCCACCAAAAAGTCCGGTAACGATACGTGCTAAAAGCAACATTTCGTAACTTGTAGAAAGCGCACAGAAAATGGTACCTGCAATAAATCCTGTATAAAAGAAAATCAAGAGTTTTTTTCGGTCAAATTTATCTGCGAAACCTGCGGCCAAAAGTCCGGAAATTCCGGCACTAAAAGCATAAGCAGAAACAGCAAAACCAAAATTTGCCGTAGTCATATTAAGTGTTTTCATTAAAATATCTCCTAGTGGAGAAATCACAACAAAATCAAGAATTACCGTAAACTGCAAGAATGCAAGAATGGCGATAATGATAATTTCGTGTGACGTAAATTTGGGGCTATCCCCCGATGTTTTTTTCATATAAACTGGTTATTTTTTTAAATTATGATAATTCCTGACATTCGTGACCAAATTCGTTGATCATCTCGATAATGGCGTCAGGTTTTAATACATTCGATACTACGCGAAGCACGCAATCAACATCTTCGTGATCGATGCTCCATTGTTGTATATCCGAATGATTATCCAGTGTTCTGTGCATATCGCAATCTGGATTGATTTGTTTAATATTTGTTTTGAAAATGTGTATTGTATTCAAATTCGTTTCCATAATTTTTCATGGTTTTAGTCCTTTAACTGTACTCTTAAAAGCTTCTTTCATAATCTCTCTGGTAAGTTTAAATGGTTTTCCTCCCATACTCTTACCTTCAGTATGCATATTCAACAATGTGTATAAAGGTCCGTAAGCCACTGACCAAAAAGCCTCAAATGTCATTGGGACAATTTCTTTTTTACGAAGTCCATTGTCAATAAACTCACTCATAATCTTTCTAAAATCTGCAAACTCTTTAATAGAATCCAGAATAGCTTCTGAATGAGGCGAATGTTTTATGATCTCAAAAAATGCAACTTCTTTCGGATATTTCATGGTAAAGTTGGCGCGGTTTTCCCACTGTCTCCATAAACCTTCCTCAAATGACATTTCGGGCGCAAAATCTTTTACTGTACTGGTAAAAAATTTCAGAGCGATAATGGCACCTATTTTCTGAATCAAATCATCCTTGTCTTTGTAATAAATGTAGAGCGTGCCAACAGAAATAGAACACGCCTTCGCGAGCTTGTTCATACTGAAACCTTGAAATCCGTCACGTACAATTTGATCAATTGCGGTTTCGATTACCAATTTTTCTTTGTCAACATCTCTTACTCTCATACTGATTATTTTTGACAAAGATAAAATAATAAATGAATGAACATTCTTTTATTTATTTTTTTTTATCGAAATTATTTTCATCGACAAACCCGACAGGTTTTTAAAACCTGTCGGGTTTAGAACGCGATCAACAACTTAAAAAACTGGTACAAAATATAGAATTGGGTATGACTATTATGATTCGTTTCCCATGGTTGAAACCACGGGCTATGACTGAAATATAATATGATTGTTTACGAAAGTATTATTCTGAAAATGATTGCCCTAGCCCCGATAGAAGTGGAAATCCTTTTGTTGCGGTCCCGATAGCTATCAGGAGCAACAAAAGATTGGAATGGATAGCGGGATTAGCTCCTAAAAAAAATTATGTCGACGTTTTAGTGCATAAAAAAACTCCTGCTCGTAGGAACAGGAGTTGCAAAAAAACAAATCAATTCTATTTTTTTAATTACAATTATTTTTAGACTAAACCACGTGTCAACCAGCCTCTTTTATTGGCGGTAACAATGGCATAAGGTGTTATCCAGAATAAACTGAAGGTGTAGAAAACACTATAAGAATATGCCCAAAGCGAATCTGCAAGATTGTATCTTTTAGCGTAAAACAATACCGGAAAACTTGATACAATTAAGATCCCTAATAATGTTGAGCTCAAAAATAATAACGGATGCATGGCGATAAACACAAACATAAAAATCATAAACGGATACGCCATAACGATTTTTAGAGCTTGGTTGAACCATAAAAGTCGTGCTCCAAATTTAGATTCTTTTCTAAAATCGGTAAAAACATATTTAGCCATTGCAATATTCTCACGTACATTACTTCTACTCCATCTAATGAACATTTTGTATAATCCGGTGTATTCTTCAGGAACGTTTGTCAATACATAAGCGTTTCTTTGAAATACCACATGTTGACCTTGTTTTAGGATCATATTTGTCATCGCACGGTCTTCGCCAATATCAGATGGTTGTCCCATAAAAGTTTGATTGATCCATTCGTCAAGACAAGCAAAAACCGAAGTTTTTCGATAAGCTGCCGCTGCTCCCGGAGTACAAAGTACAGAACCTAATTTGCTTTCGGCAGAACGCATGAATTCAAAACTCATAACGAAACTTACGTTAAGCATTTTGGGCAAGATTGCTTTTTTGCTATTCAAAACATGAACGTTTCCTGCAACTGCACCACATTTTTCATCTACCACAAACGGACTTACTAAATTTCTTAGTGTATCTTTTTTCACAATTGAATCACTATCAACTGTTACAAAAATTTCTCCCATTCCTAGTTCGAATCCACGGTGTAGCGCGTGACGTTTTCCTTTGTTTTCAGGTTGTTGAAAAATAGTTAAACGATCACCTAATTTTATTTTGGCTTGTTGCATCCAGTACCAAGTATCATCTTTACTTCCGTCGTCAACCGCTAGAATTTCTAGCTTATGCGCCGGAAAATCACTATCTGCCAAACTCAATAAAGTATCCCAAACCAGTTTTCCTTCGTTATACGCAGGAACGATTACGGTACAAGTTGGCAACATTTCATCCGAAACTGATTCGATTGGTTTGTAGCTAAAATACAAGTATAAATTATACAGAAATACTCCTGTTTGAAAAACAAATAGTAATCCTGCAACGACCAAAAACGGAAATCCCCAAGAAGAATTCATTCGGTCGATTTGAAACTGATCAAAGTCGGATTGTAAATGATAAACGGAATATGCTCCAACAAACAATAAGGCAAATGTGCTTACTAACACAAATAATCCGAACTTACTTTTAGTGCGCTCGCTTACTTTTTTTGCCGCTACATTGTCATTACTAATTCGAAAAATGGAACTTTTTAAGGCTTGTTCGTTACTAAGATCTGGATTTGAAGTATAAAATTGTTCTGATGTTAAGGTTTCACTTTTCATATGACACTACTTTTGATTGCTTTCTATGGGCTTTTATTTAATTTGCTTTCCTCTCGATGCGTAATTTTCATTTATCGAAAAGGAATTTACATTATCCCATTTTGCAAGCGTTGTGCCATTATCAGTTTTTACTGGTTTTGAGTTGTTTAGGTATTTTACCCGTTTTTGATGTGTGTAATTATTATACGTTTTTAGGATACAGTATACAGTTTTTACTGGGGTTTTGAGAGGTTTTGGGTTGGGGTTTTGGTGTCTTTGAGTGTGACGAAGTTTATTAAAAACGTTTTTTGGAGTTTATTATTGTAGTTGAAGTTTTTTTGGAATTTGGACTCGAGGGATAAGCAACAGGTAAATTTTGGGATTTGGGATTTTAAAATTTTGGGATTTCTTTTTCTGGAGCTATTTCCTGCTATCCGCTTGTATCTTTTCCTTGCTAAAAGAGCAAGAAAAGGGATACCGCTTCTATCAGGGCTAGGGATTTAGGTTTCATTAGAAAATACATTTCAAAAAAGGGTAAATAAACGTACAAGAAAAACAAGAGAAAAAATTACTGAATGAAAAATCAGTTGTTCGGAAATCCCGAACAACTACTAAGCCATCATTCCCTTTACAAAAACCTCTACGAATTCCTTCATTCTAGCAATAATTCGATCACCAATAACTCTTGCTTGAAGAATACTTGGTCTATTATCTAAACATTGAAAAACTTCGTCTTTTATTGGTTCTCTACCACTATAAATATAAGCATCGATCAATGCTTTAAATTGCGCTTTATCCAGATGTTCTTCTTCGCATAGTTTTCCTAACGCTAATACTTTTTGATCTTGCCAGAATTTTTCGAACTCATCTTCAATAGAATCGCCATCTTTAATTAGTGGCATGTTCTCATCAATGAATTTCTGAATTAATTCTCTTTTACTTCTCAATTGAATATCACCACCCAATAAATCTATAATAATTTTTCTTTGAGTTGCCGTCGTACTAGGAGTTTTAGCTCCCTTTAGTTGTGCTAATAATTTCAGAATATAAGCAACATTAATTTGATCTCTGTGAATTAATTCTAATTCAAAATCAATATCATCAAGTATAGATGTTTTTTGTTTTTTATTGTCTTGTTTTACTTTTTCGTATAAATCCAGATACTTGCTTTTGTAGTCTTCAAATTCCTGCTCATCAATTGGTAAATCCTCCCAATCAAAATCAGTGTAGGATTGCAGCACATTCATTGCCCGCATCAACTTTCTAAAAGCTTGTACAAATTGCGCTTCGTCTTCCTCGCTTTCTAAATTATCTACACTTTGGTAAGTTGGCGTTATTTCTCTTAATAATTTTAATGCTTCGTCAAACTTCTCCGCTATTGTTTCATAATCAGGCATCGTGACAACTTCTATTGCCTCTTTATTCGAAAATAAAGTAATTGCATCATCAGTTGCTTTTTTAAGATTTCTGAACGATAAAATGTTTCCTTGCGACTTCTGTTCTCCTAAAATTCTATTTGTTCTTGAATAAGCTTGTATTAAACCATGTTGCTTCAGGTTTTTATCTACATAAAGAGTATTTACTTTTTTGGCATCAAAACCAGTAAGCATCATATTGACAACGATTACAATATCCAAACGATCTTGTTCATTATTGAAATTTTCTTTTTCACGATTTTTTAATCGTTTACTTATATTTTGGAAATATTTTTCAAATGATGAACTGTCTTTGTTTGTAAAACTAGTGCCAAACATTACGTTATAATGACCAATATATTTTTCGAGTTTATCTCTTGTATGACTAGATTCATATAGAGTTCTTGGCTCTGCCAAAACATCAAAATCTACTTCATCAGCAGGAAGAAAATCCTGTGCTTCATCTGAATCTTCATTAGTGCCATAGGTAAAAATCGTAGCAATACGCAAATCGTGTTCACCGGATACTTTCTTTTGCTGAAAAAGATCGTAGTATTTAATTACATTGTCAATACTACTAACTGCCAACAATGCCGAATAGTCTCTATTAAATGTTTTTTGATTGTGATAAGCAATAATATAATCAACAATTTTATTGATTCTTTTATTGGAATCCAAAACTTCTTGCTTATCGATATCTTCAACTTCAATATCTATAAATGTATTGCTTTTGTTTTTATATTTTCCTACATATTCAATTCCAAAACGCAGTACATTTTGATCTCGAATAGCATCCGTAATCACGTATTTATGCAAACAGTTACCAAACAAATCTTTTGTGGTTCGTTTTCCCAAATCATTTTTAGAAGCGTTTTCAGCAAATATCGGCGTTCCTGTAAAGCCGATTAACTGACTTTTTTCAAAGAATTTTGTAATGCGTTCATGCGTTTCTCCAAATTGAGAACGATGGCATTCATCAAAAATAAAAACGATCTTCTTATGTCGCAAAGGTTCAATATTACCTTTAAAACGTTCTGAAACGGCATTGTTTAATTTCTGAATGGTTGTTAAAACCAATTTAGTATTATCCGTTAATTGCCTAATCAAAGATTGTGTATTATCAGTAACATCAACGCTATCTTTTTTGAAAGCATTAAACTCGTTCATTGTTTGATAATCCAGATCTTTTCTATCGACTACAAAAACAACTTTGCAAACATCTGGCAATTCCATTAAGATTTGGCTTGCTTTAAACGAAGTCAAGGTTTTACCAGAACCTGTTGTGTGCCAGATATAAGCATTATCATTTGAGTTTTTGACCTGATGAATAATGGCTTCTGTTCCAAAATATTGATAAGGTCGCAAGACCATCATTACCTTATGGGTTTCGTTGATCACGATATAATGGGATATCATTTTACCCAAATGATTTGGATTCAGAAAAGCGGCTGTAAAATCAGGTAACTCTCTAATGTTTTTATTATTTGCATCTGCCCAAAAGAAAGTTTGCTTGACCGATTGCAATTTGTTGTTTGCTAAATATTTGGTGTTAACTCCATTGCTTATTACAAACAATTGTACATATTGAAACAAACCATGATTACTCCAAAAAGAATGCATTTGGTAACGATTGATTTGGCTGAAAGCTTCTTTGATTTCAATACCAGAACGTTTGAGTTCTATTTGAACCAAAGGTAAACCGTTGACCAAAAGCGTTACATCAAAACGATTTTTATAGCTTCCCTCCAAACTTATTTGGTTGGTAACCTGAAATAAATTTTGGCTATTATCTTCAGTATTAAAAAAACGAACATAAAAAGAAGTTCCGTCTTCTTTGGTTAAATTATAATAATCTCTTAGTGTTTTGGCTTTTTCAAAAACATTGCCTTTGGCTAAATGATTTAAAATAGCATCAAATTCCTTAGCAGTAAAAGTAGTTTCATTAAAAAGTTCAAGTTGCTTTTTAAGGTTAAAAACCAAAGATTCTCCATCCTGAATTTTTACAGATGCAAACCCTAAACCAACCAATTGCTTGATTAAATTATTTTCTAAAACAGCTTCAGATTGATGACTCATATGTTACTATTAAATCCTAATATTTATAAATTTGTCCCTTATTATAATCAAAAATTTCAAGTACTTTTTTTAAATTATGATCTTGACAAAATTCATGTACTTTTTGCCAGGAAAGAAAATGATACCCAGTTTTATTATTCTGCTTAAACATTTCAATTTCTGATTCATTAGATGGAATTAGTCCAACAAAATAAGCATTCTTTTCACAGCATTTTATTAATTCGAATGCTTGCAAAACAACTGGATTACTTCCTATTTTTCTTTTCCCTAAATAAGCTTCATTTATTTCAAACTTGTTATCATTTTTAATATCATTCCATTTCTCAACTAGTAACTTCTTTAAATGAAGCTGGGAAAATAAATTTGACCAATAATTTTTAGGTTTTATTTTATTTTCACCCTCTTTTGATGCATTGTATTTATTAAATTGAGATTGAATATTCCAATTACTGTTTGAAGTATTCACTTTACCTTCTATAAATAAAACCCTTTTATCTTTTGGATTTTCATATTCAAGAATAATAATTAAATCAGAATCACCAAAACGAGAAAACGATTGCTCTAACAGAATTGTATAATCAATAATGATATTATTTGGTTCTTCAATTTCGGGTACGTTAATTAATTTGACAAACTCACGCATTAGCTCTTTATCCTCACCAATTGAGAAGATTAATGAATTAATTATACCACGTTCTGAATAACCTAAAATTTTCATGTTGTGGGTAATTCACTCATTACTCTAGCATAATCATCTTCAGTAAATATATATTCTGACGGAACTCCAAATGGTATGTGCGGTTGTCCGAAAATTAAACGTCCTAAAGTCCATACTCCTGCCATTGGAATCAAAACAAGTTCGCCATTGCGCAGGAATGTAAATCCTCGATAATCATCAGGTAACCAACCAAATTCTAATAATTTTTCTTTTGTTAAGTTCATAATATTATATTTAATTAATTTTATACAAACATTTTCTGCAACAAACCTTTTTTAAAAGTTTGCGTTTGAGTTATTTGTTGATTCACACTTTCTATTTTTGTGTCGATGGTTGATAAAAAATTGGCGATTTTTTGTTGTTCTTCAAAGTGAGGAATATTTAGACTTATTTTTGCTAAATCGCCTAAATAAATTCCTGGTTGTGCGCTTACTACTTTTCTGTTTTCCAATTCTTTTTGAAATGCATTTCCATTCATTAATTGAAACATATAATTAGAATAAACATTTTCAAAACGAAAAAATGCCACACTCCTTTGAAATGAAATGTTTTTCTCGCCTTTGTATATTGCAAGACGACCTATTGTTCCAACTATAGTTAACAAAATATCATTCTCTTTAAGACTATAGTTTTTGTAAATTGCATTGAAATCAGCTTCTGAAATTTTCCTATCATCATCGTCAATATTTATTTGACCATTGCGTATGTTTTTAGCACTCAAAAGATAGTATTTACCATCGGGAACATCTTTATGAGAGCCATGTGAGCCGTCTTTCAATAAAGTAACAATATTTCCCAATTTTTTCTCCTCCCAATCTGGATAATCCCCCCCATTCTCATCTTTAAATCGCAATTTACCAAAGAACAATTCTTGCATTAGGCCTTTTTTGTATTGCTCTAATAATTCTTTTCTCCGAGAAAGTTGCTGTATTTTTTTATCGACCGCACTTAAAAAAGAAGCTATTTTTTGTTGTTCTTTGAGTGTTGGAATATTTATTTCAAAATTCCTAACATCTTGTTTTGTAATAGTTTTAGTTCCTGTTCCAGAAGCTAATGCTCTTAACAAATGTTCCTTTGTTTTTATTTGAGTATATATATATCGGGCAGAATGCTCCTTTTTTATCCTAAGAAGAAATAAATTCATTGCCAATGAAACAGGTCTGTTTAAATCTGGCATTAAATAGGTAGCTCCTGCATTTGCAATTTTATTTATTATTATATCGTCTGGATAAACTTTTGATTTTTTGAGAAAATTGAATGCATTTTCATCAATGTATAAAAGATTTTTTTGAAAGTCTTTTTTTTCAAAATTTGTTGTGCGTATTATTACAGCATAATTTTCTTCTTCCAGTAACTCAACATTCTCTTTTAATCTTTCGTAAGATCCATTAGCATGATAATCTGTAAGCAAATCAATGCAATTTCCTAGATATTTTTCAGTCCATTCTCCTTCAAACTCCTTAAATCTTAATTCCGGAACCAAAGTTTCTCTCTTTTCGTAATATAAAGTTTCTGTAGTCATTAAAATGGTGTTTCAATTCCTAATTCACTACAAAACTCAGCAATTGTTAAATCTGTAATTTTACCAATCTTATCCAGCTCTCTTAATTCAGTAATTATGGTTTTTAAATCTATATCATCTTCTTCTTCAAAAGTATCTACATAACGAGGGATGTTTAGGTTGTAATCTTGAGACGCGATGAATTGCGTCTTTACGAGATAACTATATTTTTCTTCTGTAATGCGATTTTTATAAATGCTAATAATTTTGTCTATATCTTCAGTTCGCAATACGTTTTGGGTTTTCACTTTTTCGTAATATTGGCTTGCGTCTATAAATAAAATATTTTGAGCATCGGTTCGTTTTTTCTTCAAAACCAAAATACAAGTAGGAATACCAGTTCCGTAAAAGATATTGGCTGGTAAACCAATTACGGCATCCAAGTAATTTTTTTCTTTTATTAAATATTCACGAATGTGTCCTTCGGCACCGCCACGAAACAAAACACCGTGTGGTAAAACTACTGCCATAGTTCCGTTTTCTTCAAGTTGGTGTACCATGTGTTGCACAAAAGCAAAATCGGCTTTGCTACTTGGTGCGAGTTTTCCGTAAGCAGAAAAACGCTCATCGTTCATATGCAAAGGACTTGCGCTCCAGTTTGCAGAAAATGGAGGATTTGCAACAATAGCTTCAAAACGCATATCATAATGTTGAGGACGTTCTAAAGTATCTTCATTTTTAATATCAAAACGTTTGTAATGAACATCGTGCATAATCATATTCATACGACATAAGTTGTAAGTCGTAGGATTCATTTCCTGCCCGTAAAAAGCATTTACCGTTTTTACTTCTTTAGCAACGCGCAATAATAAAGAACCAGAACCACACGTTGGGTCGTAAACACTTTTAAGTTTGTCTTTACCAACAGTTACCAATTGTGCCAAAATACTACTCACTTGTTGTGGCGTGTAAAATTCTCCTGCTTTTTTTCCTGCGCCACTTGCAAACTTACCAATTAAGTATTCGTAAGCATCACCAAGAACATCACTATCGGTATTTTCTAAATCAAAATCAATTTCGTCAAGATGCACGAGCACTTTTACAATCAATTCGTTTTTGTCAGCTTCTGATTTTCCAAGTTTATGAGAGGTTAAATCTAAATCAGAAAATAGATTTCCAAAGTCTTCTTCACTTTCAGAGCCCATTGTACTTTGCTCAATGTGCGTCAATACTTTGGCTAAATCTCCTAAAATAAAATTATTTTTCCCGCCAGCGTTTCCTCTTCTTGCCAACTCCGAAAACAATTCAGACGGTTCTAAGAAAAAACCCAATTTATCAATTGCCAATGATTTTAATTCTTGTTTTAATAAAGCTTCATCTGCATGTCCTTCGATTTCCTGAAATATCAAACCGTCTGGTTTCAATACTTCATTGGCATACAAATCCATTTTTGTACTCAAGTATTTGTAGAAGATAAAACCTAATATGTAGTCCCTGAAATCATCGGCATCCATTTTTCCACGAAGCGTGTTTGCGATATTCCAGAGTTGTTGTTCTAATTTTTGTTTTTGTTCGGCTGCCATTAAGCAAGTATTTTTTTACATTATAATTATGAGTGCTAAAGTATTGAATATATACCGAAGTGTAAAGAGGAAAGCCATAAAGTCTAGTAATATATTTTACTTATCTGTTTAAAACAATTAAAATTAAATAACAATCAAAAACATAAGCAAAGCATTATTTTTTAATTAAAACAAGTAAAAATACTTACAATTTAATTATTATTTAGTGGTATACTTGCCTAAAAAAACAGCAGTTTATTATGGTTTTCCGTAAAGATGATAATTACTAAATACTAATATTTGTTTTTTAAATAAGGATAAGTACAATCGTTGCTAGTAAAAATTAGATTAAGTAGAAAACTTTGGAGAATATTATATGCTTAATCAAATTTTGCTCCATTATAAATATTAGAAAATTAAAAATGATAAAAGAAAGAATCGAACAATATTTAACAAATCAATTTACTGAAAGAATAATTAATACTCAAGATTTCTTTTTTCAAAAAGGTCAAGATGCATTACAAAAATGGCTGAATCTATCCATAAATAATGAAGACAAATCCGATTTAGAAAAATTAGCTGCTGATTACGAAGGTTTGCAAAAACTAGCTATTAAAAGGCAAACCATCAATGAAATACTCAACTTATTATTTGAAATTATTTCATATTGTGATAGCAAAGCAAAAAGCAAGGATTATTTCAATCAATACGATGATAATAGAACTTTAGCAATGGCTTATGTAAGAATGAATCATTGGGTTGAAAAATTAATAACCTTCAAATTTAATCCAAATGCTGTCCCAGTTGGTTCTATTCGAAATGCAATAAATTATCTTCTTGATCCAACAAATAATGCTACGATTTTAAGTGAAAACCATAGAACAATGATTTCACAAACATTATTTCAAAAAGAATATAATCCAAATGACTTCATAAAAGATTTAGAAGAATATTTTTCTTATTATCAAATTAACGTAAGTAATATTAAAAACTATACTTATTTACTTTCTTGCATTATTTATTTTATCAGAAAAGAATGGCTGGATGATATCATTGGATTAATGGCTTCTGATAATACTCCATGGAAAGATAATGCTATAAATAATATGCAGGGAAGTGATTGTACTATCTTATGGAATTCTAAAAGACCAACAGGGACAAATAACACATTGAAGATGTTACGAAGCAAAATTAATGATGGTGGATATTTTAAGTTATTTTATTCCGTTCATGGCAATGTACAATATGTAGCTGAAATTATTGATTTTGTAGAAAATGATATTCAATTAAAAGAAAAGAACTGGCCTTCTAAATTTAAAAAAATAGATGGATACGAAAATGATTTCACTAAGTATAATGATGACAATAAGTCGGCAAACATTGTATTTCTTACTAGAAAATTCGAAAGAGTTCAATCAATACCAGCCACTTCTTTTGCAACATACAAAGGATGGGCGTATCCTGTACAAGATAATTTAACTCCAATAATATCCGAACCAGATATAACCACAATGCCTACAAATAATAATTCTGCAACATCTTCTATTATGAATAATAACAATAAAAGTTCGTTAAACCAAATTCTATATGGTCCACCAGGAACAGGAAAAACCTATAAACTTCAACAAATAATTGAAGATTGGAATTTAAAGGAAAAAACAAGTACTGAAATAGATTATACTTCATTTGTTAAAAATTATACATGGTGGCAAGTTATTGGTTTGGCCTTACTAGAAAAAGAAAATATTACTGTACCAGAATTAGCTAAACATCCTTTAATTATTGCAAAGCTTGGCTCAAGCAGTGTTAAACGATTAAATACGCGATTGTGGAGCAGTTTGCAACACCATACAGTTGATGAATGTGAAAATGTTAAGTTAGCTCATCGTGTTGGAGAAAGGGTATTTTATAAAGAAGCAAACTCTGAGTGGAGATTAGATAGTCGAACTTTATTTCAATTAGAATTTATACCATTAGTAGATGCTTTTGAAGAATTTAAAAAGAGTGATGACACTAAAAAAAGTAAAGATTATACATTTACAACTTGCCATCAAAGTTTAACTTATGAGGACTTTATTGAAGGGATCAAACCTGACTTAAGCAAAGAAAATTTAGAAGATGATGAAGACGAAAGAAGTGAAAAAGTAATTTATGAAATTAGAAAGGGGATCTTCTATAATGCCTGTGAAAAAGCATCACAAAAAGCAGGTTTCATAAATTTGAAAGATTGTCTTGAACATACAAAAGATGAAAGAAAATATCTGTTTGAAAAAGCAATAGCAGAAAATAAAATTCATGTCATCTTTTTAGATGAAATTAATCGTTGCAATGTATCAAGCGTTTTTGGAGAATTAATTACCTTAATTGAGGACGATAAAAGATTAGGCAAAGAGAATGAGATAGCAGATATAACATTACCATACAGCCAAGAAGAATTTGGAGTACCTGCCAATTTATTTATAATTGGCACGATGAATACCGCTGACAGAAGTGTTGAAGCTTTGGACGCTGCTCTAAGAAGACGTTTTTGTTTTGAGGAAATGCCACCACTATATAGTTTAGAAGAATTGCAAAATGATATTTTCGGATACAAAGCTTCTGAAATACTTAAAACAATCAATTTAAGAATTGAAAAATTATTAGACAAAGATCATAAAATAGGTCATTCCTATTTACTTAACAAAGATAAAATTTCAATTATAGATTCTTTTTATAAAAATATAATTCCCTTGCTTCAAGAATATTTCTTTGGAGATTATAGCAAAATTGGTTTGGTACTAGGAAAGGGTTTTGTGAGTTTGAAAGAATCAGATAAAGGATTAGATATCTTTGCTGATTTTGATGATGCCATTGATGATTTTGATAATAAAAATGTTTATGAAATTGTTGATTATAGAAAAGGCGAAGATTACAGGTTAACTCTTAATAAAGTTGATGTAATTATGGATTTTGAAAAGGCTATCCAAGTTTTAATGAATAAGTAATTTGAGCAAAATAAAAGAAAATATTGTTGTTTTTGAACATGAAATTCTTCGTTTTGATAGAGGTGAAAAGAAAATCACTAAAGATCAATTTGAAGCTTTAGAACGCTATTATGGAAACGGGAAACCTTTCTATAAATTAGTCTATAATGGAGTTCAATTTAATGAACATGTCGGCGTCATACAGGTTGGCAATACCTTAATCGAAGTATTGCCAAAGGCTGATAAAACTCCACATTCAGTAGCAGAAGATAAAAAATGGCGTGACCTATTAATTGGAATGTTGCGAGCTGTAGGAAGCTTTGATATAAAATCGACAAGCTCCAGTAATTTAAAAATAAAACCTAATACAATTTTAGATTTATATTTTGAGTTATTTATCAAAGAAGTAGAATATTTACTTCATAATGGTTTAGTAAAAAAGTACCGAAAAAAAGAAGGAAATGTTACTGCATTAAAAGGCAGTTTACAATTCAGTAAACATATTCAACAAAATCTATTCCATCAAGAACGTTTTTATGTTCGCCATTCGATTTATGATATTGAACACACGTTACATTTCATTCTATATAAAACGATAAAGTTATTAAAACAGATTAACACCAATAATGATTTGCATAGCCGTATTGGAGTTTTGCTTTTGCATTTTCCTGAAATGCCAGATATAAAAATTCCAGATGCTACTTTTGAAAAATTAATTTATAATAGAAAAAATCAACATTATCAAAAAGCAATTGAAATTGCTAAATTATTGTTATTGAAATATCATCCTGATGTAAGCAAAGGAAGAAACCATGTTTTGGCTCTTATGTTTGATATGAATATGCTTTGGGAGCAATTTATATATGTAAGCTTAAAGAAAAATAAAAATGATTATATCAAGATAAAAGCACAAACTTCAAAGTTTTTTTGGAAACCTGAAAACGGCAGAAGAACAGCAATGAAACCCGATATTTTTATTGAAACCAATAATGGTAACATTGTATTAGATACTAAATGGAAAAATCTAAACGGCTATAATCCATCGCCAGATGATTTAAGACAAATGTATGTATATCATGAATATTTTGACGCTACAAAAGTAGCGTTGGTTTATCCTGGAAACAATAAAGATAGTAAAGCAGGAATTTATTTAAAAAAGGATGGAAATCATGATGATAAAATATGTAGCGTTGTTTTAATTAATGTAGAAAATAAAATAAAAGAGTGGCAGATAAAAATTAGAGAGGTAATTAAACAATTTGTCGATAAAGTATAACTTACTCCTCATACATCTCCATCCACAACCTAGTCTCCTCCAAATCCAACTCCTTCTCAATCTTCCTGAAAATCTCTTCATTTACAGAACCTGATTTGTGCATCGATTCTAGTTTTCCTCGTTCTACGTTTAGGAGATCAATTTGAAGTTTGGTGAAATCGTTGAAAATCTCGCCGCCCATTAGATTTCCTTTTCCGAAGAAGTTGGCTGGAAGTTCAGTTTTTTGGAGGCGATTGAATTTTACTTCGTATTTGCTTTTTATGTTGTGGAGCAAGTCGTCGTTGAGTAACGAGAAATTATCTTCGATGTGAGTAATGGTTTGCGAAACAATTACGTTTCTTATTTCGTATTCTTCGGCCAGGATTGAATATTTTTCAATTTTTAATTTCTTGATTAACCAAGGCAAAGTCAATCCCTGAATTACCAAAGTCGAAAGAATTACACAAAATACCAGATAAATGATGAGGTTTCGAAGAGGGAATTCTTCTGTTTCGTTCATCATTAGCGGAAGCGCCAATGCAGCCGCCATCGAAACTACACCACGCATTCCCGACCAACCAAAAACAATCATATTTCGGAAATCAAATTCTTCCTGTAAACGGATTTTTTTACTGATATATCTTGGAAGCAAAGTTGCCGGAATCACCCATAAAAAACGTACTAAAATCACGACCAAACTTACCGAAGCACCCCAAACAAACAATGACCAACCGGAATAATCACCGATTCCTTCGATAATTTGACGCAATTGCAATCCGATTAGGATAAAGATTAATCCGTTTAAGATATTCGTTAAAACACTCCAAATTGTTCCTGTCATGATTCGGCTTTCGTGTGTAAAAATCGTTCCTGATCTCGCCGAAAGAAAAAGTCCTGTCGCCACAACGGCCAAAACTCCCGAAGCTTCGAAATGTTCGGCAATTAAATAAGAGGCAAAAGGTGTTAATAAAGTTAAAGTTGCTTCGATAACTTCGTCGCAAACAAATCTTTTATGAATAAAACTCATAATATATCCTACACCTAAACCAATCACGATTCCTATAACCGACATCACAACAAAATTCAATCCTGCTTGCCAGAGTACAAAATTTCCAGCTGTAATAGCGGTCAAAGCATATTTGTAAGCTACTAAACCACTCGCATCATTTACCAGACTTTCGCCTTCGAGAATGGCAATTAATCTAGGGTGTAAACCCAAACCTTTTGTTATAGAAGTAGCCGAAACAGCATCAGGCGGAGAAACTATTGCCCCCAATAAAAAAGCTAACGGCCAGGAGATATCATCAATCAGCATATGTGCAGCAAAAGCTACGGCAACAGTCGTAAAAAGCACTAAACCTACAGCCGCCAAAGTAATTGGCCTAATAGTTTGCTTGAAGTCAGACCAACTGGTGTACCAAGCTGCGTGATATAAAAGCGGCGGTAAAAAGACGATAAAAACAACTTCGGGACTTAATGCAATCACCGGAAGTCCTGGAATAATACTAATCACAACTCCGCAAAGCACCAACACAATTGGAATTGGGAAATTATATTTTTTACTAACAAGACTCAGGAATGCGACTCCAAATAGTAACATGATAATTACGGTAATATTCTCCATTTTCTAGGTGTTTCTGTGTTTTTAGTATGAGAGTACGAATATAATATTTTTAATTTTTCTTTTTTAGCCACAGATTAAATGGATTAAAATGATTTTCTCCTGTTTACGTTTTTTTTTTGCACACAGATTTGGCTGATTTAACAGATTTTATTTTCTACTTTCTGTGAGTTTCTTTGTGTAAAACTATATCTCGTTTACTTTTGAAACTTTGTCAAAGTTTTAAACTTTGACAAAGTTGCTAAGCGATAAATCATTTTAATCCTTTTTAATCTGTGGCAAAAAGCAATCTCTCTTTTAACCAAATTTTATCATACTCTTCATCATAAATACTTTAAAAAAAATTACATTTGACCCTTAAATTTATGCCCTAAATTATGATTCAGAAAAGATATTCTATTTGTTTACTTGCCTTATTAGCAGTCTTATTTTACACGCCACTCGCCTATTCGCAAACAACTCCTCCAAAAGCAGAAACCAAATCTTCGCTATTTCAGGAAACCACTACAGACAGTGATTATCTAATGGCGATCGAAAAAGCCGGCGAAGTTTTGGAATCTGCTCACAATGACACCGAATTTGATGGAAATAGTCATCATTTATTTGGTGATATCAAAAGAACACAAAGTAAACTTGATCTTATTCTCGAGAGTTTAAAAGGTGCAAATCCTAATGTGCGCAATCAGCAAATGTATCGTATCGTGCTGAAAGAAATTCAGCAGGAACTTGAAGAACAAAATACAGCAATCAATTCGCGTAATCTTGCTCTTGAAAAAATCAAAGGCAGAGTGATTGATTTACGCAAGGACAAAACCTTAATGGGTCTTTTGAAAGACACGATTCGTCGCAAACAATTTAAAAAAGAATTCGCAAATCTTAAAAGCAGATACCTAAGCACGGACAGTTTAATGACCAAAAATCAAGGTATTTTAAACAAAAACAAAAGACTTACAGTTGAAAGAAAAATTGCGGTTTCGAATGCTTTAATTACCGTTGACAGCAAACTTGAACAATCAGGCATCGGAATGCTGAAGGAAGAATATCCTACTTTATGGAGCAAAAGTGATACGACAGCTAAAAAAATAGTCGGTCAAAACATAAAAGCTAAGATCATTATCGAAGAAAATGTCGCAGCTTATTATCTAAGTTACAGAGCTGGCGGTTTGATCACATTGGTTTTATTAATGGGATTGTTGGGTTGGTACATTTCACGCAATTTAAAATACCTAAACAGTAATGCACATGCCGATAATTTGGCTCAGTTTAACTTCAAATATTTAAATCGAGGTGTTATAATTCCCGTTTCAGTTATTGGTCTTAATATTGCCGTTGTCAGTAATTTATATGCTCCGGCATTGTTTATAGAATTAATTCAGTTGGTACTTTTGGGACTTCTTACGGTTCTTTTTAAGAATAGATGGCCTGCAGTTGCCATGAAAAACTGGATATTTCTTTTAGTACTATTCTTTGTTTTGTGTTTCCTTGACTTGTTTATTGCAGTAGGATTTATTCAGCGTTGTGCTTTTATTGTAATCAATATTTTAGGAATCCGTTACGGTTTAGTTCAGATTAAAACTTTAAAAGAACAACTTTATATTAAAGGATTTTTTAAATGGGCGACTATCATTTTTATCGGTCTGAATATTTTGTCAATCTTTGATAATCTTCTAGGAAGAGTTTCGCTTGCCAATATGTTAAGTCTTACGGCTTTCATTTCTTTGACACAAATTGTCGCTTTAAGTGTTCTTTTGAAGATTGTTTTAGAAGTTATTCTTTTACAGATTTACACTACCAGAATTAAACGTGGAATCGAAAAAATCTTCGATCACGAAAGTCTGTCTGACACGCTCAAAAAACCTTTCATTATCATAATTAGCTATATGTGGATTGTTGTGATCGCAGCTAATTTAAATGCTTGGGAATCTCTTCGTTCCGGTTTAGTCACCATATTAAGTCATCCAAATACTATTGGAAGCATCACTTTTACTTTAGGAAACATAGTTTTGTTTTTCATCATTATTTGGGTAGCGCATTTATTGCAAAATTATGTTGCTTACTTTTTTGGCGAAATTGACGATGAAAACGAAGAAAACGTCAATAAAAGACAACATTCTAAACTATTGATTACAAGACTTGTGGTTTTAATAGTCGGTTATCTTTTGGCTGTTGCAGCTTCGGGAATGCCACTAGACAAACTAAGTATTTTATTAGGAGCTTTAGGTGTCGGTGTTGGACTTGGACTTCAGAATGTGGTTAACAATTTTGTTTCGGGTATTATTTTAATTTTCGATAAACCAATCCAAATTGGCGATGTAATCGATATTAGTAATGAATCCGGTCGTGTAAAATCTATGGGATTACGTACCACGAAAATCAATGCGCCAAACGGTGCCGAAATCATTATTCCGAATGGTAATTTACTTTCTCAAAACATTACAAACTGGACTTATACAGACAATTTTAAATTGGTAGAAATCACTTTAGAAGTTTCGGGAGATGTAATGCCAGAGGATATTAATGCACTTATAATTGAATCTCTGGAAAGCATGCAAATGGTAAATAATACTAAAACGCCACAGATTTATTACAGTGCAATTTCTGAAGAAAAATTCAAATTACAAGTAAAATTCTGGTGCAGTATTTACCGTACCGAAGAAACAATAAGTAGTGCAAGACAAGTACTTTTTGGTAATTTTAAAGCTAAAGGTTTAACTTTATCAACCTAAAAAAACAGTCAAAATCTTAATTTCAAAAGCCGTCTTATTACTACAATTTGACGGCTTTTTTAAATGATTAATCTCCTTAAAATGCACCGTAAATAAAGACCATTATATTTTCTGTAATTTTTTGCGAGCGATACCACTTTTAATTACTTTTATATCTTAGAATTTCGTTTTTTCCAAATGATAATAAAGAAAAAGAATACCTGGTTTAAAATGCTCTTTGAATGGAGAGGTTCCGTTTTGCCGCAACTCCTTCCGAGGCTTCTGTTATTGCTTTTATTCTCCCTTTTGGTGGTTTATTTCAAGCCTTATCTTCTTAAATATAATTTACACATTAACCCCGCAATTTTCACTTTATTCGGGATTGCATTGGCTATATTTTTGGGTTTTAGAAACAATGTAAGTTATGATCGTTTTTGGGAAGGCAGAAAACTTTGGGGCGCATTATTAAACGATACCCGATCTCTTACCAGACAAAGTATTACGTTGATTAACGATGCAGAATATGAAGCCAAACGAGAGAATTTTACCAACTTACTTATTGCATTTGTCTACAGTTTAAAACATCAGCTTAGAGAAACAAATTCTGAGAATGATATGAATCGGCTTCTGCCAAAAGAACTTGCTGAACAACTTAAAGAAGTCAAATTCAAACCTATAATTATTTTAAGAGAATTGGGAGTTTGGGTCAGAAATGCCAAATCAGAAAACAAAATAGACAGTGTTACACAACTTGCTTTTGAAGAAAATCTGAACAAACTCTCCGACATTGTTGGCGGATGCGAACGAATCGCAGGAACGCCAATTCCTTATACTTACAGCGTTTTATTGCACAGAACGGTTTACATTTATTGCTTTCTGTTGTCTTTTGGTTTTGTCGAAACAATGGGCTGGATTACGCCTTTTATAATTGTTTTTATAGCATATACTTTCGTCGCTCTTGAAGCAATTGCCGATGAGTTAGAAAATCCTTTTGGTCTTCAGCCAAATGACCTTGCATTAGACGCAATGTCGCAAATGATAGAAAATACATTATTAGAATTAAACGATAAAAAAGTAACTCCAATAAGTACCCAAAATACTTATTATATCACATAAATAATATTGCACACCCCAATTATATTCGGTTATGAATAGAGTTTTATTAGTTGAAGACGATCCCAGAGTTGCTTCTTTTATTTCGAGAGGACTTGAAGAAAATCTCTATCAGGTTAAGTCAGTTTCGAAAGGATATGACGCCATAAATGAAGTCATGGAAAATGATTACGATATCATTATTCTCGATATTATGCTTCCGGATATTACAGGATTTGAAGTTTGTGAAGTTTTAAGAAACCGAAAAATACTTCTGCCTATTCTTATTTTGAGCGCATTAGATACTCCGCATGAAAAAGTAAAAGGATTACAATCCGGTGCCGATGATTATCTCGCAAAACCCTTTTTGTTTGAAGAACTTCTGGCGAGAATAAACGCTCAGCTTCGTCGTGCCGAATTTAGTACCGGAATATTAGACTTTCAATCTTATGCCGGAATTGAGATCAATATGAAGGAACAAAGCGCCACGAGAGACGGAAAAGAACTTAATTTATCTTCGAGAGAACTTAAACTTCTGATTTTTTTCATGAAAAACAGAGAAACGGCTTTGTCGAGAATTGCAATTGCTCAGGCAGTTTGGACTATTGATCTTGACATGAATTCTAATACTGTCGATGTTTACATCAATTATCTGCGAAATAAAGTCGACAAAAACTTTGCTACGCCACTAATTCATACCATAAAAGGAACGGGATATATGCTCAAACAAAAGAGTCATGAGTCATGAATCTTAAAAACAAACTCGCGGTTAATTCCAGTTTGCTTTTTGCCTTTACGGTTGGACTTGTAATGGCGGGTTCTTTCTTGTTGTTTAGAACTCACATGAAAGATCTCTATTATGATAATCTCGAAGATCATGCAATGACAACGGCTCTTTTTTACTTCGAAAAAGACGAAATCAAAGAGATTAACAGCGCGCGTTATCGTCAAATCGAAATACAATACAATCGCATAAATAATGAATCGATAAGGGTTTATGATGCCAAAACAAAAAAACTTTTTGTAGAGGATAATGTTGATTTTAAGCTAAGTGACCAATATTTTAATCTGATTAAAAAAGAAAAAATTCTGCATTTTAAAGTCAATACAAGGCAATTTGTAGGTTTATTTTATAAAGACAATCAGGGAGATTTTATCATTGTCGTTTCCGGAATTGATCGCACAGGAAACCGACAATTGGAGATTTTAGGTATAATGTTTATCCTTTTTTATCTTGCCGGAATCCCGATAAATTATCTTTTGGGAACTTTTTTAGCCAAACAAACTTTTCTGCCTTTTGAGCAAGTTATAGCCAAAGTAAATACGATTACGACCGAAAACCTTCATTCGAGGCTGGAAATCCCGCAAACAAGCGGAAAAGACGAAATTAAAGAGCTTGTTACCACTTTCAACTATCTTCTGGAAAGACTCGAAAGCGGAATCATGATTCAGAACAACTTTCTCAAAAACGCTTCGCATGAATTAAAAACTCCGCTAACTATTATTATCGGAGACATTGATGTTTCGCTGCAACAACCAAGAACAAACGAGCAATATCAGCAAATTTTAAAATCACTCAAAAAAGATACTTTACATCTCAAATCTACTCTCGAAGGACTTTTGGTTTTATCAGGACTTGAACTTTCTGAACCGCAGCAAATGGAGTCGGTTAGAATCGATGAAGTATTATGGAATGTTCTGGAAAAGAAAGCTATCGAATATCCCGAAGCTAAAGTTTCTGTCAATTTTGATGCAATTTCTGATGATGAAGATTTGCTTTCCATTCATGGAAATAAACACATGATTTTTATCGCTTTATACAATATTCTCGATAATGCGATTAAATTTTCGTCGCCTGAACAAGTCAACGTATTTGCTTTTTCGAATGAAGGAAAGCTTCTGATAAAAATCACAGATCAAGGTCCGGGAATTTCAGAAACTGATAGAGAATCTATTTTTGATCTCTTTTTCAGAAGCGACAGAACGCGTCATATTCAGGGACAAGGATTGGGACTTTTTATAACTATGCAAATTCTAAAACTTCATAATATTAATCTAATCGTAGATTCTGAATTAGAAAAAGGCACTACATTTTCTTTAGTATTTCCTTAGAATCATAATCTAAAGGATTAGTAAAAGACAATTTTTTTGAATAGACTCCAGCTTTAGCTGGAGAATAAAAATTGAATATAAAAAGGCTTTAGCCGAATGAGTAATAATTTGGCTAAAGCCTTTTATATTGTGCTTTATTTTTCATCCAACTAAAGTTGGACGCTATTCAATACTATGCTAATTTAAAATCTATTATAGTTTGATAATATTTAAAGTGTTTAAATAATTACCATCGCTTAAAGGATTAAAATATTTTTTTTACCCAAATTTTGCTGATCTGATGTTAAATTTGCGTAATTTTTTCAGGAGCTAATCCCGCTATACTTTCCAATCTTTTGTGGCGAA
Source organism: Flavobacterium sp. 90 (assembly GCF_004339525.1). Lineage (NCBI taxonomy): Bacteria > Pseudomonadati > Bacteroidota > Flavobacteriia > Flavobacteriales > Flavobacteriaceae > Flavobacterium > Flavobacterium sp. 90. The sequence goes on along the minus strand of NZ_SMGE01000001.1, from coordinate 3,761,413 downwards.
CCCCGCCACAAAAGGATTTCCACTTCTATCGGGGCTAGGGCAATCATTTTCATAACAACATTTCCATCTAGTTTGTCATCCTGAGCGAAGTCGAAGGACACACAAGTAGCTCTACAAAGATTGGCGATTTTAGATGCGGATTTTTATGTGTGATTTTTCCCTTCGGTCGAGATGACATAAAATATGGTTGATTACATTCCGATACAACGGATTAAAATCCGTTGCTACAAGATAAGTCGTTCCTCCGGAACTTTTGTAAAGAGCCTTCGGCTCGATTTATATTGTAGGGATGGATTTTAATCCATCATAGTTTACAAATTCGTCTCATTTTATGTCATTTCTCGTTCCTCAAAATGACAAACTAGCTTTGAAAAACATCTTTTTTAGCAAAAATGTTACAATTCGCGAACCCTTATTTTTACAATCGGTAACATTAATTTAACACTCTAATCTTTCTCTAATCTACTTCAAATACAAACCTAATCTACTTATTTTTAGCATTTTGTTTAAACTATTGATTTTAAAGGTATAATTGATTAAAACAGAAATAACACGTTCATAATTTTGGGTTAACAATGAATATTTTTATCATTTTAAGTTAACAAAACCGTTAAATCCGATCGAAACAAACTGAGTTTCTTTGTCAAATAAAAACTAAAAACAACATGACAAAACTAAAACTCTTTTTTTCGGCATTTATGCTTCTTGTTATGGGAAACATTTTTGCTCAAATTACAACCTCGTCATTATCTGCCAAAGTTAATGATGGAACCAGCCCACTTACTGACGCTGAGGTTACATTAACACATTTACCTACAAACGCTGTTTACAGAGCTACAACTGATAAACAAGGTAGATTTAGTTTCGAAAATTTAAATGCCGGTGGCCCTTATGAACTGGAAATTAAAAGTTCAGGCACCAAAGATTATTCTAATGCACAAATATTTTTAACACTTGGTGATAATGATTTGCCAACAATTGTGGTTAGTAAAGCAGACAACAATGTATTGGAAGAAGTTGTAATTACGAGTTCTAAGCCGTCATCAAAAAATAACGGAACCAATATTGGTGAAAAACAAGTAAACGGACTTCCGTTAATAAACAGAGGTATTCAGGATGTTACAAAACTGGTTCCGCAGAGTTCAAACAACTCATTTGCAGGAACTAACTTTAGATACAATAACGTAACTATCGACGGTTCTATAAACAATGATGCGATAGGTTTTAGCCCATCTTTAGGTGGTCAATCCGGAACTTCGGGAATGCCAGGAAGTAGTACAAGATCAAATTCTATAAGCTTAGATGCGATTCAGGATATTCAGGTTTATATTGCTCCTTATGATATTAAATTAGGAAACTTTTTAGGAGGAAGCGTAAATGCCGTTACTCGAAGCGGTACAAACGAAGTAACAGGTTCTATTTATAGTTATGGCAGAAGTGCTGCAATTACAGGTCCAAATAATGCTGGTGACGGTTCAAAAATGCCAAGTTCTTTTGGTGATTATCAAGTAGGTTTTAGATTAGGATTGCCAATTGTTAAGGATAAACTTTTCTTCTTTACAAACATGGAATATGCGGAAAGAACGGATCCTTTATTTTACAATGCAGGACAAACAAATTCTGCTGGAAAATTGACTTCATTAGTAGATAATGCTACTGCAGATCAGATTTCTAATTTTGTTAAAACAAACTACGGATTTGATGTAGGAAGCTCTGGAGCATACAACAACTTTGCAAAAAGCCAAAAATTCTTCAACAAATTAGATTGGAAAATTAACGAGAAACACTCTCTTTCATTAAGAAACAATACAGTAATTTCTCAGGCTTCAAACTTAGAGCGTGACGCGGCTAACTTTAGATTCTCTAGCATGGATTTTACGCAGAAAAACCAATCTATTAGTACGGTTTTAGAACTAAAAAGTCATTTCAATAGTCAATGGTCAAACTCGTTTATTGCAAGTTATTCTGCAATCAAAGATTATCGTGATCCAAAATCAAGCAATATCATGTTTCCTCAAACAGAAATTGGTTACAAAGGAGGAACAATTTTCTTAGGAAACGATCGTGAAGCTACAGTATTTAATATGAAGCAAAATACTGCTGAAATCACAGATAACCTAACTTACAAAACAGGAAACCACACTTTATTATTTGGTACACACAACGAGTTTTACGACATCAATTACGGATTTGTAAATTCGCTAAACGGAAGAGTTTCATATAAATCATTAGATGATTTCCTTAACAAACTTCCTTCTCGTGTTCGTGGAACTTACCCTTTTGATGGTTCTACAAGAGACGAAATCTTCAATAATCCTTACGCAAAATTCAAAGTAAATTTATATAGTGTTTACGCACAAGACGAGATCAGAATTGGCAGTAAATTAAAAGTTACTCCTGGAGTAAGGGTTGATTATACAGACTTGCCAAATAAACCAAAATTAAGCCCGCAAGTTCAAAATTCTCCTGCAGATCCTAATTATGGTAATACATACACATACACGCCATTAAGCCAAATAAACAATAACTTTTTTAGCACAGCTTTAGTGTCTCCAAGAATAGGATTTACATATAATGTTGACGAAGATAAAACATTAGTTTTAAGAGGTGGATCTGGAGTATTTACAGGACGTATTCCGTTTGCATGGTTAGGTTATGCTTATTATAATGACGGTGTAGGTTACGGAAGTTATGACAAAAATAACCTTACTCCTGCTCAGGTTGCAGCTGCCGGAGATCCATTGGCAAACAACGGATTAAACGGATATCATGATGCTACGCCAAAAGTTCAGGCAGATTTAGTGGATAACAAATTCAAAATGCCGGCTGTTTTAAGAAACTCATTGGCAATCGATAAAATCATAGACGGATATAAATTTACAACTGAAGGTATTTATACAAAAGTGATTCGTGATCTTGAATTTCAACAAGTAAATAAACTGGATAATCCAACTTATTTCTCTTACGATACAAATCACCAAATGCCAATTTATTCGGCTAATATCAACCCGGCTTTTTCAAATGCTTATTTATTGTCAAATACAAGCAAAGGTTACAGATACAGCATTACTGAGATGATTTCAAAAACATATGATTTTGGTTTAAATTTCATGGTTGCTTATACTTACGGAGATTCTCGTGACGTTACAAACGGAATTCGTAACTCTATGGAAAGTAACTTCCAAATGAACCAATCATTGACACCAAATGATCCTCAATTGGCAACTTCAAACTTTAATATCAAACACAGAATCGTTTCGAATGTAGGATATGCAGTAAAATTGGCTGACAATAATACTTTCTCTGCTAATGTATATTTCAATGCACAATCAGGAAATCCGTTCTCTTGGGGATTTGTAAACTCAACAATTGCAGGAACAGGACAAGCAGCAGGATTGGCTTATATCTTTAAAGATGCAACAGAAGCGGCGAAATATATTGGCGTAAGTTCAACAGGAGTTCCATCAGCAACAGCAGCACAACAAGTTGCAGATTACGAAGCTTTTGTTAACGGAAACGATTATTTAAAAAGCAGAAGAGGAACTTTCACACAAAGAAATGGAGATACAACTCCATGGAATATTCAAGCAGATTTGAAATTAATGGATGAAATCAAAGTTACAAAAGTTGGTACATTCCAAATTTCATTTAGCATGGCAAACGTTGGTAACCTTATCAACAAAGATTGGGGAAGAAGTTACTTTGTTCCAAATACATACAATTCAACAGCGAGCCTTGGTTTAACAAAATCAGGAAACCTTGGAGGTGTTGCCACTGGTGATCCAACATATACTTTCCAAAGACCTTCATCAGCGCCTTATACTGTAGATCAGTTAGCGTCAAGATTCCAGGGACAATTTGGGGTTAGATATTCGTTCTAACAAAGACAGTGTTTATTTTTTATTTTTTTTGTCCGCCAGTTTCAATTTTGGAACTGGCGGACTTGTTTTTATTAGGATCATAATATTAAAATTAAGTTTCTTTTTTTATTATGTTTCGAATGAATCTCTCGCAAAGATTAAACACAATATTGTCATTTCGACGGAGGAGAAATCACACGCGAAACTCCGTACAGAAAGTCGCCAATCTTTGTCGAATTACTAGTGTGATTTCTCCTTCGTCGAAATGACAAATAATTGCGACTTTGCGTCTTTGCGAGAGATTTATGCGATACAAATATTTAAGTACTTTCTTTATCTTAATGACATTACCCAAAACTTCAATTCTATGTTTTAAAATAACTGCGCAAAACATTCAATAACAAAATAATTCCCAAAAAATAAAAATAATTATACCGATTGGTATATATTTGCAAAATAATAAATAGAATCGTCATGAGTAAAGCCGAAAGAACCAAGCAATTTATTATCGAACAAACTGCTCCTATCTTTAATATGAAAGGATATAGCGGCACGTCTATGAGCGATATTACAGAAGCGACCGGACTTACAAAAGGAAGTATTTACGGAAATTTCGAAAATAAAGATGAGGTTGCTCTTGCTGCTTTTCAATACAATGTAAAAAAACTGCAAGATGCTTTTTCGCAGGAAATCGAAAAGCAAAACACCTTCAAAGACAGGCTTCTCGTTTATCCCCGACTCTACTCTAACTATTTGAATCTAAGAGTAACAAAAGGTGGTTGTCCAATTCTAAATACCGCCACAGAAGCTGATGACACGCATCCGGTTCTTAAAAAAAATGTAGAGCGCATTATCCTTTTCTGGAAAAGAAAACTGATTCAATTGATAGAACATGGAATTCTTGCCGGTGAATTTAAAGCCAAAGAAATAAATCCTGAAAAAACCGCATTAACCATAATAGCTCTTATTGAAGGCGGTGTAATGATTTCGAAAATTACAGGAAATCTAAATGATTTATCTACAGTAATGCTCTCGCTAAATAAACTCATTGAAGACTTAGAATAAAGCAACAACTATTTTTTTACCATAAAAAATACCAATTGGTATATTAAATTAAAATCAAAACTAAAATGGAAACAATTTCGAGATTACAAGAACTCCAAAACCATATTGACAGAGAATTTACCGCATCACCATCGCCTTTTATGCTTTGGATGCGACCAGTTGTAATTGCTGCTGAAGAAGGAAGTGTAACTTTTAAATATCTGATCAGAGAAGAAATGTCAAACCCAATCAAAACGCTTCATGGCGGAGTTACAGCTGCAATAGCAGACGATTGTATTGGCTCAACAATGTTTTCTTATAATGAAAATAGCTTTTATGTAACTATAAATCTTGTGGTTGATTATTTCGCTCCAGCGAAAGTAGGAGACACCATTTTTGCCAAAACATCTGTAATCAAAAAAGGAAAACAACTAGTAAATGCACAATGCGAAATATGGAATGAAGACCAAACCAGATTAATCGCCAGAGCTACTTCGAATATGCTTAAAACGGATCTCTCTAAAAGAAACTCATAAGTTAATTCATATAAAGTAAATCAGAACACGAATTGCACGAATTTACACAAATTTTAATGCGTTAACCTTGTTTGTGAAATTAATTTCACAAACAAATTAGTGAGAATTAGTGCAATTCGTGTTATTTTTTAATCAAAAATATACCGATTGGTATAATTTAAAATTATGACACCATTTAATCGAAAACTACTCATCTTTACCGTAATCCTCGCCGCGATTATGGAGCTAATTGATATTTCAATTGTCAATGTTGCTTTGTACCATATGAGCGGAAATCTGGGCGCAACTCTCGAAGATACTTCCTGGGTAATTACTGCTTATGCAATCGCCAATGTTATCATTATTCCGATTACAAGTTTTTTGAGTGCCAATCTCGGAAGACGAAATTATTATATTGGTTCCGTAATACTTTTTACGTTTTGTTCTTTCATGTGCGGACATTCTTCCACAATCTGGATGTTGGTATTTTTTAGGTTTTTTCAGGGAATTGGCGGAGGCGCACTTTTATCAATATCTCAGGTTGTTGTGTTTGAGCTTTTTCCAAAAGAAAAACAATCAACAGCAGGAGCTTTATTTGGTGCAGGAATTTTTATAGGTCCAACAATTGGTCCAACTCTTGGCGGTTATATTACTGAAAATTACGATTGGCCGTGGATCTTTTTAATCAATATTCCAATAGGGATTTTGGTTACGATTTCGTGTTACTTTCTACTAAAAGAACCTCCTGTAAAACCCGAAAAAGCAAAAGTAGACTGGACAGGAATTGCATTATTAGCTATTGGCGTTGGTTCGCTTCAAACTGTTCTCGAAAGAGGCGAAGTCGAAGATTGGTTCGAAACCAGATACATTATTATTTTAACTGTTATTGCCGTAACCACTTTATGCCTTTTTATCTATTGGGAACTAAAAGTCGATAAACCCGTCGTGAATCTTCGGGTTCTGAAAAGTAAGTCCTTAATTATAGCCGCGATTCTAACCTTTGTCACCGGTTTCGGAATGTTTATTTCTATATATCTAAGTCCTGTTGTTGTACAGCGTCTTTTAAATTTCTCGCCTTATCAAACGGGTTTACTTTTACTTCCCGGCGCTTTAATGGCATTATTAGCCTTAAAAATATGCGGAACCTTATTGCAAAAAGGAGTTTCTCCCGTTGCCATAATTGCTTTAGGATTTGTACTCTTTATTTATTTCAATTGGAGAATGTCCGGTATTACTTTAAACACCAGCGCTTCTGAAGTTTCTACAGCACTTATTTTTAGAGCACTTGGACTTGCTTTGCTTACAGTTCCGTTAACAATGTTGGCTGTTTCTTCGCTCAAAGACAAAGATGTTGGGCAAGGCGCGGCGTTAAACAATATGATGCGTCAATTGGGCGGTTCTTTTGGCGTATCAATTATCAATACTTATATCGCGCATCGTTTTGCAGATCATCGAAACGTACTAATTTCAAACGTTACACCGGATAATGTAAAAGCAATGGATAGAATTAATGCGTACATCAATTATTTTCAGCATAAAGGTTTTGCTTATAATGAAGCCAAAATAAAAGCCCTGAAACTCATGGAAAATGTCATCGTCAGACAATCGTCTTTGTTGAGTTATAGAGATGCTTTTGTCATCGTTGGATTATTCTTTGTGATCACATTACCGCTTTTATTATTCGTAATGAACAAATCAAATAAGGTAAAACCAGGCGTTATAATTTCTGATCATTAAAGATATAAACTTATTTCTCGCAAAGGCGCAAAGTTTAACCACAATCTTGTCATTTCGACGGAGGAGAAATCACACTAGAAATTCAGCCCACTTAATCTCCAATCTTTGTAGAGTTACGCGTGTGATTTCTCCTCCGTCGAAATGACAAAACCTTTGCGATTTTACGTCTTTGCGAGAGATTTGTTCTCCGTAACATTATGTTAATTCCCTTTAATAATAAAGACAAACTATAAAACTTGGTGTAATTTTGTAATTCATCAAAAATTTAGACAATGATTATTAGAAAAGCCACTCAAACCGATTCCCAATTTATTGCACCATGTTTGTTATTGGCAATGGAAGATATCATCTATAAATTTATTGAAAAAAAAGATTACAATAGCGCAAGAGATTTTCTGCTATATTTTGTACAAAGAGAAAATAATCAATACTCGTATGAAAATTGTTTTGTAGCCGAAGAAAACAACGAAATTATTGGTGTTGTAAATATTTACAACGGAGCTGATTTAATCGCGTTGAGGTTGCCAATTATTGAATATGTTCACGCAAACTTTAATCCTGATTTTAATCCTGAAAACGAAACCCAAAGCGGAGAATTCTACATTGATTCTCTGGGCGTAAATCCCAAACATCAGGGAAAAGGAATCGGATCTAAATTACTGCAATTTTTGATCGAGGAATTTGTAACCAAAAATAATCAAACTTTAGGTTTATTGGTTGACGAAGATAATCCGAATGCTAAAAAATTATATTTAAAACTCGGTTTCAAATCTGTGGGAACAAAAACTTTGGTTGGAAAAACTTTAGAACATCTTCAGATTTCTTAATTTTTTTGTTTCAGGTTTCAGGTTTGAAATACTACACTTTATATTTAACCGCAAAGTTCGCAAAGGTTTACGCAAAGTTCGCAAAGTTTAAAAACATAGCTTTGCGAACTTTGTGTTTTGTAAAAACATACTAAAAAAAAACTTTGTGAACTTTACGGTAAAAATCCACACAAGCCTTAAACCCAATTTCAAACCTGAAACCTGAAACTTTAAACAATTTTCAAACTACATTTCTCCCTTAACAAGATTTTTACTAAGCGCATCGTCGAAAATACTGTTAACTTTTTATAACTAAATCTGTATCAGTCAAAAAATTATATATTTGCGCACGAAAAAAAATAATACCACATTGCTATAAGGACAAAAAGATGTTCTTATATTTTAAAATACACCTTTGAAATTTAATTTTAGAAATACTTTTTCCGGCAGGAACTTTTTCATTTTAGGAATCATCCTCATTGTTCTTACGCTTCTTTCTATTTATATATTAAGTGGTTTGATGACTCAAATCACTGAAAAAACTACTACAGAAACTCAAAATCGCAGCGCCCAGAAAAAGCAGGAGGTTATGGCGAAGGAGTTATCACGTTTTCTTGAAACTCAAAACGAGCTAAAACGTATTGTTGAAATGAGCAATACCAAAAACTTATCGGATAATTTAAAAGTTCTAAGTGCGATTCATGCCAACGACAGTATTGTTAAAAACAATTGGTTTCAGATTAATAATCAAAAAATAGAATTTACTACTTCTAAAAATAGTGCCAATTTAGAAACATCAATAAAAGATTTCATCGCCAAAAACCAAACCCTAAAAGAGTTCAATAGTATAGTCAATAATCAACAAGGTTTTTTCTGGCGTATTTATTATAAATATGTCGCTACAAATGGTAACGTAATTCGATATGGATATGATATTGATTTTCGATCACTACAATCTTATTTCGCAACGGTAGATCAAAAGGTATCCAATTATGCTTTTGTATTTGATAAAAAAGGAACGATCATTTATCATCCTGAAATAAAATTACTAAAAAAGAATATTTTTAAAATAACAAATATATCCGCTCGCGACACTACTTTTTCAGATGCCAATGGCTTTAGCAGGAGAATTGCACTTTCAGAATATTTGGGATTGGACATTGTACGATATACCAAGCGATTGAATATAAAAGGAACGAATTGGTATTTGTGTGTTAATTTTCCAAAAAAGGTTTCATCAGAAGATGTAGATGCTGTAAAAAATTATGCTTCCTTAATTTACGTTATTACGACGGCAATTCTAATTGTGTTCTTTTATTTGTTTACGATTTTTACACGCAGAAATTTTCAGGAAAAAGAAATTTTGTCGCAGGAAAAAAATAAGCTGCTTCTGGAAAATGAAAAAATCAATAAAGAGAAAGCGTTAATCCAACTGCAACAATTAAAGGAGCAAATTAATCCGCACTTTTTATTTAATTCTTTGAACTCGCTTTATATGCTTATTGAAAGTAATACTGGCGTGGCTCGAAAATTTACTTTGAATCTTTCTAAGATTTACCGATACCTTATTAATCCTCCCGTAAATAATATTGTTACGGTACAGGAAGAATTGCTTTTTATCGAAAAATACATTTTTCTGCAACAAACCAGGTTTACAGAAGAATTTGTTTTTACGATTACAATCGAAGATGAAAGCATTCTGGCTAAGAAAGTGCCTTACTTAGCTTTTCAGATTGCAGTAGAAAATGCTATCAAACATAATATCGCTTCTGATGAAAATCCTTTGAAAATAACGATCGATATTAAAGAAAATGTAGTAATCATTACCAATAACTTAAACGAAAAGCAAAACTTTGGGAAAGAATCCAAGTTTGGTCATAAATATTTAGAAAGTATATACAATTTCTACTCTAAAAAAGACTTTCAAACCTTCAAAAAAGACGGAGATTTTACTTGCATTTTACCCTTAATTGGATAGAAAGAAAACATTCACTCCCAAAAAAAAGCCACTCACTCCTTTTTGTTTTTTTTAACAAATCTGCCATTATATTTTTATCATAAAATTAACCTAAAATTAACTTTAAATGGGGAAAAATGCAATGTTGAGAACCCTAAAAATCATCTTAGTTCTGGCACTATTATTTAGTACCGGCACGATGGTTTCTCAAAAGAAGGATAAAAAGAAGAAAGAAGACAAAACAGAGGCAGTTAAAGACACGGTTAAATCTTCAAAAGGAAAAAAATATAATGATCTTATAAAACAAGGAACTTTCAAAAAAGGATTGTTCAATACGATTCAGGTAAAAACGGATCTTTATTTAGAAATAAATGATTCCCTTTTTCAAAGAGAGTTTCTAGTGGTTAATAAAATTTCAAATGTTCCTTTACCTGTTAATGATGCAGGTCTTAATAAAGGAATGAATTACGAAAATAAAATCATCACTTTTCACAAAGATCTTGTTGCTAAAAAAGTTTGGGTAAAATCTTCAGAACCTAAAGTTTCTTCTCCGGTTGGCGACGCAATTACAGCTTCTGTAAACAGTAACTTTTCTGAGTCTATTATAGAGGTCTTTGATATCGAAACAAAAAATAATGATTCGACATCGGTTATTATCAAGGCAAATAAGGTTTTTGACGGAAAACAAAAAAGTTTCAATGATGTATTAAGCAATATTGGCTTTGGCGGATCTGTAAAATCGGACTTATCGTATATAGAAAGTGTGAAAACATTTCCTAAAAATATCGTTGTTAAATCGCAGCTTACGACTTCTGTAAGTGAAGGCGGTCCTGCATTATCGGTTACAATTGGGGTTACTTCTAATATTATATTATTGGACAAAGTTCCTATGCAACCTCGTTTTGCAGACAATCGTATTGGATATTTCTCTGATAAACACTGGTACTTTAATGACAGTCAACACGCTGTTCTTGAAAAAGAATTGATTACACGTTGGAGATTAGAGCCTAAAAAAGAAGACATTGAAAAATACAAAAAAGGAGAACTAGTAGAACCTAAGAAACCTATTATATATTATATCGATCCATCGACTCCTAAACAATGGCGTTCTTATATTATAGAAGGTGTTCGCGATTGGCAAGTAGCTTTTGAGAGAGCAGGTTTTAAAAATGCTGTAATCGCAAAAGAACCTACGGCAGAAGATACTGATTTTGATATTGATGATGTTCGTTATTCGGTTATTACTTATGTAGCGTCACAAAAATCAAATGCGATGGGACCTGCAGTTGTAGATCCAAGAAGTGGAGAAATTATTGAATCAGATATTATCTGGTGGCATAATGTAATGACTTCTTTGCAAAGCTGGATGCGTATTCAAACTGGTGCAATTGATCCAAAAGCAAGAGGAAACAAATTTAGTGATGAACATATGGGTGAAGCAATTCGCTTTGTATCGTCTCACGAAGTTGGACATACTTTTGGTCTGAAACATAATATGGGAGCTTCTTTTGCATATCCTGTAGAATCTCTAAGATCTAAAGAATTTACGGCAAAAATGGGCGGAACTGCTCCATCAATCATGGATTATGCTCGTTACAATTATATTGCTCAACCTGAAGATCACGTAGAAGCTATCACGCCAAAAATTGGTGAATATGATAAATATGCTATCGAATGGGGTTACAGATGGTACGGAGATCAAACTGAAGAGCACGCAGCATTAAATAATCTGATTGCAAAACATCAAAATGATCCTCTTTATTTCTACGGAGAACAACAAGATGGAAATGAGACAATCGATCCTCGATCTCAATCTGAAGATTTAGGTGATGATGCAATGAAAGCGAGTGAATATGGTCTTAAAAACTTAAAAAGAGTTGTAAGCAATATTCTGGAATGGAGTTATGATAAAGACGAATCTTATTACCAAACTGGAAAACTTTATATAGGTGCGATTGGTCAATGGAATTTATATAACTATCACGTATTAAACAATTTGGGCGGTATTTATTTGAATACTACTGTTCATGGTGATAATAAAGCAAGTTATGTTCCGGTTCCGGCTGCAATACAAAAAAGAGCGGTTGCGTATTTATTAAAGAACACAATTACAACTCCTGAATGGTTGTTTTTTAATCCGATTCTGGATAAAACAAATCCGTTGAAAGATTCACCATTAGGACCGTATGAATATACACCTTATACATTGGTAAGAGAATTACAATACAATGTTTTGTACACGATGTTAGGTGATGATCGTTTACTACGAATGACTGAAAATGAATTGTATCAGCGTAATGGTGCTAAAGAAAATGTATTTACGGTTACACAGTTATTCCAAACCTTACGTCAAAACATTTTTGCTCCAACAATCCAGAATAAGTCATTAACGATTTTGGAACGTATGACTCAAAAGAATTATGTAGATGTATTGATTGTTTCGACAAACAAACTTTTTGAAAAAACTGATGTTAAAAAAACACTTCAATTAGAAGAAACATTAAGCATGCCTCATTTATGTGATTATTTAGATGAATCAAAAATGGCACGTAACATTAATCAGTCTTCTCTAAAAAGAGTTACAGAAGTTACCTCTGATAAAAAAGGCGAATTAAATCAGATACTTCAATTATTGAAATCTAAAAGAAGCATCGGAAACCAAGAAACAAAGAATCACTATTTTGATTTGATTCAGCGTATTGAAAAGGCATTAAGCAACACATTATAAAATTTTAACCAAACTCCAAACACAAACTAATGAAGAATTTATTTTACATGCTGAGTTTCCTTCTTGCCCTTTCCGGGTATGCGCAGGAAAGGACAATTAAAGGGACGGTAGTTGATGCCAAAGACGGATTGCCAATACCTGGTGTTACTGTTTTTGTTGAGAACAGTGCCGTATCTAATAACACACAACAAAAAGGTGTGATCCAAAGTTCAAGCCTTGGAACCGTAACTGATTTTGACGGTACATTTGAATTTAAAATCAACAGTAACATGAAAAGTTTAAGAGTAACTTATATGGGTTACCTACCTTATACTATTGATATTACATCACAAAATAACTATACAATTTCTTTAAAATCTGACGCAGCAGAATTGAAAGAGATCGTTGTAACAGGTTACCAAAAAATCGAGAAAAGAAAATTAACATCGGCTGTTGCACAAGTTGAAATGGCAGATATCAAACAAGCGGGTGTTGCGAGTTTGGATCAAATGTTAATTGGTCAGGTTGCGGGTGTAGCGGTAACGCAACAAACGGGAGCTCCTGGAACAATCTCAAAAATCAGAATTCGTGGTACTGCATCTCTTAATGGTGCACAAGATCCGTTATGGGTTTTAGATGGTTTACCTCTTGAAGGAAATGATGTTCCTCAAAACTATGACAAAGACAATATAGATGTATTAAGTAACTTTTCTATCGCGGGATTAAACCCTGATGATATCAAAGATATTACCATATTAAAAGATGCTGCTGCAACTGCTATTTACGGAGCAAGAGCTGCAAACGGAGTTATCGTTGTAACGACTAAAAAAGGAAGAAAAGGAAACATGAAAGTAGACTTTAACGTTAATACTTTTGTGACTCAAAAACCTGATTTTTCTAAATTAAACCTTATGAATTCTTCTCAAAAAGTAGATTTTGAACTTTCGCTAGCTTCAAGAGAAGATTTGACTTACAGAGACACGGCTGGGGAAATTTCCCGCATTCTAAACCAGGCTAATGAATTAGGAGCCTATAGATCGGGAGGTTTTTCGTCTCTAAGTCCAACAACACAAAACTCAATCAATTCTTTGAGAAACAATAACACTAATTGGGGTGATTTATTGTACAGAGCTGCTTTTAACACACAATACGGATTAAGTTTATCTGGTGGTGGAGAAAGATCTGATTACTATTTCTCTTTAGGAGCTTACAATGAAGATGGAGCTACTGTAGGAACTGGTTTCGACAGATACAACCTTACCTTAAAAAACAACTTTGATGTAACTGATAAATTACATGTTGGTGTTGGAATTTTTGGTACTCAAAGTAAGAAAACAAGTTATCTTTCGGATACAGATGGTTTTACAAATCCTTCTAACTATTCAAGAAACGTAAACCCATATTTGACTCCATTCAATGCTGATGGAAGCTATAGATATGATAAAGATATCAAAGGATATGGAAACGGAACTGTAGCTCTTCCTTTTAATTTCTTAGAAGAAAGAGAAAATACAAATTATGAATTAATAACAAGATCTGTAAAAGCATTACTTGATGTTGATTATAATATTACAAAAAACTTAAAAGCAAGTACTCAAATTGGTTTACAGTTTGATAATAATTCTTCTGAAAAATATGCTGGTAAAGACTCTTACTATACAAGAAAAGAAAGAGAAAAAACAAGTGTATTTTCAAACGGAACTTATAATTATTTCCTTCCTGTTGGTGGAATTATCCAAAATTCAAACACTGACTTTTTCCAATACAACTGGAAAACTATGGTAAACTATAATACTACTCTTGGAGGAAAACATGAGTTAGAATTTATGGTTGGTAACGAATTAAGAAAAAACAAAAACACTTCTATTGCTACAAAAGGTTTTGGTTTTGACCCAAAAACATTGACTACTGCTCAAATTATTTTCCCAACTGCAAGCTATGCAGCTGACTCAAACTACAGAACATATTTAAAGACTGAGAACGAAAATGCATTTGCATCATTTTTTGCAACAGCATCTTATACTTATGACAGAAAATATACTTTCTTTGGAAGTGTTCGTTATGACGGATCAGATTTATTTGGTGCAGACCCTAAATACAAATACTTACCATTATGGGCAGTTTCTGGTTCATGGGCAGTATCTGAAGAAAATTTCTTAAAAGACAATGACGTGATTTCTAATTTAAGATTACGTGCATCTTACGGTTTACAAGGAAATATCGACAAAAATACTTCACCGTATGTAGTTGGTATCAACCAAACAGCTGTTATTTTACCAGGACAAACAGAACCTATTCTTACAGTATTATCTCCTCCAAATGATAAATTAAGATGGGAAAAAACTACTAATACTAACGTTGGAATGGACCTTGGTTTATTCAAAAATCGTATCAACATTGTTACTGATGTTTACGGAAGAAAAAGTACTGATTTAATTGGTTTACAATCGCTTGCTCTAGAAAACGGATTTGAATATACAAATGCTAACTGGGCGCAGGTAACTAATAGAGGATATGAAATTTCTTTGTCTACAAGAAACATTGATCATCCAAACTTTAAATGGAATACAACAATTAATTTTGCTCATAATAAAAGTAATGTAGATCGTATTCAAACAAGATCAAACAGTTATTTACCTTCTAGAGAAGGACTTCCGGTTAATGCGGTATTCGCATTAAAAACTGCAGGAATTGATGAAAACGGTTATCCTTTATTTGTAAATAAAAAAGGAGAAACTGTAAACTCACAAACCTTTTTTGCCCTTTTTGACCCTTATGCAGATTTTTTCCCGGGAGTTCTATCTCAATCTAAACTTACAGATGCTGAAACAAGAGATTTGTTTACTTATGTAGGAGATTTAGATCCTAAGTTTACTGGTGGTTTCATGAATACATTCAAAGTTCATAATTTTGATCTTACAATTGCTACTACTTTCAATATTAAACAAACTGTCGTTGAAAAACCTACTTTCAATGGTACAAGTTTAGATCGTGGTCAAAATTATACTACTGATGCACTTAATGCATGGTCACCTACTAATACAGGTTCACATATACCTGGAATTACTAGTCCAACTTCAGGCACAGGAGATTCATGGATGGCTTACCAATGGTATTCTCCAGGAGCAGCTCCACTAGAAATGTACAATTATTTAGATACGTGGGTTCACGAAATGAGTTTTATGCGTGTAAGCAGTATTCGTTTTGGATATTCTTTGCCTAAAAAAGCTATAAACAGTTTGTTTATGGAGAACGTTAGATTTAGTATTGAAGGTAGAAACCTATTCGTAATCAGCTCTGATTATAAAGGTTACTTTGATCCAGAAACTTTCGGAAATATCTATGCACAACCAATCCCAAGATCAATTTCTTTAGGATGTAACCTAACTTTTTAATCTGATTCAAAAATGAAAAATATATTAAAATACGTATTCTTTGCCAGTGTAGCGATTACTACCGTAAGCTGTGATAATTATCTTGATGTTAAGCCAGTAGGTAAAGTAATTCCGGAAACTTTGCAAGATTACAGAGCTGTAATGACAAGAGCATATTCGATAACTGCAATTCATAAAGCATTATCTGCTGTGAGAGCAGACGAATTGACTTTTGATGAATTTAATGATAATGCAACTTTCTATAGAGATCATTATATCTGGAACGATATCAATCCTGATAAAACTACAAACAGCTTTCCTTATGCAGCTTTATACAACAGGATTTTTTATACGAATGTAATTATTACTGAAGCAAGCCAAAAGTTAGCGCCTTCTGCAGAGAAAGACCAATTACTTGGAGAAGCTTATGCATTAAGAGCTTTGACTTACTTTGATTTACTGAACTTATTCAGCAAACCTTATAATGCTGCAACAGCTGCAACAGACAAAGGTGTTCCATTGGCTTTAAAAATTGATTTAGAGCAAGCTTATGTTCCTCAAAGTGTTGCTGTTGTTTATGATCAGATTTTATCTGATAATGAAGAGGCAAAAAAACTATTGAATTTAGATACGCAAACAACTGGTATCAATTACCGTTTTTCTAAAGCTTCTTTATATGCTATGGAATCTCGTATTTTCCTTTACAGAAAAGAATGGGCCAAAGCTATTGAGTCTGCAAATAAAGCAATGACATACAAAAATGCTTTAATAGACTTAAATGCTACACCAGCTTTGCCTAACCTTTATAATGGACCGGAATCTATATTAGCGCTTGAAGATCCTTTTATCAATATTCTAAAAGGAACTACATATGCTTCACCAACTTTAACTGGTGCTTATGATAAAACAAACGACTTACGTTTTGCTTTGTATTATCAGACAAGCGGAAGCAGATTCAAATTTAGAAAAGGTGGAGATATCGCTCAAAAATGTACTTTCAGAACTTCTGAATTATATTTGACAAAAGCAGAAGCTTCAGCACAATTGAACGATCTTCCAACGACAAGAGCAACAGTTTTAGCTTTTATCAAAAACAGATACAACGCTGCAGGATTCAACACATTAAGCACATCTATTGCTGCAATGACACAAACTCAGCTTCTTGATCTTATTGCTCAGGAAAGACAACGTGAGTTTGCAGTTGAAGGTCACCGTTGGTTTGATTTAAGAAGAACTACTCAAAAACAAATCATCCATACATATGGTGGAGATAATTATACTCTGATAGAAAATGACCCGCGTTATACGCTTCCATTTCCTCAAGAAGCACGATTAAATAATCCTGAATTGTAATTGAAAAAGCCGTCTCAATAATTATTGAGACGGCTTTTTACTTTTATAAACAGTTATACTGCTTGGATTAAATTGCGGTAATCATACTTTTTATAAGCTTCTACATTAGCTTTTTCTTTATTCAATTCGATCAACTCGTTTTTCACCTCAACTCTGTACCATTGCTCTGGTTTGGTATGCGAAAAAGTACTTAACTTTAAAACCAGTTTTGCATTTAACTTTCTTTCTCCTATAAGATACTTATGAAGATTACTGTCTTTCATTTCAAAATAAGATGCTAATTCCTTCTTAGTAATATTAAGCGTTTTTAAATACATCTTAACAAAATCAAGAACTTTTAAAACCTCAGTATCATTTTCGTTTTGAATATAATCTTCCAATTTATATTGAATAGAAAGCAATTGATTCTTTAATATCTGTTCTTTGGATTGTTTTGAAGAATGGGATTTTATAATATTTTTCACATCGTCTTTCTTCTTGTCATTCCAAATATCGCTAATTTGAATTTCTTTATTTTTCATATTCTTTAATTTAAAAAACCTGTAATATAATCAAAAATTATACATATTGTATAATTTTAACTATCCTTTGCTTTCTCCAAATAACTGAAAAATAGCCATCAATAACTTCTACAAAACAATAATACTATGCAGAGGAAGTTTTTTTACCTTTGCAAAAAAATAAACCGAATGAAAATTGTCATAATTGAAGATGAATATCTGGCGTCAAGCTATCTGAAATCAATTCTGGAGCAACAAACGATACTTTCAATAAATGAAATATCAGTAGTTAAATCTGTAAAAGACGCTGTCGCCTTTTTTAAAACAAATACGGTTGATCTTGCCTTTATGGATATTCACTTGGGAGACGGAAAAAGTCTGGACATTTTTGAGCAAACACTCGTTTCATGTCCCGTTATTTTTATTACTGCTTACGATTCTTATGCTGTAAAAGTTTTCAAGCATTTCACGATCGATTATCTTCTGAAACCTTATGAAGAAGAAGAATTACTGGAAGCTTTAATCAAATACAGAAACATAAAAGAAACCTTTAATACCAACTTAATTGTTGAATCGCTTGTTGAAATTGAAAATCAAAGCAACATTCAGCATCATTTTTTGGTAAATCACAGAGACAAACTCATTTCGATAAATGATACGGCAATCACCTATTTTTTTGCCACCGGAAAACACCTTTTTATTTATACAACTGCCAACAGCTATTTGTACAATAGTAATCTTAAGGATTTAATCAATAAACTTGATCCGGTTCTCTTCTTTAAAGTCAACCGAAAATATATCATAAACAGACATCATATTCAGGAAATCATCAAGCATTCAAGTCAAAAGATTGAGTTGCTTTTAAATGTTGCTATTCCGGATAGTGAACCTATTATTTTGAGTAAAAAAGAAATTAATAATTTCAAAAATTGGTTGGATTCTTAAACACAAAATCTTTCCTGCTTATCAACACAATTTAAGTTTAATTCAAAACACGAATTTCACTAATTTACACTAATTATAAAAGTTAGCTTGACACGTTAAATTAATTTTACTAATGAATTTGTGCTAATTCGTGTAATTCGTGTTTTCTTCTACAACTTGTATTCCATATTCAATCAACGAGTTAACTCCCCTATTCCAACATTAAAATTTCTAATGTAAATCTAATAATCTTCTAATTGCTTTATTTAGATTAAATATAAACAACGCCGTAAGTTTGCCCTTCTATTGATAAGTAAATAAGTTATGCGTTTTCTATTGTTTGTGTTTTTATTCGTTCATTTTTCAGGCTGGTCTCAAAAGGGAAATATTAGTGGAAAAGTCACTTTTGGAAATACTGAATCTGCCTTGGGAGCTTCGGTAACGGTTACAGAAACTCAGAAATTTGTTATTGTCGACAACGACGGTCAATTTGAAATAAAAGGATTATCATACGGAAACTACACTTTAGTAATCTCTTCGCTTGAAGCGAAAGCAAAAACCATAAATTTCGTTCTGAATAATCCTTTTCAAAAGCTAAATATTCTTCTTGAAAAAAATGATCCAAAAGCTTTAAAAGAAGTAGTAATTCAAAAAACTTCGGTAAAAAAAGAAATTACAAACAAAGGTTTTTCGGTAAACGTAATCGAAACAAAAGATGCTGCAAATAGAAATCTCCAAACCAATGAATTACTGGATCGTTCTGCGGGAGTAAGAATCAGGCAAAACGGAGGAATGGGTTCGAGCGTTAATTACAACCTCAACGGAATGTCCGGAAACTCCATTAGAATTTTCATCGATGGAATTCCGCTTTCTACTTATGGATCTTCATTTAATTTAAACAGTATTCCGCCCGCATTAATTGAGCGTATCGAAGTTTATAAAGGAGTTACACCAGCCTATTTAGCAGATGATGCATTGGGCGGCGCTATAAATGTTGTACTAAAAAAAGGAGCCAAAAACACTTTGAATGCTTCTATTTCTTACGGTTCTTTTAATACTATTCAATCTAACTTTAACACAACGTATCGCGACAAATCCGGTTTTACTTTAAAAGGTTCAGGATTCTATAATTATTCGGATAACGATTATGAGATTTGGGGAAGATTTGTTTACAATACTTTGCCTAACGGAAGATATGATTATGTGAGAGTAAAACGTTTCGAGAACAGATACAGATCTTATGGCGGAAGATTTGAAGCCGGTTTTACAGATGTTAAATGGGCTGATACTTTTTTAATTGGCTTAAACATGTCCGAAGATCACAATCAAATTCAGCACGGTCAATATATGACAAAACCATATAAAGGACGTTTTTCTGAAGCCGATGCAACAGCGATAAGTTTGAATTATTCAAAAAAAGATTTCCTATTTAAAGGTCTTGATTTTTCAACCAATACGGTCTTCAGCAAAAGACACGAAGTGGTAAATGATACCGTCAAATGGAATTACAATTGGTTTGGAGAAAAAGCAATTGATTTATACAATAAGCACATTTTATCCAGTAGTGGCGCACAGCAAGCCGGACCAACAATTAATACAATTACACAAAACATCTTAAGTTCAAGAAGCATATTTACATATAACATCAACGAAAAAAACAGAATCGTTTTTAGTAATTTATTTTATACTGTTGACAGAAATGATGACGATTTAATAAAACCGGAATTTCAAAACAATTTTGAAGCAACACGCGATTTACAAAAAACAGTTACATCTCTGGCTTACGAAATGCAGGCTTTTGATTCTCGTTTAAGAACCAATATTTTTGGGAAATTCTATGAGCAAAAGGTAAACGAAAATAAACCGGAAATAGTAAATCAAAATGGTCAGAATGTAATAGTCGAAAAAAAGACTCTAAGCACTATGCCTTATTTTGGCTACGGACTTGCAACTTCTTATTTTATTACTCCAAAAATCATGATTTCGGCATCTGCGGAAAAAGCGATTCGGCTACCAAACGAAAATGAAATATTTGGAAATCCCGGCGAAAACATAAGCGGAAATTCTAATTTGAAACCGGAACAAAGTGACAATTTTAATGCTGGATTTCAATTTGGCCCTTACAAAATAAACCAACACAAAATATCGATTGCAGCATCTGGTTTTTTAAGAAATGCAAAAGATAAAATTGTTAGAACTTCTGGAAATCGTGTAAATGATGCCATACAAATTTTGCCATTTGAGAATTTAACCCTAACGCAATCAATTGGTTTTGAAGCTTCTTTTGATTATGTTTTCAAAGATCGTTTGTTTATTTCGATGAATACTTCAAAGTTCAATTCGTTGTTCAAAATGCAATATGACAATAATGGAGGTCAATTATTAAACTACGACAAACAATTGCCAAATGAGCCTTTCTTTACTTTAAACGCAAATGTTCAGTACAATTTTAAAGAACTGATACAAAAAAATTCACAATTAAATCTCTACTACAACTGTGGTTATGTTGATCCGTTTGCTACGCTTTGGATTGATGTAATTAACTCTGAAACACCTGCACAATTTTCTCAGGATTTGGGTTTGAGTTATGCTTTTCCGAATAAGCAGTTTGTGGTGAGTTTTGATGCCAAAAATATATTCGATAAACAGATTTTCGATAATTACGCCGTTCAAAAACCCGGACGCGCTTTTTATCTAAAGCTGAATTATACCATCAATAATTTTTAATATCTAATTTTTTAAAACAATGAATATGAGAAAAAGTACGTTCAAACTACTTGCATGTGGTTTAGTTTTAAGCACATTATCATTTACCGTAAGTTGCAGCAGCAATGACGACAAAAATACAGATCCTGTAATTCCGGTAGATCCGGAAGTGCCAGCTCGTTGGATCACCGTATCGGGAGCATTAATGCAAGATGCGCCGGGGGACGGAAACGGTGGAACTATGGTTTATGCTGTAACGAAGCAAAATGCAAAAGATCCAAATTATTCTATCAATGTTTATGATAACGGAATGCCGGTTCAATCTAACAGAACTGCACGTTTGCAATCGTCTGTAGATGGAAGCACGCTTTTTAATATCACTTATACAGGTGCAAACGGTGGAGAGTTTATGACGTATAAAGTAAACGGAGCCAAAAATTTTGTACAATCAGGAACTACTGTAAATATTGCTCAATATGCAGGAACATCACCAAGATGGAACAAACTTTTTGATGGAGATAAATCTGGTATTGCTGTGAATGTAAGTGCTCCGGTTATCAAAACCAATGACGATAAAACGTATAAACATACAAGAGGAACTGCAACAATCTTAGGATTAGATCTTAAAAACATTTTAATTTCAGGATACAAACAATACGAACTTCCATTGACTGCTGAGGAAGAAGCACTTGGACATCATATTTTCCGTTTGGATGCGCCGACATTAAACAAAGCCGGAAACAAATTAATCGTTGGTACATGGATGCGTAAAACGAATCCAACTACAGGACAAAACGAAGCTACATTTGAGCGTTTAGGTTCTAAATCTGTTGTGGTAGATTATCCTTCGTTAGAAAATCCAAAAATTATTACCTCAACAGTTGGCTTTGGAGATACAAGCGGTTTCCGTAGTTTCAATAGCTTTTTAGGAACAGATGGTAATATTTATCAGGCAACTCAAAGAGACACTAATAAAGGTTCTTATATTTTAAAAATCAACCAAAATAATGAATATGACAATTCATTTGTTCTTAGTTTAGATACTGCTCTTGGCGTAAAAGGATCTTATATCGACGCTTGGAGATATGCAGGAAACGGAATTGCTTATGCACTTTATACGCACGCCGGAGCTGGTGAACAAGGTTTTGTAGCAAGAATTGATCTGAATGCAAAAACAGTTCAAAAAGTAGAAGGTATTGCTTATGATCCAGCTTTAGATTTTGGTCAATACCAAGGTTTTGTAGTAGATGGAAACGAACTTTATTTAGCCGTTACACCTGTTGGAAAAGACGGAAATATCTATGTAATTGATATTCCTACCGGAGCTGTTACAAAAGGTGCAAAACTAATCAACAAGCCAGGAAACCATTATATTGGTGTATTCTAAAAATTTACAGTAGCAGAAATGCTGTTGTAGCAAATGCGATTACTTGTTTTTTTAAAATTAGAACATTCTGCTTCAGATCTCTGGAGTAGAATGTCCCTAATGAGAGTATCATTTGTTGGATTATTTTTTTTTTATTAAAAGAGCTGTCAAAAAACAGCTCTTTTTTTGTTTCTAATTTTGTTTATAATGACGTAATTATTCTCCTCTAATAATTATAAATGACCTATTATTTTAAAACTTCAGTTATGAATTATCATCCAAAAGAGTTAAATTTATTACAATACTCATAACTATTTGTAATTAAAATAGCTCTACCTTAGCAGAAGTAAATCATATTTCGGTTTACATAATTTTTTATCCTACTATAAAATGAGCAAACAGAATTACAATCTTTTACTAGCAGATGATGATCAGGATGATTGTGCTTTCTTTAAAGAAGCCTTAGATGAATTAGAGCTTCCGGTATCTCTTGTAACTGTGAATGACGGCGTGGAATTAATGAATTATTTAGGCGAAAATTTCTCTGAAAACCTACCTGATATTCTGTTTCTTGACCTCAACATGCCTCGTAAAAATGGTCACGAATGTCTGGCTGAAATAAAGAATAAAGAAGAACTTAAAAACCTTCCTGTCATAATTTTTTCAACTTCTCTGGATACTGACATTGTTGATTTAATGTACGAAAAAGGGGCTACTTATTACATTCGTAAACCCGGTGAATTTTCTAAATTAAAAAAGGTTATTGGCGACGCATTAGCCATAACATCTGAAAATAATTTTAAACAACCCATCAGGGCAAAATTTATTCTTCAACCCTAAATAGTTTTTGGAATGAAACCCGCAAATAAGGAGCATTATTTTCTGGCCGATGGCGGAGAGATGGGAGAATTATCTCGTACTAAAGATTGGAGCAAAACGTCTTTAGGAAATCCCGAAAACTGGCCACAAAGTCTGTGTACAATGGTTTCCGTAATGCTCAATAATCCGTTTGGGATGTATATTGCGTGGGGAAATGACTATACACAGCTTTATAATGATAGCTTTCGTCCTATTCTGGGTTTAACAAAACATCCCGAAGCTTTAGGAATTAGTTCAAAAGAAACCTTCTCTGAAATCTGGGATACTATAGGTCCAATGTTTGGTGAAGTTATGACAGGAAAAGCGCTTAGTTCTCCTGATTTTATGGTTGTTTTAAACCGTAACGGATTTGATGAAGAATGCTATTTTGATTTCGCGTACAGTCCAATTAAAAAAGAAGACGGAACAATTGGCGGTGTTTTGGTTACCGTAATGGAAACAACAGAAAAGAAAAAAGCAACCCAAGCATTACAGGAAAGCAATACCCGATTTATAAATAATATCATGCAGGCTCCGGTTGCAATGTGTGTTTTTAGAGGTAAAAATCATATTGTAGAAATTGCCAATGCGCAAATGATTCAGTTGTGGGGAACGGAATATGAAAAGGTAATTAACAAACCTATTTTTGAAGCCTTGCCTGAAGCTCAGAATCAGGATTTGGAAGTTTTATTGGACAACGTTTATAAAACCGGTGAAAAATTTACTGCCAACGAACTTTCAATTCTATTGCCACGAAATGGAAAAGTTGAAACGACCTATATCAATTTTGTTTATGAAGCGCTCAAAGAAACTGACGGAACAATATCCGGCGTTGTTGCTATAGCGATCGAAGTAACACCGCAGATTCTGGCACGATCAAAAGTCGAAGAAAGCGAACAAAAAATAAGACAGATTGTTGAGAATGCCCCCTTTCCTATCGCCGTTTATGTTGGCAAGGAAATGATTGTAGAATTGGCCAATGATTCTATTATTAAATTATGGGGAAAAGGGAGCGATGTTATCGGAAAATCATTTAAGGATGTTCTTCCTGAATTGGACAATCAATTGGTATTTGAACAAATTAATGCCGTTCTGGAAACTGGAGAATCTTTCCATACAAAAAATACTCCGCTCGATCTTACCATTAATGGAGAATCGCTTACCTATTATTTCAATTACAGTTTAACACCTCTTTACGATATAAATGGAGATGTTTATGCCGTAATGAATACCGGAGTTGACCTGACTGATTTGAATTTAGCAAAGAAAAAAATTGAAGAAGCCGATAAACGTTTCAGAAATACTGTAAAACAAGCTCCTGTAGGAATTACTATTTTACGCGGTTCAAATTTTATGGTCGAAACAGCCAATGAAGCTTATCTAAAATTAGTCGACAGACAGGAAAATAATTTTGTTGGCAGACCTTTATTTGATTCTTTGCCGGAAGTTGAAGAATCTGTCACTTCACTATTAAATGGTGTTTTGACAACCGGAATTCCTTTTCATGGAAATGAAGTTCCGATTCCGTTAAAGCGTTATGGAAAATTGAGTATCTCCTATTTTGATTTTCTATATCATCCATTAAAAGAAGAGGACGGAACAATTTCAGGAATTATTGTGACCGTTACTGAAGTCAGTGAAAAAGTTGAGGTTCGGAAAAAAATCGAGCAAAACGAAGAAAGACTTAAAATCATAGTTGAAGCCAGTGAACTTGGAACCTGGGAATTAAACGTAAAAACAAGAGAGCCTAAATATTCTAAAAGATACCTCGAAATCGTTGGCGGATATACCGAAAATGTAGAATTAACGCACGAACAATTGCTCAAACATCTTCATCCGGATGATATGCACATTCGAAATAAAGCGTTTAAAGAAGCATTGTCTTCTGGATATTTGAATTATGAAGCGAGAATGATCTGGAAAGATCAATCGATTCACTGGATGGAAGGAAAAGGAAAAGTTTTCTATGATGAAGAAAATAATCCTGAGAAATTAATTGGTACTATTAGAGACATTACAGATGAAAAAAATCATCAGCAGGAACTTGAAGAAAGCGAGAAAAGATTTCGTAATCTGGTAATGCAATCTCCTGTACCAAAAGCAATTTTGAAAGGCAAGGATATGAAAATTGAAATTGCCAATATTGCTCTTCTCAAAAATATCTGGAAAAAAGAAGAAAGTGACGTGCAGGACAAAAACTTGCTTGACATTTTCCCGGAACTCGAACAACAAAAATACGCGCAGTTTCTATCCAATGTTTACAAAACAGGTGAAGTTCATGCAGAGTCAGAATCGCTTTTCTATATAAATGGTAAAGATGGAAAGCATCAATTTTATATTGATTTTGAATTCGCTCCATTGCTTGAATCAGACGGGAACATTTCGGGAATAAAAATGACTTTGATAGATGTAACCGAAAAAGTTGAAGCACGCAAAAAAATCGAAGAAAGCGAAAAAAGATTCCGTTCGTTAACAGAGAGTATTCCGCAATTAATATGGGAAACCGATGAAAAAGGAAATGCTTTATTTGCCTCAGGAAAATGGTTTGAATATACTGGAATAAAACCCGCCGGTGAAACAGAATGGAAAGCCATGATTCATCCTGAAGATTATGATGAAAATGTCAAAGTATGGAGCCATAGTTTAGAAACCGGTGAAGTCTACAGATGCGACGTTCGTGTAAGACGCAAAGATGGAAACTACAGATGGCATACCGTAATTGGGGAACCTGTTTTTAACAAAGAAAATAAAATTATAAAATGGGTTGGAGCTTTTACAGATATCCATACCGAAAAAGCATTTACACACGAACTCGAACAACAAGTAACGGTAAGAACCAAAGAGCTGAGTCAGATAAATGAATCGCTTAGAAAAAGTGAAGAACGTTATCATTTAATGGTCGAAGAAGTGCAGGATTATGCCATTTTATATCTAAATCATGAAGGTATAATTGAAAACTGGAATCTTGGTGCCGAGAAAATAAAAGGATACAAAGCAGAAGAAATTATTGGAAAATATTTCTCTGTTTTTTATACTGAAGAAGATCGAAAAAGTAATCTTCCGGAAAAGCTCCTAAACCTGGCAGCCGAAAAAGGAAGAGCAACCCAGGAAGGCTGGCGTGTTCGTAACGATGGAACCTACTTTTGGGCAAATGTGGTAATTACAGCAGTTCACAACAAGAAAAATCAAGTAATTGGATTCTCTAAAGTAACACACGATCTTACCGAAAAAAAGAGAGACAACGACAAGTTAAAACAAAGCGCATTAGAACTTGCACAAAAAAATACAGAACTGGAACTAATGAACAAAGAGCTTCAGTCTTTTGCCTATATTTCAAGTCATGATTTGCAGGAACCATTAAGGAAAATACAAACTTTTGCCACTCAGATCATGGAGAAAGAATTGGAAAATTTATCTGAAACAGGAAAAGATAAATTCCTCCGAATGCAAAATGCAGCACAAAGAATGCAAACCTTAATTAATGATTTGTTATCGTATTCAAGAACTAACATACAGGAACGTGTATTTGAAAAAACAGATCTGGCTAAAATTATTGATGAGGTAAAAGATGATTTAAAAGAAGAACTCGAACAACAACACGCCATTATAGAAGTTGAAAACACATGTGACGCTGATGTAATTCCGTTTCAGTTCAGGCAATTATTATACAATCTGGTGAGTAATTCGCTTAAATTTTCGAAACCCGAAACTCATTCGATAATAAAAATAAACTGCGAAATTGCTAAAGGATTAGCTTTAGATTATGATAAGCTAAGTGACCAGATCAATTATTGCCACATTAGAATTACCGATAACGGAATTGGTTTTGAACAGCAATATAGTGACAAGATATTTGAAGTTTTTCAGCGTTTGCACGGAAAATTAGAATACACAGGAACAGGAATTGGTCTTGCAATCGTAAAAAAAATCGTCGATAATCATAACGGTTTTATCACTGCAACAGGCGAACAAAACATTGGAGCCACATTTGATATTTATATTCCCGTGAAATAATTATAAAAACAAAAATCTATAAAAAAAGGGAAATAACTTTAAAGTTATTTCCCTTTTTTATTTTCCTAATGTAGACTAATTACCTAGTGTAAACTGTAATTATACCAGTAGTTTTGTCTTTTATTTTCAACTCTTTATTAGTTAGATTCATAATATCGGCGGTGGTACTTAAATTACCTACCGAAATAGTTAAATCATTATGAGATCTTGCGTAAGTTCCTGTAGTTTCTGTTAAAGCACAATCAGAACCGTTATAATCTCCTATAACTGCTGCATTACTCAGTCTTAAGTCTAAATAATCTTTTTTACATCCACTTGCATTTTGTGGAGCATCTATTAATACTTCTTTTCCGTCAACAATTGTTCCTGTCTGGCTTAAATTGTATTTCCCTTGTATTGGCACGATTGTTTCTCCTTCGTTATCATCGCTGCTGCACGACACAGTAAATAATCCAATACTCAATAATAGTCCTAGTAATATACGTTTAGTTTTCATGTTTGATTTCTTTAAAAATTAATTATTTGTATATGGCTAAATTATATCCAACATCGATGAAAGATGTTATATAATATTCGCTTTCATTTACATAATTAATGTAATTTCTTACTTAAAAAAATCTATCAAAACAAAAAATACAATATTTACTTACATGGCTTACCTGCTATATGCGTTTTAATCATATAGTTTGTTATAGGCTTCAAATATCTATTTGTATCTTCTGGATAAGGAGCAAATCGATCAAAGTATTCTAAAGAATTACCAATTCTTATATACCAAACTTTTGGTTTACCATTATTATCAAAGAAAGTTGTTGTATCGCATACGCTAATCTTTTTTAGATCAAAATATCGTTCATCATAATAAGTATCGCAAAATCCGCCTTCTGACCTATCTCTTTCTTCATAATGATCATTAACCCAAACCATACAATCTTTCTTAAAGAAAGAAGCCGAAATTATTATTGATACAAAAAGAGCACCTACTACAATTGTCGTAATCAAAAAGTTTTTCCAAAAATTAGCCAAAATCTTTTCCCTAATCTTCTCTAATCTGCTTTGGGGTTTTGATGGAGGTATTCCATTTTCCATACCATTTTCCGCTTCCTTTTCTGTAACAGTTTGTCCTATAAGATTAATTGATTCTAGTTCTGATTTTATATCAGTAAAATTTGCATTTGAATCAGCAAAACTTTTTATCTCCGTTTTCTCTATTAACTCAATAGATGAAATTTCTTTAGGAACAATATTAACATCAGTAAAATCTGCAAAACTATTTATATCCGTTTTCTCTATTAATTCATTAGATGAAACTTCTTTAGGAATAAAATTAGTATCTCTTAATTCATTTATCAATTTCATCTCTTCTTCATCTATCTCTTTTTTAAACTTATTAAAAGGTCTTGGATGAAAATCTACGAGAATTGCAGCTAAATCTACAGTACTAATATTTGCAGGCTCTTTATCTCCTTTATAAAACCCTCCAACTTTTTTAAATTTATTGGTATAGGTAGTTGAAGTATCTTCTTCAGATTTAAATTCAGCCCTAAAAAAATTCCGATATACACTTAAGTCTTCAGTTTTTGGATTTGAGCTAAAAATATCCCAACACAAATCTCTTAAAAGTGCTTGCGAAGGATTATTTAAATAATGTGAGTGCTTCCCTTCGACTCTTTCAATTCTAAATTTATTTCTAATAGCTTCTTTGTAACTATTTTCAATTTCTTCTAAAGTATTTTTTTTCATAAGCCTTCAGGATTTTCAGGATTTTTTATCGGATTTCTCAGGATTTTTCGGATTAGACAGGAAATTTAATCCATCCCGGAATTCCTTATAAACACTGGTGAAAAACTGCCTTTACTTTGCCTTCAGAATCAGTTAGTATTTTAATCTGCAGGTTAAAACAAAAATACAAAACTAGTTCAATTTAAAGTACGGAAATCCGTAAGACGAAATTTATCCGGGAAGTATAAATATTACTCTTACTGATCTACGTGCTCCACTTCCCAAAGCAATTTGGGTATTGCTATAACAAAGTTCAGAACCTTTTTGAACGGCAATGCCCTTTAGTAAAAATTTAAAATCATAAAAAAAATGAAAAATTTATTTACAATGGGAGCGTGCGCGCTATTGAGTCTTACAATATTTTCTTGTACAGCAGACGAATTCGAAACAGGAAACAAAGATAAAGTAACCGAAGTTAAAAAAGCTTCTATGACTGATATGCCACCTTCAGGACCTGGTGATGATCCAATCATTGTTCCACCACCTCCAAAAAAACCATAAATTAAACAAGGTGGTTTATAATTAATTCATAAATTCGGGGAAAGTAACTTCTATGCTACGATCCCCGTTTTTTTGTTTCATCATTTTCTTAAGTTTTTTTTCCTGTAAAGAGAAAACGACAGTATCTGTAAACGTTGATGCTGCAAGAGAAAAAGCATTTGAAATAAGAGAGAAAGGATTATTAAACCTCAACGAAAAGAACTTTAATAGTGCTTTTTACAACTTCAATAAGTCTAAAATACTATATGAAAATTTAAAAGATAGTGCCAATATTGCCTATAGTTTAATTCAAATGGCTTGGATACAACAAATAAACGGAGATTATTATGGCAGTAAAGAAACATTAACAGAAGCGTTACCTTATATCAGAAAGAAAGATCTTTATAGTGCTTCTATTAATAATTTCTTTGGAATTGCCGACAAAGAACTCTCCTTATATAATGATGCTATTTCGTATTACAAGGAATCTATAAAAGAACTGGATAATGAAGCTTCAAAACAATCTCCTTTAAACAACATTGCCGCTGTTTATATTGAGCAAAAAAAATACGATTCTGCAATTCAAATATTAGAATCTTTACTTAGTCAAAATAATTTCCAAACAAAAGAAGCGCTTATAAAAAAATACAGGATTCTGGATAATCTGGGTTATGCATACTTCAAAAAAGGCTTATCAGATAAAGGTCTTTCGCTAATGGAAGAAAGTCTAAAAATGAGAAATCGAGACAATGATACCTATGGTTCAATTCAAAGTAATCTGCATTTAGCCGAATACTATAGCAAAATCAATCCCGAAAAATCAAATCAACATGCGCTAAATGCATATCAATCAGCTACAACATCTAATAGTATTGATGAAAGATTAAAAGCACTTTCTTTTTTAATTTCAAATGATTCTGATATTGATAATACTAAATATGCGAAGAAATTTGTTTTCTTAAACGATAGTATTATTAAAATCCGAAACAACTTTAAAAACAAATTTGCGAAGATTAAATACGACTCCAAAAAAGAAAAAGACGAGAATCAGAAATTACGTTTAGAGAAAGTAGAGAATCAATTGGCACTTCAAAAAGCGAAGTATCAAAGAACCTTTTCTGTTCTTGGAATCATTATTCTCTTCACTATATTAATTTACGGGAGAAAATATTATCGAAACAAAAACAGAATTGAAAAAATAAAAGCTTCTTATGAAACTGAAACCAGAATTGCCAAAGATATCCACGATGAATTGGCAAATGATGTTTTTCATGCGATGACTTTTACACAAACACAATCTTTAGCCTCTACGACTATAAAAGAATCTCTCATTCACAAATTAGACAATATCTATTCGCGTGTCCGCAGAATTTCACAAGAAAATAGTACGATTGATATCACATCAAATTATGCTGTAAACTTAAAAGAAATGCTTTCGACTTATAATAGTCCGAAAGCAAACGTAATCATTAATAATATTGAAAAAGTAAATTGGGAATTAGTAGATAATATTAAAAAAGTTACGATTCATAGAATTCTGCAAGAATTAATGGTGAATATGAAAAAACATAGTAACGCATCATTGGTTGTTATAAAATTTGAAAGCAACGGAAAAACAGTTTTTATTGATTATACAGATAATGGAAAAGGCTGTGAAAAAGATAAAATTATTAAAAATGGTTTACAAAATATGGAAATCCGTATTCTGGCCATAAAAGGAACTATTACTTTTGATACAGAACCAGATAAAGGATTTAAAGTAAAAATAACGCTGCCTAAATAAAAGCCATATGTTTAAAAAAGTAATAATTGCCGAAGACCTTGAAGATATAAATTTAGGAATCGAGCAAACCTTAAAAGATTTAGATATTATAAATTTTCAACATGCAAAATATTGTGATGATGCCTTTTTAAAAATCCGAAAAGCTATTCTGGATAATGAACCGTATGACTTATTAATTAGTGATCTGTCTTTTAAAAAAGACCATCGCGACGTAAAAATTTCGTGCGGTGATGAACTTATCGAAAAAGTGCGTGAATTACAGCCTGATATTAAAATCATAGCTTATTCTGTTGAAGATAAAAGCTTTCGAATTAAATCTCTTTTCGATAATTCAGATGTCAACGGTTTTGTATTAAAAGGACGAAATAGCATTGAAGATCTAAAAAAAGCAATTCATATTATTTCTACTTCAGATCAAAGATTCATTTCGCACGAAGTTGCTTCTGCACTTCAGGAAAAAAATAATTTCGAAATAGACGATTTAGACATTGAGATTTTAAAATATTTATCAGCAGGAACTCCACAAGATGAGATCATAAAAATCTTTAAAGACTCAGGTAAAAAACCCAACAGTAAAAGTGCTATGGAAAAAAGACTTTCTAAACTAAAAGACTTTTTCAAAGCAAACAATACCATTCATTTGGTTTCTATCACAAAAGATATGGGTATTATCTAATTGTTCTACATTCCTTTTTTTAAAATTATAAAGCTCCTTCGGGAGCTTTTTTTATGGCTAAAAATTAAAAAAAAATCGGATTATGGATTTCCGTAAAATACTGGTTATGATTGGTTTTACTTTTGAAATATCAAAAACTAAAATACTAACTATAAATAGAAATTATGGAAATCAATATTCAACTTAAATCATTGGCTGATAAAATCGATCAGCTTAAAAGTAAAATTGAAACAGAAGAATCTACCAAGCATGCTTTTGTATTGCCTTTTATACATATTCTTGGCTACGACGCTTTTAATCCGCTAGAAGTAGTTCCTGAATTTACCGCCGATCTAGGCTTAAAAAAAGGAGAAAAAGTAGATTACGCCATCTTTCAAAACGGAGAACCAATTATAATAGTAGAATGCAAAAGTTGGAAAGAAAATCTAACGGTACATAATTCCCAATTATTCCGATATTTTCATGTTACTAAAACCCGATTTGCTCTTTTAACAAACGGAATTCAGTATCAGTTTTTCACAGATTTAGATGATAAAAACAAAATGGATCAAAAACCATTTTTGGAATTTGACATTACAAATCTAAAAGAAAACACAATCACTGAGGTTGCAAAATTTCACAAATCCAGTTTCAACGTTGATAATATTGTTACAAATGCAAGCGCATTAAAATATATTAAAGAAATAAAAAAGCAAATTAATAGTGAACTCGAAAATCCTTCGAATGATTTCACAAAACATTTTGCAAATAAGGTTTATACAGGAAGATTAACTGAAAAAGTGGTTGAAGAATTTAAGGATTTAGTTCAAAAATCTCTAAACCAATTTATCAGCGAAAAAATAAATGATCGTTTAAAAGCCGCTCTTACTAAAGAAACAATTAAACAACAAGATGAACAAGTTGAATCTCTGGAAGAAGAAAGCAAAATTATTACCAGCGAAGAAGAACTTGATGGCTACCGCATTGTTGTTGCGATACTAAGACGAAAACTTCCTGTTAGTCGAATTGTTTACCATGACACACAATCTTATTTTGGAATTTTACTGGACGATAATAATCGTAAACCTCTTTGCCGTCTTCATCTTAACGGAAGTAAAAAATATGTCAGCCTTTTTAATGACAACAAAACCGAAACAAAATTACCTATTTCATCTATTGATGATCTTTATCAATTCGAAAAAGAATTGTTAGAAACTGTTGGATTATATGAAACCGAATAAAAACTAAATATTATGATAAACGATTTAAAAAAATTCTTAAACGAAGAACAAGACCCAAAAGCAGTTGAAAAACTATTAGTAAAAGTCAACGGATTACTTACTTCTGGTGAAGAAGTAGAATACATCGCCGTACAAAAAAAACCGGCTATAAATTTATCTCCGGATTGCATTGCTTTAACCAATAAAAGAATCATTTTCTGCAGACCGCGAAATTTAGGTTTATCTATGGATTTTCAGGATTATGCCTGGAAAGACATATTAGATTGTCATATGAAAGAAGGAATTATGGGGGCAACTTTTTCTATGAAGACAATTAAAGGACATGTGAATATGCTTGATTATTTACCAAAGGCTCAAGCCCGAAAATTGTATCAATTTGCTCAGCAAAAAGAAGAAGAAATGGTTGTTTTCAGACGTGAACATGATCTTGAAAATAAAAGAGCTATTGCTGGCGGAGGAATAACTGTTAATGCAAATATACCAACTCAACAAAATGTCGAGCAAAAAGAAGATCCGTTAGAAACACTTCAAAAGCTAAAAAAATTATTAGAAAGTGAAATCATTTCACAAATAGAATTTGACTCAAAGAAAACAGAAATTTTATCTAAAATGTAAATTATGAAAAGTAAAACTACCGCAGCAATTTTGACATTCTTTTTAGGAGGAATCGGAATCCATAAATTTTATTTAGGGCAATCAGGTCAAGGGATTCTTTACCTATTATTTTGTTGGACATTTATTCCAGCAATATTAGCCTTTTTTCAATTCTTCGGACTTGTATTTATGTCTGATCATTCTTTTAACGTAAAATATAATACCGGATTTTAAATGGTTTAAAAAAAATCATTTAAGCTTTTAAAGAGGAACTACAATGTCCTCTTTTTTCTGTTTAAATCCACTTTCCCAAAAACTTTCTTCTCATTAAATCTTTCGATAAAATCACGTATAACTACTCATTCTAAAGAAAGTAATTCTAATTAGATTTATCACTATTAAAAAATAACAAGATTTTAAAACCTGTTTTAAGATTATCTAAATAAATCAATGCTTGTGCAAAAAAACTACCTAATCCTATTGTCATTTCTTTCGCTTGGAATCCTTTCTTGCAAACATGTTTCTGCTCCGGCTCCTCAAAAAATAAACACATTTTATAAGGAGGTAATTACTGCTGAAGACCGAAAAACAATAACTCCTGAAGAAGCTAAAACCTACCATGTTGATACGCAATATCAGTATAAATACCGAACCGGAAATTCTGGTCATTATGAGTATAATTATAATGTAAAAGGCGTTAATATAAAAGGAGATTCTGTTTTTGGAAACATTAATGTCGAGGGGAAATATGGCGCTGGAATTCTAATCAATGATTCTGTGCCGGAACTCAACATAAAAACCGAATGGATTGAGCACGGAAAACTAAAAGCTTTTGACGAAAGAGGAAATGAATATTTCTTAGTAGTGCAATAACTACAGTTAGCCCCAAATCTTATTAAAATGAAATATAATCTGATCTTCGTTTTTATCCTCTTAACCTCCTTTTGTCCAGTTGAGACTAAAGTCTATATTTGTGGACCAACAGGCGCAAAAAAATACCATTATACCGATAATTGCCGTGGATTAACTTCATGCCGACATGAGATTACAAAAGTATCCATTTCGCAGGCACAAGGTTTCGGACTCACACTTTGTGGTTGGGAAGATTGATGTATTACAAGACAATTATTCATTTAATCATTTGATAATAATGACTTTACAATAAATTCACATTAGTTTTGTTAATTTGAATAAAACTAAACGTCATGAAATTCTTCAATCTAAATTTTTTGGTTTCATTCAAAGAATGGCTTTTTTTAAGAGCTATGCAATCTTCTTTCCTTCATTAATAAATTAGAAATTCAAAATTAAAAAGGAAAGCACAATTGAATGAATAAAATTGATACCGCATTTTTACACAAAGACCAATTTGGGCAAGATTTCTTGTGGGGTGTTTCAACCGCCGCTTTCCAAATTGAAGGTGCACATGATGCCGACGGAAAAGGTTCTTCTATCTGGGACGTTTTTACCTCTCAAAAAGGAAAAATCAAAAATGGACATCATGCCCTGACTGCTTGCGATTTTTATAATTCTTACCAGAATGATATTGATCTGATAAACGAATTAAATATTCCGAATTTCAGATTCTCTATCAGTTGGCCACGAATTATGCCCACAGGAACTCATCCTGTAAATCAGGCAGGAATAGATTATTACAACAAAATCATAGATTCTTTACTCGCATCTGGAATAGAACCCTGGATTACGCTTTATCATTGGGATTTACCCCACGATTTAGAAGTAAAAGGTGGATGGACAAATCGCGAATCGGTTTCCTGGTTTTCAGAATATGTCGAAGTTTGCGCACAATATTTTGGAGATCGCGTCAAAAACTGGATGGTCATAAATGAACCTTCCGTTTTTACCGGAGCAGGATATTTCCTGGGCATTCACGCTCCCGGAAAAAAAGGAATTACCAATTATCTTAAAGCCATGCATCATGTAACTCTAGCTACAGCTGCAGGCGGAAAAAAATTGCGAAATCTAATTCCGGACGCTAATATTGGTACTACTTTTTCGTGTACACATATCGAACCTTTTTCTCAATCTCCAAAAGATATAGAAGCTGCAAAACGCGTCGATACTTTATTGAACAGAACTTTTATTGAGCCAATTTTAGGTTTGGGTTATCCGCAAGCAGATTTGCCGGTGCTTAAAAAACTGAATAATTATATTCTTGAAGATGACTTAAAAAACCTCGCTTTTGAGTTTGATTTCATTGGACTTCAATGTTATACGAGAGAAATAGTAAGATCTTCATTATTAATTCCGTATATTGGTGCTGAATTAATTAGTGCCGAAAAAAGAAATGTTATTGCAACAGATATGGGTTGGGAAGTTTATCCTCCCGCACTTTATCACGTTCTTAAAAAATTCAATAGTTACAACATCAAAAAAATTATAATTACCGAAAATGGTGCTGCTTTCCCGGACATTCTTAAAAACGGAAAAGTCTACGATATCAAGCGCACACATTATATACAAGATCATTTAGAACAGATTTTGAAAGCCAAAAAAGACGGTTATAATGTTGATGGTTATTTTGTTTGGAGTCTTACTGATAACTTCGAATGGGCAGAAGGTTACAATGCCAGATTCGGACTTATTCATGTAGATTTTGACACGCAACAAAGAACAATTAAACATTCAGGATTATGGTTTCGTGATTTTTTATCCTAAAAACCAAACCGTAAAATAGATTTAAGAATACCTAAATTGAATTAATCTCAGTATAAACTTAAATAAATTATTATGGAAATCAACCGGTATGTATTGAGCGCGATAGTTATTGGCGTTGTTTTATTAGTTTACTTTCTGGTAAAACAAAATAAAAAAGACCGTAAAAAAATTGAAGAAGAATTAAATTTCTACCAAGAATCTGATGAGGTAGAAATCAACAACGATCTTCATTTATAGTTCTTTTTTAAACATTTAAAAAAGCAAAAAGCCTTTCGGAAGTCAACTTCCGAAAGGCTTTTTGTTTACACATTAATTCAGTGTTTCATTCAAAACCGCAACAACTTCTTTCCAGTTATTTACACGCAAGTGATGCGTTTTATTTACATTATGAAACGCTGTAAACATAATAGGTTTTCCCATGCAATAATCCAGATTTTTAGGATGATCGTCAATCATATAATCTGTATTAATAATTCTTTTACTTCCGCAAAGAATAATATTCTCCCACTTAATAAACGGAAAATGTTCTTCAAGCCATGCAATTTTTTCGGCAAGCGAAACCGGAAATTCAGTTGCAGCAGAAACAATAAATATTTCGAAGTTTTCCTGCAATTGACGCAAACTTTCAACTGCATCATCCATTACAGGTAAGTTTCTAAAGAAATTCTCTTTATTCAAAATTCCTCTCAAAAGATCTCTTTCTACAAAAGCATCTTCTTCGCTTAAACCCTGAATACTTTCTCTGGTTAATGTTGTTCCATTAGCTTCATTATAATGCTCAATTAAATGTGCCTCGATATCGGCAAGCACGCCATCCATATCGACAGCAATAGTTTTCTTTTTCATTTTTAGCTTTATTTTGCAACAAAATTACGCAAATATTGCAATATATTGCAATTTTAATTTACTTTTGCAATATAAATTTGCATCGTATGAAAAAAGAAGAGCGTCAAAAAGTAATTTTAGAATACTTATCAAAAGAGCATCGCGTAACATTACTCGAACTCAGCGGATACTTAAATGTTTCTGAAGACACGATAAGACGAGATGTAAAAGAACTCTCAGATCAGGGATTATTAAAAGCAGTTCGCGGAGGTGCGGTTGCTCCTTCTCCAATTCCCTTACATTATAGAAGCAGAGAAAAACACGACGTCGAAAACAAAAAGATCATTGCCGAAAAAGCAATCTCTTACTTAAAAGACGGTCAGGTTGTGTTTATCGATGGCGGAACAACTTCTTTGGCTTTAGTCGCAAGTTTTCCATACGATTTAAAAATAACGGTTATTACAAACAGTTTTCCCGTTGCAGCATTAATCGAAGATTTACCAAATATTGATCTGATTTTTGCAGGCGGAAAAATGTGCAAAACATCCTTTACTACGGCAAGTATTGAAACTATAGATTTCTTCCGCAATTTTAGAGCCGATATCTGTATTCTTGGTGTTTGCAGTATACATCACGAACGCGGGCTTACAGGCGTTATACACGAAGATTCTCAGATTAAAAAAACTATGATTCAAAATTCTAATTACGTCATAGCATTGAGTTCAATTGAAAAAGTAGATACCGCCGAATCTTATTTTATTGGACCAATTAGCAATATTGATGTTCTGGTAACAAATGCTTCACCAGAAGAAGAAATTTTAAAGCCTTACAGAAATTCTGGTGTAACAATTGTTTAATTCTAGAGTTTATTTTTAGGTTGTACAATATTTATAAGGAGCTATTTCCTGCTATACGTTTCAATCTTTTGCTTTTTAAAGAAAAAAGCAAAAGGATTTCCACTTCTATCAGGGCTAGGCATTCATTTTATCAGAAATATTGAAATAATTATTTAATGAAAAATAAACTTCTCTTTTTGTTTTAAAATACCAAGCCGAATTTTACCATTCTTTTTTAAATAAGGCCCTATAATAATGTATTTTTCTGATGGATAATATATTTGATACTTATACACGGAATCTTTTAATTTGACGGTTAAATGATGTTTCCCTTCTTCCGAAATTAAAAAATGAGTCGTTTCATAAGAAGGCGCAATATTTGTTGACTTTAAATGAAACTCTTTTGCTTTATTTTCATCTAAATTTATTTCAACTTTCAAACCATCAAGTTTATTCTCATGTGGTTGTTCAATAGAGATTATAAACTCTTTTTGAGTACAGCTTATTGACAAAAACATGACTATTAAGATTAATAACTTTCTCATTATTTATTGACTTCTATTGATGATTAAAAACACCTTCTTGTTTCACGCAGATTTTACAGATTTAAGCAAATTAAAAAGAAAATAAATCTGCGTGTATCTGCTTAAATTATTTTAAATCTGCGTGAAAAATTTACTTTGTAAAAACTAATTCTACTACAATCCAATTACCTCAAAAAAGCAAATTTTACGGCTTTTTAAATCCGTTATTGCAGGCAAAAAATTTTAAAAAAAAATTAAAAAAAACCTGTAAAAAAAGCAACAAAAAACGGCAATTTCTCCCGTATTTACTAGGTTTTCTGATAAGTTTTGCTTATCTTTATAGTGTAAATAACAATAAATATATGCCGAAAAACAGACTTTTTAAACTCCAGAATTACTTCTCAAAAAATCATTCCTTTTACTTCTTTAAGCATTTTATTTTTCGCAATGCTTCTTCTCAGCTTTATTTAGATTTAGAAATCATTCTATCTAATTTTTTTAAACATGCTGAAGAAACCAAAGCTATTGTTCCAATTCCAACCATAATTATTTTTTCCGGATTTATTTTCTGAGTTTTTATTTTAGAAAATACATCTTGAAAATTAGAATACAAATTTCCTTTTTTAAGATCCTCTTTCGACTCTTCATTTTCATTTTTCACAAAACCATCTACTTCTATGATTTCTTTCTCACTTTCAACGACTATCTCCGCTTTATCGGCATTCTTAATTTGTTGGGTTTCTCCAATTCTACACTTTTCGTTGAACTTTTTAAAAGGACGCGGTTGAAAATCAACTATAACTGCCGCAAGATTTATTGCATCAATATTCAACGGATCTGTTTCGCCCTTAAAGAAGGTCTCAATAGGCCTAAACTTATCTTTTTGCTCCTTAAACTTATTCTTTTTAGTATGATCAAAATCTAAACACAATAAATTCTTAAAGACATTTAAATCATCTTGAGTTGGGTTATTCTCAAAAATAAGCCAACACAAATCGCGGAGTTTTCCACGAGAAGGATTGTATAAGTAATCGAAGTGTTCTCCTTCTTTTACGATCTCATATTTAATTTTAATGCCTTTTTTATATTCTTCTAATGTCTTGGAATGCATGGTATATATGGTTTTTTATAGGAAATCTTGGGAATCT
The DNA here is from genome assembly GCF_004339525.1 of Flavobacterium sp. 90. Classification (NCBI taxonomy): domain Bacteria; kingdom Pseudomonadati; phylum Bacteroidota; class Flavobacteriia; order Flavobacteriales; family Flavobacteriaceae; genus Flavobacterium; species Flavobacterium sp. 90. The sequence continues at coordinate 3,721,145 of NZ_SMGE01000001.1, read as the reverse complement.
CAGTAAACCGCAGAAATTTTGATAATCTCTTATAAACAAAAGTCTCAAAAATGCCTTTCGTTTATCATAGAAATTAGTTCATGTTTTGTCTGCAGATTAAAACAAAAATATAAAACTAGTTCAAATTAACAGTGTAAAAAACCGTAAGACCGGATTTATTCGGGAAGTATAAAAAACGTCTTACTTTACTTCCCCAAAAATCAATCTTGGAACTACTATTAACAAGCTCTGGATAAACTCTGGATAGCAATACTCATGCCTAATTTTTAATCTAAACCAAAATGAAAAAAAATATTTTTTATAGCCTCCAATTTACTATTTGCTTTATTCTCTTCTACCGCCATGAGTGTGAAAATCTGCCCAAAAACTAATCTATTTTTAGTATCTAATTCTAATCTTTATTTCTCGTTTTCCAACAATTAAACCTGCTCCAATATTAAAATCAATTTATTGATCTCTTCAATATACATTTTTATGTTTTTTTTAATAGTCCAAACCAACCTTTTTAAGACTTTTTGCCTCTATTAAATAAAGGTCAAGTTTAGTTTTTTATTCACATAACAAGCTCTTACGAGCCTAAATTTATTGTGCATTATATTCTTTTTTCAGGAATTCCTGGGAATCTCAGGAAAACGCGGGAATTCTGGGAATCCCCTATAAACAATGGGCTCAAAGCGCCTTTTCTTTGCCATAGAAATTAGTTCAAGTTTTGTCTGCAGACTAAAACAATAATAAAAACTAGTTCTAATTAACAGTGTAAAAAACAGTAAGACCGGATTTATTCGGGAAGTATAAAAAAACGTCTTACAGTTCTACACGGTTTACTTCCCAAAAACCAATTTGGTATTGCCAACCAAAAACTCTGGGTGAACTCCGGACAGCAATACCTATGTCTAATTTCTAAATTAAATCAAAATGAAAAAGCTAATACTTTTTGTCGCTATTGCGTCATTATTCACGATATTTTCTTGTACTCCTGATGAGTACGAGACACCGCCAACAAAGAAAACAGAAAAAATAAAAGATTCTTTGCAAGCAGGAGACAAAGGCACGGAAGGTCCTGGTGATGGCACGGATCCTACGAAACCACCTACTGTCATTCCAAAACCTAAATAAATATTTTTAGTATCTAATTAATTACTATTTTCGGGGAAAGTAAATTTATATGTTACGGTCCCCGTTTTTTTATTTTATTACATTTCTTTTTCTTTTTCTTTTTTCGTGTACTGAAAAAAAGACCATTTCTACCAACACAGAATCACTACAAAAAGAAGCATATCGTATACGAGATAAAGCAATTGAAGATTACGGCAAACAAAATTTCAACACTTCATTTTACGAGTATAATACATCTAAACAACTTTTTGAAACCTTAAAGGACAGTGCTAATATTGGGTATATACTTATCCAAATGGCAGCAATTCAGCAAGTCAACGGAGATTACTATGGTAGTAAGGAAACAGTTACCGAAGCATTACTCTATGTTAAAAAAAGAAGTGAGGATAAGGCGGCAATAAAGAATATATTAGGCGTCGCTGACAAAGAACTTTCTTTTTATAACGATGCTATTCATTATTATAAAGAAGCTGCTAATGAGTTTAAAGATCCCATTTATAAGCTTAACCCCTTAAGTAATATTGCGGCTGTTTATATCCAACAAAAAAAATATGATAACGCAATCATTCTTTTAGAATCTCTTTTAAGCAAAAAATTATTAAAGGAAAAAGGTCAAGAAATTCGTGAAGCCAGACTTCTGGACAACTTAGGTTATGCTTATTTTAAAAATGGCAAAGACGAAAAAGGATTCCGTTTAATGAAGGATGCACTCCAGACCAGAATTGAATTTAAGGATACTTATGGAAGTATTGAGAGCTACTTACATCTTGCCGATTATTATGCTAAAAAGGACATAGAGAAATCAGATGAAAATGCTCTTGCTGCTTATAATACATCTACAAAACTAAATAGTGTTGACGAAAGATTAGAAGCGCTGCAAATTTTAATCTCTAATAACCATAAAAACCAAGCAAGCAAATATGTGCAAAGGTATTTTACCTTAAACGACAGCCTTATTAAAGTTAGAAATAACTTTAAAAACAAGTTTGCCAAAATAAAATACGATGCCAAAAAAGAAAAAGACGAAAATGTAAAACTTCGTTTAGAAAAAGCCGAAAACGAATTATCACTTCAAAAAGCTACATATCTACGAATTGTCTTTGTTATCATTTTTATCTTTTTAGTTATTCTAATAGCGATTTTAATCCGTTATTATAAAAACAAAAACAAAGCTATAGAATTTAAGACTTCGTACAATACAGAAGCTAGAATTGCTAAACAAATTCATGATGAGTTAGCAAACGATGTGTATCATGTGATTGCTTTTGCCGAATCTCAAACATTATCTCACGAAAACACTAAAGAGAATTTATTACAGAAATTAGACGATATTTACGGACGTGTGCGAGGTATTTCAAAAGAAAATAATAAAATTGATACTGGCATAAATTTTACTTCCACCATAAAAGAAATGCTTTCGACTTACAATACCAGCGAAAGAAATATCATGATTACTAATTTGGATGACATAAACTGGGAACTCATCGACGACACCAAAAAAGTCACTATTAGCCGAATTTTACAGGAATTAATGGTGAATATGAAGAAACACAGTATGGCAAAGCTGGTTGTTATAAAATTTGAAAATGATCCAAAATCAATCTTAATAAACTATACTGATAATGGTAAAGGTTCCGAAAAAACAAAGATGGTAAAAAATGGTCTCAAAAACATGGAAAGCCGCATTCAAGCTGTAAAAGGAACTATTGATTTTGAAACAGAACCTGATAAAGGCTTTAGAGCAAAAATATCCATTCCTAAATAAATATAAATTATTAGTTATTATTTTATAAGTAACTATTTGATTAGTCAGTTCGCTATCGTTCGTACAATGTCATTAAGTTAAGCTTTTAGAAAATAAAAACCGTTTTTATCTGCGTTTTTACAAAGTAAATCTGTTTTATCCGCGTCAAAATTAGACGCTGATTTTACTGATTCGCTAAAGCGAAAACGCTGATAAAAACGGATTTTCTAATTACTTTCTTTATTAAACTGTTAAGTATTTTTTTTTAGATTTCCCTTTAATTTAATAACATTGCGCGATAACTATCTGGACCGCCACAAAAAAATTTTCTCCAAACACTTAGGAACTATCAGGACCAGGACATCAATTTTCATAAAAAAGTTTAATTTTTAATTACAGCTGACTTTTTTTAACATAAAAAAACCTCCCAGAATTTTACTTCTGGAAGGCTCTCCTACTAATAACTAATTAAAAAATAGGCATTCTATTTCCAACCGCCGCCTAAGTCTCTGTAAACATGGACCGCCGCATTCAGTTGTTCCTTTTTAGTATCTACTAATTCTAATTTCGCTTCTAATGCATCACGTTGAGTCATTAAAACTTCGAAATAATCAACTCTCGCTGACTTAAATAAATCATTAGAAACATCAATTGATGTGTTTAAAGCATCAACTTGTTGCGATTTAAGATCGTATCCTTTCTGTAAGTTTTCAATCTTAGAAAGTTGGTTTGAAACCTCTAAATAAGCATTCAAAACCGTACGATCATAATTATATAATGCCTGAAGTTGTCTGGCGTTTGCACTTGCAAATTCAGCTTTAATTGCATTTCTGTTAATCAATGGCGCAGCTAAATCTCCTGCAATAGAATATAAAATTGACTCTGGAAATGTAAACAAATAAGCTGGCTTAAATGCTTGTATTCCAAACGCTGCTGAAATATCCAATGAAGGATAAAACTCAGCACGAGCGACTTTTACGTCTAATTTTGCTGCTACAAGCTCTAATTCTGCTTGTTTAACATCAGGACGATTTGCTAATAATTGAGACGGAATTCCAGAACTAACTGCTGCAGGCAATAAACTTAAGAAATTGGTACTGCTTGTTCTTTTAATTTCCTGTGGATATCTACCCAACAAAAAGTTGATTTTATTCTCCGCTTCTTTTATTTGCTGGCGAATATCAAACTCCATACTTTTTGAAGTCAAAACTTCGGCTTCAAACTTCTTAACTCCAAGTTCTGTTGCTCTTGCAGCCTGCTTTTGAATTTTTACAATTTCTAAAGCGTTTGACTGCAATTTGATCGTTTGATTTATAATATCCAATTGATTGTCCAAAGCCAATAATTCATAATAAGAATCAGCAACTTCAGCAATAAGATTTGTAATCACGAAGTTTTTACCTTCAACTGTAGCTAAATATCTGTTTAAAGCTGCTTTTTTAGAATTACGTAATTTTTTCCAGATATCAACTTCCCAATTAGCATAAGCCGCAATTGTAAAATCCCCAAGCGGATCAGGAGTTTCTACTCCAGGTTTAATTTCTGTTGTAGCATCACCCGCACCCTGGCTTGTATATCTACCAACTTTCTCTACTCCAGCTCCGGCGCGAACACCAACTGTAGGCAATAAAAGTCCTTTTTTAACTCGGATATCATTCTTTGCGATTTCAATTTCCTGCAAAGTGATATTTAATTCCTGATTGTTTTTTAATGCAACATCGATCAGGTCAACAAGGTTTTGATCTTTAAAATAATCTTTCCATTGCAATGCTGATGTATTATTGTTTGCGTCCTGAGTTTGGGCAGTCTGACCAAATGATTCAGGAACTGGCGTACTTGTAGTAGGCGCTGCCTCAGGCGCAGGGGCTTTACACCCTGCAACCGTAAAACATAAACCTAATGCAATACCATATTGATATGATTTGAATTTATACATGATTGTTATCAATTTCTTCTGTTAATGGATTCTCTTCTTCATGTTTAACTAATTTGTGTCTTTCTGCAATTTTTCCAAAAATGTAATACAATCCTGGAATTACAAATACACCACAAATAGTTCCGATAAGCATACCTCCGGCAGCGGCAGTACCAATGGTTCTGTTACCAATTTTACCCGGACCAGTAGCAAAAGCAAGTGGCAATAATCCGGCAATAAACGCAAATGAAGTCATCAAAATTGGACGGAACCTCGCTTTCGCTCCTTCCATTGCTGCTTCAAGAACTGTTTTGCCTGCAGCATGTCGCTGTATCGCAAACTCTACAATCAGTACGGCATTTTTACCCAATAAACCAATAAGCATTACCATGGCAACCTGAGCATAAATGTTGTTTTCTAATCCTGTTAATTTCAATAATAAGAAAGCTCCAAAAATACCTGCTGGCAAAGAAAGGATTACAGAAAGTGGTAAAATAAAACTCTCATATTGAGCAGCCAAAACCAGGTAAACAAATCCTAAACAAATCATGAATACCCAAATAGCCTGATTACCCTGAGCAACCTCATCGGCAGAGATACCTGCCCAGTCAATATCATAACCTCTAGGTAATTTTTTAGCTGCAACTTCCTGAATTACTTTAATCGCTGTACCAGAACTATATCCCGGTGCTGCAGATCCACTAATTTGTGTAGAAGTGTACATGTTATGTCTTGTAATCTCAGAAAGTCCGTATACTTTTTCTAATCTCATGAAAGCAGAAAAAGGAACCATTTCATCCCGATTGTTTTTTACATACAACTTCAAGATATCATCTGGCTGAGCACGGTATTCCGGAGAAGCCTGAACGATTACTTTATAGTTAATTCCGTATTTAATGAAACTAATTTCGTAGTTACTACCCACAAGAGTTGACAAAGTATTCATGGCGTTTTCGATAGAAACTCCTTTTTGCTGAGCCATATCGTTGTCTACTTTCATCATGTATTGAGGGAAACTAGAACTATAAAAACTGAACACGTTTGATAATTCCGGATGAGTATTTAACTCCTTAACAAAATCATTATTAACCTGCTCCATTTTTTTGTAATCTCCAGAACCTGTTTTATCTAATAAACGAAGCTCAAATCCTCCGGCAGCACCATATCCTGGTACAGCAGGCGGTTGGAAAAACTCAATATTTGCACCTGCAATATCTTTAGATTTTTCTTCCATTTCGGCCATAATCTCAAGAACAGAATGCTTTCTGTCGCTCCAGTCTTTAAGATTCACCAAACAAGTTCCTGAGTTAGAACCTGTACCTTCAGACAGAATTTCATAACCTGCTAATGAAGAAACTGATTTTACTCCATCAATTTTTTCTGCAATTTTTTGAAGTCTTTCTGCAATATTATTGGTTCTTTCTAATGATGAACCCGGTGGCGTTTGAATAACAGCATAAAACATACCCTGATCCTCATTCGGGATAAACCCGGAAGGAACTGTACTACTAATCATCCATGTTCCGGCACAAAATCCAAGAAGTGCAATAATAGTAACGGCTCTTCTATTTACAATTTTACCTAATAAATTTTGGTATTTACCTTGCGCTAAATTGAATTTATTATTGAATCCATCAATAAATACGTTTACAGGTGTTTTCTTTTTAACCTCACCGTGATTGTTTTTTAACATCATCGCACAAAGTGCCGGTGTCAAAGTCAAAGCCACAACACCAGAAAGGATAATTGCCGTTGCCATAGTTACAGAGAACTGTCTGTAAAATACCCCAACCGGACCAGACATAAACGCTACAGGAATAAATACCGCAGCCATTAAGAATGTAATCGCTATAATCGCTCCTGCAATTTCATGCATCGCTTTTTTAGTTGCTTTAAGTGGCGAAAGATGCTCTTCCTCCATCTTGGCGTGAACAGCTTCAATTACCACAATCGCATCATCGACGACAACTCCAATCGCTAGAACTAAAGCAAATAATGTAATTAAGTTCAATGAAATATCAAAGAATGTCATGAATACAAACGTTCCGATCAAAGATACCGGAACCGCAATTGCCGGAATAACCGTAGAACGCCAGTCTCCCAAGAAAAGGAATACTACTATACCTACCAGAATAAAAGCTTCTACAAGAGTGTGAATTACTTTTTCGATAGAAGCATCAAGGAATTTAGAAACGTCATACGAAATTTCATAATCCATTCCTTTAGGGAATCTTTGCTTGATTTTTTCTAATTTAGCTTTTACCTCTTCAATAACCTGATTGGCATTACTACCAAACGATTGTTTCAATACAATAGCCGCAGAAGGTCTTCCATTCAAATTCGAATAAATATCGTACATCGAACTTCCAAATTCTACTTTGGCAACATCTTTCAAACGTAAAAGTTCCCCGTTAGCATTTGATTTTACAATAATGTTCTCGTATTGTTCTTTTGTTGTAAAACGTCCTGAATACTTTAATACATATTCAAAAGCCTGAGAACGTTTACCAGAACTTTCTCCTGTTTTACCAGGCGAAGCTTCCAAACTCTGACTTGATAATGCATCCATTATCTCATCGGCAGAAATTTTATAAGCCAACATACGATCTGGTTTCAACCAAATACGCATTGCATATTCACGTGTTCCTAAGATATCTCCGGAACCAATACCATTTACCCTTTTTAATTCAGAAAGTACGTTGATATCAGCATAGTTATACAAGAACTTCATGTCGGTATTTTTGTCTGTACTGTAAAGATTCACGTACATCAACATACTCGGCACTTCTCGGGTAATTTTAATACCCTCTCTAATAACTAATGGAGGTAATTTATTGGTAACCGAAGCTACACGGTTTTGAACGTTGATCGCAGCCTGATTTGGATCTGTTCCTAAGTTAAAAACAACTTTTATAGTAGCTTCACCATCATTTCCGGCATCAGAAGCCATATATTTCATTCCAGGAACTCCATTTAAAGCTCTTTCAAGAGGAATAACAACCGCTTTGATCATTAATTCACCGTTAGATCCTGGATAATCTGCGGTAACATTCACCATTGGTGGTGAGATTGTAGGGAACTGTGTAATAGGCAAACTTAATACCGACAATACCCCTAAAAAGACAATTATAAGCGATATTACTATCGACAATACAGGTCTTTGAATAAATTTATTAAACATTTTATATTTTTTTAATGATTAAACCAGTTAAATCTATTCTGCTTTTGTACGCAAATGATTCATTACCTCTTTTGGAGATTGGAATTCATATTTAATTTTGTCGTTCTCTTTTACTTTCTGAACTCCTTCAAGTAAAATTTTGTCATTTTGAGTAACTCCGCTTTTAACTACATACAAATCAGGAATTTCGCCTGTAATTGTAATCTCTCTCGAATTTACTTTGTTGTTTTTATCAATAACAAAAAGATACTTTTTATCCTGAATTTCATAAGTTGCTTTTTGCGGAATTATAATCGCATTTTTAAGAGGCACTAACATTTTAACTTGTCCTGTTTCTCCGTTTCTAAGCAATTTTCCTGAATTAGGGAATCTTGCTCTAAAAGCGATATTTCCGGTTTCATTATTAAATTCACTTTCGATAAGTTCTACTTTTCCTTGTTCTTTAAAAGTATCACCATTAGCCAAAACCAAGCTTACTTTATTATCAGCACGATCTTTCACATCTGTTTGATATTGGATGTATTCTGGCTCTGAAACATTGAAATACGCAAACATCTGACTGTTGTCTGAAAGACTTGTCATTAATTCGCCTTCGTCAATAAGACTTCCTAATTTTAATGGAATACGATCGATAGTTCCGTCAAACGGAGCTCTGATTTCTGTAAATGATAAGTGAAGTTTTGCTAATGCAACCTCAGCTTTTGCTGATTGCAGTTTTGCCTGAGCTACACTTAATTCGTTTTTAGAAACGATATTTTTATCTGCCAGTAATTTTGAATTTTGCAATTCTATCTCTACTGATCTTTGTTCAGCCTGTGCTTTAAGCAATTCAGCCTGATACATATTTGGCATAATTTTAAATAACAGTTGTCCTTTTTTTACAAACTGCCCTTCATCAACATAAATGTTTTGTAGAAATCCTTTTTCCTGAGCACGGATTTCAATGTTACGTACAGATTTAATCTGAGAAACATATTCTTTTACAAACGAAGTGTCAATTAGTACCGGATTTGTTGCGGTAAATTTTTCCACTTCTTCTTTTTCTTCTTTTTTAGTTGTACAACTAGTAAGGCACACTAGGCCAATTAAGCCTGTGAACAAGATAATTCTTTTCATGATTTAGTTTGGAAATTAAGCGATTGAATGCTTGGAATACAGTGATTCCTTTAGATGAAAAAATGCATCAGCTAACCTTAGTTATAACTAAACTTTCATACAAGAAGAAGTAGAAAAAAAATATACATCAACAAGATATGCAGATCACAACTTAGGCAACCAATGTATACTGTTGAATCAAATTCTTAAAACCTGTTGGGTAATGTAAATAGGATTTGAGTTGCCACAGAATGGCACGAAGAATTTAAAACGATTGTAATTATTTACAATAGTCTGACTTGAAAAGGAAAGATACCAATTGTCAAGTAAACTGTAGTTTGTTGCAAAAAATTTATTCGTAAGTCCATCTTTAAGATCATCACTTCCAAGATATTCCTCTTCAAGATCTACATCAGCATCTTCGATAATTGAAGATCCCTGATCCTGATTTGTGAATTTTACCCGGTGCTTTTTCTCAAGAGTATGTTGATGAAAGTTTTGAGGAGTACCAGCATTAAGATATTGCCCTCCGCCGAACAGAAGCATATTCATGAATACTAAAAATACTATTAACTTTCTCATTTGGGTGCGAAAGTAATAAAAGATTGGAACAAAAAAAATAAAATAAGAAAGTCTTAACATGTAGAAACAAACGAAAACGTTTTCATTTTTTAACATTCCTTATTCAATAATTAAACATAGCGTTTTATGCTAAAATGGCAAAAAAGAATGATTGAAGCTTTTAACTATTGTCTTTTTCAGAAGTATACCAACAGAAACTGAACAAATTCACAAATACCTGATAGTCTTTATCTTATTTCAATAAAATCCGATACTTTTTCTATAAAAAAATTTCCATTATCGTAAATTCCTGTCCTTCTTTAGAAAAAATTTTATGTGTATCTATCATTCCAAATTTCTCATAAAATGACTTTTTATTGCTTCTTGCATTGCACCATATTTTGCTCAAATTTTGTTTTTTAGCAACTTCAAAAATAAAATTTAACAATTCAGAGGCAATTCCTTTACCTTGATATTCTTCTAAAGTTGCCAGTTTTCTAAATTGCATTTCCTGATTATCAACAAAACAAGAAACAATAGATACTAATTTTTCCTGATCAAAAACTCCAAAATGTAATCCCAAATTATCTTCTTCTAATTGTACAAATGCAATAGATTTATCCGGCCACATTACTTTATGTCTGATTTCCCAGGTTTGAGATGCATTGATTGTTTTAATTTCCATTATTTTTCTATCTTTTGAAGTCTTCAAATTTAATATTTTTTAAGCTTACATCTTTCCTAAACGCCTGTAATGGCATTTTATTCATTATCAAAAACATACAGAATTAAAAACTCAGATTAACGCCAAATAAATAAGATAAATCTTTCGAATTACATTAATAATATCTATTTTTATAGCATCTAAAAAAAACAGCCACAGTTATGAAAAAATTCATTTTAGCAGTATTACTATGTATTAGTGTAAATGGTTTTGCACAATTAATACAATTTGGACCTCAGGTTTCTTATAACATAACTTCTCCTCTTACTGATGATTTTAGTTCAAAAAGCTCTGGAACCGGCTATGGCGTTGCCGGATTTGTTCGCGTTAATTTGTTAATGTTGTACGCTCAGGGCGAGCTCGGATATGCTAAATCAAAATTTAGCCTTTCGCAAACAGGAATTGGTGAAACTGATTATGAGTTAGCAGGAAGCGATGCAACTATCCTTGTTGGTTTCAAAATCATTCCTTTAGGAAAACTTGGAAACGTACGCCTTTTTGCCGGATACAACTGGAAGAATTATTCGGATATAAGTGCAAATAATAATCTAAATATTGTTGCTTTCAAAAAAAACAATAGCAGTATTCTTGGTGGTGTTGGTGTCGATTTATGGAAACTTACTCTCGATTACAGATATCTTGCAGGCGTTACAGATCTTGATCCTTCAGGAAGAAATATAAAAACTGCAGTTTCAAATTTCTCGCTTGGATTTAAGTTCTTGTAAAATATTTTATCATACAAAAAAGGGAATCAAAATTTTGATTCCCTTTTTTTATTCTTCTACTTTGATATAAAATCGCTCTTCATTATCGCTTTTTATTTCTTCAGTACCATTTTCATCTTTTTTAGCAATCTTAATTACATGCATTTCATCTGAACTGTCATTTATGGAACAATGCCAAACATTACCATCTGATAAGATTACATTCGAGAATGAAGCATCTTCTGAATTCTCTCCATTATAATAAACTAAATCCTCTGTTTTTATCAGTTTCTTTTCTTGTGTTTTCTTATTTTTTTCGAAATATAAAATCTGCGTTTTATTAATTTCTACAAGCTTATCCGAAGTTTTTCCTGCATTAATACTTGCCTGATCGACAGCCCAACCTGGTTTGTCTCCAACCTTTTTCCAGGTACCCAATGCTTTATCTAATAATCGCTCTCTTAAAATAACTCGCAAAGAATCTACTTTTTTAAGAGATGCAATACCAATCTCATTCTCTGGTATGACCCTGGCGGCAATGTAATATAGATCAATAGCTTTACTAAAATCAGCTTTCTTAAAATAAGAAACAGCTAATTCATATCTGTTTTTTTGGAATGTAACCTTAGAATTGTTCTGAGCAAAAACCTGAATATTTAATAATAAGATAACAATAAAAAAGTAGAGGTTTTTCATTTATTTCGTATGTTTTATCCACAAACATAACCTATTAATCTTACAACCTTTTATGGTTTTCCATATTTCTATTTATTTTAACACATTAACCTTAATAGAAGTCTTAGAAAGGAATCTATTAAATTTAAACTACCTTTTGATGTTATTTATTTAACCAAAAAAAATACTGAAACTTATTCTGAAAATGCATTTAGAACTTTCATTGCTTTGTCTGTATCATTTGCATTCACAAAAATATGGTCGTGATAAAAAGCCGCTACAACATTACAGCTAATTCCATTTTCAGAGAGTGCTTTAGAAAATGCCGCGGTCAAACCAACAGCTTCTAATGACGAATGAACAGTAAGCGTTAACCATGACATTACAACCGAATATTCCAGATTTAATTGTTCTGCTATTTCTTTTTTAAGAATTAATGTAATAGCTTCTTTTTCTTTAAAAAACATTTCGATATCATTCAAGTTAAGATTTCCTAATTTCTCCACTTTACAAAAAACATATTCTCCTAAATTATGTTGAGGTTTCATGCTCTTAAGCAATTTCTCCAGATTTTTTTCTCCCGACATTTTAAACTTTATTAAATAACAATTATTTTAATTTTTCTAATTTCCCTTTTGTTTCCTGAAAGTTTTTATCCAAAACCAATGCTTTTTCATAACTCGCAATGGCATTTTTCTTATCTCCATTTGCTTCATAAAAATCCCCAAGAGAATCATAAACATTTGGACTATCCGGATAATTTGCAACATTCATTTTAAACAAATAACCAGCTAAATCCATATCTTTTTTACCCAAAGACTGATAACCATAAGTATTTACCGTGTTTTCAGGAACAGCTACTTTGTAACCTAAATGTTTCGACACATTTTTAAAATGCTTTTCAATTTTAGCAAAAACATCTTTATTAAAATTAATTTGTTCCGATACTGAAAGTTTTAATTGGTTGAATTTGAATATAAACCGAAGACCATCATAAGTAGCGATCAATGGAACTGATCCATGATTATCATCGTTATAGTATTTATAATCATAATTCAGATTGCTTTTTTTATTCTTGGCGAAAAAATCATTCAAATCCAAAATTGCTCTGATATGTCTTGTAAAAACTGTAGTATCTTTTCGAACTTTTACAACATTCATATTATCATCCATTGTATTTGCAGCTGCCATGAATAGCGAAATGTTTGCTAGATTTTTATTTGCTAGTTTTTTCTCAGTTTCAGCCAAAAATTTCTGATGATCCCACCACATACTCGGATCTATAGCAATATAAGAGTTGAATAAATTGCTGTGATTTGTCAAAATATTAATCGCTGTTAATCCTCCAAAAGAATGTCCAATTAAGGTTTTGTAAGGTGCCGCAGGATATTTATTATTGATATATGGAATCAATTCTTTTTCAAGAAACTCGACAAATTTTTCACCTCCACCAGATTGTTCGCTTAAGTTTTTAGGCACAAAAGGAAGATCAATATCTGAATGTGTAGGCGTTAAATCTCTATTTCTGTTGGTGTTCGTAATTCCCACCACAATCATTTCGGGACAGTTTGTGTTTCCGTTTACTTCGCTCATTTCTTCAATCATTCCCACAACAGAACTAAAATGTCCGTCACCATCAAGTACATAAACGACTGGATATTTTTGTTTTGCAAAACCATTATTTTGTGAACTTTTAGGTAAATGAACCCAAATTTTTCTATTCTCATTTAAAACTTTGGAAGCAATACTATCAACTGTTCCAATTTCGATTTTGTCTTTTTTCTGAGCAAAAGCAAAACTGGTCAATAACATAAAAAAACTTACGACTATTATCTTTTTTCTAAAAGTATCTATTAAGTAATTCATACATATATATTTTAATTTATTATCGATTAGTTAATAATTACAAATCAAGAAATGAAATGTGCCTTTAGGCACTAAATATTGGTAGTTATTTAAATTTAAAATTTGTTAGCGTGCCGCAGGTACGCAACAAAACGACCGTTATTGCGTACCTACGGCACGCTAGATTTGCTCCAATTAATGTTTTCTACCAATATTTAGTGCCTAAAGGCACAATTCAATCTTCAATTGATATCAATAAATCTCAAAACTTAATAATCAATTTGTCCCAAACAAAAAAGCGCCTTTTCTATTGAAAAAGGCGCCTTTTTTTATGTCTTTTCTAATTAGCAGACCAAGTATTATTTGAAGGCGTGGCATCCATAAAAATACCTCCATCTAAAATAACTTGCTTGATTGTTTTTTTGTTTTTCAAAATAACTTTTGCCAATTTCTGATTTGTTTCCCACACTGCCGGCGTTTGATGTATCGTTTCTTTCGTATTATCCTGATAAGTAACAACCACGTCAAACGGAATCACAAAACCTCCTTCATTTGCAACAGTAACAACATTTTGATTTACATTTCGTACCGAAAGATCAATATAGTTATTGGTAAAAAACCAGTTGTTAAAGAACCAATTCAGGTTTCTTCCTGAAGCTGTATTCATCGAATTAAAATAATCCCACGGAATTGGGTGTTTTCCATTCCAATTGTCCATGTAAGCGTGTAATGATTTTTTGAACAAATCATCTCCAAGCATATCTTTTAAAGCCAGGTAAGAAAGAGACGCTTTTCCGTATGAATTATTTCCATAACCTGCGCCAGAAACTTGTGTAGACATTGTGATTATTGGCTGATCTTCTTCTGTAGAAACATCACTTATATAATCTTTTATTCTAAAATCCTGATAGAATTTATCCGCAGCTGCTTTACCATGTTCAGCAATACCTATTAAATACTCAAAAGTAGTTGCCCAGCCTTCATCCATAAAGGCATAACGAGTTTCGTTGATTCCCATATAAAATGGAAAATAGGTATGTGCCACTTCGTGATCCTGAACTAATTGTGAAAAAACAGGGTCTCCTATTTGTGAATCGTTACACATCATTGGATACTCCATATCTGCAAAACCCTGAAAAGCAGTCATTTTAGAAAACGGATACGGAACTCCCGGCCAGCTATTCGAAAAGAAATCTAAAGCAAATTGATTGTTTTTTATCGAGTTTACAAAATCAGTTCCTTTTACATCATAAGCTGCCTGAACACTTGCACGACGATTTGTCTTTTTATCTACCAAAACACTGCTCGCATCCCATAAATAATGATCACTTAATCCAAAACAAACATCTGAGATATTTTTGGCTTCAAACTTCCAAACATTCCAATCATTTTGTTTGGTTACAACTCCACTTTTTAACTCCGCTTCGTTTGCGATATGCATAATTTCATCTGTAACATATGATTTTTTCAAACGAGCTGAAAATTCAGGCTGCAAAACCTCATCAGGATTTAATAAATCTCCGGTTGCATAAACCACGTAGTTTTTCGGCGCTTTTACAGTAAAGCTATAATCATTAAAATCATTATAAAACTCCTGACGATCTGTATGCGGCAATCTGTCCCACATATTATAATCATCAAAAACAGAAACACGTGGATAACTATACGCTACAAAAAAAGTAGTTTCATCGATTTGTCCTTCTCTCCCACTCTCTTTTGATAATGGATAATTCCAATCAATAGAAATTGTAGCTTTAGAATGAGGCAAAATTGGTTTGTTCATTTTTACATTTCCAACTGTTCCCCAGCTTCTGGCATCTTCTTTATAAACATCACCTTCAATTTTAAAAGACGTAATCGTTAATCCGTTACTTAAAAAATCATCATTTACACTTCCGCTTCTTGGCGAAGAAGGTTTGTGAAGATTATTTACAAATCTAACAGCCAGATTTCTTAGCGTATCATTACTATTATTTTCATAAACGATAGTTTCTGTTCCGCTAACAAGCTTAGTTTTTGGATCTACAGAAATGTCCATTGTATATTTTCCATGATTCTGCCAATAGTTTTTTCCTGGTTTTCCGTCCTTTGAACGTGTACCTTTTGCGTAAGCTTCTTTTATATTTCTAGGCATATAAAGCTCCTGTGCAAAGCCATTTTGCGCCAAAAACAACAATGTAATAAATACAAATTGGAATGTTTTTTTTTCCATAAGTGGTTTCAAAATTTTGATTGTTTAATACTGATTATCATATTAGATAAGTTTTCTCAATGAATGTTACAATTCTGTATAAAATTATATCATTTTTAAATAAAAAAAACATCTAATTCTTAAAAAGAAAAAGATGTTTGTAAATATAAAAACCAGCAATAGGAATCTCATTTTATTTAACTCTACTATAATACGCTTCTTTATTATCTAAATCGATCGCTTTTTTTCCTGAAGAAGTCACATCACCACTATGAATTAAATGAAGACCATTTAGAGATTCGTCTACGATAAAAGCCCATAATTCGTTATCTGAATTTACAATTTCTGTAACTGAATTATTATTTTCAAGAACGTCATAAAATTCCATTTTATCTGTTCTAATCAGTCTGGTTTCTTTTGTTTTTATATTTTTTACGTAAAAAGCAATTTCTTGACTTGTAACAACCATCAAGGTATCATTAAGCCTAATGTTTTTTAAATCTTTGTATACCCACGTTGGTTCACTACCACTTAAATTCCAAGTTCCAATTATCTTATTCATGAAATTATTTCTAAGAATTGGTTTGAGTAAATCAATTTTAATTTTTGATTCTTTGCCAATTTCCGATTCGGGATTGATTTTATAGGCAAATAAAAGAGGCTCAATAGCTTTATTAAATTGTTTTTTCTGAAAGTAAGATAATCCTAAATTATACTTATTTTCCTGAAGCCATAATTTTTTATCGTTTTGAGACCACGAGTTTAATGCAAATAAGAGAAGAAATGCAATTATAGATTGTTTCATTTTAGACTTCATTTTTTTTTAAATTAAAAATGTAGTAAAAGTAATACAATATATTTATTTTGAAAGAAAATACACCTAATATTATTTAGAAAATAAAAACCGTCTAATTCAAAAAGAAAAAGACGGCGTCTACAATTAATATATAACCTCGGAATTACAAAATATAATCGGTATTTATAAAATTCGATTCTTTGCTATTTAATAGCTCTTGCAGAATTTCATTATTATAAGCGATATCTTTTGAAGCCACGAACGTACGAATTGAAAATGAGCGCAAAGCATCAGGAATACTCAAAGTTCCTACAGCAGAATCTTTACGACCAGTAAAAGGGAATGCATCAGGACCTCTCTGACAAGAACTGTTGAGGTTTACTCTACAAACTAAGTTTACTAAAGCATCGATAAGCGGTGCCAAAGTTTTAATATCTTTCCCGAATAAACTTACTTGTTGTCCGTAGTTTGATTCGGCCATATCTTCAAGAGGTTCGCTAATATCTTTGAAAGAAATAATTGGCACAACTGGTCCAAATTGTTCTTCGTGATACACACGCATTTGTTTATTTACAGGATAAAGAACCGCTGGAAAAATATAATTATCGGTATGTTTTCCTCCTTTTTCGTTCAATATTTTTGCACCTTTATGTGTTGCATCATCAATTAATCCCTGAATATAAGCTGGTTTTTCAGTCTCTGGAAGTGGTGTTAACGAAGCTCCTTTTTCCCAAGGATTTCCAAATACCAATGCATCTACTTTTTCAGAGAAACGTTTGTTAAATTCTTCTGCAATAGATTCATGAACATAAAGTACTTTTAAAGCCGTACAACGTTGTCCGTTGAATGATAAAGTTCCTGCAATACATTCCTGAATTGCCAAATCTAAATCGGCATCAGGTAAAATAATCGCTGGATTTTTTGCTTCTAAACCTAGAATCAAACGCAATCTGTTTTTATTTGGATGTTGATCTTGCAATGCAATCGCAGATTTACTGTTTCCGATTAATGCCAAAACATCAATTTTTCCAGATTTCATGATTGGAGAAGCCACTTCACGACCTCTACCATAAACAATATTAATAACACCTTTTGGAAAACTGCTTCTAAACGCTTCCAACAATGGCGAAATACATAAAACGCCATGTTTTGCAGGTTTAAAGATTACAGTATTTCCCATAATCAAAGCCGGAATCAACAAAGAAAAAGTTTCATTAAGCGGATAATTGTAAGGTCCAAGACACAATACAACTCCAAGAGGTCCACGACGAATCATAGCGTTTACACCTTGTACTTTTTCAAAATGCGCACTACGTCCGTTTAATTCTTTATAGCTGGCGATCGTATCGTAAATATATTCAACAGTTCTGTCAAACTCTTTTTCAGAATCACCAAGATTTTTTCCAATTTCCCACATTAGGAGCTTCACAACTTCCTGACGCGTTTCCTTCATTTGTTTTACGAAGTTCTCCATGCATTTAATACGATCAACCACTTTCATAGTTGGCCATAAACCTTGTCCTTTATTATAAGCAGCATTTGCAGCTTCAACAACTTCGGCAGCTTCTTTCTCTGCCATAAACGGAATCGATCCTAATAATGTTGGTGTATATTTTTCTGTAGATGAAATTGTAGAAAAAACAGGTGTAGTTTGCCCTGTCCATTGTTTTAGTTCTCCGTTTACAAGATAAGTATCTTGATTTATAAGAGTTTTAATTTGATATTCTTCTGGTATTAAACTCATAATTTGGTAATTTATGTTTGGTTATTAATAGCATTTTAAACGAAAAAAGAGGCTTTTCGCGCCTCTTTTTCTATCTTTTATGGATTCACTGTTTCCCCTTCCCAGTCCAGGATTCCACCAAGCAAATTGTAGGCATTATTTATACCTAACTCATTCATTATCTGACATGCTTTAGCACTTCTGGCACCAGAACGACAATACACATAATAGTTTTTGTTTTTATCTAATTCTTCGATTTCATAAATAAAACCTTGTCCTTTATTAATGTCGATATTTACGGCATTTTCGATATAGCCGTCATTAAATTCGTCTTCAGTTCTTACGTCAAGTATAACTGCATTCTCGTCAGCAGCTAGCTGATTAACCCAATCTTCTTGTGATAAATTCATAATAAATGTGTTTTTGTAAAATTACGACGTTTC
Source organism: Flavobacterium sp. 90 (assembly GCF_004339525.1). Classification (NCBI taxonomy): domain Bacteria; kingdom Pseudomonadati; phylum Bacteroidota; class Flavobacteriia; order Flavobacteriales; family Flavobacteriaceae; genus Flavobacterium; species Flavobacterium sp. 90. The sequence continues at coordinate 3,702,432 of NZ_SMGE01000001.1, read as the reverse complement.
TATTAATTAAAAACGTGCCAAATGCGATTTCGATTATTATTCTCAGAAAACGTTTTAGAGAAAGGATTATAATCAGTGAAAGACAAATTTACTTACTATTTTTAAAAATATAGTCTATAAACTCGATCGAAAATAGGATTTTTTCATTTTCCTTTTTACATCTTAAATATAGTTTTCTGATAATTTAAACCATTCCAATCTGCTATCTTTGTAAAAAATTATAGTTTTTAACTTTAATTTGATAAAAAATGTTTGCCACTAATTTCGCTAATTTTCACTAATTTACTATACTAAAATTTATTTTTTGCCACAGATTAAAGGATTAAAATGATTAAAAAGGTTCGCCACGAATTGCACGAATTAGCACGAATTAATAATTGCTGATTCCCAAAATTAGTGGATAAAAATAGTTTTTTGCCACAGATTAAAGGATTAAAATAATTAAAAAGGTTCGCCACGAATTGCACGAATTAGCACGAATTAATAATTGCTGATTCCCAAAATTAGTGGATAAAAATAGTTTTTTGCCACAGATTAAAGGATTAAAATTGTTCGCCACAAATTGCACAAATTTTCACTAATTAATTCGTGTTGATTCGTGAAATTCGTGGCAAAAAAATAAATAAATCTGTGCAAACCAGTTCAATCCGTAAAATCCGTGGCCCAATAATTTCAACACTTAACCAATGCAAAATTCATTAAAAAATATATTCCCAAATTTCTCCAACGAACTTATTTCGACAATCGAAGAAAACGGAAGTTTACAGCATTACGAAGCCGGAACCATTTTAATGCGAACCGGACAATATATTAAGAATACAGTTTTGATCACCAAAGGAAAAATCAAAATCTATCGCGAAGGCGAAGATGGCGGCGAATTTCTAATGTATTATTTACAACCAGGTCAGGCTTGCGCCATTTCGATGATTTGTGCCACTAAAAGCGAGAAAAGTCAGATTATGGCAAAAGTTGTCGAAGATGTTTCGGTAATGATGATTCCGTTGCAAATGATGGATAAATGGATGATGGAACACAGATCCTGGTACGAATTCGTAATCGAAACCTACAGAAATCGATTTGAAGAAGTCTTAGAAGTTGTCGACAATATCGCTTTCCGTTCTATGGATGAACGTTTAGAATTTTATCTCAAAAGACATTCCGACGCTTGTGGTTGTTCTGAAGTAAATTTATCACATCAGGAAATTGCTTCAGAATTAAATACTTCAAGAGAAGTCGTTTCGAGATTACTCAAAAAAATGGAACAAAGAGGTTTGGTCAAACTAAACCGAAACCAAATAGAACTTTTAAAATAAGTTTTTTTTGCCCACGGATTTGGCGGATTAAACTGAATTTTACTGATTTTTTTTTTTGCACTGTAAAACTCTTAATCCGTAAACTTTCCAATTGATAAATTTAATCATCAATAGAAAAAAGAAAAAACCTGCGAAAACCCGTTTAATCCGCCAAATCCGCGGGCAATATATAAATCCGTAACAAAAACATCCTTGTGTGATAAATGTTACTGTGGGTTTTTATTTTACAAACCACCTTTGCATCAAAACAAATGCAATGGAATATTTAGGTTATTTTGCTTCAATCATCATCGGGATTTCACTGGGCTTAATTGGTGGCGGCGGATCGATATTGACAATTCCTATTTTGGTGTATTTGTTCAAAGTAAATCCGGAGCAAGCCACTTCATATTCCTTATTTATTGTTGGATTAACCGCTTTATTTGGAAGTTACAACCATTACAAAATGGGAAATCTAAAACTTAAATCGGCATTGTATTTTGCGATTCCGTCTGTGGTTTCGATTCTGATTATTCGTGAAGTAATATTTCCTCAAATCGCTTCTACTCTATTTTGCATTGCGTCATATTCTGTTTCCAAAGATTTTCTGATCATGATAATCTTTTCGATATTAATGATTACAGCTTCGATTTCGATGATTCGAAAAAACAAAACCGAAATAAAAGCAACCGAAACAAATTACACACAATTAAGTATAATAGGTTTCATCGTTGGAATCATAACCGGATTTCTTGGTGCCGGCGGTGGATTCCTAATAATTCCTGCTTTGTTGTTTTTTGCAAATTTACCTATGAAACAAGCCGTAGGAACATCATTATTGATTATTACCATAAATTCCACAATAGGTTTTGGAGGCGATTTATACATTGGAACTCCCATAAATTACACTTTTTTATTAGGCGTTTCCTCAATGGCACTTCTGGGAATGTTACTTGGAAGTCAGCTTTCTAAAAAAATAGACGGCACAAAACTTAAACCCATTTTTGGATGGTTTGTTCTCGTAATGGGATTTTATATTATTACAAAAGAGGTTTTATTTTAATTCAAATTTAGTTTTACTTGTAGAGCAATCTTTGTCAAAGTTTTGAACTTTGACAAAGATGAAAACTAAAAAATCCGTTTATTCCTAAGAGTAAACGGATTTGTATTTTTTGGGCGTTCCCTTCGGTCGGGCTATCCACTAAATTCCCGATTAACAAAAACTACGGCTAAAAAGCCTTGTTTTTCTAATTCGGGAGATATCACTCCTATCCCTAACGCAAACTCAGGTATCTTAAAGCCCCTTAATATTTTTATTTTTTCAAAAGCTTTTCAAGATATTCAACCTTTTCTTTTTCTGCCTGAACTAATTCTTTTTCAGCCTGAATCAAACGTTCATAAAGTTCAACTACTTTATCTAGAGGATTGAAAGTAAAAATAGGTCCAGATGAACCTTGACCATTACTTGCACTATTATCGTAAAAGTTATTAAAGAAATTAAAAACCGATTCTTCCGAAAAATTCTCAATTGCTTCTACTGTAACTCCAAGTGCTTTTGCAATTTGTTCCAGTTTTTTAGCATCAATTTCCTCACTAGATTCAATTCCGGAAATCGCTTGTTGGTTTGAACCAATTGCTTGTGCAAGCGCTTCTTGTTTCATTCCGCGAAGTTCTCTGATTCGGCTAATATTTCGCCCAATATGTTTTGGTTTTGTTGCTGTGCTCATAATTCAAAGATATTTAAAATTCTTTAGAAAATTACAGGTATGATAAAATACATCTTCTATTTTGTAAGATACATTTTACAATTCATCCGCAATCTTTGTCAAAGTTTAAAACTTTGACAAAGATGAAAATTAAAAAATCCGTTTATTCCTAAGAGTAAACGGATTTGTCTTTAATGTTTTTGAGAACCAAAGTTCAATTTAGCGTTGTCCACCAGAAACGGCAATGGTTTCGCCAGTAATCCAGTTAGAATCTTCGGAAGCAAGAAATACCGCAACTTTTGCAATATCTTCTGGTTTTCCTACTCGCCCAAGTGGTGTTTCAGAAACATGCCATTTTTCTGCATCTCCATTCATAACTCCGGAACTATGAGAACCTTCCGTTTCGATCAATCCAGGATTAATAGAATTGATACGTATATTTTTCGGGCCAAGTTCTTTGGCAAGAATGCGCGTCATTGCATCAACAGCATATTTTGTTTGCGTGTAAATTAATGTCGTAGGCATATCAAGCGTCGAAACTATAGAACCCGTATTAATGATTACGCCGCCTTTGTCTCCAAATAATTTCACCGCTTGCTGAATCGTAAGTACGCTTCCCAATACATTAATGTTGAACATATTATGGAATGATTCTTCAGTAATATCATCAATTCCTGCAAATTTATAAATACCGGCATTATTTACTAGAATATCCAGTTTTCCAAATGATTTTACGATTTCTTCAAAAATGCGTTTTACATCTGCTGATTTTTCGACATTCCCTTGTATTGCAATTGCTTTTCCGCCGTTAGCAATTATTTCCTCAACGACTTTATCTGCATCATACTTACTACTTGCATAATTTACGATTACAGTCGCGCCCTGATTTGCATATGCTTTAGCGATACCTGCACCAATACCTTTTGATGCGCCAGTTATTAATGCTACTTTCCCGTTTAATTTTCCTAAATTTTCCATCTTTACTTTATTAATTATAAGTTGTTAATTGATAAAGCAAAGTTGGGTATTAAGTCAAGCTGAAAAGTTGAAGTATCTTAGGAAAAAAGGTTGAACTAGTTCAACCTTTTTTCTTGACTTTTTCATTACGAATCTTAGATAAAAACTCTGTCGTCATATTAAGGTAAGACGCAAGAGCGTATTGTGGAAGGCGTTGCGCAACTTTTGGAAACTTTTCCAGAAACTCGCTATAACGTTGTTCGGCATTTTGCGTAAGCATTGCAATAATCCGACGCGCATAAAATGCCGCAGATTTTTCGGCCATTAAACGAAATAATGTTTCAAGATTATGACTGGACGCTTTCAGTTTCTGCTCTGCTTCATGATTTATTTGTAGAATCACACTATCTTCAAGCGCAACAATAAACATCGTTGCCGGAGTTTGGTAGATATAACTATTGTAATCTGCGATCCACCAATCTTCAATAGCAAACTGAATCGTATGTTCCGTACCTTTTTCGTCGACAACATAAGCCCGAAAAGATCCTTCAAGCACATAAGTTCTTTGCTTGTTTACAAATTCCGGTTGTACAATAAATTGTCTTTTCTTTATTTTCCGAACTTTAAACTCAGACAATAAAACATCCATTTCGTCTGGTAACAAAACAACTTTCTTATTAATGTTTTCAATAAATGATGTCAGGTCTTCCATGGAATTTTAATTATTTTTAGAGCAGCTTGATAGTTTTACAAATTTATTCCAAAAAATGATATTAATACTAGAACTATTCGAAACGTGCACAAAGCATGAGATTGCTTCGTTCCTCGCAAAGACACACGCTACGTCATTGCGAGGAACGAAGCAACCACACTAGAAAAAATAATCGATATTACATTTGAATAGCCGCTGGTTTCAACCAACGGAATTTAGGAAACATTCGATTTCGGCTTTAGCCAAATATATCCTTTTTTCGAATAAACAAAACTATAACATACACTTGAGAAAAAATAATTCCCAGAGATAGAAACATTTTATCATTCGATAAGCTACTTTTGATATTACAGAGAATAATCTGATAAAATATAAAACGAATGAAAAAACAAATAATAATATTGTTATTATTCAGTTTCTCCGTTTTCGCACAAGAAGCGAACAACTCGAAAACCGAAAAAATTGATATTGAAAGCGGAGCAATTATTAAACAATACAATATTGATAATAAACTCGAGAGTTTTTCGGTTGAGGTTTCTGCTGCTTATTATGGTAATATTTATTTTTTTACTAAAGAAAAAGACACGATAATTATTAAAAATGAGATCGAAAAAGACGCTGTTATAAAGATATATGTCAAGAATCAAAAAAAAGTTAGTGAGTTTTTTTATAAAGGCAACCTTATTTCCTCAATAGAATTTTTTGATTTTAAAATTAGCAATCTACCTTCGAATAGTTTGATTTACAGCAAAATATCAGACAATAAAAACTTTAGCTATTTGTATAATAATTATTTCGACAAATTCCCCGAAGGCGATTATGAAAAAAGCTATAAATTATATGTCTTTCTAAAAACATCCGAAAACAACGTAAATATTGATTTACTTTTTAATGAAATAGCAGATTTTTTCTCTCAGGAAGATGCACTTCTCCGAATTTATTTAAGCAAGTATAGAGAAAAAATAAAATCTGAATCTGGAGAAAACGTAACTGCATATTTAAAAACTGACCAATTAGGCAAAATCAAAAATGGAATTTTATGGACCAAAAAATCTCCTAATAATGGTCAATATGAAATATACAGCGATGGAAAAATAATCAAATCTGAAAACATCGAATTAACGTCTTTTCAAAAAGTTTTGAATACCTATCTCATTAATAAAACTGAATTTTTAATGAATTAAGTTTTTATATCGCTACATTTTGGCTAAAGCCTTATTTCTTAAAAACAAAAAGCCGCTGGTTAAAACCAACGGCTATTCATAATATTTAATTCGTAAAAATTCGTGTAATTAGTGGCAAAAAAACTTAATGTTCCCCATATCCAATATCATCCATTTTTCCGCTAAAAACGCGATATTGAATAATAAAATAAATAATCACCAGAAACAAAGCGATAAAAAACCAACTCATTCCGGCATTCAATCCGTATTCTCCGGCTGCAGTATTGTAAATCGTTAATGATGGATTTACATTATTGGTCGAAGGCAAAACATTCGGAAAAATCGAAACCGCTGTTGAAGCAAATCCGCCAACTAAAAATAAGGTCGAAAATATAAATCCATGACCGTCTTTTTTAAACGAACGTATTTTGAATAATCCTAAAATTCCAACAAAAGTCATTAGAGGAAAAAACCAAAGAATTGGCGTTTCAATAAAATTATGAAATGGTTTTGGCTCAATAAAATGCCAGATTTGCAACGAAATACAAACCAAAATCAAAAGAACAATATTCAGTTTAAACACTACATTTTTAAGCTGAGTATTTAAAGAAGAATTCGTTTTAAAGATAATCCAGTTTGCGCCATGAATCGTCAAAGCGACAACACTTACAATTCCGAGGAAAAGTGTAAACCAATCGATAATTCCCAATTCATTCGCTTGCGGACTGAAAGTAGGATTCCATAAAGGCAAAAAGAAAAAATGCGCTTCTTGCGTCGAAACTCCGTTGGTTACCATTCCAAGATTCACGCCTCGAACAATATTTCCTAAGGCGATCCCAAAAAACAATGCCAAAAGCAAACTTGCGATTCCAAATGCTTTATCCCAAATACTTTCCCACATTGGATGATGCACTTGTCCGCGCATTTCGAGACCAATTGCACGGAAAATCAAAAGCCATAAAATCATAATCAACGGCAAATAAAATCCGCTAAATGACGAAGCGTATAAAGTTGGAAAAGCAAAAAACAAAACTCCTCCCGCGGCAATAATCCAAACTTCGTTGGCATCCCAAAACGGTCCAATCGCATTTGTGATTGCTTTTTTATCTTTTTCTGTTTTGGCAAAAAATAAATGAATTATTCCTGCTCCAAAATCGTAACCGTCTAATACAATATAAACGGCCAGAATTCCCATTAAAACTACGTACCAAAAAAATTCCATAACTATATTTTTTCTGAATTCAGTTCAACATTATGAGGTCCTTTATTGATGATTTTTCCAATCAAAAGCAAAAACAACATTCCCAGTAAAAGGTACAATCCTATAAAGCCCAGTAAAGTAAACAAGGTATTTCCGGACGAAACCGTTGGTGATGCTCCCGCAGCCGTTCGCAATAAATTATAAACCAGCCAAGGTTGTCTTCCTAATTCGGCGGTGTACCAGCCGGTTGTATTTGCGATATACGGAAATGGCATCATAAACATAAGCGACCATAAAATCCATTTGGTTTCGAATAATTTCCCTCTAATTAATTGAAAAAGCGCTAAAACCATTAATCCAATAAAAAGCGTTCCTAAACCTACCATAATATGATACGCATAATACAATCCCGAAATATTGGTTGGATGCAAATCTTCTTCGAACTGATCTAAACCTTTTATTTCCTGATTCCAGTTTCCATAAGTCAGGAAACTCAGGATATTTGGAACCGCGATTTTATTGTCCAATTTTTTGTCTTTTACGTCAGGTTGACCAATCAGGACAATTTCAGAACCTTTCTTTTCGGTATGGAAAATTCCTTCCATTCCTGCAAAAGTTACAGGTTGATATTTCACTACGTTTTTAGCTAATAAATCTCCTGTTGGAACCGCTACAATTATACACGAAATCAATCCGAAGATAACACCGGTTTTCAAAAACAATTTTCCAAAAGAAACATTCTTTTTGCTTAGAATATAAAAAGATCCAATTCCCGCCACAACAAACGAACTTGTCACTAATGAAGCTGCCTGATTGTGCAAATAAGATGGCCACAACCAAGGATTAAGGAATAAAGCCTGGAAATTATTAAGGACAAATTTTCCGTTTTCAAGGATTTCGTAACCTACAGGATTCTGCATCCAGGAATGTGTGGCAATAATTAAAAATCCGCTTGCCCAAGAACCAATGCAAATCAATAATCCGGTTACAAAATGCCATTTATGTCCAAGGAGTTTTTCTCCAAATAAAAATAAACCTAAAAAAGAAGATTCGAGAAAGAAAGAAAACATTCCTTCCATTGCCAGCGTCTGTCCAATGATTCCGCCAGTTAACTCCGAAAATTTTGCCCAATTGGTTCCAAATTGAAACTCCATTGGGATTCCGGTTACAACGCCCATCGCAAAATTCAAGGCAAAAATTTTCATCCAGAAATGCGTGGCGTGATTATATTGTTCGTTTTGAGTTTTTAGATATTTCCACTTAAAATAAACAATGATCAGCGAAAGACCCATTGTAAGTTGCGGAAAAAGATAATGAAAAGTAATTGTGAAGGCGAATTGCATTCGGTCATAAAAAAGCATTTCTTCCATAGTGGTATTTTATTTATGAAGTCCCACAAATTTACCCATTAAAACCCGAAATTCCTGCCTTAAAAAAAAGTTTATCGCTCAACATTTGTTAAACTTTTCAACAATTTAATATGTATAAAAAACACTTATATTTAATTCTGATGCCCACAAAGTTTGTCATTTCGACGAAGGAGAAATCTTCACGAGAAACTCGACAAAGATTGGGTTTACGTTGCAGAGTTACTTGCGAAGATTTCTCCTTCGTCGAAATGACAATATCGTAGATATATTGGACTTGGAGCTCTGTGTTTAAAAAATTACTCTTTTTTGAGAATTCCTTTTTCGACGCTTTCATTAATCAATCCTTCTGCGTAATTCCAAATCTCTTTTGATCCTTCTTTTATAACACTCTTTTTTTCGTAAACCTTACTATAAGGCACGCCATATTCCTTCCATGTTCCTCCATTGTTAGAAGTATTTTGTAATAAAGGTTCTAATCTGTCCATAGATCTTGCGAATTTTGCTTCGTTGGTTTCTCCGGTTTCAAATTCTTCCCAAATTGCGATCATTTCGTCGGCTTGATTTTTAGGCAATAAACCAAAAATACGATTTGCCGCCAATCGTTCTTGATCGGTGTTATCGTGATTTATTTGCGTATCGTATAGAAAAATATCTCCGGCATCGATTTCAACAATATCATGAATCAAAACCATTTTTACGACTTTCAAAACATCAATTGGCTCATTTGAATGTTCAGCCAAAACAATCGCCATCAAAGCCAAATGCCAACTGTGTTCAGCATCATTTTCGTTTCGGTCACTATTAAAAAGCTTTGTTCTTCGCTGAATGTATTTTACTTTATCAATCTCTTTTATAAAAGCAATTTGATTGAATAAATCTTCTGTTTTCATATCAATAATTTTCGTCAGTTGTAAAATTACGCAGATTTTTTTTCTCACCATATAAGTTATTTAAGTTCATTTTAGCCTGACGCAGATTATATCGCGTTTTGAATTTCCTATAGGGTTTATATGGTAAAACGTCAAATGTTTTTTTTACACAAAAAGCAAATTTCTGTAACAATAGTCACTTAATTTACCAAAAAACCGAGTTACCTTTGTGCTTCATTATTTTAGATTTTATATCATGAAAATAGAACAAATTTACACCGGATGTCTAGCGCAAGGTGCTTATTATATTACTTCAAATGGTGAAGCGGCCATTATTGATCCGCTTAGAGAAATTCAGCCTTATTTAGATCGATTAGAGCGCGATAACGTAAAATTGAAATATATTTTTGAGACGCATTTCCATGCTGATTTCGTTTCCGGTCATATCGATTTGAGCAAAGAAACTCAGGCTCCAATCGTCTACGGACCAAATGCTGCTTGCGAATTTGATTGCATTTCTGCAAAAGACGGACAGGAATTCAAAATCGGAAATATTACGATAAAAGCGTTGCATACTCCGGGTCACACGATGGAAAGTACAACGTATTTACTAATTGACGAAAACGGAAAAGATCACGCGATTTTCTCTGGAGATACTTTGTTTATTGGCGATGTTGGTCGTCCTGATTTGGCTCAGAAAGCTGCGGGAATGACTCAGGATCAATTGGCGGGAATTTTATTTCATTCGTTAAGAGACAAAATCATGACACTTGCAGATGATGTAATTGTTTATCCTGCGCACGGAGCAGGAAGCGCTTGTGGAAAAAACATGAGTAAAGAAACAGTTTCGACTATTGGGAATCAAAAAGCTACGAATTACGCTTTACGCGAAAATATGACTGAAGCTGAATTTATTACCGAAGTAACAGACGGATTATTACCTCCGCCAGCTTATTTCAGTATGAATGTGGCAATGAATAAAAAAGGTTACGAAAGTTTCGAATCGGTTTTGCACAACGGAATGAAAGCTATTAAAGCAGAAGATTTTGAGGCTGTAGCCGAAGAAACCGGAGCTTTAATCTTAGATACTAGAAAAAATGTTGATTTTTATAAAGGATTTATTCCGCAATCTATTAATATTGGTATCAACGGAGATTTTGCGCCGTGGGTTGGAACTTTGATTGCAGATGTAAAACAACCTATAATATTAGTAACAGAAGCTGGTCTTGAAGAAGAAACTGTAACGCGTTTAAGCCGTGTAGGTTTTGATGCAATTGTTGGACATCTTGAAGGTGGTTTTGAAGCTTGGCAGAAAGCGGGTTTTGAAATCGATACGGTAAACCGAATTTCAGCGGAACAATTTGCGAGTCAATTAAATCTTAAAGAAGATAAAGTAATCGACATTCGAAAAGAAACAGAATATAGCGCCGAACATATTGATGAAGCTTACAATAAACCGTTGGCTTTTATTAATGATTGGGTAAAAGATATTAATCCAAATGAGCATTTCTATTTACATTGTGCTGCCGGATACAGAAGTATGATTGCTTCTTCGATTTTGCAAGCTCGCGGTTTTAGAAACTTCACTGAAATTGAAGGCGGTTTTGCAGCGATTTCAAAAACGAATATTCCAAAATCAGATTTCGTTTGTCAAAGTAAAGTATTGTAATAAATATAAGGTGCTGAGGTTCTAAGATTTTAGTCTTTGAACTTAAAAGAAACCTTAGTAACTTAGAACCTTAGCAACTTAGAACCTTAAAAAATATGTTAGAAATTTTAAAAGAACCATGGCCTTGGTATATTGCAGGACCTTTAATTGGGTTAACTGTTCCTATTTTATTGATTATCGGAAATAAATCTTTCGGGATTAGTTCGTCATTGCGACATATTTGTGCGGCTTGTATTCCGGCAAATATTTCATTCTTTAAATACGACTGGAAAAAAGAAAGCTGGAATTTATTCTTCGTTTTCGGAATTTTTCTTGGCGGAATTATCGCTGCAAATTTTCTGGCAAATCCAAATCCGGTTGAAATTACCGCTAAACTTTCAGACCAATTAGCGAGTTACGGAATCACGGATCATTCGGGATTATTGCCAAAAGAGCTTTTCTCTTGGGAAAGTCTATTTACGCTTCGTGGTTTTATCATGATTGTTGTTGGTGGATTTCTGGTTGGTTTTGGGACGCGTTATGCGGGCGGATGTACAAGCGGACACGCGATTATGGGAATTTCAAACTTGCAATGGCCTTCATTGGTTGCCACAATCTGTTTTATGATTGGTGGTTTTATTATGGCTAATTTGATTCTGCCTTATATCCTTTCACTTTAAGATATCCTTTCACTTTAAAATTTCAAAAATGAATAATTTAGAAAATAAAAATACAGATACTGAAGGAATAAACGGAAGCCAAATCAAAGATTCGGGATTCTCAAATCTTAAGTATTTAATCGTTGGAATCTTCTTTGGAATTGTATTCGTAAAAGCCGAAATCATTAGTTGGTTTCGTATTCAGGAAATGTTTCAACTACAATCTTTCTTTATGTATGGCGTAATTGGAAGCGCTGTTGTAGTTGGAATTATATCTGTCTGGCTGATTAAAAAATTCGATATTAAAACCATTCACGGTGAAAAAATCGAAATTCAGCCTAAAACTTTCAATAAAGGACAAATTTATGGTGGTTTATTATTCGGTTTTGGCTGGGCAATAACCGGAGCTTGTCCAGGACCATTATTTGCACAAATTGGAACCGGAGTTACCGTAATCGTTATAACTCTTGTAAGTGCAATTGCAGGAACGTGGGTTTATGGTTTCTTCAAAGATAAATTGCCTCATTAGAATTTAATATATAAAAAATGAGCAACACAACAGAACAATTGCTATTAAGAAAAGCTGATATTTCAGAAGTTCCGGTTATCTGGACTATTATACAAGATGCTATCGAACAAAGACGTCAAGAAGGAAGTTCGCAATGGCAAGACGGTTATCCTAATGAACTTTCGATCACTAACGATATAAAAAATGGTTACGGATATGTACTTACAGAAAACGAAACTATTTTATGCTATTCAGCAATTATATTCGATAAAGAACCCGCTTACGAAGAAATAGAAGGTCAATGGTTAACGAATGGAGATTACGGTGTTGTGCATCGTGTAGCCGTATCTAAATTGGCAAAAGGAAAAGGCATCGCAACAAAACTTTTTAAAAGCATAGAAGTTTTATGTCTCGAAAAAAATATACCCAGCATAAAAGTAGATACTAATTTTGACAACGTTCCGATGTTGAAAATCTTAGAAAAACTAGATTACACTTATTGTGGTGAAGTCTATTTTAGAGGAGCAGCTCGAAAAGCTTTCGAAAAAAAGTTGATTTAAAAAATACAATCTCACGATTAGAAATCAAACCCGACGAGTTATAAGACTTGTCGGGTTTATTTTTGCGTGAAATTTAGGCTCTCGATTTCTCTAGAGACAAAATTTCTTATTAATAGTATTTCTTCATTTTACTTTCATTAAGTTTCAGTAAGTTTACAATACAAGATTTAATCTTACAAAAAGTAAACAAATCAAAGCCATATGAAACGCTCAGAGCAATTGTCGAAACTAAAAAATACGGAACATTGGGATGTAATTATAATTGGTGGTGGAGCAAGCGGTCTGGGAACGGCACTTGATGCTGCAAGTCGGGGTTATAAAACTATCTTGCTTGAAGCTGTAGATTTTGCAAAGGGAACTTCCAGCCGAAGCACCAAATTAGTTCATGGCGGCGTTCGGTATTTAGAACAAGGAAATATTCATTTGGTTATCGAAGCCTTGAAAGAAAGAGGATTACTGTCTAAAAATGCTGGTCATTTAGTCAAAAATCAATCTTTTGTGATTCCCAATTACAGCTTATTTGACGGTTTACTTTACACCGTTGGGTTAACGGTTTATGATTTATTGGCAGGACGATTAAGTTTGGGGCGATCAAAATATATTTCGAAGAAAAAAACAATTGAAATGCTTCCGACTGTTGAAGAAAAAGGGCTAAAAAATGGCGTTATTTATCAAGACGGTCAATTTGATGATTCTCGTCTGGCGATAAACCTTGCTCAAACCGCTATCGAAAAAGGAGCTTGTCTTTTGAATTATACTAAAGTTGTCCATTTACTAAAGGATGATAAAAACCAAATTATTGGAGTTGAAGCCATAGATCATGAAACTGGCGATAAGTACGAAATAAAAGGTTCGGCTATTATTAATGCAACCGGAGTTTTTACAAATGCCATCATGAAACTTAACGATACCGTATACAAAAAATATATTGTACCAAGTCAGGGAATTCATCTTGTATTTGACAAATCATTTTTGCCAAGTGAACATGCTTTAATGATTCCTAAAACAAGTGACGGACGAGTTTTATTTGCCGTTCCGTGGCACAATAGAATTGTCGTAGGAACAACTGATACCTTAATAAGAAAACATAGTTTGGAACCTATTGCGCTTGAAAGCGAAATTGAATTTGTTCTGGAAACTGCTCAACATTTTCTGGCTAAGAAACCAACACGAGCAGATGTTTTATCTGTTTATGCGGGTTTACGTCCTTTGGCTGCGCCCGAAGAAGAAGGAAAAAGTACGAAAGAAGTTTCCCGAAGTCATAAAATTATAGTTTCGGAAACGGGATTAATAACGATTACGGGAGGAAAATGGACAACTTACAGAAAAATTTCAGAGGATATTATCGATAAAGCTATAAAAACAGGCAAATTACCTAAGAAAGCTTGCGTTACGGAACATCTTCCCATTCATGGAAATCAACTTACAACAACTTTAGACAGAGAAAATCACTTATATATTTATGGTTCAGATATTCCTGAGATATTAAAATTACAAGAAAACGAACCTGAATTAAAAGAAAAACTGCATCCGAATCACGAGTTTACAATGTCCGAAGTTGTTTGGGCTATTCGATATGAAATGGCAAGAACGGTAGATGATGTTCTCGCAAGACGTGTTCGGTTGTTATTTTTAGATGCCAGAGCTGCAATTGCATCTTCTGAAAAAGTAGCTCGTTTACTGGCAAAAGAAAACGGACATGACGAAACCTGGATACAAAAAGAAATTACCAACTTCCACGGAATTGCAAGAGGTTTTCTTCTAAAAGAATTTCAATAGATTTTTATTAACTTAAGAATATACAGATCATGCAAGATAAATTAATTCTGGCTTTGGATCAAGGAACGACTTCTTCCAGAGCCATTGTATTCAATCATAAAGGAGGAATTGTTAGTATTTCTCAAAAACCGTTTAAGCAAATTTTCCCAAAACCGGGATGGGTTGAACATGATCCTAACGAAATCTGGTCTTCGCAAGTTAGTGTTGCTGCTGAGGTTATAGCAAAAGTTGGAATTACGGGTCGCGAAATTGCAGCAATTGGAATCACCAATCAAAGAGAAACTACTATTGTTTGGGATCGTGAAACAAGCGAACCTATATATAATGCAATCGTTTGGCAAGATCGAAGAACGGCAAAATACTGTGACGAACTGAAAGCACAAGGTCACACGGAAATGATTCAGAAGAAAACCGGACTTATTCTGGATGCTTATTTTTCGGGAACCAAAGTAAAATGGATTTTGGATAATGTTGCCGGAGCACGTGAAAAAGCAGAACAAGGAAAACTTTGCTTTGGAACTGTAGATACGTGGCTAATATGGAAACTAACCCGTAGTAAATTGTTTATGACGGATGTTTCTAATGCCAGCAGAACTTTGTTATTCAATATAAACACTTTAGATTGGGACGATGAATTACTGGAATTGTTTGATATTCCACGTGCAATGTTGCCTGAAGTAAAAGAAAGCAGTGCTATTTATGGCGAAACGAGCACTACCCTATTTTCGACAAAAATTCCGATTAGTGGAGTTGCCGGAGATCAACAAGCGGCACTTTTTGGTCAGCTTTGTACCAACTCAGGAATGGTCAAAAACACGTATGGAACTGGTTGTTTTATGTTGATGAATACGGGCGAAAAACCTATTTTTTCAACCAATAACTTATTGACAACAATTGCCTGGAAAATCAACGGAAAAACTACTTATGCTTTAGAAGGCAGCGTTTTTGTTGGTGGCGCAGCTGTACAATGGTTAAGAGACGGAGCAAAAATAATCAACTCATCTGACGAAATCGAAACTCTTGCAGCAAGTGTGCCTGACAACGGAGGAGTTTATTTTGTTCCTGCTTTAACCGGATTAGGAGCGCCATATTGGGATCAATATGCAAGAGGCGCAATAGTTGGAATAACAAGAGGCACAACAAATGCACATATTGCCAGAGCAACTTTAGAAGGAATCGCCTATCAGGTAAACGACTTGCTTAAAGCTATGGAAGCTGATTTTGGAAATAAAGGCATAGAATTAAGAGTAGACGGTGGCGCTGCGGGAAATAATTTATTAATGCAATTTCAATCGGATATATTTGGATCTGATGTTACGAGACCTACTACATTAGAAACTACAGCTTTGGGCGCCGCATATTTGGCAGGACTTGCCGTGGGTTATTGGTCAAACTTAGACGATCTGAAAGAGCAATGGTCGATAGACAAAGTATTTTCTCCAAAAATGGATAAAGAGAAAGTAAATAAGCTTGTAAAAAATTGGGACAGAGCTGTTGGACGCGCCTCTAATTGGATTGAAGAATAGATTTTAAGCAATTAACAAAACATCAAGACATGACTCCATTTATAGCCGAAATTCTGGGTACAATGATAATGATTCTATTAGGGAATGGCGTTGTTGCAAACGTTGTTCTTAAATACACTAAAGGAAACAACTCTGGTTGGATTGTTATCACAACAGCTTGGGCATTTGCCGTTTTTGTGGGCGTGACTATTGCAGGACCAATTAGTGGCGCACATTTAAATCCTATTGTTACGCTAGGTTTGGCTTTGATTGGAAAATTTAATTGGAATTTAGTTCCGTCTTATATTTTTGCCCAAATGATTGGTGCAATGATTGGTGCTTTTTTAGTGTGGTTATCTCATAAAGATCATTTTGCCGCAACAGAAGATGAAGGTGCAAAACTTGCTTGTTTCTCTACATCGCCGGCAATCAAAAACAATGTATCAAATTTAATTAGCGAAGTAATTGCAACTTTCGTTTTGATTTTTTCCATCTTTTATATTGCGGGACCAACTTTACAAATCGCAACTGATAGTACGGCGACAATTGGTTTAGGAACAATTGGAGCACTTCCGGTTGCAATTGTGGTATGGGTAATTGGTCTTTCTTTGGGCGGAACTACAGGTTATGCCATAAATCCGGCAAGAGATTTAGGTCCGAGAATCATGCACGCTATTTTACCTATAAAAGGAAGCAGTAATTGGACATATGCCTGGATTCCGATTCTGGGTCCAATAATTGGTTCTGGTTTGGCGGCTGCACTTTATCTCGTCATTAATTAAGGTTTTACATGTCTTGGACTCTTGTGCAATGTCATTAAATTAAGTTTTTAGGAATAAAATTAATCTCGCAAAGTCTCAATCCCGAGGCGTCGGGAGCGAAGTTTTTTTGAATATGCTCCTGCTGAAGTAGGAAACTATTCAATAAATTTTGTACGCAAAAAAACTAAATCAAATTATCTAAAAAACTTAATTTAATAACATTGGGCTCGCGTGAGGGATAGAAGCTGGCTACCGAAGTAGCGTGTATAGCCCGACAGCATCCTGATAAGAGGGCGTATATGCGCAAAGTAAGTTTGCCCTCTTGTCAGGATGGTGGCACGCCCTGATGATAAAATTTTACATTCTGTTAAAGCCAATTATTTTAAGCAACAAAAACTTAAACCTATCTTTATCAAAGCTTTAAAATCTTTAGCAAAGATAATTTGGTACTTTTAAAAAATAAATATTATTTTTACACTAATTCTATAGGGTTTATCAAGTTATTTATTCGTCTTAATTCAATTAACAAAAAATTAACATGACATTTGTATATACAACTATTAAAAGCTATACATTTGTACATACAAATTATACACTTACAACTATGACAATTGAAGAGGTTATAAAAAGTACAGTTAAGATGGATAATGCGAAAAAAGTTATTCTGAATATCATGTACACGCAAAATGTGATTCAGGATCATTTCAACGAGTTGATAAAACCGTATGATTTATCCGGAGAGCAATATAATGTGTTACGTATACTAAGAGGACAAAAAGGAAATCCTGCTAATATGTGTGTCATACAGGAACGAATGTTGGCAAAAACAAGTAACACAACAAGATTGGTAGACAAATTATTACTGAAGGATTTTGTAACTAGAAATGTTTGTCCGGGCAATCGCCGAAAAATTGAAGTGCTAATCACTCAAAAAGGATTGGATGTTCTTAAAGAATTAGACCCGAAGGTAGATGAACATGAACGTGAGTTTGCCGAAAATATAAGTAAAGAAGAATTAGAATTATTAAATCAGTTATTAGAAAAATACAGAACCAATAAATAAATTTAAAATTATGAGTACATTATTAGAAAATTTAAACTGGAGATACGCAACGAAAAAATTTGATGCAACGAAAAAAGTATCTGCAGAGGATTTAAATACTTTAAAAGAAGCGGTTAGATTAAGTGCTTCTTCATACGGATTACAACCTTACAAGGTTATTATTGTCGAGAATCCAGAAATCAGAGAGCAATTAAAAGCTGCTGGTTACGGACAAACTCAAATTACTGATGCTTCTCAATTATTCATTTTTGCAAATGACTTAAACGCCGGAGCAGATTCTGTAGACGCTTACATTCAAGATATTAGCGAAACAAGAGGTGTTCCTGTTGATGCTTTGGCTGGATTTGCTGATATGATGAAAGGTACAATCGCTAATTTATCTCAAGAAGCTAAAAATGTCTGGACTGCAAAACAAACTTATATCGCTTTAGGTACATTATTGGCTGCTGCTGCTGAATTAAAAATCGATGCTACGCCAATGGAAGGTTTCAATCCTGCTGCATTCAACGAAATTTTAGGTTTTGACAAATTAGGTCTAAACGCATCTGTTATTGCAACTGTAGGTTACAGACATGATGAGGACGAAGCTCAACACTACAAAAAAGTTAGAAAATCACACGAGAATTTATTTATCACTATATAATTATTATTAATCCACAATCAATTTTAACAACATGAAAAATTTAAAAACAATTGCAATAGCATTATTCGTAGCAGCGGCTAGTATCTCAGTAAATGCTCAAACTAAAAAAATCGACGTAAAAGCATCTACTATTAAATGGGTAGGTAAAAAAGTAACTGGAGAGCACTCTGGAACTGTAAACTTCAAAGATGGAGCTGTAGTTTTCAAAGGAAAAAAATTAACTGGTGGTTCTTTCACTGTTGATATGACTTCATTAACTTCTACTGATTTAACTGGAGAATACCAAGGGAAATTGAATGGTCACTTAAAAGCTGACGATTTCTTTGGAACTGACAAATTCCCAACTGCAAAATTAGTTTTCAAAACTATCGGAGCTAAAGCAACTGACGTATATACTGTAACTGCTGATTTAACTATCAAAGGAATCACTAAACCTGTAACTTTTGACATTACTGTAGCTGGAAACACTGCAACTACTGCTTTCAAAGTTGACAGAACTAAATACGATATTAAATATGGTTCAGGAAACTTCTTCGAAGGTTTAGGAGACAAAACTATCAATGATGATTTCGAATTAACTGTAGCTTTAAAATTCTAATATTTTAAACAGTAGAATTCTTAATATTATAAGAAAAACCCCAATGGTTCAATGCTATTGGGGTTTCTTTTTATATTATTTTCAAAAAAATAACATTCTTAATATTTAGATAACACTTTCGTAATAACAGACAGGACATTGATTAACATTGGGCTTCTACTTTTGGGCTGATTAAAAAATCCAAAAAATAGAATCAAAATCATCGTTATGAAAACAAAAATACGTATTGCTATTATCACTTTACTGAGCACTTTTTGTCTACAAGCACAACAACAACCAAAAGGAATTATTGGTAGCTCTAACTGGATGAATAATTGGACTAATTTTAAACCTGCAAACACAGAATATAGCGAAGCTACAAACATCATAGCTGGAACTATTGATAAAGATATGAGATTGACCAAACGAAATACTTATCAATTAGTTGGTGTAGTATACGTTACCAACAATGCAGTTTTGACAATAGAACCGGGAACCGTTATTCGTGGAGATGACAAAACCTGTGGAACTCTTGTTGTTACAAATGGAGCAAAAATTATGGCCGAAGGTCTTGAAACAGATCCTATCGTTTTTACTTCAAACAAAGAAATTACAGAAAGAAGACCTGGTGACTGGGGAGGAATCATTATTTTAGGTAAAGCTCCAATAAATACTATTGGAGGTATTCACATTCTTCCTTTTGATTTGGAACCAATGCTAAATCATTACGGAGGTCCAGATGCCGAAGATAATTCAGGAATTTTAAAATATGTGAGAATTGAATATGCCGGTAGAAAATTAAGTTCATTAAAAGAACTTAACGGACTTTCGTTAGCAGGAGTTGGAAGAAAAACAGTTTTGAGTAACATCCAAATTAGTTTTTCAAATGATGACTCTTTCGAAAGTTATGGTGGAGATCTAGTTATGAATAACTTAATTTCTTACAGAACTACAGATGATGATTTCGATTTTACACAAGGAGTTCAATGTAATATAAGCAACAGTATCGCAATTCGTCACCCATTTTCATCAGATGTTTCAGGTTCAAGATGTTTTGAAGTTGATTCATACGATAAAATTGAAAATACCGATATGACCAAAAAATTAACCAAAATAAACGCAAGTAACATAACTATGGTAAATTTAGAAGAGAACAACCAAGGTCTTGTTAGAGAATCTGTTCATGTTAGAGAAAATACTTTCTTTAATTTAACTAATAGTATAGTTTCAGGCTTTACTCCTTTTGTCATATTAGAATCAAATATTGGAGACGGACAAGCGAATTTGTCTAAAATAACATTCAAAAATCTAATTGTAAACAATTGCAACGGAGGAATTACAAGCGAAGCAAGTGGCGGAAATGCTGCAATTCAAAAATATTACGGCGATCCGGCATTATTAATAGATTACACTACAATGAAAAATATTGAATTGTTTACAACGCCAAATATCAAAGGAAATCCGGACTTTAGAATCAACCAAAACAATACACTTGCGATTGGAAATTAAGAACTTAAAACAACTTATTTATTTGAAATTTAACAAATTTTAGAATTTAGAAAAGTTTTTTTTGAAATTTTATGTATTCTAATTCAAATTACATTTATATATTTGCCATATCAAAATAAAGAAATGAAAACATTAATGAACAATACTTGGTGGTGGAAGAATTTACGTCAAACGTCGTGAACAAAGCTTCCTATGGTATTTTCAAAACTATAAATATAAAAGGCTTGTCATCACGACAAGCCTTTTTTTTTGGTCCAAATTCAAGCGAAAACATAATTAAAAATTAAAAACAACATACTTTGAAACCTTTTATACTCAACACAAACTACAAACAAATTCTGGCAGATACCATTACGCCAGTTAGTATTTATTTTAAAATTAGAGATAAATTCCCGAATAGTTTATTACTGGAAAGTAGTGATTACCACGGAAATGACAACAGTTTCTCTTACGTTTGCTGCAACCCGATTGCGACAATCAAAATCGAAAACGAAATTATCTCTAAAACTTTTCCTGACGGAACTACGGAACAAATTGCTATTGATGCAAACACAAATATTCCAGAAGTAATTCAGGAATTTTCAAGTCAGTTTAAATCGGAGAAAAATGACTTTAAATTCATCAATAATGGTTTATTCGGTTACATTTCTTATGATGCCGTTCGTTATTTTGAGAAAGTTTCGATCGCTAAAAAAGACAGCGCTACTTTAATTCCGGATGTTTTTTATGCGGTTTATCAAAACATCATTGCGATAAATCACTTCAAAAACGAAGCTTACATTTTCTGTCATAGTGTAGACGGAAAAAACAATATCTCGGAAATTGAACAATTACTACAATCCCGAAATATTGCTTCATATAAATTCACCAAAGAAGGCGAAGGTTTCTCTAACTTAACTGATGAAGAATTCAAGCATAATGTGGCTTTAGCCAAAAAACACTGTTTCCGCGGAGACGTATTTCAATTGGTTTTATCACGTCGATTTACACAAGGTTTCAAAGGCGACGAATTCAATGTTTACCGCGCTTTAAGAAGTATTAATCCATCTCCTTATTTATTCTTTTTTGACTATGGAGATTTCAAAATATTTGGATCTTCGCCCGAAGCACAAATTATCGTAAAAAACAGAAAAGCTGAAATTCATCCAATCGCAGGAACTTTCAAAAGAACCGGAAATGACGAACGTGATGCAGTTTTAGCCAAAGAACTTTCGGAAGATAAAAAAGAAAACAGCGAACACGTTATGTTGGTTGATTTAGCCAGAAATGATTTAAGCAGAAACGGACACGATGTGAATGTGGAGAAATACAGAGAAGTTCAGTTTTTCTCGCACGTAATTCACTTGGTTTCAAAAGTTACAGGTCATTTACACGAAAAAGCTACCACAATGCAAGTTGTTGCAGATACTTTTCCGGCAGGAACTTTGAGCGGAGCACCAAAACACAGAGCGATGCAATTGATTGAAGATTACGAAAAAACAAATCGTAATTTTTACGGAGGCGCAATTGGCTTTATGGATTTTGAAGGCAACTTTAATCACGCAATTATGATTCGAACTTTCCTAAGTAAAAATCATCAATTACATTGTCAGGCCGGAGCCGGAATCGTAGCAAGTTCTGATGAAGAAAGCGAAATGCAGGAAGTTTACAATAAATTAAGAGCATTGAATACAGCGCTTGAAATGGCGGAGAAGATTTAGTATTCAGTCGCAGTTTTCAGTCGCAGAACTTGAAACCTGAAAAAAATAAACCACAAACTATAAACCCTATGAGAAATTTAATTGCAATTGTTATCACTTTCGTTCTTTTAATATCATGTGAATCTAAGAAAGAATCAAACGTACTTCCGTTAACAGGAACCTGGCGTCTGATATCAGCAGAAACGACAGAAAAAGATTCAACGTTCTCGACTTTCAATCCAAAGACAAAAATGATTAAGATTATAAATGATACTCATTTTGCTTTTTTCAATCATGATTTACACAACGGCAAGGATTCAACAAATGCAGTATTCTTTGGCGGAGGCGGAAAATATACTTTGAAAGACAGTGTTTATACTGAGAATCTGGAATATTTCAATAATCGTCAATGGGAAAATGGAAAGTTTGAATTTGTAGTGAAAATTAAAAATGATACTCTAATTCAAAAAGGAATCGAAAAAGTAGAAAAATTAGGAATCGACCGCATTATTACTGAAAAATACGTTCGAGAAAAATAAAAAAAGTATTCAGTCGCGGTTTACAGTCACAGTAAAAAAACTTAGTAACTCAGAACCGAAGCTTCGGGATAGAAACTTAGAACCTCAAGAAAAATGAAAAAAATATTAGTTATAGACAATTACGATAGTTTCACTTATAATTTAGTACACTATTTAGAAGATTTAAATTGCGAAGTTACCGTTTACAGAAACGACGAATTTGATATTGATGAAATCGCTTCTTTCGATAAAATTCTACTTTCTCCAGGTCCCGGAATTCCTGATGAAGCAGGTTTATTAAAAGCGGTAATCGCAAAATATGCTCCAACAAAAAGCATTTTGGGAGTTTGCTTAGGACAACAAGCAATTGGAGAAGTTTTTGGCGGAACACTTTCTAACCTTGATAAAGTATATCACGGCGTTGCAACGAATGTAAAAACCGTAGTTTCAGATGAAATTTTATTCGAAGGTTTAGGCAATGAATTCGAAGTTGGAAGATACCATTCCTGGGTTGTTGATGCCAATTTGCCAGATGTTCTTGAAGCAACTTCAATCGACGAAAACGGACAAATTATGTCGCTAAGACACAAAACTTTTGATGTAAGAGGAGTTCAGTTTCATCCGGAAAGTGTGCTTACGCCAAAAGGGAAATTGATTTTGGAAAATTGGATTAATAGTTAGATGTTAGTCAAAAGTTTTAAAGTCGAAAGTCATAAAGTCACATATTATAGCTTAATCTTTCCGTCTTTAAAACCAAAAAATATCTAATAACAAATATCACAAGTCAGAAGACTTTAAGACCTTCGACTTTAGACTTTAAGACTCAAAAAAATGATAACTATTTCAGAAACTAAAGAAATCAATATTGAAGACATATTGGTTTTATACAAAGCAAACGAATGGAGTTCAGCAAATAAGCCAAACGAATTGCATAACGGTCTTTTGAATTCAGAAACTTTGATTACGGCTTGGGAAGAAAAGAAATTAGTAGGACTTGGCAATGCGATTTCTGATGGATTCTTAACCGTTTATTATCCACATTTATTGGTGCTTCCGGAATATCAGGGAAAAGGAATTGGAAAATTGATTATGGATAAAATGCAAGAGAAATACAATCACTTTCACATGCAAATGCTAACCGCCGACGGAAGATCTGTTGACTTCTACAAGAAAAACGGATTTGAAAGAGCCGGAAAAACAGAACCAATGTGGATTTATCAGGGAGATGAACATTAAAAAAGTAAACAGTCGCAGTCACAGTTTTCAGAAAAACTTAGTAACTCAGAACCTTAGCAACTTAGAACCTTAAAAAAAATGAAAAATATATTAAATAAACTAATCAATCACGAAGTGCTTTCAAAAGAAGAAGCCAAAGATGTATTGATTAATATCTCAAGCGGACAATATAATCCAAGTCAGATTTCGGCATTTTTGACCGTATTTATGATGCGAAGTATTACGATTGAAGAACTTTCGGGTTTTCGTGAAGCATTATTAGAATTATGCATTCGCGTCGATTTATCAGCTTACAATACCATCGATTTATGTGGAACTGGCGGTGACGGAAAAGACACTTTTAATATCTCGACTTTAGCATCGTTTATTTCGGCAGGAGCAGGAATAAAAGTAGCCAAACACGGAAATTATGGAGTTTCATCGATTTCAGGATCAAGCAACGTGATGGAAAAAATGGGAATCAAATTCAGCAATGATCCTTCGTTTTTAGAAAATTGTATTGATAAAGCAGGAATCTGTGTTTTGCACGCTCCCCTATTTCACCCGGCAATGAAAAACGTTGGACCAATCCGTAAAGAATTAGCGGTAAAAACCTTCTTTAATATGTTGGGACCAATGGTAAATCCATCATTTCCACAAAATCAATTGGTTGGTGTTTTCAATCTTGAATTGGCGAGAATGTACGCTTATTTATATCAAAATACCGATATCAATTTCACGATTTTACATTCGCTTGACGGATATGACGAAATCTCCTTAACGGGTCCAACCAAAACGATCACATCACATATGGAAGGAATGTTGAAACCGGAAGATTTTGGCGTTAGACTTTTATCACAAAGCGAAATCGAAGGCGGAAAAACCATCGAAGAATCGGCTGATATGTTTATCAATATTCTATCAGGAAAAGGAAACGAAGCACAGAATAATGTGGTTTGCGCAAATGCCGCAATGGCAATCGCAACGGTTACAAAATGTTCTCCGCTTGAAGGATTCGAATTGGCAAAAGAAAGTTTATTCTCCGGAAAAGGACATCAAGCACTCAAAAAACTACAAGAGTTATCTCTTTAAAATTAAAAACTTAGTACCTCAGTACCTTAGAAACTTAGCACCTTAAAAATGAATATTTTAGATAAAATAATATTTGACAAACAAAGAGAAGTTGTTCTTAAAAAATCGATCATTCCGGTTTCGCAATTGGAAAGTTCAGTGTTTTTTGGAAGAGAAACCATTTCTTTAAGTCAAAAACTAAGAACAAGTTCCACTGGAATTATCGCAGAGCACAAACGTCGTTCTCCTTCAAAATCAGTAATCAATCATAGTTTCACGGTTGAAGAAGTTGTAAAAGGCTATGAAAATGCGGGAGCTTGCGGAATTTCTGTTTTAACAGATGGAAAATATTTTGGAGGTTCACTTGACGATTTACTTTTGGCAAGAGCGAGTGTAAATATTCCGCTTTTGCGAAAAGAATTTATTGTCGACGAATACCAAATTCTGGAAGCCAAAGCTTTTGGTGCCGATTTGATTTTACTAATCGCAGCAGTTTTAACACGCGAAGAAATTAAATCATTATCTGAATTTGCAAAGAAATTGGGTTTAGAAGTTCTATTGGAAGTTCACAATCAAGAAGAATTAGAAAAATCGATTATGCCAAGTTTAGACATGATTGGTGTAAATAACAGAAACCTAAAAACCTTCGAAGTAAGTTTAGATTTCAGTAAACAATTGGCATCACAAATTCCAGATGATTTTGTAAAAGTTTCCGAAAGCGGAATTTCATCAATCGAAGCCATCTCAGAACTTAGACCTTATGGTTACAGCGGTTTCTTAATTGGAGAAAACTTCATGAAAACCGACAACGCCGGAAAAGCCGCAACAGAATTCATAAGCAAGCTATAATTAAGTTTGCCACGAATTACACAAATTAGCACGAATTGAATTAGCGAAAATTCGTGTAATTCGCGGCAAAAACTAAACACAAAGCTTTGCAAACTTTTGCGTTTGTAAACATTACAATAGTAAAAAAATCTTAGCGCTCTTTGCGGTAAAAAACACACAGAAAAAACACAATACAATGAAACTCAAAATATGCGGCATGAAATATCCTGATAATATCCTCGAAGTAGGTGCACTCCTACCCGATTATATGGGATTTATTTTCTGGGAAAAATCCGCAAGATACTTTAACGGAACAATTCCGGAATTAATTGGAACAATAAAAAAAGTAGGCGTTTTTGTAAACCAAACACAAGAAGAAATTCTGGAGAAAGTTGCAAAATACAATTTACAAGCTGTTCAATTACACGGAAATGAATCTGTTGAATTTTTATCAGAATTAAAAAATCAATTACCAAAGAAAATCGAAATCATAAAAGTATTTTCAGCCGATAATGATTTTGATTTCGAAATTATAAAACCATTCGAATCGGTTTGCGATTTCTTTATGTTTGACACAAAAGGAAAATTACCCGGCGGAAACGGAACCACATTTGACTGGACGATCTTAAAAAAATACAAGTCTGATAAACCCTTCTTTTTAAGCGGCGGAATCGGAATCAACGAATTAAAAGCTATCGAAGAGATTTCAAAAACAAATCTTCCTATTTATGCTGTCGATATAAATAGTAAATTTGAAATCGAACCCGGGCTAAAAAACAGAAATCTATTTAGCAATTTCAAACGCAAATTTGATGTTGCCAACTTTTAAAATTGGAATAAAATGAATTTTAACGTTAACGAAAAAGGATATTACGGAGAATTTGGAGGAGCTTACATTCCTGAAATGTTATATCCAAATGTTGAAGAATTACGCCAAAACTATTTAAAGATAACCAGCGAACCGGATTTTAAAGCAGAATTTGACCAATTGTTAAAAGATTACGTTGGACGCCCAAGTCCGCTTTATTTTGCAAAGCGTTTATCTGAAAAATACAATACCAAAATCTACTTAAAAAGAGAAGATTTAAACCATACGGGAGCGCACAAAGTAAACAATACAATTGGACAAATATTGGTAGCAAAACGTTTGGGTAAAAAACGAATTATTGCCGAAACCGGAGCTGGTCAACATGGTGTAGCGACTGCAACAGTTTGCGCACTTATGGGATTGCAATGTATCGTTTATATGGGCGAAATAGACATTGCACGTCAGGCACCAAACGTTGCTCGTATGAAAATGTTAGGCGCTGAGGTTCGTCCTGCACTTTCGGGTTCAAGAACTTTAAAAGATGCTACAAACGAAGCGATTAGAGATTGGATTAATAACCCGGTTGACACACATTATATTATTGGATCTGCGATTGGACCACATCCTTATCCGGATATGGTAACACGTTTTCAAAGTGTGATTTCCGAAGAAATCAAATGGCAATTAAAAGCAAAAGAAGGACGTGAAAATCCTGATTATGTTGTCGCTTGTATTGGTGGCGGAAGTAACGCTGCAGGAACTTATTATCACTTTTTGCATGAGCCAGAAGTTGGAATTATTGCCGTTGAAGCAGCCGGAAAAGGCGTTGATAGTGGTCATAGTGCGGCAACAAGTAAATTAGGTAAAGTAGGTGTTATTCATGGTTGCAAAACCCTTTTAATGCAAACTCCAGACGGACAAATTACCGAGCCATATTCGATTTCGGCAGGTTTAGATTATCCCGGAGTTGGACCAATGCACGCACATTTGGCACAAACCGGACGCGGCGAGTTTTTCTCTGTGACTGATGATGACGCGATGAATGCAGGTTTGCAATTGACAAAACTAGAAGGAATTATTCCGGCGATCGAAAGCGCGCATGCTTTTGCGGTTCTAGATCAAAAGAAATTTAAACCAACAGATATTGTGGTAATCAGTCTTTCTGGACGTGGCGACAAAGATCTAGACAATTATATTGATTATTTTAAATTGTAATAAAAATCGTAATTTGGGCGTTCTCCGCCGCCGCGGATCGGGTTATTCCTAACGCAAAAAACAAACAACGAGAAAAATAGTAATTATGGAAAAGTTATTCTCTTACGGAACATTGAGATCGAAACAAATTCAAATGCAGATTTTTAATAAAGTTCTAACCGGAACTCCTGATCAGTTATTGGGTTATAAACTAAAAAGTCTCCAAATTGAAGAAGAATTTGGAATGGCTGATTATGTTGTAGCGGTAGCAAACGCAGATTCTTCAGATCCTATTCATGGTGTTGCTTTTAATATTTTGGCTTCTGATTTAGCCAAAGTAGATATTTTCGAATCTAATGCTTATAAAAGAGTTCAGGTCGAGTTAAAATCCGGAACAGTTGCCTGGGTTTATATCGAAAATAAATAAAAATCCAAATGATTTTAGCAGCAGCGCAAACAAAACCTACGCGAGTAGATATTGAAGCCAATTTATCAGACCATTATCGTTTTATTGATTTGGCGGTACAAAATGGAGCACAATTAATTGCATTTCCTGAATTGTCGATTACCGGTTATGAAAGAGAATATGCCCAAAAACTAGCTTTCAAAAAAGATGATTCCCGATTGGATCACTTAAAAAAATTATCAGTCGAAAATAATATTATTATTGTTGTCGGTGCTCCAATTCAAGTAGACTCAGAATTGTTTATTGGGGAATTTATTATTTCTCCTGATAATTCAGTTCAAATCTACACGAAGCAATTTTTACATGAAGGTGAAGACGAATTTTTCCAATCTTCATTCGATTATAATCCGATGGTGACTATTGAAAATCAAAAGATTTCATTTGCTATTTGTGCTGATATTGACAATCCGTTACATCCTGAAAATGCCCGTAAAAGAGAAACCAATATTTATATCGCCAGTATTTTCTTTTCACCAAACGGAATTCCGAATGCATATCGCGATTTACAAAGTTATGCACAGAAACACGAAATGAATGTTTTGATGTCGAATTTCAGTGGAGAATCCTGGGGATCTCCTTCGGCTGGACAAAGTGCTTTCTGGAATAACAAAGGTGAATTGGTTGCTCAAATGAATGATTCAGATTCCGGATTATTATTGATCGAAAATCAAAATGATAATTGGACAAGTAAAATTGTAAAAATATAATGCCACAGATTTCACAGATTAAATCAGATTTAATTATTATTTTTTTAGAAGAATCTGCGCAAATCGGCTTAAATCAATTTAAATCTGCGTGAAATAAATTTATAGCTAATCAGTGAAAATCTTTTAATCAGTGGCAAAAACAAAACCTAATAAAATACCTAACAGGTTTTGGAAACCTGTTAGGATAAAAACGATATTAAAATGAACAGAATAACTCAAAAATTACAAGAAGATAAAAAGATACTTTCGATTTATTTTTCTGCAGGATATCCTAATTTGAATGATACGGTTCAAATCATTCAGGATTTAGAAAAAAATGGCGTTGATCTAATCGAAATTGGTTTGCCATTTAGCGATCCTTTGGCTGATGGACCAACCATTCAGGCAAGTTCAACAACGGCGCTTCATAACGGAATGACGACTCAAATTCTATTCGATCAACTGAAGAACATCCGCGAAAGCGTAAAAATTCCGTTGATTATTATGGGATATTTTAATCCAATGTTGCAATACGGAGTTGAAACATTCTGTAAAAAATGTGCCGAAATTGGTATCGACGGATTAATCATTCCGGATTTACCTGTTGATGTTTATGCAGACGAATACAAAGCAATTTTCGAAAAATATGGCTTAATAAATGTATTCCTGATTACGCCACAAACTTCTGACGAGCGTATTCGTTTTATCGACAGCGTTTCAAACGGATTTATTTATATGGTAAGTTCTGCGAGCGTTACAGGATCTCAATCTGGTTTTGGAAATACTCAGGAAAGTTATTTCGAAAGAATTGGAAACATGAATCTGAAAAACCCGCAAATTGTAGGTTTTGGAATTTCGAATAAAGAAACTTTTAATCAGGCTACTAAATTTGCAAAAGGTGCCATTATTGGAAGTGCTTTTATAAAACATTTAAGCGAAAATGGTTCTGGAAAAATTAGCGAATTTGTTAGCGAGATTAGATAATTAATTTTTCTTCTAAATATACAATAACTTCTAGTTTGTCGATTTCGAGAAACGACAAAATTGCGTTAATTACAAAGCTGAAATAATATTACGAGTTATATTATTTCAGCTTTTTCGTTATAAACATTAGCCTTAAAGAGTATTTTAGCTTAGAAACGACTACACGGTTTTCTGTTAATATTATGTTAAAACAAAATTAAACAAGTGTTTAAATTAAACACTTGTTTAATTTTGTACCCGATTAGAAACAATACCATGTCAAACATCGAATTAAACGATAAAAAAATTCAGATTCTTGAAGTGGCCGAAACGCTATTTTCTGAAAAAGGATTTGAAGGAACATCGATACGGGATATCTCAAAACATGCCAAGATTAATATTGCCATGGTTTCGTATTATTTTGGCTCTAAAGAAAGGCTTCTCGAAGCTTTAATTATTTACAAAACATCTGATTTAAAACTAAAACTCGAAAATTTATTACAAGAAAATCTAGAACCTATAGAGAAAGTCAATAAATTAATCGAAATTTACATTAATAGAATTAATTGTAACAAAGGAATTTTCAGGGTGTTACACTTTGAAATTAATGCAGAAAAGAGAGAAAAAAGCTTTATTGCGTTTACAGAATTAAAAAAAGGAAATTTAAAATCTGTTGAAAGCATTATAGCACAAGGTCAGGAAAAGGGTGTTTTTAGAAAAGATGTTATCATCCCGCTAATTACTCCAACTATTATTGGAACTTTTTTTCACTTTCATATGAATAAACCTTTTTTTGAAGAATTATTAAATTTAAATACAGAAGAAATGTACAACGAGTACATTAAAACCAGTCTTACGAAGCACATTCAACAAACTATAAAAGCGCTACTTGTTTATGAAAATTAGTCAATTAATGCTCTTTGGAGTTTTCTTTATCGGAATATCTTCAGTAGAAGCACAAGAAAAAACAAGTTTAACCTTAGACGAAGCCGTTAAATTGGCCTGGGAAAAAAGTAACGAAGTTACGCTTGCCAGCACTAAGGTAAACACAAAAAAGTACGAATTACAATCGGTAAAAAACAATCAATATCCTGATATTAAACTTTCCGGACAATATCAACGTCTTACAAAAGCATCGATTGATATGCCAAATCAGGGAGAAAGCAAATCACTTGCATCTCCTGACAGAGCAATGCTTGGAATGGCAAATTTAAGCCTTCCTCTTTTTGCAGGATTTAAAATTCAAAATAGCATTGAAGCTTATGATAATTTATACGAAGCTGAAAGTGCAAATGCATCTAAAACTAAAGAAGACGTTGCTTTGAGAGTTATTACGTATTATACTGCGTTATACAAAGCTCAAAAAACTTTGGATGTTTTAAATGAAAATCAAAAAAGCGCTAAACAACGTGTTACTGATTTTACAGAATTAGAGAAAAACGGAATTATCCCAAGAAATGATTTATTGAAGTCACAATTATTAGTTTCAAAAACGCAATTATCTATTGATGAAGCTAATAACAATCTTAATAATATCAACTTCTATCTGACTACCTTATTAAAGTTGGATCCAAGTACAAAACTTCAGGTTAATGAAGATGATTTCTTTAATTTGAAAACGAGTAATGCACCAACATCTGATGCATTAGCATTGCAAAACAGAAAAGATTTAGAAGCTATTCGTTTCCAACAAAAAGCATCTGAAGCAAATATTAGAGTTGCAAAAGCTGCTTATTACCCTACTTTAGCATTACTTGGTGGTTATACTGCTTTAGATCTTAAAGACATTATTACTGTAAAATATGCAATGAACTTTGGATTAGGTTTAACTTATGATAT
Source organism: Flavobacterium sp. 90 (assembly GCF_004339525.1). Classification (NCBI taxonomy): domain Bacteria; kingdom Pseudomonadati; phylum Bacteroidota; class Flavobacteriia; order Flavobacteriales; family Flavobacteriaceae; genus Flavobacterium; species Flavobacterium sp. 90. The sequence continues at coordinate 3,670,683 of NZ_SMGE01000001.1, read as the reverse complement.
CTCTGGAATTTACAAAAATAGTTCTCACGTAAGAGAAGCTGAAAGCAGAGCTTTGGAAGTTAAAAATACAGAAGCTGTAATGACTGATCGTATTAAAGTTGAGGTTCAAAAATCTATTGAAGATTATGACTTAGCTATTAACCAAAGTGTTGTTTATGATGAAGCGCTTCAACAGGCATCTGAAAATTACAGACTTGTAAAAGATAAGTTTGACAATGGTTTAGCAGATACCAATGATTTGGTTGAAGCTGATGTTGAACAACTAAGTGCCAAAATTAATACTGCTGTTTCTAAAGCAACAATCATTCAAAAATATTACGAATTACTATCCGTATCAGGACAATTATCTCAATCATTCAATCTTTCTAAAATATAATCGATAGCTCTCATGGAAAAGAAAAAAACAAATACTAAATTCATCATTATACTAACCGTTTTGGTTTTAGTGGGCGGAACTTACGGAATAACAAAATACTTACACGCACAAGCACACGAAGAAACGGATGATGCTCAGATTGAGAAAAAAATGAATCCGATTATTCCTAGAGTTTCCGGATATATTAGTAAAGTGTATGTAAAAGATAATGACTTTGTAAAAAAAGGAGATACTTTATTTACTATCGATAAAAGAGATTACCAATTAAAAATCGACGAAGCTAACGCTGCTTTATTAGGTGCTGAAGGTCAATACGAAGCTGCAAAAGCTGATATTGGAAGCGCAAATGCAAGTATTTCAGTTTCTGATGCTCAAATGAAATCTGCAACCGGTTCTATCGAAAGTGCAAAAATTAGATTGAGACAAATTACAAACGATTACAACCGTTACAATAATTTATACAAAACACATACGATTACAAAACAACAATACGAGCAAGCATTATCTTCAAAAGAAGAAGCTGAAAATCAAGTTCGTGTTTTGGAACAACAACAAAAAGCAAGTTCTTACCAAAAATCTGTAATTGAATCTAAGTCAAAAGCTTCTGACAAACAAACTGAAGTTGCTGCCGCAAACATCAAAAAAGCAAAAACAATGCTTGATGTTGCGCATTTAAATCTTAGTTATACTGTAGTTACTGCTGCAATCGACGGTCAGGTTTCTAAAGTAGATATCCAACCGGGACAATTGGTTCAACCAGGACAATCTTTATTTTATATCATCAATAATAATGAAGCTTGGGTTGTTGCTAACTTTAAAGAAACGCAATTAAACAAGATGATTGTTGGACAAAAAGTAAGTTTAAAAGTTGATGCTTATCCAAACTACGAATTCAAAGGAATTGTTACTTCATTTTCTCCTGCAACAGGATCTCGTTTTTCATTATTACCTCCTGATAATGCGACAGGAAACTTTGTAAAAACGATTCAGAGATTGCCAGTAAAAATTAGTTTAGATGAATCAAACGATCCTGAAAAAGTAAAATTACTACGTCCGGGAATGAATGTTGATGTAGATGTACATTTAAAATAAAATATGGCAACAGCAGTACAAGCAGATGACGATTTAGTAGAATACGGTTATAGACGTGTAATCATTACGATTACTGCAGTACTTTGTGCACTGTTAGAAATTGTAGATACCACGATTGTAAACGTAGCTCTAACAGACATGCGAGGTAGCCTTGGTGCTACTTTAACTGATGTGGCTTGGGTAATTACAGCATACGCAATTGCGAATGTTATTGTAATTCCGATGACGAGTTGGCTTTCACAGCAATTTGGTCGACGTAATTATTTTGTGGCTTCGATCATTATATTTACAGTCTGCTCCTTTTTATGCGGAAATGCCAGTAACATTTGGGAACTAGTTGCCTTTCGATTCGTACAAGGTATGGGTGGTGGAGCATTACTGGTAACAGCCCAAACGATTATTACCGAAAGTTATCCTATAGCAAAACGTGGTATGGCGCAAGCTATCTACGGAATGGGTGTAATTGTTGGTCCAACATTAGGTCCGCCTTTGGGAGGATATTTAGTAGATAATTATTCTTGGCCTTATATTTTCTATATCAATATTCCGTTGGGAATTATTGCAACTATTTTGGCGCTTACTTTCGTAAGAAGTCCAAAATATGGTGAGAAATTAAAAGCAAATCAGGTTGACTGGTGGGGAATTATATTATTAGCCGCTTTTATTGGATCACTTCAATTTGTTTTGGAACATGGACAACAAGACGATTGGTTTAATGATTCACTTATTGTAACCCTTAGTGTTGTTACGGTTCTTGGATTGATTTTATTTGTTTGGAGAGAGCTTACTTATAAATATCCAATCGTAAATTTAAGTGTTCTAAAAGATGGAAATTTAAGAATTGGTACTGTAATGTGTTTTATTCTTGGTTTTGGTCTTTATGGATCAACCTTAATTATTCCGATCTACACGCAATCTATTTTAGGATGGACCGCAACAGATGCCGGATTATTATTGATTCCAGGTTCGATTACAACAGCGATTATGATGCCATTTGTGGGTAATATGATTCAAAAAGGAGTTCCGCAAGGATATATGGTTGGAGTTGGATTTTTAGTTTTCTTCTTCTTTACCTTTATGATGCAAACTCGTATGACTCCAGATACTGGTGTTGAACATATGTACTGGCCTTTAATCTTAAGAGGAATTGGTTTAGGATTACTATTTGTACCTATTACAACACTTTCGCTTTCGACTTTAAAAGGAAAACATATCGGTGAAGGAGCCGCGTTTACCGGAATGATGAGACAATTAGGTGGTTCATTTGGTATTGCGATTATTACCACTTTTATCACTCGTTTAAGTCAGGAACACAGAGTAAATTTATTGACCAATTTAGACCCTGCAAAATTCGATGTTCAGCAACGTATTGCAGGAATGCAAAGAGCTTTTATGTCTAAAGGATATAGCGCTGATGTTGCACTGAAAAAAGCTTATCAAGCACTGGAATATTCAGTAATGAAACAAAGTACAGTAATGGCCTACATGGATATTTTTATGTACTTAGGAATTATGTTCCTATGTTGTATACCAATTATTCTTTTAATTAAAAAAGGAAAGAACAAGATTAATCCTGCTGATGCAATGCATTAATAATAATTGATTTATAATACGAAAAAGCCGAACTATTTATTTAGTCCGGCTTTTTTATTTTAATTTATTTTCAAAAAAAATTAGAAATATACTATCTGTGCTAATCCGAAGGGATTGAAATCCCTACCTAACATATTTTCAAACCTTATGGAATTGAAATTCCCAGCATACAATATTTTCTAACCTGAAGGGATTGAAATCCCTCCCTACAATATGTCCCGAATCTCCGATTCTCTTGTAAAAAAAACACTTTGTTAATCCGGAGGGATTAAAATCCCTCCCTACAATATAGCCCGAGTCTCCGACTCTCTTGTAAAAAACTTAGTGCCTCAGTCCCGAAGCTTCGGGATAGAACCTCAGAACCTTTAAAAAAAACCTCTGAGCCTTTACACCTTTGTCCCTTTGAACCTTTTTCAAAGAAACCTATCTTGTGAAAACCAAATGATTTCCTTTAGAAAGATTCGCATCAAATTGATATCCTTCATAATTGAAACCTTTTAAATCGTCAATCGTTTCAGCATTTGTATCGATGATATAACGAACCATCATTCCTCTTGCTTTTTTAGCGAAGAAACTGATCATTTTAAGTTTTCCATCTTTGTAATCTTTAAAATCCGGCGTAATTACAGGAACTTTTAAAGCTTTAACATCTACAGCCGAAAAATATTCATTACTTGCAAGATTCACAAACAATTCTCCTTTTGCCAATTCTTTATTTAATGCTTTAGTAACTGTTGGTTTCCAGAATTCGTGTAGATTTTTGGATTCTTCGACAGGTAATTTTGTTCCCATTTCAAGACGATACGCCTGCATTAAATCCAGAGGTTTCAAGATTCCGTAAAGTCCGGATAAAATTCGGAGTTTATTTTGCAACACTTCTAATTTTTCAACAGGAATTGTATAAGCGTCTAAACCAGTATAAACATCTCCATCAAAAGTATAAACTGCAGGACGTGCATTTTCTGGAGAAAAAGGTGTTTTCCATTCCTGATTTCTCTTCCAGTTTAAATCGGCTAATTTGTCCGAGATAGACATTAATTCAGATAATTCAGAAGGCTTTTTAGGTTTTAAAACTTTGTGAACCAAACGTGCTTCTTTTAAAAAAGCTGGTTCTGTATATTGAGTTGTTGGTAATTCTTTTTCGAAATTTAATGACTTCGCCGGCGATATAACAATTTTCATGTGTGCGTTTTTATAGAATTCAAAAATACAAATTGAATTTTTAAAAATAAGAGATCTAAATTGATTTGTTTTATGACGCTATAAATGTTTTTTTTGCCGCGAATTACACGAATTTTCACTAATTCCTTTTTTATATACAATCCAATTCGTGAAAATTCGTGCAATTCGTGGCAACATTTTTTATTTTGATAAAATTCTGCATAACAAATTGTGAATTTATTCAAAAAAGTCAACAATAGATTATAATAGGCATTTTCTATGTTGTAAATTTGCAGGCGTTTCATTCTCTTCAAGAATAGAAATGTATTATTTAAAATTAGTGAATTCGTGGCTATACAAACAAACTATAAAGCAGCTTTACAAAATAAAATCTTCGAAATTATTTCGCAGGCATCTCAAGAATTAAACGTTGACAGTTATGTAATTGGCGGTTTTGTTCGTGATTTGCTTTTAAACCGAGGTTCTAAAAAAGACATTGATGTTGTTGCAGTTGGTAGCGGGATCGAATTGGCTTTGAAAGTTTCTGAATTATTACCAAAGAAACCTAAAGTTCAGGTTTTCAAAACTTACGGAACAGCAATGTTGCGTTTTGAAGATACTGATATTGAATTTGTTGGTGCCCGAAAGGAATCTTATAATTTCGAAAGCAGAAACCCAATTGTTGAAAATGGAACTCTTGAAGACGATCAAAACCGTCGTGATTTTACCATCAATGCATTGGCATTATCGCTGAACGAAAAAACATTTGGAGAACTATCTGATCCTTTTGGCGGATTGACTGATCTTGAAAATAAAACCATCAAAACTCCTTTAGATCCAAGCATTACTTATTCTGATGATCCTTTGCGAATGCTTCGTGCGATTCGTTTTGCAAATCAATTAGGTTTTGAGATCGAGAAAAACTCTCTTGATGCGATTACCAAAAATGCAGATCGAATCAAGATCATTTCAGGTGAAAGAATTGTTGATGAATTAAACAAAATACTTTCTACAGATAAACCTTCTATCGGATTTTTACTTTTATATCAAACTGGACTTTTAGACATTATTTTACCTGAATTAACCGCTTTGAATCAGGTTGAAGAAATTGAAGGTCACACTCATAAAAACAACTTTTATCACACTTTAGAAGTTGTCGATAACATTTGTCCAAATACAGATGATGTTTGGCTACGTTGGTCGGCTTTGTTGCATGACATTGGAAAAGCGCCAACAAAACGTTTTAACAAAAAACAAGGCTGGACTTTTCACGGACATGAATTCCTGGGCGGAAAAATGGCGAAGAAAATATTCGAGCGTTTGCATATGCCTTTAAATCACAAAATGAAATTTGTGCAAAAAATGGTTGTGATGAGTTCTCGTCCAATTGTTTTGGCGCAGGATATTGTAACGGATAGTGCAGTTCGTCGTTTGGTTTTTGATGCTGGAGAAGATGTCGAAGATTTAATGACATTATGCGAAGCAGATATTACTACCAAAAACCCTTCGAAGTTTAAAAAGTATCATAAAAACTTTGAAATCGTTCGCAAGAAAATTGTTGAAGTCGAAGAACGCGATCATGTACGTAATTTTCAACCGCCAATTTCCGGTGAAGAAATTATGGAAATGTTTGATTTGAAACCTTCACGTGAAATTGGAGTTTTGAAAGAAGCGGTAAAAGAAGCCATTTTAGAAGGTGATATCCCGAATGAATATCAGGCTGCTTACGATTTTGTAATTAAAAAAGCTGAAAAGTTAAATTTAACGCTTAAAAAATAATGGATGTTTTAGGAGGGATTTTTTTATTTTTTCTTTTACTTATCATAGTAATAACAAATTTTATTTTTTTTAGAAAAATTAACAGAAATAACATCTGTCATTATAAATATAAAATCTTCTTTTTTTTAATCAGTATTGCTTCCATATGTGTAATAATGATTTTAGCTGCGCTCTTTCAAAATGTAGTCTTAATTGATTATTTTAAAATAACAACTGATATTGAAAGCTATCCATATAGAATAACTCTTATGACAATTATCTGGATTATCAATATTATAGCAAATTTTTCTTTATTAAAACTTTATATAAAAAGAAGAGAAAGAAAAAATAAAAACAAAACAAACGATATAGAATTAATTGGAATAGAATGAAAAAAGTGAATAAATCAGTAATCATTTGGTTACTATCAGGTTGTGTTTTATTATTTTTAATGGTTGTTGTTGGCGGAATTACCCGTTTGACTAATTCAGGTTTATCAATGACGGATTGGCATTTGGTAACAGATACTTTCCCGCCTCTTACAGATGCAAAATGGAATGAAGCTTTCGAACAATACAAGAAGTTTCCGGAGTATCAAAAAATCAATATTCACAATGACTTTCAATTAGCCGATTATAAATTTATTTATTTCTGGGAATGGTTTCACCGTTTTATCGGTCGCATCATTGGATTGGTTTTCTTTGTGCCTTTTGTTTACTTCTTAATCAGAAAAAAACTGGATCGTGATACTATCAAAAAATGTATCGTTCTATTGGCAATGGGAGCTTTTCAAGGTTTTCTAGGTTGGTTTATGGTTCGCAGCGGATTAATCGATAATCCAGATGTAAGCCACTTTAGACTTTCATTACACCTTACTTTTGCATTTATCACTTTTGCGTATACTTTATGGGTTGCATTAGATTTAATATATCCGGAACGCAGCATTACAAAAGTAATTCCGCTTCGTAATATTGCACGATTTGCATTAGTAGCTTTATTAATTCAGATTATTTATGGTGGTTTTGTTGCAGGTTTAAATGCTGGATTAATCCACAACCACTGGCCTTTAATGAGCGATGGACAATTTATACACGATTCTGTTTTTATCGAACAACCGACTTTGGTTAAAAATTTAATCGAAGGAAAAAGTGGCGTTCAGTTCGTACACAGAACTTTTGCTTATGTTGTTGTGGCATTTATTCTTTTCCTTTATTACCGAAGCACTAAATTTTCACTTACAAGAAATCAATCGCATGCTATAAAAACTCTGGTAGCTTTTGTTTTTATTCAATTTGCATTGGGAGTATTTACACTTTTATATAGTGTTCCGTTGGCTTTAGGATTAATTCACCAAATTATGGCTTTCTTCCTTTTGAGCGCAATGACATATACGTTACATCGATTGAGTAAATAATAAAAACTCTTGAAAATAAAAAAAATCCTTCAATTGAAGGATTTTTTTTATTTTTAACTATTTCAAACTTTTGATACTCTTCGTTGTGTCAACCGGATTAAAATCCGGCTCTACAATATAAATCGAGCCTTTGGCTCTTTAATGTTGCATTTTGTATTGAATTCTATACGAATGGTTTTATTTATATTCTCTGTAAAATCTATCCCAACCAGGCTTTAAAATCCTGTACTTTTTCTCGGCTTACAATAACCTCATCTTCTTTATAAGTTGGTAGAATAACTTTAAGACGAGAATTGGTATAAACTTGAATTTCTTTTATTGCCGATAGCGGAACAATATATTTTCTGCTTACGCGAAAGAAATCTTTCATGTCTAATTCCTGCTCCAGAACTTCTAAAGTCGAATCGATTAAATAGTTTCTATTGTCGAAAGTATGAATGTATGTTCCTTTATTTTCACTAAAAAAACATTCGATTTCTTCTGTTGTAATAACTTTTAGATGCTGTCCGATTTTAACCGTAAATCGCTTTTTAAAACTTTTCTCAAAAGGATTTGACAACATTCGGCGAATTTCTTCAAAATCAGCCTGAAGATTTTGTGTTTCTGAGTTTAATTTAGGGATTCGGGTTTTGAATTTTGTAACGGCAACTTCTAAATCATCTTCATCAATTGGTTTCAAAAGATAATCAATGCTGTTTAGTTTAAACGCTTTTAAAGCATATTCATCATAAGCCGTTGTAAAAATAATAGCGCTTTGAATGTCTATTTTTTCAAAAATCTCAAACGACAAACCATCTGATAACTGAATATCAAGGAAAATTAAATCGGGATGTTGGTTATTTGTAAACCAATGAATGGATTCTTCTACAGAATGCAACATTGTTTCTACAGCAATATCTAACTTTTCTAGTTTTCTCTGCAACAATCTTGCAGCTGGTTTTTCGTCTTCTATGATTAATGTCGTCATTTACTAAAATGCAAAAATTGAAAATTTAACCCAAATTTACTCCCATTTATTTTTATTCTGAGCCTCTTTCTCCATAATTTTTTGGATTTTCTTTTGCTCCCATTCATCATCAAAAAAGAAATCACGACCAAAAACAGAAAATGCATGAATGACTAAAGCTATTCCCCAATAAAATGCGGTTGAATAAATTTCCCAATCTCTGAAACCTCTCACTTCAAAATGATTTCCTATAAAACCAAAATGACCTCTATTCAAGTTTGAAATAATGATAATAATATTCACAATAAGATAAACCTTCAAATGCGAGTAAAATCCTTTAATTCTTTTTACTTTTCTGTAAGCTATATTATAACTTTCGTCTGTACTAAATTCATGTGCATATTCTTCGAACATGCGTCTTCTAAATCGTCCCATTTTACTTTGATTTAAAAAATTATTGCCATTTGTTTTGATTCTCTTTTTCTTTTTCCATCAATTCTTTGATTTTTCTTTCTTCCCAGTCTTTTCCCAAAACCGGAAATACTTCAAAAACTTTTAATCCATGAAAAACAACTCCAATTCCCCACCACAATAGTGGCCAGAAAAACCATAAATATTCTGGTGATGTCCACAAATTTATGATTATCAATATAATATTCACAATGATAAAAGAAGTCAGATTTCCGTAGAAACCTTTAATGTTCTCTACTTTCTTTTTTGCTATATAATATTTATCCTCTTCAGTAAATTTCACTTCCATGATTACTCCCATTTTTGTTTTTTCTCTTTTTTCTCCAAGATGCTTTTCAGCTTACGTTCTTCCCATTCTTCTCCAAAAATTTTAAAAGAAGCAAATATATCCACTGCAGATACCAGAAACGCAGTACTCCAAACTATCATTACCAAACTATTTAAATATCGGACTGGAAACACATTCAACGGAAGTCCGAAATAGTTTTTTAAAGTAAACAAAATCAATCCAATACTATAGAAAAAAGCATGAATATAAAATGATTTTAGTTTAACTACTTTTCTGCTAGCTATTTGTAGCAGTTCATTTTTTTTCGCGTCATTATCAAAATCTCTTTCCATAATTATTTCCAAATTTGTCTTTGACTTTCTATTTCTCTCTCCATGATCTTTTTTATTTTTTGTTGTTCCCATTCTCTATTAAAAAACGGAAAACAATCAAAAGCTTTCAATCCGTGCAAAGCAACTCCAATTCCCCACCCTAACAAAGAATACCAAAAATATAGGTAACCTGGTGAAGTCATTAGATTTACAACAATTACGATTGGATTACAAAGAAGATAAACCGTTAAATGCTGATAAAACTTTTTAATTTCTTCGACTTTTTTTTGAGCCTGATAATATCGTTCTGAATCTGAATAATTTGTTCCCATGATTATTTCCAGCTTTGTTTATTATTTTCTCTTTCCAAAATTTCTCTAATTTTTCGTTCTTCCCAATTTGAGCTGTATCCAAAAACTTTAAAAGCATGCATTACAACTCCAAATCCCCAGCCTAAAGCCGAAAACCAAAACCATTGAAATCCGGGAGAAAAGGTCAAATTCACGAAGATCAAACAAGGAATCACACAACAATATGAAATAACATTTGCATAAAATCCTTTTAATTCTTCTACTCTTTTTTTAGCTCTGAAATAAGCTTTATTTTCATCTGTATATTCTGCATTTTTTTCCATAACCGTAATTTGTTTGGTTAAAATTGGAATTTTAACTGTAAAAGTTTTTTCGTTTTGTTCAATCAAAACTTTTCTGTTGGTTACAATTCCGTATCGATTTACAATATTTTGTAATCCAACACCTTGTCTGTCTTGAAGAACTTCTTTCTTCTGAAAATCATTCTGAATTGCCAAATAATCTCCATCAACAAAAATTCGAATATGTAATGGTTTTTGCTCACTTACAACATTGTGTTTTACCGTATTTTCAAGCAAAAGCTGTAATGATAACGGAACTACTTTTGCATCCGGATTTATATTTGTTGTTGGCAATTCATAAAATAAACTATTCTCAAAACGCATTTTCAATAGATTCATATACGTTTTTGCGAATGACAATTCATCTTCAACAGAAACCAATTCTTTGTCTTTTTGCTCTAAAACGTAGCGATAAATTTTAGATAAAGAAGTAGTAAATCGTTGTGCATTATCTGGGTTTTCTTCGATTAAAGAACTTAAAACATTCAAGCTATTAAAAAGAAAATGCGGGTCAATTTGATTTTTTAAACTTTCGAATTTAGCATTTGCCGTTCCTGCGATAATCTTTTGTTGTGTTATTTCGAACTTAGAAGCTTGTTTCCATTTTACCATAAAGCTTCTCGCTTGCATGAAAGTCGAAACTCCTAACGAAAGAATAATATAAAAAAGATGTACCCAAAGCATTCTCGCTCCAAAAAACACATCGAGAGTTACATTTTGCAGGACAACAAAAATGAAATAGTTTATTCCTAAAACTACGGGAATCGTGTACAAAACAGTCACCAGGATTCCGTAGTAAACCCTAAGATTTGTTTGCTCGAGCCAATCCCATTTTTTATCTAAGAGCACATTGATGTATCCGTTTCCAAAACCAAGTCCAAAAGAATAAAGGCAGCTAACAAAAAAAGTAACAAGAACGTTTTTGATCGTTAAATCTTCTCCTAGAAGCGCTATAAATATTATAGCAAAAATCATAGAAATCTTAAACGAGACAATTGTTCCGCTTTTTAAACTCCCGTATACATATCTATGATCCTTCATTTGTTAATCTGCTTTAATTAATTTTATTTTTTGCAATTTTTTTGAGTTTCCAAAGCTCTTTCTAATCCCCATTTTGGAGAAAAAGGTGTTTCTGGTTTAAAAGTAGCAAAAAGTTCAATAGCTTTATCAACTTGTGCACAAAGTGGTTTTGTATCTACACCTGACCATTTTGCTCCTCCAATTTGATAATCAGCTTCTCCAAAAACAATTCGTGGATTATTTGGATCAATCGCTTTACCTTTCGCGTAAGCTTCCATCACTTTAGCCGAATATTTCATTCCGTTTGTCATTGGATCTGCAACAACCCAAGCCGTATAAATCAAAGCTTGCATGGCGTATAACTCTGCATTATTCTGATCTTTTATAAATTCAACATCCAAAGCGTCTTGTGCTTTTGTCAATAACAAATCGATTTTTGTTTTATCTTTTTCTGAAAACGCAGTCGTAGTATTTACCAATGCAACATAATAATTAGGTAAGTAACTTGTTTTTTCTGCCGCAGCAATTCTTTCAAATAATGCCGAAGCTTCTGTACTTTTTCCTTCTTTCCAAAGTCCGAAAGCTTTGGTCATTCCTTGTTCAAATTGTGTTTGTGCCGAGCTTATTCCTACTACAAATAATGCAATCAAAGTGATAATCTTTTTCATTTTATAAGTTATTTAAATGGTTAATTTGTTAGTTTTTATTTATAATGTTATTTCAATTTTTGAATCTTTATCGACAATAAATTTAGCATCTTTATACGAAGGAGGCCCCATAAATCCTTTAGCATTGTTTGACGCTGCATAAGCTTCAGAAGGTATTCCCATCGCATTTCGATCAAGTTTTCCGTTATTGTTTTCATCATGATAAGTTGAAATTGCATATTCTCCTGTCGGAAGATTATCAAACGTTACAACTACTTGGTTATTTTTAATTTCAGAAGTAAGGCTTTTATAAGTCGTTTTAAGAAATGTCCCGTCTGAGTTGTACAAACCTACTTTTACAATTCCTGTATCATTTTTTAAACCTGAAACAGCAACAGTTAATTTTACATTTTGAGCAGATAATAAACTGCAAATAAATAAGGTGATTATTGTAATAATTTTGGTCATGATTTCTGTTTTTAAAGTTTCTAAGTTACTAAGGTTCTGAGATGCTAAGCTTTTTTTGATTGATGATTAAAACTTTTTTTTAAGGTTCTAAGATTTTAAGGAGCTAAGTATCTAAGTTTTTTCTTAGCGTCTTAGAAGCTTAGCAACTTAGTCCCTTATTATTTATACTTCAAAAGTATGTTGGATTTTACTGTTTTAAAATTAAATGATACTGAGTTGTTGAATTTGATGACTGAATTGTTTTTTTTGAGGTTCTAAGGTTCTGAGTTGCTAAGGTTCTAAGCTTTTTTCTTAGTAACTCAGAACCTTAGCAACTTAGAGACTATAAGTTTTTCAATTGATTCTCATTTTTATTCTGGCTAATCGTCCAGAAGAAACCTACGAAAAAGAATCTGTCTGCGGTTGGTGTTACGGCTTGCCTGTTATAAACTCCGTTTGCATCCGGTAATTTTGCGTAATCATATCCGTAGATATTTTTTGTTCCTATTACATTCGAAACAGAGAAATACAAGATTTTTTGTGTTGTCAATAAATACGCCCAGTTAAAACTTAAACTATTATAACTTTTAGTTTTTCCACTCATAAACTGAGTTTGGTTTGGATCATTATAAGGTCTTCCTGTTGTAAAACTGTTCGTAAAACCAATTTGCGATTTCCAATCTGTAATGAAGTACTTTGTTACAATAGACAAACTGTGATTTGCAATGAAACTTGGTGTTGCCATCGTTGGAAAATTCTTGTATTGTCTTTGTGAATCGATATAAGAATACGAAATCCAATATTCTAAGTTTTTATACAAATTGCTGTCTCTCCAAAATAAATCAAGTCCTTTTGCATATCCTGATCCGTTATTATTGAAAACCGAATTGTATTGAATGTCTTTTGTATCGTATTGAACCAAATTGCTGTAATCTTTATAATAGGCTTCTGCTCTAAAAGTTTGTCCAGGTTTTGTAAACTGATAATTTAAAATATAATGTTGTGCTTTTTCACTTTCAAACTGGTGGTATTTAGAGTATTTAATATAATCAACAACCGGAGTCTGACTAAAATCTCCGTAAGCAAATGAAAACTGACTTGTTTTTGAAACTTTATAAGCAATAGAAGCTCTTGGCGCAAAATTGTTTTCATTTAACAAACTATTGTTCGAATACCTTAAACCTACTTTCATCGCTAATTTTTTAGAGAATAAAATATCTCCTTCGGTATAAAAAGCGGCAATATTAGAATCGTAACCATTTGCAACTTTAATCGAAATGTTATCATCGAAATTTTCATTGAATTTTGTGATAAAATAATCTGCTCCAAAAGATAATTTAAAATAGTTCGAAATGTTTTTTCTCAACTTCAACTTCAATTGCATTGCATTTTCGTTGCTATCAACATCATTTATATCATACTTGATTTTATTCTTGCTGTAACCATAACTAACTCCTGATGTAAGTTGCCATCCTGTTCCAAAATCTCCTTTGTAAGAAGCATTCAGGTAGAAATTATTATTGTTTAAATCAGTTCTGATTGGATTTACAAAATTTACATTTTTCTGATTCAAGTCAAATTTCTCTGAATCGAAAGCTGCATAAAGTTTAAAAATTCCTCTTTCGAAATGATATCTGTAAACTGCTTCTCCACCCAAAGATTGATAAGGATTATTCCAATCTACATTTTGCGGAATTGCAGCCTGATAAGGTGCAAGATTAATATAATTGGTATTAATACTAAAAGAGCTTTTTTTCCATTTTTGAGTATTTCCAACTCCTAAACCTACGGTCATTAAAGCAATATCTGTTTTATTTTGGTCCGGTTCGTCTTGTGTATTCAAAAGTAAAACACTTGATAAAGCTTCTCCATATTCAGCAGAATAACCTCCTGTTGAAAATGCAATTCCACTAAATAAGAAAGGTGAAAATCTACTTCTTGTTGGTAAATTATTGGTTGTTGCGCCATAAGGTTGTGCCACACGAAGTCCATCAACAAAGGTTTGCGTTTCGCTTGCTTCTCCTCCACGAACAAATAAACGTCCGTCCTCACCCACAGTTTGCGTTCCCGGCAAAGTTTGTAAGGCTGCAATAATATTTCCGGCAGAACCAGCAGTTGTAACAATATCTAATGGTTTTAAAACAGAAACTCTGGCTTTGTCTCCGGATTCTAATGTTCCTGCGGTAATAACTACGGCATCAAGAGCGTTTACATTTTCTCTTAATTTAACAGTTTGATTTTTGTAATTGGCAACATCAATTTCTGTTTTGAAAGTTTCATAAAGTAAAAAACTAACCACTATTGTTTGATTTCCTGTTGTAGTGGTTTCAAAAGAAAAATCTCCGTTTTCAGAACTTGTAGCTCCGTCATAAGTTCCGTCCAGATAGATATTTGCTCCCGGAACCGGTTTTCCTTTTTGATCTACAACTTTTCCAGAAATGACATTCTGAGCAAAAATAAAAGACGTTAAAAGTAAAAAAATAATTGTAAAAAGTAATTTGGTTTTCATAACATTTGGTTTTGATGAGGCAAATGTATTTTAACAATCTAAGTTAAAAAATATTAAATAACCCAATTGTAGAATTTCGAGGATGAGTTGTAAAATACTTATTTGTATCTTAGCTAACATGTTTCTAAAAACTATTAACTATGTCAGAAAGTAAAAGAGTTTCAAATTTATATCAATCCATTTACAATGGAAATCCGTGGCTTGAAGTTACTTTAGCAGATACTTTAAAAGATGTTACTGCAGCTCAGGCTTATAAAAAAGTCAATCCGAATTTAAATACTATTTGGGAAATTGTCAATCACCTAATTCAATGGAGAAGAAATATATTAAGACGTGTTCAGGGAGAAATCATTACAACTCCTGATCATAATTATTTTGTACCAATTTTAGATTCGTCTGAACCTGCATGGGAACAATCGCTGCAAAGTCTGGCAAAATCACAGGAATTATGGAGCGCTTGTCTGAGTGATTTTAATGATGCTGATTTTGAAAAAATAGACCAAAATAATAATCATAATTTTTATGAAGATATCCACGGAATCATTCAGCATGATGTTTATCATCTAGGACAGATTGTTATTTTGAAGAAGTTATTATAAAAGATAAAATCCCGCTTCTGCTTAGATTTTGTCATTTCGACGAAGGAGACCCGAGCGATAGCGAACAGACGAAGTAAATCTTCGCAAGAAACTCGACAAAGATTGGCGACAATATTGAACACGGATGACGCGGATTCGCTTTGCGAAAACGCAGATTTACACGGATTTTACTCGCATTTTTGTCATTTCGACGAAGGAGAAATCTCAACGAGAAGCTCGACAAAGATTGGCGATTCTGATTATGGAGTTTCTTACGGAGATTCCTCCTTCGTCGGAATGACAAAACTGGTAGTTATTTTTAAATAGGAACCATCTTTTTTATATAAATATTCACATGAAAAAATCAATACTATTACTCGCTTTTTTATTGATAAGTCTTCTAGGATTTTCTCAGGAAACTGAAGTGAAATTCGACGAAAATCTGGCAAAATCATTACACGCTGACGAATATGGAATGAAGAAATATGTGTTTTGTCTTTTGAAATCGGGAACAAATACAACGGCATCTAAAGAAGAAACTAAGAAATTATTTGAAGGTCATATGGCCAACATTGGAAAATTAGCCAAAGAAGGAAAACTTGTCGTGGCCGGACCTTTTATGAAAAATGACAGAAATTATAGAGGAATCTATATTTTTAATGTTGAAACTATTGAAGAAGCACAAGCTCTAGTTGCCACAGATCCTGCAATACAGGCGAAATTACTCGAAGCCGAATTAACACCTTGGTATTCATCTGCAGCTTTGCAGGAAACTTTAAAAATACATGAAAAAATTGCCAAGACTAAAATGTAAATGCTTTATATAATGACAGAAAAAGAAAAAATGATCTCAGGAGAATATTATGTTGCAGGAGATCCTGTTTTAGTAAAAGACCGCCGAAAAGCTAAAAATCTACTCCATCGTTTAAACGTTGTAGAATATCGTTTGACGAAAAAAGCAAAAGAAATTCTAGCCGAATTAATCCCAAATGTTGGTAAGGGTTTTTATATCGAACCTCCGTTTCATTGCGATTATGGTTATAACATAACTTGTGGTGATAATGTTTATTTTAATGTAAATTGTGTTGTTCTGGATTGTGCTCCTGTAAATATTGGCTCAAACGTATTTATTGCACCAAATGTTCAAATTTATACCGCTTCTCATCCGCTTGACGCCGAATTAAGAAAAACACTCGAGAATGCTTATCCGGTTACAATTGGCGACGATTGCTGGATTGGCGGAAATTCTGTAATTTGCCCCGGCGTAACGATAGGAAAAGGATGTGTTATTGGTGCCGGATCTGTGGTTACAAAAGACATTCCGGACAATTCATTAGCTGTTGGAAATCCAGCGAAAGTAATTAGAAAATTAAACCAAGAACCTGAATCAAATTCATAATGCTTACTTTAAATAAAGTTCACCATATTGCCATTTTATGCTCCGATTATCAAAAATCTAAAACTTTCTATACAGAAGTTTTAGGTTTAACAATTATCAGAGAAATTTATCGCGAAGAACGTCAATCGTACAAACTTGATTTAGCATTAAACGGCACTTATGTAGTCGAATTATTCTCGTTTCCAAATCCGCCAAAAAGACCTTCAAGACCTGAAGCTGTTGGATTGCGTCATTTGGCTTTTGAAGTCATAAATTTAGAAGAAACTATCGCTTTTTTGGATACGAAAAACATCGAATCAGAACCTATAAGAATCGATGAAACCACTGAAAAACGATTCACTTTTATTGCCGATCCTGATTTGTTGCCAATAGAGTTTTATGAGAGATAGGGGGTAAAGGTTCAGAGTTACAAAGGTTCAAAGGGACAAAGGTTTTCTCACTTTATGTCATTTCGATAAAAGGAGAAATCACAAACATGCTTTTATATTATTATTTTAATAAAACTTTGCAACTTTGTCTCTTTGAACCTAAAATAAGCGACATTCAAAGAAAAACACACTGAAAGAATTTTCCTGTTTTTATCAGTTTTAACACATTATATTGCGTTTTTTCTATTAAAAACCGAATTTGATTCTTAATTTTGTAATCCGCATAAAAAAAGTGCGATCACTTCTGATGAACAAAACGGCGCAAATCAAAAAAAATCATCAATTTATCAAATTCCGAAAATTAGTTATTGTATCTATTTTAATTGGCTTCCTTTCTGCCTTTCTCGGAATTTCACTAAAAAAAATCACAGAATACTACGAAGAAATCTTTTTTCATGAAGTTACTGTACATCCATTATTGTATATTCTCTTCCCTGTTTTTGGATTATCTGTAATTTATTTTTTAAGACATTATCTTTTTAAGAAAAAAGAAAACAAAGGAATTAAAGAGGTTTTTGAAAGTACAAAATCGACTTCAAAAAATTTACCTTCTTATAAAATTCCATCTCACTTTATAAACGGATTAATAACGGTTGCTTTTGGAGGTTCTACCGGAATTGAGGTTTCTACCGTTGTAGCTTCTGCAACAATTGGTTCTGTAGCACAGCAAAAAGAAAACATCTTCAGACAATACAAAACCGAATTAATTTGTGCGGGAGTTGCTGCCGGGGTTACGGCTTTATTCAGCAGTCCAATTGCCGGAGTTTTGTTTGCTCTTGAAGTTATTTCTCGAAAAGTAACGCGAGCTTTTATTATTTCAAATGTAATCGCTGTTTCAATTGCCTTTGGTTTACTTTCTATTTTAAAAGAAGAACCATTGTTTACAGTATCTATTACAACCTGGCATTTAAAAGCAATTCCGTATTTTATTCTTTTAGGAATTTTAGCCGGAATGAACTCGGTTTACTTAACAAGATGTGTATTATTTTTCAAATCTCAATTCGGAAAAATTGACACTCATTATTACAAAATACTAATTGGTTCAGTAGTTTTGAGCGTTTCTTTATTCGTTTTTCCACAACTATACGGAGAAGGATATCACGCTATAAAAGGAATCTTTGGCAACACAAGTAAAATTCCGTTAACACTTACTTTAGCATTAACTTTTATTGGAATTTTGATTTTAAAACCAATTGTAACTTCGGTAACACTGGCTTCTGGGGGCGATGGCGGCGTTTTTGCTCCAAGTCTTTTTATTGGCGCATTTTTAGGTTTATTGCTGGCATCCGTTTTAAATAGCTTTTTCCATGTAAATGTAATTCCGGTTAATTTTATGATTATTGGAATGGCTGCAGTATTAAGTGCCAGTATTCATGCGCCTTTTACAGCCATATTCCTGGTTTGTGGACTAACAAATGATTACACTTTATTTTTACCAATTTTAGTAGTTTGTTTAATTTCTAAATATACCGCGAAAATGATTTATCCTTATACCGTATATAGTTATTCTCCAAGCTTAATTAAATAACATTTTAAACACTTCTTCAAGTAAAATACCACATTACATTATGCCCACTCCTAAAATTAAAAGAAGCTACCGCAAAACACGATATATTCTTTATAAAGAAACTTTAATAGACTCTAAAGAACATTTTTGGTCGTTTATAGGTTCGTTTGTTGGAATTGGAATTCTCGCTTATGTACAGTCCATTCATTTTTCAGGAAATGACGCGGTGTATTTAATTGGTTCTTTTGGAGCTTCGAGTGTATTAGTTTATGGAATTATCCAAAGTCCGTTTTCGCAACCAAGAAATTTAGTTGGTGGACACGTAATTTCTGCTTTTATAGGGGTTACAGTTCATAAACTTGCACCGGATATTATATGGATCGCGGCGCCATTAGCAGTTTCGTTTGCTATAATTGCTATGCAAATCACAAAAACACTTCACCCGCCGGGAGGCGCAACGGCATTAATTGCGGTTATTGGCACAGAAAAAGTAAAAGCTCTAGGATATTTGTATGTGATATCACCGGTTTTAGTGGGGACTTTGATTTTACTTCTTACTGCTTTAATTTTTAATAATATGACTTCAACCAGAAGTTATCCTAGTCATAGTACTTATCATAAACGTTATCATAAGATTAGAAAAAGATTGATTGGGAGGTGATTTTGCCTTGTCATTGCGAGGAACGAAGCAATCTCACTTGCTGAATCATTTTGCATTTCTTTCTAGTGTGGTTGCTTCGTTCCTCGCAATGACAAACTAGCCGAAAAGTTTGTTAATTAGACAACGACTCCTCTCATCCCGATAAATAAAAATCTTTTCAACAAATCGTAAATCACAATTCGTATTTCGTTTTTTATATTTTACCTTTGACCTTTCAATAAAAACAAAGATTATGGTTTATAAATTTAGAGTAATTCTAGACGCCGAAGAAGATATTTTTAGAGACATTGCTATTCTTGAAGACGATACTCTTGAGGATTTACACAATGCTATCTTCAACGCTTTTGGTTTTGACGGAATGGAAGTAGCTTCGTTTTATACCTGCGATGAAACTTGGAATCAGGAAGATGAAATTCCACTTTTTGATACTGGCGATGTTCCCGGTGAGCAACGAACTATGGGCGATTATCCATTGTCTTCTATCCTGGATAAAGAAAATACCAAAATCATCTACGTGTACGATTTCATTAATATGTGGACTTTCTTAGTTGAACTTGCCGCTATTGAAGATCAAATTGCAGGAGCTCCTTACCCTGAAACTTTATTCTCACACGGAGAAATGCCTGATGAAGCATTAGAAAAAAACTTCGAAGCAGATGATATGCACAATGACATTTACGGAGAATTTGAAGACGACTTAGACGAAGACGATCTTGACATGTTCGAAGGAGACGATAGCTTTGAAGATTATGGATTTGAGGAGAACTGGAATTAATTTTTTGAGGTTCTTAGGTTCTGAGTTGCTAAGGTTCTAAGTTTTTATTTTGAAGGATTTATCTTATTTTTTTTTATTAATTTTATCAGATTAAATAAAAATAAAAATGAGTGATTTTCGAAAACTTTTAATCTGGCAGAAATCAATGAGCTTGATTACTAAAATCTATTTTTCAACAAACAAATTTCCAAAAGAAGAAATCTTCGGATTAACGTCACAGATAAGACGTAGTTCCGTTTCAATTTCAAGCAATATTGCTGAAGGTTCCGGACGAGAAAGTGACAAAGATTTTTTACGCTTTTTAAATATTTCAGTAGGTTCTTTATTTGAAATGCAGACTCAATTAGAAATTGCAAAAAATATAACCTATCTTAACGAACAAGAATTTAATAATTTATATGAGGACAGTCGAGAAGTAGAGAGAATGTTAGTTTCATTTATAAAGAAAATTAAAGATAGAAACTAAAACCTCAGAACCTTAGCAACTCAGAACCTCAGCACCTTTAAATATGATCAACCTTTTCAACACCCACATCGAGACGCTTGCGATACACCGCGTAGGAAATAAAAGCAGGAACGAAGCGATTTTTTTATCAGAACAACCATTTAATCTAAATGATGAAATTGTGCCTTTGATAAAAGAATACTTTTTTAAGCCTTTTAGAGAGAAAGAAGAAAACTATTATCAGTTTGCGCACGAAGTCGATTTGGATTATAACGACATGTTTAAATATGCTACTGAGATTTTTAATAATCCGGGCAATTTACAGGAGGTTTCAAAAAGAATCACGACACATTTATTCGAGCAATCAAATCATCCGCACATTAAAAACGGAGAGGTTTATGTAACTTATTTAACAAATCTAAGTATTGACAATAATGTTGTTGACGCAATCGGGATTTTTAAAAGTGAGTTACAAGCTGACTTTTTACAATTTGAAGAGAAAAACAGTAATCTTGAAATGATCTTGCAACAAGGTATCAACCTAAGCAAATTAGATAAAGGCTGTTTGATTTTTAACTACAAAAAAGAAGAAGGATACAAAATTCTAACTGTAGATAGCAACCGTTATGACGCGCGTTATTGGTTAGAGCACTTTTTATCAGTTGATGCTTTTGAAGATGAAAACTTCATCACTAAAAAATACTTGAAATTCTGTCAAAACTTTGCTAAAGATGTTGTTTTACCTGCAGAAGACAAAAAAGAAGAAGTAATGTTCATGAACCGTTCTGTGAATTATTTCGCTAAAAACGATCAGTTTGAAGAGCAAAATTTCCTGAATGAAGTATTAGACAATCCAGACTTAATTCCTGAATTCAAAAACTATAAAGTTGATAAAGGAGAAAAATACAGCATCGAAGATGTAACCTCATTCCCTATTGCCAACGCAGCAGTTTCTGACGCAAGAAAATCGATTAAAAACGTTATTAATCTAGATACTCATATTCAGATTAAAATGGATTTTATCAATCCTGAAAGCGCAGAAAAATTTGTTGAAAAAGGCTGGGATGAAGAAAAACAAATGTATTACTACTTAGTTTATTTCAATAAAGAAGAAAAAAGCTAAGAGTTATTCATTTTCTATTACTTACTTAAAACAAAAAACGGCAACTACATTTATTTGTAATTGCCGTTTTTTTATTGCTCTAAAATCTTAGAACTTTAATCTAAAAAATCAATTTCAAACCCTTTTCTCAAAATAGACAATCAAAATCTTTCATTTTTTTCAATTTCCTTTTCATTAATTTATAGGTATTTAGCTATATTTTTAAAATTAATAATTTAAAAATATAAGAATAAACTTATTTTGTAAGATTATTATGCTTTAATTTGCGACAATTATTATCGTAATTATCTATAAATAAAATGAAAAAACAATTATTAATTATCGGCGGAGGATTCGCAGGTTTTTGGAGTGCTTTAAGCGCTATTAGACAAAGTCGTGAATTACAAAAGGAAAATGAACTTGAGGTGACTTTAGTGAATATGGATGAATATCTAACGATTCGTCCAAGATTATATGAAGTTTCATTAGAAGGGTTAAGAGTTGAATTAAAAAAATATTTCAAGCCATTAAATATTAAATTCATCATTGGTAAAGCAGAAATTATCGATCCGGAACAAAATCTCGTAACGGTTGCGACAAATCATGGTTCAAGAATTTTGAACTACGATTACCTAATTTTATCTTCGGGAAGTGTTTTAAAAGCGATAAACATTCCGGGAATCGAAAACACTTTTAATGTCGACACATTCAATGGCGCTCAAAGACTTGAAGATCATTTATCGCAATTAGCAAGTAAAAAATTTGATGGCGATGGCGCTACAACTTTTGTCGTTGCCGGAAGCGGATTAACAGGCCTTGAAGTAGTGACTGTTATTAAAGAAAAAGCCTTGAAAATATTAAGGGAACAGGATCAGAAACCAATTGATTTTAAAGTAGTACTTATCGAAAAAGCTGATAAAGTAGGAAACTATTATTCAGCTGAAGCGCAGGATTACGTTATAAAAACATTAGAATCGAAAGACGTTACTATTGCAACAGGAGTTTCATTGGCTGGCGTGACTTCCAATGGAGCAACCCTAAGTGATGGTACATTTATTCCTTCGCAAACAGTTATTTCGACTGTTGGATTAGTTGCAAGTTCGCTTTGTAATTTCTTTAAAGGAGAAAAAGATAAACTGGGACGTCTTCATGTAAATAAATATCTTCAGTTAGAAGAATATGACAATGTAATCGCAGCTGGAGATGTTGCTAATATTCCTATTGATGATGAAGGTAATAATTCGCTTATGGCTTGTCAATTCTCCATGTTCTTAGGAAAATGGGCTGGACATAATGCTGTAAACAGCTTGTTTTCGCAACCTTTAAAACCTTACAATTACACAGATTATGTAACGTGTGTAGATTTAGGTCAGGAAGATGGTATGCTAACAACCGGATGGGAACGCACATTAGCTTTTAGCGGAATTGAAGGAAAGAATATAAAAATGGAAGTTACTACAAAGCTAATTTATCCTGCAGAAGACGTTGAAACTGCACTGAAAGATTCTTTTCCTGAGGTTCCAAATGTTAGCCAAAACGCTGTTTAAAATTATAAACTTCATAAAACTAACTAAATCATTACTATGTCAACTTTAGGAAAAAATGTAGAATATGCGATACATTCTTTGGTGTATTTGATTGACAATCCAAAAGAAAATAAAATAACTGTAAAGGATTTGGCGAATTTTCAGAATATATCCGAAACTTATCTAGCCAAAGCTTTTACTAAATTAAAAAAAGCAGGAATTGTGAAATCAAATATTGGAGTAAAAGGTGGATATACACTTTCCAAATTACCTGATGAAATCACATTTTTAGATATTGTTCTTGCTGTTGAAGGAGAAATTTCGTTTTTTGAATGCAACAACATCAGAGACAACTGTGTATTGGTAGATAAAAAAAATCTTCCCTGGAAAGAAAACAATTATTGCGCCATACATTTGGTAATGATCGAGGCGGAAAACAAGATAAAAGAGACTTTAAAAGAGAAAAATCTTCAATGGGTTTATGATACTATTCGTAAACAATATGGACAAGAAATGATTGATAAAACCCAAGATTGGTTTAAATTAAATGTTTTTGACAGTAAATAAAAAAACTCATCATTAGCATAAAAGTCTCAAAAACCAAAATCCCATTCGCATAAATATGAATGGGATTTTTTATATTCTTTTCTTAATTAGCAATTTAGAGTACTGAAAACATTGCTTTTACAATATCATCGTAGACTTGTTTGTCTCTTTCTCCGGTTCTTGCCAAAACTCTGATTCCGGAGTAATTATTAAAAATAAATCGTGCTAAAACTTTCGCATCAAGCGTTTTTGAAATATGACCTGACTCCTGCCCTTTCTGAACGGCTTTTGTAAAAACTTCTTCCATTATCTGGCTGTTATTTTTTACAATTTTGGCAATTTCTTCATCATGCATTGCCAATTCCACCGAAGAATTTACCATAAAACATCCTTTTGTAATTCGATCTTCAAGGCTTTCTATAACAGCTTGTTTAAAAATATCACGCAAAGTCTCTTTTATATTTTCCGATTCATCAAAAAGTTTTACGATTTGATCCTGGGCATTTTTCTGATAACGTTGTAAAGACTGAGCAAAAAGTTTCTGCTTATCGCCAAAAGTATCATACAAACTCGAACGGCTTAAACCTAAATGTGTTACTAAATCCTGAGCCGAAGTTCCGTTATAACCTTTATGCCAAAAAATTTCTATTGCTTTATCCAAAGCCTGATCTTCATTAAATTCTTTCGTTCTAGCCATGATTTCTAAATTCTGTTAACTTTACAAAGGTACAAAAACGGAACAATCGTTCCTGAATTTTAGCAAAAAAAATTAAACTACAGCATTAACAGTTAATCCACCATCAATTACAATTTCTGCTCCAGTTATAAATGATGCGTCATCTGAAGCAAGGAAACTAACTGTTTTTGCAATTTCTGAAGCTTGTCCAAAACGTTTCAATGGAATTTTGTCTCCTAAAACTGCTCCAAAACCTTCTACTTCTTCTTTTTCTAAACCTAATTTTCCATAAAGCGGAGTTTCAACAGGTCCGGGAGAAACGGCGTTTACTCTAATTTTTCTTGGAGCTAATTCTGTTGCAAATACTTTGTTTAAAGATAATACTGCTGCTTTACTTGCGGCATAAACACTAGAATTTGGCATACCAACATGAGCATTAATTGAAGTATTGAAGATTATAGAACCTCCATCATTTAAGATTGGTAATACTTTTTGAACTGTAAAATAAACTCCTTTTACATTCACATTCATAATACTATCGTAATGATCTTCTGAAGCTAAATCTACCGGAGCAAAAGCTGCAATTCCTGCGTTTAAGAATAAAATATCAACTTTCCCGAATTGTGCTTTTACTTGTTCTACTAAACTATCAATAGATTTTAAATCTGATTGATCTGCAACAATTCCGGTTACATTCAATTCTTTTTCGGCTTTAGCCAAAGCTTCTTTGTTTCTTCCTGTTACAATTACTTTTGCACCTTTTGCTACTAAATCAGCTGCAGCTGCGTAACCAATTCCACTATTTCCACCAGTTACAATTGCTACTTTGTTTTCTAAATTTTTCATTTTGTTTATTTATTAAGTTATTGATTATTCAATTATTATGGTACAAAGATATAATAACGGAACGATCGTTCCGTTATTGTTAATGTTAAAATTTAGTTAAATTAAAAATTCACTTTCAAACCTTCCTATTTACAAGGGTTTATATCTATACTATCATAAAGGAAACAAATAATAAATTGGCTAACATTCTTAATATTTGCTTAATTTTGCATCTCTAAACTATACACAGATGGATATTCATTTATACAACGAAAGTCCTTTCAAAACTATCATATCATTTCATAAGCTAATTGAATCATTTGAAGAAATTGCTTTATCAGATGTTGATTACAGAGCAAACTACGCCAAAGCCATACTGGAGCAAATAAAACCTTTTCCTGAATTAAGAACAGGTATTAAGGAATATTCTACTATTAAGGATAATGAAGCTTTAATTAAAAATCTATTGGCGGATTTGTTTCCTACTGCTTTAACGCACAATGAAATAAAAGCAATTACAATTCCTTTTCAGAATTTATCTTTCAATTATACAGAACGTTTCAAAAAGATTCTGAGCAATGCAGGATCTGAATTTGATATGGAAATTCGTGATTTTGACGATCACCAATTCTATATCAATAACTGTTGTTTAATTTTAGGCGTTTATTACAAACAAAAAATAGATTTCAACAAACCCTTTTTCTACGATATTCCGGATGAAAACGGTGTTGAAAAACATTATCGCATCTTGTACAATGCTGACTTCATGGAAATTATTCCAACAGAAAATTCGGTACATTTAACTCAGGAAGATATTGATTTGTTAATGGACAATTACGGCGATATTGAACTTTGGAAATCTAAATTCCCAAAAGGAAGCTGGACTTTGAAAGGTTTCGGAATTGTTTCTTTGTTTGATGCTACTACAGAAAGTGCCATTTCGAACTTAAAAAGTAATTTACTAAAACCGGATTCAAAAGGTGGTCCAACGAACGAAATTGTATCTAGCATTTTTAAATCTATTTTTAAAATTCCGGATTTAAAAGTTGGTTTCATTGTCTATAATCCTGAAGAAGAAAAATTCATCAGACCTATAAAATTTGATACTCAATTGCAAAGTTTTCTACTTTCAAAAGATCAGGAATTAGATTGTAAGAATGCTTTTTTTGGATGTACATTCGAAAAATTATTAGACAATAAAGAACCTTTGGTAATTTCTAATGTTCAAAAATTCATTGAAGAAGGAGCAAACAAGAAACTTGGAGAACATTTATTGAAACAAGGCGTTCACAGTTGCGTTTTTGCTCCGGTTATAAAAGACGGACATTTATTGGGCGTTGTAGAATTAGTTTCTCCGCACGCCAGAGATTTAAATACGGTAAACGCAACAAAACTCGAATTGGTTCTTCCGTATTTGACAGACACGATTGATCGCTACAATACTGATATGCAACATCAGATTGAAGCGATTATACAAAGAGAATACACGACGATTCACCCAAGTGTATATTGGAAATTTAAAAAAGAATCTCAAAATTATTTTCAGAACATAAATCATACGAAAGATTATATTTTTAAGGAAATTGTCTTCAAAAATGTATATCCGTTATATGGACAAATTGATATTAAAAGTTCGTCTGAACACAGAAACGAAACGGTTAAACGAGATCTTAAAAATCAATTATCTGCTATTTTAGAGATTTTTGAATCTCTGGATCCTAATACTAATTTGGTATTATTGGAACAAAGAAAGTTTGAATTGGAATCGTTTCGCGAGGAATTAGATTTTCCGCTTAAAGCTGATACTGAACAACATATTCAGCGTTATATCGAAGAAGAAATTCATCCGCTTTTGAAAAACACGAAAGAAACGGAGAAAAGCGAAAAACTGGAACGTGAGTATTTTGAAAGTCTGGACGAAAAAACGGGTTTGTTTTATAAGGAAAGAAAGAAGTTTGATAATGCAATGTCTATTATCAATAAAAAACTAGCTTCGGTTCTGGATAAAAAACAAATTGAGGCACAACAGATTTATCCGCATTATTACGAGCGTTTCAAAACTGATGGCGTTGAGCATAATCTCTATATTGGTGCGTCTATTGCGCCAACAAAACCGTTTGACATTATGTATTTGCACAATTTACGTTTGTGGCAATTGCAGACTTTATGCGAAATGGAACTGGAACATCATCAGCTAAAAGAATCTCTTCCGTATGAATTGGATGTGACTTCTTTGATTTTAGTTTTTAGTGCGCCGCTTTCTATTCGTTTTAGAATGGATGAAAAACGTTTTGATGTTGACGGAACTTACAATGCCAGATATGAAGTGGTAAAAAAACGTATCGATAAATCGAATATTAAAGGCACAAAAGATCGTATTACAGAGAAAGAAAAAATCACGATTGTGTATTCTCAAAATAGTGAAGAAGCAGAATATTTAAAATATATCAAATACTTGCAGCACAAGAAAATACTGGAACCTGCGATCGAACAATTTGAGGTTGAAGATCTTCAGGGAGTTTCTGGTTTGAGAGCGATTCGTGTAAAAGTTATCAATAATACGGCTAATCCGGCGGCGAAGAAAATTACCTATCAGGATTTACTAGATGAGCTCAACTAATAGTTGAGCTTATTTTTTTATATTCATGTCCTAGATAAATAGCCCGCAGATTAGACGGATTAAACGGATTTTCGCCGATTAAATTCAGCCAAACAATGTCATTAGACAAACGACTATTACCAGTAATTTATTTTCTTTCCCATTTATGGTTTTTATATTCAAAAAAATTTCTTCCTAAGTCACAACAAATACCACTCTTTCCATATTTTATTATTGCTAAATTAAATTTTTTATTGAAAATCGGTTTTACAAAATATAATACTCCTTTTCTACAAGTTTTGGTATTAAATATTATGTCTTTAGATAAAGTTCTAAACGAAGAATCTCTTTTGATTAATTTTATCTTTTTAGTTGTTACATAATTTTTGTCTAATTCAAAACCTTCAGAAATTTTAATTAAACTATCAAGTTCGTTTTTATCTTTAAGCGAAAGTTTTTTAATATAATCTTTTTCTATATTTAAAGTTGAATTTTCAAGCATTTCAATTTCTACAATATTTTCTTTTGGTATTTCTAAAACACAATTACAATTTTCTTCTGAAATCAACTGTTCAATTAGTTCATTTGCTTTGTTATTATATTCTAATTTAGGTTCTTTAATGCCTTCTTTACAACTATAAAAAAATATAGAAGTGATTGTTATTAAAAATATTGATATTCTTATTTTCACAATTGTTATTTTTAAATTGCTGGCAACACATAACTATTTGTTTTTAGATGAGTGAAACGCTTTTAGCACTGTTTTCAATAACGATCTATCTTTGTATTTAATTATAATTATAGATTAAATTGATTTAAAAGCGATTACAAAAGCTATTACCGTAATAATTAATCCAAACATGAAAAAGTTGTAGGCAATTCGCAGTAAATTGTATTTTCTTTGAAGTACTAAACCGAGGTAATACAAATCCTTAATCATTGTCGAATACAAGTAATCGCGATCTTTCATCATTTCGTTCATTGCCCAATCGTAATCCTCAAGAGGCATTTTATAGAAATTTCCAAAAAACATCAAATTCACTTTTTTTGCCTCTACATCATCACGCGTAAAAAATCCCGATGTTACTTTTGGACGTGTAGAAAGAATAGCAAAAATAATAGTAATTACGCTCGACATCAACATTATAAAAGTAGGAATCACTAAATGAGCATTCTTCGGACTGTCTAATTTTGGGATAATCGATGAAAGTGCAATCGAAATAATAATCGCATTTACAGACAATAAAATATTGGCTTTACTATCAGCAATTCCGCTTAAGCGAGTATGATTTCCTAAAGTAACACGAAATAAAGTATCAACACCACGATCCGGTTTTTCTATTTTGTCTTTCTTTTTATTTTCGGCTTCGATTTTATCAGCTTCTTTCTTTTCTTGCTTTTCAATTTTCTTTTGAACCAAAAGAAGGTTTTTCTCTTTTAATGGCTGCCATTTTTTTTGCGCATAATCCGTATAGAATCGATGTTTATTCATCAGAAAATTCAAATTTTCTTTTGCCCATTCGGCATTAGTAAAATTTAAATTCCAGGTGTTTTTCAATTCAATGCGTAATAATTCGCAAGTTGTTGCATATTCGGTTCCCATTAAATGAGCGAAATCAGCATCTTTTATTATTTTTTCTAAATGAGTTTTGGGGATATATTCCTTGACCGTTGCCATAATTAAACTGGAAACAGTTGCTATAAATTCTTCAGATTGTTCTTTTTCTTCCAAAAAAGCCGAAGCAATTTTAACACTTTCCTGTTCATGATTTTCATATCCTTCAATGTAACCTGTATCGTGAAACCACGCAGCAATTAAAAGAAGTTCTTTATCGTCTCCTTTAACTTCTTCTTTTTTACAAAGCTCTTTTACAGCATTTACAACCGTTAAAGTATGGTTAAAATTATGATAAGAATATAGATTAGAAAGTTTATCTTTGAGTAAATTACTGACGAAGTCTTCGGATTGTTCTATTAGATTCATAAAGAATATTTTTACACCACTAAATTATGAAATTGTTTTTGGATAATCATTTTATTACTAAGATTAAAACTTGTTCTATAGCAATAGTTGTATTGTTACTTGTTTACTCCTGCGCAACGCATAAAGCGCAATATGGAAAAAATGTTAGTGCAAACCAAACGGAAAACGCAACTGATACCATAAAAATTGCACACACTTTTTATTTAGTTGGCGATGCAGGAAATGCTGATGAAGAGCAAGCGCAGCAAACGCTTGAACTATTGCACCAGAAGCTAAAAAAATCAAATAAAAAAGCAACTTTATTATTTTTAGGAGATAATATTTATCCTAAAGGTTTTCCTGCAAATGACAATGCTTCTGAGAAAGCTTTGGCCGAAACGAAGCTTAAAAATCAATTAAAATTGACAGAAGGTTTTAAAGGAAAAACGATTTTTATTCCCGGAAATCACGATTGGTACAATGGTATAAAAGGTCTGGAACGTCAGGCTGATTTTGTGACTAAATATCTTAATGACAAAAAAGCCTTTTTACCTCGCAAAAGCTGTCCAATCGAAGATGTGAAAATTGACAGCACAGCAACTTTGGTTACCATTGATAGTGAATGGTTTCTGGAAGATTGGGACAATCATCCAACGATAAACGATAATTGCGACATTAAAACCAGAGAAGATTTTTTTACTGAACTGGAAAGTATTTTAAATAAAAATCAGGAAAAAACGGTTGTTATCGCCATTCATCATCCTTTGATGAGCAACGGATCTCACGGCGGTCAATATTCTTTAGAAAAACAATTGTTTCCATTAGAACAAAAAATTCCGTTGCCGGTAATTGGTTCTATTATTAATTTATTGCGAAAAACTTCCGGTGCAAGTCCGCAGGATATTCAAAATAAACAATATACAATTTATGCCAAGAGAATTAAAACGCTTTTACAGGCTCAGAAAAATGTAATTGTAGTTTCCGGACACGATCATAACTTACAGTACGTTAACAAAGAAAATATCAAGCAAATTATTAGTGGCGCCGGATCAAAATCTGAAGCCGCAAGAGCCATAAATCCAACTGAATTCTCTTACGGAGGAAATGGTTATGCAACGCTTACTTTATTTAAAAGTGGTGATGCAAAAGTGACTTTCTTTGGAAATGAAAACAATAAGGAAAAAGAGCTTTTTGAACATGAAATTATAAAAGCAAAAGAATTTAACTGGAAACCAAATCCTTCTAATGATTTCCCGCCAAAGATTACGACTTCTATTTATTCAGAGAAAATGACTCAAAAGAGTTTAGTTCATAAATTTTTATTTGGAAATCATTATCGAAAATATTACAGCTTACCAATCGAAGCCAAAACCGCAACTCTTGACACTTTAATGGGCGGTTTAAAACCAATTCGCGAAGGCGGAGGACATCAATCTGTTTCATTGCGAATGTCTGATCCTAAAGGAAGGGAATATGTAATGAGAGCTTTGAAAAAAAGCGCCACTGCATTTTTGCAATCTGTTGCGTTTAAAGATCAATACATTGTGAATGATTTTGAAGATACTTATGCCGAAAATTTCCTTCTTGACTTTTATACCACTTGTCATCCTTATACTCCTTTTGCAGTTGGTAATATGGCGGATAAATTAGGGATTTTGCATACAAACCCAATCTTATATTATATCCCGAAACAAAACGCTTTGGGTGAATTTAATTCGAATTTTGGAGATGGATTATATATGGTCGAAGAAAGACCAGCTGATAATCATTTGGATGCCAAAAACTTCGGAAATCCAACTAATATTATTAGTACGGACGATATGATGAAAAATCTTCATAAGGACGAAAAATATAGCGTGGATGAAAAAGAATACATAAAAGCACGTTTATTTGATATGCTTATTGGCGATTGGGACAGACATAGTGATCAATGGCGTTGGGCTGAACATAAAATTGGAGACAAAGTTATTTACAAACCAATTCCGCGTGATCGTGATCAGGCTTTTGCCAAGTATGACGGGACTTTGCTTTCTCTTTTAATGAATATTCCGGCGCTTCGTCATATGAGAACCTTTAAAAATAAAATCGACAACGTAAAATGGATTAACAGAGAACCTTATCCTATGGATTTGGCGTTCTTAAAAACTGCAGATGAAAAAGACTGGATTGCTCAGGCAAAATTCATTCAGGAGAATTTAACTGATAAAGACATTGACGAGGCTTTTAAAAGTTTACCAAAAGAAGTTCAGGATGAAACAATCGAAGATATAAAGCAAAAACTAAGAAGTAGAAAAAAAGACCTTCAAAAATATGCTTCTACTTATTTTGATGTTTTAAGTCATACGGTAATGATTGCCGGAACAGATAAAAAAGACAAGTTTGTCATTAATCACAATGCAAAGAAAAGTCTTGAAATTCAAGTTTTCAGGGTTAAAAAAGAAGGTGACGAATTACTATATACAAAAACCGTTACAGATGCAAAAACTTCAAATTTATGGATTTATGGTTTAGATGATTCTGATGTTTTCCAAGTAATTGGAGATAAAAAATCAAGCATTAAAATTCGTTTAATTGGTGGTCAAAATAATGATACGTATAATATCGAAAACGGAAAAAGAGTGATTGTTTATGATTTTAAATCAAAAAACAACACTTACAATCTTGATTCTAAAACAAGAACTCAGCTAACGGATGATTATGATGTGAACTTGTATAATTATGAAAAACCAAAATATAATGTAGTTTCAGGACTTCCAAATATTGGATATAATCCTGATGATGGCGTAAAAGTAGGTTTCAACTTAAATTATACGGTTAATAATTTCAAACAGAACCCTTACACACAAAGACATGTTCTAAACGGTTTCTATTATTTTGCAACCGGAGGTTTGGAATTTAATTATGCGGCACATTTTCCGGGATTATTAGGTAAGTGGGTTATTGATGTTGAATCTCAATACACAACTCCAAATTTTGCTATGAATTATTTTGGTTACGGAAACGAAACTAAAAATAACGACGATACTTTTGGAATGGATTATAATCGTGTTCGTATTCAAAAGTTTAATGTTTCGGGAGCCATCAGACATGTTGGGCGTTATGGAAGTGAATTTAGTATTCAGCCAATGTTACAACAAATGCGAGTTGAAGAAACAGACAACAGATTTATAGATACTCCAAATATTATAAATCCAATTGTTTTTGACAGTCAGGTTTATGGCGGAATGAAAGTAAAATATGCCTTTAAAAATGCTGATTTTGCTGCGAAACCAACTCTTGGGGTTGCTTTTATGATTTCGGCAACATGGATGGCTAATTTAGATAATACTAAACAAAACTTCCCAACGCTGGAAAGTCTTTTAGGATTTACTCATAAAATTGATCATAACGGAAAATTAGTTTTAGCAACTCTTTTAAAAGGAAAAGCTCTTCTAAATAACAATTACGAGTTTTATCAAGGTGCAACTTTGGGTGGTGACAAAGACTTGCGAGGTTATAGAAACGAACGCTTTTTAGGAAGTTCTTATTTCTCTCAAAGTTCTGATTTACGTTTTACTATTGGAAAAATTCAGCGCACTGTAGCGCCATTAACTTACGGAATTTTAGGTGGTTTTGATTATGGAAGAATTTGGCTTGACGGCGAAAGTTCCAGAAAATGGCACCAGGATTATGGTGGCGGACTTTGGCTGAATGCAATCAACGTTTTGACAGCAAGAATCTCTTATTTTAAATCTCCTGACGAAAAAGGAAGGGTTATTTTTGGAGCAGCTTATAGCTTCTAGCTGTAGTGGCATAGGGACAAAGGTTCAAAGGTTTTTGCCACGAATTTCACAAATTTCCACGAATAATTAATTGGTGAAAATTTGTGAAATTCGTAGCAAACTTTTTTATTCTTAGACCCTTAGCATCTTAGTACCTCAGAACCTTACTTAAGTTTAAACTCATAAACCTTCCCTCCTATTTTGTTTGTTTTTTCATCGGCGATAAGCAATGTGTTGTTGTCTTTGAAAACTATTGCTTCTTTTTGCGAAAAGTGACCTAATTTTATTTCGGTTTGAGATCCTTTGTGGAACAAATCTCCTTTGAAACCTTTGAATAAAACAATTTTATCGTGACTTAACAAAACTACTTTTTTTCCGTCAGGACTAATTGTAGCACTTGTCAGAACACAATGATTGTAATTATCACAGGTTTTAAACTCTCCTATTTTCGTTGCTTTTTGGGTTCCGGGAGCATTTAGAATTTTATAAATAAAAGCCGTTCCGTCAAAATTTTTGCTTCGGTTTTTGGTAAAAAGATAAAAGTAATTTCCGTGTTCAAAAAAGCCTTCAACGTCAAAAAACATCTCTTTTTTCTTTGGAGGAAATTCTGTCTGTTCCGGATACGAGAAAGAAACTTTATATTCGGCTACAGCCAAATCTTTACTTAGCTGATTTTTATTGACTTTATAAATGCATAAATCTTTGCGCTCATTAGCATTATTCCCGAAATCACCAATATAAATATTACCGCTTTTATCTTTGGTAATGTCTTCCCAATCGACATTTGTTGCGTTTGTAATCGTGATGGTTTTATTTAATTTTCCTTCTGAATTTATCGCATAGATTTTATTTGCGTTTCCGCTGTCTTCTAAAGTATAAATCAAATTAGTCTCCGGAAAATAGGTAATTCCTGAAACTTCTTTTAACTTTTTAGGAAGTGAATAAAGTGTCTTAAAATCAGTATTTGAGTCTTGCTGACAAGCCAATAAAGCAATAGAAACTCCAAGTAAAAAAAACTTTTTCATAATTTTTAAATGTTTAAGTTCAATGTAAACCATTTAAGCCATATAAGTTCATGTAAAAACAACTTCTTAAATTGACTTCTATAACTTATATGGTTTAAAAATTAAACCAAATTAGTATTTTTAAAGTTACGCGTTATAAATTCAAATGCAGCAAACATAATATGTCCCATTGATATTGCATTCTTGAACTTCATATCGTTGGTATAACGGTATAATTCCATTTTTAGTTGATTCAAATGCTCTTCTGTCGAAATAGTATCGTGACACATTATATTCAATAATTTCTTTATTCTGTTTTCTGCAGAATGAATACGTTTTGCAAGAATCGCTCGTTCTTCGTCTTTATATTGAATGATGGAACGTTCTTCCAGTTTCTCTTTAATGAGTTTTATCATCGGATAATTTTCCTTGAAAAACTGTGGGCGATAAACTTTAAAATTACCTTCATAACATTGCTGATCAAAATCAATTGGACGTATTTTGTAAACCACTTGATCAAAATCGTGAATTGGCACTATTACATAATTATACGCACGCATATCTCCAAGAAGCCTGATCATACAGCGCTCGTTGAACTTTACAAATTCTTTTGCGATTTGCGATTTCTCCATTTCTGTACAATTATCCAATAATGTATCCATAAAAACATCACCCGGAATCCCGATAATATGCTCTTCTATCAGTGTGTCTTTATAAACTAAAAAGTTGATTTTATCTGGCGAAAGAATGTCTTCTAATTCTAAACCGTAAATTCTTGAAGCATCTGCTTTTTTAATATAAAAATGCACATAGTTATCATTGAGAATATTTCGAACTTTGATTCTAAAAGGTTTCGAATTTCCGAAAGTGCAATAATCAATCGCATCAATATTCAGAAACTGAATAATCTCACTATTTCCATCAGAATGCAAAAGCGAATAGATTTTTTTCAGATTCAGATCGATTTCATTTCTTTCAAATTCGCTATAATAAACCCGAATCCATAGTGTGTCATTTTCATTTTTATCATACACATTTACAGAACCTGAAAAACGCAATAAATCATCATAGAATACTGATACTTTCGAAATTCGCTCGTATCGCTCTAAATAACTTAATAATGATTGCGTTAAAGGATAGGAAGGTTTTTTTAAAACCATTAAAGGTTCGCTCATTTTTTTAAATATCTTTAATACAAATTTACATTAAATAAAATTTAACGTAACAATATACCAATTGAATCGTCATACTTAAAACTAAAACCGAAATAAATTTGGAAACCATACTTACTATTGAGAATCTTCATAAAAGATACGGTCGCATTCAGGCCTTAAAAAATGTATCTTTTGAAATACAAAAAGGCCGCGTTTACGGAATTCTGGGCCCAAACGGAAGTGGAAAATCGACCACTTTAGGAATTGTTTTGAATGTTGTAAACAAAACTTCGGGCAATTACAGCTGGTTTGACGGAAAAGTTCAAACGCATGATGCCTTGAAAAAAGTAGGTGCTATTATCGAAAGACCAAACTTTTATCCTTACATGACAGCGGAAGAAAACCTGAAATTAGTTTGTAAAATAAAAAGCATCAATTATTCCAAGATAAACGAAAAGCTTGATCTTGTTGGTTTAAGCGAAAGAAAAGACAGCAAGTTCAGCACTTTTTCTTTAGGAATGAAACAACGTTTGGCAATAGCTTCTGCACTTTTGAATGATCCTGAAATTTTGATTCTTGATGAACCAACAAATGGTTTAGACCCACAGGGAATTCATCAGATTCGAGATATTATAAGAAAAATTGCTTCACAAGGAACTACTATTTTATTGGCTTCACATTTATTAGATGAAGTCGAAAAAGTATGTTCTCACGTAATTGTTTTAAGAAAAGGAGAAATTCTATATTCTGGTTCTGTTGACAGTATGTCTGCAAATGAAGGTTTCTTTGAACTTCAGGCGAATGATAATTCAGCTCTAAAATCAGTTTTGGAAAACCACGAAGCCGTGGAGAGAATCACGGAAGAAGACGGAAAAATTTTGGTTTATCTGAAATCTGACTTATCAGCTTCTGAGCTGAATTTGTATTTATTTTCTAAAAATATCGCTTTAAGCCATTTAGTAAAACGTAAAAACAGTCTTGAAGCACAATTTTTAGAATTAACCAAAAACGCCACTATCAAAACCAATTAAGCCATGAAAAGACTTTTATCTATAGAATTACAAAAAATCTGGAAAAATAAAGCCAGTAAAGTACTTACGCTAACCTATTTCATTTTACTTTCGTTTATCGCATTAATTGCATCAATAAAATTTGACATTGGTCCTTTTAAATTTCACTTGGCAGAAATGGGTATTTTCAATTTCCCATATATCTGGCATTTTAATACCTATGTTGCAGCATTACTAAAACTTTTTCTGGCTATTGTTATTGTTTCGATGATGGCAAATGAATATAGTTATGGTACTTTAAAACAAAATCTAATTGACGGTTTAAGCAAAAAGGAATTCATTTTATCGAAATTTCTGACTGTAGTTCTTTTTGCATTTTGCTCGACAGTTTTTGTTTTTGTGATGAGTCTAATTTTAGGGTTTAGCTTTTCATCTTACACAGAACTTGATGTTGTTTTTATGGATTTAGATTACCTATTAGCTTTCTTTGTAAAACTGGTTGGTTTCTTTTCTTTCTGTTTATTTCTGGGTATTTTGGTTAAACGCTCGGCTTTTGCTTTGGGTTTTCTTTTGGTTTGGAGTATAATCGAAGGAATCATCAAAGGTCTTCTGGTTTTCAAAATTTTCCCGGACAGCAATACAGCTGATTATATTACGAGATTTCTTCCGTTGGAAGCGATGTCAAATTTAATTATCGAACCTATTTCGAGACTTAATGTCATAAGAAGTATCGGAACTCAAATTGGAGTTGAAAACACTAAAGATTATAGCGTACACTATCTTTCAATTTTAATTGTTTTGGTTTGGACATATTTATTTACATACTTTTCTTATAAATTATTGAAAAATCGAGATTTATAGTATATTTGCTACTATGAATCGTTATATATGCCTTTTACCAGTTTTGTTTTTATGTTGTTTATCTTCTAAGGTAAACGCACAATATATAAGTGTAAATGATCAAAAAACACCGCAAGAATTAATTAACGATATTTTAGTTAATAGTTCTTGCGTTTCTATTACAAATACCTCAGGAAGCGGAGATGCTTTTACTCCGCCGAAAAATAGTTTTGCTTATTTTAATTCAAATAGCAGTGGTTTTCCATTTTCTGAAGGAGTTGTTTTGACTACCTCTACAAGTGAGAATGCTATTGGTCCTTTTATTACCAGCATTGGTGGAGGAAGCACAGAATGGAAAGGTGATGCTGATTTAAATCAAATTCTTGGAATTAATTCAATAAATGCTACATCTTTAGAATTCGATTTTGTTCCTTTAACTGATTTTATAAGTTTCAATTATATTTTTGCTTCTAATGAGTATCAGTCTTTTTTTCCATGTCAATATTCCGATGGATTTGCTTTCTTAATTAAAGAAGCAGGAACAAGCGATCCGTATCAAAATTTAGCTGTATTACCTAATACTACTACCCCTCTGTCTTCAACAAATGTTCGCCCACTAATTAAACCCGGAACAGCAAGTAATGGTGATCCATATCCTGGTTGTCCTGCTGAAAACGAACACTATTTTAATGG
Organism: Flavobacterium sp. 90; assembly: GCF_004339525.1. Classification (NCBI taxonomy): domain Bacteria; kingdom Pseudomonadati; phylum Bacteroidota; class Flavobacteriia; order Flavobacteriales; family Flavobacteriaceae; genus Flavobacterium; species Flavobacterium sp. 90. The sequence continues at coordinate 3,632,505 of NZ_SMGE01000001.1, read as the reverse complement.
ATTCAATACAGCGTCGAGTCCGGTGAATTATGCAGGGCAAACCGTTGTAATGAATGCTCAAACCAAAGTAGTTGCAGGAAAAAAATACCATATAAAACTTGTTATTGCCGATGATAAAGAACAATATTATGATTCAGCAGTTTTTTTACAAGCCGGTAGTTTTGCGTCTAAAATTGACTTTGGACCAGATCAGACAACCTTAAACAATGATCCTGTTTGTTTTGGACAAAGTATAACTTTAGATACAAAATTAGCCCCTACTTATAATTACAAATGGTACAAAGACGGACTGTTGATTAATGGCGCAAACGGCCCAAAGTATAATCCAACAGAATCTGGAACTTATAGCGTTGAATGTACACTGACCCCTTCACTCTGTAAACTAAGCGGAGAAGTTAAACTCGAATTTGCTGCAGAAATTTTATCGACAAATACTTCTTTAATTCAATGCGACGATAATACGGACGGAATCAATGTTTTTGACTTAACAAAAGTTGATAATATTGTAAAAAACAATGTTGTTGAAATTACAAACAATGGTTATTACGAAACATTAGCAGATGCTCAGAACAAAACAAAACCTATAGCAACTCCTGCAAATTATACTAATAAAGCAAACAATCAGATTGTTTTTGCCAGAATCGAGAATAAATATGGTTGTTATGAAACCGCTGAAGTAACATTACAAATTTCGAATGCCACAATTCCAAATCAAAGTCCAATTACAACTTGCGATGATGATGATAATAAACTAGATGGATTCTACCAATTTGATCTTGCCACTCAGGTCACTCCGCAAGTCCTTACAGGTTTACCAAGTGGTTTAGTTCCCTATTACTATTCATCTCAAAATAATGCTTTAGCTGATACCAATAGATTGCCAAATATCTATAAAAACACAACTGCTTTTAATCAGACAATTTATGTTCGTATTGTCAACGGACCAGATTGTTATGGCATTACATCTGTCCCACTTGTTGTAAACACTTTCGATCCGCCTAACTTTCAGGATGAATCTGAAATTCTATGCAAAGGAGATGACATAATATTAGCTGTTGCAACTACTTTTAGCAGTTATTTATGGAGTACCGGCAGCATGGCAAATCAAATAGATGTGAGTACACCCGGAGATTATTCTGTAACTGTACAAGATGCAAATGGCTGCGAAAAAACTAAAAAATTCAAAATAATTGAGTCTGAACCTGCATTAATAACAGAAGTTGTTGTAAAAGATTTTTCAGGAAGTGATAACTCTGTTTCAATAGTATATACAGGAACCGGAAATTATGAATTCTCAATAGACAGGATATCCTATCAGGACAGTCCTTCATTTACAAACGTAAATCCAGGAATATATAATGCCGTTGCAAGAGATAAAAACGGATGTGGTATCTCTAATACCTATTTGTTTTATGTTCTGGATTATCCTAGGTTTTTCACACCTAATGGAGACGGATTTAATGATTTATGGCTTGTAAAAGATTTCGATCAGCTTCCTGCTTATAAAATATCTATTTTTGATCGCTATGGAAAGTTCTTAAAACAAATGGATCAAAACAGTACAGGTTGGAATGGAACTTTTAACGGACAACAACTTCCATCAGATGATTATTGGTTTACCTTAGTTCTTGTAAACGGAAAATCTATTAAAGGTCATTTTAGCTTAAAAAGATAATTACCCAACTTCAATTAAAGAAGAAATTCAGCTAACCAATTTTACAAACTAACAATGCATAAAAAAAGCCATTCGATATCGAATGGCTTTTACTTTTATATCAAGATAAAATTAGATTTTAAATCTTTTTCTATCAGTTTCCGTCAAATAGATTTTTCTCAAACGAATAGATTTTGGTGTAACCTCTACATATTCATCTTTTTGAATGTACTCTAAAGCTTCCTCTAATGAGAAAATGATTGGAGGGATGATTCTTGCTTTTTCATCGTTTCCAGAAGAACGAACGTTAGATTGTTTTTTCTCTTTCGTTACGTTTACACACATATCATCAGCACGAGAGTTTTCTCCAATTACCTGACCTTCGTAAATTTCAGTATTTGGTTCAACGAAAAACTTACCACGATCTTGCAATTTATCGATAGAATAAGGAATAGCTTTTCCTTTTTCCATAGAAATCAATGAACCTTTGTTACGTCCGGCAATCTCTCCTTTGTAAGGCTCATACCCAATAAAACGGTGTGCCATAATAGCCTCACCAGCTGTTGCAGTAAGTAATTGGTTACGTAATCCAATAATTCCACGAGATGGAATATTAAATTTCACAATCATACGGTCACCTTTAGTTTCCATAGAAAGCATTTCTCCTTTACGAATTGTAACGAATTCAACTGCTCTTCCTGAAAGTGATTCTGGTAAATCGATTGTTAATTCCTCAATTGGCTCACATTTTTTACCATCAATTTCTTTGATGATAACTTGAGGCTGACCAATTTGTAACTCATACCCTTCTCTTCTCATTGTTTCAATAAGAACAGATAAGTGAAGTACTCCACGACCAAAAACCATGAATTTATCAGCAGAATCAGTTTCACCTAACTTCATTGCTAAGTTTTTCTCTAATTCTTTTGTCAATCTTTCTCTAATATGACGAGAAGTTACAAATTTACCCTCTTTACCAAAGAAAGGAGAGTCATTGATTGTAAACAACATACTCATTGTAGGCTCATCGATATCAATCGTTTTTAAACCTTCAGGATTTTCATGATCAGCAATAGTATCACCAATTTCAAAACCTTCAACTCCAATGATTGCACAAATATCTCCAGCAATAACTTCTTGTACTTTTTTACGACCAAGTCCTTCAAATGTATGAAGTTCTTTGATACGAGATTTAGATATACTACCATCTCTTTTTACTAATGAGATTGGCATACCTTCTTTAAGAACTCCTCTTTCAAGACGACCAATAGCGATACGACCTGTAAATGCAGAGAAATCTAAAGAAGTAATTAACATTTGTGGTGTTCCTTCAGAAACTTTAGGAGCCGGTACATTTTCAACAACCATATCCAATAATGCTTCAACATTATCAGTTACGTTTTCCCAATGATCAGACATCCAGTTGTTTTTAGCAGAACCATAAACTGTTGGAAAATCCAACTGCCATTCTTCAGCACCTAATTCAAACATTAAGTCAAAAACTTTTTCGTGAACTTCTTCAGGAGTACAGTTTTCTTTATCAACTTTATTGATAACTACACATGGCTTAAGACCTAAGTCAATAGCTTTTTGTAATACAAAACGAGTTTGTGGCATTGGACCCTCAAAAGCATCCACTAGCAAACATACACCATCGGCCATGTTCAAAACACGTTCTACTTCACCTCCAAAATCCGCGTGGCCAGGAGTATCGATAATGTTGATTTTTGTTCCTTTATATTGAACAGAAACGTTTTTAGAAGTAATAGTAATACCTCTCTCACGCTCTAAATCGTTATTATCAAGAATTAAATCACCTGTGTTTTCGTTGTCACGAAATAATTGACAGTGATACATAATTTTATCAACCAAAGTGGTTTTACCGTGATCGACGTGGGCAATAATTGCAATGTTTCTAATAGATTCCATCTGTGATTTTTAATGGGTGCAAAGGTACACTTTATTTTGATATAAAAAACGTTTCGACGATAGTTTGCGTATAGACAAGTAATTAGTTCATCACAAACAGCATTAATTTAAGTGTAATTTGAACTTTTGTTATTGTTTAATTATACTTAATTTAACTATATTTGAGTAATGAAAAGTAAAACTATCCAAATTACTCTAGTCTATATTATCATATCGTTATTTATGGCGATTGTCTGTCATAAAATACTTACTACTTACTTTTCTAAGACCGAATATTATTTAGTTTTTTTCTTTAAAGATATTTTTTTCATAATAAGTACCGCACTATTCTTCAATTACATACTATCCAAAAACGAGAAAAAAAATATTGCAGTTTTCAAGAAATTAAAAGAAACAAACGAAGAAATTAAAGAATCAAATGAAAAATATGACATTGTAGCAAAAGCAACAAGTGATACAATTTGGGACTGGAAAATCCAAGAAGACAGCATAAATTGGAACAAAGGAATAGAAGGGATTTTTGGCTACAATCCAGCCGAAGTTGGAAAGACATCAAAATGGTGGTTTGACAAAATTCATCCAGAAGACAGCATTAGAATGTCCATCAAATTATACTCTTTTATTGAGCAAAAAACAGAGAAATGGCAAGATCAATACCGTTTCAGATGCGCAGATGGAACTTATAAATATGTTTTGGATAGAGGTTTTCTATTAAAAGATGAAAGCGGAAGAGCCATCAGAATGATTGGAGCCATTCAGGATATTACAAAACAAAAAGAAGAAGAACAGCGATTAAAACTTTTAGAAACCGTAATTACACAATCCAGAGATTCAATTTTAATCACAGAAGCAAATTCAGCAGATCGTAAAATACCGCGAATCGTATATGTAAATCCAGCGTTTTCGCAAATGTCAGGATATCAATCTAATGAAATCATCGGAAAATCTCCAAATATATTCAAAGGGCCAAAATCTGACTCTGAGGAATTAAAGAAACTATTAAGAGCTATAAAAAACGAAGAAGAATGTCTAATAGAAACTATTAGTTATACCAAGAAAAAGGAAGAATACTGGGTACGATTCTCCATGATTCCAATTTTCAACAATGAAAGTGTTATTTCGCACTGGATTTCGATACAAAGAGACATCACAGACGAAAAGAAACTTGAAACAGAAAAAGAACATTTAATCCGCGAATTAACTCAAAACAATAAAGATTTAAAGCAGTTTTCTTACATCACATCTCACAACTTAAGAGCTCCACTGTCTAATTTAATTGGGCTTTTGAATCTAATTGAAGATATTCCAATAGAAAACGAAGAACTTGAAGAAATTCTGGGAGGCTTTACCAAATCAACCCATTTATTAAACGAAACCATAAATGATCTGGTAAAAGTAATTATCATCAAAGACAATCCTTCTATGCAAAAAGAAGAAGTTTCTTTAAAAGAAGTCTTCGAAAATGTATTTAGTCAATTGTCATTTCAAATTGAATTGCACAAACCAATCATCAAACTAAAATTTGATCGGGTTCCATTACTAAACACCAACAAAGCTTACATCGAAAGCATTTTACTTAATCTACTCACAAACTCGATAAAATACAAGTCAGAGAATAGAAAATTAAAAATCTCTATTACTGCAGAACAAATAGATCACAAAGCAATATTAACTTTTAAGGACAACGGAATTGGAATTGATTTAGAAAGAAACGGCGATAAAGTTTTCGGACTATATCAAAGATTTCATAATTACCCAGACAGTAAAGGACTCGGCTTGTATCTTGTAAAGTCACAGGTTGAAACCATGGGAGGAACAATTAGTATCGACAGTGAGGTCAATAAAGGCACCACGTTTACAATAACATTTAAAAATTAAAATCATGCTCGAGCAAATTCTGTGCATTGACGATGACCCTATCACGTTGATGTTATGCAAAAAAGTAATTGCAAAATCCGAGTTTTCGAATGAAATTATCACGGCTCAAAATGGAGAAGAAGCACTTCATCATTTCAATACCTTAAAATACACCAACAATAAAAACAAGGTCAATAAAAAACCTGAATTGATTTTTTTAGACTTAAACATGCCGGTTATGGGCGGATGGGAATTTTTAGACCATTTCACATCTCAAGATTACGCCGAATTTAATAAGACCGCTAATGTTATTGTTCTCTCTTCTACTATAGATCCTGACGACTTAGCTAAAGCAAAAAAATATCCTATTATAATTGATTTTCTTTCAAAACCTATTACACAGCCAATGCTAGAATATCTAAAGAAGAAAATTGATCTTTAAAAACAAATCATTTACTACACCCAAAACACTAATTACTTCTCCTTCCGGATCAGGCTTTCCGTTATTTTTTTTACTTAAAATCTTTTCAACGCACACCTGAATTCACTTTTATCACAAAAGAAAACAACCTCTATCCCTAATTCAAACCAGCAATAATCTAATCTTTTATGAGATCCAATTTGATTTCATGATAAGAAATTTCAAATTCTAAATCCCACTAAAAACCCAGATATTAAACAATATCAAAATTTACTTTTGCTTGAAATTTTAACTTCAGAAGATACCGCAAAGTTTTTTTTTAGAAATTAAATTTTACCTCTCATTACTTCTTTATCTATTTAATAATTCCTTAGAAGAAAAAAGAACCTAATCTCTTGTTTTTTTACCCAATTGAGCCATAACACGTTTCGATCTCGGAGTAATTTTACACGCCTTATTATCTAAAGCAAATTATTTCACTTTTACTACATTATCCAAAACAACAGCTTCAAACACAATTTAAAAACAGATACAAATTCCATCTGTTAAATCAACTTTAATATCAATGACTTCAAAACACACTTATTATAAATCAATTACAATAATCTAATGAAAACACATCTATATACTAATCCTGAAGAAATCTTTACTCTCGCAAGACAAACAAACATCGTAGACATTGGAGCAAACCCAATTGACGGCGACCCGCCTTATAAATCCATGTTGCAATCTGGACTTTGCCACGTTTATGGATTTGAACCACAACCACATGCACTAGCTCAACTATTAAGCGTAAAAAGCAAAAACGAAACTTATCTTCCTGATGCGATAGGAGACGGAAACCCACACACACTACATATCACCAGCGCAACAGGAATGGTTAGCCTGCTAAAGCCCGATCAGCGACAACTTGATTTATTTGAGGGATTTTCAGAATGGGGAAGAATCACTAAGGAAGAAACTATACAAACAAAAAGGCTTGACGATCTTGAAGCTATTAGCCATATAGATTTACTTAAAATTGACATTCAGGGAGCTGAATTAATGGTATTTCAAAACGGTCGACAAAAACTAAAAGAAGCAGTGTTCATACAAACTGAAGTTTCATTTGTGAACTTATATAAAAATCAAGCTTCACTTGGCGACATCGATTTAGAAATGCGCTTACAAGGCTTCATTCCTCACACATTTGTATCTATTAAAAACTGGCCTGTTAAAACCTCATGGAATAAACATCAAGGCAAGCAATTTAATCAGTTATTAGAAGCTGATATTGTTTACATCAAAGACATAGCTTACCCGGAGAACTTTACCAACAGTCAATTAATGCACATGGCTATGATCGCTCATCACATCTACAAATCTTTTGACCTTGCAGCTTGGGCAATTAAAGAACTGGAAAAACGCTCCATAATCAAAAAAGGCACATACCAATACATTAATCAGTACCAACACTAAAACAAGCACATAACAAACTATTCCCCTAAGAGAACTTTTCTAAAATAAAAAAAATCCAAATCCCAATAGTAACACTTAACTAACTTAAGCGATCGTATTGGGATTTGTTTTTTTTTATTAGAATTTCACTTAATTTTCCCATTAGACTATAAACAAAAAAAAGTCCTCTAAAAGAGGACTTTTTATATCTTTAGGAAATTGTAATTAATTACAATTTAGCAACATGTTTAGTTAATTTAGACTTCAAGTTAGAAGCTTTATTATCATGAATGATGTTCTTTTTAGCTAATTTATCAATCATAGAAATTACAGTTGATAATTTAGAAGATGCATCAGCTTTATCAGTAGCTAATCTTAACGCTTTAATAGCATTACGAGTAGTTTTATGCTGGTATCTATTAAGAACTCTTCTTTTTTCGTTACTTCTGATTCTTTTTAATGCTGACTTATGATTTGCCATTTTGTTTTAATTTTAGATGTAATAATTATTATAGATACTAGTTAAAAAAGAAAAACCTCCCACAATTGCAAAGCAATCACTTTGGTTTTAACTAATAAAACAAAAATCGAGACACCAATTTTTATTTTACAAAACTTATTCACAACTAATTTTGTAGTCTGTAAGGGAATCGAACCCCTGTTACCAGGACGAAAGCCTGGAGTCCTAACCCCTAGACGAACAGACCAATATTGTCTAAGTTTTTCTATATTTAATATAGAGGTATTATTGTAGCCCGTAGCGGAATCGAACCGCTCTTACATGGATGAAAACCATGCGTCCTAACCGATAGACGAACGGGCCATTTTAATTCTCAGTATTTCAAGAAAATTCGCAAAAAAAGTAGTAGCCCGTAGCGGAATCGAACCGCTCTTACATGGATGAAAACCATGCGTCCTAACCGATAGACGAACGGGCCTGCTTCTCTAATGCGGATGCAAAAATACAACTATTTTTAAGATGTACAATACCTGATGCAAAAAAAATTAAAAAAAATTAATATGCCTTCGCAAATAACACTCTTTTCGAAGACGGATTACCAGTAAACACGCAGGTTCCAGCCTCCTCAACAGCATCCAAAGGAATACAACGAATCGTAGCTTTTGTTAAATCTTTTATCTTCTCTTCGGTAGCAGCTGTTCCATCCCAATGTGCAGATACAAAACCTCCTTTACCGTCTAAAATTCCTTTAAATTCCTCAAAACTATTTACTTCTGTAATATGTGTATTACGATAGTCTAATGCTTTGTTAAATAAATCCGCCTGAATTTGTTCCAGCAAATCATTTATATAAGTAACAATTCCTTCACCAGAAACCGTCTCTTTTGTCAGAGTATCACGTCTTGCAACTTCAAAAGTTCCGTTTTCTAAATCTTTTGGCCCGACAGCAATTCTAACAGGAACTCCTTTTAATTCCCATTCTGCAAATTTAAATCCTGGTTTTTGAGTTGTTCTGTCATCATATTTAACTGAAATTTTCAGCTTTCTAAGTTTTGCCGTCAAATCATTAACTGCAGTTGTAATCTCTGTCAATTGCTCATCTGTTTTATAAATAGGAACAATCACAACTTGAATTGGAGCCAAATTAGGAGGCAACACCAATCCCTGATCATCAGAGTGTGTCATAACTAACGCTCCCATCAAACGAGTAGAAACTCCCCAAGAAGTTCCCCAAACGTGTTCTTGTTTTCCTTCTGCATTTGCAAACTTTACATCAAATGCTTTCGCAAAGTTTTGTCCTAAAAAGTGAGATGTTCCTGCTTGCAAAGCTTTTCCGTCTTGCATTAAAGCTTCAATACAATACGTTTCATCAGCTCCCGCAAAACGTTCTGTCTCTGTTTTAATACCTTTTACAACCGGAATTGCCATAAAGTCCTGAACAAAATCAGCATAAACATTCATCATTTTTACAGATTCTTCAAGCGCTTCTGCTTTTGTAGCGTGAGCGGTATGCCCTTCCTGCCATAAAAACTCAGCAGTACGTAAAAATAAACGCGTACGCATTTCCCAACGCACTACATTTGCCCATTGATTGATTAACAAAGGTAAATCTCTATAAGACTGCACCCATCCTTTATAAGTAGACCAGATAATTGCTTCACTAGTAGGACGAACAATAAGCTCTTCCTCTAATTTAGCGTTTGGATCCACCATAAGTTTTCCGGGTTTATCCGGATCATTTTTTAATCTATAATGCGTTACAATAGCACATTCTTTTGCAAATCCTTCTGCATTTTTCTCTTCCGCCTCAAACATGCTTTTAGGCACGAATAGTGGAAAGTATGCATTTTGATGTCCTGTTTCTTTAAACATTCTATCTAACTCCGCCTGCATTTTTTCCCAAATAGCATATCCGTAAGGTTTAATAACCATACATCCTCTAACTCCTGAGTTTTCAGCCAGATCTGCTTTTACAACCAGTTCATTATACCACTTTGAATAATCTTCTGATCTTGTTGTGAGGTTCTTGCTCATATTGAATAGTTTGGCACAAATTTTGTTTTAATAATTTTAACTAAATAGTTTGACAAAACTAACTATTTTTGTAATGTGCAACAATAAAAAACACGACAGATATGAAAACTTCTATTACTCTCCGCCAAAACTCAAGTCATTTTTACTTAATTGGATTATTGAGTTTTCTGCTAGCATCGTGTGGTTCTTACCAAAATACATCTTACCAAGATAATGACGGTGTATACGGTGGTTCCCAAAGAACGTATGCTCAAAATACTACAAACGGTACAAACAATCAATATAAGGATTATTTTAGATCATTGCAGGACGATAATCAACCAACTGAAATTTTTACAGATGTTGACAGTTATGGCAATTATGCTGAAAACGATAGTACTCAAACTACCGCAACAGCTTATCCGGCATGGGGAAGCAGTAATTCTGATGTATCCGTTAATGTTTATTCTGATCCAACCTGGTCATTAGGATTTGGTTATGGATTTGGATATCCTTATTATGGATGGGGTTACGGGGGTTACTGGGGCTACCCTGGATATGCTTGGGGATACCCGGGATATTGGGGCGGCGGATGGGGCTACCCTGGTTATTACAGACCTTACTACGGATACAATAACTACTCTTACAACTATGGAAGAAGAGGATCTGCTGCTTATTATGGCGGAAGAAACTACGGTTATGACAGAAACTATACAGGTAGAGGGAATTACAACAGAAACTACACAACAAATAGAAACTTCAACACAAATAGAAATTACACTACAAACAGAAGAGACTATACAACAAACAGATCAAACGGTTATACTGACTTTAGAAGAAGTTCTTCTGTAAACGGAAGATCATACAACTCAAATTCAAATTACACAGACAGAAGAGGTTCAACCACTCAATATAATCCTGGCGATTACAACAACAGAAGATCTAGTAGCACTACTAACTCAAACAGAAGCTACAACTACAATAATGGTAACAGCAGCCCAAGCAGAAGCTACTCTCCTAGCCCATCACGTTCTATGAATAGCGGTGGCGGCGGAAGCATGAGATCATCTGGCGGCGGTGGCGGTGGCGGAAGATCTTACGGTGGAGGCGGCGGAGGAAGAAGATAATCTCTTCTTCTCCCGTTTCAGAAATCGAAAAATCAAACTAAAACTTACCCAAAATGAAAAAAATATTATTCCTACTTATTACAGGACTAACTGTTAGCGTCTCACATTCTCAAGAAGTCTCTGATGCTATTCGCTACGCACAAGACAACATAACCGGAACAGCAAGATTTAGAGCTATGAGCGGTGCATTTGGAGCCGTTGGAGGTGATTTATCTTCTATAACTGTCAATCCTGCAGGTTCTGCCATATTTTCTAATAATCAGGTTGGAGTAACTTTTAGCAATCAATCTACAAAGAACAATTCTGACTATTTTGGCACCAAAACCAGTGAAAATGAAAACTCTTTTATCCTAAACCAAGCTGGTGCTGTTTTCGTTTTTCATGATCATAACCCAAACAACAATTGGAAAAAAATTACTATTGGAGCTACTTACGAAAACACAAAAAACTTTGACAATAGCACTTTTTCAGCAGGTACAAATCCTACACATTCTGTAGGCGATTATTTTTTAGAATTTGCAAATTACGGTAACGGAGGAGCGCCGGTGCCTTTTCAAGTTATTAACCGCAACAACAGCTTCACCAATGACTATAGAAATATAGGATCTGAATACCCTAGCGGACAATACCCAAACCTTTCAGGATATACTGCACAACAAGCCTACTTAGGCTATCAAGGATTTATCATAGATCCTGACACAAACAATCCTGGTTCGTATAAAACAAACATTCCTGCCGGCGGAAATTATTATCAGGATAATATATTAAATGAAAGTGGCTACAACAGTAAAGTAAGTTTCAATATAGCAACATCATATAAAGACAGAATTTATTTTGGAGCTAATTTAAATGTTCATGTTCTGGATTACAGAAGATCAAGCAGTTTTTACGAATCCAATATTAATGCATTGACTGGAACAGAAACGATATCTAATTTAACTTTCAACAACGACTTATACACTTACGGAAATGGATTTTCTTTCCAACTTGGAGCTATTGCTAAAGTTACAGAAGCTTTCCGTCTTGGTTTAGCTTATGAATCGAATACTTGGTATGATCTTTATGATGAAACTTCCCAAAGTTTATTCACAACAAGACAAGCCCTTAATGGACCTGAGAAAAATCTAGCCATAACTCCTGATGTTGTAAATGTTTACGAATCTTACACATTACAAACTCCGGGAAAAACAACTTTTAGCGCGGCATATGTATTTGGAAAATCAGGCTTAATTAGTGTTGACTATTCTATTAAAGATTACGGAAATACAAAATACAAACCAACTGGAGGTTTTAGAGGAATCAACGACCAAATGAGCAATCAATTAACCAGCAATGGAGAACTAAGAATTGGTGCCGAATACAAAATAAAACAATTAAGCCTTCGCGGAGGTTACCGTTTTGAAGGAAGTCCTTATAAAGACGGAACAACAATTGGAGATTTAAACAGTTATTCTGGAGGTTTAGGCTATAATTTTGGAGCTACTAAATTAGATTTAGCCTATTCATACCTAGAAAGAAAATCAAATCAACCATTTTTTGAAACAGGATTCTCTGGCGCGCCAAACATTACATCGAAACTAAATAATGTTTCTTTGACTTTATTATTTGAATTGTAATTAAGAATAAATAGATGAATTGAAATTTCCGTTAGGTCTTGCTTAACGGATTTTTTTTAGCCCTGATGGAAGCGACAACCTTTTTCTCGCTCCTTTAGCGAGGAAAAGATATAGCGGACAGCAGGATTAGCTTCATAAAAAACACGTAAAAGAAACGGAAACAAGCGGTGTTTGAATAAAAAAGTGTAATTTTGCACTCCAATTTATAAAAGTATGAGAACCAAGTCTTTAAAAAAGAACAAAATTAACGTTATCACTCTTGGGTGTTCGAAAAATGTATATGACAGTGAAGTGCTTATGGGTCAGCTTCGTGCAAACGGAAAAGAAGTTGAACATGAGGCGCCTGCAGAAAGAGAAGGAAACATTATCGTAATCAACACTTGTGGTTTTATTGACAATGCTAAAGCGGAATCAGTAAACATGATTTTGGAATATGCTGATAAAAAAGACAAAGGATTAGTTGATAAGGTTTTTGTTACCGGATGTTTGTCTGAACGTTACAGACCAGACTTAGAAAAAGAAATTCCAAATGTAGATCAGTATTTTGGTACAACTGAATTACCTCAATTACTGAAAGCTTTAGGTGCCGATTATAAACATGAATTATTAGGAGAACGTTTGACTACAACTCCTAAAAATTATGCTTACCTGAAAATTGCCGAAGGTTGCGACAGACCTTGTAGTTTTTGCGCAATTCCATTAATGAGAGGTTCTCACGTTTCGCAACCAATTGAAAAACTGGTTAAAGAAGCGCAAGGTTTAGCTAAAAACGGGGTTAAAGAATTAATTTTAATCGCACAAGACTTAACTTATTATGGTCTTGATATTTATAAAAAGAGAAATCTTGCTGAACTTCTTGAAGAATTAGCAAAAGTAGAAGGTATTGAATGGATTCGTTTGCATTATGCTTACCCTACTGGTTTCCCAATGGATGTTTTGGAATTAATGAAACGTGAACCTAAAATCTGTAACTATATAGATATTCCGTTGCAGCATATTTCTGATTCTATCTTGAAATCTATGCGTCGTGGTACTACTCAAGCTAAAACGACTCAATTATTGAAGGATTTTAGAGCTGCGGTTCCTGGAATGGCAATCAGAACTACTTTGATCGTTGGTTATCCTGGTGAAACTCAGGAAGACTTTGAAATTTTGAAAGATTTTGTTCAGGAAATGAAATTTGACAGAATGGGTTGTTTTGCTTATTCTCACGAAGAAAATACTCATGCTTATTTATTGGAAGATAATGTTCCGGATGATGTAAAACAAGCGAGAGCAAACGAAATCATGGAATTACAATCTCAGATCTCATGGGATTTAAATCAGGAGAAAGTAGGACAAGTATTTAGATGTATTATTGACAGAAAAGAAGGTGCTCATTTTGTGGGTAGAACTGAGTTCGATAGCCCGGATGTTGACAATGAAGTTTTGATCGATGCGTCTAAACATTACGTAAAAACTGGCGAATTTGTTAATATAAGAATAATAGAGGCGACAGAATTTGATTTATACGGAGAACCTGCTTAAATTTACGCTATACAATATCAATTTTAGATAAAAAACAATCTTATGAAACCTACACTATCATTCTTTCTTTTGGTTTTTACTGTATTCTGTTTCAATTCTGTTTCGGCTCAATACGGAAATGGATATAATAATGGTTACGGCGGTGGCGGTTATGGCAATAATGGCTATGGAAGAGGTGGCGGAATGGGAATGAACCGAAACATGACGGGTGGTCCGCAACAAAACACGCCAAGTAAACCTAAAGAAATTCCCGTAGAAGAAACAGCAGCTAAAATTGTTGAACAAATGAAACCTGAGGTAAATCTTGATGAACTTCAAGCAATTGCAATTACAAACGTGTTTGCAGACAGCTTAAGAGAACAAGGAATTCTTTTGAAAAATGAAAGCAGCAGTCAGGATCAAAAAATCGAGCAAATTAAAGCTTTAAGAGAAAGCACCACTAAAAAAATAACAGCCTTTTTAAATCCTGATCAAGTAGAAAAATACACTACTTTCATGAATAACTTTAAAGAAGTTAAAAAAGCTAAATCAAAAAAGAAAAAAGACTCTAAAGAAGAAACTAAAGAAATAAAAGAAGATCCAGAAGCAGCAAAAATTCAAGAATAATTGTTCAGAACCACATCTTAAAAAATCTAAGTAACCATGTCAAAAAAACATTTTTGTTATCTGATTTTAGCAATTATTATTACTTCTTGCTCTACAAATCCTTATAAAAACACTGAAAAAGCTTACGATCAGCAGCTTAAAACTTTAGAAAACCAAATTACAAGTAAAGATCCACAAGCAATTCCTCCTATTCCTCCTGTTGTTATTGACACTTCTTATGCATCTCAATTAGGGATCGTAAAAGATACTTTATCAAAAACAGGATCTACTTATTTGCAAAATGGAGTAAATACAGAATGGGTTGGTACTGTAAATTTTAATTTAAGAAAACCTAGTTTTATTATTTTACACCATACGGCGCAAGATTCTATCCAGCAAACCATTAAGACTTTTACCCTAACAAGAACACAAGTAAGTGCTCATTATATTATTTCTGAAAACGGAAAGGTGGTTCAGATGCTTAATGACTATTTAAGAGCCTGGCATGCAGGCGCATCAACTTGGGGTAAAAACACTGATTTGAATTCTTCTTCTATTGGAATTGAGCTTGACAATAATGGTTTTAAACCTTTTACGGAAGCACAAATTAGCAGTTTGGTTGCTCTTTTGACAAAATTGAAAAAAGAATACAATATTCCAACGCAAAACATCTTAGGTCATTCGGATATTGCTCCTGGTAGAAAACAAGATCCAAGTGCTTTATTTCCTTGGAAAACTCTTGCTGAAAAAGGTTTCGGAATCTGGCCGGATCAGGTTCTTGAAGAAGCTCCTTTTGACTTTAAAATTGAACAGGCTTTGAGAATTATTGGTTTTAATACTAAGAATCTCTCGGCTGCAATTATGGCGTTTAAATTGCACTATATTCAAACTGATGTAACGCCTACTCTGGATAGAAAAACAATAGATACTATTTACTCGATCTACAAGAAACAAGTTCAGTAAAAAGTATTTACAAAAAGATATAAAAAACGCATTTCCGGAAATCTGGAAATGCGTTTTTCTTTTATATGGCATTCTTGTTTTTATTACTATGTAAACAATAGTCTATGAATATAGAACGAGGTGTATATTTGCATTTAATTTGCACAGAATTAGAACATTCCATAGTTTATGAAAGGTTGCCACAAATTACACGAATTTTCACGAATTGTTTTTGTGCATATTCTATACTTATTCTATACTTATTCTATACTTATTCTATACTTATTCTATACTTATTCTATACTTATTCTATACTTATTCTATACTTATTCTATACTTATTCTATACTTATTCTATACTTATTCTATACTTATTCTATACTTATTCTATACTTATTCTATACTTATTCTATTCTTTATTTTATCCAGTTTGTAATTAACCATTCACACACAGTAATTTGTGAAATTCGTGGCAAAAGAAAATCTATTCAATCCTAAAATCAGTGGCAAAAGAAAATCTTGTTCCAATAAAAAAGCTGCCAAAACATTAGTATGTTTCGACAGCTCCAAAAAAAAAAAAAAAAATATCAATCTTTATCTCTAGAAAGAGTATGTTGTAGCAATTAATCCGAAGAATGATCCTCCTGTTGGATTAGCATCTTTGTCTAAAAAAACATCTTCTGATGCTGCGTCGTATCTAAACTCTGGAATTATAGTTAGTTTTCCAACTTTATAATTCAATGAAATTGTATTTGCAAAAACGCTTGTTCCGGCAACTGTACCTAAACTTGCTGCTGCATCTTTGGCATCAAAATATTCCATTCTGTATGCTAAACTCAAAGATGGTTTGAAGGCGTAATTAGCATATCCTACTAATGAAAACCACTCTCCATCTAAATCGCTGTCGAAATCATTTTTAGTTTTAGCATAAGTTGCATTAAATCCTAAAGCAAAAGCATCTGTTATTGTTTTTGATGCCACAAAATCGATTTGCGATTTATTCTCATTAGATGGCACCACCACAGTTCCCGGAGTAGGATTTGTACTTCCTGAAGTAAAATTCAAGTAAGCACTTCCTGTCTCACCCACATATCCTAATTGACCTATATATGTTTTTTGAGTAGAACCCGCGTCCATCGCTGATTTAAAATCAGTAGGATTTGTGATACCAAACATAGCGGTAAATTTTCCTGATGTATACTGCGCTTTTACCCCTGTATTAAAGAACGGTCCGTATGAAAATGCATATGACATACTGTAGTTTTTATTTCCTACAGCGTCTAATACTTCATAGCCAATGTGTGTTCCGAAACTACCTGCTACTACTTTGAATTTATCTGTAATTTGATATGTAAAGAACAATTGTTTTATTAAAAATTTAGAATAAATATCTTTATCTGTTGTTTCATTATAAGAGAACTCTCCTGCTCTTTTTCCGAATCCTAAATCGACAAATACAGAAGCTTTTCCGAAAGTATGTCCTGCCTGAACTGATGCCATTCCTAGTTCAAATGAATCCTGAGAGTTGGTAAAGCTCGTTAATCCGTTCATTTGTTTTGAAAAATCATATTTATAATAAGCATCTGCTGATCCGCTCCAAGTTGTTGCTGGCGAAACTGGTGTTTCAGTATCATCTTGGGCAAAGGCAAAAGAACTCGTTAACATCGCGGCAAAAATGTGTAATACTTTTTTCATGGTTTAATTGGTTTTTAGTTATTAATTGATTTTGGTTAGTTAATCTTTTATATATCTATTTAACAGTATATGTCATTTCTAAAACCTTCACATTCTCTTCTTAAAACCTCTTCATCTTCATCAGCGAATTTATTAACTTTTGTATGAGTAGAACAATTCAAATCTATTTTTTTGCCGTTTTACAGCGAGAATTATGGATTACAAAAATTATTTTAACAATAATCGTGATTTGACATTATAACAGATTTATTTTTGAAAATTCAACAACACGCTTTTACACAAAACCTCTAAAAAAAATCAACATACATCAAAAAATATCACACAAACAATCAAAAAACACACATAAAAAACATTTTAAAAATACACACCCCTATAAAAAATAGGGGTGTATGTAAAAATAAAAACAAAACACACAAAACAAGCCTTATAAACAAGACTCCAAAAAAACAAAAAACAGACCGTAAAAATTCTTACAAAAATAAAACACTTATTTTATCAAAATGCTAGTACATCAATACCTCTTTTTTTCCATTTCAAATCATCACTTTATAATTAAAACAAAAAAACCTGTTCAGAATCTGAACAGGTTTACCTCTAAAATAATCCAACAATTTTATTCTTGCGAATTATACTTTCTTAAAAACTCACGAACTTTTATTCCTGATTCTTTCAAATCCTCAGTCTTCCACTTCCCTTCTGATTTTGCTGATTTTTTTAGGATAGAACACGTTTCATCTTTATCAGAAACCGACCAGGTTATCCAACTTAGCTTTTTAGATTCCATCCAATCGATATATTCCTGCCAAGCTTTCATATTTAATGGTCCGTCGCCGGATGCTTCCATTCCTGCAGATTCAGAAACAAAAATTGGTAAACCGCTTTTTATAGCATCGTCTGTCTTGTTCCTTAATTCTTTTCCGTGTGTTGCTGCATAAAAATGCATCGTATACATTATATTATCATATCCGCGAATTGGATCTTCGGCAGCAAGATTTACATCCTGATCCCAATGTGGAGAACCAACCAAAATAATGTTTTTAGGATCGTTTTGTCTAATTACTTTAATTACTTCTTCGGCGTAAGCCTTAACCTCTGACCACGATTCATAATCAGGCTCATTAAAAACTTCGTAGATTATATTGGGATATTTGCTATATTTCTTAGACATTTCAGCAAAAAAAACTTTTGCTTCTTCGAGATTAATATTATGACTGTGCCAATCTATAATTACATAGATATCAGATTTTATGGCTCCATTTACAACAGCTTCAATTTTTTCTTTTGAGAATTGTGGTTCTTTTTGATAAGCCCATTCTCCTAATTCTACACCCATTGCGGCACGCACAACATTACAATTAAAATCTTTCTTTAACCAATTAACTGCTTTCTCATTATAAAATCTTGGCCACATACTATGCCAGCCAAAACTCATTCCTCTTAACACAATCGGATTATTATCTTTATCGACTAACTGAGTTCCTAATACACTAAGTTGTCCATGATGTTTTACAAATTGCGCTTTTGCGACACAAAAAACCAGCAGCAAAACAATTGTAAAAATTTTGATATTTGATTTCATAACAAACTGTTTTAAGGAATTAATCTTAATGTAATAACGTCATGTGATGCAATATCTGAAACAAAATTTTTCTTGGTATTACCTATTTCTTTATTTTTCCAAAGGTCTTTTAATTTAAAGGTAGTTTTATTAAAATCGGCTTCATAGCCAAAATCTGCATCTTTAATAGTATATTTTTTCCAATCAAAATTGACTTTCTTAGCAACATCACTTCTGTTTAAAAAAGTTATTGCCCAATTTCCATCTGATAATGGTTTTACCCAAACTTCTAATCCATCTTCAGCAGAATATTTAAATCCCTGAACTCCTAATTTATCCTGATTTACCGCAATTAATTCTTTATTCGTTAAAATTGCTAGAGTTTCTTTTGACATTTTTCTAAAATCATTTCCTGCAATTAATGGAGATGCCATCATTGACCACATTGTAAAATGTGCTTTATCTTCGGTATTTGTCATTCCGTCGCCAACTTCCATCATATCAAAATCATTCCAATGATCCGGACCTGAATATTTGCGGATGTCTTTGCGCATTTCGATAATTTTCATAAATCCCCAAGACGACCAATTTCCTTCTTCGTGTTTAAACTCACAATCAAAACAAGGATAAATATCTCCTGAAATTCTCCATAAATTCCCAATTGGTTTTCCCCATTCCCATGGCTGATTATCGCCCCACTCACAAAGACTGAAAACAATTGGTTTTCCAGCAGTTTTAAGCGCATTGCTCATTGTTGTATACGCTTCTTTGGCTGTAATTCCTTGTGTATTACACCAATCATATTTTAAGAAATCTATACCTAATTTAGCATAAAATCTTGCATCCTGATATTCATAACCACGTGTTCCCGGATAACCGGCACAAGTTTGGGTTCCGGCACAATTGTATAATCCAAATTTAAGACCTTTACTGTGCACATAATCGATAACAGCTTTCATTCCGTTAGGAAATTTAACCGGATCCGGAACTAAATCACCATTTGCATCACGTTCTCTTGTCATCCAGCCATCATCCAATACAATATAATTATAACCCGCTGCTGCCATTCCGGATGAAACCATAATATCTGCGGTTTCTTTTACCAATTTTTCATCAATATTGGTTTCAAAAGTATTCCATGAATTCCAACCCATTGGCGGCGTCATAGCAAGGCCTTCAAATTTACCTGCTTTTTGTGTGTGCGTATTTCCTTGGCTAAAGCCGAAACCTGAAATACTTAATGCAAACAATAGTAGTACTGTTTTTTTCATTTTTATTATATTTTGATATTTTGTTGTATTGCTATTTTTTTATTATGCTGAAACAGAGCAAAATTTTGTTTTAAATTATAAAAAACTCCAAATCGATTGCTCGAAATGGAGTTCTTTTTTTGTTATTAAAGAACATTTTTTAATTCACAACCAGATTTTTTGTTCTCACATTTCCGTTTTGATACGTTACCTGAACCACATAAAGTCCAGATATCAACGAAGATCCAACTGTAGATTTAAGTTGAATTGCGGTACTTGAATTCAACAATGGAAAACTTGTCATCAAAACACCTGAACTATTAAATACTTTACATGTTCCTGTAAAAGCTGGCGTAACTGCCGGTGCAACTATTGTTAAATATCCGTTGCTATACGGATTTGGCGAAGCTGTAAACTCATAGTTTGTTCCCGGTGCATTGTTTGCACAGCCTGTTAAATTTAAAGAAACCGAATTTCCATAAGCTGTAGTCGTAACTGAATTAGACAAACAACCTGATGAAGATGTTGAGCTTGTAACGTCGTATAAAAAATAAGGATCTCCGTTTAATGGTAATTTTAATTCGAATATGTTTTTAGACGTTTGCGTAATTACGATACTTGCATCTGCAATTCTAGGCGCAATACTATAATTTGTATTTGGACTTGGATTTGGATTTGGCGTTACATTAAGCGTTATAATATGGTATTGTGGCGTACAGTAATCATTTGTTTTTGTAACGTTATAACTTGGCGTAGTTGGTGGCGTTGGAGTAATAAAATAAAATTTTGCTGTTTCCGCAACAAAATTTACTCCAGAATAAAATGTTGCATAAATATAATATGGAGCAGTTATTAAATTTCCCGGTTTTACTACAACTTTATTAAGTGATTTAGCAGAAGGATCGCCAGAAAAAGTGATTCCGGAATTATCACTCGCAGTCCAAACAACCGAGTCATAACTATTTATATCCGGCGCATTAAGAATACGATAATAAGGACTACTCGAAATACAATAAGGATTAAGTCCGTCAATTGTTTGAGCTCGTCCAATCGAAATTATTAAGAGAAAAAAAACCGATAATAAAAAGAATTTTCTTTTTACTGAACCAAAATTCGAAATGTAATTGTTTTTCATAATTATTCTTTTTTTATGTTAAAATAAATGATATCTGTAAATTTAAACATCCATTTTATACACATTCGATACTATTTTATTAAAACACAATACTATATCGTCAATTCATGAAAGAATTTTCTTTAATAAAAAACCCCATTTCGAAATACCGAAATGGAGTTTTCATTACTAATTAAAATTCACTATTCTTAATAATTAAAATTCACTACTCGGCTTTTAACATGAAACCAATGTTATCAATGTAAAAGGTATTTGGTAAACCATCCCCTTTTGCTGTCGCTGTTTGGTTTTGGAATGTAATATTTTGAACGCGATCTGAACTACTGAACATTGACCACGGAAGATAGAATGTTTTCCACTCGGTAGTCACACTCACTACAGGCGAATTACTCCAATCTCCGTTAAATACTAATCTCACTTTTCCGTCGGCTTTTGCTTTAATCGCTACACGTATTCCTGAATAAGGCGCAAGTTTATCAAACCAACCCCAGTTTCCTTGTAAACTTCCCCAAGCATCCATCTCTTTTTCAATATAAGTTGTTCCTTGTTCTGCTTTACCATCAGTTAGATATTTAAAATTATTCCATGCAGGAAAATCTAATCCATAGTAAGAAACATCATCAAATATTGCAGTTCCAACAGCATAAGTAGAAGTTGTCGCTCCTGAAATATTGGCAATTGAAAGATATCTCAAATCAGCATTTTCAGGTAATTTGATAACCACTTTTTCCAGCGTAGAAGAAACTACAGTTACAGGAACCTCTGGTAACGTTTTTGTTTTAGCAAGAGTAACTACAGGATTCAAAAAGTATTTTCCCGTTATCGTTACTTCCTGTCCAGCCGTTGCATTAATTGGATAAAATTGCGAAAAGCTTGGAACCGGAGGTTTAACCACAAAATCAAAAAGAACCGTACCTTTTTGGGTTACTACTTTTAACTTGTTTGATGCAGCTGCATAAGGCGTATTTTCATCTAATAATATAATGATATCCGTATCTGTTACAAAAGTTGGTCTGAAATAAGTATCAAAGTCATTAAAATAAACCTTTGTTGTAGTAAGTAACCCTTTACCATGAATGACATAGTAATTCTTTGGATCTCCAACTCTTGTAGGAGTTAATGGTTTTAAACTCCCATCTGTATTATAGCCTGATGGCGCTACATATTCAATAGATGGTGCACTACCACTACCAGAAGCCGAAGCAGTATCATCATTTGAGCATGCACTAAAAAATATTAGTGACAACATCCATGTCATACATGCCGCTAACGAAGCAATTTTTATATTTTTCATGTTTTTTATTTTTAAAAATTATTTAAAAGTATATGGTACTACTTCTTTCAATTTTGGATTTTTAATCAAATCATCAGATGGATAAGGCAATAAAAGGCTTGATGCAGAAATTGAAATATGTT
Organism: Flavobacterium sp. 90; assembly: GCF_004339525.1. NCBI lineage: Bacteria > Pseudomonadati > Bacteroidota > Flavobacteriia > Flavobacteriales > Flavobacteriaceae > Flavobacterium > Flavobacterium sp. 90. The sequence continues at coordinate 3,609,884 of NZ_SMGE01000001.1, read as the reverse complement.
TTTCAGCGTCTCTGTTTCCTCTGTTTTGAGCTTCAAGTATTGCTTTAGCCTGACTAAAAGGCAAACGTCCTAAGTCAAAATAATAATCACCTTCGCAAGCTAGTTCTGCACGTCTTTCTTTAAAGATATCATCAAAACTAATTGTCGTTTTTTCAGGAACACCAGCTCTTCTGCGAACTGCATTAAATGATTTTAAAGCATTTGGATCTGAAGTACTACCTGATTGTGAACCTAAAATTGCTTCGGCATGTATTAACAATAACTCTGCATAACGCATCATATAACTATTCATACTGCTTTCTCCGTTAAACTGAGGATTAAATGGTCCTGTTATTGGTAAATTCTCTTTTCCAATAACATACTTCTTCAAACCTGCTCCAGATTTTTGAGCTTCATATTGAAGAGAAAATGTATATCCCAAAACCAATGGAGAATCTACATCAAGTGTCTGTGCATAAGTTAAATTTGGATAAAAATCTCCAGGCAACATAAAAGTTTCTTTTCTTCTTTTATCACCGTCTTCATAAACATTTTTAATCAAATCTTGTGATGGTGCAATTTGTCCGGAATAAGTAGTTTCAACCAATCTGTTTTCAGGAGCAAATAATGTATTCGAAAAGTTTCCATCAAAATAACCTCCCGCTCCATTCCATTGCCATGCAAAAATAGATTCTTCGTTATTGTTATTTTTTTGCAACCATAAATCAGCAAAAGATTTCAATGGCAATTCATCACCACCTAATAATTTAAATTCTCCACTATTAATTACTTCCTGAGCTAATGCTCTTGCCAATTCATATTTTTTCTCATATAAATATACTTTAGCCAAAAGCGCTTTTGCAGAACCACTTGATACGTGTGCATTTGCAGCATAATTAGAACCTCTGTTTTTAGTTCTTAAATTAGCAATTGCAAATTTCAGATCGTTTTCAATGAATTTATATACATCTTCAGAAGGATTACTTGGAATCACATAATTTAGAGAATAATCAGCATTGTTTTCAATAATAGGCACATTTCCCCATAATCTTACCAAGAAGAAATAAGAGAAAGCTCTAATAAAATGAGATTCCCCCAAAGCATTGTTTAATGCTTCTTTTGTAACATTTGGACCAACACTCTTAGGCAAACTATTAATGTAAGCATTAGAATTTGCAATAGCTCCATAACAAGATCTCCACGCATCAGAAATAAAAGATTGAGAATTTGTAAAACTCAAATCTGTAAATTTCCCAAAGTCATTGTAGATATCCGCATACATATTTCCGGAAATTACATCTGTAATACCATAAAATGCTGATTTATTCATGTTAAACCAAACCAGACTATATAATCCGTTTGAAGCATTGTCAAGTTTAACATCTGAGTCGTAATAGTTACCAATAGTAGGCGTTCCTTCTGCAGGCACATCTAAGAAATCCTGAGAGCAAGACGATGACATTAGTAATACAAGTGTCATGGCAATAGCACCGCTTCTTTTTATTATATTTTTCATATTAATTCGTATTAAAATTCAACGTTAAAACCAAAAGTAATTTGTCTAGGCACCGGATAACGACCATTATCAACTCCTGATAACAAAGCGTCCTGGTTATAAGAACCTACCTCAGGATCATAACCTGTGTATTTTGTAAAAGTGAATAAGTTTTGTCCCGAAGCATAAATTCTCAATCTTGACAATTTTAATTGCGAAATCAAATCAGATGGTAAAGAATACCCTAAAGTTACGTTTTGAATTCTTAAATAAGATCCATCTTCTATAAAACGTGTTGATACTGCATTATTGACATTATCATAAGTTGATGGTCTTGGTAAAGAACCATTAATATTTGATGCTGAGTAAAAATCTGCCGCTTCTGTCAAATAATTAGTTCCCAAATTACTATTTAATGTTCCTGACATACGAGTTAAGTTCATTAATTTGTTTCCTGCTGTTCCCTGAACGAAAATAGACAAATCAACATTTTTGTATTTGAAGCTGTTTGTGAATCCATAAGTAAATTTTGGATTTGGATTTCCAATCGCTTTCAAGTCATTTTGGTCAATAACACCATCATTATTTTGATCTTTATAAATCACGTCACCTTTTGCGAAATTTGGCATTAACGAGTTCGTTCCGTTTTTCAAAACCACTTTATTACCGGAAGCATCAGTATGACCATATTTAGTCAAATCATCGTCTGTTCTGTAAATACCTACAGCTTCGTATCCAATAAATTCACCAATTGGCAAACCTTCCTGAGTTCTGGATACCGTTACAGTATTATAAGCAAGAGTTCCCATTGTTTTCACAATATTTAATCCAGCCATATTAGTAACCTCATTTACATATTTAGTAAGGTTCAAACTACTGTTCCAAGAAAAATTATCTGAGAATTTCTCTGTGTAACCAAGCGTAACCTCAATACCTTTATTATGCATACTTCCAAGATTAAAGTATGGAGGATTCACTCCACCTTCATAATCACCACCACCAGAAAGGTAGTTTGGCAAAGGAACCTGATACAAGAAGTTTTTAGAAACTTTTTTATACACATCTACAGAAGCCGTAAGTTTAGATTTAAACATTGTAAAGTCAAGACCTAAGTTCGTCTGATCCTGAGTTTCCCATTTCAACTTTTGATTCGGCGTATTTGATGGCAAATAAGACGTTCCCATAGTACTGTTTACCAAATGCAGGTTTGAATCATATAAATTGTTTCCAATTTGATTGTTTCCTGTTTGTCCCCAACCTACTCTTAATTTAATATTGTCAACATATTTTTTAGTCCCTTCCATGAAAGACTCGTTAGAAAGTTTCCAAGAACCACTTGCAGAGCTAAAAACTCCCCATTTATTTCCGTAGAAAAACTTTGAAGATCCATCAGTTCTAACTGCAGCAGAAACACTATACTTATCGCCATAATCATAAACCACCCTTCCTAAATAAGAAGCAAGCGTTTGAGTTCCGGAATATACACCACTTGTTACCGCTTTTGGCAAATCTGATGCTGCAAGAGATTTATCGTTATTATCTTTATATCCTTCTGCAGTTATCGAATACCCTTCCCAGTGTGCTCTGTTTGCTTCTTGCACAGCCAGGATTGTAAAATTATGTTTACCAATAGTATTTCTGTAAGTAAGCATGTTTTTTAAGTTCCATGAATTTCCTGAAGATGGATTGTAATACAAGTTAGCAAAACTTTTAACCGCATTTCCTAAAGAATACATAGGATCAAAACGTTGCCCTAAATTGTCATACATATATCCACCCGCTTCAAAACGATATTCTAAACCTTTGAATAAATCTATTTGAGTATAGAAATTTCCAGAGTAATTTTTTCTTACCAAAGTATTAGAACCTAATAAAGAAGTCGCAACCGGATTCACAAATGAAGTATTACCTCCAGATGGCGGTCCTGAAAAAGCACCTGATAATTCTCTTACCGCAACGTCAGGAGTTGCTAATAAAGAAGTCGCAACAACTCCGTTAAACTGACCGTTTAATGTCAATTTTTCATCTGTAAGAGCACCACTAATATTAACACCAACTTTAATAAATTTATTTACTCTTGCATCGATGTTAGCTCTAACATTATATCTTTTAAATCCAGATTCAATTACAATACCATCCTGGTCTAAAACCCCTCCTGAAAGGTAATAATTGATTCCTTCTTTACCGCCTGAAAACGATAACTGGTTTGATTTCATAATTCCAGTTTGGTAAATCGCATCCTGCCAATCTGTCCCTTTTCCTAAAAGTTCAGGATGAGCAAATTCAGGACGTTTTGATGTAGGATCATAAACATCAGCCAAAGCATTTTGATGAATCGCATATTGCTGCAAATTCATAGAATGTAGCTTTTTAGGCAAATTGCTTATCGAATATGAATTTTCGAAAGTTAATTTTCCAGTTCCTTTTTTACCTGATTTTGTAGTAACAATCACAACTCCATTTGCTCCACGAGAACCATAAATAGCAGTAGCAGAAGCATCTTTTAAAATATCAATAGACTCAATATCACTAGGATTAATAAGCGCTAAAGGACTTTGTGTAATGTTTCCATTATTCGAAAAGTTACTATTTCCCTGTGCATTTCTTCCCGAAGTAGACGAGTTACGAGCATCTCCTGAAATTGGCACACCATCAATTACATACAAAGGTTCGTTTGTACCTGTTAAAGACGAAACACCTCTAATTCTAACAGAAACGTTACTTCCTGGCTCACCAGAATTGCTGTTTACCACAACTCCGGCAGCTTTACCTTGCATCATTTGGTCAAACGAAGCAACCTTTAAGTTCTCGATATCTTTTGCACCAATACTAGAAATAGCACTGTTTACATCTTTCCTTTTTTGAGTTCCGTATCCAATTACTACAACATCTTTTAAGTCCTCAACATTCGATTTTAAAACGACATTAATAATCCTTTTTCCATCGACAGCTATTTTTTGAGGATTAAAACCTATAAATGTAAATACTAAAGTTGCATTTGCAGGAACATCAATTGTATACTTTCCGTCAAAATCTGTAGAAGTAGTTGTTTTTAGTCCAACAACTGTAATATTTGCTCCAGGAATAGACAATCCTTTATCATCAGCTACAGTTCCAGTTACTTTAACCTGTGCCGTAATGGAATTGCTGATCAGCAACAAAAATAAAATCAAAGGAACTGCGCTGTGGTTCGCATTCCAATGAATAAAGTTAGTCAGTAGTTTTTTCATAATAAATGTTTGGTTAGTTTAAATTTGTTTTATTCATAATTCAAGTCATAAAAAAGGATTTAATTATTCTCTCAAATTATTTAACAAATCTATAACACAAGAAAACATCAAATCGATAGTATTATATCATTTAATGATAATATTTTTACTATAGCGCTTTAAAAAAACATATATAAAAATAAAAGCAGTAAAAAATTACATTATTCGCAATCACCATACTATAAACTACTATGAATTATAAATTAAAATTAACGATTCCTTAAAAATCAAACGATTTCGTTAAAAATAATATTTGTTTATGCAAAAAAAGTATCACTACAAAATACGTTTTAATCCAGAAAAATCTTCTCTATATTGACTAGGAGTACAATTTTTTATAGCCTTAAAGCTACGATTAAAGTTTGCAATATTATTAAAGCCAGATTTAAAAGCCACCTCAGAAACACTCATATCCTTCTCAACAAGCCACCGCGCGGCATATCCAATTCGGATATCATTAATATAATTGACAAAAGTTTTCCCGGTACGCTTTTTAATAAATCGGTTAAAAGAAATAATAGACATACTCGCAACATTTGCTACATCTTCTAAAGTGATTTTTTCAGCAAAATGTTTCTGCACGTATTCATAAACCAGCTTCATTTTATCATAATCATCAAACGTATCATAATCTACTGTATAAGTCGAAAGCAAACGTTGGTTTCTGGAATTTGCTAAATCATATAATAAAGATGTGATTTCCAAAAAATAATCCATACCATCAAGTTTAGAGAGCCTTACAAGTCTTGGCGTTAATTCATCGGCTACTTTTTTCGAAAATAAAATACCGTGAATCGAACGATTAAACATATCTCTGATCGGATTCATAATTCGTCTTGACAATAAAGATTCATGAAATAAATCATTATGAAACTGAATTGTTATTTCATGGATTTTTTTACTTGTACATTTATTTAATTCCCAACCGTGGTATAAATTTGGCCCAATCAAAACCAATTCGACATTGTCGATTTCTTCTATATTATCTCCCACGACCCGCTTAACTCCTTTTCCATTTAAAATAAAATTAATCTCAAATTCCGGGTGATAATGCACCGGAAAATCAAAACTGTCTTTTACTCTATCAAACACTAAAAAACTATCTCCACTTGATAGCGGAGCGATTTCTCTATAAAAATTTTTAGAACTACTCATCTTTAAAACGATTTAGAAAGTGATATTTGATTTTTTTCATTTGCAATAATATGATATATAATTGATAAAATAATATTAATTATGCGATAAACATCCGATTATCTTTGAAAAATAGAATTATCAATTTTACAAAAACAACATTGATATTAAACATTAATCATTTTTAATGTAATATGTTTTTATAGTTTTAATAATTTTAGTCGAAAAACAGTATTGAATTCTCGATTGAAAAATCCGACATTTCAAAACCGTTTCAACAATTCGCAAAACCATAATTATCGCACTGAAAACGAGCACATTCATAATGAGAAAAAACATAATAACACTAATCACAGCAGTATTTATAGGAACTTCTTGTTCTGCAAAACCTATTAGTAGTAATACTAATTTGTCACTTTCAGATAAAAAAGCAACACCTGAGACTGTTTCGTTATATAAAAAACTAGTCAAATTGAGCCAAAAAGGATATATGTTTGGACATCAGGACGATCTTGCATATGGTGTAAACTGGAAATACGAAGACGGTCGCAGCGACGTAAAAGATGTCGTTGGAGATTATCCTGCCGTTTATGGCTGGGATTTGGCAGGTTTAGAAAAAGACAGTCCGAATAATATAGATGGAATTCCTTTTTCGAAAATGAAACAATATATCGAAGAAAGCCACGAGCGAGGCGGAATCACAACTATAAGCTGGCATTTTGATAATCCTGCAACTGGAAAAAGTGCTTGGGATAATGTTCCAAATTCGCTGAAAACGGTTTTACCAGGAGGAGAAAATCATCAAAAATTCACTGTTTGGTTAGACAAAGCGGCCAATTATCTATTGTCTTTAAAAGATAAAAAAGGAAAAAATATTCCCGTTCTTTTCAGACCTTATCACGAACTTACCGGAGGTTGGTTTTGGTGGGGAAAAGGAAATTGTACTCCCGACGAATTTAAAACATTATGGAAATTCACCTTTGATTATTTACAGAAAAAAGGCGTTCACAACCTAATATACATATACAATACAGGAAGTTTCAAAACAGAAGAAGATTTTTTATCCAATTATCCCGGTGATAATTATGCCGACGTTTTAAGTTTTGATTCTTATCAGAATAATGATGATAAAGAAGGCAAAAAGTTTATCGAAGAAGTTCAAAGTCAGCTTAAAATCATAAATGAACTTGGCGCAAAACAACATAAATTAATAGCGATAGCCGAAGCAGGTTATGAAGCAATTCCAGACCCAAAATGGTGGACAGGAACTCTTGACAAAGCTATTGGAGATTATAAAATTTCTTATGTTTTATTATGGAGAAATCACGGCTGGCAGGAAAAAGAAAAAAAGATGCATTATTATGCTCCATATTCCGGTCAGGTAAGCGAGAAAGATTTTGTTGATTTTTATAAACTTGATAAAACGCTATTTGAAAAAGACATCAAAAAAATTAAAAATTGAGAATTAAAAATTAAAAATCCGTTTAAATCCGCGTCATCTGCGTGCTAAAAATTCAACACATAGAGAGATCGATTTTAAGCCTAAAAAAGAATTAAAAAATAAAATCTGTTTTTATCCGCGTTTTTACGAAGTAAATCCGTTTTATCCGCGTCAAAAACAACACACAGAAACATTAAAATATTTAACCAAACAAAACCACAAAAACCTAATGCACGACAAAATTAGTTTAAAAGAAAAAATAGGTTACGGCCTTGGAGACGCCGCATCGTCTATGTTCTGGAAAATTTTCAGCATGTATCTTCTATTTTTCTACACCGATGTTTTCGGTTTGGCGCCAGCCATAGTTGGAACCATGTTTTTGATTACCAGAATCTGGGATTCTTGTTTTGACCCAATCGTAGGAATCATCGCTGACCGAACAAAAAGTAAATGGGGAAAATTCAGACCCTATTTATTATGGGTTGCTATACCTTTTGCCGTTATTGGAGTTTTGACTTTTTACACACCAGATTTTGACGAAAAAGGAAAAATAATATACGCCTACGTAACCTATTCTGCGATGATGATGATCTATTCGTTAATCAATGTACCGTATGCATCACTTTTAGGCGTTATGTCTTCTGACCGAAAAGAAAGAACCACATTATCCTCTTATAGAATGGTTTTTGCTTTTGGCGGAAGTCTTTTGGCACTTTGGTTAATTGAACCATTAGTAAATTACTTCGGCGGAAGCCTGAATTCTAAAACAGGTTGGTTGGCAACAATTTCCGTTTTTGGAGTAATTACAACAGCTTTTTTCTGGGGTTGTTTTTTCTTTACAAAAGAAAGAGTAAAACCAATTTCTGACGAAAAAAACAATCTAAAAGAAGATCTAAAAGATTTATTAAAAAATAAACCATGGTGGATTTTATTAGGTGCCGGAATTGGCGCTTTAGTATTTAATTCAATCCGCGATGGTGCAGCCGTTTATTACTTTAAATATTACGTAAGCAGTAGCGTAAATTTTGATTTTTCGCTTTTTGGAACAGATTTTCACATGACGCCAACTTCTATTTATTTGGTTTTGGGACAAGCTGCAAATATTATTGGAGTTATCGCCGCGACACCAATCGCAAACAGAATCGGAAAAAAGAAAACCTTTTTTGGTGCAATGGCATTAGCCGCAATATTGAGTTTGGTTTTCTATTTCTTCGGGAAAGAAGATATTATGTTAATCCTGATTTTCCAGGTTTTAATCAGTATTTGTGCCGGTTGCATTTTCCCATTAATCTGGTCAATGTATGCAGATAGCGCCGATTATTCAGAATGGAAACAAGGACGAAGAGCAACAGGATTAGTTTTCTCAGCTTCGTCAATGTCACAAAAATTTGGATGGACAATTGGTGGCGCAGGAACCGGATGGCTTTTAGGCTATTATGGTTTTCAGGCAAATGTCGAGCAAACTGCCGTAACTCAAAACGGAATTCAATTAATGTTAAGTATTCTTCCTGCCATTGCAGCAATTATATCAGTCGTTTTTATCTTATTCTATCCATTATCTGAAGAAAAACTTCAAATAATCGAACAAGATTTAGACGAAAAACGAGACCAGAACAATTAAACCCATACAGATACTGAAATCAAATCATATGACAACAATAACCTCTTCGGCTATATTTCAAGATAGAAAAGTAGCATTAGAAAAAGAACATAGAACATTGGTTGAGCAAAAAAATGCTCCACAAGATCAAGCTGGAAACGGCATTTACGAACGCTACAAAAACCCGGTTGTTACAGCAGCTCACGTGCCTTTGAACTGGCGTTTTGATCTCAACGAAAGAACAAATCCGTTTTTGCAGGAAAGAATCGGAATGAACGCAGCATTTAACGCTGGCGCAATGAAATGGAACGGAAAATATATCCTTGCCGTTCGTGTAGAAGGAATTGACAGAAAATCTTTTTTCGCTATAGCGGAAAGTCCAAACGGTGTTGATAATTTCAAGTTTTGGGAGAAACCATGCGTGATTCCACAAACCTCAGAACCTGACACAAACGTTTATGACATGCGTTTAATCAACCATGAAGACGGCTGGGTTTACGGAATTTTTTGTACCGAAAGAAAAGATCCAAAAGCTCCAAAAGGCGATACAAGTTCGGCTGTAGCCAATGCCGGAATCGTTCGTTCTAAAGATTTAATTCACTGGGAAAGATTACCGGATTTAATTTCAAATACAGGACAACAACGCAATGTAGTTTTGCATCCGGAATTTGTAGACGGAAAATATGCCTTATACACGCGTCCACAAGATGGATTTATTGATGTTGGAGCCGGTGGTGGAATTGGTTTAGGATATGTAGATGACATGACAAATCCAGTTGTAAAAGACGAAAAAATTATCTTCGGGAAACAATATCATACCATTTATGAATTAAAAAATGGTCTTGGTCCAGCTCCAATTAAAACCGAAAAAGGCTGGTTGCATCTTGCACACGGAGTTCGAAATACTGCCGCAGGATTACGCTACACACTTTATATGTTCATGACAGATTTGAATGATATTTCGAAAGTTACGCACGTTCCGGCAGGACATTTTATGGGTCCTGAAGGAATTGAAAGAGTTGGCGATGTATCGAATGTTTTATTCTCAAACGGATGGATCGAAGACAATGACGGAACCGTTTATGTATATTATGCTTCATCTGACACCAGAATGCACGTTGCAGTTTCATCTGTAGAAAAACTAGTTGATTATGTTACAAATGCGCCTTCGGATACTTTTATTTCTGCAGGATCAGTAAAAACAATCATTAGCCAAATCGAAAAAAACAACACAATTTAATACATCGTGTCACAAAAATTAAAACAGCTTAAAGCAGAATTATCGACTGAACTTGATTCAATTTTGAACTATTGGTCACAACATACTTTAGACAATCAAAATGGAGGTTTTATTGGTCAGATTGATTTCAACGATCATATAATTGCCAATACTGAAAAAGGTTCTGTTTTGAATGCCAGAATTTTATGGACTTTTTCTTCAAGTTATAAAGTCACAAAAAATGAAAGTCATAAAACAATCGCCAAACGTGCTTTTGATTTTCTTTCGGATAATTTTTATGATCCTGAATTTGGAGGTTTATTTTGGAGTATCAACGCTGATAAAACACCAAAAGATACTAAAAATCAAATCTATGCTTTAGCTTTTGCGATTTATGGTTTATCTGAATATTATGCTATTTCTAAAGACAATAAAGCTTTAGAAATAGCCATAAATTTATATTCACAAATACAAAAACACAGCTACGATCCTGTAAATAAAGGTTATTTTGAAGCTTTAACCCGCGATTGGCAACCTATTGAAGATTTACGTTTGAGCGATAAAGATGCCAACGAAAAAAAGACAATGAACACACATTTGCACATTGTTGAAGCATATGCAAATTTGTTTAAAGTCTGGAAAGATAAAAAATTACAAAGCGATATAATCGAGTTATTAGAGACAATAGAAAACCATTTCATCAATACAGAAACAGGACATTTACGATTGTTTTTTGATGAAAACTGGATCGAAAAACCAGACGTAATCTCTTATGGTCATGATATCGAAGCAGCTTGGCTTTTGTTACAATGTGCCGAAATATCTGAAGATGGAAATTTAATTGCCACTTATAAAAAACACGCCATTCAAATGGCCAATGTTACACAGGAAGGTTTAGATTCTGATGGCGGATTATGGTATGAACTTGATCCTGAAAAGAACGAATTAATTGCCGAAAAACATTGGTGGGTTCAAGCCGAAGCTTTAATTGGTTTTTATAATGCGTATCAATTAACCGGAGATCAAAAGTATCTGAACATTGTGTACAAAAACTGGGAATTCATACAAAAACACATTTTAGACAAACAAAACGGAGAATGGTTTTGGGGAATTAATCTTGATAATTCCCGACTTGAGAAAGACAAAGCAGGTTTCTGGAAATGCCCGTATCATAATGGCCGCGCTTGTTTAGAGCTCATTCATAGAATAGAAAACTAAATATTCCCGCGTTTTCAAAAGTAAATTTATTGTATTAAAAAATAATGATTATGAAACAATTCCTTTTTTTTAGTTTACTTTTTCTAACTACAATAACAAACGCTCAGACCAACCTGATCAAAAATGGCGGATTCGAAAGTGAGCTCATAAATTGGCGCGGAGAAGAAATTGCGTCAATTTCTCCATATGATAAAAAATTTGGACAAAAAAGTGCCTTAATCAATCAATTCGTTGGAGCCGAATGGAAAGCTCTTGATCAAATTGTTTCGCTTCCTAAAAATACCTATGCTGTAGAATTTAGTGTTTGGATAAAAACAGAAAGTATTGAAGATCAAAAAGAAGCTTATAAAGCCGGCGCTATGATTGCCGAATTTACAGACGGATCTGAAAAGAAAATTACCTCCGAAAATATCGCACAAGTTAAAGGAACTACAGCCTGGACAAATTATAAAAAAACAATTAAAGTTCCTGCCGATGCAAAAAAGATCAGAATCATGCTGGCATTAGCACAAACAAATGGTTCTATTTATTTTGATGATGTAAAAGCAATTACAATTTCTGAAGAAGAATATCTAAAACAAAATCCAATTGCTGTAAGTACTGAAAGTCCAAAAAGCGATTCAGGTTTAAAAACATTTTCAAACGGAAATTTTGAAAATAACCTTTCTTCATGGAATGGATCCGGGTTAATTTCAACTACAGATAAAAAAGAAGGAAATGCAGCATCAGAAATAACATCAAAAACAGCCGAATGGAAATCTATTGATCAAATTGCTGATATTAACGCAAACGACAAAACAATTGAAATTTCAGGCTGGCTAAAAGCAAAAGACATTCAACAAGGCAAAGACAGCTGGAATAACGGTATGCTAATTATTGAATTCAAAAAAGATAATAATCAAAAAGCATCAGAAGACCAAGTAATTGCGGCTGTAACAGGAACTACAGACTGGACATCATTTCAAAAATCATTTACAATTCCGCAAGGAGCTTTACAATACCGAATCATGATTGCATTAAGCAACTGTACGGGAACATTATTAGCTGATAACATTGAGGTAAAACTCTCTAAATAAAATTTAAAATGAAAACTACATTTCTCAAAATAGCATTTATAAGTCTCTCGGTTTTAGCCCTGACAAGTTGTTCTAGTGATAATAATGGATCACAAGATGAAGTAATCAGTAATCCGCCTGCAGAAACAGATCCGTTGACGACACAAAACGCTACCACATACATGGTCGATCCAAGTGCTACCAAAGAAACTGTAGCTTTATTTTATAACTTAAAAAAACTGGCAAAAACTAAAATCGCAATCGGACAACAAGATGCTTTTAGTGGTTTTTATCAGGATAATGGCGGAGACTCGGATATAAAAAAAAATACAGGTTCTGATCCTGCTCTTTTAGGTTCTGACTTTATATTTATTACTGACAAAAACAACAATAATCAAGCAGATAATTGGTTTTATCAACAAGAATTAAATACAATTAGTAATGTAAAAAGTGCTTACGCGAAAGGTATAATCAATACTTTTTCGTGGCATTTAAGAGAACCTAATAAGGAAGATTCTTTTTATGCATCAGATATGACTGACAGCCAAAAAGCAACAGCTTTTAAAAGTATTCTACCTGGTGGAGCAAACAACGAATGGTACAAGAAAAAACTGGACAAAGTTGCAAGTGTATTCTTAAGTTTAAAAGGTGCAAATGGCGAATTGATTCCAGTAATTTTCAGACCGTTTCATGAGTTTGACGGAAGCTGGTTTTGGTGGGGCGCTAATTTTTGTTCTGCCGATGATTATAAAAAAGTGTATCAATTTACGGTTGATTATTTAAAAAACACAAAAGGTGTTCATAACGTTTTGTATGCTTTTTCGCCTGACAACTCTTATACAACCGCAGATAATTATTTAAGCAGATATCCCGGAGATAAATATGTCGACGTTCTTGGAATGGATAATTATGGTGATTTTGATAATCAAGGTCAAACTGGCGCTACTAAAGCAAATGCAAAACTAATAATGATTGGAAGTCTGGCAGCCAGTAAAGTAAAAATCGCAGCATTGACAGAAACGGGATATCAGGTTACGGCAACAAAATCTCCCGTTACAGATTGGTTTTCGAATTATTTATATGGCGCAATAAGCAATACTCAAGGATATGATTCGACGATATCGATTAGTTATGTAATGTTCTGGAACAATGTTAAAGACGGATATTTTGTTCCGAATGGTTCTGTATCGAATGCGACAGATTTTAAAACATTTGCTACAAAACCAAAATCGGCATTATTGAATACTTTGCCTAAGATGTATGAATTACCAAAGTAACGGTTATCGTTAAAATGGCACACGGATTTGAACAGATTTAAACAGGTTTACGCGGTTTTTTTGTCATTTCGACGCAAGGAGAAATCACACTCGTGAATCGACAAAGATTGAAGATTTTAGCAACGGAGTTTCTTGTGAGATTTCTCGTTCCTCGAAATGACAAGATTGTGGAAAAAAAAGTCACTAATAAACACCTAAAGCCCTAGCCCTGATAGAAGTGGAAATCCTTTTTATTTTTTCTTTAAAAATAAAAAGATTGAAATGGATAGCAGGAAATAGCTCCAAAAAAAATGAAAAAATGAAAAATAGATTTCTAAAAACTCTCGGATTAGCTTTAATTTTTTCTACGATCGCTTGTCAGTCGCAGGAAAGAATTACGGTGAAGGGAACGCAATTTTACAAAGGCGATAAGCCGTACAGTTATATTGGCACGAATTATTGGTACGGAAGTTTGTTAGCTTCGAAAAAAGTGGGTGACCGAAAAAGATTGCTTCGGGAACTGGATTTAATGCAGAAATACGGAATCGACAATTTAAGGATTTTAGTTGGCGGCGATGGCGGAAAATATGATTTTACCGTTCGCCCGGCTTTGCAATATGAGCAGGGAAAATATGATGAAGATTTGCTGGATGGTTTAGATTTTTTGATTAACGAAATGAGCAAACGAAAAATGTATGCGGTTTTGTATTTGACCAACAACTGGGAATGGTCCGGCGGAATGTCGCAATATTTAGAATGGAATGGAAAAGGTCCAATTCCGGTTCCGAATATTGCTCCAAATACGTGGCCACAATTTATGGCTTATACACAACAATTTTATAGTTGTGAACCTTGTATGAAAGGTTTAGAAGATCATGTGAAATTTATTATTGGAAGAACTAACGCTTATTCGCATAAAAAATATACGGAAGATAATACGATTATGGCGTGGCAAGTTGGGAACGAACCAAGACTTTTTACGGTAGAAAATGAAGCAAAATTCACAACTTGGCTGAATAATATTGTAGATTTAATTGACAGTTTAGACAAAAATCATCTGATTTCTACAGGTTCTGAAGGGAAAAATAGTTCGAACGACAGTATGGGAATTTTCGAACGAACGCATCAAAACACAAATATTGATTATTTGACAATGCATATTTGGCCCAAAAACTGGAATTGGTTTAAGGCTGATAATGCAGAAAAAACTTTGCCAACAACACTCGAAAATGCGGGAAAATATATTGACGAACATATTGCTGTAGCCAATAATTTGAAACGACCAATTATTATCGAAGAATTTGGTTTGGGAAGAGAAAACGAAAGTTTACTTGGAACCTCAACTGTTGCGAGCAGAGATATTTTCTACAATTACATTTTTAACCGAGTTGCCGAAAGCCGTAAAAACAATGGTCCGTTGCAAGCGGCAAATTTCTGGGGATTTGGCGGCGAAGGAAAAGCGGTTAACGCAACCGGAAAATGGAATCCCGGCGATCCTTTAACAACAGATCCGCCACAAGAACCTCAAGGATTAAACTCTGTTTTTTCTTCGGATAAATCGACTTTGGATATTGTGAAGAAATACAATCAAAAATTGAAATAATTTAAATCGTAACGAATCTTTTATATTTCAAACCCGACAGATTTTAAAACCTGTCGGGTTTATTTATTCATAACGGAGACGCACTGCTGTGCGCCTCTACGATTTTGCGCCTCTACAATCAACACGTATACAATTCACATTTTACAGAATACATTTTACAAAACACATTTCACATCTTACGCTAAAATCTTTTCAATCGCATTCAATTCATCTGATGAAAATTCCAGACTTTGCAAACAATCAATATTATTATTTAATTGTCTCACGGAACTTGCGCCAATTAAAACGGACGTAATTCTTTTGTCTTTTTGCAACCAGGCCAAAGCCATTTGTGCCAAAGATTGATTACGGTTTTGAGCAATTTCATTCAGTTGAACTAATTTCTGAATGCGTTCCTGCGTCACCTCGTTTTCTTTTAAATGTCCGTTTGGATTATGTGCTCTTGAATTTTCCGGAATTCCGTTTAGATATTTATCTGTTAAAAGTCCTTGTGCCAAAGGCGAAAATGCTATACAACCAACTCCTTTTTCTTCGAGAACATCCAGCAAACCATTTTCTACCCAACGTTCCAACATCGAATATTTTGCCTGATGAATCAAACATGGCGTTCCCAACTGTTTCAAAACATCAACCGCAACACGAGTCTGCTCTGCCGAATAATTACTGATTCCAACATACAACGCTTTTCCGGATCTAACGGCATAATCGAGCGCCATCATGGTTTCTTCAATTGGCGTCTCGGGATCAGGACGATGCGAATAGAAAATATCTACATAATCGACTTTCATTCGCTTTAAACTCTGATCTAAACTTGACAGTAAATATTTGCGGGAACCCCAATCTCCATAAGGTCCGTTCCACATTGTATAACCTGCTTTGGTCGAAATAATAATTTCATCACGCAAATTTCCCTGAAAATTATGCCACAGGATTTTTCCAAAATTAGTCTCCGCCGAACCTGGAATTGGTCCGTAATTATTCGCAAGATCAAAATGAGTAATTCCTTTATCAAAAGCTTCTACAGCAATAGATTCTGCATTATCAAAATTATCAACGGATCCGAAATTGTGCCATAATCCTAAAGAAATTTCCGGCAATAATAACCCGCTTTTTCCACATCTGTTATATTTCATTGTTTTACTTTAATGGTTGGTAGTTTTATAGATTTTAAAGGTAGAAAACAAACTTCAATTTTTAAAAATCTAATTAGTCTTTAATTTTGTAAATTTGTTTAAATAATAAAATTATGGAAAATAATTGGCAAAATTTAATTTCGATAAATCCAGACATTAGATTTGGTAAACCTGTCATTAATGGAACTAGAATTTGTGTTTCTGATATTCTTTCCTGGCTTTCTACGGGAATGTCTTTTGACGAAATCATTGAAGATTTTCCTGAATTAAAAAAAGAGCATATTCTTGCTGCTTTGGCTTTTGCTGCTAATAGAGAAAACATTACAAAAATAGTAGCAGCATAATGAAATTACTTTTGGACGCTAATATTTCGTGGAGAACAATAAAGCTTGTTGAAAATGCCTTTGTAGGCTGCTTACATGCTAAAGACATAATTAATATAAAACAGCCTGCGAAAGATATAGAAATCTGGGAGTTTGCAAGAAAAAACAACTTTACCATACTTACACATGATGACGATTTTGAAAAATTATTACTTTTAAAAGGAACTCCTCCAAAAGTCATTATTTTAAAAACTTTTAATAAAAACACAAAAGAAATTGCTCAAATTCTAATTTCAAAAAAGGAAATTATTGAATCTTTTATTTCTAATAAAGATCTAATGATTTTAGAAATTTATTAATAAAGTTGTGTTTTTTTTTAATCGCGCAAAGACGCAGAGACGCAAAGTTTTTCATACATAGCCCCTAGTTTCAACTAGGGGATAGGATTTGTACAGAAAAGGGCTTTAGCCAAAACATTAATAATTTGGCTAAAGCCTTAAAAAAATTAAAACCAATTCATCTTCCCCTAGTTAAAACTAGGGGCTATGCAAAAAAAATCGCCACGAATTCACGAATTTAAAACAATTTATTCGTGAATTCGTGGCGAAAAAAAACTTTGCGGCTTCGCGGCTTTGCGAGATTAAAAAACTTTACTCTTTTATTTCAAAACCACTTTCTAAACCATTTTCAGAACTTCCTCCAACCATGATTTTAAAAGTTCCTGGTTCTACTAAATAATTCCCATCATTATCATAAAAACCAAGTTCTTTATCTGTCAAAGTAAAAGTTACTGTTTTAGTTTCTCCCTTTTTCAAGTCAACTAATTCAAACCCTTTTAACTCTTTTATTGGTCGAATAATGCTTGCATATTGATCATGAATATACAATTGTACGACTTCTTTTCCGTCATAATTTCCAGAGTTTGTAACCGTAACGCTTACTTGTACATTTTCGCCTTTTGCAAAAGCAGTTTTATTTAATTTCAGATCTTTATAATCAAATTTGGTATAACTCAAACCAAAACCAAACGGAAACTGAGGTGTTTTTTCTACATCCATATAATGCGACCAGAAAACATTTTTGTCAACATCTATTGGTCTTCCCGTACTGTATTTATTGTAATAAATCGGAACCTGCCCTACATTTCTAGGGAATGACATAGGCAATTTTCCACTTGGATTATAATCTCCGTATAAAACCTGCGCAACAGCATTTCCTGTTTGAGTTCCTAAATGCCAAGCTTCAACAATCGCAGGAACATGCTCTGCAGCCCACGGAATACTCAACGGACGACCATTATTTAAAACCAAAACAACATTTGGATTCACTTTATAAATTTCTTCCAGTAATTCTTGCTGAACTCCAGGCAAATTAAGATCCGTTCTACTTCTTCCCTCACCACTTTGAAAACCATGTTCACCTAAAACCATCACGACAACATCGGCATTTTTTGCAACTGTTTTTGCCGCTTCAAAACCGCTTTTATCAGTTGTATTAAAAATAACCTCATCTAAGAAACTTGTTTTTCCAACAACCAAATCAGCACCTTTTTCAAACGTCAATTGATTGTCTTTGTATTGCTGCATTCCTTCCAAAACCGAAACTGCAGTATTATTATCCGAAGCAATTCTCCAACTTCCTAACGGACTATTTTTATCGTTTGCCAAAGCGCCAATCAAAGCAATCTTTTGTCCGGATTTCTTTAGCGGAAGTAAACCTTTGTCATTCTTCAACAATACAATAGACTTCTTCGCCATGTCCAGAACTCCATCATTATTGGCTTTACTTCCAACAACCGCTTTTTCACGTTTTTCGTCACAATTTTTATAAGGGTTGTCAAATAATCCCAATTCAAATTTTACACGCAAAATTCTGCGAACTGCATCATCAACCAAAGCTTCTTTTACCTTTCCTTCTCTTACTAAAGCAGCTAATTTCGCCACATACAAATACGATTCCATATCCATATCAGAACCTGCAATTACCGCTTTTGCCGTTGCATCGTCTTCATCTTTTGCATAACCGTGCGCAATCATTTCGCGAATCGAAGCATAATCTGAAATCACAAAACCGTCAAACTTCCATTTTCCTTTTAGAATATCCCTTTGCAAAAAAACATTTCCCGTTGCCGGAACGCCATTTAAAGTATTAAACGAATTCATAAACGTACGAACTCCAGCGTCAACCGTCGCTTTAAAAGGTGGCAAAACCGAATTATACAATTTAGAATTACTAATATCTACAATATTATATTCCAATCCGGCCTCAACATAACCGTACGCCGCGAAGTGTTTTGCACAAGCTGCAATCGTATTTACTTTAGCCAAATCAGCGATTGTTTCTCCCTGAAAACCTTTCACTCTAGCGATCGCAATTTTACTTCCCAAATACGGATCTTCACCCGCACCTTCCATCACGCGTCCCCAACGAGCATCATTTGCAACATCGACATTTGGACCAAAAGTCCAGTTAATTCCAGATGCCGAAGCTTCATCAGCCGCTATAGCCGCCGATTTTTTAATCGCTTCCAAATCCCAACTCGCAGCTTCTGCCAGCGGAATTGGACTCAACGTTTTATAACCATGAATAACGTCAAAACCTATAATCAACGGAATCCCCAAACGAGTTTCTTCAACCGCAATTTTCTGAACTGCGCGAACTTCTTTCACTCCACGAACGGTCAGCATCGATCCAACCCAGCCTTTACGTAAATGTTCGTATTTCAACTCAGCCGTTCCGCCTTTTGGAGCTGGTCCCGTAACATCCCAAAATCCGTTATATTGGTTCATTTGCCCCACTTTTTCCTCCAGCGTCATCAATGGCAAAAGAAGATCAATACGTTCTTCAACAGTTTTATTTTTATCCAAATAAGGCTTTTTCTGTGCATTCATATTTCCAACAATAAACAGGGCAAAAACCCCAATAATTAGTATTTTTTTATTTTTCATATATGGTTTAATGGTCAGATAGTTTTTTTTTAAGGTTCTGAGGTACTAAGTTGCTAAGCTACTAAGATTAATATTTTGGGCGTGTCCCGCCGAAAAAAGCGGGTCGGGCTATCCATTTCAAGTCCTCGCACTTCCTTCGTCAGGCTGTGGGCTTTCCTCTTCTATCCCTCACGCGAACGGTTAGCGAGATGGTTTTGTTTTCAAAAGAAAAACTTCAATTTCCATAATCTTGTCATTTCGACGGAGGAGAAATCACACACGTAACTCGACAAAGAATGGCAACTTTGATTGCGGAGTTTCTAGTGTGATTTCTCCCTTCGGTCGAAATGACAAAAATGAACTCAATTTCCAATCTTTGTCGAGTTTGATTGCGGGACTTCGACTTCGCTCAGTCTGACAAAAAATGAGACAAAAACAACAAAAAATCAGCATCAATCCGTTAAACCAGTAAAATCCGTGGGCAATTATTTTATTCAGAAATAAAACAAGAAGCTGGCAAATTCACTTTATTAAACAAATCTGATTGCGTTGTATTCCCCCACGCAAATCTCACTTTTACAGGATTTGAAACTTTTTTACTCGTCAAAACAACCTGATTATTTTTTATTGAAGCTTCTGTTGGATAGAAAACTCCATCGGTTCCAGCCACTTCAAATTGATTTGAAACTTTGTTCTTAAAATACAACCCTTCTGAATAATCAAACGAAACTATTACTTTGTTTTTCTCTATTTTTAGATCTTTAAAAAGTGGTCCATTTACCACATTGTTATTCGTTTTGTAAATATCGGCTAAAGCCAAATTTGCCAAACGAATTCCAACCGACTTTTTATTTTTAGGATGAATATCTATAGTATCCGAGATATCACTTGTCAGAACCATTCCTGTTTTTGGAACTTCTTTCAGGACTTTTCTTTGAGAGTTTCTAACCGTTACATTAGAAAAATTATTACTTCCGGTTTTATAAGGCGCAATCTGAACGAAATAAAAAGGAAATTCGTCTTGCCAGGCTTTTCTCCACGAAGTAATCAAAGCTGATAATGTTTTGTCATAAACCAGTGAACCAACATTAGACTCGCCTTGATACCAAAGCGTTCCAGCAATCTTGAAACCTACAAACGGATAAATCATAGCATTATAAGCACGTCCGGGTTGGCGAGGTCCATATTCTTGTTCGTTGAGTTTTTTGGCATTTTCTAATAAAACAGCATCATTCTGAACCACTTCTTCCGGAATCCAGATTTCAGCCGGAGTTCCGCCCCAATTTGAAGAAATTAATCCAATTGGTACATTTTTTAAATCTTCGCGTAAGCGTTTAGCAAAGAAATAACCAATTGCGCTAAAGTATTTCATCGTTTCCGGAGTCGATTCTGTCCAGTTTCCAAGTAAATTATTTTGTGGACTTGTAGCGGTTAATTTCGGAACTAAGAAAAACCGAATATTAGGATTCGTCGCATTTTTCATTTCTTCTTCGCCATTATCGATTCCCCAGCTTGCAGACATTTCCATATTAGATTGTCCGGAACAAACCCAAACTTCGCCAATCATAATATTTTTTAGAACGACTTCATTATATCCTTTTATAGAAATCGTATAAGGACCGCCGGCTTCGGGAGTTTTGATATGAAGTTCCCATTGCGCCTGATTGTTTGCAACTACTTTATATTCCTGATTGTTCCAACTCGAAACCAATTTGATTTCTTCCTTTGGATTTCCCCAACCCCAAATCTTCACTTCGGAGTTGCGTTGCAAAACCATATTGTCGCTAAAAATATTCGGAAGCGTAACGTTTGCCATCATAGTACTGGAAATCATCAGAATGAAAACAAACTTAAATATATTATTTTTCATTTAGTAACTTTTTTAAAAATGGAGCATATTCATCTGCCAGAACTTTATGATCTGCAACATCAGGATGTCCTAAACAACCTTTTGGCGTCATAGATTTAAACTTGAAAATCAGAATTTCTTTATGTGATTTATCATTCGCGAAAGCAGCTTTTACTTTGTTCAGACAATCTTCAAAAACAATCGCTCTGTCTCCGCCAACCATTGGACTATTTGTGATTACAATCTGCGCATTCGGATTGTGCTTGTATAACATTTTGATAAAGTTGATATAATTCGAAACGTATTTCTCTTGATTAAAAGACAAACGTTCTTTTTTTCCATCTCCGCCCGAAAAATCATTGGTTCCTAACGCAATACTGATAATATTTGGCTGAAAAGCAAAATCATATTTAGGTTTTGAAGGATCTTTTGTCAAATATAAATTCTCGTAAACATCCGGCATTATAGCTTCGTCTTTGTTTTCGTCATTCCAGTTGCGGTACATTCCAATTCCGGAAACAGAACTTACTAAATAATCAACGCCAATTTCTCTTGAAATTCTTGGTCCATAAGCATAATAACCATTATGATGATCCATATATTCGCCTTTATCACAATCAACTGAATCACTCGCTGCTGCACAAGTAATCGAATCTCCAATAAATTCGATTTTCTTTTTCTTTTTTGCCGAAATTGTAGTCAGTTTTGCTGTAGTTCCTGCAAATAAAATATTCCCGCTTTGTGCTTCGGTATTTTTATAAACTTCTAAAAGATGTACTTTTTTCTTTGCGGTAACTTTTATCGGAAAAGATTGTGCTGCACCTTTTTCGATTCTTAATTTTCCAATAAATTTTCCGTCTAAAACTATTGAAGCATAATTATGATGTTCATAAGAATCTACGCTTTGAAGTGAAATAGAACATTCATTTCCTGTAAAATTAAAAGAAACAGAAGAAGCTGTTCCAATTAAAACAACGGTATTATTTTGGAGTTTTTCAACCCGACCGGCGTAAAGAAAATTATTGTTTTTAGTTTGTGAAATACTAGTTGCCGAAATCAGCAAAAACAAAATTAAAAGGGATATTTTTTTGAGAAACATAATTTATTTGTTAAAATATAAATACGATTCACAAATATATTTGAAATGCAGTATATAGAAAGATACTAAAACATCAAAAAGCAATAAAAAAACACCAATTTATAAGACTATTTTATCCTTTTTATCGTTAGTTAATAAACTACATTGCAAACGATATCTTTTATCACTCAAAAGCAGCGATAATCTTCATCAATTAAATTTCACATTACCTCTTAAAAATGAAGTCAACCTTATATGTTGCATTTGCAGCAATTTTTGTATTCTCGTCCTTTACTGTAAAGACAAAAACTACGTTTGAATCTAGTTCTATTAAGGTAACACAAAATAAAATAGACAGAGATTCTATTATTCTTTATGCAAAACAATATCTGGGAACGCCTTATTTGTATGCAGGAAATGACCCGAAAAAAGGATTCGATTGTTCGGGTTTTGTAAATTATGTTTTTAAAAATTACGATATTACTTTACCAAGAAGTTCAAGTGGTTTTAAAAATTTAGGCACAAAATTATCTCCCGAAGATTTTAAAGTGGGAGATATTTTAGTTTTTTATGGCTACAAGAACAAAACAATTGTTGGTCATGTTGGGATTATTTGTGAAGCAAATGGCATGCATTCAAAATTTATTCACGCTTCTTCCGGAAAAGCCGGAAGCGTAACGATCAGCGATTTAGATTCTGATCATTATAGCAAACGTTATTATAAATGTATTGATGTTATTTCTAAATAGATTTTTTGCCACGAATTGCACGAATTTTCACGAATTAATATTTTAGCTTTTCTGCATTAAAAAATTAGTGAAAATTCGTGTAATTCGTGGCAAACCTTTTTATTCTTCTGTAAGTAGTTTTATCAAACTTTCGTCTCTTTGATAAACGTCTTTATAAAAATTCAGATTTCCTTTTCTGTCGACCCAAGCCGTAAAATATCCGATATAAACAGGAACTTTCTTTTTTAAGGTGTACCAGCTTTCTTTTCCGGCGTGCATTGCTTTGTCAATTCGGGCGGGAGTCCACGAAGGATCTTGTTTTAAAAGTTCGATCGCTAAATCTCTTGGTTTTCCTACGCGTACACATCCGTGGCTAAAAGCTCTGCTTTCTCTCTCGAACAAACTTTTTGCGGGTGTATCGTGTAAATAAATATTATTGGAATTCGGGAACAGAAATTTCACCAAACCAAGCGAATTATTTTTTCCAGGCAACTGGCGAACGGCACCATTATTCCACTCCAGATTTTTCTGAGCCAAATAATTTTTGTTTTTTGCCATTCCGGGTTTTATCTCTTTATTGATAATGCTCGTTGGAACATTCCAATACGGACTAAAAACAATATTGTTCATCATTCCGCTAAAAATAACGGTTTGCGTCATTGCTTTTCCAACTACAACCGGTGATACAAAAGCAATTTGATGATCGCGAATTAAATACAATCTAAACTCCGGAATATTAACTTCTATATATTCCTGACCTTTTTCGAGCGCAGGATCAATCCATCTGCAACGCTCCATATTGGCAATAATCGTTTTGATTCTATCTGAAACCGGAATATTTAATTCGGCAATATGTTCGGGTAAGATTATATTTTTTGGAGTTAATCCGTGATGCGATTCAAAATTTTTAATAGATCCTATTAAAGTCGAATCGCAAATATTGCTTTTGGTATTTTCTTTAAGATCTCCGGAAATATAAAGCCTTTCTCTAATTTGCCCGATTGCAGGAACAGAATCTCCGATTTTTAAGCTTTTAAAATCTTCGCCAACTTCAATTGTTTTCCAGCCTCCTTTTTTTTCAATTTCTCTATATTCGTGAAGTGCATCACGAAGTTTGTAATATTGGCTGAACATTTTGCTCTTTTTGTCATCACTTATAGTCGCTTTATTATAAATGGAATCTGAAAAAACCTGATAATTGACTTTTTTTCGAGGTAAAAGCCATTCTAATGATTTTGTGGTTTTCTCATCTACACCGGATACTTTCTGAACATAGTAGAAATACAAATTGGTAATCATCAAATCAGTATCAGCTTTAGATAATTTATTATCTGCGATATGATCAAAAATAGGATTGATTTTTTCGTTATACGGAAAATTTGCCTTTAATCCTTCTCGGTCTAATCCTTTGTATTTATTAAATAAAGTACTTGCAAACTCAACAATACCTTTATTGTCCAGCCACAATTGAGTAGATTTATTTTTCTTGTATAAAGCAAAAACATCATTCTGAAATTTATCCAATTTAGGATAGGCTTGATAAAAAGCAGCAATTTTGGAACTATCGATTGAGATTTTTAGTTCTGGTATTACTTTTTCTACCGTTTTTTTTAGTTCTTCCTCCTTTTTTTCTCCTTTAGAATTACAAGAAACAGCAACAAAAATAAGCGTCACAGCAGCAAGCGAATACAAAATTTTCATAATAATATTTTTAATAAAAATAGAAAAGTTTTAATGAAAACAAATCATATCCTAAAAAAATAATATTGGCTTTACAACATTCAAAATAATCAAATTTCAGTTTTGATTTTCTTTAACTAAAAGGTACAAAAAAACTCCAAACATGGCACATTTGGAGTTTTTCGCTTTATAACCAACCTTTAATTATTTAAATAACCGTTCCTTTTAAAGTAAGGATTTTTGGTGCTGTTTCAGCACTTGTTGTTACAGTAACTGTTTTTGTAAAACCACCTTTATTTGCAGCATTATAAGTTGCTGTTACTTTAGCCGTTTTACCAGGTAAAATTGGCTCTTTTGTATAATCTGTTGCAGTACAACCACAAGATCCCTGAACATTTGTAATTACAACAGCAGTTTTTCCTGTGTTTTTGAATTCGTAAACAATCGCTTTTGGAGTTCCTTGTGGAATTTGTCCAACGTCAATAGTTTCTGTTTTCCAAACAATAGTTGAAGCATCAAAAGTTGTTGTTTTAGTTTCGCAAACTAATGCTTTTACCGGTGCAATTGCTGAAAAAGACATTAGTCCTAAAGCTAGTGCTAACATCGAAATTTTAATAATTCTCATAGTTCTTTATTTTAAATGGTTTATAGTTCAAATTTTATATTTCAAAAGTACTTCAGACAAAATCAAATCGCTGTTAACCGCTTTCAAATCTTTGTTAACGAGTTGTTAATCGCTATTTTTAACTATAATTTTGATTAATATTACACTTTATAAAACACCATTTTCTTGAAAATCAACAAACTTAATAGTATTATCCTTCTGGGACTTGTCGCCATTATTAGCATATTGGTGGCGCAATTGCTATGGACTAAAGAGGCTTTTACTTTAGAACAAAAAAAACTAAGTCAGAAGGCAAATATTGCTTTACTTGAAGTCGCCAGAAAATTATACGAGGGAAAAGATCATGAATCTTCTTGCCAAAATCCTGTTCAGAAAATTTCGAATGATTATTATATTGTCAATGTCAATAATGCTTTTGAACCGGATATTTTAGAGTTTTATTTGAGAGCCGAATTCAAAAAAATGAACATTACAACTGATTTTGAATTTGCGATGTACAATTGCCAAAGTGACGAAATGGTGTATGGAAAATATATTTCTTTTACAGATAAAGAGAAAGCAAAAAGAACTGTTTCGTTCCCAAAACATAAAAATTTAGTCTACTATTTTGCGGTTCGTTTTCCTAATGAAACCACTTATTTATTCAGTTCGATGCGTTTTTGGTTTGTGCTTTCTATTGCGCTTATTTTTATTTTATTGATTTATGTTTATTCGATTTTTACGCTTTTACAGCAAAAGAAATATTCTGAATTGCAACGCGATTTTATCAATAATATGACGCACGAGTTTAAAACTCCTTTGTCTTCGATTTTAATTGCTTCGAAATATTTAATTGAACAGAATCCTATTAAAGATGATAAGAAACTTTATACTTATACTGACATTATTATCAATCAAAGCAACAAACTGAATCATCATATTGAAAAGATTCTAAACATTGCCAAGTCTGATTATACTCCATTAGAACTAAAAAAAGAAACTGTTTTAATTGTTCCTATTATTGAAGAAGTGATTGAAAATATTCAGTTAAAATATCCTGAAGCTTCAATTAAAATTGAAAAACAATCGGATGAATATGCAATAGAAACAGATGTTTTTCATTTCTCCAATCTGGTTTATAATTTATTGGATAATGCTGTAAAATATTGCAGTCAAAAACCCGAAATCACCATTAAAATAGCAGTAGAAAATTCGACTTTGAAACTACAATTTATTGATAACGGAATTGGGATTGCTTCTAAAAACATTTCGTTTATCTTTGATAAGTTTTACCGCGCTCAAAACGAAAAAAGCAATGAAGTAAATGGTTTTGGACTTGGTTTGTATTATGTTAAAGAAATTTGCAACTTGCATAATTGGAAAATCAAAGCCGAAAATAATTTAGAAAATGGCACAACAATAACCTTGTCAATTCCTTATAAAAAATGAAACAATTCAAAATACTTTATACCGAAGACGACGAAACTCTGGCGTTCTTAACCAAAGATAATTTAGAACAAAACAACTATCATGTTACACATTGTTCTGATGGTAATTTAGGTTTGGAAGCCTTTAAAAAAGAAAATTTTGACATTTGTATCTTTGATATAATGATGCCCAAAAAAGATGGTTTTGAATTGGCAACCGAAGTTAGAAAAGCCAATACTGACATTCCGATTATTTTTCTTTCGGCAAAAACTTTAAAAGAAGATCGTATAAAAGGATTACGTCTTGGCGCCGATGATTATTTGGTGAAGCCTTTTAGTATCGAAGAATTACTATTGAAAATTGAGATTTTCTTAAAACGTTCGCAGAAAAATGTTCCAACAGAAAAGAATGTATACGAAATTGGGAAATATCAGTTTGACACCAATAATTTCATTCTTTTTAATGAAAGTGAAAAAATCAGCCTTACGCAACGTGAAGCTGAGTTACTGAAATTATTTCTTGATAATAAAAATTCGGTTTTAAAAAGAGAACAAATTCTGACTTCACTTTGGGGAACGGATGATTATTTTATGGGAAGAAGTCTGGATGTTTTTATTTCGCGTCTGCGTAAAATTTTATCTAATGAAAAAGGAATTTCTATAGAAAACCTACACGGAATTGGTTTTAGATTTACGATGTAGTTTTTTTGACCTTTAGTATTTAAATTTTTGTATTTTTAATATCTAAAACCCCCGATATGAAATTACATCATTTACGTAACGCGACTTTAGTTATTGAAACTGATCAACATGTAATTTTAGTTGATCCTATGTTAGGAAAGAGAAAAACGATTCCGCCATTTACCTTTTTTCGTTATAAACCAAAGAGAAATCCATTAGTTTCTTTACCAAAAAACAGTCGGGATATTTTGAGTCGGGTTACACATTGTTTGATCACACATTTGCATCCTGATCATATTGACAAAGCCGGAGAAGTTTTCCTGAGACGTAAAAGCATTTCTGTTATTTGTAATGCAAAGGATGAAAAAGTTCTGGCTAAAAGAGGTTTAAACATTACTCAAACTTTAGATTATTGGGAACCTCAACCTTTTCTGGACGGAAAAATTACCGGAATTCCTGCGATCCATGGATATGGTTTTGTTGCAAAATTGATGGGAAATGTAATGGGTTTTCATCTTGAACTTCCAAATGAAAAATCAATTTATATAAGCTCTGATACTATTTTTACAGAACACGTCGAAAAAGTTTTAGTCGAATTTAAACCAGATATTGCAACAGTTGCCTGCGGAACTGCGAGATTAGATATTGGTCAGCCTTTATTAATGAGAATGAATGATATTTTGAAATTTGCGGCTCTTGCTCCGGGGAAAGTTTTTGCGAATCATCTGGAAGCTTTAAATCATTGTCCAACAACCCGAGAACAACTAAAAGCGGCTTTGGCTGAAAATGATCTTTTGTCTAAAACTGCTATTCCTAATGATGGAACTTATGTAGAGTATTGATTTTATTTTATGCTAAAGAATAAAATTATTATTCAATTTCTATTTTAATATTAAATTTGGTTTTCAATTCAAACCAAAATACATGAATGATTTTCTAAGAAAAATAAATTTCATCAAAGACATTGTCATACAATTACCCGTTTCTAAAATAGATTTTATTGAAAAATTCAGAATTAATGTAGATGAATCTAATTTAAGTTATGAACCATTCGAAGTTTTTCAATCTAGTACAAATGAATATAAAGGCTATATTGAAAACAATTATTTTGAATTAAAAAAGAGAAGAAAATTATTTGACATGAATTACCCTTTTGCGAAAGTAACCGGAGAATTAACTCAGGAAAATGATCAATTAATCATAAATGCTGAAATTTCTTGTTTTAGAAAAAGAATGATTCTATTTCTAGTTGGCATACTACTTTTTTATTCGCTTTTTTTTATAAGCATGGTTTTTAATAGTGAAAATACAATTCCATTCTTTATCGCTCCATTTCTTTTAGTTCATATGTCACTAATGATAGGAGCTCCTTATTTTATAATAAGAAGAATTGTAAATAAAATGGCTTATGATTTAGAAAGAGATTTTCATTATTGGGTAACAAAAAATTAATTTATTTTTAAAACTTTACAAAACCAACAATCCAAATTCTCGCAATGTATTAATAGGTTTTGAATACCAGAACAATTCAAAATCCTCTAAGCTGGTTTCAAAATCAGTTTTTACTTCTTGAAAAGTATAGTTTTTAGCATTCGAAATTGTGATTTTAGCCAAAATATCTACAAGCCATTCGCCTTCTTCTTTGTTGGTTTGAATGTTAAAACTTTCCTTTTTATCATGAAAAGTAAAAGTCATCATTTCCCATGTTCTTCCTTTTTTAGATTTTGTAAAATGTTCTACAGAAGGTTTTCCGCCTAACCAAACGACTTTTGCGTTTGGTTTTGTATTAAAATCATTTCCTTCATCAAGTGCATTAAAAATAAAATCGGGATCAATTTTTGTTTTTGGAATTTTAAAGTCGAACCAATCTTGCAATTCATAATCAAAACAAATTCCGTGCATGAAATTGAAGAGTGATTTCTTTAATCCAAAGCTGAATTTATCGTGATTGATTCCTGTAGAATCTGTATAATCAATATCATTGTTTGCAAAAGTTCCAATTGCTTCGGTTTTTTTCGTCACTCCAAATTTCTCCGGATATAAACCAACCGGACTATGCGCGGTCATCGCAAATTGATGCCAGAAACCTGATTGCAAAATTCCGGCTTCAAACAATTGACGCACCATTTCGAGACTATCAACGGTTTCCTGAATCGTTTGTGTTGGATATCCGTACATCAAATACGCATGAACCATGATTCCTGCTTCGGTGAAATTTCGGGTAACTTTTGCTACTTGTTCAACGGTTACGCCTTTGTCTATTAATTTTAATAAACGATCAGAAGCTACTTCTAAACCTCCGGAAACGGCAATACAACCAGAAGCTTTCAATAAAAGACATAAATCTTTGGAGAAACTTTTTTCAAATCGAATGTTTGTCCACCACGTTACAGCAAGTTTTCGGCGTAAAATTTCCAAAGCCAAAGCTCGCATTAAAGCAGGTGGCGCAGCTTCGTCTACAAAATGAAAACCATTTTGACCGGTTTGCTGCATCATGTCTTCCATTCGATCACACAATAAATTGGCAGCAACAGGTTCGTAAACTTTTATATAATCTAATGAAATATCACAAAAAGTACATTTTCCCCAATAACAACCGTGCGCCATTGTGAGCTTATTCCATCGACCGTCACTCCACATTCTGTGCATTGGATTGACAATTTCGATTACCGAAATATATTTATCCAAAGGCAAATCGGAGTAATCCGGCGTTCCTACGTAAGCTTGTTTATAATCGTGCTTTAAGGAATTGTTTTTGTAAACAACTTTTCCGTCTTCTAAAAGAAAAGTTCTTTTGTAACGCTTCTCGTCCCTCGACTCCGCTCGGGATGACAAATTTTCAACAAGTTCTTCTATCGGAACTTCTCCGTCATCCAAAGTGATGAAATCGAAAAATTCGAAAACACGTGCATCAGAAAGCGAGCGTAATTCGGTATTTGGAAAACCTCCACCCATTGAAATTTTAATTTCAGGATGGTTTTGTTTTATCCATTGTGCGCAACGAAAAGCGCTATATAAATTCCCCGGAAAGGGAACTGAAATTAAAAAAAACGTCGGTTTTACGGCTTCAATTTTTGCTTTTAAAATCGAAATTAAAATCGAATCGATATAAGTCGGTTTTTGTTGTAAAGCTTCGTATAATTCATCAAACGAATTGGCGCTTCGTCCTAAACGTTCGGCATATCGGCTAAAGCCAAAATTTTCATCTACACATTCTACAATAAAATCCGAAATATCTTCGAGATACAAAGTCGCCAAGTGTTTGGCTTTGTCTTGCGTTCCCATTGTTCCAAAAGCCCAATCCAGTTCTTCTAATTGTGCAAATCGTGAAGCTTCGGGCAGAAAATCTTCCTGACAAATTTGTAATGCCAACGTTGGATTTTTTCCTTGCAAAAACTGAATTACAGCGTCAATAGTTTTGATGTATTCGTCTTGTAAAGCAAAAATACGTTTGGAGTTATCTGAAACGTCATCCTTCGACTCCGCTCTGGATGACAAATTATCAAAAAGTTTCTCAGAATAAAGAAACAAATCAATCAATCCTTTCTTCGAAAACAATTCCAATATCACATCGATACCTAAATCAGCCTGAACCGATTCGATATTTTTAGTGTTTAGAAATCCTTTTATATACGCTGTCGCTGGATAAGGTGTATTCAATTGCGTAAAAGGAGGCGTAACGACGAAGAGTTTGGTTTTCAAAAGAAATGTTTTTGCAAAAATAAGGCATATTTAGGGACTTTTTATGAAAAGATTTGGATTGCTCATTCTCAATTTTAAATCTATATTAAATACTTTCCATCAGGTTTTATTTTCAGCCAATTTAACAGAATTTTAATTACTTTTGGCTGCCATTAATTTTATCTATGAAACATACTTTACTTATATTTTTTGTAATATTTATTACTCCATTATTCGCCCAACAAACAAAACAAGAAGTAAATAAAGACAGTATATCCAAATATACTTTAAATAAAAACATCTTAGTCGAAGATAAAAACGGTCATCTCATTCAAAATTTGGAACAACAAAAACAATTTTTGAAAATTAGGGAAGAAAAGATGAAAGCAGAAGTCCTGAATTTAAAAAAAGTAATTTTAAATTCAAAAGATGGAAATTTGACTTCAAAAACAACAGCTACTCTTCAAGCAGTAGAAATGTGTACTAACGGAGGTTTTGAGCAATATGAAACTATAAACGGGAACAGTTATCTAAAAAACTTTCTTTGCACAATAGGTGACCCTCCCGGACCAACGCAATGCCGATCGATTACCAATACTGCCGATTCATATATCAATCGCTATAATCCTAATAATATGGACATTATGGCAACTGGTGTTTCTTCCAATTTGATTGACCCATATATAGGAGACATTAAAGCATTTGATCAATATGCTCTTAAAATTAATTATGAGAACTCCTCTACTTATGGTTCTATTGTTCAGGGAAAAAGATTTAAAACAAATAATGAAAATTATCTAAAATTTAACTACAAAGCGGTATTACAAAGTGTGTACGACAATAGTCACACTGATAATCAAGCTTTTGTAAAAGCACGGATTTTAGATAAAAACAAGACCGTTGTCAGTGAATTTTGTTTAGTTGGAGATGAAAAAAATTGCATTTTCAGCAAGGTTCCTAGTCAGTCTTCTGATTTTGTTACTTTATATACTACCAATTGGCAATCCGGAATATTGGACATTTCATCAATCCCCAATAATGAAGAATTTACCGTTGAATTTATGGCTTCAAGATGTGGATTGGGTGGGCATTTCGGGTATATGTACATTGATGATGTTTGTATGTTACACTCCACCGAAAACTTGCAAGGTTCTATAGAACTTGATCCTTTGAATAAAGTTTGTCCAACTTTACCTGTTTCAGTTTGCGGTAGTTATACTATTCCTAATTCTGGAGGAATTTCTGCGTCAGTAAACAAAATTACTTTAAATGTTTACAACAGCAATAATGTGTCAGTTTATAGTACATCAACTACCTCAAGCTTAGACACAACAAATAAAAAATTTTGTTTTACATTAAAAACCGGTGATTTTCCAAATATTACAAGTGCAAATTATAATGTGGGCGTACAAATAGATTATGACATTTCCGGAACTTCTTGCGCGGGAACCACATTTAATTCTGCCACAGATTCTGACGCAAATCCAGGTTGGGATATTTCTTTTTTGAATTGCTCTTCAAGTTGTACTATTAATGTAACTACTGCGAAAATATCCGAATGTGATGCAAACCATGACGGAAGTGAAAATTTTGATTTATCTACCTTAAATCCTTTAGTTGTTCCTTCTATCGCGGGTTTAAATTTTAGTTATTTCAAAAATTACAACGAGGCACAATCCAACCTGAATGCGATCACCAATTTTAAAAGTTATCCAAGTTCAAGTGCTTCTATTTTTGTTAGAGTGAGCAAGGATGCAACTTGCTTCAAAATAATTTCTGCCAATTTAGAGGTAAGAAATCCCACAGCAAATATTACAGGTGTCCTAAATGTTTGCTCTGGAAGCACTGTATTAACTTCTTCGCCAGGGTCTTCTTATTTATGGAATAATGGAGCTACTACACAAAGCATTAAGGTCACTTCGTTAGGAAATTATTCTGTTACTGTCACAGATTCTTTTGGATGCACCAGCAATGCAAGTGTTACTATCGAACCAAGCCAAACTGCCGTTTCTCCGACCTTGCAGATTACGCAACCCTCTTGTTTTGTTGACACAGGAACGATAAAAGTAACTTCTGCGGCATCACAATATAGTTTTGATGATGGCGCAACTTGGCAAACAAGCGACACAAAGAGTAATTTATATCCCGGAACTTATCTAGTAAAAATAAAGACCGTAAATGGCTGTACCTCCTATTCTCAAAGTGTAACTATTACAGCTGCTTCTACTTTGTATCCAAATTACAGTTATACCAATCCTTTATTTTGCGGAGATAAAGGCAGTATTACGATTACAACTCCAGCTGCATACTATAGCTTTGATGATGGTGTAACTTGGGTAAATAATCCTACTGCTAACAATCTTTCACCTGCAAATTATAAAATCCGTACCAAAGATTTACAAGGTTGTCTTTCGTCGGCAAACAATGTACTCATCAGCAGTAATACGCTTGAAACTCCTACTTATACAATCGAATCACCTGCTTGTACTGTAAAAGGAAGTATTACGATCAATACTCTTTCGGATTTTTACACTTTCGATGGAGGAACTACATGGGTTACAAACAACATAATGAGTAATTTAAATGCAGGAAGTTATGTTTTAGGAATTAAAAATGCTTTAGGCTGTACTTCTAATTACACTTATGCCTATTTAAATGATTTTGAAAATTCTTATCCTGAATATACAACTGAACAACCTGTTTGCGGAACAGATGGCAGTATTACTATTACTACAGTAGGAGATTCGTATAGTTTTGACAATGGAGCAACATGGACAAGTAATAATGTTAAAATCTTACCTTTCGGAACTTATCAAATAAAAATAAAAAATAAGGCGGGATGTATCAGTGGTGGTAATTATGCTTCTTTATATCAGCCTTACTTGAATACGCCAATTATCACCCAGGAACAACCGACTTGTGGTGTAAACGGAAAAATCACTATTAACTCATTATCCGATTTTTATAGTTTTGACAATGGTGCAACCTGGACCACTCTTAATTCTAAATCATTACCTCCTGGTTATTATAACATACTTATAAAAAATAATCTTGGCTGTACCTCTTATCCAAATAGTGTTTATTTAAATAATCCAAATATAGATCTACCCGATTATACTGTTGTTCAACCCACTTGTACATCCTCGGGCAGTATTACAATAAATACAATTGCCAGCTTCTATACTTTTGATGGAGGCTATACTTGGGGAACCTCTCCTTCCTTATCAAATCTTAATTCTTATGCATATTACAACATTGCAGTAAAAAACAATTTAGGATGTATTTCTAACTCTGCAAGTGTTTCAATTAGCGACCCAAGGCTTCCTGAACCAGATTATACAGTTACCAATCCAAGTTGTGGAAATATTGGCAATATTACATTCAGCAAAACTGCAGATTATTACAGTATCGATTATGGTACAACTTGGAGTACAAGTAATATTTTTAATAATTTAAGCCAGGGATCTTAC
Organism: Flavobacterium sp. 90; assembly: GCF_004339525.1. Lineage (NCBI taxonomy): Bacteria > Pseudomonadati > Bacteroidota > Flavobacteriia > Flavobacteriales > Flavobacteriaceae > Flavobacterium > Flavobacterium sp. 90. Next base: position 3,575,034 of record NZ_SMGE01000001.1, on the reverse strand, counting down.
TATTTAATGGTAAAAAAAGATAATTGTATATCCAATTACATTTCCGTTTATCTGGATAATTCAAAGTTAGCACAGCCCAAATTAACCGTCGTTCAGCCAGGATGTGGAACAAAAGGCAGTATCAAAATTAACACTACCGCCAGCTCTTATAGTCTTGACGGGATAAATTGGAGTACAAATGCTCTTTTTTCGAATCTTTCAGCAGGATATTATTATCCAGTGATCAAAAATGCTCAAGGTTGTATTTCTAACTCAAACTCGGTAAACTTTCAAGAGTTTTATCTTCCAGTTCCCACTTTTAAAACAACACAACCTACTTGTGGAGTTGGCGGAAGTATAACCTTTACTTCAACTGCAGCACAATATAGTATAGATGGAGGCACTACCTGGACAACTAATCCTGTATTTACTAATTTAAGTCCAAGCTATTATTATTTATCAGTAAAAGATGCTTCCGGGTGTACGTCTAGACCTTACGGTGCATACACTAGCCTACAAGAATATTTTTTACCTAATCCGGATTTTACAGTTATACAACCAACCTGTGGTATCAACGGAAGCATTAACATTGCAACAGTTGCAAGTTCTTATAGCTTTGACGGCGGTTATACCTGGACAACTAATCCAGTTCTTTCAGGACTTACTTCTGGCTATTATAACATTATGATAAAAAATGCAGTAGGTTGTAAATCTTATAGTTTATCAATACCAATCAATGCTTTTTATCTTCCCAATCCAAATATAAAAGTAGTACAACCCAGCTGCGGAAATGGAGGAAGCATTACCGTTACAACTCCTGCTGATAGTTATAGTTTTGATGGAGGTACCACTTGGACGACAAATCCAATTTTATTAAATCCTGTAAGTTCATCTTATAATGTCCTTATTAAAAATGCAACAGGTTGTAAATCAAATTCACAATCTGTCTACATAAACAATTATTATCTTCCCTCACCAAATGTATCTACCATTCAACCCACATGTAGTACTCCTACCGGAACTATAATAATAAATTCTGCCGCAGACCAATATAGTTTTGATGGAGGAATAACCTGGACTACAAATCCTGTAAAGAAAAATTTAGCTGGTGGCTCATATAATTTAGTAATAAAAAACACTCAGGGCTGTACCTCTTACGGCAGTTATACCTATATAAATAATCCTCCCACAATTCCTGCTGCACCCGATGTAAAGATAACTCAACCTTCTTCCTGCGGCGCCACTGATGGTAGCATCACCATAACAACATCTGCCATGAGTTATAGTTTTAATGATGGAAACAGTTGGACAACAAGTCCTACGAAAATAAATGTAGGCGCTGGTACCTATATTATTAAAATTAAAACAGATTCATATAGTTGCGAATCATCAACAACTGTTGTTAATTTGAGTTCTGGGACTACAATTGCAGCTCCGGATTTTACTGCAACTCAGCCAAATTGCAGCTCATCAAAAGGTTCTATTACCATTACAACAAATGCAGCAACTTATAGCTATGACAACGGATTAACCTACGTTTTTTCTAATACAAAAACAGATCTTTCTCCGGGTATTTATTACATAAAAATTAAAAATTTAACAGGGTGTGTTTCAGTTGCTGCTCCAGTCACGATTTCACCGTTATCACCGCTTGCAGCTCCTGCCTTTACAGCAGTTCAACCCAATTGTACCGATTTTACAGGGTCAATTTCAATTAATACTGTAGCAGATTTTTATAGTTTTGATAATGGAATCACCTATGGGACATCCAATAAAAAATCTAATCTATCTGCAGGAACCTATAATTTGATGATTAAATATAATTCGGGTTGTATTTCTCTTGCGGCACCAGTCAATATACAAGCTGCACCTGTAATTCCTCAAGCACCACAAGTTGTAGTCACAGACCCAATTGGCTGTAATTCACCTACGGGTAGCATTATGGTTTCTACGGTTGCCAATCTATATAGTTTTGACGATGGTCTTACCTGGAATACCAGCAATAGTGCCTCGTTATCTCCCGGAACTTATTTTGTCCGAATAAAATACACAAATGGTTGCGAATCTATTGCCTATAAAGCAATCATCAACGCAGCGCCAAATGCTCCCGCAATCCCAGTTCTAAAGGTTACTCAACCTACTACTTGCAGCAATCCATTTGGCTCGATTTTAATTACAAATACAGCAACTCAATATAGTTTTGACAATGGTAAAACTTATTCAGTCAATCCTAATTCAGGAAATTTAATAGCCGGAACCTATATAGTTCGTGTTAAAAATAGTAGTGGCTGTGAGTCTGCTCCAATATCTACAACTATTAATCCTCCAACAGATTATCCAAGCAATCCTGTATTTACAACTATCCAGCCTGATTGTAATAATCTTAAAGGTGCTATTACAATTACCGACGCTGCATCACAATATAGTTTCGATAATGGTGTTAGCTGGACTACATCTGCAACGAAATCAAATCTTGACCCAAAAACCTATTTTATTAAAATCAAAAATAATATCGGTTGTGTTTCAAATGCAACTACCGTTACTATCACTCCTTTTACAAATTTTGCGCCAAAGCCTGCTTTGACTAGCCCTCAAGCATTCTGTATCCAACAAAATGCGACACTAAATTCAATTATTATCACAGGGCAAAGCATAAAATGGTATGATGCATTAACAAGCGGATCCCTTTTACCCAATACAACTGTGCTTCAAGACGCTAAGACCTACTATGCTTCTCAGTCTATAAATGGCTGTGAAAGCGAAAGAGTTGCTGTGTCCATAAAAATTCAAAATACTAATGCTCCTTCCGGCGATGCAAATCAGACATTTTGTACAGGACAAAATCCAACTTTAGCGAACATTAAAATTACGGGAACTTCAATAAAATGGTATGACGCATTAATCAATGGTTCATTATTAGTAGAAACAACAAGTCTTAAAAACGGAAAAACTTATTACGCTTCTCAAACAGAAAACAATTGTGAAGGCTCTAGATTGGGAGTTACAATTTCATTTATAAACACTCCAATTGCTCCAACTACAAATGGAAATCTGGAATTTTGTAAAAACGAGAATGCAAAATTAAGTAACATTCAAATGACAGGTCAAAACCTAAAATGGTACGACACTGCTTTTTCTGCAGCTTCTCTGCCAAATACCACTTTGTTAGAAAACAACAAAACCTATTATGCTTCGCAAACTGTTGGTTGCGAAAGCGATCGAACACCTGTTTTAGTGAAAATTCATGATACTGGCTTGCCAACTGGTAATAATAGTCAGCAATTCTGTATTGATGAAATTGCTACTTTAGAAAACCTTAATATAACAGGAACGAACCTTAAATGGTATGATAACGCAACAGGCGGAACTATTTTACAAGAAACAACCTTATTACAAACTGGAGCTTATTATGCTACACAAACCCTAAATAATTGTGAAAGTCCGCGACTCGCTGTAACAGTAAAAATTCAGGATACCCAAATTCCATTTTCAGATTCGCCACAATCATTTTGTATTCAAAAAAATGCCAAAATCAGTAATATTGCTATAAGCGGTCAAAATATAAAATGGTTTGAAAGCATCTCTTCAAATACTACTTTATCAGAAGCAACTTTGCTTCAAAACGGCGTTACTTATTATGCTTCGCAAACAGTAAGCAATTGCGAAAGTGACAGAATTCCGGTAACGATAAAAGTTCTTGAAGCTACTACTGGCGACTGTATTAATTTTGTTGACGAGCTTCCTTTTCCAAAATTTTTCACTCCAAACAATGATACTTATAATGATTACTGGACAATTGATTTTGTGTATTTAGCACCAAATACAGGAATCAAAATATTTGATCGCTATGGAAAATTAATCAAAGAATTAGTTAATAATGGAGCTTGGGACGGTACTTTTCTTGATCAGGAACAACCTGCATCAGATTATTGGTTTACTGTAACAAGATTAAACGGAACCGAATATAGAGGACATTTTAGTTTGAAACGATAAAATTATTTCATTCAAAAATTGCAACAAAGCCGATTTTGATTCTTCTAATAAAGATTCAAAATCGGCTTTCTAGTATGCAGAGTTTTAAATTGACTTTTGTAGATATTTAATTACATTTGCCACAAGCCAAATTTTCAAAATGAAACATAAGTTACTTTTATTTTTTTTTATAATAACAATCCAACTATTTTCTCAAACTAAGAACCAATCTATTGGATTTAAAGAAAATAAAGGTCAAATAATCGACCAAAAAGGAAAATCGAACTCCGCTGTAAAATATCTATTAAATTCTAATGGATTAAATGTTCAGCTTAGAAAAAACGGTTTTTCATATGATGTTTACGAAGTAAAAAAAACTCCAATCGTTCGTTCACAAACAGCAAAAACAAATCCTGAGCAGATTCCGGAAAAAGATAAACAAACCAAACCTGAGTACAATTTAGAATATACTTTCCATAGAATAGACATTGACTTTGTAAACTCAAGTTCTAAAGTTGAATTAATTACAGAACAAAAATCAAAAGACTTTGATAATTACTACAATGTTCCCAACAAACCAGAAGGAATTGTTGGTGTTCATCAATACAAACAAATTACTTACAAAAACATCTACCCAAATATTGATGTTGTTTTTTCTATTCCAAATGATCCTCAAAAAACAGTCGAATATAATTTTGTAATTCATCCAAAAGGGAAAATTTCAGACATTCAATTAAAATTTACTGGTGCTGAAACTGATTTGGTTGATAACAAAATCCAGATGAATGTTCGCTTTGGTAAAATAGAAGAAACACTTCCAGCAAGTTGGATTGAAGATGGGAATAGTAAAAAGGAAATTGAAGTTGGATATACTAAGATTAAGAAGAATGTTTATGGGTTTAATACTTCTAATTCTGTAAATGGTAAAACTATTGTTATTGATCCAGTCCCTATTAGATTATGGGGAACTTATTATGGAGATATTCATTTTACTGACGAACCAAATTCTATTAATCTTGATCACTTAGGAAATACAATTTTTACAGGAAGCACTGAGAGTACCACTGGAATTGCGACTAGCGGTTCTTTTCAATCAGTTGCAACAACATTTCGGCCTGCTTTCATGGTTAAATTAAATTCAAATGGAGTAAGAATTTGGGGAACTTATTTAGGAAGAGCAGGAATTCAGTGTGCTAAAATTAACCCTTTGAATCAAATTTATATTGCAGGATATGCTGATGAGGGATCCCTTTCAACTCCCAATTCATTCAAAGAAATTGGTGACTTTACTGATGGTCTGTTGATGAAATTTGATACTAATGGCCAAAGAATTTGGGGCACGTATTTTGGAGGAGAAGGTCCTGAGCGGATAGATGCCATTTCTCTAGACAGCCATGAAAATATAATAATCGCGGGAGAAACCCATAGCTTTAAAGGAATTGCAACTCCCAATGGATATCAAACTACATTAAGTAATTCCTCTGATTATACAGGATTCTTTGCAAAACTCGACAAAGATGGTAGTAAGCTACTTTATGGAAGTTATTTCCCTTTTGTAATAAAATGTAGTACAATAGACATAAACGACAATATAATTCTTGCAGGAAATCAATATTTTAGTGATTTTTATACCTATCCAAATATCTCAACAACCGGAGCTTTTAAAACAACTCATAATTCTAATGATGGCTTTATAATTAAGTTTAACACCAGTTTTACAAAACTTTGGTGCACCTATTATGGCGGAGATAAAACTGTCATAGACCCATCTGAAAATTCAGATATAATAAGTGGAATTGGAATTGATAATGCAAGTAACATATATATAGTTGGATCTACAACTAGCTCAAACAATATGTCCACAATAGGAGCATTTAAAACTTCTCAAAATACAGGAGGTCAAGATGCCTTCATTGCAAAATTCAATCCCAATGGTGAGAGACAATGGGGATCATATTTTGGCAATGACTCCACAGCATTTACTGATTTTGGTACAAACTGTTTTGTTTCAGCAGAGGGTAATGTATATTTAATTGGATATACAGATAGCCCAACTAATATCTCTACTCCAAATTCTTTTCAAAGCATTATTAAAAGTGGACCTGATGGATATATTGCAAAATTTTCGACAACCGGCGATTTAAACTGGAGTACTTATTATGGTGGAAAAGGAGGGGATTTTTTAAGAAGTATTGATGTTTTAGATGGGAAAATTGTCGTGTCAGGGAGAACTGTTTCTGATGATTCATCAGATTTAAGTACACCAGGCACGCATAAAACAAATGGTGGAGGATTTATTGACGTTTTTGTTGCGGAGTTCCAAGATTGCCAATTGTATACAACTACAACAAGTAACTCTCCTATATGTACTGGAAACTCTTTAGAGCTAAAAGCTTCTGGAGGAACAAATTATTCCTGGACTGGACCAAACGGTTTTACATCTACGGATCAAAATCCAACTATTACAAATGCAACATCCATTAACAGTGGTGAATACAGTTGTTCAATTACGGGAACTGGAGGTTGTGATGATACCAAAAAAATTACCGTTGTTATTGGCGATATTGAAAAACCAATTCCTGATTTAGCAACTCTTCCAACAATAAATGGAGATTGTCACACAACAATAAATACCATTCCAACTGCGACAGATGCTTGTGCTGGAGCGATTACGGGAACAACAACAGATCCATTATCATATAGTTTACCAGGAACTTATACTATTATTTGGAATTATAATGATGGAAATGGAAATACGTCAACACAAAATCAAACTGTTACTATTAAAAGTCAACCACTTCCTACTGCTAATAATTCGCAAACTTTCTGTAGTATTCAAAATGCTACTTTGGATAATATTACTATTAAGGGACAAAATATAAAATGGTATGACGCTGCAACCGCGGGAACATTATTACCAAGTACAACTTTACTTCAAAATAATGTAACGTATTACGCCACGCAAACAATTAGCGGTTGTGAAAGCGATAGATTGGCTGTAGTCGCAAAAATTGAAAATACTCTACCTCCAACAGGAGATGCAAATCAACCTTTTTGTTCGGGATCAAATCCAACTATCGGCGATATTATAGTTACGGGAAATCTTGTAAAATGGTATGATGCCACTTCAAATGGAACACTTTTGCCAGATACAACAAATCTTCAAGACGGAAAGACATATTACGCCTCTCAAACAGCAAATAGTTGTGAAAGTCAAAGATTTGCTGTCACTGTTTCTGTAAAGAATACTCCTCTTGCTCCTCTTGAACTTAATAGTCGTGCTTTCTGCAAAAATGAAAATGCAACTTTAAACGATATTCAAATTGATGGACAAAATTTGAAATGGTACAGTTCAAATATTGCAGCCAGTATTTTACCGAATAGTACTTTGCTGGAAAACAATACTACTTATTATGTTTCACAAACTACAGGATGCGAAAGTGACAGAACTCCTATTTTGGTAAAAGTAAATGACACAAATTTGCCAACAGCAAAAGCAGAACAACCTTTCTGTATCGATCAAAATGCTACAATTGCTGATATTAATATTCAAGGAACAGGAATCATTTGGTATGATTCGGCTACAGCCGGAAACATTCTGGCAGAAACAACTTTGCTACAAAATAGAACGTATTACGCAACGCAAACTTTAAACACTTGCGAAAGTAAACGATTTGCCGTGACTATAAAAATACAAGACACTCAAAACCCAATTGCCAAATCTCCTCAAACATTTTGTATTCAAAAAAATGCTAAAATAAGTGACATCACTATTACCGGAGAAAATATCAAATGGTTTGAAAGCACCTCTTCAAATACTACTTTATCAGAATCAACTTTGCTACAAAACGGCATTACTTATTATGCTTCACAAACAATCAACAATTGTGAAAGTGACAGAATTCCGGTAGCGATAAAAGTTCTTGAAGCTACTACTGGCGACTGTATTAATTTTGTTGACGAGCTTCCTTTTCCAAAATTCTTCACTCCAAACAATGATACTTATAATGATTACTGGACAATTGATTTTGCGTATTTAGCGCCAAATACAGGAATCAAAATATATGATCGCTATGGAAAATTAATCAAAGAATTAGTTAATAATGGAGCTTGGGACGGTACTTTTCTTGATCAGGAACAACCCGCATCTGATTATTGGTTTACAGTAACAAGATTAAACGGAACTGAATATCGAGGACATTTTAGTTTGAAACGATAAAGGAGTAATTAACCGCAAAGTTAGCTAAGTTTTAATTTTCCATTACGCATAGAAAAAAACACAAAGTTCGCAAAGCTAGATCGAGATAAAGCTTTGCGAACTTTGTGTGCGTTATAAAAACAAAGATTAAAAAAAATCTTTGCGAACTTTGCGGTTAGAAAAAAAAAACTAAAACTGATGTACTTTCTTAGAAATCACTAAGAATGAGATTAACGAAATTAAAGCAGCAGCAGTCAGATAAAAACCTACATAATTCAAACCATAAGTACTTGCCAGCCAAATTGCAATCATTGGTGCAAATGCTGCACCAAGAATTCCTGCCAAATTAAAAGTCAAAGAAGCACCGGAATAACGAACTGTAGTAGGAAACAACTCAGACAAAAAAGTTCCCAAAGGTCCATAAGTAAATCCCATCAAAGACATTCCGATACAAACAAAAGCTGTTACTAACACAGAATTTCCTGAATTAAGAAAGTAAGAAAAGAAAAATCCAAAAACTGCAATAGCAGCTGTAGTTATAATTAATATTTTTCGACGTCCAATTTTATCGGCAACTAAAGCCGAAACAGGAATAAAAAAAGCAAAAAACAGTACAGAAAGTAATTGAATCAATAAAGCTTCTCTTTTAGTAAAACCTAAATCTGAAGTAGCCCAGCTAAGCGTAAAAACTGTCATTAAATAAAAAACCAAAAAGGTTGTAACTGCAGACAATGTTCCAAAAATCAGTTGATTCTTATATGATTTTAGCAAAGTAAAAAATGGAATCTTAACTTCTTTTTGTTCTTCTTTAGAATTTTCGAAAGCAGGTGTTTCGCTGATTTTTAAACGAATATAAAACCCAACAATTACCAATAGTGAACTTGCTATAAATGGAATTCTCCATCCATAATCCATAAAAGCTTCACTACTCATACTATCTGTTAAAATTAAAAAAGTTCCACCAGAAAGTAACAATCCTATTGGTGCACCCAATTGCGGAAACATTCCGTACCAGGCACGTTTATGCGGCGGAGCATTTTCGATCGCTAATAAAACAGCTCCACCCCACTCACCTCCTAAACCAACTCCCTGACCAAATCTACATAACATTAATAAAATTGGTGCAGCAATGCCGATACTTGCATAACCCGGTAAAAATCCAATTGCTATTGTCGATAATCCCATTGTCAATAATGCAACTACCAAAGTTACTTTACGCCCTATTTTATCACCGTAATGTCCGAAAACAGCAGATCCTAAAGGTCTTGCTAAAAATGCTATCGAAAACGTAGCCAAAGATTCCAGTGTAGAAACTGTGCTATTAGCTCCCGGGAAAAAAAGTTGAGGAAAAACCAATACGGCAGCATTGGCATAAATATAGAAATCAAAAAATTCAATTGTGGTCCCAATTAAAGAACCAAAAAGAACATGTCGCAAGGAATTTTCCTTAGTAGAATTATTTTTCATGTAATATAGATATACTTTTTTTAGTTGCAAAAATATAATTTCATTATTAATAATTCATCTTTACCAAAATAAGTTTCAAAACAATCCTGCTTTTTTAACAAATTACATGCACTTTCGATTTTACCCAACATCGTTAAAACAAAAAAAAATAAAAACCTGATTACAGGACTTTTATACTTAAAAATAAAAATCAAATCATAAGCAATAGTTAAAACCGTTTTTAACTACATATTTTCATTAAATTTACAGCTATCAAAAAATAAATTTCAAATTATGCCTACCGACTGTATCAGCTATCAAACTTCAGGATATTTCTCTAAGTTAATACAAGATTATTTAGATCAAAAATCAGAATTAAAACCGCTATACAATCATTTTCCAACTCTGGAAAACTTCGAAAAACAAATCACTGAAAAACAAGCAAATTTTGATCATGCAAACCGAATTCCTTTGGTTGAAACATTAAAAAAGCAATATCAAAGTATTGAAGTTTCAGATTCAACAAAACAAAACATTGAGCTTTTAGCACTTCCAAATACATTTACAATTACAACCGGACATCAATTAAATTTATTTAGCGGTCCATTGTATTTCTTGTATAAAATCATTTCGACAATTAATCTTACCAAAGAATTAAAACTAAAATATCCAACCAATAATTTTGTGCCAATTTATTGGATGGCGACAGAAGATCACGATTTTGAAGAGATTAATTATTTTAATTTTAAAGGAAAAAAATTCCGCTGGAACAAAGAAAGTACCGGACCAGTAGGTAGACTTTCTACAGAAGGTTTAGAGGAATTTTTCGAAATATATTCAAAAGAATTAGGTTCAAGCACAAATGCTAATATCCTGAAAAAAATATTTGAAGAAGCTTATTTAAAACATGAGAATCTTGCTGATGCAACTCGCTTTTTAGCCAATAGTTTATTTGCAAATTATGGTTTAGTAATTCTGGATGCTGATGATGTCAATTTAAAACGTCCTTTTATTCCATATATCAAAGAGGAATTAGAGCAACAAACTTCCTTTAAAACTGTTCAGGAAACGATCTCAAAATTTCAAGATTATACAGTTCAGGTAAATCCACGTGAAATCAATTTGTTTTATATTGAAGATGATTTAAGAGAAAGAATCATTTTTGAGAATGGCAAATACTATGTTAATAATACTAAGATTTCATTTTCGAAAGAAGAAATTTTACAACTATTAGAAAATAATCCGGAGAAATTTAGTCCAAATGTGATTATGCGTCCGCTGTATCAGGAAATTATTTTACCCAATTTATGTTACATTGGCGGAGGCGGAGAAATTGCTTATTGGTTAGAATTAAAATCTTTCTTTGATGCCGTAAAAATCACTTTCCCAATGCTTTTGGTTCGTAATTCTGTTTTATTAAATACTGAAAAACAAGCAAAAAAAGCAGACAATCTAGGATTGAGTTGGGCAGATCTATTCACAAAACCTGCTGATTTAGTAAATAGAATCACTCGTAAATTATCCGCTTTTCCTATTGATTTAACAACTCAAAAAGAAACATTGGAAAAACAATTTGAATATCTTTACGAACTGGCACAACAAACTGACAAATCATTTACCGGAGCTGTAAAAGCGCAAGAAGTAAAGCAAAAGAAAGGTTTGGAAAATCTGGAAAAACGTTTATTAAAAGCACAAAAACGAAAACTGGATAATGAATTACAACGTGTTGCAGATTTACAATTCGAGTTATTTCCGAATCAAAGCCTGCAGGAACGTCAAGCTAATTTTTCGGAGTTTTATCTGGAAAAAGGCGAACAATTGATTCCGCTTTTAATTCAAAAATTAAAACCATTAGAAACAAATTTTAATATCATAACAATATAATCGTTTGCCACGAATTTCACTAATTCGCACTAATTTCTATTCGCAAAGACAAAATTAATTCGTGAAAATTTATGAAATTCGTGGCAAAAAAAACAATCCGTTAGCCGGATCAATATGAACAATAAAGTAATAATCCTCAGAAACAAATAACCACCTCTTCTAAGATTATTGCCTCTCTAAACCAAATAGTAACTTTTAAAAACAAAAAATTAACCTATTTACCAAAATTATGACCAGAGAGCGCTTGATATCCTTGGATGTCTTTAGAGGATTAACAATTTTATTAATGACTATTGTAAACAATCCCGGAGATTGGGGACACGTTTACGCACCTTTATTACATTCAGAATGGCATGGCTGCACGCCAACCGATTTAGTTTTTCCTTTTTTTATCTTTATTATGGGAGTTGCAGTTCCTCTTGCTATGCCAACTAAAACTTGGGACGACACCACTTTTAATAAAATCCTTGTCCGTTCTTTACGAATGTTCTGTCTTGGGATTTTCTTTAATTATTTTGCCAAAATTCAGCTTTTTGGACTCGACGGAATCCCACTTCTTATTGGCCGTTTGATTATTACCGTTGCTGTAGGTTATGCTTTAATGGGAAATTTCAGTTCTAAAGTCAAAAATATATTGGTCTTTTCGATTTTGTTTATTTATCTTTTTTTAGCTTATAGTGGTATCGAAGCTTATGAAAGTGTTCGTTTGCCAGGCGTTTTACAACGAATTGGAATTGTTTACTTCGTAGTTTCTTTATTGTATTTAAAAACAAGTAAAAAAACGCAAATCATCACCGGAATAGTTTTATTACTGAGTTATTGGGCAATAATGGCCTTAATTCCAGTTCCGGGAATTGGCGAAGCAAATTTAGAAAAAGGAACAAATCTTGCCTCTTGGTTAGACAGCGTTTTACTAAAAGGACATATGTATCGCGAAACCATAACTTGGGATCCTGAAGGAATTTTAAGCACACTTCCTTCAATTGTAAACGGAATTATTGGTTTACTAATTGGACAGATATTACAACTTGAAATAACAAAAATTCAAAAAGCCACAAAAATTGCTATTGTCGGAATAACACTTATCATCACTGGATTAATCTGGAGTACAGTTTTCCCAATAAATAAATCGTTATGGACAAGTAGTTATGTTTTATACACGACAGGATTAGCCGCTACAGTTTTATCAATACTCTATTATATAATTGATATTGCAGAGTACAAAAAAGGATTCAAATTGTTTTTAATCTGGGGAGTAAATCCAATGATTGTATTTTTCTTCTCTCAGATTATTCCGCAAGCCTTAGTTATGGTTCAACTTAAAAATCCTGAAAATCCCGAAACTCAAATCAATCTATTAAACTATTTATATCATTTTGGAATTGCACCTTTTTTTAGCAATCCGATGATGGCTTCACTAGCCGGAGCTTTAGTTTATGTGGGAATCTGGTCTTTTATTTTATGGATTTTCTATAAAAACAAACTGATTTTCAAAGTCTAATTTTTTCACCATATATGTAGAGACGCACAACAGTGCGTCTTTTTTTATTAAATATCACTTTGTGTTAGATGCACTGCTGTGCATCTCTACTATCAACTATATGGTTTAAAAAAATCATAAAAACATTATTTCTTACTCTTTAATTATGAATTTATTAAAATCAATTCATAAAAAAAGTATACTTTTGCACAAAATTAAAAATAAGCAATAAAATGGCAACAAATAGAACTTTTACAATGATTAAGCCAGATGCAGTTCAAAACGGACACATCGGTAATATCTTAGCAATGATTACTAATGGAGGTTTCAAAATCGTTTCATTAAAATTAACTCAATTAACTGTAGCTGATGCTCAGGCATTTTACGCAGTTCACTCTGCAAGACCATTCTACGGAGAATTAGTTGAATTCATGTCTCGTGGACCAATTGTTGCTGCAATTTTAGAAAAAGACAACGCAGTAGAAGATTTCAGAACTTTAATTGGAGCTACAAATCCAGCTGAAGCTGCTGAAGGAACTATTCGTAAAGCATACGCAACTTCTATTGGAGAAAATGCAGTTCACGGTTCTGATAGCGACGAAAACGCTGCAATCGAAGGTGCATTCCACTTTGCTGGAAGAGAGCAGTTTTAATTTAGACTTCTTAGATCTTTGGATTTTTAGACTTCTTAGATTTTTATAAAAGAAAACCCACTTCAATGAAGTGGGTTTTCTTTTTTACCTAATATTTTAAATAATAATAATAATAATAATAATAATCTAAAATCTAAGTTAGTCTAAAAGTCTAAGCAAGTCTAACGCAAAACTACATCTTTCACCACTTCACGTCCTAATTCTTCATTAATCATTTTCACGATTTTAGATTTTCCGTGACTTAGTTCTTCTCTCAAAACAGCCGATCCAAGTTCAACATACAAAGTACTGCCTTTTAGCACGACATTTTTAGTATACGTGTTCACTCCATTCCCCATCAACTGTCTCCACGCCTCTTTTACGTCAATCTGATCCATTCCGGGACCTAATTTATTCACCTGAATAATCTGTTGCAAAACAGCCCCAATCGTACTCTGATTATTTAGTCTTTTTGCCATCGTTTAATAAATTTATTGGTTCTGCTTTTTTATAATGATACTCTTTTTTCTGTTGATTTTTAACTACCAATTCCTTATCCGAAATCGAAATCAATTCCTCACTCCACTTTGCATAATCCGTTTTGTAATCTAAAAACACTTGATTATCCTTAAACCGAACCGAAACATTTTCAAAAGAATCACTTGTCAAAAAAGTTCCGTCAAACTGCGGCATTACTTTCTTTCGAATTCCCTTATTATTTTTAATTTCAAAGAAATCAAAACTTTCATTCATTCCATAATCCTTCTGTTCACCCTTATCAAAAACTACTTTTTCAATTTCCCAATAGCCATTAAGTTTCGCGATATCTGTTGGTTTAATTTCCTGCTTGCAACTCACAAACAAGAGCGACAAAACCAAAATCATAAAAGTGTTTTTCATAGATTATTATATTAAAATTCAATTATTTTCAATCTTATTTAAATTAAGAATCAGGAGCTATTTCCTGCTGTACGCTATATCTTTTATGTCAAACCCTGCCATAAAAGGATACCGCTTCCATCAGGGCTAGGGCTCCAATTTTCAAAAGAGATTTTTTTTTGCGAACTACAAAGTTAAACTTATAAAACTCAAAAGAAATAAAAATTTACAAAACCAATTAAACTATTTTACATATTTTTAGTCAAACTCTAAACCAAAACCAAAAAACCATGACTAAAACAATTTGTATAATCCTGACAATCTTAGCATTTGCAGGATGCAGTTCAGATCCAACACAAACAAACACAAATCCAACTGAAAGCATGTATTTCCCTCCATTAACAGGAAATACTTGGGAAACAAAATCTCTTGCAGATCTAAAATGGAATCAAGCCGCAGTTCAACCACTTTTAGATTATTTAGAACTCAAACATTCTAAATCCTTCATCATATTAGTAAATGGTCGAATTGTATTGGAGAATTACTTCAATGGTCATTCCGCAACTACAAACTGGTATTGGGCAAGTGCAGGAAAAACGTTAACATCAACCATGACCGGAATTGCACAACAAGAAAACTTATTAGACATCAACAATAAAGTTTCACAATATATAGGAACCGGCTGGACAAGTGAAACATTAGCACAAGAAAATTTAATAACCTGCAGAAATCTTCTAACAATGACTTCAGGACTTGATGACAGCACAGATGATGCTGATCCGGCAAGTTTAATCTACAAGGCTGATGCCGGAAAACGTTGGGCATATCACAATGTATATGTAAAATTGCAAGATGTTATAGCAAAAGCAAGCGGACAAACCTGGCAAAACTATTTCAATGCTAAACTGAGAGACAAAATTGGCATGGATGGCAATTGGGTTCAGCTTGGTGTTAATAGTGTTTACACCAGCACATCAAGAAGTATGGCACGATTTGGACTTTTAATGCTTAATAAAGGAAAATGGAATACTACTCAAATTTTAAACGAAGCCTATTTTAATGAAGCAACAACTACTTCTCAAAATATTAATTTAGGATACGGGTATTTATGGTGGCTTAACGGAAAAACATCCTATCATTTACCACAATCACAGCTTACTTTTCAGGGAAGTATAATTCCAACTGGACCAAATGACATGTTTATGGCACTAGGAAAAAATGATCAGAAAATCTATGTTGTTCCAAGCAAAAACATGATTATCATTAGAATGGGAGATGCCGCTGACGATGTCAATCTTGCCTTATCAGATTTTGATAAAACACTATGGACGAAAATAAGTGCTTTATATCAATAAAAAAGGGATCGATGCAAAAACCCGTGGAGAAACATAAAATGTTTTGCACAGGTTAATCATTTTAACGCAAAGCACGCTAAGATTTTATCTAATCGTATGTTTAAAAATACAAAGTTCGCAAAGCTTTGTATTGATTTAGCTTTGCGAACTTTGTGTTTTTATAAAACCCGATACCGATATGTATAAAAAAACTTTGTTCCCGATAGCTATCGGGATTGCAGTTAAATCCATCCTGAATATTTGTTGCTACACAAGTTTTTATATGGATCCTAAAAAAAAGCTTTTAAGATACACTGAACATAAAAAAAACTCATGTAATCAAACGACTACATGAGTTTTTCTTTATATATTAAATAGAAAATATTTTTTTATTTAGTGCGTAATCTCTTTAACATTCCCATAAAAAAGAGAACCAATCCTACAACCAACAAAATATAATAAAAAGACAAACTTTTGTCTTTTAATACATTTGCCAAAACAAAACATATAACACTTGCAAAATAAAAACTAACTGGCGTTATATTTTTTAAAGAAGAAAAACTCATTGAAATTACCTTAAAAGATTATTTAAAAAAACTATCTACAAATTCATATTTATTGAAGACTTGCAAATCTTCAATTCCTTCACCAATACCAATATACTTCACAGGAATCTGAAATTGATCTGAAATACCAATTACAACACCACCTTTTGCAGTTCCGTCTAGTTTGGTAACAGCAAGAGAAGTTACTTCAGTAGCAGCCGTAAATTGTTTTGCTTGTTCAAAAGCATTTTGACCGGTAGAACCATCCAAAACCAAAAGCACATCATGTGGAGCATCAGCAACAACTTTCTGCATTACACGTTTTACTTTGGTAAGTTCGTTCATCAAATTGATTTTGTTATGCAAACGTCCTGCAGTATCTATAATTACTACATCGGCATTTTGAGCTACAGCAGATTGTAACGTATCAAAAGCAACAGAAGCAGGATCGCTACCCATATTTTGTCTTACGATTGGCACACCTACACGATCTGCCCAAACTTGTAATTGATCAATAGCAGCCGCACGAAAAGTATCCGCAGCTCCCAAAACCACATTATAACCTGCTTTCTTAAACTGATAAGCCAGTTTACCAATAGTAGTTGTTTTACCAACTCCATTAACACCAACTACCATTAAAACATATGGCTTTTTATCTTTTGGAATTTCAAATTCAGTTGCTTCGCCTGTATTTGTTTCAGAAAGTAAAGCTCCTATTTCTTCACGAAGGATTTGATTCAACTCCTCTGTTCCTAAATATTTATCTTCGGCAACACGTTTTTCGATTCTTGAAATTACTTTCAGAGTTGTATTTACACCAACATCAGAAGCGACCAGAATTTCTTCCAGATCATCAAGAACATCGTCATCAACCTTAGATTTTCCGGCAACAGCTTTGCTTAACTTTGAGAAAAAAGTAGTTTTTGATTTTTCAAGACCTTTATCCAAAGTCTCTTTTTTATCAGTAGAGAATAATTTTTTAAAAAAACTCATTTTTTATAGATTGTTAGTTTTTTAGATTATTCGGTTTTATAATCCAAATAATACTTAATATTTAAAGAAAGCCAAAATTACGTATGCTTCTTTAAATTTTAGACAAATATAAAAAATAAAAAAGCTACTTCCGAATGAAAGTAGCTTTTCTATATAGTGTGATTGTAATTATTTCTTTTTCAAGAATTCATCAACTTCTTCAGGAGACATAATAGATTCTACGAATGTATATGCACCAGTTTTAGGAGATTTCACCATTTTGATGGCTTTTGATAATCTCTTAGAAGATGTTTGTAACGATGCTACGGTTTTCTTTGCCATGATTCAAATGTTATTTGAAGTTTTATAAAACTCTAATGGCAAAACCACCGAGCACTATAAATCTCTAATTATTACTTAATTTCTTTGTGAACAGTTACGCGTTTCAAGATTGGATTAAATTTTTTAATCTCTAATCTATCCGGAGTATTTTTTTTGTTCTTAGTTGTAATATATCTAGAAGTTCCTGCTACACCAGAAGTCTTGTGCTCAGTACATTCTAAAATTACCTGGATTCTATTACCTTTCTTTGCCATCTTGCTATATATTTATTTAGGAAAAGATTATTTGATAAATCCCTCTGACTGCGCTTTTTTCAAAACAGCAGAAATTCCATTTTTATTAATTGTTTTTATCGTAGATGCTGCTACTCTAAGAGTAATCCATCTATCTTCTTCTGGAAGATAAAAACGCTTTTTAACTAAGTTTACAGAAAACTTTCTCTTAGTTTTGTTCATAGCGTGAGAAACGTTATTTCCTACCATCGCTCTTTTACCTGTAAGGTCACAAACTCTTGACATTATACTTATCTTTTATCGTTATTCAAAATCAGGGTGCAAAGAAAAGAAAAATAAACGATTGAAACAAAAAATTATCGCACAATTTTTAAAATTTCTTTCTGTAATATTTCTAAACTCTTAATCGTCGCTCTATCTATCACTTTTTCACGTGGTTGCCCAAAGTTAAATTCTTCTACAATTATGCCAGTTGGAGTAGCCAAAGCGATAAAAACAGCTCCAATTTCAGCATCTGAATCTCCTTTTGTTGGTCCGGCGTTACCAGTTGTCGCAATTGCATAGTCTGTTTTAAGTATCTCTTTAACATTCAAAGCCATAGCCGATGCAACCTCAGCGCTAACTACCGTAAATTGATCGACCAAATCCTGCGAGACACCAAGAACATTGACCTTCGCCTCTGTTGCATACGAAACAACACTTCCTTTAAAATAATTTGAAGCTCCGGGAATAGCCGACAAAAGCGAAGCTATTTTTCCTCCCGTAAAGCTTTCGGCAGTCGAAATCGTTTTACCTTGTTTCGTTAAAATTTTCCCAACTACTGATTCTATCGTTTCATTTTCTTCATAACCTACTATAATATCATGAATTATAGCATCCAATGATTTTACATTTTCCTCTATTGCAGCTTCAAGCAATTCTTTATTTGTTCCTCTTGCTGACAAACGCAAACGCACTCGGCCGGGATTTGGCAAATAAGCAAGCTTGATAAATTCAGGCAAATTATTTTCCCAATCTTCGATACGTTCTGCAACTAAACTCTCGCCCTGACCGTAAGTCAAAATGGTTTTATGAATAATATACGGACGTTTATACTCCCGAACTATTTTAGGAATTATCTCTTCTTCGACCAGATATTTCATCTCATACGGAACTCCCGGAAGCGAAACAAAAACTGTGTTTTCTTTCTTCATCCACATTCCTGGCGCGGTTCCCATTTTATTGTGCAAAACAGTACATTTTGATGGCACTAAAGCCTGATCTTTATTTAATTGTGAAATTGGTCTTTTATAAAATCCTTCGATCAATTCTGTTACATGAGCCAAAACTTCAGGATTAACGACTAATTCGTCATCAAAGTAATCACAGAAAGTTTTCTTGGTAACATCGTCTTTTGTCGGACCTAAACCGCCTGTTACAATAACAACATCGACTTTGTTTTGTAATTGGGCAAACGTGTCTAAAATGTGTTTTTTATCGTCGCTTATCGAAATCATTTCATGAACTTCAACTCCGATTCGGTCTAGAGATTTTGCGATAAAACCAGAGTTTGTATCTACAATTTGACCTATTAATATCTCATCTCCAATAGTAATGATAGTTGCTTTCATATCTGTGGATTATTTTTACTTACTGTTTTGTAAGTTATTATTAGAAAGAAGGTTGTTGTCGCAACGATTTTGCGTGAGGGGTAGAAACGGCATCCTTTTGTAACAAACGACAAGTGCTCGTTTAACAAAATTTTCCGGAACAAAAGATATAGTGTATAACCCGACTCTATTTTTGACCTAAATTTAAAAGGTCAAAAATAGAGTCACGCCCATATCTTACAAATCAAAATCTTTTTTAATTTCTTTTATTGCCTCTTTTACCTGCAATTTAATGCTTTTAAAAGTTTCGACAATTTCTTTTTTCTTGCCTTCTGCTTTCGTCCAGGCTTCGACTTGAAGAATTTCCTCAAAAGCTACATTTAAACCCATTAAATCTAATGTAGGTTTTATTTTATGCGCATAAGAATAAGCATATTTATGATCCTTTTTCTTAATTCCTTCTTTGATTTGTTTTAAATCTTCGGGAACTTCGGTAACAAAAAGTTTTAGAATTTCGTTTACAAATTCAGGATCGTTGTCTGAAAGCGCATATACTTTCGAAAGGTTGTACTTTAAAGCCATTATTTTACTTGTATTCTGAATAATTTTTTATCTTCTAAAAAGCCTTCTAAAACATCATTTGGTTTAACTGCAGCAACTCCTTCCGGTGTTCCTGTAAAAATAATATCTCCTATTTTTAATGTAAAATATTGAGATACATAAGAAACAAGTTCATCAATTTTCCAAAGCATGAAGCTTGTATTTCCTTTTTGAACTGTTTTAGAATTGTTAGTCAACTCAAATGTAAGATTTTCCATAGAAACAAAATCATTTTTTGAGACAAAATCTCCAATGACCGCAGAGCCATCAAAGGCTTTTGCTTTCTCCCAAGGCAATCCTTTTTGTTTCAATTTATCTTGTAAATCTCTGGCTGTAAAATCTATACCTACACTTATTTCATCATAATACTTATGAGCAAATTTAGGTTCAATGTACTTCCCTACTTTGTTAATTTTAACAATTATCTCTATTTCGTGATGAATTTCTTCAGAAAATTCTGGAATTACAAACGGATGTTGCTTCAACAATACTGCCGAATCCGGTTTCATAAAAACCACAGGTTCCGTTGGTCGCTCGTTTTTTAATTCCTCAATATGATTGGTATAATTTCTACCGATACAGATGATCTTCATTTCTTTTTATAAGTTGCGAAGGTACTAAGCTACTAAGGCTCTAAGAAACTATGCAAAAAACTTAGCATCTTAGAACCTTAGCGACTCAGAATCTTATTTAGTATTTAACTTTCTTAATTTTATTGCCGTCAAAACTTTCTTAGTATACAAAGGAAAATCGGCGTTTTGAATCCAGCTGAAATATCCAGGCTCCGTTTCTAATACTTTATCAACCTTTGCTCCTTTATGTTTACCGAAGGTAAAAATCTCTTCGTTGTCTGCATCAAAAGCAATCATTCCTGCAAAATCAGCGATTTTTTTACGGGTTGTAAATTCAGACAATGATTTCATATCATTTTCTAATTCCGGATAACGATCTAATTGTGCTTTTAAGATTTCGTAAGTTGCCATTGTATCAGCTTCTGCTGAATGGGCGTTTTCAAGACTTTTTCCACAATAAAATTTCAATGCAGCACTTAGCGTACGTTCTTCCATTTTATGAAAAATAGTTTGCACATCTACTGAAACTTTATTTTTCATATCAAAATCAACTCCGGCACGAAGCAATTCTTCTGCAAGCAACGGAATATCGAAACGATCTGAATTAAAACCTCCCAAATCACTATCCTTAATCATATTATGAACTTGTGGCGCCAATTCTGTAAAAGTAGGTTCGTTTGCTACTTTTTCATCCGTGATACCATGAACAGCAGTGGTTTGCGGAGGAATTGGAATCGTTGGATTCACCAACCAGGTTTTACTTTCTTTATTTCCGTTTGGAAAAACTTTGAATATCGAAATTTCTACAATTCGATCTTTACCGATATCAATTCCGGTTGTTTCAAGATCAAAAAAGCAAATTGGTTTGTTGAGTTTGAGTTCCATTTTTAATTTTTATAAGATTACAAATGTAATTTTTAAAGCCGAATTTTCCCTTTTATTCTTGATTTTTTTAAACAAAAATGGCTGCGATTTCGACATTTTAACTTTTAAAATCAATCAAAATGTAAGCTCTCATTCATTTCTTAACCTTTTCCTACAAAACAAAAAACCCGGGAAATTTTAATAATTTCCCGGGTTTCAATTTATTTTTATTCTGATATTAGAAATCTCTGTCTACATCAAAAGCTTCTAAATATTCGGCTACACGTTTTACAAAACTTCCACCTAAAGCTCCATCTACAACTCTATGATCGTAAGAATGCGATAAGAACATTTTTTGACGGATTCCGATAAAATCACCTTCCGGAGTTTCGATAACTGCAGGCACTTTACGAATCGCTCCAAGAGCAAGAATTCCAACTTGTGGCTGATTGATAATTGGCGTTCCAAAAACACTTCCAAAAGTTCCCACGTTTGTAACTGTATAAGTTCCGCCTTGAGTATCGTCTGGTTTTAGTTTTCCGGCTTTTGCACGGTTTCCTAAATCGTTAACCGCTTTTGCCATTCCAACAAGGTTTAACTGATCTGCATTTTTAATTACAGGAACAATTAAATTTCCATTTGGTAAAGCCGCAGCCATTCCTAAGTTTATATTTTTCTTTTTGATGATATAATCTCCATCAACAGAAATATTCATTCCCGGGAAATCTTTTAATGCTTTTGCAACCGCTTCCATCATAATTGGCGTAAAAGTCAACTTCTCACCTTCTCTTTTCTCGAAAGCAGTTTTTACTTTTTCTCTCCATTTTACGATATTCGTCACATCAACCTCAATGAATGATTGTACGTGAGCCGAAGTCTGTACCGAAGCTACCATATATCCAGAAATCAGTTTACGCATTCTGTCCATTTCGATGATTTCATCACCACCATTTACAGAAACCGGAACTGCTTGTTGACTTTTTTGAACCGGAGCCGCCTGAACTACTGGTTCTGCTGCTTTTGGAGCCTGAACAACCGCTTTAGGAGTTTCTACAACACCTGCTTTACGGTTTTCAATATATTTAAAGATATCTTCTTTTGTTACGCGTCCGTCTTTTCCTGAACCAGCAATATTTTCTAATTCAGTAACAGAAATACCTTCTTCCTTTGCAATATTTTTTACTAATGGAGAAAAGAATTTATCAGATCCTGAGAAATCTTGTGGAGCAGCGACAGTTTCTTTTGCAGTTTCAATTGTAGCTTCAATAGCAGCAACCTCAGCGGAAGCAGCAACTTCCTGAGTTGCATTTGCAGTTGGCGCATCTCCTTCTGTTTCAATAATTGCAATGGTTTGTCCTACCTGAACTAAATCATCTTTACCGAATAATTGTTCAACTAAAATCCCCGATACTTCGCTAGGCACTTCACTATCAACCTTATCAGTTGCAATTTCAAGTACTGCTTCATCAGCTTCAATTTTGTCTCCAACTTCTTTCAACCAGTTGGTAATGGTTGCTTCAGCGACACTTTCTCCCATTTTAGGAAGCTTTAATTCAAATCTTGCCATATTGTTAATCTAAAGGATGATTTTGATTTTGTGATTGCGAAATTACTGAATATTTTAAATATAAATTACACTTAATATAATTTTTTACTCAATTTTTATAATTTGCCCTCTGTCATTTCGGGAATTACTTCCTATAATAAAATTGGTGTTTTTGGGGAAAATCTTAAAAGTAATGTTCTTATCTTTAAGAGTTTCTATCATTTTGATACATTTTTTGAATGAAATATAGTGATTATCCAAAATAATCTCTCCTCGTTTACCCTTAAAAAGTAGGCACGAATTTACCATTTTTTCTTTTTTTAAATCCAAAAAGAGTACTTTATTTTTTAAAATAGAAGGTAATTTTTCAGACAAAATTTTATTTGAAGAACAAAAAAAGACACTTTCGGGCAAAGGTTTTGACTTAACTTTTCCCTGAAACATTTTCACAAAAGAGAAAAACCAAATTCCAATTTGAATAAAAAATTCAAAAAACCAGGATTTCTTAAAATGCTTTTTATAAAAGAAAGTCATCGCTTCCTGAAAACGCTTCATGTACTTTTCGTCTTTTACCGTACTTTCTCCTTTATAATGCAAAACGGTAGTTTCATGAAAATAGTAATTTACTTTTTGTTTTTGCAACGCACGATACGACAAATCAATATCATCTGCATACATGAAACAATTTTCATCAAAACCTTCTAATTCCTTATATAAATTGCGTTCTAAGAACATGAAAGCTCCAACTAGAATATCGACTTTTCCGGTTTCATTTTCTCCTAAATGTTGTGCGTAATATTGATTGAAAAGTTTAGTTTTTGGAAAAATCTTATACAAACCCAAAATCTTTGTAAAAGCAATCCACGGCGTTGGAATTCCGCGTTTGCTTTCCGGCAGAAATCCTCCTGTTCCGTCAATTAATTTACAGCCAATTATTCCTAAATCAGTTTGCCTTTCGGCGAAAGCCAGAATCTTAACGAACGTATCTTCTGCAACAACTGTATCGGGATTTAAAATGCAAATATATTTTCCCGAAGCTTGAGAAACACCAATATTATTCCCTTTTGGAAAACCAAAATTTGAGGCGTTTTCGATTAATTTTATGTTCGGAAACTTATTTTTCATCATCAAACAACTCTCATCTGAAGAATTATTATCAACTACAATAATTTCAGCATCAAGTGTCGAAATCGCTTCCTGAACACTTAAAACACATTGTTCCAAGAAGTAACGCACATTATAATTAAGAATAATTACCGATAATTGCATGAAAAATATAGGAATTGATTTTTTCGAAAGTTAGAAATTTTCGGCTAAACCCAATCGCAATGACCAATCGTTTTTACTAACTCCAAAATCGAGCACCAAATTACTATTATTTTGCTTGTTCCATTTAATGCGTAAACCAGCTCCGGCGGCAGGATTCCATTTTTTAAAATCGTAGGTATCTAACTTTGAAACTGACGAAATATTTGTAAAAAACACAGCTCCCCAAAATCCATTCTTGGAAATATCAGTTCTATATTCTGTTTCAAAATACATCAATGCATTACTTCGAAATCTATTTCTGGTAAAACCGCGACCTGTTTTTCCATCGCGATCCCAACCAATACTTGGCAAATCGAGATAATGTGGTTTTCCGCCAAAAGTCGACCAATAAAAAGCTCTATAAGCCAAAACTCTGTGTTTATATTTACTAAACGAATGATATTTTCGAGCATCAAAATAAATAGAATTCCATTTTTTTCCGTCGACTCCAGTTGTGTTTATTCTATAATCGGCTTCTACATAAAGTCCTTGTTCCGGATTTACGTTATTTTTTCTGGAATCATAAAGTCCCTGAACAGCAACTCCAAAAGAGTTTTCATCGGAGAAATCTCCATTCATATATTTGTAATAATCGGTTTGATCATCGATATAAGATTCCTCAGAAATATTTTGATAATTATCCAATAATAATCCTAATCCCATTCTGAAATTGCCAATTATTTTTCGGGTTGCAAACTGATAAAAACGCCATTGCTGATAATTTAGTGTTGACATTTTTTCGTCTGTATTGTGTCCGCCTAAACCGTAAGTATCTTGCGGATAAATCATATATCTATAATCTCCAATAAAATTCCACTTATCATCTTTTGTATAAATATAGGATTGAATAGGAAAAACATATTGCTTGGAAAAACTGAAATAAGGCGAAAAAGAAACCTGAGACATTTTGGTCGTATTACTATCGCCCAAATAGAATGTGGTTAAAAACGAAACGACCAATCCCGCATTTTTATTTGCATCTATAGGAACAGGAAGCAAAGAAAAAGCCACTTTTTTGTTTGAATCTACTCTTACGGAATCATTTTTATGGAATAGTTTATACAAAACATCCAAAATATCTTTTTTGTTGTTCGAAATCGTATCATTCTGTGAATAACAAAATGAAGTAAGAAAAAGGAAAAATAAAACAATTCGTGATTTTATACTTTTCATTTCGTAAGATTTTCAGAGACAACTTCTTACAAATTTAAAATTTAATTTAAAACAGTCGTCTATTTTAAAAAGAATAAAAAAAGAAAAACTAAAACGGATTGTAAAAAAGTATATTTTTGATTTTGAACAAAAATAGTTTTCCATGAAAAACAGAATCCTGATTCTAATTGATTCCTTTCTCTTGTTATTGACAATCTTTTTTACATCAGGTTTTGGATTTATGCAGCATGATTTAGATTCAGACCGAAATCTTGTAAAATCTTCGACTTGGTATGTTGCCGGTCCAGCCAAAGAAAATCAGGAAACCATAAATACAATCCGACAAAGAGAAGGGATTATCAGAATAACAGCAAAAGACAATCCAATTGGAGAAATAGAACTCAATGTCATGATTACGGCATCAGATTCAAATGATGGCATTGCAACAAACTTATCGAATAATTCGAAATTCGTCACTATAACTTACAGATCTTCACATCTTATAAAATTGCAAGCCCGAGAAGGAAATCAAGAAGGAACTGGTTGTGTACACGGCGGTTCGCATCCGAGAGTTGACATTCCGGCTTCTCCGAAAAAATTTAAGACGATTAAAATTCCTTGGTCAAATTTTAAACAAGACGGCTTAGCAAACGGAAAACTTTTAAATATTCATAACCTTTGTAAATTCAATTTTGTGAATTACAATCCGGTTTCGGGAGCATTTTTAGAAATAAAATCAGTTATAGTTCAAATTTAAAAACATGAAAACAAAACTTTTATTTATCCTTTTCGTTTCTATCTTTTTTTCAAATTTCGGCTATAGCCAAAATAAATCTGCTGTTTCTAAAATTGATATTAATGGTGTTTGGGAAGATATAAATCCCGGCGTTCAAAATGCAGTTGCCATTATATCAGAACAAAACGGAAAAATTATTTTCTCACATTATCTGGAATGGAAAGGACAGAAATTTGTTGAAAGCGGCACGGGAAAAAGAACAGGAAATACAATTACTTATACTGTAACCGTAACATTGCCAATTGAAGGCTGGGCAACCGCGGGAACGCATACTTTAAAATTATCTGAAGACGGAAATACTCTGGAAGGCTCTTTTGTAGACAATAAAAAACGAAACGGACCGATTGCGTTTAAACGTGTGAGGTAGAAAAATTTGTTTCAGGTTTCAAGTTGAAATGAGATTATTTAACCGCAAAGTCCGCAAAGGTTTTTTTTCCTTAGATTACGTTTAGCAAACACAAAGTTCGCAAAGCTTTGTGTTTAAAGCTTTGCGAACTTTGCGTAAATCTTTGTGAACTTTGCGGTTAAACTCCCCTACAAATGAAGCTGAATTTTATACTTATTACATAATTTCATTACAAACAACATTATTGTTGAGAAAACTAATGACCAAATAATTCCCGGAACGCCTACACGAAAATAATCCGGAATAACATGAATATTAAAAGCTATGCAGAAATAGTAAATTACTCCTGGCAAAATATAAATCAACAAAGGATTTGCTGCTGCCGGCATGAAGAAATTACTCCATTTTGTTTGTTTTTTAATCTCCATTAACCAATACAGAAAATAGAATAATACGGTACAAATTGCAGCCGAAAACATAGTCCAAGATGGTGTTCCTTTTATTTTTGAAATTCCAAAATAAGGTCTTAATAAATATCCTGTCACAAAAAACACAACGGCAAAACCCATTACTGCCCAATTGATTTTGGGAGCGACTTTTCTATCAAAGAACAAAAGCGAAATCACAACTCCGGCGCTTACTAATGAAGCATGTGTTAAATGTCCGGCGATAAAACTTAACCAAGGCGTTTGTTGTATTACAGATCCTTCTGTCAAATTAACTGAATTGGCGATTACACAAACTATCAAAAAAGCAATCATAGCCCATAATCTTCCTGAAACTAACCAATAATAGATTACTGAAATTAAATACGCCCAACCTATTAATCCCAGAATTCCCCACCATTTTGGTGTCATTCCAATTTCGCCAGTATCCTGAACGTATAAAAAATACAAGGCTACTAAAACAAGCATACCACCATATTGAATTGTGTTTTCTAACCAAACCGGAAAATCTTTCGCATATTTATTCCAAATTGGAATTGGCATGAAATAAGCCAAAAGTCCCCAAAATGCAGGCGCAATAATCATTTTTGTTGCATCATAACCATATTCAGCATTAACCATAAAAACACCAATAATAATTAAAGCGAAAGCTCTTTTTAAGGTATGTGTCCAAATTGTTTTTGTACTATCTCCTTTTAATAATCGAGCATTGAAAGCAAATGGAATCGACATTCCGACAATAAATAAAAAAGCCGGAAAAACCACATCAACAAAGGTCATTGCATCAGCGTCTGCCGGCATATGTTTCATCCATTGCGGAACTTCTTTTATACTAGCGAGCTCATTTACAAAAATCATTATAAAAATGGTAATTCCGCGTAAAGCATCTATCGAAATAATCCTTTGATTGTATAAATTCTCTTTAATTTTCATAAAATTTCAGCGTATTGATAACAACAAATATAAACTAATGGATGAAATGTCAAATTAGGTTTCTGTAACAAATTCTCAATAAATCGTTTTAAATAAATCCTCTAACCAATTTCATTAAAAATCCTTTCATTTTTTTACTTTTGCACACATGTTATCATTCCTCAAACCCAAGCTATACTTAAAAGACATAATTCCTGAAGGTTTTATCGACATTCATTCCCACGTATTACCAGGTATTGACGATGGTGCAAAGAATAGTAATGCAAGTATTAAACTTATAAAAGCTTTTCAGGAAATGGGCTTTTCTCAATTTATTACTACTCCGCATATTAGTCACATTTGGAAAAATTCGCAAGAGACAATTTTAAATAATCATAAAGAAACTATTCTTTTAGCAGAAGAAAGCAAACTTCAAATTCCTTTTGAAACCGCAGCAGAGTATTTAATGGATGATTGGTTTGAAAGTCATTTTCAATCCGAAAAGCTTCTTACGCTAAAAGACAATTATGTATTGGTAGAAATGTCGTACTTGAATGCTCCTATCCGATTGTATAAAATATTATTTGATTTGCAGGTTGCAGGTTACATTCCAGTTTTGGCACATCCGGAACGCTATATTTTTTATCATAAAAATTTTGATGAATACGAAAAACTAAAAAAAGCAGGTTGTCTTTTTCAGTTGAATTTATTGTCGACAGTTGGTTATTATGGAAGTGAAATATCCAAAATTGCTGACGAACTTCTTAAAAAGGGAATGTATGATTTTGCAGGAACTGATGTTCATCATATGAGACATATTAACGCTTTTGGCAACAAAATTAAAGTTAAAAGTATTTCTAATCTAAAAGAAGTAATCAATAACAATCAGTTTTTTAAATCTTAATCAATAAGCATTTTCTTCCCCTTTAAAGACATTGATAATCGTTTTTACGATAATTTTCACGTCCAGTAATAAGCTCCAGTTTTCAATATACCAGATATCATATTCTACTCTGCTTTCCATATCGCTCAATACTTTAGTTTCGCCTCGATAACCGTTGACTTGCGCCCAACCTGTAATTCCGGGTTTAGCATACTGACGCACTAAATAATTGTTGATTAAATCACTGTATTCCTTTGCCAGATTTACCATATGTGGCCTTGGTCCAACTACGGACATATCGCCATAAAAAACATTAAAAAACTGAGGCAATTCGTCAATGCTTGTTTTACGAATAAAGGCGCCAAATTTAGTAATTCGGCTATCTCCTTTTTCGGCTTGTTTTTTATGCGCCAAACCATTAACATACATACTTCTGAATTTAAAGCACATAAAAGTTCTATTATCGCGACCTGATCTTTCTTGTTTAAAGAATATTGGTCCCGGCGATTCTATTTTAATAATCAACATTATTATAGGAAACAACCACGGAAATATCAATAAAATTACAGAAATCGAAAAAACAATATCAAAAACTTTTTTTGCAAGTCTGTTTACCACAAGTTCCAAAGGTTCTGTTCGAAACATCAATACAGGCATATTTTCATAAAAAGCAACCTCAACTTTACTTGATTTTGTGTACAACTGAAAATCAGGAATAAACTTAATTCGGATCATATTTTGTTCGCAAATTCTGGTCAGTTCATTAATAATTTCGATATTATCAATATGTAATGCAACATACATTTCGTCTATTTTCTTTTCGGCAACAAATTCTGGAATTGCATTAAAACCTCCTAAAACTGAAGAAGCCTCAACAATTGAATTATCTATATTGTCATCAAAAAAGCCCAGAAATTTATAACCGTAAGTAAGATCTTTTGCTAATATTTTTCGGATTTTCTCTCCAGATTCATTAACACCAACAACAATAAAAGTCTTAAAATTATATCCTTGCGCTCTAATATATTTTAAAAGTTTCATGGAGAAATAACGGGAAACCATCAATAATACAAAGAAAATCATGTAAAAATAAACTAATCTAAGTCTCGAAATATCAGTGTATTTCAAGTACACCACAAATATTGAGATTAAAGCAGCATGAATGAGCAGTTTTTTTATGGTTCTGAATAATATTGATTCTATAGGTTCTACACGAATGCTTCGGTTTGAATCGTTCTGAAGCAATAATACTAGCCAAATTAAAATTGCTAATAAAGAAACTACTCTTTCTTCTTTTGACAAAAGCTTATCCAAACTTTCAAATCTGGCGTATGCAGAAAAAATTGTAGCCAGATTCAACAATATTAAATCTACTAAAACAAACAAAAGCTTAAAATAGCGCGAAAAACGATAATGCGATAGTTTTTGTAGAATTTTCATATTGAGGTTTTATGCTTAATTTTAGACTAAAAATTAATTAAAAATTTAGCACTGCAAAATAATATTTTAATTAGATTTTTCGGTACTATTTAGAATCTATTCTTTAAAAGTTTACTTTTATAGTATGCAGATTTAATATTGCAGATTATGCTTAAAACAATTCTATTTTTTTTCCTGATTTCAGCTTCTGCAAATGCGCAAATATCAGGTTGTACAGATCCACTTTCAAAGAACTATAATCCATTGGCAACTATAAATGACGGAAGCTGTTTATATGCTTCTTTCAAAATTAAACCGGAATATTCCAGGAAATTATCGGACTCGATCAAAGAAACTTCCGGATTAATTTCTTTCGATAATTTATTGTGGACGCATAATGACGATCATGATAAAACCATTTACGGATTGGATTCTTTGGGTCAAATTAAAAGAAAAATAGTCCTGAACGAAGTAATAAACAACGACTGGGAAGAAATTTCTCAAGATAGTACACATATTTATATCGGTGATTTTGGAAATAATTATACCGGAAACAGAACTGATTTACACATTCTGAAAATAGAAAAAGAATCTTTTTTAGCAGGAAACCCACAAATTGAAACTATTTCGTTTCAATATTCTGATCAAACTGATTTTTCGTCTCAAAAAGGCAATACCACAAATTTCGATTGTGAAGCTTTCATCGTTTCAAAAGACAGTATCTATTTGTTTACAAAACAATGGAATTCCTCAAAAACTTCTATTTATTCTTTACCAAATCAATCCGGAAAACACGTTGCACAACTAAAAGATACTTTAAATACAAAAGGATTAGTCACAGGCGCAACTTATTTAGAATCCAAGAAACTGATTGTTCTTTGCGGTTATTCTAAAATAGGAAAGCCCTTTTTATATCTTTTGTACGACTTTAAAAACCATGATTTTTTATCCGGAAATAAAAGGCGACTAAATCTCCCGCTTCCTTTTCATCAAATAGAAGGAATTTCGACTGAAGACGGGTTGCATTATTATTTAACAAATGAATCTTTGGTTCGAAAACCCATAATCAATGTTCCGCAACAAATTCATCGCGTTGATTTAAGTTCTGTATTGGATTCTTATCTCCATAAATAAACTTTTGCGGAACTTAATTTTTGTATTAAACCAAATTCCGCAAAAGTTAGTTTTATTTTATTTTAGACAGTATTAAATTAAAATTATCGATCACCAAATTGGGTTCATCATTCATAATGTAATGCCCGGATTTTGTAGTTGTAATGTGCGTAAAATCAGAAACTCCTTCTTTTAATAATTCATGCGCCTTAAACCATTTTTGTTTATCTGCTTCAGAAGTAGATGCATCGACTTTTAAGCTCGAAATTACAATTACAGGAATATTTGGCAAATGCGGAAGTGTTGCCATATACTGAGAATCTTCTATTATTTCTCTGGCTTCGCGTGTTCCTCCATAATTTTCTCCATAATTGGTCTTACATAGATTGTAAAGCATATCCTCTTCTTCTTGCGAAGGCTGATTATAATATTCGTGCGCTGGATCTATAAATAATAATCCGGCAACTTTAGATGGATTTTTAACCGCATAATCTCTAATAATCATTCCGCCAAGAGAATGCCCAATAAGAATAACTTTTCTGCCATTCGAAAAATTATTAATTACAGTTTCGAGTTCACTTCTTAATTGATTTATATTTCTTGGTTTTGAATCTTTTTCAGATTTTTCATAACCGGCTCTGTCGTATGTTAAGACATCTAATTGAGCACTTAGTTTTATTGGTATTTTTTTTTCGTTCCAAACAGAATGTCCGTCTCCGAGTCCAGATTCAAAAACTACCAAATATTTTGAGTTGTGAATAATGGAGTAAGTTGCCAATTTATGAGTTCCAACATCTACTTTTATTTCTTTTAAAGTTTCAGTATTATTATCACTGTCTTTATCGCACGAAACGAATGTAAAGAATAAACTTAGTCCAATTTTTGCAATAATGTTTTTTGCTGATTTCATTTCTTTAAGATTAAAATTTTCAGCAAAAATCCCTTAAAAACAAAGGCCGGTCGTTCTGATTTATAAATTAGAACCTATTTGTTTCTTATATTCTGACGGAGTTTGTCCCGTGACTTTTTTAAATGTAGTATTAAAAACCGTTTTCGAATTAAAACCTACAGAAAATCCAATTCCTAATAAACTTAAACGATCCGTTTCTGAATCAATCATTAATTTTTTAGCTTCTTCAATTCGGTATCTGTTTATAAACTGATAGAAATTTTCACCAAATCCATTATTAATTACATACGAAAGTATATGTGTCGAAATTTTCATCGAACCAGCCAATTTTACCAAACTTAAGCCAAATTCTAAAAAAGGCTTTTCGGTTTCCATTAATTGTAATAATCTGATTTTTTGCTCTTCTAATTCTTCGCTGGTCAGCAATTGTTTTCGTTTTCCTTCCGGCAGAGAAGTTTCAACAATAATAGTTTCTATTTCTTCTTTCTCTTTTAAACTATATGGAAAGATTTCTTTTTGTTTCTGCCAATAATAAGTTATGTACAGAATACTTAAAAAGTAAATCAAACTTGTCAGGATATCGAAAGTTTTATTCCCTTCGGATATTTGAAATACAATATCAAGAACCCAAAAAATGGTGATAAAAATAACGCCGACAATAATATTTTTCAGCCATTTTAAATCCAGATTCTCAGAAGTAGAATTTAAAAGTTTAATCGTTTTTTCGTGTTTAACGATTTTTCGGTACGCCAGAAAACAATAAATAAAAACGTACAGGCTGAAAATAAAATTAAATATTGCTATGGTTTTCTGGACAATTTCCGGACTTATATCTTCGGGTTTATTGTTGTCGTCTATTATCCAGGAAATAATAAGAAGAATAAAGATTAAGAAAGCGAAACTAAAATGCAAGTAATCAATTGCTTTCCATTTTCTGACTGGCTCGATATAATAGCACACACTTAGATAAAATACCGGAGCAACAACAAAACTGGAGATATTTATTAATTGATTCAGAATATCATCTTCTCTGAGTATTTTGCTGTCTACAATGACATTTTCAAATAAAATTAAAAAAATACAGCCTATAAAAGATCCAAACCAGCGATTGGCTTTTACATTGATCTTATTTTGATTTACAAAAATTATAAATGTCAGTAAAAATGCTGCTCCGCAAATTATTGCATTGAATATCGAGTACATAAAACAATTTTGATCACAAATCTAAATAATTAAGTTTGTCTTAGTCAACTTAAATAAGATTAACAATTCGTAAATGGTAAGATAAAAGTTTACTTTTGCAAAAAGTTATGTTTTCTAAAACATTCATAACTTATAATTTATAACTCATATTTTACAAAGTGAATTACTTATCTGTAGAAAATATATCGAAGTCTTTTGGCGAAAGAACGCTTTTTGACAATATCTCATTTGGAATCAATAAAGACCAAAAAATTGCTTTTATAGCTAAAAACGGTTCGGGAAAAACTACCATTATGAGTATCATTAATGGTTTGGACGAACCTGACACAGGTCAAGTAGTTTTGAGAAAAGGAATCAGAATGGCATTTCTTTCGCAAGATAATAATCTACAAGATGAGCTAACCATTGAAGAAAGCATTTTTGCATCAGACAATGAAACGCTTAAAGTAATCGAAGCTTACGAAAAAGCACTTGAAAATCCAGACGATGAAGAAGCGTATCAAAAAGCTTTTGATGGAATGGATCAGCATAATGCGTGGGATTTTGAAACGCAATACAAACAAATTTTATTCAAACTGAAACTTGAAGATTTTAAACTTAAAGTAAAAAATCTTTCGGGTGGACAAAAAAAGCGTCTTTCCTTAGCCATCATTTTGATTAATCGTCCTGATTTATTGATTCTTGATGAGCCAACCAATCACTTGGATCTTGAAATGATCGAATGGCTGGAAAGTTATTTTGCCAAAGAAAACATTACGTTGTTTATGGTAACGCACGACCGTTTCTTCCTGGAGCGTGTATGTAACGAAATCATCGAACTTGACAATGGTAAATTATACCAATACAAAGGAAATTACTCTTATTATTTAGAGAAAAAAGAAGAACGTATTACCTCTGAAAATGCAAGTGTTGACAAAGCAAAGAACTTATTCGTAAAAGAATTAGAATGGATGCGCCGTCAGCCAAAAGCGAGAACTACAAAATCAAAATCACGTCAGGATGATTTTTATGTAATTAAAGAAAAAGCACAAAGTCGTCGTCGCGAAAATAAAGTTGAGCTTGAAATTAATATGGAACGTATGGGAAGCAAGATTATCGAGCTTCACAAAATTTCTAAAAAATTCAAAGATCACGTTATTCTCGACAACTTCAGTTTTGATTTTCAGCGTGGAGAACGTATTGGAATCATTGGTAAAAACGGAACCGGAAAATCGACTTTCTTAAACCTTCTTACCGGAACAATTCCGTTGGATAGTGGACGTGTTGTAAAAGGTGATACTATAAAGGTTGGTTACTATACACAAAGCGGAATCAATCCGAAACCAAATCAGCGTGTTATCGATATTATTAAAGAATACGGTGAGTATATTCCGCTTGCAAAAGGCAGAATGATTTCGGCTTCGCAATTATTGGAACGTTTTCTTTTTGATGCTAAAAAACAATATGATTTCGTAGAAAAATTAAGTGGTGGCGAATTAAAACGTTTGTATTTATGTACAGTTTTAATTCAGAATCCTAACTTTTTGATTCTCGATGAGCCTACAAACGATTTAGATATCGTGACTTTAAATGTACTTGAAAGCTTCCTTTTAGATTATCCGGGTTGTTTGCTTGTAGTTTCTCACGACCGTTATTTTATGGATAAAATCGTAGATCACTTATTTATCTTTAGAGGAAAAGGAGAAATCGAAAGCTTCCCAGGAAACTATTCTGATTTCAGAGCTTATGAAGACAGTGCTGATGTTGCTCAAAAAGAAGAAAACAAAGCCGAAAAGAAAGACTGGAAACAAAATAATCCAACAGGAAATCTAACTTTCAACGAGCAAAAAGAATATCAAAAACTGGAAAGAGAAATTAAAGATTTAGAAATCGATAAAACTAAAATCGAACAATTATTCTCTGATGGAAAAGTAGCTGACGCCGATATCGAGAAAAAAGCTAACGAATTACAAAATATCATTAATAAAATAGATCAGAAAGAAGAACGTTGGTTTGAGCTTTCGGCTAAGATAGAAGGATAGTTTTTTTTTAGTTTTCGATAGAAAAACAGAAGCTTATATTATAAAGAGTCTCAATACTATTAGTGATAGCACTAAAAGTATTGAGACTCTTTTTTTTCGCACAAAAGCAATCTAAAATTAACAAGAAACTATTTCAAAAAATAAAGTCTTTTTTATCATTTGCAATAGTAAATACCTATTTTAGCAGAGGATAAAAACAACTATTCTATAAAACAAAAAGAAGAACAATATTACCATTAGTAATGTTCGACAGTACTTTACAACATAAAAAAGATGGAATCGAAGAACAAGATTTTAAAATTACGTTTAACTATAAGTTTTGCATTAACATTAATAACTATACTGTCTTTTTCATGCAAAAATGATTCACCTAAAAATAACATTCCAAATACAACACAACTAAATCCAACCCAAAAAGCGGTTATAACTCCTGAAGAAATATCAGAAAAGGAATTAAATGTCTTTTTTCAAGATTTCATAAAAGCTTTTAATACTAATAATGAAAATAAAATAAATAAGTTCATTGACGAAAAAGATGGTTTTGTCGAATATGTTTATGACGGTCCTTATCCTATAATAATTTTTGCTAACAAAATGAGTTATAAAGAATGGTTTGAAACTAAAATCCATACAACCATTTCTTCTGAAAAATTCCCAACTTATCTGGGTGATACTAAATTTGAGAAAACAGGCTTTTTTTATGAAAAATATGAGAATAAATTCAAGCTTTCTGATTTTGATAATGGTTACGTAAATCTTTCAGACTCTGTTTTTAAATCTCATCATGCATTGGAGGACAAATGCAATTACAGAGCACGCGCAATGGATGTTGATGGAAAACGTATTTACAATTTTTACTTTGCAATTACAAAAGAAAAGAAAAAGATTGTAGGATTATCTTATGATTATACTGATGATGTTACATATAGTGATCCACAAACAGGTTTCATCTCTTTTGATTCCAAAAAAGATATCGAAAACTACATTACAGAACAGCAAAAATTCTGTGATACCAAAAATAAATCTTATATCGATTTTACTAAAAAAGAATTTACTTACTGGGATTTTAGAGAAAAACCATTTGTATTTAAAAATTATGAAATTGGAAATATCGAAATACAATCCAAAAAATTAAAAATACGAAAAATCATTTTTCACAATGCAGATGCAAATGAAGAATATAATCGTGATTTTACGATGACATTGTCAAACAAAGGAACATTTGTAGTTACACCCATGGGAGCCCGACCATCTTATGAATATATAATTTGTAAATAATTCCAAAAACAAAATACCTAATTTCATTACATTTACGACTTTAAAAAATCTACTTTTCATGAAACATCTTTTTTCTGCCTTATTTATAATGACACTTTTTATTTCTTGCTCTAATGATAAACCTACTAATCAAGAGCCACAAAAAACAGATTACACTGTTGAAAACGAAAAAGAAATCACTGATTATATTGCCAAAAACAAACTAACAGCTACAAGAACCGCTTCT
Organism: Flavobacterium sp. 90; assembly: GCF_004339525.1. NCBI lineage: Bacteria > Pseudomonadati > Bacteroidota > Flavobacteriia > Flavobacteriales > Flavobacteriaceae > Flavobacterium > Flavobacterium sp. 90. The sequence goes on along the minus strand of NZ_SMGE01000001.1, from coordinate 3,537,954 downwards.
GGTTTGTATTATATTATCGATCAACCAGGAACCGGAGCACAACCAACGGCAACGTCAAATGTAACTGTAGCTTACAGAGGTTATTATACAAGCGGAAAAATATTCAGCCAAAGCGACGATGCAGGTGTCTCTTTTTCTTTAAACGAAGTTATTAAAGGCTGGACAGAAGGTATTCCTTATTTTAAAACAGGCGGAAGTGGAGCCCTTTTAGTTCCTTCACATTTAGGTTACGGAAGTTTTACTACTAAGGGAATTCCCGGAGGCTCAGTTCTTATTTTTGACGTTAAATTGATTAAAGTTAACTAAGTTTAAATATTATCTCAATGAGAAAGCCACAACAGAATAATATTTGTTGTGGCTTTTTTATATACGACTGAAAACTGATACTTACTATTCTACCAAGGAATCGGATTATAATCTTTCAGGAACTTTCCGCACCAATGTTTTCCCGTATTTATTCCGTCAAATAAAGGATCCATAACACGAGCTGCACCATCAACAATATCCAATGGCGGTTGAAAATCCTCCAGTTCCTGTTTCTTTTTTGCTAACTCTGCAGGATCTTCATCTGTTACCCAGCCTGTATCAACGGCATTCATAAAAATTCCGTGTTTTGCCAAAGTTCCTGATGATGTATGTGTCAACATATTCAATGCGGCTTTTGCCATATTAGTATGCGGATGACGATCTTCTTTAAAGAAACGATGAAACTTCCCTTCCATCGCCGAGACATTTATAATGTGTTTTTTCCCTGTATTATCTTTTTTCATTACTTCAGAAAGTCGGTTACATAACACAAAAGGTGCAACAGAATTTACTAATTGTACTTCGATCATTTCGGTAGTTTCTATTTGCCCTAAACGCAAACGCCAACTATTCGTTTTTCGCAAATCTACTTGTTGTAAATCCGCATCGAGTTCTCCTTCCGGAAAAACTTCATTTGCAACCAATGCATTATCAAAAGAATATGGAATTTGAGATAATTGAGCCGAAGCACGTAAACCAATTCCAGGTTCTGGTCCGTGCCAGGTTACCGGCATATTTTCATTCGAAGAAAAACCTGTTGTCAAAACTTTTAGTTCGTCCAGACAATTCAAATGATCTAATAATAAATCCTGCGCTTGTTTAGGAAGTGACGTTATCGGCAATTCTTCATTTTCCATTAAATGGGAATAAAATCCAGCCGGACGTCTCACCGTTTGTGCTGCATTATTAATCAGAATATCCAAACGTTCGTATTTTTGCTCTATAAAATTGCAAAAAATCTCCACACTCGGAATATGTCTTAAATCTAAACCATGAATTTTTAGGCGATGTCCCCATTCCATGAAATCATCTTCTTTTGCAAATCGCAAAGCCGAATCTACAGGAAAACGTGTTGTCGCAATAACAGTCGCTCCGCTACGCAAAAGCATCAATGTAATATGATAACCAATTTTTAATCGGGAACCCGTGATAACAGCAATTTGTCCTTTTACATCGGCAGTTTGAAAACGTTTGGCGTAATTAAAATCACCACAATCTGTACACATCGTATCATAAAAGTGGTGCATTTTAGTAAATTCTGTTTTACAAACGTAACAGTTTCTGGGAGTTTCGAGTTCTAATGCTTCCTTTTGAGCAAGATCATTTAGAGCCAATAATTTAGGCGCAACAAATATGCTCGCTTCACGCGCATGACGAATTCCGGTTTCTTTACGCGCCGTTTTGTCTTTCTTCTCTTTTTTACGTTTTGCGGCTTGCAAACCGTCTTTTAACCTTCTCGAAAACTCATCGCGATCCGGTCTCGAAAACATTCCTGCTTCTTTGATTAAAGCGATTCGTTGTTCTTTCGGAATATCAAATATTTGGTCTGTATTGGCATTTAATTGTGCTAAAATGGCAATGCATTTATTAATTTCTTCTGAGGTAATCGTATTCGTAGTTTCCACTTCTTCCTTCAACATTATAAAATGTATTACTATTTGCTTAATGGGCAAATATAGTCTTTTTGAAAATCATAAAGTTCAAAGTCAAAAGTTGTAAAATTTCGCTTTATACCTTTAAAACTTTCGTCTTTACGACTTTCGACTTTTTTGTATCTTCGCGCCTACTTGTTAAACATTTATATGCTATTTCAAATTAAATCTTATTTAAAATTCCTTTGGGATTCCAAAAACGAACATGGAGTACATTCGCCTTTTGTTTTTAATTTATTGACAAAATGTTTTTACGACAAGAAACCAAAACCTGAATATTCGATTTTAAAAAACTATCGAAAATCATTGCTGAACAATAAAAACTTTATTGAAGTAACCGATTTTGGTGCGGGTTCAAAAGTATTTAAATCAAATAGAAGACAGATTTCGAAAATAGCATCGACAGCAGGAATTTCCCCAAAACGAGCCGAATTATTGTTTCGTGTAACGAATTATTTTCGGCCTAAAAACATTCTTGAAATAGGAACTTCATTAGGTTTGGCTACTTCTGCACTTGCTTTAGGAAACACAAACGCAAAAATAATTACACTTGAAGGTTGTCCGCAAACTGCAAATGTTGCTAAAAATCATTTAGAAAATTTTGATTGCAAAAATATTGATACAATAATTACAGAATTCGAAAACTTTTTGGTTTCTACAAACCTTCAGGCTACAGATTATGATCTTATTTATTTTGATGGAAATCATTCTAAAAAAGCAACTTTGGCCTATTTTGATCTTTTGTTACAAACGATTACCAATGATTCTGTTTGGATATTTGATGATATCCATTGGTCTTTAGAAATGGAAGAAGCTTGGAAAATCATAAAAAATCATCCAAAAGTTACGGTAACAATTGATACTTTTCAATGGGGATTTGTCTTTTTTAGATACGAGCAGGAAAAAGAACATTTTGTTATTAGGGCTTAATCATTAAAGACATTATCTGGGATCCCATTTTTGAATAATTCTTGATATTCGAGTATATCTTCTTTTTCTCTTATCGGATAATTGAACAATAAATAACTATTCTGAGGTGTTTTTTTGTTGTAAATAATTAAATAACTAATCGTTGTATCAGGTTTTTTATCAGGAATCTCTACATAATCATTCTCATCGACAGCAGTCGAAATCAATTCATTATTTACAATGTAATCATAATTAACTTGTCCTCTATTTTTTCTTCCCTTACCTGACTTATAATATGTTATTTCTCCTTTTGTTAAGGAATAGTCCTCTTTTATGCCGGCTGTATAGTAAATTCCATTTAAAGTTTTAAAAACAATAAAATTTAATAAAAACAATAAAACAAAAATAGTCACTAAATCAAAAAACTTAAACGTAGAAAACCCTTCAAAAAAATAACATAAACGAAAAAGTAATATTGTAAAAAGTATTAAAAGCAAAGCCTTATAAATTATATTCAAATTAAAAAAAAACTCCATATTTATTATTTAATACTCACGAAAATAAGATAATAATATTAATAAGTAGGCATAAAAAAATGACAACCATTTCTGATTGTCATTTAAATACTAATTCAAATTAACTTAATAATTATTTTTTTGCTTCTGCAGTTTCTTCAGATTTAGCTCCCATTCTATTTAAAGTATACATTGGAGCAAATTTCAATTTCAAACCGGCAATTTTTCTGTTATCTTCAGATGTTAAACCTTCTTTTTCAACGGTATTTTTTCTGCTGTCAAGTGCTTCATACATCATTTTAATTTTATCCCAGTCTTCACGTGAATATTTATCTTTATTATTCTCTACGGTATGAACAAATTGTTGGTATACACTGTGAATATTTTTAGCGTTTACCCAATCAAAATTCATATCCTCTCCAATTTTTCCTTCACCAAACAAAGAATTTCTTAATTGTTGTTGTGGACTTGGAGCAGGTGGGGCAAAAACGGCGGTCATTTCTTTTTTAAACTCTTCATATTTCACTTTAGTTGTATTCACTTTTTCGGTCGCAGCCGAATTGTCTTTAATATCGGCTAAAGCCAAATCAGCTTCTGCAGCTCTTCTGTCATACTCATTTTCAACATCTTTCCAACCTGCTTTCAGATCATCTGATTTAACGTTTTTAACTGAATCGACATAAGCCACATAAGAGTCTACAGTTTTTTGAGCTTTTTCTTGTTTCTCATCTTTACACGACGTTAAGCTTAATGCTATTAAAGCAATTCCTGATAATAATTGTATATTTTTCATAATTCTGATTATTTAAGATTATATAACAAATATAAGTTACGAATCAGAGCTTAACATTACATAATTATCACTTTTACAACTTTTAAAACATTATAATTCAATAAAATTACTAAAAAATGGAGATTATATAAAAAGAATACAAAATCACATAACAGATTTTCGTCTGATTTAATTATAATTTATATAAAAATGATAATTTGTAGAAAATCATCATTTTAAATCCTAATAGTTGTAACAAAAATCAATTAGAAACTACTTATCGTTTATTGAAAAGTGTTTTGTACTTTTAAATCCAAAATTGTAAATCAAAATGGCGAATCCATTAATTAAAATAACAAACATCAAACGAGATTTTGTATTAGGTAACGAAATCGTTTATGTCTTAAAAGGTATAGATTTAGAAATTAATAAAGGCGAATATGTAGCTTTAATGGGACCTTCGGGTTCTGGAAAATCAACTTTAATGAATTTGCTTGGTTGTTTAGACACACCAACTTCCGGACACTATGTTTTAAACGGAAAAGATGTCAGCCAAATGAAAGACGATGAATTGGCAGGAATTCGAAACAAAGAAATCGGATTTGTGTTTCAAACTTTTAATCTTTTGCCAAGAACTACAGCTTTAGACAATGTAGCATTGCCAATGATTTATGCAGGATATTCAAAATCAGAACGCACCAAACGAGCTGAAGAAGTTTTGACACAAGTAAATCTGTCAGACAGAATGGATCACCAACCTAATCAACTTTCCGGAGGACAACGCCAGCGTGTTGCAATTGCCCGTGCTTTGGTTAACAAACCTTCGATTATTCTTGCCGATGAACCTACAGGAAACTTAGACAGTAAAACATCTGTAGAAATCATGAAGCTTTTTGGAGATATCCACGCACAAGGAAATACTGTAATCCTTGTAACACACGAAGAAGATATCGCAGCTTATGCACATAGAGTTATTCGCTTAAGAGATGGTTTGATTGAAAGTGATACGACAAAATAGTTTAATTGTTTAATCGGAAAAGAAAAAAATGACCAATTTTATTAAATCTTTTTTATTAGTTTTTTTATTATTTGCAGCCTGCAAAGAAAAACCTGTAGAAGAGATTCGTTATACTAATTTGGCGCCAAAAGCACCGAAAACCGAAATAAAATGGTTGACTGAAAATCAGGTTAAAATAAAAACCAAAAATCATTTATCTTATATAAAAGGTTTTGAATGTGATTCAGTTATCGGAATTGACTATATTGGATTTTCTGGCGAAGATTTCTATTTTCCAATAAATGAAAAAGGACAATATATAAGTACCATTCGTAAAAAACAAAAACTTAGTAACGAACAGATTTCAAAATTGAATTCGATTTTTAGTAATAAAAAAATGTTCGAGAATCCGAACATTGCAAATTGTTATGAACCACGACTTGGATTTGTTTACTTTAAAAATAATGAAGTAATCTGCCAGACAATAGTTTGTATAGGTTGCTCCCGATTTCAATCATCTGCAGAAACTGCAGGTTTAAATGGCGATTTTAATAAAAAAGCCGCATTAGAATTTGAAAAACTGAATCATCAATTGGGTTTCAAACAAAACTAAAAAAGCTTAGTTACTCAGCATCTCAGTCCCGAAGCTTCGGGATAGCACCTCAAACAAGAAAAAATGAAAGTATATACAAAAACAGGAGACAAAGGAACGACGGCTCTTTTTGGCGGTACACGCGTTCCTAAAGATCACATACGAATTGACAGTTATGGAACTGTTGATGAATTGAACTCTTATATAGGACTCATTCGCGATCAGGAAATCGATTCGCATTATAAAACTATTTTAATCGAAATTCAGGATCGTCTTTTTACTGTGGGCGCTATTTTGGCAACACCACAAGAAAAAGAAGTTTTAAAAAACGGAGAACTTCGCTTAAAAAATCTCGGAATAATTGATTCAGATATTGAATTATTAGAAAACGAAATTGATAAAATGGAGGAAAGTCTTCCGCAAATGACTCATTTTGTTTTACCTGGAGGACATCCAACTGTGTCACATTGTCATATAGCACGTTGTATTTGTCGTCGTGCAGAACGTTTGGCAGTACATTTAAGTCATAATGAACACGTTCCTGAGATCGCAATTATGTACTTAAACCGACTTTCTGACTACCTTTTTGTCTTGGCACGGAAGTTGTCCTCAGACTTAAAAGCGGATGAAGTAAAATGGATTCCACGAAAGTAAACAGTCGCAATTTTTCAGTTTTCAGACTGCAGACTAGCACCAAAAACTGAATACGAAAAAACACAGCAATTAGTAACAAATTTCAGTTTTAAGACTGAAAACAGGCACTAAAAACTGAATACTAGTAACGACGTTCTTAAATTTTATTAAAATAAATCAAATTTTACTTGTCTTTTTCAGTAAAAAATTTATTTTTGCACAAACTAAACAGATAACAGATGTATTGGACATTAGAATTAGCATCTTATTTAAGTGATGCGCCATGGCCTGCTAACAAAGATGAACTTATTGACTACGCTATTAGAGCTGGTGCTCCATTAGAAGTGGTAGAAAACCTTCAGTCAATCGAAGATGAAGGCGAGATATATGAATCAATGGAAGAAATTTGGCCTGATTATCCAACAGACGAAGATTATCTTTGGAATGAGGATGAATATTAAAAAATAAACCAAAGGAAAAAGTCTCATCACCGAGGCTTTTTTTTTGGTTCAAATACACATTTACATAAAATAGAAATACAATAAATCATGAGTTTCATAAACAGTATTATTAAAGTCTTTGTAGGTGATAAATCACAGAAAGATGTCAAAGCTTTACAGCCTTATTTAAATAAGATTAAAACATTCGAAACCAGCTTAATGAGTTTGTCTCACGACGAACTAAGAGCTAGAACCGTATTTTTTAAAGAAAAAATAAAAGAAGCCAGAGCTGATAAAGATGCTAAAATTGCTTCGCTTAAAGCTGAAGTAGAAAACATCGAAGACATCGACAAAAGAGAAGATCTTTATGATGCTATCGATACTCTTGAAAAAGAAGCATACGAAATCTCAGAGAAAACTTTATTGGAAATCCTTCCGGAAGCATTCTCTGTAGTAAAAGAAACTTCACGTCGTTTTAAAGACAATTCTTTTATCGAAGTAACTGCAACTCCAAAAGACCGCGAATTCTCAGGTTCAAAAACTTATGTTACTATTGAAGGTGACAAAGCAACCTGGGCTAATAAATGGAATGCTGCCGGTAAAGAAATTACCTGGGACATGATTCATTATGATGTTCAGTTAATTGGTGGTATGGTTTTGCACGAAGGTAAAGTTGCCGAAATGCAAACGGGGGAAGGTAAAACTTTAGTGGCTACACTTCCGCTTTACTTAAACGCTTTGACTGGAAATGGAGTTCACTTAGTAACTGTGAATGATTATCTTGCAAAACGTGATAGTACATGGAAAGCACCTTTATTCGAATTTCACGGCTTGACTGTTGATTGTATCGATAATCACCAGCCAAGTACAGAACAAAGAAAAAAAGCATACGACGCAGATATCACTTACGGAACCAACAACGAATTTGGTTTTGACTACTTAAGAGATAACATGGCACATTCGCCAAGCGATTTAGTACAAAGAAAACACAATTATGCAATTGTCGATGAGGTCGATTCTGTATTGATTGATGATGCAAGAACTCCACTTATTATTTCAGGTCCGGTTCCTCAGGGAGATCGTCATGAATTTAATGAGTTGAAACCAAAAATCGAAAACTTAGTAGCGCAACAACGTCAGTTAGCGAATGGTTTCTTAGCAGAAGCTAAAAAATTAATCAAAGAAGGAAACACTAAAGAAGGTGGATTCTTATTATTAAGAGCCTACAGAAGTTTACCTAAAAATAAAGCATTAATTAAATTTTTAAGTGAAGAAGGAGTTAAACAATTGCTTCAAAAAACTGAAAATCAATACATGCAGGATAACAATCGCGAAATGCATAAAGTTGATGAAGCTTTGTATTTTGTAATTGAAGAAAAAAACAATCAGGTAGAATTAACTGATAATGGTATTCAATACCTTTCAGGAGATACAGATGCAGACTTTTTTGTACTTCCGGATATTGGAACTGAAATTGCTGCTATCGAAAAACAAAAATTAGACAAAGACGCTGAAGCGGAAGCTAAAGAAAGATTATTCCAGGATTTTGGAGTAAAAAGCGAGCGTATTCACACACTTACACAACTTTTAAAAGCGTATGCTCTTTTTGAAAAAGATGTAGAATACGTGATCATGGACAACAAAATTATGATTGTCGATGAGCAAACAGGTCGTATCATGGATGGTCGTCGTTATTCTGACGGATTACACCAGGCGATTGAAGCTAAAGAAAATGTAAAAATCGAAGCTGCTACACAAACATTTGCAACTGTTACATTACAGAATTATTTCAGAATGTACAGCAAATTAGGAGGTATGACAGGTACAGCAGTTACAGAAGCTGGAGAGTTATGGCAGATTTATAAATTAGACGTAGTTGAAATTCCAACAAACCGTCCGATTTCAAGAATAGACAAAGAAGATTATATCTACAAAACTACACGTGAGAAATTCAATGCTGTAATCGAAGATGTAACTGAATTATCAAATGCAGGAAGACCAGTTTTAATTGGAACAACTTCTGTAGAGATTTCAGAATTATTAAGCCGAATGTTAAAAATGAGAGGCGTTACACATAACGTTTTGAATGCTAAAATGCACAAACAAGAAGCACAAATTGTAGAAGAAGCAGGTAAAGCCGGAGTTGTAACTATTGCAACAAACATGGCTGGTCGTGGTACCGATATTAAATTATCTCCAGAAGTAAAAGCTGCCGGAGGTTTAGCAATCGTTGGTACAGAGCGTCATGATTCTCGTCGTGTAGACAGACAGTTACGTGGTCGTGCAGGACGTCAGGGAGATCCGGGAAGCTCTCAATTTTATGTTTCCCTTGAAGATAACTTAATGCGTTTATTTGGTTCTGAAAGAGTTGCTAAAGTTATGGACAGAATGGGACTTCAGGAAGGTGAAGTTATTCAACATTCGATGATGACTAAATCTATCGAGCGTGCTCAGAAAAAAGTAGAAGAAAACAACTTTGGTGTTCGTAAGCGTTTATTAGAATATGATGACGTTATGAACTCTCAACGTGAAGTAGTTTACAAACGTCGTCGTCACGCATTATTTGGTGAGCGTTTGAAACTTGATATCGCGAATATGTTATATGATACTTGCGAATTAATCGTAAGTCAAACTAAACCAGTTAATGATTTCAAAAATTTCGAATTTGATTTGATTCGTTATTTCTCAATCACTTCTCCAATTTCTGAAGCTGATTTCTTGAAATTATCTGACATGGAAATCACTGGAAAAATCTATAAAGAAACTTTAGCTTTCTATACAGAAAAAACAGAAAGAAGCGCAAGAGAAGCTTTCCCAATCATTAAAGGAGTTTACGAAGAGCCAAACAATCATTTTGAGCGTATCGTAGTTCCATTTACTGACGGAATCAAAACTTTGAATGTGGTAACTGACTTGAAAAAAGCATACGAAAGCGAAGGAGCTCAGTTAATTGCTGATTTTGAGAAAAACATAACACTTTCTATCGTTGATGAAGCTTGGAAAAAACACTTACGTAAAATGGACGAATTGAAACAATCAGTTCAATTAGCCGTTCACGAACAAAAAGATCCATTGCTTATTTACAAATTAGAAGCATTCAATTTGTTTAGAGGAATGTTAGACAACGTTAACAAAGAAGTTATCTCATTCTTATTCAAAGGTGATTTACCAGCTCAAAACGTTCCTGAAATTCACGAAGCAAAAGAAGTTCGTCAAAAAGAAAACTTCAAATTAAGCAAAGACGAAATTGTAAACAGCGAAGACATCAACCGCGAAGCTGGAGAAACACAACAACGTCAGGTTACAGAAACCATTGTGAGAGATATGCCAAAAATCAATCGTAATGATACTGTTACAGTTCAGGAAGTTGCAACAGGTAAAACTGAAGAAATGAAATTTAAAAAAGCAGAATCCCTAATCGCTTCAGGTGCTTGGGTTCTTGTTAAATAATAATTTTATTCTAAAATCATAAATTAAATTGCCTCCAGCTTTAGCTGGAGGTTTTTTTTTGAAAATAATAATTGGCTTTAGCCAAATTTCAAACGTACTTTTCGGCTAAAGCCATCTTATAATTTTATATTTAAACTCCAGCTAAAGCTGGAGTCTATTCAAAAAAATTCCATCATTACGTATTGTAGATTTTTTTATTTTGCTGACATTTTTTATGTTAAATGACAAAAATCGTAATAACTAAAAAGAATAAAATGTATTTTTGCTCTCGAAAACAAAAAACAACCTTTGAAAAAGATATTTATCATATTTCTTTCTTGTATGCTTCTAGTGCCATCATTTGGCAGTTTTTTTGTTTATACCTCATTCAAATTAAATCAGGACGAAATTTCGAAAACCATTTGTGTACAACGTAAAATGCTTTTTAATAGTTGTAACGGTCGATGCGAACTTCAAAAAAGTTTAAAAAAATACGCTGACAACGAGAAGAAAATGCAAAACAACCTGAAAGAAAAAGCAGAAGTTGTTTACATTCAAAATACTACAACAAACAATTTTAGATTAGTAGCTTCAATCGAACCTAAAGCAGAAAATTTTGCTTCTTTCGATAGCAAACCTATTTCGGTTTCAAACGCTACTTTTCACCCTCCATCCTATTTTATATAATTTTAATTCCATTTCAATTTTTATTTGAAATGATTTTCATTGTCCCAAAAACAATGAAATAGTGTTTGCGCACAAACAAAATTTAAAATTACTATTATATAAAATTCATAAAATGAAAAATACTTTATACAAAGCACTTTCTATTGTTGCACTTACAATTACTTTAGCTTCATGTTCAAGCGACGATAGCAGTCAAAATGTTACAGGACAAGGAAAACTTACATTAGAATTTGATAACGCTTACGGAACAAACGATCTTATTCTAAACGCACAAAATACTAAAACCTCAAACAACGAAGTTTTAAAAATCAGCCTGATCAAATATATTGTAAGCAATGTTGTTTTGACAAAAGCTGACGGAACTACTTTTACATATCCAAAAAGCAAAAGTTATTTCATAGCCGATGAATCTTCTGAAGAAGGCCGCGAATTTAAACTTACTGATATTCCTGCGGGAGATTACGTAAAAGTAAAATTCGGAATTGGAGTTGATGAGGAACAATGGAAACTTGGCGCAGACGGACAAGGTGATTTTCTAGCAAAGGCAAATGATGCCGGCATGATGTGGTCTTGGGCTGCAGGATATAAATTCCTTGCTTTCGAAGGAACTTTTACTTCACCAACCGTAACTTCTGCCACTCCTTTTATGGTTCATACTGGTAAAACCGGAACGGATTATAACTATACCGAAGTAACTTTAGATTTGCCAACAAAAGCATTGGTTCGTACTAATATTACGCCAGAAGTTCACATGATTACAGACCTTTCTAAAATCATCGACGGAACTAACAAAATCAAACTTACTGACAACAACATGGGCGGAATGGGCGCTATGATTATGGGCGGAGCAAATTTGCCATTAATCACTCAGAACGTATCTTCAATGTTTAGAGTTGATCACGTACATAACGACTAATTTTATTTTCAGGAGCACAACAGTTTCGGTTTCCCAGAAATAAAGTCCCGCTGTACATTATATCTTTTGTCGCTCCCGATAGCTATCGGGACCGCGACAAAAGGATACCACTTCCATCGGGGCTACACGACAACTTTTGTACTTCTAAGAACCAAAAAGCAATCACTACAAAGAAATTTCAATCACATTTTAATTTGTGCAAATTTGTGCAATTCGTGGCTAAAACATACTGTTTTGCTTTTTTAAATTAAAAAAATCATGCTGAAAATAAAATATTTTCTACTATTGATCCTTCCTTTGTTGTGGAGTTGCTCAAATCAGGACGAGGAATATGTAAATGTTCCATTAGAATTTAAAGTTCCAACAAATTTCCCTGCTTTAGCGTATAACATTACGCTGAATCCACCAACAGAAAAAGGATTTGAACTAGGAAAAAAACTATTCTACGACGGACGTTTAGCGTCTGACGGAGTAGTTTCTTGCGGTTTCTGTCACATACAAGCGAATGCTTTTACACATCACGGGCACACAGTAAGTCATGGTGTCGATAATGCTCAAGGCACACGAAATACACCACCAATTCAAAATTTGGCGTATCAAAGTATTTTCATGTATGACGGAGCGGCAGACCATTTGGATTTACAGCCAATTATTCCGCTTACGAGTATTATTGAAATGAATGGCAATTTGAGCGCTATTCTAAAAATGATGAAAGCGGATAAAGAATATCAAAAACTATTTGGACAAGCTTTTGATGATGGAGCAATTACAACCGAAAACATGCTGAAAGCGCTTTCGCAGTTTATGGTTATGATCGTTTCGTCTAATTCAAAATTTGACAAATACAGAAGAAATGAAGCCGGCGGAACATTCACATCTAATGAATTGGCAGGATATGATTTATTCAAATCAAAATGTGCTTCTTGTCACGCTACAGATTTACAAACGGATAATTCATTTCGAAATAATGGTCTTCCTGTAAATCCAATGGTAAACGATGTTGGTCGCTATAAAGTAACTGAACTTGCTTCCGATTATTACAAATTTAAAGTACCTAGTTTGCGCAATGTCGAAGTTTCAGGACCTTATATGCACGACGGAAGATTTGGAACTTTGGAAGGCGTTCTAGATCATTATGAAAGTGGTGTTACAGCTTCGGCAACTTTAGATCCGCTTTTGAATAAAAATGGGAAATTAGGAATTGCACTTTCGGAAACGGATAAAAAGCAAATCATAGCTTTCTTAAAAACATTGACGGATAATCAATATTTGACTGATAAGCGTTTCTCGGAGTTTTAAGAAAATTAGCCCACGGGTTTTACGGATTGTACGGATTAATGCAGATTTAAAATCAATTGGAAATCGTGTTTAAAAAAATCTTTTTAATCTGTGTAATCTGTGGCAAAAAATATCGCCAGAGTTTGTCATTTCGAGAAACGAGACTCTAGACTCGAGCGATAGCGAACAGGCGAAGCAAATCACACTCGTTAGTCGACAAAGATTGGCGCTTTTCTTTACGGAGTTTCTCGTGTGATTTCTCCTCCGTCGAAATGACAAGATTGTGTTATCACAAGTGGCAAAAAATAAAGTTATAATGAAAACTGGAGTCCTAGCCCCGATAGAGGCGGTATCCTTTTTTGAGGCGATTTTTCTTCGCCTTAAAAAAGATATAGCCGAAAGCGGGATCAGCTTCTAAAAAAAATAATTAAAATGAAAAAAATAATAGTTATCTGCACATTGTTTATTGGTCTTTCTGCCTTTAGTTTTACAGTAAAAGACAGTATTTCATCTTTTACTTTTCAGCGTTTGGCAATGATGGAGGACTTTGATTGTGATGCTTGTGGCTGTTCGGCAAGTGGTGGAAGTATGGGTTTTAGCTCAATGCTGAATAATAATTTTGTGGGCGTGCGCTATTTCAAACAAAGCTATACAAGTCGTGACGGAATCTTTGATAATTCACCTTGGATTGACGAAAACTTCAATACAGTTCAGGTTTGGACGAGAATTCCGGTTACGGAGAAAATTCAGATTTCAGCTTTGATTCCGTATCATTTTCATGAAAGAGAATTAACTGCCGGAACCGAAAGTATTTCTGGTTTGGGTGATATTACGGTAATGGGATTGTACAAAATTTTTGAAACGAAAAAAGACAGCGCCGTTTTTACACATAAAATAAATATTGGCGCAGGAATAAAAATTCCAACAGGTAAATTTACTGAGGCAAATAATCTGGGAAGTGTAAACCAAAGTTTTCAGTTGGGAACCGGAAGTTGGGATTATTCGGTTGTTTCAGAATATGTGATTAACCGAAAAAATCTGGGTTTAAACACAACGCTAAATTATGTTTTTAAGACCGAAAACAAAAAAGAATATCAATACGGAGATCAGTTTAATTATGCTGCAACGATGTTTTATTTATTCGATTTGAAATCAATACAAATTGTGCCACAAGCCGGATTGGCTGGCGAAGTTTACCAAACGAACAAACAACACGGTTTAGATTTGCCAAATACGGCAGGAGATATTCTCTTTGGGAAATTTGGTTTTGAAGCGGGAAAAGATAAATTTTCGATTGGTGTTAATGCAATGCTTCCGATTAATCAAAATTTATCAAATGGCAAAATGGAAGCTAATTACAGATGGAGCGTAAATTTGAATTATACTTTATAATTATAAAAGTTTTCAATTTGTGCCGTTAGGCACTAAATATTGGTAGAAAACATCAATTAAAATAAATTTAGCGTGCCGTAGGTAAGCAACAAAACGATAATCATTGCGTACCTACGGCACGCCAACTAATTTCAAATCATATAGACACCAATATTTTGTACCTAAAGGTACATTCCAACTTTTGATTTGAATTAAAACTAAAAACAACGAAAAACAAGCTTTGAAAAAAATTATAATCTTATTTCTTTCCACTATGCTTTTACTGCCATCATTTGGCAGTTTCCTTGTTTATACCTCTTTCAAATTAAATCAGGAAGAAATTTCTAAGACGATCTGTGTTCAGCGAAAGATGATTTTTAATTCTTGTAACGGTCGTTGTGAGCTTCAAAAAAGCCTCAAGAAATACTCGGACAACGAAAAAAAAATGCAGGACAATCTTAAAGAAAAAGCCGAAATTGTTTACATTCAAAACACAATTACTCCTGATTGCACATTTATAGCTCCAGTTGAATCAGAAACGAAACGTTTTACTTATTGCACTAAAAAACCAATTTCGGTTTCGAATCTAACTTTTCATCCTCCATCCTGTTTTATATAAATTCAGTTATCGTTTTTCTTGTTTAAAAGTCATGAAAAACGCCCGTTACTTTTAAAATTTATATAATTCAAAATGAAAAAAATATACTTTACCCTATTAATTGTAGGGCAAATTGTCTTCGCACAAAACAAAGTCGAAAAAGACACCACAAAATCTCAGGAACTCGAAAACATTTTTGTCACGGCAAATCGTACTGCGACTTTACGCAAAGAAACGCCTGTTGCAATTAGCAAAATAACTGCAAAAACAATCAACGAAACTAAAGCTACAGCGGTTTACGAAATCATAAATAAAACGCCCGGGGTTTTAATGGTTAATTTAGGAAATGAGCAACATATGATGTCGATTCGTCAGCCAATGACAACAAATGCTTATTATCTATATCTTGAAGATGGTTTGCCAATACGCCCAATGGGAATCTTCAATCACAACGCTTTACTGGAAATTAATCAGTACAATTTGCAAAGTATTGAGGTTGTAAAAGGTCCCGTTTCGTCTTTGTACGGACCAGAAGCCGTTGGCGGAACTATTAATTTAATTTCGCTAAAACCGCCTGTAGATCCGGAATTTAAATTTGGCGTTCAGGCAGATAATTATGGTTATAGAAGATTTCAGGCTGCAGGTGGCGCAACAATTGGGAAAGTTGGTTTTCATATTGCAGGAATTTCGAGTTTGCAGGAAAATGGCTGGATGACTTATTCTGATTATAACAAAGACAATCTGAATGCGAGAATCGATTATAACATCTCTCCTTCTACCCGATTGATCAGTAATACTATGTACGGAAAATATTATTCGGACATGAGCGGAACTGTAAACGAAGATGCTTTTAATAACAGAACCTACAAAAGCACTTCGAATTTTACCTATAGAAAATCTGATGCTTTACGAACAAGATTGACACTAGAACACGACTGGAACAGCAATTCAAGCAGTTACATCACAGCTTATTTACGCGACAATAAACTAGGTCAAAATCCTTCGTACGGAATTAAATGGAGCCCAACTGTAAATCCTACAACAGCAAAAGGCGAAGTAAATTCGAATAATTTCAAAAGTTATGGCGCTATCGGACAACATACTCAAAAATTCGATTTCTTAAATGCCAAACTCGTTGCCGGAGCATTATACGATTATTCTCCCGTAACGTATTGGTCGTATGTTATTGACTTGAAAGCAAATCTAAATCCGGGAACTCCAGGAAAACAAACGGTAGATTCTTATGAAATTATTGCCGAACATCCTGATTCAAAATTAGCCGATTATACTGCTGATATTTTCAACACTGCGGGTTATGCGCAATTGAGTTTTAATCCAATAGAGAAATTAGTAATCACAATTGGCGGACGTTACGACAACATGAAAGTCAATTATGACAATGCGCTGGACAATTCTACCGGAAGCAAAGTTTATGACAAAATGACTTTTAAAGCCGGAGCAAATTATAATCCGTTTGAGTTTGCCGGTTTTTATGGCAATTATTCACAAGGCTTTGCACCTCCGGGAATTACCTCAATTTTTAGAACAAAACCCGGAACTGGCGGAACAACTGGCGTTCCTGCTGATTTTTATTACAATCTGGAACCAGCAACTTTCAACAATTATGAAGTTGGCGGATGGTTTTCTTTCCTTCAAAACAAGCTAAATTTTGATTATGCTTTCTATTATATGGAAGGAAAAAATGAGCTTTTGAACATCAAACTTCCAGATAACTCAACAGATTATCGTTCGGCTGGAGAAACGCGTCATAAAGGAATTGAGTTTGGCGCTTCGTATCGTCCATCGAAACAATTCAACATTCGCTTTGGCGGAACTTACGCGCAACATACTTATATTGATTTTAAACTTTCAGACAAACCATCGGATCCAATTCAGGATTTGAACGGAAAAGAAATGCCGGCAGCACCAAAATGGTCTGGGAATTCTGAGGTAAGTTATTATCCAAATTGGCTTCCAAATCTTAGAACTTCTGTCGAATGGCAACTTGTAGGAAGCTATTACCAAGATCAAATTAATACTGTAAAATATAGCGGTTACAACATATTCAACGCCAGAGTTGGTTATCAATGGAAAAAAATTGAAATCTACGGAAACGTACTAAACCTAACTGATAAATTATACGCTTATAATGTTTCGAGAGCCAATACCACAAATGCTCAACCAACTTATACAGCAGCAGCTCCAAGAACTTTTGTCTTTGGAATTCAGTACAATTTTTCATTAAAAAAATAGAGTTTTTTTGCCACAGATTAAAATGATTAGAATGATTTTCTAAAATAATCTTTTTTTAATCCTTTAATCAGTGGCAATAAAATAATAATTATTAGAAGCTAATCCCGCTCTCGGCTTTATCTTTTTATGGCAGAAAAAGCCATAAAAAGGATACCGCCTCCATCGGGGCTAAAAAACCTAACAATGAGCAAAGAAATAAAAGAGAAAAAGTCTAAAAAGAAGGATTCTAAGTTTGTCAAAAAAATCAAACAACACATGTACAAATGGCATCGTGTTATTGGTTTAATTACCATTATTCCAGTAATTTTCTGGACATTATCAGGTTTGATGCATCCGTTTATGGCGCATTTTTTTAAACCCGAAATTGCCCATGATAAACTGGAACAACAAATTATCGATAAGAATCAACTGCATTTTTCGATTCAGGAAGTGTTGCAAAAAAACGAACTAACGCAATTCAAAAATTTCAGAATTGTTTCCTTCAACAATAAAACTTATTATCAGCTAAAAACTATACTTGGTGAATTGTGGTATTTTGACACTTCAAACTCCCAGAAACTGGAAAACGGAGATCAAAAATATGCTGAATGGCTTTCGCGATATTTCTTAGAAGATCAAAAAAGCCCCATAAAAACGAGTGAAATCGTCACAGAATTCACTTCGCAATACAAATATGTAAATCGTTATTTACCCGTTTACAAACTCAGTTTTGATCGTCCTGATGCCATGCAAGTTTATGTAGAAACGTCTTCAAGCAAACTGGCGACTTATAATCCAACTTCAAGGCAAGCTTTTATTTGGTTCTTTGACACGTTTCATAATTGGTCATTTATCGATGCAATTTCAAACAACAGTATCCGAATTATTACAATGATTTTCTTATTGTCAATAATTGGATTTTCTGCCTTGAGTGGAATCTTAATTTATGGTTTACTTTGGAAACAATTCAAAAAAACGGATAGTTTAGCGCCTAAAAAAGGACTTCGAAAATACCACCGCCAAATTGGAATCTGGATCTCACTTTTTACTTTGACATTTGCTTTTAGCGGCGCTTATCATGCTACAACAAAATGGAATCCATATACTTTATCGCAAATGGTTTACGAGCCAACTTTCAAAACAAATGAAATTCCGCTGGCAAATAACGCTTTGAATTTAGATTGGAATCGTTTTCAAAATATAAGTATAATCACTTTAAACGACACGACTTATTTCCGTTGTCAATTGCTTGAAAAACAAAAATTCAAAACATCTAAATCTGATTCAAATTCAAAATGGAATAAAAAAGAAGATCAAAAATCTGAAGTAATTTATATCAATGCTACAACCAATAAAATTGTTCCGAATATTGATCTTGAATATGCTGAGTTTCTAGCGTATTATTTTACAGATGGCGCACCAAAAGCAGCTTGTTGCGAAATGGATCAAAGCTCAGATGAACCTCCGGTTTCTTTAGAAAATGCAAAATTATTAGAATCTAAAGTTCTAACTGATTTCGAAAGCAGAGAATATGGTTTTGTAAACAAAAGATTGCCCGTTGTAAAACTGAAATATGACACACCAGAAAAAACTACTTATTTCATAGAAACTGCAACTTCAAGATTAGCAGCTGTAGTAAAAAGCTCAGATATGGTCGAAGGATATTCTTTTGCAATTCTTCACAAATTCTTATTTATGGATTGGGCAGGAAAAAACATTCGCGATCTAACAATGGTTTTGGCAGCTTTGACCATTTTGATTGTTAGTATTCTTGGTTTTATTTTGTTTTTGAAAAAGTAATTTTTAAGCTTCTGAGGTTCTAAGTTACTGAGGTTCTAAGTTTTTTTTCTTAGCGACTTAGTAACTTAGTTTCTTAGAAACTTATTAGAGATTTTCTTTACATTTGTTTGAAACAAAATCTGCAAAATAAATTGAAAAAAAATCCCAGTCGTTTATTATCAATTGCATGGTTGGTTTGTTTTAGTTATTTTTTCATTTTAATGATTAAGATAACGCTACAATATATTCCTTTAAATTCTAATGTTGCTTTTCTACAAATAAAACAAACGGAGATTAGCCAAATTCCGTTTTACTATCCCATATTTTATGTACATGTTTATTCGGCTATTTTTGTTTTGCTGGCGGGATTTTCTCAATTTAGTTCTGCGCTTTTAAAAAAATATCCTACGACACATCGAAATATCGGGAAATTTTATGTTTTTGTCGTGCTCTTTTTAAGCGCACCTTCAGGTTTATTTATTGGCATATTTGCAAATGGCGGATTTTACTCCAAAATCTCTTTTGTGTCCTTATCGATTTTATGGTTTTACTTTACTCTTAAAGGTTTTACAGCTATTAAAAATAAAAATATCATAAAACATAAAGCATTTATGTTCCGAAGTTTTGCCCTGACCTTTTCTGCTATTACGTTACGTTTCTGGAAAGTTATTCTAGTATATTTGTTTCATCCCGCGCCTATGGATGTCTATCAGATAATTGCTTGGCTGGGCTGGATTCCTAATTTATTAATCGTTGAATATTATCTTTATAACCAATTAAAAAAATGAAAAAACTTTTTTGTTTACTGTTATCAATATTCCTTTTTTCCTGTAATTCTAAAGAAAAGAACCTCGCAAAAAACAATGCTGATAATGCAATGCCTGAAGAAATCAGAACCGATTTGTACGGTTCCTGGGTTGGTGATTTTATTGTTTTGGAACGCGATACAACCAGAGAAGTAAAAGAAAAATACAGTAACAAAATCAATATTGTCATAAAGAAAATAACCGCTACAGAAGTTACCGGACAAAGTATTGTTGCAGGAAACAGCAGACCTCTTAAAGGCTTTATGAGAAGAACGGGAAATACATTTTATTTTACTCTTAAAGAACCCGGTGATGATAAAAATGATGGTGTTTTTGATTTTGAAATAAGAAATGACACACTTTTAGCGGGAACCTGGACTGCTTTTAATGCTAAAAAAGAAGTTACTAAAAGAAAATTTGAACTTACAAAAAAAGAATTCAAATACGATCCAAGTGTAATGCTTCCGGATTTAGATGCATATGTTGATTATGAAAACCCAAAACAAGAACTAGTTACAGATGCTGAATACGAAGAAGATATAGAAGAGGGAGAAGATTCAACATCTCATAAAAAAATAGAACCGTATATGGAAACTGTCTATAGAACCGCTTCTGAAGAAATTTTTAAGATCAATTCATCAACACAAAAATTGAAAGAATCTGATGTTAAAAACTTAAAGAAAATAGATTTGGAAATTCTTAGAAACACCATTTTCGCCAGACATGGACTTACTTTTAAAACCAAAACCGTTCGTCAGTTTTTTGATGATGTTGAATGGTATGTTCCTATCGCAACTAATGTAGACAATCAATTAACTGAGGTTGAAAAAGAAAACATCGTTTTATTGAAACGTTTTGAAAAATACGCCGAAGATAATTACGACTCTTTCGGAAGATAATTTTTTTTTGGCCATAAATTCCACAAATTTTCACGAATTAATTTACTTTACAAAGTATGAACAGAAAAAATTAGTGAAAATTTGTGGAATTCGTGGCAAACTTTTATCTCGGATTTTCTTCGAAATATCTAGCTTCAATTCTTTTAATATCTTTAATCGAATTTTTGGCCCAAGCCAAACGTTTCTCCAGAATTTCATCTTCTGACAATTGCCAATTGATATCTGAATTACGTAATCTGTTTGTTAGATTTTGAATTATAATGGCGGCAGAAACAGAGATATTCAAACTCTCTGTAAAACCAACCATCGGAATTTTAAGAAATCCATCTGCTTTTTCCAGAATTTCTTCTGATAATCCGTCTCTTTCTGTTCCGAAGAATAAAGCACTTGGTTTTGTAATATCAAAATCTTCCAGCAAACAATCATTTTCGTGTGGTGTAGTCGCAATAATTTGATAACCTTGATTCTTTAAAGTCGAAATACAATTGCTTACTGAATCGTATTGATGGATATCAACCCATTTTTGGGCACCCATTGCAATTTCTTTATCTATTTTTTTTCCGTAACGCTGTTCGATAACATTTAATTCCTGAATTCCAAAAACTTCACAGCTTCGCATAACTGCACTTGTATTGTGCATCTGAAAAACATCTTCTACAACAATTGTAAAATGCTTTGTACGGTTTCCAAGTACTTTTAGAAATTTTTCTTTACGGTTATCAGTTAATATATTCTCAAGAAAAGCGAGGTAATCTAAATCAATCATTTCAATTTTATTTGGCACAAAAATACATTATAAATAAAGCAGAAAGAAAAAATTGGATTTATTTTCAGGCTTCTAAATTTTCAATAAGAGTATTTCCTAATTTTTCGTACTGCTCATTAACCGCTGTAAAATCAATTTGCAATTCTTCTTCTTTAAAGGAATCACCTTCAAAAACAAGGCTTTCATTTTTTGAATGCTTCTTTAAACGTTCGTACATTTTCTCTAGTTCTTCGGGAGAATAATCTACATTGATAAAGGATACAAAATTCTCTATGACATTTCTCATTCCTTCATTATAATTAAGTAAAGTAACATTTTGATCTCTTTGATAAAAATTTACAAAACCCTGAAGATATTTCTCTAAAACAAGAGCACTATATTGCTGAAAACTAATTTCATTAATTTCCTTAGAAGTAATTCCAAAAACACTTGGGGGCAACAAATTTGGAACCATATGCATTCCTATCATTTTTTGATGTGATTTTAAAACTTCAACCGGTTTTCTGTAAAGCAAAGCAAAAGGTATGTCAGGAAAAATCGATCTCAAATAATCGGCATTGAAGATATGCCAGGCATCCAACTTTATGATTAAATTCTTTTGTTCCGGGAACCTTTTTTGTCCCAACAATAAAATTACAGCTTTTAAAAGTGTTGTCTTTTTATCTAAACCAAAATTATCACTTCTTAAAATTTGATCAATAAGCGGAGCTTCAGAAATCGTGATATTATCAGAAGAAGAAGCCAATGACTGACTCAACATTGTAGAGCCACATCGCGAAACATGAAAAACTAATGATTTTAATTCTATCGAAACTAACTCGTTTGACCAATCAATGAGATTATCTACAGAACTAACAACTTTAAATCGCTTTGAATTATAATTATGACTTCTGCATTTTGAAATTGTTTCATCAAAAAAAGGATCTGCATATTTTAAATCTCCCAGATAAATCCATTCAAAATAAACATCATTATCTTTTTCTACCAACTTATAAGGAATCCAATTTGAAAGAGGATGATCAATATTTTCCATTTTTATATATTTTATTCTGCTAATAAATTTGCGATAATTTTTGCTCCGGCTTCTGTTGGATTTAAAGAAAGTTCAGCGATAATCTTTTGCTTCATTTCTTCTGAATACTGATTCTTTTCTGATGAAAAATTGAGATCAAAACCCATTTCAGCAAACAATTTATCAGACCAATCATTTCGAATACAATCCAGAGTAAGATGAATTCGTGGCTCTGAACTTTTATTTTCTACGCTATGCCGAAGTTGAAAATTAGCATACCAACACTCGCCCATTTTCATTGGAACCAATTGTTTATCGACATAAAAATAAACTTCAGAATTTGTTATAATGGGAATATGAATTCTAAAAAAACCATCTTCATAAGATGTGTCATTATCAACATGTTCTTTTATTTCGCTTCCAGGTCCTAATCTCAATAAACGTACGGCTTCTTTTTCGCATTGAAACCAATCCATGATTTCTTTAAAATAAGGGCAGCGATCCAGTAATTCCGTATTTATATATCCTTTATTGGCAAAAGATGTAATATCGTTTATCAAACCAGATTGCGATCTTAAAGAAACGCTTGTCCAATTTCCTTCATATCGCCCTGTATTAAAATGCGGAGTCCAAAGATCATTTTCGCATATCGCAAGTTCACTTTGTAATTTATCTATTGAAAAAGAAATCGGAAGTTTACTGGAAGAAGGATTCATATACTTTTAAACGATTAAATTAGACGCTATTCCAAATGACTTGTAAATATATAAAATTTACAAAAGATTTATCATCAAAGAAATAGGCAAAAAAAATTCTGTGTGAAGTTTTAATTTCTAAAAATTAAGCTAAATCAGGAAGGCTATTTAAAATGAAATTATACAGCTTTTGAGTTGAAAAAGGTACTGTTTCAACATCTGTTTTTAATACCAAATCAGCTTTTGCAGGAACTTCAAAAGTATCGCTTATTCCTGTAAAATTATTTATTTTATTAACGTCATTATCCGGCAACAAGGCTTTTTTGTATAATCCTTTTGGATCTCTTTCAATCAAATTATCTATGGAACAATCCAGAAATACGGTTCTCACAAATTCATGTGTTCGCAATTCATTTCTCAGACTTTCGTAAGGATTTATAACCGACATTAAAACGATTGTGTCTTCGCTGATAAAATTTTGCCCCACATTAAAAAGTCGTCTGACATTTTCGCATCTGTCTTCTTTAGAAAATCCTAAATCTTTGCAAATTGTTTTTCTGTAGACATCGCCATCGATTATTTCGACTTTATAGCTTTTCTCAATTAAAAGTTGCCTAACATTCTCTGCTAATGTCGTTTTTCCTGAACCTGATAAGCCTGTAAATTGTATTAAAATCATCGAAAATCACTTTTGTTTTATTCCGCATTAAAACTAGATAATTTGACATACCGAAACAATAAGTATAAATACGCTTTTATTGTTCATCCAAAAATAGCAAAAAGAATTGTGTCATTAAATGTAGTTTTTAGAAAATAAAATCCGTTTTTATCTGCGTTTTTACGAAGTAAATCTGTTTTATCCGCGTCAAAATTAGACGCTGATTTTACTGATTCGCTAAAGCGAAAACGCTGATAAAAACGGATTTTCCTAATTACTTTCTTGATTAAACTGTTAATTAATTTTGCAGATTTCCCCTTAACTTAATGACATTGATTGCGTACCTACGGCACGCTAAATTTATTTCAATTCATATATTCTACCAATATTTAGTGCCAAACGGCACAAACCGTAAACTTTCAATCGTTTCTTTTCATAGTTCACTATTGGCATCTAAAAAATAAAACGACAATTGAAATGTGCCTTTAGGTACAAAATATTGGTAGCTATTTGGCACGATGTGGGTTGGCGTGCCGTAGGTACGCAACAAAACGATTGCAATTGAGTACCTACGGCACGCTAAATCTATTTCAATTATTGTTTTCTACCAATATTTAGTGCCTAGCGGCATAAACTATAAACTTTGACTGTTTGAATTCGTATAAATCACTATTTTTATCTTTTAATTTAAAGAAGTAATGAAAAAGAAATTGGTTGTTTTAACCGGAGCCGGAATTAGCGCTGAAAGCGGAATAAAAACTTTTCGCGATAGTGATGGTTTATGGGAAGGTCACGATGTTATGGAAGTTGCAACTCCTGAAGGCTGGAGAAAAAATCAGGAATTGGTTCTTGACTTTTATAACAAAAGACGCCAGCAGCTTAAAGAAGTTGAACCAAATTTGGGTCACAGAATTTTAGCCGAATTAGAACAGGATTTTGATGTTCATATTATTACTCAAAATGTAGATGATTTGCATGAACGTGCGGGAAGTACAAAAGTTTTGCATTTACACGGCGAATTACTAAAAGTACGAAGCATACAAAACAGAAATCTGATTTTGGATTGGAAAGACGATTTATATACAGGCGATCTGGATGAAAACGGATATCAATTGCGACCACATATTGTTTGGTTTGGCGAAGATGTTCCTGCACTTGAAGAAGCAATCGAAATTACTGAAACCGCCGATTATTTTGCCGTTATCGGAACTTCATTGCAAGTTTATCCTGCTGCGGGATTAATTTCATACACCTATAGTATTACACCCGTTTTTTATATTGATCCAAAACCAATCGCAATTCCTAATATTCAGAATAAAGTTGAAGTTATCTCAAAAGTTGCCTCTGAAGGTGTAGCGGAATTAAGAGAGAGATTATTTGAAATAGAAAAGACAGCATGATATTCGAAAGTTGGTTGCAGGAATTGACGCATTATAATTTAGCTTCATTATTTATTTTGTTTTTAATCGAAAATTTAATTCTGATCTTACTTTCTGTTGTTCTTGCCAAAATAATCGAATTCGACAATACGAGATTGCACAAAACTGATCGTAAATGGATTATTTCAACCTTGATCTGTAATACTTTTATAACGCTTTTGGGTTTTGAATTGTATCGTTATAACATTATCAAAATCGATTTCTCACCACCAATTTTTTCTGTAATAACAGATACTTTATTGCTGATTGTAGTAATGGATTTTTTTATGTTTTGTTTCCACTTTCTGGCGCATTACTTAAAGTGGTTTTATCCCATTCACAAGCTTCATCATACGCATGTCGAAACGAGCGTTTATAGTTTGTATGTTCTGCATCCAATAGAGACTTTGGGCTTTGGAATTATATGGTTATTTTCAATTACGATTTTAGATTTTAATTATCTGAGTATTATCATTTACCTGATTTTAAATTTATTATATGGAATATTTGGACATTTAAAAACCGATATTTTCCCTGATTTCTGGTATAAAAGCTCTATTACAAAATGGATTTCTACAACGAAATTTCATTCTAATCATCACAAAAATCAATCTCATAATTATGGTTTTTATTTTACTATTTGGGATAAAATCTTCCGAACAGTAATTTAGCCTATTAGCTTATTTTTGATGATTTACAGAAACTACAATCCTAATCTTCTAAAAAAGTCTTGGTATTCCGGATTATCAGGATCTAGTTGTTTTAATTTCGTAGCGGTTTCTAAAACTTTTCCTTGATTCTCCATTTTTAAATATACAAAAGTGAGCGCATAATACAATTCTGGTGCAGAAGGACTTATTGCAATTCCTTTTTTTAGAATATTTTCTGCTTCTTTAGATTTTCCTTTTTGATTTAGCATCAAACCATAATTATAATAAACTCTTGGATTGTTAGACTTTAGTTCAACTGCTTTTGCAAATTGTTTTTCGGCTTCGGCTTTATTATTCATTTCATTATAAAGCAGTCCCAAATTATAATAAATTCGGTCGTTTTTGGGATCATTCTTTTTAGCTTTTTCCAAAACTTCAAGAGACTTATCATTTTTTCCCTGCATATTATAAACAACTGATAAATTAAGTAAGGCATAATTTGTCTGACTGTCTTTTTTTAATCCCCGCCAATAAAATTTTTCGGCATTATCATAGTCCTTTAA
Organism: Flavobacterium sp. 90; assembly: GCF_004339525.1. NCBI lineage: Bacteria > Pseudomonadati > Bacteroidota > Flavobacteriia > Flavobacteriales > Flavobacteriaceae > Flavobacterium > Flavobacterium sp. 90. The sequence continues at coordinate 3,511,381 of NZ_SMGE01000001.1, read as the reverse complement.
TTTCAGATAATAATCTGCCATCATTACATTTCCAACTGCAAAATCAGTTTGATATTCCAGTAAATCTTTAAGCTCTTTTTGTGCCGAAGAAAAAGCATCTGAATATTGACTCGAAATCTGCTCTCGAGGAATTGTGATGTAAAGATCTGCTGCGGCAATACGAACTGCCCGAACTTTATCTGACAATAATGGTCCAACAGCTTCAATCCAATTAGAAGACGGAAAATTTGCCAAACTTCGCAAAACCCGATAACGTATCTGAGAATCTTCACTCTGAATACATCTTAGTAATGTATTCAAACTAGTTTGCGTCTGAATGCTTCCTAAATAAAAAACTGCAGTTGCTTTTATGATATTGGGTGCAGTTTTGTTATTTATTAACTTTCTAAGATGCGCTTCGCTACTTTCGTCTAACTTACTTCCCGGAACTAAATCATCAGAGAAATGATATTTAGGCTTTGATCCATACCATTTTTCTATCGTGGCAGCCAAAACTTTGTTTGATTTATCAGCATGACAATTACTACAGGCATTTGGTGTTCCGTATGTTGCCGAAAGATCTGGTCTTGGAACTCTAAAACTATGATCATGACGCAAATCATTACCCATATATAATTTTCCGGGCATATGGCAATTTACACATTCAGTGCCTTTTCCTGAAGCATGAAAAGTATGCGTTGAAGTATCGTATTTTTTAGGAGAATGACATTCTATACAAGTTTGATTTCCTTGACGCTTTAGTTTTGTACTATGAACATTGTGACAATCACTACATTTTACACCATTGCTAAACATTTTACTTTGCAAAAATGAGGTATAAATATAATCCTCTTCTTTAACCTGGCCATCGGCATAAAAAAACTCCGTACTTGGAATCTGCGGAATGTAATTGTCTATGATATCTGTACTTTCTATTTGTGCTTCGCTTATTATAGAAGATCGCGCATGGCAAGGAGCACAAGCAAGTATTTGTTCTAATTGTCCTGTTTTTTTACCCAATTTCAAATAACTTCCAACTACTTTGTTTTTCGAAGAATAACTGCTTCCACTGACATAATCAATATGCTGTTTAGCCGGACCGTGGCAACTTTCGCAACTTACATTAATAATACTGTAACTGGTTTTATAAGTATCGGTTTTGTAATCATAATTTTTATGAAGATTAGTCGAATGACACGAAGAACACATTGTATTCCAGTTTTGTGAATTCTCTGTCCAATGCAGCCAATCGTGCGAAGCTATTTTTTGACCTGCATATTGGTTAAACCATTTCTTTTTATCAACATCCCAACTCAATCTGGGAACTTGTAATTTTCCTCCGGGAAACTGAACCAGATATTGCTGTAGTGGTTTGTAACCAAAAATATATTTTACTTCAAAATCCCGATTTTTACCATCATTATCTTCTGTGTTGATATAGAATTTATTTCCTTTTTTAAAGAAACGACTCGTAACGCCATCAGCAGTAAATGTTACATTATTAAAATCTCCAACAACTGTCGAATCACTTGGCAGAAGCATCGACATATAGTGATCTGACTTTCTCCAATCCTGATGTTCTGTTTTATGGCATTTTTTGCAGGATTCATCGCCAACGTAGCCTGTATTTTTTGAATATACCGGTTCATATTTAGCATCTCTGGAAATACATTTATCTACAAAAAAGACTTTAAACATGACAAAACAAGCGACAAATAGGAATAATAAGATGATAGCAATCGAAGATTTTCTGGGCATACTTTTCATTTTTCAAAAGAAATGCAATATTACAAAAAATGTAGTAAAAAACTTTCAAATTATTAAAGGATTATTTTCAAAGTATATATCTTCTAAAATACTTTACAGATAAAAGAGATTTGTAAAAAAAGATTTTTCAGAGTAATCATTATTTTAATAATCACATTAATAGATTCATTACCTATAATCTCCAAATTCTGTTTATATTTGCAGCTTTCGAAAAACAACATAACAATGACTACTCTAAACGAATTGAATGCTATATCACCAATTGACGGAAGATATAGAAATAAAACTCAAAATTTAGCACCTTTCTTTTCAGAAGAAGCTTTAATAAAATATCGCGTATTAGTTGAAATTGAATATTTCATCGCTTTATGCGAAGTTCCATTACCGCAACTTTCTGGTGTAAATTCAGATTTATTTGAGAGCTTAAGAAATATCTATAAAAATTTCTCTACTCAAGATGCACTTTGGATTAAAGAAACTGAAAAAGTAACCAACCACGACGTAAAAGCGGTTGAATACTTTATTAAGGATGCTTTTGAGAAATTGGGTTTGTCTCAATACAAAGAGTTCATTCACTTCGGGTTAACATCTCAGGATATTAACAATACAGCTATTCCGCTTTCTACAAAAGAAGCTTTTGAGCAGGTTTATATGCCTTCTTTAATTGCTTTAATTGCTAAATTGAAAGAATTAAGTGTTGAATGGAAGGACATTCCAATGTTAGCGCGTACGCACGGACAACCGGCTTCTCCTACTCGTTTAGGAAAAGAAATTTTGGTTTTTGTAGAACGTCTAGAAGAGCAAATGCGTTTGTTATTCAATGTTCCGTTTGCTGCTAAATTTGGTGGTGCAACAGGAAATTATAATGCACATCATGTAGCATATCCACAAATCGACTGGAAACAATTTGGAACTAAATTTGTCGAAACTGATTTAGGTTTACACCATTCATTTCCAACAACTCAAATTGAGCATTACGATCATTTTGCTGCTTTTTTTGATGGTTTAAAAAGAATCAACAATATCATTATCGATTTAGATCGTGATATCTGGACGTATGTTTCTATGGATTATTTTAAACAAAAAATCAAAGCCGGTGAAATTGGATCATCTGCAATGCCACATAAAGTAAATCCAATTGATTTTGAAAATTCAGAAGGAAATTTAGGAATTGCAAATGCTATTTTTGAGCACTTGGCTGCAAAACTTCCAATTTCAAGATTACAACGTGATTTAACTGATAGTACTGTTTTACGTAATATTGGTGTTCCGATGGGACATACTATTATTGCTTTTGAAGCTTCTTTAAAAGGTTTAAACAAATTGTTATTGAACGAAGCTAAATTTGCTGAAGATTTAGAGAAAAACTGGGCTGTAGTTGCAGAAGCTATTCAGACTATTTTACGTCGTGAGGCTTATCCAAATCCATATGAAGCTTTGAAAGGTTTGACAAGAACAAACGAAGCTATCGACAAAAAAGCAATTCATAATTTTATTGCAACTTTAGAAGTTTCTGATGCTATTAAGAACGAATTACTAGCGATAACGCCTGCTAATTTCACAGGAATTTAAAGAAATCACAAAATATTTTCTCAAAAAAAGCTATCTTTATCGATAGCTTTTTTTATTTATAAATCTTGTTAGGGTTTTAGCCCAGATTAAAATGGAAAGCTTTTTGCGAAAAAAACCATATTTTTTTGCAGGAACAGAGCGACCAACGGAAGCTCCTGGAACTGCATTAAAAAATAGGTGTTTTTGAGTAAAAACTTGAAATGGAAAGCTGGATTAGCTCCTAAACAAACAAATCCCAATTTATGATTGCCTTAAACGCCGCTGCAGAATCTACACACCATTTACAACCACTTATTAGCGACTTAGGCTTAATCCTGATGACCGCAGGAATCGCCGTTTTAATATTTAAAAAACTAAAACAACCTCTTGTTTTAGGATATCTTATTGCCGGATTTTTAGCCGGAAACCACTTTGATTTTTTCCCATCAATTACTGACATGAAAAGTGTTGAAGTCTGGGCAGAAATTGGGGTTATCTTCTTATTGTTTAGTTTGGGACTCGAGTTTAGTTTTAAGAAACTGATGAAAGTTGGCGGAACATCTTCGGTCACCGCCATAACGCAAATTATGTTTATGGTCATTATTGGCTATTGTGTCGGGCAATGGATGGATTGGAGTAAAATGGATAGTATTTTTCTTGGCGCCACGCTTTCGATATCGTCAACAACTATTATTATTCGGGCGTTTGATGAACTGGGAGTTAAAGGAAAAAAGTTCGTTGGAATTGTATTTGGTGCTTTAATTGTCGAAGATATTGTTGCAATTTTAATGTTGGTTTTGCTTTCTACTATTGCAGTTAGCGATCAGGTTTCGGGCGGCGCATTATTACAATCGGTTTTAAAATTAGTCTTCTTTTTAATTATATGGTTTTTGGGCGGAATCTTCATTATTCCAACAATTCTTAAGAAAGCAAAACATCTTTTGACAGACGAAATGTTACTTATTATTTCATTAGCACTTTGTTTAATGATGGTTATGTTTGCTGCAAATGTTGGGTTCTCTCCTGCTTTGGGAGCTTTTATTATGGGATCAATTATTGCCGAAACTACTCAGGCAGAAAAAATCGAACATTTGATTCAACCTGTAAAAGATTTATTTGGTGCGGTTTTCTTTGTATCGGTCGGAATGTTAATCAATCCGGAAACTTTGGTTACTTATGCACTTCCGGTTGCGCTTATTACGCTTTTAACCATTTTCGGGAAAGCATTCAGCTCTTCTATTGGAGCTCTATTATCGGGACAACCGCTTAAACAATCTGTTCAAACCGGTATGAGTTTGGCGCAAATTGGGGAATTCTCTTTTATTATTGCAACTCTTGGAATGACGCTTAAAGTGACAAGCGATTTTTTATATCCAATAATTGTGGCAGTTTCTGCTATTACAACTTTTACAACTCCGTTTTTGATTAAATATTCTGATCCGTTTTCGGGATATCTGGAAAGAAAATTACCTAAAAGATGGGTTAAAAACATCAACCGTTATAGTGTCAATGCACAAGCAATTAAATCTGTAAGTACATGGCAAGTAGTACTTCGTGCATCTGTAACTCAAATTATACTACATACCATAATTATTACGGCAATTATTTTATTGTCATCAAAATTTGTAGCTCCGTTAGTTGCTGATACGCGTTTTGGAAATACATTAGCAGCATTGATTACATTGGTTGTAATTGCACCATTTTTATGGGCACTTTCGCTACGACGCGTAAAAGTAAATGAAGTCGATGAATTATGGGAAGAACGCAAATATCGTGGTGCACTTTTAATGTTGATCTTAATCAGAATGAGCCTTGGTTTATTTTTCATTGGATTTTTATTGAACATTTTCTTCTCTCCTTTAATTGCTTTTATTGCTTTGATAATTGCAATTGGAGCGTATCAATTGTTTCCGAAGAAATTAAACGAGCAATATCATAAAATTGAAAATCACTTTTTGAAAAACCTTAACGATCGTGAGAACAAAAAAATTGACAGAAGATATGCCAATTTAATGCCTTGGGATGGTCACATGTCGATTTTTGAAATTGGAAAAGAATCAAATCTTGCCGGTAAAACGCTGGAAGAATTACGCATTCGTGAAAATCTGGGAATCAATATTGCTTTTATTCGACGTGGTGAAGTCACGATTCCTATTCCGACTAAAAATGAGCGCTTATTTCCTGGTGACGAAATTTGTGTTATTGGTACCGATGAGCAAATTACGCAATTCACCACTTATTTAGAGAAACAAGTTGAAGCCGCAAATAATGTAGATGAAACTGAAATTGTTTTGCGACAATTAGAAATTTCTACTGAAGATTTTATACAAAAAAGCATTGGTCAATTTAGAGCAAAAACAGGCGGTCTTGTAGTAGGAATCGAAAGAAATGGTAATCGTATTTTAAACCCAGAATCGCATTTAATCTTAGAAAAAAATGACATTGTGTGGGTAGTTGGAGATAAAAAACGAATGAATGAATTAACGAAGAAAAGTATTAATATACCTATATAAAAGCTTCTAAGGTACTAAGTTTCTAAGGTACTGAGGTTAAATTCTTAGTGTCTTAGAAACTTAGTACCTTAGAAGCTTAAAAAATTACTTATTAGGTTGTGGCGTTAGACGCAAATAAGGTTTTATAGGTGTATGTCCTTTTGGAAATTTAGCCGGAATATCACTATCCGGAACAGCTGGAGTAATAACTACATCTTCACCGTCTTTCCAGTTTGCAGGAGTTGCTACACTATAGTTTGCCGTTAATTGTAAACTATCAATCACACGAAGTAACTCATCAAAATTTCTTCCCGTAGAAGCTGGATAAGTCAATGTTAGCTTTATTTTTTTATCAGGACCAATCACAAAAACAGAACGAACTGTAAACTTCTCGCTTGCATTTGGATGCAGCATATCATATAAAGTTGCGATTTTTTTATCTTCGTCAGCAATGATTGGGAAATTAACGGTTGTATTTTGAGTTTCGTTAATGTCTTTAATCCACTCTTTGTGAGATTCTAAACCATCTACACTTAGCGCTATAACTTTTGTATTTCTTTTTTTAAATTCCGGAACATAGTTGGCAACCGTTCCTAATTCTGTTGTACAAACAGGTGTAAAATCTGCAGGATGCGAAAATAAAACTCCCCAGGAATCTCCCAACCATTCATGAAAATTGATTGGTCCTTCGGTCGTTTCCGCATGAAAATCCGGAGCAATATCTCCTAATCTTAATGTTGACATAATTATCGTTTTTTTAGTTCCTCTAAAATTAGTCAAAAAAGGGATAAAGAAAACACGATTTTTTTAAAAATTCGTTAAAATTCTATTTTGCCTGTAGAATTAGTTCTGTTTACTAAATAAATTGAAGAATCAGGTACCAAATAGCAAGCGTTAAAAACGAAATTGGGATTCCAAAACCAATCATCATACTGCTTAATCTGGGTTTTAATCCATAAGTCGAAGCCAGAATTGCACCAGTAATCATTGGAGCCATAGCAACTTCCATTAAAGTAACTTTTATAGCTTCTGAATGTTGATTGAAAATAAAAACATATAAAACAAAGATTAACAGCGGACTTAGAATTAACTTGAAGAAAAGTCCAAGTCGAAGAAATTTCCAGTGCTGACTTCTACGATCAAATTGAAGTTGCAATCCTACTGAAAGCAGTGCCAATGGTGTCACCAAACTTCCTAATTTTAATAAAAAAGTCTGAATATTAATATTCAATTGATAGCCTGAAATATTCATTAAACAAGCAAAAACAAATGTGAGGAATGGTGGAAAAAACAATACTTTTTTGATAATACTAATTGCATTCGGACTTCCTTTTGAATAAAAAGCCGCCACAAAAACTCCCAAAGAAGAAACCACAACAAAAGTTCCGGGTTGATCGACCAAAACAGCCGTTTCTAGACCTTTTTTTCCAAATAAAGCTTCAATTATAGGATAACCAAGAAAAGAACTATTGCTTAATCCGGCAGTTAAAATCAGACAGCCAATAAGTTTGTTCGACCACCCAAATTTTCTTCCCAGGAAATGAAAAAAAGCAAATGCCAAAATAAAACAAATCCAACCTGAAGCAATTGGAAACAACAATTCATTGCTCCACTTTATTTTCGGAATATGATATAAAGTAATTGCAGGCAGACAAATATAAATTACAATTTTATTTAAAACCTTGTAAATATTAGTAGGAAAGCGTTTTACTCTTTGTAAAAGCAAACCTAATATCAGGAAGAAAAATATTAAAATAAAATTGTTCATAGCGTTGAGTAGTCACAAAAATAGACATTTATACATTGATGTATAAAACAAAATGTAGTGCTTTAAAAAGATTTTTTGCTACTTTTAATGTGTAATGCTAATCAAGAATTGAAATGTGCCGTTAGGCACTAAATATTGGTAAAAAACGGGAATTAGAATAAATTTAGCGTGCCGTAGGTACGCAATAGATATCATTTTGTTGCGTACCTACGGCACGCCAACGAATTTCTAACCGATATGACTACCAATATTTAGTGCCTAACGGCACAATTTGGAAACTTTCAATTCCTAAAGGACTCATATATAATTTCACAAATCAATGCAGCAAATAAGAGACAATTTTGAGCGAATGGCAAAACTTTCGGATGAAGAATGGGACGCTTTTTCTTCAAAATTAATACGTGAGGAATTCCCAAAGAAAGCCGCTATACTTAAAAAAGACCATTTGGAAAACTATCTTTCATTTGTCGAGAAAGGATTAGTCCGATATTATATCGCTCGTGAAGAAAGTGATCTTACTTTTGCATTTGTATTTGATGGCGAATTTGCAAGCGGCTACGATTCCTTTATTACACGATTACCCGCGCATTATACCATTGAAGCTTTGGCTGATACTGTACTTTGGCGTATATCTTATAATGATCTTCAGGACATTTATGCTGAAACTAAAATTGGTAACACAATTGGTCGTCTTGCAAGCGAAAGCTTATTTCTAAAAAAGACTAAGAGAGAACTTTCTCTTCTTAATGATTCTGCTGAACAGCGCTATCGCAATTTATTTACAGAGCAACCACAATTAATCCAGAAGATTCCTCAAAAGTATCTTGCTTCTTATATTGGTATTACTCCACAAGCGTTGAGCCGAATAAGAAAACGCATTTATTAACCCAGGTTCATTGTTTAAGGTTCCTTTTGCGTGCAACTTTGCATAAAAAAAGATATGGAAACCTTATTTATTTTATTCGGAGTTTTTGCAATTGCTTTGCTAATTATAAGACTTATAACTAAAAGATTTGAAACAGCACTTGCCGGAAGAATTGCTATGGCAGCGATGCTTGTATTTACAGCCATTGGTCATTTTGCTTTTGCCAAAGGAATGGCGATGATGATCTCCTTTTTGCCCTCACCTGTTGTAATTGTCTACGTAACAGGAATTATCGAACTCATTGCCGCAGTTTGGCTTTTAATTCCTGCTACAAAAGTGCTTAGCGGCAAACTTCTTATCATATTTTTTATAATGCTTCTTCCTGCAAATATCTATGCTGCCTGTCACAATATAAATCTACAAGCGGCGGATTATAGCGGAAAAGGCACTTCTTACCTATGGTTCAGAATACCGTTACAGTTCCTTTTTATAGGCTGGGTATATTTTTCTGCAATTAGAAATCAATCAAAAATCAAATAGTTCATCCCGGGAAATACGCGTTATTCAAACGAATAATGCGTATAAATTCCTGTTTGTTTTTAAGCTGTGATTCTCATTCGTATCATTAATTTTTAGTTAAAACTTTTTTTATTCGAAAAAACCTCTCTACATTTGTAACATAATTTATTACAGTATGATTTCAGGTAAATTTGCCATAACGATTCACATTTTGACTTTGCTGACAAAATACCCAAATGATTTTTTGTCATCTGAGTATATTGCGGGAAGCATCAATTTGAATCCTGTTTTGGTTCGAAAAGAAATTGCCAACTTAAAAGCACATCATATTGTAGAAAGCAAAGAAGGTAAAAATGGCGGAACAAAACTGTCTGTCGATCCTTCGAAAATTACATTAAAAGAAATATTTGAAATGACCTTTGAAACCATTAACTTAGGATATGCAAAAAATCAGCCTAATCCTGATTGTCCTGTTGGAAAAAAGATCAATGAAAATCTAAGTTCTTTATATGCTGATATGAATCAAAAAGTTAGTCTACAATTAGAAGGTATTTCACTTGAAGATTTTTCTAATCAATTTTAAAGGCATTTTTTTGAACAAAACTGTAACATTTTTTATTACAAACTTAAATTATATACTATGAAAATCGCAATTATTGGAGCAACCGGATTTGTTGGCTCAGCAATTTTAAACGAATTAGCAAACAGAAATCATGACATTACTGCTATTGCAAGAACTCCAAACGATACTAAAAATGTAACATGGATAAAAGCTGATGTTTTTAATGTAGATGCTTTGGCAGAAACACTTAAAGGAAATGATGTGATCATTAACGCTTACAATCCAGGTTGGACAAATCCTAACTATACAGAGGATTTTGATAAAGGATCAAAAGCAATTCAGGAAGCTGCAAAAAAATCTGGCGTTAAGCGTTTTATCACTATCGGAGGTGGCGGAAGTTTATTCGTAGCACCAGGCGTACAAGCGGTTGACACTCCTGATTTCCCAAAAGAATATTATGCAGCCGCATCTGCTGCAAGAGATTATCTTAACGTAATCAAAGAAGAAAAAGATTTAGATTGGGCATTTTTTAGTCCAGCTTTAGAAATGCACCAAGGTATTACAACAGGAAGAACAGGAAAATACCGCTTAGGTTTAGAAAACCCAGTATTTAATGACGAACAAAGAAGTATTCTTTCTGTAGAAGATTTAGCTGTTGCAATTGCTGACGAAACTGAAAACGCAAAACATCATCAAGTTCGTTTTACTGCTGCTTATTAATTTATTTTTCTGCCACGAATTTCACGAATTTTCACTAATTATTCTTTTCAATTTTAAATGCATACGCATAACAAATTCGTGAAAATTCGTGTAATTCGTGGCAAACTTACTTTTTGAAACTGTTTTTGTTTTCTGTACTTTTACACTACCAAAAAGTATATTTTGTCCAGTTCAAAAAAACAATCAAGCAGCTTACAAGAAAAAGCCGGAATTTCGCCTCCTGAAATCACCAATGTTTCTGCGATCCATCAAATTAAAAAAAACAGAAGACAACAGCCTTCTTCTTCTGAATTAATCGATGGAATTTTGCTTGGAAACAGAACTGCATTAAGTCGCGCGATTACTTTGGTCGAAAGCACAAATCCAGAACATGCTGCAAAAGCAAATGAAGTTATAAATGGTTGTTTACCTTACGCTAATAAATCAATCCGAGTTGGGATTACGGGTGTTCCCGGAGTTGGGAAAAGTACTTTTATTGAAGCTTTTGGAAGTTATTTAACGCAATTGGGCAAAAAAGTAGCTGTTTTGGCGGTTGATCCAAGTAGTTCACTTTCGCACGGAAGTATTCTTGGTGATAAAACCCGAATGGAAGAATTGGTAAAAGATGAAAATGCTTTTATTAGACCAAGTGCTTCCGGAGATACTCTAGGCGGCGTAGCTCGCAAAACGCGTGAATCAATTATACTTTGCGAAGCCGCTGGTTTTGATACTATAATTATCGAAACTGTTGGCGTTGGACAAAGCGAAACTGCTGTTCATAGTATGGTTGACTTTTTCTTATTATTGAAAATTTCCGGTGCCGGCGATGAACTTCAGGGCATTAAACGCGGTATTATGGAAATGGCCGATGCGATCGTAATCAATAAAGCTGACGGCGATAATATCAAAAAAGCAAATCAGGCAAAACTTGAATTCAATAGGGCTTTGCATTTATTTCCTCCAAAAAAATCAAATTGGCAGCCAAAAGTTACGACTTGCAGCGCCATTACAAAAGATGGAATTTCTGAAATCTGGGAAACGATTTCTCAATATGTTGAAATGACTAATGAATCTGGTTTCTTCAGCGAAAAGCGAAAAGACCAAAATCAATTCTGGATGATGGAAACCATAAACGAACAATTGAAACTGAATTTCTACAATCAGCCTGAGATTATTTCACAATTAGAACAAAACAAAAAAGCAGTGCAAAACGATGAAATATCACCTTTTGCAGCTGCTCAAAATTTGCTGTCGATATATTTTAATAAAGGTATAAAGTAACAAAGGTTCAAAGCTACAAAGGTTTTTTACATCCTGTTTCTCTGAACCTTTGCAACTATCTTCCTCTGAACCTATTTTTTCCTCAACTTGTATTTGTTTTCTCTATATAAATTTCCTGCTGTAATTACATGTGCCAAAGCATCTTTTGCTAATTCTTCATTTAATTTAACCGGAATCAAAGTTGTATCATTTTTGATTTCGAATTGCAGAGGTTTCAAATTTGGCTGCATGATTACAACTTGATTTTCTACTCTGAATGCGTTGATATCATTAAACTGCATGATTGATCTTCCTTGCGTTTTTGGATCTAGTTTATTTAGATTTCTTCCAACCATTGGTGTTTCAAACGAAAGTCCTAAATAACTCAACAATGTTGGCGGAATATCAATTTGACTTGCCAATTTACTATACGAAACTCCTTTTGGAACTCCTGGTCCCATAATTAAAGCCGGGATATGGAACTTATTAATTGGCACTAAATTTTTTCCATATGTTCTTGTGTTATGATCCGCGATTACGATGAAAATAGTATTCTTGAAATAAGGTTCTTTTTTCGCCATTTCGAAGAATTTCCCAATAGAGAAATCAGCATATTTCATGGCATTATTTACCGTTGCTGGTTTTGTATCATAAGGTTTGATTCTTCCCGCAGGATATTCAAAAGGCTCATGATTTGAAGTCGAAAACATTAATGAAAAGAAAGGTTTATCGCCTTTTGCTTTAAAATAATTGTTTGCTTTAGTAACTAAATCTTCATCTGAATAACCCCAGGTTCCTTTGAAAGCATATTTATTTCCATCAGATTCAAAATCTTCCTGATCTACTATATCCTCAAAACCATTTCCGTTGAAAAACGAAGCCATATTATCAAAATTCGCCATTCCACCGTAAATAAAACTGGTGTCGTATCCTTTTTGTTTTAAGGCTTCTGCCAAAGTAAAAAATCCTTGTTGTGAGTTTCCTAACTTTACTACACTTTCTGATGGTGAAGGCAAAAATCCGGTTACAACCGCTTCAATTCCTCGGACACTTCTTGTTCCTGTACAATATAAATTGGTAAACAATAAACCTTCTTTCGATAATTTATCAAATTCCGGCGTTAATGGTTTTCCGCCTAAAATACCAACGTATTCAGCTCCTAAACTTTCTTGTAAAAAGATAACCAAGTTATAAGGTTTCTTTAAAACGGTATCCGGTTGTTGAACGTGCAAAAACGGAATCTCAGCATCTGTAAAATCAGTTGGTCCGGCAATCATGTATTTTTTTACACGAGCAATTGCTTCGGCTTCATCCATTTTACCATACATCTTGGTGTTTCCTTCATTTTTAATCGAATAAGCTGCAAAAGCTACTGTATAAAATGAATTTAATCCCAAAGTATTTGTCAGTTGATCTGTTGAGAAAACAGCATTACTCGCATTTATCGGGCGTTTTGACGTAAGACTTGAACGTGCTCCAAAAAACAATAAGAAAGCTAATAATGGAAAAATCATTAGTTTAAACTTAAAGTCCGTACTGGTTGTGTAGAAATATTTTTTCCCTTTTTTGAAAGCAAAATACAGAACAACTCCCAAAATTAAGAATGTTACAATGATAGAAGTCAGATAACTTTTTAAAAGCATTCCAACAACTTCTTTTGGATAAATCAGATAATCTAAGAATATCTTATTTGGACGCGTATCGTATTGTTTTACAAAATCAGGTGTTGCCAATTCTACAAAAAGAACCAGAAACAGGAATAAAAAGCTATAAATCACCAGAAGTTTATTGGTGAATTTTAATGCTTTATTCGGTAAGAAAGTAATTAAAACTGCCGGCAGAAATGATAAATAACACAATAAAATTAAATCCATTCGGAGACCGATTGGAAAAATATACCAGAAATTTGGTGTTTCTACTACTCTGTCTTTAAAAATAAAAAACAAAAATATTCGGCTTAAAGTAGTAATTAGCAATCCAATTGCTATAAAATTGAAAATGGGTTTTAAATAACTTAATTTTTTCATTAGAAAGATTTAAAAATATTTTTTGACTGAGAAATATTGTAAAACGTATTATAAGGCTTATAATGTGTGTGTCTACTCTTCGTAACGCGTTATTTCACGGTCATAAAATTCATTAGCAAGAACAATTAAACCTTCCATTTCAGCATTTAATTCGGCTTCGTCAAGATCTTCTGCTTCTTCCATAAACTCAACCTCATCATCTTTTAAGTTGATTATAAATCTAGGATAATCAAGGTGAATGATGAAAATATCATCTGGAAAGTCAGTATTATCTCCGAGTAAAAATTTAGGTAATTCCATATTATTTATTTTATGTTTTGTTTTTTTGTCACTGATTAAAAAGATTTTATAATCTGTATCAATCTTGGCAATTTGGCTTAATTATTTATTTTTCCTATCACAGATTTAGCATATCATTTTAAGAAATCATTTAATCTGTTGTATTTTGTTTTTTTATAAGGTTCAAATTTAACTATTTGAAACTGAATTTTTGATTAATTTTTTGGTCAGGAAATGAAGATGAAATGCTGCACGAATTTTAGAATCGTTTTTTTCGGCATCACGTTCTGCAACAATTGGGGTAATTGCGGTTGAGAATCCAATTCCTAACAACATTGCAATAAAAACCATGCTTTTTCCTAATGAAACTGCCGCAAGTTCAGTACTTCCTAATTTCCCTACCATTATATTATCGACAGTACCTATTAAAGTATGTCCAAACATACCTAATATAATGGGATATGCTACTCTTAAATTGTATGAAAATTCTTTAACGCACTGCTTTAAATTCAATTCTATTCTTTTTAGTCGGCAAAGATAGTCAGAAGCTTTGAATTCTTTGACACTATTAAAAACATAAGCAAATATTAAGTCATTTTTAATGAACCTCGAGATTATATAACAATTTCAAAAAATTATATAACAACGCCCGAAGACCTTGCTACTATTTTTACAACATTATAAATTCAAAAAAAATTGTCATGAGAAATCTAAAAATGTTCTGCCTAGCGACTTTCGCTTTATTATACGCCAATACCACGTTTGCTCAAGACACTACAACGTTGACCAAATCTGAAGGAGAAATCAAAAAATACGATCAGGGCTTCAGATTGGGATTTGGACTTAACGGAGGTTTACCAACTGACAATGCATACGATTGGTCTTTGGGTGGAGATGTTCGTTTACAGTATGATTTATCAAAAAGAACTTCGTTGACCTTAACAACTGGTTTTACCAATTTGTTTATGGGAAAAGATGAAAACGGAGTTGATGTAAAAGATCTTGGTTTTATTCCGGCAAAAGCTGGTTTTAAAGCTTTTATCTGGGAAGATCAATTCTATGTTTTAGGTGAAGTTGGTGCTGGTTTTGCCGTTACAAACGGTTACGATCAAACCACTTTTTTATGGGCGCCAGGAATTGGATACGCCAACAAGTACATTGATATTAGTGTCCGTTATGAGGACTATAACAAATTCAAAACCAACCAAGTGGCTTTACGTCTAGCCTATGGTTTTGATTTATAAAAGTAAAGGTTTAATTTATTATTTTTGTTTTTGGTAACAAACCCGACAGATCGCATAGTCTGTCGGGTTTTGTGTTTTTATGCATTTGGTCAAAAGATAAAGACCAGTCGTCAAATGATTTTTTCTGATTAATGAAGAACGTTGTACTTCGCAGAAAAATTAATCAAAATCATGAACAAGACAGTTTTTTATCTATCGCAATTATTTATTTTTTTATTGGTTACAATTTCTGCAAGAGCACAACAAAATATCTCAGGAGAATTTAAAGTAGATTATGTTCCGTTTTCTAATTATGTACGACCAATTGACAGTGCTAAAACAGACGCCAAAAGTAATTTTAAAAGAGCTCAGCTTTCTGTAGAAATCCCGCTTTCCATGAAAATGGACAAATACAATCATCCCCAACTTTGGTCGATCGTGCTTCAGGGAGCTTATGCCAAAATGGAAAACAAAAATTATGATCTACGAGATCTTCCTGTAGAAATTCCAAACGGTTTTCCCGATGAACTTTTAAACGCACAAATTGGAGTCAAACATTTGAGATCAATTTCTCCGTCGTGGTCCATTTTAGTTATGGCTTCTGTAGGTGTTTATACAGATATGGTCGAAATCAATAAAGATGATATTCTGATACAAGGTGGCGTTCTTTTTATCAAACAATTCAATCCTAATTTGGCTTTTGGTTTTGGACCGGTTTTAACCAATAGTTTTGGTGTTCCAATGGTACTTCCGGGAATTTACTTTAATTGGGAATCTAAAGGCGCGCTACATTTTAAAGTTGCTTTTCCCGAAGGTTTAGAATTAGGTTACAGAATGTCTGAAACATTTGACTTAAAAACAGTTGTTGAACTTAGCGGAATGACTGCTGAAATAAATCCGACAAACAAATCGATGTTACTTGGATATCAACAAATTATTGCGGGTTTAAGACCTCAGCTTAAATTTGGTAAACATTGGACATTTGAACCTACAGCAGGAAGTACTTTGGCTCGATCGTTCTCTACCAATGACCGAAAAATAAAAAATATGTTCAAAGAAAAAGATATGGCAAACCCAAGATTTACGACAACCTTTTATGCAGCTTTAGCTTTAAAATGGCAATTCTAGATTTATCTGCTCAATAGATTTTTATAAACTACCTCTTTCAATAATGCTTCACGGCGTGTTCTTGAAATAGGTAGTTCTTGTCCTTTCACAAACAATCGTCCGCCAGAAACGGAATCAATGTGTGTAATATTGACTAGAAATGATTTGTGAATTCTAAAGAAAATTTCCTTTGGAAGTGTTTCTTCTAATGAAATCATAGTTTGATGAATCACGAGAATTCTATCTGTAAAATGAAGTTTGGCATAATTTTGCATTCCTTCGATGTATAAAATATCTACCCACGAAATCTTTTGAAATCCTTCTTCCTGACGAACATAAAGAAACGGATCTAATTGATTTTGCTTTGGAGAAATCATTTGATGCCATTGTTTTGCTTTTAAAGAAGCCTGATAAAAACGCTGAAACGTAATTGGTTTCAGCAAATAATCAACAACTTGCAGGCGATATCCATCCAAAGCATGTTCTGAATAAGCGGTAGTAAAAATAACTAACGGCGGATTATCCAAAGATTCTAAAAATTCTAATCCGGATAAATATGGCATATTTATATCCAGAAACAGTAAATCAATTTGTTTATCCTGAATGTACGAAGTCGCTTCCAAAGCAGAAGCACAAGTGCCAACAACTTCAAGAAAATCAATTTTTGAAACAAAATCTACGATTCCGTTTCTTGCAATTGGTTCGTCGTCAATAACGAGACATTTCATATTCATATTTTTTTGTTTCAGGTTTATTTTGTTTGTTTTGTTTCAGGTTTTCTTTGTTTCAGGTTTCGTATTATGGCATAAAAAAGGTCTCTCGCAGATTTTGCTGATTAAGTAGATTTTTTTCTCTATTCTATATTCTTTCCTCTATATTCTATATTCTTTACTCTTGCTTCTTTCATCTTGCTACTTTATTCTTACTACTTTATTCTTGCCTCTTCTACAAAACCCTTCTAATCAGTGGCGAAAATTTTACCGCAAAGTTGGCAAAGGTTTTTCGCAAAGTTCGGAAAGTTTTGACTTTTGAAAGAATGCAAAGTTCACAAAGCTTTATCTACATAACTAAATGGATTAATTAGTGAAAATTTGTGAAATTCGTGGTAAAAAAAATCCTTTTAATCTTTATAATCTGTGGAAAAAGCTTTTTTTTATTTTAAGTCTAAGATCACTTTTACGGTAAAATCTGAATCTGTATTTTTTATCTCTAAATGATGTTTTTCGGGATATTGAATCGATAATCTTTTTTTGACGTTTTCGAGCCCTAAACCTTGATTTTTAGAAGGAACTTTGTATTGTTCTGTATAAGAGTTTTCTATTTTAAAAATCAGTTGTTTATTTATTTGTTCGCATGATAAATGCACGTATCCTTTATGGTTTGGAAGTCTTGATACATGTTTAAAAGCATTTTCTATTAATGGAACCAAAAGTAAAGGTACAATCTGAAGATGACCGTCTTCGATATTCCATTTGCTTTTTACCTCTAATTCATTTCCCCAACGGGTTTCTTCTACGGCAATTAAATCTTTCAGGTATTTAATTTCAAGATGCAACGCAACGTATTCTTTATTACATTCATATAATTGATACCTTAAAATATCCGAAAACTGAACTAGTAATACCGAAGCTAATTCGACGTTGCTTTGCATCAAAATGTGAATATGATTCAAGATATTAAACATCAAATGCGGATTGATTTGATCTTGCAAGATTTTTATCTGAGCTTCTAAGTGAACTTGTTTTAATTCGGCGTGATTTCTTTCGATCACATTATGTTCCTGATAAAATCGAAGTCCGCAAGCGGTTCCACAAATCAAAAGTGCAGCTGGAATGCTTCCGCAAAAACGAGCCCACAAAAACTCAATAGTAGCCATATTTGCTTCTTCCGGATATAGTCGGTTACGTGTGTGCGAATCGGAAAAAACAGCATAAATCACAGCCAGACAAAAGGACAAAAGCAGCACTACAACAAAAGCCTGTACTGCAAATAGTGTCATTTTGTTTTTGCGTAATGCCTTAGGAAGCATTACATCACTAAGAAAATGTGCCAAAACAATAGCGCTTAATAATATTAAAAACGACTGACGTATAGCCGACATTATTCCATAATCAGCTATCAATTGCGCCCAAATCGTAATACCAAGTATGAACCAGAAAAAGATTAAAAATATCCAATGCCGGTTTTTATATTTTATAGTCATCAAAAAAAAGTAAGTAAATTATGAGAATTTTTTAGTTCAAAAATAACCCTATATTTTCTAAACGAACAGCAAAGAACCAAAAAGATTCTTTGCTGCTGCTTAAGGTTAACCGATAAATTGTGAAGTTATAGGAAAAAATATCCAACACTTACATTAAAGGAATCTGTTTTAGAATTAAAGTCTTTACTTAGATTATTCAGTCCGCCTTGATAAACGAAATCTAAGGTAAATTTCCACATTTCGACTCCTGCTCCAACCTGATAACCAATATTAGATTTGTTGAATTTTGTATAAGAGTTTTTAAGTTGATTTAATGACGAAATATTTTCATCCAGAACATAAGAATAAACTCCTCCTCCAAAAACTCTCACATTCAAAGTCGAAAGATCAATTACTTTGTAACCTATTAACAAAGGCATTTCGAGACTTCTCCATTTTGCATTTCCAGAAGTTGTCAATGAAGTTTTCTCAATTTTCGAAGACTTCTCACTATACAAGAGTTCATTTTGAATATAGAATCTTTTAAAATCGAATCTTCCCATTGCTCCCACAAAATAACCCGCTGCATATTTTGAGCTAAAGCCATCTGTAACCGGCAATTCAGAATAATTAGAACCTCCTTTTATCCCCACATGAATTGGAAGCGGAGATTGTGCTGTAACTTTTGAGGAAATCAAACTCACTAAGAAAATAGTGATTAGTAATACTAATTTGTAAATGTTCATGATAATAGTTTTTATTAATTTGATGCAAAGGAGCACAAACCTAAAACGCTATTAAAATTAGTTTGATGAACTGCATTTGGCTTTTGACCAATGGAATTATTTAAAGTTTTTTTGCCACGAATTGCACGGATTAATATATGGAATCTGTGAAATTCGTGGCGAAAAAATTTTACCGCAAAGTTCGCAAAGATTTACGCAAAGTTCACGAAGTTGTTAGCTTGCAAAAAGAATACAAAGCTCGCAAAGCAATATCTCGAGATTAAAAATTCGCACTAATTTGTGCAATTCGTGGCAAAAAAATTTTACCGCAAAGTTTGCAAAGGTTTTTCGCAAAGCTCGCGAAGTTGTTAGCTTGGAAAAAGAATACAAAGCTCGCAAAGCAATATCTTGAAATTTAAAATTCGCGCTAATTTGTGCAATTTGTGGCAAAAAATTTAACCGCAAAGTCCACGAAGTTGTTAGCTTACAAAAAGAATACAAAGCTCGCAAAGCTATACGTAAACCCTTTATAAACAACAAGAATCAACATTTATAACAAGAGAATTCCAAAACCACCTTAAATCTTGCTTCTTGCTTCTAACATCTTTATTCTATTCTCTTTCCTCCACAAACGTCCTATCCGTCAACGTTCTCATAAAAGCAATCAACTGCTTTTTTTCTTGATCTGACAGGTTCAATTTATCTTCGGGTAAAGTTTGGTTTGGGAGATCGAAACCTTTACCTAAACCTCCGCCTTCATTATAAAAATCTATCACTTCTTCCATCGTTTTATAAACACCATTATGCATATAAGGCGCTGTAAGTTCAATATTTCTAATCGTCGGAGTTTTGAATGAGTATTTATGAATCGCTGCTCCCGTAATCACAAATTTTCCTAAATCGCCATCTAGCTTTTTATTTTTATTGGGAACGCCTAAAATCTCACTTTCAGATCTGTCAAAATTTGGCGGAACAGTTCCGTTTGTTAATGGGATAAAATGGCAAGTTGCACATTTGGCTTTTCCGGCAAACAGATTAAATCCTGCTTTTTCATCGGCTGTAAAGGTTGCTTTGTTTTGCATATATCCGTCGAACTTTGAATCGTAATGACTTAACGAACGAATGTAAGATGCTAAAGCATTTTTGATTGCAAATTCATTGATTTCTCCTTTCGGAAAAGCTTTCTCGAATTCCTTTACATAACCAGCTTTCTTTTGAATCGCCAAAGCAGATTTCTCCAGAGAACCATGCATTTCATTTTCGTTTTTTATTACGGCAACAGCCTGATCTTCGAGATAACTTACTCGCGAATCTGCAAAAAACACACGTTGAAAAGCGATATTATTTAATGTTGGCGTATTACGCTGAATCATTGATTTTCCGTCTAATGAAACCGCTGTTTCCAAACCATCCGTAAACGCTTTATCGGCGTGATGACACGAAGCGCAAGAACGCGTATTGTTTCCGGATAAAATAGGATCATTGAACAACTTTTTCCCTAAAGCAATTTTTTCGGACGTTGTTTTATAATCGGGGAAACCCGAAAAAGCTTCGGGATCAAAAGCGTCTTTGTCAAATAAAGTTTGTGCTGTTACTTTCAAACCCCTTTGTTCTTTCATTAATGAAATTCCCAATTCAGATTGTGTTTTATACAATCCACGACTTAACGGATTCGCGATTTCTTTGATAAAATAAGCGCGATCAAAAGCATTGAAATTTTTGTTGTTTTTTAAATACTTCTTGCCTTTTTCTAAAACTGCAAGAACTTGTTTTGCATCGGAAACTGACTTATCTTCGAGATAAACCTTATAATATTTTTCGATTGTTTCTAAAGAAACGAATGCTTCCGGAAGTGAATTTAAAACAACAGGAGAATCAAAACCGGTAATTCCTAAAGTAATAATTCTGTAAACTTCTAATCGCATCGCATCAAAAACGTGCGCATCTGTCAATTCATTAGAACTTGAAACTTTTACTAACCGAGTTAAATTTGCTGATAAAACGCCCAATTCCTGAAGTAACTCTTTTTTGCTCGCTCTGTTATATTTCGGAAAAACCAATTCCTCAATAACCTGAAAACCTTCGGCCTGAACGGTCACTTTATCATTTTCTTCGAACTCCGGGATTGCTGGTCCGTTGATCGATTTAGAAACTGCGGGCGAATAATACTCACTTATCATTTCGACCTTTTTATAATTCTGATGTGCTTCCAGAAATTGTCTCTGAATCTGTGCTTCGGTAGAATCTTCTTGTACCGAATATTTAAGTTTGGCGACTTTTTCGATCAATAAAGTAATATCTGACTGAAACAATTCATTTACTTCCTGATGTTTGTTTTTTTTCTGACAAGCAACAAATGTTACTAAGAATAACAAACAATATATTTTTTTCATGATGTAATACCGATTAAAAGAGGAATATTTAGAAAAACAGAAACCACTACCTCAAACTGAAGTAGTGGATTGCTGTTTTGTAACGTTTTAAAAATTTATCTCGCTAAACCTTTAATAACTACGATTTGACTTGCTTGTTGTTCGTTAGGACGATTTGTTCCTCCATCAGGGCTTTTGTATTTCTCACCAGTCCAAGTATGTGGCTGAACGCTCAACATAAAAGTATCAGCGATACCAACTTGCTCAGAAACATCAATTAAAGCACCATATTCCCAATCTCCAAATTTTGAAGTTCCACCTACATTGTATTTTGCAGCATCTGTTGCAGTACGACGGTGGTCTAATTCTACTACAACTTTAAGATCTTTTGTAGCAATATTGTATTGATAGATATAAGCATCGTGAGTTTCGTCACCATATCCATTTGCATCTTCCTGAACATAAACATAGTTTTTAGTCACACAAATGTTATCTGGATTTTGAAATTTACCAGCAATTCCAGAACGATTATCTCCGTCAAGAACAACTTCTAAAGTTCCTTTTAATGGATCAGCCGCATCAAGATTTAATCTGTAAACTCTACCATATTTAGTTCTTGAAGCATCAGCATTTGTTCCGGTTGTATTTTGTCCAGTTACATTAAAATACAATTCACGATCTGCGTTGTCACCACCTTTACGGTAATCTAAATCTTCTACACGACCAAATTTAACCGCTTTCAAAGTATTTACAGAAGCATTGATTTGAGCACCAGTTAAAGTTTTGTGGTTTTCGATTTTTACAAAAGATACAGGATAAGTTTTGCTTGTTTCCATATCTTTTTCTCTTTGATTGTCATCGTTTCTTTTTAGCATATACAAAGTACCATTAGTCAAATCACCAACAGTATTAGATACATACATAAAAACCTGACCTCCGTAAGTTCCAGAATCATCATCACCAATTACAACAACAGTTTTTCCTTTGTAAGCAGAAGAACGTAATGGTAAAGCATTCTCTGCACTTAAACGACCAAATCCTGCTAATTCTTTAGATACAGATGCACCACCAGCGCTTGCGTAAGGATCTAAAGCATGTGTACGAGACTCTTCTCCAGATTCTCCACAAGTTAAATAAAGTGGTCCAAAACCGTGCTCAGCTTGTGTAGCCATTGTTGCGCCACAAAGTCTCCAGGTTCCTCCACTAGAATTTAATAAATATTCTCCTTTTGTAGGTTTGAATGTTTTGTCTAATGTAATTCTTGAAACCGCAAAATTGTCTTCGTTGTTTACTAAAAAAGTAAAAGTTCCATCAGTATTTTTTAACAAACCTGAACCATCAGCAGAACCTCCAAAAACAAATTTTGGACTATCTGCAAAAACATCATCTGAACTAAAAAGAGAATAAATTTTTAAGTCTTCAAAACCTGATTTTGCCTTCAACAAACTTGGCGTTACAGATTGGTCCTTTAATACAACACTTGTTGTTTCATCCTGATCTTTAGAGTCGTTATTACATGATGTAATCAACGATCCAAGAATAATAAGGGGTAAAATAATTCTTTTCATCTCGCTTTAATGTTTAATTTTTATTTTTTTACAAAGTAACCCCTTACACTTTAACTAAAAATCACTTCGATATTATCAAAAAAACAAGACAATGGTCAAAAAGCATATTTTGACCCCAAAAAAATTAACATTAATTTAGTACTACAAAACATTCATAAAACACCATTAACATAAGCCAAAAAAAAGAGCCTTACTTTATGGCTCTTTTTTCAATTGTTGTTTATACATTTCGATATTGGCTTTAATCTTATCGTCCAATTCCGGTTCCTTAATATCCGTATGTTTCTGCATTTCTTCCCAGATAATTTTGGCTACAATATATCGTGCCATTTCTTTATCATCGGCAGGAACAATATACCAAGGCGCATAATCAGTCGACGTTTTGTTTATTGCTTCCTCATAATATTCCTGATATTCTTTCCAGTGTTCACGTTCTTTCAAATCTCCCGGCGAAAACTTCCAATTGTGTTTTCCTTCTTCCAAACGGCGTAACAAACGTTCTCTTTGCTCCTCTTTACTCAAATGCAAAAAGAATTTTAAGACAATAGTTCCGTTTTGCGAAATATGCTTTTCGAAATTATTGATTTGCTTAATTCTGTTTTCCCAAAATTTTGGTGTGATATCATCAACCGAATTAATTCCCGGCAAATTCTCCCCCAAAATATATTCCGGATGCACACGCGTAACCAAAACATTCTCATAATGCGTACGGTTAAAAATGGCAAACTTCCCTTTTTCCGGCAACGCAATATAATGTCTCCATAAATAATCGTGTTCCAGTTCAGACGAATTTGGCGTTTTAAAACTATGCACCACAACTCCACGCGGATTAAATTCCTTAAAAACTTCCCTGATCAAACTATCCTTTCCCGAAGTGTCCATTCCTTGCAGGCAAATCAAAACACTATACTTATTATGTGCATACATCACATCTTGCAAATCACTCAATTTAGCCTGCACTTTATCTAGTTTGGCTTCTTTTTCGTCACTATCAGCATCGATATCCAGCAAAGTCGGAATCTTCGATAACTTTATTTTATCTGTAACTTTAAAATCTTTCGGATCAATAGATTTCATAATTTATCAATTTTTATAATAGTAAATATAGTAATTTTACGAAGCATATTCCTGCTATTCATTACAATACTTTTTCAATAAATTGTATTTTTCTAAGCCATAACAAGAGCTTCCGCTGGTCGCTTTGTTTCGTCAAGAAAAAATCACAATTTCTTCTCAAAGTATTTTCATTACTATCAGGGCTAGGCAATGATTTTCAAAAGAACATTATCAAACACTAAAATTCTTAATGACCAAAAAGCTTTTAATTTTACTTTTCTTGTTTGTAAAAATCACTGGAAATGCCCAAACCAATCAAAAACATAGTCTTAATGAATTCGTTTCAGATTTCATTAAAACTCAAAAGACAGACACTCTATTTGCTTATGAAAGTTTTCATGCCGGAGATCTTAAAATTATAGATTATTCATCCGATGACGGTAAAGAAGTTTGCTTTGATGATTTAACAAATCACCCTATTTATATCTTTTGGAAAGAAAAAGGAAAAACCTATTTTTCAAAAATTAATTATTGTTACGAATATTCAAACATCTTAATAGAAAATGATACTTTTTGGGAAATTTATTCTTCTAATAAAAGTATAATTGAAAATGAGAAAGTTAAACCATTCCAATATATAGCTATTGAAAAGTCAAAGAAAACAAAATATACGATTGGCGTAGGCAATTCATATTTTCAAATCTTACAGATAATTACAAACGGAAAAAAAACACAAAAACTATTTGATAAATTTGATTTACAAAAACAGGACGAAAAACTCATAAATATTAATTACCAAAATAATATCAACTTAAAAAGTAAATTAATCGTTGACATTCTTGAAAAAATAACTTCCGAAGCAGAAAAAAATAATACATTTAAAAAGATAAAATCAAGATAACAAAGAGTACAAAATAAAACATTCATGGAAAAATTCACTTTAGAAATATTATTTCAAATCATCGGAATCGGTTCAGCATCAGGATTATTCTTCAATAACGATTCACTATATATCATAGGCGATAATAGCGGATATTTATACGAATACAACATGCAAAATCAGCAATTAAACCAACACGCTTTAATTGACAATCCAACGCAAAATATTCCAAAAAACTTAAAACCGGATTTTGAATCGTTAACACATCACAACGATACCTTATATGTATTTGGTTCCGGTTCGACAGAAAACCGAAACAAGATGATTGAGTTTGATCTTAAAAACAAATCTGTATTACAGAAAAACAATTTGGTCGATTTATACGGTTTAATGCAAAGTTTTGGCGAAATAAAACCGGAAGACTTTAATCTCGAAGGCGCAATTTTCGACGGCGAAAACTGGTATTTATTCAATCGCGGCAACGGAATTTCAAACAAAAACACGATTTTCACGATTCACGCTAAAAGTCTCGGCGAAGAATTTGCATTGGTTGCAACCAATTATAAACTTCCAAAAATAAAAGGTATTCGTTCCAGTTTTACTGATGCTATTTTAGTCGAAGATAAAATCTATTTCCTTTCCACAACCGAAGACACAAAATCAACCTACGACGACGGCGAAATCCTTGGCAGTTTCATTGGTCGAATTGATCTTAAAACCATGAAAATAGATTTCACTCAAAAAATAACTTCAACCAATAAATTCGAAGGTTTGACTTTCTACAAAAAATCAAATGATAAAATTGAGTTTTTACTTTGTGAAGATAATGATACTGAATTGTTAGAAACTAAGATTTTTAAATTGACTTTGCCTCTTAAATAGTATAATAAAAGAAATCAAAAAAGGATGGGAATACTATTGTTGGATTTTTTAGAGTCAAAAAAATTAATTGACATAAATAAAATTACCCAGTTAATCATTAATAAATACGATGTTGTCAATCCAAAAGAAATTCTACTTGATACAGATAACAAAAATAAAATTATTGGTATTTTAAAAGAATTTAGTTTTAAGGAAAATGACAACAAGAAATTTACAACAATGTCAATGCCTATTTATAATTTGATTTTAAAAAGTACAGATTTAGAAGATTTCTCAATTGGAATAATCCCTGAAATTAGCACTTTCAGAATAAAGAACGAAGAATCAGATATAGAGTTTAAGCAGGATTTTTTTACGATTTTAGAAAAACACATTTAAATTAGATGAAATTTTATTTTAATGATGAAGACATATCAAGCGGAACGATTATAGATCTTAAGTGCTTCAATTGCAATTTAGAAACTTTATGCTTTAAAATAATCGGAAGTTCCTGGGCAATGAATTTCCTTGGAATAATTGGTGTTTTTGAAGTAGCAAAAAAAGAGTTATTTATTACCAAACTGACGTTACATGAATTTCAGAATTACAGTAATTTAAATGAAGATGAAATCAGCAATCGATTAAAACTTATTATAAATAGAGAAAATTTGATTTTTTTGAAAAACCATAGTGATGAAAATAATAAAATTTTCAAAAAATGCCCTGAATGCAAAATGAAATTAGAAGAAATTAAAGAACAAAATCTAGCTGATTTTACTTTAAATGGAGGGAAAATTTATACAATTAAGAGTTACGAGAAGCAATAGATTTTTAAATTGAGTTTTCTTATTAAGTAAGACCTTCTTGCTTTTTGTCATTCCGAGGCACGAGGAAACTCCGCAAGAAACTCCACAATCAAAATCGCGAATCTTTATCGAGCTACTTACGGAGTTTCCTCGTGCCTCGGAATGACAAAGATTATCTATCAACCGTTAGGATGGATTAAAATCCATCCCTACAATATAATTCGTTCCTTTGGAACTTTTATAGAATTCCGTATTGATAATTTTTTCATCCCTAACAACGTTTTGAATATTTGTGACTTAGAATCTTAATTAAATAATACTCGTTTCCATGAGAAAAATAATTCTTTCATTACTAATAGTTTCCATTCTTTTGATTGGTGGTTATTTGTTTTATGATTTTAAAGTAAACAGAGTAAAAATAGACTACTCTAAAACTATAGATGCAAAAGATCTAAACCCAAAATCCTTTATCACACTTTTTAAAGAGAGATATAATAAAACCCAAATAAATATTGTAACAATGGATGGAGATTTTCCTGAAAATTGGGTAAAACCAAATGATGTTCAATACTTAATGTCAATTATAAGATCCAAAGAAAAATGTTGTGGATATAAACATACTTACTCCTCCTTTCTTTCATTTGAAGATGCTGAAATTGGAGGTTTTGCAATAATTTTTTTAAACTCTTATATCTCAAATACAAAAATCAATTTAGGTTTGAATTGTAATCCCAAAACAGACGAAGAATCTATTAGAAAGATTGAGAAATGGTATCAAACTACAGCAAATAAAAATTAATCGCATTTTATGAAACAATTTTACAAAAGCATTTTAATACTCCTATTCTTTATAAGCTTTCAAACTTATTCTCAAACACAGGATGCTATAATTTATTTTAAAGACGGAGATTCAATCGAAGGTCTTGCTTCTTTAAAAAACAACAAAATAAAATTCAAAATTTCTGCTGATGATAAAGCTGATTCTTGGGATTATGAAAATGTGAGTAAAATCAAATTTATTGGATTTGATATTGTACAAACTTATGAATACGTTAAACTAAACTCTTTTGATGATCCGGAATTACTTGAACTAATTGTTGAAGGTGAAGTTAATCTTTATAAAATGGAAAAAACACAGATTTTCACAGATCCCAATATCACAAAGAAAACTGCAATATCAACTCATGGCACAAATAACATAAATAGTTATGCTTATCGAACAGAACAATATCGAGAATTATTCTATGTAAAAAGAAAAAAAGATCAATATCCAACTTATATAAATTCCGGAGTTTTTTCGAATTGGAAAAAAACGACAACAAGTTTTTTTGCTGACTGCGATTCTTTAGTCAAAAGAATAAAAGATAATAAATTGGGTTATAATCAAATTAATGAAATTGTAGAATTCTATAATGACATTTGTTTAGGAGAATAAATTCTTTTAATTAATTATAAAGAAGATATATTCATTCCTATATATGTAGAGGCGCACAGCAGTGCGTCTCCCGCAAAGAATATACACCATAAAATATAATGAACCAAAGACGCACTGCTGTGCGTCTCTACAGAATACGCGCCTCTACAAAATACACGCGTACAAAAAACCTTTGTATCTTTGTATCTCTGAGCCTTAAAAAAACTTTTTTTCACTGCCTTCCCAACCTTTTTATCTTTTCATCTCTCTATATAAGAAAGACAACAATTGTGATAAACGAAACGCTAATTTCTAACTGCAAAAAAATGAACCGCGATGCTCAGCGTCAGGTTTATGAGCATATGGCTCCAAAATTGTATCGCGTTTGCAAACGATACCTTAAAAAGGAAGAAGAAATCGAAGAGGCTATGGCTGACGCTTTCTACACCATATTCACAAAACTGGAACAACTCAAAGAAGTTCTGGCTTTTGAGGCTTGGGCGCGAAAAATAACCGTCAACCATTGTTTGGCAACTATCAAGAAGAATACAAATTTCAACATGTATCTTGATGATGTCAAATTGCTTGCGCAACCTTTTACAGAAGAAGTTAACGCTTTAGAAGAAGAAGATTTACTGAATTTACTAAACCATATTCCGGACGGCTGTAAAACTGTTTTCAACCTTTTTGTCATAGAAGGTTTTGGACATAAAGAAATAGCTGCAATGCTAAATATTTCCGAAGGCACATCGAAATCACAATTGAATGCCGCAAAAACCAAGCTAAAGGATTTAGTAAACAAATTGTATTATCAAAAAGCAAAGTAGTCATGGACAATCAAGATAAAATATTCGATAAATTTAAAGATGCCGCACACAACGCGGAATCAAAAGACTTTCCAGGAATGGAAAAAGTCTGGTCGCGTCTGGAAGACAAACTGGACAAAAAAGAAGATAAAAAAGCCATTTCGCTATGGAAAAAAATTGCAATCGCTGCTTCACTTTTATTATTAATCTCATTGGGAGTTCAGTTTCTGAAATCAGACAAAATCAATACAACTCAAAATCCGAAAGTTGTGGTAAATGAAGATTCCAAAGAAACAATCCAGAATCCTGTTTTAGAAAAAAATAAAGCTGTTGTTGCCACAGATTCTCCATTAATTTCCAAAGAAGAAGCTGCAAAAATCATAGAAATGCCAATTAATGCCGAACCACAAGTAGCTTTACAAGAAGTTCAAGTTCCTGTAAGTAATGCTATTGCTGCAGACGTAGCTGCTGCGCCTGTTGCGGGTCAAATTGCCGCGCCAGTATCTTCACAATCCGGTTATTCTAATGTTGAAGAAGAAACCACAACCGATAATGCAAAAGATGTACAAAATTTTGGATATGGAAAAATTGTACAAAGAGAATCTGCTAAAGTTGCGTATGCAGCAGAAAAACAAGCTTCGATGGCTAAAAAAAGCGCACCCTTAATTGTTTTAAACGGCAATGCAATGTCTCATAGCGACGATGAGAAGAGAGATAAAATGATGCAGAGAGAACTTCCAAATTTACAGCCGGAAAATGTAGACTCTCTAGTTATATTAGATCAGCCTTTGTATATTATTGATGGCATCTATTATTCTGAAAATGATTTATTTGGTACAAATCCAACAAGTCCTTATGCTCCTTTGAACAAACAGGAAATTAAAACCATTACTGTACTTCAAGATCTGGAAGCTACATCAAAATATGGCGAAAAAGGAAAAAAAGGAGTTGTAATTATTACTACTAAAACAGGAAAACCAGCCGCTAAAAACTAGCAAAAAAACATTTTTTTAATTTAAAAATTACTACCATGAAAAACGTAAAACTTATTTCATTAGCCCTTTCTATGCTTATATGTTTCGTAGTATCAGCACAGGAAAAAACAATTACAGGAACGATTTCAGATGAAAGCGGACAGGCAATTCCAGGTGTGACAATCCAGGTGAAAAAGACAAAAATAGCAGCATATAGTGATTTTGACGGAAAATATAGTATTAAGGCTAAAAAAGGCGATGTTTTATTGTTCAGCTTTATTGGATATAAATCTCAAACAGAAACTGTTGCAGACAAAAACATTATCGATGTTAAATTACATGAAGAAAATCAAAATATGCAAGAAGTTGTCGTTACTGCTTATACAGGTTCGAAAAAAAATAGAAAAGTAACTACTCAAGCTTCTTACCAAACGGCTAAGGGTGTAGTTGCCGGTGTTGCTGTTTCATCTGGATATGTTCAATACGATTCAAATCAAAATGAAGCAATTAGAGACGCATCACCAATTTTAGCTAAAAATGAACCTTTGTATATTCTTGATGGAATTCCAGTAAAGTCGGAACAATTTGCTAAAATTAATCCAAACGATGTTCAGGATGTTAAAGTTTTAAAAGATAAAGATGCAACAGCTGTTTATGGAAATAAAGCTTCAAATGGTGTTGTTGTTTTAGAAACTAAAAGCGGAATTTATAAAAATCTTACGGAGAAAGAACTTGATGCCAAATTGAATATTCTACATCCTACTCCACCAGTTTCGACAAATCAGGAAGATTATGACGCTTTTGTAGAAAATGCATTCGAAAGCCCAAAAACGGCACCTCTTTCTACTTTTTCTATCGATGTTGACAATGCTTCTTATACTAATATCAGACGTTTCATCAATAATGGACAAGCGGTTCCTAAAGACGCCGTTCGTGTTGAAGAAATGGTAAATTTCTTTAAATACAATTATCCTCAGCCAAAAGATCAGCATCCTTTTTCGATCAATACTGAATTAAGCGATTCTCCTTGGAATACAAAAAATCAGATCCTTAGAATTGGTTTGCAAGGAAAAAATATTACTACAGAGAATTTGCCGGCTTCAAATATGGTTTTCTTAATTGATGTTTCCGGTTCTATGGAAGATGTTAACAAACTGCCTTTATTAATACAATCCATGAAGATTCTGGTAAACGAATTAAGAGCAAAAGATAAAGTTGCAATCGTTGTTTATGCCGGAGCAGCCGGAATGGTTTTGCCTCCAACTTCCGGAGATGAGAAAGAAACTATAAATGATGCTTTAGAAAATTTACAAGCTGGAGGAAGTACTGCTGGTGGCGCCGGAATAGAATTGGCTTATAAAATTGCTGCAGAGAACTTTATTAAAGGCGGGAACAATCGAGTAATTCTGGCAACTGATGGTGATTTTAATGTTGGAAGTTCTTCAAATTCTGATATGGAAAAATTGATTGAACAAAAAAGAAAAACGGGGGTTTTCTTAACTTGTCTGGGCTACGGAATGGGGAATTATAAAGACAGTAAAATGGAAACCTTGGCCGATAAAGGAAACGGAAACTATGCTTATATTGATAATATTCAGGAAGCAAATCGTTTTTTAGGAAAAGAATTCAAAGGCTCGATGTTTGCTATTGCAAAAGATGTGAAAATCCAGATAGAATTTAATCCGAAACAAGTTCAGGCGTATCGTTTAATTGGATATGAAAACCGAAAACTACGTCCGGAAGATTTTAAAAACGACGCAATTGACGCAGGCGAATTAGGAAGTAATCATACTGTGACGGCTTTATACGAAATTATTCCGGCAGGTGTCGAAAGCGATTATCTGAACCAACAACCTGATGCTTTAAAATATACTAAAGTACAGGAAACCGGAAGTAATTATAGTAATGAACTTGCAACAATAAAATTTCGCTACAAAAAACCTGACGGCGATAAAAGTATCGAAATGGTAAATGTAATTGAGAACAAATCGGTTGCTTTAAACAAAGCTTCAGATGATTTTAAATTTAGTACTGCGGTTGCATGGTTTGGATTGAAATTGAGAGATTCAAAACTTATTTCGAATAAATCGTCTGATGACATTCTAAAATTAGCAAAACAAGGATTATCAAAAGATTCTGAAGGTTATAAGGCCGAATTTATTCGTCTTGTTCAATCGGCGATATAGATTTATTAATAGTGTCGATCAATAATTGAAAGTTGAAATGTGCCGTTAGGCACTAAATATTGGTAGAAAAAAACAGAATAAATTCAGCGTGCCGTAGGTACGAAATGGTTATGATATTGTTGCGTACCTGCCGCACGCCAACGAATTTCGAACCGATATGACTACCAATATTTAGTACCTAACAGCACATTTCAATTCTTGATTAATATTAATAGATATTTTATTACATTTGGTCTCCTTTTGAAATTCTCTGCTCAGAGAGATCAACTAAATATTTATAAATAATTTTCAAACAAAATTTCATGAATCCCATTTTAAATCAGAATTTATTTCTTGTAAAAGAACACATTGGAATGTTTAAAGCCGCTAACAATTATGATATTTACGATCCGGAAAGCAATCAAATCATAATGAATTGCAGAGAAAATAATCTCGGATTTTTTACCAAAATACTTCGTTTTACAGAATATAAAAGAGCGACACCTTTTGATATTGAAATCACAACGGCTTCCGGCGAGAAAATAATTTCTGTAAAACGTGGCGTTGCAATCTTTCGTTCGACTGTTGAAATTTTTGATGAGAAAGATCGTCTTGTTGGAACATTCAAACAAAAATTCTTTACTATTGGTGGGAAATTTGAAATTTTAGACAAAAACGAAAAACCTGTTGCTACTTTACAAGGAAAATGGACGGGATGGGATTTTAAATTCAGCCATGAAAATAAACAACTTGCTCAGGTTAGCAAAAAATGGGCAGGAATGGGTAAAGAGCTTTTTACAAGTGCTGACAATTATGTACTACAAATTGAAGAAAACGTAGCACAGGATTCTCCGCTTAGACAATTAATTCTTGCTGCTATAATGTGCATCGATATGGTTCTGAAAGAATAAAAAGTTTGTTAAACTTAGATTAAGAAAATAGCTAAAAGCATCATTTTAGGAAGCAAAAACTGTATTTTTGTGTTACTAAAATGATGCTTTTTGCATTTCTAAAAAACAAATCATGACAGACTTAAAAAATAAAAATGCGCTAATTACTGGTGCCGGAAAAGGAATTGGAAAAGCTATCGCCATTGCATTGGCAGAAGAAGGTGTAAACGTGATTTTGATTGCAAGAACTCAAACTGACATTGATCAACTAGCAATTGAAACTTCTAAACTAGGTGTGAAATCATTGGCTTTAACTGCTGATGTTTCTGATATTAATTCTATAAATAGCGCTGTAGAAAAGGCTCTAGCCGAATTTGGACATATTGATATTTTAATCAATAATGCCGGAATTGGTACTTTTGGAAATTTTCTGGAATTAGAACCTTCAGCCTGGGAGAAAATCATTCAGGTGAACCTAATGGGAACTTATTATACAACTCGTGCCGTTATCCCTAATATGATCGAAAGAAAAACAGGTGATATTATCAATATTTCTTCGACAGCAGGATTAAACGGAAATGCTTTGACGAGTGCTTATAGTGCGTCAAAATTTGCTGTTCTTGGATTAACTGATTCTTTGATGCACGAAATGAGAAAACACAACATTCGTGTTACGGCTTTAACTCCAAGTACGGTTGCAACTGATTTAGCTATCGAATTAAAATTAACTGATGGAAATCCTGAAAAAGTAATGCAATCTGAAGATGTTGCTGAATTGATCGTTGCGCAACTTAAATTAAACCGCAGAGTTTTTATAAAAAACAGCAGTATCTGGTCTACAAATCCTTAAGACTACAAATCTCAAATTTAAAAAATATTGAGACTTTCAAAACGGACCATCTTTGTCAAAGTTTAAACTTTGCCAAAGATTTTAAATGCCTTAAACAAACATCAAATGGAACAATACCTAAGACAATTAATTTCAATAGAATTCACGGATAAAAAAGAACTTTTTACCGGATTTCTTATTGATTATTCTGATGATTGGATTTTACTACGAAACAATCCCGAGGATTTTATTCTTGACGGTTTTGTGATTCTTAAAAACAAAAATATCGAAGCGGTTCATAGAGATCAGGATCTTGAATTTACTGAAAAAGTAATTCGCTTAAAAGGTTTAAAAACAAATGCAGAAGATATTATTCCGATTAGAGATTTGAGTTCTATTCTGAATTATGTAAATAATAAATACGGAATTTTTCAAATTTCGAAGAAATCAGCAAAATCGGCTTATTTAGGAAAACTAATTGAACTGAACGAAGAAGAACTTACCATTGATTTTCTGGATATAAGAGGTCAGTTTGGTGGAGAATTAAGTTTTAATCCTGAAAAAATCAGAGTTATTGAATTTGATACGGATTATATTAATTCTTTGAAATTGGTGATTCCGCAGGAACAGAAATAATTTATTATAACCTTTGTCAAAGTTTTGAACTTTGACAAAGGTATAAAAACAGAAAAGCCCTTTTTATTAAAGGGCTTTTCTGTTTTTATATTGTTAGTGTGGTTGCTTCGTTCCTCGCAATGACAAACTAAGCGGTCAATCTTTGTCGAGTTTCTAGCGTGATTTCTCCTTTCGCTCGAAATGACAAAACTATGCGTAGGATGGATTAAAATCCATCCCTACAATATATTTTGTTCCTTCGGAACGTTCTTGAAAATTCCGGAATTTTGCAACAACGGATTTTTGACAAAGATCAAAAAACTACGCTTCCGCTAACTTATTTAAAAACTCTAAACGAACACTTCCATCTTCGTCGATTTTTGTCAAATTGATTTCTTGCAATGTATTTACTAATTCAGGATTCCACGGCGTTTTTACTTTTACGTAATTTTCGGTAAAACCATGAATGTATCCTTCTTTATTTTCACTTTCGAATAAAACCGTTCTGTTAGATCCTAATTGACTTTCATAAAAAGCACGACGTTTTTTAACGGATAATCCACGTAACATTTTACTACGTTTAGCTCTCACATTTGCAGGAACAATTCCGGACATATTTGCAGCTTCTGTATTGTCTCTTTCTGAATAAGTGAAAACGTGTAAATAAGAAATATCCATTTCATTCAGGAAATGGTAAGTTTCAAGAAAATGCTCATCAGTTTCACCAGGGAAACCAACAATAACATCAACACCAATACAAGCGTGCGGCATTACTTCGCGAATCTTGTTTACTCTTTCTGTGTAAACTTCACGTAAGTAACGACGTTTCATTAATTTCAAAATATCATTGCTTCCTGATTGCAACGGAATATGGAAATGAGGTACAAAAGTTCTGCTTTTAGAAACAAAATCAATTGTTTCATTCTTCAATAAATTCGGCTCAATTGATGAAATTCTCAAACGCTCAATTCCTTCCACTTTATCCAAAGCCTGAACTAAATCAAGAAATGTATGTTCGTGTTTTTTATTTCCGAATTCTCCTTTTCCGTAATCTCCAATATTTACTCCTGTCAAAACAATTTCTTTGATGTTTTGTGCCGAAATTTCTTTAGCATTTTGCAGTACATTTTCTAATGCATCACTTCTTGAAATTCCTCTCGCTAATGGAATTGTACAATACGTACATTTATAATCACAACCGTCCTGAACTTTCAGGAAAGCACGAGTTCTGTCACCAATAGAATAACTACCAACGTAGAAATCAGCTTCGGCAATTTCGCAGGAATGAACTTCACCCATATCGTTTTTGCTCAAATCGTGAATATAGTCCGTGATTTTAAACTTTTCTGTAGCTCCAAGAACCAAATCAACACCATCAACATTTGCTAATTCCTCTGGTTTCAATTGTGCGTAACAACCTACGGCAGCGACAAAAGCTTTATCATTAAGTTTCATTGCTTTTTTTACGACTTGCTTAAATTGCTTATCAGCATTTTCTGTAACTGAACAGGTATTGATAACATAAATATCAGCCACTTCTTCAAAATCAACGCGATCAAAACCTTCGTCATTGAAGTTTCTGGCAATTGTAGAAGTCTCTGAGAAATTCAATTTGCAACCAAGCGTATAAAAGGCAACTTTTTTTCTATTTTCCATGGGAATAAACTACATTTTAAGTAGTAAGATATTATATTTACATCTCTTTTGAAGAGTTTGCAAATTTACGTACAATATTCTTTAAAATAAAATCAATAATATACTATATATCAACATTTTGAGACAAACCAATATTTAAATAGCTGTAAATTAAACCAAAATAATTATCTGTAAATTTTATCTGTTATAAATATACTTAACATTTCAATAAGAATAAAATGACAAAACATCGATTAAACGCAAATAATATCGATTAAATACGTTTTTTCAATAATTAAATTGAAATTTTCTTACATTTAACTTTGCAAAGTTAGTTTTTGGAAGTAATTTCACTTCTCTAAAAAAAGGTTAACTAAAATTATATTATTTTAATAATAATTTGCTCATAACAATTTTGATTTTCCCTCGTTATGTTGTTGTTTTGTTATTATAAAAAATGGGAAAGCCGAAAACCAGAAAGAGTAGGCAACAATTATAAATTAAAACTCCATATGAAAGCATTTTTACCCACAATCTGCTTGATGTTCTTAACCTTATTTAGCTCTCAGGCGCAAACTGCTGCTCCAGCTCCTGCTAATCCATTTCCATCTATTAGTACATTGACAAATTGGGCGAGCTTAAACTCTCAATCACAATTTGATATTGCAATTCGTGCGGTTGGATTTAAATTTGAAGTAAAAGAGCCGAGTGCAGAATCTACATCTTATACTTATATCCGTAAGGTAACAGTAAACGAGGTAAATTATACTGATAGAATTGTTTACCGAATTATGAATAACAATTCAGCAAGTATCATTTCATTAGTGACAGCTTCTACTGATTTAGTAAGCTTGTACACTCCACAATTGGCAACTTTCAAAAATAACAATTGTAAAACTGAAATGTCTAAAGACAAAAATACTACTTGCAGCTGTTATGAAAGCGTAAACTTTGCAATCGATCTTTGCGATGAGCGTGTAAAACTTACAATGGGTGACGGAAATAAATATTTTGTTTCTGTAGCTAAAAAATAATATTTAATACTCCGATTATTTTCAAGTATTAAAAACTACGAGTTGTTTTCCAAATCTTTGCAAATCTTAAAGGAGTTAAGTTTACAAAGATTTGGAACGCATTTCTTAGGATTTTTATAAGTTTGGATTTTTCATTTCATACCAAACTTCCAATTCTTCGTCATATTCAAAAGAGTTTACATAACGTAAACCTAGCTTTTCCAGAATCCTTCTTGAGTTTTCATTTCCTGCATCTGCATAAGCGTAAACAGCATCAACTTTCATTACATTAAAAGCGTGATCTATAAAAGCTTTTCCAGCTTCAGTTGCATATCCTTTTCCCCAATGTTTTTCGATGAAACGATATCCAATTTCATAAAAATCTTTATGATTATTGATTTCATTGGTTATAAACTTAATTCCGGACCAGCCTAAAAATTCATTGGTTTCTTTGAGAATAACAGCATAACGACCAATTCCGAAGTCTTTGTATTGCTGTTGAACATTTTTGACATAATCAATACTTTCCTCGATATTTTTTACGGGTTTATTTCCAACAAAAAGATGCACGTTTGGATTAGAATCCAATTCAAACATTCCGTCAACATCTGACATTTGTATTTCTCTCAAAAGCAATCGTTCTGTTTCTATTGGCTCTTTCATCTCAAAAATAATTTAGTTTAGAATATAGCGTTGCACAACCTCAGCAACGCCGTTATCATTATTTGAAGCAACAATTACATCGGCTCTGTCACGCAATTCAGGCGTTACATTATCAACCCAAACTCCAAGTCCGGCATATTCGATCATCGTTAAATCATTTCCAACGTTTCCTACAGCAATAATTTCACTTTGATGAATATTTAGCTTTGCTGCCAAAAGTTTTAAACTTGCAGCTTTATCAATTCCGTTTTGCGCAGCTTCAAGAAAGAAAGGTTTTGACATTGCAATACTCAAATGCGGCATTGCCAATTTTAAATCTTTTTCTAATTCTTTTAAATAAGAAGGTTCTGCCAATAAAATACATTTCACAGCAGGCTTAGTAACTGCATCTTTAAAACTTGGCACTTTATGATGTGGCAATCCGGTAATTTCTTTTTCAATTTCGATATACTCTGAATCGGTTTCACTTACAATTGCACCATCAATATAAGTGATAATATGTGTTTTCATTTTTATACTATAATCGTATAAATCATGAATTTGTTCCGGTGTTAAACTTTGTTCAAATAGTACAAGATCATCTTTTACTGTACTGATTATAGCGCCATTAAAGGAAATAATATAAGAATTATTCAAGTCTAATTCTAATTCTTTCGCATAAGCGGTCATTGCAGATGTTGGTCGGCCAGAAGCCAAAACCACATAAACACCTTTTGCCTGCGCTTCAAGAAGTACTTTTTTATTTAAATCCGAAATTTTATGATCGTCTGTCAACAAGGTATCATCCATGTCGAGCACTAACATTTTATATTGCATGTTTTTTAGTTTTCAGTCACAGTTTTCAGTCGCGGCAATCAATGTAAACTGCGACTGAAAACTGAAAACTTCTTTTAGATACTCATTCTAAAATCTTCAATTACCGGATTTGCTTTTGCAAAATCTGTTTCCTGAATAAACACTTCAACTGCTAAATCTGATCCACCATAACCGCCTAAACGTGCAGATTGAATGTTATCTTTTTTTACTGTTTCTACTCCCGCTTCTTCTAATCTTTCTTGTAAAGCAAGTGCTAAAACTTCACTTCCTGAATACACTTTCATTAATCCCATGACATTTTATTTTTATATAGTTATTCTAATATTATTTTGAGTTGATTTTGAAAATCAAGGTTTTCATTCATGAAACTATGTTCCTGATTTTTTAAAGGATATAGATGAACTTTATCTTTCAAAAGTTCTTTTAAACGAACTGAATTTTCATAAGGAATCAATTGATCTTTCATTCCGTGAAAAATATAAATTGGCGCTTTGACTTTAGGCAAATACCCATAAGTTTCTAAGCTAAATTTCTTCATGAAATTCGGAAAAAACGGTACTCTCGTACTCGACAATTCCGTAAAACTATAATAAGGAGATTGCAGAATCAAAGCTTTTGGATGATTCGCAGAGGCTAAAATAGTTGCCAATCCAGAACCAATGGAATAACCTGCAATAATAACTTTATTTTCAGGATATCGCTTCGTTACTGTTTTGTATGCAATAGAAATATCTTTATTTAACTGCTCTTCGTTCTCAATTTCACCTTCGCTTTTACCAAAACTTCTGTAGTCTAAAATAAAAATATCATATCCCAAATTGGTATAAACTTTTGCAATTTTCCCCCAGGTTTCTAATGTTCCGGCATTTCCATGAAGATAAAAAACCAATCCTTTTGAATTTTCTGCTTTAAACAAAAGTCCGTTTAGGTTTACGCCATCAAAAGACTTTATGTTTAATTCTTCAAATTTCTGTTGATAATCAAACTTATAATCTTTCGAAAGTTTCGAACCCAAGAAAACCATTTCAACCTGATTGAAATAGACATAGGAAACAATAACAACATAAATCACAACGAAAAACGCTAAAAGAACAATCGTCAAAAATTTAAATGTCTTTATTATTTCCATAAATTATCTTTTAGTTTTCAGTCTCAGTCACAGTTTTCAGTCCAATACTGTAAACTAAAAACTGAGACTGCGACTTTTCAATTACTCTTCCTCTTGAACCTCATCTTCTTCTTCGTCAAGCTCGTCTTCGCCTTCTTCATCCATATCGAATAAATAAGGTTCCAGCATCATTTTATCTGCCAGAATTTCGATACGCTCTGTCAATTGTTCAGCAAAAATAATACGTTGTGTTTTTGTGATACTGTTCGAAATACGCATGATTTTAGTTTCATGACGTAATTTCAACATAGGATCTGCATCGTCGATAATAAACATTTTCAAGCGATTTACATTATAACCTGCAGTGGTAAACATATCGCTCAATTTATTTGGCGTTCCAATCAAAACATCAATTCCTGTCGAAATATAGTTTTTATCATAATCCATGTCGCCTTTATCGTGAACACCATAAACTTCAAGATTAGAAAATTTACCGTATTTTTCAAAAAGTTCTACCATTTCTAGTACTTTGGTTTTATCTTCTACAAAAATCAAAGCACGTGGCGATTCTTCAGTATGACCAGCCAATTGCTGAATTACATTCAAGACAATTGTAGTCGATTTTCCGCTTCCTGCCGGAGAAAGAATAATACAATCTGCACCACTTTTTATGGTCGAAAAAGTTTCTTGTTGCAAGATATTTGCTTCTGTTAAACCATTTTCTATTAAAGCGTCTTGTAACTTCTCGTTTATTTTTTTTAGTTTCATTTTTTTTATGCTTTAAGCTTTAGGCAATAAGCCATAAGCAAAAATTATTTATAATTTAAAAAGCCTAAAGCTTAAAGCCTAAAGCCTATTGCGCAAAGCAACCTATTTACTTGCAAACATTTTTACGTCGGTTTCAGAAATTTCATTTCCACCTAAGATAATCAATCTTTCCACTACATTTCGAAGTTCACGAATATTTCCTGTCCAATCGTATTCTTGTAATAATTTAATGGCTGGCGCCGAAAATACTTTCACAGCATTTCCTTGTTCTGAAGCAATTTTCTCTGTAAAATGCGTAATCAAAGCAGGAATATCATCACGTCTTTCGTTCAATGGCGGAACTTTAATCAAAATTACAGCCAAACGATGGTATAAATCTTCACGGAAACGACCTTCGGCAATTTCAACTTTTAAATCTTTATTGGTTGCAGCCACAACACGAACATCAACTTTGATATCTTTTTCGGCTCCAACTCTGGTAATCATACTTTCCTGCAAAGCACGTAAAACTTTGGCTTGCGCCGAAAGACTCATATCGCCAATTTCATCTAAGAAAATAGTTCCTTTATCTGCTGCTTCAAATTTTCCGGCACGATCTTTAACCGCTGATGTAAAAGCACCTTTTACGTGACCAAACAATTCGCTTTCGATCAATTCACTTGGAATCGCCGCACAGTTCACTTCTATTAAAGGATAATTAGCACGCTCACTTTTTTCATGTAATTGATGCGCTACCAATTCTTTTCCGGTTCCGTTTGGTCCCGTAATTAAAACTCTCGCTTCTGTTTGAGCTACTTTATCAATCATCACTTTAATATGATTAATAGCTTCACTCTCACCTACCATTTCGTAGTTTTTACTGACTTTTTTCTTTAGAATTTTATTTTCAACTACAAGTTGTTTTTTGTCTAAAGCATTACGAACTGTATTCAATAAACGATTCAAATCCGGTGGTTTTGAGATATAATCAAAAGCTCCCAAACGCATCGTATGAATTGCCGTTTCCATATCGCCGTGACCAGAGATCATAACCATCGGAATTTCCGGCTTTATTTTTTTTGCTTCTTCTAAAACCTCAACACCGTCCATTTTTGGCATTTTGATATCGCACAAAACCAAATCGTAATCGTTGTTTTTTATTTTGTCAAGACCTGCAACTCCATCTTCCGCTTCATCTACCTGATAGGTATCATTTTCTTCTGATAAAATTTTTACCAAAACTCTTCTGATCGATGCTTCGTCTTCTATAATTAGTATTTTACTCATTTTTCTTGAGGTTCTAAGGTTCTGAGCTGCTAAGGTTCTGAGTTTTTATTTTAAGTAGCTAAAGAAAACCTTAACCACTTAGTTCCTCAGAACCTTAGCACCTTTTAAAAATTAATATTTAAGCCATTTATACAATTCTTTCCATGTTGGTTTTTTGCCGTACATTAAGATACCAATTCGGTAAATTTTTGCGGCGAACCACACAACAAGGAAAAAGGTAGCAAACAATAATGATACCGAAATCGCAACTTGCCACCACGGCACTCCAAACGGAAGTCGCATTAACATCACAATTGGCGAAGTCAACGGAATCATTGAAAACACTACAGCAATTGTTCCGTGTGGATCATTTACAACCGTAAAAAATCCGATATAAACACTTAAAATAAGTGGCATAATAATAGGCAAAAGAAACTGTTGCGAATCTGTTTGATTATCAACTGCTGCTCCAATCGCGGCATAAAACGAACTGTACAAAAAGTATCCTCCAATGAAATAAATTACAAATCCAATTAAGATACTTGCAATTGGTAAATTCCATAATTCGCTGATATACATTTGTGCGGTTCCCGACATTTCGTGTTGTGCTGTTTGCATTAATTCCGGTGAAATTCTTGCTGTTGGACCAACATTCACTCCAAAAAATGCCGACGCTGCAAACATTAATCCTAAACCAATTATCGCCCAAATCATAAATTGTAATAATCCTGCAAGCGAAGTTCCGATAATTTTACCAATCATCAACTGAAATGGTTTTACTGACGAAATAATGATTTCTATAATTCGGTTTGTTTTTTCTTCGATTACGCTTCGCATTACCATATTTCCGTAAATGATAATAAACATCATAATTAAATATCCGAATGCTCCGCCAATACCAATTTTTATTTCATTTAATCCTTTTAAACTTTCTTCTCCTGAAGCTTTTACCAAATGAATATTAACCGCAGATTGTGCTTTTTCAATTGCTAAAGTATCTAGTTTTGCTGTCTCTAAATTGATTTTGGTAATTTTCTCAGCAATAACATCTTGCGTTTTTTCGATAAAAACAATACTTGGACTGTTATTCGAGATAAACTCAATTTTGCTTTCTAAATCTTTTAGATTATTTGTTTTTGGAATAACAATTAAACCGTCAAAACTTTCATTTGTAATACTGTCTTTTAATGCTTTTACATCAATTTCAGATAAATTCAGATATTTAAATTCAGCCTCTTTTTTATTTTGTTTGATAAAATCATTGGCAAACAAACCCGTTTCGTCGTGAATTGCAATTTGTTTGGTTTCGGCTTTCATCGAACTCAAATAACCAATAAATCCAGCAATTGCCACAAACAATAACGGACTTAAAAAAGTCATGACAACAAAAGATTTATTGCGAACTTTTGCAATAAACTCTCTTTTTATAATTAATGAAATTATACTCATTTATTTTAGATTGTTAGATTTTTAGACTTCTTAGATTATTAGATTTTTTTTAGATTTCCAGATTCAGTCTAAGAATCTAAGAAGTCTAACGATCTAAAAATCTATCCAGTTACCGTTTGAATAAATATATCGTTTACACTTGGTATTTTTTCTACAAAATGTGTCACTTGCCCTCTTTGAGTCAATATATTCAATAACTCATTTGGCGTTGCGTTTCCTATTTGAATATCTAATTTTAAGTCATCATTTAGTGATTTAAAATTTGCTGGCGAAACGGTAAACTTTTGTGTGATATCATACATCAAACCTTCTACATTACTTGTCAAAATTCCAACCTCAAAACTATTGGTTCTAAATTGACGTTTTACATCGCTTAATTTACCTTCAATTAACTTATTTGATTTATGAATTAAAGCAATGTGATCACAAAGTTCTTCAACACTTTCCATTCGGTGTGTCGAAAATATAATTGTTGCACCTTGTTCTTTTAATGCCAAAATTTCATCTTTTATGACATTTGCATTTACGGGATCAAATCCCGAGAAAGGCTCATCAAAAATTAGCAATTTAGGTTTATGCAATACGCAAACTACAAACTGAATCTTTTGCGCCATTCCTTTTGATAGTTCCTGAATTTTCTTGTTCCACCAACCCTGAATTCCTAAACGATCAAACCAATATTCTAGTTGTATTTTAGCTTCAGCTTTAGAAAGTCCTTTCATTTGCGCCAAATACAAACATTGTTCGCCTACTTTCATAGAAGTATACAATCCTCTTTCTTCCGGAAGATAACCAATAGTCTGCACATGTTTTGGTTGCAGTTTTTCTCCGTCAAGAATTACATGACCACTATCTGGCAGTGTAATTTGATTTATAATTCGGATTAAGGAAGTTTTTCCAGCTCCATTCGGACCTAATAGTCCATAAATACTACCTTTTGGCACATTTAATGAAACTTCGTTAAGCGCTACATAATCACCGTATTGTTTTACGACTTTATGTACTTCGAGTAAGTTGCTCATGCTATTTTTAAGATTTTCTGCGTCAGTTTGACCTTTGTGGTATTGCGTGTGTAAAAGTAAATAATTCACACCGAAACTTTACATTATTAATGCAAAAAACCCATTCTAATTTACACTAGAATGGGTTTTTATATTATTATTTAACTATTTCAGAAAAAGTTCTGTTTATGAAAACATATCTTTTACTTTTTCGAAAAATGATTTTTCTGATTTTTCAGGACTTGGCACAAAGTGTTCGTCTGTTAGAGCATTTTCAAAAAATTGTTTTTGCTCTTTATTAAGTGTTTTTGGCGTCCAAACATTAACATGAACTAACAAATCACCGCTTCCGTATCCGTTGATGCTTGGAATTCCTTTTCCTTTTAATCTTAAGATTTTTCCGGATTGAATACCTTCTTCTAACTTAATACGAACTTTTCCGTTGATCGCTTCAATGTCTTTAGAAACTCCTAAAACCGCCTCTGGAAAACTGATGTATAAATCATAGTGAATGTTTTCACCTTCACGTTTCAAAAATTCGTGCTCTAACTCTTCGATAGCTACAATTAAATCACCAGGAATACTATTTCCCGGAGCATCGTTTCCTTTGTTAGAAACTTTCAATTGCATACCATCAACAACTCCAGCAGGAATTTTGATTGATACAGTTTCATCTTCCTGAACCATTCCTTGTGCATCTGCTTCAGAAGGTCT
Organism: Flavobacterium sp. 90; assembly: GCF_004339525.1. Classification (NCBI taxonomy): domain Bacteria; kingdom Pseudomonadati; phylum Bacteroidota; class Flavobacteriia; order Flavobacteriales; family Flavobacteriaceae; genus Flavobacterium; species Flavobacterium sp. 90. The sequence goes on along the minus strand of NZ_SMGE01000001.1, from coordinate 3,466,728 downwards.
TTTATCTAAAATCTGACCTGAACCACCACAAGTAGGACAAGTTGACGCAGATTGCATTCTTCCTAAAATAGTATTAGTTACACGCATTACTTGTCCTTGACCGTTACAAGTCGAACACGTTTTGTATGTTACACCTTTAGCCTGAACTTTACGTTTTACTTTTACTTTTTTCTCAACACCATTTGCAATTTCTTCTAATGTCAATTTTACTTTGATTCGAAGATTGCTTCCTTTAGCACGACGAGGACCTCCGCCTCCGCCTCCGAAACCACCAAATCCTCCACCAAAAATATCACCAAACTGGCTGAAAATGTCATCCATATTCATACCACCGTGGCCACCACCAAAACCTCCAGAACCATCAAAAGCCTGATGTCCGTATTGGTCGTATTTTGCTTTTTTGTTAGGATCGCTTAGTACTTCATAAGCTTCTGCAGCTAATTTAAAGTTTTCTTCTGCCTCTTTGTCGCCTGGATTTTTATCCGGGTGATATTTCAAAGCACTTTTTCGGTAAGCTTTTTTAATTTCAGCAGCGTCAGCATTTTTTGAAATGCCTAGTATTTCGTAAAAATCTTTTTTCATAATTAGGTTTAAATTCCAAACTATAAATTCCAAATTCCAATACTTAAAAAACTGGCTTTTAGAATTTTATTTGCATTTTTTAGTTTCCGATTACTACTTTAGGGAAACGAATAATTTTGTCTCCTAATTTGTATCCTTTTTCAATAACATCAACAATTTTCCCTTTTAATTTATCAGACGGAGCTGGAATTTGGGTAATTGCCTCAGCAAAATCAGCATTAAAAGCGTCACCTGCTCTTACTTCAACTTGCTCTAAACCTTTAGAAACCAAAGTGCTTTTTAATTTTTCGTGAATCAACTCAACACCTTTTTTCAAATTCTCATCTTCAGACTTGTTGATTTCTACAGTTGCTCTGTCAAAATCGTCTAAAACTGGCAACATTGCCAATAAAACCTCTTGGTTTGCTGTTTTAAACAAATCCATACGTTCTTTTGAAGTTCTTTTTTTGTAATTTTCAAATTCTGCAAATAATCTCAAGAACTTATCTTTTTCTTTTGCCAAGTCTTGAGCCAATTGCTCTTCAACACTTAATTCTTCAACAATCAATTGCTCTCCGTTGGCATTGTTCTCTAACGTTACTTCATCTAATTCCTGATCGAATTCTGTATTTTCCGTAGTCATATTACTTTTATTTTTAAAAATATTCTTAAACTTCATTTTTTATTCTTTCTTTTGGATTGCAAAAGTACTGCCAAATCTTTTAAAATGTCAAATTGTCACTTTATTAACAATGAGCAATTTAAAAACAAAAATCAGCACTTTAAAATTTAGTATAATTTTAAGACTATTACGTTATAGTTTATACTATATTTGATATCCTAATCAGAATATAAATTATTACCTATCAAAATTGAATTTAAGGGTTGGCCTCGGCTTTATAAATAATTATTAATTCAAGTTTACCTTATATTAAAAAAAGCTTCGCCTATTTGAGACGAAGCTTTTTTTTTGCTTTTACCTTTAGTCCTTGAAGGCGTTTTATAAATACTTAATAACTGTTGTTATTTTATATTTTTTGCACGGGCGGAGGGATTCGAACCCCCATCAACGGTTTTGGAGACCGCTATTCTACCCTTGAACTACGCCCGTAACTTGAGGTCGCAAATTAAACGCTTTTTTTTCTTTTCCACCAATTATTTCACGCAAATTTCAAAAAGATTTAAGCTAATAAACGCCAAAATTCATTAACACAATCAACATCAAAGCTTTGTGAAATCTATATTTTCGAATCGAAACAAAAATTTTGCGAAATAATCGCTAAGATTTATAAAGTATGGTTTTATAAAAACACAAAGTTCGCAAAGCTTTGTGTTAATCAAGCTTTGCGAACTTTGTGTTTTGTATGCGTGAAGTAAAATTAAATCTTAGCGCACTTTGCGGTTAATTTCGCCACGAATTTAAAATTTAAGCCAATAGAGCAGCTTTTAATCCTTCAAAATCAACAGAAATCTGTTCTCCTGAAACTAGATTTTTAAGCGAATATGAATTTGACGCAATTTCTTGTTCACCTGCAATTACTGCAAATGGAATTAATCGTTTATCTGCATATTGAAATTGTTTTCCAACTTTTACATTATCCGGATAAAGTTCCACTTTTATATTTTCTTTTCTTAACTTCTGAATTGCTTGTGAAGCATACAAAGCTTCTGCATCTCCGTAATTAATAAACAATGCTTTTGATGTTGCTGCAACAGTTTCCGGAAATAATTGTAATTCTTCCAGAACCAAATAAATTCGGTCTAAACCAAAAGAAATTCCAACGCCACTCATATTTTTCAAACCAAAAATACCAGTCAAATCATCGTATCTTCCGCCACCGCCAATAGAACCCATTGAAACAGTTTTTGGAGCCGCTACTTCAAAAATAGCTCCGGTATAATAATTTAATCCACGAGCAAGAGTAACATCAAGATCTAATGTCGCAGTTGCCAAACCTAAAGTTGCCACATTGTCACAAATAAATTTCAGCTCTTCTACTCCTTTCATTCCTTCTTCAGATTCAACCAATAAGCTTGAAAGCTGATTTATCTTGTCTGAAAATGTTCCTGTAAAGCTAAAAAGTGGTTGAACTTTAACCAACGCTTCTTCAGCAATACCTTTTTCGATCATTTCTTTTTTAACACCGTCTTCACCAATTTTATCCAGTTTATCCAGAGCCACTGTAAAATCAATCAATTTATCTGAAGCGCCAATTACTTCGGCAATTCCTGATAATATTTTTCTGTTGTTGATTTTAATCGTCACACCTTCTAATCCTAAAGAAGTAAAAACGGTATCATACAATTGAACCAATTCAACTTCCTGCCACAATGATTTTGAACCAACAACATCGGCATCACATTGATAAAATTCTCTGTAACGTCCTCTTTGTGGTCTGTCAGCTCTCCAAACCGGTTGAATTTGATATCTTTTAAATGGAAATTCAATTTCGTTTTGGTGTTGTACCACGTATCTCGCAAACGGAACTGTTAAATCGTAACGTAATGCTTTTTCAGAAATTTTTCCTGTAAATTTATTCAGCTCAATTCTTTGCTCAAGATTGATTGTTTCTGCCGAATTAACTTGTAGTGATTCTATAGATTCAGGTAAGTCAATTTTATTTTTATTGAAGAAAAAATTACCCGAATTCAATATTTTAAAAATCAAACGATCACCTTCTTCACCATATTTCCCCATTAAAGTATCTGAGTTTTCAAAAGATGGCGTTTCAATAGGCTGAAAACCAAATTTCTCAAAATTACTTTTTATGGTCTGAATAATATATTGACGTTTTGACACCTCTGCAGGCGAAAAATCTCTTGTTCCTTGTGGTATACTTGGTTTTGAAGCCATTTCTGTTTTATTTTAGATTTCTGATATTAGATTTTAGATTTGGCTTAAAGCCGAAAACTCAAAGCTTCCTGAGATTGTTTGGATTTCATTATCTCAAATCGTCTGCAAATATCTTATTTTTTAAAATAAATAATGCCTGTTCGAAAACAAACTTGTAACAAAAAACGTATTTTCGTGACAAATTGGTCATGATGCTAAAATTATTAAGAGAAAATATCCGAATTGCTTTTGGTTCTATCAAAACACAATTATTACGAACCATACTTACCGTACTAATTATTGCAATTGGGATTACTGCTTTGGTAGGAATCCTTACTGTTGTAACAGCGCTTGAAAATACCGTTTCGACCAATTTTGCTTCAATGGGCGCTAACACATTCAATATTAATCAATACGAAAATACGGTTAGAAATCGTGGTGGAAATGAACGTGAAGTCATAAATCCAATTATTTCATATCCCGAAGCTGTAGCTTTCAAAAACAAATACAAATATCCTTTTACCGAAACTTCTCTTTCGTTTACCGCTTCATCAAAGGCTGAAGTTAAATATGCAGATCAAAAAACAGATCCGGAAATTACTATTCTGGGAGTTGACGAACATTATATTGGAAACTCAGGTTTAGAAACTACTTCTGGACGCTCTTTCAATCAATTTGATATCGACAACAATACTTATTCCTGCGTTGTGGGTTCTGATTTTGAAAAAGGATTATTAAAAGATGTTAACCCAATTGACAAAGTTATCTCTATTCGTGGCGCTCGTTTTAAAGTAATTGGCGTTTTAAAAGAAAAAGGATCAACTTTTGGTCACAGCCAGGATTTACGTGTTTTAATTCCTATACAAGTAGCGAGATCTTTATTTACGGCTCCAAACATTAATTACACGATGAGTGTAATGGTTTCTAAAAAAGAACTATTAGACGAAGCGGTTGATAATGCAACAAGCACGATGCGAAGAGTTCGTAAACTAAGTCCTGTTCGTGATAATAATTTTGGTATTGGACGAAGCGACGATTTAATCAACAGAATCCTCGGAATCACCAAATATTTAGGTTGGGCTTCGTGGATTATTAGTATCATTACCATCTTAGGATCTTCAATTGCTTTGATGAATATCATGATTGTTTCGGTTACAGAACGTACACGAGAAATTGGTGTTCGTAAGGCTTTGGGCGCTACAAAAGTTACCATTTCAGTTCAGTTTTTTATCGAAACTTTATTGATTGGACAAATTGGCGGTTTGGTCGGAATTGTATTGGGAATTCTAATAGGTTTTGGTTTTGCAGCCGCAATGAGTTTTGCATTTGTGATTCCATGGATGGCTATTTTTGCCGCTTTTGCCACAAGTTTTATGGTTGCAATTGTTTCGGGATTATATCCTGCAATAAAAGCTTCAAAACTTGATCCTATTGAGGCTTTACGCTATGAATAAATTTTAGTTTTCAGTCGCAGCCTCAGTTTTCAGTTTCTTACTAAATATTTGAAGCATAAATTAATGAATTCAAAAGACCATTTGTCCCGCTATTCATTTCAATCTTTTGTTGCGAACCCCGCTACAAAAGGATTTTCACTTCTATCGGGGCTAGATTAGAGCTTTTATGTTTTTTAAGACTTCTCCTTTGAGACTTCCTAAATTGAAGAGCCTTCAGCTTTTTTAAGTTAAGCTTTTTTAAGACAATTATGTCTAAAAAAAATCACGTAAAGTCGCAAAGCCGCAAAGGTTTTGTCATTTCGACAGAGGAGAAATCACACTAGAAACCCCACAAAGAAAATCACCAATCTTTGTCGATCATCGCGTGTGATTTCTCCTCTGTCGAAATGACAATATTATGTTTAAACTTCGGATTTAAAGAAAAATCACAGTACAAAAAGCTTAACTTAATGACCTCCAGCTAAAGCCGGAGTCTATTCAGTTTAGTAAGTACAATCTTTGTCAAAGTTTAAAACTTTGACAAAGATGTTCGCAATCCTAATCTTGAAATGTAGAAAACGTAAAACTCAATCTTGAAATTTAGGAAATATAAAACCCGCATAGTTTAGCTGTCCTACGCCGTCAAAGCGTTGCGGTTGTTTCCAATACCGCCAGCATACCACACGGGTAAAAATTTTACAACTATCATAAAGCAAAAAAGCTGTTCTAATTAACAGCCTTTTCTTGTTTAATCACTCAACATCCAAATAAGGATTTAGAATCTCGGCTAATTCATTAAGCCAATAAAACCCATCTTCGATATTTATTTTATTGTTTTCAAGAGTTTCGCAATCTCGCATTATACTTAGAGCAAGAATGTAATTTAATTTTCGGATTTTTTTTGCTAAACTTTGCGGATCGACGGATTTGCTAAAAAAATCAATCAGCCTTGTTTCGGCTTCTTTTGAAAGGGTGTTTGTACTCATAATCTTAAAGTTTAGGGAAATATAAAACCCGCGCAGCTTAGCTGTCCTACGCCTTTAAGAGCGTTACGGTTGTTTCCAATACCGCCAGCATACCACACGGGTAAAAATTTTATCGAATTCATAGTCTTAAAGGTTAGGGCTTCAAAGATACCTCAAAAAGAACGAAAATGATTACAAAAAATATTTATCTCTAAACTTTAACAATGTCATTTCTATTGAAAAAGAAACTTAACGAAAATGTTTATCTAAAAATGATTGCCCTAGCCCCGATAGAAGTGGAAATCCTTTTGTGTCCGCCGCGGCGGACACAAAAGATTGAAACGGATTGCTTTGCCAGTTCGCACTTTCAGGCTCGGGTGCGGGATTAGCTCCAGAAATAGAATTATAAAAAAAAATGTAAGTAACACTATCAAAACTCCTTACATAATTAATTTTCAGTTTTCAGTTTTCAGTTTTCACTGCTTACTGCGACTGAAAACTGAAAACTGAAAACTGAAAACTAAATACTTCCTTTCATCATTCGATCATTATCGTAGATATCTCTTCGAAGTTCTATGTTTTTAAAATCCATTTTTTCTAATAAATCAGTCATTTCTTTTCCTAAATACTGATTAATTTCGAAATACAATTTTCCGTTTTCCAGAAAATTTTTCTTCGCTAATTCCGCAATTTTTCGATAGAAAATCAAAGCATCATTATCATCGACAAAAAGTGCCAAATGTGGTTCATAATCCAGGACATTCTTTCTGATTTCTTCTTTTTCTAAATTACGAACATATGGTGGATTCGAAACGATAATATCAAATTTACATCTCAATTCTTCTAATTCCAGAACATCCTGAAACATAAAAGTAACATCGACTTTATTGTTTATCGCATTTCTTTTGGCCGTTTCAATCGCTTTTTTCGAAACATCAAAACCATAGACTTCAGCATTCGGAAGATTTTTAGCCAATGAAATTGCTATACATCCGCTGCCGGTACCAATATCCAGAATTTTTATTTTTTTGGTTTTATTCTCAATAGAATTTTCGTTGATAATCCATTCTACCAATTCTTCCGTTTCAGGACGAGGAATAAGTACGTTATCATTTACTTCAAAATCCAAACCATAAAAACTGGTTTTCCCCAGCAAATACTGAATTGGAACTTCTTGTTTTAATTGTGCTAATAAGGAATCCCAAACTACAAAATCACTTTCAGAGAAAGTCAATTCGTGATTTAAAGCCAAATCAATTTGTCGTAACTGATGCTTGTCTTCTAAAATCAAATAGAAAAAACTTTCTGCTTCGTAAGCATCGTAAAAAGGGGCTAATTCTTTTATAAATTGAGTACGGTATTGTTTAATTTTCATTCCGGGTGTTTGAGTATTACTTTTCAGCAAAAGCTAATTTTCTTTCCAATTAAATATTGCAAAACCTAATTTACTACATTTTCATTCTACAACAATTTCAACATCCAAACTGGGCAAGAACTGTGCCCTGTATTTCCTAATGGAGTATCTAAATATTCAAAACCTGATTTTTTATATAATTTTTGAGCAGCGTGCATAAAAGGCATTGTCTCAATATAACATTTTTTAAAACCAAAATTTCTTGCTTCGTCTAAACATTTCTCCATCATTTTAGCTCCAATTCCCAAACCTCGTGTTTCGGGTAAAAAATACATCTTTTGCAATTCACTAATTTCTGGAGCTCCATTCTCTAAAGGTGCAATTCCGGCACAACCCACAATTTTTCCTTCGTTTTCAACTACAAAATAAGCCGATTTGGGCTTGTTATATTCTTCAAACATTAAATCTAAATATGGATCTTCGTATGCTGTACCTACTTTTGGAATTTCCATTTCATCAAAAACAGATCGTATTAATTGTGCAACTGCCTGATTGTCTTCTTTTTTAATTGTTCTAATAATCCAATTTTTCATATTTCTCTATTCGTGCGACATATCTACAAAAGTAAAAATACTTTTTCGATAGTTCCTTAACTAGTCCAATAACTATATGGACTAAACAAAAATAACTACTTTTGTACCGTGAATATACATGAAAAATATATAAAACGCTGCATAGAATTGGCACAAAATGGCTTTGGAACTACATATCCAAATCCAATGGTGGGAAGTGTAATTGTTTATGATGGTAAAATTATTGGTGAAGGCTGGCATAAAAAAGCCGGTGAACCACATGCGGAAGTAAATGCAGTTCGATCTGTAAAGGATAAATCGCTGTTGAAAAAAGCAACTATTTATGTGAGCTTAGAACCGTGCAGTCATTTTGGAAAAACTCCGCCTTGTTGCGATTTAATTATCGAACATAAAATTCCGAATGTCGTTGTGGGAACTGTTGATCCTAATGAAAAAGTGGCAGGAAACGGAATCAAAAAATTAATTGCTTCCGGAGCAAATGTTATCGTTGGTGTTTTAGAAAAAGAATGCAATGAACTCAACAAACGTTTCTTTACTTTTCATCAGCAAAAGAGACCTTACATTATATTAAAATGGGCAGAAAGTCAAGATGGATTTTTGTCTCCTGAAAAAGAAATTAATCAGGATCGAAAACCTATTTGGATCACAAATCAATATTCAAGACAATTGGTTCATAAATGGCGCAGTGAAGAACAGGCAATTTTAGTAGGAACAAAAACTGTTATCGATGACAATCCTAAATTAAACACCAGAGATTGGTCCGGAAATAATCCTGTGAGAGTTGTTTTAGATCAAAATAACCGAATTTCAAAAGACAGTTTTGTTTTTGATAACAGTGTAAAAACCATCATCTTTACAAAATCAGAAACTAACTTATCATCAGAAAACACTACCTTTGAGAGAATTTATTTTGATGAAAATATAATACCGCAGATTTTGTCCGTTTTATATCAAAATCAAATCCAGTCTATTATTATAGAAGGTGGTTTGCAAACTTTACAATCTTTTATAGATCAAAATATTTGGGATGAAGCTCGCATTTTTGTCGGAAATACAATTTTCGAAAACGGAACAAAAGCACCAGTTCTTCAAATGAAGAATGTAACGAAAACTTACATTCAAAATGACGAATTAATAAATGTTAGAAATCATGATTGATACTATAATTTTTGACTTTGGAGACATTTTTATCAATTTAGATAAACAAGCAACTATTTCGGGATTACAGAAATTAGGCATGACAGAATGGAATTCAGACTTGGATCGTCTAAATCTTTTGTTTGAAACTGGAGATATTTCGCATGACGATTTTTTAGCCGGTTTTCAAAAAGAACTTCCAAATGCATCTATCGAAGAAATTCTGGAAGCCTGGAATGCGGTTTTGGCAGATTTCCCTTTGTACCGTTTAGAGTTTTTACAAATGCTTTCTAAAAAATACCGACTTTTTCTTTTAAGTAATACAGATTCGATTCATATTGAAACTTTCGAAAACAAAAGCGGAATTTCCTTTTACAGTGATTTCTATCAATGTTTTGAAAAAGTCTATTTTTCTTTTGAAATTGGAATGCGAAAACCAAATGCAGATGTTTTTCAATATGTAATCAACAAACATGAATTGTCGCCAAAACGAACTTTATTTGTAGATGATAAAAAAGAAAACACAGATGCCGCAGCCGCTTTAGGAATTCACGTTTGGAATTTGCAAGTTGGTCAGGAAGATGTTGTTGATTTATTTGATAAAAAAATATTGTAGTTAATGTATGCTTTTTTGCGACAGATTAAATGATTTTATAATTGTGGCGCATTTTTACCGCAAAGAGCGCAAAGATTTACGCAAAGTTTGCAAAGGTTTGAGCTGAAAAGAATACAAAGTTCGCAAAGCTTTATCATAATAATTCGTGTAGATTCGTGCAATTCGTGGCTAAAAAAACATAAAACATAATTTAGAAATTTACTTTTGGAATATAACGATACGTATCAAACCATTGCTTTTGAATCAGAGGAAGTTCTTTTTAAAGAAAAAGGAAGTAAGTTCTTTGGCTATGCTTTTCCTATAGAAAATGAAGATGAAGTAAAACCTATCATCGAAAATCTTAAAAAGCAACATCCCCATGCGGTACATTTTTGTTATGCGTATCAATTAGGTACAGCACCAAAAATTTCTTATCGAGCCAATGATGACGGTGAACCAAGCAATACGGCTGGCGCTCCAATTTATGGACAAATACAATCTTTTGGTGTAACAAACGTTCTTGTAGTTGTAGTTCGAATTTTTGGAGGCGTTAAATTAGGCGTTGGCGGTTTGATTGCAGCTTATAAAACAACTGCACAAACGACTCTGGAAGTTTGCGAAATTGTGGAAAAAACAATTGACGTTCAGTTTTTAATCTCGTTTGATTATAAAAACATGAACAAAGTAATGCGAGTTATTAAAGAAAAAAAACTGGAAATTACGTCTCAGGAAATGGAAATCGATGAAGATTCCGGTCTTCCAATTGGTAAAATAACGACAAAAACGCGCAAAAAAAATGCCGAATCTATATTCGACATTTTTGATTTAATGTTTGAAATCGATATTAAAATTATCTAAATTAACATTAAAACGCAGCTCGTTTTAACAATTATTCAAGCGTTTTAAATAATTCTAAAATATAATCTGGAGGTGCTGTTGGACGACCTGTTTTTAACGAAATAAATACTAAAATAAACACTGCAGTTGTTAATAACTCATTCGCCTCGTTATAGATCTCGCAGTCGAATTCAATCTTAACAGATGATTGACTTTTGAAAGTAGTATGAATCGTTAAGAGCTCATCATAACGCGCCGATTTTTTATAATTTATTTGCATAGAAACAATCGGCAATCCAATTCCGCTTTCTTCCATACTTGCGTACGAAATCCCTTTATTTCTAAGCCATTCCACGCGTCCTATCTCAAAATATGGAACATAATTTCCGTGATAAACGACTCCCATTTGGTCAGTTTCTGAGTAACGAACACGCACTTGCGTTTGATGATTTTTCATTATATATCGATTAAAAAAAATTAATTTGAAAAAGTTTACTTACAACTTTTTTTTATAAAATTAGAGGGCAAAATATTTTTTTTTACAGAAATTTGTTCACATATTTGTTATCCCGAAATACGGAATAAAATTGCTCCTTTTTTATTAGGAGAATCTTTATCAATAATAAAAAATTTATCTGAATCTATGACTAAAACTGCTCAATCGGTATGGGAAAACTGTTTGTCTTTTATAAAGGACAATATTCAAGATCAAGCATACAAAACTTGGTTCGAACCAATCAAATCAGTTGAGCTAACCGACAACGCATTATATATTCAGGTACCAAGTAAATTTTTCTACGAATGGCTAGAAGAACATTACGTAAAATTATTGAAAGTTGCGCTTACCAAAGAACTGGGAAAAAACGCAAAGTTACTCTATAAAATTAAAATGGAGAACACTTATGGCAATAAACAACCGTTTACCGAACAGTTGCCAAGTGCCAACAGAGTGCCAATGAAACCGCAAGAGGTTGATGCTCCGTTTAAAAACTTAAATCCTGAACTTAAAAATCCGTTTGTAATTCCCGGAATTAGAAATCTTAAAATTGAATCGCAGTTAAATGCAAATTACAGTTTTGATAATTTCTTAGAAGGAGATTCAAACCGTTTGGCTCGTTCTGCAGGTATGGCTGTAGCCAATAAACCTGGAGGAACATCATTTAATCCGTTATTGATTTTTGGTGGAGTTGGTTTAGGAAAAACACACTTAGCACACGCTATAGGTGTAGAAGTAAAAGACAAATATCCTGAAAAAACGGTTTTATATATTTCTGCCGAAATTTTCACACAACAATATATTGATTCGGTAAAAAAGAATAATCGTAATGATTTTATTCACTTTTACCAATTAATCGACGTTTTGATTATTGATGATGTTCAGTTTTTATCAGGAAAATCAGGAACTCAGGACGTATTTTTCCATATTTTCAATTACCTGCACCAAAACGGAAAGCAAGTAATTTTGACTTCGGACAAAGCTCCTGTAGATATGCAGGATATTGAGCAACGTTTATTGTCTCGTTTTAAATGGGGATTATCTGCTGAATTACATCAGCCGGATTATGAAACCAGAATTTCGATCTTAAAAAACATTCTTTATCGTGATGGTGTTGAAATGCCGGAAGATATTATTGAATATGTTGCCCGTAATATTAAATCTAATGTTCGTGAACTTGAAGGCGCTATTATTTCATTAATCGCACAATCTTCTTTCAACAAAAAAGAAGTTACGATTGAGTTAGCAAAAAGCGTTGTAGAGAAATTTGTTAAAAACGTTAAGAGAGAAATCTCTATCGATTATATTCAGAAAATTGTGTCTGATTATTTTCAGTTGGATATTGAAACACTTCAATCTAAAACCAGAAAGAGGCACGTTGTTCAGGCGAGACAATTGGCAATGTTCTTTGCAAAGAAATTTACTAAAGCATCTTTGGCAAATATTGGTTCACAAATTGGAGATCGCGATCACGCGACGGTATTACACGCTTGTAAAACTGTAGACAATTTAGTTTCTACAGATAAACAATTCAAGAAATTTGTCGAAGACATCAACAAAAAATTAACGCTATAAACGCGAATCATGCCAGTAAAAGTTTTAATGGTTTGTTTGGGAAACATTTGTAGATCGCCTTTAGCCGAAGGTATTTTAGCATCAAAATTGCCCCAAGATAAATTTATTGTTGATTCTGCAGGAACAGGATCATGGCATATTGGTCACGCTCCGGATAAGCGCTCTATTGCAGTTGCTAAAAAAAACGGTTTATCTATTGAGAATCAAAAAGGCAGACAATTTAAAACTTCTGATTTTGACGAATTTGACTATATCTACGTTATGGATAATTCAAATTATCGCGATGTCATTCATTTAGCCAAAACGACGGAACACAAAAACAAAGTTCAACTTATTTTAAATGAGTTATTTCCGGACGAAAACGTAGATGTTCCAGACCCTTATTTCGGAGCCGTTAATGGTTTTGACAATGTTTATCAAATGTTAGACGAAGTTGCTGAAATCATTGCCAAAAAACTAATCAAAGCACACTCATAAATTAATTCTTTTCATCTTTTTCTTTCAAGAAAAATCATGAAAAGAAATTTCTATTTTTATAAAATCCGTTTTATCACTTAAAAAAACGCACATGAAACTTCTAGGAAAACTTTATTTAATTCCAACAACAATGGGCGAAAGCGATCCGATGGATGTTTTGCCGCAAACCGTAAAAAGAAGTATTGATTTTATAGATCATTATATTGTTGAAAACGAAAAAACAGCCAGAAAATCTATAAAAGCAGTTTCTCCAGAGAAAAAACAATCCGAACTTATACTTTTCACACTTAATAAACGCACTGAACCAAGTGAACATTTAGATTTTATAAAACCATTATTAGAAGGAAAAAATGTAGGTTTAATGAGCGAGGCCGGTTGCCCCGGAGTTGCAGACCCTGGTGCTGTAATTGTAAAATTGGCACATGAAAAAGGAATTCAGGTTGTACCTTTAGTTGGTCCTTCGTCTATTTTATTAGCAATGATGGCTTCCGGAATGAACGGACAAAGTTTTACCTTCAACGGATATTTACCAATTGATAAAGACGAGAAAAAATCGGCATTAAAACATTTTGAGAAATTATCTCAGGATAAAAATCAATCTCAGATTTTCATAGAAACTCCTTATAGAAACAATAAATTAGTGGAAGATATTTTACAAATCGTAAATCCTTCGACTCATCTTTGCATTGCAACTGATATTACGTTACCAACAGAATTTATTAAAACAATGCGTGTTTCTGATTGGAAAAAACTAAAAGTAGATTTACACAACAGACCAACAATTTTTATTATTCATAAAATGTAATCGTAAAAATTATCCTATATTGTACTCACAAGTTTTCCCCTAATCAAACTTTATCATGAGTAAACTTCCAAATGTTACCACCAGTATTTTTACAGTAATGTCTAAAATGGCAGCTGAATATAATGCTATAAATCTTTCGCAGGGATTTCCAAATTTTCCGGTAGACGAAAGATTAACTGATATTATCGCAAGATTAGCTAAAGAAAATGTTCACCAATATACGCCAATGGCAGGTTTCCCGCCTTTGATGAATCAAATTGCAAAATTAGTTCAAAGTTCCTATAACAGAACCATTAATCCTGAAACAGAAATTTTGGTTACTGCCGGAGCAACTCAGGGAATTTTTACTACGATTCTAGCTTTAATTAAAACGGATGATGAAGTAATTATTCTGGATCCGAGTTATGATTCTTATGAATCCCCTGTTTTACTATGTAATGCAAAACCCGTTCGCGTAGCATTAAATGACGATTACACACCAAATTGGGAAACGATTGAAAAAGCGTGTTCATCAAAAACCAAGATGATTATCATCAACAATCCGCATAATCCAACTGGAAAAATCCTGACAGAAGACGATTTTCTTCAACTCAAAAGATTACTTTCAAAACACCCTGACATTCTCGTTTTATCTGATGAAGTTTACGAATACATCACTTTCGAAGAAAAACATATTTCTGCACACACCAAAGATTTCCTTTTAGAACGTTGTATTATGGTTTCTTCTTTCGGAAAATCTTTCCACATTACAGGTTGGAAAATTGGTTATACAGTTGCTCCGGAACATTTAATGAAAGAAATCAAAAAAGTACATCAGTTTTTAGTTTTTAGCGTCAATAGTATTTCACAAGCTTCAATAAGCCAATATTTAGATATTGTTGATGTAAATTTACTTGGAAAATTCTATCAGGAGAAGCGAGATTATTTTCAAAAATTACTTCAAAATAGCCGATTTGAATTAAAACCTTGCGAAGGAACTTATTTTCAGGTTGCTTCTTATGCAAATATTTCAAATGAAGACGATGTAACTTTTTGCAAAAAACTAATTACAGATCATGGCGTTGCTGCGATTCCTATTTCTACCTTTTATTCTGACCATAAAGACCAAAAATTAATACGTTTTTGCTTCGCTAAAGACAATTTCACTTTAGAATCTGCAGCAAAAAAATTAGGTAATATATAAAGTTTATTAAAATTTTATAACATTATTATGCGTGCATCCTATTTATTTATTTAATATTGTAATCAAAAGAAAAAAATATGAGCTATACAGATAAAATGTTAAGAGATGACGCTTTAAAAGGTAAGGTCATTGTTGTTACAGGTGGAGGAAGCGGTTTAGGAAAAGCTATGACCAAATACTTCTTAGAATTAGGAGCTCAGGTAGCGATTACTTCAAGAGATTTAGAAAAGCTTAAAAACACTGCCACGGAACTTGAAACTGAAACCGGAGGAAAATGTTTACCACTTCAATGTGACGTTCGTCATTATGAAGAAGTAGAAAATATGCTTCAGGAAGTTTTAAAAACTTTCGGAAAAGTTGATGTTCTTTTGAACAATGCGGCAGGAAATTTCATTTCTCCTACAGAACGTTTATCTGCAAATGCATTTGATACTGTTATAGATATCGTATTAAAAGGTTCAAAAAACTGTACACTAGCTTTTGGAAAACACTGGATTGATACTAAACAAACATCAACTACGATTTTAAATATTGTAACAACTTACGCTTGGACAGGTTCTGCATATGTTGTACCAAGTGCTACCGCAAAAGCCGGAGTTCTTGCAATGACAAGAAGTTTAGCAGTAGAATGGGCAAAATACGGAATTCGTTCTAACGCAATTGCTCCAGGACCATTCCCTACAAAAGGTGCGTGGGACAGATTATTGCCTGGAGATCTTGCCGAAAAGTTTGATATGGCAAAAAAAGTGCCTTTGAAACGTGTTGGTGATCATCAGGAATTAGCAAATTTAGCTGCTTATTTAGTTTCTGATTTTTCAGCTTATGTAAATGGAGACGTTATCACAATCGATGGTGGCGAATGGTTAAAAGGTGCCGGACAATTTAATTTACTTGAAGCAATTCCGGAAGAACTTTGGGATCAGCTTGAAATGATGATAAAAGCAAAAAAGAATAAATAATTTTACGTGCTTACTAAATTCAGAATATTTTATTATTAAAACTATACTGATTGCACTAAATCCCGAAGGTTTTACTTTCGGGATTTTTTTTATGTTTTTCACCATATAAGTGATATAATTTCAATGAAGTAATAAATTGTTTAAATATATGTTTGCTTAAATTTACTTATATCACTTATATGGTTTAATTCGTTAATATTTTTATTCAATTCAGTTAAATTATTATTTTTGCCAAACAAATATCAAACAAAAATTATATGCTCATTATTGGACTTGCAGGAGGAACAGGAAGTGGAAAAACGACAGTAGTACACCAAATCATGAATGAATTACCAGACACTGAAGTGGGCGTAATTTCTCAGGATTCGTACTATAAACAAACCGATAATTTATCGTTTGACGAAAGAGCATTAATTAATTTCGATCATCCACGTGCCATTGATTTTGAATTATTGGTTAAACATCTAAAAGCATTAAAAGCTGGAGAAACTATCGATCAGCCCGTATATTCTTTCATACAACACAACAGAACTGACGATACTGTATCAACACATCCTAGAAAAGTTATGATTGTTGAAGGGATTTTAATTTTGACAAATCCTGAGTTACGTGATCTTTGTGACATCAAAGTATTTGTTCACGCAGATTCTGACGAAAGATTAATTCGTCGTTTAAAAAGAGATATTTCAGAACGCGGACGTGACATCGACGAGGTTTTAACCCGTTACCAAAACACTTTAAAACCTATGCACGAGCAATTTATCGAGCCATCAAAAGCATTTGCCGATATTATTATTCCAAACGATAAATACAATACCGTAGCAATTGATGTAGTTCGTGCCGTAATTAATCAACGAATTTCATAATTTTTATCGTAAATTTATTGCATAATCCCGATAGCTATCGGGACCCGCTCTCGCCTTTATCTTTTTATCCGCCGCGGCGGATAAAAAGGATACCGGCTCCATAGGAGCTAGAACACCAATCGAATTTATAAGAAGTAATCTGTTAAAGAGAAAATGAAACTAAAAAATCCATATAAAGGCAAGCGCTGGTTCAAATTAGTGAGCAACAAATACGTTTGGGTTTTACTGTTTTTTGTGGTCTGGATGTTGTTTTTAGACAATTACTCTTATTTTGACCATCGTTTTTTAGACGGACAGATTAATGAATTACAAGACAATAAAAAATATTATCAGGACGAGATAAAAAAAGATCAGGAACAGATCAAACAACTTCAAAACCCTGAACAAATAGAAAAATATGCTCGCGAAAAGTACTTCATGAAAAAAGACAGCGAAGATATTTACATTATACAATTTGAAGGAGATACCATTCAAGATACTAAAGAATAATCAGAAATAAAACCCAATGGCTACTACCCTGTTCGACGATTTTAATCCGATTTCATCCAAACAATGGAAACAAAAAATTCAGTTTGAATTAGATGGCGCTGATTATAACGAAACCGTAATCTGGAACTCTCCAGAAGATATTCAGGTAAAACCTTTCTATCATATTGACGAATTTTCTAAATCAGCACCAGTAAAAACCAATGCTTCAAATTTCAAAATTTGTCAAAACATCTTTGTATACGATATCGAAAAATCGATTCAAAGAGCTATAAACACTATCGAAAGAGGCGCAGAAAGTTTACGTTTTACAATAGAAAACGAAAAAATCGATGTTCAAAAATTATTAGAAACTCTTCCTTTAGAAAATAGAACCATTTACTTTAATTTGAACTTTATTTCAATCGATTTCGTAAAATTATTAGACACCATTTCGATTCAGAAAAAAGCGAATTTTTATTGTAATATTGATCCAATTGGTCATTTTGCAAGAGAAGGAAATTGGTTTACTACATCTGATAAAAATAATTTTGAAACGATTGAAAACATTTCAAAAACAACTACAAATCTTTCGCTATTAAGCGTAGATTTAGGATTATATCAAAATTCAGGTGCAAATATCACGCAACAAATTGCGTATAGTTTAGGGCATGCAAACGAATATTTGAATCGCTTGAGCACTATTTCAAAACCAATTGTTTTTCAAATTTCAGTTGGAACAAATTATTTCTTTGAAATTGCAAAACTTCGAGCTTTACGAATGCTTTTCAAATTAATCGCTTCAGAATATAATCCTGATATAGAATGTCACTTTTTGGTAACGCCAACCAAACGAAATAAAACGATTTACGATTACAATGTAAACATGCTTCGTACCACAACCGAATGTATGTCGGCAATTTTAGGTGGTGCAGATGCAGTTGCCAACCTGCCTTATGATTCTTTGTACCATAAAGACAATGAATTTGGAGATAGAATCGCCCGAAATCAATTATTGGTTTTAAAACACGAAAGTTATTTTGACAAAGTAAATAATCCGGCTGACGGAAGTTATTACATCGAAACTTTGACTGCACAATTGGCCGAAAAAAGTTTGACTTTATTTAAAGATATTGAAGCTAGTGGTGGATTCCTGAAACTTTTAAACGATGGAACTATCAAAAAGAAGATTCAGGAAAGTGCAACAAAAGAACAGGACTTGTTCGATTCTAAAAAAGAAGTTTTGCTAGGAACGAATAAATACCCTAATAAAGACGACAAAATGAAACATGATTTAGAATTGTTCCCTTTTGTAAAAATAAAACCAAGAAAAACATTAATTACACCAATAATCGAAAAAAGATTAGCCGAAAAACTAGAACAGGAACGTTTAGAATTAGAATAATATAGATTTCAAATTCTCATACTTGAATATAAACCTAAATAATTATGGAAGCAATTAGACAAATATTATCAGTTGAAGACGGTTCTATAACTATTTTACCTCTTCAAAATAGCAAATCTAAAATTCTAAAATGGCAAATTGATGAAGTTAGAAAAAGAACAGAAAATTTTTTAAAAGATCCAAATAAGGCTACTGATATTGATGATTTTTTAAACGAAATTGAAAGTGATTTAAACCTATTTAAATAACATTTTTTACAATTGAGAAAAGACCTTAAACATATAAAGTTAGATGTTAAAAGTGACAAGTTAAATGCTGATTATAAAGATCAACATTTAACTTCTGAGAGCTTTTTTACAGCAGAAGGAATCGAACTAAAAGAAACCTATTCTGAAAAAGATATTGAGGATTTGGAGTTTCTTGAGTTTGGAGCAGGATTTGCACCAAACTTGCGCGGACCTTACGCAACGATGTACGTAAGACGTCCGTGGACAATTCGCCAATATGCAGGATTTTCAACCGCAGAAGAAAGTAATGCTTTTTACAGACGAAATTTAGCTGCCGGACAAAAAGGACTTTCAATTGCTTTTGATTTACCAACACATCGCGGTTATGACTCTGATCATGAAAGAGTTGTTGGTGATGTTGGAAAAGCAGGCGTTGCAATAGATTCTGTTGAAGATATGAAAGTATTGTTCGATCAGATTCCATTAGACGAAATGTCTGTTTCGATGACAATGAATGGTGCGGTTTTACCTATCATGGCATTTTATATTGTTGCAGCTGAGGAACAAGGTGTTGCCATTGGAAAACTTTCCGGAACAATCCAAAATGATATTCTAAAAGAGTTCATGGTTCGTAATACTTATATTTATCCACCAACGCCTTCGATGAAAATAATTGCAGATATTTTTGAGTTTACGAGCAAGAAAATGCCGAAATTCAATTCTATCTCGATTTCTGGATATCATATGCAGGAAGCCGGAGCAACTGCCGATATTGAATTGGCTTATACTTTAGCAGATGGTTTAGAATATATCAGAACCGGACTTTCTACAGGAATGACTATTGACGAGTTTGCTCCTCGCCTTTCTTTCTTTTGGGCAATTGGAATGAATCATTTCATGGAAATCGCTAAAATGCGTGCCGGCAGAATGATTTGGGCAAAATTAGTACAGCAATTTAATCCTAAAAGTGATAAATCTTTAGCTTTACGGACACATTGTCAAACTAGTGGCTGGAGCTTAACAGAACAAGATCCTTTTAATAATGTAGCAAGAACTTGTATTGAAGCAACTGCCGCAGCTTTTGGAGGAACTCAATCTTTACATACTAATGCACTTGATGAAGCAATTGCTTTACCAACAGATTTTTCGGCAAGAATTGCACGCAATACTCAAATATTTCTACAAGAAGAAACTAAAATAACCAAAACAGTTGATCCTTGGGGAGGAAGTTATTATGTGGAAAGTTTGACAAATGAAATCCTAAAAAGCACCTGGAAACTAATCGAAGAAGTAGAAGAGTTAGGCGGAATGACAAAAGCTATCGAAGCAGGAATTCCTAAATTAAGAATTGAAGAAGCGGCGGCAAGAAAACAAGCCCGAATTGATAGCGGCCAAGATATTATTGTTGGTGTAAATCAATTTAGATTAGAAAAAGAAGATCCTTTGCATATTCTGGATGTTGACAACCAAATGGTTCGTAAGCAACAAGTAGAAAGGCTTCAGGAAATAAAAGCAACGAGAGATACTGAAAAAGTAAATCAATCACTGGAAAAATTAATACTTTGTGCAAAAACCGGACAAGGAAACTTATTGGAAATTGCTATTGAAGCTGCTCGAAACAGAGCGACTTTAGGAGAAATTAGCGATGCTCTCGAAAGTATTTTTGGTCGATTCAAGGCACAAATTAAATCCTTTAGCGGTGTGTATAGTGCAGCAATAAAAAATGACGAAAATTTTGAAAAGGCAAAACAATTAGCAGATGCCTTTGCAAAACAAGAAGGTAGACGTCCCAGAATCATGATTGCCAAAATGGGACAAGACGGGCATGATCGTGGCGCAAAAGTAGTCGCAACAGGTTATGCAGATGTAGGTTTTGATGTTGATATTGGTCCGCTATTTCAAACTCCAGCAGAAGCTGCTAAACAGGCTGTGGAAAATGATGTACATATATTAGGCGTTTCATCTTTGGCCGCAGGACATAAAACATTAGTACCGCAAGTTGTTGAAGAACTTAAAAAACACGGTCGTGAAGATATTATGGTAATTGTTGGCGGTGTAATTCCGGCGCAAGACTATCAATTTCTATTTGATGCTGGTGCAGTAGCTGTTTTTGGTCCTGGAACTAAAATTAGTGAAGCGGCAATTAAAATTCTGGAAATCTTAATTGACTAATAAACATAAAAAAATCCCGAATTATCGGGATTTTTTGTTTTTTGTTTGATGTTTAATCGTGTATTGTAGCATTACTATCTGCTTCAATATAAGAAAGATCATATCCGCCAAAGGCTTTCAGATAAC
Source organism: Flavobacterium sp. 90 (assembly GCF_004339525.1). Taxonomy (NCBI): domain Bacteria; kingdom Pseudomonadati; phylum Bacteroidota; class Flavobacteriia; order Flavobacteriales; family Flavobacteriaceae; genus Flavobacterium; species Flavobacterium sp. 90. The sequence continues at coordinate 3,445,664 of NZ_SMGE01000001.1, read as the reverse complement.
TTTTCAAAGAAGTTCCGTAAGCATCTCTAAAATGCCTGTTTCCTTTGTTTTTGAAAAAGTTTTTAACTGAACCTGCGCCTCCAAGATGTGCAGCGGCTAAAATTCCTGATTCGGTAATTGCAATACCATTGACAATTTTCCCTTCATACCTTTCAATTTCATTACGCAGAATCCATTTGTTTTTGGACAATAACGCAATAAATGCTTTTTCTTGTAAGGCTGGATCTTTTAAAAAGGCTTTCTTATTTTGAACACCAATTGATCTTAATGCTTGGGTTCCAAATTGATATTTTCCCATGTAACCAAGTGAATTTACCAGTCGGTATTTTCCTTGTGATTCTTTAAAGGCAACGGCTTCTTTAAAACCTATAAGACGTTTTCCTGTAAATGGGACATTTAACTTGTGTAAAGTAGGATAATCATCCTCTTCGAGCGATGGATATATATATTCAGATCCATCTGTTTTTTCTATTAAAAACCAAGGTTTGGTTTCTAGATTAAAGGGTTTAAAACCCAAACTTAAAAATGTAATAATAACGATCAAACTCGCATAAAAATACCATTTCTTTATCATAAATTGTTTTTCTTCAAAACGCTGTCACCCTCTTGAAATTTCTACGATGCAAAGATAATAAATACAAAACAATACTGAATACCAGATATTTACATAATTTTGAAATTACAAATATCCTCTTCAATCCCTTTATTGATGCAGTTTTCGAGCGTTCGGGCAAGACTAATATTTTACTCCAAAACCATCAAAAAAGAAATTCAAAAAATGTCATTTTTATCATTTTTTTATCAAATTTGTTAAAATAGAAAGATAAAACCTACACATTTTTAATGTTTTTTATGAATATAAAATATTGTTTTAATGCAATTATTTAACAATCGGCAGCAAAAGTAAAATTTGCGTTACTCCAATTTTATGTTTTTATGAATAAATCAAAAAGAGAATATAGTTCTATTTCTTTTTTAATTATAAACTCTAAAAAGGATCTTAAAAATTAGAAAATAACAGATTAATTAATCTGCTTTATTGTTAACTAAAATCATATGATTTCATCTGGAGAACATCTATTAAAAGGTCATAAAAAAACCGAAGCTTTAAACTTCGGTTTTCTAAATATTTTTAAGATAATTAAAAACTATCTCGTTACTCCTTGACTAGCAATCCAGTCCGAATATTTCTTTGCATTTACATTATGTTCTGCCAATGTAGAAGCAAATTCATGATATCCGAAGCGTTCAACACTAGCACAGAAATAGATATAATCGTTCTTTTCAGGATTTAAAACTGCTTCAAGGGCTGTAATATCCGGCATTGCAATTGGGCCTGGAGGAAGTCCCACATTCACGTAAGTGTTATATGGAGATTTCATAATCAAGTCATTATAAAAAACTCTTTTAATAACCTGATCAAAATTGTTATCTCTCAACTTTAAAGCATAAATAACAGTCGGATCTGCTTGTAATGGCATTTCCAAACGTAAACGGTTCAAATAAACTCCTGCAATACGAGGTCTTTCGTCTTTCTTTACTGATTCTTTATGAACAATAGAAGCTAAGATTGTAGCCTGAACAGGTGTTAAACCTTGTTTTTTTGCTTTTTCAATTCTTTCTGCAGTCCAGAAATTATGATACTCTTTGATCATTTTATCACGGAATTTCTCTGCAGAAGTATTCCAGTAAATCTCATAAGTATTTGGAATAAACATCGCAAAAACATTGTCTTCATTGAAACCATTACTTGCTAAGAAAGTTGAATCTTTAAAAGCTTTCATTAATGATAAACTATCTGCTTCGATCTCAGAACCAACTCTTCCTGCAAAATTCTCTAAACGCTCCTGATTATTAAATGCTAATTTTACAGGAACATTTGAACGCATTGCACGGACTAAGTCCATATTATTCATGTCTTTCTTAAGCAAGAAACGACCTGACTTTACATTTTCAGGATAGCTTCTTTTATTAGCAACCATTTCAAAATTTTCAAAATTCTTGATATACGGTTCTAATATTTTTTTGACATCAGTATAATTAGCTCCCGTTGGAACGTATACATATAATTCTTTTTCTTCGAATTTAGTATTGGCGCTGAAAATTTGACTAATTAAAACAAATCCGTAAATCATTAAGGCTGAAATTACGGCTACAGCAGTTATTGTGATTATTTTTTTTAGGCTCAAAGTGTAAATTTTAAATTTGTTTGTTAATTAATTGAAACATTGCCTCGTCTTGATAGTGGTTATTTAGCAAAATCCAATCTTTTTTAATTCCTATTTTCTCAAAGCCAAATTTAGTAAAAAGAGCTATACTTGCTACATTTCCTACAGCAATATTTGCATACAATTGATGTAAATTTAAATTATGAAAAGAATACTTGATCAAAAGTTCTAATGCCTCAGAACCTACATTTTGTCTTTTATTCTCTTCTTTTTGGATAACAATTCCAATTCCTGCTTTGTTATTTTTAGGATCAAACTCAAATAAATCAATCAATCCGATAGCTGGAAAATCTACATCCTGACAAATTGCCAAACGCAGTTGTTTAGCTTCATATATATCCTGCTGTGCATTTTCGAGATATTGCCTAACTAAAAAACGACTGTAAGGTGTTTGTGTGTTACTTACTTCCCAAATACTTTCGTCGTTTTCCATTGCATAAACAAACTCTAAATCATTGGGTTCTAAAGCACGTAAATAAATATTTTCTCCTTTGAGTGTAATCATTAATTTTATTTCAGATTTTAGATTGATGATTTTAGATTATTCTTCCTGGAATGTAGAATTTGTCTTCGACTCCGCTCAGACTGACATCATTTATTAAATTTCTATTGTTCCTTTAAAAACAAATTTAGCGGGTCCGGTTAAGAAAACATTTGTAAAATGATCCCCTATTTTATCAAAAGAAACCACAAGTTTTCCACCTTCAACATTTAAATTAATAGAAGTTTTATTCGTTTCTCCAATAGCATTCATTGCAATTGCAACGGCAGTTGCGCCAGTTCCGCAAGCCAGAGTTTCATCTTCTACACCTCTTTCATAAGTACGAAGCGAAAAAGTACTCTCGTCAACTTTCTTTACAAAATTAACATTGCTTCCTTTTTCTCCATATAATTCACCATAACGAATTGCAGCGCCATTATCTTTTACATTATAATGCTCTAAATCTTCAACAATCTGAACATGATGTGGAGAACCTGTATTTAAAAAAGTGTATGAATCTTTCTTTTGCACTTCATCAACATCGATCATTTGTAACGAAATAATAGCATCGTCTCCCACAGATGCATGATGCAAACCATCTGTCGCAATAAAGGTTGTTTTGTTCTCAATTACTCCTAATTGATTAGCGAAAGCGACAAGGCAACGACCACCATTTCCGCACATGGAACTTTGATTTCCATCGGAATTATAATAAACCATTTTGAAGTCAGTTTCGGAGTCATTTTCTAATAAAATAAGTCCATCGGCTCCAATACCAAAACGTCTGTCACACAGGCGCTCAATTAATTTAATGTCTTCTTTTGGAAAGAAATTTGAGCGATTATCAATCATTACAAAATCGTTTCCGGTACCTTGATATTTATAAAATTCTATTTGCATTTTTTTTACATTAGTTACACAAAAGTACGAACAAATAATTAATGAAATGTTAATCAATGTTAAAGAGCGTTAAACCACTTTACAACAGCTTTTTTTTGATATATTTTTACTTAAAATAACTTAAACATAAATAGTAATTATGAAAAGATTTTCAACCTTATTTTTAGTTTCACTCCTTAGCGGTGCAACTACCCTTGGTGCTTACAAATTATTATTTGAGAGCAACAATTCTTTTTTTGGAAGAGGAAATTCTGTTGTTACTCTTGCCCCCGATTCTTTTGGTAAAAATGTTGGTTTAGCTGCCGAAACTGTCGATTTTACAGCTGCCGCAGATAAGACTGTTCATACTGTTGTTCACGTAAAAAATGTTTCGCGAAGAACAGTTACAAATCCTATGATGGAATTTTTCTATGGTTATGGAGGCGGACAACAACAAGAGCAAGTTGGTACCGGATCAGGAGTCATCATTTCTGAAGACGGATATATTGTGACCAATAATCACGTAATTAAGGACGCGACAGAAATTGAAATTACATTAAATAATAAAAAATCATATCCTGCAAAACTTATTGGAACGGATTCTAAAATGGATATCGCGTTGCTAAAAATTAATGCAGACGAAAAACTTCCATATACTGCTTTCGCCAATTCTGATAATGTAAAAGTTGGAGAATGGGTTTTGGCAGTTGGTAATCCGTACAATTTGACTTCGACAGTAACTGCCGGAATTGTTTCGGCGAAAGCCAGAAATTTAGATGCAAAAGGAATTCAGTCGTTTATTCAAACTGATGCTGCAGTAAACCCTGGAAACAGTGGTGGTGCTTTAGTAAATACACGAGGTGAATTGATTGGTATTAATACCATGATTTCGTCAATGACCGGTTCTTATGTTGGATATTCATTTGCTGTTCCTTCTAATATTGCTCGAAAAATAATCGAAGATATTATGGAATTTGGAAATGTTCAAAGAGGAATTCTAGGTGTTGAAGGTGGCGAATTAAATAGTACAGCTTCAAAAGAATTAGGTATTACAGAAACACAAGGTTTTTATATTAGTAAAGTATCTAAAAATTCCGGTGCCGAAAAAGCAGGTCTTGCAAAAGGTGATATTATTGTAAAACTTGATGAACAGAATATTGCAACTTATGCAGATCTTTCGGGTTACATTAATACAAAACGTCCTAATGATGTTGTTAAAGTAACTTATATAAAAGACGGAAAAACGAAAACCGTTCCTGTAACATTAAGTAAAAATGAATTTTACAGTACTGAATTCAAAGGAATCGAATTAGAAAATATCGATGCTTCGGATAAAAAGAAATTCAGAATTGATTATGGTGTAAAAATCAAAAACATCAATAATGAAAATCTTATGCAGTATCAAAACGAATTACAAGGCAATATTATTTTGAGTATTGACAATGTAAAAGCAACAAATATCGAAAGCGTTTCTAAACTTTTAAGTAAAAAAGACGAAGGACAAAGTGTACGTCTTGAAATGATAAATAAAAATGGAGAAATTCTTAGAATTATCATTTAATCAAAGTTTACAGTCACAGTATTCAGTCACAATTTACAGTCGCAAAAAACTGATAACAGAAACCGAAACTGAAAACTAAAAAAAAGCCATCTTAATAATAAGGTGGCTTTTTTATTTTCAAAAATAAATCATAAAATAGTTCACGAAATCGATTGAAATGGATACTTTTGCGCAAAATTAAAAAATATTTGTGTTTTTCTTTTTTCAATTTAATCAATTATGAGCAAAAAAACGTTGTACCAAAAAGAGGTATCATTACAAGTCGACCGAAGAAGAGCTGGTGTCGAATTAATCAAAATCATAAGCGATTTATGGTATGATAAATCCATCGAAATGGTTTTATTCAAAAATCAATTATTGGATAAAAATGTCAGCGATATTATTAATTTACATCAATACGCAGGCGAATTTGTAGGTAAGCCAATTACTATTTTTGACTCGGTTGAAATTGCAAGAGTTGTTCTTTCACTAGATCTTCCACCTGCAAAATTAGACCTTGGAAAACTTACTTATGAATATCGTTTAGAAGATGAAAAATATCCAGATGCAAGATATTTTGTTTTGGATAAACTAAAAAAAGCCAAATCATCTGAAGAAATTCAGCCTAAAGATGTTGTTTTATATGGCTTTGGCCGAATTGGGCGCATATTAGCAAGAGAGCTAATGTCTAAAACCGGAAAAGGAAATCAATTGCGTTTGAGAGCAATTGTTTTACGTGATAAAAGTGATGCATCAAGTTTAGAGAAACGAGCTTCTCTATTGCGATACGACTCTATTCACGGTGACTTTCAAGGATCTGTAATTGCCGACGCAAAAAATAATGCTTTGATTATTAACGGAACAACCGTTCATATCATTGCAGCAAACTCTCCAGAAGAAATTGATTATACACAATACGGAATCAATGACGCTTTAGTTATTGATAATACCGGAGTTTTTACCACCGAAGAAGCTTTAAAAAGACATTTAACCTCACAAGGTGTTAGCAAGGTTTTATTGACTGCTCCCGGAAAAGGGATTCCAAATATTGTACACGGTGTAAATCATAATGAATATAATCCTGACGAAAATGATATTTTCTCAGCAGCTTCATGCACTACAAATGCTATTACACCAGTTTTAAAAGTAATCGAAGATACTTTAGGTGTTGTCAAAGGACATCTGGAAACTATTCATGCTTATACAAATGACCAAAATTTGGTTGATAATATGCATAAAAAATATCGTCGCGGCAGAGCAGCAGCTTTAAATATGGTAATTACTGAAACTGGTGCCGGAAGCGCGGTTGCTAAAGCATTACCATCTTTAGAAGGAAAACTGACTTCGAATGCTATTCGTGTTCCTGTTCCGAATGGATCTTTAGTTGTCTTGAATTTAGAAGTTAAGAAAGCGACTTCAATTCCTGCAATTAATAAAATCATGAAAAAATATGCCCTTGAAGGGGAATTGGTAGAACAAATTAAATATTCATTGAATAATGAATTAGTTTCTTCTGATATTGTTGGGACTTCTGCACCTTCAATTTACGACAGTAATGCTACAATTGTTTCTAAGGACGGAAAAAACATTGTACTTTATATCTGGTATGATAACGAATATGGCTATAGTCATCAAGTAATTCGTTTAGCAAAGTATATTGCCAAAGTAAGACGTTATACTTACTATTAATATAAGACCAAAACCACTATTCTTAAAACCATCAATTTCTCTTGGTGGTTTTTTGTTTTTATTTAAATAGGTAAAACAGTTGTACTCTTAACTTCTGAAATAACAAAAACGGTATTAATAAGAGAAACTTCCGGTAAAATTGATAATTTTTTTTGATGAAAATGGTGATAACTTTCCATATCTGGAATAATAATCTTGAGCATATAATCAAAATTTCCCGAAACATAATTACACTCAACAACTTCTGGTAAATTCAAAATTGACTGATTAAATCCTTCGGAGGTATCGTAAGTTTGTTTTGTTAAGGTAACCTGACAATAAACAGTGAGATTATTGCCTAATTTCTTCTTGTTTAAAATCGAAACGTATTTTTCTATAACACCCTCTTTTTCAAGACGTTTAACACGATCATGAACAGGTGTTAACGATAGATTAATCTTGTTTGCGATGTCTTTTAAAGTGTAGTGCGCATTTTCCTGTAAAAGTCGTAAGATTTTTTTGTCTATTTCATCTAAAGCCATAACGAAAACGTTTTCTATGAGTACTAAAATTTAGTCATTTTTTCTTTTTGAGGAAGTAAAATTGATCTTAAAAAGAATAAATTTCTGTAAAAGTATGAAATAAAATAATATTTTCTTATTTAATGCGCCATTATCAATAATATATTCTCTATCTGTAGATTTGTAAAACAATTTACAAAAAACTAAAAAACATAACAAAATGATAATAGGTGTTCCAAAAGAAATTAAGAATAATGAGAATCGTGTAGCATTAACTCCAGCTGGTGTTTCTGAAATGAAAAAGCATGGTCATACAGTTTATGTACAAGCAACTGCTGGTCTAGGTAGCGGATTTGCTGATGATGAATATGCAGCTGCAGGTGCAGTAGTTCTTGGAACTATTGAAGAAGTATATGCAATTGCTGAGATGATTATCAAAGTAAAAGAGCCAATCGCTTCTGAATATCCACTAATCAAAAAAGATCAATTATTATTTACTTACTTTCACTTCGCTTCATCTGAGCCATTAACTCACGCAATGCTTGAGAAAGGTGCTGTATGTTTAGCATACGAAACTGTTGAAAAAACAGACCGTAGTTTACCATTATTAGTTCCAATGTCTGAAGTTGCAGGTCGTATGGCTATTCAACAAGGAGCAAAATATCTTGAAAAACCATTAAAAGGTAGAGGAATCCTTTTAGGAGGTGTACCAGGTGTTCCACCAGCAAAAGTATTAGTACTTGGTGGAGGAATTGTAGGAACTCAAGCTGCAAAAATGGCTGCTGGTTTAGGTGCTCAGGTAACTATCATGGATTTAAGCTTGCCACGTTTACGTCATTTAGATGATATTATGCCAGCAAACGTAAGTACAGAAATGTCTAACCATTATAACATCACAAAAGCAATCGCTACAGCTGATTTAATCGTTGGAGCAGTTTTAATTCCAGGAGCAAAAGCACCTCACTTAATCACTCGTGACATGCTTAAATTAATGCGTCCGGGAACTGTTGTTGTTGACGTAGCTGTTGATCAAGGTGGTTGTATTGAGACTTGTACTCCTACAACTCACGAAAACCCTACTTTTATTATTGATGATATCGTTCACTACTGTGTGGCTAATATGCCAGGTGCAGTACCTTATACATCTACATTAGCTTTAACAAATGCTACTTTGCCATATGCAGTACAATTAGCTAATAAAGGATGGGAAAAAGCATGTAACGAAAATGAAGAATTGAAAAAAGGATTAAATATTGCAAACGGAAAAATTCTTTACAAAGGAGTTGCTGAAGCTTGGAATCTTCCTTTTAATGAAGAATTAGTGTTAGCAAACGCATAGGCTAACATTAAAATAAGTGCTTACTATACAAACACTATTTAAAAAGGCTTTTCTTAATTGAAAAGCCTTTTTTTTGACATAAAAAAACCTGTCACTAATTATGACAGGCTTATTCTTTATAAAAAATAGAGAGAACTATTTTTTATCATTTTTCTCGCTTTTATCATTTTTCTCATCTAAAACTTCTTGCAATACTTTTGCTTCGGTTCCATTAGGAAAACTAACCTTTATTTTTTGAGCAATTGTTGGAGCGATCTCAGTAATAGCTTTCTTATCATGTGATTCTCCTTTTTTAATATGCCATCCGTAAAAAATCGCAGGAACATGAGTATCATAACTATAAGGCGTTCCGTGTGATGTTCCTGTAGTCGAATATTCGATATCACCAGGTTTATCGATAATTATCATATCACCATCCTGAGTTACATCGTATCCTTTTGCAACAAAATTTAAGTAATAATCATTTCCGGAATTTGCTAAAATTTCTTCTTCAGTATATACTCTCTTAACTTGCGGTTGTGAAATCAAAAACTCTTTAAAAGCTTGTTTTACTTTCACAAGATCTAAACCTTTGTCTTTAATGATTTGTTTATTGAAGAAGATATTAAAGTTCGAATAATTCAAAATCAAATCAACACCAAATGTCTTTATAGAAAAGTCTTGCAAACTCTTTTTAACATCTTTTGAAGGATAATTATCAACATTATATTTACGATCTTTCAAGTAAATAACATTCTCAGCTCCTGCATGATCAGCAGTTAAGAATAATAAATAATTCCCTTTTCCAACTGTTTTATCAAGATAAGCCAAAAAGTCTGCAATAGTTTGATCCAATCTTAAGTAAGTATCTTGAAGTTCCATAGAACGTGGCCCTAGCAAATGTCCTACATAATCTGTAGAAGAAAAACTAACTGTTAAGAAATCAGTAATATTATCTTTTCCTAATTCTTCTTTTTCAATAGCTCTTTTAGCAAATTCAGCTAACAAATCATTACCAAAAGGAGTAGCTCGTAAAACTCCTGCATCATTTTTCTCATACATCGTTTTTAGATCGTATGGAAAAACTGGAGCAGCACTTCCGTAAAGTTTTCCTTCATACGGATTGTTATCAGGTAAACTTTCGTTATAAGTTGAAGCTGGTTTGTACAAATCCCATCCTTTATTAATGTAAGGCATGTAATGTTTCTCACTATTAAACTCAGTAACCCATTCCGGTAATTTCTCACCATAAAATGTACTTGAAATAAAAGAACCTGTTTTACTATACCAAAAAGCCCAGTTAGCAAAATGACCTGCCGGCAAAATTGCTCCACGATCTTTAAGACTCATACCAATAACTTTTCCTTGAAAATTAGTAGCCATTCTTACTTCATCCGTAATAGTAGTACTTTGAAGATTTTTTGGAGACATTGCACCTTCTTCCACAGTTCCGTCCCCTACAGTTTTTACAGATGCATCATCAGTACAATACATTTCTTTACCAAGAGTTCTACTAAACCATTCGTTACCTACAATTCCGTGAGTCGATGGAGTTGTACCAGTATAAATTGAAGCATGTCCCGGAGCAGTGTAAGTTGGCATATAATTATAATGCATATTCTGAAAAGTATATCCATTATCCATTAATCTCTTAAATCCATTTGGAGAAAAATCATCCGAAAACCGATATAAATATTCCATTTTCATTTGATCAACTACAATACCTACAACCAACTTAGGGCGCTGTTGAGCACTTAAATTTGAGATAACAAACAATGTCAACAATACAATACTTTTTTTCATACTTAAATTATAATATTTACACAAAAATACTGATTCACATTTTAAAAGGCTAACTCACGATAATTTAAAACACAAAATTGACTTTTATTTAACAAAAAATAATTCGCAAAAGTAGTTTTCTACTTATGTCGTTTCCCTCCGCGGCGGGTCGGGCTGTGCGCTAAATCTTTTGTGATAGAAGTTTAATAAAACAGAAGAAGTCTGGTTTATCACAAAAGGATATCGCTTCCATCTCTAACGCGCTCCGGTTTAAAAAGAGATTTACTTTTTATCAGAAATTCCAATTCTAAAACTTCGGGATAAAATTCCAATCCTTAAAAAGACTTTTCATTCATTTGTATTGTATGCGGTACTAAAACAAAGCTTTGCGCACTTTAAATATCCAGACACATTTAAATACAGAAAACACCTCTAAGCGTACTTTGGATCAACACAAAAACCTGCGCAGAAACATAAAATATTTTGCATTGACTAATTATTTTAACCCCAAAGGACGCAAAGTTTTTTTTATTCGTAAGGTTTTATACAAACGCAAAGTTCGCAAAGCTATATTAATAAAGCTTTGCGAACTTTGCGTTTAATGAGCGTGATCTATAACAAAAAAACTTTGCGCCCTTCGCGGTAAACCAGCTATTTTAAGAAAGTCATATAAAACAAAAAATCCTCATCACATAAATGATGAGGATTCTTTAAAGAAAGGCGACGACATACTCTCCCACATAACTGCAGTACCATCTGCGCAGGCGGGCTTAACTACTCTGTTCGGGATGGGAAGAGGTGAGCCCCGCCGCAATAACCACCTTAAGGTTTTTAGTTGTTGGTTTTTGGTTGTCGGTTGATGGATTTCTCCAACAACTATCAACTATTAACCATCAACTGCTCTTGCGTCGAGCAAATATTTTAACATATTGAGATAAAGAAAAGTACTTTTATTTACTATTTTAGAAAGTTTCTCCCCGCACCTTGCGGTGCGGGAAAAGGTGTACATAAGCTTACGGATTATTAGTACTACTCGACTATGACATTACTGCCTTTACATCTATAGCCTATCAACGTGGTCATCTTCCACGATCCTTAAAAGAAATCTCATCTTGTGGTGGGTTTCGCGCTTATATGCTTTCAGCGCTTATCCCTTCCAAACGTAGCTACTCTGCGGTGCCCCTGGCGGGACAACAGATACACTAGAGGTTTGTCCAATTCGGTCCTCTCGTACTAGAATCAGATCCACTCAAATTTCTAACGCCCACAGTAGATAGAGACCGAACTGTCTCACGACGTTCTGAACCCAGCTCGCGTGCCACTTTAATGGGCGAACAGCCCAACCCTTGGGACCTTCTCCAGCCCCAGGATGTGACGAGCCGACATCGAGGTGCCAAACCCCCCCGTCGATATGAGCTCTTGGGGGAGATCAGCCTGTTATCCCCGGCGTACCTTTTATCCTTTGAGCGATGGCCCTTCCATGCGGAACCACCGGATCACTATGCTCTACTTTCGTACCTGATCGACCTGTATGTCTCTCAGTCAAGCTCCCTTATGCCATTGCACTCTACGCACGGTTACCAAGCGTACTGAGGGAACCTTTAGAAGCCTCCGTTACTCTTTTGGAGGCGACCACCCCAGTCAAACTACCCACCAAGCAATGTCCCCCACAATATGGGGTTAGGCCTCAGATAAACAAAGGGTTGTATTTCAACAATGACTCCACAACGCCTGGCGACGCCACTTCACAGTCTCCAACCTATCCTACACATCATTTATCCAAGGTCAATACTAAGCTATAGTAAAGGTGCACAGGGTCTTTTCGTCCCACTGCGGGTAAACGGCATCTTCACCGTTACTACAATTTCACCGAGCTCATGGCTGAGACAGTGTCCAGATCGTTACACCATTCGTGCAGGTCGGAACTTACCCGACAAGGAATTTCGCTACCTTAGGACCGTTATAGTTACGGCCGCCGTTTACTGGGGCTTCAATTCAATGCTTCTCCGAAGATAACATCTCCTCTTAACCTTCCAGCACCGGGCAGGTGTCAGGCCCTATACTTCATCTTACGATTTTGCAGAGCCCTGTGTTTTTGATAAACAGTCGCCTGGACCTCTTCACTGCGGCCAGCTTGCGCTGGCGACCTTTCTCCCGAAGTTACAGGTCTATTTTGCCTAATTCCTTAGCCATGAATCTCTCGAGCACCTTAGGATTCTCTCCTCAACTACCTGTGTCGGTTTACGGTACTGGTACTAATTACCTGAAGTTTAGAGGTTTTTCTTGGAAGCCCTTAGGCGCACTATCTCTTTGTCCGAAGACTCCGAGTACTATCGTATTTCCCCAAGATCTGTGGATTTGCCTGCAGATCTTATAGGTAGGTACTTCAACGAACTATTCCGTCAGTTCGCGGCGCTTTCATCACTCCGTCACCCCATCACAGTAATTAGTAGTACGGGAATATTAACCCGTTAGCCATCGACTGTCCCTTTCGGGTTCGCCTTAGGACCAGACTAACCCACAGCTGATTAGCATAGCTGTGGAAACCTTAGTTTTTCGGTGTGCGGGTTTCTCGCCCGCATTATCGTTACTTATGCCTACATTTTCTTTTCTAACCAGTCCAGCATACCTTACGATACACCTTCAACCCTGTTAGAATGCTCCCCTACCACTTACAATTGCTTGTAAATCCATAGCTTCGGTAATACGCTTATGCCCGATTATTATCCATGCTCGTCCGCTCGACTAGTGAGCTGTTACGCACTCTTTAAATGAATGGCTGCTTCCAAGCCAACATCCTAGCTGTCTGGGCAGACAAACCTCGTTCTTTCAACTTAGCGTATATTTGGGGACCTTAGCTGATGGTCTGGGTTCTTTCCCTCTCGGACTTGGACCTTAGCACCCAAGCCCTCACTGTTATGAAACATTATATAGCATTCGGAGTTTGTCAGGAATTGGTAGGCGGTGAAGCCCCCGCATCCAATCAGTAGCTCTACCTCTATATAACTTTAAACATAACGCTGCACCTAAATGCATTTCGGGGAGTACGAGCTATTTCCGAGTTTGATTGGCCTTTCACCCCTACCCACAGGTCATCCGAAGACTTTTCAACGTCAACCGGTTCGGACCTCCACTGTGTGTTACCACAGCTTCATCCTGCCCATGGGTAGATCACACGGTTTCGCGTCTAACACTACTGACTAAAGCGCCCTATTCAGACTCGCTTTCGCTACGGATCCGTGGCTTAACCACTTAACCTTGCCAGCAACGTTAACTCGTAGGCTCATTATGCAAAAGGCACGCCGTCACCCCACGAAAGGGCTCCGACCGCTTGTAAGCGTATGGTTTCAGGATCTATTTCACTCCGTTATTCACGGTTCTTTTCACCTTTCCCTCACGGTACTGGTTCACTATCGGTCTCTCAGGAGTATTTAGCCTTAGCGGATGGTCCCGCCAAATTCAGACAGGGTTTCACGTGCCCCGCCCTACTCAGGATACCACTATCTATTATACTTGTTACCCATACGGGGCTATCACCCTCTATGGCGTCACTTTCCAGTAACTTCCGGTTCCTTGTACATAAAATGTCGTGGTCCTACAACCCCAACAATGCCGTAACATCATTGGTTTGGGCTAATCCGCGTTCGCTCGCCACTACTTACGGAATCACTTTTGTTTTCTTCTCCTCCGCCTACTTAGATGTTTCAGTTCAGCGGGTTTGCCCACCTATCGGTGTACTATGTCTTCAACATAGTGGGTTGCCCCATTCAGGTATCTACGGATCAATCGGTGTGTGCCCGTCCCCGTAGCTTTTCGCAGCTTATCACGCCTTTCATCGCCTCTGAGAGCCTAGGCATCCCCCATACGCCCTTATTTTGCTTATTGTACCAATCTTGTTACTTAAAACAAGACCGTTTTTTTTTGTTTTCTACAATAAATTGTAAAAAACGCTTTCTACTTTTTATTATTTTCTTATCTCAATATGTCAATGAACTTTATTTATGTCGAAAGTTGTAAAGTCTAAGGTCATAAAGTCATACTTTTGACTTTCAGACTTTAGTCTTTCGACTAAATTTGTGGAGAATAACGGAGTCGAACCGTTGACCTCCTGCGTGCAAGGCAGGCGCTCTAGCCAGCTGAGCTAATCCCCCATTTCTTAAATCTTAGATTGTAGAATTCAGATTTTAGATTTCTAATTCTTCTCTAATTTCTTTTGGTGAATTCCAACTTCCAGAATTTCCTTTCTTAAGTTAAATAGTAGTCCCGGGCAGACTCGAACTGCCGACCCCTACATTATCAGTGTAGTACTCTAACCAGCTGAGCTACGAGACTCTGTTTTTCTTAAGTTTTTCATTATTTTTTTAAATTAACAGCAAGAGTAATTGAATCTTAATATTCAAAACCTATAAATAGACATCTTTTTTCCTCAACGTGTTGACAAGTCAACTAACATTTGAGGCTCTAGAAAGGAGGTGTTCCAGCCGCACCTTCCGGTACGGCTACCTTGTTACGACTTAGCCCTAGTTACCAGTTTTACCCTAGGCAGCTCCTTGCGGTCACCGACTTCAGGCACCCCCAGCTTCCATGGCTTGACGGGCGGTGTGTACAAGGCCCGGGAACGTATTCACCGGATCATGGCTGATATCCGATTACTAGCGATTCCAGCTTCACGGAGTCGAGTTGCAGACTCCGATCCGAACTGTGACCGGTTTTATAGATTCGCTCCTGGTCGCCCAGTGGCTGCTCTCTGTACCGGCCATTGTAGCACGTGTGTAGCCCAAGGCGTAAGGGCCGTGATGATTTGACGTCATCCCCACCTTCCTCACAGTTTGCACTGGCAGTCTTGTTAGAGTTCCCGACATGACTCGCTGGCAACTAACAACAGGGGTTGCGCTCGTTATAGGACTTAACCTGACACCTCACGGCACGAGCTGACGACAACCATGCAGCACCTTGTAATTTGTCTTGCGAAAAATCTGTTTCCAAATCGGTCAAACTACATTTAAGCCTTGGTAAGGTTCCTCGCGTATCATCGAATTAAACCACATGCTCCACCGCTTGTGCGGGCCCCCGTCAATTCCTTTGAGTTTCATTCTTGCGAACGTACTCCCCAGGTGGGATACTTATCACTTTCGCTTAGCCACTGAAATTGCTTCCAACAGCTAGTATCCATCGTTTACGGCGTGGACTACCAGGGTATCTAATCCTGTTCGCTACCCACGCTTTCGTCCATCAGCGTCAATCCATTAGTAGTAACCTGCCTTCGCAATTGGTATTCCATGTAATCTCTAAGCATTTCACCGCTACACTACATATTCTAGTTACTTCCTAATAATTCAAGTTTAACAGTATCAATGGCCGTTCCACCGTTGAGCGATGGGCTTTCACCACTGACTTATTAAACCGCCTACGGACCCTTTAAACCCAATGATTCCGGATAACGCTTGGATCCTCCGTATTACCGCGGCTGCTGGCACGGAGTTAGCCGATCCTTATTCTTACGATACCGTCAAGCTCCAACACGTTGGAGTGTTTCTTCTCGTATAAAAGCAGTTTACAATCCATAGGACCGTCATCCTGCACGCGGCATGGCTGGATCAGGCTTGCGCCCATTGTCCAATATTCCTCACTGCTGCCTCCCGTAGGAGTCTGGTCCGTGTCTCAGTACCAGTGTGGGGGATCTCCCTCTCAGGACCCCTACCCATCGTAGCCTTGGTAAGCCGTTACCTTACCAACTAGCTAATGGGACGCATGCTCATCTTTTACCGTTGTGACTTTAATAGTAGAATCATGCGATTCAGCTATACTATGAGGTATTAATCCAAATTTCTCTGGGCTATCCCTCTGTAAAAGGTAGATTGCATACGCGTTACGCACCCGTGCGCCGGTCTCTAGCTCCGAAGAACTATACCCCTCGACTTGCATGTGTTAAGCCTGCCGCTAGCGTTCATCCTGAGCCAGGATCAAACTCTTCATCGTATATTTTAATATTATATTGCGATGTTTTCTCTATCGGTTCTTTTCAAATCTCTCGATTCTATTACTCTTATTCTTTTGTTTTAACATCTCTGTTAAAACGGCTGTCAATTCAATATGTCTACGAACGTGTTTCTTTTTTGTTTCGCTTGTCTCTCAAAGCGGGTGCAAAAGTAGAAAAAGTATTTCTAACTGGCAAATGTTTTTTGAAGTTTTTTTAAAGAAAATTTTCGTTTCTTTTTAACTTCTCAACTTACCAATCTTTCAATGAACTTTCCATGTTTTGCGGGGTGCAAATGTAATATCCCTTTTCGAATCTCACAAGCTTTTTTAAATCTTTTTTGAAAATAAATTTTCCGTTTTAATTCGTTTGCTTGTCAGTATTTCAGTGAACGTCTATCGCTGTTGCGGGTGCAAAAGTAGCACCTTTATTCACTTATCCAAGCTTTTATTTAAACTATTTTCAATATATTTTATAAGTAGCTGGTTTGGCGTTTTTTACAACTCAAAGTTTTTTCTCTGTTTTTGGGATTTTATGCTTTTGGGGCGATTTTAACGCAAAGATGCAAAGGCTCTTTTTGTTTGGATGCGTTTTAAGAAGATCGCTAAACTGGAGTTTACTGGAGTTTTATTAATCTCACAAAGACGTTATACTTGATTTCTTTGGCTTTTTTAATCTCGCAAAGGCACAAAGGCGCTAAGTTTTTATTTTCATGACTGATCTTTCTTTTGAAAACCTCTGCCCTAGCCCCGATAATAGCGAAAATCCTTTTGTGCCGGGGTTCGGCACAAAAGATTGAAGTGGATAGCGGGAAATAGCTCCTGATACTTATCGTAAAAGCTTCGACTTCGCTCAGCTGGACAAAGACTACTCTTATATATATGTACAAATAATAAACCCCACAGTCCCGAAACCTCGGGATGAAAATCTGTCGGGTTGTGGATCGAGATTATTACTTATATATAAGGAGTGTGGTTTTACAATTATCATATTACCTAAGTTCCTTGTAGAACCTTATCAGACAGCATTACCAAACCCTGTTATATAGTATGAATAAATAGCTCTAAAAATAATTATGAAATTTAGTCTTACATATTATCGTATAAACATGAATATATGTATTGTATGTATTTCTGTAATGCGTTATATTTGCATTCACAAAATTATAAACAATGATTAAGATTACTTTACCCGATGGGTCAATTAGAGAGTTTGCTTCGGGCGTAACTCCGATGGAGGTCGCTAAAAGCATTAGTGAAGGATTTGCAAGAAACGTGATTTCGGCATCTTTTAATGGTACAACAATAGAAACCGAAACTCCATTGACGACCGACGGTAGTCTTATTTTATATACTTGGAATGATGCGGAAGGCAAGAAAGCTTTCTGGCATTCGACTTCGCACGTAATGGCGCAAGCTCTTGAGGAATTGTATCCTGGAATTAAATTAACTCTTGGACCTGCAATTGCTAACGGTTTCTATTATGATGTTGATTTTGAAGATCAGAAAATTGTTGAAGCTGATTTTAAAAAGATCGAAGATCGTGTTCTTGAAATCTCGAGAGAGAAACACGAATTTAAAATGCGTCCGGTTAGTAAAGCGGATGCTTTGGCCATGTACAAAGACAATGTTTACAAAACTGAATTAATTTCGAATCTTGAAGACGGAACTATTACGTTTTGTGATCATGCTACTTTTACTGATTTGTGTAGAGGTGGACATATCCCGAATACTGGTATTATCAAGGCTTTTAAAATCATGAGTGTTGCCGGTGCTTACTGGAGAGGTGATGAAAAAAACAAACAGCTAACTCGTGTTTACGGAACTTCTTTCCCAAAACAAAAGGATCTAACTGAATATCTTGAACTTCTTGAAGAGGCTAAACGTCGTGATCACCGTAAATTAGGTAAAGAACTTGAATTGTTTGCTTTCTCTCAGAAAGTGGGACAAGGTTTACCTTTATGGCTACCTAAGGGTGCTGCGCTTAGAGATCGTTTGGAACAATTTTTAAAGAGAGCTCAAAAGAAAGCTGGATATGAGCAAGTGGTTACTCCACATATTGGTCAAAAGGAGCTTTATGTTACTTCTGGTCACTATGCGAAATATGGTGCTGATAGTTTCCAGCCGATACATACTCCTGCAGAAGGCGAAGAGTTTTTATTGAAACCAATGAACTGTCCTCACCACTGTGAAATCTATAACGTGAGACCTTGGTCGTACAAAGACTTACCTAAGCGTTATGCTGAATTTGGTACTGTATATAGATATGAGCAATCTGGTGAATTACATGGTTTGACTCGTGTACGCGGGTTTACTCAGGATGATGCGCATATTTTTTGTACTCCGGAGCAATTAGATGAGGAATTTAAAAAAGTAATTGACCTTGTACTTTATGTATTTGGTTCGTTAGGTTTTGAAAACTTTACTGCTCAAATTTCGTTAAGAGATAAAGAGAACAGAGATAAATATATTGGTACTGACGAAAACTGGGAGAAAGCTGAAAATGCAATTATCAATGCTGCAGCTGACAAAGGATTGAATACAGTTGTTGAATATGGCGAAGCTGCTTTTTATGGTCCAAAACTTGACTTTATGGTTAAGGATGCTTTAGGAAGACAATGGCAATTAGGAACTATTCAGGTAGATTACAACCTTCCTGAACGTTTTGAATTAACATACAAAGGCGCTGATAATGAATTACATCGCCCTGTTATGATTCATAGAGCTCCTTTTGGATCGATGGAACGTTTTATCGCAATTTTACTAGAACATACAGCAGGAAATTTCCCACTTTGGCTAATGCCGGAACAAGCTATAATCTTGTCTTTGAGCGAGAAATACGAAATATATGCTAAAAAAGTTTTAGATTTGCTAGAAAATCACGAAATTCGCGCCCTAATTGACAACCGAAGCGAGACTATTGGTAAGAAAATTAGAGATGCCGAAATGCAAAAAATACCGTTTATGCTTATTGTAGGTGAGGAAGAGGAGAAAAACGGAACTATTTCGATCCGTCGTCACGGGCAAGAAGGAAAAGGGAATATTACAGTTACAATTGATGAATTTGTCGCTATTGTAAACGAAGAAATAAAAAAGACATTAAAAGTTTTTACAGTTTAACTTAAATTATAAAGTCATAGCAATAAGAAGCAACAGAGGTTACCAACCTCGAGTAGAAAAAAAAGATGCACACAGAATAAACAATAATATTCGTGGTGTACAAGAAGTAAGATTAGTAGGCGAAAACATCGAACCAGGTGTATTTAAGCTTGCAGAAGCTTTACGTTTAGCAGATCAATTTGAATTGGATTTGGTTGAAATCTCGCCAAACGCTGAACCGCCGGTTTGTAAAATCATGGATTACAAGAAATTTGTTTACGAACAAAAGAAACGTGATAAGGTTTTAAAAGCTAAGTCTACGCAGGTTGTAGTTAAAGAAATTCGTTTTGGTCCTCAGACTGATGAGCATGATTATGAATTTAAGAGAAAGAATGCTGAGAAATTCCTGAAAGAAGGTGCTAAACTAAAAGCTTTCGTATTCTTTAAAGGTCGTTCTATTATCTATAAAGATCAAGGACAGATTTTATTACTACGCTTAGCTACAGATTTAGAAGAACATGGTAAAGTAGAAGCTATGCCAGTTTTGGAAGGTAAGAGAATGATTATGTTCATTGCTCCGAAGAAGAAAAAGTAAAACAGTTTGCAGTCGCAGTTTTCAGTTTTCGCACTGTAAACTGAAAACCGAGACTGACAACTAAAAAAATAAGTAAGTAAGAATAAATTAAAACACTAGGAAAAATGCCTAAAATGAAAACAAAATCTAGCGCCAAGAAACGTTTCAAAGTTACTGGTTCTGGAAAGATTAAAAGAAAGCATGCTTTTAAAAGTCACATCTTGACTAAAAAATCTAAAAAACGTAAATTAGCTTTGACACACTCAGCGCTAGTTCACTCTACAGATATGAAAAGCATCAAACAACAATTAAGAATTATTTAATTAAGTCTTAAAGTTGTAAAGTCAAAAGTCTTAAAGACTTTCGACATTCGACTTTAAAAACTTTTGACTAATAGTCTTTAGGTTAAAAAATTATTTATATAACCTTGGAGTATGGCTTTTAAGTTCCTTTGATTCAATTCAGGACGCCTGCTACAAAAACACATTAAAATTATGCCAAGATCGGTAAATTCAGTTGCTAAAAGAGCAAGAAGAAAAAAAATAATGAAGCAAGCCAAAGGTTTCTTTGGTAGACGTAAAAACGTTTGGACAGTTGCTAAGAATGCAGTAGAGAAAGCAATGTGCTACGCTTACCGCGATAGAAAACAAAACAAAAGAAATTTCCGTGCTTTATGGATTCAACGTATCAACGCTGGAGCTAGATTAGAAGGAATGTCTTATTCTCAATTCATGGGGAAAGTAAAAGCTAATGGAATCGAATTGAACCGTAAAGTTCTTGCAGATTTAGCTATGAACCACCCTGAAGCTTTCAAAGCAATACTTAATAAAGTAAAATAAACGTTTTATAAACTCAATTTAGATTACTTACTTATCATAGAAAAGCCACTCGTTACAACGAGTGGCTTTTTGCTTTCAACCCCATTCCTTAAAAAGATGCTTTTACAAATTGAATTTTAAAAAGTACATTTGTATAAACGATTATCTTCATGTTTACAGCACTCTTTCAACATATAGAAAAATTTATAACATTAGAACCTTCAGAAATTGATACTCTGGAATCTTGCTTAATTTTATCTTCTATAAAAAAGAAAGATCACGTATTAAAAGAAGGACAGGTTTGTGACACGATGTATTTCATCGTAAAAGGATGTATGCGTCAATATATCATTAACTCCAGAGGAAGTGAGCAAACACTTCAGTTCGGGATTGAAAATTGGTGGATTACTGATTACTTAAGTTATCACAATCATGTCGCATCACACTTTTATATTCAGGCTGTTGAAAATACAGAAGTTATTGCAATTGAAAAATCTGTCCTTGAATCGCTATTGATTGAGATTCCTAAACTGGAACGTTACTTCAGGATTGTATCTCAAAAATCATTTGGTGCTGCACAAATGCGAATTAAGTTTTTATTCACTATGTCGGCAGAAGAAAGGTACCATCATTTTAATGATTTTTATCCGGAGTTTGTACAACGAGTTCCACACTCCTATCTTGATTTCTCTGCAGAATTTATGAGTAAAATTAGAGCTGGAAAGATCTAAATTCATTTCTTGAAGTACTTCAAGTTTTTTAATGTAAAGATGCCAGACCTTTGTATCAAACATTAAAAAATAATCAAAATGAAATCAAGAATCGTTATCCCAACAGTTGCTCCAGAAGCTTATCAAGCTTTAATGAATTTAGAAAAATACATTTCTACTACTTCATTAACTCCTGTTCATAAAGAACTAATTAAAATTCGCGCATCTCAAATAAATGGTTGTGCTTACTGTATCAACATGCATACTGCTGATGGTAGAAAACACGGAATCACTGAGCAAAAAATTTATTTACTAAATGCATGGCGCGAAGCTGATATTTATACTGAAGAAGAAAAAGCAATTTTAGCTTTAACAGAACAAGTAACTTTAATTACAAATCACGTTTCTGACGAGGTATATCAAAATGCTGCAAATCTATTTGATGAAAAATATCTTGCTGAAATTATTCTATTGATTATAACCATTAATTCATGGAACAGATTAGCAATAGCAACAGGAATGAGAGCTGCATAAAACAATATAATATTATAATAAATTTACAAGAAAGACCTCGTAATAAAGGTTTTTCTTGTATATACTACTAGACAAGACTAAGATACTAAAGAATTAGGCAAACACACAAAATACCGTATTTATACTCTTTTTTAAAAGCTAAAAATAGTTATTTTTGACGCATGATACCAAAAAGATTGCGCTCAACTCTATATATATATTTTACTTTTCTATTTTTTTTATCCTGCCAAGAAAAGGATTTTAAAATTCCTCAACAAAAAAACACAAAAGCCGAAGTTCAAAAAGCAATTACTACTGCTGACACATTATTTAATAACAATAAATTAGATAGTGCATTTTACTATTATAATAAGGCAAAATTCATTTGTAATCCAATAACCAATGCCGACTATTATGTAGCTACATTAAATCGCATGGCTGAAATTCAGCAAATGCATGCGGATTATGCAGGAAGCGAAACTACACTTACAGAAGTATTTCCGTATTTAAAATATGCACAAAAGACTCCTCAGATATGGAATTCTTATGTTATTCAAAGCATCAACTACTTAAATACTTATGACTATAACAAAGCAATATTATACAATCAAAAAGCTTTAGAATTAAAAACAGAAGAATGGCGTAAACTTGTTTCCAAAAACAATATAGCTGTTATATTGATGGAAGAAGGAAAACACAAAGAAGCTCTTTCAATTTTCCTGTCTTTAATATTAAAGAAGGAAGTCATTAATGATACTATATTTCAGGGAAGAGCCTTAGATAATATTGGTTTTTGCTACTTCAAAACTAATGATACAGTAAAAGCTCTTTACTTTCTCAACAAAAGTCTACACCTTAGAAAAAAGAAAAACAATCCTTTTGACTTAGGAAAAAGTTATATGCATTTTGCAAAATTCTACGAAAAAAGCAATCCCTCGCTGGCAAAGAAATATATGCTTCTTAGTTATGAAAAATTTAGTTCTATAAATAATACTGACGAAAAACTATCTTCTCTAAAGATAATAATCACAAATAGCACTAATAAAGAACTAAAGAAGTACTCGACAATGTATGTTAATCTTGTTGATAGCGTTTTTGAAATAAGGCAAA
The DNA here is from genome assembly GCF_004339525.1 of Flavobacterium sp. 90. NCBI lineage: Bacteria > Pseudomonadati > Bacteroidota > Flavobacteriia > Flavobacteriales > Flavobacteriaceae > Flavobacterium > Flavobacterium sp. 90. The sequence goes on along the minus strand of NZ_SMGE01000001.1, from coordinate 3,422,447 downwards.
AAGCAAAAAACCAATTTGCTAAAATTAAATACGATTCCAAAAAAGAAAAAAACGAAAACTTAAAACTCAAGACATATAAAGTAGAAAATGAATTACAGTTAGAAAGACAAAAAAACAAAAATATTATCTCGTACATAATTATTGTTCTAAGTCTAAGTCTAATTTTAGTCCTCTATTTCTATTTAACTTCCAGAGGAAATCGCGAAAAAATTGAAGCTACCTATAAGAGTGAAACACGTATTGCAAAAAAATTACATGATGAACTCGCTAACGATATTTACCATACGATGGCTTTTGCAGAAAACAAAAACCTTTCGTTAGCAGAAAACAAAGAACAATTATTAAACAATCTGGATATTATATATTCAAGAACGAGAGATATTTCTAAAGAAAGCAGCCCAATTGTGACTTCGGAAAAATATATACTCTATCTAAAAAAAATGATTTCCGGTTTCAATACTCCTCACATTAATTTACTAGTGAATGGTCTGGAAAGTATTCCATGGGATGAAATTGAAAAGAATAAAAAGATAACAATTTACAGGGTATTACAAGAATTACTTGTAAATATGAAAAAATACAGCGATGCTTCTTTGGTGGGTATTACTTTTAAAATGACCAATAATAATGTTGCAATAACTTATACCGATAACGGAAAAGGTATTGACCTTAATACAATAACATTTAAAAACGGACTGCATAATGTTGAAAACAGGATTCTGGCAATTAAAGGAATAATTGATATTGATTCTGTTCCGGAAAAGGGATTTAACGTTTTTATTAAATTTCCTGTTTAATCATGAAAAGACAAGTACATTTCATTCCGAACAAAACAATCTTAAGGCATCTTATACTAATACAATTTCTATTATTAGGAAGTTCTATAGTTTTATTTCGATCTTATAATAATGAAGATCCAGCAAAACCGATAAAAAAAGATAATAACACCGAAATAAAAAGACTTACAGATATTGCAGATGTTTTATTTGAGTCAAACAATTTAGAAAGATCTTATGTTTATTTCAACAAAGTCAAAACACTTTGTAATCCTAAAACAAATACTATCGATTATGTTTATGCAGTATATAGCATGGCCGAAATTAAAAATTATCAAGGCGATTTTATTACCAGTGAAGCAAATGCAACAGAAACTTTACCTTATTTAAAACATATCAAAAACCCTAGATATTCATGGTTGGTCTATAATATATTGGCAATAAACTACACGAATACTTATGATTATATCGATGCAACTTTATACTTTAAAAAAGCCATAGCGTTAAAAACAACAACATGGAGAAAGTATATGGCTATAAATAACTTAGCCGCTGTTTACATGAACCAATTTAAATATAAAAAAGCAAAGAAGATTCTCGAAATACTGGCAACTCAACAAAAAACATCAGTAGACAAAGATATAAACAAAAGCATCTATGCTTATGTAATAGATAATCTAGGTTACTGCTACTATAAATTGGGAGACTCTAAAAAAGCATCAATTTACCTTCACGACGCTTTAGAAATTAGACTAAAACTTCCGCCCGAAAACATATTAATTACAAGTTACCAACATCTTTCTGATTTTTACGAAAAAACCAACACTAAATTAGCGAAAACTTACGCAGAAAAAGCATATGAAGAAGCATCAAGAATAAACGATATACGCGGGATGACGGCCTCGTTAACCTTACTAATTAAAAATAGCAAAGGAAGTGACTTGAAAAAATACACATTAAATTATATCAAAATCTCCGACAGTACTAATGTAGCGAGGCAAAAAGCAAAGAATCAGTTTTCTAATATGAGGTATACTTCCAAAAAAGATAAAACTGAAAACCTACAACTTAAAGTTCAAAAAGTAGAAAATGAATTAGAAATAGAGAGAGAGAAGAAAAGGAACATAATTCTATATGTCATAATATTACTCATACTTGCACTACTTACATTTCTTTATTTTTACTTAACCTACAAATCAAGAAAAGAAAAAAATGAAGCTGTTCATAACAGCGAAATGCAAATATCTAAAAAACTTCATGATGAACTGGCAAATGATGTTTATCAAACACTGTCTTTTGCTAATGAGAAAGATCTTGAACTTAGAGAAAATAAAGATAAACTATTAAAAAAACTCGATATAATATACTCTCGAACGAGAGATATTTCAAAAGAAAACAGCACAATTGTAACCAACGGGAATTATAATATTGCCTTAAAAGAAATGATTTCAAGTTTTGACACTTCTAATATCAATATACTTTTGAATGGTCTGGAAAGTATTTCATGGAACGAAGTTGAAAACACTAAAAAGGTAACTATTTATAGGGTATTGCAAGAATTACTTGTAAACATGAAAAAACACAGTAATGCAACTTTGATTGGTATTAGCTTTAAAAAGACTAATAATAATGCTGTAATAACTTATACGGATAACGGAAAAGGTATTGATTTTAATAACATAACATTTAAAAATGGACTGCATAATATTGAAAATAGAATCTTGGCAATTAAAGGAATAATCGATATTGATTCTGCGCCAGAAAAGGGATTTAAAGTTTTTATTAAATTCCCTATCTGATCATGAAAAAGCAATTAAGTTTCATTCCCAATAAAACAATCTTAAAATATCTTTTAATAATACAATTTCTATTATTAGGAGGCTCTTTGTTATTATATCAATCGTATAAAAATGAAAATCCAGTAAAACCAATATCAAAAGATAATAGTGCCGAAATAAAAAGACTATCAGATATTGCAGATGTATATTTTGATACCAATAAAAAAGACAGCGCGATTTACGTTTTCACTAAAGCTAAAAAACTCTGTGATCCTAATAAAAATGCTATCGATTATGTATATGCTTTATCTTGTATTGCTGAGCTTCAATTGCAACAAGGAAATTATATTGCCAGCGAAGCAAATGCGACAGAAGCACTACCTTATTTAAAACATATCAAAAATCCCAGATACTCATGGATAGTATATAATTTATTAGGCATTAACTACACCGATAATTATGACAGCTCCAATGCTATTATATACTTCAAAAAAGCTATAAACCTGAAAACTAGCGCATGGAGAAAATATATCGCTTTAAATAATTTAGCGGCTGTTTATATGAATCAAGAGAAATATAAAGAGGCCATGGATATCTTTAATATTCTGGCTTCACAAAAAAATATTTCAAAATATGACGCTATTAATCATAATAATTACTCTTTCGTAATAAATAATTTAGGCTTTTGTTACTATAAACTGGGAAATCAAAAAAAAGCATTAAACTATTTTTACGAAGCATTAAAGATCAGATTAAAACCAGAAACTCAGGAAGGATTGGTGACAACGTATTCATATCTTTCGATGTATTTTGAAAAAACTAATCCAAATTTATCGAGAGAATATGCCCAAAAAGCTTATAATCATGCGTCAAAATTAAATAATGCCACAGATGAAATTGGAGCATTAGGATTACTAATCAAACGCAGCGAAGGTGCTGATTTAAAACGACATTCATTATCTTATTTAAGACTTGTTGATAGCGTTAGTATTGCAAAACAAACTGCAAAAAATCAGTTCACAAATATCAAGTATACTTCTAAAAAAGACAAAGAAGAAAATCTAAAACTTAAGGATCAGAAAGCTGAAAATAAGCTTCAATTAGAAAGACAAAAAAAACGAATTATTATTGCTTACATTATAATTGCATTTATCCTTGGGCTTGTGGCGTTTCTTTATTTCCACTTAAAAGAAAAAGTAAAAAAAGAAAAAGACGATGCTGTTTTTAAAAGTGAATTACGAATATCACAAAAGTTACATGATGAACTCGCTAATGATGTTTATCAAACTATGGCTTTTGCAGAAAATAGAGATCTGAAATTAACTGAAAACAAAGAACATCTCTTAACCAATTTAGAGAATATATACTTAAGAGCAAGAAACATATCGAAAGAAAACAGTAAAATAACAACAAATGAAAATTATCCTGCAGCATTAAAAGAAATGATTGCCGGCTTTAAAACACCTAAAAATAATATTTTACTAAATGGTTTTGATTCAGTTTTGTGGAGCAAAATCGAGAAAAACAAAAAAATAGTCCTTTATCGGGTTTTACAAGAACTGTTTCTAAATATGAAAAAGCATAGTCAGGCAACATTAATAAGTATTACCTTTAAAATAATAGAAAAAAATATAGTCGTTACTTACAATGATAACGGCATTGGAGTCAATAAAAATGATCTAATTTTAAAAAATGGACTACAAAATGTGGAAAACCGTATTAAAACTATAAATGGAACTATTATTTTTGACCCTGATTATGAAAAAGGCTTTAAGTTAAGTTTCACTTTACCCATTTAAACAAAATATAATATGTTCAAAAAAGTTTTAGTTGCCGAAGATTTAGATAGTATAAGTATAGCCGTTATACAAGTACTTGAAGACCTTAAAATCCCAACAATTCATCATGTGAAGTATTGTGACGATGGCTTATTAAAAGTAAAAAAAGCATTATTAGACAATGAACCATACGATTTACTTATAAGTGATTTGTCTTTTAAAACAGATCATAGAAAGACGACTCTTACTAATGGTGAAGATTTAATAAAAGCTGTAAACACTGTTCAGCCAAAATTAAAAAAAATAATTTTCTCTATTGAAGACAAATCTTATCGAATAAAGTCGCTTTTTAATGATTTGGGAATTAATGCTTATGTTTCGAAAGGAAGAAATAGTATTGAAGAACTAAGAAATGCAATTGAAGGAACTTTTAGAAATGAAGAAAAAATACTTTCTTCTGATTTATCTTTTAGTTTTAATGATAAAGCTCTTATCGAAATTGAATCATATGACATCTCAATCTTACAACTTTTAGCACAAGGGTATATTTTAGAGCATATTTCAAATGAATTTAAAGCCTCTTGCATAACTCCAAATGGAACAAGTAGTATCGAGAAAAGGATCAATAAACTAAAAATATATTTCAAGGCAAATAACAATGTTCATTTAATTGCAATTGCTAAAGATTTTGGTTTAGTTTAAATTTTATTGCCCTTTACGGATTCCCGTAAGGAAATACTCTAATATAACTATAGATTTGCACATAATCTATATAACTAGCCAAATGAAACCAAGATATAGAATTAATTTGGTCTCCAAAATTAATACCACTAAAAATAAAATTATTATGAAAACTATGATTCTTTGTATTTTACTATCAATGAGTTTTGCTTTCATTTCAGAAAAAACAGGATGGATCGAAGTAGATTGGAAAATGATATTTATTCCGGCCCTTCTTGTTTTACAAATTATAATTATTACAACTGCTTTAAAAAACAGATACAGAAAAGAATAAAGCTATTTTCAATCTTTCTCAATTGTTGATTCTAAAAAAATCATACAATTAGAATAAAAGAAATTATTGCCAAATTTTGAAATGCTTATATTTGATTCTTTAAAATTCTGCATGAAAAATACTCTTAGCTTTATTCTTTTATTTTTTTATTTCTTCTCTTTTTCACAAACTAAAATTCTTTCCTGGAATTTAGAAAACTTTGGTAAATCAAAATCTGAATCTGAATTAAATTTTATAGCCAATACCATAAATAACTATGACATTATTGCAATTCAAGAAGTTGTTGCCGGTTATGGCGGCGCTCAGGCAGTTGCAAAACTCACAGAAATTCTAAATGAAAAAGGTGCTAAATGGGATTATCGCATTAGCGACCCAACTAGTAGCAGTAGTTACAAAAGAGAGCGTTATGCTTTTATCTGGAAAACTTCCAAAATAAAACTAAAAGGAAATACCTGGCTCGAAAAAAAATATCATGAAGAAATTGATCGGGAACCTTATTTTGCCACTTTCGAAATTGACAAAAGAACCATAACACTGGTCAGTTTTCATGCTATTACTAAAAGCAAACAACCCGAAACAGAAATTAAATATTTTAAGTTTTTACCCGCAGAATACCCGGATTTAAATTTAGTATTTCTTGGAGATTTTAATTGTCCCCAATCACATACTGTTTTTAATCCTTTAAAAAAAATGGGATATAATTCTTCTTTACAGAATCAAAAAACCACTTTAAAACAAAAATGTATCGCTGATAATTGTTTAGCTTCTGAATTTGATAACATATTCTATAAATCTCAGTCTACAAAATATATTAATTCAGGTATAATTTCATTTCATAAAAAATTTCTTTCCTTAAAAGAAGCCAGAAAAATATCAGATCATATTCCTATATGGTTTGAATTTTCTCTAAATTAACTATGTTTTCAACTTTTTCTTTCTTGCAGCCGGAAACAAAACATTGTTAAGAATCAATCTGTAACCCGGAGAATTTGGATGCAAATCTAAAACTGTTGGCGGATCTCCAACCTGATGTTGAAAATCTTCAGGATCATGGCCTCCAAAAAAAGTAAACATTCCTTTTCCTTTTTCACCATGAATATATCTCGACTCGCCATTTAGTTCGCAAGTACCCATAACCAAAACATTCGATTTTATTAATGAGGAATCAAATGAAGTTGTTTGTCCCATAAAACCTTTAACTAATTGTGTATGATTCTGGCACAACATACTTGGAATTGGATCCCATTTTGCCGAAAATTCCATTAGTGTAAAATAATCTTTTTCAACGGGAATTCTTCGCTTTGTGGTCATGTCAATATCTGAGAATTCATAAACTTCAGGTCTTCTTTCTAAAACAAAATCTTTGAAAGCAAATGAATTTGAATAATTTAACTTCGATTGGTAATTTGAATCACTGGCATCACCATCAAACATAGCTTCACATATATCAACTCCATCGGCAGCTAACGCAATATCAAAACTATCTGTTGCTGAACACATAGCAAACATAAAACCTCCACCTATTACAAAATCTCTAATTTTTTTTGCAACAGCACCTTTTTCTTGTGAGACTTTGGCATAACCTAGTTTTGTTGCCAGAGCTTCGGCATCCTTCTTTTGATCAATGTACCAAGGCGTATTTTTGTAAGCTGCATAAAATTTTCCGTATTGTCCCGTAAAATCTTCGTGATGTAAATGCAGCCAATCATAAAGCAATAATTGATCGGTTAAAACTTCTTCGTCATAGATTGGTGTAAAAGGAATTTCGGCATATGTCAAAACTAATGTCACTGCATCATCCCAAGGTTGCTTTCCTTTAGGAGTATAAACTGCAATTTTAGGAGCTTTTTCGAGAATAACAGATTCCATATTTTGTGATGGACTTGATATTTCTTCCAGAATTGAAGCTTCTTCACTATCTGAAAGAACCTCAAAACTAACACCACGAATCTGACATTCTTTTCTAATTTCGGCAACATCAGGCAGTAAAAATGAACCTCCTCTATAATTGAGCAGCCAACTTGCTTTATAATCTTTACTTAAACACCAATAAGTAATTCCATATGCTTTTAAATGATTTTGCTGAGTTGTCTCGTCCATTGGTAACAAAATAAACGAAGCTTTTGCCGTAAATGAAAATAGAAATATGAAAATATAAACTAAACTCTTATTCATTAGAAAATTATTTTAGTAAAGATATAAAGGAAGCGCCAAAAAACACAATAGAACTCTAGTTTTATAGCAAGTTCAAACGTTAAATACGAAATCAAATAAATAATGCCTTGATTAACTTGCAAAAACAGGTAAAAACACGTGGACCGGTAAAACTATTTCTAACTAAATTTGCTATCCCGGATCATCAAACTAATCAATGAAAAAAAACCAAACCAATGAAGTTTAATGATAGTAATAACCAACCAAAGGGATTAAATGCAATGCAGAAAATTGGCCTATGTTTACTAGTACTGACAATTATTTTATATTATGTTTTATCAATACAATTTCTAGCCAGCTAAATTAAAGTGTGAGATCTGCAATTTCGTTTTGAATTGCATATACTACTAAACCAGCTATGTTTCTAGATTCTGTTTTAAGTAATAAATTATTGCGATGCCCTTCAACGGTTCGTGGGCTTAAATAAAGATGTTCAGCAATTTCTGAAGTTGTTTTTTGCTGACAAATAAGTTGTAGAATTTCTATTTCGCGTGGCGAAAGAAAACTAGTTTCTAAATTACCTTTTGTATTTTTAGACGAAACTATTGTCTCTTGTATTGTTCTTAAAACATTTTCATTATAATGAAATCCTTTTCTATGGACTTCATTAATAGTTCTGATTAAATCTTTTGGTGTTGTATTTTTTATCAAATATGCAACAGCGCCAACCTGAATCATATTGGCAATAAATGACTTTGTATCATAACTGGTTAAAGCAACTATTTTAATTTCGGGAAATAATTTTCTAATTATTTTTGTTGCTTCAACACCATTTAATACTGGCATTTTTAAATCCATTATGATTATATCCGGTTTTGTTTCGATCTCTTGTAATTGAGAAATAAGATCTTCGCCATTTGAGGCTTCAAAAACGATCTCGATATTATCTTCTCTTTGCAACAAAAAAGAAATCCCTTTACGGAACAAAACTTCGTCATCGACTAAAGCAATTTTAATAGCGGCACTCATTTTTTTTATTTTTGGTCGTTTGGTCTGCCGAAATTACAAAATATGAACCAAACAAATACGTAATCCCTCATTATATTATGTGAAAAACCTATTTATTATTCAATTTTAAGTTAAAAAGTAAAAATTACACTTATTCCTTTACCAACTTCAGAGTTTATTTTGATTGTTCCGTTTAAAAACGAAATACGGCTATCAATATTCTTCATGCCTAAACCTTTTTGATTTTCAATACTTTTGCTGTCAAAACCTACTCCATTATCTTCATAATTACAGGTATCAATTCCGTTTATATTTTTAAAAGCAATCCAAATTTCGGTTGCTTTTCCATGACGCAATGAATTATTCATTAATTCCTGTAAAATTCTGAAAATGTGCAAATGACGGTCAATGTCTTCCTCTTCAAAATCAATTTCATTTTTATAATAAGTTTTAATTGCTTTACTACTTTCAAATTCTTCGCACAATTCTTCAACACCCGCATTCAACCCGAATTTTTCAAAAACTGGCGGTAATAAATTATGGGCTATTTTTCTCGAATTTTCAAGTGCTTTGGTTGTCAATGCAATTATATTTCCGGTAATTTCCAATGTTTCAGCTTCTGTTAGATCTGGTGCAGTAAGTAAATGACTGTTTAGCGAAACAATATTAAGTTTAGAACTAATATCATCATGTAAATCCTGAGCAATCCTTTTACGCTCTTCTTCCTGAGTCACAATAATCGCATACAATTGATCTTTTTGATATTGGATTTCTAAGTTCTTATTCTCAATTTCTTTTTGGACAATTTTCTTTCTGGAGAAATAGAAAAACAAGACCAAAACAAGTCCCATCAATAAAAAGGAAACACAACTAAATATTACAGTTGCTACGATTTCGGATTCTGGAATTACTTTTGGACTCATACAATCGGGAAGCTTTATTTTTAATATTATTATTCATCAATTACAAAATCAAATATATTGCATTTAATCTAATTCTTACTTTAAAACATTCCAGGATAAAAACAAATCTCTGTCAAAACATAAATTTTGACAGAGATTATTAATTGTAAATTCTAATTACTCAAAATGGTGGTGAAGGACGTGCTCCGTCATATACATCTCCAGCATCAGCTTCTTTAGCTGTAACAGAAGAGTTTTTAATCGCATTGTTTTTATCAAGCCCAATCAAAAAAGTAGTTACTTTTCCAACAGGATTAAGCCCTAAAAACAAACCAATATTTACATTTTTTTTGTTTTTAAGCATATCAGCAATAATAGCACTTTCTAAGCTGTAATGTTTAAAACGAGCGCCTTCATAAGAAAGTATTTCGTCTAAATCAGAAACAGCAGACAATTTTTTCTGCCATGTATTAATCCCATCCAAAGCAACATCATGTGAAATCAAATGCTCATTTAAAAGTGCTGTTCCTTTGCTTGTTTTACCAATTGATGTTTTTAATGCTGCCAATTTACCTGTATCAGAAGCATCTTTAAGAATTTCAGAATCAACGCTTGCCAGTTCTATTCCTGTTTTATCAACTCCAATAACTTTGATTTGTAAAGTATTATCACTGTAACCCAAAACAAACTGAACAAATTCTACATTTGGCGTTTCAACCAATTTTGACATTTGATCTGTTGGAAATAAATAAGCTGTAACTTGTTTTTGAGAAGCTGCGAATTTAGCATCCAACTTTGCCGTTTGCCAATTCTCCTGCTCCACTTTTGAAACTACGGAACTATTCTCTTGCGAGTTCTCTTTTTGACAAGAGAACATTAAAAGTGCTATCAAGGCAGCACCAAATAAACTGGTTCTTTTCATTATTAGTAATTATTGGTTAAACATAATAGACAATTCAGTTTACACTGAAATATTTAAAATAAATGGCTATCAAAACATTCATTCCAATAGCCATTTATTAATTGTAGTTAATCTGGAATATTTTAACTATTAATATGGTGGTGAAGGACGCAATCCGTCATATACATCACCAGCATCAGCCTCTTTAGTTGTTAATGATCCTTTCTTTATTGAATTGTTTTTATCTAATCCTATCAAAAAAGTAGTTACTTTTCCAACAGGATTAAGCCCTAAAAACAAACCAATATTTACATTTTTTTTGTTTTTAAGCATATCAACAATAATAGCACTTTCTAAACTGTAATGTTTAAAACGAGCGCCTTCATAAGAAAGTATTTCGTCTAAATCAGAAACAGCAGACAATTTTTTCTGCCATGTATTAATACCATCCAAAGCAACATCAGGTGAAATCAAATGCTCATTTAAAAGCGTTGTTCCTTTGCTTGTTTTAGTAATTGATGTTTTTAATGCTGCCAATTTATCTGTATCAGAAGCATCTTTAAGAATTTCAGAATCAACACTTGCCAGTTCTATTCCTGTTTTATCAACTCCAATAACTTTGATTTGTAACGTATTATCACTGTAACCCAAAACAAACTGAACAAATTCTACATTTGGCGTTTCAACCAATTTTGACATTTGATCAGTTGGAAATAAATAAGCTGTAACTTGCTTTTGAGACGCTGCGAATTTAGCATCCAACTTTGCCGTTTGCCAATTCTCCTGCTCCACTTTTGAAACTACGGAACTATTCTCTTGTGAGCTCTCTTTTTGACAAGAGAACATTAAAAGTGCTATCAAGGCAGCACCTAATAAACTGGTTCTTTTCATTATTAGTAATTATTAGTTAAACATAATAGACATTTCAGTTTATACTGAAATATTCAAAAAAAATGGCTATCAAAACATTCATTCCAATAGCCATTTATTAATTGTTTTAATCTTAAAATATTCTAATTATTGATTACCAGGAACTGGATCCCCATAAGGAGGACAAGGACGCGTTGCATCATATACATCTGCAACACTCGCTGTTTTACCATTAAAAGAAGTTTTTTTAATTGAATTATTTTTATCTAATCCAATCAAAATGGTAGTTACTTTTCCAACAGGATTAAGTCCTAAAAACAAACCAATGTTTGCATTATTTTTGTCTTTTACCATATCGGCAATGACTGCAGCTTCTAAAGTATAATATTTAAAACGGGCACCTTCATAAGAAAGTACTTCGTCTAAATCTGACACGGTATTTAATTTTTTCTGCCACGCATTGATACCATCAAGTGCAACGTTAGGCAAAATTAAGTGATCATTTAAAAGAGCACTTCCCTTGCTTGTTTTGCTGTTTGATGCTTTTAATGTAGACAATTTATTGATATCAGAAGTTTCGTTAAGAATCTTAGAATCAACACTTGCAAATTCTTTTCCGGTTTTATCAACTCCAATAACTTTGATCTGTAAAGTATTGTCACTATAACCCAAAACAAACTGTACGTACTCTACATTTGGTGTTTCGACCAGTTTAGCCATTGCGTCAGTTTGAAATAAGTATGCTGTAACTTGTTTTTGAGAAGCTGCGAATTTAGCATCCAGTTTTGCGGTTTGCCAATTCTCTTGTTCGGTTTTTGAAACCAAAGAACTATTTTCCTGCGAATTCTCTTTTTGACAAGAGAACATTAAAAGCACTGCCAGAGCAGCACCTAATAAACTTCTTTTTTTCATCAATAATGATTATTAATTAAGTATTAATCGCTTTTTTACTAAAAAAAATCACTTTCCATTCATACAATACAAACAGCTGATAAACAACGTATAAAATTGCATTCAGCATCCATGTTATCATATTGAAATTGTCACTGAATTTTACCGTTAAATTTCCAACTAGAAATAAAATCGTACTTGCAAAGAGGTACAATAAAACGCCCATGTTAATAAAATAAAATTCTTTTTTATCATCTAACATGTTGTAGAAATGAAACGTTGCATATATAATCAGCAAAAACGAAGTAATAAAGATTTCGTATAAGTTGAACTTAAAAAAAAGTTCAGTTTTTAATCCGTATTGAATCGCCAGAGTCAATAGAACTAATACAAAACCTATCTTTATTGCTTTCTTTTGAAATTCGCCTTTTACTAATTCCAGATAAAACAAGCTTAATAATATAAACTGTCCTATAAAATAAATATGCGATAAAAAGAGGTTGTTATTGTAAAGCTCTTTAAAAATATAAGCACTTAACTGAACACCAATTATCACAAATAAATAAACAGTAAAAATTTTATAAGCTTTTCCATTCTTAAAAAAGCCAAATACAAATAATAAGAAATTAATCAATAAAAGAATATATCCCGCATTTACAAAAAATGACCGCATTTATACATTCAGCGGACTACTTGGATCAGCTTTACCTGGAGGGCTTGGTTCTGTAAAATCGTAAATCGCACTAGGAATTGCAGAAAGTATTTCTTCTTCACCGCTACCAGTAGGAATCATATCTACATAAATACCTGTTTTAGGATCATACTTTGTTCCCACAATCATTAAAGTTTGTGCTCCTTTACTATTAATTCCAACATATGCTCTTGCAGCATCAATTCCCTGAGCTAGAACAAGCGCTAAATTTTGCACTGGAATTAGGTACGAATCTACCTTAACTCTATTTTCATTTTGTTTTGGGTCTTTCCAATTTTTTACCCATTCTTGTGCTGTTACTAAAGAAATTTGAGTATCCCCTTCTTTTAATTTGTTTTCATCTGCCATAATATAAATTTGTTTTTGGTTACAAGTTAATAGACGACTGTTTAGACAATCGAATTGCTAAACTACAGAATTTTATTAAGAATTTTAACATTTGAATACAAAAAAAGCCTTAAAATAAGGCTTTTTAATAATTTGTTAAAATGGAACATCACTATCATCATCATCATCATTCAGGTTGCTTCCAAATGCTTCATTTGCTGATGGTAAATTTTTAGTTATAAATGGATTGTCATCATGATTCATTTTTGACGGTAAATCATCATAACTACCTGAAAAATCATCAAGGTTATCAAACTTTCCAAGATGTCCTATAAATTTCAATCGAATATTCTCAATACCACCATTACGGTGTTTCGCGATCATAATTTCGGCCTGACCGGTAGTTGGCGATGCCTCATCATCATCCCATTCTTCAATTTTGTAGTATTCTGGTCGGTATAAAAACGATACAATATCCGCATCCTGCTCAATCGCCCCAGATTCACGAAGATCCGAAAGCAAAGGACGTTTACTGGATCCACGCGTTTCAACGGCACGCGATAACTGCGAAAGTGCAATTACCGGAACGTTTAGCTCTTTTGCCAAGGCCTTTAAGTTTCGGGAGATTGTCGAAATCTCCTGCTCACGATTTCCTCCACCTTTATTATTTCCTCCCGCAGTCATCAACTGCAAATAGTCAATAATAATAATTTTGATACCATGCTGTGAAACTAAACGACGACATTTTGCTCTTAAATCGAAAATAGAAAGCGATGGCGTATCATCAATAAACAAAGGAGCTTTTTCTAAGTTTTTTACTTTGGTACTCAACATTTCCCACTCGTGAGGTTCTAATTTACCAGTACGTAATTTCTCTGATGATAATCCTGTTTCTGACGAAATAAGCCTCGTGATTAACTGAACTGATGCCATCTCCAGAGAGAACAAAGCCACTCCATGCCCGTACTGAATAGCAATATTTCTCGCCATCGAAAGTACGAATGCCGTTTTTCCCATCGCAGGTCTCGCCGCGATAATAATTAAATCGCTGGGTTGCCATCCTGAAGTCAGTTTATCAAGATTATGAAATCCAGTTTCAACACCACTTAAACCTTCTTGTTTAGCAATTTCTTCAATCTTCTTTTTAGCCTGAAGTACTAAACTCTGTGCAGTTTCAGAACTACGTTTAATATTTCCTTGTGTTACTTCATATAATTTTGATTCGGCTTGATCCAGCAAATCAAATACATCTGCAGTTTCATCATAAGACGCTTCGATAATTTCAGACGAAATTCGAATCAAACTTCTTTGAATGAATTTTTGAAGAATAATACGTGAGTGGAATTCGATATGCGCTGAAGACGCGATTTTTTGCGTAAGCTGAATTAAATAAAAATCTCCACCGGCTAATTCCAGTTTTCCATTTTTTTTCAATTGGGTCGAAACGGTCAGCAAGTCAATTGGCTGTGTTTCGGTAAAAAGCTGAACAATTGCTTCAAAAATAAATTTATGTGAATCTTTATAAAAAGCATCAGCCTGTAAAATATCAATTACATCATCTACCCCTTTTTTATCAATCATCATCGCACCAAGAACTGCCTCCTCTAATTCAAGGACTTGCGGCGGTAATTTTCCTTTTTCTAAACTGATAATTGTGGTTTTATCTACCTTTGCAGGGTTTGCATTTTTGAAATTTTCCATATGGCGAAAGTAGCGAAATTTAAAAAGAGATCGCTATCGAGTTATAACTATTAATTGTTTATAAATAAGTGATTTTTGTTCATAACCAAAAAAAAATCCGAAACTGTAAGGCTTCGGATTTTAATCAATCTTGTAAGAATTTACTCTTTATACTCGCCCATGTTACTGTATTTGTCCATTCTTTGGGCAATTAAGTCGGCTGTTGATAAGTCTTTCAATTCATTATATCCTTTGGTAATGTATTCGGCAACTGTTTTAAAAGTAGTTTCGCGATCATAGTGCGCTCCTCCTAGTGGTTCCGGAATAACATCATCAACTAATTTTTGTTTTTTCATATCAGATGAAGTCAATTTTAAAGCATCTGCAGCACGTTCTTTGTACTCCCAGCTTTTCCATAAAATCGAAGAACAAGATTCTGGAGAAATTACAGAATACCAAGTATTCTCTAACATATAAACTTTATCTCCAACACCTATTCCTAAAGCTCCACCAGAAGCACCTTCACCAACAATGATTGTGATAATTGGCACTTGTAAACGAACCATTTCAAAAATATTTCTCGCAATAGCTTCTCCTTGTCCTCTTTCTTCGGCCTCAAGTCCTGGATATGCACCCGGAGTATCTACCAAAGTTAAAACCGGAATACCAAATTTCTCTGCCATTTTCATCAAACGCAAAGCTTTACGGTATCCTTCAGGATTTGCCATACCAAAGTTACGGTACTGACGTGTTTTTGTATTAAAACCTTTTTGCTGACCAATGATCATAAACGATTGTCCGTTTACTTTTCCAAGTCCGCCAACCATAGCTTTATCATCTTTAAAATTTCTGTCTCCGTGAAGTTCTAAAAATGTCTCACCGCAAATTGCTCTGATATAATCTAAAGTATAAGGTCTATTTGGATGTCTTGACAATTGAACACGTTGCCAAGCCGTAAGGTTTTTGTATATTTCTTTCTTAGTTTCTACTAATTTTTTGTTGATTTCCTTGCAGGTTGGTGTTACATCAACATCAGATTCTTTTCCAATAATAACACACTTTTCTAACTGTTCTTCAAGTTCTTTGATTGGAAGCTCAAAATCTAAATATTCCATGGATTTTTGAATTTTGTTTGTAAATCGAACCGCAAATATAAAAATATTATATCATTGGCACAGTTAATTGTTAGTAAAGTATCAAATTGTGATTTAAAAATAAGTAAACTATTACAGTTCTTTCTTATTTTTATAATGTTTAAAAACGCCATTTAAGATAACTGTAATTACAATTATAATGGCTCCAATATAAAATTCTGTGCTCATTTTTTCTTTTCCTCCAAGAATAAAATAAGCCAGAATAATTCCGTAAACAGGCTCTAAATTAGTTGTTAACATCACCGTATAAGGCGTTAATTTCTGCATAACTTTTACCGAAGCAGTAAATGCATAAGCCGTACAAACAGATGCCAAAACGAGTAATAGAATCCAGTTATCTAATGACATTGTAAAAAAATCGGCAGTAAATTTTCCCTGAACTAAAAAATAAAGAGAAATAAAGAAAACTCCTGCACCAAATTCATAAAATGTAATAACAGACGGTTCATGATCTGAAATTAATTTACCATTCATCAGAGTAAATAAAACACCCAGAATAATAGCTGCCAATGCATAATAAACACCTGTAAGATATTTAATTTCCACTTGCAATATCAAAGCAAGTCCGGCAATTATAATTAATCCGAAGAAAACTTCATAAAATAATATTTTTCTCCCGTAAAAAAGCGGCTCTAATAAAGAGGCAAAAAATGCTCCCAAAGAAAATATCGAAAGTGTAATTGAAACATTAGAAACATGAATTGCTTTAAAAAAGAATATCCAATGCAAAGCAATCAGTAAACCAACAAAAATCAGTTTAAAAAGTTCTTTTATCGGAACTTGAAAAGATTGTTTTTTATAGACAATAAATGCTCCTAAAAAAATCATAGCAAGAAGCATTCTAAACCAAACCAAATTTTCGGCATCAATTGTAATTAAAGCGCCCAAAATGGCTGTAAAACCCCAGATAAAAACAATTAAATGTAGATTTAAATAACTTTTTAAATTATCGTTTCGCATTGCGTAATAAGTAAACCGCCAGAATTCCAAAAACAATATTTGGAAACCAAACGGCTAATAAAGGTGAGAATGTAGATTTTTCGGCAAGAGTACCGAATATTTTATCAAAGAAAACAAAAGAAAATGCAATCGCAATTCCAATAGCCAAATTCGTTCCCATACCACCGCGACGTTTCATTGACGAAACTGCCACTGCTATAATGGTCAAAATAAAAGCCGAAACCGGTAAGCTATATTTCTTATAAAGTACCACTAAATAGGTATTAATATTTCCGGAACCTCTTTTACGTTCTTTTTCAATAAAATCAATTAATTTTCCAAGCGGAAGCGTTTCTGCAATATAAACTACAGGAGTTAAATCGGCCAACTCAAATTTAAAAGCCACCTTTTTTTCCGGTGCTTTTTCAATTACATCGTTCAAGTCTCCAATGGTTCTTTTAGTGTAATCATATAAAATATAGGTCTTCGCTTTTGGATCCCATTTAATACGACTTGCAGTAATTTTATAAGTCAATATATCTTTTTCAAAATGCTCCAACGAAAAATTAAAAGCGGTTTTAGACTCTTCGTTAAAACTATTTACAAAAATAAAATCGTTATCATCAAGCTGCCTGTACACATTTGTATTATTCCCCATCATCTCTGTTTTACCACCTCCTTTTAAATACGTATATCTAAAATTATTAAAACCTTCGCTGGCAGCAGGAACAATAAAAAATCCCATCAAAAGCACAAAAACTGACACTATTGAAGCACCAATAATATATGGTCTTAAGAAACGTGTAAATGAAATTCCAGAGCTCAAAATCGCAATAATCTCCGTGTTATTTGCCAGTTTTGAGGTAAACCAAATTACTGATAAAAACAAAAAAATCGGGAATAATGAATTCGCAAAATAAACGGTAAAGTTATAATAGTAAATCGCGATTTCAGTAAACGGAATCTTGTTTTCAAGCATTTTATTAACCTTCTCAGAGACATCAATTACAATTCCAATTGGAATAAATAGTAATATCATCACCGAAAAAGTCGCTAAATATCTTTTTAAAATATACTTATCTATTATCGTCAGCATAGTAAAGTTTAATCGTTTATTTGTTTAATCGTTTAACCGAATAAACGATTAAACAAATAAACATATTTTTAAAGTCTTTGACTCATATTTTTAACCATCATTTCTTTCCATGGTCTGAAATCTCCTGCTAAGATATGTTTTCTGGCTTCACGAACCAACCACATATAAAAACCAAGATTATGAATCGTCGCAATTTGTTTTCCTAAATACTCATTAGCAGCAAATAAATGACGCAAATAAGCTTTTGTATATTCAGTATCTACAAAAGTGTGTCCCATTTCATCAATTGGAGAAAAATCAGCTTCCCACTTTTTATTCTTGATGTTAATTGTTCCGTTTGCAGTAAATAACATACCATTTCTGGCATTTCGAGTTGGCATAACGCAATCAAACATATCAATACCTAACGCAATATTTTCTAAAATATTAATCGGAGTTCCAACTCCCATTAAATATCTCGGTTTATCTTCTGGCAGAATTTCGCAAACAACCTCAGTCATTGCATACATTTCTTCCGCAGGTTCTCCTACAGACAAACCACCAATAGCGTTTCCTTGTTGTCCTGAATTGGCAATATATTCTGCAGATTGACGACGTAAATCTTTATAAGTACTTCCTTGAACAATTGGAAAAAACGTTTGCTCATATCCATATTTATAAGGCACTTTGTCCAAATGATTAATACAACGATCCAGCCAACGGTGCGTCATATGCATTGAACGTTGTGCATATCTGTAATCACAAGGATAAGGCGTACATTCATCAAAAGCCATAATAATATCAGCTCCAATAGTACGTTGAATTTCCATTACACTTTCCGGTGAAAAAAAGTGATACGAACCATCAATATGCGATTTAAACTTTACTCCTTCTTCCTTAATTTTTCTATTATTCGAAAGAGAATAAACCTGATAACCACCAGAATCCGTCAAAATATTACGATCCCAGTTCATGAATTTATGCAATCCACCAGCTTTTTCAAGGATTTCAGTCTGCGGACGTAAATATAAATGGTATGTATTTCCCAGAATAATATCCGGATTAATATCTTCTTTTAGCTCACGCTGATGTACACCTTTTACAGAAGCAACCGTTCCAACAGGCATAAAAATAGGCGTTTCAATTACGCCGTGATCTGTAGTAATACTTCCCGCTCTAGCTTTAGACTGCGGATCTTTTTGTAATAAATCAAACTTCATCTGTTTCTTTTTTCAGTCGGCAAAGATAAGCTAATTTCAGGGAAAATAAATTAGATAATTTGGCAATTAGAAAATTAGATAATCAACTTGAAACCTGAAACAAAGAAAACCTGAAACTTGGAGTTTTAAATTTCTATAATTGCAATTTAAATACTTTGGGCGTTCCCTTCGGTCGGGCTATCCACTGCAAGTCCTCGCACTTCCTTCGTCAGGCTGTGGGCTATCCGTTTCTATCCCTAACGCAAAAAAAAGACATGAAAGTTCCATTAGAAATTTCTAAATTTGAATAAACCTTATCTCAGGCTGAGCGAAGTCGAAGCCCCGCAAAGCAAAAGCATAACAATAAAAAATCCGTTTAAATCTGCAAAAATCCGCGTGCCATTTATTCACCACAACAAAGACAAAAAAATGAACTTAGCTCAAAAACTTGGATATCCCGAAAACACAAAACTATTAATCATTCATGCCGACGACGCAGGATTATCACATTCCGAAAATCAAGCCACGATAAAAACGCTACAAAACGGATCTGTAAACTCCTATAGTATAATGGTTCCGTGCGCGTGGTTTTTTGAAATGGCAACATTCGCCAAAAACAATCCAAATTATGATTGCGGAATTCACTTAACGCTGACTTGCGAATGGGAAAACTACAAATTTGGTCCAGTTCTTCCAATCAAAGAAGTCTCAAGTTTAGTCGACAAAAACGGCTATTTCTACAAAACCAGAGCAGATTTTAAAAACAACGCCAAACTTTCCGAAATAAAAAAAGAACTTACGGCACAAATCGAAAAAGCTTTACAATTCGGAATCAAGCCTACACATCTCGACTCACATATGTGCAGCGTTGGCGTAACTCCCGAAATTTTAGAAATCTACAAAGAACTCGGAAGAACTTATAATTTACCCGTTTTCATCAACAAACAATTTGTAGAATCTATCAGTTTATCTAACGAAGAATATAATTTCGAAAACACACTCGTAGCCGACAATCTTTTAATTGGATATTTCAGCGACTTCGAAAAAGGTGAACTAAGAAGATCTTACGCAAAAGCTTTAGAAAACACAAAACCAGGATTTAATGTCTTCTTGCTTCATCCCGCTTTTGATGATTTTGAAATGCAAGGAATTACCGTAGATCACCCAAATTTTGGTTCAGAATGGCGTCAGATTGATTTTGATTTCTTTACAAGTGAAGAATGCAAATCGATACTTCAGGAAAATAATATTCAATTAATAACATGGAAAGAGATTTCGTCAATTAAATAATGCATCAATTAGAAAATGAGATAATTATTTCCTAAACCTGAAAATTGAAACTTAAAAAATTACTTTTTTTCAAAAGAATGTAAATACTAAAACTTTGTCCTTAAAACATATAACATTCTGAATTCAATAATTTCATAACTTTAGTATCCATTTAAAAAAGTAGAAATTATGATAAATTCAGAAGATAAAAACTCAGCAAACGAAAATGAAATCGAAAAAAATCTGGAAAATTTAGATTATCCGGCAAGCGAAGATATTTACAATAATGAAAACAAACAGGAAAACATTGATCTGGAAGAAATTTCAACGGACGAAACCATCATTCCCGACGATCATGAATGGAAACAAAATAGCGATAAACTAGGAAATGATTTGGATATTCCGGGTTCTGAACTTGATGACGAACAAGAAGAAATTGGATCTGAAGACGAAGAAAACAACTTCTATAGCGAAGGTGACACAGAATAATCTTTTCAAAAACAATTAGATATAAAAGTCCCAAACGGGGCTTTTTTATTTTAAACATTCATCAAAAATTAAGTCAGATAAAGAGTACTCATTCAAATAATCTAAGCGAATACGAGTTTTTATTTGATATCAAGAAAAAAACGACCGCAATTTAACAAATACGCCAAACTAAAGCGAAAAATCATTTGTGAGCCCGCAAAATAACGATTACTTTTGCATCAGTTTAACTTTTACATATAAAATGAAGCCTAACACACAACAATTAAGCGATTTAACTATCCAAGTAAGAAGAGATATTCTTCGAATGGTACATGCTGTCAACTCAGGTCACCCAGGTGGTTCACTAGGTTGTACTGAATTTTTGGTAACTCTATACCAAAATATTATGGAGCGTAAAGAAGGTTTTGATATGAATGGAATTGGAGAAGATCTTTTCTTCCTTTCAAATGGACATATTTCACCAGTTTTTTATAGCGTATTAGCACGTAGCGGTTATTTCCCTGTTTCAGAACTTGCAACTTTCAGATTATTAAACTCACGTTTACAAGGACATCCAACAACTCATGAAGGATTACCTGGAGTTCGTATTGCTTCTGGTTCATTAGGACAAGGTTTATCTGTAGCTCTTGGAGCAGCTCAGGCTAAAAAATTAAATGGCGATAATCACATCATTTATTCTTTACACGGAGACGGTGAATTACAAGAAGGTCAAAACTGGGAAGCTATCATGTATGCTTCTGCTAAAAAAGTAGATAACATTATCTCAACTATTGACCTTAACGGAAAACAAATCGATGGTACTACTGACGAAGTTTTACCAATGGGAAGTATCCGTGCTAAATTTGAAGCTTTTGACTGGGACGTTCTTGAAATCAAAGAAGGAAATAATATCGATGCTATCCTTGCAGGTTTAAATGATGCAAAATCAAGAACCGGAAAAGGAAAACCAGTTTGTATTCTATTACATACTGAAATGGGTAATGGTGTAGACTTTATGATGCATACTCATGCTTGGCATGGTAAAGCTCCAAACAACGATCAGTTGTCAAGTGCTTTAGCTCAAAACATCTCAACTTTAGCAGATTATTAAAAAGTGCACAGTCTCAGTGTCAGTTTTCAACTTAAAAACTTAGACACTTAGAACCTCAGCATCTCAAAAATTAAAAAATGAAAAAATACGAAAATACAGGAAGTAAAGATACTCGTTCGGGTTTTGGAGCGGGAATGACTGAACTAGGTCAAAAAAATGAAAATGTAGTAGCACTTTGTGCTGATTTAATTGGATCATTAAAATTTGATGATTTCAAGAAAAATCACCCGGAGCGTTTTTTCCAAATTGGAATCGCAGAAGCTAACATGATTGGTATTGCTGCAGGTTTAACAATTGGAGGAAAAATTCCTTTCACAGGAACTTTCGCTAACTTCTCTACAGGAAGAGTTTACGATCAAATTCGTCAATCAGTTGCTTATTCTGATAAAAATGTAAAAATTTGTGCTTCTCACGCTGGTCTAACACTTGGTGAAGACGGAGCTACACACCAAATCCTTGAAGATATTGGTTTAATGAAAATGTTGCCAGGAATGACTGTAATCAATACTTGTGATTACAATCAAACTAAAGCAGCAACATTAGCATTAGCAGATCACCATGGTCCTGCCTACTTACGTTTTGGACGTCCGGTTGTGCCTAACTTCACTCCTGCTGACGAACCTTTCGTAATTGGAAAAGCAATTTTATTAAACGAAGGAACTGATGTTACAATCGTTGCAACAGGACACTTAGTTTGGGAAGCTCTTATCGCTGCTGAAGCTCTTGAAGCAAAAGGAATTTCTGCTGAAGTAATCAACATTCACACTATTAAACCACTTGACGAAGAAGCTATTCTAAAATCATTGGCTAAAACTAAATGTGTAGTAACTGCAGAAGAGCACAATATTCTTGGAGGTCTTGGAGAAAGCATCTCAAGAGTATTAGCTTTAAACACTCCAGCTCCTCAGGAGTTTGTTGCCGTAAACGATAGTTTTGGTGAATCTGGAACTCCAGAGCAATTAATGGATAAATACAAATTAAACAATCAAGCAATTGTTGAAGCTGTAGAAAGAGTTATTAAAAGAAAATAATTTTTAAGATTTTCTTACTTTATATAAAACCTCGAAAAGTGATTTTCGAGGTTTTTTTATCACTATAACTGACCTTCTAAGAAACAAAAGCGTAAGCAGAAAAGTATTTCATTTTCAATCGAATTAAATTCATCTTTATATATTTTTAGACAAAAAAAACCTCGAAATCGCTTTCGAGGTTTTTATGTATATTTAAACGTAAGTTTTATTTCTTTTGATAAGGATATGTTTTATCCAAATGTATTCTTAACCTAGGATTAACTTTATAATCATCATCTACAAATTTACGTGGATTATCAATAGATTCTGGCTTAGTAGGATCTGTAAGTTCTCCTGTTGGTCTTCTAGGAATACCAAAAGTTTCTGATTCATTTGTATTTGGTGTTGCTGGATTATCTGCAATTGGATCCCAAGGATAAATTAAACCTGTACCAGTAACTGGAGCACCAACTGGTTTTGTAACTTCAAATCTGGTTGAATATCCATCACCATCATCATCTAAATCTAAGAAATCAGGAATTCCATCACCATCTGTATCATAATTTATCTTATAACTATCAGGAGGATTTGGAAATCTTGCCGTATCTCTCAAATCATATAAATAACCATCGCCATCGAGATCTTCTTTATAATCAGGAACACCATCTCCAACATTCACTGCACTACCATTTGAAAATGTATATTCATGATCTAATCTCTGAAGATCAAATAATTTAAAACTAAATATTAACGGAGAATAAGCTGGTATATTCGTCTGAGTATTTGCATAATAAGCCAACCCTGATGGTAAGAACATAACTCCTGCTCCAAAGTTCTCGTAAGTTACAGTACCATTATCAGAAGTTTTTGAGGTACCTGTTTTAAATTGAGGAAAGATCTCTCCCCAACCATCTATAACAGGACTATTCACATATACATATAGCTCAAAACTTCTGCCTATACCATAAGAATTATCAAAGACAGTTCCATCTAATAAATTCCCTGAATAAGCTGCATTAATTCGGTCAGTATTACAAGGTGACAGGCCTGTTCCTTTATTTAAAATTAAATAACGAACTTTATAATTAACACCACGACTGTAAACAGATCTGGTTGCTAATTCATAATCCTTTTGGTCCATAATAGATATTTGTGTTCCATTAGCTGGGATTTTTTCAAAAGTAATATCAAAATTAGCAGTGACTTCCTTAATATAATGAGTTTTAAGATATTTCTCAATCGAATCATTATCAGCTTTATACTGTGTTTCATAATCCCTTAATGGAACTGTAACTACCTCATCATCATCTTTTTTAGAGCAAGAAACGAAAGAAATACCCGCAAGCAATAAAATAAAATAAAATTTAAATTTATTCATTATTGTTAATTTTTTAGGTGCGCAAGATACAATATTGATTTATTTTTGTAAAGAATTTAACTTTGATTTTAGAAAAATTATGAGAATAGACAAATACTTATGGTGCGTGCGCTATTACAAGACCAGAAACATGGTAACTGAAGCGTGCAAAAAAAACCATATCACTGTAAATGGGCAAGTTGCCAAGCCTTCTAAAGAAGTTTTTCCAACGGACAAAATCACTTTTAGAAAAGACCAGATTACACAAATTATAACTGTACTCGATATTCCCGAAAGTCGTGTTGGAGCAAAACTCGTTGATATATATAGAAAAAATGAAACTCCGGCCGAAGCTTATGCACATTTAGAATTATTAAAACTATCTAAAGAACATTATCGCAAGAGCGGAACCGGAAGACCGACCAAAAAAGACCGAAGAGATATTGACGAATATGGCAATGAAATCTTTGACGAGGACGAAACAGAATAAAATCCAATTTTCAAATTCAAAAATTAACTGAATAACAAAATTTCAAACTGAAATTTCAAATCTCAGGAAATTCTAAAAACAAAACCTCAACATTGGAATTTGGAATTTTTATATTGGAATTTTAAATTTGTACTTTAGCAAAAAAATAAATCATGAGCAAAAACATCATTTTAACCAATCAGGAAATCGAACACAAAATAAAACGTATTGCATACCAAATTTACGAAACGTTTGTAGACGAAGAAGAAATTGTGATTGCCGGAATCGCTTCTAACGGATCTGTTTTTGCCCAAAAAATTGCTTCGGCATTAAGTAATATTTCAACACTTAAAGTATCACTTTGCGAAGTCAAAGTCGACAAACAAAATCCACAATTACCAATTCAAACATCTTTGACAGCTTCAGAATACGAAAACAAAGGATTGGTTCTTGTTGATGACGTCTTAAATTCAGGCACAACCTTAATTTATGCTGTTCGTCATTTCTTAGACGTTCCGCTTAAGAAATTCAAAACAGCAGTGCTCGTTGATAGAAATCATAAAAAATACCCTGTAAAAGCGGACTTTAAGGGTATTTCATTATCTACATCTCTATTGGAGCATGTTCAGGTTGTTTTTGACGAGAATGGCGACGATTATGCTTTTTTAAGCTAAAATATCTAAAATATCATCAACAGTTTCTTCGACAGTTTTATTATCAACTGTAACTTTATGTTGCGCATGATTGTAATAAAAGCTTCTGTCGAACAAATGTTTTGCAATAAACTCTTTCATTTCCTCTTCATTCATATCAGTAATTAACGGACGCTTACTCTTGTTATGTACCAATCTATCATATAAAGTCTCTATTGAAGCCTTTAAATATATTGAAGTAACATCATCACTTTTTAATAATTCATGATTATTGGCATAACATGGCGTTCCTCCACCCAAACCAATTATACTGTTTTCTGAAGATTGAAGTAATTCCAAAAACATTTCGTGTTCTAATTTTCGAAAATATATCTCTCCATGTTGTTCGAAAATCTCATTTATAGACAAATTTGCTCTTTTTTCGATGCATTTATCTAAATCCAGAAACGGAATATTTGTAGATTTTGAAAGATTTTGAGCGATGGTGGACTTTCCGCACCCCATATATCCTAATAATATAATCTTTTTCATTTTAATAAGAACCTATAAATTAAGGCGTTGTAAATTTTGATTAAAAAAACACAAATTTAAAACAAAATTGCTTGCAAATATCAAAAATAACTCCTTATATTTGCACCCGCATTCAAGGAAAGAATATGACTCGATAGCTCAGTCGGTAGAGCACATCACTTTTAATGATGGGGTCCTGGGTTCGAGCCCCAGTCGGGTCACAAATTTTGTGATTTAACAAATACTTTTCTTGATAGCAATGACTCGATAGCTCAGTCGGTAGAGCACATCACTTTTAATGATGGGGTCCTGGGTTCGAGCCCCAGTCGGGTCACTAAAGGTTGTTCGCCATGGCGAATGACCTTTTTTTATTTAAGGCCACGTGGAGAAACGGTAGACTTGCCATCTTGAGGGGGTGGTGCTCGTAAGGGCGTGTGGGTTCAAATCCCACCGTGGTCACTTTAAAAAGAAAAAGCCTGAGAATCTAGATTCTCAGGCTTTTTTTATGGTTCGGAAATTCTTAAGACTTTCTTCTAGTTTTAAAAACACCAATGTTTAAGGGAGATTTTGGTTCGAACTCCATCATGAATCTGTTAAGTTTTACGATTCTCTTTCATTAGCTATGGTGCAAAATCGCTGTTATAAGTCGTTTTATTTTCTCTTCCGCCAATCTTCTAAGGTGATTACAGTTTTAGTTTTTGGATCAAAGTATTTTATTTCATAATTCTTCGGATAAACATAGTAGTTTATTTCTTTAGCTCCAACTTTCACCCTAACCCAATAGTAATCTTTTCCACTATCATATGGAGATTCTAAAATCGCTGTTGAAAACCAATCTTGATTTTCTGGCATTTTTAACAATAATTGAGTAATCTTTTCTCGTTTTTCATTGTCAACATTACAAATCTCACAAATTTCAAAATTAGGATTTCCAGAAGGAAAAAAGACTTCCTTCAATAAAGGTTTATTCTTTTCAAGCTCTTCAACTCTTTTTTGAGCCCATATGTAATAAATAAAATGCTTTCTCGATTTGTCTTCTTCAAGATTATATTTATAGGTTTTGAGAGCGGAAGCTTTGTCTCCCATACTTTCATAATAATTTCCAAGTGCGTAATAATTTCCGTTCGAATTACCAACGCTATCAAGAAAAGATTTTGCAGCCTTAAGATCCTTCAATTTAACATAGTTTGCCACATAAGCAATGGCAGAGGTTCCAGTTTTATTAATATTTATTTCATCACCTTTAATCTTTATTTGATTGCCTTTTGAATTTAGTTCATTTATGGATTCATTGTATTTACCCATTCTATATAGCAATTCAGCTTTGAAATAATGTAAATCCCCTTCAATATTGGTTTTTATTTGGGATTTATATTTGTCAGTTTCGTTAGTGTTTGCGATTAACAAACTATCAACTATTGCGATAACCTTATTTGGATCTTTTTCTGATTTCTTGTAAAGTTCAACTAGCAGTGTGTCAAATTTTCTTAATTCTACAGAAATTTTATCCATCTCTTCGTGCAATTCATCGTGACTATCTTTACAAGATAAGATAGCGATAGAAATCAAAAATATCAGGATTGCTTTCATTAGGAGTCTGGTAAAATGGCTAATAACTCATACACCTTATAATATCCGACTTATCCACCCCAAATCAGGTCGCTATGCCTGACAAATGTCAGTATTTAGTTGTTTTCAAAAATAGGATTTTTATTTCATAAACCACCAAACTGACTTTTTATTTATTGAAGGCTTTTCGTGCTAACATGAGTGGAAATTTGGATGGTCTTGCACTTTGATGAATTGACGGTAACGCGACTCCAGCCAACACTGATATTAAATTCAAATAACAAAATCTCACATCATTTAAAATCTTTAAATCCTCCAATAAAAGGCTCGAATTCTGTACCACTATAGTCACAAAATAAAAAGTCTATTTCAATATGAAATAGACTTTTTATTTATGTCTTTTTGTCTTGGATATAAGTTTTGGTTTATAAATACTGGCGGTTTACAAATCCAATAAAGTTGACCTAATGGAATTAGAACCACACTTTCAAACATACATAATTACCTACATGTCAAACATATTACTTCATTTTCAACATAACTCCTTCACTTTCCGTTTTCTTTAAGTCGTTTGCATATGTTTTTCTGTATTGTAAAGTTTTTTCTTTTGAAGTTATCTCAAAAACTGTCGCTCCAAAGTTCTTATAACCCGAATAAGTACCTATATTAATAGAATCTCCAGAACCACTTGCTTCTTTAATTATTCCGTTGACTCTTATTAAAACGAATTCGTTACACACCAGTAATTTTTTTTTCGAACTTAAATCTAAAATTTTGAACTTCCCTTTTGAAAACTTTCCACTGGGCCATTTGTGAGTATATTGTTTAGCAGACAAATTAAAGGTATAATTTGTACTGTCAGACAAATTAGCTTGATACTCTCCTCTTAGTTTTGAGTTTGTTCTACAACTTATAATAAGAAAACTAATAAGTATAAAAATTATGCTTTTCATATTGTGCTTGTTTAGATATTCTGTGAAGACCTTCTACTAATTAATTATACTTTAAATAAATTCAATCTCAT
This sequence comes from Flavobacterium sp. 90, assembly GCF_004339525.1. NCBI lineage: Bacteria > Pseudomonadati > Bacteroidota > Flavobacteriia > Flavobacteriales > Flavobacteriaceae > Flavobacterium > Flavobacterium sp. 90. The sequence continues at coordinate 3,393,848 of NZ_SMGE01000001.1, read as the reverse complement.
TGCTTCAGAAATTTAAGCAAATTTTAGTTTATAGCTAAGATATTACTATTTTTAAAAGATAAGATTAATTGACTTCATTTAAAATCTTTAAATCCTCCAACAAAAGGTTCGAATTCTACACCATCAGGGTCCAAAAAAGCGGAAATCTTTATTCTAAAGGTTTTCGCTTTTTTAATTCTAGATCACTCCAACTTCATATATTATCCAGATATTACTTCAAAAATCTTCTATATTTACAATATTATAATATTAATCGTAGAAATAATTTATGAAGCAAAAAATTTTACTTTACGTTTTAACTGTATTCCTTTTATACTCTTGCAAAAAAAATAATGACGCTCAATTGAATACAAATATTCTTGGCGAGTGGACTTACATCAAAACAGAAGACCAAAGAAAACCGCAAAAAATTAGCGATATAAAATTCCCACCGCCCGCTCCTTTTGGCAACCACATACCAGGCTACATCTTTTTAGAAAATAATTTATGCGAAAACAAATCTGGTTATTTTAAATTTATTAAAGCAAATGAGAGAGAAGACAGGAAGACATTTTTTTTAGGAACTACAACTAAATATAAAATCGAAAATGATAGTCTAAAAATTTTAGATCTACTAAGCAAAACCTGGGAGAGTCAAAAAATACATTCGATTATTGGAGACACATTGACAACACAAATAAGCGACAGCATCTTTGCAAAATACGCAAGAACAAAATACAAAATCGACCCTAATGAAAATTATGACAAAATTATAGTTTCGTCTTCGGGCTGTTATGGCTCTTGCCCTGTTTCAAACATCAGCATTGACAATAGTGGCAATATTCTCTTTTATGGTCAGCACTATAATACTAAAAATGGAATTTTTAAATCTAAAATTTCGAAAAATGAATATCAAAAAATTCAAACCAGTTTTAAGAAAGCCGATATAAAGAATCTTGAAAATAATTATGAAGCAAATTGGACTGATGACGAGACAGTCAGTATAACATTTATCAAAAACGATAAAATAGTAAAATCTATTAGCGATTACGGAAGAACATCGCCGACTGATTTAATTTGGGCTTATACACCCGTTAGATATTTATACCAACAAATAAAGCTAACCCCTTTGAAAGCGGAAAAACCTTTATTATCACTATGGAGAATAAGCTTTACAAAAGGAAATCAAATTTGCGACTTAACAAAATCTGATAGCTTTTACCTTTTAACCGAAATTTTTAAAGGCAAAGAAACAATCTGTAAATTTGAAAATCGCTACCAGATTGAATTTTGGAATGACGAAGATAAAAAAGAAAGAATCACTACTGACGGCAGGTATTTTAAATACAGGGATAAAATTATTGATATTGGTTATAACTTTTTGACCAAAAATGACCTGACTGACAAATTTAGACAGAAGGACAAATACGACTGATAAAAATCTTAACAAGAAAGCTGTACTTCACTTAAAATCTAAAAATGATTTCACAGAAGACTCAAATTCGTTGTAATAAAACTTAAAACAAAAGACCTATTTCGCTATGAAACAGGTCTTTTTTATATACTTTTTTTTAGACTTTTTACTAAATTACACTTTCTTCACTCATTTCTTATTCAATTTATAAAGAAAACACAAAGACAACGTTAAGAAAAAGTATCTCCTTACTTTTCATAGTTCTTTTATTCGCATATTCAATTTTCACATATAAAATCCGAGTATCTTTACCCTCGATTGCATAAGAATTTGTAGATGATTAACGGTCTCTTCTCTTCAAAATTCTTGCTTCATGTCATAAAATTATAATAACAAAATTTAACAAATAAACATTATCCATTACTAATTCTATCCCTTTTAGGTTTTTATTAGTTTTTGCATTCAACCTTAATAGCTATAATATATGACATTGATATCCAAAGAAAAATTTTCTGAAGCTGCCGGCCTTTCTAAAATTCCGATCCCTGGATTATCCTCTTATTTAATGAAAGTAATGAAAATTAACAATTTAAATGAGATGGTAAAAGAAGGAGGTAATCTTGAGGGCGCTGATTTTGCTAGTTATGCTTTAAATAAAATTGGCGTGAATGTTCAATATGATGCTGCCGAATTACTAAATATTCCTCGCGAAGGAGCTTTTATCGTTGTTGCAAACCATCCTTATGGAGGCATTGAATCATTAGCCTTATTAAATACCATAGCAAAAATACGTCCTGATACAATGTATATGGGAAATTTTCTATTAAAGGAAATTCCAAATCTTGAAAAATGTATCATTGCCGTAAACCCATTTGAAAACGTACAGAATTCTGCCAGTATTACAGGATTAAAAATGACGCTTAAAGTTTTATCAGAAGGTGTTCCTGTTGCAATATTTCCCGCAGGAGAAGTATCATCTTTTAATTTTAAGACGAATAAAATCACAGATCCCGAGTGGCATCCTGTGGTAGGGAAAATTATGTGCAAAGCAAACGTTCCTATTTTGCCTATATATTTTCATGGAAATAATGGTTTTTTCTTTAGTATGTTAAAATCGATCCATCCCATGTTACAAACTTCAAAACTGATCTCAGAACTCTTTAACAAACAAGGACATAATTTGAAGATGACTATCGGAAAGCCTATTTTTCTAGACAGAGTCAGAGGTAAAGTTTCCGATCCTCAAATGTTAAAAAACCTCAGAACTAAACTGTACGCTCTCAAAAATCAACTACACAATTAAAAAATGTAGATTAAATCTACTTGAAGCTTACAAAAAACCTTAAAAATTAAATATCTTTTCTTTTCAAACCTCTTTCAAGCTGTTTAAAACATAAAAAAACTTCAAGCAAAAGATTCATGTTTTACACTATGAAGACTATCTTACTATGCTTACAACCTCCATTTCAGCATATTAATTCATTATTAAATTAATCTTAAAATAAGGTATTGTTATATCAAAAATAACTTCCTATATTTGCACCCGCGTTCAAGGAAAGAATTATGACTCGATAGCTCAGTCGGTAGAGCACATCACTTTTAATGATGGGGTCCTGGGTTCGAGCCCCAGTCGGGTCACAAAATTTGTGATTTAACAAAAATACTTTCCTTGATAGCAATGACTCGATAGCTCAGTCGGTAGAGCACATCACTTTTAATGATGGGGTCCTGGGTTCGAGCCCCAGTCGGGTCACAAAAGGTCTAGTAATTTATTTTACTAGACCTTTTTTCTTTTAAGTCCACGTGGAGAAACGGCAGACTTGCCACCTTGAGATGGTGGTGCTCGTAAAGACGTGTGGGTTCAAATCCCACCGTGGTCACAATAAAAGCAAAAGATGTTCCTAATACATTCTTAACTTTGTCTTCACTATTCGTTTGTGTATTTACAAAAAATAATCAAAAAGACACTATAAGATCCATAAGTATGACCAAAGAAGAGTCCATTAAAGAATACTACTTTAGAATCAATAAAAGTATAGATTACATTAAAGAAAACCTTCATGAAGAACTTTCTTTAGAAAAATTGGCTGGGCTTTCTAATTTTTCTAAATTTCATTTTCACAGAATTTTTAAGTCTGTCACCGGAACGACAATCAATGAATTTATAAAAAATGCAAAAATAGAGAGAGCTTTGTTTTTCTTAATGAATAATCCATCAAAAACGATTAGTGAAATTGCCGCTGATTGTGGTTTTTTAAGTATTTCATCTTTTTCAAGAGCTTTTCGCGAAGCAAAACATGTGACACCAAGTGAATGGCGAAAGCAACATAAAAATAGCAATATTGGTATAATTGATAGCAATATTGGAAAAATGCAGTCAAAAATCGAAGACTATCTTGCACTCAAATTAAATAATTTTAAAAAAACTGAAATGAGTGAAATAGTAAAACTTGATTTTGAAATCAAAAAAATGAAGGAATTTAATGTTATTTACATCAGAAACCTCAATATCCAGAATCATGATAGTGAAACATTTGGCAAAATGTTTGAGCAGCTTTTTAGTTGGGCTTCTCCTAGAAATTTAGTAAATTTTCCCGAAACCAAAGCATTAACCGTTTATAGAAGTAATGCTAATTTATCCGGAATGCTTCAGGCAGATGTTTGTTTATCTGTACCTGAAAAAATAGTCGGCGAAGGAATAATAGGAAATACAACAATAAGCGGTGGATTATACGCTATCTTCCATAAAGAAGCACCAATGTCTGAATGTTTCAAAACATGGAATTATATTTATGAAGTTTGGTTTGAAGAAAATGGCTATCAGCCAGATAATAGAAATTTCTTTTTAAATCATTTAAATGATCCTAAATCGCATCCCGAAAATCTTCACATTATTGATATCTATATACCTATAAAATTACTGTAAAAATCAAAAAATGTAAATTCAAATAGAATTAAAACTTCTAAATTCTAATTTATGAAATTGTCATTTAAAGTCTCATTTTCTCTTACAGCTAATAGCTTGCAATTTAATTTTAGAATAAATTATTTCTAAAAAAACATATAAGATAAACGAAACAAGGTGTTAGCGAAATATAGCAATAGCCATTAAATTAAAATTTATTCAAGATCCTTAAATCTCTTAATAAAAGATTCGAATTCTGTATCGTCAAGATCACAAAAAAGGTAAAATGCATTTTTATGTATTTTACCTTTTTTATGCCTTTTCCCCTCCTACTATAAATAACCTTCAACCAATAAATATCAAGGTCATTATTTTTCTTATTTTTAATCCCTAATAAGTTTTAATCATGATATTTTACATCAACACAGCGCATTTGACACAAGAAATTGAATATCCCAAAAGATATCAGTCTCAAAACCTAATCAAAAGCTCAGTTACTGTATTTCTTATCCTTTTAGCATTTCTTTTATTATTCAAACCATTTGGAGTTTACGATCCGGAACTCAAAATGCATTACTTACTCATTTGCTTTTTTCACGCCTTAGCTCCGGCACTAATTCTATTCGCTTACTTTGGAATATTAAATTATTCTAAAAAAGCAAAAGATCAAATCAAATGGACTTTACTCAAAGAATATATCCATATTGGATTAATACTAATATTAATGGGCACAACGAGCTTTTTAATGCGGGACTTACTTTATAATAATCCAAACAATTGGTCATGGAATTATTTTTTTGAAGAAATTAGAAATTGTCTTATTGCAGGCACATTTTTCTACTTTTTTCTGAGATTATCAAGTTTTTATTTCGAATCAAAAAATGGATCTCCATTTGTCCTTCAATTTACTCCGCTAACAGTTGAGCCTGCAAAAACAACTTTAGAATCTAATATTTTTATTAATACAAATGTAAAACAAGATGATTTTAGCTTAGATATTGACCAATTACTCTTTGCAAAAGCAGATGGTAATTATGTCGAACTAACAAAATCAAACGAAAACAAAATTACCACTGAAGTAAAAAGAATTTCTTTAACACAATTTGAAGCTCAAATAATAAACTACCCACACTTTTTTAGATGTCACAGAGCCTATCTGGTAAATATGTTTAAGATAAAAAAAATGACTGGAAACTCTCAAGGCTATCTATTATCGTTTCATGAAACAGATATAAAAATTCCGGTTTCCAGAAAACAAATCGACAGTTTCAACAACCGCTACCAAGAACTTCAAAGTAAATATATTGCCTAAGCTTGTTGCTCGTCACAAAAGCTAGTTACCAGTAACAAGCCTTATTTTTACTGCTTTTTCTCGTTGTAGGTTTGCCATCAATAACAATAAACCAATTTATTATGTCAACCACAATTGCGAACACGAATCCAGATTTTAATACTTCAAACAAACTATCGTACATAGACAATATCAAAATACTATTAACAATTCTAGTAGTTCTTCATCACACTTTTATCGCTTACAGTACTTCTGAAGGTTGGTACTATACAGAACAAACCAATCTTCTAGGAGCCCGAATTCCTATGACAATGTTTATAAGCATTAATCAATCCTTCTTTATGGGGTATTTTTTTATGCTTGCAGCCTACTTTACCGGTTCTTCTTATACAAGAAAAGGAGCTTCAAAATTCACCAAAGACCGCCTTGTTAGATTAGGAATTCCTATTTTATTCAACTCCTTTATTCTTTCGCCATTCATCTCTTATCTTGTTTACTACTTTGCCAAAGAACAACATATTAGTTATTTTGAATATTTAAGCGGATATGACAGCTGGATAGATTTAGGCGTAACCTGGTTTCTGGCCGCATTATTACTTTTTTCTTTAATCTATGTAGGAGTGAAAAAAGTTTTTAATATCAGCTTCGCAAAATCTTTGGCAACACCAAATTCGAGAACCATATTATTGTTTGCGTTTATATTGGGAATCATTAGCTTTTTAGTCAGAATACACTTTCCCGTGGGATGGGTTCTTGAACCAATCGGATTTCAACTTGGGCATTTCCCACAATACATCGCTCTTTTTATTATTGGATTATTAGCGGCTAAAAATAATTGGTTCGAGCAACTTTCTGATAAAACAGGCAAACAACTTAAAAGATCAGCTTTAATATGTTTATTATTTTTTCCTGCATTTCTTATTATTAAACTCAAACTCAACTGCGATTCTTCTTGGTTTTCTGGCGGTTTTCATTGGCAAGCTTTATTATATGCCGTTTGGGAGCAATGGATTGGAATTTCTATTCTAACAACATTATTAAGTAAAGGAAAAAGAAGCTGGAATACTCCTTCTAAACTGCTTAGTAAATTATCCCGCTGTAGTTTTGCAGTTTACATTTTCCATCCCTTAGTAATTGTCGGATTCACTTTAGCAATAAGAAACTGGGCTATTGATCCTGCAATAAAACTTCTTGTAGCAGCGCCATTAATAGTTTTAGGCAGTTTTTTACTTGGTTCGCTTATTCTTTTGATTCCGGGAGTCAAGAAAATTATTTAGTCAAACCAACTTAAAAGTTTAATTTCGAATACCTTATTTATAAAAATATATTTCGGCGAAAAAAATAATCGTTATTTCACAAAAGAACTTCTCTTACAAAATAAAACTTTCATAAATTCGTTTCAAAATTAATTAACCTACTAACCTAATCCCAAATTGGTTTATGAAAAAATTATTACCTATATTACTTATTATGATCAGCTGCTCAACCTGGGCACAATCTGCAACGGCTTATTTTGACAAAGCAATGAAAAAGGCCGAAGCCGGAAACACAAAAGGTGCAATCGCAGATTACACAAAAGCCATTGGCATGAATTCTAAATTTGTAGAAGCGTATCAAAATCGTGGTGTTGCAAAAGTAAAACTCAACGATCTAAAAGGTGCTCTTGCCGATTTTAACAAAACGATCGAATTAGACGACATGAACGCCGATGCTTTTACTGGTCGCGCCAACGTAAACTACAAATTACTTAATTTCAAAGAAACAATAGAAGATTGCACCGCTTCTCTTGGTTTAAATCCAAAAGATTATATCGCTTATAACTTAAGAGGTTTAGCCTATAATAAAAGCGGAGACAAAAAGAATGCCTGCAAAGACTTCTCAAAAGCAATCGAATTAGGGAGCCAAAGCGCTATCAAAAACAAAGCTACTTTTTGTAGATAAAAACAAAATCACTTAAAGCATCACTACAAAAGCAATCTGTAAAATATAATTTTCAGATTGCTTTTTTTGATTCTGACAACACCTTAATTTCATATTGAAGATATCCTTACATTTGCTCTTTAAACCAAACCAAAATGGCACTTTTAAAAAAAATAAACCATCGCGTCGAAGCAGATAAAAATTCAGGTTTTGGAACCAATGCCGGCAGTTACGGAGGACGATTTGTAAATAAAAACGGAACTCCAAATATCGAAAAAAGCGGAATGCATTTACTCCGCCGAATCAGTTGGTATCATACTATGATCGATATGCCAAACTGGAAATTCATGCTCATTTTGTTTACCTTTTATATAGCAATCAACTTTGTTTTTGCAATTATCTATTACGCAATCGGGATTCAGCATCTTGATGGAATTTCGCAATCGCAAAGTTTACTAATCCAATTTGGACAAGCTTATTTTTTTAGTGCACAAACTTTTACCACAGTTGGTTACGGCCATATAAGTCCAACCGGATTTCTGACCAGCGCGCTTTCTGCAGCCGAAGCCTTAATTGGTCTCTTAAGTTTTGCCATTGCAACTGGTTTGTTCTTTGGAAGATTTAGTAAACCAACAGCATTTTTAAAATTTGCACATCACGCCTTAATTTCTCCTTACGGAAAAAACAAAGGATTAATGATTCGTCTTGTTCCTTTTAAAAATACCAATTTTACAGATGCCAAAGCAAAAGTCACTTTAGGACTAAGCATTGAAGAAAACGGTCATAAAACGAATAAATTCTACAATTTAGAATTAGAACTTGATCAAATAAATGCGCTTTCATTAAGCTGGACTTTGGTGCATCCTATTACAGAAAACAGTCCACTTTATAATTTTACCGAAGAAGATTTCAAAAAAACACATGGTGAAGTATTGGTTTTCATAACCACTTTTGATGATATGTTTAGTAATACTGTCGCAGCGCGAACTTCCTATACTTTTGAAGAAATAGTTTATGGAGCAAAATTCGAAACGATGTACAACAGAAGCAAAGACAACACAAAAACCATTCTACATTTAGACAAACTAAACCAATATGAGATGGTAAACCTCTAACAATCCATCATTTTAATCAAGTTTTAAAGTTTTTTTCAGATTTTATTCTATTTTTGTTTATCAAATCGTATTATAATGGTGAACAACATAAGAACGGTCTTTAGCATTAAAGATCTTGAAAACTTATCTGGAATAAAAGCACACACAATTCGCATCTGGGAAAAGAGATACAACATCTTAGAACCAATGCGAACGGACACTAATATTAGACTTTATAATTTACAAAATCTACAGAAGCTCCTTAATATTACACTATTACACGAATACGGTTATAAAATTTCTAAGATCGCTACGTATCCTGAAGAAAAAATTCCGCAACTTGTGCGAGAAATCATTTCTAAGAAAAATTCTCAAAACTACGCCATTACATCATTCAAAATGGCAATGATGAATTTTGATCAGGAATTGTTCTTTAATACTTTTGATTGGTTGATTTCTGAAAAAAGCTTTAAAGAAGTTTTCAAAGATCATTTTTTGCCTTTACTAAAAGAATTAGGATTATTATGGCAATCTGAAACTATTACTCCGGCAAATGAACACTTTATGAGTCATTTGATTAAACAAAAAATCTTAATTTACACAGAAAGTCTTCAAATACAAAAACCAACCAAAACTGATCGCATTTTTGTACTCTCGTTACCATTAAACGAAATCCACAAAATAGGTTTGTTATACCTACAATACGAAATCTTGTCAAAAGGCTACAAAGCTATATATCTAGGAGAAAGTATGCCTATCGAAAACTTACAAGACTTAACACGTCATTTTGAGAACATTACATTTGTATCTTTCATGACCGTTCAGCCAGATCGCACTGTAATTAATCAATATGTAAAATCAATGGGGCAAAAATTACTGCAGCAAAACAACGAAATCTGGCTTATGGGCAACATGACAGAGTATATTGAGCAGAAAAATTTACCGGAGAGAATTCGCATTTTCGACACTATGGACGAAACAATTAGCATGTTATAATATTTTTGTTTAAAGTTTTCTTATATTTGTTAAACAAATTATGAAAACTATAGCAATAATAGGGTCCGGCTTCTCAGCTTTAGCTGCTTCGTGTTACTTGGCAAAACAAGGAAACACTGTAACTATCTACGAAAAAAATGAAACTATTGGCGGACGTGCAAGGCAATTCAAAAAAGATGGTTTCACCTTTGACATGGGACCAAGTTGGTATTGGATGCCCGATGTGTTTGAACGTTTCTTTCAGGATTTTAATAAAAAAACAACCGATTATTACGAGCTTATAAAACTAAATCCTGCTTATAGGGTTTATTTTGGCGTTGAAGATTTCATCAGCATTTATGACAATTTAGAAGCCATAAAAACCACTTTTGAATCCATAGAAATTGGAAGTGGTAAAAAACTTGAAACCTTTATTAAACAAGCCAAAAGCAATTACGACATTGCGATCAAAGATCTTGTTTACCGTCCGGGAATTTCACCACTCGAATTAATCACATTGGAAACAACGCTAAAACTCAATCAGTTTTTTAGTACTGTAAGTAATGATATCCGCAAGAAATTCAAAAACGAAAGACTAATTCAAATCCTTGAATTTCCTGTTTTATTTCTCGGAGCCAAACCATCCAATACACCTTCGTTTTATAATTTTATGAATTATGCCGATTTTGGATTGGGAACATGGCATCCAAAAACCGGAATGTTTGATGTTGTAAAGGCAATCGAAAAACTAGCTGTAGAACTTGGAGTTTCAATTCAAACAAATTCTCCAATTGAAAAAATAGTTGTCGAAAATGAAACCACAACCGGAATCATAATTAACGGAAAGCATATAAAAGCAGATATTGTTTTAAGCGGAGCCGATTATCATCATACCGAAACTTTATTAGACAACCAATACCGCGTTTATTCTGAAAAATATTGGGAAAGTCGTGTTTTCGCACCTTCTTCCCTATTGTTTTTTGTTGGATTTGATAAAAAAGTAGAAAACATTTCGCATCATTCCCTGTTTTTTGATGTTGATTTTAACCAACATGCAATTGATATTTATGACGCTCCAAAATGGCCTGAAGCACCTTTATTTTATGCCAACTTTCCATCAAAAACAGATCCATCTGCAGCTCCGGAAGGAATGGAATCCGGTTTTTTCCTAATTCCGCTTGCTCCTGGAATCAAAGATAATGAAGCGCTTAGAGAAGAATATTTTGAAAAGATAATAGATCGTTTTGAAAAGCTTACACAGCAAAAAATTAAAAATAATATTATCTTTAAAAGATCATTTTGCAAGAACGATTTTGTCACCGATTACAACGCCTATAAAGGAAATGCCTACGGAATGGCTAATACATTATTGCAAACGGCTTTTTTAAGACCAAAGCTAAAAAGCAAAAAAGTCAGGAATTTATATTTCACAGGACAATTAACAGTTCCCGGACCAGGAGTTCCGCCTGCTTTAATATCTGGAAAACTAGTAGCTGAATTAATTCAAAAATCTTTTAGATCCTAAAAAATGAAATCACTATTCGACACCGTTTCTTTCAAATGCAGCAAGTTAGTTACTCAAAACTACAGCACCTCATTTTCGTTGGCCGTCAAAATGCTGTCACCAAGTATTCGTGATGCGATTTACAGCATTTACGGATTTGTTCGTTTTGCAGACGAAATTGTCGATTCTTTTCAGGATTATGACAAAGAAAACCTCATCAATGATTTTGAAAAAGAATATTACAAAGCTTTCGAAGCTGGTATAAGTTTAAATCCAATTCTTAACTCGTTTCAGCACACGGTAAAACAATATAATATTACAGATGATCTTGTTCAGGCATTTTTAAAAAGCATGAAACTCGATCTCATTAAATCAAATTACAACACCCAAACAGAATACGAAGATTATATCTACGGCTCCGCCGATGTTGTTGGTCTAATGTGTTTGAAAGTTTTCGTAAAAGGAAACAATCAAAAGTATGAGCAACTTAAGAATGAAGCAATGCGATTAGGATCGGCTTTTCAGAAAGTAAATTTCCTGAGAGATCTAAAAGACGATACTTTGGTTTTAAACCGAAATTATTTTCCCGGCGTTAACCTAAATTCTTTCGATGAAAATACTAAAACAGCTATCGTCAACGAAATCGAAGAAGACTTTAAAATCGCTTATCAAGGAATTGTAAAATTACCTATCGAAGCACAATTTGGTGTTTATACTGCTTTTATTTATTACAAAAAACTATTAAAAAAGCTGAAAAACACACCTTATTACGAAATAGGAAACTCAAGAATCAGAGTTTCAAATTATACCAAAGCAGGACTTTTGGCCCAATCTTTTGTAACTTACAAACTAAAACTGGTATAGATTTTATCCCTCGTTATTGTCATTTCGAGGAACGAGAAATCTCCGCAAGAAACTCCACAAAGAAAATCACCAATCTTTGTCGACCTAGCAACGAAGATTTCTCCTCCGTCGAAATGACAAGACCAGCAAAAATTGATAATCACAACAATTCAACAAATAAAAAAATGATTTCTTTTTTAATCTTTTTAGGCGTTTTTCTCTTCATGGAATGTGTTACCTGGCTTACACACAAATATATTATGCATGGATTAATGTGGTATTTTCACGCAGATCATCATCAGCCAAAGTACGAAAACACTTTTGAGCGAAACGACATATTCTTTGTGATTTTTGCCACACCAAGTATAATTCTGTTTTATTTTGGAGTTCAGGGCGGATTCAATTATTTATTTTTTATTGCCTGTGGCATAACTTTATATGGTTTATGTTACTTTTTAGTTCATGATGTATTGATACATCAACGTTTTAAATGGTTCAAAAACACAAAAAACAAATATCTGATTGGTTTAAGAAAAGCACATAAAATACATCACAAGCATTTAGGAAAAGAAGATGGAGAATGTTTCGGAATGTTATTCGTTCCTTTTAAATATTATAAAATGTAAAATAATTTGGGCGTTCCCCGCAGAAAAAGCGGGTCAGGTCTTCCATTCCCGCTTTTTTTATCAGTCAAAAAAAGCCTGATAAAAAAGAGCTCCACTACAACCCCTAACGTAAACGTATTTCAAGAACCATCCGTAATAATTGATTTTATGAAAGTATATAAACTAGAAACCGTACAACACTTAAACGCCAGTATCGAAAAATGTTGGGACTTTTTTTCGAGTCCGCAAAACCTGCAAACGATAACACCTGATGATATGAGTTTTGTCATTCAGGATTTCGACGGCAAACGAATGTATCCGGGACAAGTTATTACCTATACTTTAAAACCTCTTTTGGGCATTACAATAAATTGGATGACAATCATAACAGTTTCTTCAGAAAATCAATATTTCGTAGACGAGCAACGTTTTGGTCCCTATACTTTATGGCACCACAAGCATTTTTTTGAACCAACAGAAACCGGTACAAAAATGACAGATGTCGTACATTATGCTCTACCCTTTGGTATCTTAGGGCAACTCGCCAATAAAATAATGGTCAGGAATAAACTGAAATCCATTTTTGAGTACCGTCACAAAAAAATCGAAGAAATATTCAATTCAAAAGCATAATTATAGAAATATTTTGCCACAGATTAAAAGATTAAAACAGATTAAACTCCTTTAAAAATCTTTTAATCTGTGGCAAAAAAAACAAAAAGTAGAATCTCTTATAATGACAAAACAAAAAGCAAATTTTTTCTGGTTTAGACGCGATTTACGATTAGACGATAACATTGGATTATTCAATGTTTTGCAATCTGATTTCCCTGTAATTCCGTTATTTATTTTTGATGAAGACATTCTCGATAATCTTCCTAAAGATGATGCGCGAGTTAGTTTTATCTACGATTCTTTAGAGAAAATAAATGAAGAATTAAACACAATCAACTCTTCTATCTTAATCAAAAAAGGGAAAACTTTTGAGGTTTGGAAATCGCTCGTTGAAGAATTCGATATTCAGCACGTTTTCTTTAATAAAGATTACGAACCTTACGCCATAAAACGTGACATCGCTGTTTCTGATTTATTGAAACAAAACAATATCGAAGCCACTTCCTTTAAAGATCATGTAATTTTTGAAGAAAAAGAAATCACAAAATCAGATGGACTTCCCTATACCGTTTATACACCTTATAAAAATAAATGGCTAGAGAAATACCTTCTCGCAGGACAAGTTCATGAATACGATACTAAACCATTCTTAAAAAACTTTGCCGAAAATCAATTCCCATTTCCTGATTTATCAGAAATTGGTTTTGAAAAAAGCACCATAAAAGTCATTCCACATAACTTAACTCAAATTGCCAATTACAAAGAAACCCGAGATTTTCCGGCTTTAGACAGCACATCTTATCTTTCGCCACATCTACGTTTCGGAACCGTTAGTATTAGAAAACTTGTGAATTGGGCAAATAAAAAGAATCAAACTTTTCTAAGCGAATTGATTTGGAGAGAGTTTTTTATCCAAATCCTGTTTAACTTCCCTAATTGTGTGAATCACAATTTCAAATCAGCTTATGATGGAATTCAATGGCGCAATAACGAAGAAGATTTTAAACGCTGGTGTTCCGGAACGACAGGTTATCCAATGGTTGATGCCGGAATGCGTCAACTAAACGAAACCGGTTATATGCACAATCGCGTTCGAATGGTTGTTGCGAGTTTTTTATGCAAACATTTGTTGATTAACTGGCAATGGGGAGAAGCTTATTTTGCCAAAAAACTATTAGATTTCGAATTAGCATCAAACGTCGGGAATTGGCAATGGGCAGCAGGAACAGGCTGTGACGCTGCGCCATATTTCAGAGTTTTTAATCCAGAAATTCAACAAAAGAAATTTGACGAAAAAGGAATCTACATCCGCAAATGGATTCCTGAATTTGACTTAGGATATAACGAACCAATGGTCGATCATGCTTTTGCAAGAGATCGCGCGATTTCAACTTATAAAGCAGGGATTTTGAAATAGTTTTTTGTTTCAGGCTTCAAGTTTCAGGTTTCGCGATTACTGAAAAACCTTTGTCAAAGTTTAAAACTTTGACAAAGGTCTACACATGCAAAGTCATTGCGAGAAACGAAGCAACCACACTAACTAAAAGCAAACTAAAAAAATGTCGGATGAGATTGCTTCGTTCCTCGCAAAGACTCTTAATACTTCAAATAATTAGTCACAACAATCTTAGCTTTTAGATCAAACATTAAATTATAAAGTCCGAAGAAAGTACGATTCATATAAATAAAATGCTTAGAACCGCGATTCCCATTCATTTTTTTAAGATTCGTATCATTAGAGAAACGCTCTCCTAATTTGGCAATACTGTCAAAGAAAGTCTCATCGGCAAAATCGAAAGTTTCATCTTGAAAAGGTTTCGTAAAAAGTGATAACAAATCGTGAAACATCTCGGTAAAATATTCAATTTCCGAAGGTGAATCATCTGGACGAAGAATCTCTAATTCGAATAATTTTTGATTAAAAAGCGTTTGATCTGTAATCACATTTTTGTTGATTAGCTCAAAATAAGGAACATAGAAATCATCCGGAATTTGCTTCATACAACCAAAATCCAAAGCAATCAGATTATTTTGATCGTCTACCAAAAAATTTCCCGGATGCGGATCAGCGTGTACCTTTCTAAGAACATGAATTTGATACATATAAAAATCCCAAAGTGCCTGCCCTAACTTATCGCCCACTTCCTTATCTGTATTTTTGGCGGTAAACTCTGAAAGGTGAATTCCAGTCATCCAATCCATTGTAATAATTTTCTCTGATGAAAACTCCGGATAATAATTTGGGAACAATATATTCTCAATTTTATTACAAGCCTTAACAACTTCCTGACTTTGCTCGAGTTCCAATAAATAGTTAGTTTCTTCAATAAGTTTATCTTCAACCTCCTTAAAATACTTATCAGAATCTTTTCCTTGCAAATTAAACATTCTGATCGCAATAGGTTTTACCAAAGCCAAATCTGACGAAATACTATTGGCAACTCCCGGATATTGAATTTTTACGGCTAATTTTTTGCCATCTTTAACAGCCAAATGAACCTGACCAATACTTGCTGCATTTACAGAATTTGCATTGAATTCATCAAATATTTCATAAGGAGTTTTACCAAAATTGGTTTTGAAAGTTTTTAATACTAATGGTGCCGAAAGTGGCGGAACTGAAAACTGCGACAATGAAAACTTCTCAACATAAGCCTGAGGCAAAAAGTTCTTGTCCATACTTAACATTTGAGCTACTTTTAATGCACTTCCTTTTAGACTTTTTAATCCGTCGTAAATATCCTCTGCATTGTTTTCATTTAGTTTATCACGCGTTAAATCGGGATTTACTATTTTCTCAGCATAATGCTTCACATAGTTTACACCAATTTTTGCGCCTGTTTGCACTAGTTTTCCCGCTCTTTCTATTTTTGATGTTGGTATATAATCGATCGTTTTCATTGTTTGCTGTATATTTTTTCTTTAAACAGGAATTTTCCAAAATCCAAAAGATGATTCATCGGCGCAACATTCATTAATTCGAATGACGCATTTACAGATTTTTCGATAAAAATATCGGTTTTCTCAAAAGCCGCCGACTCATCTTCCATCCAGAATTTTATAGTCATCATCAATTGTAACCAAGCGGATTCCTGAATGGCTTTTTCCTGAAATTTTTGAAACTTTTCCTGATTAAGCCTGTAATCATCCGTTAGAATTTCAGAAACATATTCTTTAAATGATTCTCGAAGTGATGTTAATTGTACTAAATTTCTAATTGGATTTTTATCAATTTTTAAGGCTTGTAAAACGTAACTTCTGTTAGCTGTCAAAATCTCAAAAAAGGTAAAATAAAAGCTCAACATTTTATTCTTCATATCATATTCCTGATAATCGGCATTTTTATGCAACAAATCAAGTGTATTCACCAAAAAGAGTCTGAATATCTCTTTTTCTAAACCTTCTAATGTTCCAAAAAAGGAATAAAACTCAGCTTCTGTAAAATCATTTTCTTTTGCAAAATGATAAACTGACTTTGGCTTTTGTCCTTTTTCTAAAACCTCATCCATATATTTTGAAACGATATCATCTCTTGTAATTGCTTGTTTTTTAGTTGTCATTTCATTAAAATTTAGAATTTGCCTTAAAGGTAAGCAATGTTTAAGTACCTTTACTTATGCTTAAACTGGATGTACTGTTAAATATATTATAATATAATGGCAAAAAATGTTTTACTAACCGGAGGTACTGGATTTATTGGTAAACATCTTACGGATGTACTTATCGAAAATGGCTTTTTGGTTTCTATTTTAAGCCGTTCGGATCAAAAAAATACGTCTTCAATTACCTATTACAAATGGGATTTAAAGAAAAACTTTATTGATCAGAAAGCTATTCTGGAAGCAGATTATATTATCCATTTGGCAGGTGAAGGTATTGTAGAAAAAAGATGGACTAAAAAACGCAAGAAAGCCATACTTGAAAGTCGTACAAAACCAATTGATCTTATTTTTTCTATTTTAAAAGAACAAAATAAAAATTTGGATGGTTTTATTTCGGCGTCGGGCATTGGATTTTATGGCGCTATTACAAGCCACAAAATATGTGATGAAACGACACCTCCTGCAAATGATTTTCTGGGCAATACCTGTCAGCAATGGGAAAACACCGTTGACCAGATCGCTACTTTAAATATTAGAACCGTAAAAATCCGTACCGGAATTGTTCTGGGCAAAAACGAAGGTTTCCTTAAAAAAATTGTTCCAAGTTTTAAAGCTGGTTTTGGAGCAGTATTAGGCACAGGAAAACAATATTTACCCTGGATTCATATCGACGATTTATGCCAGATTTACTTAAAAGCAATTCAGGACGAAGAAATACAAGGTGCTTATAATGCCTGCGTAACCGATACTACAACTAACTCAAGATTCTCTAAAGTATTGGCAAACTTATTTGGATACACGATTTGGCTCCCTAAAGTTCCTGCTTTTGTTTTAAAAATAGTTTTGGGAGAAATGAGCATTGCCATTTTAAAAGGTCAAAGAGTTTCCTCTGAAAAAATCCAGAAAACTGGTTTCGAATTTCAATTTACTGATTTAGAAAAAACGCTGGTAACTTGTTTGAATTAATTTTATTTTAAAGTCAAATACATAGAATCTCCTGTTCGTACCACACCTATTAATTCTGTGTTTGCAGTTTGTGAAATTTTAGTCGCAATTCTGCTTGGAATTTGAATATTAAAATCAGTTACTAAAATAGGAAAATCAGATACTATTTGGATTCCATCACCCAATTTTTTAATTAAAGCATTTACGATAACTTCCTTCGTTTTTCCGTGCATTATAAGTTTTCCTTTTATCTGATACTCTTTTTCAATATCGGAAATATCCTTTAAATCAAATTTTTGAATTTTACCTTTAAAAACCGCTTTAGGATATCTGTCGCTCTCCAAGTAATTTTCATTAAAATGCTCTTGCATCAGGTCTAATTTAAAACGAAAATCTTTGACAATAACAGTACAAATAAATGTACTTGTTTTAGGTTCCAAAAGAATTGCAACCTGTCTGTTTACGGCTTTTACTTCTTCAAAAAATGGAACTGAAGCTTCAAAGTTTATTGTTCCTGTATTTGTAAAGAATTTTTCCTGTGCAATAACGGAATAAGCAGTAAATAGCAAAATAAGAAAAGTAATTTTTTTCATAATCGTTAATAATTAAACAATTATGTCATTCATATTTTTTATTTTAAGAAGAGAAAAAACTGGACTTAATACAATGTTTTAAAAAATAGAATGGCAGTACTCCGTGAAAAACAGTAACTCATTGATTATACTTAAAGTTACGAAATTTTAAGGAATACGGTTGCGTATTTATCCTAAATATTTGTGAATGTTTTTTGGATTGTGAAATGGGGAATTTGTGAGAGGTGAAATGTTGATTGTGAAATATTAAATGTGTTAAAAATGTGTTGTCCCTACGGGACAAAATTCGTTGCCACTATTTTTATTTTTTACCAATATGTAATCTCTACGAGATATTCTTTTGAAGAATAATATTAAATCTTTCAAAATATTCCGTTAGGAATTAAATGTTGGTAAAAAAAATAACCGAATACAAAAAAATGTCCCGTAGGGACTACACAAATATTTCTTCAAAACAAACTCTAAAATAAACATCTTCTATCCTTGCACTTCTGTACAAATCTCAATTAAAAAACCATCTAAATCACGAACATAAGCTACAATTTGTCCCCACGGCTTCTGCTTTGGTTCAGATACTAAGATTGCTCCAAAAGAGATTGACTTTTGCGCCAGTTCTTCAACATTATCAGTTATGAAACCTATTTCAATTGCAAAAGGTTTCTCAGCAATATTACTTTCCTGAAAACCATCTTTTAAATTTTGTTGTGCTAATGATTTCGAAGCAAAAGAAAGTGTTGTTTCGCCAGTGCTTAATTCACCGTAATCATTTCCCGGTGCTATAAATTTTCTCGAAAAACCAAATGCATTTTCATAAAATACTATCGATTTCTCAACATCTTCTACATATAGAATCGTATATCCAAACTTTACCATTTCAATTTATTTTAATGAAACTATTCTAACTAATCTCTAATAACACATTGTATTTATCTAAACTTGCCAGATCTTCTATAGAACTAACATTTGCAGCTTTTTCATGTTCTTCTACTTCTTTTCTAACTTCGATATGTTTAATTGCTTTTCTAAAGCGTCGAACTTCTTCTAAATTAGACAAAATTAATCCGGGAACCTGAACGCTTTTTCCATCTTTGTCTTTAGCAACCATAGTAAAATAAGAAGAGTTACAATGCTTAATCGCGCCAGTCTGAATATTTTCAGCTTCAACGCGAATCCCGACAATCATAGAACTCCTTCCCACATAATTTACGGAAGCTTTCATTGTAACCAATTCACCCACTTCAATAGGTTTCAAAAAATTTACAGTATCAACCGAAGCTGTTACGCAATAATTGCCACTAAATTTTGAGGCTGATGCAAAGGCAATCTGATCTAGTAATTGTAATATATACCCTCCGTGAATTTTACCACTAAAATTGGTATGCGAAGGCAGCATTAATTCTGAAATACTAATTTTTGAAGAGGAAACTGGTTTAAAATCTGCGGTCATAATTGTTTATTTGTATTTAAATGGGGATGTTTCTTTTCGAACGGCTGTGATGAAAAAACGAGAATCTCCCCACCAGCTAAATGTTTTATAGCGTTCAACATAAGTCAACTTTACATATTGACCTTCTAATTCGTTCAATTGATCTATTACTTTTTGGTCACTGTCTAATACTGAAAATCGGAATATCTGCGAACCCGAAACGCCTTGGCTAAGTTCTCCTTCCCAGGTTTTCATTATTACACCTTTATGACTCATTCTTATTAATTCTCCTGAGCGGTATCCTTCACTATAAGGAATAAAATAGATAAAGGCAAAATAAATGGAAATACCCAAAACACAAACTGCAGCAATTATTAATAAAATTCTTTTCATTAGATCTTAGTTTAAAGATTGATTTTCATCTGAATTTGATGCTCTTGCAATAATATTCTCCGGAAGCGCTTTTTTTGCCTTTGCTCCCATTTTCTTTAATTTCTCGACACTCGAAATCAGGTTTCCTCTGCCATCAACCAATTTGCTCATAGCATTTTCATATTCCGTTTTGGTGTCTTTTATTTTATTTCCAATTCTAAGAAGATCTGTTACAAAACCTTCGAATTTATCATATAATGCTCCGGCTTGTCTGGCAATTTCAAAAGCATTTTCCTGTTGTTTTTGATTCGTCCACATACTATCAATCGTGCGCAAAGTCGCCAATAATGTTGTTGGCGTAACGATCACAATATTGCGATCAAATGCTTTGTTATATAAAGTCGCGTCTTCATTTAAAGCGATTGCAAAAGCGGGCTCGATAGGAATAAAAAGCAAAACAAAATCAGGACTTTCTATTTGGTATAAATCATGATAATTTTTACTTCCAAGTTGTTCTACGTGTCTTTTAATGGAGTTTACATGTTCTTTTAGAAAATCAATTTTAAGAATTTCTGATTCCTCATTGATCCATTTTTCATAAGCAACAAGAGAAACTTTAGAATCGACGATCATCTTTTTTCCGTCAGGCAAATTAATTACAACATCAGGCAGCAATCTCGTTCCTTCGCTATTTGTAAAACTCTGCTGAACTTCATATTCTCTGCCTTTTTCTAATCCTGATTTTTCTAAAACACGTTCCAAGACCAATTCTCCCCAATTTCCCTGCATTTTACTATCACCTTTCAGCGCTTTTGTCAGGTTCAGTGTTTCTTTGCTCATTTGTGCATTCATCTCACTTAAACCAACAATTTGCTGACGTAAAGCGGCGTGATAATCGATACTTTCTTTGTGTGTTTGTTCTACTTTTTGCTCAAAACCCTGAATTTTATCCTGCAATGGCAACAAGATATTCTTCATGTTTTCACTATTTTGTTCTGTAAATTTGGCTGATTTTTCTTCGAGGATTTTATTGGCTAAATTTTCAAATTCCTTCGTGAATTTCTCCTGAAGTTCTGTGATTTCATTTTTTTGCTCTTTATGACGTTCCCAAAGATTTTCGAAATCAACTTCTTTTTTTGAAAGCTGAATGGCTAAACTGTCTTTTTCTGTCCGGATATTTTCTTTCTCAGCATTTGATAATTGAAATTGCTTCTGAAAGTTATTTCTTTCGTTTTCGAATTGTTCTTTTTGCAACTGCATTTGATTTGCATTTGCATTTAATCGCTCTTCTAAACTTACTTTTTCTGCTTGGGCTCTTGCCGCAAATAACAATTTCCCTAAATAAATTCCAAGGAATAATGCAACAACAAAGGCCAATAAAAGCGGAAGAAAATCAAACATAACTGAGTTTATTTTTAGAGTAAAAGTAAGCAATAATAAGTAGCTGATAATTTTTAAAATCAAATTTTTACTCATTTGTACTGATTCTAAAACAGTTGAACTAAAAAAAAATTAAATAAAAAATATTCTTTTTAACGCAACCTTTTTAATAGAAACTCATCTACCAATTATAACCTATATATTATAAATGATGAAAAAATTAATGCTGAGCTTATTTATAGCTTTTGGATTTAGCGCGTGTTCTCTTAGTAACGATGATAAAATGAATATAGATTGCGGAACTTATGCTGATGTTTCGTTTACAGGATATCCGCTTACATGCAATTATAGCATGATAACAAACCAAACTACGCCTGCGGCACTTATTGCAAGTTCACAGGAAAAAATGGATAAGTATTTCAAAAAAACTACAAACTCATGTCCTAACTCAAGCGATTCTACTATAGATTTTACTAAATACTATCTAATTGGAGTTTTCTCCGGAATAAAACCTTCAAGCGGTTATACTATTAAAATTACTAATATAGTTGAAAACAGCTGTCAAATGGTAGTTAGCTTTTACGAAAAACAGCCGTTGCCAGGCGAAACAACATCACCGGCTTCAACTTATCCGGCAGATTATGCTTTGATTCCTCAAACTTCAAAACCAATCATCTTTATTAAAGCTACTGAAAATCCGGATAATATTATTATTGGAACTTATAAAGCACAATGTACCGGAGGAGATTGTCAAAACTTCTTTCAAATAAATGATTATAGTATTCTAAAGTTTCAAAATGTAGTTTCTGGAGGTTATGATTTTAACCAATACAGATACACTGCAAAAGCTAAAAGAGGCGATTATGCTGCATTGTTATCAAGTGTTCCTTCTGAAATTTTAAACAACCAAGGGCAAACAAAAACATACGGTACTCCGGATTCAGCTGGTCAGGGTGGTGTATATTTTGAACTTCGTAAAGGTTTAAAAACTACCAGAATTTATATCGACAATAACGACACAGACGATCAGGGAAGTGAAATTAAATTGTTCAAGAAATCAATTAAAGATAAAATCGCGACTTTAAAATAATCAAATTACGAGGAAAGATTTTGATGTTTTTGATCCGTCAAAATTAGGAATAGATTTACTTTGAAAGCAAGACTTACAAAATAGAAAATACTGACAATCAAAATCTAACAATCGTAAATCATAATCAAGACGCAACCCGTACTATTCTAAAAGATAGTTTTATATGCTTATAAAAACTATTTTTGCAAAACCAAATTTAACCACTTCTTGAAAGACGATTTAGAAAAATATATAAAGCTTTGCCTTAAAAATGACAGAGAAGGACAACTGAAAATTTATCAGTTGTTCTCTCCTGTTTTATATGGTATTTGTCTAAAATATATGAAAAACGAAGACGATGCCAAAGATGTATTTCAGGAAGCATTTGTAATTGTTTTTCAGAAAATTGGTCAATATAAATTCGAAGGAAGTTTTGAAGGCTGGCTAAAGCGAATTTTTATTAATAAACTGATTGAAACTTTAAACAAAAAGAAGAAAGAAAGTTTCTTTCTCGATGTTTTTGATCCTGACACAGATTTTGTCGAAGAGGAAGAATTAGAAGGAATCCCAATTGAACAAGAAAAACTGTTAGAATATATTAGGGATTTACCAGATCAATATCGAACGGTTTTTAACTTATATGTTTTTGAAAAAATGAAACACAAAGAAATTGCCGAATTATTAAAGATCTCTGAAGGAACATCAAAATCAAATTTAAATAGAGCCAAGCACATTTTGCAGAAAAGAATTTTGAGCATAAAAAATTTTAAAATAGCATGAAAAAGCAAAACATAGAAGATATTTTTTCATCAATGGAAGACTTTTCAAGTGTTCCGCCTCCTGAATTATGGGGGCAAATTGAGGAAAAACTAGATAAACCTAAAAAGAAAAAGAGCGCTATTCTTTGGTGGTCGGCTGCGGCATGCTTACTACTAGGTTTGTTGCTTCCTTCTGTTTTACATTTTACTTCTGATTCTGGAATCAAAAATTTAAATACCGATTCTTCAGAAACCAATAAGGTTGTTATCGAAGAGAAAAATGAAGAGCATAGAAACAACTTGAATAATACCGCAATACCAACTGAGGAAAATAAAGCTTTGAAAGATGGTGTTGAAAAAGAATCAAATACAAACGAAGGAGTTTCACCATCATCAAAAAAAGTAAACAATCAACCTACTACTATTTACCCAAAATCAGAAACCGCAGTAGCTCAGGCTGATTCTGAAAATAAGATCATCAATAATAGTACATCTTCTAAATTAGATATTGAAAAATCAGTTACTGAAAAAAATTCTAAATCAAATATTGAAAAGAAAAACACGCGTCAAGCTGTAGCGGAACAAACATTTGCAACAGGAAAAGGAGATTCTTTTAATTCTGTTTCTATCCCGAGACTTCGGGACCAACTTCCAAATCATAAAAAAACTGCTACAGATAAGATTCTTGCTGAGAAGACATTTAATTCTGGTAAAACAAACGGATTTAATTCAAACACAAAAAGTCAATTGTCAAATTCTATTTTTGAAGATAAAACAAGCTCGAAAAACAGCAGTAATGTTGCTTTTACTTCTTCTAATCCAACATTGAAAAGCAATAATAATGTAACAAATACGAGTAAAGTTCAAAATGGGACAACAACAATCGACTATTCTAAAAGAGATGTTCTTGCAAGTGCTGAATTGAGCAATTCGAAAGTGAATAATTCAAAAGCAAATAATTCAGAAAGCAAAATAGACTCTGTTCAATTGTTACAGCTTCAAAATTTAGAAAAAGGTATTGCAATCGCAGAGCCTGAAACCAAAAAAGACAAAAAGAACAAATCTCTTTCTAATGCCGAAAAATGGGCAGTAGAGGTTTTTGCCGGTATAGCAAATTCTGAAAACACCAAAAATGACAAAACACTAGGTTATGCAAACGATTCTAAACAAGGTAGCACATATGGTGTAAAAACAAAATATAAAATTAATAATAAATGGGCTGTTGGTTCTGGGTTAAAGATTAATGAACTTGGTCAGAGCGTTGCAAATGTTTCGTATATAGATACAAAAACTGTTGCTTCGTTAAGTCCTGCAAATTATTATGTTGCAAGTGAATCAATTGCGCCAGCACGAATAACAAATAATTCGAGCTACATTTTTGTTTCGAACAGCACTACAGATGCTTTAAAAATGAATGATATACAAAGTGAAAATTTAAAAAGCGGGAATATAGACCAAAGTCTGAGATATTTAGAAATGCCTTTGGAAGTTTCATACGCGGTATTTACTAAAAACAAAGCAAGTATTAGTTTGAATACCGGAGGTTTTGTAGGTAAGCTGATTTCTAACGATGTCGCTCTTAATGGCAAGTCTATTGGTGATAATGTCAATGCAAATGATTTTGTTTATGGTTCGACTTTGAGTACTACGTTACAATATCGCATTTATAAAAAGACAAATGTTTTTGCTGAACCTGCGGTAAATTATTACCTTAATCCTCTAAATAATCAATCTTTCAACCAATTTCAATGGGGATTGAATTTTGGATTAAATGTCTCTTTCTAAAAAAATTAAACCAATCTTCTAAAAAATGGCAATTAAAAATCAATGGTCAAATCAAGAATCAATCTCCAAAGATTTAAGTTTAGCCAAAGAAATGGTTTATGATTGTTTTGATTTTAATTGTTCACAACCTGAGGCAATAACTGAAAGCGCAGAATACAATGGTTATCAATTTCACTTAAACGAAAAACTTATTTGCTATCGGGAAGCAAAAATAACTCCCAAAAAAACAGGTCAGTTTGTGACTTTATGGAAACGTAATATCTCCGGAACAATCGAACCTTTTGATTTTGCTGACGAAATAGATTTTGTAATTATTAGTACAAGAAAAGAAGATCTTTTTGGACAATTTATTTTTCCGAAGTCCATTTTGTTAGAGAAAGGTGTTTTCTCTACAAAAACAAAAGAAGGCAAACGAGCAATACGCGTTTATCCGCCATGGTACGAAACAACGAGCGCACAAGCTAAAAAAACGCAACAATGGCAGTTGCATTATTTTTATGAAATAACACCAGAAACTGACCTTGAAACTTTCTCAAGACTGTTTCAACCTTAAATAAAAAACGGCAACCTGAAAATTTCAGATTGCCGTTTCTCTTTTCTATATAAAATCTAAATCGCCGTATATCCACCATCGGCAATAATATAACTTCCTGTTGTGAAAGAAGATTTTTCTGAACTTAAAAACACAACCAATTCAGCAACTTCTTCAGCTGTACCCAAACGATTCATCGGTGCTTTTGCAGCAATGGCGTCCATTGTACTTTTATTCATATGATCTTTTAGCAAAGCTGTTTCTATATAACCGGGACCAACTGCATTACAGCGAATGTTTTTCAATGCATATTCGGCAGCAATATTTTTTGTCAATCCTACAACTCCATGTTTCGACGCTGTATAAGCCGGACTATTTGGAGCCGCAACCTGACCGTGAATTGAAGCTATGTTTACAATACTTCCTCCGCCATTTTTCTCCATTTGCTCGAGCTGATAACGACAAGCATAAAAAACACCGCTTAAATTCAATGCAATTACTTTATCCCAAGCTTCCGGCTCATATTCACCAGTTGGTTTTGCCGGACCTCCCATTCCTGCATTGTTGCAGGCAATATCAAGCTGTCCGTATTTAGCAACGATAGCTTCAACCATACGCTTATTATCACTTGCGATTGACGAATCACCTTTTACAAATAAAGCTTCTCCACCTTTATCCTTTATTACTTTTACGGTTTCTTCACCGTGTTCTACATTAATATCCGAAAGTACTACTTTTGCTCCTTCTCGAGCGTAAGCTTCTGCAACAGCGCGTCCAATTCCTGAACCGCCACCAGAGACAAAAGCTACTTTGTTTTCTAAAAGTGCCATTTTTAATATATTTAAAATTGAACTACAATTTACGAAGATATTAACGGATAACCTGTCTAAAAACAAGCTTTAAAATAACATTAACGCACTTTGCCAATCAAATGTTATTTTCGAAAAAAAGGACTAAAATCAGCCAAAAATTTACTATTTAAAAGAAAATCATTCATCATCTAATTTCATATTTCCCCGATCTTTATGATTGTCCGGATGAGAATTTGGATAACGATTTGGATTTACATCAGAATTTCTGTCTTTGTTTTCAACCGTTTTTTTCGCTTCTTCATCTGTCGAAACACCGCGATTTGAATTTGGATTATTCGGATCAATTTCCTTTGAAACGTCTTTAATGTTTTCGTTTACATTTCTTGCTCTGTCCACAATTTCTTTATTTCCATCGGCATCTGTTACAACTTCTTTTTTGAGCTTTTTTGAATCAGATTTTTTATCATGAGAAACATTTTTTCCTTTTAATTCTTCGCTATCTTTTTGCGTTCCATTTATCTTTTTGGAACCTAAATTATTATTTTCCATAACATTACATTTTTTTCATTACTATATAATATTACGAATTTTAAGAATAGAAAATAGGCACTTTAACATAGGTTTGGGTTTCTAAATCGCTTTTACTTCCAATATTAAAGACTTAAAATTCAATTTATTAAAATTAAAAACATTCAAAATTCTCATTCAAAATTGTAACTTTAATAAAATTCTAAATCACTTGAAATGAACTTTTTCAAAATCAAAACAAGTTGGTCAAACGCTGAGTTTATTTTAATCAAACTTTGTATCGCTTCTGCTTATATTTTAATTGGAAGCTATTTTCATGATTTTTTCAAAGATTATTATTTACTACTATTTATTTTATTTGGGATAACTGCAATTTGGTTCTGTTTTGCATGGTTAAAGAAAATGAAAGCTTCAAAACAACAATAAATACAGCCCGGAATTATTTACTTTCTCAAACAAAACTATCTTTGCAGTCTAAAAATACAGCATGCATCAACATTTTATTCTTTTTAAACCTTACGGCTATCTGAGTCAATTTATATATGAGCTAAAAAGAAAGAAAAAGCTTTTGGGCGAATTATATGATTTTCCAGAAGGAACAATGGCGATTGGTCGTTTGGACGAAGATTCTGAAGGATTGCTTTTATTAACTACTGACGGAAAAGTAAGTGAACAAATCAGAAGCAAAAAAGTCGACAAAGAATATTATGTTCAAGTTGACGGAGTTATTACGCCAGAAGCGATTGAGCAATTACAAAATGGTGTTGAAATTGGTTTTGATGGCGGAAAATACAAAACCAAACCTTGTTCTGCTTTTATTGTTACCGAAATTCCAGACTTTGGTCCAAGAGCCAAAAAAATACGAGACGAACGACATGGTCCAACTTCATGGGCTTCGATAACTGTAAATGAAGGAAAGTTTCGCCAGGTTAGAAAAATGACTGCCGCAGTTGGTTTTCCTACTTTGAGATTAGTTCGCGTTCGTATAGGAAATGTATATTTGCAGGACTTAAAAGCGGGAGAAGTTCTCGAAGTTGATAATTTTAATTAGATAATGTGCCAATGTGAAAATTAGATAATTATTGCAATCTAATAATTCACATAGCTCATAATTCATAACTCATAATTCATAACTCATAATTCAAAAAAATAATGCTAAACGTAGTTCTTATAGAACCTGAAATACCAAATAATACGGGAAATATTGGTCGATTATGTGTAGGTACAGAAAGTAGATTACACTTGATTCATCCTTTTGGATTTGTGATTAATGATAAAAACCTGAAACGTTCCGGATTGGATTATTGGGTACATCTTGACGTAACCGAATATCAAAATATTGAAGAATGGATTGCTCAGATTCCGGATCAATCACGTGTTTTCCTGATGAGTTCTCATGCAGAGAAATCTTATCTTGAAACTGATTTTCAAGACGGAGATTGGTTGGTTTTTGGTAAAGAAAGTGTTGGCTTAAGTAAAGAAGTTTTAGCGCGTTTTGAAAACCATTTAACCATTCCGATGTCAAAATTAATCAGAAGCTTTAATATCGCTAATTCTGTGGCTTTTGTAGTTGGTGAAGCAAAGAGACAAATTGGATTGAAAATCTAAGATGGAAAAAACGATTACCGTAAGAGAAGCTCTAAATAAAGGAAGATTAAAACTTGTTTATTTACCAATTTTAATCATTACAGGATTTATTGGACTTGGTATTATATTAAAAGAAAATCAATTAAGTGGAAATTGGATTTTTCCCTTAACTTTAATTTTAGGATTTGTATTTGGATGGATTGCCTGGAGTTATTTTGTCAACAAATGGAAAATATGGGCATTCGAAAATGTACAAAATGTTCATGAATTGAAGCGAAAAGCAATTGAAGAAAAATTAATATGGGAAAGTGGAAGCTGGTTTGAAAAAACTGAATTTAAAAGTCCTGAACAAAAAACTAAACTAAAATCATTAGAAAAGAAATTTCTTACCAAAGATATCTACACAGATGATAATACTGTACCAATAGAGACAAAGATTTACTATTCAATAAGTACTTCAATAATTAACACGCTCATCTATGTATTCTCGTTTGGATTTATAGCTTATTATGTTTTTGAAAATATTTGGATAATAATAACGGTAGTTGGTGTTGGTGTTCTTTTGACTTATAATCATTTCAAAAAAATTATAGATAGAAAACCTCAACTTATAATTAATAGCCTAGGAATTCAATTAAAAGATAAAAAAGTAATCCCCTGGAATAAGATTCGTAATGATAAAGTCTTATACAATTATCTCGTTTTTAATAATACCGAAATTGAAATTGAGTACCTTAACATTAAAAATGACGAATTAGAAAACTTACTTCATGTCTATAGAGTTCGCTTCGAAAACAACAATCTTAAGTAATTACAAACTTCCCTTTCTCGGCATCAAAAACAATATGTTCATCTTTGAATAAAGTCGCAAAACTTCCATTCGAAATTAAATTACAAGGTTCGTCCTGTACAACAACTTCCGGTGTCATAATAATCATTTCATCACTTAATTGTATTGCCAAGTCAATATCGTGTGTCGAGAATAAAATACATTTTTGAGTTTCTTGTGTTAGCTTTTTCAGCAATTTAAAAAGCGAAACTTTGTGTAATAAATCAAGATGTGTTGTAGGTTCATCCAAAATAATTAATGGAGTATCCTGTGCCAAAGCTCTTGCAATTAAAACCTTTTGCAATTGTCCGTCGCTAATTTCGAAATGTCTTTTTTGTGCCAAATGTTCGATTTGAGTTAGTTCTAAAGCTTCCTGAACTTTTTCTATATCGGTTTGGGTCAAAGTACCAATCCAATTTGTATAAGGCTGACGTCCGAGCGCCACTAATTCAAAAACAGACAAATTACTTGGTGGCAATTTTTCGGTTAAAACCAAACTCAAATTTTGAGCTAAATCTAAAGGTTTATAATCACTTATATTTTTATCGTTTAGAAAAACATTTCCCCTTAACGGATGCTGAATTCCTGTGATTGTTCTCAGCAAAGTCGATTTCCCAATTCCGTTTGCTCCAATTAAAGAAATGAGTTTCCCGGAACTTAAATTCAAATTTAAATCCTGAGCAATAGTCACAGTTTCTTTCTTGGACTTGTAGCCAATAGTTAGATTTGAAGTTTTTAGAATTGTGTTCATTTTTTTAAAGGTACTAAGGTTCTGAGACGCTAAGGTTCTAAGTTTTTTTGCCACAAATTATAAAGATTAAAATGATTTAAAATCTGCGAAAATCTGTTTAATCCGTAAAATCTGTGGCCAATAAATTTACTGAAAATTTCTTTTTCGCATTAGCAAATAAACTACAACTGGCGCTCCAATTATAGACGTGATTGCGTTGATTGGCAATGTGGTTTCTAATCCCGGTAATTGCGATGCGATATCACAAAACAACATAATTATACCTCCGTAAAAAAAAGTACTCCAATATAAAACTGCATGATTACTGGTTTGAAAAGTCAGCTTTGCGATATGCGGAACTGCTAAACCTATAAAAGCGATTGGTCCGGCAAAAGCAGTAATACTTCCTGCCAGAATACTTGTTGCAAAAATGATCGTAAGTCGGGCTTTCTTATAATTTAAACCCATACTTTTCGCGTAATTCTCACCTAAAAGCAATGCATTTAATGGTTTTATACTACTGGCACTCAAAAGCAAACCAAAACCAACACAAATTGCCAAAATAGAAATAGAAGTCCAAGATAGATTTCCTAAACTTCCTAACGACCAAAAGGTGAATTTCTGTAATTGTTCAGCGGAACTAAAATAGGTTAAAACTCCAACAATGGCACTTGTAAAACTACCAAACATAAGTCCTACAATCAAAATTGCCATTGTATTTCGTAAACGCTGTGCTACTAATAATACTAACATTAAAACAGCAACACTACCTAAGGTTGATGCCAATACAATTCCGTATGGAGATAACAAAATTGAATTTAGAAATGCTGGCAATAAACCTGCTCCCAAAATTACAATTGCTACTGCCAAAATTGCTCCCGAACTCAATCCTAAAACATCTGGACCTGCAAGAGGATTTCGAAATAAAGTCTGCATCAGCAAACCGCTTATAGACAATCCAACGCCAACCAAAACAGCTGTAATAGCTTTGGGCAAACGATAATTAATTATTATATATTCCCAGGTCGATTTACTTGCCTCGCCTCCTGTTAAACTGGTATAAACTTCCTTGAACGG
Source organism: Flavobacterium sp. 90 (assembly GCF_004339525.1). Lineage (NCBI taxonomy): Bacteria > Pseudomonadati > Bacteroidota > Flavobacteriia > Flavobacteriales > Flavobacteriaceae > Flavobacterium > Flavobacterium sp. 90. Next base: position 3,362,678 of record NZ_SMGE01000001.1, on the reverse strand, counting down.
AATCGTAACCGACCCCAGACTAATGTCCAGAAAAAACATAAACAGCAGTGCTAAACCAAGTATGGAAAACAGGATTATATTTCGCTTTTTATTGACCAATTGCTCTTAGTTTAATTTAGATGCAAAAGTAAACTCATAACTTGGCAATAAATCAGGATGAAATATCTTGATATAATCTTTTAAAACTAAATCCGGGCGACTTGGTGCTAATTCATAGTAAACGGTTCCGCCGGTTGCTCCAACTTTTCCTTCAAAAGTATAAACGTTTTTATTTTTAAAAGCATCAAACTGACTGTAATGCGGATTCGTTTTTCCAAATTCTTCTAAGCTTTTAAACGATCCTGAAGCAATCCAAAAGTTAGCATTTTTTGCTTTTACCAATATCTTTTCAAAAGACAAACCTTCGCTTCCGGTTCCTTTTAAATCTGCCCATAAATAATTAGCATGAGCATCTTTCATAAACTGAGCTACCCAACTATTCCCTTTGGCTACATACCAAATATCCTGATACATAGAACCGTATAAGACAGTAGATGTCGCAGGTTTATCAGCTACTAATTTCTTTGCCTGATCGTAACTTAAAACAATTTTATCAAACAATTCTTTAGCTTGATCTTCTTTACCAAACAAAGCTCCGTAAAGTTTAATCCATTCTGCTTTTCCCAGCGGAGATTGCTCCATCCAATCGGCTTGAACAAAAACATTAAGTCCGCTTTTCTTTAAATTATCCAATGTTGGATTATTATTATCTACTCCAAAAGTTACAATCAGATCCGGAGATAATTCTATTAATTGCTCGATATTTAATTTCTCATTTTCGCCTACATTCTTAACAGAACCTTTGTCAATTAATGCTCTTGTTTTTTCTGAAGAAATATAATCCGTATGAGGAAATGCAACCAGTTTATTTTCGACTTCCAACATTTCAAGAAATGGAATGCTTGTAGTTGATGTCACGACAATTGATTCTAAAGGAATTTTAATTGTAGTATATTTTTGTAAGCTATCCGGAACTTTTGCGTCTTTCTCTTTTAACACATAAGTGAATTTTGTATTGGCATCTGGCCACGGATCAGAAACCGTTACAACCGAGTATCCATCATGCTTTACAATAGAAAGTCCGGAAGCATATTCGATACTATTTTTTGCAATTTCAGGTTTTGTAATCTCCGTTGTTTCATTTTTTTTACATGCTACAAGAAGAAAAAAAGGTAAAATAAAAATAAATTTAGGTAGTAAATGTCTCATATATAGGTTCTATTGTTTTTTTAATGGAATTTGGTCTGGTTTCTCCTCTATTATGGCATGTAATTTGAATCTTTACAGTTTCATAATTTAAGTTTTCAATAGTGACAAAGGTAAGGTAATTTCTATTTTTTTTGTTTACCTTTATTCTTACAAAACCCAAAAAATACCATCTTAACCATATGAATACCACAAAAACAAAAGTTTGCTCGAGTTGTGATTCTTCTTTTAGTTGTGGAGATACATCGACCGAAAACAAGTGTTGGTGTAATGACTTTCCTCCTATTTTCAATCTTTCAGAAGGAGGAGATTGCCTTTGTCCTAAATGCTTTAAAGAAGCTTGCGAAGACAAAATTGATGCGTATGTAGAAACAATGACTCCCCAGAAAGCCCTTAAAAATAAAGCGATATCTTTACCCAAACAAGAAAAACTAATCGAGGGAATTGACTATTATATCGAAAATGGCAATTACGTTTTTAAACCCTGGTTTCACTTAAAAAGAGGAACTTGTTGCGGAAACGATTGTCGTCATTGCCCTTATTGAATTGTTTTTTTGCCGTAAAAAGTAAAATGTGAATTGTCAGATGATCGAATTCATCCAAAACATTATTAACTTTCGTCCTAAACAATTCACATTTCACAACTAACAATTCACAATTAAAAAAAATGATTTACTTAATTACCGGAGGCGAAAGATCAGGAAAAAGCAGTTACGCTCAAAACTTAGCATTACAACTTTCAAACGCTCCAATATATGTGGCAACGGCCAGAAAATGGGATTCAGATTTTCAAAATCGAATCGACAGACATCAGCAAGAACGTGATGAACGCTGGACGAATATTGAGAAGGAAAAGCATTTAAGCGAAATTGATTTTACTGGAAAAGTTGCCTTGATTGATTGTGTAACACTTTGGCTGACGAACTTTTTTATCGACCATAAAAATGATGTCACTTTAAGTTTGGAAGACGCAAAAAAAGAATTTCTCTCGATCGCCGCTCAGGAAAATGCAACTTTGATTATTGTAACAAACGAAATTGGAATGGGCGTTCATGCCGAAACCCATATTGGCAGAAAATTTACAGAATTACAAGGTTGGATGAATCAGTTTCTTGCGTCAAATGCTGATGAAGTTGTGTTGATGGTTTCTGGAATTCCGGTTAAGATAAAGTAAGCAAATTCCAAATTTTATCCCGAAACTTCGGGACCAAATTCCAAAGCTATACTTTACCTTTACATAATCTTCAATATTGATTTTTGAAATTGAAATTGAACTTTGTAATTGATATTAAAAATTATGAGCTATTTAGACGATATCTTAAAATCCCGACGCGATACCCGACATTTCACGACGGATGAAGTTCCTGATGAAGTAATCGAGAAGGCTTTACAAGCCGGACATTGGGCGCCTTCGGTTGGGTTAACGGATGCTACAAGATATTATATTATAAAATCTGCCGAGGTTAAAAATGCTGTAAAAAATCTATTTTTAGACTACAATAAAAAAGCAGAAGAACTTACTGATAATCCGGAACAAAAAGAACATTATAAATCGTTGAAACTTGAGGCAATCGAAGAAGCTCCAATTGGACTTATCATTGCTTATGATCGATCTGTTTTAAATCAGTTTACAATTGGAACCGTTGGAAGTAACGAAGCGGTTAAATTTAGTTCGGTTTGTGCGGCACAAAATATTTGGCTTTCGCTTACAGAGCAAGGTTACGGAATGGGTTGGGTTTCGATTTTGAATTACTATCAGTTTAAAAAGATTCTGGATTTACCTGATAATATTGAGCCTTTAGGTTATTTCTGTATTGGAAAACCTGCAACAAATTACGATAATCAACCGATGTTGCAACAATTACATTGGAAACAAAAATCTGAAGCTCCGGATTGTAAAGAAATTAAAAGCATCATTCAGAATCCTGTTTTAGATTTTGAAGCAAAAGTTCAAATTCCCGCTGAAAGTAAAAATGATTTTAGCAAACTTTTACAAGACAAAATAGATTCTAAAACAAAGCCTATTGGCGCTTTGGGAACTCTGGAAACGTTAGCTTTTCAGATGGCAACGGTTTTTGAAACTTTAAACCCAAAAATAACAAATCCAAATATTGTCGTTTTTGCCGCTGATCATGGTATTGCAAATCATGGCGTGAGTGCATATCCGCAAGATGTCACGCGGCAAATGGTTGGTAATTTCTTAGAAGGTGGAGCCGCAATAAATGTGTTTTGCAATCAAAATAACATTCAATTATCAATTGTAGATGCCGGTGTTAATTATGATTTCCCAACAAATGCCAATTTGATTTCTGCTAAAATTGCAAAAGGAACTCAATCCTTTTTGCATATTCCCGCAATGAGTGAAACCGAATTACAATTGTGCTTCGAAAAAGGAAAATCAATCGTTGATAACATTGCCAAAACAGGTTCTAACTGCATTGGTTTTGGTGAAATGGGAATTGGAAATACTTCTACAGCTTCTGTTTTAATGAGTCTGCTAACTGGTTTTTCTATCGAAGAATGCGTTGGAAAAGGAACTGGCGTTGAAGACAAGAAATTACTTCAGAAACAAGATTTACTGAAAAAAGCTATTGAAAATTATTCCGGTCAAGCCGAATTAAAACAACAACTTGCCTATTTTGGCGGTTTTGAAATCATTCAAATGGCAAGCGGAATGTTAACAGCTTTTGAAAACAAAATGCTTACTTTGGTAGACGGCTTTATTTGCAGCGTTGCTTTTTTAATTGCTTCAAAAATAAATCCTGATATACATAAAAATGCCATTTTTTGTCATTGCTCTGCTGAAAAAGCACATCAAAAACTATTAAATTATTTAAATGCAAAACCTATTCTAAACCTCGATTTGCGTCTTGGCGAAGGAACAGGTTGTGCTGTTGCTTTCCCAATTTTAAAATCGGCTGAAGCTTTTTTGAACGAAATGGCGAGTTTTGAAAGTGCTGGAGTTAGTAGGAAGTAAACCCCAAATTATCATTGCGAGGAACGAAGCAACCACACTTACAGCTCGACAAAGATTGGCGATTTTCTTTGCACAGTTTCTTGCGAAGATTTCTCCTACGTCGAAATTGTAGATGTTAGATATTTCGGTAACAAAATTTAACTTTAATAAATTTTGTTACGATGAGAAATAATAGTCAGGATTCCACTTTAGAGCGGAACTACTTAGAGAAGTATCGTTTTCTAATAAAAGAATATGAACAGGTAAAAAATAAAACTCATCCTTTGTATAAAAAAGCAATGGATTTTTATGCAGCAAATAATACTTGCCGAAAGAGTTTTTTAAAGTATTATAATCGCTTTAAACAAAGTGGGAAATCTATTGATTTATTGCCCCAAAAAAGAGGTCCCAAATATAAAACAAGACGTCCTTTGCCTTTTATAGAGCAAAAAGTAATTGCATTACGAGAAAAAGGAAACAACAAATATGAAATTGTTAGTATCTTAAGGCCCAAATTAGGGAAGCATACACCATCATATTCAGGAGTTTATAATATTTTAAAACGCAATAAAATAAATAGATTAACTCCGAAGATTAAAAAGAATCATCAAAAAATAATCAAGGAAAGAATGGGACAACTTGGTCATATTGATTGTCATTATTTGAGCAAAAGTATAATTAAAGGGGAAAATAAAAATCGCTATTTAGTTTGTGTAATAGATGATTACAGTCGAATTGCCTGGGCTGAATTAGTTTCTGATATTACCAGTTTAACAGTTATGTTTGCGGCATTGAAATGTTTAAACATCCTAAGTGATCATTATGAAATAAAATTTGAAGAGATATTATCTGATAATGGAGCTGAATTTGGACCTAAAACAAGCAAAGTGAAAAATAATCACCCTTTTGAGAGGATGTTAATGGAATTAGGTATTGTTCATAGGTACACAAAACCCTACAGACCACAAACTAATGGTAAAGTTGAACGCTTTTGGAGAACTCTTGAAGATGATTTATTGAGAGACACAGATTTTGATTCTCATGAAGAATTAAAAGAAGAATTATTGCAATACTTATATTATTATAATCATGAAAGACCACATCAAGGTATTGATGGAAAAAAACCAATCGAAATGATAAATCCGTTACCGAAATAAGTAACCTTTACAGAAATGACAAAACTGAATTAAAAATCTATCTTAATAATGAAAAAAGAACTACATATCTTCTTTACTTGTTTAATGTTTTACACCAGAATTCCATGTCCAAAAAACATTAATCACGATCCTGATTATCTGAATAAAGCAACTCGATATTTTCCTTTCATTGGTTGGATTGTGGGAAGCATTTCTTTTTTGACATTTTATCTTTTTTCTCTTTTTTTGTCTACTGAAACTGCTGTAATTTTGGCTATTATTGCTTCGATATTGACAACCGGAGCTTTTCACGAAGACGGATTTGCTGATGTTTGCGATGGTTTTGGCGGAGGCTGGACCAAAGAAAAAATCCTAATGATTATGAAAGATAGCGCCATTGGTGCTTATGGAGCAATTGGCTTAGTTTTGCTTTTTTTATTGAAATTTAAATTGCTTTCAGAATCGATTTTGCTTTTCAACAGTGAGAACTCTTATCTTCTCATTTTTCTTTTATTTATTTCAGCTCACGCTTTGAGTCGTTTGGCAGCAATTTCTATTATTTTCACGCATGAGTATTCTCGTGATGATGCTTCAAGTAAAAGCAAACCTATTGCTAAAAAACATACTTGGAAAGAAATTTCAGGTTCCTTTTTCTTCGGATTACTCCCACTATTTGTTTTCTCTTATTTTCAATATAAATTTCTTTTGGCTATAATTCCGGTTTTTATAATGCGTTATTTTTTGGCGCGTTATTTCCAGAAATGGATTGACGGTTATACCGGAGATTGCCTTGGTGCAACGCAACAGGTTTGTGAAGTTGTTTATTATTTAAGTATTCTATTGGTATGGAAATTTATCTAGTTCGTCACACTGAAACCGTTTGTGAAAAAGGTATTTGCTACGGACAATCTGATGTTGATCTGGCAGAACCTTTTGACTTAGTTTTCGAAAATATTCTTTCGCAATTACCTTCAGAAGCTGTTATTTTTTCAAGTCCTTTGAAACGTTGTGTTATTCTGGCTGAATATATCGGGAGAAACATCAAAACCATTTCTTTTGAAAAAGAAAACCGCTTAATGGAAATGAATTTTGGCGATTGGGAATTGAAAAACTGGAATAATATTCCACAAGAAGAACTTAATCCCTGGATGGAAGATTTTGTCACTATTAAGGTTTCAAACGGAGAATCTTTTGTTGAATTACATCAGAGAGTTGAAGGTTTTTTAGCTGATTTGGTTTCAAAAGAAATAACAATTCCTATTATACTTGTAGCACATGCCGGCGTTATAAGAAGCATTTTATGTCATCAAACTTCTTTACCTCTAAAAGATGCTTTTAATAATAAAGTAGACTTTGGCGAAGTAATAAAAATAGTACTTTAAATGCCGTTTTGTTTAGAATTTGTTTTAAAAAGTGAAACAAATTTGAAAATTCGATAATTTTAACTTTATATTTGCACGAAATTAAGGTTGTGTTCATTAACACATTAAAAGGGAATCAAGTAATAATTCTTGAGCTGTACCCGCAACTGTAAGCTTTGTTCTGAAAAGAATGCTTGTTGTAACTACAAAACCACTGCTCGCCCCGGCGAATGGGAAGGTAAACAACAAGACGCAAGCCAGGAGACCTGCCTTTGTAACGAATATCGAGCTCTCGGGAAAAAGAGTTTAGAAATTATGACTTTAAAAAAACGTTTTGCTTTTTGTTTATTGTTGTTGTGCCAAATTATTTCGGCGCAGAACGACTCTATTACCAAACTGAAAGAAGTTGTAGTTTCTGACGCAAATCTTAAAAAATACTCCAATTCACAATCCGTTTTAAAACTCAATGATTCTGTCATTAATAAAAATGAGGCTTTATTGACGGATCTTTTAAACTTTAATTCCACTATTTATTTTAAAGAATATGGGCGTGGAATGCTCTCAACAGTTTCTTTTAGAGGAACTACGGCATCACAAACGGCGGTAATCTGGAACGGAATTAATATCAATTCTCAAATGAACGGAAGTACTGATTTTAATACTATTTCCGGCTCTGATTATAATTCGATAAGTATAAAAGCCGGCGGAGGAAGTGTCCTTTACGGAAGTGGAGCCGTTGGAGGAACCGTACATTTAAACAACGATTTGGCATTTTATAATCGGTTTGAGACTAATTTAAAACTTGATTACGGAAGTTTCAATACTATTGGAATCAATTTTAAAACCAATATTTCGAATAAAAAATGGAGCGCACAAATTGGCTTTTCTAAAAATAGTTCGACAAATGATTACAAATACATCAATAAACACAACTGGAAAGGCGAACAACGCTGGAACCAAAATGGTCAATATGATGTAATAACTATGAGCGCGAATGTTGGTTACAAATTTGACGCAAAAAATAGTTTGAAATTATACTCTCAAACTTCAAATACCGACAGAAACACTTCCTTAGTATCTGAAACGGAAACTAAAACCAGATATGTAAATGGTTTTAACCGAAACTTATTAGAATATGACGGTGATTATGGCAAATTTACCACTAATCTGAAAGCGGCATATATTTTCGAAAACTATCAATATTATCCAGATAATGCGGTTAATTTTTTCACTTACGGAAAAACAGAAAGCTTTATCACGAAAGCAGATTTAGGTTATAAAATTTCGAAATCAACACAAATAAACGGAGTTCTGGATTACAACAGAACTAAAGGTTACGGAACTGGTTTTGGAGATCACGTTAGAGAAATTAGTTCGGCTGCTTTATTGGTAAAACAAGATATTTCGACGGATTGGAAAAATGAATTCGGAATCAGAAAAGAGTTTACAGACAATTATCAATCTCCTCTTCTATTCTCTTTAGGATCTTCGTATCAATTTAGCAAATTGTATAATTTGAAATTGAATTTATCACGAAATTTTAGAATCCCAACTTTTAATGATTTGTACTGGGAACAAGGAGGAAATCCGAATTTGAAACCTGAAAGTTCTTATCAGGCAGAAATTGGAAATGTTTTCACTTTCAAAAATATATCATTGACTCAAACCTTTTATTACATGAAAATAAAAGATTTATTGCAATGGATTCCGGGAAGCAACGGCATTTGGTCTCCACAAAATACAGATAAAGTAAATAGTTATGGTGCTGAAACATTATTAAGCTGGAAAAAACAATTTGGTAAAAATATCTTCGCTGCAAATGCAACTTATGCTTACACGGCTTCAAAAAATGATGAAACCAAAAAACAGCTTTTCTATACTCCGTTAAATAAAGTAACTGGATCTGTTTCTTATTCCAGAAATAGAATTTCAGCTTATTATCAATTTATGTTTAATGGTTTTGTTTATACAACAGAAAACAATGACCCGAAGGATATAATAAATGATTATAATGTTTCGAATATCGGAATTGACTATGATTTTAAATTTCTGGACACTTTCAAACTTGGTTTTCAAGTATTAAATCTTTTCAATAAAGAATATGAAAGTTTGGAATACAGACCTCAGCCAGGTCGCAATTTTAATATGTACCTAACCCTAAAATTTTAATATAATGAAGTTTAGTAAATTATTTTTAGTAGCACTTAGCGTTTCGCTATTTGTTTCGTGTTCAAACGATGATAACAATAATAATGATGACACTCCAAAAGGAGTTTATGACAATGGTTTTTTTATCTTAAATGAAGGAACTACAAAAGGTACTGTTTCATTCTCAAGTGATGATTTAACTTCTTCTACCAAAGATATTTATGCTGCTGCAAATGGAACTGATGTGCTTGGAAAATTTGTTCAAAATATATTTTTTAGTGGTGACAACGCTTATATTATTTCAGGTGGAGCCAACAATATTACAGTAGTTAATCGTTACACTTTTAAATTAATTACTAAGATCGAAACTGGCTTAAAAAACCCAAGATACGGAGTTGTAAAAGATGGTAAAGCGTATGTTACAAATGCAAATACGTATTCATACGAAAATGCTGCAACAGGAGATACAGATGATTATGTTGCCATAATTAACCTTGCAACTAATACTTATGAGTCAAAAATTGACTTGAACACAACTGCTAACAGAGTGGTTTTGAAAGATGGAAAATTATATATCACAGATTCTTACAGTGATAAATTATCGATTGTTGATATTGCGACAAAAAAACTGGATACTCCTGTACAAATTGGTAAAACCGGTGATTGTATTGAAGAAGAAAACGGAATTCTTTACATCTTAAAAGGTGGTTATGGAAATAGCAGCGGACTTGTAAAAGTAAAAATAACAGACAAAACATTTACTGAATTTGCTTTTCCTGAAAGCTTAAAAGAAGCAGGATTTATGGATGTTAATGACAGTAAAATTTACTATACAGTAGGAAGTGCTGTTTATGTAATAAATACTAATGCTACGGCTCCATCAACAACACCACTTTTAACTTCTGCAGCAACTAATATATATGGATTTGCAGTTAAAAACAATCGTATTTATGTTGCACAAGGAAACTTTAAGGCAGATGGTACAGCTTACGTTTATAATTTAACTGGTGCATTACAAAAAGAAATAGCTACCGGTATAGGAAGTAATGGTTTTTACTTTAACGATTAATATTTTTTAGAATTAGTTTTTGGATTTTTACCAAAAAAGGGCTTTCATTTCTGAAAGCCTTTTTTTTTATGTCTAGTTCTGAAATAAGTTGATATAAAATCAACCTATTTTATGGAATTACGCTTCTTTAAGAACACTTTTCTTTTTGAAGTATAAAGTAATAAAAGCCAAAATAAAACAAACCAAACCTATAATTATCATATTCCAAATAGGTTTTGTGGTTTGTGAAAAAGTTCCGTTTTCGATAATTAATATTCTAAAAGCTTTCAAAAAATGTGTCAGCGGAATTACATTGGCAATTGCCTGAACTGCTTGTGGCATTTGACTTAATGGCCATGTAAAACCACTTAGAATAAAACTGGGAGTTGCTATAACCATTAAAATTTCTGTCGCTTTTAATTGGCTTGGAACCAAAATACTCACCAGAATCCCTATAAAAGAAACCGAGAGTACAAATATCCCTGCAATAAAAGTAAGCGGAAGTAAGTTTTCGTAAAAAGGCAATCTAAACCATAAAGTAAAAAGCCAATAAATAAGCCAAATTCCGAAACTCATAATCATATAAGGAATAATTTTTACCGCTAAAAGCTTTAAAACCGAAGGACATTTTTTGACTAAATCTTTAAAAGTTCCGTTTTCAAATTCAGAAGCAAAAGAAAGTGCTAATCCTAAAAGTAAAACTTGCTGCAAAACTGTCGCAAGAACTCCCGGCCATAGAAAGTACATATAATTAGTGCTTCGATTGTATTTTTTTATAAAAGTTGTTTTGAAAGGTTCATATTGTGAAGCAAGTAAATTCTCAGGAACGCCTTGTTTTCTTAATGTTTCAATTTGAACGCCTGCTTTTAATGTTCCAAGGCAAATTTGTATCGCCGTCGAAGCATAATTTGCCGTTAAAACATTAGAGGTATTTACGATCGTTGTAATTTCGGGATATTTTTTTGTGAGTGTCATTTTCTCAAAATCCTTTGGAATAATAACTACACAAGTTGCTTCTTTTTGGATGGCAATTTGCGAAAGATTATTTTGATCGTACAAAATCGAAGCGATAGACAAAACCTCATTGTCCTGAAACATTTGAATTGCTTTTGAACTTAATTCAGATCTGTCCTGATCCACAACTAAAATTGGCAAATCAGTTACTTTGCCCTTTCCGTAAACATATCCCAACAAAACGCCATAAAGAATTGGCGCTCCAATAAAAAGCAATCGAAGTACTTTATTACTCCAAAATAATCGGAATTCCCGTTTAAGCAATGAAAAGAAGTTTTGCATAATCAGAGAGATAAAGTAACCGTTGTTTTCGTAATAAGATCTTTTGTTTCGTCATTATTCGCAGGCGTTATTTTTATTTCGAATAAACTTTCCTGCATTTCGTAATCCGGATAAGCCGTTGCGATATTTCCATAAGCTCCCAGTTGCTTTATAGTTGATATTTTTCCTTTTACATCTTTTTTCAAATATGGAATATGAACATTTATTTCCTGATCTTTTTTAAATTTTGCTAATTGATTTTCTGGTATCGTAAATCGAAAGTATGCGCTGTTGGCAATATAACCATTAAATAAAGTATAACCCGGCAAGGCAAGTTCACCAAGATTTAGCGTTATCGTTTCTATGCTCATATCTTGTGGCGCAAAAATGTAGCGTTCTTTATCGGCGGTTTCTACTTCCTGCAATGCCCCAAGAGCTCTGTCTTGCTGTCCTAAAGCCATTGTTTGCTGTTCGATACGCGCGCCTTTTTTAGCATCGTCTAATTCGGCAATAACAGCATTATATTGCGCCTGAGCTCCTTGGTATTTAGCAAATGTTTCATCGTAAGTTTGTTGTGAGATCAAAGAATCTTTTAGCATATTAGTCAATCGCTTAATAGATTTCTGAGCAAATTCATATTGTTCTTTTAATCCCATTTTTTTTGCTTCAAGCTGTTTGATTTGGTTTTCAGTTGCTCCTTTTACAGCCATTTTATATTGCGCTTTTGCGGAAGTAACGGCACCTTCGGCCTGACTTTTTTTAGCATCAACTTCAGGAATATCAAGAATTGCAAGCGTATCTCCTTTCCGAACAATATCACCTTCCTTAACAAAGATTTTTAAAATCTTGCCGGGAATCTTGCTCACAACTGCAATTTGTTCTTTTTCTATTTTTCCTTGAATTATATTTTCTTTCTGCGCTTTTTGACAGCTTACATAAAGTAGAATTAAGGGAATTATAAGGATTGCTTTTTTCATAAAATAGAACTTTTTATTTGGATATTTTTTTTGATAAATCGCCAGTAGCAATTATAGTTTCAATAGCTGCCAGTCGCTGATCGATCAAAGTCGTGGTTTTGTTTACTGATGCTTTATACGAATCATTTTCGGCCTCAAGGCGTTCAGATATATTGATAAGACCTTCCTTATATTGTTTTATCGCCAGATTTAAATTATTGCCTGCGACTTTTTCTTGTTGTTGTGTGATATCAATTTTTTGTGTTAGAACACTGTAATCAACTAAGTTTTTTTCAAGAAGTAATTCCAGTTTTTCTTTCGTATCGTCAATTTGGTTCTGTACTTGCTCAATATTTATTTTGGCTTCATGTACTTTATGTTTTCTTTCAAAACCTGAGAAAACTTCCCATTTCATGGCAGCTCCAACCATCCAGTTATTGCTTATAGTTAATTCGTTTAAACCTAAATATAATGCTTGATTTATTCCGGTAATAATGGGAGTTGTAGCTCTTGCATTGAATAAACTCGAGTACGAAACTCCACCAAAAGCACCCAAAGTAGGCAAATAAGTTCCTTTTTCTTTTTTTAATAAATATTCATACGCAGTTTTAAACGATTCGAGTGCTTTTATTTCCTGTTTATTTTCAGTGCTTAATTTCTCATCAGCTATAATATATGGAGCCAATTCATAATGAACATTCTCAATCTCATCAATAGAATAACCTGTTAGGTATTGAATTTTTTTATAGACTAATTTTCGTTTTCCGTCCAGTTCAATTTTTTTTGAAGCCAGTTCCAGCGATGCCAGTTTAATTTTATCCCGATCGTATGGTATTGCAAGTCCCTGTTCAATTGCTTTTGTTACACGTTTCGTTTCTGTATCTAATCGCTTTTCACTTTCCTGTATTAATTTGTCAATCTCTTTCAATAATTCTAATTGATCAAAAGTGTTTATCACATCTTTTATGATTTGATCTTTTTCTGACTCTTTTAAAAATACAGTTCCTTTCGTTTTTTCTGCAATAGCTTTTGCTCCGTTTGGAATTTGCATTCCGCTAAACAATACGGTTTTTGCCATTACACTTCCGTTAAAAATATTTCCGTAGTTTTTAAAAGCTGTTTTTCCATCAAACAAAGGATAATTTACAATTGGTATTGTAGCCGTAGGAAGATCAACAGTTAGTTTATTGTCAAAATAAGAATACAATGCACTCGCTTCAACCGTTGGAATGTATTTGTTCCAGACTCCTTTTTCCTGAAGATTTAATTTTTCAATATCCAGATCTTTGTTTTTCAGCGAAGTACTTTTCTCGATCGCCTTCTGAATTGCATCTTCTAAGCTTGAAGAAACCTCAATTTGACCATATCCATAAGTTAGATAAAAGAAGAAAAGTAAAAAAGATAAATGTTTTTTCATTGCAATTCTGTATCTATTATTTGATAAATTCTGAAACAAAATTTGTAGGATATCCTAAAAGGAAAAACAGACGTAAATAACGTTTAATTACAAAGTTAAGAATATAAGTCTTACAATATCACCTTGTCAGCAAGGAAAACATAGAGAAGGTTTAAAACTTTTTTAATATTTTATAGTTGTAAAACAGAAAGTTATGACGCACTGTTGAACTTTGTCTGTTTTTTCATACCTTAGTAACTATAATTCTGAATTAACAAAATATTTGTATGAAAAAGAACTTCTTATTTTTTACAATTTTAATGACTAGTTTGTTTTCTATTCCTGTATTTTCTCAAACAGATAATGAACCTGTTGCTTTAGGTTTACCAGGAGATAATCTTAATTTATTTGCAGTTTTAGATATTTTTCAAAAATCTAAAACCTTAGAAGAGTTTGAAAAAGTACTAAATGAACAAGACAGTAAGGTTAATAATTTGGATTTAAATAATGATGGCGACATTGATTATATTGAAATCGAAAGTCAAAAAGATGGAAATATACATTCGATTGTACTTCAGGTTGCTATAAATAGTACTGAGAAACAAGATGTGGCTGTTATTGAAGTAGAAAAAGACAAAAAGAACAATATACACGTTCAGATTATTGGAGATGAAGATTTATATGGAAAAAATTACATTGTAGAACCTTCAGATACTGTTGCAGGAACACCAAATCCGGGCTATAAAGGAGACCAAACTGTAATCGTAAACAACAATACCACCAATAATTACAATACAACAACAAGCAATCCAAGTTATGTTACCACAAGTGTGAATGCGTGGCCAGTTGTATTGTTTTTGTTTTCTCCTATATATGTACCATACAGATCTCCTTGGTATTGGGGATATTATCCTTCGTATTGGCGACCTTGGCGTCCTGTTTACTATCAGGATTACTGGGGATATCATGGACATTATTATCGCAATGATTATTATAGAAGAACAGCTGTTATAAGAAATCCAACATATTATAATCGCTATGCGTCAAGAAGAAATACATCAGTTGTTGTAAGAGATAATAGAGCTAGTGGCCGTTATAATACTACGTACAATGGAAGAGATTATAAAAGACCGGCTCCTGTTACAACTACAAGACCAACCAGACCGGCGACAACGCGACCAGTAACTCGCCCTACAAATCCATCAACCAGACCTGGCGCAACAAATCCATCGACCAGACCAGTAACTCGTCCAACAAATCCGTCGACGAAACCCGGAACTACAAGACCAGCTCCAGTGACACGTCCGGTAACTCCAACTAATCCATCAACAAGACCTGTTGTTAAGCCAACGCAGCCTGTGACGCAACCTGTGACACGTCCGACAACACAACCTGTGACGCGCCCAACAAGTCCAGCAACGCGTCCGGTACAACCTGTAACTCGTCCGGCAACACAACCGGTAACACGCCCTGCTACCAGACCAGCACCAAGTAGAAACACAGCAACGCCAAGTCCAGCAAGCGGTAGTTCTAATGGAAGAAGATAAAAATTAAAATTCTATAAAGAATCGATAATAGACAAACTTTTTATTTGCAGACTATGAATAAATCTTTACTAGTAAAAATTGCTTTTATTCTTTTTATAATGCCGTTTTTTGCAAATGCTCAGACTCCTGCAGTTCTTGCTCCGGCACCAGAAACACCACCTGAAAGTACCGTTAAATATCCACAATTTCAATTTAAAGGATTATTTCAGGCACGTTATTTACAAGCATTAGAAGATGGTGTCGATGTTATGGGAGTTCACCATTCTACAGGCGATGTTGTTCAAAGTACATTTGATATCAAAAGAATGCGTGTTGGTGTTAATACCAAATTAAGTGAAGCTACAGAAGTTGTAATTTTGGTGAATCTTGCCGATTTTAAATCTGATCCTAAAGGGAAGGTTTTAGAAAATGCATACGCAAAATACACTTTTAGTAAATATTTTGCAGTTACAGGAGGACAATTCAGACCAGCTTTTGGTATTGAAGAATTAGTTCCCGTAGATATCATCAAATCATTTGATTTCTCAAATCAATATTATGAGTTTGGAAAAAATGGCTGGACCAGTTTCCAAATTGGAGCTTCTGCAACCGGAGCTTTTGATCTTGGAAAAATTCCTTTTAACTATGCTATCTCTATGTTAAACGGAAACGGGAAAAATCAGGAAACGGATAAGGATAACGGGAAACAATATTCGGCACGTTTCGTTTTTACATTATCAAAAGAACACAAAATTAATTTAGGACTAAATGGAGGTTCCGGAAAAGTTTTCAAAAAAAATGTTTTCGCTTTGGGAGCAGATATCACCAGTGATTTTAAATTAAATGACAAGTTTACTTTCGATTTACAAATAGAATATAAACAAGGAACCAATCATAATTTATATTATTCTCTGCCAACTACAGCAAGAACTCCAAACGTTTCCGATTATCAAATGCGAGGAATTTATTTTCTGCCTAATTTGAGATATGTAGTCGATTATAAAAAATTAACTTCACTAGAAGTATCTTGTAGATATGAAAGATTTGATCCAAGTTATAAAATCGATTCAAATGTTAGACAAACCTACACACCAATGATCAGCCTTGAATTTGGGAAAGCTTATACTGGAAGAATTGAGTTAGGGTTCGAAATCGATCGTTATGATAAAAACATTCCTGATACATCAATGTATAATGACAACTTGTTTATAATTCAGTTTCAGTGCAGACTATAATTTAATCTAATTTTTATTGTTATGAAAGAAGTAAAAATTCCTCAAACCTTAATTACGCTTGCTGTTGGAGTAGCAATTTGGTTTATTCCGGCGCCAGATGGTGTAGTAATTGAAGCGTGGCATTTGTTTGCCATCTTTGTCGCAACAATTTTAGGAATTATTTTGAAAGCAGCACCAATGGGAACAATGTGTATGATCGCAATTGCTCTTACCGCTTTCTCACAAGTATTGGCGCCAGGTGAAGCTGGAAAATCAATCACGCTCGCCTTAAAAGGCTTTGGAGATAAAGTAATTTGGCTTATTGGAATCTCATTTTTCATCGCCAGAGGTTTTATAAAAACAGGATTAGGAAACAGAATCGCTTTCTTATTTATTAGAATATTTGGTAAAAGCTCACTTGGATTAGCCTATGGTTTAGGATTAGCAGATTTAGTTTTAGCTCCGGCTGTACCAAGTAATACAGCACGAGGCGGAGGAATTATTTATCCTATTATGAAATCTATGTCAATGAGTTTTGGCTCAATGCCTGATCAGCCCGAAACACATCGAAAACTAGGCTCATATCTTACATTAAGCAGTTATAATGCAAATTTAATTGCTTCGTCTATGTTTTTAACCGGAACGGCGAGTAATCCAATGTGTCAAAAATTTGCCCTTAATTTAGGTATTAAAATTAGTTGGATTTCCTGGGCAACAGCAGCAATAGTTCCAGGTTTGGTGGCGTTTTTTGTAATTCCACTTGTATTGTATAAAATTTATCCGCCAGAACTAAAGAAAACTGGTGATGCACCTCAGATTGCAGCTCAGAAACTTAAAGAAATGGGGCCAATAACTCGTGACGAATGGATGATGTTATTGACTTTCTTCATCTTATTATTCCTTTGGATGACAGGCGATTTGTTTTCTATTGATGCAACTACGACCGCATTTATTGGTTTGGTTATATTACTTCTAACATCAGTTTTGACTTGGGATGATGTCAAATCCGAAAAAGGTGCCTGGGATACTATCGTTTGGTTTTCGGTATTAGTAATGATGGCAAGTTCACTCAACGAACTTGGATTTATTAGTTGGTTCAGCGGTTTGATAAAAGCTGAGATTGGCGGATTAAGCTGGCAAATGGCTTTTCCTATTATTGTATTAGTCTACTTTTTTAGTCATTATCTTTTTGCAAGTGCAACTGCGCACGTAGCAGCAATGTATGCAGCACTATTAGGCGTTGGAGTTTCACTTGGAGTTCCCGGATTGCTATTGGCTTTTATGCTTGGATTTGTGGGTTCAATCTACGGAACTTTAACGCATTATGGACACGGGCCTGCACCAGTTTTCTTCGGAAGCGGTTACGTCGACCTGAAAAGCTGGTGGGTCAAAGGATTAATAACAGGATTGACAATGCTCTTGATCTATATGGTTATAGGAGGATTGTGGCTGCGATTAATTGGTGATTTTTAAATTCTGATTCCGGGAGGAAGTAATTCTTTGTATTCTGGATTCTTTTTAATAAACAATACAATTCTAGGATGAATAGGCATTAATTTAAATTTCTTTTCAATGACGATCTCCATGATGTTTTTAAGTAAAGTATCAATTATCGCTTGATTGTCAAAGCCTTCCGGAGAGTTGATTTTGGTTAAGAAAATTTTCTTTTCCTGAAAAGAATATTCAATAGAAAGTAATCCTTCAGGGACTATGGTTTCAAATTGTCTTGCAAAAGTGTTGTCTTTGATTTCCATAGTTTCAATAGGTTCCATATTAGTCATGTTTTTTTGGGGAGATTGGATTAAAAATAATAGAAAAGAACGATAAGTACATTACATAAAAATCCTGGAAAGAGATTTAAATAATGATTATTACAACTACAAAGGTAATCATTTGATTTTCAATATGAAATTATTTTTTAAAGGCATGATATTGCCCTAACCTTTCTATTGTCGAAATTTTATTGGGTTTAATCCATAAATGTGGTGTAAGATTTGCTGTGCATATTACTAAAAAAAGTAATTTTAGCTTGAAATTAAATCTGTAACCATAATTCTTTTTCTGCCAAATGAGTAAAATTCCTGTATACTTTATGCCCGGTCTGGCTGCCAGTCCGGCAATTTTTGAAAGAATCAAATTAGACGAATCTATTTTTGAGACATGCATGTTAGAATGGGAAATTCCCCAACCAAAAGAGTCTTTGTCTGATTATGCATTACGGATATCTAAAAACATCAAGCACGAAAATCCGGTTTTAATTGGAGTTTCGTTTGGAGGTATTTTGGTTCAGGAAATTGCAAAGCATATTGAAACACGAAAAGTTATTATTATTTCAAGTGTTAGAAGTAATGTAGAATTCCCAAGAAGAATGAAAATCGGAAAAACTACAAAAGCCTACAAGCTGATTCCGATGAAGTTAATTTTGAATATCGAAAATCTTGCAAAATATTCTTTTGGCGAGAAAGTCAATAAACGTATTAAATTATATGAGAAATTCCTGGCGGTTCGCGATCTGAATTATTTACAATGGGCAGTTGAAAATGTTATTTTGTGGGATCGAAATGAAATTAATCCAAATGTTGTTCATATTCACGGCGATCAGGATGATGTTTTTCCTATAAAGTATATCAACAGCTGTATTGTTGTAAAAGGCGGAACTCATATTATGATTCTGAATAAATATAAATGGCTGAACGAAAATTTACCTTCTATTATATTGGAAGAATAATTGTTGATTTGTTTCAGGTTTCAGGTTTCAGGTTTCAGGTTTCAGGTTTCAGGTTTCAGGTTTCAGGTTTCAGGTTTCAGGTTTCAGGTTTCAGGTTTCAGGTTTCAGGTTTCTATAACCTTTGTCAAAGTTTTAAACTTTGACAAAGGTCTGCACGCAATCTTTACACAAAGTTTTTATCCGTAATCTTGTCATCCCGAGGAACGAGGGATCTCCGCAAGTAGCTCGACATGCTGAATAAACTTTGTGTTAGTTACTTCATGAGATTGCTTCGTTCCTCGCAAAGACGAAACTAAAATGATGCATCTTTAAAAACCCTAAAGCCCTAGCCCTGATAGAAGCGGTATCCTTTTGTGGCGGGGTTCGCCATAAAAGATACAAGTGGATAGCAGGAAATAGCTCCTTATTTTTATTAAATCTCAAATTTTAAATTTCAAATTCCAATTGTTTTTTTACGCAGGCAACGTCCTTGCGAGGAACGAAGCAATCTCACTGCAATAAAACACAACGTTTAATCTGCAAGTGAGATTGCTTCGTTCCTCGCAAGCATAAAAAAATCCCAAACTCACATTGGAATTTGGGATTTTAAAATATTGTAATTTAAAAAAAAATTAGATTTTCTTCATTTGTTCTTTCATCATTGTGATTTGCTCTTTCAGCATTCCTTGTTTGTCTAATTTTTTAGCTTCGTTTAATAAATTAGTTGCTTCAAGTTTTCTTCGGCGTGACATTGCAACTCCTGCAAGATTTAATTTTGCTACTGCCAAATCCATATCCATAGATAATCCAAGTTCGATTGCTTTCTTGAAATGTTTCTCGGCTTGGTTGATATTTGTCTGAGATACCATAATTCCGTGTAGGTAATTAAAATATCCTTGTTGTTTGCGCACTAAAGCAGCTTCGGGATTTTTGATATATGCCAGCCATTTTTTAGCGCCTTCAAAGTCTTGTTTTCTTAATTTAAGGAAAGCTAAAAGGATAAATTCGTTTTTAAAGTAAAGAAATATTGGAATTGCAGTAAGCAATAAAAGGAAAATACCATTCCCGATATTACTTTCGGTAAATTGCCAAACGCCAGCAACTACAAGAAGTCCGGCCAAAATAAGTTTAATATTTTTATGAAACATAATAGATGTATATTTGTGATTGCAAATATAGTAAAATGAATTAAAAATATTTTTATTAAAGTACTTGCCAGAAAAAAAAGTCTTTGTATATTTGCACTCGGTTTTTGAGTAACGATATTCAAAAAACAGAAAAGAGATATTAGACACCATTTTAAAGATACAAAGCAATGAGCAAAAGAACATTTCAACCATCGAAAAGAAAAAGAAGAAATAAGCACGGATTTATGGACAGAATGGCTTCTGCGAATGGAAGAAAAGTTCTAGCGCGTAGAAGAGCTAAAGGAAGACATAAATTAACTGTTTCTAGCGAACCTAGACACAAAAAATAATGTTTGTATAAACATACATAAGGCGATTACTTTTTTAGTATCGCCTTTTTTTATACCTTGTCGGTAAAAAATTTGTAACATTCTAGTTTCTAAAGCACTGTGAATGTTTTTGAATACATATTATAATAACTACACAATACATACAAAATGCCTAAAGACACATCAATAAAATCAGTTTTAATAATAGGTTCAGGACCTATTGTTATTGGACAAGCTTGCGAATTTGATTATGCAGGATCTCAATCTGCACGTTCTATTCGTGAAGAAGGAATTGAAGTTATCTTGATAAACTCAAATCCAGCGACAATTATGACCGACCCAAGTATGGCCGATCACATTTACTTGAAACCATTAACTACAAAATCGATAATTGAAATTCTAAAGGAACATCCACAAATCGATGCTGTTTTACCTACAATGGGTGGACAAACAGCTTTGAACTTGTGTTTGGAAGCTGAAGAAAAAGGAATCTGGCAAGATTTTGGAGTAAAATTAATTGGAGTTGACGTAAACGCAATCAATATTACTGAAGACAGAGAGCAGTTTAAACAACTTTTGGAAAGAATTAATGTACCAACTGCACCTGCAAAAACTGCAACTTCTTACTTAGAAGGAAAAGAAATTGCTCAGGAATTTGGTTTTCCATTAGTAATTCGCCCTTCGTTTACACTTGGAGGAACCGGAGCAGCAATTGTTTACAAAAAAGAAGATTTTGATGAGCTTTTAACTCGCGGACTTGAAGCATCACCAATTCACGAAGTTTTGATTGACAAAGCTTTAATGGGATGGAAAGAATATGAGCTAGAACTTTTAAGAGATAAAAATGATAATGTTGTAATCATTTGTTCAATCGAAAATATGGACCCGATGGGAATCCATACTGGAGATTCGATTACAGTTGCACCAGCAATGACATTATCAGACACAACATTCCAAAAATTACGTGACTACGCAATCTTAATGATGAGAAGTATCGGAAATTTTGCCGGAGGTTGTAACGTACAATTCGCAGTTTCACCAGACGAAAAAGAAGATATCGTAGCAATCGAGATTAATCCTCGTGTGTCTCGTTCTTCTGCTTTAGCATCTAAAGCAACTGGATATCCAATTGCTAAAATTGCTTCTAAACTGGCTTTAGGATATAATCTTGATGAATTACAAAACCAAATTACAAAATCTACTTCGGCTCTTTTTGAACCGACTTTAGATTATGTAATCGTAAAAATACCTCGTTGGAACTTTGACAAATTCGAAGGTGCTGACAGAACTTTAGGTCTTCAAATGAAATCTGTTGGTGAAGTAATGGGAATTGGACGTTCGTTCCAGGAAGCATTACACAAAGCTACTCAATCTCTTGAAATCAAAAGAAATGGTTTAGGTGCTGACGGAAAAGGATATAAAAACTACGAACAAATTATCGAGAAACTAACTTTTGCAAGTTGGGATCGTGTTTTTGTAATTTATGATGCAATCGCAATGGGAATTCCGTTGAGCCGTATTCATGAAATCACAAAAATCGATATGTGGTTCTTAAAACAATACGAAGAGCTTTATACTTTAGAGAAAGAAATTTCGAACTATAAAGTATCAAATCTTCCAAAAGAACTTTTGCTTGAAGCGAAACAAAAAGGTTTTGCTGACAGACAAATTGCTCACATGGTAAACTGCCTTGAAAGCGAAGTACATACTTTACGTATGGATCAAAACATCAACCGTGTGTTTAAATTGGTTGATACTTGTGCTGCCGAGTTTAAAGCAAAAACACCTTACTACTACTCTACTTTTGAGGCTGAAATCGAAAAAGCAAACGGAGAACGTTATGTAGATAATGAAAGCGTTGTTACTGACAAAAAGAAAATCATCGTTCTGGGTTCAGGACCAAACAGAATTGGACAAGGAATCGAGTTTGACTACTCTTGTGTACACGGAGTTTTAGCCGCTAAAGAATGTGGTTACGAAACAATCATGATCAACTGTAATCCTGAAACGGTTTCAACTGACTTTGATACAGCTGATAAATTATATTTCGAACCAGTTTTCTGGGAACATATATATGACATCATTCAGCATGAAAAACCAGAAGGCGTTATTGTACAATTAGGTGGTCAAACGGCTTTAAAATTAGCGGAGAAATTATCTAAATACGGAGTAAAAATCATCGGAACTAGTTTTGACGCACTTGATTTAGCCGAAGACAGAGGACGTTTCTCAGATTTATTAAGAGAATTACACATTCCTTTCCCACAATTCGGAATTGCTGAAACTGCTGACGAAGCTTCTGCTCTTGCAGATACTCTAGACTTCCCATTATTAATTCGCCCTTCTTATGTATTAGGAGGTCAGGGAATGAAAATCGTAATCAACAAAAAAGAACTTGAAGAGCACGTTATCAACTTGTTGAAAACGATTCCAGGAAACAAATTACTTCTGGATCACTATTTAGCCGGAGCAATCGAAGCTGAAGCTGATGCAATTTGTGATGCTGACGGAAATGTGTACATCATAGGAATTATGGAGCACATCGAACCTTGCGGAGTTCACTCTGGAGATAGTAATGCTACTTTACCTCCTTTTAACTTAGGAGAATTCGTAATGCAACAAATAAAAGATCATACGGTAAAAATTGCAAGAGCTCTTAAAACTGTTGGTTTAATCAACATTCAGTTTGCGATAAAAGACGATACCGTTTATATTATCGAGGCAAATCCTAGAGCTTCAAGAACAGTACCGTTTATTGCAAAAGCTTACGGAGAACCTTATGTAAACTACGCTACAAAAGTTATGTTAGGACATAATAAAGTAACTGACTTTGATTTTAATCCGCAATTAAAAGGATATGCAATCAAACAACCGGTTTTCTCTTTCAGTAAATTCCATAATGTAAACAAAGCATTAGGACCAGAAATGAAATCAACCGGAGAAAGTATCTTGTTTATTGATGACTTAAAAGATGATCAATTCTACGAATTGTACTCTAGAAGAAAAATGTATTTGAGTAAATAATCTCAAATCCTTTATATATAAAAAAAGCTCCAAGTAATTGGAGCTTTTTTATTTTTGATCGTTTATATTTATTCGCTTTTTTCAAACACCATATTATCTCTTGTATTTTTTTGTACCGAGATCGCTCCAAATAAAGCCAACAAAAAGGCAAATGCATAAAAACCTTTTTCACTTGGCAAAATAGTCGCATTCCAAAGTCCAACAGTTAACAAAACAATTGACAATAGTGTTCCGAACCAACAAATACCATAGTAAATATCTGTTACAGGAAGATTTTCAAGTCTGTCTCTCACACTTTTTTGCAAGGACACCACAGCAAATAATCCAAACATTAAAACTGTAAAATAATATCCTTTTTCATTTAATAACATTTCGGCTCTTGCAAGTCCAACGATAAAACCTACTGTTCCAGCCCCAAGAGCTACCCAAGATGCCGCAATAAAGGCATTCGATGTTTTTTGTACCATATTCTTTAATTTAATAATCATGTTTTGGTTAGCAACAAATATAATTAAATAAGATTTCGATTATAATAAAACGAAAAAAATATTATTACGTATAATCTTCTAAAATGTTAAACAAAAAAAGCTCCATTTTCATGGAGCTTTTTTTTGAATTTAAAGTAAGAATGTATTATTTCATTAATTGTTGCAAAGGTTTCAACTGGTCCATATTAATATTTGATTGTTTTAAAACGCTCATTAAGGTCATAATATTATTAGGATTCATATTTTTTCCTAAAACGCGAACCACCGCAAAACCATTTTCTTTTCTGTTGGCAAAAATTACAAATTCTTCGATATTATCATCAGTGCCAACATAACTTACAGACGCACCATCTTTACCAGAACCAACTGTCATTAATTGTTGGTATTTAGGATCTTTCAGAATTGCTTTAACTTTAGTTCTTTCTGTTTCAAACTGTGTCTGATTTTTATCGTTTGCTTTGAATGCCAGAATATTCATTTTATCAAAAGAATTCAAAGCTTCACTTTGTTCTGCAGATAATTTTGTTTTATCTAAATTCAAAATACTAGGCGAAACATCGAGTGCAATAAAATCTTTATTATCGCTGTTTTGCACAAAATACTTTTGTAATGAAGGTTCAGAATTACAACTTACTAGAGTTAGCAATACTAAAAGAGCTGTGGTAAAAACGTTTGCTTTCATATTATTTTTTGCCTTTAGAAGCTTTTTTAAGATCAGAACCACCAGGAAGTTGCATCTTATCCGTTAGTACTGAAATTTCGTTTAAATCAAAGTTACCGGTTAGAGAAAGCAAAACAGTTTCGTCGTTTTTGGCTCCATCAACAAACATTAGCAATTCTTTAATTTGCGTATCGCTTGCGCCTGATTTTACCATTATACGAACATTTTTTCCACTGTCGTTTACTCTCATTAATTCTTCTAAACCAGCAGTTTTAATGTATTTGTCTGCAGCAGCTTTCATATCAGCTTCAATTTTTGGATTCTTCGTAGTAAACACTTTTAAGTAGTCTAATTTTTTAATCAGATTAATATACTGCTGCGTTTCTTTATCAGAACCATCAGCTTTTACTTTACTCATTAAATCAAACATTTTTTTGTTTACAATCACAGATGTTACATCGTCCTGACCATCAAATTTGTCAAAAGCACCTTGTGCGTAAAAAGCTTGTGTAACGAATGCGAAAACTAGTGTTATGATGAAATTTTTCATTTTTGATTGAATTTTAATTATTGTTTAAAAATTTTGTTTTTTGATTGTTCATATTCTTTAACGTATTGTACACTTTCGATACCTACATTAACATTGTTTGACAATAATGCTAAAGCTTTTTGCGTTGCCGCAAGTGCTTCTTCAGGATTGTCATAGGTTCCTAATTCTGATTGCGCTACAACTGGAGTTGCAGTTTTTTGGCTCACATAAAAAAAGGTTCCTATTCCTAGTAAAAGAACAGCTGAAGCCGCAATTGATAACCACGCAACATTTCGTTTTTTAGTTTGTAGTGGTATTTCCTGCGTCGATTTTTGCTCTTTTACCTGAGAGAAATAACCAAACATTGGTTTGTATTGCTCCAAATGCTGCGCAACATTTGATGACGAAAAGTATTCTTTTAACTCCTTTTCTTCTGCAATAGAAGTTTCTCCCTGAAAGTATTTTTCTAATATATTTTCTATTTTATCTAATTCCATAACTGTGTGTATTAACCATTGATTCTCGTATTTTTTTTCTCGCTCTCGAAAGTGCCACCCGAATAGCCGTTTCATTCATGTTGACAATTTTTGCGATTTCATCAAATTCATATTGTTCAACATCGCGCAACTGAATTAATATTTGAAGTTGTTCAGGCAACTGACTTATAATTTTCTCAACCCATTCCAGACTATTAGAATCTTCCAGTTTTTTATCCAATTGAGGTTCCCGATCTGTAAAATTATTATGGACTATTTTAAGATTTCCTGCTCTTTTCGATTTTAACTGATCCAGACAATAATTTTTAGTCATTGTCATCGCAACAGCTTCTATATTATTGTATGCATCCAAATTATCTTTTTTATTCCATAATTTCACCATTACTTCCTGAGTAGCATCTTCGGCTTCCTCGGTACTGGTAAGCAATCTTTTTGCCAGACGAAAAACTTTGTCTTTAAAAGGATTTACTAATTCTATAAACACAATCTGGTTCATATTATGATTGTTTTGGTTTTTTGGTCTCTTGTGTAATCTACTCTTATTAAATAATCAGGGTTATTCTAATTCCCTTTTATTCTATAAACCGAAGAATTACCCGTTAGCTTATATAGTCAAGACGAGGCACAATTCTTTTTGTTACATCCGAATTTATTTTTTTTCTTAAAAAAAATGAAATAAACTTATTACACTTAAAACTAAAGATACTATTTTTACGTTAGTATTACATAGATACCACTATATGAAAACAATTTTAAAGAGCGTATTACTCTTATTCCTACTTGCATTTTCTTTGCAATCCTGCGAAGACCAAGATGATGTTGCAGCTCCTGCCGACTTGCAAATCAATAATTTTATCTGGAAAGGATTAAATCAATATTATTTATGGCAAGCAGACGTACCTAATTTAGCCGATAATCGCTTTAGCAACCAAGAAGCTTTAAATTCATTTTTAAGAGGATATTCTACTCCTGAAAATTTATTTCAGGATTTACTAAACAAACCTATTAGCAAATTCCCGAAAGGTCAGGCAATTGATCGTTTTAGCTGGATTGTTGAAGATTATACTGTCTTAGAACAAGAACTTCAGGGAACTTCCAAGAATGATGGTGTTGATTTCAGACTTAGCTATAAACCAGGAAGTACAACAGAGCTTGTAGGTTTTGTGCGCTATATTCTTCCAAATTCTAATGCATCAACCAAAGCTATAAAACGTGGCGATTTGTTTACGGGAGTAAACGGAACTCAATTAACAGCTTCAAATTATCAATCACTTTTAGGAGCCGATAGTTATACGCTTAATCTTGCTACTTACGACGGAACAACTGTGACGCCAAATGGCAAAACGGTTTCTTTAGCAAAAACCACTTTAGACGAAAATCCTATTTTTATTAATAAAGTGATTACTTCAGGAAGTCACAAGATTGGATATTTGATGTACAACGGATTTTACGCCAATTATGACGCTCAGCTTAATGCGGCTTTCGCCGATTTAAAAACTCAGGGAATTACTGATTTTGTTTTGGATTTAAGATATAACGGAGGTGGCTCTATTCAAACAGCAACACGTTTAGCCAGTATGATTACCGGACAATTTAAAGATAAAATTTTCGCTAAAATAAAATGGAATACAAAAGTAAATGCGTACTACGAAAGTGAAGATGCAGAATCACTTAATGACAGATTTGTAGACAAAATGGACGGAGCGCCAATTAATAGTCTGAATTTGAGTAAAATTTATGTTATCACAACTGGCGGAACTGCATCTGCAAGTGAATTAGTTATAAATGGTTTAGTACCATATATTTCCGTAATTAAAGTAGGTGAAACAACTGTAGGTAAAAACGTAGGCTCAATTACAGTGTATGATTCTCCAACTTTTGGTAAAACAAATAGAAATCCAAATCATAAATATGCAATGCAACCTTTGGTTTTAAAAATTGTAAATGCTGCTGATTTTGGCGAATACACTGATGGTTTAAAACCAACAATTGAGCAAAAGGAACTTATTGGAAATTTAGGAACTTTAGGAGATCCATCTGAGCCATTATTGAGTATTGCAATTTCAAACATTACCGGTTCAACCGGAAAAAGAGCTCAGCAAGGAAACGAAAAAGCATTGCAGGCTTTTACAGATTCTAAAGCTATGAATGGTGTCAAAAACCAAATGTATCTTGAAAAAGCTCCCGAAGGACTTTTGAGAGCATTAAAATAGAAGACAAAAAAATACAAAGCACAAAAAAAGCACAAGTTTTAAATCTTGTGCTTTTTTAATTTTATATAAGGACTTAAATCTATTTTTCAATTTCTCTCATAGAATCCATTTTCTTGTGAGCAAGGAAACCTGCAACATCTTCAAAATGTTCTTTCACTCGTTTATTTCCAAACTCAAATACTTTAGTTGCAAGTCCGTCAAGGAAATCACGATCGTGAGAAACCAGAATTAAAGTTCCGTCAAAATCACGTAATGCATCTTTAATAATATCTTTGGTCTTCATATCAAGGTGATTCGAAGGCTCATCCAGAATCAATAAGTTAACAGGCTCCAATAATAATTTAATCATTGCCAAACGTGTTTTTTCTCCTCCAGAAAGCACTTTTACCTTCTTAGTAATATCATCTCCCTGAAACATAAATGCTCCAAGAATGTTTTTTATTTGCGTACGAACGTCTCCAACTGCAATATCATCAATAGTTTCAAAAATAGTAGCATTTTCGTCTAATAAAGAAGCTTGATTTTGAGCAAAATATCCAATTTGAGAATTGTGACCAATTTCAACACTTCCTTCATCGATACCAATTTCTTTCATGATCGCTTTAATCATAGTCGACTTTCCTTCACCATTTTTACCTACAAAAGCAACTTTCTCACCTCTTTCGATAACAATATTAGCATCTTTAAAAACCACATGATCTCCGTATGATTTAGAAAGTTCTTTTACCACAACAGGATATTGTCCTGAACGCGCTGCTGGTGGAAATTTCAATTTTAATGCCGAATTATCTACTTCATCAACCTGAACAATTACCAACTTCTCAAGCATTTTAACACGAGACTGAACCGCATCTGTTTTAGAGAAAGTTCCTTTAAAACGATCAATAAAAGCTCTGTTATCAGCAATCATTTTTTGTTGCTCATCGTATGCTTTTTGTTGGTGAATACGTCGGTCTTTTCTTAATTCTAAGTAATGAGAATATTTTGCTTTATAATCGTAAATTCTTCCCATTGTAACTTCAATAGTACGATTGGTAATATTATCTACAAACGCTCTATCGTGCGAGATTACCACAACTGCTTTTGCTGAATTAATCAAAAACTCTTCTAACCATTGAATACTTTCAATATCCATATGGTTGGTTGGCTCATCCAGTAAAATTAAGTCCGGTTTTTGCAATAGGATCTTTGCCAATTCGATACGCATTCTCCATCCTCCTGAAAACTCAGAAGTCTGACGTGTAAAATCTTCACGTTCAAATCCTAAACCAACAAGAATTTTTTCAACTTCAGCTTCGTAATTTACTTCTTCGATCGCATAAAATTTCTCGCTTAAGTCAGAAACTCTTTCGATCAATTTCATGTAAGCATCACTTTCATAATCTGTACGAACCGTTAATTGCTCGTTGATTTCGTCGATTTCAGCTTTCATTTTAAAAATTTCACCAAAAGCTTTTGATGCTTCTTCCATTACAGTAGAACCATCTTTAGTCAACAAATGCTGAGGCAAATAAGCTACTACAGCGTCTTTTGGAGTCGAAATACTTCCGGTAGAAGGTTTGCTTTGACCTGCAATTATTTTTAAAAGTGTCGATTTTCCCGCACCATTTTTACCCATAAGGGCAATTTTATCATTTTCATTTATAGCAAAAGAAACATCGCTAAATAATGTAGTCCCACCAAACTGAACCGAAATATCGTTAACTGTAATCATTACTTTCTGTGAATTTGTTTAATCGGTTAATCGTTTAGCTGTTAACCCATTTTTTTCGTGGTGCAAAGATAGATTTAATTAGATAATGTGCCAATTTGAAAATTAGATAATTTTGAAAATGTGTTAATTAGATAATATACCAATTAAATAATACCTAAATCGCAACGAACGAAACAACAATTGTCTTTTCATATTTCAAAATTTTAATCTTATCTTGTATAAAAATTTAAAAATCAGGAAAATATGAGAACGAAATTAAACTTGACGATCTGTCTAATTGCAGGATTAATATTTGGATTTTCTGCAAATGCACAAAAAACCGTAATTAAAAAAGAAGCTTTACCGGCGAATGCTCAAACTTTCTTAAAAGCTCACTTTGGATCGAAAAAACCGAGCTATATATTAGAAGACAAAGAAATTCTCTCAACAGAATACAAAGTTCAGTACGATAATAAAACCGAAATTGAATTTGATAAAAAAGGAAATTGGAAAGAAGTAGATGCTAAGGGCTCTAAAATTCCAAGCTCTATTATTCCAAAAAAAATTGCTTCTTATGTGAAAACAAATTTCCCTAAAGAAAAAATAACCAAAATAGAACTAGGATCTTCAAGCTACGAAACAAAACTAACCAACGGTCTAGAATTA
Source organism: Flavobacterium sp. 90 (assembly GCF_004339525.1). Classification (NCBI taxonomy): domain Bacteria; kingdom Pseudomonadati; phylum Bacteroidota; class Flavobacteriia; order Flavobacteriales; family Flavobacteriaceae; genus Flavobacterium; species Flavobacterium sp. 90. The sequence continues at coordinate 3,332,483 of NZ_SMGE01000001.1, read as the reverse complement.
AAATTCAATCTAAAAGGAGATTTTACTAAAATCGATAAATAGCATTTAATTAAAATCTTACATTAGATTTTCAGCCACAGATTAAAGGATTTTTACTGATTATTTTTCTAAAAAATTTTAGTCTTTGCAAAAAAAATCTTTTCTAATCATCTAATCTGTGGCAAAAAAAGCAAAAACAAAACCCGACAAGTTCTAAGACCTGTCGGGGTTTGCTAAATTATCTAATTTTCAAATTGACTAATTATCACATTAAAATTAGTCTTTTCTCCATTTTTTAGTTTCCTCAAAAATATGTTCTAAGATCGCAGATTCTGTTTCATCAAAATCTATGTTTCGTCTTCCCATAACTAATCTTGCTGTTTCAAAAGCTTTTTTGGTTACATAAGTAGTAAAACCTGCTGCTCCACCCCAAGAAAAACTCGGAACAAAATTGCGAGGAAAACCACTTCCAAAAATATTAGCGCTCACTCCTACTACAGTTCCGGTATTAAACATCGTGTTAATTCCGCATTTACTATGATCTCCCATCATTAAACCACAAAATTGAAGTCCGGTTTTTGCAAACCCTTCCGTCTCATAGCTCCATAATTTCACTTCTTCATAGTTGTTTTTCAGGTTCGAATTATTGCTATCAGCACCAATATTACACCATTCGCCCAAAACAGAATCACCTAAAAATCCATCGTGCCCTTTATTTGAATTAGCAAAAAGAACCGAATTTTTAACTTCTCCTCCAATTCTTGATCCTGGACCAACTGTTGTTGCACCGTAAACCTTGGCGTTTAGTTTTACTTGTGCATTTTCGCATAAAACAAAAGGACCACGAATTACAGTTCCTTCCATGATTTCAGAATTCTTTCCTATATATATTGGTCCGCTTGAAGCATTTAGAGTAACAAATTCTAATTTTGCTCCTTCTTCAATAAATATATTTTCCGGCGCAATAACATTAACACTTTTCGGAATTTGTTGCGACTTTCTATCTTCTGTTAAATAAATAAAATCTTCACGAATTGCAGCATCATTTTTAGAGAAGATATCCCATGTATGTTCAACTGTTAAACAATCATCGTTGTATTGAATTATTTCGTAAGAATCAAAATCGACTTCTTCCTGATTTTCATTTGTAAAAAAAGCAATTACATCATCGCCTTTAAATATAGCCTGATTTGTTGTTAGATTAGAAACCATTTCGGCAAGAGTATCATTTGGCAAATACGCTGCGTTAATCATTACGTTTTCTTCCAATTCTACCATTGGAAATTTCTCTGATAAATATTCCTCAGTAATAGTAGTTATAGTCGAACCTAAACGCGTTTCCCATTTTTGACGAATCGTCATTATTCCAATTAGTATATCCGCAACTGGTCTTGTAAAAGTAAAAGGCAATAAAGCATTCCGGACGGGACCGTCAAAAAGAATGTAATTCATAAATAAAAATATTTGGTACTTGTTAAAATCTGATTTGGTTATCGAGCTCAAAGTTACAAATATTTTATGGGTTTGATTAAAAGTACCCATATCCAAAATAAGAAAATAATTGCTTTTTTGGGTTAACGTGTTTTTTATATTAACAATCATTTTACCGCAAAGTGCGCAAAGTTTATATTATTAAGTTTTTATAAAAAGTAAAGCTCGCAAAGCTTTCTGCAGATGTAGCTTTGCGTCCCGAGGCTTCGGGATGCACTTTCTAAACATACTGCCAGATAAAAATCTTTGCGCACTTTGCGGTTAAATTTTTACAACTCCATAAAAAAAGCCTTCCAATTGGAAGGCTTTTGTATAAATAAAAACAGTTATTAGTTTTTAACGTGTTTTGCATATTTAGTTTTAAATTTATCAATACGTCCTGCAGTATCGATAAGTTTAGATTTACCAGTGTAAAAAGGGTGAGATGTTCTAGAAATCTCCATTTTTACAACTGGATACTCAACTCCGTCAACTTCAATTGTTTCTTTTGTATCTGCAGTAGATTTAGTGATAAAAACTTCGTCATTTGACATGTCTTTAAATGCAACTAATCTGTAATTTTCTGGGTGAATTCCTTTTTTCATCTTTTTCTTTTATTTATTGTTCAGAGCATTTTTATTTTGAAGCTTTTCCATGGTTAGAAAAAGGTGTAAACAAAGGATACTCTTTTTTTTGTTTAAAATTTTAATTATTTTGAGTCTGCAAATTTACAATTCTTTTTTAATATACAAATCTTTAGCCCACTTTTTTTTAGTTAAATTCAAAAAGCTTTTTTTACCTCTCATTATATTGGGAATTGCTATATTTGTGGATTAATTTTAAAACATATAGAAATATGATCAATGAAGTTATAAAAAAGAATGGAGTTACATACGGAATTACCTTAGGTATTATTCTGGCGTTAATCACGGCAACCATATATGCCATTGATTTAAAATTGTTTGTTTCTGGCTGGATTGGCGGTCTTTCATTTGTAATTTATGTAGTAGTTGGTATTTTGCTACTTACAAAAACAAAAAAAGAAATCGGTTTTTTCTCTTTTAAAGATGCCTTTACTACATTTTTTATAACTACAATAATCGCTATTGCAATTTCTACTTTGTTCAGCATCTTATTATTTAATGTAATTGATCCTGAAGCAAAAGAAACGGTTCACCAGCTACTTATTAAATATATGGCTGAAACATTGCAAAAATTCGGAACTCCGGCTTCTGCAATAAATGAAGCTTTAGCTAAAATGAAAGAAAATAGCCCTTTCTCAACTACAGAACAATTAAAAGCATTGGTTTTTAGCATTATTGGCTACTCAATTTTAGGATTAATTTTAGCTGCATTTTTTAAAAGCAAATCTACACAAGAATAAAAATTATAAATGAATTTATCTATACTTATACCGCTTCTAAACGAGGAGGAATCACTTAAAGAACTCTATTCGTGGATTATTAAAGTGATGCAATCTAACAATTACTCTTATGAAATCATTTTTGTAGATGATGGTAGTACAGATGATTCTTGGAATATTATTGAAGGCTTTTCTAAGGAAAATTCCAATGTAAAAGGGATTCGCTTCATGAAAAACTTCGGAAAATCACAAGCTTTGCATGCTGGTTTTGCTAAAGCACAAGGTGATGTGATTATTACTATGGACGCCGATTTGCAGGATAGTCCGGATGAGATTCCTGGATTGTATGAAATGATTACAGCTCAGAAATTTGATTTGGTTTCCGGTTGGAAAAAGAAACGTTACGATTCTGTGGTCGCAAAAAATCTTCCTTCGAAATTATTTAATTGGGCTGCCAGAAAAACTTCAGGCGTTGAATTGAATGATTTTAATTGCGGATTAAAAGCGTACAAAAATACGGTTGTGAAAAACATAGAAGTTTCAGGCGAAATGCACCGATACATTCCAGTTTTGGCAAAAAATGCCGGTTTTAATAAAATTGGAGAAAAAGTTGTTATTCATCAGGCTCGTAAATATGGTGAGACTAAATTTGGAATGGAGCGTTTTATAAACGGTTTTCTGGATTTGATCACAATTTGGTTTTTATCCCGATTCGGAAAAAGACCAATGCACTTATTTGGCGCAATGGGTTCGTTAATGTTTATTATCGGATTTTTATTGGCGGGTTATATTGGAGTTTCAAAATTATACCATATGTATAATGGAATGAAATATAGTTTAATAACCAGTAATCCATGGTTCTTTATTGCTTTGACAACTATGATTTTAGGAACTCAGTTATTCTTGGCAGGTTTTCTTGGTGAGATTATTTTGAGGACTAAAAGTAACGAAGCCCGTTATAAAGTAGCCCGAGAGGTTAATTTTTAACATAAAGCCTAGCCCCGAGAGAAGGGAAAATCCTTTTATATCCGCCGCGGCGGATATAAAAGATTGGAATGATAGCAGGAAATAGCTCCTGAAAATTATTATTATTTTAAATATAAAAATATACGAATGATGAATATAGCACCTAATATTTTGAATGCTGTAAACGAATGGTTGACACCTACATTTGACAACGAAACTCAAGCTGCGGTTAAGGAATTAATAACAACATCGCCTAAGGAACTTGAAGAAAGTTTTTATAAAAATCTGGAATTTGGAACTGGCGGAATGCGTGGTGTTATGGGCGTTGGAGATAATAGAATCAACAAATATACGCTTGGAAAAAACACTCAGGGCTTATCTGACTACATGCATGAGGTTTTTCCAAATCAACCTTTAAAAGTTGTTATTGCTTACGATTGCCGTCATAATAGTAATACATTGGCAAAAGTTGTTGCTGATGTTTTCTCAGCAAACGGAATTCATGTTTATTTATTCTCGGATTTGCGTCCAACTCCTGAATTATCATTTGCACTTAAATATTTAGGTTGTCAATGCGGAATCGTATTAACGGCTTCTCACAATCCACCTGAATATAATGGTTACAAAGTGTACTGGGAAGACGGCGGGCAAATCGTTCCTCCTCAGGATGCTGCAATTATTAACGTAATCGAAAATCTGGGTTACGATAAAATTAAATTCAATGCTAACGAAAGCCTTATTCAATATATCGATACTGAAATTGATAAAGCTTTTGTGAAATCATCTATAGAAAACGCAAGTTTTAATACTCCGGCTGAAGCCAAAGATAACTTACAAATTGTTTTTACTTCATTGCACGGAACTTCGATAAAATCTGTTCCTGACACTTTATCACAAGCAGGTTACAAAAATGTACACATTGTACCGGAACAAGCAATTCCTGATGGGAATTTCCCAACTGTAAAATCTCCAAATCCTGAAGAGCCTGAAGCTTTGACAATGGCTTTGGCTCTTGCCGATAAAACAAACTCGGATATTGTGGTTGGAACTGACCCTGATTGTGATCGTCTTGGTGTTGCCGTTAGAAATAACGACGGCAAAATGATTTTGCTTAACGGAAATCAAACCATGATTTTAATGACTTCTTTCTTATTGAAACAATGGAAAAAAGCCGGAAAAATTAACGGAAAACAATTTGTAGGTTCTACAATTGTTTCTACTCCAATGATGATGGAATTAGCAACAAGTTATGGCGTTGAATGCAAAGTTGGCTTAACCGGCTTTAAATGGATCGCCAAAATGATTAAAGATTTCCCGGAACTCGAATTTATTGGAGGTGGCGAAGAAAGCTTTGGTTTTATGGTTGGTGACGCCGTGAGAGATAAAGATGCTGTTGCAGCTACCTTATTAATATGCGAAGTTGCTGCTCAGGCAAAAGCTACCGGAAGCAGTGTCTACAAAGAACTTTTGCAACTTTATGTTGAAAATGGTTTCTATAAAGAACACTTGGTTTCTTTGACCAAAAAAGGAATGGAAGGTTTACAGGAAATTAATCAGATGATGATTGATCTACGTGAAAATCCTCTAAAAGAAATCAGTGGACAACGTGTTATTATGGTTGAAGATTATCAATCGTCAATTGCATTAAATTTATTGACTGGTGAAGAATCTACAATGGATATTCCGAAGTCAAATGTATTGATTTATTATACTGAAGATGGTTCTAAAATTTGCGCCAGACCAAGTGGAACTGAGCCAAAAATCAAATTCTACATTAGTGTAAATGCAGAATTAGATTCAGTTGAAAATTTTGACGCCGCAGAAAGTTTCTTAGACGAAAAAATTCAAAGTATTATTGCAGGAATGCAACTGAAATAAGCTGAATGAGTGACAAAATTGACACTAACAATCAACCTGAACTATTAGATTCTATAATTGGATTAATAGATCAGACTCGTCATTTTGTTGCTAAAACGGTTAATCAGGAATTAACGCTTCTATATTGGAAAATTGGAAAATCTATCAACGAAGAGATTCTTAAAAATGATCGCGCTGATTATGGAAAGAAAATAATCCCTATACTAAGCGAAGCTTTAACAAAAAAATACGGAATAGGTTTTAACAAAAGAAACCTACAAAGTTTTATCAAACTAAACGCTGTAATTGAAGACTTTACAATTTTGCACACAGTGTGTGCAAAATTGAGTTGGTCTCATATTAGAGCTCTAATTTACATTGAAGACTACATAAAACGTGAATTCTACATCCAAATGAGTATTCATGAAAGATGGAGCGTAAGAACTTTGCAAGAGCGCATTGATAGTATGCTTTTTGAAAGAACTGCAATTAGCAAAAAGCCAGAACAAACCATACTTAATGACTTAGCCTCATTAAAAAACGAAAAACAAATTAGCCCTGATTTAACTTTTCGTGATCCATATTTCTTAGATTTTTTAGGATTGCATGACACTTATTCTGAAAAGGATTTGGAAAGTTCTATTTTAGCTCAACTGCAAAATTTCATTACCGAAATGGGCAGCGAATTTGCTTTTCTTGCCCGTCAAAAAAGAATCATAATTGATGATGAAGATTTTTACATCGATTTGCTTTTTTACCATCGCGGTCTGCGCCGATTAGTTGCTATTGACTTAAAACTAGGAAAATTTAAGGCTGGTTACAAAGGCCAAATGGAGCTTTATCTGCGTTGGTTAGAGAAAAATGAGCAAAAAGAAGGTGAAAACAAACCAATTGGATTAATTTTGTGCAGTGAAAAATCTCCTGAACAAATCAATTATTTAATGCTTGACAATGACGAACAAATCAAAGTCTCTGCTTATTTAACCCAATTACCTGAAAAAAAATTATTGCTAGAAAAACTGGAAAGAGCCATTGCTATAGCAGAAAATAACATCCACAAATAAATGAGTAATTTCAAAAAAATAGTTCCTTTTATATATCCGTATAAAAAATATGCATTCTTAAACATCTTTTTTAATGTTTTGTATGCCCTTTTCAGCACACTTTCTTTTGTTGCTTTAATACCAATGCTTCAGGTATTATTTGACCAAACAAAGGCAAGAAAAATAAAACCAGTATACCAGGGAATTTTAAAACTTCAGCAATATGGTGAAGATTATTTGAGCTATTACATCACAACAACAAAAGGCAACCATGATCCTGGATACATTTTGTCTATAATGGTAACGATTATAATCTCAATCTTCTTATTAAAAAACTTAGCAGATTATTTAGCAATGTTTTTTATTACTTTTTTGCGAAATGGGGTCTTAAAAGACATGCGAAATACTATGTATAAAAAAACATTAGAACTTCCTTTGGCATTCTATTCTGAAAAAAGAAAAGGAGATGTTATTTCCAGAATCTCCGCTGACGTAAATGAGGTTCAAAACTCATTTTTAGCCATATTGGAACTTATTGTAAAAGAACCTTTAACCATCGTTTTTACGATAACAACAATGCTAATCATTAGCACGAAACTAACCTTGTTTGTTTTTATTTTTATTCCGATTTCAGGTTACATTATTTCACTAATTGGAAAACAACTTAAAAAGCAATCGACAAAAGCGCAAGAAGAACAAGGAACTTTTTTGTCTACTATCGAAGAAACTATTGGTGGATTGAAAGTTGTAAAAGGATATAATTCAGAAAAATATTTTAATAGTGTTTTTCAAAATTCAACGGAACGTTTTTTTCATTTATCAAATAAAATAGGTAACCGCCAGAACTTAGCTTCACCAGCAAGTGAGTTTATGGGAATTACCGTTATCGCTATATTATTGTGGTATGGAGGTCAAATGGTTTTGATCGATAAAACTTTAAGCGGACCTTCTTTTATTGCTTACATGGGATTAGCTTATAACATTCTTACACCTGCAAAAGCAATCTCTAAGGCTTCTTACGGAGTTAAAAGAGGAAATGCTGCTGCAGAACGCGTTTTAGAAGTTTTAGAACAGGAAAACACAATTGTCTCAAAACCTAATGCCATTGAAAAAACTTCTTTTGACAATACTATAAACATTCAGAATATTAACTTTAAATATGAAAACGAAACAGTTTTAAAAGACTTTTCGCTTCAAATTAAAAAAGGTCAAACTGTTGCTCTTGTTGGACAATCCGGAAGTGGAAAAAGTACAATTGCCAATTTATTGACGCGTTTTTATGATGTAAATGACGGAACGATTTCAATCGACGACATTAACATCAAAGACATGAATTTACAATCTCTTCGCAGCTTAATGGGATTAGTAACACAAGACAGCATTTTATTTAATGATACAATTAAAGCAAATATTTCGTTAGGAAAATTAGATGCTACAGACGATGAAATTATCGAAGCACTAAAAATTGCCAACGCTTTTGAGTTTGTAAAAGAATTGCCTTTAGGAATCTACACGAACATTGGAGACAGCGGAAACAAACTTTCCGGTGGTCAAAAACAACGTTTATCAATTGCTCGCGCAGTATTGAAAAATCCTCCAATTATGATTTTGGATGAAGCAACATCTGCATTAGATACTGAAAGCGAAAAATTCGTTCAGGTTGCTTTAGAAAATATGATGCAAAACAGAACATCAATCGTAATTGCACACAGACTTTCTACAATCCAGAAAGCAGACGTAATCGTGGTAATGCAAAAAGGAAAAATCGTAGAACAAGGAACTCACGACGAATTAATTGCACATAACGGAACTTATAACAAACTCGTTACAATGCAATCTTTCGAATCATAACAGACTTAAATTCTGTTTAAAAATACTTACTAGGTTTATCTGTCGGTTTATTAATCACAGAAAACTAAGTAAGTATTTTTTTTTATAGTTTATTATAAAATCAATTTGTAATTTTATTAGAAATACTAAATCACCTACTAAATGTATCTCAGCAATCCAAACATAATACTTCCTAAGGATCCGGATACGGTTGTTTGGAAATACCTGGATCTCTCTAAGTTTCTGGATTTATTACTCTCTAAGAAACTTTTTATGTCGCGCTCTGATAAATTTGAAGATCAGTATGAAGGCACTTTTAGCGAACCTACTTTTGAGGAAATTAAAAAACTAGCCATTGATAATCCGGACTTTTTAAATTACTACAAAACACATCGTGAACAAGTCGCTATAAGCAGTTGGCATATTAATGAATATGAATCTTTTGCCATGTGGCAGATTTTTACCCAAAATAGTGAAGGATTAGCCATTCAGTCTACTATTGGAAGACTGCAAAAAGCATTGAAACCTGAAAATAATTTTGACCAGTATATTGGTGAAGTTAACTATATCGACTATAAAAAAGAATATATTCCGTTTGATGATTTGTTTTTCCCTTTTCTCTTTAAACGAAAAAGCTTTCAATACGAACGTGAAGTTCGCATCATAACAGATACTTCAAAAAGCAACATTAAACTTAATGACGGATTAAAAATCAATGTTGATATCAGTCAATTAATTGAGAAGATATACATTCACCCAAAATCAGAAAACTGGTATAAAAAGCTTGTAATTGATTTAGTAGATCGCCTGGGTTTTGGAATCGAAATCGAAAAATCTGATCTCGAGAGCGATATTTTGATTTAGCTTTTTTATAAAACACTAAGGTTCTGAGTTGCTAAGATTCTAAGTTTTTTAGCCACTGATTAAAATGATTTTACATTTTGGATCTATTCCCGCATTTTGAGATTATTCGTTGATTATTATGGTATTTTTTATCTTTACATAAACTGGACTAAAGTCCAGCTCTACAAAATTTACCGAACCTTCGGTTCTTTTTTATCGATCCTAATAAAAAAAGCGATTTAAAAATTAATTTTTAAATCGCTTTTTTCTAAATCTTAGTACCTCAGAACCTTAGTCCCTTAGAACCTTTAAATAGGTTTATAACTTTTTACTTCCCATTTTTTAGAAGCTAAATCTATATAATTATAATGTAAAACATCATTTTTATCAAATTGTCCGTTTTGGTTGGTATCTTCGATTGTTCTAAAGTATAAACGGTTTTTAGACTCGATTAAACTCCAATCTACCAATTCCTGAAGATCTGCAGAAACTTTAGTAAAATTCTCACCACTAACATTACTCAAATACAATGTTTTGATATCTCCGGTATCAATTTTACCATCTTTATTAGTATCAGAATCTGTTAAGGTATAAACCATAACTTTATTCTGTGTTTTATCCGCAACTGTTTTTAAATAAGTCGCTGTTAAAATCAAAACCGGTTTATCTGATAAAGCATGAATAGAATCTGAATCTACTTTTTGAAATTTCAAGTTTTGCAAATAACCTGTAATCTCATATTCCCCTAAATTCGAAATCGTAAAACTCACATCATTTACACTTGAAGATCCAAAACGTGATTTCGTACCTCTTTCAAAAACACGCAAATCTCCAACAGGATGAATCAAATAATTCGTTCCTTCCATTTGAATAGGCAAATCAGCAACTTCTATTTGCGTTGAATCTGTTTTTGTGACAACACTTGCTTTATTGGCAGCATCATAAATTACTTTCGGTTTCTGAACTTCATCTTTACAACTCACTAATGTTCCGATGATTGCTAAGGCTATATATTTTAAGGAATTTTTCATGTATGCTAATTATAATAGAATATCAAATATAGTATTTTTGATTGTATTATTTGTTTTTATTGAATTTTACTAAGACGAAGATGTTGAGAAGTACAAGTCCTAAATAACCTAACGATAGAATTTCCCATTTGTTTTGAAAAAATGATATTTGAAAAGCTTTTTCTTCCTCTTCTCTTTTATTCTTTAATTCCCAAGCTCTTTGTTCTGCCATTAATGCACTAGTATTACAGTTCATTCTCTGATAATGAATTGTATCCTTAACTTTTTTTGGTGTATTACTACTTCCTAAAATATAAATATCATTGTCGTTTATCGCCCAGGTTGGAGCATCTTCTTCAATTAAAATATCAAGAGTAGTAATAAAAGTTTGATAATAAGATTTTGAACCAAAATGCATTTTAATTCCATTAACTGTATCTTTTTCAATTCTTAATTTCCTAAGATAAAGTTTCATTTCGTTCAATTTCTTGTTTTCTAAATAACTTCCGTCAAAATTAAATACTTTATATTTTCGTAAAGTAGCAACCTTATAATCTTCGAATTCATTTCCAACAGGAACATTAAGATTAATTCCTCCATAAACCTTAAAAGCATCCACTTTATAAAAATGATAAAAACAAAATACAGGAATCAAAACCAAAGAAATCATTCCCGGAACGTAAAAAATCTTCTTTCGCTTTTCACGCTTTAAGATCATAATCGGGCATTCAATTTTATATTGAAAACTCTCGAAGTCATATAATTTGGGATTGCATATTGATTTTTAGAATATACATCGCGAACCCAAGTATTAGTTATCGCATTTTGATTATTGAAAAGATTGAAAATCTCTAATCCAACAGATAATTCTTTGAAGTTTTTCAACCAATTTGCTTTAGCAACTTTAGTACTGCTATCAACAAAAACTTTAGCAAAACCAATATCTACTCTACGATAATCGTTTAATCTGTTTTGATATAGATATGGATCTGAATATGCTGGCGCTCCTCCAGGTAAACCAGTATTATAAACTAAATTCAGGTATAATTTTACACTTGGAATATTTGGCATATAATCCTGAAACAACATCGCAAATTTCAAACGCTGATCGGTTGGTCTTGCAATATATCCTTTATCGGCGTAATCTTCTTCGGTTTTCAAATAACCAAAACTAATCCACGATTCTGTTCCCGGTACAAATTCTCCGTTTAATCTAAAATCAAGACCTTGTGCATAAGCCTTTGCATTATTATTGGCAACATAACGAATTCTAACATTATCGATCGAATATACATTTACATCAGAAAGTGACTTATAATACAGTTCCGTTACCCATTTAAAAGGACGATTCCACATTTTAAAATTATAATCATTCCCTAAAACAATGTGAACTGATTCCTGTGCTTTTACATTTGGATTTACAACTCCTTCTAAATTCCGAAGTTCTCTATAAAAAGGCGGCTGATGATATAATCCTCCCGAAAGCCTGAAAACCATATCCATATCCCAATCCGGTTTTATGGCAAATTGTGCACGCGGACTAAAAACAATCTGATTTTTTCCTTCAACAGCTGCTCCGGAAACATTCCAACTCTGGAAACGAGCTCCCAAATGATACCAAATTTGATTCGAACCTAATTCAGATTTTTTATTGTATTGCGCGTAACCTGAAAATCTGTTTATAGTATTATAATTTGTTGCACGAACATCCTGATAAGGCAACAATGGTCCTGTATAAGGCTGATATGGCTGATTGTTTTGCGGCAAAATAGCAATTGGCGGATTTATAGAAAACCCGGCCGAATCGATCATTTCCCATTCTACAATTCTATCTCTAATGGATTCTCTGGTATATTTAAGTCCAAATTCTAATTGGCTGTCATTTAACCATTCTTTAAATCCTTTAATTTCGGCATTAGCAATTAAAGCATCCAGATCATTTCGGGCGTGATTCAATTGCGAACCAATTCCTTTTGTGAAATCAACTTGAGAAGTATCTCCGTCCTCACCAACATTTCCAAGACGATATTGTGCCAAAATATCAAAATGCTCTTGTTCAGTGGTATGAAAAAGTGAACCTATAAGTTTCAACGTTAAAGTTGGAGAAACCTTATAAGTCGTTTTTAATGCTCCAAAATATGTATCATATTTATCTCTTTCCTGCCCTTCATAATATACGGCAAGCGACATTGGCTGATCGATTGTTCCAAATTTTGTCTCACGGGTTAAAGGTTGGTACAAATATTTATTTTCAGAAATATTTCCTAAAAAGCTAATTTGCCATTTTTGCGAAATATCATAATTGATGTTCGTTTGAATATCAGCAAAAGTTGGTGTATAATTAGTTTGCGTATCCTGACTATTGACTAACAAACTGTTGTTTCGATAACGAACTCCTGTTACTGCAGACCATTTTTTATCTTTAGAAACAGCATCAACAGACACACTTCCTCCAAGTAAACTTGCCTCTAAAGAAGCACCAAACTGAGTTGGTTTTCTATACGTAATATCTAAAACCGAAGATAATTTATCTCCAAATTTAGCCTGAAATCCTCCCGCCGAAAAATCAACGTTTTGAACCAAATCTGTATTTGTAAAACTCAATCCTTCTTGTTGACCGGAACGAATTAAAAACGGACGATAAACTTCGATTTCGTTTACATAAACTAAATTCTCATCATAATTCCCGCCACGAACTGCATATTGCGTACTTAGTTCATTATTTGAATTTACTCCCGGTAATGTTTTTAGAATATTTTCGATTCCGGCATTTGCTCCGGGAATCTTTTTTATCGTCGCAGCATCAATAGTGGTAATTCCCTGAACGCGCTTTTTATTTTTGGAAGAAACAAAAACTTCTCCCATTTGCTCTTCAGAATTACTCATTACAGGATTAAAAACAAAAACTTCATTTGGTTTTAGATTTACTGCCAAACTCATCATTTTTAAAGAAATGTGAGTAAAGATCAAAGACGTTTTTTTGTTCGAAGGAACATCGATTTCAAAAAAACCGTTTACATCAGATCGTGTTGCATTCCCGGAAGAAGTCACATTGACATCGACAACCGGACGTTTTTGATCATCTAAAATAATACCTTTAACATGAGCATTTTGAGCAAATGAAATACAAGAAATGCATAAAAAAAGAAAACCGAATATTACTCTGTTATTATTCAAACGTTTTGATTTTATTTTTGTTGACTTCTAAAAAAATGAGTTTCAAAGATAGCAGAATTACCCACATTATCAATTACTTCAATTTTTAAATCGTTTGCCCCTTCGGCAAGCAATGCATCATCAAAAGTATGTGTGATTTTCTTTGTTTTATTTTCATATTCAAACAAAATCCAATTTCCGTTTAAATATCCGTTGTAAGATTTAATTCCCGATGCAGCATCATTGATGATGAAATCTATTTTTTTGACATCACTGATCCATTTATCCTGAATTGGTTTTACGATTTTTATCGTTGGTTTAATGGTATCCAAAACCAAACCGAATTGTCCTAATGTTTTTGATTTGGCCGTAAAAACGTCTCCTTTTCTAATCGTTCCGTTGTAACTGTTACCTCTTCCAATATAAAGTTTATCTCTTAATGCTTCCGGATAAGTATCATCTTTTATAGTAATTGTAAAATTTGAATGCACCGGAACCGTATCGTCGTGAATATAAATACGATTGTTTTTTACATCAAAATTCAGATTAAAATCATCGTAAAAAGTTCCTGCCGGAAAAAACACGGACATATTATCTTTTTCGAAATTGGAATCTTTATTGACTTTTATAAAATATTTTGAAGTAATTGGTTCTTCTTTTACAACTGGCGTCGCAGCGTCATATTCAACCGGAACTGTAATCGTATTCAAATTTCCGAAATAGTCCGAAACTTCAATTCTGTAGGTTGATGCTAAATTCGGCTCGACCGGAATAATTCCACGCAACGAATCTGTTTTTATGATGCTTAAAGCGTATGGCGTTTTCATGAAAAGTTTTTGAACGCGCTGGCCTGATTTTTTATATTTCCCATAATCAATCAATGCATTTACATAACGCATTTCGTCAAACGAATAGGTATTGAACTGATAATTGTAATTTTGATTTCCGTTAAAAAAAGTAGAGACATTAAAAACTCCATTTTTATTAAAAGAGACATCATCAAAATCTACAGCAACAATTCCAAAACCAATTTTTCCGTTTGCTTTTACTTTACTTGCTAAATAGGTTCCGTCTTTTTGAAGCGCAACATTTAACAATAAAGGCTGTTTAGATTGATTTACTGTAGAATTATCTAACGGATAAACATATACGCTCGAAACTGTAGGCTTTTTAGTGTCTTTTATATTTTTATCAAATCCAAAAAATATCGGATTAATAACAAATTCAGTTTTAGTATCACGAATTTCAAAATGCAAATGTGGTCCTTCAGAAGAACCTGTATTTCCGGAAAGTCCAATAATTTCACCTTTTGTAACTGGCAATTCACCCGGTTTTAGAAACATTTCAATTTCGTATGCCTTTTCTTTATAATGCGTTTTTTTGACATAATTTAAAATTTCACCAACAGGAGTTTGCAAATGTCCATAAACTGAGGTATATCCGTTCGGGTGCGTAATATAGATACATTTTCCGTTTCCGAAAGTTGAAATTTTAATTCTTGAAACATAACCATCAGCGATTGCATGGACACTTAATCCTTCTCTTTGATTTGTTTTTAAATCAAAACCGGCATGAAAGTGATTGGGTCTTAACTCCCCGAAATTCCCCGAAAGCTGCATTGGAATATCAAGCGGAGCACGAAAATAATCCTTTGGATATTGGGTTTGGGCGAAAATAAAATTACAAAAAAACAGGGTCAATAGTGATAATCTCATAAGGCAACATTTTTGCTAAGATAAAGAAATTAGCTCCTAAAAACGAGTAAAAAGCTACAAAAATACAATTAATTGAAATTCATTTGATTGATTATTTTTAATGTAAAAAAATCGATAAAAAATTGCATTAATAAAAAGGAATACTAACTTTGTATGATTAAGTAATGAATAGGATTTATAATGAGTGTAATTGCAGAAATAATTGATACTCTTGAATATAAAGTCGAAAAGCTTTTTGAGAAATCAAAGGCTCTAGAAAAAAACAATCAGGTTTTACGATTAGAACTAACCAAAGCTGCGCAAATTATCCAGAAACAATCTGAAGAGATGGAGGCTTTGAAGAAGCAATATGATACACTTAAGATAGCCAATTCGTTGCTCGGCAGCGACAATAACAAGAGAGAGACAAAGCTTAAAATAAATTCATTAATTCGCGAAATTGATTACTGTATAGCACAACTATCAGATTAGAAAGACATGGACGGAAAGCTTAGAATTAAAATATCAATCGCAGACAGAGTTTACCCATTAACGGTTGAACCATCTCAGGAAGAAGGACTTAGAAGTGCTTCTAAGAAAATTGATGCTATGATCAAGCAATTCGAAGAAAGTTATGCGGTTCGTGACAAACAAGATGTTCTGGCTATGTGCGCTTTGCAATTTGCATCGCAAGTAGAACAAAAACAAATTGATAATGCAATCGATGGTGAAGAAACTATCGAAAGAATTAAAAGATTAAATTCGCTATTAGATCAATATCTCGAAAATTAAACGTTCTTTACAGAAACTAAGATACTGCCTACATTAGTTCACAATTGGTAAACTCAACACTAACAATTTAGAATGAGCAAATCGTCGCTACTATAGTATGCCCTCCTTTTGGCTGGGAAACTTGAACAGTGAGTTAGCTCAAAACTTGTCTTTACGAGTTTATTCAAGCAATTAATGTAGGCTTTTTTATATATAAATTTTAACAAACATGGACATAATAACGATCATTATTTCAGGTATTGTAGGGATTGCAGCAGGATTTGCAATCGCTAAAATCATCGAAAAAAGCAATATTTCTAATTTAATTAAAAACGCAAAAAAAGAAGCTTCTTCCATTTTAAAAGACGCTAATTTAGAAGCAGAAAATATCAAAAAAGATAAAATTCTTCAGGCAAAAGAGCGTTTTATCGAATTAAAATCAGAACACGAACAAGTTATTTTAGCTAGAGATAAAAAAGTAGCTGAAGTAGAAAAAAGAGTGCGTGATAAAGAATCTCAGGTTTCAAACGAACTTTCGAAAGCTAAAAAAGTAAATGACGATTTTGAATCTAAAACTCAGGAATACAACAACAAAATTGAAGTTTTAGACAAAAAACAAGCTGAAGTTGACAAATTACACAAAAGTCAATTGCAACAACTTGAAGTAATTTCAGGACTTTCTGCTGAAGAAGCAAAAGAACAATTAGTAGAAGGTTTGAAAGCTGAAGCTAAAAGCAAAGCAATGTCTCATATTCAGGATACAATTGAAGAGGCAAAACTTACGGCTCAGCAAGAAGCTAAAAAAATCATCATCAATACAATCCAGAGAGTTGGAACTGAGGAAGCAGTTGAAAATTGCGTTTCAGTTTTCAACATTGAATCTGACGATGTAAAAGGTAGAATTATTGGTCGTGAAGGTCGTAACATTAGAGCTCTTGAAGCTGCAACGGGAGTAGAAATCATTGTTGATGATACACCGGAAGCTATTATTCTTTCTTGTTTTGACCCTGTTCGTAGAGAAATCGCTCGTTTGTCTTTGCACAAATTAGTAACTGACGGACGTATTCACCCAGCAAGAATTGAAGAAGTTGTTGCTAAAACAGCAAAACAAATCGACGATGAAATTATCGAAGTTGGTAAACGTACCGTAATAGATTTAGGAATTCACGGTTTACACCCAGAGTTAATTAAAGTTGTTGGTAGAATGAAATACCGTTCTTCTTACGGACAAAACTTATTGCAACACTCGAGAGAAGTTTCTAAACTTTGTGGTATCATGGCTGCCGAATTAGGCTTAAATGTAAAATTAGCAAAAAGAGCTGGTTTACTTCACGATATTGGTAAAGTGCCAGATACTGAAAGCGATTTACCTCACGCATTATTAGGTATGCAATGGGCTGAGAAATATGGCGAAAAAGAAGAAGTTTGTAATGCAATTGGAGCTCACCACGATGAGATCGAAATGAAATCATTACTTTCCCCAATCGTTCAGGTTTGTGATGCTATTTCAGGAGCAAGACCAGGCGCAAGACGTCAGGTTTTAGATTCATACATTCAACGTTTGAAAGATCTTGAAGAAGTTGCTTACGGATTTAGCGGTGTAAAAAATGCATACGCAATTCAGGCTGGTAGAGAACTTCGTGTAATCGTAGAAAGCGAAAAAGTTTCTGATGATAACGCTGCAAACCTATCTTTCGAGATCTCACAAAAAATCCAAACTGAAATGACTTATCCAGGTCAGGTAAAAGTTACTGTAATCAGAGAAACCAGAGCAGTTAATATTGCTAAGTAATCTCAAACATTATAACACAAAAAAGGCTATCGAATGATAGCCTTTTTTATTTACGTTAAATTCAGTTTAAAGATCATTAAAGACGATTTTAAAACTTGTTCCCACTCCTACTTCGCTTTCTACAGAAATACTTCCTTTCATAGCTTCAATTTGATTTCTGGTAATATACAAGCCGATTCCTCGTGCTTCCTGATGCTTATGAAATGTTTTATACATTCCGAATAATAAATCACCGTAAACAGCCAAATCGATTCCTAAACCATTATCTGTAATTTTTAATGATTTATAACCTTCAGGTTCGATCGAAAAATCAAAAACTATTATTGGCTCGCGATCCGGATGTGCGTACTTTATTGCGTTTGTTGTAAAGTTTAACAAGACGCTTTCGAGATAAGCAGGATTAAAATTAATCGTCAGATATTTAGGAACATTATTCACAATCGTAACCTTGGTCTGTTTGTCATAACCTTTGATCGTCGAAATTGTTTTCTCGATGTATTCGCAAAGCTTTAAAGGAACAACAGCAATATTAATATTACTCTGCGTTTTTACGATTTGTGTCAAATTAGAAATTGTGTCATTTAAATCATTAGAAACAGTTCGCAAATGTTCCAACATTTCACTTACCGTTTCTTTATCACCATCAGCATCAATAAAGTCTAAAATCGACTTTATATTTCCTGCTTGTGTATTTAGATTATGCGAAACAATATGCGAAAAATTCACTAAACGACTATTTTGATCGCTGTACAATTTCATTGTTTTCATAAGCTCGAGTTCCTTTTCTTTTTGCAGAGAAACATCCGTATGGGTTCCAATTACACGCAATGGTTTACCATTTTCATCACGTTTAATAACTTTCCCGCGGTCTAAAATCCATTTATAATTTCCGCTTGAAGTCATTACGCGATGATAGTTTTCGTAATAAGGAATCTTATTATCAAAATGCTCTTGTATGTCTGAATAATATTTAGGAAGATCATCAGGATGCACAATTTTATCCCAACGTTCCGGATCATCAAAAATATCAGTAGAATCAAGTTCCAATATTTTTAGTGACAAAGACGAATAGAAAACATTATTCGTCACCATATCCCAATCCCAAATTCCGGCTGTAGAAGCATCAAGCGCAAATTGAAATCGTTCTTCTGAAATTCGCAGTTTTTCTTCTTTATCTTTTAATTCGGTAATATCAGAAACATGTCCGTAGAAACTCACTCTGCCATCATCAGATTGTTCTGTTTTTGCAGAAATCTTAAACCAGCGCAAACCTTTTTTTGGCAAAACAGCACGAAATTCAATATCCCAGGGTTTTATTTCTTTACGCGCTTTAACTAAAGATTGAAAAAATGCTTCACGATCCTGAAGAAAAACTCTTTCGTAAATAATAAATTTAATGTCGTTGTTGAATTCACTCGCCGTAAATTCAAAAATTTCATCAGCAGATTTACTAACCAGTGGAAAAGTATAATTGTTATCGGTGTCAACAACAAACTGAAATAACAAATCAGGCATCTCTGCAAACAATTTTTTATAAAAATTATTCACCTGTAAGCAATCCTCATTTTCATATAAATCAAAAACCATATGCTACTTATTTTTACTTAAATTGAATGATCAATAACGTTTAAAACAATAAAAGTGCCGTTTGTCGGTCTTATCTGCTTTTAGTAGAAAATAATATACAATATATTAATTTTTGCTTTAAAAATCAGGACTATACCCAAAAAATTATTTTCTTGGATGAAAAGAATGCATTACTTCTTTTAAAAATCTCCTGTCTAAATGAACATAGATTTCTGTAGTTGTTATCGATTCGTGTCCCAACATTAATTGGATAGATCTTAAGTCAGCTCCATTTTCAAGTAAATGTGTCGCAAATGAATGTCGCAAAGTATGCGGACTAATACTTTTATGCAAACCTATTTTTACTGCCAGATCTTTTATAATCGTAAACACCATTGCACGAGTAAGTTGATTACCTCTTCGGTTTAAAAACAAAGTATCTTCGCAGCCTTTTTTAATATTCAGATTTACTCTGACTTCCTTTTGATAAATCTCTATGTATTTCTGAGTTAATTTACCAATAGGAACAAAACGTTCTTTATTTCCTTTTCCGGTGATTTTTATGAATCCTTCGTCAAAAAACAGATCCGATATTTTAAGCGAAACCAACTCTGAAACCCGAAGTCCGCAACCGTATAAAGCTTCCAGCATCGCTCGATTTCGTTCTCCTTCATTTTTACTCAAATCAATTGCAGCAATAAGTGCATCAATTTCGGTAACAGATAAAGTATCCGGTAATTTTCTCCCAGTTTTTGGAGTTTCAATTAATTCCAGCGGATTATCATTTCTGTAATCTTCAAAAACCAGATAATTAAAAAAACTTTTCAACCCTGAAATAATACGCGCTTGAGAACGCGGATTCACTTCCTTAGAAACAGAATATATAAATTGTTGAACTGTTTCATCAGTAATTTTTAAAGGCGAAACTTCAATTTGATTGGTATCTAAAAAAAGACATAATCGCTCAATATCAAAACCATAGTTTTCGATTGTATTTTTAGACAAACCTCTTTCAATTCGCAAATACGATTGATAATCTTTTATGTATCGGTTCCAGTTCATATTTACAAAGTAAAACAATTTTTGGGCATAAAAAAACCTTCCTGATTAAGGGAAGGTTTTAAATATTTTTTTGATGAGAAATTAAAATTTATACGCTAATGACAATGCAAAATTGCTGTTTTTAAAGTTTGCATTATACAGATCAGGATACTGAGATCCATCAGAAATATCATTGACATCTGTTAAACCAATTGTGTAACGCGCCCCTATTGAAATATCTTCTGTAAAATTATATCCACAACCTAAATTGAAACCAAAATCTGTTGATTTATACAGATCACTAACATCTTCGCCTCTGGCTTTTGCCGATAGTAAAAACCCAATTTGTGGTCCTGCTTCAACAGAAAACGCATCTGTAATATAATATTTACCTAAAATCGGAATATTTAAATAATTCACTTTGACGGTCGTATTCGAATCTCCGTCAAAACCTTCAATTGTTGTTCCTTGTGTCGAATATAAAAATTCAGGCTGAACAGCAAATTTTTTCGCAACCTTTATTTCTGCAAAACCTCCAACATGAAAACCGATTAAAGACTTAACATCTTGTTCATAACCTGTAAAATTTGAAACATTCAATCCTCCTTTTACTCCAAATCTAGTTGACTGGGCATTCGCAAATCCAAATACCATACATGCCACAATTGGTAAAATAATTCTTCTCATTCGCTATAAATTAAAATTAAAAAAAAACACAACACCAAAATTACAGTATATTCTTATACAAATATAAGATTTTATCTTAAACCAAATTGATATATAATTAGTTTTTAGCATTATACAACCCAAATAAAAAAACCTTCCTGATTAAGGGAAGGTTTTAAAAATATTTCTAATAAGTAATTAGAACTTATATCCTAATGTCAAAGCTAGAACGCTATTTTTTGGACTATCGTAATATTGCTGAATAGTATTAGTACTATAATCTCCAATATTTGATAAACCAACGGTATAACGAAGATTCACAGAAACATTGTCTGTGAAGTTATATCCAGCACCGAAATTAAATCCTGTATCTACAGATTTATAACTGTCTTTTGCATCGTGACCATCTTGTTTAGCTGACACTAAAAATCCTAATTGCGGACCTGCTTCAACAGTAAATTGTTTTGTGATATAAAATTTAGCCAAAACGGGAACATTTATGTAATTCAACTTACTATCAAAGTTCGTCATACTTAATTCCTGTTTAGCGCCTTGAGTAGAAAATAAGATCTCTGGTTGAATAGCTAATCTTTCAATAACTTTAATTTCAGCAAAACCTCCAACCTGAAAACCAACTAAAGATTTAGCATTATAATTATACCCTCCGGCAAAACTCGTTACGTTAAGACCTCCTTTTACTCCAAATCTAGTTTTTTGTGCATTAGCAAATCCAAACACCATTACTGCCATTGCAGCGAAAATAATTCTTTTCATTTTTTTATATAATTAAATTAATCAAATATGATCATTCCATAAAAAAACCTCCCAAATTCAGGAAGGTTTTAAAATATTTTTTTCTTTACTAAAAATTAGAATTTATAAGCTAGAGATAATGCAAGGTTACTATTTTTAGCACTATCATAATAATCATCTGCATTATCGATATCTTTATCAGAAAGAGGAGACAAACCTATAGTATAACGAAGACCTACTGAAAGATTATCCGTAAAATTATATCCAGCTCCTATATTAAAACCAAGATCTGTTGATCTGGTAAAATCTTTAATATCATTACCTTCTGCTTTTGCTGACAATAAAATACCTAGTTGTGGACCAGCTTCAACACTAAATTTATTTTCTATAAAATAATATTTAGCCAATACAGGAATATTCAAATAATTCAGTTTAACATCACCATCAGTTCCAAAAGGACCGTCAACTTTAGTACCTTGAGTAGAAAACAAAAGTTCTGGTTGAATGAAAAATTTCTCAACAACATGAATTTCTGCAAAACCTCCAACGTGGAAACCTATCAAAGATTTAGTATCATCAACCTCTCCTCCAACTACAGTTGAAATATTCAAACCTCCTTTTACTCCAAATCTAGTTTTTTGTGCATTAGCAAAGCCAAATACCATTACTGCCATTGCAGCTAAAATAATTCTTTTCATACAATTTGTTTAAGGGTTATAATAGCCAAATATAAAAATATACTTAATAAAAATTAATTTTTATTTAAACAAATATCGCAGTAACTAAAACCTTTAATCCAAATTAAATAGAACTAACATATTAGTTATCAGAAATTGAAGTAAAAATCACAGTAACTTTTGCATATTTTAAAGAAGGCTCAAAAAATATTAATTAATCGAATTTATAATTGAATCCTAAATTGACGGAAGAAAGAGTTCCGTTATTTGAAATCCCTTTATACGAAGCATAGACTTCGATTTTTTTAGTTTGGAAACCAAATTTTGGCTGATATAAAAATCCTCCGTCTACATCTCCATCAACATTAATAGCATAACCTAAATCTCCTCCAATAAAAAAATTATCCGCAACTGAATATTGAGCGGTTCCGGCAATTGGAATAAAACTCTGATTAGTACTTCTTATCATTACATAGTTAACATTTCCAATATAGGCATTATAATCTTTACCTATATAGGTTGTATATCCCGTAGTTACTCCCGCACTAAACTTATCGGCTACATTCCACAGATAAGAAACATCAGCACCTAAGTTTACAGAAAACAAATCAGAAGTGTTTCCTAGTGGTAAACCAACGTGTGCTCCAACTTTGAAATGTCCGTCTTGAGCATTTGCAAAACCAAACGCCGTAACAGCGATTGTAGATAAAATAATTCTTTTCATTACAATTGTTTAAGGGTTATTGAACTCAAATATAAAAATATACTTAATAAAAATTAATTTTTATTTTAACAAATAAAGCAATTATTAGACCAAAACTCTTATTAAAAGAAAAATTTTCAAGTGATAATTGAACTTAAACGGTAAGTAAAATCAATAGCTCAAATGCGATTATTGCGCGTGGCATCTTCATTCGCAAAGAAATAAATATAAAAATATACTTACCAAAATCAATTCCTTTAAAAGCTATTTTGAAATACTATTCGTACTAAATACAAAAATTTTCTATCAAAACAAAACAGTCTCAAACATCTTAAAAAGAGTGTTTTACTAGTCAAAAATCAAAAAACATGCGAAATTTAGTAATTATTTAAACCAAAATATAAAACAATAAATTCCTAATTCTGTAGTTTTGACTAATAGATAACATTTAAAAATTACCAAATTTTAAAAACATTTTTATGAAGAAAATAATTTTAGCAGCTGTATTGTTCATCGCAACATCAGCTACAATACAAGCACAATTAGTACAATTTGGAGTTAAAGCTGGGGTTAACTTTGCAAGTCAAACCGGAGATGCAGGTCTTCAAGGTGTTGCATTTGACAAAGAAGGTATTACTAGCTATCACGTAGGTGTTCTTGCAGAAATTAAATTGTTAGAAAAATTCTCTATTCAACCAGAGCTTTTATATTCTACTCAAGGGGCAACATACAAAAATGCCGTTAGTGAATTTAAAAATGAATTAGGATACTTATCTATTCCAGTAATGGCTAAATTTTATCTAACAAAATCAGTAAGTTTAGAACTTGGACCACAAGCTTCCTTTTTACTAAGTGAAAAGAATGACTTTGATGTAAAAGATGGGGAAACTTTCGAATTTGGTCTAAATGCAGGTTTAGGTCTTAAAATTACTAAGAACCTTTTTATTCAAGGTCGTTATGGTTTAGGACTAACAGAAGCATCTAAAAATGCAGATGTTAAAAATTCAACTTTCCAATTATCAGCTGGAATCTTGTTCTAAAAATAATATCACATACTTTTCTAAAAACCGTTCTATTAATTAGAACGGTTTTTTTATTTTTACACTTTAGTGAAATGTTTTCAATAAAACCTAAAATGAATTTCTATCACTTATAATTAAAATCAAAATATGAAAATCTGCATTATCAACGGACCCAATTTGAATCTTTTAGGAAAAAGAGAACCAGAAGTTTACGGAAGTCAAACCTTTGAAGATTATTTTGAAACGTTGAAACAAAAATTTCCAAACATTGAACTTTCTTATTATCAAAGTAATATTGAAGGCGAATTGATAGGAAAAATTCAGGAATGCGGTTTTACATTTGATGGTATTATTCTAAATGCCGGCGCCTACACGCACACTTCTATAGGTTTAGGCGATGTTATAAAAGCGGTTACAACTCCAGTTATCGAAGTTCATATTTCGAATACCTATGCACGCGAAAGTTTCAGACATCAATCGTATTTGTCCGGAAATGCAAAAGGTGTTATTCTTGGTTTTGGTTTAAAAAGTTATGATTTAGCAATTCAATCTTTCTTGTAAGTCTTTTTTTAACAATTTTTTAATAAGCTCATTTTTAACTTATTCTATTTTTGTTAGAGAAACCACTTCCATGAGAAACTTTATTTTATCAGCCTTTTTATTTTTTTCGATTTCCAACTTTGCACAAATCAAAGGAACCATAACCGACGATAAAGGAAATCCACTCCCTTTTGTTTCGGTTTTTGAGGAAAACACCTATACGGGAACAACTTCTAACGAACAGGGAAAATATCAACTGAATGTAAAAGAGATTGGTAAAAACAAAATAGTTTTTCAATACCTGGGTTTTAAAACTCAAAAATCAACCGTTGCATCAGATTCAAAAACGGTTACATTAAACATTGTAATGCAGGAAGAAAGTTTTGCATTGAATGAAGTCGTTATTGATCCCAAAAATAATCCTGCCAATGCAATTATAAAAAGTGCAATCGCAAACAAAAAAGACAATTCGGAAAAGACGGCACGTTACACCGCTGATTTTTATTCGAAAGGAATGTTCAAGATAAAAGATCTTCCAAAGAAAATAATGGGAATGAAAGTCGATATCGGTGACGAAATGGCTTCAAATTTAGATTCAACCGGAACAGGCATTTTATATTTATCAGAAACTATTTCTAAGATTTCTTTTGAAAAACCAGGAAAACTAAAAGAGAAAATCATTGCTTCCAAAGTTTCAGGAAACAATAAAGGATTCAGTTATAATACTGCCACTTTATCTACTTATGATTTTTATGATAATACATTAGAATTCAACATTAACCTCATCTCTCCTATTGCTGACAATGCTTTCAACTATTACAAATACAAACTTGAAGGTAGTTTTTTTGACGACAATAATCAGCAGATTTATAAAATAAAAGTAACACCAAAACGCGACAAAGAACCTGTTTTTGAAGGTTACATTTATATTGTTGATGATAGTTTTGCGATTTATGCTGTAGACTTAGACATAAAAGGTTACAGAATGAAAAACGAATTTACTGAAGTAATGAATCTAAAACAGAGCTTTAGTTATAATGTTAAAAATAAAATCTGGTCAAAAAACGCTCAGACACTTTCGTTTAATGCCGGTGCTTTTGGTGTAAAGTTCTCCGGAAAATTCAATTATGTTTATTCGAATTACGAATTTCCTGCTTCTTTTGAAAAGAAAACTTTTGGAAATGAAATTGTAGCTTTTGAAGCTGATGCAAATAAAAAAGACGATGCTTTCTGGAATCAAATTCGTCCAATTCCTTTGACCATTGAGGAAAGCAATGATTATACTAAAAAAGACAGTTTACAAACCATCAGAAAGTCTCAAAAATATACTGATTCTATCGATGCCAAAAACAATAAGTTTAAAGTCACGGATGTGATAATGGGTTATGACTATAAAAACACTTTCAAAAAACACTCTTTTGAATATAAAGGTTTATTGAATCTTTCGTCTTTAAGTTTTAATACTGTTCAGGGTTTTAATCTCGATTCTGGTTTTTCATTTAAAAAATGGAATGAAGAAAAAGGAACTTCTACTTCTATAAGTACAACTTTTAATTATGGTTTCTCTGATGAGCGTTTTCGCGTTACCGGCGAATTCAGTCACAAATTCAACAATATAAATTATGCTACGATTTGGGCTTCGGGAGGAACAAAAGTCGCTCAATTTAATAGTGCTCAACCTATAAGCAACTTTGTCAATTCTATAAGTTCATTGTTTTTCAAAGACAATTACATGAAGCTTTATAATCTGGAATTTGCTCAGGTTAATTATTCACAAGATGTTGCAAACGGAGTAAATTTGAATGCTAAAGTTGGTTACGAGCAGCGAAAACCTCTTTTTAATACTACGGATTATTCATTCTTCAAAAGAGATGATATCTATTCTTCAAACAATCCGTTGGCACCAAATGACTTTGTAACTCCGGCTTTTGATCCGCATCATTTGTTCAAAGCGGCTTTATCGGCACGAATTAATTTTGGAAATAAATATATTTCTCGCCCTGACGGAAGATACAATTTTAAAAATGATAAATATCCAACGGTCTTTTTAGCTTTTGAAAAGGCTTTTGCAGCCAATCAGAAAAAGTATGAATTCGAAAGAATTGGCGCTTCTGTACAATACGATTTAGCATTAGGAAACAAAGGAATTCTGGGAATGAATTTTAGAGGTGGAAAATTCTTTAATGCTGAGAATATTTCTTTCATAGATTACAGACATTTTAACGGAAACCAAACTCATATCGGCACAACTGATCGTTATCTGAATGTTTTTAATTTGATGCCATATTACGCCAATAGCACAAACGACAGCTATTTTGAAATGCATTTAGAGCATAATGACACAGGATTTATTATGAATAAAATTCCATTGTTGAATCTCTTGAAATCTACTATGAATCTAGGATTTCATTCACTTGCAATTCCAGACAGAAAACCATATACTGAATTTACTGTTGGTTTAGATAATCTGGGTTTTGGAAAATTTAAATTATTCAGAGTAGATTATGTTCATTCTTATCAAGGCGGAATTCAGCAAAATGGTGTTGTGTTCGGCTTGAAGATTTTAAATGTTTTGGATTAGGCACAAAGGTTCAGAGGCAAATGCTTTGAGAAGTTTTTCGTTTCGCTTGAACTAACAATTATCTCAATAAAAAAATCCGTTTATTCTTTAAAAGAATAAACGGATTTTATTTTTTATCGTTGCAAAAGAAAACCTTAGACAAAGATTCACAAAGTACAGAAAACCTTTGTCCCTTTGAACCTTTGTTCCTCTGAACCTCTTCTCAATGATAATCATCTGGCTCGATGTGAATCAAAACATTTCCTAACTGAGGTATTTTTTCTTTTAATTTATCCTGAAGTTTATGAGACAAATCATGTCCTGCTTTTACTGATATTTGTGCTGAAACTATAGCATGAAGATCAACATGATATTTCATTCCGGCTTTACGAATAAAACATTTCTCAGTTCCTAAAATACCTTCTACAGTCATGGCTACTACCCTAATTTCTTCGACTAAATCATCATTTAAATTCTCATCCATGATTTCGCCAAGCGCAGGTCTGAAAATTTTATAGCAATTGTACAAGATAAAAAAAGCAGCAAAAAGCGCCGCCCAATCATCTGCAGATTCATAACCTTTGCCCATAATCAGTGCAATCGAAATCCCGATAAATGCCGCTACAGAAGTAATTGCATCACTACGATGGTGCCAGGCATCAGCGGCAAGAGAAGAACTATTAGTTTCTCTGCTTCGTTTCATTACCAAACGATACGAATACTCTTTCCAGATAATAATTGCGCCTAAAACATATAAAGTCCATGATTTTGGTAATCCATGTGGCGTTTGAATATTGGCAATACTTTCGTAACCAATAATAGTTGCCGAAGTAATTAAAAATCCAACAACCAAAAAAGTAATTAAAGGCTCTGCACGACCGTGTCCGTAAGGATGATTTTCATCGGCCGGTTTATTAGAATATTTGATTCCGAATAAAACCAAACAAGACGAAAATATATCCGCAGTCGATTCTATCGCATCTGCAATTAAGGCATAAGAATTGCCAAAAAAACCTGCCAAACCTTTTATCAAGGCTAAGCAGGTGTTCCCAACTATACTGAATATAGTAGCTTTTACAGCTTTTTGTTCATCTGTCATTTGCGAATTTTTAGCACGACATTTATATTATATTTTTTTGCCACGAATTGCACGAATTATCACAAATTAGATAATCTTTTAAAAAATTTCTTTTCGTGTCAATTTGTGTAATTCATGGCTAAAACTTTTTTACGCTCTTACGATTTTTGCACCAATTGCTCTCAAACGTTCGTCGATACGCTCGTATCCACGGTCAATTTGTTCTATATTTTGAATTGTACTTGTTCCTTTTGCTGAAAGTGCTGCAATTAATAATGAAATCCCAGCGCGAATATCAGGAGATGACATTGTTGTTGCTTTTAATTGAGATTCGAAATTATGTCCCATAACCACAGCTCTGTGCGGATCACATAACATGATTTTTGCTCCCATATCGATTAATTTATCAACGAAAAACAAACGGCTTTCGAACATTTTCTGGTGAATCAAAACATCACCTTTTGCTTGTGTTGCTACAACCAAAACGATACTCAATAAGTCAGGTGTAAATCCTGGCCATGGCGCATCTGCAATTGTTAAGATAGAACCGTCAATATCAGTTTTTACTTCATATCCATCTTTATGAGCAGGAATATAAATATCGTCATTACGTTTTTCGATTGTAATACCTAATTTTCTAAATGTATTTGGAATCAAACCTAAGTTTTCCCAGCTTACATTTTTGATCGTGATTTCGCTTTTTGTCATAGCCGCAAGACCAATCCAAGAACCAATTTCGATCATATCAGGAAGAATTCTGTGCTCGCAACCACCAAGGCTTTCAACACCTTCGATAGTCAATAAATTTGAACCAACTCCGGTGATTTTAGCTCCCATAGAGTTCAACATTTTACACAATTGTTGCAAGTAAGGCTCACAAGCTGCGTTGTAAACAGTTGTAGTTCCTTTTGCCAAAACAGCTGCCATAACAATGTTTGCTGTTCCCGTAACAGATGCTTCATCAAGCAACATATCTGTTCCTGTAAGTCCGCCTTCTGGAGATTCTACTCCGTAAAAGTGATCTTCTCTATTGTATCTGAATTTTGCTCCAAGGTTAATAAAACCCTCAAAGTGTGTATCTAATCTACGACGACCAATTTTATCTCCTCCCGGTTTAGGAATATATCCTTTTCCGAAACGTGCCAATAATGGCCCAACAATCATAATAGAACCACGAAGCGCTCCACCTTCTTTTTTGAAAGCTTCGGTTTCCAAATATCCAACATTAACTTCATCAGCCTGAAACGTAATCGAACCCGGTTCATTGCGTTGAATTTTTACTCCTAAATTACCCAACAATGTGATTAATTTATTGATGTCAATAATATCGGGAATATTATTAATTTTCACTTTATCACCCGTTAGAAGCACGGCACATAAAATTTGTAACGCCTCATTTTTTGCTCCTTGCGGAGTGATTTCTCCTTTTAAAGGAATTCCTCCTTCGATTTTAAAAATTCCCATAGATCTCTTTTAGGTTCTTTCAAAGTTTCTAAGGTTCTGAGTCTCTAAGATTCTAAGTAAAAAACTTAGCAACTTAGAAGCTTAGCATCTTAGCTCCTTTTTTTATTTCTGATTATTATTTTTTACAAAAGGTTTTTTACCGCCTTTGTTGTTATTGTTTTTATTGCTCTGGATTTTTGGTTGTCCCGGTGGTGTGATTTTGTTTGACATACGTTTATTGGTACGCATTAAATCAGTTGTATTTAAAAGCTCTTCTGTGCTTTGCAACAAATTGATTTTTCCTCCTGACAATTCATATAAATGTTCAAAAATCACATCGTCTTTTACCGTGTCTTTATTCCAGCTTAAATATGATTTTTTCATATGATTGGCGATTACCAATACCAATGCATTTTTCATTTCGCCTTCCTCCCATTTATTGGCAACATCAATCATATATTTGATGTTATTACCATAAAATCTATATTTTGGGAAGTTTTGCGGATATTGTAATACATCCGGTTTTAGCTGTAATACATCTCGAGACGGAATTGGATATGGAGATTCTACATCTAATTTAAAATCAGACATAATAAAAAGCTGATCCCATAATTTGTGCTGAAAATCAGGCACATCACGCAAATGAGGATTCAAACTTCCCATAACCTGAATGATATATTTCGCAGCTTTATTGCGCGTTTCAGCATCTTCTATATGAGTAGCCTGATCGATCAGTTTTTGCAAATGACGACCGTATTCTGGAATGATCAAACGTTGTCTTTCAGAATTATATTCCAAATTAAAGACAACATCATTCGCGACTTCTTTTTTATATTTTTCGTTCATAAGTTATAATGAAACTATACCTTCTATGGTAGAAACTTCTTTGTATTTGATAATCACTTCGTCAGCACTATGCATAGTAACATCTACAGAAACACTGGTAAATTTACCGGTTTTTGATTTTGTAGTTTTAATAACCGCACCCATGCTATCAAAAGCTTTTTCAACTCTCTCTACATTATCGTCTACTGAAGGCACAATGAATTTATACAAGTATTCTGCTGGCCAGGTATTTGAATTATCCAACTCAACCTTTAATCTTTCGTAAAATTCGGCGGTGTTTTTTTCTTTATCGTTCTCCATTCGTAATTAAAAATAAACGCAAATATACGGTTTTGATTTCAGATTTCAGATTTTAGATTTTAGATTTTTTTCAGGCTTAAAACTTTGTTTTAAAGGTTCAAAGAAAAAAGCGTTGTAACTTTATCTCTTTGTCAATTTTCCTCTTATATTTGAGAAAACAATACGCCGAAATATCTCGCAAAGTCGCAGAGTCGCAAAGTTTTTAAACTTAGAACGTTTTCTTTTCGACTTTGCGAGATTAAAATACAATCCAATGAAAAAAATCATCATCTTACTTTTTACTATTCTCACTTTTCACAACATTCAGGCTCAGGAAATCAAAACCATGACTTACTTTCAGAATGATACAATCAAACTGGATCTGGATTTATATTTACCACAAAAGAAAACTAACGAAAAAATTCCGTTAATCATTTTCGCTTTCGGCGGAGGATTTTCTGGTGGTGAACGTACCAGTGAGAAAGATTTCGGAATGTTTATGGCTAAAAACGGTTATGCAGTTGCCAGCATTTCGTACAGCTTATATATGAAGGGAAAAGATTTTGGCTGCAAAGGAACTTTAACCGAAAAAATAAAAGCAATCCAAATTGGCGTGAGCGATATGTGGCAAGCGACTTCGTTTTTAATCGAAAATGCGAATAAATATAATCTTGATACTTCTAAAATATTTATTTCCGGAATTAGTGCAGGTGCCGAAATTGGTTTTCAAGCTTCGTTTTGGGATTATAAACTGATGAATTTATATAAAAACAATTTGCCTGAAAATTTCAAATACGCAGGTTTTATCGGAGGTTCGGGAGCAATTCAGGATATTAATTTAATAACAAAAGAAAAAGCAATTCCGATGTTATTAGCACACGGAAATAATGACCAAACTGTTCCATATGCTGCGGGGTCGCATCGTTCTTGCCCAACAAATGCTTCGGGTTGGTTGATTCTTTTTGGATCTTACGCTGTTTACAATCAAATGAATGATCTCCATAAAGATATTGAACTGATTACTTTTTGTGGCGGCGGACATGAATTCTCAGGTTATCTTTTCCACCAAGGACAACAATATGTTTTGGATTTTGTAAATGATGTTTTGAAAGGAAAGAGATTTGAATCGCATATTATTATTCCTTCTGAGAAGAAAGGTTCTGGTTCTGGGAAATATTTGTTTTGTGAATAATTACAATCTTAAATTGATATTGTATAATATTGAAACTTATAATATATTCCTTATCTAAACTGGACTAAAGTCCAGCCCTACAATATTTGCCGAACCTCCGGCTCTTTCTCGTTTTAGTTCCGGAGGAACGAATTATTTTGTAGAGCTGGACTTTAGTCCAGTTACAATAATATCAGGAAAGCCAATATCTTTTTTTTTAATTTTAATCACGCAAAAACAATCCACTTTTTTCTAATAAAAAAACAACCCTTCGGTTGTTCTTTCTTATATTTTACTATTTCAAATTTATTGAGGCAAATTAGATACATCTTTAGCAATTTGCGTATAGAAATCCAATAAATATTTATAGGTCGATGCTTTATCATCAGGTATAACAATACTCATATGATCTAATCCCATAATGGTAGAATGTACGTCCCAAGTTCCCATTGGCGCCAACATTCTTTTTTCAGTATCCATGATTTGATATTTATCTCCTATTGGATATTGAGCTGATGGAATACTTACTAAACCATCGCTTGGTCTCCATACCATGTAGCCAAAAGGAAGAGATATTGTTGTAGATCCTACTTTTATAGCATCTGGTTTTAACATTTCCATCATTGACTTAAGTGGTTTTCTTATTCCATCATTGTTATCATCTTCGGTACCGTCTATATTATAAGAAGCATAATAGATGCTTGAAGATGCTTTTGCATTTTTATTTTGCAAATCAGATGCTTTTACAGAAAGATCATACATACAATTGTCTTGACTATTCCAGAAATTATCATTTTTTATTCTCTCAAAATAAGCAGGAATGGTCTCGCCTGTATTACGCTTAATACCCCATTGTTCTAAATCAAAATCATAAAAACTTTCGTTCGTAACTCCAGCAAGCCCCGCTAATCCAAAAAACATTTTTTCTAATGTTTCTCTAAATTCAAAATAATCTGCTGTCAATGCTCCATTATGCACACCTGCGACAGTTGTAAGGCTGTGAATCCATTTTTTTCCTCCTTTAAATAAATCTGATGTTGGCGCTTCTCCGGCAGCTGCTACAAACGCCATCTCCTGAGCATCTCCGTTTTCTAAAAGTTCAATAAGGTATCGAGGAGTTGGCCCACCCATACTATGTCCTACCAAGTGTACTTTACTAACTCCATCCCATTGCGGATAAGCTCCCAGATATGTTCTACCATAACGATTATGTCCAAATTTTTGCGCATGCACTGCTCCATAATCTACCGTTCCTCCTTTTATGTAATAATAAAGCTCTACAGCTCTATCCCAATTGCTCGACAATGGTCCCATTGAAGCAGTATATACCTGATACCCTTCTTTTTTTAGATCTTCCTGAATGTCTCCTTTTCCTCCCCAATAATGAAATCCGTTCATTTCATCACGCCCCCACCCTAACATTCCATGCACTAAAACAACAGGGTATTTGTTTTGCACAATTGTTGGATAAGTCTGATTTGTATCTGGATACGATTTATTGTTATCATCACTACTGCAACTTGTTGCGGTGATTAAAAACGACAATAAAATAATTTTAATTTTTTTTCTCATAATAAAATGATTTGATAAGCATTAAACTTTTATAATTACACTATTTTGACCATTAATAAATAGCCAGAAAAATCAAAAATGTTTATTGGAGTTTGTATCTTAGTGAGTTTTAATCATTTCAAATATAAGATTTTATTTACAAATAATTACGGAACTAAAAATAATAAAGAAAATTAGCACTAAATAAAGAAACTAATTGACTGTTGACTTTACAGAAAGTTATATTATGAATTAATACAGTTGAAAAAGAAGTTATAATCAGAGTAATATTTTATTTTGAAGCAAAAAGTCATGAATTTATGCCGCCAAAATCTTGAAATATGTTCAATAATTGCGAAATCATTTATTGAGAGCAAAATAATCTTTTTAAATACCAATAACTTTAGGTAAATTTGCGCTTTATTTTTAGAAAGTGCAAAAACAAATCATAGTTCTCATTGGTGGCCCGGGAACGGGAAAATCTACTCTTATAAACGAATTAGTAGCTCGTGGCTACTGCTGTTACCCTGAAATTTCAAGACAAGTTACACTCGAAGCACAACAACGTGGTATCGAACAATTGTTCTTGGAACAGCCTTTATTGTTTAGCGAAATGTTACTTGAAGGACGCATCAACCAATTTAAAAATGCTCTTGAAGAATCTGACGATGTCGTTTTTATAGATCGCGGTATTCCTGATGTTGTAGCATATATGGATTATATTGGTGATGATTATCCGGAGAGTTTTGTAAAAGCTTGTGCCGATTTTAAATATTCGAAAACTTTTATTTTACCGCCGTGGGAAGAAATCTACGAAAGCGATACTGAACGCTACGAGAATTTTGAACAGGCATTAACGATACAAAAACACCTTGTTGAGACCTATAAAAAATACGGTTACGACTTAATTGAAGTGCCTAAAGATACGGTTGAGAACAGAATTCTTTATATCTTAGATAAAATTTAGGCATATGTTTAAAGTTGTAAAACTAGAAACCGATTTCTAAATTTTTTAACTTTAAAACATGACCAATGCCAGAAGCGCAAGAAATTCTTTTAAAATACTGGAAACACGACAGTTTTAGACCGCTGCAAGAGGAGATTATCCACTCGGTTTTAAGCGGTCAGGATACTTTTGCCCTTTTACCAACTGGCGGCGGAAAATCAATTTGTTTTCAGGTTCCGGCAATGATGCAGGAAGGTATATGTTTAGTCATTTCGCCTTTGGTCGCTTTGATGAAAGATCAGGTTGCGAATTTGCAGAAACGAGAAATTAAAGCCATCGCGCTTACAGGCGGAATTCATACAGAAGAAATAATTGATCTTCTGGACAATTGCCAATACGGAAATTTTAAATTTTTATATCTTTCTCCGGAACGACTTCAGTCAGACTGGATATTGGAACGTATTAAAAATCTTCCTATAAATTTAATCGCTATTGATGAAGCGCATTGTGTTTCGCAATGGGGACATGATTTTCGTCCGGCTTATTTAAAGATTTCTGAACTTAAAAAGTTTTTTCCTAAGATTCCGTTTTTGGCTTTAACTGCAACTGCAACTCCAAGAGTTATTGAAGATATTAAAACCGAATTAGGTTTGAAGGATCCGATTCTTTTTCAGCAATCTTTTGAAAGAAAAAATATTGCTTACATGGTTTTCGAAGTTGAAGATAAATTATACCGCACAGAACAAATCCTGAAAAAAAATCCACAGCCTTCTATTATATATGTACGAAATAGAAAATCGTGTTTGAATATGTCAACGCAATTACAATCATTAGGTTTTAAAGCGACTTATTATCACGGTGGACTTTCTGCCAAAGAAAAAGATAAAAACATGCAGTTGTGGATGTCTGAACAAGCGCAGGTTATTGTAGCTACAAATGCGTTTGGAATGGGAATCGACAAAGACAATGTAAAAACCGTCATTCACACTCAGTTACCTGAAAATATCGAAAACTATTATCAGGAATCCGGAAGAGCGGGACGAAATGGCGAAAAAGCATTTTCGGTTTTGCTTTATAATAATTCAGATGCTAATCAAACGGAACAGCAATTTTTAAGCGTTTTGCCGGATAAAAAGTTCCTGAAGTTGATGTATATAAAACTCTGCAACTATTTTCAGATTGCTTATGGCGAAGGTTTAGACGATTCTTTTTCTTTTAAACTGAATCATTTTTGTCATAAATATGACTTCCCTACTTTGAAAACCTATAATGCTTTGCAGTTTTTAAACCAACAGGGAATTATTACGATGTCTCAGGAGTTTTCTGAAAAAATCACTCTGCAGTTTTTAATCGAATCAAAAGAAGTTCTTCGTTATATGAGCTTGAATCCGAATGATGAAGAAATTATTCTCGCAATCGTGAGAACTTATCCAGGCGTTTATGAAATGAAAACACCTTTTAACCTTTCGCTAATTGCAAAAAAATCACAACATACGGAAGAACAGGTTTCGGCAGTTCTGGAAAAACTGAAAGAAAAAGAAATTATCGACTATAAATCTAAAAACAACGACGCTACTATATTATTTAATGAAGTTCGCGAAGATGATTTGACGATAAATCGAGTTGCAAAATATCTCGAAAAACAAAATCAATTAAAGGAAGAACAACTTTTATCTGTCCTACATTATATAAAGGAGAACAAAACTTGCAAAAACAGATTGGTATTAGATTATTTTGGAGAAGAAACTAATTCTAATTGCGGTGTTTGTTCTTATTGCATTACTCAAAAAGGAAAAATTACAGAAGCTGATTCTATTGCCGATAAAATTCTGCATTTATTAAAATCGGCAGCTTTGACTTCGAGAGAAATTCAAACTCAAATAAAACTGGATGCCAACGATGTTGTTGTGGTACTTCAGGAATTATTAGAAAACAATCATATTACCATTCAACCGAATAACAAATACACTTTAAAATCATAATGGAAAAATTGAAAATCATATTTATGGGAACTCC
This sequence comes from Flavobacterium sp. 90, assembly GCF_004339525.1. Taxonomy (NCBI): domain Bacteria; kingdom Pseudomonadati; phylum Bacteroidota; class Flavobacteriia; order Flavobacteriales; family Flavobacteriaceae; genus Flavobacterium; species Flavobacterium sp. 90. Next base: position 3,295,851 of record NZ_SMGE01000001.1, on the reverse strand, counting down.
GGAATTTGCTGTTGGCATTCTGGACACCATTATCAAAAATAATTACGATGTTGTTGGCGTGATTACTGCCGCAGATAAACCAGCAGGACGCGGACAAAAAATAAAATATTCAGCTGTAAAAGAATATGCGCTAGCGAACAATCTAACTTTATTACAACCCACAAATCTTAAAGACGAAGGTTTCCTTGCTGAATTAAAAGCTTTGAATGCCAATTTACAAATTGTGGTTGCCTTTAGAATGCTTCCTAAAGTAGTTTGGGAAATGCCAAGTTTAGGAACATTTAATCTTCACGCTTCATTATTACCAAATTATCGTGGTGCAGCACCAATTAACTGGGCAATTATTAATGGAGAAACCAAAACCGGTGTCACAACTTTCTTTATCGACGACAAAATTGATACTGGCGCAATGATTTTAAATTCGGAAATTGCAATTGAGCCAACAGAAAATGCAGGGCAACTACATGATCGATTAATGTTATTAGGAAGTGAAACTGTTATTGAGACTTTAAAAGTTATCGAAAACGGAAATGTAACCACGACAATTCAGGAAGATAATGAGGAAATAAAAACTGCTTATAAATTAAATAAAGAAAATTGTAAGATCGATTGGACGAAATCCGGCGACGAAATCAATAATCTAATTCGAGGATTAAGTCCATATCCTGCTTCGTGGTGTTTCTTGAAAGACAAAGACGAAGAGCAATCCATCAAAATATATGAGGCAAAATTGGTTTCTGAAACGCATTCTTATGAGATTGGAAAGCTGATTTGCAGCAAAAAAGAAATCAAAGTTGCGATTCAAGATGGCTTTATTCAGCTTTTGAGTTTGCAATTACCGGGTAAAAAAAGAATGCAAGTGGCAGAATTACTAAATGGTATAACTTTTTCTGATACAGCAAAGGTCTATTAAAGTCAGTAAAACAGGGGTTTCTACCTGATTTTCACCGATGAACAACCCGCTTTATGAACAAAAAAACGAAGTTATTAACAATTTTTACTAAATTTAAAGAAAACACTTGCAAGGAACGGATTTCCTACTAAATTTGTGTATTAACAATTTTTTTTAACCAACAATTAATAACTAATTATTATGAACAAATCAGAATTAATCGATGCTATCGCTGCTGATGCAGGAATTACAAAAGCTGCGGCAAAATTAGCTTTAGAGTCTTTTTTAGGAAACGTAGGAGCTACTTTGAAAAAAGGTGGTAGAGTTTCATTAGTAGGTTTTGGATCTTGGTCAGTATCTGCTAGAGCTGCTAGAGACGGTAGAAACCCACAAACTGGTAAAACTATCCAAATCGCTGCTAAAAATGTAGTGAAATTCAAAGCTGGAGCTGAATTAGAAGGTGCAGTGAACTAAGTAAGAAAGTTCTCTAAACTTATAATATAATCAAAACCCTCCTCATGGAGGGTTTTTTTGTGCGGTTTAACGATTTTATTTGGGATTTTAAAAAATTTATGATTAAATTTAGTAAAAATTGTAGCCGTATGATTTCAGAAAAATTAAAAAAAGGACACCTGCTTATTGCCGAGCCTTCGATAATTGGAGATTTATCATTTAATAGATCGGTAATTTTATTAGCAGACCATAACAAAGAAGGATCAATAGGATTTATCATTAATAAACCACTAAAGTATACTATCAATGATCTAATCCCAGAGATCGATGCTTCTTTCAAGATATATAATGGAGGTCCTGTTGAACAGGATAACCTATATTTCATTCACAATATTCCAGATTTAATCCCGAATAGTGTCGAGATTTCTAATGGAATTTATTGGGGAGGTGATTTCGAATCGACCAAAGACTTAATTAACAACGGATCTATTAGTAAAAATAATATTCGTTTCTTCTTAGGTTATACCGGTTGGGATGAAAATCAGCTTGAAAATGAAATGCAGGGAAACTCCTGGATCATTGCTGATAATAGTTACAAAAACAAAATTATAGGAAAGTCAACCACTCATTTTTGGAAAGAACAAATAATTGAGCTTGGTGGAGATTATCTTATATGGTCTAATGCACCTGAAAATCCATATCTGAATTAATTTTCAGAGATGGATTCATTTAGTTTCTGCAAAAGTAAATGAGCCAGATTACTGGTAAACTCCTTTTTTCGATATTTGGTTATCGGCTGTATTCCCATGATTACATTGGTGAGAAATAATTCGTCTGCCTTTTGAAGGTCAAAAGGCGAAATTATTTCTTCCAATACTTCTATGCCTTCAACTTTCTTAGCCAAAGCTAAAATTTGCTTGCGCATTACGCCGTTTAAACAACCTTCGGAAATTGGTGGGGTAATTAACTTTTTGCCCACAACCATAAATAAATTACCTTGTAATCCTTCGATAACATTTTTAGTATCATTTATTAAAAGACAATTTGCCAAACCATTTTCATGAGCAAAAATACTTCCTGTAACATTAATCATCTTATTAGTCGTTTTAATCGACGATAATAATTGTTTGGTCACATAGAAATCTTTGTATAAATCAACTTCGTATTCGCTTGAATTTAAAGCATAAGCAGTGTTTTCAAGTGCGGTTGCATGAATTAAATATGAAACCTCATTGGTTTTTGGCAAATAAAATCCGCCATCGTTTCTAAAAACCGTAATTCGAGCTCGTGCTGAAGCTGAAAATCCGTTTTGCTGCACCAGACTTAAAACTTGTTCTTCAAGGAATTCCATCGTAAAGTTCATTGGAATTTCCATCCTAACAACACGCATCGAAGCCATTAATCGGAAATAATGATCTTCCAGAAACAAGATTTTGTTATTGATTATTTTTAGTGTTTCAAAAACACCATCTCCATACAAAAAAGCACGATTTTGAGTTAATATATTCTCTTCTCGCTCTACTATGTTTCCGTTAAAATTGATCATAAAAAAACCCTGAATTTTGTTCAGGGCAAATATAAGGTTTAAAATAGAAATTCACTAAACAGATCCTATAAGATGTTTCAGGTCTGAGATCTGATTCTCCCACAATTGTTTAGCTTCTCCTACTTCTTCTTTTTCGGCAAAATCGACAACCATTAATGATACATCTTTAGTCAATTCATCAACTAAAATATGCAATTCAAAAAAGTACTCCGTATCCTTGCTGCTTTCGTCAACCCATTTGAATTTTACTTTTTCACCGGTTTTCTTAGAAGCCAAACGCGCTTTTTCCTGCGAGTCATTCCAAATGAAAGTGAAGAATTCGCCTCTTGAATTTACATTGTCTGCAAACCATTCTGACAAACCTGACGGCGTTGATATATACTGATATAATAATTGCGGCGAAGAATTTATAGGAAACTCGATTTCGTAACGTATTTTTGGATCCATGTGCTACTTTTAATTTTTTCGAAATATAAGAATATATGTCCAAAAACAATGCATTTTTAAAAATATTTTTTTTTCTTCATTTTATTCTTGCAACAATTAATATTATTTCTATCTTTGCACCCGCAATGAGGAACACGGTTCACTTGCAATCTTGGCGAGGTAGCTCAGTTGGTTAGAGCGCAGGATTCATAACCCTGAGGTCACGGGTTCAACTCCCGTCCTCGCTACAAAATGTTAAGTTTTTTAAAAACAACAAGTTAAACGGTTTTAGAGTGATTTAAAACCGTTTTTTTATGCCTAAAATTCACGAACTCTTATCTAAAGAACACGAAAGCGCACACGTTTTGAGTTACAAAAAGCAATATTCAACACCTAGTATTTATAATGCAGATGGCGATTTATCAAAACGTTGGTATGTTTATTTCTCCTTTAGAAATCCCGCAACAGGAAAATTAGAACGTCAAACTCATGTCTACGCAGGCGTAAATCAGTTCAAAACTCTCAAAGAACGTAAAGAAGCCATAAAAATTCTTCGTGATGCCGTTGAAACAATTCTTGTAAATGGCTATAATCCTTTTGAAGATTCTAATCCAGTAGATCAATCGAAAAATTATAATATTCCAGATGCTGTTACTTTTGCACTTGAATTAAATAAAAACACCTTAAAAGAAAATAGCTACAGAGATTTTAGAGTTCGACTAAAATCATTTGAAAAGTGGCTTTTGGCAAATGGATTCGAAAATAGATATATTACATCAGTAAATAAAAAAACTGTCGTAAATTATCTAAATTCTGTATTAGCCAGCACTAGTCCAAAAAACAGAAACAATACTAGATCAAACTTATCAATGTTTTTTAAAACACTTGAAGCAAACGAGATTATTGAAGATAATTTTATACCAAAGATCAATGTTTTAAAGTCTACCCCTGAAAGAAATAAAACTTTTAGCAGTGATCAAGAAAACGACATCTTGAATTATCTTCTAAAACATGATACTCTTCTTCTCCTATTTATACAGTTTATTTCTTATAATCATTTACGTCCTATAGAAGTGGTTCGCTTACGCATTAGCGACATTAACATAAAAGACAAACTAATTTATGTTCGTGCCAAAAACAAAGCGGTAAAGACAAAGTTAATACCTGAAATACTACTTAATGAAATACCAAACCTTGAAAAATTAGAACCTGAAAGTTACTTATTCACACCAAAAGGTATAGGTCATGAGTGGACAACAAACGAAACCGATAAACGTGGCTATTTTGGAGATCGCTTTAAGAAAGTAAAAACTAGTCTGAAACTAGGAAAAGATTACGGTCTTTACAGTTTTAGACATACTTTCATAACCAAATTATATAAAGAACTGGTTAAAAATAGCACCCCAAATGAAGCAAAAAGTAAACTAATGCTTATTACTGGTCATACAACAATGAGCGCTTTAGAAAAATACTTACGTGATATAGATGCTGTTATGCCCGAAGATTACTCTCAACACATAAAATAAATGTAGACTTTTTTTACTCAGATCTGTTCCGGATCTTTTTCCAGGATCAAATAAAAATCTACATTTAATTAGTTACTAATCAAATACAATGTGGATTTTTTTTTTGACAAGCTTCCTTTCTGCAAATCTAAAAACAACGGAATTAGACACCCCAAGAAATAAGGATTGTGACGTAACAATTCAATCAGCAAACGTTTCATTTTGATGTTTTAATGAGTGACACCAAAAAACACGGTTTCTTTAGGAAACTTGGAAATACATTTTGTTAAAAGTCTGCTTTGTAGATTATTGTGTATTTTTGTTTTTGAAAACCATGCGTTAAATAGGTTTCCAAAATTTGAAAAAAGAAAAATTATACATTTGAAAGAAAAAGAATATGTGGCTATCAATCACACAAAGCTAGCCAAATCAAGATCGATATGTGTGATTTTGAAGTATATATAAATAAGTTGGCAGAAATTTTCACCGAAAAACCCAAAATAGAAATGAAGTATATTATTGAATATTATAAAAATGAATTGGGAATAGATTTAACAGATTTATCGCACCCTATATCAAAAAAAATCAGTTCAATAAGTGATTTTTCTGAAAAAGAAAAAGAAATTAAAAAACATCATTTAAGAATTCTTGGGTTAGCATTAATGGACATAAAAAACTACAACGAGAATATTTACAAAACATATCTTAAAAGAATTGTAAACAATAAAAACATTTCAATTCACGGACACATTTTTGAAATTAAGGAATGTGCACATTTCATAGAAACTTGCAGAAATGCGAATTTAGATTTTAAATTTGGTGATGCGAATTTAAAAGAACCGGATTTTATTGTAAATAACTCCGGATTTGAAATTACTTCAATCAGATTTTCAGAAGCAACAAATGAAATAAATCCAGGAAATAAATTACTGAATACATTTAGAAATAAAAATGCAAAAAAGTATGCGAATCCAAACTGTGCATTAATAATTGACATATCAGAAGCTACATATCAAACATTTGAAAAAAATATTCCTGTTTCTATGTCTTTAAATGAGGTAAAAGAAATAATGAAAAAAGAGATGAATTTTGGAGTGATTTTATGTTTAATAGAGTGGACAGAAATTAACGGAGATAACATTAATTTTAAAGGAACAGTTTATCCAGTTTATTCAGAAAACTGTACAAAAGAATTGAAAGAAATAATCGAAGATAAATTTATAAAAGGGCAGATGAATGAATTTAACGGAGAAACTTTCATCTCATCAAATTAAAAAAGACGATGTGCCAACAGCTAGTACAACGGATTTGGGCAATTGCTTCAATAGAAAGTTTTTTTTGTATTTTGAATGACTTGGCAAATCCGAAGAATGGACTTAATTTAGTCCTAAACCCGCTGTTCGATTTTCCGCTGAAAAATCTTATCTTAGTAAAAAAAATAAATGTTCACGCAGCAGCTACTGCACCAAGCCGAGGAACGTTACCTGCAAGCTCCAAAAATGAGAGATAAAGAAGAAAAAAATAAAGTTGATATTTTTAAATCTGTTAAATCAGAAGCAATAACTGAATTAACACCTGAACTTTTTGAAACTAGTCTAGATTTAATTATAGAATCAGGAGTTTTAAAGGATATTCCTATATTCGGAATAGGTTTTAAGGGTTATAGCTTATACCAAAAGATAACAGAATCTTTTTTTATCAAAAAACTGCTTAAATTTCTGTTTGAATTAAAGGATATTGAGTTAAATGACCGAGAAAAGTTTATAAATGAATTGGAATCTAGAAAGGAAACAAATAATGCTGGAGAAAAGCTACTTATAACACTAAATAGGTTAAACGATGATGAAAAAGCAACCTTTATAGGAAGACTATTTAAAAAAACAATTATTGGAAAATTGGAATATAAAGATTTTATTAGACTAACTCACATTATTGATAATGCGTATATAGAAGACTTAAAGTTATTGGAAAATAATTACTATCTTGAAAGGATAGATAATGATGTTAAATCAAACTTACATCAAATAGGACTTATAAAACAATCAATTTCTGATATAAAAAGGGAGAAACAAATGCAAATCAGAGTTGGTGGAAAAGTAGATGATATTCAACCAAGACTAATCTATAGTATAAATGAAATAGGATCTAAATTTATCGAATTTGGATTTAATTAATAAGTCAGCACAGCAGTTAATGGTAGAAGAAAAGAAACTCTAAATATTAAAAGTATGAAGAAGATTGTACCCTTATTAATCTTTATATTAACAGTAACAACTGTGGTCGGACAAAATGAACCCAAAAAAGATAATACTCAGAGAAAACAAAGTGACTTAACTGATGTTTATGAACTTTTTCCGACACAAAATACATGGACATTTATAAAGTTGAACACACGTAACGGAAAAATGTGGCAAGTTCAATTTAGTTTAAAAGGAAATAGAATGGTAACGGAATTAAACACAACTCCCCTAGTGTTAAATGAAATGGAAATGAACGGTAGGTTTACGCTATATCCAACGGCTAATATTTATAATTTTGTCTTACTTGACCAAGTTGATGGAGATACATGGCAAGTTCAATGGTCGATCGAAAATGAAGCAAGAGCCGTTTTACCAATTAAATAAAAAATTGTAGAACGCATAACAGCTATTACAACAGATGAGCAATAGGATTACTCTAAACACAATCTGTTATAATTTGGGACAACACAATGCCATGATACGTTTTACCTTTGTACTTCTAAAAATGAAGTATTATGACATGGCAAGAAAAAAGTGCGGTAGAATATCATGTACTGTCAGCATCGAAATTAGATGAAAGAGACAAAAGATACAAAGCGATAAAGTATTTGTTCGAAAAAGGTGAACTAGATTTTATTTTCTTTGAAATGAGTTTTGCCCTTGATATAAGGAGGGGTTTAAATGTTCTTGGGCTTGAATGCCCATTGAGTAGAAACAAAGTAATTCTTAGTGAAGAAGCTATTATCAAATATTACGAAAATGTAATGAAATTGAAAGCAGAACCTAAGGAAGAAGAGAAAAGTTATTATCAACGTAGAAAGACTAAATAAATGTAGACTTTTTTTACTCAGATCTGTTCCGGATCTTTTTCCAGGATCTAATAAAAATCTACATTAAAAATTGAAGGTCTTTTTTTTAACACGCGTAAGACTATAGGTTTGTTTTTAATTCAGAGTGGTTTTTATAAGTTTTTTCTTTGATTACAATTAATAATTTTTACTTTAGCTGTAAGAAAATAATTAACTATGAGAAGAATTACAAAAATGTTTAAAAGCTTACTGTTATTAAGTCTTGTGTTATTAATGACAAATTGTGCGACTGAAGAAATCGGACAGAAAAATGTTGCTCAGTCTTCTTCTGAGGCTAAAATTTGGTTTGATAATCATCAAAAAGATTATAGCTCAACGGTTTTAAATTATATAGGAAGTTTGCAGTGGCAAAACGCAATTATTTCTGAAGGTGAAGATGGACAAATAATAGAAGTGCCTTTTAATCTTAGTAGTAATTTAAGTGCTACAACTAAAGAAGCCAATCAATATAATGACCACCATCGTTTAATGTTTATAAAAGATGAACAAAATGGATTTAAACTTTTTTATATTCAGATTTTAACGAATGATGAGAATTATAAAATTCAAGATAAAAATTATAATTATTATAATATTAAAGATACTTTTAACGGTAAAATTTTTGTACAAGAATTAGCTACTAATGCTGGCACTAAAATTGAATTTAAAAAAGGAAAAAAGTTAGAACCTTCTTTGACAGCAAAATACTCTGAAAATGAAATACAATGTGTTTATTATGGCTATTGGTATGAGGATGGACATTTCGAACCACTTTACGAAGTAGGTTGTTATGCTAGTGGCGGAAGTGACCCTCAGTATTTACCTGCACCTGATTATGGAGGTGGAACTAGCACTAATCCTAATCCTTCGGAAGGTTGTCCAGCAGGATATGTTTATAAACTTGGGGATTGTTTTTTAGATCAAAAAATATTCGATCAACTAACAGGAAAAGCTAAATGTATATATTTACGATTAATGGCTTCTTCTTTATTTAGTAATGCAATAAAAAAGTTTGATGGAGATTTTTCTGTAAGTCATTTGAAATTGACTATTAATAATAATCTAGATCCGTATGTTTTTGGCATCACAAAACCACCTGTAAATTATATAACGGAAATTCAATATGACAATACTAAACTAGGAACTCTATCCGATTTAGGAAGTGCAACAGTGTTCGCTCATGAAATTATTCATGCTGAGATGTTTAGAAAAATGTTATCAGCTGCACAAAGTGGAAGTTTGGATCCTGCGACAATGACTGCTCAGCAACAAACTGCCTATGTAAATGCTTTGAAAGATAATTATCCGGGCTTGATGGATTATTTTTACAATAGATTTCATGCTACTTGGAATCATGATATGATGGCAACTCACTATCGAGGTATCATTGCTGATATTATACAACAATTTGACAATAATCGCCTTCCTCGTTCGACATATGAATCTGTTGCTTGGTTTGGCTTAGGGAATTTAGGCGATGGAAAAACTACTGTTGCTTGGGCTAATTTATCAACTGCACAAAAGACGGCAATTAGTAATTTAATAAGTCAAAATATATACAAGGGACCTTCAAACTGTAACTAATTATGAAAACAAATATAACTATACTGTTTTTTCTCCTAGTAAATTTCCTCAGTGGACAAACAAAAGAAAGTGATTACTATTCTTTTTATAAAGGAGGGAATAAATCCCTAAAGCCTATAAAATATATATTGTTTAACTCAAAAGAGAATGATGCAAAAGTTCAAAGAGAGGGAAAAATATATTTTAAGATAAAATCTGAAAGATTTGTTTTTGATAAGAAAAAACATAGAGCAGACACTTGTCTTGTTAGCTTTTTAAATAATATAAAACTAGAAAACATTGCAAAACTGAGAGAAAATGAAGTTTTGTATTATAAAACAGAAAGTAAAAAAACTGATGCTTATAAGAAATCTGGATTCATACCACCTTTCCCCGTTACTTCGATACATCCGTATTTTAAAGTTTATGTTGTAGAGAAAATTAAGAATGATAAATTAATCAAATATGAAGTAGATTGGGAATATTCAGATTTTTAGAAAAAACTTTTATAATGAAAACACCACTTAGAAACTATTTGATTTTTGCGACAATCTGCATTTTGCTATTTGTCTTTTTTTTCTTTAATGAGTATTTATATGCAATTAACTTGGGTGATACTTACTACCTCATAAGTTATTTCTATTTTGTTTTACCTATATTTATTATCGGTACGATCTTTTATTTGGTAAAAAATAGACAGAGTAGAACTAATTTATAAAGTTTACTTTAAATAAGAAAAAAGGAAAATTATTTTATAATCTACTACCCATTCAATAATTAATGAGCCCTTTAAAAAAAATCCACTCGAAAATGAGTGGATTTTTTTTCTTTGATAAAGTGTCTGTGATACCTTCTCAAACTTATAATAAGAACAAAGCTATAAAAATTTCTTAAGTAGAACTTGAAATAATATACAAGAATACGCTTTTGTGGGTCTGCAAATCCTCTTTTTTATTCTGGATTCGCTTCTAATTCAGGAACATTTTTCCAACGTAAAAAGGCTTCTATTTTATTATTGTCCGCAGTGCTTAATTTTAAGTTCAAAGTATCACTTACAGCACCTACGTTATAATCTGCATCAGAAGTTACAAACAGCGGATTAGCATGCATAAATGAAAAAGTGTTACTATCGGGATTCACAATCAGCTTTACATCAAAATACTTTAAATAAGATGATGAAGAGAATCTAAAAAATAAATCATCTATAGAATACAAAGACTCTATACTCATCCAGTTAACAGATATGGTAGGATCTAAATCAATACCACCGTAAAAAGGCTTGGTATAAGGCTCTAAAGTGCCTTCTCTAAAACCACCATATTCAACAGTGATATCGGTTGGATAATCAGCACCAACAATTCTTTGAAATCGTATGAACTTTGAGTTTTGGGTTATAAAATTATTAGAATAAACAAAAGTTGGTCTTATAATTCCATAGATAGAAGATTTAGAGCTACCACCTGAACTGACTGTGCCTTTATTTTCTACAAAGAAGAATTTGTATGACAATTCAATCAAAAAATCATTAAAGTTTTGTGCCTGAATTATTGGCTCGCACAAATCACAATTAACCTCAGTATAATCTAGTATAAAATTATTGTTTGCAAAGGACGAAATAGATTGAACTTTGAATTTATTTTTAGCCTCAGGGATTCTCAATAAATTTTGAGCAGGATTAAAAGAAGAAATCAATGTATTGTCTAACTTTTTCAATAAAACATTCCCGTTTTCATCTTTCACAAACTTTACAATTCGCGCGTCTATACCTTCCATAGATTATTTGTTAGTTTTTCTAACTGCCTTTTTCTTTGCTACTGGCTTCTTAACCACTTTCTTTTTTACAGTTGATTTCGGGGTTACTTTCACAATTTTTCCTCCTGCAATGTATTTGTAACCTTTTTTCAAAGTCCCGTCTGCTTTGAGTCCAGTGGCTTTAACAACACCGCTACAAACTTTCTTTAATCCTCTAACGGTTGGCTTTTTTGCAGTTGTTCTTTTAGTTGTCGTTTTTCTTCTTGTCGTTTTCATGTCTTTGATTGTTTTAGTTGATGATTGTTTTTGAATTGTAGATTTTTAAAGCAAAATTCCCTGGAGAAATGACTATCCGGATTAAAAAAAAATCTACTTTTTATTTTATTAATTTACCGTGAACGATAATTTTTTCTTTGTTTTTGATTCTGTGCGATTCTCAGCCTGAACAGGTACAAGCTTTTTATTAAAAATATTAAACTTTAAGGTGTCAAGCGGTTTGTTTTGGTAACGGTTTTTGTCAGCGAAAATGTAATTCTCTCTATAGTCTGATTTCTTTTCCGTAAACAAAACAACATCTGCATCAAATTGACTTTTTGAACCGCCACGCATTTTGCCGTCTGTTGTTTGCTGAAAAATGACAATGAATAACTTTCCGTTGTATTTTTTTCTTAAATCCTTATCCACTTCAAAACCCTTTTGCATTTCCTGCATTTTAGAGAAACTATCAATAATTATTATATCATTGGAAACTATAAGTTTATTCAGATCTGCAACGCTTTTGATTTCTGGAGCTTCGATGTTTTGCAAAGCTTTTGCGTTTAAATATTCTTCCGCTTTATCATAATACAAACTACTTTCGGGATGCTCTTCAATACTGGCATGACCTACTTTATAATTTTGTGCAAAGGCATTCATAAACTGAAAGCACATTCGGGTTTTCATTGAACCCTGACCGCCTGTAAGAGAAATAACAATGCTCTCTTTTTCCTTTTTCTCTATCTGTCCCAAAAAATCCGAAATTGCTTTATCCTGAATTTTAAAATAGGCTACGTTTGTTGGCTTGTTAGCCATTTTGTAGGCTAATGTGTTTTTATTAAGATTAGGCTTTGCAATAACTATTTTTGCCTTTGCAATGGGCTTTGCAACCCTTTTTCTAATAACTTTCTTCACAACGATTTTCTTTTTATTCTTTGCAATTCCGTTAAGACCGTCGAACAATTCTAATTGCTTTGTCTTTGATTTCTCTCTCTTTTTTGCAACTGGTTTTTCTACTGGTTTTTCTACTGGTTTTGGAATCTCTTTTTTAGAACTTTCAGAAGCTTCTTTGTTTTCTGTTTCACGACTTAAAATGTGATTTGTAGCTTTTTGAGCCTGAGCCGAAGCTTTCAAGAAAAAACGATTATCATCGCTTAATTCATCAATTAAATGATTGTTCCAACTCTTTAAATACTTGGCTGAATTTTCTTTAGTATGAAATAATATTCCTGATTCGCTACATAAAAAAACGGCTCCTAATTCAGCGATCAATTCCTCAAAAGCATAATTTCCAGTTCCTCCGCCATTGCGAGTGCCTGTCATATCTCTACCTAATCTCTTTTCTGCTCCTGTACTGTGTACCATTTCATGAAAAAATGTAGAGTAATAAAAAGCCTCACTTGTAAAAGCTTCAATAGTAGGCATATTCAATTCGTCTGTACTTGGACGATAATAGGCTCTGTCTCCAATATTGGTATAAATTGGCGGGTTTTTAAAACCGTCAATTATGGCTTGCGCTTCCTGAATTGGATCTGTTTTTTTTCTCTCTTTTACAGCAGGGAATTTTAATCCCTCGCAATCATCAGCACGAAAAACATTGTAGTATTTTAAAACTGGGAACTTACTCAGGTTCTTTTTTAGATCCTCTTTGGTAAGATTGTTACTATTGACAAAATCCGTAAACTTTTTGTTGTCGTTGGTTTTGAATTTCAGATTCTCACTATGATAATCGTGAATCAGAGTATAATAAACTACACGTCTTGCTTTACTGCCTTTTTTAAGCCTTGCCTTAGCTTCTTCAATTTGGTTAAAGGTCAAATAGTAAGGTTGGATAAAATTTGCAGGAACTAAATAAGGTTTTAGCTGTGAGTCGAATTTTATATCAAAGTTCAAAATAAAATTTGCGCCTGAATACTCCTTTTTTGAAACATAGTTCATTACTGAATTTTCTGCGCCCGAACCTTTCCACTCTTTTTGCCAAGGCAAATGACCAACCTGTTTAATGGTATTAATGATTAGATCAGTAATGTAATTGTAAATTTCATCAGGTGAAACGGCATTTAATCCTTCGTTATGATCCTCAGAAATATACTCCAGTGTCGGTAACAACATTTCAGCTTCAACGCCATTTAGTCCGTACGGCTCAACAAGATTGTTTATTTCAATCAAAAAAGTATCATCTGCAAAGGCTTGCAACACTTTTATAACTCGCTTTGAAATTACAGTGTGTTTTTCTTTTTCAGCCTTAATAAGTAAATCTTCTAAGGTTTTGCGGGAAACGATCAAACCATTCAAACTATTAAATTCTTGGGCTAGGGTCATGGAATTAAATTTTATGTTCAGTGCCTAAAATGCTTACGACGCTTTCAATTCTAATGTCTTTTAAATTAAAACTGTTTTGAATTGCTGATATAATTGTACTGGCAATCGTTTTGAGTTCTAACTGAATTGGAATATCGAAAAGCGTTGTGCTTCCGTTAGCAGGAATTGTTATAGCATCCGTGTTTACGGTTGCCGTACCTAAGAGAATATTGTTTTTATCGTAAAATATAATTCTCTTGAGTTTAACAGCCACAATCTTTGCCGAGAAAACCTCCGGTGTTGGATTGACTAATTTGATATCCAAATTGAACGAAACAAACGGAGATCCTTCATTCCATTTGATATTGAATTTCTTTATCGCAGTAGGATAAACTTTTACAAATTGGAATCTTTCGATGATCTTCTGTACTTTGTATTCAATAAAAAAATAACCTGCAATTGCAATTATTCCCGCTCCGATAATTATTTTTTTAGCGCTCATTTTCTAATTTTTTAAATAAAAATTCTACCAATTCTCCAAGCTAAAAAGACAATTGCTAAACCACCAATAAAAGCCAGTATTTTAACCCATTTCGGGATATACTTTTCCCTTATAACAATGGGTTCGATTTCCTTTTCTTTTTCCTTGTCTTCTTTATTTACAGAGGTGATTTGAGATTTAGTCTCAGCTTGTTTAAGAAGCACTACAATTTGTTTCAAGGCTTCATCGTACCGAACACTCGCTTCGTTGCTCCCTGATTTTTTATAACTGTTAAGTTGCCTTAAAACCTGATCGAGCGTTGCCTGAGTTATACTGTCACATTCGGGCTTTGCTGTTTTGACTTTTGCAACTTTCACAATCAGGCTGTCTAAAATTGCCCGATTTATTTCAGTAGTTTTTACACTATCTGTTTTATGCTCAATAATACGCTCGATGGTGCGCGTTGGAATAGTTTTTTTTGAACTGCAACAAAGCAAAGCGCATCCAAATGAAAACGATATTAATAGTATGACCAGAATTCTTAAGAACTCTTTAAACGGGTCTTTATGATCTAAATTTGTTGTCATTATTTTAGTTTTGTTTTAATTAAAATTTTCAGACTGTTAAAAAAACTGCTTATCAACTGCTCAACTTCACTATGGATTAAAGTACTCAGCGATCCGCCCCAAGCGCAAAGCACGAAAGTCAAAAACTTGCTGAGATTTAAAAACTCGCTTGTGATAACATAAACTGAAATAGCAACAAAAACACTAACAATCCCCTCGGCTAAAATGTAACTAAGTGTTGCCTTTTTTCCTTTTTGTGTGGCATTGTAGATTTTGGTAAAAATCCCCATTAGGATAACTATCCCCAGTAAAATATAATCTCTCCAAATCTTTAACTCAAATAATATTTCTCTCATGTTTGTTTTGTGTTAAAAGGTGATAGCCAATTAAAAGCGTAAGTGCGGATACTGTTAAAATTAGGTAAGGGTTTCGCTTTTTTTTTTAATAACTCAATGGTGATGTTTTGAGCTTTGTAAAATTTAAACTTGCTTATTCTATCGGCTAATCCGTTGGTTTTTCCGTTGATTTTCTGTGTGATCTTGGTAATTAAATTGGCATCTGCCAAAGAATTAAGGTCTTTATAAACAGAAAAAAACCAAGCTGCACAATCAATGGCAATACCGACCTGCAAAAGCAGATCAGGATTAGTAACAACATCATATCCCGAGTACTTTTTGTAGGCTTCGTAATTGGCTCTTCCTGTAAGCTGAATCAAACCACGTCCTCTAAATCTCCAACCGTCACCACTGGCAACATTTCCGTTACCGTTTGAATTGGCATACCCAATATTGGCGATCATTATTTGATTGGCGGGATGCGAAGCCGTACGACCGTAAAGATTTCTTTGTACAGCAGTCATACGGCTATTAAAAGGGCTTGTACTAGCGAGTCCCTCAGGGGTATAATTCAGGTTTTCTACAAGCCTTGTAAAATTCCCTGATTCATGGGAAAGCTGTGCTAAATAATGCGCAATTCTTAGCGGATTATTAATGTTATATTTTAAAAATGCTTTTAAAAATACATTGCTATTGTCTAAAATGAAACTCATTATAATATCACTTTTTTAGGTTCAGATTTCGGCAATAACAGTACAACTGCCAGTACTGCTATTGTGCTTATCATTAAGGTTGATTGTGTGGTTGTTGGCATTTTAATACGCTTTTACCGCATTTGCGTTTACGAAATAGTAAACATTATCACGTTTAATTAAATATTGCCCGCCTAATTTAGAAGCTACAAAAGTTCCGATGTGCTGACCATAATTAAGGGAGTTTTTAAAAAAGGGTTTTGTACCATCATTGAAATAAACCCCGCTTGCGGTTCTCTTGGCATTGAAAAGACTAACCTTATCCGTGTTTGCCATTAATTTCTGACCGACTTTAGGAACAACAAGCGCTGTCGGAATAGCATTGATTACTTTGCTTACAACGGGTTTAGTAGTAATGTAACTGGATAAACTAATCTTTACAACACCTTTTTTACTTTGCAAAGCCTTAAGGGTGTTTGTGCCAAAATCTCCGTCGATTGCCACTCCTAAAAGCCTTTGCAATTCTCTTACTTCAAGACCTTTACTACCTTTTGATAAGACTTTGTTTCTGTCTAAAGATGCGCCTGCTTGCGGGATAGGATTATCTAAAACATTTGGCGGTTCGGGAATATCATCTACGAGCAGATCATCCTCTTTTTCTTTTTTCTTTTTCTTCCAGTAGAGAAACCCAATTGTTCCTAATGCAACTATTCCGCCTCCTATCAATAACTTATCTTCATTTTTCAATTTCATACTTTCCTGTTTTAAATTGTAGATTTTTTTTAAGAAGATCTTGCGCCGGCGTTTTTCCAGGCACTTAAAAAAATCTACATTTGAGTTTATAAATAGAGCGGGAATTTTTTTCTAAGAAGGCTATATTCCGAGTCGCTTAATTCTTCTTTTAACCAAGTTTTCAAAGGTAATTTTGTGCCTCCGATGGTATTATAACCTAATAAACGATTGTAATTCTTTAGCCCGAATGCCTTTTGAATAAGTCCAAATTGTGCCTGTGTTACTCCTGTTAGAGTTTCAAAAATTAAGGTTTCATCTGTACCATTGTAACGATTCATAGCGTCATACAATAAGGCTACTTTTTGACTGGCAGAAAAAGCAGGAACCGTATTAATGTCACCTTCATCGATATACTTTTTATTGCCACCTAAAACAGATTTTCCGTTTGCGTTGGTTCTGGTCAAAAAATAAACTCCCAAACCTAGAATAACCACTGAGGCGGTTACTATAACTATCTTTTTCTTTGTTGTCATCATTAGAAAAATCCTTTTATTAAAAATCTTAATTTGGCGATATCATCCTCTTTAAACTGATCCTGTAGCCATTCCACTAAATTCATTTTACTGAGCGTTGCGCTTCGACGCTCTCCAAACTCATTATATACCCGAATAAATCCGTTGTGGTTAAGTCCTGTTAAGTTGTTTTCAACTGCGCTATAATTCGCTCCAAATCCCAGTAAAGCAGTGTAGATGGCTTCGGCTCTAGCTCTTGCTTGGGTAACATTAATATTACTGGGCTTGTAGCGGGTATCTTCTTTTATCTTGGTAAATCCTTTTAAGAATTTAAAATAGATCACTGCAACTATTCCACCCACAAGTAAAACCTTTAAAAATGTAAATCCTGTACTGATTGTTTTCTCTGTATTTTCCTGTGTTTTTTCGATCATCTTTTGCCCTTGCGGACTTGTCAAAACACTGGCAATAACTGCGGGATTTCTCAGACCTTTTTTCTTCATAGTGTCGGTTTTTTAGTTAGACAAAAAACCTTTAATCATGGGAAAATTGGTTTTTAACTGCTCTATGGCTTTTGGACTTTTAGAAAGTTCAGCCAGCTTTGCAAGCACATCATTGTCAAGCTGTGCTAAATCTGTCAAAGCTTTTTTTTTGGCTTCTTTTGCAAAAAGATTAGCCGTTTTTACTTCAATTTGAATCGGGGTATCTAAGCTTCCCATAGTTTGTATTTTTTTAATAGTTGTGCTAATTCTGATGAAAACTCATTGTTGGTATTAAGTCCTTTACCTATACTGTCCAAAACGCCTACAGCAGTATCGTCAAGGTGTTGCAAAGTCATTGCAAAGTGTTGTTTTACTTCGCTTGCAAAGGTTTCAACAGGAGCGGAAAGCCCGACAGTCGGTGTGCCTTTAACAAAGCTTATCAGGGTAGGTAATTGTTGAATTGCCCCCATTAACATTTCCTGAGTGCCTTTGCTTTTATTGACATCATACTTAGAAGCCAATTGCTCTTCTCTAATGTCTTCGTACTTTTTCTTGAGATCTTTGTTTTCGGATTTCAAAAACTCGTTTTCTGTGTGTAATCGGGATGCATCATTTTTAGCAACCATCAAATTCATAACATCAAGAGTACCAAGACCAAATGAATTAGAGAAAATATCCTGCGTCTGAACGGGTTTTGCGGGTTGAACTTCCACAGATTGGGGAGCGTTTTGAGTTGAAAAATTCACATCGAAAGGCTCACCGTCAATTTTAAAAGTACTTCCGTTTTTGCGCTTTAGAGACAGGTTTAAATTTCGGTAGCCCTTTGCAAAAAGATCTTCAAAGAAATCTTCGGCACTTTCAAAATCGTCCTTAATTTCCTGATGTGATTTATTTCTAAAAAGCCATTTGTTTGCTTTTAAATCAAAAACCGAAACAGCCGAATATTTATCGGTATTTAATTTCCCTATCAGGTTGTCTAATTCTTGCATCTTAATGTCTTTTTATAAATAATATCAACTTCTTTTTTATTCCAACTTGAATTTTGAAAATCTCCTGAATCCTTATCACCAAAGCGAATGTTTAAATCAACTTTAGATTGCGACCCATCGGGAGTGACCAGAACAAAAGTTTCTTTACTTGCGATTTCGAAATCATTGACAAAGACACTAACAACACCGTTATTTCTAACTTGCAGAGTAGTCACATGATCGACCGATATTTCTTTATCTTCTTTTAGTTTTAAAAAAACAACTCCTGTAATTTTCGTAAGTGTCATTTGATCGTGATTTATTTACATTCAGCTTTAATTTTGTACATCAAAATCAAAGCGAAATAGGTTTCTTTTGTAACTGGTGCTTTGGTTTTTGCTTTAAATTGAAACGTCTTGTGTTCTGTTTCAAACAACAAGGGTTTGTAACTTTCTGCAAATCCCGAACCTTCTCTACGCTTCCAGTGACCAATTGGAGTAGGTTTTGAAAACGCTACACCGCTATCGTCAAAAATTCCAAATTCAGCGTAATTATCTACATCTGTATGATTGGTGTGCAATTCTGCTCCGAGTATAAAACCTGAATCCAGTGCGGTTGTAAAATCAACCTCTGTTTGTCCGACTGCTAACACCAAATTGATTACTTTTTCTCTTACTGACATTTTATTGATTATTTAAAAAAAGCCGTAACCCATACGTTTTACGGCTTTTTTAGATTTAGAAAAGACTTTGTTTGATTATAGTTTGGCTTGCGTTGCTCTGAATTCAAAACGAACGTTATGAGCAGTTGCATTGTCCACGGTCGTACCTTTTGGATATTCAATTTCCATTTCAAACTCTAAGTTTGAACGCAAAAGCGGAGAAGTTGAAATCGCTCTGAACAAATTATGAATATCACCTTCTCCTGATAAATCAGTGATAGGCATATCAATAAGAACGTTACCTTCCTGCTTTAATCTGAACTCTGCATTT
Source organism: Flavobacterium sp. 90 (assembly GCF_004339525.1). Classification (NCBI taxonomy): domain Bacteria; kingdom Pseudomonadati; phylum Bacteroidota; class Flavobacteriia; order Flavobacteriales; family Flavobacteriaceae; genus Flavobacterium; species Flavobacterium sp. 90. The sequence continues at coordinate 3,276,310 of NZ_SMGE01000001.1, read as the reverse complement.
AAAAATGCCGGATCAAGATTTGTTCCGTTTGCAGGAACCCATGTTGAAGTTTTGATGTCTGCTTTTGAAGCTGAATCAACCAAAACTCTCACGCCATCAATGACATAATCACGTCCCGAGTTTAATTTGTTCCCATCTAAATTGGTGATTCCGACTTCACGTTTTGTTTGCACATCGATAATATCGACAGTTCCCGCTTGTCCTTTGATAGCAACGTTTAAATAAATCGTTTTATCGGTCAGGGCTACATTTCCTATTCTTGGGATTCCTGCGGTTGCTTTGGCTTTAAGTGTTGCAGTTGCAGAAGCTAATTGTTGATTTCTCATTTTAATTGTTTTTTGATTGATGATTGATTTTTTAATGCAAGTTCTTAGCTTGCTGACTTTTATTGTTGATACAGTTCGTTGTAGATTTCTGTTTCAGGAGCATTTAATCCTCTCTCTTCTCCGTAGATTTCTTCCGCTCCGTTTAAACCGTTTTCTAAGTAGAGTGCTTCCTCCGCTCCATGTAAACCATCGTCTACTAACTCAAAAACATTTCCTGCTTCGTCCATAAACTGACCGTTTAAGCCTTGTTCATCATACTGATAAAGTTGACCATCCGCACCCACAAATTGACCGTTTAAACCTTGCTCGTCAAATTGATAAAGTTGACCGTCTGCGCCAACAAATTGACCACTTAAACCGCTTTCATCAGGACACCCCAAACCAACAGCACCTTTTGCGAATTGTGAAAATTTGCTTGTACCTGAAAGGGATGTGCCTAAACTTTTGGCTGAAACTTTTTTTACTGCCAATAAGATTTGCACAACAGCGCTACCCATTAATGCACCTTTAAGCAAGTTTGCTTTGGTTGTTGTTCCGCTTACTTTTGTTGCCCCAAACACGGAAACACCCGCTAAGGCAATATTCATAATCGGGCTGTCAGATGCAGGTAATAACGTACTTGCTCCATTTGATACCATACCGCCTAGTACCCCTCCTCCAATAATTACTACTTCTTTATTCATTTTTGATTAATTTAATTACTAACTATTTTTTGTGGCTAAATAAATTCCGCCCAATACAGCTACAGCGCCCACGGCATATAAAGCAGTATTATCTTTTTTGGGACTTTGCAAAAGTTCCGAAGCCGTTGCAGGGGTTACTGGCGTTAAATCTCCTACGGGCTGATCGTCTTGACCTGCGGTGTTAGATGTGGGATTTGTAACAACTGGTGCAGGTTTCAAAGCGTTAACACTTTGTACTTGTGGTCGTGCAGTGCTTTTTATTGTATTTACAATTGCTTTGCCTGCTGTGGTTTTTGAAAGTATTGTTGCTTTGTCGGCAATTCGACCTACAAAACTTGCCGAACCATTTGAATTTTTCAAAACTTTTGACAAAATACCTGATCCTGCGGGACCCACTACAGGTATAATACTTGTAGCAATTGGTATGAGACCTTTAGTAACTTTAACCGCATTTTTTAAACTGACATCTTTGATTCGGATCTTTTTCCAAAAAGGTTTTCCAAGTCCCCTATTTACAAGTACATAATCCATTTGCCTGTCTTTTAATTGTTGGTGATTTTGCTCGGTTTGATCTAACCAAACGTTTGTTTTTATTTTTAAGAAGCAAATGCGGTGCAAGTGCTGCCTTTGCAATTGTGCCCTGAGCTTTTTTAGAAAGAAGCAAATGCGGTGCAAGTGTTGCTTTAGTAACGTTTTTTAAATTGACGTCTTTGATTCTAATTTTTTTCCAAAAGGGTTTTCTGAGTCCCCCATCATTTACATTGATATGTATCATACTTCATTATTTAATTAGATTTCCCAAATAGAAATAAACCCGTTAAAAATGCTCCTATCCCTAGAAGTACTGGTTTATTAGATTCCTTTGCAACGGTTGTAGTTTTTGTTGCAATAGTTTTGCGCTTACCCTTTGCACTGGGAGCATTAAGCCCATAATGCGGTAAATTAACATCGGTGTCGTGTGCCATAGTATATATTGGTTCTCGGTTATTACTTGTAGTACCGTCTATAATAAAATAGCCGTTTTTTATGTCGCCTGTTTCTTGATTAAGAGGCACAATTACGTAAACGTGAGTATATAGATCTGGGCGAAAACTTGGTTGTTTAATCTGCCTGATATAATGGCGAATACCCATATTAGCAAGTAAACAACTGGCAAAAATGGAATAGGTTTTACAATCAACTCCCGATACTCTTTGCTTGAAAGCGCAGGCAGGACTTCTAAGATTTTGCTCTATTCCATCGGCTTTGTACTGAATGTGATTGTACAAAAACCAATAAATCTTATCACACGTTTCTTTCAATGAACTTTGTTGCAAAACCTTTGCAACTTCCTTTGTCTGATAGTTGTATTTCACAACCATTTGTTTAATCATTCTGACAGTATCAAAAGTATTACCGTTGCCCAGTTTAGTCTTATCACAGCTAACACGTGGAAACAACGGTTCGTACTCCTGACCGCCTAAGATGTTCCTTTGTAACAAGTTATCAATATCCATTTATTTCATTTTCGTTCTTGTATTAGGTTGTTAGGCTTTTCGATTACAAATATGAAACAGAAGAAAAGAAGCGTTTAAAGATTGCAGAGGATTGCAGAAAGATTTCTTACGATTACAAAGGCTTTGCAAAGGTTTTGCAAAAAAAATACCCGTTTCTTTGTAGAAGCGGGTAGTTGGTCATGTTTTTAAAAATAAACAGATATGATGATTGTAAATCTGTACAGGTTTTTTAAAGGTAGTGATTATTGAAGTACTATTTACAAAGTAATTAATAGCAAAACAAGGTCAAATAAAGAACTTATTTTGTTAGTGTTATTTGATCTACTTTTTTTGAAAAATTTAGTAAGAAATATGCGTGATGTTTTTTTAAATAAATTATATATTAGCTAAAAGAGTTGCAAATATTATTTCAACTATTTTAAAAGATACTATTAATTCTATGAAATGGATAAAAAAATATTAAAAAAAAGTTTTTCAATAATAAAGCAATTAATCACGTTTATTAAAAAATCGCTAATGTCAAAAACAGATCTTAAAGCATTAAAAATCATAGAAGCTATTAAAATAGAAAATGTTACAATTGAATCGATAAAAAACACAATATGTGACGATATAAGTGACTGGAATAGATGTAGTGCCAAAGCATATAATATAAATCTTGAAAATGCTAAAAAACAGAGAAAAAAAGATCTATTGACTCCCGGTACTATTTCTGCATCAATTGGAGAAATACAAGATATTTTAGATGCAAATGATATTCTCGCTAAGTACGCTCTATTTATGTCTGTTTTTTCAACAAAGAGTGATGTGAATACAATAAAAGACTTAATAAAAGACTTACCTTCATCAGAATCTTTGCTAGTTGCATATATTGGTCTTGTTACAATGAATCCTAAAATGAGAATGCTTCAAAAAAAAGGTAGAATTGAAAAATTTGATCATTTTAAAGTCTTTGCAAAAATGGTTGATGCTGCGATTCTTTCTTACTATAGAGATAATTTTATTAGTTGCTATTTAACATTGTTGCCCTTTATAGAAGGTGTAATTATAAGATGGATGGGATACAAAGAAACAGATAAAAAACCTGAGTTTGATGAAATTAAAAAATTTTTCAAAAATTCATATATGCGACAACCATGTCCAAATAATCCTTTGTTTTATGATGTTTTTATTAAAGTATGTGATAAGATCTTAAAAGAACAATTCTATAGGGATACGCAAAAAAATGGAGATTCTCATGAAAATTTTAACAGACATGTTGCCTCACATTTACTTAATGATAAATCATTTGGGACTAAAGAAAATTGCATCCGATTATTTATATTACTTGATGCTATGACTGAAATATATTTATATGAAACGAAGATTCCTGACCCTCGCTTTGAATTGACGAATGAAGATATATTAGATGATTATGGTTTATTAAAAAAAATGCTATCTGAAAGATTAGAAGATAGTCCCGAAAATAAATTTTTGAATACAGATAAAATTTAACTTTGTCCTTTAAGAACGTTATTGTCATTTTGTAGCGGATAGTGAGATAGAAGTAAAAGAACAAAATTAGATATTCATCACCACTATTAGGATATGTGATATTTAAAATTTTTATCAAAAATCTTATCGTAATTCATTATGACTTTTGATAAAACTATTCGCATATCGTAAGTGGTGTGTTTTGATACATTGGTGTTAAAAGTTATTTCGATAGAAAATCGATTTTAAGCCTACTTCTGATAAGAAAAGTATATTTATCCTTTCCACCATCTAATATCTTGTTAAATAGCTTTATTTTGATTTCTTCGTCATTTATGTAATTCGAAAGCTTATTTGCAGAAGTTAATTTGGTATTTTTGACATGATTTTCCTTTGGATTTTCCAAAACTCGAATAATAAAGTTACGATTTATTAATGCATTTGTTGGGTTGTTTGATTTCTCTGCCATTAGTTCTAAAGTTGATTTTGAAATTTTCTAGTTTTAAATTCTTCTTCTCTGTGATCTTGAAGCATAATTTTTAATTCGTCTGAAAGCAGATAACCATCAGGTTTCCCATTTCTATCAATGAAAATAATTAGCTCTTTTGTGGAAATATTTTTCGCAAAAAGTCTCGTTCCTTCGGTTGCATTTTTTCGAGTCTCTTTTAAAATTTCATGTATTTCTTTTCGGATATAGTCGGCTGTAAATTGGCTGATAAATAAGTCTTGTAACTGCGCTTTGTTTCTTATGTAGTTTAAAGTTTTGAGATTCATAAAATATCTAGGTTTTGAATAGTTGATAGATTTGATTTATTGCTCGTTTTTTGATTGATGATTTTATTTTTTTCCCTTTTTCAGGAACTCACTTAATTCATGTATTCTTTTTGACGCTGATTTAAAAAAATCAATTTTTAAATTCAATTGAAAAATTTCTTGTTTTTTAGAATCAATGATTTCATTCAATTTTTCAATTTGTTTTTTCTGTTCTAAATATTTATCAACCGCAAAAAATAATATTTCGGGAGTAGTTTTGAAGTTCTGATCTTTTCCAATCTTTTCAAGTTGCTTTTGTTGTGATGCTGTAAAACTTCGTATATAGGTACTTTTCTTTATCATCTTGTTGAATATGTAGATTTTTTTTGAATAGATCCGCAGCTGCAGCTTTTCCAGGTTCGCAAAAAAATCTACTTTTTTTTTAAAGGTTAGTTATTTGTTCGTGAATCTCAGTAAAGTATTTTCTAGTAATGAATTTTTCGAATAAATTGCTAGACTCGTAGTCATTACAACATTGAAGCAGAATAATTGCTTCATGAATTTTGAGTTTAAAATTTGAGAGTGATTTGGCTTGATTTTCAATTTTCATTCTTAGCTTAAAAAAAAGTATTGTAGAAATATCTACAAACAAAACGTTCTTCATGTACTCATTATCAACTTGGTTATTTTGCAATTTATTGAGTGCTTTTAATCGCAATTGAACAACAACATTTTGAAGTATTAAAAAATCGTGCAAATTAATTTTCTTTAGTGTTATTGTTGTCATAGCCTTTTTGTTGCAATTAAATTCCCATTTTCATAGAACTGTATTACGTTGGTAATTTTAGCAAGCGTATGTTTTTCAAAGCGCCTTAACATGCTTTTTATAACAGATTCACTATTACGCTTGTTTTGGTTAATTGGCGACCACCATACTGCATTTTTTTCTTTTGTCTTGGTAAGTATTACCATTTTAATTTTAGATTTTTCGGGAGCAAATACTGGCATAATTAAAAATTGGTTAGATTAAAACTCAGATAAATTATATTGTAAAAAATCATCATCAAAAGCAACTTTACGGCTCATTTTTAGTGACTTTTCTAAAATCATTTGTGGTAATTTCTCTAAAAATTCTGATGGTAAATTATTCTCTACATAATCATACAATTGTGGCAGTGTAGTTTTGTCTTTAAAGAATCGATTTACTTCATTTTCGAATTTCTTAGCGTGATTAATGGTCGCTTTTCTGCGAACTGCATCAGCTTCACGCTTCTTTTTTAAAATCTCATATTTTGCTTTAGATTTTAAATGCTCACTATATTTTACCTTGGTGTATTCAAATCCTATTTCTTTAGAAGTTTTCCTTGTCATATCAAAATAATCAGCAGGAAACAAAGGATTTACATTACTATTTTTTACGAACCATTTCCTAGCCCACTCTATCCTCCATCGGAGCTCATGAATATCATCTACAATGGATTGTTTATTAAAAGCATCGCCTGTAAAGGCTATAAATTTATTTTGCATATAAAAATTGATTGCTTTTTTCCAAGAACCCGCAAACGGCGTACTATTTCTATAAATTTTAGATATGCTTTTGAAAAAATCTTGAATTATAAGTTCTCTGAAACTTTCTTTTGGCATTGTTCCGGAATAAGCTTCTTTAAACAAAATCCTAAGATCAATTGGTCTATAGTTGTTATATTCGTGATTAGAGAGATTAACAGCCAATTCTTGCGGATGCATTATCAGATTTTCAAGTTTTTCAGACAACGTATTTAAAACTTTAACATTTTCCGCGCCCCCACTGGTTGAAATTTCTTTATTGCAGGCTCGTGTTCTTGTAAAAAATAAATCAAAAGGCGTGACCGAAGGGAACTCCTTATCATGAGAAATGTTTTTAACATTCTCATTCATTTGATATTCATTTAAATCTGTTCTTGTATTCTCATTGTTATCAGGTAAAACATTCTCAATTTCAGAAGTAACTCGTTGATTTTCAGCAGTTGTTAATTTTGAGGTTTTGAGATCTAAAACAGTTAAAATTTCGCTATTTATGTGTACTTCAACAGGTCTGTTTTGACCTGAAAAATGATAATCAACAAAAACACCGCATTCTTCTAAACGTTGTCTATGGTTGCGTACAGTCTTTTTACAGAGGTCTAAACTAGTTACACCATTGCGTTGCAATGCAGTTACTAAAAATGAGTTAATTTTAAATTCCTCTATTGGTCTAATTGCCGTAACTCTCAATCGCATATACTGTTCATTACGTTTCATTAATTGCGAGTTATATAAATGCAAAAGATTCTGAAATACCAATTCTGTAGCGTATTTTACTGTTTGAATTTTCTTCTTTTCGATAATCAAACCGTGGTCTTTCATAAAAGCCTCTGCTTGCTCGTTATAGGCTCTAGGTTTAAGTAATTTACTTTTATGTAAAAAAACTTTTGAAAATTCTCTTTGTATATCGGTTAGTGTATTTTCGATTAAAAAATTTTTAACAAAAGCATTATGTTTTTCTGTTAACTCATTTTCTGCAATAGTTTTGAAGTTGTAAGCAGAAATATATTTTCGGTAGTTATCCATCGTAATACTAAATGCATCCAAACTAATTGCAGGATAAATAGCCATTATACGTTTTTCAGGTTGCAGGGAAATTGCAATGTTTGTTGCAATGTTATTTTCTTCTGTTTTCTTTTCAGTTGTATTACCAAAACCAAAAAGGTTAGATGCTAACGAAAAAACTTTGGAATCTAAACTTTGTTTACTCATAATTACTTTTTCTAACCTTTCAGCATCGGGCATTTACGCCCGAATGCGTCTAGGGATTTTCAGCTTTTGCTGGACGTATTTTTATGTTCTCTTTTTATTGAATTGAGTCGCTAAAAGTCTTTCGGTAACACTCTCTAGTGTCCAGTTTTCTAAAACCGTTTTCTTTTTAGCTTTTTTAGGTAATGGTTTTCCAAATTCATTATCAATACAAACAGCAAGTTCTTTCAGTTCCTCAGGGGAAAGAAAAATCTTTGCATTGTTGAATATTGATAATACTTTGGGATTCATTGAAGTTTATTTTTTTGAAAGCTTTTTACGTTTCAGAGCCATAGCTTTTTTAGCTTTAATCGTCTTATTTACTAGTTGCATGATTGCTAATTCTACAGTCTCGTTTTCACGAAAACCATTTGTTATCATACGAATACTATCGACAGAGAAATCTTTATTCTTCTCATTTTTAATGCCTAGCTTTTTTAAATGTGGCATCACTTTAGGTGTATATTGATGTCCTAGTATTTCAATAATTAGTTTTTTTTCCTTTTTAGAAATCATATCTCAAATTGTATTTGATAGTTATAGATTTTCTGCAATTCTTTAATATCCCTATTTTGTAAATCATCATCGTACGGCACAAAAACAGTTTTTATATTGGAGCTAAATCTTACCCCTGCTTTTCTTAATTTTTGATGCAAGCGATATCGTCTATTTTCTTTAGCTGTCCTTATGGATTTCCGTAAAACTTGGCACTCGTTTTGCATTACTTTTGACTATTAAGATTCCTACAAAAATTTAAAAATATTTGCAATGTGATTTTTACTATATTCGTGGTTATGTGCTCTAAGAGCATTTGTAATACATCTGTTATGTTTTAACGATGTAAATATAAACATATTTCTTTATAATAAACAAATTTCTTTACTATGACCGGTAATTTTTTAAAGGAAAAATTACAACTTCTTGACATTCAATTAGTTGATTTATCTAAAAATCTCCAAATAACTCCTCAAAGTTTGAATAGCAGATTCAAAACAAAGGATGTTACCATTAGTTTTTTGATTGAATTATGTGAAGCAGTAAAGAAAAGTCCTTATTACTTTCTAAAAGGAAGCGAATACGAAAAGTATTTTGTTTTAAACGATAGTGTTCTTAAAAGTGATGTTCCAACGGAAAATAGTAATGTTATTTCAGAAAAAGTAAAATTATTAGAAGAGCAAAATCAGCTATTAAAAGATAGTAAAGAACAATTGCAAGAAATGATCATTCTTTATAAAGAAAAAATTAAAAACTTAGAAAATAATACAACCGGAAACTCAGATAGAAGTCATATCGCCTAGCAATTTGCAGGTGGTTTGGAATAAAAGTTTAATAATCACAAAAAAGTAGTTTTTATTAACCTCAATAAACTAAAAATCTTTTCGATTTTCAAAAAACTCGCCATCACCGAAAATAAATTGACCATACCAAAAGCTTAAACTTTCAAAAGAAAAAAGATACACACAAAATTCATATATCTGAAGGTAATTTTACTGACACTCCCACACCATGTAATTTAGACCTCAAAGTATATGCAAAGACCCGAACAGAGCTACTAGCTTAAATATCACTTAACGAAAAAATATGAATAAGATTTTTTTAATTCTAGTTTTCACTTTACTCCTTGCTTTTATAATTTTTCTAATTTGGAATATTATTTTATTCAAGAAAAACATCAAACTAAACAAAGAAACTACTGAATACTTAGAATTGAAATACCAATTGCAATTCTATGTTGCTGTATTTTCTGTTTTAATTGGAGTTTTTACATTTTTAGGTTACAGTTCTTACAATGAAATTGTAGAAAAAGTTACACATGAAATATCAGAAAAAACAAAAGATACTTTAGAAGCATCTAAAAAAGAAATAACTAGAAAAATTGAATCTACTCAAAACGAATTATTTAAAATTGCTTTTGAAAATGAGCGAATCAAAGAATCAAATAAATCAATATTAGAAAACAATGAAAAAACGAATGATAGATTTTATCAACTATATAATCAATTCTTAAGCCTAAACAAAGAACTTTATAATTCAGAAAAGCAACTACAATCCCAAATTGACAACGTTAATAATGCAGAAAAAGATGTTGTAAATATTAAAAAAGATGTAGAAGAAATTAAGAAAATAGATTTTTTAAATCAGGTTTATTTAGTTACAGATATTTATTATCAAGAATCTCAAAAAGGATTAGACACTGTCTATTTTAAAAATTTAAAAACCATTAGTGGAAATAAATTACCAGATTTTTCAAACCCACCAAGCATAACCATTTCGCCATATCAAGGAGTACAATTAGCAATACAAGACGTAACAAAAGATTATTTTACAATTTACATGTGGACTAAGGGTAGTTGGGGAGAAGAAAAAACAAGCCACAAATATGATATTTTGCTTGTTTATAAAGAATCTGTAAAATAATTTGAATTGAACTTGGATCAAAATTTAGACCTTTAATTGACAATCAAAAATTTCATTATAATCAAGAACACTCAAACGAACACGATTTGTGTTTTTTTTAAATAAACAAGACATTGTAAACCTAAGAATTTAGTGAGGGTTAGGGTTCCCTTTCAAATTCATAACCCTGAGGTCACGGGTTCAACTCCCGTCCTCGCTACAAAAAACAAACCCCTAATCATCAATTGATTAGGGGTTTTTTATTGAGAATGACCACTCATTGTCTATAAAATTACAGTAAAGAACTTTAACTAATTAAGTTGTAACTCCAAATAATTAAATATCTTTAATACTTCTTAGAGACATCTTGTAATTTTCATATTAAAAAAAGCAAAAAAATTAATACGTTATAAATATGGATATAGTTAAATTTAAAATCACATCAAAAACGATAAAAGTAGAAGTACGAAATTCGAATAACTATGTTTTTAATTTTAATACTGCTTTAGAAATTGAAAAAGAAGATAAAGATGTTTTACTAAGACTTTATCATGCATTAGATCTTCTTTTTAAGAAAGAAACTCCACCTGAAGTAAAAAATTATATTTCGCCAAACCAAACTAATATTCTTGATCAGATTTCGGCCGTTGACGGTTTGGAAGAGGAGAAATAATATAGAATATTACTTAAAAAAAATTAAAACCATTAAGCAAGAACAATTGTCTTTAAAGCTTTATCTAAAATAAAAAAAACATATCTGCAAATTGCTGTTTCAAAAATATTTTCTTCTGTAATAAAATTAGTACTATATTAGCATTAACAAAATACTAATACATATTAAACCTCTCAAAAGCAAAGTCATAAAATCTGCTATATAATACTTAAGACATAGTAACTGTAGGCTTTTGAAACGGTAGTAATATTTAAAGATAAAGGACTAAATGGCAAAATTCATAACAGGAAATGACCTTGAAAAGGTCGTTTATGATATCATTTGGGAAGCAAAAAACATGCTTCTTATTGTTTCTCCTTATATAAAACTAGATGATTATTTTAAGAAATTATTTGACAAGCATGCAAATAATCCTAAAGTTCATCTTCTAATTGTTTTTGGCAAAAACGAAGAAGATGTAAGCAGAAGCTTAAGCAAAAATGACTTTGATTACTTCAAGAAATTCTTAAATGTTTCAATTATCTACGCTCCAAAACTGCATGCAAAATATTATGGCAACGAAATAAAAGGAGTAATTACATCAATTAATCTTTATGACTACTCTTTTAAAAACAATATAGAGTTTGGTGTTTACTCTGAGTCAAATCTCTTGAGTAGCTTTACAACGACAACAGATCAAGAGGCTTGGCTAACTAGCTTGGAAATCGCAAATGATAATGAGGCAGTTTTTATAAAGCGACCTCTTTATGAGAAAAAACTATTAAGCACATTACTTGGTAAAAACTATATAAAGTCAGAAATTCTACACGATACTACAGACAACTTTTACAATCGCTTTGTTAATTACAAACAAAATAAGTTAATAAAAAAAATTGCTGACTTTCCTGATGATTTAGAGTTAGGTTCAGAAAACACAATAAGACCCGAAAGAGAGGAAGAAAGCTTTACATTCGGTTTTTGCATTAGAACAGGCCAAAGAATCCCATTTAATCCTAAACGCCCATTTAGCGATGGAGCCTACAGAAGTTGGGTACAATTCGAAAACATGAATTATCGTGAAAATTTTTGTCATAAGACAGGGAAGGCTTCCTTTGGGAAGACATCAATGAGGAATCCCATTCTTTAATTTTTTCAACAACTGCTATCTATTTTTCTATCCTTTTCTAATCAAATAAATCAGAATTTCATCTTCTAGCTCTTTTGACAAATTCTCATATTCTAATTTATGCTGAAAATGTTTCTCAAACTTCCTCTTATAAGTTTCTGTTTTTAATTTACTATCGCAATAATCATCACAAATCCCTTTAGAAATATTTCAATTGGGATTTAGTTTTTTAAAACAACACGTAAAGATGTATTCTACAGATATCAAATGTGTTTTATCAACCCCTAGAAATTTCAACGAATTTTAAGTATCTTTGAATTATGAGCACATCTACAAAACCAAATCATATAGGGCGAAAAATTAGCCGTATTCGTGAACTGAAAGACATGAAACAAGAAGCTTTGGCACAAGCTTTAGGAACTAATCAACAGGCGATTTCGGCTATAGAAAATAGCGAAACTATTGATGAAGAAAAACTTATCGCTGTAGCAAAAGCGCTTGGTGTGACTGTAGAAGCAATTAAAAACTTTTCGGAAGAAGGAATGATTAATTATTTCAACAACTTTAGTGACAACACTATTAATGGTATTGTTAATGCTGGGACTAATTACAATTGTACATTCAATCCTTTAGATAAATTACTTGAATCAATTGAAGAAAACAAAAAACTTTACGAACGTTTACTACAAGCTGAAAAAGATAAAGTCGAATTTTTAGAAAAATTATTAAAAGACAAATAATATTGTTTTCTAAATCATTCTTATAAAAAAATGCGCAAATGTTTCTGACTTTGCGCATTTTTTTATTCACTTAAGTTTCAAATTTACTGAATGCCTTTCGCCAAAAAACAATTATTTTTTTAATTGCATTTCGAGCATCTCGCCATTCATTTTCCCTTTCAAAAACATTTGATTATTTGTTCTTATCAATTTACCTTTAAAATTATCTAATTTATCAGATGGATATCGCCAACGAATCGTAATAGAATCATTTTTTTCGTTAAGAAAATAGGTTCCAATATATCTGTATCTCCAATCATTAAAATCAAATGCTATTTCATCTTCAAGATCCATATAAACAGTTGTCAACACACTATCTTTTGGACTCTTTGCTTTTAGGGCAACATTGTCAATTTTTAAATTTTGGACTTGATATTTCCCGGTTAGCTGCGGATGTTTGTCTGGATAATTATAAATAAAATGAAAAAAAAGCGGCCAGATAAATAATGATATTCTGTATATGTTTTTATAATAATTTGGGATATTTATACTTTTACTTCCCTGTAAAGGCTGAAAAATAAAACCGATTAACCTTTTTGAATCCTGAGATAAAAAATAAAATACTCCTAACAATAATATTATACCATGTGATAATGGTCCCAATGGCATTTGATAAAAAATATCAAGACACGTTATAAAAACTAACATAGGAACTGCCAGCATTAATCCAAAAAGTCTAGTTCTTGAAAAAAGTAAAAGTACTGCGGTCAAAATTTGCAATAAAGCTATAAAAACGGTGAAAGGATACGAATATTTAAAGAATGCCCACACTAGAGTTTCTCCGGATAAACTACTAAATGGCGTGTCGAGTATACCTAACGGGACAATCATTTGCAGTCCTTCAATTTTATGAAAACCAAACATTATCAAATCCAGAGACATCGCATAAATAATCCGATGCTCTAATCTTGTTTTTAGATCGCTGCCATTAATCCCTTTTTCTTTTTCCATCGAATGCCACACGAAGGGCAAAATCAATGCTGCAATCAAAAATAAAATTGATATTCCAAGGAGAAAAGGAGGCGGAATCCAAGGAGAAAAATACTTAGTGGATAATCGTAAAAAGGTTGCACCTACAACCAAACCAAAGCATAAACCTAACCAAATTTTGGTTTTTAAAGATGTTGAATACATAATCTTGCTGTTTAAATTCTCAGCAAAAAAACATCTTCTTAAGGCTTGAGTCGTCCTGATGTACCCATTCAGACCTCTTTTGGGTTATTTTTTTTCATATACTCACTAGGCGTAAGTCCTGTTGTTTTCTTAAAAATATTATTAAAAGTTGACTTTGATGTAAATCCAGCCTCATAAGCAATACCAAGAATTGTTAAATGATTGTATTGCTTTTTTGTCAACATCTCTTTCACTTTTTCAATTCTGTAATTATTGATTAAAGCATAGAAATTCATATTATAACTATTATTTATCATGAAAGACACATCATTCATCGAAATTCCGACTTTACCCGCAAGTGAAGCCAAATTAATCTCAGAATCTGTAAACACCTCATCATTTTCTAGTAGATTGTTCAAAATTGACTTGTATTTTAATAATTCTTCTTCATTAAGTCGAGACGCAGGTTTTTCGGTTTGAAACCTAATATTGGGATATATAATATTTTCAAGCGTCGCGTTTTCATTTTTATCATTTAAAAAAACTTCTTTTTGTCTTAAAAGATTATAAACCATAAATAGGGTAAGTACTAAGTAAAAATAGGTACTAACCGAATTAAGGAAGCTGCTTTCTTTTATTTTCATGATCAGAAACAGAACTATTATAAAAAGCATCCATATCAATATGCTCTGCAGCCATTTTAAATCCCTTTCTTTTTTCTGAGATGAAAATAACAATATACCTTTTCTATGTCTTTTTAATAATTGATAAGACAAAATCCAATAAGCAATTAGTTGAACCGGCAATACAATACGCATTAAACCTCCCACAATACGACTGGCGCGTTCACCAATTAAATCAGAAGTATTTCCCAGCGAAAGAAAATAAGGTACAGATATCAAAAGAATAAAAACTAAAGTTGGTATAAAATGCAACACTTTTTTTCCAAGGCTTATTTTACTCAAATGTGTATAATACCAAATGCTTAAATAAAAACTTGGTGCAACAACAAATCGAGATAATTCAGAAACCGGAATAATGTACGGGAATTTTGTATCCAATCCTTCTTGCCAGATTATTTTACTCAACAATGCAAAACCAAGTGATACTAAAAAAATGCCAAACCAGAAATTTCCTCTTTTATTAAATGGCAAATAAAAAATTGCCAGCATCCCTATTAGGAAGCAGATTGCAACTGAAAATGAGTTAATAATAATCTCCGGCATGTAATAGTTTTTTTAATTTTATATATCAAATGTAAAATTTTAGACCTGATTTTAAACAGATCAGTTTTATAATTTCAAACTAATTATTGAATTCTTTATTTCTACACAAAAAAAACAAACCCTTAATCATTGAATGACTAAGGGTTTGTTGTTAACTATTTTAGAGAATATCAACAAATCATTTCTTTGTAAATATCTATAGACTCTTCTAGCCTTTTCTTATCAAATAAATCAGAATTTCATCTTCTAGCTCTTTTGATAAATTTTCATATTCTAATTTATGCTGAAAGTGTTTTTCAAACTTCCTCTTATACATTTCTGTTTTCAATTTACTATCACAATAATCATCACAAATCCCTTTGAATTTGTCATCTACTAAATATAAAATCTTCAAAGATTCTATATATTCCAGGAATTTTGCATTATATAACTCTTTAGGGACCGCCATAGTATATAATTTTTATAAAACAAATTGAATTCAAAACCACTAAATCGGAAAAATCAAAAACAATAAATCAACCGTTTAAATTTTTGCTCATAGAAAACGAAACAATACACTATTTTATATTTTTTATTAGAGAAAAATACTTCCATAAAATTAAGTCATATTGAAATTTAAAAAAACGATTTGCAATTCAACTCTGTTTCATATTATAAAATGAAACCTGAAAACTGTTTATTTATTTAAATGCAACATCAGAATCTCTGGAAAAATCGACAATGTTTAAAATTACGTTCTATAAATGACGATCTCCAAAAACAGAGAATCGCCTTATATAAAATTACTTTCATAAGAACATTCAACTTTTTATCCTCTCTAATTTCTAAAAAATGAAAATTTCTGCTTTAAACTAATGTAAAAAATGCGTTAAAATATCCTTCAAATTATAGTTTTTACCCAATAAAAAATACTTTTGTCAAACCAAAAAGTCCCACCTCATTTATACCTAATCTGAATGTTTGCTGATATGGATAACGAAAAATTTATTTTCTGTTTAGAAGGTGTTCCTGATGTAGATACGCATGTTGCAACACTAGTAGTCAAAAACTTAGAAGAAATCGCAATTGACCAAGGGATTTCGAGCATATATAAAACCTGCGATACAATTGAAGGTTTAGAAGAAAGTTTGAATATACTACTCTACGAAGATCATAATTTTAAGGATTATGAAATCATTTATTTAGTAATGCCAGGCGAACCTAATAACATTTGTCTTCACGATTATTATTACAGCCTCGAAGAAATTGCAGAATTATTTGAAGGAAAAATGAAAGGAAAAATCATTCATTTTGCCAATTTAAAAGTTTTGGATTTAAAGGATGATGAAGCTCAATATTTTCTGGACATTACAGGCGCACGAGCAATTTCTGGTTATGGATCTTCTTATAATAAAATAGCGAGCAGCAGCACGATCGACAAAGCTTTTTTTAGTTTATATCAAGAGAATGATGATATTACTGAGGTTGTCGAAGAACTGTATCAGAAACATTATGCTTTGTGCAAATTACTCGATTTTAGACTGTACTATTAAACAATGGAAACAAACGAAAAAATAAAAACGTATGGCGCTAAGGGATTTCGCGAAAAGTTTCTTGGTATAGAAAATCCTATCCATAAACTTTTCAAAACAAATTCCGATCATTTTTTTTGTTTGAAGATGGAAGAAATAATGCAGCTTCAATATCCTGTTCCGCCTTCTAAACACGATTGCCATACTTTAATTTTTATCACTTCAGGAACTCATATTATAAAATTAGGTTTTGAGGAATGTCAGACCAATCAAAACGAAATCATTGTGGTTCCCGCTGGTCAAATTTTTTCGGTTGAACATATTAATAGTAAACACAGCGGTTTTATTTGCCAGTTTCATCCTGATGTTTTAATTGGGAAATATGGAAATCGAGACATCATAAATGATTTTGGTTTTCTGAAAATATCCGGAAATCCCAAAATTATTCTTTCCGAAAAAGATGCTCCTTTTATCAATAATATTTTAACGCGTCTCCAGATAGAATATCTTGAAGCCGAAACGATAAATTTAGATCTGATACAAACTTATTTGGTGACTTTGTTTTGCGAAATGAATAGAAACGCTGTCAAAATTCCTAAAGAAGGAACTGCCGCTGAGGTTCTTTCGGCAAAATTCAAAGAGCTTATTTATCCGAATATTAAAATAAACCATCAGGTCAATTATTATGCTTCAATACTAAATGTTACGCCAAATCATTTGAACAAATCGGTTAAGGCGGCAACAGGCAAATCTGCAACGTCTTGGATTGATGAGACCATTTTACTTGAAGCCAAATATTTACTCTATCAAACTACACTTTCGATAAGCGAAATAGCAATGTTGGTTGGGCATGAGGATCAATCTTACTTTAGCCGTTTCTTTAAAAAACACGAATCGATAAGTCCGATTCAATATCGAAAAATGATTGATAAGTCCTAATTATTGATTATAGAATCCTACCAACTCCAAAAGCATTTGTTGAAATTTGCTCCGTAAAAAAATGAGCAAATTATGATTTATGTTTTTAAAACTTCCGTTAATACAAAATTGAAATTAGAGTTCGCAAACGCATTACTTTATGAATTGTTACCCAATTCTTTATGGAATTTTGATCTCGAAGATTGTGATAATATATTAAGAATCGACAGTGAGAATGAAATAACAGAAACAATGCTAAAAAACGACATTTTTGATTGTGTCGAATTAGAATAATCCCTTTTGCCTTCAACCCAACCTCAACCAAGTATTATGGAAACTGTATTACAACAAAACAAAACTTTTGACACAATTGATTATTCTGATCAAAAATTATCAGAGAACGAATTTATAAATTGCGAGTTCGTCAATTGCAATTTTTCGAAAAGTGATTTTAGCTATATTGACTTTTTAGATTGTACGTTTAAAAACTGTAATCTTTCTTTAGCGAGTTTAAAAAGTACTGGATTAAAGAACATTACTTTTATTGGTTGTAAATTAATGGGACTTGATTTCAGTTCGAGTAATAGCTTTCTGTTTTCGATGAATTTTCAGGATTGCCTTCTTGATTACTCGACTTTCATTTACAAAAAATTAAAGAAAACAAACTTCATCGATTGCTCTTTAAAAGATGTAGATTTTTCTAATACTGATTTATCTCTGGCAATTTTCAAGAATTGCGATCTTGCAAATGCGACTTTTGTAGATGTAAATCTAGAGAAAACCGATTTCAGAACTTCTCGCAATTATGCTTTTGATCCTTCTGAAAACAAAATCAAAAGAACTAAAGTTTCTAATTCGGCGCTTGCAGGATTACTTGAAAAATTTGATTTGGATATTGAGTGAATGGATTGTGTTGAGATGGCACGCGGATGACGCGGATTCACTTCGTGAAAACACGGATTTACACGGTTTTTTTTCTTTTTGTTTTACGCACAAAACCTTTGTAAAAGTTTAAAACTTTGACAAAGGTCTGCAGGCAATCATTGATTTTAGTTGATTACTCAAATTACGGACTTCGACTTCGCTCAGTCTGACAAAAAATGCGCATAAATCAGGAAATAATAAAATCCGCGTTTTCACGAAGTGAATCCGTTTAATCCGCGTGCCAATTTATACGCAACAATAAAAAACAAAAGAGGGATACAAAAACTGCATCCCTCTCTTTCTAAAAACCAACCGAATAAAAATTTATTTTAACCAAAGCGGATCTCCAATTCCGTTATCTTTTAGAGTTTGGTTTCCTACTTTAAAATTATCATTTGCAGGATCTGCAAATTGAGGATTTGCCGTTGTGCCTGAAGCATCAACTTTATTATTTGTAATCGCAGCATCCATAAAACTTGGTGCCTGATAATAATAATTGTTATTAAATATCGGTAAATCAGTACTTGGCTGATTGGTGAAAATTGCTGTCGTCGATGCAATCAAAGTGTTTCTTACTGTTGACTTATTAGATGCAAATCGAAGATATAAGATCCTTTTTGGCGCTACAGTATTTGATACATTATACAAAGTACAACCATCAATTAATACATTTGTTGTTAAACCGGTTCCTGAAAAACCTTTAGGAGAAGCTACAGCATCAACACGAACAAAATCACGCCCGATTGAGCAAGAATTAAACGTACTGTTTTTCAAAACTATGCTTGCGATGTATGTATTTCTAAAGTCGATAAAATCTGCTTGCGAATTGGTATTTACATTTTTAACAATGCTATTTTCCACGGTAAATGACGTTACTTTTGATGTGGCAGCATTTCCATATACTAAGGCTCTCAAATAATCACGAATATTACAACCGCTTATTAAAATATCTCCATAAATTGTATTAGCGTCAGAGACTGTGATAAAATTACTATCTCCAGCGGTCGATCCTTCTAAATCTAAATCTATCAATGAAAGATTACTAACGCCTGTATTTACTGTAAACTTAACATGTAATTTTGGTTTATCTCCTGCGCGAAGTCCTCTTATTGTTATGGTTTTATTTAAATCTATATCTCCTTTATATACGCTATAATCTCCCGGCATTAATACCAATATTGAATTTGCAGGAGCCGCAGCAATCGCAGCATTCAAATCATCAGTAGGTTGTACTAAAATTCCGGTTCCAATATCAATTCCGGTTTTAAATGTTCTAAGACCTCTTGTTTTTGTTCCATTTACTAACGTAGCAGTATAAGATGTTTCACCCGTTAATCCTGTCACAATTGCAACTCCTGCTGTTTTTTCTGCTGGTGTAATTGTGTGTGTAATATTGCCTGGAGCAACCGTAATTTGCGTTACAGTACTATTTGGAGTCCATCTTAAAGTAACTTTTGTTGCTTCGATATCAGCATCTGCAATTGGCAACAATATCTGTTCTGTTAAAGTTTTTGCCGTAACAACTGACCATTTAGAATCTGCTAATCCTTTTGCACTTACGCCTTTTACTCGTATTGAATATACAGTTTCTCCTTCTAAAGGAACCGTTATTGGAAGTTCTTTAGGTGCAACTTTAAGTGTTTTGTAAATCGTTTTAAAATCGGCATCATCTGCACTAAATTCTACTGTATAATAATCTACATCGTCTTTTACAGTCCAATTTAATTCTACCGAAGTTTGATTTCTAACGATAGCTTTAAGCTCGATTGGAGAAAAGACTCTATTTGCTCCTATATCTTCTAATACTGCTTCATTGTAACTTTCGCAACCGGCAACTATCAATAAAAACATAGCCAGCAAGCCTTTCAATATATATTTTGCTTTCATAATTATAAACTATAATTTATTTGTTAATTGTATTAGTTACCAAAAACCCAGTCGTTTGTTAATTGACCATTACTCGCATCAATAAACGTTTGCCAAATTGGCCAAAACTGTCTTTTATCCGGATTTACTCCCGCTTTATACAATGTGGTTATTTTAGCATCTTCTAATTTATCCCAACTTTTCGAAATATATCCTGCCGGAGCTTGGGTTTCGCCTCTATTCAATCCGTAAATATCCAAGGTAGTCTGATCGTCTTTATATTTATAATATAATGTCGAAGGCACATCCTGATATTTTCCGGTACGCGCTTTAAGATTAGCCATTTTATCTTTGGCTTCGTCTAATTTTTCTTTAAGTAAATTCCATCGTATTAAAGCAAACTTACGCTCCATTTCTCCAGTAAATTCATATTTATTTTCATCAACAATAGCATTCATCATTGCTGTTTTACTTGTCAATGCGTCTACATAAGCATCTACTTGCACAGCGTGATTTGCTGGAGCAAAAGCTCTACGACGAATTTCTTTCAAGTAAACTGCAGCAGATCCCGGACCTTCTAATTCGTTTGCGGTTTCGGCAGCAATTAAAAGTACTTCTGCATAACGCATGTAGATTTTATTTACACCATCGTCATTTGGCGCAGTAACAATTCGGTTCATCCATTCAAAACGATATTTACCAAAATACCAAGTTTGTAAATCTGTAAGTTCCTGTTTTGATTTACCACTTACTGCAGCTCCCCATTTATAAGGAACACAAGTAACATCTCTACGGGTATCAGTTTGCTCATAGTCATAAAAAACAAATGGCAACGGTCCGTTTACACCGCCTTTATTTGCGCCCATTTGTTGAAATTGATCCATAGCATCATGTCTCACAGCAAAAGTAAATAGCACTCTTCCTCGTGTAGCTGCAAAAGGAATTTCCCAAAGAGATTCTCCACCGGCTGCTAAATTCTCCTGATTGTATTTTCTCCATAAACCTTCAAAAGTTGGTTCTAAATGTGCTGAACCACTCGCAATAACAGAACGACATTCCGCCAATGCCAACTTATACATATTGGCTACGGAAAGTTCCGGATCTGTACTTCTTCTAACTCCATCAGAATATTGTTGATATCCACTTGCCATCATAGCCAAACGAGCTCTAAGACTTTTTACAAAAGCTTTGTTTATGCGTTCTGTACTAGTGGTTGCTGATGATCCATTTGGCCACGCTACTAATGTTGAAGCTTCGCCTAAATCAGCAATTAATTGTTTGTAAATTACATCACGACTTGTTTTAGGAATATAAATAGTTGCGGTTGCAACTGGCTCAAAACGTGCTGGAACATCTCCCCAATTTCTAACCAAATCAGCATAATAAATAGCACGTAATGTTAATGCTTCTCCTAATAAATGTCCTAATTCATTATCTGATTTCGGATTTCCATACATACGCAAACCTCTGATACATAAATTAGCACGCTCAATTCCTTCGTACATCATTGCCCAGGCATTTTTTGGCGAGTTCATTTCTGTGTTATCAGCTTTAGCATCATAAACAACCAAGTCTGATTTGGCATTATCACTAGAAGATGCCAAAAGCCATTCACTATCTGTGTTTAATCCTTGGTATGTCAAAAGTCTTCCTCTATAAGATTGTTCTTCTCCAAAAGATACTTTTATTCCATCAACAGCTCCTTGTGCCAACTCAGCATTAGAAAAAATAAGTTCATCTCCTAATGTTGATTGTGCAGGAGTATCAAAGAAGTCATCAGCAAAATCCTGACACGAAGTCAATAAACCTGAGATAATCAATGCTGTTATTATTACTTTATATTTCATTTTGATAAATTTTTAAATTAGAAATTAAGGTTTAAACCAAAAACCAATTGTCTGCTTCGTGGATATGCTGAATAATCAACTCCTGGCGTTAGCGGTGATTTTCTTTTTGTTGACACCTCAGGATCCGGACCAGAATAATTTGTAATTATAAAAACATTTGTTGCTGTAAAATAGAATCTCAACTTGCTTACGCCCAATTTCGAGGTAAACGATTCTGGTGTAGTATATCCTAAAGTCAAAGTATTTAATCTAAAGAAAGAGCCATCTTCTACTGCCCAGTCTGTAAACATAAATTTTTGCATATAAGGCGACCACATTGTTGTATTTGCATTTAAAGATTCAAGCGCAGTAGGATCTGTTACTAATTGTCCCGAAGCC
Source organism: Flavobacterium sp. 90 (assembly GCF_004339525.1). Taxonomy (NCBI): domain Bacteria; kingdom Pseudomonadati; phylum Bacteroidota; class Flavobacteriia; order Flavobacteriales; family Flavobacteriaceae; genus Flavobacterium; species Flavobacterium sp. 90. Next base: position 3,254,031 of record NZ_SMGE01000001.1, on the reverse strand, counting down.
GGATCAAGATTTGTCCATCTTTTACCATCTGCCATTTCAGAACTTAAGTTTTTGTATTGTCCGTTTCTGTTTGCAGTAGAAAACTCAGCTTTATTTGCATTATAAATATCATTTCCGATAGTCCAGTTGAAAGCAGCCGAAAGATCAAAACCATAAGCATTAGCATTAATAACTAAACCTCCTGTGCTTTTAGGATTAGCATTTCCAATAATTGTTTGATCTGATGCAGTAACTTTATTATCCGCAGAACCATCTGTGTTTTTCAACTTCATCATTCCAGGTTGTACAGCGCTTCCAATAACCGAAGTCGCATCTGCAATTCCTGCTTTTAAGACATATTTTCCTCCAACATAATTAAAATCAGAAACTTCATATCGTCCATCGCTTTTATAACCGTACATTAATCCCATTGGCGAACCTGCATTTACAGCATAATCATTACCAATATCAGTCGATGCCCAGTTGGTGTTTACTCCAAAATTATCCATTACGCCAAGCGAATTGATTTTGTTTTTGTTGATACCAACATTCACAGAAAAATTCAAACCATAATTTTTGTTTTCAATTGCTATAAAATTCAAAGTAGCTTCAAAACCTGTATTTTGTGTTTCCCCCATATTTCGATACTGAGTTTTATAACCTGTACCTCCTACCGGAAATTCTATTAACAAATCATGAGTTACGTTTTTATACACATCAACAGTTCCGTTTAAGCGATTTCTGAAAAATCCAAAATCAAGACCTAAATTTTGCGTAACAGTAGTTTCCCATTTTAAATTTGGGTTTGCCAAAACGCTCGATGGCGACCAGTAACTGTCAAATCCATTGATAAAAGAGTTGGTGTTTGACATATAACTTTGAACTGTTTGTCCTACCGGAATATTATTATTTCCAGCTTCACCATAACTAAGTCTTAATTTAAGAAGGCTTAGCCAAGAAGCATTTTTCAGGAAATCTTCTTCAGAAATCTTCCATGCTGCAGCTGCCGCAGGAAAATATCCCCAACGATTATCACCTAAAAATCTGCTTGAACCATCGGCACGAAATGAAGCGGTTAATAAATAACGATCTTTAAAATCATAATTCACACGACCAAAAAAGGACAATAATTTATCATCAGGACTGTAGAAATTATCTACCGAAAACGGTGTTCCCTGAGTTGTTAATTTCTTTGCATCATCCAAATCAAAGAATTTCGGGTAGTTTAACATTGTTGTCGTTTCAACATTTGAAGTAGTCGTAATCATCTCTTCTCCCAAAAGTGCTGTCAAATGATGATTATTCCCTAAAATATTTTTAAAATCATAATTTAATGTATTCGCATTTCTAAAACGTACATCTTTACGATCAGCCATTACCATTCCTGGTTTTCCCGCACCTATTTTTGCAGTGCTCGAAAAATAAGTAGAAGATCCATAAAAGCGATAATCCGAATAATTATAATTATCTAATCCTAAATCACTCTGAAATTTTAGGTTTTCAATTAATTTCCATCCAAAACTTCCTAGTAAATTATAATTCTTCTTGGTCTGTTGACGTTCATTATCTGATATTGCCAAAAATGGGTTTACTAAATAACTATTAACACTTTGATCATCATTATCCGTAGTTAATCCCGGCATTGGAACCGGAGAATATCCAACACTATGACGCAAACGGCTATCAAGCGACGAAACTTCATTTTGTTCATTAGCGCCTCCTCCATTTATTTCTGTATCTGAATAACGTACCGTAAAAGCAAGATCAACTTTCTCACTTGCCTTATTTTTTAATGCCAAAGACAAGTTATTTCTTTTAAAATCTGAACCAACCATAATGGCTTTTTCATCATAATAAGCATAATTAAAATTGTAACTAAGCTTATCATTTCCTCCGCGAATTCCTAAATCACGGCTATTTACTTCGCCACGACGACCATAAATTTGCTTTTGCCAGTTTGTTCCTTTTACACCATTATATAAATCACGGTCTTGCCAGTTACCAAAATACTTGGTATAAGAATTTGGATTACTTAAAATAGTTTTATCCGTTTGATCCAACAAAGCATATTCATATTGCCATTTTACAAAATCATCAACAGGAAGAACATCAATATCTTTAGCCATAGTTTTCATGCCGTAAAACATATTGAAACTAACAGCCATTTTTCCGTCTTTACCCGTTTTAGTTGTAATAATGATAACTCCGTTTGCTCCTCTCGATCCATATATCGCAGTCGAAGAAGCATCTTTCAATACTGTCATTGATTCAATATTTGAAGCTGCTATATCGCTCATGCTATTTACAGGAAAACCATCAACAATAATCAAAGGTGAAGCATCTTGTGTTAATGATCCGCCGCCACGAACTCTAATTTTAATATCGGCATCCGGAGAACCTTCGGTCGAAGTTACCTGAACTCCCGCAATTCTTCCGGTTAAAGCTTCGGCAACATTAGAAACAGGAATTTTCTTTAAATCATTTCCAGAAATTGAAGCAACAGCTCCGGTTAAATCTGATTTTTTTACCGTTCCATAACCTACAACAACTACTTCATTTAAAGCATGTGAATCTTCGATTAAACTAACATCTAATTTCGTTTTACCCGCAACAGCTATTTCTTTTGATTTAAATCCTATAGATGAAAAACTCAAAACTGCTTTAGGATTCGTTATCTTTATTATATAATGTCCGTCAAGATCAGTAGAAGCGCTATTCTTGGTTCCGTTTTCGATTATATTGACACCCGGTAAAGTTAAACCGGCAGCATCTTTTACGGTTCCTTCTACAGTTACTCCTTGTGCGCTCATACGATTGCTCGTTAATAAACACAATAAGAAAACAACTACAAAACAGCAATTAGCTCCTTTATTAAATAAATCTTTAAAATTCATGATTGATTGTTTAAGTTATTAATGGTTTTTTAGTTTAGCATGTTCCTTTTCTTTTATTCTTAATACTTTTTCTATCCAGAATAAAACTTTATCTGTCTTACAAATATGGAATATTTCCCTTATTTCTCGGGCTTTTTCGCTTTTCAACTATAACGTTTGAAATAATATGTAATCGATTACACAAACATAAATATTTTTTTCATATAAAAAATTAAAATTCCTAAAAATTTCATAATAAAAATTATATATCAAAAATAAAGAAGGTTTTTTCTATGGCATATGCAATTTATGAGACTAATAAATAGCAAATATATTATTGTATAATTTACACTTACTTTAGGTTTTTCGCAAAAAACAATCGATTACAAATCTAAATACTGAAAAATTATTAATGTAAGAAATAGGTTTGAGGGATTAAAAAAAACAAGTATGATTGTTAAAAGAAAAAACAACTTCTGAGAAGAGAAATCTAAACATTAAACGAGATTAAACCAATCATTACAAAGCACAAAAAAGCCCTTAAACCAAATTAGGCTTAAGAGCTTTTTCTATTTTATAAAGTAAATTATTCTTTAGGCATTCTGCAATTGTAAATTACTTTTGTGTTTTTGCATTAAAGCAAGCGTAATAATCATACCGGTAATTGCCATTCCAACTCCAATAAGATTAGGAGAAGCATAACTGTAACCAGCTGCCAAAGGTAATCCACCTAAAAAGGCTCCTAAAGCATTCCCAATATTAAAACTTCCCTGAAGTGCTGCCGAAGCAATCATCTCAGCGCCTGTTGCAGTTTTAATCATTAACATTTGAATTGGTGCAATTACCGAAAAAGAAATAGCGCCTGTTAAGAAAGTCAGGAATAAAGAAATGTATTGATTGAAAGAAAATAAGTAAACTAAAATTAAATCAATCGACATTACAAATAATAAAGCCAAAACCGTTGGTGCAGGAGAAAATTTATCTGCAAGTTTACCACCGGCAAAATTTCCAACAACCATTCCAAGTCCCGCAAGAATCAGAATATAGGAAACATCTTCTGCATTAAATTTAGAAACATTAATTAATAAAGGCGCGATATAACTAATCCAGGCAAATAATCCCGCAAAACCAATTGCAGTAATTCCGATGATTAACCAAGCTTCTGTTTTCTTAAAAAATAGCAGTTGGGTTTTCATATTTACATTGCCGCTTTTCTCCAGATTTGGCATCCATAAAGAAATAAACAAAAACGTAAGTAAACCTACAATTGCAATTAGTATAAAGGTATAACGCCATATAAAATTATGACCAATATATGTCCCAATTGGAACTCCGATCAAATTCGCCAACGTCAAACCCGAAAACATAATTGCGATTGCCTGCGCTTCTTTGCCTTTGTCTGCCAAACGGCTTGCGACTACAGCTCCAACGCCAAAAAAAGCTCCGTGTGGCAATCCCGAAAGAAATCTGGATGCGAATAAAAAATTATAACTTGGCGCAATAATCGAAAGTGCATTAAACACCGTTAACATTAAAGCTAATATTAAAAGCATTTTCTTTGGAGCTAAATTTCTCCCTAAGATTACTAATAAAGGAGCTCCAATAACAACGCCAAGTGCGTAAGCCGAAATTAAATATCCGGCAACCGGAATCGAAACTTTCATATCTGAGGCAATATCCGGTAACAAACCCATCATAACAAATTCGGTAATACCAATTGTTAATCCTCCTAATGAGAGTGCGATAAGACTTTTTTTCATTTGTTTTTACAAGAAAGGAATAGAATTTCTATGACGCAAAGTTAACGCTGTTAAATGCAAAATAAGTTGTACATTTACGACATAAACTTGTAAATTTAAGTTATGCCAATTTTAAATCAATTCAAAACTCTTGCCATTGATGAGTTTGAAGATGAGAAATTTCATCTTCCGCCACACACGCATACTTATTATGAAATTATTTATATCAAAAAAGGAAGCGGAGTTCATCATCTGAATAACAACTTATTACCTTATAAAACGGGAGATCTCTTTGTGATTTCACCGGAAGACGAGCATTATTTTGATATTAAAAAAAGCACTCGTTTCTTTTATATCAAGTTTACGGACAATTACTTTAATTCGAAACAAAATCTTACTTGCGACGAATTCTTAATTCATACCCCGGAAAGTTTCATGCGGGATAAAACACTAAAAGAAACGGTTCTTAAACTCGACGATCCCTGCAAAACAATATTAAAAAACACGATCGAAAACATAGCCGCCTATAATTGCAAAACCGATGTTTCGACTTCCCCAATTGTATTTTATCAGATTCTTTCGATTTTTGGATTAATCAAAGAAACCATGCGTGGTCAAAATCTTGTTGTTAAAGGAAATTCTATTGACAACGAACAAATCACGTCTTATATTCATCAGAACATTTACAATCCGAAATTAGTTCAGATCAAAGTAATCGCGAGTCATTTTAATATTGCCGAAACTTATTTTAGTGCTTATTTCAAGAGAACATTCTCTATTAGTTACCGCGATTATATTCATAATTTAAGAACAACTTTAATAGAAAAGCGAATTCATAACAATCAATTACCGATTAAACAAATTGCTTATGAATTTGGTTTTACCGATGAAAGTCACTTGTCAAACTATTTTAAAAAGCGAAAAAATATGAAGCCAACAGATTTTAAGAAAACTTAAAATTGGAAATCTTAAATAAATAGCTACGCTTAAAAAAAATATCTAAATTTGTATTTCTAAAACACTTTCATTGGCAAAAAAGCTTCACATATTATTTCTTTTCATAACTCTTGGCTTCTTTTTGATGTCCAATTCTGGTTATGCTTGTGGAAAAGCTTCTGAAAAAACATCTTGTGAGAAAAAAGTAATTTCTAATAAAGAAACCGCTGATTCTTGTGAAAAAGATTGTTGCAAGGAAAATCATGATTCTAAGAAAGACCAACATGGCTGCAACAGAAAATGCGATCATTCTGGTTGCACAACTTCCGGTTTAGCTTTTATTTTAATTGCTACAAATGAATTTGAATTTGATACGAATCTATTCAATTTCTCTACTAAAAAAACAGCTTTAAGTCACAAAACTGCCAGTCTTTCTGATGGTTTTACTTCTATTTGGCTTCCGCCAAAAATAAAATAATTGTATTCCTGATAGCCATAATTATTTTTAAGCCACAAAGGTTCTAAGATACTAAGGTTCTAAGCAAAAAAATCAAACTTTATGTCTCTGCTCCCGATAGCTATCAAGATTGCGAGATTAAAACATCCTATAAAAAAAATAAATTATTTAACTTAGAGGATAAATTCACATTCTCTATTAAAATCGTATAAAATGAAAAACACAATATCAACTATAGCAGCAGTAATAATCGTTTTATTTTCTGCAAATACTATTCAGGCAAATTCAATTAAAACAGAAATATCTACAATCGAAGATGTAGATTCAAGTCAGTTACAAACTGTTTATGATGCTTACTTTACGGTAAAAGATGCCTTGATTAAAAGCGATGCGAAGTTAACTTCGGCGAAAGCCACAGATTTATTGGCCGCAATTACTGCCGTAAAAATGGATAAACTTAAAAGCAACGAACACACTGTTTGGATGAAAGTCGTTAAAAAATTAACCGCTGACGCTAAAAGTATTTCTACAAGCTCAGATATTAAAAAGCAACGTGAGACTTTTAAATCCTTAACTAAAAGCACTTACGACTTAGTTAAAGTTTCAAAATCTACTGAAGTTGTCTACAAACAATATTGCCCAATGGCGGATGCTGACTGGTTAAGCAAAGAAAAAGCAGTTAAGAATCCGTATTACGGTTCTTCGATGTTGACTTGCGGAAACGTGGTAGAAACCATCAAATAAATATGACGCTCTACATCAAAAACATGGTGTGTGGTCGCTGTAAAATGGTTGTGAAGTCTGAGTTTGAAAAACTTGGACTTCATACTATTTCTGTTGAATTAGGCGAAGTCGAACTTCAAAATGACATCACCGATTCTCAGAAAGAAATTCTCCTAAAAAATCTTCAGGCTTTGGGTTTTGATTTTATTGATGATAAAAAAAGTAAAACGATCGAGAAAATAAAAAACCTCATCGTTGACTTAGTGCATCATAAAAACAATGATCTCAAAATCAATTTATCTGATTATTTAGTCGAAAACCTAAATCAGGATTACAGCACTTTGAGTAATCTTTTCTCAGAAATTGAAAATACTACTATCGAAAAATATTTTATAAGTCAGAAAATAGAGAAAGTAAAAGAACTCCTTATATATAACGAACATTCGTTAAGCGAAATTGCCGATATGCTAAATTATAGTAATGTCGCGCATTTGAGCAATCAGTTCAAGAAAATTACGGGCTTCACTCCTACTTATTTCAAGCAATTGAAGGATAAAAAAAGGATTCAGATTGAGAATTTGTAATATTATTTAACCGCAAAGAACGCTAAGGTTTACGCAAGGTTCACAAAGATTTTTAGCCACAGGTTAGAAGGATTAAAAAGATTTTAAAAATCTGTGTTAATTTTTTTTAATCTGTGGCTATTTTTTTTAACCATTGGAACGCAACGAATTTATCACGATATGCTTCCCAAGGTTAAAACCTCGGGCTATGTTTTTTCGCAAAGTTATTTTAGACAAAGCTTTGCGAACTTTGCGTTTTTTTAGAACAAGCATATCCAAAAAAACTTTGCGCTCTTTGCGGTTAAAAAACCTTTCCTAAATATTACAAATCATTCTCAAAATTATACAAACCAAAGTAAACGTTACTTCGGAAATTTGCATTGTAATACTTTAAAAGATAAAACAATGACGCATCAATATATAATTTCAGGAATGTCGTGCGATGGATGTCGTAAAAAAGTCGAGAAAACTTTGAATACGATTGAAGGAATTCAAGCCGAAGTAACTTTAAATCCTCCATTGGCAACTATAACAATGGAAAAACATGTTGCAACTGAAAAATTTCAAGAAGCTTTAACCGAAGCCGGAAAGTATACTATTGAAATGACATCGTCTAAACATACCTCAGAAGCTCCCGCCAAATCATGCTGTTCCAGTAATAAGAAAGAAAATCACGAAGGACATCATCACAAAAAAGAAACAGCTGTAATTCACAATCATAATACAACAGGAGTTTTTTATTGTCCGATGCATTGTGAAGGCGACAAAACCTATAACAAACCGGGAGATTGTCCCGTTTGCGGAATGGATTTAGTTCCGGAAGTTGCCATAAAGACAACTCAATTTACTTGTCCAATGCATCCGGAAGTTGTTTCGAATGAACCTGGTGATTGTCCAATTTGCGGAATGGATTTGGTGCCAATGCAAGCTTCTGAATCTGAAGAAAACAAAACTTATACCGACTTATTAAAGAAAATGAAGATTGCGATTTTATTCACACTTCCTATCTTTATTATTTCAATGTCAGAAATGATTCCTGATAATCCGCTGTATAAACTAATGTCTATAGAAAACTGGAATTGGGTTCAATTCTTATTTTCAATTCCGGTACTTTTTTATGCTGGATGGATGTTTTTTGTTCGCGCTTACAAATCAATTATCACTTGGAACCTAAATATGTTCACGCTTATTGGGATCGGGACAAGTGTTGCTTTTTTATTCAGCGTTGCGGGAATGTTCTTTCCAGATATTTTTCCATCTGAATTTAAATCACATCACGGAACCATTCATCTTTATTTTGAAGCTGCAACTGTTATTATAACATTGGTTTTATTAGGTCAATTATTAGAAGCAAAAGCGCACGGACAAACAAACGGAGCGATAAAAGCTTTACTAAAATTAGCTCCAACTGAAGCAACTTTGGTCGAAAACGGAACTGACAAAGTAATATCAATCCATAATATTAAAAAAGGAGATTTTCTTCGTGTAAAACCAGGAGAGAAAATTCCAGTCGACGGAAAAATTACCATCGGCGAAAGCAGCATTGATGAAGCTATGATTACCGGAGAACCAATTCCGGTGGATAAAAAAGTAGGTGATTCTGTAATTGCGGGAACTATAAACGGAAATAAATCATTTGTTATGATTGCCGAAAAAGTTGGTTCAGAAACTTTGCTTTCTCAAATTATACAAATGGTGAATGACGCAAGCCGTTCGAGAGCGCCAATCCAGAAACTGGCAGATCGTGTTGCCAAATATTTTGTTCCAACGGTTGTCATTATTTCGATTATAACGTTTTTCGTTTGGGCAAAATTTGGTCCGGAACCTGCTTATATCTACGGATTAATTAATGCGATTGCCGTTTTGATTATTGCTTGTCCTTGTGCTTTAGGATTAGCAACTCCAATGTCTGTAATGGTTGGAGTTGGTAAAGGAGCGCAATTCGGGATTTTGATAAAGAATGCCGAAGCCTTAGAAAACATGAGCAAAATAGATGTTTTGATCACGGATAAAACCGGAACTATTACTGAAGGAAAACCTTCTGTAGAAAAAATCTACGCCGTTAATAATAATGAAGATCTTTTGCTTCAAAATATTGCTTCATTAAATCAACATAGCGAGCATCCTTTGGCGCAAGCCGTAGTAAATTTTGCTAAAGCTAAAAACCAAACGATTCTTGATGTTCCGGATTTTGAAGCCGTTGCTGGAAAAGGTGTTATAGGAACGGTGAATAACTCAAAAGTAGCTTTAGGAAATAAAAAATTAATGATTCAGGTTGGTGCTTCGATTTCTGATGATATTGAAAATAAAATTATTGCCGAACAAAATCTGGGAAAAACGGTTTCTTACATCGCCGTTGACAAAGTTGTTTTGGGATATGTAACGATTACAGACGCGATTAAAGAAAATAGCGTAAAAGCAATCAAAGATTTAATCGATCAAGGTGTCGAAGTAATTATGATGACGGGCGATAATGGCAATACTGCAAAAGCAGTCGCTAATCAATTACACTTAAGTTCGTTTAAAGCCGATTGTCTTCCGGAAGATAAACTCAAAGAAATTCAGCGTTTGCAATCCGAAGGTAAAATTGTTGCCATGGCAGGTGACGGAATCAATGATGCTCCGGCTTTGGCTCAAGCCAATATTGGAATCGCAATGGGAACCGGAACTGATGTTGCTATCGAAAGTGCTAAAATTACATTGGTAAAAGGTGATTTAAACGGAATCGTAAAAGCTAAAAAACTAAGTTTTTCGGTGATGCAAAACATCAAACAAAATCTGTTTTTTGCCTTTATATATAATGTATTAGGCGTGCCAATTGCAGCGGGAATTTTATATCCTGTATTCGGGATTTTGCTTTCGCCGATGTTGGCTGCACTGGCAATGAGTTTGAGTTCCGTTTCCGTAATTGTAAACGCATTAAGATTGCGAAATCTAAAACTTTAATAAATCAATATGAAACTATATACTATTCTTATTGCCTTTTTGATTGCCTTTAGTACAAATGCTCAAAAAGTAGTTCGTTACGATTTACACGTTCGCGATACGATTGTTAATTTTTCGGGAAAGCAAAAACGTGCACTTACCGTAAATGGACAAATTCCAATGCCAACTTTGACTTTTACTGAAGGTGATATTGCGGAGATTTATGTTCATAACGATTTAAAAAACGAAGATACAGCGCTACATTGGCACGGATTATTTCTGCCAAATAAAGAAGATGGAGTTCCGTATTTGACTCAAATGCCCATAAAACCAGGAACAACACATAAATATACTTTTCCAATTATCCAAAACGGAACTTATTGGTACCACAGTCATTCGGGATTGCAGGAACAAATAGGTTTGTACGGAATTTTTATTATTAATAAGAAGAAAGATGATCCAACTTTTAGAAAAGGAATTGATGATTTACCAACAATTCCGATTATTCTAAGCGAATGGACAGATCTTAAACCTGAGAATGTGCAACGAATGCTTCATAATGCCAACGATTGGTTTGCCATAAAAAAAGGAACAACTCAAAGTTATGCCGAAGCAATCAAGAAAGGGCAATTCTCGACAAAAGTTACCAACGAATGGAAACGCATGAATGCCATGGATGTGAGTGATGTTTATTATGAAAAGTTTTTAATTAACGGAAAAAATGAAGATCAGCTTTCGCAATTTAAAGCGGGCGATAAAGTCAGATTGCGAATTGCAAACGGTGGTGCTTCGAGTTATTTCTGGCTGACTTATGGTGGCGGAAAAATAACGGTTGTTGCCAGCGACGGAAACGATGTTGAACCTGTAGAAGTCGACCGATTAATTATTGCAGTTTCTGAAACTTATGATATTGTCGTGACGATTCCGGAAGATCATAAATCCTTTGCTTTTTTGGCTACAGCCGAAGACAGAACCGGATCTGCTTCCTTATTTTTAGGCGAAGGAACGAAACAGCCTGTAAAACATCTTCCGAAATTGAAATATTTTGAAGGTATGAAAATGATGAATGATATGATGAAGATGAACGGCGAAATGAATGATATGGGTATGAAAATGTCTCTGAACAAAATGGACATGAATGCTGTAATGTATCCTGAAATTTCGGGCGAAGAGGAATCTGCAAAACCTGAAGATCATTCGATGCATAATATGGAAGGCATGAAAATGGACGATATGAAAATGTCAAGCGATTCTACCGAAACCGCCGAAATTACAACCTTAAATTACGCAATGCTAAAATCTCCAACTGTAACAACTTTGCCTAAAGATGCGCCGGTAAAAGAATTACGTTTTGAATTGTCCGGAAATATGAACCGTTATGTTTGGAGTTTAGACAATAAAGTGATTTCTGAAACGGATAAAATTTTAATCAAAAAAGGCGAAAACGTTCGTATTACATTATACAATGGTTCGATGATGCGTCACCCGATGCATTTACACGGGCATGATTTTAGGATTATTAACGAACATGGCGAATATTCTCCGCTAAAAAACGTAATTGATATTATGCCAATGGAAACCGATACAATCGAATTTCAGGCTAATGCCGATGGCGATTGGTTTTTTCACTGTCATATATTATATCATATGATGGCGGGAATGGGACGTATTTTTACTTATGAAAATTCAGCTCCAAATCCGTTGATTCATCATCCTGAAATGGCTTATAAAATGCTAAAAATGGATGATCGAATGTTCCATTTTATGGCTGAGAATGATTTTGCCTCAAACGGAAATGACGGTGAAGCAATGTTTAGCAACACGCGTTGGAGCATTGGAACGGAATGGAGATTGGGTTATAATAATGAACACGGTTATGAAACTGAAACGCATATTGGTAGATATATTGGTAAAATGCAATGGTTTATGCCTTTTATAGGTTTTGATTGGCGCTATCGAAGAATGGGAATGGACGAACAGGAACAAAATATGTTCGGGCAAAAGAATACTAAAGACAATCGATCTGTTTTTAGTGCCGGTATGGAATATACTTTGCCAATGCTCGTAAAAGCACAAGTTGAGGTTTACACCGATGGAAATGTGAGGGTTCAATTTGAACGAAAAGATATTCCGCTCTCGAGACGTTTGCGAATGAACTTAATGTGGAATACGGATAAAGAATACATGGCGGGTCTAAAATATATTGTTGGCAGAAACTTTGGAATTACTACACATTATGATAGCGATATGGGAGTTGGCTTTGGATTGAATCTGAATTATTAATTGTTTTTTTTACCATATAAGTGATTTAAGTTCATTTAAAAGTGTGTTTATAAAACAGATTTTAGCGGCGAATAAATTATATCTTAGCTCTTTGACTAACTTTTAATTATATTCTAAAATCAATTAATCCAAAATGACTAAAAAAAGTTTTTTAATACTTCTTATTCTTCCACTAATCTTAATGAGTTGTGATCCCGCTCATACTATTAATTTCATAAACAAAGGAAAAAACAATGTGAAAGTTAAATTGGTCATAAATCCAAAAACACAATTTGAACGCTTGAATGATATAAAAGTCGGAGATTCGATCGTATTTAACTTAGAACCATATAATACCGGAGAAAATGAAGATGGAATATATTTTGGAATAGGGGTTTGGAATGAAAATTTACTAAAAACTGTCGCCGAAGATGTAAAAAGAATTGAAATTGAGAATAATGACTATAAAACCGTTTATAAATCACAAAAATCAATTGAAAAAATATTGATAAAAAACCAAGAAGGTTTTTGGTGGAAAACAGCAGTAAACATCAATATTAATGATGATTTAACGAATTAAAAGATGAGAAAAATCTATTTTGTACTATTTCTTATTTCTGGAATAATCTTGACAAGCTGTAATAATAAAGAGAAAGATTTACAATTTGAAAAAGAGGTGTTTTATGAGGTTTATCCGGCTCTTATTGATTCGGTTTGGGTAAATGCTGTGTTAACTTATGTTCCGCCTGCGCCTCCGGGAATAGATCCGTCGGAATATAAATTGAATAGACGAAATGAATCAAAAAAACGATTCAATAAAGAACTAGCCGAATCTAAACAAAAGAAATTTCCTGTTGATCTTGTTTTCTTTGATGAATTGGCTGTAAGAGACAATTCTAAAGCACTTCACGAACATTTTAAAGATGCTGTAATATCAAAAGACAATGTTACGGATACGCTTGATTTTAAACTAGACAGAAAAAAACTGGATGCATATACCGCTTTTCATCTTAAATATGTTTCCAGAATACCCCGTGGAAATGACAGGAAATTTTATAATGAATGTTGCTATTCTGTACCAGGAATAGTTATTCTAAGCAGAATTCAGTTTGATGATGAAAAAAAATATGGCGTTCTCACTGCAGGAATTGAATGTGGTGGTTTGTGCGGATATGGATATCTAATCTATATTAAAAAAGTAAATGATAAATGGGTCGTTGATAAAATAGAAGATGGCTGGATTTCTTAATGAGGTATTATGTACAAAGATTAACAACACAGCTGTTTCAGAAAAAGATTAAAGAAAGGTTAGTTTTAAATTTAATACTTCTTTGACAGGCATTAACTTATCATTGACAAATTCTAAAACTAAATCGTATTATATTTGAATCAAATCTTCAATCAAAAAAAAGAAAAGTACTAACAATTAAATGAAATAAAAAATGAAAAAATTATTTACCGTTTTAGCGATCGCTTTATTCACAATTGGATTACAAGCACAAGACACAACACCAGCTCCTAAAAAAGAAAAAGCTAAAAAAGAATCTTGCTGCAAAAAAACTGCTGACAAAAAAGACAAAAAATGTTGCGCTAAGAAATAAGCATAACACGTTTTAAAAGTAAAATGCCTCAAATATTTGAGGCATTTTTTTTTATCGTTATTTTTTTGCCACGAATTTCACGAATTTTCGCGAATTATTTTTTTCTACAAAATGCATTAAGCATCTTGAATTTGTGAAAATTCGTGAAATTCGTGGCAAAAACTTTAAAACTATTTAATTCTTACGCTCCATTCAAAATCCATTTCTGAGACCTGAACGCCTTCTTCATTTGTTCCAATAGATTTCATCCAGAAGGTTTGCCCCTCGCCTGTTGCGATTGTTCTTTGGATTGCTTCGGCGATTAAATGTCCGTCGTTACAAACGAATGTTATTCTTCCGGTAGCTTTTTTGGTGAAGTTTCCTTTATTATTGGCAACCAACATTGAGATTTTTTTTCCGCTTTGCTGAATTTGAGAAATCACTAAAGCTCCTGTTGTTAACTCAGCTGCCATTGCCTGAACTGCAAAGTACATCGAATTAAAAGGATTCTGATTAATCCATCTGTGTTTTACACTCACAACGCATCTGTCTTCGTCGATTGCTTTTACACGTACACCACAAATGTATGCTGATGGTAATTTGAATAATACAAATTTGTTGAGTTTGGAAACTGAAATTGCCATGATATTTATTTTTTTATGTAAAAATACAAAAAAACTATGCACGCACAATAAATTACAATTACTTTCCTGTTTTTCCAGTAAAATCAATACTTAACAATGATTTTCAGCTGATTATAAGGCAATTTTAAATTTCATATTTGTTAAAATTTTGTTAATAATTAGTACTATGCAAAACAAGATACTGTCTTTTAGCCATATATTTGTATAAGAAATTACTATATACTTTTAATCATGGAAACAACAACACCACTCATCATGGAAACATCATCAGAAAGAAACACTGCAACGTTCACACATTTAAGTACTTTGAGTCAGTATATTATTCCGTTTGGGAATTATATTTTTCCAATATTGATCTGGTCGAGCTACAAAGACAAATCAGAATTTGTAAATCACCACGGAAAACAAGCGCTAAATTTTCAGTTAAGCGTATTGCTTTACACTTTGATTTTGGCTTTAATCGCAATTCCGATTTTTATCGCTGTTGTTTTTCAAAATCTTCCAGTGGAAGCTATTTTTAACAATGACGATTTTTATATTAGAAATTTTAATTTTCAAGGAAACATTGGATTATTAAGTATTGGAGCGACAGCAGTAGTGCTTTTTGGAGTATTAAAATTTGTTGAATTCTTTTTAGTGATTTATGCTTCTATAAAAGCTTCAAACGGAGAATTGTATAAATATCCTTTGACAATCAATTTTATAAAGTAATAAAAAAGGGGCTTCGACTTCGCTCAGCCTGACATTGAGTTCGCTCAGTGTGACATAAAAAAATTAAAAGTTATAGTCGAAACTTTACAAGCAATCAACAAGAATTGTTTCGAAATCAATCATCAATCAATCATCAATCAATCATCATCAATCAAAAAACGAATTGTTCAATCTAAAAAAAACAAAATGAAATTATGAACATTGAAAACACAAAAGCACAGATGCGCAAAGGTGTTCTTGAGTTTTGCATCTTATCAGTATTGAAAGAAAAAGACGCTTATACATCAGAGATATTAGACACTTTAAAAA
The DNA here is from genome assembly GCF_004339525.1 of Flavobacterium sp. 90. Classification (NCBI taxonomy): domain Bacteria; kingdom Pseudomonadati; phylum Bacteroidota; class Flavobacteriia; order Flavobacteriales; family Flavobacteriaceae; genus Flavobacterium; species Flavobacterium sp. 90. The sequence goes on along the minus strand of NZ_SMGE01000001.1, from coordinate 3,238,330 downwards.
ACGCAAAATTACTAGTTGTTGAGGGAACAGTTTACCCGCTTTTGACTAGGCTGAAAAACGACGGTTTGCTAAATTATCGTTGGGAAGAATCAACCTCTGGGCCACCACGAAAATATTATGGATTAACCGAAATAGGACAAACATTTTTAAAAGAACTTAGCGGAACCTGGACAGAATTGTCTGACGCCGTAAATCTAATCACCAATCAAAATCAATAAGTCATGAACAAAACAGTAAATATTAACTTAGGCGGTATGTTTTTTCACATCGATGAAGACGCATATTTAAAATTGACACGCTATTTTGACGCTATAAAACGATCACTTAACAACTCGTCTGGTCAAGATGAAATTATTAAAGATATCGAAATGCGTGTTTCTGAATTATTAACAGAAAAACAAAAAAGTGAAAAACATGTTGTAGGCTTAAAAGACGTTGACGAAGTGATTGCGGTTATGGGACAACCTGAGGACTACATTATTGAAGACGAAGAAAAACCAAATCAGTCTTTTAATGATTACGGTACAAGAAAACATAAAAAATTATACCGTGATAAAGAAAAAGGTATGATTGGTGGTGTTGCAACAGGTTTAGGACATTATTTTGGAATTGACGCTGTTTGGATTAAAATCATATTCTTAGTATTTGTTTTCGCAGGTTTTGGAACAGGTATTTTAGCTTATTTTGTTCTTTGGGTTGTAACTCCGGAAGCGATTACAACTTCTGAGAAATTGGAAATGACTGGAGAACCGGTTACAATTTCGAACATCGAAAAAAAGGTTCGTGAAGAAATTGAAAACTTATCTGATAAATTCAAAAATGCAGATTATGATGCAATGGGAAACCAGGTAAAGTCGGGAGCTGAGAGAATAAGTAGTTCATTTGGAGACTTTGTTATGACGGTTTTTAAAATCTTTGCTAAATTTTTAGGAGTAATCTTAATCATATCAGGAATTAGTGTTTTGATCGCATTATTGATTGGAGTTTTTACTTTGGGAACAAACATCTTTATTGATTTTCCCTGGCAAAACTTTGTAGAAGCCGGAAACTTTACTGATTACCCAATCTGGTCATTTGGTTTATTGATGTTCTTTGCAATTGGAATTCCGTTTTTCTTTTTGACTCTTTTAGGTTTCAAATTGTTATCTCCAAACTTAAAATCAATTGGAAACATAACAAAATATACTTTGTTGGCAATCTGGATTATCGCAATTACAATCGCAATAAGTATTGGAATTAAACAAGCAACAGAACTTTCTTATGACAACAAAACGATTGAGAAAAAAGAAATCACTGTTCGTGCAGAAGATACTCTTTATGTAAAATTCAGATACAATGATTACTACGCTAAAAGCCTTAATCAACATAGAGATTTTGAATTTGTTCAGGATTCTGCCAACAATCAATTGATTTATTCTACTGACGTTCGTTTACATGTTTTGCATACTGATAAACCAACTGCGTATCTACAAATAGAGAAAAGCGCAAGAGGAAATTCATTTATAAATGCAAGACAAAGAGCTGAAAAAATCAACTATAAATATCAAATCAATGGTAATCATTTAGTTCTTGATAATTACTTTTTAACAGATGTAAAAAACAAATTTAGAGGTCAGGAAGTTGATGTATATTTGTACTTGCCAGAAGGACAATTGTTTAAACCAGATGCTTCAGTTCAGGATTATGACGACTCTGACAATGATTTTTTCAACTTACACTTTAGCGGAGACTATAACTATAAAGTTGAAGGATCAAAAATTAAATGTCTAAACTGTCCAGCAGAAGAAAATGAATATAATGACGGAGACAACGATGGAGACAATGATTATGAATACGACGATGAAGGCAGAATAATTAACAACGATACTGTAAAAGAAGTATCGATTAAAATAAATGGAAAAGAAGTTTTAAACGGAAAAAAAACATCAGGAAAATTAACCACTGATAAAAACGGAGTTATAATCAAAATTAACTAAGCCATGATAAAAATAATCATTCATATTACGAAATTTATTGTTGTTACATTAACCGCATTATTATTTGCTTCATGTAATTTAAACATGAATACTATTGAAGGAAGTGGAAATGTAACGACCGAGAAAAGAATTGTTCAGGGAGATTTTAAAAATATCAGAGTGAGCAATGCGATCGATTTAGTTATCGAACAATCCGATTCTACTTCAATTACTGTAGAAGCTGATGATAACTTGCAGAAAGAAATTGAAACTACGGTTGAAAATGGAACTTTAGTAATTAGATGTAAATTCAATTCTTTCCGTAACATCTCTCAAAAAAAGGTGACTGTTAAAATGCCTGTTATTAACAAAATAGAAGCTTCAAGCGCTGCATCTGTAGCGAGTAAAAATGTTATTCAGGGACAAGATATAGAATTAGAAACATCAAGTGCCGCAACAATGGATGTAAATGTAGAATCAGACAACATTTCATGTATAACAAGCAGCGGAAGTTCTATTACAATCGAAGGGAAAGCTTTAAAAACAATTGCAAGAGCTTCAAGCGGATCTAGTGTAAATGCAGGTAAATTATTCGCAAATGAAATTGAAGCAGATGCTTCAAGCGGAGGAAATCTGGAAGTTCACCCTATTTTGAGTCTGAAAGCCGGTGCATCAAGTGGAGGAAGTATTAATTATAACAATGCTCCTAAAACAATTGAAAAAACTGCTAGTTCAGGAGGAAGCATTAGTCAGGGCTAAACTTTATTTATCTGTTAAATATAAAAGAAATCATTCATCAAAAGTGGATGATTTTTTTATATTTGTCAAAATCAAATCTAGAATTAATGAAAAAACATGCAGCCCTAATCCTATTATTACTAGTTACAACATTAACTTTTGCTCAAAAAAGAGAAAAAATAAAAGGTTCTAAAATTGTTACTGTATCACAAAAAGAAGTTGGAGATTTTGACGCTATCGAAGCCGACGATAATCTGGAGGTTTATTTGGAAAAAGGAGAAAAAAACGAAATTAGAATTGAAGCCGATGACAATTTACATGATATCATCGCAATGGATTTAAGAGATAAAACACTTCGCTTATATACTTCGAAAGAAAGTACCATCTTCAAAAAGCTTAGCGTGCGTATTACATACACAAGTTCCTTAAAGAATGTAATTGCTAAAAATGAAGCTATAATCTATGCCATTCAGGAAGTTCAGCTGGATGATATTACTTTTAATAGTGTTGATTTTTCTAAATTATTTTTGAATGTAAATGCAAAAAAATTCACCTTAATCGCTGATGATAAATCAAAAACAGAATTGAATTTAAAATCTGAAGATGCAAGTTTGCAATTGAGTAAATCTGCCTCTATTAAGACATTAGTATCAGCAATAAAATTCAAATGTGATTTATATCAAAAATCTAATGCCGCTATTGAAGGAATTGCAGAGAAAGCAACTATACGACTAGATAATAATTCAATTTTTACAGGAACAAAATTTACTCTAAAAGATGCAAACATTACTGCGGAAAGTTATTCTGTTGGAAGTATTTTGGCAGAAACTACCGTTTCATTAGCAATTGGAGATAAAGCGGAACTTTCTCTTTTTGGAAATCCAGCCATTCAATTAACCCGTTTCTCTGAGGAAGCAAAACTTTTTAAGAAGATAAAATAGAATCTATTCACAGTTTTCAGTTTCAGTTTTCAGTCTGAAACCTATTAAATTATTTAAAACAAACAAAAAGTCCCAATCTTAATTAAGATTGGGACTTTTTGTTTTATAGCCTTTTTCACGTTTCAACAAAAACTGAATACTGTGACTGAGACTGATTCTTACTCTTTTGAAGCCAAATATCTTTCGGCGTCAAGTGCAGCCATACATCCTGTACCTGCAGCAGTAATTGCCTGACGGTACACATGATCTGCAGCATCACCGGCAACAAAAACACCTGGTACATTTGTATTAGAAGTTCCCGGAGTATTTATGATATAACCAGTTTCGTCAAGCGTAATATACTCTTTGAAGATATCTGTATTTGGTTTATGACCAATTGCAACGAAAAATCCTGTTGCAGGAATATCAAAAACTTCACCTGTTGTTTTGTTTTTTGCTTTGATTGCATGAACAACATTCTCATCTCCTAAAACTTCTACTGTATCGTGATTCATTAAAATCTCGATGTTTTCGGTTTTACGAACGCGGTCTTCCATGATTTTAGAAGCTCTGAATTTCTCACTTCTTACCAGCATTGTTACTTTTTTACAAAGTTTAGATAAGTAATGCGCTTCTTCACAAGCTGAATCTCCTGCTCCAACAATTACAACTTCCTGATTGCGGTAGAAAAATCCGTCGCAAACGGCACAAGCAGAAACTCCGCCTCCCATTTGTAAATAATGTTGTTCTGATGGTAATCCTAAATATTTTGCTGATGCTCCTGTAGAAATTATAACGGTTTCACAGTGCAATTCGATTGTATCGTTAATCCAAACTTTATGAATATCACCTGAAAAATCAACTTTAGTAGCCCAACCATCACGAATATCAGCACCAAAGCGTTTTGCTTGTTCTTGTAACTGAATCATCATTTCAGGTCCTGTAACTCCATCAACATAACCAGGGAAATTTTCTACTTCATTAGTTGTAGTCAACTGACCTCCAGGCTGCATTCCTTGATATAATACTGGATTCATATTTGCTCTGGCAGCATAAATAGCCGCAGTATATCCTGCAGGACCAGAACCAATAATTAGGCATTTAATTTTTTCGATTGTATCTGACATAGTATGTATAGTTTTTAGTGATGCAAATGTAAACTTTATTATAAAAATTTGCACCCAAAACAAATCCTAAATAACTATCTCGAAATAAGTTTTATTTATTTTCACTTTTTTCTTTTGCAAATCAAATTTATTACTATATTTGCATCCGCTTACGGGCAGTACAACAAATACATCTTCGGGGTGTAGCGTAGCCCGGTTATCGCGCCTGCTTTGGGAGCAGGAGGCCGCAGGTTCGAATCCTGCCACCCCGACAAAAGTCTTTTCAGAAATGGAAAGACTTTTTTTTTGCATATAACTCAAAATCTTTTAAAACATAAATTAATTCTGAACGGTTATCACGTCCCGATTGGAAATCGGGAAGAACAAAGGTTCTCCCGAAAGCTTTCGGGACTGCCACCCCGACAAAAAAGTCTTTTCACAAATGGAAAGACTTTTTTTTTGCATATAACTCAAAATCTTTTAAAACATAAATTAATTCTGAACGGTTATCACGTCCCGATTGGAAATCGGGAAGGCCGCAGGTTCTCCCGAAAGCTTTCGGGACTGCCACACCGACAAAAAAGTCTTTTCACAAATGGAAAGACTTTTTTTTTTGCATATAACTCAAAATCTTTTAAAACATAAATTAATTCTGAACGGCTATCACGTCCCGATTGGAAATCGGGAAGACCAAAGGTTCTCCCGAAAGCTTTCGGGACTGCCACCCCGACAAAAGTCTTTTCAGAAATGGAGAGACTTTTTTTTTGCTTTAAAGTAAAAATCAAACTAAAAACATTTCCGTTTCAACCATAGCCCGTGGTTTCAACCATGGGAAACGTATTGCGATGATGCATTGTGTCCCATGGTTGAAACCACGGGCTATGTTCAAATATCATCAACAACAGAGAACAATTATAGCGTCCCGATTGAAAATCGGGAAGGCCGCAGGTTCTCCCGAAAGCTTTCGGGACTACCACCCCGACAAAAGTCTTTTCTTTGCATAAATAAATCCTATACTATATATCATCTTTTTTAGAATAATCTTTTTTTGTCAAAAATTAGAAATTTTAAAAATGAAAAAAATATTACTGTATCTTCTATTTCTTGTTTCAACAATAACAACTGCTCAAAAAAGTTCTGAACTTATAGCTGAAAATTCAAAAACCGATACTCTTCAATTATACAAGAAAAATGCACATGCCTCTTATTATCATGATAAATTTAACGGAAGAAAAACAGCAAGTGGCGTAAGATTCGACAACGATAAACTGACTGCCGCTCACAAAAAATTCCCTTTTGGAACAAAACTAAAAATCACAAACGAGAAAAATAATAAATCCGTCATTGTAAAAGTTACTGACAGAGGTCCTTTTATAAAAGGAAGAGAAATTGATTTAAGCAAAAAAGCTTTTATGGATATTGCTTCAAATAAACAAAGCGGATTAGAGTATGTAACTATTGAAATTTTGACAAATTAAAAATCCTGCTTCATAATATTAAACTATTAGATATAATATTGGGAAATAAAAAAACTCTGAAGATCGATTAGTCTTCAGAGTTTTTTTTTTATTTGAAAAGTTTTCTAATATGAATGTACATCCCCTTATTTCTCCATAATAATATATGAAGGATAAGATTCTCGATTTGGCAAATCGAAGCTCTCATCGTAAGGTTGTGTTCCTGCACTATTATTATATAACACTATGCGTTTTACACCAGTTGCTGTGCTTCCGCCCGTGCTATTAACAACGTTTAGAATATTTCCAGAACCAGCAAAACGAGTGATGCACATTTTTTCGAGTTTTACATTTGGGCTATTAGGTATTTCAAATCCATTTTTCTTGTTTACAATACCATCGTTTCCTGTAAAAACCGCATAAGAACCCATTCCGATAGTATGATGTTCTTTTACCGTATTGGCAACTTTAAATGCTGCATAACCATCAACTTTTCCTCCTTGACTATTCCAGCTTGCTTGATTTGGTGCATCATATGGCGGTTCGTTTTGAAAGAAATAAGTTCTGCCGCGTTCTCCTAACCATAACACTTCATATTCCTGAAAGTGCTCAACAAATAAAGCATAAAGCGTAACATCATTACCTGTTACGATAAGTCCGTTTTTACATCTGTCTCTTAGCCAACGCGCAGTTCCGCCACGTTGCGAACCATGATCGGCACGCCAAAGCCAGAAGTGGTCACCCACGACATTATTACTGTTTATTTGCATTGAAGCGTGTATCTGAATATTTTTTGACTGAACACCTCCTACTCTGCAAGTAATATCTGAAAGCAAAATTGGATCTGCAGAATGGTCCGCATTTGCTCCTTCGTTACCAATTCTAACTTGATAAATCGTACTATTAAATGAATCCATAAGAAGTCCGGCAATAATAATTCCGTCTTTATCATCAGCATAGATACATCCCCAAGTATTTTTCTCGCTAGGTTCTAATGTTACCGCAGCAATACCAGCACCTAAAAGTATTACATCTTTTCTGTTTACCTGAATTGGGGCATTTAAAGTATAATGTCCCGGAGTGAAAAATATATTTTTTCCTGCTTTTAATGCATTGTTAATTTCCAAATCGGTGTCGCCTTCTTTGGTAACATACCAATCTGTAAGCAAATCTTGAATTTCACCTTTTCCCATATCAGTTGCCGACCAGGAAATCCCAACTCTGTCCTTTTGCCATGCCGGAACAAACACTTTGTATTCGCCATCTTTATCTATAAAAAGAAAAGGTTTTTCTCTAATAATAGGCGTAGTTGAAACTGGAGAATTCGCTTCATCTTCTTGCGGAGAATTAACACAACCTTGCCAAACCATATTATACGAACCTCCCATTGCCCCTGAACCAGAAGGAAAAATAGAATTTCTCGTGTACCATTGCTGCTGTCCGCCCCAGTTTGGTCTGGAAGAAGTATAATGCGTATCGGCAATAAAACCACCGCTTCCCCAAAAGTTAGTATCTCCAATATCTGAAATATATTTTGATGTACTTTCAATCAGCATTCTTCGTGCGCTGGTTGATTGAGAAACTGTCCACGCAAAATCTCGCATTACTTCAACATTTTCTACAGAGCGCCAAAACGTACACGTAGCATTTGCCCCACCTGAAAGATGAGGTCTGGTGAATATAGAACCCAATTTAACATCTGACGGAACTCTGCCCAAACCTCCAATGTGAGAATAAAATCCTAATTCTATTGAATTAGCTTCCGCCGATGACGCAGAACCTGATCCGCCTGAATCATACGTTTGATCCTTAACATTTGTTTTAAAATAATAAGCCTGACGTTTTGTTGTCCACTCGCCATTTGATCCGCCAAGACCAATAGTACTAAACTGTGAGTTAATATTGTTTCGGGCAGTTTCGGCTTTTTCATATTTCCTATCGTAGAAATACATATTGCTGCCGAAAATCTGATTTTCCAACGAAATTATTATTGTGATTCCGTTACGAGTAATTTTATAATAGTTCTCATACTTATCTGTATTGGGTTTATTATCTATAAATGATAATTTAGAAGTTGAACCTACAGACACAAAATCGGATGCCAGACGACTTCCTCCTCTTGTAATTATATAATTTCCAGATGAACCAAATGCTGGCCACGACAGTGTGATATTATGCTTTTTCTTGTTGTAGACAATTTTGCCTTTTAGATCATTCTGCTGATTTTTTTCATCAGATGAATTGGATGTTACAAAACTGCATAACATCAGCATAACTGCAAATACAGTAAATACTGAGATTAACTTTTTAATCATAAATAAATCTTTTTGGGTTTAATAGAAATAATAGTTTTTCGGGATTCGAAAAATAGTCATAATCTTTAACCTGTAAGTTCACTTTTAGTTTCAAATTTCCGATCAAAAACTATACAATTTGCCATTTAACAGCGTAAAAAGACCTAAACAATAAGTACTTTCTTTCCTTATGCTTTTTTTTCAGTTAATAGAATTTAGAAAATGAAAAATATTACAGATGCTTATTTACTAAATGGTAATACATAATTATACAGAATAAAATTCCCGTGCTTGACCTATTATTATAAATCTAATGACCGAAGAACTTTCAGAGCAAAAAAAACAACATCAACATTCAACGATTTCCCATTAAAAAGAAAAACTCAAAAAAAGAATGTTGATTTTACACGTACAAATTATAAATTAACATATTCTTTCAGCTAAAAAAAGAAATAAACCGAACGAAATTTCGTTAGTATTTTCTAATATGGCAAAAAATAAAATCCGTAAAAGACGCACGAAACAAAGGCTTACCGAAGTTTTAGAAATGTTAACAAAATAGATTTTCAGAAACCATAAATAATTGTATTTTTACGGTTCAAAATTCAGAAAATAAATGGGCAAAATCATTGCGATTGCTAATCAAAAAGGAGGCGTTGGAAAAACGACAACATCTGTAAATCTTGCAGCCTCATTAGGTGTTTTAGAGAAAAAAGTATTATTGATCGATGCTGATCCTCAGGCTAATGCTACATCTGGCCTTGGGATTGACGTAGAATCTGTTGAACTTGGAACTTACCAAATTCTTGAACATACAATAACGCCAAAAGAAGCCATTTTAAAATGTTCAGCGCCAAATGTTGATGTGATCCCTGCTCACATTGACCTTGTTGCGATCGAAATCGAATTGGTTGACAAAGAAAACCGTGAGTATATGCTTAAAAAAGCATTAGAAGAAGCAAAAGAAGAATATGATTTCATCATTATCGACTGTGCGCCTTCATTAGGTTTATTAACCTTGAATGCTTTGACTGCGGCTGATTCTGTAGTTATTCCAATTCAATGTGAATATTTTGCACTTGAAGGTCTTGGAAAATTATTGAACACTATTAAAAGTATTCAAAAAATACACAATCCTGATCTTGATATTGAAGGATTATTGCTAACGATGTACGATTCAAGATTGCGTTTATCAAATCAGGTTGTTGAAGAGGTTCAAAAACACTTTAACGATATGGTTTTTGATACCGTAATTCAACGAAATGTAAAATTGAGTGAAGCTCCAAGTTTTGGTGAAAGCATCATTAACTATGACGCAACCAGCAAAGGAGCAGTTAATTACATTAATTTAGCTCAGGAAATTATAAAGAAAAACAGCAAATAGTTTTTATGACAAAAGCAATTAAAAAACAAGCCTTAGGAAGAGGATTATCAGCATTATTAAAAGATCCGGAAAACGACATTGTATCAGCAGAAGATAAAAATGCTGACAAAGTTGTTGGAAATATCATAGAGCTTGAAATAAGTGCTATCGAAATAAATCCGTTTCAGCCTAGAAGCAATTTTAATGAAGAATCATTACGTGAATTAGCTACTTCTATCAAAGAACTTGGCGTAATTCAACCTATAACTGTTCGAAAATTAGAATTCAATAAATACCAATTAATCTCTGGAGAGCGTCGTCTTCGTGCTTCGACTTTAGTTGGCTTAACTCATGTTCCGGCTTACATTCGTATTGCTAATGACAATGAGTCTTTGGTTATGGCTTTGGTTGAAAACATTCAGCGTCATGACTTAGATCCAATCGAGATTGCTCTTTCGTACCAACGTTTAATTGACGAAATTCAATTAACACAGGAACAAATGAGTGAGCGCGTTGGAAAAAAACGTTCTACAATTGCGAATTATTTGCGTCTTTTAAAATTAGATCCAATTATTCAAACCGGTATTCGTGATGGTTTTATCAGCATGGGCCATGGTAGAGCGATTATCAATATTGAAGATTTAGATATTCAAACAGATATCTATCAAAAAATAGTAAGTCAAAATTTATCTGTTCGTGAAACAGAGACTTTAGTAAAAAATTATCACGAAAGTTTAAAACCAAAAGAAGAAGGAAAAGCTAAACCTGATTCTTCATTTGTAGTTAGAGAAACGCAAAAAAACTCTTTCAACGATTATTTTGGAGCGAAAGTTGATGTAAAAGTCGCTGGTAATGGAAAAGGAAAAATCACAATTCCTTTTAATTCTGAAGCCGACTTTAATAGAATTATAAAATTAATAAACGGATAGTGAATAAGATTGTCCCCATAAGTCTATTGTTCTTTCTCATAGGAACCGTCTCTCTTTTTGCTCAGGCAAAAGAAGAAACGGTTTTGGTAGCTAAAGACACTACCAAGTTAGAAGAAATAGATCCTCTTACACCAGCAAAAGCAGCGTTTTACTCTGCAATCTTACCTGGTTTAGGTCAAGCCTATAATAAAAAGTACTGGAAAATTCCTCTTGTTTATGGAGCAATAGGTACCAGTTTATACTTTTATATTGACAACAACAAAAAATACCACGATTATCGCGATGCCTACAAACGAAGGTTAGAAGGCTACAATGACGATAATTACAAGTTTTTAGATGACAGCCGACTTATTGCCGGACAAAAATTCTATCAACGAAACCGTGACTTATCGGCATTATTTGTTGTTGCCTTTTATGTTTTAAACATTATTGATGCCAACGTTGACGCAGCTTTAATTCAATTCAATGTAAACGAAAGACTATCAATGCGTCCAGAAATCTATCCGGCAGATGTAACTTTCAAACCAAATGTTGGACTAACTTTTAATTATCGTTTTTAAATAACTTTTGTTTTTATTTAAAAATTAAAAAATACACAAAATGAAAATTGCGCTTTTAGGATACGGAAAAATGGGAAAAGTAATCGAAAGAATTGCTTTAGAAAGAGGTCATGAAATTGTTTTAAAAAAAGATGAGAACAATACATATGATGGACTTTCTAATGCAGACGTTGCTATCGATTTTAGCGTTCCTACTGCAGCTGTTGACAACATATCAAATTGCTTTCATGCTAATGTTCCTGTAGTTTCAGGCACAACAGGATGGTTAGAACATTTTGACGAAATGGTAGCACTTTGTAATGAAAAACAAGGAGGTTTTATCTCAAGCTCCAACTTTAGCTTAGGCGTAAATATCTTCTTCGAATTAAATGAATATTTAGCCAAAATCATGGCACAATTTGATTCTTACAAAGTTACGATGGAAGAAATTCATCATACTCAAAAACTAGATGCTCCAAGCGGAACAGCTATTTCTTTAGCAAAAGGCGTTATTGAAAACAGCAATTATGCTAACTGGACTTTAGAAGAAGCAAAAAACAACGAAATTCATATCGAAGCAAAAAGAATTGGTGATGTTCCGGGAACTCATACCGTAAAATACGATTCGATTGTAGACAGCATCGAATTAAAACATACTGCTCACAATCGCGAAGGTTTTGCTCTTGGTGCCGTTATCGCCGCAGAATGGCTTGCCGGGAAAACTGGTATTTATAACATGAAAGACGTATTAAACTTAAAATAAACAGATTTAAGTATTAAGGTAAAACTTCAAATTAAAACCTTAATCCTAAAACTTTAAACACAATATCATGACTTTATATCTTTGGTTTGTTTTTTTCTTAGCAGTTCAGATTATTCACTTCATAGGAACATGGAAATTGTACATGACGGCAGGAAGAAAATCTTGGGAAGCAGCAATTCCGGTTTATAATTCAATTGTTTTAATGAAAATAATTGGAAGACCAACCTGGTGGACAATTTTACTTTTCATTCCGATTATCAACCTGATCATGTTTCCGGTTATTTGGGTAGAGACTTTAAGAACTTTTGGAAAAAAATCTACTTTAGATACTGTATTAGGAATTTTTACTTTTGGCTTTTATATCTATTATGTGAGTTATACTCAAAAATTAGAGTACAATGCCAATCGTACATTAACTTCAGAAAATAAAGCAGCAGATACAGTAAGTTCTTTACTTTTTGCTATTATCGTAGCAACATTAGTACATACTTATGTAGTACAACCTTATACAATTCCTACTTCATCTTTAGAAAAATCATTATTAATTGGTGACTTTTTGTTTGTTAGTAAAGTAAATTACGGTCCTAGAGTACCTATGACAACTATTGCATTACCAATGGTTCACGACTCTATACCGTTAATGAAACGTAAATCATATTTAAGCTGGCCGCAATTACCATATTTTAGGTTGCCAGCTTTAGAAAAAATAAAACGAACTGACATTGTAGTTTTTAACTGGCCGGTTGATACCGTACATTATTTTTACGAACAAAAAGGAAGACCAGGGGTTATAAAACCAATCGATAAAAAATCGAATTATGTAAAAAGATGCGTTGGTATTCCTGGAGATAGCTTGTCTATCAAAGACGGATTTGTTTTTATAAACGGAAAAAAATTAGTTTTACCAGAGCGTGCTAAGCCACAATATTCTTATGCAGTTGCATTAGATGGGAAAACTCCAATCGATTTTGAATCTTTATTTAAAGAGCTGGACATAACAGACGGCTTTAATACAAATGATAAAAAAGATACAATTTACTTTAGAGCCCTAACAGAAGCTAGTGCCGAGAGATTCAAAAACACTCCTGGTATAACTGGCGTAATAAGACAAATTCAAAAAGGAAACGACAATTCAATTTTCCCTCATATAAACAAATGGAATCAGGATAATTTTGGTCCGATTTACATTCCTGAAGCAGGAAAAACTGTTGCTTTGAATAATGAATCTTTACCTTTTTACAAAGAAATCATTACAAACTACGAAGGAAACACGTTGCAATTGGACGGTTCAAAATTTATCATAAACGGAAAACCAGCAACAACTTATACCTTCAAACAAAACTACTATTGGATGATGGGAGACAACCGTCACAACTCTGAAGATAGCCGTTATTGGGGTTACGTTCCCGAAGATCACATCGTAGGAAAACCGGTTTTCATCTGGATGAGCTGGGATACTAACGGAAAAGGAATTAATAAAGTTCGTTGGAACAGAGTATTTACAACTGTTGATGGTGAAGGACAACCACAATCTTATTTTAAATATTTCCTAATTATTCTTGCTCTTTACTTCGTTGGAGATTTTTTCTGGAGAAAAAGAAAAGAAAATAAAGCTTAAAAAACGTTAATTCGTTGAACTGATAAATCGTTTAATCGTATCTCAAAAAGTACGGTTAAACGATTTACCGATTAAACAAAAAATCAAATGAACTCATCACTATTACTTCCTACCTATTTTCCTTCGATAAGCCACTTTGCAGTTATAGCTCAATCTGAAAGTATTACGTTTGAAACGGAAGATAATTTTCAAAAACAGACCAATAGAAATCGTACTTATATTTATAGTCCAAATGGGATTCAGTTATTGAATATTCCTGTGAAGCATTCTAAAGCACCACATCAAAAAACAAAAGATGTGTTAATTGAAAATGAATTTGACTGGCAAAAACAACATTTCAAATCTCTGGAAGCAGCTTATAGAAGTTCTCCTTTTTTTGAGTTTTTTGAAGATGATATTCGTCCGATATTTGAAAAAGAGCATAAATTTTTGATGGATTTAAATTTTGAAGTTTTAGACATCACTACAAAATGCCTGCGTATGAAACTGGAGTTTAATAAAACTACAGAGTATTTTCATGAAGTAGAAAAAATTTCTGATTTTAGAGTTTTGGCAAACGGAAAAAAAGACCTTAACTCATTCGAAAAATACACTCAGGTTTTTGATGACAAACATGGTTTTGTAAATAATTTAAGTGTTTTAGATTTACTTTTCAATGAAGGTAAATTTGCCATGGATTATTTGAAAACACAAAAACTATTAGTTTAAACCTAACCGCAAAGAGCGCAAAGGTTTCCGCAAAGTTCGCAAAGATTATTTTAAGCTTTGCGAACTTTGCGCTTTTGTACCTTGCGTCCTTTGCAGTTAAGAGCATTACAAGAATCTCTATTTCACCTCAGCATTATACTCTAACGGTTTTATTTCTAACCATCTATTTAAGGTTTCCTTAATTAACTTCTGATCTTTTTCAGGGAAGTTTTTAACTCTCGTAGAATGACTTCCAGCTGGCAGAACCATTTTCAATGCATCTAATTTAGGATTCGGTGTGGGAGAGCACGAAAACCACGTATCATAACCTCCGTAGATATATAAAATCTTATTTCCTTTATTTTCAACATATTTTCTAACTTTTTTGATGTATTTCGGATTGTACTTTATTACAACATCTTTGGGCGCAAATCGGTCATTTGAAGAACTTTTTACAACCTGTAATAAATCAACAACCGGAGTTAAATCAAATCCATAATATCCAAGTTCACTCAAATGCTGATAATACGACGGTAAATAATTAAAATAATTCTTGTCATTATAAGTTCCCATTCCGACTATATCATTCAAATAATTAAACAGTTCTTTTGGAGTAGCTTTTGGCGATGGAATAGCTTCACATTTCCCTCCCCACTGCCAGAAAGAAAAAGGAAATTCCAAAACAGCATATTCTAAAGATTCATTAAACGGAACTTCTGCAAATGTCATTTTTTTAGCTTCTGCATATTGTGCAAACTCTTTCAAAACAGCTTCTCTATTTTCTAAAATCGCTCTTTGAAACACCGTAATTGCAGCTCTGCATTCCGGCGTTCCAATGGTTCTGTCATGATTTATTGTTCTGGAATCTTCCTGCGTATTAATTAGCGGCGCTACATAAGGCATCGCAACATCTACATCATTTGGATATTTTGACTTATAAATTAGCGCTGTTTCTCCGCCTTTACTGATTCCGGTTGAGACCCACTTACCGGAATATATTTGCTTTAATTTTGTCACAATAACATGATAATCAGCAATAGCCTGATCGTTTGTCAAATATTCCCACGGAAGTGGTTCCGGACGCGATTTTCCGTAAAAACGATACTCTACCGCAATTTGATTTGCGTTTAATAACTTACTTACTTCACTTTTAATATTACCTGTATTATAGCCATGCGTTTCGACAACCATTGGTTTATTAAAATCAAGATGAGAAAGATAAATATAATGTTTAAAGGTTCCTTTTTGCGGATTTTTATGGTCTAATGGTTCATCCAAAATCAATTGATAAGATTCTGAATAACCTTCTAAATTTTCGATAACGGTAATTTCGGCTTTCGGAAATAACTCAACAAGCTTTTGGTGTAAATTTGAAGTTGTTTGTGCTGAACCAAAAAAGGACATCAGAACAAAACAAAGTAATACTAATGAATTTTGTATTTTTTGCATTTTTTGATATTTAATTGAGCTTCTAAAAATACAGGCAATACAAATCTAAATATGATATTATATTACCCTTAAATTGTTTTATTTTATCTGATTAAAGTTAAAATAAAACTATACAGAAATAATATCTTAATTTTGAAATGAACTTGAATCATTAACCTTAAAACAAAAAAGATGACTATTGGAGTTGGCGGATCTAACGTAAATACAGAACTGGAAAAAATACAAAATATGACACTGAATGTAAAAGCCATTCAGCCCGAAGAATACCAAACACGTATTCAAAAAGCAGTGTCTCTTATTAAAAAAGCGGGATTTGAGGCATTGTACTTAAATGCCGGAACCAATTTATATTATTTTACAGGAACTAAATGGAATGCTTCTGAAAGAATGGTTGGCGGAATCTTGTTTGAAGACGGAAGTCTGGAATACATTGTTCCTAAATTCGAAGAAGGAACTTTCAAAAAATACAAACAAATAGACGGTAAACTTAATTGTTGGGAAGAGCATGAATCTCCATCTGTTTTATTTGGAAAAATACTTGAGGATAAAAACATCACTACAGGAAAAATTGCTTTGGACGAATCTGCGGGTTATTTTTTAGTTGATGGAATAATCAAAGCTAATCCAACTTATGAATTTGAGACTGCACAAGCTATTACCGCAGGATGTCGCATGCAAAAATCAGAAAATGAAATTGCTATTATTCAGCAAGCAAAAGAAATAACGATGGTTGTGCAACGCGCCGCTGCGCGTATTTTGCATCCAGGAATAAAAGTAGAAACGGTTGTTGATTTTATAAATCGTGCACATATCAAAGCGGGGATTCCGTCAGGTTCATACTTTTGCATTGTTCTTTTTGCCGATGATTCTCAATATCCACATGGCGTTACTGTTCCGCAGGATTTAAAAGATAATGACGTTGTATTAATTGATACAGGATGTCGTTTAGAAGGTTATTTATCTGATATCACGCGAACTTATATATACGGAACTCCAACTGAAGCACATACAAAAATTTGGAACTTAGAGAAAGCGGCTCAAAAAGCAGCTTTTGATGCAGCACAATTGGGCGCCACTTGCGGATCCGTAGATGATGCTGCCCGAAAAGTAATTGCCGCAGGAGGTTTAAGCCCTGATTATGAACTTCCGGGATTACCTCATCGTGTGGGCCACGGAACAGGATTAGACATTCACGAATTCCCATATCTTGTGAGAGGTAATTCTACAATTTTACAGGAAGGAATGGTTGTTAGCAATGAACCAATGATTTGTATTCCGGGACAATTTGGAATTCGTCATGAAGATCATTTTTACATGACATCAGAAGGTCCAAAATGGTTTACAACTCCTATGCATAGTATTGAGAATCCTTTTGGTATTGATGTAAATTAATTTTTTATTCTAAATAAAAACAAAAAAGTGCCGCTAGGCACTCAATATCGGTAGTCATTAGATTTGAAATTCGTTGGCGTGCCGTAGGTACGCAACAAAATAATATCATTGCGTACCTACGGCACGCTGTTTTTTTTGCGATCCTTGTTTTTCTACCAATATTTAGTGCCTAACGGTACATCTCAACCCTTGATCAGCATAATTATATATTTATTATAACCTTTATTAGAAGTAAAACAAAAGGGGAAACTATTTATAGTTTCCCCTTTTCTTCTTATAACCAATTTATAATTACTTAATTAATAATTTTTTGTTTTCTGTAAAACCTCCGTCTGTTGCTATTACAATGTAAATTCCTTTTCTAAGATGATTTACAGGATAAGAAGTTACATTGTTTTGTAAAACATCTATCAAATTTCCTGTACTATCATAAATCGTTATTTTAGTAGTTGCTATATTTAGGTTTTTGAAACTAAAATTAACAACATCTGAAGCCGGATTAGGATACATCGCAAATGACTTGGTAAAATCGATTTGATCTGGTCCTGCACTTCCGCTTTGTAAATCAATTGTCAATGGATTGCTCCAATCACTGAATTCTGTAGCATTTTTTGCTCTTACTCTAAATTGATAAACAGTTTGCGTTCCTTGTTTTGGAATCCATAAATAATAAGTTGTCGAAGTTCCAAATGTTGTCCAACCTGTAGTTGCATTATTTAATTGCACTTCATAACTCGTAGCATTCGTAACTGTAGTCCATGAACTATAAAATCCTGATGAATAAACTCCTGAATTACCTGCAACAGGCGTAGCCAATGTAGTTGGATTTGGATTTGTCACTGTTCCTGAAACTACCGTATAATCTTCTACTTCTCCGTCAGCAATATTACCGCAAGCAGAAGGATTTGAATAGTATTTCATCACTATACGCATTCTTGTTGATCCTGTAAATGCAGCAGCAGTAAAACTTCCGGTTGCAGTTCCGTTCGACGAAATTCCGTCAATCACTTTTTCTGAAGCTTCAAAAATATTGTTTTTATTATAATCGATCCAGATTCCCCAAAACTCTGTATAAGCATCACCGGAGAAACCAGCTGTTAAACTTACGTTTGTAGGAGCACTTGGCGATACTGTAATTGTTTTAGAAGTATAATCAGCGTAACCTCCTGTATTTTTACCCGAAGCATTATTAAAGCTTCCGATAGTTACAGCGTTAATATATTCATATTTATTGTCTGCCTGAGTAGTACAATAAGCCGAATTGGCTGTTATTGTTGCAGAAACTTCATTAGAATACCCCGAATAAATAGTATTTGCTTTTGCACGAACTCTGTATTTATAAGTATTTCCAGCTGTTAATCCTGTATTTGTATACGTTAACGCTGTACTTGGCAATGTTGTTATTTCGGCAAAAACATTATCAGTTCCTGCTCTTTCAATGGCAATGTTTGTAGCATTTGTCGCATTATTAACCCATGTCAATTGTACTTCCAAATTAGCATTATTAGCAGTCGCTGTTAAACTTGTTGGCGCCAAAACTGTTACAGGAGTTTGAGTTCCTGCTAAAATTGATTCGTTCGGTTTTGTGTTATAAGCATAATCCAAAACAGCGTAACCAACTCCTCCGACTTCTACTTTAATATGCATCCAACCGTAACAAATACGCCCTCTGCTTGTATATTCAAAACCAACATATCCTGTTTGATTATCCCAAGATGTGTAAGTTGCCGTTCTCAAATCCAACTGATCCGGATATGCCGCTCCAGGAGCCACAAAACTACTTGATGCACCAATTGAAGTTCCCTGATTAATTAAGGTAATATTTCTTGTTCCGGTTTGGCAAACTAATCTTTTACCATAAGTTTCGATTTTTAAAGCCGCAGCTGCAAATTGCCAAGCTCCATATTCTGTATTATCGCCAAGTGCTAAATTAAAATACTGCCATGTTTGTGCCGCCGAAGCAACATAATCAGGATTGTTAACATAGAAAACTCCGTAAGGCGAATCAAATTTTAAATTGATTGTTTTTGTCGCACTATCAAGAGTTGAAACTCCTCCTGTTACAGCAGCATCTTTCAAAGTAATAACCACAGAAGCATCATTTGCCGGAAGATGTGCAGTTGCTTTTCCTGTAAAAGATACCGCAACTTTATTATTCGCCTGAAGCGTTAATACAGCTGTTAATCCCGAAGGAACTCCAGTTACCGTATAATCAGTTCCTGCTGTAAAGGTTCCTGTACTTTTCGTAAATGTTCCGTTGTTAGTTGACAATGTAATCGTACTGGTACTTGTAACACCTCCATCATTTGCCTCTGCCTCATACAAAACACTATCAGATAATGTTACCGCAGTTTTATTAGACATTCCGGTATAAATTGGTGCATTTGGCTGCGTGTTATAAGCATATTCCGAAACGGTAAAAGCATCTCCACCCGCTGCAACATCAACTTTGAACCAACCATAACAAGTTTGTCCTTCTATTTGGTATTCAAAACCTACATATCCGGATTTCCCTTCCCAAGTAGTATAAGTTGGGGTCCTTAAATCTAACTGATTCGGATATACTCCCGGCGCTGTCATATTACTTGCCGGACCAACAGCTACATTTTGTGCTAATAGCGAAATATTTCTGGTTCCTGTTTCGCATGCTAATCTCTTACCATAAGTTTCAATTTTTAATGCATTGGCAACATAACGCCAAGCTCCGAAAGAAGTATCATCTCCTTTTGCAATATCGAATGCTTTCCATGTTAAACCAGAAGAAATAGTTATGTTAGGCATATCAACAAAAAATATCCCATACGGATCTGTAAATTTCAAATTGAAAAATAAAGATGTACAAGATAAACCTGTTGTTCCTCCGGTAAAAGCAGCGGGTAAAAATGTAATTCCAGCTGTTGTATTTTGTGCTGCGGCGTGATTAACAGCTTTTCCTATTAGCGTTACTGTTAATTGTCCGTTTGAATTTACTGTAACTACCGGAGTTATTCCTGCTGGAAAAGTGTGAGTAAAATGTGTTCCAGCTGTCATTGTTCCTGAGCTTAAAGCAAATGTTTTACCAGCACTTAACGTCACTACTGATGACGTATTAAAAGCTCCATCGTTTACAACTGTCTCTTTTAATGTGGTTACACTGGCAACTAAACTACTTTCTGTTGAATTTACACCTGTGTCTATTAAATTTTGAGGTTGCCAAAGTGTGATTCTTGCAGGATGTTGCAATGCCGCCAACATTCTGTCGATTTGCCCTTGCGTATACATTTTATAACAGCCTTGTGCGCCATTATATCCCATGTAATTTTCGAAATTTACTTTGTCTCCGCTACAGTTTGTTCCAGGCGTACAAGCCAAAGTATGTAAACCATCTTCTGGAGGTGTATCTACAACTTCATCAGTTCCGGTACAACCTCCTTCAAAAGTGTGAATTAAATTTAGAAAGTGACCAAACTCATGTGTTAAGGTTGCCGAAAATTCTTTGCTATAGGAGTTATCATAAAGATAAGCTCCGTTAAAAACCACACGCGCTGTATTGCTTGCTGTCATGCCAGAATCCGGATACCATGCAACTCCTGAATTATTTAAAGCACCGTCATTATACAAATCATTCTGAATATAAACGTTCATGTATTTTTTATTATCCCAGGCATCTGCGGCAATCTGATCATCGTAGCCACCGCCGTTTCCGTAACCATTTTTTGCGGTATGAAAAACTACACCGGTTGTACAACCGCCATTTGGGTCTTTTTTGGCAAGTTTAAATTCGATGTTTATTGTTCCTCTTCTTGCCTGAAAAAAAGGTTCAACGGTTTGAAAATCTGCGTTTCTTCCGTTAAAGTCATCATTTAATTGCGCCAAATGATTTACGATCTTTTCATAAGTAATTGTTTTACCACTTTGCACGTCTCCGTAAATATGAAAAACTACTGGAATTGTATAGGTAACTGCTGCTGTTTTTGAAGTTTTACTTTTTCGCTGAAGCGTAAAATTCTTTGTAAAATTGTCAAAATCTTTTTTCTCCTGAAGTGAATTTGGGTTCGCCCGATACACTTTAGCGTTTTCTTCCGTCGTCCGGCAAGGAAGTCCTTGCGCACTAATTTTCCCTGCCGAGAAAACCAGTAATAACATTAGTAATTTTATTTTCATAATAGTTTTAGGTTAAATTGTTACCACCAAAATTACCTACATATGTACTATTTTACTGATACTATCTTAATTAAAAATAATACATAATTAACATCTTTTTAACCCTAAAAAAACATACTTTAAAAAAATATCCATAATAAAATATCAATCTAATACAAAAAATAGCATTTTACCAAACAAATACAAACGCTATGGATTTACTAGTTTAACTGTAAAGTTCGCAATGAAACAAAACGCAAGGTTCGCAAAGCTTTTTATTAAAAACTTTGCGAACCTTGCGTAAACCTTAGCGTCGTACTATGTTTTGTCCAGTTAATTTTAAAACTGACTTTATATAACCACAAAGCTCACTAAGCTTCTTTTAAATATGGTTTTGTAAAAACATAAAGTCCGCAATCCCGATAGCTATCGGGATTGTGTAGATCAAGCTTTGCGGACTTTGTGTTTCCTATAAGTAAAGTAAAATAGCCCCTTAGCGACTTTTGCGGTAAAACTTCTGTTATTTCATTTTAAAAAAAACCGAAAAATCTAATTAAAGATCTCCCGGTTTCAAAAACATAAACTAACTCAAATTAAAATTTGTCCCAAAATATTTTTGTTGTCATTCGATCTCCTCCAATAGCAGTAGCAGCAGCTTCATAATTGTTTTTATTCAACGTTTTATCAAAAAGTGAATAAATATTACGAACCGGAACTTTCCCTTCGGCAGCATCAACCGCAGTTGAAGGCGCTTGCAAAATTGGGTAATCTAATCTTCTATATTCGGTCCAAGCTTCAAATCCTCTATTGTAATAAGCAATCCAAAGTTGGTAGGCAATTTTTTGCTTAGCCGTTCCTGCTGCTGTTGTAAAAGCTACATCAGTTCTATCAAGATAAGTTTGCGCATCACTACTTCCAATTCCCCAGAAATTCATGCTTGCCAAAATTCCTTTTTTATAATAATCTTCTGCCGTTCCTCCTACAGAAAACCCTCTATTTGCTGCATCTGCCAACAAGAAGCATGTTTCTGTATAATCAAAAATAACTCCCGGATTTGTTTTCTCCTTTAACTTTGGTCCTACATTCGAGAAATTACCATAACTCACTTGCTTAGCATAAGGAGCTCCTTTATAAACGCCTCCTATTTTAGATTCCGGATTAAAATAAACATCTCGCCTTGGATCATCTTTTGCATTCAATTCATTAACAAAAAACTCTGTTGGTACCGTTTGGCTTTCATTTACCAAAGTATTATACAAAGGATTCATATCAATTACTGTTGCGTAATACTTAAACAACGCCGATTCATTTTTATTTGTCATCAATCCTGAATTATACGCACTTTCAACCATTTCTTTGGCTTTTGCCGATTCTATGTCTGCAAGATGTAAACCTAATTTTAACTTTACACTATTCGCCAATAATTTCCATTGACCAACATTACCGCGAAATATTAAATCTCCACCACCCAAACTGCTTGTGCCTCCGCTTAAATCTGCAATGGCAACATCTAAACGGGCTGCCAAATCCAAATAAATGCTTTTTGCATCATCATACTTAGGGCGTGGATGTCCTACAATATCTAAAGCTTCTGTATAAGGAACATTACCAAATAAATCAACAAGAGTTTGATACACTATTATAATTTGAACGTCAAGAATTGCGATATCATTTTTCTTGATCTCTTTTTCAATTGTTCCAAGTGCCTCTCTATTCCTAATTTGTTTTTGGGCATTTGTCAAATCCTGCAGAACATCTCTGTACAATAGAACCGAATGAGAATTTCCTAAATTTCTTCTTTCCTGATTATAATTTACCTCATCTGTGTAAGTTGTACTGGTCCAATATTGCGCGTATCCTCTAAAATTATTATCATTTACAGAAGCATTCGTCAGGAAATAAGCATATGCAACCTGTGCGCTTGCCATTAAACTAGAAGGCAAAACACTTGTATATGCTTTTTTATTTTGATTTAAATCATCTAAATTATCACACGAAGCAACTGAAAGTAAAATGGCTCCTGCAAAAAATATTGTTTTTACTATTTTCATTTTGTTTGTTTTTAGAATTGAACTTTCATATTAAAGTTATACTCCTTTGATGTAGGTAATACTCCTGTTTGAAAACCCTGAAGATTTCCTGAAGACATTCCTGCTTCCGGATCTGCATAAGGTAAATTTTTACTTATGATCCATAAATTAGATCCATTAAAAGCAAAAATTATACTGCTCATAAAAGTCTTTGCAAGAAACTTAGAAGGTAATCTGTAGCTTAATCCTACCTCACGTAACTTTACATAAGAAGCATCATAAACATATTGCTGTTCTGGCATTGAGTTATAAAAAGAATATCCATTGGCACCTTCTACACTTACAATTTTATCATTTGGAGTTCCGTCTTCTTTCACGCCAGGCAATAAAATTCCTCCTCCGCTTGCAACAGGATCTCTCTGCGGATGTCCTAAATGATTATTTGTTACTGTACTTTCATAAATTCCCGTAGTATGTCCAAAACGCTGATCTAATGAATAAACATCTCCGCCTTTTTTAACATCAATTAAGAAATTAAATGTGAAGTTTTTATACGTCAAAACGTTATTTACACCACCAATCCAATCTGGGTTTACATCTCCAATAGTAGCTCCGGCAGTTTGTAAATATCTTCCGTTTGCACGAATTACTTTTTGCCCGTTTAAATATGTAAATCCGGAACCAATAAGTTGTCCAACTGGTTTTCCTACTTCAGCAACATAACCTACACCCTGAAAAGACCCTAACGAAATTCTGTTTGCCTCTCCTAACGAAATCACTTCATTTTTATTTGTAGACCAGTTTACTTTTACTTCCCATGAGAAATTTGCAGTTTTTACCGGAATTACATTCATCGTTACTTCAAATCCTTTATTCTGAACATCTCCGGCATTTATCCACGCTCTTGTATATCCTGTTTGCGACGGAGTTTCAATAGAAAGAATTTGGTTTGTCGTATTTGTTTTATAGTACGAAAAATCAAAACCTAATCTGTTTTTAAACAATTTAAGTTCAATACCCGCTTCAACACCTTTTGTCAACTCACTTTTTAAGTTGGCATTACTTTTATCGTTTTCTGTAGAAAAACGAATTCCGCCATCACCAAAATTGTCACTTTTAGGATAAGTTGCAGTAGTTACAGCAAAAGGAGCATCATTTCCTGTTTCAGCATAATTCAGACGTAATTTTCCAAAAGACAACCAATCCGTTTTAATATGATTACTAAAAATATAAGTCCCGGTAATAGAAGGGTATGAATAAACATTATTATCTTTTGGCAACGTCGAAGATTCATCCACGCGATAAGTTCCCTCTAAGAAATAAGTATCTAAGAAATTAAAACTTGCATTAGCATAAACACTATTTGTTCCAAGTGTAATCTCACGTTCGTCAGGACTGTTTATTTTGTCAATAGAATTATTCAAAGCATACATTCCCGGCACTACCAAACCTCCATTTGTTCTGGCGTATATTGAATTACTAACAGATCGTCTTGAATTTGCCCCAACCATTCCATTGAATTTTATACCTTCGGTGATACCAGTTTTAAAATTTAGGATCAAATCAAAATTGATCTCTCTAAAATCTTTATCGTATCTTGAATATTGTCCAAGTCCGTTTGGAGTTCTTTTTGAACCTACAGCAATGCGCTCTTCTTGTAATTGGTGATAATAATCTACAGCTCCTTTACCAGTAATATCAAACCAGTCGTTTACTTGTGTAGTTAAATTAACGTTTCCAAAGAAACGATCACGAGCCAGACTGTTGTAATTATTATATCTCTGAAAGTATGGATTATCATGAAACTGAACTGCCAAATCATTAGGACCAGCCACATTCCAGGTTGTATTTTGTCCTGTTAAATTATAAGCATCCCTTAAATCTTTAAAATCTACACTCGTTGAATACCATTGTCTAATACTGCTCAAATAATTGTTTCCTCCATCACCATAACCAGTTTCATTCATTCCTTTCGCATTCGCCTTTAAGTAATTGGCTGAAGCCGAAATTTTAGTTTTAGGCTTTAAATTATAACTTGCAGATAAATTAAAATTATCCTTGCGATTATCGCTATTAGGCAAAATTCCCTGATCCATATTATAATTTGTATATCCAAATCTGAAATCACCATTTTCATTAGATCCTGCAACTGCAACATTATTTACATACGTCACACTCTTTTGATAAAAACTATTTGGGTTTTCCTGTACCGCTGTCCAAGGTGTTGCTTTTCCATAACCTGGCAACTGAGGATAAAATGATTTCCAATTGTAAACTAATAAATTAGGATCAAATTTTGGTCCCCAGGAAGCATCATCAGTTGCCGCATAAGGATGCACACCACTGCCTAAATTTACAGTACCATAAAAATCTCCATAACCCCCGCCATATTGATTTTGATATTCCGGTAATGTCTTTTTATCGACTACACCAATAGTAATCCCAGAGCTAAAAGTTACTCCCAAACCACCTTTAGATTTACTTCCTTTTTTAAGCGTAACCAAAATAACTCCGTTTGAAGCTCTTGAACCGTATAAAGCTGAAGCCGCAGAACCTTTTAAAACGTTCATTGTTTCAATATCATCAGGATTGATATCTGCAGCAGCATTTCCGTAATCATATCCACCAACATTACCACCGCTTTTTTGATCTTCACTATTAGTATTGTCATTGTTTAACGGAATACCATCTACAATCCATAATGCCTGATTATTACCTGTTAATGAAGTTGTACCACGAATAATTACATTGGTAGAACCTCCAATATTATTATTACGTCTGATTTGTACGCCGGCAATTTTCCCGGAAATTGAATTGGCTACGTTACCAGTATTTACTTTTGTCAAATCTTCGCCTTTAATTTCCTGAGTGGCATATCCCAGAGATTTCTTTTCTCTTTTAACACCCAAGGCCGTTACAACAATTTCCTGAAGTTGCTCTGAACCTCCAGCCATAACTACATTTACAGTAGTATTTGCAGCCATTATTTCCTGAGTTTTCATTCCGATATAATTAAAGATCAATACAGAATTTGAACTTGCTTTAAGCGAATATTTTCCGTCAAAATCTGTTTGAGTTCCCGTTTTTGTTCCTCTAATCAATACACTCGCGCCCGGCAAAGGCATTCCTGCATTATCTGAAACAATTCCTGACACAACCCGCTCTTGTGCGAACGCAAATTGCGCTAGCAGTACAAAAAAAAGTACCACCGTTTTTCTTTGAAAAAACTTAAATTTCATAAAATGGTTTTATAATTAGTAGGGGCAAATGTTTTGCTTTTTTGACAATTTTAATGGCAATATATTACCATAAAAGCCTATTATATTATCCTTAATTGAATAATTGTTATTTTTACACATATTATCCTACCTTTAAAAATCAATCTTTTTACAACTTTAAATGATCGGTGGAGAGATATAAAATATATTGTTTGCACCAATTATTTTAACCGCAAAGCACGCAAAGACATTTAGACAATCGTAGCTTTTATAAAAGCGCAAAGTCCGCAATCCCGATAGCTATCGGGATTGTATTGATCTGTATTTGAGAACTTTGCGTTTTCTATGTATAAAGTAAAATTAAATCTTAGCGAACTGTGCGGTTGAATTTATCTCAAAACAAAAAAGGGACAACTTCTTTTTACAGAAACTCTCCCCTTTTTAATCTAATTCGTGAATTTTATTTTGCTCCCGGAGGAGATTTCTCATATATAAATTTTACAAAAGTATCTACTAAATGCTGTGTAGTTCCTTCGCCTTCATAGATAGAATGTGAACGATTTGGATAAATCATTAAATTAAACATTCTATCATATTTTATAAATTCATTAATCAAAACTTCTGCATTTTTGTAATGTACATTGTCATCACCAGTTCCATGAATGTAAAGTAAATTTCCTTTTAAATTCTTAGCGTATGTTACCGGCGAAGCCTTAATATAATTCGCTTCGTTTTCGCTTGGTAATCCCATATAACGTTCTGTGTAGATATTATCATAAAAATGCTGATCTGTAACTGCCGAAATAGCTACACCCGTTTTGTAAATATCAGGATATTGAAACATTAAATTCAACGTCACAGCTCCACCACCGCTCCAACCATGAACAGCAACTCTGTCAGCATCAATAAAATTCCATTTTAGAATTTCTTTTGCAGCCATCGCCTGATCACGAGTATTTATAATTCCCATGTTTTTATAAATAGACTTTCTCCATTTTGTTCCTTTCAAAGATGGAGTTCCTCTATTATCCATTGCAATTCCTATATATCCTTCCGGAATAAGTAAATCAATAAATTCATTCAAATAAGGCATATCATTTGCAACGCAAGCCATTGGTTCACCATAAACATAAAAAAACAATGGGTATTTTTTTGCTGGATCAAAATCTAAAGGTTTTGCCATAATTCCGTCCATTTCAACGCCATCAACCGTTGTTACTTTAAACTTTTCCAAAGAAAAATTACGGTTTGGTTTTACAAAAACATCAGCTTCTTTTGGCAATATTTTTTTATGATCGGATAACGAAACTAAACGGGTATTTATATTTCGATTGATATTCATATTCGTGTGTTTTGCATACGATCCATCAGTCGAAAATTGATATTCATTAGTTCCTTCAAATATTTCAGGAGTAACTCTTTGGGTTTTCCCCGATTTTAAATTCGTTTCGTACAAATATCTTTGCGTTGCATCTTTAGGACTTGAGATGTAATAAATAGATTTTGTCTTATCATTATAAGCCTTATAATACGCATCATAATTTCCTTTTGTAACTAACTCTTTCTTCTTTCCGTCGCTGCTTATTTTATAAACATGCATCCAGCCATCAGCATCAGAACTCCATAAAAAAGCTTTTCCATCGTCTACAAACTGACACGGAAACCCATCGTAAATCCCAGAAGAAATATCAAAAACATCAATCCATTCCGGTGACTTTTCCTGATATATTAAATTTGCTTTTCCAGTTTGTGAGTTACAATTATAGATCGAAGCCTGATTTTGATATCTATTCAACTGAACCACCATTACGGCATCTTTAGCAGCCCATTCCATACGAACCAAATAATTATTATCTGGTTCACCTGGAATATCCAGCCAATTTGTCTTCAAAGAAGCAATATCGATAACACCAATTTTTACAGAAGAAGGTTTTTCTCCCGCTTTTGGATATTCTACAGGAACTACAAATGGATATAAAGCATCAGTATTATTAATCATCAAATGGAATTTTGTCTCTGTAGCATCAACACGCCAAAAAGCAATACTTTTTCCATCAGGACTCCAACGAAATCCATCGCGAGCAGCAAGTTCTTCTTCATAAACCCAGTCAAAAGTTCCGTTGATTACCTTATCTGTTCCATCTGTTGTTAAAGGAGTAATTTTGCCCGAAGCCAGATTCTCCAAATAAATATTATGCTTAGAAACATAAGCAACATTTTCGTTATCATTTGAAAATTTAGCAAACATCAAAGAGGATTCTTCTAAATTCCCTCCCAGTTTTCTTCCTTTTCCGGTTGCTAAATCAAAAAACCAATAATCACCTTTGGTTTTAGCTCTCCATACCATCTTTGAATTGGTATAAACCAGAACTTTTGTCTTATTCTGATTCCAAACCAAATCTTCAACTTCTCCTTTGAAACCTGCACTTTTTAATTGTTGATCTGTTAAAACTGTAGTACTTTGATTTAATTTATCAACATCATAAACTAAAACATTATGATTAGAATTCACCCAAAAAGAATGTGAATTGGGCAACCATTTTAACTCATTAATATCAATGCCAGTTTGAGCAAAGATTCCTGAGCAAATAAAAAGTAGTAATAAAAATTGTTTTTTAATCATGTTTATTTGGTGTTAATTAGCTGTTCTATTTCTGTAATTTCGATTGGTATTTCTTCAGATAAATTGATATTTCCGTCTTCTGTCAGTAAGTAATCATTTTCTAATCGGCAGCCAATTCCTTCTTCGCGAATATAAATTCCGGGTTCACAGGTTAAGACCATTCCCTTTTCGAAAGGCTTTGAATACAAACCAACATCATGAACATCAAGCCCTAAAAAATGAGCTGTTCCGTGCATGAAATATTTTTTGTAAGCCGGATTTTGAGGATTTTGAGAAGCGATCTCTTCCAACGTAATTAATTTCAACTTAACCAATTCCGCTTCGATCAGACTTGCCATTTGCAATTCGTAATCTTTCGACAAAACTCCCGGTTTCAAAAATTTTGATCCTTCTTTTAAACAATACAAAACCGATTCGTAAATTTCTTTCTGACGTGCTGAAAATTTTCCGTTTACCGGAACACAACGCGTAATATCTGAATTATAATTAGCATAACAAACACCAAAATCGACCAAAACCATTTCGCCGTCCTTACAAACAGAATCATTGGTATTATAATGAAGCGCGCAGGCATTTTTACCCGAAGCTATAATTGGTTTGAATGCATGGCGATTTCCTCCATTCTTAATATATTGATACGCTAATTCTGCTTCTAGTTCGTATTCTTTCACCTCAGGTTTTACAGCTTTCAAAAGTCCTTTAAACCCTTTTACACTTATAGAAACTGCTTTTTTCATCAAGTCAATTTCTTCAACAGATTTTACTGGTCGCAGTTCTCTTGTAATTTTGGCAACACGCTCGTATTGATGCAACGGATATTTTTGTTTACACCATTGAATCATTCGATCCTGACGCGTATTCATTTCCGAAGTTATTCTTTTAATGTGCTCATTATGTCCTAAATAGATTGTATCTGCTTCAAAAGCAAAAAGCTGAATTGTCTTTTCGAATTCATGAATCCATTTTACATTTTTAATTCCTGAAATAGTCGAAACTTTTTCTTTGGTCAAAAAATCGCCATCCCAAATCAAAGTCATTTCAGTAACTTCTTTTACAAATAAAATAGTGCGATTTTCTTCTTTAAAAGCATCTGGATAAAGTACCAAAATAGTTTCGTCTTGCTCAATTCCTGACAAATAAAACAAATCATTATTTTGTGCAAAACCCATTACATCATCAGCATTATTAGGCATTACATCATTTGAAGTTAGGATTGCCAAACTATTATTTTGCATCTTTTCGATAAACCTTTTTCGGTTATTCTCAAACAAAGAAACTGGAATTGAATCGTATCTCATCTTTTATAATTGAAACATTTTAGTAGCAACAGAATTCGTTTTACCAGAAATAATCTCAGTAATAACTTTTACTGTTGCCGGCGCAAGACTTAAACCCATCATGGCGTGTCCGGTTGCGAAAGTCAAATTTACAACTTTTTCTGCTCGCGAAATAATTGGCAAACCAGAAGGTTTACAAGGTCTGAAACCAAACCAGGTTTCTTGCTCTTCGGACACATCAATGTACTATCCTTGATTATAAATTTTTATAATCCGGTAATTCCGGTCTTGATTCCAATGCTTTGGTAATAATTCCTAAAACTTGTTCTCTCTCAGCTCCACGAAGCGGCAATCTTGGCGCACGAACATTTTCTGTTCCAATTCCTGTTGCGACTTCTGCAAGCTTGATATTCTGAACTAAAAAAGAATTGATATCTAATTCTAACAAAGGCAAAAACCATCTGTATATTTTTAGCGCTTCGTCAATTCGGCCAGCTTTTGCCAACTTGTAAATCGCTACAGTTTCTCTCGGGAAAGCATCTACCAAACCAGAAACCCATCCGTGAGATCCCATCAATAAACTTTCTAAAGCCAATGTATCGACTCCTGATAATATTTTTAGACGATCTCCAAAACGGTTGATCATTCTTGTTACATTAGAAATATCTCTTGTCGATTCTTTTACCGCCTGAATATTATCGAATTTCAGGATTTCTTCGAACATATCTAGTGTAACTTCAATTTTATAATCAACTGGATTATTGTAAACCATTATTGGAAGTGAAGTGTTTTTAGCCACTTCTGAGAAAAACGTTACAGTTTCAAAATCAGAAGCTTTGTAACGCATTGGAGGCAACATCATCAATCCTTTTGCTCCATCTTGCTCTGCAATATTAGCTGCCAAAATTGCTCCGCGAGTTGTTTGTTCAGCAATATTCATGATTACAGGAACCTGATTGTTAACCATGCTCACAGTACCTTTTACCAACTCTCTTTTCTCCTCTTCCAGAAGTGTACTTGCTTCTCCTAAAGTTCCACCAAGTATGATTCCTTCAACACCTGCGTCTAGTTGCGCTTTTAAGTTTACTTCAAACATTCTGAAGTCTAATTTATCATCTGCAGTAAATTTTGTGGTTACCGCCGGCATAACGCCTTTCCATTGAATACTCATAATATCGATTTTAATTAGGACCAAAATTATTTATATTGAACAAAGCAAGAGGCGTAAAAATTATCTCAAAACAATACTATATTACCCTATATAAGGCACTTAAGCAAAAAACCAACTAATATATTGCTATTTTTTATCGAAATAAAATATATTTGATATAACTATCTAACCAACCAACCATGAAAGTTTTTCCATTTAAAATCCCTAAATCGGGAGAAGATCCGCTTATATATCAAGAAGATAGAGAAATTGTTTTCTATGATAAACTTCACCAACATGAAGAAATTCAAATTAGTTTTATCGAAAAAGGCGAAGGTGCCGTTTTTGCCGGAGATACTATTTCGCACTATAACCAAGGCGACATATTAGTGATTGGCAGCAACTTACCTCATGTTTTTAGAAGTGAAGTGCACGAAAATGAATCTTCAATAATGCTTACCTTATTTTTTACAACCAACTCATTTGGAAAGGATTTTTTCAATCTAAATACCTTCAAAAACATTCATCCTTTTTTAGAAAGCAGCAGAAACGGCTTCATCATTCACAATGCTCCAAAGAAAATTACCAAGTCTTTTAAAAAGCTAAATAAAGCCGACAATTACCAACGTTTTATTTTGTTTTTGGAAATTTTAAAATGGCTTTCAAACAACAATAAAGAGCAATTATCGAATCACTTATATGATAAAAAAATTACGGATAATGAAGGTAAACGTATGCAGACCGTCTTCGAACATGTAATGACTAACTTTAGTAAAAATATAAATTTAGACGAAATTGCCTCGATTGCCAATATGACCAAAAATGCCTTTTGCCGGTATTTTAAAGTCCGGACGAACAAGTCTTTTTTCCAGTTTTTAATAGAAGTGAGAATTGAGCACGCTTCAAAGCTATTAGCAAATAACAGTGAACTTTCTGTTTTAGAAATTGCCGAATTATGTGGCTTTAATAACATCTCAAATTTCAACAGAAAATTCAAAGAGTTAAAACAAACTTCTCCTTTACAATATCGAAAATTAAATTTGTGATTTGGATTTAACCGCAAAGTTCGCAAGGGTTTACGCAAGGGGCGCTAGTATATTTCTCGCAAAGTCGCGAAGTCGCAAAGTTTAATTTTCTTTGCGACTTCGCGACTTTGCGAGATTAAAACAAAAATAGCTTTGCGAACTTTGCGTAAACCTTTGCATCTTTGCGGTTAAAAAAAATCGCTCCAATTAAAAAACTATTCTATAGAAAGTCTCGTCATAATTGGATAATGATCTGAGTTTTCGAAATCAGAAAAACTCTCGAATTGCTTGACTTTCATTTTAGGATCTGTAAAAATATAATCAATTCGGGCGGGGTAATAACGAAATTTATAAGTCGCTCCAAAACCTTCTCCAGCTTCTTCAAAAGCATCTTTTAGTTTCCCTTTTATACTTCGATATACATACGAAAACGGACTATTATTCATATCTCCACAAATAATAATCGGGGTTTTGCATTGTTTGATATTCTCCTTAAATATTTGAGCTTGTTCTTGCTGCTGTCTAAAACCTTTACTGATTCTGGTATAAATCAATTGTGATTTTTCCTGATTTACATTGTCTATATTATTTGAAATATCGCTAACATCGGGAGAAATCTTAATCGACTGCAAGTGCATATTATAAACCCTGATAACATCTTTTCCGCGTTTTATGTCAGCATAAATTACATTGTTATCTGAATTTGGAAAAATAATATTTCCTTCATACAAAATTGGAAACTTGGAGAAAATTGCCTGACCGGTTTTGATCTTATTTCCTTCAATAAAAATATAACGATGCGGATATACTTTTAAATCAATATGAGCCGAATTCGAATATTCCTGAATACACAGAATATCCGGATCTTTTTCGTCAATAAAAGTTTTAATATTTGATGGAATATCATCACGATCCAACCATTTAAAAACATTAAAAAGACGAACATTGTAACTCATTATAGAAAAATCTTTTTCATCAGGTACATATTCTTTCGTCGAAAATTTATAAAATTTACTGATAAAGGTAATTCCGGTTAACAAGACTAAACCAGACAAAATAAGTCGCTTTTTAAACTGAATTGCCCAGTAAACAAAGAACAATCCGTTAAGGACAAAAAAAGCGGGCATAAACAAGGTTAGCACCGATAAAAGCGGAAAACTTTTAGGTGCTAAAAAGGGTAAAATATAGATACTAAATGTTAGTACAGTCAGAACTATATTCAAAAAGAACATTATTTTATTAAACCATGAAAGGTTTTTCATATTTGTTTGCTAAAAGGATTATTTTCCAGCTTTAAATAAAAACTCTTTTTCTTCTTTTGTGAGACAATCATAACCGGACTGGCTAATCTTATCTAAAATTTCGTCAATTTGTTGCTGCGTTTTGTCTTTCGTAACAATTCGGGACGTCACTTTTTCTGTAGGTTTTTTGTAATTTTTATGAACTTTTGTGAATGGGGTCGATGGGGATTTTCTAAATAGATTTGTAAAGAAATCAAGAGTTTTGGAAATAATAATACTCAAATCTGTTCCGTTTTGAAGCAACTTAATGTAAATAAATCCAAAAATTGCTCCGGCTAAATGCGAAATATGTCCGCCGGTATTGTCTAAACGAAACTGCATTAAATCTAAAACTAAAATTACAGCCGTAATATGCCAGAGTTTAACGTTTCCAAAAAACATTAAACGCACATTCATTAAGGGCTGATATGTTGTTGTTGCAACCAAAATTGCCATAATAGCGGCAGAAGCACCAACAATAGAACCATATATATTAGAAAAATAAAAACTCAAGGCAAAAATAACTCCGGAGAAAATAGCACTTAAAATGTATAATCCTAAATATTGCTTTTGAGTAAAAAATGTCAAAAATAAATTGCTGGCAAAGTTTAAAACCATCATATTAAACAACAAATGCAAGAATCCGTCATGAAAGAATGCATACGTTAAAAATGTCCAGGGTCTAAACAAAAAAGCTTGAGGATCTGACGACAATGCCAACCAACTTGGGAAAGCAAATTGACCAATAGAAAATTGGTAAAAAAACACTAACGAAATCAAGAAACAAGCAATGTTCCAATAAATGACACGCATTGCAATTCCACCTAATTTATATTGTAGTTTTAAATCGTCGAGAATATTCATAAAAGCTTTTCTTTAGTTTCTATTTTTTATATTAAAGTTAAAAATTAATTCCAACGATTTTGATTAAACTGATTTTTTTTCCAGTACCACATTATTAAAAATCCGAAAAGCGCTCCTCCAATATGTGCATAATGAGCTACTCCATCGGCCATACCTAAAAATGAATTTCCTAAAATTCCGAAGAAACCA
Source organism: Flavobacterium sp. 90 (assembly GCF_004339525.1). Taxonomy (NCBI): domain Bacteria; kingdom Pseudomonadati; phylum Bacteroidota; class Flavobacteriia; order Flavobacteriales; family Flavobacteriaceae; genus Flavobacterium; species Flavobacterium sp. 90. The sequence goes on along the minus strand of NZ_SMGE01000001.1, from coordinate 3,203,342 downwards.
TCATATAAAAGCATATAAACCGGAACAAAATATTTAGCTTTAATTGGAATCGGAATAAACATAATTCCAAGTTCCGCATTTGGAAACATAAAAGTAAAAGCAACAAGCAATCCATAAATTGCTCCAGAAGCTCCCAGAACAGTACCATAATAAGCTGAATAAAAATGTTTTAGCTCAGAGACTGACAACAGTTCATTCCATTTTGTATTCATTTTACCCTCATCAAGCAACTGCAAAATTTCTGTTTTATTAAACCCATTAGCAGCTAAGGTATTCATTGCATCCTGAAAGAAATAGAAGTTTACAGCATAATTTATTAAAGCTGCACCTAAACCACATGATATATAAAAAAACAAGAATTTTTTACCACCCCAAAAATGCTCCAATGTCGAACCAAAAGAATACAGAGCAAACATATTGAAAGCAATATGCATGATATTTCCATGCATGAACATATGTGTGATAGGTTGCCAAACTCTAAATCCTGGATTTTCAGGAAAAAAAAGCATAAAATAAGCTTGTGCAGCCGGCACTAAATAAGTACCAATAAAAAATATAATATTAATTATCAGCAATTGTTTTACTACGGGAGTTATTTTCATCATAAGGCAAACTTTTTATCTATATCTTCAACACGCATGGTAATGAAGGTAGGTTTTTGAAAAGGTGAAATATTTGGATCTTTACAGGCAAACAATCCGTTTACCAAATTATCTTGTTCTTTTTCGGTTAAATAAGATCCGGTTTTAACCGCTAAACTCTTCGCCATAGATTTTGCAATCGTATCATTCTGACTGTAACTATTAGCTGGAATTCCGTCTTGCAAATCACTTAATAATTGTTCTATTACCAACGAAACTTCACTTTCTGTAATATTTACAGGAATTCCCGAAATCACGATGTGATCTGTTTGCGCTTCATCAAAAACAAAACCTGTTGTTTCAAGCGAAGGCTTTAATTCTTCGATTAATTCCATTTCGCCTGACGAATAAAATAAATTCAACGGAAACAATAATTGCTGACTTGATGCTTGATTAACGGTCATATTCAACAAAAATTGCTCGTACAAAATTCGTTGATGTGCACGTTGCTGATCAACAATAACCATTCCTGATTTTATTGGCGAAACAATATATTTTTTATGAATCTGATACGTTCCCTGACTTGCTTGTTCTACCTCATCGTCATTAAACAATGATGAAGTAACTTCTTCGTTTTCGAATGTAAAAGGTGAACTTTCGACACTTTCTGTATCCAAACCTACGTACAAACTTTCCCAGCTTGTAGTTGGTTCTACTCGTTTAGAATATCCTCCCGAATAGGAATTTGAATTAGATCCTGAACTATAACTAGAACCTGAACTTGAACCTGATCCAGAACTTGAATTTGATTTAGAATAATGCTGATTTGTCTTATCATCCGTAAACGGATTAAAAGTTCCATCAACCTGAATCGTAGGTGTCTCGGCTTCTAAATCTTTATAATGATATGGTGTATCTAAATTGGCATCGCGATCAAAATCTAAAACCGGTGCTACATTAAACTGTCCTAAACTATGTTTTATCGAAGCTCTTAAAATAGCGTATAATGCCTGTTCATCATCAAACTTAATTTCTGTTTTAGTTGGATGAATATTGATATCGATTGTGTTAGGCGGAACTTGCAAATACAAGAAATAACTTGGCTGAGAACCATCTTTCAAAAGTCCGTCATATGCTGCCATTACAGCGTGATGCAAGTAACCACTTTTTATAAAACGATCGTTTACAAAAAAGAATTGCTCTCCTCGGCTTTTCTTGGCAAATTCAGGTTTACAAACAAATCCCTGAACGTTTATAATTTCTGTATCTTCATTGACCGGAACTAATTTTTCATTTGTTTTACCGGACATTATCCCAACAATTCGTTGACGATAACCTGCCGCTGGCAAATTATACATTTCACTTCCGTTATGATAAAATGTAAAATGAATATTTGGATGCGCCATTGCTACTCGCTGAAACTCGTCCATAACATGGCGAAATTCAACTGTATCTGATTTTAAGAAATTACGACGTGCCGGAATATTAAAAAATAAATTTTTAACGGCAAATGATGTTCCTTTTGGTAAAACGGCAACTTCCTGCGAGACAAATTTACTTCCTTCGATTATAATATGAGTTCCAAGTTCGTCCTGATCTTGTTTGGTTTTCATTTCCATGTGCGCAATCGCGGCGATAGAAGCCAGAGCTTCTCCACGAAAACCTTTGGTCGCAAGTGAGAATAAATCTTCGGCCTGACGTATTTTTGAAGTTGCGTGGCGCTCAAAACATAAACGAGCATCAGTAACACTCATTCCCTGACCATTATCGATCACCTGAACCAATGATTTTCCAGCGTCTTTAATGATCAATTTAATATCAGTTGCTTTTGCATCAACAGCATTTTCTAATAGCTCTTTTACAACTGAAGCGGGTCTTTGAACCACTTCTCCAGCAGCAATTTGATTAGCAACGTGATCAGGAAGTAATTGAATTATACTCGACATTTAAAATTTTAGATTGTAGATTAACGATTTAAGATTTTTGATTTAAAATCTAAACCAAGGTGTACAAATTTAATGAATTTCTGTTGTGTTTTAGAATAACAGCTATCATAAAAAAAACAAAAAAACCTATACTATTTTTACACAGTATAGGTTTTAGTATTTTTAAAACATTTGTGTTTTATTCCTTCTCAATTTTTCTTGGTGAATCTTCGATCTGAAGCGCACCTGAAGACAATAATGGCTGGTGAAACGGATGCGACATAGACGCTTGTTGACGAATATATGCCATTTTTATAGCTGCAATTGCTGCTTCGGTTCCTTTGTTTCCATGAACTCCTCCACTTCTGTCAATAGATTGTTGCATGTTATTATCTGTTAAGACACAAAAGATAACCGGAACATCAGTCTGAACATTCAGATCTTTAATTCCTTGTGTTACACCTTCACATACAAAATCAAAATGTTTAGTTTCTCCTTGAATTACACATCCAATTACAATAACCGCATCTACATTTTGCGTTTGCAACATTTTCTTTGCACCATAAATCAGCTCAAAACTTCCAGGAACATTCCAACGAATAATTTGCTGTTGCGGTACATCACAATCAACTAAAGCGTCAAAAGCGCCATTATAAAGTCCTTCTGTTATGGTTTCGTTCCACTCAGAAACAACAATCCCAAATCGAAAGTCTTTCGCATTTGGGATTGTGTTTTTATCGTATTCTGATAAGTTTTTATTTTCAGTAGCCATCAGTGATATTTTAAATTTTTGATTTTCGCCCCGAAGTCTCGGGATAGATTCTTAAATACAAATCTACAATCTTAAATCTAAAGTCTAAAATTTTTATTGTGCTAATCCAATCAATACATCAACAGAAGCTGCTTCTGGAGTTGCATCGTAGTTTTCTTTAATATCTGTTAAATACTTAATAGCATCTTCTTTTTGACCTAAAGCCAAAGCTGTTTTACCTGCTTTTAATAAGAAACGAGGTGTTGTGAAATCATTTTTATTAGATTCAGCAGCTTTCACATAATAGTCTAAAGCTTCTTTTTGTTGGTTCTTTTGAGAATAAGCATCTCCAATTGCACCAATTGCCAAAGCTCCAACGATAGCTTCTTTTGATTTAAATTCCCCTAAGTATTTAATAGCGTCATCATATTTTCCAATGTTCAAAGAAGCAATACCTGCATAGTAGTTTGCTAAATTTCCTGCATCAGTTCCAGAATATTCGTCAGCAATTTTAACGAATCCGAATTTACCTTCAGAACCATTCAAAGCCAATTTGTATAATGAATCACTTGCTACACCATTTGTTGCTTTTTCAAAATTTTGTTGAGCAACAAACATTTCGCTTGCAGCTTCATTTTGTTTTGGAGCTTCAATAAATTTTTGGTAAGCCAAATATCCAATAGTAGCAACTGCAATACCAGCAACTAAACCAATAATGATTTTTTGATTTTTAGCAACCCAATCCTCAGTTCTTGAAGCGGTTTCATCTAATTTTGAGAACACACCAGCTGTTGTACTATCCTTCTCGTCAATGATTACTTGTTGTTCTTCTGTAACAACATCTTTAACTTCCTTTTCTTTTGGTGTTTTATATCCTCTTTTATTATAAGTTGCCATTTCAATTTAATTTAGTGAACGGCAAAAATAAAATTTTTATTGAAACTAAAGCAAAAAAAAGCAAATTTATATCCATTTTAAAAAAATAATTCACTAAACAGTAACTTCTTTAGTATTTCAGGGGAAATAATTCATCTCGTAACACGCGAAAAGTCTATTGTTTCGATAATTTTCAATAATTTGCACGCTTAAACTTTATAACAAATATAAAGAGTCGAAAATATATAAATGATTTTAAAAAAAGACGAAGTATTAATTCGGGAAATCGAACACACCAAAAAAATACCTTTCCGACTTGAGGATTTGGTCACAATACCAATTTTTACTTTTATAGCCTTGGTATTAATAATTCTAGTAAAACCTTCAAAAGATATTCAAATCAATAACTATCAAGAATTATATTACTATTTTATCATCCCAATTCTCACATTCTTTTATCTTCTTTTAACATTAGGAAGAATCCTAATTAGATGGTTTAAAACTAGAGCAACACAATTCTTCTTAACAAATCAAAGAATAATCTTTTGTGACTCAAATTCTAAAATAATCAACGAAAGTTTCGAATTAGAAACCTTAATTCTCAATTATAGAGAAAAAGCAAATGATTACGGTTATATTATTATTGGAGAACCAGAATCAATAGCAGGAAGCTCAACTGATTCATTTACATTTCATAGTGGAATCAATTTTTTTGAAGATAAAAATGTAATGTATAATATTCCAAAAGTAAAATCTGTTTTTGATTTAATAATAAAAACAAAAAGTGACCTCATAAAAAACAAGTAGTGCTTCAAAATCATAAATTTGTAAACTTTCTTTTTTAAATTTTATCATTACTACTGATTAACAATGCATTTAAACAAAATTTCTTTATTCAATTATAAAAATTTCTCCGAGATCAGTTTTGATTTTGACCACAAGATCAATTGTTTTGTTGGGAAAAACGGAATTGGGAAAACCAATGTGCTTGATGCAATTTATCATTTGGCTTACGGGAAAAGTTATTTTAATCCGTTGGCAGTTCAAAATATCAAACACGGAGAAGAGTTTTTTGTAATTGATGCCGAATTAGAGAAAAATGAAAGAACGGAACAAATCGTTTGCAGTTTAAAAAAAGGACAAAAGAAAATTTTAAAAAGAAACGGAAAAGCTTACGATAAATTCTCCGATCATATTGGGTTTATTCCGCTTGTAATTATTTCTCCCGCAGATCGTGATTTAATTGTTGAAGGAAGTGAAACACGCCGTAAATTCATGGACAGCGTAATTTCGCAATTAGATTCTACTTATTTACATCAGCTTATTCAATACCAGAAAGTAATTGTGCAGCGAAATGCTTTGCTGAAGTATTTTGCACTGAATCATGTTTTTGACAATGATACCTTATCTATATATAATGAACAGCTAAATAGTTTCGGACAATCGATTTTCGAAAAAAGAAAAGATTTCCTGGAACAATTTATACCTATATTTAATGTGCATCACCAAGCCATAACGGGATCTGAAGAAACGGTACAATTGGTTTATGAAAGTAATTTGTTCGAAAAAGATTTACTGACATTATTAAAGGAGAACATCAATAAAGATCGCGCACTGCAATATACAAGTGTCGGAATCCATAAAGATGATTTATCTTTTGAAATAGATTCACATCCAATAAAGAAATTTGGATCACAAGGTCAGCAGAAATCTTTCCTGATTGCTTTGAAACTTGCCCAATTCGAATTTCTAAAGAAACAAAGCGGCGTAAAACCGTTATTATTATTTGATGATATTTTTGACAAATTAGACGAAAATCGGGTTGCCAAAATAATCGAAATGGTAAACAGCGAAACTTTCGGTCAGCTTTTTATCTCAGATACACATCCTGAACGTACCGAAGCGATTGTAAAATCGACGCATCAGAGTTATAAGATGTTTAATTTAGGGTAATTTTTTGCCGCGAATTGCTCGAATTTTCACTAATTGTCTTTGTCTAAAAAATATTTAGCCACAGATTATCAGGATTAAACGGATTTAAAAACTTTCCTATCAAAGTTTGTCATTCCGAGGAACGAGGAATCTCCGCAATCCCGAAGCTTCGGGACGCTGAAGATAAGTTACTAATCTTTGTCGCGCTACTTACGGAGATTCCTCGTTCCTCGGAATGACAAAAATGCGCACACTAAATAAAAAATTCGTGCTTATTAGTGAAATTCGTGGCTAAAAACCTTTAATCCCAACAAACCTTTTTTTTTCACTTTCTATTATGAATTCAAAAATTGAAAATTCACTACTTTAGCAATTCTATATTTTAAAATTCAGCTTTATGAAGTTTTCTAAAATTTTATTCCTAATAGTTTCTGTTTTACTAATTTCCTGCAACGAAAAGAAAGACAATTCCTTTAAGGAAATTGCTCCAAAAGATTTTGCAGAGAAAATCAAAACAACCGAAAATCCTCAAATATTAGATGTTCGAACTCCTGAAGAATTCGAATCGGAACATATTGATAATGCTGCAAATGTAAACTGGAACAGTGAAGATTTTGCTGCAAATGTTGCTTCTTACGATAAATCGAAACCTGTATTTGTATATTGTTTAAGTGGCGGAAGAAGTAAAAAAGCGGCTGCAAAACTAAACGAATTAGGCTTTACAAATGTTTATGAATTGGAAGGCGGAATCATGAAATGGAATGCTGAGGGATTATCAAATGCTTCTTCAGCGCAAGTTGGAATGACGATGAATGAGTTTAATGATTTATTAAATTCAGATAAAAAAGTTTTGGTTGATTTCTATGCCGAATGGTGTGGTCCATGCAAACAAATGGAACCGTATCTTTTGAAAATGCAAAAAGACATGGCCGACAAAGTAATAATCATTCGTATTGATGTAGATAAAAACAAAACTTTGGCTACTCAACTAAAAATTGATCAATTGCCAACAATGGTTTTATACGAAAACAAAGCTGTACAATGGAAAAACACAGGCTTTATTGGTGAACAAGATTTAAAAAAACAACTGCAATAATATAACGAATATGCTAGCTAAAGAATCATTGCAATTTTTAGACGATTTAAAAAAGAACAATAACAGAGATTGGTTTCAGGACAATAAAAAGCGATACGAAGTTTTCAAAAAGGATTACCATCAATTGGTCAGTGATTTTCTGGATGCGATGAAACCACTTGATCCGTCATTAGAATTATTGGAAGTTAAAAATTGTACTTTCAGAATCAATCGTGACATTCGGTTTTCTAAAGACAAATCTCCTTATAAAGCACATTTGGGCGTTTGGATGTCATCTGGCGCAAAAGGTCAAAATCGTTCCGGATATTATGTACATATAGAAAAAGGAGCCAGTTTTATTGCCGGAGGATTTTATTCTCCAGATCCGGATCAATTGAAAAAAGTACGTAAAGAAATTGCATTTTTCCATGATGATCTTGAAGCTATTTTAGCAGACAAAAACTTCAAAAAAGAATTTGGAAATTTAGATTTTGATGAAAATAATTCGCTAAAAAATCCACCAAGAGGTTACGAAAAAGAACATCCGGCAATTGAGTTTTTGAAACTAAAAAGTTTTACGGCAACTCAAAAATATGATATTTCTGAAGTGACACAAAAAGATTTTGTATCGAAAATAAGCAAGAAATTAATTGCCTTAAAACCATTGAACGAATTTATCAATCGCGCTTTAGATACTGATGAGTTTTAAAAAAGGTTGCCACGAATTTCACTAATTTTCACTAATTAAAAGCTTTGACAAAGTTTAAAACTTTGTCAAAGCCAAACAATAAAAATTAGTGCAAATTCGTGAAATTCGTGGCAAAAAAATTAAGTTTGCCGAATGAAAAAAAGAAAAATACTTTTTCTGGGAGAATCTTATCGTGCCGACGCGATTACATGGATGAAAGGTTTGAAAGAATTTGGGGATTTTGAAATCTGCACTTGGGAACTTCAAACGCCAAATAATTCGAAACTCAATCGATTCAAGCGTATTTTAGAATATGCGTTCTCTCCTATTTCTATTCGAAAAACAATCAAAGAACAAAAACCGGATATGATTATCGCAGAAAGAACCACAAGTTACGGGTTTCTTGCTGCGATTTCAGGAATGCATCCAATTGCAATTGCGCAACAAGGGCGAACTGATTTGTGGCCGGATGGTTCAGTTTTACTTCCTTTTAAGAAAATCATACAGAAACACGCTTTCAAAAAAGCAGATTTAATTCATGCCTGGGGTCTGGTTATGACGATTTCTATGAAAGCAATTGGTGTTGATATGAATAAAGTTTTGGTTATCCCGAAAGGAATTGATTTGTCACTTTTTTCTCCTTCAATAAATAATTCAAGCAAAATTGAAGCGATTGTAACTCGTTCTTTGCAACCTGAATATCGCCATGATTCTATTTTGAAAGCTTTTGCGATTCTTAACCAAAAAGGAATTGATTTCTCCTTAACTATTGTTGGCGACGGAACGAGATTACAATTTCTAAAAGATCTGGCAAAAGAATTACAAATCGAAAATAAAGTAATCTTTACAGGAAGAATTCCAAATACGGAACTTCCTAAATTATTACAACAATCGAATATTTATATTAGTATGCCAATTACCGAAGGTGTTTCGGCTTCTTTATTTGAAGCAATGGCTTGCAATTGTTATCCTGTAGTTTCGGATATTGCAGGAAACCAAAGCTGGATTAAACATCGCGAAAACGGACAATTGATTGAAATCGATAATATCGAAATGCTTGCCGAAGAACTTATCTGGTCTTTTAAAAATGCTGAATCCCGAAACAATGCTATTTTACAAAACAGAAAGTTTGTAGAAGAAAATGCAAATTATAACATCAACATGAAGATTATTGCAGATAAATATCATGAGTTATTAAACCAATATTCTAACTAACGCTCCATAAAACCAATCAAAGCAACCTTTTTTATATTTTAGAATGAAAGATCTTTTAGAAAAAATCAAATTAATTTACTTGCCTTTTTTAATAATTGCAATTAGTTTTATTTCTATTTATACTTTCCTGCATTGGTTTTTATTCATCAAATTTGAATTATTTCCTGCTAAAGAAATGTTTTTAAAGTTTTGGCTTCCTTTTGGTATTCCATGTATTCTTGTTTACCTTTTTTTAAGCCCAAGATTAAAGAACTTAAAATTCAAAAATGATAATAAATCTTTTTTCTTTCATTTAATGGCAATCTTAGTAATCGCAATTCCAACTATGATCGCGCAAGAATATTTGATTACAGCAACTGGAAAACTTACTCCAATTGAAACTATTTCAGAGATTCCGAAACATGAAAAGACAAAATATTATACATTACAAAAATTCTATATTGACAAAAAGAATATTGGCGTTCTAAACACTGGCGAAGCAACCGGAAAAAACAATAACCGTTTTAATATGCTTATCTATGTCGCAATGCCAATCTTAGAAACTTCTAAGGAAACTTCCAGACATGAATGTAAATATTGGTTAGGAAAAAGATACTCCGAAGAAATAAGCAATAGTTTATCCAATGGCGAAAAACAGATTAAATTCAAGGATTTTGCCGCAAGAACTGAAAAGGAATTTAATAGTACAGATTTTAATCAATTTACTTATTTAGAACTAGTAGGAAACACAGAAGATCATGATAATTTTAATTCGGCAATCGAACAAAACACACATTACGATCTTAATAAACCTATTTTATTACAAGCACACGACGAACCTTTTAAAAATCGAAACGGTAAAAAACTCGAATGGCTTTTAGGTTCTTTAGGAATTGGCTTTTTATTTTGGTTTATCCTAATCTTTTTCACCAAACTGCAACCACAAAGCTTTAGAAATTCTATAACTGGAAAAAAATCAAAATTAGAAAGTCTAAAAGATACTTTTGATTTTTTAGTTCCGAGAGAAGGTTTTTACATCACTCCAATTTTAATTAACCTCAACTTATTCATTTTCATTTTAATGGTTTGTACAGGTTTTGGATTTTTTTCTTTCAAAGGAAAAGATTTACTCGATTGGGGCGCTAACTTTAGACCTTTTGTAGAAGACGGACAATGGTGGAGATTACTTACATCTGTTTTTTTACATGGAAGTATAATGCATTTAGTCTCAAATATGTTTGGCCTTTATATTGTTGGCATATTTCTGGAACCTGTTTTAGGAAAAGCAAAATATCTTACAATATATCTGGTTACAGGATTTTTTGCAAGTCTCGCCAGCATTTGGTGGCATGATGCAACGGTAAGTGTTGGAGCATCAGGAGCAATTTTTGGGCTTTATGGACTTTTTATTGCGTTATCACTTCTAAAAGTTTTTTCACCACTATTAAACAAAGCTTATTTAGTTTTCAGTGCAATATTTGTGGGTTACAATTTATTAATGGGATTATTTGGAAATATTGATAATGCAGCGCACGTTGGAGGACTTATAAGTGGATTTGTTATTGGCTGTATAATAGCATCACATTTAAGAGAACAAACTGATTTTGACGATCAAGTATAACTCATAATTAACTTTTTCAATTTTATCGAGGATACGCCAAAGAAACTTTCTTTTTAAAATCATCATAAATCACAAAGTGAAAATTGCTGTTTTCTTGCACAAGAAGAACATCACCGTATTTTTCTTTTTTAGAAAAAACAACTTTACAATTAGACAAATCAATCAGTTTTTTTGAATCAATACAATCTTTTACGATTTCCTCCTGATTCTTTCCTTTTGTATTATTCCAAACAAAATCATACGATCTCCAATCAAAAGAATTCATCAGTTTATTGTATAAAATTTTATTTTTATCGTCTTCTAAAACGCCATTGCTTTCGATTAATCGAATTGATTTTGAATCTTTATAAATATAAAAAATCCCTAAATCTCTATTCAAATCTGATTCTGAGTCTAAATTATGAGCTTTATTATATTTTCTTGAAGAAGTTTCTCCTAGAATAAAACGAATATGATTATCGTCTATTAATACAAAATCACCTAAAATATTCGCGGAGATTAAATTCCCACATTCAGGTAAATTTCTACTTAAAAATGTTCCGTCTGAATTTAATGTCAACAAACTTCCCCACCGATTATTCTCTTCTTGTTTAACCATAGAATATTCTTTAAGATCACGAATTCCAATAACATTATCAATTCTCCAATCTCCAAATATATTTATTTGGGCATTAGAAACTATTGAGAAAAATAGAATTAAAAGAACTGCAACTTTATTCTTAAGAATTGATTTAAACATAATTATATCTTTATAATTCATTCAAACTTACAAAAAGAAAATCTAAAAATACCTCGTAACTTTCCTCCTATTTCAACGACATACTATTGTACTGAATTGTTTAATTTAATCTAAAAGAGATGAATAACAGAAGAAATTGGCTAAAACAAATAGGATTAGGCACAATAGGATTAGGATTTTGTCAGCTTGAAGCATTTGCAAGTCCTACAGAAGAATACATTTTACCTGATTTAGACAATTCTCCAATATTACTCAGATCAAATGAAAATCCTTATGGTCCATCTCCGTTAGCAAGAGCTGCAATGGCAAAAAGTATTAACAGCAGTAATCGATACGGCTGGACTCTTTGGCCTGAATTAATTACGCTCATTGCTAAAAAAAATAATGTTTCGGACAACAATATTACATTAGGCGCAGGTTCAACTGAAATTTTAGATTTAGTACTTCAATACACGGCATCTAAAAAAGGGAACTTTATAATGGCCGAAACCACTTTTGATTATTGGACCGCTCCTTATGAAAAATTAGGACTTAAGAAAATAACGGTTCCATTAACCAAAGATAAAAAGCATGATTTACCAGCAATGTTGAAAGCTATTGATTCAGAAACTAAAATGATTTATATCTGTAATCCAAATAACCCAACAGGAACCATCTGTAATAGAGAAGAATTGGTTTCTTTTATAAATGAAGCTTCAAAAAAAGCAATCGTTTTTGTTGATGAAGCTTATATTGATTTCACAAAAGAACAATCTTTAACAGATCTTGTTATGGAAAACAAAAACGTAATTATCACCAAAACATTCTCAAAAATGTATGGTTTGGCAGGGGCTCGCGTTGGTTATGCTGTTGCGCATTCGGCTACAATAGATGAAATTAATTCTTTTAAGTCTTCACCAAATATGTCCGTAAGCGTTGTATCAGCTACAGCCGCAATTGCATCTTTAAATGACGAAAAATTCATTCAGCAAGTTTATACTTCAAATGAAGAGGTAAAAAAATATACGATAGAACAACTTACCAAACTTAATCTGGAATGCATTCCGTCTTATTCAAATTTTGTTTATTTCTCTTTAGAAAACTACAAAAAAGATTATTTCAAACAATTAGCAGATCATAATATAATGGGAACCAGAATCTATGAAGAAAACGGAAAATGGACCAGAATCACCATAGGAACCTTAAAAGAAATGCAACGATTTATTGCCGCTATAAACTAAAGTCTATAATAATTAACATCCTACGGTAACAAAAACTCCAACAGGTTTAATTGCTTTTCCTTTTTCGGCGGGTTTTGATAAATATAATGTTGGACTCGAAACATTGTAATGACTTGCTGTATCAATAATTAAGTCCAATTTGTTGTCGTCATCAAGATCTCCGGCAAATATTATTCTGATCATTTGGTCATCAAAGTTTTTCTTTGCAACCAGAAGTTCTGTAGTTTCTTTACCATCAACAACCATTTTTAGATATAATTTATAATTCGAAACTACAATCCAATCTGAATCTGATTGTTCCTTTTTCTTTTTGCCAGTTGCGAACAAAGTGTATTCGGCGTTTTTATAGCTAAATTTAAAACTCTCGTCTGGATAAATACTTTCTGGTATTTTGACGCTTGATATATTTCCATCAATAAAATAAGGAAGTTTTTCAATTAAAATCAAACAAGAATCTTTTGCCTGAGCACTAACTTCCCAACCTGTTTTCTCTTCGTCAGTTTCATCAATTATCGGATCATTCACACGTTTAAAAGACACTTTAGTTTCGGCAAGTGAATAATCGTTATTATTTTTAAAAAGTCCAAACCAAACTTTCTTATTATAATTCTCCTCAATTTCATCAGAATGAAAAGTTTCCAAACGAATAATTTTGACTGGTAAAGCACTATCAACAGGAAAAGAAAATTCATCTTTTACAGGATCATTCTCTACAATTTCAGACGCTTTATCAGAACTTTTATGTAGCTCAGTTTTTAATGCTATTTCCTTTTTTGAATTATTACAACTAAAGAATTGTAAAATTATAATTGTAAAAAACAATGTTTTAAGGGCTACTTTCATTTATTTGGTATAGTTAATTTGGGGAATCAAACATACAAAAGAAAAGATTCATATCAGAAAAAGAATATAAAAATTGAATTACGAAATTGAAAAGTTTTCATTAAGCAAATCTTTTATAAAGTCCGATAAAGCGAATTTAAATTTCTACCTCATAATTTATCAAAATCTAACTCAAATAAATTATAATCCGTACTTTTGAGCCCAGAAATATCCCTGCATTTCGGGATTCAAAAGCCTTTTATTTATGGAAATCCAATCCAATTTTTCTTTAAAAAACTACAATACTTTTGGCATTGAAGCCAGCGCTAAACAATTTGTTGCAGTACATTCAGTTACTGAATTAAAAACTATTCTGGAAGAAAATAAAAACGAGAAAAAATTTATTTTAGGAGGCGGAAGCAATATGCTTCTTACTAAAGACATCGATGCTTTGGTGATTCATATTGATTTAAAAGGAAAAAAAATCATTAAAGAAGACGACGATTTTGTTTGGGTTGAAAGCCAAGCTGGTGAAACCTGGCACGATTTCGTATTATGGACAATCGACAATAATTTTGGAGGTTTAGAAAACATGTCTCTAATTCCTGGAAATGTTGGCACAACGCCAGTTCAGAATATTGGCGCATACGGAACGGAGATAAAAGACACTTTTGTTTCGTGTGAAGCGATTAATATCGAATCTCAGGAAATGAAAACTTTCACTAATGCCGAATGTAATTTTGGATATCGTGAAAGCATCTTTAAAAATGAAGTTAAAGATCAATATATAATTACTTCTGTAGTTTATAAATTGACGAAACACAATCATAAAATCAATACTTCTTACGGAGATATTACTGCCGAATTGGCTAAAAACAACATTACAAATCCAACTCTAAAAGATGTTAGTAATGCTGTAATCGCAATCAGACAAAGCAAATTACCTGATCCAAAAGAATTAGGAAATAGCGGAAGTTTCTTTAAAAACCCAATTTTATTGAAATCTGATTTCGAAAAAATCCATCAGAAATTCCCTGAAATGAAATATTATGAAGTTTCAGAAACCGAAGTAAAAGTTCCGGCTGGCTGGTTAATCGAACAAGCTGGTTTTAAAGGAAAACGTTTTGGTGACGCGGGAGTTCATAAAAATCAAGCTTTGGTTTTGGTAAATTACGGAAACGCAACAGGACAAGAAATCTTAGCCGTTTCGAGAGATGTTCAGAAAACCGTTTTTGAAACCTTCGGAATTCATATTGAAGCAGAAGTAAATGTAATTTAAAATAAGCATAATACCATTTAAGTTCTAAATGAAAAAGATTAATATACTCGTAATTGTAATACAATTGTTTGGAATGATTTTCCTCATTCATGGCATATTACAATTGCGATATTACAGCGTAGCAGAACAATATATTTGTGCCATAAAGTATCTTCAGGGACAAAAATCAGAATGTTGGAATGAGTTATTCCCGACCAAAGAAATTATACTTAATTTTTGGCCAAGTATCTATATTTGGATATTTCTTGGTTTGCTAATTGGAATTTTTGTAATTTCTTTCCTGAATTGGAAACATAAATTTTCGTCGTTAAATTCGATTATAGTTGCTATAGTAATGTACATTATTATAAGGCTTAAATCTTTCAGAAGAGGAGTTTTCTCTCGTTTATTTCACTCATTTACATCTGCGTTTTCTGATGACATTACTGTACAATTTATTGTTGGAGGAGTTCTTTTTACTTTAATGGGACTTGCAATTCTATGGCTCAGTGTTCATCCCAATTGGTTTAGCTCCCGAAAAGACTTAGTTTCAAATTAAAAGATGACTCAAATACCTTCTATAAAAACAGCAAATCCAAGTGATGAAAAAGTCGCTGCAATTATCGAAGAATTGTCCATAAATCTTTATCTTCGTTTTGGAAGTGACGGAAAAAATTCTTTTACAGATTGGCAATATAACAATCCCAAATTTGTCTTTGCTATTGCCGAACTTGAAAATGAGATTCTGGGTTGTGGCGCTATAAGACCAATTAGCGATACTATTGGCGAAGTAAAACGAATGTATTCAAAATTTCCGGGACAGAAGATTGGTCAAACCATTTTAGCTTTTTTAGAAGATAAAGCCAAAACAATTGGATATACGGATTTGATTCTGGAAACACGAGTAAAAAATCTGGAAGCAATTCAATTTTACCAAAAACAAGGATATAAAACAATTCCGAATTACGGAAAATATGCAGATCGACCAGAAGCTATTTGTCTTGGAAAATCTCTAAAATAAATTTCATTACCTGAAGCAATGTACACACCTAAAATATACAAAGACGAAGATCCGGAATCTATCAGAACTTTTTTGAAAGAAAATAGTTTCGGAATCCTGATCAATCAAACTCATGGAAAATTATGTGCAACACATATTCCAATCGAACTTGAAGTAAATGCTGATGGAAAAGAAATACTGCAAGGACATATTTCTAAACTTAATCCGCAAGCAGAAGGTTTTGCAGAAAACGATCAGGTTTTAGCAGTATTTACAGGAGCGCATATTTATATTTCTTCGTCTTGGTACGATCATGAAAATGTACCAACATGGAATTATATAGCCGTACATGTTTACGGACGAATTAAAATTGTTGACGAAGCAACTTCGATAGAACAGCTTAAAAAATTGGTCGATAAATACGAAGCCAATTCTGTAAATCCTGTTCGTGTTGAAGATTTATCAACAAAAACAATGCGTGAAGCCAGAGGAATCTTTGGTTTTGAAATTGAAATCGACGAGATTCAGGCCACCAAAAAACTATCTCAAAACAGAGACGATCATAATTATAAAAATATAATTTCGGAGTTAGAAAAAAGCGAAAACCCTCAGGCTATTGCTGTTGCAAAAGAAATGTCGAAATGCCGAAAGTAAATCGGCTTTAGCCATTGAAATCTAGGAATTCATAAGTACATTTGCACTCGCAAGATTCAGAAATTAAAAGACATTAAAATCAGATGCTTATAACTTTATTTTACTTCTTTATTGCTATTGTTGTTCTTCAAGTTTTCTATTATTTAGGAATTTTTGGAAAATTTGCTTTTGGGAAACCTCAAGAAATTACATCAAAAAATCTACCGGTTTCAGTAATTGTATGTGCTAAAAATGAAGAAGAAAACGTTAAAAAATTCATTCCATTATTAGCGGAACAAGATTATCCTGATTTTGAAATTGTTTTAATTGACGATGCTTCAAGCGATGAAACGTTAGAAGTTTTTGAAGAATTCGAACAACAATACCCAAATATTCGCTTGGTTAAAGTACAAAATAACGAAGCCTTTTGGGGAAATAAAAAATACGCCCTGACATTAGGAATCAAAGCATCAAGAAAAGAATACTTATTGTTTACTGATGCTGATTGTTATCCAACTTCAAAAAACTGGATTACTGCAATGACTTCGCAATTTACAATGAACAAAACTATTGTTTTGGGTTATGGCGGTTATGAAAAAATAGAACGCTCTTTATTAAATAAAATAATCCGTTTTGAAACAATCTTAACAGCAGTGCAATATTTTTCGTGGGCAAAAATTGGACTTCCATATATGGGAGTTGGACGAAATCTTGCTTATAAAAAAGAAGAATTCTTTAATGTTAATGGTTTTATAGATCACATTCAGGTTCGTTCCGGCGATGATGATTTATTTATTAATCAGGCGGCAACCAAAGCAAATACTGCAATTTCTTATACTCCGGAAAGTTTCACCTATTCAAAACCAAAGGAAACTTATAAAGAATGGTTTACTCAAAAAAGAAGACATACTTCTACGGCTGAGTATTATAAGTTTTTTGATAAAATGCAATTGGGTTTATTTTTCAGCACACAATTATTATTCTTTATATTAGTTATTGTTTTATTGGCTTTCCAATTTCAATGGATTGCCGTATTGGCTATTCTGGCAACACGTTACACCGTTGTTTGGACAGTAATTGGATTTTCTGCGGGGAAATTAAAAGAAAATGATCTTAAAATTTGGTTTCCTATTGTAGAAATCGTGCTTATATTCACGCAAATTAATATCTTTATAACTAATATCTTTTCAAAACCTGTACATTGGAAATAAATTCTAAAATAGAAAAAGCTAAAAAAGGTGACCAGATCGCCTTTACTTTTTTATTAGATTATTACTGGAATGAAGTATATGGCTTCATGCTAAAACGTACCGAAAACGAAACTACTGCTGAAGATATTACCATTGAGACTTTCTCAAAAGCTTTTGACAAAATAGCCAGTTACAATTCTGAATTTCAATTCAATACCTGGTTAATTGCCATTGCAAAAAATGTCTATATAGATTTACTTCGAAAAAAGAAAACCAATCTTTTTATAGAAATCACTGACGCCGACGATCAGCAGGCTTATAATATTGCTGACCCTACTCCATCTGCTGAAGATGCTTTAATTAAAGAGCAAAACCTCTCCCGATTGCTTCTTTGCATCAAAGAATTAAAACCCCACTATCAGGAAGCAATCCAGTTACGTTACTTTCAGGAAATGACTTATCAGGAAATCGCTGTCAAGATTGACGAGCCTCTGAGCAACGTAAAAGTAAAATTACTTCGTGCCAAAAAATTATTAGCAGAAATCATTGAACGTAATAGATAATTTATTATCTTTAGGTAAAGAATAAAATATAATCGCATTTATTCTTAAAAAAATAAATTATTCATATACTAAAATAACAATCCCTGCGTTGTTAGCTAAAACCAAAACCCAATTGCTTATGATTTAAAGTTACTTAACCTTAAAATCCAAAAATCATGTCTAAATCAAACATCTACGAAACCACTTGGACTGACCTAGTTTTCGAAAACAAAAACAAAGAGTACGGCGCGTATCAATTACGTCAGGAAAATTCTAAAACTACCATTACAGCACTATTTGCAGGATTGCTATTATTGGCAAGCATTGGAACTGGTTCGATGTTGATTAATAAATTTAGAGGCGGGACTGTAGTAGATACACCAACTATTCCTGACACTCCAACGCATACAACAAAAGTTGACATTCACGACAACGTAGTGAAGCCGGAAGCGCCAAAACCAGTTGCGCCTCCAAAACAAACTGTACCAACTCCTGAAGTAGTTCAGTTAACACATCCTGTTGTTGCTGCACCAACTGAGGTTATACCGGAAATTGCAACTAATAAACAAAACGGTCCTGCTGTTGACAATGCTGCGCCAGGAAATGGAACTCCTAGTGATAATGCATTACCTGGTGGTAACGGTCCAGAAACAGTAGTAACACCATCTGTGAGTCCAGAGGTTCCTGTAATTGCTGCCGCATTAGACAAATTGCCAGAGTTTCCTGGAGGAATTAATAAATTCTACACTTTCGTGGGAAATAATTTCAACAGACCTGAATTAGATGCAGAAAAAACATTAAAAGTGTATGTTTCTTTCGTAATTGAAAGAGATGGTTCAATGACTGACATCGAAGTAAAAAGAGATCCGGGTTACGGAATGGGTAGAGAAGCAATCAGAGTATTAAAATCATTAAAAACAAAATGGAGTCCGGGAATGCTAAACGGAAAAGCAGTGAGAACCGCTTACAATCTCCCAATAACGATAAAAACTGAACTAGAATAATAAACTTCAAAAGCAGAACTTAGGTTCTGCTTTTTTTTTTGCTTTTATAAATATATAAATTAAAACAAATCTTTTTTCTGTTTTATTCTTTATCGAAAATACTCGCTTTATATCTCTTAATCTCTTAATGGTAAAACAATCTTCTTTTTTTATTTTTAATTACTTTTACACCTCCTAAAAAGGAGAAAAAATTGTAATAAAATTAAAAACTAAAAAATGGGAATATTTTCTGCTATTCTTGGTAACGCCGGTTCAGTAAGCCAAGAAGATTTACTTAAAAAATACGGACAACTTTTAACTGATAACGAAGAAATCGAAATGGGTTTCAAATTAATCCGTGATACTTTTATCTTCACTAACAAAAGATTAATCTTAGTTGATGTACAAGGAATAACTGGAAGCAAAACAGAATATAAATCAATTGCATACAAAAGCATTACAAGATTCAGTGTAGAAACTGCAGGAACTTTTGATCTTGATGCCGAATTAAAAATCTGGGTTGCAAGTGAATTACAACCAAGTATCGTAAAACAATTCAACAAATCTGTAAATGTTTATGATGTGCAAAAAGTATTAGCATTTCACGTTTTAGGTTAATCTTAAAAATAAAAAACCCGACAAATTTCTGAAACTTGTCGGGTTTTATTTTTCTAATTAGAAATTATTATTTCTTTTTAGTTGTTTTTTTCGTCGTAGCTTTTTTAGTTGTTGTTTTTGCCGGTGCTGTATTTACAATTTTTTGTTGCACATAAGGCTTATACAAACCGTCTTTTTCAGCACGTTTTTTAGCATCTTCAGCTCTTTGTTTAGAATCTGGGTGAGAACTCATCATCTGATCAATAAATGAAGCTTCAGTTCCTTCGCTCATTTTAGCAAGAATTCTAAAAGCAGATTCTTCGGCATTTACATTATAACCATTCTTTTTCATAAAGTTATAAGAAAACAAATCGGCTTCAGCTTCTTGTTTACGGCTAAATTTACTATCAATAATCGCACTTCCAATTTTTCCTAACTGGCTATCTGTAACACTTGCAACTGTTGCTGATTGAGAAGCTGCAGCATCCATTAAAGCTTCTTTTTTGTAAGCCGCTTTTATAGCATCTTGAGAATCATGATTTGCAACGTGACCAATTTCGTGACCAATTACCGCAAGCAATTCATTATCATCCATGATATCCATTAAACCTGTATATACACGAACACTTCCGTCTGCAGTTGCAAAAGCGTTTACTTCTTTTAACTTATAAACTTTGTAGTTTAGTGTATAACCTTCACCAGCAGTATATTTTCCAAAAACTCTATTCAATCTTAAAGTATAAGGATCAGTTGCACTTGCAACATCATGCTCTGTATCCATTTTATCAACTGCTGCTTTAGATAACGCAGCTGCATCAGCATTACTAAATGTAAAACCTGAAATTCCTTTTTGAACGGCTCCTATAGCTTTATCTCCAAAATTAATTTGCGCATTCATTCTAGTGAAACCAAATGTGGCAAATAAAACTCCAAATACAATAATTTTCTTTTTCATGTTTTTTATTATTACAATTTAACAACAAATGTAGTACAACATCAATGCCTTTTTATTTCAATAAAGATTATTTTTTTAACAATTAAAGATATAAATTTTAAACGAGTAAAAATCAGACTTCTATCATTATTATTCGTCTTTCTTGAATTAACAGACAAAAAACAAGCTTTTAAACCAACATCATGATTTAAAAACAGAAATTTAACATTATGATAAAATTATTACTAAACAAGGTTTTATAAATACCAAATAGATCAATACCAAATTAAATCTTAAACGAATCTCCAAATAAACTACATTGCTTATCTTTGTACTTTGAATTTTGATATATGGAAACAGTCATTGAAAATATACCAACTGGAAAACCTAAATGGTTAAAAGTAAAACTTCCAATTGGACAAAAATATACTGAACTACGTGGTTTGGTTGATAAATATAGCTTAAATACTATTTGTACCTCAGGAAGTTGTCCTAATATGGGCGAATGTTGGGGTGAAGGAACAGCAACTTTCATGATTTTAGGAAATGTTTGTACGCGTTCTTGCGGATTTTGCGGCGTAAAAACCGGAAGACCTGAAACAGTAGATTGGGATGAACCGGAAAAAGTAGCACGTTCTATAAAAATCATGAACATCAAACACGCTGTAATTACTAGTGTTGACAGAGATGATTTGAAAGATGGTGGTTCTATTATCTGGATTGAAACTGTAAAAGCAATTCGTAGAATGAACCCAAATACTACTCTTGAAACTTTAATTCCTGATTTTCAAGGAATCGAAAGAAATCTTGATCGAATTGTAGAAGCAAATCCTGAAGTAGTTTCTCATAATGTTGAAACCGTTCGTCGTTTAACTCGTGAAGTTCGTATTCAGGCAAAATATGATCGTAGTCTGGAAGTTTTACGTTATTTGAAAGAAAAAGGAATCAACAGAACCAAATCCGGAATTATGCTTGGATTAGGTGAAACTGAAGAGGAAGTTTTTCAGACAATGACAGATTTACGCAATGCAAATGTTGATGTTGTTACTATTGGCCAATACCTACAGCCAAGTAAAAAACATTTACCTGTTAAAGAATTTATCACACCCGAACAATTTGCTAAGTATGAAAAATTTGGTCTTGAATTAGGTTTCCGTCATGTCGAAAGCGGGCCTTTAGTTCGTTCCTCATACAAAGCACAAAAACATATTTTATAAAAAGTTTAATCGTTCATTCGTTTATTCGGTAAATCGATTAGACGAATAAACGATTTACCGAATAAACAAAAAAATTGAAAACTAGAATTGCTATCAACGGTTTTGGAAGAATTGGAAGAAATTTGTTCCGTCTTCTTTTAAACCATCCCCAAATAGAAGTCGTTGCAATTAATGATATTGCAGATAACAGAACCATGTCGCATTTGATAAAATACGACAGTATTCACGGAGTTTTACCTTATAAAGTTAGTCATGATGACGAAGGTATTATTGTTGACGAAAAACATTATTTATTCTTTCATGAAAAAAGCATTTCTAATTTAGACTGGAAAAGCCACAATATTGATTTTGTGATTGAGTCTACCGGAAAATACAAAACTCATGAAGAACTTAATGCTCATATTGAAGCCGGAGCAAAAAAAGTAATTCTTTCAGCTCCATCAGAAGTTGACACTATAAAAACGGTAGTTCTTGGTGTAAATGAAAATATCCTGGACGGAACTGAAAATATTGTTTCGAATGCAAGCTGTACGACAAATAATGCCGCTCCAATGATAAAAATCATTGATGATTTATGCGGAATTGAGCAAGCTTACATCACAACAATACATTCCTACACAACAGACCAAAG
The DNA here is from genome assembly GCF_004339525.1 of Flavobacterium sp. 90. Lineage (NCBI taxonomy): Bacteria > Pseudomonadati > Bacteroidota > Flavobacteriia > Flavobacteriales > Flavobacteriaceae > Flavobacterium > Flavobacterium sp. 90. The sequence goes on along the minus strand of NZ_SMGE01000001.1, from coordinate 3,180,933 downwards.
TCTTCACGACCAACCACATAAGGACTTGCGACGTGCAAGAGGTGCGAGTCAGTCGATTGTTCCAACAACTACGGGTGCAGCTAAGGCATTAACGAAAATTTTTCCTAAATTGCATCATAAAATCGGAGGTTGTGGAATTCGTGTTCCTGTTCCGGATGGTTCCCTGACAGACATAACATTTAATGTAAAACGCGCTGTTACGATTGAAGAAATTAATAACGCATTTGAAAAAGCCTCAAAAACAAATTTAAAAGGAATATTAGATTACACAGAAGATCCAATCGTTTCTGTTGATGTAATTGGCAACACACATTCGTGCTTATTTGACGCGCAACTAACATCTGTCATTGACAAAATGGTAAAAGTTGTAGGTTGGTACGATAACGAAATTGGCTATTCATCAAGATTAATAGATTTGATTTTACTAATAAAGAAAACGTAGAATTCATTGTAAAAGCATTGCCATACATGAAATATCATCTTTTTATTCTTGTTTGTTTTTTTAATTCATTTTTGTATTCTCAAATTAAAAAGAGTACAGATAGCATTTCCTATTACAACAAACTAGCAAACAAGAATCTTAACCAAAAAGAGTATAATCAGGCAGTCTTTTACACTAAAAAATCAATCGATTTTTGCGAAACCAATCATAAAGTAGAGAATCTGGCGAACCAGACTTTTAAGCTTGGAAAAATCTATTACAATCAAAAAAAATACGAAGAAGCACTAAAAAACTTCCACAAAAGCCTTTCTTACTTTGATGTTGTAAATCCAACTTGCACTAAAGTATTAGGACTTCATTACATTGGCCTGACCAATACCGCAAAAGGCGATTACAAAACAGCTGATATTTATTATAAAAAAGCCGACGATCTTTTAAAACAGCTAAATATTACAGACCATGCTGAGCTTTTAAGTTATCAGAAAGCAATGGCACTAAAAACAAGTAAAAATCTACCTTTAGCTGCAAAATCTTTTCAAAAAATAATCAAGAAACCGGATAATGCGTCTATTCTAAAAGCAAAAACTGACGCTTATTATCAACTTGGTCTAATCGAAACACAACTTAAACGAAACGATTCTGCTATAATTTATTTTGATCGCGCTTTAGATTATAATGCTAAAACCAATAATCTGGCTCAAAAATCTAAAATCATCTTAGGAATAAGCGAGTATTACAAACGAAATAAAAACTACGACCTTGCCTACTCTTATTTAGACGAACATTACCAAATAGAAAACTATCTTTTAAAACTAAAAAATGCAAAGATTGATCTTAATGAATTTGAAAAATTCAAAAAAAATCAATCTTTAAACAATACGCTTAAACGCGAAAGTGAAGAAAAAATTCAGCTGAAAACATATCGATACTCCAAACTTGTGAGTATTTTGGCAATTGCTCTTATTTCGATTTTATCCCTTTTAAGTTTAGCTTTATACAAAAACAATATTATTCGAAATCAGAATAATTTACTTTTGAGAGAGAAAAATAAAGAACTTATTCTCGCAAAAAACAAAGCTGAAAAAGCATCTAAAGCCAGATCAGAATTTCTTTCGACTGTAAGTCATGAACTGCGGACGCCTTTGAATGCAATTAACGGAATCACGCATTTATTACTCGAAGACAATCCTAAAAAAACACAATTAAAATATCTTGAGTCTTTAAAATTCTCCGGAAATTACCTCACTACTTTTATTAATGAAATTCTTGAAATCAACAAAATCGATTCGACTAAAGTTGAGATAGAAAACATTAGCTTCAACCTAAAAGAATTACTATTCAACATTCAGAGCTCTCTGAAAGAATTAGCAACAGCCAATAAAAATTATTTTAATCTGGAGATTGACAAAACAATTCCGGATAATTTAATTGGCGATCCAACAAAGCTATCCCAAATCATACTGAACTTAATAAACAATGCTTTAAAATTTACGCAAAACGGAAACGTAAATGTTATAGCCAAATTGTATGCGCAGGAAGATGAAATTGCTACCGTTTATTTTGAAATTGTAGACACCGGAATTGGTATTCCCGAAGACAAATTACAATCTGTTTTCGAAAGTTTCTCACAAGGATCAATTGAGGTTAATAGAAAATATGGCGGAACCGGATTGGGTCTTACCATTGTAAAAAAATTAATCGAGCTTTTGGGCGGAGAAATAAAACTAAAAAGTGAAGTTGGAAAAGGATCTACTTTTACATTCAAACTAAATTTTAAAATCAACAATGAACCATTGGAAGTAGTCGAAGAAGCTAAACCGTATAATGACAAGCAACTCAAACACAAATCGATTTTATTGATTGAAGACAACAAAATCAATCAAATGATTACTCGAAAAATGCTTGAAAACAAAGCGATTTGTTGCGAGATTCTCGATAATGGTGAAGACGCTGTAGAACTTCTGAAAGTCAAACGTTTCGACATGATTTTAATGGATGTTCATTTACCTGGAATAAATGGAACGACGGCTACACAACAAATCAGAGAATTTGATAAAACGACTCCTATTATTGCACTTACAGCAATTTCGCTTGACGAAAACAGAGACATGCTTCTATCTTTTGGAATGAATGATGTTATTACAAAACCATTTGTTCCAGATGAATTTTACAGCATTATCGCTAAGTTTTTTGATTAGTCTTTTTGAATTACTATCCCGAAGCTTCGGGACTAAGTCTCTAAGATTCTCAGTTTTAAGTTTACTTGACATACTCCAAAATTGTTGCGTCAAAATTTTGCTGATGTTTGATAAATGTACTTTTAATAGGCAAATAATACAATTGCGAAGCTAATTTAGAATCTTTTAAACGCACATAATCTTTTTCTGTTGTAATGATTCTTTTATTTTGAGCCTTAGATTGAACCAATTCTAAATCGGCATCAGAAAAATTATGATGATCCGGAAAAGTCAAACATTCATCTTTCTCATTTTTTAAATAATCAAAAAACGGAGTTGGTTTTGCTATTCCGGCAAGAAGTAATTTCGATTCGTCTTTAATTTCACTAACCGCTACTTTTTCATTTTCGCCATAAATAAAACTATCGTAATCTATAAAAGTAAAATAAATTTGTTGAGAACAAGTAAGTTTTAATTTCAAACGAATTTGAGCTTGTTCTTCATCAGATAAAGATTTTGGACATTTTGTTACAATTACAACATTAGCTCTGTTTGCTCCACTTCTGCTTTCACGCAAATTTCCAGTTGGAAGCATAAAATCATCGGCAAACAAATCACCGTAAGAAGTCAGTAAAATATAAAATCCTGCTTTTACCTTTCGATGTTGATAAGCATCATCCAATAAAATTACCTGAGGTTTTTCTTGTTGCGAAAGCAATTGCGTAATTCCGTTTGTTCGATCAGCATCAACTGCAACCTGAATATTTGGAAACTTTTGATAAAACTGAAACGGTTCATCTCCCAGAATTTCAGCATTTGAAGTTGCACTAGCCAAAACAAAACCTTCGGATTTACGTTTATAACCGCGGCTTAAAGTTGCCACTTTATATCGATCAGACAACAATCGGATTAAATATTCTATTTGAGGTGTTTTACCGGTTCCGCCAACACTCAGATTTCCAACAGCAATAACCGGAATATCAAATGAAGTCGATTTTAGAATTCCTTTATCAAAAAGAAAATTCCTGATTGAAGTAATGAATCCGTATAAGATGGCAAACGGAAAAAGTATTTTTCGAAGTAAGTTCATAAAGTTATTTATCAGAATAATGTCCCATCGCAGAAACTATAATAACAGTCACAATTTCTTCCTCTACCCGATAAATCATTCGATCTTTTTGATTAATTCTTCTAGACCAATATCCATTAAAATTATGTTTCAACTCCTCTGGCTGTCCTTCTCCTGAAAAAGGTGTTTCAATTAATTCCAAAAGTATTTTTTCAATCTTTTTTATAGTAGCTTTATTTCCTGATTTATAGTGATTTTTCAAATCTTTACGAGCAATATCGTCAAATTCTACAAAATACTTCCCCATATATCATCTGGATTTAATCTTGTGGTTTTTCCCTGTCTAATATTCTCTTCTGCTTTTTTAACCTTTTCAATAAATTCTGAACTATATATGCTTTGTTCCTCGTTAACTTGTCCATAAGCATCTGTTTCAATAATTTCAATTTCCTCAAAACCTTTAAAACTATCAAATATGGCAATAAAAGCTTTCCCTATCTTTGTGCGTTCGTTTATTTTTACGGTTAGCGTTTTCATGATTCTTGATTTAAACACAAAGATACAAAATTACTATTACGTGTAATACTTGTAATATTATAGTACTTATTTACATAAAACAATATCTATCAAATATTTTAAAGTTGATACCTTTATTCGTTAATTTGTTTGATGAATTTGTTTCAGATTTCAAGATTCACACAACAACCTGAAACCTGAAACAAATAAAACTTGAAACAACAAAATAATGAAAATCAAAAATATAATAGAAGTTCTCGAAGAAATGGCACCTTTGGCTTACGCCGAGGATTTTGACAATGTTGGACTTTTAGTCGGTGATGCTGAAACCGAAAGTACAGGAGTTTTAGTTTGTCACGATGCTTTAGAAAATGTAATTGAAGAAGCTATTGCTAAAAATTGCAATCTTGTGGTTTGCTTTCACCCTATTTTATTCTCGGGAATTAAAAAAATCACGGGTAAAAACTATGTTGAGCGTGCGATTTTAAAAGCTATCAAAAATGACATTGCTATTTATGCCGTTCATACCGCTTTGGATAATCATTCGGCTGGAGTTAATAAAATTTTCTGCGATGCTTTAGGATTAACGAATACTAAAGTTCTAATTCCGAAACAGAATTTCATTCAAAAATTAGTTACTTATACCGTTCCGGATAATTCAGAAAAAGTGCGTAATGCGATGTTTGAAGCCGGTGCAGGAACAATTGGAAATTATGATAACTGCAGTTTTAATACGGAAGGCTTTTTTACTTTTAAAGGAAATGAAGACAGTAATCCTGTAATTGGAGAAAAAGGAAAACTACATACCGGAACTGAAATAAAAATTGAAGTTGTTTTTGAAAAGCACTTACAATCTAAAATTCTAAAAGCTCTTTTTGCAAATCATATTTATGAAGAAGTCGCTTATGAAATTTATGATCTTCAAAATTCTCATCAAAATATTGGATTAGGAATGATTGGAGAATTTGAAACCGAAATGGATGAAAAAGAGTTTCTGCATTTCGTAAAAGACAAAATGATTGCCGATGGAATTCGCCATTCTGCCTTTACAGGAAAAAAAATTAAGAAAGTTGCCGTTTTGGGAGGTTCAGGAAGTTTTGCCATAAAAAATGCAATTCAGGCTGGAGCCGATGCTTTTTTGACTGCCGATTTAAAATACCATCAGTTTTATGAAGCTGAAAACCGACTACTTTTAGCCGATATTGGTCATTTTGAGAGCGAACGCTATACAAAAAACTATATTGTTGATTATCTTCGAAAAAAAATCCTTAATTTTGCAATCATTTTATCAGAAGAAAATACAAATCCAGTTAAGTACTTATAGAATATGGCGAATACGAAAGAATTAAGTGTTGAGGACAAGTTAAGAGCAATATACGATTTACAGCTTATTGACTCTAGAATTGACGAAATCAGAAACGTAAGAGGAGAACTTCCTTTAGAAGTGGAAGATCTAGAAGATGAAGTTGCAGGTTTAAGCACTCGTTCAGAGAAACTGAAAAGTGAACTTGAAGTGATTGAGGATCTTATCAAATCGAAGAAAAATGCGATTGATGAGCACAAAGAGGTTATCAAAAAATACACAAAACAACAAGAATCAGTTCGTAATAACAGAGAATTTAATTCTTTGACTAAAGAGGTTGAATTTCAAGAATTAGAAATTCAATTGGCTGAAAAGCAAATCAAAGAAATGAAAGCTTCTATCGAGCATAAAAAAGAAGTTATTTCTAACTTAAAAGAAAAACTTGATGCTAAAAGCTCTCATTTAAAACACAAAAAAAATGAATTAGATGCGATTATGGCAGAAACTCAAAAAGAAGAAATCTTCTTATCTGAGAAATCAGCTGAGTTTTCAGGTCAAATCGAAGAAAGATTATTAGCTGCTTATACTAGAATCAGAACTAGTGTTCGTAATGGTTTAGCTGTAGTATCTATCGAAAGAGGTGCTTCTGCAGGATCATTCTTCACTATTCCGCCACAAACTCAAGTTGAGATCGCTTCTAGAAAGAAGATCATCACTGATGAGCACTCTGGAAGAATTTTGGTTGACAGCGCATTAGCTGAAGAAGAAAAAGAAAAAATGGAACAATTGTTCTCTAAATTCTAAATATTTAAAATCCCGATTAAATCGGGATTTTTTTTGCTTAAAATTTTCCGCCACGAATTTCACGAATTAGCACAAATTAATTAGTGTGAATTCGTGAAATTCGTGGCGAAACTTTTCACTAATTTGTGAAAATCATTTTAATCTGTGGCAAAACATTTTTTACCTTTAGAAAAAATTTAAGTTTTGGGAATTAAAAAAGGAATTCGTTTCATTACAGTAAAATCAGTTGGACAATATATTAATTTCTTAAGTTATGTTCGTCCACAAAAAGCTGTCGAACTTTCATATGCTCTTTTTAGCCAACCCAGAATTGGCCGATTACAAAAAGAGAGTTTACCAAAAGTCCTGAAAAATACCGAAACAGAAACGTTTCATCATAACGAACATCATTTTCAGACGTATATCTGGAAAGGAAACGAAACCAAAATTCTACTGGTTCACGGATGGGAAAGTAATGCTTCGCGCTGGAAAAAAACCTTACCACATCTTCAAGAATCAGGAAGTACGATAATTGCTATTGATGCTCCGGCACACGGACAAAGCAGCGGAAAAGAATTTAATGTTCCGCTTTACGCTGAATTCATTAATAAAGCGGTCGAAAAATATCAGCCTACAATTATTATTGGTCACTCGATTGGTGGAGCGGCTTGCGTTTATCACCAATATTTATTCCCGAATACCAGCATTAACAAAATGGTTATTCTTGGAGCTCCATCAGAATTGAAAACTTTGATTAATAATTACATATCGATGTTGAGTTTAAATACGAAGATGTTTTCACTTTTAGAAAGTAAATTCATGAGTCGTTTCAACTTTAAACTGGAAGATTTCTCCGGACAAAGATTCGCTTCAGAATTTAATGTTGCGGGTTTAATTGCACATGATACTTCTGATAAGATTGTTGCTTTTGAAGAAGGAAAGAAAATTGCCAGTAATTGGAAAAACAGTCAGTTTATCGAAACCAAAGGTTTAGGCCACGGAATGCATGACGATGAATTGTATCAGAGAGTAATTGAGTTTTTGTTTTCGTCTTAAAGGTTCTGAGGTACTAAGTAGCTAAGGTTCTAAGTTTTTTCCTTAATAAATGGTAGTATTGTCATTTCTACCAAGGAGAAATGACAAGATTGCGTGAAATTTATTAATCTGAAGTCTAAAATCTGCAATCTAAAATTTTTAAACAACTACATTAAAATATTTCAACAATTCCTTCTCGCCTTTTCCTGTGATGATTATCGCTCTTGAATCTTTTGTTCTTCTGAGCCAATCTTCATTTATCATTTTATTGAACAAAAGTGAACCTATCGAACCAGCAATATGATTTTTTCTTTCGCTCCAATCCAGGCAAGGTTTTAAGAATATTCGTTTTTGCTTTTGAGCTTCTTCTATATTAATTCCAAAATCAGAAAACCATTTTTCTCCATTAGGACTGATTTCAAAATTACTTTTATTTTCTATTAATATCTTTTGATTTAGCAAACTATCCGTTACAGCAACACCTATCTTTCCTGCTAAATGATCGTAGCAAGTTCTGCAATATTTTATTGGAGGATAACTTTCGGTTTCTTTTTTGGATTGAATTGCTGGTTTTGGAATAAGATTCGCCATTGCTTCAATAACGTACGCAACTTCTTTATTCGAGAATTTGTAATATTTATGGCGCCCTTGTTTTTCAACGCTAAGTAAATTGGCATCTAGAAGTTTACCCAAATGCATACTCATATTTTGTGGAGACGTATTTACTGCAATTGACAATTCTGTTGCTGTAAATGCTCTTCCGTCGAGCAATGTCCACATAATTGCTGCACGAGTTGGATCACCAATTAAAGTTGCTGTTTTTATAAATTGATCTTCCATTTGGTTTTTTATAGTTAAGTACAGAATGAAGTATCTCTTTGTAAAGTTAAATAACTTTGCAAAAAAAATAAACATGAACTCTTCTTTATTCTTGCAATCTGATGTTTCTGATCCTTATTTATTATATGAAAATATGCGGAATAAAAATGCCGTTTATTGGGATGAATCAAATAAAATATGGGCAATATATTCTCATAAACATTGTGTTGAAGTTTTAAAAAATCCTAAAGCCCAAATTCCGACTATAAATCCTGATAACATTCAGAATCTAAACGAATATGCTTTAGATATTTTGAATAATCTGACTCGATTATCAAATGGAATTCAACATGAAATTGGAAGAGAAATTTCGATAATGCTTTTTTCAAAAATGAAATCTGTTGAAATAAGTTCGGTTACCACTGCATTAATTCAAAATGATTTAATCGAAAACAAAATAGATTGGGTCAATTCTGTATCCAAAAAACTGCCGATACTAATTCTTCTGAAAAGCTTTAATTTTAATGGCAGCGATTCTAATTTTATTTCTAAAAATATAGAAACCATAGTTAAAATAATGCTTCCAAAGAAAACTGATGAAGAAGTAAATGCTATTAATGAAATTTCAGAGGACTTGTTTTTAAGAATTGAGAAACATTTATCCGTTCTTGTTCTTGAATCATCATTGTTTTCCATCGGCGAAAAGCATAAAATTTCATCTGATGAGATTATAAAAATAGCCCTGAGTAATTTAATCGGATTATTTATTCAGAGTTATGATGCCGGACGCGGAATTTTGAGTAATTCGTTGTTACAAATCATTCACAATAAGACTTTTTCGGATAAAACTGCAATAGAAAAATCAGTTATAGAAACAGTTCGGTTTGATCCATCAATTCACAACACAAGAAGAGTTGCAACTGAAGATTTTCATATCGGCGAAAGCCTTATTAAAAAAAATGATTTGATTTTAATTGTTCTGGCTTCGGCAAACCGCGATTCTGAAAAGTTTAAAAATCCGGCTATTTTTGATATTGAAAGAAATAACAATATCGAAAATCTAACTTTCGGAATTGGCGGTCATATGTGTCTGGCTAAATATTTCTCGATTCAATTGGCAACTGAAGCTTTATGGTTTTTATTTGATAAATATAAAACAATTACAATTTTAGAAAACAACATTCAATACGAACCAATGATTAATGCCAGATTACCTAAAAACATTTGGCTTTCTATTCAATAATTAAAAAACAAAAAATATGATAGCAGTAATTTTTGAAGTAATTCCTAACGAAGGGAAAAAAGAAGAATATCTTGAAATAGCAGCAAATCTTCGCCCTGAATTAGATCATATCGATGGATTTATATCTATTGAGAGATTTCAAAGCTTTAACAATCCGGAAAAGGTTTTGTCGTTATCTTTTTGGCGAGATGAAAAAAGTATTCAGCAATGGAGAAATCTCGAAATGCATCGTCATGCGCAAGCAAAAGGAAGAAATGAAGTTTTTAAAGATTATCATTTAAGAATTGCAACCGTAGTTCGCGATTACGGAATGTTTGATCGCAAAGAAACGCCGGAAGATAGTTCTTCATATCATGAGTAAAGGTTCGAAGTTTCACAGGTTCATAGGGACAAAGGCTTTTTTTTTAAGTCACTAAGGTTCTGAGATACTAAGTTTCTAAGTTTTTTTTAGTGAATAAAGTAATTACTTTGTGTTTCATGCAGAAAGAAAAAAATCCGTTTTAATCCATGTCTTTGCGAAGCAAATCTGCGTCATCCGCGTACAATGAAACGTTTGTGAAGATTTTGTGCCTTAGAATAACAAAATTGCATAAAATTCACAATCCAGCAATTTAAAGTCTGAAATCTAAAATTCTAAGAAGTCTAAATTTTGCTTACTTTTGCAATATGGAAGAGAATTTAAAACGTCTTAATAAATTTATTGGAGAAACAGGTTACTGTTCTCGTCGTGAAGCCGATAAACTTATCGAAGAAGGACGTGTAACAATAAATGGTGTTGTGCCTGAAATGGGAACGAAAGTTTCACCAAATGACGAAGTACGTATAGACGGAAAATTGATTGTTGAAAAACATGAGAAATTGGTTTACCTGGCTTTTAACAAACCTGTTGGAATTGAATGTACAACGAATTTAGAGGTTCGAAACAATATTGTGGATTATATTAATTATCCTAAACGTATTTTTCCGATTGGAAGATTGGATAAAGCCAGTGAAGGATTAATTTTTATGACAAATGACGGTGATATCGTAAACAAGATTTTGCGCGCCAGAAACAATCACGAAAAAGAATATACGGTAACAGTTAACAGACCAATTACGGATCGCTTTATAGAACGAATGGGAAATGGTGTTCCGATTTTGGATACGGTTACCCGAAAATGTAAAGTGGAACAAATTAGTAAATACACGTTTAAAATTATTTTAACGCAAGGTTTAAACCGTCAGATTCGTAGAATGACCGAATACTTGGGTTATGATGTAACGGCGCTTAAACGTATTCGAATTATAAACATATCGCTTGATATTCCGGTTGGTCGTTATCGCGATTTGACTGATGATGAGATTAAAGAATTAAATCAATTAATTGAGCCATCTAGTAAAACAGAAGAAGCGAGTTTACCAAAAGTAGAAGCTCCCAAAGCTCCTAAAACTCCTCCAACAAGAAGAACAGAATTCATCTCAAAATATGATCCTCGATTTAAGAAAAAAGGAGATTATTAAATTTATAAAAAAATCCCATTCGCCGCGGCGAATGGGACTTCTCTTTTTATGACTATTTTTAAAATATTTTTATTAAAACCATCTTCTTCTTTTAAACAAAAATGCGCCGCAAGAAGATAAAATAACAGATATAAAAAGAAGTATCCAAAATCCGTATTTACTTTCTTCCATACCATTTGGCACGTTCATTCCGTATAAGCTGGCGATTAAAGTAGGAATCATCAGAATAATAGAAATTGAAGTCATTTGCTTCATAATATTATTCATATTATTAGAAATTACCGAAGCATAAGCATCCATCATTCCTGTCAAAATGTTGCTGTAAATATTGGCTGTATCTTGTGCCTGACTTATTTCGATCTCTACATCTTCAAGCAAATCAGGATCAAAATCTTCTCTGTGTGCTTTTAGGTTTTTTATTCTGTGAAACAAAACATCATTTCCTTTCAAGGAAGTAATAAAAAACACCAAACACTTTTCTATTTGCAAAAGCGCTTGTAGTTCTGCGTTTTTTATAGATTTCTCCAAATTATCTTCGGCTAGTTTTATCTTTTGATTGATTTGTTTCAGATATTTTAAATACCAAACACTTGATGACAATAACAACCTTAAAACTAAATCGAAGTTGTCTTTTATATGGATGTTTTTTCGTTTTGTATATTGTACAAAATCAGAAATAATTTGTGTTTCATAAAAACTAATGGTAACACAGATATCCTTTTTAAAAATCACACCCATCGGAATGGTTTGAAAAGGTAATTTAACATCGTTACTTTTTATAGGAACACGCATAATAATTAGCGTCCAGCCATCTTCTATTTCGACACGAGGCCTTTCGTCAATATCCTCAATATCATTATAAAATGCTTCGGGAATTTGAAGTTCTTCCAGTAAGTACTTTTTCTCAGTTTCAGTAGGAGATTCAATATTGATCCAGCAATTTGGAGTCCATTCTTGTGTCTCGATTAGTCCGTTGTTGTTTTTGTAAAAGGCTTTCATTTCAAAATTGCGGGGTTTATCATAGCAATTTGAAAAAGATCAAAAAGCTACTTTTTAATTTAATACTAACGAATAATAATCGTCCATTGGAGAAGTCATTTTTTAAGTGCTGCAAAAGTATCTTTTATTTTTAGAATCAAAAACAATTAGGCATTAAAAAACCGCCTTAATATCATATTTAAGACGGTTATGCAAACTATTTATTATTCATAAACTCATAATAGAGCGCTTTTGATAGAAATGGTTTATTCTGATACCCATCAATTAGCTGCTCTCTGTTAATTTCTTCTAATTGACCATCTAAGTGATTCTTTGAAAAATATTCTCTTCTGGCTTCATCATTAAAATTCAAACTACTTAAGAATATCGGTTCTACACATTTATTAACAGAAATATTATAACTCGTAATTAGACTTCCCCAATTTACAAAACTGCATATTAAAACTGTTCCGTAAAAATACCACACCATTTGATTTGCCAGATAAGCATTTGTTTTTTGTTTTGTGATTTTTAGAAATACAAAAAACAAACCTATTATTGCTAAAATAAGAAAAGCATAAACACCCAATCGTTTATAAGTTAATCCTTGAATCGCAATATATTCCGAGTTCTTAATAACTGTACTTACAATTAAAAGTCCATTTAAGACTATCCATATTTTAGCTAATTTTTTAAGGTTATCAGCTTTTTTATCAAAATTAAATCCGCCTTTAAAATAGAACAATATTAAACCAACCGCCATAATAATCGAGAAGATTACTGAATTGACTCTCTCGTGTGTATCGGCACTTAAGTTTGATTTTTTTACCACTTCAAAAAACTGTTCATAATTATAGGTCACGATAAAAACCAAAAGCATAAAATTTAAAAGCGCTAAAGTAATTTCGCCACTTTTTCTTTCGAAATCCAAATCCAGAAATGAAAATGTTTGTTGATTTTTGATTTCAGCTGCATTAGTGAAATCATTATTCAGCATTTCATTTTTTTCATAACAAACTTCTGGTACCCAATAATTCCAAAAACTGAAAGAGATATAAAACCCTAATAATCCAATTAGAATAACCTGAACAATATCAAGATCTAAAGTATAATCTGTTAGCAAAGACGAAAAATGAGTACTTCCGAACGAATAAGCTGCAAAAAAAACAACCAGGAATATTGTTGGAATAATAAAATAAGCAACTAGTTTTTTAGTGAAATTGTTGTGAATTTTTCTTTCCGGAAGCCATTGAGTAAAGATAAATACACGTCCCAATGTGGCAAATGCATTTAAAAACACAAGTGGAAAAATCTGTATTATTTTGAGTTGCGAATCCTGTGTTTTGAATTGCAAAAAGAGAATAGACATTGCCATAGCAAAAAAAGACGCAGCATCGCCATACCAGGCAAATGCCAAACAAGATAAAACTGAAGTAATTACCAAAACCAAATGCAATCTGTCAACAGACCGATCCTGAAAGGAATAGGAAATTAAACAGGTTAAGAATAGTCCAAAAATAGCGAGGTTTACTCCTACTGACTCGTTGTAAAAAAGCAGCGTAAATATCAAACTGCTAGCTAGAATAATTTGGTGTTTTTTCATTGTTTTAAATTTTAAAAGCACTTTGCGTTTCAAAGTATTTAGATAAAAAAATATAGTTATTACGATTTCATTAATTTTTCAAGGTAAGAAAGGTGTTCCTTAAAGGCCGCACGTCCTCTAGGTGTAACTTGGTACGAGGTTTTGGGCTTTTTGCCTACAAACTCTTTTTTGACTTCGATATATTCTGACTTTTCAAGTGCTGAGGAATGACTTGCTAAATTTCCATCAGTGATATTAAGGAGATTTTTCATCTCAGTAAAATCAACCCATTCATTAACCATCAGAATGGACATAATTCCCAATCTGACACGGCTTTCAAAATCTTTATTTAATTTATCAATAATTCCCATTGCTTGGATTATTTATATTTTTTGAACATTATTAATCCGTACAAGATATGCAAAATACCAAATCCTATGATCCAAAAAACTAAACCATATCCAATATAAAAAAGAGAAATAAATCCTAATACTAACTCACTGAATCCTAAATATTTCACATCCGAAAAAGTATATTTTTCAGCATTTACAAGTGCCAAACCGTAAAAGATCAAAGTCGTTGGCGCTACAAAACCATAAATTTCATGATGCAAAAGTGCTAAACAAAATATACCTCCTGCCAAAAGTGGAACGGCTAAATTAAACAGCATTTTTTTTGTGGCCGTTGTCCAAATAGGCAAATCGTATTTTCGGCTTTTTCTGATCGTAAAAAGAAGTCCAAACGTAAAAGCACAGATCAGAATAACAACTCCAGTAATGAATAAATGAGAAACTAAATTAGCTGAATACAATTTATGTTCGCCATCAAAATATTCAAGTCCGCTTGCTTTAAAAAGCTGATAAACATATAATCCTCCAATTAAAGCTGAAAGTCCGGCAAATACTCCTGAGAGTCCGCTTAAGGATATAAATCTTGAAGAGCGCTCCATCATGGAACGAATATGTGCTAAATCTTCTTGGTGCTTCTGATTCATAATAAAAGTACTTTGTATTGCAAAGTTATGTTTTATTTTGAATTGACAAGTATTAATGTTGATTTTTTTTATTGTGATTTTTTTTTATGGTTTTAAATAAATCTGTGCTATCTAAAAATGTGTAATCCCTACGGGATATTTTATGGATTCACTATATATATTTGCTACCGACCTGTAACTCCTAGCGGAGTATTTTTGTTGACGTATAATTTATTCTTCGTTCTGTATTTTTTCTACCAACCTGTAACTCCTAGCGGAGTTATTTTTCTTGACGTATAATTTATTCTTTGTTCTGTATTTTTTTCTACCAATCTGCAACTCCTAGCGGAGTTAAATCTCGTCCCGTTGAGCAATTATTAAGTTAAATTTTTAAAAAAAAATGCAATCTTGTCAGGCTGAGCGAAGTCGAAGTCACGTAAGTAACTCGACACATAAAATTTTACCGCAAAGTTCGCAAAGGATTACGCAAAGTTCTCAAAGTTTTGTGAATTGCGCTTTGCTTTAAGATCGCAAAGGGATTGTGTTTAAAGCTTAACTTAATGACATTGCCCGTTGAGATTTGATCACTCACCTAATATTTGCGTGAGGGATAGGAGCTGGCTACCGAAGTAGCGTGGATAGCCCGACCGTATTTGCGGAAGGCGCGCATAAGCGGTATGTTAAATAGCGCCTTTTGTAAATACGGTCACGCCCAAAGTATATAAAACAACAAAGCCTACTCGATTGAATAGGCTTTGTTTATGATTTGATTGCAAAAATTATTTTTTCGCGCTTCTCATTTTTCTTGCTAAAAGTGTATTTTTTAATAACATTGCAATTGTCATTGGTCCTACTCCACCAGGAACTGGCGTGATAAATGATGATTTCTTGCTTACACCGTCAAAATCAACATCTCCTTTGATAACGTATCCTTTTGGGTTTGATGCATCTTCTACGCGAGTAATTCCAACATCTACGATTACAACTCCGTCTTTAACCATATCTGCTTTTAAGAATTCTGGAACTCCTAATGCTGTGATAATAATATCGGCGTTTTTAGTGAACTCAGCTAAGTTTTTAGTTCTACTGTGCGTTAGAGTTACTGTTGAATCTCCAGGATTTCCTTTACGGCTCATTAAGATACTCATTGGGCGACCTACAATGTGGCTTCTACCAATAACAACGGTATGTTTTCCGGCAGTTTCTACATTGTAACGCTCTAATAATTGCATGATTCCAAATGGTGTTGCAGGAATGAAACTTTCCATTTCAAGAGCCATTCTACCAAAGTTTGTTGGGTGAAAACCATCAACATCTTTATCAGGATCGATTGCCAATAAGATTTTTTGTTCGTCGATATGTTTTGGCAATGGCAACTGAACGATGAATCCATCAAGATCGTCATCTTCGTTTAGTTCTTTGATTTTTGCCAATAAATCTGCTTCGGTAATATCTTCCGGTAAACTTACTAAAGTTGAATCAAAGCCTATTTGCTGGCAAGATTTTACTTTACTTCCTACGTAAGTTAAACTCGCTCCGTTTGTCCCAACAATTACTGCTGCCAAATGAGGTACTTTTCCTCCGGCTGCTTTTATCGATTGAACTTCGGCTGCAATTTCGTTTTTAATGTCTTCAGCTGTTTTTTTACCGTCTAGTAGTTGCATTTCTTGTAAGTTAAATGTTTTGAGTTAAAAGTGAGAAGTTAACTGCTTCTCTATTATTAATATAGTTAAAAAATTTAAGGTCTAAAATTCCAAGCAACTTGAAACTTTAAACCTTAAACAAATTTTTCTTTATCTCGGCATTCCGCCTGGCATTCCTTTCATGCCTCCCATCATTTTCATCAGGTTTTTTCCGCCCGGACCTTGCATCATCTTCATCATTTTGCTCATTTGGTCGAATTGCTTCATTAACTGATTTACTTGCTCGACTTTGGTTCCGGAACCTTTAGCGATTCTGGCTTTCCTTTTTACGTCGATTATGGCAGGTTTGCTTCTTTCGATTGGCGTCATCGAGTGAATGATTGCTTCAATATGTTTAAAAGCATCATCTTCTATTTCTACATCTTTCATGGCTTTTGAAGCTCCCGGTATCATTCCAACCAGGTCTTTCATATTACCCATTTTCTTTACTTGCTGAATTTGAGTTAAGAAATCATCAAAACCAAATTCGTTTTTAGCGATTTTCTTTTGAAGTTTTCTAGCTTCTTCTTCGTCAAATTGTTCTTGCGCTCTTTCTACAAGAGACACAACGTCTCCCATACCAAGAATACGCTCAGCCATACGATCCGGATAGAAAACATCAATTGCTTCCATCTTCTCGCCTGTACCCACAAATTTGATAGGTTTGTTTACAACCGATTTAATCGAAATTGCAGCTCCACCACGTGTATCACCATCTAATTTTGTTAAGATAACTCCATCAAAGTTTAAGATATCGTTGAAGGCTTTTGCTGTATTTACAGCATCTTGTCCTGTCATTGCATCAACAACAAACAAAGTTTCCTGTGGCTGAATTGCTTTATGAACGCGAGCAATTTCATCCATCATTTCCTGATCTACTGCAAGACGTCCAGCGGTATCGACAATAACTATGTTGAAACCGTTTGCTTTTGCATGTTTGATTGCGTTTTGAGCAATTTCTACAGGATTTTTGTTTTCTGGCTCTGAGTAAACCTCAACACCTATTTGATCTCCAACAACGTGCAACTGATTAATCGCCGCAGGACGGTAGATATCACAAGCTACAAGAAGTGGTTTTTTATTTTTCTTAGTCTTTAAAAAATTGGCAAGCTTACCAGAGAAAGTTGTTTTACCAGAACCTTGCAATCCTGACATTAAGATAATGCTTGGATTTCCGGAAAGATTTATTCCCGCAACATCTCCACCCATCAATTCTGTTAGTTCGTCTTTTACTAACTTCACCAATAATTGTCCTGGTTGAAGTGTTGTTAAAACGTCCTGTCCAATCGCTTTTTCTTTTACTTTGGCAGTAAAATCTTTAGCAATTTTAAAGTTAACATCGGCATCAAGTAAGGCACGACGAACTTCTTTTAAGGTTTCGGCAACGTTTACTTCTGTAATTTTACCGTGTCCTTTTAATATATG
Organism: Flavobacterium sp. 90; assembly: GCF_004339525.1. Taxonomy (NCBI): domain Bacteria; kingdom Pseudomonadati; phylum Bacteroidota; class Flavobacteriia; order Flavobacteriales; family Flavobacteriaceae; genus Flavobacterium; species Flavobacterium sp. 90. The sequence continues at coordinate 3,163,406 of NZ_SMGE01000001.1, read as the reverse complement.
GAACGCTTTATCTAACTTATCACTTAAATTATCAAACATAATTTTTTCTTTATTTGAAGTGCAAAGATAATCTAATTAGATATTTCAGGCAATTTTTATTTAAGTACAAAGTGCGTTTTGATTTTACCGCAACGTGCGCGAAGTTTTACGCAAAGTTCGCTATGTTTTTTTGCTCGCAAAGCCGCGAAGACGCAAAGTTTTTTTTGTTTCACGCAGATTAAAAAAGATTTTAGCAGATTTCAAAATCATTTCAATCCTTTTAATCTGTGGCTATAAATAAAAAAAACGCAAAGAATAAACCTTTGCGCCTTTGTAACTTTGATCCTTTGAACCTTCTCTATTAAAACTGGAAATAAATAAAAGGTTGTGAACCCGCAACTGCTGTTGCATAAACAACCCAATATACGAAACCTAGAATAATTGCTTTTCCTAGTAAAGGAGTTTTATCGAAAACTAATTTCATTTTGTCTGTAAATACTTCCGGTAAGAAATGCCAAACATATCCAAAAAGCATTAATCCAAATACGTTTTTATATCCTAAAACAATTGCTTTCCAATGTTCCGGCTCGAAAGTTAATTGACCAATATTATTGATTACTTGCAAAGCTGTTTCGAAATCTCTAGCTCGGAAAAAGATCCAACAGAAAACTACGAAATGAAATGTTATTACTATAGAGAATAATGTCCACAAGAAATTTGAACTTTTTCCCTCTTTTTTGGAAGGGAAAAATTCCATGAAAATTTTATGTACCGCTAATGCTAATCCGTGTAATGCTCCCCAAACAATAAATTGTGCTCCTGCTCCATGCCATAATCCGCCTAAAAGCATTGTGGTAAACAAATTGAAATTGGTTACCAATGTTTGATGTTTTTTCTTTGAAAGTAAAAATGTCAAACAGAATAATACGATTGCTCCAATTGCTATCCCAAATGGAATAAAACTCTCTTTTACATTTGAAATTCCCCAAAGCAATAACCCGAAAAAGAATAAACTAGGGAATAGATATCCTGCAAACGAACCTTCTCTGTTTCCTCCAATAGAAATATACAAGAAATCCTTTAACCAGGTTGAAAGCGAAATATGCCATCTTCTCCAGAAATCTGTTATAGAAGTTGACTTATATGGCGTTCTAAAGTTGGCCGGTAATTTGAATCCTAACAATAAAGCAATCCCGATTGCCATATCTGAATATCCTGAGAAATCACAATAAATTTGAATTGCATATCCGTAAGATGCCATTAAATTTTCAAACGAAGTATAATTCATTGGCGTATCAAAAACACGGTCAACGAAGTTTATAGAGATATAATTTGAAATTACAGTTTTCTTGATTAAACCTCCAATAATTAAAAACAAAGCGTTGTTTACATCTTGCTTTGTTAGATTTAATTTTTGATAAATCTGTGGCAAGAAATCTTTTGCTCTAACGATTGGTCCGGCAACTAATTGCGGGAAAAACGAAACGAAAAATAAATATTCAATATAGTTTTTTGTTGGCTTGATTTCTTCACGATAAATCTCAATAATATAACTCATCGACTGAAAAGTATAAAACGAAATTCCAACAGGAAGAAAAACATCATGAAGCTGATAATTACCATGAAACATATCATTGAATGTCACAATCATGAAATTCATATACTTGAAATACCCCAATAATCCTAAATTCAGGATTACACTTATTACAAGATAAATTTTCTTTGTACTGTCTTTTGTTGTTTTAAAAATAATCTGACTCAAACCATAATCTACGACCGAAGAAAGTAATAAGAGTAAAAAGTAAATTCCGCTTGACTTATAATAAAAGAAAAGCGAGAAGAGAATAACATACGTTAATCTCAAATAAAATGTCTTGCGTAAAAAAGCATACACAAAATAAAAAACCAAAAACAGTCCTAAGAATAAACCTGTATTAAACAATAATTTTTCTTCGGGATTGTATATAAACCAACTTTTAGCTTGCTCTAAGGTAATTGCACCAAAATTTTGAACAAACCAATCATTTATGCTATCTATTGTAATCAACTTAATTCTTTAATTTAAAATTATTGTATGCGCTTAAAAATGCCTGTGTAAACAAATTTCCTTGTTTTTCGTATCCTTTTTTAGAATAATGAACCCAATCCGGCCCAATTAATCCTTGAGTTTTTAATTGATTAATTCCATGCATTCCGCCAAATTCATCGTATAAATCCCAAACAGCAACATTATCCGTTTCGGCAATTTGAATTATACTTCTGGCATAATCGAATATGTATGTATTAGTTCTTCTCCCTTTAAGCAAAGAAGGTGCCGGCGTACTAATAATTATTGGAACATTTATATTTTGTTCTCTTACTTTCTTAATAAAATGACGAATCTGTTCAATATAAACCGGAGCTTCCATATGATCGTAGCTTTCATTTGTTCCTAAAGAAAGAACCAACATATCAGGATGTAATGCTTTTAACTGCTCAAAGAACAAAGGATATTTAGTATAATCCGAAAACTTAGCGCCATTTACTCCAATACTGCTGTAAATCAAACCTGGTGAATCCTTCTCGAGAACAATTCCGTTTAGTTCATATTCTTTAGCGTTTTTATTCGGAATCAAATAAATCTTATCTAATGCTTTATCTGAATTGTAATAATGACTAAAGGAATCCGATTCTAAATCTAAAGAAACAAACGATGAATTCTTGATTGCTTTGAGCTTTGTTTCGTTTGTTTGAATTTTCAATACTCTTCCTGCACGAATATTATCTGACTTAAGATGATTGTTTCTTTTGATTTCGGCAACCGAAACATTGTATTTATCAGCAATGGTTGAGATCGCTTCACCTTTTTTGATTTTATGCGTAATTACTTTTCGCTCTGTCGACTGAATAATACTGGTTTGCGATGATGTTGCCAAATCAAACATATTTTGGTTTTGAGGCGTAATAATTCGAATTGTATTAAACTTATAAGCCGCATCTTTGACATTCAGTTCAACCGCAAAACCTCCGGTATCTCTCCAAAGTCCAATTCCGCTTAAACCTACCGGAACATTTTTAAAAGGATGAATATTTCGGTAACTTTCCCATACTCTATTCGAACGAAAACGCTCGTTATAAGAACCGTTTGTTTTGGCTAATTGATATGGAAAAACCAAACCGCGACCAGCATTCCCAAATTTCTGCTGTAGATTCTTTCTGATTTCATTGGTCATTAAATCGCCCTGAATATGAGAATCTCCAATATGAACAATGTTTATCTTTTGATTGTTGTTCTTTTCAATTTTCTGTAATTTCTCAAATACACTTTCTAATACTTTCGCATTATAAATCTCATCATCAGAAAAAGGTTCAATCGTTGCTGAATCTACTTTGTGAATCATATTTTTTGTTATTGAATGTGAATCTGCCGTCTTTGGTTTTTCGTTTGTTGAGAAAAAAAGACAACAAAATAAAATTAGGAGTCTAGTCATTTACGCTATCTTTTTTTACAGAAACGGAATCTGCATTTGTTTTTCTGACTGTTTTCCGATTATCGGTAACAGTTTCTCTATTTTCACGAAGTGCTTTATATTGTTCGTATCCTTTATTCAATTGATCGTACAATAATCTACCAATTGCTTTTGCGCCACGTTGATTAAAATGCGTATAATCTTTATTGGCTCTAGCCGGAGATTCATCAACCCATTTTACCATAGATCCGTCACCGCCCATTAAAGTGTATAAATTTACAAATCCGGATTCAGTTTCTAAAGCATATCTTTTTTGAGCTTTCATTAATGGAACAACAGCAGAATCTGTTTTCATTTCAAGATCATACTTAGTCGATTTATCTGCAGTTGAAATAATCAAAATTGAAACTCCCGGAAAAGATTCTTTGATTTTATTCACTGTTTTTTTCATTCCTCTTTCATACCAGAAATAATTTTTGGTACCATAATTCAATACGTTTGTTCCGTAATGTAAAATGATCAAATCGTATTTCAAACTACTATCGAAAGCTCTCATTACTCCGGCATCAAAAGTCGAAATTGGTAGTCCTGAATTTCCTCTTTGCGAAAAGTTATCAACGTGAACTCCTTTTCCGTTATCGAAATTAAATCCGTAAATCGGAATTGAATCTGCATGAATAAAGTTTGCTTTGAAAGCTTTAATACTTCCCGAAGTCACTTTTAAAGTATTTACTAAATTATTCGGAATTAAACTTTTTCGTAAAGTATCTTTTCCTATGATAAAATTCACATTTCCTTTCTTGGAAGCTCTTCCATAAAACAATGTTGGATTATCTAATGATGTTGAATTTTTATTTAATCCTGCTTCGTATTGAACCCACGTCGAATTTGCTTTATCATTTGCAAAAAACACGTGTCCGTTTACACCAAAAGGACTTATTGGTCTCTTGACATTCAAATACGATTGTGTTTTCCAATTCTTAGAATACAATGATTTTACGGAACCTCTCGAAGCGGAAGATTCTGAAGTAATAGGTACAAAACCAACTCCATTTCCACCAAAACGTTCCTGGTAATTGGCACGAACATCCTGCACAATTAAATCTCCATCTGTCATAGAATCTCCGTAATAAGCAATTCTGACATTGCCTTGCGGGTTCTTTTCAAGCTGGTATAATTTTTCATAAAAAGAAATCAAATACTGATAACCTTTATAGTTATCAAAAGTCTCGGATGGAAATTCAATTCCTTCTGTAGCATCATAAATGATTTTTTCCTCTCCCAGTTTTCTTTCGCTATCATCGATACTATCGCCTTTTAGCGATAATGAATCTTTTGCTACTGACTCTAAAAGCATACTATCGATTAGTACATTTTTGGAATCAATTTTACTATCTGAAAAGATTTTATTCGGCAAGATTTGCTTAAATCCAATAAAAGCTACAAACGCTAAAGCGACGATTGCAAAAGACTGAAAAAAATAAGATTTTGTATTCACTTACTAATTATAAATTTGAAGAATAACATTACAAGAATTAAACCATATTTAAATCTATGTTAACTGCTTGAAAAAAAAATATGCGCAAAGATAGGACTAAAAATGAATGTATTGTTCATTTTATTTGAACTAAAAACAAAAAAAGAGGTCAGACGAATCTAACCTCTTTATCAAAAAAAAAATAAAAAAAACAAAGCTAATGATTAACTAAACTTTAAATTACGAAAAGTCAATTCACTCTTATATTGTCATTATTGAACTATTATTTTACCCGTTTTAACTTCTTTATTTCCCGAAAGTATTTTATAGAAATAAATTCCTTTTTGGTAACTAGCAGGAATATTCCAGTTCACAACTTGATTTGGTGTTACTGTTCCTTTAAAAACTGATTTTTCATTTCCTAATTTATCTGAATACACAACGATATCAATTTCTTTATTAGTTGAAAAATTTGTTGAGAAGTTAACTGATTCAGTTGTTGGGTTTGGGTAAACTGTTAAATCGCCAGAAGCCGTTTCTTCATTATTCGTACTTGCCGTTTTTGCAAAACTTACTTTAGGCAATATGGTTATTGTATTGCTATAAGAAACTTTATTTCCTGAGTAAACCTTTCTATAAAATTTGGTAGTTAAATACCCTTGAACGACCGAATCATAATTTTGATTAAATCCAACTACGCTAACTCCATCAACAATTTCACCATCAGCGAATTCATTATAGACATTATATTCATATGTGAAATTTCCTGTGCCACCACTTGGTAAACTACCTAAAATACTATTCCCTGATAATGTAATTGTATTATTTGTAATTTCTTGTGAAGGAGTAATAGTTATCGTGTTACTAACTACCTGTTGTTTACCCGATACAACTACACGGTTAATATATCCATTATACCCCATAGAATCAACAAAATTATACACACTATTAGGAATCGTGCAGTTTATTGATTGTCCAAGCAACCAAGGATCTTCGTCTTGTAGAACATATGCATACCAATAATAAACATATGTCCCAGTTCCTCCGGTTGGTAAACTACCCTGTAATTCAGAACCAGATCTACTTATTGTGTTATTTAGCAGTGGCGTAATAGGCAAAATCGTAACTGTTATTTCATTACTTGTACTAGTAAGCGTGCCAAATAATGATGTAACAATTCTTCTATACGATATTGTAGAAGCCGAAACATTTACAGGTTTATAAGTAACACCAGTAGCTCCTGATATAGTTGTCCATGAACCTCCGCTGCCAATTCTTTGCTGCCAAGAGTAAGTATACAATCCATCTCCACCATTTGGAACTGGTCCATTTATAGAACCTACAGGATCGCCTTCGTAGACTGTTTGATTTCCTAAAATATAATTACTCGTTATTAATGGAACTACTTTTACAGGTACGCTTGTTCCTAAAATAGGACTATTATTTATAGGAGAAAATTGTGCATATATAGAACCTGTACCTGTAGGGAAATGTGTAGATCTTAAATCAATTGTACATTGTCTAGTAACCGTTCCTGTTATCGCATTTTGACCAAAGTTTATAGACACATGTTGTATATTTGAATTACTATTTAATTTACTATAAACAGATAAGGTTCCCCCTTTTATTAATGCCATTTGAGGATTATTGATACTTAAATCAAACGTTACATAAACAGTCCCTCCTTCGGCAATTTTAATTGATGTTCCATTTGGTATTGCAGCACCATTTGTATATTTTAAATTGCTTATTGAAATCATTTGGGTTTGAGAATAACCTGGAATTGCAAACAATCCAACAAAAAATAATACAGCGATTGATAATAGTAATTTTATTTTCATATTTATAATGATTTAGATAACATTAAGTAATTACCCTCAGCTACTTTAAAATTAATTTTAGATCTCTTTTTATAAAAAAAGACGTAAAACAAAAATTACAATAAAATAAAAGTAACTTTCTACATGTTAAAATTAATTATAGGTTAAAAAATAACCTCAGACAAAATAAATCATCCGAGGTTACTAATATTTTTTTTAGAATGTTGTTGTGCTATTAGCTTGGTATGCGAAATTAAAAGTGTAATATCTTGACGTAGATTCTGCCGTTGGAGTTACTGGTGCTCCTTTATAGTAGCTTAAGATTTCAAATTTTGCGTATTTCCCATCATGAGTTTTTACTACAATAACTTTTCCTGCGATTGGAGAAATTATAGTATTAGCATAGTTATACCATCCTTGTCCGCTTACTCCAGGAATTGCGTAAACAGTAGCTGCATCTTGTTTAAAAGTAGCTGCTGCCGGAAATGCTGTTACAGCCGCAAAAGTATTAGAAACAATACTAATAGCTCCTGATCCAGTTCTTGCCGGTTCACCTGCATCATCAACATTGACTTTTGCTCCTCCGTTTACAATAATAAACGTTCCACGAAAAGCGATATCCCAATTGTCATTAGTAACAACTTTATTTTCAGAAAAGCTGAATTTTGTATATGCACCAGTAACTGGCTGCCCTTGACCACCTGATTGTGGAGCATTAAGGTCAGATACTTTTGTTGTTACAACTACTTCAGGAGTTGTGTTTTTATCATCATCACTGCTACAAGATGCAGTAAAAAGTACTAATACTAAAAGCGAAAGTTTAAAAAAATTTGTTTTCATAATAATGGTATTTAAATAATTGTTGATTTAGAAATTATATTGAATTCGTGCATAAAGCTGTCTTCCTGCCAAACTCGGAATTTGGCTAGGATCTGTGTAGTTAAATAAATTATTAGCTCCTGCCTGAAGCATGAATTTATCCATAATATATTTTGAGGCCGATAGGTTTGCGATAAAATAATCCCCTATAAAATTGTCATATTTGTCTAGAATTCCATTTCCGTTAGTATCAAATAATCCGTATTTGCTTCGATATAGAACACGCAAATTGACATCGGCTTTTATTGACGGAATGGTATAACCAAATTTAACGTTGGCTGTATGTTTTGATCTGTTATACAACCCGAAATAATCAGATTTATCAATTTTAATGGTTTGCAAATCCGAATTTCGAATGTATTGATGCTCCTCAAAATTATCAACAACCGATTTGTCTTTGGCAGTTAAAAATTGGTATCCAAGCGAAGCCGAAAAGTCTTTGGTAAAATTATAAGTAGAATTAAACTCTAAACCATAGGTAAAAACTTTGCTATAATTGAAGTAGCTAAATATGTTTTGACCACTCTTTTTTGCAGCAACTACGCCTGTATCAATTAAATCGCTAATCGAATTGTAGAAAGCATTTAGCTCTATTTTAAGTTTATTTTTTCTATAATATCCTCCAAAATTAAAATTGATCGAACTTTCCGGTTTTAGTGGTTGATCGAAATTTACTCCCGCTACTCTAGAAGAAAGAAGACCCTGACTTTCAAATTCATTTAAACGAGCTTCGGCTACATTATATCCCAAAACAGTATATCCTACTGATGGATTTGTAAAATCGAAATATAACTGACGGAAATCTGGTGCTTTATAACCATAACCTACTGAACCTTTAAGAGAAAAATTAGTATTAAATCTATAATTTACTGCTAATTTTGGGCTTAGCTGAGATGCATATTCACTATGATTATCATATCTGAATCCTGCAAGAATATTTAATTTTTCTGTGGGATTATAATCATACTGCAGATAAATGTATTGCGAATTAAACTGGACATTATTAGCAAAATACGTACGATCCAACGTTTCATAATTTAATCCTGCTCCAGCTGTTAATTTATCCCTATTTATAGACCACGTTGTTCTAATTTCTGGTCGAACAAGCCATTGATTATAATATGTTTTCTCAAAAAGTACATTATCCGGATTATTCAAAAAAGCATCATTCTTATAATTCGTAGCATACATTTCATATTCCCAGTATAATCTGGAATTCCATCTATGTTCTAATTTAATTTGTGAATTCCATTCATTTTCTTTTGCGTCACCAGTATACTTTTCATTTTCAATTATAGCTTTGTTATCCATCTTTTGATTAAAAAAACGGTTACTTACAGTTAATTTAAGATTTTCCGAAAAATCGTAATATATTTTTGGCTGAATTGTCGTGTTATGATATTTTTCAACATTCTGTAACCAGGAATCTTTATTTAAGTCAAATCCGTCAGTTGAATAATAATTGGTAAATAAGTTGGCTGCAAATTTTTTCTTCTTCCAAAGTAAATTAGCATTCGCATCATTGGTATTAAATGTACCATATCGATAAGACAGATTACCTGAAAACATATCTTTTTTAGGTCTTTTTGTAATTACATTAATCACCCCGCCCATTGCTTCTGAACCATATAAAGCAGAAGACGCTCCTTTTACAATTTCAATTCGCTCTATATTTCCAACAGAAATTCTTGATAAATCTAAAACTCCCGAACTTCTTCCCACAAGAGGAACTCCGTCGATCAGAATCATAGTATAAGCTGCATCTAAACCCTGAATCTGAACACCTTCAAAACCACTTTCATCCGGAATTAAAATAATCCCTGTTTGTTCATTTAGAATTTCATTTAATCTTGTAACACCCGATTTTATAATTGCTTCAGATGTAATAACTGTCATTGGTAATGGCAAAGAAGAAAGCACCCTTTCAGTTCTTGTTGCCGTTGTAACAGTAACTTCTGATAATTCATTCGATTTTATACTATCTTTTTGTTTCTCTTGCGCAAAAGATATTTGGCAAAAAAGAAAAGCAGCAAAAAGGGTAAATTTTATTTTCATTATTTTTATTCAGTCTTAATAATGACGCAAATATAGAAACTATTTTTATTTGTTCTAAATAAAAACCATATATTTGCGAAAAATTTTAAAACAAAAAAATAAAGTTATGATTTCAAAAAGCCTCTATTTTTCAGCCTTAATGGCTTTGACATGCAGCCTTGGTTTCAGTCAGGACAAAAAACAACAAGACATTAAGTCAATCAAATCAATGTGTGGTTGTTATGAAGTAAAATTTAATTTTACAGAAACTTTTAAGTACCCTAAAGATTCTATTACATATAAATCTTCACCAACTAAACACGAATCTGCATTAGAATGGGTAGAACTTTTAGAAGACACTCCAAATAAAATTGTAATGCAACACTTATTAATAGTAAGTGATGATATGATCATCAAACACTGGAGACAAGATTGGCTATATGAAAACACTGATTTATATTCATTTGACAAAGGAACTTCTTGGAAATACAAAAAATTAGACAAGAAAGCTGTTAAAGGTCAATGGACTCAAAAAGTATATCAGGTAGATGATAGTCCAAGATATGAAGGATCTTCGACTTGGGTACACGTTGACGGACAAGATTATTGGGCAAACGTTGCTGATGCACCTCTACCAAGAAGAGAGCAAACTATACGTAATGATTACAATGTTTTGAAAAGAAGAAATATTCACGAAATTACTGCTACAGGATGGAATCATGAGCAAGACAACGATAAATTGGTTAGAGATGACAGTGGAAAAGATGTTTTGTTAGCACAAGAAAAAGGACTAGATGTTTATACTAAAGTTCCAGATGTTAAATGTATCGCTGCTCAAAAATGGTGGGTTGCCAACAATGCACTTTGGAAAAATGTTCGTGACAAATGGCAAACGCTATTTGACAGACACCAAGACTTAAACTTAGAAGCTAAAGTTGATAGAAAAGCGCTGTATTCTCTTTTGTTTGATTTAAAACCAGACGCTACAAAAGCAGAAACAGATGCGATCATCAACAAGTTCGTAAAATAAAATTGTTTGTGTTAGTTGTAAAAAGCCGATAGTTTCTAAACTATCGGCTTTTTTTAATTAAAACCGCCTGAAATTTAATCCAGACGGTTTACCCTTTTATGTTTTCTTCTAAATGTTTACTAATCCAATATAATTCAAAACGATATAGGGATTTTTGTTTACTACATTATAAACGCAATAAAATGTATTTAATTTTTATCTAAGATGGCTAATCCTATAAGTTTATTTCCTACTCCGTCATGTAAGCCAATACTATAAGTTTATATCACCACGTCCTTTCTTAAAATTTAATTTTGCTTAATAGCATCTTCAGGAATTTTTTCTTTAAACATTTTTTTATACCGCTCTAAGTCGTCAGAAGAATTGATGGGATAATTTAAGAGTATAAAACTATTCTTAGGATTTGCCTTTTCGTAAATAACCAAATATAAAAGACTTAAATCAGGCTTGATATCAGGAATATCAACATAATAATTTTCTTGATATTGATTTTCCACAAATTGATCATCTACTCGATAAATATATTTAATACTAGTATTACTACCACGTCCTCTAAGTTTTGGAACAAAATATTCTTCAATATTTCCTGTTGTAAGAGAGAAATTGTTTTTTAGTAAAAAAACTTTTTCATTTTTTTCTATACTGTAATAAATAGCGTATATAAAAAAGAAAAACAAAAAAAGCAATATTATTTTAAGCTGATAATCAATTGTTTTAAAGTTCCTATAAAAGTAAAACGAAATACAGATCAAAACGATAATGTAAATAATTACAACCATTTTAGCATGTTCACCAATATTCAAAATTTGTTTCATAATAAATAATTCTTAGACAAGTTATCCTTTAAATTGTGGTTTAAGCTTAGGAACATAAAACGAAGGTGGAATCACATTTCTTGCTGGTATAATATAATTAGGAATAACAAGATTTGGGTTTACATTAAAAGGTGTTATTGGTCTTAACTCTAAAGAATTTATTAACGGGGATTGTGTTTGGGATATATATGATGGTTGTACCACAAATCGATTTAATCCTGTTAGTCCTCCACCAACAGCACTAAGGCCTAAATTCACTGGGTCTAAAGCTCCTTTAAAACTTTTATCAGGATTTTTAAATTCTGTACTAATTAGATCATATGTAACATTCCCTCCAACATTAGCAAATACCTCTCTAGTAGCACCTGATATAATTGAATTAAACATACTATTACCTCCTATTAGTCCATTAGTGAAATTAACATCAAAGCTTAATCCAATACCTCGTGTTACAAATCCCCCTGCAACTCCTCCCATTGTATTTAATACTGTTTGCTGCATACTTTCTCCTTTAATGGCTGAATTCATAAACGATTGTACTCCTGCCCCTATAACTACACCATAAGGACCGCCATAAACTGTTAATGCCCCAGAAGCTGCTCCTGACACTGTATAACCAGTAAATTTATCCCATTTAATATCTGAAAATTTACCAGTTCCTCCAGTAATATTATCCCAATTATTATATACATTTATTGCGGCACTAACCACAATTATTCCAACTATAACTAAAGGAATAAACTCTCCACTTTGATCAGTATATTTTAAAGGATTATTCCAACAATAACCATAACGATTAAAATTCTGGGCATTAAAAGGATCCTGCACAAAATTATCCGGCTGTAAAAAACGATGCAGTTTAGAATCATAAATACGACCATTCATATTTATGAGTCCTACACTTTGCAAATGTTCATGACCTGTGTACCCACGGTCTAAGATCGTTAATCCAGCAAGTATATTCCCGGCACCATCTTGCACAATGACAATGGCTCCCCAGGCATCAAACGAACGTTTCTCTACAACTGCTCCTACCTGATTTGTTATCGCTACTATAGAGCCTTGATAATCTCGTTGTAAATATAAATAATCTTGTGTTGTTCCGTTACTTTTTACTACGATTGGTGCAGAGTATCCGTCTCCACCAATATAAGTAATAAACTCAAATGTCTTTGTTGTTTTGTTTTCTTTAATCTCCATACTGCCATCAGCAGAATAGTATTTTCGTAACGGTCTGTCTAATTTTTCATCTTGTAAACCTCCATAAAACATGGCACTACGATCGTTGCCATCGTTATAAATAAAGCTTATTTTGTCTACACCAGCTTCTGTAATTTCTACAGGACTTTTAAAAGTATTATATGTTATATTTTGTGATGTATTATCGCTTCCAATATTATCTTTTTTATATACCTGTATATCATCATACCACACATTACCGCTTCCAACATTACCAACTCTCAATCGTAGACTTTTAGTATCTGGAGGAACAAGAATGGTTTTTGTTATAAAAGTCCATTTGTTTAAAGCTCCAGTACCAACACGATCTACAAATGCATAATTATACCCCGTACTGGTTCCTTTGTAACCAAACAAAGTTAACTCTGCAGTTGGGCTGTCACTATATACCCAACCTGAAAAGGTATACTCGGTACTTACTATATTATTAACCTTAAGTGCTATATCTGACAATACATGACTTACTCTGTCTGCAGATGTAGTGCTTATTTTAATAGAATTAATTCCTGTGTATGCTTTTGTATTATCAAATGATATACATTGTGACGCTTGCGGAAGCATAGACCATCCTGTTCTATATTCCATACCATCATTAAAAACTTCTACATTATGATTATCTCCGTTAGTAGAATAATAATTTGCTCGATATATCTGCACATCATCATACCAAACATTACCACTTCCTATATTTCCAACTCGCAATCGCAGACTTTTAGTGTCTGGCGGAACAAGAATGGTTTTCGTTATAAAAGTCCATTTATTTAAAGTTCCAGTACCAACACGATCTACAAATGCATAATTATACCCCGTACTGGTTCCTTTGTAACCAAGCAAAGTTAACTCTGCAGTTGGACTATCACTATATACCCAACCTGAAAACGTGTACTCAATATTTATTGTATTATTAATATCAAGTGCTATATCTGATAGCACATGGCTTACCCTATCTATAGGTGTAGTGCTTATTTTAATAGAATTATTACCTGTATGAGTTTTCGTATTATCAAATGATATGCATTGCAGAGCTTGTGGAAGCATAGACCATCCGGTTTTATTTTCCATATCTGCATAAAAAATCTCCTCATTATTATTACTATTATTGTTATTATTTCTGCTATTAGAGTAATAATCCAATGCCTGAATAGTAAGGTCAATTGCTGTGTTTTGATATGGTTTATCTTTTGAATAAGTATAGGTTCCTAAGCTATTTTCAGTAATCCTGCCTTGATCATCATAAATTTGCTTTTCCTGTAAACCTTTTGCATTTGTAAATTCTATCAGACGATCTTGTGCATCGTATTTAAAACTTTCATTTCGATTAAACAAACTGTTTGTTCTGCTTGTCAGATTTCCTTTTTTGGCATCAAAAGCAGTATTTAAAGTCAGTATGTTTGTTGCTCCAGAGGTTTTGTCATATTTAAGCTCAGAAGCAAAACCATAACTATCATAATTATTTGTTACGGTTGTTGGTCCGTTTTGCGCACTGGTAAGCTGACCTCTCGCATTCACAGTATTAGTTTGCCACAATATGGCACCTGTATTGTTGTCTACAATTTGCCAGTGCGATCCGTTTAAATACTTATTTTTAATAGTTTTCGAACTCGATTTCCCACCTGCTTGTGCAATAAAGGTTTCAGTAAAAACTCTTCCAAAATCATCGTATTTAAATTCTTTTGTAAATGTCGCATAAGGTGTTGCTTCTATCGTCGTACTTATTCTTTTTGAATCGTCGTAAGTAATTGTATTAAGGGTTTTCTTTGATCCGTTTGCTACATCGGTAAATTCAATACCAATCAACAACTTGCTTGACGAATCATACGAATAAGTCGTTTTTGAATCTGTATTAATACCCTTAATAGTTTTTTGAGCTACTTTACCAACTGCGGGATCTAATATATATGTTGTAGTTCCGTTAGGAGTGGTTGTACTTATTATTTCTCCAAAAGCATTATAATCATATCCATAGATACCTGCAGATGAATCTTTTAATTCTACTTTTCTACCCCAACCATCCTGTTTAATCATGGTTTTTACGCCTGCATAGTCAGATTCTTTTAAATTTCCATTGGCAAAATAGGTATATTTTATTGTACCGCCCGGAGTGTCTGTCATAGACACCACATTTCCGATAGCATTTTTAACTGACTTTTTTGATTTTGTGCCATCATTTACCGTTGTTGATAATCCAGAATAAGTAATGTCAGTTGTTTTTCCTGTAGCAGCAATATTTTTAATTATCCTTCCATAAATATCATACTTGGTTTCATTCCACTGTGTTCCTGTTAATCCAAAATACGGTTCACTTACTTTATAATTACGATTCTGAATATCGTACAAGTAATCGACATAAGAGAAAGCCCCCATTATGTTTTTACGTCCTTCTTTTACTTTTCGTCCTAAATCGTCAAATGTTTCTTCACTTGCACTGCCATCATCTGCTGTTGTCGTAACGATGTTTTTTTGACCACTACGCATATAAGCATAACTATTCTTTTTGCCCAGATAATCTGTTGTTGTCGTTTTCTTGAACCATGAATCATATAAATAAGAAGTTGTTAATCCATAAGGATTTGTTTCTGATTTTAATGTACTGTCCGGATTATAAACAAATGATGTAGACAACTTTTCGATATCGGTGCTTTTTGTCAAAAATCGACCTGAAGGATCATATTCATAACTTGTAACTCTTGGAGTAAGCCCTGATGCTGTTATTGTTTTTTTAGTAATGTTACCACAGACATCATAAATGTTATCTTCGATAATATAGTCTGTATTAGTTCCTTTTTTCTTGATTTGAGTTAATAAACTGTTCTGATAAGAATACAATTCTTCAGATGTCATTACATCACCAGAAACTGTAACACTTTGTTTTTTACTTTTAGGTCTTCCTATCACATAAGGCGAAGCTGTAGGTACATTATATGCAATATCTGAAACCGTTGTTTGAATTGTAGCTCCAGATTCTTTTAAATAGGTCCTCGATTTTAAAGGATTGTTATCAGCATCAAACTCTATATAATTTTCCGAACTTGTATTATCTAAGCTATTAAATTGTTTTGTAATTGTGTTTTTAAGTTTAAAAACTTTATTACTTAGTAATTCACTTTCGTAGCTTAATATTGTTTTCGTTATGAAATTAGCTGATGGTATTTGAGTAGCGTTTGGCATTAATGGTCTACCAAGTCCTAATACAGTGTAATTTTCTGTATTTGCACCTCTTAAAGTAATATCATTCTTTGAAATAGTCGAAATTTCTTCATTGTCATCATCGTACCAATTGGTTCTTACTGTCGATCTAAAACCTAAAAACCCTAATCCTTCGGTATTGGAAACAGCTCCTGCATATAAGAATTGTTGTTTTTTATTTACATCTTTACTTTGTTTCTCAAGAAATGAAACAATTTTAACTCCTGAAGCCACTATAATATCAATATTAGGATAGGTTTCCGTAAAAATAGTTGGTGTATATATAGGCTCATAAGGATCTTGTTGTAAAGGTTTGTACGTTATTGTTTCCTTAACGCCATTGCCATTTGTAATTGTTTTTAATAACACATCTACTCTATTATCCTTTGGGCTATTAAAAGAGATTATAGCATTATCACTAATTAAACTATATTCTAAATTTTGGTTTATCTTGTTGTGATTTGTGAAAATTGAAATTGGAAATCTTTTTACTCCAGCAAGCTGCGAATGCTTATTGAGTAGATTAAAGCTAATAGCATTGCCTGTAGATGATATATTTTCAAGCAGAACTAATTTGGTAACTTGTGACTCTCCTTTTCTTGCATACATATTCTTATCACCCATAATATATTCTACGGTAAGATTCTGCTGATACAAAATGTCTGTTTTTCCATCTCCGTTAAAATCGTTCGCAATAAAAGTTCCTTCGTTTATGCTATATGTAGTTGTAGGAAAACCAACAACACCAAAATACCCTGCATATGAAGTATAGTATGCGACACCAATTGCAGTATTTACTTTATTAAAAACTGTCCCCGTTGAGAAATAAAAATTCCAACTGTCTACATTATCAGTTTGAGGTATTACAAAATCCGTTTTTCCGTCTCCATTGAAATCCCCCATCAAGATTGGTTTGTCCAGAACAATACCCGAATCACTGATTGCACTTTTATATAGTAAAACCAATTTATTCGCATTATCTAAAGTATAAACCCTTACAGAACCCGGATCGAAAATAATAAAGTCTGACTTTCCATCACCATTAAAATCAATGACCTCAATTTTAGAAAGATCATTTAACATAATTGCTAATTTGCCTGAATGAGTTAAAAAATCACTTGTTTTATCACGTTTTAAATCCACAAAATATACATTTTTCAAAGTCATTGTGTCAGATTGCGTTACACAACGTTTTATCCCATCATCTCCGCAATAACTCATACTACTTGTACCTAAATCAATGGCAATTACATCTGTCAAGCCATCTCCATTAAAATCACCTGATATTATTTTTTTAGGATATACTGATTGAGAGCTGCTTACAATTTTACAAGTAGAATTACAAACTTCATCATATACATCTAAAGGAAAATTTACAATTCTTTCATAATGTTTAGAAGTAGATGAAGTTGATCCTCCTCCATATAATGAAAAAGTGTAATTAGTAGCGTTCTTTTTTACAATCATCCAACCTTGAGGCAGCATTTTATTATCTAAACTTAAAAAGGCAGCAGGAAAAATACCATCAAAGCTGTCTACATTTTCTGTCCTGCCATTACTAAGTTGTCCTGGTACTAAACTTGAATAAAGTGTGAAGCTGTTTTTTAATCCGGTCTTTGAAAACAAAATAAAATCTGTTTTTCCATCATCATTAAAATCACCGGATATATAGTCTGTATTTACTGAATTAACTCCTGACATGCCAATTGTCGCAGGATTATTGATTATCATAGGAACGTCACTAACAGTAGTATCATAACTAAATGTAGTAGGATTATAACTCTTAGAATTATCGCCATTTTTTTCTGTAATACTAATTAGACGGTCATACCCTAAAGAAGTCTCTTCTTGTTTCAAAATATAATTTCTAAAACCTATACCGTTCCCAACTATATTAATTTCTTTAAGCAATGTATTTCTAGTAATACTCGAGCCTCCTACATAGGCTTGTTCACCACGCTTTTTAGTACCGTATTTAAACTTAATCTCGTTGATTGGTGTTTGAGTCGTGATACTACCATATTTTATAGTAGTTATATCCAGCGTATTATTAGCCAAAGAATAAGCATAACTGATTCTTATTCCTTGTGGATTTTCCCAATAAACAATCGCCCAGTCTGTTGCAGAACGTGAATCTGCTGAGTTACCATAATATGCTTTTGAACCATCCGGATACTCAACTAAAAAATATGACGGACCATACTTTGCTCCTATTGGGTTTACACCAAAAGATGTTATCTTTACGTTTGAGAAGCTTTCGGTTTCATAAACAGTTTTGTCTGCCCCGTAAATTCCATTTGTTCCGTTTTTCACTATCAATCTTTGTCCATCTAGTGCGAAACGGTCTAAACTATTGAAATCTACTCCATCAATTATTCCATCATGAAATTTAGTCGCAGGAATTCTGGAAATTGCTGAGACACCCGAAATATTCCAGCCATACCCTGCTGTACCATTTCCGCCCTGACTATTATACCCCAAACTTATCTGTGGCACTATTCCATTGATTCCCGGAGGTACAGCAATAGGAATTATATAATTTGCACCTCCAGACAAGGAAACAGACAATTGACCTTCTGTAACACCGACTTCTGCTGACTGTCCAGAAACCAAAAAACTAAACAATAAAAAAACAAGGGTTAAATATATATTCTTCATAGCTTTTATTTTTTAATGATTTTAATAGATTTCTCGCCCCCGTCTTTGTACGAAAGTAATACCAGATAAACACCAGTCGAATATTGCTGAAAAGGGATATTTAAGTTGTTTGAACCGCTATTGGTTTGATAGGTTTGTAAAACCTGTCCTGTTATAGAATAGACATAAACAGAAGTCACATAATTATCATTGGCAAGCTGCCATTGCAAATACAATTCTTCTTTTACAGGATTTGGATAATAAGAAATGACATCATCCGGAGAAAATTTCAATAAATCATCCTGTACAATTGCTTCAACTTCTTTGACCTGTTTTGCAGATTTTAAGACACAGGTAATGCACAAGGTTCTATTGGTTTGATTTCCTGCTGCATCATAATCGAAAGTAAGTTTGGTTTGTGCTTTTACAGAAAAACAGAATAATAAGACAAAAACTGGTAGATATTTACTCATAAGGCTTAAAATTAAATACATTTCTTACAAATATATGTTTATAATTTAATTCTTACAGAATAAAATGTTAAATAAAATAATATGAGGTTAATTATTTTAAACGGAAACTACCAATAGAATTTCATTCTTTTCGTTCTTCCGAATAAGGCAAGGCATAAAAAAACCGTCTAAATCAAGTTTAAACGGTTTAATTGTTGATTCCTTATTTTATTTTCTTATTAAAGTTTACTAATTTAAAATAACTAAAAATAAACATAAGGAGATGTTTTACTAATTATTAACCTATGAAAACTTGTCGTAAAAGTATTACATAATAACACTATAATCTGACACCATAAGTTTTAAAAGCAATAAAAAAAGCCAATAGTTAAAAAACTATTGGCTTCATATATTTAAATACTAAAACTTTTACATTCTTTCCGGAACTTCGATTCCTAATAAAGTAAACGCAGATTTTATAACTTCGGCTACTTTTTGCGAAAGCTGAACTCTGAATATTTTTTTTGTCAAATCAACTTCACCTAATATATGAACCGATTGATAAAATGAATTATATTCTTTTACCAAATCATATGTGTAGTTCGCAATTAAAGCAGGACTATGATTTTGAGCTGCATTTTGAATAACTTCAGGGAAAAGTTCAATTTGTTTTACCAGTTCTTTTTCTTTTTCGTGTAATTCCTGAATGTCGCTTTTAGCTGAAAAATCGAAATCGGCCTTACGGATAATAGATTGAATTCTTGCGTAAGTATATTGTATAAAAGGCCCCGTATTTCCAGCGAAATCAACAGATTCTTCAGGATTAAATAAAATACGTTTTTTAGGATCTATTTTTAAAATGTAATATTTCAATGCTCCCAAACCAATTGTTTTGTACAACTTCGCTTTTTCCTCGGCAGAATAACTGTCCAGTTTACCTAAATCTTCTGAAATTTGTTTGGCTGTATCTGTCATATCCTGCATCAAATCATCTGCATCTACAACAGTTCCTTCACGGCTTTTCATTTTCCCAGAAGGTAAATCAACCATTCCGTAAGACAAATGATATAGAGTTGAAGCCCAATCAAAACCTAATTTTTTCAAGATTAAGAATAAAACTTTAAAGTGATGATCTTGCTCGTTTCCAACTGTGTAAACCATTCCTCCAACATCTGGCATATCTTTAACACGCTGAATTGCAGTTCCGATATCTTGCGTCATATAAACCGCTGTTCCATCTGAACGTAATACGATTTTACGATCTAAACCTTCATCTGTCAAATCAATCCAAACTGAACCATCAGGATCTTTTTCGAAAACTCCTTTATCAAGTCCAACCTGAACTACATCTTTTCCTAATAAATAAGTATTACTTTCATAATAATATTTATCAAAGTTAACTCCAAGATTAGTATATGTTACTGCAAAACCATCATAAACCCATTGGTTCATCATTTTCCAAAGCGCAATTACTTCTTCATCTCCAGCTTCCCATTTTTGCAGCATTTCCTGAGCTTCAACAATAATCGGAGCTTGTTTTTTTGCTTCTTCTTCGGTTTTACCGGTTTCTATTAATTGATTGATTTCGGCTTTATAAGCTTTATCAAATTCAACATAATATTTACCAACCAGTTTATCTCCTTTTAAATTTGAACTTTGAGGAGTTTCACCATTTCCAAATTTCTGCCAAGCCAGCATTGATTTACAAATATGAATTCCACGATCGTTTATAATTTGAGTTTTATATACTTTTTTCCCTGAAGCTTTAATAATTTCCGCCACAGAATATCCTAACAAATTGTTACGAACGTGACCTAAATGCAAAGGCTTATTAGTATTTGGCGAAGAATATTCGACCATTATTGCTTTATCCTCCGGGTTTGGATTTACATATCCAAACTTATTATTCTCTCTGATTTCATTAAAGAAATTTAGATAATAACTATCCGAAATTACAATATTCAAAAATCCCGAAACAACATTAAAACGTGCTACTTCAGGAAGATTATCTACTAAATAATTTCCTATTTTATTTCCTAATTCCACAGGATTGCTTTTGATAACTTTTAGCAAAGGAAAAATCACCATTGTTATATCGCCTTCAAACTCTTTTCGGGTAGTTTGAAATTCGATTTTATCAACAGTAACATCAAATAATGCTTGTATTGCTTTTTGTATAGAAGGAGTAAGAATTTGTGATAATGACATGTAAACTTATTTTTAAAGTGAGCAAAGATACTGCTTATTCATCAATTACAGAAAATGAAAAACATATAAAATACAAGAAAACGATTAGAATTCCTTAAAAAGCAAATCATTCTTAATGTTAAAATTATCAAAAAATCAAAACGCTAATCTCCTATAAAACAGATAATCTCCAAATAAAACATTTTTTTTATTTGATTTTCCTGTAACATATCGATGATAAAAGAGTCTTAATAGGGACACTTTAAATTCGTTTAAAGAAAAAAAACTAAAAAAAAAACAAAATAACAATCATCATCATCAATCAATCAAAAAAATCAATCATTCCCATATTATGAAACTAAAATTCTTTCTGTTTGCATTACTAGGTGTATTTGCAACAGCACAAGCCCAGAATGCCGGTGTAGTGTCCGGAAAAATTACCGAAAAGTCAAACAATGCGCCAATTTCTTATGCTACAGTTTCTATTAAAGACAACGGAAAAGTAGTAACCGGAGTTAACACTGATGATAATGGTGATTTTACCATTAAAAATTTAGCGATAAAAAACTATACAATCGAAATTCAATACATTGGATTTAGAAAATATATAGGTTCTGTAATTTTAAGTGATAACAAAAAAACAGCTACTGTTAATGCATCGCTTGAAGAAGAAGCAACGCAATTAAAAGGGGTAAACATTGTAGCTGAGCGCTCTACTATTGAACAAAAAATTGATAGAAAAGTAATTACTGTTGGAAAAGATTTAACAACAGCGGGAGCTTCTGCTTCTGATATTATGAGTAACATTCCGTCTGTAAATGTTGATCAGGACGGTAAACTTTCTCTTCGTGGAAACGATAATGTACGTGTCTTAATTGATGGAAGACCATCTAATATTGATCCTGCGCAATTGTTGAAACAAATTCCATCAACTTCTATCAAAAAAATTGAGCTGATTACAAATCCAAGTGCCAAATACAATCCGGAAGGAATGTCTGGAATCATCAATATTGTTTTGCATAAAAATGCCAACACTGGTTTCAACGGAAGCTATAGCGGTGGTATTACTTTTGGAGAAACTGCCAAATACAATCAATCATTAGATTTGAATTATAAAACCGGAAAAGTAAACTTCTTCGGAAATGTGGGTGAAAATTTTGGTACCTATTTTAACAATGGCCGAATTGAAAGATTAGATCAGGATGTTAAGCAAAAACTAAAAATCTCTAATGATAATGACAATTATTTGTACAAAGTTGGTATGGATTATTTAATCGATGATCATAATACTTTATCTTTTTATACGAATCAAAATAAATCTACCGGAACCGGAATTGTATTAACTGATATTGATTATAATAATGGTGATCCGGATATTAAAAACATTTACCAAAAAGCAAGATACCAAGGACCTAATCAAACTGGTACTTACAATTTAGCATACAAACACATCTTTAAAAAAGAAGGTCATACTTTAGATTTTGAAGGAAACTATAGTGACACTAAAGAAACTCAAAATGCAAGCTTCGACACTAAAACAACAAGTCCTAACAACACCTCTAAAGATATTGTGTACAATGATGCTACAGGTGAAAACAGAAAACTAGGTACTTTAAATGTTGATTATGTAAACCCGTTGAACGAAAAAACTACTCTTGAAGCCGGTGCTGAAGCCAGAATTACAAGAACGGATAACGATTACCATACAGCAAACCCAGCGGTTACTGACCCTCAAGATCAAACTTCTATCTATACATATGATACCGATATTTACTCTGCTTATGTAACTTTTGGTCAGAAATACAAAAAATTCAGCTACCAGATAGGAACTCGTTTTGAAAGCTATCAAGTTAAGTCTAATCTTAATTATGGTTATAAAACCTTTAATGATGATTATATCACTTTGTATCCATCAGCTTATTTTACTTATAATTTAAATGACAAAAATGTATTGCAATTAAGCTATAGTCGTCGCGTTGACCGTCCAAGTTTAGAGCAAACTAAACCTATTCGTGAGTTTTCTACCCCGTTGGTAACATCTTACGGAAATCAAAATTTAAGACCTCAGTTCACCAATTCGGTTGAAGTAAACTACACAAGAACTCTTGAAAAGGGAAGTATCACTACCGGAGTTTTTGTAAGAAGAATTAATGATCAAATAAGCAGAACTTTAAGTCCTGATCCAAATGATGATTCAGGATATAAACAAATTTTAGGTTTTGCAAATTATGACAATAGCAGCTCTTATGGCTTTGAAGCTTCATTAAATTATAAGCTTACAAAATGGTGGGATATCCAACCATCGATTGACTTTTCAAGTATAAAACAACACGGTGTTGTATTTGAATTTGATCCTAAAACAGGTAAAAGTTCACCGCTTGAACGTACTGTAACAACATCAGCATTTAATGCCCGTATGAACTCAAACTTCAAACCTACAAAACGTTTAAGCTTTTTATTGTTTGGTTTTTACAGAGGTCCGGTTGAGGAAATTCAACAACACAGAAAAGAAATGTACAAAATGGACATTGGTTCACGTTATACATTGTTAGACAATAAAATGAACATAAGTGTACGTTTTAACGATGTTTTCAACACAATGAAATATGCTTTTGACGGTGTTTATCCTTATCCTCAGGAAGGGCAATTTACATGGGAAAGTCAAACGGTTTACTTAGGATTGACTTATAACTTTGGAGGTGCAAAAATCAAAAACCTTCAACGTAAACAAAGAGAAGATAACACTAATAAAGGTGGTGGCGGAATGTTTTAATCCCTCTTTTATTAGTAGATTTTAATAGTTCTTGTAGAAAAGAAAAGCCTGGAGTATGCCAACTCCAGGCTTTTTTATTTAAATGCTTTTACAAAAAATTCTTTAGTTCTTTTACTTCTTCGGGATTTGCAGTTTCTGTATTATCTGTAATCGCCGATGAATGATAAAAAGTTGGTTCTAGTTTATCCTGTAATAATTTAATATTCGAAGATCGCAAACCGCCGCCGGGCATGATTTCTATTTTATCTTTGGCCCATTTTTGAATTTTCTCTAAAGTAAAAATTCCTTCTTCGACATTGATTCCTTGTCCCGAAGTCAAAATAGTATTAAAACCACATTCAATTACATCTTTAAGAGATTCTTTAACGTCTTTTACAACATCAAAAGCACGATGAAAAGTACAAGAAAGCGGACTTGCTAAATCAACCAATTCTTTATTGCGTCTTTTACTAACGCTTCCGTCTGCTTTTAAGATTCCGAAAACAAAACCATCAACACCCAATTTTTTAAATTGTTTAATATCTTGTTTCATTTCTATAAACTCTTCATCTGTATAAACAAAATCTCCGCCTCGAGGTCTTATGATTACATGCATTTTCATGGATACATTCTCCCTCACTTTTAAGGCTAAAATATAATTAGGAGTTGTTCCGCCAAGCTTCATATTATCACAAAGTTCTATTCGATCAGCTCCATTTTCTTGTGCAATTATGGCCGATTCGTAATTAAAACACGCTATTTCAAGTTGATTTTTTTTCATTGTAATTTAAATTATTTGTCATTGCGAGGAACGAAGCAACCACACTAACAATAAACACATTTCTTTATCAAAAATAACACACTAAATGTGATTGCTTCGTTCCTCGCAATGACAAGATTGCGTAATTCAACACGAAAGTATAAAAAAAACCTGCTCCAAAAAGAGCAGGTTTTAAAATATAATGTAAGAGGAATTAAATTACCATTTTATAATAGCACTTGCCCAGGTAAAACCACTTCCAAAAGCAGCCAAAACAACTGTATCACCTGATTTGATTTTTCCTTGTTCCCAAGCTTCTGTCAAAGCAATTGGAATAGATGCTGCAGTTGTGTTTCCGTATTTCTGAATATTATTATGAACCTGATCATCACTCAATTTAAATTTATTCTGAATGAATTGCGAAATTCTCAAGTTTGCCTGATGCGGAATCAACATATCAATATCTGAAACTTGCAAACCATTTGCTTCCAAACCTTCATTGATTACTTCAGCAAAACGAACTACTGCATTTTTAAATACAAATTGTCCGTTCATATAAGGATAATAACTTTCATCATTCGGGTCATTATCTGCTAATATATCTGTTACCCAACGCGCTCCCATTCCTGGTGCCTGCAAAGCTAGTTCCTCAGCATGTTGTCCTTCTGAATGTAAATGTGTAGATAAAATACCTTTTGTCAAATCTTCTTCACGACTTAAAACTGCCGCTCCTGCTCCATCTCCAAAAATTACTGAAACTCCACGTCCGCGAGTTGTCATGTCTAATCCTGTTGAATGAACCTCAGAGCCTATCACCAAAATATTTTTATACATTCCGGTTTTAATATATTGATCTGCAACAGAAATTGCATAAACAAAACCAGAACATTGATTTCTAACATCTAATGCTCCTACAGTTCTTAATCCTAAATCACGTTGTACTAAAACTCCAGGTCCTGGAAAATAGTAATCAGGACTTAATGTAGCAAAAACTACAAAATCAATATCTTCTTTGGCAACGCCAGAACGTTCTATAGCAATTTTAGCTGCTTTTACTCCCATTGTTGTCGTGGTATCTTCTCCACGAATAATATGTCTACGCTCCTGAATCCCTGTTCGCTCCTGAATCCACTCATCATTGGTATCAATAATCTTAGACAAATCATCGTTGGTCACAACATTTGAAGGAACATAATATCCTAGGCCCGCTATTTTTGAATGATACATATTCTTTTATTATTTGTTAAAAAATTGGATTGCAAATTTAAGTATTGTTTAAAACATAAGCGTACAAATTACTCTTTTTTTCGTAATTAGCAATTTAATATACTTTAATTATACAAGCTATTAAACCAAGTTCAATTCTAAAAAACCAGTTTTTAGTCCAAAACAATGAAAAGTATGAAAAATAACGCATAAAATGTAACAAGAGTAAACTACCTTAGACAAACATTTATGAAGCCCACTTTTTTCAAACCCATAAAATTCAAACTATGAAATTAAAGGTTACATTATTCTTATTTTTAAATATTGGTTTCTTTGCTTTTGCTCAGGAAAACCTAACCTACCAAAAACCGTCTAAATCTATCCTGGATTTAGCAGATTATGAAAGAGCTCCTACAGTATCTATGGATACTAAAAAAGAAAATATGCTCTTAGTATATAGAAGTACATACAAAACATTAGACGATTTAAATCAGGAGGAACTTCGTTTGGGAGGTTTAAGGATTAATCCTGTTACCAATATTTCAAGTACCGTTACTTATATCAACAATCTGAAATTAAGAAAGACTAATGGTAAAGACGAAATTCAAGTAAAAGGACTACCAAATAATCCTAAAATCAGTAATGTCCTTTGGTCACCAAATGACAAAAAAATTCTGTTTTCGCATACTACAAATACTGGTTTAGAACTTTGGGTTTTGGATGTTGCATCGGCACAAGCCACAAAACTAACGGAAGCTACTGTAAATGCAAATCTGGGAAATCCGTTTAGCTGGCTTTTAGACAATGAAACTATCCTGGTAAAAATGCTTCCAAAAGATAGAAAACCACTTCTGGATTCTAAAAAAGATTTACCAACAGGACCAATTATTTCGAATACTTCAGGCGAAAAATCTCAAAACAGAACTTATCCGGATATGTTGAAAAACAAAAACGATGAAGTTAATTTTGAAAATATCATTACATCTGAATTATACAAAGTCAACATTAACGGAAATGCTGTTTTATTTAAAGAAGCTGCAATGTTTGTCGGAGAAAAAATCTCTCCAGACGGTAATTATATTATGTTAACAACCATTCAGAAACCATTTTCTTATGTTGTTCCTTTAAGCAGATTTCCATCTAAATCAGTTGTATATGACATTCGAGGAAAAGAAATCAAAACAGTTAACGAAGTTCCGTTGAACGAAATTATACCAAAAGGTTTTATGGCGGTTCGAAAAGGAAAAAGAGAAATGGCATGGAGAAATGACAAACCAGCTACTTTATCTTATGTTACAGCTCTGGATGAAGGAGATCCTGCGAACAAAGCAGATTTTAGAGATGAAGTTTTTCTTTGGGATGCGCCTTTTACAAGCGATGCAACTTCATTGGTAAAAATACCTCAACGTTATTCTGATATTGTTTGGGGAAATGATAATATTGCTTTTGTTACTGACGAATGGTACGATACGCGTAATACTAAAACATATTTGATTAATCCATCAAATCCTGGTCAGCAAGCAAAAGTGATTACGGACAGAAACCAACAAGACGTTTACTCAGATCCTGGTACTTTTGAAACCAAAAAGAATGAATATAATAAATATGTTCTTGCAATCGAAAAAGATAACGCTTACAGAATTGGTGACGGATATACTAAAAATGGTCAGTTTCCATTTATTGATGAATTCAATTTAAAAACATTACAATCTAAACGCATTTATACTTCTTCTTATAAAGACAAAAAAGAAGATTTATTGGAAATTGAAGATTTCAGATCCGGTAAAGTTTTAGTTCAGATTCAGTCAAAAAGTGAATATCCAAATTATTACTTCAGAAACATTAAAAAACAAAACAGTTTAACTCCAATTACAACTTTCAAAAATCCGTTTGAAAGTATTAAAGATGTGAGTAAAGAAGTTATTAAATACAAACGTAAAGACGGTTTGGAACTTTCGGGAACTTTATATCTTCCTGCTGGATATGATAAAGCAAAAAAAGAAAAACTACCTTTATTAATCTGGGCTTATCCTGCCGAATACAAAGACCGAAATAGTGCTGGACAATCGACTCAAAATTCAAATGAGTTTACTTTTCCTTATTATGGATCTTTTGTTTATTGGGTAACCAAAGGGTATGTGGTTTTGGATGATGCAGCTTTCCCTATTATTGGAGAAGGAACTACAGAACCAAACGACAACTTTATCTCGCAATTAGTAGACAATGCCGAAGCTGCAATTAATGCTGTTGATGCTTTAGGATATATTAATCGTAAAAAAGTCGCTATTGGCGGACACTCTTATGGCGCATTTATGACGGCAAATTTATTAACACATTCTAATTTATTTGCCTGCGGAATTGCAAGAAGCGGCGCGTATAACAGAACTTTGACTCCGTTTGGTTTCCAGAGTGAGCAACGTAATTACTGGGAAGTTCCAGATGTTTACAACGCAATGTCTCCTTTTATGAATGCAGATAAAATGAAAACTCCAATTTTATTAGTTCATGGCGAAGCCGATAATAATCCGGGAACTTTTACTTTGCAGACAGAACGTTATTTTCAAGCTTTAAAAGGTTTAGGCGCTCCAGCAAGAATGGTGATTTTACCTAAAGAAGCACATAGTTATGTTGCCAAAGAAAACATTCTACATTTACTTTGGGAACAAGATCAGTTTTTAGAAAAATATTTAAAAAACTAGATTATTAAAGATTATCAAATAAAAACAAACCCGATAGATTTCAAAAATCTATCGGGTTTGTTTTTATAACATTAAAAAAAATTATCTAATTTTCTAATTGACACATTATCTAATTACAAATAATTTAAACTTAAGAAAATTTCCTGTTCAAGAGGCAAATCGATTTCACTTTCAAAAAACACAAGTTGTCTTTTATAAACAGTTTCAATCAAATAATGATTTCCTCTAAAATAAGTTCTTCTAATTTTTACTGGTAAATTAGATTCTGTAACCATTTTAAATTGATGCGGATAAACCAAAGTCTTATGTTCCTGATCTTCATACGGAAGTAATAAATGCGTTGGAAGTTCATTTACTTCTCCAAAAAGTGACGCTACATATTTAGTTTGCGGATCTTCGTATATTTTTGATGGATTATCCTTAACAATAATTTCTCCGTTTCGCATTACAATCGCTTCGTCTGCAAACGACAAAGCATCCGTACTGTCATGCGTTGCAATAATGCACGTAATTCCTTTTTGTTTTAAGTAACGGAATAAATTTCGGCGTAAAGCATTTTTTCTAAAAGCATCAATTTGACTAAACGGTTCGTCCAATAAGATAACTTCCGGCTCTAAGGCCAAAACTCTTACCAGCGCCACTCTTTGTTGTTGACCTCCACTTAAAAATTTTGCTTTTACATTAGAAAAAGATTCCATTTCCACCATTTCTAGTAATTCCTGAACACGAAGTTTTTTCATGTTTGCAAAACCATTCGAAAGAAACTTTCCAACATTTTCGGCTACGGTTTCAAAAGGAGACAAATCAAAATCCTGTGCCAGATATTTCATATAAGGCATTCCGGGAATTAAATTATACTTTGGACCTAAAACAGGTTTCTCATTATAAAAAATCTTGCCTTCATCCAGATCATATAAACCGTACATTAATTTAAGAAGCGTACTTTTTCCGCAGCCACTCTCACCAATAATGGCAATATTATCGCCTTTATTTACAGTAAAAGAAACGTTTTTTATAACAGGGTTTTCGGTATACGAAAAAGAAATATTTTGAATGTCGAGCATGGGTTATATTTGAAAGGTCAAATTTACAATGTTTAATTTCTAAAGTCAAAAAAAAAGCTGCTTCAATTAAGAAACAGCTTTAAAGAAATTTTATTGCGTCTGAAACTTATTTTCCGGATTGAGCTTTTGCATCATTTACCATTTTGTCATTTGCAGTAATTGAGAATTCTACACGACGGTTTTGTGCTTTTCCTTCAGCAGTATCATTTGTTGCAATTGGATCAGCGATTCCTAAACCTGAAGTTTTGAAACGGCTAGATTTTAATCCTTTTGAAACTAAATAAGCTTGCACAGATGCCGCTCTTTGTCCTGAAAGTGTCAAGTTATATTCTGGTTTTCCTGTATTATCAGTGTAACCAAAAATTTGAATATCTGTATCTCCATATTCCGTAAATACAGGAATTAATTTATCTAAGTTAGCTTTTGCCTGAGAAGTCAAAGTCGATTTGTTAGTATCAAAACGAACAGAGTTTTCATTTAAAGTTAAGTGAATTCCTTCTCCAACTCTTTCTACATCAGCACCTGGTAAAGCCTGATCAATTTCACGGGCTTGTTTATCCATTTTGTTTCCAATAAGTGCTCCGGTTCCACCACCTACGGCTGCTCCAATTGCAGCACCTAAAGCAGCATTACCTCCGTGACCTAAATTATTTCCTAAAATACCACCAATAAGTCCACCGGCAACTACTCCAATTCCGGCACCTTTTTGTGTATTGTTTGCATTTTTCACTGAATCACAACTTGTAAAGAAACTTGCTAATACAAATAAACTACTCAGGCTTAAAACGGTTATCTTTCTCATATTTTTATTTTTTTATATTAATTAGCTCTTTGAAATTGGTATGTTACATCCTTAACTTGTCCACCAACATTAATGTTGTCGATCAATTGAAATGAATTATCAGTTAATCCGGCTACTTTAAGTAAATATCCTGATTTAACATTTTTTGATTTCAATCCCGGATCTACAATCTTAAGTACAAAAAGTCCTTGATTGTTAATACTCCAAACGATTGGAGAAGTAAAAGCTGTACAGCTTGGTGCCGTTAAAGCCATAGTACCTTTATTATTATTTGAAATAAAGTTCCATGTACTTCCAATAAAACATTTAGAATCTGCAAGATCAAACGAGTTTACTTTAATATAGTCTGAACCCGGATAAGATACATTTGTAAGTACCCAATTTCCTTTAAGTGCTACTTGAGTAGGTCTGTCAAGTTTAGTTGATAGTGTAGGCGCTTCTGTTGAAGCTGTTGTAGACGAAGCTGATTTGCACGCGAAGAACATCGTGGCGATCAAGCAAATGAAAATAACTTTCTTCATTTTGTACATTTTTTTTAAGTTAATACTGACACGTTTAACAATTATTATAGTACAAAGATACAATTCATAGGAATATCTTGAGTTCCAAAATCTGATTATTTTCTTTCAAAATTAACACTTACGACATTTTGTCACTCAAAAAACAATTGGTATTCTATTTGAAGAAATGAGTATCATCACATTAAACTAAAAAATAAAAATAAATATGACAACAGGTAAAATTAATGTTTCGGTAGAAAACATCTTTCCCTTAATCAAAAAGTTCTTGTACAGCGACCACGAAATCTTTTTACGTGAGCTGGTTTCGAACGGAACAGACGCTACTTTAAAATTAAAACACCTAATTAGTATTGGCGAAGCTAAAGTAGAATACGGAAATCCAATTATCGAAATCAAAGTTGATAAAGAAGGAAAGAAAATCCACATCATTGACCAAGGTTTAGGAATGACGGCTGATGAAGTTGAAAAATACATCAATCAGGTTGCCTTTTCAGGAGCCGAAGAATTTCTTGACAAATATAAAGATTCTGCAAAAGATTCTGGAATTATTGGTCATTTTGGTCTTGGTTTTTATTCTGCATTTATGGTTGCAGAAAAAGTAGAAATCATTACAAAATCATACAAAGACGAACCTGCAGCACACTGGACATGTGACGGAAGCCCTGAATTTACTTTAGAGCCGGCTGACAAAACTTCACGTGGTACAGAAATCATCTTACATATCGCTGAAGATTCTCTTGAATTTTTAGAAGATTCTAAAATCAGCGGATTATTGAATAAGTATAACAAGTTTATGCCTATTCCAATTAAATTTGGATCAAGAACAGAAACACTTCCAAAACCGGAAGATGCTCCTGAAGATTATATCAACGAAACAATTGAAGTTGATAACATCATCAATAATCCAAATCCAGCATGGACAAAACAACCAAGCGAATTATCTGATGAAGATTATAAAAACTTCTACAGAGAATTGTATCCAATGCAGTTTGAAGATCCGTTATTCAATATTCATTTGAATGTAGATTATCCGTTTAACTTAACCGGAATTTTATATTTCCCTAAGTTAGGTTCAGATATGCAAATTCAAAAAGATAAAATTCAATTGTACCAAAACCAAGTTTACGTTACTGATAATGTAGAAGGAATTGTACCTGAATTTTTGACAATGCTAAAAGGAGTTATTGATTCACCGGATATTCCATTAAACGTTTCTCGTTCTGGTTTACAAGCAGATGGTGCAGTTAAGAAAATCTCTAACTACATCACTCGTAAAGTTGCTGATAAACTAAAAGCTTTATTCAACGAAAACCGTGCTGATTTTGAAGCAAAATGGAACGATATTAAAATCGTTTTAGAATACGGAATGCTTTCTGAAGATAAATTCTATGAAAAAGCAGGTGCGTTTGTTTTATATCCAACAGTTGATGATAAATATTTTACTCTTGAAGAATTAAAAGAGAACTTAAAAGAAAATCAAACTGATAAAGACGGAAAATTAGTTGTTCTATATGCTGGAAACAAAGATGCTCAGCACTCTTATATTGAAACAGCAAAAGAAAAAGGATACGAAGTTTTACTTTTGGATTCGCCAATTATTTCGCATTTAATTCAAAAAATTGAAGGAGATAACAAAGACGTAACTTTTGTACGTGTAGATTCTGATCATATTGATAATTTAATCAAAAAAGACGAAAACACGATTTCTAAATTATCTGATGAAGAAAAAGAAACACTTAAAACTTCATTAGAAGCTTATATTCCAAAAGCATATTCTGTACAATTGGAAGCTATGGATAGCCAAGCTGCTCCATTCATTATTACGCAACCGGAATTTATGCGTAGAATGAAAGAAATGAGTCAATCTGGTGGTGGCGGAATGTTCGGAATGGGTAATATGCCGGAAATGTACAATTTGGTTGTAAACACAAATTCTGATTTGGCAACAAGTATCTTAAATACTGAAGACAAAACACATCAGGAACATTTGGTAAAACAAGCTTTAGACTTAGCCAAATTATCGCAAAACCTATTAAAAGGAGAAGCTTTGACTGCTTTTGTAAAAAGAAGTTTTGAAATGATTAAATAAGATTTTACAAAAATCTATCTAAAAACCTGCAAGTTATACTTG
The DNA here is from genome assembly GCF_004339525.1 of Flavobacterium sp. 90. Taxonomy (NCBI): domain Bacteria; kingdom Pseudomonadati; phylum Bacteroidota; class Flavobacteriia; order Flavobacteriales; family Flavobacteriaceae; genus Flavobacterium; species Flavobacterium sp. 90. Next base: position 3,130,287 of record NZ_SMGE01000001.1, on the reverse strand, counting down.
CAGGTTTTTTTTTATGCTTTACAGAAAAAAACTTTTAGACCAAAGAAAACCAATCAACTATAAAACATTATCCCATAAAATAACGTTTATAAAATCCTGTAAGTCTCGCTTATAGGAATTTTTTATTGCAATTTATTTTTTTATTACATTTGAATCCCATTCATCTAACTTAAACAAAAAAAACAATATGAAAAAAACGATCCTTTTATTCCTGGCAGTTTGCACATCAGCGCTAACTTACATTTCATGTTCTAACAATGACAGTATTACGCAGCAAACGGATGTAAGTGCAGTTGGAGCTGCTATAGCGATTGACGCTGTAAACGAAATGGACATCAACACAGGGTTACTTGTAACAGCACCAGCTGCTTCGACCGGAAAACCAACCGAAACTCCTCCAGCAGGAATTTGTGGTACAATCACAGTATCTCCAACAACAGATACTTACCCTAAAGTATTTACTATAGATTTTGGAACTGCAGGTTGCACAACTGAGCAACTTACAAGAAAAGGAAAATTACAAATCACCGTTTCCGGACCTGTAACCACAACGGGAAGCAAAATGACTATCGAAAGAATTGGCTACTCTATCAATGGATTAAAAGTAGAAGGAACTATAGAATATACAAACACAACAACGACTCCAACTGTACCACAATGGACTAGAAAAGTGACAAATGGGAAATTAACTGATACACAAGGAAAAACATTTACAAACTCAAGCACATGGACAGTAAAACAAACTGCAGGTGTTGATACTCCTTTTTTATTAAGTGATAATGTATATGAAATGACTAACGGAAATCTTACTGTAACTTCTGACAAAGGAGGAACATTAACTCTGACGGTTCTTGAAACATTGGTAAAAAAATATTCTTGTACTTTTATTTCTAAAGGAAAATTAAAAGTTCAGGGAGGAGCCTTAAACGGAGTTGTTGATTACGGAAACAACGATTGTGACGGTAAATACACTTATACTCATGAAAACGGAAAGGTTTTCAATTTAGTAATGTAAAAGAATTTTCTTCCATAAATAATAAGAATCCCAATCTATTTTCAGATTGGGATTTATTTTTTAGCAAAATTTAACAACTACATCTATACATTCAAACTATTTTCTTTATTTTGCAGCCAAATCTAAAAAACCAATGAAAAAATCAATTATTGCTTTTGTTACTCTCGCTGTATTAGCATCTTGTAGCAAAAAAGAATCATCAACTGACAACTTACATATTACCGGAAATATAAAAGGATTAAAAAAAGGAACTTTATATATTCAAAGAATTGTTGATACTTCGCTTGTTGCTATTGACAGTATAAAAATTGACGGAAACTCAGCTTTTGAAAGTGACATAAAATTAGAATCTCCTGAAATGCTTTATTTATTCCTGGATCGTGGAGTAACCAATTCATTAGACAATAACATTTTATTTTTTGCAGAACCAGGAAACATCAATATTGATACTAATCTGGATAATTTTATTTATAGCGCTAAAATCACCGGATCAAAAAATCAGGAATTGTATGAGCAATATCAAAAAATAAATTCTCGTTTTATTGGAGAGAATCTTTCTTTGGTTGAACCAAGATTTAAAGCTATAAAAAGAAAAGATCAAAAAGCAATTGATAGCATTGACGCAAAACAATCTTCAAATATCAAAAGAAAATATCTATACGCTACAAACTTTGCCATTAACAACAAAGATCACGAAATTGCACCATATATTGCATTAGCAGAGATTTATGACATTAATATCAAATTTCTTGATACGATTCAAAAATCAATGACTCCAAAAGTAGCTAATTCTCTATATGGAAAAAAGCTAACCAAATATATTGCTGAAATCAAAAAGCAACAGCAAAAATAGATTTTTGAAGTTAAAACAAAACATCTGGTAACATACTTTCTACAATACCCTAAATCCTGTTTTTTTAGTAAAACAGGATTTTTTTATGATCTTTTTCCTGCTATATTTTTTAAATTCTTAAATATTTGATAATTAGATAATTACGTAAAAATACTTCGGAAATTTCATTCAATTACTTTCTATTTAGACTAACTTAGCACATCCTAAATAAAAAAATCATGAAAAACCCACCTAGTATTATTAGTCGTGCAAAGTTTGATTTTATTAATTCATCAGTAATTGAAAAGCTTGAATCTTACAATTCAAAACCTAGTCCAGAATTAGAGATAATCCCAAAACTTGATCCCTACTCTTTAAACGGTCAAAAATTGCGTTTAGATTTTATCCGAAAACAATTAAGTACAAACGTTGACTATTTATCCGGAGAAAAAGTATTCAACGACAACGAAAGTCTAAAAGGGAATATTGAAAATTATATTGGCATGACACAAATCCCAACAGGAATTATTGGACCAATATTAATTAATGGTACTCATGCACAAGGAGGTTTTTATATTCCCCTTGCTACAACCGAAGGCACATTATTAGCATCATACAACAGAGGCGCAAAAGCTTGTAGAGAATCTGGTGCAATTACCACAATTACATTGCAAGAAGGAGTACAAAGAACACCTACCTTTAAATTTAAAAACTTAATTGATCTTGGAAAATTCGTAACATGGGTTCTAGACAACAAAGAAATCTTCAGCGCATTAACCCGAGAATCCAGTAATTATGCCATCTTAAATGATGTAGGAATCAATATAGAAGGAAATATTTTAATATTACGATTCGAATATACTTCCGGAGACGCATCAGGTCAAAACATAGTTACAATATGTACGGATAGAATCTGTAAATATATCCTTGAAAACTGCCCAACGAAGCCAATTTTCTGGACCATAGAAGGAAATACGTCGGGAGATAAAAAAGCTACGTCATTAGCGACAAGAGTACGCGGAAAAAAAGTAACTTCAGAAATCACATTAAAAAGAAGTGTAATTGAATCTGTCCTGAAAACAACTCCTGAACTATTGCAGCAACAATGGAAAATTACTACCTCGGGAGCAATAAAATGTGGCAGTAATGGCACAGGAATGCATCCCGCTAATGCGCTTGCAGCACTATTCATTGCTTGTGGTCAGGATGTCGCTTGTACCGGAGAAGCTTCTACTGCTGTAACAAGAATGGAAATAGACGAAAATGGAAATTTATATTGCTCAATCACAATGCCCAATATAATCGTTGGTACAGTTGGTGGCGGAACTTCTTTTCCAACACAAAAAGAATGCTTAGAACTGATCGACTGTTATGGACCAGGTAAAAGCACGAAACTTGCCGAAATTGCTATTAACGTTTGTTTAGCCGGCGAAATATCGATCCTGGCCGCTATGTCGTGCGGACAGTTTACAGCAGCGCATCAAAAATTTGGAAGATAACAAAGATCAAATTCAACTATCAAACGCCTTCTTATTTCCTTACCCACCTAACATTCCACAAATCGAAAGATCTTTTAGAGTTATTTTGCAAACCCTAACGCTTAAATCAAATAACTTTTCACTTTTAATTATTATATAAAGCAAAAAAAAAGAGAACTCTCGCGAGATCTCTTTTTTGCTTTATATACTTTTAAAAAGACTATTTTCCCTTTAGAATTTTCTCTAAATATTCAACCTTATCTTTTTCAACCTGAACCAAACGCTCATAAAGTTCTACAACTTTATCAAGAGGATTGAATGAGCACTGATGGTTTTGACTGAAAGCTCCTTGACTATTGCTAAAATCAGTATCATGAAATGTATTGAAATAATTAATCATATTTTCTTCCGAAAAATTCTTAATTGCTTCTGCAGTCACACCAAGCGCTTTTGCCACTTCAATTAATTTTTCTTCATCTATAGTTTCACTATTTTCAATAGCAGAAATCGCTTGTTGGTTTGTTCCCAAAGCTTGCGCCAATGCCTCTTGCTTCATATCTCTTAGTTCACGAATACGGCTAATTTTTCGCCCTATATGATTTGGTTTTGCTAGTGTGCTCATAATTCAAAGATAATAATTAAGTGTAATAGTAACAATATGTAAGAAACATATTTACTGATGTACGATACTGACAAAAATACAATTTTTCGGACAAATGATATTTTGATTGTTTATTCTACAAAAATGAAACACACAATCTTGTCATTTCGACGAAAGGAGAAATCACACAAGTGACTCCGCAACGGGATTCCAATCTTTGTAGAGCTTCTCGTGTGAATTCTCCTTCCTCGAAATGACAAAAATACGAACAAAATCTGTGTAAATCCGCGTTTTCGCGATAGCGAATCAGTATCATCCGCGTACTACAAAAAGCAAGGTAACGAATCTTTGTCGAGTTACTTACGAAGATTTCTCGTTCCTCGAAATGACAAACCCGACAAGTTTTAAAAACCTGTCGGGTTTAAAATATTCTTCACCAAGGTATGGAGATTGATTCTTAAGTATAAAGCAAAAAAAAACCACCACTAAAAAGTGATGGTTTTCCGTTGAGCCGGCGGAGGGACTCGAACCCACGACCTGCTGATTACAAATCAGCTGCTCTAGCCAACTGAGCTACGCTGGCGACTCATTACGGGTGCAAATATAAAATGGATTTTTGTAATTTCCAAAATAAATTTACTGCTTATTTCAATAAAAAACCACCACTAAGTGATGGTTTTTGTTGAGCCGGCGGAGGGACTCGAACCCACGACCTGCTGATTACAAATCAGCTGCTCTAGCCAACTGAGCTACGCTGGCGACTCATTACGGGTGCAAATATAAAGCGGTTTTTCGTTTTACCAAAATAAATTTGCACTTTTTTATACTTTTTTTTGCTTACAATTCGTTGATTTTAGCAATCAATTGATTAGCAGTTTCTTCCAATTCAACATTGATTTGTTTGAAGTGTGCTTTTTTGTTTTCAACGTTCTTAGCATTCACTTTTGTGATCAAAGTATCAAAAGCTGCAATAGCCTGATCGATCAAAGCATTCGTTTCTGGAGTAGGATTTCCTGTAGTAGACATTTCAAATAAGTAAATTGCCTCAATAATATCTCCTAATACGAAGTTGATGTCTTTCTTTAAATTTTTAACGTTTGCCATTTTTATTTATATTTTAATTTGCGACTGCAAAAGTACACATAATCTTTTTATTAAGTGCTATGAAATGTAAATTTCTAAAATTGAAGCATTTCCGCTTAAGAAAAATGCATTTATCTCAGCAGGAACCAAAACCGTGTCTCCTTTTTGGTAGTTTTGTTTAAACCCATCAAATTCAATTTCAAAACTTCCTTCGATACACATATAAACAGTAAAAGTTTCTCCGGATTTAGAAACCGCTACTTTATCTTTTAACGGAATAAAATTGGTGGTAAAGTAAGGACAATCAACTACTACATTCGAAGTATCTGTTTTTGTCTCGTATTTTTTTTGTGTATCAACCTTATTATAGTTTATAGCATCGAGTGCTAAATCTACATGAAGTTCTCTTTTATTTCCATTAGCATCGACACGATCAAAATCATATAAACGATACGTAATATCAGAAGTTTGCTGAATTTCGGCAACTACAAGTCCTGCGCCAATTGCGTGAACGGTCCCAGTTTCCAAAAAGAAAACATCACCAACTTTTGCTTTCACAGTATCTAAAATAGAAACCAGTGTATTATTGTGTAAATGCTCTAAATATTCTTCTTTACTGGAATCTTCTTTAAAACCAACAATAATTCTGGCATCAGTATCAGCTTGCAGAACGTACCACATTTCGGTTTTACCAAAAGAATTATGACGTTCTTTTGCCAATTTATCGTTTGGATGTACTTGTATCGAAAGATCTTCGCGAGCGTCCAGATATTTAAAAAGTAACGGAAACTGTTTTCCAAAACGCTTATAAACTTCTGTTCCCAGAATTTCATTTGGCGTTTCATCAATAAGTTCCATTAATGATTTTCCTTTCAAAGTTCCATTTGCAATAACACTTACATCGCCTTCTACTGTAGACAATTCCCAACTTTCTCCAGTAATTTTAGAAACAATTGGTTTATTAAGAACTGTTTTTAGTTTTTCTCCTCCCCAAATTCTTTCTTTCAGAATAGGTTCAAATTGCAATGGATATAATTTTGGCTTCATAAATATCTTTTTTTGGCAAATATTATTATTTAATAAACACTGATGTAATACTATTTTCTAGTTTTACGATACTAATTCTTTAATAGTCTCAAGTGCTTTCGGAATGTGTTTTGCTGCATTCATACTATCAAAAATCAAAATAACAACGCCATTTCGATCAATAACATATGTTACACGACCTGGTACAAGACCAAATAAAGTATCACGAACACCAAAAAGGTGTCGGATTCTTTTATCCTGATCAGATAACAGTATAAATGGCAATTGATGTTTTTTGGCAAATTTTTGATGTGATTTTATACTATCACTGCTTATACCGATAACCTCAGCTCCTAAGTCTTTGAAATCTTCGTATTGATCTCTAAAACTACAAGCTTCTGTAGTACAACCAGGCGTATTATCTTTTGGGTAAAAATAAATCACGAGTGGTTTCCGCCCCAAAACACTTTGGCTTTCAAAAACTTCACCATGACTATCTTTTGCAGTAAAATTCGGAACTATATCTCCTATTTTTAATGACATTTATTATTCTCCTTTATAAGTTACAAAATTGCGGTCCGTTTCATTCAGAACGATTTCTAGGTCAAAATCAGGCTGAATTCTTTTTCTAATTTTATTCCATATCACAACTGCAATATTTTCTGCAGTTGGATTCAAATCCTGGAATTCCGGAACATCCAGATTCAGGTTTTTGTGATCAAACGGTATTTCTACTTCTTCGTGTATAATATCCGCTAATACTTTCACATCTAAAACAAAACCAGTTTCCGGGTCAATTTTTCCTGTAACACTTACTGTTAAACCATAATTATGACCATGAAAATTAGGATTGTTGCATTTTCCAAAAACAGCATTATTTTTTTCAAATGTCCAGTCTTTTCTATGCAATCGATGTGCAGCATTAAAATGTGCTTTTCTTGATATGGTTACTTTCATTTAGGTTTTTGGTTGTTATGGCTTTATATTTTATGGTCTTCTAAATAATGATAAAATTCATCAAATATTATTTTGAACCAAACGGTATAAATTTCGGGTTGTTTTTCAATATCACTTTTTACGTCTTCAATCTTCATCCATTTCCAAGCTTCGACTTCTTCGAAGTTTATATCTGGATTCTCATTATAATATCCAATCATAACATGATCTAATTCATGTTCTGTAAGACCATTATCAAAAGGAGCTTTGTAAATGAAATGAAATAGTTCTTTCAATTCTGCTTTAAAACCCATTTCTTCAAACAATCGTCTGCTTCCTGCTTCAATATTCGTTTCGCCTTCACGCTGATGACTACAGCAAGTATTGGTCCAGAGTAAAGGTGAGTGGTATTTTTGATGAGCACGCTGTTGTAGCATAATCTCGTTTTTACTATTTAAAATAAAAACCGAAAAAGCACGATGCAATAATGCTTTTTCATGTGCTTCTAATTTTGGCATTAAGCCAATTTGCTCATCATTTTGATTAACTAGTATTACGTTTTCTTCTATCATTAGGGCGTTTTGTACAAACAAAAATACGAAAAAAGAAATGGCTTGAAAATCTCAGAAAAGATTGTGAAAAGTTTAACGAGCATTGCATTTTATACAAAACTGATTTACAAATATTTGCGTCTCACCTACTTCTTAAAAACCTTTAAAAATAAGACATAAAAACTGCAACTTGTTATTTTTCGTAAATAATAAAAAGTTAAAACATACTTAAATAAATCTGAATTGTAAAGTACACGACATTTCGAGGTAAAATCTCGTCGTATCTTTGAAATACAGAATTAAAGCACACAAAAACAATGAAAACAAAAACTCAAATCTTCAGCCTTTGCTTTTTAATTCCGCTTTTTATCTTACAGGCATGTGGACAAAGCGCAAAAAAACAAAATACAAAAACAGTGGTCATGGAAAACAAAATCTCTAAACCCGGAAATCCTTATTATTCGAATACAGATACCACAAAACTAAATGTGAGTAACGCCGAATGGAAGAAAGTACTTCCGGATGATGTTTACGCCGTAATGCGCGAAGCTGACACCGAAAGACCTTTTACAGGAAAATATTGGAAAACTGATGAAAAAGGAACCTATTACTGCGCTTCCTGCGGAAATTTACTTTTTAGATCCGGTGCCAAATTTGCCAGCAGTTGCGGATGGCCAAGCTTTTTTGAACAGGACAACAAAAAAAGTGTGGTTTACAAAAACGATAATTCACTTGGAATGGAAAGAACAGAAGCCCTTTGTGGTCGTTGTGGCGGACATTTAGGACATTTATTCGATGATGGACCTCCTCCAACCGGAAAACGTTATTGCATGAATTCGATTGCATTAGATTTTATTCCTGATAACAAATAATACAAACATGAAAAATACCATATTAATTTGCCTTTTTGCCTTATCCTTACATGGATTTGCGCAAAATAAAAAAGCTCCAAACCTTGAAACAATTACTCTTGGCGGAGGATGTTATTGGTGCGTAGAAGCTGTCTATGAAAATCTTGACGGAGTAAAATCTGTTGTTTCAGGATTTTCCGGAGGAAAAGTAGCCAACCCAAGTTATGAAGAAGTTTGCACGGGAACAACTGGTCATGCCGAAGTGGTACAAATTACCTTCGATAAAAACGTAACTGATATTAATGAAATCTTCAAAGTTTTTTTCACCGTTCATGATCCAACAACTTTAAACCGACAAGGTGCAGATGTTGGAACGCAATATCGTTCTGTGATTTTTTATAAAAATGAAGAGCAAAAAAAGGCCGCGCAAGGTATTATCGCAGATCTTAACAAAGCAAAAGTTTACGATAGTCCAATTGTAACGAAAGTAGAACCTTTTAAAGCTTTCTATAAAGCCGAAGATTATCATCAGAATTATTATGCAAACAATAAAAACCAACCGTATTGCAAAATGGTAATTCAGCCTAAAATCGAGAAATTCGAAAAGGTTTTTAAAGACAAATTAAAAAAGAAATAAAATATTTTATCTGGTTAATATAGTTGCCGTCCATTTTTTATGGGCGGTTTTTTTATGTTTTTTTTAGCCACGAATTTTTCTTCTCTCAAAATCGGAATATTTTTTTTTGCCACAGATTAGAAGATTTTCACAGATTTAAAATCCATAGAATCCTTTAATCTGTGGCAAAAAAACACATAATAATAACTCGTATAATTCGTGGTAAAATTTTTACACAAAAATCAATTCATATTTTTTGTAATTTGCAACAACAAATCAATCAAAATCTAAAACTAAAAACTACCAAATGAAACAATTATTTCTATTCTTTGTTTTCTTAATTACTCTTAATCAAATTCATTCACAAGAAAATCTGCCAACAGATTATCTTTCAAAAGAATTTCACAAAGGTCGCAGAGAAGCATTCAGAAATCTGATGCCAGCCAATTCTGTTGCGGTAATTTTTTCTTATCCAGAGCGAGTTTTTTCAAAAGACATTAACTATAATTTCCACCAAAATCCTGATCTTTATTATCTAACAGGATATAAAGAACCAGACGCTGTTTTATTAATTTTCAAAGAAACTCAAGGAACAGATCAAACCTACAATGAAGTATTTTTTATAAGAGAAAGAAATGCCGGAAAAGAAATGTGGACAGGAAGACGACTTGGCGTTGAAGGCGCAAAATCTCAATTAGGAATTTCAACTGCTTACAACGGAAAAGATTTTAAAGATTTTGCAATTGATTTCAAAAAATTCGATAAAATAATCTACGACAACATTCCTGTCGATATTAGAAACAACACAACAGGTTTTGATCTTTTTGGATTAATTCAAAGCTTCAAAACCAAAGCCGAAATAACAAAAGAAGATCCAGCTTCTTTAGAGCTTTTCAGATCGATTACTTCTACACTTAGAGAAATAAAAACTCCGGAGGAAATGGAATTAATGCGCAAAACCGTTAAACTTTCCTGTGTCGCTCACAACGAAGTTATGAAAGCCATCGGACCAAATATGAGCGAAAATGAAGCTGACGGAATTCACGCCTATATTCATCGTAGATATGGTGCCGAAGGCGAAGGTTATCCACCAATTGTTGGCGCCGGAGCAAACGGATGTATTTTACATTATGGCGATAACAACAGCACAAAAATCGACAATCAACTACTATTAATGGATGTTGGATCTGAATATCACGGTTATTCAGCGGATGTTACAAGAACAATTCCGGCAAACGGAAAATTCACCGAAGAGCAAAAAGCCATTTATCAATTAGTTTATGATGCTCAGGAAGCTGTTTTTAAAATCTGTAAAGAAGGAACGCCACTTGTAGATTTGAATAATACTGCAAAAGAAGTTCTGGCGAATGGTTTAATAAAATTAGGAATCATCACAGATCCAAAAGACGTAAAACTATATTATCCGCACAGTTGTTCTCACTTTCTAGGATTAGATGTTCATGATAAGGGAAATTTTAGCGGTCCAAAAAGTGGTCTTAAAGAAAATATGGTTATAACTGTTGAGCCGGGAATTTACATTCCTGCAAATAGTAAATGCGATAAAAAATGGTGGAACATTGGCGTTCGTATCGAAGATGATATTGCAATCAAAAAAGATTCTTACGAAAATTTATCTGCTGATTCTCCGAGAAAATGGCAGGATATTGAGAAACTTGCAGCTCAAAAAAGCACATTCAACGAAATGAAATTCCCAAAAATATAATTTATTTTTCGCCACGAATTTCACGAATTAGCACGAATTAATTAGTGTGAATTTGTGAAATTCGTGGCAAATTGATCCAGATTTTAAAATCCTTTTTAATCTTTAAAATCTGTGGCCAAAAAATTCAAAACCTCGTCTAAATTTAAGCGAGGTTTTTTTATTCAGTTTTAAGAAAAGCTTTCAAAACTTAAACTAATTTTTCACGTACTTTGTATTCCTAAATACATTAAAAATGAAAGCACTTACCTTCTCCTCTTTCGGAGATTCTGATGTTTTAGAATATATCGAAATTCCGAATCCGCAATTAAAAAAAGATGAAATTCTAGTCGAAATGAAAGCCATCGGATTAAATTTTGCCGATGTTTACAGACGAAAAGGAAACTATCATTTAAAAGGAAATCCTCCTTTTATTGCTGGTTACGAAGGTGCCGGAATTGTTGTTGATGCAAATAATCATCCAGAATATAAAATTGGAGATCGCGTGGCTTTCGCCGATGTTCCTTTTGCAAATGCTGAGTTTGTTGCCGTTAATACAAATCACGTTCTTCCTTTGCCCGAAGCTATTTCTTTTGAAACTGCTGCTTCTATTTTACTGCAAGGTTTAACCGCACATTATTTAGCGACAGACAGCCATAAAACTCAAAAAGGCGAAACCGTTTTAATTCACGCTGTTGCTGGCGGAGTTGGTCAGTTTCTAACACAAATCAGCAAACTTCTTGGAGCAAATGTTATTGGCTTAACCTCTTCTTCAGACAAAGCAAAAGTTGCACTTGAACAAGGTGCAGATCATGTTTTTCTATACAATGAAGATTGGAAATCGGATATTTTTAAAACGATTCCAAAAGGCGTCGATGTAGTTTACGACAGCATCGGAAGCACTTTAACAGAAAGTTTCGAAGTCACAAAAGAATGCGGACAAGTTGTTTTCTTCGGAATGGCAGGCGGAGATCCTGAACCTGTAAATCCAAGAATGTTAATGGACACTTCAAAAACATTAACCGGCGGAGATTTATGGAGTTATTTAAACTCAAAGGAAGAAAGAATCAAAAGAGCCAATCAATTATTCTCTTGGATTATCGAAGGAAAAATTACACTTTCAACACCAACATCTTTCAAATTATCCGAAGGAAAACTAGCGCACGATTATTTAGAAAGCCGAAAAAGCACAGGAAAAATAATTTTAATTCCTTAAATAATAATCTGGGCGTGCCACCAATAAAAAAAGGGGCAGACTATGCAATCGCTTAGTCGCCCCTTTTTTTATTGCTGTCGGGCTTTCACTTCCCCCGCGGCGGATTAGCTCTATCCCTCACGCGGGAGACAGTTTTCAGTCTCAGTTTACCAAGTAATCTTGTCAATTTCGACAGAGGAGAAATCACAATCGGGATTCGCGACAAAGATTGACGAATTTCTGTATAGAGTTTCTAGTGTGATTTCTCCTCCGCCGAAATGACACAAAATGCGTATATAAAATCCGTTTTAATCCGCGTTTTCGCTTAGCGAATCCGTTTTATCCGCGTACTTTCTTTTCAGGAAAACTCAACTCAATTTACAACTGATTAATCTCAATCTTAGTCAATTCAGATAATTCTAAGATTCGACCAACATCCTTTTTATTCGCGACAAAAAACAAATAATTATCTCCGCGCGTATCGTAAGTCATTAATTCGAGATCACGTTTCGCTAAAGCCGATTGAATATAAGGAAATAAATCATGACTATAAGTTTCTTCCGGATATTCGAAATTAAGGTCTTCGCCAATCATTTCGGAAATGAAATATTCTGCGTCTTCAGGATCAAATTTCCAATCGCTATTCCAGCAATCTATGCTTTCAAAAAAACTCCAATGATTTTCAACGATCTTGTAATATTCTTTTGAATCTTTTTCAAAATTCTTCACAAGCTTTTTAGCTTGTTTCTGAAGTAACTTCCCTTCAACATTTCCTCTTGAAACCAACCTAATAAATTCTTCAAAAGTTTCCTGAGTAATCTCAACATCTTCCGGTAATAAATTTTCTTGAGAAGGAAGTTTGATACTTTCCGGTAATTCAATTTCTATATATTGACAAATTCCCTGTAATACTCTTCCGAATTCTTCAAAACCTATTTTCTCAACATCATTTTTCGGATCATTAAAGTCAATATATTCTGTATCAAGTATTCCTCTTGTATAGTCCAGAAAGTAACTATTGTTATATAAAATTCTAAAATCGTTGGTTTCTAAACTATTTGTACAACAAAAGAAAATGATAAAATTATGCAAAACATGTTTTAAATGTTTTTTCATTTCCGGAGTTGGCGGCTCTGTGTAAAACTGAATATGAATATAATCGAATTCTAATTCTGCCTGAATATCTTCTTCAGAAATAGCTCCGATATTAAGCTTTTTATATAATTCGTTTAAGACTTCATAAGCATTTTTAAATCCCGCTTTCTTAATTTCTCTTTGCGCTTCTTCATTATTAAATGAATTTGGAAACGAGTATAAATTTACCGAAATCGTATCATAAATCCCTTTTAGCTTAATCTCTAATCTATTCTCTTCATTATATAAATGAGAATAAATAGAATCAATAACATCAAAAGAAACAATTGATTTTGGATCGTTATTTCTGCCAAAAAAATCAGAGAAGAAGTCTTTTATCAAAATATGCTATTTTAAAGTCTCTGCAATCATCAAAGCGCATTTTTCACCATCGATTGCTGCAGATATAATTCCGCCTGCATAACCTGCACCTTCTCCACACGGATACAAACCTTTTATTTGCAAATGCTCATAAGTTATTGGATCTCTCGGAATACGAACCGGAGATGAAGTTCTGCTTTCCGGAGCGTGCAAAATTGCTTCATTGGTCAAATAACCACGCATAGATTTTCCGAATTCTTTAAATCCTTCACGCAGAATTTGCGATAAGAAACCCGGAAAAACCTGTCCCATTTCTACCGAAGTCGTTCCGGGAACATAAGAAGTTTTAGGAATATCAGCCGAAACTTTATTTTGAGTAAAATCAACCATTCGTTGTGCCGGAACTTTTTGAGTTTCACCAGCCAAATGCCATGCTTTTTGTTCGATACTTTTTTGGAATTCCATCCCTGCCAAAGCTCCAAATTTTGCAAAAGGTTTGAAGTCCTCCAATTTCAACTCGATTACAATTCCTGAATTTGCCGTAACCTGATCACGTTTAGATGGCGACCAACCATTTGTAACCACTTCGCCCGGACTTGTGGCACAAGGCGCAATTACACCACCCGGACACATACAAAACGAATACATTCCGCGACCATTTACTTGCTTCACAATTGAATATGGCGCCGGTGGCAAATGTTCACCACGATAATCACAACTGTATTGAATGCTATCGATTAATTGTTGCGAATGTTCTGCACGAACTCCTAAAGCAAAAGGTTTTGCTTCGATAAATATTTTCTTTTTATCTAATAATTCAAAAATATCACGTGCCGAATGTCCAGTTGCTAAAATCAATTTATTAGCCAGAATTTTATCGCCCGTTTGCGTTACAATTCCTTCGACTTCATTATTCTTCACTAAGATATCTGTAACTCGAGTATCAAATAAAACCTGACCTCCAAACTCTCTGATTTTATTTCGGATATCTTCGATGATTTTCGGTAATTTATTAGTTCCAATATGTGGATGCGCCTCTACCAAAATATCTTCAGAAGCTCCAAATGCAACTAAAAGCTCCAGGATTCTGGTTACATCACCACGTTTTTTAGAACGCGTATATAATTTCCCATCAGAATAAGTTCCGGCTCCACCTTCGCCAAAGCAGTAATTAGAATCTTCGTTTACGATATGTTCTACGTTAATAGCTTTTAAATCACGTCGGCGACCGCGAACATCTTTTCCGCGTTCAATTACAATTGGCTTTAAGCCTAATTCGATTAATTGCAAAGCTGCAAAAAGTCCAGCCGGACCTGCTCCAACTACAATCACTTCTTGCGCTGATGAAACATCCTTATATATAGGTAGCTCAATTTTAGTTTCCTGAAACAGCTCTCCTTGTAAATAGATAACCACTTTCAAATTGATTTTGATCGCTTTTTGACGCGCATCAATTGATCGTTTTAAAATAGAAACATGTTGAATTTCCTTAGGAGAAACCTTTATTTGTTTAGACAAATAGTCTTTAAGCAACAATTCGTTTGCAGCAATTTCTGGAGTTACCTGAAGTAAAAGTTCTCTTGGCATTTTATTTTATTTATTCAATTAGCTTTTCTATCTATGAAAAGAACATGCAAAAATACTATTTTGAAATGAGATTATGTAATTAACCGCAAAGTGCGCTAAGTTTTTTTAACAGTATGGTTTTACAAAAACGCAAAGTTCGCAAAGCTTTGTGTTGATTTAGCTTTGTGAACTTTGTGTTTTATGCATAAAGAAAAACCAAACCTTAGCGCACTTTGCGGTTAATTCTACAGCAACTTTCTCTTCATCGCAAAATCTATAAATATTGCAAGAACAGTTAGACGCACTGCAGTGCGTCTCTACAGAAAAAAAACTCAGAACCTTTTTTTCAAAATAGACTTTGTACCTTTGCCACCCTGAACCTTTGAACCTTAAAAAAAATGTCTAGAAAAATAAAATTGATTTGGGATTTTCGTGGTCCGGCTTCTGCAAAAACAGCCGAACATCATGAAATTCATCTCAAAGAATATATCGCGATAGAAAAACTTCCGTTGAATATTACGGGTTTTAAAATCATAAACGAAATGCAAGCTATTGCTTTTATGGTTGTAACCGATGAAAATATGATTCAGGTACGAGATGCTTTGAAACCGCATCGAGGAGAAGTTTATTCTGAGTAATCTGTAAAATGAAAAATGTGAGATGAAACTGAAATACATTTTACATCTCACATTTAACTTATATCTAATTAGCTACTTCACTAATAAATTTAATTCGCATTAAGCGTAATTCATCAATATCATAATCGCCATCGAATTCTTTAAGTGCGTCTTCGATTTTATCTGATTCTGATTCCATGAAATAATCGTGAATTTCTTCTTGTTGATCATCATCAAGCATATCATCAACCCAATATTTGATATTCAGTTTTGTGCCCGAGTAAACGATTTGTTCCATTTCTTTGATCAAGGCATCCATAGATAATCCTTTGGCAGAAGCAATATCGTTCAAAGATAATTTTCGATCTATATTTTGAATGATATATAATTTATTCGCAGAATTTACTCCTGTAGATTTCACCACAAGATCGTCTGGACGAATAATATCATTATCTTCTACATAACGACTGATTAGTGCAACAAATTCTCCTCCGTATTTCTTAGCTTTTCCTTCTCCGACACCGTGAATATTGTATAACTCTGTTAAAGTCATTGGATATTTTAAAGCCATATCTTCAAGTGAAGGATCCTGAAAAACAACAAAAGGAGGAACGCCAAGTTTTTTGGCTACTTTTTTACGGAGTTCTCGTAACATTCCCATTAAAACTTCATCGGCAGTTCCGGATGATTTTGATGCTGTTACGATTGCTTCATCTTCAGTTTCATTGTATTCATGATCTTCAGACATCATAAATGATTCTGGTTTTTTAATGAAATTCAAACCTTCTTTGGTGATTTTCACTACTCCATAAGTCTCAATATCTTTAGACAAATAACCTGCAACTAAAACTTGTCGAAGTAAAGCCATCCAATATTTCTCGTCATGATCTGAACCTGATCCAAAAAAGGATTGCGTATCTGTTTTATGTGCTTTAATTACCGCATTTATGCGACCAATTAATGTAAACACAATTTCTTTTGATTTATAAATATGTTTGGTATCACGAACAATTTCCAACAATTTAACAACTTGTTCCTGAGCTTCAATTCTGGTTTTAGGATTACGAACATTGTCGTCCATATCTGCACCTTCGCCTGTTTCGCTATCGAATTCTTCACCAAAATAGTGCAATAAGAATTTTCTACGCGACATTGAGGTTTCGGCGTAAGCCACAACTTCCTGCAATAAAGCAAAACCAATTTCCTGTTCAGCAACTGGTTTTCCGGACATAAATTTCTCTAACTTTTCTACATCTTTATAGGAGTAGTAAGCCAGACAATGTCCTTCGCCTCCATCACGTCCCGCACGACCAGTTTCCTGATAATAGCTTTCTAGTGATTTTGGAATATCATGATGAATTACAAAACGAACGTCTGGTTTGTCAATTCCCATTCCGAAAGCGATTGTTGCCACAACCACATCTACGTCTTCCATCAGGAACATATCCTGATGTTTAGCGCGGGTTTTAGCATCTAAACCTGCGTGGTAAGGAACGGCGCTGATTCCGTTAACTTGTAAAACTTCGGCAATCGATTCTACTTTTTTACGGCTTAAACAGTAAATAATACCGGATTTGCCTTTATGTTGTTTGATAAATCGAATAATATCCGACTCAATATTTTTAGTTTTTGTGCGAACTTCGTAGTACAAGTTCGGTCTGTTGAATGATGCTTTAAAAGTATTTGCATCAGACATATCAAGGTTTTTCAGAATATCCTCCTGAACTTTTGGGGTGGCTGTTGCGGTAAGTCCAATAATTGGCACTTTACCTAATTGTTTAATTATATTTTTCAGATTTCGATATTCAGGCCTAAAATCATGCCCCCATTCTGAAATACAATGTGCTTCATCAATCGCAACAAATGAAATTGGCACGCTTTGCAAAAAAGCCACATATTCTTCTTTGGTCAACGATTCCGGAGCGACATACAAAAGTTTGGTTAAACCAGAAGTGATGTCTTTTTTTACTTGTGCAATTTCTGTTTTGGTAAGCGAGGAATTTAGCACATGCGCAATTCCGTTTTCTGAAGAAAGGCTTCGAATCGCATCAACCTGATTTTTCATCAAAGCAATTAAAGGAGAGACAACGATTGCTGTTCCGTCCTGAATTAAAGCGGGTAATTGATAACAAAGAGACTTTCCACCGCCTGTTGGCATAATTACAAAAGTATTCTTTTTATCTAAAATACTCGTAATGACTTGCTCCTGCAAGCCCTTAAATTGGCTAAAGCCGAAATACTTCTTTAATTCCTTGTGTATTTCAATTTCGTTTGAATTCATTCTTTATATTAATGGATATTTTGTATAAATTTGCAACACATAAAGATACAACTTTCTTTTATACATACAAATTTTAAATATTCTGTTTTGATCACAAAAGAAAATATATTGGCTATCGCCAAAAAAACCATACTCTCTGAAAGTGAAGCAATTACAAAGTTAATTGATTTTTTGGACGAAAATTTTTACGAAGCAACACAACGTATTTACGAAACCAAAGGCCGATTGATCGTTACAGGCATTGGAAAAAGCGCGATTATTGCTCAAAAAATGGTTGCTACTTTTAATTCAACAGGAACACCTTCTATGTTTCTACATGCTTCAGAAGCAATTCACGGAGATTTGGGAATGATTCAAAAAGAAGATATTATTATTTGTATTTCAAAAAGCGGTAATAGTCCTGAAATAAAAGTTTTAGTACCTTTATTAAAACGTTTTGGAAATATTTTAATTGCGATTACCGGAAATATCAC
This sequence comes from Flavobacterium sp. 90, assembly GCF_004339525.1. Lineage (NCBI taxonomy): Bacteria > Pseudomonadati > Bacteroidota > Flavobacteriia > Flavobacteriales > Flavobacteriaceae > Flavobacterium > Flavobacterium sp. 90. The sequence goes on along the minus strand of NZ_SMGE01000001.1, from coordinate 3,112,012 downwards.
TTCGGCTTTAGCCAAAGGTTCTGATTATGTTTTGAACACAACAGTTGATATGGAAGCTTGCCCAATAAATTTAGCACCAACAAACAGTACTACGGCACAACTTGTAATGGGTGACGCTCTTGCAGTTTGTTTAATGGAAATGCGAGATTTTAAACCTGAAGATTTTGCCGTTTATCATCCTGGCGGGGCTTTAGGAAAAAAACTATTGCTTCGTGTAAAAGATATGATCGAACATTCATTAAAACCTCAAGTTTCTCCGGAAACTTCGGTTAAAAAGGTAATTTTTGAAATCTCAGAAAAAAGATTAGGCGTAACAGCCGTTATTGAAAATGATAAAATTATCGGAATTATTACTGACGGAGACATCCGAAGAATGCTAAATGACGTAGATACTATTGCAGATTTAACCGCAAAAGATATTATGTCGAAAAACCCTAAATTTGTTTCTTCAGAAACTATGGCGGTTGACGCCTTAAATATTTTAGAAGATTTTTCAATAACACAACTGATTGTCTCAGACAACGGCGAGTACAAAGGAGTATTACATTTACATGACATTTTAAAAGAAGGAATCGTATAATGGCAAAAAAAAACCTTGGCGAGATGTCATTTTTAGACCATCTTGAAGAATTAAGATGGTTACTAGTTAGGAGTACAATAGCAATTTGCATCATGGGATTTTTCACTTATTTCGTAAGTGATTATCTGTTTGATCAAATTATTTTAGGACCAATAAGACCCTCATTTTTTACTTATCGATGGTTTTGTGATTTATCACATCAATTAGGATTTGCTGATAGTATTTGTATTACTGAGCTGAATTTTATTATTCAGAATACAGAAATGGAAGGTCAGGTAAACATATTCGTTTGGATGTGTCTTTTAGCCGGATTCATCTTAAGTTTCCCTTATATTTTATGGGAAATCTGGAAATTTATCAGCCCGGCATTATATGAGAAAGAGCGTAAAAATGCGAAAGTATTTATCTTCGTTTCCTCTTTACTTTTCTTCTTGGGAGTATTGTTTGGTTATTATGTTGTAATTCCAATGTCGGTAAATTTCGTTGCCACTTTCTCTGTAAGTGATGTGGTAAAAAATCAATTTACACTTGATTCTTATATGGGAATGGTAAAAACAAGTATTCTTGGAAGTGCTGTGTTTTTTGAATTACCAATTGCAATTTATTTCTTAACTAAATTAGGATTAGTAACACCCACTTTCTTAAGAAAATATTGGAAATATGCCGTAGTAATTATCTTGGTTATCGCTGCAATTGTAACTCCTCCAGATGTAGTAAGTCAAACTATTGTTGCAATACCAATGTTACTTATCTACGAAGTGAGTATTCTGATTTCGAAGGTTGTTTATAGAAATAAAATGAAAGAAAATGTCTGATATCATACAAGAATTTAACGACTATCGTTCTAAAATGAACGAAAAATTATTAGCTGACAATAACAAAATTGTTAAGCGAATTTTTAATCTTGACACCAATGCTTATGCTCCCGGAGCTCTTGATGTAAAGACAAAAGAACTTTTAGGATTAGTAGCTTCGGCGGTTTTACGTTGTGATGATTGTGTAAAATATCACTTAGAAACCAGCCATAAAGAAGGAGTTACAAAAGAAGAAATGATGGAAGCAATGGGAATCGCAACTTTGGTTGGAGGAACAATTGTAATTCCGCATTTAAGAAGAGCTTACGAATTTTGGGAAGCTTTGGAAGAAGAAGCTGCTAATTAGAAAATGTGCCAATTTGATAATTAGATAATTTTTCGAAATGTTCATAATTATTTAATTCTAAAGTACAAATTCTAACTTTTGAAAACGCAATAATTTGTTAATTGATTTATCGTATTGATTATTTTACATTTATTTTGCCTTTCGAATCAAATTATAAAATTGAACATGAGTTAGTTTTTCCAATTATCTCATTTTCTAATTATCTAATTATCTAATTAAAAAAATGAAGCTAAGAGCCGATAATTTAATCAAAACCTATAAAGGTCGTAGCGTTGTAAAAGGAATTTCTGTTGAGGTAAATCAAGGAGAAATCGTGGGACTTTTGGGTCCAAATGGTGCTGGAAAAACAACTTCATTCTACATGATTGTTGGATTGGTAAAACCTAATTCAGGAAATATTTATCTTGATGATTTGAATATTACTGATTATCCGATGTACAAACGTGCACAACAAGGAATTGGTTACTTAGCACAAGAAGCTTCTGTTTTTAGAAAATTAAGCATTGAAGACAATATTCTAAGTGTTTTGCAATTGACTAAGCTTTCAAAAGAAGAACAAATTGCTAAAATGGAAAGTTTAATCGAAGAATTTAGTTTAGAACATATTCGTACCAATCGTGGAGATTTACTTTCGGGAGGTGAACGTCGTCGTACTGAAATTGCACGTGCTTTAGCAACTGATCCAAAGTTTATTTTATTAGATGAACCTTTTGCGGGAGTTGACCCTGTTGCAGTTGAGGATATTCAAAGAATTGTAGCACAGCTAAAAAACAAAAATATCGGAATTCTAATTACCGATCACAACGTTCAGGAAACTTTAGCGATTACCGATAAAACATACTTAATGTTTGAAGGAGGAATCCTGAAAGCCGGAGTTCCGGAAGAATTAGTTGAAGATGAAATGGTTCGCCGTGTTTATCTTGGACAAAACTTCGAATTGCGTAAGAAAAAATTAGAATTCTAAAAAAGTATTCAGTCGCAGTTTTCAGTCGCAGTGAAATACTAAAAACTGTGATTGCAACTGAAAACTAAAAAATATGATTCCACAAAAACCTAATCAGGAAGATTATAATAACTGGCACAAAGATCCTAATAATTGGCATTTAGGAATGTTTTATTATAATAAGGATGACAAAAGAATGTTTGTTCCAAAAAGAATGAAATGGGCAGGATTTACCGTAAACTTCGGAAATACAAAAGCAATTTTAATCACTATCGCTTTCCTTTTCTTCATTTACACTTTGACGCAACTTAAATAAAAAATTTTCAGTCACACTATTCAGTCGCAGTTTGCAGTCTCAATGAAAACTGAATACTGTGACTGAATACTGTGACTGAATACTGTAAACCTTACCCAGTCTCAGTGAAAACTGAATACTGCGACTGAATACTGTATACCTTACTCAACGGTTATAAATTGCAATTGCTCTAAATCTCCGTTGTATATATTCACATCTACTCTGTGTTTAATTCCCGGCAAAGAAGCTTTCTCTGTAAATTGCCAAAAAAGCCAATCCGGTTCGATTTTTTCTCTGTAAAAATTATAGTTGGCAATCCAGAATAAATATTCTCCAAATTCTTCTTTCAAAAAATCATCATAATAACGTTCTCCTGTGTAAATAATTGGACGTACCTGATAATGTGCTTCAACTTTATTTAACCAACGTTTTAATCCTTTTTTCAAGCTATCTAAAGGCTGATTCTTTGGCAATTTTTCAATATCTAAAACAGGCGGTAAATCACCTTTTTTCAATTTTACAGTTTTAATAAAAAGATTTGCCTGCTCGATAGAATTTTCATTCGGACGATAATAATGATAAGCACCTCGCATAATTTTATGCTCTTTTGCTCCTTCCCAATTTTTCTTAAACTGCCTGTCAACTTTGTCGTTTCCGGCTGTTGCTCGAACAAAAACAAATTTTACAGGATATTTTTCGTCTAAAACCTCAACTTCATCCCATTCAACGGTTCCTTGAAATTCTGAAACATCAATACCTACTACTTTTCCTTTGTGATTCTCGAGAACCCGAATATTTCGAACATCCGAAAGGTGTTTATCAACCTCATCTTCGCCTAAAACTTTGCTTGATTTAAAACCAAGATAATACTTCAATCCATCACGATAATGATAGATTGATGCAAAGAAAAGTAATACTAAAAAACAATAAATAATAAAGCGAAGTCCTGTTGCTAAAAATGACCTTTGAGGCTTAGCTTTTCTGGAATAAGAAGTTCTACGTGTGGTCGTTTTTCTTGCCATTCAAATAAAACTACTTTTTCAAAAACAAATTATTCACCACTGACAATAACACATAAAAAATGATGATCAAAGGAATTGCAATATACTGAAGTGTCACTACCAATAGTAATGAAATCAATAAAAATACAATTTGAAGTACATTGTCTTTTACCGTAAACTTTTTGATTTTTAATGCAAATAATGGAATTTCAGCATTCAAAATATAAGCGCTGCATAATGTGATTACAAGTAAAACCCATTGATTCGTCAATATTTCCAAAACCATTAAAGAATCTGAAAATTTTAAAACTAAAGGCAGACTTAAAATAAAAAGTGAATTCGCCGGAGTTGGTAAACCAATAAACGAATCAGTTTGACGTGTATCAATATTAAAATTTGCCAATCTATAGCAAGATCCCAGCGTTACAATAAATCCTAAAAACGGAATCGCTGGATTTGTTCCCAATTCATGAGCACTGTTTACAAACAAGCTATACATAACATAACCTGGCGCTACACCACTGGTTACCATATCTGCTAATGAATCAAGCTGTAATCCAAGTGGACTTGAAACTTTGAACAATCTGGCAAAAAAACCATCAAAAAAATCAAAAAAGATTCCTAAACAAACCATATAAAAAGCCATTTCATAATTGGCTTCCGAAATAAAAACGACTGCTATGCAGCCACAAAAAAGGTTTATTAATGTGATTAAATTAGGAATGTGTTTTTTAATATTCATGATTTATGGTTTTAATTTCAAACGACAAATTTCGCATAAAATAAATAACATTGTTACTATTAGTAATAAAAAATGTTACTTGGTAATAAAAATTGTTACTAAATTTTGAATGCAATCTCTTCTTTGGTAAAAAGCTTATCAAGCAAAATGATTCTTTAGCATTATTTATCAAAAGGAATAATTTTCCTGCGTAAAATATTATATTTTTGGTAAAAATTAAAACAGACTTCGGTTTGCAAAAAAAGATCCGTTGAAGAAAATCCTTGCGTTTTTATTATTTAGTTGCTGCACAGTACAATATGGGCAAACAGTTCGGAAATATTCGAATGAATTTATGAATATTGGTGTTGATGCTGCAGCATTGGCAATGTCAAGTGCCGTAGTTGCTTCTACAGACGATGTAAACTCTGTTTACTGGAATCCCGCAGGTTTGACTAATCTCGAAGATCATCAAATATCTTTGATGCACGCTAATTATTTTGCAAATATCGCTCAATACGATTATATAGGTTATGCAAGTCCTATTGATGACAGAAGTGCCTGGGGAATTTCGATGATTCGTTTTGGTGTTGACGATATTATGGACACTACACAATTAATCGATAATCAGGGAAACATCGATTATAACCGAATTAGTTTGTTCTCTACGGCTGATTATGGTTTTACTTTTTCATATGCCAGAAAACTTCCGGTAGAAGGATTTCAATATGGCGTTAATGCAAAAGTGATCAGACGAATTATCGGAAAATTTGCTAATTCCTGGGGTTTTGGTTTCGATGTTGGATTACAGTTTGAACGAAATGACTGGAAATTTGGCTTGATGCTTCGCGATATTACAACGACTTACAATGTCTGGAATATTGATGAGAAAGAATATGCAAAAATTGCCAACGCTATTCCGGGTGAAAACAATGAATTACCGGAAAGTACTGAAATAACTTTGCCAAAAGCGCAATTAGGAGTTTCAAAAAGATTTGATTTCCACAATGATTACAGTCTATTAGTTGCCTCAAATTTGAATATGCGTTTTGAGCGAACTAATGATATAATTTCGACCAAAGCAGTAAGTATCGATCCTGCACTTGGTTTTGAATTTGGCTATACCGATCTTGTTTTTTTGAGAGCCGGAGCAGGAAATTTTCAAAATGTTACACAATTGGACAATACCGAAAAAGTAAATTTCCAACCCAATATTGGTCTGGGTTTTAAGTACAAAGGCATTCAGGTTGATTATGCGCTGACTGATTTGGGTAATCAAAGTACAGCTTTGTACTCAAATATTTTCTCATTAAAGGTAGATTTAGGTATCTTTAGATAATATTTACTAATCATTAAACTTCTTAAAATTTTAAATTATGAAAAATGTCATTTTCAAAAAAACACTTTTTATTCTACTATTATTACTAAGTTTTATTGGTTTTAGCCAAAATATACCTTTATCAAAAGATGCAAAAATTAGCGTTATTACTTGCGGATTAGGCAACGAAACCTATTCTTATTTTGGTCATACTGCTATTCGTGTTGCAGATCCTGTAAACAATATTGACCTTGTTTACAATTATGGAGCTTTTGACTTTTCGACTCCAAATTTTGTAATGAAGTTTGCCAAAGGTGATTTACAATATTTTGTAGTTGTTCATCCATTTCCAGATTTCATTAATGAATATACGAATGAAAAAAGAAGTGTTTTTGAGCAAGAATTAATTATTCCGCAGGATTTAAAACAAAACCTTTTCGATAATTTAAACACTACATTACTTTCCGAAGATCGTTATTATACTTATAAATTTATTGATAAAAACTGTACTTCAATGGTCGTTGATATTATCAATAAAACTTTAGGCGGAACAGTAATTACGAAAAAAGGAGAAACTGATATTACTTATCGTTCTATTTTGTTTCCTTACTTTGATGGACATTTTTATGATCAATTAGGAACAAGTCTAATTTTTGGAACTAAAGTAGACCAATTAGGAACCAAAATATTTTTGCCATTTGATTTGAAAAACAGTTTAGAAAAAACGAATTTTCAGAATCATCCTTTGGTAAACAAAACCAAAACATTCCTAAGTTTTGAAAAAGAAACACCAAGTTCATGGTGGAATAACATTTATACTTATCTGGTTATTCTTGCTTTTATCGTCTTAGCGCATAACAAAGTAGTAGACAAAATCTATCTTTTGATTTTATCTTTTGTGGGAATATTTTTTGTTGTTATGGGATTTTATTCTTTTCACCTGGAATTGGCGATGAATTATAATGTACTTTTATTCAGCCCTCTTTTATTGATTTTACTTCTTTTTTCAGTACTAAAAAACAAAAGATGGACTTATAGATTTGCCGTTTTACATTTGATGTTTCTGGCACTTTACATTATTTTATTGGTGAACAAAGCGCACTTCTTTATTACTTTACCAATGATAATTACAAGCGGATTTGTTTTAACAAGAGTTGCAATTCGAAATAAAAAACGTATTCCGATTATTATCTAAATTATTGTCCTCTATAAAATAAAACAGTTGTAATTGTTTTAAAAGTGATACTCAAATCCAGAAAGATACTTCGGTGTTTGATGTAGTATAAATCGTACTGAAGCTTTATTAAACTCTCATCGATAGATTCTCCATAAGAATAGTTTACTTGCGCCCAACCGGTTAATCCAGGTTTTATAACATGTCTTGTTTCATAAAAAGGCATTATTTGAGCAATTTCGTCAACAAAAAATGGTCTTTCGGGTCTTGGGCCAATAACCGCCATATCGCCTTTTAGAATATTGATAAATTGCGGTAATTCATCAATTCTTGACTTACGCATAAATTTTCCAAATGGAGTTATGCGTTTATCATTTGAAGTTGCAAAAACAATCCCGCCAGCTTCTGAATTTTCGACCATTGTTCTAAACTTATAGATTTCAAAAACAATTCCGTTTTTCCCTACTCGCTCTTGCGTATAAAACAAACTTCCTTTATTGCCAATCAGATTTCCAATAAAAATTAACGGTATAAAAACGGCACAAATTAACAAACCAATAGAAGATAAAGAAAACTCAAAAAGCCTAACTACTGATAGATATAGCTTATTATTATTGCTTCGGCTAAAAGGGAAAAAGCGATAGAAATCTCTGGCAATATAATGAACCGGAATACGCTGTGTTTTACTTTCATAAACCTGTGTGTATTCTCTAATTATATTCCCTGATTCTAATAAATGTAATAATTGTTGGTATAAATCGGCGGTAATTCCATCGGTTTTTTGAGAGGCAATGACAATCTCTGAAACATTATTTTTGCTTACAAAAGATTCTAAATCGCTCTTTTTGATTTCTTTTACGTAATGAAAGTTTAGATTTTCTTCGGAAATTGAATCTGAATTTACAAATCCAATAATTTTATAATGCGGATCTACGTTTTCGAGTCCTAAAACTAATCCCTCAACCTGATCCTGATCACAAATTAAAACTACATTTTGTGAAAAACGATGTGATGCCAAAAAAATAGCATAAAAAAAACGCCATAATAATAAGACTATCAGTATCGAAAAATAAAAAATCAATACTATTAAACGCTGCTTAGGAAGTTCAGGAGATAAAATAGGCGTAAATAAATAAACCAATGCTGCTGTTGTTATGGCTAGAACAACACTTCGCAGAATTTGAAATTGATTGCTGGCAACTTGCAAATTATACATTTCAAAGATGGTCCCAAAAATATTGATATAACAAATAAGTAAAACTGGTCGAAAGTAGTTACCACTCTCTAAAACAAAATAATGGTAATCAAATATTAAGCTTAGCAAGTACAAAACTGACAACACAAAAAAAGAATCACAAATACGGAGTAAAACTTTTCTTTCGGAAATTTCGAAGTGCATTTTTTTATTGGAAAGCATTTATTCTTTTTGTTTAGGGGCGTTAAACTGAAGCAAATATATTATAAAAAAGAAAACTTAATCGACCGAATTTTCTGCTTTTTCAGGAATTTTAATCTGAACTGAAAGAAGAGTCAAACCATAGACAAAAGCAGGCGCCGCAATTCGCATTGCAGCATGATTTATGGTCAATAGCCAAAAAACATAGAATGAAAAAAAGTACAGGTGTTGTTTATTATTAATATATAAGACAACTGGTGTTATAAAAAGTATTAAAAGTCCAAAAATGCCAAATAAACCATGCTCACTTAACATTCTCGTTATTTCATTATGTGATGCAATCTCTTCTCCTAACTCTTCAATTCTTTTGTATTTACTTAATCCTGCACCTACTCCTAAAATAGGGTTATCCAAAAAAAGTTTGATTTCGGCATCCATAATTCCCTCTCTACCTCCCAAACGATCCTTTTTTACTCTTCCTAATTGATCTTGATTTGCATATCGCTTATTAATTAAGCCACTAGTTTGAAACGAGCTATAAGTCCAAATTCCTATACCCATTAAACCAGTTAAGATAAAGACCCAAGTAAACTTAACTTTCCCTTTATCATTTGAGAAATAATACAGTAAAAATAAAAGGAAAACAACCATGACTACAGCGGTAATAACACCTCCTCGGGAAAAAGTTACAACACCTCTATAACTAATAAACAATAATAAACTTCCGTTTATAAACATCTCAAATTTTGACTTTGAGAATAAAATTAATTGTGTAAAAAAAATAAAAATTCCTAATCCTAAAATTGTAGAAACTTGATTTGGTCCAAATCCTCCAGAGGTTTCAAAATTAGACTGTGTTCCAGTAACGACATCTTTAACGCTAGGATTGTACAGGAACAAATAAATTGTTGTGGTAACAATTGGCAATCCTATTATACTCAAAATACGCTGTAAATCAGAAAACAAAATTCTCCTTTTAAACATATATAAAGCACTAAACACTAAACAAACGGGACCAGATAAATTAAAAACCAAGGCCTTTCTGATATCAAAATTAAAATCTAAGTTATTCGTTGTAACTAAAATAGCCGGAATTAATAAAAGCAGTAGCAATAAATAAATAATCCCGTTTCTTGAAAAGTTACTATACACCATTCCTAAAAACATAAAGAAAATGACATTAAACTTTACATATTCATTATTAAAATTACCGCCCGTCATACGCAGAAAAACCTCGACACCAACTAAATAAGCAGCAACAAATAACACTTCATTATTTTTATTCTTAGTTCGAAATACTAATAACAAGCCAACTAATGGTATTATTAAGGCATAAATTTTAGACAAAAAAGGTACGGCAAAAACTGCAAGACCAATTACGGCATGAATTATAAGAAGGTAAACATATGATAATTTGAAACTTTTCATTATTTATTCTTTATAGGCTAAAATTAGCTTTTTAATTACCATTTCTTCTGAATAATTCTCTAACACGGATTGTTTAAAATTTATTCCTAACTTCTTTCTAAGATTATTATTATCTACTAATTTCATCAATTGAGACTCTATTTCATTTTCAGAATATGGATCAAATAATAAACCTGTCGTTCCTTCTTCTATTAAAGAGGAACAATATCCAACATTCGTACAAACTACTGCTAATTCAGCTAACCCATATTCAAGTAAGGTCACTGGAAATCCTTCTTCTGTTGATGCTAAAATCCCAATGGAAGCTTGTGACAAAATGTTTTTCACATCGCTTCTTTCCCCATAAATATGGATGTGTTCCTCTAAAGAATTAGATTTCATAACCTTCTTTAATTCATCAGAATAAGAATCAAAATAATCTTTTCCAATCAGATGTAAACTCCAGTCTAATTCATGCAATTTTAAATTTAAAAAAGCTTTTAGAATAGAAATATGATTTTTAGGTTTTTTTAAATTTGCCAAAAAGACTATACGTTTTCCTTCTGTTCCTTTTAGTATAGTTGTTCGCTGTACTTCATTTCTATCTAATGTGAAATTAGGAATAAATAGTATTCTTTTACAAAGCATATTTTTTTCACTCCATTCCTTCAATTGAAGATTAACGACAAAAATAGAGTAAAAAAAGAATGACATAAAAATTAATACTCTATTCTCTTTCTTAGATTCTTTTGAACGACTTCCGTAATGATCATGCCAAATAATTTTAATTTTTGGAAAGGTCAATTTTACTAAAACAGCAATAAAGAAAGAGGAACTGTGAGCATGAATAAAGTCAACTTTATTTTGTCTTATATATTTTCTTAAACGAAAAATAGCTTTAATATCAATTTTATTCTTTTTATTTAAAAACAAATAAGCTACGTTTTTATCAATCTGATTTAAGAGAGGTCCTTCTTTTCGAGTTGAAATTATACCCGAAAATTCAATTTTTTCAGATAACACGTTAGCGTAATTCACAGCCATTCGCTCAGCTCCTCCAATCTCTAAAGAATCAATAATTTGTACAATCCTCATTTATCCTTCTTTTTCAAAAGTATATTTATACTTCCAGCCATCAATTCCTGTTCGCTAAAACTACTGAAATCTTCATGGATTTTTAGTTTTCGGAATTTTTTATAACTATCAGAATCTGTATTAATTTCATCATGTTCAAAATATAGTATTTCAAAATCCTTGCTTAAAATCTTTAGGTATTGCGGCAATCTAAGTCTGTTGTGATAATCAAATTTTGTCTGAATCTGATTCCATTCCTCTTCACTATATTTTAAAAAATCTTGCAATGAAAGCGAAGAATCCGAGTACGCTCGGTGATCACTTGGCGAAATTAAATGTAAAACTAATCCTCCCGGTTTCAAATTTGAATACAGAAAATCATGGATTTCGAATAAATCTTTTGGTGTTACATGCTCTAAGACAAATCGAGACAAAACCAAATCAATATCCTTAAGATCTCCATGGCAAATGTTTGTCTTTGGAAAATAAGAAACTCCTTTGAGTAAATTATATTTTCCTTTTTTCTCAAATACAATATCATGATTACTGACAGAAAAAGAATTTAACTGCTCTATTTCTTTATTATTAAAATGTTCATTGATATCATAAGTGTCAACTTTTTTTGCTTTTCCCTCAATTATCAATTGATATGGAAAAATTGGAACCCAGCCAGAGCCCAATTCTGCAATTTTTTTATCTAAAAGATTTATATTGTTTTTGCTTAAAATCTCCACTACTTTTTCATAAGTATTTTTCGTTGATTTCACCTTAGAATCAAAGGATTGATTCCCTCCAATATTTTGCAAAAGATGATAAATACTATATCCTAATCTATTTGGTAAAACAGATAACCCTTTAAAAATTTTTGTTTTGGTAGTATGCTTCATTCTCTTAGTAATTTTTTTATTTCTTCTTCAAAAACATTTAAAGTATATTTTTGCGACCATTCTGACGCTTGTATTCTTTTATTATCAAAAACCATTTCGTTATTTAAAATGGTTTCTAATTGCTGAATATCTTGTTCTAAATCCATCTCGAGTAAAACTCCTCTCTCTCCATAATCCAGCATAAACGGAACACAGGAAACTGAAGTCGCAATTGGAACACATCCATAAAACATTCCTTCTGCAACAGCTTTTGGCCAACCTTCACTTTTTGATGGCAAAATAACGAAATGACTTCTTTGGTAAGCTAGTTTTACTGTTTCTTTATTCTGATTTCCATTAAGAAAAACATTATCATGCAGATCATTTTCTTTAATATAATTTTCTAAAGAAGCTCGTTCAATTCCTTCTCCATAAAAATTTAAAATAGCTTTTTTTCCATTTTTAACTAATTGTTCAACCAGTTTTAAAGCATACATTGGATTTTTTCCTTCAACTAAACTTCCAACAAAAACGAATTCTATTGTTGAATCAAAATTCAATTTCTGAATACTTATTTTTTCAATATCTGAGTAAGTTGCGGTAAAAAAAGGTTTAATATTTTTTGATTGGTTTTTCCAATCGCCATAAACCAAAACCTGCATATTTTTCGTCAAAAATGTATTTCCCAAAATGTATTTCTGCAATTTATAAGTCCAAGGCTGTTTACTTGCCGGATCCCAATTACCAGCATATTTAGCTGTTTTTGTTTTTTTGGGGAATAAAATCTGAACAAAACATCCAATCAATCCTGTATTTCCTGGACAGCGCAAATGAATGTGATCTGCGTTTTTCATTGCCCAAAAGACTGTCCAAAAAATTCTTGGCAGTTTATAAAGTGATATCAGATTATTTTTTAAACTGGTAAAACTAAATTCTGATACATCTCTAAAATCTATTTTATCGTGTTTATAATCTAAGTCAATTTCTGTTGGACTTCCTTTTGACGAAGGTGCTACAATAATTACTTCATCAACATATTTAAGCCAGATATTCATCTCACGTATATAGGGTGCATAACCAAAGTATTGATTTCCTACTTTATAGTGAATTACATGCGTAATTATTGCGAACTTCATTTTATATTTTTTCTAATAATCTTGTAATAACTTTTTCCGGAGCCAGGTATTTATCAAAATATTCCCTGCTTTCACGTTCTAATTTCCTTCTTAAATCAACATTTGTTGTTAATTTATTAATAGCTTCTTTTATATCATTGCTATTATTGACATAAAGTACATGTTTATTATCCAACAAATCTGCTGGTAATATATTGTAATGAGGTGTTGTGATTATGGCCTTTCCTAAAGCTAAAAATTCGGCCAATTTCCAACCGTGACATGAAAGTACGGCGGGTGTATTAAAGACGAAGGCAGATTTTTTTATTTTTTTAAGATATACTGCTAAAGAAATACGTTCCGAGTAAACTAAAGCATCCAATCCTAAATTATTCCCATCTTTTCTAGCCGCAAATCCGCCTTCAAAAGAAACATTTGTATTGTCTTTACACGATTCTATAAACAATGCTCGGTTTTTATTCGTTTCTGGTTCTTGTTTCCAAATGCTATTCATAAAAAAAACGTAATTACCTGAAGACAAATCGTTTTTATACTTTTTTAAAGCAAATCTCTTATATTGTCTCCAATAATTGGCCATAAATTCACGTTTATGTGAAATGGAATCTCGAAACCTGATAAAATTTAAAATTAAGTGATAAACTGTTTCTAATAAATTCCAAATCTGAATACCAAAACTTGGACCAATGGCAATAATTTTAGCCTTGTCTGATGTTTCTAAATTTTCGATATTGTAATTTGCTTTACCATAAACTGAACACCATTCCAGAGCCTTTTTATCAATTTGTGATGAATCTTTCGAATCTATTATTAAATTTTGAACTCCTCCATTATCTTCTTCAATTATAAAAGCAAAAGTTCCCTGAGCAAAATCAGGAAACTTTGAAACACTAAATTGAATGTTTTCAAATATTTCGTTTAAACCTTTAATATAATATCCGTCATAAAAAACATCACAAAGGCCGTAAATATAAACTTTAGGTTTCATTTCGTAAATTTTGGTTTATTAAACAATAAACTCCACCAGCCAACAGTTCTACCTATTGCTTCTGTAAACGCTTCTTTTTTGTTTGGTTCGGTTATTACATTACTCCATCTAATGATGGTTAGTAATACTGTAATGGCATTCCATTTAAAACGATCATTAAAACCGGGGTTTGAATTTTTAACTCTCCAAACATACCAGCCGTTTCTTACTACCATTATGCCATATTTGTATTTATTTGGTCGCCCGGATTCAGCATGAAAATGCGATAAATTTGCTTTTGTATTAATTACATTTTTACCATACTGTAAGGCTCTTACACTAAAATCTGCATCTTCGTATAAACCATAACCTTCAAAAAATCTTGAAAAATTAATCTTGTCAAAAACACTTTTCCTAAAAGACATCGACATTCCTATCAGTAAATCTACTTCATAAGTTTTCCCCGTCAATGGAAATCCGCATGTTTTACCATGTGAATACTCCGGCATTTTTCCGGGACCTAAATTAGAAGCGAGCCCGAAATAATTTCTAATCACATTTCGTAAACCTTCTTTATAAGCATATCCTTCAAACAAATAATATTTTTTAGGATTATAAAAAACATTCTCTATCTGAGGTTTCCATTTGTATTCATTTATCGCCACGCCGCCAACACCAATAACATCAGGATTTGTATGGAATGTTTGAAGTATTTCCGAAAAATAATCTTCTTCTAAAACGGTATCATCATCTAGAAAACAAACAATTTCTGAATCACTGGCAACCTTAGAAACTCCGAAATTCCTTTGTTTTGTCAATCCTCTATTTTCATCAGAAACTAAAAAATAATTTATATTCTTAAAATGGAATTGATTTAAAGCATTTTTTGTTCTGTCATCTGTAGAGCCGTCAACAATTAAAATTTCATCGGGATAAAGACTTTGATTTTGAACAGATTGCAACAATGCAGTTAATGAATCCGGTCTTAGATAAGTACAAACGATTAAGGAGAATTTCATATCTTATTTTTTAATTCATTGGCCCAATATAAACTCTGAGCCCATTGTTTTTGAAAATTACTCCAATATTTAATTGGATTTTTAATCGTTTGAACTTTATAAAATTTAAAAAACAATGTTGATTTATATCCTTTAATCTGTTCTGGGGTTTTATGCAATAAATTGAACAGCATTATTGTAGGTGATGGTTTTGGCTGAACAACATCATTTTGCCAGGCTAAAACCGGCTTAGTTCTAAATCCTCCTGTTGGTGCGCTTAAATGTAAAATTTCGGGATTAGGAAAATACAAAATATCAACTCCTGAATTTCTGATTTGCATTCCAAAATCACTGTCTTCTCCATAACCAAACTCAAAACCCATTCTAAATGAAACTTTATCAAGTAAACTACTTGTAATAAAACTATTTCCAGAACCAAAAAAATCTGCTTGGTTTACAAGATTAATTTTTCTTTCTTCATTAATCTTTGGATAAAAGTTACTTGCAACCTCAGAACCATATTTTATACAATTTTCAAGAGTTTTTTCTATTAAATTTATTTCAAATCTATTGTCATCATCATTAAGAAAAACCCATTCGCTCTCGACTTCAGCCAAAGCTACATTTCTTGCATTACAAGCTCCAGCCTGATGTGTAAAAATATGTTTTATTGCAAATGGCCAATTATCATCTGCAATATAATCAAGTTCTGATGTGCTTTCAGGATTTGGATTTTGTTCAACTACAATTACTTTTTTTGGTAAATGCGTTTGTTTTGACAAATCTTTTAATACATCGTACAAGTACTTTTTTCTTCCAATGGTCGGAATTATTACATCTATAGTACCTTTCTCTACTATTTTTTTTGAAGATTGAACTTTAATACTATCCAATAAATCATTATTAAGTACTCTTCTACGGTAAAATAAACTATTAATAAAGGGCAAAAGGGCAATTTTTTTCTCATATAAGAACAAATTGAGCAACAATAAAAACCCCCAACTTACTTTATAATGTTGTTTTACAAATCGGAATAAGATATATAAGCTTTGTTTATCCTTTCCTTTTTTATCTGAAAAATCATTTAAAAATGCTGGCTCTGAATAACATAAAAGACCAAGAGGCATTGCCAACTTTGCTAGTGAATTCAAAAAATAATCAAAGTTATCAGACTCTTTAATTTTATCTTTGAAAGACAATAAAATTGATGCGTGAGCACCTCCCACGGAACTGCTCATTTGCCAGGTTGGATAACGTACTTCTTTTTTGATTTTCATAAAAGGAGATCCATCAACATAACCAATTGCTTCAGGTAGAAATGTACTTTCAGAAACATTATAAGATGCTATTATTTTATTATGATGAAAAATTTCCTGGAGTTTTGAAAGATTTAAATTTGTCTTTAAATCAACATGACACCAGATAATTAATTGATCCGAATATAAACTGGCTATTTTAAATAAAGCTTTAGTTATATTTAATTTTTCGAAGTCAATACGCTTTTCATCATATTGAATTTCAACAACTTTATTATTTTGATGATAAACAATTACCATTTTTTCTATTTATTTTGATTAATTGTTTTCTGATAAAATTCTATATTTCTTTTGGCAATTTTATTGCTGTCAAAATTGTCTTCGACTCTGGTTCTGGCTTGTTTACCCATTTGCAAACAAAACAAATCATCTTTCAACAATTGAATAATTTTTTCAGCATATAAATCATGATTTTCAGGATGAACCAAAAAACCGCTTTCTTCGTTTATAATCAACTCTTTTGACCAGCCAATATCACTATTTACGATCGCTTTTTGCAACGCCATTGCTTCAATTGTAACCATTCCAAAGGTTTCTGCAAAGCTTGGAAAAACACAGACATTTGCTCTTTTTATATAGTTCTGGACTTCGCTATAAGAAATACTTCCTAAATAACTAACGTTTTTCAAATCATCATTTTTGAATTGATTTTGCATTAATTTCCAAGTTGAATTTGAGTTTGTTTTTATATCGTAAGAATCACCACCAATCAGGATCAATCTTGCGTGAGGTAAAACATCTCTAACTTTATTAAAGATTTCCGGTAATTCCAAAACTCCTTTTTTTCTAATTAAAGTTCCAATATATAAAATTGATTCTTTTTCAAATATTTCAGGATTATTATTCTGGAAACATCCCAATTCAATACCGTTGTAAATAGTTGTAATTGCCTTATTTTTTATTTTAAAAAGCTCCTTCGATACTTCTCCGGCAAATTTTGTTGGAGCAATAAAGTCCTTCGCCCCTTTGACCGCTAATTTCTCAAACCAAAAATTTTTAGCTTTTTGTTTTCGTTTTTCTAAATGACAAAAATAAGCGTCACTTCCGTGAAAACGCATTACAATTGGAACTTTAAAATTCATAAAAGCCGAAATCCCTGTCCAATCTATTACTTCTAAAAGTTCTATATGTTCTTGTTTAATTACAGAGTTACAATATTGCTGAATATATTTTCTATGAAAAAACCATCCAAAAAATTTGAATTTTTTATTTTTTATCAGATGAATTTCAAGTCCATTTTCGATCAATACTTCCTGCGTTTTTTGCCCATACACAAATACAGTAACTTTTATTCCTTCTTTTGTTAAAGCTTCAGCCAAATTTTTAATACTTGTACCAATACCGGCTGCATGAGCAACTTTCTCATGAGGAAATTCTGGTGTTAAAAATGATATATGCATTTATTTATTAAAAAAATCTTTTAGAATTATGGCTGTAAACTTTTTTGCTCCTTCATCATTCATATGCCCACAATCAGAAAAATATTTATCTTCGATTACAACATTTTCATAGTTATGAATTTCCGGATATATCTTCTTTACTTTTTTAAAATAATCAAATCCTTTAACGTTTTCACACATTGGCGTCATTACAGCGATCAGATTAATTTTATTTGCCTTGCAAATTTGCTTTATTTCTTCGTAGTATTGATTTCTTGAAGGATCGGTTTTAGATAAATTCTCTTCTAAACTTGTTTGACTTTTTTCTAAAGCATGATATCCTCCATAATCCAGCTCTTTGCTTTTTTTATTAATAGTACAAAAAAACATTTCCCTAAAACCTATTTTAGTTTCGTATTTTAAGTACCTATAAAATGGAATATAATAATTTGCATTAAAATCAGGTAAAAGCCTGAAATGTGTTTTTATTGCTGAAGAAGATTTTAAATAAGGATAAAACTTTAAAATTGTAGCTTCAGAATTATTTCTTGATCTTAGGGTTACATCAACATCAATAATTAAATTTTTTATTTTATTCTTCTTTTCCAATAGCAGCTTTAAAACTAAATCAGACTCAAATAACTTAGAACCTTGCATACCAAAATTAAAAGTTACCAACCCTCGATCTTCAAACATTTGTGTCACAAAATGATTATTGGCTCTGGATGAACCTAATATCACAACATCATAATCTTTGGGAGTGGAATTGAATACATATCCTATTTTCCCTCTATTTTTTGAAACAGAAAAAGAATTTGAATAAATCAAATCTAAAACTACTGCAATCACAAGAGTCAATATCAATATTTTGAGCACAAAAAATAAAAAATTTTTCATCATTAAAAATTATAGAATACTTAAAATGCTATGTTATTTCTGAAAAAAATCTTTTAGAATTTTGGCTGTAAAAATTTTTGAACCTTCATCAGTCATATGACCACAAGAAGAAAAATATTTATTTTCGATTACTACATTTTCATAATTATGAATTTCCGGATATGCTTTTTTTACTTTGTCAAAATAATTCATCCCAACAACATTTTCGCACATTGGCGTCATTACTGCGATAAAATTAATGTTATTGGCCTTGCAAATATTTTTAATCTCTTCATAATATTTATTATGAGGAAGTAGTTTTAGATTTACAATATTATTTTTCATATTGCCATTTTTGTGCTTTTCTAACGGATGATATCCAAGATTATCCAACTGATTTGTCTTTTTATGGATCGCCGCAAATAATGTTTCTCTAAATCCTATTTTGGTACCGTATTTAATATATCTGTAAAAAGGAATGTAATACAATTCCTTAAAGTTATCTTCTTTTGAAAAATGCTCTTTTATAGTTTCAGAGTTATGGATGTAAGGGAGAAACAAAGCTGAGATTCCTTCTGCTTCATCTTCGTTTGATAAATTTAAATCGGCTTCTAAAATGACATTTTTTATAACATATTTTCTTTCGATCATAAGTTTTAAAAGCAACGATGCTTCAAATAGATGTCCGCCACTCATTCCATAATTAAAAGACTTCAATCCTTTATCTTCAAACATTTGCGCAACAAAATGATTATTAGCTCGAGAAGATCCTAAAAAAACAACATCAAATTTTTTAGGTTTTGAATTATATACATCTTCAATTTTTCCTCTGTTTTTTGTTTGTAAAAAAACAGCAGTATAAATTCCGTCTAAAACAACTGCAACTAAAATCGTTACTACAAAAATTTTAGTAATATAAATTAAAAAACGTTTCATTAAAATTGAAAATATATAAATTCCTTATAATCCGAAAATGTTCCAAAAGCCATAATTGCAAGTATTGCCAGTGCAATTTTTAATGTACTCTTATTACCTGAAAGTGGTTCTGTTTTGGTGCGACTATTCCATTCAACCAAAACAAATAATCCTATCATTGCCAACAACTCATAACTGTAACGTTCATTGTCTAAATATTGAAAACCAAAATCTCTATTGGTGACAATTCTTTTTAAATATAAAACAGCATCGGTAATTGTTTTTGCTCTAAAAAATACCCAGGCAATACAAGTAATTAAAAAAGTAGAAAGAATACTCAACATCACTTTTACCGAATCAAAATTCCAAGAAATTCTTACATCATCAATATTGTTTCTGTTACTATTGGACAACAATAATGGCAAAAAGTAGATTGCATTTATGAAACCCCAAGCGAGGTAAGTCCAGTTTGCTCCGTGCCAAAAACCACTCACAACAAAAATAATAAAGGTATTTCTGATTTTCATCCAAAGTCCACCTTTGCTTCCTCCAAGTGGAATATAAAGGTAATCCCTAAACCAGGAAGAAAGCGAAATATGCCAACGACGCCAAAACTCTGCAATATCTCTTGAGAAATAAGGGTAATTGAAGTTTCTAAGTAAATCTAAACCAAAGAGTTTTGAAACTCCAAGTGCGATATCTGAATATCCTGAAAAATCTCCATAAATCTGAAAGGCAAAATAAATTGCACCCAAAATTAGAGAGAACGAATTCATACCTGTATAATGATCAAAAATAGCATTGGCATAAGTAGCACAAGTATCTGCAATAACAACTTTTTTGACTAATCCCCAAATAATCTGACATACGCCATCTTTAGCCATCTGAAGATCAAATTCTCTTTTTATTTTTACCTGAGGCAGTAAATGTGTAGCTCTTTCTATTGGTCCTGCAACTAATAACGGAAAGTAACTTACAAATAATGAATAATCTACAAAATTGTATTCGGCTTTTATTCGTTTATAATAAATATCGATAACATATGATAATCCATGAAAAGTATAAAATGAAATTCCAACCGGAAGAATTACATTAAGCAAAATTGGACTCGCTTTAAAACCAACATTATTTAATAGTTCTGCAAATGATGAAGCGAAAAAATTGTAGTATTTAAAAACTCCCAGAAATCCTAAATTAGTCAAAATGCTAAGCCAAAACCAAAATTTTCTATTTCGTTCTGTTTTTCCTTTTTCAATTTGAATTCCTGTATAGTAATCCAAGAAAGTAGAAAAAACCAACAGAAATAAAAATCTCCAATCCCAGCAAGAATAAAAATAATAGCTGGCAACAATTAATAAAGCATTTTGAGTGCTTTTTGTTTTATTAAAAACGAACCAATACAAGAAAAAAACGATTGGTAAAAAAATGGCAAAAGCCAGAGAGTTAAAAAACATATGGTAAAATCAATATTAGATAATAATGGTGCATTTACTTGCTATCTTAATGAGATTGGACTCAAAATTTATGCAATTATTTTTTTCATAGCTTCAAATATACGTTGAGAAGCAAGTTGTGGCGGATGCTGATTAATTTTTTCAAACCATTTCTTAGTATTTATAAGAATTTCTCCTTCTTGTTTTAATACTTTTTCTATTGCATCTGAAATTGAATCCGGGTCGTCCATAAAGAAAACCGGATCTTTATCAGGCATCGATCTAAAATGTACATATCTATAACATTTAAAAATGTCCCAAGTTTTATCTAATTGTACTTTTTGATTGTAACGAAAATAACCACATGGTTTTTCATGAGAAACGAAATCAAAAACCATTGAAGATCCTAGATTTAAAACCATTTCGCAATGTTCTGCTAAATTAGATAACAGATAATCATCTTCTTTTGTTGGTAAAATCGTATTCCAGGAAGATGAAAATGGCTTCCATAAAGGATCAATTGCTTTGAGTATATCCGGGTATTTTTGTAGAACCTCATCATAACGTCCCGAAAAATCTACCGGACATCTTCGAAAAATTATTCCTAAATTGAATCCTTTATCATTCATTTTCTGAATTGCAAGTGCGGCGTCTTCCAAGTATTTAGGATCATCAGGACTTGTGGTAACATCATCTCCGGAAAAGCAAATGTATTTTTTTGTTAGATCAAGCTCATTTTGCTGGAAAAAGTCTTCTCTGGAAAGTAACCTTTTTTTATCAAAATGAATTTCAAATTGAGGTGTGCCCGTAACAAAAATATTTTCTTCTTTGATATATGGATAATAAAATAACAATTCTTCTTTCATATAATCACTCCATACAAAATAATAATCGGTTTCTATTACCATCATCGCTTTAGGTAAATTATCCCATGAATAGATAAATGCAGCGGTTGGAATTCCCAGATCTTTTGCTGCTAATATTGGCGCAATTGCAGTTAAAGGACGTTGATTAGTACAAAAAACCATTGCCGGATTCTCTTTTTGCAAGGTTTTTATACTTTGATCATAATAAAGTGTTTTCCTTTCTAATCGGGATATTTTTCTCCTTATTTTAATAAGTCCACTATCTGTAGAATAAGCAAAGGTTAAAAAGCGTATTGCGACACTTTTTAGAGTTTTCTTTATCCCTTTATATGGCAAAGGAAATCGATAAGAATCATAAACCTTATCGTTCGTTTTTTTTATATTTAAATTGAGCTCAATTTCTTTCCTTGAATTTTTATAAACTTCCGTTAATATATTACTTTTTGAACTTTCAATTTTGATTTCTTTAAAAGACAGTTCTGTCAAATTAAAAGGCGTATTGTTCCAAAAAGTAACTTCAAAATTTTCATTTTGACCTACATTATAAAAATTAGAATAAGCAAAATTACGTAGACCAATTCCGTCAGGAAGAAATATGAGTATTTTTTTATTTTGCATTTTTTTATTTTAAACTACCTATTCGACCGTGATCAGAATAAGATCTATGTACTATAAATTCATTATCTAAAGGAAGTTCTGAAAGAAAAGTAATATCACAAAAATAATTTTCCTCAAGAGGATTCAACCTCCATGGCACGATACTTTCATGGTCTAATACCCAATTATTTTTCTCTAAATCTTTAACTTTTAAGTCATTCCAAGATGTTATATAATCTATCCATAAATAGCCTAGTGACCATGCTTCTTCTTCCAATTTCTGGAGATTATTAACATCTACAACTCTCAATCCTCCCACATTTTCCTGACTAACTGCTGTAGAACCATCACTAAGAACAATTCCTTTTAAGGATGGCTGCCTAAAATAATGTGTTTCTTTTTGTATCAAATGATCAACATCAACTGTAATCTCTTTACAAACGTTATCAATTGTTTTTACTTCGCAATTTGGATTTATTTTTACATATCTAACCAAATCATAGTAACGAATCCAGCGCATATTTCTATACAATCCTAATCCTGCTGCATTTGCTGCAGTAGCTGCTAAAGGATAATATTGTCTCGCCAGTTCATATAATTTACCTAAAACACCTTTCCCTCGGCATTCTTCGTTTAGATATACATTTATAATCCATGCTAAACCTCCACCAAAATTAGCTCCCACATGTCCAACTACTTCACCTTTGTCATTTAAACAAATAAAAGAGCGTCCATATTTTTCATCTCCATATTGCCAATCCCAAAACTCTTTTTGATGAAGAGGATGATTCTCTCTATATATAATTTTAAAAAAAGTTAATAGGATGTCCCAATCTTCGATTGTAGCTTCTCTAGTTATCATAATATTTTTCTATCTATAATTTTTACCTCCGGGAAGATCATTACAGTCAAATCTATTTAATAGTAATTGATTTTCTGCAAAAGTATTTTTCCCTCTTTTTGTTGTAAATCCTATTTGGTATCCTTCTTCTTTTGCAAAGGCAGCAACCTCATTTGTGCACGTTTCCGCAGTTCCGTATGGATATGATACCATATCTATATTTGAATTGGTTAATTTTTGCAAAAATGTTTTTGAATTTTCTAATTCAAATTTAATAACATCAGAAGTCTGCAAACCTAACGGACAATGACTATGTGTATGACTTCCGAGACAATTTATTTTTGCCAGTTCTTTAATATTATATTCTGACATATATAATGAAGATAAAACCTCATCTTCATTAAAATAGATATCAAACAACTCTTTTACAATTTTTTCCTGCTGATTGAAAGTCAATTTAAAATTCAGAATATATTTTAGAACGGCACTATTTTTATCATCATAAATATAAGTTGCCTCAGCTTTATCTTTTTCTGAATTGGAAAAACTAAAACCATCAATATTATAAATTTTTTCTAAAAATTCAGAAGTAGAAATAATCGATCTTAGAAGATGAATTTTATGAACTGTACTCACCTTTTTTTCTTGATGATTCATTGAATTAACAAAAAATATTGCCTGAATATCAAGTTCATCTAAAATAGGGACTGCAAAATCAAACTGCTCTTTCAATCCATCATCAAAAGTAATTAAGAACTTATTTTCCGAAGATTGCAATATTCCATCTATATCTTTTAGCAGTTCTTTTGGTTTAATAATATCTCCTTCATTTTTAAGTAACAATAACTGCTCTTTAAATTTTAATGGAGTTACGCCAAATATGCTTGGATATTTAGCGTCAAAATTATTTCTGATATAGTGGTAATTACTTACTGTTAACATCTAACTATCTCTGAATTGTTTTTGGTGATTAAGTTGCCAAAGATCGTTTTTTAAAAGTGATTCCAGAAATAATTGTGTACTATTTCCATCTCCATATTCTGCATCTGAAATCTGAACATGATGGGTATCAATTATCGACAATGCTTCTTTAATACTATCAAAAGTGTAGTCTACATTTACAATATCTGCATGAACTGAGCGGTTATTTTGTCTGGTACCAATGTTTATAATAGGAATTCCGTAATAAGGAGCTTCGCGAATTCCTGCACTACTGTTACCAATTATAAATTGGCTATTTTTTAATAAAGTAAGGAAATACTCAAATCGCAATGATGGAAAAATCCTAAATCTTGAATTATCTTTTATTCGATTGTAAGCATCAATAATAAACTGACTTCCTAAATCATTGTTTGGAAAAATAACAACATAATTATGAGTATCACTAAGTAATGAACTTACAAAATCGTCTGCATACTTTTGCATATGCCTAAACTCGGTTGTAACCGGATGAAACATGACGATAGCATATTGATCAAAATCAATTTGATAATATTCTTTAACTGTGTCAAGTTGCGGTAATTGATCCGAAAACATAATATCGATATCCGGCGAACCAATTTCAAAAACAGATTCGGGAATTTCGCCCATTTGCAAAAGTCGTTTCTTAGCTTCGGCATTTGAGGTAAAATGAATATGACTTAATTTGCTCACGCTATGTCTGATCAATTCATCTACAGTTCCGGATATTTCGCCTCCTTCTATATGTGTAACAAGAATATTATTAAGAGAACCAACTATTGCACCTGCAAGTGTTTCAACACGATCTCCATGAACTACAATCATATCCGGATTAATCTCTTTGCAATAACCTGATAAGCCTTCAATAGTTTTTGCAAGAGTTAAATCCATTGTGGTTTCGTGCGTATAATTTTCGAATACATGAATGTTTTTAAAATTGCAACGCTCGATTTCAATTAAAGTATAACCATATTCCTCTTGCAAATGCATGCCTGTAACAAATACAAAAACTTCAAACTCTTCTTGCTTTTCAAGAATTGAAATCAATGATTTAATTTTTCCAAAATCAGCCCGGGTTCCGGTTAAAAAAAGGATTTTTTTCATTATTATTTTATTGAATATCCTCCCAAGTTAATTGTTCGTCATTCTCTATATTTCGTGTCGCAGTTTTACCTATTAAATCATTAAAATGTTCTGCTAATATTTTGCCTGTTCCCGGACGTTTTACCCATATGTTTTCTTTTGTAAAAACATCTCCTTTTTTAATTGGAGTAATTGTACAAACTGTAGCAAAAGCAAAATCGATTGTAACTTGCTCTTCCTTCGCTGGTTCCTTAGATCCACCGCGCATTTGAGCAATTTCGGCAGAACCAATAATTAATTCCTGACATGCTTTTTCATCCATACTGCATACAATATCCGGACCTGTTCGCTGCATATGATCTGTAAAATGGCGTTCAAGAATACTTGCTCCCAAAGCAACTGCTCCTAAACAGGCATTATTATTTAAAGTATGATCGCTTAGTCCAAAAACCTTATCCGGAAATGCTTCGTGTAATTGCGTCATCGCACCAAATCTTACTAAATGAATTGGTGTTGGATATAAATTAGTGGTATGTAATAATGCAACTGGCACTTTGTGTTTATCAAAAATTGCCACTGCTTTCTGAACACTTTCTATGGTATTCATTCCGGTACTTAAAATAACTGGTTTTCCAAAAGAAGCAATGTGTTCCAGCAAAGGATAATTATTACATTCACCTGAACCAATTTTATAAGCAGGAATATCAAATTTCTTAAGCCTTTCTGCTGCTGCACGAGAAAATGGTGTCGAAATAAAAATCATGCCTTTACTTTCTACATAATTTTTAAGTTCAAGTTCATCAGCTTCATTTAAAGAACAACGCTCCATAATTTCATAAATAGAAACATCTGCATTTCCGGGAATTACTTTTTTTGCAGCTCCACTCATTTCATCCTCTACAATATGTGTCTGATGTTTTACGACCTCAACACCTGCTCTTTGCGCTGCATCGACCATTTCCTTAGCTACTTTTAGAGATCCTTCATGGTTAATTCCTATCTCTGCAATTACTAAAGGTGCGTAATCTGCCCCAACTTTTCGACCTGCTATTTCTATGTATGGATTCTTCATTCCTAAATAAATATACTTTTAAATTTATTGTTTTTTAAAACTACTAATTGTTTCTTTTTTATCTGTTCATATCATTGAAAAAGAGTTACTATGAAAACAATAATCCACGCTCTTTTAAGATTAAAAACAAATATTATTTTTTATCATTTATCATTGTATTGATAAAATTTGCATAATCTAAATCCTCTAAGGTATCGATATCAACTTTTGCAAAAGCATGCTCCACTTCTAGTGGAAAAGCATTTTCTGAAATTACAATACCACTCATAATCAAGTGCGTTTTTGTAATATATAATAATCCAT
Organism: Flavobacterium sp. 90; assembly: GCF_004339525.1. Classification (NCBI taxonomy): domain Bacteria; kingdom Pseudomonadati; phylum Bacteroidota; class Flavobacteriia; order Flavobacteriales; family Flavobacteriaceae; genus Flavobacterium; species Flavobacterium sp. 90. The sequence goes on along the minus strand of NZ_SMGE01000001.1, from coordinate 3,085,337 downwards.
TTTCAAAAAAAAGTGGTTCCAAATCCTGACTTCTTTGTCCAATTGTATAATTGAAAGGTTGATATTTGCCTTCTATTATTTTTCCAAATTTCTGATGATTCCTTGAAACAGTAAACAAGCTATCATAACCTTTACTATTATAAATCTCAAATGCTTCATTCAACAAATTATCCGGTCGCAAAGGATTTGTGGCTTGTAATAAAACTACATTTTCGACATCACTTGTATCAATAGATTCCAAAACATGTTTAAGTGCCGAAATAGTAGGTTCTAAATCTCCTGAAATTGATGCTGGTCTATCAATAACTTTCGCACCAAATTGTAATGCAATTTTTTTTATCTCAACATTATCTGTTGAGACATAAATGTCATCGATTAGTGTTTTATTCTTTTGGGCATAAATAATAGAATGCGCTAATAAAGGCAAACCATCAAAAATCTGAATGTTTTTTTCAGGAATACGTTTTGAGCCTCCACGTGCCGGAATTATAGCAATTGTTTTCATTAGCTCAAGTTCTTTTTAGCATTTTCAATTATTGTATTCATAGTCTTGTTCCAATTTTGCATGGAATATAAATTTTCAGGAATAGTAAAATTATTGCGCTCATCCTGATATAAAAATTCTTGTATTGCTTCAATCCAATCTTCTGTAAAGTTTGGGTTGTCAATTAATTTTCCAAGTTTTCCGTATTGCAAAACCTCTGGAACTCCACCATTTGCAGAAGCGATACAATAGCAACCACAATGTAAGGCTTCAATTAAACTCATTCCAAAACCTTCATGACAAAGCGTAGAAAACAAATAACAATCGGCAATTTGATAATATTGAGGTAAATCATCATTAGGAATCTTTCCTAAAAAAGAAACTCCGTCGATCTTTACGTCTCGATTTGCTCCAATTATTAGTAGACTAATATCTTTATCTTGAGTATAGATTCTTTTCCATACATTCAGAATAATTTCTAATCCCTTTTTAGGACGGTCTTGCGAACACCAGACAAATACTTTTTTACTGGTAATATTCAGCTTCGTTTTTAACATTGCCTTTTCTTCAATTGATATTTTGTGAAATTTTGAAGTATCAATTCCGTTATGAAGTACTGAAAATTTTGTTGGTAAAATAGTATAATACTCTTTATGTACTTTATAAGAATCGTGGGTTAATAAAACCATTTCATCAATATTTTCAAAAAACCATCTTCCGGTAAAATTCTCGTAAAACGGTGGAAATCCATGATAAAAAAACTGAAGAAAACATTGCTTTCTCTTTCCGTTCTTTTCCAAAAATTCAATAAGAGATTTTACAATTCCAAAATTATCTACAATTTGAATAATGAATTTATCTTCTTTTTCAAGAATTTTGCCAAGAGCCTTAAAATAACCTAAATATGGATTTTTGGAAATTTTCTTTTGTATTTTTAATTCGAAAGTATCAGGAACTAATTGATATTGTATTTCAGGATATAATCGTTCTGGTTTCTCGCAAATAATATAGTCAACTTTATGATTATTACTTAAATAATTATGATATAAAGTTGTCCAGCTTCCAATTTTGGAATAGGGCAAAGGAACTTGTGAAATCAGAATTACTTGAGGCATTTTTTCAGGATTTGCGTAAAAATAATAAAATTTAAATCTTTCTTATTTTTTTATTTTAAAAGTAATTTTTTTTAAATCATCACTGACTTCATAAGTGTAAGGAGAAGTATGATAAAATGAAATTATATGAAGTAAAATCATGTCATTAATTTCTTTTAACGAATAGTATTTTGGAACTTTTTTTCTCAGTAATTTCTTTATTTTATATTTTAAAGAGCCTTGAAAATCATCTTTTATAAAACTAACATTGATAATTCCGTTTTTAAAATTTGCCAATTCATAAAATAAAAAATGAGTTATTACATCTACTTTATTAAGCAATATTTTCTGTGTATGATCTTGTTTTAATTCTTGAAAATCTAATGCTGAAAATTCATTTCCCCAATTTTCATTATTTACCGCTGCCTTTTCATTTTCATTGTTGAATAACAAATGGTGATGATTTATTTGAACCACATTTGTTAGTTGTAAATCTTTTGCAAGAATTTCTGTTTCCTCTCTACGATAACTTTTGTGCCATTGATGAAGCATTAAAATTTCAGTATTATAAAAAATACTTTCTACACCTATCCTTTCTAGTCGATTATGAATATCAATATCCTCAGCTCCCCAAAAATGCAAAAACTCATCATAACCATTAATTTTTCTAATCTGCTCGATAGAAAACAGCGATAATCCCTGAGCACCAACTCCGCTGCTAAAATCGGCAGTATAATTGTCAAATGGCTGTATAGTCAGAGATTCTTTCTCATTCAAAAAACCAACTTTAAAATAATAAGCTTTTAATGGATTTTTTAACTCTTGTAACTTTGCAATAAAATTGGGGCTAAAAATCATGTCCACATCTGCTGTAAAGACATAATCTGTTGTAACATTTCTTAATCCAATATTTATAGCTTTGGCTCTTGACCAAGGCTGAAGTTCTGAAAAATTGTAAATATAGGTTGCAAAAGTATAAGATGAAACAAGTTTTTTAATCTCTGAAGCCGAAGAAATGTTAGAACCATAATCTACCAAAATTACCTTAAAATCATGATTGGTTTGCTCGATTAAAGAATCTAAAGAACGTTTAACGCGGTCTGTTTCTCTATTGCGATAAGGATAAAGTATAGTTAGCATAAAAAATTAAGATCTTAGATTGGTATCGATTTGTTGTAAAAGTTCCTGACTATCATTTTTAAATTTTCTGGCAAAAAAAGATTCATTGTCTCCCATTTCGTTGTGCACAAAATTGCTCTCAAATATATTAAGATGTTTTTCAGATATATAAGCCGGACCCGGATCAACTGACCAATCTACGTAAGTTAAATTACCTTTTAAATTTCCAATGTCAGAATTTCCAATAATAGTTGGTATTAAAATCTCTTCAGAACAATATGAATTTCTAAAAAAACGCTCATATTCGGGATGAGAATCTAAGAATTCTAATATATAGCCAACGGTTGAATGGCTTAAAACCCACCAAGTTGGTCCAAAAAAAACTTTTTGAAACGGAAAATTCTTTTTAGGAAAATATAAGCTAATATTCTTTTCTATTTTTAATAGAATTTTTATCCAAATTGGCTTATTTGGCTTTCTTCTATAAAACAAATCAAAATAAAATCTTGTCACCCAACTTTTTTTCATTTCGGACGGGAAACCTTCTTTTATACTGATAAATTCGCCACCCTCATTTAATTTTGAATATAAAAAATCATTCTTTTTAATGGGATAATCACTTCCGCTTATTAAAGCATAATAATCATAATTCTCTTTAAAAGCTTCCGCCATTAGGTTAAGAATCGCTTTCTGGTGCGACCAGCCAGCCCACCAAACTTTATGTCTTTTGATAAACTGAATGTTATTAAAATCATCCAAATTGGTTGGTATTACAGAATTTTTATCAATGTGTATGTAGAAAAATACATTATTATCTGTAAGTGCCGAAATTAACTTTTTAAGATGATCATAACTGTGATAAGCGGTTATAAGATAGGCGATCTTAATTTTATTCTCTATTTTCTCCATCAATTTATAAATAAGTTTCCGCCTCTTCTTTTGAGAGTCCTTTGGACATTAAAAAGTATTTCATGATTTTTTTATTCAATATGAACTTCCCAAAAAGTCTGCTTTTAATAAAATAAGAAAAAGAAGAACCTGATTTAATCGATTTTAACTCACCTGTATATTCTTTATGATTTTGTTCTATTTTAGAGACTTCATCAAACATCCAATCTTCTATAACATTTCCCATGTGATAAGCATAATTATTGGAAGTAGATAATCTCCAAAAACCATTTCTAACAACTGGAATATCCAAAAATTTAGATTCGCTATTTCCTCCAAGTTTGTAATTTGTATATCGATTTTGTAAATTATCAAAAACAGAAGCTCTGTAAGTTGTAACAAAATGTCCTGCTCCAATAACTGCTTTTTTATCTTGATTTGTTATTGTGAGGTATTTTTTTAATTGAACAGAATTGTAAAAATCAATATTTCCGGCACTATGTGCAAACTTCTTTAATGCTTCCGGATTCTCAACAGTTGCAAATTTTAGTTTTTTAGAAAAAAATAAATCCCAATATATATTTGCCGTATTAGACCTTAAAGATCGTGAAGATGGTGTAGGACATACAGCACCTGTTTTAGGAAAACTTTCAAAAACATCATAGGTTGCTTTTTGCCAATTATCTAAAAAAAGCACATCTGAATCTGAAATAGTAATTAAAGAAAAATTATTCCCGGAAATACCTTTTAAAATCGCATTAAGCTTTCCAATATTAACGGTATGAATTATCTCTTGAATTTTATTTTCTACATATAAACTGTCCAAATAATTCTTTATCAATTCACAACTGCCATTATTTACAATTGTAATAAACGTTTTATCGTGAATTGTAGCAAAAAGGGATTTCAGACATAGTTTCAAAATCTCAAAACCGTCTTTAAAATAATCGTCCTGATTAGGTATATAAACAGGAATAATAATCTGATGATAATAATCTGATGTTTCCTGAACTTTATCTTTATGTGGATTAAAACCTACTCGCATTCTAAAATATTCTTATAAATATCTATAACCTTTATTCTATTACTTGAATAATCTAATCTTTGCATCACTATATTTTCATTTTCAATAGCTGCTTTTTCTACCATTTGAAAATCAGAAATGGCATGTAAAATAAGTGTTTTAATTTCAGAAACGGATTCTGGATTTTCGATTAGAAACCCATTTATTCCATTTGTAATTATTTCTTCGGTTGCTCCACCTGGATTTGACTGTATAGGAAATGCTCCCATTACAATTGCCTCCAAAAGCGTATTAGGCATTCCATCAGAAATGCTATTACCAATATAAAATAACGATTTTCCCATCAACTGCATCAATTCATGATGTGAAAGTTCATGTCTGTCATAAACTTTAAAATTCAATTGATTTGATTTTATATACTCAATTACTTCATTATGCGCTCCAAATACAACCACTTCATAGTCTTGAATTCGATCCTGAATAGTATTTAATGCCTTTATGATATTTAACCCTCTTCCAAGAATATGCTCGTAACCCTTTACTAAAATTATTCTACGCTCTGAAATTGGAATTTTATATGATTGTAACTCATCTAATTTGTACCCTGTTCCTCCTGGAACAACCCCGGAATGAATTCCGGAGAAACCATGTTTTTTGGCCAAGATAAAATCTCGCTGACAATCTGTGTGCAAGAAATCAACTCTTTGCAAAACTTGCTTTATTTTCTTTAAATGTGACGAAAACTGCTGAAAATAGTACAAATCATTTCCCCAACAAGAATATAACCATTTAATTTTTGGATATTTCTGCATTGTTTTAAGAATGGGATAACTGCAATTTTGCATCTCAAAGCTATGAACAATATCTGGCTGAATTTCTAAAATTATTTTTTCTAATTCTTCATTTGCTGTTACTTCAACAAAGGGCAGGATTTTTTCATAGAGAAATGGTGTTTTTTTACTTAAAAAAAATTCTCCTTTTATATGCGGTATTTTCCTCTTCTTCCAATCTGTAAATTGATGTACGGAATCTAAAGTCTCTAACTTGCCTTTTCCTATAACATCAAACCAATACAATTCATAAGAAGTATCTTTTAAATTTTCTATCCAGCGAATTGCATGAATAGACGACATCGAAATTAAAAGTATTTTCATTCTTAATTCATTGGTTTTATAATTGTCCCGGAAAGACCTACAATCATCGTAGATTTATTAAAATTTGATGCTGCCTTATCTTTTTTATATAAAAAACTAATGATAGGTTTTGCAATAAATCTCATCAATTTCTTTTTTCTTCCCCATAAATACATATTTACCCATAAGCCAAGCATTTGTGCCAAAGCAGCATTATAACCTCCCATTGGGTTTATTTTTATGGACGTAAAACCAACTCGTTTAAAAATCATTTCTAAGGAGAAAGGAGTATATCTGTAATAATCATGAGGAACTTCATGCAAAGACATTAAAAAAGGTACTGTAAAAAAGAACATTCCGCCAGGTTTAAGAACTCTTTTAACTTCCGTTAAATATTCATCCGGATTTGGTACATGCTCCAAAACTTCGGTAGAAAATACTACATCAAAACTTGCATCTTCAAAAGGCATAATTTTACCATCCCAAAAAAAATCAGGTCTAACTCCTTCATAATCCAAACTTGATTCAATATCCAAACCTACATAATTCTTTACTTTTTGGTTAGAAAGAATAATTTCTTTGTAGGGCATAGAACCACAACCAGAATCTAAAACTTCTCCTTCGAATACGGGAAATACGTTTGAAACTGCTTTTAAGATTTCACTTCGAACAATATAACTTTCCAGATTTTCTTTTGAAAGTTTAATATTTGTGAATGAGTTGGACATAGCTTAAATTATTTTTGAACTATTATAAAAGTTTGTAACCTTTTTTAAAAAGACTGTAGATAGTAAATCCTACTATTGTTTTTACTATTTCTACATATTGAAAAAGCTGAAATTCGAGAATCAAAAGGTTTTTCAAATAAGAAAATTTATGCTTATCATTCTCGACCAAAGCAGCTCTAAGTACAATTTTATGCCGATTCTTTAAATATGTTTTTAGAACTCTGGAATCTGCTTTCTTGTTTTCCTCTATCAGTAATAAATGTTTCCTGATCGCTTTAAATTCGGATTGTATCTCTTTGAAGTTAAGCTTACTAATTTCATGAGATAATGAATCTTCATGCACACGATATTGAATTAGTGGCTTGTCTACATAAATTATTGAAGGATCCTGATATAACATTCGAAGATTAAAATCCCAATCATCCATATTTGTGATCATTTCGTCAAATAAATATGGTTGCTTTTGTAAAAAACTCTTTTTCCATGTTGGAGTACAAATATAAAAACCAATTTTACCTGTTAAATAATCCTGAATTGTATTTTCAGAAAAGAAAACGTGTTTTTTTTCTATCTTCTTTTTATTAAAATCTATAAATTCTAATGATGAAACGATTAAGTCAGGTAGTTTTGAAAAAAAATTACTTGAAACTTCAAAAGCATCTAAGACAAAAAAATCATCGCTATCAAACCACTTAACGTAATCACCTTTACTCAATTCAAAACCATAATTTCGACATGAGTTTGGACCTTTTGGTCTTTCTTGGGGTCTCTTATGATATTGAAATCTATTATCTCTTTCGATATATTCAGCTAAGATATCAGCGGTATTATCTGTAGAACCATCATCAACAACAATACATTCCCAGTTTTTATAGGTTTGCGTCAAAATGCTGTCAAGAGTTTCACTTATCAAATGAACTCTGTTATATGTTGGAATTATAATCGAGATTAATTCTGGCATCAAAATAATTATTTACTAATTTTTAATTGAATACTTTTCAAATCAGAACTAATCTTGTAGTTATATAAATAATCCTGATAATAAATTACCAAAACTTTTAGAAGCATATCGTTAATCTGTTTTAAGGAATAATATTCCTGAGTTTTAATGCGAAGAAGTTTCTTTATTTTGTATTTCAACGTCAATTGATAAGGATCCTCCTGAAAAATAACATTAATAATTTCAGCATTAGTCTTTGGCAAAATAATATCCAAGAAATTTTCAACCACGTGTTTTTTATTCAATAAAACAATAGATTGATCATTTGAATCTAAAAATTGAAACTCTTTTTCAGTAATTAATTTCCCCCAATTTTCATTGTTAGGTTTTTCGATATGATTCTTTTGATTAAACCTTAGTTTTTGTTTATTAAGATTAAAAACATCTGATAATCTAGGTTCACTTGATAATTTATTATTATCAAAAGTTTCAAAAATTTTATGCCATTGGTGTAAAAGCAAAATTTCATTATTATAAAATTTTGAAGAAAAGCCAGCTTCTTGAAGTCTTAAATGCACATCTTCATCCTCTGCTCCCCAAAAATGAAAAAACTCATCAAATCCTCCAACCTTCAATAATGAATCTAATTTGAATAATGATAAGCCTTGCCCTTCCGGTATACTTTTAGATGCGATAGTATAAAGATCAAATTCTTTAATCTCAACACTTTCATGTTTATCTAAATAACCAACCTGGAAATAAACATTCTCTTTTTTATTTTGCAATTCAAATAGAACATCTACGAATCTTTTATTAAAAATAATGTCTATATCTGCAATAAAAACATATTCTGTTTCTACAAATCTTATCCCTATATTAATTGCTTTAGCACGAGACCAAGGTTGATTATTATGAAAAGAATAAATATACCTTACAAATTCATATTGTTTCAACAATTCTTTAACCGAAGCTGCTATTTCAAAATCAGACCCATAATCAACAAAAACAACATCAAAATCCTTATTCGATTGATTAACCAAAGAATCTAAAGATCTTTTGATTCTTTGTAATTCTCTGTTTTTAAAAGGATATATTATGGTTATCATTAATTAAAAAAAATTAAAATTTTATTTATTCTCAAATTTTAAGCAACATGATCTGTCTAATCAGGACTTCTATATTTTGCTGTAATACATTCTTAATTATCATTAGCTTGCGCTAAAGCAAATTATATGTATTTATCTAAAGATTGTTACAAATTATAGTATAAACACATTACTTAAATACATTATAATTAGTCCTCTATACGAAAAGCGATTTCAATTTAAACCTGATATTATATCTTGGAAAAGCAATTATGCTTTTAAAAAAGAAATAATATTTAATACAAAATTGATTCTTCGTTTTAGCCCTTTCAAATCTTGAATAATAATAATTGGACTTGAGTTTATTAATTTGCAAGGCTGTAAAATTATCTATTGCAAGGCTAAATCTCTTTCTTCTTTCGTAGGCATTTATCATGGTATAAAAATGCCAATATTGCGCTTTATAGAGATTTTCGTTTGCCGAAATACTATTGCCATGAATTCGATAATGATACAAAACTTTGTCTATAAATAAATGTTTTCCTTGCTCTTCTAATTTGTAATATAGATCTTGATCAACAGCACGTTTCATCCTAAAATCTATACCAATAGATTTTAAAAAACATTCTTTTTTAAAAGTAGCAAAATGAGTTAGAGCTCCTTCTCCAAAAGTTAAATAAGATTTGCCTAATGGAATGCTACAACCGTGTGAGCTTACATTTTTAAAACTCATATTTAAATCTACTAAATCATATTTAGAAGTAATAATTGCAACTTCTGGATTGGTTTTATGCTTTTCAACCATTATTCGCAAAGCATCATTTGTAATTGCATCATCAGGATCTAAAAATCCTAAGATCTCTCCCTTAGCTAATTGTGCACATCTATTTTTAGTATAACCACAACCTCTATTTATAGGATTAGCAAACAATTTAAATCTAGAATCACCTTTAATTATATTTTCAATAACCGCAACCGAATCATCTGTAGAACAATCATCTACAATAATTATTTCCCAATTTTGATACGTTTGATCAAGAATGCTTGAATAGCAATCTTTAAAAAAATGTCCATTATTGTAATTAGCTATTAAAATTGAAAATAATTGATTAGACATTAATTCTGTAGATTTGATTTTGCAATTCGACAGCTAACTTTTCTTGATTTAAAAGACTAAATAAAATAGTTTTGTTGTGCTCAACTTGTTCTAAAGATAAAAATTGATTACAACTTTGCTCATTTAAATCTGTTTCATAACAATAAATATATATTCCTGTACGCTTTAAAAAATCATAAAATGAATTTTGCTTGCTCAAAAACACTTTTGCTCCCAACCATAATAATGCAATTGTATTACCAATAGCTTGTTGTCTTCTGTTATTAAAAATTGCAATACCAACTTCTTCCAAAATTGTATTGTATTCTTGTAAAGAAATGAATTGGCGTAAAGGAAGAAATTTATCTGAAAAATGGAGTTGACCTTCATTCAAAATAATGTCAATATATCTTGAGTCACCATAATTTAAGGGAACGACAATCTGCTCTGCAATTAAATTAAAACTTTTAATTTTGTCAAAAACATCTAAATGATTTCCTGTATTAGTCCCTGAATTTCCAATTAAAATAGTTTTCTTTAATGGTTTAAAAGATGCTGAGACATTTAGAATTTGCTCGATAGGATAATACCAATAATCAAAAAAATACTTTTTCTCTTTAATCAACTTACTCACGAAATCGAATTCTTCCTTAAAAGAGCTTCCTAAAAAATCAATTCGTTTTATTACTTTTCTTTTATATTCTTGAGAAGAGAGCGGTAGTCTTTTATTAACTAATCGATAATATGGCCTAATCAGCTCTTTTATTCTTTTCTTTTGAGAAACTTGTAAGTCTGGAAATTTACTCCAAGTAATCTTATCAAATAAATTTTGAGTTTTATAATAGTTCTTATCATTATACACTTCAAAACCAAAACAAAACCAGACAACTGGATTTTCTTTCGGTAATTGTAAGACAAAATCATAAAATGGAACTGATAAACTATGCAACACAACTATAACAGATTTTTCAATTGTCTCTGCAATGTTTATTAATTGTTTCTTAGTACATGGATGAACAAACTCTTGAGGTTTCACGTGTACAAAATCAGTTTTGATTTGAGATTGTACTACATAAAAAGTATTACATCCGGAAAAGCAAAATTCAAACTGCATAATTGCAGAATTAATAAACTTTTCATCTTCACAGATATGAATTATTTTAACTGACATTAACTAAAAATTCTTAAAATAAATTTAATTCATTCATCTCTAATTGTGCTACATCATTGTAAAATAGGTCCCGAAAAATAACATTTCTATCTTACTCATTCTTTATTGTTGATATGATTAGCTCAATATCTTTCGTTGAAAGCTCGTAGTAAAATGGTAAACGTAATAGTCTATCAGAATAATAATTGCTCCAAAACAAGTCTTCTCCATCATACTTCTCAATATAATAAGGGCTTTTATGCAAGCTTAGATAATGAAAAACAGCATGAATATTTTTACTTTTTAAGCGAGAGATACATTCAATTCTTTTCTCTTCTGATTTAAAAATCAGATAAAACATATGCGCATTATTAGTTGCATAATTAGGAATTTGAGGCAATTGAAAGTCGTAATTATTTTCGCCTTCACTTAAGCTTTTATAATACTTGTCCCAAATTGTTTTGCGCTTTTGTTGGATATTATCCAAGTGTTCAATTTGTGCCCATAAAAAGGCTGCAATTATCTCAGAAGGCAAAAATGATGACCCAATATCAACCCATCCATATTTATCTATCTCACCTCTAAAAAAAGCAGAACGATTTGTTCCTTTTTCCCAAATAATTTCAGCTCTCTTCTCAAATTGTTTATCATTAATGACCAGCATTCCTCCCTCACCTGAAATTATATTTTTTGTTTCATGAAAAGAAAATGCGGCTAAATGTCCTATAGAACCTAAAGCCTTTTTTATACCATCTTTTCCAATATAAAAACTGTCTATTGCTTGTGCTGCATCTTCTATAACAAATAAATTATGGCGACATGCAATTTCCATTATAGCATCCATATCACAAGCAATTCCAGAATAATGTACTGGAACAATTGCTTTCGTTTTTACCGAAATTAAGGATTCAATACTACTTACATCAATATTTGGATTGTCAGCATTAGAATCAGCGAAAATAATTTTTGCACCTCTTAACACAAAAGCATTTGCAGTAGAAACAAAAGTATAAGATGGAATTATTACCTCATCTCCCGGCTGAATGTTAATTAAAATCGCCGCCATTTCTAAGGCATCTGTACAAGATGTCGTTAGTAAGCATTTTCCAAAACCATAGTTTTCTTCAAAAAATTGCTGACACAATTGAGTGTATTTACCGTTCCCAGAAATTTTGCCGGATGCAACTGCGTCTTCAATATATCTGGTTTCACTACCTGTTAGATAAGGTTTATTAAAATTTATCATTATTTTACAAATCGCACTGGATTACCAACATATAACCCATTTTTATCTATTGATTTTATAACTAAGGATCCTGCTCCTATTTGGGTTTTACTAACAATATCAACATTGTCTACAATTGTTGAATTGATGCCTAAAAAACATTGTTCTTTAATAGTAACAAATCCCGCAATAGCAACTCTTGGTGACAAAAAAGAATGTGCCCCAATAATTGTATCGTGTGCAATCGTGCATCCAATATTCAAAATCACATTTTCTTTAATTATTGACTTAGCATCAATTATACAGCCTGGATAAATTACACATCCTCTTTCGATTAAAGCAGTTGAATCAATTAAAGCAGTTGAATGTATCAATTTTCCAAACGGAATTTTATTTTTAAATTCCTCAAAAATCTTTTTTTTATATGCCAGATGTTTATATCCTATTCCTATCAATAATTCATCAAACTGTTTCAGTTCAAAGGCTTTCTCAACGTCTTTTATTTTACCAATTACAGGAATCAAATTTATCATCTTTTCAAGACAAAAATCATCAAAAAAAACAATCTTGCTATATTGATGATCAGATAAAGCATAATGTGCAATTTGTTGACCTAAATCTCCTGAACCAAGAATGGCAAGTACTTTCATTTATTAAATTTTAAAAAATCTTTAGAATTAGACCCTTCGTTAAAGATTAAGTCCAAAATAGAAACAGAATGTTCAAATGGCTCATGCATTTGATGGTACTCTGGATAATTTGAATAATCAATATAATGAATTTTCACTCCTTCCTTATCAAAAATTTGTTCATTCATATATGCTTTAGCAGCAGGCCCTGAATAATAATCTGTACCATTTAAATTTAAACAAATATCTAATAATCGCTCTGAGCGTTCATTTTTAAGTTCAAATTCAGAGGAAAAACGGAAATTAGTTTGAATCTTCAATATTTCACAAATAGCAAAAATAAATCTAAAGTTTATTTCCGAAAGATAAAGTGACGTAGAATTTAAGTATAGATCTTCAAAAAAATCTTTAAAATCTAAAAACCTTCTAGCTTTACTATAATTTTGCTTTATAATATTCCAATGATCCTTATTCCAATTCTTATCAGATATTTTGGTTTCATTTATCTTTTGAAAATATTTTCCCTTGACTTCAACAGGAATTGTTAACCATTTATTCCCATTAGAAGTTCTTATTATATTCCTGTTTCTCCAATCCCTTCTGGTAAATTGCATATCATCATATATCACAAATTCATCTGCTAGTGAAATAGCATCAAAATATCCTTTCCATGGTATATAATTTGATTGGGTAATTAGAATATTCTTCATTTTTAAATTTCATTTTTAATTGTCCAAGGTAAAGAAGGTCTAATAAATCCATTTATTTTCCCCAAATAACCTGAATCCCTCTTTACATCTTTTACTTCAAAAGTTAACAACTCTTGGTCAAAAAACAAAGATTGCATTTCATTTGTATGAAAATAACAGTGTATTTGGTAAACATCATCATTCATGAAATTAGCAGGAATTTGACAATTAATCTCTACAACTTTGCCAATACTACAATCAAATTTATTAGCCGAACCAAAAACGATATCTCCTTTTATAGTTCGCAAATCAAATCCAACAGAAATTCTTTCTTTCTCTGTTGTATTGACAATTTTCAATCTAAAATTAATGGATGAAGTTACATCGATAATATCATTTACATCTATTGATGAAGCATTTTCGATTGCAGCATACATAATTCTAATATTTTCATTCCCTTTGGCATCACTAAGAGAATCATAACTTATCTTACGTTCAGAAAACGAACTACTCTGCAAATAGTTTGAAATTACCTTAGTAGGTGCTCCATTTTCAAAAATGGACCCGTTATTCATACTAATGACTCGCGTACACAGTGTTTCTATAGCAGCCATATTATGACTCACAAATAAAACTGTCCTTCCTCCTTCTCTAGAAATATCCTGCATTTTACCAATAGCTTTTTTCTGAAACTCAGCATCACCAACTGCCAAAACTTCATCGACAACCAAAACCTCTGGTTCTAAAAAAGCTGCCACAGCAAATGCTAAACGAACTGTCATTCCGCTACTATACCTTTTTACGGGAGTATCTATATAACGCTCACAACCTGAGAATTCAATAATTTCCTCTAATTTTGAAGTAATTTCTTTCTTGGTCATACCTAAAATAGCACCATTCAAAAAGATATTTTCACGACCTGTCATTTCCCCATGAAAACCGGTACCAACTTCTAACAAAGATGCTATTCTTCCACGTGATTTAATACTTCCGGTCGTTGGAGCGGTGACTTTAGATAATATTTTTAAAAGTGTTGATTTTCCTGCACCATTTTTACCAATAATTCCTAAAACTTCTCCACGCTCAACTTCAAAATTAATATCCTGTAAAGCCCAAACATAATCAGAGGTTCCTTTTGTTGATCTATCATTTATATCTCCAATCTTTAAGTATGGATTTTCCTTTCCTCTTACTTGATGCCACCATCGATTTAAATCATGACTTAATGTACCAGTCCCTACTTGTCCCAAACGATATTGTTTAGAAATATTTTCGGCTTTTAAAATAATATCTTTTTCCAATTGTAAAATGTAATTATAAATTTTGAATTGCGATTTTTAGCTAAAAAACTAAACAGTATCGATAAAGCTTTTTTCTGTTTTATTAAAAACTAAAAGGCCTATAAAAAATATGACAATTGTTATTCCCAATGTATAAACTAATCCCAAAATGGAAATTTGGCCTACATTCAAAAGCATATATCTACTAGTTTCAATTACATATGCTAAAGGATTATAATCAACTATCCATCCATACTTTGGTATTTTTTCTTTGATTAATTCCATAGGATACATAACTGCAGATAAATACATCAGCAGTTGTATACCAAAACCAATTAAATTACTAAAATCTCTATATTTTGTGACCATAGCAGAAATTAACATTCCTAGTCCTAAACCTAAAATTCCCATAATTATAATCAAAATAGGGAAAAATAAAATTGAACTATTTATAGACAAATTAGCTCCATTAAAATAATAGAAAATATAAAAAACTATAAAAATCAGAAATTGGATTCCGAATTTGATCAAGGTAGAAATAACTACCGATAAAGGAGTAATAATTCTAGGAAAATAAACTTTACCAAATATTCCTGCATTGGCCTTAAATGTGTCCGAAGTACCATTAAGGCAAGCTGTAAAATAATTCCAGACTGTAATTCCAGCTAAGTTAAATAAAAATGGAGGAACAGATCCAGTATTAATTCCGGCAACATTATTAAATATTATAGTAAATGTTATAGAAGTAAACAAAGGCTGAATTAAATACCATAACGGCCCTAAAATAGTTTGTTTATATACTGTTATTACATCTCGTTTAACAAACAGAAACAGTAAATCTCTATATTGCCAAACTTCTCTAAGATTTAATGAGAAGAACTTATTTTTTGGCGTTATTTCAAACAGCCATTGATTGGTATTATTTGTAGTATTCATTTTTTATATTTCCTAACAATTAATGCTCCGGAATTTTATTTATTTAATAAAAATATTTTCACAAATCTATTGTATAAATGACCTAACCATCGTTGTTTTTCAAATTAACAAGATTTTTATTCGTTTATAAATTACTAAAAAAACAAAAAGGCGTTTTTAAAAAAACACCTTTTACTTTTCTATATTTTGAATTATATATAATTCTGCTTTATAAATTTTATTTATCTAAAACTTCAAAAGCCGAATTCATACTTTTAAATTCCGGGACAATTTTTTTCATTTTAGCAACAATATCATCATTATCATAAAAATCTGCGATCCCTATTAATTCCTCAATCTCAGTATGAAGATTTTCATATTCATCCTGAATTTCCTGTGCAATCATAATTTTATTATGGTAGGTTGGCAATGTTTTAGAAGTATCATTTAATAATTCTTCATAAAGTTTTTCACCTGGTCTTAAACCAACAATTTTTATCTTGATTTCTTTGTCTGGAATAAATCCGGCTAATTTGATCATTTTTTTCGCCAAATCAATAATACGAACTGGTTTACCCATATCGAAAATATAAATTTCGCCTCCATTACCCATTGCACCCGCTTCTAAAACTAATTGACAAGCTTCTGGAATAGTCATAAAATAGCGAATAATGTCCTGATGTGTGATAGTAACCGGACCTCCTTCAGCAATTTGTTTCGTAAACAATGGAACAACTGATCCGTTTGATCCCAAAACATTCCCAAAACGTGTTGTGATAAACTTTGTTACAACTTCGGTATTTTCCTTTTGATTTTTTAAATACAAAGACTGCACATATTTTTCAGCTATACGCTTACTGGCTCCCATGACATTGCTTGGGTTAACAGCTTTATCTGTTGAAACCATAACAAATTTTCTAACATGATATTTACAAGATAAATCAGCTAGATTTTTAGTGCCTTTAATATTTGTTAAAATAGCCTGTGAAGGATTTTCTTCCATCAATGGAACATGTTTATATGCAGCTGCATGAAAAACAACATGTGGATTATAATTTTTAAAAACTTTCTCCAGTGCCTTTTTACTTTTTACATCAGCAATTACTGCAACAATTTTTGATGCAGAACCTATTGCTAAAGTTTCCAAACACAAATTATGAAGTGGTGTTTCGGCATGGTCTAAAATAATGACCATTTTAGGATTGAAACCTAATACCTGTCTTACTATTTCACTACCAATTGATCCGGCAGCACCAGTAATAAGAACAGTTTTATCTTTTAATTGTTTTGAAATTGATTTACTATCTAAAACAATTGGTTTTCTTTCAAGTAGATCCTCAATTTGTATGTTTTTTACTTTTTGAGAAATTTCCTTTTGATTTTCCCAATCCGAAATAAGCGGAACTGTATAAACCCTATAGTTGAATTCTAAACATTGATCAACAATAATTAATTGCTCATCTTTAGATAAACTTTTATCGGCAATAATGACACCTTCTGCGGCTACAGAACGCATTAAAGCGGGCAATTTTTTTCTTAAAATCAAAATTGGCAAATCCAGCATTCGCTTAGATGCATTTTGATTATTCTTATCAACAAAACCAACAATTTTAAATCGTGAAGGGGTTTCAAATTTCAATGCATTTGCTACTGAAATTGCATTTGCATCTGTACCGTAGATAACTGTTCTAATTAATTTAGAATTAGTTTTCTCTGAAAAATATAATTCGAAAGTTTGTTTTACAACAACGCGATATAAAAATAAACCGCAAAATGACAGTACTAAATTAATAAATAGAGCTGTATTTAAAAACGCTTTATGTCCTGTATATAATTCAAAAACTAAATTGAAAAATAAAAAAAACACTAAAACTGACATTTGAGAAAACAGCAATTTTATTGCGTCGATATAGGAAGAGTGTCTAATAATACCTGAATATGTTCTAAATAACCAAAAGAAAAATATGTTTACAACAATTAGACTCGATACAAAATAAAAATGATGAGACGTAATGATATAACCTAAAGCTGTACCTTCAAACAGCATATAAGTAAATGTAAATGCAAAAATAAGAACCATTATATCTATTGCAATAATGATCCATCTTGGCAAATAACTTAGGTTATTAATGCTTGCTCTCAAATTTCTTGGTGAGAAAGAATTAAGCAATAAAGAGGCTATTTGGTTTGTCTTATCTGTATTCAATTTGGTTCAGTTTAATTATATAAACTTTGTATGGCTTACAAAAATACGAATTAAAGGTTTTAAAAAATTATTTATCAAGTGTAAATTACAATTTAACGCCTTTTTTCTTTTGTTTCAAAAATTCTATTAAATAAGATCCATATCCAGATTTGACTAAAGGAAGCGCTAATTCTTCCAGTTGAGCATCATTTATGAATCCCTGTCTCCAGGCAATTTCTTCAATACAACCCACTTTTAAACCTTGTCTTTCTTCAAGTACCTGAACAAATTGCCCAGCTTGCATCAAACTATTAAAAGTTCCTGTATCTAACCATGCTGTCCCCCTGCTTAAAATACCAACTTTTAAAGCTTCCCTTTCTAAGTATACTTTATTCACATCAGTAATTTCATATTCTCCACGGGCACTAGCTTTGATATTTTTGGCAATATCTACAACTGAATTGTCATAAAAATATAATCCAGGAACAGCATAACTTGATTTAGGTTCTTCTGGTTTTTCTTCAATTGAAATTGCTTTTAAATTCTCATCAAACTCTACAACCCCATAACGCTCCGGATCTGAAACATGATATGCAAAAACGACTCCGCCTTTTGGTTTTGTATTTGATTTTAGGAGCTCTTGCATATTTGAACCAAAAAATATATTATCTCCCAAAATTAAAGCCACATCATCAGTACCTATAAACTCCTCTCCAATTACAAAAGCTTGTGCAAGACCATTTGGAATAGCCTGCTCTGCATAACTAAATTTACAACCCAAGGTAGAACCATCGCCAAGTAATTTTTTAAAATTTGGCAAATCATGCGGAGTAGAAATAATTAATATTTCATTAATTCCGGACATCATCAAAGTTGATAACGGATAATAAATCATAGGTTTATCATAAACCGGCATCATTTGCTTACTCATTGCAAGTGTTAGAGGATGTAAACGAGTACCTGACCCTCCTGCTAAAATAATTCCCTTCATATTTTTTTTATATTCGATTTAAAATAGTTGTGCCGTAACGTTCATTTTTATAAAAATACGCCCGGTCTAAATCTTAAAATCATTCTTACTTTATACAAACATTAGTTTTAAACTTTCTTTATAATTTGGAATATTCAAATTATAAACTGACTTAATTTTTGACTTATCCAATAAAGAAAATTCTGGTCGTTTCGCTGGCGTTGGATAAGAGGATGATGGAATTCCACCAACATTACAATTATATCCTCCGAGCTCATTTATTGCCAACGCAAAATCATACCAGCTTATTTCACCTTCGTTTGAATAATTATAGATTCCTGGAATCCAATTCGAAGATTCAACTATATCCATTAATGCCTGAGCTAAATCTGCGGCATAAGTTGGAGAACCTATTTGATCATTTACTACATTAATAGCTTCTCTTTCCTGCATCAATCGTTGCATGGTTTTAACAAAATTGTTTCCAAACTTGCTATAAACCCAAGAAGTTCTAATTATTATTGAATTTGGATTCTCTTTCAAACATCCTACTTCTCCTTCTCTCTTACTAGCTCCATAAATATTAATTGGATTAGTTTCTGCTTCTTCATTTAAAGCAACAGAAGAGGATCCGTCAAAAACATAGTCTGTAGATATATGAATTAATTTTGCGTTACTCTTGAACGCGTATTTTGCAATTAATTCTGTAGCTAAATGATTTATTTTAAAAGCTAACTCTTTTTCTGATTCCGCTTTATCCACAGCAGTGTAAGCTCCACAATTTAAAATAATATCAGGATTAATTTCGTTTAACTGAACTTGAAGCAGTTCTAAATCATCCAAAGTCATTTTTGTTCTATTGGCAAAACACCATTCATATTGTGGATATTTTGAAGATAAAACTGTCAGTTCAGACCCTAATTGTCCATTAGCTCCTGTTACAAGAATCTTTTTCATTAAAATAAACTATTACAATTATCAATAGAAGGAAGAACTTGATCTTTTTCAGAAACTATGGCTTCCTCTAAACTGATTCCCCAATCAATGCTTAATGATGGATCATCAAATTTGATTCCTCCTTCAGAAGCCTTATTGTAAAATTGATCACATTTGTACATTACCGATGCCGTTTCACTTATTACTGAAAATCCATGAGCAAAACCTTGGGGTACCAATAATTGTTTTTTATTTTCCGCAGATAATAAAACACTAAATGCTTTTCCGTAGGTTGGAGAATCTTTTCTTAAATCTACAGCAACATCTATAATTTCTCCTTCTAAAACACGTACCAATTTTGTTTGGGCAAAAGGAGGATTTTGATAATGTAAACCACGTAATGTTCCTTTTTTAGAATAAGATTGATTGTCCTGTACAAACTCGATATTAATGCCTAAATCACTAAATTTGGTCTTGCTGTAAGCTTCAAAAAAATAACCTCTCTCATCTCCAAAAACTGTAGGTTCAACCACTACTAAATCCTTTATAAATGTTTTTTCTATCTTCATAATATATTTCTAAGTCTAAAATTTCATATTTTTTCAAAAAAAGTTTTTATTACCTCTTTGATTCTATTTTTATCATTCTCGGTAAGATTTGATCCTGAAGGCAAACATAAACCTCTTCTGAATAAGTCTTCTGCAACTTTATTTCCATAATAGGGATATTTTTCAAAAACCGGCTGTAAATGTAAAGGCTTCCATAACGGACGAGATTCAATGTTTTCATTTTCAAAAGCATCTCTTAAGCTTTCTCTTTGTAAATTATTTTCAACATTAGGTTCAATCAAGATTGCACTTAACCAATAATTTGAGAAATAATCTTCATTCGTATTTTTATATAATTTTACGTTGAAAATTTCATCATAAATTTCATCATAAAAAAAATTCATTTCCCTTCGGGCAGCAATATTTTTTTCCAAAATCGACATTTGTCCAAGACCAATACCAGCACAGATGTTGCTCATTCTATAATTGTATCCAATTTCACTATGTTGATAATGCACCGCTTTATCTTTTGACTGATTGGCATAAAAAACAGCTTTTTCTTTTAATGATTTTGATTTGGTAATTAATACTCCTCCGCTTGAAGCTGTAATAATTTTGTTTCCATTAAATGAAAAAACACCAAAATCACCAAACGTTCCGCACTTTTTTCCTTTGTAAGAACTACCAAGCGCTTCAGCACTATCTTCAATAATTGGAATTTGATATTTATCTGCTATAGAATGAATCTCATCAATTTTATAGGGATTCCCATAAATATGAACAGCAATAATTGCTTTTGGTTTTTTACCTTTTTTGATTCTGTCTTTTATTGCAATTTCGAGATTCTCCGGGCAAATATTCCAAGTTTCAGATTCACTATCAACAAAAACAGGAATTGCTCCTTGATACAGAATAGGGTTGGCAGAAGCTGAAAAAGTCATACTTTGACAAATCACTTCATCTCCAGTTTTGACACCCAGTAAAACCAAGGCTAAGTGAATGGCCGAAGTTCCCGAATTTAAAGCAATCGCTAAAGATTCATCACCAAGATAACTTTCTAATTTCTCTTCAAATTCGCAGACATTTGGTCCGCCTGAAGTTATCCAATTAGTATCTAATGCCTTTTGAACATAACCTTGTTCAAAACCACTTTGTTGAGATAGTGATAAAAAAACTCTGTTGTTATTCATGAATTTTCCAATAATCAGCACTATAACGAGCATCATCTTCTTTAACATTTGCTAATGGCAAAGTAGAAAATGAGATTAATTTAGAATCTTTTTCTAATGATTCGATTGCATTTGCATATCCTGCTGGTATATGAACAATCTTACTTTCTGAGGCAGAAACAAATATTGTTTCTATTTTCAAATTTTTAGACGGATTTTCCCAATTATCAATTTTAACAAAATGAATTTTAAACGATCCGCTGATACAGTAAAAATTTTTTGCGTCCAACTTATGTCCTTGCCAAGCGCGAACAGGATTCTCTTCAGAATTACTAATTATGTAAAATCTTTCAATATCCTCAAACCTAAAATCATTAACATAAGAAATAGTTCCTCGATGATCTGAGAAATTACCTCCTTCAATTACTTTTGGAATCATATATCCAGTTTTAATTTTTTCTTATTCAACAAATAAAATTTAATCGTATAAATCAATAATAAAGGAATTATGACAATTAAAAACAATAGTATGTCCTGTATTTTTTGATATAAAAAGACGACTAGAGCTGAAATGGCAATTTGAACTAAAGCATAATACAGCGACACTAATCTATGTTGTATTTGGTATTCATTACTCAGAACCTGATATAAATGTAGACGATGTGCTTCAAAAATATTTTCTTTGAGATACAATCTATGCATTATTGTACAAACTGCATCAACTCCGTAAACAGCCAAAAACAACAACCATACTAAAGAATTTGTAACCAGAACTAATTTAAGAACCAAATAAATAATCCAAAATGCAATTGCAATACTACCAACATCACCCGCGAAACATTTTGCTTTTTTTCTATAATTAAAAAATAAGAAAACAACACTGGCAATCATCCCATATTTTATGAAATTGCCATCTGTAAACCATTGTAGATTGGTATTAACATATAACAAAGCTCCCATAACCACTAAAGTATAAAGTCCTGTAATACCATTAATACCATCCATGAAATTATAGGCATTAATCAATCCGATTGCCAAAACATATGCAATTATAGTTCCCCAGATTGGCACTAAATTAAACAATCCAAGGTCATAAAATATTAGTGTAATTGCCAAAAAATGAATTGAAATTCGGATTTTGTTGGATAAGCTTTGAATGTCATCCCAAAAACTCACAAGACTAACTAAAGTTATTCCCGTAAAGAAAAAGTAGTTATTCTGAACATGTTGTAAAAAATAAAGCAAGGACGAAAACCAAAAGATAATTCCACCTCCTCTTAAAGTGATCTCTGTGTGGGAACTTCTTTGATTTGGCTTATCAATAATATTAAATCTATTAGCTACTTTAAAATAAAGCAACATTATAATCATTAGAAGTATTCCGAGTATTGTAGATTCCATTATTCTATTCAATTCCTTCGATCCAAATATTTGGCTCACTATTAATAAATAAACAAGATAGCCATCCTTTCAATGACATTTTTTCATACAAATCTTTATCAACTTCATTATAATCAGATTCAAAAAATTCTTTATTCAACTTTATATTCTCCCTATCAATAATCAGTATGTTATTAGGATTATAGAATTTATACTTTCTAACTTCTGTGTTTGTAGTAATCATTTTTCGTTTGGCACCTATTGTTTCAAAAGTACGCATTGTTAATCCTTTCTGTCCGGGATGATTTATGTCCAAAACAACTTTTGATTTTTGATATAGCTTAAATAAATCTTCACCCTTTAAGCTTGCGAAGCTTAACTTTTTATAATCGAACTCTTTAAATGTTCTATCAAATAACTTTTTATAAAAATAAACTAATCTTCCCTGCATATAGTAATAACAATATGACTTCAGTTGATTTCTTTCACACCAGTCTGCGATACTATTACTTATTTTATATCTATCAGAATGTGCTGTTCCCAGAAAAAGTAAATCGTTTTTTATTTCTACGCTCGAAATAGAATCAATATCCTTATAAAAATCTAAATAAAAAAGTGGCCTAAATTCTAATCCATACTTGACGGCATCATCAGAATCAAATGAGAATTTTTTATGAAAATACTTTAAAATATTCAAAGCATTTTTATTATTTGAAAAAGAATCCCAAGTATAAAAAATAAACTGACAGTGGGGTTGAACTTCTTGAAATTTTTCTAAAAAAAAAGCAGGTACAACTTCTCCTTTATTCACGAATAAAAAATCATATTTTTTATCACTTATATCACTTAATATTTTATTATAATATTTGTTTATTTTTAATTGAAGTAAACTTCTTTTAAGTCTAATAATACCTTTTGTTAAGTTACTGTTTGAAGGTCGTTCATCATAATATTCTACGTTTGCACCTAAAAATTCTAACTTTTTAATAATTTCTTTTTCGAGATTAAAAGTTTGAACCGAAAAAAATAATATGTTTTTATTATTAAGAGCTTCTTCAATTATCATTTTAAAAGGCCTTTCTTCTTCATCTCTTCTAGTGACTTACTTAATTTGTCCTCCTGGATTTCTTGTTGTAATACCCAAGCAGAGAATTTCTCAATTCCTTCTTTAAAATAAACAGTAGGTTCAAATCCTAAAAGTTCTTTAATTTTAGTTAAATCAGCATAATTATGACGAATATCACCTAATCTAAATCTACCTGTTACGGTTACTGGTACATTAATATTATATGCTTTTATTAATGAATTAGCAACTTCAAGAACATCAGTTGCTACACCTGTACCAACATTAAATACTTGTCCGTTTGCTTCTTCTTTTTCAATTCCAAGAATTGTAGCCGCTACAACATCATCAATAAAAACAAAATCTCTCGTTTCTTTTCCATCTTCAAAAATCTGAATCGGATTATTGTTTCTTATCTGCGTAGAAAAAATAGACAAAATTCCTGTATATGGATTCGACAATGATTGACCAGGCCCGTAAACATTTTGATATCTAAAACCAACCGGAGCAATACCTATCGTTGGGCATACTGTCATAATCATTTGCTCTTGGTTTTGTTTTGTAATTCCATAAACAGATGATGGATGAATTTTAGATTCTTCATCTGTTGCCAACAACTCAAGCTCTTGCTCATCAGAAAAAGTAAGCTCAAAGTTCCCCGCCAACATATCATTTTCTTTTCTATGAGTTGGATATACGATTCCTAATTTTGGATGTTTGTATTTCCCTTCTCCATATATAGAACGAGAAGAAGCAATAACAATCTTCTCAACAGAATTCTCCTTATTTGCTAAAATATCAAGCATAATTGCTGTACCCTGAATGTTTACTTCTGTATATTTTTCAATACAATACATAGATTGTCCAGTTCCTGTTTCTGCAGCAAAATGTACTACTACATTTTGGTTTTCTAATGCCTTTGTCCAATCTTCTCTCGAAGTGACAGTACCTTCTATAAAAGTAACCTTATCTTTTATACTTTTAAAAAGAGGAGAAGTGACCTCTGGATTTTCACCGTGTATTTGTTTTGAAAGATTATCCAAAACCGTAATTTTATGTCCTTTTTCTATTAATTTAAGAGCTAAATTGCTACCTATGAAACCTGCTCCTCCTGTAATTAAAATGTTTTTCATGTCTATTATTTCTAATTTTCTATAAATGTTCCGTCAGGATTTGTTCTATCCCAAACTTTTTTGGTTAAATTATACCTTCTAACTATTCTTGCCGGAGAGCCCACTATAACGCAGTAATCTGGAAAAAGGCCTCTTACAACAGAATTAGAACCAACTATACAATGGTTTCCTAAAATTGTACCAGCCTGTATTACTGCACCAAAACCAATAAAACAATTTTCTCCAATTTTTGTTTCTTTAACAATAAGAGGTTGTTTTAAAATATGGACCCCTATTTCTTTATACTCATGATCTATATTTGTTATCATAACATTTTCCGCAATTGTAGTGTCTTTACCTATAATCAACTGTCCACCGGATGTAATATGAAAATTTTGACCTATTGATATATTTTCTTCAAAAAGTATTGATGACTCATCATCAACAACTTCTATACGAGAGCCTGGAAATATCCTTACTCTTTTAGATATAAAAATTCTATGAAAATTACCTATATAAACAGGTTTTCCAATATAGGAAGGGAATTTATACTTCCCAAAAAAAGGCATATACAAAATACCTCTTAAAAACCAAAAAATCTTAAAAATCATAAGCCATAATTTTTAGTTAGTATTATTCTTCTAAGATGTTTTATTTGATAATAAAACCAAAATAATAAAAAGCTCCAAACATTTATTAATTTATTCTTAAGAGCTTGCTCTAAAATATACATATTTCCTCGATGCATTTTTTGCAAATTTGCAGATAATCCACTATATCCAAAACTAGGCTTACCTTCTCCCGTAACTACTAAAGATTGTGGAGAATAATAAAAATTAGAATTAGCACAATAACGAACCCATAACTCCCCATCTTCAGCATGAGTCATCTTTTCATTATACCCCCCATAAAGTTCAAATAGACTTTTCTTAAAAATTGCAGTAGAAGTTTGCGGATACATCTTTATTAACAACTCTTTCACATTTACTTTGTGTAAATTATTAATTTTTTTGCCAAATATTTTCAGTGTTTCATTATTTCTACTACACCCCAAAAAATCAATATCTAAATTCTCATTAAGTATTTGCATTTGATTTTCTATCTTATTAGGAAGCCATCTATCGTCAGAATCTAACAATGCAATCCAAAAGCCTGAAGAAGCCATCAACCCTACATTTCTAGCAGATGAGACGCCTCCGTTAGATTTGTTTATCAAATTAAAACTTATCTGCGTTTTATTATTTAATATAAAATTCTCTACTATTTCTTTTGAATTATCTGTTGAGCCATCATTAACAACAATAACTTCCATTACCCCATCATAAGTTTGTTCCAATATTGAAGTCATACACTTATGTATGGTTTTCTCCGAATTAAACATTGGAATTATTACTGAAATTTTTTTCATTGATTTAAATATATTTAAAATAGCAAAAAATTGACTTACCTATAAGTATTAAACAAATTCTTATACTAAAAAATTAACATTATGTTTGTTTTCTTAGTAACAAATTATGTAAAATAGATAATACAAAAGGATAGATCAAATCAATACTTATCCCCGAATAAATCCAAAAATTATTAAAAACTTGAAAAAAAATCATGGATAATAAAATAGCAAACCCCGAATGAAAATATATAGAATTCTTTATAATCATGAATAAAAAAATATTAAAAGTCATAAAAAAGAACATTAAAAAAGGACCTAACCAACCTAGGTACTTAAATGGTAATGAATAGACTGTTGGTGCATTTATAATTTCAAAAACAAAATAATCACTTAAATTATCTGTTTCATTTGCCTGTAATTTTGAAAGTCGTTTTCCTAAAAAATCAGGAAAAACACAATTAACCACAAAACGATTGAATGAATCGATATCAACTTCCTTTTGTGAATGCGCGCTGTTAACAACACTTTGCAGATTCCCCAAAGGGGAAGCTAAATATAAATAAGACCAATAGAACTCTTTAGGTATATTACTGCTTTTAAACGTGTCATCAGCACCTGTTATGTCTAAAATCATTTCTTCATTTTCCCTACTGTTTACGGATCTTAAATTGCCAAGAACTCCAAATAAATAGAAAACACCCAAAACAAATAATAACAAATAAAGTAATGTCTTTAATTTAATAACTAGAATATTAAATAAATACAAAAATAAACAGGCTAATAAAATAAAAAAAATGGTCCCCCTACTAACAACTAAAAGTTGAAAAAATAAAAAGTAGAAAAAATAATACAATAGCTTTTTATTGCGATTAGATAAAAATTGATGAAATATATAAATCGTGTAATAGATTGTAAAAGATGCCAGAAAGACATGAAAAACAGGTATCCCTTCAAAATCACCATAACTTCCACCGTGAGTAAACAATAGAACAAAAGGAATACCTCTGTTGTCTATAAATTCTATTGCATACGCTACACTTACAAATAAAAGAACATACTTATTTTTTGCATCAAAATCAATCTTCTTTAAAGTAAATATATTGGTATTTCTGATCATTCTTCCTAAAAATAAAGAAATCAAAAATGTAAAACTTAAAAAAAGCCCCACCGAAACTGATAAATCCGGATAAGCATTGGACCACTTTAAATTATATATAAAAAAAATTAAAACAAAACTAAATATATACAGATAAAAAGGATTCGTAAACCAATTAGTTTTCATTATTACCAAATATATTATTCAACCAAAGTTCTAAAGATAACATAAAGTTACTTGAACTTATGAATGACTGTTCTTTTATGAAATCTTGTTCGACATAGACATTTTTTTCGTCAAAAAAAGAAAAAATATCTGGATTCTTAACAAACTTGTCCTGTTTCAAATTCATATTGTTAGTTAATACCTTAACATTCATTGCAATTGCCTCAATTACTCTCATTGCTAAACCAGTTTGTCTAGGATTACTGACATCTACCATAACTTTTGATTTAGACAAAACATTTAAATATTGATCTCTATCCATTGGAACAAAAGAGACAATAGACCTATCAAGAAAATTCCCTTTTAATATTTCTTTTAAATATGAAGAAAATGGCATATACAAAAAGGCCTTCAATTTATAATTATTTCCTAGAGCAAACTCTCTAAAAGAAATAACCGCTTTGTATCTTTCTTGAAAACACCATCCCATGAAGAAAAAATCATATTCTTTTTCTTGTTTATCTTGTCCATAGGGAATAAGGTCATCCGTATAAAATAACGGAAGATATTTTATGAACGGCATATCATTACAATCTTTAAAATCAAATGAATAAACTTGATGAAATAAAGCAGCTACATTTGAAAATGGATTTGCCTCATTAGAATCCCACTGATACATTATTGTTTTTCCCTTTGGGTTTAACTTCATAAACTTACTAACGAAATCATCTGGCAGCATATACCCTCTAATTACAAATAAAAAGTCATAATCAACTTCACGAGAATTTACTAAAATCGAATCATAGTGTTTTTTCTGAAATCCACTTAAACGATTTCTAAAAAAATTATTTACAACCTTAAATTTCCACCCATAGTCACGTTCAGGATAAAAATTAACTGAAGCCCCTAAAAATTCTAATTTTTCTTTAATTAAAGTATGATAATTATGAAAAATAGGGCCAATAAATAGAATTTTTTTGTTTTGAAAATTATAAGACATATTATATTGTAAATAATTATAAATAAAATCTAACTACAAAGAACAAACTTTATAATAAACTTTTGATAAACTCAATTTCCGTTTCTAAACTTGATGAAAAAATATTCTTTTTTAATAATAACTGTTGATTACTAATTATACTTTCATTGTATTTTGAATCTAATTTTCTTTTAATTATTTCGTTTTTCAAATCACTAACTTTAATAGATCCATCCGCATTTTGAAATAATAAGTCATTAACTCCATCAAAATCAAGTTCAATTAAAGATGTGCCCGATAAAAATCCTTCTAAATATGCCCCAGATTTAATATTAATCATAATAAAAGTATTGTCTAATAACTCTATTAAGCTTTCTTCACTTCCAACTACTTTTATGTTAGTTGCAATTTCATTTAATCTACATATTTCATTAATTACATCCTTAATTTCCGCTGTGTTTTGACTTGGATGTGTTTTTATTATTATTCCATTAAAATCTTTAATTTCAATTAGAATGCTATTTAAAATAAGTTTGTATTGATGTAATGGAAATACTGTAGGAGTTATTAAAATATCACCTTCGGTAAAATTATTTTTAAGTCTAATTTTATTAAATTTAGTTGTCCCAACAATTTTAATCCTATCTTCATCTAGGCTAAGCTTCAACCTTTCTTTTGAGACTTCTCCCCAACACATAAAATAATCTGAGAAAAGCACGCTATAAAGAGACTTTTCTGAATTTGGTATTTCACCGTGTTGATGTGTGATTGTTCGAATATTGTGAAAATTTGCAACCTTAGCAAAATAAAAATCAGGTAATAAAAAATCCTGTGTTGTAATTACTATTTTTGGCATTACTCTAATGTAAAGAGCGCTTAGGAAATCAATATATTCTCTATATTCTTTAAAAATGAAACTCTCATTAATAGTATAACCATTAAATAAATCACCAAAATTAAAATTGTAAATAGAGGGTTTAAAAAAAATGCACGAAAAACTATTTCTTAAACAATGCTCTTCAACACATCTATGATTAGTTACAATAAGTAAGTCCGATTTATCAGGAAACTCATTGATGAAATCTATTAAAATTTTAGAATGTCTTGTATCAGCAATTGAAAAATTAATTGCAACAACTATTTTGTATTTATCTTTTTTTGAATTATCCTCTAAAATTATCTTTTTATAAAAAAATGCTTTTTTCAAGAAACCTAGTAAAAGTTTAATTAAACTTTTCCACCAAATTGTATTTCGTAAACCACATTTTTTTAAATAGTTAAAGGCTATCAAAGATTCTTCTAAAGCATACTCTTTGTATTTTTTTTCTACAGAAATAGATTTTAGAACGTTTTCAACTATTAAAGTCAAATTATTTTTCATTCATTTTATTTAAAATTATTTAAAAAACAACAGCATAACTGAAGTCTTTTCTAACAATCCAACCTCATTAGTAACTATTCCTCTTTAATATTGTTCCTCGCAAATATTAATTTAACAAAGTTTAAATCAATATTAAAAAGTTTAAAACTAAGAAATATAAAAAAGATAAAAATAATGATCTTGAATACAAAATTTGCTGCTATGTTCAAATCAAATAATTCATCATAAACTATTGGTATCAATACGATTTGTACAATTAATACCAGTTGAGTAATGATATATTTTTTACTGATAACTGTATGGTACTGAAATATAATATTTGAAAATAAAAAAGAAACTGCAGAAGCAATTATAGCACCATAACAACCATAGTATGGTATTAAAATAAGATTAAGAATTACTGAAAAGACAGCAGAAATAATAGAAACTAAAGAAACCATTTTTTGTTTTTTATTTGCTATCATTAAGATATTCAAATAAGTATTAATGCCTGCAATAACTACAGAAACAATAAACAATGGCACTAACTTATAACCTTCTCTAAAAGCGCCCGATGTTGCAATTACAAAAATTTCCTTACTAAAAATAGAAGTACCAAAAGCCCCAGCAAAAAGAGCTAGTAAATAAAATTTGTATAATTTTAAATTTGTTTCCTGAAAATTTTCATTAAAATATTCCTTGAATAAAATAGGCTCAAATGTTTTATATAAAGCTTGAATCACAATATTTAAAACGGTAGCCAGAGTTATTGCAACAGAAAAAACACCTAATTGATTTAGTGAAATATATCTTTCTAAAATTATCCTATCACTCAAAGACACGAATAAAAAAGCTAAACTTCCCGGTAAAATAGGCAAAGTAAAATGCAATGCCTCTTTTATTAATTTAAAATTTATTTTGAAAATACTATTTTTATAGATCATATAAAAATAAATAAACATAAAAGGAATATTGATAACTAGTCTTCCGTAATAACTTCCTAAGAGGCCTTGATTATAAATAACCACAAAAACATAAACCATCAAAAATTGCAGTAAAGTCCTTGACAAGCTTAATATTAAAAATCCTTTTGCATTTTCTTTAACTCGGTATAATACTAAAGGGATAATGGAAATTACATCGAAAAAATTATTTAAAATTGCTAATTGAAAATAGGGTTTAAATGGAATATTAACATTAAAAGCATCTATTAACATCGGAAAAAAAAACATTTGAAGAAATATCAAAACACAATTGAATCCAAAAATAAATAGAAAGACACTGCCAATTAATTCTTTTCTCGAATTTTCATCTTTTGAACTGTAATAATGACGTAAAACAAAAGTATTTAAAGACAAAGCTGCAATCACAAATACAAACGTCATCACCGAATTAGTATAACTAACTATTCCATATTCATCAGCTGTAAGATATTTTGTTAAAATCGGCAATAAAAGAAATGAAATAATTCTTGGAACAATTTCTCCTATTGAATAATATATTGTAGTTTTTACGAGTTTTTGAGGCATTAAATATTTGAGGGTTTTATCTTTTTAATTTTAAAATATTTACAAATTGATTAAAATTCACAAGACCAAAAAGTTACTTAAAATAAACTTCACTTAAACAGCATAAACATTCCATACTCATATGCCCTATCTATAAATAAATTAAAATTTATTCATAGATAGTTTTGAGGACAGTTAGTCTACATAGGTGTGATATATTTTTGAAAAGACCTTTTTTACATTGGTGATATAAATGTTTGATAAGGTCAAGAGCACTTAAAGATTAGTTAGAAGAATTTTAGAAAGATAAATAGCAGTGCTAATATAATTTTCGTGTGCTGAATAATAGCTTATCCATAGATAACCGTCTTTAATTACCATTCCTGGATAACCACAATCACCACTACTAGGTAAAGTCATTAGTTTATTATATGAATTATTAGTCAAATCAAAATAACCCACAATTGCTTTTCCATTGTCTCTTCCAGACAAAATTAAACCATTTTTATAAAACACAAAGTTAGGTCCTCCGATACTAACAATTGGGATCTCACCAATTTTTTCCCATTTTTCACCCTTATTTGTTGACTTTAATAAAACAGAAGGTCCATCGTTTCTTCTTACCAAACAATAAAAATCTCCATTTTTGTCAACTCGAATGGTTGCTTCTGAAGGTATCGCTCCTATTTTTTCAAAATATCCTCCCTTATTTACAAAATTTATTCCGTCTTGACTTGTATATAGGTCAAATATCCCATTTGTATTATAACCGAAAGAATAAGCAACATCTTTATACCATGTCACACGCCAAGGCCAAGATTCATTACCCTTAATTTTTGCAGTTTGCATTTTTTTATTATCGAGTATTACTGATTGCAAATTGCTCCATCCGACATTATTCCATTGAGAAATAAAATCTTTAAATTCGATAACTCCTCCATTTAGCCAAACTGAACCATGAAGATAAACTGATAATTTATTACCATTTACAGAAAATTTAGGATCTCGTAAATCAGCTCCATCAACACTAAACTCTTTTATAATTTTCCATTCTTTGCCATCTAAACTATTATAAATCTTAATAATACCATTTCGGCCATAAGCATGTTTATCTGACTCTCTATATACTAAAAAAAATTGGTTATCAAAAAAAACCAAATCCGTGAATGCATTATACAACTCTGTTCCATTAAAAGTTATTCTTTGAGTTTGTATTTTAGCTGAATCATCCTCATCTTGAGCTGTACAAGAACTACAAAACACTACAACAAGTAGAAAACTAAGTAATTTTATTTTCATATAGTTTATTATTTAATAATATAATTCCAATTTAATACATCTCCCCTTTCAAATCAACAACAGCTTTTTTAACTAAAATATCATTAAAATATTTAGGATGCATTCCTTCTCCAGGCCTTAGAATGAATGTTTTTTCACCTGCTTTTATATCTTGAATTATCTGTAAAGATCTAAAAAAATCTTTTTCTTTTTATTTGTTTCTCTGTTAACTTATAATCAACAATTCAAACAGCACTTTCAACTTCAAGTACTGCCTTTACCATTACAGTAAATTCTTCTTCATTCCCAGAAAAGAAAGCATCCAGACCGCCAATAGAACGATCTAACATAAATCTTTCTCTATAATTTTCACACCGAAGCAAGTAATCAAAATAGGTACTATACTTCCCGTCGTGTGATTCGACAAACCGCAAGTTACATTATACCGTTCTGTTAAATTCTTTATCATCCACATATTTACTGCGCTAATCGCTACAGGACACCTTGACGGAAATTTTAATAAAGTAATATCTTCATTCCCGTTTTTTTTACAAGCTTGCAATACCAATTCAATATCTGACTGTTCGAAAATTGCTGTAGAAAAAAATATAGGTTTTCCTGTAGAAGTTAAATATTTAATTAATGTATACTACTGTTTAAATCCTTCTAAAGAATCTAAGTAAACATTTAATGCCTTTTCTAAATATTCTTCTCCTAATATCCTCTCAACAAACTCTCTAAACACACCATTTCCGCCTTCTTTATCTAAAATCAGATTACAATGCTTTTTAACATAACTTGGTGCATTTGAAGGACAAGCGCTAATACCTACATTTTTTAAAACTAAAATATCATTAATATCATCTCCGATATAAGCGACTTCTAAAATAGATATATTGAATTTTTGGCATAAATCCTCAACTATTTGAAGTTTATTCTTAATTCCCATAAATAAAATATCTATACCTAATTTATTTGCTCTATTTTTAACAATATTATTTTTCTCTCCCGTAATAATTCCTACAGGTATTTCTAGTAACCTACAAAAAAGAATCCCGGCACTATCTGATGTATTATACTTTTTAAATTCGTTTCCTGTATTATCATAATACATTCCACCATCAGTCCAAACGCCATCAATATCGGTAAGAATAAGTTTCGGGAGAGTCATAATATTAATTTATAAAATGAGGGTAAATTATCTCGTTAGACTCTATATCCTGGCTCAATACTTGACCAATAAGTTGCTTTCTTTCATCCCATTTTAGACCATCTCCCGGGCTTAATAAATGTAAATCAGATTCAGAAATAATATGCCCCTTTTTTAAATCTTTAAGAGTTGCTATTGACCTTTCTAATTTTACTCTTGCCGATTGAACTGAATCTGCAATAAATATATCTTCCGTTCCTATAGAAAGCTCAAGATTTCTAATATCTCTTACCATTCTTTCGATTCCATCTACAGCAAGAGATCCTGCCTGATCAGTACCTTTCATTAATCGATCTAATGTAATATGTTTTTCAATTATTTTAGATCCCATAGCTACTGCTGCTATTGGTGTCGAAATACCAATGGTATGATCTGAATATCCAATTACAAAATCTGAATAATTCTTCTGAAGATATTTTATTGTATTCAAATTTACATTTTCATATCTTGTTGGATACTCTGAAACACAATGCAAAATACCAATATCACTATGATGTTTAGTTATTACTTCCAATGCATTGTCAATTTCTTTAGCTCCACCCATTCCTGTAGATAAAATTATTGGAATCTTAGTTTCAGCCATGGCATTTAAAAGCGGTAAATTAGTCAAATCTCTTGATGCAACTTTTAGCTTATCTGGTGTAAATAATTTTAACAAACTTAAACAACCAACAGCACAAAGTGTTTCTACAAAATCTAAACCATAGCTTTTTGCATAATTATAAATCTCTAAGTGTTCTTGA
This sequence comes from Flavobacterium sp. 90, assembly GCF_004339525.1. Lineage (NCBI taxonomy): Bacteria > Pseudomonadati > Bacteroidota > Flavobacteriia > Flavobacteriales > Flavobacteriaceae > Flavobacterium > Flavobacterium sp. 90. The sequence continues at coordinate 3,050,766 of NZ_SMGE01000001.1, read as the reverse complement.
TCATCTAATTCCAGAAACTCCCTATGTTCACCATACGTTTTACCAAAAGAATGCGGAGTGTCATATGGTTTAGCCATTTGAGAAGCTGACAGTTCTTGTGTCAAATCTCGTTTAGTAAGTTTAACCGCATCCATCCCTTTTAGTTTTTTTCCAAAAAGTTTGTCCACAACTGGTCTTGATACTACATCAATGATTAGTTTTGCAATATCTACTGATCCGTTATGATTTTGTCCGATTTCTCCAATAATGTATGTCATTTTGAATATTTTTGTATGTTATTAATCATTTTTACTTTATACTTTTCATTAGAATCTATAAAATCAATTAAGAAACTAATATTATCTTGATTACTATTAGTACTCTCATAAAGAGAAGCTAAATTATCAAAATCTTCTTTATCATCTAATGTTAATCTTATATCGTCCCTCAAATAAACTTCAGGTGGACTATCCAACAATTTAACATTAAAAATTTGTGGGTTTGTATATATAAAATTTGTCACATGCTCTTGATAAATTGATTCATTCTGAAGGTCTGAAGCCTTCAGCAAAGCCTTTAATGATACAATTTCTGCGAACAATCCTATATGCGTTTTTATAACAGGAATATCTAAGTGATTGCTATAACTTAGATAATCGATTTTTGAATCGTCAAGTTCTTTTATTAAATTAGAAATTGAATCAATATGTAAAAATGGATTATCAGAACAAATTCGTATCAAATGTGTTAGTCCATTATTTAAACCAACCTCAACAAATCTGCTCAGCACATTATCTTCACTGCCTTGATAAAAATCAATATCATACTTTACAGCAAAATTTAATAAAATCTTATCATTTTCATTTACTGAACTCGCTAGAATGATTGGATAATTAGAGAACTTAGATTTAAGCTTTTCAATTAAAATATCCAATATTGACTTATCTTCGTGAAAATTTATTAGAATTTTATTACGTAGCCTACTAGAACCAGTTCTTGCTTGTATCACAATACCAATTGTAATATCTTTCTTTTTTTCCATCTTAAATAACTTAACTATAAAAATATATTTATAGCATTTTGAAAATTCTTTTAAAAATTAAATATAAAATCGTTAAAAAGCCAAATAATATACCTCCCAGGATAATACCTTTTAATTTTCCGAAATGCTCTTTTCCTAAAGGTAAAATTGGCTGGTCAATCACCTGAATTAAAGGTGTCTCTCTTCTTAAAGTAACTTTAGCTAATTCCGTTTGTTTTACAAGTTCGGTTAGTATCGCTATATTTGCCTGAACATCTACTTGTCTTCTTGATGATGGTGCTCTTCGAACATTTAAAGCCGGATTTAAATTAAAAGTATTATCATTAGCGACAGCTACACCAGTTATAGCTCCGTTGAGTTCTCCTCTAATTGAGTCTGTTTGGCGCTCTAAAATATCCATATTTAGCCTGGCCTTTTTACTTTTGGTATCAATATAAAATTCACCCACCTCTCTGGCCAAATTTTCGCAAAAATATTTAGAAAATAATTCATTTGTTGACGAAACTTCCATAGTAATGATCGATATCTTTTTGTCTTTCTGATCAACGTTTAATCCTCCTGCGGACAGTTTTTCATAAATTGATCCTAAAATACTATCATGTACTCTAGTAAATCCCTTACGATCTTGGTTAGGCAAAAATTGAATATTTTTAAGCTTTGGTTCATTATCCCATTTTTTTCTCCATTTATTATTCTGGATAAACATTTCAGCTAAAGAAATATCTTTGCCCTCTACATTCACAGTTGTTAAAAGTGTCTTCTCAACCATTGACCTTGATTTAAAAAGCTCTTTCAAATTGGCCCCGGTAAATATTCCTCCGGCGCTACCCCCAATATCTAATCCCAATGAACTTGCAAGACCCAAAGCACTTCCAAGTCCTACACCAGATTTTTCATCCTCTAAGGCGAAAGATAATTTGGCTGTATATATTGGTTTTTCAATTACAGAGTATACAATACCTAAAGAAGCACCTATAATGCTGGTAAGTAAAATTACTTTCCATTTTGAAAGCAAATAACCATACCATTCTTTCGCTTTTTCAAGCAATTCTTTCAACGAAATTTCGTCATTTTTAATAGTTTCACTATCCATTAAAATAATCTATTTAAAAGCTGTTACAATTAATAATGCCAAACTGGTAATAACACTACCTATACTAACCCATTCTCCAGTACTCATCTTTTTTGTCTCAGGCTTTTCAGGAACAACTATCTGAGAATCAGGAGCTACATTAGGATATGATCTAAAGAATAAAAATGATTTCGTCACATCAGCTTTACCATTTGGGTAAATAATATATGCTTTTTTCTTCCAGCCTTTATTGTTCACTCCTCCAACTGCGTTTATATAATATTTGAATCCTTTTCCATTTCTATATGGAATCTCAGATGTTAGTAAAACATTTCCTGTAACTTTTACTCCTTCATTATAAACAGCTACTTCAATTTCATCACCTGGAAACAAAGTAACGTTAGAATAATGATTCTTATCTTTTTCTATTTTTTCCCAATTAATAGGTATTGTCGAAAACTTGATATCAGCTAATTTTTCTTTTAAAGAATCATTCTTAGATAGATTTAAATCTATACTTTCTAGTTTGTCAATTTCTTCTTGTTTAATGGGTCTTTTAATTTTCATCCCTTCTATATTTGAAATAGAAGTTAATCCTCCAGCCCTCATTACTATGTCGTATACTTTTTCTTTTTTGTTCGCTAGTACATATTTTCCCGGATAAACTACTGCCCCAGAAATACTAACCATTTCTGGTTTTTCATAAACAGCAATTCTTCGAATATTAATTACATCGAAAGGCTTTAAAATAAAATTTTTAATTTGTTCATTATTTTCAGTTGTAATTTCAAATTCAACCAATTCTACACGTTTGGGATCATTATCATTTATTACATCAGATTTAACCATTCTTGCAATTTCAACTCTTTTAGATGCTGAACCGGTTAAACCTCCAACCTGAACAATTAAATCATTTAATGTAAGATTTTCAAAATAGTCATAAATTCCAGGTTTTTTGACTTCACCATCAATAGTTACCTTGTATTCTTCTCTAAAATCTAAAATAGAATAAATGGTAACAGTATCTTCTCTTTTTAACTCAATATCTGCTCCTAAATCTCCTGACAATGCTGCACTTAAATCTACATTTACAATTTCTGTTGTCAAATCAGATTTTAAACGAATTACTCTTGCTCTTTTTGTATAAGCATCTTCTTTGAGCCCCTCTGCTCTTGTAATAAGATCTGAAATTCTCATCCCTTCATTATAAGAATAATAATCTGGTCTAAAAACTGCACCATCGATTTTAATACGGTTTTCAAATCTATTTAAAATTTTAGTCACTCTAAAAACATCCCCAGATTGAGGCAAATAAGAATTGTATTCGCTTTCGTTTATATCATGAACTTTAAATTCTTTTCCTGTTTTTTGCATCACACCTACAGAAGCAGTATAAGCAAATTCATTAAATCCTGATGCGAAATTTAGTAAATCGGTAAAACTTTCTCCTTTTTTTATTTCAAAAATCCCCGGGCGCTTTACTTCACCTTGAACAGTCACTCTCTGGCTATAGGAAGGAATTCTAATAACATCATTATCTTTTAAATTTACATTGTCTGATTGATCTCCTTTTACCAAAAATCTATAAATATCAATATTTTTGTAAACTTTATTATTTCTGATTAATTCAATATTTCTATAGCTACCGTTCTTACCTGGCCCCCCTGCTAAGTGTAATGCATTATAAACCGTCGCTAAAGATGAAATTGAATAATTTCCTGGCTGTTTTCCACCGACAACAGTAATTTTTATTGTACGTATTCTACTCAAACTAACGCTTACTTGTGATTGTCCAGATCGAACAGAACTGTAAACTTTTGCAATTGACGCTTTTATTTTTTGTGTTGCTGCTTCAACTGTGATTCCTGAAACGGCAATCTGTCCCACATATTGAATAATAACTTTACCTTCAACACTTACTGGAATACTAGCGTTAAATTCTTGAACTCCGTAAACACTTATTTGTAACTCATCACCTGGTCCTAAGATATAATTCATTGGTGTTGCCAATTTTAGATCTGGCTCAAAATTTAAACTAGGATTATCAAAAAGTTCAGATCCAAAAATTAAAGCATTGGCAGAATCTTTAACTTTGTTATTGACAATTTTTTCCTGATCCCTTCCAAATTCTGATTTACTATTCTTAGCCTGATTTGTATTAGCAATCTTTCCAGATGTATTAGAGAGATCTTGCAACTTAATTTTAAGCTTATCAAACTCTTCCTGACTCATTCCTTTTGAAAGGGCTAGTGGTTCAGCCTCATCAAGAGTCATATTATTACTTTTTAGTTGATCTGCAATTTTCATAAGGTCCTCCTGCGATAAATAATCAACTTTTACCGCACTTAAATCTCTAGATTTAAGCATATCCTGTGCATTGACGCTAAAAGAAATTAATAAAATAAAAATCAGAGTAAGAACATATATTATTTTTTTCATATTGAATAAAATTTTAACCAAAGTAGGTTTAAATAGAAAAATTTCCTTGTTATGAATATTGTTTTTGATAATAGTCTTTATATGTACCAGAGGTTACATTTCGCAACCATTCTTCATTATTAAGATACCAATTAATGGTTTTTTCCAAACCCTCTTCAAAAGTTACTGACGGTTTCCAACCTAATTCTTTATTAATTTTTGAAGCATCAATTGCGTATCTTAAATCATGCCCCGGTCGATCCTTTACATAAGTAATTAACTCTTGGGATTTACCCTCTGTTCTACCCAATTTTTGATCCATAATATTACATAGCAATTTTACTAAATCAATGTTTTTCCATTCATTGAAACCTCCTATATTATAAGTTTCATGATTTTTTCCCTCATGAAAAACTAAATCAATTGCAATTGCGTGGTCTTCTACAAATAACCAGTCACGAGTATAATTACCATCTCCATAAACAGGCAATGGTTTATTATTGATGATATTATTGATAAAAAGTGGAATTAACTTTTCAGGAAAATGATAAGATCCATAATTATTAGAACAATTTGTCAAAACATAAGGTAAACCATAAGTTTCGCCATAAGCTCTTACAAAATGATCCGAACTTGCTTTTGAAGCCGAATATGGAGAATTAGGATCATAAGATGTCGTTTCTGTAAAAAGTCCTTCAGCACCTAACGAACCATAAACTTCATCCGTACTTATATGATAAAAACGCTTGCCTTCAAAATTATCTTTCCATTGATTTTTAGCTGCATTTAATAAATTCATTGTTCCGATAACATTTGTTTTAACAAAAGATAATGGATCTTCAATTGAGCGATCAACATGCGATTCTGCAGCCAGATGTAAAACCCCATCAAAATTATGAATAGAAAAAAGATCATTTATAAAAATTTCATCTACGATATCACCTTTTATAAATGTATAGTTAGCATTATTCTCAATATCTTTAATGTTTTCAAGATTCCCTGCATATGTTAATGCATCTAAATTATATATTTGATATTCAGGATATTTATTTACAAAACGTCTTACGACATGTGAACCAATAAAACCTGCGCCTCCCGTTATAAGAATTTTTTTCATTTCCATTTTAATTTAATAATTCTGAATTTTGTCTTTCTAATTCACCATACAAGTCTTTCACATCTTGTGAGTTCTCTCTTTGTAAGATTAAATTTGCGCTATCTGTATAAACAAAAATAGTGTTTTTCAATCCTAAAAATGCAGTGTACTTTTCGGTACCGATAACCATATTTCCGTTATTATCAATATAATGCCCTTTTGAAACCAAATAATCATAAACTGATTCGAAAGATCCTAAATCGGACCAGGAAAATGCAGCAGGTACTACCTTGATTTTTTTACTACGCTCCATAACAGCATAATCAATACTAATTGATGGAATTTCTAAAGACAAATCTAAATCTAGAAAACCTTCTTTACTTGCTTCCCAAACCAATTTTGATTTCTCATATATATCTGGTTGAAATTGTTTTAATTCATCAAGAAGAACTCCAGCTTTAAAGCAAAACATTCCACTATTCCATAAAAAATTACCTCTCGCTATAAACTCTTTGGCTGTTGTTTCATTTGGTTTTTCGCGAAATGACAAAACTTTATCTCCTTTCGATTCAATATATCCATAACCTGTTTCAGGCTTAGTTGGAATAATTCCAAAAGTCACAATAAAACCATCTTTCGCCTTTAAAATAGCTTCATCTATCGCTTTATTATAATCCTCCATTTTTTCGATAATATGATCCGAAGGAGTTACAATTAAAATATCTTCAGGATTAGAAGCAAATGCAGCAAAAGCAATAGCAGCAGCAGTATTTCGTGGAGTAGCTTCAACAATATTAGTATAAGTCGTTTTAGACTTATCCATCACTTTCCCACTAAGACTATGATTATCAACATTTCCAACAACCATGACTTTATCCGCCAAATGGCTATTACGATCAACTGTCATTTCGAATAAAGATTTTCCTTCAAAAATCTCTAAATATTGTTTAGGTCTACTTTTACGAGAAAGCGGCCATAATCTACTGCCAACCCCACCGGTCAAAATAACATGTATGATTGAATTGTTTGTTTCCATTTTTTTTTAATAAAAAAAGGATTCTTATTTACTACAACCTATTATCAGCTATAGTACCTAAAACTCCTTTTACATCATATAATAAACTGTTCTCTTTTTGTAATTCTGAAAAATTCAAGCTTAAAAATTCACTGTGAGCAACTCCCAGCACAATAGCATCAAATTTTTCTTTTGGCACAGAATTTACAGTTTCTAAACTATATTCTCTTTTAACTTCATCAATATTAGCGAGCGGGTCGTATAAAGTAACGGTTATCCCATATTCTTTTAATGACCTTACAACATCAACAATTTTTGTATTTCTTACGTCAGGGCAATTTTCTTTGAAGGTAATTCCTAGCATCAAAAGATTAGCACCATTAACTGAAATCCCTTTTTTAATCATCAACTTAACTACTTGCGAAGCTACATATTCGCCCATGCTATCATTTAGACGTCGGCCTGCCAAAATTATTTCAGGATGATATCCAAATTCCTGAGCACGTTGCGCTAAATAATAAGGATCTACTCCAATACAATGTCCGCCAACTAAACCAGGTTTAAAAGGCAAAAAATTCCATTTTGTTGCAGCTGCAGTTAGCACTTCCTGCGTGTCAATATTCATTAAGTTGAATATTTTAGCCAATTCATTAACGAAAGCAATATTAATATCGCGTTGTGAATTTTCAATAACTTTAGCCGCTTCAGCAACTTTTATTGTGGGTGCCAAATGTGTTCCTGCGGTTATTACAGATTTATATAAAGCATCTACTTTTAATCCTATTTCTGGTGTCGATCCTGAAGTTACTTTCAGAATTTTTTCAACAGTATGTTCTTTATCACCTGGATTTATTCGCTCTGGCGAGTAACCCGCAAAAAAGTCTTCATTAAATTTTAACCCTGAAATTTTTTCCAAAACCGGAACACATTGTTCTTCTGTAACTCCTGGATAAACAGTTGATTCGTATATTACAATATCTCCCTTTTTTAAAACTTTACCTACTGCCTCACTCGACTTATATAAAGGTGTTAAATCTGGGCGATTATTTCGATCTACGGGGGTTGGTACAGTAATCACAAAATAATTACAATTTGCGATATCATTTAGCGAAGTTGTACAATACAAACCACTTTCAGCATTAGGCAGATCGACCAAAACTTTTTGCAAAGTTTCATCATCGACTTCCAATGTTGTATCTGTACCTGATTTTAAAGATGCCACTCGTGACTGATTTATATCAAATCCAACAACGGAATATTTCGTAGCAAACAATCTCGCTAAAGGTAAACCAACGTAACCTAAACCAATAACCGCTATTTTAATATTTTTATCCATTTTTATGTTCTTTTTTAACCAATTCAGTCATTAAAACTCACGGCTTCGCCCTTCTGAATCACAAAATTTGACACAGATACTTAAAAACCAATTTCGGCAAATATAACATATTAAGTCAATTTATTCAATACGCTTTCCCGTAATCCTATAAAAACGGACTAATTAAATAAAACTAGCTTCACCAATCTACTATCAATCAGTCTGTAAAAAATTACATTATAAAAAAAACAGAAAAATAAATTCTCAAATTAAAGAATTTCATCTTCTGTTTTTAATTGAAAATAGTTAAACTATAACTACTTTATTTATATTTTATTTTAAGGACACAGCCTAAAGATTCTAAAACTAATGTATAATATGTGTTTGATACTTCCTGAACAATAGCATCCTGATTACTGAAAGCACCGGCTTCTATTTTTATACGATCTCCAACCTGAATTGAAGTCACTGATATATCACTTATATTTGGAGCTTTAAGACTTGTTTTTATACTATTAATTTCTTCATCACGAACGATCGCAGGTTTACCGAGCCAAAATAAATACCGTACTACTCCGGATACTTGAAAAACAGAATTACGGTCAATATCTGCCAGTTGAACGAATACATAGGAATTAAAAAGAGGCACTTCAACCTTTTTCTTACGATCTGACCATTGTTTCATCTGGATAATTAATGGACAATAACACTCAATACCTATTTGATTCAACTTGTCGGCAACTTTTTTCTCCCATTTAGGCTTTGTATATACTACATACCAATTCATCTTTTCATTTTATATTGAAATAAAACTTTCAAACCCATCCATTCTTTTCTCATTTCGTACCAAATTTATCTCAATATTTTTTTTCTAAGAACCTATTCCTTTGTAGATAAATCCTATTGATTCCATTTCTTTTGAATTCAATATATTTCTACCATCAAAAAGAAACGCCGGCTTATGCATTGAATCATAAATTTTTTGCCAATCATAAGTTGCAAACTCGTCCCATTCTGTTAGAATTGCAACTGCATGCGCACCTTTACAGGCATCATATGCATTATCAAACGTTACAATTTTTGAATTATTTTCCTTAGCAGATCTTGTTTCTAAATAATCCAGATCATTTAACATTTTATTTCTCGAAACTTTCGGATCATAAACAGCAATTTTTGCCTGCTCATTAATTAGATCATCGGCCACATAAATTGCTGCAGATTCTCGTGTATCATTCGTATCCTTTTTAAAAGCCCAACCTAAAAATGTAATCTTTTTATCTGCAACCGTATTATATAAGGTTTGAACGATCTTATTTGAAAATCTTCTTTTTTGATGATCATTCATTATAATAACTTGTTCCCAATAATCAGCAACTTCTGCTAATCCGTAAGATTTTGCAATATAAACCAAGTTCAAAATATCTTTCTGAAAACAAGATCCTCCAAAACCAACCGAAGCTTTTAAAAACTTTGAGCCAATACGGCTATCCATTCCTATTGCCTTTGCTACTTCATTAATATCTGCTCCAGTTTGTTCACACAGTTCAGACATTGCATTTATAGACGATATACGTTGCGCCAAAAATGCATTTGCGGTAAGTTTAGACAATTCTGAAGACCAAACATTGGTTGTAAGAATTTTGTCTTTACTAACCCAATTAGCATATACGTCAACCAGTGCATTAATTGCCTCTTCTCCTTCTGGTGTTGAATCTCCACCTATTAAAATTCTATCTGGATTTAATAAATCTGTAACCGCAGTTCCTTCAGCCAAAAATTCAGGATTTGACAAAATCTGGAACTGAACTCCATTTCCTGTGTTATCTAAAATACTTTTTATTGCTTCAGCTGTTCTCACTGGAAGGGTTGATTTCTCAACAACAATTTTATTCTGCTTAGCCACTTTTGCAATTTGTCTGGCACAAAGCTCTATATATTTCAAATCTGCAGCCATTCCTTTTCCTTTACCATAAGTTTTGGTTGGCGTATTAACTGAAATAAAAATTACCTGAGCTTCATCAATTGCTTTTTCAACTTCTGTCGAAAAGAAAAGATTTCTCCCTCTTGCTTCAGATACTATTTCTGAAAGTCCTGGTTCATAAATTGGAATATTATCTGTATTCGGATCATTCCAGTCTTTAATTCTTTGTTCATTCAAGTCTACGACTGTCACTTGAATATTTGGACATTTTTGAGCAATCACTGCCATTGTTGGGCCTCCAACATAACCTGCTCCAATGCAACAAATTTTTGTAATTTTCATTTAATTTACTATTATCTTGATCCTTTTATTTCAAATTATTCCAATACCAAATCACTGCTTCTTTCAAGCCATTTTGTAGAGAATATTCAGGATTATATCCCAACATTGTTTTTGCTTTATCAATACTTGCTAATGAATGTGGAATATCTCCCGCTCTACTTGATCCATAAACAATTTCCACATCAGCAATTTTAGAATCAAACGCGGCTAAATACTCTTTTAAATATCCAACTAAATCATTTAATGTATTTCGATCTCCAAAAGCAGTATTATAAACTGTATTAATTGCATTAGGATTTTGAGTTGTTATAGCCAACCTATTCATCTGAATTACATTATCTATATATGTAAAATCACGAGAATAATTTCCATCACCATTAATTACAGGACTTTCATATTTCATCAATTGTGCAACAAACTTAGGAATCACGGCAGCATAAGCTCCATTAGGATCTTGTTTTCTTCCAAACACATTGAAATATCTTAAACCAATAGTTTCTAATCCATAAGTTTTACTAAAAATCTCAGCGTACAATTCGTTTACATATTTCGTAATTGCATATGGAGACAAAGGCTTTCCAATTACATCTTCAACTTTTGGCAATCCTACAGAATCTCCATAAGTAGATGAACTAGCTGCATACACAAAACGTTTTACTTTTGCATCTCTTGAAGCGACTAGCATATTCAAAAAACCTGAAACATTTACATCATTTGTAGTTATTGGGTCGTTTATAGATCTTGGAACAGAACCTAAAGCGGCCTGATGTAAAACGTAATCTACATTTTGAACCGCTAAATTACAATCTTCAATATTCCTAATATCTCCCTCAATTAATTTAAAATGTGGATTATTTATAAAATCCTTCAAATTATAATGATGTCCTGTCGAAAAGTTATCTAAACAAATTACTTTATAGTCGAGTTCTAAAAAATACTCACACAAGTTTGAACCAATAAAACCCGCTCCTCCGGTAATTAGAATAGTATTCTGGTTTGACGTTTTCATTTAGTTCAGATTATTATTTTTTTATTTTTTGCAAAATAGATTTCCAGAACCCTGATTTAACTTCATCATCATGATATCCGTTTGAATAAGCTCCATAACCGTACCCGTAACCATATGTTGAGCCATACTTTGCTTTATTCTCATAACCATTCAAAACTATACTTGCATTATTTAATTCCCCTCGTTTAACTCTTGTATTCAACAACGTTATCATATCTTTTTTAGTATAATTTTGTCTAACGATATAGAGTGAAACATCTGCATACTGAACTAATTCTAATGCATCTGACACAAGACCAACTGGAGGCGTGTCTAAAATAACATAATCATATTTTTGCTTTAGTTCATCTATCATTTCCTTCATGGCTTCACTCAAAATCAATTCAGAAGGATTTGGAGGAATCGGACCGGAAAGTATAACATCAAGATTTGGAATTTGTGTTTTATTGACAATTTCTTCCAGACTATTTTGTTTAATCAGATAGTTTACTACTCCTAATGGATTTGTTAAACTAAACTCAGCAGCTAATCTTGGTTTTCTTAAATCTAACCCAACAACAACCGTTTTTTTCTCACTTAAGGCAAAAACAGTAGCTATATTTATTGAACAAAATGTTTTTCCTTCTCCACTAATAGTAGAGGTAATCATTAATGTTTTTGCGCCACTTACTTGTTGCTTTTTATACAAGAACTGAAGTGAAGAACGAATTCCTCTAAAAGCTTCTGAAAGGGCCGATTTTGGTTTGTCAAATACTGCTAGATTTATAAAATCTTTATTCATTCCAACAACTCCAATTAGCGGTATACTGGTCAATTTACTAATATCATCTGTATTTTGAATCGAGTCATTGATAAAAAATAACAAGAAAACAAATGACAAGGGCACTAATATTCCTAAAAACAGTGCCAATACATAATTTGCTGAAGTTTTTGGACCAATCAGTCCTCCTCCAATATCTTTTGCCGAATCAATAAAATGAATATCTGATAAATTAGATGCCTTTACAATTTCTGCTTCATTTCGTTTCTTAAGAAATTCAGTATAGATATTGTCATTTAAATCATACTTCCTTTGTATTTTCAATAATTCCTGTTGTTCTTCAGGAAGTCGTTTTACTGTACTTTCTGCCTCTCCGATTTTTGCATTAACAAGAGACAGGTCGTATAATAATGATGTTTTTGCCGATGCTATATTTTCTAACAAAACATCCTTAACTGCTCGCATCTGATTGTCAAAATCCTTAAAAATTTTATCACTCTTTACAGCATAAGACATTTCTGATCTTTGTGTAGAGAGCGCGATAAGTTTTGAAACATTAGTAACAACATTTGGATCTTCAATTCCCGCCACAGATGGTGCTGGTAATCTTGAATAATCAACACTATTATTTAAATATGTTTTTAAAGAATTATAATAACTAATTTTTCTCGAAACCCGATCTCGTTCAACATCAAAATCCGTGATTTTATCTGAAACCTTTGCTCCTCCGCCTTCAATTTCATAAATATTTTTATCTTTCCTAAACGTTTTTAATTCATTACCAGTTTGTTTCAACTGAGACTCCATTGCAACCAAAGTACTATCGATAAATCTAATTGTATTAGTAGCAAACTGATTTTTTCCATCTAGTTGAATTTTAATCAACATCTTTACAGTTGCATTCAAATATTCAACCATTCTGGCTTTATTTGTACCTGACATGCTAAGTGTCAATAATGAACCTCCGCCTTTATCACTATCAACACTAATTCCTCTGTATCGAGATACGGTTCCATCAAAATTATTGAATCTTACAAAGTATTCTTTCCCTTTATAAAAACCAGGATTATCATTTATTTGCAATTTCAAATTTAAAAAAGGCAATACAACTTGTTCCCCAACTTTATATTTTTTTACAAATATTCCAGGCTGAACGGAAGTATTACTATATACATTGGTAGAATAAGTAATTAAAGGAACTGAATTAACCTCAAAAGGAATCTTAATTTGGTATTCATTTTCGCTTAGGAATTTAATACTGATTAAAGCATTAGCGAGCTGTGGTTTTGTTTTATCAATACTTACATAAAAAGGAACTGCACCATAAGAATCTACTAAATTATATTTTCCTTGTTCCAAATAATCTATATAATATTGTAATTTATCAACAACGATTTCATTGTGTGAACGTGATTGTAGTATCGTAGAAATTCCATTTACCTGATCTGAAATACCGCCCCAATTAAAAACCAAACTGGTATTAGAGGTAAAAAATGGATTACTTTCTTCCTTGATTGAAATCATGGTCTGCATCGAGTAAATTTTCTCTTTTCGAATATTTACTTGGTATGCAATAGTAAATGCAATTATCAAACTGACCAAAAACCATTTCCAGTAACTGGCAATCTTCAGCAAAAATCCTTTAAAATCAAAACTTGAATGATTCTCAAAAATGGAAAAATCTTTTATATCTAACATCTTTTGAATTTAGTTTTACTTTTTGATGATCAAATAAACTGTTGTCGCCAATGATAACAGAGTAATAATTGTACCTATAGATTGTATACCTGTTTGTCCAGTTCCCCAAGTTTTCTGTTTCAATGGTTTTACATAAATATAATCATTTGGCTGCAGGTAATAATAAGGCGATTTCATGACATTTACATCTGTAAGATCTAAACTATTCATTAGCACTCCAGTTGGCGTTTGACGAATTACAGTTACAGTTTTTCGATCTCCAACAGTATTAATATCGCCTGCATTTGCAATTGCCTCCATAATATTTACATGTTCCTGAAACAATGTCTTTGTTCCGGTACTTCCAACTTCTCCGTTTATCGTGTATCTAAAACCAGCTAACTTTACTGTAACAAAAATATTTGCTTCACTTTTGAAATATTCTTCCAGTAGTTTTTTTTCAATTTTGATTCTGACTTCTTCAAGAGTATATCCAATTACATTAATTTCTCCTAAAATTGGCATTCTAATATTACCATGATCATCTACTTTAAATCCGTCAAAATATAAAGCTGATTCTGACTTACCACCTGTTGAAGCATTCTCCGTAGTACTAAAAATTGACACTAACTTAGGATCTATTGCTTTTATGCTAACACTTAAAACATCATTTGTTTGCAATCTGTAAGGTTTGGTTTCTACTGCGGAGATTTTATTTTGTTCTCCAGAATTGTTTTTATCTTGCAGATAAACCAAATCTTTTATCGGAATACAAGATGTAAATAGCGTACTGATTAGTAGTAATATAAAAATGGTATTTTTACTCATTATTGGGATTTTATCGCAAATATAGCTTTTACTTTAATCTTCAGGAAATCTATATTTTATTTGGGGTATATTTAGTTGTTTTTGAAAGTTTTTTCAAACGGAACTCTATGCAAGATGCTTCGCCCGAGTGTAATTTCGTCTGCGTATTCTAATTCATCACCTACAGAAATACCTCTTGCAATTGTAGAAATTATAATTTCTGATTCGACGATTTGCTTATAAATGTAAAAATTAGTCGTATCTCCTTCCATAGTTGAACTTAATGCAAAAATAATCTCAACTACTTTTCCTGATTTTACTTTTTCGACTAAACTCGAAATATTCAATTGACTTGGGCCGACTCCTTCAATTGGAGAAATTTTACCACCAAGAACATGATAAATTCCTTTATATTGCCCGGTATTTTCAATAGCCATAACATCACGGATATCTTCGACTACGCAAATCGTTTGGTGATTTCTTGAATTGTTTGCACAAATTTCACAAACTTTTGTGTCTGAAATATTGTGACAACTTTCGCAAAACTTAATATCTGCACGCATGTTTAATAGTGCTTGTGACAAAAAGTTTGTTTGTTCTTTTGGTTGTTTTAATAAATGAAGAACCAATCGCAATGCCGTTCTCTTACCAATACCAGGTAATTGCGACATTTCGTTGACTGCTTTTTCTATTAATTTTGATGAAAATTCCATGACGACAAAAGTAATATTTTTAATGGTTCTTTTTTAGCCCCGATAGAAGTGGAAATCCTTTTTGTTTTTTTCTTTAAAAAAAAAAGATTGGAACGTATAGCGGGATTAGCTCCTAAAAAAAATTAATATTGATTTGTTGCCAATAAAACCAACGTACATGCAACTTCGGCTTTAATATTATTAAGTTCTAATAATTGATAAAATTCCGGATTTTCTGTTCCAGGATTAAAGACAACTCTTTTTGGCTGAGCTTCGATAATGTAATTATAATAATCACGTTGGCGTGCAGGATTTAAATATAAGGTAACAGTGTCTATATTTTTTACAGGAATTGCTTTAGTATGAATTTTAACACCGGCAACTTCACCTGTGTTTTGACCAATTGCCAAAACAGTGTGTCCTTTTTCAACCAACATATTTACAGCTCTAAAAGCATAACGATCTGGTTTTGTGGTAGCTCCCAGAACTAAAGTTTTTTTATTTTTCATCATTTTTAAATATTCTACAAAAGTAATCAAAAAGAACGAGCTTAGTTTATGTTATTGATTTAGAAATAACAACAATAAAGACAATATCCTAACAAGTATTTGCTTTCAGATATCAAAAAAAGACTATTTTTACTTCACTAACCAAAACAATATGGATTTATTCATTTATTTATTTGCCGCTCTTTTTTCAGTATTAAACCCAATCGGAACGGTTCCTATTTTCGTTGGACTAACCCAACACGATTCTCAAGCAGAACGCTCTCGCATTTCGCTTTGGACTGCTATAAATGTTTTTATAATCTTGATAGTTTCCTTTTTTATTGGTCAATATGTTTTAACATTTTTTGGAATAAGCATTGACGCACTTCGTATTGCGGGTGGAATTGTGATTGTAAATTCAGGGTTCTCACTTCTTTCCGGAAAAATTAATAAAAAACGAGGAATCAACAAAAAAGTTGAAACTGACGCACAACAAAGAAATGACATCGCATTAACTCCGCTAGCAATACCAATGTTAGCCGGACCTGGATCAATTTCTTTACTGATTGCTTTTTATCAGGAGCATCACGGAATGGAAGAAGTCATTATTTCGTGCTTAGCAATTCTGGCAATTGCCCTTGCTATTTTTGCAATATTAAAAAGCGCTCATTATTTAGCAAGAATACTTGGTGCTTCCGGAATTGTAGCGATATCAAGAATTGTTGGTTTTATTGTAATCTCTATCGGAATTCAATATATCGTAAGTTCAATCATTAATATCGTTAAAGGTAACTTGATGTAAATTATCTTTCAATTTATATAAAACCAAAAAGGGATAAAACTTAACGTTCTATCCCTTTTTTTATATCTAAAAAAATCTAGTTCTTTGGCAAAAACACTTCAGCCATCATACATCTTGCACTTCCACCACCGCAAGCTTCTATAGTATCTAAACTTGAACTTAAAATTTCAGCGTGATTTTCTAATTGCGAAATTTGTTTTGGAGTTAAACTTTGATGTGCTGATGCGCTCATCACAATATATTTCTTATCATTAGTTCCTCTAACTTCTAACATATTACCGGCAAAATTATTCACCTGAGCTTCTGTAATTAAAATAACTTCTTTTTTATCAGCTTTTAGATTTTCAAGAACCATTTTACGTTCTTTTTTGTCATCAATACAATCAGCACAGATAACAGCAAAAGTTTCACCTAAACACATCATAACATTTGTATGATAGATTAGTTTACGTTCACCATCAACTGTTTGAAAAGCTTCAAAAATTACTGGAGCATAATCAAAATCTTCGCAGAATTCAATAAACAATTCCTCATCGGCACGAGGCGACAAAGCACAGTAAGCTTTTGCATTGGCACGATCTAAAAGTAAACTTCCTGTTCCTTCAAGAAAAAAACCGTCTTCTTCAGCAGATGTATAGTCCATTATATTATTAATCACAAAACCTTTATCTTCAAGAGTGTCTAAAATATCTTCACGACGTTCCTGACGACGATTCTCAGCAAACATTGGATACAATGCTACATCTCCATTTTCATGGAAAGAAACCCAGTTATTTGGAAAAATACTATCAGGAGTATCTGTCTCCAAATTATCATCGATTACAGTAACATCAACTCCTACAGCTCTAAGTTTTTCAACAAAAGTATCGAACTCTTGCTGTGCTTTCGCATTTACTATACTTGGCAAAAGTCCATCTAATACTTTTTGGTAATAATTATTTACAGCAGTTTGTTCATTCATTCTGAAAGCAACTGGCCGAATCATTACGATTGCATTGGTTGTTTGTTTCATGTTTTATTTTTTTTTGTTTCAAGTTTTAGGTTTCACGTTCTATAAAAACTTAAAACTTGAAACAATTATTTAATCTCTAATTAATGGCAAAGTTGAACATCTCAACAATCCTTCTTGTTTTGCAATCTCTGCATAAGGAATTTCTTCAACTGTAAATCCGTTTGCACGAAGCCAATTGTTTAGTCGAGTAAAGTTTTTTTCTGAAACTACTACATTTTCATCAATCGAAAATACATTTGAAAACATATTGTACATTTCATTTCTTTCGATATGGAATAAATTTTCCATTCCAAAAAGATTAACTAAATACAAATAATCAGCCTCTTCACGGAAACCTCTTTTATAAATAATTCCTTTATCTTTTCCAACAGGCTGAAAACAACAATCTAAGTGTAAAGCATTGTCACGAGCTTCTAATTTAGATTTTACTAAATCGAATTCTTTGACAATTTTATTAGGAAACAATTCTTTAATATAATTTACACCATGCATATTTGTTCGCGCTGTAATGTAATCTTTATAATCACTCCCTTTGTAAGTTCCAATAAAGATATGATCATTCCAAAGCATAACATCTCCGCCTTCAATATGAACTTCTTCCGGCGGACGAACAACTTTTAGAGGATCCATTTGATCAATTACATATTGAATTGCATCTAACTCTCGCTCTCTGTCTGGCAAAATATTAGATTTCACAAAAGTATCATCAATCACAAAACCAATATCTCTCGCAAAAATCTGATTGTAATTTTCAATCATTTCCGGACGATAAACAGTTACATCATATTTTTTAAAAACAGTATTAAAAGCTTCCATTTCAACAACCATATCTTCTTCAATTGGATAGGTTCCTGCTTTAATATGTTCCAATGATTTAGGATCATAAGCCTCATCTACAGATGGAGTTGGCCCATTATGAACAGCTGAACCCAAAACTACAGCCCGTAATCTTGACGTTTCGTTCTTTATATTTAATTGCAACATAACTATATTATATTTTGGGCAAAGATAAAAAAAAGCTTCACAGTTAAGTGAAGCTTTAAAATGATTTTATTTGTTCGACTTAAAGTCTCTCAAGGGATGTCCTGTATAGATTTGTCTTGGTCTACCAATTGGTTCTTTGTTTTCACGCATTTCTTTCCATTGCGCGATCCAACCTGGTAATCTTCCAATAGCAAACATTACTGTAAACATATCTGTTGGAATTCCAAGTGCTCTGTAGATAATACCAGAGTAAAAATCAACATTTGGATATAAGTTTCTTGATTTGAAGTACTCGTCTTCTAATGCAGCTGATTCTAATTTTTTAGCAATTTCCAAAATAGGATCATCAACACCTAACGTTTCTAATACTTCTTTAGCTGCTTTTTTAATGATTCTTGCTCTTGGATCAAAGTTTTTATATACTCTATGACCAAATCCCATTAAACGGAAAGGATCATTTTTATCTTTTGCTTTCGCCAAAAATTTATCGGTATCTCCACCATCTTTATTTATTTCTTCAAGCATTTCAAGTACTGCTTGATTTGCACCTCCGTGAAGTGGTCCCCAAAGGGCAGAAACTCCTGCAGAAATTGAAGCAAATAAACCTGCATGAGATGAACCAACCATTCTAACTGTAGATGTAGAACAGTTTTGCTCATGATCTGCGTGAAGAATAAACAATTTATCTAATGCATCAACAATAATTGGATTTGCTGAATAAGGTCCTGTAGGCAATTTAAACATTAATTGCATAAAGTTTTCTACATACCCTTGTGTATTGTCATAATAATTTAATGGGTAACCCATAGATTTTCTATAAGTCCAAGTTGCAATTACAAGAAATTTACCCATTGTTTTGCAAATGGCTTCGTACATTTCTTTTTCATTTTCAACATTAACTGCCTTTGGATTAAATGCTGTTAAAGCACTTGTTAAAGCAGATAAAACACCCATTGGATGAGCTGTCTTTGGAAAACCATCAATGATATTTTTCATTTCTTCGTTTACCAAAGTATGCTTTTTAATACCATTCTCAAATTGTTCCAATTCTTTCGCTGTTGGCAATTCGCCAAAAATCAAAAGATAAGACACCTCTAAGAAGTTTGCTTTTTCAGCCAAATCTTCAATTGAATATCCTCTATAACGTAAAATTCCTAATTCTCCGTCTAAGAAGGTGATTTCACTTTTACAAGATCCAGAATTCTTATATCCCGGGTCAATTGTAATAAAACCAGTTAAATCACGTAATTTGTTAATATCGATAGCTGATTCATTTTCGCTTCCTGTGATTACCGGAAGTTCAATTTTTTGACCATCTACTTCTAATGTAGCTATTTTTGACATAATATATCGGAAATAATTCTTTAAAATAATAATTTATCAAATCTAAGGAATTTAAGACTAATTAAAAAAAGAATACTGCTATGAATTTGTTAAAACTCCAAAAAAAAACCACCCATTAAGAAATGGATGGTTTAAATCTATATATAACCTTACAATTATTTAATCTTGAAAGCGTTTAATCCAGGAAAATAAGCAGTACTTCCTAATTCCTCTTCAATTCTTAATAATTGATTGTATTTTGCCATACGATCAGAACGAGAAGCAGAACCTGTCTTAATTTGTCCACAGTTTAAAGCTACAGCTAAATCCGCAATAGTATTATCTTCTGTCTCTCCAGAACGGTGAGACATAACCGAAGTATATCCTGCATTTTTAGCCATGTTTACGGCTGCAATAGTTTCAGTTAAAGTACCAATTTGGTTCACTTTTACTAAAATTGAATTAGCAATTCCTTTTTCAATTCCAGTTGACAAACGCTCAACATTAGTAACAAATAAATCATCACCAACTAATTGTACTTTGTGTCCAATTTTTTCAGTTAAATATTTCCAACCATTCCAGTCATCTTCATACATACCATCTTCGATAGAAATAATTGGGTATTTAGCAGCAAGTTCCGCTAAATAATCAGCTTGCTCTTCAGAAGTTCTGATTTTTCCAGTTTCTCCTTCAAATTTAGTATAATCGTATTTACCGTTTACATAAAATTCAGAAGCAGCACAGTCAAGAGCAATCACGATTTCGTCACCAAAAGTATATCCTGCTTTTTCAACTGCTAATTTAATAGTATCTAAAGCATCTTCAGTACCACCAGCCAAGTTTGGTGCAAAACCACCTTCGTCACCTACAGCAGTACTTAAACCTCTGTCATGTAATACTTTTTTCAAACTGTGAAAAATCTCAGTTCCCATTTGCATAGCGTGTGAAAATGAAGTTGCCTTTACAGGAAAAATCATAAACTCTTGAAATGCAATAGGCGCATCAGAGTGAGAACCACCATTGATGATATTCATCATCGGTACAGGCAATGTGTTAGCAGAAACTCCACCAACATATCTGTATAATGGTAATCCAAGTTCATTTGCAGCAGCTTTTGCAGCAGCCAAAGAAACTCCTAAAATAGCATTAGCTCCTAATTTAGATTTGTTTGGTGTTCCGTCTAAATCAATCATTAATTGATCAATTGTGTTTTGTTCAAAAACAGAAGTTCCAACTAATTCTTCAGCAATAACAGTATTTACATTATTCACTGCATTCAAAACTCCTTTTCCTAAGAACGCTTTTCCTCCGTCACGTAATTCAACAGCCTCATGTTCTCCAGTTGAAGCTCCAGATGGAACTGCAGCTCTTCCTAAAACTCCATTTTCAGTTACTACATCAACTTCAATAGTAGGATTACCTCTAGAATCAAAAATTTGTCTTGCGTGAACTTTAATTATAATACTCATTATTTTTGTTTTTTATTAATAAATTATATTTTTTTTCGAAATTATAAAAATATTTAATAGAAAAAATGCATTCTTACTATTATACGTCTTTATTTATTAACTATATCGTTTTAGCGACAGCCTCTTTAATGTTCTCCACAAATTGATCAAACAAATAAGATGAATCGTGTGGTCCTGGACTTGCTTCCGGATGGTATTGTACTGAAAAACAATTTTTGTTTTTCATACGCATTCCTGCAACAGTTCCGTCATTTAAATGCAAATGTGTTATCTCCAATTCCGGATGATTATCAAGTTGCTCTTTGTTAACAGCAAATCCATGATTTTGAGAGGTAATTTCACCTTTACCAGTTAATATATTTTTAACCGGATGATTTATCCCTCTGTGTCCATTGAACATTTTATAAGTTTGAACTCCATTTGCAAGAGCAATTACTTGGTGTCCCAAACAAATTCCGAATAACGGCTTATCATTTTCTAAAATTTCTTTTGCAACTTCAATAGCTCCAAAAAGAGGATCTGGATCTCCAGGTCCATTAGACAAGAAATATCCATCTGGATTAAACTGTGCTAAATCTTTATAAGTTGAGTTATAAGGAAACACTTTAATATAACAATCTCTTTTTGCCAAATTTCTTAAGATGTTCTTTTTTATCCCAAGATCCAAAGCAGATACTTTATACCTAGCATTTTCATCACCAAAAAAATAAGGCTCAGTAGTTGAAACTTTTGATGCCAACTCCAAACCTTCCATATTTGGCACATTAGCCAATTCCTTTTTTAAATCTTCAATTGAAGTTCCGTCCGTACAAACAACAGCATTCATAGCTCCATTATCACGAATGTAACTTACCAAAGCTCTTGTATCAACATCTGAAATACAAATTAAGTTTTGCTTTGTAAAATAATCTTCTAAACTTCCGGAAGCATCTTCTCTTGAATAATTAAAACTAAAGTTTTTACAAACCAAACCAGCAATTTTAATGCTATCAGATTCAATTTCCAAATCATTAACACCATAGTTTCCAATGTGAGCATTAGTAGCTACCATTATTTGCCCAAAGTAAGATGGATCTGTAAAAATCTCTTGGTATCCAGTCATTCCAGTGTTAAAACAAACCTCTCCAAATGTTTTACCACTTATACCGATAGATTTTCCATGAAAAATGGTTCCGTCGCTTAATAGTAGAATGGCGCTTTGTCGTGTAGTGTATTTCATTCTTTAATTGTATTGTTTTTTTTGAATTGTCTACTAAAATATTCCGTAAGGAGTATTTTACTTGTAATTAGATATTTTGCAAATTTACTTTTTTAAAAGAGTGGTTCCAAAAATTTTTAAAAATTTCATTCCTAAAAATAAAACCAAGAGAATGAAATAAGTTAAAATCAACACACTTTTAAAAAATTTCAAAAAAAAAGGATAAACTAAAAATTAGTTTATCCTTGATTTTTATAGAATCATTACTTTCATAATTATTCAGAAGCTTCAGTAGTCGATTCAGACTCAGCAGCTGGAGCTTCTGGAGTAGTCTCCTCAGCTTTTTTTGCTTTACCACCACGACGGCTTTTTGCTTTTTTAACTTCTTTTTTACCTCCATTGTAAAGTTCATTGAAATCTACTAGTTCGATCATTGCCATATCAGCATTATCTCCCAAACGATTTCCAACTTTAATGATACGAGTGTATCCACCTGGACGGTCTCCAACTTTAGCAGCTACGTCTCTGAATAAATCAGTTACCGCATATTTACTACGTAAGTAAGCAAAAACGATACGACGATTATGAGTAGTATCTTCTTTTGATTTTGTGATTAAAGGCTCAACGAATTGTTTAAGCGCTTTAGCCTTAGCAACAGTAGTGTTAATACGTTTGTGCTCAATAAGAGAACAAGCCATATTAGCTAACATAGCTTTTCTATGTCCAGTCTGTCTGCTTAAGTGATTGAATTTTTTTCCGTGTCTCATTGCTATTTTAAATTTAATCCCGCAAGCGGGATTGAATTATTCTTTATCTAATTTGTATTTAGCTAAGTCCATTCCGAAAGTTAAATTTTTAACAGCTACAAGTTCATCTAGCTCAGTTAAAGATTTTTTACCAAAATTACGGAATTTCATTAGGTCATTTTTATTGAACGATACTAAATCACCAAGTGTATCAACTTCAGCCGCTTTCAAGCAATTTAATGCTCTCACAGATAAATCCATATCAACAAGCTTAGTTTTAAGCAATTGTCTCATATGCAATGACTCTTCATCATACGATTCTGTTTGTGCAATTTCGTCAGCCTCGAGTGTAATTCTTTCGTCAGAAAATAACATGAAGTGGTGAATTAAAACTTTAGCAGCTTCAGTAAGAGCATCTTTTGGATTAATAGAACCATCAGTTTTAATTTCAAAAACTAATTTTTCGTAATCTGTTTTTTGCTCAACACGGAAGTTTTCAATCGCATATTTTACATTTTTTACCGGAGTAAAAATTGAATCTGTAAAAATAGTACCAATTGCAGCGTTCTGTTTTTTGTTCTCCTCAGCAGGAACATATCCTCTACCTTTTTCGATTGTTAAATCGAAGTTCAATTTGATTTTAGAATCTAAATTACAGATAACAAGGTCTGGATTCAAAACTTGGAAACCTGAAATAAATTTTTGAAAATCACCTGCTGTTAGTTGATCTTTACCAGAAACAGAAATTGTAACTGCTTCATTATCGATATCTTCAATTTGACGTTTGAAACGAACTTGTTTTAGATTAAGGATAATTTCGGTAACATCTTCAACAACACCTGAAATAGTAGAAAACTCATGATCTACACCTTCGATACGAACAGATGTAATTGCATAACCTTCTAATGCTGAAAGCAAAACTCTTCTAAGTGCATTACCAACTGTCAATCCATAACCAGGTTCTAAAGGTCTAAATTCGAATTTACCTTCAAAATCGGTTGAATCGATCATGATAACTTTATCGGGCTTTTGAAAATTAAATATTGCCATAAATTTCGACTAAGTCAATTATTATTTGTTGTACAACTCTACGATTAATTGTTCTTTAATGTTTTCTGGAATCTGAAGTCTTGCAGGTACAGAAACAAAAGTTCCTTCTTTAAGATCATTATTCCAAGTAATCCATTCATAAACATGACTTGAATTTGATAAAGAACGTTCGATAGCTTCTAAAGATTTAGATTTTTCACGAACTGCAACTTTATCACCAGGTTTAAGGTGGTAAGAAGCGATATTTACAACCTCACCATTTACAGTAACGTGTCTGTGAGAAACTAATTGTCTAGCACCTCTTCTAGAAGGAGCAATACCCATTCTAAAAACAACGTTATCTAATCTTGCTTCGCATAATTGTAAAAGAACTTCACCAGTAACACCTTTAGTAGCTGATGCTTTTTTGAATAAATTTCTGAATTGTTTTTCTAAAATTCCGTAAGAATATTTAGCTTTTTGCTTTTCCATTAACTGAACAGCATACTCAGATTTTTTACCTCTTTTTTTAGCCATCCCGTGTTGTCCAGGTGGGTAATTTCTTTTTTCGAAAGATTTATCATCTCCGAAGATTGCTTCGCCAAATTTACGAGCAATTCTAGTTTTTGGACCAGTATATCTTGCCATTTCTAAAAAATTAAATTTAAGGTAGAGATTATGAATTCAGGTCAAATCCTTCGATAATCTACATTCTACCTTGTTTATACTATGAATAAATAAAATTAAACTCTACGTCTTTTTGGAGGACGACATCCGTTGTGAGGCATTGGAGTAACGTCGATAATCTCAGTAACTTCAATTCCACCGTTATGAATAGAACGAATAGCAGACTCACGTCCGTTTCCTGGTCCTTTTACATAAACTTTTACTTTTTTAAGTCCAGCCTCAAGAGCTACTTTACTACAATCTTCTGCTGCCATTTGGGCTGCGTATGGAGTATTCTTTTTAGAACCTCTAAAACCCATTTTACCAGCTGAAGACCAAGAAATAACTTCACCTTTTTTGTTTGTCAAAGAAATAATGATGTTATTGAAGGTAGCAGAAATATGAGCTTCTCCCGTTGATTCAACGATAACTTTACGTTTTTTTGCAGTTGCTTTAGCCATATTACTTATTATTTAGTTGCTTTTTTCTTGTTAGCAACAGTTTTTCTTTTACCTTTTCTTGTTCTAGAGTTGTTTTTAGTTCTTTGCCCTCTTAAAGGAAGACCAGATCTATGACGAATACCTCTGTAACAACCAATATCCATCAAACGTTTGATGTTTAAAGAAACTTCAGAACGTAATTCTCCTTCAATTTTGTAAAATGAAACTGCATCACGAATCGCTCCGATCTCATCATCATTCCAATCTTGAACTTTTTTATCTTGGCTAACTTGAGCTTTTTCTAAAATCTCAATAGCTCTACTTCTTCCTAATCCAAAGATATAGGTAAGTGCTATAACACCTCTTTTATTTTTTGGGATATCTACCCCTGCTATTCTTGCCATAATTATCCTTGTCTTTGTTTAAATCTAGGATTCTTTTTGTTTATTACGTACAATCTCCCTTTTCTACGCACAATGATGCACTCGGGACTTCTCTTTTTTACTGATGCTCTAACTTTCATAGTGAATATCCTTTAATATCGATAAGTAATTCTTGCTTTTGACAAATCATAAGGACTCATTTCTAGTTTCACTTTATCACCAGGTAATAATTTGATGTAATGCATACGCATTTTACCAGAAATATGAGCAATTACGATATGTCCATTTTCTAACTCCACACGGAACATCGCATTTGATAATGCTTCAATGATTGATCCGTCTTGTTCTATTGCTGATTGTTTTGCCATAAATATATTAAGCTACCGCTTTTCTATTTTTACCAGTCTTCATTAAACCATCATAATGTTTGTTTAACAAGTATGAATTGATTTGTTGAATAGTATCTATTGCAACTCCAACCATAATTATTAATGAGGTACCTCCAAAAAACATCGCCCAAGATTGTTGTACATCCATAATACTTACAACAATAGCTGGGAACACAGCAATCAAAGCAAGGAATAAAGATCCTGGGAAAGTTATTAAAGACATCACTTTATCTAAGAAGTCTGAAGTTTCAGCACCTGGACGAACTCCAGGAATAAAACCACCGCTTCTTTTCAAATCATCAGCCATTTTGTTAGTAGGTACAGTGATTGCAGTATAGAAAAATGTAAATACAATAATTAATGTTGCAAATACAAAATTATACCAGAAACCAAACATATTACTAAATGCACCAACGATAGATTGTGATGTATCTGATTTAGACAATCCAGCTACAGCTGCAGGTATAAACATAATTGCCTGAGCAAAAATGATTGGCATAACTCCAGAAGCATTAAGCTTTAGAGGAATCCATTGTCTATTACCACCAGCTAAATCTTGCTCGTAATCTCCAGTTGTTGTACGACGAGCGTATTGAACTGGAATTTTACGTACTGCCATTGTAAGCAATACACAAGAAATGATTACCAATAACCACACAATAATTTCAATAACTAATAACATTGGACCACCATTGTTATTGGTAACTCTAGAAGAGAACTCTTGCATGAATGCCTGAGGTAATCTTGCCAAAATACCAACCATAATCAATAATGAAATTCCATTTCCAATACCTTTATCTGTAATTTTTTCTCCAAGCCACATAGCAAAAATTGTACCTGTAACTAAGATAATAACTGAAGAGAACAAAAATTCAGGAGAATTAAAACCTAACAAGAATGCACTTCCAGGCAATGTTCTATACAAATTATAGATATAAGTTGGACCTTGAACCAGTGTAATAGCTATAGTCAACCAACGAGTGATTTGATTAATCTTTTTTCTACCACTCTCTCCATCGTTTTGAAGTTTTTGCAAATAAGGAATCGCAATTCCCATTAACTGAACAACAATAGATGCAGAAATATAAGGCATAATACCTAAAGCAAAAACTGAAGCTTTAGAGAAAGCACCTCCTGTAAACATGTCTAGGATAGATCCTAAACCATTTTTAGTTTGTCCCGCTAAACCTGTTAATTGAGTTGCGTCAATTCCAGGTAGCGTTACGTGTGCACCAAAACGATATACCAAAAGCAATCCTAATGTAATTAAGATTCTATTTTTCAGTTCTTCGATTTTCCAAACATTACTTATTGATTCAATAAATTTCTTCATCTTAGTAGATAAGTTATATAGTTACAGCTTCTCCACCAGCAGCTTCAATAGCAGCTTTTGCAGTAGCAGTAAATTTGTGGGCAGTTACTTTTAATTTTGCTTTCAATTCTCCTCTACCTAAAATCTTAACGATTTCATTTTTGGTAGCTAGACGATTTGCTACGAAATCTGTCATAGAAACAGAATCAGTAATCACACCATTGTCTACTAATAATTGAAGCGTATCTAAATTAACACCTTCGTATTCTTTACGATTGATGTTTGTGAAACCAAACTTAGGTACACGTCTTTGAAGCGGCATTTGCCCTCCTTCAAAACCAATCTTTTTAGAATAACCAGAACGAGATTTTGCTCCTTTGTGACCTCTTGCAGAAGTACCACCTTTTCCAGAACCTTCTCCTCTACCTAATCTTTTATTTTGATTGTGCGTTGACCCTTCAGCTGGTTGTAAGTTACTTAAATTCATAACAGTATTTGTTATTTAGCTTCTTCGACAGAAACTAAGTGTTTAACTTTGTTTATCATCCCAAGGATTGCAGGATTTGAATCATGCTCTACAACTTGTCCCATTTTACGTAGACCTAAAGCTTCCAAACCTCTTTTTTGAGAAAGAGGGCAGTTGATTTTGCTTCTTACTTGTTTTACTAATAATTTAGCCATAATTTCCTTGAATTAACCTTTAAAAACTTTTTCTAAAGAAACACCTCTTTGTTTTGCAACAGTATGAGCGCTTCTCATTTGCAATAAAGCATCAAAAGTTGCTTTTACCACGTTATGAGGATTTGATGATCCTTGAGATTTAGATAATACATCGTGAATACCTACTGATTCAAGAACTGAACGAACAGCTCCACCAGCAATAACTCCTGTACCATGAGAAGCAGGAATTAAGAATACACGTGCACCACCAAATTTACCTTTTTGTTCGTGAGGAACAGATTGTCCATTCAAAGGAATTTTTACTAAATTTTTCTTAGCATCTTCTACTGCTTTCGCAATTGCTTCAGAAACGTCTTTAGATTTCCCTAATCCATGACCAACTACTCCGTTTTCATCACCTACAACTACAATAGCAGAAAAACCAAAAGCTCTACCACCCTTTGTAACCTTAGTAACACGATTAACACTTACCAGACGATCTTTAAGTTCAAGACCACTTGGTTTTACCAATTCTACATTTTTGTATTTAGACATAATATATTAGAATTTAAGTCCAGCCGCTCTTGCGCCTTCTGCTAATGATTTAATACGACCGTGATATAAATATCCACCTCTATCAAAAGTGATGGTATCAATCCCAGCTTTTAACGCTTTCTCTGCAACAAGTTTTCCAACAGCAGCAGCGATTTCAACGTTAGTACCTTTTCCTATTTCTTTTTCTCTTGAAGATGCAGCTAATAAAGTAACTCCATTTACATCGTCAATAAGTTGAGCGTAAATTTCTTTGTTACTTCTAAATACAGATAGTCTTGGGTTAGTAGCAGTACCACTAATCGATTTTCTAATTCTGAATCTAATTCTCTGTCTTCTATCAGATTTTGTTAATGACATAATCTTATTTTTTAAGCTGATTTACCTGCTTTTCTTCTTAATACTTCACCCACAAATTTAACACCTTTTCCTTTGTATGGTTCTGGCTTACGGAAACCTCTGATTTTCGCAGCAACTTGACCTAAAAGTTGTTTATCAAATGATGTTAATTTTACGATAGGGTTTTTACCTTTTTCAGATATTGTTTCTAAAGCTACTTCTGGAGCAATTTCTAAAACAATATTGTGAGAATATCCAAGAGCTAAATCTAACTTTTGACCTTGGTTTGAAGCTCTGTAACCAACTCCAACTAATTCAAGTTCTTTTGTAAAACCTTCAGATACACCAACTATCATATTATTGATTAATGATCTGTATAGTCCGTGTTTTGCTCTTTGGTCTTTATGATCAGACGATCTTTCTAATAAAACTTGATCGCCTTCAACTTTTACAGTAATGTCCGAAAACTCCTGAGTTAGTTGACCTTTTTTTCCTTTTACCGTAATGATACCGTCTTTAACTTCTACAGTTACTCCAGCAGCAATTACAATTGGGCTTTTACCTATTCTTGACATCTTATTTAGTCTTTAAAATTAGTATACGTAACAAATTACTTCACCACCTACATTTAATTGTTTTGCTTGTTTTCCAGTCATAAGACCTTTTGAAGTCGAAACAATTGCAATTCCTAATCCGTTAAGGATTCTTGGTAATTTGGCAGCACCTGCGTATTTACGTAAACCAGGTTTACTAATTCTTTGGATATCTTTAATTACAGGCTCTTTAGTATCTTTATCGTACTTCAAAGCAATTTTGATTGAACCCTGAACAGAGTTGTCCTCAAATTTGTAACTCAAGATATAACCTTGATCAAATAAGATCTTAGTTATTTCTTTTTTTAGATTAGAAGCTGGAATTTCAACAACTTTGTGGTTTGCAGCCACAGCGTTACGAACTCTAGTCAAATAATCTGCAATAGGATCTGTATACATATGTATTTGATTGCGATTATGGTTTTCGGGAGGCACTCGCCTCCCGAACCTTTAATCAATTAAAATTATTTTTTGGTTTGCAAAAGTAATAACTTATTACGAGATTACCAAGACGCCTTTTTAACTCCAGGAATTAATCCATTATTAGCCATCTCACGAAAAGTTACACGTGAAATACCGAATTGACGAATATAACCTCTTGGTCTACCTGTTAATTTACAACGATTGTGCAAACGAACTGGTGAAGCATTTTTAGGTAATTTTTGTAAACCTTCAAAATCTCCAGCTTCTTTCAAAGCTTTTCTTTTCTCAGCATACTTTGCTACCGTTTTTTCTCTCTTAACCTCGCGGGCTTTCATTGATTCTTTAGCCATGTCTTAATTCTTTTTAAAAGGTAATCCTAATTCAGCCAATAATGACTTTGCTTCCTTGTCTGTTTTTGCAGTAGTAACAAATGTAATATCCATTCCTGAAATTTTGTTTACTTTGTCAATATCAATTTCTGGGAAAATGATTTGCTCTAAAACTCCAAGGTTGTAATTACCTCTTCCGTCAAAACCAGTAGCTTTAATACCACTAAAATCTCTAACGCGTGGTAAAGCAGAAGTAACAAGTCTATCTAAAAACTCATACATTCTTTCACCACGTAAAGTAACTTTTGCTCCAATAGGCATCCCTTTTCTCAATTTGAAAGACGCAACGTCTTTCTTTGAAATTGTAGATACTGCTTTTTGTCCAGTGATCTTTGTTAACTCATCAACTGCATAGTCAATAAGTTTTTTATCAGATACAGCTGCACCAACTCCACGGCTCAAAACGATTTTTTCAAGTTTTGGAACTTGCATTACGTTTGTATATCCGAATTCCTCTTTAAGAGCAGAGATTACTCTACTCTTATATTCTTCTTTTAGTCTAGGTGTATATGCCATTACTATAGTACTTGATTAGATTTTTTTGAAAATCTTACTTTCTTATCTCCTTCTACTCTAATACCAACTCTAGTTGTTTCCTTAGTTTTAGGATCAATTAGTGAAATGTTAGATATTTGTATAGAAGCTTCTTTCTTAACGATACCACCTTGAGGGTTTTTAGCACTTGGTTTTGTATGTTTCGAAACCATGTTTACACCTTCAACTATCGCTTTATTTTTCTCACGGTAAACACGTAAAACTTTACCTTCAGCACCTTTATGGTCTCCAGCAATAACTCTTACGATATCTCCTGATTTTATTTTTAGCTTTATCATCTTAAAACGAATTAAAGCACTTCTGGTGCTAATGATACAATTTTCATGAATTGTTTTTCACGAAGTTCTCTTGCTACCGGACCAAAAACACGTGTTCCTCTCATTTCCCCTGCAGCATTCAAAAGAACACATGCATTATCATCGAAACGGATATAAGAACCATCAGCTCTTCTCACTTCTTTTTTGGTACGTACAACAACTGCAGTTGAAACAGCTCCTTTTTTAACGTTACCGTTAGGAGTTGCATCTTTAATAGATACTACAATCTTGTCACCAACAGAGGCATACCTTCTTTTGGTACCTCCTAAAACACGGATAGTTAAAACTTCTTTTGCTCCCGTGTTATCTGCTACTTTTAGTCTTGATTCCTGTTGTACCATAATTATTTAGCTCTTTCTAAGATTTCAACTAATCTCCAACATTTTGTTTTACTTAAAGGACGCGTTTCGCTAATTCTTACAGTATCTCCAATGTTACAGTCGTTTGTTTCGTCGTGTGCAACGTATTTCTTTGTTTTCAACACGAACTTACCGTATAATGGGTGCTTTACTTTTCTTACTTCAGCAATAACAATAGACTTATCCATTTTATTTGAAGTAACAACACCTATTCTTTCTTTTCTTAAATTTCTTTTTTCTTCCATCTTTCAGCAGAATACAATTATTGTAACTCTCTTTTAGTTAACTCTGTAGCCAATCTTGCAACTGTTCTTCTTACACTTCTAATTTGAAGTGGGTTCTCAATTGGAGAAATAGCGTGAGCCATTTTTAGGTCAGCATATATTTTCTTAGTTTGACTAAGTTTTTCTTGCAACTCCGCTGCAGAAAGATCTTTTATTTCTGATTGTTTCATAATATAAATTTAATTATGCTTCGAAATCTCTAGCAACGACGAATTTAGTTTTTACTGGAAGCTTTTGAGCTGCAAGACGTAACGCCTCTTTTGCAACTGACAAAGGAACTCCTCCAACTTCAAACATAATTCTTCCGGGTTTAACAACGGCAGCCCAATATTCAACGGCACCTTTACCTTTACCCATACGTACCTCAAGAGGCTTCTTAGTAATTGGTTTGTCTGGAAATATTTTGATCCATAATTGTCCTTCTCTCTTCATAAAACGAGTTGCAGCAATACGCGCAGCTTCGATTTGACGAGACGTTAAGAACATTCCATCTTCATGTACAGATTTAATACCAAACATTCCATTAGAAAGTTCATGCCCTCTTTGAGAGTTACCTTTCATTTTACCTTTTTGTACCTTACGGTATTTTGTTCTTTTAGGCTGTAACATTTTTCTTTAGTTTAAAAATTTACTTTCTTTTACGAGCGTCTGGTTTACCACCTTTATTAAAGGGCTTTCTGTCTCCTCTTGGAGAATCACCACCTTTACCACCACCAGTTCCAGATTGTTTTTTATCCATTCCTGCAAGCGGAGAAAGATCTCTCTTTCCATAAACTTCACCTTTCATGATCCATACTTTGATACCCATTCTACCGTAAGTAGTATGAGCTTCAGCCAAAGCATAATCAATATCAGCTCTGAAAGTTGATAGAGGAATTCTACCTTCTTTGAAACCTTCTGAACGTGCCATTTCAGCACCATTCAAACGACCAGAAATCAAAACTTTAATACCTTCTGCATTCATACGCATAGAAGCTGCAATAGCCATCTTAATTGCACGTCTGTAAGAGATACGACTTTCGATTTGACGAGCGATGCTTGTCGCCACAAGATAAGCATCTAACTCAGGTCTTTTAATTTCAAAGATGTTGATTTGAACCTCCTTGTCAGTAACTTTCTTAAGTTCTTCTTTTAACTTGTCTACCTCTTGACCACCTTTTCCGATAATGATACCAGGTCTAGCAGTAGTGATAGTAACGGTTACAAGTTTCAAAGTTCTCTCGATGATTACTTTAGATACACTAGCTTTTGATAAACGAGCGTGGATATACTTTCTGATTTTGTGATCTTCGGCAAGTTTATCACCGTAATCATTTCCACCATACCAGTTTGAGTCCCACCCTCTGATGATACCAAGTCTATTTCCAATTGGATTTGTCTTTTGTCCCATGCTGCTTAAGAATTGCTTTGTGTGTTATTGATAGCTCCAAGCACGATTGTTACGTGATTAGAACGTTTTCTTATTCTGTGTGCACGACCTTGTGGAGCTGGACGAAGTCTTTTTAACATCATTCCACCATCTACTCTGATCTCCTTAACAAATAATCCAGCTTCTTCCAAATTACCTTCACTATTTTTTTGCTCCCAGTTATTGATTGCAGATAATAATAGTTTCTCTAATTTTCTCGAAGCTTCTTTAGAACTAAATCTTAAGATGTTAAGTGCTCTTTCTACCTTCTGACCTCTTACCAAGTCCGCTACTAAGCGCATTTTTCTAGGTGAAGTAGGGCAGTTATTCAATTTTGCGAAAGCAATAGACTTATTAGCCTCTTTTCTCGCATCTGCTGTTTCTCTTTTACGAACTCCCATTGCTTCTTATTTTTTACCTTTATTTTTTGCTCCAGCATGACCTCTAAAAGATCTAGTTGGTGAAAATTCTCCTAATTTGTGACCTACCATGTTTTCTGTTACGTAAACTGGTACAAATTGACGACCGTTATGAACTGCGATAGTTTGTCCAACGAAATCTGGAGTAATCATAGAAGCTCTAGACCAAGTCTTTACTACACTATTTTTACCACTTTCTACGTTTTCCTGAACTTTCTTGTCTAACTTATAATGAACGAAAGGTCCTTTTTTTAATGAACGTGCCATATCTTATTATTTCTTTCTACGTTCTACGATATACTTGTTACTCGGGTTTTTCTTAGAACGAGTTCTATAACCTTTTGCTGGTATTCCATTTCTTGAACGTGGATGTCCACCAGAAGAACGTCCTTCTCCACCACCCATTGGGTGATCAACAGGGTTCATTGCAACAGGTCTTGTTCTAGGTCTTCTTCCTAACCATCTTGTTCTACCAGCTTTTCCTGACACAACTAATTGGTGATCTGAATTAGAAACAGCTCCAATTGTAGCCGAACAAGTTAACAAGATCAATCTTGTTTCACCAGATGGCATTTTAATTGTAGCATATTTTCCATCTCTTGCCATTAACTGAGCAAATGTACCAGCTGAACGAGCAATTACTGCTCCTTGACCTGGACGTAACTCAATACAAGAGATTACAGTTCCTAAAGGAATTCTGCTTAAAGGCAATGTATTACCAATTTCAGGTTGAGATTCTGGACCAGAAACTAATTTCTGACCAACTTTCAATCCGTTTTGAGCAATAACATAAGTTTTCTCTCCATCAGCATAAGCTAATAAAGCGATAAATGCAGTACGATTTGGATCGTATTCGATTGATTTCACAGTAGCCGGAATTCCGTCTTTAGTTCTTTTGAAATCAATAATACGATATCTCTGCTTGTGACCACCACCCGTATAACGCATGGTCATCTTTCCTTGACTATTTCTACCTCCAGAGTTTTTTATCGGCGCTATCAAAGAGCGTTCCGGCTTATCAGTTGTAATGGCGTCATAACCATTCACAACTCTAAATCGCTGACCTGGGGTAATAGGTTTTAATTTTCTTACTGACATTTTTCTATCTTAGATATTGTTGTAAAAATCAATTGTTTCTCCTTCTTGTACTTGAACAATCGCTTTCTTAATTGCATTTGTCTTTCCACTGATTAAACCACTTTTAGTGTATTTTGTAGTTCTATCCGGTCTTACGTTCATCGTGTTAACTGAAACGATAGTTACTCCATAAGCAGCTTCAATAGCTTTCTTAATTTGAACTTTGTTTGCTTTTTTGTCAACAACGAATCCGAAGCGGTTTAAAACTTCACTTTCTTTGGTTACTTTTTCCGTTACTATAGGTCTAATTATGATGCTCATATTCCTATTATTTACTTAAATTTTCTTCAATTAACTCCAAAGAACCTTCTAAAAGCACTAAATTATTAGTGTTTAAAATAGCGTAAGTGCTTAATTCTGAGCTAGTTACGACATTTGAAGCCTTTAAATTGCGTGACGACAAATATACATTTTTATTTGACTCACCCAACACAAATAGAGATTTTTTATTATCTAACCCTAAAGCTTTCAAAACGTTAATGAAATTTTTAGTGTTTGGAGTTTCAAAATTAAAGTCCTCAAGAACGATAATATTTGACTCTTTTGCTTTGATTGAGAAAGCAGATTTTCTAGCCAATCTTTTCAAGCTTTTATTCAATTTGAATGAATAACTTCTTGGTCTTGGTCCAAAAACCGTTCCACCACCTTTAAACAATGGATTCTTGATACTTCCCGCACGAGCCGTACCAGTTCCTTTTTGTTTTTTAATCTTACGTGTACTTCCTGTCACTTCAGCTCTTTCTTTAGCTTTGTGAGTCCCTTGTCTTTGATTAGCAAGATATTGCTTTACATCAAGGTATACAGCGTGATTATTTGGTTCAATTGCGAATACTGAATCAGAAAGTTGAACTTTTCTTCCAGTATCTTTTCCGTTGAAATCTAATACTTTTACTTCCATTACTTCTGAATGATTACATAAGAGTTTTTATGTCCAGGAACACATCCTTTAATAACAAGTAGGTTCTTTTCAGCAACTACTTTTAAAACTCTAAGGTTTTGAACTTTTACATTGTCTCCTCCCATTCTTCCAGCCATACGCATTCCTTTGAATACTCTGGATGGATATGAAGAAGCTCCTACAGAACCTGGCGCTCTTAAACGGTTGTGTTGACCGTGAGTTGCTTGTCCAACACCACCAAATCCGTGACGTTTAACAACCCCTTGAAAACCTTTACCTTTAGACACACCTTGTACATCTACAAATTCTCCTTCAGCAAAAATAGAAACATCAATAAGATCTCCTAATTTTTGTTCAGTTGCAAAATCTTGAAATTCAACGACTTTTTTCTTAGCAACAGTTCCAGCTTTTTTAAAGTGACCTAAAGCCGCTTTAGTGGAATGTTTCTCGTTTTTGTCATCGAAACCAAGTTGCAACGCTTCGTACCCGTCAACACCTTTGGTTCTGACTTGGGTAACAACACACGGCCCAGCTTCGATTACTGTACAAGGAATATTTTTCCCATTTTCGTCGAAAATACTAGTCATGCCGATTTTTTTACCAATTAACCCAGACATAAATATTAATTATTAATTACTAAAATTCCCTTCAATTTGAAAATAACAGAAATTTCCAAACAGGGAGTGCAAAAGTAGATATTAAAATTGAATATACCAAACAGTTACAAAAATTAAATCGCTCATTATCAAAATCCAAGCTCAAAAGAAACTACCCAGATCTCTTTTACATTTCAAAAAAAATAATCAGAATTAAAATTTACTACAGATTATTATTACAAAATATTTTTACCCGCAAAAACCAAAATCACCGCTACACAGCTCCACATAAGGCTTTTCTAACAAAATAATATTAAATTATTGTTTTCTTTTAATTAAAAAAAAAACAAACACAACAAAATTTAAAACAACAAAAAAAGCGAAACATTTCTGCCTCGCTTTTTTTTATAAAAATATAATAAAATTATACTTTGATCTCTACTTCAACCCCACTTGGCAATTCAAGTTTCATTAAAGCATCAATAGTTTTAGATGAAGATGAATAAATATCAATCAATCTCTTGTATGACATTACTTCAAATTGCTCTCTCGCTTTTTTGTTAACGTGCGGAGAACGTAATACAGTGAAAAGTTTTTTGTGAGTTGGCAACGGAATTGGACCTGTTACAACTGCTCCAGTAGTTTTTACTGTTTTTACGATCTTTTCAGCAGACTTGTCTACCAACATGTGATCGTAAGATTTTAGTTTTATTCTGATTTTTTGACTCATTTTCTTAAGAATTAAGCGTTACCTTTTGCTTTTTTAATTACAGCTTCTGAAATATTAGAAGGTGTTTCTGCATAGTGAGAAAACTCCATTGTTGAAGTAGCTCTACCAGAAGATAATGTTCTTAATGTTGTTACATACCCAAACATTTCTGACAAAGGCACATCAGCCTTAATAGTCTTAGCACCATTTCTATCACCCATGTCATTAACCTGACCTCTACGACGGTTGATATCACCTACGATATCTCCCATGTTTTCTTCAGGAGTAATAACTTCCATCTTCATGATAGGCTCAAGAATAATTGCTCCAGCAGCTTTTGCCACTTCTCTATAACCCATTCTTGCAGCCAATTCAAAAGAAAGAGCATCAGAATCGACAGGGTGGAAAGATCCGTCTGTCAAAGTTACTTTCAAACTATCCACTTGATAACCAGCTAAAGGACCAGTTTTCATAGCTTCACGGAAACCTTTTTCTACAGATGGAATATATTCCTTAGGAACGTTACCACCTTTTACTGCATTAATAAACTGCAATCCTACAGGAACTTTACCATCAACTTCGTCAGCTGGCTCAAGTGTAAATACGATATCACCGAATTTACCACGACCTCCTGATTGTTTCTTATAAGTCTCTCTGTGTGTAGCAGTTCTTGTAAACGCTTCTTTATATTCAACCTGAGGCTCACCTTGGTTTACTTCAACCTTAAATTCACGTTTCATACGATCTACTAAGATATCTAAGTGAAGCTCACCCATACCTGAGATAATAGTTTGCCCTGAAGCCTCATCTGTTCTAACAGTAAATGTTGGATCTTCTTCAGCCAATTTAGCCAAAGCCATACCCATTTTATCAACGTCAGCTTTAGTTTTAGGTTCAATTGCAATACCAATTACCGGTGCAGGGAATTTCATAGACTCAAGAATAATTGGGTGTTTTTCATCACACAATGTATCTCCAGTTTTAATATCTTTAAATCCAACAGCAGCTCCAATATCTCCAGCCTCAATAAATTCGATTGGATTTTGTTTGTTAGCGTGCATTTGGTAGATACGAGAAATTCTTTCTTTATTTCCAGAACGTGTGTTCAAAACGTAAGAACCAGCATCTAAACGTCCAGAGTAAGCACGGAAGAAAGCTAAACGACCTACGAATGGGTCAGTAGCAATTTTGAATGCTAAAGCAGCGAACGGCTCTTTTACATCTGGCTTACGTAAGATTTTAGTTTGATCTTCTTCTAATAATTCAGCATCATCAGGATGAATTCCTTCGATACCTTCCTTATCCATCGGAGAAGGTAAATATTTACAAACTGCATCTAACATGAATTGAACTCCTTTGTTTTTAAAAGAAGAACCAGCAATCATCGGGATGATAGCCATATCCATAGTAGCAGCTCTTAAAGCGTTGTTGATTTCTTCTTCTGTAATAGAGTTTTCATCTTCCATGAATTTCTCTAATAAGTTTTCATCGTAATCAGCAACCGCTTCAATAAGAATAGATCTGTATTCTTTAACTTCAGCAACCATATCAGCAGGAATCTCAACAATATCAAAAGTTGCCCCTTGAGTTGCATCATGCCAAATAATAGCTTGGTTTTTTACTAAATCCACAACACCTTTGAAATCATTTTCTTCACCAATTGGCAAAGTGATCGCAACAGCATTTGATTTTAACATATCACGAACTTGTTGACAAACTGCCAAAAAGTTAGATCCTTGACGGTCCATTTTGTTTACGAATCCCATACGTGGAACTCTGTACTGATCTGCAAGTCTCCAGTTAGTTTCTGATTGAGGCTCAACACCATCAACAGCACTAAACAAGAAAACCAAACCATCAAGTACACGCAAAGAACGGTTTACCTCTACAGTAAAATCAACGTGCCCAGGAGTATCAATAATATTGAAGTGGTACGGCAATGACTCAGGCAAAAGCTTACCTTGCTCAGTTGGAAAATTCCACTCACAAGTTGTTGCAGCTGAAGTAATTGTAATACCTCTTTCTTGCTCTTGAGCCATCCAGTCCATTGTTGCAGCACCATCGTGTACCTCACCAATTTTGTGTGACTTTCCAGTATAAAAAAGGATACGCTCAGTTGTTGTTGTTTTACCAGCATCAATGTGAGCAGCAATTCCGATATTTCTTGTATATTTTAAATCTCTAGCCATTTCTTACGAATTAAAATCTAAAGTGAGAGAAAGCTTTATTAGCTTCTGCCATCTTGTGAGTATCCATTCTTTTCTTAACCGCAGCACCTTCTTCTTTAGCAGCAGCTAAACATTCTGACGCTAAACGTTGTGCCATAGATTTTTCATTTCTTCTTCTAGAATAAAGTATTAACCACTTCATTGCCATAGAAATTTTTCTGTCTGGTCTAATTTGCATTGGAATTTGAAATGTAGCTCCACCAACTCTACGGCTACGTACTTCTACGTGAGGCATAACGTTTGTTAAAGCATCTTTCCAGATCTCCAATGAAGTTTTTTCATCGTTTTGCTTTTTAGACTCAATGATATCAATTGCATCATAAAATACTTTAAAAGCTGTAGATTTCTTACCATCCCACATTAAGTTGTTCACAAAACGCGTTACCAATTGGTCATTAAACCTTGGATCCGGTAAAAGTGGTCTTTTCTTTGCCGCTCTTTTTCTCATGTCTTTTTTTTAATAAAAAGTTATAGGTTATCCGTTAAATGTTTTACGTTAAAGATTCACAACTTTCGCCTTCAATCTCAAACCCTCAACTCCTAACCTCCAACTCTTAACGTTTTAAATTACTTTTTTGCTTCTTTTGGGCGTTTAGCACCGTACTTAGATCTTCTTTGCGTTCTTCCTGCAACTCCTGACGTGTCAAGCG
This sequence comes from Flavobacterium sp. 90, assembly GCF_004339525.1. Taxonomy (NCBI): domain Bacteria; kingdom Pseudomonadati; phylum Bacteroidota; class Flavobacteriia; order Flavobacteriales; family Flavobacteriaceae; genus Flavobacterium; species Flavobacterium sp. 90. Next base: position 3,010,864 of record NZ_SMGE01000001.1, on the reverse strand, counting down.
CTCCACGAACGATATGATATCTAACACCTGGTAAATCTTTTACCCTTCCACCTCGCACTAATACTATCGAGTGCTCTTGTAGATTGTGTCCTTCTCCAGGGATGTAAGCATTCACTTCATTACCATTTGTCAAACGTACACGCGCAACTTTACGCATTGCAGAGTTTGGTTTTTTTGGTGTAGTAGTGTAAACACGCGTACAAACCCCTCTTCTTTGAGGACAAGAATCTAAAGCAACCGATTTACTCTTCTTAGTGATCTGAGTTCTTCCTGTTCTTACTAATTGTTGAATTGTTGGCATAATTAATACTAAAAATTTATTATGTATATTAAATTCCCGCTTTTTACGGGGTTGCAAATGTATAAAATATTTTTCACTATACAAACGTTAATTCATTAATTTTCAATAACATTATTTAAGCTTATGAATTTAGAAACAAACAATAGATATTTGCAATACTTTTAATAAATGAAAAAATTGCTTTTAAAACCCTTTTTACAGTTACTCATTTTTTGTACAAGCATTTCCTGCTATGCACAAAACTTCCATTTAAAAATAAACGGATCAACTCAAACCCAAACCCAAACAATTGATTCTCTAAACTATACAGCAAGTCACACTACTATAAAATCCTTATTTGACGAACTAAAAAACACTTCGGAAAAATTATCAAAAAAAGGATACATTGATAATCAAATCTTAGAAACTAACAAAACAAACGACAGCACTTATACTACAATAATTGAATTAAACAGAAGAGCAAAATACATACATATATATATAGGTAGAAATAAATCCTTTTTTGGTGTTTCAGAAACAAACAAAGACACTTTAATTATCGCATATGAAGAGATCGAAAACTTCCTGAATCAAAAAATAATTGATGCAGAAAAAAGAGGTTTTGCACTAAGCAAAGCAAAACTTGAAAATATCGAAGCAAAGAATTCCATAATTTATGCTGATTTAAATTTTAAATCCGAAAAAAAACGCGCTGTAAATTCAATTATTCTTAACCAAGAAAACAATAGCAAAAAAGACTATTTTCCAAAAGGACACCTAAAACAGCTCAACAAAAAATATCTCAACAGAACCCTTAATCAAGAAACGGTAAAAGAACTTTACAACGATATTAACAGCTACGAATTCGTTACTCAAACCAAATACCCCCAAATATTATTCACAAGTGATTCGACTAAAATTTACACTTATATCGAAAAGAGAAAAGCAAATACTTTTGATGGGTACATCGGCTTTTCGAATGACGAAAACAAAAAACTAACACTCAACGGATACCTTGACATAGCACTATTAAACACCCTTCACGCAGGCGAACAATTTTCGCTATACTGGAAAAGCGACGGAAACCAACAGAAAACCTTTAACACAAAAATAGAAATCCCATATATATTTCAATCTTCACTGGGACTAAAAGCGCAATTAAACATCTTCAAGCAAGACAGCACTTTTCAAAATACAAAAACCTCTATAGACCTCGGCTATTTTATAAATTACAACACTAAAATATATCTTGGCTACCAATCCACGGAATCAAGTGATATTCAAAACACAAACAATTCAACTATCAGTGACTATAAAAACTCATACACCACTTCAACTTTTGAATATAAAAAAAACAACAGCGAAAACACACTTTTCCCCAAGAAAGCTTCTATAAATCTTATAATCGGATATGGGAAACGAAACACAAACGGAGATCCGGAAACAGTAGACTCAAGCCCCCAATTTTACACAAATTCAAATCTTTCTTACAATTTTAAAATAGACAAAAGGAATTATATCTATATAAATCCACAAATTTTTTATCTAAAGAGCAAAAATTACATCACTAATGAATTATTTAGATTCGGTGGAATAAATTCAATAAGAGGTTTTTCAGAAAACAGTCTTCAAGCAAATTTCGCATCAATGCTTCTTACAGAATACAGATATATTGTTTCAGGCAATCTATACATAAACTCAATTATCGATTATGCAATATATCAAGACTTAACACAAACTTTAAATCCTAAAAAAATTAACAATTTAACAGGAATCGGAATTGGAACAACAATACAAACACCAAGCGGTTTATTAAGAATAAATCTCACAAACGGAACTGAAAACATTAAAGAAATACAATTATTTAACACTATGGTCAGCATATGTTATAATGTTAAATTTTAACCCTTCTCGAAAAAACTTTAAACTATCATTAGGAAAGTTAACAAATTATTAAGAGTTTTGCAACACTAATTCAAAATATTTAAAAATGAAACTAAAGTTCAATGGATTCTTAGTACTACTGTTAGTGCTAATGGCGCAGCTAAGTTTTGCGCAAGAAAGAACCGTTTCAGGGACAGTTTCCGACAATGCAGGAATGCCTTTGCCAGGCGTGAGCGTATTAGTAAAAGGAACTAAATCTGGAACACAAACTGATTTTGACGGAAAGTTCTCCATCAAAGCATCAACAAGCCAGGTATTGGTATTTAGCTACATTGGGATGAAAACCCAAGAAATAGCAGCGAGCTCATCACTAGTTAATGTAAAATTAGGTGATGCAGCGCAAGAACTTGAAGGCGTTGTTGTAACAACAGCTTTAGGTGTAAAAAGAGAGAAAAAATCTTTAGGTTATTCTTCTCAATTAGTAACAGCTGAGCAGGTTAATAGCTCACCAACAAACAACTTCCTAAACAATTTATCTGGAAAAGTTGCTGGTTTAGAAATTAAAGCAAACTCTAACTTTGGAGGATCTACAAACATTGTCCTTAGAGGTGTTAAAAGTATCACTGGTAACAACCAAGCTTTGATTGTTGTTGATGGTGTAGCAGTTAGTAATGCAAATTTAAATGACACAGATTCACAAAACGGAAGACAAGGATTTGACTTTGGTAACTCTGCATCTGATATTGACCCAAACAACATTGAATCAATCAACGTTTTAAAAGGTGCTGCTGCAACAGCTCTTTACGGTAGTCAGGCTTCAAACGGAGCGATTATGATTACAACTAAAAAAGGGAAAAAGAATTCTGCATTAGGAGTTTCTGTTAGCTCAACAGTATCTGTTGGAGCAATAGACAAAAGCACTATGCCAAGATACCAAACTCAATACGGAGAGGGATATGGCGGAGAAGACAGTAGCTATACTGCTGACGTATTTGGTAATCCAAACGGGCTTGTAGCTTCAACTGGAGACGATGCTTCTTACGGAAATAAATTTGACCCAAACATCATGGTATACCAATGGGATGCATTCGTATTAGGAAATCCTAACTATGGAAAAGCAACTCCTTGGGTAGCTGCTAAAAACGACCCTAAATCATTTTTTCAAAAATCAACTACCTACACAAACAACGTAAATCTAAGTGGTGGTGATGAAAAAGGAGCATACAATTTAGGATTTACAAACATCAACAACACAGGTGTTTTACCAAACAGTTTATTAAACAAAAACTCTCTTAACGGTAACTTCTCTAGAGATTTATCAGACAAATTAACTTCAACTGCATTCTTTACTTTTACTGACCAAAACACGACTGGTAGAAATAACACAGGATACGGAGACAACTTCATTGGAGGATTCAGACAATGGTGGGCAGTTAATAACGACATTAAAGAATTAGAAAGAGAATACAACAGAACAGGACAAAATACTACATGGAATCAAACTGATCCAACTAGTGGAAATTTAGCTCCTGCTTTCTGGAACAACCCATATTTTGACAGATATCAAAACTACGAGCAAGATTCTAGAACAAGATTCTTAGCAGGTACAAGTTTATCTTATAAAATTACACCAGACTTTGTACTTTTAGGACGCGCAACTATCGATTACTCTAATGACCAACAAGAATTAAGAAAAGCAGTTGGAAGTCACGCTGAAACATTTGGTATTAGTGGAGCTAACGATGGTTCTGGATATTCTTTATACAAAAGAGATTTCATGCAACAAACTTATGACTTCATTGCTACTTATAATTTTCACTTAAATGAAGACATTGGAGCAAAAGCTTTAGGTGGTTACACTTATTTAAGATCTGATGCATATTCAATCCAATCATCTACAACTGGTGGTTTAGCATCTCCAGGATTATACAGCTTAGAAAACTCTAATGTATTTTTACCAGCAAGAGAATCTCAAATTGCTTATGAAAAATCAGGATTGTACGCTCAATTATCATTAGACTACAAAAAATTCTTATTCTTAGAAGGATCTTTCAGAAACGATAAAAGTACAGCTTTACCAACAGAAAACAGCAACTACAACTATTACTCAATAGGTTCAAGTTTAATCTTCTCTGAATTAGTACAAGCAGACTGGTTATCTTTAGGAAAAGTAAGAATCAATTACGCACAAGTTGGTAATGACCCAGCAGCAGGAAGACTTGGAGCAAAAGTTAACAACTACGGTATCGACGGAAACCCTCTTTTTGGAAATAGCCCAACATATTTAGATTTCGCTAATTTAAAACCAGAAACTCAAAAAGCTTGGGAAGCAGGTTTAGAGATGTCAATGTTTAAAAACAGATTAAATTTTGATTTATCTTTATACAAAACAAACACAGAAGATCAAATCTTCAACGTACCACAATCTACTTCAACAGGCCGAAATTTCGCAACAGTTAATGCTGGAGAAATCGAAAACAAAGGTATCGAGTTAGCTTTATCTGGAAAAGTAATCAAAACACAAGATTTCACTTGGGACCTTGGAGTTAACTGGTCTACTAACAAAAACACAGTAGTTTCTTTAAACCAAGGAAGAGACAATTTATTGTTAGCGACTTTTCAAGGAGGTGCTTCTTTAAATGCAACTGTTGGACAATCATACGGAACATTAAGAGGAAAAGACTATACTTATGACGCTAATGGAAATAAAGTTATCGATGCAGATGGATTTTACGTATTAGCATCAAACAAAGTTATCGGTAACACTCAAGCAAAATGGCTAGGTGGTATATCAAACAAATTCTCTTACAAAAATCTTTCTCTTAACTTCTTAATCGATGTTAAAAAAGGAGGAGATATCTTCTCACTAGATCAAGCATACGGGCAAGAAACAGGTATATATGACCTAGGAATAAATGACTTAGGAAACTCTGTTAGAAATCCTTTAACAACCGGAGCAGATAGCGGTGGTGTAATTTTAGCTGGAGTTCATGCTGACGGAACACCAAACACAACTAGAATTGATGCTTCAACTTCTGGCGGTACAGCTTTTAGCTCTGATGTAAATCCAACTAAAGCTTATGTATACGATGGTTCATTTGTAAAATTAAGAGAAGTAGGTTTTACATATACTGTACCATCACAAATTTTAGACAAATTAAAACTTAAAGGATTATCTTTTAGCGTAATCGGAAACAATGTATGGATTATCCAAAAAAACCTTCCTTACTCTGACCCTGAAGCAGGTTCATCAGCAGGAAACATTCAAGGATTTCAATCAGGAGTTATGCCAGCAACAAAAGTATACTCATTTAACGTAAAACTTAACTTCTAGACAAAATGAAAAAGATATTATTATCAATAGTAACACTAACTGTACTAACTCTTTCGAGTTGTGTTAGTGACAATGACAATTTTAATGATGATGAGAAAAAGTCTTATGACGTTTCTGCAGAATCATTATTGACAGACGCACAAAAAGAATTAACAGATCAATTAACAACTCCAAGTGTTAATAATAATCCGTTACGTTATTATGTTCAATATTGGGCTGCTACATTATATGCAGCAGAATCAAGATACAACTTAACAACCAGAACAATTCCGGATACACACTGGACAAACTTGTATCAAAATGTTTTAGGTAACTTACAAACATCAGAAGAAGTATTACTTAAAGCAGTAAAACCTGGTAACGTAACAGATAGCGACTGGCAAAAGCAACAACAAAACAAAGTTGCAATACTTGAAATCTTAAGAGTTTATACTTACCAAATATTGGTTGATACCTTTGGAGATATACCTTATTCAGAGTCATTACAGAATCCAAAAATCATCTTACCTAAGTATGACAATGATTCTGCAATTTATCCATTATTAATTGCTCGTTTAAATGCTGCAATTGCAAAATTAGACACAAGTGGAAAAAGTTTTGATAAAGGAGACCTTGTTTACAAAGGAAATGTTGCCGATTGGAAGTTATTTGCAAATTCGCTAAAACTTAAGATAGGAACAAACCTTTCTGACATAGATCCAGCTTTAGCTAAAACAACTATTGAAGAAGCTTATACTGCAGGGGTAATATTAGACAATCCTAAAAATGCTTTATTTACATATGCATCATTTGCTCCTAACTACAACCCAATTTTTGACAATTTGGTTGCAAGTCAAAGAAATGACAACGTTCCTACAACTACTATAGTTAACAGAATGAACGCATTATCTGACCCAAGAAGACCTATTTACTTCACACCAATGGCTGACGGAACTTACAAAGGAGGAAATCCAGGATCACGTAATGCAAATCCTTACGAAACATCTTATTCACATGTTGGTGATGCAATTAAAAAGCCAGCTGCACCAGGTGTTTTATTAGAAGCATTCGAAGTTAACTTCTACTTAGCTGAAGCTGCTGCAAGAGGATTATCAGTAGGAAACACTCCAGAATACTATTACAATAAAGCAATCACTTTGTCATGTAATTATTGGGGAGTTACTCCAGAAGAAACTACTGCATATTTAGCTCAGCCAACAGTAGCTTACACAACAGCTGCTACCACTCCAATTACGGGATTCCCTGGAACCGGAACTGGTACATGGCAAGAAAAAATTGGTTACCAAGAGTGGATTGCATTATACAACAGAGGCTTCCAATCATGGACTGCTTTTAGAAGATTAGATTTCCCTATCTTAATAACTAGCGCTACTTCTTTATCTATCGCAAGAGGACAAGTACCAGTTAGATGGTTTTATCCAAATGCTGAACAAACAGTTAACGGTACAAACTGGCAAGCTGCATCTGCAGCAATTGGCGGAGATCTTTTAACAACCAAAATTTTCTGGGATGTAAAACAACCTCCATTAAAAGACCTGTAAAAAATAACATAATTTAACATAAAACCACCCTCGAAAAGGGTGGTTTTTTTTTGCAAAAGTTATAAAAAAAAGAAAAACAACTATAATTTTCCGAAATTTAACATTTCATCGAATACCAATACTTTCCATTATTATCATATTTCAACTGAAAAATTACGAATTTACAATTTATGCATCTTTTTTAACTATAAAAAAACAATATCTTATAGTAAAATCATAATTTAACTAAAAAAAAAGCTTTTTATATTAGGTAGATTAACAAATTATTAAGATTTTTGTCGAACTAATTCAAAATAATTAAAAATGAAACTAAAGTTCAATGGATTCTTAGTACTTCTTTTGGTACTAGTGGCGCAATTAACTTTTGCGCAAGAAAGAGCTGTTTCAGGTATTGTTTCCGATAATTCAGGTATGCCTTTACCAGGTGTAAGTGTATTAGTAAAAGGAACAAGAACTGCAACACAAACTGATTTTGATGGTAAATACTCTATCAAAGCATCAACAAGTCAAGTTTTGGTATTTAGTTACATTGGGATGAAATCTCAAGAAGTTTCTGCTGCCACAACATCAGTAAATGTAAAATTAAAAGATGATTCAGTGGAATTGGAAGGTGTAGTAGTAACTACAGCTATCGGTATCAAACGTGAGAAAAAATCTCTAGGTTATGCGTCAACAACACTTAATTCAGAAGAATTAAACAAATCATCTCAAGGAAATATCGCAGATGCGTTAAAAGGTAAAGTTGCCGGTGTAACTGTTTCGAGCGCTTCTACAGACCCAGGTGCTTCATCAGGGGTAATCATTAGAGGATTCAGTAGTTTATACGGTAACAATCAACCACTTTATGTAGTAGACGGTATTCCTATTAATAACGGATCTACTTATTCTGACAGTTTAAGTGGAGGATATGATTTTGGTCGTGGATCAGGAGATATCAACCCAGAAGATATCGAAACAATGTCTATCTTAAAAGGTGGTGCTGCAACAGCACTTTACGGATCTAGAGGAGCAAGTGGAGTTATCATTATAACTACTAAAAAAGGTAAAGCCGGAAAAATGAGTGTTAGTTTCGCAAATGCGACTTCATTTACAGAGATCTTAAGAACACCAAAATATCAAGACCAATTTGGTCAAGGTTGGAATGGACAACACGTACTTATCGAAAATGGTTCTTGGGGACCTAAATTTGATGGCGTTGTAAGACCATGGGGTAATATCGTTGACAATTCTCAAAAAATTAAACCTTACTCTTTTCAACCAGATCAGTTAGAGCACTTTTTTGATACTGGAACAAATGCTTTAAATACTCTTTCTATTTCAGGAGGAAACGGAGATACATCTGTTAGATTATCTTATTCAAATTCTCAACAAGATGGTATCATGCCGTCTGATGCAGATAAATTTGAAAGAAATACTTTAGGAATTTCAGGAACATCTAAAGTAAACAAAATGACTATTACTGGTAGTTTAAATTATGTAAATACTGGTGGTAGTGCAGTTGCTACAGGACAAGGATTAACTGTTATGAATAACTTAATGCAAATTCCAACAGATCTTCCTATCACTGAATTTAAAAACTACAAAGATAAATTCAACAATGTATCAAATTATTACACTCCTTATGGTGTAACAAATCCATATTTTACATTAAACGAAAATGGATCAAAATATGCTAAAGACAGAGTTTATGGATCTATTGAATTAAAATACGATCTTAACAAATGGTCAAATTTAGTATACCGTTTTGGAGTAGATCAATCTAGCGAAAGCATAGCAATTTGGGAAGAAAGAGTAGATGCTGCTCCTGGAAGTCCAAATGACGGATCATCAACTGAATCGCCAGGTTCATATTCTGAATCAAAAACTATTTCAAAACAAATAAACCACGAGGTTTTATATAATTTAGATTTCACTCTTAATTCAGATTTCCAATTACAAAGTACATTTGGTTTCAACATGAACCAAAGAACAGGAAGTACAATTTCTGGATCTGTAGGAAGTCAGGATATTGCAGGTTTTCACTCGTTTGACAACTCTTCAGAAACTGCAGTAGCAACTTCTAGCAGAAATGAAAGAAAATTGTATGGTGTTTACAACAGTACGTCTCTAAGTTTTAAAAATCAATTATTCTTAACTACAAATTTACGTAATGACTGGTATTCAACTTTACCTCAAGGAAATCGTTCAGTTTTATACGGTGGAGTAAATTTAAGCTGGGCATTTACTGATACTTTCCCAGAAATTAAAAGCGTAGTAAACTTTGGAAAATTAAGAGCTAACTATGGAGAAACAGGTGTTGACACAAATCCATACCAAGTTCAATCAGTATATTCTAAGGGAACTGTTGGTCTTGGATTCGGAAATTTAACTTATCCTTTTAACGGAGTAAATGGCTACGAAGTTGGTAACAGAGCTGCTAATCCAGATTTGAAACCGGAAAGAAGAAAAGAATATGAATTTGGTATTGAAGCATCTTTCTTCAAAAACTTTATTAACATTGACCTTTCTTATTATGATTCTAAAGTTGTGGACCAAATTATTCCTTTAGCTTTAGCATCTACAACTGGATATACAACTCAAATAGCGAATGTAGGAACTATTTCAAATAAAGGTTTTGAAGGATTAGTAACTTTCAATTGGATCAAAGCTAAAAGTACAGGTTTCGGATGGTCTACAACTGTTAATTATGCTAAAAACAATTCTAACTTAGTGGAATTAGATCCAAGATTAAAACAACTTAACTTAGGTGGTACAACTTCAATTGGATTAATTGCACAAAAAGGTCAACCGCTAAGTTTAATTCAAGGATCTGTTCCAGAAAGAGACCCTCAAGGAAATATAGTAGTTGATGCAAACGGTATTCCAGTCGCATCTACACAAAAACAAGTATATGGTGATACTCAATACGATTATACAATGGGTATTGGAAATACTATTAGTTATAAAAACTTTACATTAGATTTTTCTTTTGACATTCGTCAAGGAGGTTTAATGTTTTCTAGAACCGCAGATATTACACGCTTTACAGGTAACTCTATTACAACAACATACAACAATAGACAACCATTTATCGTTCCTGGTTCAGTAGTAAAAGTTACAGCAGCAGATGGATCTGTTACTTATAATCCAAATACAGTAGCTGTAGATTCATCACACCAAGATGACTACTACTCTTCTGATGCATTAGCAAGAGAAACTGTAATTGACAAATCTTTTATAAAATTAAGAGAGGTAGTATTAGGATATGAATTTCCTAAAAAACTTTTAGGAAATGCGCCTATTCAATCTTTGTCTTTATCAGTGATTGGAAGAAACTTATTCTTATGGACACCTAAAAGCAATCAATATATTGACCCGGAGACATCTACTTTTGGTACAGATTTATCAGGACAATTTGGAGAGTTTAGTGCAAATCCTTCAACAAGAAGCTTAGGTTTTAGCGTAAAAGCAAACTTTTAATAAAAAAATAATATGAAAAATATATCAACAATACTAACCTTAATCTTTTCTATAGGAGTTTTTACTTCTTGCGAGGGAGATTTGGATGTAAACACAGATCCTAACACACCAGGACAAATTAATGCTGGATTAGCACTAGCTTCATCAGAAGCTTCTATCATAGCAATGACTGGTGGAGAATTAGCAAATTTAGGAGGTTTTTACGCACAATATCACACACAATCACCAAGTGCGGGTCAATATGATGTTATTGACCAATACAATTTAAATACTGCATTTGCCAACAGACCTTGGGATGAGCTTTATTCTGGCGGTTTAAATGACTTACAATTTGTTTTAAGCGAAGCAGCTAAAAACAAAAACACCGGACAAACACTGATTGCCACATTATTACAAGCCTATACATTTCAGGTTATCACAGATCTTTTTGGAGATGTTCCTTACAAAGAAGCTTTGGCCGGAATAGGAAACTTCAACCCTAAAGTAACTTCTCAAGAGGAAATCTACAAAGATTTATTAGTAAAAATTGATGCAGCTGTAAATGCTTACAAAGCAAACCCAGTAGCTTCTGATTTTGGAAAACAAGATGTAATCTATGGCGGTATTGAAAGCGAATGGATTAAATTTGCAAATACATTAAAGCTAAAAATGTACTTACGTATGGCTTATACACCTCTTGCAAATCCAGCAGCAGTTCAAGCTCTTTTAGCAGAAAACAACTTCATTACTAAAGACGCAAAGTTTGGGATATTTACGGTTCAAACTTCTCAACGTAATCCATTTTTCGAAGTTAACTTATCTTCTTCCCCTGGTTTAGGAGACATTAACCACATTGCGAGTAATACTTTATTACAATTTTACATTGCAAATAATGACCCACGTCTAGCCGCTGTCTACAGAAAAAGTGCTCCTGCAGCTCCTGCGGTTCCTGCTTATTTAGGTTTAAATCAAGGTGATGGTGAAAACTTCACTAATACAGCTCTTGCTTATGCAAGACCAAATATTACTGAAACAACTCCTGTGTACTTAATAACTGTAGCAGAAAGCAACTTCTTACAAGCTGAAGCTTTGATCAGATATTCTGGTCAAGCTGGTGCAAAAGCAAAATATGACCTTGGGGTTGCAAATTCATTTTTAACTTACAGTATAGTTCCTAAAGATACAGATCCAACAACTGATCCAGCAACTTATACTGGACCGGGTAAAGTTTATGAGTTTAAAGCAGGGCTTCCAACTGAACAAGCAGTGAGACAAGTAATTATACAAAAATGGGCTGCTTTAGCTAATGTAAACAATGTTGAGGCTTACATTGAAACTACAAGAACTAAATTCCCAGAAGTTGTACCTTTCGGAACTCAGGATTACGCCATTGGAAACAGAATACCTTCTCGTACTTCTATCTTAACTGGTACTACCATTCCAAGCGTTTTATTTTATCCTCAAAGCGAAATTGATAAAAATACAAGTATCAAACAAAGAACATCTATTACTCAAAAAGTATGGTGGGATCAAAAAAACTAATATAATACTTTAAGTATATGAAAAATTTAAAAATATTCAAAATGCTTGGGATTTCAGCGCTACTTTTAGCAATGGTTTCTTGCAGCCTTGATCCAGTAGTCGGCACTACTAAAATTACTTATTACCCAGTAATGACCTTAAATGGTCCTTCAACTTTATTCTGGCCTCTAGGAACACCATACGTCGATCCTGGAGTTGTCGTAACGGAAAATGGAAAACCCATTACTTACACATCTAAAGCTTCGGGAAAATATCGTAACGCACAAAAAGTAGATGGAAATATTGCTGATGAGTATACGGTAACTTATAGTGCTGTAAATGTAGATGGTTTCCCAAATACAATTACAAGAAAAGTCATTGTATATAAAACAGGAGATTTAGTTAATAGTATTGAAGGAGTTTATGTATCGACAGTAAAAAGAAATGGTGCTTTGTTAAATCCAATTCAAGGAAGTTCAGTTGATATGAAGTATGTTTATATCTGGAAAAATACTGATGGAACCTTTGAAATATCAGATGCTTTTGGCGGATGGTACGATATAGGAAGAAAAATAGGTGTGATTTCTGCTACACAAGGAGGAACAATCACTGGTGATATCCCAACAAATAATTTTACCTTCCCAGGGAATCCTTTAACAAACGAACAATTTGGTGGAGTTGCAAATTTAACATCAGTAGTAGTTACCCCAGGAACTAAACAAGTAGTAGTTTCTTGCGACTGGGATGCAGGTCCATATAAATTCGTATCGACTTTAATTCAATTTCAACCTTAATTGTAAAAAAAATGAACATAACAAAAAATAATATCAATAAAGTTCTTTTTGGAATTTTTACGATAACACTTCTAGCTTCATGTAATAACGAAGGTTATGATGATTACAAACCAGCAGTAACACCATCAGTCGAATTGAATGGAGAATGGTACATAGATATCATTGATGCAGACACTGGTGATGTATACGCTCAACATGTAACTACCAGAACATATGATACAAACGGTGGTGATGGTAAAATGGTTATTAATGATTTTAAAGGAGCTCCAGCTCCACTTACAGGATATTGGATAAAAGCGCCTGTGGACACCAATCCTTCAAATTTAACTTTTAGCGCCAAAAATGCACCCAACACAAATGTACCTGGGGCAACAACTGTAACAGTTACTGACGGAAAGATTATTAAAAACGCAGGTCATTCTCGTACAGGACATGCAACTGACAGTATATACTTTAAAGTTCAATACAGTTTTGACACTACAACTACATTAATCTATGCTGGTCATAAAAGAACTGGATTCTTAGAAGATAATTACTAAAATAGTAATTTACTAATACTAGAAAACCACTCTGTTCATTCAGAGTGGTTTTTTTTTATATAAACATTATACCTATATTTGTCCCATGGAAAAAGAACATCAAATATTTGGAATTAGAGCCATTATAGAAGCAATTCAAGCGGGAAAAGAAGTTGATAAAGTATTTATACAAAAAGAAATTTCCGGAGAATTAATGAAAGACTTAATGAAAGTGATGAAACGCGCCAACATTAATTTCTCTTACGTACCTGTAGAAAAACTTAATCGACTAACTCCAAACAATCATCAAGGAGCCGTTGCGACGATCTCTCCCATTGGTTTTATAGAATTAGAACATTTAGTTGAATCAACAATTGAATCAGGCTCAAAACCATTATTTTTAATATTAGACCAAATCTCTGATGCCAGAAATTTTGGAGCCATAATCAGAACAGCTGAATGCACCGGAGTAAATGGAATCATTGTTCAAAAAGCCGGTTCGGCACCTGTAAATGGTGACACTGTAAAAACATCTGCCGGAGCAGTTTTCAACGTGCCTATTTGTAAGGTTGAACATATTAAAGATGCCATATTTTATCTTCAGGGTTCTGGAATAAAAACTGTTGCTGCAACCGAAAAAACAGATCAAAATATTTACGATGTAACTTTAAACGAACCTGTAGCAATTATCATGGGATCTGAAGACAGAGGAATAAATCCTTCTGTACTTAAGATTGTTGATGAAAAAGCAAAATTACCAATGTTTGGAACGATAGGATCTCTAAATGTTTCGGTAGCTTGTGGTGCATTTCTATACGAAGCTGTTCGCCAAAGAAGTTAAAAAGTATTGAGAATTAAGACGTCACATAAACCAAACAATGAATGTCTTCAAAATTCACTCATAGCATATCATTAAAAAAAAGCAGTCTTATACTTGTAGTTTTTCTAATTACAAGTATGGGCTATGCTCAAAAAACTACCTACAACCAATTTTGGAATGAAGTTCAATTCAACCGGACAATAAATGAAAAATGGTCAGCTGAATTAAACATTGGAGGCGCTTATAGCAGCACAGAATCTTCTTCTAATATTTTTCAAAAAAACATCCAGAGATCAGCCAGAATTTGGGGGCATTATTACCTTTCTCCACGCTGGAAACTCTCTTCTTTTATAGCATACAATTACAACAAAGATGTTCCTGAAATAGGTCAATTTGAATCGCCCGAGGTACGATTTGCCCTCCAGGGAATTTACTATTTTCACAAAACCGGTTATACATTAAGTACCAGAATGAGAATGGAACTTAGACATATGCGAAGCCAAGACGGTACTTATGATAACGTTTTTAGATATCGTCAACAAATAAAGTATTTAAAACCAATTAATAGTAAGATTCTTCGCGAAGGTGTCGTTTATGCAATCGCATCAGATGAACTATTCTTTAAATCAGGCACAAAAGTCACAGGACAAAGTTTTTTTGACCGAAACAGACTCAACATTGGAGCAGGTTATTTATTTACCGACGATATACAAGTAGAACTAACATATGCTAATGAATATTTACCCAGAGATGCGGGAGATCAAATTGTGAATGCAGCTTCATTAACTATTAGCTTCAACAATCTATTTAAAAATCTAAAGAAAAAATTATCTCACAAGCATGAGGAATTGAGCGATGATTAACATTTTACTATTCTTCTTTCTTTAAAAAGCAATTCAACTGTTTCATAATTGCATCTTTATGTAGCTTAAAATTATAATCACGAACAAACTCAGTTCCTTCCATTCTAATCTCTGCTACAGTTGCTTCAAACTTAGAAAACGACTCAATATCTTTATCGTCTATTAAATACAAAACTTGCATGATAGAATCATTATGCCTGTATTGCGTATCATAATGTGCTAACTTGTAGACTTTATTATCAGCTAAATGAATCACTAAATCATCTTTGATTTTTTTTCCATCTTTTTTAGCCGGAAACGGTGTAGGCTGCAAAGAGACAAAGTAATGTTCTTTATCAGTAACGATATTAATTTTTAATGATTTTGATTTTGTGGTATAAAAGACAGCAGGATCAAAATAATACACCATTGTGCCATCTGCCAGCATTCTATTTTTTACATCGCATTGCGCAATTACTTTTGAACTGATTACTACTAGGAAAACCAAAACTATAAAGCTTATTTTTTTCATAACAAGTCAGATAAATGAGAATGTTTTTAACAAAAATAATCAATATAAATCAGAATTAACATTTCTCTCAGATTTTATCTCCTGATTCTGTTCTCGTTACGATATAATTAATCGAAACATCTGAATTAAAATAAGTCGAAAAACTATCCTCCTCTTCTTCCGGAATTTCAGTATTAACAAAATTCCCATTCTCATCAAAATGTTTCATGAAAGCATCGTCTTCGGGATTAAAATCAGGTTTTTGCCAATCATACACAATAGGTTTTGCATATTCAGGAGTTTTATAAAATAAAGACATTGCAAAACCGGTAATAAAACCTGCTAAGTGTCCTTCCCAGGAAATCGTTTTATCGACATCAGGGAAAACATACCAAATCATTCCGCCATAAAGCAAAGTTACAGCAAACGAAAGCGCTACTAAACGATAATAACGGGTTTGGATTCCTTTAAAGAAAATAAAACTTACCAGAACATAAATTAATCCGCTTGCGCCGATATGAAAATTTTCACGTCCGATAATCCACGTTATTAATCCGGAAAATAAAATACCAAAAACGATAACACTAAAAGACTGTTTAGGATAAAAAAACTGAAGTGCCGCCAACAAAACCAAAAGCGGAATTGAGTTATTATATAAATGACTTAAATTTTCATGAATAAAAGGACTAAACAAAATGCCTTGCAAACCTGCAAAATCACGTGGATAAATTCCGTTTTGATAAAAATCAAAATCAAACCGAATTTGAATCCAATAAACAATCCACAAAAAAAGCACAAAAAAAACAGGAAGACCAATAACAGCAGTCGTAAACTTAAAGTGGTTGTCGTTCATGATTATTAAATATTTTAGTATTGGCAATATCAAAAAACTATCCAAATACAATATACTGATAATTTGTCAGCTACAGCCTCCTCGCCCTTTGTTACGATTTGTAACCCCTTTATACTATAAAATTAAAATTGAAAATAGTAATTTTACAAAATGGAAGCACCTTTAGCCGAGCGTATTCGCCCACAGCAATTAGAAGATTACATCAGTCAAAGTCATTTGGTTGGTCCAAATGGTTCGTTAACACAACAAATTTCAAAAGGAATTATTCCTTCATTGATATTTTGGGGACCTCCGGGAACCGGAAAAACAACTTTGGCTCAAATCATCGCGCAAGAATCCAAACGTCCTTTTTATATATTGAGCGCAATTAATTCCGGAGTTAAAGATATTCGTGATGTAATTGAAAAAGCAAAACAAAGCGGCGGATTATTTACGGCCAAAAATCCTATTTTATTTATCGATGAGATTCATCGTTTTAGTAAGTCACAACAAGATTCACTTTTGGCTGCAGTAGAAAAAGGCTGGATAACACTTATTGGAGCAACAACCGAAAACCCAAGTTTTGAAGTTATTCCTGCATTATTGTCACGTTGTCAAGTATACATACTAAACGCCTTTACAAAAGCCGATTTAGAATCTCTATTGCATCGCGCAATGAAAACAGATACTTATCTTGCTTCTAAAAATATTACGCTAAAGGAAACTGAAGCCTTACTCCGACTTTCTGGCGGAGATGGTCGAAAACTATTGAACATTTTTGAACTTGTTATAAATGCTTCCGCTGGTGATGAGATCATTATTACCAATGATCGTGTTTTTGAATTAGTGCAGCAAAATACTGTTTTGTATGACAAAAGCGGTGAACAACATTATGATATCGTTTCGGCATTTATTAAATCAATTCGCGGAAGTGATCCTAACGGAGCAGTTTATTGGCTTGCGAGAATGATTGAAGGCGGAGAAGATGTGAAATTTATTGCCCGAAGAATGCTAATTCTATCAAGCGAAGATATTGGAAATGCAAATCCTACCGCTTTTATTATGGCAAACAATACATTTCAGGCTGTAACAACAATTGGATATCCTGAAAGCCGAATTATTTTAAGTCAGTGTGCCATTTATTTAGCTACTTCTCCTAAAAGTAATGCTTCTTATATGGCAATTGGAAATGCACAACAACTAGTGAAACAAACCGGAGATTTACCTGTTCCTATTCATTTAAGAAATGCTCCAACCAAACTTATGAAAGAATTAGGCTATGGTGATGATTATAAATATTCGCATGATTATGCCAATAATTTTGCCGAACAGGAATTCTTGCCAGATGCCATAAAAAAAACGGTTCTTTACAATCCGGGAAACAATTCTAGAGAGAACAGTAACCGCGAATTTTTAAAGAACCGTTGGAAAGATAAATACGGTTATTAAAACCCTATTTTATATTTAGAATTTAACAACAATTTTTTCTGAAACTAATTTATCATTTTGATAAGATTCAAAATACCAATTTCCGTCTTCTTTCAAGATTAATGACCCTTGCACATTATCTTTTATTGCAATAAACACATTAGTTTGTGAAGTTTTAAGCAACTTCATAACAACTTTTGGTGTTTTGTCAATCAATTGATATCCTGATTCGGTTGGTTGTGCATACAATAAATTAGGATCTTTAAGATCTGGTGAAGGAGCAACAAGAACTAATGTTGATGAAGTAGCAACAGATGCAGCAGCAGCACTTACAGGCACAGCTTTTACTGTTGGAGCAACTGATTTACCACTATATTTATAATGTAATCCAGTTATAGATACAAATGCCAAATCCAGACATTCTCTATAAGCAACTTCATAATCTTTTTCTTTGCTTTTACCAATTTCCGAAGTATAAATCACTTTTCCATAACAATCTTTAAGCTCAACAAAAAGTTTTGTTACTAAAAATCCATTATCTCTTTTTACATCTACATACAAAAGATCACAACGATCTCCATATCCTGCAGGAAGTTGTTCATTAGCATAAAAAGCCTGAAAACCAGCTTTATTTAAATTTGATTTTGTCATTGTAGACATTCTATATTGATTTTCGGTTTTAAGAAAATCATATTTTAACGGAACAATCACCGCTTTATAATCATTAACAGATTGCGAAAATCCAATGAACGAAGTTAGAAGTGCAATTAACAAAAATTTTATTCTCATAATTATAAATATTTTTTAAGTTCTAATAAATGGTTTATTTGTTTGATATTTTCAGGAGCTTCAATATTTTTTTCATTAAAAAAGATTGCATCCAAACCGGCATTCAATGCACCATTAACATCTGCATCGAGACAATCTCCAATCATAATACTACTTTCTTTTGAGGCTTGAGCCAAATTGACAGCATAATCAAAGATAATACTATTTGGTTTTTTAACACCCGCTAATTCAGAATTTGTTATCGTATTAAAATAACCTGCAAGCGCAGCATTATTTATCTTTTTATCCTGAACCGCAGCAAAACCATTAGTGATAATATGCAGTTTGTATTTTGGTTTTAAGTAATCCAAAACTTCGATTGCTCCATCAAAAAGATAATTATTATCGGTTAAAAATTCGATATAATCATTGGCAATCTGATTAATATCTTCATCTGATATTTCATAATTCAAAGCATCAAACGAAAGCTTCAATCTATTGTAACGCAACTCGACGTGCGTGATTTCATCGTTTTGATATAATTTCCAGCAAGCCTGGTTTATAGGAGCATATTTCGATATAAAATCCTCAATTTTAATATCGGGAAACCTATTTTTAAAAATGCGATCAAAAGCCATTTCTGAGTTTTTATCGAAATCCCAAAGCGTGTGATCTAAATCAAAAAAAATGTCGGTAATAGTGGTATTCATAACTTATAAAATTCCTTCATCTACAAAACTATAATAATTTGTTTCAGTAATAATCAAATGATCTAAAACTTTAACATCTAAACTCTCTCCTGCTATCTTTATTTTATTTGTAATTTGCTTATCAGCCTCACTCGGAATCAAATTCCCTGACGGATGATTATGACATAAAATCAAGCCAGTAGCTCCAGTTTCGAGTGCCAATTTAAAAAGAAGACGAACATCAACAACTGTTCCTGTAATTCCACCCTTGCTTAATTGAGATTTAGAAATTATTTTGTTAGAATTATTCAGAAAAAGCACCCAAAATTCTTCATGTGGAAGTTCACCTATAATTGGCTGCATAATTTCGAAAACTAATTTGCTTGATGTAATTCTAACCAACTCGACAGTTTCTTCAACTCTTCTTCGACGACCTAATTCTAAAGCAGCAACAATTGTAATTGCCTTTGCCTCTCCTATTCCTTTAAAGTTCATCAATTGAGATAAAGATAATTTTGCCAAGGAATTTAGACTATCTACACTGGCTAAAATTCTTTTACTTAAATCAACTGCAGATTCATTTCGACTTCCTGATCCAATTAAAATGGCAATTAATTCAGCATCGCTTAAAGCATCAATACCTTTTAACATTAATTTTTCTCGTGGGCGATCGTCTTCTGACCAATCTGAAATCGGAAAATAACCTTCTTTCATAATAGTCAGGAATTATATAGATTTACGCATACAAACACTATTCTTCAACCCTACATAAGGTTCATAATTCTCTACAATTTCAAATCCCACTTTTTGATACAAACTAATAGCTTCAACTTGTTTATAAAGCGTTTCTAAAATCATCGTTTCAAAACCCTGCTTCTTCGCCTCTATTTCTAATTCTTTGATAACTTGCTGAGCCAATCCTAAACCTCTTGATTCAGGCAAAACAAACATACGTTTTAGCTCTACAGTATTCTCATTATATTTCTTGAAGCAACCACTTGCAACAGGTTTTCCGTCTAAATAAATAAGAACAACATTATCATTAAATTCAATCAAATTATTGCCCCAATAATCCTTTTTTAGTTCCGGATAACGTTCCCATAAAAAAGTATCAAATATTTTAATCAGCGTTACAAAATCCGGATTTTCACTTGTTGTTTTTACAACCTCTATTTTTGAATTCATTTTATTACAATCTTAAAAGGCGAATATATCTAAAAAATAAGAAAAATCACTCATAAAAGTTATTCCTATTTTCAAATTAACTAATTTTAGAATCAAATCATCAATCTAATCAACTTAATCACAAAAAGAATGAAATCTGTATCAACTTTGCTAATCCTATTTTTACTCTTTTCTTGTAATCAAAAAGAAAAAAGTAATGCTTACGCTAAAAATGAAGTACAACAAACTAATACTTTTGCCGAAAAATTATCAAATGCGGCAATCTCAATAATTGACCCTTCGATAGATTATGATCCTGCTTATTTTTCGATCGAATATCCTAACGGAGATGTTCCAGCAAACAAAGGTGTTTGTACAGATGTTATTATTCGTTCTTATCGAAAATTAGGCATTGATTTGCAAAAAGAAGTTCACGAAGATATGGTAGAACATTTTTCAGAATATCCAAATCTAAAAAAATGGGGAATGACAAAAACCGACACGAATATCGATCACAGAAGAGTTCCAAATCTGGAAATATTCTTTGAAAGAAACGGAGAAAAACTTATTATAACTCAAGACGCAAAAGATTATAAAACCGGAGAAATTGTAACGTGGTTAATTAATAATAAATTACCTCACATTGGTATTGTCACAAACAAAAAGTCAAAAGATGGAAAACGAAATCTAATCGTTCACAATGTTGGCGACGGACAAGTTCTACAAGATTGCTTATTTGAATATAAAATAGTTGGGCACTACAGATATTGGAAATAAAAATATTGCAAATCAAATCCGTTTTTATCCGCGTTTTTACGAAGTAAATCTGTTTTATCCGCGTCGAAATTAGACGCTGATTTTACCGATTCGCTGAAGCGAAAACGCTGATAAAAACGGATTTTTCTAATTACTTTCTTAATTAAACTATTAAGTAATTATATAAATTTCCTCTTATCTTAATGACATTGAGATTCGGTACCAAATTCCAAAAAAAAATGCCAATTACAAAACTGCAATTGGCACATTATCTCATTATCAAATTGACTAATTATCTAATTAATCAAACCTTTTACTTCATCAAAATTTAAACCTCCGTAATTTCCAGAACTCATCAATAATAAAGCTGAGTTTTCAAGATTTAAATTGAACAAATATTCTTTAAATTCTGCCGGATTAGTATAAATAATTAAATCTTCACGATTAAAAGAACTTGCTATTTGCTCGTAAGTCACTTCTTCAAGTTGTTTAATTTTTACAGCGTCAGGCGAATAAAAAACCACCGCAACATCTGCATATTCTAATGCTCCTTCATATTCTTTTAGAAATTCGGCATTCAAACTACTGTAAGTATGCAATTCTAAGCACGCAACCAGAGTTCTGTTTGGGTATTGCTCTTTTACCGCTTTTGTAGTTGCAGCCACTTTACTTGGCGAATGTGCAAAATCTTTGTAAGCAACTTTGCCTTTTCCTTCGGCAATTTTTTCTAAACGCTTCGATGCGCCTTTAAAACTTGCAATTGCTTCGTAGAAATCAGCTTCGTCAACGCCCATATTTTGGCAAATCCATTTTGCTCCCGCAAGATTATTCAAGTTATGCGCACCAAAAACTTCAATTGGCATATTGCCTTCCGGAGTTTCTAATAAAGTTACGCCATCGCTTACAGTGTATTTTGGAGTAGAATATGCTAATTTACGAATTGGGTTTGTAGCCGCTTCCGCAACACGTTTTACTTCAGAATCATCTTCGTTGTAAACTAATATTCCGCCATTTGTAATTTTAGCAATAAAAATCTCGAATTGCTCCACATAGTTTTCATACGTTGGAAAAACATTAATATGATCCCATGCAATTCCAGAAATTAAAGCAATATTTGGCTGATACAAATGAAATTTTGGACGTCTGTCAATTGGAGAAGATAAATATTCGTCACCTTCCAGAACCATAAAATCATTTTCCTCAGTAAGATGCACCATAGTATCAAAACCTTCTAATTGCGCACCAACCATATAATCAACTTCGATATTATGATAATGCATTACGTGCAAAATCATCGAAGTAATTGTAGTTTTTCCGTGAGAGCCACCAATTACAACACGCGTTTTATTCTTAGATTGTTCGTATAAAAATTCTGGATACGAATAAATTTTCAAACCTAATTCCTGCGCTTTAAGCAACTCCGGGTTATCCGCCTTAGCGTGCATTCCAAGAATTATTGCATCAATATCGGCAGTGATTTTCTCAGGAAACCAACCTAATTCAGCAGGCAAAATTCCTTTTTTTTCTAATCTTGATTTTGAAGGTTCAAAAATAGCATCATCACTTCCTGTTACCTGATATCCTTTGTTATGCAATGCTAATGCCAAGTTGTGCATTGCGCTCCCGCCTATTGCGATGAAATGTGTTCTCATTTAAATTCCAATTTTTTATCCCGAAGTATCGGTGGCAAATTCCAATTATTTCATAGAATTTATCCTAGAGATTTGATCTCTATACTTCAAATTTTCGTTTTAATTCCTGTGCCTTTTTAGGGTCTTTTAATTTATTCAAATATAAATTATATAATTTTTGAAATGTGACTTTTGATTTACCAATTTCATTTGCTTTTATATAATTTTTTTCTGCCGATGTATATCTTTTAAAATACTCTTCGATTCTGCCTCTTGACAAATAACCATCAACAGGTGAAAACTGTGCTAATTCATTCGAATATGCAATTGCTTTTGACTCACTTCCTCCCAAAATCCCTGGTAATTGCAAGTAGATTTCGATCAAAGCCCATCTCGCTTGAACGTGTTTTGGATTCAGAACAATTGCTCTTTCAAAAGCTTGTTTCATGCCATCAACCATCGTAAAAGCTTTTAGCTTATTCACCTCCATCGCTCTCATGGCTAAACAACCGCCATATTTAAAAAAATAATCGGCTTCAGTAGGTTTTAATTCCTTTAACTTTTTAAAATATTCTGCTCCTTTTACCCACGATTTTTGTCGCGCTTCAATTTCACCTAAATATTCAAGAGTTTTTATATCTAAAGGTTTTGTTTTTAGAAATCCTTCAAAAATAACTTGTGCTTCATCATATTTCTTTGCCTGAAACAACTTTTCTGCTTTTTCAAAATTTGATTGCGACCATCCTAAAATGGGCACCAATAAAAAAAGAAATAGCAGTTTTTTCATGCTTCAAAAATAAGGAAATATAAAATGTATCATTTGCTTTTAGAGATAAATTAGTAATTTGTACGAAATTTATTTTATCAAGTTCCCAACCTTTAATCCAAAATCGCACTCTATATACCAAAACTACTTTATGAAAAATATATTATTTGTTTTCTTATTGTTCACGACAGCTTTATTTGCGCAGCAAAATGACAAAAAATGGGACAAGGTTATTGATTTTGAAAACGAAGGCAAAATAAAATCAGCTAATGAAATAGTAACTAAAATCTATAAAAAAGCTGTTTCAGACAAAGACGAAGTACAAATCATAAAAAGCTTTTTTTATCAATCTAAGTATTTACAGGTTTTCGACGAAAATGCAAAAACTAAAATCTTAAACAATCTTAAAACTGATATTAATAGAGTTTCGGTTCCGTCAAAAGCGATTTTGAATTTGGTGTATGCAAAATGTCTAAATGATTATTATACTGCGAATCAATATCAAATTAATAAAAGAACGAATGATACTATTTTAAATGAGGATTTCCTGACATGGACAAAAATTAATTTTACAAATGAAATTAATTTGGCTTTGAAAAAATCTTTAGAAAACCAACCAATTCTCAAAAGTACTCCATTAACAAAATATGAACTTATCTTTGATTACCCAACTATAGAAAAATTCAAAACTCAGCATTTGTTAGATTATGTAATAGCAGAAAATATTACTTTTTATACACAAAAAATTCGCAGTTGGGAAATTCAAAAAAGTGATTTTCTACCTTACAAAAAAGAATTATTAGGCAATTCGAATGCATTTATAAAGCTAAATTTTGACTTTGTAACAAACGAAAATCTTAAGCAGGCTTTAAAATTGTATCAAAAACAAGAAGAAAACAATCCAAGTACAGAAAATCTTTGGGAACGAATTCAATTTTGCAAAAAGTATATAATTGATTCTGACGAAGATTATTTTCATGCCTTGATTTCTCTTCAAAAAAACACAACTGATCTATTTTTAATTCAAAAAATTCAATTAGATAAAGCTTCTTATTTAAATGAGAATGTCTCAAAAGAAACCCATCCGGATTATAACATTAAAGCCGTTGCAACTTTAGATAGTATTTTAAATGTAAATAACAGATCGAATGCTTATAAGCTTGCCATTCTGAAAAAAGAAAACATTTTGGCTAAAAAAATAAACATTCAACTTCAGAAGTATAATTATAATGAAGAAAATACCAGAGCATTTATTCAATACAAAAATATCGAAAACGTAAAAATTTCCTTTTTCAAAATAGAACAAAATCAACTCTCCGGATTAGAACAATACAACTCCCAAAAAGATAGTCTAAAGGATTTTATTGTCCAAAAAACTCAGCCCGTTGTCTCAAAATCCTACGCATTAACTAATAAAAAAGACTATTTAGAATACTCAACAGAAGTACTGCTTCCGCAATTGAAAACAGGATCGTATTTAGTATATTTTGAAAGCGAATCTGACTTAAAAGGCAAAAAAGGATCTGCTTTTGAAACCATTACCATTTCAAATTTTATAGTTTTGGCTTCACAGACTAATAAATCAGAAAGTTATCAGGTTTTGGATCGAAAAACAGGAAAACCATTAGAAAATGTAACTGTAAAATCACCAACTTTTACTATTACAACAAATAAAAACGGAGTTGCAATTTTTGAAAGATCAAAAGAAGTTTCTAATGAAGTAGTCACTTTTTATGCTACAAACGATACGCTTTCAATTCGAAAAAACTACTTGTCATACAACAGCCAATATTCTTCTGATGATACAGAAAAATTTAATGGAAAAGTTGAATTTTATTTAGACCGCGCGATTTATCGTCCGGGACAAACGGTATATTATAAAGGAATTGCCATTCAGAAATTGAGAAATAAAACTTCTGTTGTTCCAAAAACCACATTTCATATTATTATTGAAGATCCTAACAATACTGAAATCAAAAAATTTGATGTAACCACAAACGAATTTGGCTCTTTCTCGGGTGAATTTATATTGCCGAAAACTGGACTTACCGGAAATTTCACCATAACCGCAGAGGAACCTGATGATTATGAAAATGACATTGTCTACGATAAGAAAGAAGACAAACATCCGTTTTGGGACGATGTCGATTTACAAACTTCTCAAATTGAATTTAGGGTTGAAGAATACAAACGTCCAAAATTTGAAGTGATTTTTGAGCCTAAGAAAGAAAGTTTTCAACTTAACAAAACGATCAAAGTAAAAGGAAATGCAAAAGCTTTTGCCGGAAGCAACATTTCTGATGCAAACGTAACTTATACAGTAACAAGATATACAAGTTACTTTAGAAACTATTACACGCAAGAACAAAATGAAGTTCTGACAACAGGAGAAACCAAAACAGATGCTTCGGGAAAATTCAGTATTGACTTTGTTGCTTTACCTTCAAAGAATAGTAAAAAAGAACAATTACCTATTTTTAATTATATAATAAACGCTACTGTAACGGATATCAATGGTGAAACTCATGAATCTCAAACGACTGTAAGAGTGGGTTATCATGACTTAGATCTTAAAATCATAGTCGCTGACGAAATTGAAACCAAGGATAAAAAAGGAATCAAACTTATCAGTACGAATCTAAACGGTGAATTTCTAGCTGTAAAAGGCGAATTGAAAATATATTTTGTAGCTCCAAAATCATTAAAATTCAAAGGAAGAGTTTTTCCTCAACCTGAGATTGAAAGCATAACAAATCAGGATTTTGAGAAATTATTTCCTTATGAAATCAATCCGGATCAAAAAGAAAAAACAACTGAAACTCTGGTTTTCTCTAAAAAAGTTGACACTCAAAAAGACAAAACTCTAGCTTTAGATTTTATTTCAGACTATAAATCCGGAAATTATAAAATTGTTTTTTCAGCAAAAGACAGTTTTGATAACCTAATCGAAACTACCTCAAATTTTGAACTTACACAAAGCAAAGACAAATTTGATACCAGCAGATTATTTACAGTTCAGCAAATTAATCCAGACGCAAAAAAAGATGGTTTCGCATTAATCAAACTAACATCTATTATCCCGGATTTGTATATAACAGCAACTGGAAATTATGATTCTAAAGTTTTTTCAGAAGACATTTATCACCTTCAAAACAATGAAACTGTAATTAAAATTCCATTAAAAAAGGAATTTCAAGGTGCGGTTTTAATCAATTTTGAAAGCATCTTTGAAAATGAAAAATTCAGTAATGACCTTTCTGTATTATTAAAAACCGAGAATCCGGAATTAAAATTTAATGTAGAAACATTCAGAAGTAAAATACAACCAGGAAGTTCTGAAAACTGGTCATTCAAACTTAATGGAATTGCAACTAAAAATGAAGCCGAAGTTCTCGCATCAATGTACGATAGTTCTTTAGACCAATTTAGCACAAAAGAATGGAACGCTTTAAAGCTTTATGATTATAGCTATGGAAACAATACTAAATCGCTTTTAGGTTCTGACAAAACACATACTTACATTAACAACTTAAACACATCGTCTAATAGAATAGATTTAAAAAATGAAGCTACTCAATTAATTTGGTTTGGATTCGATTTTAACACTAATAGCAATACACTTTACTTGCAAAGAGAATATCAAAGACAACTGAGTAAGAAAATTAGAAAACCACTAAATGCCAAAATGATTTCGGGAACTATTACAGATAAATCCGGACTTCCTGTGCCAGGTGTTTCCGTTGTTGTTAAAGGAACCCTAAGAACAACACAAAGTGATTTTGATGGTTATTATGAGATCGAAACCACAGAAAATGAAGAACTTGTATTTAGCTTTATTGGTTCAAAAAATCAGTCTGTCATTATAGGAAATAAAAAAACTATTGATATTGTTTTAACAGAAGATCCAAGTAATTTAGAAGAGGTGGTTGTTGTTGGTTATGGAATGAAAAAAGAGAAAAAATCACTTGGCTATGCTGTCGCAAGATATAAATCTGGCGACATAAATACTGAACAAGTTGAAGAAGACAATCAAGTTTATAGTAACGCAGGACCAGAAGGTGCTTTAGCAGGACGCGTTCAGGGAATTCAAATAAGAGGAACCGCAAGCATAAGCGGGAAAAGTCCTCTTTATATTGTAGATGGAGAAATTGCTAGCGAAGAAGATGTTAAAAAATTAAATCCTTCAGATATTCTTGAAATGTCCGTTGTAAAAGATAAAGATGTACAAGCAAGTTACGGAAGCAAAGGCGCAAACGGCGTAATTATCATCACAACCAAAAAAGCTTTAGAAGCCTTAACCCAAGTAAAAGCAAGAAAAAATCTATCTGAAACCGCTTTCTTTTTACCCAATTTAAAAACAGATTCTACAGGAAAAGTAAGTTTCAATTTTACTTCTCCTGAAGCTTTAACGGCTTGGAAACTTCGTTTATTGGCGCATAATAAAGATGCAGTTTCCGGTTATTTAGAGAAAAGCGTGGTAACTCAAAAAGAATTAATGGTTTTACCGAATTTCCCAAGATTCTTTAGAGAAAAAGACACGATTGTAATTTCTGCTAAAATTTCGAATATTACAGATAAAGCAAAAACGGGAATTGCAATTCTACAGTTTTTTGATGCTACAACAATGCAACCTATTGACGCCAAAATGCTAAACGCAAAAAACGTCAGAAACTTTACTGTTGGCGCATTTGGAAATACTACTGCAACCTGGACGATTTCGATTCCGGAAGGTTTGCAAGGTGTTCAATATAAAATTTTGGCTAAATCTGGTGATTTCTCAGATGGAGAAGAAAATATACTTCCTGTGCTAACAAATAATATGTTGGTTACCGAAAGTATTCCGATTTGGGTTCGTGGGGATTCAACTAAAGAATACACGTTTGAGAATTTAAAAAACAATAGTTCTACGACTTTAAAAAATCATCAGCTTACGTTAGAATACACCTCAAATCCAGCTTGGATTGCAATACAATCTTTGCCTTATTTAATAGAATATGAACACGAATGTGCTGAACAAACTTTTGCTCGTTTTTATGCCAATGCTTTGGCTTCAGAAATCATTTCAAGTAATCCAAAGATTGCAACGGTTTTCGAAAATTGGAGAAAAAACGGAAAACTGAATTCGAAATTAGAAGAAAACGAAGAATTAAAATCAATTATTCTTGCCGAAACGCCTTGGCTAAATGATGCACAAAGTGAAGACGAAAAGAAAAAGAATCTGGCACTTTTATTTGATTTAGAAAAAATGAAAACTTCTCAGGAAGCAACTTTTGATAAATTAAAACAGAAACAAAAACCATCAGGAGCATTTTCATGGTTTGACGGAAGTGACGAAAGCGAATATATTACAAGACACATTCTGGCAGGTTTAGGTCATTTATCAAAATTGGATAAATCCGAAAATAACGTTATTAAAATAAATCAAATTGCTGAAAAGGGAGTTCCGTTTTTAGACAATAAATTTCTGGAATATTATAAAAATAAGACCAAAAACTTAAAAACATCAGAGAAACTAATCTGGGTTAATCCATATTCTGACTTGCATTATTTATACACAAGAAGTTTTTATTTAGACAAATATCCGCTTTCAGACACATTGAAAAAAGCGACAAAATTATATCTGGAAACAGCTAAAAAAGATTGGTTAAACTATTCTCTTTACGAAAAAGGATTAGCTGCTTTAACCTTAAATCGTTTTGGAGAAAAAGATACTGCCAAAAAAATTATCGAAAGTCTAAAAGAAACATCTTCAAATAATGAAGATTGGGGAATGTACTGGATTGCCAACAAAGCAGGTTGGTATTGGTATCAGGCGCCTATAGAAACTCAGGCTTTATTAATTGAGGCTTTCGCCGAAGTAAATAACGACACCAAATCTGTTGATGCGATGAAAGTCTGGTTGTTAAAAAATAAACAAACCAAAAACTGGCCAACAACAAAATCTACAACCGAAGCTGTTTATGCTTTATTGATGCAAGGCAACGATTGGTTAAGTGTAAAAGACAATACGGTTATTAAAATTGGCAGCGAAAAGATCTTAACCAAAAAACTAGCCGAAAACGAAAAAGAAGCTGAAACAGGTTACATCAAACTGAACTGGAAAACGGAAGAAGTTAAAAAAGAAATGGCTTTAATAAGTATTCAGAACAAATCGAAAGTTCCAGGATTTGGAGGAGTTTATTGGCAATATTTTGAAGATTTGGATAAAATCAAAAACAATTCCGGTGCTGTTTTATCTGTTTCGAAAGAATTATATTTAAAGAAGAACTCACTTAAAGGAGATCAATTGGAAAAAATTACAACCAAAAATCCTTTGAAAACCGGTGATTTAGTTACCGTGAGATTAGTCATAAAATCAAAAGAAGACATGGAATATGTACATCTAAAAGATATGCGAGCTTCGTGTTTTGAACCTGTAAATGTACTTTCAGAATACAAATACAAAGATGGATTAGGATATTATATGAGCACAAAAGATGCTGCAACACATTTGTTTTTTGATCACATTAACAAAGGAACTTATGTTATAGAATATGATATTCGAGTAAACAACAATGGCGAATTCTCCAACGGAATAACCACAATCGAAAGCATGTATGCTCCGGAATTCTCAAGTCATACTAAAGGCATTCGAGTAAAAGTTAATTAATACTTTGAGAAAAATTCCAAAAGAATGCGTCAAAAAAAAGACCTAACAGGTTTTAAAAACCTGTTAGGTCTGATAAGACATTCATAAAACAATAAACCCGACAAATTCTAAATCTGTCGGGTTTATTGTTTTTATAAAAAAATCAGATTATTTAATAATCGTCATTTCGTCAACAATATTTTTAGCTCCAGCGTATTTGTCAATAATCCAAAGTACATAACGGATATCTACGTTAATTGTTCTTTGCAATTTTGGATCAAAAATAACATCTCCAGCCATAGCTTCGATGTTTCCGTCAAAAGCAATACCTATTAATTCTCCTTTTCCGTTAAGAACTGGTGAACCTGAATTTCCTCCTGTAATATCGTTGTCTGTCAAGAAATTTACTGGCATATATCCTGCTTTATCAGCATATTGTCCAAAATCTTTTGCTTTATTTAATTCCAACAAACGTTTTGGCAAATCAAATTCCTGATCTCCTGCTTTGTACTTTTTAACCATACTTTCCATAGTTGTATAGTTATTTACTTTAGCATCGTTTCTTGGATCAGCAGGCAAAGCACGAACTTTTCCGTAAGTCAATCTCAAAGTTGAGTTTGCATCAGGATATTGAATTGCATTCAATTTTGATTCTCTTAAACCTTCAACCAATTTGCGGTAAGCGATTGCAAAACCATCATCAGCTTTTGCCTGATCGTCAGTTTTTGCACGGTATTTTGTCAATAAATCATTAGAAATAATATACAACGGATCGTGTACAATTGCCAATGGTTTTGGATCAGCCATAAATGCCAATACTTTATCTTTAGAAGTAAAGTAACTTATTTCTGTAGCTTTTGCAACATCAGCAGTAAAGTCTCCTTTATTTTCTGCTTTCATTTTAGCAATTTGTGGCGCTAAACCATATTCCGCAGCTTTAGAAGCATATAAATTCAACTGAGCTGTTAAAACATCTTTTTCAAGAGGTGCATAAAATTCACCATAAATGCTTTCGATCATTGCATTAATCTTAGGCAACATTTCTGCTTTTTTAGCATCATTCTCATTATAGTAAGCGATCAATGCATTTCCTAAATTTGCAGGTCCCGCTCCATAACTTGAAGTACGTAAAAGTTGAGATAAATAATTATCGTGAGTCGCTTTTAAGTTCGTTTCTCTGTAATAATCATTAATAGTTGGAATTACATTTTCGTATTTCTCTTTATTGGCTGGTTTAGTTGCCCATTCGTAGAACTTATCTTCCTGCTGGCTTTTAGTTTCCGCAGTTCCTGCTTTTGTTAAAGCATCGATCATTCCTTGACGATTTTTCCAGTAATTTGCTGTCGAAGCATATTTAGACGCATATTGCAAACGAACTGTTGCATCTTTGTCCATATACTTTTTCATTACATCCATTCCGGTTTTAGCACCTTCAACCCAAGCAGGATAAGCAAACTTTACGTTTTGCTCAATTCCGCCAGCTGGCATCCAACGGTTTGTTCTTCCCGGATATCCTAAGATCATTGCAAAATCATTCTCTTTTACACCTTTAATGCTTATTGGTAAATAATGTTTAGGTTGCAAAGGCACATTGTCTTTAGAATAAGCTGCCGGATTTCCGTCTTTATCAGCATAAACTCTAAACATAGAGAAATCTCCAGTTTGACGAGGCCACTCCCAGTTATCAGTATCTCCACCAAATTTACCAACACTTTCCGGTGGCGTTCCTACTAAACGAACGTCTGTGTAATCTTGGTAAACGAAATAATAATATTCATTTCCCTGAAAGAAAGGGCGAACAGAAACCGTGTATTTTCCACCTTCATTGTTCTCTTTTTCGATCAAAGCGATTTCCTGCTGAATGATTTTATTTCTTTCAGCTTCTGTCATTTGATCATTTACTTTTGATAAAATTCTCTTAGAAACATCGTCCATGCGAACAAAGAAACGCACGTATAAAGATTTTGGCTTCATTTCGGCACTTCTTTCTTTTGCCCAAAAACCATCTTTCAAATAATTTTGTTCAGCAGTCGAAAGTTCAGCAATTGCATTATATCCACAGTGGTGATTTGTTAAAACCAATCCGTTTTTAGAAACGATTTCAGCAGTACAGCCACCATTAAATTGTACAACAGCATCTTTCAAACTATGATGATTAATACTGTAAATTTCTTCGGCAGTTAATTGTAAACCCATTTTCTCCATATCTCTATGGTTCAATCTCTCGATAAACATCAAGAACCACATTCCTTCATCTGCTTTTACAGGAAAAGCCATTAGGCACATGGTCAAGAATAAAACTATTTTTTTCATGTTATTTTGTTTAAGTCCTGCGAATATAACTCATTTTCGCAACAAAAAATAGCTCATATCATCGAAACCAAAAGATAAAGAGTGCTTTTTAAGACAATTTTACGAAATTCATAATTTCACTAAGAGAAGAATATCTCCTTTTCATCAGAATCTTGCTTTAGAAAATTCTTAAATTTCAAAACAAAAATAGTTAAAACTCAGTCTTTTTTAGCTTTAATTGTAAAAATAAACTTTCAATAAATAAAAATTAAAATAAATTATTTCTTACAAATTTTAAATCCATATGTTTGCTGCAATTATTTAATGAAAAATAAAATGAAAAAATTATTATTAGCTGTTGTACTATTAGTTGCAACAATTGCAAATGCTCAAAAAGGTTCTATCTTATTGGGTGGAAATGTTGGTTTTGGATCAGAAAAAATTGGTGAAGATAAATTTGAAGGATTTGAATTTTCTCCAAAAGTAGGATATCAATTTACTGAGCACTGGACTGCCGGAGTTGAAGGTTCAATCAAAAATTACAAAGAAACTGGTTCGGCAAGACAAGAAGCATACAAAATTGGAGCTTTTGCACGTTACTCAACACCACTTTCTGAGTTGTTCTCATTCTACACAGATTTAGGAGTTGGTTATCAAGACACAACATTAAATAATGCTAAAGGAATGTACGCAAGCTTAACACCTGCACTATTCATCAACATGAAAAAAGGTTTTGGTTTAAATTTCTCTATTGGAGGAATATATTATGATAACCTTTCCGGAAAAGGAACTCCAAGAGAAGAACGTATCGGTTTCGATTTTGGAAAAAATTTCAACATTGGAATCTCTAAAAATTTCGGACTTTAGCTGTTTGACTAAATCATCTGAAATAATTTGTTTTTTTTCGTTTAAAAACAAAAAACCCGACAATTTAAGTTGTCGGGTTTTCATATTTAAAACATATTGTTTATTCGTTAAGCATTTTCCAAAGCTTATCTTTTAAGTCTGTTAAACCTTGTTGCGCAACAGAAGAGATAAACATATAAGGAACATCTTTGAAAGCAATATCAAGTTCTGTTTTCAATTCAGCTTTAAGTTCGTCATCCAGCATATCACATTTTGAGATTACTAAAAGACGTTCTTTATCTAGCATTTCAGGATTGTATTTCGTTAACTCATTAACCAAAATATCATATTCACCTTTAATATCAGGCGTATCAACCGGAACTAAAAATAGTAAAGTTGAGTTACGCTCGATATGACGCAAGAAATAATGACCTAAACCTTTACCTTCAGCCGCACCTTCAATAATTCCCGGAATATCGGCAATTACAAAAGATTGATAATCTCTGTAAGCTACAATTCCTAAGTTTGGTTTTAGAGTTGTAAAAGGATAATCCGCAATTTTTGGTTTTGCAGAAGTTAATACAGACAACAAAGTTGATTTTCCAGCATTAGGAAAACCTACTAATCCAACATCAGCAAGAACTTTTAATTCCAAAATAACGTCCATCTCCACTCCCGGTAAACCTGGTTGTGCGTAACGTGGCGTTTGATTTGTAGAACTTCTAAAGTGCCAGTTTCCTAAACCACCTTTTCCTCCTTTAGAAAGAATTCTTTTTTCACCATCTTCGGTAATTTCGAATAAAGTTTCTCCGGTTTCTTTGTCTTTTACAACAGTTCCCAAAGGCACTTCGATAAATTTATCGTCTCCGTCAGCACCTGTACTACGGTCTCCTCCTCCATCTCCACCGTGACCAGCTTTAATGTGTCGGGCAAATTTCAAATGAAACAGTGTCCAAAGTCCTTTATTTCCAACTAAATACACGTGTCCTCCTCGACCACCATCACCTCCGTCAGGGCCTCCTTTTTCAATAAATTTCTCTCTATGTAAATGTGTAGATCCTTTTCCTCCCTTTCCGGAAGAAACATAAATCTTAACATAATCTACAAAATTTCCTTCTGTCATTGTTTTGAATTTCAGATTTTAGATTTTAGATTTTAGATTGCTCTAAATCATATTTCTAACTTCTATTGTTTTTGTATTCATTCTCACTTTCCGTTTTCACTGCTAACTGCGACTGAAAACTATTTTATTCTCTCTACTCTTTTAGTGCTTTTACTAACACTTTATCAATCTTTACGCCATCCATATCTAATACTTCAAGCACAAATTTTTGCCAGATTAATTTTTCGCCTTCTTTTGGAATATGTGAAAGCTCCGTCATAATCATTCCGCTTACGGTGTTTACTTCATAATCATTTGTCAATTCGTCTAACTCAAAATAAGTCAAGAAATCGTGTAATGAATAATGTCCGTCCACCAACCATGAACCGTCTTCACGCTCGATCAATTGGAATTCATCTTTATAAAAATCAGATGCATCACCAACTAAAGCTTCAAGAATATCATTTAAGGTAATTATACCTTGAAAAACACCATATTCATCTGAAACTAAAGCATAATGTATACCCGTTTTCTTGAAATTTTCCAACGCTTTATAAGCCGTTGTTTGTTCCATTAAATAAGGAGCATCTATCATTATTGCATTCAAATCAAAATTATCACTTTCGATGTTTGCAAATATATTTTTCAGTGTTACAATTCCAACAATGTCATCGTAATTATCTCTGTAAACCGGATAAACGGTATGTAAATCCTGCAAAACTAATTCCTTAATTTTTGCTTTGTCAGCAGTAAACGGCAGCATATCTACTGATTTACGGTGCGTCATTAACGAATTTACTTTTCTGTCACCAATATGAAAAACACGTTCTACGATATCTTGTTCAATTTCCTGAACTTCTCCGCCTTCGGTTCCTTCCTTAATGATCGCTTTAATTTCTTCTTCGGTTACTTTACCGTCTGCTGTTGGTTTTATCTGCAAAACATTCAACAAGAAATCTGTTGAAGATGTTAACAACCAGATAAACGGTGCTGTAATAATCGAAACGATTTTCATTGGCAATGCTACCATTTTTGCAATCGATTCCGGATAATTTAAACCGATACGTTTTGGTAATAGTTCCCCTAAAACTAAAGAGAAAAATGTCAAAACTACCACAACAATTCCCACTGCAACTGAATGTGCATATGGTTTTAAAACGGCAAATCCGCTAACAAATGTTTCTACATCTATTGTGATTTTATCCCCACTATAAATACCGGTTAAAATTCCGATTAAGGTAATTCCGATTTGTACAGTTGATAAAAACTTGTTTGGTGAATTGGCTAGATCGAGCGCAATCTTTGCACTTTTATTTCCCTTTTTTGCGGCGGTTTCCAATCTATTTTTTCTTGCCGAAATAAGTGCAATTTCGGACATAGAGAAAACGCCGTTTAATAGTATTAGAAAAAATATTATGAGTATTTCCAATTTGAGGTTTATTCGTTATTTAATGGTTCGTTAATGTAATTTGCAATTCTAGTATTTCGTAGCCCAGATGGAAGTGAAAAGCCCGGAGCTAAAAAAACTAATTTTTCTTACCGGAAAACAGCGACCGGAGGAAGCTCGTTTTAAGGTTAGAAAAATAGTTTTTTTGCGTCCCGATAGCTATCGGGATTTCACGTACAGCTGGAATAGCTTCTACAAATTATCTATAACTGACGTTAATCGTTGTGTAATTTCTTCGATAGTTCCAATACCGTTTACAGCGTGAAACTTATTTTGTTCTTTATAATATCCAATTAGTGGAGCCGTTTTTTCATTGTATTCCTGATATCTCACACGAATTTTTTCTTCGTCCTGATCATCAACTCTTCCACTTGTTTTTCCTCTTTCTAATAAACGTGCTACCAGAATTTCATCATCTGCTTCTAATGCAATTGTTGCTGTAACACTTGATCCAATTGTTGGTAAAAATTTATCTAAAGCTTCTGCCTGATCTAATGTTCTTGGATAACCGTCAAATAAAAAACCTTCGGTATCAGGGTGTTTGTTTACTTCGTCAATTAACATTGCAGTTGTAACTTCGCAAGGAACCAATTCTCCATTGTCCATAAAAACTCTTGCTTTTTTACCTAAATCTGTGTCATTTTTTAAATTAAAACGAAAAATATCTCCAGTTGAAAGGTGTGTTAATTTGTATTTTTCTTTCAAAAATTCAGCCTGAGTTCCTTTTCCTGCTCCTGGTTTTCCAAATAAAACAATGTTAATCATAATATGAGTGAGTGTTGTTACTTCTGTTTTTTATAAGAAGTTTTAAATGAATATATAGTTGTGTGTGTTTTTAATTATTCGGCCAATTTATAGACCTCAGCAAGATTTCTTCCTAAACCATCGTAGTCTAATCCGTAGCCAACAATGAATTTATTTGGAATTCTGATTCCGATATAATCTATTTTAATGTCTTTTTTGTAAGCGTCCGGTTTAAAAAACAAAGTCGCGATTTTAAAATGCTTTACATTTTGTTGTTTAAAAAGGTGCTTTAATTCTTCGATCGTATTTCCGGTATCGATAATATCTTCGATAATAACAACACTTCTTCCGGATAAATCCTGATTGATACCAATTAATTCTTTTACGGTATTGGTAGTTTCAGTTCCTTCGTAAGATGCCATTTTGATAAATGAAACCTCGCAAGGACTTTTGTATTTCTTTAAAAAATCGGCAACAACCATAAATGCACCGTTCAAAACGCCAATAAAAATTGGGGTATCATCTCCAAAATCATCTTCGACTTGTGCTACTATTTTGGTCAAAGCAAAATCAATTTCTTTAGCCGAAATAAATGGAACAAATTGTTTATCGTGAAGTTGTATCATTATTTTTATGTTTAAAATAATGCGCAAAGATACAGAATTACAACCAAACTGTAAGTATCAAAATATATCAGGAACGTATTTTTTTGAGATTGTTAAATATCATTAAATATTTACATTTTTTTTTCTCGAAATATTCAATATTTCACTAAATTGTTCTCCTTTAACTTTTTAACCCCAAACCATTATGAAAACCGTTTCAAATATATTATCCATATCCTTTTTGATTGTATTAACAGCTTGCAATGGACAATCAAAAGCGGAGAAAGAAACAATCTCAAAACAGCCTTCGGTAGTTGTAAAAACGGCGATTGGCGATCTTACTTTGCCTGCACCATACGCCACAGAATCAAAAACAAAAAACAGTAAGGTACTTGGCTGGCCGGAAGGCAAAACACCAAAAGCGCCGGAAGGATTTACGGTGACAAAATTTGCCGATGGTTTTGATAATCCACGTTGGAGTTATATTGGACCTAATAATGATATTTTTGTTGTGGAAAGCGGAACAAGAACTAGCAAAAATCAAATTATAGTTCTTCGCGATACGGATAAAGACGGAAAATTTGAAACTCGCGAAGTTTTCTTAAAAGGCCTGAACAGACCTTTTGGAATGCTAATTCTAAAAGACTTCTTTTATGTCGCCAATACGGATGGTTTATACCGTTATCCTTATAAAAATGCGCCGCTAAAGTTAGAAACAAAAGGTGTCAAAATTGTCGAACTTCCTGCCGGAGGATATAACAATCACTGGACGAGAAATATAATTTCCAATCCTGAGGAAACGAAAATTTATGTAGCTGTTGGTTCTGGAAGTAATGTTGGAGAAAACGGAATGGATAAAGAAGTACGTCGTGCAGCAATTTTAGAAATTAATCCTGATGGAACTGGCGAAAAAATCTATGCAGATGGACTTAGAAACCCAATGGGAATGGATTGGAATCCTGTTAATAAGGAGTTATGGACGGCCGTAAATGAGCGCGACGAATTGGGAGACGACTTAGTTCCGGATTATATTACGAGTGTAAAATTAAATGGATTTTATGGATGGCCATATTCTTATTATGGAAACAATCCTGATCCAAGATTAAAAGGCGAACGCAAAGATTTAGTTGCCAAAGCTATTGTTCCAGATGTTCCTGTTGGTTCTCATACGGCTTCTTTAGGATTGGCTTTTTATACCAAAGATGCTTTTCCTGCAAAATATAAAAATGGCGCTTTCGTAGGACAACATGGTTCTTGGAATCGTTCGATAATATCAGGTTATAAAGTTCTTTTTGTTCCGTTTGCAAATGGGAAACCTTCCGGAAAACCTGAAGATTTTTTAACCGGTTTTGTTGCCAACGCTGACACAGCTGAAGTTTATGGACGTCCGGTTGCAGTAACTGTTATGAAAGACGGATCGCTTCTTGTGAATGACGATAGCGGAAATACAATTTGGAAAGTTACTGCGAATAAATAACGTCTATAAATTCCAATTTTATAGGAATTCATTTTACCGCAAAGTTCGCCAAGCTTTATTTCTGTTATTTTTATAAAAATGAAAAGTTCGCAATCCCGATAGCTATCGGGATTGTATCGAACTAGCTTTGCGAACTTTGTGTTTGCTAAAGCTAATATACGAGATAAATCTTAGCGAACTTTGCGGTAAAAAAATTTTCGCTTTCTATATTTCCTTAAACAATTAAGCACAAAACCGACCAACAAACCCTTTTATGATTCTAAAAAAATACTGCTTTCCTATTCTTGTCGTAATTGTGTTTCAAAACACTTTTGCACAAGAACAGAAAAGCAAACCTGTTGATTCTCTTCAAACAGAAAAACTGGAAGAAGTTGTTATTAGTTCCCTACATATTAATGATAGTTTACAGAATGCGCCCGCTTCAATAGGAATTTTATCCAAAAAAGAGCTGACGCAAAATAACGCTACAGATATTAGCACGGTAATCAATACAATTCCCGGAGTATTTATGCAATCTTCGAATATCACGACAACCCGAATTTCGATTCGCGGAATTGGCGCAAGAACTCCCTACGGAACGAATAAAATCAGAGCTTTTTATGGCAGTATTCCGCTGACTTCTGGAAATAGTGAAACTGTAATCGATGATATTGACTTGGAAAACATTGGTCAAATCGAAGTAATAAAAGGCCCGCTTTCGAGTATTTATGGTGCAGGTTTGGGTGGCGCGATTTTGATTTCACCTCAGCTTTCAAAAAACAATGGACAAACTGCGGGAATAAGTACCGTTTTTGGTTCGTTTGGATTACTGAAAAATACTTTAAATTATAGTCTCACAGAAAAACAAGGAAGTTTAAACATCAGTTATCACAATTTAAAAACCGATGGATGGCGAGAAAACAGCGCTTACAATCGGGAAGGAATAACGCTTGTCGGAGAATTGTTTAAAAAGAAAAACAGCAAACTTACTTATTTTTCGAATTATACATATTTGAAAGCTTTTATTCCGAGTTCTACTAGTAAACAAATTTTTGATTCTACTCCGGAATTGGGCGCTCCAACCTGGGTTGCGTCTAAAGGATTCAAAGAATACAAATCGACATTGGCAGGATTAGCTTATGATTTTAAAATCAATGATAATCTGAGTAATTCAACTTCAGTTTTTGTAAATTATAAAGACAGTAATGAACCACGACCTTTTGATATTTTACGCCAATATACTTTTGGAACCGGCGCCAGAACGCAATTCTCAGGAAACTTTAAAATTAATAAAATCGAAAATCAGTTTATTGCCGGAATCGAATATTTCACAGATAATTATAGCGGAAATACTTTTGAAAATCTATACAAAACCAATAAAGGTCAAGGAAGTTTACAAGGAAATCAATTAACAGAAACAGATCAAAAGAGACATTTCTATAATATCTTTTCTCAAATCAGAACTTTACTTTCTGAAAAATTTGAGTTTCAGGCGGGATTAAATTACAACGAAACTCATTTTGAACTCACAAACTTTCTTCCTCAAAAAACGGCAACAGAAAAATATAGTTATGACGGAATTCTTTCGCCACAATTGTCTTTTCTTTATAAACCAAATCCCGAACAAACATTATATTTCTCAGCAAGTCGAGGATTCTCATTGCCTGCAACCGAAGAAACTCTCACAAGTACGGGAAATATAAACCCGAATATAAAACCTGAAAGCGGCTATAATTTTGAAGTTGGTGGGAAATTCTATTTCTTCAATAAAAATCTTTATACTGAATTTGCCGTTTATCGAATGGAAATTAAAGATTTACTAGTAGCCAAAAGAATTGGAGACGATCAATATGAAGGTATAAATGCCGGAAAAACTTTTCATGAAGGAATCGAAGTTTCGGCAAAACACAATTGGTTCATTAATCGTTTTTTCACTTTGAATTCTTTTATTGGAGCTTCTTTGGGCAAATATGAATTTAAAGATTTTGTGGATAACGGAAATGATTATTCCGGAAATAAACTAACCGGAGTCGCCGCAAATAAAGTAAATGCGGGAATAACTTTAAACACCAATTTAGGCATTTATTTTTCTGCCGATTTTCAGTTTGTAGATAAAATTCCGCTGAACGATGCCAATTCTGCTTATTCAGATTCTTATTCTATCATCAATTTAAAAACTGGTTATCGTTTTGAAATCCTTCCAAATTTAAATACCAATTTAGCTTTTGGCATTAATAATCTTTTCGATGAAAAATATGCTTCGATGATTTTACCCAATGCGGTTGCGGTCGGAAATTCAGGTCCACGATATTATTATCCGGGACTTCCGGTAAATTATTACGGAACTATTTCGCTAAATTACTTATTTTAGATGTCTATTAAACCCGATAAAATGTCTTCTGAATTACAATCTAAACTCAATTATCTAAAAGCTTATAGAGAAAACCGTCTTATGGTCGCGCAAGATGTTTTAGAAAATCCGTCTTTATTTAAAGAATTGGTTTCGATTTGTTTTTCGCCATTAGACAAAAACAATCATAAAGCGTGTTGGATTTTAGAATTTGTATCTTATGAAGAATTGATTTGGCTGCAACCTCATCTTGATTTTTTCTGTTCGAATTTGAAAATTTTAAAAGATGAAAGTTCCATTCGCCCAATTGCAAAAGTCGTTCAGCTTCTTGTAAAATCACATTATAAGAAAGACGAAAATAGTATTCTATTTTCCGAAACTAATCTTCAAGATTGTATCGAAGCCTCTTTTGACTGGCTTATAAATGATGTAAAAGTTGCTACAAAAGCATATTCGATAAGAACTTTGTATATTTTAGGAAATCACTACGACTGGATTCATCCTGAACTGCAAATTATTCTGAACAAAGATTACGGAGATCATTCCGCCGCTTATAAAGCTGTCGCAAAAGAAGTTTTGAAGAAAATAGAAAAGTAGATTAGTTTTACCGCAAAGCACGCTAAGTTTTTTATCTTATATTATGTTGAGAAAACACGAAGTTCGCAAGGCTTTGTGATTATAGACTTTGTGATTGTTTTTTTAGCCACAGATTAAAAGAATTCAAAAGATTTTTTTCTAAAGTTTGCCACGAATTTCACAAATTAGCTCGAATTTTTAACCCGTAAAATTTCAACATACCGCTTTGTGTTCTTTACTGTTATTTATAACCTCAACTAAAAACCTTTGCAAACTTTGCGATCCCGATAGCTATCGGGATTGCGCACTTTGTGGTTAAACTTTTAGCCACAGATGAAAAAATCTTATAAATCAACACTAAAAAAATTCGAGCTAATTAGTGAAATTCGTGGCAAAAAAAATAATCTTACTCCATATCATGGCAAAAAAAAGATTAAAAAGTATCTTTGCAAAAACACAACTACAATGAATTATTTTTCTTCTGATTTTAAATTAGGAATATTAGGTGGCGGACAATTAGGAAAAATGCTTTTGTTTGACACTCGAAAATTTGATATACAAACTTATGTTTTAGATCCAAGCGACGAAGCTCCGAGTAAAATTGCCTGCAATAAATTCTTTCAAGGCGATTTGATGGATTATGAAACCGTTTACAATTTTGGAAAACAAGTCGATGTTTTGACTTTCGAAATCGAATTGGTTAACCTTGAAGCTTTGACGCAATTAGAAAACGAAGGTTTAAAAATATATCCATCTCCTAAAACCTTAAAAGGAATTCAGAATAAAGGAATTCAAAAACAATTTTACGCAAAAAATAATATCCCAACTGCCCCTTTTAAACGATTTGAGAATCTCGAAAATCTAAAATCAGAAATCGTTAATCAACAA
Organism: Flavobacterium sp. 90; assembly: GCF_004339525.1. Classification (NCBI taxonomy): domain Bacteria; kingdom Pseudomonadati; phylum Bacteroidota; class Flavobacteriia; order Flavobacteriales; family Flavobacteriaceae; genus Flavobacterium; species Flavobacterium sp. 90. The sequence goes on along the minus strand of NZ_SMGE01000001.1, from coordinate 2,968,413 downwards.
TCTACAATCAATTTGCCTTTCGTTTGGAAATGTACTGAATTTGGTTACGACGGAAATGGCGTAAAAGTAATTCGTCAGGCTTCTGATTTAGATGCTTTACCAAATGTAGAATGTATTGCAGAAACAATGATTCCGTTCAAAAATGAATTAGCGGTTATTGTAGTAAGAAATCCGTCAGGCGAAATTAAAACATATCCGGTTGTAGAAATGGAATTTCACCCGGAAGCTAATCAGGTAGAATATGTAATTTGCCCTGCCAGAATCGACGAAAAAGTTGCCGAAAAAGCCAGAGCAATTGCTTTGAATGTTTCGGAGAAATTTAATCACGTTGGTCTTTTGGCAGTTGAAATGTTCCAAACCAATGATGATGACATTCTCGTAAATGAGGTTGCTCCTCGCCCACACAATTCAGGACATTATTCTATTGAAGCAAGTTATACATCTCAATTCGAAAATCATTTGCGTGCGATTCTGGATCTTCCGTTAGGAAATACAGATAGTAAAGTTGCCGGAATTATGGTAAATTTAGTTGGTGCCGAAGGTTTCTCCGGAGATGTAGTTTATGAAAATATCGAAACCATTTTAGGTTGGAATGGTGTTACGCCACATATTTACGGAAAGAAACAAACACGTCCGTTCAGAAAAATGGGTCACGTTACGATTGTAAATGAAGATATGGCAGAAGCCAGAAAAATCGCAGAAGAAGTTAAGAATACGATTAGAGTAATTAGTATATAGTTATCAGTCGCAGTCACAGTTTACAATCTTAATAACTTGAATCAAAAGTATAGCAAATGAGGTTTCTTGATTTTTTAGATTTACTAGATAATACTTCAAAGGCAGGCAAGAGCCCATCTTTAATTAAAACTTACTTTGAAACTTTTACCGATAAAAATGAATATGTTGGTGAGAGAATTAAAAGTTTCATTGGATTCTTAATTCTAACATTATTATTAATTGCATTAGGTTTTATAATTACATTCGTTATTTACAAAACCACAAAATAGTCTTAACAAACAACTTTTATATTTCAGTCTCAACAAAAACTTGAAACCTGAAACTTGAAACAAAACAAAAAACACATGAGCAAAGTAGCCATTATAATGGGAAGTATCTCTGACATGCCAGTCATGCAAGATGCCATCGACATATTAAAACAATTCAATATTGAAACTGAAGTAGATATCGTTTCGGCACACAGAACGCCGGAGAAATTATTTGATTTTAGTAAAAATGCACATACTCGCGGAATTTCGGTAATTATTGCTGGAGCGGGCGGAGCTGCACATTTACCTGGAATGGTTGCTTCGATGTCGCCACTTCCTGTAATTGGAGTTCCTGTAAAATCAAGCAATTCTATTGATGGTTGGGATTCGGTTTTATCGATTCTTCAAATGCCGGGCGGAGTTCCTGTTGCAACTGTTGCTTTAAATGGAGCAAAAAATGCCGGAATTTTAGCAGCACAAATCATCGGAAGTCACGATAAAAAAGTACTTGATACGATTATTTCTTATAAAGAAGAATTGAAAGCAGCAGTTAATAAAGCATCTGAAGGTTTGAAATAGTTTTTATATTTAGTCACACTTTTCAGTCGCAGTTTTCAATGTAAACTGTGACTGAAAACTGTAACTGAAAACTAAAATTATGCTTCGTCTTCGATTTCCTCTAGAACAGATTCAAATTCATATTCTGTTATATCTTCCTTATTGATCCAATTTTCTGAAGTAACCAAACTATAATTTATATCGTCTGTTGTTGTCAATTCCCAAATAATAGCTTCAGCTTCAGGAAACGGAATATTTTGTGACATTTGATTTTCAAACAATCTTTTGATAAGATTTCTATCAGACAAACCTTTGTTCAATAATTTCAACACATTTTCGGCTGTCAGCTTTTGTGCTTCACCCTCAATTGGAGTCATCGAAAAATGAACAATAGAAGCTTTTGCATTTGGAAATTTCCCATTATAAGCTTTAAAAAGTAATTGATTAATATGAAACAAAGTTCCTTGCATGTCTATTTCAGGATATTCCTCACAAACTTTATCAATTAACATATTGTGTGCAATTTGCTCGATTTGTCCGTCGGTTAATCTATCAGGAAATTTATATTTCAAGACTATTTCCGCAGCTTCATTAGGTTCGTAATCCGATATTGCCATTTCTAATAATTCCGGCAAACTACTTTTATCCGCTGTTGCTCCGTCAGGATAATTGAATTTTTCTAATAGCTGAACAAAATCTTCGTCAGACCAATACCCTTCTACTTCGTTAACCGTATCTATTCTCTTTATTGCAATTTGATAATTCATCGTTTTTCTGTTTTTACAATTTCTGATTAGTATTTTATAACTCTAATCATATTTTTTTCAATTTACGTTTTTAAAAATCAGCACAGAAATAAATAACATATCTATAACACAATTTAAGAGGATTTTATGCCGAGAATCGATTTGGTTTAGACGATTACATTTTTATAAATTGCTATCTTTGGAATTCAAAAATTTGACTTCAATTAATAAAAAATAGTATATCATAATGAACGTTTTACTTTCAAAATTTATAACTAAACATAACACAGCACCTTTTTCGCAAATTAAAATCGAAGATTATTTCCCGGCTTTTCAGGAAGGAATTACTTTGGCTAAAGCCGAAATTGATGCAATTGTAAACAATCCAGAAGTACCAACTTTTGAAAACACTGTTGTTGCAATGGATTTTTCTGGTGATATTTTAGATCGTCTTTCAAGTGTTTTCTTCAATTTGAATTCGGCTGAAACGAGCGACGAAATGCAAAAAATTGCTCAGGAAGTTTCGCCTTTATTATCTGAATATGGAAATGACATTACATTAAACGCAGCTTTATTTGCTAAAATAAAAACGGTTTACGATCAAAAAGAAACATTAAATTTAAATCCGGAACAAACTACACTTTTAGATAAAAAATATAAAAGTTTTTCTAGAAATGGAGCTAATCTTCCTGAAGACAAAAAGGAAAAACTACGAGAAATCGACAAAGAATTATCGAAATTAAAATTACAATTTGAAGAGAATATTTTGGCGGAAACCAATGCTTTCGAATTGCATTTGACGAACGAGAAAGATTTAGCCGGATTACCGGAAGGAACTATTGAAGCAGCGAGATTATTGGCTAAAAATCAGGAAAAAGAAGGTTGGATTTTTACTTTAGATCATCCAAGTTATGTTCCGTTTTTGACGTACGCTGATAATCGTGAATTGCGTAAAAAAATGGCGATCGCTTTTGGAGCAAGATCATTTCAGAATAATGAATTCGATAATCAGGAAAATGTCTTGAAAATTGCCAAATTGCGTTTCGAAAGAGCCAATTTACTGGGTTATAAAACGCATGCACATTTTGTTTTGGAAGAAAGAATGGCCGAAAGTCCGGAGAAAGTTTTTTCTTTCCTGAATGATTTATTGGCTAAAGCAAAACCTGCTGCTCAGAAAGAATTTGCTGAATTGACGGCTTTCGCCAAAGAACTGGACGGAATCGAACAATTAGAAAAATGGGACGGTGCTTATTATTCTGAAAAATTAAAACAACAGCTTTTTAATTTAGACGATGAAAAACTGAAACCTTACTTTCAATTAGAAAAAGTATTAAATGGCGCTTTTACAGTTGCCAAAAAACTATACGGATTAACGTTTACTGAAGTTTTTGACATTGATAAATATCATGAAGAAGTTACAACTTACGAAGTAACAGATGCTGATGGTAATTTGGTTTCTATTTTCTATGCGGATTTCTTCCCAAGAAAAGGAAAAAGAAACGGTGCATGGATGACTTCATTCAAACATCAATCTATAAAAGATGGCGTAAACGAAAGACCACATATTTCGAACGTTTGTAATTTTACAAAACCAACCGAAACAAAACCTTCATTATTAACTTTTAATGAAGTAACCACTTTATTTCACGAATTTGGTCACGGTTTACATGGAATGTTAGCAAACACAACTTATCCAAGTTTATCAGGAACTTCTGTTTTTTGGGATTTTGTAGAATTACCAAGTCAGATTATGGAAAACTGGTGTTACGAACCGGAAGCTTTGGCTTTGTTCGCAAATCATTACGAAACGGGAGAAATTATTCCGATTGAATATGTACAGAAAATCAAAGAAAGTGCAAGTTTCCAGGAAGGTTTAGCCACTTTACGTCAATTAAGTTTTGGATTATTAGATATGGCTTGGCACGGACAAGATCCAACCCATATTACAGATCTAAAAACTTTCGAAACAGAACAATTTGCTAATACACAATTGTATCCTGATGTAAAAGAAAATGCAATGAGTACGGCGTTCTCTCACATTTTTCAAGGTGGATATTCATCCGGATATTACAGCTATAAATGGGCTGAAGTATTAGACGCTGATGCTTTTGAATATTTTCAGGAAAAAGGGATCTTCAATCACGAAGTAGCGACAAAATTCAAAGACAATGTACTTTCAAAAGGAGGAACAGAACATCCGATGATTTTATACAAACGCTTTAGAGGTCAGGAACCAAAACCTGAGGCTTTATTAAAAAGAGCGGGACTTTTATAATTCAGATTTCTGATTGTAGATTTTAGATTTTCAATCACTAATAAATTTTAAACTAAGCCGAAGTATTTCAACTTCGGTTTTTTTATTTGACTTTCTCTGAATATAAATTTAACTATCTTCGTGTTTTTAAATCTTAATCTTACAAAATTTATTTTGAAAAAATATTTTAAAACCTTCCTTTACCTTGCAATTATTGGATTAGTTGCTATTGTTTCCGTAAATTATTACGTTAAATCTTCGACCAAAAAACACATTTATTATTCGATTAAAAAATTCCCTAAAAATGATGTCGGAATTATTTTTGGTGCAGGAATCAACGGAGACCAACCAAGTAAATATTTAAAAGACCGATTAGATGCCGGAATTCAATTATATAAGGCAAACCGAATCAATAAAATTCTTCTTTCGGGAGATAATGGCCGTGACGAACATGATGAATTAACCGTTATGAAAAATTATTGTTTCAATCACGGAGTTGATACCACCAAAATTTTTATTGACTACGCCGGTTTTGATACATATTCTACAATGTATCGCGCGAAGCATATTTTCAAAATAAAAAAGGCAACTTTAATTTCTCAGGAATACCATTTAAACCGCGCAATTTACATCGGACAAAAGCTTGGAATAAAATCAGTTGGTTATTCTGCTAACAATGGAGAATATCGAGGCTATAAATATGTTACTTTTAGAGAATACGGTTCTATTTTTAAATCCTTTTTGGATGTTTTAAGAAATCGTGAACCTCGTTTTTTAGGAAATTCAATTGATATTAATGGCGTTTCAAATTATTCTAAAGAAGATAAACGATAAACAACCTTTTATTATAAAATATATAAAAGCAAAAAGCCAGTAACTAAATTTAGTACTGGCTTTTTTATTGAATTAGTAACTTATTTTATTTTCGGTAAATTCTTCATATTTGTAGGCAATGCACGAATATCGCTAAATACATGACTTATCCCATTCTTAGTACTTGGATCTAGTGAATAACCATGACAATATAGACAAGAAGTAACTGCTCTACTACCACTGCTAGGATCTGCATTCGAGCTCGGTGCCTGAAAAAAGGTTTCCATAGTAGTGTTTGCTAATCGTCCGGTACCAATTGCTGCTCCAGGTTTTCCGTTACCATAAGGATATGATGATCCATCTGGCACAACACCTCCAAAAGTCCAGGTTGCACCTATTAGTAAATAATTTTTCCTGATATCGTTACCAACCAACATTTTGCGTACCGCATTATTAATAGAGATGATTTCACTATTAGAATTTGCAGGCGTTTTATCTTCTGCATTTGGTATAGTATCTGAGGCAACACCCCAAGCCATAATTCTTCTGACTTTAGAACTATTAAGCGCAGGATTTACAATTTTAATTACATCAGTATTAAGTGTATCATTAACTACTGTCATATTCTGGATATTTTCTCCTCCTACAGTATCATTTGCATTATCATTAAAAAGCCATCCTTTACCAGTATCTCCTTTTACTTGCTTTACTTTACCATTAACATCTGTGTATGAATATGCTGTATTTGGTGCATTTTTTAGATGTTCGAAAGTTGCCCAAATCATTTCAGGATGCCCAGCAACACTTCCTACCACATGCATTCCAACCAATGCTAATGTTGTTACTGTTGTCTTATCTGTTAATTTCCAAAGCTTAGGATCTGTCTTGTCATACACCGGAACTTTAGCTTTAATTGTAACATAAGTTTCTGCATTTGGCAAATCCTTAGCTTCAACCCAAGATGTTTTTAATTCCATTGCCAAAGCATCCGGGTCTGGTGGTGTTGCAAAACCTTTCAATTTTGCATAAGCAAGAATACTATCTCGTGCAGCCGCTGTAGTTGGAAATTCTTTTGCTTTTAATGTCTTATCTTTTATACCTGTCAAGAAGTAAGCATAAACATCATTTACCATTGTTATATAATAAACTAATGAATTATTGCTCGCAACTAATGCTCCGCTAGAACCCGCCTGTCCTTGCTCTGTATCAATTATATTTCCTTTTGAGTCAAGAAGAATCGTTTTATTTCCCTCTTTAAATTCCTGTACAATATTTTCAGGATGAACTTTACCAGCAATTATTGCTTTAGGACTTGAAATTACTTTGCCTTTTATATCTACAAAAGAATGTAATCCATTGGCATTGGCAACTATTTTACCTACAACAACAGACTTATTTGCAGCATCTTTAACGGCTTCATTCTTCTCTTGAGGTTCTACTTCAAACATTTTCCCGCTTTTATCAAACACAATCGGTAATCTATTTGGTCCAGTTTGTTCAATATTACCTACCGCACTCATTATAGTATTTGGAGTATGAGGAGTCAATACACGATTTCCGTTTTTATCAGCTGCCGAAACATTATAAAACACAGGAGATTCCATTACAGTTCCTCCACTTTTATATGAACCACTAGAAGTTGGTGAGGTAATCCATAAAAACATCTGTTCTGACCATTTATAAAAATCACAATTGTTATTATGAGGGAATGTTACACTATTTGCAGGCTCAACTAATCCGTTTTCTGTAATTTCTTTTGTTTTAAACCAGGACTTAAATTCAGATTCTGTAACACTGCAAGAATCCTGTACATCTTGTGGCAGGTATTCATAGTCAGAATCATTACTCGCTAATACATCACTTTTTTTACATCCAAAAAAAAGGACAGTCAAAACTGCAATAAACGCAGCAATCGTTTTTATATTTATTTTTTTCATGATTTATGTAGTTAAGGGGATTGTTTCTTTTGTTTCTTTTTCCGAATAGTTTGAAGTTCAAATTTTCAGGACAATCTAAAACAAAAAGACCGCCTAAAACAGGCGATCTTTTAAATCAAAACTCGAATCGAGTCTGCAAGTTTTGTTATCCTGTTGAATTTGTTTTTGGGAAAAATTCATTTCTAAACTAATTCTTCTTTTAAGTTTTTCGCTGCTGTAACTGGTACGTTTTCAACATTATGTTGGTAGTATGAAAAACCTCCTATTCCGTTCCATGCATTATCGATTGCTAAATTAGCATCAAATTTTGCTAAAAAAGAACCAATTTTCGGTGGAGCAACAGAGTGAACATATTCCCCGTGAAGGCTCACCAATTGTGTAAACTTACCAATTCCAGCTCCATATATTTTTCCTGTTACGTTAACAACAATATGGCTATCAGGACCTTGTATAGCTTGAGTAATTACAACTGTACCTGTCACAGAATGTTGTGATGGTACTACTACTAAACTAAATTTTGCGATTGGAGCACCTGGCGTTCCAACATTTCCAATTGTGCCTTGTGCTAAATAAGCACCTGCTAATAAATCTGACATAATTTTTTTGATTTAGGATTCCTACTCATAAGGCTTTTCGGTACCGCCTCGTTTTTTTCAGTGGGTTCTGCTCCACATAATTAATTAGTAATCAATAGTTCAAAAACGTCTTAACACACATTCTTGGGCTATTTTCTATTTCAAAACTACATCAAAAAATAAGGCGTTTTTTACAAAATGTTACAGAACCAAAATTATTGAGTATGAAACAGATAAAGAATGACACAGGAAAATCTTGTACGTAAAAACACCTGTTTTTCGCAAATTCTAAAAAACAAATAAAGCTTCAAATAATAAAGTTTCATTTATTTTTGAAAGTTTAAAAACTTTTACTTACATTTGATCCATGGAATTCAAAGAAGCAAAAAATAAGTTCGTACAAACCTGGGGAGCATTAGGTTCTCAATGGGGAATTAATAAAACCATGGCACAAATCCATGCTTTATTAATGGTCTCGAACGAAGCTGTTTCTATGGAAGACATTATGGAGGAATTGCAAATTTCGCGCGGAAATGCCAGCATGAATCTAAGAGCTTTAATGGATTGGGGAATCGTCTACAAAGAATACAAAGCCGGAGAAAGAAGAGAATTTTTTACTGCCGAAAAAGATTTAGACGAATTGGCTTCTAAAATAGCCCGAGAAAGAAGCAAAAGAGAAATTAAACCTGCTCTTAAAATCTTAAAAGAAGTTTCTACGATTGAAGCAAAAGATTCGGCTGAAGAAAAACACTTTGTAGATCAAACGACTAAATTGTATGACTTTGTTTTAAAAGCAGATAATATGCTGGATAAAATGACAGAATTCAATGAAAACTGGTTGGGACGTTTGGTTCTGAAAATTATGAAGTAAAACATCAAACTAAAAAAATTTAATCAAAACTTTCATTTTTTTCTGAAAGTTTAAAATAATCAATAATTATGAAAACTATAAAAAAATTAAACAACTTTGCCCTTATACTCTGTTTTCTCTTTTATCTAACTTGTTATTTACGATTCGTTGGACAAGCGTTTCTTGCAATTATTCAAATACTTACAGCAATCTTTTTAACTACAAAGATTTTTTCAAAACCAAATAATGTTTCCATCAAAAACCAAATAAGAACATATTGGATTATCACGATTCTTAATGCCATAATACTATTTTCATTTTTCCATACTATAATGTGGAACGATTTTTTACAAGTCGCTTTTGTAACTATAATTCCAAATATTACTGCTATTTATTTTTATAAAATATTACTTAAATACGAAAACTTAGGATTTGACAAAATAAAAATTGATTAACTAATCTAATTTCAACCTCGTTATGAAAGCTATAAATTACCTTAATTATTTTTTTGTTGGTTTCCCCATATTACTTATTTCAATTGGATTAATTACTAATGAACAAAGTGGCAATTTAACCGGCTCTGGTTTATTATTTACAATGCTTACCGGGTTATTTCAGGTGATTTTTGGAATAAAAATGTTAATCGACGAACCTAGTGACAAAAATCTGCAGTATTACATAAAAGGAGTAGTTTTCTTTTTTCTCCTATGGTTTGTTAACGGTCTAATTTTTAATATTGATTTCATCTACTTCATCTTATTTATAATTCCGCCAATACTTGCAGTCTATTTTTCTACAATAACCTATAAAAAAGCACACTTATGAACTTCTTAAAAGCTGAATGGAAAAACTTAGCACTTTTCAATTATGAAGTTGATGCTAAAATCTTAGAAAAATACGTCCCAATTGGTACTGAAATAGATTTATGGAACAACAAATGTTATGTGAGTTTGGTTGGTTTCATGTTCAAAAACACAAAAGTCTTAGAAATTAAAGTTCCTTTTCATATCGATTTCGAAGAAGTCAATTTGAGATTCTATGTAAAACGTTTCGAAAACGGAGAATGGAAACGCGGCGTAGTTTTCATCAAAGAAATTGTTCCTAAAAGCGCTATTACTTTTATTGCAAATACTTTGTATCAGGAACATTATGAGACTCAAAAAATGACTCATAAAATCATTGAAAATGAAAACTCAAACACTTTTGTTTATCAATGGAAAAACAAAGAGAAGTGGAATACAATTCAATTAGAAACTCAAAAAAATCCAATAGAAATCGCTATCGATTCTGAAGCTGAATTTATAACGGAACATTATTTTGGCTATACAAAAATTGACGAAAAAACCAGTTTCGAATATGAAGTTCAACATCCGAGATGGGAACAATTTGAGGTTTTGAACTATAACGTTGATATTGACTTTAAGAAAACTTACGGACGAGATTTTGAATTTTTACAAACCGAAAATCCTATTTCTGTTTTCTTAGCAAAAGGATCTAAAATCAGCGTGCAAAACAAACGAAAACTGGAAAATGTTTTTACGCTCGAAGAAATTTACGATTAAAACTTCAAGTTATTATTAATCTAAAAAAAAGGAATTATGAAAACGCTCGAAAATCAAACTTTACTTTATGATGAAGATTGTCCGCTTTGCAGTTTGTATACAACTGGATTTGTAAAAAGTGGAATGCTTGATGAAAACGGAAGAAAATCTTATTGTGAATTATCTCAAGAAGAACAAACTTTTGTGGATTTAAAACGCGCACCAAACGAAATTGCTTTGGTAGATAATAAAACTAAAACCGTTATTTACGGAATTGATAGTTTAATAAAAGTTATAGGATTTTCTTTTCCATTAATTGAAAAAATTGCAACAATAAAACCTATTCATTTCATCTTGAAAAAATTGTATTCTTTTGTTTCTTACAATCGAAAAGTAATTATTCCTGGTGGAAACATTAAAGAGAACAAATTGCAATGTACTCCGGATTATAATTATAAATATCGTTTCCTTTTTATTGGTTTTGCATTAACGCTGACGAGTTTTATTTTATTTGAATATTCTAATTTGATTCCCAATTTGCCAAAATCAAATATTACAAGAGAATTCATTTTAGCATTTGGACAAATTGTGTTTCAAAGTTTATTTCTTTTGAAAATGAACAAAAAAACAATTATCAATTATACCGGAAATTTAATGACTATTTCTTTAATGGGATCTTTAATTTTGACACCAATCTTAATTCTTAATCAATTTATTAATGTTCCGGAAATTTTTATTTTAGGTTGGTTCGGAATAACCGTTTTCATAATGTTTGCAGAACACTTTAGAAGAGTTAAAATTCTAAAACTTCCCTTTTATTTATGTTTCACTTGGGCACTTTATCGAATCATTGCTTTACTATTTATTTTAAATTTATAAAATGAAAAAACTCATAATTGCAGCCGGAACAGGATTTTTAGGGCAAGTTCTAATCAATCATTTCAAAGATAAATTTGAAGAAATTGTAATTCTTACCAGAGGAAAATCTCAAACCGTTGAGGGAATCAAATATGTAAACTGGAACGCCAAAACTTTTTCGGGTTGGGAAAAGGAATTAGAAAATGCAACGGTTTTAATTAATCTCGCAGGAAAATCTGTTGATTGTCGTTATACAAAAAAGAATAAAAAAGAAATCTTATTATCTAGAATTGAAAGTACAAAGATTCTAAACAAAGCTGTTTTAAATTGTACAAATCCGCCTAAACATTGGCTGAATTCATCAACTTCTACTATTTATCGTTTTTCATTAGACAAACAAATGGATGAAACAGATGGCGAAATTGGAAACGATTTTTCTATCAATGTTGCGCTTTCTTGGGAAAAAGCATTCTTTAAAACCGAAACTCCAAATACTTTAAAAACTGCTTTGAGAACTTCAATAGTATTAGGCAAAAATGGCGGCGCTTTTATTCCGTTAAAGACTTTAGCTAAAATTGGTTTTGGCGGAAAACAAGGAAAAGGAAATCAGTTCATAAGTTGGATTCATGAAGAAGATTTTGCCAATGCAATTGATTTAATTATTCAAAAAGAAATTACCGGCGTTATTAATATCGTTTCTCCTGAACCAATTCGAAATACTGACTTTATGAAAAAACTTCGAAAAGCAGTTGGCTTCCCTTTCGGAATTCCGATGAATAGTATTCTTCTGGAAATTGGATCTTTCTTCATTCGAACAGAAACCGAATTGGTTTTAAAAAGTAGAAACGTGATTCCGAAACGACTTTTAGAGAATGGATTTAAATTTAAGTTTGGAGATATTGATAATGCATTTCAAAATTTATTACACAAATGAAAACACAAAATATAGATTGGAGTTATTTGTTCAAACAATGGATTTTTAGTTTGATAATAGGTCCGGTTATTTCTCAAATAATTGCCTTTATTCCTGTTTTTTATCCAAGTCAAGCGATTGGTTTATTAGGAATGTTTCCAGTAGTTTTTATAGTTAGTCTTATCTTTTCGGCACCAACATATATTGTATATGCTTTTGTTTACAACTTTCTCGCTAAAAAAGATTTTCCAATTTTATATTCGAAAGCCTTTTTAATCACAATACCTGTAATTGGAGTTTTTATAACTACAGCCTTCATTGGTGGTATGTTATGGTATTTTATAGCTGTATCGTATTCACTTTCATCGATTATTTGTGGACTATTGTTTAATTTAAATTTTTATGAGGAAGAAGAATTATAATTTTCAATTCGTCTGAAAACAAAAACAGCTAAAATTGCGTTTTTTGTCATTTCGACGGAGGAGAAATGACAAGTTTTCCTAAAACCAAACAAAAATCAATGACAACAATTAACCTTACAACAAAAATAAAAGCACCGAAACAAATCGTTTTTGATGCATCAAGAAATATTGATATTCATCAGCAATCTGCAAGTCCTTCAAAAGAAAAGGCAATTGCAGGAATTACATCCGGATTAATAAATTTAAACGAAACAGTAACTTGGCGAGGTAAACATTTTGGATTTTATCTCACACACAAAAGCCGAATTACGGCAATGAATCTCTATGATTATTTTGTGGATGAAATGGAAAAAGGAAAATTTAAATCTTTCAAACATGAACATTTTTTTGAAGAAAGAAATGGAATTACAATCATGAAAGACAAATTAGAATATGAAACTCCGTTTGGAATATTCGGAGAACTTTTTGATATTTTATTTTTAGAGAAGCATCTTACTAACTTTCTTTTAGAACGAAATAAGATTCTAAAAGAAGTTTCAGAAAAAACTATTTAGCGGCATTATAAAATTTTATTTCCAAAGGAAACCAAAAATGGCCATACAAATCTTGTTGATTACCATCTGAATTTAAATAATACAACGAGAAGCTTATTTTAATTTTACTTTTACCAAAACCAGAGATTGCAGATTCAAACCATATAAAATTTTGTTCCTCACTTTCAACTGACAGTTTGTTATCATCGTTTTCGATATTGTAAACCGTATTTTTAGACACACAAATTGGCTCTAATGAAACAATCTTCTTTTTCATTGATTTGTAGTTTTGAATTTCATTGAGAATAATCGCATCTGACGAATCTCCGTCAATAGAAATTCCTGAAATAATGATTTTATCATTTTTTTTACAATCAATGTAAATCCCGTGAACAGAATCATGTTCATTGTTTTTTCTATAAATCGTATAATAATTAGCCTTATTAATTTTGATTGGCTCATCTATATCATTAATAGAATATTTACTTTTAATTGAAACTGTATCAATAACAATCAAAATTTCATAAGTAGCTTGTTTGGTAACTAAAAGAGATGTTTCCATTTAATTGTTTTTTAGATTAAAAAAACACGAACAAAAAAATTAGTTCGTGTTTTTCAATAAGTTTTATAAAATTAAGGTGTACTAAAAATTAAGCCGGTACAACTACTTGTGGATCCCAGTAATAATATCCGTATAATTGTTGTGTTTGTCCATCACCTGCTAAGGTATAAACAGCGATATATACGTAAAAATTCTCCGTTCCTCCTCTAGCTATTTTAGAATCGTAGCTAGTGAAATTTTGAACGGTTTGAACCGGTGGAATACCATTTGCCTGATCTGGATTAGGCTGTACTGCTCTGTTTCTTGTAACGATATCAGTTGTAAAATTATTAAATACATGATCTCCGTTCCAATATTTAATTCCGTAAAGAATTACAGAATCATCAGAATTTTGTTGAATTGATGTCCCTCTAAAAGATACATAATCCCCAGCATTAGCTCTAAAACTTAAATCTGCTGTACCTTGACCTGAAACAATCCCTCTTGGACTGTAACATATCATATATTGACTATTGTGATTTATTCCCTGTGGATTATTAGGGTCTGAATTCGCAGGAAAATTATTTTTAATATATTCTGTGTCTATTACGACAAGAATATCAATCTGTGCCGATGAGGCTGCTGCACTTTGTGTCATGATATTAATTTATTTGTTTCCCTACTCATAAGGCTTTTCAGGTCTCGCCTTCGCTTTTTTCTGTACGAAACAGTTCGTTTTTTTAGGTGGGTTCTGCTCCACTTTTTTGGTTTGTTGTTTATTTAGGGTATTTTTATAAAAAAGAATTTTAAATTATTATAAAAACTTAAAATCAGTTTCTTAACAAACATCCTGGAATAAATAGTGGAAAATAACTGTAGCTAGCATGTTCTTATTTTCTATACCAAAGCTATATCTGATATTTTGATTTCGTAAAAAAAATGCTACAGGAAAAAGATTTTTGGTCATGAAACAAATAAAACAAGTCATGAGATTATTCTCGCAAAAAAATGCAGCATAAAAAATCAAACAACTAAAGATGAGTTATTTACAAAAAACTAACGGTTTAATAATAGAAAAAAAACAAAAGCGTTAAAACAAATCGTTTTGGACGCTGCAAGAAATATTGATGTACATCAACAATCTACAAATTCTTCAAACATGAACATTTTTTTGAAGAAAAAAACGGAATTACAATAATGAAAGACAAATTGCATTATTGTAATTCCGCTTGGGATATTTGGAGAGTTTTTGGGTATTTTAATTTTCTGCCGGAACGAAATAAGGTTTTGAAAGAAGTTCCTGAAACCCATTTACTTTAGTTTTAAAACTCAATCATTATCCTGATCATCAAAAATTATAACTTCATCTAATGCATCCTGATCGTTTCTTTTATAAAACATTCTATACATTAAAAAGATTGAAAAAATATTAATTGCAAGATGTGCCATATAAATCCAGAAATTCATAGGAATCCAAATGCTATAAATTAATGTGGCAAAAATAGCAATAACAACCAACATGAATTTCTGATAGAATCTGACAAGTGATCCATTTATAAAAGCCAATGCCAGAATGATCAATGCCACTAATCTATTGAAAAGAGCAGCGAAAATAAAGGAAAATGCACATACAAAAATAGACATCAAACGATAAGATCCTATTATTAATGGCCAGACAAAACCTAGAAAAATCATCCAACAAATAAAGAATACAATGAACTGTGTGTTCGTGAATTTGAATCCAAAAAAAGAAATTTGTTTTTCCATGTGGTTATTTATTTTCAAATATAGTTTTTAATTTTATTAGGATAAAATGATATTTCTGAAAAGTTAAACCGAACTTAAAACTGATTCAAAAGAAAGAATTAGTTAGAAAATTTAGCTATTTTAGAGGATTGTACTAATCTTCTTTTAAAAACAGACTCATGAAAATAAAGACTAAAATTTTATCGATAGCTTTCTTCCTATTTACTTTTATGGGATTTGCACAAAGTAATTGCAATGATTTAAAAGGCTGCGAAAGAAAGTTATGTGAACTAAATATCAAATTAACGGCAGCAAAAAAAGCAGGTAATCAAAGTCAGATTAAAGGAGTTGAAGAAGCTATTTCTCAAACCAAAAAAAACTGTACAACAAAAACAGTAAACAATGACCTTGACAAAAAAGTAAAAGAAAAGCAACAAAAAGTTAAGGAGAGAACTGACGATCTGAACAAAGCGATTAAAGATCAGGAAAGCACAGAAAAAATCGACAAGAAAAAAAAGAAACTAGCTGAAGCTAAAGCTGATTTGAATAAAGCTCTTGCGGAGCAAAAAACAAAATAGTTTGTTTTTTCTCTCGCGGATTTAGCGGATTTTATAAATTAATTTGACAAAGTCCCAATATTTAAAGGCAATCTTGTCATTTCGACGGAGGAGAAATCTCCGTGAGAAGCTCGACAAAGATTAGTGATTTTCTTTGAGGAGTTTCTAGTGTGATTTCTCCTCCGTCGAAATGACAAAACCTTTGCATCTTTATGATATAACTTTTAATTATATATATTCCCTTAACTAAATTTTGAAAATAAAATTTCTTGATTTACAGTTTGCGTGAGGGATTGAAGCGGTATCCTTTTATGAAGCGGAGCGGAATAAAAGATATAGCCGAAAGCCCGGTTCGCCTTTTTCGGCGAACACGCCCAAAAAACTAAACGTAATCTAAAGAAAAACAATCATAAGCCACCAAAAAATTGGAACGCTTTCGACCCAGAAAGAAGTATAATATTTAGAACGATTTGGATTTGCAAATGCTATAAAAAGCATCAAAGTGATGACCATTATTAAATTTATAAGCAGATCATGAAGATCAAATGTCAATATCCCAACAACCCAAAACGGAACCATAAGTGAAAAACCTAAAATTTTTGTTCGCCTTACGCCAATAGTTTGAGGAACGGTTTGCAAATGCGGATCATCGTTTGCCAAATCAATAATTTCGAAAACCAAAATCAGAACAAATACCAAAACAAAACGCTGAATACATTTTACAAAAAAGTTGGTCGTTAATGAAACTTCGGCATTTATAAGAGGCAAAACCAGCGTTGCTCCTACCCAACAAAGCGCAACTATATAAATTTTTACGCCTGCCCAATTTCGGGCATTTTTTTTATTTGGAAAAAACGGAAGTGTATAAAGTGCTGTTATAGCAAATATTCCAACGGAGACAATTTGAGTAATTCGTTTTAAATGGAAAAAATAATAACCAACCAAAAACAATGAAATCAGACTTAAAACAGCAATAATTTTCAGCTGAATTCCGATTGGTTTTTGTTGCACGCGAACTAAGGCATCATATTTAACAAAATTATACCCCACAATTGTTCCAAAAAAAACGAAGAGCGCCATTGGCTCATCATATTGAATATGAAACACATGAAATGTGATTCGCACAAGAGCGTAACACGATAAAGCCACATGAATACTGCTATTCAGGTAAAAATCTAAGATGCGTTTTGATACTATCATACCTCAAATCTAATCAATTATTAACAAATCAACTCTTTAGTTGTAAATTTCATAAAAAATGAAGTTAAAAATGCTAATTAAATTATTAATAATACTTAATTTTGCGCGACAAAAAAACAACACTATTACAACTATATGAAAACAGATGCTTTTGCTTTAAGACACATTGGTCCAAGAGAAACAGATCTTCAACACATGTTACAAACTATTGGAGTTGAATCGATCGAACAACTTGTTTATGAAACCCTTCCGGACGACATTCGTTTAAAAGCACCGTTAAACTTAGATCCTGCAATGACAGAATATGAATTCGCAAATCATATTCAGGAATTAGGCAAGAAAAACAAAGTATTCAAATCTTATATTGGTTTGGGTTATCATCCAACTATCGTTCCTGCTCCAATTCAAAGAAATATCTTCGAAAATCCAGGATGGTATACAGCTTATACGCCTTATCAGGCAGAAATTGCTCAAGGTCGTCTTGAAGCAATTTTAAATTTCCAAACTACTGTTATCGAATTAACAGGAATGGAAATCGCAAACGCTTCTTTACTTGATGAAGGAACTGCTGCTGCCGAAGCTATGGCTTTGTTATTTGACGTTCGTACACGTGATCAAAAGAAAAACAATACAAATAAATTCTTCGTTTCTGAAGAAATTTTACCACAAACTTTATCAATCCTTCAAACACGTTCAACTCCTATTGGAATTGAATTAGTTGTTGGTAACCACGAAAACTTTGATTTTTCTAATGAGTTCTTCGGAGCCATTTTACAATATCCGGGAAAATATGGTCAGGTAAATGATTATAGCGCTTTTGTTGCTAAAGCAAAAGAAAACGAAATCAAAGTTGCCTTTGCTGCAGATATTTTATCACTTGCTGCTTTAACTTCTCCGGGAGAAATGGGAGCTGCAGTTGTTGTTGGAACTACACAACGTTTTGGTGTACCAATGGGTTATGGTGGTCCTCACGCTGCATTTTTTGCAACTAAAGATGAATACAAACGATCTATGCCAGGTCGTATTATTGGAGTTTCTATTGATGTAAACGGAAACCGCGCTTTACGTATGGCTTTAGGAACTCGTGAGCAACACATTAAACGTGAAAAAGCAACTTCAAATATTTGTACTGCTCAGGTTTTATTAGCAGTTATGGCAGGAATGTATGCAGTTTACCACGGACCAAAAGGATTACAATATATTGCAAACAAAGTTCACGCATCGGCGGTTACTACTGCTGAAGCCTTAAATAAATTAGGAGTTTTCCAAACTAATACCGCTTACTTTGATACTATTTTAGTTAAAGCAGATGCTCAAAAAGTAAAAGCAATCGCTGAGAAAAACGAAGTAAACTTTTACTATGTAGATGCTGATACGATTTCTATTTCGTTCAACGAAACAACTTCTATTACTGACATCAATCAAATTATTGCCATTTTTGCTGAGGCTTTAGGAAAAGAAACTTTCACTGTTTCTGAATTAGCTACTGCAAGTCAGTTACCTTCTTCATTAGAAAGAACATCGCCTTTCTTAACGCATGATGTATTTAACAATCATCATTCAGAAAGTCAGATAATGCGTTACATCAAAAAATTAGAGCGTAAAGATTTATCATTGAATCATTCGATGATTTCATTAGGTTCTTGTACGATGAAATTAAACGCAGCTTCGGAAATGTTGCCTTTATCAATGCCAAACTGGAACAGCATTCACCCATTTGCACCAGTAGAACAAGCTGAAGGTTATATCACGATGCTTAAAAAATTAGAGCAACAATTAAATGTAATTACCGGATTTGCCGGAACAACGTTACAACCAAACTCTGGAGCTCAGGGAGAATATGCAGGTTTAATGGCTATTCGCGCTTACCACTTATCAAGAGGTGATAGTCACCGTAATGTATGTTTAATCCCTTCATCTGCGCACGGAACAAATCCTGCTTCTGCAGCTATGGCCGGAATGAAAATCATCGTAACTAAAACGACTCCTGAAGGAAATATTGACGTAGAAGATTTAAGAGAAAAAGCTATTGAGCACAAAGATGATTTATCTTGTTTAATGGTAACTTATCCTTCGACTCACGGAGTTTTTGAATCTTCGATTATTGAAATTACTAAATTAATCCACGACAATGGCGGATTAGTATATATGGATGGTGCAAACATGAACGCGCAAGTTGGATTAACAAATCCTGCTACGATTGGTGCTGACGTTTGTCACTTAAACTTACACAAAACATTCGCTATTCCTCACGGTGGTGGTGGACCTGGTGTTGGACCAATTTGTGTAAACGAAAAACTAGTTCCGTTTTTACCAACCAACCCAATCCTTAAAGTAGGCGGCGAACAAGCAATTACAGCAATTTCATCTGCACCTTACGGATCTGCTTTAGTATGTTTAATCTCTTACGGTTACATCACAATGATGGGTGCCGACGGATTAAAAAGTGCTACAGAACATGCGATTTTAAATGCTAACTATATGAAAGCACGTTTCGAAGGACACTACCCAATTCTTTATACAGGAGAATGCGGAAGAGCGGCTCACGAAATGATTTTAGATTGTCGTTCATTCAAAGAAAACGGAATCGAAGTTGGTGATATCGCAAAACGTTTGATGGATTACGGTTTCCACGCTCCTACAGTTTCTTTCCCTGTAGCAGGAACTTTAATGATTGAACCTACTGAATCTGAAGATTTAGCAGAATTAGATCGTTTTTGTGATGCTCTTATTTCAATCAGAAAAGAAATTGAAGCTTCAACAGCAGATGATAAAAACAATGTATTGAAAAATGCACCTCATACATTGGCAATGTTAACTACTGATTCTTGGGATTTCCCTTATACCAGAGAAAAAGCGGCTTACCCATTAGAGTATATCGCTGAAAACAAATTCTGGCCATCAGTTCGTCGTGTAGATGATGCTTATGGTGACAGAAACTTAGTTTGTAGCTGTGCTCCTATTGAAGCTTACATGGAAAATTAATCTTATATTATTTTATAGAACAAACCCGATGACGATTCAGTTATCGGGTTTTATTTTTTTTATAACATTCTTAAAGTTTTTCTGATTTTCTGTAACATTGTAAAATATTTTGATGAAATATTTTTTTTCGTCGCCGTTAATCTCAAACGTTTGAAATCTCGATAAAAATAAAAATTCGTTAGAAAATTAACAATATATCCAACAAATAATTATTATTTCATAATTATATGCATGCATAGTATTTTTTATGACAGTTATCATGAATTTATTTATACTTTAGCAATAAATTTACCGGATAATCGAGGAATAATGAAAATAAAAATAATAGGTATAGGAAGTTATATTCCTAATAAAGAAGTAAGCAATACTGACTTTGGCGATCATGTTTTTTTAAATGAAGACGGAACTCCCTTCGGTTACCCTAACGAAGTTGTAATAAAAAAATTTAAAGGTATTACCGGTATCGAAAATCGCCGTTATGCCGAAGACCAACACACCTCATCTGATTTAGCTTATTTCGCAGCTGAAAGAGCACTTGAAAATGCTAAAATCGATCGTGAGACTTTAGATTATATCATTTTTGCGCACAATTTTGGTGATGTAAAATCAGGAACAAATCAGTCTGATATTTTACCAAGTTTAGCAACGCGTGTTAAAAACAAACTAGATATTAAAAATCCTAAATGTGTGGCTTACGATATTCTTTTTGGATGTCCGGGCTGGATTGAAGGTGTTTTACAAGCAAATGCGTTCATTAAATCCGGAATGGCAAAACGCGTTTTGGTAATTGGAGCCGAAACTTTATCAAGAGTTGTTGACGATCATGATCGTGATTCTATGATTTATTCTGATGGTGCGGGTGCTTCAATTTTAGAAGCTTCTGATGATGAAGCTGGTTTATTATCTTACGAAAGTGCCACTTTTGCAAATGAGGAAGCTAACTTTTTATTCTTCGGAAAATCATATAATCCTGATTTAGATCCAGATATTAAGTACATCAAAATGTATGGTCGCAAAATTTACGAATTTGCTTTAAGTCAAGTTCCTTGTGCGATGAAAAGCTGTTTAGATAAAAGCGGAATTGGAATTGATGAAGTGAAGAAAATCCTGATTCACCAAGCCAACGAAAAAATGGATGAAGCAATTATTGCTCGTTTCTACAAACTTTACGACAAAACTGCACCAGAAAATATTATGCCAATGAGTATTCATGATTTAGGAAACTCAAGCGTGGCAACTGTACCAACTCTTTATGACTTATTAATTCAGGGAAAACTGGAAAATCATGAAATTAACAAAGGCGACGTTGTTATTTTTGCTTCTGTTGGAGCAGGAATGAACGTTAATGCATTTGTATATCGATACTAGTATTCAGTCGCAGTTTGCAGTAAACAGTCACGATTTACAGTCGCAGTAATCAGTTCAATAAATTGTAAACTGCGACTGTAAACTGAAAACTTAAAAAAGTCCGCATCTTAATAGTGCGGACTTTTTTAGTATATTTGCGACCTAATTATAAAATCAAGAACGAGAGATTGTTTCGTTCCTCGCAACGACTATGTACGAAAAAGTGTTTCCAAATAAAAGATTCAAACTTACCTTAGAGTTTTTACAAAAACATGTTAAAACATCAGAAACTATATTTGATTTTGGTGTTCCAAATCCATTTTCTAAAATAATGGAAGAAAACGGTTATACCGTAAAAAACACAAAAGGCGAAGATTTAGACAACGATCAAACTGCTTTGCAAACAGAAGAATATAGCGTTTTTACTGCATTTGAAATTTTCGAACACTTGCTAAATCCGTACACTATTCTGGAAAACGTAAAATGTGACAAATTGTTAATTTCAATTCCGCTACGTTTATGGTTTTCACCGGCATATCGTTCCAAAATTGATATGTGGGACAGGCATTACCACGAATTTGAAGACTGGCAATTAGACTGGCTTTTAGAAAAAACCGGTTGGAAAATAACTGATCGTCTACAATTTACACATCCGGTAAAAAAGTTTGGTATTAGACCGTTACTAAGATATTTCACTCCAAGATATTATATTGTGGTAGCTGAAAAAATCAAGATCTAAGATTTTTGATTAACGATTTTTGATTTTTGATTTTTAGATGACATGAACAATCTAAAATCTAAAATCTAAAATCTAAAATTTTTTAAATGAAATATTACATCGTCATTCCCGCACATAACGAGCAAGACCTTATTGGTTTAACATTGCAATCTTTGGTTTCGCAAACTGTTTTACCATCAAAAGTTGTCGTTGTAAATGACAATTCAACTGATAAAACAGAAGAAGTTGTTTTAAGCTTCGCGAAAGAAAATCCGTTTATTTCTGTTGTGAACAAAACTTCAGATGCGATACATATGCCGGGAAGCAAAGTAATTCAGGCTTTTCAGAAAGGTTTTGAAACGCTGGATTCTGATTACGATATTATTGTAAAAATAGATGGTGATTTAATTTTTCCTACCAATTACTTTGAAACTATAATCAAACATTTCCAATCTGATCCAAAAATCGGAATGGTTGGAGGATTTTGTTATATCGAAAAAAATGGAGATTGGATTTTAGAAAACCTAACAGATAAAGATCATATTCGCGGAGCATTGAAAGCTTACAGAAAAGAAACTTATCAGCAAATTGGAGGTTTAAAACCGGCAATGGGCTGGGATACTGTAGATGAATTGCTTTGTAAATATTATGATTGGAAAATTGTCACCGATGAATCTTTACATGTAAAACACCTAAAACCAACAGGTGCAAATTACAACAAAACAGCTCGTTATAAACAAGGCGAAGCTTTTTATACCTTAGGATATGGTTTTTGGATTACATCAATCGCCTCTGCGA
Source organism: Flavobacterium sp. 90 (assembly GCF_004339525.1). Lineage (NCBI taxonomy): Bacteria > Pseudomonadati > Bacteroidota > Flavobacteriia > Flavobacteriales > Flavobacteriaceae > Flavobacterium > Flavobacterium sp. 90. The sequence goes on along the minus strand of NZ_SMGE01000001.1, from coordinate 2,945,535 downwards.
AATTGGCGATGATGAAGAAAAAACCACTTCTGTTTTTTGATTATATTAGAGGATTTTGGAAAGCTAAAAGCGCCAAAACTCCTTTGTTAGTTACCGCTGAACAGGCTAAATTTATAAGAAATTATCGTTTCCAAAAAATGAAACAAAAGTTAATTTGATTGGTAAAACAACCGAAAAACGGGAACTCATAACCCGAAACTCGTAACTTCTTTTTACCTTAGCCAATATTTGTAAAACTTATGATGCTAATTCGTTATTTATCTCAAATAGGAAGATATTTTTTAATGCTGAAGGAAATTTTCAACAAACAGACCAAATGGCCTGTTATGAAAAAACTGATTTTCAAAGAAATCGATGATTTAATAATCGACTCCCTTGGCATCGTTTGCTTTATCTCCTTTTTTATTGGAGGAGTTGTTGCCATTCAAACTGCACTAAACTTGACTAATCCGTTAATTCCAAAATATTTAATTGGTTTCGCTACACGTCAATCTGTAATCCTGGAGTTTGCTCCTACTTTTATTTCGGTAATTATGGCCGGAAAAATGGGTTCTTACATCACCTCAAGTATTGGAACAATGCGTGTTACAGAACAAATTGATGCATTAGAAGTTATGGGAGTTAACTCCTTAAACTATTTAGTTTTTCCAAAAATAGTAGCCCTATTAATGTACCCTTTTGTAATTGGAATCAGTATGTTTTTGGGAATTTTTGGCGGATGGCTTGCTTGTGCTTATGGTGGATTTTCTACTAGCCAGGATTTTATTCAAGGTGCTCAAATGGAATTTATTCCTTTTCACATTACATATGCTTTCATTAAAACTTTAATCTTCGCAATGTTATTAGCTACAATTCCATCATTTCACGGATATTACATGAAAGGTGGCGCACTTGAAGTTGGTAAAGCAAGTACAGTATCATTTGTCTGGACATCTGTTTGTATTATTCTTTTTAATTATATATTAACTCAATTATTATTAGGATAATGATCGAAGTAAAAAACATAGAAAAATCATTTGGCGACAGTAAAGTTTTAAAAGGTGTTTCGACGGTTTTTGAAACCGGAAAAACCAACTTGATTATTGGTCAAAGTGGATCCGGAAAAACTGTTTTATTAAAAACTTTGTTAGGAATTCATACACCTGATTCAGGAACGATCGAATTTGACGGAAGAGTTTACTCTGAATTAAATCCAGATGAAAAACGCGAATTAAGAACTGAAATTGGAATGGTTTTTCAAGGAAGTGCTTTATTTGACTCAATGACTGTTGAAGAAAATGTAGCTTTCCCTTTAAAAATGTTCACAAACGATAATAAAGCTAAAATTCAGGAACGTGTTGATTTTGTTTTAGAACGCGTTAATCTAATTGATGCTCATAAAAAATTACCTTCTGAGATTTCCGGAGGTATGCAAAAACGTGTGGCAATTGCCCGTGCAATTGTAAACAATCCTAAGTATTTATTTTGTGATGAACCTAACTCTGGTTTAGATCCAAATACTTCAACGTTGATCGATAATTTGATTAAAGAAATTACCGAAGAATATAATATTACAACTGTAATCAACACGCACGACATGAACTCGGTAATGGAAATTGGTGAAAACATCGTATTCCTGAAAAAAGGAGTGAAAGCGTGGCAAGGAACTAAAGAAGAAATCTTTAGAACTGACAATAAAGATATCGTAAAATTTGTTTACTCTTCGAATTTATTCAAAAAAGTAAGAGAAGCTTATTTGAAGGGTTAAAATCCTTAAATTTCAAAAATATAAAAATCCAAATTCCAATCTTAAGCAAATTGGAATTTGGATTTTTTATTGGAGTTTTAATAGTTCTTTGGCAACCCAAATCCTATTACCAGTCCTACTCCCGCGTAACTATACTTAGAAATGCTGCCAAACACCTTAAGACCAATACTAGGAGTTAAAGCATTGAATATTAAATTAGATCTTCTCTTAGGATTAAACCACTTAAAGTTAGCTTCAAAAGGAACACCATAAAATCTTTTATATTGGTAATACCGATTATGCTCAAAATCTCTATTGGTGAACTTTAAATTATTAGAATTTACTCCGACAGAAATACTATAAGAATGGCTTCTGGTTAACCATCTTCTTCCATATAAAATGGCATATTCATCATTATCTTCTACATTCGAAAAGACAAAAACACTATCTTGTTTGACATATCCCGTTTCATGAGAATATCGCAAAGTAAAAAGATTTTTCTTATACTGATAATTTAATTCTCCTCCACCGGCAAAACCAAAATTTTGCATAACAGAAAAACCTCCAAAAACCTCCGCATAAATAATCGGACTCTTTTTCTGTATTATTATTACAACATCCTTGGTATCTTGTGCATAAATTGAATTAGAAAGCACTAAAACAAAAACAATTTTAAGTAGTTTTTTAATCATAATCAATTGAATATCTAGTTATAAAGAGGAAATAATTTTCAAAACACAACGCAAATAATATACCAATTAAAAAATATAAATTTCAATCAAATAGAAAATCCAAATTCCAATCTTAGTCAAAATTGGAATTTGGATTTTTTTATTGGTTTTTCTACCAGACTTTAATTGGAGTTTATCAACTCTACCTCTGCATTTGGATTAAAAAGATACGTTTTTCCTGAACTAATCTCAATACATTCGAAACGTTTGGTTCTAACGGCTAATTTCTTGAAGATTTTACCGTTTTTAATTCTGAATACACTTCCGTAAGGAATTTCAAAAACATAGTTCTTATCGCTGTTTGCATCGTATTGTTTTAACGCTAAAGACAAAGTTGTATCTGTATCGCTACTTGCAGACGGATTTTTAAAATGTCTCGCTAATAAGGGCAATAAACCACCCGGGAAAATCTCCGGACGTATAAACGGAACCATCATTCTCTGAAATGTAAGTTTCCATTCATTTCCGTGCGGTTTTATATTTCGTCCAAACCTTTCAAACGCTACTAAATGTGAAATTTCATGAATCAGCGTAATCAAAAAACGATACTTATTTAAACTTGCATTTACCGTGATTTCATGTTTACCGCTCGGTCCTCTTCTGTAATCTCCATGACGCGTTTGGCGTTCATTTACGATTTTCAGATGAACCTGATTGGCAACAATCAAATCAAATACAGGCTTTACAGCATGTTCCGGTATATATCTTGCAAGAGTTTCGTTCACAATAATTATTAATTATTAGTTATGAGTTATGAATTTTTAATTAAATTTTTCTTTGACGTAATTATTATGCTTTTGATTATTTTTAGTACTTCTGCGCATTGATTGTGCATGGATTCAAACTCTATTGTAGAAACATAATTTGTCGCATTCAAAATCTCTAACCAATACATTGATTCGTCGCATTCTTTTTGAGAAATTGATAATTTATGAATAAAATCAGCTTTGCTTTGCGCGTTAACTGCCTCACGAACATTTGCACCAACTGAAGTAATAGAACGTAAAAATTGTTTACTCATTACAAATTCCTTCTTTTCAGAAACCAACCATTTATGAAAATTAACACCTCTAATTGCTAATTCAAAACTCTTGGTTTTCACCACACTTTCATTCATAACTCATAATTAATAATTTATAATTCTCTACGGGTTAGTCGAAGAAACTTCTAAAACCTTTCCGTTAAAATATTTATTTCCGTTAAGGGTAAAATCATAAATATAAGTTGCCATACCTTCGGCTGAAATTGGAGCCTGATATCCTGGGAAAGCTTCGTTTAACATTTCTGTTTGGACAGATCCAAGAGCCAATACGTTAAATGAAATTCCTTGTTCTTTATATTCTTCGGCAAGTAATTCTGATAAGGTAATTACGGCGCCTTTGCTCGAACTGTAAGCTGCTAATCCGGCAAATTTCAGACTTCCTCTTACACCGCCAATTGAACTAATCGTTACAACATGACTTCCTTTTTGTAAATATGGCAAACAAATTCTCGTAAGATTTGCAACTGCAAAAACGTTTACTTTATAAATACTTTCAAAATCTGCCTGAGTTGTTTCTGCAAAAGGCTTTAACAACAAAGCTCCTGCATTATGAACCACAGCATCTACTTTTTTCCATGTTGAAGAAAGAAAATTATCTACTTCGGCCAAAGCAGTTTCATCTGCCAAATCAACAGAAAGGCACGTAACATTTTGATGTTCTAAAAGTGTTTGAGGTATTTTTCTTGAAATCGCCAAAACCTGATGTCCAGCATCGGCAAATTTTAGCGCAAGTTCGTAACCAATTCCTCGACTGGTTCCGGTAACAATAATATTTTTCATAAAGCAAAAATAAGCAAATCCCGTAAAAGGATCGGTTATTTATTCATCGTTATTTCTTCTGTTGGCGTTATAGCGATTTTAGTCACCGCCGGCAAAAACTCCTGAATAAAAGAAGTCATATGCGGAATATCCATTACCTTAAATTCATCTGAAACATGGTGATAATAATCAAAATTCTCAAAATCAAAAGTACTTATCGATTGACATGGTTTTCCAAATTCTTTAAAAAACGAATAATTATCTGATCGGTAAAACAAATTATATTCGGCTTCTTTTGGTAGAAAACCAATTGTCTTTTTACCTGTATATTCGTTTATTTTATCTGCCATATTCGATTTATCAAAACCGGTAATATAAGCCAGATAATCGCGTTTCATTGGCACACCAATCATTTCGATATTTAATTGTGCGTATAAATTAAAATCTTGCTTTTTCAATTTCTGTACTAAACTTTTAGATCCAAGTAGACCTTTTTCTTCTCCAGTAAAAAACACAAATAAAATACTGCGTTTATTACTTTTGGTTTTACTAAAATATTTTGCCATTTGTGCAACGGCAGTAACTCCGGACGCATCATCGTTTGCACCATTAAAAATTACGTCTGGTTGCTCTTTTGTTTCTAAACCAATATGATCGTAATGTGCACTCAGAACTACAAATTCCTTTTTTAATTTAGGATCTGTTCCTTCCAGAACTCCAACAATATTAAATGCCGGTTTATCAAAATTGGTAAGTGTATCGCGATAAGTCGCAAAATAAGGCTTTACATTATTATTTTTGAAGAAATCTTCTAAAAATACCGCTGCTTTTTCGATACCTTTTGATCCGGTATCACGTCCTTCTAATTCATCTGAAGAAAGATATTTTAGAAAATCCGAGACTTCGTTTTCATCTACTTTATAAGCGATTTCAAGAGGTTTTGAAGTTGTTTCACTTACCGCAGACGGATTTGATTTGCAAGCTAAAAAAACAAATGGAAGAAAAAAATAAAGCTTTTTCATAAAGGAAAGATTCGGTTTGAGCTTAGAACTTAAACTTCTAAAGCTGATGGTTTAAAATATTTCTTATACACTTTGTACACCTGAATACTTCCTAAAACAATAAAAAACAACGGAATAAAAACAGGCATTATATACTTTGAAAATTGGTTTGTTTTTTGAAAAATGGTCTGTAAAATTACAATCAGACTAAACATTCCTAAAAAAATACCAATCAAAGTTCCTGCAATATAATAATATTTTAACTTTCTTTCAACTGCAATATACTTTCCGTTAAGCAAGTATAAGTTCCAACTCGTCCAGAAAGGCAATTGCAAAAAATTAAAGCAATTCAAAACCACTCCAATTACAAATGGCGAATACATTAAATATTTACTTAAGCTATTATTTAAAGTTGCTCCCGAATTAAAATTAAAGTAAAACAAATAAGCCAAAACAAACATAAATCCAATGGCAAAAAAGTCTATTACTTTCATTAATTGCTTATTTCTAATAAGTTGTCTCGCAAAAAGTAAGGTGAAATAAATAACAAAACTTTCGATAAAAATGACTCCGAACAAAAAGAAAACCAAATTATGAATTCCTGATTTTGAATAAATTTCTAAGCCTACTAAATTCAAATATCCCAACGGAATTGAACCAATGAAACTCACCAGAAACCCTATTGAGATATTTTTTATCTTTTTCATTTTCAAAAATTTACAATTTTATTATTTTGCACCAAATGCAATCTGTATTCGCGAATTCCAACTTTATAATTTAAATACGGAACTCCCATTTTATGATTTTCGGCACTAATTTCATACATATAAGTGATGTGTCGTGCCAATTCTTTCCAGGCAAACCAAACGGAATGTTTCGGATCATAAATATGTGTTGGCTCACTTGCAGCTCCGTTAAGTTCTACAATTTGAAAGTTTTCTCCTCGTTCCAATTCTTCAAAAGTATTGTACATGATATCAAATCGTCCAAAATAGAATTCCGGAATTTTAGTCGCAACTTCATTTATCATTGCAGTTAATTTTGGTGTAATCAAATTACTTCCGTCAAGAAATTTTGCTCCCCGCGCATGATTCCCAAACGGTACTAAATTCAACATTTCGCCACTTTTCAAAACTTTATGTAACTCACTTCCGTATTCTTCCTGCAATGCTTCGAGTTGGAGTTTAAATCTTGGCGTTTTACATATTAAATCTTCAATTGTTGAGATTCCGTCGCCGGTAACAATTAAAAATTCTTTCGAAACAATTCCGGTAATCCTTCCTTCTTTCTGATGTGGATGACGTACATAAAAAATCCCAACTTCATTTTTAAACGGAATTAAATCCTGAATCAAAAAATCAAAATTTGCTTTCTTCGCATATTCCCCTAATTCATAAATATTTCTGATTTTTTTTACACCAGAACCACGCAAACCAATATCTGGTTTGGCTATAAAAGGAAAATAAACTCTATTATCGACTATAGTACTTACAATCTTTTTTAAATCTGTACTTTCTCTGATCAAAATAGTTTTTGGGTAATGTTCTTTAGGAAGCAAATCATAAATCTGCTTTTTGCTTTCCATTAAAAAACCGCCGTTTTTAATCTTTGGATTCGAGGCGTTAAAAAAGAAAACTGATCTCGCTTTGATTGCATAATACGCCCAAAGAAAATAAATAGGAACGTACAAAACCTGAAACGGCCAATATTCCCAATTGCTGACTTTATGAAAAAATAGTTTCATCGTAATTTGTTTTAAATACTTATAAAAGAAGTCGAAAAATCTTCTGTTTTAATCAAATCAAAGTACTTCATTGTACCTTTATTTTTCTTAATTATCGCTTGCGTCACACTTAATGTTTTTAAGGTATTTTCTCTGTTGATAATCAAACCGTTTTCTGAATCATCATTTTCGGTATTTCTATGAAAGTTCAGCATATCCAAAGCAGAGATTTTATTCTTGTCTTTCAAAAAATTAAAAAACCAACGAGAACGGCTTTTTCTAATTTCTTCAGAATATAAAGTAACCGATGACCAAATATGATTTTTCGTCACGTCTAATAATGTTTTCCATTTTGTAATACCGTCCCAAATCAGTTCGTACAATTCTTCTTTCTGATATAGAACCAAGGTAAATGGCTCTATATCTTCGAGATTAATTTCATTCCAGAAATCCTTTGGCGAAGCATTCGAAATAACATCCAAAGCAATTAATCCCCGGCTTTTTCTATAAAGAAATAAGGGATTGTGTTTTTTAATTCCGCCATTCAAAAGTACCAAAACGGTTCCGTTTTCATCAACCGCAAACCAAGTTCCTCCGGCTTTTTGATCTTTTGGATACATGATGTTTTTACCGCCCAAACAATAATTTCTTGGCGCAAGAGCTCCGGGACGAATTACTTTTTCATCACGATTTGAAGTTATAATCACAACTCCATTATTGTTTACAAAACTTACTGTACACATTGTTTTCTATATTCTATAGTAGATCGCGCCACACCAAAATCCTCGTGAACCGAAATATTTTTTAGTTGTAGAACGCCTACTTTTATTAATGCCTGATGATGAATGCAATGTTCCAGATTATAAAGTAATTCTCTATAATAACTACTCTGAATTCTAATTGCAAGTCCATCAATTTGCTGTTCCAGATAAATGGTTTTGTTTTCGCTTTTCAAACCACTTTTTATTTCTGTTATAAATTCTTTTGCAAATTCCGTTTCGGTTTGAATTCGAATATTTCTCTCGCGATTATCATAATTTAAAATTCCCAATTCATAACCATTTTCAAGACATTTATACATTTCGAGAATATGTCTTACATGTTCTCCAATTGTTGCGTCACTTAAAGCTTCGCAAGATTTCGCATAATCCTGATCAGATAATTGATCTAATAGAGAAACTAATTCCTCTAAACTGTGGCGTATTGATTTTAGTAACATGGCTATTTTAGTTTTAGAAGATTAAACAATTTATTTTTATTGAAATAAAGCAATGTTAAACAACATATTAAGGTAATAATGGCTAAGAGAAACAGAAATCCTCCGTCATTTTCGACTACTATTCCTAAGACAAATAAATGCGACAAAATTGCTCCTGTCATTATTCCGCATCCGCCTAAAGCTCCAATCCATGTGGTTTTTGGAATCAGAATTAAAATGGCGCAAATCAATTCGGCAATTCCGGATCCGATTCTTCCGTAAGGTTCTATTCCTAAAGTCGAAAAAATATAGATACTTTCTGCTGCTCCGCTGAACTTAAAAAATAAGGTTTGCAACAAGATTCCTGCTGCTACGACTCTTAAAATCCAGACTAATTTTTCTGTTTTCATGATCGTTATTATTTAAATATATTTTTCCAGTTCGTATCTGCTTGTGACTTTAATTTCGTCTCATCTTTATTCCAGGTTTTCAAAGTATTATTGAAATAAGCGTTGTAAAACAGATAAAGTTTACCGTCGATAATCTTGAAAGTTTCAGGATTTATTTCGACTTTCTCGCCAGAACTTCCCATTGCATAAGCGCACCATCCGCCGTATTGAGGTTCATATTTTGAGGGATTTTTTAAGAACGCATCTTTATTTTCGCTTGACGAAAATTTATAAACTACACCTTGATAAGAAGCTGAAATTTCTTTTTTCCATTTGATTGCTTTTGCCTGATTAAAATATCCAACCGGATCATAACCCTGAATTGCAACTTTATTTTCTAAATTATATTGATTAATTCGTTTTGCATCGTTTTGAGCAAATGAAATACCTGAAACCAAAATCAACACAAATAACACTAGCTTTTTCATCTTATTTTATTTGATATTTGTTAATACTGAAACAAGTAAATCGGTCGAAATTCGGTGCTTAAAATCAGGAGAAATATATTCGAATAAGATATCAGATTCCGGGTTGAGAACAAAAACGGACGGAACTGGTAAGAAATTGGTATTGGCTCCTTTAGAATGTACGTTAATTACTGATTTATAGTTTTCCGGAGCTTCATAAGCAATTCCAACTGCTTTTATAAGTTCGCCTTTTGAATCAGAAAGTAAGGTATATTTTACTTTATCTTTTTCTTCTGTAATTTTCAAATTCTCCGGGGCATCAGGACTAATCGCAATAATTTGATATCCTAAATCGAGAATTTGTTTTTCGGCTTCAGCCAATGCCTGCAAATGCATATTGCAATACGGACACCAACCGCCTCGATAAAAAACTAAAACTGTTTTTTTCTTTTTAAGCAAATCAGAAATTTTGACAACTGTGTTTTCAGCTGTTTTCAAAGTAATGTCGGGAATTTTCTCTCCTATTAATAAAGGAGCAATATCTGTCGCAACTTTGGGGATTGCGTTTTGTGCGTTAGCAACCGTAGTGAAGGTTACTAAAAAAATAAGAATTAATTTTTTCATAGCTTTTTGGTGTTACATCTTTTTGATGATGTAAAATTACTTTGCTATGAAAAAGGAAAATGTCGGCTAATTTACACTTCGCCTAAAATAAATTATAACCGTTGTAAACAATTATATTTAAACACACAGATATATAGATTCTGTTTACGTAAAAAGGCATTTCATTTTTATCAATTCACAATAGTTAAATCCGTGTTTGCTATGTACTAAATTAGATTTTAATGAATTATACAGAATGAGTTAATTAATTCAAGTTACTAGTTTAATAAATAAGTTGCTCTAAAAAGTTTAATCCCTACGGGATATTTTTCTGGTAGATTTTACTATTCTGCTACCAATATTTAACTCCTATCGGAGTAACAAAAAATATCTCGGAGAGATTAGAAATTGGTAGAAATCAATTTATTCATATCATTTTTTATCCCTTAGGGACTACACTTTATTAAATAGCAATTGGAATTAATTATATTTTGGTAAAATTCGGAATGATATATTCAACTCCTGACGGAATAACAAAAAAATATCTCGGAGAGATTACATATTGGTAGAAATCAGTTTATTCATGCCAATTTTTGTCCCGTAGGGACTACACTTTATTAAATAGCAATTGGAACTAATTATATTTTGGTAATATCCGGAATGATATATTTAACTCCTAACGGAGTAACAAAAAATATCTCGGAGAGATTACATATTGGTAGAAATCAGTTTATTCATGCCAATTTTTGTCCCGTAGGGACTACACTTTATTAAATATCAACTTGAGCTAATTATATTTTGGTAATATCCGGAATGATAATTTCTTTTCTGTTGTAAGCCAAAAGATTATTCGTTTCCATTTCGTTCAATAATTGTGTGGCTGTTTGCCTTGACGTGCAAATGATTTGTGCAATATCACTTTGCGTCAGATAATTATCAAGTACCACAGTATTTCCATTTTGAATACCTTCTTTTTCTGCCCAATCTTTTAGAAACTGATGTAATCTTGTTTTTGCGTCTTTAGAAATTAAATTGGCATAACTATTCTTGATACGTTTCATTTTCAGACCAACAAATTTGGTGTATGAAAGCGCCAAAGTTGGATTTCTAAGCAATAAATCTTCAAAATCCGACATTAGAAAACTACAAATTGCGACATCGTCTGAAAGGACTTTTGCATATTCTTCGTTTTTAGAATCGGTTTCTAAAGTCAATTCGCCAAACAAATCTCCTTTTTGAATAATATCTTTTATGGTTTCGTTTCCATCGTCATCAATGGCTACAATTTTGATGTTTCCTTTTTTAAGTAAAAAGATTCGGGGTAAATCTGAAGTAGAAAAATAGATAATTTCTCCTTTTGAAGCTTTTTTAAAACCTGTAATAATACACAATTGCTTGATTTGTGAATAACTCAAAGTTCTAAACAATTTATGATCTCGTAAATACCAATATTTTAAATCTTCGTACATAAAAATTAAATCTGTTGTGTAAATGTAATTAATTTAGCAGTTGCATGGATTATCTTTCTGATAAGTTTTAGCACGCGGATTATACAGATTCGCTACCGCGAAGACACAGATTGAGGCGGATTTTTTATTTTAAAAAATAATAGAAATCCATTTTATCAGCGTTTTCGCGGTAGCGAATCCGCGTCATCAGCGTTCAAATTATAGTTCAGCTTGACAAAAAAACCCTTTCAAACTCAAATGCTTGAAAGGGTTTTATTTTAAATATTATAAAAAAATTATCCTGCAATAACAGCTCTTGAAATTACAATTTTCTGAATCTCTGATGTTCCTTCATAGATTTGAGTAATTTTTGCATCACGCATAAAACGTTCTACATGGTACTCTTTTACGTAACCGTTTCCTCCGTGAATCTGCACTGCTTCTACCGCCGTGTCCATCGCCACTTGAGATGCAAACAATTTTGCCATTGCTCCACTTACATCATAATTTTTATGTTGGTCTTTATCCCAAGCCGCTTTCATACATAAATGGCGCGCTGCTTCGATATTAACTGCCATATCTGCCAATTTAAAAGCAATTGCCTGATGATTGCAAATTTCAGTTCCAAAGGCTTTACGCTCTTTAGAATATTTCAAAGCTAATTCATAAGCTCCCGAAGCAATTCCTAAAGCTTGAGAAGCAATACCAATACGTCCTCCGGCAAGCGTTTTCATTGCAAATTTGAATCCGAAACCATCTTCACCAATTCTGTTTTCTTTAGGAACTTTTACATCACTAAACATTAAAGAATGTGTATCAGAACCACGGATTCCCATTTTTTGTTCTTTTGGTCCAATAGAAAAACCAGGCATATCTTTGGTCATAATCAAAGCATTGATTCCTTTATGTTTTAATTCAGGATGCGTTTGAGCAATTACCAAATAAACTGATGCTGTATTTCCGTTCGTAATCCAGTTTTTTGTTCCGTTTACAATATAGTGATCTCCCATATCAACCGCAGTTGTTTTTTGAGAAGTTGCATCACTTCCGGCTTCCGGCTCGCTTAAGCAAAAAGCTCCGTGAATTTCACCTGAAGCCAGACCCGGTAAATATTTTTGTTTTTGTTCTTCAGTTCCAAACTCTTGTAATCCCCAACAAACTAATGAGTTGTTCACAGACATTACTACAGAAGCAGATGCATCAACTTTAGAAATTTCTTCCATTGCAATTACGTATGAAATTGCATCAAGTCCACTTCCGCCATATTTAGGATCAACCATCATTCCCATGAATCCTAATTGTCCCATTTTTTTTACTTGTTCCGTCGGAAAAATTTGTTTTTCGTCACGTTCAATAACACCCGGCAACAATTCGTTTTGAGCAAAATCTCTAGCGGCTTGTTGAATCATTAAATGTTCTTCGGTCAGATTGAAATCCATAGTCTTTGTAGTTTTATTGTTTTTGAAAACCAAAATTCAGAAAACTTCGTTTATAGAATTGTTCGGTTTTATGTTTTACTTGTTTTTGTTTTTTTAAAAGGCTTCCAAAGATAATTTTTAAAACTCAATTTAACAATGCATGCATATAATTTTAATAGATCAGCAACAATTACGATAACGTTTTCGTAATAATAACGAAATTTAGCCCAACTGACATAAAATTTGCAATGTTTTCTTTAAAATTTAAGAATATAATTGTCTTGAAAAAACGATAAAACATAAAGAAACTGGACAATTTTAATCTCAAAAAGATTAAACAAACCTTAAAACGCGCAAATGTACGTAAAACAAGTCTTACTAATTTGATTGTTAAATACATACATTAAAAAAAATTAAAATACGGAATAAAAAAACATGCTCAATAACAACTTAAAATTAATAAATTAACATTATTTTTGCCCAAAAACAAAATTATCGACAGAATATGAAAAAGATTTTACTATTACTTACACTACTTTTAAGCGCCCAGTTTTCGACGGTTTCTGCACAAGCTACACTTGATGTAAATGGCGTAACTGTTCCAAGAAAAATTGAAGTTCAAAATAAAACAATGCAACTTAATGGTGCAGGCGGAAGATCAAAAATGTGGTTGGAAGTTTATGTACAAGCCTTGTATTTATCGCAATTAAGTCAGGATCCAAAATTCATTATTGACAGTGATACTGAAATGGCGATTAGAATTGAAATTACCTCAGCTATGGTTTCTTCAAACAAATTGACAAAAGCAATGAATGCCGGATTTGAGAAATCTGCAGGAAGCAATCTTGAAGAATTACGTCCAAGAATTGAGGATTTCAAAACCTTATTAAGCGATGTTATAAAAGAAAAAGATGTCTTTATTTTATGGTACAATCCATTAGACCAAACTGTGAGCGTTATTAAAAATGATGTTTCTAAAGGAAAAATCCCAGGATTTGATTTCAAAAAAGCATTATTCGGAATCTGGTTATCTGATAAACCAGTTGACGAAACTTTAAAGAAACATTTATTGGGACAATAATAATTATCCCAATTTTATATAAAATTCTTAAGCCGAAAGCATATTGTTTTCGGCTTTCTTTTTTTGTTTGATAAATTTGCTATGAAATACATTATTCACATTATTCTATTTTATACTTTTACGCAAACTAAACATATCTCAACAAAATGAAAGATTTATTACAGCAATTTGAAAATAAAGCACCTGAAATTGTTTTTAACTGGAAAGATTCTGAAACAGAAGCCGAAGGATGGACCGTTATTAATTCACTACGTGGAGGAGCTGCAGGTGGAGGAACAAGAATGAGAAAAGGCTTAGATATGAATGAAGTTTTATCATTGGCCAAAACAATGGAAGTTAAATTTTCGGTTTCGGGACCTGCAATTGGAGGAGCTAAATCAGGAATTAACTTCGACCCAAATGACCCGCGTAAAAAAGGAGTTTTGCAACGTTGGTACAAAGCAGTTTCACCATTATTGAAAAGTTATTACGGAACTGGTGGAGATTTAAATGTAGATGAAATTCACGAAGTGATTCCTATGACAGAAGAATGTGGTGTTTGGCATCCGCAAGAAGGAGTTTTCAACGGACACTTTAAACCAACTGAAGCTGACAAAATTAATAGAATTGGACAATTACGTCAAGGTGTTATCAAGGTAATCGAAAACCCAAAATTCTCACCGGATGTTACCAGAAAATATACTGTTGCCGACATGATTACAGGTTACGGAGTTGCCGAAGCTGTTCGTCATTTTTATACTACTTATGGCGGAGACATTAAAGGTAAAAAAGCAATCGTTCAAGGTTTTGGAAACGTAGGTTCTGCCGCTGCTTTTTACCTTGCTGAAATGGGGGCAAAAGTTATTGGAATCATTGATCGCGATGGCGGATTAATTAAAGAAGATGGTTTTTCTTTTGAAGAAATCAGAACTTTATTTTTAAACAAAGACGGAAACAAATTGGTTGCCGATAATATGATTCCGTTTGAAGAAATCAATTCTAAAATCTGGACAATTGGTGCTGAAATTTTCACGCCTTGTGCTGCTTCAAGATTGGTACAACAAAGTCAAATTGATAGCTTAATTGCAAACGGACTAGAAGTTATTTCTTGTGGAGCGAATGTTCCTTTTGCTGATAAAGAAATTTTCTTTGGTTCTATCATGGAAGAAGTGGATCATAAAGTAAGTTTGATTCCTGACTTTATCTCAAACTGCGGAATGGCAAGAGTTTTTGCTTATTTCATGGAGAAAAAAGTTCAAATGACAGATGAAGCGATCTTCAATGATACTTCTGAAATTATAAAAAATGCGATTGTAAAAGCGCACGCTTTAAATCCATCTAAAACAAATATCAGTGCAACTGCTTTCGAAATTGCATTGAAACAATTAGTATAATTTAGTTTATACTTTAATTCTAAACGGATCAAATACTTTTATTTGGTCCGTTTTTTTTTACCGCAAAGTTTTTTGCTCATTTTATGTCATTTCGACAAAGGAGAAATCTCCACGAGAAGCTCGACAAAGATTGGATTTTCGTTGCGGAGTTACTTGCGGAGATTTCTCCTTCGTCGAAATGACAAATATTACTATTTTAATCATTGCTTAAAAAATCTTTGCGGTTAATTTTTTGCCACAGATTGACACGAATTAAAACAGATTAACTTCTTTGTTAACTTAATAAACTTCGTTTAAAGCAACTCAACAAAACTTTGTGACCTTTGCGAAAAACCTTCGCGTACTTTGCGGTTAATTTTTTGCCACAGATTTACACGAATTAAAACAGATTAACTTCTTTGTCAACTTTGCGGAAAACCTTAACGAGCTTTGAGGTTAAATTAAGCCCAGCACTTTCATTCTAAACAATTTTTACTACTTTTAAACGTTTTTATTTAATACTATTACAAAACTCAGAATCAAAATGACTTCTACGGATTCTTCAGATAAAAAGAAATCTCTATTAATATCTACGGCAATTTATGCTGTATTATTGTTGCTTTTATTTTTCATACGTTTTTGGCCTCCTTATAATCCCGAAAACAATGTTGCGCTTGCACAAGGTGGAGGCGGTGGCGGAGTAACGGTAAATTTTGGAGACAGCGATTTAGGTTCGGGAGCAAATTATAAAAGTGAAGTTCTGGAAGTAAAAAACAATGTAAAGCAAGCTCCTGCAAAAGCAACTCCAGACGAAGCTATAATTACACAAGAAAATACAACTGATGATAATGACGTCGTAATTCCGACGAAAGAAAAACCTAAAAAAGCAACTCCGGTTGTAAAACCTGAAGCGAAACCTGTACCTGAAAAACCAAAAGTTTCGAATTCGACAAATGATGCTTTATCGAGCATTTTAAAAGGATCAAATAAAGGTGGTGATGGAGATGATAAAGTTGCCGGAAACAAAGGAAAAGCAAACGGAAGTTTAGGATCTAACGGATATTACGGCACTGGAGGTTCCGGTGGCGGAACTGGCGGTGGAAACGGAACAGGAAATGGTATTGGTACCGGAAGCGGTTACGGAGCCGGAAGCGGCGGTGGTTCTGGCGGAGGATCAGGATATTCCTTAGGAAACAGAAAAGCATTATCTAAACCTGCACCAAAATATACTTGTGACGAAGCTGGAAAAGTAGTTGTAGAAGTTACAGTAGATCAAAGCGGAAAAACAATTAGCGCAACGCCAGGAATAAAAGGAACAACAAACACAGCAAAATGTTTACTAGATCAGGCAAAAATTGCAGCGATGAATACAAAATGGTCTCCTGATGAAAATGCAACTGCAAAACAAGTTGGAAGAATAATCTATAATTTTAGCTTAGATTAAAACACGAATTGCACGGATTTACACGAATAGAAAAAGGGTTTCTGAAATATTTCAGAAACCCTTTTTTATTGTTTACTTCTTTGATTTCGTATGGTTTGTCATTTCGAGCGAAGGGAGAAATCACACGAGAAACTCCGCAAACAAAGTCAATCTTTGTATAGCTTCAAGCGTGTCCTTCGACTTCGCTCAGGATGACAAGATTATGTTAGAGATCTCTTTATTAGTGAGATTGCTTCGTTCCTCGCAAAGACATACTCAATGGCTACTTCTCTTTAATCTACCCTCTTTCTTCTTTATTCTTTACTCTTTATTCTTTCTTCTATACTCTTTCTTCTATTATCTTTCTTCTATTATCTTTCTTCTATTATCTTTCTTCTATTATCTTTCTTCTATTATCTTTTTTTCCGCGTGAGGGATAGAAGCTAGCTACCGAAGTAGCGTGGATAGCCCGACCGGAATAAAAAAATGGGCGAATCAACGTTATGCTGATTAGCCCATTTTTTTATTGTGGTCACGCCCTGATGATAATTTTACTTCGGACTTGTAGCGATTACAAATTTCAAGTTGTTCTTCACGCCTATTTGTAGTACGTCTACTAAATCCTGAACTTGTAAGTTAAACGGAATTCTAACGACAACGGTTTGCTGTTTGTCGGCTCCAATTTTTGACATTAAAGTTGTTTCGAGATTTTCGAAATCTACGGGTTCTTTGTCGATATAGAATTTTTTATCTTCGGTAACGGATAAACTGATCAGTTGTTTGTTTGTTTTTTCATTTGATTTCGCTTTTGGCAACGTCATTTTGATAACATTAGGATTTGCAAGCGTTGAAATAATTAAGAAAAACAACAGCAAGAAAAACATAATATCACTCAATGATGAAGTGGCTACTTCGGCATGAAATCTTCTTTTTCTTTTAATAGACATAACTTACGATCTTTGAATTATGTTTACAAATTCGAGTATTTGTTTCTGAATTTTTAAAGCAAAATCATCAATTTTTCCGTTTAATAAATGGTAAGCGCTATAAGCAACAATACCAACAATAAGTCCTGATCCGGAACTAATCATTTTCTCGTATAAACCTCCGGAAATGTTTCCGATACTAATATTTTCTGTAACCGAAATACTGTAGAAAATCTTGATAACTCCAGAAATTGTTCCAATAAAACCAAGTGTTGGCGCGATACCGGCAATTAATCCAAGGTGACCTAAACGACGTTCCATTTCTCCAATTTCGATATCTGCGGCACGATCCATATTGGATTCGATTTCGGCAATTGGTCTTCCGATAACCAAAACTCCTTCTTTCAAGATATTTCCGGCTGCAGTATTGCTTCTTTCTACAATTGTTCTTGCGAGTTCGATATTACCAGAATTTAGCTTATCGCCAACATCCTGCATTAATCTGCTGTCAATTTTTGAAGCTTTACTGATATATAAGTAACGTTCTATGATGACATAAAAAGTATAGAATAATAAGATGGCGATTGGAATCAGGAAAAAACCTCCTTTTAAGATAAATCCTAAAACTGAGATTTCGGTATTTGGAGCAATTTTTTCAATAACTACGTTAGAAGCGGCGTTTGCAATGGTATCTGTTTGTACTTGTATAAAACTAAACATACATTAATTCTGGTTTTTAATAATTAATTCTAAAAAATATTTGAAATTTGCAATAAAGATAATTTTCGCTGTAATATAAAACTAAAAAAAACGAAAATTATTTCAATCAACAACACTTTTATCCAAAATAAATGAACTATCAGGAAACTACCAATTGGATGTTTAATCAACTACCAATGTACCAACTACAAGGCGCTTCGGCATACAAAGAAGATTTGACCAATATTAAGTTGCTGGCAGAACATCTTGGTAATCCTCAAAATGGGCAAAAATACATTCACGTTGCAGGAACCAATGGCAAAGGATCTACTTCGCATATGTTGGCTTCGGTTTTGCAGGAAGCGGGATATAAAGTTGGATTGTATACTTCGCCACATTTAAAAGATTTTAGAGAACGAATTAAAATCAACGGCGAAGAAATTTCAGAAGATTTTGTTTGTGAATTTGTCGCAAAACATAAAGATTTTTTTGAAGCCAATGATATGAGTTTCTTCGAAATGTCTGTTGGTTTGGCGTTTGATTATTTTGCTTCGAAAAAAACAGATATCGCGATTATTGAAGTTGGCCTTGGCGGAAGACTTGACGCTACGAATATTATAACGCCATTGGTTTCTGTGATTACAAACATCGATTTAGATCATACTCAGTTTCTTGGAAATACTCCGGCGCTAATTGCAGCTGAAAAAGCAGGAATTATAAAACCGAATGTTCCTGTAGTTATTGGTGAATATACTATGGAAACTCAGCCTGTATTTTTGGCTAAAGCCGAAGAAAATAAAGCGCCTATATATTTTGCTGCAGATTTGATTTCAGAAGTTTTCCCTTCAGATTTAATTGGAGATTATCAATTTCACAATAAGAAAACGGTTCAGGAAACTATCAGTATTCTAAATTCTCAAAATGAATTTAAGGTTTCTGACGAAAGTCTAAAAACTGGTTTATTAAACGTTATAAAAAATACGGGTTTACAAGGAAGATGGCAACAATTGGGAGAAAATCCGAAAATCGTTTGTGACACTGCACATAACAAACACGGATTGGCTGTTGTGATGAATCAAATTAAAAATGAAACTTTTGAGAATCTTCATATTGTATTAGGAGTTGTAAACGATAAAGATCTGGATTCTATCTTGCCTCTTTTTCCTAAAAAAGCGCAATACTATTTCTGCAGTCCAAATTCTTCGAGAGGTTTAGGCGTTGAAATCTTGAAGGAAGCTGCCAAAAATCACGATTTACTCGGAGAAAAATATAATTCTGTAGCCGAAGCTTTCGCTGCTGCGAAGGAAAATGCTGCTCAAAATGATTTTATCTACGTTGGCGGAAGTACTTTTGTTGTAGCCGAATTGCCATTAAACTAGCGGAATTTTAAATCATAAGAAAAAGACTAAAAAAACTTCTTTTATAATAAATTCAATTACAACGAGATAGGAAAAACTTTAAAAAAACTTTAAATTTTTAGCATCTTTTGTTTGCAGAACTGAAAAAGTGGCTTATATTTGCACTCGCAATCACAAACGATAGCAACCTAGTAAAATAGGGCGATTAGCTCAGCTGGTTCAGAGCACCTCGTTTACACCGAGGGGGTCGGGGGTTCGAACCCCTCATCGCCCACCAACAAACTCCTTAAGAAATTAAGGAGTTTTTTTTGCTTTATACAAAATCAAGACGAAATGTTTTGGGGAATCAAAAATGAGTTTCCCATGGTTGAAACCACGGGCTATAGTTTACATTTTTATGAATAGGAAATAAAACCTTAGCAGATTACAGTTTTAACTTAAGAAAAAAAGTCATTTCATAATTTAATTTCTTTACATACATAGCCTTGATTTTCGGAAACCTCTTTTGGTAAATTCATCAAAAAACGTCCACTCAATTGCCAAAGTATTAATGTTCCGTATTTAAGAAAAATCCAGCGAGAAAAACTTTGTTCTAAGTCTCTATGTTCGGTCAATTCAAAGAAGATTGCATCCTTATATTTTCCGTCGTATTTGTTTTTATCTACTCCACTTTCTTCTAAGTATTCTTTAAAATTATCTTTTGCCTCTGTGCTTAAGGATTTAGATTTTACCCAATGTATTTCTCCTAAACAATTATTGCAGTTTAATGTATATTGGTAGACCGGATTTTCTTTTAACGAATCCATTAAATCATTTTTTTTATAAATAATCGATTTCTTAGTACTAAAGAGTTCATTTACTCCTGAAATTGTATTGAATCTAATATTTTTGGAGATTGTTGAATCCTTTAAAGAAAATTCTAAACACCGCCTTCCAAAATCTCCACCCCATTCAATTGAAGACATATCCATAATTTCTGCTTTCATAATTTCAAAATTCTTTCCTAAAGATTTGAAAGTTCCTGGAAATGCATTTTTAGCATCTAAATAATTTTCTTTCTCCGCAAGAAAAATTGAATAGATTTTTTGAACAAATGCTCCGTTAAAATCCTGACCACTTAACCGTTTTTTATTGTTTGGAAGTGTATCTGGTAATAATTCAGCCACTAATGCGGAAAGTTTTGAATCGTAGATTTTTCCTTTCTTTACTACATACCATGGCAACATATAAGGTTCCTGTCCTATTGAATATGCCGAAATCGTATCATTTCCTTTTATTACACTAATCACGATTAATGGGTAATCATCCGTTCTATTTGAACCTTCGAGGGATGAAGCAGCCTGATTTGCTTTTTTATAATCCTTGATTGTATTAATTGCAATAGAATCTATTTCCTTCGTTGTCTTTCTGTTTTTTGTATGTTCTTTCCAAAGGTTTTCTGCATTGTGAATAAGCCAAAGAGAATCTCTGCCAAAAGAAATCAAAGGTCTTTTAAATGAAGTATCATTTGTATTTCTAATCAACTTAACTATTTCAGAAGTTAGGTTAGGATCAATCTTTTTGATTATTGAATCAGGTTTCTCTAATGATGTAAGCAAAAAATCCTGGCTTCTAATTTGAAATTTATTTTCGAAATTTGACCAGCCACTATAAGCGTCTGTAATAATTATTTTATCCCAATCATTTAATGGACTAATTTTATTTTGCCCAATTAAAATTTGAAGTCCTAATAAAAAAGTTAGAATAGTTAAATTTGCTTTACTCATAATTCAGATTAACGTTTTGGCTTTGAGAACTGCTAGATTTTAATAATTTGTCCAAAAATTAGAGATTAAGAAAATCAGATTCAAAATCTCTAATCCAAATCCCAATTATTAAGTTCTTCTACATTATATAGTACTTTGTAACTCGGATTTTTTGTATAATTATTTTGTTTCGCTTCATAAATTTCTCCTTCATCTTTTATCCAGGAAATTTGGCAATCTTTAATGTATTCTTGCTTTTCTTCTGCTGTGTGTTCCTCATTTCCAGATCTTTTAAAATAAGATTCCCTAGTATAGTTTTCACAACATTCACATTGATCGATATAAACAGCTTTGTAACCACAGATTTCGCAAAATTCTACATTTTCAAATTTTGCTATGTAACTGTGTTTTGATCGGTAGAAGTTTTTTGAAAGATAATCGACTAAACTTCCAAATCCCAGAGTGCTTTTTGAGATCGATAATCTACCATAAATTATACGTTCATTCTGAATTGCATTGTCGAATTTAATTACCAGAGTTTTATATTGTCCAAAATAATTGGCTTCTTCAAAAGATCTGTCTATTATTGTGTTCCACTGATAAAAAAAATCTTCATACCAAAAACCTTCATTTTCAAGTGTAATTTTTCCTCTTTTTTCTAAATAATGCTTTCTGCAATCTATATAATCCCATCCTGAATAATATCTCATTTCTCCTCTTTCTCCGCAAGTTTCGCAAACACTTTGAGAAGCAAAACCATAACCTTGAATAATTTTTTGAAGATGTTCTTCATTAGAAGCATAAAATTCTAAAAACGCATATTTTGTTTTAATACAATATACTCTTTTGTCCCAGCCATTAGCATGTAATTCTTTTATCAATTTGATTACTAACGAATACCATCCTTCATGAATCTGTAATGATATACCGTTTAAATCTGCCAGTTTTTTTAAATCAAATACATTTATATCGTCATTAATCACAAAGTCATTTAAGCTTTGACAGCCTTTATTTACAAAATCAGCGTCTTGGTAAAAATCCTCTCTTTGAGTTTTTTTCTGATAATGAGTTTCAGATAAAATAGGATCAGCTGTAATTGTATGTCTCTCAACCAAAGGATGAAAGTCGTCTATCAAATTTTCATCTTCGTCTTTTTCCTTATTTTTAGACATTTCTTTACTGGTCACAATAGCAATTGATACAAACACTATTAATATTATAATTGTAAACACAGTACTTATTAGCATACTTTTTAGTTTATATTTATTGGAACCATATATAGATATTTTACGAATCTACCACGCTGGTATGCTGGTTGACACCTTGGCATGATACTCATTACTCTTATTGCTTCTTGATTTAATTTTTCATTTGTAGAACTTTCGATTTCGATTTCTGTAGCAAATCCTTTTGAATCAATTGTGAATTTAACTTTTAAGCTTCCCTTATTCCCATTACTTTTAAAATTATTTCCAATAAACTCATAAAGTTTATTTACTCCTCCATAAAACATTGGCATAACCTGACCACCATTAAAAAAATAATATTTTCTTGTTTCTGAATCGATTTCCTTTCCATTTTCCTCAACAAGAGTTGTGCTATTATCTTCATTTCTATAAAAATTACAAATTGTTGTTTTCGAATCTTTATATATTTCTAATTTATCTAAATTATTATAGGACGCAATTAACTTAGAATCTTTATAAAATTTCGTGTTCGCAGTATATTCTCCATCTTTAAATTCACACATTATTAAAGCATTATTTTTTTCATCAAACAATTTCCAAGTTCCGGTTTGATTATTATTTTCATCTAATGCATTTATTTTTTCTCCGTTATACTCAATTACATTTTGCGAGAATGAAGTTATGGTACAAATTAAGAAAGCAATTAAAAATACTCTTTTTTTAAGATTCATTTTCTTTATGATTTTAGGCGCTTTTTGGGCAAAATAGCTACAACTTAGTTATTCAAACCAAAATGAGATTAATACATTTTTTAGGTGGCTTTGAACTATAAGCTCACTTTTTTCCAAGCGAATATAAGAAATATTCATACCACAATTTATTAACCTTTTACGACAAATGAAATCATTATAATCTCATTGAAATTTTATCTGAATCCGCAAAAATGGTTTGAAAACAGATTTATAAAAACCACTAAGAAATTAGAGAAGTGCATTTATTAAGAACTAAATTAAAAATCAATACTATATTAAGTCCCATAAATGATGTTAATGAGCAGAAAATACTATTTTAGTCGGGAATTACTAAAATTAATAATCAAATGAAAAATGTTCTTGTAATAATTATTTTAATTTCTTTTAAGATTACAGCCCAAATTTCAGAAGCTCCTGGATTAGCTCTACCGTTAAATAACCCTAAAAATCGTTATCAGGAATTAGTCAACACTTATCTTAACCCAAATAGGAACAGTGAATTTAATTACAATAATTACTCTTTCAATAACACAGATTTTGATTTAAAAAAAGAGAAAATCGTTAAAAAACTTAGCATTGATAACAATAGTGACGGAATCAATGAATATCATTTAAGTTTTAATCCAAAAGGTAAAATTGTACTTTGTGAAGATTTGCTCAGAAATTATACAATGACTTACGAATATTTTGAAAATTTAATAATCGTTACAAAAACTGACCGGAATTCAAACTACAAAAATATAGTGCAATCTGCGGAAATCGATTCGATATTTTTTGACAAAAACGAGAATATAATAAAGCACTCCTTCACAATGAAAGTGTCTGAAAAATTTGGCAAGAATTATAAAAGAATCGTTGTTGAAAACCAATTTTCAAAAGATAATAAGTTGGAAAAAAAATATTACAATTCAATTGACCATATAAATATTCCGTTAGAAGAAGTTCGCGAAACAGTATATCAAAATTACAAAGATTCAATAGTTGAAAAAGATTATTATATCTATAGAAATAAATTATCGGCAAGTGATACTATTTCATACAAAAATAATTTTGCCTCAAAATCAGTTTATTACCTCAACCAAAACAACAAGATCTCCAGAATTACTAATTTCGGTCAAGATCTCTCCTTAAACAGGGAAGTTTTCATAAATTATGATGAGTTTGGTAATATTACTGAATTCCTAAGCTCACGAGGTTCAAGTGGATATTTTAAATATAATAGTAAAGGTAATATTTCTAGTATTAGGCAAACACTTGGACAAAATGAAGACTTTCAATACGATTGTATTTACGACAATCACGATAGGTTTATATCTGCAGAAACAGATGGAAAAAAAATAAAAGAGTTTGAGCGCAACTATACTTATGACAAATATGGTAATTGGGTAACTTTAACGTTTATCAACAATGACAGCACAACTACCAGAACAATAACTTATTATTAAAAAGAAACGAAGACTGTTTATAAGCACTTCAAGATAGAATGTTTTCTATACAATTGTATCTCACAATTTCAATCTTGTTTTTTACCAATTGGGAAATTTCTGAGAAATTTTAAATATCTTTGAACTATGAGCACACTAATAAAACCAAATCACATAGGGCGAAAAATAAGTCGTATTCGTGAACTTCGAGACATGAAACAAGAAGCTTTGGCGCAAGCTTTAGGAACAAATCAACAGGCTATTTCGGCTATTGAAAACAGCGAAACTATTGATGATAATAAACTTGCCGAAGTTGCAAAAGCATTAGGTGTAACAGTAGAAGCAATCAAAAATTTTTCGGAAGAAAATATGATTAATTTTTTTAATACTTTTAATGATGCTGTAAATAATAGCCACTTTGCAAGTACTAATTACAACTGTACTTTTAATCCTCTTGATAAAGTTGTAGAACTTTACGAACGTTTAGTTCAGTCCGAAAAAGAAAAAGTTGAATATCTGGAAAAAATAATAAAAGGGAAATAACCTTTTAGAAAAGCAAAAACTCCTTAAGAAATTAAGGAGTTTTTTTGTGTCTTATTTTTTTAATTCCAATTATTTCCACCAGTTTATTTATTGCGATTTTTGAAACAAGTCTAAATCCCAATTCTAGAAAAATAAATCTCACGACAATAATAGATATAACAAGATTAAATATCAATTCCAGCTTATTCTGTATAATTGCTACAATTATTCCGGAAAGACTAAACAACATTATCATTAAAAAAATAATTTTTAGAATTTTACTTGTACGAATTTCTAGTATTCCATTTCTATTTTCGATTTTTCCCCTTAAAACACAAAATTCTCCTAATATCTTTCTGGACAGCTTTATTTCAAATTCTCTCTCTTTAACATTGCCTATAAAAACTTGACTATTCCAGTTTGTTACGAATTGTTTTTCTGATAAAGTTAGATCTTGTAATTTCGAAATAGACAATACACTATCATTATTTAATTCGATTGAATAATCACTTTCAGGAAATATTCTCATTCGGTTTAGCTTTTTTGGATTTAGTTTTTATAATTGCGAATATAGATCTTTCTTACAAACAATATTTTCTTTGTAAAAGATAAATTCCAAAAAAAAGTAATAAATTACATCAATAAAATAATAGCCTGTATTAATTCAAACATCACAAATGGAACAACAAAAACAATGGTCAATCGATGAAATTCAAAAAATATGGCAATTGGCTTCAAAATTACATAACGGACAAAAATATGGCGGTTTTAGTGATGGCGAACAAGTAGAATATCTAAATCATATTGGAAGTGTTGTCTTTGAAGTCCTAAATGCAATTCAATACACAGAAAACATCAATTCTGATTTAGCCATTAAATGTGCCATACTTCATGATACGATCGAAGACACAGCAATTACATACGAAAAAGTAAAGGCTCTTTTTGGTCATGAAGTTGCAAGTGGAGTTCTTGCACTAACGAAAAATGACAAAATTGAAGGATCGCTTGAAAAAATGTTAGATAGTCTAAAACGAATTAAAGAACAACCAATCGAAATTTGGGCTGTTAAAATGGCGGACAGAATTACAAACTTATACGAACCTCCGTTTTACTGGAAAGACGAAAAAAAGTTAATGTATATGGAAGAAGCCGAAATTATTTATGACGAATTAAAAGATGGAAATAAATATCTCGCCGAAAGATTAAAAATTAAAATCAAAGAATATAATCGTTTCCTAAGTACGGCTCAGATTAATTAGCATAAATCTACAAAAAACTCCTTAATTTCTTAAGGAGTTTTTTTTGTATCTGAAACAGGATTTATAAATCTCAAGGATTATTTCAAACCGCGCTCTTTTAATATATCTTCTAATTCTTTTTTATCGACTTTTGAATTATTAATCAACTTATAAATAAGAAACAAAGGAATTAGGGTCAGAAAACCCCAAGTGTTTTTTACAACGCTGTAAACTACAATTCCTACTAGAAATCCAATAAGGAAAGCATTAGTTATAGAAGTTGATTTGCTTTTTTTTGCTTCCTGCAACAATTCGTGATCCGTTAATTCTGATAGTATTTTTTTCTCCATTCTTATTATGTGGTTTTTGATTTTTCTAAAATTACCTTCTTTTTAAACCTAAAAAACAATTATTCTTTTATTGGTTTAAATAATTAAGCCGGTTCCCAAAGTTCAATTTTGTTATCATCGGCATCTAGAATATGCACAAATTTTCCGTAGTCATAAGTTGCAATTTCATCTAGAATAGTAACTCCGTTTTCTTTGAGTTTAGCTACAAGTGCTTCAATATTCTGAACTTGATAATTAATCATAAACTCTTTTTTGGACGGAGAAAAATACTCGTCTCCTTTTTTGAAAGGACTCCACTGAAGTGAATTTACTTTGTCAGGATTATTAATATCTCTGGATTCAAAAGTCGAACCCCAATCATTGGTTTCCAATCCTAGATTTTTTGAATACCATTCTTTTGTTTCTTTTGGATTGTCCGAAAAAAAGAAAATACCTCCAATTCCTGTAACTTTTGGTGTTGTATCGTTTGGCAAATTTAAATCTTCCATATCTGGTTGTTTTTTAGTTGTCTACTTACAAATTTAAGAACTATTATAATCGATAGGAATTATTAATTAAACTTTTAATTTTATTTATAAAACAAAAAAAACTCCATTATCACTAATGGAATTTTCAAATTCTGTTCTGTCTTTTATATTTTATTTTCTAAAAATCATAA
Source organism: Flavobacterium sp. 90 (assembly GCF_004339525.1). Lineage (NCBI taxonomy): Bacteria > Pseudomonadati > Bacteroidota > Flavobacteriia > Flavobacteriales > Flavobacteriaceae > Flavobacterium > Flavobacterium sp. 90. The sequence goes on along the minus strand of NZ_SMGE01000001.1, from coordinate 2,918,315 downwards.
AATAATTACCACGGACTAACTTCTGTTTCGTCTTCAATATCATTACTGAAAAATTTTCCTGTTGGTGCTTTTTCATCCGTAACGGTATGTTTAATGATAAAAGTTGCTGCACTTTCTACAGTTCCCGGACCTGAATGATGATTAAAATCTGTAGAAGTATAACCCGGATCAATTGCGTTTACTTTAAATGGTAAATCTTTCAACTCATACGCCAATCCAATTGTAAAAGCGTTCAAAGCGGCTTTTGAAGTCACATAACTTGTTGCTTTAAAATTGTAGTATTTCCAATTAGGATCACTGTGCAATGTCAAAGATCCAAGTCCGGAAGTTATATTACTAATTCTTGGACTTTCTGACTTTTTAAGCAAATCCAAAAATGCCTGAGTAACACTAATAACGCCAAAAAAGTTGGTCTCAAATACATCTTTAATAGCCGAAATTGCTGTTGTTGATGCACTCTGAGGAAATTCACCGCTGATTCCGGCGTTGTTAATCAGAATATCTAATTTTCCTTTTTCGCTTTCTACAATTTTTCTTGCCGCTAGAATTGTATCCGGATTTGTAACATCAATTTGAATTGCTTTGATATTTTCGAATCCATTTTCGTTTAATTCTTTTACCACAGCGTTTCCTTTTTCAAGATCACGCGTTCCTAAATAAACGAATAACCCTTTTTTCGAAAGTTGTTTTACTAATTCTAATCCTATACTTCTATTTGCTCCTGTAATTAATACTGATTTCATTTTTTCCTTTTTTAAATTATTAAAACAAAGGTCATTCGTTTAAAAACAAAATCATTTGCCATTTGGCAAAAAGCGATTTATCGAATGTTTTTTCGAATTCTACTTAAAGAAGATTGTGTAATTCCCAGATACGACGCAACATAAGATAACGGAACACGATTGATAACATTAGGAAAGTTTTTTAGAAATGTTAAATATCGCGTGGTGGCATCTTCTGCAACCAAAGTGCTTATTCTTTCCATTTTTTGTCTCAATGTTTTCGAAACAACTTTATGTACAATAGCGTCCCAGCCTACAATCGTATCTAAAAGCTCTTGCCAGTCTTTTTTAGAAAAAACCAATATTCTGCAATTTGTAATCGCCTGAACATAAACATTTGAACAAATATCATTTTCAAAACTTTCCATATCTACCACCAGATTATTTTCAACAGGGAAATATTTGGTGATTTCTTCGCCTTTATTATTGTAATAACAAACGCGCAGAACGCCTTCCAGAACAAAACCAACTTGTTGTGCAATTTTGCCTGCTTCTGAAAAATACTCGTCTTTAGAAAGTTCTAACACGGATGTTTTCTTAGAAATTAACTCAATTTGCTGTTGGTTCAAATTTCCAAATTGCAATACATATTCTATAAATTCTTTCATACGTGCAAGTTAATCAAAGTTTTTTTTGCAGAATTTGCCATATGGCAAAAAAAACTTAAACCCTGCTGACATACTCTTGTCACACGACCATTTTACTTTTGAATTATTAAATAAACAAATTAAAAACAAGAACATGAATTTAGCATCATTAAGAATTATCACCGCCAACATCAAACGTTTGGTTCCGTTTTTAGAAAACATCACTAATTTGAAAGCGACTTGGTATACGGAAGACTTTGCAGAAATAAAAACGAGTTCATCGACTTTGGCAATAGGAAGTACCAAAACACTAAGCTTCTTTGGAGAAGGAATTGCAGAACCTACCCACAATAAAAGCGTAATTATAGAATTTCGCGTTGACAATGTTGACGATGAATATGAGAGAATTAAGGATTTTATCGAAGATGTTGTTCAGGAACCAAACACAATGCCTTGGGGAAATCGTTCGTTATTATTTCGTGATCCTGATGGTAATTTGATTAACTTTTTCGCGCCTGTTAGTGCAGAAGCCATTCAGAAATTCAATTGATTTGAAAAATAAAAAACTCCAAAGTCATATGATTTTGGAGTTTTTTATGATTTAGTTTAATCGCCTAATAGCTTTTCAGTCTTATTCAGGAAATTTTCTGTAGCTTCTTCGATATTCAGGTTCATTCGTTCGGCTAATATTGTCAACCACCAAATTGATTCTCCTAGTTTATGTTGTAATTCTTCTTGCGTATTTCCTTTTGGCCAACGCCCTTGTTGCGACATAACGTGACGCCCGACTAAACCAGCATCAGTTAAGAAAGCCAAAGCATCTTCTTCAACACTCCATTCGCTGCCGTGATGCGTGCGTTCAAGTTCATGGTAACGTTCTCTTATTTTTAAAGAGCGTTCTTTTAATTGCTCAAAATCTATTGATGCCATAATTAGTTTTTATAAAATGATTCTTTGAACGTAATTGGACTTACGTTTGTTTTTTTCTTGAACAGTTTATTGAAAGATTGCGGATGCTCAAATCCCAAATTATACGCAATCTCAGATATCGATAAAGTTCCGTTTGTGATATATTCTTTTGCTTTTTCAATCAATTTATCATGAATGAATTGTTGCGTATTCTGCCCCGAAAGATTCCTGAGTAAATCGCTCAAATATCTTGGCGAAAGCTTTAATTCGTCGGCTACAAATTGTACGGTTGGAATTCCGTTTAAAATTGATTTTTCGTCATTGAAATAATCATTCAAAAGCTTTTCTAACTGAGAAAGTACATCATTGTTAATCGCTTTTCTGGTTAGAAACTGACGGTTGTAAAAACGATTACTATAATTGAGCAAAAGTTCGATTTGCGAAATAATTACATCCTGGCTAAAATTGTCAATTCGTTCGTTAAGCTCATTTTGAATATTTGCAAAAACACCCAAAATAGTTTCCTTTTCTTTCTCTGATAAATACAACGCTTCAGCAGCTGAATAAGCAAAAAAGCCATATTTTTTAATATTGGTATTTAAAGAATATGGACGAAAAAAATCCGGATGAATATTCAACGACATTCCGCTATAATCTGCTTCTTCCTCTTGCATTTTTAAAATTTGTCCCGGACTTACAAATGACATTCCACCTTCTTCAAAATCATAAAAACCGTGTCCGTATCGCAATTTTCCACTGAAATTAGTTTTAAAAGATATTTTGTAAAAGTTCAGAATAATGCCGTTCTCAAAATCTTTTGGATCAAAAATAGCTTCGCCGTAATTCAGAATACTGATAAGCGGATGCATCGGTTTGGGTTGTCCCATTGCTTTATGCAATTCTGATATTGTCTCGAATATTTTGGGTTGATTTTTCATTATTCTGAATTTAAAACCATTAAGTTTTGAATGGTCAACATTTACAAATTTACGAAATGTTCTACTGTTGCAATATTCCAGCTTACGGTACTTTGATCGATCATATCGTGAACGACTGAATCGCTAAGTTCTGTCATTAATTGATGCATTGCCGCTGTTCCTTCTTCTTTACTATCCCAAAAAAGCATATCATGGACAACGCCTTTTTTGAGCTCAAAAATACTTCTGGATCTAAATCCTTCCTGACGTTTCAGGAATTCGTCTACTTCTTTATTGGCTTCAATAAATTGTTCAATCGTAAATCCGTTAAGTCTAAAAGTAGTGAGTTCTATCGCTTGATTTTTCATTTTTCAGATTTAATTAAAAAGTAAACATTGCTTTGATATTCTGAACTTGTGTTTCTACACCAAATTTTATTCTTTCGTCATATAAAGCATTCGCATCATTTCCGGCAACATATCTCAGTTGGTTTTTATTGTCTGTTGCGTCTTCATAAACAATTTGAGCAATATCTTCGACTTTGCTGTAATTGGCAATTTGTTCTGCGCTATAACCTTTACTAACTTCTTCGGTTAGTTTTGCATAAGCATCGTGTTGACCAACTTCCATAGAACGAATGGCAAAATCAGTTTGCATTCCGCCTGGAGCAACAACTTTTACTTGTATTCCAAATTGTGCCAATTCATAAGCCATACTTTCTGAAAACCCATCAACGGCAAATTTTGTAGCGCTGTAAATAGAACAAGTTGGGAATCCGATTAATCCAAATGTCGAAGAAATATTTAGAAAAACACCGCTTTTATTTGTTCTGAAATGTGGCGTAAAAGCTTTTGAAACCAAAATAACGCCTAATAAATTGGTTGTTATCTGACGCTGAATTTGTTCTTCAGTTAAAGATTCCAACGCGCCAATTAATCCGTAACCGGCATTGTTCATGACAACATCTACCGAATAAGAATCGGTTACTTTTTTGATGGTTTCATTAATTTGTTCCGAATTTGATACGTCAAGCGGAAGTAGAATTACGTTTTCGAGAAGGTTTAATTCGGTTTCTTTTTCAGGATTACGCATGGTTGCAATTACTTGCCAGCCTTTGCTTTGAAATAATTTTGCGGTTGTTTTTCCTAATCCTGAAGAAGCGCCTGTAATGAAGATTGTCTTTTGCATTTTTTTATTGTTTTAATATTACAATGCAAAAGTCCGATGAAATCTAAAGTTGAATGTAGCCACTTTGGTTCTTGTGTTAGCCAAAATGACGAATGTTAATTTTTAAATTATAAAACATTGATTTCTTTTAAAACCTGATGCCCTAGCCCAGACAGAAATGGCATCCTTTTATGGCGGTCCCGATAGCTATCGGGAGCCATAAAAGATATAATGAATGGCTGGATTAGCTCCTGATAAAACTTATAAAATTTAATTTAAACTCTTAATGAACCGCGAAATCCTCTGGCGGCATAATAAGAATCTGCTCCGTTGTGATATACAAAAACGGTATCATAACGAAAATCCGAAAAAATGGCGCCGCCTAATTTCCTTATATTTGCCGGAGTTTGAATCCAGCTTGAAGTTTTAGCATCAAACTTACCCAATTGCTGAAGTTCGCGATATTGTGTTTCGGTCAGAATTTCGATTCCCATTTCTTCGGCCAAATTAATGGCGCTGTTTGCGGGTTTATTTTCCTTTCTTTTTTCTAAAGCTTCATGATCGTAACAAATGCTTCGGCGCCCTTTTGGGCTTTCTGTTGAACAATCATAAAAAATATATTCGCCAGTTTTAGCATCAAAACCTACAACATCCGGCTCTCCTTCGGTGCTTTCCATTTCGTCAAGTGACCAAAGTTTATCCGGATTTGCTTTTAGCTTTGCTTCTACTTTTGACCATTCAAGACCTTTATGACGTTGCATGTTTTTCTCGAAACGTCCTTCTAAAACACTCAATAATGATTCTTGTTGTTCTGCTGACAATTTGTTTTTTTGACTCATATTGTTCTTTTTTATGGAATCTTTAAACCTGATTTAAATCCTAATCTTTCAAACCTTTTCCGTTCAGAATATTTGCGATACTATTTTCTACTCTTGATTCTCTGGTTTTGGATTGTTTCGGTTGAGAAAAATATAGTAAATAACCTCTTTGTCTGCCTGGAGTTAAGTCGTAAAAAGCTTGTCTTAAATCGAGCATCTCGTCGAGTTTCTTTTGAAATTCTTCTGCAACTTCAAAATCAGTTGTCTTTTTAAGCGCCACTTTTAGGCCGGCTTTTTCTATTTCGATCGCCTGATAAATGTAGGTTTTCAAGATAGCTTTTTGTTCTATTATTTCAGCAAGATTAGTAAATCTGATTTGTCTTCCAGCTTGTACGTTTTCACTTTGATGCACCAAAATATCATCGGTATCTTTTAATAAAGCTCCTTTAAAAAACAAGAATGCACAATATTCTTTGAAAGCATGAATCAAAACAACATTGTTTTTACCTAAAGTATAACAAGGACTTCCCCATTTTAATTCTTCGTTCAGTTGACAATCAAGCGCAATTTCGCGTAATTGTTCCTGTTCTTTTTGCCACTTTTCGGCTTCATCAAAATAAAAATCAACTTCAGGATTCATAGTATTTTATTTTTAAATTCTTACTATGTATTAAAATTCATACGTTATACTAAATTAGAAAATCTATATGAAAGAGAAACTTAAATTTCAATTAATAATATTCAATCTCATATTTGGTTATTTCTTCTTCATACTCATTATCATAATAACATTTTCTTGCTTCTAAAATTAGATTACCATCATCATCATAAAACTTTTCATTAGTTTCTTCCGTATTATTTCGGTCTTCAATGTAGTAAACTAGTTTTCCGTTATCGTTAAAACTAAACTTCTCGTTTATTTTATTGAAGCCACTGTTCATTGTTTTTTCAATCATATTCCCCTTTTCGTCAAAGGAATATGTAAAATCAAGTTCCCTTTTATCATCCCAATCGGTATGAATTTCATATGACATATTTTTGATTACCAAATTTAATGCATTATACTCGTAGTTATCTCCGCTGACAAGTGCTATTGCGCGTGAAGAAGATTCTTGATAATACTCAAATTCTTCCTGAAGTATTTTATTTCCAGATTCATCATATTCATAAATGGTTTCAGAATCCATAAAATTCATAGCCAAAGGAATCTCTATTGTGTTTCCGGAAATATCAACACGAAAAGCTTTCATCATTTCGAAATATTCTTCAAAATACTGCAATTCATCAGGATCGTAATTCGTAATCTCTGGCTTTCTAAAATATATTTCACGAATGACTTGTTGTTTTTCGTTAAACTTTAGAATTTCCAAATATTCAAGAAGTCCGTTATTATTATAATGTTTGGTATATTGATTATTACCAATCAAGTTGTAAAGAATTGTACGCTCAATTTTATTTTCTGAATCAAATGCTGTTTCAGATACTAATTTTTGATTTTGATCATATTTATAAAAAGATTTAGATACATAATTTCCGAATCCGTCGTATTCTTCTTCGATTTTTCCTTCTTTATTTAATTTTTTTAAGTTTCTCCCAACAAGAATTCCATCCGCATTAAATGTTTCTTTTAAAATACTATTGTCTTCATACTTAAAAATTAGAACGTACTTTAAAGTTCCACTATCATAATCATATTCTTCGTCCTTAATCACTTTTCCCTGAACATCAAAATATCGAGCACTTTTAATTTTATCTTGTGATATCGTTTTGCAAGATTTTATCTGTCCATTCATATTTGATGTTATTCTAAGTTTTAGTCCTCTTCTCTGGTAAATAATGGTATTTACAATCGTAAAAATAAATCTATTGTTTTTTATCTTAATTTATATTTCTTTCGGCAAAAGTTGACATTCTAAATTCGCCCACTATACTTTAAAAAACTTTAGCAACTTTTCAATTAAATTTCTCTCTTGTTGTTCTATATTTTTACTAGATTTCTTTATTTCTGCTTCCTTTCCTTCCTCTTGATTATTTGTTTTCTTTACAACCTCTTTTTGAATTAAAATTCCACTAGTAGTAAGTATTCTTTTTTTTTGAAGTTCTGCAACAATCTGATTTTCATTACGTAAATAATACTCTGAAAAAGAATAATGTAATTTTTTCACCAAGACATTATCGCTTTTAGAATTTTCAATCCATTTTTTCATTTTAAACAAACTTGAAAACCATTTAATATATCTGTCTTCAACAATATTTTTATTATTTTTTTCCTCTTCAGCCGTCACCCAATGAAAGCCAGCAGTTTTATTGACTAAAATTCGTTGAAAGAACATTATAATAGTATCCGTAAATTGAGTTTCCATTAATTTTGGGTTCTTTTCATTTTCCTGAACGTACTGTTTATAAAGCCATACTTTAGGATTATCACTTTCATCTTTATAGAAAAAAGTAAAATAGTCGTATCTATAATGAGAAATCGGAAATATATCTTTTTCAAATTTAAATTTAGTTTCTTCCAGAGTATCATTTACATGTTCTCTAATATCTTCATAATCCTGATAAGAAAATTGCTCTCCATCAAAAAATTCAAACAGAAAATTTTTACCAATTTCAGCTAAATATTCTTTATAAGCCAAGGGTAATTTCCCGTATTCCTGCTCTATTTGATTTATTTCTTCTTCTGAACAACCTGCTACTTTATTCCCATCAATGCCCAACTCGACAATAAAACATTTTACCTCTCTGAAAAAATCTTTATATATATTACTCATATCTAAACTACTTTATATTTCCTTCGTTAATCGATCCATTTCTTTCAACAAAGTTGGCATTCTAAATTCGCCCGCCATTTTTTCTACTTTCGCGAAAGCATCTTCCAGTTCTAAACCAATTGCGGTAACATATAGCGGCTTTTTACTTTCGCCTCTAATCCAACTTTTTTTGTCTTTTTCGATCGAAGCAAAATTTGTTTTAGCAACGCCAATAATCGGAACTTCTTTATTTATTTTTTCATATAAATGTCCGCCTAAACCGTATTTCTTTTCATCGTCCAGATAAACAAAACCATCAACTATAATGGCTTCAATTTCTTTTAAATCGAATTTATTTAAGACACTCAGAATACAAGGTAATTCTCTTCTATAGAATTCTCCCGGAATATAATCTTCGACGTTATCGATTATTTCGGTGTGAATTTTGAAGTTTTCACTTTGGTTCCATTCTGTAAATTCAAGACAAACTGTTTTTGCTTTTCCGTCGTAGTAATAAGTATCGAATGCTAATATCATAATTTTGGCATAATAGTATCGCCAACACTTAGTGTGTACGATAGTTTTGGATAAGAAAAATTCATAACGCTATTTTCCTGTCCTCTTAATTTAAAAAATTCTTTTTGTTGATCTTCGTCTGCTAAAGTCAATAATTCTCCATTAGAAAAATAAGGCAAATTATCCTTAAATTCTATAAAGGTTTTTGATTTTCGAAAGGTAATTCCAAGCCATTTATTATCTGATTCTGATCGTTTTGGATTCGGAATTGATTCTAATATAATCTTATGAAGAAACTTTGCATTTGCCTCTAATGAAAAAATAACAACCGAATTATGCGTCAATGAAATTTCAAATTCTTCGTTGGTAATTCTGTCTTTGAGTTTCAGTTTTCGGATATTTTTCTCAATTAATTTCTCCGGATTTTCATAACAGCTAAAAAGTCCTATATAAGAATCTGCTTCTAAATCTAAACATTGATCTGAATGATATTTCATTGTCGTATAATTACAATCGTATCTTTCTATCAATGCATTATTGAATTCTAATTGCGGAAAATCTTCCGTTGTATCATTTATAGATTCAATTATCTTATGATGAATCTCAGAGAAATTTTGCGCCGGTATATTGTACATTGTCGTCGTTCTGACTATTGGAACGCCTTTGTCGCTTACATCAACCAAATGATTTCCGATTCTTCCTTTGGCGACATCTTCAAATTCTGCAGAAAGCAATAATTCATCGAATAAGTTCTTTTCTAACGGAAGTGTAATTTTATAAAAATCTGACTTATTCATTGTTTCTTTTATCGCGTTTCAACTTAATATATTGGTTTTTCATAATCACCGGAATTCATACTAAAGTGGACTTTTCCGTATTCTACTTTCTTCTCGGTGCTATTTTCTTCGTAATATGAATTTCGCAAATCGGTCATCATTTCCGGAGTCATTTGCTCTAGTTTAACTAACTCATTATTTTCTTTAATATAAGTCTCACCTTTCATATATACAGCTTCAAGATTTGAACATCGGGCAACATAACCCATTCTAATCGGGATTTGATCGACATTTAAAACCGATGGTTTAATCTCATGCGTGTACAATCTATTGGTCGAAAGCGGAATTAAAAAAGCCGAATTTGGATATAAAGTAACCGTAAATTCTTTGTCTAAAGTTTCATCATTAACCGTGTTTTTTAACTTGAAATGAAGTCTCGTAAATCCGCTGCTTTTTTTATAACACCAATCGTATCGATCTTCTTTTGATGGTTTTAGTTTATCAAAATTAGATTGATCATAAAAAGTACAAAAAGCAATAAGACCGTCTTTTGGCATATCCTTGGTTTTATCAGAATGTGCTTTTATTTTAGATTTTACTTCTTTTGTATTTTCTTCCGTTTTCATTTTATTCTCATAAATCTGAACCAAAACGTGATTGAGTTTTGTTTCTTCTTCAAAAGTATATTTAACGGCATCGTTTAATGCATTTATTATGATATGATCTGCGTTACGGAAATTATCTGTTGGTCCGGTAAAATTACTGGAACATCTCAAAAGGCGAAAATTTAATCTTTCATCTTCGGTTTCTTCTTTTGAAACTTCCGTTAAATAAATTCCTGTTCTTAAAGCTGTAGATTCTTTATTGGATTCTGTCAAATGCTGAAAAGTGTGTTCTGATTTTATCGTATTAAAATAATCTTCATCGTCAAACATTGCTCTAAAATAAACTCCGGCATTACTAACCAAAATTGGAACTTTACCTAATTCTATTAGATGAATATTTTTCTCTGTTCGATTTTCATAATTTGTAGAAACTTCTTTAATTATATATAAAGTAGTATCATCATTTTGAAGTTGATCAATATCTCCGCATACATAAATCTTTTTGTTGTCAAGCGAAATTTTTATTTCAGAGAGATTGTTTACCACAATTCCGCAAAAATTATCGATTAGATATTGAAGTTCTGAAGTTATAGTTACATTTTCATGTAAAATAATTAGAATGTTTTTGTCTTTAGAAATTCTATTTTCAAGAGGAGATGATGTCATTTTTAGTTGGAATATTTAGATATGCTTTTGGTCTTTTTTCTATTTTTCTGCAATCAACATTTTCATGTTTTTATTGCCGAACAACTTTTTATGATCGCTAATATAGAACTAATTTTATTGCTAAAAAGAATATTAATCTTACTAAACAATCAATACGATTATTGTTAAACTCTATTTATATCAGAATAAAGAAACGCTAATAGATTCCCGTTCTATTCTTTAGTTATGTGCAATTGTAAATTATTCTCCTTAACAAATTTTAAAAATAAATAAAGGTTACTTATACAATCAAAACTTCTAAATTCATTTTTATACTTTTCTGTATTATTCATTATAGATGTTTTAATTTGTACTAAAACCCAATTCAGTTCGGTTTCCGTTATCAATTCATTACTTACATCCCAAACCCATCCTTCGCCAATCTCATAATCTAATATGAATTTTGGTAATTCAGATGAAGTAGCATTATTGTATAAAATATGCATTAATTGATCAAAATATCCATCCCACAAACTGAAATAATAAATTCCATTTTCTCCTTGTTTAAGTGAAATTTGAGTGTAACCGCCTGATTCATTTTCAGAAATATTTAATTTAAATTCAGTCGTTTTAGCATTGCAATAAAGCCGTATTTCAAATTCTCCTACAAAATCAGAGTAAAAATCCAGCTTTAAATTATTTAGTTCCATCTTTACAAGTATTAGTATTTAAATTATATCAAAATGAAAGAGCTCAATCTTCAACCAAAGAAATCTCAAAAATAGTTTTTCCGCCTTCACTTTTATGTGTAATATAACCGCCGTGAGCTTCAATAATATTTTTAGAAAGCGTCAATCCAATTCCGGCGCCTTCGTTTCTAGTGGTAAAAAATGGAAGGAATATTTTATTTTCGATTTCTTTTTCAATGCCATTTCCGTTGTCTGTGATCTTAATAAAAGTTCGGTTTTCTTTGGCTTCCGCCGAAATTAAAATCTGTTTTTCTTCAATATCTTTTACCGCATAAATGCAGTTTGTAAGAAGATTAATCAAAACTTGCTCGATTTGCTGTGAATCAACATTTATCCAGCGTTTCAAAGAAATTGCATTCAAAACCTCAATCTTATTTTCCTTAAATAAGGGATTCATGATTTGTAAACAATTGTCTATCAAATATTGTAATTCTATTTTTTCTTTCTTGGGTGAAGGAAGCATCGCCAACTTTCGATAACCTTCGACAAATTTTTGAAGATGATCGCTTCGTCTCAACATCGTTTCGACACTATTTTTGATATCTTCTAAATCTTCAGCCGATAACGAATCCTGCTCGACCAAATCCTGCAAATTCTGACATATAGAACGAATTGGCGTTATGGAATTTAAAAGTTCATGCGAAATAACTTTCATCAAATTTACCCACGCATCTTTTTCTTTTTTCTCAACAACATTCTGAATCGAATCGAGCAAAACAATAAAATAATCCTTTTCGAATATCTCTGTTCTCGAAGCTTGCAAAACGAACGTTTGCATATTTTGTTCGTTTATTCTAATTTCTACAGATGTTTTGATTTCCTGAAAACCTTCTTCTTCAATAATCTCGCACAATGAAGGCATTTGGTTTTTGAGATATTTCCATTTTGAAACTTTAGGAACATTAAAATGAGAAGAAAAATAATCGTTTAGTAAAAATATATCCCAATCATTATCCTGCTTTTGCAATATGATAATTCCGGTTTCAATATTATTTAAAATTGAACGGTAAATGATATCTTTTGAAACCTGCTCGTTTTGTTTGTTTTTTAAAGTATCATATAAAAGGAATAAATCAGTATAACTTTTATTGAATTTATGCTTGGTAAAATCCGAAGTAAAATCATTCTGCAAGATCGAAGAAATAGTTTTATCGTAAAACAGAACGAAATTTCGAACATAAAAATACATTTCCCGACCTAATAGAAAAACTATAAAAAGACCAAATACAGCCGTAAAAAGCAAACCTTCTTTAAAAAAGTAAATCGAGATTTCTATTCCTGCGACAATAAGAATTAATCGCAAAAAAAGAAGTTTGTAAGTCTGAAATGATTTAAACATATTAATTGATGCTGATATTATATTTCTCTAAACGTCTGTATAATGCGCCTCTTGACAAACCAAGTTCTTCGGCAGTTTTGCTGATATTATTATTGTTTTTGAACAAAACTTTTTCGACCGTCGCTTTCTCTACCGAAGAAAGCTGAATGTCATCCGGACTTGCTTCATAAGTCGTTATGATTTCTAAATCTAAATCAGAAACTGTGATTTTATTATTTTCACAAAGAATTACGGCACGCTCAATTTTATTTTCCATTTCCCTGATGTTTCCATTCCAGGCATGCTTCTCGATTTGTTCTAAGACTTTTTTATCGAAAGTAATTTCGTCTCTTCCGTATTTTTCAATCATTTTATCGAGAAGATATTCGGCTAACGGAATTTTATCTTCGTTGCGTTCTCTTAAAGGAGGCAAAATAATTTCCATTGTATTGATTCGATAATACAAATCTTCTCTAAAACTTTTATCGGCAACTTCCAGTTTCAGATTTAAATTTGTAGCTGTAATAATCCTGACATTCAAAGGTCTTGGTTTGGTTTCGCCCAATCTTGTTACGGTTTTAGTCTGAATTACTTGTAACAATTTAGATTGCAAATGCAGCGGAACATTCCCGATTTCGTCTAAAAAAATAGTTCCGTTTTGCGCCATCTCAAAACGTCCGGGTGTATCAACTTTAGCATCTGTAAAAGCGCCTTTGGCATAACCAAACAATTCACTTTCGAAAATATTCGAATTCAGAGATCCCAAATCAACCGCAATAAAAGGATTGTTTTTTCTTTCGGATTGACTAAAAATATGATGTGCCAAAACAAATTTTCCGGTTCCGTTTTCTCCAAGAATCAAAACATTCGCATCGGTTTTTGCCACTTTATCAGCCAGAGAATATGCCTTTTTTATAATTTCAGAAGTTCCAATAAAATAGTCATTTTCAATTTCGATATTCTTCGATTTCTTTTGATCTTTTCGGGATTTATCAACGGCTTGTTTTACAGATTCAAGCAGTTTTTTATTTTCCCAAGGTTTTAGAATATAATCAAAAGCACCGTTTTTTAATCCTTCAACGGCAGTTTCAACTTTACCAAAAGCGGTCATTAAAATCACAACTGTTTTTGGCGAAAGCGTTTTTATTTCTTTCAATAAATACAAACCTTCTCTTCCGTCTTCAAAACCTATTCGATAATTCATGTCGAGCAAAACGACATCAATTGTTTTTTTCGACAATAATTCGACAATATTTTTTGGATTATTTAGCGTATAAATCTCTTCAAAATACTTTTTCAGGAACACTTTTGACGCAAAAAGGATGTCTTCCTGATCGTCGATAATTAATATTGAAGCATTTGTCTTTTTCATTTTTGTTCGGTTTTGGACGAAAGCTGTCCAATAACGGACACTTTAGATTTCTTTTAAAAAATAAAATTTTAAAAATAAGGCAGTTACAACCTTTAAATTTTTGGCACGAAAATCACATTAAGACTAACAAATCAGCAAATATGACAATCATTATTACTGGTAAAAGTAACAAAAATAGGTTTCTATAAACTATATTGTCAATTATCTTAATTTAGGATAAAATTCTTTTACTCGGGAATAAAATTATTAAAACGAAAAAAACAATCTTAAAACAACAATCATGATCACAATCAAAAAACTTTCAAAAATTTTTAGAACCGAGGAAGTAGAAACAAATGCATTACACGAAATTTCATTAACGATCAATCAAGGCGATTTTATCTCAATTATGGGACCATCAGGAAGCGGAAAATCAACTTTGTTAAATATCATAGGATTATTAGACAGCGCTTCTGGCGGAAGTTATGAATTGCTTGGTCAGGAAATGATTGGTATTAGTGAGAAATTAAAATCGAAAGCCAGAAAAGAAAACATCGGATTCATATTCCAGAATTTCAACCTGATTGATGAACTATCTGTTTTTGACAATATAGAATTACCGTTGATTTACAATAATGTTCCTTCATCTGAAAGAAAGAAAAAGGTAGAAAATATTGCTACTATATTAGGAATTTCGCATCGTTTAAAACATTATCCGCAGCAACTTTCCGGAGGACAGCAACAACGTGTGGCAGTTGCAAGAGCTTTGATCAATGATCCAAAAATCATTCTTGCCGATGAACCTACAGGAAATCTGGACAGTAAAAATGGAAATGAAGTAATGGAATTATTGACGGATCTTCATGCGAGTGGTTCTACAATTTTGATGGTAACACACTCTGATTATGATGCTTCTTTTTCGCAAAGAACAATTTTGATGAAAGACGGAATTATACTTTCAGAAAAAGTAAACAATAGAAATGTCGATGTTTTTGCAGTCTCTCTAAATAATTAAGATCATGCTGAAAAACTGGACGAACATATTTATTTATCACATCAAGAACAACAAGTTTTTTACGGCTTTGAATGTTTTGGGTTTGAGTATTGGAATTGCAGGATTAATTTTTGCAATTTTATATTGGAATGAAGAACATTCATACGATCAATGGAATCCCGAAAAAGATAAAATTTATTCGGTAATGAGTAATCTTGGAGGAGGAAATATCTGGGCTGTAACTTCAACAATTCCTGCACCTATTTTAAAATCTACCACTTCTTACTTAGATGAATATTGCTATTTTAGAAACAATTATTCCAAGGGAACAATACAATATCGCGGAAAAATAGAGTTAGTTGATAAGATTTTTACAGCGCAAAGTAGTTTCTTTTCTTTTTTCCCATTTGAATTTATTCGTGGGAACGCAAAAAATGCCATTCATGATCGCAATAGTATTGCGCTTTCTGAAGAAACTGCTGCACGTTTATTTAAGGACGAAAATCCGATGGGAAAACAAGTCCGATATGCTGAACGTCTTTTCGTTGTTCGGGGTGTATATCGATTGTCAGACAAATCTTCGGTACAGCCGTCTGCAGTTACAACAATAATAGAAGACGATTTAGAAAAATACAGAGAAAGCTGGGGTTTGAGTTACGGATTAATGCTTAAGCTAAAAAAACAAACTGACACAACCGCAGTTATTAAGCAACTGGATAAAATCTTTCTTGAAAAAAACTACAAAAAACAGGCAAAGAAAGAAGGTTTATCTCTTGAAGACTTTATAAAAAGATATGGTGAACCTCTTAAAGCAGAATTATTACCCCTTAACAGGGCAAGACTGTATCAGGGAAATACTCCATTTCCTGAAGGAAATGCCAATCTGACTTTTTTACGAATATTGATGGCTTTATCTATACTTATTCTGTTATTATCAATTGCCAATTACATTAATCTCGCAACTGCCAATGCTGTAAAACGTGCTAAAGAAGTAGGCATAAGAAAAGTTATTGGTGCCTCAAAATTGCAAATCGTTATTCAATTTGTATTTGAAACCATATTAATTACTCTTTTTTCAGTATTGCTGGCATTGGTAATTGTAGAACTTTCACTGCCTTTTTATAACGCTTTATTAAACAAAAACCTCATTCTTATTGGAAATCAATTCTATCTCCAATTAGTATTGGTTTTCATTCTTGTTGTTTTTGTTTCCGGTGTTATTCCTGCCATCTACATCTCAAATTTTGAAGTGCTGAAAGTTTTAAAAGGAAACTTTTCGAGAAGTAAAAGCGGTGTCTGGCTTCGTAATGGAATGTTGATTTTACAATTTTCTATTGCCACATTTTTTATCATTGGTTCTTTTATTGTATACCAACAGGTAAATTTTATGACTGAAAAAGATTTAGGGTTTAAAGGAGCACAAGTCATAGATATTTCATTTATGTCTAAAAAAGGAAGAGGACAATTTGAAAGATATAAAGCGATTCAACAAGAACTTCAAAAAATTAATGGCGTTGAAGCTGTTTCTACGGGATCATTCTCTATTGGAAGCAGCGATAATTCTTGGTCTGGCTTACATTACAAAAATCATCAGGAGGTTATAACTCAGCAAATGGGTGTTGATTTTGGAATGCTGAATCTTTTGAAGATACAAGTGATAAAAGGACGTGATCTAACAGAAAAAATTTCCTCAGACACAATTTCAAATGTTTTATTAAATGAAACTGCAGCCAAGACATTAATGGAAAAAGATCCCATAAATAAGATAATCAATTGGCAAGATGGAAATTACAAAGTAGTGGGAATTGTAAAAGACTTTAATTATTTTGGGCTTGAAAATAAAATCTCCCCAATGATTTTCTTTCACATTAAAGCACAATTATGGACTCAAAATGAGATCCGCACAATCGCCGTTAAAATTTCTCCAAACAAAATATCTAAGACTATTGGTGATATTGGAAAGTTTTGGAAAACAAAGGTAGATACCGAGTATCCTTTTGAATATAATTTTGTTGATAGAAACTATGCCAGAACGTATAAAAAATATCAGGATCAAAGTCAATTATTTTCACTCTTAAACGGAATTGTAATTCTGATTGCCGTTTTTGGATTATTTGCTTTAGCTTCATTTTCTATGGAAAGAAGATTTCGAGAAATTGCCATTAGAAAAACTTTAGGAGCAGAAACCAATATTTTACTTAAAGAATTATCTAAACAATATGTATTCTTTTGTTTGATAGGTTTTGCAATCGGAATAGTTCCCGCCTACCTTTTGTTGCAAAAATGGCTAGAAAATTTTGCCTTTAGAATTGATATTCCGGTTCTTCCATTTTTTGTTGCTCTTATTGCTTTAATGTTTTTAACCTTAACTATTGTTTTGGCAAAAGCATATCAGGTAACCAAAATTGATGTTTTGAAATACCTGAAATACGAATAAATAAAAGAATCAACTTCTTTTTATTCTTTAACCATACAACTAAAACTATGATTTTAAATTATATCAACATATTTATTTACCAGCTCAAGCACAATAAATTATTTTCATTTCTCAATATTTTAGGATTATCTATAGGAATCGCAGGATTAGTTTTTGCCTTACTTTATTGGAACGACGAGCAGAGTTACAACGAATGGAATCCTGAAAAAGAGAATGTTTATCAGGTTTTGGTTAAACTAAGCGATATGCCCGCTCTGTCAGATTGTGCTTTATTCCTGAAACCGGCTTTAGATCAAGATCCAAATGTCAAATCTATACTATATGCTGATAGCTGGTATCAAAAGGATAAAATTATTTACAAAGGAAAAAAGGAGTTTGTAGATAAAATTATCAATGTCGAACAAAATTTCTTTTCTTTTTTTCCTTTCAAAATTATTCAGGGCGACGCAATTTCAGCTATAAAAGATGATTCCAGCATTGCTATTTCAGATATAACGGCTAAAAGGATTTTTGGAAATGAAAACCCCATTGGAAAACAAATAAAATGTTTTGACCAGTTGTTTTCTGTAAGGGCCGTGTACCATATTCCCGGAAATTCTTCGATTGCGCCAAATGTCATCATCAATAAAATGAAACAATACACAACTTCCGGATTAGGTGGTCCGTTTGTTTTAAAGTTATTATTAAAAGTAAAAGACCCGTCAAAAGTTGACCTTACAAGACAGAAACTCGAAAGAATTTACAACCACGATTTTATTGCGATAATTGCCAAAGAAGCAGGTTTTACAGTCGAAGTTATGACTAAAAAAGTGGGGCATTTTACGGTTATTCTTGAACCTTTATCAAAAGCCCGATTACATTCGATGATAGATGGTTATCCTGAAACACGAGGGAATTATCAGTTTTTAATAATCATGATGAGTTTGTCTCTTTTGATTCTCGTTTTGTCGATTGTTAATTACATCAATCTTGCAACTGCTAATGCTGTAAAGCGTGCGAAAGAAGTTGGAGTACGTAAAATTTCGGGTGCATCAAAAGGCGATATTGTAAGGCAGTTTCTTTTTGAAACGGTTTTAACCACGACTTTTTCTATTTTACTGGCATTAGTAATTGTAGAGTTGACTTTACCATATTACAACAACTTTTTAAACAAAAACATTGTACTTCTTGCCAGTCAGTTTTATATACAATTGATATTGATTTTTATCATTACAATTTTGACAGCAGGATTATTTCCGGCCATTTATATATCCAATTTCGAAACTTTTAAAGTTTTAAAAGGAAATTTCGAAAGAAGCAAAAACGGTATCTGGCTGCGCAACGGAATGCTTATTTTTCAGTTTGCTATTGCTGCTTTTTTTATTATTGGCTCAAATATCGTATACCAGCAAATTAAATTTTTACAGAATAAAAATCTGGGTTTTAAGGGCGATCAGGTAATTTCGGTTTCTTTAAATTTTCCATCAGTTGATTACCAAGGAGAAAATGCTGCCCAAAATATTTACAACAAATACAACATCATAAAACAGCAGCTTAGCAAAATTAAAGGCGTTGAACAAGTCTCCACGGGCCTTATTGCATTTGATGGTTTAGACAATTCTATATCGGGGGTTTTATACAATGATGAACTTTTTAAACAACGCGTTATTCCTTTAGATTTTGGCATGTTTGAAATGTTGAACATCAAAATAATTAAGGGAAGAAATTTTGACAGAAAACTGGCTTCAGATACTATAAATTCAGTAGTCATAAACGAAAGTGCATTAAAATTAATGAATCTAAAAGATCCTATTGGCAAGGAACTTTTAATTCGAGAGCAGAAATTAAAAATAATTGGTATTGTTCAGGATTTCCATTTATTAAGTCCTGAATTAAAAGTGCCACCAATTGCTTTTTACAACATCAAAATGTTTGGTATGACACAAAACATTAACAAAGTTTATGTAAAACTAAAATCAGACGATCTTGGAAACACTATTGCGAACATAGAAAAATTATGGTCGAAAGTTGATACCGAATATCCGTTTAAATATGATTTTGTAGATAAAGAATATGCAAGAACTTATGAAGCTTACACAAAACAAAAAAACTTGTTTTCACTGCTCAATATCGTTGTTATTTTAATTGCACTTTTTGGATTATTTGCACTCGCATCTTATTCCATACAAAGACGCATGAAAGAAATTGCAATTAGAAAAACTCTTGGAGCAGAAACAAATACTTTATTAAAAGAATTATCGAAACAATATATTGTCTATTGTATAATAGGATTTTTAATCGCATTATTTCCCGTGTATTACTTATTAAATAAATGGCTTGAAAATTTTGCATTTCGAATTGATATAACTCTGCTTCCATTTATTTTAGGCTTTATAACTCTGTTAATTCTAACATTAATAATTGTGCTTTCAAGAGCATATGCTGCAACAAAAACAGATATTTTGAAATATTTAAAATACGAATAGAATAATATCAGAATGCCTTTTAAATAAATTGTTAATATTAGTCATGAAAAACTCCTTAATTGCTTAAGGAGTTTTTTTAGCTATGATAAGTTTAAAAATCACGAAAATGATCCTTTAACAATACCTCTTTTCGAGTTCTTTATAAAATCTAAAATTAAATCACGTTCATTAGATTGCTCAAATTCGTTTTCAATCAAATCCAAAGCAAGTGTAGTATTTCTTCTTTCCTGAAAAATAATCCTATAAATATTTTTTAACTCCTCTATTTTATCACTTGAAAAACCCTTCCGTTTCAATCCAACAACATTCAATCCAACATAAGAAAGCGGTTCACGAGCTGCCATAATAAAAGGCGGAACATCCTTAACAATTCGGCTTATTCCACTTATAATACTGTGTCTGCCAATAACCGAAAATTGATGTATAGCAGACAAACCACTAATGTTTACATGATCTTCTACAATAACTTCACCAGCCATTCCAACACTAAAACCAATAATACAATGATCTCCAATAAAACAGTCATGACCAATATGTACATTTGACATTATTAAATTATGATTGCCAACTACTGTTTTGCCCTTAGATGCCGTTCCTCTATTTATTGTTACAAACTCCCGAATACTATTATAATTCCCGATTTCCAGCAAAGTATACTCGCCGTTAAACTTGAAATCCTGCGGAATTCCTCCCAACACAGCACCAGAATGTATTTGGCAATTATTACCAATTCTGCAGCCATTCAATATCGTAACATTATTTCCAATCCAGGTATTCTCACCAATTACAACATCATTTTCAATTGTTGTAAAATTCCCAATATGAACATTTTTTCCAATATTTGCATTCCGTTCAATTACAATATTTCTCAAATTCACTACCTTTAAAATTAAAAGCAAATATTGAACAAAATAAAAATAATTTATTTGACCTAATGTCAATTAATTGATGCTCTAATTCTGCTTAAAGTTTCCTGGCTTACACCAATTAATGATGCAATATGTTTTAATTTTGCTTTTAAAATAATCTGAGGAAAAAACTGAAGTAAATACGAATACTTTTCGTGAGCATTCATTGCACGAAACAAATGATGAAACTCATTTATTTTAGAAAGATAAACTCGTAATAATTTAATATGAAATTTAGCGAATAGAGGATATTCTAATAAAACTTGCTCATCAATATAGGTTAGCGAATATACTGTTGTTTCCTCACATGTTTGAAAAGTCTCAAATGAAGGTTTCTGCTCAAAAAAACTACTCATAGAAGTCACGAATTGACTATCGGTATAAATCCACTTTGTTACTTCTATACTATCTTCCAGACAAAATCTACGAACTACTCCAGATTTGATAAAATAAATCTTGTTGCATATTTTACCTTCGTTAATAATAATTTGATTCTTTTCAAATGTTTCTTCAACGAAATACTTCTTTATAGCTTGTTCTGTTTCAAAATCCAATTCCTGAATAGAATTGATTAAGTATAGAAGTTCTGTCATTGTTTTTAAAATATTAGTGAAAACAAATTTATCAATATAATTTAAAGTACTCAGAATATTAATAAGTAAGACTTACAAATTAAATCGAAACAGACTATTTAAAGCACTTATCTGAATGCTTAATGTTCTTTTATATTCTAAAGATAAGAAAAGCTTAAAATCGATATATAGTTCGTCAAAAAAACAACTTTAGTTAAAGAGAATATTTATCTCACAGTTCGCAAAGTTAATTTAATTAAAAATAGTTATTATGGCGTTTCCCTCCGGGTCGGGCTGTCCGCTAAATCTTTTGTGATAGAAGTTTAATAAAACAGAAGAAGTCTGGTTTATCACAAAAGGATATCGCTTCCATCTCTAACGCGCTCCGGTTTAAAAAGAGATTTACTTTTTATCAGAAATTCCAATTCTAAAACTTCGGGATAAAATTCCAATCCTTAAAAAGACTTTTCATTCATTTGTATTGTATGCGGTACTAAAACAAAGCTTTGCGCACTTTAAATATCCAGACACATTTAAATACAGAAAACACCTCTAAGCGTACTTTGGATCAACACAAAAACCTGCGCAGAAACATAAAATATTTTGCATTGACTAATTATTTTAACCCCAAAGGACGCAAAGTTTTTTTTATTCGTAAGGTTTTATACAAACGCAAAGTTCGCAAAGCTATATTAATAAAGCTTTGCGAACTTTGCGTTTAATGAGCGTGATCTATAACAAAAAAACTTTGCGCCCTTCGCGGTAAACCAGCTATTTTAAGAAAGTCATATAAAACAAAAAATCCTCATCACATAAATGATGAGGATTCTTTAAAGAAAGGCGACGACATACTCTCCCACATAACTGCAGTACCATCTGCGCAGGCGGGCTTAACTACTCTGTTCGGGATGGGAAGAGGTGAGCCCCGCCGCAATAACCACCTTAAGGTTTTTAGTTGTTGGTTTTTGGTTGTCGGTTGATGGATTTCTCCAACAACTATCAACTATTAACCATCAACTGCTCTTGCGTCGAGCAAATATTTTAACATACTGAGATAAAGAAAAGTACTTTTATTTACTATTTTAGAAAGTTTCTCCCCGCACCTTGCGGTGCGGGAAAAGGTGTACATAAGCTTACGGATTATTAGTACTACTCGACTATGACATTACTGCCTTTACATCTATAGCCTATCAACGTGGTCATCTTCCACGATCCTTAAAAGAAATCTCATCTTGTGGTGGGTTTCGCGCTTATATGCTTTCAGCGCTTATCCCTTCCAAACGTAGCTACTCTGCGGTGCCCCTGGCGGGACAACAGATACACTAGAGGTTTGTCCAATTCGGTCCTCTCGTACTAGAATCAGATCCACTCAAATTTCTAACGCCCACAGTAGATAGAGACCGAACTGTCTCACGACGTTCTGAACCCAGCTCGCGTGCCACTTTAATGGGCGAACAGCCCAACCCTTGGGACCTTCTCCAGCCCCAGGATGTGACGAGCCGACATCGAGGTGCCAAACCCCCCCGTCGATATGAGCTCTTGGGGGAGATCAGCCTGTTATCCCCGGCGTACCTTTTATCCTTTGAGCGATGGCCCTTCCATGCGGAACCACCGGATCACTATGCTCTACTTTCGTACCTGATCGACCTGTATGTCTCTCAGTCAAGCTCCCTTATGCCATTGCACTCTACGCACGGTTACCAAGCGTACTGAGGGAACCTTTAGAAGCCTCCGTTACTCTTTTGGAGGCGACCACCCCAGTCAAACTACCCACCAAGCAATGTCCCCCACAATATGGGGTTAGGCCTCAGATAAAC
This sequence comes from Flavobacterium sp. 90, assembly GCF_004339525.1. Taxonomy (NCBI): domain Bacteria; kingdom Pseudomonadati; phylum Bacteroidota; class Flavobacteriia; order Flavobacteriales; family Flavobacteriaceae; genus Flavobacterium; species Flavobacterium sp. 90. Next base: position 2,895,232 of record NZ_SMGE01000001.1, on the reverse strand, counting down.
AAAGGGTTGTATTTCAACAATGACTCCACAACGCCTGGCGACGCCACTTCACAGTCTCCAACCTATCCTACACATCATTTATCCAAGGTCAATACTAAGCTATAGTAAAGGTGCACAGGGTCTTTTCGTCCCACTGCGGGTAAACGGCATCTTCACCGTTACTACAATTTCACCGAGCTCATGGCTGAGACAGTGTCCAGATCGTTACACCATTCGTGCAGGTCGGAACTTACCCGACAAGGAATTTCGCTACCTTAGGACCGTTATAGTTACGGCCGCCGTTTACTGGGGCTTCAATTCAATGCTTCTCCGAAGATAACATCTCCTCTTAACCTTCCAGCACCGGGCAGGTGTCAGGCCCTATACTTCATCTTACGATTTTGCAGAGCCCTGTGTTTTTGATAAACAGTCGCCTGGACCTCTTCACTGCGGCCAGCTTGCGCTGGCGACCTTTCTCCCGAAGTTACAGGTCTATTTTGCCTAATTCCTTAGCCATGAATCTCTCGAGCACCTTAGGATTCTCTCCTCAACTACCTGTGTCGGTTTACGGTACTGGTACTAATTACCTGAAGTTTAGAGGTTTTTCTTGGAAGCCCTTAGGCGCACTATCTCTTTGTCCGAAGACTCCGAGTACTATCGTATTTCCCCAAGATCTGTGGATTTGCCTGCAGATCTTATAGGTAGGTACTTCAACGAACTATTCCGTCAGTTCGCGGCGCTTTCATCACTCCGTCACCCCATCACAGTAATTAGTAGTACGGGAATATTAACCCGTTAGCCATCGACTGTCCCTTTCGGGTTCGCCTTAGGACCAGACTAACCCACAGCTGATTAGCATAGCTGTGGAAACCTTAGTTTTTAGGTGTGCGGGTTTCTCGCCCGCATTATCGTTACTTATGCCTACATTTTCTTTTCTAACCAGTCCAGCATACCTTACGATACACCTTCAACCCTGTTAGAATGCTCCCCTACCACTTACAATTGCTTGTAAATCCATAGCTTCGGTAATACGCTTATGCCCGATTATTATCCATGCTCGTCCGCTCGACTAGTGAGCTGTTACGCACTCTTTAAATGAATGGCTGCTTCCAAGCCAACATCCTAGCTGTCTGGGCAGACAAACCTCGTTCTTTCAACTTAGCGTATATTTGGGGACCTTAGCTGATGGTCTGGGTTCTTTCCCTCTCGGACTTGGACCTTAGCACCCAAGCCCTCACTGTTATGAAACATTATATAGCATTCGGAGTTTGTCAGGAATTGGTAGGCGGTGAAGCCCCCGCATCCAATCAGTAGCTCTACCTCTATATAACTTTAAACATAACGCTGCACCTAAATGCATTTCGGGGAGTACGAGCTATTTCCGAGTTTGATTGGCCTTTCACCCCTACCCACAGGTCATCCGAAGACTTTTCAACGTCAACCGGTTCGGACCTCCACTGTGTGTTACCACAGCTTCATCCTGCCCATGGGTAGATCACACGGTTTCGCGTCTAACACTACTGACTAAAGCGCCCTATTCAGACTCGCTTTCGCTACGGATCCGTGGCTTAACCACTTAACCTTGCCAGCAACGTTAACTCGTAGGCTCATTATGCAAAAGGCACGCCGTCACCCCACGAAAGGGCTCCGACCGCTTGTAAGCGTATGGTTTCAGGATCTATTTCACTCCGTTATTCACGGTTCTTTTCACCTTTCCCTCACGGTACTGGTTCACTATCGGTCTCTCAGGAGTATTTAGCCTTAGCGGATGGTCCCGCCAAATTCAGACAGGGTTTCACGTGCCCCGCCCTACTCAGGATACCACTATCTATTATACTTGTTACCCATACGGGGCTATCACCCTCTATGGCGTCACTTTCCAGTAACTTCCGGTTCCTTGTACATAAAATGTCGTGGTCCTACAACCCCAACAATGCCGTAACATCATTGGTTTGGGCTAATCCGCGTTCGCTCGCCACTACTTACGGAATCACTTTTGTTTTCTTCTCCTCCGCCTACTTAGATGTTTCAGTTCAGCGGGTTTGCCCACCTATCGGTGTACTATGTCTTCAACATAGTGGGTTGCCCCATTCAGGTATCTACGGATCAATCGGTGTGTGCCCGTCCCCGTAGCTTTTCGCAGCTTATCACGCCTTTCATCGCCTCTGAGAGCCTAGGCATCCCCCATACGCCCTTATTTTGCTTATTGTACCAATCTTGTTATTTAAAACAAGACCGTTTTTTTTTGTCTTTTACAATAAATTGTAAAAAACGCTTTCTACTTTTTATTATTTTCTTATCTCAATATGTCAATGAACTTTATTTATGTCGAAAGTTGTAAAGTCTAAGGTCATAAAGTCATACTTTTGACTTTCAGACTTTAGTCTTTCGACTAAATTTGTGGAGAATAACGGAGTCGAACCGTTGACCTCCTGCGTGCAAGGCAGGCGCTCTAGCCAGCTGAGCTAATCCCCCATTTCTTAAATCTTAGATTGTAGAATTCAGATTTTAGATTTCTAATTCTTCTCTAATTTCTTTTGGTGAATTCCAACTTCCAGAATTTCCTTTCTTAAGTTAAATAGTAGTCCCGGGCAGACTCGAACTGCCGACCCCTACATTATCAGTGTAGTACTCTAACCAGCTGAGCTACGAGACTCTGTTTTTCTTAAGTTTTTCATTATTTTTTTAAATTAACAGCAAGAGTAATTGAATCTTAATATTCAAAACCTATAAATAGACATCTTTTTTCCTCAACGTGTTGACAAGTCAACTAACATTTGAGGCTCTAGAAAGGAGGTGTTCCAGCCGCACCTTCCGGTACGGCTACCTTGTTACGACTTAGCCCTAGTTACCAGTTTTACCCTAGGCAGCTCCTTGCGGTCACCGACTTCAGGCACCCCCAGCTTCCATGGCTTGACGGGCGGTGTGTACAAGGCCCGGGAACGTATTCACCGGATCATGGCTGATATCCGATTACTAGCGATTCCAGCTTCACGGAGTCGAGTTGCAGACTCCGATCCGAACTGTGACCGGTTTTATAGATTCGCTCCTGGTCGCCCAGTGGCTGCTCTCTGTACCGGCCATTGTAGCACGTGTGTAGCCCAAGGCGTAAGGGCCGTGATGATTTGACGTCATCCCCACCTTCCTCACAGTTTGCACTGGCAGTCTTGTTAGAGTTCCCGACATGACTCGCTGGCAACTAACAACAGGGGTTGCGCTCGTTATAGGACTTAACCTGACACCTCACGGCACGAGCTGACGACAACCATGCAGCACCTTGTAATTTGTCTTGCGAAAAATCTGTTTCCAAATCGGTCAAACTACATTTAAGCCTTGGTAAGGTTCCTCGCGTATCATCGAATTAAACCACATGCTCCACCGCTTGTGCGGGCCCCCGTCAATTCCTTTGAGTTTCATTCTTGCGAACGTACTCCCCAGGTGGGATACTTATCACTTTCGCTTAGCCACTGAAATTGCTTCCAACAGCTAGTATCCATCGTTTACGGCGTGGACTACCAGGGTATCTAATCCTGTTCGCTACCCACGCTTTCGTCCATCAGCGTCAATCCATTAGTAGTAACCTGCCTTCGCAATTGGTATTCCATGTAATCTCTAAGCATTTCACCGCTACACTACATATTCTAGTTACTTCCTAATAATTCAAGTTTAACAGTATCAATGGCCGTTCCACCGTTGAGCGATGGGCTTTCACCACTGACTTATTAAACCGCCTACGGACCCTTTAAACCCAATGATTCCGGATAACGCTTGGATCCTCCGTATTACCGCGGCTGCTGGCACGGAGTTAGCCGATCCTTATTCTTACGATACCGTCAAGCTCCAACACGTTGGAGTGTTTCTTCTCGTATAAAAGCAGTTTACAATCCATAGGACCGTCATCCTGCACGCGGCATGGCTGGATCAGGCTTGCGCCCATTGTCCAATATTCCTCACTGCTGCCTCCCGTAGGAGTCTGGTCCGTGTCTCAGTACCAGTGTGGGGGATCTCCCTCTCAGGACCCCTACCCATCGTAGCCTTGGTAAGCCGTTACCTTACCAACTAGCTAATGGGACGCATGCTCATCTTTTACCGTTGTGACTTTAATAGTAGAATCATGCGATTCAGCTATACTATGAGGTATTAATCCAAATTTCTCTGGGCTATCCCTCTGTAAAAGGTAGATTGCATACGCGTTACGCACCCGTGCGCCGGTCTCTAGCTCCGAAGAACTATACCCCTCGACTTGCATGTGTTAAGCCTGCCGCTAGCGTTCATCCTGAGCCAGGATCAAACTCTTCATCGTATATTTTAATATTATATTGCGATGTTTTCTCTATCGGTTCTTTTCGAATCTCTCAATTCTATTACTCTTATTCTTTTGTTTTAACATCTCTGTTAAAACGGCTGTCAATTCAATATGTCTACGAACGTGTTTCTTTTTTGTTTCGCTTGTCTCTCAAAGCGGGTGCAAAAGTAGAAAACTTATTTCTAACTGGCAAATGTTTTTTGAAGTTTTTTTAAAGAAAATTTTCATTCCTTTTTCACTTCTTATTTACCAATCTTTCAATGAACTTTCCCTGTTTTGCGGGGTGCAAATGTAATATCCCTTTTCGAATCTCACAAGCTTTTTAGAATCTTTTTTTGAAAATAAATTTTCTGTTTTAATTCGTTTGCTTGTCAGTATTTCTAAGAGCGTATATCGCTGTTGCGGGTGCAAAAGTAGGCAGTTTATTTACATTTACAAGCCTTTTTTAAAACTATTTTTATTCTTTTTCAAAACTTTTTCTTAACATTCTGATAACAGCAAGTTTAGAGTTTTTACTTTTTTATAAATTTTAGGATTTTTCTTATTCGCATTGTGCTTATCGTAATTTAGTCGTTTCAAAATCCAACTGTTTTAAGGAGTTTTCACCTTTATTACCTCTTTACTGATTACTTTATAACAGCTATGAAATACTACTTTTATTGGTTCTTTCTTTGTTTTGGCTCACAGAAAGACGCCAAATCTTATTTTCATGCTGTTTGCTGCTTCTCGCAAAGTCGCAGAGACGCAAAGTTTTTATTTTTATCGCTTAGCTTCTTTTAAAAACTACCACCCTAGCCCTGATAGTAGAGAAAATCCTTTTGTGCCGGGGTTCGGCACAAAAGATTGAAACGGATAGCAGGAAATAGCTCCTTATTAAAATCAAACTTCAAAATGGTCCCTCAAAAACTATCTATAAATGATAGCATGATTTTATTCTTATATATAGATACAAAACAAAAACCCGCAAGTTAAACTTACGGGTTATATAATGTAGATTAAAAATCACTCAAATCGAATTGCTTTGACCGGCGAAATCTTTGTTATAATATAGGAAGGAATTAGTAATACCAAAAAGCAAACCGTAACCGTTAAGACATTCAATAAAACAATGTAAGTCCAATTTAAATAAACCGGCGCCTGGTTGACATAATAGTTTTCAGGATTAAGAGCGATTACTCCAAACTGCTGTTGGATTAACAAAAGTGATATACCAATTAAGTTACCCCAAAACAATCCACGCATGATTAGATAAAAGGCGTTATACAAAAAGATTTTTCGAACTGTCCAGTTATTGGCCCCCATTGCTTTTAGAATCCCAATCATTTGGGTGCGCTCTAAAATAAGAACCAACAATGCCACTACCATATTTATAGTCGCCACTAAAATCATTACGGCTAAAATTACTATTATATTAAAATCGAAGAGCTGAAGCCAGTCAAAAATATAACTGTACTTTTCAATTATTGTTTTAGTATCTAAAGTTGACGGTGTCTGATCATAAATTTGATTTCCCACTTGTTTGATACTCCCAAAATCATTTACAAAAATTTCAAATGCACCAATCTGATCTGGAGTCCATTTATTAATTCTTTGGATATGACGAATATCACCTATTACATATGTAGCATCGAAATCTTGAAATCCGGAATTAAAAATACCCGCAATCTTGAATCGGCGGATATTTGGTAACTTTCCTTGTTCTTCTTTTACAAAAAAAGTATTGAAATTATCCCCTACTTTCAAATTCAGTCTGTTTGCTAGAAATCTTGAAATCAAAACTTCTTCATTCAGATCTTTTGAGAAATTAGGCAATTTCCCTTCAACAAGATATTCTTTTATATTACTCCAATCGTAATCTGATCCGACACCTTTGAAAATAATTCCTTCAAAAGCACTTTCAGTTCTGATGATTCCGGCTTTACTTGCGATTGCCTGAATATGTTTTACCTCGGGAACTGATTTGAAATTGGGATAAAAATCCTGTTTTTTGGAAATTGGCACTAAAGTTACTTCCGAATTATTATTATCGTAATTAGAAATAATTACCTGTCCATTGAAAGCAGAAACTTTATCGCGTATTTTTTGCTGCAGTCCAATTCCGGTTGCAACTGAAACAAGCATCATAATAATACCAATAGCAATTGCCGAAATAGCAATTTTAATAATAGGCGATGAAATACTGCTTTTATAATCTTTTGCAGTAATTAGTCTTTTGGCTATGAAATATTCTAAATTCAAATTTTCAGTTGTCTTTTGTTAATCGTAATAACATTACTAAATCCTCGGAATCAAAATTACATTTAAAAAAACAAATATGATTTGCTTCTAAAAACAATTACAAAAACTTTAATCCTTATAAAGGAACCTTCTTTTTCATTTCTTCTACTATATTATAAGCCGCGGGACAAATAGCAACATTTTTAAGCGTAAGATCAGTAATTTGATGAAACTTTTTTCGGTCAGTATGCGGAAATTCACGACATGCTTTTGGACGAACATCATAAATCATACAATAATTCTCACTATCCAAGAAAGTACATGGAACGCTTTTTAAAACATAATCTTTATCTTCATCTATTCGAAGGTATTGCTCAATAAATTGCTGTGGCTTTTGTCTGAAAGATTTTGAAATTCTCTCGATATCTGCCAAAGTAAATAATGGCCCGGTTGTTTTGCAACAATTGGCGCATTGTAAACAATCCGTTTTTTTAAATTCGGCGTCATGCAAATCCTGCATTACATAATCTAAATTCTTGGGCTGTTTCTTTTTCAGCTTATCAAAATACTTTTTGTTTTCGATATGCTTATCTTTGGCTAACTTATTTAAGTTATTTAAAATCTGTTTCAAGTTTAAAATTTAAAGTTGATCTGCAAAATTAAACAACTTTAAACTTGAAACCTTAAACTTTGAACTAAAATACGATGAAAGATCTATTTGGGAAGGCGATGTTCGACTTTCACACCAATAATTCGCCGGAAAACATAATTACAGAAACTTCAATTTCTGAAGAGGATGAAATGAGCGTCGATTATTTATTCCGTTCTTATATTGAAATGCCAAAACTCGAGCAAAAAGCATTGCAATTAGCGACGGGAAAAACACTAGATGTTGGTTGCGGAGCGGGAAGTCATAGTTTGTCATTACAAAATGATCGTAATTTGGATGTAACTGCGATTGATATTTCAGAAAAAGCAATCGAAACCTGTAGACTTCGCGGCGTAAAAAACACAAAAGTTCAGAATATATTAGATTTTGAAGGAGAAAAATTTGATACGATTATCTTATTGATGAATGGAACTGGTATTTTTGGAAAACTGGAAAATTGCAATAAATTCTTGACCAAGCTGAGATCTCTTTTAAATCCTGGTGGTCAAATTTTAATAGACAGTTCTGATATCATCTATATGTTTGACGAAGATGAAGATGGTGGAAAATGGATTCCGTCTAATAATGATTATTACGGGGAACTTGTTTTTAATATTTCGTATAAAGGAGAAAAAGAAGAACCTTTTGATTGGCTATATTTAGATTACAATACATTGCAAAATGCTGCAATTGCAAACGGACTTAAATGTGAACTTATTTTAGAAGGTGAGCATTATGATTATTTAGCCAAACTTTCTATTTAAAACTAAAGATTGAAATCATGGAAGAATTAGATTTAGAAAAATTAAAATATCCGATAGGAAAATTTGAAACTCCAACAGAATATTCTCTCAAATATATCGCTGATAAAATTGCAGAAATTGAGTCTTTTCCAGAAAAATTAAAAAAAGAAACGATTCATTTGACTGATGAACAATTAGACACGCCATATCGTCCCGGAGGATGGACTGTTCGTCAAGTGATTCACCACTGCGCAGAAAGTCATATGAATTGTTATATAAGACTAAAATGGGCTTTGACCGAAAATAATCCAGTGATAAAAGCATATGACGAAGTATTATGGTCTGAATTAAATGACAATTTAAACATGCCAATTCAGCCAACATTAACATTATTGGAAGGTTTACATTTTAGACTTGGCTACATAATGAAAAATTTATCAGAATTGGATTTAGAAAAATCATTTATTCATCCCGAAAATAATTCTGAATATCGAATAAAACAAATCATAGGAAGTTATGCCTGGCACGGATATCATCATTTGGCACATATTACTTCTCTAAAAAAATATAAGAACTGGAAATAAAAAACCTGTTTCTTTTTTATACAATGTGTAATCTTTACCTAAAACAAAAAATCTCTTCAGTTGAAGAGATTTTTTTATTGTACTTAAGGAATATTTAGATATTTATGTGTCTGAAGTGAAACTCTCCACTTTGGATTATTCATTACATAATCAACAATCAGCGGCGTCATTTCTTCTTTTTTACTCCATTCTGGCTGAAGGAATAAAATAGCTTTATCATTTACAAGTTCTGCTTGTTCTTCTGCAAAAATAAAATCGTGTTTATTGTAAATAATCACTTTCAACTCATGTGCATTATCGTAAACGGTTTGAGTTGGTAATTTATTTTTTTTAGGCGAAAGGCAAATCCAATCCCAAGTTCCGGTTAACGGATAAGCTCCTGAGGTTTCTATGTGAACTTTTAAATTTTTATTCTTTAATTGTTGCGTTAAGAATGTCATATCCCAAGTTAATGGTTCTCCACCCGTAATCACGACAGTATCTGCATAAGTTGAAGCATTTTTTACAATTAAATCAACACTTGTTGGTGGATGTAATTCAGCATTCCAACTTTCCTTTACATCACACCAGTGACAACCTACATCACAACCTCCAATTCGTATAAAGTACGCAGCAGTTCCTGTATGAAACCCTTCTCCCTGAATCGTGTAAAACTCTTCCATCAAAGGTAACATCGCTCCTTTATTAACTTCTAATTGTATTTCTTTTGATAACATTATTTTATTTTAAAGTGCAAAGATAGTCAATTAAATACGGAACAAAAAAAAACCGATAGCTCTGAACTATCGGTTTTTATATCTAATTAAAAGTCTTTAACTATTTTAAAGCTTTTATAGATTGTGTTGCATAAGCATTAGTTGGATCTAAAACTAAAGTTTTATTGAAATACTCAACAGCTTTAGCTTTGTCTGTGTTAGCATAACTTGCTGCAATACTATTATAAGCCTCAACTACTTTTTTAACAGTTGCTGGTTTTGCAAGTTCTTCAGCACCTTTAGCAGATGTTCTATTGATATACTCTTGGTAGTTTTTAATGATTAAATCATCTTTCTCTAACAAGTTATTGATTCTTCCTTTGTACAAGTAAGCTTCATCATATGTTGGAGAAGCAACTAAAACTCTATCAAATGCCGCATCAGCTTTCGCTAAAGCAGCAGCATCAATAGCCGTTTTCTCTTTATTTGCATTTCCATAGTAAAGTGAAATACCATAGTATACATTATCATTCAAATAATTTTTAGACTCTGTATTAGTTGCACTTAACTCATATAAAGCTGCAGCTTGATTGTATTGTTTTTTTGTAAACAATTCTTTTCCAAAATCTCCAAGATCTTCAACTGCTAAAGGTTCCATAGCAACCGCTTTTTTAATATCGGCTAAACCAGCATCAAAAGCAGCAGCATCAACTACACCATCAGCACCTGTTCCTTTTTTAATTTTAGCAAATCCTAAATACAAGTAATCTTTTGCAATTACTTTATTTGTTGGAACTTTCACATAATCTTCTAATGATTTAATAGCAACATCAACGTTTCCATTTTCATAAGCTGAATATCCTAAATATCTAAAAATTCTAGGATTAACTTTATCCAACTCAATCATTTTGTTCGCTTCAGCTTCAAGAGCTTTATAGTCTTTTACTAAGATCAAGAAATCCGCATGACGCATTCTTGAATCAATTGAACGATCAGTAAGACTTAAGTATTTCTCATAGTTAGAGATTGCTTTTTGATAGTTTACTTGTTGAGTAGATGGTTTATTTCTAGCCCATTTGTAATATGTTTCCGCTAATTCTCTGTAAACCGGTCCGTAATTTGCGTCTAACGCAATAACTTCATTAAATGCTTTAATCGCTTCTTCATAAGATTTTGCACCTTTTAAAAGAACACCCAATTGCATTTTTGCTCTTAAAAGCGTTGGATCAGCAGTAAATGCATCACGGTAAGATTTATAAGCATCATTTTGATTATTTGCTCCATGATAAGCATCTCCAATAGCCAAAAGTGCCGTAGCATTTTGAGGCTCGATTAACAAAGCTCTTTTCAAAACTGCAATAGCATTTGTGTAATCAGGATTTGTAGAATTCATATAAGCTCTACCAATGTAAATAAACTCATTTACATCTTTACGTTTCATATCTTTTGCTGCCAAATCAAAGTTTGCTTTAGCCGCTGCTGCATTTTTAGCATCAAGATCTATCTGACCTAATCCGATATAATTTAAGTTTTTCTTATCAGCCGCTTCTAATCCATTTAAGTAATAAATTTTAGCAGAATCAACAATAGCCTGATTTAAGTAAATATTACCTAAAACAAAATTAGCTTCTCCATCAGAAGGTTTCGCTTTAATGATTGATTTTAATAATGACTTTGCTTTATCAAATTGCTCAGCATCGATAGCTTTCTTAGCCTGGTTGATATCTTGCGCTTTTGCTACAGAAGCTGAAGCAACTAAGGCAAGACTAAAAATTTTAAATTTATTCATCTTTATTGTAATTAATTTATTCTTTTTCGTTTTCGTTTATAATTTGACTTCTAATCTTAAGTTTTCTACTTGGAGTCCTAACTGGCATTAATCCGGATTTCAAAATAATACGTTGACCAATATCTCCGGCAATGAATGACGCGAACCCCATTCCTAAACCTGAATAACCTTGACAATTAATAATAAACAAATCACGTGCCAAAGGATATTTTCCTAATATAAGATCACTTTGACTTGGATCATAATACTTTTCATCATTTAAGGGTTTTACACTTAAAATATTAATTTTTTTTATCGACTCTATCATGTTTGGAGAAGGCTGTGACAACCAATTTACACCAACTATCCCAATCATACCATCATTCTCAGAAACGAATTTAATAACTTCATCGTTAGTTTTAAAAGAAAAAACACCATTTGCAGGAATATTTTTAACTTTAGCTAATTCTTTCATGTAACGCACAGTACTTGAGTTTGGATTATCAAATACCAGCCCTTTGATTCTAGAATCAGCTTTACCCTGCATAAAATCTATTACACTTTTCAACGCAATTAATGTATCATTATTGCTCTTGTTTGAAATTAAAGCAATTGCATCTGTTGCAAACTTAGTTACTCTGGGATTTATCTTGCTTTTGTCGAATCTTGCTTTTTCTTCTGTCGTTAAATCTCTTGTTGTTACAGCCACTTTGGCTTTTTGATTTAACAAGTCATTTATAAGTTCTGCTTCTGACTTAGGCGTTACCGAAATATGAGCTCCATAATAAGTTCCTTCAAAAACAGCAATTTGATCATCTACAATTGGTTTTACAGTTTCATCAACTGTAATATCCATTTTTCCTTTTAAGATCGTTTCTTTATCAGAATCATTCTTGCTTTTTTGGTTACACATGGCAAACAAAAAGACAAAAACAACCAAACCAAAAACCTTACTATATTTTAACATAATTACTCTGTGTTTGAATTAATTAATCTCAAAAAGCGTATTGCTGAATAAACGATTAGCAAACCTCCAAAAGCATATCTGTATTTTGGTTCCATATCCAATGGGAGCTTTTCCCAAAACATAATCATTAAACCCAGCACAAGATATATTAAAAAAAACAGTATTCCTAAAACAAGAAGAAATCGCTCTTTGAGCGATTTCTTCTGAATATTATTAAGCATATCTTTTAACATTATTCTGCAGATTGAATAGTAATAGGAAGAGAGTAAAGAACCCTAACTTTTTTACCATTTTGCTCGCCGGGAGTCCATTTTGGACATTTTTTAAGAACACGAATTGCTTCTGCTCCTGTACCGTAACCGATATCCCTTAAAACTTTAATGTCGGTTAATGAACCGTCTTTTTCAACTACAAACGTAACGTAAACTTTACCTTTTAAACCTTCTTCTTCCGGAGTCTTGTAATTGTTTCCTACGAATTTGTAGAATTTCTCAATTCCTCCAGGGAAATCTGGTTTTACTTCGATACCAGCTGTGTTATATACTTGGTTATCTTCTTCTACTACTGCAGCAGTTCCAGTACCTACTGGCTCATCAACAGTTAAAACTGCATCAGGATCTCCTTTAATAGTTTCAGAACCAACTTTTTTATCTTTAAGTTCCTCAATTTTTGGAGGATCTTCAGTAACCTCTTCAGCCTTTGCAACCACAGGTTTTGTAAACTTCACCTGATCCACTTTTGGTGGCGGTGGCGGTGGCGGCGGTTGATTTGGTTTTACTTCCTCTTTTTTAGGAGGTAGTTTTATCGTAGCGATCTTAACATTGTTATTCACATCATCTTCACTAGAATCCGGTAAAAAACTTGCAATAAGAGGAGCTGCAACAGCAAAGCTAAAAATAATCGAACCTATGATAAGAGCTTTTACCGTAGTTTTATTGTTCGCTTTTCTTAACTCATATGCACCATATATCTTATTACGTCCTTCGAATACGATATCAAGCCACTGATTTTTTATAATATCTAATTTCATTTTTCTTGATTATTAGGATGTTAAAACAAGACAACTCTTATTTTTTATCTATCAATTTATTTTCCTCTGGACTAAACTCAGGAACAATAGCATAAGTTTCTACTCCAGTAATAGCCATCTCATCCAAGATATCAACCAAATTACGATAATTCGATTTTTTAGTTGGTTTGATAATAACTATGATCCCATTTTTAGGCTTCCCTTTAGCAGCAGAATATTCTAAAACTGATTTTTTTCTTTTAAGTAGTTCTCTACGAATACCATCTTTACCATAAGCAATATCTTTTGGCCCAGCAATAGGAGTAGCTAATAATCCCATATAATAGGTCAATTTATTGTTTTCTCCTAATATTACAGTCATCGTACGATTTTCATCTACTTTGGTATCTACTGTCTTTGTCGTATCATCGTCTTTATTTGGCAATGACAAATCCATCGATTGAGGTTTTGACAACGATGTGGTTAACATAAAGAACGTGATCAATAAGAAAGCCAAATCCACCATTGCCGTTAAATCGACTTTCGAATTTTGCTTTTTACTTCTTACTTTGCCACCTTTTCCGCCACCACCGTCGCCGGTATTTAATTCAGCCATTTTAGTGTATCTTTTTTAATTAAAAGTCTTTTCCTCTCGTACCTGTAACTAAGTTAAAGGAATTGATTTTCTGATCTTGTAAAATATCCATAATCTTTTTGATTTGTGGATATTGTTCTTTAGCATCTCCTTTAATTGCAATTTGCAATTCTTTATCATCAATGTCAATTGCAGCTCTTCTTGAAACTAACAACCATTCTTTTAATTGATTATCTAAAGAATCGATTGGAATTCCACTTTGATCCGCTTTTACTCTATCAGATGCTTTCATAGCAATGATACTTTTCAATTCTCCTACTGGAACACCGAAGTCATCCATTAAAGCAAATTTAGTTTTATCATCTTCTGAAAAAGTCACACCGAATTTTGCACCCATTCCTTCAAGAGTTCTTTTACGAATCTCTCTTCCTTTGATGTCAAAAAACACTTTGCTTTTCCCGTCTTTGTCTTTTCCTACTGTAATAATTGCCAAATCTGTATCAGGCAATTTAAATTCAGCAACAGAAGCAGGCATATCTACAGGAAGTGCTTCAGGCACCTTAGCAGTAGCGGTCAAAATAAAGAACGTAAGCAAAAGGAACGCAACATCACACATGGCAGTCATATCTGTCGATGTTGACTTTTTTTTCATTTTTATTTTAGCCATTCTCTTTTATTTTTATTTTGATATAATTAATTGTAATTATTAATATCAAAAATTAATTATTGTTTCAAACTTCCTCTGAATCTTCTGTAAGTATTCACGATTGTAGTACCAGCCTCATCGATAGAGTAAGTTAAATCATCAATCTTAGCAGTAAAGAAGTTGTAAGAAACGATAGCTAAGATAGAAGTAGAGATACCTGTTGCAGTGTTGATAAGTGCCTCAGAGATACCTGTTGCAAGAGCAGCTTGGTCAGGAGTTCCAGCAGAAGCTAACGCACCAAACGCTTTAATCATACCAGATACAGTTCCTAATAATCCTCCTAAAGTTCCTAATGATACTAAAGTAGAGATAATAGTCATATTTTTCTCTAACATTGGCATTTCTAATGAAGTTGCCTCTTCAATTTCTTTGTGGATTACTTCTGCAGCTTCTTCACTGTTGAATCCTTCTTTTTTAACATCTTGGTATTTTACCAAAGCAGATTTAATTGCATTTGCAACTGAACCTTGTTGTTTGTCACATGAAGCGATAGCAGCCTCGATGTTTCCTTCTTTAATACTTCCTTGTACATTTTTCATAAATGCATCCAAGTTAGATTTACCAGCAGCTTTACCGATAACAATAAATCTTTCAATAGAAAAAACAACAACCATTAAAAACATACCTAATAATACTGGTACGATGAAACCTCCTTTATATACTTGTCCTAATGTATTGATCGGATGACCAGTTTCTGGATTACCTCCTTCGAAGTTAGACGCATCTCCCATGATTACTTTCCAAATAAACACCCCAACTAAAACACACGCAACAATAATGATTCCTGTAATCATTCCTCCTCCATTTGAAGTGCTTTCTTTTTTAACTTTAACGTTTGCCATTTTTTTTAATTTTAATAGTTTTAAATAATTTTATTTTTTAGTTATATTTAACTTGTAGAGGAGCAAATTTATACGTTTAGTTTAAATAAAAAAACTTTTTTTAATTTTATTGAAGGAAATTTAACGTCAATTTAAAAAATATCTCATTAAATTGCTCACATCATTTTCTAGATAAAACAAAAAACAGGACGATTAATGGGAAAATTACAACGTTTTAGTAAATATTCAAACATTCTTTTGATATCTTCTTAAAAAGTTGCGAAATAATTTTTTGTATTATTTTCAAACTAAAAAAGCTTTTTCTTACTAAAAAAAACACTCTAAAAATGTTAAAAAACAGAGCAATACTCTTATAATCATCTAAATTACAAATAAAAACATGAATAAAAAAGAGAATTTCATTGAAGATATAAACAAAGGGTATTTATCAAAAGGTGATAGTATTATTTTGGGAGGCGCCATTTTAGACGGAGAACCTATTGCCGAGGCACACGTCAAAATTCCCCTAAAAACCTTAAACCGCCACGGGTTAATCGCAGGCGCAACGGGAACTGGAAAAACAAAAACAATTCAGGTTTTTTCTGAGCAATTATCAAATGCAGGAATTCCGGTTTTAATGATGGACATAAAAGGGGATTTTAGCGGAATAGCAAAAGAAGGAAAAGAGGAAGCCTTTATTACTGAGCGACATGCAAAAATAAACATACCTTATAATGTAGCTTCTTTTCCGGTTGAATTAATGTCCCTGTCTAAACAAAATGGAGTTCGCTTGCGTGCCACGGTTTCTGAGTTTGGGCCTGTATTATTTTCCCGAATTTTAGATCTAAACGACACTCAGGCCGGAGTAGTTTCTGTTATTTTTAAATATTGTGATGACTATCAAATGCCTTTGTTAGATTTAAAGGACATTAAAAAAGTCATTAATTATATTACTGAAGAAGGAAAAGAGGAAATTGCGGCTAGCTATGGTAAAATCTCCACAGCGACAACCGGAACTATTCTCAGAAAAATCATTGAACTCGAACAACAAGGCGGAGATTTATTTTTTGGTGAAACTTCTTTTGAAACTGATGATTTAATGCGTATTGACGAAAACGGAAAAGGATACGTAAATATCATCCGCTTGACGGACATTCAGGACAAACCAAAATTATTCTCGACTTTTATGTTGAGTTTATTAGCGGAGATTTACCAAAAAATGCCCGAAAAAGGAGATGCAGAACAACCTGAATTAGTCATTTTTATTGACGAAGCGCATTTGATTTTTAATGAAGCCAGCAAAGTATTATTAGAACAAATTGAAACTATTGTAAAACTGATTCGTTCAAAAGGTGTTGGTATTTATTTTGTAACCCAAAACCCAATGGATGTTCCAAGTGGTGTTTTGGCACAATTAGGTTTAAAGATTCAGCACGCGCTTAGAGCTTTTACTGCAAATGATAGACAAGCGATAAAGAAAACTGCCGATAATTACCCGACTTCTCAATATTATAAAACAGACGAATTGCTGACCAATTTAGGAATTGGAGAAGCTCTGGTCACGGCTTTGAACGAAAAAGGTATTCCAACGCCACTTGTCGCGACGATGATGCGTGCGCCACAAAGCCGAATGGATATTTTGACTGCTGATGAAATTGAAGCCATAAACAGCAAATCGAAGCTCGTAAAAAAATATATTGAAGAAATTGATCGTGAAAGCGCCTACGAAATTCTAAATAAAAAAATAGAAACTGCAAATCAGGCAGCTGCAGAACAAGAAGAACAAGCACCAGCAAAATCATCTAAAGCTGAAGAAAGCACAACAAGTGTTGTTACAAAATCAGTTTTGAAAGTCGTAACAAGCGCTACCTTTATAAGAGGTGTTTTTGGTGTTTTGACAAAAATATTCAAGAAATAAAAAAAAATAAACCATATAAGTGATATAAGTTCATTTAATGCTTTTGCGCATAATACAATAAAACCCGACAGATTTTAAAACCTGTCGGGTTTATTATATATTAGATGAACTTACATCACTTATATGGTTCAAAAAATTATGCGTTTTGCAACAACTCTAGAATCTTGTTTTCAATTTCAGGAGTACTCCAGATATTTTCGATATTATCAGTTCGTAAAACTTGTTCCATAATTTCGTTTTGAAAATCTCCAATTGCCAAAGCTTCTGTATAAGGACGATCGCTAAAAGTCACGCGACTATAAAGCGGAATCCATTTATCAGGATGTTTATCAGAGAATGCTTTTTCGATTTTCTTTTGTAACAAGAACTTTTCATCGGCAGTTTTGGTGCTCATTTCCATGAAATTTCGATACGAAAGTTCTGCAATGGCATCAGCATTTGGTTTACGAGAGATTTCATATTCAGAGAAAATCTTCTTCCAGTCGTTTCCGTATTTCTCAATCATTTCGTTTAAAACCGTGATATCTTCAAAACCCGCATTCATTCCTTGTCCGTAAAACGGAACAATTGCATGACAGGCATCTCCAATTAAAGCAATTTTATTTTCATAAGTCCAAGGGAAACATTTCATAGTTACCAAAGTACTCGTAGGATTCTTAAAGAAATCTTCTGCTAACTTCGGAATCACTTCAATCGAATCCGGGAAGTTTTTCGTAAAGAAATCTTCCACCATTTTACGATCTGTTAAAGATGCAAACGAGTTTTTCCCTTCAAAAGGCATGAACAAAGTACATGTAAAACTTCCGTCAAGATTAGGAAGTGCAATCAACATATATTCGCCACGAGGCCAAATGTGAAAAGAGTTTTTATCTAATTTATGTGTCGCGTCAGCATTTGCCGGAATATTCAATTCTTTATATCCCATATTCAAAAATTCCTGCGAATAATTAAACATGCTTTGACGTTGCATTCTGTGTCTGATTCTTGAAAAAGCACCATCGGCACCAAAAACCATATCGTATTTTTTCTCTTCCCACTCGCCTCTTTCGGTTTCGCCAATATGCAAAGTTGCATCGCTTAACGTTACGTCCCAGATTTTTTGGTCAAACAAAAATTCGGCTCCGGCTTCTTCAGCAAGATCAATCATTTTCCGATTCAGAGTTCCTCTCGAAATCGAATAAATAGACTCGCCTTCTTGTCCGTAATTCTGAAAATTGAGTTTATCAACCAAGTGAATCGCACGTTTATCCATTGGAATTGCAATTTCACGAACCGAATCGCCAACGCCAACGGCATCAAGAGCTTTCCAACCGCGATTGGACATTGCCAGATTAATAGAACGACCCGAAAAATTAATTTTGCGAATATCAGGACTTCGATCATAAACATGAACGGTGTGACCTGCTTTTTTAAGATAAATTGCCAATAGCGATCCTACTAATCCAGAACCAACAACCGCAATTTTTAGTGAAGTTTGCATCAAGAAAAATCTAAATATAAGATCGTAAAAATAAGTAATAATTATACAAGAGCTTAAAAATAAAGGAAATATTTATGATTTATATGGGCATGACCCGCAGAAAAAGCGGGTCGGGCTTTCGGCTATATTCCCGATTAACAAAAACTACGGCTAAAAAGCCTTGTTTTTCTAAATCGCGAGATACCGCCTCTATCCCTCATGCGGCTCTTGGTTTCATAACAAATTTTGGTTTTTATTGATTTATTAGAAATCCGAAAAAGCCTACTTTCGCTTATAGCTAAAATTAATTCGCTCACAGATTTAACGGATCGAACAGATTTTCACAGGTTTTACTATAAAACTAAATACAGCGTTGATTAAAAAATCTGCACTGATCCGTTTCACCCGTAAAATCCGTGGGCAATATTCCTAATTTGTTAGCAAATTCAAATCAAATAAATAACAATGAAAAGCGAACTACTACAATCTGATATCATTCTCGAAAACGACCGAATATTATTACTTCCATTCGAAAATGAAAGAAACATCGAACTCAAAGAAATTATTTTTGATGATGAAATCTGGAAATACATGGGAATGTATGTAAGAAATGATTCTGACTTCGAGAATTACATCAAAAACACCTTAAAACAAAAAGCTGACGGAATTTGTTATCCATTTTTAATAATTGACAAACTAACCAACAAAGTTGCTGGAAGCACGCGTTATGGTTACCTAAATCAAGCAAGTCAAAAATGTGAAATTGGCTGGACTTGGTATGGAAAAAATTTCCAAGGAACGGGTTTGAATAAAGCGTGTAAATACGAATTACTAAATTTTGGTTTCGAAAACATTCGATTCAAGAGAATACAATTCAGCGCTGATCTTGAAAATGAAAGATCTCAAAGAGCAATTGAAAAACTAGGCGCTTTAAAAGAAGGAATCTTTAGAAATAATTATATTGATTCTGAAGGAAAAAGCAAAGATGACGTTTATTACAGTGTGATTTTGGAGGAATGGGAGAATACTAAAAGAGAATATTTTTCTGAATTCATTTGAAAAATTTATATTTTAGCTAAAAACCCTAATCAATAATTTCTCAAAAGCAAATTTTAAAATATGGAAACGATAAGCGTAGCTGCTTCTTCAACAGGATTTGCATTTATTTGGTATATTACGCTTGTCTATCCTCCAACGCATAGAATTTTACGAAATAAAAAAACTTATACTTTATTTTTATCTTTTTCAATCCTAACCCCAATATTAGCAATAATTGCATATAATGATAGCATGCTACAAAACAGGAAAGAAACTTCTTTCTTGTCTGTATATCTTTTGATATTCCTTATAATGTATAAATACTTCGATAATTATATTTTAAAACAAAATAATCGAAATCTATATTTCAAAAAACAGTACAATTCAGTTTGGGTTGATGAAGAATCAGATGAAGTTACCTCAATTGAAGAATGGATTCAATTTGCATTAACCATTTTACCCTTGCTTTTATGTTACATTTTAAAATACATTATACTTGATGTAATAATAAAAAACTACTTTTAACACATCAATCCAAAATCTAACATAATACCTCAACATGAACTTATATTCAGAATATTATGTAAGTAAAAATTGCGAGCGGTTTGTCAATAAAATTTGGTGTCTCGATAATAGCATCGGCGAAAGCCTGATCGAAAATAAACTCGTTTTGCCAAATGGTTGTTTTAATCTTGCAATTGTAAGCGGAAATGCAATAGAAGTTCATACAAGCAAAAACAAATACACGATGAACGAAGGTTTTTACTTTTGTTCGCAAATGACCAATAAAGTTTTGGTTAATATTCAGCCTAAAACCAAGGTTACAATAATTCAATTACACGCCTGGACACTTTCGATGTTTCCGAAATATGATTTAAGTAATTTTGCAGATTCCATTCTCAAAATTGATAAAACGGAATTGCCTTTTCTAACCAAAATTGATTCGGGTTTAAATACTGATATTTTAGAATTACTAAATATACTCAATACTTATTTTGAAGCATTAAACCTTTCTAATCCAACTAAAAATACAATCGAAAAAATCTGTGAGATTATAAAACTTCATAATGAAGAAATTACGGTTTCGGAAATCGGGAAAAGTTTAAAGGTTTCGCAGCGATTATTGCAGATTAAATTTAAAACTTCAACCGGACTTACGATCAAAAATTACATTCAGATTCTGAAATTCAGAAAGTCGGTCGATCAAATGGTGAATGCTGGTTTGGATAAACTCAGCTTGACGGATGTAGCACTTTACAATAAATATTTTGATCAGTCTCATTTTATAAAAAAATTTAAAGATGTGACTAAAACAACTCCAAAAATGTTCAATTCAAGTTTGTATTTTCTTTCCAAAAAAAGATAAGATTTCGCATTTGTACAATTTTGTGATTGCCGATTCAACTAATATTGCAAAATCATTAATCAATCAAATCAATCACAAAATGAAAATTAACAAATCGATTTTCCGATTAAGAGTAATCTTAATTGGAATCTTACTCTTCCAGTTCCAAATTGGCTTTTCTCAGGAAGAAAAAAACTCGGAGATATACAAAACGATAATGTCAAGAGACAGTCTTCTTTTTAATGTTGGCTTTAATACTTGCGACGTTTCTCAGTTTGAAAACCTTTTTAGCGACAAGTTTGAATTTTATCATGATAAAGACGGTCCTTCTGACAAGGCTCTGTTTTTATTTAATCTCAAAAAAGGTCTATGCCGTTCAACCGAAACTTATAAAGCCAGAAGATATCTAGTTCCAAATAGCACCGAAGTATATCCATTATATAACAAAGGTGTTTTATATGGTGCTGTTCAAGTGGGAATTCATCAGTTTTACGAGAAATCAATTGGCAAAAATGAATCTTTTGAAAAGGCTAAAGAAAGATTTGGAAGCACAGCAAGATTTACACATTTATGGATTCTTGAAAATGGCATTTGGAAATTGACCAGATCTCTGAGTTACGACCATCAAAGCATTAACACTGCTGGCACTAAATCTGATATTTTTGATAACGATCAGGAAATTGAAAAATGGCTGACGCAAAACAATATTCCAACATTAGGAATTGGCGTTATCAATAACGGAAAACTTCAGGAAGTAAAAGTGTTTGGCGAACTTAAAAAAGGAGTTTCGGCACCTTATAACACGATTTGGAATGTTGCTTCGCTGACTAAACCCGTAACGGCAATTGTTACTTTAAAATTAGTAAGTTCCGGAAAATGGGATCTTGATGAACCGCTTTACAAATATTGGACTGATCCGGATATTGCAAATGATCCAAATACTAAACTATTGACGACAAGAATTATTTTGAGTCATCAAACAGGTTTCCCAAATTGGAGATTTATGAACGAATCCGGCAAACTGGATTTTAAATTCAAACCCGGAACAAAATATCAATATTCAGGCGAAGGAATGGAATATTTGAGAAAAGCACTTGAAAAGAAATTCCATAAAACATTGGATCAATTAGCGGATGAATTGATTTTTCAACCTCTAAAAATGACTGATACCAAGTTTCTCTGGAAAGATATAACTGATGTTTCAAGATATGCGATTGGATATGATAACAAAGGAAATGCCTATGAACCTACTAAAAACAAAACAGTAAATGCTGCCGATGATTTATTGACGACAATTGGCGATTATGGAACGTTTTTATGCAGTATAATGAATAGCGACGGATTGAGCAAAAAGGTTTTTGACGACATGACAACGCATCAAATTGAGACTAAGAAAAACAAATACTTTGGATTAGGATTTGAGATCTATGATTTAGGAAACAACGATTATGCACTCTCTCACGGCGGCGCGGATAAAGGTGTTCAAACTATATTTTTATTGCTTCCAAAAACAAAACAAGGATTAGTAATTTTTACCAATGTTGACGACGGTTATAAGGTTTATGAAAAAATAGTTACTCATTATTTGGGTGAAAACGGTACAAAAATAATTAATATCGAAACGAAATGAGAAATATTAATAAAGTCACAAACGCGATACCTATGGCGAATATAATCGTTCTCTTTATGTTGTTTTTAAGTAGACAAGTAACGGCGCAAACGAATAGTGAGGTTCTAAAAATGGATCATCTAAAAAGCGAAATCATCAAGATGGATAGCTTACTTTTTGATGTTGCCTTTAATAAATGTGATGCAGCACTTTTTAAAAAGATAATAGCTGATGATGTCGAATTCTACGATGATCGATCCGGTTTGAGCACTTCTAAACCTAATGAAATAAAATCTTTACTCGCTAAATGCGAAAGAACTGAAAAACTGACCCGAAAATTAAACTCTTGCACAATTGATAAATTAGGTGATTTTGGAGCAGTCCAAATAGGCGAACATACATTTTATATTAATAACAAACCAGAAGGAACCGGCAAGTTCATTCATATTTGGGAACGAAAAGATAATGATTGGAAATTAAAACGAATTGTGAGTTACGAGCACAGACCTATTAAAAAATAGCTTTTAGAATTTGCTCTGATACATTGTAATTAAAGGAATTTGAAAAAAAATTGACTAAACGTGAAACCAAATGAAACTTTTGTCGTCTATTAAGATTATAGCATAGTTCAAAGCATTGCTTTAATTTGTAATTTCGTTTAAAAAATTAAATTACAGACGCTTAGAAAGTTTCGATCATCAAATCAAAAAAATCAAATAACATTTTAATTAACCTTAATTACTAATCATCAATCAAAATGAAAAATTCAATCAAACTAATTGCAGTTTGCCTTTTTATGCAACTGTTCTCTCTTGCAGTATCAGCACAAGACAAAGCAAAACAAATCGACCAATTATTAACCAAATACAAGGAATACGGACAATTTAACGGATCTGCATTAATTGCTGAAAATGGAAAAATCATTCTAAAAAAAGGATATGGTTTAGCCAATATGGAATGGGATATTCCGAATCAGCCCAGCACTAAATTCAGATTAGGTTCGATCAGTAAACAATTTACTGCTTTGCTAATCGTTAAATTGGCAGAAGAAGGCAAACTAAAACTTGACGTGCCAATTACCACTTATTTATCGGATTACCCGAAAGAAACCGGTGATAAGATAACAATTCATCATTTATTGACACATACATCCGGAATTCCAAATTATACCTCTACTCCAAATTTCCTTAGAGATAAAAGCCGTAACCCTTATACTCCGGAAGATTTTGTAAAAACCTTCAATAAATTACCTCTTGAGTTTACTCCAGGCGAAAAATTCAGATACAGCAATTCAGGTTACTTTTTATTAGGGTATATCATCGAAAAAGTTACTGGTAAAACATACGAGCAATATTTACAGGAAATTATACTTACTCCGCTAAAAATGGCTAATACAGGTTATGATCATTTTGAAGTAATCTTAAAAAACAGAGCTGCAGGTTATGAAAAAAACGGAAAAAACATTACTAATGCCTCATTTATCGATATGAGTATTCCGTATGCAGCGGGTTCTTTATATTCTACTGTAGAAGACTTATATCTTTGGGATCAGGCACTTTATACCAATAAATTACTTTCGGCAAAATCAATGGATTTATTGTTCAAACCTTACATCACAACAGGCGGAGATGATTTTTATGGTTACGGATGGTTTACAAGCGAAGAAACTGTTGGAAAGAAAACAGATAAAGTAAAAGTAATAGAACACGGTGGAGGAATCAATGGTTTTAATACCGTTATTTCGCGTATGCCTGCAGACAAAAACCTAGTTGTTTTATTGAATAATACTGGCGGAACTGTTTTAAGCGAAATGAATAATAGTATCAGAGCGATTCTATACAATCAATCTTTTAATGAGCCTAAAAGATCAATGGCTTTTGAACTTTTAGATGTTTACACTGAAAAAGGCGCCACAGTTGGAACAAATACTTATAAGAAATTAAAAAGCGATCCTACTTACGGAATCAAAGAAAACGACATCAACCAGGTTGGTTATCAATTATTGCAAACCGGAAAAAAGAAAGAAGCGATCGAAGTTTTTAAAATCAATGTAGAAACTTTTCCAAAATCAGGAAATGCATATGATAGTTTAGGCGAAGCTTATCTTGCTGATGGCGATAAAACGTTAGCCATTGTAAACTATAAAAAATCAGTAGAACTTGATCCAACAAACGAAAACGGTAAAAAAGTTCTTGACGAAATTTCGAAAAAATAATACTTCTAAGATTACCTTCTAAAACAGTAATCCTAATCTTACCAACTCCGAAAGTTCTGGTTTATGACCAAAACTTTCGGAGTTTTTTTATTCAAAACTTCATTTTCCGATTCCATATTTACTATAAAAAAACTACTTTAGCGCTGCCCAAACAAATCTAATTTTTATAGCTGAAAAAGCTGTATTTGATACCAAATTATAACCTATGAAAAAATTAAAGAAGCAAACTCTTTTAGTGTTATTAGTATGTATGTTTATTCCGGTTATTGCTATTTCTCAGACTTCTGCACCAAAAGTAGCAATGCCAACACAACAAAATAAAATTATAATTGACAAAATTGTTGAAGCAGCACATTACAAAAATTATGTTATAGATTTTTGCCTGACAACCATAAACGAAGCTGCTACTGCAGAAAAATGGAACGATCAAAAAACACTTGAAACTACAGAAAGCATCAATTACAAAAACTTTAGAGATGCCGTTTATAATATGTTTGCATTTTATAATGAAATAGATCTTGAAACTTTATTAAAAGCGTATCAAAAAGACACTGCATTTCAATCTACAAATGCAATGACAACTAACGATGCTCTTGCCTATAATCTTGAAATATTTGCCAATGATATTGTTCGCGGAAGATATATTTCTAAATAAGGTTCAAAGTTGCAAAGATTCAAAGGAACAGAGGTTTTTCTTTTAGGTGCTAAGACTCTAAGTTACTAAGGCTCTTAGTATTCAAAACTTTGTCAAAGATTATACTAAAATAATTTATACGTCAATTCTATGAAAAATCAAATCAAATTTACTTTTTTATTACTTGTTTTTATTTTACTTAGTTGCAATCGCAATTCAGAAAAGAAAGATAATTATGTCATCAAGAATACTGCAAACACTGTTGAAAATTTTGATGAATTCAATATCAGATTTCATAAAGATTCTATTTTCCAGCTTGCCAGAATTAATTTCCCAATTGAAGGAAAATCGATCGATGGTTTTGATAGGAATGAATGGAATTCGGAAAATTGGGAAATACTTAAAACTCCCGTTGTCGATAAATCTGAAAACAAAGAATACGAACATTCTCTGGTAAAATCAGATACTTTGGTTGTCGAAAAATATTGGATAAAAGACAGTGGTTTTCTAGTTGAAAGAAAATTTAAAAAAGTCAAAAACAAATGGTTCCTGACTTATTATAATGATGTCAATTTGTAAAATACTTTCTAAGTATTGAAATCTTTGTCAAAGTTTAAAACTTTGACAAAGATTTCACAAGATGAGAACTTGAAACTTCAAACATGAAACATGAAACTTCAAAAAAACAAAAACTCCTACTCTCCTTTCGGTTTCAGAACTAATTTTGTCGAAGTTTTTATAATTTCCTCTTTATTCAATTTCATTTTTCTGAATTTTCCGGCATTGTACATTTCTGCCTGATCATCATAATGTTTACTAAACGGATTTCCTGATTGTCCGGTTGGCAAAATACTCCAGCTGTTTTCAATATCTGAGAAATCGACAATTCTTCTGGTCGAAGGTCCGCCTTTTACATGATATTTCCCTTCTTTATTAAATCCAAAAAACTGATTGTTTATCACTTCGTTTGAACCCGGAGCAGCAAAAGGTCCAACATTAAAAAGTTTACGTAATGCCGCCACTTTTCCTAGCGGATGTTCGTGTTCTACAGTATGCGCTTTTCCCCAATTCCAATCATTAATTTGATTGCCAAATTGTTTCGCAAGTGCTGTAATAGCTTCGTGAAATGATTTCGAAACAATATCGCTTCTATTTTCTTTTACATTTTTGGTTTTAATATTATCCCACCAAACCGAGTTCTCGTTTTCAATTTGTCTGGCAATAATTTGTTTACCTAAAGATGTATCCAGAAATAAATTAAAATTATCCTCGCCCATTTCATCTTCAAAAGTATTTTTTAGATACAAATAAACCCATTTATTATAAATCGTTGGCGCAACATCTTCCAGATTATTGGTTCCTTTCCATGATTTCAAAACATTAATTGCCTCTTTTTGTTTTGCTGAAGCAGAATTACTATTTACATTCGAAATCAAACTCTGAACAACGCCCGGCGCAATTGGAGAAGTATTATCAAATATCATTTTACTGATCGCTTCTTTATCCCAATCAGATTTTGCATCCATTAAACCCGAAATTCTTTTTGCACGATCTTCCGGCAGATAATATCCCGGATATAAAAAACCATCTATCGCTTCCGGTTGATTGTTTGCCGAATAAACATAACCCCATTTTGGATTTTCAGAAGACGGATTCTTAGAAAAATCCAGATATTCCTTAATATCGTCTTTGCCGCTGGCGCCATCTAAAATCAAAAATGTATTAACGCCTTTATCGTGTTTATAAAGTTTACCCGTCGCCCACCAAGCCACGTTTCCTTTCGCATCGCCATACATTACATTCAATCCCGGCGCAGCAACCAATTGCACTGCTTTTCTAAAATCATCTTTACTTTTAGCGTGCGAAAGTCCATAAACTGCATCAAGAATCTGAATTGGTTGTTGTGTATAAGTCCACGACATCGCAATTGGATTTTTTTTATCTAAACGTTCCAGTAAATCGTTCATAATTGGTCCGTGTCGGCTTGATTTAACCGTCAAAACCACATCCGAAGTATCTTTTACTTTTATAGTCTTTTTTAAAGTTTCGTACTTTGCAAAACCTGTTGGAGTCTGATATTGATCTACATCTCCAGCTTTGTTTTTTTCTTCATAGAAATCAATATCATCATTTTCAAACATCGTCAATCCATACGCATAATTACGATTATGAGCCAATAACGGATATGGAGTTCCAGCCAGATAACAACCATACAATTCAAAATCAGGCGTAACCAAATGTGCTTCGTACCAAGTTGCCGGCTGCGAAAATCCAATGTGCGGATCATTGGCAAAAATCACTTTTCCGCTTTTAGTTTTATTAGGTCCTGCAACCCAACTATTACTTCCCACAAATGGAGGAATTGGAGAATTATCCAATAGCGCTGCCACAGATTTTGAAATCGAAGTATATTCTTCGATATTCTCTTTTGAAATCTTAATTCTCGTAGTATTAAATTCGCCGTTAATTCCTAAATCTTTCAAATATTCAGTTCCATATTTGTTACGAACAAAAGTCAATAAAGGATCTGTTTTTTGAGCCATAGCAAAACTAAAAGACATATATCCAAAAATATTATAAACGTCTTTTATCGTAAACTTTTCCTTTTTGACACCAACAACAGTAAACTCAACCGGTGTTGGACCTTCGTCTAAATATTGATTAATTCCGTCCAGATAAGCCATTGTCATTTTATAACTCTGACTGTTTTTATCTAACTTGGCAATGGCTTTCGCCGAAGCTTCTTCGATACCAATTCCGGAGAAAAACTTATCATTTTTAAGTGCCACAGAACCAAAGATTTCAGACAATCTTCCAGGTGCAATTCTTCGAAGTAATTCCATTTGCCATAATCTTTCCTGTGCATGAACATAACCCAAAGCTGTCATTGCATCCTTTTCAGAATCGGCATAAATATGGGGGACACCAAAATCATCAAAATAAACAGTGGTTTCTTTTTGGAGATTTTTCAATTGAACTTCTCCTTCATATTTGGGTTTCAAATGAAAAATATAGGCACATAAACCTATTCCCAAAACAACAATCAATACGAATAAAACCAGCAGTATTTTTTTAATTTTTCTCATATTTATAAAAAAGTATAATGATAAATAATTCCGTAATGATGTAACTTAAAGTTAAAATCCTGTAAGAAACACCGCTTTTAAAAGTCTAAATTTATGTATTTAAAATCAATACTATAAATGTCTATCTATAAAAAAATAGCAATCTGCATAATTTCTTTGTTTCTTTTTGTGATTTTAGTCAATATTGGTCTTAATTATTGGATAAAAAAACAATTACCCATTATTATAGACCAGAAAAACAAAACGGCTTATCACATTAATTATGAAAAAATCGAAGTGTCGCTTTGGTCCAGAAATATTTATGCCCAAACTTTATTGGTACATCCAAAAAATCAATTGGAAAACAGTAAAATAAAAACCGGAATCTTTTCGAAGATTGAATCCATTACAATCAAACATTTTAATATTTGGGATTTAGCTTTTCGCGATATCATTCAGGCTGAAAGTATCACAATTAATAAAGCCCGAGTAATCTTGTACAAAAAAGATGAAAAGCTTTTGAATAATCGCAAAAGTATTAAAACCGAAATAATCGAGCCATTCCGCAAAATAATTGCTGTTTCAAATATTTATTTAAATGAAGGAAGTGTCGATGTGGTTTCATTAAAAAACGACAAACCAATTCTTAGCATCAAAAATATTATTTTGAAATTGGAAGGTATTTTAATTTCTGATGCCACACTGAAAGAGAAAATTCCAATGCATTTTGAAAAATATGTTTTAATCTGTGATAGTCTATATTATAAGCCAAATGCATTTTATCATTTGAATATTGGTAAAATCAGCACCGAAAATCGCTTTTTAAGAATTCGGAATTTCTCTTATTTGCCTGAATTTAATCGCAAAGAATTTGTTCAGAAATTAAACAAAGAAAAAGACATTTACACGATAAAATTGGATTCCGCCGATATTGAAAAAATGGATTGGGGTTTTAAAAATGAACGTTTCTTTTTTAAAGCAAAATCAATCGTTGCCAATCATGTTGACGCTAATATCTATCGAAACAAAATCCCGAAAGATGATTTGAGTAAAAAATATCTTTATAACGCTTTACTGCGAAAAATTAAGTTTCCGCTTCAAATTGATACTATTCAAATTCTTAAATCAAAACTGGTTTATGAAGAAGAAATTGATTTCTCGAAAGGTCCCGGAATTTTGAATTTCGATCATTTTAACATGCAAGTGACGAATCTTAAAAGTGGTTTTGGTATAACAAAAGCACCGGACGTTAAGATAAAAGTGAATTGTCAGTTTATGAAAACATCGCCTTTAAATGTCAATTGGAGTTTTAATGTACTCGATCAAAAAGACAGTTTTCATATTCAGGGAACTATCTCGAATTTTAACGTTGTGGCAATGGAACGTTTTACAAAGCCATACATAAATACTTCTTTTACAGGAAAATTCAATAAATATCACTTTAATTTCTATGGAAATGATAATAACGCCAAAGGAAATGCAACACTTGATTATGAAGATTTAAAAGTAAAATTATTCAAGAAGAACGATCGCGAAAAAGAGGCAAAATTAAAAACTGCCGTCGCCAATTTATTACTGAAAAATGATTCCGGCGACAAAAGCAAAAAAGCAGATGTTGAACTGGATCGTATTCCTGAAAAATCATTTTACAACTTTTTATGGAGAAGCATTGCGGAGTCTTTGAAGAAGATTTTGATTTGATTTTGATTTGATTTTCTTCTGCACGAACATTTTTTTGCCACGAATTTCACGAATTAACGCGAATTCTTTTTTCTGTTATTCCTTTTAATCTTTGTCATTTCGAAGAATGAGAAATCACACAAGTAGCTCAACAAAGATTGTCGACTTAGATTGCGGAGTTTCTAGTGTGATTTCTCATTCTTCGAAATGACAAGATTGAGGTTAACAGCATTACGTAAACCTTTGTCAAAGTTTTAAACTTTGACAAAGTTAATGACACAACAAAATTAATTCGTGTAAATTCGTGAAATTCGTGGCAAAAAAAACCTCATATAACATTTTAAAAACCTGATAATTATCAGGTTTTAAGTAATTTCTTTTTCTAAAATTTGTTTCCATTTTAATTTTAGAACAAATGACAAAAAAGCCTTTACACACTTTTCATATTCCTGTAATGGGACTCGCTTATACAATTGACAGCCCAATAAAAGTAGCGCAATACGGTATTTCATCTGTTGTTTCTATTGCCGATGATGATTTGATTGAAAAGATGCGTAATTTTTATAGTACGAAATTTAATTTTCCCTACGAAGAGATCAGTCAGAAATTTCATGACTACAGAGCGCAAAGAATCACTTCATATCTTAATCTGGTTGACAAAATTGTCAAGCAAAAATTCGAGAGCTTTAAAACCGAGTTAATCGAAAGCAAAACCGCTGTAGAAAATTATATTGCAATGTTGCCCAATACTTCAGACATTAAAAAAGGTTTTCAAAATTTGTTGGATGATGGAATTTCTTTTAAAGAAAACATTCAGAGTTATATTGAATCGCATCTTTCACCAGGTTTAATTGATGTAAATATCATGACAAAACTGGATAAAGATAATTTCGACAAAAATGAACAACTTCCTATCGAATTTAATGATGCTCATGCCGCTTTAAGAGGTTTTGCAAACAGTAATCTGGAATCTTCAGTAGTACTTTCGGCAGGGATGAATCCGAGATTATATAGCTATTTTGAAAACTTCCCAGATTTCTTTCCAAATTCTAATAATGAACTTAAGAAGAAAATCATTTTAAAAGTAAGTGATTTTAGATCTGCAATGATTCAGGGAAATTTTTTAGCCAAAAAAGGACTTTGGGTTTCTGAATATCGAATTGAATCAGGATTAAATTGCGGCGGACACGCTTTTGCTACAGACGGACTTTTACTAGGTCCAATTATGGAAGAATTTAAACAAAAAAAGCATCAACTTATTTCATCTGCACATGAATTGATGACAAAAGTATTACAGCAAAAACAAGCTTATACGCCAGAGAATCCTTTACCTCTTAAAATTACAGTTCAGGGCGGCGTAGGAACTGCTGAGGAACATGAGTTTTTACTAGAAAACTACAAAGTAGATTCTATTGGTTGGGGATCTCCATTTTTACTGGTTCCGGAAGCAACTTCTGTAGATCAAACGACTCGCGAATTATTGATGAATGCCAAAGAAAAAGATTTATATCTGAGTCACATCTCGCCTTTAGGAGTTCCGTTTAATACTTTAAGAGGAACTACAAACGAAATTTTAAAGCAAAAAAGGATCGACCAAAATAAAGCCGGAAGTTCTTGTCCAAAAAAATTCCTTGCTTTAAGCAAAGAATACGATCCGCAAGGGATTTGTACAGCTTCCAAAAAATTTCAGGATCACAAACTGGAAGAATTAGAAACAATAAAAAATACGCTTTCTCACGAAGCTTTTGAAAAAGCAAAATTTGATATTACCGAAAAATCATGTTTGTGCGTAGGTTTAGCCAATGCTGCCTATTTAGAAAATGATATTAAAATAAAAGGGCAAGCACAAGGCGTTGTTATCTGTCCAGGGCCAAATATGGCTTATTTTGACCACGAAGTTTCTTTATCTGATATGCTGGGTCATATTTATGGAAATAAATCGATTCTAAGAACTGAAAACAGACCTAATGTTTTTGTGAAAGAATTAAAAATGTACATTGACTACTTCAAAAATGAAATTGATTCTATTTCGGGAGAAATCACTAATGCACAACTAAAAAAATGGAACACTTTTAAAGCAAATATTCTGGATGGAATTGAATACTACCAAACTTTGCTTTCTCCTGCTATTTACTTTAAAGAAGACTTAAATAAAATAAAAAGAGATTTTGAATTTTATAAATCAGAATTAGCCCAAATTAATATTCCAATTTTAAAAGTGGCATAAAAAACAAAATCCCGATTCAAAGTTTTGAATCGGGATTTTTATTATTGTAGACTTAAATCTATTCTTTTTTCTTTTTGCTTCCGTCAAGGATTGCTCCTGTTCCGGTACCAACCGCAGCTCCGGCCAAACCACCAATTATAGCTCCTTCACCTTTTTTCTTACTGATAACAGCTCCGGTAACAGCTCCAACTCCGGCGCCAATTACGGCTCCTTTGGCTGTATTACTCCAACCTTTCTTTTTGGTTGTAGTTGTTGTTGCAGTTCCATCAGCTTGTTGGTGTACTACTACAACTTTTTGAGACTCAATTCTTTTTTCTTGACTTCTTTCCTCTCTCAAATTGGCCATCTCTGTTCGCATCGAATCAATAACTCTCTGTCTATTTATTTCGACTTTCATTGAATCAATGCTAGCTTGTTTTGCTTTATTGATATCCTCTTTTCCTTGTCCTTGGTTTTGACAGGAAACAATTGATAAAGCGGCGAATAAAATATATAAGGCTTTCATGATTGTAGTTTTTAAAATTATTACACTACAAAGTAAAGGAGATCTCTTTTGATGAAGTTACATGATTTTATCAAATGGTTACAGAATTTAAAGATTGTAATGAATTGGGACGTGGATGAGACGTTTTTTTGTTCTCGCAGATTTTGCAGATTAAGCAGATTTTTCTTTTATCCGCATAAAAAATCTCGCAAAGCCGCAAAGTCGCAAAGTTTTTCCTCATTTTATGTCATTTCGACGAAGGAGAAATCACACTAGAAAATCGACAAAGATTGGCGATTCTAGGTACGGAATTTCGTGTGTGATTTCTCCTTCGTCGAAATGACAAACAGCACTTAGGCACTGCCTTAAAACACTTTGCGACTCTGCGACTTTGCGAGAAATTGCTCTAACTTACTTCCCTAAAATTCCTTTTTTCAGAATTTGTCCAAAATCAAACATATCTTCATAAGAGCAATAAAGAGGAACTGGTGCTAAACGAATTACATTTGGTTCACGCCAATCTGTAATAACTCCGTTTTTCATTAAGTATTCGAATAAACTTCTTCCTTCTCCGTGTAAAAAAACAGACAATTGAGACGCTCTTTCTATTGGATTTGAAGGTGTGATAATTTCGAAATTACCTTTTACTTCTTTATCGATTTCGTGTAATATGAATTCTAAGTATGAAGTAATATGATCTCTTTTTTTGATCAAAGCATCCATTCCAACTTCTGCAAACATTTCTACTGAGGCTAAATACGGCGCTAAAGAAAGAACCGGTAAATTACTAATCTGCCAGCCATCTGCTCCGTGAACGGGATCAAAATTAGGTTCCATTTTAAAACGGCGTTCTTTATTGTGTCCCCACCAACCTGCAAATCTTGGTAAGTCAGGATTATTATGGTGTTTTTCGTGAACGAAACAGCCAGAAGCATTTCCTGGTCCTGAATTCATATATTTATAACTACACCAAGCAGCAAAATCTACATTCCAATCATGAAGTTCTAGTTTGATGTTTCCGGCAGCGTGTGCCAAATCCCAACCTACTTTTGCTCCGGCTTTTTGTCCTGCTTCAGTAATTGTTTTAATATCGAAAACTTGTCCGGTATAATAGTTTACTCCACCAATTAAAACTAAAGCCAGCTCATCACCAACTTCTTCAATTTTTGCCAGAACATCTTCAAGGCGAATATTATGTTCTCCTTCACGACGTTTAATTTCTACAATTGCATCTTCTGTTTTATAACCGTGAAAATGAACCTGACTCTGAAACATATATTGGTCTGAAGGAAATGCTTTTTCTTCACAGATAATTTTATAACGTTTCCCTTTTGGCTGATAAAAAGAAACCATCAATAAGTGAAGATTTACGGTCAAAGTATTCATTACCGTAACTTCTGATGGCAAGGCACCAACAATTTTACTCAATGGTTCTGCAAATCTTTCCTGATAATCCCACCATGGTTTATTCGCATAAAAATGCCCTTCGACTGCAAGATCTGCCCAATCGTTCATTACTTCATCTATGTAAGCTTTTGTACGTTTTGGCTGTAATCCAAGAGAATTCCCTGTAAAATAAATAACTCGTTTGTCATTTACTTTTGGAAAAATAAATTGATCCTGATAATGATTTAATGTGTCTTGCGAATCAAGCTCTCGTGCAAATTCGCGTGTATTTTGAAAAGTCATCGTGTTTTTGTTTTGTCTGCTAAAATAACAAATTTTGTTTGTTTTGTTTCATGTTTTAAGTTTTGCGTTGATATGCTTTGGAGATTTAACCGCAATCCCGATAGCTATCGGGAGCAAAGGACTTTTATCTAGTTTAACGTTTACAAACGCTAAGTTCGCGAAGCTTTGCATTTAATATTTCATAACGAACTTGGAACAAAACTATTAAAAAACAGAAAACCCGACAGGTTTTAAAACTTGTCGGGTTCTCTTTATAAGATAAATTCTAATTAAAGAATTAACATTGCATCTCCGTAAGAATAGAATTTATATCCTTCTTTGATTGCTTCTTCGTATGCTCTTTTCATTAAATCATGTCCACAGAAAGCAGAAATCATCATTAATAATGTTGATTTTGGTGTATGGAAATTTGTAATCATACAGTTTGCAATACTAAAATCATGAGGAGGGAAAATAAATTTATTTGTCCATCCTTCATAAGGATTTAAAGTATTTTGAGAAGAAACAGAACTTTCAATTGCACGCATTGAAGTTGTTCCAACAGCACAAATACGTTTTCTGCTTGCTTTTGCAGCATTTACAATATCACATGCTTCCTGATTAATAATCAATTCCTCAGAATCCATTTTGTGTTTTGATAAATCTTCAACCTCAACCGGATTAAAAGTTCCTAAACCAACGTGTAATGTTACTTCTGCAAAATTAACTCCTTTGATTTCTAATTTTTTCAAAAGGTGTTTCGAGAAGTGTAAACCAGCAGTTGGTGCAGCTACAGCTCCTTCTTCTTTTGCATAAATAGTTTGGTATCTTTCAGCATCTTCTGCAGTTACTTCTCTATTGATGTATTTAGGAATTGGAGTTTCTCCAAGTTCTGTCAATTTGTTTCTGAATTCTTCGTAAGAACCGTCATATAAAAAACGTAAAGTTCTACCACGAGAAGTCGTGTTGTCAATTACCTCAGCAACTAATGAATCGTCGTCACCAAAATAAAGTTTGTTTCCAATACGGATTTTTCTAGCCGGATCAACTAAAACGTCCCAAAGACGTTGCTCTGAATTTAATTCTCTTAATAAGAAAACCTCAATTCTTGCTCCTGTTTTTTCTTTGTTTCCGTACAAACGTGCAGGGAAAACTTTAGTATTGTTAAGAATCAAAACGTCTCCGTCATCAAAATAATTGATAACATCTTTAAACATTTTATGTTCTATAGTTTGTTTTTGACGATCGATTACCATTAAACGAGATTCGTCTCTATTTTCTGCCGGGAATTCCGCTAAAAGTTCTTTCGGTAAATTAAACTGAAAATGTGATAATTTCATTTGAGAAAGTTATGAGTTATAGATTTCAATCCGGATTATTTGAATACCTGATTTTTAATCGTGTGCAAATATACGACTGTGAGATAGGCGTTGTCAAGTGTTTTGATGTTTATTTTCAAAAGTCGCTGATTTGCTACTACTTGGCGTTGATTAAAAATGGAGTTTTTATCCTTTTTTTAACCATATAAGTAATATAAGTTCATTTAATCCAGATTCTTAAAAAAAATGTATGTGTTTTTATTTGGCTAAATCCAAAGATTTTAGATAGAATCAAAAAACAAAACCCCTAGTTAAAACTAGGGGCTATTTAAATTATGCTCATTTTATTAAATGAACTTATATCACTTATATGATTTAAAATTTTTACAATTCTGAAATTTGGAAGTTTAATTCTTTTAGATCGTTCCAGAAATCAGGGTATGACTTAGAAACTACTTCAGCATTTTCAATAATAATTGGTACTTTTAAAGCTAATGGTGCAAATGCCATTGCCATACGGTGATCGTTGTAAGTGGCAATTTTTACATTATGATTGATATTTTCTGAAGCTGTTAAAGTCAAACTATCATTGGTAACAGAAATATTTGCTCCTAGTTTTGTCAACTCGATTCTAAGAGCTTCCAGTCTATCTGTTTCTTTGATTTTTAAAGTATGAAGACCCGTTAAATGACAGCCAATTCCCAAACCTAAACAAGTTACCACGATAGTTTGTGCAATATCTGGGGTATTATTTAATTCAAAGTTTACAGTTTCGAATTTAAAATTTTCTTGTTTCACCAAAGTCATTTTATTGTCTTGGAAAGTCGTTTTCACTCCCAGATTTTCATAAAGCGACACTAATTCTGAATCTCCTTGTAAACTATTTTCTTTGTAACTGCTTAAAGTGATTGAAGCTGTATCAGCCAAAGCTACCAAACTAAAAAAGTAAGATGCTGAACTCCAATCTGATTCTACAACCATTTCTTTGGTTTCAACTGCAGCTTTTGGAAAAACTTTAATTACATTTCCTTCAAAACTGGTTTGAATATCTAAATCGTTTAGCAAAGCCAAAGTCATTTTAATATAAGGAATGGAAGTAATTTCTCCTTCTAATGTCAATTCTAAACCATTTTCTAATTTTGAAGCTACAAGTAAAAGTGCCGAAATATATTGGCTGCTCACATTTGCTGCCAAAGTAACTTTTGAAGCGGTTACTTTTTTTCCTTTAATTCTAATTGGCGGATAACCTTCTTCTTTTTCATAAGAGATTTCAACTCCCAATTGTCCTAAAGCTTCTACTAGAATTTTTATTGGGCGTTCCTGCATTCTGCTTGAACCTGTCATCACTACTTCGCGACCTTCATTAACAGCAAAATAAGCTGTCAAAAAACGCATTGCCGTTCCTGCGTGATGAATGTCAACAATTTCGTCATTGCCTATTAAGGCTTTTTGCATTACTTCGCTATCATCAGAATTTGAAGTATTTGCCAATGTAATATTTGGAAACAATGCTTTTAACAACAATAAACGATTTGTCTCGCTTTTTGATCCTGTTACAGCAATTTGTCCTTGTAAATTATGTTGAGTTGTCTGGAGTAGTAAATTCATTTTTTTAATTGTAAATTGTATATTTATGAATTAGGAATGATTAGAAACGTAATTCGCCACGCAATTTACCACTCCACACTCATAATTCAAAATTCAAAACTCATAATTCAAAGCTTATGAGTGATATTTCACAATTATTTTAATTTATCGTTGTTTTTATGACGATCCTTGTCTCTAACTGATTTTAAGTCCATTTTTTTATCAAAAGCAGCTTGTAAATCAATTCCTGTTTGGTTGGCAAGACATAAAACCACAAAAACAACATCAGCTAATTCTTCTCCTAAATCTTTATTTTTATCACTTTCTTTCTCAGATTGTTCACCATATCTGCGTGCAATAATTCTGGCAACTTCACCAACTTCTTCTGTAAGCTGCGCCATATTGGTCAATTCGTTAAAATAGCGAACTCCGTGTTCTTTTATCCAGGTATCAACATCAAGTTGTGCATTTTTCAAATCCATGATTAAATTTTTTTAAGAATAATTTTTTCGTTCTGACTTGCAATCATTTTCTGAAAGAGATCTTTTAATCCCTGATATGCGTCAGCTGCAAAAATACTACTGTTAATTTCTTTTGTGCTCAAAATTTGAATTTTATTTCCATCACTTGAAGTGTTCAGTGAGAATACTATTTCTTTATCTCCTAAGGTAACACGAACGGGAGCCGGTAAAGACTCTACCATATATCCTTCGGGAATTTCTAAATTTACAGCAAACCTTTCCATTGTAATATATCCAAAATAAATAGCCATTTGCCTGTTTTCCTGTTTAAAAGGATTCTTACTTCTGGTAAAAAACAATAACGGATTGATAAAAATTTTATCTTTTATAATATCCGATTGATTCTCTGAAGTAAATGCAAAAGTCTCTAAAACCGGACCTGATAAATTTGTCTTTTTATTTTCAACGGTATAATTTGAAATTTTTAAACCTCCTAATTCTTCTTCAAATTTTTCAAGATAGCTTTCTTCGTTCTTGTCTGCATTTCGAACTCTAAAATTATAAGCGTCATAGTCTGTTCTTTGAATTCTAACTTTCCCTTCCATTTTTCCCTTGGCATCCATCTTAACCATCAAACTGGATATTTCACGAGATGGGATAACTGGATCTAAATTAATTTCCTGCGAAGTGCCATCTTTCTTAATCAATCTTCCTTTCCAGTTTATAACATTGAATGGTAAAATATTAGGCGCAGTAAATTTATTAGTTGCGTCCAGAAGTATTTGTTTTCCGTCGATTTCGGCAGCGGCAATTACATAATTAAATCCTGTACGTGTTGGATAAACAGGAACTCCGTTTTCGATTGTACTTACTAAAACCGGATTTGCATCTATACCCGCAATTTTAAGCATATCAATCAAGATAAAATTGATTTCAGCTACATTTCCAGTCTGATCTTTATAAGCTTTTACGACACCTTTATCTGTATAACATCCTCTGGTTTCGTTCCAATTCATTTTATTCTGAACAAACTTGAAGATGATATCTAACCTTTCGCCTGGCGCTTCAACATTAGCTAATAATCGCTTTACATCCTGAAGGAAAAAGCTTCTTTCATTAAGTTCTTTTCCAAAATTTTCATCTTTAAAAATTGTTGTTGCTACACCTTCCCAGGTAACCGTATAATCTTTATCCGGCTGATCAACATATCTAATTCTTTCTAATTCATGCTGAATTGATCCTCGGTAATTAACAGGGTTATTTACATAAGGTTCTTCTGTAAGTGCCGGAATATCTTTTCCTGAATAGGTCGAATTAATTTGTCTGTACGAAAGTCTGGCGGTTTGATTGTGTTCGTTTTCAAAACTCTGACCTGCATTAATCAATTTAGAATCAGTAACAATGGGTTGTCTGCCAATCAAAATTGGTTTATAAATATACATTTCCGGAATTTCGGTTTTATACTCGAAATAATTTAACGGAACATCATACTGAATTTGAAAATCCGGAAGCTTAACAATGTTTTCGGATCTAAGAACATATTTGTATTCTATTATTGAGCCTTCTTTTACATTTGGTAACGTTATTATTTTTTCGCTCCAGTATTTATTTATATTTTTTGTAAAACTACCTTGATTGTCAAGTTTCGTTTTTACAATTTTTCCGTTTTCCAAATTATAAGTTACGGCATCTGAAAAGTCTACTCTGTCTTCATTTAGACTTTCATATCCAATGTAGAAACGTACTTTTTGATTTGCCCAATCCAGTCCTTCTTTTTTATAAATTTTGATCTTAAATTCATAAATGTTGTTTACTGAGAATCCTCTGTCTTTGTTGTAAGTCAAAAACGTTTTTCCTTTTTTGAATAAAATTGCTGCGGGAGCAGTAGTATCTTTTGGATGTACTTTTTCCTGTAATTCAGCAATAGTAACTTTCCCTAATTCCTGATTTTGCGCATTTATTTTAGAAACACTTAAAATTGAAAATAAAAAAACGATTACTATACTTTGAGATTTCATGTTATATTCTCTTTAAAACGATCTTTTCTGTTTCTTTGGCAATCATTACTTTGTAATATTCTTTTAGCATTTCATATTTTTCAGCAGAAACTACAGCATCATTTATTTGATGTGCGATACTCAACTGTAATGCATTGCCACTGGCCGCAATATTAAATTTAAAAGTTCCTAAATTATCTTCCATATTAAGAATTGCCGGTGCAGGCAAAGTTTCAACAGCAAATCCTTCTGGAATTTGAATTGTAATATTATATTTATCTAAAAAAGGATAACTAAAATCTACCGGATATTCACGAACTTCTTGTTTAAATGGATTTTCATCATTAGTAAAAAACAACATTGGACTTACATAGATTTTCCCTCCAATTACCTCACACAAATTATTTCCTGTAAACGAATATGTTTCTATTGTTGGCAACAAAATGTCTTTTTCGTTTGTTCTGATATATTCGCTAATCTCAATTTTATTATTTGAATTTTCAAGCTTCTCCAGATATTCTTCTTCTTTTACACTACTCATATTATCTCTGGTAATCATCGCATTATAATCTGTACTTTGTCTTCTGGTTTTTCCGGTTACTTTACCGTCAGCATCAATACTATAATTCATGAAAACATTGTCGCTCGATGGTTTACTTGGCATTAAATCAATTTCCTGAGATGTACCATCTTTTCTAATCAATCTTCCAGACCAGTTTAAAACTCTTAAAGGCAAGACATTTGGAGTAGAAAATTTCTCACTTGCATCAATTAAAATATTTCCCTGCTCTGTTTCAACTGCTGCAATTACATAATTAAAAGCATTTCTATTTGGGAATAGCGCGATTCCGTTTGAACGTGTACTTACTAAAACCGGGTTTGCTGTTAAACCGGAATAACGTAACATAGCCGTAAGCATTAAATTAATATCCGCTATATTTCCTGTTTTTTCCTTATACGCTTTTTTAACTCCACTATCACAACTATAGCCCATGTAACCATTCCATTTTACATTGGATTGTACATAACTTAAAATTGTTTGTATTTTTTCTTCAGGAGTATTTTTTCCTACCAGAAGCGTTTTTAGATTATCTTCAAAATATCCTGTTTTATTCAATTCAGGTCCAAAATCATCATAGTCGTATATCGTTTTAACTACCGAATTCCAATCTGTTGAATATTCTTTCATTGTTGAATTAGGATATTTTATCATCGATAATTCATGTGCAACACTTGAAAGATAGTTATCAATATTATTTACAAAAGATTCTTCTTTCATTGCCGGAAAATCTACTGCTTTAAATGTCGTTTGAGTTTCTACATAATCAAGCTTACCTGTTGAAAAAGTAGTATGAGAAACATTCCCATTATCTGATCTTTCCTTGCTTGTTAGCACTACTGATTTAGGATTTTTCACTGTAGTAGTTTTAGGAAAAATATACCCTTTTTGTCTTAAATTAAAAACATAATATTCAGGAATAAAAGTCGAAAATTCAGAGTAATTTACTGGAATAGAGGTTTGAAAATCCCAATCTCTGATTATTCTGTCACTTGGACATTTAATTGTATATCTAAACTCAATTACAGATCCTTCTTTAACATTAGGCATTGTAATCTTTTTTTGCCCTCTATATTTATTTAAAACTTCATCAAAAGTACCATCACTTTTAAGCTTTGTTTTTTCAATTTTACCATTTACTAAATTATAGGTAACCGCATCTGTAAAAAACACTCGTTCCTTAAAACTACTTTGGTTATAATACCAAACTGCTTGAGTAGCCCAATTATAACCCTCTTTTTTGTAAATTTTAATTCTGGTTTCAACATCTGTGAAGGTGACAAATCCTTCATTTTGATCGTATTCAATTCTTACTTCTCCTTTTTTATACAATATTGCGGCAACTGCAGACGAATCTTTAGGATGCACTTTTTGTTCCAGTTCTGCAATAGATACTTTTCCTAATTTAAATTCTTGTGCTGTTACTTTTGAGATAAACAACAAAAGGATTGAAAGACTAAAAAGTTTAATAAATTTCATTTGATTAGTTCTTAATTAATTCTTGGTTAATATAATTTTGGCATTATCGTTTTTTGACACTTGTTCCATAAAAAGGCGATATTCATCGTATTCTTTGTTTGAATATTTTCCCTTATTTAAAAACATAGAGCGTTTGTAGGTCAGTTTGTTATTTTCTTTTTTAATGATTTCGGTTTTGTATTCTCCAAATTTGCCTTTTAGTTCAAAATTTGCAGGCAAAAATTCAATGGAAAAACCTGTTGGCAGATTAATTTCGATTTCATCAGTATCTAAATAACCACGTTGAATTTGAAATGGATTCTTTCTATTTCGGATTCTTTTTACATTACCTGAACTTTGATTGAACGCATCAATTGCAAAAATCATCTTATTAGCAGAAATTGTCGCGTAACTTATTGCACTAACCTGAATATCTTCTGTAAAACGAATATTTTCTTTATCGTTTGTAAAAGTTATTTTCCCCAATTTCAAATTATTGATATTATCCCAATATTTCTTGTAATGAGCTTCTTTTTCTGTTGGCTGTAAAGTTTCAACTTGTGCTTTAGAACTATATTGTGAACCTTCTGAAATAACAGAAATTGCTCCGGAGAAATTTCCATTTTCATCAATAGTATAAAAGCCTTTATCTTTTTGTGTATTACCCGGATCAGCATAAATTGTAGTTCTAACAATTACTCCTCCTTCTGGCTTAACAACCAAAACATCTCGGTCGTCTGTAAAAGTACCTTGATACCCAAACGGATCATCCTGACTTGTACATTCAAGAAATGTATAATTATTTCCATTTGGAATTGCTAATATCATGTGATTTCCCTGCATCGAAACAAAATCAGATTGGATATTCGACTTGTAACGATCTCCATATAAAATAGTATTATACGAAGGAACGTCGACTGTCTGTAAAAGTGCTTTTGTGTAATTTGACAATGCTTTACAATCTCCATATCCCAATCGATCTACATCAGAAGCAAGCATAGGTTTCCAGCCTCCAATACCAATCGCAATATTTACATATCTTGATTTTTTCTGAACATAGTCGTAGATAATTTTTGCTTTTTTTATTGGATCTTTTTCATCACCAACCAAGGCTTTTATTTTCGTTACAGTTTCTTCGGGTAAGACTGTTGTTCCCGCAAGAATTTTTTCGCTGTACCATTTACCAAATGCTTCCCATGTTGTCGCAGTTCCGTCTACACCTTCTAGATGAAAATGCTCCAATCCCATCATAACTTTAGGAAAAAGATCTTCTGCCGAAGGACTGTAATCTTCTCCTTTTCTGGCATAAATATTTACAGCATTATAACTAAGTTTTGTATCGCTGTCTACCGTTTTATTTATTTTAAAATCAGAAAATTGAAATTCTTTCTTTTTAAATCCCAGGTTATTTGGATAAGAAACATTTAAGATGGATTTCTCTATACTTACATTATAACCGCTTAAAAAATACCATTTTGGAATAAAAGCAGTGTTTGAAGTTTCGACTTCGCTGGAATATATAATTGTAAATGGATATGAAATTGGAGTATAATCTAAATAAATTATTCTACTATCTGAAAAAAGAGTACTTCCGCTAACAGCACTTTGATCTTTAAAATCTTTTTTTCTAATCTTTTTGATTTCATTACCAAGTTCATCGTAAACAACTGCTTCGATACTTTTGATACCGGTTGTTTTATCATAATGCTGAAATGCATTGATATCCTCAAGACCCTTTTCATTTAAAACCGTTACAACTCTCTGCGTTTTCAAAGTCATATTACGCTGTGAAGCAATAATAATATCCATTTGATCTAAACGGACTACAGCATTGGCATTTTCTTTAAGACTATCGGAGATTTTTGAAACAGGATATTCGCCTTTTTGG
Source organism: Flavobacterium sp. 90 (assembly GCF_004339525.1). Taxonomy (NCBI): domain Bacteria; kingdom Pseudomonadati; phylum Bacteroidota; class Flavobacteriia; order Flavobacteriales; family Flavobacteriaceae; genus Flavobacterium; species Flavobacterium sp. 90. Next base: position 2,851,582 of record NZ_SMGE01000001.1, on the reverse strand, counting down.
GCAGAAGAAATAAGCGTAACAAAGAAGAAAAGTAACGCAAAAACAGAAGTTTTCATTAGTAAGTAATTTCGCCAAATATATATTATTTTTAGAAACCTTTAACACTAGTGTAAGAATTTTTTAATCTTTCTCTAATTATTTTTTAATCTCGGTTTTTGCTGTCCATTAAAATTGTTACAGGCCCGTCATTTAAGAGATTAACCTTCATATCAGCACCAAAAATTCCGGTTTGTACTTTTTTATCAAAATCTTTTTCTAATGATTTTACAAAATTTTCATACATCGGAATCGCAAATTCAGGTTTTGCAGCTTTTATATAAGAAGGACGGTTGCCTTTTTTTGTAGAAGCATGAAGTGTAAACTGGCTTACAACTATAATATCGCCATCAATATCCTGAACTGAGCAGTTCATTATATCATTTTCGTCACCAAAAATTCTCATTTTAATGATTTTCCCAACAAGCCAATCAATATCTTCCTGAGTGTCGGCATCTTCAATTCCGACTAAAACCAATAATCCTTTTTGAATATCTGCTGTTTTTTGGCCTTCTACTGTTACAGACGCCTCGGAAACTCTTTGAAGTACAATTCTCATTTTTATTTTGATCTAATGCAGCGGAGTTTATTGGCCACAGATTACACGGATTAAACAGATTTTAAATTCTAACATTATATACAATGCGATGTATCTCTACAGTCAAAATTTGTCGATAATTTTTGATTTGGAATTAACAATCAACAATTGATAATTAACAATTACTTTCTAAGTTCGTCACTTGCTTTTCGATCTTCATCATAAGAATCCGTACGATAATTTTCGTCATCGCCTTCCAAGATCTTTAAGTAACTATTGTAACGTGACCAAGCGATCTCGTCTTTTTCTAAAGCAGCTTTAATAGCGCAATGCGGTTCTTCTTTATGTAGACAATTGTTAAACTTACATTGGTCTTTTAATTTAAAAAACTCAGGAAAATAACCGCTGATTTCTTCTTTTTCCATATCAACAATTCCAAAACCTTTAATTCCCGGAGTATCGATAATTTTTGCATTAAAAGATAAATCATACATTTCGGCAAAAGTCGTCGTGTGTTGTCCTTGTTTACTGGCTTCAGAAATATTTTTGGTTTTAAGATGTAAAGACGGTTCCATTGCGTTTACCAAAGTCGATTTCCCTACACCTGAATGTCCTGAAAACATGCTTACTTTACCAATCATCATTTCTTTTAATTCTTCAACTCCTTTCATTTCAGTCGAAGAAACGCGAAGACATTTATAACCTATTTGCTGATAAACATATTGCATATACAATTGATCCTCAAGAGTAGGTTCATCAAAAGTATCTATTTTATTAAATACCAGAATAGTTTCAATATTATAAGCTTCGGCAGTTACTAAAAAACGATCAATAAAGTTGAAGGTTGTTGGTGGATTATTAATTGTAATCAATAAAAAAACGCGATCAATATTCGACGCAATAATATGCATTTGATGCGATAAATTAACCGATTTACGAACGATGTAATTCTTTCTTTCGTGAATATTAAAAATGGTTCCCGTTACAGCATCTGAAGTTTCTTCCAATTCATAATCTACAATATCGCCCACAGCAATAGGATTTGTACTTTTAATACCTTTCATCCTAAACTTCCCTTTCATACGGCATTCTATAAAATCACCTTTTTCAGATTTTACCGTGTACCAACTTCCTGTAGATTTATATACGAGTCCTGTCATTCTTTAATTTTAGATTGCTGATTTTAGAGTTTAGATTCCACTCTTAAATCTTTGCAAAGATAAATGAATAATTTTAACCACAACCCACAGTTTTAACCTTAAGAAATGGTTTAAAACAAACATTACACTTCCCAAGGTTGAAACCTTGGGCTATGTTATATAATGTAAAAATCCCCAAATCTTCTTTCGAAGAAATAGGGATTTAAAAAAAACAATCTATTTTTAATATTGTGACATAAGAAAACTTAAGAGCTAATTTTAATAAAACTTAAATTAACTTATACCTCTTATATATTTTTAGAAAATTATGCGTTGAAAATTTTCTCTTGGTGACCAATACTTTCCTGGTGAATTGCTTTGAACATTCTTAAAACAAACTCTTCAGTAAGACCTTTTTTCTCACCTTCAAGAATCATTTTTCCTAAGATTTCATTCCAACGATTGTTTTGAAGAATCGCTACGTTTGCATCTTTTTTCACCTGACCAATTTCGTCAGCTACTTTCATACGTTTTCCTAATAACTCTAATAAGTTAGCATCAAGAACATCGATGTTAGCTCTTAGTTTAGTCATTTTTTGACTGTACTCATCTGTAGTATCATCCGTTTTTCTAATCGTCAAATCTTTAATGATTTGTTTCAAAGCGTCTGGAGTAACTTGTTGAGCAGCATCAGACCAAGCGTTGTCCGGATCGTAGTGCGTTTCGATAATCATACCATCGTAGTTCAAATCTAAAGCCTCTTGCGTTACTTCAAAAATCATTTTACGATCTCCTGTAATGTGAGATGGATCGATGATTAATGGTAAATCAGGGAATTTATTTTGTAATTCGATAGCAATTTGCCATTCCGGAATGTTTCTGTATTTTGTTTTTTCGTAAGTAGAGAAACCTCTGTGAATAACTCCTAACTTCTCGATTCCAGCCATGTGTAAACGCTCAACACCACCTAACCATAAAGCTAAATCTGGGTTTACAGGGTTTTTAACCAAAACGATTTTATCAGTTCCTTTCAAAGTATCAGCAATTTCCTGAACAGCAAAAGGGTTTGCAGTTGTACGAGCACCAACCCATAAAACGTCGATATCATGTTCTAAAGCCAATTTACAGTGAGCTGCAGTTGCAACTTCAGTTCCCATTAACAAACCAGTTTCAGCTTTTGCTTTTTGCAACCATTTTAAACCAATTTCTCCAACACCTTCAAATCCTCCCGGACGCGTTCTTGGTTTCCAGATTCCAGCTCTGAATACACTAACTTTTGAATCTTTCAATTCGTGAGCAATTTTCAATACTTGATCTTCTGTTTCTGCACTACATGGTCCAGCTATCACAAGTGGGTGATTTAAATTGAAATCTTCTAACCACTTTCTCATTTCTTTCTTATTTTCCATCTTAATTTTTAGTTTTTATTTTTTAATTGTTGTTAATCCGTTTAATATTTCTTTAATTTTATTTGTGCTTTCCATTTCTTCAAAAATGGCATTGTAATTATCATCTTTCAACAAATCCCTAAACCGACTCAGATTTGAAATATATTCTTCTAATGTTTCGATAACGTGTTCTTTGTTTTGCTTAAAAATTGGTGTCCACATTGCCGGAGAACTTTTTGCTAAACGTACGGTACTTTCAAATCCACTTCCTGCCATATCAAAAATATCCTGCTCGTCTTTTTCCTTATTCATTACCGTTTTTCCAAGCATAAACGAACTAATGTGCGACAAATGCGAAACGTAAGCAATGTGTTTATCGTGCGAAGTTGGGTCCATATATCGAATCCTCATTCCAATTTCGCTGAAAAGCTGTAACGCCTTTTCCTGCAATTTAAAAGTGGTTTTTTCCACTTCGCAAATTATGTTTGTCTTTCCTTTAAACAAACCTCTTATCGCCGCCGAAGGTCCTGAAAACTCCGTTCCTGCAATTGGATGCGTTGCGATAAAGTTTCTTCTTTTTGGGTGACTTGCAACAGCATCACAAATTGGTTTTTTAGTCGATCCTACTTCAAAAACAATCGTTTTATCTCCTACTAAATCCAGCACTTTTGGCAAAACAACCAGCGCTACATCCACCGGAACCGAAACAATTACAAAATCAGCATCAGCCAATTCTTCAAAACTTCCTGCCTGATCGATAACACCCAAATCAATTGCTTCCTGCAAATGTTTTTCGTTATTATCTATTCCAAAAATAGTTGCGTTTGGATGTTGATCTTTGATGTCCAGCACCATCGAACCTCCTATTAACCCTATTCCTATTACGTATACTTTCATATTTATTTTTTCTTTTTGTCATTACGAGGAACGAAGCAACCACACTAACAATTGACTCAGCAAATGAGATTGCTTCGTTCCTCGCAATGACTTCTAAAATCGGTCTATCGCTTCTTGTACTTTTTCTTCTTTCACACACAACGAGAATCTAATATATCCTTCACCATTACTCCCGAAGATCGTTCCCGGTGTGATAAAAATGTGTTTCTCGTATAATATTTCGTCAATGAACTTTTCTGATGATTCAATTCCTTCTGGAAGTTTTGCCCAAACAAAAAGCCCAACTCCTTCTTTATAAACTTTGCAACCTAATTTCTCTGCTAGTTTTTCTGTCAATTCTCTGCGACGTCTGTAAATTTTGTTTTGATCTTCGAACCAAGACTTATCGCAATTCAACGCTGCAACCGCACCTTTCTGAATTCCGTAGAACATTCCGCTGTCCATGTTGCTTTTTACTTTTAGAACTGCATCGATAATTTCAGGATTTCCTAAAACCATTCCAACTCTCCAGCCAGCCATGTTGAATGTTTTACTAAGTGAATTCAATTCTAAAGCCACTTCTTTTGCTCCTTCAACCTGCAATAAACTCATTGGATTATCATTCAAAACAAAACTATACGGATTGTCGTTGATCAATAATATGTTGTGTTTTTTAGCAAAAGCAACCAATTTTTCAAATAACGCTAAACTTCCTCTCGCTCCTGTTGGCATATGCGGATATCCCAGCCACATAATTTTTACTTTCGAGAGGTCTAATTTTTCAAGAGCTTCAAAATCCGGTTCCCAGGCATTTGCTTCTTTTAGATCATAATAAACCGGAACCGCTCCAACCAAATTTGTTACCGATGTATAAGTCGGATAACCCGGATTCGGAATTAAAACGTGATCGCCTTCATTTAAAAAAGCTAACGAAATGTGCATGATTCCTTCTTTCGAACCCATCAAAGGTAAAATCTCATTATTCGGATTTAATTCAACACCAAACTGATTCTGATAAAAATCTGCCATCCCTTTTCTCAATTCCGGTAATCCCTGATAGCTTTGATAACCATGCCCATTCTCCTCTTGAATTGCTGCGGCAACCGCTTCAATTACTGCTTTCGACGGACTCAAATCAGGGCTTCCAATTCCCATATTGATGATAGACTTTCCTTCAGATTGTAGTTGACGAACTTCTCTCAATTTTGACGAGAAGTAGTATTCTTCAACTGTATCTAATCTTTTTGCTGTTGTAATCATTTTTTTTATTGCTTTAGGCCGTAAGCTTTAGGCTTTAGGCTCTTTTAAACTTTTTAATTTGCTTAAAGTTTTCTGGGCTTTAAGACTTTTCAACTTTAAGACTCACTTAAAGGTTTGGTATTCTTATATTCTCCTAACACTTTAAAATATTCTGCCATTATATTTAGTAAGGATTTGGCTTTTGCAAAATCTTCATATTTCTCAAATGTTATGTCTACGAAAAATGAATATTTCCAAGGTGTTTCAATTTTTGGAAGCGATTGAATTTTTGTCAAATTCAGTTTACAATCGCTCATTACATTCAAAACTGCTGCTAAGCTTCCTCTTTTGTGATCTAATTCAAATTTGATTGATGCTCTGTTGATTTCGTTTTCCGGCAAAAATGAATTTTGCTTTTTGATGATTACGAAACGAGTCATATTATTTTTAATCGTTTGAATCGAAGAAGCTATTATATCTAAATCATACATTTCAGACGCCGTTACACTTGCAATTGCAGCGATTCCGGTTAGCTGCTTTTCCTGAATTCTTCTCGCTGTTTCGGCTGTGTCTTTATCCTCAATCAATTTGATATTTGGATATTGTTTCAGGAAATCCATGCATTGCAAAAGTGCCATTGGATGTGAATGAACTTCTTTTATATCTTCAATTTTTTGACCTTTTAAAGCCATTAAATTCTGCTGAATATTTAAATAATGTTCTCCAATTATGTGTAAATTATTCTTGTCAATCAAAGCATAATTCGGAATAATTGGCCCTGCAATCGAATTTTCAATCGCCATAACTGCTTGGTCAGTTTTCCCGGAAAGCAAGCTGTCAATCAATTCTTCAAAAGATAAACATTCATCAATTTCCACATTTTCAGAGAAATACTCTTTCACAACCTGATGATGAAATGAACCTTTTATACCTTGTATTGCAATTTTAGTTGTCATATATTCAAAAAAAAATCCTGATTTTCATCAGGATTGTATATTAGTTTTATTTGTCTTTTAAATTTTCTCAAATAACCATAGCACAATCCTCACTTCTACTAAAGAAGAAATAAAAAGAGTTGCTAAAATAAAAACGGTTATTAGACATTTTGTTTGTGTTTTTCAATAAATTCTCTGCGAATGTATAAATTATTTTTACTGCACCAAAAAAAATAATGCATTTTATGAAACAAAAAAGGATTTCTTAACAAATTTATGATGTTTTGTATGATAATATAAAAAAACGGGCTTAAAATGCGATATAGACAATTGGTTTTTAGTGAGGTACTAAGGTTCTTAGTCGCTAAGACGCTGAGATTTTAACTTTCCAACTTTAAAAAAAGGTTTTTATTAATAGAAAAAAAATAACTTCTAAACATTTTATATAATAAAAAAGCAACCTAATATGGTTGCTCCTTTACTAATATATAATTCTTAATTTTCTCTTTTCCGTAAAAGTAGAATACAAATCATCAAATATTTTTTTATCTATTCCTAATTCATCAAAAAGAGATTCATTATCGCCTTCATGCAAGGTATCCCTAAAAAAAGTAAAACATTTTTTTAAATTTCTTGGAATACTTAAATCAATATCATGCGGTTCGTTTTTTCTATATGCTGAAAGCTGTGTAACCCATCTTCTATATTGATCTGGAGTTAACGCAATTTGTTTAGCTTTATACAATAATGCTCCAACTGACATTTTCCAATACGCTTTTAGCATAAATAGTTTCTCTAAAGTTAACCTGCTAAATTCCCCATTCAGAGCTCTTTTAGGTGCTATAAATTCCGAAGCAAATTTATTAGCTTCTGCTTCCTCATCACGATTACTTTCAACAATAAAATTTAAATGCATAATTAGATGCCCCAACTCATGGGCCAATGTAAACACCTTTCTTGCATTCTGTATTTTATTATTTATCAAAATAACTGGACAACCTTTAATATAAAAACTTACTCCGTCTAGAGTTTTATTTTCTGGAGTAACAAAAGGATAATCGAAAAAATGAACAAAAGCTCCTTTGGATTCAAGCAATTCAACAATATCGTTTAAAGGAGAAATCCCTAACCCGAAAAGTTGCCTGATTTCTAAAGCTAGTGCTTCAGGATCCAATCCAAAATCATTTAAATCTACACTTGGAATTTGATTTTCAGGAGCTTCAATCTCCTCTAAAAAATGAGAAATGTGATTTGCTATTAAGGTCAATCTGGATTCAAATAAATCTGTTGTGCTTTTAGCTGTAGATGAACTTTGTCTATAATAAATTTTAAGATTAAGATTTTCAATTTTTTGCAAAAAGAATTTTTTATTCACAAATGGTGATAAATCGTTGATAATATCTTCATCGAGAGGTCTCAAACCTTTTTCTATTTTTGAAATAACCGTCTGAGAAACACCTAAAAAGTCAGCAAACTTTTTTTGGCTTAAACCTTTATATTCTCTGTAAAGTTTAAGCGTTTCATTGTTATAAGTCATATCATTAGATTTTTTTGGTTAAAAATCGTATTGAAATATTTGATGCATTACTAATTAATACTATTATTTTTCAGCACTCTTGTCTCCTTTTAACTTAGGATTCCAATCGCCGACTTTATTATCTTCTGAAGATGATGTGCCTTGATTAAATAAATTAGGAGTAAAAATATCTTTAAGACTAATTAAAAAATTAATCGCTCCGTCTTTATAATTAACACACTTTACATCCTCACAAACCAAACCTGTACTATCTAAGGTCGGGCCAATAAAAACTATAGGCAAAGGCTTATGAATGCCTAGGCCTGCTAGTTGTTCTAACATTTCTTTAGAATAAGGAACTTTTTCCTCTCCATTTAATATAGCTTTAAACCTCTTGGAATAAAAACTACTTACTCTCCCTTTTTTATCTATCTTCTTGAGACAAACTAAAAATTTACCTTCAATTAGAAAATAATCAACTCCATGACTTTTAAATCGACTAATTTTCTTTCTCAATCCTTCATTTAGACTAAGCATCTTAACAAACTCCCGTTTGACTAAACTACTTATTCTAACTGGTTTTGCATTTCTGAAATCATATTCATCAGGAAATTTAACAATTTGCTGTAACGCTTGGGAAGCCCCTATTCTTATGGCTTCGTAAGATTTTCCTAAAAATTCTTCTAAAAAATCGGACTTAACACCTTGTGTATATTCCGGAAAAAAATTAGTTTTGTAAAACATTTTAAATTTACGTTTTTTTGTAATGCATCAAATATTTCAAAGAACGACCTTATAAAAAGCTCAACCTGGTACGTTGAGCTTTTTTATTTTCACCAAAAATACGACTTATATTTTTACTGCGCAAATTGATTAAATTTTATTTTATTATGAGTTTAATATAAATTTATTTTTGCATAAAACTCATAAAAAAAGGAAGACAAACTCCCTTTTTTACACCTATATTTAACATTATTAACTTCCACACATTTCACAATCTTCAGGATCTCCGGCTTGTGCTTTTAGCAACATCGCTTTGTAATCTTCAACGCTGATAGATTCTGTTTCCGGAACTAAAACTGCTGCCGGTGCATCTTCTTCTTTTTTATCGTTGTTTAATGTGAATTTAATCGCATCAACTGCTGATTTCGTTCTCAAGTAATACATTCCTGTTTTTAATCCTGATTGCCAAGCGTAGAAGTGCATTGACGTCAGTTTAGAATAGTTTGCATCTTGCATGAACAAGTTCAATGATTGTGATTGGTCAATGAAATAACCTCTTTGACGTGACATATCGATAATGTCTTTCATCGACATTTCCCAAACTGTTTTGTAAAGATCTTTAAGGTCTTGCGGGATAATATCAATGTTTTGAACAGATCCGTTATGACGCATGATTTCTTGCTTCAACGTTTCGTCCCATAAACCTAGTTTTACTAAGTCTTCCAGTAAATGTTTGTTTACCACGATGAATTCTCCAGACAATACACGACGTGTGTAAATGTTTGATGTATATGGTTCGAAAGCTTCGTTGTTTCCAAGGATTTGAGAAGTCGATGCTGTTGGCATTGGCGCAACTAATAATGAGTTACGAACTCCGTGTTCCATTACTTCTTTTCTTAATGAAGCCCAGTCCCAACGACCAGATAATTCTTCATCTTTCATTCCCCACATATTATATTGGAATTCTCCTTGTGACATTGGAGATCCTGCAAATGTAGAATATGGTCCTTCTTCTTTTGCCATTTCCATAGAAGCAGTTACGGCTGCGAAGTATAATGTTTCGAAAATTTCCTGATTTAATGCTTTTGCTTCATCACTTGTAAACGGCATACGCAACATTATAAAAGCATCTGCTAATCCTTGCACTCCTAATCCTACCGGACGGTGACGCATGTTTGAGTTTTCGGCTTCTTTTACCGGATAGTAGTTTCTGTCGATTACTTTGTTCAGGTTACGAGTTACACGTTTTGTAACATTGTAAAGCGCTTCGTGATCGAATTTACCATTATCAATAAACATTGGCAACGAAATTGAAGCCAAGTTACAAACCGCGATTTCATCTTTAGAAGTAAACTCCATAATCTCAGTACACAAGTTAGATGAACGAATTGTTCCTAAGTTCTTGTGGTTCGATTTACGGTTTGCTGCATCTTTGTACAACATATAAGGAGTTCCAGTTTCGATTTGTGATTCAAGGATTTTCTCCCATAATTCACGTGCACGAATTGTTTTTCTACCTTTTCCTCTAAATTCATAATCAAGGTACATTGTTTCGAATTCTTCTCCGTAAACATCGTATAATCCTGGACATTCATTAGGACACATTAAAGTCCAAGATGCATCTTCCTGAACACGTTTCATGAATAAATCAGATGTCCACATTGCGAAGAATAAATCACGCGCACGCATTTCTTCTTTTCCTGTGTTTTTCTTTAAATCCAAAAAGTCGAAGATATCAGCATGCCAAGTTTCGATGTAAATCGCAAAACTTCCTTTACGTTTTCCTCCACCTTGATCTACGTAACGAGCTGTATCGTTGAAAACTCTCAACATCGGAACGATTCCGTTTGAAGTTCCGTTTGTACCACGAATGTAAGATCCAGTCGCACGAACGTTATGAATAGAAAGACCAATTCCTCCCGCTGATTGCGAGATTTTAGCCGTTTGTTTTAATGTGTCATAAATACCATCAATACTATCATCTTGCATTGCCAAAAGGAAACAAGAAGACATTTGTGGTTTTGGAGTTCCGGCATTAAACAACGTTGGCGTTGCGTGCGTAAAGAACTTTTTAGACATTAAATCGTAAGTTTCAATTACTGATTTTAAATCGTCAAGGTGAATACCAACCGAAACACGCATCAACATATGTTGCGGTCTTTCTACGATTTTTCCGTTTATTTTTAGCAAATAGGAACGCTCTAAAGTTTTAAAACCAAAGTAATCGTAATTGAAATCTCTTGTATAAATGATATGCGAATCTAGGAAAGCAGAGTTTTCCTGAATTACGTTAAATACTTCATCCGAAAGTAATGGAGCGTCTTGTCCGTTTCTTGGATTTACGTAGTTGTACATATCTTTCATCGTCTCTGAGAACGACTTCTTAGTATTTGAATGTAGATTCGAAATTGCCACACGTGCTGCTAATTGTGCATAATCTGGATGCGCAATTGTCATAGAAGCCGCCGTTTCTGCCGCAAGATTATCTAGTTCAGAAGTTGAAACCCCATCATACAATCCCTCGATAACTCTCATCGCTACCTTAACAGGATCTACAAGCTCATTCAAGCCGTAACACAATTTTTTGATTCTTTCTGTAATCTTATCAAACATTACGGGCTCTTTGTGGCCATCTCTTTTTACTACATACATAAGCTTACCTATTTTAGTTATTGAAAAAATGAAAGACACTGGAATAACGAATTCCAGATCTTAAACATTGCGTGTTTTTAAATTATTTTTTGAGAATTGTAGGATTCTCAATAGTTGTCCGATTCAAATTCGAAAAATGAATTTAAATACATTAAAAATTGTTATTGAATCGACGATTTGGGATGAAGATTCAATCTTAAAAAATCTACTGTTATTCTTTTTTAGCACTTCTTAGATCGCGCTAAAAATATTTTTTTGTTACCTAAAAATCTGCATCAAATGAAATTTTCTGAGCATCACTATCTGTGTTCATAACACCAGATTTTTGATACTCTGCAACACGTTTTTCAAAGAAATTAGTTTTTCCCTGAAGAGAAATCATGTCCATGAAGTCAAACGGATTCGCCGATCCATAAACACGTTCGCAACCTAATTCTACTAATAATCTATCTGCAACAAATTCCAGATATTGTGTCATTAAAGTAGCATTCATTCCTATTAAACTTACCGGAAGAGATTCTGTAACAAACTCTCTTTCGATATCTAAAGCGTCAACAATAATTTCTTTAATTCTATCTTTTGGCACTTTATTAATTAAGTGATGATTGTGTAAATGCACTGCAAAGTCACAGTGTACACCTTCGTCACGAGAAATCAACTCATTAGAGAAAGTTAAACCTGGCATTAATCCACGTTTTTTCAACCAATAAATAGAACAAAAAGCACCTGAAAAGAAAATTCCTTCAACTGCTGCAAAAGCAATTAGTCTTTCAGCAAATGAATCAGACTCGATCCATTTTAAAGCCCAATCTGCTTTTTTCTTAATTGCAGGAAAAACTTCCAAAGCATTAAACAATTCTGCTTTCTCTGCTTCATCTTTCACGTAAGTGTCAATTAATAGAGAATAAGTTTCGCTATGAATGTTTTCCATCATGATTTGGAAACCATAGAAAAATTTCGCTTCAGCATATTGAACTTCATTAACAAAGTTCTCAGCAAGGTTTTCATTTACGATTCCGTCAGAAGCAGCAAAAAATGCCAATATATGTTTAATGAAATATCTTTCGTCGTCACTTAACTTATTATTCCAGTCTGTCAAATCCTGGTGCAAGTCAATTTCTTCAGCAGTCCAAAAACTAGCTTCCATCTTTTTGTACCATTCCCAAATATCATGATGTTTAATTGGAAAAATAACGAAACGATTTTTATTTTCTTGTAATATTGGCTCGACTTGTGACATGGTAATTTTTGTTTAATTTTTGTATTGAATTTCTACCAATTCAATAGACTACAAAGATTGTCAATTATCGCTAAAAATGAAAGCCAAACTTATTCACAATTCGACGTAGTTTTTAACAAAGGTTAAAAAATGAGATATTTTTCAGACAATAATTAATTTACTGAAAATGAATGTTTTAAAAGCTAACAAATAACCTTGAAGCCCGTAAAATATAGACTTTTTACAATAAAAAGCAAGAAATTTTGAATTGTTTTTAAAAGTTTTTTTTTGAGTCAAAACTTTATTTTTTGAGTTAAAATATAGCTTTCAAAAGTGGTAACTAACGCGCGTAGATTTTTACGATTTTTTAAGTTCTTCGGCTACTTTTTCAAGCTCCAAATACCAATCCTGACCAAAGCGGCGAATTAGCGCTTCTTTGACAAATTTATAAACAGGAACTTCTAATTCTTTACCCAAAGAACAGGCATCATCGCAAATATCCCATTTATCATAATTCACTGCAGCAAACTCCGTGAAGTCTTTTACACGAATTGGGTACAAATGACAAGAAACTGGTTTTTTCCAATCTACGATTCCTTGGTTATAAGCTTGCTCGATTCCGCAAAGTGCAGTTTTGCCATCAAAAATAACATAAGCACAATCCTTATTATCGATTAGTGGCGTTTCAAGATCGCCATCAGTTCCTTTTACCCAGGTTCCTTGCGCTTCGATTGCTGCAATTCCTTCTTTGCGTAAAAAGGGTTTTACTTTAGGATAAATTTCTTCCAGAATTTTAGTTTCAGCTTCGTTTAATGGCGCGCCGGCATCTCCATCAACACAGCAAGCTCCTTTACAAGCTGACAAGTTGCACACAAATTCTTTTTCAAGAATATCTTCTGAAATAATGGTTTTACCTAATTGAAACATGATAATAAAGTACTGAAATTTATAAAGTGCAAAGATAGGTAAAGAAAGCAGATAAACACTCTAAAATATTAACCGCAAAGCACGCAAAGATTTACGCAAAGTTCGCAAAGCTTTATCACATTTTTCCTTGCGAACTTTGCGTAAATCTTTGCGAATTTTTGCGGTAAAAAAGAACATTTGTTACAAATATCACTTTTTTAAATGTAAAACCGTGTTTTTATAACAATAATACATCGTATCAAAAAAACACCTACCTTTATTATCTACCTTTGCACAAAATTTTAAACCCTTAAAATCAAAGTAATATGCTGGATATCGACTTTAAAGAAATCGTTACTGTAGGAATGGTGCTTTTTGCTGTAATTGACATTGTAGGATCTATTCCTATTATTGTGAATTTAAGAGCAAAAGTTGGACATATCGAATCTGAAAAAGCTTCGATTGTAGCCGCACTTATTATGATTGTTTTTCTTTTCGTTGGAGAAGGCTTACTTAATCTTATTGGTATAGATGTTCATTCATTTGCTGTTGCGGGTTCTTTTGTATTATTCTTTTTGGCATTAGAAATGATTTTAGGAATCAGAATTTATCGTGACGAAGAACCAGGATCAGCTTCAATTGTTCCTTTGGCTTTTCCTTTGATTGCCGGAGCAGGAACTATGACTACTTTATTATCTCTTCGATCTCAATTTCACACCATTAATATCATTATTGCGATTGTATTGAATATCATTTTGGTTTATGTTGTATTAAAATCTTCTAAGAAAATCGAGAATTTATTAGGAGAAAACGGACTTGGCGTGGTTCGCAAGACATTTGGAGTGATACTTTTAGCGATTGCTGTTAAATTATTTGCTGCTAATGTTAAAGGTTTGTTTGTCTAACAATTATTTTTATAAATTTACCCCATAAAATTTCTAAAATACAACTTAAGGACATTTTTTAACATCTGAGAGTTTTACTTTATTATTTTAGGCAAACAAACAACCATTATGAAAATTTTTACTTCAATCTTAGTGCTTCTGGCATTAGCTTTAATTGTTTTTAATATTACGTTGCTAGACTTCAAGAATCCTTTTCAAGGAGACAGTGTTGTAGCTTTTATTGGAATCGCCGCTTCATTTTGCGCAGTTTTGATTCTTTTGATTTTTAGAATTTCAAAAAGAATTGAAGAAAAAATGAATGATAACAGATAATATGTTTGACGTTTTACTTATTGGCGGTGGTGTTTCGAGTATGTCTTGTGCTCTGGTTTTAGGATCTGCCAAAAACAAAGCTTTTGCTTCCGATAAAAAAATCGGTGTTTTTACACATCAAAAAAGTTCTTCTTTACAAGAAGCAATTTTCTACAACGCTTATGGCATTACTCCGGGTAAATTAGGTTCAGAATTGCTGACTGAAAGCACTGAACATTTAGCCGAAAGTTATCCGCACATTACACAAATACCAAACGAAAAAGTGGTTAAAATTGAAGGCTCTTATCCTGAATTTACTGTAACGACCAATAAAGACACTTACAAAACAAAAAATATCGTTATTGGAATTGGTTCTGCCAATACTTTTGACATTGAAGGTTTAATGCAATATATTGAACCACATAAAAAAGCACTTCCGGAAAAACAACGTATTCAGCTTAAAAATGACGATCATAAAGTAGCTGACGGCATTTATGTTATCGGAACTTTGGCAGGATGGAGGAGCCAATTAGCGATCGCTGCCGGAAGTGGCGCTGCTGTTGCTACAGATATCCTAACTTTATGGAATAACGGCGTTCAAACTCACGCCCACGATAGCATCCGATAAAGCTTTAAAACATTATTTTTTTTTATTTTTTTACCATTAAGAGATTAAGTTTATTAAGCTTTTGGCACTTGAATAACTTAATGCTGAAAATTCAAGAAACATAAACTTCCACAAAAAACAAAACCATTAAGATATTAAGAAAATTTAGCGCAAAGCTTAATAAACTTAATATTTTAATGGTTTATTCTTTTTTATGTTTTAGCTTTTACTTTACTGAAACAATTTCTTTTACTTTTATATGTTTCTCTGTGTCTGTTTTCCAGATTTCACCTTTTAACGAAACCTCATCGCCTTCTTTAAATCTTTTGAACTTCTCAGGTCCGCCAAGATTTACAATACTGATTGTAGCAAAATAAACTTCGTTTTTATCCGTATTGATTTTTGCAGTGTAACCGTCTTTTCCGTTTTCGATAGAGATCACTTTTCCCGAAATCGCGTTTTTATCTTTCATACAAGCACAAGAAATTACAAAAGCCATTAACACTAATAAAAGACTTACTCTTTTTAGATTTTTCATATTTATAGTTTAACCGCAAAGCTCGCCGGATTTTCCGCAAGACTCTACAAGTTTGTTTTAAATTATTATTAATTATTTTAATGTAATTGAATACAACTTCCTGCAATTACTTTTAGGCTTTCGCCGAATTGTTTCCAAACCCTGATATAACGAAACGCACCATTTACAGCATTATTGTCGTAAGTTCCTTTTAATGAAATCATGACGCTAACAACGGCATTGTCACCAATTATATTAATAATTTGATCTGACGCTTCTAATGCATCAATCTTCATTTTTCCGGAACGATACGAATTCAAATCAAACTCTTTTGTAATTGTTTGACCGTCCGGTAAATTAAAAAGCAAATCATCGTGGAGTGTTTTCTCTAAAGCAGCAATATCAGCATTTTTAATCGCTGTCAAAAGTTCAATCTCAGCATTCACAATATCTTCTGTTTTCATATGAAAAGAAATTAAAATTACTTTTTCGGAGTTAGAATCGCTTTGATCATCGCATCTTCTTTCAAAATCACATCATAATAATACAATTCACCGTACAATTGTCTGGCAAATTCTGCAGTAATATAACGGTTTACCAAAGCTTTGGTTTTATCTAATTTCAGATCTAAACCAGTTAATAAAACATAGTTTTTGAACTTTTTGAAATATACATCAGAAGTTTTCATTTTAGTCAAAAACTCATTAAAATGAAGACCTGAAAACGCACTTCGGTTTTTGTCTAATTCTTCAAAAACAAAATGACCAACAATTCCTGTCTGAAGCAAATAAGCAACATTTTCGTTTCCGTGTTCCGCTTCAATTGGCACAAAAATATCCGGAACGATTCCGCCACCGCCGTAAACAATCTTGCCTTTTGGCGTTTTAAATTTTAAGGAATCTGCAACTTTTATACTGTCTTTAGCATAAAGTTCTCCAGATTTTAGACGAGATTCTGATTCTTTAAAATATTCTTCGTTTCCTTTTTTATAAGGTTTCTGAATTGATCTTCCGGTTGGCGTATAATATCTCGCCACAGTCAATCTTACCGCAGATCCGTCATTGAAATCCATTTCACGTTGCACCAATCCTTTTCCAAAAGAACGACGTCCAACAATAATTCCGCGATCATTATCCTGAAGCGCTCCAGCTAAAATTTCACTGGCAGAAGCGCTGTTTTCATTGATTAAAACATATATTTTTCCAGTTTCAAAACTTCCTGCTTTTGTAGCATATGTTTTTTCAGTCGTACCGTTTTTATTTTTAGTAAAAACAATCAACTGCTTATCTTTCAAAAATTCATCGGCGACAGCAATAGCTTCTTCCATATATCCGCCGCCATTATCACGAAGATCAATTACTAATGATTCGATTCCGTTTTGTTTCAATCTGTTTAGACCAGCTTTAAACTCGTCAAAAGTAGTTTCGGCAAAACGATTGATTTTTATATAACCCGTATTATTTCCAAGCATCAAAGAAGCGTCAACACTCTTGATTGGAATAATATCTCTTTTTACTTTAAATTTAAGTTTCTTTTGTTCTGATTTTCTAAAAACAGTCAGTTCGATTTCACTTCCTTGTTTTCCTTTTAATTTCGAAAACAAACTATCTGAAGGCAAACTTCTTCCGAATAATTTGGTTTTTCCGGCAAATAAAATTCGGTCTCCTGATTTTATTCCAGCTTTCGCCGAAGGTCCGTTTTCGATAGGTTTTATAATTGCAACAGAATCCTTATACATATAAAAATTGATTCCGATACCTACGAAATCTCCTTTCATGCTTTCAGCAACTTCTGCTTGTTCCGTTGGTGGAATATATACAGAATGCGGATCTAATTTTGATAAAATATTATCTACCGTTAAGTTCACAATAGAATCTGTATTGATGCTATCAACATATTCGTTATTGATAAAATCAATCAGTTTGTTCAGTTTGGTTTTTGAGTAGTTCTTAGCCAATAACTGATCATCAACGGGCGCATTCATTCTGCTTCCGAGTACGGTTCCAAGAGCAAAAGTCGCTCCGATAACGATTGGTAAATATTTTAAATTAAATTTCATTTACTCTTCTAGATCAGGAATATGTTCAACCTCGATACCCGCTTTTAATAAAAACTGAATCCCGGAATCATCCCGATATCCGTTGTGGTAAACCACTCTTTTTATTCCGGATTGATGAATCAATTTACTACATTCTTTACATGGCGACAATGTAATGTACAATGTTGCTCCTTCACAAGACTGAGTTGATCGGGCAACTTTCAAAATAGCATTTGCTTCGGCATGCAAAACATCCCAACGTGTTAATCCGTCTTCGTCTTCACAGCAATTTTCAAATCCGGAAGGTGTACCATTATATCCGTCAGAAATAATCATTCGGTCTTTTACGATAATAGCGCCTACTTGTTTTCGCTTACAGTAGGAAAGTGCTCCCCATTCAGTTGCAATGCGCAAATACGCTTTATCGTATTTATTTAATTTTTTTATCTCCATTTAATTTATCTGTTCCAAATTGGGCTTTCGATAATCATTGGGATTACAACACCAATGATAAAAGCCGACATTACAAGTGCCCAGTCGCGTTTTGAAAAACGAAATACCGTTTGTACTATATATGATATAACCAAAACCACAAAAACGACCACTAATTGTGCTGCTTCGATACCTAGCGCAAATTCTCCTAAAGGTAGTAATTTTGAACTTGGTGAACCTCCTAAAATTGTCTTAAAATAATTTGAGAAACCAAGTCCGTGAATAATCCCGAAAAACAAGGTTACAAAGAACAATAAATTTATACCATCGTTCTTAGATGTTTTCCCTGCTGTAAAAAGATTAAAAACAGCCGTTATTAAAATCGTAATCGGAATTAAGAACTCTACTATATTGACTTTTATAGCAATAATTCCGTAAACCGAAAGCAATAATGCCAGTGTATGACCAATTGTAAAAACAGAAACCAAAAGCAAGATACGTTTCCAGTCTTTAAACAAATAAGGTGTTGTTAATGCGATTAAAAAAAGAACATGATCGTAAGCATGAATATCAAGAACGTGCTTCAATCCTATTTGAAAATAAATCCAAAAATCTGACATAGGGGCAATAATATTAATTGATTAGGGGTTGTAAACTTACGATTTATTTTGAAAAACCAACAAAGTCAACTCTTAAAACCGCAGAGAAAAATAAGTTAAATTTTATGAGAAATTTAAAATGTTAAATTAAAATAAGATTTATCTTTGTTCGATAAAAACCTAATTAATTATGCCATTTTCAGAATTATTTGATAACGAATTCAAACAAAGAAACAGAGGTCATTTCTCTGCAATTGTGCGTGTCGCATTTGCTGACGGAAAAATTAATGACGAAGAGCAAGCTTTTTTAGACAAATTAGCTTCAAGATTAGAAATTTCAGAAGACGAATATAAGGAAATCCTTAAAGATCCGTGGCAACATGCGATAAACCCGCCTTACTTATATGCACAACGTTTAGAGCGTTTGTATGATTTGGCAAGAATGGTTCACGTAGATCATCATTTAGGGGATCAACAAGAAATAATGCTAAGACGTATGGGATTGGCTTTAGGATTCACTCCTGGAAATATTGATTATATCGTAAGAAAAGCATTGTCATTAGTAGACAAAAAAGTAGATTTAGATACTTTCCTTTTCGAAATGGAAAATATGAATAGATAATATTAGTATTCAGTCGTAGTATCAGTTTACAGTGTTGTACCGAAGATTGAAATTTAATTGAATCACTAAAAATAAACCCGACAGTTTTTTAAACTTGTCGGGTTTGTTATTTATAGTTCAGACTGAAAACTGAGACTGCGACGGAATACTAAAAAAACCGAGCACTTACTCAGCTGCCATAAATTCCTCTGCCTTTTCTACCATATTATGACTTCCGCAGAAAAACGGAACTCTTTGATGTAATTCTGTTGGTTGAATTTCCATAATTCTTCCAAATCCGTCTGTTGCTTTTCCTCCTGCTTGTTCTGCAATAAATGCCATTGGATTACATTCATATAACAAACGTAATTTTCCTTTTGGTGCTTTTGAACTTGTTGGATATAAATAAATTCCGCCTTTGATCATATTTCGATGAAAATCTGCTACCAAACTTCCAATATATCTTGAAGTATAAGGTCTGTCTTCTTCTTCGCGCTGACAATATTTAATGTAGTTTTTTACGCCTTGTGGAAAGTGAACATAATTTCCTTCATTCACCGAATAAATATTTCCGTTTTGAGGAAATTTCATATTTGGATGTGAAAGGTAAAATGTACCAATTGCCGGATTTAAAGTAAATCCGTTTACGCCGTGTCCGGTTGTATAAACCAACATAGTCGAAGTTCCATAAATTACATAACCTGCTGCAACTTGATTGATTCCCGGTTGTAAAAAATCCTCGCTTGTTACCGGAGTTCCAATTGGAGTAATTCTTCTAAAAACAGAAAAAATAGTTCCCACAGAAACATTTACATCAATGTTTGAAGATCCGTCCAGCGGGTCCATTAAGATCACGTACTTATTATTATGACTGTTGTCGCTCCCCTGAACAGTAATAAAATCGTCGTTTTCTTCTGAAGCGATACCACAGACAATCTCACGGTTTATTAACGTCTGGATAAATACTTCGTTTGCATACACATCTAATTTTTGTTGGTCTTCGCCCTGAATATTTTGCTCGCCTGCAGCGCCAATAATATCCACTAAACCAGCTTTGTTTACTTTATAGTTTACGACTTTTGCCGCCAAACGTATAGAGTTGATAATTCGGGAAAGCTCCCCCGACGAATACTGAAATGCTTTTTGGTTCTCAATAATAAACTCTCCTAGTGTTTTATTGCGTTCTTCCATTACTATATCGTTGTAGTTTTTGATTATAAGTCACAAATATCGCTTTTTTTGTGAGAATGATTCAAAAATTATTTTGTTAGTTTGTCACTATTGTATATTTGCTAATTAAAAGCTGGAACTATTAAATAAAAAAATACTTTTTTAGCCAATAAACGCTTAATAATAAGAATATACGAATTGCTGTTACAAGAAATTTCTCAAACAATTTTTTAAAATAAAAGTGGTAATCGTATATTTAGGGTTAAAATAAAAGGAACAAAATATGAATATTAGAAAAGGAAATCCCGAAGACATGAAATCGGTTTTAGGATTAATACAGGAGTTAGCAATATTCGAAAAAGAACCTGATGCAGTTGTAATAAATGAGGAAGATTTGGTTCGTGACGGTTTTGGAGAAAAACCATTATTTCATGTTTTTGTAGCAGAAATTGAAAATGACGAACAACAGAAAGAAATTGTTGGAATGGCATTATATTATTACCGATATTCAACCTGGAAAGGAAAAACAATACACCTTGAAGATTTAGTTGTTAAGGAAAAAATGCGCGGTACAGGATTGGGATCCGCACTTTATTCTGCGATTATGAAACAAGGAAAAGAAGACAATGTTCGAAGAATTGATTGGAATGTTCTCGATTGGAATACTCCGGCAGTTAAATTCTATGAGAATTCAGGCGCAAAGATTCTTGAAGAATGGAGAGTTGTACAAATGGACGAAGCAGGAATTAATACGTTTTTAGAAAAATAAAAAAATGTTTTGCCACGAATTTCACGAATTTTCACTAATTAATTCGTGCTAATTAGTGAAATTCGTGGCAAAAAAAATCAGTGAAAATCATTTTATCCCGATAGCTATCGGGAGTGGCAGAAAAATATTCTGTAACTAAAAAATAAAAAAATTACCCGATTTCTTTTCAAACCCCGAATCTGAAATCTAAAATCTAAAATTAAAAATGAGAGTATTTAAATTTGGTGGAGCATCAGTTAAAGATGCCGATGGAATTAAAAACGTATATGACGTTTTACAAAAAGTAGGTTACGAAGATGTGATTTTGGTGGTTTCGGCTATGGGAAAAACCACAAATGCTCTTGAAGTTGTTATCAAGAATTATTTTGATAAATCTGAAGAGTTAAATTCATCTGTACAGGATATAAAGAAATATCACAATCAAATCTTACTTGATTTGTTCGAAGATGAAAAACATGCTGTTTTTGCTGCTGTAACTGCACAATTTTCAGAGTTAGAATACTTTTTGGCACATAATAAATCTCCTAATTACAATTTTGTTTACGATCAGATTGTGAGTTTTGGAGAATTGATTTCGACTACGATCTTAAGTCACTTCATGAATTTTATGGGAATCCAAACGCAATGGCTGGATGTTCGTAATTTCATTAAAACAAATGCAAACTACAGAGATGCCGAAGTTGATTGGGAAACAACCCAACAATTGATCAGTAAAAATGTTCCGAGAAAAATATTAAATATTACTCAGGGATTTTTGGGTGCTGACGAGAACAATTTCACCACAACTTTAGGCCGTGAAGGTTCTGATTATACTGCAGGAATTTTTGCTTATTGCTTAAATGCAGAAAGCGTAACAATCTGGAAAGATGTTCCCGGAGTTATGAATGCCGATCCTCGTTATTTTGAAAATGCAAGTTTGTTAAATCAAATTTCGTATCGTGAAGCGATTGAATTAGCATTTTACGGCGCAACGGTTATTCACCCAAAAACATTACAGCCATTACAGAAAAAAGAAATTCCGTTATACGTAAAATCTTTCATCAACCCATTATTAAAAGGAACTTGTGTTTCTAAAGGTGTTGATTTGGAGCCACAATATCCTTGTTTTATTGTGAAAAGAAACCAACTTTTGATTTCGCTTTCATCAATTGATTTCTCTTTTATAATGGAAGAAAATATCAGTGAGATTTTTGCTTTATTCCATGAATTCAAAATTAAAGTAAACCTGATTCAGAATTCTGCTATTAGTTTTTCTGTTTGTGTAGAGGATAAATTTGAAAATTTCAATGATTTGAATTCGATACTTTCGAAAAAATTCAAAGTAGATTATAGCGAGAATGTAACTTTATATACCATTCGTCACTTTACAGAACAAGCGGCGGAAACCGTAGAAGACAATAAAGAAGTTTTACTAAAACAAGTGAGTAGAGAAACGATGCAAATTGTAACTAAAGAACTTAACTAGTTTCTTTATAAGTTAATTATATTAATTCAATATATTTCCTAAAAAGGCTTTACGTGATTGTAAAGCCTTTTTTAGTTGAAGCCATTGTCTAAATACTTAAAGTACTTTCTCTAAATTTCTTTATCATTAAAGGAATACTTAAGTAATTGAACGTGCCAATTCAATAATAAAACTAAAATATCCCTCACAACATTTCCCAATTATAAATACTACTTTTGGCTTTTTAGAGTTAAAGTCTTTATGCTGAAAAAATTACTATTTGTAACGTTGCTTATTTGGTTTTCGGGTCTTCAGGCTCAGGAAACGGAATCATCGTACAAAACCAAAAAAGTAATTGCAACCCGCGACACTATTCATCTGGAAGATTTCAGTATTAATTCGAGTTATTTTAAGATATTGAATACTAAAAATGAAGTTTTAGATTCGACTTTTTATAAGATAAATTTCCAGAAAGGAACTTTACTTCTCAACGAAAAACTGTCTTCGACTTCTGACACTTTAATTGTCAATTACTTAAAATATCCTGATTTTATTACTAAAGAATACAGCCTTTACAAATCAAGCCAAATTGTTACAAATGATATTGGTTCTGAGAAATTGTACAAAATTGACAATCCGTCTGCTAAAAAAGTAACTCCGTTTGACGGTCTGAATACTTCCGGAAGTATCACTCGCGGTGTAACGGTTGGAAACAATCAAAATACGGTTCTAAACTCTAATCTGGATTTGCAAATTACCGGAAAAATATCCGATAAGGTTAGTTTACGAGCTTCACTTCAGGACAATAATATTCCGTTACAGGATGGCGGTTATTCTCAGAAACTGGATCAGTTTGACAATATTTTCATGGAACTTTTTAGCGACGACTGGAACATTCGGGCGGGAGATGTTTTCTTAGAAAACAGAAAAACTCAGTTTTTAAGTTTCAATAAAAAGGTTCAGGGAATCTCAGCAAGTTTTGATTTTGATACTGGCAAAAGTAAAACTAACGTCTTTGCCTCTGTTGCATTTGCAAAAGGTCAATATGCCAAAAGCACTTTTACAGGTCAGGAAGGAAATCAGGGACCTTATAAATTAAAAGGTCAAAATGGCGAATTGTATGTTCTGGTAATTTCAGGTTCTGAACGTGTTTACGTAAATGGTGTTTTGCTAAAACGTGGCGAAAACAACGATTATGTGATCGATTATAATGCGGGTGAAATTACTTTTACTTCACTTTTTACGATTACCTCTGAAATGCGAATCAATATCGAATACCAATATTCAGATCGAAATTACAACCGAATTGTAACGTATGCCGGAGCCACGCACGAAAACAAAAACTGGAGTTTTGGCGGTTATTTATATTCGGAAAATGACATGAAAAATCAGCCTTTACAACAAAATCTTTCTACAGAACAAGTTCAGATTTTAAGTCAGGCGGGTGACGATCCAAATTTAATGAAAGCGCCTTCTGCTTATGAAGATTCTTATGCCGATAATAAAATTTTGTATAAAAAAATCCTCATAAATTCTGTTGAAGCTTATGAATATTCTAAAGATGCGACTGCAGTTTTATACAATGTAAAGTTTAGTCTTGTGGGCAATAATTCCGGAAATTATATCATTCAGAATAATAATTCGGTCGAACGTATTTATGAATATGTTGCGCCGGTTAATGGCATTTTACAAGGAAATTATGAACCTATTGTACAATTGGTTGCGCCAATAAAATTGCAAGTAGCTACTTTTTTGGGGAAATACAATCCTGACGAAAAAACCTCAGTTGACTTTGAAGTCGCGATAAGCAACAATGATAAAAACTTATTTTCGAACATTGATGACGGTGATAATAGCGGACTTGCTCTGAAAACAAATATCAAAAAACGTCTTTTTACCAGAAACTGGACTTTGGACGCTTTTGCAAATTATCAATTTGTGCAGGAAGATTTTAGATCAGTCGAACGTTTGTATAATATCGAATTTAACCGCGATTGGAATTTAACCGGGACTCTTTTAGGCAATCAAAGTTTATTGGTTACGGGTTTAAATTTTAATTTATTTGCAAAACAACAAACAACAAACATTGGTTTATTCACGTATCAATTTGAGAAATTAGATTATTCCGAAAGTTATTCGGGAGGGAGACATACTACAACTGCTCTTTTTAAACTGAAACAATGGACAATCGAAAATCAGGGAAGTTTTCTAAACTCAGATGCTACGGCTTCGACTTCGAAATTTATTCGAAATCAAACCAGAACTAAATATCATTTTGGCAAAAACTGGGTTGGTGCCAGTTTACAAATCGAAGACAATCAGCAACGAGATAAAGTAACAAATCAGTTTTCGGCTTTAAGCCAAAGATTCTCAGAATACGGTGCATTTGTTGGTCGCGGTGATAGTACTAAAGTTTTTGTAGAAATAGGATATTTGCAACGCCGAAATGATAGTTTGCAAAATGGTTTATTGCAACATGTGAACAATTCGCAAACCTATTTTTTAAAGTCAAAATTGATTCAGAATAAAAAAACAGATTTAGCAGTTTATGCCAGTTATAGAAATTTAGATTTTACAGATTCAGCCCGAAAAAATGAACCTTCTTTGAACTCACGAATACTTTACAACGATCGTTTTTTTAATCAGTTAATGCAAATTGGTTCAACTTACGAAACCAGTTCCGGAACTATTGCGCAACAAGAATTTACCTATATCGAAGTTCCAACCGGTCAGGGAGTTTATACCTGGAATGATTATAATGGCGATGGTGTTCAGCAATTGGAAGAGTTTGAAATTGCCGCTTTCGCAGATCAGGCGCGATACATTAGAATCTTTTTACCGAATCAGATTTACATAAAAACCAATCAGAATAAATTTTCACAATCTGTTGCTTTGAATCCATTGCAATGGCAAAACGAAACGGGTTACAAAAAAATACTTTCTTATTTTTACAATCAGACTTCCTTTATTATGGATCGAAAAGTAAAAAGCCAGGGTGAACGTTTAGAATTGAATCCGTTTAATTCATCCGAAGAAAATATTCTTGGATTAAATTCGAGCTTTAGAAACAGTTTATATTACAATCGAGGGAAACAAAAGAATTCTGTAACGTATACTTATCTTATTAATAAAGGTAAAAATCTACTTTCGATTGGTTCGCAGACTGTCAAAAATAGTTCGCATCAATTGCAATACACACATTTGTATCAAAAAAGCTGGTTGTTTAATTTCTTTACCAAAACAATTAAAACCAATTTGGTTTCGGAAGATTTTGTCGAAAAAAATTACGACTTAAAAGGATATCAAGTGGCGCCGAAAGTCAGTTATTTATTTTCGAAAAATACGAGTTTAGATTTCTTTTATGAATTTCAAAACAAAGAAAACAAAATAGGGAATTTTGAAACGCTTGTTCAAAACAGACTCGGAACTTCTTTTTCTTTTGCCGGCGAAAAGAAGATAACGCTGAATGGAGAGTTTTCTTTTTACCAAAATAAATTTACCGGAAACGAATTTTCATCTGTTGGATTCCAAATGCTCGAAGGGCTTCAGGCTGGACAAAATTTAGTCTGGAAGCTGTTATTACAGAAGAATATAACGCAATTTTTGGATGTCAATTTAAACTATCAGGGGCGAAAAAGTGAGACAGGTTCAACGGTTCATACGGGAAACATTCAGTTGCGTGCATATTTTTAACAGTTAACGAAAAACATTGCAATAAATTGATTAATTTTAATTGAAATTTAAATTTTAAATCATATGAAAAAATTATTATTACTCTGTTTTCTAGTTGTTTTCTCATCTAATTTTTATGCTCAGGAAACAGCTAAAACTACAAAGAGCAAAACGGAAGCTTCTGCTAAAAAAGCAAAATCCAGCGCCGATAAAGCAACTTCGGACGCAAAAAAAGAAGCTAAAAAATCTAAAGCAGCAGCAGATGACGCTACTTCGGCATCAACAAAAGCAAAAAAAGAAACTGCTAAATCTAAAAAAGCTGCTACCGACGCTGCTAATGATGCTTCTGCAACAGCTAAAAAAGAAACAGCTAAAGCTAAAAAAGCAAGTGCTGATGCTACTGACGCTTCTGCGAAAGCAAAAAAAGCAACTTCAAAAGCTGAATCTGATGCAACTAAAACCGCAGCAAAAGCAGACGCAGCAAGTAAA
The DNA here is from genome assembly GCF_004339525.1 of Flavobacterium sp. 90. Taxonomy (NCBI): domain Bacteria; kingdom Pseudomonadati; phylum Bacteroidota; class Flavobacteriia; order Flavobacteriales; family Flavobacteriaceae; genus Flavobacterium; species Flavobacterium sp. 90. Next base: position 2,824,881 of record NZ_SMGE01000001.1, on the reverse strand, counting down.
AAGGCAACAAAAGATGCAACATCAGCTAAAACAAGTGCTTCTAAAACATTAAAAGAAACGAATGAAAAAGCTCCAAAAGTAGCTGATAAAGTTACCGGAGAATACAATGGAAAAAAAGTGTACACGGGACCAAAAGGTGGTAGATACTACATTAACTCTAATGGAAACAAAACTTATATTCAGGATAAATAATAATTTCACACCCATATATAAGAAGGAACTACATAATGTAGTTCCTTTTTTTATGCAAAAAAGCTTCCTGACATCAATTTAGTCGTTAACATACAAATAACCTTACGTCAGAAATTGAACTATTTTTAGACTTTTTTGTCCGAAAACGCCTTTTAAACCTGAATATAGAGTTTAATAATTTAGTAATACGCCTGAAATATCATAGAAAACATATTTCTTTATCTTCGTTTTTAAAAAGCGTTAAACTATGAGCATTGACTATTCTGCGAACAAAACAATTTTAGTTGCTCCATTAAACTGGGGATTAGGCCATGCTGCAAGATGCATCCCAATTATCAAAGCGCTTCAAGAAAACAATTATATCCCAATAATCGCTTCTGATGGAGTTGCACTAGCTTTGTTACGCAAAGAATTTCCTTATGTACAAACATTGGAATTACCTTCTTATCATATTGAATATGCAAAGAATGGTAAAAATTTTAAGTGGAAACTGATTAAGAATTTACCTAAGATGATTGTCGCTATTCTTGATGAAAAAAAAGTAGTGAACAGTTGGATAAAAAAACATGGGATTGACGGTATTATTTCTGACAATAGATTAGGGGTTTTTAGTAAAAAAGTACCTTCTATATTTATGACGCATCAATTGAATGTGATGACGGGAAATACAACTTGGTTTACGAGTAAATGCCATCAACATATTATAAAAAAATACGCAGAATGCTGGGTTCCGGATACTAATGAGAAAGTCAATTTGACGGGTGATCTTGGTCATCTTAAAACAAATGATCTGAACCTAAAGTATATTGGTCCGTTGAGCAGAATGCGCAAAAAAGACATTCCGAAGACTTATGATTTGATGATCATTTTGTCAGGACCGGAACCGCAACGAACTTTTCTGGATGAGAAACTTCAAAAAGAAATTGTAAACTACAAAGGTAAGGTTGTATTTGTACAAGGTATTGTTGAGAAAACACAAAACAAATGGCAAAACGGAAATGTTACGTATTACAATTTCATGAATTCTAAGCAATTGGAACAAACCTTTAACGAAAGTGAGTTTGTTTTATGCCGCTCAGGTTACACAACTGTGATGGATTTGGCAAAATTGGGCAAAAAAGCCTTTTTTATTCCTACTCCGGGACAATATGAACAAGAATATCTGGCGATAAAACTTCAGGAAGAGAATTTGGTACCGTATGCAATGCAAGACGACTTTACCATTGAAGATCTTTCAAAAGTAAAGTCGTTTAAAGGTTTAACCCAATTCAATGAAGATATTGACTGGGATAATTTATTCTCTATATTCGAGGATAAAAATTAGAAATTAAACTGAGCCTGAAGTCTCAATAAATTTCCTTGTTGTCTGTTGATTAGCAATGCACTGTCTTCGAATGTACGGTCAGCAATTACATATTCAGCTGTAAGTTCGAAGGCTTTGATTGGTTGCCATTCTATACCAATTTCATAGTCTCTAACTACATAACTACGAGCATCTTTCTCATATTTTTTTCCTCCATCATAGTATTGAAACTTTGCAAAAGGATATATATGTTGTTTTTTAATGTCTAATTTGTAATTCAATAATACATAACCTCCATCTAAATCAGTATCATCTACTGTGTTGGTCAATGTATTATAACGTGGTCCTCTTCCAATATTATATTCTGTCTGGATTCCAAAAGGTCTTGGATACAAAACAAATGTTGCTCCTACTCTTTGATCTTTTACATATTGCGGATCGTTTACTTTAACTCCTGGTGAAATTTCTCCCGTAAAAGCCCATTTTCCAGTATAAGCCTGAATTCCAGGTTCAATAATCTGACTTCCAATTACGAATGGATAGGTTACTCTGGCAACAACATTCAAATCTCTGTTTCCGTCTAGTTTATTGGCAATTTGACCGTTGTAAACTCCAAAAGCAAAAACACCAAAATCGCCCGAACCTTTGTAACCGTCTTTTACTAACATTGCAAAACGTTCTCTGATTTCGGCTGGTGCCCAATAAAAGAAAATTCCTAAATCACGCTCATTTAATATGGCGCTATTCATAGCATCATTTCTGTCTAAAGCCAAACGTTGTGAACTCGATTGCATGTTTTCGAAACCATAAGGGATTTTACTTTGCCCAACACGAACACGATATTCTCTCTTTTTATCAAATGAAAGATCAAAATACAAGTCTCGAATCTGAACGAAATTCTGAATTCCAGTACTTGGAGAACTAGCAAAGTCAGGCTGAAAATAGAAAAACACATTTGGATGAACTTGTCCTGAAAACACTAAACGTGCACGTCTTATAAATAATCCGTTGTTTGCTTTTGCATCCGGATCTGTAGAAGTTGTTCCCCATGATTTATCACATTGCTCACAAGACACTTTATCATTTGTAGAAAACAAACCATTGTATCTTATTTGCGCATAACCTCTCAAAGAGATTCTGTCGTACCAGTGTTCTTCTACTCCTCCTCCAGATTTGGTCTCCGGAAGTTTTGCCTTATTAATAGAATCTAAAATACGCATTACTTCGTTTTTTACATCCTGTTTATTCAAATCCTGTGCACTTACAACGCCAGATATTAGCAATAAAACGGCAACTAATTTTCTTTTTATCATCTTTTCTCTAATTCCCTTAATTTCAAGGTGCAAAGATGTGTCACCTATGTTAAGAAATCATTAACAAGATGTTACTATAATAAAAATTTATTGTTACGGATTCTCAGCCAATGTTTAACTAATGTTAAAACACCCTGTTTTACTGTACTCCGCAGAAAGTAGCTTACAATTATTTAACTTCAGCTTTTATTGTTTTATTTGCTTTTTCAAGCGTAAAAGAGAACTCAGAACCTATTCCGAACTCACTTTCTACATAAACCTTCTCTTTATGAGCTTCAATAATATGTTTTACGATCGCCAATCCCAAACCGGAACCTCCTTCAGAACGAGTTCCGCTTTTGTCAACTCTGTAAAAACGTTCAAAAAGTCTTGGAATATTTTGTTTTTCAACTCCTTCTCCATTATCACTAATTCTGATTAAGACTTTTTTCTTAGTTAAATTGACAACGCCAACTTCGGTCAGACCGCCATCTTTTCCATATTTAATAGAGTTCACGATAAGATTTTCCAAAACTTGTTGAATTCTGTCCTGATCCCCTCGAACAATTACTGACTGAACGTTTTTGCTTTCAAAGGCCAATTTGATTTTCTTTTTATCAGCTTTCATTTCTAATAAATCGAAAACATTCTGAATAAGATCCACGATATTAAAATCAGTAAAATTCAAATCTAAATCTCCTGATTCTAATTTGGTTATCATATCCAAATCTTCTACTATATATATAAGACGCTCTACTCCTTTTTCGGCACGTTTTAAATATTTCTTTCTGATATTCTTGTCGTCCATTGCACCATCAAGCAATGTCGAAACATAACCCTGAACAGTAAACAACGGTGTTTTAAGTTCGTGCGAAACGTTTCCTAAAAACTCTCTTCGGTATTGCTCGCGAATTTCAAGCATTTCGATTTCAAGTTTTTTATCAGTTGCAAACTTCTTTACTTCACGCGAAAGCGTTTCCATATCTGTAGTTATCGGCTGATTGATAAGTGTTGTAGATTCTAACAAAGAAACCTCATCGTATATTTTTTTTACTCTTCTGTAAATAAAGCGCTCTACACGATATTGCAAAACTAAAAACGCGAATATATAAATTGATATAATAAAAATTATTCCAAATGCAACCTGATGTTTTAGTTGATTTTTATAGAATAATGACATTAACATCAGTACAAATCCTGTTGCAAATAGACTTATATATAATGCCGATTTGATAGCAAATTTGTATGTTTTTTTAAAATTAATTTTCATTGAAATTATTTAACCATTAAGAGATTATTTTTTTCACCATATAAGTGATATAAGTTCATTTTACTTTTGACTATAAATGACTTAGCACATATAAACTTTATGCTTATATGTGCTAAATATACTAATTTTTAAAAATTTCGAACAACAAATAAAATGAACTTATATCACTTATATGGTTCTAATTTTTATAGGATGTTTTTAAAACAATTTGAATCCGTTTAATCTTATCTAAAATTCCGCACTTATAAAGCCTTAGCGTATTAGCACCACAGAATCTCAGTATCTTAAAAAATTAGACTTCAAATTTATAACCAACTCCTTTGATGGTTTTAAAAAGATCTTCTCCTATTTTTTCACGTAGTTTTCGAATATGAACATCTATTGTTCTTCCTCCAACTACTACTTCATTACCCCAAACTTTATCCAGGATTTCGTCTCTCTTGAAAACTTTCCCTGGTTTTGAAGCTAATAGATAAAATAATTCGAATTCTTTTCTTGGTAAAGCAATTTCTACATTGCCTTTTATGATCTTATATTCTTCTCGATTAATCTCGATTCCGCCAACGTTTAAAGTGTCGCTGACTACTTCTTGTTCTTTTAACCTTCTTAACAAAGCCTTTACTTTGCTGACCAATAATTTTGGTTTTATTGGCTTGGTGATATAGTCATCTGCACCTGCATCAAAACCAGCAACTTGTGAGTAATCTTCGCTTCTCGCTGTTAGGAATGTTATGATAACATTATTTAATTCAGGAATTTTTCTAATGTGTTCGCAAGCTTCCATTCCGTCCATTTCAGCCATCATTACGTCCATAATAATCAAGTCCGGCAATTCTTTCTGAGCTTTTGCTATAGCTTCTTTTCCATTTGAAGCTGTTACAATCTGGTAGCCTTCCTGAGCAAGGTTATAGCCAACGATTTCTAAGATATCTGGTTCATCGTCAACTAATAAAATCTTGGTTTGTGTTTTTTTCATAAATAGCAAAAATTGAGATTCTTACATCAAATTTTCTTTATTATACATTCGATGATTTTCATTTGAGATGGTAAATATACTAATAAAACAACGGTCAAAAATTGCAGTTAACTGTAATTTAATCTGGTAACAATTTGATAATCTACAAGACACAAAAACATAACAAGTGCCTAACATGAACTTTACACAGCGTTTCTTTCTTTGCACAAAAATAAATTAAACACAACACTGAAATGAAATTCAATTTAAAATTTCTATTTATCACATTATTCATCTGTACGATTTCGATCGCACAAACCAAAGGTACGATTTCTGGTGTATTAACCGACAAGGAAATGAACAACCAATCGTTACCTTTTGCAAATGTTTTAATTAAAGGTACAAACATTAGCGCTAACACTGACATCGACGGAAAATATTCGTTGACTGTAAATCCAGGAAATTATACTATTATCTTTAGTTTCGTTGGATATGAATCTGTAGAAAAACCCGTGACTGTTAAAGCAAACGAAACTGTTACTGTTAATCAGGTGCTTTCGTCCGGAGGTTATACTCTTAAAGATGTTGTTGTAAAATCGACAGCAAACAAAGAAAAAGAAACTGCATTATTACTAGACCAAAAAAATGCTGTTGTTATCAAACAAAGTATTGGTGCACAAGAAATGGCTAGAAAAGGTGTAAGTGATGTTGAGGAAGGTTTGACAAAAATTACCGGAATCACTAAAGTAGATTCACGTGGAATATTTGTACGTGGACTGGAAGACCGCTATAATAATTTATTGATTAATGATTTGGCTGCACCTACAAACAGCCCATTCACTAAAATTATTGCTTTGGATTTGTTTCCAACGAATATTGTTGGAGTAATTGATGTGTACAAAACATTTAATCCAAATATATATGGTGATTTTGCAGGAGGTACTTTCAACATTCAAACTTCAAAGCCAACAAAAAGCGTTACGAAAATAAGTATTGGAGCAGGTTACACAACCGGAAACAGCTTTAAAGATTTCTTATTATCAAATGATGCAGATACAGCAACAGGCTTTTTAGGATTTAATGGTAAAGACAGAGAATTACCAAGTTTTCTTGGCAATCAGGCAACGAGACAAACTTACACAACTGACCAGGCATTAAACTCAGTAAGTAACGATAAAGGTTTTAATGTAAATGAAACTAAAAGTCCTTTAAACACAAGTTTCAACCTTTTGCATGCCGAGAAATTTGATTTGAGTAATAATCAAACTTTCTCGTACCTGCTTTCTCTAAATTACGACAATAATTTCTCAATAAGAGAAGGAGTTGACAGAACTATCGATTTACAGTCTTCAGGATCTAAATATGTAAACAATTTTATCACTACTGATTATCGTTTCAAAACCACAAACTCAGCATTAGTTGGTTTAAACTACAGCAATGACAGACTTAAGTTATCGTTCAACACATTATACATCAGAACGAACTTAAACTCTATAAAAGATCAATACGGGCCATCAGCAGGAACAGCTGCTGAAAATGGATTTATCCGTACCAATCAATTAGACAAAAGTGATTATTTGAATGCCCAATTATTAGGTGAATACGCAATAAGCAAAGACAAAAACCAAACTATTAAAGCTGGAGCCTCATTTGCTACTACAAAATATGAGCAGCCAGATAGAAAGTATTTCTCTGGTCTTAAAGTAGGCGATGATATGATAAGCACTTCTTATGGAGGAAATAATTTTCTGCGCCAATATTTAACTGTCGATGGTAATTCTTTTTATTCAGCATTAGTAGAGTATAATTTGAAATTCGGGAAAAATGACAAACAAAACAAATTAACCGTTGGATATAATGGCAGCGGATCTAAGATGGAATCTTCATACCGTTTTGTTTCAAGTACCGGTAATGAGGGTTTTACTACAAGCATAAATAATATAGATACTCAAATAACCAGCGACATTTCAGCTAATAAAATGACTTTTAGCGAAAACTCTAATGCTACTTACAAAGTTAAACTTGACGAAATGGCTAATGCAGGTTATACTAATTTGTTTTTAAAATTTGGAGAGAAACTTGAAGTAAACGCAGGAGTTCGTTTTGAAAGCACTCTTAAGGAAACTCATTACAGAACATTAGGTTCTTTTGATTCTCCTTTCAGAGTATTAAAATATGATAATGCCTATTTTTTACCATCGGTAAATCTTAAGTATTTACTGACTGACACCGCTAACATTCGTTTTGCAGCAAGCAAAACATACACGAAACCAGTTATCATGGAGGCTTTCCCTATATCTTTCATTAATGCTGACGGAACTTCAACTCAAGGAAATTCAATTTTGAAAAACAGCGACAATTACAATGCTGACTTAAAATATGAATTGTTCCCAACGTCTAAAGAAATGATTACTGTTGGAATATTTGGAAAACACCTTGTCAATCCAATTGAAAAAACTTTCATCTCAAACGCAACTACAGGAACAGTTACTACTTTTCTAAATTCGGAAAGTGCCAACTTATTTGGAGTAGAAGCTGAATTACTTGTTGGTTTAGAAAGAATCAGCGAAAACTTAGATAATTTTTCATGGGGATTAAATGCTACTTTGATGTCATCAAAAGTTACTGTAAGCCCAACTTTTGAATCTATCGATGAGGACGGAGTAATTACTGTAAAACCTTCAATTGAAACACATCAATCAAGATCACTGCAAGGAGCATCAAACTGGTTAGTCAATTCAGATTTAAAATATGAATTTAATTTAGGAAAAGACATGCCAAATACTATGTCTCTTGTTTACGGTGTTTTTGGAAAAAGAATATATGCTGTAGGAACCAATGGACAAGACAACATCTATGAGTTGCCTGTACAGCAATTGGATTTTGTATGGGGAAGCAAACTTTCTGATCACTTTGATGTAAAATTCACTGCCGATAACATTTTAAATTCATGGAGAAAACGTGAATTTGGAAACGAGGGAACTATAAAAGTAGATGAATCCTCTTTACTGGCAAACAGCTATAAAAAAGGAGTTGGTTTCTCTTTAAAACTAGGATACACTTTTTAGTACCCATCCAAATAAATACAAAAATGAAAGCTCCAGATATCTGGAGCTTTTTTTATTTATACGTCCTTAAAAAAAAACTCATAGCGTTTTTCTGATAATTTAATGTTTTTTAGCTAACTGTAATGTAATACCTACATAACATGTTGTAAAAATTATCCTGCTAATTTTATCTTGAATTTTAAACAACAACTTATGAAAAATGTAAAATTACTATTTATGATGTCTCTGCTTTTTTTGGCAGAGATTGGATTTTCTCAAAATTATGTCACCTACAGTCCTCAAACAAAAACAATTGATGTTAATTCAGGAGCAGAAGGAACCGTTGATGTGTTGGTCAATTGTTATGGAAGCACCAGCGATCCTGTATTTCTTAATGCATTGCAATCATGTGCAAATAATGATGGTATACTTTCAACAAGCTATACAAATGGAAGCATCTTGACACCTGGACAAAATACTACTATAAGATACAAATTTAAGAAAACAGTAACAGCCGACACTCAGATTGCTTATAAATTCTCTACAGATGGTAGTTGTTTTCAAGCTGACTCTAAAATGATTAAAATTACTGTTAACTATAAAGCTGCACCAGCAACTTCGATAACTAACAATATTATCTCAGGAAATCAAACCGTTTTTGAAGGACAATCGGCAAATGCCATAAGTGGTTCCAATCCATCAGGTGGTAATGGAACTTTTACTTATTCATGGCAGAAAAAAAAGGTTGGAGATGGTGCATATTCTATCATTTCAGGAGCTACTGGTATAAATTATTCACCAGGCATTCTTGCTGCAACGACATCATTTAAAAGAAGTGTTACATCAGCAGGTCTTACTAATACTAGTGCCGAAATAACCGTCACGGTTACTCCTCCACCTTTTGTACAAAATAATATAATCTCTATAGATGGAGTAATAGTTACCGGGAGTTTGCCAACAGGCGGAATAGGCTCTTATCAATATTCATGGTATGTGATTGATCAAGATGGAGACAGTAGCCAATTACCTGATACATCACAAAATTTAATACTAACTCCAGCTACGTTTAATAGATATTTCAATTCTCCTAATAATTTTATATTAAAAAGAATGATAACGTCAGGAAATCAATATGCACCTAGTAATGGTGTCCCGATACCACATAATTCTCTCGTAGGGAATAATACAATTACTTTGAATGGATCAACAGTTGATGGTACTGTACCTACAGGAGGTTTAGGTGCTCATTCTTATCAATACTCATGGTATGTAATTGATCAGGATGGAGACGGTAGCGAATTACCAGACACATCACAAAATTTGGTGCTAACTCCAGCTACCTTTAATAGATATTTCAATTCTCCTAAGGATTTTATATTAAAAAGAATGGTAACGTCAGGAAATCAATATGCACCTAGTAATGGCATTTTGCTACCCCATAATCCTGGATTAATCTTTAAATCTTCAAACAATGAAGAAGCGTTAATATCTACTGTTTATCCAAACCCTACATCAGACGCTGTAAATTTCACAACAAGTTCTTCCAGCAATCAGGAAATGGAAATCATTGTTTATTCTGAAGGATTAAGAAACGCTCAATCCGTTTTTAAAGGTACTGCCACTCCCAATCAAATTATAAAATGGAATATCCCCTCAAATTATCCAAAAGGAATCTACTTTTATAAAATTATATCTGATAATAAAGAGGTTAAATCTGGGAAAATCTCATATCAATAAAATTATAACACATTTAAAATCAAAGCTCCGAATTTCATTCGGGGCTTTTTTTATTTATAAACTATTGTAAAAAATCTCTTAACATTCTCTTCACATTTTAGTTTGTTTTTGGTAACCGTAAAGTAATATTCAGATAACACCCGAAAAAGATTATCGTTCTAATTTTGACAAAAATAAAAACACATAATAACACAACTATGAAAACTAAACTTTTTGCTTTAGCACTTGCTACAGGATTATTTTTAAATTCTTGCTCAAGTAGTGATGATCCAACTCCTGTTACTCCACCTGCAACAGGCGAAATCACAGGTCCAATCACTGCAAACAAAACTTACGTTCTTGGTAACTACACTTTAAAAGGAATTGTAAAAATCAACGAAGGTGTAACTGTAACTTTTGAAGCAGGATCAACAATTACTATCGATAAAGCTACTGGAGACAACGCATTAGTTGTTTTAAAAGGCGGAAAATTAATTACAAAAGGTACTGCTGACAAACCAGTAGTATTTACAGAAAAATCAAAAGTTCCAGGATCTTGGGGAGGAATCATAATGTATGGTGATGCTCCTGTAAATGTAGCTGGTGGCAAAGCAACTTCTACTTCAGAAGACGGAAACAACATCTCTTACGGATCAGAAACTCCAAATCCAGCTCACAATGGTGGTTCATTAGTATATACAAGAGTTGAATACGCTGGTTCAAAATTAGCTGACGGTGCAAAAGAAAACAATGGTTTTACTTTCTACTCTGTAGGTTCAGGAACAACTTTAGATCACTTAGTATCTTACAAAGGTGCTGATGACGGATACGAATTCTTCGGAGGAACTGTAAGTTTAACAAATTCTATCTCTTACGGAAACTATGATGATTCATTTGACTGGCAAGATGGATGGCAAGGTCAAGCAAATACAAACTGGTATGCTTACCAAGTTGATAAAGGAAACTATGGTATGGAAATCGAAGCTTCTAATAATAACAATGCATTTTTTCCAAAAGTAACTAACATCACTCTAAAAAGAGCTGCAGGTACAGTTACAGAAGAACAAAAAGAAATTCAATTGGATGCTATTCAATTTAAAAAAGAAGGAAATGGTGACTACAGCAATATCGTAATCGATGGTTATGTTAGTCAAACTACACCTACAGCATTCAATGGTGGTGTATTACAAATATTAGATAAAGTTACTTACGATCACCAAGTTGCTGGTGGAAAAATCAAATTAAACAACGTAAAAATTACTAACTCTCCTATTACTTTCATTTCAGGACAGGCTACTTTTACATTATCTGCAGCTAGCTTTCTTCCTGCAACAAACTGGACAACTAGTACTACTGCTACTGGAGCTACATTAACTCCTGGTGCTTGGGCAACAGTTGATGGTGTAAACTTGATCAAATAATTTGAAAATCATATTTCAAACATAAATTGTTAAAAACATCCTAAATTCTTAGGATGTTTTTTTTTGGCGTAATTTTTGTAATTTTTTTTGTATATTTACAGTAATCAAAAAAATGCGATGGCAAAAAACTACTTTTATATTACATTCTTATTGGCTTTTTTCTTTACTCTAAGTGTTTCGGCACAAGACAGTAAGCAATTACCAAAACCTCAAGAGTCTACAACCATTGAGGGTCTAAGCTTGTACCCTAACCCAGTGACTAACGGAAAAGTTTATATTTCGTCTAAAAATGATTTAGAAAAGGAAATCATCATTTTTGATATTCTGGGTAAAAAAGTACTTCAACTGCATTTAACTTCAAAAGAATTGAACGTTGCTGATCTTGTTCCTGGTGTTTATATCATCAAAATAAGCGAAGAAAATGCCTCAGCAACACGAAAGCTAATTATTCGATAAAACATATTCAAAAAAGCTCCAATTTTTATTGGAGTTTTTTTTTATCGTATTCAGTCGCCGTTTTCAGTTTTCAACTTCACTGTGCTTTAAAAACTGCGACTGAAAACTGCGACTGAAAACTAAAAACAATATCTTTGTACAAAAAAAGTTTTGATCACAGCCAACGATATATTTACCATTTCGAGTCATAAACAATTTGAAAAAATAGCATTAAAAGTGTTTCGTTTTCAGCACGAGAATAATCAGGTATATCGTGATTTTTGTGACTTCTTAAAAGTCAATCCGCAACAGGTAAAATCATTGGAACAAATTCCGTTTTTACCTATTCAATTTTTCAAAAGTCATAATGTTGTTTCCAATAACGATCCTGCTCAGGTTACTTTTACCAGCAGCGGAACCACAGGAATGATTACAAGCCGACATTTAGTGACCGATGTTTCCCTATATGAGGAAAGTTACCGCAGTGGGTTTTCTCAATTTTACGGAAATATTGAAGATTATGTAGTTTTAGCTCTTTTGCCGTCATATCTCGAACGCGATGGATCTTCGCTTATTTATATGGTCGAAGATCTTATAAAACTATCGAATCAGCCTGAAAGCGGGTTTTATTTACACAATCACGACGACTTAATTAAAAAACTGGCTTCTCTGGACGAATCAGGGCAAAACGTGATTTTAATTGGCGTTACTTATGCTTTATTAGATTTGATCGAAAAACATCAATTCAACCTTCAGAATACCATTATCATGGAAACTGGCGGAATGAAAGGAAAGCGTAAAGAAATGATTCGCGAAGAACTGCACGAACAACTTTGCAAAGGTTTTGGCGTTTCTGCAATACATTCTGAATACGGAATGACCGAACTTCTGGGACAAGCTTATTCCTTAGGCGAAGGTGTTTTTGAATGTCCGTCATGGATGAACATTTTAGTTCGCGATCCCGAAGATGCTCTAACTTACGTGAAAGACGGAAAAACGGGAGGAATCAACGTTATTGATCTGGCCAATATTAATTCATGCTCTTTTATCGCAACGCAGGATTTAGGCAAAAAATATCCCAACAACTCTTTTGAGGTATTGGGACGTTTTGATAATTCTGATATTCGTGGTTGTAACCTAATGGTTTTATAAAAAAGTTTAATTGTTTATTTGTTTAACCGTAATTTCGATTAAACAATTAACCGACAAAACACAGTTAAACAAAAATCTAATTTTCATCTATCAAACCAATACTATCTATTCCTTCTTCCTCTATTAATTCTCTTTCTTTTTGTCCTTTGCTTTCAAGATGTTTATAAATAGCATAACATCCCAAACCTCCTAAAATCGCAAAAACAATATCTAATACGGAACTGTAATATTTATCATCACCTAATGCATCAAAACCATTTGTAATACCAATTATTATAACATAAATAAAAGCCGACGCTATAGTAATTCCGTAATAAGATCCCAGTCCAATGAAGAAATACGTCCATTTGTTTTTGTTGTAGCCAAGTGCCAAATTGCTAAACGCTTTCCAGATCCAGTAGATAAATATAAATCCAAACATATTTTTTAATTTTTAAAGGATAAACTTAATAAAAATTTTCTTTCGCTTTACAAACAAAAAAAATCCCAACAACTCTTTTCGAGCTATTGGGACATTTTTATCAAAGGTTAATCGTTAATTTATTGAATCGTTTAACCGTAATTTCGATTAAACAATTAACTCATTAAACAGTAGGACAAAAAATTAATTTTCTTCAACTACACCAATATCATCTATTCCATCTATTTTATTTAATTCTCTTTCTTTCTGTACTTTATTTTCCAGAAACTTATAGGCTCCATAGCACGCTAAACCTCCAATCAGGACAAAAAGTATACTCCATCCCGGATTTTCAAAATCCTCATTAGCCGCAACATCAAACCCTTTTATAAGTCCCATTGCAAGACCTCCAAAAAAACCGGCAAAAATAGTACCGCCGTAATAAGAACCTAATCCAATAAAGAAATATGTCCATTTATTTTTATCGTATTCGAGCGCTAAATTTGTAAATGATTTCCAGATCCAATAAATAAATAAAATTCCAATCATAGTTTTTAGTTTTTAGGTAATAAACCTACTAAAATAAATTGGTTATTTGATTTCCAACAAGATAATTTCTCCACAAAAAAATCCCAACAACTCTTTCGAGCTACTGGGACATCTTACTTATTAATTTTTCTTGTATTTCGAATAAACGATTAAACAGTTAACCGATTAAACAATCCTCAACACAAAATAATTTTTCTTTCCGCTTTGTAATAATACAAACTGATTGTTGATTAAATCATTTGCTGTCAATACAAAATCTTCTTTGATTTTTTCTCTGTTTACAGAAATTGAATTTGCAGTCAAAGCACGTCTTGCTTCACCATTTGATTTAAAGAAACCTGTTTTTTCGTTTAAAACAGCAACAATATCAATTCCGTTTTCTAAATCGGCTTTTGCAACTTCAGCTTGAGGAACACCATCAAATACTTCTAAAAAAGTTGCTTCATCCAATTGTTTCAAATCTTCTGAAGTTGAGTTTCCGAATAAAATATTTGAAGCCTGAATTGCTTTTTCCAATTCTTCTTTACTATGAACAAAAATGGTAATTTCTTCTGCCAATTTCTTTTGTAAAACTCTTAAATGTGGAGCTGCTTTGTGCTCTTCGATTAAACCATCAATGGTCTCTTTATCTAAGAAAGTAAAGATTTTGATATACTTTTCAGCATCAACATCAGTTGAATTTACCCAAAATTGGTAAAATTTGTAAACTGAAGTTTTATCAGCATCCAACCAAACATTTCCTCCTTCAGATTTCCCGAATTTAGATCCGTCTGCTTTTGTAATCAAAGGTGTTGTTAGAGCAAAAGCTTTAGCATTTTCCCCTCCCATTCTGCGAACTAGTTCTGTACCTGTGGTAATATTTCCCCATTGGTCAGAACCTCCCATTTGCAAAAGGCAGTTATTATTTTTATATAAATGATAGAAATCGTATCCTTGAATTAATTGGTATGTAAATTCAGTAAAAGACATTCCTTCACCTTCTCCACTTAATCTCTTTTTTACAGAGTCTTTCGCCATCATATAATTCACTGTGATACGTTTTCCAACTTCACGAGCAAAATCAATAAACGAAAACTCTTTCATCCAGTCATAGTTATTTACCATTACCGGAGCATTTGCTTCGTTTGAATTAAAGTCTAAGAAACGTGACAGAACACTTTTTATTCCGGCAACGTTTTTAGCCAAAGTTTCTTCGTTCAACAAATTTCTCTCATCAGATTTTCCAGATGGATCACCAATCATTCCGGTAGCACCACCAACCAAAGCAATCGCTTTATGGCCAGTTCTGTTTAAGTGAACCAATAAAATAATCTGAACCATACTACCAATATGAAGAGAATCTGCCGTTGGATCAAAACCAATATACGCCGTAGTCACTTCTTTAAGCAATTGTTCTTCCGTTCCGGGCATGCTATCATGGTACAACCCGCGCCACTTTAATTCTTCAACTAGATTCTTCATTTTTAAAATAATTTGTGCAAATGTAATCAATGTCAATATCAAAATCAAAAAGCAATGACAATATCAAGATCAAAAAGCACTATCAAAAAACAAAAACTTTGAACCTTTGCCACTCTGAACCTTTGAACCTTTATAAAAACCTTTGAACCTTTGAACCAAAATAGTATATTTACAAAATGGTATTAGTAACTGGAGGTACAGGTTTAGTAGGCGCACATTTATTGCTTCATTTAATTGAAAATGGAGAAAACGTTCGGGCTATTTACCGAAATTCAAATACGATCCAAAAGGCCAAATCAGTTTTTGAATTGTACAAAAAAGCTGATCTATTCGAAAAAATCCATTGGCTTGAAGCCGATATTCTAGACATTCCTTCTCTGGAAATTGCTTTTATTGATATCGAATATGTTTATCATTGTGCCGCTTTAATTTCATTTGACCCAAAAAATGAAGATTCACTTCGAAAAACCAATATTGAAGGAACAGCCAATATGGTCAATTTTTCTTTGGCTAAAGGCATAAAGAAATTTTGCTTTGTAAGTTCGATCGCCGCTTTAGGAGATTTAGCGCCACATGAAGCTTATATAACCGAAGAAACAGATTGGAATCCGGAGAAACCTCACAGCGATTATGCGATTTCTAAATATGGCGCTGAAATGGAAGTTTGGCGCGCCGTTCAGGAAGGATTAGATATTATAATTATAAATCCAGGCGTAATTTTAGGACCAATTCCTAAAGACAAAAATGACATCCACGGAAGTGCAGAACTATATTCAAAAGTAGCCAACGGACTTTCTTTTTATACTTTAGGAAACACTGGCTTTATAGCAGTAAATGATGTTGTAAAAATAGCCCGAGACTTGATGAAAAGCGACATTAGAAACGAGCGTTTTACATTGATTGCTGACAATATTGTTTTCAGAGATATTTTAAACACAATTGCAGATACTCTAAAAGTTAAGAAACCTACGATTCACGCAAAACCATTCCTAATGAATTTCCTTTGGATTGCTGACGGAATATTTTCGACTCTATTTTTCCAGAAAAGAAGCATTACCAAAGCAACCGCAAAAGCTTCTTATTCCAAGAATTTATATTCTAATGAAAAAATAAAAACCGCCCTAGAAGGAACGGTTTTTTCAGATATACATCGATATATACAAGAAGTTTCGAAGTTGTAAATTATTTTTTCTTATTCAAATTTATCATTCTTCTGATAGAATCGGTATTTACTTTATTTGCAGACTTTTCATCAGAAGGCTTAAGAGTTTGTTTTACGTCTTTTTTTGCCTCTTCTTTCTTTATTTTAGCCTCTTTCTTTTCATCAATTTTCACCAGAGAATCTGTTGCTCTTTGATTCTTTGCCAATCGTTTGCTAATTTCATCAAACATATCTTTGTAGCTCTCATAATCTGCAGCGTAATACATATTGTTTTGAGCAAACTGCAAACTATCTACTTTATATTTTTGAAGAATAAACTTAGTCGGATTTGTTTCATTTGAATCTACAGACATCGGATTTTGATATTTAATAGCTTCCAAAAGAGACAAATCATACATAATATCAATCATCTTTCCTCTATCAATAAGTTTTGCAGGTTGCTTTACCACCTCTTTTTTACAACTTACAGAAAGGAACAAAACCAATACTATCAGAATACATTTTTTCATTTCAGTTTTTTATCTATCAAATAATAATCTTTTTCCCGGACGAATATCTTTTACTTTAAAGTTATTATAAACCAATTCACCATTTACAAAAGTATGTGTAATTCTTGATTTAAAGGTAAAATTTTCAAATGGGGACCAACCGCATTTTGCCAGAATATTTTCTTGCTTCACGCTCCAAGGCAAACTTGGATTTACAATCACTAAATCAGCAAAATAACCTTCCTTAACAAAACCTCTTTTTTCAATTTTAAAGATTTTAGCAGGATTGTGGCACATTTTCTCCACTATTTTCTCTACCGTAATTTTTCCTTGATGGTGCGCTTCAAACATTGCCACAACAGCATGTTGCACAAGCGGACCTCCAGACGGAGCATTCAAATAGGACTGCATTTTTTCTTCCTTAGTATGTGGCGCATGATCTGTAGCAATTACATCAATTCGACCATCATTTAAGGCTTTCCAAAGTTCAGCTCTGTCATCAGCCGTTTTTACAGCAGGATTCCATTTAATGAAATTTCCTTTTGTTTTATAATCTTCATCGGTAAACCAAAGATGGTGAACACAAACCTCAGCAGTAATTTTTTTATCTTCTAATGGAATTTTATTCGTAAACAATTCCATCTCTTTCGCTGTAGAAAGATGAAAAATATGCAAACGAGCTCCGGTTTTTTTAGCTAAAGCTACTGCTTTTGAAGACGAAATATAACAAGCTTCGGCACTACGAATTAAATGGTGTGCCGTTACCGGAACATCATCTCCATATTGCTCTTTATAGATTGCAAGATTATTTTGAATCGTAGTTTCATCTTCACAATGAACTGCAATTAACATTGGCGTGCTTGAAAATATTCTTTCTAAAGTTGCTTCATTATCAACCAACATATTTCCTGTCGAAGAACCTAGAAAGATTTTTATTCCGGCAACATTCTTAGGATTAGTTTTTAAAACTTCTTCAAGATTATCATTTGTTGCGCCCATCATAAACGAATAATTCGCAAATGATTTTACCGCTGCAATTTGATATTTATCTTCAAGAATTTCCTGAGTAACCGCATTTGGAACCGTGTTTGGCTGCTCGATAAAAGAAGTAATTCCTCCGGCAACAGCTGCACGAGATTCTGATTCAATATCGCCTTTGTGCGTTAATCCCGGTTCTCTAAAATGTACCTGATCATCAATTGCGCCAGGCATTAAATAATTTCCTTCGGCATCAATAACAATACAATCGGATGTTTTTAAGCTAATGCTATCTGAAATTTCAACGATTAAGTCGTTTTCAATCAAAACATCACCTTCAAAAATAGATCCTTCGTTTACAATTTTGGCATTCTTTATTAAAATCCTGTTCATTATCGTGGTATTATAATGTATTGACTAATTTTTTTAATCTAAGTGAAATCACACCGAGAATTGCTTCCTTAATAATGGCATTGCTCATTTTTGAAACTCCTTTTGTTCTATCTGTAAAGATAATTGGAACCTCTTTAATTTCAAAACCTCCGCAATAAGTCCTGTACTTCATTTCGATTTGGAAGGCATATCCAACAAACTTAATTTTGTTGAGATTAATCTTTTCTAATACTTCTCTTTTATAACAAACAAAACCGGCTGTGGCATCATGAATTTTCATTCCGGTTATAAATTTCACATAAACTGATGCAAAATAAGACATTAAAACTCGGCTTAACGGCCAGTTTACAACATTTACACCGGTAACATAACGAGATCCAATAGCTAAATCTGCGCCTCCAAAATGACAGGCGTCAAACAATTTTTCAAGATCATTGGGGTTGTGTGAAAAATCAGCATCCATCTCGAAAATAAATTCATATTTGCGTTCTAATGCCCATTTAAATCCATGAACATAAGCGGTTCCTAAACCAGCTTTTTTGGCTCTTTGCTCTAAAAATAATCTTTCAGGAAATTCCTCCTGTAATGCAATCACCTTATTAGCAGTGTGATCAGGCGAATTATCATCGATTATCAAAAGATGAAAAGACTTATGTTGCGATAGTACAGCTCTAACTATACTTTCAATGTTTTCAATTTCGTTATAAGTGGGAATTATGACAATACAATCATTCATTTTTCTTGGGTAATTTCACCGCAAAAGTAAACTTTTTATGGCATTTGATTCATAATAAATATATAATAAAAGTATTGATACAAAAAATTACTAATTTTGTGATCGTTATGATTGAACACCTTCACCCCCGAATACTAGAGAACAAAGACTGGGCAACATTTTTATTTGTGTTGACTTTTGCCATTGTTGCTATGACTAAATCAGCTTATGAAACTAGATTTAGCGAATTCAGTAAGCTTATTTTCTCAGATAAATACGCAAAAATTTATCGTGACAATAATCATTTGAAAAGCAGTTTTACAGTTGGTTTGTTTTTTGTACAAATCATTTCGTATGCATTTTTCATTCAGCTTACAATGCATATCTTTTCACAAGATGCCAAAACCGGAACTTACGGTGTATTAAAAACAGATTGGATTCTATTTGTTCAGATCGCCACTTTTTTACTTTATTTCATTCTTGCAAAGTATTTAATCGAGAAAATTGTTGCAGCTTCATTCAACATCGACGAATTTATGGAGCTTTTTAACTTACAAAAAGTAACATATCGAACATATATTGGCATTTTAATCCTTCCTATTAATGCTGTTTTGTTCTATTATGACAATATTCCAAAAACTATACCCCTCGTTATCATAGGTATTTCGCTGTGTATTAGTCTCTACTCGTATTTTATTTCAATAAAAACGTATCAAAACGCAATAATCGGTAAGTTATTTTATTTTATTTTATATCTTTGCGCTCTTGAAATAGCCCCTTATTATTTTCTTTATTATTGGATTACAAAAGGGAGTGCTTAGAAAATGTTTATAATATGAAAGTGAAAACAATTTTGGTGTCACAGCCTGAACCTAAAGTGGAGAATTCTCCTTACTTTGAGCTCCAACAAAAACACAAAATAAAAATTGATTTCAGACCATTTATTCATGTGGAAGGGGTTAATGCAAAAGAGATTAGGTTGCAAAAAATCGATCTTAATCATTATACTGCGATAATTTTGACGAGCCGTAATGCGGTGGATCATTTTTTTAGAGTAGCTGATGAAATGCGTTATAAAGTCCCTGAAGGATTGAAGTATTTCTGCCAATCAGAAGCAGTTGCATTTTACTTGCAAAAGTATGTAGTGTACAGAAAGCGTAAAATTTATGTGGGAGCAAAAGACTTTGCTGATTTATCTCCATTGATAAAAAAGTACAAAGACGAAAAATTCTTACTTCCGGCATCTGATCAATTAAATGCAGATGCGCCTGTTACCTTAAACAACTTAAAGGTAGATTGGACACAAGCCGTATTTTACAAAACTGTAATGAGCGACTTATCTGATCTTGCAGATGTTTATTATGATGTTTTAGCATTTTTTAGCCCAACTGGAATAAAATCATTGTTTAAAAACTTCCCTGATTTTAAACAAAATGAAACCAGAATTGCTGTTTTTGGAAGCACAACTCAAAAAGAAGCTTTGGATTATGGTTTAAGAATTGATATTCTTGCTCCAACTCCTGAAACGCCTTCTATGACAATGGCTTTAGAAAAATACATCGCCGAAGCAAACAAAGGAAAATAAGCCTTAAGAAATAACAATTTAGAAATTCCAAATTTCAACTTTAATCGGTTGGGATTTGGAATTTTTCTTTTTAAATGAAATCCTACACAACACACATACCCACGGTTGAAACCGCGGGCTACAAAATAAAAGATCACAAAACTCCAATTCTTGCTTAACAGCTGGAATTTGGAATTTCAAGAATTGTAATTTTCTTTTTCACAGCATTTTGAGTATATTTGGTTTCTAACTAAAACCAAATCACTAAAATTAGTTTCAAATTACAACTCTTATGAAAATCAACTCCCTTTTAATTGAAATCGACGGTATCGACAAAGAAATTCTTCGTTACTTAATGGACGATGCCCGAAAACCTATTTTACAAATCGCCAACAAAATAGGCATTTCCGGAGCTGCAATTCATCAGCGTTTAAAAAAACTGGAACAATCCGGCGTAATTTCAGGATCAAAATTTACAGTAAACCCAAAAGTTCTTGGTTATAACACAATGGCGTTTATTGGCGTTTACCTTGACAAAGCTTCCCGAAACTCTGAAGCTGTAAAAGATTTAAAGAAAATCCCCGAAGTTCTGGAATGTCATTATACTACAGGAAACTGGTCAGTTTTGATAAAAATCATTTGTCGTGACAACGAACATTTAATGCAGCTTTTAAACACTAAAATTCAAGCAATAGAAGGTGTTTCCAGAACGGAGACGTTTATTTCGTTAGATCAACAGATTGACAGACAAATTCAATTATAAATTAGATAATGTGCCAATTTGATAATTAGATAATTTGCTTGAAATATGTAAATTGTTAAATGTAAGAATGTCTCTCATTACATAACTTTCAAAAATCCATATATAAACAATTGTCTAATTACTATAAATAGCAAAAACCCGACAGATTTTAAAAACCTGTCGGGTTTGCTATAAATTATCTAATTGACTAATTATCTAATTAACACATTAAAAGAATTAATCTCTTCTATTATTACTTCCTGCGTAAATCGAAATATAGTACAACAACGTTGCAATTGATCCGATAGCCGCAACAAGATAAGTTCTTGCAGCCCATTTAAGAGCGTCTTTTGCCCCCGCTTGTTCTTCTTGTGTTAACATGTGTTTATTTTCCAACCAAGCCAAAGCACGATTACTTGCATCGTATTCTACAGGCAAAGTTACAATCGAAAACAAAGTTGTTACTGCAAAAAGCACGATTCCTATTAACAATAATTGAGGAAATACCTGAATCATTAGAATTCCTGCTAACAAGATCCATTGCATAAAATTTGATGCAACACTTACAATTGGAACCAATTTCGAACGCATCGTCAGCCATTCATAACCTACAGAATGCTGCACAGCGTGACCACATTCATGAGCCGCAACAGCTGCTGCCGCCGCATTACGATGATTATAAACTGCTTCGCTCAAATTCACCGTTTTATCACTTGGATTATAATGATCCGTCAATTGTCCCGGAGTCGAGATAACGCGAACATCAGTAATACCATTGTCCGCTAACATTTTTTCGGCAATTTCTGCACCGCTCATTCCGTTTCTTAATTGCAATTTAGAATACAATTCGAATTTGCTTTTTAGCTGTGAACTTACCAGCCAACTAAACAACATTATAGCTCCAGCAATAATTAAATATCCCATTCCCATATCTTTATATTTTTAATTGTTATTTACTTAAATAGTCTAAAAGGTGTTTAAAAACAAGCCTTTAACATCTTTTAGAGAAATAGCAATTTACGAACCATTTCTCTAAAATGCCAAAATGACATCCAATTTTAGATATTAATTAAGAATTTCACTAAAACTATAAATGAAAAAATTCCAAATCCCTACAGTAATTGGAATTTGGAATTTTTATATAAGTTTAAATATTGGAATTTATAAGAGTTGATTATTGATATCTTCAAACTTTTCAATCAGACTGTCTAATTTGGATTGCTGTTTTTTTATTTTTTTTGGACGCAGATAAAACCAATTAAATGCAATCCACGACAAAGTTATACCATAAGTCAGGCTCATACCCAAAAGCGACATTCTAACCGCATATTCATACATATACAAACAAATTGCTGTCGTAAGTGCGATAAAGTAAAAACTGATCATTTTAGTTTGTAAAAACTGCTGCTTCTTTTTTATTAAAATGAGTTTTTGCAAATATTCTTGATTGGTTTGTGTGGTTTCGATGTTCTTATAATTACTCAATAGTTTATTATGCACAAATAAATAAATCATCATTGTGAGTACCATTAAGGTAATTCCAATTTTAGAAGAAACAAATTTCGGCTGATAGTAATACCAGACAAAAAGATTAAAAGCGCTGGTTACAAAAAGTAAAATATTCAAAATCCAGAAACTTCGAAGACTTGCATTTTTAAATTTCTTTAAACGCCCAAGCACGTCTTGCATATCGGACTGATTTATGGCTTGCTTTTTCCATAAATCTTTAAAATCTATATTATTGTCCATTTTCTTTAAATTTTTGAGTCAATTTTTCTTTTATTCTGTGAATCTTCACTCGGGTATTCGCTTCCGAAAGTCCCACGATTTTTGCGATTTCAGCTTGTTTGATATCCTCAAGTTCAAGCGAAATAATAATACGTTCCGTTTCCGGCAATTCAGCAATACATTTATACAAAAACTGAATTTGCGGTTCTATTGATTGTTGTTTTTCTTCGGTCAGATTGATTGGCAAATCTGATTTAGGAAAACGCTTTTCTTTTTCGATCTGTCGCAAACAATTATTAGACGCAATTCTAAAAATCCAGGTTCCAATACTCGATTCATTTCTAAAAGTGTCCAGCTTTTGCCAAACAATAACAAAGGTTTCCTGAGCCAAATCCTGTGCAACATCATAATCGTTCACAAAACCCATACAAAGCCTGAATATTCTATCCCAATATGTTTTATAGATCTCTTCAAATACCATTCTTAAGATTTTATAAAATTGTTTAATTGCTCTAAATACCATTCTGTATCGTCGTACATAATAAAGTGTAATCCTTTATTTGCATACTCAAATTTTGCGGTTTTTAGATTTTTATATTGCGTTTCAATTGCAGGTTTTAAATTTATAAAATAAGATTCTAATAAAATTAATGACGGACATTTTATAGTTGCAATTTTATCTCTTAAATCCGTATTAGAGAAATCGCAATACATTTCGGCAAATGTTTTTCTGTCTGATTTTACACTCCAATCAACAAGCATTTCAAGTTTTGTGGTATCTGCCAAAAGTCTTGGCGCCATCTTTTTCTGCATATCATAAAACTGAGCATCATTCATTGCCGTCATCTGAGTTACCATTGGCGAACAATCATTATTTTCTTTTGACTTAAAAGAAGGATCCATCAATGCGCCCAAACAAGGCAAAGCATCTACCACAATAATTTCACTTATCAAATCAGGATAATCTGCTGCAATCGCCAATGCTAATCCGCCGCCCATACTGTGACCAATTACGATTGGTTTTTCAATTTTATTATCTTTTATATAATTGGCAATCTCGTTCTCCCAATTTTTGAATGTTGCATTTCCTTGCGGTTTTACTCCGGCAAAACCTGCCATTGTAAGTGTATAACAAGCATAATCTTTCTCGAAGTTAACTTTTGTTTCTTTCCACACATCTCCTGAAGAAGCAAATCCCGGAATGAATACTATAGCTTTTTTCCCTTTTCCGGTTTTAACAACCTCAAACGGATATTGTTTTGTTTGTGCAAATACATTTAAACATAATGCTGAAAATAATAAGGCGATAACTAAGATGATATACTTTTTCATTTTTGATAGTTTTAAGTTGTTAAATGATTTAATTCGCCTTTTGGATACGAGAGCATTTAAAATGTTACAACTAAAATGAAAAAATTAATAGAAAAATTCAAAGTCCCAATGTTTATGAGGGTTTTTTAACCGCAAAGTGCGCGAAGATTTACGCAAAGGACGCGAGTTTTTTTGCTCGCAAAGGTGCCAAGTCGCAAAGTTTTTTCCGCAATCTTGTCATTGCGAGGAACGAAGCAACCACACTACAATAAGACACAAAACTTGATGCAGCAAGTGAGATTGCTTCGTTCCTCGCAAAGACATAAAATGAGGTAATTATAAAAAAAATCCAAATCCCAATCGTAAAATTGGAATTTGGAATTTTAAATATTGGTATTTATTTTTGGTTAACCAACCAAATTGATGATTTTTCCAGGAACAATAATCACTTTATTTGGTGTTTTACCATCTAATTGTTTTTGTGTTCTTTCGTCTTTCATGATGATTTCTTCGATTTGTTCTTTGGTTAAATCCAAAGGCAATTCGATTGTGAAACGCATTTTTCCGTTGAAAGAAACTGGATATTCTTTATTGGTTTCAACCAAATGTTTCGCTTCAAAAACTGGGAAAGGAACTTCAGAAATTGAAGTTGTGTTTCCTAATTGTGACCATAATTCCTCAGCAATATGTGGCGCATAAGGCGAAACCAAAATTGCTAAAGGTTCTAAGATTGCTCTTGAATGACAATTTTGAGTTGACAATTCATTCACACAAATCATAAATTGAGAAACTGAGGTATTGAAAGAAAAACTCTCAATATCTTCTGCTACTTTTTTGATTGTTTTGTGTAATGATTTTAAGTTGTCTTTTGTTGGTTCGTCGTTGTTTACGATTAAACCGTTATTTTCGTCAAAATACAATCTCCATAATTTTTTCAAGAAACCAAATACTCCAGAAATTCCAGCAGTATTCCAAGGTTTAGCTTGCTCTAACGGACCTAAGAACATTTCGTACAAACGTAATGTATCAGCTCCGTATTCATTACAAATATCATCCGGAGTTACTACATTATAGTATGATTTCGACATTTTTTCGACTTCACGACCTACAATGTATTTTCCGTTTTCATCTAAAACAAATTCAGCTGTATTAAAATCTTCTCTCCAGGCTTTGAACTTTTCAATATTTAATTCATCTGATGAATTTACAAAATGAACATCAACTCGAATTGGCTGTACATTTTGACCTTCAATTTTATTTTTAGAAACAAAAGTGTTCGTTCCTTCCAATCTGTAAACATAAGCTGTCGTTCCTAAAATCATTCCCTGATTAATCAGTTTTTTGAACGGTTCTTCGGTTGGAGCAAAACCTTTGTCTTTTAAGAATTTATTCCAAAAACGAGAATACAATAAGTGTCCGGTTGCGTGCTCGCTTCCTCCAATATATAAATCTACGCTTTCCCAATAAGCCAAAGCTTCCTTGCTTGCAAATTCATTTTCGTTATGTGCATCCATATAACGCATCCAATACCATGAACTTCCCGCCCAACCTGGCATTGTGTTCAATTCAAGAGGAAAAATCGTTGCATGATCTACTAAATCTGTATTGACAACTTTATTGTTTTTTGTATCCCAAGCCCAAACAGTTGCATTTCCTAACGGAGGCAAACCATCTTCGGTTGGTAAATATTTCTCTACTTCAGGCAAGATAATTGGCAAATGTTGTGCGTCGATCATCTTTGGCAAACCATTTACATAATAAACCGGGAAAGGCTCACCCCAATAACGCTGACGAGAAAAAACGGCATCACGCAAACGGTAATTTGTTTTTCCTGTTCCTTGTCCAATTTTCTCTAAAGCTGTAATTGCAGCCTGAGTTGCTTCTTTATAATTTAATCCGTTTAAGAAATCAGAATTAGCGATTTCGACATTGTCTTTTGATCCATAAGCAGCTTCAGAAATATCAACATTTGCGAAGATATTCTTGATTTCCTGCATTCCTTTTTGACCTTTAAAGAAATTAGCAAAAGCATAATCTCTCTCGTCTCCGCAAGGAACCGCCATTACAGCACCAGTTCCGTAACCCGCCAAAACGTAATCTCCAATCCAAACCGGAATTGCTTCTTTTGTAAAAGGATGTTCTGCATAAGCTCCGGTAAATACTCCCGAAATTGTTTTCACATCAGCCATACGTTCACGCTCTGAACGTTTTGCTGTTTTTTCGATATAAGCTTCGATTTCTCCTCTTTGCGCTTCAGTAACTATTTTAGAAACCAAAGGATGCTCCGGCGCCAAAGTCATAAAAGTTACGCCAAAAATAGTATCAGGACGAGTTGTGAAAACTTCGATAACTTCATTGTGATCTTTCACATTAAATTTCACCAAAGCTCCAACAGATTTCCCAATCCAGTTTCTTTGCGATTCTTTAATAGATTCGCTCCAGTCAATATCATTTAAACCTTGAAGTAAACGTTCGGCATAAGCAGAAATTCGCATACTCCATTGTGTCATTTTTTTACGAATAACAGGATATCCACCACGCTCAGAAACTCCGTTTACGATTTCGTCATTTGCCAAAACAGTTCCTAAACCAGGACACCAGTTCACTTCTGTTTCTGCCAAATAGGTCATTCTGTATTGCAAAAGGATTTTTTCTTTCTGATCTTCAGAATATGAATTCCATTCTTCCGCAGTAAAAATTGCAACATTATCGTCGCAAACTGCTTCAACTAACTCGTTTCCTTCTCCTTCAAAAACTTTTACAAGCTCTGAAATCTCAAAAGCTTTTCCTTGTTTTTTGCAATACCACGAATTAAACAATTGGATAAAAATCCATTGTGTATGTTTATAATAATCAGGATTTGAAGTTCGTACTTCACGGCTCCAATCAAATGAAAAACCAATTTTATCCAATTGTTTTCTATATCCTGCAATTTGTTTTCCTTCTTTATCAACTCCACCGTCAATATTTACGCGTGTTGTATCTTCAGGACGTTGCCCCGTTTGTATCGCATATTGTTCAGCAGGCAATCCAAAACTGTCATAACCCATTGGGTGCAAAACATTGAATCCCTGATGTCTTTTGAAACGAGAATATACATCTGAAGCAATATAACCCAGCGGATGCCCAACGTGAAGTCCCGCACCTGACGGATAAGGAAACATATCTAACACATAATGCTTCGGTTTTTCAGAATTATTACTTGCAGCAAAAGTTTGGTTTTCAGCCCAATATTTTTGCCATTTTTCTTCGATTTCGTTTGGATTGTATTTCATTTCTAAGGTTCAAAGGTTCAGAGTGACAAAGGTTCAAAGGTTTATCACCGAATTAAGTTTGCAAATTTACATTTATTACACATTGTACCAAAGCTATTTCGTTGACAAACAAATAAAATAACAAAATACTTAATTTTAATTACGTAAAAATACTTATGTTTGTATTTAAATACTTAGCGATAAATGTTTACCTTATTTAATTACAAATAAACCTAAGAAAGAATAGCTTTACAAATAACAACTAAGTATCTTAGCAATAACTATTTAGAATTAAGCATGGAGAATACTAAAAAATACTCTATTGAAGTCCGTCTTTGGATTGAAGAAGCTGAAGGTCCGTTTTTAGGAATTGGAAAAATATGGCTTCTGGAAAATATTCAAAAAACAGGATCTATTACCAACGCTGCAAAAGAAATGAAAATGGCTTACAGACAAGCCTGGCAATTAGTTGAAGAAATGAATCAGCGCGCAGAAAAACCTTTGGTAGAAAAATTACTTGGCGGAAAAGGCGGCGGTGGCGCAAAACTGACGGAAGCCGGAGAAAAAGCAATCGGTATTTTCTATGAAGTTGAAAAACGTATTAAAGAATTTGCAGAGAAAGAAACTCAGAAATTGAAATTTTAAGAGACTTTGATTCTCCCAAAATCGCTTGGATTTCCTTTAATTCTCAATCTGTTGAAGTATGATTTTAATCATATTTTATATTTAAAAATTGTATTTGTTTTGTGAAATAGAAATGGATAAAGTTTTTTATTTCTGAAACAAAAACATCAAATAGCAGTATTCCTAAGAAAACATATTGATTTTCTTTCTAAAAATAAATTAACCAAAAGCGAACCTTTTAACCGTCAGTATTCATTTTAAAACATACTGAAAAATTTTATTCTAAATATGAAATTACAACTTTACATATTCCTACTTCTTGTCAGTTTTAAAAGCTTTTCTCAAGCAAAAGATTCTATAAAAAATCCCGATAACATCAAAAAAGAAGAATTAAATGAAGTCGTAATTACAGCTTCCCGCAGATCCGAAAGAATCATGCGATCTCCTATAAGTATTGAGCAATTAAAATCGGCGGAAGCCAAAAAAATGGGATCGCCAAGTATTTACGAAGCGCTTGAAAACGTAAAAGGTGTTCAGATTATCACACCAAGTTTGGGTTTTAAGGTTATCAATACGAGAGGTTTTGCCAATTCTACCAATGTAAGATTTGCCCAATTAGTAGACGGAATTGATAATCAGGCGCCACATTTGGGTGCTCCAATTGCCAATGCGCTTGGCGCGAATGATCTCGATATTGATAAAATAGAAATTATTCCGGGAACTGCAGCGGCTTTATACGGAATGAACGCCATTAATGGTCTGGCAAATATTCAGACCAAAAATCCTTTTGAATATCAAGGCATAAGTGTTCAGCAATTGACGGGTGTAAATCATGTTGGAAATATTGATCGCTTTTCGCCAAAATTATATTCGCAATTTAATTTGCGCATTGCAAAAGCATTCAGTGAAAAACTGGCTTTCAAAATAAATGCTTCAACAACTGGAGGAACAGATTGGGTTGCTGATGACAGAACTGATTTGGCTCCAAATGCAAATGCTTCGACCAATTTATTCGGGTCAGATAATCCTGCTTATGACGAAGTAAACGGTTACGGAAATGAATCGGCAAATAGAAAAACCCTGAACTTAAACGGTAAAAATTATGTTGTTGCCAGAACCGGTTATCGCGAAACTGATATCTCTGATTATGATATTAAAAACTACAAAGCAGATGTTGGTTTATATTTTCGTCCCAAAAAAGATCATGAATTGGTCGTGACCTATAAAACTGCATTAATCAATACGATTTACCAACGTTCGAATCGTTTTAGATTAGACAATTATACTTTGAATCAATTTTCTGCCGATTATCACACACCTATTTTTCAGGTAAAAGCCTACGCAACAACTGAGAATACAGGAGATTCATACAATATGCGTTCGCTTGCAGAAAATATGGATCGCGCCTATAAATCTGACGATAAATGGTTTGCAGATTATTCCACTGCTTATAAAACGGCAATTACAAACGGGGCCTCTATTGCTGATGCGCACAAAATCGCAAGAACAACTTCTGATCAGGGAAGATTTCAACCCGGAACCGAAGCTTATGAACAAAAGAAAAACGAATTAATCGATATTAATAATTGGGATATTGGTGCCGCTTTACGCGTAAAATCGACTTTGGTTCATGCCGAAGGTTTACTAAATTGGGATAAAGCTTTTACTTCTTTTTTCGAAAAAATCGATGCTAAACTTTTAAGCGGTTTCGATTACAGAACCTATATTATTGTTCCTGACGGAAATTATTTTATCAATCCAGTTCATGCTTCTGAAAATCTAACGTATCAAAAAACTGGCGGCTTTACACAACTTACTAAAGATTTATTACAAGATAAATTACGTTTAGGCGCTACTTTAAGAATTGACAAAGCCGATTATTTTGATACTAAATTTACGCCTCAGTTTACAGCTGTTTATTCGCCAAAAGAAACCCTAAGTTTTAGAGCATCTTATCAAAACGGTTATCGTTTTCCGAGTATTTTCGAAGGTTTTTCAAATGTAAATTCGGGTGGCGTAAAACGTGTTGGCGGATTGCGAATTATGTCTGATGGTATTTTCGAAAATTCATACACCAAAGCTTCAATCGACAAATTTCAATCTCAGGTAAATAGCGATGTAAACACTCTTGGATTAACGCAAGCGCAAGCGATCGAAAAGAATAAAAATACAATTCAAAAAAATCCATACACATATTTGCAACCAGAATTTGTAAAATCTTTCGAATTGGGTTTTAAAGTAATTACATTGAATAAAAATCTTTTTATCGATGCCGATTTCTATTATAACTCTTATAAAAATTTTATCGCTCAAGTCGAAGCCAGTATTCCAAATACGACAGATCCAACAAAGATTCCGACAGCTTTATATTCAAAAAACACCCAAAACAGATACCGTTTATGGACCAATTCTAAAAGTAAAATTTACAATTACGGAGGAAGTTTAGGCTTGAAATATCGAATTGATGAAACTTTTACGGCGCTAACGAATTTAACCTATACAAAACTTGATCGAACAGATGATAAAGACGGCTTGGAAGACGGTTTTAATACTCCGGAATTTAATGTAAACGGAACTTTAATAGCTAATAATATCTGGCAAAATCTTGGCGCAAGCGTTACGGCTCGCTATCAAAACAATTTTGATTATGTGTCTTTTTTGGTTTCAGGAACCGTTCCTGCTTATTGGTCTATGGATGCACAGGTAAATTATAATTTCAAAAAGCCTGGGATTTCAACAAAACTAGGCGCAACTAATCTTTTGAACAAACCTTATACTTCTATTCTTGGCGGACCATCAATTGGCGGATTATATTATCTGTCCCTAGTTTGGGAACCTCGAAAAATTTAAAATCTACAAATATTGACCAAATAATTATAAGCAACCCAACCAATTTTCAATCATCAGTATTCATTTAAAAACATACTGAAAAAACCAAATAAATTATGAAACTAAAAATCATTCCACTATTACTTTTTCCGCTTCTTGGATTCAGTCAGCAGAATAATTCAGAACCTGTAGATTCTGTAAAAACTTCGAACATTTTTATGTTGGGAGAAGTAATTGTAACCAATCATCAAAACAAAGACACTCTTAATAGAGTTACTTCAAAAACAATGGAATCTCAAAATAAAGTCGAAGTTTCGAGAGCTTTAAACATGCTTCCTGGAGTTACTTTGACAGCTTCTGGTCCCAGAAATGAATCTATGGTTTCTGTTCGTGGTTTTGATTTGAGACAAGTTCCGGTTTATATGGACGGAATTCCGGTTTATGTTCCTTATGACGGTTATGTCGATTTAGCCCGATTTACCACTTTTGATCTGGCAACGGTCGATGTTTCAAAAGGATTTTCGTCTGTCCTTTATGGACCAAATTCACTTGGCGGAGCAATTAATCTTGTTTCCAGAAAACCTTCTCAAAAACTGGAATACGATGGATCTTTGGGAATGATTAACGAAAACGGTTATAAAGGAAACATAAATATTGGTTCTAATTTGGGGAAATTTTATGTTCAGGGCGGATTTTCTTATCTCGATCGAAACTCCTTTAGAATGTCTTCAACCTTTATTCCAACAGCGAATGAAAATGGCGGACAACGAGACAATTCGTATAGAACAGATCAGAAAATTAGTTTTAAAGTTGGCTGGACGCCAAACAAAAGAAACGAATATGCCATTGGTTATATAAATCAACAAGGCGAAAAAGGAAATCCGATTTATGCGGGAAATGATCCATTGAATTCGCTTTTGCTAAAACCTCGTTTTTGGCAATGGCCGGATTGGGATAAAGAGAGTTTTTATTTTATTTCGAATTCTGCTTTCGATGACAAAAACAGCTTTAAAACAAGATTGTATTTTGATCGTTTCAACAATACTTTGGACAGTTACGACGATGCAACTTATTCAACACAAACCAAAGCTTATGCTTTTGAAAGTATTTACAACGATTATACTTATGGTGGAAATCTGGAATACAACACGAAGTTTATTCCGAAAAATGATTTAAAAGTTGCTTTTCAATTTAAGGAAGATGTTCACCGCGAAAACAATCTTGGAGAACCAGTCCGTCATTTTATAGACAATACCGTTTTGATTGGACTTGAAGATATTTATACCGTAAATTCGAAACTTACCGTAATTCCGGGTGTAAGTTATAATGTTAGAAAAAACATAGAAGCCGAAGATTATAACGCCACAACAAAAGTAATCTCAGATTATCCTACAGCCGATGCAAGTGATGCTTATAATGCACAAATTGGAGTCTTTTATAAATTGAATCAAGACCAAAAATTGGGCGCAACAGTTTCTCAAAAAACAAGATTTGCAACTATCAAAGATCGTTATTCGTACAGAATGGGAACAGCGATTCCTAATCCGGATTTAAAACCGGAGAAAGCGACAAATTACGAAGTAAATTATACGGCTTCATTTTTGGACAAGATCACTTTTCAAACCGCATTATTTTATAGTTCATTGTCCGATGCGATTTTAAGTGTGAGCAACGTTCAGCCTGGAAAATCTCAAATGCAAAATTTTGGAAAAGCCGAATATCGTGGTATTGAAGCACAAATCAATTATGCTGTTTTAGAAAACCTTTCGTTTAACTTTAATTATACTTATATCGAAAGAAAAAATATCACCAATCCAATCATTCATTTTACCGATGTTCCAAACACAAAAGTTATGGGAACATTAGAATATAAACCTATCAAAATTCTGCGTTTCATTGCCAATTCAGAGTTTAATTCTTCTCGTTTCAGTACAAGTTACGGAACCAGAGTTCCTGATTATACACTTTTAAACTTTTACGGTTCAGGTAAAATCGCTAAAAATTTTAGCATTGACGCGGGAATCAATAACATCTTCGACAAAAACTATATGCTTGTGGAAGGTTATCCTGAAGAAGGCCGTAATTTTTTCATCACTCTTCGCTTTTTCAATAACTAAATCACAAATCAATATTATATGAAAACTCAAAACTACATTCTCGTTCTTTTACTTGCATTTTCATTAAGCATGTGCAATTCTCCTAAAAAAGAGAACAAAGACACGACCGTTTCCACAGAAAAAAAAGCATCTCCTGAAAATGACAAACATCCTGTATTATCACCCGCCGATAGTTTAAAATTAGTAAATCATGAAATTTCGGTTAAAGGCGATGTCGAATTTCCGTTGCAATTAAGCGTAGATTCTCTAAAGAAAATGAAAGTTGTTACGATCGATAATTTTAAAGTCGTTTGCCAAAGCGGCGAGGTAAAAAAAGACGATAAAATTTGTAAAGGTGTTCTTTTGAAAGATATTCTAGAAAAAGCCAAAATCAAACAAAGCGGACATAAAGACCGAAATTTCTATATCGTAGCAAGAGCTTCAGACGATTATAAAGCGACATTTTCATGGGCCGAAATTTTTAATAATCCAACTGGAGAAAACACTTATGTTCTTTTTGAAGAAAACGGAAAACCAGTAAAAAGCGGTGAAATGATTTTGATTTGCAAAAACGATATTAAAACCGGTCCACGTCATGTTTATTGGCTTAAAAGCATCGAGGTTTATAAGGTCAAGTAATGGTTTGAGAATTTAACCGCAAAGTTCGCTAAGGTTTTTAACTAATTGTTACGGATAGTAAACACAAAGTTCGCAAAGCTATATCAACACAACGCTTTGCTCCCGATAGCTATCGGGATTGCGTTTGTATAAAACCACGCATAAAAAAACTTTGTGCGCTTTGCGGTTAAATCAGATTCCAAAATTCAACAACAAGCTTTGCACGCTTTGCGGTAAAATCACATTTCAATTTGCAAAACTTCAAAGCTACAAAGGGTTTTAATCTTGATTCTTTTGATCTTTAATTGTACATTTATGGGATAAAAGTTCGTTATTAACTTTAAATAAAGAAATACTTTATTATTTTTACCACATAATTTAAGCAAACTATGAGTTCTAACTTTGATAAATTTCAAAAGCGCAGGTTAATTTCCTCTTATTTTTCGGTTGTATTAAGTGTTTTCTTGGTTTTATTCCTTTTGGGAGTACTGGGATTATTCATTATCAATTCTAAAAAACTGGCGAATGATTTTAAAGAAAAAATCGCAATGACGGTTTTCTTTAAAAATGAAGCCAACGATAGTGTGATAAAAGCATTCAACACGGAATTGAAAAGGGCGCCTTTTGCAAGATCTTACGCTTATGTTTCTAAAGAAAAAGCAGCAAAAGAACATACAGATATCATTGGAGAAGATTTCTTAACCTTTTTGGGAGAAAATCCATTATTGAATTCATATGACATTCACTTAAAAGCTGATTATGTTGAAAGAGACAGCATTTCGAAAATCGAAAGTACTCTAAGACAAAACACTATGATTGAAGATATTGTTTACGACAAACAATTAGTAAATCTGGTAAACGACAACATCAAAAAAGTAAGTATGTGGATTTTGATTATCAGCGGTTTCCTTGCGATAATTGCGGTTTTATTAATCAACAGTTCATTACGTTTATCAATTCATTCTAACCGTTTTATCATTAAAACCATGCAAATGGTTGGCGCAACAAAATCGTTTATCCGTAAACCTTTTGTAATGCGCAGCGTAAAATTAGGAATGTTAGGTGCAGGATTAGCTATTATTGCTTTAATTGCACTTTTACTTTATGTTGAATCAAATTTCCCTGGATTAGGAATCCTAGAAGATAAAGCCTTAATTGGATTGGTATTATTAGCCGTTTTTGGTTTAGGTGTTTTGATCACTTGGGTAAGTACACACTTCGCAACACAACGTTTCTTGAATTTAAGAACTGACGATCTATATTAATCTTAGATTGTTGATATTAGATTTTAGATTAAAATATAAACTCATATAAAATAGAGGATAAGATTGCTTCATTCCTCACAATGACAAAATGAAAAACAATACTAATACTACAGAACAACCGCAAAAACAAGAATTTCTTTTTGACGGTATCAACTACAAAATTCTTTTAATTGGAATTGGAGTTATTGCCTTAGGTTTTATTCTAATGTCTGGCGGAGGAAGTGATAATCCAAATGTTTTTAATGAAGATGTTTTTAGTTTTAGACGTATTCGTTTAGCTCCAACAACTGTTTTGATTGGTTTTGGAATCACTATTTATTCTATTTTCAAAAAGTCTAAATAGACTTTTCTTTAGACTGCTTAGACAACTTAGATCTATAGATTATTAGATTAATCTCTTTAAAAAAGTCTGACATCTAAGAAGTCTAATAATCTAACAATCTAAATTTTCGATGAATACATTACAAGCTATCATTCTAGCCATTATTGAGGGAATTACAGAATTTCTACCTGTTTCTTCAACTGGTCACATGGTTATTGCGTCTTCCTTTATGGGAATTGCTAAAGACGATTTTACAAAACTTTTCGAAATAGTGATTCAATTGGCTGCAATTTTATCTGTTGTCGTTATCTATTGGAAAAAATTCTTTGACTTTAGCAGAATACAATTTTACATCAAATTAATTATTGCTGTTATTCCAGCTTTAATTATTGGCGGGCTTTTCAAAAAACATATTGAAGCAATGTTAGAAACGCCTATTTTTATTGCTGTTATACTTTTATTAGGCGGAATCATTTTGATTTTTGTAGATAAATGGTTTACAAATCCGACTATAAATGATGACGTAGAAATAAGCAATAAAAAAGCTTTTTTAATTGGTTGCTATCAAACACTAGCTGTTATTTTTCCAGGATTAAGCCGAAGCGCAGCAACAATAATTGGTGGAATGCAACAAGGATTAACCCGAAAAACAGCAGCAGAATTTTCATTTTTCCTAGCAGTTCCAACGATGATGGCTGCGACAGTAAAAAGCATTTATGATGTTTACAAAGATTCCCCAGAAGTTTTAAGTACAGATAATTTAGGAATATTAGCCATCGGAAACATTGTTGCTTTTATAGTAGCTTATGCGTCAATAAAATTTTTCATTGGATTTCTAACTAAAAACGGATTTAAATTTTTCGGATATTATCGTATAATTCTTGGTATTGCATTACTGATAATTCACTTTTTCATACACCCTTTATCAGTAAACTAATGACACCCGAAGAATATTTAGAAGGACAAGTTTTACTGATTGACAAACCTTTAAAATGGAGTTCGTTTCAAGCTGTCAATAAATTAAAATATCTTTTGATTAATAAAGTTGGACTTCCAAAAAAG
The DNA here is from genome assembly GCF_004339525.1 of Flavobacterium sp. 90. Lineage (NCBI taxonomy): Bacteria > Pseudomonadati > Bacteroidota > Flavobacteriia > Flavobacteriales > Flavobacteriaceae > Flavobacterium > Flavobacterium sp. 90. The sequence continues at coordinate 2,788,537 of NZ_SMGE01000001.1, read as the reverse complement.
TTCAAAATTGGTCACGCCGGAACTTTAGATCCTTTGGCAACTGGATTATTATTGATTTGCACCGGAAAATTTACCAAAAGAATTTCTGAGCTTCAAGGTCAAGCCAAAGAATATACCGGAACTTTTTATATTGGAGCCACTACTCCATCTTATGATTTAGAAACTGAAATCGACGAGACTTTTCCAACTTCTCATATTGATGAAGCTTTAATTCATGAAACGGTAAAACAATTTCTAGGCGAAATCGATCAAAAACCACCTATTTTTTCTGCAATTAAAAAAGACGGCGTTCGATTATACGAACACGCACGTGCTGGAGAAACAGTTGAAATCGCAAGTAGAAAAACAACCATTCACGAATTTGAGATTACCCGAATTGCATTACCCGAAATTGACTTTAGAGTAGTTTGCAGCAAAGGAACTTATATTCGTTCTCTGGCTTTTGATTTTGGAAAAGCAATGAATTCAGGTTCGCACTTAACGGTTTTACGCCGAACTAAAATTGGCGATTATGACGTAAAAAATGCAATTGACATTACTTTATTTGAGGAAAGTCTTAATTTGAAATAAAAGACAAATAGCACATTACAAAATAAGGCAATAGTATAATGTGCTCACTTCTAAGTACAGTTATTTCATACGCAACCCTTTTGGAATAATTAATAGTGAGGAATATTTTTTCCTCCAAATAATAAACCTGAGATAAAATCGTAAAACCTGTCGAATAACTTTTTCATGATAGTGTATTTTTAATTGTTAGATATTAAATAAACACCAATAAAAAGAGCAAGTCAGATAGTAAATAGTAGAAGTGGGATTATATGAGCAAGTTACAAAATATTTATCCTACAGAAAAATATTTTAATACATTTTTTACTGTCAAAATACTAATTTTCAGTCAATTGCCCGAAAAACATAGCGTTTCAACGATTTTTTAGTCTCAAAACTATAATCGGTTATATTTGATATTTTCCATTATTTCAACCAATTCTTGCTGAACAGAAACGCCTTTATCAGCCAAATACCACAATTGCAAATCGGTTTTGATTTTCTCGTCAATAATACCAAATTCCTTTTTATAGTTTGCCATTAATTCAGTTGCTCCTTTTGGTCTTGGTCCCCAATCAGCGCGAACAATTCCGGCTTCTTTACAAATTACGATAAGTTTTGGTATTGCTCTTCCGCCATTAGTCAGGTAATGATTCATCAAATCGTCATTCTGATCGCGAAGTACAATTCTAAGATCAATCTTTTTATTCGATTCATGCGCCATTTTCTCAATAATTGGAAGTATTTGAGCAGCGTCGCCACACCATCCTTCAGATATTACCAGCCAAATGTAATGGTTGTCTAAGTTTTGCAGTTTTGAAATTACGTCTTCAGAAATCTTGATCGTTTTTTCCAACCGATTCATTCTGACTTCATTCAGACTTGTATAATGTGTTAAGCTTTCAGATTGTTCGTTTCCTGTTGATTTTCCTTCTGACAATAAATCGGTAACTAATTTTCGATATTCTGCATAAGAATAACTGTGGAATAATGCTTTGGCTACAATACTTTTCATACGTGTTTCGTTTTGAGTATTATAAAATTACAAATTTTAAGTAAACGCCAGAATGACATTTATCACATTCAACTGAAATAAATTATAAAAGCTTTATTTCATTAAAAATAAAAGAGCAATTAATTTTTTGTAAACATTATTTTTAAAAATCAGAATATGTCTATATTTGCACAAATTAACGCAACACAAACATGAAATATAAAAGAATTCTTCTAAAACTTAGCGGCGAAGCCTTAATGGGTGATTTACAATACGGAATTGACCCTAAAAGATTAGCCGAATATGCTGAAGAAATTAAGCAAATTCACAGTAAAGGAGTAGAAATTGCTATTGTTATTGGAGGAGGAAATATTTTTAGAGGCGTTGCCGGTGCAAGCGCAGGTATGGATAGAGTACAAGGCGATTATATGGGAATGCTTGCAACCGTAATTAACGGAATGGCTTTGCAAGGCGCACTTGAAGACAGAGGAATGAAAACGCGTTTACAAACTGCTTTGAAAATGGAATCTATTGCAGAACCATACATTAAAAGAAGAGCAGATCGCCACCTTGAAAAAGGAAGAATCGTAATTTTTGGAGCCGGAACCGGAAATCCATATTTCACAACTGATACTGCAGCAGTTTTAAGAGGAATCGAAATCAATGCTGATGTAATTCTAAAAGGAACTCGTGTTGATGGTGTTTACGATTCTGATCCTGAGAAAAATGCTTCGGCAGTAAAATTTGATTTCATTTCGTTTGATGATGTTCTTAAAAAAGGGCTTAACGTAATGGACACCACTGCTTTCACTTTAAGCCAGGAAAACAAATTGCCAATCGTTGTTTTTGATATGAACAAAATTGGTAACCTTTTGAAAATCTGTGAAGGTGAAAACATTGGTACAGTAGTTAACGTATAAACTACTTAGATTGTTCTATTTTTTGACAATCAAATTACATTCAAAAAAAAACAAAAAATCATATTAGTTAGTAAATTAGAGGAATCTTTTTTAACAATAGAATCGTCTATCCCGAAGCTTCGGGACTTAAAAATCTAAAAAAATGACTGAAGAAATAGAATTTATATTAGATAGTACAGAAGAATCAATGAATGGTTCGATTGCGCATTTAGAGAAAGAATTCCTTAATATTCGTGCAGGAAAAGCTTCTCCGGCAATGTTGGGGAGTGTTTTTGTAGATTACTACGGTTCTGCAACGCCACTTTCGCAAGTGTCAAAAATTAGCGTTCCTGATGCAAGAACAATTACTTTACAGCCGTTTGAAAAAAACATGCTACAAGTTATTGAAAAAGCAATTATGATTGCAAACATTGGTTTTAACCCAATGAATAATGGTGATGTAATTATCATCAGCGTTCCGCCTTTGACAGAAGAGCGTCGTAAAGACCTTGCTAAACAAGCAAAATCTGAGGCCGAAGATGCAAAAATTGGTGTTCGTAACGTGCGTAAAGACGCTAATACTGACATTAAAAAGTTAGAAAAAGAAGGAACTTCAGAAGATATCTGTAAATCTGCAGAAGAAGAAGTTCAGAACTTAACAAATACTTACATCAAAAAAATTGACGAATTGTTGGCAGCAAAAGAAGCTGAAATCATGAAAGTATAATTTTTGTAACAACAAATTAAAAATCCGTTTGGTTAAAATACTACCAAGCGGATTTTTTTATTCTTATTTTTGCATACCAAAAATGCATTGTTTTCGTTTTTGAATCTATAATCTCCTTTATGAAACTATTTTGTTTTTTGACTTTGTTCTTTACGCTTACTATTCAGGCGCAATTTCAAATAAATGGAATTGTAACAGATTCAAACAATAAGCCTCTTCCTTTTGCTACAATTACAACTTCAGACAACATCAACACCATTACAGATGTCGATGGAAAGTTTGATTTTAAAATAGCCGAAAAAACGACCACTTTTGCCGTTTCCTACATTGGTTTTCAAACTAAAATCATTGCAATTACGGCAAACAAAAAATATTATGCAGTATCTCTTTCTCAAAAAACAGATGATTTAAAAGAAGTTGTTGTTTCTAATGAAAATCCTGCTTTGACCATTATCAAAAAGGTTATTGCCAATAAAAATAATAACAATCCACAAAAACGCCTAAGCAGTTTTGAATACAAAACCTATAATAAACTTATTGTAACTGCCAATGCTGATTCAATCGACGGCAGAATAGATTCATCTGCGGCTTATAAAGATTTCAATAAAAAAGAAATCAACATCGATTCATCCGATTATAAGTTTAAAGAAATCATAAGCAAACAGCATTTATTTCAGACTGAAAAGGTTTCTCAATATCAATTTGGCGAACACAAACTCAAAGAAACTGTTCTGGGAACCAAAATTGCAGGTTTTAAACAGCCTATTTATGAAATTATAGCATTCAATTTACAATCTATTTCTATTTATGATTCTAAATATGAATTGTTTGAAACCAAGTATGAAAACCCGATTTCTAACAGCGCAACTTCGAATTACAATTATAAATTACTGGATACTGTAAACATAAAAGGGCGTGACACTTATATGATTTACTTTAAAAACAAACAAAAAAGAAGATCATCAGGTTTAGAAGGCGTTTTGTATATCGATCAGGAAAATTTTGCTGTTGCCAAAGCCGTAATGCGAATAAAAGGCGTTCTGGACATTAGCGGAATCCATGAATTTGAATATGTTCCAAGTGAGAAAATATGGTTTCAGAGCAACACAACTTTCAAAATTGTAAAAGGAAAGAATGATGATGATATTAAAATTCTAGGTGGAACTATTCAGTTTGACGGTGACGTTGAAGATAATTTTGAACCGAGAAAAAAATCAGCGTCTGATTTTACCTATCTACTTTCTGAGAGTAATAATTTCGACATTCATTACAACACAACCAATCCTATAAAAAATCCGGCGCTTTACATCGAAATAAAGGACGATGCGAGCAAAAAACCGGAAGAATTCTGGAATACCTATAGAAAAGAAAGTTTGGACTTAAAAAGCCAAAAAACATACTTATTACTGGACAGTCTTTCTGTTAAGAAAAGAATTGAAAAACGTTTAGGTCTTGGGCGAAAAATAATCAATGGTTATTTCCCAATTGGACCTGTTGATTTGGATTTAAAGAAAATAATCAGTTACAATAATTACGAAGGTTTTCGTCTTGGTTTAGGCGGAATCACAAATGATCGTTTTTCTAAAAATTTCAGAATCGAAGGATATTCAGCTTACGGAACTAAAGACGGCGAAGTTAAATACAGTTTAGGAACCGGAGTTTTACTGGACAAAAGCACGAATACCTGGATAAACGGATCGTATACAGACGACGTTCGGGAGATTGCGAGTACTGTTTTTGCAGTTGATAAACGTGTTTTTAAAATTTACGATCCGCGACCAATCAACATTAGTACTTTCTACCAATATAGTAGCTGGAAAGCGAATGTTCAGACTAAAATTATTCCGAAAACTGAAGCTATTTTAGAATTATCACGAACCTCTGTTCAGCCGGAATTTGATTATCTTTTTAATCTAAACGGAAAATTATATTCCAACTATATTATGACTACAGCAATGTTGTCAATAGTTTGGGCGCCATTTAGCGATTTCATGCAAACGCCAACAGGAAGAAATGAATCTGAAAAGAGATTTCCAAGATTTACCTTTCAATACACACAATCATTACCAAATGTTCTGGAAAACGATTTTAACTTTGGCAAAATAGATTTCAAAACGGAGTATGAAAAGAAATATCTAAACGGTCAAAAAACCAGTTTACTTTTGCAAGGAGGTTATGCAATGGGCGATGTTCCAATTACGCATTTGTACAACACAATGCCAAATAACCTTACTAAAGAAACCGTGATTCAGCGTATCACTTTTGCAGGTAGAAACAGTTTTGAAACTATGTATTTTAATGAGTTTTTCTCCAGCCAATATATATTTTTCCAAATCAAACACGGTTTTGACCGAATTACAATATTCAAAAAAGTACGTCCATCTTTAGTTTTAGTAACGAGAATGGCTTGGGGAAATATGGAAAATCCGCAACAACATGTTGGACCAACTTATAAAACATTAGACAAAGGTTTCTTTGAATCCGGAATTGAATTAAACAAGATCTTTAAAGGTTTTGGTCTCGGCGGATTTTATCGCTATGGCCCAAATCAGCTGTTAAAATTTGAAGATAATATTGCTGTCAAAATATCTTATGTTCTTGATTTAGGATTGTAATATAAACATAACCTTTGTCAAAGTTTTAAACTTTGACAAAGGTGAATTGCCTAAAGAATCTCTAAATTACCTTTAGCTTTTCGTAACCTCCTTTTTAACATCAAGCTGAACTTCAGTCTCCATATTACCTCTTATCAAAATCACAGAAGTTGGTTTGCCGTTACTGAAATCAAATTTCAACAAGTTTGGATAATCTACAATTTTAAATAATCCATTTTTAAGATATACCAACTCATTATCATTTTTCCCTTTAAAATGATCCAATAACATCGATTCAACATAAAGACGATTATTCCTTTCCACGATTTTGGTTTCCACTCCTTGTCCATAAAGAAAATCATCATAAGTCCCAATTAGTTTCTCTTTTATACTTGAAGGCATTTCCTGAGTTTCTTCATTAGACGTTTTATTATTCCAGTCCATCAAAGTCAAAAGCTTTTTTTGCGTGTTCCCCATCACAGGAAAACGATTCGGTTTTTCGCCATTGGCTAGAAATGCAAAGCCGTTTCCATCTGTCATTGTAGCAAAAACACTTCCTCCAACTCCAGTATTTGAACCATTACATATAAACCATTCATAGTTATTATAGCCAAAAGACTTTTGCCATCCGTAACTCCATCCGCCAACAGCATCTTTTAAGGCAGATACTTCTGTTACTTTTTTTGCAACATCATGAGAAATCACTTTATTGTTTTTGTTGCGTAATGCATTCTGCATTTCGATAGCAAGTTTAGCTAAATCAGTTGGCGTCGACCACATTCCTGATGCTCCAACTTGCGGCGTGATTGGTAAACCTGTTCTAATAACCTTTTCATTCTCATCGTGAACAAGCGCTACATTTGTTGGGAAACCTTTTTCATCAGGCTGAATCATTGTGGTGTTATTTAAACCGAGAGGAGAAAAAATATACTGTTTTGCCAATTCTCCAATAGACTTCTTAAAAGTATCTTCTAATGCCATTTGAACAATCACATAACCTCCTCCGCTGTATGCCCATCCCGTTCCTGGCGTGAACAAAAATTCAATTTCTTTATCATATCGCGGAATCTTTCCTAAAAGACTTTCTTTTATTGTCGGGATTGTATCGCCTTGATAGTAATCTGCAAATCCACTTTGAGATGTACCGGCCGTATGATTTAGAAATTGTCTCCAGGTTGGACTGTTATTTTCTGTAAACTTACTTTTTGGCAAATGCCAGCGTTTTAGATATCCATCAATTGGAGTGTCTAAATTAATCAATCCTTTCTCTTCAAGAATAAAACAAAGAAGTGCTGTAATTGGTTTTGAAATCGAAGCTGTAGAAAAAGCCGTATTCTTGTCTATTTTCTCTTTTGAATCGATTGATTTTACACCAAATTGATTTGAATAGACTATTTCGTAGTTTTCGAAAACAACAAGACTAAATCCGGCAAGTTTGTATTTTTCTAATTGTTTATCAATATTTAAACTATCGGTAAGAAAGCTATAATCTCTTTCTTTTGATACTGTTTTTTGGTTCGTCTGAGCAGTTGCAACGGTTACTATAAGAAGTAATAAATAAATAGCGTTTTTCATTGTATCGTAATTTTAGGTTAGTAATTCATTTCGATACAAAGATGTGGGAGAAACGAAACCTATGCGACCGAATAAACTCAGTCGAACGCATTTGTCTTAAAAAAATAAGTATGAATAATTAAAACTACGAGTACGAGTAATTACAAAGCATTGAATTTAAGCACTTTTTCGATAAACAGTTGGAGTATCACCGGTATGTTTTTTAAAAGCGGTATTAAAAGAAGATTTCGAATTAAAACCTACTTCGTATAAAATTTCTAAAACGGTCATCTTACTTTTTGTAGCATCTTTTAAGATTTCCATAGCTTCTTCGATGCGATATGTATTCACAAAGTCATAAAAATGCTGCTGCAATTTATGATTAATTAAAAGAGATAAATCCCGAACAGGAATTGCAATATCCTTAGAAACATCCTGAATTGTTAAAGAAGGATCCAGAAACGGTTTTTCTTCGGTCATATATTGCTGCAATTTCAACAACTCTTCATTGTATTCTTTTTCACTTACAGCTAATTGCTCGTTCTTTTTCTCTTCTAAAACAATATCCGAAACCAGTTTTAATTTTGAATCAATACTCCTAAATAAACCCGGATTATTTAATGCTTTAAACAAGTACCAACAAACAATAAATAATTGAAAGACCAAGAGTCCAATTTTTATCCATTCAGAAATATATGGATAATCAGAAAATTTGAAAATATTTTTTAAAAGTGCACCCGAATATAAAATAGTCAACACAACTGTAAACTGAAACAACCAATTATAAGAACTAATACTTGTACCAGCACAATTTTCGAGATAGAGTTTTCTTGCTTTTCTTAAAACCATAAAAACAGCAACAATATATGCAAACAACTGAACGTGTATAAGAATATGATTAAACTGTATTTCAATCATACTTTGATAGTTTTTAATAAAATTAATTTTAGAAGCATCATCTACAGCATAAAAACGAGCTATCAAAATTGCATTTGCAATTATAAATGGCAGCAGATGTAATAAGTGTTTTGGCTTAAGTTTAAAATCAGAATAGCAAACAGATAATACGTATAAATAAAAAACAGGAATTTGCAAGAAAGCAAACAAACCTCTTAACATTCCAAAATTGGAAGGTTTATCAATTATTAAGTTAAATAGAGTTTGACTTGTATCTATTGCGCATAATATTAAAAAAGTAGCAAAAAGAGCATTACTTAACTTATGCTGTGTCTTGACTGCAAACAAAAAAAATGCAAGAAATAATGAAATAAACAAGGAAACTACTGTTACAATAACTAATAAATCAATCTTATCGTTCATTATATTCTTTTGGTATTATTTAGGGTTTACAAATAACTATTACGTTTTTAAATGCAAAACAAAGTTGCGATAGTCTATTCAAAAATAACAAAATATTTGTTGGTTATGCAATTGTATTTGAAGGTTTAAATAAATTTGGGATCAACACAAAAACCTGTAGAAATATAAAAATATTTTTATAGGTTAATCATTTTAAACGCAAAGGGAGCAAAGGTTTTTTATTCGTAAGGTTTTATATAAACGCAAAGTTCGCAAAGCTATATTGATAAAGCTTTGCGAACTTTGCGTTTAATAAGCGTAATCTATAACAAAAAACCTTTGCTCCCTTTGCGGTTAAATTCATCCTTACTTTTTTATAGCTCCACAGGTTTTTATATTGATACTAAATTTGATTATTTTATCTAAAAAATATTAGGCATAAAAAAAGCCTATAAATTAAAATTTATAGGCTTACAAATGTTTGTGGAGAATACCGGATTCGAACCGGTCACCCCTTGCCTGCCAGGCAAGTACTCTAGCCAAATGAGCTAATCCCCCTTTTATTGTTTGGAATCTGTATTCGAACTGTTACCCTCCCGAATACATAGGGATACTCTAACCAAATGAGCTAATCCCCCAAAGCGTTAGCAAATAAAGTCATTTAATTCTCAAAAAACAAATTTCAAATCGCTTCGGGCTAAAATATTTTCCAAAACCGTAACTTTACGATCAAATCTATTTTTATGAGTTCAGAAAATCAAAATGGTTCTTTGCAAACCACTTTAAATAATGCTATTGCAACTGTTCAATTTGGTCATCCCGCCAGTAATTCTTTTCCTCGTGAACTATTAAATCGCTTAACGGCAGAGATTAATTTATTAAGTCAAAAGGAAACAGTTTCGGTTATTGTTTTGCAAAGCGAAGGTTCAAAAGTTTTTTGTTCAGGCGCTTCTTTTGATGAACTTCTTGCGGTAGAAAATGAAGAACAGGGAAAAGAATTCTTCTCAGGATTTGCTCATTTGCTAAACGCAATGCGCTCTTGTTCTAAAGTTATTATTGGTCGCGTTCAAGGAAAAGCCGTTGGTGGCGGAGTTGGGATTATTTCGGCTTGTGATTATGTTTTGGCTACGCCCGAAAGTGCTATAAAATTATCCGAATTAGCCATTGGAATTGGTCCGTTTGTAATTGAACCAGCCGTAAGCCGAAAAATTGGAAAAACAGCAATGACCGAAATGACACTTGCAGCGCACGAATGGAAATCGGCAAACTGGGCACTTCAAAACGGACTTTATGCGTCGATTCATAATGCAGAGGAATTGGATATTGAAGTCGAAAAATTTGCCAAAAAACTAAGTTCATACAATCCGGAAGCTTTATTCGAAATGAAAAAAATCATCTGGGAAGGAACAGAGCATTGGCAATCATTACTTCTTGAACGTGCTGCAATTACTGGAAAATTAGTATTATCTGATTTCAGCAGAAATGCTTTGACACAATTTAAAAAGTAAAGTTTTCAGTCTCAGTTTTCAGTTTACGATAACTTTGTCAAAGTTTAAAACTTTGACAAAGTTCAGTATACTATTAAAAAATCAAATTTTACTAAACATGTATATCATTTCATTATTCCAAAAAGTCGATGTTGCAGAGAAACTTAAGACCGCTCCGGACAGCAGTTATCAAATTGGCGTACTGATTGGATCATTTCTTCCTTTTGTAGTTTTAGTAGGAATTGCTTACTGGATGTATAACCGTGCTAAAAAAAGAGACAAAAACGGTTATTAATTCGTAAATTTGCAACCTAAAATTCAAATCGATGAGTAATATCAGAATTACAAAACAATTTAGTTTCGAAACCGGTCACGCCTTATATGGTTACGATGGAAAATGCAAAAACGTTCACGGCCACAGTTATAAATTGTCGGTTACCGTTATTGGTTCGCCAATTATGGATCGATCAAATGTAAAATTCGGAATGGTAATTGATTTTTCGGATCTAAAGAAAATTGTAAAAGAAGAAATCGTTGATCAGTTTGATCATGCAACGGTTTTTAACGAAACAACTCCGCATATCGAATTGGCAAATGAATTAAAAAATCGTGGACATCACGTTATTTTAGTTGATTATCAGCCTACAAGTGAAAATATGGTTGTAGATTTTGCTGAAAGAATCATTGCACGTTTACCAAAAGATATTTCTCTTTTCTCACTAAAACTTCAAGAAACAGAATCTTCATTTGCAGAATGGTATGCTTCTGATAATTTGTAAATAGAAAAAAGTAAATTGTAAAAGGTAAAACGTTTCACATCTCACAAACCACATCTCACAATACATGAAAAAAGTATATTTCGCTTCTGATCAGCATTTTGGAGCTCCAACTCCTGAATTGAGTTTGCCGCGCGAACAAAAATTTGTAGCTTGGTTAGATGTTGTAAAACAAGATGCAGAAGCTATTTTTTTACTAGGAGATTTATTTGATTTTTGGTTCGAATACAAAACTGTTGTTCCTAAAGGATTCGTTCGTGTATTAGGAAAATTAGCAGAAATTCGTGACAGCGGAATTCCGATTTATTTTTTCGTGGGAAATCATGATTTATGGATGAATGATTATTTTCAAACCGAATTGAATATTCCTGTTTATCACGATAACAAAGAATTTACTTTTAACGGAAAAACATTCCTGATTGGTCATGGTGACGGAAAAGGTCCCGGCGATAAAGGTTATAAAAGAATGAAAAAGGTATTTACAAATCCGTTTTCAAAATGGCTTTTCCGCTGGTTACATCCCGATATTGGTGTGAGTTTAGCACAATATTTATCGGTTAAAAACAAACTGATTTCAGGAGATGAAGATGTAAAATTCTTAGGCGAAGAAAACGAATGGCTTGTTTTGTATGCAAAACGCAAACTCGAAACCAAACATTATAATTACTTCATTTTTGGGCATCGCCATTTACCTATGATTCTTCCTGTTGGAGAAGAATCTAAATATGTAAATCTGGGCGACTGGATTGGCTACTTTACCTATGGAGTTTTTGACGGTGAAACTTTTGAACTTCAAAAATTCGAACAATAATTATTTTTTATTCGTCGGATAAATTCCAATTTTGTGCGTTCTCAAAACATAATTCGACATTTGTTTCGTGTTCGAAAGTTGGAATTTAATTGCACCTGATGATTGTTTAGGCATATGACATTCTACGCAATTAGATGCCAATAAGCTTCCTGACATCGTTTTTAATGTCGTTTCATTATGCTTGAAATCCTGATGACAACTCATACATATTTTAGAATAAGAAGCCAGATTCTTAGAAGCATTTTCATGCGGATTGTGACATGTAATACAATCCATTTTTTCACTTTTGATAAAACATTTGCTTTGTGACATCAAACGAAATTGATTTCCATGTACATCAAATTTTGCTGTATCAGTAATACTTCGAGTCTCTCTGTAAAAGTCAGATAAAACACTTCCGGGTTTAAAATCAAAACGGGATTTTATTTTCATTCCGTCATTTCCGGCGTGACAAAGTGCGCACGCATCAAGCTTTTGTTGTCTGTTTAATGTTTTATAACTTGTGATGCTATTAGCAACTTTTACGTTTGGATTTTTAATATGAAATTGAACATGCGCTTTCGCTGGTCCATGGCAACGCTCACAATCAATTCCGTAAACGATGGTTTTTCGATCAATAATATCTTCAACATCCATAGACATGAAGTTTTTTTCTGTCGATTTCTGTCCAACATTTCGACTGCTAATATTTGAAGCATGGCAAGAATAACAATCCTTCATCACCATTCGATCAAAATAAGGTTTATCAGCAGGAAATCCAGGACTTGTTGCCCAATTATTTATAGAACTATAATACGAAACCGGTAATTCATAGGTATTATTCTCACGCCAATAAACTGAGGTCTGTGCATGTTTAGCACCAAAAACAATCTCAAAACGATGCGCCTCAACTTCCTTTCCGTTTTTATACAAAACCTGATAAAGACTGTCGTTGCGCTTTTCCATTACCAATTTGGTATTCTTATCGTAGATAAAAACGTGATTTTTTGAATCAAAATCACCCAAAACATTCCCTAAAATTGCAGGAGCAGTTGCTTTAAAATGAGAACTTTGCAAAGCCATATCATATTGCGTTTTATGACAATCAATACAACTTTCAGAACCTGCGTAATCAGTACCGCGAGGATCAATATATTCATCAGATTTGTTTGTGCAATTTGACAAGAAAACCGCTAAAACAACTATAGCAAAAAGAATGCGTGTTTTTTTCATTGCTGTAAATATACTTTTTTTTGTATAAAATCAAAATATATTTCAATAATGAAAAATTGTTGTTAAAATATTTAGAATGTTTCTTAATTCATCCCAACTCCATAAACATATTCATCCAAATCAATTCGAAATAAAGAACCTTCAACTAAATCTTTAATCGATTTAAGCTCTGTCATTGAAACTGCCAAATCAATAGCAGAACAAGGTGTTTTCAATAAGAATTTATGGCATGAATATTTTAATTCGCAAGCTTCGCAACAAGCATTTTCAATCATACTATCTTCAATTAAATCACAAAAATGATTCAATTCCTGAACTGTAAAATAAAACCCAGTTTCCTTAAACACTAACTGAACTTTGTCTAATATGGTTTCATTTTGCTTTTTCCAATAAAAAGCTATTCCGAAGTTGTTATGATATATTTGCTCTATTTCTCTCATCGTAAATCGTTTTATTCCAACAAATATAAATATTATTTATATTAATTCTAAATAAAAAAATCATAAAAAAGATAAAATTTTAAGCGTTTGAGTCCTATAATTCGCTTTAAGAGCAGTTTGCCTAAAATTTACTTATAGCATTTTGGTTTTGTTAAAAACATTACTTATACCACTGCTTAATTTTAGATAAGAACTCTTGTTGTTGATCTACAAACAAATAATGAGAGCAATTATCCAAAAAGGCAAAATGATTTTTACCAACCAAATCTTTAATTGAAGCTATTTGTGCCGGTGAAAAAACACCATCGTCTTTTCCATAAATGGCGTAGATAGAAATACCTTCCGCGTTTATCTTTTTTAAAGACGATCTTGTGTCGATATTATTTTGCTTTTCGTTTTGGTAAAAAAGTAGCGGAGCATTTTTATTTCGAATATTAGTTTTAAAAAACTCACTTGCTTCGTAATCAGCATATAACTTTTTTGATGCTTTGGTTGGCTTTGGCATTTTAAAATAATCATTATCACTTGCCAAATCAAAACAATGTTTTCTATATCCTGCCGAGTTTTTATCCAGTTTTTCTACGTAAGCTATTTTATTGAGGTTTTTAGAATCCTTAATTTTCAAATATTTTTTCTTCAAAGAATTTAAAATGTGATCATAAGTTTCTTGCTGCGAAAATAAAGCTCCTGCTAAAATAAGCTTACTCACATTCTTAGGATATTTTTCGGTATAAAGGGTTGCAACCAATCCGCCAAAACTATGTGCAAGAAGAGTCGCTTTCTTTAAATTATACTTTTTATAAATGGTATTTAAATCCTGAAAAGCTTCTGCATAAGTAAATTTCGCATCAGGATCTGAAGATCTTCCCTCGCCTCTTCGGTCGTAAACAATTACATAAAACCCAAGATTAGCCAATTTTTGAGCCGTTGTACCTTCAAATAAAGTCGAATTACCACTTGGACCTCCGTGAATAAAAATAATGCTTTTATCTTTTTTATTTCCGTATGTTTTAATGTAGAGATTTTGTCCGTTTGCGAAAAAGGATATTGTTAAAACGAAAGCAAGAAGAAATGATTTCATCAATTTGAAAAATTAGTGTTTTAAAACGGCATAAATGATAGTATCTTTTGCGAAGTAACGATCTTTTTCTTGATCGTAATCTTTCAAAACAAGATGCATTTGCAAAATATTTTCCTGAATTTTAACACCCTCTTTTTTAAAATAAAGATCTTCTTCAGATTGAAATTCACCAATCTTTCTTTCGAATAAAAAATACTTCTTTTCAATGACTTCATATTTACAACACGAACCTAAAAACCCTTGAAATTTTGTATTGATTTGAATTTGATCATTTTCAAATCTGGTATCATTCGGAACAAAGAAAAAAAGAAAAACAGATCCTAAAATAGCACCAAAAATTCCATCGATTAACCAACCTATAAAAATAAAAAAAGGCGAAAAAATGTAAACGGAAAAATATAGAGCTCTTTTCTTAAAAGGCTTCACATTATAAAAGAACAAAATACAGGCTGAAGCATAAAATAGAATTTTAAGAACTAAACGCAAATTGGAAATTAAACCAATTTCGAAAACAACATTAATTATAAAATTGATTAAAAGTATAATTAATGTTATAAGATGAGTCCTTAAAAGTATCTTTTTAATTTTGCTCATTTACTCCTGATTATGATGTTCCTCCATCTCTTTATTCAGATCTAAATTTCTGAATGTCGGCGATTTTAATGCTGTTACAATAACAGTCAATAGAGTAACACTTCCTCCAAAAACAACAGAAGTTACAGTTCCCATTAATTTAGCGGTTGCACCACTTTCAAAAGCACCCAATTCATTAGAAGATCCAACAAAAATTGAATTTACTGCACCAACTCTTCCGCGCATATGATCGGGAGTTTTAAGCTGTAAAATCGTTTGACGAATTACTACAGAAATTCCGTCAGCAAGTCCGCTTAAAAATAAAGCAAAAACAGAAAGCCAGAATGACGTAGAAAGACCGAATAAAATGATCGATAATCCGAAAACAAATATGGCTACTAAAAGTTTCTTTCCTGCATTTTCATACAAAGGCACATAAGCAGAAACGAGCATCGTAATGAAAGAACCTACCGCCGGAGCAGCTCTCAATACACCAAAACCTTCTGCGCCAACTTTTAAAATATCCTGAGCAAAAACAGGTAATAACGCAACTGCACCTCCAAAAAGTACTGCAATCATGTCAAGCGATAAGGCGCCTAAAACGATTTGGTTTCTAAATACAAAAGTTAAACCCTCTGTAAGACTGTCTTTTATAGATTCTCCAATCTTAGGATTTACGATTGGTTTTTTACTGATTTGCGATAAAGCAATTAAGGAAAGTATTGAGAATCCAAAAACGATACACATTGACCAGTGAACGCCAATCCAGTTAATTGAGAATCCAGCCAGCGCCGGTCCCATAACAGCACCAATTTGCCAAACCGAACTACTCCAAGTTGCAGCATTTGGATATGCTTTTTTAGGAATAATCAGCGATAGAAGAGAGAAAATAGTTGGACCAAGAAAGGCTCGTACTAATCCGCCTAAAAAAACTAAAGCATAAATTGAATATAAAACAATCGTTGGCGCTAAATCACCAACCACTTTTGGCCACGTCAGTAAAAACAATCCGAAACTAATTACAGAAAATCCCAGAATACATTTTACCAATAATCCTTTCTTTTCCTTTTGATCGACAATATGTCCGGCAAATAATGCCATACCAACGGCGGGAATAACTTCCATTAAACCAATAATCCCAAGCGAAAGTGGATTTTTAGTTAAACTGTAAACTTCCCATTCGATCACAATAAACTGCATCGCCCAGGCAAAAACCATGGCAAAACGCAATAATAAAAAAACATTAAATTCTCTGTAGCGCAATGCCTGATAAGGATCTCGCTTTTCTATTTTATTCGTCATTTGTTCTAATATCTTTTAGCATAAGTTGAGTCGAAACGGTTCCGTTCCACTCGTTTTCAGCCAACGAATACGCCAGCTGAAAAGTATTTTGATTTTTTGTAATGTCTAATTTTTTTCCCAATCCAAAACCTATTGCAGCTATTCCATCTGAATTATATTGCTTTACAAAAAGTCTCAAATGTTCTTCTTCCGCGCCTAAAGTTTTGGCATAACCTGTATCTTTTACTTCTTTGGTCATAAAAACAGGCGTCATATTCAGCGGTCCAAAAGGTTCGAATTGTTTTAAAATCCGAATTAGTTTTGGAGTAATATCACTAAAGTTAATTTCAGCATCAACTTCTATTTCCGGCGTTCGCATTTCCGGCAAAATGGTTTCCTGCACTTGCTTTTCAAAAGCGTCTTTGAAGATTTTGTAGTTCTCCGCTTTCAACGTCATTCCTGCTGCATACATATGTCCTCCAAATTGTTCTAAATGTTCAGAACAAGCATCAAGAGCGTTGTAAACATCAAATCCTTTTACAGATCTGGCAGAAGCCGCATATTTATCACCGCTTTTGGTAAAAACCAAAGTTGGTCGATAATAAGTCTCGATAAGTCGTGAAGCTACAATTCCAATAACGCCTTTATGCCAGTCTTCCTGAAACACAACTGTCGAAAATCGGTCTTGTTCGTTATTGGCCAGGATTTGCTGAAAAGCTTCTTTCGTAATTTGTTTGTCCAGATCTTTTCTGTCTGAATTGTATTGTTCTATTTCTGAAGCAAATTGTTGCGCTTGCTCAAAATTAAATTCTGTTAATAATTCAACAGCATGATTACCGTGTTTGATTCTTCCGGCAGCATTTATTCGGGGAGAAATAATAAAAACAACATCGGTAATATCAAGCGTTTTCTTTTTTACCTGATGTACCAAAGCTTTAATTCCCGGTCTTGGATCTGAATTAATAACTTGCAATCCGTAGTAAGCCAAAACTCTGTTTTCGCCCGTTATCGGTACAATATCCGCTGCAATTGCTGTTGCAACCAAATCCAGATACGGAATTAAATCTTCTATCGTTTCGTTTCTATTTGTTCCTAAAGCCTGAATTAATTTAAAACCAACGCCACAACCACATAATTCATCATATGGATACGTGCAATCTTCTCTTTTTGGATCTAAAATCGCAACCGCATCGGGAAGAAATTCTCCTGGTCTGTGGTGATCACAAATAATAAAGTCTATGTTTTTTTCTTTCGCGTAAGCAATATGATCAATGGATTTTATTCCACAGTCTAAAGCGATGATTAACGTAAATCCATTATCATCGGCAAAGTCGATTCCTTTAAAAGAAATTCCGTAACCTTCAAGATAACGATCTGGAATATATGTGGCAATATTAGGATAATGAGATTTTAGATAAGAAGAAACCAAAGAAACTGCCGTTGTTCCGTCGACATCATAATCGCCAAAAACCAAGATGTTTTCCTGATTTTCAATCGCCTGTTCGATTCGGGAAACGGCTTTATTCATGTCTTTCATCAGGAAAGGATCATGAAGATGTTCTAATGAAGGACGAAAGAAATTCTTAGCATCGTCAAAAGTTTCAATGCCACGCTGAATCAAAAGTGTTGCTACAAAATCTTCTACATTCAAGGCTTGCGCCAAATGTTTGATTTTATCTTGAGAAGGTTTTGTTTTTAATGTCCAACGCATGGTTGATTTTAGATTTTAGAGTGTTGATTTTAGATTGTAAAAATCGAAAATCGTTTAATCAGAAAGGTATTTTTTTTCTAATGCCACAGATTAAAGGATTTAAAAAGGATTTTTTATCTGTGTTAATCTGTGAAATCTGTGGCAAAAAATATTCGGTTTTACCTTTGTCAAAGTTTTAAATTTTGACAAAGGTTTTCAGCATTATTTTGCTTCTAAAGCATTTCCTTCGAACTTAACTCCGTCCCAACCTAAGTTGATAAAGTTTCTAATGTTTTGGTGATTTGTTCCGCTTGGATCGCCTAAAACTTCTTCAAAATAGAAAGCTCCAAAACAAGCTAAAGTTTCTTCTTTGCTTAGATTTTGCAACTTCGCGAAAGAAAACAATTTGCATGAACCAGAATTTTCTCCGGCGGCATTATGTTGAGTTCCGTTTTGAAAAGCTGTTGGCGTGAAGTTGTAATTTTCTTCGATTACAGCAATAGTTTCAGGAAGTGTTATTTCGGTTGGAGTTTGTTTTAATTTTTCTAAAAAGGCTTGTATGCTCATGTTATGCTTTATTTTTTTTCAGATGGATTTAAATGTCTTTTATTTTCTATTTCTAACAATTGCTTTTCAGAATATTTAAAATCATAACTATTGTTATTTTTCTGATGAATTCTAACTATAATGTCATTATAATTATATTCATTTTGTATTAAAAAATTCCTATACAAAATTGCAATTTTCGCAGAATGGCCTTTTAAAAATTTCATGTCTTTTTCTAATACATCACTATTGAAAAGATTTATTTCATAACTTTTCTTATTTAGATCAATATCGCTTTTAACAGGTCCTGTATTTATTTTTTCTGGCTGATAAAGATGCCCTATTTTCTGAATTTCAGTGTCATCATCTTTAGAATGATCAATTTCTTTATTCTTACAAGAAATTATACTGATCAATAGAAAGAGAAATATTATTTTTTTCATAAATAATTTAATCTTCGTCTTCTTCTGGTTCATCCTTCGAAAACTTACTTTTCTTAGGTTCTTTTGTTATTGTTTTTCCGGCAACGACTACAACAATTTCGCCACGTGGTGCTGTTTTTTCAAAATGCGCTAAAACTTCTTTTGCAGTTCCGCGTACGTTTTCTTCATGTAGTTTTGACAATTCTCTTGAAACACAAACTTGTCGGTCTTCGCCAAAATACTGAATAAACTCAGCTAAAGTCTTAACGAGTTTATGTGGCGAAACGTATAAAATCA
Source organism: Flavobacterium sp. 90 (assembly GCF_004339525.1). Taxonomy (NCBI): domain Bacteria; kingdom Pseudomonadati; phylum Bacteroidota; class Flavobacteriia; order Flavobacteriales; family Flavobacteriaceae; genus Flavobacterium; species Flavobacterium sp. 90. Next base: position 2,769,305 of record NZ_SMGE01000001.1, on the reverse strand, counting down.
TTGTTCGTGTTTCTTCGGCTAAAGCCAAAAATCGAGTTTGACGTCCTTTTTTATCAGGCAGAAAACCTTCAAAAATAAATTTATCGTTTGGCAATCCGCTGTTTACTAAAGCTGGAACAAAAGCGGTTGCGCCAGGCAAACATTCGACTTCTATTTTATTTTCGACACAAGCGCGCGTTAATAAAAATCCGGGATCTGAAATCGCCGGAGTTCCAGCATCTGAAATCAAGGCAATGGTTTCGCCGGCTTTCAAACGCGCAATTAAGTTTTCGGTTGTTTTGTGTTCGTTGTGCATATGATGGCTGTGCATGTGCGTACCAATTTCAAAATGCTTCAACAATTTTCCACTCGTTCTGGTATCTTCCGCCAAGATCAAATCGACTTCTTTCAAAATCCGAATGGCACGAAAAGTCATGTCTTCAAGATTGCCAATTGGCGTTGGAACGATATATAATTTAGACATATTTTATTATTGTGAAATGTAAAATGTGAGATATGAAATTCGTGTTTATGAGAATTTTTTCTCTACAATTCCTAAGAAACGTTCTGCGTAATCGTCTTTTCCAACCCAATTATTATAATCCGGTTTCACCATATTTTCGATGAAATCTACGGCTTCAGTATAAGAATCAAAAGTTAGTAATTGGTTTAAAACGCGGCTATAATCTTCAGAACTGTTTCCGAAAAGATTCTTGGTAAAAGCAATACGGTCATTTAAATCAATATGAAAACCTTTTGCAAGTTTTTCGTTTAACGTAACCACTTTTGGTTCTGCCGGAGTTTCTAGAACTACAGTTTCTACAATTTTCTTCTCTTTAAATTCGCTGATTACGGGAGTTGGAGAAACGGCTTCAAAGCTGTCTACTTTTACAAATTCAGCATCAGCATAATTGATTCCGAAATCTTCAAATAAAATAGAAACAGGTTCTGGTTTTGTTGTAACTTCTACCTTTTCCTCTACTTTGTCTTCTATTTTCTCTGCTTCTCTATCTAATTCAAAAGCTGGAATAAAATTCGGAATTGGTTTTAGATCGCTAATTGTTGTAAAAGAAATTTCTTCAAATGAGGCTTTCTCTTCTTTTAAAGGTTCAACTTCTTTAATTGCTTCAAGCTCCTCTACTTTTTCAATTACAGGCTCTTCAATAACTTCCTCTTCAATTTCTTCAACTGGTTCAGGAATTACTTCTACTGGAGTTTCAGCAACTATTTCTTCAACAATTACAGGTTCAGCAATTGCTGGTTCTGCAATTTTTTCTTCTACAATTTCTTCTGCAACAATTGGAGTTTCGATCACAGCTTCTGCCGGAGCAATATCATCTTTTTCGAAGATTGTTTCAACTTCAGCAGTAATTTCACTGTGCGTGATTGTTGGTTTTACAGTATCAAAGTTTTCGTCTACAAACTTCAGCACCGCTAATTTCTCATATAATTTCTGTGTTTCAAGATATAATTGATTGATATCGGATTTATTTTTAAGCTTTAAAATTCGATGTGCAATGCTGATTAAATCGGCTTCCAATTTTTTTTTCATAACTGTTGAAATTATAGTGAATAGGGTATTTTAGTATATTTTGTATTCGAATGTTTTTATTCTGGGATGAAATTCGCAGAACAATTTTTTATTTCTGTTAATAAGCGTTTGCGAATCTCCGATTTGATAAAAATTTTCTACTTTTGAAAAAACGTAAAACATCAAAATTTTGCGTCAATTTATTACCAGTACAAAGTAATAAAAACTATTCATTTTTAAAGGTAGAAAAATACAAAATGTTTCTCGAAAATACAGTAAATCACAAAGAACAATTTGGTTGGATTGAAGTTATTTGTGGATCAATGTTTTCGGGTAAAACCGAGGAGTTAATCCGCAGATTAAAACGCGCCCAATTTGCCAAACAAAGAGTCGAAATCTTTAAACCTGCCATTGATACCCGCTATCATGACGAAATGGTGGTATCTCATGATTCCAACGAAATTCGCTCAACTCCGGTTCCTGCCGCTGCTAATATTTCCATTTTAGCACAAGGCTGCGACGTTGTTGGTATTGACGAAGCTCAGTTTTTTGACGATGAGATTGTTACCGTTTGTAATGATCTTGCTAATCAGGGAATTCGTGTGATAGTTGCAGGGCTTGATATGGATTTTAAAGGAAATCCTTTTGGACCAATGCCAGCGCTTATGGCAACCGCCGAATATGTAACTAAAGTTCATGCCGTTTGTACCAGAACAGGAAATCTTGCCAATTACAGTTTCCGTAAAACTGACAATGACAAATTAGTAATGCTTGGCGAAACCGAAGAATATGAACCGTTAAGTCGTGCCGCGTATTATAACGCCATGAAAAAGATTCAGGATAAATAAAATTGCTTTCTCTTCACAACAAAACAAACTACAAATGCAGAAACCTACAACAAAAAAGAATTTAATTATTTTAGTAATAAGTGCAATTGTAGCATTATCATTAGTTTTTGTCTTTTATTATTCTTTTAAAGAGCCTGTTACTGACACAGAAATGGTTGAATTAGTTGCGAAGTACAATAAGAATTGCCCTTTAGTTATCCAGGAAGGAATTCGCCTGGACAATGTTACTTTACCAAAAGATAAAGTCGTTCAATACAATTTGACTTTACTTAATGTAGAAAAAGAAACGGCAGAAATCGAAACGATAAAGAAAAATATCGAAGAAAGTCTGCTTAGCACCGTTAAAGCAAATCCCGGACTTCAAACATTTCGTGATAATGATTTTACTCTGATTTATAATTATGATGACAAAAAGGAAAACTTTTTGTTTGAGATCACGATAACGCCTGAACAATATAAATAATTCAGAAGTTCCATTATAAAATAAAACCCGACAAGTTCAAAATTTGTCGGGTTTGTTGTTTAAAAAAGATTGGTCATTCCGTAGGAATGTTTCATTGGTAGACAATTAAATTGGTTTGTGAATATACGTTCTGTAGGAACGTTTGAACAATCGAATGGCAGTTTTGCGATTAATTACATGAAAAACAAGTGTCCCTACAGGACACGATTCGAAAATTTCAATATTTTTTTCTACCGATCAAATATTCCTACGGAATAATAAATGATGTTATAATGTTGTTCGTGCAATTTAAAAAAAACTCTACATCTAAACTGGACTAAAGTCCAGCCCTACAATATAAATCGTTCCTTCGGAACTTTAAAGAGCCTTCGGCTCGAACTATTTTGTAAGGCCGGATTTTAATCCGGTTTAATATGCGATGACGATATAAAACAAAACGCGACAGATTTTTAAAATCTGTCGCGTTTCTTATTAGATATGAAGCTTAATTTTTCTTAATCTCTTAATGGTAAAAAAAATAAATTTAAATGTTTAAATTTTAAATCTTCTTCCTCATTCTTGCCACCGGAATATCAAGCTGTTCACGATATTTTGCAATCGTTCTTCTGGCGATTGGATATCCTTTTTCTTTTAGAATTTCTGCCAATTGATCGTCTGGTAAAGGTTTCTTTTTATCTTCTTCTTCAATTGTATTCTGAAGAATTTTTTTGATCTCTAAAGTCGAAACATCTTCACCCTGATCGTTTTTCATTGCTTCAGAGAAAAACTCTTTGATTAGTTTCGTTCCGTATGGTGTTTCAACGTATTTACTGTTTGCAACACGCGAAATCGTCGAAATATCCAAACCAACCATATCCGCAATGTCTTTTAAGATCATTGGTTTTAGTTTCGTTTCATCGCCGTCTAAAAAGTATTCTTCCTGATAATGCATAATCGCATTCATGGTTACAAAAAGTGTTTCCTGACGTTGTCTTATTGCATCAATAAACCATTTAGCCGAATCCAGTTTTTGTTTGATAAACTGAACCGCATCTTTTTGTGCCGATGATTTATCACGAGAATCTTTATACGTCTGCATCATTTCCTGATAATCTTTAGAAACATGCAAAGACGGAGCATTTCTTCCGTTTAAAGTCAGTTCTAATTCTCCATCAACAATTCTGATGGCAAAATCTGGAACCACATTTTCAGTTACTTTGTTGTTTCCGGTATAAGATCCGCCCGGTTTTGGGTTTAGTCTTTCGATTTCGTGAATCGCTTTTTTAAGCTGTTCATTCGAAACACCATATTTCTGAAGCAGTTTATCGTAATGTTTTTTGGTAAAAGCATCAAACTGATTTTCGATAATATCAATTGCTAAATCAACATATTCTGTTGGCGTTTTGTGCTTTAATTGCAATAATAAACATTCCTGCAAATCACGCGCTCCAACTCCCGAAGGTTCTAATTCATGAATTACCTGAAGCATTTTTTCGACCATTTTCTCATCCGTATAAATACCCTGAGTAAACGCCATATCATCTACAATATCCGGAACGCTTCTGCGGATGTAACCCATATCGTCAATACTTCCAACAAGGAATTCGGCGATTTCGCGTTCTTCATCATTTAAAATAAAAGTATTTAACTGATTGATTAAATCCTGATGAAAACTTATCGGAGAAGCAAACGGTGTTTCTCTTTCTTCGTCTTCACTGTAATTATTCACCTGAGTTTTATAATCCGGAGTATCATCGTCGCTTAAGTATTCGTCAATATTAATGTCGTCTGCTTCTATTCTGTCAGATTCAGCATCATCATAATCGTCGTAGTCTTCATTGGCGAATTCATCGGCTTCGTATTCTTCTTCTTTTCCAGCTTCTAATGCCGGGTTTTCGTTCATTTCTTCTAATAAACGTTGCTCAAAAGCTTGCGTAGGCAATTGAATTAACTTCATCAGCTGAATTTGCTGTGGAGATAATTTTTGGGATAATTTTAAATTTAAAAATTGCTTTAGCATATAAAAAGTTGCTAAGATGCTAAGCTTCTAAGGCTCTGAGCATCTTATATTGACGAATTAATTCGATTTAAATTATTTATATTTTAAAAACTTAGAACCTTAGTACCTCAGTTCCTTAGAACCTCAGATTAAAATTCCGCACTTCCAGGAGTTCTCGGGAAAGGAATTACGTCTCTAATGTTTGTCATTCCAGTTACAAACAATACCAAACGCTCAAATCCAAGTCCGAAACCTGCGTGAGTCGCTGATCCAAATCTTCTGGTGTCTAAATACCAGTATAATTCTTCTTCATCGATTTCTAAAGCTTTCATTTTTTCAACCAAAACATCGTAACGCTCTTCTCTTTCAGAACCACCAACGATTTCTCCAATTCCAGGGAAAAGGATATCCATTGCACGAACCGTTTCTCTTCCTGGTTCTGTATTGTCATTCAAACGCATGTAAAACGCTTTAATGTTTGCAGGGTAATCAAACAAGATTACCGGACATTTAAAGTGTTTCTCCACCAAATAACGCTCGTGTTCTGATTGTAAATCAGCTCCCCATTCGTTGATGATATATTGGAATTTTTTCTTTTTATTTGGAGTAGAATCTCTCAAGATATCAATTGCTTCCGTATAAGAAACACGTTTGAAGTTGTTCTCCAATACGAAGTTTAATTTCTCTAACAAAGCCATTTCGCTTCTGTCAGCCTGAGGTTTTGATTTTTCTTCTTCAAGAAGTCTTCCTTCCAAGAATTTCAAATCATCCTGACAATTGTCTAAAGCATATTTAATCACATACTGAATAAAATCTTCAGCCAAATCCATGTTGTCATCAAGGTCATTGAAAGCAACTTCTGGCTCAATCATCCAAAATTCTGCAAGGTGACGAGAAGTATTTGAATTTTCTGCTCTAAAAGTTGGTCCAAAAGTATAAATCTGACCCAAAGCCATTGCAAAAGTTTCACCTTCTAATTGTCCCGAAACCGTTAAGTTTGTATGTTTTCCGAAGAAATCTTTTTTGAAGTCAATGTTTCCTTCTTCGTTTTTTGGAAGATTATCTAAAGGCAACGAAGTCACCTGAAACATTTCTCCAGCACCTTCAGCATCAGCTCCAGTGATAATTGGCGTATTTACATACACAAATCCTTTTTCCTGAAAATATTTGTGAACCGCAAATGACAATACAGAACGTACACGCATAATTGCTCCAAAAGCATTTGTACGAACACGTAAATGTGCATTCTCACGTAAAAATTCTAAAGAGTGTTTTTTAGGCTGCATTGGGAATTTCTCCGCATCAGAATCTCCTAAAATTTCAATCTTAGAAACCTGAATTTCATATTTCTGACCTGCACCTTTACTTTCAACCAAAGTTCCAATTACAGAAACTGCAGCTCCCGTCGTGATTCTTTTTAAAGTTTCTTCCGGTGTATTTTCAAAATCAACAACACATTGTATATTATTAATGGTAGAACCGTCATTAAGCGCGATGAACTGATTATTTCTAAAAGTTCTCACCCATCCTTTTGCATTAACCTCCTGAAGCGTCGTCGTACTGTTTAATAAGTCTTTAACTTTTGTGTGTTTCATTTTATATATAATATTGAAATTAAATTATTTGTTGTGTAATAACTGCAAATATAAACGATAATAATTAATTTTTGTAGCTGTTTCCCGCTATCCGCTATATCTTTTTATTGCTAAAGGAGCAATAAAAAGGATGCCGCTACTATCAGGGCTAGGGCTTTTCGTTTTTCTAAGAGGCAATTGTTTCTTATTTTTTTGTCCTTGCGAGGAACGAAGCAATCACACTAACAAAATAATTAGTTGATTTAGCAAATGAGATTGCTTCGTTCCTCGCAAGGACTAAACTTTGCGTAAAAAGAATATTGTCTATAATCTTTGTCAAAGTTCAAAACTTTGACAAAGATTCAAACTATCAATTCGTGCTAATTCGTGACTCGAGCGAAAGCGAACAGACGAAGTAAATTCGTGTTTATCCTTCCAAATCCTCTTTCTTAGCCTTCTTCTTTTCAAAAGTCAAAACCAAAGCCGGAAGAACCAATAAATTAGCAAACATTGCAAATGCCAAAGTACAAGAAATTAATCCTCCAAGCGCAATTGTTCCGCTAAAGCTTGAAAGCGTGAAAGTAGCAAATCCTAAAATCAAAACTACCGAAGTATAAAAAGTACTGATTCCAGTTTCTCTCAAAGCGCTGAAAACAGAACGTTTAACTTTTCCGTTACTTTGAATCAAATCGTGTTTGTACTTCGCCATAAACTGAATCGCATTATCAACCGAGATTCCAAACGCAATACTGAATACTAAAATTGTAGAAGGTTTCAACGGAATTCCGAAATAACCCATCAATCCGGACGTAATACAAAGCGGCAAAATATTCGTAATTACAGATGCCATTACCATTTTGAACGATCTGAATAAATAAAGCATCAAAATCGCAATTACCAAAATCGCAAAAATCAACGATTCTATTAAGTTGTCAACTAAATATGATGTTCCTTTCTGGAAAACCAATGCTTTTCCGGTAATGGTAACTTCGTAACGATCTTTCGGGAAAATCTCATCAATTTTTGAATGCAGTTTTTTCTCCACTTTCGCCATTTCATCCGTACCAATATCTCTCATAAAAGTGGTGATTCGGGCATATTGTCCAGTCGAATCAACATAACTTTTCATTAAATTGTCTTTGCTATTTTTTGTTGCATTTTTAGCATACGACAAAATAAAAGCTTGTTCCTGCGAAGTTGGCAATTGATAATATTCCGGGTTTCCGTTATAAAAAGCCTGTTTCGAATATTTAACCAGATTCACCACAGAAACAGGTTTTGACAATTCCGGAAGACTTGCAATAGTATTTTGCAGTTCATCCATTTTGCGCATCGTCGACAATTTCATAACACCTTTTTTATGTTTGGTGTCAATCATAATTTCGAGCGGCATTACACCGTTAAACTCTTTTTCGTAGAATAAAATATCTTTAAAGAAAGAAGCACTTTTTGGCATTTCGCCAATCAAACTTCCTGAAACTTTCATTTGAGAAACTCCAATTACACTAAAAACCAATAACAATCCGTAAATCGTATAAATTACTTTTCGCTTGTTTTTTACCACATTTTCGACAAAATCCAATAAAGTCGAAATATACGTTTTAGTCAAATGATACAAATGTTTTTCTCCCGGAACATCCATAAAGCTGTACACAATTGGCACAATTAAAAGCGTCAATAAATAAACCGAAATCACATTGATTGAAGTCACTAAACCAAACTCAAAAAGCAGGTCGTTTCCTGTAATCATGAATGTTGCAAAACCTATCGCCGTTGTTAAATTCGTCATTAAAGTCGAAACTCCAATTTTAGAAATAATACGTTGCAAAGCCTTTGCCTGATTGTTGTGCAGTTTAATTTCCTGCTGATATTTATTGATCAGGAAAATACAATTCGTAATACCAATTACAATAATTAATGGCGGAATAATAGCCGTTAAAATCGTAATTTTATAATGAAATAATCCAAGTGTTCCAAAAGACCAGATTACACCAACAAGTAAAATACAAATGGATAAAAACGTTGCTCTGAAAGAACGGAAAAAGAAAAAGAAAATCAATGAAACCGTCAGTAAAGCCGCGCCAATAAAGAGCCCGATTTCCCCTTTCATATTATCAGCATTGATTGTTCTGATGTAAGGCATTCCGGAAACTTTCAAATCGATTCCGGTAGTTTTTTCGAATTTATCGATTTTCGGAACCAGATTTTCAAGGATAAAAGTTTTTCTTTCGGCTGTATTTACAAGTGCTTTATTAATGTAAACTGCTGAACGAATACTTCCGCTTTCTTTATTAAAAAGCAAACCTTCGTAAAAAGGTAAATTATGAAATAAATCGTATTGAACCTTTTTTAAATACTCAGGGTCTTTCGCTTTATCTTGATTTATAAAAGGTGCAAGAACGAATTTTTCGTTAACAGTATCTTTTTCTAATTTTTTCAAATCATTTAAAGAAACCACCAAATCAACTTCTTTAGAATTCTTTAAACCTGTCATTAATTCATTCCAGGCAGCATAATTTTTAGGCGTAAAAAATTTCGGATCCTGAAACCCAATTACTACTAAATTTCCTTCTTCTCCAAATTTACTTAGGAACTTTTGATAGTCTTTATTTGCGACATGATTTTTAGGAAGCAAGTTTGCTTCGGTATAGGTCATAGCAAGATTTTTCCATTGATAACCAAGGAAAATTGTCAAAGCCGAAACCCCAACGAGTATCGCAATTCTATTTTTAAGTATGATTCTGGCTAGTTTTTCCCAAAATCCAACTTGTACAGCGTTTTTCATAAATTCTTTAAAATGGATGCAAATGTAGTGAAAAGTGCTCGAAATCATAAATATTCAGGTCGTTTTTACGGTTTGTTAACATATTTGATAATGTGATTTTTAGGAAAAATTAGATGATTTGCACAATCCTACGTTAGCTTTTCTCATATTTGTACTTAATTTAAAAATGAAAGGAAAATGAATTGGATTTTATTAATAATTGCAGGACTTTTTGAAGTTGGATTTGCATCTTGTTTAGGCAAAGCCAAAGAAACAACAGGAATTCTATCAACTTACTGGATGATTGGGTTTTTCGTTTGTCTTTCGATCAGTATGCTTTTATTATATAAAGCCACTCAGGTTTTACCAATTGGAACCGCATATGCCGTGTGGACAGGAATTGGCGCCGTTGGAACTGTTTTGGTTGGAATTTTAATTTTTAAAGAACCGGCAACTTTCTGGAGAATATTTTTTCTTTCGACTTTAATCGCTTCAATTATTGGGTTGAAGTTTGTTTCTAGTCATTAGAAATATTACCCACGAATCTTGCGGATTAAACAGATACACGCGGTTTTTTTTTATTTTTAAAATAATAAAACATGCCACAGATTACACAGATTCTCACAGATTAATTTTTAGTAAATAATTAGAAAAAATCTTTTTAATCATTCTAATCAGTGGCAAAAAATAGCACGCAGATTTCGCAGATTAAAAAGATCTACACAGATTGATTTAATATTAATTCGTGCTCATTCGTGAAATTCGTGGCGAAAAAAATAGCACGCAGATTTCGCAGATTAAGCGGATTTAAGCAGATAATTTTATTCATTGAAATAGTATAAAAAGAAAATCTGTGACAACCCGTTTTATCCGTAAAATCCGCGGGCAAAAAAACTTTTAACTTTACATAACAATGCAAGACAACACAATAACTTTTATATTTCTGGCAATTCTTTTATTGCTAATCGCCATTATCTGCTTTTTGTTTTATCAATTAATGCAATTCAAAAAAGCAAAAGATGATGCCGAAAAGAGTTTTTATGCGCTCGAAATGAAAGTTAATGATTTGCAGTTAGAAACTCTGGAATCAAAACTGAATCCGCATTTGTTTAAGAATATCCTGAATTCGATTCAATCGCATGCTTATCAAACGTATTTTGCATTGGATAAATTGGCGAATGTTTTAGACTATATTTTATACGAAAGCAAAAAGAAGTTTGTCACCGCTAAAGAAGAAATTGATTTTGCGTTGAATCTAATCGAAATCAATAAAATCAAGATTAGTCCGCTTTTTGAATTAAAAATCAAAACCAATATCAATAAGGACGATAAATTATACGAACAACCTTTATTGGCGCCTTTAATTTCTATTGATTTAATCGAAAATGCCTTTAAACACGCTGATTTGCAAAGTGCAGATGCTTTTATTTCGGTAGTTTTTGAGTTTAGAGACAATAGTTTTTTTATGACGGTTTCGAATAAAATTTCGGATAAAAAAGTATTAAAAAAAGAACGAAGCGGTTTTGGTCATGCAACTTTAGAACACCGATTGCGCATTATATATAAGAATAATTTCAAACTCGATAAATTCGTAGAAAACGACATTTATATCGCTCATCTAAAAATAGATTTACTTGAATACAAAACTGAAATGCTTGCTTCTGGACGATGAGTTACCGGGATTAATGTACCTGAAAATGCTTTGCGAACAAATTCCGGAAATCGAAATCGTAAAGACATTCAATAATCCTGAAAAACTCCTTGCAGATATTCCGAATCTCGATTTTGATTTACTGATTTCAGATATCGAAATGCCGGGAATGGACGGTTTGCATCTGGCAGAATTGCTCCATAATAAATTGGTTATTTTTTGTACGGCTTATAAAGAATATGCCGCCGATGCCTTTAATATCGACGCAGTAGATTACATCACAAAACCGGTAAAACTAGAACGTTTGCAAAAAGCAATCTCAAAAGCTTTTGAACGTTTTGAAAAACCTGATGCTTCCAAAAAATTTATCCAGTTGAATACCGACAAAGGGAAAACCTTATTGTATTTTAATCAGATTCAGTATATCAAAACAGCCATTAGTGATAGTCGAGATAAAACAGTTTTGCTGACTGACGGAAGTTTTCTAAACCTGAAAAACGTTAAATTCGACACACTTTTAAACGAATTACCTGACGCTGATTTTTGCCGAATCAACAAAAAAGAAATTGTTGCTGTAAAAGCGATTAAATTCTTCAATCATAACGAAATTGTTCTGTATCATTTAGAAAAAAATGACAAAAACAGTACTTTAATTTTAAGCGAAACCTATCGTTCTGACTTTTTGAAAAAGGTAAAATTATAACTTATTACAAAGTTTTTCGGACTTGTTACATACATTGAAAATTAGGTTTAAAAATCCTTTTTCACTTAATTCTCAGTTCTGATATTTGCAGCATTAAAATCTAAAAAACGAGTTATGAATAACATAAAAAACTCCTTATTTTACATTACAGTTATTGGCGGTTTTACAGCTCTCATATATTGGGTAATTTCAAAAGGTGCCGCACTAGAAGTAGGACGCGGAATCGTACACAAACAAATTCAAAGTAATCACTGGAATGATTTTCTTCATTCTATGGTAGAAAACCTGCAACATCCTTTAGCAATTTTATTAGCTCAAATTGTTACTATAATTTTAGTTGCCCGTTTATTCGGATGGTTTTTTAGAAAAATAGGACAACCTTCTGTAATTGGCGAAATGATTGCCGGTATTGTCCTTGGACCATCATTAGTCGGAATGTATTTTCCGGAATTCTCACACGCTTTATTTCCAAAAGAATCTTTAGGAAATCTACAATTTTTAAGTCAGATTGGTTTAATTCTTTTCATGTTCGTGATTGGAATGGAATTAGACTTGAAAGTATTAAAAAACAAAGCACATGATGCTGTAGTAATTAGTCACGCAAGTATTGTAATTCCATTTGCATTGGGATTAACTCTGGCTTATTTTATCTACCATACTTTTGCCCCTGTTGGTGTTGAGTTTGCTTCTTTCGGATTATTTATGGGAATTGCTATGAGTATTACTGCGTTTCCGGTTCTCGCCAGAATTGTGCAGGAACGAGGCATGCAAAAAACAAAATTAGGAACCATCGCCATTACTTGTGCTGCTGCCGATGATATTACAGCTTGGTGTATTCTTGCCGTTGTAATTGCTATTGTAAAAGCAGGTTCATTTACAAGTGCTTTATATGTGATAGGTTTGGCTATTTTGTATGTAATTGTAATGCTAAAAATAGTTCGCCCTTTCCTGAAACGCGTTGGAGATTTGAATTCAACTCGCGAAAGTTTGAATAAACCGGTTGTAGCAATCTTTTTCATCACACTTTTATTCTCTGCTTACGCATCGGAATTAATCGGAATTCACGCTTTATTTGGTGCTTTCTTAGCCGGAGCAATTATGCCGGAAAACAACAAATTCAGAAATATTTTTATCGAAAAAGTCGAAGACGTTGCCATCATCGTTTTATTGCCTTTATTCTTTGTATTTACAGGTTTACGTACACAAATAGGTTTATTGAATGATCCTTATTTATGGAAAGTAACCGGAGTAATTATCGCCGTTGCCGTTGTTGGAAAATTCTTTGGAAGTGCTTTTGCCGCAAAATTTGTCGGACAAAGCTGGAAAGACAGTTTAGCGATTGGAGCTTTGATGAACACAAGAGGTTTAATGGAATTAGTTGTCCTAAATATTGGTTATGATTTAGGCGTTTTATCTACAGAAATTTTTACCATGATGGTTATTATGGCTTTGGTAACGACTTTTATGACAGGTCCCGCGCTTGATTTTATCGGATTTATTTTTAAAGATAAAATGACCGCAGTTCCTCAGGAAATTGGAAACAAAAGCAAATACAAAATCCTGCTTTCTTTTGCAACGCCAGAAAAAGGAAAAAAACTACTTCAGATTGCAAATAGTTTAGTCAAAAAACAAGGAGATAATTCGATTGTAACCGCAATGCATCTTTCTCTAAGTACCGAAATACATTCGTTTGACGTTAAAGATCACGAGCGTAAAATGCTGGTTCCGGTTATTGAAGAATCAGAACGATTGAATCAAAATATGTTAAGCGTTTTTAAAGTAACCAATGATATTGACACTGATATTATTGACACGGCAAATCAAGGCGAATACGATTTATTGTTAGTTGGTTTAGGTCAGTCTATTTTTGACGGAACTTTACTGGGGAAAATCCTTGGTTTCACAACCCGAATTGTAAATCCGGATCGTTTAATTGATAAGTTTACCGGAAAAGAAGGTTTGTTCGAAAACTCTCCTTTTGACGAAAGAACGCGTCATATCATTGCAAAAAGTAAAATGCCTGTCGGGATTTTTATTGACAAAGAATTAGAAGAAGTCAATCAGGTATTCATGCCGATTTTCAGTAAAGAAGATGCTTTTTTAATAGAATATGCAAAAAAATTAATCAATAATAATGGCTCGCAAATTACAGTTCTGGATGCAAGCGGCGAAGTAAAAAGCACACGCGATATTCAGGAAACAATTCGCTCGATCGAACAAATTGCACCAAATCATATTATGATTATGCACGACAGAACGCTAAAAAAGGAATTTTTAGAAAGCCAAAACTTAATGATTATAAGTCTTGAAAGCTGGAAAAAATTAATAGAATCTCAAAGCACATGGTTAAACAACACGCCATCAGTTTTGATCTTGAAACCATAAACGGAAAATAAATTCCGATATTTTAAATCCCAAATTCTAAATCTGTTTTGATTCGAATTTGGGATTTTTTACTTTTACTTTTCTTTTAAAAATTACTTATCGATAGTAACAAAAGGAAGATTATTAAGTTCTGTAATCACAAAAGTCGATTGTGTACTTGATTTGTCTAACATTCCATCAGAAGTAATTGTATAAAGATTATTAATAGACACACCATTGATATAAGGAACTTGAAATTCAGTAATTTTCACTAACGCACCTTCAGCATCATAAACTTCTACTCTATATGTCCTTCCGTTTCCAGCATTAGTAGTCCAAAAATAACCATCATTAACTTTATCACCAGAACACAAATAATCACTTACAATTTGCTCACTGGTAAAATCAATTGCAACAGGTGTTTTATTCCACTCAAAGTTCCAGGCAGGATCAGCACCAAGTACATAAGAAATCTGACCACAAAACAATTTTGCAGTATATCCTTGTCCTTTTAAATCCTCTGCAAAAGCGAATAACGAAATCAATCTTCCGTTTAAAGGTTCTAATTCAAATTGAATTGCATCATTATCTCCTGCAACAACATTTCGTGTTATTGTAGCTTTAGATTTATAAACAATAGAAGGCGTTTTATTTAAAAGTCTTTGAGATACCGAATTTAGCGATTCAGATGCATTTTCTACAACTGGTGCAGTCTGATACCAACCTGCTGATTCAACATTTGAAGTCGTCAAAACTGAAAACTCTGATGTTCCAGTCTTCAAATTTCTTAATATAAAATCACTTGCAGCTCCAATTGTACCATTTTCAACTAAATTAAATACATTTTCTTGCGCAACACCACCATTAACAGCCGTTACTATAACACTTTTTATTTCGACAGGCAAAGTATTTCTTAATACATCTTTTCCAGTTTTTTTAGTATTAGAATTTGCAAAGCCAACTTTCATGTTTGCCTCTTTAGCTTCTCCATTTCCAATTGAATCTGAATCACCTGTTGAACAACTCACAAGACTTAAAAATAGGACTAAACCTAAGATTGTTTTTTTCATAATAGTTTTTTTTTAGCATTTAGGAGATAAAAGTAGTACTTAAAAACATACGTTATTTACGGCTTCCCGTAAACAAAGCTCAATTATTTCTTTTTTTCTCAATCTATTCTATCAAAAAAAACTAAAGACTAAATTTTAAAAATTTACAATAAAATTCTAAATCCGCTTTGATTGGAATTTGGGATTTTTGTTTTTTCAAATTGATTTCCTTTTCCATTTCAACGGATTAAAATCCGTTGCTACAAAATAGATCATTCCTTCGGAATTTTTCTTCAGAGAGTTCCGAAGGAACAAAACATATTGTAGGGATGGATTTTAATCCATCCAACGCAATCATAAACCCAATCCTGTCATTTCGACCGAAGGGAGAAATCACACACGAAGCTCGACAAAAATTGGTGCTTTTCTTTGTGTTAGTTTCGTGCGGAGATTCCTCGTTCCTCGGAATGACAAGATCGCGATTACGATTGCGTCTTTGCGAGCTAAAAACCTCAGCACCTTAGCAACTCACCATCTTAGAACCTTTAAAAAAAAACCTACTTCAACAAATATCCCAATCGAATCGATCCGAAAAAGTAGCCTGCGCTTGTATTTGTAATTTCATTAGGTTCTACTTCTCTGCCTCTGTAGATAAAGGAATAAGATAAATTCCAATTGTTGTGGCGGTATTTTAGGCCAAATTCGGCATTGAAGCGCCAATGCGTTATATCAAAGGTTAACGGACTTGTATTGTTGAACATGCTTCCCTGAATTGTTGCGTCATAAAACTGGTAATTGACGCTTGGAATAGCATAAAAATAAAATTCCCGAATATTATATTGTGGTTCTGAACTTACAGAAGCATCGTGCATATTTGAATCGTAAATGGGTAATAATCT
Source organism: Flavobacterium sp. 90 (assembly GCF_004339525.1). Lineage (NCBI taxonomy): Bacteria > Pseudomonadati > Bacteroidota > Flavobacteriia > Flavobacteriales > Flavobacteriaceae > Flavobacterium > Flavobacterium sp. 90. The sequence goes on along the minus strand of NZ_SMGE01000001.1, from coordinate 2,753,502 downwards.
CTTAAACCCTATTCGGGTTAGGAATCCTGTAGAAACTCCTGTAAAAATAGTTCCCAAATTGCCTTCTGACTGAAAATGAAGATCTACAAAATCATTGTGTTTATTTGGAAACAATTTCTTTGAATATAAAACGTGTGCCTGAGCGCCAAAAGCATTATGCAATTGGTTTTCCCAGCCGTAAACTGTTTTGTAACCTATAAGGTGATGGAAACTTTCTTGTGTTTGTCTTCCAAAAGCATTTGGCCCCATAAAACCCAACTGAAAATCAGTTTTTAAAACCGACTCACTTTTATAAAAAAAGCTTCTTCCGGCTTCGGCAAAAAGATAAGCGGTAAACGGGCGATCATTTTCTCCAACGGCTTCTGCATTAATAAATCTTGGATTATAAATATATTGCCCAATGCGAAATTCGGTGATTTTTTTATCGATTTTTTCGTTGTTATTCTTCGACAGAAAACGGTAGAAAAGCTCTAAACCGTTGGTATAATACATATCATTTTTTGATGAAGTGTATAAATCATTATCTGTAATAAGACCAATTTCTTTTGTTTTTGCCTGTCCAAAAATCAAAGTCGATGATAATATCAGTAATGCAAAAAGAACTTTTTTATTTCGCATTATAATTTATTTTTCCAACAGCACGCATTTCACGAACTATTCTTTCTTTACGTCTGTTGATATAACTTGAAGATCCTGTTGCTTTAAACTTTCTTGGATTTGGTAATATTGCGGCAATCCCTGCAGCTTGCATTGGCGTTAAGCTCGAAGCATCTCTACGATACCAATGTTCTGTTGCGGCATATGCACCATAAACTCCATCGCCCATTTCGATGCTATTCAAATAAACTTCCATGATGCGTTCTTTGCCCCAGATAATTTCGATCAAAACAGTGAAATAAGCTTCTAGTCCTTTTCGCAAATAACTTTTCCCTTGCCATAAAAAAACATTCTTGGCAGTTTGTTGCGAAATTGTACTTCCGCCACGAATTCGGCGGCCGCGTTCGTTACTTTTATATGCTTTTTGCAAAGCTTTAAAATCAAAACCGTTGTGAGTTAAGAAAGTTCCGTCTTCACTTGCAATTACCGCTTTCTGAAGATTCATCGAAATCTTTTCAATTGGTTCCCAGTCGTGATCAAAATAAACCTCCTTTCCATCCATTTTATTTTCGATGGCACGAATGATCATTAAAGGCGTAAACGGCACCGGAACATATTTAAAAAATACGACGGACGCGATCGAAACTCCAAAAAACCATAAACAAGCTTTTATAAAAAACCATTTTACTTTTTCTCCAAAAGAACGATTGGTTTTCTTCGAAGCCGGTTTTGGTTTACTCGCTGTTGTTGCTTTTTTTGGTACTGGTTTTTTGGTTGCTGCCATTATATTAAATCTGCTAATTCTGTTCCTACTAAACTGCCAATTGCCACTCCCATTCCGCCTAAACGCACTCCACAAAACACGTTTTCAGATAGTTGTGTAACAACTGGACTTTTGCTATTTCCAACTCCCATTATTCCACTCCAACGGTGCGCAATCTGAAAGTCCTGATTTGGTAAAATTACATTTTTAAGTAAATCCTCCAATTTATTTTGCACAATTTTCGTCTGACCAAATTCGCTTGTATTTTCAGTTTCAAAATCCAGATTTCGTCCGCCTCCAAGTAAGATTCTGTCATTTATATTTCTGAAATAATAATAACCTCTGTCTAAATGAAATGTTCCTTTTATATCTAAACCCGGAATTGGTTCTGTAATTAAAACTTGCGCTCTTGCAGGCTGAACGGCTCCTTTTGTCAATGTATTTGCAAAACCATTTGTAGCAAAAAGCATTTTTTTTGATTTAAAACTAAAATCATTAAAAACGATTTCAACCTGATTCCCTAAATCAGAATATGCCGTAACTGTTTGTTGATTGAGAATTAAAATATTATCCGAAACTGCTTGGCGCAACACTTCCTGCATCATATTTCCGGTATCAATCTGGGCTTCAAACGGATTAAAAACTAAGTAATCCTGAATATCTCCAAACCCAAATCGGTCTGTTTCTTTGGTAAAAACATCGGCTTTGAAAAGTGGTTTTAGAATTTCGTTTATAAAAGGTAATTTCGAAATACATTCGCTAAAACCAAGTTCGTCTTCTTTCAAAAACAATTCATATCCGCCATGAGGTTTAAAATCAATTGCAGAATCTCCTAATCTTTTTCGGAGTAATTGCAAACCTTTCCAACGTTTCTCGATAAGATTGATAACATCTTCTTCTGAATGCGTTTTTAAATCATCCATAATTTCAGAAAGGCTTCCAAAACAAGCAAAACCTGCGTTTTTGGTGCTTGCGCCTTGCGGTAACATGCCTTTTTCTAACACCAGAATTTTTGCAGTTGGGAATCTTTCGCGTAAGCGCAATGCAGCATGCAACCCTACAATACCGCTACCAACGATTGTAAAATCAACATTTGTAAACCAGTTTTTAAGTTCCCAATAACTTAATTCCATTTCTCAATTTTTTATAAAAATACTGATTTTTTGTTTCACCATATAAGTTATATAAGTTCATTTAAATTTTCACGTATTAAACTCTTTATCTGTCTTAGCTAAATGAACTTTTCTAAACCATATAAGTGATATAAGATAATACTAAGTTTTGCGCACTAAACTCTTTGCCAGACTGAGCGAACTTAATTGTCATCCTCAATTAAATGAACTTATATCACTTATATGGTTTAAATCTTTTAACATTTAGTTGCTGAAATATATTCGTACTTTTAGCCCCACGAATATTAGAATTTTATTATGAAAAAAGTATTATTTACAACCTTAATAATGATGAGTTTAAACGCCATTGGACAGACTGTAATGTCTCCTGAATTGTTATGGAAATTAGGAAGAGTAAGTGCTCTTGGTCTTTCAAAAGATGCGAAAAATGTTGTTTTTAAAGTTTCTACTCCTTCTGTAGAAGAAAACAAATCGCATTCTAAATTTTATATTGTACCTGTAAATGGTGGAAACGCAACTGAAATTAAGGATACAAAAGAAATTTTGGCAGACAAAAATGTTTCGCCTGACGGAAAATTTTTAGTGTATAATGACGAAGTAAAAATTGACAAAGTTTTGGGTAAGGATTTTTATCCAAAGTTAGACAAATCAGAAGTTCAGATTTATGATGGCTTAGATTACCGTCATTGGGACACCTGGAACGAAGGAAAATTTAACCACGTTTTTTATAAAGAAAACAAAGATGGCGCAACTGGAATTGACATCTTAAAAGGTGAGAATTTCGATTCTCCACAAAAACCTTTTGGAGGTGACGAAGATTACATCTGGTCTCCTGGCGGAAAAAGTATCTTGTATGTTTGCAAGAAAAAAGCAGGAACGCAATATGCAATTTCTACAAATACTGACATTTATGAGTACAACTTAGAGACTCAAAAAACGACAAACAGAACCGAAGGAAATTTAGGTTATGATACTGCGCCACAATTTTCGCCAACAGGAAACCTGACTTGGTTACAAATGAAACGTGACGGTTATGAGGCTGATAAAAATGATATTATTGTTGAGTTTAAAGGAATCAAAACAAACTTAACGGCAAATTGGGACGGAACTGTAGATAATTTTATCTGGAGTAAAGACGGTAAAAATGTATTTTTTGTAGCTCCAGTTGATGGTACAAAACAACTTTTTTCGGTAAACTTTCCGGGATTAACAAAAATTGCGATTCAGGTTCGTCAATTGACAAACGGAGATTTTGATGTTAATGATTTAGTTGGTTTTGCAGGCGACGATATTATTGTTACCAGAAATGACATGAATCACGCTCCGGAGATTTTTTCTTTTAATTTGAAGAAAAACACTTGGAAACAATTGTCTAATGTAAATACAGAAACATACAAAACGGTAGCAATTAGCAAAACCGAAAAACGTTATGTTACTACTACTGATGGCAAAAAAATGTTGGTTTGGGTGATTTTACCTCCAAATTTTGACGCTACTAAAAAATATCCAACTTTATTGTTTTGCCAAGGCGGACCACAATCTGCGTTGACACAATCGTATTCTTTCCGTTGGAATTTTCAATTAATGGCGGCTAAAGGTTACGTTGTTGTTGCACCAAACCGTCGCGGAATGCCCGGACATGGCGTTGAATGGAACGAGCAAATTAGTAAAGATTGGGGCGGACAAGTTATGGACGATTACCTTTCTGCGATTGACGATGTGTCTAAAGAAAACTACGTTGACAAATCTCGTTTAGGTTGCGTTGGTGCAAGTTACGGAGGATATTCTGTGTTTTATTTAGCTGGAATTCATAAAAACCGTTTCAAAACTTTTATTGCTCACGATGGTGTTTTCAACACAGTTAGTATGTTAGGAACTACCGAAGAAGTTTTCTTTAATAACTGGGATTTTGGCGGTGCTTACTGGGAAAAAGACAATGCTGTGGCTCAAAAAGCGTACACTACTTTTAATCCTGCAACTTTGGTTCAAAATTGGAACAAACCTATTTTAATAGTTCAGGGCGGAAAAGATTTCCGTGTGCCAATTGGACAAGGACAAGAGGCTTTTCAAGCTGCTCAATTAAGAGGAATCAAAAGCCGTTTGGTTTATTTCCCTGATGAAAATCACTGGGTTTTAAAGCCACAAAACGCTCAGGTTTGGCAAGGTGAATTTTTCAAATGGTTAGAAGAAACACTTTAACTCTATAAATTACAATAAAAAAAGCCGCAGATTTTATACAATCTGCGGCTTTTTTGTTCTTTAGAAGTTTGAATTATGTAAGACATTAGCATTAATTTATCTTTTTAAAACAGTTTTTTTTAAATAAATTGCAGTTTAAAAGAACTTCCAAATCCTACTAACACATTTATGGAGAGCAAAAAAAGTTACACGGCGTTAAAAGTCCTCTTCAGCTATGTTGCATTACTGGCTTTGGTTGTCACAGTTGGATGGTTTTTATATTCGGAGAATGTAGTTTATAATAAATTAGAAGATAAAATTGCATTCGAAAAAACCAAAATCCTAAGAGTTAGTAAATTATTCTCCAATGTTTATAAAACAGAGAGCCTTGCGAGAAAAACAATCCAAACGAATTCTGAAGAAGATTTCAAAAGTTATCTCGTTGAAACTGATTCTTTAAAATCCCGAATTGACACTTTAAAACAAATTGTTACGACTCAATATCAAAAAACATTATTAGATAGTGTTACTTATTATTTGTCTGAAAAAACCAAAAACATTCAGCAATTAAAAACGATAAAAAACAAAGCTGATGATGAAGTTTCTGTAAATACTGCGATTGACGAAATTACAAAAATGGAGTTTAAACTTCGAAAATTAGAACTTCAGGATTTTACTAAAAATCCAAACCAATTAGGAAGTTATCAAAAAAATGTCCTTCAGAAATATGTTGATTACCTAAATCAGAATATTCCGGACGATAGTACAAATACATTAAGCAAACAAGCTTCGGATTCTATTTTGGCGAATTCTAAAAAGCTTTTGAGCTCTGTAAAAATGAGAGCCGAAAAGAAAAAGGAATCTCTGAATTTTCAAGAAAACAAATTATTAAAGAATGAAATTGCAATCTCTGAACAACTTCGAAAAGTACTTCGAATTATCGAAAGAGAAATCATTATCAACTCGATAAAAAACAATTCCCTTAAAGAAAAATCACTTAAAAAAGTCAACGAAATTGTAACGGCTTCGGCTATTATTGGTCTGGTATTGACTTTGTTTTTCTCTATTTTGATTGTGAGCGATTACTCTAAATCGCAATTGTATAAAAAACAGCTTGAAATCGCCAATTTCAAAACTAAAAACCTGCTTAAAAGTCGCGAACAATTAATTTCGACGGTTAGTCATGATTTAAAAACGCCGTTGAGTACGATTGTAGGTTACTCGGAGCTTTTGGGCAATTCTGATGTTAATACGAAACAATCTTATTTTATTAAAAATATCAAAAATTCATCTGAATATATTACGCAATTAGTTCAGGATTTACTGGATTTTTCTCAAATTGAAGCCGGAAAAATTTCGATAGAAAAAGTTCCTTTTCTCTTGCCTGAAATTATTGACGAAGTTGCCAAAAGTATTCAGACGGTTTACAAACAAAAGAATATCGATCTTATTATTAATGTCGACGAAAAACTGAACTCAAGAATTGTTGGTGATCCTTTTCGATTGAAACAAATTTTGAGCAATATCATTGGAAATGCTTATAAATTTACGGAAGAAGGTTTTATAAAAATCAGCGCTTATATTAGTGACGAAAACTTTTTTACGATTACAATTGAAGATACAGGAATTGGAATTGAAAAATCGAATCAGAAATTAGTTTTTGAAGAATTTGCACAGGCAAATGAAGGCATAGAAAAAAAATACGGCGGAACTGGCTTAGGTTTATCAATCTGCCAAAAGATAATCGCTATTCTGGGCGGGAATTTACAACTTGAAAGTACTTTTGGAAAAGGAAGCACTTTTGAAATTCAGCTTCCATTATTATTTGATATCAGCCAAAATTCTATTTCTGAAGTTAAAAAAACAATTTCGGGAGATATTAAAAAACAAACTTTTATTGTTCTTGATGACGATATCAATCTTTTGAATTTAACAAGCGGAGTTTTAAGACAAGAAGGCCATAATGTTTTGTCTTTTAATAGTGCGATTAAAGCGCTTGAAGCAATAAAAAATACTTCTTTTGACTTTGTTATTACGGATATTCAGATGCCGGAAATGGATGGTTTTGCTTTTCTTGAGAAATTAAAAAATAACGGAAATTCAACATACAAAAATCAGCCTGTAATTGCGTTAACCGGAAGAACTGATCTGGATTTTTCTGTTTATTCTAAAGCAGGATTTACAACCGTTATACAAAAACCATATTCGCCTAAAGTATTACTGGAAACAATTGGACATATTCTGGAAAATGGCGAATTATCAAATACCGAAATTATAGAAAACGACGAAAACACTTCAACACAACTGTATTCGTTAAAAACGCTGAATGAATTTCTAGGAAACGACAATGAAGCTTTGAAAGAAGTTATAAAATCGTTTATCGAAAGCAGCGCCGAAAATCTAACTTTTCTGGAAAATGCAATTACCGAAGAAAACAGAGACGAAATCAAATCGATTGCACACAGAATTGCTCCAATGTTCAAACAAATTGAAGCACGAGAAATTGGTGATATTCTGAAAAAACTGGAGAAAAACGATTTTGAAATTTCCGAAATGAAAAGCGTTTTTAAAGATTTAGAAGTAAAAACTAATTTACTTTTTGAAGCCCTAAAAGAAGAACTCGTTTAATCGATATTATATTGTTTCAATTTATTGTAAAGTGTCTTTCGGGTAATCTTTAATAATTTTGCAGCTTCAGATTTATTATTCTTTGCTTTTGATAAAGCATGAATAATGGCTTCTTTTTCGTTTTCGGATAATGAAAAATTACCGTTGCCATTTTGTTGCTTTTGAATCTGAAAAAATTCTATTGGCAAAACATCGCTTTCAATATAATTTCCCTGAGATAAAAGCGTGGCGCGTTTGACGCAATTTTGCAATTCACGTAAATTTCCTGGCCAATTATAATTTTGGAAAATTGTAACGACTTCTGGTGAAAAACCTATAATATCTTTATTTAATTGCTGATTGGCTTTTTCCAGAAAATAATCGGCAAAAACCATCAAATCTTCATCACGATCTTTTAATGATGGAGAAAGAATGGAGAATTCATTGATTCTATGGTATAAATCTTCTCTAAAATCGCCGTTTTTTACTGCTTCACGCAAATCTTCGTTTGTTGCAGTAATAATCCTTATATCGACGTTAATTTCTTTGTTGCTTCCAACTGGTTTTATTTTTCGCTCCTGAAGCGCTCTCAGTAACTGAATTTGATTTTCGTACGAAAGGTTTCCTATTTCATCCAAAAATATAGTTCCGCCATTTGCTGCTTCAAAATAACCAATCTTATCGTTTATCGCGCCTGTAAAAGATCCTTTTAAATGTCCGAAAAATTCACTTGCTGCTAATTCTTTCGGAATCGCTCCGCAATCAACTGCAATAAAGTTATTGTTTTTTCTGGTGCTTTGCTGATGAATACTTTTGGCAATAATTTCTTTACCTGTTCCGCTTTCACCAATAATCAAAACCGACATATCTGTAGGACTTACCAAATGAATATGATCCAGTAATTTCTTAGACGCTACAGAAATTCCTTTTACAAATTCATTTTCTGTTGCAACAGGTTTTTTAGCTGCTTTCTTTTCTTTTACAGGAGTTTCTTCTTCGACCTCAGAATTTTGCAATGCATTGGTAATAACCAACAAAACCTCATCTGGATTAAAAGGTTTCGAAATATAATCTGCAGCGCCGTTTTTAATGGCTTTTACTGCTGTATTTACATCTGAATAACCTGTCATAAGAATAACAGGAATATGAGGATGAGAAATTTTAAATTCTGACATAAGTCCAATACCATCAGAATCAGGCAAACGAAGATCTGTCAAAATCAAATCAAAGGATTCGTTCTTGATTGCTATTTTGGCTTCTGCAGCCGAGAAAGCTATAGTTACTTCGTATGCTTTTTTTACTAGAAATTTCTCTAATAATTTGCAAAACGAAATATCATCTTCTATCAGTAATATCTTTGGCATTTGTTTTTAGGGACTTTTTTGCTAAAATAATACTAATAAAATTGTCTTTTCACAAAATTATGCAAAAAAAAAGAGATTGCTCGAAGCAATCTCTTTTTCACCAAAAACATAAATCTAATTTCACCTAATTATATCTTCAACCAGTTGCCATTGACATCTGAGTAAACAGTAGCCTTTTGGTCACCAACCGATATTTCTAATTTGTATTCTTTCTTTTCGTTAACAAACGCCTTGTCCAGTTTTGCACCTGGATAAGCAGTTTGCAAAGCGGTTTTTACAGCAGCGGGTACAGCATCTGCACTAACTTCAGTATATTCGGCTTGAATCGAAATAGTCATTTTTGCTTGCTCGGGAGTTGCTGATGTACTTGCGTAAATTGACAAACTTCCCAGAACGATCGCTGCTGATAAGATTAACTTTTTCATAGTGCTCTTTTTAATTATTTTTTAATGATATTTCCTGAAGCATCTGTAAATACAGTATACTTTTTCTCTCCGCTTGAAATTTCAAGTTTGTACTGATTCTTGTCGTTTTTGTACGCTTTTTCAAGTTTCGTGTTAGGGAAAGATTTTTCGATAGTCGACTTTACGGCTGCCGGAACAGCATCAGCTGCAACTTCAGTGTATTCGTCCTGAATTACTGATTGTGTCATTGAAGTTTTTACCGCAGGCGTGGTTGCCTGAACTGATAATCCTCCTAAAATGATTGCTGCAGATAAGATTAGCTTTTTCATAATAAATAGTTTTTATAGTTAGTTTAATTTATTTCTTAAGAATGTTACCCGAAGCATCTGTATAAACAGTTGATTTTTCGCCTCGAACAGTGACTTCAATTTTATACTCTTTTTTTGAATTTACATATGCTTTCTCCAGTTTCACACCTGGATATGCATTGTCAAGAGCTGTTTTTATTGCTGCCGGAACAGCGTCAACTTCTTTATAATCATCCTGAACATTTACTAACTGTAACACTGAATTGTTTACGATAGTATTTCCTGCTTGCATTGACAAACTTCCTAAAACGATAGCTGCCGATAAGATTAACTTTTTCATAGTGATATTTTTTAAGGGTTAGCCCTGATTATTTTTTGATCCAAGATCCGTCTGCATTTGCATAAAGAGAACCTACTTTGTCTCCTACTGTAACACTTAATTTATATTCTGAACTTGCATTTTTGAATGCTTTTGAAAGAATCGCGTCCGGATATGCTTTTTTAAGAGCATCTGTTACGGCAACCGGAACTTCTTCTAGTTTAATTTCAGTGTACTCGTCTTGAAATGAGATTGTTTTTACGATTGTATTTGAAATTGGAGAAGTTGATGCAAATGATGTTAAACCTCCCAAAACGATTGCGGCTGATAAAAATAAATTTTTCATGATAGTTGTAGTTTAGTGTTGTTAATTTGAGTCTGATATTGCTAATTTGAATCTTCACGAGAATCGATTTAGATTAATATTTGATTATTTTTTAATCCAAGATCCATCTGCATTAGCAAAAAGATTTCCTACTTTGTCACCAACTGTAACGTCTAATTTATATTCTGATTTTTCGTTTTTATATGCTTTTGTAATAACTGCGGTTGGATATGCTTTTTTCAAAGCTTCATTAATTGGAGCTGGTAATTCTTCCAATTTAATTTCTGTGTATTCGTCTGAAACTACAACAGTTTTTACAATAGTATTTGTTATTGGAGCTGTAGAAGCGAATGAAGTTAAACCTCCTAAAACAATTGCGGCTGATAAAAATAGATTTTTCATAATAGTATATTTTAATTATTTAATAGTTTGTTTACGCTTTAGGTAATGAAATTATTATGCCGTTACTTAAAGATGATGCCACAAACCCATTAAAACCCTGTTTTTTAAGAGTTTAATTAAAATTTACTATTGTTTAAAATTACAAAAAAGTGTGTAATACGTTATAAAAGTGTGTAAAAAATATACACTAAAAGTGTATACATCATATATTAATCAATAAAACCCTATAAGTTTCAAAGCATAATCGGTGAGTTTAAAAAAATAATCAATCCGTAAGAATGTCTGGTTGGTAGATTAGATTTTGTTCCTGCCAATACGTTCCGTAGGAACGTTTGATTAATAAAAAACAGTTTCTGTTGTGATTAATTTCATTGAAACAATTGTCCTTACAGGACATAATGCGAAAATTGTATTATTTTTTTTCTACCGATCAAATATTCTTATGGAATAATAAATCGCGTAACATACAATTTGATAGTGGCTAGATAAATAACAAAACCATATATAATAAAAAAGGCTGTCAAAATTGACAGCCTTTTTTTAATTATTCGATTGGATTCATTTTAAAAGTATCCATAAATGCAGTTGTATAATCTCCTGCAATATATCTTGGATCATCCATTAATTGTCTATGGAAAGGTATTGTTGTTTTTACACCTTCGATCACGAATTCATCAAGAGCTCTTCGCATTTTGCTGATAGCTTCTTCACGAGATTGTGCCGTAGTAATTAACTTAGCGATCATTGAATCGTAGTTTGGCGGAATACTATAACCTGAATAAACGTGAGTATCTAAACGAACTCCGTGTCCTCCTGGCATATGAAGTGTAGTAATTTTTCCTGGTGAAGGACGAAAATCGTTATAAGGATCTTCAGCATTAATACGACATTCGATTGCGTGTAATTGTGGTAAATAGTTTTTTCCTGAAATTGGAATTCCGGCAGCAACCATAATTTGCTCACGAATCAAATCATAATCAATAACTTGTTCTGTGATTGGGTGCTCAACCTGAATACGTGTATTCATTTCCATGAAATAGAAGTTCCTGTGTTTGTCCACTAAAAACTCTACAGTTCCAGCTCCTTCGTACTTAATGAATTCTGCAGCTTTTACAGCAGCTTCTCCCATTGCAGCACGCAATTCGTCTGTCATGAATGGTGAAGGTGTTTCTTCAGTTAATTTTTGGTGACGACGTTGTACTGAACAGTCTCTTTCAGAAAGATGACATGCTTTTCCGTATGAATCTCCAACAACCTGAATTTCGATATGACGTGGCTCTTCGATAAGTTTCTCCATGTACATCCCGTCATTTCCAAATGCAGCAGCAGCTTCCTGACGTGCACTTTCCCATGCTTTCAATAATTCATCTTCTTTCCATACCGCACGCATTCCTTTTCCACCACCACCAGCGGTAGCTTTAAGCATAACCGGGTAACCAAATTCTTTAGCTAATTTTTGTGTTTGTTCGAAAGATTCTAATAATCCGTCAGAACCTGGTACACATGGAACTCCTGCAGCTTTCATTGTAGCTTTTGCAGAAGCTTTATCTCCCATTTTATCAATCATTTCAGGAGCGGCACCAATAAATTTGATTCCGTGCTCTTGACAAATTTTTGAGAATTTAGCATTCTCAGAAAGAAATCCATATCCTGGATGTATTGCGTCTGCGTTAGTAATTTCTGCAGCAGCAATAATATTTGACATTTTCAAATACGATAAGTTACTTGGAGGGGGACCAATACAAACCGCTTCATCAGCAAACTTAACATGTAAACTCTCCGCATCGGCTGTAGAGTAAACTGCTACAGTTTTGATTCCCATTTCCTTACATGTACGAATTACACGAAGTGCAATTTCTCCTCTATTCGCAATTAATATTTTTTTAAACATCTTATTTTAATTAGATAATTAGACAATTCGATAATTAGATAATTTTAGATGATTAACAAAACTTCTTGCGAATCCCTCTAAAATCTAAAATCTAAAATCTAAATTTATTTATGATGGATCAACTAAGAATAAAGGTTGGTCAAATTCTACAGGAGACATATCGTCTACAAGAATTTTTACAATTTTACCTGAAACTTCTGATTCGATTTCGTTGAATAATTTCATTGCTTCAATTACACAAAGAACATCACCTTTTGCAATAGTGCTTCCTACTTCAGTAAAAACTGGTTTGTCCGGAGATGGTTTTCTATAAAAAGTTCCAATAATTGGAGATTTTATAGTGATGAATTTAGAATCTTCAGCTGGAGCCGGTGCTTCACTATTTACATTTACAACAACCGGAGCAGTTTGTTGCGGAGCAACTGCTTGTGGCAACGCAGCCTGAGCTGGTAATTGTTGTACATAAGTCGTTTCAGTTACATTTCCTTCTAAAGTAGTTCTGATAGTGATTTTTACATCATCCATTTCTAACTTTACTTCTGCAACTCCCGAATTTGCTACAAATTTGATTAGGTTTTGAATTTCTTTTAAATCCATAATGATTTGATTTTAGTTTTAATTTATTTCTTATCGTAAGCCCATTTTAGGTAAATAGATCCCCAAGTGAATCCACCACCAAAAGCAGCAAAAATAATATTATCTCCTTTTTTAAGCAGGTGTTCAAAGTCATTTAACACTAAAGGCAAGGTTGCTGAAGTTGTATTGCCATATTTTTCAATATTCACTAATACTTTTGAATCTTCAAGCTCCATTCTGCTAGCAGTAGCATCTATAATACGTCTATTAGCCTGATGTGGTACTAACCAGTTAACATCCTCATTAGTCAAATTGTTTCTTTTTAGAATCAATTCGCTTGCATCAGCCATATTGGTAACAGCAAATTTAAAAACTGTTTTTCCGTCCTGAACAATATTGTGTAGTTTATTTTTTACGGTCTCTTCAGTAGTTGGTATTAGAGAACCTCCGGCAGATATTTTAAGAAAATCGCGTCCTACACCGTCGCTTCGTAAGTATTCATCTTGTAAGCCTAAGCCTTCATAATTTGGTTCGAATAAAACAGCTCCTGCTCCATCTCCAAAAATAATACAAGTTGCTCTGTCTGTATAATCAACAATTGATGACATTTTATCAGCACCAATTAATAATACTTTTTTGTATCGTCCTGATTGTACATAAGCTGCAGCAGTAGACATACCATATAAAAAACTTGAGCACGCCGCTTGTAAATCATATGCAAATGCATTAGTGGCGCCAATTTGTGTTGCAACAAAAACTCCTGTAGAAGCCACAGGCATATCTGCAGTAGCTGTTGCCATTATTATCATATCAATCTCTAAGGGATCAATATTAGCTTTTGCTATTAAATCCTGTGCTGCTTTTATAGCTAGAAACGAAGTTCCTTTGTCAGCATCTTTAAGAATTCTTCTCTCTTTAATTCCGGTACGAGTAGTAATCCATTCGTCATTGGTATCGACCATTGTTTCAAGCACTTTGTTCGAAAGTACAAAGTCTGGAACGTATCCTCCAACAGCGGTAATTGCGGCTGTGATTGTATTCATTATATTCTATTATTTCGTTTCAAATACAGGGTATCTGAAAAATTTTTAAAAGACTTGAAAATTACAAAAAAAAACGAAATGAATTTGTATGCATTTTCTTAAAAAAAGAAAATTATAACCAACAAAAAAAACTCTCACTATGTGAGAGTTCCAGTATCATTTACGAAAACGTATTAAGCAACCGCTACAGATTTATCGATAACAACTTGCCCTCTGTAATACATTTTACCTTCATGCCAGTAAGCTCTGTGGTATAAATGTGCTTCTCCAGTAATAGGACATGTAGCGATTTGAGCTACAGTAGCTTTATAATGTGTTCTTCTCTTATCTCTTCTTGTTTTCGAGATTTTTCTCTTAGGATGTGCCATTTTACTATATTATTTATCCGTTAATAGTTTCTTTAATTTGTCCCAACGCGGGTCAATATCTTCTTCTTGTTTACTCTCTTCTTTTACTTCTTTGACTTTTAATTCATTCAGTTTTGATAAAGCTTCACTTTGTAAAGTTCCGTCTTTTACTCCTGGATGAACTCGTTTTAGCGGTACCGAAAGTGCAATCATTTCATAAATGTATTGTATTACATCTATTTCATGCTCTCCGTGCGGCAAGATCAACAACTCTTCGTTATCATTATTGAATTCATCTCCAAAGCGAACAATCAATTTCATTTTCCCTTTTATAGGAAGATCAAAATCTTCGCCTGTTAGATCACAAGGTACATTTACAGTTCCTTTGTGTTTGAATTCCAACTCTAACATGTTGCTTTTCTTATCTAAAACTAAACCTACTTTGATATCCGAACTTTGAAATTCGTCGTAATCAAAGTTCTCAAAGAACGTGTTACTTATTTGATACTCAAAATGGTGTTTTCCTAGTTTTAATCCTATGAAAGGAATTAAAAATTCTTTTGTTTTGCTCATTTCAACATCAATTTGACCAATTGGCATCTAAAACTCAGATACCTGAATTGGGGTGCAAAGATATAAAATTATTATAAAACTAATAATCTTATTCACCTTTTTTTGTTTATAACTGTTTTTCTTTTATTTTAAGAGGTTTTTTACTAATCTCCTCATACTGATTACGCGAGTTAAAAATATCAATCGCAAGATAAACCGCCTCTTTAAATGAATTAAAATCTGCCATGTCTTTTCCAGCAATATCATAGGCTGTACCGTGATCCGGCGAAGTTCTCACTTTATTTAAACCTGCTGTATAATTAACTCCTTTTCCAAAAGACAAGGTCTTAAAAGGAATTAATCCCTGATCATGATAAGTTGCCACAATAGCGTCATATTTTTCATATTGACCGCTTCCGAAAAAACCATCCGCAGGAAAAGGCCCAAAAACCATTGTTCCGGCATCAAATATTTTCTTTAAAGTAGGCTTCAAAATCAAATCGTCTTCTTTTCCTATCACTCCACCATCTCCAGCATGCGGATTTAATCCTAAAACAGCAATTTTTGGCTTTACAATACTAAAATCCTGAATTAGAGATTTTCTAACCGTCTCAATTTTTCTTGTAATTAATTCTTCTGTCAAATGCGATGAAACTTCACTTAACGGAACATGATCTGTCAACAAACCAACTCTTAGATTGTCCTGCACCATCATCATTAATGCATTTCCTTCTAATTCCTGATCCAAATAATCTGTATGTCCAGGAAATTTAAACCCTTCTGACTGAATATTATATTTATTTATTGGAGCTGTTACAAGAACATCAATTGTACCTTCTTTCAAGGCTTTGGTTGCAGCTACAAATGACTTTATTGCATATTCTCCAATTTTCTCATCATTTTTACCCAAATTAATATCAACACCTTCTTTCCAAAGGTTAAAGACATTTACTTTTCCCGGTAAAACCTGATCTAATTTATCAACGCCGTGAAATTGAACTGTCGAAGTAAAGCTTTTCTTAACGAAAGAAAGTATTTTGGCATTTGCAAAAATAACTGGCGTACACATTTCTAACATACGTGAATCCTCGAATGTTTTAAGTATAACCTCGCTTCCAATACCGTTTAAATCTCCAATTGAAATTCCAACAATTATATTTTCTGCTTTTTTATTCATGAGCTCAGCTTATTTATTACTAATTTTGATGTGCAAATTTAGTAAAATAAAACAACAATGTTTACAGGAATTATAGAAACCCTAGGAAGGATTCACGAAATACAAAAAGAACAAGGCAATCTTCACATCACTGTTGATTCTTCTATCACAAATGAATTAAAAATTGACCAAAGTGTTTCACACAACGGAATATGCCTAACGGTCGTAGCGATAAAAGATTCATTTTACACCGTAACCGCTATTGACGAAACTATTTTAAAAACAAATATTGAAGACTGGAAAACCGGAGATATTGTAAATCTGGAAAGAGGAATGAAACTAGGAGATCGTCTTGACGGACATATTGTTCAGGGACACGTAGACCAAACCGGAACCTGCATCAAGATCGAAGAAGCAAACGGAAGCTGGAATTACACCTTTGAATACGACAAAAACCTCAGCAATATTACTATCGAAAAAGGTTCTATAACCGTAAACGGAGTAAGCCTTACTGTCGTAAACTCTAAAACAAATGAATTTAGCGTATCAATTATCCCTTATACGTACGAGCATACGAATTTTAGGGATTTTAAAATTGGAACTAAAATAAACTTAGAATTTGATGTAGTAGGAAAATACATCTCGAGACTTTATTCGATAAACAAATAAATCTCTACAATCTATTTTACATAAAAAAGGCTTCAATTTACACTGAAGCCTTTTTTATTTTATTTCTATATATAAATACCGTTCCTAGACTTAATCCGGCAATCATCAAAAAAACAAGATTCTGATCAATTGGGGCTCCACCTACGGGCGGTGCAGCAGTAGCCTGAGCTGTTCCTGGTGGTGGCATATTACTTGGGTCAGCATAACTAGATTCGACCAATAGCAAAACAGCAGCTAATAAAATAGTTCTTATTACTTTCATAATTTTAAACATGCTCTAAAACAAGCACAGTATATTAAGTTAGACTTGGGGTCTTTTGTTGAAATTTCGCACAAAACCATGGTTTACAGCGACATTACTTGACAAATGTATAAGTTTTTTGCACAAATACAATGTTTTAAACAAAAAAAAGCCTCATAAAATTATGAGGCTTTTTGTGGTCCCACCTGGGCTCGAACCAGGGACCACCTGATTATGAGTCAGGTGCTCTAACCAGCTGAGCTATAGGACCGGTTTGAGGATGCAATATTACTACTATTTTTCATTCACTCCAAATATTTTGAGACATGATTTGTATTTAATTTCAAATAATAACTGGTCTCACCAAAAAATTAATTGATTTTCAACACCTTATTTAAAAATAAAAATTTCATTTTTCTTTACTGAATTTCCTGACAAAGCTCAACTAAGACCCCATTTGTGTTTTTTGGATGTAAAAAAACAACCAATTTATTATCTGCTCCTTTTTTTGGCACTTCATTAATCAATACAAAACCTTCGTTTTTCAATCGTTCAATTTCTGAATAAATATCAGTTACATCAAAAGCGATGTGATGAATACCTTCTCCTTTTTTTTCTAAAAACTTAGCAATTGGACTTTCAGGACTTGTGGCCATCAAAAGTTCAATTTTATTTGTCCCTGTTTGAAAAAAAGAAGTCAAAACACCTTCACTTTCCACTTTCTCTTCTTTATAAGATGGAACGCCCAAAAGCTTTTCGAACAATACATTTGCATCGTCCATGTTTTTTACTGCAATTCCTATATGCTCTATTTTATTTACCATCTCTTTAATTTATATTAAGATACCTTTTAGTTTATTGACTGATATAAGTATTAAAATAACCACATTCTGCAATTACATCCTGATAATACTTAGTATCTGAGTATTCTTTTTTCAATGCTTTGAAACCATTCCACGCCGTAAAATTGATTTTATCATCTTCAACACTCCACCAATTCGTTACATTACTATATTTATTATTATAAAATTCGTTTCGCTCGCATTTTGACAATAAGTAAACACATTTTGCTTTTTGCTCTTTTGTAGTTGCCGCTTCAAATGCTTTTTGATAATACATTTTTGGAAGATCACAATTCGTAATCATTTTTTTCATCGAATCTCTAAAAGAATACGGACTTGAACCATAACCTACAATACTTATTTCATAGAAAGTTCTGCCGTTTCCAAAATGCGAAATATTATAGAATGCATTTCCTAACAATAAACTATTCGTATAAACATCCTCTTTTTGAGCCAATTTATCCTGCATCGCTTTTATTGTATTTAAAAACTCAAGCTGAGAATATTTCTTTTTCTGATAAGCAGCATGTTCACAATCGTGACAATCCTTAATATTTCCGTTAAACGGATTTCCTAAGAATTGATAATTCTGAACAGAATCTGTTTGCTGAATAAAAGCAATCGCTTCAGGAATCTTATTTTTAAAAGTTGCCTGAACAGCCTGAAAATTATTAATGTCTTTCAATTTCAAACTATAAATTCCGAAAGCAATTTTCTCTATTTCAGTTTTATTTGGCTTAGCCAAAAAAGTTTTCATGTCTAACAAATTCTTTTCGTCGTCATAAAACGAATTTCCTCCGCTCCAATAATAAGGATTAGCATGAGAATCTCCACCAAACAATTCTACCATAACAGGATTTGCTTTGGCTTTGTAAAGTGCTGCTAAATAATTCTTGCTCCATGAAACCGCATTTTGATAACGAAACTCCTGCTCTTTATACGTTTTTGGAAGTTCATAATACAGCCAATTCAGATCAGCCAGAATTGTTTTCTCGTTTTTATCTGTGAGTTTATCAATTTTACTCATATTATTTACAAAACGAAGCAACCTCAACTGATATCCCGCTAATTCAGTTTTAGGCAACGTTTTTTCGGCCTTATTAAAATTACTGTCTGCGTTGGCAAAATCTCCTTTTAATGTTTGTAGATATCCCAATGAAATATCCCATAAATAAGGTCTTTCTGTATTTCCTGCAGCTGCAATTTTTACAACTAAATCAAATGCTTTTTTATCAAACTTAGCTTGATTTTCGGCTCTGTTCTCAGCAACGGTCTGACTAACAGAAGGCGAACTATAATCATCTGAATTTGTTTTCACCGCAAACGAATTATTAATATTCTGTTCTTGCTTGTTAATTAATCTTGTCAGCAAATAATTCAAATGTTCGCTTTTAGGATCTAATTCATAGATTTTTTCAATTGCCTGTCTTTCGTCTTTATAATATCCGTGAACCGCCCAAAGTGCCGCTTTTTCTTTATTGTTTTTTGCCATCGCCAAAGATTTAGTCCAATCGGCTTCATTTTTTGGATGAAAACTATAAGCCGTAACAATTCTCATTTCCGGGCATTTATCAAAAACCAAAGCGTACAAATAATTCGATGTTGCATACTTTTTTTGCTGGTAATTAATTCCTGCTACATATGCTAATGCACGATAATAAAGCGTATTCTTAGCAACTGAACTTTCTGTTTTATTAAAAAACAATATTGCTTTTTGCTTGTTATTACTATAAAAATAAGCCTTCATCGTCAGGAACCAATATCTGTTTTTCAGAAATGAATCTGATGATGTATTGTAAACATTCTCAATAGACTGAATCATTTTTAAATCCTTAAAAGTTTTTGCCACAACAGGATCATAACTCCAATAATTATCACTAATTGAAACTGTTTCTATCTTTTGCGCGAGATACAAAAACTCTATAAAGCTTTTTACTTTAGGGTCTTTCAAACTTATTTTCTTTCCCCATTTTAGAGAAGTCTGATTTTCTTTCTTAGTTTTATAAAAGGCATGAAGTTGTGTGATTTCGGTTTTGTTTGCCGAAACTTTATCCTTGTTAGCATAATAGTCCTTAATTTCATCTCCAATCAGGAAATGACTAACTGTTGCAGCATCTACTTTGCCTTTTAAATAGTTTTCCCAATCAGTTTGAATGTCTTCATTAAATCTTGAATTGTGTTCTCTGTCAAATCCAATTCCGTAAAAAATAGCACCAGACAAAAAAAGTGGCGAATACGATTTATCTGCGAATGTTTCCGGAGTAAAATTCGAATTATATCCAAAATAATCCCAATCGTCTCCATCGGCGCAAGCATAAATTATTCCGCAAACAAAAAGTAAAGCAACGCTAGAAACAAGAAATAACTTGCTCAAAAATATTCTTTTCATAGTTTTTTAAATTGAATTCGTCTAAATCGTAAAATATAATTTCTTTTGGTTTTTGAGCCAAATTTCCGTCTAATTCATCTGCCATTTCCAACAGATCTTCGCGCGAAATCGCTTCTATTTTCAGTAAATCATTCTCTTCATAAAATATACCATTTTTATAATTCGATTGTTTTACTTTAAAGAAAATAGCATTTACCTGCTCAAAATTTTGATCTTGTTTAAGTTCGTTCAAGTCTATTTTAGAACGTAAACCAATAACTTTTTGATTCCTGATATGAACTCCCCAGGAATATATTGGCAAAGCCAAATCGAGATGCAATGGATATTTCTTCAGACTTTTGAGATAACGATCTGCGATTTTTTTATTGTAGATTGAGTTCAAAGAATCCGGCGCAATTGTTCCCATATTATAATACATTAAAACTCCGGAATCAACATTGGGGATTTTTGTCTTCTTGAAATATTTTACCTGATGCAAGCGAATTGTTGCTGAAAGTTTCTTGTGTGAAAGCTTCTTAAATCGTTCAATAAATTTGAGATAATTCTCTTTACTATTTAAGCTCCAATCGCAATCAATTTGAATTTCATTACATTGAATTTTATTTGCAGAATTTATCTTTTCAACCAATGAAAAAGTTTTTTGCGCTAAATCATCAATATCCAAATCAGGCGATAACATGACTTTGTTTTGTATAAAAACGACCGGAACAATATTAAAATTATTCACGTTTTGCTGAAAACGAATCGGACTTAGCGGAATTGGCTGTTGATTTTCGGCATTTAAACTAATATCAAAATACCGTATATATAGTTTATTGACATTGTTATCCTTTAGAATTGCAGTTTCTTTTTCAGATAATTTAAAGATGGTTTTCCAATAATAAAAGGCAATTATTGGTTTCTCGTTTTTACCGCAAGCTATCAGCAAAAAAACTAATAAGGACCAGAAAAACCTTTTTATCAAAACTAAGAGAAATTAAATTTAAGCTCAAAAGTAAGAAATTATATCATCCTGACGATTTCAAATTCAAAAAAACAGCACAATCACACTGCTAAATATCCTAATAAATGGATAAAAAGTTTCAATTAAAGCAAATATAATCGTTATTTTGTGCAATCAAATTCAAATTAATTATGTTGAAAAACAACTTAAAATATATTCCTTTTTTACTGCTATTGTTAATGATGAGTTGTGCTAAAAGAGGCAGCATCACTGGTGGATTAAAAGATACTTTGCCGCCTGTTTTAATAGGAAGCGCACCAAAAAATTACACCACAGACTTTAAAGGAGATCAATTTGTATTGCAATTTGATGAATTTATAAAACTTAAAAATCTAAACAAACAGCTGATCATTTCGCCTCCAATGAAACAGGAGCCACTGATTACGCCAACATCTGTAACTAAAGCAATAACAATAAAAATTAGAGACACCTTACAGCCAAATACGACTTACAGTTTTAATTTTGGCCAAAGTATTGCAGATAATAATGAAGGAAATGCATTAAATCAATTTAAGTATGTTTTCTCGACGGGTCCTTATATAGATTCACTTTCGCTTAGCGGAAAAATCAAAGATTCCTATAATAAAAATGTTGACAATTTTGTATCTGTAATGCTTTATGAAGCAAATGATAAATACAAGGATTCTGTTATATATAAGGATCTTCCAAGATATATTACAAATACTCTGGATAGTATGCGTGTTTTTAAATTAGAAAATTTAAAGGCCGGAAAATATTTATTGGTTGCCATGAAAGATAAAGGCGGTAACAATAAATTTAATCCAAAAGATGACAAAATAGGATTCATAAAACATTTTATTACGATCCCAAATGATACTGTTTTTGAATTGGAATTATTTAAGGAAACGCTTCCGCTAAAAATGCTTAAACCTATTCAGGCTTCGGGAAACAGGCTTCTTCTTCCGTATGAAGGAAAACAAAATATAAAGCTTCTGAAACCTAAAGTTGTATTAAGAAACAATAATGAAGTTCTGGAATCTATCGTAACGCAATTCCCTAAAAAAGACTCTTTGCAGGTTTGGTATAAACCAATAAAAGTTGATTCGCTAAATCTACAAGTTACTGCAGGAAATTACGACAAGAAATTTTCTTTTAAGATTAAGGATCAGAAAAAAGACACCTTAAACATTATGGCAGTACAAAACGGAACAATACATTTTAGAGATCGATTTACGTTAGAAAGTGCCACTCCGTTAGTAAAATTTGATAAGTCAAAAATTAAATTGATTAACAAGGATTCTACAGCTGTTGATTTTACTACCGAATATGACGAATTCGAACAAAAACTTTATGTAGATTTCAAGAAATTACCTTTGGAAAAGTATCATTTTCAATTTTTACCGGGTGCTTTAACGGACTTCTATGACAAAACAAATGATACTTTATCATATAAATTAACGACAAAAGAACTTGAAGATTACGGGAATATAGTTTTGAATTTAAAAAACATAAAGCGATTTCCTATAATTGTTGAATTGACCAATAAAAAAGGAGATATAGTTCTTGCGAGCCAATATTCTGAAAAAGACACGAGATTTGTATTTGATCTTGTTGAACCTAACTCATTTACTGTAAGGGTTATTTACGACGATAATAAAAATAAAATATACGATGCCGGAAACTTTTTAAAGAAAGAATACGCTGAGGAAGTCAACTATTATCAGGAAGAATTTGATGTCAGGGCAAATTGGGATCGGGAAGAAACCGTTGATTTAAGTATTCAGTACAATCCTGAAGTCGAGAAAAAACAAGACGCCAAGAAGAAAAAAGAGCAAGAGAAAAAGCGAAAAGCTTTCTAAATAAAAAAAACTTAACTTTTACCGTAGTACAAAATAAAAAACCTCGAAATATAAAATTTCGAGGTTTTTTTTATGAGAAGCTATTACTGACAAACTTTAGTAAAATTCCCTGCTCCACAAACAGAAGTTGCAACGCTATTTGCATTCGAGAAAACCGTGGTATTAGTTTGTCCTGCTGAAGCTCCGGCAGTACACGTCCATTTGCAATATACAAGAACAGGACCACCACCACCAACATCATCACCAGGATTTTCTAGTGGAACAGTTCCTCCAAAGGTGTTTTTCAATTCATTTACTGTAAGTGAACTAATAGTGTTCGATAGAAGCATTTCTTTAATCTTTTTCATGGTTTCGCTTAAATGTTAATTAATAGGTTTAAATGTTTTTGTTATTTTATTTCTCTTATTCGCCACGTGCACTTGGTTTCTTTTAAGAAAAAAATGACAAAAGAACTTCAATAAAAATAGTGATTTTATTAATTAACTATTGCGATATAACAAAAATTTAAGAAAAAACATACGTCAAAGAAGTATTCTGCTACTAGTAGAATTTTATATCTATTCTAAATGGTATTGGAAAGGAATTGGTGATTTAAGTATTCAAAAAAAACTGAAGGCTGGAAAAAAAATGCCAGTAAAGCGAAAAGCTTCTTAAATCTTTATCTCAAAAAAATCTTTATCACTTAGGAAATCGAGTTTTTTTCGAGTTTCCAACATTACATTTTTATCCAATTCGACCACAAAAACTCCTGCTGTTTCTTGCGGTTCAAGAATGTAGTTTCCTAAAAAATCTACCACTTGCGAATGTCCAATATGTTCGTAATTGTTAGCGTCCAATCCTATTCTATTTACTCCAACTACATAACTTAGATTTTCGATTGCGCGGGCTTTTAGTAAAGAATCCCAAGCATTTGTTCTGACTTTTGGCCAATTGGCAACATATAAAAGCAGGTCGTAATTTTCGACATTTCTGGCAAAAACAGGAAATCTTAAGTCGTAACAAATCTGAAGACAAATCTTCCAGCCTAAATAATCAACGATTACTTTTTGAGTTCCGGAAGTATAAAATTGATTTTCACCTGCAAGTGAAAACAAATGACGCTTGTCATAATACTGCATTTCGCCTGACGGAAAAACAAATAACATTCGATTGTAATAATTTCCGTTTTCTGTAATTATTAAACTTCCCGTCAAGGCACAATTTTTCTGCTTTGCGATAGATTGCATCCAGAGAACCGTTTCTCCTTGCATGGTTTCGGCAACTTCTGAAGCGTTCATCGTAAATCCTGTCGAAAACATTTCAGGAAGAACAATCAAATTTGTACTTGAATCAATTTGATTTATAATCGATTCGAAGTTTTTTTTGTTCTGAGAAGCATTTTCCCAATATAGATCTGATTGAATAAGTGCAATTTTCATATTTCAAAAATACGAATTTTAAGATTAAAATAGATTTTTCCGAAAAAACCATTTTCTGCAAAAAAATCTCAAAAAACGGCGAGAAAGCGCATTTTTTTTGGATTACAAAAATACTTCAGGAAAAAATATTGCAAAAAATATGCATTTTATGCAAAAAAAATGCAAGTGTTTAAAATAAATATATATATTTGATCGCCAATAAAAACCAAAAAAAAACATGAAAACCAAAGTATTATGAAAACAAAGCTAATTTCATTAGTGTTTATTGGGGGAGTAATTTTCTCAACAAACGCAAAAGAGGTTGCAATTACCAAGCACCTTTTTGAACAAAAAAGCAGTCAGATTGAAGTTACTGGCCAGATTATAGGTCAGGACGATGGAATGCCAATTGCCGGAGCTACTATTTATGCAGAAAGTAATAGTAAAATAGCAACAATTTCGGATGAGAACGGAAGATTCAAATTAAATGTTCCTGAAAACGAAAGTCATGTTGTGATATCTTACATGGGTTATCAAACTACAAATTTCCCCTTAATCCAAACTACAAATTTAACCATAAGACTAAAACCAGCTGAAAATGTTCTGGATCAGGTTTTAGTAACTGCGTTGGGAGTTAAAAAAACAAGCAAAGCAATCTCGTATGCTGTAACAGAACTTAAAGGAACTGAATTTACAAAGGCAAAAGAAACCAATATTGCTAATGCTTTGGTTGGAAAAATTGCAGGTGTAAACGTGAGCAGCACCGCAACAGGACCAAACGGATCGACCAGAGTTGTAATTCGTGGTAACGGTTCTCTAAACGGAAACAACCAACCAATGTATGTAGTAAATGATTTACCAATAGACAATACCCAGCTTAACCTACCGGGTATTGGAAATGGTCCGGGATCTACAAGAATTAATGTCGATCGTGGCGATGGAACTTCTGTGATAAATCCTGATGATATTAAAACAATTACAGTATTAAAAGGAGGAACAGCGGCGGCTCTTTATGGTGCAAATGCCGCAAATGGTGTTATTTTAATTCAAACCAAACGAGGTACGGCTCAAAAAGGAATTGGCGTAGAATACAATACTTCCTTTACTTTTGAAACACCATCGATCATACCCGATTGGCAGTATGAATACGGTTCTGGAGCAAACGGAAAAAAACCAACTACTCAGGCCGAAGCAGTTGCCGCAGGACGCTGGTCGTGGGGAGCAAAAATGGACGGAACAGATGTTATTCAGTTTGACGGTGTTGCAAGACCTTACGTAGCACAAAAAAACAATATTAAGAATTTTTACGAAACAGGAACAACATTCATAAACTCTATCGCTTTGTCTGGAGGAACTGAAAAGGCAACAGGTCGTCTTTCGTTCTCTAATACAGACAATCAAGGTGTTGTGCCAAATTCTGATTTTAATCGCAAAAGCCTTAACATTGCCAGTAATGTTAACATGACAGATTGGTTAAAATTTGATGTTGTCGCACAATACAATGTAGAAAAATCAAATAACAGAGTTACAGTTTCTGATGCTGAAGCTAACCCAAACTGGGGAACTTACATGATTGCCAATACCGTTGATATTCGAAATCTTGCCCCAGGTTATGATGCAAATGGTGTTGAAGAAGCATGGAATCCAGTTGCAGTGGCAACAAACCCTTATTTTGTTGTAAATAAAATCAAAAATAGCGATACTAAAAACCGTTTCCTTGGAATGGTAAACGTAAAATTGAACTTTACGCCTGACTTATTCCTTCAAGGTAGAATTGGACAAGATTTCACGAATTATGATTTCTTTGGATACATCCCAAAAACAACTTTAAATAACCCAATAGGATATGCACAAGGTTCAAGAGTTAAATTATCTAATCTGAACTCAGAAGCAATTCTTAATTATACTAAGAAAAATATCTACAGAGATTTCTCTTTAAACGCTTTACTTGGTGTAAACACCCGAACTACTTTAAGAGACGAAACAAGAGTTGAAGGTTCTGGTTTTGTACTGGATGATTTCTATGCTTTAACCAATTTATCTACTTTAACTTATAGTTATCCTTACGGGAAAACAAAAACAAACTCTGTTTATGGAGCTGTAGATCTTGATTATAAAAATGTAGTGTTTTTAAACTTTACAGGACGTCAGGATTGGTTTTCGACACTTTCAAAAGATAACAATACGGTGTTTTATCCATCTGTTGGAACAAGTATTATCGTTTCAGACATTTTGAAAATGCCAGACTTTGTTTCATTTGCTAAACTAAGAACTTCTTGGGCTCAGGTTGGTGGAGCAACGCCGGATCCTTACGCATTAAATCAATCTTACTCGATGGTTCAAGGCGGACATAATGGTCAACAATTACAAACACCAACAGGTTCGAGAGTTCCAAACGCTACTTTAAGTCCACTAACTTCGACTACATTTGAGATTGGAACTGACTTAGGATTTTTTAATAATCGTTTAAATCTTGATTTTGCATATTACAACCGTGCGACAACAAATGATATTGTCGAAACCACAATTTCAAATGCTTCAGGAGCTAGTACTGCTTTACTAAATCTTGGAAAGATGAGAAATAAAGGAGTTGAGTTTTTACTAAGCGGAAAAATCATTAATTCAGAAAACTTCTCCTGGGATGCAAGTTTCAACGGATCATACAACAAAAACACTGTTGAAGCACTTACAGATCAATTGAACTCAATTACGATGGCAACTTCTGTAAACGGATATGTTACAATCACCAGTGATGTTGGCCGCCCTTACAGTATCATAAAAGGCTACAAACCTCTTAAAGATGCAAACGGAAATACGGTTTATAATGTAAGCGGTGGATCTGCAACTATAGCAAGAGGTCCGTTGGAAGAATTAGGTCAGGGAGTCCATCCTTGGGCAGCAGGTATTAGCAATGATTTTAAATACAAAAACATATCATTCAGTTTCCTGATTGACGGTAAATTTGGCGGAAGCTTATATTCTGGAACTGATTTGTACGGAACTCGTATGGGTTTAACAAAATTAACGCTGGATGGTCGTGAATCTGGCTTGCCTATTAAAGGTGTTGACACTAACGGAAATCCTATTGATATGGTTATTGCTCCGGAAAACCTTAGAACTTATTATGATGGTTTAAGAAATATTTCATCAACTTTTGTTTATGATGCAAGTTTTATAAAACTAAGACAAGTAATTATTGGATATCAATTACCACTTGAAAAATTAAAAGGATTATCAAAACTTCAGGGAGCTTCGATTTCATTTGTAGCAAGAAACTTATTCATTCTTTATAAGAAAACTCCAAACGTAGATCCGGAATCTGTATTTAGTGCCGGAAATGCTCAAGGTGTAGAACAATTTGGAGTGCCAAAAACCAGAAGTTTCGGTTTAAGTTTAAATGTCAAATTTTAAACTCGCTTAATTAACTTTTAAATTACAAAGACATGAAAAAGATAACCATATTATACATAACAGGAATACTTTTAGGAAGTATGACATCCTGTACAAAAGATTTCGAAGAAATCAACACAAACCCTAATGTTGTTGAAAAACCAAATCCGAATTTTCTTTTCAGCCGAGCACAATTGGATGGTTTAAACAACAATTACTTTTTTACCAATATTCTTGAATGCGGAGGAATGCTGCAACATTATGCCACATATAAAGAAGCTTCTGGTGTGGGAGATAAATATTTGAGTAATGAAGTTTATTATTCTGCTTATTTCAATCAGATATATCCAACAGCTCTAAATGAAACTCAAATCGTAATTGATGCAGTAAAAGATAATGCAAACGATAGTAACAAACTAAATATTGCCAGAATCTGGAAAGCATATTTGTATCATAGAATTACAGATTTATACGGAGACATTCCTTATTCTGAAGCTGCAAAAGCAAATAGTACACAAGTATTTCTTCCAAAATATGATACTCAGGAATTCATATACAAAGATTTATTAAAAGAACTTGACGAAGCTGCAACTGCATTAGATCCAGCGAAACCAAGTTTTGGTAAAGCAGATTTTATCTATGACGGAGATGTTGCAAAATGGAAAAAATTCTCTTATTCTTTAATGCTTCGTTTAGGATTAAGATTAAGTAAAGTTGATGCTACCCTATCAAAAACATGGGTTACAAAAGCGATTGCGGGCGGATTAATCCTTAACGGAAGTGACAATGCAATCATGAAATATACAGATGGTCCAAATGATTTTAACAGAAACCCTGTTGGTTTTGACGCCAGAAGACAAGATTTCACAAATGGATCATACGGTCAAAAAAATGTTGAAGGCGGAAAATTAGCTAAAACATTCATCGATTTATTAAAAAATACTGCCGATCCAAGAATTAGTGTTTATGCAGGAGTTTGGGAAGGAACAACACAAAATACAAGTGCCGCGGTTCAAAAAGGTTTTCCTAACGGAACTAAAAATGCTCCAACACCAATTGAACAAGCAACTTATTCTGAGCCTAATCAAAGTACTATTTTTAAATACGATGCGCCACTTGTGCTTTTGAGCAATGCCGAAACTAATTTATACCTGGCCGAAGCTGCCGTAAGAGGATGGTATTCTGGTGAAACCGATAAAGATCTATATGAAAAAGGCGTAAAAGCTTCTTTCTTAAACATGGGAATTTACGGAGCCGCTTATGCAATTCCTGATGCAACACCATATTTAACAACTAATCCATATAATACAGCAGGATCAACAGAAGCAAAAATGAATCAGATTCATACTCAGATTTATGTTGCTTTATTTGTAGACGAACAAGAAATTTATGCCAACTGGAGAAGAACGGGTTATCCGGTTTTAGTTCCGGTAAATTTCCCTGGAAACGTTACAAACGGCACAATCCCAAGACGTTTGAAATATTCTACAAGTGAATATTCAGTGAATTCAACTAACTTAGCTGAAGCAGTTAAACGCCAGGGCGAAGATAGTTTTACAACCAAAATCTGGTGGGATAAATAAAATATGAAACAAGAGTTGAAATGTGCCTTTAGGCACTTAATGTTGGTAATTATAAAGTTTCAAATTCGTTCACGTTCCGCAGGTACGCAACAAAACGATAACTATTGCGTACCTACGGCACGCTAAATATTGTTAACTTATGTTTTTACCAATATTAAGTGTCTAACGACACAAATTAAAACTCTTAATACAAAAGATAAATGAGCATTTTAATTCTTACGGCATGCATTGCGTTTTTAATCATTCAGATAGCTTGGCTTAAAATCAATCCGTTTATTGCCTTTATCATAACAGCTCTGTTAGCAGGTCTTTTTTTAGGCCTGCCAATAGAAACTTTATCCCAAACCGTACAAAAAGGTTTAGGCGAAATGTTAGGATCTATCACTTTGATTATTGTTTTCGGAACCTGCATTGGTAAACTCACCGTTTCATCAGGCGCCGCCAATGTCATTGCCAAAACAGTTATGGGATGGACGGGCAAAAAATATGTTCGTCTTGGCTTAATGATTACCGGATTTATTGTTGGGATACCTCTATTTTATAGTGTTGGATTTGTTTTGTTAGTTCCATTAATCTTCTCAGTAGCCCATCAATTTAAGCTTTCAAAAGTATATCTCGGTATTCCAATGCTGGCGTCGCTTTCAGTAGCACACGGTTTTTTGCCTCCACATCCGTCTCCAATGGCTTTAAGCAGTATTTTAAATGCTGATATAGGACTCGTTTTAGTCTACGGAATCATCATTGCTATTCCAACAATTTTTATTGCAGGTTTATTGTTTTCGAATTTATTAAAAAACATCAAAACCGAATCAGATCATGAAATTTTGAATGTCGAAGAAATCATAAACGAAGGAAAACAACCAAGTTTCTCCTTGAGTTTATTCTCTGCTTTATTTCCGGTTTTCGGATTAACGCTGACTTCGATACTACCAATGCTTTCAAAAAATGAAACTTTAGTTAACATATGCAAAACCGTTGGAGAACCAAGTATGATTATGCTGATTTCTCTATTAATCTGTACGTATACTTTAGGAATCAGAATGAACAGAAGCATCACATCAGTAATGGATGATTACGCCGTTGCGATAAAAGATGTTGCTTTGATTGTTCTAATTGTTGGTGGAGCCGGCGGTTTAAAAGAAGTTATGATCGTAAGTGGTGTAAACGAAACCATTGTAGCATCATTAACACAAACAAACATTCATCCGTATTTATTGGCCTGGATGATGGCGGCAATCATACGCGTTTGTGTTGGATCTGCAACAGCGGCCGGATTAATGACTGCCAGCGTTTTATTACCTTTGTTACAAACTACCGGTCTCGATCCCAACCTCTTAGTTCTATCTGTTGGAGCCGGAAGCTTAATGTGCTCACACGTAAACGATCCAAGTTTCTGGATGTTCAAAGAATATTTTAATATCAGCCTGAAAGATACGTTCAAATCATGGACCGTCATGGAATCTCTCGTATCTGTTTTAGGAATCATTTTCGTTTTTATTTTAAACTCTATAATACATTAATATCATGAATTTATTACCACAAGAAAAATTTGAAACATTAGGCTTATCATTACCGCCGGCGCCTCAGCCACTTGGTATTTATAAACCTTATTTAGTTGATGGTAAATATTTATACCTTTCAGGTCATGGACCTGTTAATGACGACAAATCCTTAATCATTGGCCGAATTGGTGATGATATGGATATCGAAGAAGGAAAATTAGCAGCAAGACAAGTCGGATTAACAATGCTTTCTACAATTGTAACCAATTTTGGAAGCCTGAATAAAGTAAAACGTGTTATAAAAGTTTTAGGAATGGTCAATTGTAATGGTGAATTCCTGAGACATCCGTATGTAATAAACGGTTGTAGCGAATTGTTTGCTGAAGTTTGGGGACAAGAAAACGGAATTGGAGTAAGAAGCGCCGTAGGAATGGGTTCTTTACCGGACAATATTCCTGTTGAAGTTGAAGCCGTTTTCGAATTATATTAAAAAATATATGCCACAGATTACACAGATTAAAATGATTATTTTTTTGTTAGCCACGAATTACACGAATTTACACGAATTATTTTTCACGCAATCAATTAGTGAAAATTCGTGTAATTCGTGGCAAAAAAATTAAACACACAGTTTATAAATCATTTTAATCTGTGAAATCTGTGGCAAAAAAAAGACAACAATGAATACAACACCACAAACTAGAATTGCAACTTTTGGAGAATTATTACTTCGGATAAATGTTGCTGATGGAAACCGATTTACGCAAGCCAATGAAATAAAAATTCATGTTGGTGGTGCCGAAGCAAATGTTTGTGTTTTACTTTCTCAACTCGGGATTCAAACCGATTATATTACACGTTTACCCGAAAATGATTTGGCGCAACTTGCGGTAAACGAACTTCAGAAATACAAAGTAAATACTTCAAAAAGTGTTTATGGAGGAGAACGTTTGGGACTATATTTTGTTGAAGCCGGAAATCAAATCAGGCAATCACAAGTTATTTATGACCGAAGCAATTCTTCTTTTGCAACTATCGAAAAAGATCAAATAAATTGGGATTTGGCTTTAGCCGATGTTACACATTTTCATTGGTCAGGAATTAGTCCGGGAGTTTCTCTTGAAGCAGGTTTAGCTTGTAAAGAAGCGATTTTGGCAGCACACAAAAAAGGCTTGCCAATTTCGTCTGATTTTAATTATAGATCCAAATTATGGCAATACGGAAAACATCCTTCTGAAATTATGCCTGATTTGCTTCAATACAGTACGATTACTGTTGCTGATCTTGATGCAATTGAAATTTATTTCGGAATCAAAACCGATAAAAATGAATCAGATGAAAATCGCTTTCAGAAAACATTCGAATTATTAAAAGTCAAAATGCCTTTTCTAAAAACATTAGCAATGAGTTTTAGAAAATCTGATGGACCGGCGCATTTATACAAAGGTTTACTGATTCATGACGATAATTTTTATCAAACCCAAGAACACAAAATACATGTTGTAACGGATCAAATTGGTTCCGGAGATGCTTTCAATGCAGGATTATTATACGGATTATCAAATAAATTTTCTGGACAGGAATCTATCGAATGGGCAACAGCTTGTGGCGTAATCAAACAAAGTATTCACGGAGATTTTGCCATTACAAATGAAAACGAAATAAGTCATTTCATCAAAAATGGCTCAAGTAATAGAATTAACAGATAAAATAAGAAAATGTACAGCATATTAAAAACGCAAGGTGTACTTCCGTTAGTAACCCAAATCAACATTGAAACAGCCCAAATAGTATTGCAATCAGCGGCTGATGCTGGCATTAAAATTATAGAGTTTGCTGCTCGTGCAGATGATGCTAAAGAAGTTTTTAGCCAAATGATAGCCTTTAAAAAAGCAAACAATTTAGATGTAAAAATAGCCGTTGGATCTATCTTAAGCGTTGATGAAGCCGAAACGTTTCATCTTCTTGGAGCAGATTGTATCGTTTGCCCGCATACAGATCTGGAAATTGGTAATTATTGTTTTAAAAATAATATTTACTGGATTCCCGGAGCCGCGACATTAAATGAAATATTGCAAGCCAATAAATTAGGAGCCGAAATTGTAAAACTTTTTCCAGCTGATAAAATTGGCGGTCCGGGATATGTAAAAGCAATTAGAGCACCATTCCCAAATTTGAAAATAATGCCAACCGGAGGCGTAACGCTCGAAGAAAGCAATTTAAAATCTTGGTTCAAATCCGGAGTAGTTTGCGTCGGAATTGGTTCTAATTTATTTTCGAAAGAAATGCTTTTGAACTTAAATTATGAGCAATCTCTTCAGGCATTTCAAAATTTAATTCAAGTTGTAGAAAAAACCAGAAACTAAAGTTATGCAAAACAATTGGTGGAAAATTAATTCCGAACTCCGCATTGATACGCCATTTTTAGCCGTTTACGAAAATCGTATTCAGGCAAATATTGAGCGTTTGATTGAAGCAGTAAATGGCGAAACTCAAAAATTAAGACCTCACATCAAGACGCATAAAATAGGGGAAATTCTGGATTTGTTTAAAACCTACAACATAAATAAAATAAAATGCGCCACAATTGCCGAAGCGGAATTGGCTGCAATACATGAAATTTCAGATGTGCTTCTCGCCTATCCACCTGTTGACGTTAAAAAAGACCGATGGATTTCATTGATTCAGAAATATCCAAGCATTTCTTTTTCGACTATTGTTGACAATTTAGATTCGGCGAAAGCCTTAGATGAAAGTGCGGAGAAAAACAATTTGAAACTAACGGTTTATCTGGATTTAAATACCGGAATGAACAGAACAGGGATTTCTATTTCTAAAAACTGGAAAGCTTTAATTGATGAAATTGTTCTCTTGAAAAACATTGATTTTGCAGGAATTCATATTTATGATGGACATTTAAAAGGAGATTTAGAACATCGGTTTGATACCGCTTCCAATTTATTTTTTAGCATAAACGAAGAAATTCAGGCGATTAATAAAAAACTAGGTTACGAATTAAAAATTGTCGCTGGCGGATCCAACACATTTCCGTTTTATGCCACTCAAAAAAACGTAGAATGCAGTCCCGGAACTTTTGTTTTCTGGGATTCTAATTACCAGATTCATTTACCGGAACAGCATTTCGAACCCGCTTTGGTTATAGTTGGAACCGTAATTTCAAAACCAACGAATTCTACATTTTGTATTGATATTGGATACAAAGCCGTAGCTTCTGAAAACCCAATCGATAAAAGATTAGTGATTTTAAATGATGAAAACCTAATCCCGACGGCACATTCAGAAGAACATTTAATTATAGAAAACAGAGGAAAAAACGAGTATGTTATTGGTGATACCATTTATGCCCAGCCTTATCATGTTTGTCCTACTTGCGCACTTTACGATTCGGTGCAGGTTGTGAATTCGGAACATGAAATTTGCGATCAATGGCAGGTTGTTGCCCGCAGCAGAAAAATCAATATCTAGCAGCAGAAAAAGTAGAATAAAGAATAGAAAATAGAGCGAAAAAGAAAGAGAATAGACCTCATAATAACACTTGTCTAGAGAACCTCTGACCCTTTAGACCTTTGTGCCTTAAAAAAAATAATATGTTTATAATAGACGCCCATTTAGACCTGAGCATGAATGCGATGGAATGGAATCGAGATTTAAAAAATGACGTACCAACTTTGCGTCATCTCGAAAAAGGAATGACGGACAAACCTGATCGCGAACGCGCTACGGTTTCGTTCCCTGATTTGCGACGCGGTAATATTGGTATTGTGGTTGCAACGCAAATTGCAAGATTTGTAAAACCCGACAGTATTATTCCGGGTTGGAATTCTCCTGAACAAGCATGGGCACAAACTCAAGGTCAGCTTGCGTGGTACAAAGCCATGGAGGAAGCCGGAGAAATCATAGCAATTACAGACAAAAAATCACTTCTAAAACAAATTGATTTATGGAATGACGGAACGCCAAACGATAAAAAACCTATTGGTTATATTTTGAGTTTAGAAGGCGCTGATTCTATTATTGATGTTTCGTATTTAGAAAAAGCATACAATTACGGATTGCGCGCCATTGGTCCTGCACATTACGGACCCGGGCGTTACGCAAACGGAACAGACGCAACCGGAAAAATGAACCAAAACGGTCTTGATTTATTAAAAGAAATGGAGCGTTTAAACATCATTCTCGATGCAACACATTTATGCGATGATGCTTTCTGGCAAGCTTTAGATCATTATCACGGACCAGTTTGGGCAAGTCATAACAATTGCAGAAGTTTGGTTGATCATAATCGTCAATATAGTGACGAAATGATCAAAGCTTTAATTTCTCGTGGAGCCGTTATTGGCGGTGCTTTAGATGCGTGGATGTTGGTTCCGGATTGGGAAAGAGGCGTTTCGACACCAAAAGGTACCAATTGCAATCTCGAAACGGTTTTCAAACACATGGATCACATTTGTCAATTGGCAGGAAATGCCAATCATATTGGTGTAGGTTCGGATTTGGATGGCGCTTTTGGTACAGAACAAGGTCCTTATGATTTAGATACAATTGCCGATTTACAAAAATTGGTTTTGATCTTTAAAAACAACGGCTATTCTGATGAAGATTTAAATAAAATCTTTCACCAAAACTGGATCAATTTCTTAATGAAAAATTGGGATTAAATAATATGAAAGTCCGCAAAGAATACAAACTTGTTTTTTTGCCACAAATTTCTCGAATTTACTCGAATTTTTATTTTGAAACTATTTAAAAATCAGCCACAAATTGCACAGATTTATACAAGTTTTTTGATCTGTACAATGAAAATAATTCGAGAAAATTCGAGAAATTCGTGGCAAACTTTTTAAATAAAGACTAAACTTGGAACTGCCTTCTTATACGACTGTAATTTTTCGTCGGTTGGATCAACTTCTGTAACCACATAATCAACCTCGGATAAGTTGGCAATTTTCATTTTTAGAACCGTGTCGAGTTTTTCAGAAATAGTAAGAATCGCTGTTTTTTCAGAAGACTGAATCATTGCTTTTTTTACCTGAACAGTTTCCCAATCAGAATCTGAGAAACCACCTTCGATATCTAAAGCGTTGGTTCCTAATATTAATAAATCGACTTTAATATTAGCCAATTGATTGTAGACATCGCCGCTCACACACATTTGGCTGTAAGATGAAATGCTTCCGCCAATCATGATAATTTTGACATTAGGTTTATCCAAAAGTTCAACAGCTGACAAAACCGTAACCGTAAAAATGGTCAGATTCATATCGTCAGGAATCAAACGGATGAATTCACGAATTGTAGTTCCTCCGCCAATTAGCAAAACCATTCCGTCGCGAAGTAAACCTATAGTTTTTTGCGCAATAATTTGTTTTGATTCGCCTGCATAAGTCTGATTATTAGTCGAAGAATGGTGATATGCTTTTGTCATCGCACCACCTTTTACCTTAATCAATAATGATTCTGATTCAAGTTCATTAATATCACGTCTCACCGTATCTTCTGAAACAAATAATTTAGTCGAAAGCGTTTCAAAACTTACACGAGTATGCAAGTTTATCTCTTTTAAAATAAGACTTTTACGTTCTTCCTTGGTATAATTAACCACTTCATTATCATTATTCATGCAAATTCTTTTTAAGTAAAGCAAATGTAAACAATAAATGCAATATTATTGCGAAACAAATTATAACACAATGTAATAAAAAAGTTAATTCAGCTATTTTAAAGACTTTTATAGCTAAATAAGTTTTGCAAAAAAAATGCAACCCAATCACAAACCTTAAATTTGTTCAACAAACCAAGAAAGCAACCATGCAAAAAAGTATATTTCTCTTATTGATATTTTGGTATTCTTTTGGAAGTGCACAAACTTCCTTCACTAATAATTCGATTATTCCTGCCCCAAATTCATACAAAGCAAATGGAGACAGCATTCGCTTAAATGGACAAATTAAAGTTATTTTCGAAAAGAATAAATTTAGTTCGAAAGAACAAAAAACGGCAAACATTTTTGAAGCAGCTATCAACAAAAATGTTTCTTCAAAAAAGAGTGCTATAGAAGTTTTATTCATTACTAAAAATCCAACTGCTTCCTTAAAAAAAGAAGCTTATAAAATCAATATTACCTCAAAAAAAATAACCGTTACCGGAAGTGAAGAAGGATTATTTTATGGAGTTCAGAGTTTATTGCAAATGCTTCCGAACAAAACTACGAATCAAGAAGTAAAATTACCTTGCGTTACTATCGAAGATGAGCCCAGATACAACTACCGCGGGCTTCACCTCGATGTTTGCCGTCATTTTTTCTCTGTCGATGTTATAAAAGATTTTATTGCACAAATGTCATGTTATAAATTAAACAACTTTCACTGGCACTTAACAGACGATCAAGGGTGGAGAATTGAGATAAAAAAGTATCCAAAACTAACTGAAACAGGTTCGAAAAGAGCACAGACTTTAGTGGGAAATAAATTCGAAAGATTTCCCTATTTTTTTGACGGAAATCCATACGGAGGATTTTACACTCAGGAAGAAATTAAAGATGTTGTGAAGTTTGCCGAAGAACATTATGTGAATATTATTCCGGAAATCGAAATGCCCGGTCATGCAACTGCAGCAGTTACAGCTTATCCAAATTTATCTTGTTTTCCGGATCGTCAATATAAGGTTATTGAAAGTTGGGGCGTTTTTGAAGATATTTTTTGTGCCGGAAAAGAAGAGACTTTTACTTTTCTGGAAGATGTTTTAACCGAAGTTATGGCATTATTCCCTAGTACTTATATTCATATTGGTGGAGACGAATGTCCAAAAGCAAGATGGAAAGAATGTCCGAATTGTCAAAAGCGAATCAAAGAATTAGGTTTGAAAAATGAACACGAATTACAAAGTTACCTCACAACCCGAATCGAAAAATTCCTAAACGCAAACGGAAGACAAATTCTGGGTTGGGATGAAATGCTTGAAGGCGGGCTTGCGCCAAATGCAGCCGTAATGTCCTGGCGAGGCGAAGCTGGAGGAATTTCTGCCGCAAGACAAAAACACAATGTAATCATGAATCCGGAACAAGTTCTTTATCTGGATTACAACCAAGGATATTCGCCGCAAGAACCTTTAACAATTGGGAGATTAACTACAGTTGAAAAAATATACAATTATAACCCAACTCCGGTTGATAGTTTGAGCGTTGAGGAACAAAAATACATTATAGGCGTCCAATCTAATCTTTGGTCAGAATATTTAACAAGTCCTGCGAAGTTAAATTATATGATTTATCCGCGCGTATTTGCTTTAGCCGAAATTACTTGGACAGAACCTCAAAATAAAAATTACAATCATTTTATTTTAAATCAAATTCCGCATCATTTAGAAAAATTGGAAGCACAAAAAAGATTGTACAAAGTCCCGAGTCCTTTTGGTTCTAATGAAACGGCATTAATTGCATCAAAATATGTTTTGGATTTAAAACCAACGATCAAAAGCGGACAAATCTTCTACACAATTGACGGATATAATCCAGATGAAACCGCTGAACTTTACACAAAACCCGTAACGATAAATATCCCAAAAGGAGAATTCAGAATAATAAAAACCGTTCAGATTAGTCCGAGTGGAAGAAGAAGTTCTATCAGTAAAATATTGGTTAGAAATCCGGAATTAAAATCGGCTTTAGCAGTAAAACCAACTAAGAAAGGTTTAAAATTCGATTATTATACCGGAACCTTATTCCAGCAAGTTCAGGATTTAGATTTAGCAAAACCTGTTAATTCAGGCATTTT
The DNA here is from genome assembly GCF_004339525.1 of Flavobacterium sp. 90. Classification (NCBI taxonomy): domain Bacteria; kingdom Pseudomonadati; phylum Bacteroidota; class Flavobacteriia; order Flavobacteriales; family Flavobacteriaceae; genus Flavobacterium; species Flavobacterium sp. 90. Next base: position 2,714,908 of record NZ_SMGE01000001.1, on the reverse strand, counting down.
TGAAGGCGCTATAAGCAGTGAAAAATGGAAAACGAAAACAGAGCGTTATATCGGCTTAAAATTCGACGGATACATCTTTATTCCGGAAACGGCAAATTATACAATTTCGACGCTTTCAGATGACGGATCGAAGCTTTTTATCGACAATGAATTAGTTGTAAATAATGATGGAATTCATTGGCTCAACGAAGCATATGGAGCTGTAAAACTCGAAAAAGGTTTCCATAAAATAAACATTGATTATTTTGACCAGATTGGAGGAACTACATTAACGTGTTACATTCAGCAGGAAGGAAAAGAAAAAGAAGAAATTAGCGCTTCGCAATTGTATTACGAATAAAGCATAAAAAAAAGGATCAGCTACAACTGATCCTTTTTTTATTTAAAACTAAAAGTAATTCAAATTATCCTTTCAAACTTGCAGATAAATATTCACGGTTCATACGTGCGATATTCTCAAGTGAAATTCCTTTTGGACATTCGATTTCACAAGCTCCTGTATTTGTACAGTTACCAAAACCTTCTAAATCCATTTGGTGAACCATGTTTAAGACACGATCAACTGCTTCAACTTTACCTTGAGGCAATAATGCATATTGAGATACTTTTGCTCCAACGAACAACATTGCTGATCCGTTTTTACAAGTTGCAACACAAGCTCCACAACCAATACAAGCAGCAGCATCAAATGATTTATCTGCATCATGTTTGTTAATCGGAATTGTATTTGCATCGATTGTATTTCCTGAAGTATTTACCGAAATAAATCCTCCTGCATGTTGAATTCTGTCAAAAGAACTTCTGTCAACAACTAAATCTTTAATTACAGGGAAAGCTTTTGCTCTAAATGGCTCGATAAAAATCGTGTCACCATCTTTAAACATACGCATGTGTAATTGGCAAGTAGTTACACCTCTGTCTGGTCCATGTGCTTCTCCATTGATGAATAATGAACACATTCCGCAGATTCCTTCACGACAATCGTGGTCAAATGCTACTGGCTCTTCTCCTTTGTTGATTAATTGTTCGTTAAGAACATCAAGCATTTCAAGGAAAGACATATCTGGTTCGATTCCGTCGATTGGGTAATCAACAATTCCCCCTTTATCTTGGGCGTTTTTCTGACGCCATATTTTTAATGTAAGTTTCATACTGTTTTAGTTTGAAGGTCATAAAGTCGAAAGTCGAAAGTCACTTAACATTTAGCCATTTGACTTTAAGACTTTAGTCTTTTGACTAATTGCTATTTGTAGCTTCTTTGTACTAATTTAATGTTTTCGTAAACCAGAGGTTCTTTGTGTAATACTGCATCACTTGGTTTTCCTTTGTATTCCCAAGCTGCAACATATGCAAAGTTTTCGTCATCACGAAGTGCTTCTCCTTCTTCTGTTTGGTATTCTTCACGGAAGTGACCTCCACAAGACTCATTACGGTGTAATGCATCTTTCGCGAACAATTCTCCTAACTCTAAGAAATCGGCAACACGTGTCGCTTTCTCTAATTCCTGATTAAATTCGTTAGCGCTTCCAGGAACTTTTACATCTTTATAAAACTCTTCACGTAAGGCAGCAATTTCTTCGATAGCTTCAGTTAAACCTTTAGCATTACGAGCCATACCTACTTTATCCCACATGATTTTTCCTAATTTCTTGTGGAAATAATCTACAGAATGAGTTCCTTTATTATTGATAAATCTGTCGATTTGATCTTTTACTTCTTTTTCTGCTGCTACGAATTCCGGTAAATCTGTAGAAATTTCTCCCATTTTAATATCCGGAGCTAAGTAATCTCCAATAGTATAAGGTAATACGAAATATCCATCAGCTAAACCTTGCATCAAAGCAGAAGCTCCAAGTCTGTTTGCTCCGTGATCAGAGAAGTTAGATTCTCCAATTGAGAAACATCCCGGAATTGTAGTCATTAAGTTATAATCAACCCAAGTTCCACCCATTGTGTAGTGAACCGCTGGGTAAATCATCATTGGTGTTGTATAAGGATCTTCGTCAACGATTTTGTAATACATCTGGAATAAGTTTCCGTATTTACTTTTCACGATTTCAGCTCCTAATTTAGTTACCAAAGTCGCATCGTTAGCATCTAAACCTTTAACGAAAGCTTCTTCAGTTCCGTAACGTTTGATCGCTGCTGCGAAATCTAAGTAAACTGCTTCTCCGGTTTTGTTAACACCAAAACCAGCATCACATCTTTCTTTTGCAGCACGAGACGCAACGTCACGAGGTACTAAGTTACCAAAAGCAGGGTATCTTCTTTCTAAGAAATAATCTCTTTCAGCTTCAGATAAATCTGTTGCTTTTTTCTTTCCTTCACGGATTGCTTTTGCATCTTCCTCTTTTGCAGGAACCCAAATACGACCGTCATTACGCAACGATTCAGACATCAAAGTCAGTTTTGACTGGTGATCTCCTGAAACCGGAATACAAGTTGGGTGAATTTGTGTGTAGCAAGGATTTGCGAAAAACGCTCCTTTTTTATGAATTTTCCAAGCTGCTGTTGCGTTACTTCCCATAGCATTTGTCGAAAGGAAAAATACGTTTCCGTATCCTCCAGATCCAACTACTACCGCGTGAGCAGAATGTCTTTCTATTTCTCCAGTGATTAAGTTACGAGCGATAATACCTCTCGCTTTTCCGTTCACGATAACAATGTCTAACATTTCGTGACGGTTGTACATTTTTACTTTTCCACGACCAATCTGACGGTTCATTGCAGAATAAGCTCCTAACAATAATTGTTGTCCGGTTTGTCCTTGTGCGTAAAAAGTACGAGAAACCAAAGTTCCTCCAAAAGAACGGTTATCTAATAATCCACCATATTCACGAGCCAATGGAACTCCTTGAGCCACACACTGGTCAATAATATTAGCAGAAACTTCAGCCAAACGGTGAACGTTTGCCTCACGTGCACGGTAATCTCCTCCTTTTACAGTATCATAAAATAATCTGTAAACTGAGTCACCGTCACCTTTATAATTTTTTGCTGCATTGATACCACCTTGTGCTGCAATAGAGTGCGCACGACGAGGTGAATCCTGAAAACAAAATGCTTTTACGTTATATCCCTGCTCAGCTAAAGTTGCCGCAGCTGAACCTCCAGCCAAACCTGTACCAACAATGATAATATCTAAATTACGTTTGTTAGCAGGGTTTACTAAATTAATATGATCTTTATAATCTGTCCATTTGTCCGATATTGGGCCATGTGGAATTTTTGAATCTAATGCCATTATAATTTATATTAATTATTGAAATGATGAAATAATGCGATTATGATGAAAAGTGCTGGTACTACAACCGCAAAAGCATAACCGATTTTGTTTAAAAAACGAGAATATTTATTGTTCATTCCCACAGATTGTAGAGAAGAACCGAATCCGTGCCAAAGGTGAAACCCTAATAACACAAAAGCTACACAATATAATCCAGTACGGATTGGATCGTGAAATTTATGCACTAACTCTCCATAATACCTAGTTGCATCTGGCGCAGTACCTAGTATATATTTATAGGTAACTTCAGGAAACCAAAAATCATAGAAATGCAATCCTAAGAAAGCTAAAATAACCAATCCAGAAATAATCATATTTCTTGAACTCCAAGAAGCATTAGCCGCTCCATTGTATTTTGCATAAGCAATTGGTCTTGCAGCGCTATTTTGAGCAGTCAAAACAAATCCCATAACGAAATGGAAAATTACTCCGATTGCCAAAACTGGTTGCATTACATACTGAATTAGCGGATTGTATCCCATAAAGTGAGAAGCTTCGTTAAAAACATCTTCACTAATAATAGAAATGAAATTTAAGGAAACATGCAGCGCTAAAAACGTGATTAAGAATATTCCCGAAAGAGCCATAGCCACTTTCTTTAAGATGGAAGCATTCAATAGTGCAGATTGTGCCATAAGTGTTTAAGTAGTTTGTTTTAAAAAATTACACAAAAATAAAGCAAATAGACATCAACTACAACCATTTCGTTGTTATTTATAATGATTTTAAAGAGCTTTCTTTGATTTTATTGCAAATTATTTAAAAACAATAAAATAGAAATCTTTCGCATGTCATTTTAACGAAATCCTGCTTTTTATATAATTACCAAATTGCTACTTTTCTACCCCTTTTGACTTATTTTCCTCAAAAATAAAGTCATCCTGAATTTTATTGAACCAAAACAAGTGAATTTTAATAGCATAATTTTACCTTTATCGGCTTCAAAAAAAATCAGAATGAAAACAGGAATCGACGCTATATCTTTTGATGTTGCCAATATACATTTACCTATAAAAACTTTGGCTGTTGCCAGAAATATTGAACCCGAAAAACTAGAGAAAGGTCTTGGATTAATTAAAATGACTTTGCCTGATGTTCATCAGGATGCGGTTGTTTTTGGAGCAAATGCATTAACCAAACTTATTCTTGAAAACGAAATAAACCTAAACGAAATCAGTCGGATTTATGTTGGTACCGAAAGCGGAATCGACAGTTCTAAACCAATCAGTTCTTTCTTAATTAGTTTAATGGAACAAAAATTTGGCGAAGATGTTTTGGCTGAATGTGATGTTGTTGATTTTACTTTTGCTTGTATTGGCGGAGTTGACGCTTTGCAAAACTGTATTGATTTTGTAAAACTAAATCCAACCAAAAAAGCAATTGTCGTTACAACTGATTTTGCCAAATACGATTTAAATTCAACTGGAGAATACACGCAAGGTGCCGGAGCTCTTGCAATGCTTGTAACTTCGAACCCAAGAATTATTGCTTTTGATGAAAATTGGGCAACATCTACAAAAGGTGTTTTTGATTTTTTCAAACCTTACAGAACTATCTCAAAAGAAGCAATTACTCAAAACGAAAATAACGATCCTTGGTTTGACAATTTAGAAGCCGAAATCGAAATCCATAAAGATCAACCGGTTTTTGACGGACAATATTCGAATCAATGTTATATGGATCGTACGCGAAATGCTTACTTTTCGTTTAAGAAATTAAAAAACACAACCGAAACTTTATACAATACCTGGAATAGTATAATCATGCATCTTCCCTACTCTTTTCAGGGACGAAGAATGTTGTCTGAAATTTATGCTTTAGATCACGCTGATAAAATCATTTCAGAAAACATCGAACCTGCAGATTACCAAAACAAAATCAAAGAAGTTGGAAAATCTGATGAGTACAGAAAGTTTGTAACTGACAAACTACAACCTGCAGAATTGGCTTCATCATTAATTGGGAACCTTTATACAGGATCTATTTTCATGGGATTATTATCTACTTTGGCTCATTACTATGATACAAAGCAAGAAGTTTCGGGAACTAAATTTGGCTTCCTTGCTTACGGAAGCGGATCGAAATCAAAAGTATTCGAAGGAACAATTCAACCGGAATGGCAATCGGCTTTAGCCAAAACAAAACTTTTTGAAAACTTAGAAGAAAGCACAGAAATTGGTTTTGAAACTTACGAAAGCCTTCACAAAAAAGAACAAAAACAAAGTATCAGAACTCCTAAAAACGAATGGATTTTAGATCGAATCGAAAAAGAAATTCCTGTTTTGATTGGAGCGAGATATTATAAATGGATCGACTAAAAATTAAATTCCAATTTTTTCAAATTCCAAATTCCAATAAAAAGCCGAAACTATCGTTTCGGTTTTTTTACGTTTAATTTTTATTCCCTTTATCGTAGTGTGTTTTTATTTCTTTCAAAATATCATAAACTACAGCATCATTGCCGTCATGATATCTTCTGGCCCAAAAGCTATAAACAATTATCGTTGCAGCCTTATCACTATTTCCTCCAATTGCATAGGCTTTTTCCCTTATTAAGTCCAAGTTAGCTTTGGAAACATAAGGAACAATCTGATTATAGTTATAACTTGCAATATCTTTCTTTGGTCCACTAATCATTGTTTTATAAATTTCACTCATTGTTTTGGAAGCATCACCAGTATTAGAAACATCATCTCTGCTAGCAATCAGCACATCTACAAGCTGATTTAAATTAGATTCAAAGTAAATTTTCTTAGACAACAAAGAATAAATAATAGGGCTGTAACTTTTAAATGATTTTGTCAGAGCGTCAGGATTACCTCTTAATGCCCTACCTACATCATTTATTTGTAAATATTCACCAGGATGAAATCCGGGTTCGCTTTTATTTTTCGTATCGATAGAATAGCTGTCTTTTTTTAAATTTAAGAAATCTGCCAGAAAATAACGGATTAATTTTTGCACTCTTGTATCAGTGTAACTTTCATCAAAATATTCCTTAAAATATCCTGTCGATTTTACAGCAGCTGAGTTCATTTTTTTTAAACCATAATAATCATCCTCTTCATCTGGAAATTGTTCATCCGTGATCTCTTCCTGCCCAAATGTACTTGCGCTATCAACCATAGTAGTATCTATAACTGCATAAGCACTATCCCGAGATACTTGGGTTTCGTCAACTTCCGGAACAAAAGGCATAGCTTTAATTATTTCACTTGAGGAATACTGTGGTGAAATTAGTTGATTCAATCCAAAATATAAGGAACCTCCAAAAACAACAGCCGAAAGAAGCATCATTAAACCGCCAAGAAGTCCGCTTACTTCATTAACCGAATCTTTTATCCTAAAAAAAAGTCCGACAACCAAGCTCGCGATAAACAGAATTCCCAAAAAAATAGAAAGTCGTATTCCGAAACCAGAAAACCCTTTTATACCTATTCCAAAACTCATTATAACACAAATAACAGAAGACAGAAATACTATCGTACCAAAAGCCAGATTCGCAAAAAAAGAAATCTGCCAGAATTTATCTTCGTTGCTGTTTTCTAAATCCACCTCTGAATCAGACTGTAAAATAGAAATTATCAAACGCTGAATGAGGATCGAAATTCCTAATGCCAGCAAAAAAGAAGAACCTATTACAAGCAAACTCCATTTTGGAATAATCGCAAAGTCAATGCCGTACTCTACAGTGTAAAACACAAAACCTGATACAGCTAATACAAAAAATTGAACTATTAAAATTATCTTATAGGATTTTATCATTCTTCAGAATTTTGATCGTAATGCTCTTTTATTTCCTTTAAAATTATCGCGACTTTTTTTATGTTTCCTTCATTATGTCTTCTGACCCAAAAACCGTAAAACCACATCAAATCTGATTCTATATAATATGTATAGCTACCAGAAGATTCCAAATCTCTAATTTTTTGAACTGTTTCTGGAGAAAAATAGCTCTCAAACTCATAAAAATATTTGTCCTGAGACGATTTATAGTCATGATCAACTCCCATTACCCGATATATTTCAATCAATTTATCTCTTTGACTCCCTATATCTTCATAAGCCAATAATAATCCGTTTACGATTTTATCAAACTTAGCCACGCGATAGGTTTCGCCAGATACTGTACTGTAAAGTACTGGTTTATACATTTCAAATTCTGAATAAAGCTCATCTGGATTATTTCTTAAACGATCAATAAATTGTAGAAGATAATGGTCATTTTCTTTATCATAACCTTTCTGACTATACTCTATCGATTTTCTAACAGCAAAAAGATCATCCTTGCCTTCTGTTCCTCCCCACTCTTTAATTAAAGAAATCCAGGATTGATACAACAAAGTTGCGTCATCGCTTTCTTCACTCTCCTCATAACTATCATCACCATCATAATCACCAAGTTGTTCTTCTTCCTTTGCTGGTATTTTTTTTTCGTTTTTAGCCATTTTATAGCTTTCAGATGCATCATTAAATTTTCTCACAAAAAGAAAGTCGCCAAAAATTGAAACACCAATAATAAAAAAACCAAAAATTAATATCGTAACAGCAAGTGCTTTATTAGTTTTCCAGTTTATTCCAACAGCCAATAAAAAAGATGCAACAACCAAACTGACTATAAGAACAAGCAAGGATCTTGAAAATATCAAACTATAAAACATCACTGGATCATCTATGACAATTGAATTTCCAAGAGAAATCATTACCGAAAAAACAGCACTGACCACCAAAAGAAAAATATTACAATAAAAGGCAAATTTCCAGAAATTTTGTCTGCGTTTTATTTTCAAAATTTCTGATTCATCAACCAAGACATCTTCTTGTTTTGAAAATAAACTAAAAAGCGCAAGAACTAAACCAATACCAAAAACAAATAATGGAATAGCGTAACCATAATTAAACTCATATGGATGCAGCTGTCTAATTCTAAGTGTTTTTTGTTCTCTGAAATTTGATAAGATTAAAATACCAATTAAAAGAACGGGAATAAATTGAAGCAGTAAAACGTTTTTAAAAAACTTAGTTTTTTTATTCATAAACTGGATTAAAAGTTGCGTAGGAATTTGCTCAAAACTATTAAAAATAAAATTAACATTTTAATATTTAACCCGAATTATTAACTAAAAAACAGCTCTTTTTTTCAACTTCAGAATTTCAAATCCAGAACTATTTGATTTCTGCAATTACCATAAACAAAAAATCTTTGTCAAAGATTAAAACTTTGACAAAGATCATTCTATCACAACTATAGCCAATGGTTTCGCATATTGAAACGAAATATATTGCGTCATTATAAATCATCATAATACGTTTCCCAAGGTTGAAACCTTGGGCTATAATTAAAATATAATGTTTACAAAAACAATAAGTCCTGAAAGCTTTGTATTATATACAAACACAAAGCTTTGCGAACTTTTCGATTTTAAAGACATCACAAACATAAAACCCTTGCGAACTTTGCGGTTGAATCCTCAATCCTTCTTATGTTGTTCCGTATAAGTTTGATTTCCTTTAAGAGCTTCGTCATGTACATTCATTCCGTTTGACATTCCAAGCATGAAAGCAGTTATTATTAAAATTAATTTTCTTTTTATCCAATGAAGTGGTCGCTTAGATTGCTCTAAACGTTTTTGATTATTTTGTTTATACATTTTGAAAATGATAAATGATTATACATTATTTTATCATCGTATGCGTTGAAGCGCATAAAAGCTTAGAAAGATTAAGCTATGTATAAACTAGTTTTGAAATTACCGGAATGAATTGTTTCATTTACAAAAGCAGATTGTTTTATAAATGAACTTAACTTCTGAAAAAGAAGTATTTGTAAATTTTGAATTACCCGAATTTGAAAACTAAAAACATCTTTATGAGAAAGATAATTTAGAACAATCGAAAAGATCGTTTTTGTTCGGGAAGCTGATTGCGTAAACTTGTATAATCGGGAACTGGAAAAATCTAATTCTCGTCTTAAAATCACAAACGAAGATTGATAATAATCTGCCGATTTTGACTGAGATACTAAAGTACCATCGCTCGCAATCACGACAAAAGCGAGAAAGAGCGAGATGAGATATTTTAGATATTTATTCAATTTTATTTATTTGGATTATAAACTTTAACAGCAATACAAATATATGTTTTTAAATGTTATTGCTTTAATTCCGCTTTCATTTGTTCTGCAAGCGGTTTAAATTGGGGATTATTCATTAAATGAGAATTAGCTTCTGCAAACCATCTGTTAAAATTTTTAATGTCTTTTTTGATATAATACGCCTGCAAAACATTATAAGCATTTTCGGCATTATAAGTCTTATCTGCACATTCTTTAAATACTTTACGACAAACGTTTTCAGCTTCTTCTAAATTGCCGTTTTTTGTTTCTGCATAAATCAATTCCTTATTAGTATAAGCCTCAAGCGGATCACTTTTTAAAGCAATTTTCAAAATATCAACTGCTTTTTGATATTGTTTCAAGCAATTATACGAAAAAGCCATTTCAGTTCGAAGTCCTTTATAGTCAGGATTTATTTTTTGAGCTTTCTCCAGATATTCCAGTGCTTTTTCGCATTCGTTCCAACCATTATACATATAACCCCATTGATAAAGTCGTTCTACAGAACCTTCGCCTGTTTTGTAACTCTTAAGCCAATCCGGAATTTTGTCAATATTCAACTCGGCAAATTTTGAATCAGGAATAAACGCAATCAAATTATTATTAGGTTCCAACCTGTATTTCATAGAACGCTCAACTTCGGTTTTTTCCGGAATAAATTTACCCTTTTCATCTATTTTAAAAGTCCCCTTGTAATCAAGCGTCAATCCTGCCTGAGCATCGATATATATAAATCCATAAGGATAATTATCTGTACTATCTTTTGGAAACGCAACCCACTTATCTTCGCTTTGCACAAATCTCTTATCAAACTGAAGATTACTTTGCGCCGCAAGATGCAATGAAACCACTAAAACAAGTACAGAAAAAATCTTATTCATATTTAAATCTATCAATTAAGGTTTAAAGAATTGGTGTTTTTAAAAATCAAATATATAGATTTCAACTGACTTTTTTACCATCATTCTTACAAAGAAGTAATCCTAATCCTGAAACAAAAACGATACAACTCAATAACATATAAACACCATTTTTTAATACAAAAAAGGAAAAACACTAAAACCTAAACTTATTAAAAACCAGGATTTAAAATTTAAAGTTCCGTCGTCAAAAGGTCTTATGATAAAAGCAAAAACAAAAATCCATAATGCGATTAGTAAACCTACTATCAAATTGTGTTTTATGGATATGTTTAGTTGTTTCATTTTTCTACTTAATAAACAATTGACTCTATTTTTTGTGTTCAATTAAAACCTAACAGGTTTTAAAAACCTGTTAGGTTTGACCGTATTTGATTTCTATTATTTACAAATCGTAAGCTTATTATACTTTAATTCAAAACCAAGATTTTCATAAATCATTATATTTTCAACTCACCTTTTATTGGCTTTAACTTCGATACTTTTCAGGTTATTTTTGACCAACATAATTCATGATCTTTTCTTAAACCGATTATTAATATACAATATTACACTTTAATCCAATTTGTCAGAAATAAGATCTATCAGTTTTTCACTTATTTTCAAGATTAGTAAAAATGCAAAAAAGAAAGAAATTACAACGTACTAATCTTAAAAACAGAAGAATATTACATAATATTATAAAAACAAATTAGAAGCACAAGTATTTTTGTAAGTTTTTATTTAAAATTAATTTGTATTTTTATCAAAGTCGTATCCGAAAAACTTATAGAGTAGGAAATCCAAAAAACAAATTACCTATGAAAAAATTACAAGAATTATCAAAATCACAAAAATTATCTAAAGAAGAATTGAAATCAATTAATGCCGGTAATGGTACTCCTTGCATACCATGGCCACTATGCAACGGTCAAGAAGCTACTTTTGAAACCATAAACTCATGTGGTTGGTATTTATACCGAACAGCATCAAACAGTATTTGTATGGAATACGGAGCTGTATAATCAGCAGCTTTTTATAAGTATTTAACTCAAAAACAATTAGTGTTTATATCAAAGTGGCATCCGAAAAACTTATAGAGTAGGAAAATCCAAAAAACAAATTACCTATGAAAAATTTACAAAAATTATCAGAATTGCAAAAACTATCAAAAGAAGAATTGAAATCAATCAACGGTGGAGCTGTAAAATGTGTACCATATCCGATATGTGCAGGTGACGAAGTTTCTTATTTTGGAAGAAACATTTGTGGCTGGTATTTATACAAAACAGCATCAGATAGCATCTGTATGGAATACAATTTGTAACAACATAAATCAATTTATTAAAACTGCTATCTTATCAATAGCAGTTTTTTTTATGTTCGCTTTTTACAGCGCTGGAAAGTCTACTTATAAATCGTAAACTTATTATGCGTTAATCCAAAACCAAGATTTTCGTAAATCAGCACGTTTTCTACTCGTCTTTTATTTGTTGTAACCTCGATGCTTTTCAGGTTATTTTGATCAGCATAATTCATGATTTTTTCGATCAATTGTTTTCCAACGCCTTGACCGCGATATTTCTGATGGATAAAAAACTCCTGAATTTCGCCAACTAATCCGCAATGATGAAGAAGATTTTGAGTATGAAAACTAATAAAACCTAAACCTTCGTTTTCATTTTTGGCAATTAGATAAACATTCTTTGAATTCGAAATGTTTTCACTGAATATTCCCGTGAAAATTTCAAAATCCAAAACTTCATTTTCGAGTTCGCAGATTGCTTTGTACACAAAATCTAAGTCTTGTTTTTCTACTTTTCTAATTTCAACTTTTGATTCCATAATCTTTTATAAATTACCGTAAACTACAATATATTCAGCGTAAACTAATTTATCGTTTAACCAATTTATTGTTTCCATTAAAAAAGCTTTCTCTTTTTCATTTTCATTTTTGATAAGTTTTATTTTTTCAACAATCAATCTGATCGTTTTATGATCAAAAAAATTATTTCCAGTATTATCAAATTCATCTTCAATTATATCATTCCAAGGATTTCGCAAAGGAAAAACCGATTGAAACTCTTTCAAAATAAGATCAAAATCTTCCGTTGGAATAAAAACATCATTTCGCTTGACCGTTTTATAGAATTCACCTTCTCCGTTTTCAGGCCATAAAATAAAACCAATTTTAGAATCTGTTGTTTTTCCTGTTGTTATAGTAATTGGCTTTTGATTAATTCTTTCGACCGCTTTTATAACATCGTAATTACATAACTCATAATTCTCTTTTGCAATATCATAACCACATTCTGCTTTTATACTGATTGTCTGAATATTATCGTTATGAAATTCCCGTTCACATAATGCAATATCACCATTGTTTTTTCTAAGAAGTTCGACAGCAACGTTTAATGGAATCGAAATTGTATTTCTTAGTATTTTTAATTTTTCATTGTCCATAATGCAAATCTAATCTCTTGAATTCTTTCGTCAATTTTACAATTAGCTAATATCAGTCAATTTCAAAATTTTACCCTCTGAAATCTCAAAAACAGATTTTCCTTTCAAGTTTAATTCATCACCGGTTTTCATTCCGTTAGGGAAATCCATTGCCAAAACCGCATAATAATCAATTTCTATCTCGGTTTTGGATTCAAAATGATTGAATACAGTAATTGTTTGTACTCTGCTCGAAAAGTAAGATTTTGCATTTTCTGCCTGTTCTCTAAATTCATCTATTCCGATTAAAGTCATATTTACTTCACCATTCTGAATGTTTTCAAAAACAATATCATCAATAAAATCAGCAGTCATTTTATTAATATCAAATGTATTGTAACCTTCAACGTAATTCTTAATTACTCTTTCTCTTTCAATCATAATATTTTTGTTTTATACTAAATAATTATTCAAATCAAGACGTTCGAATTTAACCTTATATTTTCGAACATAATTATTCCATTCCGATATATTTCCTTCATTATTATAAACAGAAGCGGCATAATCAACCACTTCTTTACTAAAATGATTTCCAAAAACCGGATCAAGATTTCCTATTCCGGAATCAATTACACTTTTTAATATTGATGATTTATCAATTCCGTTTTCTTTACAAACCTTATCCAGCCATAATCCTTTACCGATTTTTATATATTCTTCGAGCAAATTTTCGGTAATAAATTCAGAAGGAACATCATTTATATTCGGTTCGTGTTTTCCGTTTTTAAATGTTGTTAAAATCAATTCTTCCGAATAAAATTCCTTTGGAATAAGCGAAATTAAGGTTCCGCTTTTCGCCGCTTTTAAGCAAAGTTCTTTTGTTATAAACTCATCCGGAATTTTCTGAATCGCAAATCCGTCTTTATCAACTAATCTTTCACAAAGTTCCTGCGTAATAAATTCCTTATTGACAAATGGCAAAGCATGAAATGTAGTATTCAAAGCCAAATCGCACAATTCTTTGGTTTTGAATTCAGGCGGAACTAACTTCAAATCTCTATAATTTGATTCAACTCTATATTCCCAATATGCAAAAGTTTTAGCAGCAGGATTACTTTGTTTCAAAACCAATTCGCCTTTTTCTAACTCCCGTTTTAATTCTTCAAAAGTTTCAATTAATGGATTATTCAGATGTTTGCGCAATTCTATCGAAATAATATCTTCATCAGAATCATCATCATATTCACAGTCATTTTTTGAGTCAAAATCATTTGCTCTGTCATTATAATAAAACAAATCGTTTTTTCGCTCAGCAAAAGTGGTGTAATGATCTTCGACTATAAAAACCGGAGAATCAATAACACCGGAACATTTAAAATTTCCGTGATTGTATGAAGTCATAACCACTTCTTTGGCTTTTACATTTCCGTTTATTTCGACATAAGAACCGCCTAATAATAAGCTTTGACAAGTTACATTTCCGCTAATAAAAACATAAGGTCCGTAATCTCCTTCTGCATTTATTATGGTTCCGTTTGTGAAGATATTTCCATTTACAAGAATTCCTTCGATCCTTATTGCATCAATTTCTTTTAAGGGCAGATTTAAAATATTCGAAAGCCATTTCTTTTGTTTTTCTTCATAAAGATCTAGATAAAAATCACCTTCATAATTTACATCCTGATTTGCTAAAAGAAAGAAATCGTCATCATTCCATTCTTCAAAATAATCAAATCCTTCATGATCCAATAGAAACGGATATTGCAATTTAACTTCTTTTATGGTTATTAATTTAAAAACTGAATTGTGCATTTTATTTTATTTTTTGAAACGAGTTGATTCATTTTTTTATTGATTTTCATTAATACATTCTAGAAAGATTTACGCTTCCATTACCAATCTTTTTCAATTCTTCAAGATCTGCCAACCATTCAATTTCAATAAATTTTGAGCAATCTTTTTTCATATCTTCTGCCCAATCAATTAAAATTGCTGCGCCTTCTTCTTTAATTTCGTCTTTAACAAACTGAAACGTTTTTTGTGCTCCAACAGGACTTTCTCCTCTCAAATCAAAAACAATATTTTTAGTTTTTGAGAAAACTGCGCTTAACGAAAGCCTCTTTTTTTGACTCGTATCGAGATTTTTCACCTTATCATTTCCGGTAAAACTATCAATTTCGAAAATCCTTGAAATCAATATACTTTTAGAATCTGCATTTCTTTTTAAATGTTCAAATACTGTAGTTGGATTAAACATTCTTTTAAACTTTGATTCTTTAAAAGATTCTGCAAAAGTCAAAGGCTTAAATATCTTTACATTTTCATGATTTGCGCTTCCAGTAAAAATAGCTGTTAATTGTATTTTCAAATTATCAAAATGCGCTCCGCCTTGCAAATAAATAATAACCAATTCACCTTCTCTTAATTCAAATGGCGGTATAAAATATTGACCCGTTTTTATTCCTTTACTTTCAATTATAAGTTCTTTCATTTTTATTCTTTATTAATTGGCCACTTTCTACAAAAAACTCATTTAACATTAAAAATCAATTACATACATTTTATTGCCATTATTTTTTTTATACCAAAACCAAATTGTTATTTCGAAAACGGTATTCTTTCAGCTCTTATATACTTTGTACATCGTTCTTTTAGATGATTTCCCCATTGTATTAATATCGCCGATCCATCGTTTTTAATTTCTTCTTTTACGATTTCTGCTGCATGTTCCATTCCTTGAAAATCTTGTGCTGCGAGATCAAAAATTATATTATTTGTTTTTGACAATACAGAATACAAGGTGAGCAATCTTCTTGGATTTCCTGCCAATGTATTAATTTTAATATTTTTATTAATCCAAGCCGTTTCATAAATCTTTTTCGCAAACTTATTCTTTCGATTTATATTTCTAAATAAATATTCACCGACAGTCATTGGAAAATACTTGTTTCTGAATTTTGATTCTCTAAAATGCTCCACATAAGTAAGCGATTTATGGACAATAACATTTTCATGTTTTACTTTTCCTGTAAAAAGAGCAATCATTTTATCTTCGATATCTATAGAATCAATGTGATTATCTAAATGAATTAGTATTAATTCGCCTTTTCTCAATTCAAATGGCGGTATAAAATATCGATTGGTTTTTATTCCTTTACTTTCGATTATTAGCTCATTCATTTTAATTTTATTCTTCTAAAATTACTCTTTGACTTTCTCTGCAAAGTATTGCAATTGCGATAAAAACAAAACTTAGATAAATCGCAATTGGAAATCCAAGCCCTAAGTGATAACTAACAATACTATCATAAAAAGGCAATATTTTTAAGGTTATCGCCGTCAGGATTGGCAATGAAAATAATACCCAAAATGCCACAAAATTATCCGGAAAAGAAAACAATCGTCTGAGAATAAAAAACAATAAAAAAGTAGTGGTCGCTATCGGAACTATAAAACCTATCCATTTGCTAGCGACCGAAATAGCGAATCCAATTGTCATCGTTAAAATAAAACTCAAAAGATTACCAAAAGTGAGAAAAAAGAATGTTGCCAAATATTCTCCTGATTTCGCTTTTGAAAAAAACCGTACCAATATAAAAGTCAAAATTACTATTGTACCAAAACTCGTCATCAATCCGCGATCATTTCCTCTGTCAATTTTGGCTGTAATAAACATCCAACTCCAAAAAAGTGAAAGCGAAACCAATAAAAAAATGGCACTTTGCTTAATTGTTAAATACTTAACTTCTGTATTTAGTTTCATCTTTTATAACCTTAAAATTTCTATTATCTGTTTTAAACTTTTTCTAATAACAACTCCATTATTGGCATAAATCGATCTTTAATAGAAGTCTCGATTTGCCCAATTTTTACAAACCCGAATTTAGAATAAAATTCTTCTGCATTTGGTTCCGAATCAAGAATCACTTTTTGAGCGTCTTCGTTTTTTATTCGAATAAGAAAATCATCCATTAATATTTTCCCGAATCCTTTGCCAATAAAATCAGGCAAAACAAAAAGGTTATCAAGTTTTATAGTATTTTCACTTTCGTGGAAGAATGAATAATATCCAATAATTTTATCGTTATCGACTAAATTAAAAACCGAATTCTTCTCGATATATTCTTTTGAAACCGTCAGGAATTGCGACCAATTTTCGATTTGTTCGTTTGAATATCCCCAATATGCTTTTGATTTTTTTGTTATTACGGTTAAGATTTCGTGGTCGTCTGGGTTTGCTTTTTGTATGGTCATTGCTTTCCTATAATTTATTTATAGATATCTAAAAACTCTCATTCATCTTTAATTTTCTAAACCCGACAGGTTTTAAAAACCTGTCGGGTTTAACGCGATAGTAAGAAAAATCAAATTTTATAATATCGGAAACAATTTACAAAATGTATCTCACAAACCAAGACTTGTTTTCTACCAAAACCAAAATGGTAACAGAATTTTAAATATCTTTGAACTATGAGCACAGAAATAAAACCAAAACATATTGGGCGCAACATAAGCCGAATTAGAGAGCTTAGAGATATGAAACAGGAAGCACTTGCGATTTCGATTGGCGTAAGTCAACAAACCATCTCGAGTATTGAAGGAAGCGAAAGCGTTGACGACGAAAAACTTAAAGCAATTGCCGAAGCATTAGGAGTTACGCCTGAAATAATAAAAAACTTTTCTGAAGATGCTGTTTTTAATATTATTGGAAATACATATAACGACAATGCTTCTTCTGCAATTAATTTAGGTTGCACTTTTAATCCATTTGATAAACTTCTTGAAGCTTTTGATAAAAATGAAAAACTTTATGAAAGATTGGTTGAAGCTGAAAAAGAAAAAGTTGCTCTTTTAGAAAAGTTACTTGATAAGAAATAATTTTTTAGAACGATATATTTTATAAAAAAACCGAAGTTTTATGGCTTCGGTTTTTTTATGGATTTGATTATTGTTCCGGGCACGGATTGCAAATTCGCGCTATTGTACAGATTTTATACGTAATAATATTTACTCCTTTTTAATCCATGTAGAGTTTATTCCATTTTTTGTTAAATCAGGATTTTTTTCTAGCAACCCTTTATCTCGTAATTTATAAAATACGCTTTTCATTGAGTCAGGTGATTTTATTCCTGTCAATTCTCTTGCCGTTTTGTTATGAATTTCGAAATTTGTCTCCAAATACTCCATTACTATTTTTTCTGGCGAAGCAAGTGGCTCATGGCTAATTATGACTATAACAGCATTATCAAGCTCTTTAATGATCGGTTTTTTGAGTCTTAATTCACTTACTTCATTAAATGCCGTGTTTAATCCCTCTCCAACATCTTTATTTGGTGGGTTTGGAAACTTATTTACCAGACGAACAAGATTTCCATTTCTCGCAAATTGTTCATCTAAAATATTCGCTTCAGTAACATGACCAGGAAGCGAACCTGGACTCAATATTTCGATTCGATTATCAAATATTCTTATATGTATATCAGAAGCTAAACTGTAATCTCTATGTAAAACAGCGTTTGTCGTAATTTCATGAAGAGCCTTATCTGGATATCGTAAATCTTCTAATCCCGTTTCCCTAAGAACTTTCTCTTCTTCAATTATTCGTTTAGTTGTTGCAACCGCTTCATATATTTGATTATAAATTGGCCCTTCAATTGATATTGGATCAAAAACAAGACTTTCTCTTGCTCCCTCTGCATCTTTAGTCTTATAACGATATATTTTTATTCCGCTTTGTTTTGGCAATGCAGCCTGAGGGATATCTGAATACAATAAGTTCGCCGCAACGGTTGGAAGATTATTTCTTATTAACAATTGTTTCCTCAACCAAGGAAGAGGCTCAATAGTTGGAACAACTTCTGTCATAAACTCATATATTATATATGAATCAGTAACTGATTCTAAAGGTATATTTAATGAAATATCTTCAAAACTTGCTAATCCTTTATCCAATTCAAGTCTTTTTAATTCTGCTTCAGTTGTAAGTTTTAAACTTTGTGCCGAACGTCTTTTGTAAACACTTCCATCAGATGCAGTAACTATATGAAGAGTCTTTTTAACGGATACTTGTAAAACTAGACCAGTTTCTTTTACATTTGAAAGAAATGAATATGAATAATAATCCCCAACAGGAAACAATTTTTCAAAAATTTGAATATGTCCATTTGCTTCTTCTTCATCGGCAAAACCTCTCCAACTTCTTACTTTTTTTCCATCAACATCATTTTCGTCTATACCAATATAAAGATCTCCTCCAACTGCATTAGAAAAAGCTGAAATTGTTTTGGTTAATTTAGCTGGTGAAATGTCTTTTGATTTCAGATCGTTAAAATGGTTTTCACTTAAAAGAAGAATTTTATCCTTTTGCTCATCAGTTATCTCTACTGTTTCTATCATTATTTTAGCATTTTTTTAAATTAACTTTCATTAATACATTATTAAAAAAATTTCACTTTTTCTATTAGAAGACCAATATACGAAATACCACAATTGAAAACCGTATCAATAATAAATTTCTTATGAAACTGAGTTGGCGTGAGGGATTAAGGCTGTATTCTCTTTATTCTATTACATAAATTAATTTAGGCGCTCCCGCATCATGTTCTGCAACGGCTAAATAAAACGGTTTTTTCAAGTTTAGTTTTTCAAATAAATTTTCCTGATCTGCTCTTTCAAATAATTTATTCATTTCTATTAATGCTGTTGCTTCAAAGAGTTCATAAATATTATTAACATCAAGAAAGTCGTCAAAGTTATCTTCTTCTCCTTGAATGTTCTCAGTTAAATGATATAATGTAGGCGAAACAAAAGCTGGTAAACAGGAAATATTATCTAAATATTCCATACGATCATCCATTATTTTAAGCTCTTGTAATTCTGAACCAGAATCATCAAAATCAATTGCAAAAGCTTCTAATTCTCCGCCATACAAACCGCCATGTTCAAAATAAATCATATTGAAACTTTTTTGAACATCATTATTATATTTTTCAGCAAACCAATAAGTATCAACGTTCGATTTCAAATCTTCAAACATCAAATTGATATTGTCTTTTCTATCCTGATTTTTCCATAAATCATAAAAAGCACGGTAGGTTTCATTTTCTGATTCTTCTAAATCTTCGGTGATATTTTTCTTAGCTTCCTTTTCAATTTCTTTTAAACCATTTAAGATTGAATTGTTAATTTTTGCCATGTTTCAAATTATAAATTAATCTTATTTAGAAAAAACATATCTGTAAGCCTTTTCATTATCTGCAAGTTCCCAGAATTTTTCTCCCAAAACTACACCAAGTTGTTTCCAAATAATTTCAGAAGTATCCTCAGCATAATCTTCAACATCAAGTTTTTCTCCTTCATTTGTCATTCTATCATCTTCAAATTCCATAATTACTCGCTTTTCTTCTCCATTTTCACAATACCCCAGATAAAATGCCATTGAAGTTTCTGAAAGCGCAAAAGTAAAAGTATTCACATTTTCAATTCCATACGATCTTGTGCACAAATCCATATTGACAAATAATATTGTGCCATTTTCACAAAAACTTACATCACAAATACCTTCTTCTTTCCAATTAGATGATGCCGTTACAAAGTCAATTTCTTCTGTTTTTTCCAATGTCCATCCCAATTCTTCCTGAAGTTCTTCGAATTTGTCTTTATAGTTTTTATTTATTGCAATTCCCGAAAAATTAAATCCCATATGATTCTTTAGTATTAAAATTATTAAAGACCACCAATATACAAAATACCAGAATCAACAAAATGTTTTTATTCTTCTAGAGAAAACAATAAATTTCTTTATGAAACCGAGTTCACGTGAGGGATTGAGATTCTAAGGTTCTGAGATTCTAAGTTCCCAAGATTTTCGCAATATTATCATTTCGACAGAGGAGAAATCACACGCGGGATTCAACAAAGATTGGCGACTTTGATTGTAGAGTTTCTAGTGTGATTTCTCATTCTTCGAAATGACAAAATTGTAGTAAAAAATAGATTCGACAAACCTAACAGGTTTTAAAAACCTGTTAGGTTTACTTTGCGGAACTATTTAAAATAACAAAATCATACAAATAAAAAATCTGCCGAATCTGCAAAATCTGCGAGAGAAAAAATCTCCAACAAATAAGAAAACTTTAATAAAGCAACTGTACGTCACTTATTCAAAAATCACTAATTTTGAAATTCGAAGTTCAAAACTCACATTATTATGAAATATCATCAAATAAACAGCGCTCTTTTTGTAAAAAATCGCAGAAAATTCACGGCAGAAATGAAACCTAATTCGGTTGCCGTTTTTAACTCAAATGACATTTACCCAGTTAGCGCAGATAGTACTTTGCCGTTTGCACAACACAGAGATATTTTTTATCTAAGTGGTGTTGATCAGGAAGAAAGTATTTTGCTTTTGTTTCCGGATGCGCCTTATGAAAGCCAAAAAGAAATTCTTTTCCTGAAAGAAACTAACGATCATATCGCGGTTTGGGAAGGTGAAAAACTAAGTAAAGAACGTGCTTTTCAGGTTTCGGGAATTAGAACGGTTTATTGGTTGCAGGATTTTCATAAAGTTTTGAACGAAATGATGACGTATGCAGATACGATGTACATTAACACAAACGAACATTATCGCGCAACTGTTGAAACTGAAACTCGCGAAGCTCGTTTTGTAAAATGGTGGAAAGAACGTTATCCAGCGCATAATGTGGCTAAAAGCAATCCGATTTTACAACGCATTCGTTCTGTAAAAGAAAGCGAAGAAATCGATTTGATTCAGCAAGCATGTGATATTACTGAGAAAGGTTTTCGTAGATTACTATCATTCGTGAAACCAAATGTTACTGAATACGAAATCGAAGCTGAATTGATTCACGAATTCATCCGTAACCGTTCTAAAGGTTTTGCTTATACACCAATTATTGCTTCGGGAAATAATGCGAATGTTTTGCATTATATCGAAAACAATCAGCAATGTAAAGCCGGAGATTTAATTTTGTTAGACGTTGCGGCAGAATATGCAAATTATTCAAGCGATATGACGAGAACGATTCCGGTTTCGGGAAGATTTTCTGAGCGTCAAAAAGCAGTTTATAATGCTGTTTTAAGAGTTAAAAATGAAGCTACAAAAATGTTGGCTCCCGGAACTCTTTGGAAACAATATCATATTGAAGTTGGTAAAATCATGACTTCGGAATTACTTGGTTTAGGATTAATCGATAAAGCCGATGTTCAGAACGAAAACCCGGAATGGCCAGCTTACAAAAAATATTTCATGCACGGAACTTCTCACCACATGGGACTTGACACGCACGATTATGGATTGCTTCACGAACCTATGAAAGCCAATATGGTTTTTACGGTTGAACCTGGAATTTATATTCCGGAGGAGAAATTCGGAATTCGTTTAGAAGACAATGTTGTCGTTCAGGAAAAAGGAGAACCTTTTAACTTGATGCGCAATATTCCAATTGAAGTTGATGAAATCGAAAGCTTAATGAACTCATAATTCCATAATGAAACAGATTTTTCTACTGGTTTTCCTAATGGTTTTTGGAAACACTTTTGCTCAAACCGAAGGTTATTCGACAAACAATGATTCGAGTAAAACGTATTATAAAGTATTCGGAAAAGGCGAACCACTTTTGATCATCAATGGCGGTCCGGGAATGAACAGTAATGGTTTTGAAAGTATGGCTAAAACTCTGGCCGAAACTCAGGAAACTATTATTTATGATCAACGCGGAACCGGTAAATCAAAATTAACAGCGCTGAATTCCAAAACTATTTCGATGAAAATAATGGCGGATGATATTGAGTCTTTAAGAAAACATCTGAAAATTAAAAAATGGAATATTCTTGGACATTCTTTTGGCGGAATGTTGGCGTCTTATTATGCGACAATTTATCCAAATAGCATTAATAAATTAGTTCTTTCATCGTCTGGCGGAGTTGATTTGACTTTGCTGAAAACAGAAAATCTTATCGAAAGAAATTTGACTAAAGTCGAAAAAGATTCTTTGGATTATTGGAATGCTAAAATTGCAAAAGGCGACACTTCACACACAGCCGCACTTGGCCGAGGAAGAGCTTTGGCGCCAGCTTATGTTTACGACCAGAAATATGTTCCAATTATCGCAGAAAGATTAACACAAGGAAATTCTAAAATAAACGGATTACTTTGGGATGATATGCAAAAAATCAAATTTGATTGTAAAGCAAAGCTGAAAACCTTCAAAAATCCTGTTCTGATTATTCAGGGAAAAGAAGATGTAATTAGCAATCAAATTGGAGAATTGGCGAATAAAACCTTTCCAAATTCAAAACTAATCTTACTTGAAAATTGCAGGCATTACGGATGGCTTGACGCAAAAGAAAAGTATTTTACGGATGTTAATTCCTTTTTAAAATCATAAAAAAAACAAAGCCCTTAATAGTATTAAGGGCTTTGTTTTTTTATATAAATCGATATTTATCCGATTTTTGAAATCTGAACATCCAATTGGAATTTGCCGTCAGCTTCGTTTCCGTTGATTAGTTCAAAAAGCTCTAAAGCTCTTCTTGCGTTTTTCTCCTCTTCTCTTTGCTCAGCCACATACCACATCATAAAATCTTCTGTAGCATAATCATTCTCAGCTCTACATTTTGCGATTACTTTATTGATTGCCTGAGTAACTGCAATTTCGTTTTGCAAAGCAATTTCAAATACTTCTCTAAAAGAAGCAAATTCTTGCTGCACTTCCGGAACAGATGGCGTAACTGCAATCCCTCCCATGTCTGTAATATATTTGAAAACTTTTAGAAAGTGCTCTCTTTCTTCTTCGGCTTGCTTGTACATATAAGATGCTGTATTTGCATAACCATTTCTATCTAACCATGCAGCCATAGCTAAATATTTATTAGAAGCATCGCTTTCTAATTTTGCCTGTAAGTTCAATATATTTTCGATTCCTTCAACTAATGAAGTACTTGTTCTTAGTAAATCTTTCATAATCTTTGTTTTTATCTATGTAAAATTACAAAAATTAAAGAAGGCAGCCCTAAACGCCTGAAAATTTGGATTTAATCTAAGTAAGAATCTAAATAAGCTCTACATTGACAGTATTACAAAGCAAAGAATGTAAAGTAAGGGTAAATTTTGTTCCGTTTAATAGATCTCTTAACTGCACTATTTCGCAGATAGTAAGGTTTCTGGAAAAATTTCTTTTGGTAGTTTCAATCAACTGTGCATCTGACTGATCAGATAAGTCATAAAGCATGTTAAGAATGTCAACGCTATTAACCTTTCTTTGAAAAATCAAAAAATCATGAATTTTATAACTTGACACCGTATCAACAAAATTGATAATTATACTATTGGTCAAATCACATTGATAACTGTATCCTTTTTCGGTTTCAAATAATACTTTGGTGGTCAAATCACTAACTAATGCCATTCTGATAAAATATATAACGATGCAAAAATATAGAATTTAAAGCAATAAAAAACATAATTAAGACTAATTTAAAATAACAAAATCTTTTAATGTTCTTAAAAACAGCTCAAGTACACTAAAATTTGTAACATTCTACAGAACTATTAGTCTAATTTTAAAACAAAAAACTTAAAAATCATGCAGGCACACGAAATAGATTATCAGATTTTTGGAGAAGAAATGCAGTATGTTGAAATAGAACTGGACCCACAGGAAATTGTAATTGCCGAAGCTGGCAGTTTTATGATGATGGAAAACAATATCCAGATGGAAACCATATTTGGAGACGGTTCTCAGCAACAGGAAACAGGTTTGTTTGGCAAACTTTTAAATGCAGGTAAAAGAGTTCTTACCGGCGAAAGCTTGTTTATGACAGCATTTTTAAACCAAGGCAACAGCAAAAGTAAAGTTTCATTTGCATCGCCATATCCCGGAAAAATCCTTCCGATTGATTTAAGAGAATTTCAAGGCAAGTTTATTTGCCAAAAAAGCTCCTTCTTATGTGCTGCCAAAGGCGTTTCTGTCGGAATAGAATTTTCGCAGAAACTAGGACGCGGTTTATTTGGTGGTGAAGGTTTTATTATGCAGAAACTTGAAGGAGACGGAATGGCATTTGTACATTCTGGCGGAACAATGGCAAAAAAAGTGTTGGGTCATGGCGAAGTCCTTAAAGTAGATACGGGATGTATTATTGGTTTTACCAAAGATGTAGATTATGATATTGAATTTATTGGCGGAATCAAGAATTCTATTTTTGGCGGCGAAGGATTATTTTATGCCTCTTTAAAAGGTCCTGGAACGGTTTACATACAGTCCTTGCCATTCTCCAGACTCGCTGACCGCATTATTGCATCGGCACCAAGATCTGGCGGAAACAGCCGCGACGAAGGCAGTCTTCTTGGCAGATTAGGAAATCTTTTAGATGGCGATAACCGATTTTAATTTTTACAGAACGGCCTTCAGAAATGAAGGCCTTTTTTTAACCATATAAGTAATTTCAGAAAATTTAAGTTAAAGCTTCGTCCACAATCTTGTCTAAAATGAACTTATATTTCTTATATGGTTTAACCTCCTTATCTTTGCACTTTAAATTTAAAATACCATTTTGAAAAACATTCTCTACAAAAACACCAAAATATCTTATACTGATTCAGGTTCCGGAACTGCAATTGTATTGCTTCATGGCTTTCTGGAAAACAAAAAAATGTGGCAGGAATATGTTACTTTGTTTTCAGAAAAACATCGCGTAATTACAATTGATTTATTAGGCCATGGCGAATCTGATTGTTTGGGATATGTTCATGCAATGGAAGATAATGCAAATGCTGTTCAGGAAGTTTTGAAACATTTAAAAATCGAAAAAGCAACTATTCTCGGACATTCTATGGGCGGATATGTTGGTTTGGCTTTCGCCGAATTATTCCCAAATAACATTCAGAAACTAGTTTTATTGAATTCAACTTCCAGAGAAGATACTCACGAAAAGAAATTAAACAGAACTCGCGCCATTAAAGCCGTTAAACAAAATGCTATAAACTTTGTTAGTCTGGCAATTGGAAATTTGTTTAGCGAAAACAACAGAACACGATTGGCCGATGAAATCGAAAAGGTAAAAGTACAAGCGCTAAAAACTCCGTTACAAGGAATTGTTGCTTCGCTTGAAGGAATGAAAATCAGAAAAGACAGAGAAGCTCTTTTACAGAGAAATCTATTTCCGGTTTTGTTGATTTTAGGAAAAGAAGATCCTGTTTTAAATTACAACGAAAGCATTTCTCAAATAGAAGACACAACCGCTGAACTTGTCTCATTTGATGATGGACACATGAGTCACATTGAAAACAAAGAAGAATTAAAAGCTATTTTATTAGACTTTTTTCAATAGATCAAATAAGACAAAAAGGCCATTTCAAAATACTATTGAAACGGCCTTTTCTCATTTTGTGGGGGCAAAATTAAAGCTTTGAAATAATGTCTTTTTTAAATTTAGCCAACGTTGCTCTTGTTAAACCAAGATTTGCTTTACTAGAATCAACCGCTAAATAAATAAAATATTTACCATCTTCAGAAACATCAATAATATGTATTTGATCTGATAGTGTAATTAAGATATCATTGATTTTTTGATCTAATCCCAACGCTTTAATTGCGTTTAATTTTGCTTTTACAACTTCCAGATTATAAGCAGATGCTAATTCCGGATCAAAATTTGGATTTAAAGAAAGTGAACAATAAGACATTCCTGTTTCAACCTCAGTTACCGAAACTGCAATGAATCCGTTAATGTTTTCTTTTAAGTCATTTTGAAAATTCTGTAAAAAATCTGACATGTTTAAATTATGGTTTAAATTAATTATTGAAAACAGTATCCATCTTGCGCAGCAAAAGACCCATTTTACTTATATCTTTAGAAAGTAAGGCAACACAATTGTCCTCTTCGTCTTTATTAGCAACCACAATGCCTTCTCGATTCTTAATCATAACTTGTTTAAGATCTCCATTATTAACATCTTCAGACATTTCTAAACACATTTTTAAGATCATTCCAATCATTGCGGCAACATTTCCGTCATATTCCAAATTAACTGATTCAAGCAAAACTCCATCTATATTAAAACTCAATCCAGACTCGGCTCCGGTCTCTTCAACAAGTGCATTTAGATCAATCATATTGTTATTTTATTTTTTAAGGGAATGGCCAAAGATATTTTTAAAAAATATAATTGTCCGATAAACACTTGTTAAAAAAAAGGCACACGTAACCGTTTGACCTACTTTTATTTATCACACAATGTTTCTTTATTTTTAAAATATAAAATATAAAAAATTGCAATAAAAAAAGAATATCTCTCTAAAAACAGAACAATATCATTCAGATAATTTAATTACTATCGCCGTATTTATCTTAACTCTTGTTTAGCGTAAGTTTTTCATAGATTTGCAAAAAAAATTAGCCCAATGAAAACTGTAGAAGAATTACGCTTTGACTTAAATGTAAAACTGATGAAATTTAGAAGATTTCGTTTTGAAAACGGAAGCATAAATACATCAAACATGGAAGAAAACCAAAAGAAAGGTTTTTTCAAAAAAATATTTAGCTAAAAACCATCTATAAAAAAGCAGAAGTTGTCAAATATCCTTTATCTACAAGTTCGCTCTTTTCCTTCAAAACATGTGTCTTACCTTCTTTAATCAAAACTAGCTGAGTTGCAATTTTGATTATACTTTGGTAATTATGATCAGTTATAATAATTCCTTTTTTAATCGAATTTGCTTTGATCATTTCGTTAACAACTTCGACCATTACGGGAGACAATCCATTGTATGGTTCGTCAAGCAAAATAAATTTTGCGGGATTAAAAAGTACCATTTTAATTTCCAGATACCGAAGTTCTCCACTAGACAAATGTCCAATTTTCTTCTCTAAAACAGATTGAATAAATTCATCATCGCAAAAAATCGTTCTATTTTGTTTATCGATTGAAAGCGAAATTACCTTTTTTACAGACAAATGATTTGGCACAGATTGTTCCTGGGGCAAATAACTAATTTGATTCGATAAATTGGCAGAATTATTCTTTGAAACGCCATCAATCCTGATACACTTTCCCGGAGCAGAAACAAGCCCAAAAATAATCTTCAGTAAAGTAGATTTCCCAGAACCATTGCGACCAAACAAACCTATGATATCTGAAGTTTCGCATTTCAGATAAACATCTGAAAGTATCACTCTTTCATTAAAACGTTTTTGGATTCCGTCAACTTCAAAAATATGTTTTTTCAAAATAATGTCTTTGTTAGAAAAATAATTAGACCAATTACAATTGTCACACAACAAGTCAGCAGATAACTAAAAATCAACATCTGTATTTTTGTAAGCCCATTATTGGTGTAAAATAAATACTCGTTTTTTCGATAAAGTTCTTTAAAACCAATACTCATAAAAAAACCAAAGCTCAAAAAATAAACAAAGAAATAATCAAAGCCACCAAACAAAACAGCCACAGCACAAACAACCAAATTAATCACTAAAGTGGATTTAAAAAATTCGAATATATTATTAAGTTTTCTAATCATTAGTCTGTTTTTTCTTCAAAAGGGATGTTCATATCAAAAATCTCCTTCAACAATATTACAATTTCTTCTATGTAATTGTTTAAGATTTCTTTTCCAACAACCGAGTTTAATTCTTTATCTTCTTTAAACCCAAACGGCAAAAATCCGGATTTTAGATTTTTAAACGAAATAATTCCAACTTCAACAGGAACTTCTCCAGCTTCTTGTTCAAACATAAAGGCATAAGCCAGAACCTGAATAATTTTATCGTTTTTAAGCTCCTGAGTCAATCCGTTCCATGATTTCAATATAACATTCGTCTTTTCTACTTTTCCGGTCTTATAATCGATAATTCTTATTTTTCCGTTACGTAACTCGATTCTGTCAACATTTCCCTTTATAAGAACAGGAAAAGGCAATTTTGGATGATTTAATTCTCGTTCGAATGTTTTCTCTAAAGCTATGATTTTAATTGCATCACCATTCTTGATTTCTTCTAACTCCATTCTCAGAAAATTAGAAACATTTCGTTTTGCAACTTCAAAAGCCAAAAGATTACGTCCTTTCTTGATTTCACCTTCTTTATACACCAATTTAAATTGTCTTAAAACTTCATCATCTAATAATTTAAAGCAATTTGAAATATCGGCTTCAGAAATAAACTTACCGATAAAAGGCTCATACAACGATTTTAAAGTTTCGTGAATTATGGTTCCCAAAGTGTTTAACGCAATATTTTCTTCAACCTCTTCAACTTCCCGGATTCGGAGTATTTTTTGAAAATAAAAATCAATCGGATTCCGAATATAACTTGTCAATGCAGAAGGTGAGAAACCGGCATTAGCAATTTCTTTCAAACGTTCCATAACCGCTTCTGACTTCGGAATTATCATTGGCTGATATGCCATTGTTGGCAAAATCGGATTGTAAATATCAAATGTAAGATTATGATTTCTTTGCTTTTCTACTTCCAACTGTGTGATAAAACGGCTTCGTTCTCCAGCATCCAATCCATCATTCTCCGTATTATAAATAAGATAAATATTTTTTGCCCTTTGCAATAAATGATAAAAGTGATAGGTATAAATAGCATCTTTTTCTTTAAAAGTTGGCAAACCCAATTCGCGTTTTACATCATAAGGTATAAATGAATTCTGAGATTTTCCCGCCGGGAACTTCCCTTCATTCATAGAAGTTACAATAACAGTATCAAAATCAAGAACACGACTTTCCAAAACTCCCATTATCTGTAAACCATGCAAAGGCTCTCCTTCAAAAGAAACTTCGGCGACATCTATAATCTGTTTATAAATAGCATGCAGCGTATCAATATTATCAATATAGTGATGCTGCGAATAATAATTAATAAGTTTGTTAATTACTTTGAAAACAGAGAAAACAAATGCTTTTGCAATTTTTTCTTCTTCATTATCATTGCTGAAATTCTCTTTTATTAAAAGTAAAAGTGCAGAGATATTTTCTAAAACTGCCATTGATCCATTTTCCCATTTCTTAAATAATACACCAAACAAAACCGAAGGACTTGAGTTAAGTTCCACAATCCGATTATGCGTAATGAATGTGTAGTTATTCTCTTTGATAATCTTCACCAGATTATTTGCTTTCGCATAAGGTTCGATCAAAGGATGCGTCAAAATATCCAGCACATCTTTATAATAAAAAACATAACTATCTCCTTTTCGGGAAAGTGCATTAGTATGCATTTTAAACAATTTCGCAATTAATATTTGGGATGGATTATTCTTGCCGGAATATCCCATTGTAATATTCAATGCTCCAACCGAAGCCGGCAATGCGTACAAAACAGGTAGTAACAGATTTTCTTCACCAAGTACAATCGCAACTTTATCAAGAGAAGTCGATGGATCATTATTGATTATATTTTCAATAATACTCCCTGCCAACTTTGCCTGACCAATAGTTTTGGGAGTTCCAATAACCTGAATATTTTTAGACTGCGAAAAGTCATCTACAATCCATTCAAAATGATTTGATTTATAATGTTTCCAGCTTTCTTTAAAACGGCGAACAAAAAGTCCTGCATCGTGATAAGGATCATTTAGAAAAGTCTGATCAACATCCCAATAAATTTTCGCCTGATCGAGTGCCAAAAGATGTTGTACAATTCTTTCTTCGGCAGCATTTAAGGCATTAAAACCTGCAAAAATAAAAGCCTTGTTTGAAACAGTATCCGAAAAATGGTTTAAATTATTCACAGCTTCTCTGTAAATCAAACCTTGATATCCAATTGCTTTATTCAGCAAATGATTGTATAGCGAATCATAATACAAAGGCAAAAGTTTCCAGAAGTCAATATAATTCTCCAGAAGTTGTGTTTTGTTTTCGACCTCGATACCCCATTTTTTAATATCTTCTATGTCTTTTAAGTAAGACAAAACATGAGACGGTTCTAAAAGATAACGATCAATCTCATTAAAATCCTGCAAAAGCGTCTTAGCCCAATTCGCAAATAACTCAAATGATTGTTGATGTTGTTTTTCTGTAATGGAAAGATAAACTTCGTAAAACTCAAATAAAAGTTCAATCGAGTCTATTGATCTAATCGATGCAACATCTTGTACAAAATCTTCAATACTAACAATTTCAGGAGCAAGAATTGTTGTTTTAGTTTCTTTTTTCAATGCTTCTATTAAAAAAACTTTAGCTCTTTTATTTGGCAAAATAATAGTTGTATCAGCAAGTTTTGCAGAATAATCCTGAATTACAACGGCAGCAATTTTTTCGAGAAAAGAAATATTTATCATTTGATAAAAATAAAAAAAGCCATTCAATTAAGAATGGCTTTTAGTATTTATTTAGAAAGTAAATTAGATTTTACCTTGGTATTTAGAACCAATGTGTCTAATTTCTGTTCTTCTGTTTTGTGCTTTACCTGCAGCAGTTTTGTTACTTGCAACTGGTTGAGAAGATCCAAATCCTTTAGACTCTAAGTTTTCTGGATTAACACCTCTTTCGATTAATGCATTTTTAACCGCAGCAGCTCTCTCTTCAGAAAGTTTTTGGTTGATTTTTGCAGAACCTGTACTATCTGTGTGTCCTTCAATAGAGAATTTCGCGTTTGGATAGTTTTTAAGGATTTCTTTAATTGCATCTAATCTAGCTGGAGTTTCTTTGTCTCCTGTTTTGAAAGTAGCTTTTCCTGAGTTAAAGTAAACCGCTCTAGCTTGAACTTTAAGATCTTCTAAAGCTTCAGAAGTTACTTCTGGACATCCTCTGTTTGAAGCAGGACCGTAAACTGTAGGACAATCATCATCTTTATCAGCAACACCGTCTTTGTCAGCGTCTAAGAAAGGACAACCACCATTTTCTTTAGGACCAGCAACTGTAGGACATTTGTCATCTTTGTCAGCGATACCATCACCGTCAGTATCAGGACAACCTTTTAAAGCAGCTAAACCAGCAACATCTGGACAAGCGTCATCTTTATCAGCAATTCCGTCTCCGTCAGTATCAGGACATCCGTTTAATGCAGCTAAACCAAATACATCTGGACAAGCGTCAGAAGCATCAACGATTCCGTCTCCGTCAGTATCAGGACATCCGTTGAATTGTTTTAAACCAGCAACATCTGGACAAGCATCATCTTTATCGTAGATTCCGTCTCCGTCAGTATCTTTACCTCCGAATTTGAAAACTAGACCTGCAGTGTGTTGGAAGTGAGATGGAGCGTCTGGAACACCAGCAGCATCTTGTCTGTCACCACTAACAGCCCATTTGTATTTTGTAGCAAGTTCAAGACCAATAGCATCTGTAAACCAGAAAGTAACACCAGCACCTGGGTTAACTGTTCCGTAGCTACTATCACCAAAGAAAGTATAACCTCCACCAACAGATAACGAAGGATCAACTACTTTAGAATGGATTAATTCTTGGAAGCTATACTTTACAGCAGCATCAATACCATAATACATTAAGTCACCAGGATTAGTTACAACATTACCTCTGTTGTCATGAGCTGGATCCTTTGGATTAAAAGTAACATATTTATCAATTTTGTTTACAGACCCTTGTAAACCAACAGAGAAACCGTGTCCAACATATCTACTTACTCCAATGTAAGATAAAGAAGGAAGGATGTTCCAGTTGTCTTTTACAGCGAATGGCTGAGAAAAGTGTTGATCGAAGAAACCATGTCCTGCACCAGAACTTGTTCTTGTATCAACTGCATTAACTCCAAATGAGATAGCCCATGGATTGTTACTGTCTTGTGCGTGAGAACTTAAACCCATCACCATCATCACAGCAACTAAAAGTTTGTTAAGATGTTTCATACTTAATTTTTTTAATTACAATTTAGTTAATTACAAGCAAAAGTAACACCAAATTTTTTAAATACAAAATGAAATGTTAAAAAAAACCTACAAAAATTTCACCAAAGTGGGAATTATATAACTTTTAACATTTGCCCCACTGATACAAAGGCGTTTATAGCCTTGTCCAAATGTTCTTTTGTATGCGCCGCTGACAACTGAACTCTGATTCTTGCCTTTTCTTTTGGCACAACCGGAAAAAAGAATCCTATTACATATATTCCCTGCTTCAAAAGTTCGTTTGCCATCGTTTGTGATAATTTTGCATCATATAACATAACAGGTACAATTGCCGAGTCTCCATCAATAATATCAAATCCGGCTTTTTTCATTCCTTCTTTAAAGTAGTTTGTATTCCACTCTAGTTTATCTCTTAATGTTGTATCTTTTTCTAAAAGCTCAAAAACCTTAATAGAAGCACCAACAATTGCAGGCGCAAGTGAATTCGAAAACAAATATGGCCTTGAACGTTGACGCAACAATTCAATAATTTCTTTCTTAGCTGTTGTATAACCTCCCATAGCACCACCAAGAGCTTTACCAAGAGTCCCTGTTATAATGTCTACTCGTCCCATTACACCTTTTGCTTCAAGCGTACCTTTTCCAGTAGCACCTATAAATCCGGCTGCATGACATTCGTCAACCATAACCATTGCATCATATTTATCTGCTAAATCACAAATTTTATCCAATGGTGCCACAAGACCGTCCATAGAGAAAACTCCATCAGTAACAATTAATTTAAAACGTGATCCGGCTTCATTAGCTTTAATAAGCTGTTGTTCCAGATCTTCCATGTTACTGTTTTCATATCGGTAACGAGCCGCTTTACACAAACGAACACCATCTATAATAGAAGCGTGATTTAAACTATCCGAAATAATAGCATCGTTCTCTCCTAACAAAGGTTCGAAAACTCCACCATTTGCATCAAATGCAGCTGCATAAAGAATCGTATCTTCTGTACCATAAAAATCAGAGATCTTTTTCTCCAAAGTTTTATGAATATCCTGCGTTCCACAAATAAAACGAACTGACGACATTCCGAAACCGTGTGTATCCATAGCATCTTTTGCCGCCTGAATAACTTCCGGGTGAGAAGAGAGTCCTAAATAATTATTAGCACAAAAGTTCAAAACCTTCTCTCCTGTAGAAATCGTAATTTCAGCATCTTGTGCAGATGTTATGATACGTTCTTTTTTGAAAATTCCATTTTCTTCAATAGTTTGCAACTCACTTTGCAAATGCTCTTTAATTTTACCGTACATTTTAATATATTTAAAACGTTAAATATTAACACTTTAAGGCACAAAAACCTCGCTAATCCTTTAACATCTGATTAATTTCTTCACAAATTTACTACATCGATTTCTGTTCCTATATATACCAGCGCTTTTTTTAACACTTTGTACCCTAAATCTTCAATAGCGTCTTGATATTCCTGAAGTTGCTGTGCATATTTAGAATTAACCGCTCCGGTTTTATAATCCAAAAGATAAGCTTCATTATTCTTCGTCAATACAATCCTGTCCGGTTTTAAAATTTTTCCTTCCTTTTGAACTATTGTCTGTTCGTTTAAAACCGAAAGATTTCCATCAAAACAAAAACTCAAATCCGAATGATTTACAATTTCCTGAAGTGTTTTTAAAACCATCTCTACCTGGTCAACTTTTATCAAACCATTTTCCAGTGCTTTTGTAATTGCCAAATCCACATCAGATTTATCTTTGACAAAAGCCAAAATCTCGTGCACTACATTTCCATAAGATATTGCTTCTTGCTGATGCGTTCCCCACATTAAAGCTTCTCGCTGCGCAATTTTTATATTCTTCGGATTCAAAACTTCAGAAACTACAGGAATCGGTTTTACCAAATCAACAGATTTACTTGAAACCGAAAGTCTTGTTTTATTTCCGAAATCATATTCTAACTTTTCCGAATCATAAACCCCTTCGCTAATTAAATATTTAATAAAGAAAGAAGCCATATTATATGGAAAATCACCATCTTTTCGTTCTTTTATCGATTGAGAAATCACATACAATTGTTCTTCTGCACGAGTTAAAGCAACATACAAAACATTGACATTATCAAGTAATTCCTCTTGTTTCTTTAGATTAAAAACTGCCGAAGCACTTTCTCCAAAACCTTCGACCGCACTACTATTATCAATTAATGCTTTTGGAATATCCAAACCTGCATCTTCTGTATCTAACCACAATTTATCTTTCGGTTTCCGATTGTAATCTTCTTCTGCAAAAGGCATAATAACCACAGGAAATTCCAAACCTTTTGATTTGTGAATAGTCATAATTCGAACAGCATTATTCCCTTCTGGGGAAGGAATACTAAATCGCTCTCCGTTTTTATCCCAAAAATATAAAAAATCAGCTATTCCAGCCTGGTTTCTAATATCTCTTTCCAGAACAATATCCAAAAAGAACTGAATATATGCATTTCCTTCTGACGGAAGCACAAACTTCGAAATGATAATCTCAACAGCTTCATACAATGACTTTTTCCGAACATCTTCAAAAGAAAGTGAAACGTCAAAAGTCAAAAGCCATTTTTCAAAATCCGCTTCAAATTTCTTTGCCATTCCCATCGCGATGAAATCGTGAATTGACATATTCGTTTCTTTATGCGTTGCCAAAAAATGCAAGAAATTAGCTTTCGATTCTAAATCGGCGCTATTATTTAGATACTTCAACAAATAAACAATCAAGCGAACTTCTGTCGCATTTTGAATCATCAGGGTTTCCGAAGACAAAAGCGGAATATTCTGTTCTGTCAAATAATTGGCAATTGCAATTCCCTGATCTCTTTTCCGAGTTAGAATTACAATGTCTTTATATTCAAAACCCTCACGAACTACTTTTTGAATTGTATTTAAAGTTGCTAAAACATACAAATCTGATTTTTCAACTACTTCTTCGTCGTCTCCATCATTTTTTTCAATTATTGGAAGAAAAGAAATATTTACATAACCGCCTTTTTTCGAATTTGAATTCTGAAAACTATGATTTTCATATAAATCCTTATAATCTTCATTAGAAAATTCAGCCGCCATTAACTTAAAAAAGGCATTATTAAAATCAATAACTTCGCTGTAACTTCTATAATTTGTATCGAGATGTTTAACTACTTTTTCGTGATTAAAAAAAGAAGTTTCCTCTTTCCCCAATTCAATAAACTGCTCAGCCTTTCCTCCTCTCCATCGATAAATAGACTGTTTTGGATCTCCAACAATCATCAAAGTTCCTTTGTTTCCAAAATCATCTTCACCAGAAAGTGAGTTATGAATAAGCGGAATCAAATTTTGCCACTGCATCTCGGAAGTATCCTGAAATTCATCAATAAAAAAATGACGATATTTCTCTCCTAAACGCTCATAAATAAAAGGCGCTGGCTGATTCTGAATTTCATTATGAATTATAGCATTAAATTCAGAAATAGATAAAACATTTTGTTCTGATTGAATTTTCGCCAACTCGTTACTAACGGTATTCAGCAAAGAAAGCGGCGTTATATTTTTTAGAAAGGCTTTATAAAAATCTCTTTTTTCGAAATTTTTATAAATTTTCTCCAGAATATGAAGCAGTTCCGGAATTATATTTTCGATTAAAGCACGGTCTTTCGCCGTTTTATTAATAGCAATATCATCGAATTCATGAAATGTTTTATTTCGAGGATTAAATTTCCCATCGCGAATACTTTCTAAATGATTTGGAAAGGTTCCTCTGGAAAAAGACTTCAAATCAATTCCGTTTTTATCAATTAAAGAAAGTGCTTCTGTTGCAAAATTTTCATTCTCAGATTCGAGATCTTTACACAAAATCAGCATTTTCTTTTTTATCTCAACAAACTCTTCGATCGATTTATCCTGAAAATGCAAAATCTCATTTCGGTTATTTTCATTTAAAACCAATCTTCCTGTTTCTAAAATTTCACGCGAAACATCCCAACTTTTATCGTCATCGGTTTTCTCCATCGTGAAATCAATCAACAACTTTGTCAAAGTTTCATCTTGTCCCGCCTGAGCGATAATTGCATCAACGGCTTCGATAAGTAAATTTTCTGTATCCAATGTAACTTCAAAAGTCATTGGCAAATTTAGATCGTGCGCAAAAGCACGTATTACTTTGTGTGTGAATTTGTCGATTGTAGAAATATCAAAAGCAGCATAATTATGAATAAGATGCTTTATAATACTTTGCGATTTAGTTTTGATTTTAATTACAGAAAATCCCGTATCACGAGACAAATCTTCCATTAAATCAACTGCTTTCGCAGAAGGCTCGTCTTTGGCAAACTCAGACAGACTTCCAACAATACGGCTTTTCATTTCATGAACCGCTTTGTTGGTAAAAGTTATGGCGAGAATATTTCGATAAGCATCATTTTTGGGAGACGAAAGAATAATTTTGAGATATTCCTTAACCAATGTATAGGTCTTTCCCGATCCTGCAGATGCATCATATATAGAGAAAGACGGACTTTGCATAAGTTTGGTTTTTCGTACGGTAAAAATAACACAATAAATATTAAAACCCAATTATGCAAAATTGCAAATTCCAATATCTGCAAGCAATGAACGCTTCAAATATTGGAATTTGGAATATATCATGTCCCGAAGTTTCGGGATTGGAATTTTAAAAAACTAATTCTGTGTTTTTGGGAATGCTCTTTTATTGAAAACCAGCAAGATTCCAACTCCTGTTGAAATTGCCATATCGGCTACATTGAAAATTGCATTGAAAAAAGCAAAATGTTTACCTCCAAAAACTGGCAACCAAGTTGGCAGATTCCCTTCCCAAATAGGGAAATAAAACATATCTAC
The DNA here is from genome assembly GCF_004339525.1 of Flavobacterium sp. 90. Classification (NCBI taxonomy): domain Bacteria; kingdom Pseudomonadati; phylum Bacteroidota; class Flavobacteriia; order Flavobacteriales; family Flavobacteriaceae; genus Flavobacterium; species Flavobacterium sp. 90. The sequence continues at coordinate 2,677,453 of NZ_SMGE01000001.1, read as the reverse complement.
TACCAATCCATGAAACCATGATCCGTATGGAGTTGGCGAAAAAAGTGTTGCCAGATTATGTGTACTGTCGTCAAAAATTACTCCGTAAAAAACAGAATCAATAATATTTCCTGCTGCACCGGCAAAGATTAGTGCAATAGCAACTATCAAATAAGTAGAATGACGTTTTTTTATCGCATCGGCTAACCAATACCCAATTCCGAAAACGGCGAAGATCCTAAAAACTGTCAAAATCAATTTACCATATTCCCCGGGAATCTTTGTTCCCCAAGCCATTCCTTCATTTTCAATAAAATGAATCTTAAACCAACTAAAAACAGGATACTCGTCACCTAAAACAAAGTTTGTTTTCACATAGATTTTTGAAAGCTGATCAACAATTAAAACTAAGAATATAAGGAAATACGCTTTTCGTAATGTCATTTTAAAATTTTTTGATGCGCAAAAGTAACAATTTAATCAAAAAAAACGCCCCTTATGGAGCGTTAATTCTTTTGTAATAAAACCATATCTATATTGTTCAGGTTTAATTCTATGATATGTTCTAATTTTTAACAGCTGGTTTAGCCGATGCTTTTGGACTATCTGCAAAGAAATCCGATATCGACTTAAGCAATCCTTTACCTTCTTTTCCGGCAGTTGCTTTTTTAGCCTCAGCCTTTTTAACATCAGCTTTGAACTTGATTCGTATTTTTTCAAATTCTTTCATTCTACTCTCAACATCAGAGTTCACCTCTTTAAATTTCAATACTTTAGCCATAGTACAAGTTGTTTATAGTGAATAAATAAATCATTAACAATTGGGTATTACAATGATACATAAATTAATTTAAATTTGTTAATAAAAATTAACATTTGTTTAGCTAAAAAAGCTATATTTATCACACCAAACATACAAAAACGAATTATTTTTAATCACTCTCCTAAATCCTACAAATTATGAATGAAATCACAACCACATTGAACGATTTTTTAGTGAACACAAAATCCAGCGCTGCATTAATTCTAAATGGAAAAGGAAAACTAATCACTTCTCTTCATCTGGATTATGGAGACAGTATTGCAGCAATGAGCGCAGCAATCTTATCTATGAGCGAAAAATTCTTGATCGACTTAGATAAGGGAGCACTAAAACAACTCTTCCTGAAAACCTCTGAAGGAGTAGTAATTGGAAATAAAATAAGCGGCACAAATTTTATAATTGCTTTTTCCAGAGACGGAAGCAATCTGGGCTTATTAATGCGTTCAACAGATGAAGTCGCAGCCGAACTCAGCAAGAATTCCCTATTAAAATAACATAAATCTATTAACCCAACAAACCCACTAAACTATGAGTAACGACTTCTTAAACGTGTTTTTAAATGAAATGAAAACTAACGTAAACGGCTTTATTGCAGTAGCTGTAACCGAAATTGAATCAGGACTAAGCTTTGGAAATCTAACAATAGATCCAGGTTTTGACCCTGAACTTGCTGCAGCTTACAACCTTGAAGTTGTAAAAGCAAAATTAAGCGCTGTAAAAGCCTTAAATTTAAATCAGGAAATCGAAGATATTTTGATCACATTATCAAATCAAATTCATATTATCGACATTTCTCCTAACAAAAAATTCATGATTTACCTTGCAGCAGATTCTACTAAAGCAAATTTAGGAATGACAAGAGCTATTTTAAGAAAACATAAATTAGACTTAGAGAAAAACCTAGCGTAATAAACTTTATTTTTTATTAATTAGAACTGCTCAGATTATGAGTAGTTCTAATTAAAATATACTTTTCCAACCTCAACCTTCCTGCTTTTCGATCTTCTTACAAATAATAAGTCTAAAATTTTATCTTATTTTGAATAATTATAAATAATTTCTCTCAAAATAAAAAGACTCAATCTTTAAACAGTTTCGCAAAACATTAAACAAAAAAAAACGCCCCTAAAAGGAGCGCTTATTTGTATTTAGAAGTAGATTATCGTTGCAAGTTTTTAGCCTCGATACTCATTGTAGCATGAGGAACGATTTTAAGCCTTTCTTTGCCAATTAATTTACCTGTTACTTTGCAAATACCGTACGTTTTGTTTTCAACACGGAATAGCGCGTTTTTTAAGTCGCGTATAAACTTTTCTTGTCTAATTGCTAACTGAGAGTTTGCTTCTTTAGACATTGTTTCGCTTCCTTCTTCAAATGCTTTAAAAGTTGGAGAAGTATCATCTGTTCCGTTATTCAAATCGTTCATGTAAGCACTTTTTATTAAATCCAGATCGGCTTGTGCTTTTTGTATTTTATTTTGAATTATTTCTTTGAACTCTGCTAAATCAGCATCAGAGTATCTTGTAATTTCATCTATCATGGTATTATATTATTTTGAAATTAATATCAATGTTTTAATATCATCAAACTCAATTTCTGTGCCGTTTTCTAAAGCGTCCACAAAAACCAAATCATCTGTTAATGTCTCAGACTTAATATAGTCTTCATTTTTTAGAACTGCATCTTCTAAGATACCGTTTCTATTTATTTGAACTTTAATTTTATCGGTAACTTCAAATCCGGAATCTTTACGGATGTTTTGAATCCTGTTTACCAATTCTCTGGCGATTCCTTCGTTTTTCAGTTCTTCCGAGATTGTAATATCAAGCGCAACTGTAATTCCGTTTGAATTTGCAACCAACCAACCTTCAATATCCTGCGATGTTATTTCGACGTCTTCTAATGATAAAGTTACATTATTTCCAGCAATAACAATATCTAACGTCCCTTGCTTGTCTAACTGATTAATCTGATCTGCCGAAAAAGATTGTATTTCTTTGGAAATCAGACCCATATCTTTACCAAAACGTGGTCCAAGTGCTTTAAAATTAGGCTTTATCTGCTTCACCAAAATACCAGAATCATCGTCTAAAAGTATAATTTCTTTAACGTTTACTTCCGCTTTTACAAGATCAGAAATCGCTAAAATTTCAGCTCTCTGATTCTCGTCAAGTACTGGAATCATTACCTTTTGTAGAGGTTGACGTACTTTAATCATTTCCTTTTTACGAAGCGATAAAACCAAAGATGAGATAGTTTGCGCTTTCTGCATTTTGCTCTCTAACGTTTTATTAACAAAGTTTTCGACAAATTTTGGAAACTCAGCCAAGTGAACACTGCTATATTGCTCAGTTCCTGTTGAACTTGTTAAATCTCGGTACAATTTATCCATGAAAAATGGAGCGACCGGAGCGCTTAATTTACTGATCGTTAACAGACAAGTATAAAGCGTTTGGTAAGCTGCAATTTTATCATGAGCATATTCACCTTTCCAGAAACGACGACGACATAAACGAACGTACCAGTTACTTAAGTTTTCCTGAACGAAGTCAGAAATTGCTCTTGTTGCTTTAGTTGGCTCGTAATCTTCATAACATTCATCTACAAATTTCACTAATGAATGTAGTTCTGATATAATCCACTGATCGATTTCTGGTCTTTCGTTTAACGGAATTTCCGCTTCAGCGTATTTAAACCCATCGATATTGGCATATAATGAAAAGAATGAATAAGTGTTATATAATGTTCCAAAGAATTTACGACGAACCTCAGCAATTCCGTCAAGATCAAACTTTAAGTTGTCCCAAGGATTCGCATTCATGATCATATACCAACGTGTGGCATCAGGACCGTATTCTTCAATAGTTTTAAAAGGATCAATAGTGTTCCCTTTACTTTTAGACATTTTTATTCCGTCTTTATCTAAAACTAAACCATTCGAAACTACATTTTTATAAGCTACTTTATCAAAAACCAAAGTTCCGATTGCGTGTAAGGTATAAAACCATCCACGAGTCTGATCGACACCTTCAGCGATAAAGTTCGCTGGAAAATCTTTATTCTCGTCAATTTTATCTTTGTTTTCAAAAGGATAATGCCATTGTGCATAAGGCATTGCTCCAGAATCAAACCAAACATCAATTAAATCACTTTCGCGTTTCATTGGTTGTCCGGAAGCCGAAACCAAAGTAATTTGATCAACTACATTTTTATGTAAATCAATTAAATCATAATTTGATTCAGCCATATTTCCGATTTCAAAACCTTTAAACGGATTTTCTTTTTGAAAACCTGCTTCGATAGATTTTTCGATCGCATTGTACAATTCTTCTACAGAACCAATAAGAACTTCTTCTTTTTTGTCTTCAGTTCTCCAAATTGGCAACGGAATACCCCAATATCTAGAACGAGATAAGTTCCAGTCGTTGGCATTTTTCAACCAATTTCCAAAACGTCCTTCACCAGTAGACTTAGGCTTCCAATTGATAGTTTCGTTCAGGTCGAACATTCTATCTTTTACATCGGTTACTTTAATGAACCAAGAGTCTAGTGGATAATATAATAACGGCTCATCAGTTCTCCAACTGTGTGGATAACTATGTACGTATTTTTCAACCTTAAAGGCTTTATTTTCTTCTTTTAATCGAATAGCAATTTCAACATCAACAGAACGCTCTGGCGCTTGTCCTGCATCATAATATTCGTTTTTCACGTATTTACCAGCTAAATCACCCAAATGTGAAGTGAATTTTCCTTGTAAATCTACTAATGGAACTGGTGTTCCACTTTCGTCCAAAACCAACATTGGCGGTACTTCCGGCTTAGCTTCTTTTGCTACTTTAGCATCATCAGCACCAAAAGTTGGAGCAGTATGTACAACTCCGGTTCCATCTTCTGTTGTAACGAAATCTCCGGCAATTACTCTAAATGCGTTCTCAGCATTTTGATAAGGTAATACGTACGGTAATAATTGTTCGTAACGAATTTCTACTAAATCAATACCTTTTGCTTCTGCTAAAATTTTGTACGGAAGTTTTTTATCTCCTTCTTTTACATTATCAAAATCAGCATCGTCTTCGCTTGCAAAAAATCCTTTTCCGAATTGTTTTCCAACTAAGTTTTTAGCTAAAACAACATTGATTGGCTCAAAAGTATATTGATTGAATGTTTTCACTAAAACATAATCGATTTTTGGCCCAACTGTCAAAGCTGTATTTGATGGCAATGTCCAAGGAGTTGTCGTCCAAGCCAAAATATGAATATCACCAAAACCTTGTAAAAAGCTTGGCAAAGTTTCCGGCAAAGTTTTGAATTGCGCTACAATCGTAGTATCTGTAACATCTCTATAAGCTCCAGGCTGATTTACTTCGTGAGAAGACAATCCTGTTCCGGCTTTTGGAGAATAAGGCTGAATTGTATATCCTTTGTACAACAAACCTTTATCGTAGATTTGTTTCAAAAGCCACCAAACAGACTCCATATATTTTGGTTTATAAGTAACATATGGATCTTCCATATCTACCCAATATCCCATTTTTTCGGTCAAATCATTCCATACGTCCGTATAACGCATTACGGTTTTTTTACACGCTTCGTTATATTCTTCGATAGAAATTGTTTTACCAATATCTTCTTTTGTAATTCCAAGTTCTTTCTCAGTACCTAATTCTACAGGCAAACCGTGAGTATCCCAACCGGCTTTTCTTTTTACCTGAAAACCTTTTTGAGTTTTATATCTGCAAAAAATATCTTTAATCGCACGTGCCATCACGTGGTGAATTCCCGGTAAACCATTTGCTGAAGGCGGACCTTCAAAAAATACGAAAGGCTCTGCTCCTTCGCGAGTAGTTACACTCTTTTCAAATATATTTTCTTTCTTCCAAAAATCAAGTACTTCTGTTGCTACTGTTGGCAAGTCAAGTCCTTTGTATTCAGTAAATTTTGTGCTCATTTTATCCTTTTCTTAAACGAGGTGCGAAAGTAAGGAATTTTGGATTATTGACCATCAATTTCTTTAAATTTCACAAACTTTTGTTGAGATTATAGATACAAAAACAAAAGAATTGATTAGTTTCCGATACTTATCTCAATTTTTTGAGTAAATAATCCTAAAACTAACCAATTCTCTTTATTCTTTTTTTCTAATGAAAAAGACTATTTAAATCCTCCGAAATAAACTTCTTTCATAAAAATTCTATTTCCAAAAACAGCATTTACCTCCACTTTTTCACGGCTTTCCTGATAGAAAGTATCTCCGTAAAAATCTTCTATTTCGTAATTGATCTTATGCGGAATCTTTCCTGAATTCAAAGCCGCTACAGGACGATAATCCTTAAAGAGCTTTCGCTCAAAAAAACTTTTGTTTCCGTCATCAAATTCTGTTCTTTCTGTTGCAACAATCGAAAAGTTTTCTTTGTCTACAAAAAGATGATAATCTGTTTTAGGAATCGTTCTATTGCTTGCATTTAATGTTTTTTCGAAATAATTAAAATGATAACACAATCTTCCATCAACCATTTCGTCTTGCTGAAGCTCTAATTTATTCCATAAATCCATTCTAAAAAAAGTTAAAAAATTCACCGGATCCAGATTTGTCGAAAGATTACCATAAGTATACATCGGTAATTTTGCCCATTTTGCCTCAACTCCACTTTCGCGATCATTATGACTCCAAGCTTCCGGTCCGTTTACAATTTCGTAATAGGTTTCAGGCATTTTCTTTTTCAAAAGATAATTTGTCGTTGTCGCCCACCTTTCTTCTGTCTGAGGAATATTGCTTTCTTCTAAAGTTAGTTTCGATATTAAATGTGTTTTCTCTACTTTTTTCAAAACATCGCTTCCGCCTAAATTGGCAATTATTTTCGCTAACAAATCCGGATTAGATTGATAAGCGATAGAATCAAGCATATTCTCACGCTGAATTTTGCTTTTTTCTAAAGCTGCTGCTCTATTTTCTTTTTCAATATTCCAATCTGCTTCCTGGCGATCGATTTTCTCAAAAAAAGCTAATCTTAATTCTTCTTTTTCTTCGGCAATTTTTAATCCCAGCTTTTTAAGATCAGCAAAACGAGTTGTGTGATTTCTTATTTTCTTATCTACAAAATTAGCTCTGTTAACTCTTTCAACAATTGTCGATCCTCTAGAATCTAGTTTGTCATTTTCGATTAATAAATTAGCATACTGCAAAGCTTTTTCTTTGTTTTCGAGTAAAAAATAAGTTTCAGCCAAATTGTTCGTAACAATAAAACGAATATCTTCATTTGCCGGAGAAAGCGGATATTTAACCAACAAACTTTCTAAATACAGTAAATGTGGCGCAAGTAACTTTTCGTCAAGACCTTTCTCAAGAGTTACCTTCTCCATTTGAGCCGTAATTTCGGTCTCAAAAGCAAGCATTTGTTTGTATTCCGAATGTCCTTTTGTAGTTACAAATTCGAACCTTTCTTTAGAAACATCAGTTGTATATCCGAATTTATAATCTAAAAATTCCTGAATTCTTCCTGCTGCCTGATAAATAACATTATCAAACCCAAGTCCTACGCTGCTATAATCTGATTCTTTGACTGCGGTTCTTATTTTTTTATCATTTTCCGAAGCTGCAACTTTCATAGATCCCAGACTACTTCCCACACTTATTGAATAAGATTCTGAACCTCCAAAATCTTTGGTCAATAAAATTTTATCTCCGTACTTAACATCCAGTTTTACATTCGTTAAATAATTTGAACGCGCACTATAAACCCATTTGTTTTCTTTCTTATCAAATGTACTATCAATATTCATTTGCGTATATCTGGGCATCGCAAAGGTCAGATACAATTTAAGTTTCCCATTTACGGGATCTTTTATAAAACCATTAATATTGAAGTAGTGCTTCTTTAAATTGGTTTCTTCTTCTTGCAGGCCTTTTTCCATTTGATAAAAAGCCGTTTGTGTTAATACGTTGTCAAGAGCCTGAAATTCTGAATATCGAATTACCGGAATTTTAAATTTCTTCGTTTTTGAGCTTATTTTTTCTTGCGCCTGAATTGAACCAATTACAAGCAAAGCAATTAAGAGTAACGTTTTTTTCATAGGCAAAAAAAAAGCCATCAGAAACGAATCCTGATGGCTTTAGAGTTTTAATTTTCTTATTTTTTATTGAAGATTTGAATAGATTTATCAGACACATAAAAAATGTTTTGTGTCGCAGGATCTACTTCATAAACCGGTTTGTTGTTTGTGAAAATAATTTTATCAACCTCAACTCCGTCTACTTTACTCACTTTTACAAGAATTTTTTCTCCTGTTTCTGCTTTAGCAAAAATATAAGAGTAGTCTCTGTTTTGTTTCATTGCGTTAAAACGAGAATTAAATTTAGCCGCTACAATTCCCAGAGCTACTGATCCTGCTGCATAAGCTTTTGCCTGATCTTTATTCGTTTTATCTTCTGGCTTAACAACTGAAGTTCTCATGTTTCCATCAGAATCACGATACGTCATTGTCACTTCAGATCCTTTAAAATCACTTACTCCAGCACCAACTCCTAAACCGATACTTCCAACAATGGCAGCACTTTTAAGAAGACGTCTTGTTCCTTCTCCAGGTTGTGAGTATGTAAGGTGGTATTTAACTGTACCATCCATATTAACTCCCATTACTTCAAGCGGCCCGGAAAGCACAACTCCCCAAGGGAATAATTCGATACTGTTTAATTCTTTTTCTTTTTTGATGTTTACTTTAGCAAATGGCTCTGGCTTGTCGCTAATGCTTGGATCGAATTTATATAATTTCTCATCGTTATATACTAAGTAAGAATTTGTAGCTTCGTCATAAGTAGGCAAAACCGGACGATCTTTGTCAAACGAAATGTTACGTTTCCAAAGTTTAACTCCTGTTTTATAATCTACCATGTTTCCGTAAGTTCCTGTAAGGTACATTACTTTTTCACCAACTTTTCCTAAGTAATAAATTGGATCTTCTTTATCATCAGAGATTTCGATGAATTTTTTCCAAAGTTTTTCTCCGTCTTTGTTGATCAACATCATTTCGTTTTCAGCAACATATAAGAAATCCTGATCGATTGGAATTACTCTTTTCAATCCGTCTCCACGAGCATCTTTTTTCCAGATTTTTTCTCCTGTTTTTAAGTCAAAAAAGTTAAATCCGCTATAGTGAGCAACTAATATTTTTGTTCCCCAATCTTCAAGATAAACAACTCTTTTTGTTTTGATAGATTCTTTCCAGATACTTTTTCCTGTTTCTGTATTCAAAACATTCAAATATTGTTTTGTCGAAAAAGTTCCTGTATTATTAACTACAACAATGTTTTTATCGTTTTGAGTTAAAAAGAATTTTGAATAATCTTCTTCACCCTTCCAGTTTAACTTTCCTGTCGCTCTGTCAAAAGAATATAATTTTCCGTATAGTAAATAATAAATTACAGATCCGTGAACTGTAGCAATATTTGTGTTTACTGACTCTTTGAAAGAGAAGCTAAACAATGATTTTGCCTTGTCTACAGTAGTATTCCACTTTAATTCACCTGTTGTCATATCCAACAATGCGATTGCCATGTCGCCATCTTTTTTCAAAGTAAGCAAATACTCATTTGTCTCCGGAATAAAATCTGATTGTGTTACCCAAAAAGATTCTTTTGACGAATTATAAACCACTTTTCCAGTATCAGTATTAATGATAATGTACTTGCTATTGATGTAAGCTTCAACATAAGGGCTTCCGGCAACGTTTGTTAAAGTACTTTTGTCCGCAAAAAGTTTTGTAAGATCTGTGTCAGCTACCATATCCGCTGCAGATTTACCTCCAAAATCCTCTTTGGTCAAAGTCCAAACGATTTTTTTAGTTTCAGGATCCAAACCTTTTACGGATCCTCCTTCTTTAAAAACAACAATTCCTGTAATCCCGTTCTGTACTAAATCCTGTACGGAATTTTCTGTGTTTACGATTTCATCATATTTCCTTTGGGAAAATGCTGAAACGCAAACTAATAAAAGCAAAAAAATCGAGAATGTAATTTTCTTCATAGTAGTCTTTTTCTTAAAAAATTAATATTTTTGGATGTAGGCTGTTTGCTGAATTAACTTATTAAATGAGAAAAACATTAACATTTACTAAAAATTCAGCGCACAAATATATAAAAATAGGAATCGGTTTTAAGAAAATATTTCTTTCAAAACCTCTAGTGATTTTGGCCTCTTGAAACCGTCTAAATGGAAACTATAATAATCGATTAGAATCTTCAATAAAATTTGTCTTTCGGTGACATTAAATACTTTTTGGTCGTTGTCAAATTTTAAATCAATTAGTTTTTTAAACACATTGGTTTCGTGTTCTGTAAGTGCATTAAAACCATGAAAAGGTATAAAAACACCATCGATCATTTCGAAATAAGGAAGATCAATTTCCGAAACATCGGGATAGAAGCCTAAATATTTGGTAGCTTCTAAAAGTAGAATTAAATGAAAATTAGAAATTTCGTCATGATGGTCAAGCCAAGTTAAAGCTGTTTCTAAAAAAATAAATAACGATTCATTCTTTTCTTCTTCCTGAATGGAGTAATGCAACATTTCGGACAGAAACATTACCATTGTACTTTTGATCAAATCAGTATGAATACTCTGAAACGGAACTGCGGTTTTAATTTCTTTGAAGTTTTCTAATGTGCCTTTGTTTTTATGAACCGCCTCAATCTCAAGAATAGACAAAGGCTGGAAATAAGCAATCTTCTGACTTGCTTTCCGACTTGAAAAAGCATCGCGCACAAAATAAGATTTCAAGCCGTTTGAAAGTGTAAAACATTTTACAATCAAACTTTTCTCCTGAAATTTTAATGCCGATATTACTATTGCTTTGGTTTTGACTAACAATTTTAGATTTTAGATTTTAGATTTTAGATTTTTTTGAAAAACTAAAACCTGATTATCATTTTGAAAACTGGAAACTGAGACTGAAAACTAACGAATTATCATGACTTTCTTAACCTTAGTTTCACTTCCGTCTTGTGCAGAAATAAAAACCATATAAACTCCGGAAGCCACTTTATATCTTCCAAAAGCGGTTGTGTCCCATTCTATAGTTCCTCCTGTCGAGGTGATTTCATAAACAAGATTACCTTCGATATCTGTGATTTTCACATTTGCTTTATCAATTAATCCGGCCACTTTTACTGTTCCTGAATACGTTGGGCGAACTGGATTTGGATAAATATATACATTATTCAAGTCTTCATTTGCCTGTGTTGCAATTCCTTTAAAAGCAATCATTCCTTTATTTGTTGCAATAAAAACTTCTCCACTTACACTATTAATTTTAATATCATTTATAGCATTACTTGGCAATGGAGAATTATTTATAGTGAAATGATATTTTGTTTCCTGTCCATTTGGCGAAACCATAAAAACTCCGGAATCAGCTGTACCAATCCATTTATTATTTGATCCATCTACAGCAATCGAAGTAATAAATTGCTCATATAATAGTTCCTGAGCCAGATTATCTTCCATTATAATTATAGGATTTGCTTTTAATTGACTTTCTGATTGAAAACCACCAACATTAGACAAAACTCTCAAACCATTTGTAGTTCCTATCCAAAGCTGATTTTTAGTATCAAGCGCCACAGATCTCACATCTGCTGATGGCAAATTTCCTGAATCAGTTCCCAAAGTCATTTTTTTGAATGTATTTGTACTTTCATTAAAAGCAATCACACCATCTCTATTGGTAGAAATCCATTTGGTATTATTCTTATCGATAACAACATTTGCATAACTAACATCTTCCGGCTTAGCCAAAATTGTACTTGTATCATAGCTTTGCCATTGACCATTAGCTTTAAAAACCTTTAAACCATTTTTAATTCGGCTATTGGTTATCCAAAGATTTCCGGATTTATCAAAAGCATTTCCGTTAATACGAACATCTTTATAATCTGGTCCGGCATAAGTAAGACTTTCAAGACCGCTGTTTTTTTCATTATACAAAAAATTAGGCACATCATTTTCAATCTTTACTAATCCCGAAAAAAAAGAACTTGCATAAACCTGGTTTTCATTCTTCGGATTAATCAAAATACGGGTTATTGATTTTGCATCATAAACTTCTGAATACGGAATATTTAACCAACCAGAAGAGTTATATCTACTAATTCCATAAGTATCTAAAGGATATGGATCATACGAAATATTATAATCTCCATAAACAGCCCATAATACATTTGGAGAAACATCAAGAGAAAAAATATTATTTCGAACTGGTCCCGTTGGCGTATTATCTACAAAAGCCGAAACTCCTGCAAGCGTCGAAGAAAATAAACCTTTTTCTTTTGTTCCTATAAAAATCATATCACCAACAGCAGTACTACAAGTAAAATTCAAAGTATTATCTAAAACCTGTGTGTTCGAAATTTGGCGATTCAAAACCATTTGATTGTTATAAACATAAACCGAACTTGGCGTTGTAATAAGCAAATTATGATTTTTTGCTCTCATATCTGCAGAAGGTTGTGAAAGCTGCAGAAATCCAACAAATGTATTGGAGTTGAAACGATGAATATATCCCGCTGAATTTATTGCGATAAGTTCTGTGTCAAAAGCTTCAACACTTGACCAATCGCCAGAATTCACAAGAAGCCATTGATTAAAATCAATTAAATTTGCATTTGTACTATCTGCTTTTTTAATTCCGGTTGAAGTTGCTGCGTAAATAAATCCATTAAAGAAAGTGGTTTGTTTTACACTTGTTTCTGCGCCATTGTCTCCAATAAAATAAGTATCACCAAATTGTGAAGTCGTCAAATTAAATTGCACAATTCCAAAATCGCAAGAAACATAAAGCAAACCATTATGTTCCATAAAATGATTAATTTTTTTAATGCTTGGCGATAATTGTTTATTAATAATATCGACAACTTTCAGCATACTTCCGTCAGTTTCGTTAACTACAATCATCAATCCGTTTTCATAACCAACAATCGTTTTTTTGAATGCATCGCTATGATAAACCGCCGAAATAGTCTGACCGGAAAGTCCATCGATTGTTGTGGTTGTTTTGAGAACATTCGTCGCTGCATTTTTAGAAAACAAAGCATTTTCTGACGCAGCAAAAACTGTTGTTGAAGATTCTGAAATATCTTTTATTTCGTTAAACGAAAAATAGCCTTCCCAGGACAATTTATTCTGAGCGAAATTAAATTGAAACAGTAATAAAAATAAAATATACAGAAATCCTTTCTTCATTATTTGACATATTCAGATAGACAAATATACTACAAACGAAAGTATTTGATTTTTGTTCTACTTTAAATAAAGTTCTTTTTTTGAACCTTTAAGAGATTAATACTAATCAAAAATTGAAAATCTACAATTTGTGCCGTTACGTACAAAATATTGGTAAAAAACATTAATAGAAATAAATTTAGCGTGCCGTAGGTACGCAATAGTTGCCATTTTGTTGCGTACCTACAGCACGCCAACGTATTTCGAATCTACTATGACTACCAATATTTTGTACCTAACGGCACATCACGACTGTCAATATAAGTTTGCCACGAATTCACGAATTATTCTTTTCTTAATAATGAATAAACTGCATCTACGGATTTAACACAAAAATAAAAAAGCCTTCATCTTTCTTTACGAAAAATGAAGGCTTTTAAAATCTTCAATTAAAATTATACTACACCTTGCGCAAGCATAGCATCGGCAACTTTAACAAATCCGGCAATGTTAGCTCCTTTTACGTAGTTTACATAACCATCTTCTCCAGCACCATATTTTTTACATTGGTTGTGAATTCCAACCATGATATCTTTTAATCTTAAATCAACTTCTTCACTTGTCCAGTTAAGACGAATAGAGTTTTGTGTCATTTCTAATCCAGATGCAGCAACTCCACCAGCATTTGCAGCTTTTCCAGGAGCAAATAATACTTTATTATCAAGGAATAATTTAATAGCATCTAAAGTAGATGGCATATTTGCAGCTTCAGTCACACATAAAACTCCATTTTCAATAAGCTTCTTAGCATCCTCACCATTTAACTCATTTTGAGTTGCACATGGAATCGCGATATCAACTTTTACTTCCCATGGACTTTTTCCTTTATGGAAAACAGCATTTGGATATTTATGAGTATAAACTTCAGCTCTATTGTCTCCGGTTGCTCTCATTTCGACCATATGCTCGATTTTCTCTCCAGAGATACCTTCTTCATCCAGAATATAACCGTCAGGACCAGAAATAGTAACTACTTTTCCTCCAAGTTCATTTATTTTTAAAGCAACTCCCCAAGCCACATTTCCAAAACCAGAAATTGCTACTCTTTTACCTTTAATTTCATGTCCGATAGTGCGTAACATTTGATCTGTAAAATAAACAACTCCGTATCCTGTAGCCTCAGGACGTATTAAAGAACCTCCGTAAGCAAGACCTTTACCAGTTAAAACACCAGTAAATTCGTTTCTGATTCTTTTGTATTGACCAAATAAATAACCAATTTCTCTTGCACCAACACCAATATCTCCTGCAGGAACATCTAAGTCAGGACCAATATGACGACATAACTCAGTCATAAATGATTGACAAAAACGCATTATTTCTCCGTCAGATTTTCCTTCCGGATCAAAATCAGAACCTCCTTTTCCACCACCCATTGGAAGTGTAGTAAGACTATTCTTAAAAACCTGTTCGAAAGCTAAAAATTTTAAAACTGATAAATTTACAGAATGATGAAATCTGATTCCACCTTTGTACGGTCCAATTGCAGAATTCATTTGAATTCTAAAACCTCTGTTTACAATTATCTCTCCTTTATCGTCCACCCATGGAACTCTGAATATTATAGAACGTTCTGGTTCAGCAATTCTAAGAAGTAAATTTTTACCATCGTATTTTTTTCTTTCTGCAATAAATGGAATTACCGTTTCTGCAAACTCTCTAACGGCTTGAAGAAACTCAGGCTCGTTTGGATTCTTTGACTCTACAAGAGCCATAAACTCATTTATTTTTTGTTCCATTTTGAAATAAATTATTTTATTTTTTTGCTCAATTATGTATTACGAAAACGTTTAGAGAAAACGTTTTCGTAATAACACACAAAGATACAGTAAATTGTTATTTTTTTGCATCTGAGCAGTAGATTTGTTTATTTTTCAAACAATGATTAAAATAACATTTACACTTCTAAGTTTACATCAAATTAACATAGTTAAAGTTAGTAAATTAAGTATTTTATTACTTATTTTCTAATAGCCAAATTTATTGTTTTGAATCGAACTTGTTTTTTATATATTTGCCCTGATTAGAAAGCCCAAAACTATGCTCAAACCTGTAATTATCACATTATTTGCCATCTTTGGCATCTCAACAATTGCGACTGGTCAGTCCAGTTTAGCACAAGAAGTAGGAATAATATTCGGACCTGTAGTTTTTCAATCTGATTACGGTCAAAGAAATAATTTTGATACAAATATCGGAAATACCGGATTTGGTGTAGGAATTGTCCACTTTATAAATTTCTCAGCCAACAACAACAGAGAAAGTTTTTTCACAGAACACTTTAAAGTCAGATCCGAATTATCTTTTAACACAACCAAATTAGAACATTTTGGTTATTGGGTTGAAAGAGAAAAATTCAAAAACCTGGTACAACATCTTAGAGCAATGCACGGAAGCTCTACTGTAGTCAATCTGGGAGCTCAATTGGAGTATTCTCCGTTTATGAAAATTCATGATTTTGAGAACACAATTGGTGGATTTAGCCCTTATGTAAGTTTAGGTTTCCAGGTAAGTTACTATAATACCAAAGTTGATTCCAGATTAGGTACTTTAGGACTTCCGGAAAATACTTTTCCAAAATACCTAACTCCATCAGATGGTCGCCCATATGGTTTCTCTAGTGAGTCAGGTGTAGTCGCATCTATAACAGCAGGTGTTGGAGTTCATTACAAACTAACAACAATGAGCGATCTGATGTTCGAAGCCCGTTATCAGGGATTTAGTTCTGATTGGGTTGATGGTTTAAATCCTAATAAAGATCTTTATAAAGAAAACAAATCAAACGATTCGCAAGTTTGGTTTAATGTAGGATACATTTACTATTTAGAATTCTAAAGAAATCTCAACATAAAAAAAATCCCAAATTCCAAAATCATTACGATTGGAATTTGGGATTTTTATATTTATAGATTGTTTTCTTATGCTAAAGCTTGCTCTAAATCTGCTATTAAATCTTCAGCATCTTCAATACCAACGCTCAATCGAACAAGATCATCTGTAATACCAACTTCTGCTCTTTTATCAGCCGGAATAGAAGCGTGCGTCATTAAAGCAGGATGATTTGCCAATGATTCAACTCCTCCAAGAGATTCTGCCAAAGTAAAAACTTTTAGTTTTTCTAAAAACGCAATTGAATCTTCTTTTTTACCTGATTTAAAAGTAAAAGAAACCATTCCTCCAAAAGCTTTCATTTGCTTTTTAGCAATTTCATGAAACGGATGACTTTCTAATCCAGGGTAATAAACAGTATTTATTTTAGGGTGATTGCTTAGATATTCAACTACTTTTTCTCCGTTTTCGCAATGTCTTTGTACTCTTAACGAAAGCGTTTTAATTCCTCTCAAAACCAAAAAACTATCCATTGGACCAAGTGTTCCTCCTGTTGCAAATTGTTGAAAATGCAATTGTTCTCCTAAAGCTTCATCTTTTACAATTAAAGCTCCCGCAATAACATCAGAATGTCCGCCAAGATATTTTGTAGCAGAATGCATAACAATATCAGCTCCAAGATCAAGAGGTTTTTGCAAATATGGTGTTGCAAAAGTATTGTCTACAGCAAACAAAATATTATTTGCTTTCGTGATTTTTGCCACTTCCTGAATATCTGCCAATTTCATTAACGGATTTGTAGGCGTTTCTACCCAAACCAATTTTGTGTTTTCGTTGATTAATGATTTCAATTTTTCAATATCAGTCATATCAACAAAATGAAACTTAATTCCTGAATCCTTATAAATTCTGGAGAACATTCTGTAAGTTCCTCCATATAAATCATCCATAGCAATGATTTCATCACCGGCCTTAAATGATCTTAAAACACAATCTGTCGCCGCCAAACCAGATGAAAAAGCCAATCCGCGAGTACCATTTTCGATACTGGCCAAAGCATTTTCTAAAGCTGTACGAGTTGGATTTGAAGCTCGGCTATATTCATAATCAGCCAAAGGTTTCCCCGGACTAGTCTGAACAAATGTCGAAGTTTGATACACCGGAGGCATAACTGCTCCTGTACTTGGATCATGATGTTGACCACCATGTATTACTTTAGTATTGAATTTCATATAGTTACAAGTTTTAAATACTTTATTGTGGTACAAATTTACCGTTTAATTTATTTTAATCCTGAAACAACTTCTTACCTTTGTATATAATTAACACTTTTTGATATGAGACATTCCACTTTTTTAGTCTTTTTACTTGTAATCCTGACAAGTTGCAGCAAAGAGCTTTCCTTTGAAAATGAAACATTTGAAAAAGAATCGACTATTCCTTGCAAAAAAGATTGTCCAAAAATCACCATAGATGTTCCTATTGCAAAAAATATTCCGATAGTAGAAGACAGCATCAATAAAAAAGTTTTTGCTGTAATAAAAGAAATTGTTTATTTTGGAGAAGATCATGCAAAAGTGAATGATTATAAAACATTAGCTGCTTCTTTTAGTGCTTCTTTTGAAGAAATGCACAAGAAATTCCCAAGCGAAACTTTTGGCTGGGAAGGAAAAATCAAAGGAGATGTTGTATTCAAATCTGATCAGATCTTAAATATCAAAATCGATCATTATACTTTTACTGGTGGCGCACATGGTTATCAAGGATTAAGATCTTTGTTGTTTGACACTAAAACCGGAAAAGCAATTTTTAGCGATCAGTTGTTTAAAAATGAAAAAGAATTTAAGGCTTTCGCCGAAAAAGAATTCAGAGCAAAATATAAGATTCCAGCCAAAGCCAACATCAATGCAACCGGATTAATGTTTGAAAACGACAAGTTTCAATTACCTCAGAATATTTTTTATACAGACGAAGGTTTACTTTTATATTACAACTCTTATGAAGCAGCTTCATATGCAGATGGTCCAAAAGAGCTTTTATTTCCTTATGATGAAGTCAATAAATATTTGAAGTATCAGTAGTTCGCTTACACCAAAAACTCTCAAAACAAAAATTAAAAAAGATAAATATTTACTTACATTTACTGCTCTTTTAATTTTTTCTATATGTTAACCTTTAATCATTCAGGATTATTAGTCCCTGATAATAAAATTACCTCAACAATTCAAGAATTAGAAAATGAGTTTGTAATAAAAATTCCTTCGGATAAAAGGAAAGAAATTTTTCAAGCTTATGTTAAATATAATGAGGATTTCAAAAAAGTATGTAATTTAGACGAACCACATCAATGGATTAATGGATCTTATGTTACGCAAAAGAATAATCCAGGAGATATTGATTTAGTAACGTTTTTAGATTATAATATTATTTCAGAATTAGGCTCAAAATTAGACGATTTTAAATACCCTAATTCAGAGATTATTTATGGTGTTGACGCATATATCAGTGAGGTTTATCCACAAAATCATATTAATAATTTTAGATATGTGAGTGACAAAGCATATTGGTCAGATCGCTTTACAAAAACAAGAAGAATTAGAGGAAATAGATTATCGAAAGGCTTTTTGGAAATAAAATTTTAATTTACGACAAATGAAAGACAACAAGTTATATCATATTTTAGACCTAATAGAAGAAATAGATAAGGTTGATAAAATGCTTGCCTTACATAAAGACTCTGATTCTGATTTAATGTCAAGCCAATATAAAAATCAAAAACTAAAACTAAGTAATTATTTAGTCAAAGAACTTTTGATAAATAGTGATAACAGAACAGAAGTTATGTACATCATTAAACTTTTTATAGAGAAATTTTACAATAACGAAATGAGTCATTTGCAATTTGAGGAAAATGACAATTTAAAAAAAATTGAAAACGTATTTATTGAAAATTACGCTTAACAGATCTCCAAAGATCGATATATCTTAGACGCACTGCTGTGCGTCTCTACAGAAAACCTTTGTCGCTTTACACCTATGAACCTTTACTCCTCTATTTAGCTCCTTCTTGAAAATCGTACTTCATTTTTCGAAGAATTCTCAAAGCTTCTTTAAAAGACAAATAAATATTCCCAAAGGGTTTTAGAAGCAACTTTGCATCAATCAGTTTTTGTTTTGCATCATCAAAACCGTTTAAATAACAAATCATAAAAGTCGACGGAAGATTTTCCAGATCTTTTACTTCTCGATCTGATAAAACAATGCCTTTTTGAAGCTTTTGAAGCAAAGCCATATTTGCATTATAAATATGATACAGCATTTTTCTGTTGAATTCCGGTGGCTGAAAAAGCATTTCACGATCAATTTTATAATATCCGTTATCGAAAAAATGAATGGTTTGTTTCTCTAAAGGATAATAACTCGTTTTATCATTTAAACCCAACGGAACATATTCGGTTATCGTAAAACTATCGTCATCAAAAACAATCGTAACAACATCCTGAGCCGAATAAAAAAGTTTAATTTGTTCGTTGATCAACTCAATATCTACTCGGGATAAAAACGTTTTATCTCTGGATTTCTTAGGAACTCCGGCCCAGCAAATCACAAACAATTCTTTAAAAACATGATATTTAGGCGACATATCTTTGTGCCTGAAATTCATAAAATCTATAACGCCGTCAAGTGTATATTGAATACTATTTCGGGAACTATTTTCGATTCCAATTACGGTTTCTGTATTCTGATAATTCTTTTCGATTTCGCCTTCAACCGGAACCGAATTACTGCCGCGTCTAATAAAAACACTATTAGCAACTATAGTATGAATTCCTTTTTTGAAATAAGAGATTTTACTTTTGGGTTTAATCGTTACCAATCCAATCACTTTATCTTTTGGAAGATTTGGGAATGGTACATTTTCGTATTGAATTTTAGGAGGATTTTCCAGAAAAGCATTAACAAGATTCTGAATTCGGCTATCATCAAAAAAGTCATCACCTACAATTTCGTTGTCATGATCTTCTACTCCAACCACGATATATGAATTATTGGTTGGATTTGAATTTGATAATGCGCAAATGTGTTTCAGAAATTTTCCTTTTCCTTCGCGCGAATGCAAATTCAATTGCCTTTTTTTATCATAAAAACTGCTCTCGTCATTATGAGCAAGGAGGTTTTTTATTAAAAGGCGTTTATTAATCATTCTCTTTTGATTTTTAGACTAGCTTAGATTTTTAGACTTCTTAGATTCTTGTTTTATAGACTTCATAAAAATAATCAATCTAACTGTCTAAGAAGTCTAAAATCTAATAATCTAAATTAAATATTTTTCTTAACGATTGTCGCCGAAGCTTGTGCCGTTGGCAAGACAATTAAATCAGAAATATTTACGTGATATTTTCTTGAAACAACAAAATGAATAATATCTGCAATATCCTCAGCCTGTAATGCATCCAAACCTTTATATACAGATGAAGCTCGTTCAGAATCACCTTTAAAGCGTACTTCGCTAAACTCGGTTTCTACCATTCCGGGATGAATTGCTCCAACTCTAATTCCGTATGGATTCAAATCCATTCGCATTCCATTACTGATTGCGTCAACAGCATGTTTTGAAGCGCAATACACATTTCCGTTTGGATAAACCTCTTTTGCAGCAATTGAACCAATATTGATAATATGCCCAGACTTTCTTTCAACCATTTGCGGAATTATCGCTTTAGAAACATACAAAAGTCCTTTTACATTAATGTCAATCATTGCATCCCAATCATCAACATTTCCGGTTTGAATTGGATCTAATCCATGTGCATTTCCAGCATTATTAATTAGAACATCAATTGTCGCAAACTCTTCCGGTAAATTATGAATACTATCCAAAGTAGCATCTTTATCGCGAACATCAAAAGACAAAGAATGCACTTCTGTAAAAGCCGAAAGTTCTTTTTCCAATTCTGCCAAACGATCTATACGTCTACCGCAAAGGACAACTTTATAGTTATTTTTAGCCAATATTTGTGCGGTTGCTTTTCCAATTCCGCTTGTAGCTCCAGTAATTAAAACTGTTTTTTTCATTCTTATTTTTATTTTTTTAGCCACAGATTAAAAGGATTATAATGATTCTTATAATCTGTGTAAATCATTTTAATCTGTGGCAAATATTTTTAATTGTACCAAATTTTAAGAATCGATGTAAATCTGTTTAATCCGTAAAATCCGTGGCCAATATTTTTTTTAATCACATTTAGCTGAACACTAAAAATTAAGCAACATCGTCCCCCATACTTTCTGTCCAGATTGCAAACCAGTCTTCTTTGTCCATTTCTAATTCAACTGCTTTCATTAAGGATTGAATTCTGGCAACATTCACCGTTCCCGCAATTGGAATAACTCCTGCAGGATGTTTTAAAATCCATGCTAATAAAAGTGTATCTGAACCAAAACCATATTTTTGAACCAATTCAGCAAACAATTTTTTCAAACGACGTGTTTTTTTCGTGTCTTCTCTGAAAACTGTTCCTAGCGGATTCCATGATAACGGACGAATTCCGTGTGTTTGCATATAATCTAAACTTCCATCAGTCATTGCCTCAAAATGAGTAGCCGAAAATTGTACCTGATTATAGCTAACTTCTGTTTTCTGACGAATCAATTCGGTTTGAGAACTCGTGAAATTTGAAAGTCCAAAATCAATAATTTTCCCTTCTGATTTTAATTTTTCAACCGCTTCAGCAATTTCGTCTGCTTGCATTAATGGACTTGGTCTGTGCAATAAAAAAACATCAACATAATCTGTTTTCAGTTTCTTTAAAGATTCCTCAACAGACCAAATGATATAATCTTTAGAATAATCGTAGTGTTTGATTTTGTTCTCCGGGCGTTTTTCAGCAATCATCTGAATTCCGCATTTGGTAATTAATTGTAATTTTTCGCGCGCAATCTTGCTGGCATGAAATGCTTTTCCAAAATCAGCTTCAGTAGTATAAGCTCCGTAAATGTCGGCGTGATCAAAAGTTGTAATTTTGTTTTCGATACTTATCTGTATCATGTTTTCCATTTCTTTAAGCGTAAGGTTTTTATCCCAAACTCCCCAATTCATAGTGCCCGAAATTATAGGCGATAATGTTGTTTTACTCATGGTTTTTCTGCGTTATTTATGGTAATAAATATGCTTTTCTGAAGCATAATCATCAAAGTTCTTAAAAATATAAAAATAGATTCCCAATTCGTCCTTAAAATTAGGTCATTGATCGAAGTTTTAACCATTCTTTAACATCTTACTTCTCAAAAAATATTCAATTTGCACTCTCAAAAGTAAGGCATAAAAATCAACGTTTTAAAAAGGTTTTAAAAATATTTATATGGAAGAAAATACAACGACTTTAGACATTAGAGCGATAAATGAGAAAATTGAAAGAGAAAGTGCTTTTATAGACCTTCTTACAATGGAGATGAACAAAGTTATTGTGGGTCAGAAACATATGGTCGAGCGTTTGTTAATTGGACTTCTTGGTCAAGGTCACATTTTGCTTGAAGGTGTTCCCGGATTAGCAAAAACTTTAGCAATAAATACTTTATCACAAGCCGTTCAGGGTTCATTCAGCCGTATTCAGTTTACTCCTGACTTATTGCCTGCCGATGTTGTTGGAACGATGATTTATAACATCAAAGCAAACGAGTTTTCAATTAAAAAAGGACCAATCTTCGCTAATTTCGTCCTTGCCGATGAGATTAACCGTGCTCCGGCAAAGGTTCAGTCAGCACTTTTGGAGGCGATGCAGGAAAAACAAGTAACTATTGGCGATACCACTTTCAAACTTGATCGTCCGTTTTTAGTACTTGCAACACAAAACCCTGTTGAGCAAGAAGGAACATATCAACTTCCGGAAGCGCAAGTTGACCGTTTCATGCTTAAAACTGTAATTGATTACCCAAAAATTGACGAAGAACGTTTTGTAATTCGTCAAAACTTAAAAGGATCTTACGAAAAAGTAAATCCAGTAGTTTCTGTAGAACAAATTTTGCGCGCGCAAGAAGCAGTTCGTGAAGTCTACATGGACGAAAAAATCGAAAAATATATTCTAGATATCATCTTTGCTACTCGTTATCCGGAGAAGTACAAACTTGCAGACTTAAAACCTCTTATTAGTTTTGGAGCATCACCTCGTGGAAGTATCAATTTAGCTAATGCAGCAAAATGTTACGCTTTCATCAAACGTCGTGGATATGTAATTCCAGAAGATGTTCGCGCAGTTGTACACGATGTTCTACGTCACAGAGTTGGGATAACATATGAGGCTGAAGCCGAAAATATTACTTCTGTAGACATTATCAACAAAATCGTAAACGAGATTGAAGTACCTTAAAAAATTTTAGATTTTAGATTGCAGATTTTAGATTTAAAAACTGCAATCTAAAAGTGTTTATTAACTCGGAATCTAAAATCTAAAATCTACAATCTACAATCCGAAAAAATGGATACAAAAGAGCTTTTAAAAAAAGTACGGAAAATAGAAATCAAAACCAAAAGACTGAGTAATCACATCTTTTCGGGAGAATATCACTCTTCATTTAAAGGGCGCGGTATGACTTTTAGTGAAGTACGTCAATACCAATATGGCGATGACATTCGTAACATCGATTGGAATGTAACTGCACGCTATAACGAAGCCCACGTAAAAGTTTTTGAAGAAGAACGCGAATTGACCATGGTTTTAATGGTAGATATTTCGGGTTCAGAGGGTTTTGGTTCAAAAAGTCAATTTAAAAAAGACATCGTCACCGAAATTGCGGCAACGATGGCTTTTTCGGCTACACAAAATAATGACAAAATTGGTTTAATATTATTTTCTGATAATGTAGAATTGTATATTCCGCCAAAAAAAGGTCGTTCACACGTTTTGAGAATCATTCGTGAGCTAATCGAATTCGAGCCAAAAAGTCAAAAAACAGATGTTGGAGCTGCTCTAAAATTTTTATCAGGAACTCAGAAAAAGAAAGCGATTGTTTTTGTTATTTCTGATTTCATGTCTGAAAATTATGAGCAAACTTTAAAGATTGCTTCTAAAAAACACGATATTACAGGCGTTAGAGTTTACGATATTCGTGAAGAAAAGATTCCGAATTTAGGAATGGTTCCAATGCTTGATGCCGAAACAGGGAAAATTCAATTGGTAGATACAGGTTCGAAAACAGTCCGAATGAATTACGAAAAACACTATCAGGAAAGAGTTAATTATTTCAAAGATATTTTCAGTAAATCCGGCGCAGGTGTCGTAAACACAAGAGTTGACGAAAATTACGTAACAAAACTATTAGGTTATTTCAAATCAAGATAAAATTAATTTTAGATTGCAGATTTTAGAATTTAGATTTTTCAAATTGAATAATTTATGATTTCTGCATTACACAAATAAAAAATCCGCTTAAATCCGCGTCATCCGCGTGCCATAATTAAGCATTCATTTTAGAATAAAATCTGAAATCAAAAATCAAATGAAATTAAAGTTTTACATATTTTTATTTTTACTTTCCTCTTCTATTTTTGCCCAGCAAAAACAAGTAGAGACAAGCATTGATACCACAAAAAATAAAATTGGAGCCGAATTTAAGTTAACCCTTAAAACGGTTGTCAGCTCAAAATCGAAAGTTGTTTTTCCTAAACTAAAAACTATTGGTCAGCTTGAAGTAATTCAATCTTATCCAGTTGATACTGTTAAGAAAAATGACACTTACGAATTGATCAAAAAATATGGTTTAACGCAATTTGATTCTGGAAAATATACAATTCCAAGTATTAAGATTTTAATTGACAAAAAACCTTATCAAACGGATTCTATTCGTGTTGAAGTTGCAAATGTAAAAGTCGATACTTTGCAACAAAAAATGTATGACATAAAAGACATAACTGCTGCAGATAGCGGAATAGGAAATTGGTGGATTTATGTTTTGATTTTTATCGTTATTCTTGCAATTGGCGCATTTGTATATTGGTACGTTAAAAAACACCAATTGAAAAAAATTGAAGAAGAAGTTTATAAAACTCCGATCGAAAAAGCGACAAGTTTATTGAACAATCTGGAGTCAAAAGAACTGGTTCAAAAAGGCGAAATCAAAGAATATTATAGTGAATTAACAGATATTGCCCGTAATTATATCGAAGAAGCCATTCATATTCCAGCAATGGAAAGTACCACTTCTGAATTGATTCAAGCAATTAGAACTGCTTCTACTAAAAAGAAAATGACATTAACTCCGGAAACTGTAGAGAATCTGGAACGTGTTTTACGTCAGGCGGATTTAGTAAAATTTGCAAAATCTAAACCTTTAGAATTTGAAATTACCGAAGACAGAAACAAAATCCAAAGAGTAATTCTTACGCTTGATAATGCAATTCCTACGGAAGTTGAAACAGAAGAGGAAGACCAATTATTGAACGAAGCTCAGAGACAAAAACAGATCAAACAACAATTGCTAAAAAAACGTAACAAACGTATTGCAATTGCCGTAGGAACTGTTGTCTTTTTATTATTTGCAACAACTACCTATTTTATTGCTACCAAAGGTTTCACTTATGTGAAAGATAATCTTATTGGACATCCGTCTAAAGAATTATTAGAAGGAGTTTGGGTAAAAAGTGCTTATGGAAATCCTGCCGTTTTAATTGAAACTCCAAAGGTTTTAAAACGAATGGATACTCAAAAAGTGTTACCTAAAGAAACTATGGCGTTGATTAAAGAGATGCAGCTTTTTGCTTACGGAAGCATGATTGACAACTTTTACGTTGCAGTTTCGACAAGTAAATTCAAAAATCCGGTAGAACTTGATTTAGCAAAAGCTTTAGAAGGATCTTTAAAAGTAATGGAAGCTCAGGGCGCGCAAAATATTATTGTAAAACAAGAAGATTTCCAGACGAATCAAGGTATTCAGGGATTAAAAGGATACGGAACAATGACAGTCTTAAATCCGGTTGATAAATCGAGTTCAAAAGCATATTATGAAATTTTACTTTTCAAACAAGATCAGGGTTTACAACAAATCGTGATTTTACATCAGGAAGGTGATACTTATGCGAATGATATTACAGAGCGTATTTTAAATTCTGTTGAACTTCAAAAAGCGGGTAACTAATGGATAAGATAACTTTTTTAAACCCACAGTTTTTTTGGTTGTTTCTTTTAATTCCAATTGCAATCGCATGGTTCTTTTGGAAACGAAACCAACAATCGGCTACTTTAAAAATGAGTTCGACACAAGGTTTTAAAAATAGCGAATCGCTATTAACGAAATTAAAACCTTCTCTATACGTTTTTAGAATCATTGCTTTATGTTCTTTAATTATTGCTTTGGCAAGACCAAGAACAGTTGATATTAGCAGTCAGACTAAAACCACAAAAGGAATTGATATTGTTCTTGCAATCGACGTTTCCGGAAGTATGCTTGCAAAAGATCTAAAGCCAAACCGTATGGAAGCTTTAAAAAGAGTAGCTTCTGATTTCGTTACAGAAAGACCTAATGACAGAGTTGGATTAGTTTTATACGCTTCTGAAGCTTATACTAAAACTCCAGTCACAAGTGATAAAGCTATTATTCTTGAAGCGATAAAAAGCATTAAATACGATACGGTTTTACAAGACGGAACCGGAATTGGAATGGGATTAGCAACCGCTGTAAACCGTCTTAAAGACAGTAAAGCAAAAAGCCGAATTATTATTTTAATGACAGATGGTGTAAATAATGCCGGATTTATCGAACCGGAAACTGCTTCTGACATCGCAAAACAATACGGAATAAAAGTTTATACGATTGGAATTGGTACAAACGGAATGGCGGAATCTCCATACGCTTATGCACCAAACGGAGGATTTTTGTATAAAATGCAAAAAGTAGAAATCGACGAACAATTAATGAAAAATATTGCTCGTAAAACTGACGGAACTTACTTTAGAGCAACAAGTAATGATCGATTAGCCGAAATATACAGCGCGATTAATAAATTAGAAACTACTGAAATTCAAGAATTAAAATTCTATGATTATGACGAAAAATACAGAGGTTTTGTTTTATTGGCAGCCTTTTTATTATTGCTAGAAGTAGGTTTAAGAAATACAGTTTACAGAAGCTTTATATAAATTTTAGTCTCAGTCTCAGTAATCAGTCAACAACTGAAAACTGCGACCGAAAACTGAAAACTAGAATTAAAAAATGGAATTAGACGAAAAAAAATATTTATATCTTTTATTATTACTCCCAATTGTGGTGTGTATTTTCCTTTTCAATATGTATTGGAAAAGAAAAAAACAACGCGAATTTGGAGATCTTGAAATGGTAAAAAGACTGAGTCCTGAGAGATCTGTTTTTAAACCTGTATTAAAATTATCAGTTATACTTTTGGCGCTTGCCTGTTTGATTATCGGGTTGGTCAATCCGAAGATTGGAACAAAAATGGAAACTGTAAAACGCGAAGGAATTGACATTGTTTTTGCCGTTGACGTTTCTAAAAGTATGCTTGCCGAAGATGTTGCACCAAGTCGTTTAGAAAAAAGTAAGCAACTAGTTTCGCAAATCATCAATAATTTAGGAAACGACAGAATTGGAATTGTAGCGTATGCGGGAAGTGCTTTCCCCGTTTTGCCAATTACATCTGATTATAGTGTTGCCAAAATGTTTCTGCAAAGTATGACTCCGGATATGGTTTCATCACAAGGAACTTCGCTTGATGAAGCAATAAGATTATCATCGACTTATTTTGACGAAAAGAGCAAAACAAGTAAGCTTTTGATTCTGATTTCTGACGGAGAAGATCATTCTGAAGGAGCTTCGGCTGCAGCAGAAGAAGCCAACAAAATGGGAATGAAAATCATCACTATTGGTGTTGGAACTGAAAAAGGAGGAACAATTCCGTTAAGAGAAAATGGCGTAATCAGAAGCTATCAACAAGATCAAAACGGACAAATTGTTATTACAAAACTAAATCAGGAAGGTTTAAAAACTATTGCAAAAGCTACAAAAGGCGGTTATGTTTATGGCGGAAACACGAAGGAAGTTTTAGATTATATCAAAAACGCTTTAAACAACATTCAGAAAACAGAATTTGAGGCGACTCAAATGGCCGATTTTCAATCGCAATTTCAATGGTTTATTGGCTTTGCTTTCTTATTATTGTTTGTTGATATTTTCCTTTTAGAAAGAAAAACAAATTGGATAAAAGAGTTGAATTTATTTAACGAAAAGAAATAATAAAGTTAGCCACTAATTGCACGAATTTACACGAAAGAAAAAATGTCTTTGTGAAATTCAAAAATAAAAAACAATTTAATTAGTGATAATTGGTGCAATTCGTGGCAAACTAAAAACATAAAAAATTAGAATGAAAAATTTACTTCTTTATATTTTACTAACGTTTTCTTTGGCGGTTTCGGCTCAGGAAAAAGATAAAACATTGCCTGATGCCAATGATGAATATAAGCAGAATAAATTTGTTGATGCTGAAGCGAACTATAGAATTTCAGAATCAAAATTTCCAAAACGTGCCGCTGCTCCTTATAATTTAGGAAATACTATCTATAAACAAAATCAGGTTTCGGAAGCTAAATTTGCTTACGCGAAAGCCATAAAAAACGCCAAAACAAGACCTGAAAAACATAAAGCATTTCACAATTTAGGAAATGTCTTCATGAAAGAGAAAGATTATACACAAGCGGTTGAAGCTTATAAACAAGCTTTACGTAACGATCCAACAGACGATGAAACTCGTTACAACTATGCTTTGGCAAAACAAAAGCTAAAAGAAAATCCTCCTAAAAACGACAAGAACAAAGACAAAAATAAAGATAAGGACAAGGATAAAAACAAAGATAAAGACAAAGACAAGGATAAAAATAAAGATAAAGACAAGGACAAGAAAGACGACAAAGGCGACAAAGACAAGGATAAAAAAGATGGTAAAAACGATCCTAAGAAAGATGACAAATCAGACAATAAAGGAGAGCCAAAACCACAACCTGGCGGAATTTCTAAAGACCGAGTTCAGAATTTATTAGATGCTGTAAACAACGAAGAAAAGAAAGTACAGGATAAAGTAAATGCCCAAAAAGTAAAAGGTTCGCCTAAAAAAACAGAAAAAGACTGGTAAAAACATTGTTTAATCGTTTATTTGTTTAACCGTCTATTTGACTATGATTAAACAATAAAAAAAGCGATTAAACAGTTAAACTAAAACAACGATTAAACAATTTAATGAAAAGATATTTAATTCTATTCCTATTCACTTTTCAAGGGCTTTTGGCTCAAGTTCAATTTGAAGCCAGAGTAAGTAAGAACACGCTTGGACTAAACGAAAGATTCCGCATTGACTTTATGATGAATGTTGATGGAGACAACTTCGACCAGCCTTCATTTGAGGGTTTTAGAATTGTTGGCGGACCAAGTCAGCAAGTAAGTCAATCCTGGATAAATGGAAGAAGTTCTTTTCAAAAAATATACTCTTACATTTTACAACCTGAGAAAAAAGGAACTTTTACCATAAAACAGGCTGCGATTGAATACAATGGTCAAATTTACAAAACAGCACCTATAAAAATTGTTGTTACAAATGCCGTTGCGCAAGAAAGAGATCCTAATGATAGCGGCAGACCTCAGGGAACTTCTACCGGAGATGAAATGCTTAATCTTGTTGCGGAGATTTCTAAAACGAATCCTTATTTGAACGAACCTATTACAGTGGTTTACAAACTGTATTTCAATTATATCAATGTTACCGGTTTTAAAGAATTGGCTAAGCCAAAATATAACGACTTCTGGAATCAGAATATCGATATCAAACAATTGGCGGTTGAGCAAGGAAGCTATCAGGGTCAAAGATGTTATTATGTTGTCTTAAAGAAAACTATTCTATATCCTCAAAAATCAGGAAGACTTACTATTGAACCACTTTCGTTGGATATTGGCGTGCAATTGCCATCAAATCGTCGCGATATGTTTGGTCAGATGATTGTAACTGATGGAAACAAAGTTGTTTCTGCCGGTGCAAAAACGATCAATGTAAGACCTCTACCCGAAGCTACTAAACCAGAAGGCTTTGGCGGAGCGGTTGGTAAATTTGATTTTACGGTAACGCCTTCTAAAACAACATTAAAAAGCGGAGAAAGTCTTGATTTGATTGTTAGCGCTTCAGGAAACGGAAACATGAAATTGTTTACTTTGCCAAAACCTGTTGTGCCGAATGCATTAGAAATGTACGATCCTGTTCATGACGAAAAAGTGACAACTTCGTTATCAGGAATGTCAGGGAAAATCACTGATAAATACACCATTGTTCCGCAATACAAAGGGAAATATGCGATAAAACCAATGCAGTTTTCTTATTTTGATTTGAATACAGGTTCTTATAAAACGATAACTTCACCAGAAATTATGGTTGATGTTCTGGACGGACCAATGCAAGCTGAAGCAAACGCAACAGCCGCTAAAAATGTGATTTCGAAAACAGAACAATTCAAATATATCAAGCCTAAAACAACATTAACCGCAATTGCCAGAAATGACTTTTATGGTTCTAATTTGTATTACGGTTTATTATTCTTACCGTTTGTAATTATACCAATTATTGTTTTGGCTAAGAAAAGAAAAGAAGCAATTGATGGTGACGTTACCGGAAACCGTATTAGAATGAACAACAAACTGGCGAAGAGATATTTGTCTGAAGCTAAAAAGCAACTCAACAACAAAGAGCCATTTTATATTGCTCTTGAAAAAGCAATGCATAATTTCCTAAAAGCAAAACTGCATATTGAAACCTCAGAAATGAGCAAAGACAATATTCGTGAATTGTTGTTGTCCAGAAATTCAAATCCTGAAACGGTTCAAAATTTCATTAACTTGACAGAAAACTGCGAGTTTGCACGTTATGCTCCGGCATCAAGCGCTTCGATTCAGCAGGATTATGACAAAGCTGTTTTGATTATCTCAGAACTGGAAAAACAGATCGTTTAAATATAGAATCAAACCTAACAGGTTTTAAAAACCTGTTAGGTTTAAAGAAAATAAAAATGAAACATATCGTATATCTTTTTTTATTAATCACGCAGGTTTTCTTTGCTCAAAGCAGCTTTGAAAAAGGAAATGCATTGTACCAAAAGGCACAATATCAAGAAGCTGTAGATGTTTATGAAAGTATTATTAAAGAAGACAAACAACAATCTGCTGAGCTTTATTTTAACTTGGCAAATAGTTATTACAAATTAAATAAAGTAGCACCTTCGATTTATAATTATGAGAAAGCTTTGGTTCTAAAACCTCATGATCCTGAGACTTTAAACAATTTAAAATTTGCCAAAAAACTAACAATTGACGAAATTAAAGAAGTTCCCAAAGTAGGTTTTGCAAAACTGATCCAGAACTTTACAGGTATTTTTGATTATAATGTCTGGGCAAAAATCGCCGTTGGATTTGGATTTTTATTTCTATTGGCATTTATTGGATATTACTTTTCAGAGCTTACACTTACAAAAAGAATTTATTTCATTGGAATGTTTATTCTTTTGGTTGCTTTATTACTAAGTGTTTTTGCCGGAATGTCTGAGAAAAATCATTTTGACAATGATCGTCCTGCAATTGTTTTTTCGGAGTTAAGCGAAGTTAGAAGCGAACCTCAAAAAGGAGGCGCAGCAATTTTCTTGTTGCACGAAGGATCTAAAGTGTACGTTACGGAAACTCTTGGAAAATGGAAAAAAATTGAATTAACGGACGGAACTGAAGGTTGGATCGATGGTACAACAATTAAAGAAGTAAAATAAAAAGTCATAAAATCTCAGAAATAAAAAATCCCAAATTCCAATTATAGTATTGGAATTTGGGATTTTCTGTTTTTAGTTTTTCTCTAATTTACGGCATCAACCAATCTTATAAATTCGGCTTTGTAACCGTCTTCGTCATTTGACAAACCAGATTTAGCTAATCTTTTTATATCCGAAGTTGAACTGTTTGCTATAAATTTTGAATCTCTCAATTTTAATCCAAACCAAGCAACTGCGGTTGTAAATTTAAAGTCTGAAGAACTCTCATCTAAAGCTACTTTTTTGGTACCGATTGTACTTACCATTTCGATACTTTTATCACCATCAGGTTTTTTATATCTAAATTTAATCGTTGCCAATTCATCGCTATTCCCAGAATCATTCTGACTTACTTTTGTGTATTTTAAATCTGATGGAACATAATCACTTTCAACGCCTGTTGGAATAATTTCATACAAAGCTGTAACGGTGTGACCACTTCCTAATTCTCCGGCATCGATTTTATCGTTTTTAAAATCCTCAGCATTTAATTTTCTGTTTTCATATCCAATTAATCGATATGCCTGAACGTGTTTTGGATTAAATTCGATTTGAATTTTTACATCTTTTGCAATAGCAAACATTGAACCTTTAAACTCTTTTCCCAGAAAACGATTGGCTTCCTGAATATTATCAATATAAGCATAATTCCCATTTCCTTTATCGGCAAGAATTTCCATTTTGCTGTCCTTGAAATTTCCCATTCCATATCCTAAAACAGTTAAGAAAACACCTGATTTTCTTTTCTCTTCGATTAATTTTTCCATTTCCACATCAGAAGATGCTCCAACATTAAAATCTCCATCTGTTGCGATAACAACACGGTTATTTCCTTCTTTTATAAAGTTTTGTTCGGCAAGTTTATAAGCAAGTTCAATTCCTTCTCCTCCAGCTGTACTTCCTCCTGCGCTTAAATCATCAAAAGCATCCATAATAGTCTCTTTTTCATCTCCAGAAGTTGGTTCTAAAACAACACCCGCTGAACCTGCATAAACTACAATCGAAACTTTATCTTGTGGACGAAGTTCTTTGACCAAAATTTTCATTGATTCTTTTAATAACGGAAGTTTATTAGATTCATCCATCGAACCCGAAACATCAATTAGAAAAACAAGATTTGAAGCAGGCAAATTAGTCATTGGAATATTTTTTCCCTGCAAACCAATTTTCAATAATTGACAATTTTTATTCCACGGACTATCGCTTAATTCCGTGTTAATCGAAAATGGATGTTGCCCTTCTGGCTGTGGATAATTGTATTTGAAGAAATTCATCATTTCCTCGACACGAACAGCATCTTTAGGAACCTTTTGTCCTTCATTAATAAAATGTCTGATATTGGTATACGATGCATTATCAACATCGATAGAAAAAGTAGAAAGAGGTGATTTTTGTGGAGACTCAAAAGGATTTTCTTCAAGTCCTGCGTAACTTTCAGTGTTGGGATCTGAAATATTTTCTTCTGGAAGTTCATCGGTTGAAACAACTGTCATATCCATTGATTCCGTAGCAGAATCTGCATTTCCTTTTTTACAACAACTACACAAAATAAGAACAAGGAATGCCATCAAATAAAAAGCTTTATTTTTCATTTAAAATAAATTTTAGAAATTAGTGAATGATTTACTCTCAAATAACGACCAGCATTCCGGATGTACTAGTGAAGATTATCTGCGATTTTCGCCAATCCAAATTTGGTGCCAAGAATTTTCTTAAATTTTGGCTAATGAAAAAATAAAGTTTTCTAAAATAAAAAAATGCGCATTTTTAAAGGCTTTATCAAATGATAAAATTTCATTTGAAACGTAAATATTTTTCTAAACCACATAAGTGATATAAGTAAATTTAAGTCTGTACGTGGTTCATTGTAATTTTTATTTATGCCATAAATTATCACGCCAGCATTTGTAGAGACGCACAGCAGTGCGTCTACGTCCAGCATATCAACAAAATTTGCGCAAGACGCACTGCTGTGCGCCTCTACAAAATATGGTTTAATCCTAAAAAGTATATGTTTTTTGAGGCGTAATACAATAATCCAGTTTTACATCAGATTCAAAAACATCTTCGATTTGATCTTCGCATTCAAAAAAAGAAAGACCAATTTTGATGGTTTCCGGTTTACATTCTGCTAGGAATTTATCGTAAAAACCTTTTCCGTAACCAACTCTGTTTCCCAAAATATCAAAAGCCAAAAGCGGAACAAAAACTACATCAATAGTTTCTGATGGAACTGGTAAACCATTTACAGGTTCGGGAATATTATATTCGTTTTTTTTAATTTTAGTATTATCCGTCAATAAAAAATGAGACATTCCACGAGTTTCAAAATCACTTTTAGAAACCACAATTTCTTTATCTTTTCCGGATAATAGATGTAAAATGTATTCTGTGTTTACTTCTTTTTGTTCTTCGATAGGAAGAAAAACATGATAATAAGTTTTATCCCAAATAGGCAAGCTGATTAAATTATTGGCTATAGCCAAACTTTTTTCTTCGAGATCATTTTCTGAAAGTTGTTTTCGAAGATTTTTATAGTGTAGTCTTAATTCTTTTTTATTCGTCGGCATATTCCTCTCTATTTTTAGACATATGATAAATCGCATCACCTTCGTACACAATTGGCGAATGATTAGCGTTGATCACAAATCCGTCGTGTGGCGCTTTTACTTTTTGTTCAAATTTACCAAACGGATCTGTTATAATTGCCAAAATAGTTCCTTTGGTCACAAAACGTCCAATTCTATTATAATCATGCAATAAACCAGAGCATTTTGCACGCAGCCAAACCGAATTTTTAATATATATCGAAGGATCTTCTGCTTCTTCAACGATATGTTTTGGATCAAGCATTTTTAAATAATTCAATAAACGCTTCACTCCCATTACACCTTCATTTGCAACTAAATCATTAATATCTAATGATTTTCCGCCTTCAAAAAGAAGCATTTTTACGTTTGCTTTTTCGCAGGTATTTCTAAAAGAACCACCAATATTTTTAGAATAAAGTGTAAAAGGCGCATTAAAAACATCTGCAAGAAGTTTCAATTCGGGATTATTTTCTGTAATTCTTATTTGTGGCGCGTTAAAACGACTGGCTCCACCGGCATGAAAATCAACAGCGTAATCTATAATTGGCAAAACTTGGGCAACAATATGAAAGGCAAATCTACTTGCCAAAGAGCCTTTTTTGCTTCCTGGAAAAACACGATTTAAATCTCTTCCGTCAGGAAACTCGCGTGATTTATTTACGAAACCGTACATATTGATAATCGGAATACAGATAATTGTTCCTCTTGCCGGACGATTAATTTTTTTGCTAATAATCTGCCGAACGATTTCGACTCCGTTAATTTCATCGCCATGAATTCCGGCGGAAAATAAAACTACCGGACCTTCAATTTTTGAACGGCGCACAATAACGGGAATATTCAGTTTTGTAGTAGTGTGTAAACGAGCAATTTCAACGTTTATCGTTTTACTTTCTCCGGGCAAAATAGCTTCGTCAAAAATAACCAGGGGCGTATTATTTTTCATATTGAATTATAAAATCTAAATATAGAAATTATTCTTTGGATTTCGTAAATTTGAAACTAAATCAGTGTTAAGCTTTTTATAGAAATCGGAATGATTTTTGAAAAAGGATATCAGTTATCTTCAGAAAAAAAACAGAATGCAAAAACCGTCCTTAGATCTTCAAATCCAAACCTTGCCGGACAATCCCGGCGTGTATCAATATTACGATAAAGACGGGAAGATCTTATATGTTGGGAAAGCCAAAAATCTAAAAAAAAGAGTTTCCTCTTATTTCAATAAAATCCATGATACTGCCAAAACAAATGTTCTGGTAAAAAAAATTGTGACCATAAAACACATCGTCGTTCCTACTGAAACCGATGCGCTTTTATTAGAAAACAATTTAATCAAAACTTTGCAGCCGCGTTACAACGTATTGTTGCGCGATGACAAAAGTTATCCTTGGATTTGTATTAAAAAAGAACCTTTTTCAAGAATATTTTCGACCCGAAGAATGGTCAAAGATGGTTCTGAATATTTTGGACCTTACACCAGTTTCAAAACTGTACATACTATTCTGGAGCTAATCAAAGAATTGTATCCGTTGCGAACTTGTAATTATGATTTAAGCAAATCGAATATAGATTCAGGGAAGTTCAAAGTTTGCCTGGAATATCATATTGGCAATTGCAAAGGTCCATGCGAAGGCTTTGAATCTCTTGAAGATTATCAAAAACAAGTCGATGCGATTCGCGAAATTCTAAAAGGAAATTTCAAAGAAAGCATGAAAGACTTCAAGCGTTTGATGACGCAATATGCGCAGGATTTACGTTTTGAAGAAGCTCAAAAAATCAAAGAAAAAATCGAAGTTCTAGAAAATTATCAATCAAGATCTACGATTGTAAATCCAAAAATCACTAATATTGATGTTTTCTCGATTGTCTCTGATGAAAGTGCAGCTTATGTAAACTTCCTGCAAATATCACACGGATCGATTATTCGTTCGCATACTTTAGAAATGAAGAAAAAGCTGGACGAAACAGACGAAGAACTTTTAGAATTGGCGATTATCGAACTTCGCGAGCGTTTTCAGTTATTATCAAAAGAAATTATTGTTCCGTTTGAAATTGATTTAGGCGAAAACATCAAAACAACCGTTCCTCAACTCGGAGATAAAAAACAGATTTTAGATTTATCGATTCGAAATGCTAAGTTTTACAGAATCGAACAACTAAAACAATTGCAAATTGTAGATCCTGACCGACATACGAATCGAATCATGGCGCAAATGCAAAAAGATTTGCGTTTACATGTTGAACCGCGACATATCGAATGTTTTGATAACTCGAATATTCAGGGAACAAATCCGGTTGCGGCTTGCGTGGTTTTTAAAGACGGAAAAGCGAGTAAAAAAGATTACCGTCATTTTAATGTAAAAACCGTCGAAGGTCCGGACGATTTTGCTTCGATGACCGAAATCGTGTATCGACGTTACAAAAGATTATTAGACGAAAATCAACCTCTTCCGCAATTGATTATTATTGACGGTGGAAAAGGACAATTATCTGCTGCTTTAAAAAGTATCGATGAATTGGGTTTACGCGGAAAAATTGCCATTATTGGGATTGCAAAACGACTCGAAGAACTTTTTTATCCCGGAGATTCGATTCCGTTATATCTGGATAAAAAATCAGAAACATTAAAAGTAATTCAGCAATTACGAAACGAAGCACACCGTTTCGGAATCACCTTTCATCGTGACAAACGTAGCAAAGCTGCATTGAATTCATCAGTAGAAAGTATTCCCGGAATTGGCGAAAAAACCATGCTAACGTTAATACAACATTTCAAAAGTGTTAAAAGATTGAAACTAGCATCAGAAAAAGAAATTTCAGATGTAATTGGAGTATCAAAAGCAAAAAAAATTGTCGACTTTTACAAAACCAACTAGCTAATATGCGCCCAATCCAGCTGTCCATTTCAAAAACTCGGTCAAAACGTTTTTTTTCTACTTCAAAAAAAGGAGCTTCTAAAGTCGCTCTTTTTCTGCAGGAAAAAATATCGTTTTTTCACTCGCCGTTTTCCATTTCCATCTGGGGCGTGACAGCCGTTTTTTCAGCACTTTTATTATTCAGTACACAAAATACTTTTTCACAAGATAAAAAACAAGACAGCATTAAAAGACCAAAAATTGGTTTGGTTTTAAGTGGTGGCGGAGCAAAAGGATTTGCACATATTGGCGTTCTGAAAGTTCTGGAAGAAGCTGGAATCAAAATCGATTATATTGGCGGAACCAGTATGGGATCTGTAATTGGCGGACTTTATGCTTCTGGCTACAATGCTTCGCAAATTGATTCTATTTTTAAGAAAACCAATTTCGACGAATTAATAAACGATTATATTCCGCGTTCCTCTAAAAACTTTTACGGTAAAAAAAATGATGAATTATATGCCATAGTTTTACCATTTAGTAATTTTAAAGTTGGAATTCCAGAAGCACTTTCAAAAGGAATGTACAACTATAATTTATTAAGCAGTTTAACTAGAAATGTGCGTCATGTTCGCGATTTTAATAAACTTCCAACTCCGTTTTTATGTGTTGGAACCAATATCGAAACCGGCGAAGAAGTTTTATTAAACAAAGGAAATCTTGTTCAGGCAATGATGGCAAGTGCGGCATTTCCGTCGTTATTTACTCCTGTCGAAATTGACGGAAATTTGTTAGTCGATGGAGGCGTTGTCAACAATTATCCTATAAAAGAAGTTCGCAATCTTGGTGCCGATATAATTATTGGCGTTGATGTTCAGGACGATTTAATGAATCGTAAAAACCTTAAAAATGCTACCAGAATTTTGGTTCAGATTACCAATCTACAATCGATTGATAAAATGAAAAGCAAAATAAAAGATACTGATATTTACATCAAACCGGATATTCGGGATTATGGAGTAATCTCTTTTGACAAAGGCGAAGAAATCATCAGAAAAGGTGAAGAAGCTGCTTTTGCCGTTTATGAAAAAATCAAATCTTTGAGCAATGAAGATAATTTCTATAAAAAACCAAAACTAAA
The DNA here is from genome assembly GCF_004339525.1 of Flavobacterium sp. 90. NCBI lineage: Bacteria > Pseudomonadati > Bacteroidota > Flavobacteriia > Flavobacteriales > Flavobacteriaceae > Flavobacterium > Flavobacterium sp. 90. The sequence goes on along the minus strand of NZ_SMGE01000001.1, from coordinate 2,639,124 downwards.
ACTTAGTTCAGATACGCTTGAAATTAATAAAATAAACAGCGACAAATTAGACAATTACACCAAAGAATATATCAATGGTAAATTGCGTTTCAAACCCGGAAGTACCATAACTTATGACGATTTAAAAACGGGAATCAATAATTTAAATGCCACTCAAAACTTTAGCACGATTTCGTATTGCCTTCAACCGGACGGCAATAATGACGATCTTGATCTAGTACTGAAAGAAACTCCGACGCAAACATTTTTAAAACTGGGCTTGCATTACGATGGCCTTTATAAAAGTGCAATTCTGCTGAATCTTACGCATAAAAAAACATTCTTAAAAAATGATATCACTTCGCTTGACATTATTTTAGGAGATAATTTTAGATATGATTTGAACTATTATGTCGAAAATGGTTTTAATATCAGCTTTGGATTCCGATCCAGATTGAATCAGTTTAATCGAAATGTTACAACAAGTATTAGCAATTTAACTGGCGCAAATCCAAATATTAATCTAATAAATGTTGATTTCCTTGATTTGACAAATCAGGCTTATTTTCAAACCATCTTTGTACAAAAGTTTTTAATGGGCGGTGGTGTCGAATACAAATATTTAAAAATAAACTCCCCCACTCTTTCCAATGCAGAAAACATAATTGATAAGAGTAATTATTTTAGCGTCTTTGGATATTTAAAATATGATTCTTTCGATAAAAAAACCTTTCCGCATTCCGGATTGTATTTCTCTACAGATTTACAAACCTATTTGGCATCATCAGATTATACCAGAAATTTCAAACCTTTCTCGATCGCAAAGGCCGAAATTGCTTTTGCAAGAACTTTATTCAGAAAAGCTACGATTAAAATTGGTGCAGATGCCGGATTTAATATTGGCAGTGACAGCGTACCTTTCTTCGATTTTATATTGGGTGGATACGGTTACAACAAAATCAATAATTTCAATTATTTCTACGGATATGATTTCTTAAGTATTGCAGGAAACAGCTTTATAAAAACCGATATCACTTTAGACTATGAAATTTTCAAAAAGAATCACGTTAACCTTTCAGCAAATTTTGCCAACTTAGGCGATGATATTTTCACCACGGTAGATTGGGTTTCAATGCCCAAATATTCAGGTTATGCTGTAGGTTACGGATTAGAAACTATTATTGGCCCAATCGAAGTTAAGCAATCGTGGTCTCCGGAACTTTCAAAAAGTTTTACGTGGTTTAGTATCGGGTTTTCATTTTAATACTCTATAGAGAATTTAATCGCCACAGATTAAAATGATTTTATGGATTATTACTTGTGGAAAATTTAACCACGAATTTCACGAATTCTATTCGTATAAATTGGTGAAATTCGTGGCGAAAAAAATATTTATATAAAATCATTTTAATCTGTGTAACCTGTGGCATGTTTTTCAACAAATAAGATTCTATTAACTAATAGTGCAATAAAAACCTACTATTTTTATATTCTATAAAATTTATATCAAAAAAAATTGAAATATGTTAGGTTTATAAATGATATAATTTATAATTTTACTCAATAAAAATTACGACATTTGTTATAATGAAAACAAAATGGACAGGTTTATTAGAATATCTTCAATTCCTCATCAAGAGAAATCCTGAGTGAAGCTATCGAATTGAGATGATTAGGCAATTTTAAGAATTGAACTAATTATCTGTTCACACAATTCAAATTTTTCGAATTATCTAATTTACAAATTATCTAATAGAAAAGCCATGCCATTATATCATAAACTTGGAGATTTCCCTCAAAAAAGACACACCCAATTCGAAAAACCAAACGGAGGTTTTTACTACGAACAATTGTTTGGAACCGAAGGTTTTCACGGACATTCGTCACTTTCTTATCATGTTCACAGACCAACGCAGGTTAAAGAAATATTAAACTCTTATTCGGTTGAACCAAAAATTGCAATCGGAAAAAATATAAAATCATTACTTTTTAAAGGTTTTGAACTTAAACCTGAAAATGATTTTCTGGACAGCCGCAAACCAATGTTAGTCAACAAAGACTGTGTTATTGGACTGGCAGCTCCAAAAGAATCACTTAGAAATTATTTCTACAAAAATGCCGATGCTGATGAAATGCTTTTCATCCATAAAGGAAAAGGAAAATTAAGAACCATGTTAGGGAATATTCCGTTTGAATATGGTGATTACTTAATCATTCCAAGAGGCATTATTTACCAAATAGAATTTGAGACTGAGGAAAACCGACTTTTTTACGTAGAATCTTATTCTCCTTTTTACACTCCAAAACGTTATAAAAACCAATCTGGTCAGCATTTAGAACATTCGCCATTTTGCGAACGCGATTTTATTTTGCCAAACGAATTGGAAACACATGATGAAAAAGGTGATTTTTTAATTAAAATCAAAAAAGAAGGAATGATTCACGAAGTCGTTTACGCCACACATCCTTTTGACGTTGTGGGTTGGGACGGTTACAATTTCCCATACGGATTCTCGATTCATAATTTCGAACCAATAACGGGACGTGTTCACCAACCGCCTCCGGTACATCAAACTTTTGAAACGGCAACTTTTGTCGTTTGTTCATTCTGCCCTAGACTTTACGATTATCACCCGAAAGCAATTCCGGCGCCATACAATCACAGCAATATAGATTCTGACGAAGTACTATATTATGTTGATGGTGATTTTATGAGTCGTAATAATATTGAGCAAGGTCACATCACTTTACACCCAAAAGGAATTCCACATGGTCCCGCACCAGGCGCAATGGAGCGTAGTATTGGTCATAAAGAAACCCAGGAATTAGCCGTTATGGTTGATACTTTCCGTCCATTAATGGTTACGGAAGAAGCAATGGGTCTTGATGATGGGCAGTATTATAAGTCTTGGACTGAATAACTAACCGAATTTAACCGCAAAGTCCGCAAAGGATTTTACGCAAAGTTCACGAAGTTTCTAAAGAAGTTTTTATTAAAAACAAGTTCACAAAGCTTTATGTTCTTTGTGCTTTTACAAATTCTTATTGATAAAAAACCTTTGCGAACTTTGCGATTTACTTAGCGTCTTTGCGGTAAAAAAAATCAAATTTTAAAACAACACTTCGGTTCAATCAAATAAACGATTCACCGATTAAACAAATAAACATTATGTCAAAAGAAGTAAAATCAGTAGAATACGGATTAGAAAAAATCTTTGAAGGAGCACAAGATTTCCTTCCGTTATTAGGGACAGATTATGTAGAATTTTATGTAGGTAATGCAAAACAATCTGCACATTATTACAAAACTGCTTTCGGATATCAGTCATTAGCTTACGCCGGATTAGAAACTGGAGTAAGAGACAAAGCATCTTATGTTTTGAAACAAGATAAAATCAGAATTGTTTTAACTACGCCATTAACGCAAGATTCTCCAATTCATGCACATCTTCAAAAACATGGAGACGGTGTAAAAGTTGCCGCTCTTTGGGTTGAAGATGCAAGAAGTGCTTACGAAGAAACTATGAAACGTGGTGCACGCTCGTTCATGGAACCAACTGTAGAATCTGATGAATTTGGAGAAGTAGTTCGTTCCGGAATTTACACTTACGGAGAAACAGTTCATATTTTTGTCGAAAGAAAAAACTACAATGGTGTTTTCTTACCAGGTTACAAAGAATGGAAATCTGACTACAATCCAGAACCAACCGGATTAAAATATATCGATCACATGGTTGGAAATGTGGGTTGGAATGAAATGAATACTTGGGTAAAATTCTACGAAGATGTTATGGGATTTGTAAACTTCCTATCATTCGATGACAAACAAATTACTACAGAATATTCTGCATTGATGAGTAAAGTAATGTCAAACGGAAACGGAAGAATCAAATTTCCAATCAACGAACCAGCCGAAGGAAAGAAAAAATCTCAAATTGAAGAATATTTAGATTTCTATGGCGGACCTGGAATTCAGCATATTGCTATTGCGACAGATGATATTATTAAAACAGTATCACAATTAAGAGCACGCGGTGTTGAGTTTTTATCTGCTCCACCTCATACTTATTATCAAGCTATCCCAGAAAGATTAGGTGTTCACATGGATATGATGAAAGAAGATTTAAACGAAATTGAAAAACTTGCCATCATGGTCGATGCAGACGAAGATGGATATTTACTACAGATATTTACTAAGCCAGTTCAGGACAGACCAACGCTATTTTTCGAAATTATTCAAAGAATGGGAGCAAAAGGTTTCGGTGCAGGGAACTTTAAAGCCCTTTTTGAGTCGATTGAGAGAGAGCAAGAATTGAGAGGAACATTATAAAAACGTAAAATTTTTACATTATACAGAGGAATTCTCTGAAAAAGCATGCTTTTTATGCAAATGTTATGTTAAACTTACCTTTTGCTATATCTTTATTGAACTTTCTGCATATCTTTGCACTCGCAAATCAAGAAGGGGTGGTTTCCTTCTGAATTGATATAAATTTCATAATTTATAGTTTTTTGGTTAGTTAATAGCATAAAAACTCAGTCATTCCTTGACTGAGTTTTTTTGTTTTGGTACATTTGGAATAGAATTTGCATTTATTTACCTTTATAATGAAATGTAAAAATTGTACTATGAAAAAGCTCACTCTCATCATATTAATTCTAACGACACTTGCCTTCGACACTCAAAAAGAAGATGCTTTTGGCACTGGCGAATATTTTAAATTCAGGATTCATTACGGAATCATAAATGCCGGATATGCAACTCTCGAAATAAAAGACGCTACCATAAACAATAAAAAAGTCCATCATGCTATAGGTAAAGGTTATACAACCGGAATGTCAAAATTATTCTTTAAAGTAGAAGATCTTTACGAAAGTTATTTTGACAAAGAAAACGGAGTTCCTTATCGCTACGTAAGAAAAATCGACGAAGGCGGTTATACCAAAAACCAAGAAGGTTTTTTTAATCAGGCCGAGAACAGGGTTTTGGTAAAAGACTACAAACGAAATACCGAGAAAACAATTGTAATTACTGATAATGTGCAAGATATCGTTTCCTCATTTTACTATTTGAGAAACCATCCAAATATTGACAAATTAAAATCTGGCGAAGCGATTACAATCGACATGTTTTTTGACGACGAAATCACAAAATTTAAGTTAAAATATGTAGGCCGTCAAGATATTACGACTAAATTTGGCACCGTTTCTACAATGGTCTTCAAACCACTTGTGCAAACCGGAAGAGTCTTTAAAGAAAAAGAAAGTCTAACACTCTGGATCACAGACGACGACAATAAAGTTCCAATTAGAATCAAAGCAGATCTTGCAGTAGGATCACTTAAAGCAGATCTCGACGAATATAAAGGATTAAAAAATCCATTTAAAGTAAAAAAATAATGAATATCACTGATAATTCAGAATCAATTTTAAAAGAAATTGACCTTAAATTCCAAGCTATAAATCAAAAAACTGATGTTCAATTAGAAGGATTACTTTGGTCAAAACCAATTACTTATTGGGATTACATTCAAACTGATGCACTTTTAAGCTTACAAACTCAACGCACAACACTTCCTGACGAAATGGTTTTTATCATGTATCATCAGGTAAACGAATTAATTTTTAAAATGATTTTGTGGGAAATCGATCAGATTGCCGATGCACAAAACATTCAGGTTGATTTTTTCAGCGAGAGATTATCAAGAATCACTCGTTATTTTGACATGCTTACCAACTCTTTCAGTATTATGGAAAACGGAATGGAAGTAGATCAATATATGAAATTCAGAAACACGCTAACTCCGGCAAGTGGTTTTCAAAGTGCACAATATAGATTGATCGAATTTGCTTCGACAGACGTCATCAACTTAACAGATCGCAGATACAAAGCAAACTTTGACGAAAATACTGATCTCGAAACTACGTTTGAACATTTGTATTGGCAAGCTGCAGGAAAAGATTATCAAACAGGAGAAAAATCATATTTACTTCAGGAATTTGAGAACAAATACAAAGTGCAATTTCTGAGACAAATGTCTACTTTTAAAACTAAAAATATCTGGCAAAAATTTACTCAATTACCAGAAGAAGATCAGCAAAATACTTCATTAATTGAGGCAATGCGTCATTATGACAAAACTGTAAACATTACTTGGGTAATGCAACACCTTAATACTGCAAGAAAATACATATTAGAAAGCGGAAAAGGCAACGGCGAAGCTACTGGTGGCAGTGATTGGCAAAAATATATGCATCCAAAATACCAAAGACGCATCTTTTTTCCTAAATTGTGGACCGAAGAAGAATTGTCCAATTGGGGAAATGAAACAACCACTTAATTTCCCAAAAAAAATAAAAGTTTGAAAAAAGCATTCGTACTTATAGTCCTATTATTCTCTGTTTTTTCATGTAATAAAACCGAGGAAAAAGTAGAAACTAAAATTAGTAAACCAAAAACTAAAAAGGTAGAATTTGGTTTTAATTACGCTGACTTTAATATTGTAAATGACACTATAAAAAAAGGAGATTCTTTTGGTTCTATCATCCAAAGTCAAAATATTGGAGACAAAAAAGTCTTTGATATTGTTGAACAAGTAAAAGATTCATTTGATGTTCGAACAATTCGATACAACAAACCTTATACGATTCTTCGCTCTAAAAATAAAACAAACAAATTACAGGTTTTCATTTACCAGCCTGATGCTTTAACTTATTATGTAGTCGATTTAAGAGACAGCATTGCTAAAGCATATAAAAAAGTAAAACCGGTTACATTAAAACGTAAAATTATTGGCGGCGTTTTAAAAAGTTCATTATCTGAAACTTTAGGAAACGAAAGTGTTGAAACTGCTCTTGCCAGCCGAATTACAAAAGTCTTTTCATGGTCTATCGATTTCTTCAAACTTAAAAAAGGAGATCGCTACGGATTAATTTTCACTGAACGTTTTATAAACGGAAAAACTTATGACGGCGTTGAAGATCTTGAAGCTGCGTTTTTTGAATATAAAGGTAAAATCGTTTATGCTTTTCCGTTTGAAAGAGATACAACTTCAGGAAAAACAGAATATTATGACGATCAGGGAAGAACTTTGAAAAACTTCTTTCTAAAAACACCTATTAAGTTCAGCCGAATCACTTCTCGATTTACTGCAAACAGATTTCATCCGGTTCAACATACCTGGAAAGCACATAAAGGAACTGATTATGCTGCGCCAACAGGAACTCCAATTTCAACAACTGCATCCGGAGTTGTAGAAGCAACCGGATATACGGCTGGAAACGGAAACTTTGTAAAAGTAAAACACAATGGAACGTATTCTACACAATATTTACATATGTCCAGAATTTTGGTTCGCCGCGGACAACGTGTTACACAAGGACAAACTATTGGATTAGTTGGCAGCACAGGACTTGCAACCGGACCTCACGTTTGTTACCGTTTCTGGAAAAACGGTGTTCAGGTTGATGCACTTCGACTTAACTTACCAACAGGAGAATCTTTGACAGGATCTGATAAAAATCGTTTCTTAAAACAAATGGAACCTTTAAAAAGAGAATTGGATAGTATTGGGAATTTGTAAAATCATTCTATTCAAAAAATCAATACTAAATCTATGATTGAAAATTTTATTGCTTTCCGAAATTTCCCAACATTAAATCAGGCTAAAGAGCTTGAGTTATTATTAAATAAAAACAATATTAAAACTGTTATAGGTGATAATATCCCTCCTCTCGATGTCTCTTTTTCCGGAAGCACTTTACGAAATCAATATGAAATAAAAATTGATCCGTCGGATTTTGAAAAAGCTGAAGTTATTCTTGAAAAAGACACCGAAAATCTTCTTGACACAATAGACAAAGATTATTATTTACTGGATTTTACGAATGAAGAACTATATGAAATTCTTCTAAATTCAGACGAGTGGAATGTATTCGATTATAAACTGGCGCAAAAACTTTTAACGGATAGAGGAAAGACTATCGACTCAGAAATGTTGGCTTCCTTAAAAAAAGAGCGCTTAAAAACCTTAGCCAAACCCGAAGAAAACCAAAAAGCCTGGATTATTGCCGGATATGTATTTGCACTTTTAGGTGGCGGAATTGGAATTGTCATTGGATATTCTTTATGGAGATCAAAAAAGACACTTCCAAATGGAGAGAGAATTTATTCTTATAATGCTGAAGACAGAAAAAATGGGCAAAGAATATTCTTGATCAGTATAATTATTTTTCCTATTGCACTTATAATTAAAATTTTATCCAATACAGGAGTATTAAACTCATAAAATTTCAACCTTTTCAGAGCCGGAAAAACAATAAAATTAAACAATCTGTAAACATGAAAAATGCACGTCTTAAAACAATTTACAATGAAACGTTTTCAGGTTTAAGACTATTTTACAGAGACACTAATCTTCCGGAAAATTTAATTTTAAATTATAAAGTTGGTCAGATTATTCAGGAAAGAGGTTTTACTGATATGTCATCTATTGGTGGCGGTTTATCTGGAAATGTTAGATACTTAATTGCAAGTGCACACCCAAAAGATTTATCAAAATTCAATCCTGATTCGGCAAAGATTGGTCATTTTCTTTTAGGTTCAATAGCTTATTTTAAAGTTCTGGACATTCAGAAAATTGAAAACAAAACGCAAATTTTTCTGTTGAACATTCCTGATAATTCGATTTCGCTTTTCAAGAATTCATCTTCAAACCTTGAAGAAGAAATCATAGAAAAAGCTAGAAAAAAATTTAGAGATAAGATCAATTCAGACTTAATTCCATCATTGCAAACTGCAGAATGGAAACAAAGAACAGAAACTCCACTTGGAATGAGTATTAATGGCGAACTATTTTTTGATGATTCGAAAATCAAGATTGAAGAACCAAAAAGAATTGAAATTGACTTAAATAATAAAACTATCGAGGTCAATAAAAAACCTTGGTGGAAAATTTGGTAAACCAATTTTCTAAAAAGAAAGAATTTACATACGATTTGTATTTTTAACTATATAAAAAAGTATCTTTGCATTATTATTCACTTTTATCAAAATTAAATTATGGCAACTACTATCAAAATTACTCCAGTAGTAAAAGGCAAAGAATCTGAGAGATTCAATGCTGCCATATCCAAAAGCAAAACCAATAAAATTTCAGAAGAAAAAAAAGCTCAAATGTTTTCATTGGTCAGCAAAGTACTTGCTAAAAAAGAATAACAAATGGATTTATCTGATTTTACTTTTTCATCATTGAACAACAATGATGATTTATACAATTTTGATTGTGAAGACAGTGAAATAAATGAATTCTTAATCGACGATTCGAAAAAATTTCAAATTGAAAAAATCACTAATACATATTTATTCAAAGAAAATGATCGTATAGCTGCTTTTTTCTCTATATCCAATGATTGTCTAAACGATCTAGGCTATGAAAACTCTATTTGGAATAAACTACACCGAAAAATCAAATTGCCAAACGAGAAAAGAATCAGACAATATCCCGCTGTAAAAATAGCACGATTAGGAATTGATAAAAAATATAAAGGAAATGGGTTATCTCATCAATTACTTGATTTTATCAAAGGCTGGACATTTATTGAACATAAACCAGCTTGTAGATTATTAATACTAGACGCTTACAATAAACCAGTACAGCTTTCTACTTATCAAAAAAATGACTTTACTTTTCTACTTGATTCTGACAAAGAAAAAAAACATAGATTTATGTATTTTGATTTAATGAGACTAGAATAATATTTGTAAAATGAAACCAAATTATTTTCCAATTAAAAGTAAAATAGTTTTGAGCGAAACCAAAGTTTAAATATGGAATATTTAATCGTAACTATTTGCAGAACTTTTTTCTAAATTCAGACGGATTCATTCCTTTATGCTTTTTAAAAACTTTATTCAGATGACTTTCATCAGAGAAATTAAGTTCGTCAGCTATTTCATTTATGCGCATATCGCTATTCAAAAGTCTGGCTTCAATTAACCTTAATTTATAACTGGCAATATATTCCTGAAGCGTTTCACCGATTTGTTTCTTAAAATACTTCCCAAGATAATGAAGCGAAATATTAAAATGCTCACTTATTTTATCTGCTTTCAATTCCTTTGGATTAAAAATATGCTCTTGAATATAATGTAGTATTTCAAGCACCATTTCGCCAGTAGTTTCCTTAATATTCTTTGGCAATTTTAACGCTATGTTTCTTGCTACGACGGTAATAATAGCATTTACAATTTGCTCAGTTATCTTCTGGTGATAAATTTGCTGATTGGTTTCTTCATTTATAATACTTTCAATCAATGAAGCAATTAAGGGTTTATCAATTTTATTCTTTAATATACATCCCGGACGATGACTTGCATTTTGCAAAATATACTCCATTCTCAAAACGGTTTCTACCTGACCGTTTTGAGAATTTGCCTTGATATAATATTCATTAAACCGAAGAAAAAAGAATTTCGTTGGCGTTAAAATCTCAAACGAATGAATATCTTGCGGTGTTATCAGAAACAGATTTCCTTTTCGATATTGAAATTTATTATTGTTAATAATCTGAATTCCGGTTCCATCGACAACATATATTAATTCAAAGAAATTATTTTTCCGAGTTGTTTTCGGAAACTGCTCCAATTCTTTAAAATCCACTTCAAAAGGAAGATATAAGTTTTTGTTCGTCATTAGGCTAAAATACAATTTTAGTACCAATAAGTACAATTTTCAGCGAAAGCTAACTCCTTAATTTTGTATTAAATAACAAACTAAAAGCTATAAAATGAGACTACTTATAATTGGAGCACACGGAACAATTGGTAAAATACTACATCCTGAATTGACTAAAAATCATGAAATCATTTCTGCGGGAAAAAACAGCGGTGATTTTAGAATTGATTTATCAGACACAAATTCAATCGAAAAATTATTCACAGAAGTTAAAAATATTGATGCGTGTATTTGCGTTGCAGGAGATTGTTACACAGGAGATTTGCTTTCGCTTGACGAAGAAAAATTAAATATTGGCATTAAAAACAAACTACTAGGTCAGGTCAGTTTAGTTTTAATTGGACAAAAATATTTAAACAATAATGGATCATTTACACTTACGTCTGGAAAAATGGCAGATAAGCCTGTAAAAAACAATATTAGCAAAGCAATTGTAAATGGTGGAATTAACAGTTTTGTTCTTTCGGCGTCACTTGAATTAGAAAGAGGAATTAGAATAAATGCGATAAGCCCAGGGAAAGTTTCAGATATTCCAATTGAAGATTTAATTAACGCTTATTCAAAAAGTATTGAAGAATCAATAAATGGAGAAATTATTAAAGTGAACTATTAAAATTTTCAAAAATGAAAAACGCAACAACTATTTTGATTTTGCTTTTGTTTTTTAACTCCGTAATTTCACAAACAAAACCATTAATAAAAACAGAATTATTAGGTTCATGGACTTTGGTTTCTGTTGAAAACATAAATTCAGACGGAACAAAAAATCTTCCGTATGATATAAATCCGAAAGGCATTTTGTTTTTTGACGAAAAAGGAAATTATGCCATTGAAATTTATAAAAATGAAAGACTTAAGATAATTTCAGGCGATAAAAACAAATGTACTCCAGAAGAAAATGCGGCAATTGTTCAGGGAAGTAATTCGCATTTTGGAGAATTTGAAATTGACGAAGCAAATAAGATTATTACTTTTAAAATAAAAACAGCTTCGTTTCCAAACTGGGAAGGAACAATTCAAAAGAGATCTTACACTTTCATGAATAACGAACTCAAATATGTCGTAACCAATACAACGCAAGGAGGAAAATCTGTCACAGCCGAAGTTGTCTGGAAAAAATTATAATGCAGATTCATAAAACGTTTTCGTAACTAATTGTTATATAATTGTGAACCTTAAAGCTATTAAAAGTTATTTCAGTATTTTTGTGTTTTTATAACCAAATTTTCAATTAAACTAAAAAATGGCTTTAAACACAACAAACCCAACCGGGACTGAAGCGTGGAAAAATCTGCAAAACCACTATAACGCAATTCACGAAACTACTATACAAGAATTGTTTCAACAAGATAATGCTCGTGTTGAAAAATTCAACTTGCAATGGAATGACTTTTTAGTAGACTATTCTAAAAATAATATTACTCCTGAAACAATCTCTCTTTTATTAGAATTGGCAAATTCGATTGGACTAAAAGATGCGATTGCTCAATATTTTGGTGGAGAAATCATTAACCAAACTGAAAACAGAGCTGTTTTACATACTGCTTTGCGTGCTCCGGAATCGGCAGTTATTAATGTTGATGGTGAAAATGTAATTCCTGAAGTTTACGAAGTAAAAAATAAAATCAAACAATTCAGCAACGAAGTTATCTCTGGCGAAAGAAAAGGTTTTACAGGAAAAGCTTTTACTGATGTTGTAAATATAGGAATTGGAGGTTCTGATCTTGGACCTGTTATGGCGGTTGAAGCTTTACAATTCTACAAAAATCAATTGAACTTACATTTTGTTTCTAATGTTGATGGCGATCACGTTAACGAAATAATCAAAAAACTGAATCCTGAAACAACTCTTTTCCTTATTGTTTCTAAAACTTTTACAACTCAGGAAACTTTATCAAATTCTGAAACTATCAAAGAATGGTTCTTAAAATCGGCATCACAAGAAGATATTGCAAAACATTTTGTGGCGGTTTCAACAAATATTCAAAAAGTAACAGAATTTGGAATTAATCCTGATAATGTTTTCCCAATGTGGGATTGGGTTGGAGGAAGATTCTCTTTATGGAGTGCGGTTGGATTAAGCATTAGTTTAGCGATTGGCTTTGACAACTACAATGAAATGCTGAAAGGCGCAAATGAAATGGACGAACATTTCAAATCGGCCGAATTTGACAAAAATATTCCTGTAACGTTAGCTTTGCTTAGTGTTTGGTACAATAATTTCTTTGGTGCCGAAAGTGAAGCTTTAATTCCATACACTCAATATTTACAAAAACTTGCTCCTTATTTGCAACAAGCAACTATGGAAAGTAACGGAAAAAGTGTTGGTCGCGACGGAAAACCCGTAAACTATCAAACCGGAACTATCATTTGGGGAGAACCAGGGACAAACTCACAACATGCTTTTTTCCAATTAATCCACCAGGGAACAAAATTAATTCCAACTGATTTTATTGGATTCGTAAAACCACTTTACGGAAACGAAGATCACCACGATAAATTGATGTCTAACTTTTTTGCTCAGACGGAAGCTTTGTTAAACGGAAAAACAGCAGCACAAGTTCAGGCAGAATTTGACAAACAAGGACTTTCTGCAGAAAAAGCTGCTTACTTATTACCATTTAAAGTCTTTACAGGAAACAAACCAACGAATACAATTTTAATTCAAAAACTGACTCCAAAAAGCTTAGGATCTTTGATTGCTTTATACGAACACAAAATTTTTGTTCAGGGTGTTATCTGGAACATTTTTAGCTTTGATCAATGGGGAGTAGAACTAGGAAAACAATTAGCTAACTCTATTTTAGACGAAATTAACACAAAGACTGTTAAGAATCATGACAGTTCAACTTCGTTTTTGCTAAATCATTTCCTGAAGAACAAATAAAACTTCGTAAAGAAAGATTTCTTAACTATTTGAAACGCCTTAATTTAACACAAATTAAGGCGTTTTTTCGTATAAAGAAGCTTCTTTTAACAGTTAGAACACTTATTATTGAGAGTTTTCACCTACAACGTAGTTATTATCATTACGTTTTTAACAAAAAACACTAGTCTAAATTCAAGAAAACATTATTTTATTTAACGAAAAAACGAAAAATCATTTTAATGCGCAACACATTAGATAAAACTAGTTTTTCTTAACATTTTGATAACATTATCTGATTTAATTGTTATAATTTTGCCAAAAACAATAAACTAAATAACAAATGAAGACAATGAAAAATTGGTTACTTACTGGACTTTTGTTCATGATAGTTTCAACCGCATTTTCTCAAGGAAAAATTACCGGTACTATTACCGACGGCGTGGGTTCATTGCCGGGAGCAAACGTTGCGATCAAAGGATCCTCGGCTGCTACTTCTACAGATTTTGATGGTAAATTTATTATCGATGCTACAACTAGCACAGGAGAAATCGTTATTTCTTACTTAGGTTACGAAAATCAAACTATCAAATTTGCTGTATCAAATGGTGCAACTACAAATTTAGGAAAGATAGTTTTAGTATCTAATTCAAACGAATTAAGCGAAATTGTTGTTACAAGCAGCGTTATTGACGTAGCTAAAGACAGAAAAACTCCTGTTGCCGTTTCTACAATTAAGGCAGCAGAAATTAAAGAAAAATTAGGTTCTCAGGAATTTCCAGAGATTTTAAAAAGCACACCTTCTGTGTATGCTTCAAAAGCAGGTGGTGGATACGGAGATTCAAGAATTGCTATTCGTGGATTTGACCAAAAAAACATTGCCGTTATGGTGAATGGAGTGCCAATCAATGATATGGAAAACAGCGCTGTATTTTGGAGTAACTGGGCAGGTATTTCTGACGTAACTTCTGCAATGCAAGTTCAAAGAGGTTTAGGAGCTTCAAAATTAGCTATCTCTTCTGTTGGTGGAACTATCAACATTATCACAAAAACTTCTGATATGAAAGAAGGCGGATCTGTTTCGTCTAGCTTTGGTAACAACAATTACCTTAAAGCACAAGCTTCATACAATACAGGAGTAATGAAAAATGGTCTTTCTGCTTCAGTTTTATTCAGTAGAACTACTGGAGACGGATATGTAGATGCAACTGCATTTGAAGGTTACAATTATTTCATGGCTTTTGGTTACAAAGCTAGCGACAAACATAACTTCCAATTTACTTTTACAGGAGCACCTCAATGGCATGATCAAAGAACTACTTCTCCATTATTAAGTGATTACTTGAAATACGGAAGTAACGGTACTGATCCAAACATCAAATACAACTCTGATTGGGGTATGAAAAATGGTGAAGAATATAATTTAAGAACAAATTACTACCATAAACCTGTAATGTCTCTTAACTGGGATTACAATATCAACTCGACAACAAAATTATCTACTGTTGTTTATGCTTCATGGGGACGTGGAGGAGGAACTTCATCAAATGGTGGTATTAGAGGTGATAATGCATACTCTACTAACAATAAGTTAAGAACTGCTGACGGTCTTGTAAATTTTGATTTAATTCAAAACTGGAACTCTGGTCAAGCTACAACTTTAGGAATAAGACTTCCTGTAAACGGTAAATATGAAAACAGTGCTGATACAGGTAGCAACAAAGTTGCTGGTGCAACAGTTATCAATAACACAGCTGGTATTTCTCAAATTGCTTCTGTAAACTCTCACAACTGGTATGGTACAGTAATCAATTTAGACAAAAAATTATCTGACAATTTAACTTTAGATTTTGGAGTTGAAGGAAGAATTTACGAAGGTATTCACTTTCAAAACTTAATTGATTTATTTGGAGCTGATGTTTACAAAAACACTGCTAACAAAAACAATAATCCTGAATATTTCAGCACAACTTATGCTCCAAGACCAAGTGGAAACCCATTTGTTAGTACAGATTACCAAGATAGAATTAACTACTGGAATGACAGTAAAGTAAACTACTACGGAGCTTTTTCTCAATTAGAGTACTCTACTGGTAACTTGACTGCTTTTCTTCAAGCTGCTGTGTCTCAACAGGGATACAAAAGAATCGATCACATGAAGTATCTTGCTTCAGACCCACTTGCTGACACTGATTACAAAAACATTACAGGAGGAGACGTTAAACTTGGTGCAAACTACAACATTAATGAACACCATAATGTATTTGCAAACGCTGGTTACTACTCAAAACAACCATTTTTCAATGCAGTATATCCAAACAATGCTTCAATAGTAAACCCGAATCTTACAAACGAAAAAGTAAAAGCAATCGAACTTGGTTATGGTTTCCGTTCTGGAATCTTCAATGCTAACTTAAATGCTTATTATACTACTTGGGATGACAGATTTACAACTGCAACCGATCAAGCAGCAACTAACCCTAGCGGATATTATACTTTCCAAGGTGTTAATGAAATACATAAAGGTATTGAATTAGATGTTACAGCTAAACCAATTGACAAGTTAAAATTAAACGGGATGATTTCTGTTGGTGACTGGAAATATAAAGGTAATGCTACAAGTAGTCGTTTTGACGTTAGTAATAATGCAATTGACGGAGATCAGCCTTTATACCTTGATGGAGTAAAAGTTGGAAACAACGCTCAAACAACAATGGCACTTGGAGCTGCTTACGAAATTTTAGATGGTCTTAATGTTGATGCTAACCTTAACTACTCAGAAAAATTATTCGGAAACATAGATGTTTCTAAATTTAATGTTGCTAACAACAAAGGAGCTATGGAGTTACCAGGTTTTGCAACTACAGATGCTGGTGTATCTTACAAATGGAACATTACTCCAAAGTTAGGTTCATTAAACTTTAGACTAAACGTGAACAACGTTTTTGATAAAGTTTTCATCAACGAATCGTTCACAAATATTTTTGCAGATGATAATCTTCCTGTTGCAACTGGACAACCAGCTGGCTCAAAAGGAACTTATGCTTCTAATGGACAACTTTATAACGGAGTTGCAACTGCAAACAAAGTTTACTTTGGTTTCGGAAGAACTTGGAACTTCTCGCTACGTTACGATTTCTAAGAATTTAGAATCTTAATAAATAATAAAAACGGCATTGACTTTTAGTTTAATGCCGTTTTTTTATACCCTTTTTTGCTATATTTGTTTTAATAAAAAACACATTTTATGGAATATTTTTTCAAAGAACTTCACAAAGGTTGGGCTTATTTAGCTTTACTACTTTTACTAATTGCAGTTATAAATTCAATTATCGGATTAACTTCAAAAAAAGAATTCACAGCTAAAGATCGTAAAATTGCCCTTTTTGCTTTAATAGGCACACATACCCAATTATTGATTGGTATAATTCTTTATTTTGTTTCTCCTTTAGGAAAAGCAGCTTTTGGACAAATGTCTAATGCCGAACTTAGACTTACATCATTAGAACACCCTCTTATTAATATTATTGCTATCATTTTGATAACTATCGGATGGTCAAAACATAAAAAATTAATCAATAGCGAAGCTAAATTTAAAACTTTTGCTATTTTTTACGGATTAGGATTATTGCTTATCTTAAGTAGAATCCCGTGGAACCTATGGTTCTAAAAAACCTCAATTAAAGCCCTAAAATTCTAGGGCTTTTTTTATCTCGGCATATTATTTGTACAAACTCCCCAAGTCTGAAAAAAAATAAAAAATGAGAAATAAAAAACATATTATACTCACAACACTTACTATAACCTTTTTAAGCTGTTTTACTTATGTCATAAGTCAAACAAAACCAGCAATCGAATCTAAACCACCTCAACAGGACACGGTAAAAACTGCAAGACCAAACTTAATTGCAATACCAACAGATTCTGTTTTTACTGACAAAGGTTTAAAACTAAAGCCATACAAAAAAAACGCACATGCCTCCTACTATGCTGATCGTTTTAATGGTAAAAAAACAGCAAACGGAAGCAGATTCAGCAACAGCGCATATACTGCTGCACATAAGAAACTCCCATTTGGAACGAGGATAAAAGTAACAAATGAAGCTAACGGAAAATTTGTAATCGTAAAAGTTACCGATCGTGGTCCGTTTGTTAAAACAAGAGAACTTGACTTATCTAAAAGAGCCTTTATGGAAATCACCAAAAGCAAAGGAAGCGGTGCCATGAAAGTGACAATAGAAACAATAGTAGAATAAAAAAATCCCGTCTTGAAGTTTCGAGACGGGATTTTCTTTTAAACAAACTTTCTAATACTCATTACAATTCCGGTATGGATTCCTTCGTGGTAATTATTGAAGCTCAAAGCGCCATCAATATTTTTGAGTATAAAGCCTAAACTTGTTGGATATTCGGTGTAAGAAACAAAGATATTATTAGCAAAATCTTTTTGAACCTGATCTAATGTAGACGAAAGCAACGCTCTGATTTCATCAACTTCGCCTTGTGAAACATCGCCTTCCGGTTTGGTTCCTTTTCTATATTTGGCAACAAATTCTTCTGAAACTAACATTGGCAAACCTGACAATTTGTAGATTAAAACCTGATGTGAAGCTACACAATGAGCAATATTCCAAATTAAATTATTTGTAAATCCCTGTGGGATCTTGTTCAATTGTTCTAATGAATGATTGTCTAAAACCTTCAATAAAACTTCTCTAATGGTTTTTTGTACTTCAAAAACTGAATTCATAATTTTATTTTTTTTTCTAAAATTAGGCATTTTTCAGTTTTAAATGAATTTTCTTTGTAGTCTCTTAAATTTAAAAAATCATGAACAAAATATACTACTTAGCTTCTTGCGACACATGCCGAAAAATCATCAAAAGTCTACCAAAAGACAACAACCTGGTTTTTCACGATATTAAACAAAATCCAATTACAGAAGCTGAACTTGAAGAAATGTACAAACTTGCCGGAAGTTACGAGGCTTTGTTCAGCAAGAAAGCGCAGTTATACAAATCAATGGATTTAAAAAATAAATCTCTGACTGAAGATGATTATAAAAAATACATCCTGGAACATTATACATTCATAAGCCGTCCGGTTTTTATCATCGACGAAAAGATTTACATTGGCAATACACAACCTGTAACATTGCAGGTTCAGAAAGCTTTAGAAAAATAATATTTTAAAGCTCTAAATAATCGAGAGCCGCGTTAGGGATAGAAGTGGAAATCCTTTTTTTGAGCTTTTTCTGCTCAAAAAAAGATTGGAGCGGATAGCCCGACCGAAGGGAACGCCCAAATTAAAATTTTGGCTCTAAAAAAGTTAACCGTAAATTGCACAAATTTCCGCGAATTATTTGTTGAGCTTAAAAATTCTTACTAATTAAATTCGTGTAAATTCGTGAAATTCGTGGCGAAAAAACTTTAAGTCGTTCAGCATAAAACAGTTTAGCATTTTACGACTAAACACAGCAAAGTTTTATTTATCTTTGCGCCTTTATACTCAATTATATGATACAATCTATGACAGGGTTTGGCAAAGCTTCTTTGCAATTGCCTACAAAAAAAATTACCGTTGAAGTAAAATCTTTAAATAGTAAAGGTTTGGATCTGAACGTAAGAATGCCGTCGCTTTATCGCGAAATGGAGTTAGGTTTAAGAACTCAGATCTCTACGAAACTTGAAAGAGGAAAAATTGATTTCGGGATTTACATCGAAAGTACTTCTGAACAAACTTCAACTAAAGTAAATGTTCCTGTTGTAAAAAACTATATCGCTCAGCTTAAAGAAGTTTATCCTGATGCCGATGAAACTGAATTAATGAAAATGGCCGTTCGTATGCCTGATACGCTAAAAACGGAACGTGAGGAAATCGACGAAAACGATTGGGAACAAATTCAGGTTATAATTGAAGACGCGCTTCAAAATATCTTAACTTTTAGAAAAGACGAAGGTGAATCTCTTGAGAAAGAATTCAACTTAAGAATTGGAAATATCCGCCAATATATGAATGACGCTTTGGCTCTTGATCCGGAACGTGTTCAGGCTATTAAAGATCGTTTGCAAACCGCTATTTCGGAATTACAAGTTAATGTTGATGAAAATCGTTTTGAACAAGAACTGATTTATTATTTAGAGAAACTGGATATTACTGAAGAGAAAGTTCGTTTGACAAATCACTTGGACTATTTCTTAGAAACTATAAAAGGTACTGAAGCTAATGGTCGTAAACTTGGTTTTATAACTCAGGAAATGGGTCGCGAGATCAATACAATGGGTTCAAAATCAAATCACGCTCAAATGCAAAAATTGGTTGTGATGATGAAAGATGAATTGGAAAAGATTAAAGAACAGGTTTTGAATGTACTTTAAATCCTAATGAAAGTTTTTCTTCTTTCGATTATTCTTTTGCTTAGCTTTCAAATTAAAGCTCAAGATATTTCAGAAATTAATAAGGTTTTAGAAATATCAGATACATTAGAATTTCAAAAAGAAATTCGTATTTATAAAGATTATTCTATTGCAGACCGAATTACTGTTCTTAGAATGTATGATGAAGGAAAAAATAATTGGATTGTTACTATTTACTACTATTCAAAAACATTAAAACAAGTTACCAAGATTAATGAAATCCGTTTTCCTAAAGAGAATATTGGAAAATTAAAACCAAAAGATGGAAATCTAATTTGGCTAAATTTATTATTAACCAATGTGGAATTTTTACCAAGTATGACAAGCATACAATATAAATTTGAAAAACCTTTTATTGATATCGAAAAAGGAGAACAAATTATAGTAAAAAAGAAGCTTCTTGTTATAGATGGCTTAGGTTATCAAGTTTTTGTTCAAAACGGAAAACTAAAAAACAGTTTTTCTTTTAACAGTCCTGAGGCTTATTTAAAACGTTATCCAAAAGTTGATGAATTAATCTCATATAATGAATTATTATCAATCATAAAAGAAGAGTTTAGTCTCTGAATTGATTGATCACATATAAATAAAGAATGAACAAAGGAAAATTAATTGTTTTCTCAGCACCTTCAGGATCGGGAAAAACAACTATAGTAAGACATTTACTTGGGAAAGAAGATTTAAACTTAGAATTTTCGATCTCAGCGGCTTCACGCGACCCACGCGGAGAAGAAGAACACGGAAAAGATTATTATTTTATTTCGTTAGAAGAATTCAAAAAACACATTAAAGCCGAAAATTTCCTGGAATGGGAAGAAGTTTATCGCGATAATTTTTACGGTACTTTAAAATCTGAAATTGAACGCATTTGGGCTTTAGGCAAAAACGTGATTTTTGATATTGATGTAGCCGGCGGATTGCGTATTAAACATAAATTTCCCGATCAGACTTTGGCGGTTTTTGTAAAACCTCCAAGTGTCGACGAATTAAAACGCCGACTAAAAGAACGTTCTACCGAAAGTGATGACAAAATAAACATGCGTATTGCAAAAGCTTCTGTTGAATTGGCGACAGCTCCGCAATTTGACACAATCATCAAAAATTATGATTTGGATACTGCCAAAGAAGAAGCGTATCAATTGGTGAAAGCTTTTGTAAACAAAGACTAGAAACTTCCTAAACCAATACTATTTTACAATAAGAGCCGTTAGCATTGATGTAAACCGCTATTAATATTTGTATTATGATTAATTTATTTGAAATAAAAAGAAACGAGAATTATCTAAGCATTATTATTCTTGTAATTAGAATATTAATTGCAACATTAATGATTTCGCACGGATTATCTAAACTGAATATGCTTTTAGCAGGAGGTAAAATTGATTTTCCTGATCCGCTTGGAGTAGGAAACACAGCTTCTTTGACTCTTGCTGTTTTTGCAGAAGTGATATGCTCTTTCTTTATTTTTATTGGTCTTGCCACAAGATTAGCTACTTTGCCACTAATTATTACAATGTTAGTTGCTGTATTTGTTATTCATGGCGCTGATCCAATTGACGTTAAAGAAATGGGGATTTTATATTTACTGTTTTATCTACTTCTTTTGGTTACCGGAAGTGGTAAATTTTCTGTTGATTATCTGATTTCGAAAAAGAATCGTTACTAAGCTATTTTTAAATACCACAGATTAATTTGAATGTAGAACCTACTATTTGAATTATGAAAAAAAACATTTTATGAAGATAGGCCTTTATTTCGGAACTTATAATCCCATTCATGTTGGCCACTTAATTATTGCCAATCATATGGCTGAATTTGCCGATTTAGATCAAATTTGGATGGTCGTTACGCCACATAATCCGCTTAAAAAGAAAGCCACTTTATTAGACGATCATCAACGCTTAGAAATGGTTTTTCTGGCAACAGAAGATTATCCAAAAATTAAACCTTCGGATATTGAATTCAAGTTACCTCAGCCTAATTATACGGTAAATACGTTGGTTCATTTGCATGAAAAATATCCAACGCATGACTTTTCACTAATTATGGGCGAAGACAATTTGAAAACCCTTCATAAATGGAAAAACTACGAAGTACTTTTAGATCATTATGATATTTATGTTTACCCGAGAATTTCTGATGAAGAAGAAAACACTGAATTAAAATCGCATCCAAAAGTTCATGTTATTGATGCGCCAATTGTAGAAATTTCTTCAACTTTTATTCGAAATAGTATTAAAGAAGGAAAAAATATTCAACCACTTTTACCTCCAAAAGTTTGGGAATATATTGACCACAATAATTTTTATAAGAAATAAAAAAAGCTGTCCAAAAAATATTTTTCGGACAGCTTTTTTATTTTAAATTCCAATTTACACACAATATTGTCATTTCGACGGAGGAGAGATCTCCACGAGAAGCTCGACAAAGATTTGATAATCGCTGCGGAGTTACTTGCGAAGATTTCTCCTCCGTCGAAATGACAAACTGGTGCGATAAACATACATTGCGTAGGACGGATTAATCCCGAAGCTTCGGGAATAATCTGTTGAACACAGTGAATAACATAGAGACAAAAAAAAGCCTGAATTAAAAAATTCAGGCTTTTTACATTTTATAACGTTACGCTTATTTGAGCTTTAACTCTTAATCTGATATCGCTTAAAGATTGATTTACTAAAAGTTTTCCGTCTCTAAAAACTTCTTTCAATTCACCTTGTTTCTCTTCTTCCCAAGAAACATTATCGGTTAAATGGTATATTCCATCAACTAAATCAATTTTCATTAATCCTTTGGCAGATTTTTTAGTTCCGTCATCTGTAATCGGATCTTTAAAAATAGCTCTTCCTTCACCATCAACTTCTCCGTAAGTCGCTTTCATGGCAAATCCAAAAGTATCTCTTGTGTTGTATTGATACGTAAATGAACCAATTCCAAGAACAACATTTGTAGAAGCAAATCCTTTTGCTTTTAATCTTTCGCAAATTTGGATAGATCTTGCAACAGTAATACTATCGCCGTAAATAGCGCCTATTTGAGGAATAAGCTCTTTATATCCTTTTGCGTTAGTTGTACCTCCAAAAACATCCCAAAGAAGCTCAATTACGCCTTTTTTCTCTTCTTGTGTTTTTCCTTCTGGATTTCCGCAGATAATATCAACCGGATCACCACTATCAGGACGAATCACAACTTTACCTTCTCTGCCAACAATATCTTCTTTTAGACGAGGTAAATAATCAGTTAACACTTTCCATAAATCCCAGGTATCAGAAACGATAGAAACAATTCCTTTTGGATAAACTTCAGTAACTAATCTTTTGAAAGTTTCACACTCACCTTCAGTAGTTCCCATGCACATTACAGAATGCTCTGTTGCTGCAACTGAACCTGCGATTAATTCAGTATCAGAATTGGCATTGTAATAATCTTCGAAGAAATCAATTACCGGAATCGTATCAGATCCTGTAAAACTCAATAAATGTCCCGCAGCAGAAGTTATCGCAGCTTCGATTCCGCCCATTCCCCGCATTGAGAAATCATGTGCTTGCCAGTCTACAAATTCAGGAACAGAAGAAGTTTCATCAGCATATTTGTCTAATACTTTTCTGTATTCTCTCGCAATTGTAGCTGAATTACAAGGCAGCCAAATTACCGCAGAAAGTAATGTTTCGAAATAATTCGTCAACCAGAAAAATTCCGGAAGCGTATTGTACATCGTAAACATTGGCACTCTCAAAGGCACACTCGCGCCTTCTGGCAAAGCTTTAAATACCATTGGAATATATCCTAAATCATGCAAATCTTCGATATGTTTTGTACCAACTTGATTTTCGCCTAAATAATTATTGATTCGGCGTGCGTATTTTTTAACGACTTCTTCTTTTGGCTGTTTGAAAAAATCAGCATCAAAATCATGAATAATATATTTTTTGATAAAATATTGTAATCCAAAAAATACAACTTCATCAAGTCCTTCAATTCTTGATTTTCTTGGCGTCCAGTTAGAATATACTAATGTGGTTTTGTCTGGATATTGTCTTCTGTGGTCAACTTTGTAACCGTCGGTTAATAATAATGGGTTCATATAATTTCTTAGTTATTAAATTTATTATTTAGTTCTAAATCCAGTTTGATTAGAAAATCTTTCCCGAATTTATCGTTCTCTAAACCTTCATATAAAAACAAAGGCAACGTTTTATCACAATTTTGTTTATGACTTAAAATCGCCATACACAAAGCAGCGACAGTATCAGTATCTCCGCCATAACCAATACTTGTTTTTAAACAATCACTCATAGAAGTCGCTTCCGAAACAATTTTAATAACAGATTGTGTCGTTGGATATCCGTGCATATCTATTGGCGAAGTAATCTTGTAGGTTTCATTTTCCTTTAAAGTTTCATTCAAAAACGGAATTAAAGTCGTTCCATCGCCTAAATTATATTTAAAATAATGAACCGCCAAAGCAATACGTTTTGCACAACTAATTCCTTCGATTGTATGATGAGAAGTTTTTGCCTGAATTTCGCAAAATTCGATTAACTGATTAATATCTTTTAAATATCCAATAGAATACGCTCGCATTGCAGAACCGTTACCGCTACTGCCATTATCGATTATTTTGATAAAATCAGCTCCGTTTTTACTTGCGTCTAAAGCGTTGTAAACTCTATCTGAATATCCTCTTCTCTTGTCTCTGTGAAATACTTCGACAAACTTATCTGCAACTTTAATCTCGTTCCAATTATCATCTTCCAGCAACAATTCCGAAATTGCAATTGCCATTTGAGTATCGTCTGTATATCTTTTATAAATCTCTGTATAAAGTCCATGTTTATGATATTGAGTCAAATCGTTATTTTGTGTAATAAAATCTAAATCCCGAAATTCAAAACCTGCACCATATGCATCGCCTATTGCTGCTTCTAGTATCATAATTACTGTTTTTGATTGTTAATTTGAATGTGGTAATTCTGTTTAAGATTTAAACTCGATATACTTTGACGGAACCTCATCTGTCAGCCAAACATTATTTTCGGACAAGTAAAACTTAAACCCATCTTTAAACATTTCGGCACTTCTTACAGTCAGAATTTGAGGAGCTCCTCTTCTTCCTCCTACTTTAATCGCAGTTTCACGATCTTTGGAAAGATGTACATGTTGACGACTCATTTTTTGCAAACCTTCTTTTTTAATGTTTTCCAAAAATTTCGCAACCGTTCCGTGATATAAAAACTCTGAAGGCTCGGCTTCATTCAGGTTTAATTCTACCGAAATCGAATGTCCCTGACTTGCTCTTATTTTCGTTTTATCTTCATTAAAAGCAAAACGTTTTTTATCATTATTTTCTACAACGTAATCCAAAAGTTCTACAGTCATTTGGTTTTGACTTCCTCTATTATTGCATTTTTCAATTAATTCATCAACATCAGCCCAACCGTTTTCGTCTAATTTTAATCCGATGGTTTCTGGTGAATGTCTTAAAACTAAACTTAGAAATTTGCTTACGCTCTTTGCTATTTTTTCATTCATGATTTTTAATATTATTTTGATTTAAAAGTCATAAACAACAACTTCAATATCATTATTCGAAAGTGTTTCCAAAAGAATAGGTTCTATCATCTCCCACTTCCCACCTGCTAAACCACAACCAATTCTAGGCATATGAATAGTAGCTTTGTTATCTTCTGCAAAAAGAGCGATTTGTCTTAAACCCTCTTCAATAGCATCATATCTAATTGGAGCATTTCCGTTCTCGTCCTTGTTAATTTTGTGCTGACCAATTAAATTTGCTACCCAAAGATCTTGTTCTACCTCAACAAACTGAACTTTCCCCAATTCAAAATCATCCTTTGATTTAAACCATTCTCTATATTGATTTTCCGGTTTTTTCCATCTTTTAGAAATAGCCATTACAAATCCTTTTCCCCAACCTCCAATATCATTACAAACATGAACGATTATCTTATTTTCTGATCCTTGAGGCGATGTTGCATCGCCTTTTATATATTGAATATCTTTCATTTATTTTTTTTTAATCAAACGTTCCTACGGAACGTAAACAAAACTTCTTACTATTAGTTCTACCGATGAAATGTTCCTATGGAACAAAAAAAGTGCATTTAGAATTCCTTATTTATAATTTTTCAATTCTAAAGACAATCTTTCGCACAAATCATCAATATCATTTTTTCTTGCTAATACCGAAATCCATTTTTGAGGAATATTATCAATTCCATAATATATTCCTGCCAAACCTCCTGCAATTGCTCCTGTTGTATCAGTATCTTCACCTAAGTTTACTGCTTTTAAAACAATTTCTTCATAAGTATTCCAATTTAAAAAACACCATAAACTAGCTTCCAAACTATGAAGAACATAACCTGACGAATGAATTTCATTCTCCGGATAATCTGCTATATTATTTTTTAGAACCCTATCAAACAATTGAATCTCAACAGGATTAAATTTCTTGTCACTTAAAAAATCAGAAACAATCTTTTGCATTCTTGTATATGCTTCTACCTTATCATTTCCATTTAAAATTTCTAAGCAATAAACCACATAAATAAAACAAGCAAATACAGAACGAAAATGTGCGTGCGTAATAGACGATACTTCCTTTACTTTTTTGTAAATAACTTCAATATCTCTTTCATTTTGAAGATAAAAAGCTAAAGGCAAAATTCTCATTAAAGAACCGTTTCCGTTATCTTCTTCGTAAAAACCTCCACATAATTCCGGCTCATATCCTTTCCCTATATTGTGAATTGCATGTCTGGTCGCTATTCCAATATCAAAAACTTTTCCGTGTGGCGTCCATAATTCTGCACTATACCATTTCACAAAATTTCTGGCAATATCAGATAAATCAAAGCCTTTACATAGACTTTCTGCTAAACAAAAAGCAAGTGAACTATCATCGCTCCATGTTCCTGCTGGCTGGTGATGTGTTCCAAAACCAATCATTTCAGAAACAGGATTTTCTTTTAGATGTGATCTCGAATAAAACTCAACCGGAACACCTAAAGCATCTCCAACCGCCAAGCCAAACAAACCTGATTTTATTTTATATTCAAAATCATTTTCAATTATATCATTGTAAATCTTGAAATTTTCATCATCAAAACAAACAAAAATGATTTTTTCGAATTGATTTTTATGTTCAAAATTGGAAATAATATTAAGTGCAATTTTTGCTGCTAAATCTTTTGGAAACTTATATATTCCTGTACTTATATTAGAGAAAGCAATTGTCTTTATGTTCTTTTCAAGTGCCAATTCTAAAACGCTCAAATAGCAGTTTTGTAACAATTCGATTTCAAGACTTTTTCCATTATTCCAAACTGGTCCAACGGTATGAATCACGTATTTTGAAGGTAAATTACCAGCCGTTGTTATTACCGCATCACCAACTTTACAACCGCCTTGTTTATTTCGAATTTGAACACATTCATCTAAGATCGCTTTCCCTCCTTTTCTATGAATAGCACCATCAACTCCACCTCCGCCTAACAAAGAAGTATTGGCAGCATTTACAATTGCATCAACTTTAATTTCGGTTATATCGGCTTTGATGATTTCTAAAATCATTTTCTAAATAAATTAAGTTTATCTCTTAGTTCAATATTCTCAGTTACTAAAGAACGATCCGTAAAAAACACCTTTACTAATTCTATTCCATCAACTATATTAGAATTAAAATCCATCAAATCTTCAGATGGAATCCAAAGTTCATTATGGTTTTTATCTCCAACATTCTGAATTTCGTATTGCTTTAAAAAGTCTGTTTTTACTTCAAAAGCAGTAACGATTCCAATAAATCCTGAAAATTCATCGACTGTATTCCATTCAAAAGCAATTTGTTCAGCATATTCTTGATTCGTTACCGGATAAAAAATTGGTTGCCATTCTAATCTTGGAGGAAACAAATTATAATCTGTCTCCGCAATCAATTCCATTTCTTTCAATCCTACCGGACGATATAATCTTATTGTTTCCATAATTCAATTATTCCAATTCATCCCTAACTTCCATCAAGGCAAAACCTAACAAATTCAAGCCTTTCCATTTCTTCGGATTCAAAGCATCCGTATGATCACTTGCCATACCAATTCCCCAAATTGCATCAACAGGACTTGCTTCAACAATAACTCTGTCTTTTGTGTTTAATAAAAAAGTTTTTAAATCTGGATTCTGACTGAACTTATGAAAATTACCTTCTTTCACAATTTCAAATCTAGCCGCTAACCAAAGGGTTTCATTATAATTTTTTACTTCTCTTCCTAACTTTTTGGCTTCAGCAGGAGATTTAGCCAAAAGGATTCTCTTCAAAACTGCATCATCTTTAAATAATTCGGCTTTCTTTGCCATCATCCAATGTTCGGCTGTTTTATAAGTCACTTTATCAACTTCAAAAGAACTTAACCACCATTGACTAAAGCACGTTTTTGTTATTGTTCCGTCTTTATCGGGTTGATGTCCCCAGAAAAGCAAAAACTTACTTTCCGGAGCTATATTATCTATATTGTATTTCATCTTTTTAATTTTTAAATTAAGATTCTAACCTATCACACAATTCCAAAATATCATTTTCCTTGCTAAGCGATTTCGTCTAAATAATTTATTCTCCAAAAGCGCTTTCAAAATACTTAAAACTTGATTTTTTTTCAGAACTGCTCAACACAGCAAAAACTATTTTTTTAAAAGCACCTGCATATTTTTCCGAAATAATTTCTTTGAATAAACTTGCTACATCATTTGGCTCATTCCTAAAAACACCACATCCCCAAGCTCCCAAAATCAGTGTATCAACCTTTTGCTTTGAAGCAATTGCTAATAACTTGTCCATTCTTTTTTTAAAGACTTCTTCTGTTTCAGCAATTTCTTCTTTTCTGTTATGCTGCAACATTGCGCCTTTGTTTGGTGCCGGTGCCGTAATTATATCTGCAACTAACGGTTTTTCAAAGTAATCTCCATTATCATCATTCCAAAACAAAACATTCGGACTATAAATCATGTAATCTGAATATAAAAACGAAGACTGATTTTTATTAAAATCATACATTGTTTTGTCTTTAATTTGCGTTGCATAAAGATTTGAAGATCTAGCCAAACTTTCTTCTTGAGCAGAAGCGCCTCCTAAAAAGCCACCTCCCGGATTTTTTGCCGAAGCGAAATTCAAAACACCAATTTTTCCATTTTTCTCCTGAAAGATTGCTTCAATTGTAGAACAATTTTTCGCAATAATCTCTGTTTCAAATTTATTTTCAATTGGAATATCTAATATTACATTCCAATCATTTGGCGCAATTGTGAATGTATTTTCTAAGGATTCTTCTAATTCTTTTTTTATAGCAATCTTGTTTTCATTATAATCATAAAAGCCATTTTTTATGATTTCTAAAGTTTTATTTGCTATTTCTACTCTATAATTTTTACTCATAATTTCAATTTGATTACCTCGACATCTTCACCATCAAAATCTTTAAAAGAATTGGTTGTAAATATCTTATCGAAGCAGTTTAAAACTTCAAAACCTTTATTGAAAATTCCGTGACTTACTGCCAAATACAGTTTTCCGGCATTTTTCTTTTTTAGTTCTTCTGCTAATCCTACAAAAGTTCCTCCGCCATCGCAAATGTCATCAACAATCAAACAATCAATTCCGTTAAGATCGTCTTCATACACTTTAAATCCAGATAATCTTCCGGTTTTTACATCTCGGCTTTTGCTGCATTCTACAACATCTACTCCACCTAAAAACTCAGAAACTTTATATATTTTTTTAAGAGCTCCGCCATCAGGAGAAATTAACTTTACGTTTTCTCCAGTTATTTTTAAAACTTCTGCTATAAAGGTATGATTCGGAATCACCTCGCAATTGTTAACCAAAGCGGGAGTAACCTCAGAATGGGCATCAAAAACAAAAACTTTATTCAATTGAAGTGTATTTATAATATCAGCATACACTTTTACAGAAAGAGATTCGCCTTTGATCATTACACGATCTTGTCTCGCTGCGGGAAAATAAGGAATAAAAAGATCAATTACTTTAACGTCCATTCTGCGTAAAGCATCTACCGTAATACACAATAATCCCAAATCATTGAATGAATTTAGACGATGTGTGATGGTTACTTTTTGAGAAACATCAAAATTAGGATTGATTTTAATATGTGGTTCTCCTCCAGAAAATGTAAAACTTTGAAAATCGATTTGTTCCTGATTAGTTATAGGAGTAAATTTTGGGTCTAGGTTAAGTATCATAATTTTTATAGTTTGCGTTAATTATACGCAAATGTAGAGTATTCTTTTTAATAAACAATTTATTTTGTGTAAAATTTACGCAAACTTTATTTCGAAGTGAAAACCATCTTCAATTAATTGATTGTATTTCAATTTATTAAACTTAAAAAGTTTTGCAGGACGACCGCTTTTTATGGGAGAAAAACGATCAGTTTCTTCTAAAAATCCATAGCTAAGGATTTTTTTTCTAAAGTTTCGTCGGTCAATTTCTTTTTCTAAAATCGTACAATAAAGATTTTCAAGCTCAGAAAAAAGAAATTCATCCGGAAGTAAATCAAATCCGATAGGTTCGTAAGTAAGTTTAGATTTTAATCTTGACACTCCTTTTTCAAGTATTAAATTATGATCGAATGCTAAAGGCGGAATTTCATCAATTTTACACCATTGCACTTTCTCGGCATCTGTATCTGCTTTAATTTCTAAGTTTGAAGCATCGACCAGCGCATAATAAGCAACAGAAATTACACGGTTTCTGGAATCTCTCTTGATATCATCGCCAAAAGTGTATAACTGTTCCATAAAAGTAAGCTGCACATTGGTTTCTTCATGTAATTCTCTGATCACTGCATCACTCAAAGACTCGTCTTCTTTTACTAAACCTCCCGGTAAAGCCCAATATTTTTCGGCTGAGCCAAATTTCTGCTCAATTAAAAGCGCATACAAATTGTTGTTTTTATACCCAAAAACAATGGCATCGACCGCAACTCTAATATTTTGAAAATTTTCCATAATCCTAAATCATATCAAACAAATATAACGAAGAAGAGCCAATTTTATAATTTCTTACCGAAGTAATAAATTATAAAACTGGCTCTTTATAAAAATATTTTCTTTCTTATTACTCTACTGTAACTCCTTTTTTGTGAATTAAAGTACATTGTGACTTATTTATGCTAACTACAGCATCACCTTCAGCTGAATAACCTCCCGCAGTTTCATAAATATGCGATACAGTATTCCCGTTTACAGTTTCAGTCTTTCCGTCACCAAACGTCCATTTTACCGAATGCAAAGTTCCTTTACCGTCATATTGATAGGTGAAATTGATTTTCTTAGGATTTGCAGGATCTGCAGCATATTTTACACTTGCAAGTGCCGTTTCTCCTAAACAATCAATTATTGATTCTTCTACGTCTTTACCGCAAGAATTAGTCATAAAAAACACTACTCCCAGAATTATAAATGTTGCTATCTTTTTCAAAATCTTAATTTTTTAGTGGTTTATCTCTCAAAAATATTCTTTTAAAAGATAAAGTCAAAAGAAAACAAAGGAAAATTCTTCCATTTAAAGAAAACATAACAAACAAACCTAACGAATGAGAGCCAATTTTATAAGCTATTACCGAAGCAATAAATTATAAAATTGGCTCTTTATTAAAATACTTTTTTTTCTAGTTTACAGTAAGCGTCTTTTGTGGGGTCATATGACAATCCGTACCATTTTTTCTAATCGTTACTTCGGCTTTAACTACATAACTTCCTGAAGTATTATAAGTATGTGACACATCATTGCCAGCTACAGAAGGTTTTCCATCACCAAATGTCCAGGTTACGGCTCTTACAGTTCCGCTTCCTGCATAGTAAAATGAATAATTAATTTTCTTAGAATTTGCTTCATCTGCGGTATGTTCTAATTTAACCAAAACTGATTCTCCGGTACAGTCAACAATCGATTCTAATTCTTTACTGCAAGAATTAGTTATAAAAACGATTGTAATTAATATCAAAACTGTTGCAATCTTTTTCATTTCTCAGGGTATTTATAAATTTGTTACTCAAAGTTACCTTATAAAAAACCCAATAAAAATGATTAAAATCATAATCTGTTACCAAAAAATAGCTTAAGTTCTTTAGCAATAACATCAAAAAACGAATTCAGATTATTGTTTTTTGCGGTTAATAAATAGACAAATTCTTCCGGTACATGAAAACTATTCCACAACAACTGCAATCTGTTTTCTTTAATATATTTTCGCGCGTTACAATTCCACGTTATAGCAACTCCTTCATTATCCACCAACATTCTAAGCATTTCAGATTCTGACGGAATAATATAATTAGGCACCATTGCAGGTCTTTTTTTATTGAAAGCATGCAACCAGAATAATTTTATATGTGGAATTCTGGCATCATGACTGTACCATTTTTGTTCATTAAGCCAAAGCTCGATTTCTGTATAATTGTCTGCTTTTAATTTCTGACGGAATTCTGTTGCATCCAAACTAACAGGCGCAACCATTATCAGTTTAATTTTTCCGACGATTTCATAAACAGTGTCAAATGTGTCAAACCTTTTTGTCGTAATTGCAAAATCAAGTTTTTTAGCATCGACAAGTGCAAAAAGTGCATCGTTATCTGCAAAAGTAAAATCGATTAAATCAAATTTAGCAATCAGCAGATTACCAATGCAATTAAAAAGATCTTTAGAAATACCAACCGATATTAACCGATTTGCATCTTCGGCTTTTGCCCGAAAAGTATTCTCTACATTTTCAAGTCGATCAAGCGCATCAATAATCAAATTATTGAGTAACTTAGCGTATTCCGTTGGTTCTACGCCTTTTGACTTTCGGTTAAATAATTTATTCCCAACATGAGCCTCCAACATTGATATTTGCTGACTTACAGCAGGTTGGCTCATAAATAACTCTTTTGCAGCGATAGAAAAATTTCCGTTTTTATAAACCGCTTTAAATGTTCTGTACCATTCGAGATTTACCATGACATAAATTTATTTATAACAAACATAGTTTATTTTATTTTTACAAATATCACTTTAGCCGTAAATTTGACAAAAATTTTAAACTTATGAAGAAAATAGCATTACTTACGATTATAGCATTCGCAGCTTTCAGCACATCAGCTACAGCACAAAAATCAACTAAAAAAGGTATGAAAAAAGTATTATTTGTTGTAACCAGTAACGATAAACTGGGCAATACAGGAGAGAAAACAGGATTTTGGTCAGAAGAATTAGCTGCACCATATTATGAATTATTAGATCAAGGAATCGAAATTACGATTGCAACGCCACTTGGAGGTCAGCCACCAATTGATCCAAAAAGTAATGATCCGGCATCAGCAACTGAAGACACAAAACGTTTTGATGCTGATAAAGTATTACAGGAAAAATTAAAAAACACACACAAACTTTCGACTATTAATCAAAAAGATTATGATGCCGTTTTTTATCCAGGAGGTCACGGACCGCTTTGGGATCTTGTTGAAGATAAAAACTCAATTGCTTTGATCGAATCTTTTTATACACACAAAAAACCGGTAGCTTTTGTTTGTCACGCTCCAGCGGTTTTAAAAAATGTAAAAGTTAACGATGAATTTTTAGTGAAAGGTAAAAAAGTAACCGGATTTACAAACGAAGAAGAAGAAGCTGTAGGATTAACTAAAGTTGTTCCGTTTTTATTGGAAGACGCTTTAATTCATAATGGAGGTAATTTTTCGAAAGGTCCAAACTGGCAACCATACGCTGTTGAAGACGGACTTTTAATTACAGGTCAAAACCCAGCTTCATCTAAATTGGTAGCAGGTAAATTATTGGAAAAATTGAAGTAAAGAAAAGGTGCTAAGGTTCTGAGATACTAAGGTGCTAAGGTTTTTTCTTACTAACTTAAAAACTCACTCTCTTATTCACCAATAAACATAAAATAGAATTAAAAACAAAGATGCTAAGCTTGATCGATAAGTCCAAAGAAAAAAAACTTAGAACCTCAGAAACTTAGTATCTCAGAAACTTAAAAACAATAATAAACAGATGCTAAGATTCCTAGATATTGAGTACGCAAAATACTTAGTCCCTTAGAACCCTAGCATCTTAGAAACTCTAAGAAAAATGTTAAACTTTGAATTATATAATCCGACGAATTTAATCTTCGGAAAAGGACAAATTGAAAAACTTTCTACTTTAGTACCAAAAGATGCTAAAATTTTATTGGCTTACGGTGGTGGAAGTATTTTTAAAAATGGTGTACACGAGCAAGTAATCAACAACTTAAAAGGTTTTGATATTGTAGAATTTGGTGGAATTGAACCAAATCCGCATTTTGAAACATTGATGAAAGCAGTTGAAGTTATTAAAGCCGAGAAAATTGATTTTATTCTTGCTGTTGGTGGTGGATCTGTAATTGATGGTGTGAAATTTATTTCGGCAGCAGTAAACTTTGACGGAAATCCGATTGATATTTTACAAAAACGTATGCTGATCAAAGAAAATGCGGTGCCTTTTGGAACTGTTTTAACTTTGCCTGCAACAGGAAGCGAAATGAATTCGGGTTCTGTAGTTACGATTAAAGCTACTCAGGAAAAACTTGCTTTTGGCGGAAGCGCATTATTCCCAAAATTCTCTATTTGTGACCCAACTGTAATTGCTTCTTTACCAAAAAGACAATTGCAAAACGGTGTTGTAGACGCTTATACTCACGTAATGGAGCAATATTTAACGTATCCGCACGAAGGTTATTTACAAGATAGAATTGCCGAAGGTATTTTGCAGACTTTAATCGAAGTTGGTCCAAGCGTTGTTGAAAACCCAACAGATTATGCTTTGGCTTCAAATTTTATGTGGAGCTGTACAATGGCTTTAAACGGATTGATTCAAAAAGGTGTTCCTTCAGATTGGGCAACGCACATGATTGGTCATGAATTAACTGCTTTATACGGAATCGATCATGCCAGAACTTTGGCTATTATCGGACCAAGTTTGTATAAAGTGATGTTTGAAACTAAAAAAGGAAAACTGGCACAATACGGAAGAAGAATTTTTGGTTTACAAGGTTCTGAAGATGAAGTTGCTAAAGAAGCGATTAACAAAACGGTAGAATTTTTCCATACAATGGGAATGGATACTAAGCTTTCGCAATACACAGATGATTATTCTAAAACTGCGGATTTCATCGTAAGTCGTTTTGACGAAAGAGGCTGGAAAGGTCTTGGCGAAAACCAATTAGTAACTTTAGACAAAGTAAAATCAATTGTTGAAATGAGCTATTAATTGACAGTCTCAGTATTTAGTCTCAGTTAAAAACTGAAAACTGCGACCGTAAACTGTTACTAAAATATTAAAATCAAAAAAGGCGTTCTTAAGTTATTTAGGAACGCCTTTTTAAAATACTAAAACAAAACTAACTAACTCAATTCTTATTAAACTCATTTAAAATTCTAATTTATAATCAGTTACAACGTAAGAGCTTTAATATTATTGTATAAATAGTAAATTATTTTTTTATTAATTTAAAACTCCCTGAAAACCATTGAAATTAAAGGGGTTTTAGAAATTTCTTAAATGAGATTTTGTATTATTACTACATTATTAAGTACTTTTGTTTTAAATTATTAAAATAATGAGTGAAAATTTAAAATTTGCAGTAATTGGAGGAGGAAGCTGGGCAACGGCAATTGCAAAAATGTTATGCGTTAATCTCTCAGAAATTGCGTGGTACATGCGTAACGATGCTGCAATCGAGCACATTCAGAAATACAAGCACAATCCAAACTATTTAAGTTCAGTTGAATTTGATACCAATAAACTTAAATTAACCAATAATATAAACGAAGCGATCGAATATGCCGATTATGTGATCTTTGCTATTCCATCTGCTTTTCTTGATGCCGAATTAAAGAATATGACTGTTTCATTGTCAGACAAAATTATATTCTCGGCCATTAAAGGAATTGTACCTGAAACAAGTTTAATTGTTGGAGAACATTTTCACATTCAATACGATATTCCATATTACAATATTGGAGTTATTACAGGTCCATGTCACGCTGAAGAAGTGGCTTTAGAAAGACTTTCTTATCTAACAATTGCTTGTGGCGATCCTGATAAAGCGCGAATTGTTGCTAAATCACTTTCCGGAAACTATATCAAAGCCAAAATCTCTGATGATATTATTGGTACCGAATATGCTGCAATGCTTAAAAACATTTACGCAATCGCTGCCGGAATCGCACACGGTTTAGGTTATGGAGACAACTTTCAATCGGTTATGATGAGTAACGGAATCCGTGAGATGAAAAAATTCATTAGAAAGGTTCATAAAATGAAACGTAACATCAATGATTCTGCTTATTTGGGCGATTTATTGGTTACAGGATATTCCGTATTCTCAAGAAACAGAATGTTCGGAAACATGATTGGAAAAGGCTATACGGTAAAAAGTGCCATGATGGAAATGAGTATGGTTGCCGAAGGTTATTACGCAACAAAAAGTGCCTATAAACTAAATCAAGGTTACGGCGCAAAAACTCCTATTATAGATGCCGTTTACGCAGTTTTGTACGAAGGAAAAGATGCTAAATCTGTGTTTAAGAAACTGACTGAGTCTTTGGATTAATTTTTTAGAAGAAAGACTTTTAGAGGCAAGAAGCAAGATTGTAGCGGTTAGATTCTAGATTTTTAAACGCAAGAAGAAAGAAGCAAGACTAGATATAGACTTTTGTTTATGATATAAAAAGAGCCAAGACTAATTATTTAGATCTTGGCTCTTTCTTCTTTATTCTATTCTCTATAATCTATTCTCTTGCTTCTTGCATCTACAAATCTTGCTTCTTATTTCACCATAACCCCCTCAACAAACAAAATCGGCACTTCTTCCGTATCGTTTTCATTGATTAGGTTTGATTTGAAGATGAATTTCTTGTCGTATAATTTATTATCAATGAAGAAAGTCACCATAAATTCGTTGTTCAAAACCAATAAGCTTTTCTCTACCATTTCGATTTTTACTACTGAAACTGCCGGAACTTCAACAAATGCATGACGCAAAACTGATGTTTTTTTCATTTCGCCATCAATAGTTCCAAATGCTTTTGAAACTACCATAACGCTGTCTAAATTAAAATCACTGTCGTTTACAAGATAAGCGTACCACACTTTTTCCATAAAATCATCGCTCCATTCCTGAACAGCGGCTAAAAACACGTTTTCTACTTCTGGGATTGTTATATCTGCTTTCATAATGTGTCAAAAGTTATAAAGTCAAAAGTCGAAAGTCCCAAACTTTGAGACTTTCGACTTTTGACTTTCGACTTAAATTAAATATTTGCTTTAAATTGCTCTAAGAAACGAACATCATTTTCGTAAAACATACGGATATCACCAATTTGATATAGCAACATTGCGATACGCTCTACTCCCATTCCAAAGGCAAAACCGTTGTATTCGTCAGGATTGATGTCGCAATTTTTAAGAACATTTGGATCAACCATTCCGCAACCACCAATTTCTAACCAACCAGTTCCTTTTGTGATACGGTAATCAGTTTCGGTTTTTAAACCCCAATAGATATCAATTTCGGCACTTGGTTCTGTAAACGGAAAGTATGAAGGACGTAAACGAATCTTAGATTTTCCGAACATTTCTTTGGTAAAATAAAGTAATGTTTGTTTCAAATCTGCAAACGAAACGTCTTTGTCAATGTACAATCCTTCCACTTGGTGGAAAATACAGTGCGAACGTGACGAAATTGCTTCGTTACGGAAAACACGTCCCGGAGAAATAGTACGAATTGGCGGTTTGTGATTTTCCATATAACGCACCTGAACTGATGATGTATGCGTACGCAACAACACATCAGGATTTGTCTGAATGAAAAATGTATCCTGCATATCACGCGCCGGATGATATTCCGGTAAGTTTAATGCGGTGAAATTATGCCAGTCGTCTTCGATTTCCGGACCTTCGGAAACGTTGAAACCAATGTTGGCAAAAATGTCTATAATTTGATTTTTAACGATAGAAATCGGATGACGAGAACCAATAATAACTGGTTCTGCAGCACGAGTTAAATCACCAAAAACACCTTTAATTTCTTCTTTACTTTCCAGTTCTTCCTGAATAAGTCTAACTTTTTCTTCGGCAACTGTTTTTAAAGTATTAATTACTTGTCCAAAATCTTTTTTCTGGTCGTTTGGAATGTTTTTGAACTCTGTAAAAAGTTCTTTCAACAAACCCTTACTACCTAAATATTTAATACGGAATTGTTCTAAGGATTCTTTGTTTTTTTCATTAAAGGCTTTAGCTTCCTCTATATGTTGTTTTATCTTATCTATCATTTTCCTTCAATAATTGAGAATACAAATTTACATAATTTGTTTCAAGTTTAAAGTCTAAAATTTAAAGTTTCCTTTGCAAGCTGTGATATTCCTTCACAACTATTTTATCAGACTTATTTTGCTTTCTATTTCCTGTACTTTTTTGAGCCAGAAATCTATTCCATCCTGATTCTTAACAATCTCTTTTTTAAAGTTTGCCGAAATAGCATTTAATTTTCCCCAGTTTCTCTGACTGTCTTTATCATGCTCAACTTTGGTCGTTGGTTCTATTCGGGTTCTCCAAAAATCAATACTTTTAAGATAATTTGTTTTTAAATCCTCAAAATATTCGATTAATTTTTCTTTAGAATTAGGAATGTAACCCGGACCACTGCAACCACAAGAATGAAAAGCGATTCCAACAGAATATAAACTTTTCAGATGTTCCCATTTTTTTAAATCATCCTTTTTTGGCGATTCAAAATCAAGTCCCATATTTGCCATTAATTCGCCACATTCAGGACATTTTGCCTCTTGAATCGATTCTGCGCCTCTTTTTATATCATTTATAAGTCTTCTCTTAAATGTTTTCCGACAATTAAAACAAGCATAATGAGGTTTGTAGGCGACCATTGCGTATCTACACATCTTTTTTTTAGTTTTCAGTCGCGGTTTTAAGTGTTCAGTCGCAGTTTACAGTTTAGCAAATTCTGAAAACTGAGACTGCGACTGAAAACTAAAAAACCTACTCGATAAGTTCTCTTTCTAAGAAATAATTCACAATCGCTTCTTTCATCAAAACCGATTGTTCTCCCGCTTTTAGCGAAGGCAATTCTTCTTTTACTTTGTAATGTGGCCATCCTTCAGCATCAAAAAAATCGAATTCATAAAACCCATAAGGTTCCAATAATCGGCAAATAGCGATGTGCATCAGATTTAATTTTTCATCTTTTTTGAATTCGCGGTGTACTTTTCCGAGTTCCTGAACTCCAATTAGGTAAATTATGGCATCTAAATCTAAGTCTTCACCTTGCGAAAACTGATTAGAAAGTATATCGACGAGCTTTTCCCATCGCTCTTTTAGTATTGTATCTCTGGACATTTTTATAATTGTGAATTATGAATTGTGAATTATTAATTCAAAAAACGTAAAATTTAGCTTGCAAAGATACGGACTTCAAATTCAAAGACCTTAAAAAACGGAAACTTCCGTTTTCATAGTATTGAAATGGCACGCAGATGACGCGGATTTTGGCAGATTTGCGCTGATTTTATTTTTTTATTCTTTAAACCTTGACGACAAATCATAAAATTTTTAAGTCATAAATCAGCCAAATAATTTTAATCTGCGATAATCCGCTAAATCAGCATAATCCGCGGGCTAAAAAACCTCTGAACCTTTGCAACTCTTAACCTCTGAACCTCAAAAAAAGATATATATTTGCGCCTCAATAAAACCAAAGAAAATATGAGTTTTTTAGACATGCTTTTTGGAGCACTTTTAGCTTTTAGTTTATACAAAGGAATTAAAAACGGTCTTTTTGTAGAAGTTGCTTCCTTTATTTCGTTATTGTTGGGAATTTATATTGCGATTAAATTTTCGTCTTTAATGAAAGAAATGATCATGAAGCACGTTTCCTGGAATCCAAACACGATTCAGGTTACTGCTTTTATTCTGACTTTTATTTTAGTGGTAATTGGTGTTTATTTTCTAGCCAAAATCCTTACCGGAATTGCCGATTTTGCTTTTCTTGGCTGGGCAAATAAACTTGGCGGAGGTTTTTTCAGAATCCTAAAAACGATCTTAATTCTAAGTATTTTTATTGCGCTTTTTGAAAAAATAAACTTCAATGAAACTTTCGCCAAAAAAGAAACTTTAGATAAATCTATTTTTTATAATCCTGTAAAAAAAGTAGCCGCTTTCGTTTATCCTTCGATCGAAAAATGGTACGAAGAATTTAAAGAAAGCCAAGCAGATAAACCAAAAGAGGAAACTGAAAAAGAAGAAACTTCAGAAAGTAATTAGAAAAATCCGTTTTTTATCAGCGTTTTCGCTTTAGCGAATCAGTAAAATCAGCGTATAATTTTGACGCGGATAAAACAGATTTACTTCGTAAAAACGCGGATAAAAACGGGTTTGATTTGTCAGGTTGAGCTAAGTCGAAGTCCATTATACAAATCGTGCCTTCTCTAGAAGCTTCGACTTCGCTCAGCCTGACAGTAGGTTTCTAAAATAACTTTACCAGTTTATTTCTAAACTTTCTCCTTTTTTCAGAGTGATTGTTTGTTTTTTATCTCCGTTTATTAAGGTTGTTTTTCCTCCTATTTTAGAAGAAATTATTATTTTTTGCAGCTTTTTATTTTCCCAATTCATTGCGATTTCAAATCCGCCTCGAGCGCAGATTCCTTTTATTGATCCAGTTTCCCACGCGTCTGGTAAAGCAGGCAAAAGTCGGATTTCGTTTTCATCAGATTGTACTAACATTTCGGCAACAGCTGCGGCTCCTCCAAAGTTTCCATCAATTTGAAAAGGTGGATGTGCGTCGAATAAATTCGGATACGTTCCTCCGCCTCTTCTTGGTTTTTCGGTTTTCTTTCCATCAGGATCTACATATCGAAGTAATTCTCTGTACATTTTATAAGCGCGATTTCCGTCCCAAAGTCTTGCCCAAAGATTGATTCTCCAGCCTTTTGACCAACCAGTTGTTTCATCGCCTTTTATTTCCAAGGTTTGCTTTGCAGCCTTAGCCAAATCCGGAGTTTTTAATGGCGTTATATGATCGCCAGGAAAAAGTCCGAATAAATGCGATTGGTGACGGTGTTTTGGATCTTCGTCATTCCAGTCAAAATACCATTCTTGCAAGTTTCCTTTTTTACCAACTTGATACGGATGAAATTTAGAAAGTGCTTTTTCTAATTTTGCTCTGAAATCGGCATCAATATTTAAAACTTCTGACGCTTTAATTGTCTTTTCAAAACATTCTCGAATCATCGCTAAATCTGCTGTTCCGCCATACATCGTTGCTCCAATAAAACCATCCGGCGCAATGTATTTATTCTCCGGTGAAGTCGAAGGCGAAGTAATTAAATTTCCGTTTTTGTCCGTAATCATCCATCCTAAAAAGAATTGCGAAGCGCCTTTCATAATTGGATATCCTTCGTTTTTTAGGTATTTTTTGTCTTGCGTAAAAACGTAATGTTCCCAAATATGTGTACTCAACCAAGCTCCCGATAATGGCCAGCAAGCCCAACTTGGATCTTCTTTCTCAAAATTTCCAACGGGATTCGTCATTGCCCAAATATCAGAATTATGTGCCGAAGCCCAACCTTCATTTACGCCATAGAATGTCTTTGCAGTAATTTTTCCGGTAACCGAAAGATTTTTTATAAAACTCAAAAGTGGCAAATGCATTTCAGAAAGATTTGTATTTTCGGCAAGCCAATAATTTTCTTCCAGATTGATGTTCATCGTATAATTACTACTCCAAGGCGGATTTAGATATGGATTCCAAATTCCTTGTAAATTCGCAGGAACGCCCAAAGTTCTTGAACTGCTTATTAGCAAATAACGTCCGTAATTGAAGTAAAGGATTTCTAAATTTTTATCTTCTTTTCCGTCTGAATATCTTAGTAAACGTTCGTCTGTAGGTAAATCCGGTGCAGTTGTTTTTCCTAAATCTAAAGAAACACGATTGTAGAATTTTTGATAATCTTTTGTATGACTTTCTTTTAATTTATCGAATGGTTGTACAAATGCCTTGTTCAGATTTTGTAACGCAATTGATATATCATTTAAACCTTCCGTCGAAGGATTTTTGTCAAAACCATTAAAACTTGTAGCCACAGAAACGTAAATATAGGCTTCGGTTGCGTCTTTTAAAGTTAAAGCATCTCTGGAACTTGTAATTTTTCCGTCTGTTTTTTTAACTTGAATTAAAGTAGTAAATCTTGTCCCTCTTTCTTTTACTTGTCCGTATTTTGGTAAAACTGAATATCCTGGATTTTCATGAATTGGAGCGACTCCGGTCATTATCAAAATATTATTTTGTACTTCGACATTTGATTTTAGTAAACTTTTTAAATTAATATCAAAATTCAAACCTCCTTTTTCACTGCTTGTCAACTTAATTACCATGATTTGGTCTGGTGCCGAAACAAAATATTCGCGAGTAAATTTGATACCGTTCATTTCATAAGTCACTTTTGATACGGCATTCGAAATATCCAACTCACGATAATAATTGACTGCTTTTCCTTTCTCAGAATTATTGATTTCTAACGTTCCGAGTGGCGAATATGATTCCGAATTTTTTCCTTCAATTTTTTTATTCAATTCATCAGCTAGTTTGTAATCTTCGTTTTTGAGTGCTTCTCGAATTGCCGGAATATTTTTGTACGCTTCGGGATTCATATTTGCATTTACAGGTTCTCCCGACCAAAGCGTGATGTCATTTAGATAAATTTTATCCGTGTTTGCGCCGCCAAAAACAGTTGCTCCCATTTTTCCGTTTCCTAAAACTAAACTTTCTTCAAAAAATTCTGCGGGTTTATTATACCATAAAACATGACTTGATTGTGCGGTCATGTTGAGGCAAAAAGTTGTGAATAGTAAAATGAAAAATGTGTTTTTTAATTTCATTGATAAGGTTTTAATTATTTCCAATTGAAATGTTAATCTAACGTTCAACGGATTAAAATCCGTTGTTACAATATAGTTCGTTCCTCCGGAACTTTAAAAAGCCTTTGACTCGAATTATTTCCTAGTTTGTTTAATCTCCTGACAGGTTTTTCAACCTGTTAGGTATCTTGGATTTTACTCTGTTTGACAATTATACCTAACAGGTTTTGAAAACCTGTTAGGATATCGAAACGCGCGTGAGGGATAGGAGCTTGCTACCGAAGTAGCGTGTATAGCCCGACCGTATTTGCAAAAGGCGCGCATAAGCGGTTTGTTAAATAGCGCCTTTTGAAAATACGGTCACGCCCTAATGATCAACGCAATTATTATTTTTTAGCTTTTAAATATAATTATTTGAAACTTAATTTATGCCTTTGTAAACGAAATTTTTGAACGTAACCTGACCTTCGCCAACGGAAGAAAGTCCTAATCGAAGACTCATAAAACCACTTAATACGTTATGATTAAACGACGAAACTTCGGCTGAGTTTTCGATCTTAATCCATTCTTTTCCGTCAAGGCTGTAAAACATATTTACGAGTTGTTCTTTCTTTTCGAGGCGCAAGAATAAATGGGTTTTATTGATACCTTTTAGAGTAGGAAATTGCCATGATCGTAAAATGGCTAAAACATTTTCTTTATCGGCAGCAATTCCGGTATAAAGCTTATTGTCGTAAAACAGAATTAATCCTGCCGTGGCATTGCCTTCTATTTCAACCTCAACTTGAGCCGAATAAGAATGATCCGAAGGCGTGCATAAAAGTGGCGAACTGTTGCCAATTCCGTTTCCTTTACCTTTTATCTGAATTCCGTTTGGAGTTAGCTTAAATCTTTGATCGTCAAAATGGTCAAAAAACTGCCATTGTGGTTGTAATTCTGTTCCTGAAAAAGTATCCGAAAGCGTAAAATTACTTTTGATCGTTTTTCCTGCCGGTTTTTTTATTGGTTCATTGGTTTTGATGTTTTTTGGGCTTTTAAACCAACCATCGTTTGTCCATTCTACAGGTTGCAAAAGGGTTTGGCGTCCCATGTTGTAATATCCATTTTCGTAACCGTGAAAAACCATCCACCATTTTCCGTTTACATCATCGATTAATGTTGCGTGTCCTTTTGACCACCATTTCTCTGAACTGTCATTTGTTCTTAAAATGGGATTGTAAGGTGAGTTTTCCCAAGGTCCTAATGGCGATTTTGATCTTGCCGAAATAACCATATGACTTGTTGCCGGTCCAGCAGTTCCGCCTTCGGCAACGGTTAAATAATAGTAATCTCCACGTTTGAGCACTTTTGGCCCTTCCATACAAAAACATTCTATCGACCATTCTGATGGAATTTTCCAACCATCGTATACATGTTTGCTTGCTCCGGAAACTGAAAGTCCGTCTTTTGACAATGGCACATAATCACCATTACTAAAATATAAATAGCGATTGCCTTTGTCGTCTGTAAAATGTCCGGGATCGATATTGCCAATTTTTAAATCGATTGGATCGCTCCAAGGTCCGTTGATATTGTCTGCCGATACTACATAATTGGTTTCATTTGCCGGAAAATAAATGTAAAATTTATTGTCGAATTTCACCAAATCCGGCGCCCAAACTGAACCAACACTTTTTTTAAGTGCATGTGTTACGGGTTTCCAATTGACCAAATCTTTTGATGTCCAGATCAATAATCCCGGATAATAGTTGAACGAAGAATGTACGATATAGTAATCTTCGCCGTCTCTAATAATCGATGGATCGGGATAATCTCCTGCAAATATTGGATTTTGATACGAATCATCGCCAACTT
The DNA here is from genome assembly GCF_004339525.1 of Flavobacterium sp. 90. Classification (NCBI taxonomy): domain Bacteria; kingdom Pseudomonadati; phylum Bacteroidota; class Flavobacteriia; order Flavobacteriales; family Flavobacteriaceae; genus Flavobacterium; species Flavobacterium sp. 90. Next base: position 2,594,298 of record NZ_SMGE01000001.1, on the reverse strand, counting down.
TTGCTTTTTGTTGCTGTGCATTACTGAAAAACGTAATGAAAAATATCAATAAGAGAATGCATTTTTTCATAATTGAAAGACTATAAATTAATTCTGTTTAGTCTCCTAACCCGTTTTTTCAACCTGTTAGGTATTTTGACTTTTTTCCTATTTCGAAAATTATACCTAACAGGTTGAAAAAACCTGTTAGGATATCTAATCTTTCAATATTATTTACTGACTTTGTAAGTTTCGTTTGCCGTAATCATTTCCCAATTATCGGTTCTGAAAGGCGACGCAGGAAATTTTTCTTTGTTATACAAATTGATCTCTGTATCATCGTCTGCCCAACCATAATGAACGGCTACCGGATTTTTTACGTCGTCACTTGAAACTATTATTTTATTGTCTTTGATTATCGCTTTCGCGGAATGAAAAACTTTGTCTGCTCCAGCAATTTCGAATCCTTTTACGTTTTCGGTATTATCTGAAGTTGATAATCCCGAACCAATATTCTCGAAAGTCAGAATGATTTGGTTTCCTTTTATTTCCTGTGCTTTAAAAGTTGGTCCGCTGTAAACTTGTTTTTTGCCGTAAACATTATTCAAGGCAATTGCCGCCAAACGCAAACCAACATCTTTTTTATTGGTTGGATGAATGTCTTTTGCATTACCAATATCTGTCGTTACAGCCATTCCGGTATTTGGTAATTTTAAAGTTTCAAGTTGTGCTTCACGAAGTTCTGCCCAACGACTTCCTACTTTGCTATTGCCATTGAATTCATTGAAAGTCGATAATTGTACAAAATAGAACGGAAAATTACCTTGTTTCCATTTTGTTCTCCAATCGTTTATCATCAACGGGAATGCTTTTTTATATTGTTTTGCTCTCCAAACATTGGCTTCGCCCTGATACCACAAAACGCCTTCGATAGCATACGGAATCAACGGATTTACCATTGCATTGTATAATAACGATGGATAACTGTTTGGTGATAATGATGTTTTTACAACGATAACTTTGTATTTCCATTTTCCGTCAAGCGGAATGATTTTGCTTCCTAAAGTTAATTTTAAATCTGCTGAATCACCGTAGATTCCGCCACCGCCGCTGTTGTCTACGATTCTAACGGCAATAACATTTGTACCTTCTTTTAATACGTTTGCGGGAACTTCGTAAACACGTTTTGCGTCCCATTGGGTATTTTTACCAACTTCGATTCCGTTGACATAAGTAATGTCTTCATCGTCGATTTTTGCAAGACTTAATATCGCTTTGTTCTTAATTTCTTCTGCTGAAAGTGTGATGGTTTTTCGCATCCAAACCACGCCATCTAAATCTCCCAAAGGCTGATTTTCCCATAAACTTGGGGTATTTAATTCTCCCCAACTTTTATCATTAAATGCTGTTTCTTTAAAACTAATTTCATTGGCTGTACTTACTTCTGTTCCCTGAATTTTCTCGACTCTTTCGCGCATTCTCAAAGCATATAATTTCGAAATAGAATCCATATTCAAAGTTGGAACATCGGCAATCATTGTTTTAAAATCATCACTTTTTTGAAATGCTTCACGGCTTGTCCAGGTTTCTACACAGGTTCCGCCCCAAGATGTGTTGATGATTCCAATTGGAATTTTTAATTCAGCATATAATTTCTTGGCAAAAAAGAAACCGACTGCTGTAAAATCACGCACGTTTTCTTTGTTGGCAACTAACCATTTTCCTGCTTTTAAATCTTCTTTTGGTAATCCGCTTAAATCTTGTGCAACTCCAAAATGACGAATCATTGGATAATCGGCATCAGCCATTTCTTTTTCAGAATCCAAGTTTTTATACATCTGAAATTCCATGTTTGATTGTCCGCTGCAAATCCAGACTTCTCCAACCAAAACATCTTTTATGGTAATTTTATTTTTTCCGATAATAATTAATTCAAATGGTCCTCCGGCTTTTTCGGCAGAAAGTTTAAGCATCCATTTTCCGTTTTTATCGGCTTGAATTGTTTTGATTTGTTTGTTAAAATGAACTTCTACTTTTTCATTGGCATCAGCCCAACCCCAAACCGGAATTTCTTTGTTGCGCTGCAAAACCATTCCGTCAGAAAAAAGCAAAGGCATTTTTACATTTGCGTTTGCAATGCTACCGAATAGTAAAAAAAGAAAGATTATTTTTTTCATTGTGTTTGTTGTTTAAACCATGTAAGTGATATAAGAAAATATAAGTACAAACTATGCGTAAAACTTAAATTAACTTATATCACTTATATGGTGAATTCCTATTTTTACTGTAATCCTTCGATCAATGCATTTAATGCCTGAGTATCGAAAACGGTGTTATCACTTCTTTTAAAGATTCCAAAACCGTTATCACCAAGACTTCCTTCATCCCAATAAAAAGGTAATAAACCATTTGCTCTTGCTGTTTTTACTACCGTTTTTAAATAATATGCTCTTGAATTTAGGTGTAATGTCAATGCATCACCCGTTAAAGTTGTACGACGAATTGCACCAAACTCTCCTAACAAAACAGGAATCCCTTTGTCTACAAATTGCGCTTTCATTAATTTAAAGTTTTTCTCTAAATCTGCTTCTTCTCCATAAGTTGGGTTTCTGTCAAGGTCTGTTGTTGAATGGTAATTTGCTCCCCAATAGTAGAACATTTTTCCCCATGATTCGTCTTTTGTTAATCCCGCAAAATTCCACGGAGCATAATAATGTACTTCGACCATCATACGGCTTGTTGCTGTATCAGTTGGCAAAACTGTCATTAATTTATTTGTTTTTTCGATGTCTGTTGTTGGTCCCTGAATTACTAATGTTCTGAAAGCATTTTTACCTCCGGTTGAACGAACAGCATCAATAAATGTTTGGTGATATGAAGTTAAAACTGCCATTTGTGTAGCGTCTTCAACTGCTGGCTCGTTTGCACTTGCAAAAAGTAAATGTTCGTCGAAACCTCTTAAATGTGTTGCAATTTGTTCCCAAAAAGCTTTTTGTTTCGCATTATTTTCTACTTTTTTAGCTTCGGTAATGTTGTTTTCTAACCATCCGCCATCCCAGTGGATATTTACAACTACATACATATTATTGTCTACACAATACTGAACAACTTCTTTTACTCTGTCCAACCAATCGGTTTTAATTTTGGCTGTAGCCGAATTTTCTAAATATTGATTCCATGAACACGGAATTCTAATGGCATTAAATCCGTTTGCTTTAACAGCGTCAATCAATGCTTTTGTAACTTTTGGATTTCCCCACGCAGTTTCGCTTCCGGTTGCTTCCATTGTATTACCGATGTTCCATCCTAGTTTTATTTTTGCAGCTAATTCTACAGCAGAACTTGACATTCCTGAATTATCAGCAGCAATTGGATTTGTATTATAACTTGGATACAAACCTGCAACTGGAGCTCCGCCCGCTTGTGAAACAGAAATTTGAATTGATGCAGCTTCAGGCGAACTTAATGTCAAAGTAGCAGTTCTTGCTTCGGCAGCTGTATTCTCAGAAGCTGTTATTTTTACGATTACTGTTCCTGTAACTCCAGCAGATTGGCTTAATTGTAACCAACTTGTATTAGAACTCGTAATTGTCCAGGCATTAACAGTTGCAGCGACTTTGACAACTGCATCACCGCCTTTGTTTACAATATCAATTTTATTAGTATCTACAGTCAGCGTTTTATTGGCTGACTTTGTGTCTTCTGTATCTTTTTCAGAACTACAGGCCAAAAGGCTAAAAAAGCACAAACATAAAAGTGTACTAAGCACATAGTTATTTAAAATAGTTTTCATTTTATATGATGTATTACTTGATTGTTACTGAGATTTCTTTTTTAATATCTCTTGAAGAATTTCCTAATTTCAACGTGTATTTTCCTGGTTCAATTGTCCATTTTTTAGCCGTTACATCGTAATACGCTAATTCTTTTACCGGAATTTTGATCGTTACTGTATTTGAACTTCCTGCTTTTACCAATGTTTTTTGGAATCCTTTTAGTTCTTGTGCAGCACGTGTTATTTTTGAATCTGATTTTGAAGTGTACAATTGAACTACTTCTTTTCCATCAACTTTTCCTGTGTTTTTAACGTCTACAGAAACTGAAATTGTTTCGTTTTGTGCGTATGAAGTTTTATCAGCTTTAGCATTATCAAAAGCAAAAGTCGTGTATGATAATCCGTATCCAAAAGGATATAATGGCGTAATGTTTTTGGTGTCAAACCAACGGTATCCGATCAAAATTCCTTCGGCATAGTTTACTGTTTTTCCTCCAGGGAAACTGTTTGTTGCATGTGCAGGAGAATCCATAATGTTTTTTGGCATTGTCCAAGGTAATTTTCCTGATGGATTTACTTTTCCAAGAATTACATCGGCTAAAGCATTTCCGCCTTCTGAACCATTAAACCAACTCCATACTAATGCTGAAGTTTTTTTACTTACCGCATCAATATCAAAAGGCGCTCCGGCAATCATAACTACAATTGTTCTTGGATTTACGGCCAATACTTTCTGAATTAATTCTTCTTGTCCAAACGGTAATTTCAAGTTTCTTCTATCAGAAGCTTCTGTTTCATAATCACGGTTTGAACCTGCAAAAATAATCGCAACATCTGATTTTTTAGCTGCTTCTACAGCTTCTAATACTTTTGCAGGATCTAATTGATCGATTGTTACCGGACCATTTAAAGTTATATCTCCTAATTTTCCTTTGTTCTTAACATCGTAACGCTCTAAATATCCTTCAGCATAATTGATTTTTATCGATGATGGTAATCTGTTTTTTAAACCTTCAAGTGGCGTAATTTCTCTTTTGGTTTTTACACCTGCACCAAATCCGCCAAGCGCATTTTTCTTAGTTGCATTATTTCCAATTACTGCAATTGATTTTACTCCGTCTAGTTTTAATGGCAATGCATTGTTTTCGTTTTTCAATAAAACGATATCTTCAGCTGCAATTTTATACGCATCCTGATAATGTGCTTCTGTCGAAATACTTCCTTTTACACGGTCTTTGCTTTGGCTTCCCATTGCTTTTACCTGAAATAAAGTGCGTAAAATTCTTTTTACATGTAAATTAATTTCTGCTTCTGAAATTTCTTTGTTTTTAGCAGCAGCGATTAATTTATCGGCAAGGAAAAATTCGTTGAATGGTTTTGGAGTTCCCATTTCGATATCCAAACCACTTTCCAGAGATTTTACTGTAGAATGAACCGCAGCCCAATCTGAAACTACAACGCCTTTAAATCCCCATTCGTCACGAAGAACTTTATTTAGCATGTAATCGTTTTCACATAAATATTCGCCTCTAAATTTGTTATAAGCGCCCATTACTGCATATGCATGAGCTTCTTTTATCGATGCTTCGAATGCCGGTAAATAAATTTCACGAAGTGTACGTTCATCAATTTGAACGTCTACAAAATCACGATTTGTTTCCTGATTGTTAGCTGCAAAGTGTTTTACGCAAGCCATAACATCATTGTCTTGTAAACCAACAATTAACGGCACTGCAATTTTTTTATTTAAAAACGGATCTTCAGACATATATTCATAAGTACGTCCGCCAAGTGGAGTTCTTACCATATTAATTGCCGGCGAAAGCAACATATCTTTATCACGAGCACGTAATTCTTGTCCAACACTATTTCCAAAAGTATACGCCATTTCAGCATTCCATGTTGCGGCTAAACCTCCGCCTGCAGGATAATACGTTGCAAAATCATTTGTCAATCCTGCCGGAGCCCAATTGTCACGAGAAATTTCTTCACGAACTCCTAACGGTCCATCGGCCATTTTTAATTCGGGAATTCCTAAACGTTTTACACCGCCAGAAGTAAACATGCTGTTTCCGTGCAACATTCCAATTTTTTCCTCAATCGTCATTTGAGAAATCAGCTTATCTATTTCGGCATCATATTCTGATCCAATTTCTTTTCCTTGATATTCTTTCTGAACTGAATTATCAGCATCAGAAACTGAACTTTGAGCGTCTTTTTTACAAGAAGTAAACGCTGCAAAAGCCAATGCTACTGACAGGTATATAATTTTGTTTTTCATGCTTAATAAATTTATTTTAGTTTTTGATCGTTCGTTTTTTCTTAGAAATTAAAGTTTTACAAAATTGAATAAGACAACATCATTTTCATTGATTTTATAGTCTTTGCTAAATGTTCCGTTTGCATTAATGGTGATTTTTTCGGTTGCAACCAAATCGCCATTATTCTTTTCTTTGATACTTTTTACTTGTTCTTTTGTTAACTGACTTGGTTTTCCTAAAGCCAAATAATCGGCGTAAGCATCATTAACTTTATAACCTACTTTATATATTTCTAACTTATAATTTCCTTTTTGTAAACCTCCAATTTCTATTTTTACACTTCCTTTTGGTTTTGATGGCAAATCCTTGATATAATAAGTTTGATTATTTATCGAATCTCCCGGATGTGTATTGGTAAAATCCCAAAATAACAACTGGACATTTCCTTTTGAGTTTTTAGTTGCCCATGAAGACGTGTCTTTATTTTGAAGTTCTGTTTCTCCTAATTTATTCAGAAATGAATACGAGAAATAAGCCGGTTTTTTAATTCCTTGCGTATTCAATAATCCGAAACCTCCGTGAAAAGGCGTGAATCTTGGTCCCGCTTCTTCAAAAATATCGGTGAAAACCCAATATGACATTGAATTCGCCGCATTGCCAACTTGTTTTAATTTTTGAAGAATATAAGCTGCGGAATGATAACTGTCGTGAACAGGATCTGCCGGAGTATATGATGTGCTCCATTCTGTATAATGTAATTCAAGATTTGGCTTAGCCGAATTTGAAATTTGTTTGCGAGAGTTGATTACATCTCCACTTATACTATTTTCATCTTTATTCAGGATTGTTCCTGAAGTTCCAAATTCGTCCAGAAAACCTTGTTTTACTCCATATGTATGTGTCGAAATAAAATCTAACGGAACATTGTTTTTAGCACAAAAATCGATTGTTTCGGGAACCCACGCTGCTCCCGCTGTTGCTGGCCCACCAACTTTATAAGCTGGATTTACGCTTTTTATTCCGCGCGCTGCGTATTCATATAATTTGAAATATTCGGCCTGAGTTCCTGTCCAGAAACCCGGAGATAAATTCGGTTCGTTCCAAACTTCAAAATACCATGTTTTTACTTCTTCGGCTCCGTAACGTTCTGTGAAATGCTGAGTTAAATTCCGAATTAAATCTTCCCATTTTTTATAATCTTTTGGAGGTGTAACATTTCCTTTCCACCAAAAAATAGTCTGACTTCCGCTTGCCAAAGCTGATGGCATAAATCCTAATTCGACAAAAGGTTTCATTTTTATGCTGATTAAAAAATCATACAAAGCGTCGATATATTGGTAATTGTATTCTGGATTTCCTTTTGAATCTTCACGATAAACTGCCATATCATCGGTCAATAAACCGTGCATTCGGATGTATTTAAAGTCGCATTCTTTTTTGGTCATTGCCAATTGCTGTTGCCAATCGGCACGTAAACCTTCGTTTGCTCTTCCGGCGCCAATGCATTCTTTGAACATTGTATTTAATGCGCCCGAAGTTTTATTGTAATCTACTTTTATGATTCGGTTTTCAGCAGTAGCATTTTGTCCAAACAATTTGACATTGAATAGACTTAGTAAAATAAATAGTAAGGTTAGATTTCTTTTCATTGATAATTATTTTACGTTTATTTTTTTATTCAAAAGAATATTATCCGAAGCATTTCCCAACTGAATTTCCATGGTATTGTTTTCTAATTCAAATTGCTGTTTGGCTGTATTCCAATATTCTAAATCTTTGGCTTTTAAAATTAGTGAAACATTCTTCGTTTCTCCGGCTTTAAAGAAAACTCTTTGAAATGCTTTTAATTCTTTTTCAGGACGTTCTACTTTTGAATTTAATTGTTTTACATACAATTGAATCACTTCGTCTCCGTCTTTATTTCCTGTATTTGTAATAGAAACAGTAACTTTTACTTCGCCATTTTTAGTGATTATGTCTGAATTGCTTTCTATTGAATTGTATTTGAAAGTGGTATAACTCAATCCGTGGCCAAAAGCATACAATGGTTTTCCTTTGAAATACATATAAGTTCTGCCATTGCGAATATTATAATCTAATAATTCCGGTAAATCAGTAATGTCTTTTACCCAAGTTTGCGTCAAACGTCCGGCAGGATTATAATCTCCAAATAAAACATCGGCTAAAGCTGTTCCGGTTTCCTGACTATTTTGTGCCATATGCAAAATTGCCGGAACGTGTTCTTGCGTCCAGTTTATCGCATATGGAAAACTGCTAATCAACGTTACAACGGTTTTAGGATTGGCTTGATAGACAACTTTAATCAAATCTTCTTGTTCTAAAGTCAGCGATTGACGATCGACAGCTTCTTTGCCTTCACTAGGAACTGGACAATTTGCCCAACCCGCATTACAAACCGGATGGTTTCCGACAATAACAATTACAGCGTCGGCTTTTTTGGCAATATCAACTGCTTTTCCGTCAATGTTGTTTTTAGCGTAAAGAATTTCAACATTGTTGCCTAATTTATTTTTAATTCCCTGCAAAGGTGTAATTGTATAAGGTGGAGTTCCGCTGTACCAATCCAGAAGAACTTCATCTGCACGTAGACCGATTATGGCAATTGTTTTTAATTTGTCTTTTTGTAAAGGCAATAATCCATTCTCATTTTTAAGTAAAACGATAGATTTTTGTGTTGCTTCGAGAGCTATTTTTTTATGTGCTTCGGTTTTCCACGGATCGATTTTATCGTTTTTTGTTCCAATTTTAGAATACGGATTTTCTTCTGAAGTATCCAACATTCCTAATTGAATCATAACTCTGTAATCACCGCGAATAACGGCATCTATATCTTTTTCTTTTAAATATCCGTGCGAAAGCGCTCCGTAAATTCCTTCTGTATATTCATCCAAAAACTGATTAATTCCTGCTTTTATAGCTGCTGCAGCGCCAAGATATTGATCTGCATAATATTTATGATCTGAAAGCAACAATCTGAATGCGCCTCCATCTGTACAGATAATTCCGTTTTGTCCCCATTCTTTTTGGGTAATGTCTTTTAGCATCGGGTGAACCATTGCCGGAATTCCGTTTACTTTATTATATGACGCCATATAAGCGCGGGAACCTCCTTCGACAACGCCCATTTGAAAAGGTAAAGAATAATATTCGCGCCAAAGTCTTTCATCAAAATCAGATGATGTATACGTTCTTCCGTCTTCATTACTATTGGCTAGAAAATGTTTCATCAGCGAAGCCGTTTGCCAATATTTTGGATTATTTCCCTGCAATCCTTTTACAAATGCAACGGTCATTTTTCCGTTAAAAAAAGCATCTTCTCCGTAACTTTCTTCGGTACGTCCCCAACGCGGATCTCTTGCAATATCTGCATTTGGAGCACGAACGACTAATCCGCCACGATGGTATTTCTGAAAAGCATAACGGGTTTCATATCCTTCGACTTGTGCGACTTTTTGAAGTAATTCTACATCCCACATTTCTCCCAAACCATAAGCCTGAGGAAAAGTTGTGGTTGTAACGGGTTGTTTGTTTTTTCCGCCCCATTCTCCGGGTCCGCCAAGTGCCAAACCGTGCAATCCTTCTACATGACCTGTACCTACAACTCCCAATCTTTTTACAGATGGATTTGTGCTTAAAGCCTGAACTTTCTCGTCAAGCGTCATCAACGATAACAAATCATCAATACGCTTTTCAGTATCTAATTTAGGATTCTGAAAAGGATATTGCTTTTGCTGCGACAACACCAAATTGATCGAAAAAATAAAAACAATATGCAGAATGAGGTTTTTCATTTAAAAAAATTGTGGTTATTAAGTAAAGACGCACAGCAGTGCGTCTTTGTCTAAAATTTTTATAAATTCTATTTTTTAATTCTAATCTTTGTTTTGAAATACCTAACAGGTTTTTAAAACCTGTTAGGATATCAATCTTTTATAGTTTTTTGAAACGAATTGCTGTTCCTCCGGCGCCGCCTAAATGTAATTTTAGAGAATCCGAAGCTTTTACGGTTTTCTTAGAAATCGCTACTGCAGATGGATTGTGTGTTTCGTCAGTTCCTTCGGCGTCAGCATAAATTTGTGCTTCATATGTGGCTTTTGGATCTAAGAATGATAACGAAACATTTACGTCTCTTGCGTTTTCATTTGTGATTGTTCCTAAATACCAATCGGCGCTGTTTCTGTCTTTACGGGCGGTTGTGATGTATTCTCCAATTTTTCCGTCTAATACTTTTGTGTCTTCCCAATCTGTTGGAACATCTTTTAAGAATTGTAATGCTGGTTTTCCTTCGTAGTTTTCAGGAAGATCTGCCATCATCTGGATTGGTGCATAAATCGTAACGTATAATGCTAATTGTTGTGCTGTTGTTCCGTGTACTCTTTTTCCAGGATATCCTTGTTTTACCTCAACATCAAAAATTCCAGGTGTAAAATCCATTGGTCCGGAAAGTAATCTTGTGAATGGAAGAATCGTCAAGTGATTTGGCGGATTTCCTTCGCTCCAAGCGTTATATTCTTGTCCGCGTGCTGCTTCTCTCGAAACCATGTTTGGAAAAGTTCTGCGTTCTCCGGTATCTTTTATAGATTCGTGGTATAAGACGGCTAAATCATATTGTGCTGCTTTTTCAAGAATATATCTGAAATAATTTACTCCAAATTGTCCGAAGTGCATTTCTTTCATGTTCAATTTAGAACCTACGTGTCCAATTTTAACCGAGTGCATTCCTAATTTTTTGTACAATGCAAAACCTTCATCAACTTCTTTTAAATAGTTAATTAAGTTTGAACCTGTTTCATGATAACCAATAAGTGCTACTCCTTTTTTGTTTCCATATTCAACTACTTTTTCTAAGTCAAAATTGTCTGCGCTTTTCGTAAAGCTAAACATATGCATATGATTTTCATACCATTGTGGTGTCCATCCTTTGTTCCATCCTTCGATCAATAAATGATGAAATCCTTCTTTTGCTGTAAAATCAATATATTCTTCGGCGTGTTTTGTTGTTGCGCCTTGTTTGTCGCTTTCCCAAAAAGTATATTTACCAATGTGCATTCCCCACCAAATTCCGAAGTATTTATATGGTTTGAAATAACTTGCTGTATTTTTTAATTTGTTCGGATCATTTAGATTTAAAATCAAATAAGAGGTAATTAAATCTGCTGGTTTCTCCCCTATTTGAAGCGTTCTCCAAGAAGAAGTAAAAGTATCTTTTACACGAACTTTTACACCATCAGACCATGGCACCAAATCAGATTTAAGTTGTGTTCCTGTTGTGTTTACCAAAGTCATACTGGCAAAATCAACCAAGTTTGCTTCGTGAAAACTCAACGCTAATCCGCTTTTGCTTTCGATTGTAAGCGGAGTCAAAACGGTATCAAGTGTACTTACCGGAGCATCTTTAAAAAGATATTCGTCACGGTTTTCTCTGTTTGCCGGAATCCACCATGCTTTTCCATCTTCTTTTAAGTTAAAAGTCGTTTTTTCATCCATAATGAAAATACTGTCTTTTACATTTTGTTTTGGATAAACATATCTAAAAGCAATTCCGTCATCAAACGCACGAAATTGGATTTCCAGTTTACGTTTGTTTCCTGCTTTTTGCTGCAATTGAACCGAAAGCTGATTGTAATGGTTTCTGATATTTTTCTTTTCTCCCCAAACTTGTTCCCATGTTTCATCAAAAGTCGAGTTTTTCACGCTTTTGATTTCGAAATCAGAACTTAAATTTTCATTTCCTTTCAATAAAAATCCCATATCTGATGGTGTTATCACCTCGGTTTTTCCGTGTGAAACAGCATACTTTGGAGCGTTTTTTACTAATTCGAATTTGATTTTGTTTTGCCCGTTTGGCGAAGCCAATTCGTAAGCATTTTTATTTTTCTGACTGTATCCTATCGAAACTGAAAGGATTAATGCGGGAAGAATGAGGTAATTTTTCATGATATTTTTTCTTAATTCATTTTTAATAAATCGGGTGTTGCTTATGAGACGTCACCCGATTTAGAAACTCAACAAAAACTTATTTTTTATCCAATTAAGGATTTTTCTTTTGCCACGAATTGCACGAATTATCTCGAATTTAATTTGTGTAATTTATGACTGTTTTTTGCCACCGATTAAAAGATTCCAAAAGATTTTTCTAACTAATTAACCATGATATAATCCATTAGAACCCTTTAAATCTGTGACATATATTTTTTTAATCTGTAACTTAATTTTCTCTCGCAGATTTGGCAGATTGAGCAGATTTTAATCTTCTTAATCGGTAGCTCTATTTTTTACTAATCTTAAAAATTAAAAAAAAAATCTGCTCAATCTGCCAAATCTGCGAGACCTAAAACCCTCCAATCTAGGGCTGTTTTTTTGCCACGAATTACACAAATTATCACCAATTTAATTCGTGGAAATTAGTGCAATTCGTGGCTAACTTTTTTATTTTATCCACTCTGTTTTAAGAGTTGTTTTTCCTTGTAACGGGTTTGAAACTACGTCAAAATTGTTTCCGGATTTTGTAACTTTTATTTCTTTTACTGAATCTCCGTCCGGTAAAAATACTTTGGCTGTAGCCGAAGTGGTTTTATCACTAGCGTAAACTTTCAAAGTTAATTTGCTCCAATCCATATCTTTTGTAGATTGTGCTAATGCGATGTGAGGTAATGCAGTTCCGTCTTTTACTAAAACTACGATTGGCACTTCGCCCGCTTTGATTTTATGCCATCCTGATTGGTATACTTTTTTAGTTTGGTAATCAATCCATGTTCCTTCCGGAAGGTAAACGTCTCTTTCTGTAACTTCTTCAAAAAGTGGTGCAACCAACATACTTGAACCAAATAAATATTCATTATCAACCAACCAAGCTCCCGGATCATTTGGATATTCTACAAATAAAGCACGCATCATTGGTAATCCTTTTTGTGAACTTTCTTTCGCCTGAGCGTAGATATATGGCATTAATTCGTAACGCATATTATCTGCTTTTCTAAATCCTTCTAAGAAATCTTTACTGTACAACCAAGGTTCGCGCGGAGGTTCTCCGTGGCTTCTTACGTGTGAAGTAAACATTCCGAAAGGCGCCCATCTTCTGTATAAATTCTCCGGTGATTTTGTTGCAAATCCTCCTACGTCATGACTCCAGAAACTGAATCCGCTTAATCCTAATGAAAGTCCACCGCGTAACTCTGCTGACATTGCTCCGTTTGAAGTTTCGGCATCTCCACCCCAATGTAATGGGTAACGTTGAGATCCTGCCCAAGTACTTCTTGCCCAGATTAAAGTGTATCCTTTTTCTTTCTGAGTAATTTCGGCGACAGCCTTATTGTATCTTAACGGATATAAATTGTGTTCGTAAAATCCTGTTCTTCCTGAATGGTAGATTCCGTCTGGCGGAGCTGCTTCTCCAAAATCTACTTTGAAAACAGAAACGCCCTGATCAAATAAATGTTTCAGTTTTGCCTGATACCAAGTTACGCTTTCCGGATTTGAAAAATCTAAAACTGCATCTTCATACGGAAGATTTCCTTTGCGATCTCTTACGGCTAAATTCTTGTCCATGATTTCGTTAAACAACGTATTCTTTGGTGAGAAATACGGCAATTGCCATAAACAAACATGAAAACCGTCGTCTTTTAAATCTGACATCATTTTTTGAGCATCTGGAAAACGATCTTTAGAAAACTCATAATTGTTTCTCCAATCTACATCAAACCAACCTGTATCGAAGTGAATAACATCTGTTGGAATTTTATATTTACGTAAATCTTTTGCTACTTCTCTTCCTTCTTTTTCTGTAAAATAAGTGATTCTACTCATCCAGAAACCAAATGACCAAAGTGGTGGCATTGCAGCTTTTCCAGTTAAATCTGTGTATTGATCTAAAACGTCTTTTGGTTCTCCAATAAAGAAAAACAAATCGGCTTCGTCATCGCCAATATACATTTCGTTTGCACTTGAAAAATATCTACCAAAGTCAACTGTAATTGGTGTCGAATGGTGCATGAAAACTCCGTAACCACGGCTGCTCATATAAAACGGAACTGGTTTGTACATCGTTTCATTCTGAATTCCGTTTGCATCATCGGTCCATAAAACAACTTTTTGCCCGCGTTTGTTGAATTGTGTGAATGATTCTCCACAACCAAATATTTTTTCGTCTGGTTCTAAGCTAAAAGCTGCTCCCATACTTCTTGAATAATCGCTGTTTCTGCGCACATACGAAAACGGAAGTGTTGGTGTATAAGTATTTTTAAAATCAGAATCGTGAAGTGTACTTGTCAGTAATTTTCCGGTTTCATCGTAAATTTTAACGTGCCACGGTTTTGTCAAAATTTCTACTCTTCCGTGTTTGCTGGTATAACTGTGACCACCTTCGATTTTAGAATATTTCCATAATTCAGGATGGTTTGGCGCAACACCATTTATCAACATTAGAGATTCTTTTTCAGGATGAAATTGTGGTCCTGAAGTTGTTTTGATTCGGATAGTTCTGTCTGAAACAAACTGAATCTGAAACGGTAATTCCGGTGAAGCCTGATATTCTGTTGTTGGAAATTCGTTTGCTTCAACAACGTCCGGTTTCATCATCATATTGTTGAAAGCCTGACGTGTTTTGTAATTGTATCTCAGATATTTTATCGTTCCTTTTCCCGTTGCAGGATCAAAAGCGATCAATTCATCGGCAAAATAAAAGGTGTTCAGATAATTCTGAAAATCTTTACTTATATCTATCGGAGCATTTAGCACATCTGCATTTTGGATTTGTGCTGATGCTTTTGGCGTCAAAACAAATCCAAGCATGAAAGCTGAAATCAATGTGGTTAGTTGTGAGTTTTTCATTGGTCAATAATTCTAGATGTTAGTTTATCCTAACAGGTTTCCAAAACCTATTAGGTATCAATATATTTTTATTAAGATATTAAATAAAATACCTAACAGGTTTTGGAAACCTGTTAGGAACGTAACTTATTATTCTGCTGTAATTACAATTGTTGCTGGTTTTAATCCATTCGCTTTAGCGGTTAATTCTAATCTTCCTGTTTTATTTTCAGACTGAACAATTACTAAACATTTTCCATTAAGCGCTGTGTGTTTTGAACCTTTGTATGATTCGTGACTTACGGGATCTCCGCTGCAAACGCCTACAATTTTTCCGTTTCCTTTTAATGAAAAGTTGATTTCATTATTAGCATTTGGTGCCAAAGTTCCTTTTGAATCCAAAATATCTACGGTTACAAATGACAAATCATTTCCATCGGCTTTGATGTTACTTCTATCTGCTGTAAGTTTTAAGTTATCCGGATTTCCGGCTGTTTTAATTTCGGTTTCCAGAACTATTTTTCCGTTTTTACGAGAGATTGCTTTTAATGTTCCGGGTTGAAAAGGAATTCTCCACATAACGTGCAAATCTTCTCCTTTTTTACTGCGAACTCCAACTGATTTTCCGTTAAGGAAAAGTTCAACCTCATCTGCTTTATTATAATATGCCCAAACATCTACGGTTTGTCCTGCTTTCCAGTTCCAATGTGGGAAAATGTGCAGAACGGTTTTGTCTGTCCATTCACTTTGGTACAAATAATAAACGTCTTTCGGGAAACCGGCTAAATCTACAATTCCGAAATACGAACTTACTGATGGCCATTCATAAGGAGTTGGTTCTCCGATATAATCGAAACCGGTCCAGATGTACATTCCGGAAAGGAAATCGTATTTTTTGATGACTTTCCAGGTTGCTTCGTGTGTTGAACCCCAAGGCGTTTGTACCTGATCGTAAGCCGAGACAGTATTCCCAGGATTACCGCCTTCAAATTTTTTATCCCAACTAACCGGCCATTTTTTTATAGTATCTGAAACTTTATCATAATAACCGCGAGTTTGTAATCCCGAAGTAGTTTCAGTTGCTATAAAAGGAATTCCAGGGAAATTTTCTTTATGATGCGCGTAAGTCTGATGCGCATAATTGTATCCGATAAGATCTAAAACTCCAGATTTTGCAAGAGGATTAAATTGTACATTCTTTTTTTCGAATTGTAAAGTCACGTCATCAATATTCATATTTACCGGCGGATTCATCGCTGCGGTTAATGGACGTGTTTTATCGTATTCGCGTGTAATTGCTGCTAATTCTTTGGCTATAGCCACACCATTTTCATTCCATTGTTCTGGAATTTCATTTCCAATGCTCCAAACAAAAATACTTGGATGATTACGGTCGCGAAGTAATTGATCGACTAAATCTTTCTTGTGCCATTTGTCCCAATCATTTGCGTAATCGTATTTGGTTTTGTTTTGTTTCCACATGTCAAAAGCTTCATCCATTACAATGAAACCCATTTTATCGCAAAGATCTAAAAGTTCCGGAGCGGGAGGATTATGAGAAGTTCTGATTCCGTTTACGCCCATTTCTTTCAAAATTTCAAGCTGACGTTCGATTGCGCGCGTATTGATTGCAGAACCTAAAGCTCCTAAATCATGATGCATACAAACTCCTTTGATTTTGACTTGTTTTCCGTTAAGGATAAACCCTTTATCTACATCGAATTTAAAATCTCTTATTCCGAAATTGGTTTTATATTGATCTACAATTTTATCGTCAAGCGAAATTTCGGTAACTGCTGTATACAATTCCGGTTTTTCTACCGACCATAAAATTGGCGTTTCAACTTCTGCCGATTGTTTGATGGTTTGATTGGCGTTTGCACCAATTGTTATATTTTGGGTAACCGATGTTACTTTGGTATCTTCTTTAAAAATAGTTGTTGTTACTGTTGCTTTTTTTGAAGCTGCATTTTGGTTTTGAATAATCGTTTCAAAACTTACCGAAGCTTTTTCGGCAGTAACTTTTGGCGTTGTCACATAAGTTCCCCATTGTGCAACGTGCAATTTATCTGTGGTTTCAATCCAGACATTTCTAAAAATCCCTGATCCTGAATACCAACGTGAATTTGGTTGTTTTGAATTGTCAACCTTTACAATTATCTCGTTGCTTTTGTCTCCATAATTTAAGTACGGTGACATGTCATATTGAAAACCTATATATCCATTTGGACGTTTTCCTAAATAATGTCCGTTTACCCAGACTTCGCTGTTTCTGTAAACGCCATCAAAGATTACTGATATTACTTTACTACTATCAGAAGCGTTTATTTTGAAAGTTTTCTTATACCAACCTAAGCCTCCATTAAGTGATCCGCCTCCATATCCGGCAGGGCTTTTTTCATCAAACTTTCCTTCAATACTCCAATCATGCGGCACACTTAAGGTTCTCCATTTAGTTGAAGTTCCAATAGTATCTTTGTCTGTTATACTATCATTTAAATGAAAACTCCAATCTGAATTAAAAGAAACTTTTCTGTTATCGAAAGTATCTTCCTTTTTGCTGCAAGAACCCAAAAGGATAATTCCGATTAGCATTACTAATGTTAAACCTCCGCTTAAATATTTTATTCTATTATTCATATTAATAGGCTTTTATTGTTTTGAAAAACAAATATAAACATACCGATAGGTGACTGTTTCAATCCCCTACCGGTTGTTTACTTGTTTGAAGTAATTATGGTTTCATTTTATTAAAAAAACCTTAATTACTTTAAGGAACTATGTAATGGAAAACAAACCATTCGTCCTTACCTGTATCATATGATGTTCCAAGCCAGATTCCTTTTTGAAGGAAATCTTTATTATATGCTTTTACTACTTTAATAACATTTACAGTTGGGTTCATCCAGCTTGTTGCATTTTGAAGAAGTGTTTCACTTCCTAAATTGATTTCATTTGTCGCTGCATTTATGGTAAAAATACCTGACGTTACAACTCCATTTTGACTGCGTGTGTAGTTTAATTTACCTCCCCATTGGTCAAAACGTATCCATGAATTTCCTGCAATTTTTGCCCAATCATCATTCCATCCCCAGTTATAAGAACTCGTAGAATCAACCGTCCAGCCTTTTCCTTTTCCAACCCAGTCAATTGGATTTCCTTTTCCGTCCAGATTCCAAACTCTTCCTGCTCCGGCTCCACCTGTAAGCATTGTCAATAATTCTCCCGGTGCAAAAGTTGGATTGAAACCTTCGTCAACAACTGGTACTGTAACCGGAGGAACATAATTATCAGCATAATCTTTAGAAACAAAATTCCAGATATACCACCAAGGACCTTCGCTATTGGTTCTTTTTACAGCAATTCTTAACTGATTGTCTGTTAATTTTAATACTTTAATATTATCACTCCAGTTACTTGCGTTTGCAATATAATTATCTGGTCTTAGGATTGTTGTTCCTGTTGTTGTTAAAGTATGTGCATTGATGTCTAAGAAATAAGATCCGTTTTCGATCGTTGTTCCATCAGCTTCATGAATGGTCATAAAAGGTCCTCCTTCAAGGCTGAATGTCATGTATCTTCCCCAGTGCATATCTGCATTTGTACTTGAGTTGGCATTTCCTTCAGGTTCCCAGTTTGGAGTAAAGTTACCCCATTCTACAGTTGTGCTTGGATCTGCATAAGACATTGCACCAGGAGCTAATCCATATTTACCATTGTCTGTTACCCAAGATTTCTTTTTACCAACTCCGCCTGATAATGCTGTCCAAAGTGGATCATTAACATAGTTTAAGTTGTCTTTATTTACTGTAATTGTTACTGGATCTAATGCAACAATACCACCGCCGGTTACTGCAGAAATTTTAATCGTGTAACTTCCTTTAAAGGCATATTTTACAGTTTCTACCGCTTTACTGGATTTCCCTGTACCATAATCCCAATTCAGTACAACTCCGGGAGTTGTGTTTTTCATGATTACAGTATTTCCTCCCGGATCTGCGACTAAATCCTGAGTAATTTCAAAATGTATATCCGATTTATCCATCGGTGCGTCCAAAGAATACGTTTCCGGAGAACAAGATGATACAAGCATTAACGCAAGCATCAAAAATGATGTAACTAATAATTTAATATTTTTCATTTCTTTCCTTTTTTAGTTAAGATTACCAACCTGCATTTTGTTTCAAAACTCCTCCAGATAATGTAATCTGTGTATTTGGAATTTGTTGTAGTCCTTTTGTAGCTTGGATTTTAGCTGCCGAAATTGTTTTTGTAGCGGCAACTCCACCATTTAATAATGTTGTAGTTTCTGCAATTGTAGTAGAAGCTTTTCCAACACCCTGACGTAATAAATCCCAATATCTAATTCCTTCAAGAGCAAATTCCAGATGTCTTTCGTTTAAGATATTATCAGCATTTACAGGTAAAGCTGTAAAATTATCTTTGTAAGCTCTTCTTCTCACATTATCAAAATAAGTCTGCGCACTTCCGCTTCCTAATTCAGCTGCCATTAACAAAACATCTGCATATCTTAACACAACATAATCCTGAAATTGACCTATATCCCAATATTGACTTCCCATAACTAGTGGCATATCTTTACCGTCTTTGTCAACCATTGGCGAATATTTCTTATTGTAATATCCTGTGTATTCTCTTTGATTATTGATTTTATCGAATTTTATTTTTTCTTCATCGATTCCAATTACACTTGCTGTACGTCTTGTATCTGTTGCGCTGTAGGCTTTCCATAATTTAGAGTTTACTGTAACTCCCCAACCACGTCCGTAAGGGTAAGATGAAAATTCTCTCATCCCGAACATTACCATCCAGTGGTTTCCATCCGTATTTCCGTTATAATCACTTGTATAAGAATATTTCACAGAGAACACGATTTCTTTATTGCCTTCTCCTGCATATTTATCAACTGAAGCTGCTGGCCATAAAGTAGAAAAATCATCTACTAAACCGTGACCACTTGATGCAATAACATCTTCAAGATGTCCTAAAGCTTGTGCTTTAGTAACTACTCCTGCTAAATCAGTTTTTCCGTAGTATCCTGTATAATATAAATAAACACGTCCAAGTAAAGATTTTGCTGCCCATTTTGTAATACGTCCGCTTGTTGTAGCATTATAAGCAACTGAAGGTAAATTGTTTGATGCAAATACTAAATCTTCGGCAATTACTTTATAAATTTCTTCTGGAGCTGCTTGCGGTATATTATCAGAAGAAGGAGCTGTTAACAAAGGAACACTTCCCCATAAACGTGCCATTTCAAAATATAAATAAGCTCTGATAAATCTCGTTTCAGATGTATATGTATTCTTTAAAGCTGTATCACCTTTCCAGTCAATCTGATCCATTTTCGATAAGAAAACATTACAACGATAAAGCGCTTTGTAATAAGCAATCCAGTTACCGTTAAGCATATCAACATCTGAAGGTGAACGTGAAATATCAAATTCATCGATTGCAGCATAATTGTAACCATCAGAATTTCCGGTTCCGCCAAAACAATCGTCAGACATTACTTCACTAATTACAGGAACTCCCAAACCACTGGCTCCGGTTGCAACTTGCAAACCATCATAACAACCTACTAATGCTGAAAAGGCGTCATCTGTTGTTTTATAAAAATTTGTATCTGTTTGTTGTACCAATGGTTCTGTTTCTAAACTACAAGAACCCAATGACAATAGTGTCAAACAGAAAATATATAGATAGGTATTTTTCATCTTTTTATTTATTAAAGTTTAACATTTAATCCTAACATGAATGTTCTTGGGCGTGGATAGTAACCTACATCAACTCCTGATGAGAATTTTTGGTCATCGTTTGAAGAACCAAATCCAATTTCAGGATCCATACCGTTATATTTCGTAAAAGTGTAAAGGTTTAATACTGAGAAATACACTCTGAACTGACTTGCAAAAAATGGTTTTGATTGTTTCATTTTTGCTAAATCAAATCCTAATGTTACAGTACTAATTCTTAAGAAATCACCATTCTGAACATACAAATCTGAAAATTGTGTGAAGTTTCTATTGTCTTCTGTTACTCTTGGAATTGTGTTTGAAGAACCTTCTCCATGCCAGCGATCTAATATTGCAGAAGTATAGTTTCCGTAAGCACCTGCTTGGTTTCTATACGATTGTACAATTTGATTTCCTGCTACACCATTTGCCATTAATGAAAAATCAAAAGCTTTGTAACTACCTGATAAAGAGAATCCATAAGTAAAGTCAGGATTTGGATTTCCAATATTCGTTTTATCAGTACCATCTATTTTATCATCACCATTAGTATTTACATAAATAAGATCTCCGGGAGCTGCATTAGGTTGTAATACTACACCATTTGCTGATTTATAATTATCGATTTGTGCTTGATTTTGAAAAACACCACCTGTTTTATATCCCCAGAAATAACCTAAAGGTTGTCCGTTTTGTGCTCTGTAAAATTCACCGGCATTATCATAAAGTTCATTACTTAATCCGTGAATAAGACCATCGATTGTTGGTATTTTACCTACTTCGTTTTTATTATAAGCACCGTTTGCACTTATGCTGTAATTAAAATCTCCAATTTTATTTTGGTAATTTAAACTTAACTCAACCCCTTTATTTACAACATCTCCACCGTTAATAAATGGAGCATCAGCACCGGCAGTAGCTAAAATTGGAGCAAGAACTAACCAGTTTTTATTTGTTTTTTGGTAAACATCAAAACTTACATTCAATGCATTGTTTAAAAATCTTGCATCTAAACCAAGGTCAATTTGCTCTGAAGTTTCCCATTTTACATTTGTATTTGATAAATTCTGTGGATAAGCTCCAGGCGTAAGTACACCTTCTGTATCACCAAAAGTATAATTTGTATTATTTGATTTAATTAATGACAAATACTGAAACGATCTAATACTTTGATTACCTACCTGACCCCAACTTGCTCTTAATTTAAGGAAATTTAATACTTTTGAATCTCTTAGAAATTCTTCATTTGAAGCTACCCAACCTCCAGATACTGAAGGGAAATAACCCCATTGATTTCCCGGAGCAAATTTTGATGAACCATCCGCTCTAAGTGTTGCGTTCAATAAGTATTTTTCGTTAAAGTTGTAGTTTAATCTTCCAAAATAAGACATCAGTCTATTTTCTTCTTTTTTACCTTTAATAGCAATTTTAGCTCCGTCTTTGTTCGTTGTATTATCAATCCATGCATGTTCTAAATCATTAAAAACAGAATCTGCATTTGTAACATCTACAGATGTTCCATCGTACTTAATAAACGAGGTACCTAGCATAGCTTCAACATGATGATTACTAGCAACATTAAATTTATAAGACACTAAGTTATCCCATGTAATACTTTTATTTTTGCTCATGTTTTGATTTACTTTATCAAAAGCGGTGTTTGCATAAATTGACAATCT
Source organism: Flavobacterium sp. 90 (assembly GCF_004339525.1). Classification (NCBI taxonomy): domain Bacteria; kingdom Pseudomonadati; phylum Bacteroidota; class Flavobacteriia; order Flavobacteriales; family Flavobacteriaceae; genus Flavobacterium; species Flavobacterium sp. 90. Next base: position 2,572,019 of record NZ_SMGE01000001.1, on the reverse strand, counting down.
GTATACAGGAGTATATGCATGTCCTTCGGATACATAATAATCAAGACCCAAAGTAGTCTTGAATGTTAAGTTTTTTATAGGTTCAATTTGCAAATAAACATTCCCTAATAATTTTTGATTATTACTTTCATTTTGATTTGTATACTTCATTAACGCGTAAGGATTTGCTGTACCAGCTAACCAAGGCTCCGTGCTGTTTGTCGTATCAAAATAATTTCCGTTTGAATCGTACATTGGTAATAAAGGCGAAACCTGAAAAGCACTTCTTAAAGAGTTGCTGTATTGATTTCCAACACCAATTCCGTTTTTATCTACATAAGCAAAGCTTAAATTTTGACCAATTGTAACAACATCTTTGTATAATTTATGTTCTGAATTGAATCTGAAATTATAACGTTGATAATCTGAAAGGTCCGGTCCTCCTACAACTCCTTCTTGTCCTAAGTAAGCCAATGATGTAGAATAAACTGAAGCATCTGAACCACCTGAAGCACCAAATGAGAAGTTTTTTGTTGCAGCATTATCGGTAAACATTTTATCCATCCAGTTTGTTCCGTTTCCTAGTCCTGCAATTTGGCTATTTGTAAAATATGGATTTTTACCAGAGTTTACTGCTGCTTCATTTAATATTGTTGCATATTCAGTTGCATTCAATAAATCAACTTTTCTCGCTACAGATTGTACACCGTAATATTGATCGAAAGTGATTTTTCCCGCAGTTCCTCTTTTACCTTTTTTTGTTGTTACTAAAACAACTCCATTTGCAGCCTGAGAACCATAAATAGCAGCTGATGCAGCATCTTTTAAAACAGAAATAGATTCAATATCTGAATTGCTTAAATAAGAAATATCTCCCGTAAGTATTCCGTCTACTACATATAGCGGACTACTTCCTGCTACAGAACCTACACCTCTAATAACTACCTTCAAAGCTTCTCCCGGTTGTCCTGAAGTAGAAGTAATTTGAAGTCCAGCTGCTTGCCCCTGAAGTGCCTGCAATGCATTTGTAGTATTGGTTTTGGCAAGATTATCACCACTAACCTGCGTAACAGCATTGGTTACAAGAGTTTTCTTTTGAGAACCGTACCCAATCACGACAACCTCTTTAAGATCTGCTGCTTCTGTTTGTAAAGTAACATTAATCGTTTTTTGAGTTCCAACGGTTACACGCTGAGGTTTAAATCCCATAAAACTGATTACAATTACGCTGCCTTCTTTTGCTTCAAGCTTAAAATTTCCATCAAAATCTGTTGATGTTCCCGTCTTAGTTCCTTCAATAGCAACTGTAGCACCCGGAACTCCCATACCGTCTTCTGCTGATTTTACGTTTCCGCTTACAACCTGGGATTGCTGTTGCGCAAAACCGGACTGCATCGTAAATACACTAAGCAACAGCGCCATGCAGAACGAGAGCGATGTTGTTTTAAGACAATGTTTGCTTTTCATAATAGTTAAGAATTGGTTTAAATTTATAGTTAGTTACCTTATAATTTATTTAGTATGCATTCGAAATAATCTGTTCGAATAATTCTTGTCTACCACTTAATGGTTGAGGTTCTCCACTTGCGCGGGCAATTTTGCTAAGATCTTCAAGAGATAATTCTCCGTTTTCGAACTTTGCTCCGTTTCCGGCATCAAATGAACTGTAACGCTGTGTGCGTAATTTTTTGTAATCTGTATTTTGTAGTATCTGATCTGCGCAGATTAATCCTCTTGCAAAAACATCCATTCCTGAAATGTGTGCAATGAATTTATCTTCTAAATCGATTGAATTTCTTCTCACTTTAGCGTCAAAGTTTACACCTCCGCCTTGAATTCCTCCACCTTCAAGGATAACTAACATAGCTTGTGTAACTTCCTGAAGATTTATTGGGAACTGATCTGTGTCCCAACCATTTTGATAATCTCCTCTGTTTGCATCGATACTTCCTAACATTCCAGCATCAACTGCAACTTGCAATTCGTGCTCAAAAGAATGTCCTGCAAGAGTTGCGTGGTTTACTTCAAGATTCAATTTGAAATCATTTTGAAGTCCGTATTTATTGATGAATCCTAATGAAGTCGCTGCATCATAATCATATTGATGTTTTGTAGGTTCCATAGGTTTTGGTTCGATCAGGAAATTTCCTTTAAAACCTTCTTTGCGAGCATAATCTTTACAAGTATTCAAGAATCTTCCCAAGTGGTCCAATTCTCTTTTCATGTCTGTGTTCAACAAACTCATATATCCTTCACGACCTCCCCAGAAAACATAATTTTCACCTCCAAGTGCAATAGTTGCATCGATTGCGATTTTTGCCTGAGCTCCTGCATAAGCCAAAACATCAAAGTTTGGATTCGTTGCAGCACCGTTCATATAGCGAGGATTGCTGAACAAGTTTGAAGTTCCCCACAACAATTTAATACCTGATTCTTGTTGTTTTTGTTTTGCATATTCAACCATTGTTTGAATACGAGTTTCAAATTCTGCCAATGTTGGCGCATCATCAACAACATCAACATCATGAAAACAATAATAAGGCAAACCTAATTTTGTCATGAATTCAAAAGCAGCATCCATTTTGTCCTTTGCTCTTAGAATTACATTCTCATTTTTATCCCAGGAAAATGTTTCAGTCGAAGCTCCAAACGGATCTCCACCTGTGTTACATAACGTATGCCAGTACGCCATCGAAAAACGCAAATGCTCTTTTAATGTTTTTCCCGCAACGATACGATTTTCATCATACCATTTAAAAGCTAGTGGGTTATCACTTTCTCTTCCTTCGAATTTTATCGTATCGATGTTTTTAAAATATTGATTAGTTGTGCTCATTCTTATTGTTCTATTTTAATTTGACTTTTCCATTCTTGATATAAATCCTGATATTGACTTGTCAGGATTTTATTAGGTTCAATTCTATCCAGACATTGCAATCCCTGAAAAGCTTCTTCCAGCGAATTGTAATATCCTAAACCAAAAGCAGCGCCTCTTGCAGCACCTTCTGCTCCTGAAGTATTGTATAATTCTAAAGTAGTTTGTGTAGTATTCGTGAAGATTTCTCTAAAAACCGGACTCAAAAACAAGTTTGAATTTCCTGCTCTCACTACGTTTCCGGAAACTCCAATTTCTTTCATAACATCAAAACCGTAGTTCATGGCAAACACAATTCCTTCGCAGGCAGCGCGCACTAAATGTGACGGTTGATGAATATTGAAGTTTAAATTCTGAATTCCTGAAGTTGCATTTTTATTATTGAAAATACGTTCTACACCATTTCCGAAAGGATAAAAACGAAGTCCGTTACTTCCTGCTTCAACTTTTGCAGCTTCGGCATTTAGTTTTTCGTAGGCGATTAAATCAGTTCTGTCAACAGACATGATTTTACGTAACCATTGGTATAAAATTCCGGAACCGTTAATACACAACAAAACACCGTTACGTTTTTCGGCTTCGGTATTATTGACGTGTAAAAAAGTATTGATTCTGTTTTTTTTATCGTAAACATCTTCATCGCTTACGGCATAAACTACTGCCGAAGTTCCGGCTGTTGTAGCGATTTCCCCAGGTTTCAAAACATTCAATGACAAAGCATTGTTAGGTTGATCTCCTGCTCTGTAGGTTATTTTTGCATCAGGATTTAATCCTAATTCTTGTGCTATTTCTAAGTGAATTGTAGCTTGAACTCCAAAACTTGAAACGATTTCCGGAACGATATCCGATGATAATCCCATTTGAGAAAGGATTTTCGTTGCCAGTTTTCCTTCTGGGAAATTCCATAAAGCAGCTTCTGATAAACCTGAAGTGCTTATTTGTGCTACTTTTGATAATTTGGCTGCAATAAAATCTCCCGGAAGCATCATGTATTTTGCTTTCGCGAAAATTTCAGGCTCATTGTCTTTTACCCATTTTAATTTTGAAGCGGTAAAGTTTCCGGGACTTCCTAAAATTTCCTGCTGACAATTTACAGTTCCCATTTTGTTATAAACTTCATCTCCAATACTTGCAGCGCGACTGTCACACCAAATGATTGAAGAGCGAACGGGATTTAAATTTTCATCGGTCAAAACCAAACCATGCATTTGATAGGCAATTCCAATTCCTGCAATTTTCTTTAGATCAATATTAGATTTTGAACCCAATTGTTTGATTCCGTCTTTTACAAATTGCCACCAGGATTCCGGATCTTGTTCTGCCCAACCAAATTTTGGGGCAACAATTGGCATTTCAAAATCAGGAACACTAATTGCTCCAATAGTTATCCCTTTCTCTGCATCAAATACAGATAATTTTACTGAAGAGCTTCCTAAATCAATTCCTAAAAAAAACATTTGGTGGTATTTTAAGTTAGTTATAGATTTGTCCTTTTTTAACTTATAGTCAAGTTGAACTTATCTTATGGTTATTTTGACTACAAGTGTAAAACATTTTTTCTATATTAACAAAATATTAGGTTTATTTTTTTTCATTTCTGATTATTCAAACTTGATTTTTATGAATACGTCAAAGAAGTCATTAAAATGGAATAAAAAAATATTGAAAAATTAACGATTTAGCAATTTGACAATCAGTCGTTTAAGGATAATTATTTTTAAATCTGATTTTTAAGGATATCACAAACTATTGATTGTCAGAAAATTATTTCGTTAAGAAAAATATAAACCCCAGATGAAGACAACTATTCATTTTATTTATTTAATTTGTCAAAATTTAAATAGCATATGGTTGAAAATGTAGCCGACGATTCTGCTTTAAAAGGCGAACAAACCGCAATGAATGCGATCACGATTGACTGTGTCATATTTGGATTTGATAAAGGAAGTCTGGAAGTACTTCTGGTACAACACGGAGAAGGTATTAGTAAAGGAAAATGGGGACTTCCGGGAGGATGGATCTATAAAAAAGAAAGTACTGATAATGCCGCACATCGTTTATTGAATGAACTTACAGGACTTGATAATATTTACTTAGAACAATTGAAAGCCTTTGGAGATCCGGATCGTTTCCCGCTTCGACGTGTTATTACGATTGGTTATTATGCCTTGGTAAAACGTGAAGATTATAACATTAAAGCTGGTTTTACAGCTTCCGATGCACAATGGTATAAGATCAATAGTATTCCGGATTTGATTTATGATCACAACGAAATTCTTGCATATAGTTTAAAACACCTTCGAAACAGAGTTCGACAAGCTCCGATAGGATTTAATCTTTTGCCTGAAAAATTTACTTTATTGCAATTGATGCATTTATATGAAGAGATTCTAGGAATCGAAATGGATAAATCTAATTTCAGACGAAAAATTCTACACATGAAATTATTGGTTGCATTAGACGAAAAGCAACAAGATGTTTCGCACAGAGCTGCCAAATTATACAAATTTGATCCGGCGATTTACAAGAAATTGACTGAAAAAGGATTTAATTTTGAATTTTAATGACTTTTTTACCTTCTAAAAATATTCTTGAAACTAATACTGTTTTAAATGCAAATGCACAATTAGTCATTGAAGGTATTTCGCTTGACTGTGTTATCTTTTCTTTTGATAAAAAAAACCTTGAAGTTCTCTTAGTACAGCACGCAGAAGGAGAAAGCATTGGTAAATGGGGACTTTTGGGAGGACATTTATATCCGGAAGAAAGTGTTGATAATGCTGCATTGCGAATATTATACGAACTAACAAGTCTTGACAATATTTATCTGGAACAGCTAAAAGCATTTACTGATCCTGATCGTGTAAAAAGTACCAGAGTTATTACGATTGGTTATTATACTTTGTTAAATCGGGAAGATTATAATATTAAAGCAAGTAATTCTGTAATTGAAGCGAAATGGCACAAGATTAATGATATTCCGAATCTAATATTTGACCATAACGAAATTCTGCAATTTAGTTTGATGCAATTGCGCAACAGAGTTCGTCAGGCTCCAATAGGATTTAATTTATTGCCCGAAAAATTCACCTTATTACAATTAATGCATTTGTATGAAGAAATTTTAGGAATTGAATTAGACAAATCAAATTTCCGCAGAAAAATTCTTCACATGAAATTACTCGTTTCTCTTGAAGAAAAACAACAAGATGTTTCACACAGAGCTGCGAAACTGTATAAATTTGATCCGGCGATTTATAAGAAACTAACCGAAAAAGGATTTAATTTTGAGTTTTAGATAAAAAAATACCCGAAGAAATCTTCGGGCATTTATCACTTTATTTTTAAGGAATACATACGATTATCACATTGCAATAACCTCCTACAATTCCCGGGAACTTATTCGGATCTTCAGTTCCTGAATTCGCTGCAACTCCATTTCCGCTTGGGCAAATCGAAGTTGGAACGCCATTTCTCGGACCACAAACGGTTCCTAATGTTCCGCCATTAATATTTTTCATTTCTTCTTTTGAAAGTCTGCCAAATTTTTGAGCCAGCTTTACGGTTTGTTTTTCCATAATTCTTTTAGGTTTGATAGTTAGTAAACAAAATACACTTTCTCGTTTTTCATCAGCAAATCCTGCGCAGAGATTCTAATAAAAAACAATTGTAAAAATTAAAAATCACAAGCTGATCAGGCTTATGGTTCAAATGACTACAAGTATAATCATATTTGTTTAAACCGACAATTATTCGCACAAAAAATACAGATTCTTCAAACAATAGTAACATGAAGTATTTTTTTGACAAACAACAAATCAAACTAAGACTTTAATAAAAACATTCTGCAAGTTTTTGGCTTTAAGCCACTACTTCATTAATCACTAATAATGAACATTTTAAAACTTTAAGAGGAACTTTCCGTCTACAAAATTCAAAATCGAACAACTACATTCCACAATCCAAAACTTTGCGCTATCTTTGCGCCTTAATAACATGCTCTAAAGCAATTGCTCTAGCGCAAATTTATACCCTGAAATTACTTAAAACTCGTTAAGAGAATTGAAATATTAAAATGAAGAAGATACGTAACTTTTGCATTATTGCACACATTGACCACGGTAAAAGTACACTGGCAGACCGCTTATTAGGCGCTACACAAACCGTTACAGCTCGTGAAGAAAAAGCACAATTGCTTGACAACATGGATCTGGAGCGCGAGCGTGGAATCACAATTAAGAGTCACGCCATTCAAATGGAATATACTTATAAAGGTGAAGAATATATCTTAAATCTTATCGATACTCCTGGTCACGTTGACTTTTCATACGAAGTTTCAAGATCTATTGCTGCCTGCGAAGGTGCACTTTTGATTGTTGATGCTGCACAAAGTATTCAGGCACAAACGATTTCTAACTTATATCTTGCTTTAGAAAATGACCTGGAAATTATTCCGGTTCTTAACAAAGTAGATTTACCAAGTGCAAATCCTGAAGAAGTTAGTGATGATATTATCGATTTATTAGGATGTAAATTAGAAGATATTATTCATGCTTCTGGAAAAACAGGTTTTGGTGTCGAAAATATTTTGGCTGCCATTATCGAAAAAATTCCACCTCCGTCAGGAAATGTGGATGAGCCATTGCAAGCTTTGATTTTCGATTCACATTACAATCCGTTTCGTGGAATCGAAGTAATCTTTAGAGTTGTAAATGGAGAAATCAAAAAAGGGCAAAAAATTAAATTCATGGCTACTGGCAATGAATATTTTGCTGATGAAATTGGAACTTTAAAATTAAATCAGGTTCCTAAAAGTGTAATTTCTGCTGGTGATGTTGGTTATTTAATTTCTGGAATTAAAGAAGCCAAAGAAGTAAAAGTTGGAGATACTCTAACTGATGCTAAAACGCCAACTACAAATATGATTACTGGTTTTGAGGATGTAAAACCAATGGTATTCGCCGGAATTTATCCTGTCGATACAGAAGATTATGAAGATTTGCGTTCTTCTATGGAGAAATTGCAATTGAATGATGCTTCGTTAGTTTTTACTCCTGAAAGTTCAGCGGCTTTAGGTTTTGGTTTCCGTTGCGGATTCTTAGGAATGCTTCACATGGAAATTATCCAGGAACGTTTAGAGCGTGAGTTCGATATGACTGTAATTACTACAGTACCTAACGTTTCGTATTTGGCTTACACCAAAAAAGATCCTGAAACTGCATTTGTTGTAAACAATCCTTCTGACTTACCTGAACCTTCTCGTTTAGACAGAGTTGAAGAGCCTTTTATTAAAGCAACAATCATTACAAAAGCTGATTTCGTAGGAAACGTAATGAGTTTATGTATCGAAAAACGTGGTCAAATTACCAACCAAACGTATTTGACTACAGAACGTGTTGAATTGAATTTTGATATGCCTCTTGCCGAGATTGTATTCGATTTTTATGATCGTTTGAAAACTGTTTCTAAAGGTTATGCTTCTTTTGATTACTCTCCGATAGGAATGAGAACTTCAAAATTAGTAAAACTGGATGTTCTTTTGAATGCTCAAACGGTTGATGCACTTTCTGCATTGATTCACGAAGACAACGCTTATAACATTGGTAAAAAAATGACCGAGAAATTACGTGAATTAATCCCAAGACAACAATTCGACATTCCGATTCAAGCTGCAATTGGAGCTAAAATTATTGCTCGTGAAACAATTAAAGCACTTCGTAAAGACGTTACCGCAAAATGTTATGGTGGAGATATTTCGCGTAAGCGTAAACTTCTTGAAAAACAGAAAAAAGGTAAAAAACGTATGAGACAAGTAGGAAACGTTGAGATTCCGCAAGAAGCTTTTATGGCTGTTTTGAAATTGAATGATTAAATTTAGTATTGAGATTTAAGTACTAAGTATTAAGATATAAACCCGATAACTTTCGTTATCGGGTTTTTTGTTTAGATTTGGAATAAATTATAAAATATGATTACTAATAAAATAGCTTTTGATGTAATAATAAAAGAAAATAATGAATTTATTGACCGCGTTTTTGACATAAATGATAATATCTTAGTAATTGAAGCTTTCAAATCGTCAAGTTGGATCAATTTTGAAAATTGCATTTTTAACTGTAAAGAATTAGTAATTAAGAACGTTAATAAACCTAAATTACTTTTAGAATTCAAAAACTGCACTTTCAACTGCATCGTAACTTTTTCTAATTGTTCATTAGAAGGCATAACATTCAAAAACACAAAAGCATTAAACTCTCTAAATTTAGGCAATGGAAAATCTAAATTAATATTGGGTCTTCTTAATTTCTCAAATGATGTAGAAATTGAAAAACCCAAACTTATTACCGATTTCAGCATACGAAATACAATCATTGATTTGTTTATATTCGAAAAAATTAATCATATCAATGGAAAATTTTTATTCCTTGGAAATGAATTGGGAAAAAGCAGTGATATTATTTCCTTCCAAAATTCAATAATTACAAATGTCTTATTTGGAAATAATAGATTTTTTGCCCGCACGATTTTTAAAAGAGTAGGATTTAATTCTACATTAGACAATTTAAAGCCGATTGGTTCATCATTTGAATTTCCTGGCTTTTATAAAAATTCATTTTCAAAAATTTCTTTTTCCGAATCAAAATTTACAGGCTCATTTCAATTTGAAAATTGTGATTTTCTAAGTACAAGTTGGTTTGAAAACTGCAAAAATTCTAATAATGCAAAATTAAAATTTATTGCATGTGAATTTAAAGGGTTTTCACTTTTTAATAAATCAGAGATTCATTTTTTAGACATTACAAGATGTACTTTTGCTAAATCTTCTTCATTTACAGATGCGGAATTCAATATTTTAAAATTATTTGAAGTGAAATTTGGAGGTGGAGCTTATTTTGATGAAATGAAAATAAATAAAGTTCTTGACAAATCATATTTAAGAGATAAATCTAAAATATTAGAATGGAAAAGGACATTGCGAGCAATCAAGCAAGAACTTCAAAAGACCGAAAACAAAATTGATTTTAATACCTATAGAAATTATGAACTTTCAGCTCATTATGAAGAATTAAGTATATTCACAAATTTTAAAGACACATCAATTCTTTGGGCAACAAAATGGTCTTCTAATTTTGGAAACTGGTTTTGGTCGTTAGGTTTTACCATATTATCCGGTTTGTTTTGGTTTACAATTTTATATAGAATTGAAAACTCAAGTACTTTTAATTTTGAAAAAATCAACGATTTTTTTGTTGGTGCTTTTAGATTTTTTCTCGTAACAGACTTTTACAATCCATTGGAAAATGAGCGAACATATTTAGAACATGGCTGGAGTTGGCTAATTTTTATTCTCGGAAAAATATTTATTGCTTTTGGAATTTATGAAATGATACAATCCTTTAGAAAGTTTAAAGCTTAGAATATAGATTAAACCCGATAACTTGCGTCATCGGGTTTTTTATTGCTCTATATTTTATTTATTTAAATAAATACTTACAAAAAATATAATTATTGTAAGTATTTTATATATTTTTGTTGTAAATAAATTCTTAAATAAAATTATTATGAAATTAAAAATTACAACCGTTTTAGCATTATTTGTTTTTGCATTTGGTAACGCGCAACAACAACAAATTGAACAAGAATTAAGTTCATCAAAAGGAGTTCAGTTTGAAAAAGGAGATATGTTTATTGAAGGTTCAATTACAATCAATACAGGAGGCACTTCAGATTATTATGGATTCAGTCCAAAATTTGGATATCTTATAAATGATAAAATTGCAGTTGGAGCAAAATTAAATTACTCCAGCGATAAAGTGGAAATTGGAGATAAAAAAACAGACATCTTCTCAGTTGGAGTATTTGCAAGGCATTATTTTTTACAATTGGACTCAAAACGTCTTAAAGCATATGGCGAGGTAGGATTAGGATATGGAAGCAACAAAACTAAAACTTACGGTGTAAGCGATACAAGTAACAGTATTACTGCTGATATTAATGTAGGTTTAAACTATTTTTTTACAAAAAAAATCGCTGCTACTTTTACTTTAGCAAATATTCTATCTTACAACAGTGTTTCTCCTGAAAATGGACCATCTTCAAATACATTCAAATTAAACATTAATCTGTTCGAGAATATTTTCAATCAGCCACAGTTTGGTTTATTGTATAAATTCTAAAAACAACTGAAATAAAAATTAATATAGAATTCCGGAAAAACCCAATTACAAAAGTTCTTGGGTTTTTTCTTTTTTTCAGAAGTCTAACTCTCAATAAATCCGCGGTTTGATATCTAAAAAAAAGCAAAATTCATCACTTTATTAAACAAGTAAATACTTATAAAAATACATCAATATTAACTCAATAAAATCCTTTTTAACTCATTTGAATAAGACAGTAAAGGTTTTAACATTAAAAATATAACTTTAATCTTACAACTTAAAACGAATTATTATGAAAACTAAATTTTTTATTATTGTATCAATATTGACTTTTTCATTTGTAAATGCACAACAACAAGAAGTTGATTCTGAAATGAACTCCGCAAAAGGTATTACTTTTCAAAAAGGCGATATGTTTCTTGAAGGTTCCATTAAAATCACCACCGGAGGCAAAAATGATTATTACGGATTCAGCCCAAAATTTGGTTACTTATTGAATGATAAATTTGCGGTTGGAGCAAAAATAGATTATTCCAGCAATAAAGAAGAAGCAACAGGTATTAAAACCAATGTATTTGGAGTTGGCGCCTTTGCACGTTACTATTTTTTGGAATTGGATAAAAAACGTTTTAAAGCTTACGCAGAAGCAGGATTAGGTTACGGAAGAAACAAAACCGAAACACCGCTTGCTGGCAGCGACACTAATAACAGTTTAACTGCTGATATTAATGTGGGATTAAATTACTTTGTTACCAAAAATATCGCAGTAACTTTTGTTCTTGCAAATGTTTTGGCTTACAATAGTGTTTCTCCTGAAAATGGTCCATCATCTGATACTTTTCAATTAAATATTAACTTATTTGAAAATATTTTCGATCAGCCGCAATTTGGAGTTTTGTATAGATTCTAAAATTTAAACAGAAATCAAATTTTAAAAAAGCTGTCTCAATTTGGGACAGCTTTTTTATTACTTTAAACATTAAACCTTTGTAACTTTGAACCGCTGAACCAGAACCAAAAGAAAAAATGCTCGACGAAACCCCAAAACGATTTGATAGGATTGTAGCTATCCTGATTCAATTACAATCCAAAAAAATTGTAAAAGCTCAGGAATTGGCGGATCGTTTTGACTGTAGTCTGAGAACCATTTATAGAGACATTCGAACTCTTGAAGCATCAGGAGTTCCTATTTATAGTGAGGCGGGAGTTGGTTATGCCTTAATGGATGGCTATCGATTACCTCCTGTAATGTTTACACGCGAGGAAGTAAGCAGTTTTATTGCGGCAGAAAAACTAATGCAAAAATTTACAGATCCTTCTCTTGGATCTCATTATGCATCGGCGATGTATAAACTGAAATCGGTTTTGAGAGGTACTGACAAAGATTGGCTTTCGAATATTGAATCTAAAGTTTTAATGCAAACGCAAGAACCTTTATTTCATGATAGTTCGCCTAATACTTTGGCTGTTTTATTCGAAAGTATTGCTGAGAAAAAACAGATTCTTCTTTCTTATAAAACTATCGAAGCTGAGCAGGCAAGTAATAGAAACATTGAACCTGTTGGTGTTTTTCACGATCACAACAATTGGTATTTTTTGGGCTATTGCCATCTTCGACAAGATTATAGGCAATTTAGAACAGACAGAATCCAGGGAATTCAGAAAACCGATCTGGAATTTACGATTGAACACGATTCTTTAGAAACTTATTTGGTTAAATCAGAAACTATTCCAACAACTAAAGTTAAAATTTTAGTTTCGAAAAAAATCCTAACTCACCTTCGTTATGAACAAAAATATCATGGTTATGTTTCTGAAAGAGAAATTGATGGACAGATCGAAATGACCTTTATGTCACGTAATGTTCATGATCACTTTTCTCGCTGGCTTTTGATGTTTGGTGATTATGCTACAATTATAGAACCTGAAAGTCTTAAAACCAGAATATTGGAATTAATAGAATCTTATAAAAAAAGACTAGTATAAAAAACTCCCAAAGACGAATGATAAGTTCATCTTTGGGAGTTTTTACTTTATTACTGGTTTTTTATGACATTATAAAAATTATAATCCGTGTTTGAAGCGTCGGTTATACCAATATTTCTTCCAATGGTTACAATTTGTCCTCTATGATAAGTGCCATGATTTACTACTTGTAATAAATAATCAGAAATTGGCAACTCACATTGAAACCACGGATTCTCGATTTTAACCGCTTTGTATAATTGTTCGTCTGATAATGATGAAATGAACTCCGATAATTTAGCAGACGTATTTAATAAACCTTCAAATATTTCATTCTTATCTAAATCAACATTTTCATTCCTTTCGGGCAAAGCAGTTTCGGTTATTATAGAAAACCAATATTGCTCTGTTTCCCAAATATGGTTAAGTGTTTTAATAATGCTCGAATAACTCGAAGGAACATCTTTGTGCAACAACTCATCAGATTTTGTCGTTAGCCAATTCACAAATTGTTGATTTACCCATAAATTGTAGGCAGCATAATTTGCCATTATTTTTCTTAAACTCATGATGTTTGATTTAGTTCATTAAAAACGTCTTGATCATATTACTGTCTTTCCCAGAAAAAAGGAGGATCAATTCCTAAAGCTCTTAGATATACATATCCTTGTCCGCGGTGATGAACCTCATTGTCAACAAAATACAAAATATTTTGAATAACTGGAAATTCGTACTGACCAAAAAGATTAAAGTTTTCATTGAAATCTTCAATAGATAATTTTTCCCAATACTTATTTATTTCTTCGGTTGCTTCATCCCATTTTTCAAGATATTGCGCTTTAAAAATCAATTCTTCTGATGCTTTCTCGCTAAATGGTTTCACTTCTTTATTTACAATTCCTTTAAGTCCCGGAACAGCGATTGCCAAAAGCTCATCTGTTAGTTTTGCGAAAGTTCGCATTCCTCCTATCGAGAATTCGAAAAAATCTTTTTCAGGAAACAATTCAATTACGCGACGGGTTAAAGCGCGGTGTCCTTGCCAGTGTATTAATAAATCTTCAGGAGTAATTACTTGTGCAGCTAATGTTTTCATAATTTTAAAGTTTTAATTATTTTAATACTCCAAAATTATCGAGGGTCGGTGACAACAGTTTGTCAGCAGGAAATAAAAAAATAAAATATTTTTTTATTTCCTGCTGTAGAGGCGCACAGCAGTGCGTCTCACGCAACGTAACCCCATTTTATTCACATTACGTTAAACCTAACAGGTTTTAAAAACCTGTTAGGTTTGATGCGGAATTAAATTGTGGTTACTGGATTCGAGACGCACTGCTGTGCGCCTCTACAATACATTTGACTACAAAAACCTTTGTCAAAGTTTAAAACTTTGACAAAGGTTCGTCGCAATCTAAACATATCTGTATCTATAAATCAGACGTTGAAAAACAACATTCCATTAAGTTCAATAAAACCTTTGTACCTTTGCACCTTAAAAACTTTGGAACTTAGAAAAAATGATCGAAGATAAAAATCCGCAACGTACAAGTATAGCGCAATTGGGCGAGTTTGGCTTAATTGAACATTTAACCAAAAATTTTGATGTTACGCAGGAATCTACTTTAAAAAGTATTGGTGATGACGCGGCAGTTCTTGATTTTAAAGATAAAAAAGTAGTTGTCTCTACAGATTTACTGATTGAAGGTGTACATTTTGATTTGGCTTATATGCCTTTAAAACACTTAGGATATAAGGCTGTTGTTGTAAATGTATCTGATATTTGCGCAATGAATGCCAAACCAACGCAAATAACGGTTTCTGTGGCTGTTTCTAATCGTTTTCCTCTAGAAGCCTTAGAAGAATTATTTGAGGGAATTACACACGCTTCAAAAGAGTATAAAGTTGATGTAATTGGTGGCGATACAACCTCATCTCAAAAAGGATTAATTATTAGCATTACTGCAATTGGTGAAGCTAACGAAGAGGAGATTGTTTACAGAAATGGCGCTAAAAAAACCGATTTGCTTGTTGTAACCGGTGATATTGGTGCTGCATATATGGGATTACAGGTTTTGGAACGCGAAAAGCAAGTTTTTCAGGTGAATCCAAATAGTCAGCCTGACCTTGATATGTACAGTTATTTGATTGAACGTCAGTTAAAACCTGAGGCGAGAAAAGATGTGCGCACTTTATTGCACGCTCTTGAAATTAAACCAACATCAATGATTGATATTTCGGACGGATTATCTTCTGAAATTATTCATTTGTGTAAACAATCAAAAGTGGGTTGTAATTTATATGAAGATAAACTTCCGTTAGATCCTCAGTTTATTTCGACTTGTGAAGAGTTTAATATTGATAGTACAACTGTAGCAATTAATGGCGGAGAAGATTATGAATTACTTTTTACTATTGACATCAACGATTTTGATAAAATAAAGGGAAATCCAAATTTCTCAATCATTGGTCATATGGCAGACGAAAGCGAAGGAATAAATCTGGTTACACGTGCAAATACCCAAATTCCGTTGAAAGCTCGTGGCTGGGATGCTTTGAGTGAATAAACTTAGTTTTCAGTCGCAGTATTAAGTCTCAATACATAAAAAAAATCCTAATAGATCTAAAGTCTGTTAGGATTTTTTTTGTGCTTGAATCTAAAATCTATACTCTTAAATCTAAAATTCTTAGAAAAGTCCTTTGCTTTTAGCTTCTTTAACCAATTCATCATCTGAACCGGTTTTTATTTTAAGCAATTCTTTGAGATTGATTTTCCGTTTTTCGATTGCGTTTAATGAAATCGGAATATATTGCGGCATTGTATGATGTTCTGTTCCTTTTGACAAATGAAATAAAATTTGCTTGTCAAACTGGTCAATTTCTATTGAATTATGAGGAGATTGGTTGACCATTTTTACTACAGACTGGCTGTAATATTTGTCATTCTTCATTACTTTATCAAATGCGAAAAGTAATTCATCAAATGTTAAATCATTTTTTATAATTAACCCATTTGGATTGATTGTTCTTATGATTGTTTTGATTTTTAATAATTCAGTGTACATTGTCAGCAAAATGATCTTGCAATTGGGCATCTTTTTTATGATCAATTTTGCCAGATCTTCACCAGAAAAAATATCCTTTTCTTCATACGAAGGCATGCTTATGTCTAAAAATGCGATGTCGAAATTTGGGGTTTCAACGTCTTGCAATAAATCATAAGCCGATTTGCAATCGTATGCCTGAGAGATCAGAAATTCATATTCCTTAGGATTGTATCTTGTGATAGCATTCTTATATCCTTCGATAATAAAAGGATGGTCGTCAACTATTAAAATGTTTCGCTTAGTAAGTTGCGAAAACGGGGCTGTTAGGTCAACTGTCATTATTTTGTAGGTTTATTTTTTGATCAATTGGGACTTTAATTAGAAGAATTGTTCCTTCTCCTTTGGCAGATTTTATCGTAACTGTACCCTTACATTCTGCTGCTCTGTATTGAATATTGTGCAATCCTATTCCGTTCTTGGTTCTTTTGGTATTAAAACCAATTCCATCATCAGAAATCGAAAGAATCAAATGATTGATTTCGCTCTTAAATTCCACTTCAATTGTACTTGCTTTTGCGTATTTATTACAATTCTGAAGTGCTTCCTGAATGATTCGATACAAATTGATTTTGACCGTATTACCTACTAATTCCCACTTAATATGAGAATCAAACGAAGTAATCAATCTTGACATATAAGTATTTTGTTGATTTTCAAACAATTTGTTCAAAATCGCAACAAAATTATTAATTAATTCCGATTTTTCACGATTTAAATCATGCGAAATTTCACGTATATCTTCCTCAATATGTTTAAGTTCCGCCAAATATTTCTTTCTTTTTGGCGCTGCATGAGCTTCATCTAATTTATTTAAACTGTCCAAACTTATTCTGACACCAAACATTCTGCCCAAAACGCCGTCGTGCAATTCCTGAGCAACTTTTTTCTTTTCTTTGATACGAGTCATCTCAATATCATTTTGCTGCGAAATCATCAAATTATAAATATCTTCATTTGCAATTTGCTGCTGCTGCTTAAAAAGTAACTCTCTATTTTTGGCTTGTTGCGTTTTGTAAACATAGAAAAATAAACCCAATAATGTACAAATACTAAAAACGTAAACCAGAGTCTTATTTTTCTCTTGTAGGTTTGAGTTTTGATCCTTTATTTCGTTGGTTTCGTATTCAATACGAGAGAATTTCTCTCCCATTCTGCGTTCTGCTTTCTGTAATTTTTCATTATAATGAATATAATCTTTAGAATAAACCGAAGCATTATCAGGATCAACAACAGCAATTTGTTTAAGCGATTCTAATATATTTCTTATTGTATTTAATTTTTTGGATAAAACCAATGCTTGCTTCGAATACTGAATTGCCCTGAAAGTATCTCTTTGAAAGGCATAATACTCAGACAAATGAATTTTATTTAATATAATTCCAGATTCCAATTTTAAACTATCCCTAATCTTCAAAGCTTTAAAAAATTGTGATGGCAATTCGGCAAATTCCTTAGATTTAAACTTGGAGTATGCTAAATTGTCTAAAAGCATAGCATAAAGAACTGTGTTTCCGTTGAATAAATCTTTTTGTTCAAGACCTCTTTTAAAATTTTTCTTTGCCTGATTAAAATTGTGCATGTTTAAATAAACATACCCGATATTATTCAGTGAAATTGCCTTTTGCTGAAACTCTTCTAAATTTGATTTATCGTCAAGTAACAATAATGCTTTGTTATGATATTCCAATGCTTTATCATATTCCTCCCGTTCGTTGTATATAATTCCCAATAAATTATAACACTCATAAAGATCCTTATTTACATTTTTCTTCTTTTTAAGAATTTTAAGTGCCTTAAATACAGTTATTTCACTTTCAAAAAAATCACCTTCACGTAACTGCAAATCTGCTTTGGCAATAAAAGTTTTTACCAAATTAACATCATCATTAATTCCTAAATATATTTTTTCTGCTCTAAAATAATTCAAGTAAGCACTGTCCGAAACTGATTCTGACTGATAATAATCTCCCAAATAAGTATATGCTTTAGCAATACTAGACGAATCTTTAGCGCTTATTGCTCTTTCGAGAATCAGCTTCGATATTTTTTGATAGGATTTCCAATCGCCCATGTTATAATAGCGATTGGCAATTTTAAAAAAGTTAACTCTATTTAAAGAATCATTTTCCTCACCAATAACAATATCCAATGCTTTCTGATTGTACTTTTGTTTATAATGAAAAGGCAAATTAACATCATTTGCCAATGAGAAATAAGTGGAGAGACTGTCTTTTGAAGGATTTTCATTTTCATCTTTCGTTCTTTTATCGGTACAGCCAAACAGGACAAGAACTAAAAACAATAATATCTGAGAATATTTTTTCAAGGTTTGTCTATGATTTTCCTCAAAAATACTAAAACTATAGACATAAAAAAAAGGCTGCCAGAAACTGACAACCTTTTTTTATACTAATTTTATTTCTCTTAGTCTAACTTTACTTTAGATTTTGTCACCTGACTATCAGAAGAAAAACTTTTAAATTTATTTCCAACTGCATTTACCTGATTTGAAGTATTATATGCAAAATCTGATTTTCTACCGATTCTTCCTAGCTGCCCACCATCTACACCAACACTTATATCAATATTTCCTGCTGTTGATTTATTTGTTTTTTCTGGAGTTACGAATGAAGTTGCTACCAATATTAAAGAAAATAATCCGAATGTTAAAGCTGCCTTTTTCATGATTTGAGGTTTTAAGTGTTTGATTTAAAATTTTTGGAGAATCATCGCTGGGGAGCGAATCATGGTGTAAAACTAACACTACAAACGAAAAAAACTTATATGAAAAAACAGGTTTATGGTAGAACATGCCCAATTGATAGTCAATGAACGTGAATTATATGTAAACGCCTAATTTTTAGACTTCTAAATAATTTCCTGCTGCAAAATCGGCAATAATTAAATCAACATTTGATTTATACGTTTTCGAAAAAGGAATCTTTTTCGAAGAATTTTTTATGTAACAAATTGAGTTTCCGTTATGAATTCTGGCAATATAATTTCGATTAATAATATAGCTATTATGAATTCGGATAAATGGATACTCTAAAACACTCTCAAAATGCTTCAACGTTTTAAAAGCTGTTATCATTTCGCCCGAATTTAGGTAAATATCAGTCGAATTATTATCAGCTTGAAAATAGGAGATATCTGATGCACTAATGTAGCGATAATCACCGTAAGATTTTACACATATTAATAAAGAGTTTTCAACAATTTTAGAAGTTTTTTCAGCGGGAATTATTGAAGTTGAAATTTCTTGGGAAGCACTAACTGTATTGACCTCAACAACTTCCTTGTTTAATTTCAGAATACTTTTTAATACATCAATTGTTATTATCGGTTTTAAAATGTAATCAAAAACACCATATTGAATGGCGTCAAAAGCCCATTCTTTTGTAAAAGTTGTAACAATTATCTTAGGTAAAATTGATAAAAACCGATGTAACTCATTGATAAAAGCCAACGACAAATTACTGGATAAATCTTTGGGATCAATTTCCAGAAAAACAATTGAAGGTTTATGCTCTAAAACTAAATTTAAACCTTCTTGATAATTCGTTGTCGAAGCCACAAAAACCAATTCTGAAAAACCTTCTGCAATTGTTCGGGTTTTCAAAATACTCTCTGTATCATCGTCAATTATAATATACGAATACTTTTTCAATATTGGTTTATGTTGTTCTTTCATTAATTCACGACAACTATTGCTTTAGTTTCATCATTACTCCTGAAAAAATTTAATTTTAATATATTTTATACAATTAAAATTACGCAATTCATTTATCTAAACTTTTCAATGTTAATACATTATGAACAAATGTTAAAACATAAAGCTGAAATGCAAATTTCATCGACAAAATACACATTTTTGGATAAAAAAAATCCCAAATTCCATAAAGGAATTTGGGATTTTATATTATTAAGTATAAAAATTTACATTTTCATCAACCAGTTTTTCATAGAAACCTCGTTTTCAATAATGTCTTTCAATTCAGAAATTTTCACACGATCTTGTTTCATTGTATCTCTATGACGAATTGTTACTGTTTCGTCTTCGATAGTTTGATGATCTACTGTAATACAAAACGGAGTTCCAAGAGCATCTTGTCTTCTATAACGACGTCCTACAGCATCTTTTTCATCATAGGCTACTGTAAAATCCCATTTTAAATCATCAATGATTTTTCTGGCGATATCTGGTAATCCATCTTTTTTAACCAATGGTAAAATAGCTGCTTTTGTTGGCGCTAAAACCGAAGGTAATTTAAGAACTGTTCTTGTAGAACCATCTTCAAGAGTTTCTTCTTGCAATGATGTAGCAAAAACAGCCAGGAACATACGATCTAAACCAACTGAAGTTTCTACTACATATGGCACATAGTTTTCATTCAATTCCGGATCAAAATACTGTAATTTTCTACCTGAATATTGTTCGTGTGCTTTTAAATCGAAATCTGTTCTTGAGTGAATACCTTCTAATTCTTTGAAACCAAAAGGGAAATTAAACTCAATATCAGCCGCAGCATTTGCATAGTGCGCTAATTTTTCGTGATCGTGAAAACGGTAATTTTCTTTTCCTAATCCTAAAGACAAGTGCCAGTTTAAACGAGTTTCTTTCCAATGGTGATACCATTTCATTTCTTCACCCGGACGAACGAAAAATTGCATTTCCATTTGTTCGAATTCACGCATACGAAAGATGAATTGTCTTGCAACAATCTCATTTCTGAACGCTTTACCGGTTTGAGCAATTCCAAAAGGAACTTTCATACGACCAGATTTCTGAACGTTTAAAAAGTTCACAAAAATACCCTGAGCCGTTTCCGGACGTAAATATAAATCCATTGCAGACTCTGCAGAAGCTCCAAGTTTAGTTCCGAACATTAAGTTGAATTGCTTAACATCTGTCCAGTTTTTTGAACCGGTTTCAGGATCAGCAATTTCTAATTCTTCGATTAAAGCTTTTACATCCTGAAGATCATCAGTCATACCTTTTGCAAGTCTTGCTAAAATTTCTTTGTTTTTTGAAAGATATCCTACCACGCGAGCATTTGTCGTAACAAATTCTTCTTCATTAAAAGCGTCACCAAAACGAACTCTGGCTTTTTCAATTTCTGTTTTAGCTTTTACATTTAGCTTTTCAGCATATTCTTCTACTAAAACGTCAGCTCTATATCTTTTTTTCGAATCTTTATTGTCAATTAACGGATCATTGAAAGCATCAACGTGGCCTGAAGCTTTCCAAGTCGTTGGATGCATTAATATTGCAGCATCAAGGCCGACAATATTCTCATTCATCTGAACCATTGATTTCCACCAATATTCACGGATATTCTTTTTTAACTCGACACCATTTTGTGCATAATCATAGACTGCACTTAATCCATCGTATACTTCGCTTGACGGAAAAATAAATCCGTACTCTTTTGCGTGCGAAACCACATTCTTAAATAAATCTTCTTGTTTTGCCATAGTGATGCAAAAATATAAAAAGTACGTTTAAAAAAAAGAAAAATTACAAAGATTGCAGGATTGATTTTGTTATTTTTGTAACTAAATTCTTTCTATTTGTGTTTAAATATCTTATCAACCTGTTTTTTCCTAAAGTTTGCGCCGGATGTCATACCGTTTTGGTTACTAACGAAACTGTTTTATGCACAAGTTGTCGGCATGAAATGCCTCTTACTCAATATCATTTGGATGATAAAAATGAAGCAGTCAAAAAGTTTTATGGCAAAATTGAGATCGAACACGCATCGGCACTTTTGTATTTTAATAAAAAAGGAATCGTTCAGGAACTCATTCACAATTTAAAATACAAAGGTCATGAAGAGATTGGTTTTGTTTTAGGAAATTGGTATGTCGAAGATTTAAAAGAATTGAATTTAGAAACTCCTTTTGATTTTGTGGTTCCTGTTCCGCTTCATCCAAAAAAACTAAAAGAAAGAGGTTATAATCAGGTTACTACTTTTGGAAAAACTTTAAGCGAAGGATTGAATATTCCGTATAACGATTCGACTTTATATCGAAAAATATATTCTAAAACGCAATCAAAAAAGAATCTCGCCGGAAGATCTGATAATATCGAAAATATCTTTGATGTTATTTCTACAGAAGAATATCAAAACAAACATTTCTTAATTGTCGATGATGTTTTAACAACGGGCGCAACACTTGAAGCTTGCTCACGTGCTTTATTAAAAATTCCGGGAACAAAAATCAGTATTGTTTGTATGGCAATTGCGAATTCTTAATGTTATTAGCCACGGATTTTACGGATTAAACAGATTAGCGCAGGTTATATTTACAATGCCAAAACGCACTGCTGTGCGCCTCTACGGTAATAATCAATAAAATTAATAAACGATTATAGACGAAAAATCTGTGTCAATCGGTTTAATCCGCAAAATCCGTGGGCAAAATTAATCCACAACAAGATGCACTGCTGTGCGCCTCTACGGTAATCATCAATAAAATTAATAAACGATTATACACGAAAAATCTGTGTCAATCGGTTTAATCCGCAAAATCCGTGGGCAAAATTAATCCACAACAAGATGCACTGCTGTGCGCCTCTACGGTATTAATCAATAGAATTTATTAAACTATTTTATAATAAAAATCAGTGTAAACCCGTTTAATCCGCAAAATCCGTGGGCAAAATTAATTCACAACAATTTTCTTAACTGTTCTTTTATCTCCATCAATTACTGTTACAAGATAAATTCCTGCAGATACTTGTGGCAATTGAATATTCTGATCAAAATTAGAAGTAGGATCAAAAGAGTTAGAATAAACTTTTTTGCCTAAAATATCGTGTACATAAACCTGAACTCTATTAGTGGCGTCACTTTCAAATTGAACAGTAAAATTTCCTTTACTTGGATTTGGATAAAGAACAAAATCTATGGTATTGAAATCCTCTGTTCCTAATGTAAATGTCTGACTGCAAATGTTTATCGAAGCTGAATTTATTGTTCCAAATTTCCCCAAAACAGCATCACGAACTCTAAAAGTCCAATTCCCTTGTGGATTCTGACCATTAAAAACATTCAAAGCATCAACCGGAAGTACAATTTGCGAGGTTATTTTACTACAATCCAAATTTACTCCGTCGTCATCAAACTGCGCAACTAAGGTAGAAGCTACATCTGTACAGGCTTTATTAAACAAAACAACAGCTGTTCCTTGCGGATTTATAACTTGGATCTCTAAATCAGAAAGTCTGTCGTGTGTTACATTTATCGAAACATTTACATCCTCAATTACTCCTGTTGATGCTGGTACTGTTACCGTTTTAGAAGTATAAGTAGTTGAATACGGAATACTGAAAGCACTTCCGAAACTATAAGTATCGCAGATTGTTTTTGAAGTATATCCTATTGCAAATGGCGTACTATTTAATGCATAATAAATATTTGAAACTGGTTCAATCAAGATTCTGCAATTTTTTGATGAAGGTACACTTGCCGGAAGTGTGATAACTTCGGAACCATCATTTGGTGTATTTGCCGCAAGAGTTATCGGAAAAGTCAATCCTTCATCTGTAGACAATTTTATATTTACTGTCGAAGATCCAACCAAAGTATTTGTATTATTGACACTCCAAGTTACTGTTTGACTCAATCCCTGAGTCCAACTTACATTTTTATCTTTGTGTGAAGTAACTGCAAATGGTCCGGCAAATGAAGCAACAGTTACCACCATAGCATCTGTATAGGTTTGAGCTTTTCCCTGAGCTGCATTATCACGTCCGGTTAATGTAAAATTTAGTGTTCTTGCAATATCCGAAACAGATTCCCAAGTTGTCGTCAGCTTATTTTGAAGTACTGAATCATAACTTGGCATATATCGAATTGGTGAACTTACAGGTCGCATTGATCTAAACAATGGACCATCTGGTTTTGTGGGATATGCAATACTAGTACTTTTATCTGTTGTAGTGGCACTATCATTTTCTTCCCAGGTATAAGTAACAGAATCCCCTTCAGGATCAGAACCTGTACCTTTTAAAACAAATGCCGTACTAATAGGAATCGTATAATCTAAACCGGCGTCAATTACGGGAGGATTATTAGTTAAAGGCGTACTAACCGGACAGTTTAGTGTGGCAAGATTTTCCTGAATTTGCAAAATACTGGCATAAGCAAAATAATCATCCGAATTGTTTTGAACATCATAATCCGTAATTCCTGCATAACCCATAAGCGTAGAACCGCTTCCTGGTTCAACACTAGTTCCTGTACCTTCAATAGAATAAGAAAAAGTATGAGTTGCACCTAGTTGATGACCCAATTCATGCGCTACAAAATCAATATCAAAAGTATCTCCCTGAGGTATTCCATTTGATGGAGATGTATATGCACTTCCTTTACCAATAGTATTTACTGATGGAGGGCTACTGCAAATACAACCTATACAACCTGCATTTCCTCCTCCTCCAGAAGCTCCAAACAAATGACCTATGTCATAATTTGCCTCACCTATTACACTTGTTATATTATTCTGTGCTTCAATATTCCACACTTGATAATCACTTGTACCAGGATAATCTGCTGTTCCATCACTGGCTTTAGAATAAGGATCTGTCGTTGCATTTGTATAAATTATTGCATCATTATTGGCAATCAAAATTAATTGTACCGCTAAATCTTTATTAAAAACACCATTAACTCTTGTCATAGAAGCATTCATACCCGCTAATGCTCCGGCTTTTGTGCCTCCAAAAAAAGCAGTATATTCTCCTGTACAAGACAATGCTAATCGCAAAGTTTTGAAAACTTTATTACTTGCAGTTGTTTTTGCTGTCTTTTTTGTTGACTTATTTTTTGAAACAACATCTTTAAGTCCGCAAACTAATTTAGAAGTGCTATTAAGACTGTGATTTGAGGTAAACAATACATATCCGGTTTTATCATCCGGATTTTGCTCTATAAATTCTGTTGGTTTATCAGCACGAATTACCATAGTCTGCATACCTATTGGCGCTACACTAAAGTGAATTTTAGCCGTTTTATCGTCCAAACCGCTTCCTTCATAAGCTCTGATTTCCGGATATTTAGCTTGCAATTCCGGTTCAAAATTCGAAGATTCCCAAACCTGAAATCGCTCTAAAGCGCCTTTTGCATTCGGAATTGCAATTGTAGTCGTAGTACTTTTTGAACTTTTATTTGTTGTAGAAGATAATTTTGCTTGTAGAGATTCAGCATTTAATTTATAGTATAATCTATCTGAATCACTTGTACCTGTTCTTTTACTAAGTGCTGTATTTGAACTAACTTTTTGCCATAAATCATCACTTTGCGCTTGAATTTGGGCACAACAAAATATAATCAATAATAAAAGTAATTGTTTTTTCATCCTAATAAGTGGTATTTAGAATTCAAAATTAAACGAATTAAATTAAATTCTTACATAAATACGACAATTAATGCTTTTTGCTCGACGAGTATCCCATTTTTCACAAAAAGAAATAGAATCTCATTAAAAATCAATTAGTCGTAGTGCCAAATTTAAAATAGATAGTATAAATTTGCACCATCTTAAATTATTTGTTTTGAAGCTCTTTCATTCTATAAACGATTTTCAGTCAACCAAGAAAACGATTTTAACTCTTGGAACCTTTGACGGTGTACATATTGGTCATAAAAAAATTCTGGAACGAATTACTCAAAATACAGAAAACGGAAAATACGAAAGTTTAGTGCTTACTTTTTTTCCGCATCCAAGAATGGTTTTACAAGAAAAATCAGAAATCAAACTCTTAAATACGATTTCTGAAAAAACGAAACTTCTGGAAGCAACCGGAATAGAAAATCTTGTTATTCATCCGTTTAACGAAAGTTTCTCCAGATTAACTGCCGAAGAATTTGTTCATTCTATTTTAGTAGATCAATTTCATATTCAGAAAATAATTATTGGTCACGATCATCGTTTTGGAAGAAACAGAACGGCAAACATTGACGATTTAATCGCTTTTGGTGCTGAATACGGTTTTGAAGTGGAGCAGATTTCAGCTCAAGAAATTCAGGATGTTTCTGTGAGTTCTACTAAAATCAGAAAAGCGTTAAACGAAGGAAATATGGCTCTTGCCAATGATTATCTGGGTTATGACTACTTTTTGTCCGGTGAAGTTGTAAAAGGAAAACAATTAGGAAGAACGATTGGTTTTCCAACAGCAAATATCCAAATTGAAGAAGATTACAAGCTTATTCCTAAAACCGGCGTTTATGTTGTTAAAGCCATTGTGGATCAAAAAGAAGTTTATGGAATGATGAATATTGGTTTTAATCCAACTGTAAATGGGCAAAAACAAACCATCGAAGTAAATCTTTTTGACTTTGATGCTGATATTTACGGGCAAAAAATCGAAGTTTCATTATTGGAATATCTTCGTGAAGAGCAAAAATTTGGTTCAGTAGATTTATTGAAAGAACAATTAAATCAGGATAGAATAAATGCTTTAGCTTTTGTGAGCGAGCTTTAGTATCTTTTAAATATCACATTCGTTATTCTTTCGCGGAAGCGTAATTTTTATTGTTCTGCAAAATGTGTAATCCCTACGGGATATTTATTTGGTGCGGATCTTTTTTTCTACCAACATATAATCTCTACGAGATATTCTTTTTTTTTTCGAAATTAATATTAGAATCACTCGCAAAATACTTTTGCTGAAGCTCAATCTTATACTCTCTCCAAATGTGTAGTCCCTACGGGACATTTTTTGGTGCGGGTGTTTTTTTTCTACCAACATCTAATCTCTACGAGATATTTTCTTTTTCGAAATTAATATTAGAATCACTTGCAAAATACTTTTGCTGAAGCTCAATCTTATACTCTCCCTAAATGTGTAGTCCCTACGGGACATTTATTTGGTGTGAATACTTTTTTTTCTACCAACATGTAATCTCTACGAGATATATTCTTAGCACTTTAATATTTGGCAACAAATTATCCTCAATCAAAATATACTCCGCTAGGAGTTAAATGTTGGTAACGGCACATAATCTCCATCAAAATATATTCCGTTAGGAATTAAATCTTGGTAGCAAAACAATACCCAATCTACATAAATGTCCCGTAGGGACTACACTTTACAACAACAAAATATTTTTTGCGCCAACCTCAGCATACTTTTTACCATTTTTAAATCATCGTAGTTATTTTTTTAGTAAATTTGATATAGAACTCTGTTTATCAAATATTTAATACTAACTTCTTTAAAAATAACCACTATGAAATTACCTAAAGAAATTACCAACGGGTTTTTGATATTCCTTGGAATAGGAATTTATTTTTTATTGATGAACGTTTTAGGTTTAGCTCATTTATTTTACCTGCGTACCCTGAATGTATTTTTTATATTTTATGGCGTAAACAAAACCATGAAAATGAATTTGCATGAAGGAGAAACCAATTTTGTGTCAAATGCTGTTTCTGCAATGGCAACTTCAGTAGTTGGCGTGGCTTTGAGCGTTTTTGGATTATTAGTTTACAGTTATGCAAGAGGTGGTGATGCTTATGTAAAAACATTATCCGAAACTTTTATGTTTGGAGGAAATCCTTCTGTACCAACTTATTGTATATGTTTATTATTTGAAGGAATCGCTTCGTCGGTCATTGTCACCTTGATGATGATGTTATATTGGAATAACAAATATGTAGCCGATTAATATTTCAAAATAAAATAGATCATTTAACACTCTAAAATCATAAAAAAATATAATTATGTGATTTTAGAGTGTTTCTTTTTTGAAAATCGCTGTCAAATATTCATTTACAGGATTCAGCATTGGTTGATTAGAACAATTTCGTTACTTTTGAACCTTCAAAAACAATGTACCTAATGAGCATTACAAAACACAACTGGACAAAAGACGAGATAATCGCCATATATAATAAACCTATGATGGACTTGCTTTATGAAGCAGCAACTATACATAGACAAAAACATGATCCGAACGTAGTTCAGGTATCAACTTTACTATCTATCAAAACCGGAGGTTGTCCGGAAGATTGCGGTTATTGTCCGCAAGCTGCCCGATATAACACTGGCGTAGAAGGTAATGATCTAATGAGTGTAAGTCAGGTAAAAGCTCAGGCTTTGCGTGCAAAATCAAGCGGATCTTCCCGCGTTTGTATGGGTGCTGCCTGGAGAAACGTAAAAGATGGTGAAGAGTTTGATCAGGTTCTGGAAATGGTTCGTACCATTAACAAACTAGATATGGAGGTTTGTTGTACTTTAGGTATGATTACCGAAAATCAAGCACAACGTTTAGCAGAAGCTGGTTTATATGCCTACAATCACAACTTAGATACTTCTGAAGAATATTATAAAGATGTAATTTCTACTCGTGGTTTCGAAGACCGTTTGCAAACTATCGAAAATGTTCGTAAAACGAATGTTACCGTTTGTAGTGGAGGAATTATTGGTATGGGAGAAAGCATCGAAGACAGAGCGGGAATGCTTGTTGCACTTTCTACTTTAAACCCTCAACCGGAATCTGTGCCAATTAATGCATTAGTTGCCGTTGAAGGAACTCCGATGGAGGAAGAAAAACCAGTTGAAATCTGGGAAATGATTCGAATGGTAGCAACTACAAGAATTGTTATGCCGGACACGCAAGTTCGTTTATCAGCCGGAAGAACAAATATGAGTCGCGAAGGACAGGCAATGTGCTTTTTTGCCGGTGCAAATTCTATTTTTGCAGGTGATAAATTATTGACTACTCCAAATCCTGATGTTCACGAAGACATGAAAATGTTTGAAATGTTAGGCTTAATTCCACAAAAACCATTTGTTAAAGTTTCGCAACCACAAACTGTTGAAGCAGCTGATTCTCAATTTGCTCCATTGGGCGAAAAACCTAAGTGGACAAGACCTGGACATACAATCGAAAGAAACCTCGAGGCTTCGATCAAATCAAAAATTTAATTAAAAGAGTCCATAAATCTCACAAAATATTTTTAAATTGCTTCTTGACTTAGTGTCAGAAGCAATTTTTTTATTTAGAGAGATGAAGTTAAAACAAATCGAAAGGGTAAAAAAAATCTCAAAATCTGATTTTATTTCCCAATATGTAAAAAAGCAAATTCCCGTTGTTATTGAAGAACTGACAGAAGACTGGCCAGCATATCATAAATGGAAATTATCATACATTAAAGAAATCGCAGGCGAAACCATCGTCCCTTTATACGATGACAGACCCGTAAATCATGAAGATGGCTTTAATGAAGCTCATACTAAAATGAAGATGAGCGATTACATTAATCTTCTGGAGCAAAAACCTACCAATTATCGCATCTTTCTTTATAATCTAATGAAAGAGCTCCCAACATTAAAAAACGACTTTCTATGGCCTGATATTGGTCTAAAATTGGTCAAGCAAATGCCAATGCTGTTTTTTGGCGGAGAAAAAGCAAGAGTCTTTATGCATTATGATATTGATTATTCTAATATTTTGCATTTTCACTTTCATGGAGAAAAACAATGTATGCTTTTTGCTCCAAATCAGACTAAGTTTCTGTACAAGGTCCCTCACGCTTTGATCTCGCGAGAAGACATTGATTTTGACAATCCGGATTACGAAAAATTTCCTGCCCTAAAAAATGCCGAAGGTTATATCACCAATCTCAAACACGGAGAAATGTTATATATGCCCGAAGGTTATTGGCATTATATGAAATACCTGACTCCCGGATTTTCTATGAGTTTAAGAGCTTTCCCAAAAAACATTAAGAACTTATCAAAAGCAGTTTATAATGTTTTCATCATGCGCCATTTTGATATTTTAATGCGAAAAATTAAAGGTCAAAAATGGATTGATTATAAAAATGAAAAAGCGGTTAGCAAAACTAACGGAAGTTTGCAAAAGACTTTTTAAGAGGAAAATATTCAACTAAAAAGATGGATTAACAATATATAATATTCACTTTAGATAAATACATAAAAAAGCCATTCCACAAAACGGAATGGCTTTTCTTTTGGTAAAACAATTTGGTTTCAGAATTATTTTATCACCTTAAAAGACAACTTTCTTGGTCGATACATAACCGTTTTCTAAAATAACTTTTACAAATAAAACCTGATTTCCGGATTGCAAATTTGTTATTTGTAATTCAGTATTTCCGATTTTCTTTTTATCATAAAGCATTTTTCCGGAAACATCATAAATAACAACTTCATTAATAGCGTCTTTGAGTGAGGATACTTTTATGTTTTTATTTTTTACAAAAGCAATAACATTATCTTCGTTTTTATCAAAGTCTTCAACTCCTAAAGTTTTCGAGTATCGCAGCACAAAACGGTCTGCAAAAATGCCTGTTGTAGTTGTAAAAGTATAGTTGCTTGCTCTCAAATCGTGCATAACACCAGTAGTTTTATCTTCCAGAAAAATAGGTTGAGTACTTAATTGACCATCGGCATGATCTATTGCAATGGTAAAATCACCTGCAATTGCGGATCTATATCCTAAGGGAACAATATCAGAATTTTTAAACGGTAATGCGCGTCCCTGAATCACAAGTTTTAGATCTCCATTTATACTGTAAAAATCTAAATATTTGTTTGCATCTGCTGTGATTCCATCATAATTAGTATCCCAACCATCTGTTGCTCCTTCAATATAACCAACTAACAATTGCTTGAATGCTCCTTGGGTATTTGTTAGATTAAGCCAGACACGGTTCTTTTCATTCTTTGAATTTGCATCTTTAAAAAATTGCGTGTTATTCCCTGAAATACGCATTGAGTTTGTAAAAACAGCGTTTTGTCCTGTTTTTGATTTCACAAAGAATGATTGCCCTGCTGCAATATATCCCAATGGAGGATTTTGATTTCCAGGTGTTGTTGCTCCATCTCCTGTCATATTGCCTATAACTACACTGCCTGATAAATTATAAGTTGCATAATCTTCAGAATTATATTGGTATGTTGTACTATTGGGAGCTGAATTGTGAGTCCAAAAATATAAAGTACCATAAACATTTGCCGTATTATCGACGATAAATTGATCTGCATAAATTGCAGAAGGATATGGATTTCCTAATAAGCTCCATTTCTCCGCTGCTCCCAAACTTATATTGTATGGACCATTATTTGGAACTCCTTCAAATGATGCATTATAAACCACCGGATTATTAATATCATAATTTTGCGGAGCTCTTACGGTATAACCAACTCCTGCTAACATTGGTGCGGTTCCATTATTAATAATTATCCATCCTGTTAAAGGATCATATCTTTCATACTTATCAATCAAAGTATTTGGAGACAAATCATGTAACGTAAAAGCCGGAGTACGTGTAACCGGAGATGACCAATAGGTAAAATCATAACGACGAACCGGGGGAGTATCTCGTTTATAAAAAATATTTCCTGTGTTAACTGAGTTGTTTACCTGAAGAAGGCTGGCATTGTTTTCAAAAATCAAAGTTCCTCCATTATTATTTAAAAAATTATCAATGGTTAATGTATGATTGGATTTTACAGTAACATTAACTCCGGGGTGCACAATACATGAGCAGGCACTTAAGTTTCCTGTTGTTTGATAATTTCCTGCAAACTCAACGCCGTCAGTTTCTATAGGTGGACTTCCATTAGACCAAACTGAACCATTCCAAATATTTGTAACAGGCGGTACAATTACAATACCTGTTGTTGGTAACGAAGGACAATTTGCCCCATCCTGAATCGTAAAATAATAAGTACCCGGAGATAAATTAGTAACGGTATAACCAGCGCCAAAATCAGTATAAGTTTGCAAAGATGTGCCGGTTTGATTAATGATCACGTTAGGACCAGTGATTAAGCCATTTAAAACTACACTTCCTGTAGGATTAACACATGTTGGTGGTACTATAGTTCCTGGTACCGGAGTAGATGGTCTTGAATCAATATCAATTCTTGTTTCTATTGAAAAATCTTCTGCACAGGTTCCGTTTTTTATCACAGCTCGATAACTAGTACTCGTTAATAATATTCCTGGCTGATAAGCAACACCTGTATGACTTATAGATTGCCATACATATGGCAAAGATTCGGCGTATTCCCATCTGACAATAGTACCGTTATAACCACTTAAAGTTAATAAAGGACTTGGATCTCCGCTACAAACATGCGCTCCTCCGTTTACAATTCCGGGTTGTGTTTTTGTTACATTTGTTGAGTTACTTGCACTCACAACTGCAGCACATCCATTTGAAGAATAACTTACCATAACTGTTTTATTTCCTGTTATTTTCCATTGTAATGTGACTGTATTATTGGTAGTTGATATTCCACCTGAGGTAATATTATAATCTGTACCTGCAACTCCGGGAACCGTCCAAAGATAATTTGTTTGTCCAGCCAAAGTGGTGTAGGTCACGCTATCATCAACACAAACAGTTGCTCCAGGCTGAACAGAAAAAACCGGAACCGGTAATGGATTAACGGTTATAGTCGCTGAACCTCCCGTAAAACCTGAACTTCTTATACAGGTATTGGCATCGGTCACGGAAACTAAAGTATAAGTTGTTGTACTTAAAACCGGAGTGACCGCCGTTGCAAAAGCTGTTCCGCTTGCAACACTTACACTGCGATTGGCAACTCCATCATTATAAACTACCGTAAACGGTCCTGTTCCGGATGTTGCTGTAAACGTTAATTGTCCCCCTCCAGTCGCACAAAATGGACCATTAGCCGACAAGGTTCCTTGTGGTAATGGGGTAACGGTTATCGTGGCTGAACCTCCGGTGAAACCTGAACTTCGTACACAAGTATTGGCATCAGTAACCGAAACTAAAGTATAGGTTGTTGTACTTAAAACAGGAGTGACAACCGTTGCAAAAGCTGTTCCGCTTGCAACACTTACACTTCGATTGGCAACTCCATCATTATAAACCACAGTAAATGGTCCTGTTCCGGATGTTGCGGTAAACGTTAATTGTCCAGCGCCAGTTGCACAAAATGGACCATTAGCCGATAAGGTTCCTTGTGGTAATGGGGTAACGGTGATAGTCGCTGAACCTCCGGTAAAACCTGAACTTCTCACGCAAGTATTAGCATCGGTAACGGAAACTAAAGTATAGGTTGTTGTACTTAAAACCGGAGTGACAGCTGTTGCAAAAGCTGTTCCGCTTGCAACACTTACACTGCGATTGGCAACTCCATCATTATAGACTACCGTAAATGGTCCTGTTCCGGATGTTGCTGTAAAAGTTAATTGTCCAGCGCCAGTCGCGCAAAATGGACCATTAGCTGACAAACTTCCTTGTGGTAATGGATTAACGGTGATAGTCGCTGAACCTCCGGTGAAACCGGAACTTCTTATACAAGTATTTGCATCGGTAACCGAAACTAAAGTATAGGTTGTTGTACTTAAAACTGGTGTTTGGAAAGTTGCAAAAGCTGTTCCGCTTGCCACACTTACACTGCGATTTGCCACTCCATCATTATAAACCACAGTAAATGGTCCTGTTCCGGATGTTGAGGTAAAAGTTAATTGTCCGGCGCCAGTTGCACAAAATGGACCATTGGCTGACAAACTTCCTTGTGGTAATGGGGTAACGGTGATAGTCGCTGAACCTCCGGTGAAACCAGAACTTCTTATACAGGTATTGGCATCGGTCACGGAAACTAAAGTATAGGTTGTTGTGCTTAAAACCGGAGTCACAGCCGTTGCAAAAGCTGTTCCGCTTGCAACACTAACGCTGCGATTGGCAACTCCATCATTATAAACCACTGTAAATGGTCCTGTTCCGGATGTTGCTGTAAACGTCAATTGTCCAGCGCCAGTTGCGCAAAAAGGACCATTGGCTGACAAGGTTCCTTGTGGTAATGGGGTAACGGTGATAGTCGCTGAACCTCCGGTGAAACCAGAACTTCTTATACAGGTATTGGCATCGGTCACGGAAACTAAAGTATAAGTTGTTGTACTTAAAACCGGAGTGACAGCCGTTGCAAAAGCGGTTCCGCTTGCAACACTTACACTACGATTTGCAACTCCATCATTATAAACCACAGTAAATGGTCCTGTTCCTGATGTTGCTGTAAAAGTTAATTGTCCGGCGCCAGTTGCACAAAAAGGACCATTGGCAGACAAACTTCCTTGTGGTAATGGGGTAACGGTAATCGTTACTGAACCTCCGGTGAAACCTGAACTTCTTATACAAGTATTGGCATCAGTAACCGAAACTAAAGTATAGGTTGTTGTACTTAAAACCGGAGTTTGGAAAGTTGCAAAAGCTGTACCGCTTGCAACACTTACACTACGATTTGCAACTCCATCATTATAAACCACAGTAAATGGTCCTGTTCCGGATGTTGCTGTAAACGTTAATTGTCCGGCGCCAGTTGCGCAAAAAGGACCATTGGCTGACAAGGTTCCTTGTGGTAATGGGGTAACGGTTATCGTGGCTGAACCTCCGGTGAAACCTGAACTTCGTACACAAGTATTGGCATCGGTAACGGAAACTAAAGTATAAGTTGTTGTACTTAAAACCGGTGTTTGGAAAGTTGCAAAAGCGGTTCCGCTTGCCACACTTACACTACGATTTGCAACTCCATCATTATAAACCACAGTAAATGGTCCTGTTCCGGATGTTGCAGTAAACGTTAATTGTCCCGCTCCAGTCGCACAAAATGGACCATTGGCTGACAAGGTTCCTTGTGGTAATGGGGTAACGGTTATCGTTGCTGAACTTCCGGTGAAACCAGAACTTCTTATACAAGTATTGGCATCGGTAACGGAAACTAAAGTATAAGTTGTTGTACTTAAAACCGGAGTTTGGAAAGTTGCAAAAGCTGTACCGCTTGCCACACTTACACTGCGATTGGCAACTCCATCATTATAAACCACAGTAAATGGTCCTGTTCCGGATGTTGCGGTAAACGTTAATTGTCCCGCGCCAGTCGCACAAAAAGGACCATTGGCTGATAAGCTACCTTGTGGTAATGGGGTAACGGTTATCGTGGCTGAACCTCCGGTGAAACCAGAACTTCGTACACAAGTATTGGCATCGGTAACTGAAACTAAAGTATAGGTTGTTGTGCTTAAAACCGGAGTGACCGCCGTTGCAAAAGATGTTCCGCTTGCGACGCTTACACTGCGATTTGCCACTCCATCATTATAAACCACCGTAAATGGTCCTGTTCCGGATGTTGCGGTAAAAGTTAATTGTCCAGCGCCAGTCGCGCAAAAAGGACCATTAGCCGATAAGGTTCCTTGTGGTAAAGGTCTAACAGTTATAGTCGCTGAACTTCCGGTGAAACCAGAACTTCTTATACAAGTATTGGCATCGGTAACTGAAACTAAAGTATAAGTTGTTGTACTTAAAACTGGAGTGACAGCCGTTGCAAAAGCTGTTCCGCTTGCAACACTTACACTACGATTTGCCACTCCATCATTATAAACCACTGTAAATGGTCCTGTTCCGGATGTTGCGGTAAACGTTAATTGTCCCGCGCCAGTCGCACAAAAAGGACCATTGGCTGACAAACTTCCTTGTGGTAATGGGGTAACGGTTATCGTGGCTGAACCTCCAGTGAAACCTGAACTTCGTACACAAGTATTGGCATCGGTAACGGAAACTAAAGTATAGGTTGTTGTGCTTAAAACCGGAGTGACAACCGTTGCAAAAGCTGTACCGCTTGCAACACTAACGCTGCGATTGGCAATTCCATCATTATAAACGACAGTAAATGGTCCTGTTCCTGATGTTGCTGTAAAAGTTAATTGTCCCGCGCCAGTCGCACAAAAAGGACCATTAGCCGATAAGGTTCCTTGTGGTAATGGATTAACGGTGATAGTCGCTGAACTTCCGGTGAAACCAGAACTTCTTATACAAGTATTGGCATCGGTAACGGAAACTAAAGTATAGGTTGTTGTACTTAAAACCGGAGTGACAGCCGTTGCAAAAGCTGTTCCGCTTACTACACTATTTGCAGTGCGATTTGTAACGCCATCATTATAAACCACCGTAAACGGTCCGGTTCCGGATGTTGCAGTAAAAGTTAATTGTCCAGCGCCAGTCGCGCAAAATGGGCCATTGGCTGACAAACTTCCTTGTGGAGACGGGTTAACAGTTACGGTAGTTGCTGTAGAATTTAATGTCGAGCAAGTACCACTTTGCACTACAGCTCTAAATTGTGTAGTTTGTGTAAGTGCGTCCGAAGTATATGTTGTTGTTGTATTTGCAACAGATGTGGGAGTCCAAGTTGAAAACGGAGCTATTGAATATTCCCATCTAAGAACTGAGCCTACACTACTGGTTAATAATAAAGCAGCACTTGTTGAACCACTACAAATTGTTGTTCCTCCACCAGCGGATCCCGCTACTGTGTCCGGAGAAATTGTTACATTAGTAGTTATTCCTGAAATGGGAGAAACACAAACACCTGATGTTAATCCTGTAACAGCAATCGAACTTGTACCTGCAGTTGTTAGGCCTACTGCTGTAAAAGTTCCAGTACCTGCTGTATTTACTGTCATTGCTGCTGTCAATCCAGTAGCTGCGGGTGTACCTCGATTATAAGTAACCGTATAAATACCAATAGGCAAAGATGCAGCACTCGATGTAACTGTTACTGAAGATGTTGGTGATGTAATACAAACATTCGTTGCTGATATTCCCGTAATATTATAAGTTGGACATGTATAAGTAACTGTAACTTGTCCGTGAGCACCTGAACCTCCTACTTGAGAAGGATTTCCTACGGTCTGCAATCCACCACTCCCGCCACCACCGGGTGGACTACCTGCATTTCCTGGTCCATTACCTAATAATAAAGTTGAAAGAGCTGCACCTCCGGCACCTCCTCCGGTACCACCTGCATTACCACCAGCCCCAGATGAAAGCCCCAAACTTAATAAGGCAGCACTTCCGTTTCCTCCATTTATCCCAGAAGCTGTTGAAATGGAACCAATCGAAGCACTGCCTAATCCACCTGCTCCGCCACTGGGTGTACCGCCTGCTGTATTGGCTGTACCTCCTCCTCCTCCAACTGCTAAAATAACTGCTTCAAAACCTTGTATTGTTGAACTGCCTCCTGCTGTTCCACTTGAAGTTGTTCCAGTAACCGCTACGGCAACTTTAATATTTAAAGGCACTCCTGATAATGGATTAACTGTTATGAGACCATTTGCATATGCTCCTCCTCCTCCGCCTGCACCACTTCTTCCACTAAGTAAAGGAGAACTACCTGCACCTCCACCAGCACCACCGGCACCCCATGCTTTAATATCCATAGAGGTAATTCCTGCCGGAATAACTACTGTGCCATCAGCTGTAAATATGTGAGGTGGCTGAGCCCACAGTGAAGTGCATACAAAAGATAAAACTAAAACTAGTTTGAACTTTCTATTAAAAAATGCTGGTTTATATTGCTCATTTAGAAACAAATGTTCCTTTAGAACAGGAATAAAAATCAAATAGTTAAGTAAGATTCTTTTCATAAGAGGCATTTTAGATAATTAAAAAAAAACAGATCCACAATCAAAGCATGAATTCTCTTAAAAAACTTTAAATACCATATAAGCGGAACAGGAACGCTTAAAAAACGTCCTAAAACCTAGGAAAAGATGTAGAAATAAACGTTAAGTACTTATTTGTTTATTTAATGGTATTTAAATTTAACAATCAGTATTTAGGCGAATAAAAAACTAAAAAAATAATCTTAGTTTTTGAGAGGTAGTGAGTAAAATTGTATTACAACAGGCTTTTATGTAAGTTCGTCGATTATAACCTCCAACAAGGTACGATTTTATTTACAACAGAAAAATATTTTAACGTAAAGAATTGTTTTTTAACATATTGAAATCAATAACATCCCTTTTAGAAAAAGAGTGTTAATAGTAAAAAAGTACTGAGAAAAAAATATTGCACAAAAAAAATCCACTCCGCAAAACGAAATGGATTCCTTCTTTTTTAAAATACTATCGTTAAAATATAACCTTTCTGGAGCTTGAATATCCATTGTCTAAAACAATCCTAACTAATAAAACCTGATTTCCTGATTGCAAATTTGGTATCACTAATTCCTTATTCGTTATCTTGTTTTTATGATAAAGCATTTTTCCCGAAACATCAAATAAAACGACTTCTCTAAGTTCTTCTTTAGTAGATGTTACTTTTATAATTTTATCTTTTACCGAAACCAAAACATCATTCTCAGGGTTTTCAAAGTCTCCTGTTCCAAGGGTTTTGTCAATATAGTTAATAGTAAAGCGATCTGTAAAAGTTCCTATTGCAGTTGTAAATGTATAATTACCGGCTTTTAAGTCTGTAACCTTTCCTGTTATTTTATCTTCCAGATATACTTCCTGATTATTAAAAAGCCCATCGGCATGATCAATTCCAATATTAAAATTACCCGCAATGGTCGTTTTATATCCTAACGGAACCTTATCAGTATTTACAAATGGTAATGCGCGACCTTGAATCGTTAGTTTTTCACTTTCATTAATACTATAAAAATCTATAAAACTATTACTCTCCATTGTAGTTGCATCATAATTAACATCCCAACTATTTGATGCTCCTTCGATATAACTTATTAAAAGTTGTTTGAAAGCCCCTTGGGTATTAGTTAAATTTAACCATAATCGATTTTTTTCTAACACTCTTGGTCTTGTTGTTTTAAAAAATTCTCCATTGTTTCCGCCCACTCGCATGCCATTTGTAAACTTAACAGCGTCCGGACCTGAAGCCAGCATAAAGAAAGACTGACAAGCAGCTATTTTTCCTGATGGTGCAGGTCCATAAGTTCCGTCAGGCAATCTGGCTCCTGTTGAAATTCCTCCGGACAAACTAAAAACAGCATAATCATTACTGGTATAATCGTAAGAACCACCAGATGAAGCTGTGCTGCTTGG
The DNA here is from genome assembly GCF_004339525.1 of Flavobacterium sp. 90. Lineage (NCBI taxonomy): Bacteria > Pseudomonadati > Bacteroidota > Flavobacteriia > Flavobacteriales > Flavobacteriaceae > Flavobacterium > Flavobacterium sp. 90. Next base: position 2,533,081 of record NZ_SMGE01000001.1, on the reverse strand, counting down.
AGGAGTATTATGTGTCCAAAAGTATAAGGCTCCAACATCTACAGACGGTGATGCGAAATGATTTATGTTAATAAATTCCTCTGCATCTATTGCTGATGGATAAGGATTTCCTATTAAACTCCATTTTGTTGCAAAAAGCGGAACTGAATAGTCTCCATTATTAGGAACACCTGTAAAAATTGCAGGATAAATTGCAGGAGCAGTAATAGAAAAATTTTGTGGTGCTCTAACCACATAACCTACTGCCGGAACCATTACTCGCGTTCCATTTAAGCTAATATCCCATGCTCCCGCTAAAGAATTGTAGCTTTCATATTTGTCTAACAATGTATTTGGAGACAAATCATGAAGCGTATAAGGTTGTGCAGGATTTGTTATTGGTGTTGACCAATAGGTAAAATCATATCGGCGAACCGGTTCTGTATCTCTATGATATATAATGTTTCCTGTATTGACTGCATTTGTTGTTTGTACCAGACTGGCATCATTTTGAAATATCAAATTGGTTCCTGCTCCTGAATCAACATTTAATTCTTTTTCTATTGTTAAAGTATGTCCCGAATTTATTGTTACACTTTTTCCGGAATCAATCTTACATGAACAGACATTTAAATCTCCTGTTGATTGGTAATCTGCAGAAAACTCAACACCATCCGTATTTATGGGAATGCCACCTTTTGACCAAGATGTTCCGTCCCAAATATTTGTAACTGGCGCCTTAATCTCTAAACTTATTGTTGGTAACGAAGCGCAATTGACCCCATCTTCGATCGTAAAATTATAATTTCCGGGTAATAAATTAGAAATTGTATAAGTGGTTCCAGAAGCCGAATAAGTTTTCAAAACAGTTCCGCTTTGAGTAATAATCCATGTTGATGTAGAAAGCAAACCATTTAATACAATACTTCCTGTTGTATTACTGCAGGTAGGTTGTGTAATTGTTCCGGATATTGGAGTAGACGGCAAAGGTTTTACCACAATAGTTCCCACAGCACTAACAGGTCCACAACCTCCTGTTAAAGGAATACTATAATTAAAAGTCCCTGACTGTGTTGGAGTACCACTTATTGTAATTGTATTGGATGCCCAACTTGCAGAAACTCCCGTTGGTAAATTTACCGGCGCACCAATTCCTGTTGCACCTGTAGTGGTATGTGTGATATTTGGCATTACGGTGTGAGAACAAATTATTGGAGATGTTGACGCTGCTCCAACTGTATCTAATTTTACAACAATTGTTCCCGTGGCATTCACTATACTACAACCTCCCGTTAATGGAATAGTATAACTAAAAGTTCCAGATTGTGTTGGCATACCACTTATTGTAATTGTATTAGATGCCCAACTGGCAGAAACTCCCGCTGGCAAATTTAGTGGTGCTCCAATTCCTGTTGCGCCAGTAGTAGTATGCGTAATATTAGGCATCAAGGTATTTATGCATAATATTGGAGATGAAGAAGCCCCTGTAACAGTGTTTTCTGCATTAACAATAACCGGATAAATATCTGTTACTATATAAGGAGTTGAACAAGATGGCGATGCAGTTACCGTCATTGTTAATGTGATCTGTTTTCCAGCATCGGCGGCGGCGGCAGTATACGTAGGTGTTAATGTTGTTGCTCCTGCCGAAATTGATCCGGCACCATTATGTGTCCATAAGATGGTTCCGTTTGACGCATTTGCCTCTCCGGCGGCGAGTGTAACTGATCCGTTTGAACACGTACTTTGCGTACCAGAAATTGACGCTGTGGGCGCAGCCTGAATATTTATAGTATAAGCTGCTGTGGCAATTTGTGGCATACAAGCATTAGTACTTGTAACAGTCATTGTTAAAACAACCGTTCTTGCTGCTCCGCCCTGAACCGGAGTATAGATCGGTGTCAATGTAGTATCACCAGTTAAGGTTCCCGCACCACCGCTAAACGTCCATTTTATTGTTCCATTTGTTGCCGATGCTCCTGTTACGGTCACAGGTTGATTAGAGCATATTGTTACACTTCCTCCAGCAATTGCAGTTGGCAAACCTTGTACTATGACGGTTGCTGCTGGAGAATCTGCACTTGAACACCCACCTGAATTAACTGCTTTTACAGTATAACTACCAGCTGCAGTTGCATATATAGACGAACCCATTTCGCCTGTAGACCAAACATATGTATATGCAGCATTAGGAGAAACTACATTAAGACTTACACCATCTGTCTGACAAATTGTGGTAGAAGTTGGCAAAATAGCCGGAACCGCAGGTACAGGCGTAGTTGAAGTGTTTGCTATTGTAGAATTTGCACTTGTACCACAATTATTTGTGGCTCGGATTCTATAATAGTAGATCGTATTTGCCGACAATCCTGTAATGTTTTTTGTAAGCACATTACCAACATTTAAACCATTGTAAGCAGGTAATATGTTATTCGTGAAAGCAGTTCCAGATGCTTGGGTTGAGACATCTATAATATAACTTGTTGCACGAGTAGCTGAACTCCAATTTATTGTAATTTGAGTGCATGTTTGCCCTGTAGGTGTATTTACCGTAGGTACAGTGGGCGTCCCTGAACCTCCCGTTGTTGTTCCATACATAATAATACCCGAATTACTACTTGTACCACAAGTATTAGTAGCTCTGACTCTGTAATAATAGGTGGTATTCGCATTTAATCCAGTTACATCGAAACTAAGCACATTTCCAACATTCAAGCCATTGTAAGCAGGTAATATATTATTTGTAAAAGCAGTTCCTGATGCTTGGGTAGAGACATCTATAATATAACTTGTTGCTCTTGCAGCCAAAGCCCAATTTGCCGTAAATTGAGAACATGTCTGACCTGATCCCGCATTCGCAGTAGGTGTTGCAGGAATTCCAGCAACAGTCGTTGAGGTACTGTAGTTAATAATAGCCGAACTTGAGCTTGTAGCACAACTATTAGTAGCTCTCACTCTATAATAATAGTTTGTATTTACAGCCAATCCTGTAACATCTTTCGTTACAACATTTCCAACATTTAAATTATTGTAGCCAACTAACATATTTGTATTAAAATTAGCTCCATTTTGTGTAGATACATCTAAAAAGTAACTAGTTGCACCTGATACTGCGGTCCAATTTGCGGTTATTTGTGAACACGTTTTCCCAGAACCTGCATTTGAGGTTGGCGTAGCAGGAGCTACTGTAGTTGCGTATGTTATAATATTAGAATTAGCACTAACACAAGTACCATTATAAGCTCTTACTCTATAATAATAAGTATCATTTACCAAACCAGTTATATTAAATGTAAGCACATTGCCAACATTACGCGCGCTGTAACCTGTAACAAAAGTCGCAAAAGTATTATCTGTAGAAACATCTAATTCGTAATACGATGCACCTGAGACAGCTTGCCAATTGGCGGTTATTTGCGTACATGTAGCACCAGAACCAGCCACAGCTACCGGAGCAGTTCCTGATGAATTTACTACGACTGTTGCTAAATTATTTATTGTAATTGGTGAAGTACAATTTTCAGAAGCTACTGTACTTGATCCGGATGTTAAGGCAGTAATTTTTACAAACTTAGATCCAACCGCAGTAAAACCACTGGCAATAAAGGATCCGGTCCCGGTTGTTGTTACATTCATTGCAGAAGGAGTTTGTGCTACTCCCTGTATTTCATAAGAAACTTTATAAAGACCAACAGGCAAATTTCCCGTTAAAGTAATCTCTGAAGAGCTTCCGGAACAAACATTTACTGCAGAAGCCACTGCACCAGATAAACTATAGGTGGGACAATTATAAGAAATAATTACTTTTCCGTCTCCTCCATCTCCACCTACTCTAGCACTTTGAAAAAAAGAAGATCTACCACCACTACCACCACCTCCCGGAGGATTACCCGGATTACCTGCATTGGTCACAAAGGCACCTGTAATTGCAGCACCACCCGTTCCTCCGCCATTTGCAGCATTTCCACCGGCACCTGAACTAATAACAGATCCTGTGTCATCAACAAAACCAGATTCTCCGGCAAGACCTGGAAATCCTGAAATTGTTGTTGTTCCAACAGATGCTCCACTCGCACCTCCTAAACCTCCTGCAGGTTGGTTTCCTGTATTTACAAGACCTCCCTTTCCTCCATCTGCTTTAAGTGAAAATCCGGTAATGGCCGAAAAACCTCCAAAATTTCCATTTGCTCCGGAAACTCCTTTTCCTCCAGCTCCAACAATTACTGGTAATAAAGCCCCGGAGGTTATTGTCAAAGAGGCACTTGCAAATGCACCTCCACCACCTCCGGAACCAGCTCTTGCACCACTAAATCCGGGAGGAGCAGTCGAGCTACCTCCTGCACCACCGGCTCCCCAAGCTTGTACATTGATTGAAGTTATTCCAGCAGGACTAACAAATGTTTGTGAACCAGCAGCTGAAAATGTAGTTGTAGTCTGTGCATAGAAAAAAACAGGAAAACAAATCAATAATGGAATAAGTAAAGATCTTTTCATATCAAGGCGTTTTAAATCATTAAAAAATCAGATTCAGTTGAAAATCATTTTTAGACTATTTAAATACCGCAATTTTGAATCAGAACAATAAAAAGGAAATGATTAAGACGTTACGCATGAACACAAAATGTTATAGAAAAATTTGAACATGAGTTTCACAAACTGATACTAAACTTAATGTTTAGTTGGTGAATTTAATTGTACGAACTAATTCGTAAAATTTGTGTTTACTTTTTTTATTTGACATTCAGATCGTAGTCATTAAGATGTACTTTTTTGTTTATTTAGTGTGGCATTTAAATTAAACAATCAGTAGTTGTAAGTAGGTAGAAGGGCCCCGAAAAAAAATTTTTTTGTTTACATTTTTAATACTTCTAAGAGCAGTTTTAACAAAATGTAATAGTAGAATTCCGTTAAAAAAAGTGTACTAACAATTTACAAAATATTATTTAACTTATTAAAAAACAGATACTTATAATTAAAAAATTAAATATTTTTAAGTAATTTCGCATAAAGTTTTTTTTTTAATGTAGTTCATCATTTAAATAATGTAGCTCATCCAAATAAATAAAATGCTAATTCTGAATTTTTTGTGGTTTTAATACCTGATTTGGAAAAACAAGAGGTAATTTAATCTCAAAAAACGTCTGACAAGTACATAAAATCAAAAATTATTGCACAAAAAATCCATTCCGTTTTGCAGAATGGATTGTAAATATTTTGAAAAACATCTTCTTAAAAAGGTATTTTTTTTATTATCGAATTTCCATTTTCCAATCTCACTTTTACAAATAAAATTTGATGTGCTGAAAACAAATTCTGAATGGTTAATTTATTTGTATCCAATTTATCTTTTCTGTAGATACTTTTTCCGGAAATATCAAAAACAACAACTTCATTTATATTTTGATTTTTGGCAATAATAAAAATCATTTTATCTTTTTTCCAAACTACAACATCATTGTCCTGAACTTCAAAATTATCAATACTTAATGTTTTATCAGTAAATTTTACTATAAAACGTTCATTAAAAGTTCCTATTGAAGAATTAAAAAAATAGGGCGATTGAGATAAATTATGAATGGTCTTCAAATCTTTATCTTCAATAAAAACATTTGTTTTCTCAAAAATTCCGTCTTTATGATCAATGCTAAAATTAAAATTACCTTCGATTCCTAATTTGAAACCTAATACGATAGAATCTTTTTCAGTAAAAGGCAAAGCACGTCCCTGGATTACTAATTTTTTGTTTTCGATAATACTGTAGAAATCAGCATACGGATTTCCGTTCATACTTAAAGCATCATACTTATCATCGAACTCGTTGGTTGCTCCTTTTATATAACCCAATAAAATTTGCTTAAATGCACCTTCATCATTTCTTAGATTCAACCAAAATCTATGTTTTTCAATCGTGCTTTGATCTGATTCTTTATTGTGATTTGCCGGCTTAAAAAAACTTGCATTTCTTCCTACTATCCTCATTTCGTTTGTAAAACTGACAAATCCTAAATCCTTACTTTGCAGAAAAAAGGATTGTCCTGCTGCAATCGCACCATTCGGCTCTGTTTTATTAGAAACAGAAGTTGTTGCGGCTGTGCCAACACCTCCAAGCAAATTATAAGTTGCATAATCATCAGCTGTATATTTAAAATTGGTTATTGGCGTATTATGAGTCCAGAAATACAGTGCTCCTTTTATTTGTAAGTCATTATTCGTCAAAAAAACATCTGCATTAATTGCCGACGGATAGGGATTTCCAACTAAATTATAACTGTCCTCCATTCCCAAATCAGCGTTAATTTTCCCATTATTTGGAATCCCTTTAAAAGTAGCTTCAAATACAGATCGTTCTGTAATTGAAAAATTCTGTGGCGCTCTAATAACATATCCTTTGCCTACAATCATGATATTGGAAGGCTTCTCGAATGTCCAGCTTTCTGTTAAACTATCATAAGACTCATATTTATCGAATAACGTATTTGGAGAAACATCAATCAATTTTTGATTTTCAACGGGAGAAGACCAATAAGTAAAATCATATCTTAAGACTGGGTTTGTTTTTCTTTTAAAATGAATAATTCCTGTATTTATCATATCATCGTCTGATTGATATAAACTTGTTGAATCTTCTAAAACTAACGTTCCTAAACCTACATATGAAAATTCAATTCCTAAAGTATTACCACTTAATAACGTTACTGTTTTTCCTTCGTCAATTGAGCAACTACAAATATTTGTAGTTGTCAACGAAGCAAAATTTTCTTTAAAAAACACTTCTTTACCTGCTGATGGCTTTCCATTATTCCAGGAAATACCATTCCAGATTGTAGAATCAACGCAGAGTTTGAGACGTGCAATTCTATGTTTTGCAATCCTGGAAACAGAATTAAAATTCCCTCCAATTAATACTCTGTAATCTGATGTAAAACTCATTGCAAAAAGAGTATTGTTCAAAGGAGCATCAAAAGAGACATCATTATCGCCATTTTTCAACAAACGTATAAATCGCTGAGAAGGCAAATTTTTGTAGGTTCCTGAGAAAGTTCCTCCTACGAGAATTCTATCATCGGGCTGAACAAGAATACTGCGAACTTCTCCTTTGCTAAAACCTGTACCTGAATCAAATGTAGTATCTAAATCACCATTAGAATTTAGCCGAAGTATTCGTTTTTGTGCAACTTTATTATAGCTTAAAAAAGAACCTCCAATGATTATTTTCTGATCAGATTGTAGTGCGATCGCATATATATTTTTATCGAAACCATCGTCAATATTAAAACCGGAATCAATACTTCCGTCGGGATTTAAACGGACTAAACGAGCGAAACTATTCCCATTAAAACTATTAAATCTTCCTCCTGCCAAAATTTTTCCGTCAGGCTGAATTAAAATCGCCTCAATAATAGCGTCAGCACCAAGACCTGTATTAAAGCTATTATCACGAGAGCCATTTGATAATAATCTAATGATTCTTCCCACTCCAGTTGAACCATTATAAGTGGTAAAATTGCCTGCAACAATTACTTTTCCATCTGGCTGAATTGCCATTGCATATATCTGACTATTAAATCCGGATCCGATATTAAAAGTAGGATCAATTGTTCCATCCGGAAAAACTCTGGTAATCCGATTGGAGATTACATCGTTATACTTCGTAAAGTTTCCTCCAAAAACAATTTTCCTGTCTGTTTGTAATACGGCAGATTTTATGAGATTATTTGCTCCCGATTTATTGGAATTAAAAGATGAATCAGAAAATCCGTTCTCTAAAAGTCGGGCGATTCTAAAAATTGGGTCACCATTAAATTTGGTAAAACTTCCAAAAATCATTGTTTTATGATCTTCTAATGGCAAAATTTTTAAAACCGAATTATCAAAACCAACTCCTGCAGACAGGTAACTACTATCATGATCTCCGTCTGGGTTAACTTTTACTAATCTGCCTTGATTTTGCCCGTCAAAAGTTAAAAAAGAGCCTCCAATATACCAAGAGCCATTTGAGTCATTTATTAATGCTAAAACAGAGCCTGAACCTGGTCCGGATTCTATATCAAAATCTGAATTTAGAGTTCCATTAGAATTTAAAAGAAAAACTCTATTAATTGCATTGCCATTATATAAGCCTGCAAAAGATCCTCCAACCATTATTCGACCTGAAGCATCTATTTTGATTGCTTGAACAGCGCCTCCGTTTATGCCCGAACCTGATAATAAACTATTGTCTAAGGTGCCGTCTTCGTTTAGACGTATGATCCGATTTGCTATAATTCCGTTATAGGTTGTGAAGCTTCCGCCCAGAATAATTTTACCATCTTCCTGAACTGCTATTGCATCGACATCATCATTAAAACCAGTTCCGATATTAAAGGTTTCGTCTATGCTTCCATCATAATTTAAACGGGCAATTTTATTCTTTGAAGCGCCGTTAAATGCTAAAAAATTTCCGGAAATCAGAATTTTTCCGCTGGCTAAAACTCTGGCATTTGAGATAATTACTGATGAACCGGAACCTGTAATAAAAGTAGGATCTAAGGTTCCATTTGGAAGTAAACGTGCAATTCGATTTGCTGTAATATTATTATATTTTGTAAAACTGCCTACAATAATAATTTTGCCGTCTGGTTGTGGACAAATATTATAGATAATACCTGTTGTGGCCGCGATCGATGTATTAAAGGATGTGTCGTTTGTTCCATTTTTATTTAGACGAATCAACCTTCCTGAACTTACACCGTTGTAAGATGTAAAACTTCCGCCAACCAGTATTTTGCCGTCAGGCTGAATGTGAGTTGTATATACTTTACCATTGAAACCAGTTCCGGTACTAAAACTTAAGTCGTTAGTTCCATCAGGTTTTAATCGGGTTAAATAAGTACTTGGTATTCCGTTAAGTCCTAAATAATCTCCACCAACTATTAGATTTTCATCTGATTGCAGCGATAAGGTCCTGACTGTATTGTCGAAACCATCTCCATTTAAACCATCATCAAATGTGTTAAAGGTAATATCTACTTTTCCTTGCTGTGCATAAAGTTGTGGCGTAAATGTCGAACTAATTAAAATCAAGGAACAAAATAATTTTCTAATCAAAATTTAAATTTTCAGGTTATTACTATTTGTAAGAATAAACCGAAATGTAAAATTCTTTTATGACTACAGCAATACCCACTTTTGGTTAAATTTATGGTTATTGCAAAAAAAATCCATTCCGAAAAAACGGAATGGATTTAGATAATTTAAAATGTTAAAGATGTTTTAATCTCTAGATCATTTATTGAAATATAATCTTTTTGGTTGTTGTAAAACCATTGTCTAAAGTAACTTTTACTAATAACACCTGATTACTTGATTGTAAATTTGGTATTTGCAATTCATTAACGTCTATTTTCTTTTTGTTATAAAGAAGCTGTCCGTTGATATCATAAATCGTAACTTCTTTGATCGTTTCTTTACTAGAAGTTACTTTGATCGTTTTGTCTTTTATAGAGACAAAGACCGTGTTTTCAAGATTTTCAAAATCTCCTGTTCCAAGAGTTTTCTTGGTATAAGCAATTGTAAAACGGTCTGTAAAAGTTCCTATCGCCGTTGTAAAAGTATAGTTACCAGCTTTTAGGTCTGTAACTTTTCCTGTTGTTTTATCTTCCAGATATACAGCCTGATTATTGAATAATCCGTCAGCATGATCGATCGCAATTATGAAATCACCTGCAACTGTAGTTTTATATCCTAATGGAACGCGATCTGTATCTGCAAATGGTAAAGCACGACCCTGAATAATCAATTTGTCTGCTTGATTGATACTGTAGAAATCTACAAAACTATTACCATTATTTGTAGCAGCATCATAATTAACATCCCAGTCATTTGTTGCGCCTTCGATATAACCAACCAAAACTTGTTTGAAAGCTCCTTGATTACTCGTAAGATTTAACCATACACGATTTTTCTCGATAGCATTTGTTTTTGCTGTTTTGAAAAATTGCTCGTTTCTTCCGTCAACTCTCATATCATTTGTGAATTTAACAACACCCGGAGCAGAAGCCAACATAAAGAAAGACTGACATGAAGCTATATCGCCTGTTGGCGGTGGTGTTGGCCCTGTTCCTGTTGAGCCGGATAAATTAAATACAGCATAATCGTTACTGGTGTAATCATAAGATCCCCCTGCTGAAGGCGTACTACTTGGAGGAGAATTATGCGTCCAAAAGTATAATGATCCAACATCTACAGATGGTGAAGCATCATGGTTAATTTGAATTAATTTTTCTGCATCTATTGCTGATGGATAAGGGTTACCTATTAAACTCCATTTTGCACCATATATCGCAACTGTGTAATCTCCATTGTTAGGGGTTCCCGTAAAAACTGCCGGATAAACTATGGGAGCAGTGATCGAAAAAGTTTGCGGAGCTCTTACTGCATAACCTACGGCAGGTTCCATATCTTTCAATCCGTTTAGATGGATGTCCCATGATGATGTTGTCGAATTATAGCTCTGATACTTGTCTAATAAAGTACCCGGAGATAAGTCCTTAAGTTTATAAGGCTGAGCAGTATTTGTTATTGGTGTTGACCAATAAGTAAAATCATAACGACGAATTGGTTCTGTATTTCTATTATAAGTAATATTTCCTGTATTTGTAGCATTTGTTGTTTGCACTAAACTGGCTTCGTCTTTAAAAACTAAAGAACCTAAAGGCGCTACTGTTACACTACCTACTACTCTTAAAGTATTTTTGCTGTTTACTGTTAATGAAGCATTGTCATTTACATTAAGTGTAAAAGCATTTGCAACAACTCCAGCTCCTGTAATCGTTGGAACATTTAGTACCACTGACGCATCTGGTATTACAACACAATCTGACGGTAATGGTATTCCTGAAGGATTCCAGTTTGCAGGATTACTCCAGTTTGCATCTGAGTTTCCTGTCCATACTTTAGATGAAGAAACATTTATTGTCACATTTGTAGAAGCTAAAGAACTACAAGAATTAGCAGCACCCACAACCGTAAAAGTATAATTACCCGGCGCAAGATTTTGCACATTGTATGTTGTTCCTGTACCATTATATGAACCTGGAGCAAAACCGCTTTGTGTGATTGTCCAAGTTCCGCTTGACGGTAAATTACTCAACAAAACACTACCTACTGGTGAAGCACATGTTGGTTGTGTTGGAGTTCCCGGACTTGGTGTTCCTGGTAATGCATTTACTGACATTGTTATTGTATTAGACGTCGCTGGACTTCCTGTTAAACAAGGACTTGCATTCGATGTCATTACAACTTTGATAGCGTCGCCATTAGCTAAAGTTGAACTGCTATAAGTTGAACCTGTCCCTACTGCAGTTAATCCATTGTACCATTGATAGGTTGGAGTAGTTCCTCCATTAGTTGGTGTTGCTGTAAAAGTTACCAGTGTTCCCGCACAAATTGCTCCCGATGGTGAAGCTGCAATATTAACACTTGCTGGAAGGTCTGGTGAAACCTTCACTGATACTTCATTAGAAATAATTGCGCTTCCACATGATGGCGTTGAAGTACAAACTATAAGCCAGTCACCAACTCCTAAATTTGCTCCTGTTGGAGTAAAAGTTTGTGCAGTTTGACCTGATATATTTGTAATCGCTCCTCCAGAAACTAAGCGTTTACCCCATTGACGAGAAATTGTACCTCCTCCGGTTTCTGCTACCGTTAAAAGTGTTCCTGTACCTATTAGACATAATGCCTGACCACCTGTTGGTGAAATTCCAACTGCTGATAAAGTTGGAGTTACAGTAACGGTTGTTGAAACTGTTGATGAAGTACCACATCCATTAGCCACAACACTCACCGTTGCCGGACCTGAAAATCCTGCTGCCCAGGTAACCGTTCCTGTTGTTCCGCTTCCTGAGATTGTATTTCCTGTACCGCTAACGCTCCATGTATAACTCGTAGCATTAGTAGCAGATGTCGTATAAGTAGTGTTTGCACTTCCCTGACAAATTGTTGCTGTTGCTGGTGAAGCTGGAGTAATTGCTGTTGGCGTACCAACTGTTGGTGTCACAGTAATTGTTGTTGAAACTGTTGATGAAGTGCCACAACCATTAGCTTTAACACTCACCGTTGCCGGACCTGAAAATCCTGCTGCCCAAGTAACCGTTCCTGTTGTTCCGCTTCCTGAAATTGTGTTTCCTGTACCGCTAACGCTCCATGTATAACTTGTAGCATTAGTAGCAGATGTAGTATAAGTAGTGTTTGCACTTCCCTGACAAATTGTTGCTGTTGCTGGTGAAGCTGGAGTAATTGCTGTTGGCGTACCAACTGTCGGTGTAACAGTAATTGTTGTTGAAACTGTTGATGAAGTGCCACAACCATTAGCCACAACACTCACCGTTGCCGGACCTGAAAATCCTGCTGCCCAGGTAACCGTTCCTGTTGTTCCGCTTCCTGAAATTGTATTTCCTGTACCGCTAACACTCCATGTATAACTTGTAGCATTAGTAGCAGATGTCGTATAAGTAGTGTTTGCACTTCCTTGACAAATTGTTGCTGTTGCTGGTGAAGCTGGAGTAATTGCTGTTGGCGTACCAACTGTTGGTGTGACAGTAATTGTTGTTGAAACTGTTGATGAAGTGCCACAACCATTAGCCACAACACTCACCGTTGCCGGACCTGAAAATCCTGCTGCCCAAGTAACCGTTCCTGTTGTTCCGGTTCCTGATATTGTGTTTCCTGTACCGCTAACGCTCCATGTATAACTGGTAGCATTCGTAGCAGATGTTGTATAAGTAGTGTTTGCACTTCCCTGACAAATTGTTGCTGTTGCTGGTGAAGCTGGAGTAATTGCTGTTGGCGTACCAACTGTTGGTGTGACAGTAATTGTTGTTGAAACTGTTGATGAAGTGCCACAACCATTAGCTTTAACACTCACCGTTGCCGGACCTGAAAATCCTGCTGCCCAGGTAACCGTTCCTGTTGTTCCGCTTCCTGAGATTGTATTTCCTGTACCGCTAACGCTCCATGTATAACTCGTAGCATTAGTAGCAGATGTCGTATAAGTAGTGTTTCCACTTCCTTGACAAATTGTTGCTGTTGCTGGTGAAGCTGGAGTAATTGCTGTTGGCGTACCAACTGTTGGTGTCACAGTAATTGTTGTTGAAACTGTTGATGAAGTGCCACAACCATTAGCCACAACACTCACCGTTGCCGGACCTGAAAATCCTGCTGCCCAGGTAACCGTCCCTGTTGTTCCGCTTCCTGATATTGTATTTCCTGTACCGCTAACGCTCCATGTATAACTCGTAGCATTAGTAGCAGATGTAGTATAAGTAGTGTTTGCACTTCCCTGACAAATTGTTGCTGTTGCTGGTGAAGCTGGAGTAATTGCTGTTGGCGTACCAACTGTTGGTGTCACAGTAATTGTTGTTGAAACTGTTGATGAAGTGCCACAACCATTAGCTTTAACACTCACCGTTGCCGGACCTGAAAATCCTGCTGCCCAGGTAACCGTTCCTGTTGTTCCGCTTCCTGAGATTGTATTTCCTGTACCGCTAACGCTCCATGTATAACTCGTAGCATTAGTAGCAGATGTCGTATAAGTAGTGTTTCCACTTCCTTGACAAATTGTTGCTGTTGCTGGTGAAGCTGGAGTAATTGCTGTTGGCGTACCAACTGTTGGTGTCACAGTAATTGTTGTTGAAACTGTTGATGAAGTGCCACAACCATTAGCCACAACACTCACCGTTGCCGGACCTGAAAATCCTGCTGCCCAGGTAACCGTCCCTGTTGTTCCGCTTCCTGATATTGTATTTCCTGTACCGCTAACGCTCCATGTATAACTCGTAGCATTAGTAGCAGATGTAGTATAAGTAGTGTTTGCACTTCCCTGACAAATTGTTGCTGTTGCTGGTGAAGCTGGAGTAATTGCTGTTGGCGTACCAACTGTCGGTGTAACATTCACAGTATAAGTAGCCGTAGTTACTAAGCAAGGTCCATTTGATACCGTCATGGTTAAAACAACAGCATTTCCTGCATCTCCTGATGCAGCTGTATATGTTGGTGCTAACGTTGTTGCATTACTTAATGAACCTGCACCGTTATGTGACCATAATATAGTTCCATTTGTTGCATTTGCACCACTTACTAATGCTGTTCCAGTTTGGCATATTGTTTGACTACCTCCTGCACTTGCTGTTGGAGTAGGTAAGGTTATAGTAACTCTACCCATACCACCAACACCTCCAGAACTATTAGTACCGTTTGTGTTGCGTCCTCCTGCACCACCACCACCAGGGGCATTTCCATCTGCTCCTTTACCATTAGTAGTAGTACCAGCAGCTATTGCGCCTCCGTTAGCTCCTGCACTTCCACTACCTGCAATACGATTAGTACCAGTTAAATTTGCTGAACCTCCGGCCGCACCGTATGTACTAGTAGTTGTACCACCAACATTTCCAGTTGAAACAGCCGTACCTCCGGTTCCATTATTAGTTGTATTATTTCCTACCAGTCCGCCTCTACCACCTACGGCCACAATTGTTGTCGCTGAACCAAACCAAGATGATCCTCCAGTTCCTCCACCAGCAGTTGTAGACACAGTCCCTCCAGTACCAACATTAATTGTATATGCAGTATTAGGTGTAACTGTAAAAGATGCGTTTTTAACATAAGAACCTCCGGCTCCACCACCACCAGCCGATGGGTTATTAGACGCTCCGCCACCGCCACCGCCAGCTCCCCAACATTCCACTTGAATATTTGTAACTCCTGCAGGAATAGTATAAGAACCTGTGGAATCAAAAACAATAGTTGATGATGAAACGTTTACTGCTGCCGTAGTAGCTGAGCAATTAGGTGCAATGTTGCTGGTAAAAGTAAATGTAGCTGTTCCTGTTGCTAAACCTACTACATCACCACTATTCGTTACAGAGGCAATCAAAGGATTGTTACTTACCCATGTGCCTCCAGTTGTAGGAGATAATTTAGTTGTACCATTCACACAAATATTGCTGCTACCTGTGATACTTACAGTTGGTGGAGTAGTTATTGATATGACTGGAGAACCATTCATATTTAAAGTACAACCAGCATTTTTAGCAACCACTGTGTATGTACCAGCTACCGTTTGAAGACCAAAACTAATCGCAGACCCTGTTCCCGTAACAACAGCACCCGCAACATCAACTCCGTCTCTTTGCAACTGATAGCTAATATTTAAAGACGAACTAGCCGAACCATCCAGACCAACCAAAACTCCGGTACCTCCAGAACAATATGGTCCTCCTCCTGTAACATTATAAACTACCGGAAGATCAACTACATATACAAATGTACTGGAAGAGACATTTCCGCAACCGCTTGAATTGGTTGCCAATACTTTAAATTCCTTCATTCCAGTTGTTGTAAATGTAACTGCAGGACTTTTAATATTTGTAGCTGTAGTAAAACTTGTTCCCGCAGACGGTGTTGACCATGCATAAGTTACACCTGAAGCAGAAATATTATCCACATCTAATCCTGCAGATCCTCCGACACAAACAGTTAAGGTTTTATAGCTCCCTTTAGGATTTGTTATCGCAATGGGAACTACCTGAGTAGATGGAACTAAAACTATATTATCTACAATAGACCCCAGAGTACTTGATCCTCCTAAGGAGTTGAAAAATTCAAGCACTATTGAAGAACTTGTTGGCGTAAACGTTAAAGTACCTACTTGAGGAGTATTATTAGTATCACTGGTAGTAATATTTTTTGATGCTGTAATTGAGCCACCTTCATATACTCTGACGTCAACCGCAACAGTAGCCGGAGATCCCGGTCTTCGAGCATAAAGAAAATTTAGTGTGTACTGAACATTTGGAATAACGGATACAGTTTGACCAAGAGATGCCTGGCTATCTAATTCTGCTGTATTATCATCATTATTATTACCAAAATAGACTTTTTCATTCAAAACCTCAACATAAGAAGTACCGCTAACAGGTCCTTTTGAATTAATAGCAGGTGTCCAACTAGTAGCTCCACCACTAAAATCGCCATTAGTAATTGAATTTCCAGCACAATTAGTAATAAGAACCTGATCTGTCGATGTCCAACAGCCATTCGTTATAGTCCAGTTTAACGCCCATGTTCCTGATCCCGAAGGTGTAAATAGAGCCGTGGGGCTGGAAACATCACTAAATTGACTTGTTGAAGTACTTGGGCCACTAACTATTGACCATGTTCCTGTATTACCACTTCCCGCAGCATTTGCCGCTAATGTAAATGGAGTATTTTTATATTGATCTGCTCCTGCTTGCGAAATAGTTGTTGGCGGAGCAAAGCTGTAAATCTGATTAGTTGCTGGTTTAGCACTAATACTTGTAGTAAAAGTTGACGACTGCGCAGTTGGTGCAGCGCTTGGAGTATTTAACGTCAAATACGTATCATTCGCGTCATAAATACCTATGGAAGCAGATCCATTATTTACAGCCGTTCCTCCTTGTTTATAATAATATTCAATTACATTACTAGTTTCATAAAGCCATACCTGAAAAGAAATAACATCATTATTCGCATTAAAATCCCATTCTTGTTGCGACCATTCAAGTTTAAAAATTCTATTTGGAGCAGATCCGGAAACAACATACCTCGGAATCGTTCTGTTCTGTAAATCATCCCATAACGGAAATAAAATTGGCTTTGATGATGCTGCATTTCCTGATGTATTAACATAAGCCGCATTTGTTGTAGATCCAAAAGTAAGCCAACCATTGCTTGAAACTTTAACTTGATTATATGCCGATCCTCCAAACGTAAAATTGAAAGGCAGGGTTATTGCGTTAGAGACTGCCTCATCATCTGTAGCAGCTAACCCCGGAACGTTAGTAGTCCCGGTTAAAGTTGGGTAGGTCCCTGATCTTGCTGTAAAACAATAATTACTGGCTGATTGTCCATAATTAATAAAAAAAGTAAAAAATAATACAAGACTTAATAGTAATTTTTTATTCGTAAGTAGTTTTCGAATCATATAGGCGCGGTATTTATATTAGTTTTTGGCGTTAAAAGAAATAAAACAGCACTGCATTTTTAAAACAATACTTTAAATTTGGCTTTTAATCTGAAAATTAAAGCTAAAATCCTGTTTTTTAGACAGATTAAAACTTATCAAAATCTCGTACAAAAATATTATAATTCCACACATACACAACATTTTAGCAAACAATATTTTTAGGAAAAAGCAAAAAAAGACGTACAATTTTAACAACAAAATGACTATTTTTAGAACAAATAGTTAAAAAGAAAGAAAAAACTCATGAAACCATTCTGCACTCCCAAGGAAGCCTTACTTAAGCTCGAACACTTTTGTGCCTATCAGGAGCGCTGTCATGCAGAGGTTGTTACGAAATTATACAGCTTAAAAATGACCAATGATGAATCAGAACAAATCATAGTTCAGCTAATCGAAAGTAACTTTTTGAACGAGACTCGTTTTGCCTGCAGTTTTGCCAGAGGCAAACACAGAATCAAACAATGGGGAACTATCAGAATCACAAATGAACTAAAAGCAAGGCAAATTTCTTCGACAAATATCAAAATAGCATTAAAAGAAATATCTCCTGAAGAGTATGACACTACTTTTCAGCAATTATCAGAAAGATGTTGGGAAAATTTACGTGAAAAAGACGTACTGAAAAAGAGAAAAAAATTCTGCGATTATATGCTAAGACGTGGTTTCGAAAGTTTTTTAGTTTACGACAAAGTAAAAGAATTGGAAAAAAACTCATAACTCAATTTTATCGTTTGAAAATTTAGACCCAAATCTATTTTAAGATCTAAAAAATAAAAAAATAATTCACTGAAATTTTAAAATAGCAAATCCAAAAAACTACGTTATGCAACAAGACATAAAATTGCGTTTTTATAAGAAAAACCACCAATCATAAATCTTCCGTTTTTTGCACAATCTGCATCATAAATCACTTTTTTATAATTAAATATTCAAAAAAGGTTAAATTTCAAAGCGTATTTTGCGATTTTTCTTATATTTAAAAAAGCTGATTTATAAGAAATAACGCAATTTGATCAATTTTATGATGTAGTTCATCGATTATTTTAACATTTCATCGACTATATCGTTCTTCTAAAAACCGTTCCGATATCCAAAACGTAGATGTATCTATCTTTGCGTGGGCAAAAAAATCCTATGCCAACATAACAATCTGATAGAAAACATTTAACATGAAGAAAACTCTACTTTTATTTTTATTGTTACCTTTTTTTGGAATTGCACAAACTGATCTTGTAAAATGGAATGGGCCAAGCGACGCTAACGGAACAATCGTAGCTTCTACAGCGGCAGTTTCAGCAGCCCAAATTACAGCAGGTCCAAACTCAAATTTACAAATTTTAGCATACGAAGGTTTTAAAGGAACAGGTTGGCCTACTACTTTCGTTAAAGACGACAACAAGTATTTTCAAGTAGCGGTAAGTGCAAAAACAGGATACAAACTTAAATTAGGAGCTTTCAATTTTACTTACAATGGTGAATCTCATGTTGATGTACAAAGATATCAGGTACGATATTCCAAAGACAACTTTACAACAAGCTATCTATTACTGGATGAAGCAACTACAACAGGAAAAATAAACAGATCATTAAGCCTTGCCAATTTAACTTTGACGCAAGGAGAAACACTAACTATAAGAATTTATGGTTATAAGTTAATGGTATACGGAGATCTAAATGCTCCAATATTTTTAGCCAATTCAAATACTATCACTCAAACAGGAAATACGACACCTACAATCACCGGTACAGTTTTAACATATGATGCAAGTGATATAAATGCTAATGATGACAATGTAACTACCAAAAAAAATACGGCAATCACAATAGGCGTTTTAAATAATGATACAGCTGGAACCAGTTCTATTAACAACATTGTAATAGCAAATCAACCTGCAACAGGGCAAGGTACCGTAACCGTAAACCCGGATAAATCTTTAACTTTTAATCCTGGAAACAATTTTACGGGACAAACTTCTTTTAAATACACCATTTCCAATTCAACTAAATCATCCACAGGAACTGTATTTGTAAATGTAGATGACATTACTCCAAGCCTTGTGATCTGGAATGGATCAGGATCTACTCCAAAACCTACTGCTGCGGTTTCAGATTCTAATATTACCGCCTCAGATATCACAACAAACAACACCATGTCTTTTGGTGCAGTAAATAGTGGCTTTAGAGTAAATGGATCTCCAACTTCATTAGATTACTCAAAATATATTCAAATGAGTGTTAGCCCTAAAACGGGGTATAAAATAGACCTTACGCAATTTAAATTTACTTACAATTCAACATCTTCAAATAATGCAGGTCCAAAAAAATATCAGGTTCGATACTCTTTAGACCCAGCTTTTCCAGGAAACGGAACGAGTTTAATAGCTGAAACAACTGCTGTATTAAATACACAGACAACTGTAACAGCTAATTTCCCTCCTGGCGTTGTAGCGACACAAAATCAAGTATTTTATATCCGAATCTACGTTTATGAAAATGATCAATACTACTCAGATTACTATCTTGTACATGATAACGGAGGAGAACTAGGTCCAACAATTTCAGGCGTTGTTTCAAGTACCAATACCTTAACTGCTAACTATGATACGGCAACTACACCAGCGAATCAAGCAGTACACATTCCGGTTTTGAATAATGATATCATAGGATCAATTCCATTACAAACTATGACTATATCAACACAATCTCTAAATGGTGTCGCTGTAGCTAATGGTCTTACTGATGTAACTTTTACCCCAACTACAGGTTTTTCTGGTGAAACATCATTTGTATATACTCTTTATAACGGAAGTGCTTATTCGTCGGCAATTGTTTATGTAACCGTTACACCACCACCATGTGCTGCTACTCCAACACCTGGAATAAATCAATGGAACGGATATGTTTACACCTATACAGGAACACCAGCACCAACTACATATGTTGGAACGGTTTACGAAAATCCAAATTTTGAAAGAGATGTACAATACGGAACAATAACAGGTGACCAAAGTGTTGCTGCTGATAACTTTTGTGGTCCGGTACCGGCTGAAAATTTTATGGTGCGCTATTTAATGCAAACCACTACCACAGCTGACACTTATAATTTTACAATAGGAGGAGATGACGGTGTTCGATTGTATATTGACGGAAACTTAATTACTCTTTCGCCAACAGGTTCATGGGGTGATCACGGCTATAACGTTTATACTGCTCAGGTTCCGTTAACTGCAGCATCACATAGCTTTATACTTGAATATTATGAAAAAGGAGGAATCGCAAGAGTATCCTTTTCACATGGCGCGGTTATAGCAACTAACGCCTCACTTGAGTTTGGAATTAATAAATGGAACGTTTACGGTTTCAATTTACCAGATATCAATTTACAAGCTTCGAGTTTCGCAGGAATGTATGTTGATCCAAATCTAAACTTTGACTCACAACTTTTTTGGAATAAAACAAAATCACCTTCATATTACTCTAATTGGCAAGGAGCACCAATGCCTATCGACAATTTTACTATTACTTATAAACGTAAGGGCTTTCCATGCGGTCGCTATCAACTTGTGCTGCCAAATTGTGATGATGTGGCAAAAATTTTCATTAATGGAGTTGACATTTTTACTCAAAATGGTTACAGCAATGCTAATGTACAAGTAAATGGAACTACCACATATTTCCTAAACGAAAACTCTACAGTAGAAGTACGCCTTAGAGAAGATGCTGGTGATGCTAATATTGCTCTTAATTTTATTGATACACCAACTGAATATAATAATGGCACGGGAACTATACCCCCAAACTCAACATCTATTAAAATAACCACAAATACAACTTTAAATAACGATATCGAAGTTTGTTCTTGTACAATTAGTCCAAATGTGGTTCTTACCGTACCTTCTAACAAAACATTGACGGTTAACCAAAATATAACTGTTGGAACGGGTGGAAAACTTCTGCTTGAAGATGGAGCTTCATTACTACAAACTAGTACCACGACAAATTCTTATCAAGGTGCAGCAGATTCTTTTCAGGTACTAAGAAATACAGATTTGGTGAAACGTTATGATTTTACGTATTGGTCAGCACCACTAACCAAAATTCCGGCTTATACAATGCATGACTTGTCACCAGGTACATTATTAGACAAATATCAGAGCTATGATTCTTCAGCAAATGCATGGAAGATCAATTTAAACGGAACAGATGAAATGAAACCTGGTGTGGGATACGCAATTAGAGCGCCACAGAATTTTTCAATCACAAATCCAGTGACTTATCAGGCAATTTTTAATGGTATTCCTAATAATGGTGATTATTCAATTCAACTTTATGCTACAAATTATAGTTTAATAGGAAATCCTTATCCATCAGCGATAGATGCACAGAAATTTATTACTATAAACCACAATGCTACACCATCTGTAGATGTTGGATCATTGTACTTTTGGACACACAATACGCCTCCAAGTGATAAGCCTTCAGCAGGAGGATCTTATGATTACACCAGTAATGATTATGCTGTTTTAAACTTATCAGGATCAACTTCTACAGGTGCAAAACGACCTGACGGAACTTACGAACCTGCACCATCTGGAAAAATAGCTTCTTGTCAGTCTTTCTTTATGAAGGCTTCTGGTCCTGGTGTTGTTAAGTTTACAAATGATATGCGTATAAGCGGAAGCAATAATGAGTTTTATAAAACAACAAAAACAAATGAGCTTGAGAAAAATCGTATTTGGTTAAATCTTACGAGTAATCAGGGAGCTTTCAAACAAGCTTTGGTTGGTTATATCGAAGGTGCAACAAATGACTGGGATGTTAATTATGATGCTAGTACTATGAATGGGAATTCTTTTATAGATTTTTATAGTATTAATCAAGCAGATAAATTGAGTATTCAAGGGCGTGCTTTACCATTTACAGATACTGACAGAATTCCGTTTGGGTATAAAACTACTGTTGCAGGTGATTTTACCATAGCAATCGATCATGCTGACGGATTATTCGATAATCAGGCAATATATTTAGAAGATAAAACGACAGGAAAAGTTATAGATCTAAAAGCTGGTAATTATACTTTTACAACTGCAATAGGAACTTTTACAGACCGTTTTACAATTGCATATACGAAGAAAACTCTTGGAACAGGAGATTTTGAAACTACTGAAAACGATCTTTTGGTTTCTGTAAAAGAGAAAACAATCAAAGTAACTTCTACTAAAGAAAACATTAAAGAAGTTGCTATTTATGATATATCAGGAAAAATTCTTTACAATAAAAAGAAAGTTGACGCAGCTGAATTACAAGTACAAAACCTTCAATCAGCCACACAGGTTTTATTGGTAAAAATAACATTAGACAATGACTATGTTGTAACAAAAAAAATCATATTTAATTAAACCTACAATTTTATATGTAAAATCCGACAGCGAAAGCTGCCGGATTTTTGTATGTAATAACTCCCCTAAAACTGAATTATAAACACTAAAAAAAATCTATCATTTAAAGATCTCCTAAAACGACAGCTCTAAATCTATAACCAACTCTACAAAAAAACCAAGCCCACCATGCTCCATAAATCACTATTGCCTAATCATACATTTTCTATATCGAAAATCGTACTGTTTTTTTTATTGATTTCTTTCAAGATGTCGAGTCAAACCAAAATAACAACAATATATACAGACTGGAATGGCTACTGGAAATCAAATGGCGTAACTGCTGCCGGAAACAGACCTGACACCGAAAACAATTTACTTGCTTTTGAATGGAATAGCAAAACATATTCAACAGGAGTAAATGACAATATCCTAAATGGAAAACCTATAACGTATAGCCCACAAAAATTTAGAGCACTAAAAATTCAAACCCTAGGTCTGGACGCAAATTCCATGTATTTTTTACAAGGTTCAAAAATAGACGGAGATGACGCAATCACAAAATTAATTCCGCCACTTGCAGGAGCGACGTCAACAGGCGCCGAACTTGCTTCCCGACTTACAGATGGTATTAACGGTTTAACTCTTGGAACGGGTATTGCCAATATAAAAGCAGGTTCAGCAGAATTTAAAGTGGGAACAAATAATCTAAACCTCAGTGGTCTTGGCGATAATATTCCTGATTTAATTGTAACACAAGTAGCAGAGCCGGGAGGTAACCCAGATACTTTCAAATTTGTAGACAAAGACAATAATATTGTCGGTCATGCCTTATCTACAAATTTTGGTTCGATGTCAGCTATTGGTACTTACAGCCTGGATTTATTCCGCGCTGATAATGCTGCCAGAGCTTTTACACCAGCTGCAACCAGAGACATTCGAATGCTGGCAATTGAAACCAGCGAATTTGGTATTACAGCAGCAAATGCGGCAAGTGTAGATCGTTTTGTAGTTACTTTTTCCGGAAGTTCAGATTGTGCTTTTATCGCTTTTAATACCAATTCACTAAAAATAGCCGAGCTAACTTTGGTTACAAAAGGTACATTAACATCTTGCGGGAAAGCTGGAGACAAAATAAACTACACCTTCGAGGTAACCAACACCGGCGAAGTTCCTATCACTGATATTAAAGTTACCGATGCCTTAACCGGAATAGCAATATCAGGAAATCCTATTGCATCATTGGCTGTTGGCGCAAAAACAACGCTAACGGGAGTTTATACCATTACCGCAGCAGATGTTACTGCAGGTAAAATTATAAACACAGGAAAAGTTACCGGAGTCGATCCATCATTAAACACCGTTGAATTTAATAATACACCTACAACGACATTTTTGTTAACACCGCCAACGATCACTAGTTTTACAAATACCACATGTACCACTTTGGGAACTATTACATTAAGTGATTTACCCGCTAGCGGAACATGGACTGTTGAAAGAAGTCCGGGAGCAGTGAAAACTACGAGTTCAGGAACATCAATTACGCTTACAGGAATTCCGGCTGGAAAATATACTTATAAAGTTTATAATTCCTGCTTCATGTCTCCGTCAAGCGCTGAAGTTACCATTACAAATCAATCTTCTACAACCTGGGACGGAACCACATGGTCAACTGGTGATCCAAATGCGACCAAAAGTGCCATATTTGCCGGACCTTTTACAATAACAGCAGACATAGAAGCTTGTTCTTGTACCATTAATTCAGGGGTTAATATAATTGTTCCTGCAGGACGTACTTTAAACATTAAAAATGCACTTAATGTTGTCTCTGGAGGATCTCTAACATTTCAGAACAATTCAAGTTTATTACAAACTAATGGAGTTACCAATGCAAACACCGGCAATATTATCTATCAACGTAATACACAACCTGTTCGTCGATATGATTTTACTTATTGGTCAACGCCAATAACAAATACTGCCCAACCTTATAAGCTTAAGGACTTATCTCCGGGTACTTTATTAGACAAGTATCAGAGCTATAATTCGACATCATCATCATGGAACATTCATTTAAACGGATTGAAAGATATGGAACCTGCTGTAGGTTATGCAGTAAGAGCTCCGCAAACTTTTTCGATTACTGCTCCTACAGTTTATCCGGCAGTCTTTACAGGAGTTCCTAATAACGGTAATTATTCAGTTGCGATATATGGTGCAAAATGGAGTTTAATAGGAAACCCGTATCCATCAGCAATAGATGCAGAAAAATTTATTAAAATTAACCATGATGCTTCACCATCTGTAGATGTTGGATCACTATACTTTTGGACGCATAATTCCCCTCCAAGTAGTTTACCTTCAGCAGGTGGTTCATATGATTACACCAGTAACGATTATGCCGTCTTTAATTTATCCGGCTCAACGGGAACAGGCGCAACACCTCCTCCATCAGGCAAAATAGCTGCCTGTCAGTCTTTCTTTATGTTGGCTTCTGCTCCGGGTGTTGTTAAGTTCACAAATGATATGCGTATAAGCGGAAGCAATAATGAATTTTATAAAACTACAAAAGTAAATGAGCTCGAGAAAAATCGTATTTGGTTAAATCTTACCAGTAATCAGGGAGCTTTCAAACAAGTTTTGGTTGGTTATATCGAAGGCGCAACAAATGACTGGGATGTTAATTATGATGCTGCTACAAATAATGGTAATAGTTTTGTAGATTTCTACAGTATCAATCAAGCAGATAAATTGATTATTCAGGGACGTGCTTTACCATTTGCAGATACAGATAGAATTCCGTTAGGATATAAAACTACTGTTGCGGGTGATTTCATAATTGCAATCGATCATGCTGACGGATTTTTCAATAATCAGGCAGTATATCTGGAAGATAAAACAACTGGAAAAGTTACTGACTTAAAAGCAGGTAACTATACTTTTACAACTGCGATTGGAACTTTTACAGACCGTTTTACAATTGCTTATACCAAGAAAACTCTTGGAACAGGAGATTTTGAAAACACTGAAAACGATCTTTTAGTTTCTGTAAAAGAGAAAGTGATTAAAGTAACTTCTACTAAAGAAAACATTAAAGAAGTTGCTATTTATGATATCACCGGAAAACTTCTTTATAATAAGAATAAAATTGGCGCTACTGAACTACAAATACAAAACCTTCAATCAAGCACTCAGGTTTTATTGCTAAAAGTTACTTTAGAAAATGACTTTACAGTAACCGAAAAAATAATATTTCAATAGGAACCTAACAATATAACGTTAAGTATCTTCAAAAAATAAAAAATCCATTCCGCAAAACGGAATGGATTTTTTATTCATCTTAATGATATTATTGAATCTCTCTTAAAGTATAAATTATCGTTTTTCGATTAAGATACTAACGGCATTTCCTCCAAATCCAACAGCATTTATTAGTGCTTTCTTAATTGGTTTTCCAGATTGATTTTGTTTTTCTCCAAACGGAACTCCAATAAAAGTGTCGTTTTGCATCATTAAAAGGGCAAGTTCTAAACTCAATATTCCCGAAGCACCAAAAGTGTGTCCAATCTTCCATTTATTAGTAGTCAATAATGGCAACTTAGATCCGAAGACTTTTTCGATAGCGCGCAATTCTGTTAAATCCCCTTTTATTGTTCCAGGCGCGTGCATTACAATTACGTCAATATCTTCTAAATTTTCATCCTTCAAAGCCATTTTCATTGATTTCTGAAAACAATCTGCCTCCGCAGAAATCGAAATATTATGTTCCAAAATCTCTGTCGCATATCCAACTCCGGTTACATAAGCGATTGCATTTTCTTTTTCGCCAGCTTCCAGACAACAAACCGCAGCACCTTCACCCAGAATCATAGTGTTTTGAGTTTTCTCAAAATCAAAAGCCAGATTTGGCCAGTCTTCTTCTGTTTGATTAATACGTGAATAAATCTTTAAAGCACGCATTTGTGCAATCGTAAAATCTGTTAAAGGAGCTTCACTTCCGCCAACCAAAAACTTATCAGCCATTCCTGATTTTAACCATGCAAAACCGTTTAATAAAGAATGTAGCGCTGTTGAGCACGTTATAGAATGTGAAATCTCTGGACCAACACTTTGCAAATCGTGCGCAATCCAAGACGAAATATTCCCTAAAGTTGTTGTTGGCGATGCTAATGTCTGTGCTTTTCCGGTATCTAAGTATTCTTTATAATGCTTTTCGAATAAATCTGTAGCGCCACGAGACGAACCTATATTAATTCCAAAAACATCATTTGATTTCCATCCCGCCTGTTCAACCGCTTTTCGAGAAGCTGCCAAAGCAAACAAAACCGAATCGTCTAAAAATTTATATTTAATATCCGATTCACGGACTTCAGCAATAATTTGTTTTGATTCAGCACTTAAAGAAGCAACCGAAGTTTCTTGTTGATCTAAAAATTGTCTCGTAAAACAATGTTCGTTCTCCAGATATTTTTCCCAAACGGCATCAGCACTATTTCCTAAAGGAGAAATAGACGAAAAAGCTGTTATAGATATTTTTGTATTCAATGTTGTGATATTTTTAATCGCAAAGTTCGCGAAGTTTTATGAAAGATGGCACGCTGATAACACGGATTAAACTGATTATCACAGATTTTAAATTAATTAGCAAAAATCTCTTTTATCTGATTCATTCTTTAGTCAAATATTATACAATATTAATTTAATATCTAAATTTTGTAAAAAATTGAACTTTGATCTAGCCAATTAAAATTAATAATCCGCAGAAATCCGCCACATCCGTTAAATCCGTAGGCTAAAATTATACCATTTCAATAGCTTTTTCAATTGTTTTATATACTTTCTGAAGTTGTTCATCTGTCATAATATACGGCGGAAGAATATAAACTATATTACCAACCGGTCTCAAAACAATACCATTTTCGATAAAGAAATTATAGAGTTTTGTTCGCATTGATCCGTAATAACTTTCCTCTGAATCTGATTTAATTTCAACCGCAAAAATAACCCCCAGAGTTCTGGCAGTAATTACTTTTGAGTGCTTTTCAATTTTCTTTTGAAAGTTCAAATGACTTGCGTTGATTCTTTGAATATTGGCTTGCATTTCTTCTGTTTGCAACAAATCAATACTTGCCAGCGCTGCCGCACAACCTGTTGGATTTGCTGTAAAAGTATGTCCGTGGAATAATGCTTTATTAATATCATCATCATAAAAAGCATCAAAAACCTCTTGCGTAAATGTTGTAATTGCCATTGGGATTGTTCCTCCGGTTAGCGCTTTAGACAAGCAAATCATATCCGGAACTTCCGAAACATAATCCATTGCGAAGGTTTTTCCTGTTTTACCAAAACCTGTCATTACTTCATCGGCAATAGTCAGGACTTTATTTTCGTTACAAATCTGGATTAATTTTGCCAAAGCTTCCGGTTCATACATTACCATTCCTGCTGCACCTTGTACCAAAGGTTCGAAAATAAATCCGGCGCAATTATGATTTTGAATCACATTTCGCAAAGCATCAAAACTCTCTTGCTCCTGCCCTTTTACCGGCACCGGAATTCTGACCACATCAATAAACATTCCTTGAAAAGCTTGTGTATAAAATGAAATTCCGCTTGCTGCCATTGCCGCAAAAGTGTCTCCGTGAAAAGCATTTTCGAAAGCAATAATCGTAGTTCGTTTTTCGCCTTTATTAAAGAAATATTGTAAAGCGACTTTTATCGCAACTTCAACTGCAGTTGAACCATTATCAGAAAAGAATATTTTTTGCTGATTTTTCGGCAGGATTTCAATAAGTTTCTCCGCTACATTTATTGCAGGTTCATGTGTAAAACCTCCAAACAAAACGTGTTCTAAAGTCGTCAATTGTTTGTAAATCGCATCTGCAATAATTTTATTACTGTGTCCAAACGGATTTACCCACCAAGAAGCAATTGCGTCAATATATTCTTTATTGTTCTCGTCCCAAAGCAATGCGCCTTCACCTCTGGAAATCGCGATTGGAGTTTGTGACGTTTTGTGTTGTGTATAAGGATGCCAAAGATATTGGCTGTCTTTTTCTGTTAATGTCATAGTAGTGAAATGTTTTTTGTGAGATGTGAGATGTAAAATTCTGTCATTTACTTTTCACAAATTACTTTTACAATTTTAGTTTCAAATGCATAAGATGCTTTCCTTTTTACATTTTACAAACCACATTTTACAATTTTAATAAGTTCTCTCTAAATAAATCGGCATATTCTCTAATGACATTTTGATCGAAATACGGTTCTTCGTCAATTCTTCCAATGCTTTTTATTCCTGTTTTATTCAGAATCAAACTTTCGGTAGATTTGTTTTCGCTTCCGCTAAAGATAATCCCGGCAACTTCAAAACCACGATTTCGAATTGCTTCGATCGTCAATAAAGTATGATTGATACTTCCTAAATAATGTCTCGAAACCACAATTACTTTATAATCGGGTTTGATCAAATCTACAATTGTATCTGTTTCATTTAGCGGAACAAAAATTCCTCCGGCACCTTCGATTACTAAATGATTCTCCGTTTCCGGTTCTTTTATTTCTTTTAAATCAATTGTAATTTCATCTATTTCTGCAGCCAAATGCGGACTTGCAGGCGTATTTAGCTTATAAGCGTTTTCGAAAATTTTAGATTTTTGATTGGAGATTTTTGATTTGATCTTGTGACTGTCTGAGTTGTCAAGATCACCTGCCTGGATGGGTTTCCAATAATCAGCTTCTAAAGACTCAACAATAATTGAGGAAGCTATGGTTTTACCAACATCCGTTGAAATTCCTGTTACGAATATTTTCATAATGATATGGACCGCAGATAACACTGATTGAACAGGTTTACCGCGGATTTATTTTTTTATTTGCAAAAACCCAACAAGATAATCGGTGTAAATCTGTTCGATCCGTCATATCCTTGAGCCATGATGCAAAAATACCAATAAACAATAAACCCATCATTACGATGGGTTCTGTTTTTTCTATTCTTCTTTTAATTCGTCTATCACTTTCCTGATTTCCTGAGCATATTTACCGTAAAACTTTTTCACCCACCATTCCAGAGAAATCCCCATGAACAACATGCTAAAAACTATAATCGAGAACAAAGAGATTAATTGATAATTGGTAAACTCTTTAGAGATAAAACCCGGAATTTTAGAAAACTCGAAGCACAAAAAACTAATTAAATAAAGAATCAAAAACGGAGTCAAAGCAAATCCAAAAGTTTTATACAATTCCATATTAAGTCTTATATCAAAATAAGTCTCGTATAAATTGTCTTTTGTTTTTAAAGTGATTGAGCTCAATCTTTTGTAAAACACATAAAACTTTAGTAAATAGTAAATACACACTGCCACATAAAAACTAAAAATTAGATAATAGTAAGTCATCATTTTTTCGGGAAAACTGTACATCAATGGCACAAATCCAACTAAAATAATAGAAACGATCTGGTAAATAAATTCATTTTTAAGATTTTTCCTGATTCTGTCTAATGGTGTATTTGCTTCTTGTATTTTTTCTAAATTACTCGGAAGAACGACATTTTCAGTCTTTTCGTTGTTCCAGGCGTTTTGTATATCGTTAAAATCCATATCCTTGATTTTTAATAATTTCTTTTAATTTTTCTTTTGCCCTGTTCAATTTCACTCTGGCGTTTCCTTCAGAAATTCCAAGATTATCTCCTATTTCTTTGTGTGAGAAACCTTCGAGTTGATAAAAAATAATCGCTTTGTCTATTTTTTCCAGTTTTTGAACAGCTTTATAAAAGTGATCAATCTGACTTTCTTTTATATGCGAATCACCTTCGTCTTCTTTAATATTTTCTGAAGCGATTTCGTATTTATCCACCTTTCGTTTCTCTTTTTTAAGAAAAACAATTGCAGTATTTACGGCAACGCGATACATCCAGGTCGAAAACTGACTTTCATTTCTAAAGGATTCATATGATTTCCAAAGTTGACAAACAATCTCCTGAAACAAATCTTGTTGATCATCATGATTATCCATATACATCTTAGAAACTTTGTACAAGATTCCTTTGTGCTTTTCGATCCGATTTAAAAATTCTTGCTCTTTTTCTTTCAAAACAATACTATTGCATTACTGGTTTCACTGTATATCCTGCTTTTTTCAATAAATTAATTAATCCTAAATCACCAGCCAAATGTGCCGCTCCAACTGCTACGAACAAACTCTCTTTTTTCATCATTTCAGGCAAAATCTTTCCCCAATTTAAATTTCTGTCGTCCAGCATATATTTTTTGGCTTTTGCATTCATTATATTTTCAGCCGTTGTATTTTTATATAAAGATTCTAAGTTTTCTTGTTTATAGTCTGTCACCAATTGTTTGGTTTCTTCAACATCTGATTCTTCAAGCATAGCAATCATTTCTGAATCTGAATAAGCATCATCCAACGTTTTAAACTGAGATTTTACGGTTTCTAATCCGGCAATTTCCAGATTTTTAGCCTTAGCTTTTTCAATAAAATCCATTTCATAGAATTTCAAATCATTACAACCAAAAGTCTTCATCGAAATTAAACTCATCACCGTCACTAAACTAAAAGCATCTACTTGCTGAATAGTCATTCCAGCTGATTTTTTCAATATCGCATCCAATTTAGATATTTGTTCCGGACTTAATTTTTTAGTTAAAGGTTCTTTTCCCATCGCCAATTGCTGCATTTCTGCCATTTCTTTTGGGTCATTAAAATTGATTTCCAAAACTAATTTCTCAGAGGCATCAAATACTTTTTTTGTTTTATCCGAAAGGAAATAATCACCTGAACAAATCATATGAATCGTTCCGTACAAATAAGTTGGTTTTGACAATCCGTTTCCTGAGACTTCCCACAAAAGAGAGTTTTCAAGTTTTGCAGATTTTATCTGTGCTCTTGCTGTTCCACTAAAAATAAGTATAAATAATAATGCTATTAATTTGAATAAATTTTTCATTTTGTCGATTGATCTAAGTTGATGATTGAAACTCTTTACGGTTTGCGATTTTGATTACGACTCGTAAGTAATGGAATCGTCAAAACGTTACAAAAAAAATTGAAAGTTTTTTAACACTGGGATTTCGCTCACAGATGACGCGGGTTTAACGGATCTTTACTGCTTTTTTATTCTTGCTAAAAACAAAGTTGACACTATGTTTTCCTGAATACTTTATTGTAGATTTTTTAAGTTTGACTTTCTGTTATTGGTGTAAACTAATCTTTTGAAATCTGGGGTTTCACCGAAATTTAAAACCAATGGGGCACCCTGAGCGATCCCGAAGCTTCGGGAGAAGGCTCGCTAATTGAAATGGACTTCGACTTCGCTCAGCCTGACAGTCATATTAAAACTAATTAAATTCAAATTTACACTTATTGCATTTATACCTATGTTTTGCATATAAAGGCAACAAAACAAAAAGCAATGAGAAGAGAAAAGCAAAAAATGTCTTATTATCTCTTATCGTGGTTACCATTTCAATTTCTTCAGCACCACAATTTGGGCATTTAAGTAGCCTATTATTTTCATCGAAGGAAAATTGACTAATATCTGATAAAATTATATTTGCTTTCTCGAAGTCTTCGCTTTTTACAAAAAGCTTGACTCCTCCAACAGCATTGCTCCAAATAGGATTTGAATCTACTATATTATTATCGCGCAAGTAAACTTCAATCCCTTCAGATTCTAATTTTCCACTAAAAATCTGTGCTTCCGATGAATATTGGAAACTTTTAACTAATTTAAAATTTTCTTCCATGATTTAAAATACAAAGTCTCTTAACAACTCCAAAATCTGATTAATTTCTTCCTCTGAATTATAACTGTGAATGCAAAAACGAAGGCGTTCTTGTCCTTCCGGAACTGTAGGCGAAAGTATTGCCTTTACATCAAAACCTTTATCTTGTAGTTGTTGCGCCAGACGTTTTACATTTTCGTTACCCGGAATTATTGCTGATTGTATGGCTGATTTGCTTCGAACAAACATTGGCTTTAAGCCTAATAAGTTTTTCTGCTGGTTAAAAAGCACAATATTTTGACGCAGTTTTTCGATTGTTTCTGCTTCTAATTCGAGTTGATGATACGCGGTTAAAATTGTAGAAACCGAATGTGGGGATAATCCTGTGGTATAAATAAAGCTTCGGGCAAAATTTACCAGATATTCTTTAAGTTCTACACTTCCTAAAACGGCAGCGCCATGACATCCCAAACCTTTTCCGAAGGTCATGATTCTTGCAAAAATCCTGTTGTGCAATTCGAGATATTGCATCAAACCTTCGCCTTTTTCTCCAAAAACACCCAAAGTATGTGCTTCATCAACTACAAGATAACAATTGTATTTTTCAGACAGCATAACAAGTTCTTCTAAGTTTGGAGAATCTCCATCCATAGAAAAAACAGTTTCGGTAACAATATAAATGGTTGTATTGGGAAATTTTACAATAAGACGTTCTAAATCTTCAAAATCATTGTGATTGAATTTATATGATTTTGCGTTCGACATTACGATTCCGTCCCGAATAGAAGCATGACTTAATTCATCATACAAAATAACATCGTTTCGCTGCGGTAAAGCACTAAAAAAACCAACATTGGCATCATAACCCGAATTAAAGATTAAAGCCGATTCAGCGTCATGAAATTGCGCAATAAAGGTTTCGGCAATTTGGTATAAGGAATGGTTTCCCGAAATTAATCTTGAACCTGTCGCTCCATTTTGAATAATATCATTTTCGATTAGATAATGATGTGCCTGTTTAAAAATAGCTTCAGATTTTGAAAATCCAATATAATCGTTTGAAGAAAAATCGACAAGATTATTGAAACTTGGCAATTGTCTTAACGAATTATTTTGCTTTCGATTTTCGAGCTTTTGAATCAGGTTTTCGGGTAATTTCATAAAAGCAAAGTTAGAAAAAAATAAAGTGATGTGACGTTAATTCACTAGACAGAAATACATTCTACCAAGTTTTGATTAATCGAAACAAAATTCACCATAATAAAAAAATTATCGTTTATTGATTTTTTATTATTGTTTATCGATAATTTTAATATATTTACATCCAATAAAAATCTAAAAAGTTATGAAAAACAACAACAGATTAGTAACAGTGCTTTATATTATATCACGATTAAGTTTTCGCGCTTTTCAACTTATTCTATTATTTGCCTTAATTTTTGAATGTATTCCAGATGGAAGTTTAGGAGGATTCAATTCTACCACCCATCATTCAAAAGGATATTTAGTAAAAACCCAAATTCAGTTAAGCATTCCGGACACAGTAATTTTTTACAACAATAAAGAAACAGGAACAAGTGGATCAGCCGCAAAAACAAGCAATAGTGAATACAATGCTATTTTTAATAAAATAAAAAACGATAAAAAATTAAGCAAAACCTATCAAATCAATAATTTTGATATTTATAATTCTGGTGATCATGATTTTAATGCTAAAAAGAAATTTGATAATATAGAACCACAGGGTGTCAGTTCTGATTTTAATGTTCTAGTTAATCCCAAAAATTACTTTTTTAAAGCTGCTATGTTAGTAAAAAATTATCTAGCAATACTTTTAGCGTTATTTGTCAGCTATCATCTTATGCTATTATTTAAACAGTTAAGAGCTAACTTTGCATTTGATCAATTATTAAATAACAGGATCCAAATTATAGGATATTCGTTTATATCATATCAAATTATAAACATGATAATTAGTATTATAACAACGCAATATTTATCAACTATAAGTTATTATCATTATATTCCAAAAGTTGAAAATTCAAAATTTCAATTCATGAATCTTAATACATACATTGAATATAACTGGCAAACGCTGTTTATGGGATTATGTTTGGTAGTTTTAGCAAAATTATTGAGCTATGGATACGATCTACAAAATGAAAATGACTTAACAATATAATTATGCCAATCATCGTAAATCTTGATGTAATGCTTGCGAAAAGAAAAATGCGTTCAAACGAATTAGCAGAACGAATTGGCATTACTACAGCCAATCTTTCTGTCCTGAAAACAGGAAGAGCAAAGGCTATTCGGTTTTCGACTTTAGAACTTATCTGTGAAGTTCTTGAATGCCAACCCGGAGATATTATGGAGTTTGTTAAGGACGAATAATTTTTTAATTAAAAAGTATTGTTCTCATCTTACATCAAACACTATACAATTAGCAAAATATATAAATTGAAAATAGTACAAACAAAAAAGCCATTCGCCGCAGCGAATGGCTTTTTAATTTATTTTCAAATAAACACTTTACCTATTAACAGATTAATAAAGTGTGTAGGTAACGGTAGTGCTTGTAGTATTATTAAAATTATAATTTGTTGTAACTGGCAATCCACGACGAATAAGATCGCGTTCTACAGCAGTAATTGGCGACTCGCAACAGCTATTCCAAGAACAGGTATACGTAGGTCCAAATACAACAACTGAAACTTCAACTTCTTTTTGATTCATTGAAGTTTTAGCAACATAATCAGAACTTGTAGTTAGAGACATTGTCCCAAAACCTAATGCTATTAGCAGCATTCCTAAAAAAACTTTTTTCATAGTAAATTCTTTAAATGTTTAATATTTTGGGTGTATTAAAAAATATTATAAGTTACAGTAGTACTTGTGGTGCTTTTAATTATAAAATTAGTACTTGCTGGTAGCCCTCGCGCCGCAATATCACGCTCAATAGTAAAAATCGGTGACTCACAGCAACTATTCCAGGGAATGGTATATGTAGGACCAAATGTAACTTTTGCAACTTCAACCTCTTTTTGGGACAGTAAAGTTTTAGCAACAGAATCAGAACTTGTAGTTAGAGACATCGTTCCAAAACCTAATGCTAATAATAACATTCCTAAAAAAACTTTTTTCATAATAAATTATTTTAAAATATTAATATGCTAACAAATATTACCAAATTGTATAAGTAACAGTAGTACTTGTGGTACTATTAATAGTAAAATTAGTTGAACTTGGATACCCGCGTTTAGCTAAGTCTATGTAAATAGGCGTAAGCGGTGATTCACAACAACTTTTCCAAGGAATTGTGTAAGTAGGACCAACTACAACTTCTTTTTGATTCATTGACGTTTTGACAACATACTCAGAACTCGTAGTTAGAGACATCGTCCCAAAACCTAATGCTACTAATAGCATTCCTAAAACAACTTTTTTCATAATAATGTTTTTAAGTGTTAATATACTTACAAATATATCAGATATGCAGCAAAAAATTTGCATATTTTTTGCGTGTTTTTCGCATATTTTGTTAATTTTCTGACATATTTATGATTAAAGATGCGCTTTCCTTGCATATGAAGTATAAAAAAGCTCTACATTGATATCTAACTTTTCATCTTTATTTTAAAATTCTCTCATATTATTTTTTTCTTCTTTGTTGCGACTATTTTTGTTTTCATTTCTAATATTCCAAAAGAAACTCCTCTTATTGATCTTCACAAAGGAAATCAGGAAATCACTGCGATTTCAGATCCTGTTCAAAAAGAAAAAATAATACACGTTATGAACGAAAAGAAAAAACGCTTCATTTCATGAGAAAGTACTCAAATCTAATGGCGATGATGGCTTTACCACTTACTGGCTGTTTTATAAAAAAGAAAACTAAAACTATACAGAGCATCTGGCAGCAGGAACGTAAATGTTAGGCTTTTGTATATTGAGAAATACGCTTTTAATTTTCCCGATTTCTGTTTTGTTCTATCCATCACGCAATTATCTCCGGATTAACTTTAAACGCATATGTTTCCAGCAGTTTTTGGGGAATAATACAAAAATAGAAAACCATCACTTCAAAATAAACAAAAACAAAAAAGCCATTCACTTAGTGAATGGCTTTTAATATTTATTCTAAAATTGTTTTAGTCAACTAATACAATAATTTTATTGTCTTTCATCTCGATAGTACCTGACGTAATCTCTAATGTATAGGTTTGGTCATTTACTTTCGTGAATTTACTCGCTACCTCTTTAGGGAAATTGAAACTTGACGCTGCAATTTTAATAGTTCCTTTTTCTAAAATAGAAACAATAGGAGCGTGGTGATTCAATATTTGAAAGCTTCCATCAACTCCAGGCAATGTAACGGCTGTTACTTCTCCTGAAAATAATTTTGCTTCTGGTGATACTATTTCTAAAATCATCTTTTTTTAGTTATGAGTTATAAGTTATGAGTTATAAGTGAGTTGATACTCATAATTTATAACTCATAATTCATAATTATATTAAGCTTCAGCTAACATTTTTTCTCCAGCTTCGATAGCATCCTGAATAGAACCTTTCAAGTTGAAAGCTGCTTCTGGAAGGTGGTCTAACTCACCGTCGATAATCATGTTAAATCCTTTGATAGTATCTTTAATGTCAACCAAAACTCCAGGAATACCTGTAAATTGCTCCGCTACGTGGAAAGGTTGAGATAAGAAACGTTGAACACGACGTGCTCTGGATACTGATAATTTATCTTCTTCAGATAACTCTTCCATACCTAAGATCGCAATAATATCTTGCAATTGTTTGTATTTTTGAAGAATCTCTTTTACTCTTTGTGCACAGTCGTAGTGCTCATTTCCTAAGATTTGAGGAGTCAAAATTCTTGAAGTAGAATCTAACGGGTCAACCGCTGGATAAATACCTAGCTCAGCAATTTTACGAGACAATACTGTTGTAGCATCTAAGTGAGCAAACGTTGTTGCCGGTGCCGGGTCAGTTAAGTCATCCGCAGGAACGTAAACCGCCTGTACAGATGTAATAGATCCTTTGTTTGTAGATGTAATACGCTCTTGCATAGCTCCCATCTCTGTTGCAAGAGTTGGTTGGTAACCTACTGCAGAAGGCATACGTCCTAAAAGTGCTGATACCTCAGAACCTGCTTGTGTAAAACGGAAGATGTTATCAACGAAAAACAATACGTCTTTACCTTGATCAGTTCCAGCTCCATCACGGAAATACTCAGCGATAGATAATCCTGAAAGTGCTACACGAGCACGAGCTCCAGGAGGCTCATTCATTTGTCCGAAAACGAAAGTAGCTTTAGACTCTCTCATTCCTGGCATATCTACTTTAGATAAATCCCATCCTCCATTTTCCATAGAGTGCATGAAATCATCACCATATTTAATAATTCCTGACTCTAACATCTCACGAAGTAAGTCATTTCCTTCACGTGTTCTTTCTCCTACTCCTGCGAATACTGAAAGTCCACCGTGACCTTTTGCGATATTGTTGATTAACTCCTGAATCAATACTGTTTTACCAACACCTGCACCACCAAACAATCCAATTTTACCTCCTTTTGCATAAGGCTCGATCAAATCGATTACTTTAATACCTGTGAATAAAACTTCTGATGAAGTTGACAAATCTTCAAATCTAGGTGCTTGTCTGTGAATTGACAAACCGTTTTCTCCTGTTTTTGGCAAGTTTCCTAAACCATCAATTGCATCTCCAATTACATTAAATAATCTTCCATATACATCTGGACCGATTGGCATTTGGATTGGATTACCAGTTCCAACTACTTCATATCCTCTTGACAAACCGTCTGTAGAGTCCATAGAAATGGTACGAACAGTGTTTTCTCCAATGTGAGATTGCACTTCTAGAACTAATAATGTTCCATCTTTTTTAGTGATTTCTAGTGAATCATAAATTTTTGGAAGTTCAACATCTTTACCGTTGAAAACTACGTCAACTACTGGTCCAATGATTTGAGCAACTTTTCCTATTACTTTTGACATTACTTATGTATTTATTAAATAGCTATTTAGGTTTATCGAAAATACCTCTTTTTTCAGAGCGCAAAGATAATTTTTTAAAATATAAAATCAATTTTTTTTTATAAAAAATACTATTATTTTGTTTGATTCCTAAAACTCAGGCTTCAAATACAGAAAAAAGCATTTTTTACCAAAATAAAAAAAAGCCACTACATTTTAGAAATGCGCGGCTTTCTTACTAAAAAAAATTTGGCTTTACGGTAATACTGCAGGAAACAAAACCTGATATTTACTTACGTCTACACCTTTAAGGTTTGATCCGTATTTTAAATTAATTGCCTCTATAAATTTATTTGCAATCAAAGCATATCCTCTTGGAGAAGGATGAACTCCATCTACAGAAAAAGCTGCTCCGGTTACAAATGTAGAAGTCAAAGTGACATTATTAGTCGTTATTCCGTTTGTCGTACCTAATTGATCCATAATTGCTTTCGCATCTACAAATGCTAAATTGTTCGCGTCAGACGCTGCTTTAATTGTTGCATTATAAGCCGTAGTAGCCACTTCAATCTCTGCTACTTCGCTTGGCAACAATACATATCTGTCAGGTAAAGGAAAAGTAACTCCTAATTGCGACAACGATGGCGAAGGCGAAGCAACTCCATCAGCCGCTACCGACGGAACTTTACCAATTCTTGAAGAAGCACTTAAACAAATTAAATCAGTTGGCTGCGTTTGTCTTGCTCTTCCAAAAATCTGTCCTAATACTGTAGCAGTAGTAGCATCTAATCCGCCGCCCATTAATACCGCTTTTAAACTCGCAGACAAATCAGGCAAATTTTCATCTACCATAATCATTGGGTTATTCCCGGTTGTAGACAAAAGTTTGATTCTATCTCCCTGACCTAAATAAGCCAACGCACCATGTATAGGTCCGTATAATTGCGCATTTAACGTATTAACCATACTAACTCCTCCAACAGTTAAACTAGCCTGACTTAATTGATTATAAGCTATAACATGAAAATAAGGAAGTGTCGTTACAACAGGCAAATTAGCCACAACGCCTTTTTTTCCACCAGCTACAAGCTGATCAACTAAAGCTTTATATGCACCGTCAAAAGTAGCAGGAGGCGTTAAAGGGTTTACGGCAGGATCTCCACCTGCGGTTGCATAACCTAATTCATCATTTCCTCCAATCCATAAGGAGAAAAAAGTAGGATTCTGACTTAGAGCATCTGCTAAAACTGTTGTAGTTGCACTTGAAGCAAAGCGAGCAAAATATGGATTTGCCGTTCCCACAGCTACTCCTGCAGGATTACCATAACCAGGCGCCAACAAGTGAAAACTTTTAGCCCCAGGCACTCCTAAATTATTAAAAGATCCAGACAAGTGCGCTGTAACTTCAGTTGTTGGTTTTCCACTTACAGGATCAACACTTGAAGCAGGATGCTCTGGCGTTATAACATTATTAAAATACAAACGAGGTCCGGCAATAACATTTCCTCCTAATAAAAGCCCTCCTATATTATCATTTGCAAAAGGCGTTTTAAACTCACCTCCACCTACTAAAGCAAATTGCTGTGCTAATAAATTTGGATAAGCTCCTTCTTGTCCTTTAACAAATAAAGCATTCCCACTAAATCCTGCAGCAAAAGAATCTCCTAATGCAACGTATTTTGAAAAATTAGCAGAACCCGCTGTCAAAGGCAATCCATCAGATGAATCTACTACAGTTGTAGCATTGTCATCACTATTACAGGCTCCAAAGGTCAACGAAACCAATAAAAGCCATTTGAAATTTTTTATCATAATTTATATATTTTAAAATTATCACTTTCTAAATCCTACTTAAGAAAAGTAAATAACATATTTGTTTTATCTGAGATTTTGCAATTACGGATTGATTGTCCAGGAAGCAAAATATTGCTGACCAATAGCTCCTGCTCCAATTACCTGAGTATATTCTTTTCCTCCAATATTTGCTGCTCCTATTTTGAAAACAGATTTCAATACCGGCACCGCATAATTAATTTGCGCATCAATTACTGTAGCCGATTTAATTAAACCGTCAGCAAAACTTGATTCCCACATGTATTCACTATTCCATCTTCCGCTTACATTGAATCCGAAGTTTTTGAATAATTTCTCATTTCCAATAGAAGCTTTAATTCTGTGTTTTGGCGTATTAAAACCAGCTTCAAAACTTGGATCTTTTGCCTGATCAAAATCAAATTGAGCATAGTTATAGTTTAATCCTAATTCAAAATCAGCAATTACTTTTTTAGAAAGTCCAATACCAAAACCTAACGAATGAATTTCAACATCTGAGTTTGTATATAATTGATATGCTCTATATTCTCCGTTTTGGATTGCACGTACTGATTGAAAACCTTTATCTGCTGGTGATGGAGGAACTCCAGGACTACCAATGTTTGGACTATCCTGAGCTTGTCCATAATAAGTGGAAATAACATTAAGGTTACCAATAAAGTCATTGTAAATATTATAATAACCGTTTACATCTATAGAAAAACCTTCATAAACAGAACGATATCCTAACTCAAAAGCTTTTACTTTTTCCGGTTGCACCAAATTTGCTCTCGCTTTTTTCAGTAATTTAACTGCTTCGTATGGATTAGTTCCTGCCATTGCACCAAAAGCTGTTACTGAACTTGCGATATAAGAATTATCATAAGCATCATAACCTGTCATATTTTTTGTTGCCTGTCCACCATTATATGCCTGACCTTCGGCACTTACATTAAAAGTTTCACTAAATCTTCCTAAGTTATCCGGAGCAGAACCTAACAACACAGCATTTCCAATATTAAATCCAATGTATTGATCTTGTGTCGATGGATTTCTGAAACCTGTTTGAAAAGATCCTCTGAAATTATGATTCTTCTTTTCTCCTCCAGAATACACAAGTGCTAATCTAGGAGAAAAATTTCCGTCGAAATTTTTTGATTTGTCATAACGAATAGATCCTGTAAACTTTAGTCTATCGTCCATGAATTTTTTAGCTAATTGTGTATAAGCTCCATATTCATTATAATTGATAGGACCGTTTGCATCTGTATAGATTCTTCCGTGAGAATTCAACTCATACAATCTAAAAGATCCTCCAACCTGAATTTCAGCCCATTTTATCATTTCTTTAAAGTTATAATTGGCATCTGAATGGTAAATTCTTGAATTATCAACTAATTTAGAACCTGTAAGCACGCTTTCGTCATTGATTACCTGATTAAAAGCATTTTTAAACGCTTGCGATCCCGGCACGTAACGTCCTGTGTCAGCTGTACTTCTTGCAATCGAATGTGCCTGTTCCGGAGTAGCTCCGCCTAAAGTAGACTGAATATATGCACCCGCGTATTGACCAAACCATGTTTTATCATCTTTCCATTTTCTATCTACATTAATTCCTGTAAACACCATATCATATGAGTTACCACCATCTTCTGATGTTGTATATCCTCTTAAAAAGAAGTTCTTTCCTTTAAATTCTAATTTATGTTGTTGCATTGCAAAGTTGTTCAGATAATATCTGTTTGCTCCCTGATAAACAGCGTTACCAAAACCAAATTTACTTTGCCAGATAATTTCTAATCTTTCATCTCCAAAAGGTCTTCCATGAAATGAAAAATCTATTTTGGTATTACCTGCTTTATTATCTGTAAGATCTGTTTCTTTATAACCAGTTCTACTAACATTTGTGCTTGGCAATAAATTTACAGCTGCAGCAGGAATCAATCCTAAACTTGCCAATGATTGCCCTACTCCTTTTAGGTTTGTAGAAACCTCATCACCATAAACATTTATACCATCATAATTTGGATTACTTCTGTCGATTCCGGCAATTGTTTTATCATTATAATCTGTTGCATACCAATCAGTAGCTTCCATATAAGTAAAGTTAGCTTTGACAGCAATATATTTATTGAACGCATGAGCCATTCTAATCCCAAAATCATAATATATGTTGTTACCAGCAGCATTTTGAGAAGTTTGCCCCATTTTTAAGTAAGTCGAAATCCCCTGACTTGTAAACGGACTTTTACTGTTCATAAACAAAATTCCGTTGAAAGCATTCGCTCCATATAACGCAGAAGAAGCTCCCGGTAGAAGCTCAACACTCTGAACATCTATCTCAGAAACCCCGATCATATTACCAAGTACAAAATTCAACAATGGAGATGAGTTATCCATTCCGTCAACCAATTGCATAAAACGAGTATTTGCTACAGTTGCAAAACCTCTGGTATTTACAGATTTAAAAGTCATACTACTGGTATTCATCTGCACCTCTTTCATATTCTCCATACCGTCGTAAAAAGATGGTGAAGCAGTTTTTTTAATATCCTGAATTCCCATTCTCTCAATGGTAACCGGAGATTCTAAAACACGTTCAGGAGTTCTTGAAGCAGAAACTACAATTTCATCCAGTTTATTTTCTTC
Organism: Flavobacterium sp. 90; assembly: GCF_004339525.1. NCBI lineage: Bacteria > Pseudomonadati > Bacteroidota > Flavobacteriia > Flavobacteriales > Flavobacteriaceae > Flavobacterium > Flavobacterium sp. 90. The sequence continues at coordinate 2,490,480 of NZ_SMGE01000001.1, read as the reverse complement.
ATCTTTCAAAACCACATCTATCTTTTGGTTAGCCGATGTAACATTTACCGTCTTAGAAGTAAATCCAACCGCAGATACTTTAATAGTAAATGGCGGCTTAGTTGAAGTAGTCAATTTAAATGTCCCATCAAAGTCAGTAGAAGCACCGCTGCGATCTCCTACAATAACAACGTTGGCACCAGGAATAGCTTGTTTGTTACCGTCAGTAACAGAACCAGTAATTGTATTCTGCGCAAAGGATATTCCGCTGAAAAACAACATAATTAGTAAATACACTCTCATGTTAGGTTTGTTTTTGGTTAGTTTATATAGCCAAAATACAAATATTTTTAATATTAATAAAAAAACGTTAAAATAAATTAATATTTAGCATGTTTTTAGTTAGTATTTTAACTATTCGTCAGTTCGATTTATTAAATTAAAATCAAACATCAAACACACAAGTCACAAATTACTATGCATACATATAATTTTTAAGAAAAAAAATAAGGATTTAATAAAAATACATGGGTAAGAAAAAAAATATGGTAATTAAAAAAAGCAAGACATAAATCTTGCTTTTTTAACACTTTTGTAATCTTAAATTATCTTGTGTGTACTTCTACTTTTTCTAATCTTTTTTGCAAATCGATTATTTGTTTATTCTGATCAATCATATACAAAGTCATTTCTTCTATTTTCTGCAGTAATTTAGCATTCATCTCACCCAGATTAATTCCATTTTTTAAAACATCTTCTTCACTTGGAATATTTTCCAAATGCCCTTTCTCAGCAATATGTTTTTCAACTTCTTGAAGTGTTGGCAAATTGTATTCTTTTTTAAAAACAAAATCTGCCCAGCCTGTAGCCTGTACTTTTATTTCTCGTGCTGCAATTGAACCTTCAACTGCAAGTTTATGAGTTCCTGTTGTTATTGTTCCAATACCAACATTACCATTTGGTGAAATTCTCATTCTAATTTCTGCGGATGCACTAACCCCGTCCCACGTTAACAAACTAATGCCTTTATTATAATTTCCGTGAGATGTTCCTTGAATCATCAATTCTCCATAATTATTAAAAGGAAAAATTCCAGTTCCATCTTCAGGGAATCTTCTTGATCTGTAAATAAGTGGCGTTGCCCAATATGCATTAGTTGCGGTCCACATTGCATTACTTAAATCAGTTTTAGGAATTGTAGTTGAAGATGCATTAATCGCATTTACACTCCCATCTGTTGATGTAATAATACCTTGTGAAATACTTTTTTGAGAGCACAGCAACAATAACAAAACAATAGTTAATTTAAATACTTTTTTCATTTTACTTTTTTCATTTTACTTTTTTATAGCTTATTCCCTTTTTCCAACTTTTCTAAACGCTTGTCCTGCTCAATTACATACAAAGTTAATTCTTCAATTTTCTGCAAAAGTTTAATATTCATTTCAGACAGATTGATTCCATCTTTTTGCATTTCTTCTGCGGAAGCAATTTCAGGCAAATGTTTATTCTCTTTGATGTATTTATCTAAAAAGTCCAAAGAATTGAGTTTATAATCGTTCTCAAAAACAAAATCGGCTCCGGCGTCCACAGTCACTTTTACTTCTCTTGAACTTATATTTCCTGCAACAGTAAGCTTTTCTGTTGGATTTGATGTCCCTATTCCCACATTACCATTTTGAATTGCCTTAATTGCAAGCAAAGCTCCAGTGGCGGTAAAATTATTTCCTACATACAAATCCCAATCTGTAGTCATTGCCAAAAATTTTGAAACAGTCTGATCATTTCCAGCTAGACTCAATGCAGTAAAAGCACCATTAGAATTTAAAGAAACGACTTTTATATAAACCGTAATAGGTGCTGTAGTGGTTCCATAAGTATTAATTGCTCTAATACGAAATCGTGGATTTGACGATTCTGTATTACAATCAATTGTAAAATTTGTTTGCAGACTTACATACGGATTATTATTTGTACGCCCGACTTCTCTCCACAATGCGGGATTTGCATGAGATAGAGAAGCCAGATGTGTAGCCCCTGCCGCAATATTGCCACGTGAATAATTTATAGAAATTTGATAATTACCACTTGCCCCCGCAGATAAAGGGCTAACCTTTACAAATTCAACATAATCACCAACATTATATCCGGCAGGAAAAGTCACTGCCCTTTCATATTCATTAACAAATACTGCACTGCTGAAATATTGCGATTTGGCCGCAACCTTTATAGAGCATAAAATAATGAAGGATAATATAAAAAAGTTTTTCATTTGCAAAAAATTTAAATTAAATATTTTCTTACAAATATATACTTATAATCTAAACCTTACGTAATTTAAAATTAAATGAAAAATAAGCGCATAAAAAAAGCGAGACTTACGTCTCGCTTTTAAATACTATATAGAGTTTTATAAACTTTATTCTACAGTAACTGATTTCGCCAGGTTACGTGGCTGATCAACATTACATCCTCTCATTACTGCTATGTAATATGACAATAATTGCAACGGTATAGTTGTAATCAATGGAGATAAAGCATCCGAAGTTTCAGGAATCTCGATTACATAATCGGCTAATTCACGAACTTGCGTATCACCTTTAGTAACTACAGCGATGATTTTACCACTTCTTGATTTTATTTCCTGAATGTTACTTACAATTTTATCATAATGACCTTGTTTAGGCGCAATCACGATAACCGGCATATGCTCATCAATAAGCGCAATAGGACCGTGTTTCATCTCTGCAGCAGGATAACCTTCAGCATGAATATAAGAGATCTCTTTAAGCTTTAAAGCTCCTTCTAACGCTACCGGAAAGTTATATCCACGACCTAAGTACAAACAGTTTGGAGCATCTTTAAAAGCTGCCGCAATTTCTTTTGCTCTTTCGTTAGTTTCTAATGCCTCAGCTACTTTTTCAGGAATTATTTCTAATTCTTGCAAGTACGTATGAAAATCAGTGTTTGACAATGTTCCTTTAGCTTTTCCTAATCGCAAAGCAATCATCGTTAAAACAGTAATTTGTGTTGTAAAAGCTTTAGTCGAAGCTACTCCAATTTCTGGTCCTGCGTGTGTATAAGCACCTGCATGACTTTCTCTCGAAATAGAAGAACCTACTACATTACAAACTCCAAAAACAAAAGCACCGTTTTCTTTTGCCAACTTAATAGCCGCCATAGTATCTGCAGTTTCTCCAGATTGAGAGATTGCAATAACTACGTCATTTTTATTAATGATAGGGTTTCTGTATCTAAACTCAGAAGCATATTCTACTTCAACCGGAATACGGGTAAACTCTTCAAAAATATATTCTGCTACTAAACCTGCGTGCCATGAAGTACCACAAGCTACAATAATGATTCTGTCAGCGTTTAAGAATTTTTCAAGATTATCCTCAACACCTGCCATTTGAACAATTCCTTCATTTGCATGAAGTCTTCCTCTGTAAGTATCTTTTATAACACTTGGCTGCTCGTAGATCTCTTTAAGCATGAAGTGATCATAACCACCTTTTTCAATTTGCTCCAAATTCATTTGAAGTTCCTGAATATAAGGATCTACTAAAGAGTCATCTTTTATTTTTCTAACTTTAAGAGGTTTGTGCAATCTGATATTTGCCATTTCACCGTCTTCAAGATAAATTGCATTCGAAGTATATTCGATAAACGGTGAAGCATCAGAAGCAATAAAAAACTCTCCTTCTCCAACTCCAATCGCTAATGGACTTCCTAATCTTGCAGCCACAATTTCATTTGGGTTCTTTTTATCAAAAACTGCAATTGCATAAGCACCTACAACCTGATTTAAAGCAATCTGAACTGCTTTACCCAATTTAAGACCTTCTTTTTTCTGAACCTCTTCAATTAAGTTCACTAAAACCTCAGTATCTGTATCCGATTTAAAAGTATAACCTCTTTTTTTTAATTCTTCTTTAAGCGGTGCATAATTCTCAATGATTCCATTATGAATAATAACCAACTCACCTGAATTTGAAAGATGCGGATGTGAGTTTACATCATTTGGAACTCCGTGTGTAGCCCAACGAGTATGTCCAATTCCTATACTTCCATTCGTTGTAAAATTATCTTTTGCTTTTGTTTCAAGATCTGAAACTTTACCTTTTGTTTTACAAAGTTTTATTCCATCCTGGTCATCATACAACATAACACCAGCACTATCATATCCTCTGTATTCGAGTCGTTTTAATCCTTTGATTACAATAGGATACGCCTCTCTATGACCTATATATCCAACAATTCCACACATATATATTTATTAATTTGGTTTCGTGTAGTAAATCAGAAGTTTTAATTTCTTATCTGCATCAGCCGCAGAAACATTATTACCATATAATATTGTTCCTAATGGCCCCATAACTGAACCTCTTGGCGCTTCTGAAATAACATCATTTTTCAATCTTAATTTGTTCGAAGAAACAATATCAATTCCTTCAGTTACTGATAAGCCCAATCTGACATTTTTTATAGTAGCATCTTTTATAAGATTTCTAATATGTTTGGTAACCCGAACTTTATAACTAACTCCCTTTTTAGTAGTTGCATCAAGAGCTATTATACCTCCAAAAACAGCTCTGTTTTGTTTTGGATCTATAGCATTAGTACTATTATCAACATAATCAGCAATAATTGTATTATTGTCCAGATCGTATAGATAAACTCTTTTTGGCTCTCTTTCTGCAGTTTTCATTTTATCTGCATCAATATAAAAAACTATGTTAGCCTCGTTAACCAACCATTTTTTAACAATAACGTTATGTCTGATTTCGTCTAATTCGTCTGAAACACCGTTAGGTTTATTTTCCAGCTTATTATTACTATCATATCCTATAAGGTCTGTTTTATCAAAAAGATTAATAACAGCAACTGATCCCTGACCTCCTTTTAGATAAAGTCTGTCATCACCGGTATCTTTATTTCTATTAGCTAGTCCATTTGAATAAGTAGAACTCTTAGCATCTTTTAATAAACTTGTTCCCGCGCCTGTCAAATTAATTGTAATAACTTTATCTTCTGTTGTTTCACCATCAGTCGTAATTGCTGTTTTAGCCTTATACTTTATGGTAATTTTAGCTGGTCCGGCAGGTTTTAAAAAATCTAAGAATGCCATATTTGACGGACTACCATCCACCGCTTTTTCAACCTGAAAATACAAACCTTTAAAATACTGCTGAAAAACATCATCCGATGAAAGATTTGCAGCCGTCGCATTTAAAATTTTAGCCTGAAAAAAAGCCTTATTCAAATCCAAATGCATTTGTGGTGCAGAATATTGATACGTATACGTTTTAATAGCAGCATTAGCATCTACTACAGTTGAATCTACCGTTTGTTTTGCACTAAAAACGAAGTTATCATTCTGTGATTTGTCTTTAGAATCATTTAACGGAATACCAAGCTTTTTAGTATTAAAATTCACCTCACCTGCTAGTGGAGGTGTATTTGTATCCTGATCACTATAATATAACTTTCCTAATAGAGAACCATTACCATCATAATAGCTACTGTACATTTGCGCTCCGGATTCGTAAACACTAAGTTTAAGTTTTCCTTCTTTTGGACCATAAATAGAATCCAGCGCATAAACATTACCTCCTTTTGAGTCAACAGCAGTTGCATGGCTAAAATAAGGTACTGTAAGCACTACACTTTCTATAACAGGGCTTTCACCAATAGTTGGTTTATAAGCAGTTAATCCAACCTGAGAAACAAAATTCCCGGTAGTTTCTCCAAAAACAGGGTTATCATAAATCCCTAAACTATAATATGGCAATCCATTTGACTGAATAGGAGTTACTTCCTGGCTAAATGCCGTAACACCATATTGCTCCGGAACTAAATCAAAATGATTATCACCAATTAATTCATCACCGATAGCGTTAAAATCTTTATCGCACGAATACAAAAGAACAACAGTTGCAACTAATAGAATTTTCTTAATAAAAGAAGTATTATACATGTTTAATAATAATGTTAATTTTTAAAGACCCATCGTTTTATAGAAATTTGTATACGCTTCAGCGAATGCATCTTTCGTGGCGAAAGGTAAAAAAGGTTTTCCTGAAGATTCTATAAATTTTGTTAAACTTGGAGATACATTCTCAGATGCTATAATCACGGCATCAGAATGTAAGATACTAGCCTTTAAGATATTCTCGTAATTTGGGGTTTCTAAATCAGCAACTGATTCATGTGGAACGCCGTCAAATTTAACTTTGTTTATCATTTCCAAATCTAAATTTTCGTCAAAAGATTGCCCATAAACAGAGGTTACAATCTTAGTTTCTGAAAATAAAGCTTCATTTTTGTAATAATGTTTCATGTAAATTGGCAACATAGCTGCAAGCCAACCGTGAACATGGATAATATCAGGAACCCAATTCAATTTTTTTACTGTCTCAACAACTCCTTTTGCAAAAAAGATTGCTCTTTCGTCATTATCAGGATACAAAACACCTTCTTCGTCAGCAAAAGTTGCTTTACGCTTAAAATATTCATCATTATCAATAAAATAAACCTGAATTCTCTCTTTAGGAATTGAAGCTACCTTAATAATCAATGGCATATCTAAGTCATTCACTACCAAATTCATTCCTGAAAGTCTAATAACTTCATGTAATTGGTGTCTTCTTTCGTTGATATTTCCATATCTTGGCATGAAAATTCTTATTTGTCCTCCTTGATCGTTAATCATTTTTGGAACGTCATAAGACATTAAAGAAACTTCATTTTCAGCCAAATAAGGCACGACTTCAGATGATACATATAATATCCTCTTATCTTTCATAATAGTATTTTACTTAATTTTTGGTAATAAAAACGTTGCAAAATTACAAAAATTTATGCAGTTTATAACTAATATATTATGTTTGCACTAAATTTTAATAATACTGGCATGCATATTTTCTACGGTAAAGTAGCATTGATAGCCTATTTAAAAACTATCAAAACGGTAAATTCAACCATTGGATTTGTACCAACAATGGGCGCTTTACACCAAGGGCATTTAGCTTTAATGCAAAGATCACTTAAAGAAAATGACGACACAGTTGTGAGTATTTTTGTCAATCCAACGCAATTCAACAATCCCGAAGATCTCGAAAAATACCCGCGAACACTTGAAGAAGACGTAAAAAAAATGCGAGGTTTAAGTGACAAAATAATTTTATACGCACCTTCAGTGGATGATATTTATGAAGGACACACGATTTCTCAATCTTTCGACTTTGACGGACTGGAAAATCAGATGGAAGGGAAATTCAGACCAGGACATTTTAACGGAGTCGGAACTATCGTAAAACGTTTATTCGAAATCGTTACTCCAACAAATGCTTACTTTGGAGAGAAAGATTTTCAACAATTACAGATTGTAAAGAAAATGGTCGAAAAGAACGATTTACCCGTAAATGTTGTGGGTTGTCCAATTTTTAGAGAAGAAAACCAACTCGCAATGAGTTCCCGAAACGAGCGTCTAACGCCGGAAGAAAGAAAAGAAGCTTCTATTATTTATAAAGTTTTGACTGAAGCCAAAGAAATATTCCAGACAAATACTCCCGAAGAAACCATCGCTTTTGTAGAAAATTCTTTCAAAGACAATAAAAAGTTTGACTTAGAATATTTTGTAATTGCTGACGAATCCACATTATTACCTATCGATCACAAGAGTAAAGACAAAAACTACCGTGCATTTATAGCAGTATTTGTTAATTCTATAAGACTGATTGATACCATTTCATTAAATTAATTTACCTTTGCACCATGCAAATTCAAGTTATAAAATCAAAAATTCATCGTGTTAAAGTAACCGGTGCCGATTTAAATTATATTGGCAGTATTACTATCGACGAAACATTACTGGAAGCCTCAAACATTATTGAAGGTGAGAAAGTAGCTATTGTAAATATCAATAATGGCGAGCGTTTTGAAACTTACGCCATTAAAGGAGAAAAAAATTCAGGCGAGATCACACTAAATGGTCCCGCAGCAAGGAAAGTTCAAAAAGACGATATTATTATCATTATATCTTATGCAACCCTGGAATTTGAAGAAGCTAAAACCTTCAAACCATGGATCATTTTCCCTAATGAGAACGACAATTCGTTAACATAAGATTCTCTTTTACACTTTATACTTATACTATTTGTCAAAATTATTTTGAACAAACAAGATTACTTTTCCCTAAAAATAAAGAAATAAATCTAACCGCAAAGTTCACAATCCCGATAGCTATCGGGATACGCGAAGTTTGGAAAGTTTTTTAGCCACAGATTGCACAGATTAAAAGGATTTTGATCGTGTTAATTTATGAATTCGTGGCGGAATCTAATAAAAAAGTTCGCAAAGTTTTTATCTACAAAGCTTTGCGAACTTTGTGTTTTTAAACATACTACTTAGATAAAAATCTTAGCGTACTTTGCGTTTAAAACAATTAGTCAATACAAAACATTTTATATTTTTAAGCAAGTTTTCACATTCATCCAAATAAAACAAATTTTCACTATAATTTTGATCTCTTTTAAACGTTCTCATTGACAAAAAAGCAAATTAAAGTACTATATTGCTACACTATTTCAATACTTTTTAATTCTCTGAAATGCCACAAATCATGAAAAAAGTTTACTTACTAATCCTTTTTATTTCAATTTCTGTCTTTTCACAGAAAACATTCGACAACATTCAATCTGAGAAACTTGGAGAAGAAAGAAGAATAACCATCGGACTTCCCGCTTCTTACGAATCTAATCCAGACAAAAAATATCCGGTTCTTTATTTATTGGACGGTGATTATTTATTCGATCCATTTTCCGGAGCTTTAAGTTACGGAACCTATTGGGACGATTTACCGGAGATGATTATCATAGGTGTTCACCAAAATAAAGATGGAGAACGTGAAGACGACTCAACAATTGATCAAAATACAGGATTACCATTTGAAAAAGGAGCTAAATTTTTTGAATTTATCGGAGCAGAATTAGTTCCTTATATCGAAAAAAAATACCGCACATCTCCATTCAGAGTTATTGCAGGCCATGATATTACAGCAAGTTTTATCAATTTTTATTTATATAAAGAAGAACCGCTTTTTAACGCCTATATTTGTTTAAGCCCGGAACTTGCTCCAAAAATGGAAGTTCGTATTCCGGAGAAATTTGCCAAAGTAACAAAACCATTCTTCTATTACCTTTCTGCTGCTGATGGCGACATCAAAAAAATTAAAGAACCAATAGAAAAACTAGACAGTAATATTAAAATCGCAAATAATCCGTTAGTAAACTATAAATACGAATTATTTAAAGGAACAACTCATTACACAGAAGTGTTACATTCAATTCCGAGCGCATTATATCAGATTTTTGAAGTTTACCGACCTATAAATTCTGCGGAATACAATGATAAAATTGCCGTTCTTCAAACTGGTTATGCTGATTATCTTCAAAACAAATACGACATGATGTCTAAAGTTATGGGAGTTCAGATTCCGGTTAGAATGAGCGACTTTAAAGTAATCGAAAATATTATTCTAAAGAGAAATGCTTACGACGAATTAGGAAAAATGGCTGAAATTGGAAATGTAAATTATCCTAAAGCGATGCTTGGAGAATATGAATTAGGATTGATGTATGAAAAAATGGGAGATCCTAAACACGCTTCAAAAAAATACCAAAATGCTTCGCAAATGGAAGCAATTGGTGATTTGAATAAAGATTTGATGTACGAGAAAATCGACGAAATGAATACACTTGCAAAAAAGACCAAATAATGTCAAAAGTTAAAACTTCTTTTTTTTGCCAAAACTGCGGAACCCAATATGCCAAATGGCAAGGACAATGCAATGCGTGCAAAGAATGGAATACAATTGCCGAGGAAATTATTCAGAAACAGGAAAAAGTAGCCTGGAAAAGTGAACCTACTCCAAGCGGTAAAGCGCCTCGCCCGTTAAAAATTAACGAAATTGATTCGGCGCTGGAAATCCGTATGGATACAACCGACGGCGAATTAAACCGTGTTCTTGGTGGCGGAATTGTTCCGGGATCTTTAACACTTTTAGGTGGTGAACCCGGAATTGGAAAAAGTACGCTTTTACTTCAAATCTCCCTAAAATTACCTTATAAAACACTTTATGTTTCTGGTGAAGAAAGCCAGAAACAGATAAAAATGCGTGCCGAAAGAATAACGCCAAATAGCGACAATTGCTATATTCTAACGGAAACTAAAACGCAAAACATATTCAAACAAATTGAAGCGATTCAGCCTGAGATTGTGATTATCGATTCGATCCAGACTTTACATACCGATTATATCGAATCGACTGCCGGAAGTATTTCTCAGATTAGAGAAACTACTGCTGAACTAATTAAATTTGCCAAAGAAACCAATATTCCGGTTATTTTAATTGGACATATTACAAAAGACGGAAATATTGCCGGACCAAAAATTCTGGAACATATGGTTGACACCGTTTTACAATTTGAAGGCGATCGAAATCACGTTTACAGAATCTTGCGTTCCTTAAAAAACCGTTTTGGCTCAACTGCCGAATTAGGAATTTACGAAATGCTTGGAAGTGGATTAAGAGAAGTTTCTAATCCATCAGAAATATTGATTTCGCACAAAGACGAAGAAATGTCGGGAACTGCAATTGCCACAACCATGGAAGGCATGCGTCCGCTAATGATCGAAATACAATCGTTGGTAAGTACTGCAGTTTACGGAACGCCACAACGCAGTACGACTGGTTACAACGCCAAAAGGCTAAACATGATTCTGGCGGTTTTAGAAAAAAGAGCCGGATTTCGCTTAGGCGCAAAAGACGTTTTCCTCAATGTTACTGGCGGAATTTCTGTTGATGATCCTGCAATTGACTTAGCAGTTGTTGCAGCTATTTTATCGTCAAACGAAGATATTCCGGTTACTAAAGGTTTCTGTTTTGCAGGTGAAGTTGGACTTTCGGGAGAAATCCGACCTGTAAATCGCGTAGATCAAAGAATTCAGGAAGCCGAAAAATTAGGATTCACCACTATATTTGTATCTAAGTACAATAAAATAGCCTTAAAAAACACTGGAATCAAAATTGAGCTTGTTGCTAAAATTGAAGATATTGCCAGTATTCTTTTTGGGTGATTTTTTTGCCACGAATTTCACTAATTAAACACGAATTTTTATTTAATTTTAATGCAAATTCAAATATGCTGCACTATCTATAATTCGAGAAATTAGCGAAATTCGTGGCGAAAAACTGTTCGCTTTGCTAACAGTTTTAAATTTTCACAAATCTACTTTATGAAATTTCCAAAACTAAATATTCCAAAACAAAAAATATTTAAAGCCTTAAAAATACTTGCCGTAGTATTGGTCTTGATTTTAATTGGTCTTTACTACTTTCGTGATTCGCTTTTAAAACAAGCTATTGCTAAAGTTACACACAAAATGGCGGTCGATTACAACAGTACATTTTCTGTAAAATCAGCTTCTTTTGAAGGTTTATCCGGAATTAAACTAACAGATGTTATTTTGGTTCCCAAAAATGCGGACACACTTTGCCACATTCATAAAATAGAAACCAGCATAAGTTTGGCCAATTTATTAATTGGAGATGTTCAGGTTGGAACTTTAAAAGTGGACAACGGATATATTCAATTGGTTAAAAAAGGAAATGTCCGCAATTTTGATGCTTTTCTAAAAAAAGACAGATCAGATACCGATAAAAATGAAAAAAGAAAATATGCCGCTTTTGCATATCGTATTATTTCAAAACTACTGAATTTGGTTCCGACTGATATGGATTTAAAAAATCTAAATTTCAGAATAGACGATAACGGCAAAAAGACGTCAATTGCCATAAATAAACTCGTTTTAGACAACAAACAACTCGAAACCAATCTTCATGTTCAAAGCAAAGATTTTGATCAGCGCTGGAACATAAAAGGTTTTGCAGATCCAAGAAACAAAAAAGCAGATATCCGATTCTTTAATTTAGATACAGGCGCCATTCGTGTTCCTTATTTAGACGAACGCTACAACCTGAAAGCAAGCTTTGATTCGATCCGATTAAATGTTCAAAACATAGAAAAAGACGGAAGCGAATTGCATATCGACGGTTATACTTCGATCACAAATTTGAAAATCAATCATCCAAAAATTGCCAGCAAAGATGTAATTATCAAAAATGCGCGTTTTGATTATCGCTTTTTATTGGGGAATGACTTTATTTCGATTGACAGCACTTCGACGATGCAGTTGAATAAGATAAAATTGCATCCGTACGTTTCTTATGATACCGAAAAAGACACGACTTATACTTTGAAAGTCGATATTCCGAAAATGAAAGCGCAGGATTTTATCGTTTCATTACCTGACGGATTGTTTACGCACTTTCAGGGAATGGAAGCAACCGGAAACTTCGATTACAAACTCGATTTCAAATTCAATAAAAACAAACCAAATACTCTGGTTTTTGACAGTAAACTAAACAAGGAAGATTTAAAAATCACCAAATACGGTGAAGCCGATTTAAATAAACTAAACGGTGAATTTGTCTATCGCGCTATTATTCAAAATGTGTTACAACGTCCGGTTTTGGTTGGAAACGCCAATCCTAATTACACGCCATTAGATCAGATTTCGCCTTATTTAAGAAAATGTGTTCTTACAACCGAAGATCCTTCGTTCTTCTCTCATCGCGGATTCATCAATGAAGCTTTCAAACAATCTATTCTAAAGAATATCAGAACCAAAAAGTTCTCTCGTGGCGCCAGTACAATTAGTATGCAGCTAATTAAAAACGTTTTCCTCACGCGCGAAAAAACGCTTTCGCGAAAGTTAGAAGAAATATTACTCGTTTATATTCTTGAAAATAACCGTGTGGTAAGCAAAGAAAGAATGCTCGAAGTTTATTTCAATATCATAGAATGGGGACCAAATGTATACGGAATTGGCGAAGCAAGTCATTTCTATTTCCAAAAAAGTCCTTCGGCTTTAAATGTTGACGAATGTTTGTTTTTGGCAACGATTATTCCGAAACCAAGAAAATTCATGTATCAGTTTAACGATCAGGGCAATCTGAAAGATTTCGCAGTAAAAAACCAGAAATTCTTGAGAAACTTAATGTTCCGCCGTGGTTTATTAATTCCAGAAGATACACTTGGACAATTACCGGTTTATATTTCCGGAAATGCTCGTTCGTTAATACGAATCAAAGCTCCGGATTCGACAGCTGTTCCAGCGGATTCTTTATCTATTAGTGATGAATTTGATTTGTAGGTTTTGCCACAAAGACACAAAGACACAAGGTTTTATTTAATCTCGCAAAGACGCAGAGTCGCAAAGCTTTTTTCATAGCCCCTAGCTTCAGCTAGGGGAATAAAATTCACGCAAAAAGGGCTTTAGCCAAACAGTACTGTTTGGCTAAAGCCCTTTTTATTTACTTTATATTTCCATCCAGCTAAAGCTGGAAGCTATTGAACTTAAGAAATTAAACTTTGCGACTCTGCGTCTTTGCGAGATTAAACAAATATCTACCAAAGTCTTCTCGACATAACAGCTTACGGCGCAGGATCAGGAATTATCGCCTGAACTGCTGCAATCTCGGTCAAAATTTCTTTTGACAAAAACACATCAATTGTATCGATGTTTTCTTTTAATTGTTCCATTGTCGTTGCACCAATAATCGCACTTGTTAAAAACGGTTGTTGCAACACAAATCCCATTGCCAATTCAGTTAAAGTCAAACCGTGTTTATGAGCGATTTCCTGATACAATTTTGTTGCTTGTGTACATTGTTCGCTATTATAACGTGTGTATTGCGGAAAAAGATTGATTCTCGCATTTGGATGCGCTTCTCCCGTTAAAAACTTACCCGTTAAAACTCCAAATGCTAAAGGAGAATACGCCAATAAACCAACATTTTCATATTTAGAAACTTCGGCAGAACCAACTTCAAAAAGGCGATTCAATAAGTTATAAGGATTTTGAACCGTTTTGATTCTTGGTAAGTTGTGATATTTACTTTCTTCCAGGAAACGCATCATTCCCCACGCATTTTCGTTCGAAACTCCAATATGTTTTATTTTTCCTTCTTTGATTAACTCGTCAAAAGTTTCTAAGACCGTTCTGAAATTATCTTCCCAAATAGCATCGTGATCTTTAAATCCGCGTTGTCCAAAATAATTGGTCAATCGTTCCGGCCAATGCATTTGATATAAGTCGATATAATCTGTTTGAAGACGTTTTAAACTATTTTCTACAGCATATTTAATGCTTTCCGGAGAGAAATCTCCCTTTTCACGCATGTACGTAAAATTTGGATTGGGTCCCGCAATTTTAGAGGCCAAAACCACCTTGTCACGATTTCCCGATTTCTTGAACCAGGTTCCAATTATTTTCTCGGTACTTCCGTAAGTTTCTTCACGTGCCGGAACCGAATACATTTCGGCAGTATCAAAAAAATTAACACCTTTTTCAAGTGCATAATCCATTTGTTGATGTCCCTCGGCTTCTGTATTCTGTTGCCCGAAAGTCATTGTTCCGAGGTTTATTTTACTAACTTTTATATCCGTGTTGGGTAATGTTGTGTATTTCATTTTTCTTGAGGTTCTAAGGTTCTGAGAATCTGAGTTGCTAAGTTTTTTTTCTCAGCTTTCAACTTATTCATTATAAAAATCAAATATACGGCGAGATTTTTCAAATGGAAATCCGGTAAAAGTTAAAAAAAGAATAAGGTTTTTTTTGAGGTTCTGAGGCACTGAGGTTCTGAGGTTCTAAGTTTTCTTCATTAGAACAACAAAAATAGAATCTTCTCTTATTTGATAAAGATTTTTAAATTTCGAAAATTGGATTAAAGCGTATAGTCCCTACGGAACAATATTTTGCGGCGGATTTCTACCGACATTTTTCTACCAACATTTAACTCCTAACGGAGTATTTCTTAAAATTGTATTTTCCAAAGATAACTTATTACTAGAGTAAAACATTATAAAAATACTTATTGCTTCAAGTTATCTCGTAGAGATTATATCTTGGTAGACTATTGTTTACACACGATAACAATGTCCCGTATGGGACTACACAATTCTAACAATAATACCCCCAATTTCTACAAACACTAGAAAATTATGCGCGAAAGCCAAAAACCAAAAAAGGCTCAAAGTATAAACTTCAAGCCTTTCTATCTAAAAAATCTTAGAACCTTAGCAACTTAGTACCTCAGAACCTTAATTAATACTATTAAGCATTTCAGCGATTTCATCTAATCTTGGCGTTAAGATGATTTCGATTCTACGGTTTTTAGCTTTTCCTTCCGGAGTTGCATTACTTGCAAGAGGAGAAAACTCGCTGCGACCTGCTGCCGTTAATTTTTGTTTGTTGATTTTAGTGTTTTCACTTAAAATAGCAACAATTGCAGTTGCTCTTTTTGTCGATAAATCCCAGTTGTTTGCAATTGGTCCTGAACCTGCATAAGGATCATCATCTGTGTGTCCTTCAATAAGAACCGAAAGATCCGGATTATCACCCAAAACTTTTCCTAGTTCTACAACTGCTTTTCTACCTTCTACTCCAACTGCCCAACTTCCTGAATTGAAAAGCAATTTGTTTTCCATAGAAACATATACTTTTCCATTTTTCTGTTCTACTGTAAGACCTTTACCTTCAAAACCGTTTAAGGCTTTTGACAAAGTTTCTTTTAGTTTTTTCATTGCAGCTTCTTTTGCTGCAATCATAGCTTCAAGTTCGTTTAGACGACTTGCTGTTTTGTCTAAGCGCGCTTGTTCATCCGCTAGTTTTTTAGATTTTGCTTCTAATTGAGCCAACAATTCACGGTTTTTAGCCATATTACTTTCTAATGCATCATTGCTGTTTTTCTCTAATGCATTATAAGAATCCTGCAAAACCTTATATTTATTTTGTGCTGCAGCCAAATCTGCTTTTTGCTTTGCAAGATCAGCCTTTGTGTCGTTTAGATCTTTGGTTAAAGCATCACGATCTAATTCTAGCTGATTTTTTGATTTTTGCAAACTCGCATTTTCATCTGCAATTGAGCGATTTTCTTTTTTTAGATCTGAATATTTTGTTTCAAGATCGTTGTAAATTTTCTTGGATACACATGAAGTCATAGACATTGCTACAACCAGTAATCCGATAGAGGCCTTTTTAATCATACTGTTTTTTATTTGGAGGGTATTAATAATTCTAAAATTTCTTGTTTAACCGAGAGCCCTAGCCCTGATGGAAGCGGCATCCTTTTTCTGGCTCCTTTAGCCAGGAAAAGATATAGCGGACAGCAGGAAATAGCTCCTTCGACTTCGCTCAGGATGACAACTATAAACTAAAACCACCAATCACTCAACAAGAACAATACCACTTTTATTCTATCTCAACTAAAACCGGGCAATGATCTGAATGCACAGCATCCGGAAGAATCACAGCACGTTTTAAACGATGTTGCAAAGAATCGCTTACCAAATTATAATCGATACGCCAACCTTTGTTGTTTCCTCTGGCTCCGGCGCGGTAACTCCACCAGGAATAATGATGCGGATCTTTGTTGAAATGGCGAAAACTATCAATGAAACCAGATTTCATAAACCCGTCAAGCCACGCACGTTCTGCCGGTAAAAATCCCGAAACGGTTTTGTTACGTACCGGATCGTGAATATCTATAGCTTCATGGCAAATGTTGTAATCACCGCAAATAATAAGATTTGGAATCGTAAGTTTTAGCTCGTTGATATAAGTTTGAAAATCATCCATAAACATAAATTTATGATCTAATCTTTCAATATTTGTTCCTGAAGGAAGGTATAAACTCATTACAGAACAATCATCAAAATCAGCGCGAAGGTTACGACCTTCAAAATCCATGTGATGAATTCCGGTTCCAAAAACGATATTGTTTGGTTTAATTTTAGATAAGATAGCCACGCCACTATATCCTTTTTTAGTAGCCGGATAATAATATTGATATGGATAACCTGCAGCTGTAATATCGTCTACGGGAATTTGCTCTTGTGTAGCTTTTATTTCCTGAAGGCAAATCACATCTGGATTAGCATGTTGCAGCCATTCGATAAAACCTTTGGTAATTGCGGCACGTATTCCGTTTACATTATAAGAAATAATTTTCATCAGTGTTTTTTTTAGGATTCCAAATGTAATAAAAAAGTGGAAAGTTTGTGTTTGAATCAACGAAAAGTAGAGTTTTTTGTTATCTTTGTTCGCTGCTCTAATAAATTAAAAATAGTACATGGGTTTAGTTACCGCGAAAGAAGTTGCAAAGGCAATAAATGTTGAGAAGTACGGAGTTCTTGGTACTTTTTCAGGCTGGATTCTTATGAAGGTTCTTAAGATCTCAACCCTTAATAAAATTTACGATCATAATAAACATTTAGAGGATGTTGCGTTTTTGAATGGGATCTTGGATGAAATGGAAATTAAGTTCGAAATTCCGGAAGAAGATCTAAAACGTTTACCTAAAGATGGCGCGTATATCACCATTTCAAATCATCCGCTTGGAGGAATTGATGGTATTTTGCTTTTGAAATTAATGCTCGAAAGAGAACCAAATTTCAAAATCATCGCTAACTTTTTATTACACAGAATTGTTCCGCTTAAAAAATATATAATGCCGGTTAATCCTTTTGAAAATCATAAGGATGCTAAATCGAGCGTTGTTGGAATCAAAGAAACTTTACGCCATTTAAGTGATGGAAAGCCGTTGGGAATTTTCCCTGCCGGGGAAGTTTCTACCTATAAAGATGGAAAACTAGTAGTTGACAAACCTTGGGAAGAAGGCGCTTTAAAGTTAATTAGAAAAGCTAAAGTTCCTGTAGTTCCAATTTATTTTCATGCTAAGAACAGTAAATTATTTTATTGGCTTTCTAAAATTGATGATACTTTGCGAACTGCAAAATTACCATCAGAATTGCTTACGCAGAAAGATCGTGTAATTAAAGTTCGTATTGGAAAACCGATTTCTGTAAATGAGCAAAACGAAATTGAATCGTTTGAAGAGTACTCAGAATTTTTAAGAAAGAAAACCTATATGCTTGCAAATCCTTTTGAAAAGGATAGCAAACTATTAGATACCGCAAGTTTAAAAATACCAAAAGCACCTAAAAAAATCGTAACACCTGCAAGTGAATCAAAAATGCTTGACGAGGTAAATATGCTAAGAAACAGCGATTGCCGTTTGTTACAAAGTAAAAATTACGAGGTGTTTTTTGCAAGAGCAAAATCAATTCCGAATGTTTTGCACGAAATTGGTCGTTTGCGTGAAATCACTTTTCGTGAAGTTGGCGAAGGAACAAATGAATCTATCGATTTAGATAAATTTGACCAATATTATCACCATATGTTTTTATGGGATGATGAAACTAAAAAAATCGCGGGTGCTTACCGAATGGGATTAGGTTCTGAGATTTACCGTAAATACGGAATAGAAGGTTTCTATTTGAATGACTTATTTAGATTTGAACCAGAACTTCATGATATGATGCATAAGTCTATAGAAATGGGTCGCGCATTTATCATCAAAGAATATCAGCAAAAACCAATGCCTTTGTTCTTATTATGGAAAGGTATTATTCATACAACTTTACGTTATCCTGAACATAAATATTTATTAGGTGGTGTGAGTATTAGCAATCAATTCTCTGACTTTTCGAAATCATTGATGATTGAGTTCATGAAATCGAATTATTACGATCCATACATTGCACAATATATTCACCCGAAAAAGGCTTATAAAGTAAAACTGAAAGACGCTGATAAAGATTTTATCTTCGACGAAGCAGAATCTGATTTGAATAAGTTTGATAAAATCATTGATGAATTAGAACCAGGAAATCTACGTTTACCTGTTTTAATCAAAAAGTACATCAAGCAAAACGCACGTGTTGTAGCTTTTAACGTCGATCCTTTGTTCAATAATGCTATCGATGGTTTAATGTACATTAGAATCGCAGATATTCCGGAAAGCACTATGAAACCGGTTATCGAAGAGTTTCAAATAGAATTGGAGCGCAAATTATCTGAGAAAGAAGATTAATTACAACGATTATTATAAAATTAAAATCCCATTCCGCCACGGCAGAATGGGATTTTTTAATTACAATTTTTTTCTCAAAACTAGTTCTTCTGTTCCTTCCTAACAATTTTACCAAATCTTTATTTTTTTGAGATTAAACGTAACCTGACATACATTTAAATCCCTTTAAAGAGAACAACTAAACTTCGTTTGTAAAGAAATACAATATTAGTTTGTAAAGGAACTGGAAACGTCCCTTAAAAGTCATTAAAACAAAAGAAAAAGATATTTATAATAACTCCTAAAAAGCAAAAGTCCCATTCGCCGCGGCAAATGGGATTTTTTTATATTTTAGAACCAAGGTTTTCTACCAACCTGATATGTTTGATAAAACTCTTCATCTGTTTTAGTCAAGTAGATAATTCCTTCGATAAGACCAATGACTGCACCTATTCCACATGCAAAAGTTAGAAGAAGCTGAATAATTCCCTCTTTAGTGTAACCTAAATAAAATTTATGAACTCCTAAATAACCTAGTAAAATTGCAAAGATTCCGCTTACAACTTTTTTATTTTCAGGCTTGGTAACTCCAAATTCTTGTTGTGTATTTTCCATGTTCTTAATTTAAAATAAATGAATATAATTTCTATAAAAAAAGTCCCATTCGCAATTACGAATGGGACTTTGATATGTTTTAGAACCAGCCTTTTTTACCAACCTGGTACGTTTGATAAAACTCTTCGTCTGTTTTAGTCAAATAGATAATTCCTTCGATAAGACCAATAAGACTACTAATTGCTCCACAAGTAACGATACCAATAACTAATTGAATTATTCCCTCTTGAGTATATCCTAAAATAAATTTATGCACGCCAAATACGCCTAATAAAATTGCCAAAACTCCGGCAACAACTTTTTTATTCTCTGGTCTCGTCTGTGGTGTTGGCGTATTCCACGCCTCTGGTTTAGTATTTTCCATTATATTTGATTTTTAATTATTGTAATTCAACTTTTCCAATTTCATTGATGTCTTCAATATCATTTTTAGGATCTGGTCCATATTGATTTGGTCCTTGAGTACCTTCAGTACAAAATAAAATCAATATCCAAATAGCTCCAATGAACGGAATAAAAGCTATAAAATAAAACCACCCACTTTTACCAACATCATGTAATCTTCTGACAATAACAGCCAAACCTGGCAAAAAGGTTGCCGGAACATAAAGCCCTAAAAAAAGAGCATATCCTATGATTAAACCTGTAGGAACATCTCCCAAAAGCCCGCCAATAATAGCTCCAAGAGCTAATAATAAAACAGAAATTAACCCATTAGCAAGTGCAAAATACCAGTATTCACTTCTTCTTGCACGACCTTTAAAATTACTATAGTTTTCAAAAACCACTTTTTTGTACCATTCAATCATAAAATCATACTTTAGTTAATTAACACCTACTCTATTTTGGGATTTTCGGTTACTCCTTTTTAAAATTTTGTTAAAATTCGGAAACAATATTAAAAAAAAATAAACTTAAAAACTAATTATGAACGTTACTTTTACAGAAAAAACCTGTTATTAAAAATATAATTGATTTAAGAAAAAAAAAACAGTAATACATTAAAAATCAATATCAAATATTTATTTACCGTAAACCGCTTTGATTTTATCTACGATAACCTGCGCCAAACGCTCGTGGCTCTCAAAAGTCCAACCGGCAATATGAGGCGTTAATAAAGCATTTTTGGCTTCCAGTAAATATTGAAAAGCTTCGGGAGTATTTTTATCCTGAAATAATGTTTCAAAAGATAATTTCTCATACTCTAGAACATCCAAACCTGCACCCAGAATCTTTTTAGACTTCATGGCTTCAACTAAATCTGCCGTGACGATATTTTTGCCGCGAGAAGTATTTATAATCCAAAATGGCTTCGAAAACGCGTTTATAAAATCAGCATTGACCATTTTATCCGTTTGCGGAGTCCACGGAAGATGCAAACTCAAAACATCTGCTTTTTGCTGTAATTCCTGCAACGAAACTTGTCGGGCATTTTCATCTCCAATATTTTCTAAAATATCTTGAAACAAAACTTCTACATCAAAACCACGAAGTTTTTTAGCAAACGCTTTTCCCATATTTCCGTAACCAATAATTCCAACAGTTTTTCCATCAAGTTCATGACCACGATTGCTTTCACGATTCCAATGTCCGGCTTTAATTTCAGCGTCGGCTTGATTCAAATTATTAAAAAGTGATAAAATTACGCCAAGCGAATGTTCTGCAACAGCGTTGCGATTACCTTCGGGAGCAGCGATTAAGTGAATTCCTTTTGCTTCGGCATAATCACAATCGATACTTTCTAAACCCGCACCAACTCTGGCAATAAACTGTAAATTGGTAGCTTTATCCAGAAACGTTTTGTCAATTTTAAAACGGCTTCTGATTACGATTCCATTATAATCCTGAATTTTAGCTTCAACTTCTTCTTTTGAAGATTTAAAATCGGCGTGATTCTCAAAACCGGCATCTTCTAATTGTTGCCATAAAATTGGGTGATTGCTATCGATGTGAAGAATTTTTATGCTCATTACTTTTAAATTTTATTAAAACAAAAATACAGCTTATTCTCTATTTAAGTCATTCTTTAAGTTTACTGTTTTTAGGATTAATTTCTGAAGACAGACAAAACTTAATTAAACTCGCTTCAGAAAACTAAACATCATCTCTTTCTTATTTCCGAAACAAAACATTAATCACTGACTTTCAACCAATTAAATAAAAACATCCATTCAATCTTAACATTTTCAAATTGTTTAATTTCATACTTTTATAGATAAAATTTTACTTCAAAAAACGACACGCCCCTTTTTGTTTCATCCTACATTGAATTTTAATTAAGCAATTATATTTTAATCAATCTAACAATAGTAATTATGGCAACAAAAGATTTAACCATTATTTTGGTTCACGGTGCTTGGGGTGATGGTTCGCATTGGCAACATGTAATTCCGGGATTAGTAAAAGAAGGCTACAAAGTACGAAGTGTTCAAAATCCTTTAACTTCTTTGCAAGATGACATTAACAAAACTCAGGATTTAATTGACGCTCAGGAAGGAAAAGTTTTATTGGTAGGACATTCCTATGGAGGAGCGGTAATTTCAGGAGCGGGAAATCATGAAAAAGTTGTAGGCTTAATTTACATTGCCGCATTTGCTCCTGATGCCGGTGATAGTTTAGGAGCGCTTTTAGGACGCAGAGCCGGATCTGGCGGAGCAAGCATTTATCCGGACGCCAAAGGTTTTTTATGGATTAAGTACGATGAATTTCACGATGCATTTGCTCAGGACTTAGACAAAGAACAGGCATTGATTTTATCTTTGGCACAAAAACCTATACACGGACAATGTTTTGGAGATCAGGCAGGCGAACCTGCATGGAAAACAAAACCAAGCTGGTACCAAATCTCTAATTTTGATAATATGATTCCTCCCGAAACAGAGAAAGAAATGGCAGAGAGAATAAACCCTAAGAAAACAATTCACTTAGATGCAGGACACGCTTCTTTAGCATCACATCCCAAAGAGGTAACAAATTTAATCTTAGAAGCAGCTGCAACATTCTAAAAACATCAAAAACCGCTAAATATTGGCGGTTTTTTTATTTGAAAGCTAATGATAAATTAAGAACCTCAAACATCATAATTTTTAATTGGTCAGATTTTTTTTTAACTTTGAAGATATAAGAATTACAGGCTTTCGCCGAATTTCTTTCCTCACAAAACATTAGAACTCCTTCAATATGAAACTAACCAAGACTTTTAAAGCCTTTTTTGAAAATGAAAAATCAGGAGGAATACTATTACTCTTTGTCACTATTATATCACTTTATCTTGCCAATTCGTCTTTTCAGACAGAATATATTGCTTTCTGGGAAAAAGACATAAACGGACATTCCATCACACATTGGATTAATGATGGTTTAATGGCTATTTTCTTTTTACTAATTGGTTTAGAATTAGAGCGGGAAATTTATCATGGTGAATTGTCTAATATCAAAAATGCTTCTTTGCCAATTATGGCCGCTCTTGGTGGAATGTTGGTTCCTGCCTCCATTTTTCTGGCTTTAAATTTTGGAACCGCAACTCAAAACGGAGCAGGAATTCCAATGGCAACAGATATCGCGTTTGCAATTGGTATTTTATCGCTTTTAGGAAAAAAAGTTCCTTCATCACTAAAAGTTTTTCTAACTGCATTGGCGGTTATTGACGATTTAGGAGCTATTATTGTAATTGCCGTTTTCTATACGACTTCTATTTATTTTATAAATCTAGCTATCGCTTTAGGAATCTGGGCATTCTTGTTTGTTTTGAATCGAATGAAAGTTACAAACCTGATCCCTTACTTAATTGGAGGAGTTGTAATGTGGTATTTTATGCTAAATTCAGGAGTTCACGCAACTATAACCGGAGTTATCTTAGCTTTTGTAATTCCGTTTGGTGATGGCGGAGAAAATTCTTCTTCTTATAAACTGCAGCACTTTTTACACAAACCTGTTGCTTTTATAATTTTACCCTTGTTTGCCATTGCAAATACATGCATTGCAATTGAATCTGATTGGCACGAAGGCTTGAATCACCCAAATACATTTGGAATCATTTTAGGTTTAGTCGTTGGAAAACCTCTGGGGATTTTACTTTTCTCTTCTATTGGAGTAAGTGCCGGATTATGTTCTTTACCAAAAAATCTAAAATGGGCGCATATTCTAGGCGCAGGAATGTTGGGCGGAATCGGTTTTACAATGTCCATCTTCATTACGATTCTGGCTTTTAAAGATCCTGAAACAATTGTATTTTCTAAAATCGCCATTTTAATTGCCTCCATACTTTCCGGTATTTTTGGATTAGTTTATTTGAAATTTACTTTGAATAAGAAAAAAGCAGCTTAGTTTTATTTTTTATTAAATCCCAAACTCCAACACTATTTAATCAGAGTTTTTATATTAGTTGTTACTAAATGAAAAAAATCAAACAAATTCTTCTTTTATCAATAACACTTATTACTCTCCTAATTGGAGTAATATTCTATCAAATAAAAACTTACGTTCCGCCAGCTTTTGATTGTAGAATGCCAGTTCCTGACTTTTGCGGAACACCCGATTATACAGAAAACGCAACAAAGGGAAAAGAAATTTTTAATGCAAATTGCGCAGCTTGCCATAAAAAACATGCCAGATCTACGGGACCTGCACTTCAAAACGCAGATTCCTTAGTAATACTAAAATGGTTAACCAATAAAAAGAATAAAATAGACCGCACAAAAATTGAAAAATTTGGAATTGACTATCATAAAATGACATTCTCAAAAGCTCTAAACAAAGAAGAAGTAGCCAATCTAATTGAATATTGCAGAAATTAACGAGTTCAATACACTATATCTTTTTATTAAAATCAACATTCTTTACGCCTATTCACCTTTGTCAAAGTTTAAAACTTTGACAAAGGTTTCGCAATCCCTTTAAAACGACAAACCCAACAGGTTTTAAAAACCTGTCGGATTCATGAGACTCCATAAAAAAAAACAAAATTCCAATTATCATCCACAATCTTGTCATTTCGACGAAGGAGAAATCACACTCGTAATTCGACAAAGATTGACGACTTATAGGAGCGGAGTTTCTTATGTGATTTCTCCTCCGTCGAAATGACAAAAAAACCGATTTATTATAAAAACTAAAATCCAAATTCCAATTCATAAAAATTGGAATTTGGATTTTAAATATTTAAATTTTCCTACCCTTTAATCTGCTTCAAAGAAGTTTTGATTCCTTTAATTAAAGAAGAACTGAAACCATTATGTTCCATTTCATTCAAACCAACGATTGTGCAGCCTTGAGGCGTCGTTACACGGTCGATTAATTGTTCCGGATGTACTTTCTCCTCTAATAACATTTTTGCCGCTCCTTTCACAGTTTGTGCCGCAATTGCCAAAGCTGTATTCGAATCAAATCCTATTTCGATTCCGGCTTGCATTGAAGCACGAATATATCTTAAAGCATAAGCTGTTCCGCAAGCGCCAAGAACGGTTGCCGCATCCATTAATTTTTCATCAATAACCGGAGCTGTTCCTAAATCCTGAAATAAATCTACGATTAGCAATGCTTTTTCTCTATCCTTTTCAGGGAAAGAAATACAAGTTGCCGATTCTCCAAATTGTGCCGCAATATTTGGCATAATACGAATTACCGGATATTCATTATTTGTTTTTTGCTGAAGCATATCAAGAGATAATCCACTAACTGCTGATGCGATAGTTTTCCCTTTTATTACCGGTAAAATTTCAGCAAAAACAGTATCAACCTGATAGGGTTTTATAGTTAAAATCACTACGTCGGCTTCTTGAATATTATGTTTATTGTCTGATGAAACCGTGATTCCGTATTCAGATAAATATTGAATACTTCCCGTGTTTCTTCTTGTAACTGTAACCTGATTGTTTTTTGAGAACTTTGCAATTCCCAAGGCGATGGAAACTCCCAAGTTTCCTCCTCCAATTATGTGTACTTTCATTCTTGGTTGTTTTTTGATTTATTTTTGGTTGTTTAATAGCAGATTTTTCGGCATGTAAATTACGCAGATTTTACAGATTTTAAATCACTGCAATGGATCAATTTGTGGCAAAAATCTAAAAAGCCAGAAATCATTCCGGCTATTTCAAAAGCATTATTCCATCTAAGTCTTTTCGAAAGAAACGCACATGATAGGGATTTACAAAAGTAAAAACGCAGATGAAAACGGATTTTTAAAAATAATAAATGAAAAATCCGTTTTGATCCGCGTTTTCGCGATAGCGAATCAGTTTAATCCGCGTTCCTTTATAGACAATTTAAGATTTGCGTCCGTAATGAACAAACCTTGCACAAAATTTAGGAACCTATAATATTCTTAGAGCAACTTCCCTTTTAATAACAAAGAAGCGATCGTAAAATAAATTACCAATCCTGTTACATCAACTAAAGTAGCTACAAATGGAGCCGATGAAGTTGCGGGATCCAGTTTAAGTTTTTTCAGTAAAAAAGGTATCATTGATCCTGAAAGCGTTCCCCACAAAACAATAAAGACTAACGAAAGCGAAACCGTAAAACCTATCGCTAACCAGTGTTCTCCATATTCGTAAAGACCTGTTTGTTGCCAAACCATAATCCTGATGAAACCAACAATTCCCAAAATCGCTCCAAGTAAAAAACCTGATGCAATTTCTTTCTTCATTACATACCACCAATCCTTTAGCGTAAGCTCTTTCAACGCCATTGCACGAATGATCAAAGTTGCTGCCTGAGAACCGGAATTTCCTCCACTCGAAATAATAAGCGGAACAAATAATGCTAAAACTACAGCTTTCTCAATTTCACCTTCAAAAAATCCCATTGCCGAAGCCGTGAACATTTCTCCAATAAATAAAACAACAAGCCAAGTCGCTCTCTTCTTAACCATTTCACCCAAACGTGTTTGAACATATGGTAATTCTAAAGCTTCCAATCCCCCGAATTTCTGAATATCTTCGGTATCTCTTTTTTCAATTTCGTCTTTGATGACGTCGATAATATCATCAATTGTAATGCGACCAACTAAACGTCCCAATTCATCTACAACCGGAATTGCTTCCAGGTCATATTTATCCATGATTCGAGCAACCTCAACATCCGGAGTTTCAACGTTTACATGATATAACTTTCGAATATAAATATCTGAAATTTGCGTTTTTGTAGAAGTTGTCAATAAATCTTTAAGCGACAATCTGCCTTTAAGTCTGTTTTCGTCATCAACAACATAAATCGAATGTACTCTGGAAACATTCTCTGCCTGAATGCGCATTTCCTTTACGCAAGTTAATACGTTCCAGTTTTCGTTGACTTTCACCAACTCTTTGTGCATGATACCTCCCGCAGTATCTTCGTCGTAACGCAATAAATCAACGATTCCTTTTGCGTGTTCTACGTCCTGAAGCTCGGAGATTACTTCTGCTTTTCTATCTTTCGAAAGTTCACCAATAATATCCGCCGCATCATTGGTTTCAAGTTCATCAAGCTCTTCGGCGATTTCTTTAGGCGAAAGTCGGTTTAAGATTTGCTCTCTTAAATCGTCTTCTAATTCCAGAAGGATTTCAGCCGTTTTTTCGCTATTTAAAACCTTGAATATATAAGTTGCTTCATCAATGTCAATTTCATCAAGGATTTCAGCGAAATCCGCGTGATGCATGTCATTTAATAAAATCTCGAGCTCTTTGTTGTTTTTAGCTTGAATGAGTTGAGCTATTTGTTTAATTAGCTCTTTGCTGATTTTAAACTCCATCGGCTTCTATTTTTTGAGTCAAAACAATAAATTCGTCGACGCTTAACTGCTCCGGACGTTTATCAAAGATAGTGTCTAATCGGAGTTCATCTGATAAATTTAATGTTTTCAAACTGTTACGTAATGTTTTTCGTCTTTGCTGAAAAGCCGTTTTTACTACTGTAAAAAACAACTTTTCCCCACATGGAAGGCTATAATCTTCCTTTCGGGTCATTTTCATCACACCCGACTTGACCTTGGGCGGAGGAATAAAAACGTTTTCATCTACCGTAAACAAATACTCAGTATCATAGAAAGCCTGTGCTAATACAGATAAGATTCCGTACGCTTTTGAGCCTTTTTTCTCGCATATCCTTTCAGCAACTTCTTTTTGAAACATCCCCGAAAATTCCGGAATCTGATGTTTAAACTCTAAAGTTCTAAAAACGATTTGCGTAGAAATGTTATAGGGAAAATTCCCAATAATAGCGAATTGTTTATTTTCGTAAACCTCGTTTATATTATATTTCAGGAAATCCTGAGAGATAATTTTATCTTTTAATTTTGGATAATTTTCACCCAAATACACCACCGATTCTCCATCAATCTCGATCACATGTGTATTAATTGGTTTGTCAAGCAAATACTTAGTCAACACACCCATTCCCGGTCCTATTTCTAAAACCTCATCGTATCCTTTTAAACTTAAAGTATCTGCAATTCCTTTTGCAATACTTTCGTCTTTCAGGAAGTGTTGTCCTAAATGTTTTTTGGCTTTTACTTTTTCCATTTTCTTTATTGTTTGCCTTAAAGGCACTAAGCTCTTTTTGCCACGAAGGCGCTAAGTCGCAAAGTTTTATTTATTTTTCTGTTTTGCCACGAATTACGCAAATTAACACAAATTTTAAAATCTGTGTAAATCAGTCTAATCCGTAAAATCGGCGGGCAATCTTAATGTTCCGAAATCACTTCTAATTCCGTTCTGAAAGAAAGCATTTTATCTGCAAATAATCCCAAAGCTTCTCTGTGAAATTCCGGTTCATCTTCGATATAATATTTCTCTAAAGTTTCTTTGCTATCGGTAACATATTGAACAGAATACGTAATTCCGCCCATTTCTTCATTCACCAAAACTTTTACAATTCGTGCCGAAGAAAACTTTTGAGTTGCCAGAATTTCCGGTATGTGTTTTTCCTGCATCCATTTTAACCATTGGTCATGAACGCTTTCGTGTATATTGGTGGTAACGTTGTAAATAATCATTTTTTTAAAGGTTCTGAGATTCTAAGGTTCTTAGGGACTAAGTTTTTTTCTTTTTGACTCCTAAAACAAATCATCATATTGGTAATTCTTCTTTAATCATTTCTCGGTTAATCGGTTAAGCGAATAACCAATTAAACCAACTTATAAATTCTTATCGCCTCTCAATTGTCGGTATTTTTTTCTCGCATCAACAAAGTAAATACTATCCTGATGGTTAAAAATTACCTTCTCATACAAAGGTTTTGCCTTTTCTATATCGTGTAATTCGTCGTTGTAAATCTCTGCCGAAAAAAACAACGCTTCATCTACATAAATTCCGTCACTATGATTATCAATAATCTGTTGGTATTGGCTTAAAGCCGAATTATAATCTTTCTGACTTTCATAAACTTTACCCAAACGCAACAATGTTACGGCTTCGATTTCCTGACCTTTATAAGTTTTCAGAATACTCTGAAACTGTGCAATTGCTTCCGGTTTTTTATTCTGATAGATCAAAAAATCACCTTTTGCAAACTGCTTTAAAGCCGTTTGTGTCGAATCTGCAACGGTATTATCATTAATCAATAAAAAATATTCAAGAGCATCATTGGCAATCAATTGCGTGTTTGCAGCTTTCAACTCTTTAAATTGTTTTAAAGCCCACTCAAAATCGCCTTTATAATAACTCGTTTTTGCGGCTTTTAAACTTGCTTCATGCGCCATTACATCATTCTTTAAATCCAACTGAATTTGAGAATAATAAATCAACGCCTGATTGTATTTTTCTTCCAAAAGCAAGATGTCTGCCAACTCCATCTTTGCATCTGCTTGCTGATAATCATTCAAATTTAATTCCAGCGCTTTTTTAATAATTGCCTTGCCTTCTTCCGTCTTTTTGAGATTGAAAGCCAGAAAATGCGCCTGAATTATTTGCAAAGATAAGGTAAAAGGAGTTATTTCATAGGTTGTGAGCAATTGTTGTAACTCAGCATTGATAATTGGATAGTCTTTTTCCTGCGCTTTGTCGATTTTAATCTGCATTAAATACGAATTCGTCTGCACTAACAAATCTAAATCTTTGGTGTTTTGAAGGATAAAATTCAGGATTTCTTCTGCCGTATCCGTATCATCTTCGTTCATTGCAAACTGACTTAAATTTACAATACTCGAAAGTGATTCCGGTTCACGTTTGTAAATCGCTTTTTCCTGAATAAAGGCTTTTCCGAATTCTTTTTGCTGTACATAGAACCAACTTAAATAGTGATTCCAAAAAACATCTTGATCTTTCTGAGTTCTCAGGATTAAAGCTTTACGCATTGCATCTTTAAAAGCGGTGTTATCTGTTTCGCCACTCATGAAACGCGATAATTGCGTCTGAATTAAATTAGCATTCTGAGGATTATTAAAGGATTCTGTTAACAAAAGTTCGATCATTTGATCCGTCTTTCCTAACTGACCATAAAGCATTCCTATTTGAAAATTAAAATTGTAACTCGGCTGAACCTGCATTGCCGTTTGATACGCTTTTAAAGCATATTCAAGCAATACTTTTTTCTCAAAAGAATTTCCGATTCCGTAAACATCATTCGGACTGGTTTTGATTTTTTCGATCGCCTGCTCGTAGTAATTTTTAGCTTTGGCGTCGTTTTTTTGTAATTGGAAATTATATCCCAATTCTACTAAAAAAACACCTTGTTTGTATCTGTTAAAACGTTCCTGAATGGCTTTTTGAGCCACATCAAATTGTTGCAATTGCTGATAACAATCTACGGTTCTTAAAAAATATTGTGTATTGGATGGTGCGCTGTTTAAAAGCTCTTCATAACTGATTTTAGCTTTTTCAAAATCACCTTTATCGTAGTAATATTGAGCCAATTGCTCATTTTGTGCTAATGCAAAAGTAGACCACAACAGAACGATATAGATAAAGATGTTTTTCATAATTCAGTTTTTTCAGTATTCAGTCTCAGTTTCAGTCTCAGTAGTCAGTTTTTATCGCAATTCAAACTGTAAAGTGAAAACCGCGACTGTAAACTTATTTCCCACACTGTAAACTAAATTACAACTTGCTTCTTCGATTTCCAAACTATCAAAGCTAAACCAATTAAAATAAATGGAATACTTAATAATTGCCCCATATTAATTGGCATACTGTTTTCCCAAGCTTCTTGATTTTCTTTGAAATATTCAATTATAAATCTGGCTAAAAACAATAACGTAAGGAAATATCCAAAAATTATTCCGTCGGTTTTTCTGATTTTATCCGATTTATACATCCAATATAAAATCACAAAAATCAACAAATAAGCAAATGCTTCATACAATTGTGTTGGATGCCTTGGAATCATGTCGTCTCTCTCGAAAACAACTCCCCAATTTCCGTTAGTTGGTTTTCCGTAGATTTCAGAATTCATAAAATTCCCAAATCTGATAAAAGCTCCTGTAACAGGAACTCCAATAGCCATTTTATCTAAAAGCCATAAGAACTTAACTTTGTATTTGCGACAATATAAAACCATCGCAATCAAAACTCCAATTGATCCTCCGTGACTTGCTAAACCTTGATAACCAACAAATTTATAAACTCCGCCTATCTTCTGAATCGGTAAAAGAATCTCTATTGGATGTTGCAAAAAATAGGACGGTTCATAAAAAAAACAATGTCCTAATCGTGCTCCTAAAATTGTTCCAACTATTACATATACGAGCAAACTATCCAGATTGTCTATCGAAAGATTTTCTTTTTTATAAATATTTCTTACGATGTAATACCCGAGTAAAAGCCCGCAAGCAAAAAGAGCTCCATAATATTTTAAAGGAAAACTATCTGTTATCATCACAATAACGGGATCTACATTCCAGTTTAAAATTCCGTTCATCTTGCTTATTTTTTGGTGAAGTTCTTAGTTAAAATTAAGAAACCTAACAGGTTTTAAAAACCTGTTAGGTGTTATTCTAAGAACTATAAAAGTTAATCTAATTTATAATATCAAATCCACAGTAAGGGCGTAAAACTTCTGGAATTACAATTCCCTCCGGAGTTTGGTAGTTTTCTAATATTCCTGCCAAAACTCTTGGCAAAGCCAATGAACTTCCGTTAAGTGTGTGTGCCAATTGGTTTTTTCCGTCTTTATCTTTGAAACGCAATTTCAAGCGATTTGCCTGAAAAGTTTCAAAGTTAGAAACTGAACTAATCTCTAACCAACGATCCTGCGCTGTAGAAAACACTTCAAAATCATACGTCAAAGCCGATGTGAATCCCATATCGCCACCACATAAACGTAAAACTCTGTATGGCAATTTCAATTCTTTCAAAATATCTTTTACATGTTCTACCATTCCGTCAAGCGCTTCATAAGACTTATCAGGATGTTCAACACGTACGATTTCTACTTTGTCAAATTGGTGCAAACGGTTTAATCCACGAACGTGCGCTCCGTAAGAACCAGCTTCACGACGGAAACATGGCGTATAAGCGGTATGTAAAACCGGCAATTCGCTTTCGTTTAAAATAACATCGCGGAATAAATTCGTAACAGGAACTTCAGCCGTTGGAATCAAATATAAATCATCAATTGTTGAGTGATACATTTGTCCTTCTTTGTCCGGCAATTGTCCTGTTCCGTATCCTGAAGCCTCGTTTACCAAATGCGGAACCTGTACTTCATTATATCCTGCAGCAGTATTTTTATCTAAAAAGTAATTGATTAAGGCACGTTGCAAACGAGCTCCTTTTCCTTTATAAACCGGAAATCCTGCGCCTGTAATTTTTACACCCAATTCAAAATCGATGATATCATATTTCTTTACCAATTCCCAGTGCGGCTGTGCGTCTGCATGCAAAACCGGAATATCTCCTTCTTCGAAAACATTCAAATTGTCATCTGGAGTTTTTCCTTCAGGAACAATATCTGCCGGAAGATTTGGTAACGTGTATAATTTATTGGTTAATTCGACAGCCAAAGCTTCTGCTTTTTCGCCCAATTCTTTACTTTTTTCTTTTAATGAAACGGTTTTTTCTTTTAAGATTGCGGCTTTAGATTTCTCACCCGCTTTCATTAATTCGCCTATATCTTTGGACAATTTATTAGATTCGGCTAAAGTGTTATCTAATTCAACTTGAGTTGCACGACGGTTTTCGTCTAGTTGCACCACTTCTTCAACAACGCTTTTAGCATCGATATTTCGTTTTGCTAAAGCCTTGATTACTTTCTCCTGATTCTCTCTAATAAATGCGATTTGTAACATAGCTTGATTTTTATAACTATTGTATTTTTTATATAAAGGAAGCAAATTTAAGGAAATGTTTCATAAGAATAACCCAAAGTTTATGAGGAAAAACGATTTTGAAGATTATTCTATGAAGATGCGCGAAGATTACACAGAGATACGCAAAAAATTCTACAAAGCTTTATGGAAATTCACATAACGTTGGACAGATTAAAATCCATCCCTAAAATATAAACCGAACCAACGGCTCTTTTTGACAAAGTTCCAGAGGGACGATTCATTTTGTAGCAACGGATTTTAATCCGTTGAAGACAAAGATATTCCACAAAAAAGTCATTTAGCAAAGGTTTATTTATGCTCAACCAATAATTCTCTTAATTCTGCGGTTTTTAAATATGTTGCAAAACGTCCGGAAAGCAATAACATTTCTCTTTCTTCGGGCGTAATTCTTAATTTGGTTTCGACATGAGATGCATATTCATATAAAAGTAAAATTTGTCTTGGTGACAATTCACTAAATTTTTCTTTATCTAATGTGGCAACGATTACTTCGCCGTCTTTATCTTTTTTAAAGGCGTCTTCGCCAAATTTACCCAGCAGTTCTTGCTTGAAATTAGCATATAATTTTGACCAACTGCTCGAGTCGTCATTGGTATTTTTTAGTTCGATTACTAAATCTTCATAAGACTGATCTTTATCTAATTTTAATAAATGATCCCGAATCGTAGTAAAACCAATAATTTGATAATTTGTAACAGGTATTTTATAACGCTCAAAAGTATTTTCGACATCTTTATCAAAAGTCATATATCGCGTTTGAACCGTATATAAAGATGCGGTTTCAAACAACGAAATCAGCCTGATTTTGGCATCGTTTACATAAGGTTCTTTTTTTCCTGGTCCCAAACAATCAATAAAAACTGCTTTTTTATTCTTGTCATCAACTTTGGTATCATTATGAAGTAATTCGACTAAGGTTTTATAACCCGTATTGTCTGAGGCTCCACCATCGACAATACATAATATTTTGTCTTTATTTTTTACTCCGAATTTCACTTTTGGAAGAACTCCCGGAAAGGCGGAACTTGCTGTAATAGCATATGTAACCGGAAAATTATATCCGTCATTTATCTTATTTTCATTTAATGCAATATCTGCCTTATTGGGCGCCAAAGACGAATTCAGATTTAGTCCTCGAATAATATGTGGCATAAACGGAATACGTTCGCCATTATTAAAAGCAGTTCCATTTGCTACAAACATAGGTAAAGAAGGAATTTGCTTGCTGTCTTTTGAAACAAAGAAATCCGACAATAACATTTGAGTTCCAAACTTGTTGGTATTATTTGGATCGCTCGCATCGTATTGCAAAATATCTGAATCAATTCGTTGCGTCATCGATATTTTATCGCCTTTTTCGTTTCGGCTATTGTTTAGAAGTGATAAAATATTAGCCGATTTATCTACGTAATCTTTATACGCATCTGCTTTAGAAAAGTAGAATTCATTGAAAGTACAATTGTCATAAAACAATTTATTTTTTAGAATAGTCAAATAATATCCCGCCGAAAAACATCCACCTGAAACCGCCGAATAATAGTCGATCTCGTTCAGAAAATTTCGCTGACCGTCACTTTCCTTGATTTCTTCTAATCCTAAAAGAACGCCCATACTAAAAAACTGCGCTCGCGAACCTCCGCCCGAAATACCAATTCCAAGAGCAATATTAGGATTCTGAAATCTTTTATCACGTTCCTGAACTGATTTGTAATCGCTTAATGATACCGAAGGAATAGAATTATAATTGATTTCTGAAAACAGATGTATTTTATTTTGAGAAAATCCTAATTGAAGAAAAAGAAGAAACAATATCGGGAAGTATCTATATCTCATTTTTGATTTTTTAAACCGCTAAATCATTAAAGGCTAAATTAATGAAGTTATTTCAGAAACCTACACGATGATTTCACAAAGATTCGCTAAGGTTTTAACAAAACTGTCTGGCTGAGCGAAGTCGAAGTCTCGCAAAGACACGAAGTCGCAAAGCTTATTTTAAAGCCACAGATTATAATGATTAAAATGATTTTTTAAATCTGCTTAATTTTTTTCAAAATCTGCGTGAAACAAAATCTTTGCAAAAACCTTAGAATGGATTAAAATCCATTCCTACAATATAAATCGAGCCGAAGCTTCTTTCTAAAAAACCTTTGCGAATCTTTGCGAAAAACCTTTGCGGACTTTGCGGTAAAAAAACCTTTGAACCTATGTGACTCTTGAATATACTTTGCCATTTTACCGCAAAGTGCGCAAAGTTTTTTGTTATAGTTTTTTGAAAGACAATAAAAAAAGTTCGCAAAGCTTTGCGTCAAATA
The DNA here is from genome assembly GCF_004339525.1 of Flavobacterium sp. 90. NCBI lineage: Bacteria > Pseudomonadati > Bacteroidota > Flavobacteriia > Flavobacteriales > Flavobacteriaceae > Flavobacterium > Flavobacterium sp. 90. Next base: position 2,455,289 of record NZ_SMGE01000001.1, on the reverse strand, counting down.
AAATTGCGATTAAAATCTTAGCGAATCTTTGCGGTAAAAAACCTTTGAACCTATGTCCCTCTAAACCTTTGAACCTTTAAAAAAACTAACCTCTCTTTATCTCATGCCCCACATATTCCTCCAAAGTAGCAAACATATCGTCTACAGAAAGCACTTCGAAATCAGGGTGATTTTTCAAGAAATTAGCATTTAGTGTAACCAGATTTTCTTCAAGTTCAAAAAAAGTATCGTTTTGCAATAAATCACGTGTTGGGTTTACGCCTTCTAATTTTCCGCTTACGAATTTATTCAGCTTTACGCTGCTCATCAATTTGACTTTTTTGCTTTGTTGCTGAAACAATTCCAAATGTTTTTCGGCACCAATCAATGCCAAACCTTCTTCGATAAGTTCGTTCAACTCTTTATTCCAACCAGATTTATAGACAAACTGAGCAAAATTTCCTTCGGCATATTGCGAATAGTAATAATCAAGATAGTAACTCATCAAAGCATCTTCGTGAATAAATTCGTCGTCGACACCTTCTTCACGCATTAAATTGATTACCGAAATATTGGAATGAATCACATCGTGAAGGTTTTCACTATTCATTGCCGTTTCAGAAACTATTATTCTACCAAATTCCTCCATCTTGTTTTTGTTTTGAGATTGTTTTGCAAATTTCAGCTAAATTAAAACAGAAAAAAAACACAATCTGATTTAAATATTATCAGAAGCGTCATTCTTCTTTTGCTCATTCATTTTTGCAACCAAAGCTTTCAATCGCAATGCATGTTCTTTTTTTTCGGCTTGAATTTTAGCCTTTTTCTTATTGAGCAATTTAGTATGCAAAGCTTTGTTTTTGGTGTTTTTTTCAGGTCCTTTTGCCATGATCGATTATTCTTTAATTTACAAATATAAAAAAGCAAAAAAACATTTGGTTAGTCAAACAGAACTGTATGAGATAATTAGCTTTAATTCAATATAATAATCATTTATTTAACTTAAAAAAATTAGTAAAAACCTTAATAATATACTATACTTTAGCATTTTTTTTAACCAAATCAAATGTTATTTTATGAAAAAAACATTACTTTTTCTATTGCCAATTGTTTGCAGTATTTCCCTATTTAGCTGCTCAACAAACGAAGCAGTTACATGTTATCTTCCAGCAAACTTAACCACCAGTAATTCTCCGTTAGTCCCGGGAGGAACATTATTATTGAATGCCACTTCTGCTTACTCTTCAGATGTAAGCTATAATTGGTCAGGTCCTAATAACTTTCATTCCAATTTACAAAATCCAATCATTAGTAATGTCATACCTTCTATGGCGGGAGAGTATAAACTAAAAACAAAAAAAGGAATTTGTGAAAGTCCCGAAAATATTGTCAATGTTGAAATTAATGCGCCAAATATCCCATGTAATCCTAATAAAAACACGATTGTTTTCGCAAATTCATCTCTGGGCCCTCTCAAGTTTAACTCTGTATATTCATCCCATGTTAATGATGATTTTTATATTATAGCAGGTTCATTACAAGCTACTCTAAAAATAGAGTTTGCCAGTACTGTAATTCCAACACCGGGAATTTATAGTATATGTAGTACTTGTCCAACTTCTTTCATGAAAAATGATGAAGTTTGTCTTAGCTTGAATTATGTTAATTTTTCTCATGCCAATAGTGGATTGGTTTATATATCCTCATTAAATGGAAAATTAACAGCTACTTTTTGTAATGTAATTTTCGAGCAATCTCCCTTTACATTAGACTCATCGGCAACAATAACTGAAAATTAAAAATGAAAAAAATATTAATAATTCTACTTTTCACTTTCTCAAGTTCTTTTGCACAAAACTCATACATCGTTGACAACAAAGGAATTAAAACTTTTATTAGAGGAGAACTAACAGATGTTATACTAATCGACAAAAGAATATCCTATGTGAATGTAGGCAAAAGCTGGGAAAAGTACATTAAATTCAAAGATCTTGATTATGCAGTAATTGGTCCAAGCTTGCTAAAATCATTTCATTTAAACCAGCAGAAAAGAGCAGAAGTTTATTTTGTTTTTGGAGAAAAACAAGACAAAAGACTTGTTGGTGTGGCCATAACTGTAACGACAACACAAGGAACTATGTCGACTTCCAGCACACTTTATGAATTATATGTTATTGATAACAATGAAACTGTTATAGAACAAATTATAACAAAATCTGGCAAAGCCGAAGAAAAAATAGAACGTCGCGGGCAGATCGCCGGAATGATTAGAAAACATTTTTCTGACTGCCCGGATTTAATAACAAAACTTGATAAATATGATATTGCTGACGAAAGAAATGAAACAATCTTATCCTTTTTTTCAGACACAGAATATATTAATTGCAAATAACACCCTTAATAATGAAAAACCAAACATTACTTTTTATTAGCGCATTACTTTTCAATTTATCTATATATAGTCAGGCCCCAAGAGGTTTTTATGCTTCAGCAGGTTTTTCGCAAACAAATTTAAAATCATCTGATTTACTTACGAAATCTAAACCTGGATTTTTTGTTGGAATAAATGGTCTTATGGGCTATCATGAAAATTACAATTTTCAATTAGAATTTGCCTACAAACAAAATACTTTAGATGTAAAATATGTTGAAGACACTTTTGAAGAGGTAAAAAAATCAAAGTACAAATACTCTGAACTTAATCTTGGCTTTTACTTTAATTACTATATTTTAAAACCTGAAGAAGACGAATTCTTTTTAGGACCTCAAGTTGGTGCATTTCTAGCCGTTGTAGATCCTCTTGCACCTTATAAAGGTACAGATGTTAATGACCAACTATACTTACCTTACTTGCTTAATGAATCTGATTTAACAAATTCGGCGAAGTATAATTACGGTTTTGGATTTGGTTTAACCGGTGGATACAATAATTTTAGATTTGACCTAAGATATAGTTTGAGTATGGCTAATGTATTAAAAGATGTTCAGGTACATAGTTACGACGAATCGAATAATTATACCGGACCAACCCTTGAAGGCAAAGCCAGCACTATATCGTTTGGTGTAAGTTATAACATATTTCATTTTAAAAAATAACTGTCTTTAAATCATTTTTTTTTAATTAGATATTTACATCTTTCCTTCATAAAAAAGGACAAAATATTGCGTAAAAACACCTTTGTTAAAGTTTAAAACTTTGACAAAGGTGTTTGCTTTTATTGCAGATAAGAATACTTAGATTTCAATTTATGTCCAAAGCAATAAAATCAAAATAGTAATACTTTTTTGGGCGTTTTCCGCCGCGGCGGATCGGGCTATTTGCTGCAAGTCCTCGCACTTCCTTCGTCAGGCTCTGGGCTATCCGCTGCTATCCCTAACGCACACGGTTTCATTAGAAATAATAATTGGCAAAGATTTTGTTTCGTTATTTAAAATTTCAACCAATAAACCAAACTACTAAAACCAAAAAACATGAAAGAAACTGTCTATAAGAGCTTACTATTTTCTCTTTTGATTACCAATATTTGGACTGTAATAATATTTTTTATCTATTTTTTTGAAAGTCCGGGATGGTTTCAGGGTTTAACAACTCTCATGATTTTTGTATATAGTTGTTGGTTTACTTCAGCTTTAGGAATTCTTTCTATAATAATTTCATTCCTAAAAAAATGGTTTTCTACTCAAAGGAAACTCTTCATGCTTATTTTAATTGCATGGCTAAATTCATTTTTCTCAATAATACTTTTAATAATAACCTCTTTGGAAATAGTTCGTTCAGAAGCCATTTTTGGTTTTTATCTATTTTTAAACCTTATTGTTTCAATAGTAGCATCATTAATTATAAAAAGAATTTTGAAAAATCCCGAAGCATAAACTTGTAATATTAGCTCATCAGTAAGATTTTCAACCAATTAAAATGAGATTCATTTAAAAAAATATATCATTTCAACGCAACCTTTCATAAGAAAATCAATCTGTTAACAAGGAGAATAATCTAAATTTCAAAAGCAATTCTCATCACCAAAATCCAAAACCATGAAACAGATTATTACCATTTTTTGTGTCTTTATTTTGTTAACTGGTTGTAGCAGTAATGAGGACCCACATTCATCAGAAGTGAAATATTCTGTAATTATTCAGGGTGATAACTTTAACGGAGATTTTAATAATCCAAAAGCCAATCTGGTTATAAAAGATCAGACAGAATGGAAGAATCTACTTTTAAAAATCAATCTCATTACAAATGCAAATGTAATTTCTCCTGATCTTACTGTCGATTTTACCAAATATCAAGTTATCGCAGTTATTGATGATGTCTATAATTATGGCGGATATTCTATAGATATAACCAAAATTATAGAAACCAATAGTAGCATTTTCGTTAAAGTTGAATACTTAAAACCTGGAGGAATTAACGCTGTAATTACGCAACCGTACCATATTGTTAAAATACCGAAGACTAATAAAAAGATAGTTTTCAAATAAAACCACGAAAAGTCTTGCTTTTTAATCTGCGTCTAAAACAATTATGACATAACTTTACGGTTTAAAGACAACAACTATGAAAACCGTTTTAATTGCAATTATTTCACTTTTATCATTTTCAATGCAATCGCAAAATCGCTACGAATTGCAAGATCGTGGAGAAGACAAACTTTATCTTTCGAATTATATCACAACGATGTCTGAAAGAAAGATCATCAAAAGTGAACCTATAATTGTAATTGACGGAATTGCATTTCATTTTCAGAATCTCGAAAAACAAAAACTCCCTTTATACAAAAATGAAATTCAGGAAATAACTCCGCTTGACAGGGAAAAAGGAATTAATATTTATGGAAATTTTGCCGAAAATGGCGTTTTGATTGTCACCACAAACAGAAAGAAGAGTTCGAACAAACATGAATAATCTTGCTAAAAAATGGACATTATTCTTTGTTTCCGGAATCTTATCCATCATCTTCGGAATTATTTATGCTATAATCCTACTCAACGGAAATTCGGCAGAAGATGGATTAATGGGAATTTACATTTTGTTTTGGATACTTCCTGTCTTTGCAATACTACTTATTGATCGTTTTTTGGTTCACAAGTTTGGCAATCAAAAAGTCAATAAAGTACAATTCTCTTTTCTGGGATTTATTGCACTTTTATGGATTATTAGAGCGATTGCTAATTTGTAAATTATTTTAAACTTAATCCCGAATGAAAACTTTTCTAAACTTTTCTCGAAAATTGATCAGCTTCATTTGGTTACTTTTGACCGTTCTTGTAATTTTCTTTTTAATCCAACGATTTACAGATTCTGGTAGTAAAGGAATATCTGATTATGATTTAAAACTTTATCTAAAATTTACTTTCTGTTTTGTTCTGTTATTTATTTCCTTAAAATTCTTTACAAGCAAATTAAAATAATCCTACATGAACCCAACCTTCTTCCCAACCCAAGAAAAATTCAGAGAATGGTTAGAAAAGCATCACCAAAAAGAAACCGAACTTTTAGTAGGTTTTTATAAAGTGAGTACCAAAAAACCAACTATGTCTTGGTCAGAATCTGTAGATCAGGCATTGTGTTTTGGCTGGATTGATGGTGTTCGAAGAACAATCGATGAAGAAAGTTATTCCATCAGGTTTACACCAAGAAGGAAAACCAGTATTTGGAGTGTCATAAATATTAAAAAAATCGAAGCACTCACAAAAGCCGGACTGATGAAAGAAGCCGGAATAAAAGCTTTTGAACTAAAATCTGATGAAAGATCTAAAATTTACTCGCATGAAAATGAAGCCTATGTTCTAGATCCCGAACTCGAAAAGCAATTTAAAGCTAATGAAACTGCTTGGGAGTATTTCAATAATCAGGCACCATCGTACAAAAAAGTAATAATTCACGTAATTATGAGCGCCAAACAAGAAAAAACCAGAATTGCGAGATTAGAAAAAGCAATAAAATTTAGCGCCGAAGGAAAACGAATGCTGTAAAAAATTTAGAAGAACAACTTCTTACCTATTCTATTCAAGTTATTTAATTTTACTTTTTGGTAATATACTTTGGCACTTATTTTTACAAAAAAATAAAACAAAAAAGTAAATAAAGTACACTTTTTCTTTCTGTCTTTGTAGTACTTTTATAAAATATTTAGGAGCAATACTACTTATTTGCAAAAACACTTTCTACTCTAAAAAAGATAAACAATGGAAAAAAGAACGACTTTACAATACTACGTTTTAGATGTTTTTTCTAATAAAAGTTATAAAGGAAATCCGTTATCGGTTGTTTTTACAGATGGTGATTTAGAATTAGAAGTTTATCAAAACATTGCAAAAGAGTTTGGTTACTCTGAAACTTCATTTGTTTATTATTCTCCGGCACAAAAAGCACTAAATGTTCGTTCGTTTACGCCAATAGGTTTTGAAATAGACGGCGCCGGACACAATTTACTTGGAGCAGTTTGTGGAGCTTTACTAAAAAAACTTCCAATATTTGACGAACAAGACGAAACCAATCGTTTTGTAATGATGAAAAATGCTCCAATTCCATTAACGGTGAGTTTTGATCCCGTTACTCAATATCCGGTTGTACGAATGCATCAAAAACCGGCCATTATCAAACAAGAAATACCTACTTATAAAATAGCAATTGCACTTGGTTTAAAAATTGAGGATTTAGATAGTAATGATTTTGTTCCTTCGGTTGTTCAAACGGAAGTTACACATACAATGGTTCCCATAAAAAACAGTCAATTGCTCAATGACTGTATTCCGGACAATAAACTTTTAATCGAAATTTCGAAAGAATATCAATCCGAAGGTTTTTATTGTTTTGCGATTAATCAAAGTGAAGATCATTTAGTTGAAACCCGTTTTTTTAATCCAATAATCGGAATAAATGAAGATCCTGCAACGGGAACAGCCGCTGGTCCGTTAATTGGTTTTTTGACTCAAAAAAAACAGGCAAAACTTAATAAAGAATATAAAATCCTGCAAGGTGTTAAACTCAGCCAACCTTCTTTGATTGAAGTAATGTGTCGAGAAAATGATATTTTAGTTGGAGGTTCTTCAATTATTACAATGCGCGGGGAACTTTATATATAAACAATCATGCAAAACTTACTTATTGCAATTTCTAAGAAAGCAATTAAATATGAGAATTTTAATTTCACATCAGAACAAATTGAAACAAATTGGCTCGGAACTATTCCTGTCACGGAAAAGCAAATAAGTGAGACTGAAAACAAATTAGGCCTAAACTTACCAAAAGATTACATCGAATTTATAAAAATAACTAATGGTTTTTCAGCGCCAAATGATATCGAGCCAAGTTTTGAATCAATTGAAAATATTGATTACTTAAAAAACATTGAGCCTTTTGCAATTGAAGCTTATGCCCATTTACCAGAATTAGAAAATGCAATACTTATCGCAGGTAGAGAAGAAGAACAATATTTTTTACTTATTCCTCCTACATCAAATAGTCCCGAATGGAACTATTGGAAGTTTGCAAACTGGTATCCAGGTGAACAGCCTTATAAGGACTTAAAAGACTATTTTGAAGATGTTCTTCAATTTATAGTTAAAAATCACGAATCATAAAAAAAGCTGTATCATTTGATACAGCTTTTTTTATACTTTACTTTTTGATTTCTTTTGGCAATGTTTGTTTTTGTTGTGGCGGAATTCGTTTCTTCAAAAACAAAATTTGTCCTAAATGACTTGATTGATGTTCCATAACGTGAAACCAGCAATACTGATTTGTCCAGTCATATCTTGTTTGGACTTCTACAAACCAAGCATCATCTCTTTTCTTTAATTCTGAAATGGTTTTTGCTCTTACTTCATTATAAATGTCTAAATAATATTGAATATCATGGCCTTTAAACTCGTCACGTCCGCCTTGATCCAGGTCTAAAGCTTTTTGCCATATTTTCTTTTCTTCTTCATTAAAACCTCTGTTTTCAAAAGTAAAAACCTGATAATATTTTTCGGCTGCAGCCAAATGCATTACAAGTGCTCCAATTCGGTTGGCTTCATCATCGTGAAGATAATCAATTTCATATTGGTTCATGTTTTTAACCGTTCTCTCAACACGATCTTTAAGATCTTCGAGCATCGAGATCATGTCACCAATTTTTGGCGAAGCTCCCTCAACATTTCCAATTTTAGCTTCTAATCTTGGTTTTATACCTGTTCCTTCCATCAATAAACTGACTTTCCCATCTACGCTTGATTTATCCGAAGTGATTTTATATTCTTTAACTTTAACCACGGCATCTTTAGATATTCCGAAGCTCCATTTTGGAATATCTCCGTCTTTTATTGGAGTTTCGAAACTTGAATTTAAAACCGCCAAAGGTTCAAAAACACCTTTATCATTTTCGATAAGTAATTCGAATTTATCAAAATAGAATTTTCCATTATACAAACATAAACCTCCAAAACTTAGTGATTTGCTATTTGCATCAATCGTTCCTTCAACTGTATATGATTTCCATTCTTTCGATTTTACCGGTCTGTCGCTCATATTATCAAAAAAACCGTCTTCGTCATTTTTAGTATCCACGCGTGCCCAAACTCCAGCCCAGGATTTTGGCTCTGTAGTTTCTACCTTAACGGAAGCAATTACTCTAAATTTTTTCTTTACAGAAGTTTGAACGGCAATCGTTTGATTGAAAGAAGTCCAATCGGTCGAAACAACTTTTTGTGTTTGAGCCTGTCCTAAAACAAAACTCAAAAACAGTACTAGAAGTGGTATTTTTTTCATTTTCTATTTTCTTACAAATTAATTAAAATATTTATAGTTTTTCTAATATTTTAATCGATTATTATTTGAAAATTCTTTCAAAAAAAGCTTTAACACAAAAAAAGCTGCATCGTTTGATGCAGCTTTTTTGATATTCAAATAAGAAAATTAAATTTCTTAGTTTGTTTTCATCGGTGGTAAATCAAATGCGATTGATTCATGTTCGAAGTTGTTACGGTGTCCGCCATCGCAAAATGGTTTGTTTGCAGATAATCCACAACGGCAAAGTCCTAATGCAGATCTTCCTTGTAGTCCGTAAACCGCTCCTTCTGAATCCATGATTTCAAAATCACCTTCGATTTTGATAGATCCGTTTTTATTGATGATTAATTTTGTCTTGCTCATAACTTGTTTTTGTTTTTTTCAGGGCAAAGATTGCGAAATATATTTTGAAGATTTTAATGGAAATGCTAGTTTAAACTGGTTCTATTTTATGGATTCTACCAAAGAGATTCGCAGAGGTTTTTACGAAGATTCACAAAGAATTTTTATTGGAATGCAAAATAATCTCGCAAAGTCGCGGAGGCGCAAAGTTTTTAAAATTATATGTGTCGTCCCTTCGGGACTTTTGTTGGTGATCGTATTTCGTTTTCAACGGATTAAAATCCGTTGAAAAATGCACAATCTTGTCATTTCGACGGAGGAGAAATCACAATAGAAACTCGACAAAGATTGGCGACATTTGGCACGGAATTTCTAGTGTGATTTCTCCTCCGTCGAAATGACAAACCAAGTTTTTTTTAGCCCCGATAGAAGTGGAAATCCTTTTACTTTTTTCTTTAAAAAGTAAAAGATTGAAACGGAGAGCTGGATTAGCTCCTGAAAAAACTACTCCTAAAAAATTAAATCTTTGTCTAGTTTCTAGTGTGATTGCTTCGTTCCTCGCAATGAGAAAAAACTTTGCCCCTTTGCGTCTTTGCGAGATTAATTCACATTCTTTAAAACAAAAACTCAGCGCTTTTTCTCTGTGAAACTCCACGGAATAACAAAATCTCAATTCTATTGCTTATTTTTGCACTCAATAAAATTGAGTTATGATACAAAATCCAAAGAGATATACTATTACGGCGGCTTTGCCTTACACCAACGGACCTATACATATTGGGCATTTGGCGGGGGTTTACGTGCCTGCAGATATTTATTCGAGATATTTACGTTTGCAAGGAAAAGACGTTGCGTTTATTTGCGGAAGTGATGAACATGGCGTTGCGATTTCGATGAAAGCCAAAAAAGAAGGAATTACACCACAAGAAGTTATTGATAAATATGACGGAATTATTAGAAAATCATTCGCTGATTTTGGGATTTCGTTTGATAATTATTCTAGAACTTCGGCTAAAATTCATCATGATACGGCTTCGGAATTCTTTAGAACGTTGTATGATAAAGGTGATTTTATTGAAGAAATTACGGAACAATTGTACGATGCAAAAGCAAATCAGTTTCTAGCAGATCGTTTTGTGGTGGGTACTTGCCCAAAATGTGGTAATGAAGGCGCTTATGGCGATCAATGCGAAAATTGTGGATCGACCCTAAATGCTACGGATTTAATAAACCCAAAATCGACAATTACAGGAGAAACTCCGATTTTGAAATCTACAAAACACTGGTTTTTACCTCTTGATCGTTACACTGAATTTTTGACGGAATGGATTCTTGTTGGACATAAAAACGACTGGAAACCTAATGTTTACGGACAAGTTAAATCTTGGGTTGATGGTGGATTGGAACCTCGCGCAGTAACGCGTGACCTAGATTGGGGAATTGATGTTCCCGTTGAAGGTGCCGAAGGAAAAAAATTATACGTTTGGTTTGATGCGCCTATCGGGTACATTTCGTCTACGAAAGAATGGGCTTTACGCGAAGGAAAAGACTGGGAACCATATTGGAAAGATGAAGACACGAAGTTGGTTCACTTTATTGGGAAAGACAATATTGTTTTTCACTGTATTATTTTCCCAGCGATGCTTAAAGCCGAAGGAAGCTATATTTTGCCGGACAATGTTCCTGCAAATGAGTTTTTGAATTTGGAAGGAAACAAACTTTCAACTTCTAAAAACTGGGCGGTTTGGTTGCACGAATATTTAGAAGAATTTCCGGAGAAACAAGATGTTTTGCGTTATGCATTGACTTCTAATGCTCCAGAAACTAAGGATAACGATTTTACATGGAAAGATTTCCAAGCAAGAAATAACAACGAATTGGTTGCAATTTTTGGAAATTTCATTAATCGTGTTGTGGTTTTAACCAATAAATATTACGACGGTTTTATCCCAACGCCTAACGAATTATCTGAGGTTGACGAGAATACTTTGGCAGAATTAAAAGCATATCCGGCCGTGATTTCAAGTTCGGTTGAGCGTTATAGATTCCGTGAAGCTCTTGGTGAATTGATGAATGTGGCGCGTTTAGGAAATAAATACCTTGCTGATGAAGAGCCTTGGAAAGTTATGAAAGACAATCCGGAGCGTGTAAAAACTCAAATGTATGTGGCGTTGCAAATTGCTGCTGCTTTGAGCATTTTGGCAGAACCTTTCTTGCCTTTTACTGCTGCTAAATTGTCAAGAATCCTGAAAAATGAAGGTAAATTGAATTGGAATGATGTTGCCGAAAATTCAGAATTGATTCCGGAAGGTCACCAAATTGGTGAAGCCGAATTATTATTCGCAAAAATTGAAGACGAAGAAATACAAAAACAAATAGATAAATTGGAAGCTACAAAAACTGCTAATCTTGCCGAAAGCAAACAACCGGAACCTCAGAAAGAATTGATTCAATATGAGGATTTCGCTAAAATGGATTTACGCGTAGGAACTATTATTGAAGCTGAAAAAATGCCGAAAGCAAACAAACTTCTAGTTCTTAAAATCGATACTGGAATTGATGTTCGCACGATTGTTTCTGGAATTGCTGAAAGCTTTTCGCCAGAAGAAATCATTGGAAAACGTGTTACAGTTCTTGCAAATTTAGCACCAAGAGCTTTACGTGGAGTTGAAAGTCAAGGTATGATCTTAATGACAACAAACGCCGAAGGAAAATTAGTATTCGTAAATCCTGATACTGATGCTCCAAATGGTGAAACGATAAATTAATATTTTTTACAAAATAATAAATAAGAGAAAGTTATCCGCCTAAAATATCTGGCAGATAGCTTTCTTTATTTAAATACGTTTATATAAATAATTATAATTTTGATTACATCAAGTAATATTATGGATTTGAATTTTATAAATGCATCTCAAAATCTCTCTGATTCTTTCGAAAACGAACTTTATGAAATTTCTAATAATCAAGAGACAGCAATTACAAATAGTCGAATTGAGATTGAAAATGGGTATTTTCATAAGAATGAAGATGTGATTTCAGAAATGAGAGAATGGCTAAAAAAGAAATAATTTGGTATTCTTTGGCTAAACTTAAAATATAAGATTTCTAAAAATCTTAATTAAAATGTCAAAAAACCAAAACATTAAAATAAGAAATTTCTCATGTTTTTTCTTTTTAGTTGGGTTTATAATTGTAAGTTTGTCTTGCAAAAATACAGTAAGGAGCAATCCTTGAAACTTTAAAATTAACATAAGCGATTCCCTCGCCACGATGTTCCTGCGGAAACAATGGAAATTCTATCCTTACGGGTATTTTTGCACATCTAAAGCGAGGGTTTCGTGCGTTTAATATTTTCGAATATGCAAAAAGAAAATGAAAAAACATCGGAGCCAGATGTAATAACGGCAATGGCAGAATTCCTTTCAGGCCTTTGGTATGAAGAAGATTTTAGAGATCAACCGGAGTATTTGTCCGAAATTTTCGAGACAATTCTCTTAACCGAAATGGGCGATGACCAAGATCTCCGCATTAGAATGGTAAGTTCGATTAGAACAAGCAAATTGTTGGCAAATGCTCTTGGTTCCTTTACAGACAAAGAAATTAATAATGCCTGCAAGAAAATTATGAATGCTTAATACTTAACAATGCAGGATTTAATTAAAACCAAATTGATTCCTGCATTTAAGTAAAAAAATCACTCTAAAGTTAATTATTTCGAAAAAACCGTAATAAAGACAATAAGAAATAAAATAATTTCGTTTATTTGATCTATATATTTCAATTTTTAACGAAAAAATCGTAAAATCATGTTAATCCGTTTTGTTGTCAGTAATTTTATGTCTTTTAAAGATGAGACAGAATTCAATATGCTACCTGCAAGAGGAAATGGTTCTCGTCAACTTACAAATCATATAAAAAAAACTAAATCAGGAGTTGAAGTTTTAAAAACTGCAGCAATTTATGGTGCAAATGCTGCGGGGAAAAGTAATTTAGTAAGAGCGATTGCATTTTTGAAATCTATCGTAATAAATGATGTTGAACTATTAGTACCTCAAAGTAAAAGATTCAGACTTGACAAAACCTACTTAGAAAAGCCTTCAACTTTTCGAATCGAATATGAATATCAAGACACTCATTTTGATTATGCTGTAGAAATTTTTAAAGGAAAAATAACACATGAATGGCTTTATTTAATAAACTCAGTAAAGAAAAACCAAGAAGAATTACTATTCAAAAGAGATAATAATGAAGTAGTATTTGGAAAGTACTTTAAAAACAAAGATGATATTTCATTCGCTAAAAAATTCCTTAAAAAACAACTTAAAGACAATGAAACTGTTCTAAATAATTGCTATTTGCTTTTGGAAAGCGATACTATTTTAGATAAAATCTCCGAAGCGTTTTCAAAACTTAATTTAGTTTTTCCAAATTCTATAAATATTACATTCACCGAGTCAGTTTTCTTAGGAACTAAAAAATTAGATTTTGCAAATAAAATACTTTCAAACAGCAAAACAGGAATTGAAAAAATTGTAATGCAAAAAATAAAAGCTGATTTGTTTTTTGGCTTAGATGATGTAAACATGAAAAATAATCTCATTGATCAAGTAGAATCTACTACCCAAGACATTGCGGATAATAAAAAACAAAAAACAGTTGTTTTCATTTACAGAAATAAGCATTACAGCTTTATAAAAGAAAACAATGAATATTATGTTCTTATGTTATGCACAAAACACGAAAATTCAAATTTAACATTTGAATTTTCTGAAGAATCAGATGGTACAAATCGTTTATTCGAACTAGCTCCTGCTTTCGAAGAATTATTGCATGAAGATGATTTTGTATATATTATAGATGAATTAGAAAGAAGTATGCATCCTTTATTAGCTAAAGAACTCTTAAAAACATATTCATTAAATTCAAAAACTAATAGTCAATTAATTTTCACAACTCACGAGAGTCATTTATTAGATGATGAATTATTAAGAAGAGATGAAATATGGTTTACTGAAAAAAAATCGGACGGAAGTACTGAATTTTATCCGTTAAGCAATTTTAATCCAAGAGGAGACAAAGTTTTAGAAAGAGGTTATTTAGAAGGAAGATATGGGGGAATTCCATTTTTAGGAGATTTTTCGAAATTAATTATTGAAGAAAATGCTATATAGATGGAGCGTAAAAGATACACATTAGGTGATTACAATAAAAAGGAATCATTTAAAGATGCAACTAAATTCTTCATTGTTTATGAAGGAGAAGACAAGGAACCCAAATATTTCGGAACTTTTAATAATTTATTTTTTGAACCTAAAAAAGCAAGTATTTTACATGTTTTTGAAAAAGACACTAATATCATAGGGTCTCAACCAAAAAAATTAATAGAGAGAGCAAAATCTTTCATCGAAAACCCTCCTAAAGACTTACCTGTAACTCCTTCGGCAGATGACAAATTTAGATTTGTACTCGATGTAGATCAACATCCAAAAGAAGAATATCCTGAATTAAAAGAATATTGTGAAAGTCTTATTGATGCTGATTTATTTATAAGCAATTATTGTTTTGAGATCTGGCTATTATTTCATTTGGATGAGCCAGAAAACATTTTATGTAAAACTAGTAGAGAATCAAAAACAGAACTTGGAACAAAACATACAGATTCAAAAATCAAAAACTATCCTAAAGGATATTTAAATCCCGAATATATTTTAAAAGCTATCGAACGAGCGGAAAAAGCAGATTTGAACAAAGATGATTATTTTCCTGCAGAAAAATCAACGAAGGTTTATTTATTAATGAAGGAACTACTTAATTATTCAAAAATTAACATTGAAGTTATTGATCCTAAAATAATATAAAATCTTTAGTTCTTTTATATAACAAATAATGAAAATCACCAAACCAAGATTAGCCTTAATCTGCGGAATACTTTGTATTTCGATCTTCCCGATATTGATAAAACTTAAATTAGCACCTGGATTAATTTCGGCTTTTTATCGAATGACTTTTGCGGTGATTTTACTTTTGCCTTATGTGCTTATTACAAAAAGCTTCAAAATGCCGAAGACAAAATTCTTGCTTCTCGCGGTACTTTGTGGCATTTTATTCTCATCAGATGTTGCCGTTTGGAATATCGCCATTCAGGATTCAAGTGCCACTCAGGCTTCATTGCTGACGAATTTATCTCCGCTTTGGGTTGGGATTGGTTCTTTCTTTTTCTTAAAGATAAAACCTGCTACAAATTTCTGGATCGGAACCGTTGTTTCACTATTTGGAATGATCACTTTGGTTGGTTTTAGCTTTTTTATGGATTTGAATTTTGATCAGGCTTTTCTATTCGCCGTTTTATCCGGAATCTTATATTCGATTTATCTTTTGGTTAGTAAAAAAGCACTTTCAAATGTTGATGTTCTTTCGTTTATGACCATTAGTTTATTCGCGTCAAGTGTTTATCTAGGAATACTTTGTTATTGCTTAGATCAGCCTTTTACAGGATTCTCAGATACGGGTTGGTTTGTGTTAGTACTTCAAGCGGTTATTTGTCAATTATGCGCTTGGCTTTCTATCAGTTATGCAACACAACATATGCGCGCAACCCGAGTTTCGCTAAGTTTATTGAGTCAGGCTGTAATTACTTCTATATTAGCTTGGTTGTTTTTGGAAGAACAAATAACTTTACAAATGGTTTTTGGCGGAATCATTTTGCTATTCGGAATTAGAATTACATTTTACGATAAAGCTATTTCTTTTAAGGGATTGTTTTCTAAGAATTAGCATTGAGAAATGGTACACGGATGATGCGGGTTTAAACAGATTTACGCAGATTGATTTTTAATTTATTGCGAAAAAAAATCTCTCGCAGATTGAGCAGATTGAGCAGATTCTTTTTAAATCTTTGTAATCCTTTTAATCTGTGGCAAAAAAATTAGTGCCAATTCGTGTAATTCGTGGCAAAAAAGCCTGAAACAAAACAAACTTGAAACAAAAAACATCATGTTACATAAAAGCAAAATACCGAATTTAAAAGTAATCGCATTTGATGCCGATGACACTCTGTTTGTAAACGAACCTTACTTTCAGGAAACTGAGCATAAATTTTGTGCTTTGATGGAAGATTATCTTTCGCATCAGGGAATTTCGCAGGAATTATTCAAGATCGAAATCGAGAATTTACCTTTATACGGTTACGGAATCAAAGGATATATTCTTTCGATGATTGAAGCTGCAATGAATATTTCGAACAATACAATTCCGATTGAGGTTATCGAAAAAATCATTCAATACGGAAAAGAATTACTTGAGAAACCAATCGAGCTCTTGGACGGAATCGAAGAAACATTGCAATCTTTGCATGGAAAATACAAACTGGTTGTTGCCACAAAAGGAGATTTAAAAGACCAACACAGCAAGTTGCATCGTTCTGGTTTAGGACATTATTTTCATCATATCGAAGTAATGTCGGACAAACAAGAAATTGACTATCAAAAACTATTAGGTCGTCTGGACATTCAGCCACATGAATTTTTAATGATTGGAAATTCATTAAAATCGGATGTTTTACCTGTTCTTGAAATTGGAGGTTACGCCGTTCATATTCCGTTTCATACTACTTGGGAACACGAAAAAATAAGTCATAAGGTAGAACATGATCATTTTAGTTCATTCGAAAAAATTACCGAAATAGTCCATAATTTACTATAATGAAAACACTTTTAGATTTAGAAAACTGGAATAGAAAAGAGCATTTCGCACATTTCTGTAAAATGGAAGAACCTTTTTTTGGTGCTACCGTTGAAATTGATTGCACCAAAGCTTATCAAACAGCAAAAGAACTCAAAGCTTCTTTCTTCATTTATTACTTACATAAAACATTAGTTGCTGTAAACTCGATCGAAAATTTTAAATACCGAATTGCCGATGACAAAATCTATATAAATGATCGCATTGATGTTTCTGCAACAATTGGTCGTGAAGATGGCACTTTTGGATTTTCGCTAATCGAATACAATCCCGATTTTAGAATATTCGAGCAAAATGCTTTGGCCGAAATTGAACGTATTCAAACCACAACCGGGCTTTTTACAAGATCGTTTGATGACGATAATGTCATACATTTCTCGGCAATTCCCTGGTTGAATTTCACTTCTCTTTCTCATGCAAGAAGTTACACTTTTCCAGATAGTTGTCCTAAAGTATCTTTTGGCAAAATGATTACTTCAGAAACCGGAAAAAGAACAATTGCAATGTCAACTCATGTTCATCATGGCTTAATGGATGGTTTACATTTGGGGCAATTTGTTGATTTCTTTCAGGAGTTAATGAACGAATAAACAAGAGGGGAAACACCAATAACCTTATTCTGTTGTATTTATGACTTATTCTGGAAGTTATTTCTTATAAAAAATTGTTTGTTTGAGTAAATTTTAAAACTCAAATTACAATGAAAAAAATTGTTATGACTCTGGCGTTTGCATTGGGACTAATTCATGTAAATGCACAAACAGAAAATACTGCAAACAACTATAACAAGTGGTCTGTTGAAATAGCCGGAGGGGTAAACAAACCTCAAAGTCCAATGACCGAAGGCTATTTTACAAGCACACCTAGTCCGTGGGTAGGAGATTTAGGAGTTCGTTATATGTTTAACAACAAATTTGGTTTAAAAGCTGATTTTGGATACAACAGTTTTACAGGAAAAAACAACTCAATAGATTTTGATTCAAAATACTACAGAGTAGATTTACAAGCTGTTGCTAACTTAGGGCGTATCATGAATTTCGAAACATGGACTAAAACAATTGGTCTATTAGGTCATGCAGGTTTTGGTTTGGCTCAGTTAGAAAACAAAGATTTGCACGTTAAAGACAAAATGGGAAATTTCATTGCTGGTATTACAGGTCAAATCAGATTATCTGACAGATTTGCTTTAACTGGTGATTTCACAACTATTGTAAACGCTTCACAAGATTATACTTTTGACTGTGCGTGCCCTATAGAATCAAGAGGTTTTACCGGGGTACTTTTTAATGGAACTATTGGTTTAAATGTTTACTTAGGTAAAAACGCAAAACATGCTGACTGGACTGTTATTTCTCATGATTTTGATAGCTCTGCATTAGAAAACAAAATAGCAAATCTTGAAACGTTGGTAAGTAAAATACCGGAGAAACAAGTAATTGTAGAAAAACCAGTAACCACAACAATTGTAAATGATAAAGATTTACTTAAAGAAATGATTGATGCTCAGTATTACAGCGTTTATTTTGATTTCAACAAAGCTACTCCTATCGAAAATTCAACTGCTGCAATTGATGTTGTTTTGACTTATTTAAGAAAAAACCCTTCTGCATCTCTAGACATCATTGGTTATGCTGACCAGGTTGGAAAATCTGAGTACAATGAAAAATTATCAAACACAAGAGCTACTAACGTTAAAACTATACTTGAAAAAGCCGGAATTGCATCTTCAAGATTAAATGTTGTTGGTGCAGGCGCTGATACATCAATCCAAAAAGACTCGGAAGAAGCTAGAAGATTGGCAAGAAGAGTTACTTTCAAAATAAAATAATCTCTACAAAATATCGAAAAGCCCTGAAGAAATTTCTTCAGGGCTTTTTTTATGTCTTATCCTCAAATCTACAAATAAAGACATCGTTAAAGAAGAACCTGCAAAAGAGATTAGGATAAAATTAGCTCGACGACATTATATTAATAAATATTCACTTTGTCAGGTTATAGCATAACAAAAGACTCTTTGTATCTTATAACCTCTAAAACAACACTTAATTCAAGTTCGTTACAATTCTTTTAAAACTGAGAATTTTATTAATTTGATTACAGGCTTTTTTCGCTCTCTAAGAAATCTTTTAGGTTGGTAAGATGATTCATTTAGCTGAAAAAAAACTATTAGAAACAGTCCTTAATTTCGTCACACAATTGCATCGCAACTAATATTCAAATCTGATTTATAAACAAAAAAACAGTTACAAAAAGGTTCTCACAACTGTTTTAATTTATTTGATACTTACTAAATTATCTTATCGTCATAAACATTTACTATCAATTTAGTAACTATAGAAAGATGTTTCTGTAGTTGTTACATTTCCTACTTGTTTAGTTTCGGTTCTCTTTGTTGGATAACCATTAGCATTGTATTCATAACTATAGCTTATTATCTCAGGTATCGTCACATTAGGACTAATGACTTTAGCAGTTCTATTAGTTACGTTATTAACAGCGAATCCTTGCAGATTATCTACTAGCAAATTAAAGCCCAAAACATTAAGTCTAGGATTATTTTTAGCATCAAATTCATAAGTAATCTCACTTTCAAAATCACCATTATAGACTTGCTCTCTAATTAAATTGCCTGCTAAAAAAGTATATCTTCCCGTCATTCCTGTTTCTCCTATCTCTCTTTTTGAACTGTCACTATTTAATTTGTTATAAAAAATACTGCCATTACTATTATATACGTATTTTGTTAAATAGTAATTTCCAAACTCATTACTAAAAATGTAATCTAACTTTCCATTTGTATAAAAATACTCTCTAGTAAGATAAACAGCTCCCGAAACGTCGGCTTTCTCAATTTTTGTAATTACATCTCCTGTGTAAGTATAAAATGTAAGGTTAGAGTCATCTTTGTCCGACACTATTTTATTATCTTTATATAATAATTCAACTGTACTGGTTTTTCCGTTTGCATAATTATGAACCAGTTTCTTTAATAGAATAGGTTCAACAATCACAACTGGAATCGAATCTGTTTTTGGTGGCGTGATTGTATCATTTTTAACCGGATCTACACCATTTTTCTTGATACAAGAATTCTCATAATCGGTAGTACAAGACACAAACATTAATAAGGTTGCACTAAATAAATAAAGTAACTTTTTCATAATTTTAATTTTTTCAACGAAAATAATCCTATTAAGACCTACCCGCTTCCGCTAAAAGTTATAATTACACAAGAATAAGACTACTTTTAAAGCTATATTATATAATAAAAAACAGTTTAAAACTTACAAAAAATACTTTTCTAAAAAATCATTTCACTGTTTCATCCATCAACATTATTTAGTAATTCTAAATTAAAAATCATAAATTCGATCATTAAAACGGAATGATTTTTGACATTATAAGATTTATGAAAAAAACATTATTAATATTACTACTAACCTGCAAATCAGCTCTGTTTAGTCAGACAATATTGAATTCTTACCCAATGAATATGAGAACTTCAGGGGATTATAGCCAAATCCTGAATGCCGAAAACTCAAAGACTCATGATGTATTTGCTTTTATTGCAGACGACAAAAACCTTACGATTTTACAATACAATAAAGCCCTGTTCTTAACAAATGAATTAAGGACTTCCCGCGCCAATATTGAAGACAAATTAATCATTGGATATAGTTTTGATGAAGATCGAAATCCAACACTTTATTGGTCATCAGAAGATTTTAAGAGTATTGTCCTGATTAAATACGACATGGCTAATAAAGTAATAAAGCCTTTAAAATTTAGTTTTCCCTATTCCAAAGAATATTTTATAGCTACATTTCAAAAGAATAATACCTTTTATATTCTTGCGAAAGACAGTGCAGAACAAACATTGACACTTTATAAATTTAAAGATGATACCGTTGAAGAAAAACCTCTTGATTTTTCTACGTTTACTTTCCAAAATAGAAACACACAACCTATAACTTTCAATCTGTTTATTAGAGATTATCCTATCGAAAAAATCGAAGTTGGAGATTACAATCCTCTTTCGAGAAGCATTAAAAAGAGCAAAGCCTATATGCTTGATAATCGACTTGTTTTGACATTTGACCAAAATCCGGCAAAGACGCAAATTTTCGATATCGACCTCGAAACTTATGAAATAACAGAAAAGAACTTTCCGCAATCGATGGCTGAAAAGTCAAGAAGAATAAGTAATTCGTTTTTTATTGATGATAAACTTTACCAAATTAATACCAATTCAGAGGAACTTCAACTAGACATAAAGGACTATAATACGAGTGAAACCATTAAGAATATCAAGGTTTCGAAAAACGATACTATCAAATTTAAAAACTCCCCGTTGTTACTTCAAATTGAAGATCAAAAACCAAAGGAAATAAAAAAGACAAGCACATTTTTAAAGTATTTATCAGCATTAGATTTTGGTATATCCGTTTTCAAGAACAGCCAAAATGTTTATATAACAATTGGTGGAATAACACAACAAGACAGACCCTACTACAGTTTTTACGATGATGTTCAGCCATTTCAAATAAACTTATCGCAATATGGTCAGAACCAAACGGCTTATTTTGAAAGTATATTAAATTCAAATTCCGAATTTATACAGCAAAGACAAGAGCCTTTTGCCAGTGATAATATTTATTATTTTTTG
The DNA here is from genome assembly GCF_004339525.1 of Flavobacterium sp. 90. Lineage (NCBI taxonomy): Bacteria > Pseudomonadati > Bacteroidota > Flavobacteriia > Flavobacteriales > Flavobacteriaceae > Flavobacterium > Flavobacterium sp. 90. Next base: position 2,433,780 of record NZ_SMGE01000001.1, on the reverse strand, counting down.
GATGCAAACAAGAAAATAAGGTTGAAAAACATATTGCCTCTTGAAGATTTCTCTATTTTGAGTTACTATGATTCCGCTGCAAAGCAATTTATAATGCGCAAATTTACTGATGGTTTTATTCCTGACGAAATAACGAATCCTTTGATTGATAAAGCCGTTTTTTCTAAATCATTTAAATTTGACAGACCTTAATTTTATTGAGAATTAATCCAAATGTCTCATGTTTTCATTGTTTGAAAAAATGGTTTGAATTATTTTTTTTAACTTTACAAAAAAGACACCATTATGTTATCAAAAAATATAGAAGCAGCATTAAACAAGCAAATTCGCATAGAGGCAGAATCTTCGCAAACCTACCTTTCTATGGCTTGTTGGGCCGAAGTGCACGGACTTGAGGGAATCGCTCAATTTATGTACACACAATCAGACGAAGAGCGCGCACACATGCTTAAATTAGTAAAGTATGTAAACGAACGTGGAGGTCATGCTCAGATTACCGATCTAAAAGCGCCTAAAACTTCTTATACTACATTTAAAGAAATGTTTGAAGCACTTTACAACCACGAAATTTTTGTTTCGGAATCAATTAACGAATTGGTTCACATAACTTTTGAAAATAAAGATTATGCAACACATAATTTCTTACAATGGTATGTATCTGAACAAATCGAAGAAGAAGCTACTGCTAAATCTATTTTAGACAAAATCAACTTAATTGGAGATGATAAAGGTGGACTTTATTTGTTTGATCGTGATATTCAGCAATTAACGGTTACAAGCTCGATTGCAATCAATCCAAAATAAAAAAAGTTAAAGTTTATTTAGAATATATAAAAATAACATTTTTCATTTATATTTGCCACTGTTTTTATAATACAGAGGAAAATTGGGCAAGAAAGAAAAAGACAAGGACAAAAAAAAGGATAAAAAGAAAAAGAAGAATAAAGCTATCCTTGAGAACATTAAGAAGTTGGAAAACTGTAAATCTTCTTGTTGTGAGAAATACAAAAAAAGCGAAAACAAACGTTGTTCGCGATGTCCTATGTTTGATTTATTCAAAAAAACGGCTTAAACTTATATAGAATAAACCCACCATAAAATTTGGTGGGTTTTTTTATGCTTAAATTGCATTCCGATTTAAAAACATTCAATGTTTCCACTATGAAAAACAATATTATAATTCCTAAATCCAGTCTTAACTTTTTGACTGAACTTAAAGAAAACAATAACAAACCCTGGTTTGATGCCCATAAACAAGAATATCTAGTCGAATTAAATCATATTGAAACTTTTGCGGGCGCTTTGCTTGAAGAACTTTCCAAAACAGATGTTTTAGAAACTGCTTCGGGTAAAAAAAGTGTTTATAGAATTTATCGTGACATTCGTTTCTCAAAAGACAAAACTCCTTTCAAAACATTTTGGGGCGGCAGTTATACCAGAGCTACAAAAGAAAGACGCGGTGGCTATTATTTTCATATCGAAAAAGGAAATACTTTTCTCGCTGGTGGATTCTGGGGACCAAATGCTGCAGACTTAAAACGCATTCGAGCCGAATTTGATCATGATGATCAACCAATACAAAAGATATTAAATGCAAAATCTTTTGTCAGCAATTTTGGAAATTTACAAGGCGAACAAGTTAAAACGTCTCCAAAAGGGTATGACAAAGATCATAAAGCCATTGATTTACTTCGCTATAAACAGTTTTTGGTAATCAAACGTTTTACAGATTCTGAGGTTTTAAGTGATAATTTTCTTGAACAAGCTTTGGACGGTTTCAAAAATATGAGACCCTTTTTTGATTATATGAGCGAAATTCTAACAACAGACATTAATGGAGCTTCTGTTTTATAAATACAACAAACCCGACAGGTTTTAAAAACCTGTCGGATTTGAAATTTCAAATCTGATTAAGTATTACTTACTAAGCAACAAAATCTCGCTTACAACAACTTCTGTAATATATCTTTTTTCACCGTTTTTATCATCATAACTTCTGTGAATTAGTTTTCCTTCGATACCGACTTCTTTTCCTTTTTCGACATATTTTTCGACAATTTCAGCCGTTTTTCCCCAAGCTGTGACACGATGCCATTCGGTTTGTTCGACTTTTTCGCCTTTATCGTTTTTATATCTTTCGGTTGTTGCGATATTCAAATGTGCTAATTTAGTTCCGTTTTCTAATGTTTTAACTTCTGGATCGTTTCCTACGTTTCCAATTAATTGTACTCTGTTTTTCATTCCGTTCATGGCGTATAATATTTAAATGTTCATATAAAAGAATTCGTTTATCAAATTCAACATGGCAAAGATCCGCCGAACCTCAACAAATATTCGGTTATCAACTATTTACTTTCGGTTGTAAATATTTGTAAGCGTTTGTAAGTGGAAATAATTTCGTATATTCGAGATAAATCTTACGATATGCAGACGAAAATAAATAAAGTTGAGTTACGAAATCTAGAATTTGACGATTACAAACAATTGAAAGACTCAATGGTTGAATCGTATCCTGAAATGGCGGACTCTTACTGGAAAGAAGATGATATCAAAAGATTACTTTCTATTTTCCCTGAAGGTCAACTTGTTATTCTCGCAGACGGTAAAGTGGTTGGATCTGCATTATCGCTTATTGTAGATGAAAAACTGGTTGACAAAAGACACAATTACAGACAAATTCTTGGAGATTACACATTCTCTACACACAATAAAGACGCAGAGATTCTATACGGAATTGATGTATTTATCCATCCAAATTATCGCGGTTTACGATTGGGACGTCGTTTATATGATGCCCGAAAAGAACTCTGCGAACAACTTAATCTAAAAGCGATTGTTTTTGCAGGCAGAATTCCCAATTATGGTAAATATGCTAAAAAGCTTTCTCCAAAGAACTACATTGAAAAAGTAAAACATAAAGAATTACACGATCCTGTTCTTTCTTTTCAGTTAAGTAATGATTTTCACGTATTGAGAATCATCAAAAACTACTTAGAAGGCGACGAAGAATCAAAGGAATTTGCGGTTCTATTAGAATGGAATAATGTTTATTATGACGAAAGTCCAAAATTAATTAACCTCGAAAAAAGCGTTATCAGATTAGGTTTGGTTCAATGGCAAATGCGTCCATTAAATAATTTGGAAGAGTTTTTTGAGCAGGCAGAATTTTTTATTGATGTCGTTTCCGGTTACGGAAGTGATTTTGCCTTATTTCCCGAACTTTTCATTGCACCTTTAATGGCCGATTATAATCATTTATCAGAAGCAGAAGCAATTCGGGAACTTGCCAGATATTCTGATCCAATCAGAAAGCGTTTTCAGGAATTTTCAATTTCCTACAACATCAATATTATTACAGGAAGTATGCCTTATCTGGAAAATGGTAATTTGTACAATGTTGGTTTTCTGTGCAAAAGAGACGGAACTTCAGAGATGTACACCAAAATTCACGTAACTCCAAACGAAGTGCAACATTGGGGAATGAAAGGCGGTTCTCAGTTTAAAACTTTTGATACAGATTGCGGTAAAATCGGAATTTTGATTTGTTATGATGTTGAATTTCCGGAACTTTCAAGAATTTTAGCAAACGAAGGAATGAATATACTATTTGTTCCGTTTTTGACAGATACACAAAATGCTTATACGCGCGTAAAACATTGTTCGCAAGCTCGTGCAATCGAAAACGAATGTTATGTAGCCATTGCAGGTTGCGTTGGAAACTTGCCTAAAGTCAATAATATGGACATTCAGTATGCGCAAGCTTCTGTTTTTACGCCTTCTGATTTTGCTTTTCCAAGTAATGGAATAAAAGCTGAAGCAACTCCAAACACTGAAATGACCTTGATTGTTGACGTTGATTTAAACCTGCTGAAACAACTTCATGAACATGGAAGTGTTCGAATTTTAAAGGATCGAAGAACTGATTTATATGAAATAAAAAAAATAGAATTATGAAGACTTGCCTCGAATGCTCTGAAAAACTTGTAGGCAGAGAAGATAAAAAATTCTGTTCTGATAGTTGCCGAAATGCTTACAACAATAAAATAAATAAAGATAGTACGAATTTCATGCGTAATGTAAACAACAAATTACGAAAAAATTACCGTATTTTGTCCGAACTAAATACAGATGGAAAATCAAAAGCTACAAGGGATAAAATGATAAACAAAGGTTTCGACTTCGAGTTTTTTACGAATGTTCTACAAACAAAAACAGGAAACACCTACTATTTCCTGTACGATCAAGGATATCGCTCTTTGGACAATGATTATTTTATGCTCGTAAAAAAAGAAATTTAGTACTTCTCAACCATGAAAAAAAACCAGACCTCAATTCTTGGCATCGCAGGCATTCTAGCAATTTTAGGTATCATTTACTTCACAATGATGCCTCAATATATTTCGAAAAATGATGAAGCACTTGCCGACTTTTCTACTGAAAGAGCCTTAAATCAAGTCGAGATTATTGCGCAAAAACCCCATTACGTTGGTTCAGTAAATCATGAATTAGTAGCCAATTATTTGAAGTTGGAGCTGAACAGAATTGGATTAGAGACAAGTGTTCAGGAAGGTTTTACTCTAAATGATAAAGGGCTTTTGGTTAAATCCAAAAACATTCTTGCCCGCATAAAAGGAACAAATAACTCCAAAGCGCTTTTATTGCTTTCGCATTACGATAGTGCACCACATTCTTTTTCAAAAGGCGCAAGTGACGATGCTTCGGGAGTTGCAACAATATTAGAAGGAGTTCGTGCTTTTTTATATTCTAAGCAACCACAAAAAAACGATATTATCATTCTTTTTTCAGATGCCGAAGAATTGGGTCTGAATGGCGCGGCACTTTTTGTAAACAAACATCCATGGGCAAAAGACGTTGGATTGGTAATCAACTTTGAAGCCAGAGGTTCTTCAGGACCAAGTTATATGTTGATGGAAACTAATAAAGGAAATGAAGCTCTTGTAAAAGAATTCTCGAAGGCAAAAACAAGCTATCCAGTTTCAAACTCTTTGATGTACAGTATTTACAAAATGCTTCCAAATGACACTGATTTAACCGTTTTTAGAGAACAAGGAAACATTCAGGGATTCAACTTTGCCTTCATAGACGGACATTTTAATTATCATACACAACAAGATGATGTTCAACATTTGAGCAGAACAACATTGGCGCATCAGGGAACTTATTTGATGCCTTTGCTAAAATACTTTGCAAATACAGACTTAAACACTACCAATTCAACTGAAGATGATGTTTACTTTAGCGTACCGTTTTCATTTATAAGTTATCCGTTTGCGTGGGTATTTCCAATGACTGTAATTGCTTTAGGTTTATTAATTCTTTTTATTTTTATCGGAAAAGCAAAACGTGTTATTACTTTCCGAGAAATCTTCAGAGGTTTTCTCCCTTTACTTGGATCTATAATAATTTCAGGATTAGTTACTTTTTTAGGATGGAAAATCGTTCTGCAAATCTATCCTCAATACTCAGATCTCCTTAACGGATTTACCTATAACGGTCATGCTTACATTGGAGCATTTGTAACACTTAGCATTGCGATTTGTTTTGCATTCTACCATCATTTCTCAGAAACAAAAGTGACAATGAATCATTTTGTTGCTCCTTTACTTCTTTGGATAATTATCAACGGATTTCTTGCCAACAGCTTAACCGGAGCAGGTTTCCTGATTATTCCGGTTTATTTTGGAATACTTTTATTTGGAATTTTCGTCCTGACGCAACATTATAGTTTAGGATTAAATTTATTATTCTCTATTCCGGCTTTAGCAATTATAGCGCCTTTTATTGTAATGTTTCCTATTGGTTTAGGTTTAAAAATCCTTTACGGAAGTGCCATTTTAACCGTATTAGCCTTTGGTTTATTACTTCCTGTATTTGGATCTTTTGCTAAAAAAAGCGCCTGGATAATGGTTTTCTTTGCAGCTTCTATTGGTTTCTTTGTTTACGCAGGATATCATTCCGGTTATGAACACGGAAAAGCAAAATCAAACAGTTTATTATATGTTTATAATGCGAATACAAACTCAGCAATCTGGGCAACTTATGACGTAAACCTAGACGATTGGACTAAAAGTTATTTGGGCGAAAAAAATCAAAAAGCAGTTGGATTAAACAACTTGCCAATCTCCAGCAAATACAATTCAGGATTTACCTATAGTGCAATTGCGCCGGTTGTTGATGTTCCAAGACCAACAATTGCTTTTTTACAAGACAGCGTTGTTGGGAATAACAGGTTCTTAAAAATAAAAATTACGCCAAACCGAAAAGTAAACCGATACGACATTTATGCAAATCCTAAAATGCGATTTTTCAATTTTAAAGCAAATGGAGTTTCAACTTTAAGACAAAAAGGAAATGAGTTAGAACGAGAAGGAATGCGCTTAATATCGTATTATGTGGTAGGCAATGAACCGCTTGTAATGGAATTCAACCTTAACAAATCGTCTATTTTTGATATGGATTTGATCGAAAGCTCCTTTGATTTAATGACAAATCCATTGCTTAAGGTTAAACCAAGAAGCGACTGGATGATGCCAACACCTTTTGTTTTGAATGATGCAATATTAATTCAGGAGAAAATAAAAAAATATACAGCTCCTGTAGCGACTATACCGCCAGCAACAGTAATAAAAGATAGTACCGTTATTGCAAAAGACAGCTTAAATCGATTGTAAAACCACAATAAAATACTTGTTATGGCTACAAATATTTCGAATTAGGTTCAAAGTTGCAAAGGTACAGAGGTTTAAAAAGCACTATGAAAATAGTGCTTTTTGTTTTTTAGAATAACGTGAAAACCTTTAAACCTTTGCAACTTTGCAACTTTGAACCTCTGCACCTAAAAAACTAACATGCACATTCGATTTTCAAACCTGCTTTTACGCCATTTGTTCCTTCGGTGGCATAACCATCGAACTTCCACCACTCTATTCCGCCAATTAATTCTTTTACCTTAAAACCAAGTTTAGCCATATTCAACGCTCCTCTTGTCGAAGCATTACACCCAATTCCGTCGCAATACGTCACATACAAAACCTCTTTATCCAAGTGATTGGTGCTTTCGATCGTCATTTGGCGATGAGGAATATTAATCGCCGATGGAATATGTTCTGCCTCAAAACCAAACTCTTTTCTGGCATCAATAACAATTAATTTTTCGCCATTATTTAAAGCATCAAATAAATCAGAAGGATCCATTTCGAAGGCTAGTTTGTTTTCATAATGTTTAATTTGTGTTTCCATTTTTTTATAGTTTTAATGATTTTGTTTTTCCAAAAGTAATTCAGCAACACTTTCGATAAAAACGAAAAGAATTCATCACTTTGATTACTTTTTTTCATAGAAAAGCCATTCCAAAATTTCGTTTCTTTGTATACAAATCCTCAAAAATGGAAATCCGTCATTTAAAATTAATAAAGGCAATTGTCGAAGAAGGAAGTATTACCAAAGCAATTGATAAATTGTATTTGACACAATCGGCGTTGAGTCACCAACTTAAAGAAGCCGAATATCAATTGGGAACTCCAATTTTCCTGAGAACAAACAAAAAGCTGGTTTTGACCAAAGCTGGCGAGAAAATCTATGATCTTGCCAACGAAATCCTGGACAAACTCTCACAAACCGAGTCGCAAATCAAACAAATGGTTTATGGCGAACACGGCGAAATCAGAATTAGCACAGAATGTTATTCGAGTTATCACTGGCTTCCGCCGGTTTTAAAGCAATTCCATAATTTGTATCCAAATGTTGAATTGAAAATTGTAACCGAAGCCACTCACATTCCAATACAAAAACTACTAGAAAACACGATCGATATTGCCATTATCAGCGATCAGATCAAGGACAATAATATCAAGTATATTGAGCTTTTTCAGGATGAAGTTGTTATGGCAGTTTCTGAAAATCACGCTTGGGCAGATAAAAAATATGTTGTTGCGGAGGATTTTATCAACGAGCATTTGCTGATTCATTCTCTTCCGATGGAAACAGTCACGATTCACCAATTTATTTTGGCTCCAGCCAAAGTAACTCCGAAGAAAATTACGCCGCTTCCTTTGACAGAAGCTTCTCTGGAAATGGTAAAAGCAGATATGGGCGTGATGTCTATGGCAAAATGGGCATTATTACCACATTTGAAAAACAACCCGATAAAAGCCGTAAAAATTGGAAAGAACGGTTTAAAGAGAAAGCATTTTATCGCGATTAGAGAAAACGAGCAATATCCGGACTATTTTCATCATTTTATCACCTTTTTACAAAACGAAATCAATCTGCAATGGAATATTCAATAAGAAAGTGCGAAGTATCAGACTTGCCAAAACTGGTCATTTTATGTCAAAAACATGCCGAATATGAAAAAGCCGATTATTCTCCGGAAGGAAAAGAAGAAGGATTGAAAAAAGCATTGTTTGGTGAAAATCCAAAATTAAACTGTTTTGTAGTTGCAACCGATAACGACATTGTAGGATATGTATCTTATACTTTTGATTTTTCGACCTGGAGCGCGGGTGATTTTCTGTATATGGATTGTTTGTATCTCGAAGAAAGTGCCAGAAACTTTGGAATTGGCGAAGTCTTAATCAACAAACTAAAAGAAATTGCTAAAGAGAAAAACTGTGTCAATATGCAATGGCGAACGCCTCAGTTTAATGAAAGGGCGATAAAATTTTACAACAGAATTGGCGCAAAAGGAAAAGAGAAAATTTGTTTCTTTTTAGATTTGTAAACATTAATTCTTGAAATTTAATTTCGTAAACTTCATCGATAACCAACGGATTAAAATCCGTCTCTACAATATAAATCGTTCCTCCGGAACTTTTTACAAAAACATTCAGTTCAAATTAAACACAATATATTAAAACCTTAGAACCTCAGTTCCTAAGAACCTTACAATCTTAAAATAATGACACAAATAAGCATATTAGGTTGCGGATGGCTTGGTCTGCCTTTAGCAAAAACACTAATCGCAAAAGGAAATTCAGTAAATGGATCAACAACTTCTGAGAATAAACTTGTTGTTTTAGACGGTGAAGGAATAAATCCGTTTTTGGTCGCGCTTGAAAACGAAAGTATTTCTGAAAGTATCATTTCGTTTTTAGCCGAAAGCGAAATCCTAATTATTGATATTCCGCCTAAATTGAGAGGAAATAATAATGACTCTCCTCGAAAGGTTTTTGTAGAAAAAATAGAAAATCTAATTCCGTTTATAGAAAAATCAACTGCAAAAAAAGTACTTTTTGTAAGTTCAACTGCGGTTTATGGCAATGACAACGGAATTATAACAGAAGAAACCATCGCAAATCCAGAAACCGAAAGCGGTAAACAATTGCTTTTGGCGGAAGCTGTTTTACAAAAAAATCAGAATTTCGAAACCACAATTTTACGCTTCGGCGGATTAATTGGCGAAGATCGTCATCCTGTAAAACATCTTGCAGGAAAGGAAAATCTTGAAAATCCAGACGCACCAATCAATTTAATTCATCAAAATGATTGCATCAGAATCATTGCCGAAATAATCAGCCAATCAAAATGGAATGAAGTTTTTAATGCCGTTGCACCTTTTCATCCAACTCGTTCAGAATACTACACAAAAAAAGCAATTGAGCATAATTTAATTTCACCCAAATTCAGCGTTGAAAAATCGAATATCAAAAAGACTATTTCAAGTGAGAAAATAGAAAACCTATTAAACTATAAATTTAAACTGGAGGATTATTGAACCATATTAAGTTATATAAGTTCATTTTAGTTGGATTGGTAAAACATTGGAATTAAAAATAATGCTGTGTGTGTTTTTACCGCAAAGTGCGCTAAGATTCTTATCTAATAGTATGCTTAAAAAACACAAAGTTCGCAAAGCTAGATCAATATAAAGCTTTGCGAACTTTGTATTTTCTATGCGTAAAGAAAAATTAAACCTTAGCGTACTTTGCGGTAAAAAAACACCCAGTTTTATATTTCCTTATATAACTTACATCGTTTAAAAACAAAATTCTTATTTTCACTTCGCAAAATAATTCTTTTCATGGTAAGACATTTCAGGTTTATATTCACTTTCAGCATTTTATTACTTTCATTATCGCAATGTTTTAGCCAAACAGATTCTACGGTAACAGAAGAACATGAACGTATTGAAAGAATAAAACAATTTCACTCTGATATTCTAGTAAAGGAAAATGGAAACATTGTTGTTACCGAAACCATTACCGTTTATGCCGCAGAACAAGAAATAGATCACGGTATTTTTCGTGAACTTCCCATGAAAAATTATTCACCTAAGGCGCGTAAAAATAATTTTTATACCATTTTGAATGTTACCAAAGACTGGATCAAAGAACCTTATCACACAGATATCGATAGTGAGAATTTCACGATTTATGTTGGCGATAAACATATTTCTTTAAGTGAAGGAACTTATACTTATAAAATAACTTACGAAGTCGAAGCGCAAATATTGCCATACGACAATTTCGACGAGGTTTATTGGAATGTTACCGGAAACTATTGGCAATTTGAAATCGAAAATGTTTCGGCAAAAGTAATTTTACCTAACGGAGCATCAGTAATTCAAACGCATTGTTATACCGGAGTTTTAGGATCAAAAGAAAGTGATTGCAATTCAAAAATCGGTGGAAATTCGGTTTATTTTACCTCCAAAAATTTAAAACAAAAAGAAGGTTTTACTGTCGCAGTTGGATTTCCAAAAGGAATTGTTCATCAACCGTTCTTTTCGCCACATTATAAATTGGAGGAATTTCTCTCAGCAAGTAAATTATTTTTAGCCTTTCTGCCCGTTTCACTTTGTTTCCTATTTTTCTATTTTTCATGGAAAATCTATGGCAAAGATCCCTTACCTTCCTATGAAAGCAATGAATCTATAGATTTAAAAGGACATTTTTCAGCAACTTCACTTCGATACTTAAAAGAAAGATATTCTAATTCTCAAACACTTTTGGTTACGATAATTAGTCTTTCGATTAAAGGCGCAATCGAAATTACCGGAAACGGTTTGCAAACCTCGAAAGACGGATTCGAATATTATCTGGTAAAAGGGACAAAAACAACCAATTTATCTCAGGAAGAAAATGCCGTTTTAGAGACTTTATTCAAAGAAAGCAACACTTTTGCAATCAATTCTGAGTCATACATTGTTTTTGGCGAGGCAGAAAAAGCGCTTGAAAAATCACTTAAAAGTCAGTACAACTTAAAAGATTATTTTTCTTTCAATCTAAAACAAATTTTTATTGGCGTGCTACTTACAATTGCAACAATTGCCGGATATAGCTACTTAACGGTAGGCACAGCATTGCTATTTGTGATTTTTGGTTTTTCTATGATGATACTTACCGTGCTATTAATCACTATAGCCATCAAGTCAATTAGAAGTAAACAAGCTGCATTAGCTTTTCCTTGCATTATTATTTCCATTTTTACTGGCGTTTTTACCTATGCTTCTTTTTTTGCCGTTAACATCGATAAAAACTATTCGGCTCTAAATGCATTCGTTATATTTTTACTCCTTACCGGCTTTGCAATATATCTGAGCTTGATTGGTTCTTATACTAAACTGGGACTTGCAACAAAAAACCAAACTGAGAGATTAAAACAGCAATTATTAAATTATGTTTTAGATCAAAACTCAAATATAATAAGAACATACGAAGAAAATTTACCCTACGCATTTGCATTGGAAATCGAAGAAGAATGGAATTTAAAATTTGAAAAAGCCTTAAAAAATCTAAATTACACCAGTAACTGGATCAAAACCAGCGATGGTTCTGTTGGATTTTCCAATCAAATTGTAGTTCATTTTTATAATACTTATAATTCCTCTTCAGCCTCAAGTTCTTCCAGCAGCGGAAGTTCAGGTGGTGGAAGCTCCGGTGGCGGAGGTGGAGGCGGCGGTGGCGGTGGCTGGTAGAATTCACACTGCAATTAGAACAATTAAATACACTATTTAAGATGAATCATACAGTTCATATTCAGACTCCTATAGGAATTGCGCGAATTATTGGAGACGAAAATGGCGTTTCGGAGATTTCTGTTTTAGATGAAGGAGAAATTTCTACAGAGATTCCCAATGAATTAAAAGATGCTGTTCTTCAACTTCAGGAATACTTTGATAAAAAAAGACTTGATTTCGATTTCAAACTAAACCCAAAAGGAACTGATTTTCAGCAAAAAGTATGGAAATCACTTTTGGAAATTCCATATGGAAAAACGATAAGTTACATGGATCAGACTAAAAAACTGGGCGATGTAAAAGCGATTCGCGCCGTAGCATCTGCAAATGGTAAAAATCCGTTATGGATTGTCGTGCCTTGTCATCGCGTTATTGGAACAAATGGTTCTTTAACCGGTTATGCTGGAGGTTTGTCACGTAAAAAATGGTTACTCGAACATGAAAACCCAACTACACAACAAAGTTTATTCTAAAAAAGTTAGCCACGAATTTCACGAATTAACACTAATTTCTAGTTTATTAGTTTGCTAGCTAATTTTAATTTGTGATAATTCGTGAAATTCGTGGCAAAAAATCATTGTTTTTAAATCATAAGTTATTTCTTATTTTAAAATCAATTTTGTGTACATTTATCTACACAAAGAATTAGTGAACATTAGCGAAATTCGTGGCAAAAAACATGATAGAAAAAATAAACCTCAACAACATATTATTTCTCGATATAGAAACCGTTCCGGAAGAAGAGAACTTCAATTCGCTTGACGCCGAAATGCAATCTTTATGGGATCATAAAACGCAATATCAAAGAAAAGATGATTTTACTCCTGAAGAATTTTATGATCGCGCCGGAATCTGGGCCGAGTTTGGGAAGATTATCTGTATTTCGGTTGGATATTTCACGATTAAAGGTGATGTCAGAAATTTTAGAGTGACATCGTTTTTTGGCGATGAAAAGAAGATATTAAAGGACTTCAATAATCTGCTAAACAATCATTTTAATCAGCCACAACATCTTTTATGCGGACATAATGCAAAGGAATTTGATATTCCGTTTATTGCCCGAAGAATGATCATCAACCAAATTGCGATTCCTGACAAACTGAATCTATTCGGCAAGAAACCTTGGGAAATTGCTCACTTAGACACTTTAGAATTATGGAAATTTGGCGACTATAAACATTTCACCTCTTTAAAACTATTGACTAAGATTCTAGGCGTTCCATCGCCAAAAGGCGATATTGACGGAAGTCAGGTTGGACATGTGTATTACGTAGAAAAAGACATCGACCGAATTATAACGTATTGCGAAAAAGATACGATTGCCGTAGCGCAAGTTTTCCTTCGCTTACGCCGAGAAGAATTATTAATTGATGATGAAATTATTCATGTATAGTTTTTTTTAAGGTGCAAAGAGGCAAAGGTTCATAGGTGCAAAGTTTATTAAATGAACTTATATAACTTATCTGGTTTAATTTTTTAGAAATGACACATTCGGAAATATCACATTATCGCCTTGCTTCGCAAAAGCTTTATAAAACGACTACATGTTCGCCGCAGGAAATTGTAAAGCATTTAGGCGCAATGCAGGCACAGGATTATGCGATGGCAAAATGGGCGATTGGTTCTCGTTGTGATTCTTCTGAAAAAGCGATTGAAGAAGCCATAAATTCAGCTGAAATAATTCGAACTCATATTCTAAGACCAACCTGGCATTTTGTTGCGTCTCATGATATTTATTGGATGTTGGATCTTTCGGCGCCACAAGTCAAACGATTTACAACTTCTGCTGCCAAAAAATATGGTTATGATGACAAAAAACTAGATCAGGTTAATTCCCAAATCGAAAAAATGTTAAGTGGAAATAATTATTTGACACGCGACGAGATCATGCAGGAACTTAATATCAAAAAAACTTCTAACGAAGATTTTTTAAGTGCCGCTATTATGATGAATGCTGAATTGGATGGTTTGGTTTGTAATGGAAAAATGAAAGGCAAGCAAATCACTTATTCTCTACTTGAAGAAAGAGTTGTTAAGCCAAAAAACAAACTTACAAAAGAAGAGGCTTTGGCAAAATTAGCGCTTCGATATTTCACAAGTCATGGTCCCGCAACGTTACTTGACTTTTCGTGGTGGTCTGGTTTTCCGCCAACTACCTGCAAACCGACCATTAATGCAATAGAGTTGCAATTGAATTCTATTGAGATTGATGACCAAACATATTGGTTTGGAAATGATATTTCTGTGGAATCTAACTTCCGCGAAAGCGTTCATTTTCTTCCTGCTTTTGATGAGATTTTGATTTCGTATAAAACTCGTGAAGCGTCTATTTTATCAGAACATCAATCTAAAGCTTTTACGAATAATGGAATCTTTAAACCAATTATTCTCGAAAACGGAAAAGTCATTGGAACCTGGAAAAGAACCCTTAAAAAAGATCACGCCAAAATAGAAACGCAATTTTTTCATGAAATCGAAAGTCATAAAAAAACAATTCTGTTTGAAGAACTTAAAGCTTTTGAAAACTATCTGGGAACAAAAATTGTGATCGAATGAGATTTTTAATAATTTTAAAAAATCAAAAGCTATTAAATGCATAAAAAAATTATTTCTTTTACTTTTTCATTACTCGGATTTGTTTCGTTATTTCTTCCATATAATAAAGTTGTTATTACTGCTTGTGGAGAAAACTTCAGGTCGAGAGACTATTATTACGATAGCCTCATAAGATTCATTCCTGATTTTTTCAGTACATTACCTCGTTTAAACAATTTAATCGAAACTTTACTTATTCTCCTAGTATGTTTTTCACTCATTTTTTCTTCAATTCTATTTTTATTGAATAAAATTACCACCTCTATTCTTCTTGTTATTGTAACATTGCTAATAATGTCTATCTCTTTTTACAATTTACATGATGATTTAGGCTTTGGATATTATGTAATCATTTTTCAACAAATAGCTCTTTTGTTTTATATCATCTATGCAAAAAACAAATTCAAAATAAATTAATTTTGTCTTAAATCACGAAATTGACTTTTGTAATTGTCATTGCAATTGATTTATTACATTTACAAAAAAATTAACATTATGGTATTAAGTAGATTTTGGTTAACTATTTTTATTTCGTCGATTATCTTTATTATAATCAGCTTATTCACAGCCAACACTTATACTATTGATTATGTTTTGAATGGAAAAAAGGATGATCCTATTCTTGTTTCTGAAAAATATGCGGAGCAACTTCCTGCTTTCATCAAAGACAGTATCAAAAAAGCGCCGGATCAAACGATGATTATCAATCGTGATACGCTTAATGCCGACACGACTTATGTTTATAAAAACAAAACCGTAAAAATTTACAGCGGCGTTCAAAAATCAGATGGTTTATTGCCAACTTGCAAAACTACTTTGCTTGATTTGATTCTGCCACTTATCGCCTATCTTGCTTTTTTCTGCGGATTAATGGAACTTTTAATCATTTCTGGAGTATCCGGAAAATTAGCCAAAGCCTTAAGTCCGGTTTTTGTGAAGGTATTTCCAAGTATTCCAAAAAACCATCCTTCGATATCGTATATGACGTTAAACTTTGCCGCTAATTTCTTGGGATTAGATTCTGCTGCAACGCCATTCGGTCTTAAAGCAATGGAAAGTTTACAAGAAATAAACCCCGATAAAGACAAAGCCAGCGACGCACAAATTATGTTTATGTGTTTACACGCTTCTGGTTTGACTTTGATCGCAACTTCCATTATTGGTTATCGCGCTGCCGCAAACGCAAGTAATCCTGCAGATGTTATGCTGCCTTGCATCATTACTTCGTTTATTGGTACAATTGCCGCCTTTTTAATTGTTGGAATAAAACAAAAAATCAATTTCAAAAGCGCTTCTCTTGTTATCGCCTTAATGGTATTAATCGCCGCCATTGTTGGTTTGTTGATGTATGTGAACCATTTAGACTTAATAGGAAAAAATTATTTCACCGCTAATCTTTCAGGATTAATATTAATCGGGATAATTGTTGCGACTTTGATATTTTCGTTCCTACATGAAAAGAAATTTACCGAAGCAAACACTACTGTTTTTGATGCTTTCGTAGTTGGAGCAAATAACGGAGTTAAAACGGGAGTTACTATTTTCCCATATGTTTTAGGAATGTTAGTTGCTATTTCATTATTCAGAAACAGCGGTTTATTTGAAATTATCAGTGATGGCATCGCCTTTATTTTCTCAAATATGGGTGTCAACAAACAAATAACCGATGCTTTACCGGTTGCGATGTTAAGACCTTTTAGTTCTGCAGGATCACGAGGATTTTTGATTGACTCCATGAATACTTTTGGTGCTGATTCCTTAACGGGAAGATTAAGCAGCATTTTTCAATGTAGTGCCGAAAGTACTTTTTATGTAATTGCTGTTTATTTTGGTTCTGTTAATATCAAAAATACCCGATATGCTTTAGGCACAATGCTTCTGGTTGATGTGATTTGCGTGATTACGGCGATTTTTGTTGCTAGCTGGTTTTTTTAAGAACCTCATCTGCTTTTATGTAAACCGGATTAAAATCCGGCCTTACAATATAAATCGAGCCGTTGGCTCTTTATTTTGAAATTTTGTAAATACTGAAAGAAACATAAATCATTCGAATGCAATTTATTAAAGTTCCGAAGGAACGAATCATATTGTAGGGCCGGATTTCAATCCGGTTTAAACGTAAGAATAAATTCAATATTATGTAAGAATATTTTGTATTATTGTAAAACGAAATAATCGTTTAAAATAATACATCTAAAATGTCAAATACATTTCATCAAGTTTATATTCAGATCGTTTTTGCAGTAAAATATAGAGAAGCAGTCATAACGAAGGAATGTAAACCTAAAATATTAAGTGTAATTGGAAATTTAATAAATGAAACAGGTTGTAAAACCATTATCGTAAATGGCACAGAAGATCATATTCATTGTCTTTTAGCTCTTAAACCTACAATTTCTATTTCGGATTTGATGAAAGTTGTAAAAGGAAAATCATCAAAATTTATAAATGATCATCAATTGACAAAACATAGATTTGAATGGCAGGTAGGTTATGGTGCTTTTTCATATAGCAAATCTCACATCGACAGGGTCTATAAATACATTGGTAATCAGGAAGAACATCACAAAAAACAAAATTTCAAAGATGAATATTCTTCTTTTTTAGACAAATATGAATGTCACATTTGATAAAAGATGTCTTTTTGAAAATTTAATGTAATTATATTTTAATCCTATTTTTATCTAAACCGGATTGAAATCCGGCCCTACAATATAGATCGAGCCGTTGGCTCTTTATTTCGAAATTTTGTAAATAATAAAAAACATACATTAGTAGAACGCAATGTGTTAAAGTTCCGGAGGAACGAACCATATTGTAAGGCCGGATTTCAATCCGGTTCGACATAGACAAACAATACAATAAATACCACACATTCATGAAACCACAATCCCTTTTTATTTTATTTATATTAATTGGTTGTCAAAAACCAAAATCTGAATCACAAATATCAAGTATAACAACTACAGAAACCAAAACAGAAGCAGCTATCACAAAAGAAGAAAAATTCTTAAAAACGGACACTCTTTTTATTTCTGAAGATGGAGAAACATCAAATAACAATTATGTACTTGCGCATCTTGTAGATCAAAAAGCAGATAAAGACAGTATTGTAACTGGAAAATATCAGCTTGATTTTTATTTGGATAAAAGTAAAACTGCTACTTCAAAGATTACGATTAAAGGAATTGAAAAAGGATCAGAATGGGGCGCTTCTTACGGATTGACTTCGGCTACAGCCAAAAATTCTCCACTTATTCATATCAGTTTTGGATATCCAGCTTGCGGATATACACAAAGTAACTATTTGTATTATTTAAAAAACAGCAATTTGCAACTTGTCTATGAATGGGATTCTATGACTGATAGCGGTTGGGGAACCTGGGTTGAGTTTGAAAATCCTTCGGCGAAAGCCAATCCTGAATCATTCTACTGCAAAACTGTTTCTTTTGAACCCGAAGATAATGACGAAAACATGGGAACAGTAACACATTCTGATTCGATTGTTTTTCGCTTAAGCGGAAATAGTTACAAAAAGCAGCTTCTTTCGGCAAAAGACAAAACTTATTTCGAGAAAAAAATGGCTTTTGATGCTTTTCACAATCAAAAATAAACGCACAAACAGCCCTTATTCAAATTCTTTCTTAGGTAAATAATTTCTAACTTTGTAAAAAACAAAGCAATGATTGATTTTATATACCAAGACCCTTATCCTATTTTAAAGGATGATACGCAATACCGCAAAATCACTTCTGATTTTGTAAAAGTAGAGCAGTTTGGAGAACGTGAAGTTTTAACCGTTGATCCAAAAGGACTAGAATTATTGGCTGAAGAAGCCTTAACAGATGTTTCGTTTATGTTGCGAACGACACATTTGCAAAAACTACGCAATATTCTTGATGATCCTGAAGCTACAGATAACGATCGTTTTGTAGCTTATAATTTGCTTCAAAATGCTTCGGTCGCTGCCGAAGGTCAATTACCAAGTTGCCAGGATACAGGAACGGCGATTGTAATGGCCAAAAAAGGCGAAAGCATCTTTACCGGTGTTGATGACGCTGAATGGTTGAGCAGAGGAATTTTCAACACGTATCAAAAACGTAATTTACGTTACTCACAGATTGTTCCGATTTCGATGTTTGAAGAAAAAAATTCAGGTTCGAATCTTCCCGCGCAAATTGATATTTATGCTAAAAAAGGAACTTCTTACGAGTTTTTATTTATGGCAAAAGGTGGTGGATCTGCTAATAAAACCTACTTATACCAACAAACTAAGTCTTTATTGAATGATAAATCTATGGATGCTTTCATTCGCACAAAAATCAAAGATTTAGGAACTTCGGCTTGTCCGCCTTACCATTTGGCTTTAGTAATTGGAGGAACTTCAGCGGAAGCAAATCTAAGTGCGGTAAAAAAAGCTTCGGCTGGATATTACGATCATTTACCAACTTCTGGAAATATGGCTGGTCAGGCTTTTCGTGATATCGAATGGGAACAACGCGTTCAGAAAATATGTCAGGAAAGTGCGATTGGTGCGCAATTTGGAGGAAAATATTTTACGCATGATGTTCGTGTAATTCGTTTGCCACGACATGCAGCTTCTTGTCCGGTTGGATTGGGAGTTTCGTGTTCTGCTGATAGAAATATCAAAGGAAAAATCACTAAAGACGGAATTTTCGTTGAGCAATTAGAAGTAAACCCAAAACAATTTTTACCGGAAACAGCTCCACATTTAGAAGCGCCTGTAGAAATTGATCTTGATATGCCAATGGCAGATATTTTGGCTAAATTGAGTCAATATCCAATTAAAACTCGTTTGAAACTTAACGGAACTGTGATTGTTGCCCGTGATATTGCTCACGCAAAAATTATGGAATTATTGGAAGCCGGAAAACCAATGCCGGAATATTTTAAAAATCACCCGGTTTATTACGCCGGACCTGCAAAAACTCCGGAAGGAATGGCTTCAGGAAGTTTTGGACCTACAACTGCAGGACGTATGGACGTTTATGTGGATGAATTCCAGAAACATGGCGGAAGTATGATTATGCTTGCAAAAGGAAACCGTACCAAACAAGTTACAGATGCCTGTCATAAATATGGCGGATTCTACTTGGGTTCTATTGGTGGTCCTGCTGCAATCTTAGCACAAGACAATATCTTAAAAGTAGAAGTTGTTGATTTTGAAGAACTAGGAATGGAAGCTGTTAGAAAAATTACTGTTAAAGATTTCCCTGCTTTTATCATTACTGATGATAAAGGAAATGATTTCTTTGAGAATTTGTAATTCTAAGGTTCTGAGGTACTAAGTTACTGAGGTTCTAAGTTTTTCTTTTGAGGGACAAAGGTTCAAAGTTTGATTCTCTTTTTATAAAATAAAAACCGCCTATTTGGGCGGTTTTATTGTTTATATACTTTTTAAACTCTCATGGCTATCAAATTATTTTCAACTGAGGTTATTTAACCGCAAAGTTCGCTAAGATTTTTTTCAAGTATGGTTTTATAAAAACACAAAGTTCGCAAAGCTTTGTGTTGATCAAGCTTTGCGAACTTTGTGTTCTCTATGCGTAAAGTAAAATTAAGTCTTAGCGAACTTTGCGGTTAAACCTTATGACCAAGATTTTTTTAAAGTATGGTTTTATAAAACCGCAAAGTTCGCAAAGCTTTGTATTGATCTAGCTTTGCGAACTTTGTGTTTTCTATTTTTAAAGTAAAATTAAATCTTACCGTACTTTGCGGTTAAACCTTAAGCACTAAGATTTTTTTCGAAAGCTATAAAGTGCGTTAATTTTCCTTTTATATTAAAAACCGGCGAAGCATTAATCTTGCATTTATAAACTCTACCATCTTTTCTGTAGTTTTGAATTGTTTTTTCAAATGGGATTTGCAATTTAATGGCTTCTTTCATTTCTTCTAAAGTAGCTTTACACGTTGTTGGTCCCTGAAACATCTTTGGTGTTTTACCAAGTACTTCCTCTTCTTTATAACCCGTCATTTTTTTTAATCCATTTGAGGCAAAAACAATTTTGAGATCTACATCCGTAACCAACACAACTTCGTCCTGAATTCGATCTTTAATATCAAGATTAACGTCATTCCACGCGAATTGATCCGAAATCTTTTTCATTTTCTTCAAATCAGTCAAAACAGCTTTCAGTTCTCTCAAATATTCACAATGAAATTCCCATGCCATAATTGGCAGTGAATGTCGACTTGAAGCTTCTTCAAATTTATTAGTTTTCATTATAAATGATTCTTATTAATTTAACCTTTCTCTCAAAGATAGAAAGAAAATTCGTCATAAAAGAATAAAAAACGCGATTTAACGAAAGGTTAATTTAATCAAAAGGCAAACTTAAGCTGCACGACAACCGCCTTTTTTTCTTCGGTATTTAGATTACTTAATGAAATTCCGAGCAATCGAACCGAATCTCTCATGCGTTCCTGATACAATAATTCTTCTACTGTTTCTATAATCAGACTTTTATCCGAGATAAAATAAGCCAGGGTTTTACTTCTTGTTTGTTGCGTAAAATCACTGTATTTAATTTTTAGTGTTACTGTTTTTCCAGAAATACCGTGCTTCTTTAATCTTCTTTCTAATGAAACAGCAATTTTATCGAGTTGCTCCAACATAAAAATTTCCGAAGATAAATTCACATCAAAAGTATGTTCTGCTGCGACAGATTTGGTAATTCGGTTTGATTTTACTTCGCTATTATGAATTCCACGAACCACTTTATAATAAAAAGAACCTGATTTCCCGAAATACTTCTCCAAAAACTCCAACGATTTACTTTTTAAATCTGTTCCCGTAAAAATTCCTAACTGGTACATTTTTTCGGTTGTTACTTTTCCAACGCCATAAAACTTCCGAATTGGTAATTCTTCCAAAAAAGCTTCGACTTCATCCGGATTTACTGTTTTTTGTCCATTTGGTTTATTGACATCACTAGCAATTTTAGCTACAAATTTATTTACCGAAATTCCCGCGGAAGCTGATAATCCGACTTCATTCAAAATTCTCATTCTAATTTCCTGCGCAAGCAAACTCGCACTTGGATTTCCTTTTTTATTCTGAGTTACATCAAGATATGCCTCGTCAAGCGAAAGTGGCTCAACTAAATCTGTATATTCGTAAAAAATCTTATGAATTTTATTCGAAATCTCTTTGTATCGATCAAATCTTGGGCGAACAAAGATAATTTCGGGACAATATTTTTTGGCCAAAACTCCACTTATCGCGCTTCGAACACCAAATTTCCGAGCTTCATAACTTGCCGCCGAAACTACTCCTCTATTTTCTGAACCACCAACAGCAACAGGTTTTCCGCGTAAAGCAGGATTATCCATCTGCTCTACCGAAGCATAAAAAGCATCCATGTCAATATGGATAATTTTTCGATATGTTGGTGCATCTGACATTATGCAAATTTAAACAGTAAAGCATTAATAAGAATGCTGTTAATAGTTATAAATAATATCAATTTTTAAAGATTCTCAACTTAATGATCTTAAACAAATCATTTTCTTTATTTTTGTACTACTACACGAAATAAAATAAAATGCGAACATTTGTTATAGGCGACATACACGGCGGATTATTAGCGCTTGAACAAGTGATAAAAAGAGCCGAAATTACAACTGAAGATACTCTCATATTTTTAGGCGATTATGTTGATGGATGGAGCCAATCGCCACAAGTAATTGATTATCTGATTGATTTAAAAAGCAAACAAAATTGCATTTGCATTAAAGGAAATCATGATGATTTGTTGTTATCCTGGTTTAGAAACGAAACTGAAGAAATTGACGAAACTTCGTGGTACAAACACGGCGGTGAAGCAACGGTTAAGGCTTACCAAAAAGTCAGCGCCGAAACAATCAAAATTCATATCGCATTTTTAGAATCACTGGAAGATTACTATCTAGACGAAGAAAACCGCTTGTATGTACACGCAGGTTTTACAAACGTCAACGGAATAACCTACGAATATTTCCCTAAATTATTCTTTTGGGACAGAACCTTATGGGAAACGGCACTTTCATTAGATCCAAATCTAAAAGAAGGCGATTTGTTTTACCCAAAACGTTTTACTTTATACAAAGAAATCTTTATTGGACATACGCCTGTAACAAGAATTGGCGAAACGGTTCCCGTTCAAAAAGCGAATGTCTGGAATGTAGATACCGGCGCAGCTTTTAAAGGTCCACTTACAATGATGAATGTTGAAACCAAAGAGTTCTATCAAAGCGATCCGTTAAATGAATTGTATTCTGACGAAAAAGGTAGGAATTAATCTATAAAAAACTATTTTTGCACTTTAAAAAAAATAATTAATATTTAAGTTTTATGAAAAAGATCATCACACTTTTGTTTTTAGCATCATTTGGAATTACACAAGCACAACAAGCTTTTAAAGGAAAAGGAGATATTAAAGTTAACGTAGGAGCTAATCTTCAAGATGGTGGTTCAGGAATTCAAGGATCAGTTGATTTTGGTTTAGGAGAAAATTTCTCTTTTGGTTTTGTTGCTAATTATTTATTAGGCGTTGATAATTTTAATGGTTTTTACCACAATAACCCAACTCCATATTATGACCAAAAACCAGACTTTAGTGATCGTTTTGATGCTAAAGCAAGAATTAATGCAAATTTAAGCAGCGTTATTGGTGTTGAACAACTGGATGTTTATCCTGGTTTAAGCTTAGGATTACACAATTTTGGCGGACATGTTGGTGGTCGTTATTTCTTTACAGAAGGTTTTGGTGTTTTCACAGAAATTGGATTCCCAATCGCAAAATATGGCAGTAACAATGATGTATTCGATCATTTAAATAATCAAACTACTTTTAGTTTAGGAGCTTCTTTTAATTTATAAGAGTTCTTAACCGCAAAGCGCGCGAAGTTTTACGCGAAGTTCGCAATGTATTTCTCGCAAAGTCGCAGATACGCAAAGTTTATATAAAACAAAAACCGCTCAAATGAGCGGTTTTTTTGTTCTAATGAATTCAAATGTCATCCTGAGCGAAGTCGAAGGTTTGCCAATTGTAACGGGCTTCGACTTCGCTCAGCCTGACAAAACAAAAAACCGCTCAAATGAGCGGTTTTTTGTTTTATGGGATATTCTTAAATATTATAATAGCTGTATTATTTGCTTAGCAAAATACTCCAATCTGCTCCGCTGTAGATTTTGTATTTTTCTGAGAAACTTCCTTGATTTACGGCTAATGAAAAATTCAGAAGACTGTTGAAATAACAAACATCAGTACCAACCGGAACTTCTCCAAAAGTGTGTACCAATTTTAATTTTCCGTCATAAACTTTTTTAGTTCCTTTGAAAATCTGGATTTTAACTATATCTCCAGCTTTCACGTCTAAATTAGCAAAAGTCTTTTTATCAATATTTGTCCAAACGTTTCCGTATTGAATGTCCAAAATTGGAATTCCGCCTTTGATAATTCCTTTTTCGAAAACTGGTTTTTGATATTCGATTTTCACTACTTCGTTTGGCAATTTTGGTCCAACTTCTTCAAACGTAATTGTTTTTGATGCTAAACGCGCTCCGGTAAAAGCGTAAACATCGCGACCGTGAAACGTATAAGATTCATTTGAATTCTGACGACGGTTTTTTACTTCATCGATTTCACGAATTTCCTGAATTCCTAATTGTTCAGCGATTAAAGTTAAAGTTCCGTTATCCGGAGTTACAAAATAATGTCCTGATTTGGTCAATAGAACAACTGAATGTCTCGAAGTACCAACTCCAGGATCACAAACTGAAACAAAAACAGTTCCTGCAGGATAATATTGTGCCGTTTGAGACAAACGATATGCGGCTTCCCAAATATTAAATGCCGGAATTTCGTGAGTTACATCAAATATTTTCAAATCGGTTGAAACTCCCATCGCAACCCCTTTCATAGCAGATACTGCCCCATCTTTCAAACCAAAATCTGATTGAAAAACCAATACGTTATTTTGCGAAAAAACATTAAATGTAATAGCGCACAAAAAAAGTAACAATCTTAATTTCATTTTTTCTCTTTTTAAATTTTCAGCAAAGATATTTCATTAAACCTAAAAATTGACACGTTGATATCACAAATAATGATATTTTATAAATCGATTTTAATTATTTACAATTACATTTGCATTTTATTCATAAGTCTATATAAATACTAGACAATTACTTTGCATTTCTTCTGTTTGAAGAAAAATTATTACATCATATTCAAAACCAAATTCACCAATGAGAAAAAAATTACAAATTGTGCTAACCGCAATTCTCACTTTATCGAGTACTTTGTTTTTTGCACAGAATCACGAGATAAAAGGGACTATTACAAATGAAAATGGAAATCCGTTGGAATTTGCAACTGTTCTTATCAAAGGAACTCAAACCAATACTACAAGTGATGCTTTAGGAAAATTTACAATTAACGCTTCGGCTAATAATCCAACATTAATTGTATCGCTATTTGGCTATCAAACGAAAGAATTGGTGGCAAAAGACCATTTTGTAGATGTACAATTAGCTTTGGAAAACAATAGTCTTGACGAAATTGTAGTTGTAGGAAGTAGAAATCCTAAGAAGAGCAAACTTGAAACGGCAGTTCCTGTTGATGTTGTAAACTTGGCTAAAATCAGAAACATAACGCCACAAACTACGACAAACGATATTTTGACGTATATGATTCCGTCTTTTAATTCAAACCGTCAATCTTCGGCAGATGGAACCGAACATATTGATCCGGCTTCCTTGAGAGGTTTAGGTCCTGATCAGGTTTTGGTTTTGGTTAATGGAAAAAGAAGACATACTACCTCATTGGTAAACTACCAAAATACGGTTGGAAACGGGTCTGTTGGTACAGATTTAAGTGCTATTCCGGCTTCGTCCATAAAACGTATTGAAGTTTTGCGTGATGGTGCAGCAGCTCAATATGGTTCTGATGCAATTGCTGGTGTAATCAATTTGGTTTTAAAAGATAACGCGGGTCTTGAAGTAAATGCAACTTATGGTTCAACATCTCGAGATGATGGTCAGACTACAAATGTGAACTTAAACTACGGAGCAAAAATTGGAAATAAAGGAGGTTTTATCAACTTAACCGGTGAATTTAATAACCGCGAAAAAACGAATCGCTCTCAAAACAACAACCTGATTATCTTCGATCAATCGGCGCAAGGCAATTTCTTTGCTTATGATTTTGCTGATAATCCCGCTCAATCTCGTCAAATTGATGATGATTTATTAGCTCAAAATGGATTGAAACGTGATGATTTCAATTTTCAGATTGGAGATGCAAAAATCCAAAATATTCAGGGATTCTTTAATACTTCAATTCCGTTAAACGATCAAATCGAATTTTATGCAAATGGTGGCGTAAGTCATAGAGAAGGAACAGGTTTTGGTTTTAGACGTTTACCAAGTGAAACGGAGAATGTTGTCGCTTCTATTTTCCCTTTCGGATTTCAACCGGAATTAAATTCTGTTGTAACGGATCTTTCTTCTTCTGTTGGTTTTAAATTTAAATTTGGAGAATGGAAACTGGACTTGAGTAATACTATTGGTGAAAACAAGTTTATTTACGATGTATCGAACACAAACAACGTTTCCTTAGGTGATAATAGTCCAACAGATTTTAAGGCCGGAAATCACTCGTTTTTACAAAACACGGTCAATGCTGATATTTCTCGATTGTATAAAGATGTTTTTCATGGTTTGAATGTTGCTTTTGGAGGTGAATATCGTTTTGAAAAATACAAAATTGTTCCGGGCGAAGAGAATTCATATATTAATGGCGGAGCACAATCGTTCCCCGGATTTTCTCCTTTGAATGCTGTAAACGAAAACAGAAACAGCGTTGGCGTTTATGCTGATGTTGAAGCTGATGTTACGGAAAAATTATTAATTGGAGTTGCGGGTCGTTACGAAGATTTCACTGATTTTGGAAATACGATTAACGGAAAATTATCTGCGAGATACAAAATCTTAGACAATCTATTTGTTCGTGGTGCCATTAGTACAGGTTTTAGAGCGCCTTCGTTACACCAACAATTCTTCAATAATATCGCAACAGATGTTGTTGACGGACAACTTCTAAATTCGGGTATTTTTAGAAATGATAGTCAGGTTGCTAAAGAACTGGGAATTCCGAAATTAAAAGAAGAAACTTCAAGAAACTATAGCTTTGGAATTGTTTTTTCTCCAACCAAAAAATTACACATTACGGCTGATTATTATCACATTAGAATTGACAACAGAATTATCCTTACGGGAAATTTAGGAAACGATGCTTACGGAGAACCTGTTCCGGCGCTTCGTGATTTATTTGCTCAATATGGCGCTCAAACGGGTCGTTTCTTTACGAATGCGATCAACACCACTACAAACGGAGTCGATATGGTTATTGATTATGACCTAAATGTTGGTCCCGGAAAAATGAATCTTTCGCTATTATACAACTACAATGCTAACAAAGTTGATGATCAGTTGAATAATATTCCGCCTTTGTTTATTGGTCAAGAAGATGTGTATTATGGTCCGCAGGAAAGAAGTTTAATCGAAACGAATACGCCAAAACATAAAGGTACTTTCGCAATCAATTATAGTCTAACAAAATGGAACTTTTTATTGAGAAATACTTATTTTGGAGAAGTAATTCGTGACGGTTTCCCTTTTGGAGGAATCCAGAAACATAACGGAAAAGTGGTTACTGATTTAACTGTTGCTTACAAAATAACTCCAAAAATTCAGATTGCTTTGGGTGCAAATAACTTGTTTGACATTTTCCCGGACAAACAAATTTACGAAAACAGTTACTACGGAGTATTTAAATATGCGCCGGTTCAAATGGGAACTACTGGAGCTTACTACTTTGGACGTATGAGTTTTACACTTTAACATTTAAAGTTTTAATTTTATATTTAACCGAAAAGATAGCTAAGGTTTCTTGTAACTTTTTTAGTCGCGCAAAGTCGCAGCAGAGACGCAAAGTTTTTATATATGAAGAAACCGCTCATTTGGGCGGTTTTTGTTTGTTTTAAAATCATAAACCCAAGAAAAAATCCGTGTAAATCTGCGTTTTCGCAAAGCGAATCTGTGTCATCCGCGTTCCTTTCAACGATTTACTTTGCAGAGATTCTTCCTTACGTCAAGATGACATAAAATGAGAAAAAACTTTGCGACTTTGCGTCTTTGCGAGATTATAACTTCACAAATCTTCATAAAAAAGCCTCGCAAATTGCGAGGCTTTTCATTTTTACTAATTTCAATTTAATTATTTCTTAACGAATTTCTTAACGATTTTTTTGTCGTCTTTATTCAATTCGATAATATAAATTCCAGTGCTCAAGTTGCTTACATCAACAAGATTTCCAGAAAGTAGACCAGTTTTTAATTGCTGACCTAATGTGTTTATGATTCTAAAAGAATAACCTTCACTGTTTGCAAATGAAACGTTCAGTTCACCTCCAACCGGATTCGGATATAAAGCAAAACTTGAAGTTTCAACTGTTTCAACTAATCCTGCAGTAACATCTTCACTTACAATTCCACCTGAAGCAGTTATGTTTATAGTATAATCTTCTACTTGACCATAAGAGAAAGATTCACAAGAAGTTGGAATTGCATTGTATTTCATTGAAACTCTAAGTCTTGTTGTTCCCAAAGTTGCCGTTGCAGGAATTGTAATTGATCCTGTTGCTGTTGAAGCTGTTGACGCTGCTTTTGTGAAAACAGTTTCTCCTGAATCTGAAAAATCACCATCTTGATTGTAGTCAATGAAAACAGCATATCCTTCGCTGTAAACAGATGAAGTCCATGTTGGCGTAATTGTTATTGTGTACGCAGTTCCTTGCGCTGCATTTGTAGAAGTAGCAGTAAAATCTTCATATCCAGTTGTTGCTGTAGAAGTTTTATTGATAGTTCCAAAAACAACTTTTGAGATTCTCTCGTCTGTAGCGCTATTTCCTTTTGATGTACAATAAGCTACTGAAGCTGCTGTAGTCGTAACATTCACAGCATTACTCGCTGCCGAAACATTTCCTGCGGCATCTTTGGCTTTCACCGTAAAAGTATAAGCTGTCAAAGCTGTTAATCCAGTTACAGTATAACTTGTTGTTGTAGAAGAACCTTTTAGAGTTGCTCCTTGATAGATATCATATCCGGTAACGGCTACATTATCTGTAGAAGCTGTCCAGGTTAAATTAGTACTTGATCCTGTTGTTCCCGCAGCAGCAAGAGCTGTTGGAGCACTTGGAGCAACTGTATCTGTAGATCCTGAATATGCAGCACCAACTCCTACAGCATAAAACGCGTTTGTAGTTGCAATAACTTCTGCAGAACCAGCTCCGTATAAATCAATAGCCGATTGAATTCCTGAAGTTCTAGCGTTTGCATAAGTAGAATTTGAAGTTAAATAAACACTTTCTAAACGGAAAGCAATTTTTGCTGCTTTGTCAATTGTGATTCCGGTTACGTTGTAAGCGTTTCCAATATCATTTGTTCCTGTTTTACCTACAGACAAAATATAAAACCAGTGATTTAATACTCCTGAATTGGTATGAACACCACATTGGTCATTATTATTTGTTGGCGTACAATTTACATTTACCCAATAAGTTCCGCCATAAGTATCTGGCTGTCCTTCAGAATTTGGATCGCTCATCGAACGTAAAGCAAGATGCCCACTTCTTCTTTCGATATCTTCTCCTACTAACCAAGTCGATTTTGTTGGTGCAGCACGATATTCGATACAAGCTCCCCAAATATCAGAGAATGCTTCGTTCATCGCTCCGGATTCTTTTTGATATGCCAAATTTGCTGTATAAGTACAAACCGCATGACCTATTTCGTGTCCTGCAACATCAAGCGCTGTTAAGATATCAAATCCTCCGGTTCCGCTTCCGTCACCGTAAGTCATAACACTTCCGTTCCAAAATGCGTTATTATTATCCGGATATCCCGCAGCAACTAAATTATAATGCACATAACTTTTGATTTTTGCTCCGGCATTATCATAACTGTTTCTTCCGTGTACGGCTGACCAATAATCATAAGTCATTTCAGCTCCCCAATGTGCATCAAGCGCGCCATTGTCTTTGTTTGTATTATTATACTCGGCTGCTGTCCAGTTATTATCTGCATCCGTAAAGTTGGTTGTTGGATAAGTTGCGGTCTTCGCCGAATTGTAAGTCTGAACTCCATTTCCACGAGTACCATCAGATAAAATATACGAAGATCCGCTTAAAGTTGTCTGAATAGTTTGAGTTCCGCTATAACGTGTTGCAGCATTTGCGGCAACAATCGCTAATTTTGAAGTTGCGTTTTTGCTTTGTTCTTTGGCTGCAGCCGACATGAATCTTCCATGACTATTTTCGCCTAAATGTTTTATTGTTGCATTATAAAACAAAGCTTCTCCAGTTTGAGCATCGATGTAAAGATCTCCACGACTCAATGGTTTTGTAGCATAAATATCAAACTTGTAGGCCAAACGAACTTTATCGCTTTTTCTTTCCTTGCCTTGGTCATCCATTGATGGAAGCAAAACAAGTTCGCCTTTTGGTTTTTTATAATCCATTGCAGCAGCATCTGCAGGAGTTTCCCATAAATACTGTTTTGCTCCTGTGTAAGCAATTGCTTTATCAAAAGCTGCCTGACTTGATAATTTAGGCGTTGTTTTGACATTTTCGAGCTTATAAAACTCTCCGTTCATCGAAACTACTTTTCCCTCTTTGGAGTGAATCGTATAATTAGCAAATTCTACTTTTACTCCTTGTTCATACAATTGAAACTTTTCATGCGTAAAACCTTCTTTGTCTGATTCTTTTTTAACCTTAGAAAAAGACTGATTTTCTTTTAATCCTAGTTGTTCTTTAAAAACAGTATTATAATCTGCTTCCTTGTAACTGGATTTTTCACTAAATGTGATTAAACTTGGTTGTCCGTTTTCAGAGACACTTTTCTGACTTACTCTTTTGTCGGTATTCTGTGCAAATCCTGATAGCGAAAATGTAAGAATAACAACTGTCCCGGCCATAATTTTGGGTAATTTTCTTTCCATAATAAATTTGGTATTTTAGTTTGGTTAAATGGATTACAAACAAAATATTTAATGTAAGTAAATACTTTATTTCGAGATAAAAGTATTTTATTTATGTTAGATAATCGATGAAATTTGCCTTTAATCGATAAAATGCAACATTTTTTACCTAAAATTCACATTTATTTAACAAACTATGAAGATTTCTCAAAAACAAAGGGCTAAAATTAATTATTCTATTGATTTATAATATATTAAACGATTAAAAACAGCGGAGATCCCAATTTTACTGGAAAAAGGCAGTTCGTGGATTCTTAAATTATTCGTACAAAAAAAGGCCAGCCTTTTTAAAAGCCAGCCTTCATACGCCATTATTATAAAAGTAAGAATTTATCGGATATCCATTTCCGGAATATTGCCTTCAATTATTAATTCAGCTTCTGTAGATGCAATAATATGTTCCACAGAAATACCAGGTGCTCGTTCTAAGAGTTTAAACCCTTTTTCGGTCACTTCCAGAACAGCAAGTTCTGTTACTACCTTTTTTACACAACCTACACCAGTTAATGGCAAAGTGCATTTTTTTAGTATTTTAGATTCTCCCGCTTTGTTTACATGCATCATTGCAACGATAATATTTTCGGCGGAAGCTACTAAATCCATAGCTCCTCCCATTCCTTTCACCATTTTTCCCGGAATCTTCCAATTGGCAATATCGCCATTTTCTGAAACTTCCATTGCTCCCAGAATCGTCAAATCTACTTTTTGACTGCGAATCATTCCAAAACTAAAAGCAGAATCAAAGAAACTCGCTCCCGGCAATGTCGTAATGGTTTGTTTTCCTGCGTTAATGATATCAGCGTCTTCTTCTCCGGCAAAAGGAAATGGTCCCATTCCCAGAACACCATTTTCACTTTGAAATTCAACTGCAATATCTTCTCTCACATAATTGGCAACCAAAGTTGGAATCCCAATTCCAAGATTCACAAAATATCTGTCTTTTACTTCTTTTGCAATTCGTTTTGCAATATCTTCTTTTGTTAACATATCTTTTTAATGTGTTAATTTATTAATGTGCCAATTAGTCAATTTGATAATGAGATAATGCATTACTATGCGCAATCTATATCAATTATCTCATTATCAAATTGACTAATTATCTAATTACTTTTTAATGAAATAATCCCAAGTTGCTCTCGCTATATCTGAAATTATTTTTTCTGTATTTTCTTTACTTTCTGTTATGTTTTTCAAAAACACAGAAATAATAAAATGTTTTCCGTTTGGGAGTTTTACAATCCCAATGTCATTCATTGCAACTCTCAAATTAGCATCATTTGTTCCCGAAATTCCGGTTCTGTGTGCCAATTCTGTATTTTCAGGAAGTCCTGCTTTCAACCACGTAAGCCCTCTTGAGGTTTCTACCATTATTTGATACAAATACTTGGTAGTTTCTTCTTTTAGAATTTCTCCTTTATAAAAATTTTCCAATAATTCAGTTGCTGCCAACGGAGTTGTTGTGTTGATATAAAGATTTTTCCAATTTTTCATTTGTTCTTCGTTGACTTTAATAACGAAGTCTTTGATTCCTTGCTTATTGATAAATTTCTGCACCACTTTTGTACCGCCAACCAAATCAATAAGAATATCACAGCCATTATTATCGCTATGCGAAACAGTATATCTCAATATTTTATCTAAAGTTAACTTCACATTTCCATCCGGATAATCTTCTTTCATTGGACTCCAGGTATCTTCATGTAAATCTTTCTTTTTAATAAAAATTTCCTGCGTCAAAGAAAGCTTACCTTCATCCACCAAATTTAAAACCGTCAACGCAATATGAAATTTAAAAACACTCATCAAAGGAGCTTTCAAATTTCCGTTAATACTTAAAGTATCTTTATCTTCAATGCTTTTTATAGATATTCCGACGGTCGCATTTTTACTTGCAATAATTTGATTCAATTGTTGCCGAAGTTCATTTGTTGTTTGAGCAAACATCTGAAAAGACAGAAACAGAATTACAAAGAATTTCTTCATTTAATACGGCTTTTTAAGGTTCTTATTTAATTAGAAAATGTGTCAATTAGAAAATTAGATAATTCTTTGCTTTATGTAATTCATCGTAAACATCTAATTATCAAAATAAAATAAATTATTTTTATTGTAAAAAATGTTCAAATTACTCAATTTGAAATTATATAATATTTCACTTTATATAATAGACTCTAATAATTTGATTTACAATTATCTTTATAAAAAAAATATACTAACGCAACATAGTTGCTTTCGTCTTTAATAATCTATTTCACATAAGATTTCAATGATAAAATTGAACAATATTACAATACGCACAATCTAAGCAATTGACAAATTATCTAATTTACAAATTATCTCATTATCTAATTAACCCCTCTGTCTTACTGTTCTCTGCTCGATTCTCTTCTCAAACTTTTCTCCCTGAAAAATACGCTGTACCATAATTCCCGGAATATGAATTTGATTTGGATCTAATGTTCCTACGGGAACTAATTCTTCAACTTCGGCAATGGTTATTTTTCCTGCTCCAGCCATACACGCATTAAAGTTTCTTGCAGTGCCTTTAAAGATAAGATTTCCGGCTTCGTCACCTTTCCATGCTTTTACAATCGCGAATTCGGCTTTAAAAGCTTCTTCCATGATATGCATTTTTCCGTTGAATTCACGAACTTCTTTTCCTTCCGCAACTTCCGTTCCATAACCTGCAGGTGTAAAGAAAGCTGGAATTCCGGCTTGTGCAGCACGACAACGCTCCGCTAAGGTTCCTTGTGGAGTTAATTCAACCTCAAGTTCACCTGAAAGCATTTGACGCTCGAATTCGGCGTTTTCGCCAACATAAGACGAAATCATTTTTTTGACTTGTTTTTTCTGCAAAAGCAATCCTAAACCAAAATCATCAACTCCCGCATTATTCGAAATGCACGTTAAATCTGAAATCGAAGTATTTACTAATGCTGCAATAGTATTCTCAGGAATTCCGCATAAGCCAAAACCACCAAACATAATGGTCATTCCGCTTTCGATTCCTTGTATAGCGTCCTGAACGTTATTTACTTTTTTTGTAATCATAACAAACTGTCTTTATTACTGTATATTTTTGATAAAAATAAGATTTTTAGATTAAATTATAACGATTTCGTAATCTTTTTAATTAGCTTTATTTTAACCGCTTTAATTACCAATATTCAACAACATATAAATATATCTCGGAGAAATTAAATATCGGTAGAAAATGCATTGTTCTTAATGTTTAGTCCCTACGGGACATTCTGGATGCTCTGTCATTATTTGTCATCAACATTTACTACCAACCTTTAACTCCTAGCGGAGTATATTTCGATATGTTTTGTAACCGCTTTAAACATTACCAGCGGCTTCAATCTTTGGGGCAAATAACACAATCACGATTCGTGTCCCAAGGTTGAAACCTCGGGCTATGGCTACGGAATCTATTCCATAAAAAAATCCTTTTGTATTCTTCCGAATTTCAGAAGATCACAAAAGGATAATTTATATTTAAAACAGAACTTTAAACTACAATTCGAATTCGTCTGTATTTTGTTCTGTTTGAGTCGTATCTTTTACTACTGCTGGCCTGCTATAGCAATCTACTTTTATCGAAAGATTTGCAGGTCTTTCAAACTCAGATTTAGAAACCTGAAGTCCTGGATCTGCGTAGCAAAGCTTCATGAAATATCCCCAAATTGGCAATGCCGCTGTAGCTCCTTGTCCGTAAGTTAAACTCTTGAAACGTGCTGAACGGTCTTCACAACCAACCCAAACACCGGTTACTAAATTTGGAACCATTCCCATAAACCAACCGTCTGATTGATTTTGTGTTGTTCCTGTTTTTCCCGCAATTGGGTTTCTAAATACATATGGATATCCTGTCCAACGGTTATCTCCACTTCCTCCTCCTTCTGTACGTAAACGAGCACCAGAACCAGTTTCTGTAACTCCTTCTAGTAACTTAATTACGGCAAAAGCAATATCTTTATTTAAAACATCATGAGATTCCGGAATTGGCTCATAAATAACCTCTCCGCTTTTGTTTTCGATACGAGATAAAAACTGTGGCTTAACATAAACTCCCTGATTGGCAAACGTACTGTATGCTGCGACCATATCTTCAACCGTAATATCTACTGCTCCTAAAGCGATAGAAGGCTGAGCAGGAATTTCAGTTTTTACACCTAATTTATGTGTCAATTCTACAACAGCTTCCGGACCAACACGATCAATCAATTTAGCCGAAACTGTATTGATAGAATTTGCAAGACCTTGTTTTAAAGTTACCATTCCACGGTATCTGTTATCAGAATTTCTTGGCTCCCAATCTGCAGTCACATTATGACGTCCTTTGTGAATCATAAATGGTCCGTCGAGAATAGAATCACAAGGAGACATATTTAATTGTTCGATTGCCGTAGCATAAACAAATGGTTTAAATGTAGATCCTACTTGTCTTGCTCCTTGCCCAACGTGATCATATTGGAAATATTTATAATTAATTCCACCAACCCATGCTTTGATATTTCCGGTTTGAGGTTCCATCGCCATTAAACCTGATTGCAAGAAGTGTTTAAAATAACGAATGGAATCCATTGGCGTCATTGTTGTATCACGCTCTCCTTTCCAGGTAAATATGCGCATTTTTGTTTTTACTTTGAATGAAGCAATGATATCATCTTCGCTTTTATCCATATCTTTCATGATTGCCCAACGTGTTGAGTTTTTCATGGCTTGCATCATCAGTTTATCTGTTTCTGCCTGAGTGATATTTACGAAAGGTGCATTTTTATTATTTTTCTGTTCGATGAAAAACTGTTGTTGCAAATTTTTCATGTGTTCAGAAACCGCTTCTTCAGCATGTAATTGCATTCTTGAATCGATTGTGGTGTAAATCTTCAATCCATCTTTGTAGATATCATAATCAGAACCGTCTGGTTTTTTATTTTCAGCAACCCATTTTTTCATGTAATCACGTAGATACTCTCTGAAATAAGTAGCTGTTCCTTCGCGGTGACTTTCTAATTTGAATTTTAAAGTAATTGGTAAAGCTTGTAATCTCAATTTTTCAGATTCAGTAATCATCTTTGCTTTCTCCATTTGAGAAAGTACAACATTACGACGATTTTTTACTCCTTCAGGATTACGAACCGGATTGTATAATCCTGAATTTTTGAACATTCCCACTAAAATAGCGGATTCATCCATTGTTAAATCTTTCGGGTCTTTAGAGAAATAAGTTTGAGCTGCTGAACTTACTCCAACAGAATAATTTCCAAAATCATAAACGTTGCAATACATTGCCAAAATTTCATTTTTGGTATATTGTCTTTCCAGACGAATGGCGATTATCCACTCTTTTATTTTCTGTACAATCCTGAAAGGCAGAAACTTAGACCCTTCACCATGAAACAATTGTTTAGCTAATTGTTGCGATAATGTACTTGCTCCACCATTGGTTCCTAAACTAAAAACAGCTCTTAAAGTTCCGCGTCCGTCGATTCCTGAATGTTCATAAAAACGAGCATCTTCAGTGGCAACCAAAGCTTCAACCAGACTTTTTGGTAAATCTGAGTATTTAAGTTGTGATCTGTTGGTTTTAAAATACTTACCAATAACTACTCCGTCAGACGAAATAATTTCGGTCGCTAAATTGGAATCCGGATTTTCTAAATCTTCAAAAGAAGGCATTGATCCGAATAATCCCCATGATGCAAATAAAAAGAAAGCTAAAATACCCAATAAGGTATAAGCAAAAATTCTCCAGAATTTCTTTTTATAGTAGTTAATATCCTTATTACTATTAGGTTGATTGTTTTTCTTGGTGGCCATATAACTATTTTTCTAATCTTTTTGTTCTATTCTAAAACCTACGTCTGTAATACCATCTAAAGCCTGAACTCCCGGAATTTTTCCCGATTCTCTAACGGCTTGTTTGATGTGTACTTTGTATTTTCCTCTAAACTTTACGTCTTCTTTATAAAACAGTTTACTTTCTTTGATATCTGTAAAACCATTTCCAAGCAAAGTTCCGTCCGGATTTGCCATTTGATATTCTAAAGTATCTACTTTGGTGAAACCGCTTGGCGTTTCTGTAGCAACAATCAAAAACAAATTATTGAACGGATAATTGTTATTGTCTCTCAAATTTACAAATAAATTGTATCTTTTTGTGGAATCCAAAACTGGCAAATCGAAGGTTACAATGCTGTCTTTATGCCATGCACTTCCAACAGATTTGTACTGATCAAACACTCTTTTTTTATCACAAGAAAAAAGAAGAATGGCTACCAAAAGAAGAATTCCGCTATTTTTTATTCTCATTTTTAGTAATAATTATAGGTTTTCTAGGTTCAGCCGGTTTGTTTTCATTCGAATTGTTTGGCTTATTCGATTGATTCGGCTTGTTATTATTATTCGGTTTATTTCCTTTGTTCTGATTATTTCCTTTATTAGGATTTCCTCCAGCAGGTTTATTCTGATTTGGAGCTGCCTGAGGTTTGTTTGGAGTTGCCACAATCGCTGCTTCTGCATTTGGTTTGCGCTTGCGATTTGGTTTTTTCTTTCTTTTTGGCTGATCAAAACGAGTTAAACTTTCCTGACCCATTGCATTATTAAAGTCTTTTTCAGGCTCCGAAGTAATTTCAACAGCAAAATCTTCTAACGAAGAAACTTTGTTTTTCAACTTATTTTCTGCGATAATTTCTTTTACCTGATCAATTTTTAAAACATGCCAATTTGCAAAATTATTCGTGTAAGCAAACCACATTAATCCTTTAAAAATATCTTGTTTTTGGCAAACTGCATCTCCTTTTTCTGTTACCAATTTAGTATCATAATCAGGGAAATCTTTCAATGCATCCATATAAGTATCAAGCTCGTAATTTAAGCAACACTTTAATTTCCCGCATTGTCCGGCCAATTTTTGTGGATTTAATGATAGTTGCTGATATCTTGCTGCAGATGTATTTACACTTCTAAAATCTGTAAGCCAAGTTGAACAGCAAAGCTCTCTTCCGCAAGAACCAATTCCGCCCAAACGAGCAGCTTCCTGACGGAAACCAACTTGTTTCATTTCAACTCTGGTACTGAATTCTTTTGCAAAATCTTTAATCAAAAGTCTAAAATCGACTCTGTCATTTGCCGTGTAGTAAAAAGTAGCTTTTGATCCATCTCCCTGAAATTCAATATCAGAAATTTTCATTTCCAATTTATGCTGAATTGCCAATTCACGTGCACGAACCTTCATAGGCTCTTCACGATCACGTGCTACAGACCAAATATCAATGTCTTTTTGAGATGCTTTTCGGTAAATTTTTGGCACTTCATTACTTTCGTGATTTACGCCTTTTTTCTTCATTTGAATTTTAACCAATTCTCCTGTCAAAGTAACAATCCCAATATCATGTCCAGGTGATGCAACAGTAGCTACAATATCACCAATACTTAAAGTTAATTTTTCTGAATTTCTGAAGAATTCCTTACGTCCGTTTTTAAAACGAACCTCAACACAGTCAAAAATAGCTTCTCCATTAGACGGACTCATGTTTGCGAGCCAGTCAAAAACCGTCAATTTATTGCAGCTATCGGTGCCGCAAGTCCCATTATTTTTACAACCCTTTGGTGCGCCACCATCTGAGGTTGAACAACTTGTACATGCCATAATTATATATGTAGTGTTGCAAAAAAGCAACTTAAGTTCATAAACGTTTGATCGGTAAAGATAGTATTTTTTTTAGTTTGCTTTTTATCGATTATTCTAAAGGTATGTTAAAGAGGTAAATAGCTCATTTTTAAGCAAAAACACTTTTAAAGCCCTTTTAAAATTACCCTATTCTGTCACATTCTTGTCTTCCACCATTAAAGCACCCGTTTAAAATGGAAGAATTTTACGCTTTCAAAATTTTCCGAAATCTTGTCTAATCTACAAAAGAAAGATTAAACAAAATCGATAATTCTATAATGAAATGGTTTTTGTGAACAAAAGTCATTTACTCTTAAATTACTTTCTCTATGCAAAACATTACTTATAAAAAACCTCTTTTTTTCTGTTTTTCCATCTTTTTGTTTTTAGTTACTTTTCAAGCCAGAGCACAATTTCCATTTTTTGAAAGTTTTAAAAAAACTACAACTTCAAATATTCAATTTGGAGGATCTCCTGCAGCTTTTCTTACGGCAGGTGCTGGATCAAAAGATGGATTTATTGATTCTGACGGAGACGGTTATTTAAGACTAACAAGTAATAGATCTAACCAACAAGGAATGATATGGTCTGATTTATATGCTTTTCCTTCTTTCTACGGAATGACTATTTCTTTTGAATATTATACTCACGGGGGAAATGGATCTAATGGCGCAGATGGCATCTGCTTTATATTATTTGACGCAACAACACCTAGAGTTACTCCAGGAGCTTATGGAGGTTCATTAGGTTATGCACAACAAAATAGTGCAATGAATGGTTTCTCGGGTGGTTATTTAGGTGTTGGAATTGATGAATATGGCAATTTTGCTGCCAAGAGTGAAGGAAAAAGTGGCGGCACACCTCAAATTACATCTAATAGCATCGTACTTAGAGGCCAGGGATCTGGCATCACGGGTTATCCATATCTCACAAGTGCACAAACTATAGCTTCACCTTACTTATTCAACATACCTGGAAAAGACAGAACAGCAACAGACAATTCAAAAGACGGCTTCAGGAAATTAGAAATAATTCTAAAACCCCGTAAAGGAGGAGGCTTTTTTATAGATGTAAATTTAACACATGGAAACACCAAAACATTAGTTATTAATAACTTCGAATACACCACTCCTGCACCAGAAAATTTAAAGTTTGCCATTTCTTCATCAACAGGAGGGGATAATAATTTTCATGAGATACGAAACTTAAACCTTTCTGTAGATTTATCAACGCTTCTTTCTCCAATTGCAAGACCTATATCTCTTTCGGCATGTGCAGGATTAACATGTATTTCTTCTAATGACATAAACATCAATAATGAGGGAAATGTTAATGTACTAGGAACCACAAATAGAGAATCTGTTGACTTAGACGAAGATATCCCTGGAATTCAAACCTCTAAAACAGTTGCCGGAAAAGGAACATTTACTTATAATTCCACAGGAGGAGCAGTGACTTTTACACCTCTATTTAATTCTGTCGAGGAACCAATAACAATAAATTATACTTTCAATGATTCTTATGGCAAAACATCTAATGTTTCTACTATAACTTATACACCTATTATTAATAAGCCTGCTAATGTTGTCAGCCAAAAAACAATATGCCCTGGAGAAACCTATACTTGGCCCGTAAACGGCAAACCTTATTCTAGCTCTGGAATTTACACTTCTGTAAATAATGGCTGTGTAGCAAATGAGGTATTAGAATTGACCGTTAATCAAAAAACAACTGAGATTATTGCTACTGGAATTATTATATGCAAGGGCGGCACAGGATCACTAAGAACTAAAACAGACAATCAGCCTTCACTCTCTTTTAATGGCACTTGGAATCCTCTTACTGATCCTAAAACATTTATGCCAGAGCGCAGAACTAACAAAATTCCTAAATGTGGTTTTTATGATGATCAAGCGGCAAGTTATCAAACTATTACATTTTCAGTAAATGTAACAGGCGAATACACTTTAAAAATGACCGGCATAACAACGGATTATAGAGCCGGATATATTTACAAAGGCAATTATACCTTAGGAACCTGTCCTGAAGATGGAACCTGGATTACAGGAGATGATGATTATGGAATAATGGGCGAAAAAATCCCAACTTTAACAGCACATCTTGAAGTGGGGACTCTTTATACACTAGTTTCTCTTCTTCAAGCATATGAATCACTTAAACCTGTAGATTACACTTGGACCTTAAGACCTCCTGATGGAGGAGGCTTTTTCTTAAATCCCATTACTGCATGGTATACCAGTTCTATTGGTGGCAGTCCGATAGGTTGGGGAGACACGTTTAATCCTGTAGGCGTACCTAACTCTGGCTTATCAAATACAAATACAGCTGGTCAAACAACTTATTACATAGGAGACATAACAGAATGCTTTAAAAGGATTCCCGTTGTTTTCGAAATCAAAGAAGATGCAACTGTAGAAGCTGCTACATCTACTACAGAAACTTGTATCGATATAGCGATACCAGCCATCACACACACAACATATGGAATAACAGGCATTGATTCATCAACAAATCTACCAACTGGTGTTACAGCAACTTTTACAAATAATAGGATTACCATTAGTGGTACACCAACAGTAACGGGAATTTTTAATTATACTATTAACTTAACTAAAGACAGTAACTATTGTGGTACTAGCGCAGCAACCGGAAATATTATTGTTAATGCCTTACTAACAACGCCACTTGTTACAACTACAAATGCAAACTGTTCGACTCCAAGTACAAGCAAAATTGATAATTATCTAGATAGCAATACATATATTTTTGCTCCACTAGGACCAACTGTAGATAACACAGGGGTTATTACAGCAATGAAAGTTAATACAGAATATACCGTCACTTCAACTAACACTACTTGTACTTCTGCAAAATCAGCTAAATTTCATTATACTCAGCAATTAACAAAACCTACGGCATCAATTACTTATTCAGCATCTTCATACTCAACATCTGAAGAAACAAAAGTAGTAACGCTAAATGGTCAGGTTGACGGCAAATATACTGCTACACCTTTAGGCCTATATATTGACGAAAATACTGGAGCAATTGATCCTAATAAAAGCTTAGCAAATTCATATACTGTAACATACACATTTACAAATGGAGATTGCAGCAATACAACCCAAACGAATGTTCAAATAGTATCTCCAAAAATTGCTGCTTGGCTAGTAGTAAAAGATGCTAACGATAACGGAACAATAGAACCTGGTGAAAATATAACTTTTATGTTAAGAATGTCAAATATAGATCCTGATCATGTAACCCTTCATAATATTACAGGCTCTATCGATTTACCAGCGCACACGACTTTAGTAAGTCAAACACAATCGATGTATGTCACTCCTTCCAGATTTTCTTTTTCTACACCTCAATACACAGATTATCCATATTTATGGGATTTAACCTATCAACGTGAACCAACAATATTAATTACGGTAAAAGCAGATTGTGACTTAACTAATGTGTCTCAAATAGAAACCAAAGGACGAATATATGTCGATGGAGTAGAAATACAAACATCGATCCCTCCTAGTCCTTTATCTGCTCTTGGATCATGGATAGCTAAATCTGGCAATAATCAATATTTAGTTCCTCCTCTCTTAGCAAACTGTGTAAATTTTAAAGACTGTCCCACTGCTCTTCCTGTATCAACTATTAAAATATCAGTTTTAAAGATTGATAATCCGGAAGCAATTTGCTCAGGAAACACAGTAAATCTCTCTTCAACAGTAAATACAGAAAGTACTCCAGGTATTTTAACCTACTGGACAGATGCCGTAGCAACTATTCCTTTAACTAATTCTACAGCAGTAGCAGTATCTGGCACATATTATATTAAGAATACTTCTGCACAAGGTTGCGAAACAATAAAACCTGTAGTTGTAAGGGTGAATCCAAAACCGGAAACGATAATCACTAAAGAGAATATCTGTTTTGGAGAATCTTTCCCTTGGTCAGTAGATGGTAAAACCTATACTGCTTCGGGAACGTATACAAAAACTAATGATGGTTGTACATCTGATCAAGTATTAAATCTTACTATCAAAGAAAAGCTTATTGTAACACAGTTAGCATTTAGCACATGTATTGGAGATGGTGAAGAATTCAACAATAAAACTGTCTGTGAGGTAACCTCAGGTATAGTTACAGGTATAGGAACACCTATGAGATTACCTTCAGGACTTTCTCTTATCTGGTCAGCTTCTGACAATACCATTAAACTTAATGGTTCAGCAACAGAATCAGGTGATTTTTGGTTTAGTGTACCTTTATTAACAGAAAACTGCGAGAAGCGAGAAGCAACTGGAAATATCGTTGTACGTCCAAAAGCAAAAACAATAACTACAACAGAAAATATCTGTTTTGGAAAATCTTTTTTCTGGGATGCTAACGGAAAAATTTATACTACATCTGGAACGTACACTAAAAACTATAACGGATGCATCGCTGATGAAATACTAAAATTAACTGTTGACAATAAACCAGAAACCGTAACCACAA
The DNA here is from genome assembly GCF_004339525.1 of Flavobacterium sp. 90. Classification (NCBI taxonomy): domain Bacteria; kingdom Pseudomonadati; phylum Bacteroidota; class Flavobacteriia; order Flavobacteriales; family Flavobacteriaceae; genus Flavobacterium; species Flavobacterium sp. 90. The sequence continues at coordinate 2,390,900 of NZ_SMGE01000001.1, read as the reverse complement.
CAAAAGAAATCTGTTTTGGAGAATCTTTCCCGTGGTCTGTAGATGGAAAAACTTATTCGGCTTCTGGAACTTATACCAAAACTAATGACGGCTGTACCGCAGATCAGACTTTGGAATTAACTATTGGAACTAAACCCGAAACAATAATCACTAAAGAAAACATTTGTTTTGCAGAATCTTTCCCTTGGACTGTTGACGGAAAAACTTATTCGGCTTCTGGAACTTATACCAAAACTAATGACGGCTGTACCGCAGATCAGACTTTGGAATTAACTATTGGAACTAAACCCGAAACAATAATCACTAAAGAAAACATTTGTTTTGCAGAATCTTTCCCTTGGACTGTTGACGGAAAAACTTATTCTGCTTCGGGAATTTACACTAAAACTAATGATGGATGTACTGCTGATCAGACTTTGGAATTAACTATTGGAACTAAACCCAAAACAATAATCACTAAAGAAAACATCTGTTTTGGGGAATCTTTTCCCTGGTCTGTAGATGGAAAAACCTATTCGGTTTCGGGAATTTATACCAAAACTAATGACGGATGCACCGCAGATCAAACTTTGGAATTGACTATTGGAACTAAACCCGAAACGATAATCACTAAAGAAAACATCTGTTTTGGAGAATCTTTTCCCTGGTCTGTAGATGGAGAAATCTACAGCGTTTCAGGAATTTATACCAAAACTAATGATGGATGTACTGCTGATCAGACTTTGGAATTAACTATTGGGACTAAACCCGAGACGATCATTACTAAAGAGAACATCTGCTTTGGTGAATCTTTTCCTTGGTCTGTAGACGGAGAAACCTATTCGGCTTCTGGAACTTATACCAAAACTAATGACGGTTGTACTGCTGATCAGACTTTGGAATTAACTATTGGAACTAAACCCGAAACGATAATCACTAAAGAGAACATCTGTTTTGGAGAATCTTTTCCCTGGTCTGTAGATGGGAAAACGTATACCGCTTCTGGAACTTACACTCAAATTAATGACGGTTGTACCGCTGATCAGACTTTGGAATTAACTATTGGGACTAAACCCGAAACGATTATCACTAAAGAGAACATCTGTTTTGGGGAATCTTTCCCTTGGACTGTTGACGGAGAAATCTACAGCGTTTCAGGAATTTATACCAAAACTAATGATGGATGTACTGCTGATCAGACTTTGGAATTGACTATTGGAACTAAACCGGAAGCGATCATCACTAAAGAGAACATCTGTTTTGGGGAATCTTTCCCATGGTCTGTAGATGGAGAAACCTATAACGTTTCGGGAATTTATACCAAAACTAATAACGGTTGTACTGCAGATCAGACTTTGGAATTGACTATTGGCATTAAACCCGAAACGATAATCACTAAAGAGAACATCTGTTTTGGAGAATCTTTCCCTTGGTCTGTAGATGGGAAAACTTATTCGGTTTCTGGAATTTATACTAAAACTAATGATGGCTGTACTGCTGATCAGACTTTGGAATTAACTATTGGCATTAAACCCGAAACGATCATCACTAAAGAGAACATCTGTTTTGGCGAATCTTTCCCGTGGTCTGTTAACGGAAAAACTTATTCGGTTTCTGGAACTTATACCAAAACTAATGATGGTTGTACCGCTGATCAGACTTTGGAATTGACTATTGGCACTAAACCAGAAACAATCATCACTAAAGAGAACATCTGTTTTGGCGAATCTTTCCCGTGGTCTGTTAACGGAAAAACTTATTCGGTTTCTGGAACTTATACCAAAACTAATGATGGTTGTACCGCTGATCAGACTTTGGAATTGACTATTGGCACTAAACCAGAAACAATCATCACTAAAGAGAACATCTGTTTTGGCGAATCTTTCCCGTGGTCTGTTAACGGAAAAACTTATTCGGTTTCTGGAACTTATACCAAAACTAATGATGGTTGTACCGCTGATCAGACTTTGGAATTGACTATTGGCACTAAACCTGAAGCAATCATCACTAAAGAAAACATCTGTTTTGGTGAATCTTTCCCTTGGGCTGTAAATGGAGAAACCTACAACGTTTCGGGAACTTATACTAAAAACAATAACGGTTGTACCCCGGATCAGACTTTGGAATTAACTATTGGAACTAAACCCGAAACAATCATCACTAAAGAAAATATCTGTTTTGGGGAATCTTTCTCATGGTCTGTAGACGGAGAAACCTATTCGGCTTCGGGAACTTATACCAAAACTAATGATGGATGCACTGCTGATCAGTCTTTGGAATTAACTATTAGGACTAAACCCGAAACGATAATCACTAAAGAGAACATCTGTTTTGGTGAATCTTTCCCGTGGTCTGTAGATGGAGAAACCTATTCGGCTTCTGGGATTTATACCAAAATTAATGATGGTTGCTCTGCTGATCAGACTTTGGAATTAACCATTGGAACTAAACCCGAAACAATAATCACTAAAGAAAACATCTGTTTTGGAGAATCTTTCCCGTGGTCTGTAGATGGAAAAACCTATTCGGCTTCTGGAATTTATACCAAAACTAATGACGGTTGTACTGCTGATCAGACTTTGGAATTAACCATTGGAACTAAACCCGAAACAATAATCACTAAAGAGAACATCTGTTTTGGTGAATCTTTCCCGTGGTCTGTTGACGGAAAAACTTATTCGGCTTCTGGAACTTATACCAAAACTAATGATGGATGTACTGCTGATCAGACTTTGGAATTAACTATGGCTAAATTATTAGAAGCCTCACTTATAACAAATAGCCTAATTCCAGAATTATGTTCAGGAGATAAAGACGGATCATTTAGCATTGAAATCACAGGTGGAATAATGCCTTATAGCTTAACTCTTGATGACAAAAAAGGTTCCTATAATCAAATTATTGGCGATAAAAACACTTTTACGAATCTTGAAGGAGGCTCACACATTATTTACATCAAAGATTCATCAGATTGTACTACAGCACTTATAGTAGAAATGCCAAAAGCAATTGTAATAAATCCTGTCGCCAATGTTACATATTCTTGTCTGGACAATATAACAGTAAATTCTGTCACTATAGATGTTGACCCAAGTATTACAGATGTAAATGATTTAGATTATTCTTTAGATGGAATAATTTATCAATCTAATAACCTTTTTACAAATGTTAGTCCAGGAATGCAAACTATATACGCACGAAACTCTAACGGATGTATACAACAAACCAAAGAGTTCTTTATAGATTACGTTGAACCTTTGAACTTAACATTAGCTGATGGTGAATTAAACGAAATTGTAGCAACTGCAACCGGTGGTGAATCTCAATATAGATATTCATTTAATAATGAGCCTAACAGCACCACCAATAAATTTATCATCTACAAATCTGGAGATTACAGCATCACAGTTACGGATAAAAATGGCTGTACAGTAACAACTTCAAGATACTTTGAATTCATAGATGTTTGTATCCCAAATCATTTTACTCCAAACGGAGATGGTATAAATGATGAATGGGGACCTGGATGCACCACACAATACAAAAACTTGACTTTCATGATTTTTGACAGATACGGTCGTATAATCGGTAATTACAAATATGGCCAAAAATGGGATGGGAAATACAATGGAACAGAATTGTCTTCTGGTGATTACTGGTATGTATTCAAACTAAACGACAATAAAGACAATAGAGAGTTTGTTGGACATTTCACCCTTTACAGATAACTAATAAAATCATTACGTTATCTAAAACTTACAATACAATGAAAAAATTTATAATAACAATATTACTTATGATTGTAAACTCAGGTTACAGTCAGGAATTAAACTTACCCGTTTTTACACAATATTTAGCAGATAATCCCTTTGTTATATCTTCAACTTATGCAGGTATTGGCGACAATTTAAGAATAAGAGCCAATGGACTAACACAATGGGTTGGTATTAAAGATGCTCCCGACAATCAGTCGATATATGCGGACTTTAGAGTTTTGGACCGCTCCGGATTAGGGATTTCGCTTTATAACGATAGTAATGGCTATACAAAACAAATGGGAGGCAAAATATCTTTTGCGCATCACCTTATTTTGGATTATTATTCTAAGCAATATTTATCGTTTGGAATCTCCTATAACTTTAATAATTTTAAAATCGACATCAATGAATTCAAACCTACATATGAAAACCCAATGTCAGATCCCGGCATTACAAATGACCGCTATTTAGCAAACAACAATTTTGATATAGGAGCATTATATAGAAATAAAGGTTACTTTTTAAGCTTTAACATTAGTAACATCCTCGAAAAAAAAATAGATCAATTTACAGGAATAGAACCAAGCTTACTTCGTAATTATCAAGTGTACACAGGATTTACATTTAAAGGTGCCACTAATAGAATTGAATTTGAACCTTCAGTTTATTATCAAATGTTTGCCAGTGATAAACGTTCCAGTACTGATTTTAATTTTAAGTACCGACAATATAATCGTTACGAAGATTATTTCTGGGTTGGAGTTTCTTATCGTTTCCTAAATGATCAATTTTTAGAACCTTTAATGATTGGGCCAATGGCAGGATTTAGAAAGAATGATTTTTATTTTGGATATTCTTATCAGGCATCACTAAATCAACTGGGCGCTTATAACTCCGGAACTCACGTTGTAACGATAGGACTGGATTTTCTTCGCGGAATTAGCAATTGTCCTTGTACACAAAGTCCTGTTCGTCATTAAACATTATATTTTAAGTTTCTTTGACCGTAATAATCTTGACCGGACAAGCTTTCGCAGCCAATTCACAACTTTCTACAATCGTATGGTTAGTAGATTTTAATGTAAAAAATCCTTTTGCATCTTTCGAATGAATTAAAACTGACTTTCCGTCTTTTTTTGACATCTGAAAATGTATTGGATCCATTTCTACACAGTAATTACATCCAATACATTTATCTCTTTGTAATGTTATGATAACCATTATACCTCCACAATTTTATATAATTTATCAGACGTTCTGATTCTAAAAGGCAATTTAAAAGTGCAATCATCTCCTTTTGTTGCTTTCTCAGATGCAATATCGTTTACCAGCATTTCTTCAATGATCATTTCCTGAGCACCTGTACTTGGTCCGGTTACTAAAACTTTGTCTCCGATTTTAACATCGTAAGCTTCAATTTTGAATTGTCCTACTTCTGCCTTTGGGAAATAATGAGTTCCTTTTCCCACATAAACCTTTTTCTGTGTTGCCGCCGAGCCAGGAATATCGCTCCATTCTCCTAATTCTTGTCCCAAATAATACCCTGACCAAAAACCACGATTATAAACTGTATTCAAAGCTTCCATCCAAACTGCGATTTTTTCTTTAGAAAATATTTTATCGTAATACGAATCGATAGCTTCACGATAGGTTTTAATAACTGTCCCCACATATTCCGGTGCACGACCACGGCCTTCTATTTTTAAAACCTGAATTCCCGAATCAATAACCTGATCTAAGAAATCAAGTGTGCATAAATCTTTAGGCGACATCATGTATTCGTTATCAAGTTCAATTTCAAAACCCGTTTCCTGATCGATAACGGTATATTTTTTACGACAATTTTGTTTGCATGCTCCACGGTTTGCAGATGAATTATGCGAATGCAAACTCAAATAACACTTACCTGAAACTGCCATACACAAAGCGCCATGACCAAAAATTTCGATTTCGACTAAATTTCCGTTCGGTCCTTTTATTTGTTCTTTCTCAATTTGATTTGTAATACTTTTAACTTGTCGTAAACTCAATTCCCTACTTAAAACCATTGTATCAGCAAACAAACTATAGAATTTAATCGTTTCAATATTTGTCACATTCAATTGTGTAGAAATATGAACTTCCATTCCAATTGATCTAGCCATTGCAATTACAGCTTGATCAGATGCAATTACAGCAGTAATATTAGCTTCTTTAGCTTTGTTCAACAGCACTTTTACAACAGAAAGATCATGATCATAAATAATCGTGTTTAAAGTAAGATAGCTTCTAACATTTTTAGCTTCACAACGATTAGCAATTTCCTGTAAATCATCAATAGTGAAATTTACTGTCGAACGTGCACGCATATTAAGTTGTTCTACGCCAAAATAGATAGAATCCGCGCCATTATCGAGTGCAGCCTGAAGTGACTCAAAGCTCCCAGCGGGAGCCATAAGTTCAATTTTGTTATTAAATGTCATTTTTATTGATATTTTTTCCAACGATAGAAATCTTTGGAAATGTTGTTTTTCAATTATATCCCATTATTAAAATAATGGAATCAAATTGTCGATCTTTTTTTGTGGTATTGTTTATAAAAGCTCTAATCGTTGGGGATTTTGATTGTGTTCCCATGGTTGAAACCACGGGCTATGTTAATATAGATTCACGATTATAATTCATGTCCAGCCATAGCCCAAGGTTTTAACCTTGGGAAACATATCGATAAGCATTTATTTACTCGCTAACCCATGCAATTTTACAAATTCATCAAATTCATCTTGTCCATTTTTGTTAAGATGATGTTGCTTTTGATTTTTTATATAATTATAAACAACATCTAACTGAGATTCACTCACAGAAAATGCCGCAAAACCAGTTTGCCAAGCAAATTTTTCAAGGATTAGATTTTCTCCATTTATAGCATGAGAAGAACCTCCTTTTACTTGTTTCATCAAGTCTGAGATAGTTTTTTGTGGATTTTGTAAAAATAAAACATGTACATGGTCTGGCATTCCATTAATGATTCTAACAGGGCAACCCAATTCAATTAATTCTTCCCGAATATAATTGAACACTTTTTCCTCAATGAAATAATCAATTAATTCCTGACGATTTTTGGTTGCCCAAATTGCGTGAATCCATAATTTGGTAAAAGAATGCGACATGTAAATTAGCTTAAAATTTCTGCTAATTTACAATTTTGTATAATTTATCTGACAAACGAATACGAAATGGAACTTCAAAAGTAACTCGATCTCCAATTTTAGCAGTAGTAGCTTCTGCGTCATTGACAATCATTTTTTCTAAAACCAATTCCTGGTCTCCTGTAGTTGGTCCTGAAATTAAGATTTTATCACCTGTGTTTAGCTCTTGATTTTCGATAGTAAAAAGTCCAACTTGTGCTTTAACATAATAATGCTCTGCTTTTCCAAGAAGTACTTTCTTAACTTTTATTTTCTGGCGAATATCAGCAGGTTTTTGCTTCACTTGTTCTAAAGCTGTATCTGGCAATTCTCCTGAATGTTTGAATTTTAGATTCTCAGATTTTCCTTTTCTAAAAACCTTATTTCCAACTTGTTTTCCGGTTCTCAAGCGAACCTGATCAACCAATGGCATGTGTATAACTTCAAGACATTCCGTAGAACAGCAATTTTCCATTGCAGCCTTACATTCATCACATTGAATAAACAACAAATGACATCCGTCGTTTTCGCAATTAGTGTGATTATCGCAAGGTTTTCCGCATTGGTGACATTGCGAGATAATATCTTCGGTAATTCTTTCACCAAGACGGTTATCGAATACGAAGTTTTTTCCAATGAATTTACTTTCTAAACCTTCTGCTTCAATTTGCTTGGCGTAATTAATGATTCCTCCTTCTAGTTGAAAAACATTTTTAAAACCCTGATGTTTAAAATAAGCACTTGCTTTTTCACAACGAATTCCACCTGTGCAATACATTACAAGGTTTTTGTCTTCTTTATGGTTCTGAAGCTGATCGTTAATTATTGGCAAACTTTCTCTAAAAGTTTCTACATCCGGAGTAATCGCACCTTTAAAATGACCAACTTCACTTTCGTAATGATTTCTAAAATCTACCACAATAGTATTTGGATCATCAAGGATTTCATTGAATTCTTTGGCTTTCAAGTGAACGCCGATATCAGTAACATCAAAAGTTTCGTCGTTTAAACCATCAGCAACGATTTTGTGACGAACTTTAATAGTAAGTTTTAAAAACGAATGATCATCATGTTCTACCGCTTCATTCAATCGTATACCTTTCATGAAATCATAAACTTCGAGAGTTGATCTAAAAGCTTCCAAATTTTCTTCAGGAATACTCATTTGAGCATTAATTCCTTCATTGGCAACATAAATTCTGCCTAAAGCATCGAGCTTATTCCAGGCTACAAATAAATCATCGCGAAATTTTTTGGGATCTTGAATTTTGGCATACGCATAGAAAGACAACGTTAGTCGTTGTTTACCGGCATCATCGATCATGATGGCTCTCTCTTCTGCGCTTAAAGTGTTGTACAGTTGCATGCTATAAACTAATTTAAGTTGAGAAATAATTATGTAATGAATTCTTTTTCCTAGTGAATTCGGGCGCAAAGGTAAGCTTTTCTTTGCAATTTCAAAACCAACTAAAAATCAAAAATTAAACAACATAAGACTTACTGGAAAATTTAAGAATTTCTGCCTATACCTCATCCAATAAAATAATCTTTTTTAGTCTAAAAAGCCGAGAAACTAAAAAACATCACTGTTTATCAGAACGTTACAAAAAAATCACTATATTTATGTTAACAATTTTAACATTTATACTTATGAATGCTTTAAAACTACCAAAACCAATTTTCCCAATTCTCCTTTTTTTAATCTTTTTTATTTCCTGTAAAAAAGAACAACCGAAAGCACCGCCGCCCATTCAGGCACCTTTTGTAACGGTAAAAAGTGAAGATGTCCCAATTTATAAAGATTTTGCTGGACAAACTTTTGGCGAATTAGACATCGAATTAATTGCGCGAGTAGACGGAATATTAACTGGGGTTTATTTTAAAGAAGGTCAAAAAGTTAAAAAAGGTCAATTACTTTATACAATTGATCCGTTAGAATATGAAACTAAAGTCGAGCAAGCCCGCGGACAAGTTGCTGTTGCACAAAGTAGTTTGGTAAATGCTAACGAAGAATTAAAAAGAATTCGCCCGCTTGCAGATATGAATGCTGTGAGTAAACGAGAGTTAGACGCCGCAGTTGCAAAAGACAAAGCTGCAAGATCAAATTATGCCAGTATGCAGGCAAGCTTAAAAAATCAGGAGATAGAAAGAGGTTATTGCAATATTAAATCCCCAATAGACGGCGTTATCGGACTTTCGAATGCCAGATTAGGAGATTATATTACCAAATTAGGCAATGCCTCGAGATTGAATATGGTTTCGAAACTTGAAAAAGTAAGAGTACAATTTACCGTTAGTGAATCTGATTATCTTAAATATCAAAAAAGCACTAAACAAGGTGAAAAAATCACAGATCTTCAGCTCATATTATCAGACGGAAGCATTCATCCCGAAAAAGGAAGCCTCAACTTTTCTGATACTAAAATAGATCCTACGACAGGAACTGTGACTATCGAAGCTCAATTTCCAAATCCAGACGGGACTTTACGTTCAGGGCAATTCGGAAAAGTTCGCGTTCTGATTCGCACTGCAAAAGATGCAATCGTAATTCCTCAAAAAGCAGTTACCGAAATTCAGGGACTTTTTCAGGTTTCTGTAATCGATGATAAAAACACTATTCAAACCCGAATGGTCGAAGTAGGTCAAAAAACTGGTGTTGACTGGATCATTACAAAAGGATTAAAACCCAATGAAAGAGTAGCGATAATTGGTAATCAGTTTATTCAGCCCGGATCAACTGTTGCCCCTGTTCCTTATGTAGCCGACAAAAAACAGATTGCATCATCTCAAAACGACTAAATTATGGATAATTTTTTTGTAAGAAGACCGATAGTCGCCATCGTGCTATCCATATTTATCGTTATTATTGGAGGGCTTTCAATCCTCGGAACTCCCATTGCACAATATCCCGAAATTGCTCCGCCTTTAGTACAAGTTTCAACCAGCTATAGAGGTGCAAATGCCCTAAATGTAGAACAAGCCGTTGCCACACCAATTGAACAAAAGGTAAACGGAGTTGAAAACATGCTCTACATGCAATCGACCAATACTGGTGATGGAAGTATGACGCTGAACATTACATTTGACATGGGAACTGATTTGGATATTGCAACAATGCTTACCCAAAACAGAGTAAATGAAGCCACCAATAAACTCCCAAACGATGTAAAAACAACAGGAGTTACGACCAAAAAGTCGCTTTCGATGCCTTTGCTTATTATCTCTTTGTTTTCTCCCGAAAAAACATTTGATAATAACTTTTTAACCAATTATGCCAATATCAATATTGTAGATGCATTGGCACGTATTAAAGGTGTTGGAGAAGTTACTCTTTACGGAGGAAGTAATTATGCTATGCGAATTTGGGTCAAGCCCGATATCATGTCCAAATACAACTTGACCGTTCCCGATATTATTCAGGCGATTAAAGAACAAAATGCAATTTCGCCAGGAGGAAAATTCGGTGCACCGCCCGCAACAGACAACAATGAATTTACTTATAATGTAACACTAAAAGATCGTTTAGTAAATCCGGAAGATTTTGAAAATATCATTCTAAAATCAAACATCAACAATCAGCAAGTTCGTTTAAAAGATGTTGGTACCGTAACTTTAGGAACTGAAAGTTATGCATCTGTTGCCAGACTAAACGGAAGTCCGGCAGGAACAATCGGAATTAAACAAATGCCAGGATCAAATGCCTTAGAAGTTGCTGCCAATGTCAAAAAGACCATCGAACAATTAAGCAAGCGTTTCCCACAGGATTTAAAATATAGAGTTTCATTAGACACTACTCTCGCCATTTCCGAGGGAATTAACGAAATCATGCACACGCTTTTCGAAGCCATTATGCTGGTAATTATTGTAGTGTTTATCTTTTTGCAAAACTGGCGTGCAACCCTAATTCCGTTAGTAACCGTACCAGTTTCGTTAGTTGGAGTTTTCATGCTTTTTCCATTATTAGGATTCTCAGTAAACGTACTTTCACTTTTAGGATTAGTACTCGCAATTGGTATTGTCGTCGATGACGCCATTGTCGTCGTCGAGGCCGTAATGCATCATATCGAACAAGGAATGTCTCCAAAAGACGCTACAAATCAAGCGATGAAAGAAGTTTCGGGTCCCGTAATTGCAATTGCAATTGTATTAACCGCCGTATTTATTCCCGTTGCGTTAACGCCCGGAATCACTGGACGACTCTATCAGCAATTTGCTATAACGATTGCCATTTCGGTAATATTCTCCGCGTTAAGCGCCTTAACATTAAGTCCCGCATTATGTTCCTTATTACTAAAACCCAATCAGGAAGCAAAAGGCTGGCTTGGAAAATTCTTTGCCGCTTTCAATAGAAAATTTTCATCCTTTACAGATAAATACACCGGCTTTTCAGGATTTCTAATCAAAAAAATGGCACGAAGTTTTATTTTCATCGGAATTCTTATTGGAGCCATTATTCTCTTGGGAGGAAAAATTCCAGGAGGATTCGTTCCCGAAGAAGATCAGGGTTATATGTTTGTAAATATCGAATTACCGGGCGCTTCATCCTTAGAAAGAACCAATAAAGTGATTCAGAAAATCGAACATATTTTAGCTAAAAATGATGGAGTTGAATATTACACTTCTGTTGCCGGATTTAGTTTAATCAAAAACTCGGTTGCAACCAATAACGGATTCTTTTTCGTAGCCTTGAAAGAATGGAAAGAACGTAAACAAGATGTATTTCAGATTCTAAAGGAAGTAAATGGAAAAGTAGTTTTTGGCATTCCCGAAGCAACCGTCTTTGCCTTTGGTCCACCGCCAATTACCGGAATTGGAAATGCCGCGGGATTCTCAATGATGCTTCAGGATAAGGAAGGAAATACGCCTCAATATCTTTTTGAAAACTCACAACGATTTATGGCTGAAGCCAGGAAACGAACGGAAATTGGAACTATCCGAACAACCTTTAATCCAAATGTACCACAAATTAGTCTCGATGTAGATCGCGAAAAAGTTACAGAACTTGGACTTTCCCTTTCAGATGTCAATCTCGCAATTGGTGCCAGTTTAGGAGGTCAATATATTAATGAGTTCAACAAATTTGGACGTCAATATATTGTATTACTTCAGGCAGATCCAAGTTTTACAGTAAATCCCGAAGACATCAATAAGATCTTTGTTCGAAGTAAAAGCAACAAAATGATTCCGATTTCAAGTATTGCAACTATTAGAAAAGAAAGCGGACCTGAATTTACAACCCGATTTAATTTGTATAGGGCCGCAGAAATTGGAGGAACACCTGCGCCCGGATTTACTTCCGCGCAAGCGATGACTGCTTTAGAAGAAACTGCTCAAAAAACCTTGCCAGCCGCCATGAGTTATGAATGGGCAAATATGAGTTATCAGGAAAAACAAGCCGAAGGAAAAGGAAATACCGTATTTATCATGGCATTAGTTTTTGTGTTTCTAATTCTGGCAGCGCAATACGAAAGTTGGAAACTGCCTTTTAGTGTACTTCTGGGAACGCCATTTGCCGTTTTTGGAGCTTTTTTAGGATTATACATCTGTCGCTTTTTTAGTCCGGATTATGTCAACAATGTCTTTGCACAAATTGGACTTGTTATGCTTATTGGTCTCGCCGCAAAAAATGCCATTTTGATTGTCGAGTTTGCCAAAGAAGAATATGAAAAAGGAATGCCGGTAAAAGAAGCAGCTTTATATGCAGCCAAACTTCGTTTCCGTCCAATTCTAATGACTGCCTTTGCTTTTATTTTGGGAGTTGTGCCTTTGTTAACCGCAACCGGAGCCGGAGCTCAAGCCCGAAAAGTAATGGGAATGACCGTTTTTAGCGGTATGCTCGTCGCCACTATTCTGGGAGTTTGTTTGATTCCGGTATTGTTTGTATTTATTGAAACTTTTGGAAAAAAACCTTCAAAAGAAATTGATGAACCTAAAAAGGAAGAACCATGAAAAATCTAAAATTAATAGTAGCAGTACTTTTGATCACCGTTTTTCCTTATGGATGTATGGTTGGACCAAAATATGTGCAACCAGAACAACCAAAACCAGAAACTTTCTTACATGGTGATCATACGACAGACACAACAAATACGGTACGAACCATAAAATGGTCGACGATTTTTAATGATCCTGTTTTAATTGGATTAATCGAAAAAGGACTTCAAAATAACTTCGATCTTAAAATCGCTATTGCGCGATTAGAGCAGGCACGCGCTAATCTGGGAATGGCAAAAGCCGACTTATATCCTACTTTTCAATATTCAGGACAAGTAAATAGTGCCGAAACTTTTATGCAGCCTAATTCTGCATTTGCAAACATGTCTTGGGAACTGGACTTTTGGGGAAAATACCGTCATCAGAATAAAGCCCTTCAAAATGAACTTTTGGCTACTGATGAAGCTCGGAAAGTGGTACTTGCAGACATTGTGAGCAATATTGCAATTTCTTATTTTGAATTGCGTGATTTTGACAATCAATTAGAAATCACGATTCATACTTTAGAAACAAGACAAAAAGCTTACGACATCATAAACGAACGTTTTAAAAGTGGTTATGTTGCTGAATTAGACAAAGTACAAATCGAACAACAAGTCGCAATTGCCGAAGCTAATATCCCAGCTATCAAAAGACAAATTACAGCAATTGAAAATTCAATTTCGATTTTAATCGGACAAGTTCCGCAACCTATAGAAAGAGGAAAAACTAATAGTGAATTATTGATTCTCACTACTTTTCCAACTTCGGTTCCATCTGCCTTACTTGAAAACCGACCTGATGTAAAAGCCACGGAACTTTTGTACCGTTCGGCAAACGAAAGAATTGGCGTTGCACAAGCCATGCGATATCCTTCGTTTAATATTGCTGCTCTTGCCGGTTTTACAAGTGTTATGGTTGCTGATTTATTTAATGACGCTTCTTATTTGCAAAATGTTGGTGCCGGAGTTACCGGTCCAATTTTCAATTTCGGAAAAAACAAACGCCGTGTCGAAGTCAATCGTCAAATTGCCGAAGAACGCAAACTGAACTTTCAAAAAACCTATTTAATAGCGATTTCTGAAGTAGAGAATTCACTACAAAATGTGGCGATGTACAAAGAAGAATGGGCAGCAAGAAACAGACAAGTTATAGCTGCACAAACAAATTATGATTTATCAAATGCCAGATATTACAACGGTTACGTTTCGTATCTGGAAGTTCTTGATGCACAAAGATCACTTTTCGAAGCGCAACTTAGTCTTTCTAATTTAACACAAAAACAATTATCCTCAATGATCCAATTATATAAAGCACTTGGCGGGGGATGGAATTAGTTTTTTTTAAAGGTACTAAGGTTCTGAGTTACTTAGGCACTAAGGTTTTTAAAAACTATGAGCATAAAAAAAAACACCAGCTGTAGCTGATGCTTTTTTGTTTTAAATCTTTGTCCCTATGTACCTTTGTCACTTTGAACCTAAAAACTTAGAGCCTAAGTAACTCAGAACCTTAGTCCCTTAAAAATTAACAGAACTCATTAAACGCATCTTGCAAGTTCTCAGCGATTAATTCTGCTGGACGACCTTCGATGTGGTGACGTTCTAACATGTGAACTAATTCTCCGTTTTTGAATAAAGCCATAGATGGCGAAGATGGAGGAAAAGGAAACATATGTTGTCTTGCCGCATCAACAGCTTCTTTGTCAACACCTGCAAAAACAGTGATTAAGTGATCTGGTTTTTTAGCTCCTTCTAAACTCATTTTTGCTCCCGGACGTGCATTTCTTGCAGCACAACCACAAACAGAGTTTACAACAACTAGAGTGGTACCTTCAGCTTTGATAGCATTCTCTACAGCGTCAGCACTATGTAAATCTTGAAAACCTGCAGCTGTCAATTCAGCTTGCATTGGTTTTACCATTTCTTCTGGATACATATTTCTTATTTTTAAATTTTACTTTTGAACTGCAAAGTTACAAAGTTTACTCGCAACTACTTAATTTCAAGTATAAAGTTTTGTTATAGTACGATAATAGATTATAAATAGGACCAAATATTATTGTAATATTCAAAATTACAATGCTTTATAACCATTTCAATCATAAATTCTGAATCACTAAAGTGCCAGTTTTACCCTTCTGTCGGGAAACTCATAATTGTATTGTTTCAAATGATTTTTTCTGCCTATTAATTTGTGTTTTGTTGCCGAAACCGTCGATTTACTTTGTTCTGGAATTTCGATGGTTGAAAGATAACTGCTCAAATATTTTTTAAGCATTTGAATATTCTCCACTTCAACAGAATAGATCGTTTTTTTACCAACGTTTTCTATGTTTACCAGATTTGCTTTTTTTAATTCTAACAAATGTTTTGATATCGTCGATTGCGCTAACGGAATTAATTCAACAATTTCACCACAAGTTCTATTGTTTCTTTTCCATAAAAGTGTCATAATCTGAATTCGAGTTGGATGTCCAAGAGCTTTGCAAATTTTACCTATTGCTTTTGTTTCCAGATCAAGATTTAAGTGTTTTGTAATTCCCATTAGCTTGCCAATTTGTTCATTATCGTAAATGAACGATTATATTAAATTTGTGCGGCAAAGCTAAATGTTAGAGCAGTTTTGCAATGACCTCGAAAGGTTCTTAAAGCAAAAGAATAAGACATTTTATTAAAATGAATCTTCATATTCAAGGTATCCACTACTTTTTACGATATTAAGAATTATTAAAATAGTAATAGAAACAAAGAGATAAATTGCACGCAGATTATACCGATTTAAACAGATAAGCGCAGATTTTTACTTTGAGTTAATATAAAAACCAATCTACCTAAAGCTGTAAAAGCTGAGTGAAAAGAATTTTTTATTTAAAGATAACACGAAGTAACGCCTTTATAAACGGAAGTTTTGGGCATTTTAAAATCACCTGAAAATCCTCTAATAAACTAGTTTCTTCATCCAAAAACTTAAATATCAAAGCAGGATTTCCTTTTCTAAACAAAGACGAAAAAATGGAACTTCCTAATTCATTATGGCGATACAGAATATCCAAAAGCAATAAATCATAAAACCAAAATCTATTTCTCTTATGAAACGATGTCATTCTTAAAGATTCTAAAGTTTCGGAAGAATTAACGCAAAGAAACTCGACCAATTCAGATGACTTTTTATCCGAATTTCTAAAAGTAAAACCCGTGCTCGCTTTTGTCCATCCGCCGGCAGTTCCAATATTTAAAACTCGTTTGGTGTTTTTCCTCCAAAAAGGATAAGAAGTCATTGGAATACTTCCCTGCTCCTTTTCGAGAATTTCAAAATTCTTTGTTCCGAGTTTCTTTAAATAAAGCTGAATCTCATTTTCGTATTCTTCTTTTGGAAGTAGTTTTTCAGAAAACAAAGTATATTCTACCAAAGCTTCAGTTTTAGAAATGGGCAAAACATACATAAATCTTGTATTTCCTCTTTGTTCGACCGAAAAATCCATAAAAGTAGCTTGTTCCGGATTGAAGATTTCAGATTCGCTTTTTACAAACCAACCTATAAAATGTTGTTGCAAAACCGGATATTTAGTTTGATTTTCGGCGAAAGCCTTTGTGTAAATACTATTGAATAAAGAATCACACGTATATCTGTTTTCTTCTGTTCCAACAAAAACATGCGTTTCGAGTTCGTTGATGTCCGTTACTTTTTCATTTAGAAAAGTAATATTCGGATGTTTCGAAAGCGCTTCAAAAACAAAATCATAAAAATCTAAACCCCGAATTTGATTGTATTGATAAGGTTTCAACGCCAAATCACGTTTAAAGTTTTCATCAGCAAATAAAGCCGAATTCCACTTTTTGAAAACAATAGAATGCCAAATCGTTTCTTCTTTTGCCCAAAAACACCAGGTTCTGTCATTTGTTTTTTTTGGATCCTGATCTAAAAGCAAAATAGATTTATCTGAAAATTTTCCGGACAATGCCATTTTATAAACAGTCATCAAAGCAGATAAACCTGATCCGGTAAAAATGTAGTTGAAATGTTTTATTTGCGAGGAAGTCATCTTCAAAAATAAGAAATTTTATTCTTTCAATTTTTCTAAAAGAAGTTTAAAATCCTTTGGACTTAAATAGTTGTTGTACTGCAGAATAATTTCTTTTTTCTCATTCAAAACACATAAAACCGGATATACAATTTGATTCTTTATCGTTCCTAATTGCAAAGCCAGTTCATGAACACCGACATTATTTCCCGAAGGCTGGAATTTAAAAACCTGATTATTGAACGTAATATCACGTTTTTCTTCTGCATTTAAATCAATGAAATAAAAATCGGAATTTAGTTTTTCAATAATTTCCTGATTTTTAAAAGTGGTACTTTTCATTCTTTGACAAAACTGACACCAATCAGTATGGATGAAAACGATTATTTTTCGCTTTTGAATTTGCTGCAAACTATCTACTTCCTCAAAAGATCTGCTTTTTAATTGACAGAATCCTGTTGAAGTTATACCTAGAAAGAAGAAAATGAGAATAAGCTTTTTCATTTGTTATCGTTTTCTTGCCACTGATTAAATGGATTAAAAAGATTTTTTTGCCACGAATTTCTCGAATTTACACTAATTAAATTCGTGGTAATTTGTGCAATTCGTGGCAAACTTTATTCTAAACAATAATCTTTTTAATCCATTTAATCTGTGGCATATAATTTTATCTCAAAGTATATCTCAATCCAAAAAATCCACGAATTGTTTGGTTTTGTCCGTAAACATAAGTCGTGTCAAAAGTCAAACCATACGGATTATCCGGTGTGTCCACTATTTGACCTTTTGGAACTACGTTGCCATGAATACCAACAGCAGTTCCGTCTGAAGTTTGCACATTTTTATCAAAAGGATCATTTGTTCTTGAAATCAAAAATGGATTATTTTGTTTCGGTGTGAAATTTAAAAGGTTTTTGATTCCGCCATAAAGTTCAAAATTCTTCCATCCATAATACGTAAACTGAATATTCTGAATACTATACCAAGGCGATTTCGGACTTCTTGGATCGTATTGACTCAACAAAGGCAAATTCATAGGACTGTAAACATTCCCTGTGTAATCTAACAATAAATTTAAGGAATCTACTTTATACGAAACGCTCCAGGTTGCCGTGAAATTCTCTGTTAAAAAAGGTCTTTCTGAAACTCCATTTTCAACATTTTTATTATCTAAAATGGTCGCTCCCAAAATCATCTTTAAACCCGTTGGGAAATTTACATCAACATTCGTGCTGATTCCCTGACTTATTGCGTAGCCGTTTATGTTGTCGTAAATGATTTTATTGGGATCGGTTTCGTAATCTGAAATGATTTTATTGCTGAATCGCGTATAAAAAGCCGTAGTTTCAATTCCGATAAAAGTTCCATTTCCAAAGTTTATCTTCTGAATATAATTAAGATTTGCATTAATGGATTGTTCGGGTTTCAGATCACTTTTTAAGACAACATCTCTGGAACCTGTAAGTGCCGCGTGATCTTCGGTAAATAAATTCACAACCCGAAATCCAGTTCCTGCGTTGAATCTAAAAATAGTGTTTTCACTTTTCTTCCATCGATAAGCAACTCTTGGTGTATAAATCGAACCATGAATGGAATTGTAATCGTATCGCATTCCTAACAGAACCTGACTTTTAGGCGAAAGCGTAATTTCATCCTGCACAAAAATTCCCGGTAACCACGTACTCTCCGCTTCCTTTGTAGCCGTGGTATTATCGTCATAATACGAATAACGATTGGCAATTCCCGCAAGGAAATCATTCCGACCTATTTTCTTATCCCAGGTTAATTGTAAAAAACCAATTTTCTGGTTGGCAATAAACGATGTTGTTCCGTAACGACTGTCTTGATAATGAACGTTTCCTGAGAACGAAAGCATCAGTTTTTCTTCAAAAGGCAATTGATAACTTCCAATCAGTTCTCCTCTTTTGGTATAAATACTTTCTCCATAAATTTCATCTCCACCACGGTACTTTTTCTCCCAACGTACATCTCCGCCCCAACGATCTTCGTACATTGCGCGGGCAGCGATCGTAAAAAGACGATTATCATTTCGTAAAAAACTCCATTTATTGAAAACCGAAATTCTATTAGACAAAGTAACATCGGTAAAGCCATCCTTATCTTTATCAATAACCTGATTGTAATCGAAGTAATTGATTCCTAAAAGTGTTGTTGACTTTTTAGTTGGATTGAATTTCATTCCTAAATCAACATTCGTTTCTAAGTAGGTTGTCGAAAAAACATCCGCCGAAAATAATGGAGCATTCGTTGGATTCTTGGTAATAATGTTGATCAATCCGCCAACAGCTTCACTTCCGTACAAAGAAGACGCCGGACCTTTTACGATTTCTATACGTTCAACCAAAGAATTCGGAATTCCGGATAAACCGTAAACTGTCGAAAGACTGCTCACAATTGGCATTCCGTCAATTAAAACCAAAGTATATGGACCTTCCAAACCATTAATATGAATATCTCCCGTATTACAAACCCCGCAATTAAGTTGCGGGCGAACGCCGTTTATATTTTGAAGTGCTTCATAAATACTTGGTGTTGGATTTTTCTTGAAGAAAACCGGCGAATAAACCTCAACCGGAACAGCGCTTTCTAATCTTTTTACGGGTTTTAAAGTTCCCGAAACTACGACTTCGTTAAGCTGATTTTCATTATCCGTCAATTCAAAATCATATGATATAACGGGATCTTTCACAACTTCGATTTTCTTTTTTAAAGTCTGAAAACCCATTTGAGAAATTTGAATGGTATAAATTCCAATAGCAACATTTTCGAACTTATAATATCCTAAACTATCTGTAACCGTTTTCTGTTTTGTTCCAATTAAATGAACGTTTACAAGCTGTAATTTCTGCCCTTCACCAGATATAAAACCGGATACAGAAGTAGTTTCCTGCGCAGACAAGAATTGCAAACAAAACAAAAGCAATATTAAAAATAGTTTTTTCATTGTTATAAAATTAAATTTAGACAAAACTAAAAATTAAATTTGACAAATAATGATTTTAGAATTATAATTTTATAACTCTTATGACATCAATATGTTATATTTCTATTATTTACTATAAAGAAGGCTAAAAGGTTTTAAACCAAAAAATTGTGCTAAAGCCTTTTTTAATTCAAATCTTATTTTCCCCTAGTTGAAACTAGGGGCTATGCAAAAAGCCTAACAATCTTCATCAAAAAGTTCTTTAATAAGATTGAATAGCGTCCAGCTTTAGCTGGATGAGAATATAAACAGGACCGAAAAGGGCTTTAGCCAAATCTTATAAGTTTAAATAAAGCCCTTTTTTTTTGTACCGTTAGGTACTAAATATTGGTAGTTATAAATGCGAAATTCGTTAGCGTGCCGTAGGTACGCTACAAAACGATTGCTGTTGCGTACCTGCGGCACGCTTCAATTTATTACAATTCATGTTTCTACCAATATTTAGTACCTAAAGGCACATTTCAATCTTTGATTTACATAACTGTTTATAATCTCCCATGTAAAAAAGCTAAACAAATGACTCATCAATAAGTTCTTTATTAATAGATGCTCCGGCAAAAGATCCTGTAGAAACGGCCATTGCCACAGATCGCATTTGAATTGTACAATCTCCGCTCGCATAAATTCCAGCAATATTTGTTTTTTGCATAGCATCGACTTTCAACAAACCCTGTGGAGTCAATTCACAACCTAAACCTTCTGGTAAACGACAATGCTGTTCAAAAGGTGGTCTTGCATAAATGGCTTTTACTGCAATTTTTGATTGATTTCTGAAGACAATTTCTCTGATATTTCCGTTTTCATGTTCAAATGAATCAATTTCATCTTCAATAATCTCAATTTTATGTTGCTTTAAAATCAAGGTTTCTTCCGGAGATAAAGTTGATTTTCCATTGGTTAATACGCTGAGATTTTTTGTCCAATTAGAAATCAGTTTGGCAAACTCAAATCCCATTTCGCCATTCGCAATAATTGCTGTTTTCTCTTTTTTAACTTCATAACCATGACAATACGGACAATGCAAAACCGAAATCCCCCAACATTCAGCAAAACCTGGAATTTCGGGAAGTAAATCTTTTACTCCGGTTGCGAACAATAATTTTCGAGAAGTAAAGGATTTTCCCGATTCGGTTTTAATTTCAAATCCATTTTCAGTTTTAACGGCGCTTACGGCTAAACCATTATAAAACTGAACTGTATTATATAAGTCGACTTGCAATTTGGCTTTCGCCGAAATAACAGCAGGTTTTTCACCATCATGAGTAATAAAATTATGCGAATGTGGCGTTTGTCGATTACAAGGCAAACCACTATCAATAACTAAAACTTGTCGCAAAGAACGACCTAAACTCATTGCTGCAGAAAGTCCGCTGTAACTTCCGCCAATGATTATAACTTCAAAGTGTTTTTGTTCTGTCATAAATGTATCTTTTAATATGTTCTTGGAATTGGAAATGGATCTTTGTTTGGGAAGAAACCATCATGATAATCTTCAATTTCATCTTCGGTACAAAGGCATTTTTTAAGTGTTGCAAGGATTTCCGTTTCATTTATTTTCTGACCTATAAAAACAATCTCATTGAGTCTGTCGCCAAAACCCGCAGTCCATCGTTCTTCTATAACATCTTGAAATTCGACAAAATTATTAAAGGTCATTCGCTCGGTTAGTGGCATACTTGCCCACCAAACTCCTGCTCCTTCGGCTTTCATAGATCCGCCGGCCTGACTCCAGTTAATGGCTTGTTCCGGTCGTGATGCCATCCACAATAACCCTTTGCTTCGAATGACGTTACTTGGAAAATCAGAAGAAATGAAATTCCATAATCTATTGGGGTGAAAAGGTCTTGGATCACGAAATACAAAAGAATTTATTCCGTATTCTTCTGTTTCAGGCGTGTGAATACCTTCTAATTCTCTAATCCAACCTGCAGAATTTTCAGCTTCTTCATAATTGAACAAACCGGTATTTATAATTTCATTTGGATTTACTTTTCCTAAAACCGCCGTAATTATTCTTGCAACCGGATTCAGTTTTTGAATTGAAGCTTGGAGCATTTGCAATGATTCTGCACTGATTAAATCTGTTTTATTCAAAACAATAACATTGGCAAACTCTATCTGATCGACCAAAAGATTGACTATTGTTCGGTTATCATTTTCAATATCCGATAAATTTTGCTCCTGTAATGTTTTGGCTGAGCCAAAATCTTTAAAGAAATTAAAACTATCCACAACTGTAACCATCGTATCGATATAACTAAATCTGGACAAATCAATGTTTTCTTCGTCATTAACAAACGAGAAAGTCTGCGCTACCGGAATGGGTTCGCTAATTCCGGAACTTTCGATAAGCAAATAATCAAACCTATTTTCCTTTGCCAGTTTCTCGACTTCAAGCATTAAATCTTCGCGCAATGTACAGCAAATACAGCCATTAGTCATTTCAACTAATTTTTCTTCGGTTCGGGATAAAGTGTATTCGTTTTTTACGAGTTGCGCGTCAATATTTACTTCGCTCATGTCATTGACTATTACAGCTACTTTTAATCCTTCTTTGTTGTGCAAAATATGATTGAGCAGCGTCGTTTTGCCAGCACCAAGAAATCCGCTTAATACGGTTACGGGTAATTTTTTCATTGTTGGGAAGGTTTATGATTTATATAATTCAAAAAGTGTCCAATGATCATTCCGGTTCCGCCAATAAATATTAGATCAAGATGAATGTCTAGAAAAAGTTCACTCAGAATACTAATCCAAATCAAAGACATTGAAATCACAAGAATTGTTGCAACGAAAAGATCTGATTTATTTATAATTTTAATAATCGCAAAAAGACCAATCGTCGCAAAAACCAAATCGATAAAAGGATTGTGGCTTAATCCAAAAGGCAGAATTGTCAAAAGCGGAAAAATCAAACAATGAACCAAACAAACGGTCGCGCTCGAGATTCCTAAAATATCGTAAAGAGATGTACTTGTTTTCTTCATTTTCTGTATATTTGCTTAATGCAATTTTGTTGCAAATATACACATAAAAATCAATTGCAACATTGTTGCGTTAATATTTTTAAATTCAAATAAAAATGAAAACTACACGTAATACAGCAGCAAAGACAGCCGTTCTAGAGATTTTTGGGAAATCTAAGACTGCATTGTCTCACACAGAAATTCAAAAAGAACTGAATGATTTGTGTGATCGCGTTACTACTTACAGAATCCTGGATCGATTAGTAAATGACGATATTGTACATAAAATTGTCAACCTCGACGGAACGGTAAAGTATGCAAAATGTCATCATAATGCCCAACGAGTACACATACATAATCATGCACATTTTAGCTGTGAGAAATGTCAAGAGGTAACTTGCTTAGAAAATGTGAAGCCAAGTTATATTCTTCCGCACAATTATAAGGTCAATGATATAAACTTTACGTTATCAGGAATATGCCCAAAATGTTTCAATTCTAACATTTAAGTTTTAGACAAGCCTAAAAATATTGTTGCGCGAATGTAATTTTTACATACATTTGTTAAAACAACATTTCTACAATGACCAAATCTTTAGAAGAAGTTCATCAATCGGTTGCAACACAGCATAAAAAAACAGGATTCAGAAAAATATTAGCCTTTTTAGGTCCGGCATATTTAGTAAGCGTAGGATACATGGACCCGGGAAACTGGGCGACAGACATTGCCGGTGGTAGTCAGTTTGGGTATTCTTTGCTTTGGGTGTTGCTAATGAGCAACTTAATGGCTTTATTACTTCAAAGTTTGAGCGCAAGACTTGGAATTGTAACGCAACGTGATTTAGCGCAAGCATCGAGAGAAACCTATTCGAAATTTATAAACTACATTTTATATTTTCTGGCCGAAATTGCGATCGCCGCTTGTGATTTAGCCGAAGTTCTGGGAATGGCAATCGGGATCAATCTTCTTTTTGACATTCCACTTATCGAAGGTGTTTTGATTACGGTTTTAGACACTTTCCTTCTACTCTTCTTAATCAATAAAGGCATCCGAAAAATGGAAGCTTTCATAATTGTATTGGTCGCAATTATTGGATTTTCTTTCATTTTCGAAATGATATTTGCCGAACCGGAATTGGACAAAGTCATTTATGGTTTGGTTCCTTCAATCCCAAGTTCAGCGGCTTTATACATCGCAATCGGAATTATTGGTGCCACTGTAATGCCCCACAATTTGTATTTACATTCTTCTTTGGTGCAAACTCGCAAATTCGACAGAACTCCTGCGGGAATCAAACAAGCCCTGAAATACAACTTTATCGATTCCACAATTGCTTTAAATCTCGCATTTTTTGTCAACGCTGCTATTTTGATTTTGGCTGCAGCCACATTCTATAAAAACGGAATGTTTGAAGTCGCCGAAATTCAGGATGCACATAAATTCCTCGAACCCTTGTTAGGAACCAAATGGGCGCCGGTTTTGTTTGCCGTTGCCTTGATCGCTGCAGGACAAAGCTCAACCGTAACCGGAACTTTGGCCGGACAAATCGTAATGGAAGGATATTTGAATTTAAGAATTCAACCATGGGTTCGTCGTATTATAACACGTTTAATTGCGATTGTTCCAGCTGTTATCGTGATTTTAATTTATGGAGAAAGCGTTACCGGAAAACTTCTGATCTTAAGTCAGGTGATTTTGAGTTTACAATTAGGGTTTGCGATTATTCCGTTGATTCATTTTGTGAGCGATAAAACCAAAATGAAAGGATTTCATATTTCCAAAACAACTCAGGTTGCCGCATGGATTATTGCTTTGATTATTGTTTCGCTAAATGCGAAATTAGTGTATGACGAAATCTCTTCTTGGTTAGAGAACTCAACTAATCCAACTATTCTTTGGTTTACAGTGGTTCCGCTTGCTTTTGGTTTTCTTGCTTTGTTGTTGTACATCATTGCGAAGCCTTTTATTGCAAGAGCAAAATCCAATATCGAAAATCATTCACCGCATCATTTAAAACTGCAATACACTCCCAAAGAAAGTTACAACAGAAAAAACATAGCGATTTCTGTAGACTTTTCTAAAGCCGATGAAGCTGCACTTAACAATGCCTTCGAACTTGGCGGAATCGACGCACAATATACCTTAATTCATATCGTAGAAACAGTTGGTGCATTAATGTATGGTGGCAATGTTGACGATCATGAAACGACTATCGACGAAAAATTATTATTAGAATATAAAGATATGCTTTCGCAAAAGGGTTTCAAAATCCAAACCGAACTTGGTTTTGGAAAACCTAACACCGTGATTCCGAAGATTATTAACCTTGGAAACTTCGATGTTTTAGTAATGGGAACGCACGGCCACACTGGTTTAAAAGATATTTTGTTTGGTACAACTGTAGACAAATTGAGACATAAAATTTCAATACCTTTGTTGATTGTTAAATAAAAGGGACTAAGGTTCTGAGTTGCTAAGTTTCTGAGGTTTTTACTTCGAGACTTTTAACTTAGAACCTTAGAACCTCAAAAAATAGTTCTTTTAGAGATACAAAGGTTCAGAGATACAAAGCTGCAAAGGCTTTCTCTGAATCTAAAATCTAAAATCAACACTCTAAAATCTAAAATGGAATGACTTTCTCAGAAGAAAACTATCTTAAATCTATATATCATCTTACAGCGTCGAATGATGCTGAAGTAAGTACAAATGCTATTGCCGAAATGATGGAAACCAAAGCTTCATCGGTTACAGATATGCTTAAAAAGCTGTCTGAGAAAGATTTGGTGAATTATAAAAAATATCAAGGCGTTTCTTTGACCGAAAATGGTAAACTGGCAGCAAAAATGATTGTTAGAAAACATCGTTTGTGGGAAGTTTTCCTTGTCGAAAAATTAAATTTCTCGTGGGATGAAGTTCACGATATCGCTGAACAATTAGAACACATCAAATCTGAACAATTGATTAATCGTTTGGATGATTTTCTGGGAAATCCAACCGAAGATCCGCATGGAGATCCAATTCCGGATGCTAATGGAAGAATCGTTAAGATTGAAAAACACTTACTTTCTGAGTTAATCGAAAATCAAGTTGGTGTTTGCGTGGGTGTAAAAGATACTTCATCAGAGTTCCTTAAATATCTGGATAAACAAGAGATTGCTTTGGGTTCTAATATCGAACTTTTGTCTAAAGAATCTTTTGATTTATCTGTGAAGATTAAAATTGATGGTCGTGAATTGTCTATTTCGAATAAGATTGCTTCGAATTTGTTTGTGAAGTTGGTTTAGAAATTATTTCACGGAGATTCACGAAGAAACTACACAAAGATTCACAAAGGTTTTTATAAACTGCAATCTATAAATTGGATGGATTAAAATCCATCCCTACAATATAAATCGAGCCTAAGGCTCTTTCCTAAAAGTTCCGAAGGAACGAACCATATTGTAGCGACGGATTTTAATCCGTTGATGACAACGAATTCAGTAAACGAGACGTAATCTAATTATGATTCAAAAAAGCTACATCAGCGCCGATTTCTAGCCCCGATAGAAGTGGAAATCCTTTTGCTTTTTTCTTTAAAAAACAAAAGATTGGAACGGATTGCTTCGCCAGTTCGCACTTTCAGGCTCGGGTGCGGGATTAGCTCCTAAAACCAATCCCAAATATTAAACAATTCCCTTCTCGATCATTTCTAACATTACTGGCGAAGCATGTTTGAAAGTAGGTTCTTGCTCGATAATACTTCCTGCATTCTTTTTGTTTACTTTAAAAGTCACGTCATTATCTGTTGTGAACAAAAGCGCAGTCAAAAATGGATTTTTAATATAAGTTCCTAAAACCATTAAAGCTTCGTCTAGAGAATGAGTACTTTCTATTTCTTCGGTTTTGTAGCGCGTTGTTAATGCAATTGAATAGGTATTATCTTCGTTTATCGCTAAACGGAAATAGATGTTTTTAATCTCGGTATCGCCCATGGTTTTTGCCAGAGTTAATTTGGCAAAAGTTCCGGCTTTGATGCTTTCTTTAACGCGTTCGCAAAAAAGAGCAAATATTGGTTCGTAGGACATTGTAATGTGTTTAAAATTTAACCGCAAAGTTCGCAAAGGTTTTTCGCAAAGGACACAAAGAAATTAAAAACTTTGCGAACCTTGCGTAAATCTTAGCTCCCGATAGCTATCGGGATTGCGGTTAGAGAATATTATTTTCCTGTAAATTCAGCTTTACGTTTTTCTAAGAATGCTGTTGTTCCTTCTTTAAAATCCTGGGTTCCGAAGCATTTTCCGAATGATTTTATTTCGGTATCAAAACCATTTTTACCGTCTGTATAATTAGCATTAATTGCTTTTATTGCTTTACTAATAGCAAAAGGAGCATTTTTGATAATTTTTTGAGCAATTCCGTTTGCAAATTCAAGAAGTTCTGCTTGAGGTACAACATGATTAACAAGACCGAATTGTTTTGCTTCTTCGGCAGAAATCATCGCTGCTGTCATAATCATTTCCATTGCACGACCTTTACCTACTAATTGTGGCAAACGCTGCGTTCCTCCATAACCCGGAATTAATCCCAAAGTTACTTCCGGCAATCCCATTTTGGCATTGTCTGACGCTACTCTAAAATGACACGCCATCGCCAACTCTAATCCTCCGCCAAGGGCAAAACCATTTACGGCAGCAATTACAGGTTTCTTTAAATTTTCTATGAAATCAAAAAGTGATTCTTGTCCTTCTTCAGCTAATTGCGCACCTTCTATTATAGTATAATTGGCAAATTCTGAAATATCGGCTCCAGCCACAAATGCTTTCTCGCCACTTCCGGTAATTACGATTACGCGAACATCATCATTTTTGCTTAATAATTTAACTGCTTTACTCAAGTCGCTAATCGTAGCCTTGTTCAAAGCATTTAGTTTTGTAGGACGATTAATTGTTACGGTTGCAATTTTTTCTTCAATCGAGATTAAAAGATTTTCGTAGTTCATGACGTTGGTTTTATGAGTTTGTGATAGGCAAAGAAACTCTAAACGTAGTTCCTTTTCCGTAAGTTGATTCAAAGGTAATTGTTCCTTTGTAATTTTCTATGATGTTTTTTATAATTCCTAGTCCAAGTCCCATTCCACTTGTTTTAGTCGTGAATTTTGGTTCGAAGATTCGGCTGATATCTTGTTTTTGAATTCCAATTCCGTTGTCTTTTACGGCAATTTCTACATTGTTATTTCTACGTTTTACCTTTACCAAAATAGATTTATGAAATTGACTTTCCGGAATTGCCTGTGTTGCATTTTTAACCAAATTGGTAATGACACGAATTAATTGCGTACGATCCATTTTTGAAATGATTTCTTCTTCTTCACTTTCAAAAACAATATAATCTTCGTTAAAAATATCCAAAGCTAATTCGACAACTTCAACCACATTTAAAGTTTCATTTTGTTGGGCGGGCATCGAGGCAAAATTCGAAAATGCCGAAGCTACAGCGGTCATCGTATCAATTTGCTGAATTAAAGTTTCAGAATAATCGTTTAATTTCTGTTTTACATCTGGAGCCGTTGGATCAAACTTACGCTGAAAACTCTGCACGGTTAACCTCATCGGCGTAAGAGGATTTTTGATTTCGTGCGCTACTTGTTTCGCCATTTCGCGCCAGGCTTCTTCACGCTCACTTTGGGCCAATTTTATAGCACTGGTTTCCAATTTATCGACCATTCCATTATATGCCTTTATCAGAAAGTTCACTTCTTTACTATTGGCTTCCAAAACGATTTTTTCGTTTTTCTGATCCAGATTGGTTTCTTCTAATCTGTCTGAAATGGTTTTTAGTGATTTTGTGATATAGGTCGAAAGAAAATATGCCAGTGCAAAAGCCACAACCAACATAAAGGAATACACCTGACTAAGGCGAATCAGGAAAGTATTCAGCTCGTTATCATAATATCCATCATCTTCTAAATAAGGAAGATTTAAGATTCCGAGTGGTTTGAATTTCTCGTCTTTAATCAAACTATAAGAAGATCGGTTTTTAACTCCGTCGATAGTTTTAATATCAACAAAACGCTTTTCGATTGAAGAACGCACTAATTTCAGAATATAATCCGGAACTGGCGGCGCTACTTTATCAACTGCAAAGGATTCTTTGGATGATTTTAGCAGTTTTCCGTCAAGACTGTAAATATTGATTTCGATTTTGTGAATCTGCGCTAATTCGTGGATTTTATCTTTGAAGATTAAATCCAAGTTAGCCGTTTTTAAGGGATATGTTGTAGTCGAAAGCACATAATTGATGTGTTCCTTTACTGCATTTTCTTTTCGCTCAAGACGTTCCTGATGATATTCTTTGGCTTCATTCTTAAACTGAATAATCGAAATCGAAGCCAATAAAAAAGATGCCACAACAATCAATACAATCATCGAAAGGAATATCCTAACGCGCAATGAAAGCATCGACATTTTGAAGTTGTTAAACATGTTTTATATTTTTTGCCACGAATTACACGAATTTACGCTAATTATTTTTTGCCTCAGATTAAAATGATTGACAGAATTTAGAGATTACGTTTAAAAAAATCATCCAAATCATTCGTGCTAATTTGTGAAATTCGTGGCAACTTTTTTTATTTTTTCTCTCGAATGCGCTTATAAAAACGGAATCCAAGCATTATAATAATCGAGAATAAAAAGATTCCGATCACACCGAAAATCCAGTTAATAGCACTTTTTAAAACTACTAAAAACACAACTGCAAATAGTATAATTGTTGCGCCTTCATTCCATAAACGCATGAAATTATTGGAATATTTTACCTCATCATTTTGTAATTGTCTGAATATTTGATGGCATTTTGCATGATATAAATACAGCAAGAAAACAAAACACAATTTTACGTGCATCCAAGGCATTTTGAGCCAGGCGTTTCCTAAATCTGTAAAAAGCAACATCCAAAAGGCAAAAATACTCGCCAAAATTGCCGACGGCCAAGTAATAATATACCACAAACGATATGTCATAATTTTGTATTGCGCTTGTAGAATTTCCTTTTCAGGCGAAGGTTTTTCGCTGGCTTCAATTTGGTAGACAAACAATCTTACAATATAAAACAACCCAGCGAACCAGGTTATTACAAAAATAAGATGAAGTGATTTTAAGTAGTTATAATATTCCATTACTATATTTATGATTTTGGTCACAACTTGCGTCCAGTATAAAGTCTTTGTTCTATACTCTTTATTCTATTTTCTATTTAGCCCAATCATTAATCCAATTTCCAACAGTTTCACACCATTCGTCATCGTCGTTCAAACATGGAATCGCCAAGAACTCTTCTCCTCCATTTGCTTCAAAATCTTCTTTGGCGCGCATCGCGATTTCTTCCAGAGTTTCTAGACAATCCGAAACGAAAGCAGGCGTAACAACCGCAAGATTCTTGATTCCTTTTGCTGGCATTTTGTCAATTTCAACATCAGTATATGGTTCTAACCATTTATCTCCCGCCAAACGCGATTGAAAAGTCAGACTGTATTTATCTTCTGGAAGTCCTAATAGTTTTACGACTTGTCTGGTTGTTTCGTAACATTGGTGACGGTAACAGAAATCATGCGCTGGCGATGGTGTATTACAACAAGAACCGTCAATTTTACAATGTGACTTCGTTACATCGGTTTTGCGAATGTGACGCTCCGGAATTCCGTGATATGAAAACAACAAATGATCGTAATCAAAACCAACTAAATGTTTCTGAATTGAATCGGCTAAATTCTTGATGTAATCCGGTTTATTGTAAAACGCAGAAACATCTGTAAAAGTCATTTGAGGGAATTTCTTTTTACGGATTTCTTCAGCTTTTACTAAAATAGTCAAAGTCGAAGCCATTGCATATTGAGGATATAACGGAAAAAGCAATACTTCAGTAACCCCTTTATCATGTAATTCCTGAAGTCCTTTTTCAATTGTCATACTTCCGTAACGCATTGCTAAAGCAACGGGAACATTTACTAAAGGCTGAACTTTTTTCTGCATTCTTTCTGAAAGTACTACTAACGGAGAACCTTCGTCCCACCAAATTTTCGCATA
Organism: Flavobacterium sp. 90; assembly: GCF_004339525.1. NCBI lineage: Bacteria > Pseudomonadati > Bacteroidota > Flavobacteriia > Flavobacteriales > Flavobacteriaceae > Flavobacterium > Flavobacterium sp. 90. The sequence goes on along the minus strand of NZ_SMGE01000001.1, from coordinate 2,359,968 downwards.
AGCGTGAGCTGATTCTTCAGGTCTTTTTCTTAAAATAATACCACGAACTAATAAAGCTCTCAATAAATACGGAACATCGATCACGTATTTATCCATTAAAAATTCATCTAAATATGGTTTTACATCTTTTGTAGTTGGACTTTCCGGAGATCCTAAGTTTACTAATAATACGCCTTTCATTATTGTTTTTTTTGCTTTGGGCTTTAAGCTTTAGGCTTTAAGCATTTGTTTATTTTTTAAAATTTCGTCAAAAGTATTGCTTGTTGCTTTTTAGAAATATGATAAATGTTATTTTTTATTTATGTTCTGATATATAAAACTGATACTAAATCATTCTCCATTTAAGAGGATATTATTTATCTCTTTCTTCATTTTTTCTTTCCAGCCTTTTCCATTTCTGCCTTCAAGATAAACAGCCGTTATTTTATAATATTCTGTAATTGCATTATCCAGTTCTTCATTGCCTACTGTACATCCCAGATTTTTTCTAAACAAACCGTATTTACGATAGACATTTTCTATTTTATTATTTTTTAATAATTCTAATGAATCACGAGGAGGAAGTGCTAATCCAAAACCGAAAGTTTTTACACTATCTACTTTGATATCATGAAATGCCTGATTTTTATATTTTACGAGAAAAGGATTATCTTTAGATTTACAGCTCAAAAAAACGATTAATACTATAAGAACAGTTTTCTTCATTATTAAACATTCGTATTAATTGACATCAAATACTTTTTTGGAGTTGTGGCAAACTTCTTCTTGAAAGCCGCTATGAAGTGACTTCCTGTGCTGTAGCCTATTTTCAATCCAACTTCGTTTACATTATAAGAACCGCTGTCGAGTAGTTTTCGGGCGAAATCCATTTTGTAATCAAATAGAAAACCGTAAACCGTATCACCATAAATTTGTTTGAAACCCATTTTGAGTTTCTTCAAATTCAAACCTATTTCATCTGCCAATTCTTGTAATCCCGGAGGTTCAGCCATATTGGCGATAATAATTTCTTTGGCTTTTCTTATTTTCAAGACATTATCTTCATCGATCAAAAACGGACATTGTTCTGCATTTGGATCTTCGGTTCTGTTAAAGTACAAACTCAACAATTCGTATCCTTTCCCTTTATAATAAAGATTTTTTATCGATGGATGAAGGTTATAATGAAACAACTGACTTAACACAATAGCCATAGAAGGGCTAATATCTCCTTCATTATAATATTTTTTATCCTTATTATCAGCACTTAAAAAAGTAATGTAATCTGCTTCTGCAGAAAACAACGCGTGAAATTTCTTGATCGAAACAATTACGGAGATTACCCAAGAATTTGGAGATAATTCTAAATTCAGCGGCAATTCTTTCTGCGGATTATACAAAAGCAATGATTTTTCTTCCTTTAAATCCAAAGCATAATTACCTTGATTAAACAAAAGTTTGGCATTGCCTTTTAGCCCAAAGTGAAACTGTATCAAACCAGTACCAATTTCATGCTGTGCAATGAAAGGTTCCGGACTATCGTTTTGAAACCTGATTAGTGTAAACTCATCTTCTATTTTTATTTCTTCCTCCATCTTTTAATTTACTTTATTCAAGTTACTATATCATTTTTTAGGAAACGAATAATTTGACCTTTCAAAATTAAATCTTTTTGATGGTTTATCGTTTACTTGCTTCTAAATTTATAAATTCTTTATTGTTTTTAGCTTTCTATAGCTATCATTTCCCAATTTCTTCTTTCAAAACCAATTCGGATTTAGAATCATTGTTATTTCTCAGCAAGCCTCTGATTTTAAACCAAATAACCATCAATAATCATTAAAACACTGCTCAAGCCTGTAAATTAAGCTATAAATTTAATTTGTATAGCTACATTTTCTCTTTTTAGTGCTACTATCCTGACTTCCAACTCACAAGTATTTAAAACAATTCTAAACAGCAGAATTGCCACTTTTTAACAAAACCTACATTAGAAAGTACTCGTAAGTATCAAAAAAACTTAACTAATTTTTAAGATATCGCCATGAAAATTAACAAAACAATAAAAAAAGTACTTTGGGCAACAACGATAACCTTTGTGTTATTTTTTGCCATTTTAGTTTTCCACATTATTACTGCAAAACCTGCCGTTTATGAAAGTCCAAATTTGCAAGTAAGCAGAATTGATTTCAAAGAAAACATTGATTCAGCTGCTGCTAAAAAAATATGTGCCGACTTAAGGTCTATCAAAGGATTAACTTCTGATTCTATAATTATAAAAAGAAATGTTGTGGTTTATTTCCACAATAACAAGATTACCAATTCTAAAAAAGTATATGACGAATTAATGAGTAAACATACATATGAAGCTCAACGTTATATTTTACCTGCAAATTTAGCAAGCAAAGAAGTTTGTCCTATAGATCAAAATAGCTTTAGCTATAAATTATCTCAAAAAATAAATCGTTTTTTTAATTAATCTTTAAATATTTTACAATGAAAAATTTTTCGAAAATTACACTTAGTGTATTAATTGCTGCATCGGCAACTTTAGCTTCTTGCAGTAGCGATGATGAAAAACCAGTTGAAAAAGCTAGTATTTATACTAGATTAGGAGGAACTACTATGGTTTCGGACCCAGATAATTCAGGACAAATGATTGAAAAAGGTCGTTTGAGCTTCCGTAAAGTGGTAAACTCAACTATCGGATTAATTGTTGCTGATATTCAATCAAACGCTTCTGGTAATTTACAAGCTCATTTTGCTCCGCTTTTAGCAGAAACTGGTAACACACAAGCTACTAATATTGCAAAATTATCAGACAATTTAACTGATTTCTTCTCTTTTAATACCGGAGGAACTAATGCCGTAAATACGTATTCTGGTTTGAATATGGTAGCTGCTCATGATCCTGCAAAAAACCCAAGAATGGGAACAAAAGCAAGTACTGCTGACTACACAAAATTTGAAGGATATGTTGGCGCTGCAGCCAATGCAAATGGTGTTGCTTCAAATACAGAACTTTATACTGACATTGTTGCTGTTTTAGAGTCACTGAGAACTCCAATTGTACAAAAGTAATTTCTTGTCTTAAAAAAACGCTGCCTTAATAAAGGCAGCGTTTTTATTTAGAAACACAACCGTTTTAAGTTATAGATTCTCATTAAGTTAAGAAATAGAAACATCATAAAATTCAATTTCAATTTTCTGAACTCAAAGCGATATTTTTTGGTATATTATTTAAACAAAAAACAATCTCGTTATTTAGAATAAATATATATAACAATCTTTCGAATGCCTGATATCACTATAAGTAAGAGAAAATACCTTCTAAAATTACTTATTTGAATCATTTTTTTTTGTAGCGATACAAAAAGTACTTTGAGCGTTACTTTTATAGCTAGTATAGTAATAATTTTGTTGCACTTTTATGAAAGTGAATTTTATGGAAAACAATAACGTACCGAAACACCTATATTTTTACTCCGTTGGATTGAGTTATAAAAAAGCTGATGCTGAGGTTAGAGGTCAATTTAGTTTGGATGCAGCTGCGAAAACTCGTTTACTGGAACAAGCTAAAACAGAGGGAATAGAAAGTTTAATTGTCACTTCGACTTGCAACAGAACCGAGATCTACGGTTTTGCAGAACACCCTTTTCAATTAATAAAGCTAATTTGCGATAATAGTAACGGATCAGTTGATGCTTTTCAGAAAGTTGGATTCGTTTATAAAAATCAGGAAGCAATTAATCATATGTTTCGCGTAGGAACCGGTTTAGACAGCCAGATCTTAGGTGACTTTGAAATTATATCTCAAATAAAAACTTGTTTTGCACATTCAAAATCTTTAGGCTTAGCCAATGCTTTCTTAGAAAGATTAGTAAATGCGGTAATTCAGGCGAGCAAGAAAATCAAAAACGAAACTGAAATCAGTTCAGGCGCAACTTCGGTTTCATTTGCATCGGTACAATACATTATTAAAAATGTAGAGGATATTGGTAATAAGAATATTTTACTTTTCGGAACAGGGAAAATCGGAAGAAACACTTGTGAAAATCTTGTAAAACATACCAAAAACGAACATATTACTTTAATAAACAGAACAAAAGATAAAGCGGAGAAATTAGCTGGAAAATTAAATCTGATTGTTAAAGATTATTCAGAGCTACATCTGGAACTTCAAAAAGCTGATGTTGTGGTTGTGGCTACAGGTGCCCAAAACCCAACAGTTGACAAAGCAATTCTAAATCTAAAAAAACCTTTATTGATTTTAGATTTATCAATTCCAAAAAACGTTAATGAAAACGTAGAGGATTTAGAAGGCGTAACTTTGATTCACATGGATTATTTGTCGCAATTGACAGATGAAACTCTTGAAAACAGAAAATTACACATTCCTGCTGCCGAAGCTATTATCGAAGAAGTAAAAGAGGAATTCGTTACCTGGACAAAAGGAAGAAAATTTGCTCCAACTATTAATGCTTTAAAAGAAAAACTAAACGAGATCAAAGTTTCGGAATTAGATTTTCAAAGCAGGAAAATTGCAGATTTTAATGAAGCTCAAGCTGAAATTATCAGCAACAGAATCATTCAAAAAATCACTACACACTTTGCAAATCATTTAAAAGACGACGATACCATGGTCGATGAAAGCATCGAATGGATCGAAAAAGTCTTCAAGATAAAAGCATCTTAAAAATAAAATTTTAAACCACATAAGTTATTTAAGTTCATTTATAAAACTGCTGTTTTTACCCAAACTTCTTAAATGTACTTAAATAACTTATATGGTGAAATTCAACAAAATGGCAGAAAAAACAATCAGAATTGGAACTCGCGATAGCGAACTAGCACTTTGGCAAGCACATACTGTCGAGAAAAAACTAAATGACTTAGGTTATAAAACTTCAATTGTTGCGGTAAAATCTCAAGGTGATATTATTCTTGACAAACCTCTTTATGAACTTGGCATTACAGGAATTTTTACAAAAACCTTAGATATTGCTATGATCAATGGCGATATTGACATTGCAGTGCATTCCATGAAAGATGTTCCAACAGCTTTACCAAAAGGTATTGTTCAGGCTGCGGTTTTAGAAAGAGCTAATGTTTTAGACATTTTAGTTCACAAAGGAAATCCAGATTTTGCAAATCCAAGTACGATTGCAACCGGAAGTTTACGTCGTCAGGCTCAATGGTTTAACAAATATCCTAATCATACTGTGGTTGATTTACGCGGAAACGTGAATACGCGCATGCAAAAACTACAAGACAATAATTGGGACGGAGCTGTTTTTGCTGCTGCAGGTTTAGAGCGCATTAACCTAAAACCCGGAAACTATATCGATCTAGATTGGATGATTCCTGCACCGGCACAAGGCGCAATGCTTGTTGTGGCGATGGAAAATGACAATTATACTTTAGACGCACTTTCGCAATTGAACCACATCGAAACTGAAATTTGTACCTATATCGAACGTCAGTTTTTGAGAACGCTGGAAGGTGGTTGTACAGCGCCAATTGGAGCTTTGGTAAACTATAATGAAGACGAAGATACTTTACATTTTCAGGGAGTTTTACTTTCTGTTGATGGAAAACAAAAACTGGAAATCGACAAAACGGTTGACATTTCTGAATGGAAAAAACTAGGTTTCTTCGCTGCTCAGGAAATTCTGAACAATGGCGGAGCCGAATTGATGGCATCTATTAAAGAATCTTTAAAAAAATAAATGAGTAAATCAATTCAAATATTATCTACAAAAAAGCTATCGAGCGAACAAAAACAAGCATTGGTAAAAGCCAATATTGAAGTTGTCGAAGCTGATTTTATTCAGACACAAAACAAACCTTTCGAATTAAAAGACCTCAACGAAAATCTGATTTTTACAAGTCAGAATGCGGTTCAAAGCATTTTATTAGACCCAAAAATTGAAGAATTAAAAAGCAAAAATGTGTTTTGCGTTGGCTTAAAAACCAAAATTCTTTTATCTGAAAATGGATTTAATGTTGTGGCTTATACAGGATATGCTGCTGATTTAGCAGAAATCATCACTTTGATTTACCGCAGTGAAAGCTATACTTTTTTTAGCGGAAACCTTCGCAGAGAAACTTTGCCACAAGCATTAAAAGATGCCGAAGTAAAATTTAATGAGATTCAGGTTTATGATACGTCATTGACACCTCAGAAAATAAAAAATGCAGTTGACGGAATCTTGTTTTTCAGTCCTTCTGGCGTTGAAAGTTATTTGAAAGACAATACAATTAAGAAAGAAAAGTGCTTTTGCATAGGAGAAACAACCGCAGAAGCTTTACATAAAATTACAAAAAACATCATCATTGCAGATCAGCCAACGGTTGAAGACGTAATCGAAGATGTAATTGAAGAATATAAATAAAAACCTCTGCAACTTTGTCACTTTGTGACTTTGCACCTAAAATAAAAAACATGTTAAAAAACGACCTATTTTTAAAAGCATTAAAAGGAGAAACTGTTCAACGTCCGCCAGTATGGATGATGCGTCAAGCCGGAAGATATTTGCCAGAATTTATCGCTTTGCGTGATAAATACGATTTCTTCACACGTTGTCAAACTCCGGAATTGGCTGCTGAAATCACCGTTCAGCCAATTCGCAGAATTGCTCCGGATGCAGCTATTTTGTTCTCAGATATTCTGGTTGTTCCGCAAGCAATGGGAATTGAAGTTTTAATGAAAGAAAATTTCGGTCCGTTTTTACCAAACCCAATTCGCTCACTTGCTGATGTTCATAGAGTTTACGTTCCGGATATTCAGGAAAGTTTAGGTTATGTAATGGATGCGATTAAATTGACTAAAGAAATGCTGAACGATGAAGTGCCATTAATTGGTTTCGCTGGTTCGCCTTGGACAATTTTCTGTTATGCTGTTGAAGGAAAAGGTTCTAAAAGTTTTGATACTGCAAAAGGATTCTGTTTTTCAAATCCAGCAGCAGCACATACTTTATTACAAAAAATTACAGACACTACTATTTTATATTTAAAAGAAAAAGTAAAAGCCGGTGTTGATGCTGTTCAGATTTTTGATTCTTGGGGAGGAATGCTTTCTCCAGTTGATTATCAGGAATTTTCATGGAAATACATCAACCAAATCGTTGAAGCTTTGGCTGATCACGCTCCGGTTATCGTTTTCGGAAAAGGATGTTGGTTTGCTCTTGGCGAAATGGGTAAAAGTAGAGCTTCAGCACTTGGTGTAGACTGGACTTGTTCGGCTAGAAATGCTCGTTATTTATCTGGTGGAAACATCACTTTGCAAGGAAACTTCGATCCGTCAAGATTGCTTTCTCCAATTCCGACTATCAAGAAAATGGTTCACGAAATGATCGACGAGTTCGGAAAAGATAAATATGTTGTAAATTTAGGTCACGGAATTTTACCAAATATACCTGTAGATCACGCAAAAGCGTTTATTGACGCGGTTAAGGAATACGGGAATTAATACATAGTATTCAGTCGCAGTTTTCAGTTTGTCTGTAGCTATTACTAAATACCAATAATAAAGTTCCGGAGGAACGATTCATTTTATAGCCTCGGATTTTAATCCGGGGTTTGTGAATAATGCCAAAACATCCCGATTTAGAAAACGTACAATCATGTTAAATAAAGGTTTAAGAGACGAAGAAAAAATCAGAATTGACAATGTTCTAAAAACATTGCGAACACTCATTTTTGTGCCTTATCCTTTGGGCCATTTGCAAAAATCAGATATCGAAAATCAATTAAAAGAGTTTGGGCTAAATATTCAAACATTAATAGATTACTCCAATGAAGAATTAATTACCTTATTAAATCGTCTTCATTTTGATTGGGAACAGTTAGAACAATTTGGTGATATTTTAATAGAATTCTCAAAAGAAGAAAATTATAATTTTGAAGACAAAGCTTTAGCCATTTACCAGTATATTCAGCAGGAAAGCAAAGTTTTTTCCTTTGGAATAAATACCAAAATAGCTTCGGCTAAAAACAAATAAGCAATGGATAGCATCGATTGGAAAATAGAATCAATTAGCAATATTCTTCCCGAAGAGTTCTACAACCTCATCGAAAAGAATAAAAAACACATTGAAAAAACTTTCCCGGTGACACTTTCCTATTGTGAAGATCTTGAAAAAACAAAACAATTTATTGCTTTCAATCAGGATAAAGAAAATTATAAAGAAGGATATTATTTCTATCCCAGAGATTTAAAAACTAATCATTTGATTGGTTATTTATGTATAAAAAGCATCGATAATAATAAAGCAAAATGTGAATTGGGTTATTTTGTTGATGAAGATTATCAAGGAAAAGGAATTACTTCAAAATTAGTCTCTGAAACTTTAGACTTTTGTTTCAATACTTTAAAAATGAACAAGGTTTTTATTTGTACCTCAAAAATCAATAAAGCAAGTCAGCAAATTGCCTTGAAACATCATTTTAAACAAGAAGGAATTTTAAGAGACGAATTCAAAAATGGTGATGGAATATTAGAAGATGTCGTTTACTTCGGATTGCTTAAATCAGAATATAATACACTTGAAAGATAAATCCTTCTATCAGAATTAGAAAACATCATGACTAAAGAAACTGCCATAAAATTATTTGAACAAAAACAAATACGCTCCATTTGGAGCGATGCAGAAGAAAAGTGGTTTTTTTCTATTGTAGATGTTGTTGGAGTTCTTTCAGATAGTGAAAACCCTAATAATTACTGGAAAGTACTAAAAAATCGTCTAAAAAAAGAGGGAAGTCAGTTGGTTACAGATTGTAACCAACTGAAAATGGAATCTAAAGATGGTAAATTCTACAAAACAGATGTTGCTGATACAGAACAATTATTCAGACTAATTCAATCGGTTCCATCTAAAAAAGCGGAACCTTTTAAACTATGGCTGGCTCAAGTTGGTCGAGAAAGAATTGACGAAATTGAAGATCCTGAACTTGGTTTTGATAGACTTATGGAAACCTATTTAAAGAAAGGATATTCTAAAGAATGGGTAAATCAGCGTTTAAAAAGTATTGAAGTAAGAAAAGATCTTACTGATGAATGGGATAAACGAGGTGTAAAAAAAGGACAAGAATATGCTATTCTTACGGATGAAATCACCAAAGCCTGGAGTGGTTTATCTGTAAAAGAATATAAAAATCATAAAAGCTTAAAAAAGGAAAATCTACGTGATAATATGAGTAACTTAGAATTAGTACTCAATATGTTGGCTGAAGCTACCACAACAGAAATTAGCAAAGAAAAGAAACCTGAAAGTTTTATAGAAAATAAAATAATTGCTAATCAAGGTGGAACAATTGCCGGAAATACACGTAAAGAAATTGAAGAAAAAATAGGTAAAAAAGTAGTCAATAAATTAAATGCTATTGATTATTTGGAGAATAAAAAAGAATTAGAATAACAATGAAAGATCAATTTTACGCATACATACAAAAATTACAAGATCAGATTTGCGCCGGATTAGAAGCCGTTGACGAAACTACAAAATTCCGTGAAGATCTTTGGAAACGTCCTGAAGGCGGTGGCGGAAGAACACGTGTTATTGAAAACGGTGCTGTTTTTGAAAAAGGCGGTGTAAACATTTCGGCCGTTCATGGAAAACTTCCGGAAGCGATGCAAAAAATGTTTGGCGTTGGCGAAGCAGATTTTTTTGCTTGCGGATTAAGTTTGGTTTTACATCCTAAAAATCCAATGACGCCAACAGTTCATGCTAATTGGCGTTATTTTGAAATGTATGATGAATCTGGAAAAGTGATCGAACAATGGTTTGGTGGCGGACAAGATTTGACACCTTATTATTTGTTTGAAGAAGATGCAAAACACTTTCATCAAACGTGTAAAACGGCTTGTGACAAACACAATCCGGAGTTTTATCCAAAATATAAAAAACAATGTGACGCTTATTTCTGGAATGCGCATAGAAACGAAGCCCGCGGAATTGGCGGTTTGTTCTTTGATTATTGCAAAGCAAGCGAAACAATGTCAATGGATGATTGGTACAATTTTGTAACAGAAGTTGGCAATAGTTTCCTTGAAGCTTATGTTCCAATTGTAGAAAGAAGAAAAAATTTAGAATATACTCCGGAAAACAGAAATTGGCAGGAAATTCGTCGTGGCCGTTATGTTGAGTTTAATCTTGTTCATGATAAAGGAACTTTATTTGGTTTAAAAACCAACGGAAGAATTGAGAGTATTTTGATGAGTTTACCTCCGCACGTGCAATGGGTTTATGATCATCATGCAGAAGCAGGAAGCGAAGAAGAGAAATTAGTAAATGTGTTAGAAAATCCCGTTGAATGGATCTAAAACTGATTTATATAGTGTTTTTTGGAGGCGTTTTTGGGTGTTTTTCTCAGAAAGATTCGCTACAAAATCCCTATTTTAAATCTTATAATGATAAAATTACCGCGAGTATTTATTATTTAGATACTTCAAACAGTTTTCAGATTGCTTCAGACGCTCAGAATACAGAAACATTTGTCAGTCTTATTCCGAATAGAAGAGAACAAATTGGTTTTAATCTGAATTATAGAATCATAGATGTTTCTGTTGGTTTCGCACCAAAATTTCTTGGCGGTAACAAAGGCGATTCAAATTCCAAGCATTTTAATTTTAATACCCGTTTTTATTATAAAAAATGGATGCAATCGTTTACTTTCATCAATCAAAAAGGATTTTATATCAGTGATGATAATATAACGGCACAATTGCCAAATATGCGTACCACGAAAATTGGCGGAACGACGGCTTATGTTTTCAATGATAAATTCTCTTTTAAAACATTAGTAAGTCAAAACGAATGGCAGACCAAAAGTTCCGGAAGTTTTATTCCAACTTTCTCATTTTACTACACGAATATAGACTTAAACACACCTGATTCAACACCTGGAGACATTTATGTTTTTACTTTAGCTCCATCTTATTTCTATAATTTTGTAATTAGTGATCGGGTTTTAATTGGCGCCGGACTTGCTTTAGGAGTTGGAATTAATGATATTAACGGAGATTCATCTGCTTTATATCAAGCTGATTTTAATTTAAAACTAGCGTATAATAATGATCGTTTCTTTGCTTTTGCAAGTATTAATACAACAGGTTTTGCTCAGGACGAAAAAATCACTCCGCGACTAAATGATAATATTGCTACTTTGAAAATTTCTGCAGGTTATAGATTTGATCCTCCTAAAAAAGTAAAAGAAGTTTATGACAAAGTAAATCAGAAAATAGGCTTATAATTATTTCAATTCATCTAAAATCTTATTCTACAATTTAAACTAAAATGTTATGGAAAAGAGACATATAAACACGGTACAATTAGATCGTATGCATTCCGGAAAAGGTTTTATCGCCGCACTGGATCAAAGTGGCGGAAGCACTCCAAAAGCTTTAGCACAATACGGCATAGAGGAAAGCAGTTTTTCGAATGACGAAGAAATGTATACTCTTGTACATGAAATGAGAACTCGAATTATCAAAAGTCCTGCGTTTGATAGTGAATATATTTTAGGAGCAATTTTATTTGAAAATACTATGGATCGCAAAATAGACGGACAATGGACTGCGGACTATTTGTGGGAGAAGAAAAATATAGTTCCTTTTCTAAAGGTTGATAAAGGACTTGCCGATCTTGCAAATGGTGTTCAACTAATGAAACCTATCTCTAATTTAGACGAATTGTTGACACGAGCTGTAGAAAGAAATGTTTTTGGAACCAAAATGCGTTCTGTTATTAAAGAAGCAAATGCAACTGGAATTCGCGAAGTTGTAGAACAGCAATTTGCGGTTGGTTTACAAATCTTCGAAAAAGGACTTGTACCAATTATTGAACCTGAAGTTGATATTTACAGCGTTAATAAAGAAAAATCGGAAGCAATTCTAAAAGAAGAAATCAAGAAACAACTTAGCTTATTAGACAAAGATGTCAAAGTAATGCTGAAATTGTCTATTCCAACTGTGAATGACTTTTACAAAGAGTTAATATCAGATCCACATGTTGTGCGTGTTGTTGCTTTATCTGGCGGATATGGACAAAATGAAGCCAATGATAAACTATCACAGAATCACGGATTGATCGCCAGTTTTTCAAGAGCATTATCTGAAGGACTTTTTGCAGATCAATCTGAAGAAGAATTTGACACTAAAATAGGCAAAACAATAAAGGAGATTTACGAAGCTTCAATAACATAAATAAGTCGAAAGTCAAAAGTCTTAAAGTCAAAGGACTTTACAAATCAAAAAAACAAGATTACAGAAAAATCTAAAATCTGTCCCGAAGCCTCGGGACTAAAATCTAAAATTCAAGAATATGTTCCCATTACAAAGAAACCGTCGTTTAAGAACCAATGAATCTATTCGCTCATTAGTTCGTGAAACTAGTTTGAGCCCACAAGACTTTATGCTTCCAATGTTTGTTGCAGAAGGAAAAAATGTAAAAGTTGCCATTCCTTCAATGCCAGGAATTTATCGTCATTCCTTAGACAATACCATTAAAGAAGTAAAAGAAGCTTGGGATTTAGGAATCAAAGCGGTGAATATCTACGTAAAAGTTAGCGACAGTCTTAAAGACAATAAAGGCGTTGAAGCCTGGAATAAAGATGGTTTAATGCAACAAACTATTCGTGCGATTAAAGATGCAGTTCCGGAAATGATTGTTATGCCAGATGTGGCGCTTGATCCATATTCAATTTATGGTCATGACGGAATTATCGAAAACGGTCAATTAATAAATGATGCAACTGTTGACGCTTTGACAAGAATGAGTTTAAGTCATGCTGAGGCTGGAGCCGATTTTGTTGCGCCAAGTGACATGATGGACGGAAGAGTTTTGGCAATTAGAAAAGCATTGGAAGAAAACGGACATCATAACGTGGGAATCATGAGTTATAGTGCTAAATATGCTTCGGCATTTTATGGACCATTTCGTGATGCTTTAGATTCTGCTCCGGTCGATTCTCAAAATATTCCTAAAGATAAAAAGACTTATCAGATGGATTATGCAAACCGAATTGAAGGAATCCGTGAAGCATTATTAGACGTTGAAGAAGGTGCAGATATCGTTATGGTAAAACCAGGAATGGCATATTTAGACATTGTTCGTGAGGTAAAAAATGCCGTTCATGTGCCTGTTGCTGTTTACCAAGTATCTGGTGAGTACGCTATGGTAAAGGCCGCAGCCGAAAGAGGATGGTTAGACCATGACAAAATTATGATAGAGCAACTTTATTGCATTAAGCGTGCAGGAGCAAGTATTATCTCTACTTATTTTGCAAAAGAAGCGGCAGTAATTTTAAATAAATAAAAATGAAAAACGTATTATTCTTATCCGCCGTTTTAGCATTTGCCTCTTGTAAAAAAGAAGCAACCGAAGATGCCGTTCAAGACCCAACAGAAAATTATTCGGAAGGACATTCGGCGGAAGCCAAAACTCCGGAAGCTTTAGGAAAAGAAATTTTTGAAGGACAAGGAAACTGTATTTCGTGTCATCAAGTCGATCAAAAAGTAATTGGACCAAGCATTCAGGAAATTGCAAAAACCTACAAAGACAAAAAAGGTGATTTAGTTACTTTCTTAAAAGGAAATGCAGAACCAATCGTTGATCCAAGTCAGTTTGCGGTTATGAAAACCAATATTCCGATAACTCAAGCAATGTCTGATGAAGAACTAAAAGCTATTGAAACTTATATCTACAGTAATTTGAAATAATACCGACTTAAATTGTCTTTTGAAATTCACTGCTGACATACTGTTGTCACCAACAGATTATACATTTGAATTCAAATAAATAATTTAGCTACAATGGATATTCAAAAATTCAACATTATTGGAATTTCGGTTAGAACAACTAACGAAAACGGGCAATCAGGACAAGATATTCCTGCGCTTTTGAAGAAATTTATAGGAGAAGGAATTGCTGAAAAGATTCCGAATAAAATAAGCAACGATATTATTTTCGTTTATACGGATTACGAAAAGGATCATACAAAACCTTATACAACCATTTTAGGATGTCCGGTAGAAGGTTTAGATTCAATTCCGGCAGAAATGACTGGTAAAACAATTGAAGGTGTTCATTACGAGAAATTTGTTGCAAAAGGAAATCTAACTGAAGGCGCTGTTTACAAGGAATGGATGAAAATCTGGAATTCAAATCTGGACAGAAGCTTTACTTCTGATTTTGAAATTTACGGAGAAAAAGCTCAGAATCCTGAAAATGCCGAAGTTGATATTTTCATCGCAATAAATCGATAAAACAAAAAACGGCGCTAATAATCTTAGCGCCGTTTTTTTATAATTTAAAAAATTACCAGATTTTAACTCTCTTATCAGGTTCAACATACATTGCATCTCCTTTTTTGATTGAAAAAGCTTGGTAAAAAGCATCTACGTTCTGGATAGGCACAACCGCTCTGTACATTCCCGGTGAATGCGGATCTGTTTTTACTTGACTTTTGATAGCTTCATCTCTTGATTTAGTTCTCCAAACTGTCGCCCATGAAATAAAGAAACGTTGCTCTGGAGTAAATCCGTCGATTAAACCAGGATTTCCGTTTGCTTTCAAATACAATTGTAATCCATCATAAGCAGCATTAATTCCACCTAAATCACCAATGTTTTCACCTAAAGTAAATTTACCATCTACGTGAATTCCATGCAAAGGCTCTAAAGCGCTGTATTGTGCAGCAAGAGCAGCTCCAAGAGCTGTAAATTGTTTTAGATCTTCTGGTGTCCACCAATCAACAAGATTTCCATCTGCGTTGTAACGCGCACCTGAATCATCGAATCCATGCGAAATTTCGTGCCCGATTACAGCACCAATTCCACCATAATTTACTGCTTCATCAGCTTGGTAATTGTAGAAAGGCGGTTGCAGAATTGCTGCTGGAAAAACAATTTCATTATAAGACGGATTAAAATAAGCGTTTACCGTTTGTGGCGACATTCCCCATTCTGTTTTATCAACTGGTTTGCCTAATTTTTCTAAACTTTCAGCATAAGCCCATTTTGCGATACTCTTTGAATTATCAAAATAAGTTCCGCCTTCAGCAACATTTTTAAGTTCTAATTTAGAGTAATCTTTCCATTTATCAGGATATCCAATTTTAATGGTAAGCTTCTTCAACTTTTCAATTGCTTTTGCTTTTGTTGCAGTTGACATCCAAGTCAAAGCATTGATTCTGTTTTCGTAAGCTAACATTACATTAGCAATCATATTCTTTGCTTTTTCTTTTGCTTCAGCAGGAAATAACTTCTCTACATACAATTTTCCTAAAGCTTCTCCGGTTGCACCGTTGATTACTTGTAGTGCAACTTCTTCACGCGGACGTTGTTTTAAAGCTCCTGTTAATGTTTTTCCGTAGAAATCGAAATTAGCATTTTCTATATCTGTCGATAAAGTCGAAGCTGCTCTGTTTAATATCGACCATTTTAAATACTCTTTCCATGCTTCTACTTTCTTTTCAGTGAAAGTTTTCTCTAAAGCGATCATGTAACGTGGTTGCGCTACATTTACCGTATCCAGTTTTGACATACCAATTCCTGCGAAATATTTTTCCCATTGAATTGAAGGTGTATTCTTTTTTAAATCAGCAACAGCTGTTGGATTATATTGTTTTCTGCGATCTCTGCGTTCAACACGATCTAATCTTGGAGCAGAAAATTCAATTTCTAAAGCCAGGATTTGTTTCGCGCTTTCTTTTGCTTTAGCTGGAGATTCTCCAATAAACTGAAGCATTCTTGCAACGTGTACTTCATATTTTTCACGTTTTTCTTTTGAATCTTTATCATCAGAATTGTAATAATCTTTATCCGATAATCCTAAACCGCCCGGGCTTAAATTAACGGAGTTCTTATTACTGTTTTTTGCATCGGCACCAACGTAAACTCCAAAGAAACCAATTCCTCCCTGAGGTTGCATTTCGATAAAGAAGTTTTGTAAATCGGTTACGTTTTTAATCGCATCGATTTTCTTTAAATATGGCTGAAGCGGTTTAATTCCATTTTTATTACGACCAACCGTATCCATAATCGTATTGAATAAAGCGATTGCTTTTCCCTGATCGGTATTCGATTTGTACTTAGGATCTTTTGACGCTTCTTTTAAAATTGCAAGCGCATCGTTATCTGTCTTTTGACGTAATTCATTGAAACTTCCCCATGAATTTCGATCGCTTGGAATTTCGGTTTTGTCTAACCAAGTTCCATTTACATAACGGAAAAAATCTTGTCCGGGACTAACTTTTGTATCCATATTAGAAAGATTGATACCCGGTTCTTTAGGTTTTGCATTTTGCGCTTCTATAGTTATGCAACAAAGCATTGCTGAAAATGCACAAAACACAGATTTGTTAAGCTGTTTTATCATTTTTATTTATAGTATTTAGTATATATAAACGATTAGTATTCATTTAAAATTTATGTTACAATTTTAACTAATTGATTTGAAAGATTATGATAAAAGTAAAGCATCTATTTTAATTTCTTAAACAAAAAACGGCGCTAAAATTAGCGCCGTTTTTTTATCATTTTAAAGATTACCAGATTTTAACTCGTTTGTCTGGACTTACATACATTTTATCTCCGGCTTTAATTCCGAAAGCATCATAAAACGCATCAACATTCTGAAGCGGCACATAAGCTCTGTACCTTCCAGGAGAATGTGGATCTGTTTTTACCTGATTCTTAATCGCTTCGTCTCTAGATTTAGTTCTCCAAACTGTAGCCCAAGAAATAAAGAAACGTTGCTCAGGAGTATATCCGTCGATTAAAGCTGGTCTTCCGTGTGCTTTTAAATACAATTGCAAACCATCGAATGCAGCATTTATTCCACCTAAATCACCAATGTTTTCACCTAAAGTAAATTTTCCATCTACGTGAATTCCTGGTAAAGGCTCTAAGGCACTGTATTGATCTGCAAGAGCAGTTCCTAATGCTGTAAATTGTTTTAAATCTTCAGCAGTCCACCAATCAACAAGATTTCCTTCGGCATTGTAACGTGCTCCTGAATCATCAAAACCATGAGAAATCTCATGTCCGATTACAGCTCCAATTCCACCATAATTTACAGCTTCGTCAGCTTGGTAGTTGTAAAATGGAGATTGTAAGATTGCCGCTGGGAAAACAATTTCGTTATAAGATGGATTGTAATAAGCATTTACAGTTTGTGGTGACATTCCCCACTCTGTTTTATCAACCGGTTTTTTCAATTTCTCTACGTCTTCTTTAAAAGTCCATTTTGATAAATTGCGTACGTTTTCAAAATAACTTCCGCCTTCAGCAACACTTTTAATTTCAAGAGCAGAGTAATCTTTCCATTTATCAGGATAACCTACTTTAATGGTAATTTTATTTAATTTCTCGATTGCCTTTGCTTTTGTTGCAGTTGACATCCAGGTTAAATTATTAATACGGTTTTGGTAAGCCAAAATCACATTATGAATCATATCCAAAGCTTTAGTTTTTGCTTCAGCAGGAAATACTTTCTCTACGTACAATTTACCAAGAGCTTCTCCAATGCTTCCGTTTACAACTGATAACGCTTTTTCTTCACGAGGTAATTGCTTAATCGCTCCTCTTAAAGTTTTGCTGTAAAAGTCAAAATTTGCAGTTTCAATATCTGTTGTTAATTGTGAAGTTGATCTGTTTAATAAAGTCCATTTCAGGTATTCTTTCCATTGTGCAACTTTGTTTTCAGTAAGAATAACTTGTACAGCTTTCATATAACGTGGTTCTGTTACAATAACGCTATCCAATTTTGCCAAACCTAAACCTGTAAAGTAAGCATCCCACTTAATCGCCGGAGTTAACTTTTGAAGATCAGCAACTGTCATTGGATTGTATTGTAAACGGCTGTCTCTGCTCTCAACACGGTCTAATCTTGGAGCTGATAAAGCAGTTTCTAATGCTAAAATTTCAGCAGCACTTTGTTTTGCTTTTGCTGGAGTTTCTCCAATAAATTGCATCATTCTTGCTACGTGAACCTCATATTTTGCACGTTTTTCTTTAGAATCTTTATCCTCAGAATTGTAGTAATCTTTATCAGATAATCCTAATCTGCTTGTACCAAGAGCTACAGAGTTCTTAGAACTGTTTTTATCATCGGCACCAATATAAATTCCAAAGAAGTCATTTCCTCCTTCTGGTTCCATTTCAACCAAATAATTCTGAAGATCAGCGATGTTTTTAATAGCATCGATTTTCTTTAAATAAGGCTGAAGTGGCGCAATCCCTCTTTTGTTTCTTCCAACTGTATCCAAAATTGTATTGAATAAGTTCACCGCTTTACCTTGATCGGTATTCGATTTATACTTTGGATTTTTTGAAGCTTCCTTCAAAATTGCCATTGCATCTTTATCTGTTTTTTTGATTAATTCGTTAAAACTTCCCCAAGTTGTTCTGTCACCTGGAATTTCAGTTTTATCCAACCAGGTTCCGTTTACAAATTGGAAAAAATCCTGGCTTGGGCTAATTTTCGTATTCATATACGAAACATTAATCCCTGGTTCTTTTGTAGCTGTGCTTTGAGCTTGAACTGCAGTAAAGGAAAGTATTGCAGAAAAAGCAAAAAACAAAGGTTTAGCAAGCTGTTTGTTCATTTTCGAGTGTGTTTTTTGTGTACATACAAACTTATTGTTAATATTCTAAAAAATATGTTAAAATTCCGCAATAATATTCTCGCATTTTTGATGAAAATACATCATTGAAACCACCTAATATTTTCATGAATATATGTTCGTGTTTTCCTTTTTAATTGGAATTGTTTTTAGAATATTTGTTAAAAAAAATAACACCGTGAAAACTAGGATACAAACTGCCTTTTCAGGAAAAGTTGAAGCGATCGGACTTCCGATTCTGGCTTTATTTTGGGTTAGCTTTTTTTGGGGAACAACCTGGTTGGCTTCAAAAGAAGGAGTAAAACATATGCCGGCTTTACAATTGGCAACAATTCGTCAGTTTTTGGGCGGAATAATGTATGTTGGTTATTTCATCATCAAAAAAGAACCTTGGCCAAAAGGCAAACAATGGAGCACAATTCTGATTTTGGCAATCTTGAATTTCTGTTGCAGTAATGGTTTAAGTACTTGGGGAGTAAAATATATCAGCAGCGGATTGGGCGCTATAATTGGTGCCATTTTCCCAATATGGATTGTTATCATTTGTTTTTTTAAAGGCGAACGTATTGCAAAATTGGCGGTTACAGGGCTTTTAATCTGCTTTGGCGGAATCTGTATAATTTTTGCGGATCATCTTAGTGATTTCCTGCGACCAGATTTTCAATTTGGAATTTTTCTTTCTGTCGCTTCCACTATTACATGGGCTTTTGGAATTTTGCATACCAAGAAAAAAGCGGCAAGTTTCAATCCGTATTTTAGTTTAGGATTACAAATGTTAGTTTCAAGTTTTATCCTTTTCGGAATAACAGAAACTGCAGGAATGAATATCTCATTATCCGAAATTCCACTAACATCTTGGTGGGCAATTGCTTATTTGGTAATCATTGGTTCTATCCTGACTTTTGTTGCTTTTATTTATACATTACAACATCTTCCCACAGAAGTCAGTAGTATTTATGCTTACATGAATCCGATTGTTGCAATTATTCTGGCGTTTTTCATGTTCGGAGAACCGCTTACACAATCAATTATTATTGGCGTTGCCGTAACTTTAATGGGATTGTATCTGGTGAATAAATCTATTCGAAAATCTAAGTTGAAGTAGTTACGGAATTGCACGCGGATGACACGGATTCGCTTTGCGAAGACGCGGATTTTTTATTACGGATTTATTTTTTAATCTCGCAAAGTCGCAGAGACGCAAAGTTTTTTAAACTCCTATTGTCAGTCTGAGCGAAGTCGAAGACCCACAAAGTAAATCGCCAATTTATTAAAGTTATACAATAAAGAAATCCGCATAAATCCGTGTCTTCGCGATAGCGAATCCGTGTCATCCGCGTACCATTTCGCAATCCTGTCTTCTGGACCTTCTGTTAAAAACAACACACAATTAGCTTTTTAAAAACCTCTTTTCGTATTTTTGCGCCAAATTGCATTTATGAAATCCCTTCTATATAAATACCGAAAATTCTTTATTGTTTTAATTGTATTTTCTGCTGTAACAATTTCCTTATTTTATTCGGCTTTAAAGCCACAAAAAACATTACCAATTTACAATCCTGCCGATGTAAATCCTGAATTGGTAGATAGTACAATTCAATACAAAAGCAAATACCATACAATTGCCGATTTTAAGTTTGTAAACCAAAACGGCGATACGATTACGCAGAAAAACTACGAAGGAAAGATTTATGTAGCTGATTTTTTCTTTACAACGTGCGGATCAATTTGCCCAAAAATGTCAACGAATCTGGAGGAAGTTCAAAAAGAGATTTTAAACAATCCGAAGGTAATGTTGCTTTCACATACTGTTTTTCCTGAAGTTGACAGCATTCCGGTTTTAAAAGCTTACGCGATAAAACATCATGTTGTAGACAGCAAATGGAACTTGGTTACGGGTGACAAAAAAGAGATTTATACGATGGCAAGAAAATCTTATTTAGCCGTAAAATTAGGTCGACCAGATCAATTGTATGATATGGTTCACACGGAGAATTTTGTATTAGTAGATCAAAAAAGACGCGTTCGTGGTTTTTATGACGGAACGAATAAAGAAGAAATTAAACGTCTTATAGAAGACATCAATTTCTTGTGTCAGGAGTAAAATCCCTTATTTTTAGAAAGATTTAGCATTTACAAAAGTGTTAAATGCCTTGAAATAAAGAATAATTGTCTATTTTTGCAATCTAAATTCAATCTAAATAAGCTTGCAAAATACAATCCATACCCTCAAAAAAGGCGAGAAAGCCATTATCAAAGATTTTGATATCGATTTGATTCCCTTAAAACTACTTGAGATGGGTTGTTTGCCGGGTAATTTAGTTCAATTACTTCAAGTTGCTCCTTTTGGAGATCCACTATATTTAGATATTAATGGTTCGCATGTCGCCATTCGTGTTGAAACTGCTCGTGAAATTGAAGTTGAACTTATCAAAACCAATTTGTAATGAGCATTCAAAATATCAATGTTGCCCTTATTGGGAATCCAAATACTGGAAAAACGTCTGTTTTTAATCAACTTACAGGATTAAATCAACAAGTGGGGAATTATCCCGGAATTACTGTTGAGAAAAAAATGGGTTTCTGTAAATTACCTTACAACATCAAAGCTAATATTCTGGATCTACCGGGAACTTATAGTTTGAATGCCAGTTCTATGGACGAAAGTGTTGTAATCGAGCTTTTGCTAAATAAAAACGACAAATTATATCCTGATGTGGCAGTTGTGGTTACAGATGTTGAAAATCTGAAACGAAACCTACTGATTTACACGCAGATAAAAGACCTTGAAATTCCGACGATTTTAGTCATTAATATGTCTGATCGTATGGAAAGCAAAGGAATTACGCTTGATATTCCTTTTTTGGAAGAAAAACTAAAAACCAAAATTGCTTTAGTAAGCTCGCGTAAAGGTTTAGGAATTGATTATTTAAAAGAACTAATTGTCTCTTATAAAACAATTCCGCATGAACCATGTCTGAATGCTTCGGTTATTGACGCTCAATATTTTGAGAAATTACAACATGCTTTTCCAAATCAATTATTATACAAATTATGGTTGGTTATTACGCAAGATGTGAATTTTTCGAATTTAGATCGAAATGAAATCAGAAGCACTTTTACCAAATCGCATTCTGAATTAAAACGCTTACAGCAAAAAGAAACTATAAAACGTTATCAATTTATAAATGATGTTCTAAAACAAGGTTTACAAGTTGATGAAACAATGGCAAAAGACATCAGAGCCAAGCTTGATCGTGTTTTGACGCACAAAGTTTGGGGTTATGTAATTTTCTTAGCCATCTTATTTTTGATTTTCCAATCGATTTTTAGCTGGTCAACGATCCCGATGGATTTTATCGACAGTACTTTTGCATCCTTAAGTAGTTGGACTGCTCAGGAATTACCAACCGGAATTCTAACAGATTTACTTTCGCAAGGAATCATTCCGGGAATTGGTGGAGTTATAATTTTTATTCCGCAAATTGCCTTCTTGTTTCTGTTTATTTCTATTCTGGAAGAAAGCGGTTATATGAGTCGTGTTGTCTTTTTGATGGATAAAATCATGCGCAAGTTTGGTCTTTCCGGAAAAAGCGTTGTGCCTTTGATTTCAGGAACGGCTTGTGCAATTCCGGCAATTATGGCGACAAGAAATATCGAAAACTGGAAAGAACGCTTAATCACAATTTTAGTTACTCCGTTTACAACTTGTTCTGCAAGATTACCCGTTTATACAATTATTATCTCTTTGGTAATACCGGATGAACGCCTTTTCGGAATATTAAATATGCAAGGATTGGCTTTGATGTTGTTGTATCTTTTAGGTTTTGGAACTGCAATTCTTTCTGCTTATATCTTAAATAAAATACTAAAAATAAGTGCCAAAACGTATTTCGTTGTTGAAATGCCAAGTTATAAACTGCCTCTTTTCAAGAATGTTGGAATTAATGTGGTCGAAAAAACGAAAGCGTTTGTTGTTGGAGCCGGTAAAATCATCTTGGCAATATCAGTTATTTTATGGTTCCTGGCTTCTTTTGGTCCAGGAGAAAACTTTAATGAAGCTGAAACTATTGTAAAAGAACGTTTTGTAGACAAACCTCTAACCGAATTAGAATTCGAAAATGAAGTTGCTTCTCAAAAACTGGAAAACTCTTATATTGGAATTATGGGCCGAGTAATCGAACCTGCGATTGCGCCATTAGGTTACGACTGGAAAATTGGAATTGCAATTATAAGTTCTTTTGCTGCACGTGAGGTTTTTGTGGGAACTCTTGCTACAATTTACAGCGTTGGAAACAGTGATAACGAAGCGACTATAAAAAGCAAAATGCAAGAAGAAATAAATCCGCAAACGGGTAAAAAGATCTTTAATTTTGCGTCTGGGATTTCATTACTGCTTTTCTATGCTTTTGCAATGCAATGTGCAAGTACACTTGCGATTACAAAAAAAGAAACCAACTCTTGGAAATGGCCGGCAATGCAACTTGTTCTTATGAGCGGACTCGCCTATTTTGTTGCGCTTATAACCTTTCAACTTTTAAAATAAACAATCATGGTACAAGAAATTATTGCCTTTGCTATATTATTTATTGCCGTTGGATTTTTAATAAAAAAGTTCTTCTGGAAGTCTAAAAAGAAGAAAGATTGCGGCGACGGAAATTGCGGGTGTTCGTAGTTTTGAGGTTCTAAGGTTCTGAGATTCTAAGGGGCTAAGTTTTTTCTCTTTTTACTAAATGGAATAAATTCCATTATTATTCTTCAACGGATTAAAATCCGTTGCTACAAAATAAATCGTTCCTCCGGAACTTTACTCAGAAAAGCTTGAAGCTACAATTATATTATAGGGACGGATTTTTATCCGT
Organism: Flavobacterium sp. 90; assembly: GCF_004339525.1. Lineage (NCBI taxonomy): Bacteria > Pseudomonadati > Bacteroidota > Flavobacteriia > Flavobacteriales > Flavobacteriaceae > Flavobacterium > Flavobacterium sp. 90. The sequence continues at coordinate 2,336,500 of NZ_SMGE01000001.1, read as the reverse complement.
CCTTTTTTATGTGTAAAATTTTATGTTTAAAGATGTAATTTAATAGTGGTATTATTATAGAATGCTCTAAAAATGCTTGCTGTAAAAAGAACGTTTCTTAAAATTTCACAAAAGAACTCTTGACTTATTTTGATATAAAAATAGCCTCTACAGGTACTTAAAACGCAATATAAAGGATAATTTTAGGAAACTTTAAAATCCAAAAAAATGCCGCAATTTGAAAAAATGGAGATAATCCGTGACAACAGAGTGTCTCGCTTATTATGGTTTATGTTAGGCTTCTTTTCCGCCTCAATCATTTTTTATTTCTCTGTGTGAAATCACTAAATTTAAGATCTCCCTTAAAAATTTTAACGCCTTAATCCTGAAGTTTCAGAATTAAGGCGTTAAAGTAAAAATTAGAATTCTCTATACTTTTAAAATATAAATTCTAGTGTAGTGTAGAACGTTCTGGTATCTGATGGAATAATTCCCGGACCAGGATAACCTGTGGCACGTCTTGTAAAATATTTGTTATCTGTAAAATTGGTTACTCCCGCTTCTAACTTCCAATTTCTCCATTTGTATGAAGAAGAAAAATCAGCAACATAATAAGTTGGAATTTTTCCTGCGATTCCGCTACTTATTGAGTTTGTACTCTCTGTCTGATTGGTTGCATCGGTAAATTGCGATGTTACATAAGTAAGCTGAATACTCGACATGAAATTTTTGTAACCAACTCCTGTTCCAGTTTTGATATTAAAAAGCGGCACAAATTCTACTTTATTTCCTTTAACACCAAAAGCCTGAGATTTTAAATAATCAGAGTCTGTGATTGCAACATTCGAAAACACATTCCAGATTAAATTAGTGTTTGCCTCAAAGAATGTTTTGCTTAAACTCCAATCAATCATGGTTTCGAAACCGTATGTAATGGCGGTTCCGATATTATCTCTTAACATAGTTGGAACTCCGGCAGCACTTTTCGTCCAGTAATCTCCAATTTTATCATTGTAATATAAAGCATAAACACTCGAATCAAACCTGATTTTATAGTTTATCTGACCTCTAATCCCAATATCTGAGGTGAAACCTTTTTCATCGGTAATATCGTCTGAAATCGCATAACTTGAATAAACGGTTCTAAGATCACTAAAAGTTACGGAGCGATAGTTTTGCGAAATGTTTCCGTAAAGCTCAATTCCGTTCTTTGGTTTGTAACTTAAACCAACTCCAAACAAAAAGAAATCACGGTTTCTAACAGTATTTTCTACAACCGTTTTATCTAAAATAACATTTCCAGCGCCGTCAAAATTAATTTTTCGATAACTTCCGTTCGCTTTCGTTTTTATATTCTCATATCTAAATCCCGGTGTAATTGAGAATTTTGAAGATACTTTAAAGATGTTTTCTCCAAAAACCGAAAAATTCAAATTTGGATATTTATAATCGGATTGATTAGCATATTGAGGAAATTCGGCTGTAGCCAAATTAAAATTAGCATCACTTCCTGAACTTCCCGGACCTTGAATTCCCGTATTTTGCGCTTGATAATATTTAGCTCCAATCAGAAAAGCATTTGAATTTCCGTTGATATTGTACTTTTTCAAGTAACGAGCTTCTGCTCCCCAATTGACGAAATCACCCAGAATTAAATCACGCGCTCCACCCGGATCTGCTAATTCAACACGATTTGGACGGAATCCAACTGTTTTTCGACTTGCATCCAAACCAAATAATTGCAGAGAGAAATCGGCATCATTATCAAAATGGTGTTTGAAACGCAATGCAAATAAATTCCAATCGACAGCAAACCAGTTTCGGGTTCTGTTACTTTGCGTTGGATCCTGCTCAAACATTTGATCCGTTAAACCACCGGCTTGTTGTGCAACATAATCAAAACGCGTATAATCAAAATGCACGGATGTTTTCTCAGTAAACTGATAATTCAAATTGGCAAAGTAGTTTGTACTATGAAATCCGGAATTCGGACGAAAACCATCTCCGCGTTTATAATTGAAAAACGTATAATAACTAAACTTCCCTTTTGTACCGCTTAAACTCGTAAAATTGGTGTACAAACCATATGAACCAACGGTATTGCGTTCTACAAGTTCGATTGGTTTTGTACTTGGACTTTTGATTTTAAAATTAATCAAACCTCCAAACTGAGTTCCATATTGTAAAGAAGCCGCTCCACGAACAATCTGAATTTCGTCCAAAGCTTCTGTTGGCGTTGCATAATAACTTTCAGGATAACCCAAAACATCGGCGCTAATATCGTAACCGTTTTGACGTGTATTAAAATTGGCACTTCGGTTTGGATCCAGACCACGACCACCGATACTCAATTGCAAACCTCCATCTGAACTTTCGTTAATGGTCAATCCCACAACTTGCGCATAAATCTGACGCGGATTGTTTGCCGCTTTATTCGCCGTAAGTTTATCAACCTTAACAACTTCTGTTTTTTTACCGGCATAAATTGCCGTTTCTTCAATGTCTTTTAGTTTATTAAGTGCAAAAACTTTATCTCTTTCATTCTTAACAACAACTTCAGACAAATTGGTAATCTTGTTCAAAGTAATTACCAAACCAGAACTTGGAGCTGAAATTTCCTGTTCTAAAACGGAGAAATCATCTTTGTAAAAAACGAAAGTATAAATCCCTGGAATAGCCAATACAATATCAAAACTTCCTTCTTTGTTGGTGGTAGTTTTATTTCCGTTTGATTTATTGTAAACTTCAACATAGGATAATTTCTCACCGGATTCTCCCACTAAAACTCCGGAAATGTGGGTTTGGGAAATGGCATTTAGTGAAAAAAGTAAAAATATAATAAAACTAAAATCCTTTAATTTCATCATTGAAAGGTAAGATCCAGGTTTTGTGATCGAATGATTCATTTTCTTTTGCGAGGTTAATGTTTTGGTCTATATAAAGTTTGCTCAATCTTCCGTTGAGTGCGACGTAGCCTTCTACGTGAACTTCCGGATCGTTAAAGCCCTGTTTTTGATAATAATCGTGTAAAAAATGGGCATATTCTAAAATAAAGTCAGGTTGAAATGACATTTGTTTTTCCTGAAAAGCGGTCAAAAAATTTCCGTTGTTTACTTTAATCTGTTTTTTGGTTTTGCTGTCTTTTACTGTAAATTGGGTATAACCCGCTTTTTCCATGAGCATTACGCGCCATGAAAAACGAAAACCTTCTTCGGTCCAGAATAATTCTCCGGGATATAATAAATAACGAAATGGAAATGTCAATTGAAAAATAAGAAAACAAGCTAAAATTGCCAATTTGGCTTTGTAAAGTCCTGTAAACTCTGTTACTTTTTCTTTTCCGTTTTCGAATATATTCAAACTAAAATGAAAAAGTCCGGCGATATAATTCAGCCATTTTTTATGAAAATCACTTTCAAAAAACAACAATGAACTTACAATCATTACATAGGGAAAAATACCAATTGGGAATAAGATTTTGGTTAATACATGAAATATAACAACCAATATAAAGGCAAATGTTCGTGTTCGTTTGTAAAGTAAAAGAAATGGAATGCTTAAATCGTAAATCATTCCGCTCCAGCTAAAGGCAAAATGTACCCAGTTTTGATTTAAGAAACTCCCAATTATTGGCAAGGTATGATTTGTTGGAAGCCAAATTTTTAATGGCATTGCTTTCAAAAGCCAATCGGAATTGATTTTTGCCAAACCTGCGTAAAAATATACGATTCCTAAAAGCAGTTTTAAAATATCAGTTGTCCAACGCGGAATCTTTTGAAAGGCGATTTTAGGATTTCGATAAGCATCAACTGAAAAATAAGCGTTAGCCGGTAGAAAAATTAGGACGAAACTTATCACCGAAATAAAATAATAATGGTTAAGATAAGTTGTCTTATCCATTAGTTCAACGTAAGTAAAACTAAGGAAGAATAACGTTGATGCAACTTTGTAGCGATAACCAACTGCGAGAGCAATTGATGAAAGCATTGCTACCACAAAAAGCAGGTAAGTGGGCGTCCCGAAAGGCTTCACCCATTCGAAACCATAATAGGTAAAATGAAAAACAGGCTCGATATAAAACTTTTCAACCCAATTATAACTCAAAAAACGAATCAAACTGAGGCTCATCATAAAACCAAACGCCAGCCTAAAAAAAGCTAGCGTTGCGGCATGAGTATTCGTTTCTAAATATTTTGTAATGCTATTTTTCATTATTAGTCGCCATCGCCATCTACATAATCAATCGTTATGTTAAGCGCTTGCAGCATATTCAGTTTTGTAGAACCTACAGTTAGTTGTAAAACTTTATATGCTGTAATAACTTTGGTGTTATCTGTATTAATCTGATCGGCCAGACTTGCATTCAAACTATTACTTGCAGTAAAAACGGCCGCATATTGTGTGTTGATTATCTCACTTAATTTTTTCCCGTCAGCAGTAGCATTTACAAAATCTAAGTATGTTTTTAAACTTTCGCCTGTTGTCGTTGAATTAAAATGCTTTCCATTAAAGAAATCTTGCGAAGCTTTTAGTGAGATGTTAAGCAATTCTGTAGAAGCATTTCCTTTATATAAAGCTTCTGTTTTTTCAGGGAATTTAACTCCTTCTGAATCTACACCTGCCGGAATTCCTAGTTTTAGCGTACGAATATCTTTCTCTAAATTCTTAACAAAATTATTCGTCGTTACATTTACTGCACCACTTACAGAAGTTCCTGTGTTGGCAATATATGCTGCTCTGTAACCTCCCGACTTCCAGTCTGTAACAACTGCGTCAATAGTGGTTTTAAGTTTTCCGGTTACATCAACCAAATATTTTTTATAATTTGATGCTTTTGCATTTGTAGTATAAAAAGTAACGATTGTCGCATCATCGGCACCTAAACCATTTAGTAAATAATCCAAAGCTGGAAGACCTTGTTTAGCGTATTGTGCTTGCAGACTTAAATTGTAAGTTCCTGAAGTGATATTATCTTCGATGCCTGTTTTACTTGTTGGAAAAGTATTTGCGATTTCTTTCAAGTTAACATCTAAGGCTTTTCCAAAACCGTAAATCGCAACATATTGATAGGCTTTATAAGCTTCATACCAACTTGTTCTAAGGGTTTGCAATGTCGTTGTAGTAGGTGAAGCTGTAAAATTTGCAGCGTCTGTTGACAATGTTGCCACTTTTGACTGGTAATTTTCATAACTCGGAATAATGATATTGTCTGCCCAATTGGTTAAAAGAGCACCGCGATCATAATTTTTTCCACCTGAATTATCTCCACCACTATCACCTGATGAGCAAGCAATTACAGTTCCTATCAAAGCTAAAAGGAAAATTATTTTTTTCATTTTGATATAAATTTTGACAAAAATACAAAAGCGCAATTAACTTAAGCATATTTATTCTAAATAAAATTTGGGAGAATGTAAGAAATAGTTACTTTTGCTTGAATTTAATCATTCTAAATAAACCGAAATATGAAAAACCTATATCCAAAGGTAGCTTTTGCGTTATTCGCAGGACTTACTTTTTTTGCTTGCAGCAGTAATGACAACAATGATTCTAACAGCCCTGCTACTAAAAAACAAGTTATTGAAAATTACTCAAACATCGTTTACGCTAACTACAAACAAGCTTATGATGACGCTGTACTTTTAGAAACTGCTATCAAAACATTTACTGCAACTCCAACTAATGCAAATTTCACAGCAGCTAAAACTGCTTGGAAAGCATCAAGAGAGAGCTATGGTACTACTGAAGCTTTTCGTTTTGCAAATGGACCAATTGATAATGAAGAATTAGACGGACCGGAAGCATATATGAATTCTTGGCCATTAGACGAAAATTATATTGATTATGTTGATGGTTCTGCAAATGCAGGAATAATAAATAGTTTAACTGAATTTCCTTTGATCAACAAAACTGTTTTAATTGAAGCAAATTCAGGAGGAAGTAACCCTGAAAAAAACATTAGTGTTGGATATCACGCTATTGAATTTTTATTGTGGGGACAAGATTTAACTGCTCCATCTGCAAAATTACCTGGACAAAGGCCTTATACTGATTATGTAACTGGTGCAAGCGGAACTGCTGCAAATCAAGGTAGAAGAGCAGATTACTTAAAGGCATGTGCTAGCATATTGATTGATGATTTAGATAGTTTAGTTCAACAATGGAAATCTGGCGGTTCTTATAGAAAAGCTTTTCTTGCTATGCCAGAAGATACTGCTATTAAAAATATCTATTTAGGAATTACAACTCTTGTTACTGCTGAATTACCAATTGAGCGTATGGAAGTTGCTTTACAAAATGCTGATCAGGAAGACGAACATTCTTGTTTTAGTGATAATACACACAGAGATATTGCTTTGAATTTACAAGGAGTTATCAATGTTTATCAAGGAAAATACGGAAATGTTGAAGGACCATCTTTAGAAGATTTAGTAAAACAAGCTGATGCTGCAACTTACGACGAGACTTTAACTTCATTAAATTCTTCTACTACAAAAGTAGCTGCAATTTTGACACCGTTTGACTTGGCTATTTCTGGCGGACCAGATTCTCCAGAAGGTGCAAAAGTAAAAACTGCCGTTCAGCAATTACTTAATTTTGGCGCTACTTTATTAAAAGGAGCTTCAAAAATTGGAATAACTGTAAACGGTTAATCAAATAGTAAGACAAAATTAAAACCAAAAGTGTTCCTTTGCGGGAGCACTTTTTTAGCATTATATCATGAGGAATTTTACCACTTATTTTCTTGTTATTCTGAGCCTTAACTTTTATAGCTGCAGTAATAATAACGATGATGATAATTATACACCGCTAACGGCCGAAGATCGCGAACAGTTTTCTGGAGGAGATGCTACCGTTTTTAATGTTAGCGAAGAGGCATTTGGCTTTTCTATAGCATCTTTGAATTTGGACGAACAAACAGATTTTGGAGTTGGAAATTCTTTTTTCAGACAAAGCTGGGTTTCTGCGCCTTCGTCAACAACGGCAAGAGACGGTTTAGGTCCCTTTTTTAATGCTATTTCATGTTCAAGCTGTCACTTTAAAGATGGTAGAGGAAGACCACCGGCTTTTGACGGAGAATTAGGCAAAGGATTACTTTTACGCTTTTCGCTAAACGGACAAGATGCAAACGGACTTGCTTTTCCTGATCCTATTTATGGCGGACAATTACAAGACAATTCGAATTTAGGATTAACTCCTGAAGGCGAATATAGAATTGCTTACCAGCAAATTTCAGAAACTCTGGCTGATGGAACTATTGTTACTTTACAAAAACCAACTTATACGGTTACTAATCTTGGTTACGGATCATTGGCAAATGTGAACATTTCACCTCGTATTGCAAATCAGATTATTGGATTAGGTTTATTGGAAGCAATTCCTGAAGCCACTATTCTTGGTTTTGCCGATGAAAACGATTCTAATAAAGATGGCGTTTCAGGAAGACCAAATTATGTTCATGATTTTGCAACCAATACAACACAAATGGGACGTTTTGGATGGAAAGCCAATCAGCCAAATGTACGTCAGCAAGTTGCTGGAGCTTTGTCTGGTGATATGGGAATTACTTCTACTTTGTTTCCAAATGAAAGCGGACCTTTTGGAGTTGATTTAACAAAAATTCCAAATGGCGGAACTCCTGAAATTTCAGAAATTAACCTGAACCGAATGGCTTTATATGCACAAACATTGGCTGTTCCGGCTCGCAGAAACTTTACAGATCAAAATGTTCTTAAAGGAAAAAAGACTTTTGAAACGATACAATGTACAGCGTGTCATATTCCGAAGATTCAAACCGGAAATACGCATTCTATAACTTCACTTCGCAATCAGACTATTCGTCCTTATACGGATTTATTGTTACATGATATGGGAGAAGGTTTGTCTGATAATGCAACTGATTTTAAAGCAACCGGATCTGAGTGGAGAACACAACCTCTTTGGGGAATTGGATTGATACAAATTGTAAATAAACACACAAATCTATTACACGACGGAAGAGCAAGAAATGTTGAAGAAGCTATTTTATGGCACGGTGGCGAAGCTCAAAACGCAAAAGATAAATACAAGAAATTACCCAAAGCGGATCGTGATGATTTATTAGCGTTTATTAATTCTCTTTAATTTTTAGACTGACTTAGATTATTAGAATCTAGTTTATACGAAGATTTTGAAACAAAAAATCAACTCCTATATATTTAAAAACAAAAACGGCTTCAAATCATGAAGCCGTTTTTTGATAATATTCAGTCACAGTAACCATTAAAACCCTGAGTAAAATTATAAATCCCGTAGGGATTACATATTGGTAAAAAGAACAAAAACCCGCTCTATTGTCCCGTTAGGGACTATACCTTTCCTTTAGATTTGTCTTGTCCCTAACGCGACAAATGATCATAACACTTAATATATTAGTACCGACATAAAATCCCTACGGGATAAAGTAATAATCTATTTAAAGTTAAAAGAAAACTAAAAAACTACTTCACTCCTTCCCACTCTGCATAGAATTGAGCAAGAAACGTTTCCATGAAGCGATGTCTTTCGGCAGCGATTTGTTTACCGGTTTCTGTGTTCATTTTATCTTTTAAGAGCAAAAGCTTTTCGTAAAAATGATTTATCGTTGGCGCATTATTCTTTTTATATTCTTCTTTTGTCATATTGGTTATTGGCGCAATTTCAGGATCATGTAAGGTACGATTTTTAAATCCACCGTAATTGAACGCTCTTGCTACTCCAATTGCTCCTATTGCGTCTAACCGATCCGCATCCTGAACGATATCTAATTCTACAGAAGAAAACTTCTTTTCGAAATTTCCGCCTTTATACGAGATGTTTTCGATGATATTTACAACATGCTTAATAATATCTTCTGAAACACTTTCAGATTCCAGAAACAAACGTGCTGTTTTTGGTCCGATAGTTTCATCTCCGTTATGAAATTTACTGTCGGCAATATCATGAAGTAAAGCACCTAATTGCACAACAACCAAATCACATTCAGTTCCTTTTGCTATTAAAAGCGCGTTTTTATAAACTCTTTCGATATGAAACCAATCGTGTCCGCCTTCGGCATCGTTTAGTTTTTCTTTTACGAAGGCAATTGTTTTGTTTATTAATTCAGTATTATTCATAGTTGTGTTTTTGAATTGAGAAATGGCACACGGATCTAACGGATTAAACGGGTTTACACAGATTATATTCTAATTTGTTCTTTGTAAAATTTCTTTTAAATAAAAATGTTGATTGTCAAAGTTTTAAAGCTTCAACAATCAACAATATGTTTTAAATTTCAATGACAATTGCAAAAATCAATTTTAAATCTGAAATTTAGTTTCAAAACAATCTAAAATCTATCCCGAAGCTTCGGGACTGCAATCTAAAATTATTTACAATCTTGCAGGTTCAACCCATTTAAAGATATGTCCTTCTTGCGGAATTACTAATCTTTCTGAGATTCTCGCCATACGAGCCGGTAATTTCATTAAATAATCACGTGCTTTTTCAGCTTCATCTGTTAAGTTAGAAACCTTGTCAATTTCCCATTTATCGATTAACTTTTGCATGATATCAACGTAATCATTTGCTGTGTAAACACCAATACGTTGGGCAGAATCAGAAAATTGTTCGAAAGCAGAACTTATCTTTTGACCAGATTCTCTTAGGAAATGCGCCGGCATAACGATTTTTTGTTTCATCATGTATTGAAAAGCCAACATCATTTCGCTTGGATCAACTGCAAAAATACGTGTAACAAATTCGCTGTAAGCGTGGTGATGACGCATTTCGTCACCAGCAATCATTTTACACATTTTAGATAGTTTATTATCGCCAAATTTCTTTGCGATTTGCGCTACTCTATTGTGCGAAACATAAGTTGCTAATTCCTGGAAACTAGTGTATACAAAGTTTTTGTATGGGTCAGTTCCGGTTCCAATATCAAATCCGTCGTTGATTAAGTGCTGTGTCGTCATTTCGATTTCACGCATGTTCACACGACCTGACAAATACAAGTATTTATTAAGCAAATCTCCGTGACGATTTTCTTCTCCGGTCCATTGTCTGATCCACTTAGACCAGCCATTTCCACCATTTTCGATTTGATCTATTCCTTCTACATCCATCAACCACGATTCGTATGTTGGCAAAGCTTCCTCAGTGATTGTATCACCAACAAGCGTTACCCAGAAATCGTATGGTAATTCTTTGGCAATTTCACGCAACTCTTTTACCTCCTCAAAGAAGTTATCTCCTTCAGAATTAGGCAAAAAGTCTGACGGCTGCCAAATTTTTTCCACTGGAATTAAATACTGTTCTACGAAGCTATCCACGTTTTTTTCCAAAAACTGCATTACTTCTAATCTAATGTTTTTTATAGACATTACTTATTTAAGATTGGGATTTTCATTTCAGATTATTTCTGAATCAAAAATCTATTTATACTCGTTTACTCCTTCTACAACTGCCTTTTCAGTCAATCTCATTAACTCGGCAAAATCATAATCTTTTACCGCCATTGCTTCATGAACGGTAAAGGTAAGATGATTTCCTAAGCTTACCGGGAAAAGGCCATACTTTACCATTTTCCACGAATTATTAATACTCACAGGTACAATATATGCCGAAGGTGCATATTTGCATAGGATTTTTAAACCACTTTGAGCAAATTCTTTAGGTTTTCCTGTTTTACTTCTTGTGCCTTCAGGAAAAATAACAGCAGATCTTGTGTTTTTTTCGATATATTCAGACAAGCCTTTGATTACAGGAATCGCTTGTTTAGGGTCTTTTCGGTCAATTAGTACAGAACCTCCGTGGCGTAAATTGTACGATACACTTGGAATTCCTTTTCCTAACTCCTTCTTACTTACAAATTTACAATGAAAACGTCTAAAGTACCAAATCATTGTTATAATATCGTACATGCTTTGATGATTTGAAACAAAAATCAAAGGAACTCCAGTTGGAATTGACTCTCTGTTTTCAATTTTATACGTTGTTCCTACCAGATTTGTACATCTTAGAAGGCAAAAATTTAAATAATCGACGCTTTTTTTATGAGCCTGATATCCAAAAACATTTAGGCAAAACCATTGTATTGGATGAAATACCAATAAAACCGAACTAAAAAACAAATAGTAAATTACGGATATGGGATACGAAATTATTTTTTGCATGCTTTGAAAATTAAAGGCCAAAAGTAATAAATAAATTTTTAGCGGTATAAAAATTGAAAACAATAACCGATTTTCTTGTTTAATTGTACCTTTGCCCTTGAAATTGCAAATTTTTTCTGAATTAAATGAACTTCACTTACCCTAAAAATGAACGCCTAAAGAGCAAGACGACAATTGGTTTACTGTTTTCTGAAGGAAAATCGGTATCTAAATATCCTTTGCGTCTGGTTTACCGTCAAGCGGAAGTTAATCAGCAAGAAAAAATCAAAATTGGCGTTTCTGTTTCTAAAAAGTACTTCAAAAAAGCTGTCGATCGCAATTATTTCAAACGTGTTTTGAGAGAAACCTATCGTTTAAATAAACATTTACTTTTGGACAACATTCAGGAATCTTATTCGTTAATGTTTTTCTATCAAACCAAAGACAGATTATCGTACGAAGAAATCAATACCAAAACAATTCAGTTGTTTGAGAAATTCTTATCTCAGGTGAATAAAACTCCTGATTCTGAAAATAAAACAGAGTCATAAATTCCCAAAAGCAACTTTATTTATCAAATTATACGAAAAATTACAAAAAAATTGTAGTTTTAGACTTAATTTGAAATATTTATGCGACAATTTTTCTTTATATTTCTAGCTGCTCTTACTTTCATAAGTTGTGAAAAAAGAACCGAAAGTGCTGCTGTTGCAGACATGTCAATTTCTGCTGTAAAACTTTCATCACCAAGCCAACCAGATGAAGATAAAAACATTGTAATTCCTCAAAAAATAATCAAAGAAGCTTTTCTTAAATTTGAAACTAACGATTTAGAGGAAACTTACAATCAAATTAAAACTGCCATTGCCGCTAATAAAGCAAGTATTCAAAATGATTCTCAGGAAAAAGATTATGGTACAATCACCAGAAGATTAACGATAAGAATTCCTAGTCAGAATTTTGATGTTTTTCTGGAATCGATATCCAAAGGCGTTTCTTATTTTGATGAAAAGAACATTTCGTCTCAAAATGTAACCGAGCAATATATTGACTTAACATCAAGATTACAGACAAAACGCAAACTCGAAGCACGTTATATCGAAATATTACAAAAAGCTTCTAAAGTCAGCGAGATTCTGGAAATTGAAAAACAGATTTCGGAGATTAGAGAAGAAATTGAAGCAAAAGAAGGTCAGCTTAAATATTTAGAAAGCAGAGTTTCTGAAAGTACCGTTACAATTGAATTCTATAAAACCATTGCTCAAAAAGAAGGCGTAAAAATATCTTATGGATCAAAAATTTGGAACTCAATTCAATCCGGATTTTTTAGTTTATCAGATTTTTTACTGTCGCTTATTAGTGTTTGGCCGTTTATTATCTTATTTTGCGTGCTTGCCTATTTTATTAGAAAAAGATTTAAAAGAAAAAAAATATAATCATGTATCCTTATTTCAAAAAGAAGTTCATTATTCCAACCGTTGCAGCTGGATTTTTATTTGTTGGAACCAGTTTCAAAGATGACTTCTTTGAGATCGCCAAACAAATTGAGATTTTCACGACATTATTCAAAGCAGTAAACACCAATTATGTCGATGAAACAAATCCGGGTGATTTGATGGACAAAGCGATTAAAAGTATGTTAGGAAGTTTAGATCCTTATACGGTTTACTTTAATGAGCAAGATGTTGTAAACTTCAAGATCAACAATACGGGCGAATACACCGGAATTGGTGCTATGATCGCCAGAAAGAAAGATCGTTTAATTGTTCGAGAACCTTATAAAAATTATCCTGCTGACAAAGCCGGACTTAAAGCGGGTGACGAAATTATTCAGATTGGTGATGTTTTGATTGCCGATTTTAAAGATGACGCTTCTCAATTATTGAAGGGAACAAAAAACACAAAAATCAGCATAAAATACATTCGTCAGGGTAAAACTATGACCACAGAATTGGTTCTGGACGAAGTTGATATTAAATCTGTTCCTTTCTATGGAAAAATAGACGAAAAAACGGGTTATATCGTTCTGGCACACTTTAGCCGAAAGGCATCAAATGAAGTAAAAGATGCTCTTGAAAAACTAAAAGCTGATGGAGCAACTCAAATCGTACTTGATTTAAGAGGAAATCCGGGTGGTTTGCTAAACGAAGCGATTGATATCTGTAATTTATTTGTTCCGAAAAATGAGGTTATTGTAACTACAAAATCACGAATCGAAAAACATAATAATACTTATAAAACGACTAAAGAACCTGTAGATACTGAAATTCCGTTGGCTATTTTGGTGAATGGGCGAAGTGCATCTGCGTCAGAAATTGTTTCCGGAGCTTTGCAGGATTTAGATCGCGCCGTGATTTTAGGAAGCCGTAGTTTTGGTAAAGGTCTTGTTCAGCGTTCTGTTGATTTGACTTACGGAACTCAGCTAAAAGTAACAATTTCACGTTATTACACGCCTTCGGGACGTTGTATTCAGGCTTTGGATTATGCTCATAAAGACAAAAATGGTGTAGCTCAAAAAACTGATGCTAAAAATTTCAATGCTTTTAAAACCAGAAAAGGAAGAACGGTTTATGATGGCGGCGGAGTTTTACCGGATATTGAATTGGATGAAACTAAAATGAGTCCAATTACAACTGCTTTGCTTAAAAACGACGGTATTTTTGACTACGCAACTTCTTATTACTACAAAAATCCAAATTTAGGAGATAAGATTCCAGCGGTTACAGATGCTGATTATACTAGCTTCAAGCAATATCTTAAAACGAACAAAATTACTTTTGATACAGAAACTGAGGTTGCGTTGAAGAATACTTTGGCTGCAGCCAAAACTGAAAAGATAGACGAAACAATTGCTCCGGAATATCAGCAATTGTTAAACGCTCTTGAAAAAAGCGAAACGACTTTGCTAGACAAAAATCAAAAAGAAATTAGAAACCTGATTCAGGAAGAGCTTATAAAAAGATACCAATATCAGGAAGGTTTATATCAATATTACATTAAAAACAATTCAGAAATTAAGAAAGCAGTGAGCGTTTTAAATAATCAAACTGAGTATAAGACGATTTTAAAAATGTAAAAAAATAATGAAGATTTGTAGAGCCCTATTTCTGTTTATTATTTACAATTTATCGGCGCAGCAAAAACCTATCGAAACTATCTATTTTGATTTCGACAAGTATGATCTTACGGATCAGCAAACCGAAGTTGTAACTAATTTTATTAAAACTATTGACACCTCAAAAGTGGAGTCGATACAGATATATGGCTATTGCGATGATCGTGGTAACGACGAATATAATTTTCGTTTATCAAACAATCGTGTAAATACAATTCAGGAATTATTGATTTCAAAAGGTTTTAACCAAAGTAGAATTGTTATTCTGGAAGGAAAAGGACGTGTTGTTGTGCGCCCTGATACTATCGAAAATCTTCATGAAACAAGATCCAAAAACCGTCGTGTGGATTTGATCGTTGTAAAACGAAACAGTTTTGGAAAAGGGATTTATAACTCTTTAAGAAATGATTTAAAGGTTGGCGACAAAATCTATTTTGAAAACATTTTGTTTGATCTTGGAAGTGCAAAACTCACCAATAATTCTAAAAAAGAATTAGATAAAATTGCCGAAAAACTACTTGAGAAAAGAAGTTATCAATTTGAAATCAGAGGACATGTTTGCTGTACTCCGGAAATATACAGCGACGCAATTGACAGAGATACTAAGGAAAGAAGACTTTCCTGGAATCGCGCCAAAACCGTTTTCTATTATCTGATTTCTAAGAAAGTTTCCAAAAGCCGAATGACTTATTTAGGCTGCGGCAATAAATATCCGCTTAAAAAAGGAGATGCTCTTGATCGTCGTGTTGAGTTTGTGATTACAAAAGTTTAGATCCTTTTCCGCAAAAAATTACTTAAAGTTTCACTCTAACCATAACTAGTAAACGGCTATTTTAAAATGTGTTATCTTAAAAAACAATAGTGCTTAATTTTATTTATCGCAACATCGTAACATTAAATTAGAGCTTGAAGAATCGCACAAAGATCAAACCTAACAGGTTTTAGAAACCTGTTAGGTTTTTTTAATTTTCAAAACAATAATAAAATTAGATATTATTGTTTTACCATTTCAATATGCTCAATATCATCTTCAAGATACATTTCGCTTGATTGAACAAAACCGTGGCTTTCGTAGAATTTCTTCAAATATAATTGTGCTCCGATTGTTATTTTCTCTTTATCGAAATGTGTTTTTATTCCGGCAATAGCTTCACGCATTAAATCGTGTCCCCATTTTTTATCACGGTAATTGGCATCAACTACTACTCGACCAATTGAACTATTATCAAAACTAATTCCGGCATCAAATAAACGCGAATACGCAACTATTTTACCATCATATTCTCCTATCAGGTGCAATGCTTTCTTGTCTTTGCCGTCAAGATCTAAATAAACGCAATTTTGCTCCAATACAAAGATCTCACTTCTTAGTTTAAGCAAATCATATAACTCATGAACCGTTAGTGCTTCAAACGGCTTTATTTTCCATTTTAATTCCATTGTAATCTATTGTTGACATTTAAAGTCCCTAAATTAATTTAAAAAAGCCAAATTATGAAAAATTGACAAACTACCTTTTATCAATTTTTACGGATTTTATAATCGCTTCGAGATCTAACATCAAATCTCGTTCTTCGTTTGATGGTGAATAACAAAATCCTTCTATGACCAAAATTCTATTGTAAGTTTTGTCGACAATTGCATAATTTATAAATGGACCAGCCATAAAATCATTCTTTAATTCCCAACTTCCTTTGGTTTCATAGGCTTTTTTACCATCTAATTCTGTTGTTGAAAAATAAGGCGCATACGCTTCTCCAGTGATCATACGAGTATTGGGTTCGCGGCCTTTGATATAATAACCTACTGAATCCCGCATTTTGACAATGCTTCCAACAACGTTTGAACCTGTCTTGAAATCATGAAGTGGAATCTGATAAATAAGTAAACTCGTGTTGCCGCTTATAATATCTTTTTTAAGCCAGATAAAGTTCTTTTTGTGCAACATGTATTCATATCCTGTTGGAATCTGTATATCGATATGAAATTTGTTTTTGATAATGGCGGGATGCAATAATGATTTGCTGTTATCGTCCTGGATCTTCTGAATTTCAGAATCCCGAATAATCTTTATTATTTGCGCCGAATTCATTTCTATACTGCAAATAATATCATCTATTGATTTTCCGTAAATGCGAAATGTATTGTGAGGTAAAGCTTTACTTCGAATGATTTCGAATTTGTCTGCGGCGGCTTTTTTTACTACAATAATGCTTCGGCTGTCTGTAACGAAGCCTTCGAGTAATTTGGCAGGATATTGATTGATTGTAAATAGCGGTTCTTCCTGGGTAAGTCCCCAAACCGGCGAGGCAAATTTATTTCTAATGGTATCGCCCACTTCTCCATACCATAACTGATCGTCTATGATTATGGAAATTGTATTTGTTTTACCGGATACTGGCTGGGATTGTCTTTCGTTTTTAAAACACGAAATCAGCACGAATGGTAATAGCAACAAAAAAAAATGGGTTTTATTCATTTTATTAATTTATGAAATAAAACCCAAATTTAAATAAGATTTTTTATTATCCGTTTATTTTAAGCTTCATTCCGGGTTTAATATCTCCATCTTTAATATTATTCCATTTTTTAATATCTGAAATTGTTATTCCAGGATACTTTTTAGAAATACTATATAACGAATCTCCTTTTTTAACGTAATAATCTTCTCCTAAGCTTTTTGCAGAAACTGCTTTTTTCTTAAACGGATCAATATTATTTACTACGACAGCCGTTGAAACATTGTTTCCTTCGGTTATAGTAACAATTTTAGAGATAACTAATGTTTTTCCTAATCCAACGTTGTTTGATGTTAGATTGTTCAGATCTTTTAAGTCTGCAACAGTCGTACCAAATTTTTTGGCAATGCTTCCTAAATTATCTCCGGCAACAACAACATATTCCTGATTTACTGTACTTGATTTTTCATTAACATCAGTAGATGCCACTGCTGTTTCAACATTTTTTTCAACTACAGGATTTGATTTTATGTCTTCAGTATTTTTAGCAATTGGATCAACGTCTGATTTAATTTTTAATGTTTTTCCTAACGCAACTGCATTTGATTTAAGATTGTTCCACTTTTTTAAATCGGTAACATTTACATTATACTTTTCAGCAATGGTGCTTAAATTGTCCCCTTTTCTGATTTTATAAAACTGAATATCTTTAGCCAATTCTGGTTTCTCTTTTGCAAAAGGTCTTGCTTTTGGAGCTACTTTTAATGCTAATTGTGCTGGTAAGGTCTTTCTTGTTGATTGATATGCAACGTAGTTATAAATCTTGTCTTCATTTGAAACGAATGTGGCAATTTTATCTTTAGGTAAACGTAAGAAATGCGGTTCTCCCTGATAATAAGGCACAACATTTAATTTATAAGAAGGATTTAAAAGTTGTATTTGAGATTGTGGCATGTCTAACAAATCTGCGATTTGCTTGAATGTCATTTCTCTTTTGATATTGATTGTGTCAGTTTCAAAGTTTTTAACGACTGCTCTTTCCGGGTTTATGCCATGTTCTTTATGGTATTCAAAAAGATACATTGTTGCTAAAAAAGCTGGAACATAACCTTGTGTTTCTTTTGGAAGATAATTGCGAATGTCCCAGTAGCTTGTTTTTCCGCCTGAACGACGAATTGCTTTAGTAACATTTCCCGGTCCTGAATTATAAGATGCTAAAACCAGCTCCCAGTCACCAAAAACATTAAACATTTTGGTCATATATTCTGATGCTGCAGCTGTAGCTTTAAGTGGATCGCTACGTTCGTCAATATAGGAATCTATTTTAAGTGCGTATTGTTTTCCGGTTCCGTACATGAATTGCCAAAGTCCCGTGGCGCCCATTTTAGAAACTGCTTTAGGGTTTAAAGCAGATTCTACAACGGCTAAATATTTAATTTCTAAAGGAACATTTTGTTTGGCAAAAGCTTCCTCAAAAATTGGGAAATAATATTCTGATAAAGCCATTAATCGAGAAAACGATTTTTTACGATTCTTAAGAAATGACTTTATTATATTTTCTAATCCTTGATTGTATTCAATCTCAAAAGGTGATTTCTCATTCATTGCCGTAAGCCGTTGTTTTAGCAACTCTGTTGGCAATTCTTCATCGACAGTAACGTCTGTGTTGATGGTTTGAATGTCTTTTGTCAGATCGTCATAAATGTCTAAACTTGTTAATTCTTTCATCCAAAGACTGTCTACGCGAGTAGCCATATCGTCTTTTTTGAAAGTGCTTTTAACGGAATCCAGATAAGATAACTTTACTTCTGGTTTAATTTCTACTGTTGATGTTGTTGAAACTTCCTGCGCAAACATCGACATTGAAAAAAAAGCCGAAACCACTATTGATAATTTTTTTACAATCATATAACATTTTTTTAAAATCCTATAATTCAAATAATTACAGAAGCCTTACTTTTGCAAACTTAAACAGATTAACGATGAAAAATACGCAAAAAAATGTTAATTGTGATATTTTAGTCTAAAATCGCAGCGATTCCAGGTAAAATTCTTCCTTCTAACATTTCTAGCATCGCCCCGCCACCAGTGGAAACGTAGCTCATTTTGTCTTCGAAACCAAATTGTTTTACTGCTGCAACTGAATCTCCTCCACCAACTAGTGAAAATGCTCCATTTTGAGTAGCTTCTGCGATATAATCACCTAATGCAATTGTTCCTTTTGAGAAAGTTTCCATTTCAAAAACTCCTAATGGACCATTCCATAAAATAGTTTTTGATTCTAAAATTACTTTCTTGAAGTTCTCTAAAGATTTTGGACCTGCGTCAAGACCTTGCCATCCGTCAGGAATTTCTCTTACGTCAACTACTTGTGTATTTGCCGTATTTGAGAAATCATCTGCAGCAATTACGTCAACCGGAATGTGAATTTGTACTCCTTTTTCTTTAGCAAGTCTTAAAATTTCAAGTGCTAATTCTTGTTTGTCATCTTCACAGATAGACTCTCCAATTTTACCACCAAGCGCTTTAACAAATGTAAAAGTCATTCCGCCACCAATGATCATATGATCTACTTTGTCAAGTATGTTCTCGATAACTGTAATTTTTGAAGAAACTTTTGATCCTCCTAAAACTGCTGTTACTGGTTTTTCACTGTTTTTAAGAACTTTATTTAAACTTTCGATTTCTTTTGCCAATAATGTTCCGAATGTTTTATCGTTTGGAAAAAATTGCGCAATAATTGTAGTCGAAGCGTGTGCTCTGTGTGCTGTTCCAAAAGCATCGTTTACGTAGATATCTCCAAGTGACGCTAATTCTTTTGCAAAAGCAACATCTCCAGCTTCCTCTTCTGCATGAAAACGTAAATTTTCTAATAATAAAACTTCTCCCGGTTGTAAATTTTTAGCAGCGGTTTGAGCTACTTCTCCAATACAGTTTTCAGCAAACTTAACCTGAACTCCTAAAATTTCAGAAGCTGTTTTTAAAATATGCTTTAATGAATATTTTTCTTCAGCACCTTTTGGTCTTCCTAAATGCGACATTAAAATTACACTTCCGCCTTGAGCTAAAATTGCATCAATTGTTGGCTTTGCAGCTTCGATACGCGTTGCATCTGTTACATTAAAATTCTCATCCAGTGGCACATTAAAATCAACACGGATAATTGCTTTCTTATTTTTAAAATCGAAATCGTTTAAAGTTTTCATTTTGATAATTTTTTAATTTTTCTGATAGAAAAACAAATATAGAACTTTTAAAGTAGTAATAAATTTGAAAAATCTAAAAATAATACACCTTTAACAACGAAAACGTTGTAATTTATCAAAATAAACAAATTAAGTCTTAAAATTGCTAAAAATGCTTACAGATCTAATTAATCATGAACCGGACCTTGTGTACAAGGACAATTACTGATCGATTGTAGGAAATCAAATCCGATAGTTATTACGTGTGTACCGGTATTGTAAGCTCCAAGATCATTGAACATTACCTGGTATGAATATCCAAAATAGAATTTAGATTTCATGAATCCTGCCATTGGTCCAACTGATAATGGTTTTGGGAATTGATCGTTAAGGAAACGATATGAAACTCCTATCCAATAATAGTCTTCATAACGATTGTAACGTCTGTACTTAAAGTTTAAATCGGTTGAAGATCGTTTATCACTTGCAAAGTATTGAAAATACACTGATGGTTCATATTCAATACGACTGTTTTCTTTATCTCTAAAAGTAAAACCTGAATAAACCTGATAGTTGGAAAGCAAATTAGGCTCAACTCCTCTGTACTTATTGGTGTTTTTCTTTAGAACGTTGTTTGCATTAAAACTTACAAAGAAGTCTTTATTACGATACAAAGCACTAATGTCAAAGTTATTGTTTGCATTATAACGATTATCTGTAACTGATGGATCGATTACAGGATGTTCGTACGGATCTGTATTGAACTCATCTGTATCAATTTTGAAAGTATTAAAGTTATACGAAAGTCCAAAAGACAAATATTGCTTTGAATAGTAATCCAGAATAATATGATGAGCAAAAGAGACTTTAGCACCGGTTTGTCTGGTATATCCGTTTTTATCATTATACAGCGAGATACCAACTCCTGAACGATCCAGAACTCTAAAATCGACATATAGCGATTGATTCTCAGGCGCATCCTTAATTCCAACCCATTGGGTTAATCCATTGGCTCTAATTCTAAGATTATCACCAATACCTGCGTAGGCGGGAGAAAGCACAAAAGGGTTATCAGCTAAATACTGAGTAAACACTGGTAGGTTTAACTCTTGGCTGTAACTTGTTGTTACAGCCATGAGTACTAAGGATAAAATTAATTTTTTCATTGTAATAATTTTTTTAGATAACATCATAGGGGCAATTATTTTGTTATCTGTATAAAGTGAAATGTCCAACAAACTCTCTTGCATCTTTCTCGTCATTTAGTTTAAGAACATACCAGTAATCACCTGATGGTAATTCTTCGCCATTGTACTTACCATCCCATTTTTGACCGTAGTGGTATTTAGCGATTTCACGTCCGTATCTGTCGAAAATTGAGAATATTAAATTTGTATAAATGTTTGTACATCCAGGACCCCATCCAGTATAATAAGTACCGTTTGGTGTGAAATAATTAGGCATACATACATCTACGTATTTAACCGGAATAGATTTAGTATCTGTACAACCGTTTTTATCTCTAACAATGATTGTATAGGTATCTGTCTTGTAGATCGTGAATTTATTTTCAGAACTAAAGTTGATACCATCTATACTGTATTCATAATCTCCGCTTCCGCCAGTGGCAGTTGCTGTGATCACGTTCCAAACACCTTTTTCTTCAGATAAAGTTAATACTAATGGATTAACAACTTTTATAATAAAACTTGTATCTGCAGTACATCCGTTTGTATGTCTCACTTTGATTGTGTGATTACCCGGAGTAATCCCTGTAAAGATGTTATTCATTTGCCATGGACCACCGTCTAAACTGTAATCAATCTCAGAATGATCTCCGTCATAACCAGGATCTACTGTCACCATATTTGAAGCTGCATTGTTCACACAGTCATAGTTAACTTCGTTTGTTGGGTTAAGCGTTACTGCTTTATCCATTGCGATGTCTACCTGACCGTTACAACCTGATGCATCTACGAAGTAAACAATATGAGGACCTCCTGACAGATTATCAAAATCAAATGTCGTCTGACCTGCAGTACCTTTAACAAATGGTCCAGTTTCAGAATCAATACTTACACTATAATCTAATGTACCTCCTGAAAGTATAATACTAAATGCACCATCTTTCTCACCAGCACATGTTTCTGGGAATAAAGTACCGTCTACTAATGCACCTGTTAATGGCGCTGGTTCTTTTACTTCAACATCTTTGATGAAGATATAACATTCATTTTCGTCTTGAACTAATACATCATAGAAACCTGGTTTCAAGTTTTCAAATACGTTTTTGTCAAAGAACTGTCTGAATTCAGGTTCGATAGCATATTTATATACTCCTGTTCCACCTGCCGCGTTTACAGTAATTTTTCCATTATTGAAACCATTACATGTAACATTTGTTGGTATTGCTTCTGCTGATAATACTACGTTAGGTTCTGATATTTCAACTACTGCTGAGTTCAATGAACAATCAGAACTTTCTAGTTTTACTATGTATTTTCCAACTGGCAATCCAGTAAATACTCCTGGAGTAACCTGTGCTGGTGCTGGTGTAATATTAGCTCCAGCAGCGTCTAGCAATGTATAAACATAGTTTCCTAAACCACCTGTTGCGATAGCTGTAATTGTACCTTCAGAACTTCCTTTACATTTGATATCTACATCTACAAGAGTTGTAAAATCTAATTTTGGCACTACCGGAACGTTAACGATGTTTGATACAGTGCTAACACAACCATTTTGGTCTTTTACAAAGTATTGGTAATCTTTACTTACAGTTGTTTTTGGCAATGTAATATCTATACTTCCATTGAATGAAGCTGAGTAATTTGTTCCATCTTCACTATAGTAATATGGTGCATTTCCACCTGTAACTGTAAGTTTCAAGATTGGTACTAATTGACAAGTTTCATTTCTAGATATAGTTAACGAAGGTTTTACTTCTGTTGGCTGATCAATTACTACTTTGTTAGAAATGTTCTCACAACTCCAGGTATCATTTGCAGTTACTGTATAAGTTCCTGCTTTTAATCCTGTAAATTGATTCGTTCCTTGTGATTGTGCAACGATTACAGTTCCATCAGCTAATACACCGTTTAATGTATAAGTATAATTTCCTGAACCTCCAGTTACTAAGTCAATAGTCACAACTCCGTTTTCATTATCAAAACAAGTTAACATTGGAGTTGCACTTATCTGAATTTTTATCGGTGTTGGGTTTACTAGTTTAGCATCAACGAATGCTTCACAACCATGACCGTCTTTAACAAAAACAGTATAATCTCCTGCTGTTAAATTCTCAAATACCGGTGAAGAACTATAAGCTTTTACAATTGCTGTACCTAATCTTAACTCATATAAATAGTCACCTGGCCATCCTCCTGTTGCTGATGCAGTTATCACACCATCTTTATTACCTGCAAGACAAGTAATCTCTGATTGCGTTTTAGTTGCTACTAAAGGAGCTGCTGCCTGATCTATCGTAAATGTATTTGTTACTGTACAAGAAGGACCATTAATATCGATCAATGTAGCTGTAACTGTATACACTCCCGCTTTTAATCCTGAAACCAAAATTGGTCCCGCAGAAGTTGTTGTTCCTGTACTTGGTACCGGACCTGTAATTACATAAGTAAATGGTCCTGCGTCATTTGTTGGAACTAATTGGTTATCAACAAAAGTCAAATTAACACTTCCGTCTGCATCTCCATAACATAGTCCGTTTTTCAATGGTTTAACATCAATCACGAAAGTGTTTGGATCAGATATATAATGGAAATCAGTTATTGTACAACCTGTCGCTGGATTGAAGACAGTAATTTTATAGTTACCAATTGCTAAATCTTTAAATAATCCTGTTGAATTTGTTTCATTAAAGACTGTTCCGTTTACTCCAGTTAGCGTATAGCTTAGTGAAGTTGGTGTACCTCCAGTTGTCGCAACAGAAACCTGAATTGTTTCGTTTGCAAGACAAGTAATTGGTTTAACAATTGCCACGTTAACTTTATCCATTGTTATGAATGAGTCAATAATAATTGGAGTTGTCCAAGAACCTTCACAACCTTTATCATCAAATACTCTTACGGTATAAGAACCACCAGCAAGATTAAATTCTGTATAAACATTAGAATCAGTGTTTTGAACCACTACTCCGTTTCTACTAAACTCATAACGAACATATTTTCCAGAACCTTCAACAACTGAATTAACAGTAATTGTAGCAAAGTTTACTGTGTTTGAACCTGTTGTACATTTAAATGTTGTCACAACCGGAGCATTCACTACAATCGCTTTAGGCTGTTTGATTCGTTTATCTACCTGAGCATGGCAACCTCTTCCTGAAGTAACCAATACTGTGTAATCTCCTGCTTCAAGGTTATCAAATACATTTGATTCCTGAGGACCTTTACTTACTGCAGTACCACCAACAGTAGTTCCTGTTAAAGTATAGGTATAAACCGGATTGTCATTTACTCCGTCTTTAACCGGATCCAGGTTAACGATAATTAATCCATCAGAACCTCCATTACAAGAAACATCATTACCAGTTAAACTTAAACCTGTAATTTGTGTTGCTTTTTTCAACTCAACAATTACAGTATCTGTACAACCATAAGTAAGATCTCTTACTAATATTGTATGAGTTCCTGCAGGCATATTGTTGAATGTTGCAGTAGTTCCCACAACAACTGGAATAAACGCAGCCGAACTATATTTATAATTCCCTGAACCTCCTGTTGCTGTAACAACAATTTGTCCGTCTTGGAAATCACAGCTTGGCAATGCTTTCACCGTGTATTGTAAATCTAAAGCTCCTTCGATTTTAACAGCAGCTGTCGCAGTTGTTGTACAACCGTTACCATCTTTTACTGTTATATCATAAGTTCCTGCCGCTGTTACAACAAATTTAGGATCTGTTTGGAAATCACCACCAATACTATATTGTAAAGGAGCTACTCCCGAAGCCGAAACTATAAATTCATATGTTCCTGCCGGACTTGCACATTGGCTTGTAACATTTGCAGTAATAGCACTTGGTAGTGGATCTACTGAAATACTTTGCTGTTGTGCAACTGGTGAACATCCGTTAAGATCTTTCACATAAACATCCCAAACCAGATCTGTACCGTTATTAGTGTCTACCACAATTTTGTTGTCTGCACTGAAAGTTGTTGGAGCTGGTCTACCTGCAACAACCGCTGCATAACTGTAAGCCTGTGTTCCACCTGTAGCAGTTACAGTAATTGTCGCATTTTTATTGTCACAACTAATATTTGTTGCAACAGTAGTAAATGTAAGTGCTGCACTTGGTTGTTTGATTTCAAAATCAACTACACTGTCTGTACATCCTGAAGTTCTGTCAGTTACTGTGAAAGTATATTTACCGGCAGTTAGTCCAGTGTATGTAATAACATCACCAGTTTGTGTAAATGTTCCATTATTTGGATTTAATGCGAAATCATAATTATTAGCTGTAATGTAATTACTTACTGTAAATGCAACTGATCCTGTTGATCCTGCATTACATAATACATCACTTAATAATTGAGCTTCAACATTAATTTCACTTGCTTTTTTAACAATAATCGAATTTGTTGTGCTACAACCATTAGCATCTGTAACTTCTATTACATATGTATCAGGTAATAAACCAGCAAAACTATTTACTGCACTTGGTACGGTTGCTGAAGCAGCCGGACTAATTATAGCATATTTGTATGGTGCAAATCCTCCAACAATAGTTGTTGGATCTACAGAAATTGTTGTCACACCACCTGCAGTTTTACAATAAATTGGTGTTGCAGCAATAACAAATTTAGTAGGCGGAGTATAAGGAACAACTGTTGCTGATCCTGACGCTCTACAACCATTAATGTCTACTACTACATAATTAATTGTTCCTGCAGTATTCATTGTATGAACCGGAGAACTTCCAAAAGTTACTCCATTATCAAAACTATAGCTGTATGGCGATGTACCATCAGTAGCTGTTAGTGTGATGAAAGCATCTTGTGCAGTATTTGTTGTACTACATGTAAATGGTGTTACCACATTTGATACTTTCAATGTCTCAGGCTCGTTGATTATAACATTAACCGGAAGCGATGGACATTTTTTTGCATCTCTAACTACGATAGAATAAGTACCTGCTTTTAATCCAGAGAAAACATTCAATGAACCAAATGCTGCTCCATCAATACTATATTCATAAGGTGCAACTCCATTTGAAGCTGTAACAGTAATACTACCGTTAGAATCTCCTTTACATCTTACATCAATCTGAGTCGTTGTAAATGTTGAAGTTGTAATTGGTGTAATAACTACTGGTATAGAAACTGCATCACATTGACCATCATTAACTTTGAACGTATAAGTTCCTGCTACTGTTGGTTTGTAAGGCGAAGTAACTGTAGTATAAGCAGCTCCATCTTTAGACACTTGGAAAGTAGGATATATTCCTGTTCCCTGAGTTGCTAATAATGTAATTGTAGCATCATTTGTTGTACAATTCAAATCTTGTACAAGTGTTGCTTGTAATAATAATTCTTGTTTTAATGTATATTTTGCATGTGCAATACAACCATTACCGTCTTTAATATAGAAGTCGTAAGTTCCTGGTGCATTCAACGTGAAATTAGGACTTGCATAATAACCGTTTCCAATGCTGTACATTGGTGGATTTACGATATCCGGGTCAGTAGTTCCATTAATTTTAATTGGAACCGGACCACCTGTATAACAATATTTATCTGTAATAACATCTATTGTTGGTGCGTCATCTTTTGTAATTGTTATTGCTAATTTACCAGTACAAATTAAGTTTGCATCTTGTACATAAACATCCCAATTAGAACCTTTTGCAAAATCTAAAACAGCAAAGTCATCAGCAAAATAATCTCCCGCAACTGGTGTTGTTCCAGAAACAACAAACGCATATTTGTACGCCGGTGTTCCTCCAATTCCTTGTACTTTAACTATAGCACCTGAATAACAATTTGCTGCAGTTTGAGAAATTAGTTTAACATCAAGAACAGCTGGCTCGCCAATCTTAATTGTTGCAGTGTTTTTACATCCTGTAACATTGTCTGTAACTTCTAATGTATAAGTTCCCGCAACAAGTCCTGTAACTGTAACTACTTTACCAGCCTGAGATACTGTTCCTGTTCCTGCAATAAGTACTGCTGAATAAGTTCCTGTGAAACTATCAACATTGAATTTCGCTGAACCATTTGCTCCACCATTACAAGAAGGATCTGTCGTTGATCCTGCAGAAACTGTAATAATTACTGCTGGTTTTACAATGTATGATTCTTGATAACTACATCCGTTTGCATCAGTTACCTGGAATACATAAGGAGCATTATTTGATGCTAATCCTGCAAATACATTTGATGGTTGTTTAGCTACTACAATTGGAGATACTATCTCATATTGAAGTGTACCAACTCCATTTTTAACATTACTAATTGTAACGGTACTTGTTTGTCTACCAACTGGCTGACAGAATACAAGAGTTCCTGCAATGTCCATATCCGTTGGAGCATTCAATGCCGGAACATTAACTCCATCTGTCAACGTGAATTTACATCCATTGGCATCCATTACATAAACATCGAATTTAATTCCTGCGTATGTTTCAAAAGTATTATCAGTTGAGTAATTAGCTCCTCCATCATAACTAAATTGGTATGGTGTAGTTCCGCCTGATCCTGTTACTGTAACTTCTGCTTTTGTTGGTGCATTGTTAGTAGTACACAACAATTTGGTTGTTATTGCTGAAGTTGCTGATAATGCTGCCGGTGTACCAACTGCTGCTGGAATTAACACTGAAATACATTCTTTAGCATCTTTAACTTCAACATTATGTGGACCTGCTGCCAATCCTTTGAATACATTAGAAGTTTGGAAAACTCCTCCGTCGATTCTATATTGGTAAGGCAAGATTCCGTTTGAAGCCGTTACTGTAACTGTTCCGTTACTATCTCCTGAACAGATTACATCTGTTGCAACTATACCAGCCGTTGGAACTGTTTTAGGAGTTACGATTACAGCATTAGATACTGCAGGACATCCCTGAGAATCTGTTACTCTAAAAGTATATGTTCCATCAACTGTTGCAACGTAAGGCAATGTTGTGAATGCAGTATATCCACCTGCATTGATTTTTACCTCATAAAGGTTATATGTTCCTGTTCCTCCTGTTGGAGTTAATCTAATAGAAGCATCTTTAGCACATGTTAAATCCTGATCTAAGTCTGCTTGTAATAATACTTGTGGTTTAACTACAAAACTTACTTGGTTTGATATACATCCGTTACCGTCAATGATACCAAAAACATAAGTTCCCGCACCTTTAACTGTATAAGTAGAACCTGGTAAGGTAACTCCTCCTAGTGTATATTTAGCCGGACCTACAGGTACTGTAGATAATGCTGCCAAATCTATTACAACATCTGATCCAACATAACATATTGATGCTGGCATCGCAATTGTTGGCGCGGCATCTTTAGTAATTGATACTGCAAATGGTGTTGTAATTACACAACCATTGGCATCTTTTACATAAACTTTCCAATTGAATGAAGAACCCGCAGTACTTAAAAATGCTGTATCTGACGTTGTATATGTACCAGGTCCTGTTGCTGTTGCAAGTACAAATGAATATTCATAAGGTGCAACTCCTCCAGAAGCTAATACTTGAACTTTAGCTTTATTATCACAATTCTCCGGTACATTGGCAATAACTGACAATGATAATGCCGGGTTTTGAATAACATTTACTGAAGCAGGAGCTGTACAACCTGTAACTTCATCAGTAACTACAATACTTTGTGTACTTGCAGCACTTAATCCTGTAATTGATATTGTTTTACTTGTTTGTCCTGTTACCGGAGCTCCTCCGTTAAGTACATAACTGTAAGTTCCTGTAAAGTTACCTACTGTAAATAATACCTCTCCGTTAGCACCTGGGTTACAAGTTACATCGCTAACTACTGTTCCCGAGACTGTAATGTTTACAGCTGGTTTTACAATATAAGAATCCTGATAAGTACATCCGTTTGCATCTGTAACCTGGAATACATAAGGATCTGCACTTGGTGCCAATCCTGCAAATACATTTGATCCTTGTTTTACTTTTACAATTGGAGATAAAATCTCATATTGAAGTGTACCAACTCCGTTTGTTACTGAATTAATTGTAACTGTACTCGTTTGTCTACCAACTGGTTGACAGAATACTAATGTTCCTGTAATGTTCATCGCTGTTGGAGCGTTTAATGCCGGAACATTAACTCCATCTGTCAATGTGAATTTACATCCATTGGCATCCATTACATAAACATCGAATTTTATTCCTGCGTATGTTTCAAAAGTATTATCAGTTGAGTAATTAGCTCCTCCATCATAACTGAATTGGTATGGTGTAGTTCCGCCTGATCCTGTTACTGTAACTTCTGCTTTTGTTGGTGCATTGTTAGTAGTACACAACAATTTGGTTGTTATTGCTGAAGTTGCTGATAATGCTGCCGGTGTACCAACTGCTGCTGGAATTAACACTGAAATACATTCTTTAGCATCTTTAACTTCAACATTATGTGGACCTGCTGCCAATCCTTTGAATACATTAGAAGTTTGGAAAACTCCTCCGTCGATTCTATATTGGTAAGGCAAGATTCCATTTGAAGCCGTTACTGTAACTGTACCGTTACTATCTCCTGAACAGATTACATCTGTTGCAACTATACCAGCCGTTGGAACTGTTTTAGGAGTTACGATTACAGCATTAGATACTGCAGGACATCCCTGAGAATCTGTTACTCTAAAAGTATATGTTCCATCAACTGTTGCAACGTAAGGCAATGTTGTAAATGCAGTATATCCACCTGCATTGATTTTTACCTCATAAAGATTATATATTCCTGTTCCTCCTGTTGGAGTTAACTTAATAGAAGCATCTTTAGCACATGTTAAATCCTGATCTAAGTCTGCTTGTAATAATACTTGTGGTTTAACTACAAAACTTACTTGGTTTGATATACATCCGTTACCGTCAATGATACCAAAAACATAAGTTCCCGCACCTTTAACTGTATAAGTAGAACCTGGTAAGGTAACTCCTCCTAGTGTATATTTAGCCGGACCTACAGGTACTGTAGATAATGCTGCCAAATCTATTACAACATCTGATCCAACATAACATATTGATGCTGGCATCGCAATTGTTGGCGCGGCATCTTTAGTAATTGATACTGCAAATGGTGTTGTAATTACACAACCATTGGCATCTTTTACATAAACTTTCCAGTTGAATGAAGAACCCGCAGTACTTAAAAATGCTGTATCTGACGTTGTATATGTACCAGGTCCTGTTGCTGTTGCAAGTACAAATGAATATTCATAAGGTGCAACTCCTCCAGAAGCTAATACTTGAACTTTAGCTTTATTATCACAATTCTCCGGTACATTGGCAATAACTGACAATGATAATGCCGGGTTTTGAATAACATTTACTGAAGCAGGAGCTGTACAACCTGTAACTTCATCAGTAACTACAATACTTTGTGTACTTGCAGCACTTAATCCTGTAATTGATATTGTTTTACTTGTTTGTCCTGTTACCGGAGCTCCTCCGTTAAGTACATAACTGTAAGTTCCTGTAAAGTTACCTACTGTAAATAATACCTCTCCGTTAGCACCTGGGTTACAAGTTACATCGCTAACTACTGTTCCCGAAACTGTAATGTTTACAGCTGGTTTTACAATATAAGAATCCTGATAAGTACATCCGTTTGCATCTGTAACCTGGAATACATAAGGATCTGCACTTGGTGCCAATCCTGCAAATACATTTGATCCTTGTTTTACTTTTACAATTGGAGATAAAATCTCATATTGAAGTGTACCAACTCCGTTTGTTACTGAATTAATTGTAACTGTACTCGTTTGTCTTCCTACTGGTTGACAGAATACTAATGTTCCTGTAATGTTCATCGCTGTTGGAGCGTTTAATGCCGGAACATTAACTCCATCTGTCAATGTGAATTTACATCCATTGGCATCCATTACATAAACATCGAATTTAATTCCTGCGTATGTTTCAAAAGTATCATCAGTAGAGTAATTTAATCCTCCATCATAGCTGTATTGGTATGGTATAGTTCCACCTGATCCAACTACTGTTACCACAGCTTTTGTTGGCGCATTGTTAGTAGTACATAACAATTTAGCTGTTATTGATGAAGTTGCTGATAATGCTGTAGGTGTTCCAACTGTAGCTGGTAGATTCTTCGTACATAATTTAGCATCTCTAACAGTTACAACATAAGTAGTTGCAGCCGGTAAATTATCGAATACGTTTGAATCCTGGAAAGCCCAAGTTGTCGCACCATTAACTAATTGATATTTATATGGTCCAACTCCAGAAGTTACATTAACTGTAATTTTTCCATTAGAACTTCCAAAACAAGTTACATCTATTGGGTCTACTGTAAATACAATCGCTGGAATTGCGTCTAAAGTAAACTTCGTATCAATACTACAAGTTGTTGTATTACCAAGGTCTGTAGCTCTAAAAATATAATTTCCTGTAACACTTGTATCAAGTACGTTAGTTGGCATTGTATTCCAACTTCCTCCATTAACAGAATACTCATACTTATAAGTTGGTCCATAACCTCCTGAAGCTGTCAAGGTAATCTCAGCATTCGGAGTTCCCGAACAATCAATATCTTTAGTCAACTTAACATCAAGTTCTAATTTTGGTTTAACCTCATAATTTATAGAAGCCGTACATCCTTTACCGTCTTTGATAACCAAATTGTAGATTTTCGCAGCATTCAATGTGAAATCTGGTGATACTTGGAAAGCACTTCCATCAACACTATATGTTGCACCACCAACAATTGCAGTATCAACAGTACCAACTATTGTAATTTTAAATGGAGTACTTCCATCATAACAAATTGGTGCTAAAGGAGCAATAGTTGGATCTTTGTATTTATAAACTGTAACCGGTACCTTTTTAATACATCCAAAAGCATCTTTTGTATACACATCGTACACAATTCCCGCAACACTTCCTGGTCTTGTAAACGTATTTGGAGTTTTCCAATCTGCATCTACATAAGCAGCTCCAGAAGCAACTACCTGATAAAGGTATGGTGTTGTTCCATCATTTGCCTGAGCAGAAATTGTTCCTAAGTTCGTACAGTCTGCTATTGAAGTAGCAGAAGCCGTAAGACCTAATAATCTAGGTGATTGTTTGATGTTAAAGTCTTTAGAAACTACAGAACAACCTTTGTTTGGTCCCGCATCTTCTTTAACTAATACATAATATGTACCCACAGCTAAAGGACCTAAACTAATACTAGGCGATGTTACACCTGCTGCAATAGAAGTTGATCCAGTTGCTCCTGCAATTGGTACATTAGTAAAAGATTCATAAACCTGATAACTTACATCTACTGAAGATGAATAATTATTTTTAATTTCAAAAGTTACATTTCCATCATTCTGTCCAGTACATGTAATATTATGTGCTACATTATTAACAATAGATAATGTAGAATTTGATGGAACTGCCTTATCTGCTTGTTGATAATAATAACATTTTGTTAATTCATCATAAACTATGAAAGTATAAGTTACTCCAGGAGTAAGTCCATAAAAAGTTGCTGATTCACTTCCTACCGCAGGAAATTCTCCTATCCATCCACCAACACCATCTGCGGTAAATACTTGTCCTGGTCCTGTATAAATATTGAAATGGTATGGTCCTTTACCTGTTAATAAACTTCCAATTGTTACAACTGCTTTACCACCGGCAGGAACTGCAGGAGGTCCAACAACAGCTTCACAATTAACCGTTGTCAAATCAATATTAATATCAAGGTTATCTACAGGTGAAGCAACTAAAACGTCTTTTTCGATTACTGAACAACCATTTGCATCTACAACTCTAATTGTATAGTAACCAAAATCAACTACATTAAAAGTAACTGAAGTAGCTCCAGTATTATTAGGCTCATTTTTATTATAACCGTTAAGACCTGTTACGTAGTATGTATAAGGTGCTGTTCCACCTGTTACACTATCAACGACAACATTTCCTTTAGAAATTCCACCACTAACCTGATCACAAGTAATTGGATCTGCGTGAGATACAACCACAATTTTAGTTGGTTGCTTAATTTCAATATCTTCTGAATAGCTACAACCTTTTGCATCTGTCACTTTAACTACATAAATAGCTGCAGGTAAACCAGATGTTTGTGTTCCATAATCTTGAAGTGTCGCTTTGTTTGTTACATTAATTACAAACGGCGCAACTCCTTGAGTAGCATCAATATTAACCGTTATAGATCCTGAACTATCTCCAAAACAACTAAGCACTGCTGGAAGTGGTGCTGTAAAGTGAGGAGGTGTAGGTGTTGTAATTTGAACCGGTACTGCGATAGTCGCTGTACAGTTAGTTGTATTGTCTTTAACAGTAAATATATAATCTGCTGCATCACTTGTCGTGAAAACATTTCCTGCAAAAGTTCCAACTGCACCAGCTGGTGTACTTGTATAGCTGTAAGTAAAAGAACCGCTTCCGCCACCAATTGTCAAGGTAACTTTTGCATCTTCAGAACCTACTGTACAAGTAATATCTTTATTTATTATTGGAGTTATTGTTAATTTATCATAAACAGTAACTGGTGTTGTAGTTTTAGCAATACATCCATTTGCATCTTTAACCCAAACATTATAAATTCCTGCTGTAGTTACTATAAAAGTATTTGGAATATCAAATGAAGTACCGTTTATACTATAAGTGAAAGGTGCTTTTCCAAGTGCCGACGCTGTAATAGTATAATTACCAACTCCTAAACATTGGTTAGTAGCTGTAGCTGTAACTGTTGGTACAGCATCTGTAGCAAGCTTAACATCGAATTTTACTTCACATCCGTTAGCATCAACAACATAAGCATCCCAATCTTGAATTGCCGGGTCTAAGTTAGCTTCATTTGATGACGTTAATGTTCCTTTTGGCGCACCATCCTGTACAAATGCATATTTGTAAGCAAGTGTTCCTCCAGCTGCAGTTATCGTAACTTTTGAAGTACCAACTTTACAATTGGCATTTACTTGTGCAAGAGTTGCTGTTAAAGGATTTAATGGCTCATCAATAACAATTGCAGCTGTGTTTTTACATCCTGTCGCAGTTGAAGTAACTTCTACTGTGTAAGTTCCCACTGCAACATCTTTCAATAATAAAACATTAGCATCAGTAGCCGATTTTGTAAGCGTACCTGTACCTAGTGTTCCTGCTGTTAAAACAAAAGTATAATCTCCTACAATAGCAACATTCGAGATTGTGAATGTACCATTTCCGGTTGATCCTCCTTTACATTTAACATCATTGTTTTTACTTCCTGAAATCGCAATTTTAACGGCATCGCTTATTGTAATAACTTTTGTATCAAAACATCCGTTAGCATCCGTTACCTTGAAAGTATAACTTCCTGCAGCTAATCCATTAAATACATTAGACGATTGTTGTGCGATAATTGCCTGTGATGGTGCAATAGTTTCATATTTCAATGCAACTACTCCTGTACCTGCCAAAAGAGTTACCGTAACATTACTTGTTGTTGCTCCTGGCAAACAAGTGATTGTTGATGGTGTAACTTTATCAATTACAGGTGGATTCAGTTTTAATAATGTAACTGTTCCTGTAGTAATACATCCGTTTTTATCTTTTACAGCATAATCAATTTTTTGATTTGTTCCGTTATCGTCTACCAATAAGGTATTTGTTCCTGTATATCCACCTCCGTTAAAACTGTATTGGAATGGTAATGTACCACCTACCGGAGCGTTGATTACAACTTTTCCTTGAACATTTGTATTAGTCGTGCTACAAGAAAATGGTGTAACTGTCGAAGAAATTACTAAAGCATCTGGCTCTGTAATCTTAACCGGAACACTTCCAACACAACCTTTACTGTCTTTTACATAAAAAGTATAATCTCCTAAGCCTAATCCTGAGAAGGTAGCGCTTGGTCCAAATCCTATTACAGCATCATTGCTGTATGAGAATCCACCTGAACCTCCAGTACCTTTGATAGTAACTGATCCGTCAAGTTTTCCGTTACAACTTACATTACTTTGTGCAACAATTGATGCTGTTGGGTTTGAAATAGATTGGATAATCTCTGTGATTACAAACGTACATAAATTAGCATCTGTTACTCTTATCATAAATGTTCCTGCAACTGCTGTTGAATAAACATTTGATGCCATTGCTGAATAGCTAGTTCCTCCGTTTGTCGAAACTTCGTATTTATATGGTGCTAATCCTCCTGTAGGAGTAACTGTAATTGTAGCATTTTTACTAGTTGGTGTTGTTGTAGAACAATCAAGTTCTTTTACAACTGTAGTAGCTTTTAATTGATCATAAACCGTAACTGCTGGTGCAGAAGCCGGACATTGATTTCCGTCTTTTATCCAAACAGTATAAGTTCCCGGACCTACATTGAAAACATTGTTTGTAGAGAACGCTCCATTTACTCCGTTGATTCCGTAAGTCAAAGTTCCTGTTCCTGGTGCAGTAGCTGTAGCCGTAATAGTGAAGCTGTTTCCAGATCCTGCACATTGGTTGTCTACTTTTGCTGTAACTGTTGGTGTAGCATCTTTAGCAATTTGTATCGGATATTTAGCGGTACATCCGTTAGCATCCATTACAAATACAACCCAATCCACGATAGTACCATTTACAGTATTTACTGACAATGTTGCTCCTGCAACATAATCTGCTGATACAGGATCGGCAGCATTCTTTTGAACTACTGCATATTTATAAACTGGTGTTCCACCAACCGGACTTGCCGTAATTGTTGATGTAAACTTACTACATGTAATATTTGTAGCTGTTGCTGTAAGACTTAATCCAAGAACTGGCTCATCTATGATAATTGTTGCTGTGTTTTTACATCCAGTTGAATTTGAAGTAACTTCTACTGTGTAAGAACCTTTTGCAACACCTTTTAATAATAAAATATTAGCATCAGTAGCTGATTTTGCAAGCGTACCTGTACCTAATGTTCCTGATGTTAAAACAAAAGTATAATCTCCAGCAGTAGCAACGTTTGAAATTGTAAACGTTCCATTTCCTGTTGATTCTCCTTTACATTTAACATCATTGTTTTTGTTTCCTGAAATCGCAATTTTAACGGCATCGCTTATTGTAATAACTTTTGTATCAAAACATCCGTTAGCATCCGTTACCTTGAAAGTATAACTTCCTGAAGCTAATCCATTAAATACATTAGACGACTGTTGCGCGATAATTGCCTGTGATGGTGCAATAGTTTCATATTTCAATGCAACTACTCCTGTACCTGTCAAAAGAGTTACCGTAACATTACTTGATGTTGCTCCTGCCAAACAAGTAATTGTTGATGGCGTAACTTTATCAATTACAGGTGGGTTCAGTTTTGATAATGTAACTGTTCCTGTAGTAATACATCCATTAGCATCTTTTACAGCATAATCAATTTTTTGATTTGTTCCGTTATCGTCTACCAATAAGGTATTTGTTCCTGTATATCCGCCTCCGTTAAAACTGTATTGGAATGGGAATGTTCCACCTACCGGAGCGTTGATTACAACTTTTCCTTGAACATTTGTATTAGTCGTGCTACAAGAAAATGGTGTAACAGTTGAAGAAATTACCAAAGGATTTGGCTCTGTAATCTTAACCGGAACACTTCCAACACAACCTTTACTGTCTTTTACATAAAAAGTATAATCTCCTAAGCCTAATCCTGAGAAGGTAGCGCTTGGTCCGAATCCTGTTGTAGCACTGTTGCTGTATGAGAATCCACCTGAACCACCAGTACCTTTGATAGTAACTGATCCGTCAAGTTTTCCGTTACAACTTACATTACTTTGTGCAACAATTGATGCTGTTGGGTTTGAAATAGATTGAATAATCTCTGTGATTACAAACGTACATAAATTAGCATCTGTTACTCTTATCATAAATGTTCCTGCAACTGCTGTTGAATAAACATTTGATGCCATTGGTGAATAGCTTGTTCCTCCGTTTGTCGAAACTTCGTATTTATATGGTGCTAATCCTCCTGTAGGAGTAACTGTAATTGTAGCATTTTTACTAGTTGGTGTTGTTGTAGAACAATCAAGTTCTTTTACAACTGTAGTAGCTTTTAATTGATCATAAACCGTAACTGGCGCAGCTGAAGCCGGACATTGATTTCCGTCTTTTACCCAAACCGTATAAGTTCCAGGAACTACATTGAAAACATTGTTTGTAGAGAATGCTCCATTTACTCCGTTGATTCCGTAAGTTAATGTTCCCGTTCCACCTAAACCAGTAGCAGTAATCGTGAAGCTGTTTCCAGATCCTGCACATTGGTTGTCTACTTTTGCTG
Source organism: Flavobacterium sp. 90 (assembly GCF_004339525.1). Taxonomy (NCBI): domain Bacteria; kingdom Pseudomonadati; phylum Bacteroidota; class Flavobacteriia; order Flavobacteriales; family Flavobacteriaceae; genus Flavobacterium; species Flavobacterium sp. 90. The sequence goes on along the minus strand of NZ_SMGE01000001.1, from coordinate 2,299,168 downwards.
TAACTGTTGGTGTAGCATCTTTAGCAATTTGTATCGGATATTTAGCGGTACATCCGTTAGCATCCATTACAAATACAACCCAATCCACGATAGTACCATTTACGGTATTTACTGATAATGTTGCTCCTGCAGCATAATCTGCTGTTACAGGATCTGCAGCATTCTTTTGAACAACTGCATATTTATAAACTGGTGTTCCACCAACCGGACTTGCCGTAATTGTTGATGTAAACTTACTACATGTAATATTTGAAGCCGTTGCTGTAAGACTTAATCCCAGAACTGGCTCATCTATGATAATTGTTGCTGTGTTTTTACATCCAGTTGAATTTGAAGTAACTTCTACTGTGTAAGAACCTTTTGCAACACCTTTTAATAATAAAATATTAGCATCAGTAGCTGATTTTGCAAGCGTACCTGTACCTAATGTTCCTGATGTTAAAACAAAAGTATAATCTCCAGCAGTAGCAACGTTTGAAATTGTAAACGTTCCATTTCCTGTTGATTCTCCTTTACATTTAACATCATTGTTTTTGTTTCCTGAAATCGCAATTTTAACGGCATCGCTTATTGTAATAACTTTTGTATCAAAACATCCGTTAGCATCCGTTACCTTGAAAGTATAACTTCCTGAAGCTAATCCATTAAATACATTAGACGACTGTTGTGCGATAATTGCCTGAGATGGTGCAATAGTTTCATATTTCAATGCAACTACTCCTGTACCTGCCAAAAGAGTTACCGTAACATTACTTGTTGTTGCTCCTGGCAAACAAGTGATTGTTGATGGCGTAACTTTATCAATTACAGGTGGGTTCAGTTTTGATAATGTAACTGTTCCTGTAGTAATACATCCATTAGCATCTTTTACAGCATAATCAATTTTTTGATTTGTTCCGTTATCGTCTACCAATAAGGTATTTGTTCCTGTATATCCACCTCCGTTAAAACTGTATTGGAATGGTGAAGTTCCACCTGTCGGAGCGTTGATTACAACTTTTCCTTGAACATTTGTATTAGTCGTGCTACAAGAAAATGGTGTAACAGTTGAAGAAATTACCAAAGGATTTGGCTCTGTAATCTTAACCGGAACACTTCCAACACAACCTTTACTGTCTTTTACATAGAAAGTATAATCTCCTAAGCCTAATCCTGAGAAGGTAGCGCTTGGTCCGAATCCTGTTGTAGCACTGTTGCTGTATGAGAATCCACCTGAACCTCCAGTACCTTTGATAGTAACTGATCCGTCAAGTTTTCCGTTACAACTTACATTACTTTGTGCAACAATTGATGCTGTTGGGTTTGAAATAGATTGTATAATCTCTGTGATTACAAACGTACATAAATTAGCATCTGTTACTCTTATCATAAATGTTCCTGCAACTGCTGTTGAATAAACATTTGATGCCATTGCTGAATAGCTAGTTCCTCCGTTTGTCGAAACTTCGTATTTGTATGGTGCTAATCCTCCTGTAGGAGTAACTGTAATTGTAGCATTTTTACTAGTAGGTGTTGTTGTAGAACAATCAAGTTCTTTTATAACTGTAGTAGCTTTTAATTGATCATAAACCGTAACTGGTGCTGCTGAAGCCGGACATTGATTTCCGTCTTTTACCCAAACCGTATAAGTTCCAGGAACTACATTGAAAACATTGTTTGTAGAGAATGCTCCATTTACTCCGTTGATTCCGTAAGTTAATGTTCCCGTTCCACCTAAACCAGTAGCAGTAATCGTGAAGCTGTTTCCAGATCCTGCACATTGGTTGTCTACTTTTGCTGTAACTGTTGGTGTAGCATCTTTAGCAATTTGTACCGGATATTTAGCGGTACATCCGTTAGCATCCATTACAAATACAACCCAATCCACGATAGTACCATTTACGGTATTTACTGATAATGTTGCTCCTGCAGCATAATCTGCTGTTACAGGATCTGCAGCATTCTTTTGAACAACTGCATATTTATAAGCTGGTGTTCCACCTGCTCCAACTGGAGTAATTGTCGATGTAAATTTACTACATGTAATATTTGTAGCGGTTGCTGTAACTGAAACTGCAATAGCTGGCTGTGTCAATTTTACAACATAAGCTGCCTGACATTTTGTTAATCTATCCGTTACTGTAATAGTATAATCATCAGCTGCTACCGCAGAAGTAACTGTAATTGTTGTAGTCGCTGCTGATACACCATTTGCTTGTTGAATAGTAGTACCTGCAACATTTTTAATTACATAATCATATCCACTGGTTTTAACACCAGCAACTGTAAACTGAATTGTTCCTGTACCTCCAAAACATTTAATTGTAGTTAAAACTGATCCACCAGCTGTTATATCTGATGTACCTTTTACTACATAACTAATTGTTGCTGTACATTTTGTTTTACTGTCTGATGCCTCAAAAGTATAACTTCCTGGAGCCAATGGTTTAAAGTCTCCTGTTGTATTACTTGCTGTATTATATCCTGCCGGACCTGCAGTAATTCTATAAGAAACATTAGTAAGCGCTCCAGCTTTTACAGCTGTAATTGTTACATGTCCTCCTTGAGGAGTTGTAGAACAATCGTATCCAAGATCAACAAGATCAATACTTGTAATTGGTTCAAAAGCACCAACGGTAACACTTAATGGTCCAAATTGACAACCATTTTTATCTATAATATATCCTTTTACTACTCCTGCAACAGTTGTAGAATAAAAGTTATCGTCTCCATAATTTGAAGGTCCTGTAAAACTATATTTATAAGGCGCTGTTCCTCCTCCGGCAGTTATTGTGACTACTGCAGGAACAGTTCCTGTTGCACCACATTGAATATCTGTAGTTTTGATAGTTCCTGTAATAGCTGTTGGCTCTGTTAAAGTAATTGATCCTTCATCAGAGATACATCCCTTATTATCTTTTACTTGGTATTTATAAGCAATTCCAGCTTTTAAACCAGTATATTTTATAGTACTTGTAAAACCACTACCATTAAAACTGTATGAATAACCGCTTCCTGAACCACCTGAAGCTCCTAATGTAACTTCTCCGGTTGACCCACCAAAACAAACAACATTTAAAGGTGTTGCACTTGCAACTGGTTTTGTAATAGCATCAACTGTTGCCGATGTTGTAGTTACACATCCTTTTGGCGTATTTGAATCTGTGATTTCAAAATAATACGTTCCTGTACCAGGAGCTGGAAAATTAAATGTATTTCCTGTAACGCTTGCACTTGTAGAATAGGTTCCTCCTGTTCCAAGTTTGTATTTATATGTAAAAGGTGCTTTACCACCTGTAATATCAACTTTAATAGTTGCACCTGTCGTATTACAATCTAATGTTTTAGTAACGTTTGCTTTTGCTGTTAACTCATCATTTATTATAATACCACTTAATGTAGTTGTACAATTGTTTCCGTCTCTAACAATAATAGTGTGAGTTCCAACACCAACGTTTGTAAAAGTATTATTGACATCAAAAGCACCACCATCTAAACTATAGTTTAATATGCCTGTACCTGTAGCTTTAACAACTAAAGTTGCTTTATCGCCACTATCATAACATAAATCAGATGTAGCATCTAAACTTGCAACCGGTGGAGTTGGTTTGTCAACAACCACTACTGCTGAAATTGCCGATGTACAACCTTTTGAATCACGAGCTAAAACTGTATAACTTCCAGTAGCTACTCCAGCAAATGTTGCTGAATGATTGAATCCCATCCCTGGTACATCAGTTACACCATCTGCTAATTTTAATGCGTATGTATAAGGTCCTACGCCTCCTTTAGCATCAGCTGTTATTGTTGCTCCAGTAGTACAAGTTGGCAATGTACTAACCGTTGCTGTTACTGTAACAGGTTGGTTTTCTGTAATTGTTTTTGTAAACGATTTAGAACAAGTTCCTGCTGCATCACTTTTTACAATAACTGAATAACTTTTAGCAACTAACTTATCTATAATAACAGGTGAAGTTGTTGAAGTACTCCAATTAAGCCCACCATCTATAGAATAAAGGAAGCTACCATTAAAGTTTTGAGCTGTAATTGTTATTTTACCTGTACTTCCTCCACTACAATCAACGTTTTCGATTACAGGTTCAAGAACAGTAAAAGCTTTATTAGTATCGATATTAAAATCGAATTTTTTCTCTGTAATACATGACTTAGGCAATTGATATACCTCTATATCATCAACTGCAAAATCAATTCCGTTGACTTGAGAAATTTCTAATCGTAATACAAAATCTAAAGTTGTGTTACTTCCCGGATCAATTGATCTGTTGTATTCTACCCAGCCATTAGTCTTAGGTATTTTTCCAGTAGATTGTGATGATAATGCAGTTCCAGCAGCATTTTGCAATTCAACCGTCAAAGAAGCATCTGGTTGTGTATTACCAATTTTCAATAAATTGGTAGCAAAGAATCTAACCTGAATTGGTTGACCCGGAATAATATCTTTAATAGTTTTTCTATAAAGTACTGCATTATTTGGAATTACACTACCTGCATCAACTGCTAAATATCTACCACCCGTTCTACTACCACTAGTATGGTCGATTGGATTCTGCCATCCGCTATAAGGATCATTTCGTAAACTACTCGTAACAGTATATTCACCATTAGCAAACAATCTATTACCATTACACTTCGTAGCCTCTATTTGTCTTTCCCAACAAAAAGCGGCATTAATCCCTGGAGAAGATCCATCTGGAGATGCAGTATCTGTGTAGGTAAAAGTATCTTTTCCAAAATCTTCATGTAATAAGTTGCTATAAGTTGCAGCATCTAATAACTTATATTTTACAGAGATTGTATGTGGACCTGATAGAACATTATTAAATATATTATTTGTAAGTGGTGTATTTGGTTTACCATCAATATAGTATTCATAGCTATAATTTTTACCACCACTATTTGTAACTGTTGCAGTAGTTTTTCCTGTTCCATCACAATTATAAACTGTAGGATCAAGTGCAATTGTAGGATCTGTTGGTTTAGGATCTAAAACAATACCAGGCATTGCATAAATACAACCTTTACTATCTTTAATATACAACGTATAAGTTCCCGGATCAACATAAGCTTCGTTTGATGCTATCCATGTTTTTTGACCATCAAAACTATAAGTATATCCCGGAGTTCCTCCTTGTGGATTTGTAATTCTAACTTTTCCTTGGTATTCTACTCCTGTTTGTCCACAACCGGCCAATTCAGAAACACCTGCAGAGGCACTTAAAGCTGAATCTGGTCCTTTAATTTTAACAATTACAGCCGGATCAACGCACTCAATTTTATCATAAGTGTATTTAACAATAATTGAATGATCACCTGGTGCTAAATTCGTAATTGGAGAAACACTGCTAAATGCTAAACCATCTATACTATAAGTAACCGCATAACCAGAGTCTGCAGGAGTAACAGTCATATCAATACTACCACTATTAACTCCGTAACAATTAACATCACTTGCTTTAAATGTTACTACTGGTTTTGGTAAATTAGTAACTTTTATCGTTGGTATTTTTACTGTACAACCATTTGCATCTACAACCACGATATTATAATCACCGGCTGCAGTTACAGGAATTACTGGATTTGTAACAAAATTTGCATTTCCATTTACATAATATAAATAATATGTTGGTGGACCTGGTCTTGGAGTTCCTCCTGTAACACTAACTGTAATCTCTCCATCACTACATGCTGTAAGTGTCTTAGTAACTTGTGCAGTAGCTGTTAATCGATAATCAAAAACTTCGATCTCCTGAATAACATTACATCCATTATTGGCAGTAGACATTAAAACCTGATAAACTCCCGGATCAACACCTGTAAAGATAGTTCTGTTATTATCTATAAGACCTGTGTTTTGAATTTCGACAGTACTACCTTTCTTTCTAAGAATAAATTTGTATTGCCCCGGCACATTATTAATAGTTGCCGTTATAGTTCCTTTCTCCCCAGTACAAAGCGGGTGTGTTGCATCAAGCTTTGTCGTAAAATCAAGTTGCTCAACATTTACATCTACTTTAAATATACAAGCAGAAATTTGTCCAACTTCTAATACTGTTTGTTTTATATTTACTGTATAAGAACCTTTTGGAACATTATTAAAAATATTTGATGCTTGATAATTTGTTCCGTCAAGACTATAAACATATCCTGTATTTGGAAGTGGATTTGTTACTGTAATTGATCCTTTTGTGTTACAAACAATGTCTTGTTTCTTAGCAGTAGCATCAAGTAAGTTTTGATAAACATTAAAATAATATGTAACAACACATGTATTATTACCATAATTTACAACAAGTCTGAATACACCAGCTCTGTCTGCAGTAAATGTTGGTCCGTTTGCAATTGTAGTCCAGTTTGTCGCTCCTTCATAAGGACAGCTATCCGGATTAGTGCTTGGGGTTACATCTTTTGTTTCTTGCCATGTGATGCTTGTGGCACCTGTGATCTGAGTATCAATGATTCTCTTGTCATTTAGACCACACAAGAATATTTTAGGAAACGGTTTGTTATCTCTAACGCAACCATACGCCAATCCTGTTGCAGGATCAATATTGTCTCCTTTAATTGGATTTTTATTTGTGCTAGCCAAATAATCTATAACATTAAACGTTTGTTTAATAGGTTTACAATTTACGGCTCCGCTGTTTTCCACAGTATAAATACCTGGCTTATCTACAGTAACTGATTGATTGTTCCCTCCAAAAACAACTCCGTTTTTATCTTTCCATACATAGGTAGTATAACCATTAGCTGCTTTTAAAACAGCTGTACCACATAAAGAAACATCTCTGCTGAATAAACATTTGTCTATACCTACTAAGAAATTGGTTGATGTTGGCTCTCCTACATTACATGAAGATATACTAGAATAACTACCTTCTCCAAAACCTTCAGGTGTAGTATTTTTTACACCATAGTATTTAGAAATGGCAGTATTTTTAATTTCATTAGAACAAGCATCCACTAATTCGTTACAATCTTTTACAACTCTAACTTTAAATTTAAGTGTGTACTCTGCTCCTTTTGCAGTAACCAAAGCATCCGGCACTGTAAATACAATTGTTCTTGTTGCCGCATTATAAACTGCAGTAATTCTTGAATCCATGACCAAAATGTCACTTGTTCCGTTAAAAATTACGTTATTAGGAAGAACATCTGTAATCGTGAAATTTTTGGCATCATCGTTACCCTCATTTTTGAACTTAATTTCATATCTAAGTTCCTGATCCAGGCTTACTGTTTGAGTATTAATATTGTTATCGTCTTTGTCCAGTACATTCTTTCTAAGTACAATTTTTGGCGCAATAATTTCGACCGACATTGCATTAAAAAACATGAAATAGGAATCCTGAGACGTATTGATTCTAAGTGTAGCACTCGTTTCATCATTTTGCATGACACTATTTTGCACCCCACCTACATTATTATCAAGAGTTACAACACCCGCATCAAACCCTAATGTGTTTTTACTACTTGGTTTACGACCTCCCATAATAACATCACCATCTGTTATGGTACTATTAAAAAAGTTGGGTTTAGCCGGAACAGCCGGCGTAGGATTCCAAATAGGTCCTCCCGCAGGTACTGCTGGTGTAATTGGTCTTGCTAAAGAAGAAATAGCACCCCATACACTTGATGGTTTTCCACCTATAATTTGAAGACCATCTCCTTCTAATTGATTATCACCTTCTAATGCGCTAAATGCTAATTTTACATTTACGTTTCCAAAAGGATTTGTTCTAAACCCGGAAATAGGAATATCTAATGGTGGATCACTACTTCTAATAATACTAAAACCATCAAAACTGGTAATGTATTTACTAGGCAATAACGGATCTTTATAAATCACAAAAATTGACCAACCTGCTGAGTTACCTCCCGGAGAAAATTTACCTTCAGAACACATTACATCGGCTACGGTATAGATACCTTCTATTGCCGCTTTAACATCATCTGTAATATCTACAAAACAAGCATACGGCAATGAACCGTAAGGTGTCGTAACACCCGTACCTCCTTCATCCCAAAGTACACTTCCGGTAAGAGCCTTATAAGCTGTAGCTGTAGGAGTTTTTAGTCGTACCTGATTGATCTTACTTCTATCAGTACCCTGATAGGTTCCGGACCAGTATAAAGCAGCATATACAATCTCGAAACAACTTTTACTTGCCTGAGGAATTGTTAACGTTGCATAACTTGAGTTAAAAGAAGTCTCATTGTCAACATCAATATATTTCATATCGAAATTGTCGTTTACCTTACTTCCACTACCCTGATCATCATAATTGTCAAGAGGCCGTTGTCCTTTGCCATTATCTCTATTTAAGCTATTGTTTCCAATAACTAGAATATCTCCATTCAAACTGGTTGTATATCTAGTCGTAAAGCCTTTTCTCAACTGGGCATGAGAAGAAAAACTTAGCAATAAAAATACAACTGCAATTAACGTTTTAAAAATAGTAGTAGGTTTTTTCATGGTCTTCTTTTGTTTTGGCTTTTACTTTATTCTTCAAGGGGCATCAAAAAATAAATTACAGCACTCTTAAACATTTATAATTATGAACCTTCTTAACTCACAAAGAAGGCTAACTTCAAATCTAATTCTTATTAATTCTCAACTTTTACGATAGCCATTTTTCCATTATATGGTTTGCTTCCTTTTGCTTCTAATGCCTTAGTTGCTTCAGATAAACCTTCAAATTTCTCGTAATAGATATAGTATTTACTTGTTGTTATATTATAAAAGAAATTAACATCTGTACGTCCTGCGGCAACCGCTTTGGCAAGGAATTCATCTCTTTTTTCGGCACTGCTGTGAACCGCGATAATCAAATAATAACCACTATCAGAATTTTTAATATTCTTAATAATCTGCATGTTTGACTGATCTTCTCCAAAATCAAAATCGTTTGCAGTTAATGGCGTACTACTTGGTTTTGTTGTTTCCTTAATACGTTTTAGAGCTGCTAGGTCCTGTGCATATCTTCCCTGATCATTTTCGTAAGCGGCACGTTTAATTCTACGTTTTTTCTCGATTTCAGTTTCTGCTTTAATACGTTCTAAATCTGCCAGTAATGCTGCACTATCTTGTTCTGCTTTTATTTGTGCTGCTTTTAATTGGTTTATTTTTTCCAGATACGCTCTATTTAAAGCATCATTTTTATTCGGTACTTTTTTAAGTCTTTCATTATATAAATTAGTCAACTTGTCAATTTCTGCTTTTTGCATTCTGTTTGCGTCAGCAAGTTGGTTTTTTAATGCTTCTAACTGACTATTTTCTGCAGCAACACTTTTGAATGGTTTAGGCTCTTTATAAATTCCTTTATCACTTAAGTCATTTTCTTCTTTTAAGTCGTTCAGGTCTTTTTGTTTGTTAGCCACTGTCGCATTAAACTGTGCCAATATATCGCTTTGTGCTTTTCCTGAATTTTCTATAGATAAAGCCAAATTATCAATTGCTTTTGCTGTATCATCTTTAGGAGCTGAAGCAGCTTTTGCAGCTGCTGCATCTGCAGCAAGCTTAGCTTTTAATTCAGCTTCTTCAGCTAATTTTGCTTGTAAAGCTTCCGCATCAGCTTTCGCTTTTGCATCTGCAGCTAATTTTAATTGTAATGCTTCTGCATCAGCTTTGGCTTTTTCTTCAGCCGCTTGTCTGGCTCTGATCGCGTCTTCTTCAGCTTTTGCTTTTGCATCCGTAGCTTGTTTTGCTTTTAATGCATCTGCGTCAGCTTTTGCTTTTGCATCTGCAGCTAATTTTGCTTTTAATGCTTCTGCATCAGCTTTTGCTTTTGCATCTGCAGCTAATTTCGCCTGACGTGCTTCTTCTGCTAATTGCAATTGTCTAGCTTCTTCTTCTGCTTGTAATTGTGCAGTAGCCTCAGCATCTGCTTTTACTTTTGCATCAGCTAATAATTTTGCCTGAAGTGCAATCATATCAGCTTTCGCTTTAGCATCAGCAGCCAGTTTAGCTTGTTGTGCTTCTGCATCGGCTTTTGCTTTTGCGTCTGCAGCTAATTTCGCCTGACGAGCTTCTTCTTCAACTTTTGCTTTTTCTTCAGCAGCTTGTCTTGCTTGTAATGCTTCTGCATCAGCTTTGGCTTTTGCGTCTGCAGCTAGTTTAGCTTGTAATGCTTCTGCGTCAGCTTTCGCTTTTGCGTCCGCAGCTAATTTTGCTTGTAATGCTTCTGCGTCAGCTTTTGCTTTTGCGTCTGCAGCTAATTTTGCTTGTAGTGCTTCTGCATCTGCTTTTGCTTTTGCGTCTGCAGCTAATTTTGCTTGTAATGCTTCTGCGTCAGCTTTTGCTTTTGCATCGGCTGCTAGTTTAGCTTGTAATGCTTCTGCATCAGCTTTTGCTTTTGCATCGGCAGCTAATTTTGCTTGTAATGCTTCTGCGTCAGCTTTTGCTTTTGCATCGGCTGCTAGTTTAGCTTGTAATGCTTCTGCATCAGCTTTCGCTTTTGCGTCCGCAGCTAATTTTGCTTGTAATGCTTCTGCATCTGCTTTTGCTTTTGCGTCTGCAGCTAATTTTGCTTGTAATGCTTCTGCATCAGCTTTTGCTTTTGCATCGGCTGCTAATTTTGCTTGTAATGCTTCTGCGTCAGCTTTGGCTTTTGCATCGGCTGCTAATTTTGCCTGACGCGCATCTTCAGCCTCTTGTAATTTTTTAGCTTCAGCATCAGCTTTCGCTTTTGCTGTTGCTTCAGCATCAGCTTTTACTCTCGCATCTGCTATTAATTTTGCTTGCAAAGCTTCCATGTCGGCTTTTGCTTTTGCATCGGCAGCTAGTTTAGCTTGTAATGCTTCTGCATCAGCTTTTGCTTTTGCGTCTGCAGCTAACTTCGCTTGTAATGCTTCTGCGTCAGCTTTTGCTTTTGCATCTGCAGCAAGTTTAGCTTGTAATGCTTCTGCATCAGCTTTTGCTTTTGCGTCTGCAGCTAACTTAGCTTGTAGTGCTTCTGCATCGGCTTTCGCTTTTGCGTCTACAGCTAATTTTGCCTGACGTGCTTCTTCATCAGCTTTTACTTTTGCGTCTGCAGCTTGTTTAACTTTAAGAGCTTCAGCATCTGCTTTTGCTTTAGCGTCGGCTACTAATTTAGCTTGTAGAGCTTCTGCATCAGCTTTCGCTTTTGCGTCTGCAGCTAATTTTGCTTGTAATGCTTCTTCATCAGCTTTTACTTTTGCATCAGCAGCTTGTTTTACTTTTAGAGCGTCAGCGTCAGCTTTTGCTTTAGCGTCGGCTACTAACTTAGCTTGTAATGCTTCTGCATCAGCTTTCGCTTTTGCGTCTGCAGCTAATTTTGCTTGTATTGCTTCTGCGTCAGCTTTTGCTTTTGCATCTGCGGCTAGTTTAGCTTGTAATATGTCTTCTTCTGCTTTTGCTTTAGCATCTTCAGCTTGTTTAATTTTTAAGGCTTCAGCGTCGGCTTTTGCTTTTGCTTCTGCAGCAAGTCTTGCTTGTCTTGCTTCTGCATCAACTTTTGCTTTTGCATCAGCAGCTAATTTTTCTTTTAATGCAGCATCTTCTGCAGCTTTTGCTTTCGCAGCAGCGGCAAGTTTTGCTTTGTTTGCTGCATCAATACTCGCTTTTGTTTTTACTGCCTCAGCAGCCTTTATTTTCGCTTCTGCAGCCAATCTAGCCTGGTATGCGTCTGAGTCTGCTTTTGCTTTTGCATCTGCAGCCAAAATCGATTGTAAATCTGCGGCTTCAGCTTTTGCTTTTGCATCTGCTTTACGTTTCGCTTCTGCGGCATCAGCTTTTGCTTTTGCATCTGCAGCTAGTTTAACTTTTAATGCTTCTGCATCTGCTTTTGCTTTATTATCTGCTTCTAATTTCTTAGCTGCTGCTTCTGCATCTGCCTGAGCTTTTTCAGCATTTAATTGTGCTTGCGTTTTTTGTGGCGCAGCAACTTTTGCTTTTGCTGCAGCTTCAGCGTCTGCTTTAGATTTATCTGCTGCCAACTTCGCTTTCATAGCTTCTGCATCTGCTTTTGCCTTATCAGCTGCAAGTTGCGCTTGTGTTTTTTGTGGCGAAGCAGCTTTTGCTTTTGCTGCGGCTTCAGCGTCTGCTTTAGATTTATCTGCAGCCAACTTCGCTTTCATAGCTTCTGCATCTGCTTTTGCCTTATCAGCTGCAAGTTGCGCTTGTGTTTTTTGTGCTGTTGAACCTGGTCCTGCAGGTTTGTTTGCAATTGCTTGTGCCCTTGCTGCTGCAGCGGCATCTACTCTTGCTTTATTATCTGCAGCTAATTTAATTCTGCGCGCTTCTGCATCGGCTCTTGCTTTATCAGCTGTTAATTGTGCTTGTGTTTTTTGTGCTGCACCAACTGCTCTGTTTGTAGTTGCAGTTTGTGCTCGCGCTGCTGCTGCTGCATCGGCTTTTGCTTTTGCATCTGCGGCTAATTTTATTTTGATAGCTTCAGCATCTGCTTTAGCTTTATTGTCTGCTTCTAATTTTGCTTTTGCTGCAGCTTCGGCATCAGCCTTCACTTTTTCGGCAGCTGCTAGTCTTGCTTGTTTCGCTTCTGCATCGGCAACAGCCTTAGCTTCAGCAGCTAGTCTTGCTTTTTCGGCTCCATCAACACGAGTAACCGGAGTACTCGGTTTAGGTTTCGCTTTAACAGGTTTTGCTTTTGCAGGATCTATAAGAGAACCTTCTTCATCGTCTCCGTAATAGTAATTTCTGTTTTTGAATTTATATGCAATAGCAAATTCATGAGAACCGCCAAGATTTGAGAAATTACCCATTCCTCTTTCGTAGTTGTATTCGATCGCAATACTTGGCGAAATATTAACTCCTAATCCTGCTGAAACTCCATATAATGTATTATAACCTGCTTGCGCCCAAACTCCTTGCTGAAGTGTAAGCATGGCAAGACCTGAAAGAACTGTTTTATCTTTTTTTACTTCTGTTTTTACAATTCCCGAAAATTTACTTCTTTCAAAAAAGCCATAGCTGTCAATGTATCCAGTGTACATTGCATGCAATTCTATTGCTCTTTCCGGATCGTCTTTTACGATTCCTGATCCAAAATTGTAAAGGATTAAATTGTTAATCGATAATCCAAAATCAAGAAATGCTGTTCCGTAGTTAATTCCTGGATTTACAGTAAGCAACATATTTGATGGATAATCACCATTTAAAATAGTTGGGTCATCTGAGATTATTTTCCCCTGATCCAATCCGCTTTTGTAAAAACCTACATTCAAACCAAAAGTTAGATTGCTGTCTTCCTGCAAAACGATATTATGAGCAAAGTTTCCTATTCCTCCAAACACGGTCATTAAACCATAATTTTGCTGAAAAAGACCAAAAGCAAATGCTTCATTCTCTCTAAAACGACCTGAATAATTGGCTAAATAAGTTTGTGGGGCATTATCAAATTGCACCCATTGTCTTTTATTATAAAAACTTGCATAGGCATTTGTCTCACGAACAAAACTGAATGCAGGGTTGATTAAATATCTATTAAACTTTAAAGAATTTCTTATAGGTAACGAAAACGAAACAACTCCATTCTCATTTTTGTCCTGAGAATAGAGTGCATTTGAAAAACCGTAAAATAAAGTTATGAATAGTAAAATTTTCTTCATATTATTTTATCACAGTTATTGATCCTTTTTTTTCACCTGTGTCGGATTGAATGACATAGTAATATACTGGATTTACATTTTTAAAATCTATTGCTGTCTGGGGCCAATCACCTTGGTAATTCACGACATCCAGAACCTTGTCACCATTTGAACTTATGATAATAATTTTTGTAGTATCATTTTTATATACATCCGGAATATTCCAATAAGGATTCGCTCCGCTTAATTTAAGTATGTTAGGAATAACATCAGTAACTAATGCTGTATCAGATTTAATTTTAAAAGCAAACTCTTTAGTAACAACGCATCCTGCAGTTTGAGAAATTACTGCTTTATAATTTCCAATTGTAGCTACTTTATAACTAATTCCTGTTGCTCCCGGTATAACATTACCGTTTAAAAACCACTGAATAGTTGGATTAGTTGCATCTGTAGTAATGTTAACATCAAGTATTTCACCTTCTTTTAATTTGTACTCATCCGGAACGTCAATACTTGCATTAAAACCATTGCTTTTAAGATCAATTGATCCCGTTGCAACACATCCTCCAAAATCAACATCAACGCTATATTTACCAGCTTCTTTTGTCGCATAAGTACGATTTGTAGCTCCAGTAATAACAGCGCCGTCTTTTTTCCATTGGTATTTGTTACCCGCCGTTGCCGTTAAAATTGTATCGTCACCATTTGCACAAAAAGGATTTCCTAAACTTGAATCTATAATAACAGAAGATCCAGATGAAGATGAAGAAACAGTAACACGGTTGGAATAAGATTCAGAAGTACAAGTTCCGTAATTAGTTTCTACGTAATATACTCCCGGAGTTGTAACATTATAACTTGGTCCTGTCGCTCCTGCAACAAGTGTTGGTGGTGTAGAAACACCATTATCTCTAAACCAGTTATAGGTCAAAAAACTATACTTAAGAGGAGAGTCATTTGGTGGAGTTGTAGAATCCTGATCGATTGTTAACAAAATACTTCCACCGGCACAAAAAGTTGCAGTACCGTTAAAGTTGTTTATCGTATACTGTCTATCGTGCGCTTTGTAATAAATTGGAAAAGAGGTTTTTAAGCCAAAAGAAACAAACTTTGCACTTGAAAAACCTGTAGTTGAAACTCTAAGACTATAAGTGTCAGATCCCGGAAGATCTGACGGAACATTAAATTTTATAGTTTTTTGATTGACTGCAGGATCTGAAACATCTATTGTATTTGCAGTCACAATAGTTGTAAAATTATTCGTTGAAAGCTCTACGATAAATACAGTTCCTGCCGGAAAACCAGCATAAGTAAAAGTGGCATTATACTGCGTAGTATTATCTGCACAAATCCTGTCAAACGCTAAAACCTGTGGGTTTATACTTTTGGTCTGAGCATAGGAATTCGTTTCAGTACATAATAAAATACTAAAAAAAAGGATAATACGAAATGCAGATAGCGTAATTTTTTGAATCATATAGTGCGAGTTCTTGCTAAATCTATACGCTCAAAAAACAAGATATCGATGAATGTTTCTGAAAAATCATACTTATAGTTCTCAATAATATCTTTTGCAAGAGCTGAGTATGTATAAGTAATCGATGAGTTTTCGTCACAGTTTGATGACTGAGTATTCACTTCATTTGCAACAGCAGAGCTATCCTTGGGGATGGATAGCCCTACTATACAATGATTAGAATTCTCTAATTTACTGATGTTATTATCAGCTATGTCATTCTTTTGGTTTAATGCATTAAACGCGTCTAATTTGCAGTTAGAATCAGTAGAAATTGCAGGTCTTTCAGCTGTACTTTGTGCATATAGACTTAACGTCATAGGAGAAACCAAAAATATTATATATAAGAAATATTTTTTTGTAGATAGTACCATTATGTCTTGATCTTTATTTGGGTCCGTATGAGACGAATACATAAATTGTGTCTGGGGACTTTATTAATAAAATTTACGTTTTGAAATAAAAATCGAAATCTATTTATCTGTTTCCGCTAGAGGCTGTAATTTTTCCTAATTGCAGTCTGAAATCTGGTTTTTTAGGGTTAAAAATATCAATGAATGTCTCTTTGTTATCACTTTGTGAATAAACGTTAAAGAACACACTGTTTCCGTACCAGTTTTCTAAATCTTCGTTGTTAGAATTGTACTCAGTAAAGATATTTCCGTTACATAGGTTAAAGTACATTTCCTCAAATTTGATTTTCTTAAGGTTGGCATCATTAATCTCTGTTTTACTATCTAATAAAACAGCTGGATTAAATCCGGAAATTACGCTTCTTTTCATCTCAAGAGAAGCAGTTTCAGCTACATACACAGCCTCTTTTACTAAACCTGACTGAATATCAGCTTTGATATTATCACTGTCATTAAGCATAGTGATATTTGTTGCAACTACAAGAGTTTGTTTTTTAGTAAAATCAGTTTCATTTTTCTTTTCAAATGATTTTACTTCCAAACAACGAGAACCGTCTTTGTTACTTGATAAGTAAGAAGATCTAACGGCTAATGAGTTGTATAAACGACATTGTACTCCTTGAGTAAATTTAAAATCGTCGTTGATAGATTTATAAGAAACTAATTTAGTAGCATTTACATCACCTCCAAAAAAGGCAAATGAGTCACCACCAGAGTAGCTTACCATAACGTTTTCTAAGATTGTTTTAGATCCAACACCAGCAATAGTCAAACCATTGAAAGTATCCACACCTTTAACTTTTTTTCCAGCAAATTCGATTCTCACAAATCTTAAAACTCCTGAATTTCCTGCAGCGTTATCACCACCGTAAGTAGTAAGTGTAGGATCAAGATCCAGGTTATAAGAACCAACATTTCCAAATTTATTGATTGGAGCATCTCCAAGAATTACAATTCCACCCCAGTCTCCAGCTTTTTTCTGGCTGCGGTTAGATGTAAATACGACAGGGTCAGTTTCTAATCCGTCTGCAATAAGTTGTGCACCTTTTGTAACTACCAATGTTCCTTTTGTTTCGAAATCACCAATAATTAATGTTCCAGGCTCAATTGTTAAAACAGCGTTATTAGTAACATAAACATTGCCTTGTAAAACGTATATATTCCTTTTCAGCAATTTAGTATTAACAGAAATGTTTCCTGCTAAAATTTGGTTTGCTTCTCCATACTCTACTTTGTTAGGCTTAAATTCGGTCCAGTTATTCAACCAATTGTTGTAGCCCATAATTCCTTTCTCTTGTTGAGCACTCATACTTGTAACCGTCAAAAGAACGCAAATCATTTGAGTAATTTTTTTCATGATAAGGGGGGTATTAGGGTTAATAATAAATTTGGGTATGCGTAAATGAAAAAACTCATCTCGAGTTTCCTGAAAAAATCCAGAACGCTTCGAGAACGAGTTGTTTTTTATCTCTTTTTCAAAATGCCGCAGAAAGTTCTCAACCATCTACGTAAACAAATTCAAAAAGGTTTTAAAAAATATTTTTAATTATTACATTTCATTCAATTCGTTGAACTCGTGTAATGATTTCAATGTACTTTCGTAAAATAAAATTGCTGCGATCAAGTTCCCTTTATCAGAATACGGCATCATTTTTCTTTGAAATTCTACTGTCGTATCTAAGAAACTTGTTGTACCCACTGCCTGAGCATCTAAAACTTTTTTGTGTTCAGAATCGTCCGGAATACCTAAGTCTGCCATTGTAACACCTGGTTTAGTAACCAACGCAATGTAAGGAAGAGTTTTAACTAAAACTTTAATACGCTCGATGTACAATTCTAACAATTCTCCTTTTTGCATACCACTTAATTCTTTCTGATCATGGTATTTTCGGATAAGTGCAGTTGTACTAATAATACTTCTTGGAGCGTTTTTTGCTTGTGCCGAAATAGCACCAGTCGTCAAGAAAAAAAGTGTACTTAATAAAATAATTTTCCCTTTCATAAATTCTTAGATATAATTGGTTGTTGATGCAAACAAAAATATATAATTTAACTTAAATTGCAACTTTATTGATTTCTTTTTTCAAAAAAAAAGCTTAAAGAAACCTTAAAATCGGGTCTTATGTCGAGAAAATGTGCGTTTTAACGGGGTTTTTGTTAAATTTGTTAAAATCCGAGCCGTAAGATATTAAGTACTAAAAGTTAATTTTATTCCTAATTAATAGCCAAAAAACTATTACGTTAGTCGTTTTATTTAAAAAACTATTAACAAAAAAGTCTTAATATCTCCTTCAAATCGTCTCTTTATTAACAAAAGTTGGTTAACAAACTGCAAAAAACCACATTCAAAACTTCAATAACAACAGAAATGAAATCCAATGAGTAAACTTTTGATCTAAAATTTTTGCCTCTATCATTTTCTTCTATCTTTGCTTCATGCAATTTTCTCAAATTTTAGGTCAAGATTACATCAAAAGTCACTTGATAAAAAGTGCATCTTCCGGAAGAATTCCACATGCTCAATTATTCATTGGGCCAGAAGGAAGTGGCACATTATCAACAGCAATTGCTTATGCGCAATACATTTTGTGTAATAATACAGGAAACGAAAACTCAAACGGAAATGATTCCTGCAATTTGAAGTTTCAAAACCTCTCACATCCCGATTTGCATTTTATATATCCAACAGTTACGACCGAGGATGTAAAAACAAAACCCAAAAGTTTAGACTTCATTCAGGATTGGCGAACATTTATTCAGGAAATGCCTTACGGCGGATTATTTGACTGGTATAAAGTTCTGGGTGTTCAAAACAAACAAGGTGAAATTCGTGTCGAAGATGCAACCGAAGTTTTAAAATCGCTTTCGCTGAAATCTTACGAAGGCGGCTATAAAATCATGATCATCTGGATGGCCGATAAAATGAATATCGCCGCCTCAAATAAGCTTTTGAAATTATTGGAAGAACCTTCAGATAAAACCATTTTTATTCTGATTTCTGAAAATGAAGAAGATATTATACAAACCATACGTTCTCGTTGTCAGGTAATTCACTTTAATGGACTTCCGGAAAAAGTAATCGCCGAAGCTTTAATTTCAAAAGAAAACATCGACGAAAAATCGGCCTTCAAAATTGCACATCAAGCGCAAGGGAATTTCAGTAAAGCCTTACATCTATTAAAAGAAGACGATTCAGAATATCCTTTCGAACAATGGTTTGTCAATTGGGTTCGTGCTGCTTTTAGGGCAAAAGGAAATGCTGCCGCTATTCAGGATTTAATTTCCTGGAGCGAAGAAATAGCAGGATTAGGTCGTGAAAGTCAGAAAAAATTCATTCAGTTTTGTATCGAAATGTTTCGTCAGGCGCTTTTGCTTAATTATCAGGCACCAACTTTAGTTTACATTGAACCAAAAGTCGATAAATTTAAACTCGAAAATTTTGCTCCATTCGTAAACGGAAATAACATTCACGAAATTTTCAAAGAACTTTCAGATGCTATGTATCACATTGAAAGAAACGGAAATGCAAAAATTATCCTAACCGATTTATCCATAAAATTGACTCGTTTAATTCATAAAAAATAATTTTCAAATGAATAATGTTGCCTCTATTTTACTATTGGCTTTTCTAGCCTTAACGTTCTTACAATCAGGGTATGAAAAAATATTCTACTGGAAAGACAATGTCGAATGGCTTAAAGGTCATTTTGCCCAGACAATATTAAAAAATCAAGTTCCCCTAGCCTTACTTCATCTTTTGATTTTGGAATTAATTTCCGGAATTTTATGTGTAGTTGGTGCTATACAATTACTAACAGAAAGCGGACGCGAATTTGGTTTTTACGGTGCTATATTTTCTTGCATCTGTTTGTTAATGATGCTTTTCGGACAACGACTAGCCAAAGATTATGATGGTGCGAGAACCATTGTTATTTATTTTATTCCGGCAGTAATGGCCGTTTATTGGTTGAATTAAAAATATGCCACTAATTTCACAGATTAAAGTAAGATTTAAAAATCATTGAAATCATTAAAATCATTTTAATCTGTGGCAAAAAAGTGTTCGCAAAGCGGACAAAAAAATAAAATTTTACATTTAAAAAAAATGAATCCAAAACATCCTTCCGAATCCCTAACAATCTTAACTGATTTAGTTTTACCGAGCGAAACAAATCCTTTAAACAACCTTTTTGGTGGCGAATTATTGGCCAGAATGGATCGTGCAGCAAGTATTGCAGCGCGCAGACATTCACGCCGAATCGTAGTTACGGCATCTGTAAATCACGTAGCTTTCAACAGAGCAATTTCTTTAGGAAGCGTTGTAACTGTTGAAGCAAAAGTTTCAAGATCTTTCAAAAGTTCGATGGAAGTTTTTATTGATGTTTGGGTAGAAGATCGCGAATCAGGAAACAGAACAAAAGCTAACGAAGCCATCTATACATTTGTTGCGGTAGACGACACCGGAAGACCCGTCGAAGTTCCTGCAATTATACCGGAAACGGAACTTGAAATTCAGCGCTTTGAAGCTGCTTTACGTCGTAAACAATTGAGTTTATTATTGGCAGGAAAAATAAAACCTTCTGATGCTACAGAATTAAAGGCTTTATTTTTATAGTACTAATTTTGGTACAAATTGGAACAATCAAACTTCAAAAAAAGAACTAATTTTACAAAAATTATAAGCCTAGAGAAATCTAATTCAGGAAGTCGTTTCATTTTCTGATTTATGTTTGAAAGAGAAAAAAATAGAAAAATTTTAGATGAAAGAAAAAGAAAAAAAAGAGATGAGTTCAGAAAAAGATGCCAAATTAAAAGCGCTACAACTTACGCTTGACAAACTAGATAAAACTTACGGTAAAGGAACTGTAATGAAAATGGGGGATAAAGCCATTGTAGAAGTAGAAACTATTTCTTCAGGTTCTCTTGGTGTTGATTTAGCCCTTGGAGTAAATGGTTATCCAAGAGGTAGAATCATTGAAATTTACGGTCCGGAATCTTCTGGAAAAACGACTTTAACGTTACACGCAATTGCTGAAGCTCAAAAAGCGGGTGGAATTGCAGCTTTTATAGATGCTGAGCACGCTTTTGATAGAAATTATGCTGAAAAATTAGGCGTAGATATTGAAAACCTAATCATCTCTCAACCAGATAATGGAGAGCAAGCTTTAGAAATTGCCGAAAACTTAATTCGTTCAGGAGCAATTGATATTGTGGTAATTGACTCTGTTGCTGCGTTAACACCAAAAAGTGAAATCGAAGGTGAAATGGGAGATTCTAAAATGGGTCTTCATGCACGTTTGATGTCTCAGGCTTTGAGAAAATTAACAGGAACTATTAGCAAAACAAACTGTACTGTTTTCTTCATCAACCAGTTGAGAGAGAAAATTGGAGTTATGTTTGGTAACCCAGAAACTACAACCGGTGGTAACGCCCTAAAGTTCTATGCTTCTGTGCGTATTGATATTCGTCGTTCATCTCAAATTAAAGACGGTGAGAACGTTATTGGTAACAGAACTAAAGTTAAAATCGTAAAAAATAAAGTTGCTCCGCCTTTTAAAACTGCCGAATTCGACATTATGTACGGAGAAGGAGTTTCTAAAACAGGAGAAATTCTTGACTTAGCGGTTGAATTTGAAATCGTTAAAAAAGCAGGATCTTGGTTTAGCTACGGAGATACAAAATTAGGTCAAGGTCGTGATGCCGTAAAAGCCCTAATCAAAGATAATCCGGAATTAGCTGATGAATTAGAAGAAAAAATTAAAGCGTATATCAAAGAATTGGCAAACGCTTAAGACACAATAAATCAACTAATTGTTGATCATTTTTACAAAACCGACAAGATAATATCTTGTCGGTTTTTTTTATTTTAAAAATAAATCAAAAAATGACGCAACCATTTTAAAAAACTTCCATCTATACACTAGACATAAGATTTGGTATTTGGCCATAAGTACCATTTCAAACGTTCTTTTTTAGAATAAATTTGGTTGGTTTGTTCCCTAAAAATCCGTTAGTTTATTTGGTGCTAACGGGTTTTTATCCATTTTAATTTATTTATTTTCAATTTACATTGAACCTTTTTCGGTTTTAACTATCTAAGCTGTTACGAAACTAACTTGAGTTTTAATCAAACTCTTTATTATCAACCGTTTAATCTTTTTTAGTATGAAAGAGAAAAAAAAAGAAGCGCTGTACAATAAAAACCGCCGAAAAACCAAATTAAAATTTAAAAAAGTATTACGGTTTATTTCCGAAAAAATAATTCATCGATAAGCTTTGAATAAAAGACGGGGGTTTTTAATTCAAAAGAAAACCCGACAAATTTTAAGGTTTGTCGGGTTTCTATTTTATAAAATTAAGGTTTACTTTTCTTTTTTAAATTCCAGTAAACCTTTATAAATCAGCTGTCTTACTTTATCACGAAGCTCTTTTCTATTTTCACTTCCAAGTCCTTCTGTTTCAACAAAAGGTAAAACTTTTACGCGCATTTTTCCTGGACTTCCACTTAAAAAAGTATACGAGAAACGTTCTTTATTATCCGCAAAAACAATAGGAACAATTGGTATCTGATGTTCGATTGCTAATCTAAAAGCGCCATCTTTGAATTCATCCAGCAAAATAGTTTCATCATCCGGAACTCCGCCTTCTGGGAAAATACAAATACTAAGTCCTTGATTAAGTCGACTTTGTGCTCTCTTGAAAACTTCATTTTTACTTTTCGAAGAATTTCGATCCACCAAAATACAAGTTCTTTTATAGAAAAATCCAAACAACGGAATCTTCGAAAGTTCTTTTTTTCCAACAAAAACAAACGGATTTCTAACTACAGCCAACATCAACATGATATCGGTCATTGAAGTATGATTTGCTACGATCATGTAGCTTTTCTTTTTAATCAGCTTCTGTTCTCGTTCGACTTTATAATAGAAACCCATGCCGAAAAGGATGAATTTAGCCCAAATGCGGGCCATTTTAAAGAAATAGGGATATCCACTCTCTGATATAATAGAAATCAGCAAAAACGGTAGCATAATCAATATCGGAATGGCCATTAAGATGTAAAACCAAATACGCCATAAAACCCAAAAAACAATTTTAATTCCTTTCATGGTTTCAAATGTAAGAAATCAGAAATGATTTTAGATTTTTAGATCATTAGATTTTTTGAATAGTTAGACTTTGTATGTTGAAAATTGATTTACGAGCGTTTTTTACCGCAAAGTGCGCAAAGGAAAAAAAGTTATTTAGCGTATCTATAATTGCAAACAATGAGATCGCAAAACTGTATGCTTAAGATATTGCTTTACAATACTTTGCAAACTTTTCGGAAAAACCTTGTGTGATTTTACCACAAAGCTCGCAAAGGTTTTTCGCATAGGAAAAGAAGTTATTTAGCGTATCTATAATTGCAAACAATAAGATCGCAAAGCTTTGTGATCTAAGATATCATTTTACAAACCTTTGCAAACTTTGCGGAAAATCCTTGTGTGATTTTACCGCAAAGCTCGCAAAGGTTTTTCGCATAAGGAAAAGAAGTTATTTAGCGTATCTATGAATTGCAAACAATGAGATCGCAAAGCTTTATTCTTAAGATATTGTTTTACAATACTTTGCAAACTTTTCGGAAAAACCTTGTGTGATTTTACCGCAAAGCTCGCAAAGGTTTTTCACAAAGGAAAAGAAGTTATTTAGCGTATCTATAATTACAAACAATAAGATCGCAAAGCTTTGTGATCTAAGATATCACTTTACAAAACTTTGCAAACTTTGCGAAAAAACTTTGCGCGCTTTGCGATAAAACTTCAATACTATTATACGAAAATCTGCGTTAAAATTAATAAAAAGCTATGACAGAAAACGAGATTTCAAATATTATAATTGGATTAGCAATTGATGTTCATAAAGCATTGGGACCCGGTTTATTGGAGAATGCTTATCAAGAATGTTTGTTCTATAAAATTAAACAACGCGGACTTCTTGTCGAAAAGGAGAAAACAATGCCAATCACCTTTGAAGAGATAAAATTAGATTGTGGATATCGTGTCGATTTACTGGTAGAAAACAAATTTACAATTGAAATTAAAAGTGTCGAATCGCTTACAACAGTTCATTTAGCGCAAATCCTAACCTATCTAAAATTAGGAAAATACAAACTTGGACTTCTAATAAACTTCAACGAACTTCTCCTAAAAAATGGCATAAGAAGAGTAATCAATGACAAATAGAAACACACAATCCCTTTGCGATCTCAGCAAATATTTTACCCTTTTTCTAATCAAAATCTTTCAAAACTTTGCGAAAACCTTGTAAACTTTGTGGTAAAAAGACATGCGCACTTTGCGGTAAAAAATGCGCCTTCCAACATAAAAAATAAACTTTGTGGTTATAAAAAAACATTACGACCTTTGCGTTTAAAGAATAAAAAACTAAAATGGCAAAAATACTAACTGGTGTTCAGAGTACTGGAACGCCACATTTGGGAAATTTATTAGGCGCAATTATTCCTGCAATTGAATTATCGAATGATCCTGCAAACGAATCTTTTTTGTTTATTGCTGATTTACACTCAGTTACGCAAATAAAAGACGGTAAAACATTAAGACAAAATACATACAGCACTGCAGCGGCTTGGCTTGCTTGCGGTCTAAATCCCGATAAAGTTACATTCTACAGACAATCTGATGTGAGTCAAACTACTGAACTGACTTGGTATTTAAGTTGCTTTTTTCCGTTTCAACGTTTAAGTTTGGCAACTTCTTTTAAAGATAAAGCAGATCGTTTAGAGGACGTTAACGCGGGACTTTTTACGTATCCGATGTTAATGGCAGCTGATATTTTGCTTTACAATGCTGAATTTGTTCCGGTTGGAAAAGACCAATCACAACATTTAGAAATTACTCGTGATGTCGCTTCTCGTTTCAATCACCAAATGGGAGAAACGTTTGTAATTCCAGAAGCTAAAATTCAGGAAGATAGTATGTTGATTCCGGGAACAAATGGCGGAAAAATGAGTAAATCTGCTAATAACATTATCAACATTTTCGAGGATGATAAAGCTTTACGCAAACAAGTCATGAGTATTGAAACAGATAGTACTCCACTTGAAGATCCTAAAAATCCGGATACTTGTAATGCTTTTGCAATCTATGCTCTTTTAGCAAATGAAACTCAAATTGCAGAAATGAGAGCGAATTATCTTGGTGGAAATTATGGTTACGGTCACGCCAAACAAGCTTTGTTTGAATTGATTACCGAAAAATTTAAAACCGAAAGAGAAAAATACAATTACTACATCAACAACCTTGAAGAAGTTGATGCACTTTTGAAAAAAGGTGCTGGAAAAGCTTCTGTAATTGCTGATGGCGTTCTCGCCAAAGTTCGAGAAATACTTGGATTTGGTAAATAATATGTTTTTGCCACGAATTACACAAATTAGCACTAATTAATTGGTGTTAATTTGTGTAATTCGTGGCAACTTTTTTATATAAATCAGTCAAAATATTGAGAAAACTATTTACTAAATACATGTTTCTTCTCCTAATATCTCTTTTTGCATTAGGGTTTTTACTAGCTTATTTATTTAGCGATGAACAATCTTATAGCATAAATAAAACCGTGGGTTCGGCTTATTCTATTTCGAATGAAGCCTTACTAAATGCTTGTTTAGCAATTTCACAGATTCTTTTTATCTTTGGTTATTTAATACTATTCCTTCTTAAGCGAAATACAAATTATTATATTTCCTTAGCTCATTTTGAGATAATTATATTCGCTTACTATTCAATCTCTTTTCAAAATTTCACAATCTCTCTGATTATTGGTTCACTTTCTATCATCTTATTTTTGATAAATATTTTCAAATCTCAGAAATAAAAACTGCTTGATTTTCTATCAAATCGCCTCAAACAGTTTCCCAGGCAAAGGCCTAATAACACCTTTAAGTTCCATATTCAAAAGAATTCCTGATATTTTATAAATCGGAAAATCGCATTGAAGCGCGATAAAATCCAATATCTCTTTTCCGTTTTTTAAGAGAAAATCATAAACTTTTTGCTCGTCAGGTTCCAATTCGACAAACAATTGTTTCTGTACTGGTTTTGACTTGTTTTCGACGTCCCAGTTTAAAATATAAACCAAATCGGCAGCTGTGGTTAGTACGTTTGCTTTTTGTGTCTTAATTAAGTTATTACAGCCTTGACTGTATTTATCCGTTACTCTTCCGGGAACGGCAAAAACGTCACGGTTATAATCATTTGCTATATTTGCTGTAATTAGCGAACCGCCTTTATCTGCAGATTCAATAACGATTGTAGCCTCGGTCATTCCTGCAACAATGCGGTTTCTGCGTACGAAATTCTCTTTATCAGGATTTGAAGAACTCCAAAATTCAGTAATGAATCCGCCATTTTCCTCCATTTTTGCAACGTACTTTTTATGCATTTTTGGATAAATTTGGTTTAAACCATGCGCTAAAACTCCAATTGTCTGTAAGTTATTTTCGACAGCCAATTGATGCGCTGTAATATCAACTCCATAGGCAAATCCGCTTACAATCACAGGATCAAGCGGAACCAGATCTTCAATAAGTTTTTTACAGAATTCCATTCCGTAAGAAGTAATCTGACGAGTTCCGACTATACTAATTAATTTTTTATTTTTCAAATTAATGTTTCCCGTGGAAAATATCAAAACCGGCGAATCAATGCAATGTTTCAACCGATCCGGATAATTTTCATCCTGAAAAAACGAAACATTTATCCCATTAGATTTTATAAATTCAAGTTCCTGATTGGCTTTTTCGAAAACAACTTTGTCATTTAAATTATTTAATAAAACTCCTCCAACTCCATCAATAGCAGATAATTGATTCCTCTTAGTTTTAAAAACAGCTTCTGCATTTCCGCAGTGAGACATCAATTTTTTCGCCATAATATCTCCCACTCCATCCACTTTTAATAAGGCTAATAAATAAAACAATTCCTGATCTGACATCTGCTAAAATATTATGTAAAATAGAATTTGAAATTCCAATAAATTAATACTGCAAATATGGTTAAAATAAAGTAATTTCTTAATAAAAACAATAATTTACATTGTGGTCTATTTTTAAAAACTAATAACATAATTGTTAAAATACTGAAAACTAATTATCTATAAAAAATTCAGAATTGTTAATAAAAATTGTGAATAAAATTTTGATAACTATATTCATTACCTAACTTTGCTACTATGAAAATCGAAACTTACATAGGACAGTTATTGTATCGTTATCAGTGTGTAACGGTTCCCGGGTTCGGCGCTTTTTTAACCGAAATTCAGTCGGCTCAGCTTAATGAAAGCACAAATTCGTTTTTTCCTCCCAAAAAAATGATCTCTTTTAACAGCCATCTGAAAAATAACGATGGACTGCTGGCAAATCATGTCGCAAATGCAGAAAAAACATCTTATGGTTTTGCTGTAAGTGCTATTGCTTTTGAGGTTGTAAGCTGGAAAAAAACATTAGAAGAAAACGGTACTATTTACCTGAAAGGAGTTGGCGAAATTCGCTATAATTCCGAAAAAAATATAATTTTCACACCAAACGATCAGACCAATTATCTAACAAGTTCTTTTGGATTAAGTCCATTTGTTTCACCGTTAGTTAAAAAAGAAATTTTCGAGAAAAAAATCGAGAAACTTTCAGAAAGAGAAACTGTGTCATTGTATGAAAATGAAGAAAGCAGATCAACGAATCCGTTTTTAAAATATGCTGCAATTATTGTCTTAGGTCTTGGAATTACTGGTAGTATTGGATATCCATTATACCAAAATCAAATTGCTACTAAAACATTAATTGTAGAAACTGCAGTTCAGAAAAAAGTACAAAACAAGATTCAAGAAGCAACCTTTCTTATTCAGAATCCACTTCCTGCAGTGACACTTTCAGTAGACTCTGCAAAGGTTGAAACTGTCGATGAAAAAGTAATGCCGTATCACATTATGGCTGGAGCTTACAGAAGCGAACAAAATGCAAGAAAAGCATATAACCAATTAATAAAAGACGGTTATAAAGCAAGAATGCTTGGCGAAAACAAACATGGCCTTTTCCCTGTTTTGTACGGAAGCTATCCTACAATGGCAGAAGCTGAAAAAGCACAAAAAGAAATTCAAAAAGGTGAAAATCCAGATGCCTGGATCTTAGTTGAATCACTATAAAACTTAAAAATCCTGTTCTAACGAACAGGATTTTTTTTGGCTTATTCTATCCTTAAAAAAACTTTATCCGACGCTTCCTATTTTATTCAGCTGTTATTTTTGTTCTTCATTAACAAGAACTTAAATAAAATCATGAAGCATAAATTAAAACTATTTTTCGCATTCTTTCTTATCCTTTCTGCCCAACAATTCTATGCGCAGGATATTGTAACAACTCAAAAAGCTCAAGATGCTCTAGCTAAAAAAGCTGACCAAGAGAGCAAAAGATCATCTGATGAAATTCACAAAAAACTGAATGATGAACAAGCCAGATTGAAAAAAGAGCAAAAAGCTGTCGAAAATCAGCAGAAAAAACTAAAAAACTCAGAGAAAACTCTTGACAAAACAAAGCAGAAGATTTCGAAACTAGAAGCTGATAATCAAAAGGTTTCTAAAAAAATCAGCGCAAATTCGCTTACCGACGAAGAATCACAAAAACAAGCAATTAAAGTAAAACAAAACGAGCTTGAAATTCAAAAACTTAAGTTGAAACAAATCGATCAACAAAAAGATTTAGATAAAGTCAGAGCAACACTTTAAAAGAAAAAATCCTACTCGCCTTAACGAATAGGATTTTTTTTATTTAGCAATTATTTTAGCATTTTGACTGAGAATCACCTTCTTGCCTTGATATATTGTTAGTTTTGCCTGAGGCGAATTTTTTTCGCCCAAAACGATGAATGCACATTCATACCTGTAATTATCTTTTGTAAATTCATATTGGTGATTTCCTCCTATTCCTTCAACCACAAGTTCGCCTCTATAGATAATCAAATCAGGCTTTTCAGTCATTTTTTTATCAATAGACCACGAAACATAACGATAATTATTGTTCCCGAGATTATCAATTCTGATTTTAAATTTAGCCGTTTCTAAAATGCAAATAGGTTTCCAAAAAAAAGCAATACTTGAATCGAGATCCTTTTTTTGTGAAGCTATAAGTTTGTTTTTGAGATCTATTTCAAATTTAGACTGATAATTTACCGCAGTTAGTCGTCCATCAACATCCATCCAAATGCTTCCGTGATTTAACATTATACCGCGCAAACCCATATCAGACCAGTCTTTTTCAGGATTAGAAGATGATATTTCATTTTTTAAAGTCGAATCAAATAGTTCATCATAACGTTTTACAAAATCTGCTTTATCGGTAATATCAGGTATTGGATATTCTCGCTCCAAAGGATATAAAATCATGTCTGCAATCACTTCTTTATTATCACTTTTTACGTTGTCAATAAAGCTTTTAACCAATTTTTGATAATCTGCTTTTACATCCTGCGCATCAATCAAACCACTGCAAAAAATCAATAATGCTAAAAATAAATTTCTTGTTTTCATCTTAAAATATTTTTAATCGATTATTAATCTATTCCTCACAACTCCCTATAAAAGTACTTAATTTATATTTGATGTAAATATTTTTAGTTCCTCTTATACAGTAACATAAACTGAAATTTTAACTAAAATATTGCATTAATTTCAATAAAAAAACCCGTTCCATGTGGAACAGGTTTTTTATTATTTGGTGATTATTTTTGCATCTTGAGAAAGTATTTCTTTTCCGTTCTGGTAAATCGTTAAATTGGCAGGAGGAGATTCAGATGTACCCAAAACTATAATGGAACATTGATACAAATAAGAATCTTTTTTGAAATTTAAATGACTATTTCCACCGCTTCCGTCAAAGATCCATAGTCCTTTAGTGATCACTAAATCAGGCTTATCACTCATCGATTTATTAATAGACCATGAAGCATATCTATAATTTTCTTTTCCTATATCATCAATTCTTATTCTGAATTTAGATGTTTCCAAAATATAAACCGGAACTTGAAAATAGGCAATAGACGGATGTAACGTTAGTTTTTCTGCAGCAATGAGTTTACTTTTAAGATCTTGCTCAGCTTTTGACCGATAATTAATTGCAATTATCTTTCCATCTGTATCTATCCAAATATCTCCGCTTCCAAGCATAATACCACGCCAACCCATTTCTGACCAGTCTTTTGCAGGATTAGATTTAATAATTTCATTTTTAAAAATTGTATCAAAAATTTGGTCGTATCGCTCCATGAAATCGGCTTTGTTTTCGACCGTCGGAATTGGATAATCCCGTCTTAATGGAAAAGAAATACACGATGCAACTCCCTCTTTGTTATCGCTTTTTACATTGGAAATAAAACTCTTGACAAATTTTTGATATTCTGGTTTTAAATCCTGGCTAAAAGTAAAGTGAGAACAAAAGATAAAAATGATAACATATACTAGGCTTTTTTTCATGTGAAATCTTTTAATTAATTATTAATCTGGTGTTTATAGAATTCTGCCTATTAAGAGTTGAAAATGTGCCTTTAGGTACTAAATATCGGTAAAAAACACAACTAGAAACAAATTTAGCGTGCCGTAGGTACGCAACAAAATGACAACTATTGCGTACCTACGGCACGCTAATAAATTTTGAAACAATATTGACTACCAATATTTAGTACCTAAAGGCACATTTCAATACTTTCAACTCTTGATTAGTATTAATTATAAAATTAGTTAATTAACGCTTTCGATAAATAATTTAGTTTAATACAAACAAATTCATTTTAATATTTCCTTTTCCAGATTAGGTAAAATTTAAAACAAAAAAACTATCCTTTAAAAATCAGTATTTTATGTTTAACGTGGAACAATTATCAATTCTCAAAAGTTCTCAAAAAATAATTAATTCTATTTTACATAATGTTAATTTACAAATCTAAAATCTAAAATCTAAAATCTAAAATCTAAAATCTAAAATCTAAAATCTAAAATCAATTTATGCTGGCCTTGAACATTTTAAGTTCATCCCAAGTAAATTCGTCTCCGTGTTTTTCTTTCAGCGGACTTAAAGATTCTTCCTGATAGAATTGAAAAGCTTCACGCAATGCCAGTATTTTATCATAAGACAAGACATCTGAAATCTCCACTTTTTTTGCCTGAATTAGTTTAACCAAATGCGATTCTACCGTTTGAACAGTTAGTTTTCTCATTCGCGCAATATCTTCAATCGAATTTTTTGCAAGCCACAAATCATGGGTTTCTTCTACGGTTGTTTTCTTTTCCGCCTTTGGTACCGTTTTATCCAATTTTCTTGCCGTATAACGAACTACAGGCTCTTCAGATTTAAAAATATCCGTGTTCGCCATATTGAATTCCTCTCGGATCTTGGCAATCTTGTCTAATTTGTAGTTTTTAATCGCTGTAGACGACAATTTTTCTTTACATATGGTTTCTCCTGCAACAACAATTTCTATTAGCAATTTGGCCTTCATTAAGCGTAAAACTGCTTTCGTTTGCAAATCGTCTAAAAAAGCCAATTCTTCATAGAACTCTTTAACCTTTTTGAATTTCTGAATTTCGGCCATTTTCTGCAAAAGATCCGTTACCAGTTTATCCATTGGTTTAAAGAAATAATCGTAAGCTGCCACTACCCTTTCCTGAACAAAGATCAAATCAACTGTTTCTTTATTGAAAATTTTATTGAGCTGATGAACGAATTTCTGCGAAGGATCAATCAAAGCATCAATCGTTTCTAAGCGTTTATGCGCCCAAACGGAATGTTTAGATTTTTCTGATGCAACTGCATTTTCATTATAGCTGAAACGGTGATTGCGCCATTCCTGAGATAAATCGGCCCAATTAAAACTGTTAATCAAATAGTTGTGAATAAAATTCTTGGTTTCAAAATGCAACGAATTTTTCAAGACGTCTTCTGTCGCTTTGTTTAAAGCATAATCCATCACATCTTGATCGTTCGAAATACCATTCATCTGCAGCGGAGAAAGCAAAATAAGCCCATTTAAGGACGTCAAACGCGATAATGCAACATATGCTTGTCCGGGTAAAAAAACTTGCGATACATCGAGCGCAGCTTTCTCAAAAGTTAAACCCTGACTTTTATGAACGGTTATTGCCCAAGCCAACTTTAACGGATAATGCGCAAATGTACCTAAAACCTCTTCTTCAACTTCCTTTGTGAGATCGTTTACTTTGTATCGAATGTTTTTCCACTCGTATTTTTCAACTTCAATTGTTTTGTCTTCTTCAGGAAAATGAATAAAAATTTCTTCCGCCGAAAGCGATTTTACAACTCCCATTTTTCCGTTGAAATAGCGCTTTTCAAAAGAAGCATCGTTTTTAACAAACATGACTTGTGCGCCAACTTTCAGTTTTAAATTTTCCTCTACAGGAAATATTTTTTCCGGAAAATCCCCAACAATAAAAGGCTGATAAGCAAACTCATTTCCAGCTAAATCACCAATTGCCAATTCGTTAATCGAATCAGCTTTAGCATTATGCGTTGTAAGAGTTATATATCCCGGATTATTTTTTAAGTCAAAATCGGGCTTTACATATTCGTTTAAAACCTGAACATCCTGAGGCGTAATCTGATTGTTTCTCAAGTTATTCAAAACCGAAATAAATGTATCATCTGACTGACGATAAATCTTTGAAAGTTCAATATACAAAGGCGGATTTTGCTGAATTACATGTGAATGAAAAAAGAATTTCCCTTTGTAATAATTGCGTAAAGTTCGCCATTCTTCATCCCTGATTACGGGCGGAAGCTGCAATAAATCTCCTATAAAAAGCACCTGAACGCCACCAAAAGCTTTCGTGTTTTTACGAACAGTCTGCATCATAAAATCGATCGCATCCAGCAAATCTGCACGTAACATACTGACTTCATCAATAATCAATAACTCCATGTTTTTGATCACATTACGCTTGACATTATTCATTTTGAAATGCCTGCGAAGTGTTTCTTTATTCTCGAATTTTACAGTTTCCGTAAACTGCGAAGCTTCTTCATAAGACGGAATAAATGCCGAAAATGGCAATTGAAACATCGAATGAATAGTGACTCCGCCGGCATTTAAAGCCGCAATTCCTGTTGGAGCAACAACTACAGTGTTTTTGTGCGTTGTGGCAATAATTTCGCGTAAAAGCGTAGTTTTTCCTGTTCCTGCTTTACCAGTCAGAAAGATCGATTTTTGTGTTTGATTGATGAATTGTAAGGTGTAAGCAGCTGCTTCTGAAACGTTTTGCATTGGGCGTGTATTGAAAGCTAAAAGTATCGCATTTTTATAAAAGAAAAAACCTAAATCTATACAGATTTAGGTTTTTAATTTAGTTAGTTAGTTTGGTATTATTTTTTAGCTTCTTCACCTGCTTTAGCAGCTGGTTTTTCGTCTGCTTTAGGTTCTGCTTTGTATTTATCGTTCAACGCTTTAATGATATCTTTTGTAATATCATATTTCTCTTCAGCGTATAAAATAGATGCTGCATCACCTGTTCCGTAGATATAAGAATAACCGTTTTTCTTACCGTACTCTTTGATGAATTTTTTAACTCCACTTACTAGAGAATCCATTTCAACACCACTTTCTTGTTGCAATTGTTGAGACAAAGCTTGTTGAGCATAACCCAATTGTTGTTCTCTTTTTTGCAATTCAGCACCTCTTTGTTGAGCCCAAGCCTGACCGTTTGCCTGTGCCTGACTTTGAAAACTAGCAGCGTCTTGTTTAAAACGCGTAATCTCAGCCTGTAGTTGTCTTCCCTTTTCCTCCGCTTGTGCTTTGTATTTTGCTTCAAGGTCTTTTGCTTCAGTGTACTCTTTCATTAAAACCGAAGTATCTACGTAAGCTGTTTTTACTTCCTTAACTTCTGCAGTTTTATTACATGAAACGGCGAAAATTGAAAGTGCGATAATTACTAATGCTTTTTTCATTTTTTGAATTTCTATTTTTTTTAATGTATTGAAGACAAAAATATAAAAAAATAAATAGCATCAACATAAAGTTTAAAAAATGCTAGAATTTTATCATATTGTTTTTATTTATCGAAAGAAAAATGTCAATAATTTAACACTATTAAAAGTGGCTTTCATAGCTTTTATTAGAAACACTTTCTCAAAAAAGACATATTTCGTCCTCGATTAAGCTAAAAAGTTGCCAGAAACAGGCTTATTTTGCGTTTTAGCCGTTTTTTAAAGTATAAAGTGAATGTTGAATGCTTTTTTTCATTTTTATGTTTTTGAAATTTATCACGACGACAAAAAAGTCGAAAAAATCATTTAATGTTTTGAAATTTTTAAAACCGAAATTCGATTAGCAATATTTTTTTAAATTCCAATTTTCTGAAAATATAAAATCTCATTTTCTATAAAATCAAAATTCCTGACAATTTTTAACCGCCATGATTTCAAAATTTAAAATCAGAAAAATTTAGTCGCAAAATTTCAAAAAATACCCGTTTTTTATAGTATTGTTTTTATTTATGGAACCTGTTTAAAGCATAAAAAACCACTATCAAAAGTGGCTTTTATAGCTTTAATTAGAGACGTTTTCTCGAAAAAGAGGATATTTCCCCTCACTTAAGCAGAAAAAACGCCAGAAACGCGCTTATTTTGCGTTTTAGCTGTTTTTTAAGACATAAATGTGCGATGAATACTCTTTTGTGCTGCTCGCTTTTAAATTTGATTTTAAACCCACAAAAAATGCACTCACATAATTCATTTTTCCGGTTTTGTATTTTTCAGATAATAAACTCACATAAAAAGAATCAAATTTCATTGGAAGCACTTTTTCCAATTTCATATCGACTTTTTCAAAAAGCGATTTGATAGCTTTTTTTGAAAAATGCCAAAAGTGAATTGGCACATCATAAGCTGCCCAAAATTCGTTATAATATTTTGCGTCGTAAGATTTGAAATTTGGAACCGCAATAATTAATGTTCCAGTTGGTTTCAATAAACGCTTCAATTCCTGAATTTGAAATTCTAAATTTGGAACGTGTTCTAAAACGTGCCACATCGTAATCACGTCAAAAGAATTATTTTCGAGTTCGCTGATTTCTTCCACGAAAGAAATTCCTTTTTGCTTTGCAATATTTTTTGCTCGCTCGCTTGGTTCCACTCCAACAGTTTTCCAACCGTCATTTTTTGCCGTCAATAAAAAATCTCCGGTTCCGGCACCAATGTCCAAAATTTTTCCTTTTTGAGATTGTTCAGCATTGATCAAATTCAGTTTATTTTTTAAAGCAATGTTTTTCACAAAGTGATATGCTTTTTCAAATAACGAACGTTTGTTGTCTGTGTGAGAAATATAATCTTCGCTTTCGTAATATCTTCCTAAATTTTGTAATTCAGGTTGCGGAGATGTAATCAACATGTCTAAAGTTTCGTCATGATACAATTCGAAAATTTCTTTAGACACAGAATGGTCTTTTACGGTAAGAAAATGTTTTTTGTTTAAAACGTCCATTTTTAAATTATAGGTATTTTGGTTTAATTTCATAGCAAACCCTAAAAGCAAAATTTCACTTTTAGGGCTTATTAATTTTTATATTTATTTTTTACTTCTATTCTTTCCAATTTATTTTTACAGCCGACATTTTTTCATTTTCAATTCTTGTCTCTGTAATTATTGCGAAACCATTTTTAATATAAAACGGCATTGGAGATTTATAAAAATTTCCATTTTGTTTTACTTCGTTTTCATGATCAATTACCCAACCATTCAAACTATTATTTTTAATCTTTATTTCATTCATCAAAAGTGAACCATTTCCTTTTCCTTGAATTTGACTATCCAAAATTATTGCAAACCAATTTTCATCTTCTCTTAAAAAAGTAAAAGTCCATCCATTTATTTTATTTGAATTATCAAGCAACAAATAATGTTTTGTATTTGAAAGTCCATTTAAATACAATTCAAAATCTTCAATAGTTTTCAAATGCAATTTTACTGGATATTCATTATTCCAAAGTTGCATTAAGGAATCTTTTTCTTCCAAAGACAAAACATCTTTTTCAATAATATTCATAGAAAACAATTTTCGATTTCTGAGTTTAGATTTTAGATTCTTTCCAAGATTTTATTAATTAGAAAATTTCATTTCAATATCGAGAAAAATTATTTTTATAGATTATGGAGTTACTCATGGAGATTCCCCGTTCCTCGGAATGACAAACTGTACCAAAATGATAATTCAGAATTAAACAGATTAAAAAAGCAATTTACTTTAAATTCGTTTCACGTGGAACAATTCAATCATTATCTATAACATTGCCATTTTCACCGTAGAGGCGCACAGCAGTGCGTCTAAATTCTGATAGTTCTTTTTTAATCAAACCGCATACTTTGCGTTAGATGCACTGCTGTGCATCTCTACAATATAACATGTCCGCAAACAAAAAAAATCTGCAACATTCAGTAATTCAAATTATCTTAAAAAATAGTTTCACGTGGAACAATTTAAAATCAGTCTCAGCTTTCAGTACCCAGCATTCACTGAAAACTAAAAACTGAGACTGATCACTTTTTACCTTCCCATATAAATCAACAATACGGAAATATCACTTGGTGACACTCCGCTTATTCTTGAAGCTTGAGAAATTGTCACAGGACGAATCTTGCTCAATTTTTGTTTTGCTTCAATTGACATTGATTTGATTTTGTTATAATCGAAATTCTCCGGAATTTTCACTTCTTCTAAACGAGTAAGTTTATCAGCGTTATTTCTTTCCTTTTCGATATATCCAGAATATTTAACCTGAATTTCGGCTTGTTCTAAAATCTCTTGATCTACATCATTCGATTCGATATACTCTTTTACTTTTTCAAATTTCAACATATCCTCCAATTCAATTTGAGGACGTGAGAAAACTTTAAACATTTTATCACCTTGCGTAATTGGAGCTGTTTCTTTCGCTTCCAAAATTGGATTTGTTTCTGCAACCGAAACACTCGTCTCTCTGAAGAAAGCAACCATCTTTTCAGATTCGTTTAATTTCTTTTCCATTCTTCGTAAACGAGCTTCAGAAGCCAAACCAATTTCATGCGACATTGGCGTTAATCTAAAGTCTGCATTATCTTGACGCAACAATGTTCTGTATTCTGCTCTTGACGTAAACATACGATATGGTTCTTCCGTTCCTTTCGTAATCAAGTCGTCAATCAAAACTCCAATATAAGCTTCATCACGTTTCAAAATCAATGGCGCTTTTTCATGCACTTTTAAATGCGCATTTATTCCTGCCATTAAACCTTGCGAAGCTGCTTCTTCATATCCTGTCGTTCCATTTATTTGTCCGGCAAAATATAAACCTTCAACTAACTTCGTTTCCAAAGTATGTTTCAATTGTGTTGGAGGGAAATAGTCATATTCGATCGCATAACCTGGACGGAAGAATTTCACATTTTCAAAACCTACAACTGAACGCAAAGCTTTAAATTGAATATCCTCCGGAAGCGAAGTTGAAAATCCATTCACATAAACCTCACAAGTATTCCAACCTTCCGGCTCAACAAATAATTGGTGACGCTCTTTATCAGCAAAACGATTAATCTTATCCTCTATCGAAGGGCAATATCTTGGACCGAGACTTTTGATTCTTCCGTTGAACATTGGCGAACGATCAAAACCTTCTCTTAAAATATCATGAACATCCAATGACGTGTACGTCATATAACAAGATCTTTGATTTGTTAACGGAACGGTTAAATCAGAATAAGAAAACTTATCCGGTTTTGCATCTCCTTTTTCTTCGTTCATTTTCGAATAATCCAAAGAACGTCCATCAACTCTTGGTGGCGTTCCTGTTTTCATTCTTCCTGATTCAAATCCGGCTTTCACCAAATCTTCGGTAATTCCAGTTGCAGCACTTTCGCCTGCTCTTCCTCCTCCGAATTGTTTTTCTCCGATATGAATCAAACCATTCAAAAAAGTTCCATTTGTCAACACAACAGATTTAGATCGAATCTCTACTCCCAATGAAGTTTTGATTCCTTTAATCTTTCCGTTCTCAATAATCAAACCTTTCACCATCTCTTGGTAGAAATCAAGATTTGGAGTTCCCTCCAACATCATTCTCCATTCTTCGGCAAAACGCATTCGATCACTTTGAACTCTTGGCGACCACATTGCTGGTCCTTTCGACTTGTTCAACATCTTGAATTGAATTGCCGTGCGATCGGAAACAATTCCCGAATATCCTCCAAGCGCATCAATCTCACGCACAATCTGTCCTTTTGCAATTCCTCCCATCGCTGGGTTGCAAGACATCTGCGCAATGTTCTGCAGACTCATGGTAACCAATAAAGTTTTTGATCCTAAATTTGCGGCCGCTGCCGCGGCTTCAGATCCAGCATGACCTGCACCAACTACAATAACATCGTATTCTTCTAAAAACATTTTGTTTTATTATTCTCTTCAAACCGTTTAAGGCGATTCTCAGAATTACTTTTTCAACTCTTTTTGTTCCACGTGGAACGGCGCTAACGCGCAAAATTCAAATATTCAAATTCAAGAACACAATCAAGAAAACCCAGATTTCGTCTTAAAAAGCTAAAATCTGTTCCACGTGGAACAGATTAAACAAACACATTCTTCACTCATTTGAGTAGAATTTTCTAAACAAAACTCCTGTTCCACGTGAAACATTCTTAATTCTTTTGAAAGAAAACCCAACTTAAAAATTCAAAACTCAATATAAAAATCAAAACACTGGTGATTTCAAAACTTTAAATTCAAGCCTCAAAATTTAAAAAACTGTTCCACGTGAAACACTATTCTTTCAGTTCCGAACATTCAAAATCTAAAATTTCACTCGTACAAACATATCTTGTTCCACGTGGAACGATTTAAAATTCAAATTTTCGATCACGAAAAATCAAAATCTAAACCGATTATTCTCTGTTCCACGTGGAACACTTTATACTAAATCTTATAAATTTCCAGATTCAACATCTCTGAATCTTTCAAAATCATACTTTATACGTTCCACGTGGAACGTATAAAATTTACAATTTTAAAAAATATTTCACGTGGAACGTTTGTAAAAATCTATGTATTTAGATAAACATGTTTCACGTGGAACATAAAGTTTTAAAAACTTAAAAGTGGTTTAATTACTGTTCCACGTGAAACATTGCAATCTTTTCATCTTCTTTTGAACGCATAAGTTCAGCTTCAGAATCACTCTTATCTTTGTATCCACAATAATGTAGTATACCGTGAGCAAGAACTCGTTTCAATTCTTCAATAAAAGAAACATTAAAATCCTTAGCATTATCCTCTACTCTTTCAACAGAAACAAATATATCTCCGTTTAATTCATTACCAACTGTGTAATCAAAACTGATAATATCTGTTAGTGTATCGTGATTTAGATATTCTACATTTATCTTATGAAGATATTCATCATCACAAAAAATGTAATTTATCTCACCTTCGTTTTTGTTTTCAGAAACGATTACAGCACTTAACCAATCTGCAAAGGCTTGTTCGTTATCTAAAGTAAATTCGGTTTCGTAAATAAAATTGATCATTTTGTATTAAAATATTCTTGAACTTTTTGATTAAAATTCGAGCGCAAAGGTAGTGATTGTCTATTTAAAATCTCCACACTGTTTAAATAATCCAAAAGTGAACTAGGTAAAGCATTCGTTCTATTAAAAAATTCAGCCTTGTTTGTTTCAGATTGACGCTTTGTATCTTGCCCCTGTTGCTGTACTGCATTGTTTAATTTTAATAATTCTTGTTGAATATTAAGTATTCTTTGCAAGTTTTCATTCTTAAAACCTTTATTTAAAAGTTGTTTTTCTGAAGCCTTCATTTGATCGATTACAGATTTACCTTGAGAATCTAATCCTTGTTTAGCTAATTCTTTCTGTAAAGCTTCACGAAGTTTTACTTGCTCTTTGTAAATTTCCATGATAGCCTCTGCATCTCCTTCTCCATCATTACCATCTTTATTATCGTCACCTTTACCTCCACTTTTATTTCCTTGTCCATTTTTTCCTTCTCCACCTTTTTCTTTACCGTCTTTTCCTTGTCCCTCTTTTCCTTGGCTTTCTTTTCCTTCTCCACTTTTTCCTTCGCCTGGTTTATTTCCGGGTTTCATTCCTTCTTTCATTTTGTCAGCAAGACCTTTTTGTTTTTGGATAATATCTGGCAATTGCATTCCTTGTCCGTCTCCAGGTTTTGGTTTTCCAGATCCCGGTTTAGACATCGACATTTGCATATTGTTTAATAAATCACTTAAAAAATCAGCCAACTTATTCGCTGACGAAACTGCATATTGTTGGTGCGAAACTCCTTTAGGAACTTGAACATCGCTTAAAGATTCAATTGCTTTATCTACATTATATTGTACGTTACCAATTTCTTTAGTTACATCTTCGGCAATTTTAGGATTACGAAGTGACATTGCAAACAAACTATCATCAACATATCTAAACTGTTGTTTCAAATTTTGCTGAACTTTTATGTTCTTCGTGAAAGCTGAAGAACCCAATTTCATAGATTTAAACTGTTTCATTACATCTTCCTGCGATAAAGAAAAAGCTAAAAGATTATCCAGAATCTGACGAAGCATTGCAACATCTTCTTCTAATTGTTCTTGCTCTCCGCCTTCCATTCCAGCATCCATTTGTTCAGCCATACTTTTCATTTTCTTAGCTGCACTTTTTTGTTTTGGCTTAGCCGAAGATGAATTCTTTTTACTCAATTCTTCAGAAGCTTTTTGCAAATCATTCTTCAAATCTTTCTCTTTAGAAGCATCATTCGGAATATCCAAAGGAGCTTTTAATGTCTTGTTTTCTTCTTTTAGATCTTTTAAATCTTCTTGAATTTTATCAAAAGCTTTATTAATATCCTCTTGTTTATCCTGAGTATTTTCTTTTTCTTTATTAGAAAGTTCCTCTTGCTTGTCTGCAAGTTTCTTTAATTTATCAGCAACTTGTTCTGCTTTTTTAGAAACATAAAAGCGTTTAGTTAACTCCACCAATTGCTCTAAATTGCGAGATTGATTCTTGCTGATTTGTTTGAACTTTTCCATTTTATCAAACAACTCTTCGCTGTTTAATTTATCATTTAAGTTCTTCAATTCATCCATCAACTTCTGATTCTTTTCTAAATCTTTCTCAGCATTCTCCAAACGTTTTTGCAAATCATCAGCAGTTTTGTCTTTCTTTTCAGATTGAAATTTGTCTAAGTTCTTGTTCATTTTCTCAGCAAACTGCTTCATCAATTCGTCTTGTTGTTTCTGACGTTTGATAAAATCGTTAACCTTTTGCTGATCTTTAAACTCTAAATTATCTTTCTCTTTTCCTGCTTTCTGAATCTTATCCATTTCAGAAAACTGCTTGGTTTGATTCTTTAAAGATTTTTCTAAACTATTGATATTATCATTTTGCTGCTGTAATTCCATATCATGAATTTCATCAGTAGTTGAAACACGGTCAGAAAAAACAGAAGACTTTGTACTCTTAAAACCATGAGGTGCATCGTTATCAAAAACCTCAAAATAGTATTCATAAGATACTCCTTCTTGTACAGCAAGATTACTTGGAAAGTTAAAAACAAACTGATCAAATACTCCAGACTTCACCGGAATAGTTCCACGCTTTGCAGTGTTTGGTTTGTTGCGTTCGTAATAAACAACTTGTAATTTAGACAAACCATAGTCATCTCCTAACCTTCCTAAAACATAATTTTTATCTAACTTCAAACTATCCGGAGCAGGCGAAACTGTAATAGTTGGATGCTGATCTTTGATAACTGACAACTGATAATCCAGTTTTTCGTAGTTTTTGACCTTATTATTTGAAGTAAGGATTTGATATTCTGTATTTTGACTGATGTTTTTAGCCAATTTAAACTCATTTTCGGCTTTATTAAACTTAAAAACTGAGTTTTCATCCTTCCAAACAATCTCCTGAGTCGATTGCGTATTCATTCTCCAAGTCACCAAAGTTCCTTCTGGTACAATTGCATTTCCTGTTCCCTGGATAGTTTCTGATTTCTTTTTTAGATAAGATGGAAAATTCAGAACCATTTCAAAGTTAGCAATTGATGGAACTGTGATTACTTTCAATTCATATTCTTCAGATGAAACTGAATTTCCTTCAAAAGAAAACTCCACATTTGAAACTGGTTTTTCAATCTTGAATTCAAACTTTCCCTGTTGAGAAGATTCCATAAAATAACTTTCGTTACCAATATGAATCATGACATTCTCCGGAACAACATTCCCAACAGATTCCATTTTCACAACAAAATCTTTGTTTTGTTCTGTTTGCAAATTAGCATTTAGAACTACAAATTTGAAAGGTGCCGGAGGTAAAAACGTCGCATTAAAATGTACTACTCTATTTAAACTTTGAGAAATTACATTGCTATTACCTGAAATATAAAACACAGCAAAAAGCAAAATTGGAACAATTGCTAATGGCAAATACTTTTTATTGGTTTTAAAATTGATAGCATTTCCAAACGGAATTGGTTGCAATGAATTTGCTTTTTGTTCTATCGAAGCCAACATCAACTCGGAGCTTTCTATCGAATTCTCAGACGCTGACAATTGTAAAAAGTTCGTTAGTTTATCACTTACTTCTGTAAAATGGTTTCCAATAATTGTTGAAGCTTGATTAT
The DNA here is from genome assembly GCF_004339525.1 of Flavobacterium sp. 90. Taxonomy (NCBI): domain Bacteria; kingdom Pseudomonadati; phylum Bacteroidota; class Flavobacteriia; order Flavobacteriales; family Flavobacteriaceae; genus Flavobacterium; species Flavobacterium sp. 90. The sequence goes on along the minus strand of NZ_SMGE01000001.1, from coordinate 2,256,964 downwards.
AATCGATTCCTTTTTGAAGTTTGAACAACTTAAAAATCGGAAACAAAATAAAACGAAACAACAGGAAAACTTCTACTCCTATAAATATCCAGAATAATAATGTTCTTCCTAATGGTTTTAACCAAAGAAAATATTCAATAAAAAGCGTAAACAGAAAGTATAATAATCCGAAACCAATAAAAAGAAGTGATCCTTTTATCAATTCATTCATATAATATTTCTTTATAAATCCTTCTAACTTTTGGTATATAGCAGATGTTGTTTTCAATGTGAAACTGTTTTATTTATAACCCATAAAAGTAGTAATTATAAGTATAAGTTTGAAAGTCAAAAGTCGAAAGTCAAAAGTTACTATCTCAATGTAAAAGCTTTCAGACTTTCGACTTTTGACTTTTGACGAATGTTGTATCTTTGCATCAAAATTTAAACAAATGTCAAAGCAAGTTCGTGTGCGTTTTGCACCAAGTCCAACAGGACCTTTACATATTGGCGGAGTTCGTACTGCCCTATTTAATTATTTATTTGCCAAAAAAAATAATGGCGTTTTTTATCTAAGAATTGAAGACACAGATCAGACTCGTTTTGTTCCTGGTGCCGAAGCTTATATTATGGAAGCGCTTGAATGGTTGGGAATTTCCCCTGAAGAAACTGTTGGTAAAAATGAAAAATTTGGACCATACAGACAAAGTGATCGTAAGGAATTATACCAAACTTATGCTGATCAATTGATCAATTCTGGTTGGGCATATTATGCTTTTGATACTCCGGAAGCTCTTGATACTTTAAGAAAAGAACAAGAATCTGAAGGAAAAACATTTATCTACAATCACACAATTCGCGAAAAGTTAGATACTTCTCTGGTAATTTCTGCTGAAGAAGTTGCTAAAAGAATTGCAAATGGAGAACATTATGTAATTCGTTTTAAAACTCCAGTTGACGAAACTTTATACTTAAAAGATATAATTCGTGGAGATGTAAAATTCGAAACTAGTTTACTTGATGACAAAGTATTGTTTAAAAGTGACGGAATGCCAACATACCATTTAGCCAATATTGTTGATGATCATTTGATGGAAACTTCACATGTAATTCGTGGTGAAGAATGGTTGCCATCTATGCCTCTTCACGTTTTATTATACAGAGCTTTTGGTTGGGATGCTCCGGAATTTGCACATTTACCTTTGATTTTAAAACCAATTGGTAACGGAAAATTATCTAAAAGAGATGGTGATAAATTAGGTTTTCCTGTGTTTCCACTAGAATGGAAAACTGAAGAAGGAATTTCATCTGGTTACAGAGAGAAAGGATTTTTCCCGGAAGCTGTTATAAACTTCCTTGCTTTGTTAGGTTGGAATGATGGAACTGATAAAGAATTATTTTCGTTGGAAGAACTTGTAGAATCTTTTGACTTGAACAGAGTTCATAAATCTGGAGCAAAATTTGATCCTGAGAAAAACAAATGGTTCAATCACCAATATCTAATCAAACAAAATAATGAAGATTTAGCGAAGAGCTTCTCTCCTATTTTGGTAGAAAAAGGTGTTGATATTTCTAAATTTGATGTTACAAGAATTGTTTCTTTGATTAAAGAAAGAGCACATTTTGTTTCTGAATTTTGGGATTTAACTGATTTCTTTTTCCAGGCACCAACATCATATGATGAAAAAGCAAGTAAAAACTGGAAGGAAGAAACGCCGGCTTTAATGCAGGAATTGATTTCTACTCTTGAATATATTGATGGTTTTGATTCAGCAAATATTGAAGCAATCGTAAAAGATTGGTTAACCAAAAACGAAATCGGAATGGGAAAAGTTATGCAGCCTTTCCGCTTGAGTTTGGTTGGAGCTCTTAAAGGTCCTCACCTATTTGACATTGTAGAAATCATTGGAAAAGAAGAAACTATTTCAAGAATTCAGAAAGCAATTGCTACTTTATAAAAACAAAAAAGCTCCCAAATTGGGAGCTTTTTTTTATATGATTTTTAAATCTGCCATGACTTTAAATTCGCCTTCGGTTAATTGGTTTGACATATTTGCTCCCCAATTCATAGCTCCCGGCATATACAACCATAGGATTTCGTTTGTCTCACAATCAACAATAATTTTAAAATATACAATTGTAGACATTGAAACGAAAGGTGCATTTGACTTCACAATTCCATAAGGTGCAGTATATACAACAGCAGTATTTTTTGCTTTGTTAACAAGTGCATCGTTTAATTCAGCTTCAGGAACAAACTTCAAATCTCCACCATAATTTTTTATTGCTGCTTCCTTTGTTCTCCCCTTTGCCAACATATTATCTTCAACTAATAATGTCTTCCCTTTTAATTTAGAAACATTTTCTTTAGCCATTTTTTCAGCATACTTGTCAAAGTTTAAAACTTTATTATTAGCAATAATCCAATCTACATTAGCTTGCAAAATTGTTAAAGCATATTTATAATCTGCTTCAGATAAAGATTTATCATTATTTAAATTTCTTGATGGCAGATAAATCTTTGAATCAGTTTTAATAATATTACTTTCAATTCTTGTAAATGCAATCGCAGGAACATTTTGATTTGTTTTTACTCCCCAATACCCTTTATCATTTAGTTGAACTAATCTTAAAACAGCGTATGATTTATCTTTTGCTTTTTGCAAAGCTTTGATTTCTGTACTTGTTTTAAACTCCATTTTATCAGTGAATGTCCAATATTTTTGAGCGTAAATTTTAAAGTCTCTATTAAAATCAACTATAAATTTTTTGTAATCAGCTAGTTCGTCAGCTTTCTTTGGTTTATCCAATTTCTTTAAAATATCCTCATCTTCTTCAATAACTTCAACAAGTAGCGGGCGAGTTTTCAATTGTTTTAATTCATCAGGATCTGCATAAAAACTAACATTAATCTGAGCTTTAGAAGCGAAAGACGTTAACAATAAAAAGCAAAATAGAATTTTTTTCATAAGTTTTGTTTTGGTTAAATTTTAAACCAAAAATAGAATAAATTTTAACAGAAAAAATCCTCTAAAGAAAATATATAGATAATCAAACTAATTATATTATTTGTATTTTTAAAGATTAATAAAAACTTAATCAATATCATCATGGGTACAGCATTTATTATCCTAATAGTCTTCGCACTATTTATTTTTATGTCTTCATTTTTTACTGTAAAACAACAATCATCAGTAATTATAGAACGATTTGGAAAATTCCACAGTGTTAGAAATTCAGGATTACAACTAAAAATTCCGCTAGTAGACAGATTGGCCGGACGTGTAAATCTTAAAATTCAACAATTAGATGTTATCATCGAAACTAAAACCAAGGACAACGTTTTTATCAAAATGAAAGTTTCGGTTCAGTTCAAAGTGATTCAGGATAAAGTATATGACGCATTTTATAAATTAGAATATCCTCACGATCAAATTACTGCTTACGTATTTGATGTCGTTCGTGCCGAAGTTCCTAAACTAAAATTGGATGACGTTTTTGAAAGAAAAGATGATATTGCAATTGCTGTAAAAAGAGAATTGAATGAAGCAATGACTACTTACGGATATGATATTATCAATACTTTGGTTACTGATATTGATCCGGACATTCAGGTAAAAAATGCAATGAACAGAATCAACGCTGCCGACAGAGAAAAAACTGCTGCCGAATTTGAAGCTGAAAGTTCAAGAATCAGAATCGTTGCAAAAGCAAAAGCTGAAGCCGAAAGTAAACGCTTGCAAGGTCAAGGTATTGCAGATCAACGTCGTGAAATTGCCAGAGGTCTTGTAGAAAGTGTTGAAGTTTTAAACAATGTTGGTATAAATTCTCAAGAAGCTTCTGCCCTAATTGTAGTAACTCAGCATTATGATACACTTCAAGCAATTGGTGCTGATGCAAATTCAAACTTAATTTTGCTGCCAAATTCTCCTCAAGCCGGAAGTGATATGTTGAATAATATGGTTGCATCTTTCACAGCTTCAAATCAAGTTGGTGAAATGATGAAGAAAAACAATAAAAAAATAGTGAAACCAAAACCAATTGAACCTCAATCTGGTTATGAAGATGACATTCAACCGGAAGTAAAATAATTATAGAAAACAAAAAAGAGGCTTATTTGCCTCTTTTTTTATTGATAAACCAACCTATAATATAGGGTAAAATTGATTGTAAAATTTGCGGATATGACCTGGTGAAATATTCTTTATAAGAAGAAAGAACGCCACTAAGAATATTATGAGGTGTAATTGATTCTTTAGTTTTTTGAAAACTTAAAACCAATTTCTGATAATTAATTTCTTTTTCTAATTTCAGAATTTCCAAATCTCTTTCGATTTCTGCGTATGATGAGTATTTTTTAGTTTCCATAATTAGTCATTAAAAAAGATTTCTGAAAATTTTTCCAAAATTGGACCTTCAACAAACTTATCTTTTATGAAGAAAATTAGAATTGTCACTACAAGATAGATCCCTCCTACTGTCAAAAATCCTAAAGTATAACTACCAAATAAAGTACTAAAAGCAAATCCCGCAGCAACCGATCCAAATAGTAAAACCATACTTAAACCTAACAAAATCAAAATAAACTTAAAAATTAAAGTTGTTGATTTCATCGCAACCTTAAAACCCCAAAGCTTATAATAAGCTAAATGACTTTCCAGGTAAACTTTAGCCTGATCCTGAATGTTTTCAGTATTTTCTTTAAATTCTTCAAAAGCCATAATTGTAATTTTAGTTTAAAAAAGAAGCACAAAACTCATGATTAATAAACAACTACATTTTGAATATCTAATAATTAAAATAATCAAAACTATTGTCAAAAATCAAATTGAGCTTTGTGCTTTTTGTATTATTATTTTTGAAGTTTAGCGTTTTGTGCTTTCAAATCAGCCAGTTTAGATTCCAAAAAACTGATAACCTCTTCTGTTTTATAACTCATATTTGAAAGTAATTCTCCATAAGTTCCATCTAAATTTTCTTTAGCATGTGTAAATTTTTCACGTAACACTTCAGAACTTGCAGAAAGTGTATCCTTCAAATTATGTGTTGCGTCATCTAAACCTTCCTTAAGTTTAGCACGAGTTTTAGATCCTTTGTCAGGAGCAAATAAAATTCCAATCGCTGCACCAGCAGCCGCAGCACCTAATATTGCTGCTACTGTATTTAAGTTCTTTGACATAATATTAAAATTTAAATGATTAATAAAGGTACTCTTTTTTTAAATTATAAAATACTGACTAAATATTTTTTAATAAGATTTAACACTAAATTTAATACACATAAGCTACAGCTTCATATTTTCCATCTGCTTTTTCAACAATGCTTACAAACGGATATCCACTTGAAGCCGATTGAGTTTTGATTCTCAAAGCAGTATTCTGCTGATTTGCAATTGGCGGCTCCCCTTTTGTCTTTGTCGAGACTCCCGAAAAATTAGCAACTTGTTTTAAACCTATTGTTTTTTCCTGGGGCAAAACTGTAACGAATTTATAATCTGATTTTGAATCTACTATTACTTTATCAGATATTTTTTGAATTTTATTTGTTTGTTTATTTGTTAATTGTGAAACAGCAAATTTGCTAATTTTATGTTCTTCAGCACTTCCATTAAAAGAATAATAAACCAAATCATTTTCTAGTTTAATAAAATTAACATCAAGTTGTTCACCATTATGTTTTGTAATTTGATGTGTTTGAGAAAATGCAATATTTGCAAATAAGATCGATAGCGTAAAAATGATACTTTTCATAAGTAAATAAATTTTAAATTTTTAAATTGTTTATAGTCAAAAGATGAAAATCAAAATTTGAAACTATTAGCAAAAAAATAATTCTATGATATTTTACAATTATGAAATCATCCTGAAAAAATACTTTTACGCTGAAGTATTATCAAAATCAAATCACAATAAAAATTAGAACATAAAATAATTGACGAGAATTCACATTTAGAATTAAAAACTAAAATCAAAAACTATTCATTTTCAAACTTTAGCAAAACTCAATTTTGATTCTCTACTTTCATTTCAAATTATTGAAAAAATTTTTCACATTTGACAGTTGGATAAAAATACTAACTTTATAAACAATTGTATGTTAATAACCAGTTAAACTGAGAAAAATTAGATCAAAAGTTAAAATAAAGATCTAAAATCAACGATTATTCAAAAGATGAGTTAAGAGATGGAAGAAACTAAAAATTGTCTTAAAATTAATTTATGAAGGTCAATTTTAATCTAAAATATTTATAATTTATACATTTTTAATAGATTTAAATAATAATAATTAAAATACTAGAAATTATAAAACATCATAACTAAAATTAATAATATAGAAATTTTGTCTTTTTTGATTAAAAAATCAATTATCATCCAAACTTTCATTCGAAAATATAAAACTGGTCATATTCTTAACTTTATAAACAATTCGTTGTTAATAAATTTGAAAATAACGTAAAACAAGCCTTAAAATTAAAATAAAGCTCATTTTTTAACGATAATATAAAATATGAGTTAAGAGATGGAAGAAGTAAAATTTTAGCTTAAATTAAATTTATGAAGGTCACTTTTAATCTAAAATAATTATAAAATTTATTTTTTCAATAGTTTTTAAATATAATAAACAAAATATTAAAAATTTAAAAATATTATAATTAAAATTGATACTACACAAGTTTTACTTTTTAAACCGAAAATTTTAATCTAAAATTGAAAAATGGCCATATTCTCAACTTTATAAACAATTCGTTGTTAATAAGCTGTAAAGTACCCAAAAATAAAGCCTAAAATTAAAATAAAGCTTATTTTTTAACGATAATTCAAAAGATGAGTTAAGAGATGGAAGAAGTAAAATTTTAGCTTAAAATTAATTTATGAAGGTCGTTTTTAATCTAAAATATCTATAAATTTTATATTTTCAATAGTTAATATAAATAATAAAAAAAGCGCTTTTTATAAGCGCTTTTTAATAGATTATAATTATCTTATTTTTTTAGTAACTCGGCAAGAATTTCAATTTCTCTTTCCGAAGCATTTTTTGGTGGATTTGTATTTAATTTCAAAATTTCTTCCTCAAATTGATTTCTGAAACTTTCATTTTCTAAATCTCTTAAATTCAAAAGAGCTTTTGATCGAACATAAGTTGATTCACTTCTAAGAGACATTGTATATAATTTTTTAATATCATCTTCTTCAAAATCCTTAGATTTCAAAATTGAATATTTCAAAATAAATTGAGCAAACAACAATGAACCTTTATTGTTGTTGATATTCTTCTTTAATGAATTTTGTAATAAAGAGAAACTTGAAACATTTTTGATGCTCTCCCCTATTGCACTTTCAATTGCAATACGTTCCGGTTTAGTCTCAACTTTAAAATATTTATTGATATCTTTTAAAGAATTATTGATACTGTTTTCTTCTTTTTTACCTTTTTCTTCCCAGGCATCTTTAAGTCCAACTGTTTTGTTAAACACTAATTTTGAAGCAGTTGAATCTTTATCAACAGTAAAATAACCTAAACGTTGAAACTGAAATTTATCTTCATTTTGAGCTGTTGATAAACTTGGTTCAACAAATCCTTTTATGATTTCTAATGAATTTGGATTCACAAAATCCAAGAAATTTTTGTCTTTATAACTGTCCGGAGCTTCATCTGTAAACAAACGATCGTACATACGAACTTCTGCTTCAATTGCATGCGGAATAGAAACCCAATGCAATGTTCCAGACACTTTTCTTTGACTTGCTTCTGTCCCACTTCCGCTCAAAGAATCAGTATCATAAGTTACATGAATCTCAGTAATATTTCCTTCAGCATCTTTTATAACACTTTCTCCTTTAATGATATACGCATTTTTAAGACGTACTTCTTTTCCTAAAGTCAAACGGAAAAACTTCGCTGGAGCTTCTTCAAGAAAATCTTCTCTTTCGATATATAATTCACGAGAAAAAGGTACTTTTCTGAAACCTGCATTCTCATCTTCCTGGTTATTTTCGGCTTCAAGCCACTCTTCTTTTCCTTCAGGATAATTTGTAATTACCAATTTTACAGGATCTAAAACTGCCATTACACGAGGTGCAATTTTGTTCAAATCTTCACGAATACAAAATTCTAAAACCGATACATTGATCAAATTATCACGTTTTGCAATACCAATTGTATTGGCAAAATTACGTAAAGATGCAGCTGTATAACCACGTCTTCTTAATCCAGAAATGGTAGACATTCTTGGATCATCCCAACCGTTAACATGCTTTTCTTTAACTAGTTGCTGTAACTTTCTTTTACTAACAACGGTATGTGATAAGTTACGTCTTGCAAATTCTCTTTGCTTTGGACGTAGTTTATTTTCGTCTAAAATCTGATCTAAAAACCAATCGTATAATTCACGGTGAGGCAAAAATTCAAGTGTACAAAATGAGTGTGAAATCTCTTCTAAATAATCACTTTGTCCATGTGCCCAATCGTACATTGGATAAATTTTCCAATCATCTCCGGTCCTATGATGATGTCTGTGTAAAATTCTATACATGATAGGATCACGCATCAACATATTAGTTGATTTCATATCTATTTTTGCACGAAGAATGTGAGTTCCAGCCTCAAATTCACCGTTTTTCATTCTTTCGAATAAATCTAAATTCTCTTCAACAGAACGATTTCTATATGGAGAATCAGTTCCTGTTGTAGATGGAGTTCCTTTTTGAATCGCCATATCTTCAGAAGATTGACTATCAACATAAGCTTTATCTTTCTTAATCAATAAAACTGCCCAATCATACAATTGCTGAAAATAATCTGAAGCATAACGTTCTTCTGCCCAGGTATAACCCAACCATTCAACATCTTTTTTAATGGCGTCAACAAATTCCTGTTCTTCTTTTTCAGGGTTTGTATCATCAAAACGTAAATTCACAGGAGATTGATAATCAATTCCTAAACCAAAATTTAATGCAATAGAACTCGCATGACCAATGTGTAAATAACCATTAGGTTCTGGTGGAAAACGAAAGTGAAGCTTATTTTGTGATAGACCTGATTTAAGATCTTCTTCTATGATTTGTTCAATAAAATTGAGTGATTTCTCTTCTGATGCCATTATTTTATAGTAATTTTAGCAAAGATAAAAAAATAGATGATAGATCGAGGATTAGGGTTAAGAGACTTTAAATTAAATTAATCACTATTTTTACATAAATATTCAAGGTTATGAGACAATTAACTGTTACAATTCCAGACGATTTTTACGAAACTTTTATCAACTTTTTCAAACATATTCCTGATGTTTCTATTGACGAAAACGTAGCGAATGAAGTTCCGTTATGGCAACAAGAAATGGTTTTGGATCGTATAAAAAATGCTAAACCAGAGGATTACATTAGCTGGGAAGAATCGAAAAAGAAACTTAATGCTAAATGGAATAAATAATGTATCAAATAATTATTTTGGTACGTGCTGATTTAGAAGTAGATGAAACTGCTGATTATTATGAATCTCTTTCGAATGGATTAGGAACAAAATTTGTAAATGAATATCAAGATTACGTAGAAACTCTAAAAAAATTTCCTTTTTTCGAAGAAAAATATAATATAATACGCACTTTACCTTTAAAAAAATTTCCATACACAATCCACTTTACAGTTGATGAAAATAAAAAAATAGTTTCCGTACAAGCTGTTACATCCAATCACCAAGATCCAAACATTACAAGAATAAAATTATAAAAATGGGAGTTATAAAATTAAAAAACATTCGTACTTTTTCCTACCACGGATGCATGATTGAAGAAGGAAAAATAGGATCTGACTATACTGTTGATCTAAAAATTAAAGCTAGTTTAGAGAAATCAGCAGAAAGTGATCACTTATTAGACACTGTTGATTATGTACATTTGAATAAAATTGTTACTGAAGAAATGGCAATTCGTTCCCATTTATTAGAACATGTTGCTAAAAGAATCAATAATCGTGTACTTGCAGAAATAAAAACTGTAGAAAAAACAACAGTATGGGTTTCTAAAATAAATCCTCCTATTGGTGGTGATGTTGAAACAGTTACTATAAAAATGACGGAAATTAGAAAGTAATTCTTTAAAATAAAAAGCAAAATTTTTAAAATACTTCATTTTAAAGTTTTGAAATTTAAAGATTTTAGTTACTTTTGCCATCCGTTCAAGTAATGGCGTCGTGGCCGAGCGGCTAGGCTGGGCTCTGCAAAAGCTCCTACTCCGGTTCGAATCCGGACGATGCCTCAAAAACCTTCAAAGCAATTTGAAGGTTTTTTTTATGTTTAATTTTTAGAAAAAATTAGATAAAGATTACGTTCGAATCCAGATGATACTTCTAAAAGAGACACATTTCTGTATCTCTTTTTTTTGTGCTTAATTTTTCCCAATTTTTGTCCTTGCGAGGAACGAAGCAATCACACTAGCATGAGTTTATAAATTCTTGATACACTTAATGAGATTGCTTCGTTCCTCGCAAAGACTACTGAGACTTATAAACATAAAAAAACCTCTGAAATTCAGAGGTTTAATTTTATTTATTTGAGTTATCAACAACTACTTCTCTATCTTCTCAAAAGCGTTTTTAACCATTTCTTTTTCTTTTGGAAACCAGCCCTGAATCATTAAAACAAATCCAAAAACCATTAGAACAATACTAATTCCTTTTTTGATTTTAAGAATGTTTGATGGTGTCATTTTAGATTTTAATTGTTTGGCTAATAGAATTTTAAAACAATCAACTAATAAATAAGTGATAATTACAGAAGTAAAAAAAGTAAACATTCTTGAGTTTTGCATCTCTAATTTTGGTCCTACAGAAATGATAACTGCCAACCAGAAACCAAGAACACCAATGTTGATAACGTTCAATAAAAAACCTTTTACAAACAAACTTCCATAGTTTCTTTTGATAATATCACGATCAATTGCTTCGTCGTCTATTTTTTCTTCATTCTTTAATCTTATGAAAGAAATTAAACCGTAAGCCAACATGATAATTCCACCAAAAATAAAAAGTGCCGGTTTGTCTTTTAAACTCTGAATAAGTCTGTAACTTCCTAAATAAGCGATTGCTATAAAAAAAATATCACCTAATACTACTCCAAGATCAAAGACTATTGCAGCTCTGAATCCTTTTGTAATACTGGTTTCAAGTAATATAAAAAATACCGGACCTACCATAAAACTTAAAAAAAGTCCCCATGGCAGTCCAGCCAAAATATCATTTATCATTCAAATACAATTTGTTATTTTACTTCTTCGATTTTACCTCCAAAAACTGTTTTCTGATTAATTTGTTTCGGTTTCCCATAAATGTAAATAGAGCCTCCTGCGCTCACTTTTGCATCGACAAGGGTAGAAGCATTCACATCTGCTTTTCCTCCCGCAGAAACGCTTACAGTAGTTTGAGAAGTACTCAATTTACTAGCTAGTAAATATCCACCTGCACCAAGACTTGCATCCTGATTTGCTGCTTTACCAGACAAAGTTATAGAACCTCCTGATACTGAACTTACTTTTAACTTATCAACATCTAAATTAACATCAATTGTAGCACCTTCCTGAGCACTTACTTTGAATGATGTAGCTTTAATAGCTTCTGTGCTTGTTACATTAGCGCCTTCGTTAACATCTATAAGTTCTAAATGTTTATAATAAAGCGTTATATCTAAATCATTTCCAGATAATAATTTTGGAAAAGGCATTCTTAATTTCAATATACCTTTTTTGTTAACAACTTCAACTTCTGATTCACGTGCTCCTTTTATAACTACTTTATTTTCTGAAGACTGAACTAATTTTACACTTAATTTATCGAATACTTTAACGGTGTCAAAATCACCTACATCTTTGGTAACCTGACCAAAAGACATCTGAAGAAATAAAATTGCAGCTCCTATCAATAACTTTTTCATACTTTTATTTTTAAAATTAAACCTTTATTCTGCTCTTCGCAAAAAATGAAAATCCAGTTGTTTCTTCACTAAATCAGCATTTTTTACTTTTACATAAATTTCATCTCCTAATTGTAATACACTATTTGAAGTTGCTCCAACCAAAGCATATTGCTTTTCATCGAAGGTGTAATAATCATCTTTTATTTCTCTGATTCTTACCATTCCTTCGCATTTGTTAGAAACAATTTCAACATAAATTCCCCATTCAGTAACACCGGAAATAACACCAAGGAATTCTTCGTCCTGATGATCCTGCATGTATTTAACCTGCATGTATTTAATACTATCACGTTCAGCATTTGTTGCTAAACTTTCCATATTCGAACAATGTAAACACTTTGTTTCGTAAACTTCTTCATCTACAGAAGCGCCATTATCTAAATAATATTGCAGCAAACGGTGTACCATTACGTCTGGGTAACGACGAATTGGCGAAGTAAAATGGCTATAGTAATCAAAAGCTAATCCGTAATGACCAATATTTTCTGTCGAATATTTGGCTTTACTCATACTTCTAATTGCAAGAGTATCAATTAAGTTTTGCTCTTTTTTACCGTTTACTTCTTCCATCAATGCATTCAAAGACTTAGAAATATCGCCTTTGTTACGGAAATCTATTTTATAACCAAACTTAGCAATTACGGTTTGCATCGCAATTAATTTATCTTCATTTGGTTCATCGTGAATCCTGTAAACAAATGTTTTCTTTTGTTTTCCAATGTATTCAGCCACTTTTCTATTAGCCAAAAGCATGAATTCTTCAATCAGATGATTGGCATCTTTAGAAACTTTAAAGTAAACACCTTCTGGTTCACCTTCTGCATCCAAGTTGAATTTAACTTCTACTTTATCAAAAGAAATAGCCCCATTTGCCATTCTTTTCTTTCTTAGAATCTTAGCTAATTCATCTAATTTTAAAGTAGCATTTGTAATTTCATCAGAAACGGTATAAGATTCTCCGGTAATTGAAATATCAACAGGAATCGTACTATCTTTTGTTTCAATAATATATTGCGCTTCTTCGTATGCAAAACGCTGATCTGAATAAATTACCGTTCTACCAAACCATTGGTTAATAACTTGTGCATTTTCTGAAACTTCAAAAATGGCTGAGAATGTATATTTCTCTTCATTTGGACGAAGCGAACATGCAAAATTTGATAAAACTTCCGGAAGCATTGGCACTACTCTATCGACTAAATAAACCGAAGTTGCACGTTGATAAGCTTCATCATCAAGGATTGTTCCTTCTTCAAGATAATAGGAAACATCGGCAATGTGAATACCAATTTCGTAATTTCCGTTTTCTAACTTTTTGAAAGACAAGGCATCATCAAAATCTTTTGCATCTTTTGGATCGATCGTAAACGTAAGTGTATCACGCATATCACGACGTTTTGCAATCTCAGATTCCTGAATCGAAGTATCTATTTTTTGTGCATAAACCTCTACTTCTACCGGAAAATCTGATGGTAAACCATATTCAGCCAGAATTGCATGAATTTCAGTATTGTGTTCTCCTGGTTTTCCTAAAACTTTGATTACAGATCCAAACGGACTATCAGCTCTTTTTGGCCAATCTTCAATGGTAACTAAAACAACGTCACCATTTTCTGCTTCACCAATTTTATCTTTAGGAATAAAAATATCGGTATACATTTTAGGATTTGCAGTAGATACAAAAGCAAAATTTGCCTGAATATCTATAACTCCCACAAATTCTGTTTTATTTCTTTCTACAACTTCAACAACTTCACCTTCAGGTCTTTTACCTTTTCTACGGTTATAAACATAAACTTTTACTTTGTCTTTGTCTAACGCACGATTCAAATTATTGGTTGGAATAAAAACATCTTCACTAAAATCCGGACAAATAAAATATGCCGTTTTTCTGCTCGTCATATCAATTGTTCCTTCGTAATAATCCTGACTTTCGGCTTTTACTAAATATTTACCAGGTTCAGTTTCTATAATTTTTTTGGAAGCAGCCAGAATCTTTAAATCTTTTATGATCTGATTTCTGCTTTTTGTATCATCTAATTCTAACTTTGCTCCTATTTGTTTGTAATTGAATGCTTTATTTGGGCTTTGCGATAAAATTTTTATTATTTTGCTTGAGAAATCTTTCTCATTTTTTATCGGCTTTCTAATTTTCTTACTCATATATCTTTTCTTAAAAAGTTAAAATTACAAATAAGATATCAGATTATAGATTTTAACAAATAAATTATTAAAAATATAACTTTCAAAAGGAGGGACTTATTGATTTTCAAAGGTCATTTGTAATTCGCTTATTTAAAATTACTGATAACGAAAAATCTTTAGTTATACTCATTTCGTATCTTTACAAAAAGACGCATTATGGAAAGCTTCAAAACCATTGCAGTATTCAATTATCAGCACGAAACCGTAGTTCTCAAACACTTACTAGAACAAGAAGAAATTCCGTATTTTTTCGAAAACGAAATCACCCTTTCTGTGGCTCCAATGTACTCCGCTGCACTTGGCGGAATTAAACTCAAAGTTCATCCAAACGATTTCGAAGAAGTTCAGCAAATTCTTGACAATCTTAATAACCCACTTAAAATTGTTTAAACTCATCTAATTTTTCAATTTCAAGATTTTTTTTTCTTTTTAAATTTTCAAAGTTGTCAACATATATTAAATACAACAAAAAGAAAAATTTAAATTAAATTAATTTTTGTTTGTTATTATAGCTTGTTAATATGTGCAGTAAATTTATTTTTAAAAGTATTGAAATGAAGTTTCTCTTAGTTATCTTGAGTTATCAACATACTTATATTTTGTTAAACGATTAATTTCTAAGACTTTTTGTATTTTAATTAACAACGGTTAACAACCAAAAAGTAATTCATTTTGTAGATAAGTTCACATGTTGATATTTGTTGAAAATAGCATTTTTGATATTGATAACTTTTCCAAAAATTCATCAAACTTTATTAGGTTATTTCATTCCGGTTTTGGATTAGGTTTTTTTTCGACACAACCAAAAAAAACTTCTAATTTTCTATCTCAACTTATTAACAAATAATGTTAACTTAAAGTTAATTGAATATCAACGAATTAGCTTTTGGTATTAACATTATAAAATTTTAACAAAAATATTGATTATTATTTATTGATTATGAGATACTTATAGAGTTGTTAATAATGTTGATAAGTGTTAAGTTTTTGACAGTAAGATAGTTGTAATATTATGTTTTTCTGCCACGAATTTCACGCATGTACACCAATTTTAATTATTGTGTTTTGCGCAGGATTTAAAACTAACGATGAAAAAGAAATTAGTGAAAATTAGTGAAATTCGTGGCAAACATTTATTAAATGAGTAAATTTGTAATACACAACTTAATAGTATAGAAAAAATGAAAATTTCGATAGGAAATGACCACGCAGGACCAGAATATAAAAAAGCAATTGTTGAAATGCTTAAAGCAAAAGGATATGAAGTAACTAATTATGGTACAGATACAGATGCTTCTGTAGATTATCCAGATTTTGGACATCCTGTTGCAAATGATGTATCTGAAGGTAAAGCAGATTTTGGAATCGTTATCTGCGGAAGCGGAAACGGAATTGCAATGACTGTTAATAAACACCCTAAAGTGAGAGCTGGTCTATGTTGGACTAAAGAAATTGCGTATTTAACACGCTTACACAATGATGCAAATATTGTGAGTATTCCGGCGCGTTTTACATCTATCCATCAAGCTGTAGAAATTGTTGAAACGTTTTTAACAACTGCTTTTGAAGGTGGAAGACACCAAAACAGAGTGGATAAAATCGCTTGTTCGTAGAAAATCAAAAAAAAATCGGGTGCTTCGCACCTATAAGAATAGTAAACCGGGCGGATTTTTTTAATTCATCCGGTTTTTTATTTAAATATCTTATTTTCAGTTTGTTATAAGACTATTTTAGACTTATTAACATTGTTAATATCTATAGTTTTGTATGGCTAATTGCTTAAAAATAAAGCAATTGTAAAAATATTTAAGTTGTTAATAAACAGCAGAACAGCAATCAAAATTTGGATAAAAACAATTGCCGAGAATTTTATAATAAAAGAAGATTTACTCGTTTTATGTCTAAAGAAAAGCATAGCTGTTAATAAACCTATTGTTCCGCCAATTGCTTCAAAGAAAAACAGTGTATTTTCAGGAATCCTACGTTTATTTTTTCTGGCTTGATTTTTATCATAACCAGCGAGAATAAAAACGAAGATATTTACAAATAAAAAATACAGTAATAAAATTTTCATAGGTATATGCTTAAAGGCAAAGATATTGTTTTGATGTTATATTAAAAGTGAAAAATGTCGCTAAAAATGGAAAGATTGAAACGTACGATAAAATCGTACAATTGAAAAGTAAAAGCTAGAATAAATTAAAATTATAAACTTTAAATCAAAGAAGGAAGTGAAGTGTCCGATTTTATCGGACAGTTTGAACTGTCGACAAACTGTCGATGTTTTAAATTGTTTCTAAAAATGAAAATATGACTTCAGAAAATAATAGAGGAAAGTGTATAGTAATATGAGAAAGAGTTTAACTCCAAGTCAAAAGAAGTTAGAGTGAATTAGATTAAAAAAAATCAAAAGATTTATTCTATTTTTGAAAAGTATAAACAAATAATAAGAAAAAAAACTTTGCGCGATTTGCGAAATACTTTGCATGTTTGCGATTCAAATAAAACAAGAATGACTAATATTCAATTCATTGCCAAGACTGTTCAAACAGCAGCGATTAATATTCAAAACACGGTTAAATTATTAGACGAAGATTGTACTATTCCGTTTATTTCGCGTTACCGAAAGGATACAACCGGAAATCTTGATGAAGTTCAGATTGAGAACATTGCAAAACTTCATAAAGAATATGAAGCGATTGTAAAACGTAAAGAAGCGGTTCTAAAATCAATTGAAGAGCAAAAAGCGCTTACGCCAGAATTGAAACAGAAAATCGAGCAAAGTTTTGATTTACAAGAAATAGAAGATTTTTACCTTCCGTATAAAAAGAAGAAAAAAACAAAAGCAGATGTTGCGCGCGAATTTGGTTTAGAACCTTTGGCAAAAATTATCATGTCTGAAAATGATGTTGATGTAGATTTTATTTCGACACAATATCTTAATGAAAATGTTATTAATGAAGAAGCTGCAATGCAAGGCGCACGAGATATTGTTGCCGAATGGATTAACGAAAACATTTATGTTCGTAAACAATTACGACGTTTATATCAACGAAAAGCAACGATTGGAACTAAAGTTGTAAAAAAGAAAGCTGAAGAAGAAGGAGCGCAAAAGTTCAGTCAGTATTTTGATTGGGAAGAACCTTTAACAAAAGCGCCTTCACATAGATTATTAGCAATGCTTCGTGCAGAAAACGAAGGTTTTGTGAAGATGAAAGTTGATGTTGATATCGATGAAGCTTATGATGTTATTGACGAAATAATCATTAAAAAGCAAAATAGTACAACAGCACATTTGCAATTAGCGATAGAAGATAGTTACAAACGATTGTTGAATCCGGCGATTGGAAACGAAACTTTGCAAGAAGCAAAAGCGAAAGCCGATGCCAATTCTATTCAGGTTTTCGCTAACAATTTAGGTCAGTTATTATTAGCGCCGCCTTTGGGCGAAAAACGTATTTTGGCAATTGATCCAGGATTTAGAAGTGGTTGTAAAGTAGTTTGTCTGGATGAAAAAGGGGATTTATTATACAATGAAACCATTTATCCACATGCGCCTCAAAATGAGGAAACAATGGCGATCAAGAAAATCCGTTCGATGGTAAATGCGTATCAAATTGATGCGATTTCTATCGGGAATGGAACTGCTTCTCGTGAAACGGAATTTTTCATCAAAAAAATCGCGTTTGATAAACCGCTGCAAGTTTTTATCGTTTCTGAGGCTGGAGCTTCGGTATATTCAGCTTCAAAAATTGCTCGTGAAGAATTTCCTAATTATGATGTAACGGTTCGTGGATCTGTTTCTATTGGGCGTCGACTTTCTGATCCTTTGGCTGAATTGGTGAAAATTGATCCAAAAGCAATTGGAGTTGGTCAATATCAACACGATGTTGATCAGACTAAACTGAAAGAAGAATTAGATAATACGGTAATTCGTTGCGTGAACTCGGTTGGAATCAATATTAATACGGCGAGTAAACATTTACTAAGTTATGTGAGTGGAATAGGAGAGAAGCTGGCTGAAAACATTGTTCAATATCGATCTGAAAATGGCCCGTTTGAAGACAGAAAACAGCTAAAAAAAGTGCCTCGCTTAGGCGAGAAAGCGTATCAGCAAGGTGCGGCTTTTATCAGGATTTCGAATGCTAAAAATCCGCTGGATAATTCGGCAGTACATCCGGAGGCTTATACGGTTGTTGAAAAGATGGCAAAAGATTTGAAACTTTCGGTAAACGACTTAATTGCAAACAAAGAAAAAACAGCCTTAATTAAGGCCGAAAACTATATTACACCTGAAATTGGTTTACTTACATTAAAAGACATCATAAAAGAGCTTGAAAAACCTGGATTAGACCCAAGAAAATCGGCTAAGGTTTTTGAATTTGATGCAAATGTAAAATCTATAAAAGATTTGAGAACAGGAATGATTCTGCCTGGAATTGTTAATAACATCACCAATTTTGGTTGTTTTGTTGACATCGGAATCAAAGAAAGCGGATTGGTTCACATTTCGCAACTAAAAGCCGGTTTTGTAAGCGATGTAAATGAGGTTGTTAAACTTCATCAACATGTTGATGTAAAAGTTACTGAAGTTGATGAAGACAGAAAGAGAATTCAATTGACGATGGTGTTGTAAAAAATTAAACTCCAATATTTTAAATTTCAAATCTCAACGGAATAATTTAAAAAAACTCCCAAATTTCAATTAAAATTTGGGAGTTTTTGTTTTCAGGATTATTTTAAAAGAACCTTTTTGGTAATGCTTTTATTTCCATTTGTAATTTTGATCAAATACAAACCTGAAGAATAATTAGCTAAATTAATCTCCGTATTTTCAGTAGTTGTTTTTTGCTCTAAAATTATTTTTCCTTCAGCAGAAATCACAGAAACTATAGAATTTTCGGGAGCAGAAACAGTAAATTTATCATTGCTTGGGTTTGGATACAGTGTAACAGTGGACTTTTCTACATCAAAATCGCCAGTTGATAAATTTTTGGTTTCCGGTAAATAAAAATTTCCTGTTAATAAAAAAGAATACAATGTTTTTAAGGTATGATTAAAATAACTGTTTGGCTCGTTTAGCTGATTTAAATCTGTGTAAGAAGCATTTAAATGTGTTTGATTTTCACCTGCCATTGCTGCACACGCAAAAGCACCAACAAAAGTTGCATTATGCCATTGTCCAATTAAAGTTCCATTCTGGTTGTATCCGTCTTTAATGTTCGAAGATCCTCCCAGATTTAAACGAACAAAATCAGATGATTTTTTTGCGTATGCTTTTGCATCGGCATTTCCGTACCATAGATAATCAACAGCGATTCGCCACGGAGTTCTGGCTGCATCATAAGTATATGTTTTTCCTTCTCTGTTATAACCGCTAGCCTGCGAAGAATACGCACCAGATGCCTGACACCAGTCTGATACTAACCCGCCAACAGCATTGTTTACGGTTAAGTTACTATTGATAATTGTATAAGATTTTGCAGCAACCTGATTCCAAAAAGTAGCATCGTTCGTAAAAGTTCCAAAAACTCTGTAATAGGCTGGAGAAAAATAAGATGGATTGGTAATTTGGCTTCCGCCAAATTGATCTCCGGGTTTTAGTACAAAAGTATTTGCTTCAACTTCATGAGCTTTAATGGCAGTAATAAGAGTTTTAGCATCATTTTTATAATTAATTACTCCGGTACTTCCCCATTGATAATCGGCTACGATAAGAGCGAATGCGGCATCAAGTTCAGCATCTGTTGCGCCATTTGCGCCATTAATTCCAGAGCAACCGTTGATTTTCCAGTTCATTACACCGTTAGAATTTACATTGTCTTTATAGTAAAGCCAAAGTCCGTCAAAAAGGGTTTTATCAGTTGCATAAGCGGCAAGTAGCATTCCGTAACCAATTCCTTCGGAGACAGTTTGAGAAGGATCATCAAATTTTATTCGGTATCGACCATTAGAACAGGCTTCAACAAAATTAGTTTTCCAGGTATCATAGTTGTTTTGAGCATCCTGGCTATTTTTATTTGTTGCCATTAAGCCATTTGTAAATACAACATTGGCGGGAAAAGGTTGCTTTTGTGAATAACTTTTGAGACACAAAAAAGCAACAGTAATCAGAAGTAGGTTTTTCATAATTATTGTTATTAAATTTAGGGACTCTAAAAGTAAGATTTTTTATATAAAAACAAAACCCCAAAATACATTGTACTTTGGGGTTTTTAATAAGATATGTAAATACTTATTTTGTTTCTTCCTCTTCTTTTTTGGTAGCAGCAGGTTGATCGTCTTTAGCAGCGTTTTTGAATTCTTTGATTCCACTTCCTAAACCTTTCATTAATTCTGGAATTTTTTTACCTCCAAAAAGTAAAATCACAATACCTACTATTACGAGGATTTCTGTAAGACCTAATCTTCCCATGATTGTATATTTAATGCCGAAGCAGATTGTTTTCTTAATTGTACCGCAAAGGTATATAGAAATATACGAACAAAAAGTGTTTTTGGATTAAAATATTCCTATTTAGCAACGTTAAATATTTTATAAAATCTTTAATTAAGTATATTCACCAAATTTAAGCTGGCATCAACAAGACTATTAATTATTATATTTGCTTACATAAAGAACCGCAATGGCTAAGAAGAAATTCGATTTTAGGAAAAAATTATTTATCAAAAACCGATTGGTCATTTTGAATGAGAATACATTTGAAGAGATTTTTTCATTCAAATTAACGTTGATGAATGTCTTTGTTGTTTTTTCGTTAGGAGGAATATTTTTGATCTTAATAACTACTTTTATAATTGCTTTTACGCCTTTGAGAGAATTTATTCCGGGATATTCTTCTTCTCAATTAAAAAGAAACGCTACAGAATTGGCTATAAAATCTGATTCATTAGAAACGGCTTTAAAGAAGAATGAAGCTTATATACATGGAATTCAAAAAGTATTAAGAGGTGAATTAGAATATGCTAAATTTAATAAAGATTCTATTTTAGCAGAGACAGATGAACATTCAGAAGTAAATATGAAAGCTTCAGAAGAAGAAATTAAATTAAGAGAAGAAGTTTCAAAAGTGGAGAAGGAGTCTGTTGACAAAAAGCAAAGTAAAAACAAAAGTGACAAGAAATAATACCATAAGAAATGTCTATTAAATCAGTAGCGGCAAAATTATTTGCCAGCAAAATATACTACGATACTTTGGCTTGGTCCAAAAAACCGGTAGAAACTCAGCAAGAAATATTTAAAGGTTTAATTAATAGTGCAAGAGAAACCGAGTTTGGTCAGGATCATCATTTTGATAAAATAAAAACCGTTCATGATTTCAAGAAACGAGTTCCAATTCGTGATTATGAAGATTTAAAACCTTACATCGATAAGGTTCGAATGGGCGAAAAAAATATTCTTTGGAAAGGAAAACCATTATATTTTGCTAAAACTTCAGGAACAACTTCCGGAGCAAAATATATTCCGTTGACCAAAGAATCAATGCCGTATCATATTGAAGCTTCGCGAAATGCGATTCTACACTATATATATGAAACCGGAAACGCTGATTTTGTTGACGGGAAAATGATTTTCTTGCAGGGAAGTCCAATTTTGGTTGAAAAATACGGAATCAAATTTGGAAGATTATCCGGAATTGGAGCGCATTTTGTTCCAAAATATCTTCAAAAAAATAGAATGCCGTCTTGGGAAACCAATTGTATCGAAGATTGGGAAACTAAAATTGATGCAATCGTCGAGGAAACAATCGAGCAGGATATGACCATTATTTCCGGAATTCCGTCTTGGGTTCAAATGTATTTTGAGCGTTTGCAGGATAAAAGCGGAGGAAAGAAAATAGGTGATTTATTCAAGAATTTCAATTTGTTTATTTACGGAGGTGTCAATTATGAACCATATCGTGCAAAGTTCGAAAACATGATTGGGCGCAAAGTCGACAGCATTGAATTATTTCCGGCTTCTGAAGGATTTTTTGCTTATCAAGATTCTCAAACAGCAAAAGGAATGTTGTTATTGTTGAATTCAGGAATTTTCTACGAATTCATAAAAGCCGATGAATTTTTTACTGAAAATCCAAAAAGTTATACAGTTGGTGAAGTTGAAGTTGGTGTAAATTATGCTTTGATTATTTCGACAAATGCAGGACTTTGGCGTTATAATATTGGTGATACTGTTCAATTTACCTCTTTGTTTCCGCATAAAGTTATTGTTTCGGGCCGAATCAAACATTATATTTCTGCTTTTGGAGAACACGTTATTGCTAATGAAGTCGAAAAAGCGATGAAAGAAGCAACAGAAGGAACTAAAATCGTAATCAATGAGTTTACAGTTGCGCCACAAATTAATCCGTCAAGCGGATTACCATATCATGAATGGTTGGTTGAATTTGAAACTGAACCGGAAAATATGGACACTTTTGCAGAAGCAATAGACAATGCAATGAGAAAACAAAACATCTATTATGATGATTTGATTACCGGAAGTGTTTTGAGAAAAGTGGTTGTAACCAAAGTTTCTAAAAACGGATTTCAGGAATATATGAAATCTCAGGGAAAACTAGGCGGACAAAATAAAACGCCAAGATTATCGAATGATAGAAAGATTGCGGATAATTTGAAGTGATTCAAATTGTAAATCTTGGCTTAAAATAAATGTTATTAAACAATGACATGAATAGATTTCAGTTGAATTAACGTTTTTAATTCCTAATTTCGTTTAATAAAATACATATTACATCTTCTTAGATAGAAGATTTTAAAATAAAATAGCATGAAAGAAACCAAACATATATCAAGATCAAGAGCGCAGGAATCATCTGCGGCTATTGAAAAAATGTACATTACAATGCGTCACTTATTCAACCGTGGTTTTTATAAACCAATGGGAGTTTCGGGTGATAGTTTACGTGAATCATTATTAGCATTACGTCCGGAAATTTACGGAAATATAGGTGAAGAAAAAGTAGAACTTAACGGACTTTTGTACGTTATAGAGCGTCTTCCGATAGGAATTGAGCAATGCAGATTTATTAATTTAACTTCGGATGAAGGATATTCTAAATCACATTTTCAGGCAATTGTTCCTCCAAAAAGAAGAAGAAATTGTTACCGAATTGATGAGGAACAAATGAATGTTGAAATCACGCGCGGCCGTTCAGATATTTATGATATTCTGACGCATTTGACTTTCATTTTTATTGAATCTCATAAAATTAAAAATAGAGTTTTATTAGATGATGGCGGCGAAGTTTCTCGTGATTGGATGAAACTTGAACAAGCGGTAATGCAGACTAAGAAATTGCCATTAATAGAAAAAGAAAAAGCAATCTCGCACGTTGCAAATATCTTAGGAAGAACATTTGAAGAGGTTTTAGATATTTATGACGCTTTTGGTTCAGAAAATGCTCCGGACCGTTTCCTACACGTTATTTATTGGTTAGGAAAATTAGCAATTGAAGAAGTTATTGACAATAATAAAAGAACGATAACCTTTAGTCCGGTTTTAAGAGAGCGCTTAGGACACCATATTCACGGTGAAATTTGGGCAACAAACATCAAGGAAGTTTTAAAGGCTAATAATCTTTTAAAAAGACCAATTCACGTTATTAGTGCCAATATGCATAGTGTGATGAATTCTATTTTTGCGACACCTTTGCTGAAAACAAAATTCAAAGACAAATCTGATTTCTTTATTTATGAAGAATTAAGTAAATCCGGCGCAAAAGAAACTAGAAGTCATGTAGAAGATTTAGCCCTGAAAAACGGAATGATTTCATTACCGGATACATCAGGAACAAATATTGACGTTCAGATTTTTGATACAGCTAAAATTGACTGGGCAAAAACTGCATTTCCAAAAGCACAACTTGGCGAAGAGCAGCCTGTTATTATTGTAATGGATTATGCTTTTGGTGAGCAAGCTTATGAAACTATCGACGAGCTTTTGAAACCTTATAAAAAGGATACAAAATTGGAAGTTAAATCAGTTTCGATAATGGGTAAAGCCGGAATTCTTGAAGGAGGAAAAGGCGACATTATGATCCCAACGGCGCATATAAATGAAGGAACAGCGGATAATTATTTCTTCGAAAATGAATTAACAGGCGCCATGTTCGAAGGAAATGACATTGCTGTTTTTGAAGGTGCAATGGTCACGGTTCTTGGAACATCATTACAAAACAGAGATTTATTGAAATTCTTTCACGAATCAACCTGGGGAGTAATTGGTCTTGAAATGGAAGGATCTTATTATCAAAAAGCGATACAATCAGCATCAAAAATTAGAAAAAGTGTACCACACGATATCAAAGTTCGTTACGCTTATTATGCATCTGATAATCCTTTGGAAACCGGAAGCACATTAGCTTCAGGCGGATTAGGAACAACGGGTGTAAAACCAACGTATTTGATTACTATCAAAATTTTGGAACAAATTTTCAACGTAAAATAAAAACAATAAATGAGTATAAAAGTACCACAGAATGCCAATGATCAGGAAATTGATATTTTTCAACTTTCGCGAAGTATTGGTAATTTTTTCGATCGCATTAATGCTGCTATTTTTAGATCAATTCAGTTTTTTGTTAGAAACTGGATTGTCGTCTTAATTTTAGTCATTATTGGATTTGGATTTGGGTGGTATCTGGACTCTAGTAAGAAAACATTTCAAAATGAGGTTATTGTAACGCCAAATTTTGAAAGTGTTGATTATTTATATGCGAAAATAGATCTAATAGAAGCCAAAATTATTTCTGGCGATACTGTTTTCTTAAAAAATGTGGTTGGAATTTTGCATCCACAAAAAATCAAAAAAATTGAAATTAAACCAGTTGCTGACGTTTACAAATTTATTGCAGACAAAGAACAAAACTTCGAACTTATAAAATTAATGGCTGAGGTTGGCGAAGTTAAAAAGGTTTTAGAAGATAATGTTACCAGTAAAAACTATACTTTTCATACGATTTCATTTGTTTCAAATAAAGCAATTGATGAAAAAGAAGTTGTTGAACCGTTGTTAAAATATTTAAACAGCTCAGAGTATTTTAGTAAAATTCAGAAAATAGGATTTAAAAACATGGAACAGGAAATTGCGCAAAATGACACTATAATTGCTCAAATAGATAAGGTTTTAAATGGTTTTACAAGTTCAGTAAAAAATGCTGCAAAAAATGATAAATTGGTTTATTATAATGAGAATATTCAGTTGAATGATATCATTAAAACCAAACAAAAATTAGTCACTGATCAGGGAAAGAACAGATTGAAATTAATCAGTTTTGATAAGACGATTAAAGAAATTAATGCCACATTAAACATAAATGATAATAAAATTGTTAGCGGAAATTTCAAGATATTGTTTCCCATTTTCTTCATTTTTGTTTTTGTTTTGATTAGTTTGTTCTTGAAGTTTTACAGAAAACAACTGGCATTGTCAACAAAAAATCAACTTTAACACAAAATTGAAAACCACCAGCATTTTAAAAAAAATCACACAGAATCCATTTTTAAAACAAAGTCTAAGTACCTTGTTTTTAAGGATTTTTGGAGTGCTTTTATTGTTTGGTTTTACCATATTCCTGACCAAGTCATATACTCCAAAATTAGTTGGTCAATATGATTTTGCACGTTCTTTTCTATTAGCAATCGGAAGTATTTGTTTACTTGGTTTTGAGCAGTCCATTTTGTATTTTAAAGGAAGATTAGCAAGTCAAAGTGCACTTGAAGAACTAAAAAGTATCTATACCAAAATGGTCACAATGCTTTTGTTGACTTCAGTACTTGTTTTAGTAGTTATTCTGGTCATTGACAAAAAAATCATAAACAATTATTTTGCTGATCAGGAAGTATATTCAATATTATTAAAAGGTGCTGCAACCTTGTTTTTCTATGGAATATTTACTTTAAATACTGAAGTTTTTAGAGCTTTGGATAAATTATATGTTGCCGAATTGTTCCGAAACATTCTTAAATATATTCCTTTACTTATAGGTTCTATAGTCTTATTTTATTGGAATAAAGAAACCTATTTAGTTGATGTTTTTCTCATAGGGTTTGTTTTGTTAGCTATTGTAAGTTCTATATTGCTCTTCGGTTATTTTCGCCAAATGGCTGAGGTTGAAATCATAGAAAAAATTACACATAAAGAGGTGTTTTTAAGATCTTATCCAATCGCTATTAGCGGAATGGCATTGTTTTTATTAATGTGTTTTGATATCATGTTTTTAAAGAAATACAGAAACGATGAAACAGTTGCTTTTTATTCGGTTGGTGTTAAACTAATGACAATTGTTTCGGTTATAATAGTGACTGTAAATATTACAATTTCAGCAAAAATCTCAGAGTATTTTACAAGCAATAATGTTTTAGAATTAAAGAAAGTAATTAGAAAAAGTGTTCGGTTAATCTTCGGAATAACGTTTCCGGTTATTCTTTTAATGTGTATTTTTTCAGAATATATTTTGTCCTTTTTTGGACATCAATATATTGCAGCTCAGGAACCGTTTTTGATTCTAATTATAGGTCAGGGAATTTGTTCTGCATTTGGGCCAGCTCCGGTTTATTTGAATATGACAGGAAGACAACATGTATTTCAGATTATTTTAATTATTGCTGTTGCAATTAATTTTGTTTTAAACCGATTTTTAATTCCAGTTTACGGAATGAACGGAGCTGCAATCGCATTTGTTTCGAGTTCTTTTTTCTGGAATTTTGTAACGACTGTTTTTATTTATAAAAAGGATAGAATAAAAATTTTTTTGCACTAAAGTACTAACATGAAGATAATACAAATTATAAATAGATTCGATTCCGGAGGAGCTGAAAAATTGCTGCTGGAAACAATTCCTCTTTATAATGTAAAAGGTATTCATGTCGATCTTTTATTACTAAACGGAAGCGAGTTACCCTTTTTGAAAGCTTTAAAATCCCAAAATTGCTGTACAATTCATTCCTTAGGTTCATATTCCGTATATAATCCAATTCATGTTCTTAAAATAATACCATTTTTGAGAAAATACGATATTGCGCATGTTCATTTATTTCCTTCTCAATATTGGATTGTATTGTCAAAAATTATTTCTTTCTCAAAAATAAAAATTATTGTTACAGAGCATAGTTCTTCAAATCCACGTATTAAAAATTATTTTTTTAGTAAAATTGATCGATTTATATACCGGTTTTATTACAAGATAATTTGTATTACAGATGAGGTTTATGAAATCATACAAAATCATACAAAATTGCCTCACAATAAATTTGAAGTCATTGAGAACGGAATAAATTTGAAAGCAATTGAGAACGCTAAACCTTATTTAAAAAACGAAATTTCAGAATCATTAACAGAACAGGACATTTTATTAATTCAGGTAGCAAGATTTAGCAAGCATAAGGATCATGAAACAGTTATTAGAGCAATGAAATTGCTGCCGGATAATTTCAAATTAATTTTTGTCGGCGACGGTAATCTGAAAGAGGAATGTGAAAAAAAGGTTCAAAAATTAGAGTTAGAGAATCGAGTTATATTTTTGGGTGAAAGAATTGATGTTGCTCGTCTTTTAAAAACGGCAGATATTTCGATTTTAAGTTCAAATGGAGAAGGTTTTGGTTTAGTGGCGATAGAAAGTATGGCTTCAGGGAAACCTTTTATAGGCTCAGATGTTATAGGATTATCAGGTTTGGTAAAAGGAGCAGGTATTTTGTTTGAAAAAGGTAATGAACGGGATTTAGCTTATAAGGTTGAAAAGTTGATTGAAGATGAAGATTTACGTATAAATGTTATTGATGCTTGTAAACTAAAAGCTAAAAAATTTGATATCGAATTAATGGTAGAGAAACACATAGAATTATATAAAAACAGTTAAGCAAATATGCGATTTTTAGTTAAAAAAAGTACAGCCGCATTTTTTGCCATTGCAACAGCTAATCTATTTGTTGCGATGCTGTCATTTTATGTTTTACCTCCAAAATTTTTCTATGATTCAGCTATAATTGTTTATGATAAATTCAATGAAATAGGCTATTTTGGAAGTTATCCTTTTACAATTTTGTTTTATAAAATTACAGGTTTACGTTATTTGCCTTTTCCCTTAATTGCCCTTCTGCAATTTCCGATTTTAATTTACATATTATATAAAATTGGAATTCCTGAAAATTTTGAAAAATTCAATGTAAAAAACATTCTTGTTTACATGGGAATTTTTATGATTGCTATTTTTATTGCAATGCCTTCAAAAGAATTTATTACCTATTTGTATGTTGCACCAATCGTTTTTATGTGTTTAAACAAGTCGTTTTCATTCAAAAAAACGGTTATCTTTTCTACTATAATGTTTGTTGTTTTTGGAGCGTTATATCGCCCGTATTTTGCATTAATTCCTATAATTGTTGGTGGAATGTATTTGGTAAGTTTTATAGATTTTAAAAACAAAACATTAATGACCATTTTTTATGGTTTACTGATCGCTTTTTTCCTATCGTTAAGTTATGGAATTTTAAAAGGCGAATATTTTTCTGAAATGAGCAGAGAAGTTGTTAATAAGACTCGAATTGGATCAGCAGACGCAAATTCGATAATTATTCCGCCAATAAAGCCAGATACTTGGTATGGAGAAATCATTGCGATATTCTATGGGTTTTTTACTGTAAATGTTCCTATAAATGGTTTAAAACACCTTTTATCACCTCAGATTATTGTATTTATAATTTGGCAACTTTTATTATTTTATATTCTATTGGTTCGTTTTTCAAAATGTTTGAAAGACAGAGAAAAGTATAGATATGAACTTTTCATTTTATTTATTATTTTTTCTTTTTTTATAATTCAGGGGGTTTTTGAACCAGATTTAGGATCTGCAATTAGGCATAAAACAGGTATTTTTCCATTAATTTATTTTGCATTGTATTATGAATATTTCCGAAAAGAACTTCAATAAAATCTTTCACGTTTTTTTATGTTTGATTGCAACCGCAATGATTTTCAGGAAACCTTGTTCATTGCTGATCATTTTGTTTGCCGTGTTTAATTTATTTTTTTTCAAAAAACTTAAATATACTAAGACATCATTATTGTTAATGGCTTGTATTGCTTCACCGGCTTTATTGCAATTATTACTTTTCTGGAACAACGATTCTTTTCTAAAAGGATTAAAAGCCATAGAGAAAAGCACCTCTTTATTGATTTTTCCATTATTTATCATAGGCAATTATCAGCGGATTAATTTTATAAAATTAACCAGGACTTATGTTATTTTAACAACATTAATTATGTTGTTTTTCTTCATCAGATTTAATGTTATATACCCAGAATTGATGAACAAATATTTCAACGGAATTCATTTATGGGAAATGGGATATCAATTTGCAAATAGTATTGGTATTCATGCTCCGGCGTTGAATATGCATTTAGCTTTTGTCTCGGTTTGTGCTTTGTATTTTGTTTTTGAAAGCTTCCACAATCGTGAAAAAGTAAAATTGAAAATCTTTTATTTTATTACATTTTTATTGTCGTTTTTCTTTGTTCTTTTTGTAAATACCAGAATGGCGTTGATCAATGCTTTGATTGGTTTTTGCCTGGTTTTCTTTTTTGAAATAAGATCAAAACTCAATCTAAAAAAGATTGTTTTAACGGCAATTGCAATTGTAGTTTTATTAGCTGGAATTCTATTTTTATTTGTCCAAAAAGACCCTTACATGAAAGAAAAATATTCTACAGTAAGTTTTGCTTATATGGATAAAGTGGGAAAACTAGACGAAATCGATCATCCAGAGATTAAGGTATTTAATTCGTTGGTAACACGAGTTTCAATCTGGAAATCAGCTTGGGAATTGTCTGTAAAAAATCTTCCTTTTGGAGTGGGAGCTTCTGATGGAAAACCGGAGCTTAATAAGTATTACGCGGAAACGAATCAAAAATTTTTGGCAAAATATGAATTTCCTACGCACAATCAGTTTCTGGATTTTTTACTAAAGTTTGGAATATTAGGTCCTTTAGTAGTGATTCTTTATATTTTTACGATCGGGTATTTGGGTTATGATTTGAAGAATGGGATAATACTTTCATTTTTTATAATCTTTTTCACAACAAATTTAATCGATGATTTTCTACTTCGTTTCGACGGAATTGCCTTTAGTGGATTTTGGTTTTCCGTTTTTGGAAGTTATTGGTTACAACAAAAACTATTGATTGTAAATCGCCAATAATTCTCTGAAGTTTTTGTCTTTGTCAAATAAATCATGACATCTTTCAAAAGCATTCTGACCGAAAGTAACTCTTGTAATTGGATCTTTTAATATTTCAAAATAGGAACCTAATTCACTAATATCATCAAATAGGAACCCAGTTTTATTATGCAAAACAGCATCTTTGTTACCAATAATGTTGGTTGCAATTACAGGTTTTTGTAACGCCATTGCTTCTAAAACAGCAATTGGCAAACCTTCCCAAAGAGATATTTGCATATAAATATCGATGTTATTGAGTTCTGTTAAAAGAGTTTTTCGATCTAAAATCCAACCTGTAATTTGTATGTTTGGTGCAGTAATTATATGTCTTAGATCACCATCACCAATCCAGACAAAATTAAAATCCGGAAAATTTAGGGCTATTTGATTCAGAAATTGTGGATTCTTTTGAAACGTAATTCTTCCCATTACACCAATCGTTAATTTCTTATTTTCGTGTAAATCAGATTGTTTGTTGAAAGCTGTTAAATCAATTCCATTTCGAACTAATCTTGAGGTTCCAATTTTTTTCGAAATTTCATATTCACTATCACCGCAAGCCACAATCGTCGAGTTAGCTAAGAATTGAAGAGCGCTTTCAATTTTCCAATAAATATTTCTTGTTGATTTTGAAATATCAGTTCTAAGAAAAGAATAACCGTGTGGTGAGTAAAAAAGCTTCTTTTTTTGGAATAGGAAAAAATAAGCAAATCGTCCTAAAACCCCGGCTTTTGAAGAATGAAGGTGGATAACATCCGGATTTATTCTTTTAAGCTCTTTCCTTAATTTATAAACCGATTTTAAATCCTGAATGGGTGAAAACTCCCGAACCATATTAATATGGATCAGGTTGACTCCATTTGAAAATTCAGATTCTATTTTTTCAGGATCAATTTCTTTTCGATTACTACTGTATATGATAGTAGTCTCAGTGTTTTTATTTATTTCATCATCTCCAAAGAAAGTTGATAAATCTCTAAAATAGGTATAAACTCCTCCGCCAAGAGCTTCTATAATGTGTACAACTTTCAAAACAAGGGATTTAATTGGTGGTAAAAATAGATAAATAAGGTGGAATATTTATAAACTATTTCTGATATTGTTTGTTTAAAAAAACATAAGAAACAATATGGTAGAAAAATTTAATGAGGTGGAAAATACTATATTTAAAAATTGAATTAATACAGAATTACAAATTATGAAAGATTTTAAACTAATGATCTTATTTCTAATTTTGATGAGCTTTTACAGTTGTGCAGAATTTCAAAATGCATATGGCGGTAAAAGCGGATATATTAAATGTCGTAAAGAAATTTTTGGTACATGGAAAACATTTAGTTACACAAATACATTTAATATAAGACGAGGTCATGATATAAAAACAGATGAACCAACAATATGGGTTTTTAATGAAAATGATACGGTAATTGTTAATAAAAAAGCAATGAACTATGAATTAGAAGATTGTGAAAGATTAACCATTAATTATGATGAGCATAAAATTTTTTTTAAAGTAAACCGATATAATGATACACTGTATTTGAGTCAAGGTTTGTCTGAACATGAATCGATAAAAATTGGGCTGAAAAGAATAAATTAATTAATTAAGGAAGGAATCAGATTAATCAAACAATAAAATAAATTTGTATAAAACTGCCTAAATTATTTTAGGCAGTTTTGTTTTTAGAATAGTTTTTATAATTTTCAAATCAGTTACATTTGCGATGTATAAATAATTACTATGAAAAGAATACTTATTACCGGAGCAGCAGGATTTTTAGGATCGCATTTGTGCGACCGATTCATTAAAGAAGGCTATTATGTTATTGGGATGGATAATCTGATTACGGGAGATCTTAAAAATATAGAACATTTATTCAAGTTAGAACATTTCGAATTTTATCATCACGACATTACCAAGTTTGTACATATTCCTGGTGATTTAGATTATATATTGCATTTTGCTTCACCGGCGAGCCCTATTGATTATTTAAAAATTCCTATTCAGACATTAAAGGTTGGATCTCTTGGAACTCATAATTTATTAGGATTAGCAAGAGTTAAGAAAGCAAGAATTTTGATTGCGTCAACTTCTGAAGTTTATGGAGATCCGTTAGTTCACCCACAGACCGAAGAGTATTACGGAAACGTAAATACGATTGGACCACGCGGTGTTTATGATGAAGCAAAACGTTTTCAGGAATCAATCACAATGGCATATCATACTTTTCATGGCGTAGAAACCAGAATCGTTCGTATTTTTAATACTTACGGACCAAGAATGCGCTTAAACGACGGACGTGTAATTCCTGCTTTTATTGGTCAGGCTTTGCGTGGCGAAGATTTAACGATTTTTGGAGACGGAATGCAAACCCGTTCATTTTGTTACGTAGACGATCAGGTTGAAGGTATCTTTAGATTATTACATTCAGATTACGTATATCCTGTAAACATTGGAAATCCGGACGAAATCACAATTAAAGATTTTGCTGAAGAAATTATCAAACTAACAGGAACGAATCAGAAAGTGGTTTATCATCCATTACCAATAAATGATCCATTGCAACGTCAACCAGATACTACAAAAGCAAAAGAATTATTAGGCTGGGAAGCAAAAGTAAATCGTGCAGAAGGAATGAAAATTACTTACGATTATTTTAAATCGCTTTCAAAAGAAGAACTTTCAAAAGAAGAACACAAAGATTTTTCAAGTTACATAAAATAATAAAAGCATAAATCCCGAAGATATTACAATCTAATGAGCGAATTAGTATCTATTATAATCCCAACATATAATACTGAAAAGTTCATTGGGTTGACTTTGCAATCAGTTAAAAATCAAAGTTATCAAAACTGGGAAGCAATCTTAGTTGATGACGCTTCTACAGATAAAACAGTAGAAATTATAAAAGATTTTGCTGAAAAAGATAACCGAATAAAACTCTTTCAACTCGCTAAAAATTCCGGAAACGGAGTTGCGCGAAATATTGCCTTAGAAAAAGCAACCGGAAAATATATTGCTTATTTAGATGCTGATGATTTATGGTTTCCCTCTAAATTAGAAAAGCAGATTCAGTTTTTAAAAGAGAATAATTTACCATTTACATTTAGTTTCTACGATTGTATTGACGAAGAAAGTAACAATCTAAACAGACGAGTTGAAGCACCGTTAAACCTGACTTACAATCAATTGTTTTTTTGCAATTATGTTGGTAATTTAACTGCAATCTATGATGCTGATTACTTCGGAAAAATTGTAATTGAAGCCACACAAAAAAGGCAGGATTGGAGATTGTGGCTTACTATTGTAAAACAAATCAAAGAAACAAAACCAGTTCCGGAACCTTTGGCATTTTACAGAATAAGAAAAGATTCTATTTCATCTTCAAAATTCAAATTGATAAAACACAATTTTGGTGTTTACCGAGACTTTCACGGTTATAATTTTGTGTTTTCTGTTTTATTAATGATCCGATTTTTATTTACTCAATTGATTATTAAGCCAAAATATATAAAGAAAGGATAGTATTCTCTAAGGTCGCAAATTGCGACCTTAGAGAAATCGATTTCCATTTTAGATCTTGATGTCGCAATTTGCGACCTCCAATCTTCAAATCTCATTTCGATAAGCTTAAAATAAAATCTTATAAAAACTTGAGGTCACAATTTGTGACCTCAAGTTTCTAAGGTGGCAAATTGCAACCTTGAAGAATGTATTATTTTTTATAGCCAATTTTTACTCTTTCACTTCTATCTTCTTTTTTCTCAGTTAGTTCATCTAAATAAGAAAAAACCAATTCAATATTTTTATCATGATTCTCTAACTTCTTCTGAATCTGAAGTATATCAACTTTAATTTCAGTTGTGTCTAAAAGCATTTGTCTCACTTTCGTGAAAATACGCATGATCTGAATATTGGTTTGAATTGCTTTATCACTTTTTAAGATACTAGATAACATCATAACACCATGTTCTGTGAATGCCATTGGAGCATATCTTAAACCAATCTTATCAGAATTGGAGGTCACAAATTGTGACCTCCAATTTTCGAATTCTGATTTATCCAGTTCAAACATGAAATCTTCAGGAAACCTTAAGATATTTCTTTTGACGGATTGTTTTAGAACTTTAGTTTCAATTCCATAAAGCAAGGCCAAATCACGATCAAGCATTACTTTTTGACCGCGTATAAAATATATTTTGTTTGAAATAGTTTCTTCAGAAAGTAGAGAATGATCGTCCATGAGTTTTTTATTAGTAAAAACAAATGTAAGATTTTATTTATATTATAAATAAGATTTAAATTGCTTTAATTTTCCGCGATTGGTTCTTTCCAGAACTATTTTTCGGGTAAAAGTGAAGTTTAAATTGGATTCGAGATACAACGTAATTGCTTCTTTTATTTTCTGAATTTGAGTTGAATCTAATTCATTTTCAGAAACATATTCGATTTCAAAAGAATCTAATTTGGTTTGTTTGATGATAAATTCTTTGACATTTCCATCATCTTCAATAATGCTTTTGGTTACATAATAAAAGGTCAAACCAGGAGATTTTTTCCCGCTTGGTAAGATCGCAACATCATTTGTTCTTCCAATTAATTTTTTTAGAATCGGTTTTTGTGGCGTACTTTTTTCGTCGAGAATTCCAATATCGCCAATATCATATCTGATAAAGGGATTTGCTTTATTAAAGAGAGAAGTGATCACAATTCGTCCTTCTTTCCCGTAAGGGAGAACTTTATTATCATCATCCAGAATTTCCACAAAAAGAGTTTCTGCATTAATTTGCCATTCGCCTTGAGGATTTTCAAAAGCAATTAAATCAAGTTCTGAAGCTCCATATTCATTGATTATCGGAATACCGAATTGCTTTTCAAGTAATTTTTTATCCGATTCAAAAAGCATTTCCGATGTAACAAAACAAGCTTTTAAGGTTGGACAGATTTCTTTTAATACGATATTTTTCTTTTCTAAATATTTAGCAAATAAAACAATTGAGCTTGTATAACCATTGACATAATCGAATTTTTTCGTTTTGAATTTTTTTAGAAACCTTTCCAGAATTTCATCTGATAAATCGAAAACAGGAAACCGAAAACGACCACCTAAAAAATCTTTAAAACGCTCTTTATGATATCCAATAAAATCCATTGGAATACCATAAAAACGAGCTTGATACGAATGATTAAAATCAATCCGAAACCAACCAAAACGCATAATATTTGATGCCCACGTTAAGGCATGAGAATATTTATCTTTTGCAAAAACAAAAGGTGTTCCGCTGGATCCAGAAGTTTTGTTGAGGTAAACGTTTTTTAAAGTATAACCTTTTGAAAGTCTTTCGTTAAGTGGTTTTTGTAGATTTTGTTTGTTCAGAATAGGTAAATCTTCCCATTTCAGATCAGTTTTATTCCCGACTAATTCTTTGTAGAAAGAGTTATTTTTTAGATGAAAATCGACAATTTCTTCTTTTTTATTCTGCAGAAAAAGAGTGTATTCTTCTTCTGTTAAATTTACGATTTGGTTCAATTCGGCTTTAGCTTTCTTTATTGGAAAACCATTTAATTGAAGCGAAATGTCGAAAAGAGAAATCATTTATGGGTTGAATTTTCGTCAAAAATAATATTATCCTATTACTAACAGAGAAGAATAACGAACTTTTTAAGATTTAATTATTTTTTACGTACAAAAGCAATTATTTTTGCACCACAACTAAATACAACTATAACATGACAATTTTACTATTAGGATCGGGCGGAAGAGAGCATGCTTTTGCGTGGAAAATGATTCAGAGTCCGCTTTGCGAAAAACTTTTTGTTGCACCAGGAAACGCGGGAACGGCTGCAATTGCTACAAACGTTGCAATGTCTCCAACTGATTTTGATGCTATTAAAGCATTTGTATTGCAGGAAAACGTAAAAATGGTTGTTGTAGGACCAGAAGATCCTTTGGTAAAAGGGATTTACGATTATTTTAAAAATGACGAAAGTTTACAACATATTCCGGTTATTGGACCATCAAAATTAGGTGCACAATTAGAAGGAAGTAAAGAATTTGCAAAAGAATTCTTGATGAAACACAACATTCCAACAGCAGCTTATGATAGTTTTACTGCAGAAACTGTTGAAAACGGATGTGCTTTCTTAGAAACTTTGCAACCTCCATATGTTTTAAAAGCAGATGGTTTAGCAGCGGGAAAAGGTGTTTTGATTATTCAGGATCTTGAAGAAGCTAAGACAGAATTAAGAAATATGTTGGTTCACGAAAAATTTGGAGCAGCAAGTTCAAAAGTAGTGATCGAAGAATTTCTTGACGGAATCGAATTAAGCTGTTTCGTTTTAACTGACGGGAAAAGCTATAAAATTCTTCCAACTGCAAAAGATTACAAACGTATTGGCGAAGGAGATACAGGTTTAAATACTGGCGGAATGGGAGCAGTTTCTCCAGTTCCTTATGTTGATGCTGTTTTGATGGAAAAAATCGAAACTCGTATCGTAAAACCAACAATCGAAGGTTTCCAGAAAGACGGAATCGAATATAAAGGTTTTGTATTTATTGGTTTAATCAATGTAAAAAATGAACCAATCGTTATTGAATACAACGTGAGAATGGGTGATCCGGAAACAGAAGTTGTGGTTCCAAGATTAAAATCTGATTTGGTTGCATTGTTTCAATCCGTTGCTGATCAAAAGTTAGATACTTTCGAATTAGAAGTTGATCCAAGAAGTGCAACTACTATTATGGTAGTTTCTGGTGGATATCCTGAAGATTTTGAAAAAGGAAAAGTAATTACCGGATTAGAAAATATTACAGATTCTATAGTTTTTCACGCGGGAACAAAATTAGATGGTGATAATGTCGTTAGTAATGGAGGACGTGTATTGACTGTAACATCTTATGGGAACGATTTCCAACAGGCCATAAAAAAATCTTACCAAAATATAGATAAACTAAATTTTGATAAGATGTATTTTAGAAAAGATATCGGTTTCGATCTAATATAAAATGAATTCTCTAACCCTTTTCGGAGGGTTAGATACTTTTTATTTTAAAAAAGAGTGAGCTGTAGTATCTTGGTTTTCTGTTCCGGCGTCATCAAATATGCGTAATTGTTTAATCCAGTAAACGATTGCACATGCGCAGATGGTCATAAAAATCCAGTTAATTGTATTAGCACCAAACCAAGTAATTAGTTCTAAATGACGTAAAAAGTCAAGAGGAGCAAATAAAATGTTAACGAATAAGTATTGTATTCCTTCAAAAAAAGCTGTCATAATTTATAAAATTATATGTTATTTATTGTTTTGTAACGCATTGAAGTTAAAATTCAATTAATAGAATCTTTTTTCAACTTGTTGGTTTTTCCTTTTAAACAAGTATTATATTTACAATCACAAAAGTATAAAATATCCTTATGATAACAAGTGTTTTTAAAAAATCTACGCCATTAAATTATTCATTGGT
Source organism: Flavobacterium sp. 90 (assembly GCF_004339525.1). NCBI lineage: Bacteria > Pseudomonadati > Bacteroidota > Flavobacteriia > Flavobacteriales > Flavobacteriaceae > Flavobacterium > Flavobacterium sp. 90. The sequence goes on along the minus strand of NZ_SMGE01000001.1, from coordinate 2,219,132 downwards.
CGTAATTTTAATACTGGTTTTCTTTTTTCTGTTTCAAATCCAAGAACCTTCCTGGATTAATAATTACTTTTTGGGATTTCAAAAAGTGAGTTTATTGTGCTTTATATTGGCATCTTTTTTTATGATTAATTTCATTGTAAAAAAGAACGGGCTCAGTAAAGACAATGGTTACGCGATATTTTTCTATTTGTTATTTATATTGTTTTTCCCTACAATATTTAATAATCCGAATGTAATTTATGCCAACTTTTTTCTTTTATTGGCGTTGCGACGATTGATTTCATTGCAATCATTAAAAGCTTCTAAAGAAAAAATATTTGATGCGTCATTTTGGATTTTTGTAGCTGCTTTATTTCAATTTTGGTCTGTTCTCTTTATTATTTTAGTATTTATATCAATTGTTTTTCACGTTTCAAGAGATTATAGAAACTGGGTTTTACCATTTATAGCGCTTCTGGCTGTTTCGATTGTTTTTTTAATGGTGTCATTAATCTTTCATATTAATGTTATTGAATTTTTCGAAAAAAGAGCAGTAATTGATTTTAGCATTGATTATTTTAAGAATAATTACGAGAACGGAGCACTTTCTATATATGTAGCAATATCCTTGTTTTTTGTGGTTTCAATATTAATGACATTATCAAACAGACCACAAATTGTACATACTTCGTATAAAAAAGTGATTGCATGTTTTTTTATTGCAGTGGCGGTTTATATTATATCGCCTGATAAAAGTAATGATTTGTTGTTGTTTAGTATTGCACCTTTAACGATTATGGCGGCAAGTCATGTAGAATATATGCAGCAAAAACTCAATAACGAAATTGTTTTTTATGTGTTGATTTGCTGCAGTTTGTTTACTTATTTTTCTCAATTATAGTTTACTTCCATAAGCAAGATCACCGGCGTCACCAAGTCCTGGAATAATGTAGTTTTTCTCATTTAATTTCTCGTCAAGAGAAGCAACCCATAAATGGCAATTATCAGGAAGGCTTTTTTCCAGTAAAGCAATTCCTTCCGGAGCAGCAATTACAACAACAATATGAATCTCTTTTGGAGTTGCATTTTGAACCAGTTTTTCATGTACTGCAACTATCGATTGTCCCGTTGCTAACATTGGATCAAGAAGTAAAACCGTTTTATCATTTATATTTGAAAGCGCTTGATATTCAACCCGAATTTCAAATTCAGCATCATTATTAGGATGATATCTGCAAGCCGAAACAAAGCTATTTTCAGCATGATCAAAATAGTTTAGAAAACCATTGTGCAGCGGCAAACCAGCTCTTAGAATTGAACATAAAACTAAATCACTTTCTATTTCTGTAGTCTTTTTAATACCAAGCGGAGTTTGAATATCGACGCTTTTATAAGACAGATCCTTGCTCAGTTCATACGCCATAATTTCGCCAATTCGTTCTATATTTCTTCTAAAACGCATACTGTCGTTCTGAACATTAACATTTCTAATTTGACTTAAAAAGTGGTTTAATACGCTATTATTTTCAGATATATAATGGATTTTCATAGTAAAATTTTAGAATTATCAATGGTTACAATACGATAACGAAAAAATCATCGTTTTATTCGCACCATAAAAGTATAAAAAGTATCTTTGTAACTCTAACAAATAAAGACATGTTTTCAAAATTAGCATATTCAGTTTTCGAACAAAGTATCAAGGATTATCATCAATTTGATAATGTTGATCAACCTATAAACAATCCATATCCAAAGGATAAATTCGAACATTTATTATATCTAAAAAATTGGATTGACACTGTTCAATGGCATTTTGAGGATATCATTCGTGATCCGCAAATTGATCCTGTAGCAGCATTGACTTTAAAAAGAAGAATCGATGCTTCTAATCAGGAACGTACTGATATGGTGGAATATATCGATAGTTATTTTTTACAAAAATACAGCGATGTAAAAGTAAAAGACGGCGCAAAAATCAATTCTGAAAGTCCTGCTTGGGCATTTGACAGATTGTCTATTTTAGCGCTAAAAATTTATCATATGCATGAAGAAGCTACTCGTGCAGAGGCTTCACAAGAACACAGAGATAAATGTCAGGAAAAATTAAACATCCTTTTAGAGCAAAGAAGTGACTTGTCTACTGCAATTGATGATTTGCTTACTGATATCGAAAATGGAGATAAATTCATGAAAGTGTACAAACAAATGAAGATGTACAATGACGATGAATTAAATCCTGTTTTATACCAAAATAAGAAATAATTTCTGGAGCTATTTCCAGCTTTCCATTTCAATTCCTCACAAAAAAATAGAGTTTCTATTGTTCAAAAAAGAGCTTCCGTTGGTCGCTTTTTTTAAACAAGAAACTTTATTTTTTTGCTCCGGGATTTTCATTTCAATCTGGGCTAAAAAACCACAATAGCCAGAAAAAGACTTGAATTTAAAAATCATAAAGAAATTGTCCAATAAAATTAAGCATATAGCCGTTATGAGACTTTCCGCAATGGGAGATGTCGCTATGACGGTTCCTGTTTTACGCGCTTTTGTAAAACAGTATCCTGAGGTTAAACTGACAGTAATTTCACGTCCGTTTTTTAAACCATTTTTTGACGGAATTCCGAATTTAGAGTTTTTTGCTTTTGATGAAAAAGAACGTCACAAAGGTTTCCCAGGGCTTTTGAGATTATTTAGAGATGTAAAAAAATTAAAAATTGATGCTTTTGCAGATCTTCACAATGTTTTGAGATCTAAGATTGTAAGCTTACTTTTCGCTTTAAGCGGAAAAAAAAGAGCTACAGTTGACAAAGGAAGAGACGGTAAAAAAGAGTTAACTCGCGCCGAAAATAAAATATTCAAACAATTGCCAACAATGTTCGAAAGACACGCAAAAGTGTTCCAAGAACTTGGTTTTTTCGTAGATTTATCTAATCCCGAATTCCATGAAAAGGCAAATTTAAGCTCAGAAATTCTCGAAATTATTGGTAATCAAAATCAAAAATTAATTGGGATTGCACCTTTTGCACAATACGATTCTAAGGTTTATCCGCAGGATTTAATGCAGGAAGTTATCGCAAAATTGGCTGAAAACAAAGACTACAAAATATTGCTTTTTGGTGGCGGAAAGAAAGAAATCGAAATATTGGATTCTCTTTCTCAACCATTTAAAAATGTAATAAACATAGCTGGAAAAATTAAATTTCAGCAAGAGTTACAATTGATAAGTAATCTTGACGTGATGCTTTCTATGGATTCTGGAAATGCTCATATTGCAGCAATGTTGGGCGTAAAAGTAATCACGCTTTGGGGCGCAACTCATCCATACGCAGGATTTTTACCATTCAATCAAAGTCTTGAAAATGCTTTAACTTCAGATAGAAATCAATATCCAAAATTGCCAACATCGGTTTATGGAAATAAAATCGTTGAAGGTTATGAAGATGCTATGAGATCGATTTCTCCAAAAGATATCGTTGAAAAAATACAGTTAAGCATATAATCCATCTAAATCATAGAGAAAATATCCTACTGTTTTCTTTTTGTTTTTATTGGCAACAATTACAACAAAATGATTTTCTTTTTCTGTAGAAAGCAAAATATGCTCAAAATCTTCAGTTGAATTTCTATAGACTTTATGCACCAACTGAGATTCTTTGATTTTGTGCGATAGAATTTTAGCAGCTTTTAATTTACTTATATAAGGCCAGATATTAAAAATATTTTTGTCAGAAACAGTTATTTCTGTCATTTTGCCAATCATTGTTGAGCTATATTTTTCTTCTGTAAGTAGTTTAGGTCCTTTTTTATTTCGCTGTTTTTTAATTATAAAGTAAACACAAAATAAAGCTGTTACTACAAAAATTGCAATAAATGATAAACGAAGGAAGTGATGCATTGTCATGATATTTAATATTTAAACGTGTTGACAAATCTGATTTCGCTCTACAAATCTCAGAAAAGCGAGATTGCGATTACTTTAATTACACCACTAAAATAATGAAAATTTGGCAATATTTTAATAAAAATTTGCTTTTATTATAATCTAGACTATAACCAAATTTTCTCGTCCCGACATCTCCTATAAATATAACTTTTAAGATTCGAAATGGTATCTTCGTAATTAGGTGCTTCATAACCAAATCTTTCGTGTTCCATCTGTTCTTTTTCGATATCATTACAGCCTTTTATAACTTCTCTGAGCATGTCCAGCATTGCGAGTTCTTTATTGTTGGTTTTCTGATATTTAAATTCAACAATTTCATCTTGCAGTTCTTCACAATATTCTACAAGTTTCTCTACTTCAGGTTCATCTAAAAGATATTCTTTATTTTTTAAAATTTCTCTTACAGATTTCATATTCAATTAATTTTCAATTTTTTTAATGTCAAATTCCAATTTTCAGAACTTGAAAATTGAGTCTAATGACTTAATGGAATTTACGCTTTTTTGTCATTTCGACGGAGGAGAAATCACACCCGTAACTCGACGAAGATTGGCGATTTTCTATGTGGAGTTTCTAGTGTGATTTCTCCTCCGTCGAAATGACAAACTTTGAGCATAACTTTTCAAAAGCATAAAAAATAAGTTCTTAAACTTTGACAAAGATTGCGAATAATTATAAAACAAAAAAAAATCCAAATCCCAATTTTAAGTTTGGAATTTGGATTTTATCCCGAAGCTTCGGGATTGAAATTTTAACTTTTATACATCATCATAATCTACATAAATAGACTCTGATGTTGGGTGCGCCTGACAAGTTAATACTAAGCCTGAAGCAATTTCTTTATCTGTTAAAATGGAGTTTTTAGTCATTTCTGCACTTCCAGAAGTTACACGAGCAAGACAGCTGCTGCAAATTCCGCCTTGGCAAGAATATGGAGCGTCAATTCCTTGTTTTAAGGCTGCATCTAAGATGGTTTGTTTTTGAGACATTTCGAATGTAACTTCATCATCATCAACTAAAACCGTGATTTTTGTATGTCCTTCTAGTGAATTATGGATTTGATTTTCTTGTGTTGAAGATGTAAAAAGTTCAAATTTAATAGCAGATTCTTTTACGTTTTTCTCTTTCAAAACATTAGAAACAGTATTAATCATTTCTTCAGGACCGCACAAGAAAAATTTATCAAACTGAAGTTCTTTATGCTTGTTATTCAGCACATAATTTACGGCAGATTTCTCGATTCTTCCAAACATTGCATTTTCAGCTTTAGCTTGACTAAAAACATAATGAACAAATAAACGACCTACATATTGCAATTGTAAATCATGTAATTCCTGATGAAAAATAGTTTCTTCAGGAGTTTTATTTCCGTAAACTAATACGAATGAGCTTTTTGGTTCACTCTTTAAAACTGATTTCAAAATAGAAAGAACTGGTGTAATACCACTTCCGGCAACAAAAGCTGCGTAGTTTTTTTGTCTTTCGGCATCAGGTTCAAAAGTAAATTTTCCTTCCGGATGACCTACTTCAAGAACATCTCCAGCCTTTAATCTTGTGTTTGCAAATTGAGAAAACAAACCATTTTTAACTGCTTTTACAGCAATTCTTAATTCGCCGCTTTCTGGTGCAGAACAAATAGAATAAGCACGTCTAATTTCTTGATTATCAAGAGTTAGTTTTAAGTTTATGTATTGTCCGGCTATAAATTTATAGTCTGGTTTTAGTTCTTCCGGAACATTAAAAAGTACAGAAACGGCGTCGGTTGTTTCGCGTTTTACCTCTTTAATTATGAGTTTTAAAAATGAAGGCATGATTGTATATTTTATGCAAAAGTAGCAAACCACTATTAAATGACGGGCACGAAATTATTTTTTTTAACTTTTTTTGTAACGTTTTCTTACATTTGGTCTCTTACTACAAAACTTAAAACCAATTAACCATGATTAAAAAGTTTATTTATCTCGAATGGAAAGCCTTTACCAGATCAGCATCGTTTGGGAAAAGTGTAGCGATGAAAATAGTAATAGGGTTCTTTATGATTTATTTTTCGCTGCTTTTTATTGCAGGAGGAGTAGGAGTATTTTATGTACTTAAAGAAATGAAACTCGAACCTTTTGAAACCATTAATAAGTTTCTGATTTATTATTTCATGTTCGATTTGATAATTCGATTATTATTGCAGGCGATTCCGGTTCTAAATATCAGACCTTTATTGGTTTTGCCGTTTAAGAAGCCAACAATTGTACATTTCTCTTTAGGAAAAACCGCTTTGTCTTTTTTTAACTGGATACATGCACTTTTCTTTATTCCATTTTCGATTGTGCTAGTGCTGGAAGGTTATAGTTTGACAGGAGTCATTTTGTGGAACTTGGCAATCATAGCTTTAATTTATATCAATAATTTTTTAAATATTATTCTAAGTAATATCGATAAATTATTTGTTGTTTTTCTTGCTGTAGTAGTTTCTTTAGCAGCAGCACAATATTATAAACTGTTTGATATTACGACTTTTACAACTCCTGTTTTTATGGGATTTTATAAAACAGGTTGGATATTTTTAATTCCTATTTTGGTATTAGGAGGTTTGTATGCTTTTACATTTAAGTACTTCAAAAGTAACTTATTCTTAGATGCCGGGCTTTCTAAAAAAGAGGATATTGCAACAACCGAAGACCTTTCATGGCTAAATCAATTTGGAACTTTAGGAACGTTTCTTAAAAATGATATCAAGTTGATTAAGAGAAACAAAAGATCCAAAACGACTATTGTAATGAGCGTAGTTTTTTTATTCTACGGATTAATCTTTTTTGGGAATATGCATCAGCCTCCGGTTATGCAAATTTTTGCAGGGATCTTTGTTTCGGGAGGATTTTTATTTGTCTTCGGGCAGTTTGTACCAAGTTGGGATAGCTCTTATTATCAATTAATGATGACACAAAACATTCCTTATCGCGGCTACATTACCTCAAAATGGTGGTTAATTGTTATCGCCACTTTTGTTTCGACAATCCTTGCTTCATTTTACCTTTTTTACGGATGGGAAACCTATTTGATTATAGTTGTTGGTGCGATTTATAATATTGGAGTAAATTCTCATTTAGTGCTCTTGGGCGGTGCATTTACAAAAACGCCAATCGATTTAAGTAGTGCAGGAGGCGCTTTTGGAGATAAAAAAGCTTTCAATGTAAACTCGATGTTGCTATCGTTACCAAAGATATTTTTGCCATTAATATTGTATTGGGTTGGACTTCATTTTGGAGACAAAACCATCGGATTAGTGTTAGTTGCAGGAGCTGGGGTTTTAGGTTTTATATTCAAAGACAAAGTTTTTTCTTTGATTGAAAAAAGATATAAAATCGAAAAATATAGTACCATAAGTGCTTATAAACAAAAGAATTAATTAGTCAATTTGAAAATGTGTCAATTAGATAATTCGATTCAATTGACAAAATCTAAAATCAACAATCTAAAATTTAAAATTAAGATGATACAAGTAAATCAACTTTCAAAAAAATATAACGGTACAACAGTTTTAAACATTAGCAATCTTGAAATTCCAAAAGGACAAAGTTTTGGATTGGTAGGAAATAACGGAGCAGGAAAAACAACTTTTTTCAGTTTGTTATTAGATTTGATTCAGCCTTCAACAGGATTTATTAAAAACAATGATATTCAGGTAAATACAAACGAAAAATGGAAATCTTTTACAGGATCTTTTTTAGATGAAAGTTTCCTTATCGGATATTTAACGCCTGAAGAATATTTCTATTTTATTGGAGATTTACACCATCAAAACAAAGCAGATATTGATGCTTTACTGGCAAAATATGAGGAGTTTTTTAATGGAGAAATTTTGAGCAACAAAAAATACCTGAGAGATCTATCTAAGGGAAATCAGAAGAAGGTGGGGATAATTGCCACACTTATTGGTAATCCTGAAGTGGTAATTTTAGACGAACCGTTTGCAAACTTAGATCCAACAACTGTTAGCAGATTAAAAAAAATCATCAAAGAATTGGCGGAAAATCCAAATGTTACAGTTCTGGTTTCCAGTCATGATTTGCAGCATACAGTAGAGGTTTGCGATCGAATTGTAGCATTAAATAAAGGAGAGATTGTAAAAGATATTCAAACTTCAAGAGAAACCTTACAAGAACTAGAATTGTTTTTTGCAGTATAAGTTTCTAAAGTTTAAAAAAAGAAGTGTATTTTTACAAGTTAATATACTAAAAATCCTTTTTAGAAGTTAATTTGATTTAAACTCTTTTCTATTGAAAAAGAATACTCTTAAATATAGTTTTGTATTCGTGATATTGCTTTTTTTGATAGCTTGTTCTACCAAAAAAAATACTTTTTTATCTCGAAATTCACATGCTTTAAGTACAAAATACAACATTTTGTATAACGGCGGCATTGGTCTTCAGAAAGGTTTGAAATCTGTTCAGGGTAATAATCAGGATAATTTCTGGAAGATATTACCTATTGAAAAAATGCAAATTGACGAGAATTTTTCTGAAGGCGAAAAAGCTAAAAACGCTGATTTTGAAAAGGCTGAAACAAAAGCAACAAAAGCCATTCAGAAACATTCAATGAACATTGGCGGAAGAGAAAAAAATTATCAGATTGACGAAGCTTATTTAATGCTTGGAAAAGCCAGATACTACGATCAGCGCTTTATTCCGGCACTAGAAGCATTCAATTATATTTTATATAAATACCCAAATAGCAGTAATATTTATACGGCAAAAATCTGGCGCGAAAAAACCAATATGCGTTTAGGAAATGATGCTATTGTGATAAAAAATATAAACCTTTTATTAAAAAAGACAGATTTAGATAAACAAACATTTTCAGATGCTAATGCTTTATTGTCTGAAGCATTTTTAAATCTGGAAGAAAAAGATAGTGCTATAACGAAACTTAAAGTTGCTGAAAAATTCACAAAGATAAATGAAGATAGAGCAAGATACCGTTTTATTCTAGGGCAATTGTATCAGGAAGCCGGCAAAAAGGATAGTGCAACTTATTTTTATGATGGCGTAATTGATATGAATCGAAAAGCAGATCGAAAATACATGATGCATGCATATGCAAAAAAAGCAGAAATGTTCGATTATCAAAACGGGAATCAGAATCTGTTTATTGAGATGTATAATAAACTGGTAAGTGATCGAGAAAACCGACCTTATTATGATATTCTGTTTTATGAAATGGGTGTCTTTTTCGATAAGTATAAGGTACAGGATACAGCTTTGATATTTTATAATAAATCATTGGGAAGAAAATCTAAAGATCCTTATTTAGTAGCTTCGACCTATAGAAATATCGGGAATATGTATTTCAAAAATACTGATTATACTATGGCTGCCAAATATTATGACAGTACATTGACAAAATTAGATAAGAAAACGAGAGAATACGCTTTTATCGAAAAAAACAGAAAAAATCTCGACAACGTAATTAAATACGAAGGAATTGCAAAACGCGATGATAGTATTATAAAAGTTAAAGGCTTGTCTGATCCTGATAGAAAAATTTACTTCGAAAGTTATATTGCTGATCTTAAAAAGAAAGATGATGCAAAACGTATTTTAGAGGAGAAAGAAAAAGAGAAATTAGCCAACATTGATCGAAATACAAGTAGTGGTAATTCGCCAACGGCAATTAACCCAAATTCTACAGGAATGCCTACAGATCCTGGTACACCAACACTTCCGGGAGGAAATGAAACAGCAAGTACATTCTATTTTTATAATCCTACAACGGTTGCTTACGGAAAACTACAGTTTAAAAAAATGTGGGGAAACAGAACTTTAGGAAGCAACTGGAGATTAGCAGGTTTAAGATCTGCGAATAATGCAGCAATGAACGATACAATAAATAGTAAAGATGCTGCAAATGCTCTAAAAGACACTATTGTAATACCAAAATATACAACTGATTTTTACGAAAAACAACTTCCAACAACGCAAGTTGCTATGGATAGTATTAATAAGGAACGTAATTTTTCGTACTATCAATTGGGACTTATTTATAAAGAAAAGTTTAAAGAGTACAATTTGGCGAGCGACAAACTCGAACAATTATTAAAAAATAATCCAGAGGAAAAATTGATTTTGCCATCGATGTATAATTTGTATAAAATCTATCAAATTACAAATCCTGCACGAGCAGAAAGAGTAAAATCTGACATTACTTCGAATTATCCAAATTCGAGATATGCACAGATTTTAAGCAATAGTAATACAGATAATTTAGCATCAGCTGATAAGGAATACCAAAAATGGTACAAGTTATTTCAGGAAGAACAATTTGATACCGTTCTGGACAATATAGACAATTTGATTAATCAATATTCCGGAGATGAAATTGTTTCTAAATATGAATTGCTAAAAGCAAATACTTTAGGAAAAGTAAATGGTTTGGCAGCATACAAAAAAGCATTAGAAGGAGTTGCAGATAATTATCCAAATACTGATGAAGGAAAAAATGCTCGTGAAATTTTAGAAAAGCAAATTCCAGGTTTAGAAAAAATGGATTTTACAGTTGTTGATGGTAAAAACTGGAAAATTATTTATGCAGTTTCAAAAGGAGATACAAAAACGGTAAAACAAATTGAAGAAGCAATCAAGAAATTTTTATCAGTTGAAAATTTTGAGAGGCTTACAACTTCTTTCGATAAATACAATAAAACAGAAAGTTTTGTAGTTATTCATGGTTTAAAATCTGAGGCTTATGCAAGAGACGTTTCAGAACTTTTAAGAGATGAAAAACCATATAAAATTTCGCATCCGGCAATTATTATATCCAGCGATAATTATAAAGTAATACAAATTAAAAAAAATCTGGAAGCTTATTTAGCGCCTAAAAATCCATAATCATGTTTGATAAAGTCAAAAAAAACGGAACTGAACTTCTGGGAAAAACAAATAGAATCGTAGAAGGAACTTCAATAATTGGTGATATCGTCTCAAAAGCTGATTTTAGATTAGACGGAGAATTGATTGGGAATTTTACTTCACAAGGCAAACTGGTTATTGGAGTATCAGGCAGTATCAAAGGAGAAATTGTTTGTAATAATGCTGATATTGAAGGTGAATTTCAAGGAAAAATAAAAGTTTTAGAAGTCCTTAATATAAAAGCAACAGCTCGTATTCACGGAGAGGTTGCCGTTGGAAAATTATCTATAGAACCTGGAGCTGATTTTACAGCAACTTGTACAATGTTAACAAATACCACTAAAGAAGTTACATTAAAAGATGGAAAAGGAGCCCAAGAAGAACTCAAACAATAATAAATGGTTAGTATTTGTTAATATTCCCATCCAAATGGGTGTTATTATTTTTATATTTTCCTATATAGGAGTTAAGTTAGATCAGAAGTATTCAAACGGTGGTTCTTTGTGGACAATTATTTTTTCTTTATTTTCGGTTTTTTTAGCACTTTATAATGTTTTAAGACAAGTAAAAAATTTGAATAAATAATGAACAAAACAACCGATTTCCTGAAGTATTTTATCCCTTTTTCTATTGTACTATTTGTTGTACAATATTTTACTATGCAATTTTTATCTGATAAATTCACATTCCTGTATTCTGCATGGAGTATTTATTTATTTAATATTGTTGCTACTTTTTTGGTATACCTTTTTTTGATTTTTGTAAATAAAAATTTTGCAAATTACACTGGATTCGCTTTTCTTGGCGCCAGTTTTTTTAGAATGATGGCGGCTATCCTTTTTTTAATTCCTTTGATAAAAGGAGATGTTAAAAGTCCAATAGTAGACTTAAGTACATTTTTTATCCCTTACTTTTTATTTTTACTTTTCGAAACATATTTCACAATTCGCTTAATAAACAAAGGTTAATTGCTTTATTGACAGTAAGATTGGTTGTAAAAAGCTTAAATATTAAAAATTACAGCTATAAATTTTCAATTTTCAATTTTAAATGTACCTTTGCAAAAAATTTTTGGAACCTAAAATTAGATACAGATTTAATAATGATAATTTCAAATAAACCAGTCCAGTACTTATTAGTTAGCTTATTAGCACTTACTTCGTCGATTAATTTCGCCTCAACCCCTGTTGATACTGTTTCAGTAAAACATGAAACTGTTGAGTCAACAGAAGCAAGTCATGCAACAAGTGGTCATGGAGAATCTGTTGGTCACGAAATAGAAAAAGAATTCAATGCAAGTGAATTGATTAATTCTCACATTGGAGATTCTCACGATTTTCATATTGCTGATTGGGATGGTCATCCTATCTCTTTTAGCCTTCCAGTTATTTTATGGACAAATAGCGGATTGGAAATTTTTTCATCAGCAAAATTTCACCACGATAATACAGGTGAACATGTAGTTGATATTAATGGTCAAAAATTAGTTCGTTATAAAGAAATAATTTTTTATGCTGATAAATTTGAAGAAATGACAGCTGACCAAAGAGACAATGGAGCTTTTGCTTTTGATGCAAGACCTTTGGATTTCTCTATTACAAAAAATGTTTTCTCAATGTTGATGTCTGCAATCATTTTGTTTTTCTTGTTTTTTGCTGTAGCAAGATCATATAAGAAAAACCCAAATGCGCCAAAAGGATTAGCTGGATTTTTAGAACCACTAGTTACTTTTGTTAGAGACGAAATTGCTGTTCCTAATATTGGTACAAAAAAGGCTGGAAAATATATGCCATACCTTTTAACTATATTTTTCTTTATTTGGATTAACAACCTTATTGGTTTAATTCCATTCTTCCCATTCAGTTCTAACTTAACAGGTAATATCTACTTTACATTTGTAATGGCTTTTATTACTTTCATCGTTACAACTTTAAGCGGAAACAAATCATACTGGGGACATATTTTCAATACACCGGGAGTTCCTGTGTGGTTGGCTCCAATTATGATTCCTGTAGAAATCATCGGGATGTTGACTAAACCATTTGCATTAATGATTCGTTTATTTGCAAATATCACGGCTGGTCACATTATCATTTTGAGTTTAGTTTCTTTAATCTTCATTTTCAAGAGTATTGCTGTAGGTCCAGTTGCCGGAGCATTTGTATTGTTCATGAGTGTTTTAGAAATGTTGGTTGCTGCTTTGCAAGCGTATGTATTTACTTTGCTTTCAGCATTATTTATTGGTCAGGCTGTTGAAGAGCACGATCATCATTAATTAGAGTTTTATTAATTATTAACTATATAAATTTATTATTATGGTATTAGCTGGAATCGGAGCTGGATTAGCTGTAATTGGTGCAGGTCTTGGTATTGGAAAAATTGGTGGTTCTGCAATGGACGCTATCGCTCGTCAACCAGAAGCTGCTGGAAAAATCCAGACTGCTATGATTATTGCTGCTGCACTTATTGAAGGTGTTGCACTTTTCGCAGTAGTTGTTGCGTTAATCGCAAAATAATTTACATTTAAAACTTCCTGTAGCGGTTGGCTTCAGGAAGTTTTTTTAAAAAACTACAAAACAATTTTTAAATATATACTGTTATGCAATTAACTTCACCAGAAAGTTTAATTTTTTGGACAACAATTATCTTTATTGTTTTCTTCATTCTTTTGGCAAAATTTGCTTGGAAACCTATTTTAGGAGCTGTAAAAAGCCGTGAGGAATCTATTAACAATGCTTTAGCATCTGCAGAAGCTGCACGTTTAGAAATGCAAAATTTAACTGCTGATAATGAGCGTATCTTAAAAGAAGCTCGTGCAGAACGTGATGCAATGTTAAAAGAAGCTCGTGAAATGAAAGAGCAAATGATAGCTGATTCTAAAAATGAAGCACAAGAGCAAGGTCAAAAACTGATTGCGCAAGCTAAATTGGCAATAGAAAATGAAAAAAATGCAGCTATGGCTGAATTGAAATCTCAAGTTTCAACTTTATCATTAAGTATTGCTGAAAAATTATTGAAGGATGAATTATCTAACAAAGAATCTCAAACTAAATTAGTTGAGAAAATGTTAGGTGACGTAAAGTTAAACTAAGATTATGGCAAGTACAAGAGCAGCAATTCGTTATGCACAAGCAATTCTAGACTTAGCAAACTCTAAAGGTGTTGCCGAAGCTGTTAGTAACGATATGAAATCAATTGCTTCAACAATTGGTTCCAATTTAGAATTGAGTACCTTTATCCAAAGCCCAACTAAAGTTGAAGTTAAAGAAAGTGCTCTTTTAGAAGTTTTCGCAAATATAAATGGTGTAACTAAAGGGTTATTTCATTTATTATTCGAAAATAAAAGATTTGAAATTCTTGAGGCGATTGCTCTTGAATACAATAAATTATTTGATGAAAGTAATGGTGTTGAAGTAGCGAAAGTTACAACTGCTATTCCTATGGATGCTGCATTAGAAGCTAAAGTTTTGGCTAAAATTGCAACATTATCAGATAAAAAAATAACAATAGAAAATATAGTAGATCCGTCAATTATTGGAGGATTTATTTTAAGAATAGGTGATCAACAATACAATGCATCTGTTGCAAACAGATTGCAGGTATTAAAAAGAGAGTTAAGTAATTAGTTTTATTACACATAAAAGTGTCTAAATTATAAATTTAAGATGGCGGAAATCAAACCTGCTGAAATTTCAGCAATATTAAGAAAGCAAGTAGAAGGTTTTGAATCTGGTGCTACGCTAGAGGAAGTAGGAACGGTACTTCAAGTTGGAGACGGTATTGCTCGTATTTACGGGCTATCTAATGTACAATACGGTGAGTTAGTTGAATTTGAAAACGGACTTGAAGCTATTGTATTGAACCTTGAAGAAGACAATGTTGGTGTGGTACTTTTAGGACCATCAACAGGAATCAAAGAAGGATCAACAGCAAAAAGAACACAACGTATTGCTTCTCTTAAAGTAGGTGAGCAAATGGTAGGACGTGTTGTTAATACTCTTGGTTTTCCAATTGATGGAAAAGGACCAATTGGTGGAGACTTATACGAGATGCCTTTAGAGAGAAAAGCTCCTGGAGTTATCTTCCGTCAGCCAGTTACTGAGCCATTACAAACAGGTATTAAAGCAGTAGATGCTATGATCCCGGTTGGTCGTGGACAACGTGAGCTTGTTATTGGTGACCGTCAAACAGGTAAATCAACTGTTTGTATCGATACAATCTTAAATCAAAAAGAATTTTATGATGCAGGAAAACCTGTATTTTGTATATATGTTGCAATTGGGCAAAAAGCTTCAACTGTAGCAGGAATTGCTAAAATGTTAGAAGAAAAAGGTGCAATGGCTTATACAGTTATTGTTGCAGCAAATGCTTCTGATCCAGCTCCAATGCAAGTTTATGCTCCTTTCGCAGGTGCTGCAATTGGAGAATATTTTAGAGATTCAGGTCGTCCAGCACTTATCGTGTATGATGATTTATCTAAACAAGCTGTTGCTTACCGTGAGGTTTCTCTTTTATTAAGAAGACCACCGGGACGTGAGGCTTATCCTGGCGACGTTTTCTACTTACACTCTCGTTTATTAGAGCGTGCTTGTAAAGTAATTGCAGATAATGGAATTGCTAAAAACATGAACGATTTACCAGATTCTATCAAGTCTATCGTAAAAGGTGGCGGTTCATTAACTGCATTACCAATTATCGAAACTCAGGCTGGTGACGTTTCTGCATATATCCCAACAAACGTAATCTCGATTACAGACGGTCAGATTTTCCTTGATGGAGATTTGTTCAACTCTGGAGTTCGTCCTGCGATTAACGTAGGTATCTCAGTATCTCGTGTTGGAGGTAATGCTCAGATTAAATCTATGAAAAAAGTTTCTGGAACTTTAAAATTAGATCAAGCTCAATTCCGTGAATTAGAAGCTTTCGCTAAATTTGGTTCTGACTTAGATTCAGTTACTTTAAACGTAATTGAAAAAGGAAAAAGAAACGTTGAAATCTTGAAACAAGGTTTGAACGATCCTTATCCAGTAGAAAATCAAGTAGCTATTATTTATGCAGGTTCTAAAAACTTATTGAAAAGTGTTCCTGTAAATAAAGTAAAAGAATTTGAAGCTGATTTCTTAGCTTACTTAAACAGCAAACATAAAGATACGCTTAACGCGTTGAAAGCTGGTAAGTTAGATGACAACATTACTGATGTTATCGAAAAAGCAGCAAAAGAAATTTCAGCAAAATATATCTAATTAGATAATTCGTAAATTAGATAATTAGAAAATATCTTAGGAGACTTTCTAATTATCTAATTTTCAAATTGTCACATTTTTTTAATCGACAAATGGCAAATTTAAAGGAAATCCGTAATAGAATTACTTCCGTTTCATCGACGATGCAAATTACATCGGCAATGAAAATGGTTTCTGCAGCAAAGCTTAAGAAAGCACAAGATGCAATCACTGCGATGCGCCCTTATGCCGAGAAATTAACGGAATTGTTGCAAAATCTTTCTGCTACACTTGATGGTGAAGTTGGAGGTGATTATACAACACAACGTGAAGTAAAAAAAGTATTGCTTGTTGCTATAACTTCAAACAGAGGTTTATGTGGAGCATTTAATGCAAATATTATTAAAGAAGTTAAAAATCGTGCTGCTTTTTATGCTGGAAAACAAGTAGATGTTTTTCCTATTGGTAAAAAAGGAAATGATGTACTAAGCAAATCTTTTAAAGCACACGGTCACCATAATGCAATTTTCGATCATTTGACTTTTGATAATGTTGCTGGAATTGCTGATAATTTGACTGAGAAATTTTTATCAGGAGAATACGACAGAATCGAATTAATCTACAATCAGTTTAAAAATGCTGCGACACAAATCGTTCAAACAGAGCAATTTTTACCGTTAGCACCAATTAAATCTGATGTACCAGTTTCTGGTGGGGATTATATTTTCGAACCTTCAAAAGAAGAAATTGTGTTGACATTGATTCCAAAATCATTGAAAACTCAATTATACAAAGGTATTCGTGATTCATTTGCTTCAGAACACGGAGCGCGTATGACAGCAATGCATAAAGCAACTGACAACGCAACTGAATTAAGAAACCAATTGAAATTGACTTACAATAAAGCACGTCAGGCAGCTATTACAAACGAAATCCTTGAGATCGTTGGTGGAGCAGAAGCTTTGAACGGATAAGATAATTTTTTTTAAAATTTAAAAGAGCTAACATTTATTTGTTAGCTCTTTTTTTGTGTTAATTTTTGAATGAAAAACAGTGATGATTTTGTTTGATTTTCTCGAAAAATGCGTTTAGGTTAATTCTTACTTTTAACTATTGTTTATACTAATATTGATTTTTTATTAAGTATTTTTGGACGCTATTTTAAATTTGTTTTTCTAAAAAGGAACAGAAAAAAGTAGGAATTTTTTCAGGCATAAATTAATATAAATAGGTCTGATAATAAAATAGTTACATTATATTTTGAAAAAAGTATATATTTATACTTTCTAAATTAGTAACTTTTTAACACTTTCTGCGTATAACATTTAACAACCAAAAAGTTATTAAAAAATAGATCACCTACAAACGATGACAAAAGAAAGTTTTAATTGGAAGAGTCTTTTCATAAATGATGAGACTGATAATTCAGAGGGCAAAGCTGCAGCTCAACCGTCAGCTCCTATTTTACCAACCACAGACAATAAATTTCCGAATCAAGCTACAGAATCATTTCCAACGAATTCATTGACGAACCCTTTTTTAAACGAAATTTTTGAAGTTTACGATAAAGGTTTTGAGTCATTAAATGAACCAGGGTTTGATTTTTTTGAACTTTATAAGTCAGTTATGGCTGTTGGAGTGACAAATCCGCAAAGTTATCAGATGGCTTTTGCAATGGGAAAATCAATTAAATCTGATTTGACTAAAGATTTTCTTTTGCAAAAAGGTAGTTTTTATGTTACAGAAATTGAAAAAGTACATACTAAATATGATACTGTTGGTAAAAATAAAAAAGCCGAATTAGATAATACAATTACAAAAGAAAAATATAATTTATCTAAAAGCATTTCTGAATTAGAAGCCAAGATTCTTGAACTTCAAAAAGAATTGGAATCTAAGAAAATAGAACTTCAAAAAATTGATCCTGTTAATATGGAACAGCTTTCAGAAATTCAATTGAAAATGGAAGCTAACGATTTGGCAAAACAAAAAATATTAACCTCAATCAATACTGTAATTACAGGAATAAATCAATATTTACAATAATGGATAAATTCGAACAAGAAAGAAGCACTCTTTTGACGCTGCCAATACTTAAACATTTTGACGAGTCTAAGGGAGAAATCGCTTTGAAATCAGGTGCACTTAAAAAAGGAGAAAAGTCATTGTTTTTGGCTTTGGCATTAGGTTTATTAGGAGTTGGAGGATATTTGGTCTGGACTTATATTATCCCGCCATTATTTACAATGCTTGGTCAGGCAATTGCTTTATCTGCAACAGGAGTATTTTTGGTTTTCTTAGTTATGATGGCACCTGTAATAATGAAAGCGCTTCGTTTTGCAACAAAAAACATTCATAAAGCATTAATTCAAAGTAATCCTTTTAATGAATTGGAAGAGCAAAAACAAAAAATGGTTAAAAACCGTGAAGTTTTTAAGAATACGAAAGCAAAGCTAAAAGGTCTTAAAAATGAAATGGAAATTGAAGCCAGTAAATCTGAAAAAGAAGCAAAAGGATTTCAGGAAGACGTTTTAAGTTTACAACGTCAATCAGAAAAATTGAAATCTGCGATGGACGAAATGGTGAAACAAAATGGTGTTGCCGCAAAAGATACTGATGAATATGTAGCTCTGCAAAGTGAATTAGCCAGAAAGTTAAGTGATTCTCAAAGGGTTTCTACTCAATATGAACAAAGCAAAAGTTTTATCCAGAAATATGGCGTTCGTGCAAATGTTTTAGGAAAAATGGATCGTAAATTGACTTTAGCAGGAACAGCGATTGATATTAAAATTGCTGATTTTGATGTTACAGTTAAGATGCTTCAAAAAGAATATGAATTTGCCAGAAATGCTAAAGAAGCAACAGAAAGTGCAAAAAGCGCGATGATGTTTACAAAAGACTGGGAATTAGAATATGCTCTTGAAGTGGTAACGTCTACTATTGCTCTGGATATTGCGAGAACTTCAGAAAACTTAATCGACATTGATGCCTTAACTTCTAAATATTCTGTTGATAATGATGAGCTTTATTCAAGATTAGATTCATTGGCAGATGAAATTAAAACAGGTGATAATACAATTCCGGATTCAACGAAATATACAAGTCCAAATTATAAAATGACCAAAGAAGATAAATTATCCAGCGGTGGTTTTGGGGATATTTTTTAATACAATTAAATTTAATTTTTAGATAAAAATGGGAAAAATTTTAAGAACAGAAAAATTAACAACCTTTTCTGAATTACTTATCGTTATTGCTGGAATTGGTGCAATTCTAGGAGGAGTTTATTATCTCTCTCCAGGGATTAAAACTGCAGTTTCAAAACAATTAAATGGAATTGAACTGAATCAGACAGATGTTAATAATGTTACGAATGCTGCAAAAATTGCGCTTCCATCTACTGAGTTGTCTTCAGAAGTTGCAGACAAACCTTTAGTAAGAATAGGTGCTTATGCTTGGAACGCTCAGTCTGGAATTATTGTTTCTAATGGTGGTCCAAAAACAACAAAAGGATCATTGATGGAAAAAAACGGAGTTAATCTTGAGATTATTCGTCAAGACTGGCTTTCGGAATTGCGTAACATGCAAATGAAATTTATCGAGGAATTTGATAAAGGAGAAGCTTTTCCATCTTCAGAAAAAAGTGTTTTTGCCGTTATCATAATGGGTGATGGTGCGCCATTTTACATTAGTTCTGTTCAAAAATCATTAGACGAAAAATACGGAAAAGATAAATACCATGTACAAGTAATGGGTGCAGTTGGTATGAGTTATGGTGAAGATAAATTGATTGGACCACCAAGCTGGAAATCAGATCCAAAATCTATGAAAGGTTCTGTTATATCTGCAGTTCTTGGAGATGGTGACTGGGTTACTACTGTAAACTATTGTTTTGCAAACGGATTAAAAGTAAACCCGGATCCAACAACATATGATGCAGAAGCAGTAAATATTTATCCATCAGAAAATGATGATTATATTAAATCGGCAGAAGAATTGATCAAATCTCAAACAACAGGATGGACTGTTACTTTGAAAGAAGTAGTTGACGGAAAATTAACTGGAAAATCTGTAAACAGAAAAATCGATGGTTGTGCTACTTGGACTCCTGGTGATAAAACTGTATTTGATAAATTGACAGGTTTTGTTGATATCGTTTCGACAAAAGAATTCAACAATCAAATGCCAACTACTATTATTGGTGTGAAAGAATGGGCTGTAAAAAATCCTGATATCGTTTCTAATATTTTGAAATCGGCATTGACGGCTTCAAACCAAATGAAAAATTACGAAGATTGGAAAGTAAGAGCTTCAGAAGCAGTTGCTGCAACTTATAAACTTGAAACTCCTGAATATTGGTACAAAATGTTCAAAGGACAACAAGGAACAAAAGGTGGATTAACTTATAATATGGGAGGTTCAAAAGTATTTAACTATGCTGATGCAATGCAATATTATGGTTTATCTGATGGTGTGAACAGATACAAATCAGTTTACAATCAAGTTGCAGGATATTTGACAGAATTGAATCCATTTGGATTTAACGAAAATGTGGGAGCAGTTGTTCCTTACGATCAGGCAGTAAATTTATTCTTCTTGAAAAATATTAATGACATCGAATCTACTTCTGCAGACAAGGCAGATTATAGTAGTGAGGCAAAAGAAGTTGTAGCTTCTGGAGAATGGAAAATTAACTTTAATACAGGAAGTGCTGATATTTCAAGTTCATCAAGTAAAGAAGTAGAGAAAATTTACAACCTTTTAGTACAAGCTGAAAACACAAAATTAACGGTTGTTGGACATACTGACAATGTTGGAAATGCTGATTCTAATTTAGCTTTATCAAAAAGCAGAGCGCAAGCAGTTGTAGATTACTTAAAACAAAAAGGTATTCCTGCAAATCGTTTCCAATTAGTAGACGGAAAAGGTCAAAGCAATCCGATAGCAGATAATAATACTGCTTCCGGAAAAGCACTAAACAGACGTGTGGTTATTACTTTATTAAAATAAAAAAAATTAAAGGCTATCTTAATAGATAGCCTTTTTTACAAATAGCATGATAAAAATTTTAACGCCCTTTGAAAAAATATCAAAATTAAACAGAACCTATATCTTAATAGGTTGGTTAGTTCTTTTGATTATTATTTGGTTTGCAGCAACATCTGGTGAAAAGCATTTATTTCCTTCGCCATCTCAGGTTTTAACAGGTTTTTCAGATCTGTATAGAGAAGGTTTGGTGGTACATATTTTCAATTCGTTGAAATTGTGTTTTATTTCGATTTTTTTAGCGACAATTATTTCCTTGTTATTTGCTTATGCATGGCCAATTCCATTATTAAAATCAGTTTCTGAATTTATCACAAAATTTAGATTTTTGCCTTTTACGGGACTTTCATTTTATATTACAATGGTAATTCATGAAGCACGAATGATGCAGGTTTGGATTCTGGTAATTTTCCTGACTACTTTTCTAACAACGTCATTAATTGCCGTTATTAAAGATATTCCGCAAGAAGAATTTGATCATGCAAAAATGCTAAAATGCAACCGTTGGGAAGTTCTTGTACAAGTTATTATTTTAGGAAGAATAGATTATGTAATTGATGTAATCAGACAAAATCTTGCCATTACCTGGATGATGCTTGTTACGGTTGAATCGATTGTTGTGGCTTCTGGAGGATTAGGGTTTTTAATCAAAAACTCTGATAAATTTATGAATACTGGAAGAATCATAGCACTTCAAATAATCATTTTATTAATAGGTCTTGGCTTAGATGCAGGAATAAATTTCTTAAGAAAAGCAGTATTTAGATATTCAAAAATATAATTATGACACACGAATATAAAGAGACACTTTTGTATGTAGAAAATCTTAGCGTTGGTTATGATGATACTATTATTATAAAAGATATAAGTCTTGTTGAAAAAGATGTAATCAGAGAAGGCATTGATTGTACAGGTCAGGTTATAGCTTTTGTTGGAAGATCAGGAAGAGGAAAATCAACATTCTTTAAAGCATTGACAGGACTGATTCCAACGAATTCCGGAAAAATTTTAATTAGAGATTTCGAAAACAAAGAACCAAATGCGGCTAAAGCTGTATGTGAAGGAGACATTGGTTTTGTAGATCAAAAATATACTCTGTTCAGACATAAAACAGTTACTCAGGCTTTGAAATTTTCGCTAAGAAAAACAAAGCTTTCGGAGGTTGAAAAAGACGAAAAAATAAAGTTATATCTAAAAGAATGGGGATTAGAAAATTGTAAAGACAAATATCCTAACGAACTTTCCGGAGGACAAAGACAAAGAACAGCGATTATAGAACAATTGTTTTCATCTGATCAGTTTATTGTTTTAGATGAACCATTTTCAGGATTAGATGTTGGAAATATTGAAGAAGTAAAAAAATCATTTGAGTTATTAGGTAAATCATCTGAGTTTAATACCGTTATTTTTTCAACGCATGATATTGAGTTGGCAATTGAATTAGCACAAACTATTTATGTTATTGGACATCCAACCATAAATGGAAAAAAAGAAAACTACGGAACCATTGTCGCAAAATACGATCTAAGAGACATGGGACTTTCGTGGAAAGAATATTGTGACGATCACTTAAAATTATCAAAAGAAATTATTCACCAAATGATGATTTCTTAAATTAGAATATGTCAAAAAAGAACAATCCAATATCGATTATTGAAGAATCATTTTTGTCTCTAAAAAAATATTTAGAAACAAATGTATCTATTAATGAAGCCGTTTTTACGGCTTCATTTATTATAGAGCTGCAAAAAGAAACAAAGCAGATTCTTGAAATATGTAATGTACTAAATCAAGATGCAGATTTTATTCAGAAGCTAAATGAAACCGTAAACCCTGTTTTTTCTAAAGGATTATTGTTTAAAGCAGAACATTTTTTTCTTTCGGATATTATTGATCTTTATGAAAGAGAACCTGGAACGAAAAATGAAAAGCAAGAATTCGTTCTGGCTTATTATTACGATGCTTTGCGAAACAAACATTTTGCAAACGAAAATTCTGTAAACGAATTAAATCAGTTGGTTTTTACAGAGAATTTTAAAAGTCTTCTGGTAAAAATTAAAAAAGAGAACAAGATAATAACTTCAAATTTTCAGCAAAACTATTATGTATTGCCAGAAATAATAGTAGAAAAGAAACATAGAGGTCTGGAAGAAATTCTAATTGAATATCAAAATTTCCTTTATTTTACATTTGGTAAGAAATTTGAAAATACAGCAGCTTTCAGTAATTATCTGGGTTTAAATGCGAAAACATCGAAATCAGATAAAAAAGAAACAAACAATCTTCTGGAAGAAGATACGCTGGAAAAAGTCCTGAAAGAGTTAAACGAATTAGTTGGTTTAGCAGAAGTAAAAAGAGACGTTTCTGAATTAATCAATCTTTTAGAAATCCAAAAAAAGCGTTCAAAGCAAGGATTAAAAAATGTTGAAATTACTTTACATACTGTTTTTCTTGGGCCTCCGGGAACAGGAAAAACTTCTGTAGCAAGACTTTTAAGCAGAATTTTTAAACATTTGGGTTTTTTATCCAAAGGTCAAATGTTTGAAACAGACAGAGAAGGATTAGTTGCAGGTTATGTTGGTCAAACAGCAACAAAAGTAAATAGTGCTGTAGAATCAAGTCTTGGCGGAGTATTATTTATTGATGAAGCCTATGCATTAACTCAAAATGCATTTGGAAACGATTATGGAGCAGAAGCTGTAAATACGCTTTTGAAAAGAATGGAAGATCATCGGGAAGATTTGGCAGTTGTGGTTGCAGGATATACAGAACCGATGAAGATTTTTATAGAATCAAATCCGGGATTGCGATCACGTTTCAACAGATACTTTCATTTTGATCATTTTACGCCTTCAGAATTATTTCAAATTTTTGAATCATTTTGCTCGAAATCAGATTTTATTATTTCTGATGAAGCCAAAGAAAAATTGACAGATACATTTGATTTGCTTTACGAAAGTAAAAATGAAAGTTTTGGAAATGCCAGAGTCGTTAGAAACTTATTTGAAAAATGTGTTCAGAATCAGGCGAATCGAATTGTAAAAATTAAAAAACTCACCAATAAAGTCTTAAAAACATTTACAGAAGAAGATATTCCAGAACCAAAAAAAACGGAACAAAATGTTAATCTTGAAATGAAAAGCAAAGAGAATTAAAACAAAAAGAGCCGACATCCCCAAATTGTCGGCTCTTTTTTAATATATAGAGTGGTAGAATTTTCTTTGATAATTTAAGAACTTATAAAATGGTGATTCCCGCCTTACTCAAAAACCGAGAATCAGTACCATTTTATAAAATTAGACACAGATATATCACTCTGCAGTGCTTTGTCTTTCATGGGAACAAACTAGCTTTATTAATCCCAATGCTCTGTTTTTTTGAGGGTTACATTTCAGCAGAATCACTCCCTTTGCTTTGTCTTTTGTGGGAACAAACAAGCTTTATTAGTCCCAATGCTTTGCTTTTTTTGAAGGGTTGTATTTTAGCTTTGCTCATTCCCTTTGATACAAAGTTAGGATAGAAGTACTCCTGAAAATTTATATAATTTTAGCTGTTTGTTATAGCTTTTTCACATCAAGATGTTTCTACTTATATAACAGCACAATAAAAAAAATGAGTATTTTTGAAATCTTATTTTTTTATTACAATGGAACTGCAAATACAAGAACTTACAACAGTCGAAGAAATGTTGGCTCAAATTGATACAATGCGATTTCTTTATCCAAATATATCCGTCGAAAAATATAAAGCTTACCTTTCAGATATGATTCCGCATAATTATATTCAGATTGGCGTTTTTGAAAATGGAGTTTGTTTGGGTATTACCGGTTGTTGGTCAGCAACAAAACTATGGACGGGAAAATATCTTGAAATCGATAATTTTGTTGTAAACCCTGAAGTTCGATCAAAAGGAATAGGAAAATTACTAACAGATTATATTGAACAAAAAGCTATAGATTCAGATTGCAGTAGTATTGTTTTGGATGCTTTTACCGGAAATTTTGCTGCACATCGTTTTTATTATAACCAAGGATACGCACCAAAAGGTTTTCATTTTGTTAAAATATTAGATGAAAATAAAATGACTCACTAATTTTAACGACAAGTTTTTTTATTGAACCTATAAAATCAATATAAAACCAAAGAATTGGTTATTTTTGTTTTATAAATTTTTTTACACACATATATTTTGGGATTATATAAAAATCTATTCAAGCAAACTGCTATTTACGGATTAGCTACGGTTTTACCACGAATGCTAAGTTTTCTATTAGTTAGATTGTACACAGGTATTTTACCAACGGCAGAATACGGAGAGGTTTCGATCGTTTTGTCCTGGATGGTTTTCTTTAATGTGGTACTTTCTTATGGAATGGAAACCGCTTTTTTTAGATTTTACAGCAACGAAGAAGATAAGAAAAATGTAATCGCAACTTCTACAATATCCATCTTTTGGTCGTCGATAATTTTCTTATTTGTAGCTTTAATTTTTAGAAATACACTAGCAAATCTTGCCGAAGTCGATGTACAATATGTTACCTATACGGTTTGGATCTTAGTATTGGATGCTTTGGTTTTAATACCATTTTCTAAATTAAGAGCGAACCAAAGACCAATGGTTTATGCAGCGATTAAAATTGGGAATGTAATAATCAATTTGCTATTGAATATTTTCTTCCTAATGTATTTACCTAAACTTGCGGCTTCAAATCCTAACTCAGTTTGGGATAATTTATATGTTGAGAATTTTCAAATCGCGTATATTTTCATCGCAAATCTTTTGGCGAGTTTAGCCACATTTATTGTGCTTTCGCCGAATTATCTTTCATTGGGAAGAAAATTTGACCCAGTTCTTTGGAAGAAAATGATGAAATATGGTTTGCCAATTCTGGTTGCCGGACTTGCATTTGCCGTTAACGAACATTTTGACAAAATTCTTTTAGGATATTTACTTCCGGAGAATTTAGCAAAATCTGAAGTTGGAGCCTATTCTGCTTGTTACAAATTAGGATTGTTTATGGTTTTGTTTGCAACCGCTTTTAGATTAGGAATAGAACCTTTCTTTTTCAGTCATGCTAAAAACGAAAATGCACCACAAACTTATGCCGTAATTACAAAATACTTTGTTATTCTTGGATCCTTAATTTTATTGGGAGTTATTGTTTTTGCAGACGTTTTAAAATATCTTTTGCTTGACAATAAATCCTATTGGGAAGCGATGAAAGTGGTTCCTTTAATTATTTTGGCAAACTTCTTTTTAGGAATTTATAATAATTTATCCGTTTGGTATAAACTAACCGATAAAACAAAAATTGGAGCATATATTTCGATTGTGGGCGCTATTGTAACATTGGTTTTAAAT
This sequence comes from Flavobacterium sp. 90, assembly GCF_004339525.1. Taxonomy (NCBI): domain Bacteria; kingdom Pseudomonadati; phylum Bacteroidota; class Flavobacteriia; order Flavobacteriales; family Flavobacteriaceae; genus Flavobacterium; species Flavobacterium sp. 90. The sequence continues at coordinate 2,192,681 of NZ_SMGE01000001.1, read as the reverse complement.
TATTATTTAATTCCAAAATACAGTTATTACGGTTCGGCAATTGCAACTATTTCTGCTTACGGAAGTATGATGTTGATTTCTTATATTTTAGGAAACAAATATTATCCAATACCTTATGATATGAATAAAATTGGAGCTTATTTAGGAATTTCAATCGTGTTTTCGGCTATTTCTTTTTATGGATTTAGAGAAAATTATTTTGTTGGAATTCCGTTATTTTTAGCCTTCATTTATTTTGTTTATCATAATGAAAAAGAAACAATTAAAGGAATTATGAATAAAAAGTAATAATACTTTTTAATCTTTTAAAAATAAAAATGAAAATACAAATTATCAATAAATCACAGCACGCATTACCAAACTACGAAACAATTGCTTCGGCAGGAATGGATCTTCGTGCCAATTTAACAGAAGTTATTACGTTAAAACCATTAGAAAGAACAATTGTAAAAACCGGACTTTTTATTGAGTTGCCAATTGGTTATGAAGCACAAGTTCGACCAAGAAGCGGATTAGCGGCAAAAAAAGGAGTAACCGTTTTAAATTCACCAGGAACTGTCGATGCAGATTATAGAGGAGAAATAGGTGTAATTTTGGTAAATTTATCAAATGAAGAATTTGTAATTGAAAACGGAGAAAGAATTGCACAATTAATTATTGCCAAACACGAAAGAGCAGAGTGGATCGAAGTTGAAGAACTTACAGAAACTTCAAGAGGCGAAGGCGGATTTGGAAGTACGGGAGTGAAATAGTTTTCAGTCGCAGTTTTTAGTCACAGTAATCAGTCTCTTTACTTTGCGATTAAATAGTTTTCAGTCGCACTCACAGTAATCAGTTTCTGTACTTTGCGATTTTAAAAAATGAAATGAATAAAACGTAGCAATCTTTGCGAAAAAACTTCGCGAACTTTGCGGTCAAATAGTTTTCAGTCGCAGTGACAGTAATCAGTTTCTGTACTTTGCGATCTTAAAAAATGAAATGAAAAACGTAACAATCTTTGCGAATCCCGATAACTATCGGGATTGCGGACTTTGTGGTTAAAATTTCACCACAACAGAAAATAAATAACCTTCGAGGTTAAAAACAAGAACCAAACTAAGAAGATTTTAGAAGATCTTCCCATAAAAAATAAATACAAAAATGAAAATAATCGTTCCAATGGCTGGTCGAGGATCAAGACTAAGGCCACATACTTTAACAGTTCCTAAACCATTAATTCCTGTTGCAGGAAAATCAATCGTTCATCGTTTGGTTGAGGATATTGCCAAAATATTGAAAGAACCTATCGAAGAAGTTGCTTTTATTTTGGGAGATCCGGCTTTTTTTGGAGATGATCTTGTAGAAAGTTTAGAGGAACTGGCAGGAAGTTTAGGCGCAAAAGCTTCTATTTATCGTCAGGATTTACCACTAGGAACAGGTCACGCAATTATGTGTGCCAAAGAATCTTTATCAGGACCGGCAGTAATTGCTTATGCCGATACTTTAATCAGAGCAGATTTTGAATTAGATCCTGAAGCTGATGCTGTAATTTGGGTAAAACAAGTAGAACAGCCGGAAGCTTTTGGAGTAGTTAAATTAAATGCGAATAACGAAATTATAGAATTGGTTGAAAAACCAAAAGAATTTGTTAGTGATTTAGCAGTTATCGGAATCTATTATTTTAAAGAAGTTGGAGATTTGAAAAAAGAACTTCAAGGTGTTTTGGATAATAATATCCAAAATGGCGGAGAATATCAAATCAACGACGGAATCAAAGCGATGATGGCAAACGGTAAAGTTTTTAAAACTGGAAGCGTTGACGAATGGATGGATTGCGGAAACAAAGATGTTACCGTTGAAACCAATTCAAGAATGTTAGGATTCTTGCATAATGATGGAGAGCATTTAGTAGATTATGATGTAAAATTGGAAAACTCAACAATAATTCCGCCATGTTATATTGGAGAAAATGTAGTGTTGAAAAACACAACCGTTGGTCCAAATGTTTCTATTGGAAAAGGTTGCCATGTTACAGACAGTGTTATTAAAAACAGTTTAGTTCAGACTTTTTCTCAAATAAAAAATGCAAATCTGGACAATGCAATGATAGGAAATCACGTTGTTTATGATGGTAAATTTACTAGCATTAGTATTGGTGATTATTCGGTTTTAGAATAAATTATAGTTTTAAATAGATTCGTTTTTGTTTAAATAATAAATATTAGAAATGATACAAAAAGGAGTTTTAGCAGTTTTATTTTTCGTTTTGCTTAGCAATCCAACTTCAGTTATGGCTCAAACCGAACCGGAAGATATTGCTATGGCAACAGATGAATATCAAGACTCTTTTTATGAATCATTAAAACAAAAAGGAATTGAAAATTATGATAAAGCCATCATATCATTAGAGAAATGTATTAAATTGAAACCTAATGATGCTGTAGCTTATTTTGAATTAGGCAAAAATTATTTGTCTTTGAAACAATATGGAAGCGCTCAGACCGCTTTTGAAAAAGCGACTCAATTAGACCCAAAGAATAAATGGTATTGGTTAGGGATTTATGACGTAAGTTATGAAACTAAAAACTATCCTTTGGCAATTGAAACGATTCAGAAAATAATGGTTTTTGATGAAGAGTATAAAGACGATTTGATTTCGTTGTACGTGATCACGAATCAATTTGACAAAGCGCTTTTGGCGATCAATGAAATGAATGATAAATTTGGAAAATCAGAAGATCGCGATCGATACAAGCAACAAATTTTATCTCAGGGTAAATATCAAAATGCTGAAATCACGAATCTGATTGATCAGATAAAAAAGAATCCAAAAGAAGAATCGAATTATGTGAATTTAATTTTTCTATATTCAAAAGCAGAAGAAACCGATAAAGCTGTAGAAGTTGCGAAGCAATTGGCAAAAGAAATTCCAAATTCTGAATGGGGACAAGTAAGTTTGTTCAAAGGATATTTGGATTCAAATCAGGCAGACAAAGCAATTAAGTCGATGAATACGATTTTGTCAAGTTCAAAAATTGATTCAAAAATAAAGCATCGTACCTTAAATGAATTTTTAATTTATGTGAATAAAAATCCGCAGTATACTCCGGATTTAGAAAAAGCAATATCTTATTTTGATAATGATCCAAATGTTGATGTTGCAAAAGAAATTGGAAAGTTTTATCATAGTAAAGGCCAATTTGAAAATGCAATTAAATATTATGAAAAAGATTTAAAAGCAAATTCAGATACAGATCGCGAAACCAATTTGCTTTTGCTTGAAGCGTATGTTCAGGCAAAACAATTTGAACCAATGACTAAGCGAGCCATGACTATGATTGAAGTTTATCCGAGTCAATCGCAATTTTATTATTACGCAGGTTTAGGAAACAATAAGTTACAACAATTTAAGAACGCAAAAACCGTTCTGGAAATGGGGCTTGATTATGTTGTAGACGACAAAACGCTTGAAGCAAATTTTAATATTCAGCTTGGAGAAGCTTATAATGGTTTAGGAGACGCTAAGAAAAAAGAGGAATACTTTTTGAAGGCAAATGAATTATTGAAACAAAAAAAGTAAAAAGGGAGGATTTTAAATGAAAAAATATATTGCAATATTAATAATGTCGGTTTTTGTGATTTCTTGTAAATCAAAAATGCCAGCAGTTCAAAATAATACTGGTAACACCGAAGTTGCACCGGTAAAGGAAGATAAAAAAGTAGTAGAAAAACATTATAACAATAAGTTAGATTTTTCGACTTTATACATAAAAGCGAGTGCAAAATATGTTGACGAAAAACAAAGTCAAAATGTTTCGGCCGAAATCAAAATTGAGAAAGATAAACAGATTTTAATAAGCGTTCGTTTTTTGGGAATTACAATGGCAAAAGCATTGATTACACCAACTACCGTAAGTTATTATGAAAAAATAAACAGTACTTATTACGAAGGTGATTTTACAAGTCTGAGCGAATGGTTAGGGACAGAATTGAATTATTCTAAAGTTCAGAATTTATTGGTTGGAGAAGCTTTAGACGATTTAAAAAAAGGAAAATATACACAAACAATTGTAGAAAACCTTTTTCGTTTAGATGATGAAAAAGATGCCAAATTGAAAAAATCATTTTATATTGATTCCGAAAAATATTTGTTGCAAAAAGAAGAAATTTCACAACCTTCAGAAAACAGAATGTTGCAAATTAATTATTCTGACAGTAAAACTTTTAATCAGGGAACACTTCCAACAAGTATCGGAATTAATGCTATTCAGCCAAAAGGAAGAACCAATATTAATTTAAATTATAACAATATTTCGTTTAATGAAGAACTTTCTTTCCCTTATAGCGTGCCTGGAGGTTATAAGAAAGTTATAATTAAGTAAATTTGCAAAAAGAAAATAGAAACATGCCAAAATTTCTCCTAAGCCTAATTTTTATTTGTGCCACAAGTTTTATGTGGGCGCAAGATTCGCAACAAGAAAAACTGGAGCAGCGTAAAGCTCAGATCCAGCAGGAAATTAGAGATAATGAAAAGATGTTGCAGTCTGTAAAGAAACAAGAAAAGTCAGCGGTAAATGTATTTATGATTCAGGCGAATAAAATTAAACTGAAAGAAAAACTGATCAATACTACAGCAAAACAAGAAAAACTTTTGAGCAATGATATGTATATTAATCAAGTTAAGGTTAATAAACTAAAAAAGGAACTGACGGTTTTGAAAGAAGATTACTCTAAGATGATTTTAAAATCATATAAAAGTAGATCTGAGCAAAGTAGAGCGATGTTTATTTTATCTTCAGAAAGTTTTTTACAAGCCTATAAAAGAGCACAATATCTAAAGCAATATACTAATTTCAGAAAAAATCAAGGATTAGAAATTCAATCTAAAACAAATCAATTAGTTGATTATAATGCGAGATTAAATGGGCAAAGACAGGTTAAGAAGAAGATTATTGCAGAAAATGAAAAGGAGAAACAAAGCTTAGAAGTTGAAAAGAAAGAACAACAAAAGTTAGTTAATTCGATTAAGAAAGATAAAGGTAAAATCCTTGCAGACATTAGAGCGAAACAAAGCGAATCAAAAAGAATTGACAGACAAATTGATCGTTTAATTCGTGAGGCAATTGCTGAAGCCAACAGAAAAGCAGCTTTAGAAAGAGCAAAAGAAAATAATACAAGTACGACGGTAGCGGCAAAAGCTCCGGTTTCATCATCAAAAATTGAATTAACACCAGAGAATAAAATTCTTGCTGCCGACTTTAAAGCCAATAGAGGAAGATTGCCTTGGCCGGTTGAAAAAGGATTTATTTCTCAAGGATTTGGAGATCAGCCGCATCCCTTATACAATACAGTGACAATTCATAATAATGGAGTTGAAATTACAACAGAATCAGGATCAAGTGCGAGAGCAGTTTTTGCAGGTGAAGTAACCAGTGTAATTGTTTTATCGCCAATTAATAAAATGGTAATTATTCAGCATGGAGATTATTTTTCTGTGTACCAGAATTTAAGTTCTGTAAGTGTAGACAAAGGAGATAAAGTTACTATTAAACAAAATATTGGTAAAATTAGAACAAGTCCGGAAACAGGAAAAACAACGATGAAGTTTTGTATTTCGCAAAACTCAACATATGCAGATCCTAGAGGATGGATTCAAAACAGATAAAAAAAGGGAGCTTATTAAGCTCCCTTTTTTGTTGAAATTTATTTAGTCATATTGTTCTAAAAAATATTTAACAACATCAGTAGTTGTAACGATTCCTTTTAATTCGCCATTATCTACAACAGGCAAAGCATGAAATTCTTCTTTTACAAAAATTTCAGCTAAATCTCTTATAATAGTATCCGATGAAACTGTTTTAGGTTTTGAAGTCATAACCTGAGAAATCGTTAACATATCCAGTATAGCTTCATCAGCCCCTTCTTGTCCTTCAAATAAAGCTCCGAAAGTCAATCTGTTTATGTCTGTTCGGCTTATAATGCCAACAACTTCTTTGCCTTTAACGATGGGAATGTGGCGAATTGCATTTTGTTTTAATTTTTCAACCACTTTTCTAAGATCATCATTTTCATTTGCAGTAATGACAGTTTTGGTCATAATGTGACTAATTGGTTCTCTCTTTTTCATAATAATGTGTTGTTATATTTCTATCAAATATGTAGAATAAATCTGATGAAAAGCATGATCTTTATCATTGGCTTCATCGAGAAAAAACACTAAACCAAAAACCTCATTTGATGTGATTTTAGTAGAAAAAGTACTCAAAAAGGAACAAAAGTTGGTTAGAATGCAAAAATGATCCTATTGTTCATTTGAAATTGTATTGATTGAAATTTAAAAATAGTATTTTTGCATTATGGAAACAAATAGACAGAAAAAAATAGGCGGTGTCATCCAAAAAGATTTGGTTGATATTTTGCAAGGTGAAGTGCGAAAAAACGGAATTAGTAATTTGGTAATTTCAGTATCCAAAGTTAGCGTAACTACAGATTTATCTGTGGCAACAGTGTATTTAAGCATTTTTCCTCAAGATAAAGCAAAAGAAACTTTAGAAGGTATAAAATCAAATTCAACTTTAATTAAACACGATTTGTCTCAACGCGTGCGTTTGCAATTGCGTCGTGTACCAAACTTGGTATTTTTTATTGATGACTCTTTAGATTACATCGAAAAAATCGACAACGCTTTATCAAACAGAGAAAACCCAATCGAAAATCGTGATCTTTTAGAAAAAAGAAGAAAATCATAAATTGAATTTCCCCCTTTACATAGCCAAACGTTACATTTTTAGCAGAAGTAAAAACAATGCTATAAATATTATTAATCGCATTGCCAGCATGGGAATTATTGTTGGCACAATGGCTTTGTTTGTGGTTTTATCTGTTTTTAGCGGACTAAAGGTTTTTAGTCTTTCGTTCACCAATGAAATCGATCCGGATCTAAAAATTACCAGTACTTTAGGTAAATCTTTTTTGATTACACCAGATCAGGAAAGTCAGATCAAAAAAATTGATGGTGTTGTATCATACACTAAAATCATCGAAGAACGAGTTTTGTTTTTATTCAAAGACAAGCAAAAAGTAACCTACTTAAAAGGTGTTGATCGCAATTATCCTGTAGTCAACGATATCAGAAAAAAGCTTTTTAACGGACAATGGTTAAAACCGGATACATATCAGGTTGTTATTGGATATGGAATTTCACGTGATTTTTCTTTAGGAATTCTAGATTTCGAAAATCCGCTGCAAATATTCGCTCCTAAACCGGGAAAAGGAAATATTGAAAATCCCGAAGAAGCATTCAATAAAACAGATGTTTTACCTGTTGGAATTTATTCTATCAGCGAAGATTTAGATTCAAAATATGTTTTTGCCGATTTAGGTTTAGCACAGGAATTATTGATGTACAAACCCAATCAGATTTCCGGAATAGAATTTAATTTGAAAGATAACGCAAATGAAGCAGCACTTGATGCAAAACTAAAAGCAATATTTCAAAATAAAATCACCATTAAGAACAGAGCGCAACTTAATGAGTCTTTGTATAAAATGCTCAATACCGAAAATATTGCCGTTTATCTTATTTTTACTTTGGTAATTATCGTGGCACTTTTTAACCTGATTGGTGCTTTAATAATGATGATTTTAGAGAAGAAAGGAAACCTAAAAACCCTTTTTAATCTCGGCACAGAAATCAATCATTTGAGAAAAATATTTTTACTTCAAGGAACTTTACTAAGTGTTTTTGGTGGAATAATAGGACTTCTTCTGGGAATCATTCTAGTAGTGCTGCAACAGAAATATGAGATGATTATGCTTACGCCAACTTTGGCTTATCCTGTAGTTTTTACGCTCGAAAATGTTCTCATTGTTATGGGAACTATTGTTTCACTTGGTTTTGTTGCATCATTAATTGCCAGTAGCCGAGTAAGTAAAAAGCTGTTAGATTAGCATTTCTACTCAAAAAATATTACCTATATTTATCGTCTTAAAAATCTACAGCATATGATTGTTTCTGCCTAATCCTATCTTATTTTTTCAAATAATTAGGATACTTACGTTTATTTTCTTGAGTTCAGATTACTACATCTGGACGAATATTATCATTTATCCTAACATATCATGACAGAAACTACCATAAAGAAAAGTTTATTTTCTAAAATTTTCACCACATTAAAACAAGCAATCAAAGGAGATGAATCTTTTGATTATACAGTCGGGAGCATCAAAAAAGCAGTTATTCTATTAGCCATTCCAATGGTTTTAGAAATGATGATGGAATCGGTTTTTGCCTTAGTCGATTTATATTTCGTAGGGCATCTTGAGCATAGTAGTTTTGCAATACAAACTGTTGGATTAACCGAATCTGTACTTGCAATTATATATTCATTGGCAATCGGGATGAGTATGGCAGCGACTGCAGTTGTAGCCAGACGAATTGGAGAAAAAGATCCTGTCGCTGCTTCAAAAGCAGGAATGCAGGCTATTATTGTTGCTTTTGTAATAAACAGTATAATGAGCGTTTTTGGCGTTATATACGCCAAAGATATTTTACTATTTATGGGAGCGTCTGCAGATGCTGCTGAACACGGATACAGATTTACACAAATTATGATTGGTTCAAGTTTGTGTATTATGCTTTTATTTTTAATTAACGGAATTTTTCGTGGCGCAGGAAATGCTGCAATTGCGATGAAAAGTCTTTGGTTGGCTAATATTTGCAATATTATTTTATGTCCAATATTGATTAACGGTTTTGGTCCAATTCCGGCTTTCGGGTTAATTGGTGCGGCTTTGGCGACTACTTTAGGAAGAAGTCTTGGAGTATTGTATCAAGTGTATAATTTGTTTTCAGGAAACAGAGTTTTAAAAATTAAGATCTCTTATTTTATTCCGGATTTTAAACAAATAAAAGCATTGGTAAAAATTGCAGCTCCGGGAATTTTACAATTTGTAATTGCTTCTTGCAGTTGGATTTTTCTGGCACAATTAGTTGCCACAACAGGCGGAGATCATGGTTCGGCAGGTTATCAGACGGCGCTTAGAATTATGATGTTTTTTATACTTCCGGCTTGGGGATTAAGTAATGCAGCAGCGACTTTAGTGGGACAAAATTTAGGCGCGAAACAAGTTGATCGTGCCGAAAAATCAGTTTATACAACGGCTAAATACAATGTCATTTTTATGGCAACTATCATGGTAATTACATTGTGTTTTGGTCAATATATTATTTCATTTTTCACAAACGACGATATGGTGAAAACCATCGCAGTCGAAGCTTTACAAATTATGAGCATTGGATTTATATTCTACGGAATCGGAATGGTTTTGATTAATACATTCAATGGAGCAGGAGATACTTGGACACCAACGGGAATTAATTTCTTCGGATTTTGGTTGTTTCAAATTCCATTAGCATATGTATTAGCAAAACATTTTAATATGGGACCAACAGGTGTTTTCATCGCAATTCCGGTTGCGGAAACGGCTATAACTCTTGCGGGTATTTTCTTTTATAAAAGAGGGAAATGGAAACGTATTCAAGTGTAGCGTTTGTTTTGTGTAATATTTCTTATATTTATTCGTTTTGAAATATATAACCCAAAAACAAATTTAATATGAAAACCAAGTTTAAAGTTTTGATGCTTTTAGGAGCGACAGTTTTTTTAACAGGATCTTTTGCATTTAAACCATTAGAAGCGAAGAAGATTATAGTAATTGATGCTGGACATGGAGGCCATGATTTAGGAGCAAAAATATATGATTTTGACGAAAAGACAATTGTAGAGGCAATTAGCAAAAAAATTAAAGAGTCAAATAAAAATGAGAATATAGAAATTGTTTTGCTTCGTGAAGGTGACCATTTTATGGAACTGAGCGAAAGAGTTTCGATCATCAATAATCTAAAACCGAATTTAGTTATTTCTCTGCATGTTAGTTCTACTATAAACGATTGGAAAAAGGATCAAATGGACGCTTATGTTTCGAGCAAAAATGAAAAATTCAAACAAGAGTCAATAGAATCTGCGGAAAAATTATTAAGTAATGTTTCAAATGAAAGTTTGACAAAAGGGAAAGTTAAAGAAGCTCCTTTTTATATCATGAAAAATTCAGAATGCCCATCTGTACTACTTGAATTAGGATATTTAACAAACGAAAAAAATAGAGAATATATCACAAGTGAAAATGGTCAAAATGAAATTGCCAGCAAAATTTTAGAAGCTATAAAGTAAAAAACGATAATAATAAAAGACCTTCAATTTTGCACTGCCCCCAAAAAGTTAGACGCTATTTGGGGGCATTTTTATGGAAAGAAAAGTCAAGCACAGTTATGAATTCAAACTTGAATGTGTAGAATTAGTAGTTGTTAAACATTATTCATTTGCATCAGTATCTAACGATAAAGGAACCAGCAAATCTAATATCCGCAAATGGGTCAGTTTTTACAGGGAATATGGAAGGGCAGGTTTATTATCACGAAAAAATCAGGTTTATTTGACTGATTTTAAATTAAAGGTTTTAAAGTCAATTAATAGTGATTCATTATCTTTAAAAGAAACTCGTTTACGATTTAACATTCCTTCGGATTCAATTATCATTAAATGGAAAAAAGATTTTGCTAATTTTGGTTTAGAAGGATTAAAACTAAAACCAAAAGGGAGGCGAAAATCTATGAGTAATTCTAAAGATAAAAAAAGTAAATCCGAAAAACCTTTAACCAGGGAAGAAGAACTTCTGTTAGAGAATGAAGCATTACGCTGTGAAATTGATTTTCTAAAAAAGTTACAAGCCTTAATTCAAGCCGAAGAAAAAGCCAAAAATCGCAAGCCATAATGGAATTAAGGCATCGCTATGATTTAAAATTACTTTTAAATTGTAGTAATGTGGCGCGCAGCAGTTTTTATTATTATCAAAAACAAAGTAAAACAGCTGATAAATACAAAAAAGTAAAAGAACTTATAAAATTAATTTATTCTAAACATAAGGGCCGTTACGGATACAGGAGGATTACTAGTGAATTAAACCTTCAAGTGATAATCATCAATCATAAAACAGTTTTAAGACTTATGAAATCTTTGGGTTTAAAAAGTCTTATCAGAGTTAAAAAATATAAATCCTATAAAGGGGAACAAGGCAGGATTGCCCCTAATCTTCTGAGTAGAAACTTTAAAGCATCAGTGCCTAATCAAAAATGGGCAACTGATATAACTGAATTTAACGTCTCAGGGAAAAAATTATATTTATCACCAATAATTGATTTGTTTAATGGAGAAATAATTAGTTATGAACTGGCTGAAAGACCCGTATTTAATCAAGTAGCTGTGATGCTTGAAAAAGCATTTAAGAAAATACCCGACAATACTAATTTAACGCTGCACTCTGATCAAGGATGGCAGTATCAAATGAAACAGTACCAATACTTATTAAAAGAAAAAGGAATTAAACAGAGTATGTCCAGAAAAGGAAATTGTCTTGACAATGCGATTATTGAAAACTTCTTTGGAACATTAAAATCAGAGTTGTTTTATCTTAAAAAATACAGTTCTATTGGTCAATTAAAACAGGAGATTATTGAGTATATTAATTATTATAATAATGACAGAATAAAACTTAATCTAAAAGCAATGAGCCCGATACAATATCGAGCTCATTATTATAAAACTTAATTATAAATTTGTCTAAACTTTTGGGTGCAGTCTAATTTTGAAGGTCTTTTTTGTTTTAGTATTTCACTTTGAAAAAGATTATGTTGTTTTAAACAAACTCATATCCTGCATAAACCTGCTCGATTTCTTTCATAATCGCAAACAAATTTTCAGGTTCGTCAGTTGTAACCAGTTTTTGTTTGTATTCTTTAAAAGAGTGAATTCCTTTGAAATAATTCGTATAATGACGACGCATTTCAACAATTCCCAAACGTTCACCTTTCCATTCCATAGACCACATAAGGTGATTTCTGGCAGCTTCTACACGATCAGCAACAGTTGGAGCAGGTAAGTGTTCACCTGTTTTAAAATAATGCTTGATTTCGTTAAAAATCCAAGGATAACCAATCGCAGCGCGACCAATCATGATTCCGTCGATACCGTATTGATTTTTATATTTTAAAGCTTTTTCAGGACTGTCGATATCACCATTTCCAAAAATAGGCATTGTAATTCTTGGGTTGTTTTTTACACGTGCAATATGTGACCAATCGGCGTGACCTTTATACATTTGCGCACGGGTTCTGGCGTGAATTGTCAGAGCCTGAACACCAATATCCTGAAGTCTTTCAGCAACTTCATCAATATTAATAGAGCTTTCATCCCAGCCTAAACGCGTTTTTACGGTTACAGGCAAATCAGTACTTCTGATAACAGCTTTCGTTAAACGAACCATCAAATCTACATCTTTCAAAACTCCAGCACCGGCACCTTTACAAACTACTTTTTTAACGGGACATCCAAAGTTAATATCAACTAAATCTGGTTTTACGGTAGAAACAATTTTAGACGAAAGTGCCATTGCTTCTTCATCACCACCAAAAATCTGAATCCCAACCGGACGCTCGTAATCAAAAATATCCAACTTCATTCTACTTTTGATAGCATCACGAATCAATCCTTCTGACGAAATAAATTCAGAATACATCATGTCAGCACCATGCGTTTTGCACAAACGGCGAAACGGTGGATCGCTCACATCTTCCATCGGAGCAAGTAATAAAGGAAATTCGGGTAATTCTATGTTGCCAATCTTGACCATCTTCAATATTTTTTGCAAAATTACAACATTTAGTTCAATTTGTACCAAATTGAGGTTCAAAGGTTCAAAGTGACAAAGTTGCAAAGGTTTTACATTCAGGTGTTAAACCTTTGTTCCTCTGAACCTTTGCAACTTTGTTCCTTTTTTTTACGAAACTCTGTAATCAAAAAATCGAATAGGTTTTCGACTCATTGGATTAAAAACTAAAGGATTCAAAATTTCTTTTGAAGCGAATTCAATTTTGGGCGTTACTCTTAATTTAGCTCTGAAATGGTCTTTGATTTCTTGTAAAAATTCAGGAGATTGATTTTTTACCGCGATCTTTATCACGATTTCGTCTGTTCCTAAATCATTGGTTGAAATCTCAATAATATGATTTTCGATATTATCAAAACCGCTCAAAACATCATTCATCGCAGGCGGATAAAGAGTTGTTCCTTTGTATTTTATCATTTGTTTTTTGCGGCCGATTACTGGACCAACACGCAAAGTATGTCGCCCGCAAGAACAAGGTTCGTTGTGAAGCTGAACAATATCTCCGGTTTTAAAACGTAATAAAGGCATCGCTTCAATACCTAAAGTGGTAAAAGTCAATTCGCCAACTTCGCCATTTTTTACAGGAATATTATTCTCATCCAAAACTTCAACAATAATCAATTCAGGATGATGATGACCGCCAATTCCGTGTTCACATTCTGTAAAAGCAGTACTCATTTCAGTAGAAGCATAAGTCGAAAACAACTTAATATTCCATTTTTCGGTGATTTTTTGAGACAAAGTATTCATCGAAAAATCCTGATTTCTTAGAGATTCTCCAATACAAATTGCACCTTTTATACTTGAATTATTATAGTCGATTCCATGGATTTCAGCGTATTCAATTAGCTTTAAAAGAAAAGAAGGAACCGTGATTAAATAAGAAGGTTTATATTTTAAAATAGAATCCCATTGTAATTCCGGGATTCCCGCACCAACACGAATTACACCCACTTTTAATTTTCGTAATCCCAGAAAATAGGCTAAACCTGCCATAAATTTCCTGTCGATTGTGGTCATTAATTGAACAACATCACCTTCTGCAATTCCGGCGCAAGCAAAAGAAATAGCTTCATTATAAGCCAATCTATCTAAGTCAGAATCTGTTAAACCAAAAGTTACCGGATCGCCTAAAGTACCTGAAGTCGAAGCATAATCAATAATTTTATGCTGCGGAACACACAAAAAATCATCGTTGTATTCTTGTAAATCTTCTTTTGTAGTTACCGGTAAATGCTGTAAATCTTCGAGCGTTTTAATTTTCGAAATATCGATATTTTGTCCAGCAAAAAGTCTTTTATAAAAAGGAGAATTTTGACTTATATAAGTTAAAAGTTCTGCTAATTTTTGTTCCTGAAAAACTTTAATTTCTTCTAAAGAATTTTTTTCTATTGCTGGAATCATTGTAATTTTCTTTTGAGTTTTTTTAAATATTTTTCAATTTTTGCTTTATCAGGAGCTGTAGTAATTTCTTTAGTCAATGCTTTTTCAAAATTAGTATGAGCAAGGAGATATTCTTTTTTTTGATAAAAGTACAACCCTGCTTTGTAATACACAACCCAATAATCAGGGTTTAAGGATTGATAGTTTTGAATAAATTCAGGACTTATTGTTTCTTTCTTTTTCAGATACAAATCTATATTGTCATCTTCAATTCTAAACTTTTGATAGTTTGCATAGGCAATAGTTTCCAGAAAAGGATCTTTGGCAATATTCAAATTCTTTTGCTGAAATGAAACAACCTGATTTGTTTTTCTGTCCTTAAAAATCGAATCCAGATTATAACAAACAAATTCACCTAATTGATAGGGATTTGCCGAAACCCAAACCAATTTTTCTTCCGGTTTAAAGATAATTCCGTGATGTGCCATTAATTGATTTAAAGCTTTTTCGTTGCCGTAACCAAGTTTTTTATCTTGTAAACCTTCTTTATTTCGGAGAATTTCAGAAGCAATTTTGGGATTGATTTTTGGATTTTTTGTAAAAAGTTCTTCAATTCTTTCAAGCCTGTATTCAGAATGACTATTGGCAATTTGAAGCTGATTTCGTTTTTCGTTTTTTAAATCATCACCTTGAAAATGGTTAGAACAAATTAACTGATCGCTATTTGGAACATCATAAACGTCCATTTTTTTTGGTGAAACCTCAATTAAAACGGCTTTGTTATCGTGTGCACTTCCAACCATAATAGATTCTGATACAAAAACTTTTCTTTTTTTTGCGATTGCAATTGCTTCATCAATATTTTGAGCATGTTGCAAAATCTCGCGAGTCAAAATCGAAATTGGTGTTTTTGCAATCATCGGAATTTTAGATTTTGAGGCATTAATCGTAACCGTCAAACCTTCCTGATTCATTCCGGAAACAGCGCCAATCATTCCGGGCCAGGTAACCATCATAAATTTGTGACCTTCTTTTGGGTTTATAAACGCTACGATTTTATTTTCCGCGAAAGCGTCATTTACATAAAAATCAAAATTTCGTCCAAGGATTAAATCTCCATTCTCAGATTTTTCTCCCCAAGCAGCAAAAGAAGAACAGCCAACCAAAGCCAAATCCTGCAAAGCGTGACCAATATCGTGTGCTGCGTGCAGGTATAAACTTCGCTGATATTGTTGTGCAATGTTGTCAAAATCATGAGAAGTATATTGCGAAACACCATAAATTTCCGATTGATATTCTGAAGTAACATTCGAATATAATTTTCGATTGTACCATTTTAGAAAATAACGAAGCATTTTTTGCTCGAATTTTGACGGAATCAAATCCTTTATTTTGGAGAAGAAAATCTGTTCTTGTTTTTTCAAAAGAGAATCTGATAAAGCGCCCGTCGTTAATCCAATTTGTAATGGATCGCCTTCAACATACAATTCCCAAAGACCTTGTTTATTTTTTAAAAGCGAATTTTTTCCGGAGATAAATAAACTGTCAGACTTTTTTGTCACGACAGGTTTTATAGTATCATAATTCGAAACGTCAGGTAAATGATGTTTTGATTTTGAAGTACCGCAAGACACGATCATCAATAAAAAACCAACAAAAAAAAATAAATTAATTCGGTTTTTCATATCTACATCTATCCAAGAATAATAGACTCATTCATTGTTATCTTTCTCATAGCCTTCATAGTAATAAGACTGTTCGATTCCTTTAAAAATAACTTCCCTATTGTTAACTTCGTCAGTTAGATTTTCCTTTAATAAAGTTCTTAATTCCAAATCGTTAATAGGACTTCTTTCCATTGACTGCAAATAAAGAGTTTTGTCAGCGAATTGCCAATTAACAACTTTATTGAGTTGTTTTTTTAGAATCATATCCAACCATATTCTCATGGATCTGCCATTGCCTTCCATAAAAGGATGAGCAATATTCATCTCAACATATTTAGCAATAATTTCTTCAAAACTGTTTTCTGGCATTTGCTCAATCTTTACTAAAATTTCATTGAGATATAATGCATTTGCAAATCTAAAACCTCCTTTTGAAATATTGAGTTTTCTTATTTCTCCGGCAAAATCATATAAATCATGAAATAGATAATGGTGAATTGCCTTAAGACCTTTGGTTGTGCCGATTTCTATTTTGTCTATATCATTCGATTCAAATAATCGATATGCATTTTCTAAACTGTTCTTGTCAATATTTTTCATAGAGATTTTGTACCAAATTTAAGTCGAAACCAAAATTACAATTTAATTCCTAAAATTCTGAGTTTAATGTTTCCATTTCGGAGTCATGTTCTGATGAATTACATATCACACGCTTGATTAATTTTAGTAATCAAATATTCTTTTCCAACAATTTCTGAACACGTTACAACTGCTCCAATTGTCACGCCCAAAACCCCGTGCATATTAATACTTTGCCCTGTAAGATATAAATTGTCAAGTTTGGTTTTTGACGGAATCAAGGTTTTCATAGGATTTCCGGAATCCTTAACATAACCGTACATATTACCATTATGTCCGCCAATATAATCGCGATACGAAAGCGGAGTAGAAGTATGAATCGACTGAATACAAGCTGTTATTCCAGGAAATTTAAGTTCGATTTCAGCAAGAAATTTAGCTGTTTTTCTTGATTTGAATTGCTCGTAACTTTCTCCACGATCATTTTTTTCAACCGTTGTATTAAAAGTATCGATCCAAGGTGCAACATCGTCATACTTCATGTAGGTAATAAAAGTCATTCCTTCAGCCCATTCTTCCTGTTTTTTTGAAGCGTTCATAGAAGCCATAAAAGCTTTTGGCCAGGAATTTTCGTGATAATTATGAGCATTCCAGACTTGACTGCTTTCTTTAAAATGATAGTAATTATGATTGATATATTTGAAAGTTTTGGGCTTAAAAACGATATATAAACTAAAGGCCGAAATAACACCTTCAAGACTTTGAATTCGGCTAAAAAAAGCTTTCCTGAAATTTTCTTCTCCGGCAAGTTTCAGCGTAGTTTTGGGATCTATATTAGAGATAAAACGAGTTCCGGAAACCTGAGTTCCGTCTTTCATTTCTACCGAAGTTACGTTGTTGTTTTCGACATTAAAACGAGTAACTTCTTTGTATTTATAAAATTCACCGCCGTGTTTTTTAAGCTGTTTTAAAAGCTGCTTTGTAATCTGACTTCCGCCGTTAATGCAACGCCACGAACTTTGAATATAAGAGTTAACTGAAAGAGCATGAACGTAAAAAGGCGATTTGTCAGGAATTCCGGCATAGAGAAAATTTGAGCCTGCCAAAACCGCTTTTAGTTTTTCATTTTCAGTAAAAGATTCTATAGTTTCTTTAGCGTTAAGCGTCAAAATTTCATTATCATATTTCCCTTCCCAGTTTACATTATAAAGTGGAAAAGAATCACATATTGTTTTTAATTTTTCGCAATATGCTGTAATATTTGCTTTTTCTTCAGGGAAATAAACACACAATTGATCGACAAAATTTTCATAACCCTGAGCGTATGGATATTCGTTTTTGTCATCTTCAAACGAGATAATATCAAAACCATTTTCATCTAATTTTTTTAGATTTAATTGGTCAATAATACCCAGATATTTAAAATATTGATACAAGTTCTGACCTTTTTCAAGACCTCCGATGTAGTGAATTCCGGTATCAAAAATGGTTTTATCGCGCACAAAAGTTTGAAGATTTCCGCCGTATTGATTGTTTTTTTCGAGCACACAAACGCTGTAACCTTCTTTGGCCAGAATAATAGACGATACTAAACCGCCTAAACCGCTGCCTACAATTACAACATCGTAATGCTCTTTCATGCTAGTTTTTCTTTAATACAGTTATTTCTTTTTCTTCTGATATAATTTTGAAACCAGAAGCAATCAATTTTACTTTATAATGTAAGCAATATATTAAAATTATAGTGTCAAATTTTGAAACGATTTTTTCAGGATTATCGTTATAACTTTCGTCAGAAATTAAAACAACATCAAATTGATTTTCTAAAATAGTTTCGAGGTTTTCGGGATAGAAAATTTTTCTTTTTTTGACGATATAATTAGTCTTAGAAATTTCGCGTTTCTCTTCGTCACTATTATAAGAATATATTTTTCGTTGTGGCTCCTGCAAAGCCAATAATACGTCTAATTGACCATAATCATTAGACAAATGAGCTATTTTGGCTTTCGCCGAAATGTATTGGTTTAAGCGATAATAGTTTTCAAGATTATTTCTTAAATCATTTTTTACCCCTTTTGTAACCTCAATTTCTTTGTAGTCATAACTATGAAGAAGCATCTTTTTGAAATATTTCGGACCTTCTATTTCCTGACGGATTTCCTGAAATTTAGATTTAAAGAAAGCACTTATTTCCTTTGTTCTTTCGGCATAACTTTTTCCAAAAGAAAGATTCTCGGGCGTAATTCTTTCTAAAATAGAAACCGTAATACTGCCATCGTGAATTATAAAATCTCCTTTCGGAAGTGTTTCTGAAGCACCATGAATAAGAACCGGAAGAATGTCTAAATTAAACTCTTCAGCAAGATAAAATGCACCTTTATGAAAACGCTTAATCTGATTACTTTCTGAACGGGTTCCTTCCGGAAAAATCATTATTGAATAACCTTCTTTTACTTTTTGGCGTAAATGTTCAACGCCATTTTCAAGTCCTTCAGAAACGGGATAAAAACCTGCTTTTTTTACCGTCGCACCAAAAACAGGAGAATTATAAACCCAGTCATTTACCAGAAAAATGATTTTAGGACTCAATCCGCCAATTGCCAGAATGTCTAAAAAGGAAGAATGATTGGCAATTAAAATGGCTGGTTTTTCAAAATCTTCATTATACTTATTAATTACTTTTTTATCTACAAAAGGATTTGTATACAATACCGATTTCATGAATTTTGAAATGCAATATCTAAATCCTTTCATTTTTGTTTTTTCGCTTAGCGGAATTATCGGCATAAGAATCAAACTGAAAATTGACATCAAAATACCGCCAAGGCCGTAATAAGTAAAAGATAAAACACCATGCAAAAAGGAACGTAATTCAAAAGGAGCATTTCCGTTTTTTGGTCTATTTGATAAAAATAATTTAAAGAGAATCGGATAAAAAATAAACGTAATAATTAGTGCCGCAAAAACTCCAATTAACGAAACCGATGAAATCGATCGCAACGCTGGATGTTGTGCAAAAATCATCGCGCCAATTCCTAATATGGTTGTAATAACCGCCAGAATAATTGAAGTTCTATAAATCGCAATTTCATTTTTTCCCGTTGTATATTCTTTTTGAAGCGCACTTGTCATGAAAATACTGAAATCGACACCGTGGCCAAAAATCAAAGTACAGACAATCATGCTGAAAATATTCATTTGAATACCAAAGATTCCCATAATTCCTGCCGTAACAATTCCGGTTAAAGCAATCGGAATACAACTCACAATTACTAATTCGACTCTTCTAAAAAAGAAAAACAGAATCAGAATTACGGCAACAAAAGAGTAATTAACAAGCGAATTAAAATCAGTTTTTAAAGTGCTAAAAAACGTTTCATTCATTTGCTGACGATCAATTGCGATCAGATTATCTTTGGCGGAAGCCAATTTCACAAAAGCATCTCGTTGTTCCGGAGCTACTTTTACTAAAGTAGAAATTGTGAAAAATCCTTTTTTTTCGGTTACAAATTCTTTCAGTTGTAAAGCCTGAATTTTTAAATATTCCTGAGCAGAAATAGGTTTGAAATCAAAATCTAAATGATCAAAAAATAGTGAATATGTTGTTGGTTTAAAACCGAGTTTAGAACCTTCGGCAATTAATCCCGATTTTAAAAGCTGTTTTTTATTGGCATCCCAAAACGAATTCCATTTGTCGATTTTCTGTTTTTGTTGTTTCTGCGAAAGCATAATTCCGCCAACGGAACTGAAATTTAAAATTTTATCTTGTTGTTTTTCTTTTGATAAATCAGAGAAAAGTTTGCTGTTGTTTTGCAAAACTTCCTCCATACTATTTCCGTATGAAGCAACATAAATGGTTTTTGATGTTAAACTTGTGCTTTCTTCCAGATCTTTTTCGGCAGCTTTAATTTCTTTTGGAACAAAATTTAATTGCGATAAATCGTTATTGAAACCCACATTATTATACGTAAAACAACAAATGATCGTGATTAAAACGCAAAAACCAATGAGGTATTTATTGTTATGAAAAGAGAAATGCGCCAGTTTATCAATTACATTTTTCTTATGTTCAAAATTGTTTTCTTTTGGTTTATACAAATGCGGAACAATCAAAAGAGAGAAGATTCCGGTTGCCATAACAATTACGGCAGCAAAAATTCCGAGATCATTTAGAGCATCAGATTTTACAAAAAGCAAACATAAAAAAGCAACAGCAGTTGTAGAACTGCTCATAATTACCGGCATTGTAATGTCTTTATACAATGTTTTTACATCGCTATTATGTTTGTAATGCGTTAGAATATGAATGGAATAATCGATGGTAATTCCCAATAAAATTGAACCAATTCCGAGTGAAATGGCTGAGATTTGTTCTTTTACAAAAAACAAAAATGCCACGGCAAACAAAGCTCCAAAAACCGTTGGAAGAAAAATAATTAGCGGAATTAATATCTTTCGATAGAATAAAATCAAAATCAACATTAGCGTAATCATCGCGATTGTTGTCGTTAAAACAATATCACTTTTAATTTGATTGGCATTTGCAACAGCAATTAATGCAGAACCAAAATAGCTGATGGAAGTTTTGGATTTAAATTTCTGATTCAGATTATCCTGAATTGATTTCAGTTTAGCGGCAAAAATTGTGTTCTTTTCAGTTTCGCTCGACGGAAGATTTGAAGTAATAAAAAGCAATAATTTCTTTTTGTCCTTAGTCATTACAAAACCATTGTCGAGCGTAAAATCGTCACCAATATTAAGTTGCTGTAATTTTTTAAGAGCAATAAAAGAAATCCCAAGCGGATCTTGAAGAATAAAATCTTTAGTAATAAATCCTGATGGCGAAATTATCGATTTATAATTTCCCTGAACAGTCGCGGCAATACTATCTTTTTGAAGCTTATTCTGAATTGATTCGTAATCTTTATTTTCCAGAAAAAGAGGCAAATTGTTATAAACGAAATCAATAGTTTCCTGAATATTTTCTTCGTCAACTTTTCCCTGAATTCCGGTTACATAAGGTTTACAAGATTTGGCAATACTGTCTGAAAAAGCAGTTGCCATTTCTTTTAAATCTTCGTCAGTTCCGTTTTTATCAAGTTTGAAAATAACGGTAATTTTATCGGCAAAATTAAGTTGTTTCAGGACTTTTGCGGTAACGTCACTTTTATCATTTGTTGGAATAAGTTTGGTAATATCTTCTTCAAATTTAATTTGAGAAGCAAAAAATCCAAACACCAAAAGCATCAGAATCGCCAATACAACCGACAAAGATTTTCTTCGGTTTACAAACAAATGAATGGCGTAGAAATAATGATGCATGTTTATTTTTTATTGTTTTTTTGCCACGAATTTCACGAATTGGCACGAATTATTTATTTTAAATCTATCTGTATAGATTGTTTTTGTGCCACAGATTAAAATGATTTCCATGGATTTTTTTCAGCATGAATTACGCGAATTTATACTAATTAATTCGTGAAAATTTGTGTAATTCGTGGCTAAATTGGCACAGATTAGAAATCATTTTTAATTCTATAATCTGTGACAAAATTTTACGTAATATTCGTTTTTTTCTTAGAACTAAAAGCGGTTAAAAGTAAATAACTAATAAAACCAACTGACAGTGCTAAAACGGATGCTAAAATAAGACTTCCGACGATATATTGCGTTGCATTTTTTTGAATATCGTTAAGCGTAATCGAACTATCCAAAATCAAAGGTGCTTCGTTGGACACAAAATAACTTCCCATTTTTAAAGAACCGTAAATAACAAACGGAATAAAGGGAGGGAAGCTCACATTTGAAGCCAGATAAGCAATGACTTTGTTGAGCTTGAACAATGCAGCAAAAGTAAAAAGCAGTATGGTTTGAAATCCCCAAAACGGAGAAATCCCAATGAAAATTCCTAAAGCAATTGCAGCAGATTTTTTGAAATTTGAATCGCTGCTTTCTAAAATATCTTCAAGAAAGAACTTTTTAAATCCTTTTTTTTTTGCTTTTCTAAAGTAATCCCGAGGTTTTATATATAGTAAAGCATTAATAACCAAAACGGTATTTAAAATACTGATTCGGGTAAAATCCTTAAACGGACGAAAATGCGAAACACGTTCCAATGGATCGTACAAAATCTGAATTGGAATATTTTTTACAACAACTCCTTTCCAGGCAGAACGAACGATAACTTCAATTTCGAACTCAAATTTATTGGTGTAAAATTGTTTCGGAATTAGGTTTAAAGGATATAAACGGAAACCTGATTGTGTGTCTTCTAATACAATTCCGGTTTCGAATTTGAACCAGAAATTTGAAAACTTGTTTCCGAAACTGCTTTTCTTTGGTACATTTTCCTGTGTCATATTACGGCTTCCAATCAATAAAGAATTTGGCTCTTTTTGAATTTCGGCAATAAAATTCGGAATATCTGAAGCAAAATGTTGTCCGTCAGAATCAATCGTAATTGCATATTCAAATTGCTGTTCGATTGCTTTTCTAAAACCATTTCTAAGCGCTCGTCCTTTTCCTATATTTTTAGGATGATGAATTTGAGTTAATTGCGAATATTGTTGTAGAATCTCAAAAGTGTCATCGGTCGATCCGTCATTGACAATAATGATATTTGTAGTGAAATCTAAAATAGAATCCAGCACTTTTTTTAAAGTTTTGTGATTGTTGTACGTGGGAACAATGACACAAAAATGAGTCGAATTAAGTAATTCTTGCTGTGATAAAATAGGTTTCATTTCGAGTTTTTCTTTAGCCTACTTTACGATTTGTTTTTCTTTTTCAGAGAAACTTTTCGATTGCAAAACAAAGTCTTTTAGATAATCTTTTAAAGCAGCATTTTGCTCTGCATAATGCGCTGTAATATAATTTTTATCTTCTTTAATATTTTTTTTATAACCAGTTATTCCGGGAACATTTTCCTGAATACTTAACCTGATCATTCTAATTTCAATATTATTAGGTTCGCTTTTTATCGTCGATTCAAGAAGATTTGCACCTTCTTTAAAACGATCCATTTTGTCTTTTAATTTTTTCTCAAACTTTGAATCTAACAAAATCGAAGCTGCTTTGTAAGCCACTAAAATTTTTGCATCGTCGTTTGAAACTGTCGACAGTTTTTCTGAAAATTCTTTAGCATTACTTTCTGATTTTGTAACGCTCGAATACATTTTTCTGATGGAAGCCAAATCTGGATTTCCAGCAAAATTTATCCATAAAAGCAATGACAATAATAGTTTCATAATTATATCTTTTTGTACACATTGCTCAATTTCAAAGCAACTGTGTCATTAAAATAAGTTGTGTTTTTTACTTTAACCAAATCATCTTCGGTTGTAGTAATATCAAGTTCTAAACGCAATTCAGGAGTAGCTTTAGGATTAATAAGTGCCATAAATTTTACATTGGCAAGCGTTTGAATCATCAAAGTACTTTTGGTAATTGCTTCTGTAAGTTCTTTAATAATCTGAATCATGCAAACTCCCGGCATAATTGGATTTCCTGGAAAATGACCTTTGAAAACTTCATGTTTTTCATTGACCAAAATCGTGATATTATATTTAGAATCTCCCGTTTTTTCTTCCGATAGAACTTTATAAAAATCTTTTAAAACCATAATCTTTTATTTTTTTCTCCAAAAGAATAAGAAAGCCCTAATTGAAAATTAATATTGGTGTTGTAATCCCCAAATAAATAATCATCATTGCGATCATTGTGATAATAGCCACTATCCAATACATCCAAAAATCCTTTTTTTAATCGGCCTTCAATGGTTAGATTTGGAGATACTTTATAAGCGATACCCGTAACAAATGCAATATCATTACTTTGTTTTCTCTTAATCAAATTATCATGTAAAAGAACATCTAAAGCCGGACCAAATTGTATTTGAATACCAGGCCCAAATGTAAATTTATTAATAAGAGTCAATGACAAATAATCGATTTGTAA
This sequence comes from Flavobacterium sp. 90, assembly GCF_004339525.1. NCBI lineage: Bacteria > Pseudomonadati > Bacteroidota > Flavobacteriia > Flavobacteriales > Flavobacteriaceae > Flavobacterium > Flavobacterium sp. 90. The sequence continues at coordinate 2,168,334 of NZ_SMGE01000001.1, read as the reverse complement.
ATCGCGATGTTCTACTTTTTCAACACCTGAAATATCGTCAAAATAGTTTCGGGCAACATTGTTCGATCCTTGTCTGGTGTATGTTATTTCAGGCTGAAGAGCATAACGTTTCGTTATATTGATTTCTCCAAATCCGCCAACATAAAAATCAGTTCTGTAATCGGCATGCATTTCTGAAATAGTCGAAAAACTAAAACCTCCTCTGAGACCAGGATTAAAAGTAACTTGTGCTTGTATGTTTACGATTGCAAAAAAAAAGAATAAGGCAATCGTTAATTTCTTTTTATACATTATTTTACTTTAAAAGTATAACTGATACCAATTTGAAAAACCTGATTTAAAATAACATCATTATAGTAATAATCGCTATTATTGTTAATTCCTTCATAACCATAAATATCAACTAATCCTTGTTTAATTCTGGCTTCAAACGTTAATCCGTTTGGCAATGTATAACCAACACCTCCAACAAAGGCAAGGTCAAAATCTTCAGGACTGCTGTTGATATAATTATCAGAAACTTTAAAATCTACAGACGGACCTCCTAAAATGTGAAAAGCTTTACCGCCAATATTAAATTTTGCAACTGCACCAAGTGTTAGGTAGTTTAATTCATAATTAACATAACGATAATTATAACCGTTTCCAAGATATTCTCTTCCTTGATCACCTTGTCTTGAATATGTTATCTCTGGCTGTAACGAAAAATATTTATTAAATTTAATGTTCACTAATCCACCAACATAAAAATCTGTTTTAGATTTATTATCATCAATATTGGTTAATGTTGAGACATTTAAACCTCCACGAATTCCGGGACTAACTCTTACTTGTGCGTTTGAGGTTATGATTCCGATAAATAAAACAAAGGCAATTACGGTTATTTTTTTCATTTTTAATTTGGTTTAAGTTTAGCTTTAGATTAAGTTTTTACTCTGATTTAAAATAATTTAACTCGATTTTTAACTTGATATTCTGATGAATAATCTGAATTTTCTCGGCAAAAATATTGTTTTCTGAACTAAAAAGCAGTGTTATTTTTTCTTTTGTTTTAGAGGCATTTACGACTTTATCTAATTTCGATGTTTTTTTAGAAATAAAAAGATAATTATCGCGGTTTCCATCTGCTGATTTATAGATGTCATCTGATTCATTTTCAAATTGTTCCTGCATCAAATATTCATTTTTAAGAAGCAAACGGAAATCTTCGGTTAAAGTGTTAATCAGGATTTTTCGATCTAATTCAGATACAATCGAGTTGACTTTAAAAGTCTTTTTTGAAATTTCAAAATCTAACAATTTGTTACCAAATTCGGTTGTAAAAACAACGCGATGTGTGGTATCATTTATTTTTTTAGCAATAAAAATTCCGGATATTTCATGACCATAAACCGTAATATTTGTTTTGTAAACATAATCAGTATTTGTGTCTGTAAAATAGGGAACCTGATAAGACGTTTTGTCTAATTTTTTAGGCGTATAATTTTTTGTGACTGAGCCACAAGAAACTAAAACTAATGCCAAAAGGCAATTAATTATTAAAAACTGAATCGTCGATTTTTGCATTGATCACTTTGTTTTTAAGTACAATTCTAGTATAATCTTCAGATGATTCCAATAGTTTTACCTGAACAACAGTTGCTTCTTCTTTATCAAAAGTCAGTTCAATTTGTTTGATGTATTTTTTCAAAGTAGCATCTTTTGGAACAAATTTCGCCAAATTTTGTCCTTTTAATTTAAAGTACGAAATCGTAAATTCTTTGTCATCAAACATATTTCCGCTCACGCTGCCAACGATTAATTTATTGATACGACCAAAGATTTTGCTGTTGCCAATATCAACTGCACTTTTCTTTCCTTCGTCGTTAATCAGAATTTTTCCGTTTTTGAAAACGATGCTGTAATTGTATGGTTTTTTATATTGCCATTGCAGTAAACTTGGCTCTTTGAAAATCATTTTACCTGAAGTTTCAATGTCTTTCGATAAAAAATCCAAATGTTTGTATTGTACAAAATCAGTACTTAAAGTTTTGATTTTTTTCGAAACTACATTTACATCTTGCTTAAAAGTAGCGATTTCAGCGTCAGACATTTTTTGTTCCTGAGCAAACAAATTGCCTGAAATAAATAAAATTAAGAGTGCTATTTTAGTTTTCATATTTTGTTAAAAATTGTTTAGCAAGACCTAACAGGTTTTTAAAACCTGTTAGGTCTAACTTGATGAGTTGCTATTTTATCAGCGTTCAATCTTCATAAGCTTTAAGATTCAAAAGTTCTTCAATCGAAATCACTTCATAATTGTTTTGCTGTAAAAATTGCAAAAACTGTTCCAATACTAAAACGGAATGTGATCCTGTATCGTGCAAAAGTACAATTCCACCAGGAGAAAGACGTTTTTTAATTCGATTCAAAATCAATTCCACATTTGTTGTTCCGCCGTCAAGCGAACGAATATTCCAGCCAATAACTTTATGTCCAGTGATTTTTAAAGCTCTTCCAATTGATGGTGTCGTTACTCCGTAAGGCGGACGAAAGAAGTTGATTTTCTTGGAAGTAAATTTTTCCAGAAGTCTATCTGTTTTTTGAAGTTCTTCGATTATGGTTGGAGTAGTATAAAAATCAAAAAACTTAGAATGACCGTAAGAATGATTTCCAACCAAATGACCTTCGGCAATAATTTGTTTTAGAATTTCAGGATGTTTTTCAATGTTTTTCCCAATGCAGAAAAAGGTTGCTTTTGCATTGTATTTTTTCAGAAGTTCTAAAACTTCCAAAGTAAATTCACTTGGACCGTCATCAAAAGTTAAAGCGATTTTTTTTTCTGTTTCTAAAGGATTGTTACAGAAAGCTTTTACGATATAATTAGATGAAATTCTTGCTGTTCCATAAATATTAATGGCAAGAAAAGGTAAGGCAACTACTAAAAACCACAATCCGTTAATTCCTTTATCAGCTTTTAATAAAAATAAAAAAAGTAATAAGGAGATAAAAAAAATGGTGACTTTTTTATGCGTTATCATTTTGAAAGTAACGTAAAACTATGATTTTTTCCATCTAATTGATTGTACAATAAAATGGTATTATAAGCTGGTTTTTCAACCGAATTTACTTTTATAATTTCCGGAATTTCCTGAGTTCTGATTACTTTTGAAGCGATCCATAAAGCGAAAGCCGAAGCCGTATCATATTCTCCACTCAAATGTTTGTAATACAATTGAGGCGTTTCTGCGAAAGCATTTTCAGCCAGATTTTTATAATAAGAATCAAAAGTGATGTTTCCGTTTAAACCAAAAACAACAGCATCAATGTCTGAAATTTGTAAATTGTTGATTTTTAAAAACGCGATTATTTCTGCTTCAACTTCGTTTTCTTCCAAAGTGTTTTTAATCTCAACATCTAAAACCTGTGCATAAGTAGTTTCTTTTTTTTCATTTTCTAAAACAAAAAAACTGGCGCCTTCGCCAAAAACAGCTCCTGCCGAAGTTGGATTTAAAACATCATAAGGCTGATCTCCATCTTGTTTGATTCGGCCAGCCAATTTAAAAAGAGAAGTTGTGTACTCGCCATTTTCGTCAATTCCGCCAACTAAAATCGAATTGGCTTCGTTTTCTTCGATTTGCATTTTAGCATCTAAAAGTGCCGATTCGAAAGAAACCGCTCCATTTACATATGTAAAATTATATCCTTTGCATTGCAAAGACAAAGCAATTTGAGCACCAACGGTATTATGTGTCGATTGTATAAACGAAGTTGGCGTTAAGAACTCTTCGTTATTATCGAGAATATTTTTCAGGAATTTTTCAGAATCTTCAATGCATCCCAAACCTGTTCCGGTAATAATTGCATCTACATTTTCGAGTTGTGCATCTTTTAAGGCTAATGCCGAAGCTACGATTCCGTTTTTTACACCTTTTGCCATTCTTCGACTAGCGGCGGGCGTAATAAAATCTTTGTAAACCGGAGCAACTATCGATAATATTGTGTCATTTTGGTTGTGCACCGCTTCCTCTAAAAAAACAGTATCAAATGTTTTTTGAGCCGAAATACAACCTACTCCATTTATATATGTTTTCATTAGCTTTTAGAAAATATAAGTGTAGAACAATTTCCTCCAAAACCAAAAGAGTTAGATAAAACGTGTTCGATATTTTTCATTTTTAAAGAAGTTTGTGGTTTCAGATCAAATTCTTCCATTGGAGTTTCAAAATTCAAGTTTGGGTAAACCACACTATTCTGAATTGCCAAAATACTGTAAACGGCTTCAATTGCTGCGGCTGCCGCCAAAGTATGTCCCGTAAAAGGTTTTGTTGAACTAAAGTCAGGAACTTTTTCATCACGATAAATTCGGAGTAAAGCTCTTCCTTCAGACAAATCATTGTTAGGAGTTGCGGTTCCGTGAACGTTGATATAATCAATTTCGCTTGGTCGTAAACCCGAAATTTCAAAAGCTTTTTTCATCGCTAAATAAGCGCCATCACCATTTTCTGAAGAAGCAGTTTGATGAAAAGCGTCATTTGCATTTCCGTAACCAGAAACACGAGCGAGAACTTTTTTGTTTTGTTTAGCAACAACTTCATCAGATTCTAAAACCAAATATGCAGCGGCTTCGCCCAAATTTAATCCTTTACGATTATTGTCAAAAGGTTTGTTATAATCGTCAGAAAGAATCATTAAAGTTTTAAATCCGTTGATGGTGAATTTCGCCAAAGCATCAGTTCCGCCTACGATAACACGATCCAGTTTTCCATTTTTAATTAGGCGCGCGCCCAACATAATTGCATTTGCTGCAGAAGAACAAGCCGTACTAATAGTTGTAACGATTCCTTTTAAACCCAATTCTTCAGCTATCTTTTCGGCAACATCGCCGCCGTCATGACAACTAATATATTTAACAAGTTCAGGGTTTTTAAAATAATCGTAATAATGCTTTTCAGTCATATCCATTCCGCCAACACTTGTTGCCGAAATAAGTCCGGTTCTAAATTCGTTTATCGATGTAATTCCAGCATTTTTGACAGCTTGTTTGGCTGCAAAAGCCCCAATCATAGCAGTTCTCGAAAAGTTATTATCGTCAGAAAGTTCTAGTTCATGAATCAATTCAGCATTGGTTTTTTTAATTTCTCCAACCTTAATAATATCCGCATGAACAGTCGAAATATTTTCGATGCCAGTTATAGCAACTTTATTTTCGATTAACGAAATAAAATTTTCCTCGACTGAGTTTCCAATCGAAGAAATAATTCCCATTCCCGTTATTGCAACACCTTTCATTTTAGACTTCTTAGATTATTAGATTTTAGACTTACTTAGATTTTTTTTACTAGACTTGCTTAGATTTTTAGACATTAGACTTGCTTAGATTTTTTTGAAAGTATTGTCTAAGTTGTCTAAAAATCTAAGCAAGTCTAAGCAGTCTTACTTTGTTCTGTTAGCACTAATATAAGCAGCCATAGTTTCAATAGATTGAAAAATAGATTTTCCTTCTTTTGGGTCAACCAGTTTTATTCCGTAATCTTTATCAAGAATCACGATCAATTCAAGTGCATCAATCGAGTCCAAACCTAAACCGTCTCCAAACAAAGGATCGTTATCTGCAATGTCTTCGATTGCGATATCTTCAAGATTTAGAGTGGTGATGATTTTATTTTTTAATTCTTCTTTTAATGCTTCCATGATTATTTATTATATAATGTATTGATATTTTCGTTTGTATATTTCTCGTTTTCTTCTTTACTAATCGTACAAAGAAACGCTTTGTAATTGTCATTAAAAAATTCAACCCAACCACACAGAACCGTATCAGCTTTATTTGTGTTTAACAGAATATCTGAATAGTTAGACAGAAATTCAGTATTGAAAGCATCAAATATAAAGAAAGAATTTTCACTTTTCAGCTGATGACGAATACTTATTTCGCCCAAACAAATATTTGGCAACGTATAAACAAAAACTGCCGGACTAGGATAATAGTTTTCTTTGTCCGAAATTGATTCCTGATACTTAACATCAGTATCTAAACTCGAAGATTTATTCGCCAAAACCAAAGCAATATTATTCTCTTTTTCAGCCGAAGTTATCGGACTCAAAAGCAATTCAGATCCCAAAAAAGCCAATTTGCTTAAAGCATCCATTTTGAAAAACTTCGGATATTGAATGTCAAAATTGCGATACGCTTGTTTCGAAAAATCAGCAAAATCAGTTGGTTCAATTTTGAATACAGAAGTTCCGTTCAAAACAATTTCGTTGTTTTGGATGGAGATGTAGGATTGTATGTAGGTTTTATTTTGAGTCATTGTTTAATTTAAATTACCTACTAGGAACGTAGTTGTAACTTATAAATAGTAGTGAATTCATTTTTAGTTTCTTCAATATAATATCTGTTTTTTAAAATTTCAACTCCAATATTTTTTGATTTTTTCAATTCAGAAAACCAAGAAATAGAATCTACACGAGCATTAAGGAAATCAACACTTGTAAGATTACAATTTTCAAACTTTGTTAGATAAAGGTTTGCATTTCTAAAATTAGAATTAGTTAAATTAACATCTATAAAAGTACCTCTGTTTAATTTTGCTAATGTGAAATTTGAGTTTGTAATGTTGCTTGCTCCAAATCCACAATTTGTTAATGTTGCACCAGTAAAATTCCATTCTTTCATGTCAGTATATTGAAGCAAAGAATTATCATTTGCTAGATAACAAAAAGACAAATCTAATTTTTTTTCACCCAAACTAACTAATCTTTTAATTATTCCTCTTGTTCTATACATTGATTCTTCACTTTTCCAAAATTTATAATCATTTAGTTCTTCATTATATCTTTCAATTTTTTCTTTTTTGGAAGAGATAGTTTCGTAAGTTGTTATTAAAATTCCAAAAATAACTAAGTCAAAAACGAGCCCATGAAATTCGACCAAAATATCGTGAAGACTAAAACTCTGATCGAAGAAATCAAAAACAGATACAACTAAAAAGCAAGAAATAGCAATTATTGTAAATAGTAAGGTTTTAGATTTGCTTATTTTATTACTTAGCTCTTTTTTATCTATCATTTTTAAATTTACTAATACTCGAAAATTATTATTTATCTTTTTTATTTAACTTATAAGATTTACTTACAAGTTGGAATTAAATTTTATAGATTTGATGCCTGATGAAATTCTATGAAAAATATCCGCAATTAAAACAAAAAAGCTTTTTGTCAAAAGTTCTTGTTGATACAGTATTTTCTACAATGTCTTTAGAAAATCAAGAGATTCCAAAAATAAAAATTATTAAAATTGTCAATTCTGTTTTAAAAGAAAAAGAAATAAAAGGAATAGCTTTTTTTACAAAAGATTAATACCATATTATTTTATCTTTTCAAATATCACCGCCGTATTACAACCTCCAAATCCAGAAGCTGTTTTCAAAAAGAAATCAATATTTCTCTCTTCATTTTTCTCAATAATATTAATCGATTCGCTTACGCCGATTTCGTCAAAACCTTTCGATTCAAAAAGTATATTTTGATTTGTTGATTCAATTGCAATTACGGTTTCTAATAATCCCGAAGCGCCTAATGTATGTCCGTAAAATCCTTTCAGACTATTTATGGGAACATTTTGTAAATCTAAACGATTCAAAGCAATCGCTTCCATTTCGTCATTGAATGGAGTTGCGGTTCCATGCGCTGAAATATAATCGATTTGATCTGGATTTATCTGAGCTTCTTTCAAAGCATTCTGAATACTTCTAAACAAACCTTCGCCTGTTCTTGAAGGTCCGGAAATATGATTGGCATCGTTTATCGAACTGTCTCCAATAACTTTTATTTTTGCGTTTTTGGCTTCCGCCGAAACTAAAATTGCTGCGGTTGCTTCGCCTAAACTTACGCCGGTTCTGTTTTTAGAATAAGGTTTACAAGGCAAATTGCTCATCGCCTGAAAAGCATTAAAACCAGATAAAACAAATTCTGAAACTTCGTCTCCAGCAATAACAAAAATGTTGTCGTAAAGTTCAGATTGAATCATTCTTTTGGCAACAGAAACGGCTAAAATTCCAGAAACACAAGCATTCGAAACTACAATTGGCTGTGTTTTGAACCCAAAGAAATCCGAAACATTTTTTGCTAAAACATCTAAATGTGCATTATTGAAACTTTCTTCTGAATCAGTTTTTAAAGCCGTAACATTTCCTTTTGTGGTTGAAAGTATAAAAGCAGTTTTCGAATTTAATTCAATTTCGGAATTTTTGATAATCGGCTCTAAAGCCAAAATCATCATTTTCTCTAAACGAGAATATTTTGTGTCAGCGCTTATTTTCTCAAAAGCACTATTTATTTTTTCATAATTAATAATTGCAGCATAAAACGGCAACGGCATCAAGGAAATATCTTCATGTAATTGAATACCGGATTCTCCACGAAGAATCGCTTCGATGTTGGATTCAACATCAAAACCTAAAGGCGTGATACAATTGGTTTGCGTGATATATACTTCTCTTAACATTTTATTATTTATTTCTGTATGGTGTTTATGGCACGCAGATTTTGCGGATTTAAGCAGATTTACACTGATTTTTTTAAATTTTTAATTCGTGAAAATTGGTGTAATTCGTGTTTGAATTTTTATTTAATCAACCCAACTTTTCGTTTCCATTCTTCATAAAAAGGAGGATTCGTCAACATTAGATTTCCTTCTTTATCTAAGAAAACCTGAACGGTTTCTCCTGCACACGCAACTTCACCTTTTGCATCTAAAATTCTAAAACGATAAATCATTTTTGCAGCCGGAGTATCAACAACCGTTGTTTCAACTGTTACGACATCGCCGTAGCGCAAAGACAATTTATGTTCGCATTTTGATTTTACGATTGGAGTTGTAAATCCGGTTTTGGCAATATCTAAATAGGTGAGCCCGTGTTCGCGTCCAAAAGCTTCGCGTCCATCTTCAAAATATGTAATATAATAGCCGTGCCAAACAATTCCGAGTGGATCAGTTTCGTTAAAACGAATTCTGATTTCATGTGAAACCGTTAAGGATGTTGCTTCGTTATACTGTTCTTTTCTTTTTGTCATAGAATAATGCAATGGAAGTTGTGATTATAAAGAACAAAAATAACAAACTTATTTTTGGTAGAATTTCCAGGAAAGAAACGTTGCGTAATAAAACATCATAAAACGCTTCAAGACCCCAATTCATTGGTGATGATTTTGCGATAAGCTGCATGATTTTTGGCATTACAAAAACCGGAACCCAGACTCCGCCAATTGCTGCAAGAATGATTACGCTTGTTGCGCCAAAAGGTGCCGATTGTTCTTGTGTACTAGCAATAGTTCCCAATAAAATTCCGAAACCAATGGCTGCAAAACCTGAAAATAAAGCCACAACACTCATTAAAAACAAATGTCCTTCGACGTTTAATGAAGGCAAACCAATATGCGGAAATAAAAATATTGCAACGGCAACCATCATATAAAACTGAATCATACAAATGGCTAAATAGGTTATGGTTTTACCGATAATAACAATTAGATTCGAAACCGGATTGGTCAATAATCGAACAAATGTTCCTTGCGATTTTTCTTTTACAATATTAATAGACAAAGGAATCACGATAAAGAATATAGCAAAAAGCGTCCAAGCCGGAACGTTATGCTGTACCGAATTTGGCAACACTTCTTTGTTGTCAACTTTTGGAACAATTTCTTTAAAAGTAATAAAACTCTTTTGTTCGAACTTAGTATTTTCTTCGCCTAATTGATTTTGAAAAGTCGTATAAATTGATTTTGTTTCTATTTGCGAAATCATTTTATCAATTGAACTCATCACCGAATTTTTGAAACTAAGCTGAACTGCCGGATCAAAATATAATTTAACTTCTTTTTGCTGAATTATTTTTGAAGTTTTCGGTTTTGCAATTGTATCTGTAAAACCCATTTTGCTTACAATGTTTTCTACATTCTGATCAACTTTGGCTTGTAAATCAATACTTAGATTTTTTGGGATTATAATTGCCAATTGAAATCTTCCTTTGTAAACATTTTCTCTGGCAACTTCTTCGGTAAGTAGTTTATTGTCGATTTGTGTTACAACACTAAAAAGCTGACTTTTTTCTAAATTATCAAAAACAGTTTTAGAAACCGAACCTTTGTCATTGTCGACCAATAAAATCTGAATTTTATTATCGCTAACGGTTTTAAAAGTGCTGTCCTGAATCAACGTTACGGTGATCACCAAAACCAAAGGCATTATAAATAAAATGACTAATCCGCCTAAATCTCGTTTGAGCAGGAGATATTCTTTTACGACTGACATCCAAATTTTATATATCATCTCTCAGATCTTTACCGGTTAATGAAATAAAAACTTCTTCCAGATTTCTCGCTTTTTCGGTCGAAGCAATTAAACCTGATGGTGTGCCTTGCGCATAGATTTTTCCTTGGTCAAGAATGGCAATTGTGGTGCAAAAATCTTCGGCTTCAGCCAAATGATGTGACGTATAAATAATCGTAGTCCCGTTTTGATTTAAATGTTTTAGATATTCTATAATCGCATTTTTAGATTGTACATCAACGCCAACGGTTGGTTCATCCAGAAATAAAACTTTTGGATTGTGTAAAATTCCTGCAATCAAATTGACTCTGCGTTTCATTCCGCCTGAGAAAGTTTCGATGCGTTTGTCGGCAAATTTTAAAAGTCCTAAAAGATCTAAAGTTTCGATTACTTTATCTTTCAAATCAGAACCTTTTAATCCGTACATGCTTCCAAAATAATGCAAATTTTCACGCGCCGTCAACGTTGGATATAAGGCATATTCCTGCGGTACAACTCCAATTATTTTTTTGATTTTGGAAGAATCATTCGCATAGTTCAAACCATCAATGGTAAAATGTCCGGAAGTTGGTTTTATCAATCCGCAGAGCATCGAGATTAATGTGGTTTTTCCGGCGCCATTTGGACCTAATAAACCAAAAATCTGACCTTGATTTATATCCAGCGAAACATCGTTCAAAGAATACATTTCTGCATTTATGTACTTTTTCGAAAGGGATTTTATTTTTATAACGGTTTGCAAAATATATTTAGCTAATTGCTTTTTTTAGTTTTTTGAAAAAGATTTCTTCTCTATTGGCAATGTCCAGAAGTTCATCTGCAATAGCATTGTAAGCGTCTTCTTTGGCACTTCGGTTTTTATAAATACGAGAAGCTTCTACAGCAAAATCTCTCCAGGAATCTCCAATTTGAGTCATTTCTTTCGAAAGTACTTTCAATTCGTCATTGTTTAAAACAACCGAAGCTTCTTGTAAAAATGCTGCATATATAAAACGAAAACCTCCGCCGCCAGTTCCAATTTCTTCCTGCATACGAACCATTTGTGCGAGGTAATGATTGGCTTTTCTAACGCCGTGTTTTGCAGGCCATTTTCTAATTTGTCTTGATACGAATTTGATTCCGCGAACGCCAACAATTGGCATTGGCGCAAGCATGTCGCGACATGTATTTTTAATTCCTTTAATGATGGCACTTTTAAAATCAACGTCTTTTGGAATCTGAATTGGATAATACATTTGTCCTCTTGGAGCAAAAGCGCCTTTGGCAAAACGTACTTTATCTAATTCTTCGTGCGTTAAAGTGGTAACGGTTTCCATCACTGGATCGCTGATTAAATAATCGGTTTCCGTTTTTCCGTAAACAACTAAATTATGTGCGTTGAAATGAAAACGATATTCATCAGGAAAATAACTTAAATGATAAACACCAACTTGTAATCCGGTTGGGATATTGTTTTTTAGATTTTCATCTAATGCTTTATTGGCATTAATTGTCGATGAAAATTTTTGTCTTTTTATTTTTAAATTTAAACGATTGGCAACTTTATTAAAAATCTGTCCAGGCAAAGTTCTGTAACTGATTGCCGGTGCATGATTTACTTTTATAAAAGGTAAATACACGAATAAAAGCCCGGAACCAATACCAAAAACCATTGGTTCGCTGATATTTAATCCGTTGTTTTTAAGCAGATTTGAAGCCACTCCATTTTCACAATGAGCAGATTGATGGTGTGTAAAACTAGTTTGCATTAATCGGTTTTAATATTTTTTAATTCGGCTATTGAAATCTCAAAAGCGTCGGCATACTTCTGTAAAATTTTGTCACTTAATTTAGCAAAAACAGTTGGTTTAAAATGTCTTTTTACGCGCCATTTCCACATCTCAACATAACCGGCAAGAATGGTAAGATCCATTTTGTTGAGTTCCATATAATAACAAATCGGGCTTAATTCACCAATCTGAACTTTCATTTTTGCTTCTTCGGCACGTTCTTTTATATCGTCAATTGCGTTAGAAAGTGCAATGGCTTTTGGTTCCCAACCCGTACTTAACGCAGTTGTGTAATCGCCATTTTCATCAGTGGCGTAAACAAGTTCTTTGAGGTTCTTTTTGCTTAAATTTCCATCGTGCTGAGGTACATTTTCTTTTTCCATGACGGTTTTTATTTTCGATCAGAGTTATGTTATAGCCGAAATTGTCTTCTGAATAAACAAATTAATTTCGCATTCTAAAAGCAGTTTGTCTTCCAATAAACTTTCGCAACTCATTGTACATAAAGTATAATCGTCGCCTATAAATTTCGAAACCAGATTTGCTTTAGTAATAATTGTATCACCAGCTTTTGGCAGCGAATGTATTTTCAGATTTTTTAATGCGCTGATAAAACCAATCACATTTACGTTTTCATTTTCTGTTCCGTCTTCCTCAAAAAAATACTTTTTGCCTACAATTGCAGAACAGGTTTGTGCTGTATTTTCGATTAAACCGGCTTCGACAAAAATCTTATTATCGACAAAAATATTGTCTTCTTTTATCAGAAATGTCGTTTCTACAAAATTTGAATTTATATCCAAAATTAAATCGACCATAAGCATTGGCGCTCGGTGCGGAAGATAATTTTGTATGTCAACTCCAATTTTCATAAGTATATTATTTTGCCAAAACGGTTTTCATTTGTCCGCGGGCAATTTCTTCATTATTCAAAGTAGTCACAATATCAACCAAAGTTATTCCTGCAAATTCCTGCAGAATCGTTACGGCTGATTGAATCGTATCACCGACTTTAGGAAACTTTTTTATTTCAATATCTTTTATAGAACCAATATAACCTGTTGGTGCTGTTTCGTTTTTCAAAAAATACTCATATCCTGTATGCAACGCCACAGATTGTGCCATATGCTCGATTATTCCTGCTTCCAGAAAAGAATTATTATCAACAAAGATATTGTCGTTCTGAATTTTTAAACCGGAAACCAATGAAGTTTCGGTATAAGAATACATTTTATCTACCATAACAAAAGGGAACTTTTGCGGCAATAAATTTTCGACTGCTTCTTTATTTAAAAGAGATATTGTTTCCATTAGCAAACCGTTAAATAGGCATATGCAAAAGAGAATCTTCCGCTTTCCGGAACTGATAATAAAATGCGATCTCCTTTTTTTAGTTTACCTGAATACATTAATTCTTCAAGAGCAATATAAATTGATGCCGAACCTACGTTACCAACTCTTAAGAGGTTCATAAACCATTTTTCGTCTGTAAGCACGATTCCTTTTTCGTTTAATCCGTTTTTTAACCCTTCTACAAAAAAGTTAGAAGAAACGTGTGGTAAAAAATAATCTACCTGATCTGCCGTAATATTGTGCTTTGCCATTGCATCGCTCATACTTTCGACACCTTTAGGCAGGATAAATTCGTCTAATATTTTTACATCTTGTTTTACCGCAAACACAGATTCGGTTAACCATTGCTCCGGATTGTAATCGCTCCAGGCTTGGATTTCGCCATTTTCTAATTTATCTCCACCGGCATACATGCAAGTTTCCAATTCGAATGCATAAGAATACGCTTCCATCCATTCGATTTTTAACGAAATTTCTCCACTTGGTTTATTTTCTAATAAAAATGCTCCGGCTCCATCAGATAACATCCAACGCAAAAAATCTTTTTTGAAGGCAATTATAGGTTGTTCTTCAAGGTTTTTTAAATTGACAATTTCGTGATTGTATTTTGGAGAAGAAAGCCATGTCGAAACTTTTTCTGATCCTGTACAAATAGCATTTTTTGAGTTTCCTGATCTTATCGAAAGAAAACCATATTTCAGCGCATTCATTCCGGAACAGCAAATTCCCATCGAAGAATTTAATTCGACAGATCTGTTTTTTAATAAACCATGAACCATTGCAGCATGCGACGGTGCCAAAACATCGGGTGATGAAGTCCCGCAGGAAAGGACTTCTAAATCCTGATCTGTAAAATTTTCATCAAATAGTTGTGCAACGGCATTTCGTGTTAACTCAGCGTTACTATGTGTGCTTTTTCCGTTTTTATCTACGGCGTAATATCGGTTTGTAATTTTATTATTGCGCAAAATAATACGTCTTGCCTTTGAGGCAGTGTCATTTATCAGACCTAAATAATTTTCCATTTCGTCATTTGAAACAGCTTCATTTGGCAAATATTTTGCGGCTTTGGTAATATATACGTCAAACATAATTAAATTTCGTATTCTAAACTCCTTGATAATATTGAGTTTCTTTTTTTATGGTTTTGAACTTGAATGGATAGGTAATAAGGTGCAATATATATACTATTGGTGAGATTAGCCATATTGCAAGGAATAAATAAACATAAAATATTTTAAGAAGCGTTTTCCTGTTTTTTTGATTCTTATGAATCAAATTTGACCACTTATTAAAAATTTTATTGGCCGTTTTATCTACAGTTACTAAATACGGACTGATTTTTACCGCACCTATTTCGACTAATTTTGGCTGTAAATCTTCGAGTTTGTTCTGTTTGAATTGGGAAAGCATGATTTCGCCAAATTTATCCGACTCCTGAATGTCTTTATCAGAAACTCCCGGAAGCGGAAAAAAGCCCAAATATCTTTTCTTTACACCAGAAAACATCCAATTTACAATTGTAATTACGCTGATTAAATTTCCAACGCGATCTACTAATGCAACGTTTCCAACCAATTTTGCATTTGCATCACGCAATAAAACTTTAATTTTTTCCTGAGCCATAACCCACATATTACGAGAACCATTAATAGTTATAACGGGAGTATTGTTTAATATTGTTTTGGCTTCGGGACTTTTTAAAAAGGAATTAACAGGAATTGAAGGCGATAAAAACCAAACTTGATAATGAAAAAGAACCAAATCAAATTTTGTGTTTAAAACTTCATCAGAAACGGGTTTAAGCTTTGTTGGAATCTGTAAAAAAGATTCCGGAAAAGCATCAAAAAAAGAGGTTTTATTCCAAGGAAACGGGAATGGCTTTTCTAATTGTATTTCGTGAAAAGTTACTTTTATTTCTTCTGAATTTAAGAATGGTTTTGCAATGTTTTTCGCAATCGATTCTAGTTGTCCGGATTGGGAATAAAAAATAACGAGAACATTTTTCATTTTGTTTGTACGCTTTGGTTGCAAACAAAAATAAGTAAATTTATTTAAACGAATTTTCTTGTTTAAGATTTGTTATAAAGTAGGAATTGAGTTGAGGTTTTTTGCCACGAATTTCACAAATTTTCACTAATTAGTATATGCCTAAAATTAATTAAGGTAATCATCTTCAGAATTTTTTAAAATAATTCGGGGAAATTTGTGAAATTCGTGGCAACCTTTTTAGTTTTTCAAATCATTCCAGAAGTCGAAATAATTAAACCATTGCAATGGATATTTCTGCACGATACTTTCAACGCTTTTTACGTATTCTTTCAATAATGCTTTTTCATCACGATGTTTTACCGTTGCTTCTCTTGCGTATAAATGATAATGTAAGTTGGGTTCTTTCATTACATAAACAAAAACAACGGGAACTTTTAGTCGTGAAGCGATCAAAAATGGACCTGCAGGAAAGTTAGCTTCTTTGCCCAGAATTTCTTCAGAAAGAGATTTGGTGCCTTCAAAATAACGATCGCCGGTAAAACAAACTAATTCGTTATTAGCTAAAGCTGCATTAATCTCAAAAATATGAGATAAATCGTCTTTGATAATTATAAATTTTACGGTAGGTTTTTGGGTAACGCTTTCCAGATAATTTTTTATTGCAGAATGTTCTAAATCTGTAGTAACTAAATTGATTTGAAAGTTTAGATCAATGTCGCCCAGAAAATGTTCGGCAATTTCAAAATTTCCAATATGAGCGCTAATTAAAACACCGCCTTTTTTTTCGGCAAGAAGTTTTTTCAGAGTCTCGATTCCGTCAAATTCATAGGAAAATTTATTTCGCATTCCCGCAGAAATGGAAACCTTATCAATAATAGTCTGTCCAAAAGTGTAATAACTTTTGAAAACCAATTTTTTTGATTTGAAATAAGAATAGTTCAGTCTTTCTTTAAAATAATAAAAAATAGCCTGATTGCTTTTCTTTAGAAACAAAAAGTAGTAAGAAGCAACAAAATAGAGTAGGACATAAGCAGCCTTTACACCCGCTTTTTGTATTAAAAAAACGAATATTCTATAGCCTAAAACTGTTCCTTTTGATTTGCCATCCCATTGACTCATTAAACAGCTTTAGCTTTTAGTTTGGTATCGATCAGGTCGTAAAAATTTTGAAAAGTAGCAATTCCAACAAAATCAGCTTCAACCAGTTTTACACCAAAGTTAGATTCAATAGAAACTACTAAATCAACATAATCTAAACTATCTAACCCAAGTGTATCTTTTAGATTAGCATCTGGTTCAATATCATCATTATCTACTTCAAATTCATCAACCAAAAAACCATTAATTCTTGCTATAATCTCTTCTTTATTCATCGTTCAATTTAAACTTTTTAACCACCAACGCAGAGTTGGTTCCTCCGAATCCGAAGGAATTGGACAAAAATATGTCAAATTTTTTGTTTAAAGTAGTTTTGACCAAATTTAATTTAGAAGCATCTTCATCAGGATTTTCCAAATTGATGTTCGGAGCGATGAAATCGTTCTGCATCATTAAGATAGAGTAGATTACCTCGCTTGCACCAGCCATCCAACATTCGTGTCCTGTCATTGATTTTGTAGAACTTACGTAAGGATTTTTCTCACCAAAGACTTCAAAAATAGCTTTGGCTTCGTTTCCGTCTCCAACCGGAGTTGAAGTTGCATGTGCATTTATATAGTCAATATCTGTTGCTTTTAATTGTGCATCGTCAAGCGCTCGTTGCATGGCTATAGACGGACCTTCGACATTGGGAGTTGAGATATGTCCACCGTTTGAAGAGAAACCGTAACCTACAACTTCTGCAATAATATTGGCGCCTCTGGCAATTGCCGATTCGTAGCTTTCTAATATTAACGTTGCACCGCCACCACTCGGAATTAATCCGTCGCGATCAGCATCAAATGGGCGTGAAGCTTTTTCAGGTTCGTTTTCTCTATTCGAAAAAACACCTAATCCGTCAAAACTGCTCATCGCATATTTGTTGATTTCCTGAGCTCCGCCGGTAATTACGATATCCTGAAATCCGCTTTTTATTAAAAAATAAGCTAATCCAATAGAATGTGAACCACTTGCGCAAGCGGCACTTATAGTAAGATTGATTCCTCGAAGTTTAAAAATCGTCGATAAATTCATTGTTACCGTTGAATTCATGGATTTAAAAATCGCTCCGGAACCTATTAAAGCGGTATCTTTTTTCTCGCGAACAATATCTGTGGCGTCAATAATAGCTTTTGAAACACTATCATTTCCGTACATGATTCCTACTTCGCGATTGTCGAAAAAGGCATCGTCGATATTGGCGTTTTTTAATGCTTCAATTGTTGCCATATAAGCATATTCGGTTTCTTCACCAATGCTCATACGCTGTCTGCGGGTCAATAAGTTTTTTAGATCCGCTTTTGGAACCATTCCCGTTAAGGCAGATTGAAATCCAAATTCTTTTCTTTCGGCGTCAAACTTAATACCGGATTTTCCGTTGTACAAAGATTCTTTTACTTCATCTAAAGAAGTTCCGATACAAGAATAAATTCCCATTCCAGTAATTACAACTCTCTTATTCATCGTCTTTCAAAGTATTTATATATCCGTTTCGTGTAATTTTTTTTAATCTCGCAAAGACGCTAAGTCGCAAAGTTTTTTCTTTATATTTTTTAATAAAGCTTGGCGACTTAGCGTCTTTGCGAGCAATTTTCGACGTTTAAAAAAAACTTAAAATAGTCTCGCAAACTTAGGAACTATTAAGAATATATCCCTCCGTTTATATTGATAATTTCGCCTGTAATGTAGCTTGATTTTTTAGAAATCAAAAAGCTTACCAAATCTGCAACTTCTTCGGCTTCACCAAAACGATTTACCGGAATTAGTTTTAATAATTCTTTTTCGTCTAATTGGCTTGTCATGTCCGTTCTGATAAATCCGGGAGCAACCGCATTTACAGTAATATTTCGTTTAGCAACTTCTTGTGCCAATGCTTTTGTAGCAGCAACAATCGCGCCTTTTGCTGCTGAATAATTAGTTTGTCCCGCCGTTCCTTTTACTCCGGAAACAGAAACCATATTTACGATTCGGCCATATTTATTGCGTAACATTTTTTGAATAAAAAACTGCGTAACATTAAAAAAACCGTTCACACTTGTGTTTACAACTCCATTCCAGTCTTCGGGAGTCATCCACATAAAAAGACCATCTTTTGTAATTCCGGCATTGTTTACAATCGCTTCAACAAGTGCTTCCGGATTTGCTTCCTGCCATTTTGTTAAAACAGATTGCACTTCCTCATAATTCGAAACATCAAAACCTAAGATTTCTCCTGTTGCTCCTAATTTTTGTATTTCCTGAAGTGTTTCTTCGGCAGCAGTTTTATTCGAATGATAGTTTATTAGAATATGATAGTTGGCTTCAACCGCCAGTTTTTTACAAATAGCACTACCAATTCCTCTTGAACCGCCTGTTACTAATACACATTTCATTTATGTAAGTTTTATTTTTTATTGGTCACAATGAAATCGTCTATAAAAGCCGATTTCATTTATGTAAAATTATTTCTTCTTTTTAGTTGCTGGTTTCGCTGCAGGTTTTGTTTCTGCTTTTGGTTTATCAGAAACACTTTCAGTTGCTTGAATTTTTTCTGATCCTTTCGAAAATAACTCAGCATTTTCAAACCATTGATTGCTCAATACCGTTCCGTCTGGTTTAAGAAATCCCCATTTTCCTTCATTTTTTACTCTTGCAACGCCATCGATAAAACCTTTATCTTGTTTTATAAACATGGCAATAATTCCATTTGCAGTAATTCCGTATTGAGTTGGAATTACCAGTTTTCCTGATTCATTTATAAATCCCCAATTTTTTTCTTTTACAGGCGCTAATCCATTTGTACTAAAAACTTCTGCATCACTATAAGTTGGTTCAATTACGAATTCTGCTTTTGGATTAATATATCCCCATTTAGATCCGACGCAAACCGGAGCCAAATTTTTAGAGAATGCTTTTGCTTTATCATATATAGGAGTAATTACCCAGTTTCCTTTTAAGTCAATGAATCCAATTTTTCCGTTCTTTTTAGCAAAAGTCAAATCCTGAGAATCAAAATCCCAAATTTTTTCGGCACCATCAACAGCAATAAAATTTCCTGCGCTTACAATTCCGAAAGTTTTGTCTTTTCTTGCCCAGGTTGTGCCTTTAAAATAATTTCCGATTTCGTCGTATGCAGGTTCAACCAATTCTTTTCCGGAAGTATTAATAATTCCCCATTTTTTATTGATTCCAACTCTTGCAAAACCATTTTCAAACGGTTTGATTACATCGTATTTTGGTTGTAAAACAACTTCCATTTTTGGGTTGATTAAACCAATTTTATCGCCTTGTTTTATAAAAGCAACACCATTATCAAAATCATACAATTTTTCAGAAGTTGGTGCTTTCTGAATTTCACCTTTTGTATTAATATACACCCAGTCTTTATCGTTTTTTACGATTGCAATTCCGTTGTTAAATTCTTTAGCGTCACTAAAAGTTGCCGGAATTGCCCAGCTTCCTTTTGAGTCAATAAAACCCCATTTTCCGCCGTTTTCTACAGCAGCCAAACCTTCAGAGAAATTCTTTGCAGATTTATATTGAGGCTCAATTTTAAAGTTTCCGTCTTTGGAAATATATCCAATTTTAGAGTCTTTTTTAACTAAAGCCAATTCTTGACTATTAACAAATTGAATGCAACATACGAATAAAAAAATAAGTGTTTTTTTCATGGTCTTAAAGGTTCAATATTAATAATGTGAAATAAAGTCTTAACTATTGATCAGGTAATCTTTTACTTTTTGAACAAAAGGATACATAACCTGATCTTCCTTAAATACAGGAATTATAGTTCTAATATCATTGTACCATTTTTTAGTAACAGATGAAATTTGATCTTTTTGAGCCAAATAATCAATTGCCTGAACGATTGTAATCATTTCGATCGCTAAAACTTCAAAAGCATTTTCGATTACTTTTGAGGTAATTACCGCTGCATTTGTTCCCATACTTACAATATCCTGATTGTCGTTATTGTTCGGGATACTGTGAACATACATTGGGTTTGATAACATTTGACTTTCGGCAGTTGTTGAGGTTGCAGTAAACTGAACGCCCTGCATTCCGAAATTAAATCCTAATGTTCCTAAATTGACAAATGGAGGAAGAATTTCGTTGATTTTTGAATTCAATAAATAATTCAATTGACGTTCTGCCAACATTGTTAATTTGGTAATAACAATTTTCAGTTTATCCATTTCAAGTGAAATATAATCTCCGTGGAAATTTCCTCCATGATAAACGTGTTTGTTTTTCACATCTATAATAGGATTGTCGTTTGCCGAGTTAAATTCGTCTTCTAAAATAGAAGCAACATTGTTTATGGTTTCTAAAACCGGGCCTAAAATTTGAGGTACACAACGTAACGAATAATATTCCTGAACTTTTTCTTTGAAGATTTCTTCGGTATTTTCTCCCGAATATAAATGGTCTTCTCTTTTGCGGATTAAAGTACTGTCAGAAAGATTTTTTCTCATTCTTTGAGCTACTTCCTGTTGTCCTTTATGACGTTTGGTTTGGTTTAATTCTTCAGAAAAATGATCGTCATAAGCCTGAACCAATTCGTTTATGGCACAAGAACATTTTAGCGACCAATCTAATAATTTATTAGCGTGATGCACATTTACAACTCCAATTCCGGTCATTACAGAAGTTCCGTTTATTAAAGCCAAACCTTCTCTGATTTCTACCTGAATTGGTTTTAAACCTTCGATTTCAAAAACTTCCTGAGTCGGTCTTCGGTCGCCTTTATAAAAAACTTCGCCTTCGCCAATTAAAACTAAAGCTAAATGTGATAATTGTACTAAATCTCCGCTGGCACCAACGCCTCCGTGTTCAAAAATAAGCGGAGTAATATCTCTGTTAATCAATTCTGCCATTAAGTGAATTACCGAAGGATGAACTCCTGAATTACCTAAAGAAAGTGTATTTAATCGAGCCAAAATTGCTGCTTTTGCACAAACCGGGCTTAAAGGTTTTCCGGTTCCCGAAGAGTGACTTCTGATTAAGTTGTATTGTAATTGAATTTGGTCAGATTCTTTAATTCGGTATTGAGCCATTGGTCCAAAACCAGTATTTACACCGTATATAATTTTATTTCCCGAAAATTCTTTCAGAAAATTAAAGCTTTCATTTACTCGATTCAGGACTACATCGCTGATTGCAACTTTGTTATTTCCAAAAATAATAGATTCGAATTCTGCTAAACTTAAATATTCATTAATTGTGTTCATTAAATCGTTTTTTGTTGCGCTAATTTAATTTTATTTATCAAAATAAATGTAGTTATTTTGATGAAGGCAAATGTAAGTTAATAATTAATAACATTCTTATTATGATAAAGGAGTTTGTAGATGTTTTAGTGATCGGTGCAGGACCTTCCGGATGTGTTTCTGCGTCGTATCTTCATAACAATAATGTTAAGATTAAAGTAGTAGAAAAAACAAAATTTCCAAGACTTGTTGTCGGCGAAAGCTTGATTCCCAGAGTTATGGATCATTTTGCAGAAGCGGAGCTGTTTGAAAGTCTTGATGCGATGAATTTCGAAAAGAAACTCGGAGCACGATTCATTAGAGGAGAAGAGATTTGTGTTTTTGATTTTAGCCAGAAATTTGGTGAAGGCTGGGATTGGACATGGCAGGTTCCACGTGCTGATTTTGACAACACAATGGCGCAGGAAGTGCTTAGAAAAGGAATTGATCTGGAGTTTGAAACCGAAGTTTTGGAAGTTTCTTTTGAAGGGAAAAATTCTAAAACAATCGTAAAAGATAAGGATGGAAATTTAAAAGAAATTCACGCCAAATTTATAATTGATTCCAGCGGATATGGCCGCGTTTTGCCAAGACTTTTAGATCTTGATACGCCATCAAAATTAGATCCGCATTCGTCGATATTTACACACGTAAAAGATATTAATAGAGAAGAAGGAGAAGAAGGAACTCAGATTTCATTTGATATTCTGGAAACAGAAGTTTGGTTATGGGTAATTCCGTTTTCGAATGGAAATACTAGTTTAGGAGTTGTTGGTCCAACGGATTTCATCAATTCACTTTCAGAAAATAAAGACAATGCCGAAGCTTTAAGAAATGCGATTCAGAAATCTGATTATTATATCAAAAGATTTAAAGGAACCGAGTTTTTGTTTGAACCGGTAAAACTCGAAAATTATTCGAGAGCCGTAAAAAGAATGTACGGAGACGGTTTTGCTTTGACAGGAAATAGTTCTGAATTTCTAGATCCGGTTTTTTCATCTGGAGTTGCTTTTGCAACAGAATCAGGAATGCTTGCTGCGAAATTATACCTTAAAGAATCACAAGGAATCGAAGTAGATTGGGAAATCGAATTTACGGAATATATGAAACGTGGAATTGCTGTTTTTACCACTTACGTGAAAGAATGGTACACAGGAAATCTTCAGACTTTGTTTTTTCATCAACCCGAAAATCCGGAAGTAAAAGAGAAAATCTGTTCGGTTTTGGCAGGTTATGTCTGGAACGAAGAAAATCCGTTTGTGAAGAAACACGATCATGTGATCGCAAATATGGCGTATTTACTGAATATGCAGAAAGAACAAAGCCCTGAATAATCAGGGCTTTTTTTAAATATTCCGTAGGAATATCTCATTGGTAGAACTGAATTTGAATTGCGGTTATGCATCGTTCCGTAGGAACGTTTGATTTTTGTAAATTGTTATTTTTGTAAAAACAGATGTCCTTACAGGACACACAATACGAAACAATTATTTTTTTTCTACCGATGAGATATTCCTACGGAATATTGCATGATTTTTACCGATCACTTTTCTGTTAAATTATAAAACCAGATTGACACAATTAAATGCAAAAAGAGGATACCAATTTGATATCCTCTTTTTTTTCTTCAAAAAATATATAGTAAAAAATTATACTACCAGAATTTAACGTACAATGCGATAATAGATAATATAGTGATTACGATTAAAACCGTTGTTTGTGGTTTTACTTTAAACATTTCGTAGTCCAACTCAAAAGCTTTTGGATTAACTTTTGGTCCTGCAAAACTGATCGCAACCATTGTTAATGTTGTGAAGAAGAATGATAATCCCATACAAATGTGGAACGGAATTTCGAATGCTCCTTTTCCATTAGAATAAGCAGTATATAATAAGGTCTCGTTTCCAAATAATGCCGGAGCATATTCATTGAATAAAACAGACAATAAGAATCCTAAAATTACTCCAACAATTGCCGCAGCTCCAGTTGTTCTTTTCCAGAACATACCAAGAATAAACATTGCGAAAACTCCAGGGCTAATAAAACCTGTGTATTTTTGGATGTAAGTGAATCCACCAACTCCGCCAATTCCTAAAAGGTCATTCCATGTAAATAAAACAGCCAAAAGCATTGCAGCAAAAACGGCAATTCTACCAATGTTTACTTGTTGTTTTTCGCCAGCTTCTTTCTGGATGTATTTTTTATGAATATCTAATGTATAGATTGTAGAAATACTGTTTACTTTTCCAGCTAATGAAGCTACAATTGCAGCAGTTAATGCAGCTACAGAAAGTCCTTTTAATCCTGTTGGCAAGAAAGTCAATACAGCAGAATATGCGCCGTCTTTTCCTCCAACTAATTGAGGTAAATGTCCGTTAGTGTATAAAACGTAAGCAGCGATACCAGGTAACATTACGATTAAAGGCATTAATAATTTTAATAGACCAGCAAATAAAATTCCTGTACGAGCTGTTTGCAAATCAGCACCCAAAGCTCTTTGAGTAATGTATTGGTTACAACCCCAGTAGTTTAAGTTGATAATCCAGATACCAGCCAAGTAAGATAATAATCCAGGGAAGGTTAAGTATTTGTCAATCGCAAGTTGAGAAGTTTGTGCCGTAACTACAGTATCGTGTGGTTTTGGGATAATCATTTTGAAATGCTCCGGAGCTTCTCTCATTAAAACTTTGAAACCTTCGATTGCATTTTCGCCAACTCCAAAATATTGTCCAACTGTTGTAAGAGCAATATATGAAGTTACCAAACCTCCAATAATTAAAACTGCAACCTGAATAACGTCAGTATAAGCAACAACTTTCATTCCTCCAAGAGAAATAAACAAAGCAAAAACAGCCAATCCAATCATGATTACGTGCAGATATTCTCCACCAGCTAAACCATTAATAGCAACTGCTCCTAAATATAGGATAGAAGTTAAATTTACAAAAACATACAAAAACAACCAGAAAACAGCCATAATCAACGCAGTCGATTCATTATAACGTGTTTTTAAGAATTGAGGCATTGTATAAATCTTATTTTTAAGATATACCGGAATAAACCAAACCGCAACGATTATCAATGCGATAGCAGCAATCCACTCATAAGCAGCAACGGCAATTCCTAAAAAGAAACCTTCACCACTCATTCCGATAAATTGTTCAGCTGAAATATTTGATGCAATCAGAGAAGCTCCAATAGCCCACCAAGTTAAATTTCCTTCAGCTAAAAAGTAAGCTTTGGCATCTTGTTCGTCTTGTTTACGCTTACGGTAAACCGTGTAACCGTAGGCAGAAACTACGATAAAATAGATAATAAAAACCGCATAATCTGCGAAAGCGAGGTTCTGGTTCATTGTTAGTAGTATTTTAAAAATTAGTATAGATGAAAGTTTTATTATTTGTGGCTTTTAAATTATTTGATTAAGATAATTCTGAAACCATGTTTTTGTTATTCACTGGTGGTTTTTAATGTGATATGTGTTTTTATTCTGTTATTTTTTTATGAAAATGTAAGCGAAAGCCAAAAGTAAAATAAAAATTGAAAACTACGCTATTTTAAATGTGTTTTTTACATTTATAAATAGAATTATTGTGTTAAATTTTTAAATGACGTTTGTAAAGCACTTTTCTTATTTAATTTTTCCTTCTTTTTTATAATGAACTTCAGACTGTTGTCTTAAAATTTCGGCACTTTTTTCAGGAGTAATATCTCTCTGCGATTCTCCTAACATTTCGTATCCAACCATAAATTTCTTAACTGTTGCAGAACGTAATAATGGTGGGTAAAAATGCATGTGAAAATGCCATTCAGGATGTTCTAAACCATCTGTTGGAGATTGGTGAATCCCTGAAGAATACGGGAACGAAGTACTAAATAAGTTATCGTATTTTGTTGTTAATTGTTTTAGGATTTTAGCAAAAGCGGTACTTTCTTCTGCAGTAAAATCAGTGATTTTGCTAATTGCTTTTTTACTTACAATCATAGTTTCATAAGGCCAGATTGCCCAAAATGGAACCAAAGCGACAAAATGATCATTTTCGATTACAACTCTTTCTCCAACTTTTAATTCTGCTTTTACATAATCTTCAAGAAGTGTTCTTCCGTTTTTATCAAAGTAAGATTTTAAGCTATTTTGTGTTTTCTCAACCTGAGTTGGCAAAGATGATTGTGCCCAGATTTGTCCATGCGGATGCGGATTACTGCAACCCATAACACTTCCTTTGTTTTCGAAAATCTGAACGTGATTAATGTATTTGATACTTCCTAAATCAGTATATTCTTTTTGCCAGGTTTTGATAATATTTTCAATTCCGTCAATTTCCATTTCCGGTAAAGTCAGATCGTGTCTTGGAGAAAAACAAACGACTCTTGATATTCCCTGTTCCGGTTTTGCTTTAAAGAAAGTGTGTTTGATATCTTCTTCAAAAATAATTTCGTCCTGCTTCATCGCAGCAAAGTCATTTTCAAATACGAAGCTGCTTTCGTAATTAGGATTGTTTACACCATTGGCGCGAACATTTCCCGGACACAAATAACACGTTTCGTCGTATTTTGGTAAAGATTCAGTTGAAATGGTTTCGTTTTGTCCTTGCCACGGACGTTTGGCGCGATGAGGTGATACTAAAACCCATTCGTTTATTAATGGATTAAAACGTCTGTGAGGATCCTCGTTAATGTCAAAGTTTTTCATTTTTGTTCTGGTGGTATTAAAGTAATGTTGTTCCGTTTGAGATTTTTACATCATAAAATTTTAATTCAATCCCAAATGTATCTAAATAAAGATTTGAAAACTTACTTTTTACCTCATTTTCATGCCCTTTTTTAATTAAATTGATGGTGCATCCGCCAAAACCTCCGCCCATCAAACGCGAACCGATTATTCTCTCGTCAGCTTTTGCGGTATCTACAAGCATATCCAGCTCCTCGCAACTTACTTCATACTCTTGCGACAGACCATAATGCGTCTCAAAAAGTAATTGTCCTAAAATTTCTATATTTCCGTTGTCCAAAGCCTCACAAGCTTTTGTTACGCGGGCAATTTCTTTTACAACATAATGTACTCTTTTAAATACTGTTGCACTTATTTTATCCTGAATGCTCAAAAGTTGTTCTTCTGTGCAATCTCTAAAACTTTTTATTTCCGGAAAATGATTTTTAATAATCGATAATCCTTCTTCGCATTCAAGTCTTCTTGTATTATATTCAGATGTAAAAAGTGAATGTTTTACATTGCTGTCAAATAAAACCAAAGAATAATCTTTGAAATCAGCATTGTGATATTCAAAATCCAATGTGTTACAATCCAGTTTTATTACTTTATTGTCAAGACCATGAACGCTTGAAAATTGGTCCATAATACCACAATTGATACCAACCCAATGTTCTGCTTTTTGTCCTAATAATGAAATATCAACCTTTTCAATTTTAAGATCAAAAAGTTCTTTGATTCCAAAAATGGTTCCGCATTCTAAAGCTGCAGAAGATGACAATCCTGAACCAACCGGAATATTACTGCTGAAAACACAATTGAAACCGTCAAAAGAAAAACCGTTATCCTGCAATTGTTTTATTACACCACGAATATAATTGGTCCAAACGACATCACTTAATTGAACTTCCTGAGTTAAATCAATTTCGAATTCTTCATTTAAATCGATAGCGATTATTTTAGATTTTTTGGTACCGTTTTTTTCGAAAGCAAAACAAATTACTTTGTCAATTGCTGCCGGTAAAACGTAACCGTCATTATAATCAATATGCTCTCCAATAATATTAATTCTTCCAGGAGAAAGTACAATTTTTTGAGGCGCAGATCCAAATGATTTCTCAAAAAATGCCGTTGTGCTTTGTATTAAAATGTCATTCATTATAGTGTAATTGTAATAGTGTTTTCTACCAGTTCTTGCAAACTGATTTTAAAAAGTACTAATTTATATTCTCAAATTTGTAAACTGTTTTTTGGCGATATTCAGCTCCTTTTTTCAAAACCGAATTCGGAAAATGAGCATGATTTGGTGCATCCGGAAAATTCTGTGTTTCAAAACAAATTCCGCTTGACGGATGATAAGTTACATTTTCTTTTCCTTTAAGAGTATCAAAACAATTTCCGCCAACATATATATGTACACTTGGCTGATCTGTGTAAACACTCATTTGTAAATTATTTTTTGTGCTGAATAATTTTGCAACAACATCATTCGTAGGTTCAATTACAAAAGAATTGTCGATAGAAGCCGGGCATTTTTTTGCCGTTCTAAAATCAAAATCATGATTAGAAAGCGCTGTAAAATTTCCGGTTGGAATATTCTCTTCATTCGTTTCTAAGATCTTCTCTGAGTTGATAAACATTTCCTGATTCAATACAGAACCATCGTGTCCATCAAGATTAAAATAACTATGATGCGTTAAATTAATCACTGTATCTTCAGTCGAAGTTGCTTTATAATCCAGTTGCAATTCATTCTTTTCGGTTAATGTATACGTTAAATCTACCTGTAATTCTCCCGGATAATTTTCGTCTAAATGAGGACTCAAAAGACTGAATGTTATCGACGGATTTTCATTAGAAGTAATATCAGTAACGTTCCATATTTTTTGTCCAAAACCAGCATTTCCGCCATGTAACGCATTACCATTATTATTGGTATTTAACTGAAAAGTTTTACCATTTAAAGAGAAAATACCTTTATTAATTCTTCCTGCATAACGTCCAACTGTTGTTCCTAAATAAGGCGCACTTGGCAAATTATAAGAAGCTAAATAAGAAGCTGCCGAATCAAATCCAACAACAACATCTACCAGTTTTCCGTCAGCAACAGGAATTTGTAGAGAAGTAACCGTCGCTCCAAAATTTGTAATTTGAACTTTCATTCCGTTTTTGTTCGATAATTCAAAAGCGAGAATTTCTTCGTTATCAGAAGATAAACCAAATGAATTAGAAATACTTTTCTGTTGAAAATGCGATATATGTTTTATTTCCATGCTATTTTTGCCAAAAATGAAATCCAAAAATAGAAACATTATTTTCGTTTACATACCAGTACCTACCAGTTTTTTGTATATTGCGCCAAAATCTATTTTTTTATGAATATAATTTCTATTCAGAATAACATTGGATTGCCAAAATATAAGCAGATAATTCTCTCAATAGAAAAGGCAATCGAAGAAGAAAAATTAGTCAAAGGCGATCGGCTTCCGTCCGTAAATAAAGTCTGTCTGGCTTTTTCATTGTCGCGCGATACCGTTTTATTAGGCTATGACGAACTCAAAAAACGCGGAATTATTTATGCCATTCCGGGCAAAGGATATTACGTTAAGAGCGTTGAAATCACCATAAAACAGAAGATTTTTTTACTTTTTGATGAGTTAAATATTTTCAAGGAAGATATTTATAATTCATTTTTAAAAAACATTGGAAAGAATGTACAAGTAGATATTTTTTTCCACCATTTTAATGTTCAGGTATTTCAAAAACTGATAAATGATAGTAACGGGAATTATACCAAATACATTATAATGCCGACTAATTTAACTGGTGTGGCTGAGATTTTAAAAACCCTACCAGTAAATGAGGTAATTATTCTCGATCAGACCAATCCGGATTTAAAATTATATCCCGCTATTTATCAAAATCACCAGAAAGATATTTTTGAAGGTTTGTACAAAGGAAAAGTGAAATTGAACAAATACGAAAAGCTAATTTTGATCTTTCCTGGTTTTAGAGAACCTCTTGGAATGAAGTTAGGATTTGAACATTTTTGCACGGAATATAATTTTGAATATGAAATTATAACCGAATTTACAGACAGAGAAATTACGTTGGGTGATCTTTATATTATCCCGAATGACAGAGATTTGGTTCGCGTAATCGAAAGCGCCAGAGATCAACATTTAAAACTCGGAATTGATTTTGGAATTATATCTTATAATGAAACGCCTTTAAAAAAGATCGTTGCAAACGGAATCACAACAATTTCTACGCATTTTGAAACAATGGGAAAAATTCTAGCCGAAATGGTTCTTAAAGGGAATAAAGACCAAATCGAGAATAAGTTTTCTTTGATTGTTCGAAATTCTTTGTAAAAGATAAGATGTTTAGTCCCTACAGGACATTTGTAATCTGTTCAATATTTGTATTTCTACCGACATTTAATCTCTCCGAGATATATTTCTTTTCGAAAAATTAATCAAATAATTATTTCGATCTTATTTAATCCCTAAAAGAAATACTCCGTTAGGAGTTAAATGTTGGTAGAAATTTGCCCAGTATTTAATTTTCGCGATATTATTATACTCCGTTAGGAGTTAAATGTTGGTAGATATTTACCAAGTTTTTAATTTTTGCGATATTATTATACTCCGCTAGGGGTTAAATGTTGGTAGAAATTTACCAAGTATTTAATTTTCGCGATATATTATACTCCGTTAGGAGTTAAATATTGGTAGAAATTAGATTGCCACGCCCCAGAAAAAATGTCCCGTAGGGACTTCATCTGCTTGCTTTATTCTCAAATTACGGTAACGAAAACTTTTTTTTGTTTTTGTGGAATTATTTTACATACATTTGTAAATGTAAATTTTACACTTATTATTTGTTTTGATTCTGTTTTGAATTTTTATAATTGTTTCTATATGAAATTCAGGTACAAACAAATAAAATTACGCTATTAAACCAACCAAAAGATTACTTAGAAATGAACTACAAAATTGACCAATCAGCCGTAGATAATATACGCGCTTTAGCCATTTCGATGGTCGAAAAAGCAAATTCCGGTCATCCGGGAGGATCAATGGGCGGCGCAGATTTCATGCACATTTTATATTCTGAATATTTAAAATTCGATCCAACAGACATGCATTGGATCTTTAGAGATCGATTTTTTATGGATGCCGGACATCTTTCGGCTTTAATGTATGCTCAATATCATTTGTTGGGAAATTACGGAAAATCAGATTTAGAAAATTTCAGACAATGGGGTTCTGTAACGCCGGGACATCCTGAAATTGATGTCAAAAGAGGTATCGAAAATACTTCTGGACCATTAGGTCAAGGACATGCAATGGGAGTTGGAGCTGCAATTGCGGCAAAGTTTTTATCGGCAAGATTTGAGAATTTATTCGATCATAAAATTTACGGTTTTATAACTGACGGAGGAGTTCAGGAAGAGATTTCGCAAGGAGCGGGACGTATCGCAGGACATTTAGGATTGAACAATTTTATCATGTTTTATGATTCTAATGATGTTCAGCTTTCGTCAATGACAGATGAGGTTACGACCGAAAATACAGCGATGAAATACGAATCCTGGGGCTGGAAAGTGATCACAATTGATGGTCATAATCACGCACATATTCGTTCAGCATTAAACGCAGCACACGCCGAATTAGAGCGACCAACTCTAATTATTGGAAGAACAATTATGGGAAAAGGTTGTGTGACCGCAGATGGAACAATGTACGAAGGACAATGCGAGTTACACGGAAAACCAATTGGAGCGACAAAAGCAGATTTTGAAAAAACGTTATTGAATTTAGGTGCGAATCCAAAAGATTCATTTGCAGTTTATGAAGATGTTGCGGCTCATTATAAAACCATTTTAGCACAAAAAACAGAAGAAGCGTCAGAGAGAAAAGCGCAAATTTTGGCTTGGGAAAATCAAAATCCAAAATCGGCTGAGAAAATAAAACAGTTCTTTAATGGTGATTTGCCAGCTTTAGATTTTAGTGCTGTTGTTCAAAAAGCAAATGCTGCAACACGTGATGCTTCGGCGGCAGTTTTAGGATATTTGGCAGAAAATGTAGAGAACATGATTGTGTCTTCTGCCGATTTATCGAATAGCGATAAAACAGACGGTTTCCTGAAAAAATCATCGGTTTTGCAAAAGAATAATTTCAGCGGTGGATTTCTGCAAGCTGGTGTTGCCGAGTTAACAATGGCTGCAATCGCTAACGGAATCGCGCTTCATGGCGGAGTTATTCCGGTTGTTGCTACATTTTTTGTGTTTTCAGATTATATGAAACCAGCAATTCGTTTGGCGGCAATTCAGGAATTAGCCGTAAAATATGTTTGGACGCACGATTCTTTTCGCGTAGGCGAAGATGGTCCAACGCACCAGCCAATCGAACAAGAAGCACAGATAAGATTACTGGAAAAAATCAAAAATCATTCAGGTGATCAAAGTTTATTAGCGCTTCGTCCTGCTGATGCTGTTGAAACTTCTGTGGCATGGCAAATGGCATTAGAAAACAAAAAAACGCCAACAGGATTAATTCTTTCGAGACAAGATATTAAGGATCTTCCAACGAATGGAAAATCAAGATTTGAAGAAGCAACGCAGGCTAAAAAAGGTGGTTATTTGGTAAAAGAAACTCAAAATCCTGATATCACTTTAATTGCAAACGGATCTGAAGTTGCAACACTTATCGAAGCTGCAAAAGAACTCGAGGAAACGATTAAAATTAAAATAAATGTTGCTTCGATTATTTCAGAAGGACTTTTTAGATCACAATCTGGGGAATATCAGGAAAGTGTTATTCCTAATAATGCTTTAGTTTTTGGACTTACAGCGGGACTTCCTGTTAATCTTGAAAATCTGGTTGGAAGTAAAGGACAAGTATTCGGATTGGATCATTTTGGATATTCGGCTCCAGCTTCGGTTTTAGATCAAAAATTTGGATTTACGAGTAAAAATGCTTCAGAAGAAATCCTTAAATATTTAAAAGAAAAAAATTATAATATATCAAAATAATAGAAAGACATGAAATTTTTTATAGATACAGCAAACTTAAAAGATATTAAAGAAGCCAATGATTTAGGCGTTTTAGATGGTGTAACCACAAACCCGTCATTGATGGCAAAAGAAGGAATTACAGGCGCACAAAATATATTAGATCATTATATAAAAATTTGCGAATTGGTAGACGGCGACGTTAGTGCCGAAGTTATCTCAACAGATTTTGAAGGAATGGTTGCCGAAGGTGAAAAACTTGCAGCTTTACATCCGCAGATTGTGGTGAAAATCCCGATGATAAAAGATGGTGTAAAAGCAATTAGATATTTTTCAAATAAAGGAATCAGAACCAATTGTACTTTGGTGTTTTCTGCAGGTCAGGCTTTATTGGCGGCAAAAGCCGGAGCAACTTATGTATCGCCATTTATTGGTCGTCTGGATGATGTTTCGACTGACGGAATGGTTTTAATCGAAGACATCAGATTGATTTATGACAATTATGGTTTTGAAACTCAAATTCTGGCAGCTTCAGTTCGTAATGTAATGCATATTATTAATTGCGCAAAAACGGGTTCAGATGTCATTACTGGTCCATTAAGTGCAATCGAAGGTTTATTAAAACATCCTTTAACGGATATTGGTCTGGCAACTTTTCTGGCAGATTACCAAAAAGGAAATAGCTAGTTTTTTTGGCCCACGGATTTGGCGGGTTAAGCGGGTTAATGCGGATTTTTTATTGTTTACGTTGGGATGTTTTTTCTCTCGCAGATTTTGCAGATTACGCCGATTTAAAAATTTAAAAAAGATCTGCTGAATCTGCAAAATCTGCGGGCAAATAATCTTAAACAATAATAGTTTATTAGTTTTTAATTGTAGTTTTATTGAAGAAAAAACCCTGAGAGTTTGTGGCTTTCAGGGTTTTGTTTTTTTATTAAAAAAGTTTTTTCAGTAGAATTTCCTGATTTGAGCAGATATTTAGAATAAAAAAAATCCGCACAATCTGCTAAATCTGCGAGAGAAATTATAGCATTTTCCAATTAAAGAAAATCTGTGACAATCGATTTAATCCGTCAAATCCGCGGGCTAAACTTTACAAATTCAATACAAAATCATTCAATAATTTTTCTTCGTATTTCTCTTTATTGAATGTATACAAATAAGATCCTTTTCGGGAGGACTGCATGTCTTTTTCGTCTAGTTTATTCAGGATTTCTAAAGAATTAATTTTGCTGATAAAGTTTCTTTTGTCTAATTCCTTGCTTAAAATTGCTTCATACAATTCAAGTAATTGACGCATTGTGAATTTCTCCGGCAACAATTCAAACCCAATAGGTTTTATTGAAGTTCTGTAACGCAATCTTCGAATGGCGTGATCTACCATTTCGTTATGGTCAAAAATTAAGTTTGGCGCATCGGAAATACTAAACCATTGTGCGTGGTAATTTTTTATTAATTCGGTATTATGATTTTCGATATTAATTAATGCATAATAAGAAACCGAAATGGTTCTTTCGACAGGATCACGATCAATTTCACTGTAAGCATATAACTGCTCCATATAAATATCGTTCAAACCTGTATATGTATTCAAAATCCTGATAGCAGCATTGTCTAATACTTCATCACGTTTTAAGAAACCACCAATTAAGGACCATTTTCCTTTTTCGGGTTCGAAATCTCTTTTGATTAAAAGTATTTTTAAACCTTCATTATCGAATCCGAAGATGATGCAATCTACTGCTAATAAAGCCTTGTCTGCAGAGCTATAACTGTTTAGCATATGTTTGTTTTTATTGGTAAATATATAAACTTCCTAATTCGTTTCATAATTTTATTAATGTATATTATACACTTAAAATAATAAAGAGATAACTTAATGTTAAAGAAAGTCATTTATTGATGCGTTAAAAAATCATAAATTTTCTCTTTTCAAACGTTTTCGCGACGAAATTAAGACGTTTTTTATAATAAAAGGCTAAATCAGTACCAAAAATTAACGAAGTAAACAGGATTTTTTTTACAAGACTATTCTTTTTTTGGTAATAAAAAAGTCATTAAAGGCTTCATTTTTAAGTTTTTTGATTTTTTTTCTAAAGCTGTAAATTTTGATTAAAAAGTTGCTTTTTAGCTAAAAGTGTAATTTTTACACAAATTACATTCAAAAAAGACTATTTTTTTGAAAATTATATTATTTTTTAAATGTTGTTTTCACACTTAATTTATGGTATGCGTTTTTTTTCCTCCTTTTTTTTGCCATATTAATTTGTTTTTGAGGTTTTTTTTTAGTTAAATTTACAAATGTAAAATTAACACTTATAATTATACACTAACCAACTTAAACAAACCAGTATGATAACAAACCAACGATTATTTTTTTATTGCAATTTTTTATTGCCAAAAAAAGAATGGCTTTTAGCATTAGTAATGCTATTATTTTCCGTTAATCAAATGTCGGCTCAAGGCAAAGTGATTAGCGGAGTTGTTACCTCGGCGTCAGACAAATTGCCTTTGCCGGGAGTTAATATTATGATCAAGGGAACAAAAACAGTTGCAGTAACTGGTTTTGATGGAGAGTATTCGATTAAAGCATCTGCAAATGATGTCTTAATCTTTTCATTTATAGGATTTCAAAATAAAGAATTAGCAGTAAACAATCAATCTAAAGTAGATGCAGTATTAAGTGAAGACACTAATAAACTGAACGAAGTAGTAGTTATTGGTTACGGAACACAAAAGAAATCAGACTTAACAGGATCTGTAAGTGTTGTAAATCTGGAATCGGCTAAAAAAACGGTTACTTACGATGCTGCAAAAATGCTTCAGGGGCAGGTTCCGGGAGTTACGGTTCAATCATCTGGAGAACCGGGAGGATTTGTAAATATCAAGATTAGAGGTATAACTTCTTTCAGTAATAACAATCCTCTTTTTGTTATTGACGGTATTATGGTTGATGCTCCTTATGATTTTGCACCGGGAGAAATTGAATCTATGCAGGTTTTAAAAGATGCATCTTCGGCAGCTATTTATGGTGTTCGTGGAGCAAATGGAGTTGTAATTATTACGACTAAAAAAGGAAAAGCAGGTAAATCTGAAGTTAAATTCAAATCTATCGTTGGACTTCAGAATGTAACTAAAAAATGGGATGTAACAGACCGTTTAGGATATCAGCAAATTACGAGCGAAGCAGAAAGAAACAGAGACATCAGAGCTGGAGTTCCGGTAAGTATTGCTCCTGGAAATGATCCTACAAGTCCTTCTTATATTACAAATGTAAACACAGACTGGCAAAAAGAAGCGCTTCAAACAGGTGTTATACAAAATCAGACATTGACATTTACTGGTGGTGCAGAAAGTATTGCTTACAGCTTTAATATTGATTATTTCAAGAATACGAGTTATGTAAAAACACCACAGGATTATGAGAGATTATCAACAAATTTGAATTTGAATGGTAAAAAAGGAAAATTCAAATACGGCGCAAAAATCGCTTATACACAATCTGATAAAGAGATTTTTAACGAATATAATGCAGGACAAACTGTAATTAGCGACATTTTAAACGCGGTACCAACCATGCCAGTTTATGATGCGAATAGACTTGGAGGTTACGGAGGTACAGATAATTTGACTCAAAGAGCGATCTCGATGAACCCAATTGGGTACAACAATTTGATTACTAACAACGGAAAAAGAAACCGTTTTATTGGAGACGTTTGGGGAGAATTTGAGATTGTAAAAGGTCTTAAATATAAGTTGGATGTGAGTTATGACAGAACAGACTGGGAAAATAGAAAATTCATTCCGCCAAGTGATTTAGGCTGGTATTATATTACTACAAATGACGAAGCATCTCTAGATGTAACTACCGGAAATGAGTTAAGAACGTTCCTGAATAATTTATTGACTTACGAAATCACTCTTGGAAAACACAAAATCGACGCTCTTGCAGGATGGATTCAGGAAAAAAGAGATAATCATAGTTATACTCAAAGAGGTGTAGGTTATACTCCGGGAGAAATTCCAATGCTTCAATATGCTGATGCCAGAAATGCAAGTGAATATAAATTTACTATTACAGGAGTATCATACATTACAAGATTAAATTATTCTTTTGATGACAGATATTTGTTACAGGCAAACTTCAGACAAGACAGAACATCGCTTTTCAGCGAAAAAAATAATTCTGCAAACTTCTACTCTTTCTCAGGAGGTTGGAAAATTAGCAACGAAAAGTTCTTGCATTTACCAAGTTGGGTAAGTAATATCAAACTTAGAGGAGGTTACGGAACATTGGGTAACAATACAATTCCGCAATATTTCTTTGCTTCAACAGTAAACAGTTTTGCAGGTTATGATTTTAATAATGCGCTTGCTCCTGGAACAACTGTTGTTGCTGCGCTTGATCCTAATGTAAAATGGGAAAAAACAACCAGTAAAAACATTGCACTTGAATTAGGATTTTTTAACAATGACTTACAATTTACAGGAGAATATTTTATAAAAAAATCAACTGATTTATTATTGGGAGTTCCATTGCCATTTTCTACAGGAGCATTTCCGGCAAATATCACGACAAATGCAGGAGATATGGAAAATCATGGATTTGAGTTTACAGCTTCATACAGCAATCACCATAATAAATTCAAGTATGATATTTCTGGTAACGTAGGAACTTTGAGAAATAAAATTACCAAAATTGGTGTTAACGGAAATCCTATTTACGGAGCAGTTTCAAAAACAGAAGTTGGCAGATCAGCAGGAGAACTTTTTGCTTGGGAAGCGATTGGAATTTTTCAAAACGCGGCTGAGGTTGCAGCTTCGCCAAAACAAACTGGTGCAGCGCCTGGAGACGTGAAATTTAGAGATGTAAACGGTGACGGAATCATTACTGATGCAGACAGAACTTTTCAGGGAGTATCTATTCCTAAATATGGTTTTGGGTTGAATTTCAGTGCTTCTTATGAGAATTTTGACTTCTCAATGTTCTGGCAAGGTAGCGGCGGAAATAAAGTTTTCAACGCAATGTACCGTAATTTAATGGCAGGACAATACGGAAATCACAGTACAGATGAGTTGAACTATTGGACTCCAACAAATACAAATACAAATGTTCCGGCTCCGGTAATTGGTGATCCTAACGGAAACGGAAGAGATTCTAACAGATTCATTGAAAGCGGTGATTACATGAGATTGCAAACAATGGAATTGGGTTTCAATATTCCGATGAAGGATAAATTTATCCAAAAAGCAAGAGTATATCTTAATGGACAAAACTTGTGGACTATTACAAAATACAGCGGATATGACCCTGATTTTAATAGTGACGGATTAATTTCAAGAGGATACGATGCGGGATCTTTCCCTAATCCAAGAACAATTTCTCTAGGAGTAGAAGTAAATTTCTAAACCGGTTTAACCAATTAAAAATGTATTAAAATGAAATATAAAATATATAACTATATAGCAGTTTTCTTTTCACTGGCTGTTTTAACAACAAGCTGCGTTGATAATGAAGATTTGACCCAACTAGACCCAAATAATAATGCAGTCGATTCGTTTTGGAAAACAGATGAGGATGCAATCCAAGGAGTAAATGCCGCTTACGGAAGTTTATTGACAGATGGAACCTACATGAGAAGTACACCATTATTACTAGACGCAAGATCTGATGATGCACGTACAAACAGCCCTTGGGGATCGATGTACAATGCAGGACATTTTAACTCAAACGTAGCCGATGCTTCAATTTACGGTTGGGCTTATGAAACATATTACCAAGGGATTTACCGCGCTAATCAGGTTTTAACAAATGTACCGGGAATTCAATTTGCAGACCAGGCGCTTAAAAACAGAATATTAGGACAAGCTTATTTTTTAAGAGGATTGTATCTTTTTCATGCTGTAAACATGTTCAAAAATGTTCCGTTACCAACAGAATTAGCCGTTTATTATCCGCAAAAAACACAAGCAGAAGGTTGGGCACAAGTAATTGCAGATTTTAAAGCTGCAGCTGAATTATTGCCAACTTCATACAGTGGAGTTTCAGGACTTGATGCTGGTCAAAAAGGACGCGCTACTAAAGGTGCAGCATTAGGATATTTAGGAAAAACGTATTTGTTTATAAAGGATTTTACAAATGCAAAAACAACATTCAAACAAGTTATCGATTTGGGAGTTTACTCTTTAGTTTCAAACTATCGTGACAACTTTACAACAGCCAATGAAAACAATTCAGAATCTCTTTTTGAAGTACAATTTAGCAGAGATGCAGGTGGAGTTGATTTAGGTTGGGGAGGAGCTCCGGCATCAGGTTGGGGAAAAACTTCGGCAAGAGCCATAACTTATGCGCCAAGAGCTTTTGGATGGACAGACGTTCAGCCTTCATGGGCATTGTTTAACGAATTTCATGACGAGAAAACGAAAACAGGAGAACTTGATCCTCGTTTAGACGCAACAATATTTTATAATAAACCAGGCGGAATGAAATTATACGGACAAGATTTTGCTACTTTCTATGCTAAAAGTCCGGGAGATTTAAACGATATATTCTGTAGAAAATATCAAAATTCAGATGGTGAATTTGCAAACGAATACGACTGGCGTTCCGGAATCAACGAGCGTTTGTTGAGATATGCAGATATTCTTTTAATGTATGCAGAAACGTTAAATGAAACAGGAGATACTCCGGGAGCTTACGGATATATTCAAATGGTAAGAAACAGAGTTGGTTTGCCAGAGTTATCAACAGCAAAACCAAATATGACTCAGGATCAAATGAGAGAGCAAATTGGTCACGAAAGATTCTTAGAATTTCCACTAGAAGGACACCGTTTTGATGATATTCGTCGTTGGGGATGGTTAGAAAATACTGCAAAATTAGCTTGGCTAAAAGCAAGAGATGCAGAGTTTAATTCTTATACAGCAGGAAGAGAATATTACCCAATTCCGCAATTAGAAATGGATAACAATCCTGGAACAAAACAGAACGACAGTTATTAAGTTTTAGTCTCAGTTTTCAGTTTCAGTGCAGACTGTGACAGTAAACTGAAAACTGAGACCGAGACTGAAAACTAAAAATATATTTGAATTAGTTATTTAATATCATGTGGAGGCTTTAAAATCTTCACATGATATTATCTTAAAAAACAGCATGAGATTACAATGAGATAATATTAACACATCACTAAAAATTAGAACAAATGAAAACAATTATAAGTTTGGTTTTATTAGCAGTATTATTAGTAAGTTGTCAAAATGAAGATGTCATAAATCCTTCATCAGAGAGTGCGGCTGCGGTTGCAGAAACTCAAAATTCTCAAATAAAAAATTCAACAGCAAAAACAGTTACAGGAACCGTTCCTTCGCACGATCCAAGTACGATTGTAAAAAGCGGAGTCAATTATTACGTTTTTACAACAGGCGATAATATTCCAATGACCTATTCTACAAATTTAACGACCTGGGCATGGGGAACATCAGTATTTAGTTCAACGCCAAGTTGGATTACAGGATATGTTCCGGGATTTGTAAAAACATTTTGGGCGCCAGATGTAGCGTGGTTCAATAACCGTTGGAATATGTATTATTCTTGTTCCACTTTTGGTTCTGCAACATCTGCGATTGGTTTAGTAACTGCACCTTCAATTTCGCAAAGTGCAGGAACAAACTGGACAGACAGAGGCGTTGTAGTTTCTTCGTCTTCCTCTTCGGATGTAAATGCAATCGATCCTTCAATTTTGGTAGATGGTAGTAATGTTTATATGGCTTATGGTTCCTGGCATGCAGGAATCGGAGTAATCCAAATAAATCCTTCAACAGGAAAAACAACAGGAAGCAGAACAATCGTTGCCGGTGGAAACAGTGCAAGTTGGGAAGCTCCTTGTTTAATCAAAGAAGGAAGTTATTATTATATGTTCGTCAACAGAGGCACTTGCTGCAATGGTGTAAACAGCACTTATTATATTGTAGTGGGCCGTTCAACAAGTCCGTTTGGACCATTTGTCGACAAAAACGGAACAGCATTAACAAACGGTGGCGGAACAACTGTTTTAGCCGCACAAGGAAATTATATTGGACCTGGACATTTATCCAGAATCACAGGAACTCAAAAAGGATCTGTTCATTATTATGATGGCGCAGATAATGGAAATCCAAAACTAGAAATTGTATATTTTACATGGGCGTCAGGATGGCCTACACTTTCTTATTAAAAATACTATTCAGAGGAAAGTTACACAAAGCTTTCCTCTTTATTACTTATAAAACACATTATGAAAAAAGCACTTTTAATTACATTTCTTATAACCATTTGTAATCAGGTTAGTTTCGCTCAAGGCGGAGTTACCGTAGTAACTATAAAAAACAATGCAGATGCACCAACGATTAATAAAAACATTTATGGACATTTTGCAGAACATTTAGGACGTTCTATTTATGGAGGTTTTTTTGTGGGAGATACATCGAAAATTCCGAATACAAAAGGAGTTAGAAATGATATTGTTAAAGCTTTAAAAGAATTAAAAATTCCGAATCTAAGATGGCCTGGCGGATGTTTTGCCGATACTTATCACTGGAAAGACGGAATTGGTCCACAACAAGAAAGACCTACAATTGTAAACAAATGGTGGGGAGGAGTAACAGAAGATAACAGTTTTGGAACTCATGATTTCTTGAATATGTGCGAACTTCTTGGAGCAGAACCATATTTATCAGGAAATGTTGGAAGTGGAACCGTTCAGGAATTGGCTGATTGGGTTCAGTATACAAATTTCAGCGGTAAAAGTCCGATGAGTGATTTGCGTAAAAAAAACGGAAGAATAGAACCTTGGAAAGTTAAATTCTGGGGAATTGGAAATGAAGCTTGGGGTTGCGGAGGAAATATGACAGCAGAATATTATGCAAATGAATACCGCAAATATGCAACCTTCATGTCAGATTGGGAAAATACAGGCGGAATTACTCGCATCGCTTCAGGATCAAACAGCGCCGATTATAATTGGACAGAAGTTCTAATGAAAAACATTCCGATCAATATGTTAGGCGGAGTTGGAGTGCATCATTATGCTGTAATTGATTGGGCCAAAAAAGGTGACGGAGTAAACTTTACCGAAGACGGATATTTTCATACTATGCAATCGGCGCTAAAAATGGAAGAATTGGTAACGAAACATTCTGCTATAATGGACAAATACGATCCGGAGAAAAAAGTAGCCATGATTGTAGACGAATGGGGCGCTTGGTATGAAGTGGAGCAAGGAACAAATCCTGGATTTTTATATCAACAAAACACAATGAGAGATGCAGTTTTGGCTGGAGCAACACTTAATATTTTCAATAATCATGCTGATAGAGTTCGTATGGCAAATCTTGCACAATGTGTAAATGTTTTGCAAGCCGTAATTCTAACAGACAAAGCAAAAATGATTACAACGCCAACGTATCAAGTCATGAAAATGTACAGCGTTCATCAGGATGCAAAATTATTACCGGTAAGTTTCCAATCGCCATTGTATACATTTAATGGAGAAACACTTCCTGCAGTTTCAGCTTCGGCATCAAAAGACAAAAGCGGATTGGTTCATATTTCGTTAGTAAATGTTGATGCAAAAAATAAAAATACAATCGAAATTGATGTAAAAGATCTGGGTGTTAAAAACTTCACAGGAATAGTTTTAACATCGGCAAAATTACAAGATTACAATTCATTCGATACTCCAAACAAAATTGTACCAACAGTTTTTAAAGGTTTCGAAAACAAAAAGGGAAAACTTGAAATTACAATTCCTCCATTTTCAGTAGTTGTTTTGGAAGGAAAATAAAAGATAAAAAAGATGAAAAAATCAAATTCAATTATAAAAATCATCTCCTATATTGGATTGATTTTACTTGTTTTTGTTGCAGGAAGTTGTTCCAAAGACGATCCTGCAACAGAAACTACAACTCCGCCAGTAGTTGTTGTACCGCCAGTGGTTACGCCAACTTTTCCGGGACCAACATATGCGGATAATTATACTTCAATATCAGGTTGGGGAAGTAGAGCACAATGGAATTTAGCGAATGTGCACGATCCATCAGTAGAAAAAAGTGGTGAATATTATTATATGTATCAAACCGATGCTTCTTATGGAAATTCAACTGAAGGACACGGACATTTTTTCTACAGAAGATCAAAAGATTTAGTCAATTGGGAATTTATGGGGCCATCAATGACCGAAGCTCCGGCTTGGGTAAAAGATTCCTTAAATAATAAAAGAGCCAGAATGTCTCCTGCATTGCCGCCAATTACGAATCCTAATTATGGATATTGGGCACCTTGCGTTCGAAAAGTAGGTAACATTTATAGAATGTATTACAGTATTGTGGTTACAAATCCAATTGTTGGAACAGACACGAATACTTCTTGGTCAGAGCGCGCTTTTATTGGCTTAGCCGAAACAAATGATTTGGCTTCAAACAATTGGGTTGACAAAGGAATGGTTGTTTGTTCTGAGCCAGACGGCGTAAAAAGTTACGTTAGAAACGGAGGAAATGATTGGGATGCTTATTTCAAATTTAATGCGATCGATCCAAGTTTTATTCAAACTCCCGAAGGCGATCAGTATTTAATTTACGGTTCATGGCATTCCGGAATTGCAGCTTTAAAACTGAATCCAACAACCGGAAAACCAGATCAACTAAAAACAATTGATGATTATGGAGTTCGTATCGCTGGGCGCGGAAACGTAAATACAAACCGTTGGCAAGCACTCGAAGGACCGGAAATTATCTATAATCCGGACACACAATATTATTATTTGTTCTTGGCTTATGATGAATTATCGGTTGCTTACAATACACGTGTTGCTCGTTCAAAAAGTATTTTAGGACCGTATCAAACCATCAGCGGAATGAGCATTACAAATGGAGCAGAATGTTTCCCGATGGTAACACATCCGTACTCTTTTAAAAATCACACAGGTTGGGTTGGAATATCGCATTGTGCCGTTTTCCAAAATCCGGATACGAAGCAATGGTATTATGCATCGCAAGCACGTTTACCCGAAGGAGTTCCGGGAATTGCAGTTTCAAATGCAGT
Source organism: Flavobacterium sp. 90 (assembly GCF_004339525.1). Lineage (NCBI taxonomy): Bacteria > Pseudomonadati > Bacteroidota > Flavobacteriia > Flavobacteriales > Flavobacteriaceae > Flavobacterium > Flavobacterium sp. 90. Next base: position 2,124,733 of record NZ_SMGE01000001.1, on the reverse strand, counting down.
TATGATGGGACACGTTCGCGGCATTCAATGGACAGAAGATGGCTGGCCGGTTATCGATCCGGAACGTTATGCAGCTGTACCGGCAACAACAATTGTCGAAGGAAGTTTTGTTGGAACTTGGGAACAAATAACCATGAATTATCAATACAAAACCATTCAGAAATCAGTAACGCTTTATCTAACTGCTGACAAAAAAGTAAGCGGCGACGCAAATGGAACTTGGTCGTACGACAGCACTAAAAAAATCCTAACCATAAACGGCGTAAAATGTAATGTATCAGATGCCTGGGATTGGGAATTAGGAACAAGAAAAGTAACATTAACTTACTCAGGATTGACAGGAACAGGATTACCAGTTTGGGGCAAGAAAATTAATTAAAGATAATGCTACAGATTATAGGGATTAAAAAGATTATAAAAAAGAAATCAATTTAATCTGTGAAATCTGTGGCAAAAAAAATAAAAATGAAAAAGTTATTTACAAGTTTATTTGTTTTGCTTTTATCGATTGCGGGAACTTCCCAATCGATAAAGACAAATAATCCAATAATAAAAGATCAATATACAGGAGATCCTGCGGCATTGGTTTACAAAGACAAAGTGTATTTATATGCCGGTCATGACGAAGCGCCAAACGATTTTAATTTTTATAAAATGAATGAATGGGTGGTGTATTCTTCATCAGATATGAAAAAATGGGAATCACATTCTGTACCTTTAAAAGTAACCGATTTTAAATGGGCAAGAGGCGATGCGTGGGCTTCTCAGGTAATCGAAAGAAACGGAAAATTCTATTGGTACGTAACCGTTCATCACGGATCTATAGAAGGAAAATCAATTGGAATTGCGGTTTCGGACAGTCCAACCGGACCTTTTAAAGATGCTTTAGGAAAGGCCTTGATTACAAACGACATGACCAAATTTACCGACATAAGCTGGGACGATATCGATCCAACGGTTTATATCGATAACGATGGACAAGCTTATTTGTTTTGGGGAAATACTTCTTGCCATTATGCCAAATTAAAAGAAAATATGATCGAACTTGACGGACCAATTCATCATATAGATTTACCACATTTTACCGAAGCGCCTTGGATTCATAAACACAAAGAATGGTATTATTTATCCTATGCGTATGAGTTTCCGGAGAAAATTGCCTACGCGATGAGTAAATCGATTAAAGGACCTTGGGAGTTTAAAGGAATCCTGAATGAATTAGCAGGAAACAGCAATACAAACCATCAATCGATAATAGATTTTAAGGGACAATCGTATTTTATTTATCATAACGGAGCATCACAACCAAACGGAGGAAGTTTTAGAAGATCTGTTTGTGTAGACAAATTATATTATAACAAAGACGGAACAATGAAACGAGTGATTATGACATCTGAGGGAATTCAGTAGTTTTTTAGTTTTCAGTCTCAGTTTTCAAAATAATAGAACAAATTTTCACCATATAAGTTATATAAGTTCATTTAAAACTAAGTTTTGAAAAACTTATATGGTTTAGAAAAGTTTGAGGTCACATTTTACAATTTACATTTCACAAACAAATCACTTATATGATTTATAAAAACATAAAACAGGCATTTTCTATATTAATCTTCTTGATTGGTTCAGTTTCATTTGCGCAGGAAATAGTCGTTCACGATCCGGTTGTCATCAAACAAAAAGACACTTATTATTTATATTGCACCGGAAATGGAATCAGCGTTTTTAGTTCGAAAGATTTAAAAAACTGGAATCCGGAACCACAGGTTTTCAAAGACAAACCCGTTTGGGCAGATGGCGTTGCGGCAGATTTCAAAAACCACATTTGGGCGCCGGATATTTCGTTGCATAACAATGTATATTATCTGTACTATTCGGTTTCGGCTTTCGCCAAAAATACTTCGGCGATTGGCGTTGCGACCAATACAACTTTAGATCCAAAAGACAAAAAGTACAAATGGGTCGATCAGGGAATTGTCATTCAATCCCAACCAAACCGCGATATGTGGAATGCTATCGATCCGAATTTAATCTTTGATGAAAATAATACTCCTTGGTTATCTTTTGGTTCATTTTGGGAAGGATTGAAATTAGTAAAACTAAATCCCGATTTAAAATCAATTGCTCAGCCACAAGAATGGCATACGATTTCGAAGCGAAAAAGAACCTTCGAATTAGCAGATTCAGACCCTGGAGATGGCGCGCTTGAAGCTCCTTTTATTTTTAAAAAGAATGGATATTATTACCAATTTCTTTCTTGGGATTTATGCTGTCGCGGAGAAAAAAGCACTTATAAAGTGGTTGTTGGAAGATCTAAAAATGTAACCGGACCTTATGTTGATAAAGACGGAAAATTATTGACAGAAGGCGGCGGAAGCATTGTAGTTCAAGGCGATGAAAATTACTTTGGCGTGGGCCATAATAGCGCTTATACATTTGATGGGAAAGATTACATTTTCTATCACGCTTACGAAAAGAAAACCAACGGAACTCCAAGATTAGTAGTTAGAGAAATGCTTTGGGATGCAGATTTGTGGCCCGTTTTAAAATAGAATATCCAAAATAATGAAAAAATATACTTTCCATATCATAACGATTTTCATGTCACTTTTGATTTTTGTTTCCTGCAAAGAAACGAAGAACAATACTGTACAATCGACTAAAACTTCTGTTCTAAAAGCGGGTTACGAAATAGAACCGGTTAACATTCAAAATGTAAAACTGACCGATTCTTTTTGGTTGCCTATTATCAAAAGAGTACAGGAAGTGACGATTGCATATGCCATTCAGAAATGTAATGAAGAAGGACGTTTTGAGAATTTCTTAATCGCCGGAAAACAAAAAACAGGAGAAGTTCGCGGACAAATGCCTTTTGATGATACTGACGTTTATAAGATAATCGAAGGCGCATCAAATACTTTAATTTCTGCACCAAATCCAAAACTTGAAAAAGTATTAGATTCCTTAATTGCCATTGTAAAAATTGGTCAGGAAAAAGATGGTTATTTAACAACGTGGAGAACTATAAATCCTGCAAAACCACCAGCACCTTGGGTTCCTGTAATTGAAGGAAAACGTTGGGAATCCCTGCAAATTAGTCACGAATGTTACAATGCAGGACATTTAATTGAAGCTGCTGTAGTACATTATGAAGCAACAGGAAAAACAAATTTTCTTGAAATTGCGATCAAAAATGCCGATTTGTTTGTGAAAACTTTTGGTGATGGTCCAGGTCAGGTAAAAGGAGTTCCGGGTCATCAGATTATTGAAACGGGTTTGATTAAATTGTATCAAATTACCGGAAAAGAAGATTATTTAAAGTTAGCAAAATACTTTCTGGACAATCGCGGAAATCCTAATAATCATAAATTATATGGCGAATATGCACAAGATCATATTCCGGTAATTCAGCAAAATGAAGCTGTTGGTCACGCCGTTAGAGCTGTTTATATGTATGCAGGAATGACTGATATTGCCGCTATTACCAAAGATAAAGGTTACACGGATGCTGTAAATAATTTGTGGAGCAATATGGTCAACAAAAAAATGTATATCACTGGCGGAATTGGTTCGAGACACGACGGAGAAGCTTTCGGTGACAATTATGAATTACCAAATTTAACGGCTTACAACGAAACTTGTGCTGCAATTGGCGATGTATATTGGAATCACAGATTGCATAATTTGACTGGAAAATCACAATATTTTGATGTGATCGAAAGAACAATGTACAACGGATTAATCTCGGGAATTTCGCTTGACGGAAAAGAATTTTTCTATCCAAATGCTTTAGAAGCCGATGGTGTTTTCAAATCAAACAGAGGATCTTGTACACGTCAGGCTTGGTTTGATTGTTCTTGTTGTCCAACAAACTTAATCCGATTTGTGCCTTCGATTCCGGGACTTATTTATTCGAAATCAAAAGAGGTGCTGTATGTGAATTTGTACGCTTCAAACAACGCAGCTTTTACTTTAGGAAAAACCGATTTACAGATTTCTCAACAAACCGGATATCCTTGGAACGGAAAAGTAAATATTTCGGTTAACCCGAAAAAAGAAAGCCAATTCACAATTAAACTTAGAGTTCCGGGTTGGGCAAGAAATGAAGTTTTGCCGGGAGATTTATATTCTTATAAAAAAGCTTCAACTCAAAAAGCAACTATTAATCTGAACGGAGAAACATTGGCAATTCAGCCAGAAAACGGATATTTCACCATTACCAGAAATTGGAAAAAAGGAGATAAAATCAACCTTAATTTTCCAATGGAAGTTCAGGAAGTTGAAACCAATGCAAAAGTTGAAACCAACAAAAATAAAGTTTCTCTGGAATATGGACCAATCGTTTATGCTGTCGAAGAAGTTGATAACAAAAACAATTTCGATAAAATAAATGTAGCGTCCGGAGATACTTTCAAAGTAAAAAAAGAACCTAATTTATTGCAAGGCGTAAACGTAATCGAAAATTCAAAATTCAAAGCGATTCCGTATTATAGCTGGTCAAACCGCGGAGTTGGGAAGATGAAAGTTTGGTTGGATTATGAGAAGTAAGAGAATAGATTATAGAAAATAGAATAAAGAGGCAAGAATCAAGATAATGGCGCAGATGATAGGATAAAAAAGATTTAAAAAAGTTCCGGAGGAACGATTCATATTGTAGAGACGGATTTCAATCCGTCAGACGCAATCGGAATAAAGAATTAAAAAGATTAAAAAATCTGCTCGATCTGCTCAATCTGCGAGAGAAATATTTAAACACATAGAAAACATAGATTTCTAAATGAATAAAAAAGAGAATAAAACAAATCTGGATTTGCACACATAGCTATGTGAATTTAAACAAATGAAATGCCTTTTTTAAGAAATCTATGTATCTATGTGTTTAAAACGTCAAAAATCAGAAAATAAATCTGCTCAGATCTGCAAAAATCTGCGTGAAACAAAAAATAAAAATCCGTTTTTATCCGCGTTTTCACTTTAGTGAATAAGTATCATCCGCGAGCCATAAAAACATAAACATAAAAAAATGAAGTCCAATTTAATTACCAAAATTACCCTTTGTGGTTTATTGCTGAATGGCTTTTATGCATCGGCACAAAAAAATAATCTTCAGGTTGACGTTGCAAAAACGGTTACCAAAATTCAGCCAACGATGTACGGAGTGTTTTTTGAAGACATCAATTTTGCTGCCGATGGAGGTTTGTATGCCGAAATGATTAAAAACAGATCGTTTGAGTTTCTGTTTCCAATGATGGGCTGGCAAGAACCAAATAGTGATAGACATAAATTGAATGAACAATCAGGAATTGCAAATGTAATTCAGTATTCGAAACAAGGAACCAATCATAATTATTGCAGAGTTACGGTTAATAATGCCAGTGGTTATGAACTGATAAATGAAGGTTTCAGAGGAATGGGAATCAAGAAAGATCTGAAATATAATTTGACTTTAAAAGCTTCAAAATTATCCGGAAACATTTCGAAGATTAAGATTCAGTTTATTGATAAAGACAATAAGGTTTTAGGAGAAACTTCGATTGTTCCAACTTCAAAAGACTGGGGCAATTATACCGCACAGTTAACATCGAATGCGACCGAAGCAAAAGCAAAATTAAAAATCACTTTTGAAGGAACGGGAGTAATTGATTTGGATAATATTTCTTTGTTTCCAGAAGATACCTGGAAAGGGAGAAAAAACGGAATGAGAGCTGATTTAGTACAATTATTATACGATTTAAAACCGGGATTTTTACGTTTTCCGGGAGGCTGTATTGTTGAAGGAAGAACTTTGGCAGAGCGTTATCAGTGGAAAAAATCAGTTGGAAAAGTAGAAGAAAGAGAAACGGCAGTAAACCGTTGGAATATGGAATTTGCGCATCGTCCGGCACCAGATTATTTCCAGAGTTTTGGATTAGGATTCTTCGAATATTTCCAACTTTCTGAAGATATTGGAGCTTCTCCATTGCCAATTTTAAGTTGTGGAATGGCTTGTCAATTCAACACAGGACAATTAGTTCCGATGGATCAATTGGATCCTTATGTGCAAGATGCTTTAGACTTAATTGAATTTGCAAACGGCGATCAAACTACTGCTTGGGGGAAAGTTCGTGCTGATATGGGACATCCAAAACCATTTAATTTAAAACATATTGGAGTTGGAAATGAACAATGGGGACCAGATTATATCGAGCGTTTCAAAGTGTTTCAAAAAGCGATAAAAGAGAAATATCCAAACATCACGATTGTTTCCGGAACTGGACCTTTTCCTGATGGAGATTATTTTGATTACGGCATGAAAGAACTTAAAAAATTGAATGCTGAAATAGTTGACGAACATTATTATAAAGATCCGGCTTGGTTCCGTAAAAATGTAACTCGTTACGACAATTATGACCGTAAAGGGCCAAAGATTTTTGCAGGAGAATATGCAGCGCAAAGTGTAGCGATTGCAAGTCCAGATAATAAAAACAACTGGGAATGTGCTTTTTCTGAAGCTGCTTTTATGACCGGAATGGAGCGAAATGCTGAGGTTGTTCACTTGACTTCTTACGCACCTTTATTGGCTCACGTAGAAGGTTGGCAATGGACGCCGGATATGATTTGGTTCAATAATTTACAATCTTACGGAACGCCAAATTATTATGTTCAGAAATTATTCTCTAATAATAAAGGGACAGATTTAATCAATATTACAAAAGACGGAAAAGCAGTTACAGGACAAAATGATTTGTTTGCATCGGCAGTAAAAGATGTGAATTCTAAAGAAGTAATCCTTAAAATTGTGAATGCTTCTGCAACAGCTCAAAATGCTTCAATTGATGTAAAAGGAGCAAAATTAGATTCAAAAGGAACGGCAGTCACTTTAAAAGGTGACGGAATAAATGATGAAAATTCTTTTGATGCTCCAACGAAAATTAGTCCAAAAGAAAGTGAATTTAAGGTAAATGGAAGCAAGGTTCAATATGATTTTCCGGCATACTCTGTTACCGTTTTGAAAATTAAGATGAAATAATCGCAACAGAATAAATGTAAAACCAACGTTTATTTTTTGTTTTGCTCTTAAACTCTTGTTTTGATGCATTATTTGTAAAAATTCAAGCGTCTATTTTTATTAAGTGTTTTTTATACACTTATAAATTATTTATAATTATATTTGTCATTATTATTAAATGAATTTCGAATGAAAAATTACGTTATAGGATTGGACTACGGAACAGATTCAGTTCGAGCGATGCTAATAGATACTGAAAATGGGCAAGAGTTGGCATCAAATGTTTCTCATTATAAAAGATGGAAAAACAAGCAATATTGTGATGCGTCGATAAATCAATTTCGCCAACATCCTTTAGATCATATTGAAGGTTTGGAGATTACGATTCAGACTGTTATAAAAGAGAGTAAAGTTGATCCTTCGTTAATAAAAGGAATCTGTATTGATACAACCGGATCTTCTCCGGTTCCTGTTACGAAAGACGGAATTCCGTTGGCATTGACAAAAGGTTTTGAGGAAAACCCAAATGCGATGATGGTGCTTTGGAAAGATCATACTTCGATAAATGAAGCAAACGAAATCAACGAATTGGCGGTAAGCTGGGGCGGAGAAAATGTAACCAAGTATGTAGGTGGAATTTATTCATCAGAATGGTTTTGGGCAAAAATTCTGCACATTGCAAGAGAAGATGAAGCGGTGAGAAATGCAGCATATACGTGGATGGAACATTGCGATTTAATGACGTATTTATTAATCGAAGATAAAGATTTAAAAACCTTCAAAAGAAGCCGTTGCGCTGCAGGTCATAAAGCAATGTGGCACGAAGACTGGAACGGACTTCCTCCGGTTGAATTCTTAGAAAAATTACATCCTTATTTAGCTCAACTTCGTGGTAATTTATATGATGAAACATATACATCAGATTTAGTTGCCGGAAATTTAAGCAAAGAATGGGCAGATCGTTTAGGACTTTCGACAGAAACAATTGTAGCTGTAGGAACTTTCGATGCACATTCCGGAGCTGTTGGTGCTAAGATTGGAGAAAATACTTTGGTTCGTGTTATGGGAACTTCAACCTGCGATATTTTGGTTGGTTCTTACGATGAAGTTGGAACAAAAACCGTTCGCGGAATCTGCGGACAAGTTGATGGTTCTGTAATTCCAGGATTTATTGGTTTAGAAGCGGGACAATCTGCTTTTGGAGATTTATTGGCTTGGTACAAAGAATTATTGCTTTGGCCAACAGATCATTTATTAACAGCTTCAACTGTTTTAAATGACGCTCAAAAAGAACAATTAAGAGAAGAATTCAGCGATAAATTAATTGTAGAATTAACAAAAGAAGCAGAGAAAATTCCGGTTTCAGACAGTCTTCCAATTGCTTTAGACTGGATCAACGGAAGAAGAACTCCAGATGCCAATCAGGAATTAAAAAGTGCGATTTCGAATCTTTCTTTAGGAACAAAAGCGCCGCATATTTTCAAAGCTCTAGTAAACGCTATTTGTTTTGGAGCAAAGAAAATCGTGGATCGTTTTGAAGAAGAAGGTGTAAAAATTGACAGCGTTATCGGAATTGGTGGCGTTGCAAGAAAATCTCCTTTTATCATGCAAACATTGGCAAATGTTTTAAACAAGCCAATTAAAATTGCAGCTTCAGATCAGACGCCGGCTTTAGGAGCGGCGATTTATGCGGCAGTTGCAGCAGGAATTTATCCAAATGTAATCGAAGCAAGTCAAAAAATTGGAAGTGATTTTGACGGAGAATATTTCCCTCAATTAGACAAAGTAGCGGCTTATCATAAACTGCTTTTGGCATATGATCAATTAAGTGCTTACGAAGATCCAACTATTAAAACATCGCAACATGAGTTCTCTTTATAAAGATTTAAAACAGGAATGTTATGAAGCCAATATGCAGTTAAATGCATTGAATTTGGTTGTATATACATTCGGGAATGTGAGTGCTGTTGATAGAGAAAATGGTGTTTTTGCCATTAAACCAAGTGGTGTTCCGTACGAAGATTTAAAACTTGAAGATATTGTAATTGTAGATTTTGATAATAATATTATTGAAGGAACAATGCGTCCGTCATCAGACACTAAAACGCATGCATACCTATATAAAAACTGGCCAAATATTGGAGGCGTTGCGCATACACATGCAACGTACTCTGTGGCTTGGGCGCAATCGCAACGTGATATTCCTATTTTCGGAACCACGCATGCAGATCATTTAACGGCTGATATTCCGTGTGCGCCACCGATGGCAGATGCACTTATAGAAGGAAACTACGAACACAATACCGGAATTCAGATTTTGGATTGTTTCAAAGAAAAAAATCTTTCTTATGAAGAAGTAGAAATGATTTTGATTGGAAATCACGGTCCATTTGCTTGGGGAAAAAATGCTGCAAAAGCCGTTTATAACAGTAAAGTTTTGGAAGTAGTTGCTGAAATGGCATACCTGACTTTACAAATAAATCCAAACGCACCAAGATTAAAAGATTCCCTTATAAAGAAACATTACAATCGTAAACACGGAAAAGATTCGTATTACGGGCAGTAATTTAGATGAAAGAAAATAGAGTAAAGAGGAAAGATTTTTGACTTTTCGAAACTTGAAACTAAGAATAACAAAAAGATAAATAACAAAGATTTTCTGCATTTCAAACTTGAAACAAAGAAAACTTGAAACAAAATAAAAGACATGATTGACATTTCTCAAAAAGAAGTTTGGTTTGTAGTAGGAAGCCAGGAATTATACGGTGAAGAAACACTAAGAAAAGTAGCTGAACATTCACAAATCATTGCAAAAGGATTAGACGCATCATCTAGTATTCCGGTAAAAGTGGTTTATAAAGATGTGGTAAAATCTCCATCTCAAATATTAGATGTTTGTTTGGCTGCGAATTCAGAGAAAAACTGTATTGGGATTATTGCCTGGATGCATACTTTTTCACCAGCAAAAATGTGGATTGGCGGATTAAGTATTCTAAAGAAACCATTATGCCATTTACACACACAATATAATGCTGAAATTCCGTGGGGAAGTATCGACATGGATTTCATGAACCTGAATCAATCGGCACACGGAGATCGTGAGTTTGGTTTTATCATGTCTAGAATGCGTAAAAAACGTAAAGTAGTTGTTGGACATTGGGAAGATCCTCGTGTTTTGAACAAACTTGGTGTTTGGACAAGAGTAGCTTTAGGTTGGGATGAACTTCAGAACTTAAAAGTAGCTCGTATTGGAGACAATATGCGTGAAGTTGCCGTTACAGAAGGCGATAAAGTTGAGGCTCAGATTCGTTTCGGAATGTCGGTTAATGGATTTGATTCATCAGATGTGACGAAGCATATCGAGAAAGTTACGGAGCAACAATTGAATGATTTATTGGCAGTTTACGAATCTTCTTATTCTTTAACAGATGCTTTAAAAGAAGGCGGAGCACAAAGAAGTTCACTAGTTGAAGCAGCAAAAATAGAATTAGGTTTAAGAGCTTTCCTTGAAGAAGGAGGTTTTGGAGCTTTTACAGATACATTTGAAAATCTTGGAGCTTGGAAACAATTGCCGGGAATTGCAACACAAAGATTGATGGCAGATGGTTACGGTTTTGGTGGAGAAGGTGATTGGAAAACCGCTGCAATGGTTCGTGCATTAAAAGTAATGAATGTTGGTCTTGAAGGAGGAACATCTTTCATGGAAGATTATACTTATCATTTTACACCTCAAAAATCATATGTTTTAGGATCGCATATGTTAGAAATTTGTCCATCTATTGCAGATGCAAAACCTTCGTGCGAAGTGCATCCGTTAGGAATTGGCGGAAAAGAAGATCCTGCACGTTTGGTGTTTAATTCACCTGCCGGAGATGCAATCAATGTGTCATTAATAGATTTAGGGAATCGTTTCCGTTTAATTGTAAACGAAGTTGAAGCTATTAAACCATTGGCAGATTTACCAAAATTACCGGTTGCAAGAGTTTTATGGGATTGTAAACCAAACCTTGATATCGCAGCAACAGCTTGGATTCTTGCCGGAGGAGCGCATCACACGGTTTACAGCCAGGCAATCACAACAGAATACATGGAAGATTTTGCTGATATCGCTGGAATCGAATTATTGGTTATTGACGAAAAAACTACTGTAAGAGAGTTTAAAGATAAAATCAATGCAAACGAAGCTTATTTTCATTTGTTTCAACACGGACTTTAATTAGTCAAAAGTCGAAAGTCATAAAGTCCGAAAGTTTTAGTTACTTTGAAGAAAAGACTTTATGACTTTTGACTTTAAGACTTTACTAACTAAAAAATAACCATTTATGAATGTACTAAAACGTTGCCTTTTTGGATTTAGCCTTTTGAGTTTGGCTGCAATTTCTGTTCAATGTAAAAACGATAAAAAAATGGATGCTACAACAGTTTCTTCAGATGAAAAAGCTACGGTTACAATCGAAAAATCTTCTTACGGAACTACTGCAAAAGGAGAAAAAGTTGATAGTTATAAATTGAAAAACCAAAATGGGATGGAAGTTGATATCATCACTTTTGGTGGAAGAATTACAGATTTGAAAGTGCCAAATAAAGAAGGTGTTTCTGAAAATGTAGTTATCGGATTTAATTCTTTGGCACAATATGAGAAAGAAAATCCATTTTTTGGAGCCTTAATCGGAAGATATGGGAACCGAATTGCTAAAGGGAAATTCACTTTAGACGGGAAAGAATATCAATTGGCAATTAATAATGCTCCAAATGCTTTGCACGGAGGACCTCAAGGATATTTTAACGTGGTTTGGAAAGCTGATGAAGTTAAATCTGGAAGTACAGCTACTTTAAAATTATCTTACCTAAGTAAAGATATGGAAGAAGGATATCCTGGAAATCTTCAGGTTTTTGTAACGTATACATTGACAAATGATAATCAATTGGAAGTTTTGTATGAAGCAACAACAGACAAGAAAACAGTTGTAAACCTAACGCAACATTCTTATTTCAATTTATCAGGAGATTTTTCTAAAACAATCTTGGATCATGAATTGACTTTGAATGCTGATAAATTAGTTCCGGTTGATGCAACTTTAATTCCGACAGGAAAATTAGAAGATGTTGCGAATACACCTTTCGATTTCAGAACTCCAAAATTAATTGGAAAAGATATCGAAGTTAAAAACGAACAATTAGAAAGAGGAAAAGGTTACGATCATTGTTGGGTATTGAACAATCCTGAAAAAGGAAAAACAATTATTGCAAAAGTATATCACGCAGCCAGCGGAAGAGTTATGGAAATGACAACTGACGAACCTGGAATTCAGTTTTACTCAGGGAATTTCCTTGACGGAACTTTACCAACACGCGACGGTAAAACATACGGACACAGAACAGGACTTTGTTTAGAAACAGAACATTATCCGGATTCTCCAAATCAAAAAAGCTTCCCAACAACGGTTTTAAACCCGGGAGAAAAATATAAGACTAAAACTGTTTTTAAATTCTCAGTACAAAAATAGTTTTAGAATTTGTTTAGTAATTAGTAATTCTCTAAGAAACCTCGAAAGGAGTACCTTTCGAGGTTTTTTTATTTGTAATTATTAAAGTACGTTACGATTTATAGGATTTTGTTAATTTATTCAATTCTTTCCTATATTTGAGAGATAACTATTATAAAAACTATTTGCAAATGAAAAACCCAGTTAAAGCATTACTTCTATTATTAACATCTTCAGTATTTGGAATCGCAAATGCTCAGGTTCAGATGAATTTTAAATTTGACACGCCTTATGGTAAAAATACTGCTGTGGGAAAATTTGCTGAAATCAATGGCGCTAAAATCTATTATGAAGAATATGGAAAAGGAGAACCGTTGTTATTAATTCACGGAAATGGAGGAAGTATTGAATCAATGGGAAATCAGATCGATTATTTTAAAAGTAAATACAGAGTTATTGTTGCTGATAGTAGAGGACAAGGAAAATCAGAGTTGAAAACAGATTCTTTGACTTATGTTCAGATTACAAAGGATACAGAGGAATTAGTTAATAGGTTAAAACTAGATTCGATAAGTATTATTGGATGGAGTGATGGTGGAATTGTTGGTTTGCAAATGGGGATTTCCGGTAAGTCAAAAATAAAGAAAATTGTGGCGATGGGAGCAAATTTAAGACCCGATTCTACAGCTGTTAATTCGTGGGCTACAAAGGATGTTCAGAACCTGAAAAAAATGATTGCATCAAAAATTAAAGAGAAAGATACTAGCGAAAATTGGAATTTACAAAAACAGCTTGCTGGACTTTTAGTAAATCAACCAACTATTGCAACTAAAGATTTATCAAAAATTAAAGCAAAAGTGCTTATAATAGCGGGAGATAAAGACGTTATTAAAAATGAACATTCGGTAGAAATTTTTGAAAACATACCTAAGGCTCAGTTGTGTATTATGCCTGGAGAAACGCATTTTGCACCGGCTTCAAGTCCGGAAGTATTTAATGCATTATCAAATAAATTTTTATCAGAGCCGTTTAAGAGACCAGATTCAGATTGGACTAAATGGGGTAAATAAAAGCAGACTCAAAGTTTTATTAGTTTAGTAATTCTTAGAAAAAACCTCGAAAGGAGTACTTTCGAGGTTTTTTTTATTTATAGGTTACAGTTTAATTAAACTTAATATTTAATAAATCACTTTTTTAGTTGCGATCCGATTATCGTTCAAAACTACTTTGACTATTAAAACCTGATTACTGGATCTTAAACTATTGATAACTAATTTAGAATCAGATATTCCTTTTTTCTTGTAAAGTAAATTACCTGATACATCAAAAACTGATACCTGATTGATTGCCTGATTAGTCGTCTCGACAGTAAGCACTTGATTAAAGGCAGTTACAGAAGTTATTTTTTCAGCTGAATCTGTATCTGTAGATTTTGCAAATGCAGATAAAACGGTAACAGTCGTTGGATCAGAATTTACAGCAAAACAAGTTCCGCTTTGAACAACAGCTCTAAATTGAGTAGTTTCTGTTAATGGTCCCGAGGTGTAAGTTGTATTCGTAGTAAAGATATTCGACCATACAGTAAACGGACTTACGGAAGATTGCCATCTAGTAACAAATGACGTAGTACCTGAGAGTGTCAGTAAACCGCTTGTACTTCCAGAAGTAATTGTTGTACCACCCGTAACAGTTCCGCCAACCAGTCCTGTGGTTACTGTTATAGATATTGGGTAGGATGCTGAACAAGAAGTATTGTTAACTGTTATAGTTCCTGAATAAGTTCCTGGCAAAACATTTGCTTCAATGCTAAATATGTTTAAACCGCCGCCTGATGCGAAAGTAAAGGAAGTAGTAGGCTTATCTACTAATAGTGCATCATTTGCTGTTTGATCCCAATCGATAGAATAGCTTATAGGACTGCCGCTAGAGGCCGTATATTTGAAAAATCCATTTTGAAGATTATTGCTTGAACAAATTGGATCAATTACTCCTGTTGTTGTAAGCGTAGGCTTCTGATTTACCGTTAGGGTAAAAATGTTACCAGAACTAACTACACCATTTGCATTTTTCACAGTCAATGTTCCTGTATAAGTTCCCGCAGGTGTATTTCCTTGTATGTATACTAATATAGGAGATTCTTGCAATGGCGCATCAGTAACTCCGGAAAGAATATTTGCCGAAGATGCATCCCAAACAATACTATAGGTTACAGGACTTCCTGATGTAGCACTATAACTTAATGGTGTACTATTTAAAAAAGCATTGATGTCCGGACAAATGTCTTCTGTAGAAGTTGCTAATGCTATTGTTGGTGCAGGATCATTGATTGTTATGGATATTGGTTGAGATTGAATACAAGTCGACTCATTAGAAAAATATATTACACCATAATAAGTTCCAGACGGAACATTTGCAGGTATTATAATTGTATTAATTTGTCCACCTTCAGACTTAAAAGTCAACATAGAAGTTGGCTGATCTACTAATAAAGCAGCATTTGCTGTATCATTCCAATCAATTGAATATTTTGTAGGAAGAAGCGTGATTAAATCCGAAGCAAAATTAAGATATGTTAATGAAGTAATTTGAGGTTCGATACTTGTGACAGCCGAGGTAATTTTTCCCTCATTAGTTATATTAACATAACCAAGCGTATCTACAAATAAAGTAAAAGTATAATCTGAACTTACTACACCATTTGCATTTTTAACTGTTAATGTACCTGTGTAAGTTCCTAGATCAGTTTCGGTAGGAATTCCAATTGTTATGGGACTAGTTGGTAATAATGCGTCCGTGACAGGTTCAAAACTATTTGCGGGAGATGAATTCCAAACAATACTGTAGGTTGTTGGGTTTCCTGTAGTTCCTGTATAAGCCAATGTTGTACTTTGTTCATCATCAGGATCAGCATAACAAGTAATTGCAGCAGAAGCATCTAATGCAATAGTTGGTGCAGGATCAGTGATTGTTATAGATATTGGTTGAGATTGAGGTGCACTACATGTTTCATTAGAAATGAATAATAAACCAGTGTACGTTCCTGCCGGAACATTTGCTGGTATTACAATTGTATTGATTACACCTCCACTAGATACAAAAGTAAACGGAGTACTTTCCTGATCTGTTAATAAAGCAGTATTTGCTTCAGCATCCCAATCAATATAATAAGATGTAGGATTTTCCGAAACTTCAGTGTAAGTTAAACTTGCATTTTGACTGCTCGTAGTTGCCTCAACCGAAGCAATAACTCCTGTTGTAGTAATTGTTGGAGATTCATTTACATTTATTGTAATTGCAATAGGAGAACTTTTGCATCCGGCTTCATTTTTTACAGTTAAAAAACCTATATAACTACCTACAGCTAAGCCTTCAGGAATTGTTAAATAAACACCATCTGGTGCTAAAGCTGCATCTGTAACTGATACCAAATTATTTGTTGGAGATGAATTCCACGCAATACTGTATGTTGTAGGAGAACCATTGACTGCAGCAAAATAAAATACATCTTCAAATGAACTATAACCAAAACAAGTATTGATTGTAGTGTTTTTAAATGTTACAGAAGGGGAATCATTAATTGTTATAGAAACGGGAAAAAAATTCTCGCAATTTCCATCACTAATATAAATTGTACCTGAATAGTTTCCTGCAGAAACATTAGCAGGGACTACAATATTGTTTATAATACCTCCGCCAGAAGTAAAACTAAACGAAGTATTGCCCTGGTCTGCAAAATTATCATCATCCCAATCAATCGAATAGCTCACAGGGTTATTTGTACTGGCAGAATATGTCAATGTTGCATTTTGAGTAGCATCACTACTACAAACTGTATCTATTGTGCCTGTTGTAGTAATTGTAGGTTTTGGAGCTACATTGATCGTAATAACTGAATCTGAACTTATACAACTATCATTTCTTACCGTCAATATACCCGTATAGGTTCCCGGAGCAAGGCCAGGAATTGAAAATGAAATAGGACTTTCAGAGAATTCTTCATTAGTGATCTCTGGTAAATTATTTGATGGCGATGGATCCCAAGCTATACTATATGTATTTGGAGATCCAGTTGTACCACTATAAGGTATATTTATAGTTGAACGCAAATTAAAATTAGCCGCACAAACATTAAACTCAGACTGTGTTAGGGCTATTGTTGGAGTCTCTCCTACTTCTATAGTAAAAGGTGAGCCTACACTTACACAGCCATCTTCATTTTTTACCGTTACGATACCATTGTATTCTCCGGCAGCTGTTCCGGCAGGAAATACAATTGTAAGCTCGTCGGGAAGTAAAGCTGCATCAATAACGTTCGCAAGATTATTAGAGGGGGATGATGCATCCCAAACAATACTATACGTTGTTGGAGATCCTGATAGCTCACTATAAAATAATGATATTGAAGTTGCATCAGTCGCTCCTGAACAAACACCTCCTGAAACGAATGCTCTTTTTATAGTAGGCAATGGTTTTATTACTACAGATATTGGTATAGTTGAATCACAAAACAGCCCTTTAACGGAAAGGGTTCCTGAATAAGTTCCTGCCGGAACATTTCCGGGAATTTCAATTGTATCTATAAGGCCGCCACCAGAAGCAAAATTAAATGGAGTATAGAATTGTTCTAGTAATCCAGCGTTATCGGCCTCATTGCTCCAAACTATAGAATATCCTGTAGGGTTCCCTGTAGATCCGGAATATGCTAATGTTGCATTTTGTAAATTACTACTCGCACAAACTGAATTGATTGTTCCTGTGGTAGTAATTTTAGAAGTCTCCTTTATATTTATAGTAAAAGCAGAACCAAGGCTTGTACAACCATTTGCCGATTTTACAGTTAATGTACCTGTATAAGTTCCGGCAAGTATCCCTGAGGGAATTGTAAATCCAATTGGGCTCACTGGTAAAATTGCATCTGTAACATTCGTAAAATTATTTGTTGGAAATGAATTCCAGACA
Source organism: Flavobacterium sp. 90 (assembly GCF_004339525.1). Lineage (NCBI taxonomy): Bacteria > Pseudomonadati > Bacteroidota > Flavobacteriia > Flavobacteriales > Flavobacteriaceae > Flavobacterium > Flavobacterium sp. 90. The sequence goes on along the minus strand of NZ_SMGE01000001.1, from coordinate 2,107,303 downwards.
ATACTATAAGTTACCGGAGATCCCGTTGCCCCACTATAAAACAATGATGTTGGCGTTTCATTAGCTCCTGAACAATATATTTGTGAACTAGATAATGCTGTTATAGTTGGTACTTGATTTACTGTAACACTAAAAGTTGAGCCTGGACTGCTAACGGAACCATTTGCATTTTTTACTGTCAATGTTCCTGTATAAGTACCATCTATTGTACCTGCTGGAATAGCAATCGAAATTGGACTGGCAGGTAAAACGGCATCAGTAACTGCTGCAAAACTATTTATAGGAGATCCATTCCAAACAATACTATATGTGGTTGGACTACCTGTTGTTGCGCTGTAGCTTAAATTTGTACTTTGTGCAGCTGCACTTGAGCAAGCACTAGTCGCCGAAGTCGCTAAGGTAATAGTTGGCCTTGGAGCTACTGTAACCGTTGTTGAGGTAGAATTTGCTGTAGCACAAGTACCACTTTGCACAACTGCTCTAAATTGAGTAGTTTCTGTTAATGGACCTGAAGTATAGGTGGTATTTATATTTGCAATATCTGACCATGTTGTAAAAGGACTTACGGCAGATTGCCATTTAACAACTGTCCCTGTATGACCTGATAATGTTAACAATCCGCTTGTACTTCCCGCATTAATGGTAGTTCCGCCAGTTACTGTTCCGCCAACTGATGCCGGAGATACTGTTATTGTAGCAGTATTATTAGTTGTGATATTAGAAGAACAAGATTCTGAAGTAAGATTAGTAATGGTTATGGTACTAGAACCTAAATTAACTAGTCCTGCTGCTGTAAAAGTTCCCGTACCTGCTGTACTAACCGTTAAAGCAGCACCTAAACCCGTAGCAACAGGATTACTTAGATTATATGTTACTAAATAAGAACCTACAGGTAACGAGGCTACACTGCCCGTTAATGTAACTAAAGATGTTATACCAGCAGAAGCACAAATACTTGTAGCAGTTGTACTGGTAAGACTAAAATTAGAACAGCTATAAGCAATAACCACTCGACCAGCTGCACCAGCACCTCCAATTTGCGAAGTACCCAATGCAGAATTTATAGCTCCACTACCAGCACCACCGGGAGGTGAACCTGCATTTCCGGGTGCATTACTTAAAATTAAACCTGAAACGGCAGTACCTCCGGCACCACCTGAACCTGCTCCGGCGCCACCAGCACCAGACGAAAGCAACAATCCTAAAAGATTCCAGGAATTACCATTTCCTCCGTTTGCACCGGCAAATTTAATAGAGCCAGCAGAAGCTGCAATTGTACCTCCAATTCCTCCTGTAGGTGAGCCTCCTGCATTATTAGCATCTCCGCCAGATCCACCTGCCGCTAAAATAGAAGATTCAAAACCGGTAATAGTAGAATTACCTCCTGCGACACCAGCACCATTGGTACCACTGGTTTGGCTTGCAACCACAACATTAAGTGTTGCTCCGGGAGTTACTAATAAAGTATTACTTGCATAAGCACCTCCGCCGCCGCCAGCGGCACCTCTCCCTAAAAGCAATGGAGCACCACTGGCACCTCCACCAGATCCGCCACCACCCCAAGCCTGAACATTGAGACTGGTTACCCCGGCAGGAACAGAAAACGTTCCATTGCCAGTAAAGGTTTTCGTTGATCCCGACTGGGACCACGAATACGTAATAATAAAAACGAGTAATAAAGATAATTTTAGTCTCATAATAATAATTTTTAGTGATTAATAAATTCTCCCTAGTAATTATGAGGCGTGTAGTGAAAAAGAACTTTACTTATTTAAAACTTAATGAAGATTTCTCTTCTAAAGAAGCAACGGTTTTCAAAGTATTGGTATATAGGTATTTAGAAAAGAAGAATGATAAAATTAACCAATATTTTCCTAAAACTCTTGTGCTTATTATTCATATTATTATGTAGTACAACAGATAAAAACAAACTATCCATAAACAATTAACACATTAACTATCAATACATTATAAATGTAATTTCTTACAAAAATATGATTTTTTTAATTTCATGTTTTATTATAGAATTTGAGATTAATTCATTTTTGATTTATATTTACTTACAATTTTTCTATGGGTTAGGGCTTGGAACGCATTTTCCTATTTAATTTATAAAAAATGATACTAAAACACATCTTTAAAGCAGAACTAAATTGGGCTTCAAATAAAAAGCAAGAAGAAACAACAAAGAGATTTTATAGCAAAAGTCATAAGATTTCTATCGAAGGAAAACCTGTTTTAGATGTTTCGGCAGCAAAAGCTTTCAAAGGCGATCCGGAATTATACAACCCCGAAGATTTGTTGTTGAGCAGTTTAGTTTCCTGCCATATGATGTCATATTTATATGTATGTTCTCAAAACGGAATAGAAGTTCTGGAATATTCAGATAACGCCGAAGCAACATTGGAAGTTTCGTTTGAAGGAAGTGGACGTTTTACAGAAGTCAGATTAAATCCGAAAGTAAAGATTTCAAATCCAGATAAAATTGATTTAGCATTAGAATTGCATACAAAAGCAAATCAATTATGTTTTATTGCGAATTCGTGTAATTTTCCTGTTTTGCATAAGGCGAGTTGCGAGGTTGTTATGGAGTAAATTTTCCTCTAAATCAAGTTTTGATGTTTTATAATTTAAATTATTAATGTAAAACTGTAAAATAAATAATTATTGTTTCTTTGTCCAGTCTTTCTTTATTTGGACAGAAAAAGCAGATTGAAAAAATCTTTTGCCTTTTTAATATTATAAGAAAGAATAATTAAAAAATGAATAAATCCTAAATGAATAATTTAACTCCTTTATTTGCTCTTATTGTATTTATAATTGCGTTTTCTACAGCTTATATAATTAATTTAAAATACAAAGTAAATAATTTGTCTTCAAGATATGAAACGGTTGATGGTCTTAGAGGATTTCTGGCAATTAGTGTATTTATTTCTCACGCAAGTTTATGGTATCAATATATTCACGAAAATCAATGGGCTTCTAAATCTTATTTGTATTCACAATTGGGCTCTACAAGCGTTGCTTTTTTTTTCATGATTTCAAGTTTTTTATTTATTTCAAAATTGTTAAATTCAAAAGAAAAAGGATTTGATTGGAGGTTATTCTTCGTTTCAAGATTTTTTAGATTAGCCCCAATGTATTATTTTTCTCTTACTATAATTGTGATAACTGTAATGATTATTAGTGATTGGAAATTGAAAACGGGAATGTTTCAGTTTTTACATGAGATGTTTTTGTTGGGGACTTTTACAGTTATCCGTGACACAAGTATTAATAATTTTGGATTAACTTATTTGATTAATGCTGGAGTAGTTTGGTCACTTCCTTTTGAGTGGTTATTTTATTTTAGTCTGCCTTTAATCTCACTAATAATTTTAAAGAAGAAACCGCCAGTTTTTTATTTGATAATAAGTCTTCTTTTTATCATTGGATATTTTTATGTAAATGCTATCCGTATTCCTTTTCTTCTTTCTTTTGTAGGAGGAGCTATAGCAGCACTTGTCGTAAAAAAGAAACTTCTTGAAAATAAAAACAGTACGCTTTTAAGTATTTTAATTTTAGTTTGTTTGGCTTTAATACCTCAATTTGAAAACTCCAATAATATATATTGTAAGCTTTTAATAACAATTGTTTTTATTTTAATAGCATCTGGAAATACACTATTTGGAATTTTGAATAGCTCAACATTAAAATTGTTGGGTGAGATTTCTTATAGTACATATCTAATTCACGGTATTATTCTTTTTCTTGTTTTTTATTTTGGATTTGGGCTTGAGAAAGCAAAAAACCTTTTGGCATCAGAATATTGTAAAGTTGTTTTTTTAATTACACCAATTATAGTAATTTTTAGTTTTCTGTGTTATAGAGGTATTGAAAAACCTTTTATGGAAATTTCAAAAAAAATCAATAACTAAATGTATTGATAAAACTAAAGTCTACTATTCTTAAAAGAACTGATGTCGCTTGTACAATAATACGTTTAAATTTTAATCACAAAACCACCATTAGGTTTGATTTTTGCACCATTTATTAAAACTTCCTTTTCTGATAAGGTGTTCCATCACCATCTTCGCAGTAATTTTTGAGACTTAAAAGAAACATTGCCCAGTTGTAATTGCACCATTGATAGAATTCGGTTAGGTCGCGCCAATCAAAATGTTTGAGAACAACTGATGTAACGCCATCTTTTTCAGTTAAATCAAACGAAATTTTTGTACCAACCCATTCCGGATCAGATTCTATACATTCCCATACTATTCTTTTATTAGGAGATAATTCTGTTATTTTCATTTTTGTGAGGTCATTATCTCCAAAATTAAATTCATTGATGAACCCCAATTCTGGCTTAACAATCAATTTCTCTGTCCAAAAAGCGCCAAGACCTTCTTCTGTTGTTAGTGCTTTAAAAACAGTGGAAATAGGGGATTTGATATAATTAATGTGCTCGATTTTTTCCATTTTATCCTGAGTTATAATTTGAAGCTATAGAGGTGATAAGTTTTAAGTTGTTGAAAGATAGGAGTTAAAAACGAAAAAGCAATAAAATTAGTTTTAATTAAAGAGGTATAAAACCAAAAAAACCTCTTCCGTTAAGAAGAGGTTTTTGTACCCGGAGCCGGAGTCGAACCGGCACGGTTTCCCACAGGTGTTTGAGACCAGCGCGTCTACCAATTCCGCCATCCGGGCTTAGCAGACGAAAAAACAATCAAATAAATCAATTGTTTTAACGCAATAGAATAAGTTAATTATGATGTCATAACTGTGCTTATTCCTTTAACACGGTGCAAATGTAAAAAATAAAATTAAAAATTCTAATAAAAATACTTAATTTTTTCCTTTCAGTGTCCAATAAATTTTCTAAATTTGCACCTCGTTAAAACGAAGCACACACAACTAACTACAAAACAACAAATTATAATGTCGCACCTAGAACCAGAAGCTAAAATTTTTGCTTGTTCACAAAGTGTTTATCTTGCAGAAAAAATTGCAGAACAATACGGAATTCCGTTAGGGAAAGTAACGATGTCAACGTATAGTGATGGAGAATTTCAACCATCTTACGAAGAATCAATAAGAGGATTACGCGTTTTTATCGTGTGTTCAACTTTTCCAACTGCCGATAATTTGATGGAATTGTTATTAATGATTGATGCAGCAAAACGCGCATCGGCAAGACATATTACAGCTGTTATGCCTTATTTTGGTTGGGCAAGACAGGATAGAAAAGACAAACCAAGAGTTCCGATTGGAGCAAAATTAGTAGCTAATTTATTAGATGCTGCCGGAGCGACAAGAGTAATGACAATGGATTTGCACGCAGATCAAATTCAGGGGTTTTTCGAAAAACCAGTAGATCATTTATTTGCATCTACAATCTTTTTACCATACGTAGAAAGTTTAAAATTAGAGAATCTAACAATTGCATCTCCGGATATGGGAGGTTCAAAAAGAGCATATGCTTACTCTAAGTTCTTGGAATCAGATGTAGTAATCTGTTACAAACAAAGAAAAGCAGCCAACGTTATCGATACTATGGAGCTAATTGGTGAAGTAAAAGGTCGTAACGTAATATTAGTAGACGACATGATCGATACTGGTGGTACATTAGCGAAAGCGGCAGATTTAATGATCGAAAAAGGAGCATTAAGCGTTAGAGCAATCTGTACACACGCTATTTTATCAGGTGGAGCTTACGAAAAAATTGAAAACTCAAAATTAAGCGAGTTAATAGTTACCGATTCTATTCCGTTAAAAAGAGAATCAAAGAAAATTAGAGTAGTGAGTTGTGCACCTCTTTTTGCTGAAGTTATGCACATGGTGCACCACAACAATTCCATTAGTGGAAAATTTATAATGTAGAAGCGGTAAGCTTTAGGTTTTAAGCTATAAGCATTGTTACTCATTTTAAAAGCCTAAGGTCTAGTGCCTAAAGCTTAAAGCAAATAGAATATTTATTAATAACTATATTTTTTTTACAATGAAATCGATTACAATTAAAGGATCAGAAAGAGAAAGCGTGGGCAAAGTGTCAACTAAAGCCTTACGTAATGCTGGAGCGGTTCCTTGCGTGTTATACGGAGGAAATCAGGCAGTACATTTCTCAGCGGACGCTGCGGCATTCAAAAACTTGGTTTACACTCCAAACGCTCACACAGTTGTGATCGAACTTGGAAAAGGAAAATCATTCAATGCAATTTTGCAAGACATTCAGGTTCACCCGGTATCTGACAAAATTTTACACATTGACTTCTTTCAATTATTTGATGACAAAGAAATCACTATGGAAGTTCCAGTAAAAATCGTTGGTACATCTAAAGGTGTTCTTGCTGGAGGTGTTTTACGTTTAAACACACGTAAATTAAAAGTTAAAGCTTTACCTAAAGATCTTCCTGATTTTGTTGAAGCTGACATTACTCCACTTGAAATGGGTAACAAATTATATGTTACTAAAGTTGGTTCTCCAGAGTACAAAGTTATGCACCCAGAGAACACAGTTGTTGCTCAAGTAAGAATTTCTCGTGCTGCTATGAAAGCTGCTCAAGAAGCTGCAAAAGCTGCAAAAGCTCCTGCAAAAGGAAAGAAAAAATAATTTTTTTCAAATCAATACAAAAGCCTCAATCGAAAGATTGGGGCTTTTTTTTTGCTTAAAAGGTTCTGAGTTGCTGAGGTACTAACGTTCTAAGTTTTCTAGATTGAACTAGATTGAAATTGTATAAGCTGTCAGACTGAGCGAAGTCGAAGTCCTTTTTTTTGGTTAGAATACATTCTCTCATTGTTAAATTTTTCGGGAGCAGAAACTTTATGTTTTCTCAAGACCAGACGTTCCTGCCATCCACTATATCTTTTCCTTGCTAAAGAAGCAAGAAAAAGGATGCCGCTTCTGTCAGGGCTAGTCAGAAGTTTAGTTTTTTTTAGAAAAAAGGTGCAAAGGTTCAGAGCGGCAAAGTTGCAAAGGCTTTTCCGCAAAAAGCGTAAAGAAAAAATCCGCGTAAATCCATTCAAATCTGCGTTATCCGCGTGCCATTATTTATAGTTAAAGCTGCACGAAAACCAAATTATCTAATTATCTAATTGCCACATTATCTAATTAATCATACTTTTGCAACCATGATAAAATGGATAACAAAACTGTTTTCATCAACACAAAAAGAAGAGAACATAGACAATATGAAGAAATATTTAATCGTAGGTTTAGGAAATATTGGTGCCGAATACGTAAATACAAGGCATAATATAGGATTTAAAGTCCTGGATTTTTTAGCCAGAAAAGAAGGGCTTTCATTTGAAACTGTAAAGCTTGGTGCTTTGGCAGAATACAAGTTTAAAGGAAGAAGCTTTTTTCTGCTTAAGCCAAACACTTATATGAATTTAAGCGGTAAAGCTGTAAAGTATTGGATGGACAAAGAAAACATTCCGTTAGAAAACATTTTGGTCATTACAGACGATTTAAACCTGTCCTTCGGAACTATTCGTATCAAGCCAAAAGGAAGTGACGGAGGTCATAACGGACTTAAAAATATCAATTTGGTTTTGAATACACAGCAATATACCCGTTTTAGATTTGGTATTAGCGATCAGTTCAAAAAAGGGCAACAAATTGATTACGTTTTGGGTGATTGGGATGAAGAAGAAAAAGCAAAATTACCGGAACGTTTAGAAGTTGCTTCAGAAATTATTAAATCTTTTGGAACAGCGGGATTAGAGAATACGATGACAAGCTTTAACGGAAAATAAAGATTTTCAAGTATTTAAGTTTTAAAAAGCCAAATTATCAGTTAATTAAATCGAATTATAACGAAATAGTATTTTCTATTCCAAAGTTAAATGTCTAAATTTGGGATAAATTATTATAAACCATAAAAATCCTTATATCATGGCTTTTGAATTACCACAATTACCTTATGCATATGATGCATTAGAACCACATATCGATGCACGTACAATGGAAATCCATTATACAAAACACCACAATGCATACACTACAAATCTAAACGCAGCTATCGCTGGAACAGATTTAGAGGGAAAAACAATCGAAAATATCTTAATCAACTTAGATAAATCAAACGCAGCAGTTCGTAACAATGGTGGAGGTTTTTACAACCACAATTTATTCTGGACTGTAATGTCTCCAAACGGTGGTGGATTACCAACTGGTGATTTATTAACTGCAATCGAAGCTTCTTTTGGAACTTTTGACGAGTTTAAAGCAAAATTTGCTAAAGCTGGAGCAACACAATTTGGTTCTGGATGGGCTTGGTTAACAGTTCAAAAAGGAGGAAAATTAGAAGTTGTAGGTACTCCAAATCAAGACAACCCATTAATGCCGGAAGTTGCTGGTAACGGTGGAACTCCAATCTTAGGGATGGATGTTTGGGAACACGCTTACTATTTAAACTACCAAAACAGAAGACCAGATTATATTGAAGCTTTCTTCAGTGTAATTAACTGGACAGAAGTTGCTAGAAGATTTGCTTTAGACAAGTAGTCGAAAATAGAGTAAAGATTATAGAATAAAGATTATAGAATAAAGATTATAGAATAAAGATTATACAAAAAAGACGAATGGCCTTGCGGTTATTCGTCTTTTTTTTGTTTCTATATTTTTTAGAATCTATTTTCTATCCTCTATTTTCTATATTCTCCGTTCTATCCTCTTTTCTCAACAATCTTTCTTCTATAATCGTTACTCTATTCTCTAGAAAAAAGAAAATAAAAAAGGCGGAATCTCTTCCACCTTTTTTGCCCCAAATCTACCATAAACTTAACCTACTAATGTTATGGTTCAGTAAATGTAAGACAGCTATTCTTATGAAAAAAACTTTTTAGATGAATGGTAAATATATCCGATGAAAGGAATGTATTTTCTTATTAATGGGTCTAATTTCTTGTGGTAGAAATACTTGACTTTATTCCAATAAAAAAGGTGGAATTGCTTCCACCCTTTTTGCCCCAAATCTACCATAAACTTAACCTACTAATGTTATGGTATTTCAAAAGTATTGTAGCTTTTCAATTTTACCAAACAATTAGGATGAACGGCAAAAAAAACCGATGAAATGCACAAATTAACCTTTTGTTAATATATTTTTAATACGCTCTAGCGTCTTTTCCTTCATAAAAATTCATAAAAGCTCTGTTTACAACACGATTTCCTCCAGGAGTTGGATAGTCACCTGTAAAGTACCAATCTCCAAGATTTTTCGGACATGCAATATGCAAATCTTCTACTTTTTGGAAAATGATTTTTACTTCAGCATTAATTTCCGGAGAGCTTAACATTTCGGCAATTTTATCTGAAACTTCTTCAGGAGTAAATTGATCGTAGATTGCAGTAACATAATTTACAACATCACTATCGATATAGTTTTCTTGTGCTTTACATTTTGCATAAACTTCATCAACAATATGGTATAAGTTTCTTTCTTTCAATAAAGCTAATGCTGCTCTAAAAGCTACAAGGCCTTCAAGTTTTGCCATATCAATTCCGTAGCAATCAGGGTAACGAATTTGTGGTGCCGATGAAACGATTACGATACGTTTAGGATTTAAACGATCCATCATTTTTATGATGCTCATTTTTAGCGTTGTACCACGAACAATACTGTCATCGATAATAACTAAGTTGTCAGTTGGTTTGATTACTCCGTAAGTTACATCATAAACGTGTGCGACAAGATCATCACGGCTACTATCCTCAGTAATAAAGGTTCTAAGTTTAGCATCTTTAATTGCAACTTTTTCTGTACGTATTTTTACAGCTAATAATTCCTGTAAAGTTTCGGCAGTAAGAGTGTTTCTGTTAGCTAAAATATAGTTGTTTTTTCTTTGATTTAAGAAATCCTGAGCAGCTTCAACTAAACCGTAAAATGAAGTTTCTGCCGTATTTGGAATATAAGAGAAAACGGTGTTATCTGTATCGCTGTCAATTGATTCAAGAACTGCGGGTAAAATTAATTTACCTAAGTCTTTACGTTCCTGATAAATTTCAGCATCACTTCCTCTAGAGAAATAGATTCTTTCAAAAGAACATGCTTTTTTAACTGTTGGTTCAAGGATTTGCTCCATTGTAACCTTTCCGCTTTTCTTGATAATCAAAGCGTTTCCTGGGTCAATTTCCTGAACACTTTCAAAAGGTACATTAAATACAGTCTGAATAACAGGTCTTTCAGAAGCTACAACAACTACTTCGTCATCTTGGTAAAAATAAGCTGGACGAATTCCTGCTGGATCTCTAAAAACAAAAGCATCACCATGACCAAGTAAACCAGCCATTGCATAACCTCCGTCTAAGTTTTTTGCAGAACGGGTTAATATTTTAGCAATATCTAATCTATCTGCGATTACCGGAGAAGCTTCTCTTTTGGAATAACCTTCGGCTTTACAATCCTGGTACAATTGCATAACTTCTTTGTCTAAGAAGTGACCAATTTTTTCCATAACTGTAACAGTATCCGCCATTTCTTTTGGATGTTGTCCAAGTTCAACCAGATTTTCGAAAAGTTCTTTAACATTCGTCATGTTAAAGTTTCCTGCCAAAATAAGGTTACGGTGCATCCAGTTACTTTGACGTAAAAATGGGTGTACACTTTCGATGCTGTTTTTTCCGAAAGTTCCGTAACGAACGTGACCTAAGAATAGTTCACCAACATACGGGATTTCTGATTTTATTTTTTGAACATCATCACCAATTTCAGGCTGAGCTTTTAATTCTTCACTAATTCGCTCATTGATTTGTTTAAAAACGTCTTGTATAGGCTGTGCGTGATTTGAACGAACTCTGCTTATGTAGCGTTGTCCTGGTTCAACATCAAGTTTAATGCTTGCAAAACCGGCACCATCCTGACCACGGTTGTGCTGCTTCTCCATCATTAGATACATTTTTTGTATCCCGTAAAAAGCAGTTCCGTATTTTTCTTTGTAATATTCAAGCGGTTTAAGAAGTCTAACTAAGGCTATACCACATTCGTGTTTTAAAGCGTCGCTCATTGTGTTTTGTATTTTGTGTTGTTGTAAGTTGTGTGTATTAACGTAATAAAAAAGCCCCGTTATTAGCGAGGCTTTCGGGCATTATATTTCTATGTCAAACTGAGTTAACGACTTAAATTGTTGTAATCGAATCGCTACTTCTGCTTTGCTTAAAGATTCCATCCTTTCGGTTCCAAATTTCTCCACACAAAATGAAGCCAAGTTAGATCCGTAAATAATTGCGTTTTTCATGTTGCCAAACGAAATGTTTTCGCTTTGCGCAATGAATCCTGAAAAACCACCTGCAAAAGTGTCTCCTGCTCCTGTTGGATCAAAAACATCTTCTAATGGTAAAGCCGGAGCAAAGAAAACTTCTCTGTTGTGGAATAAAAGCGCTCCATGTTCTCCTTTTTTGATCACCACATATTTTGGTCCCAATTCCTGGATTTTGTTTGCTGCTTTTACTAATGAATATTCTCCTGAAAGTTGTCTTGCTTCTTCGTCATTGATTGTGATAACGTCTACACGTTTAATTACGTCCAATAATTCAGGAAGAGCGCAATCCATCCAAAAGTTCATAGTGTCTAAAACTACTAATTTTGGTTTTTTCTCCATTTGATCCAAAACACTGCTTTGTACTAAAGGATGTAAGTTTCCTAACATCACAACATCAGCATCTTTATAGTTTTGAGGGACTTTTGGTTGAAAATCTGCCAAAACGTTTAATTCAGTTACAAGAGTGTCTCTTGAATTTAGATCGTTGTGGTATAAACCGCTCCAGAAAAAGGTTTTTCCGCCTTTTACAATTTCGATACCAGAGATATCAATATTTTTTGAAGTTAAAAGATCTAAATGTTCTTGTGGAAAATCGTCACCAACTACAGAAACGATGGCCGATTGTAAGTTAAAAAATGATGCTGATAAACCAATGTATGTTGCAGCACCACCTAATATTTTATCTGTTTTTCCGAAAGGAGTTTCAATCGCGTCGAAAGCAACCGTTCCAACAATCAATAATTTATTCATTTTATGAATTTCGAATTAGGGTGCAAAGATACTTCATAAGTTACAATATTGCAACGGTTTAGGTTCTCAAAATTTTCATAAAAAAAGAATATCGATTTCGGGGCTAAAACTATTGTAAATGAATGATTTGTATTTGATTGTTCAGAGTGCTTAAAATATGTTTTTTGGATTTAAAATACAATATTTATTTTTGAAAAAAGTACTGACGATTTTAATTAGATTTGTTTAAATCTGAAAATCTGATCATGAAGAAAATCCTAACCTTATTATTGTTGTTCTGTTTTTTGATTTCCTGCGAAAGAAAAGAACCAAACTTCTCTAAGGAAATGATTGAGATTTTAGCAGATAGGGGTGAAGTAAAAAATGATAGTGAAGCATTACCGCCTCCGCCAATATTTTTTTCAGATGTATATCTTCTGATAAACAGCAATGAATTTGTTCGTCTAAATGAGAATGAATTGTTTTTCTTTTACAAGAGGTATTATTCTAAAAAATTTAAATTCTTCAAAGGTTTTTTAACTGCAGTTTTGAATGATGGATTTATTATAGATGAAAGATTATTTAAAGACAATAATTATCCTAAGCGATTTAAATTAAATCCAAAAATCGAAAAGGTATATTCAGATTCAGGATTTAATGAATTTTTCAAAAAATATTCAAAAGAAACAGCATCAAAAAGATTGGCGCTTAATAGAGCGGCTATAAAAGACGACGAATATTTAACTATATTATATATTTTATTTAAAAACAGATACGATATAAGTTCTGATTGTTATCTAGGAATAGACTATATCAGAAAAAGAGAAGATTCTTTTAAATAAATCTACAACTGATACTTCTTGTCAAAATAATTCTTCAACACCCCAATCTGAATTAAAATCATAAACGGAACTATTAATAGCGCATACATTATATTCTTAGAAAAATGAATTCCAGAAAATAGAGCAGAAGCTTTATCCGAATATGCTTTGTCTATTCCGAAATTAGAAATGCCATTATTTGAATAAATTGAATAAGTAGTTAAAGCAATTAAACTTATGCCGATAAATATCCAGGTTGTTTTAGAAATTAAAGGCTTGTATGCTTTAATTTTGCTTTTCTCAGCCACTAAAACCTGAGACATTATTTTTGAAGTAAAGTCAATAGATGGTGATTCCAAAGTGTTTTCGGACATCATTTTATCAATAAGATTTTCTATGTTTTTATCGCTCTCTTTCATAACACGCTACTATTTCTGGTTCTAATTGCTTTTTCAAAATTACGGCTAATTTTTGTCGGCTCCTAAATAATTTAACTTTGACATTATTAGCATTAATACTCATGATTTTTCCGATTTCTTCTAAACTCTGATCTTCAAAATAAAATAAAGTCAGCAGGAAATTTTCTTCACTTGGTAATAAATTCAAACATTTCTGAATGGTTTGTTTTCGTTCTTTATCTTCCAGAGCACTCAAAGCATTGTCCATTGTTTTAATTAAATGTGCCGAAAAATCATCTATTGATATATTAAGGTCTTCTTTTTTGTTTTTTTTCAGATTATCTAAACAGGTATTGTAAGCTATTTTATAAATCCATGTCGAAAATTTAGAATCACCTTTAAACTTTTCCAAAGAATTGTAAACTTTGATAAAAGTATCTTGTGCAACTTCTTCGGCTTCTTCTTTGTTCTTGATCATTTTGAGTGCCAATGTATAGATCATATTTTTATAACGATCAACCAGCACGGCAAACGCATTGGTTTCTCCTTGTAAAATTTTATCGATATAATGTTGATCACTTATTGTACTCATATTATATAGGACGACAGTTACTCTGGTTAGGTTACAAGTATTTGAAAATAAATTTTATTTTTTTTAAATTTCAAATTCCAATCTATAATAGGTATAGATCTTTGTCAAAGTTTAAAACTTTGACAACGATTAACCACAATATTGTCATCTCGACACTAACTTTTTTTTAAATCTTAATAAAGTTTTAGCGATTTCTAAAATAATTTACAACTCAAAATTAACTGATATTCAGTGGTTTTGAAGGTTGGAGTTTAGAGATATTGAAATTTATTTTCAAATACTTGTAACCTGAATTTAAAAAGCCTCGTCATATGGAGTATCAATCAATTTAAAAACGTAAATGTTATGGACGACAAAATTTTAATTCCAATTAGTTTTTTCTTAATGATCTTCGGGATCGTTTATTTAATTTATTCAACTAGAAATAGAGAACGTTTAGCGCTTATAGAAAAAGGTGTTGATGCGAGTATCTTTATGCAGGGAAAAGGAAACGGCGCTCCAGCTTGGAAAATCTTTGTTGTAAATCTGGCATTCCTATTAATAGGAAGCGGTTTGGGAATTTTTCTTGCATTAGTGGTTACCACTTACACTTCTCTTAATGACGGAGCAGTCTATCCTTCACTTATATTCATCATGGCAGGTATAGGGCTTTTGACTGGATTTAAGACAGCAAAAGATTTAAAGGAATAAAGTAATAGTATTTTAGTAATTTAAAAACGCGTTTAAAGCAATTGTTTTAAACGCGTTTTTTGTTATTCTTTAGAACCTATGGTTTCGTAATAAACGTCTACAGAAAGTTTGGGCTGCATTGATGCCATAACGGCAAGCTGGTCACAGCGTTCGTTTTGCGGATGATTATTATGGCCTTTTATCCATTTAAAATCAACCTGATGTTTACGGTAAACAACTAAAAAGCGTTTCCATAAATCTGGGTTTTTTCTGCCAACGAATTTCTTTTTTTCCCAGCCTAGAACCCATTTTTTTTCAACAGAATCTACGACGTATTTAGAATCAGAAATTACAAGGACTTTCATGTTTGGATTTTTCAGCTTCTCTAAACCAACAATAACAGCCAAAAGCTCCATTCTATTATTGGTAGTTAATCGAAAACCTTCGTAGAATTCTTTTTTATGCGGTGTTCCTACCAATTCCATTACTACACCATAACCGCCATTTCCGGGATTTCCTTTTGCAGCGCCATCAGTATATATATGTACTTCGTGATTCATTTTAGACTTCTTAGATTTTAGATTGTTAGACTTCTTAGATTTTTGTTTTTGGACTTCCTAGATTTTTATATTCTGGACTTCTTAGATTTTAATTTCAAATAATAAAAATTTAAGAAGTCTTATGTCTAAGAAATCTAAAGTCTAATCCTCTAATAGTCTCGAGATAATTTCCGGAAAATACTTTTGTTCCAGTTCATGAATCTTTTCGGCCACTGTTTCTGCGGTATCTTCAGCTGTTAGGGCTGTATTTTTCTGGAAAATAATAGCGCCTTCATCATAATTTTCATTTACAAAATGAATAGAAATTCCGGTTTCTTTTTCTTTATTCTCAACTACGGCTCTGTGTATGTGCATTCCGTACATTCCTTTACCGCCATAATTTGGTAAAAGCGCCGGATGGATGTTTATTATTTTATTAGGATAATTCTCGATTATATTCTCTGGGAATTTCAATAAAAAACCAGCAAGAACTATCAGATCCGGGTCGATTTCTTGTATTTTTTGTAAGACGTTTCGTTCTAAAAGTTCGCTTTTTGAGAAGATTTCAACTGGAATTTGATGATTTTTTGCTCTTTCGATAACTTTTGCAGAAGCATTATTTGTAAAAACAGAAACGACTCTTGCAATTTTGCTTTTTTCAAAATGTTTTATGATGTTTTCAGCATTAGTTCCTGATCCTGAGGCAAAAACAATAATTTTTTTCATAATCGAATTTAGTTTGAGAATGCAAAAAACGGAATAAAAATCGAAAATAAATAGTATTAAAAAGTCTTTCTTGAAATTAATTTTATAAATTAGTGTTACATTTATAAACTAAATCGTGGTTTTAAAATAAAGTTTTTTATTTTTGCCAACAAATTAAATTCTAAAATTAAAGATTATGTCAGACATTGCATCAAGAGTAAAAGCGATTATCGTAGACAAATTAGGTGTTGACGAAAACGAAGTTGTAACAGAAGCAAGCTTCACTAATGATTTGGGAGCTGACTCATTAGACACTGTTGAGCTTATTATGGAATTCGAAAAAGAATTTGATATTCAAATTCCAGACGATCAAGCAGAAAACATTGCTACTGTTGGTCAAGCTATTTCTTATATCGAGGAAGCTAAAAAATAATAATACCGCACCCGATTTTTATATTGTATAAGTCGGGTGTTATTATTTTTTTAAATTAAAATTTCGATTGATTTTCAATCACAAAGATATATTTATATTGTAATGCCCATGGCTCTTAAGTAACTATACAGTTAAGAAAGCGTGGGTTTTATTTGTTTAAAGTACAAAATACATATTTTATGACGTTAAAGCGAGTTGTTGTAACAGGATTAGGTGCTCTTACTCCTATTGGGAATAATATCCAGGATTACTGGGACGCACTTGTGAATGGAGTAAGCGGAGCCGCTCCTATCACGTATTATGATACAGAAAAGCATAAAACGAAATTTGCCTGCGAAGTAAAAAACTTCAACATTGAAGATTACATGGATCGTAAGGAATCTCGTAGATTAGATAAATTCGCTCAATATGCTGTTGCTGCAAGTGATGAAGCTATCAAAGATGCCGGACTTACTAATGATAATATCGACAAAACAAGAGTTGGTGTTATTTGGGGAGCTGGAATTGGAGGTTTAGAAACTTTTCAGGAAGAAGTAATTTATTATGCTAAAGGTGACGGAACTCCTAAATTCAATCCGTTTTTTATTCCTAAAATGATTGCCGATATTGCACCAGCTCACATTTCGATGCGTAATGGTTATATGGGACCAAATTATACTACTGTTTCTGCATGTGCATCTTCTGCAAATGCTTTAATTGATGCTTTCAACTACATTCGTTTAGGAATGTGTGATGTTATCGTATCAGGTGGTTCAGAAGCAGCTATTACAATTGCAGGTATGGGAGGTTTTAATTCTATGCATGCTTTATCTACAAGAAACGATAGTCCGGAAACGGCTTCAAGACCTTTTGACGCTACCAGAGATGGTTTTGTATTAGGAGAAGGAGCAGGAGCTTTAGTTCTTGAAGAATACGAACATGCTAAAGCCAGAGGAGCAAAAATTTATTGCGAAATTGGTGGAGGCGGAATGTCATCAGATGCTTACCACTTAACTGCACCACATCCGGAAGGAATTGGAGTTATCGCAGTTATGAAAAACACATTGAGAGACGCCGGAATGAATCCTGAAGATGTTGATCATATCAATACACACGGAACTTCTACTCCGTTAGGAGATGTAGCCGAATTAAAAGCGATTAGTGCTGTTTTTGGTGAACATGCAAAAAACATCAATATCAACTCAACAAAATCAATGACTGGACACTTACTTGGTGCTGCAGGAGCTATTGAAGCTATTGCTTCTATCCTTGCAATGCAACACAGTCTTGTTCCGCCAACGATTAACCATACGGTTGTTGATGAAAATATTGATCCATCATTGAATCTTACCTTAAACAAACCTCAAAAAAGAGAAGTAAATGTTGCTATGAGTAACACTTTTGGTTTTGGTGGACACAATGCTTGTGTATTGTTTAAAAAATTAGTTGACTAATTTCTGTATATGAATTTTATCAAAAAAATATTTTCTAAATCCCGTTCTCTAGAAGACGGGATTTTTTTTGACACTATTCAGAAAATACTTGGGTTTGAGCCTGGAAAAATCGATTTTTATAAGAAAGCTTTTACGCATCGATCTTCGAATAAATTAGATGAATCCGGACACCCAATAAATTACGAACGATTAGAATTTTTGGGAGACGCTATGTTAAGTGCTGTAATAGCAGCACATTTATTTAATAAAGCACCAAATGGTGACGAAGGATATTTGACTAAAATGAGGTCAAAGATTGTGAGTCGCGAACATCTAAATGAGTTAGGTAAAGATTTAAATCTGGTTCGTTTTGTAGAAAGCAAAGTGCCAATTCAGCATTTTGGAGAAAATATTCATGGTAATATTTTTGAATCACTTATAGGTGCAATTTATTTAGACAAAGGATACTCATTTTGCGAAAGATTTATTCAAAAAAGAGTTGTTACTCCATACGTCGATATTGCACGACTAGAGGGGAAAGTTATTAGTTATAAAAGTTTAGTTATCGAATGGTGTCAGAAAGAAAAGAGAGTCTTTCACTATGACATTTTTGAAGATAACGGTATCGATGGTCAACGCTTATTTGGTGTTAAATTAAGTATAGACGATAAAGTAATCGCAAGAGCGCGTGCAACTTCAAAAAAGAAAGCAGAAGAGAAAGCATCACAAAGAGCTTATTTTGCATTTCAGGAAAAAATAGATAAGAAATAACAGCAAAATTGCTGTAACTTTCTTAATGCTATAACGTTTTCGTTTATAAATTAACAAAAACATACACATCATAACTATTGATGCTCCGATAGAAATAGTATATTTACACCTTGATTTTTCATGATATGGCTATTCATAGATTGGATTTAGACGAATTTGACGAAATTGATTATTATTTAATGGCAATTCATACTTCATTAGAAGATTATAGATTGGCTTATTTTATCAATAAAAACCTTCCGATAAACCTAAGTAAGAGCAAGAACGAGATCCACGCTCAAACAAAAGAAGGTGAGGCAAATTTTTCGAGATTCTATTATTATGATTCCGAAAAGGCAATTTCATGGAATTTAATTCAGAATAAAAATGAAATCATTTCTGTGAGTACGAATGATTTCCAAGATTTGTTTTCCAATGAGACAAGTGAGGTCTCCACAACAATTCATTTACTTCCTGAATTCAAAAAAGTGGATTTTTTCCTGAAAATAGAAAATAGTGAAGAGACTATTGATTTTTCAGAAATTCAACAACAACTAAATACCATAGAGAGTATTGCAGCAATTTATGTTGTGGATACGAACAAAATAAAATCAAAAAACAATCTAATTTTTTAAAAAAAATGTTAACAAACAAGAAAACCAAAATTGTTGCTACACTTGGGCCTGCATGTAGTACGAGAGAGATTATCAAGGATATGATCGATGCAGGTGTTAATGTGTTTAGAGTCAATTTTTCGCATGCTGATTACGAAGGTGTAAAGGACAAAATTAATATTATTAGAGGTCTAAACGAAGAGTTTGGTTATACAACAGCAATCCTTGGAGATTTGCAAGGACCAAAACTTAGAGTTGGTGTAATGGAAGAAGGAACAGTAGTACATGATGGTGATACTATCACTTTTACAACTGCTGAAGATATTATTGGAACAGCTCAAAAAGTGTTCATGAAATATCAAAATTTCCCAAATGATGTTAACCCTGGAGAGCGTATTTTACTTGATGATGGTAAATTGATTTTCGAAATTCTTTCTACAGATAAAAAAACAGAAGTTGTTGCTAAAGTAATTCAAGGTGGAGAGTTAAAATCTAAAAAAGGAGTTAACTTACCAAATACTAAAATTTCTTTACCGGCTTTAACTGAAAAAGATATTGCTGATGCAATTTTTGCAATTGAGCAAAAAGTAGACTGGATCGCACTTTCGTTTGTAAAAACACCACGTGATTTACAAGATCTACAAGAATTGATCGCTAAACATTCAGAATATAAAATTCCAATTGTTGCAAAAATTGAAATGCCGGAAGCTCTTGAGAACATGGACAAAATTGTAGCATATTGTGACGCTTTAATGGTTGCTCGTGGAGATTTAGGAGTTGAACTTCCTGCGCATGAAGTACCATTGGTTCAAAAAGATTTGATCCGCAGAGCAAAAACAGCTAGAATTCCTGTTATCGTTGCAACACAAATGATGGAGACAATGATTACTAGTTTAACTCCAACAAGAGCTGAAGTAAACGACGTTGCAAACTCTGTAATGGATGGTGCTGATGCTGTAATGTTATCTGGAGAAACTGCTACAGGAAATTATCCGGTACAAGTAATTCAAAAAATGACTCAAATTTGTGAGGCTGTTGAGGATTCTGAGTTAATTCACGTTCCACAAAATACACCACAAATTAAAACAAAACGTTTTATTACTAAAACAGTTTGTCATCAGGCAGCTTTATTAGCAAATGAAATCAAAGCTAAAGCAATTTGTACTTTAACAAATAGTGGTTACACGGCTTTTCAAATTTCAGCTTGGAGACCATCTGCACATATTTTAGTGTTTACTTCAAACAAAAGAATCTTAACACAATTGAATTTATTATGGGGAGTAAAATCATACTTCTATGATAAAGACGAAAGTACAGATGATACTGTAACTGATGTTAACGAAATTGCAAGAGAAAAAGGATATGTTGTAAAAGGTGATTATTTGATTAACCTTGCAGCAATGCCAATTAAAGATAAAGGAATGGTTAACACCATGAGAGTTTCTGAAATAGAGTAATTTTCTTTTAAAATTATACAAAAGCCATTCGATACCGAATGGCTTTTTTTATGCTCAAAAATTTATTTTAGACTAAGATTTGCGATTTCTTTTGAGTTGTTCAAAAAAGTAATTTTTAAAATAGAATTTATAAATCATTATAAAAGATTCTTTTTATAGAGAATTTTTTCCTCTCCTTTTCCATTTTTAGAATTTATTTCTTGCTTCATAACTTCCTTATTATTTCATGTTTCATTTTGCAAAATGAAACGTCATCAAATGAAAAAGGCATTTTTCATGTTTCATTTTATAAAATGAAACAATGTCAAGCCGTATAAATGCTATTGTTCGTTTTTTTATTAGCTATTTTTGAGATAGTTAATAAAAAGTTAAGAAAATTCCTGTTCCAAATTAGCCTCAAAAAAAATAAAAAAATCTGGAACGAACCAAATTTATTTCTCTTTACAAAAATTTATGCGTAGTATTTTTCCTATATTTGAGCAAATAAGAATTAATAACAAATTTTTAGTACCATGAAACAAAGTAAATTTAAAATTGGAATTCGAAACTCGATGATGCTATTTGCATTAGCTTGTTTTTCAATCACACAAGCACAAAATACTAAAAAACCCAATGTTCTGATAATTTGGGGAGATGATATTGGTATAAGTAACATTAGTGCTTATAGTAGTGGTTTAATGGGGTATACAACTCCTAATATTGACCGAATTGGAGCTGAAGGGGAACGTTTTTTACAATATTATGGAGAACAAAGTTGTACAGCTGGTCGCGCCGCATTAGTAACAGGACAGCACGGAATCAGAACTGGTTTGACTAAAGTGGGCTATCCTGGTGCTCCAATGGGTATGAGCCAATTAGATCCTTCTATTGGAGGAATCATGAAAAGCCTGGGTTATGCTACGGGTCAATTTGGAAAAAACCATCTTGGTGACCGAAATGAAAACCTGCCAACAGTAAATGGTTTTGATGAATTTTTTGGAAACCTATATCACTTAAACGCAGAAGAGGAGCCAGAATTGCCTGATTATCCTAAAGATCCTGCTTATTTAGCTAAATATGGACCAAGAGGTGTTTTAAAATGTACTGCAACCAGTACAGATGATGCAACTGTTGATCCTCGTTTTGGAAAAATTGGAAAACAAAAAATTGAAGATACCGGAGCGCTTACTAAAAAAAGAATGGAAACAGTTGATGATGAAACATCAGCAGCAGCCATAGATTTTATTAAGAGACAAACTGCTGCAGGTAAACCATTTTTTTGCTGGTGGAACGGAACTCGTATGCACTTGCGTACTCACGTAAGAGCAGAAAATCGTGGTAAATATAAACATGGTGATAGCGAATACAATGATGGTATGATCGAACATGACATTACTGTTGGAACCTTGTTAAAAGCGCTAGATGATCTGGGAATTGCAGACAATACTATTGTAGTTTATTCTACAGATAACGGACCTCATATGAACACATGGCCTGATGCTGCTATGACACCTTTCAGATCTGAGAAAAACACAAACTGGGAAGGTGCTTTCCGTGTTCCTTGTTTAGTACGTTGGCCAGGTGTAATCAAACCAGGGCAAGTATCAAACGAATTAATGTCTCATAACGATTGGATGCCAACTTTGGCTTCAATTGCAGGAGAACCGGATTTAACTAAAAAATTACTAACTGGATATAAAGCAAATGGTAATACTTATAAAGTTCATTTAGATGGTTTTGATCAATCTGATTTGTTGCGTGGTAAGTCAGAAAGTAAAAGAGATAAATTCTTTTATTCTGATGATGACGGACTTTTAGTTGGTTTGCGTGAAGGCGATTATAAATATGTTTTTGCAGAACAGCGTTTAGAAGGTACGTTAGGAGTTTGGGCAGAGCCTTTTACAAAATTAAGATTGCAGAAAATATTCAATCTTTATCAGGATCCTTATGAAAGAGCAGATATAACATCAAATACTTTTTGGGATTGGCAATTGAACCATATAGGTCAGATTTATGGTGTAATTGGAGATGTTGTGACCTTTGCAGAAACCTTTAAAGATTATCCTCCTCGTTCTATTCCGCCAAGTTTCTCTCCTTATACTATTATGGATGAAACACTTGCGCAAATTAAGGCAAATAAATTTGTAGAGAAAAATGTTTTACCTAAAGTGAAAGAAGAGGTTGAAGCAGCCAAAAAGAAAAAATAAAAAAATATAGTAACCAAAATAGAACTTGAGTTTACCCTAATTCAAGTTCTATTTCCCTTAAAAAAATCAATATCATGTATAAAAGAGTATATATATTGCCCCTATTTTTATTTTTGCTGATCTCGTGCAAAAAATCTGAAAACGTTACTACAACTACTGATCCTAAAGATAGTGCAGCAACAGTTGCAACCAGCGGTGATCCGTTACCAAGCTGGAACGACGGAGCATTGAAAAAAGACATTATTGATTATGTTACTAAAGTAACAAAAGAAGGAACTCCTGATTTTATTCCGGTTGAGGATAGAATTGCCACATTTGATAATGATGGAACACTTTGGGCTGAGAAGCCTTATGTTCAGGAATTATTTGCTTTTTACAGAGTAAAAAAAATGGTTGAAGCAAATCCTGCTTTAGCTCAAAAACAACCTTTTAAAGCTGTAGTAGAAAAAGATAAAACCTTTTTTGAAAAAGGCGGAGACAAAGCTCTTATAGAATTAGTAGCTGCAACTCATACCGGTTTAACCGAAGACGAGTTTGAAGCCAATACTAAAGAGTTTTTTGCAGGTGCCAAATATCCGGGCAAAGATGTTCCTTTAAAACAAATAAGATATCAACCGCAACTTGAATTATTAAATTATTTGAGAGCAAATGGGTTCAAAACATATATTGTAACCGGCGGAACAATTGAATTAGTTCGTGCAATATCATCTGATTTTTATGGTATACCAAAGGATCAAGTGGTAGGAACTTCATTCAAATATAAATACGATGCCGATAAAAATACCATTCAAAGAGAGCCTGCTTTAGATCATTTTAATGATAAAGAAGGTAAACCTGTTGGTATACAGTTGCATATTGGTCAAAGACCTGTATTTGCATGCGGAAACGAAGGAGGAGCTGGAGATCTTGCCATGCTTAAATATTCTCAGGGTAGTAAATATCCATCTTTTCAATTGATTGTGAACCATAATGATTCCATCAGAGAATATAGTTATCAGGAAAAGGATAATTTATCACTAAATACAGCTGCTAAAAACAAGTATCATGTAGTTAGTATGAAAGACGACTGGAAAAAAGTATTTCCGGATAAATAATTAAAAGCTAATAAAAATTAAAAACAAACAACCTTCACTGGACGAAGGTTGTTTTGTTCTGATTTTTAACGGAATTAAAAAGATTAAAAAAAAGTAATTATGAAATATACAAGCTTTTATACGATCACTAAATTATTCACAGCGGCATGTTTTTTTATTGGTTTTTCGGCATTTGCACAAGAAGACGATTCAAAAGCAGGAGCAAGTGCTCAGGAACTGGCAGATAAATTAGCAAATCCGGTGGCAAGTTTAATAAGTGTGCCTTTGCAAAACAATCTTAGTTATGGTATTGGCCCGTATAATGGCACAAAATATACTATAAATATACAACCCGTAGTTCCGTTTAAGCTTAGTGATAATTTAAATCTGATTACACGTTATATTCTTCCAGTGGTAGATCAAAGAGATATTACAGGTGAAAACACCCATCAATTTGGGTTAAGTGATGCAACAGTAACTGCTTTTTTTGCACCCAAAACAAAAGGAATTATTCTGGGTTTTGGACCTGCTTTTTTAATTCCAACAGCGACAGAAAATTTTTTAGGAACAGAAAAATTTGGAGTTGGACCCAGTGTATTAGTCATGCATCAGGGAAAAGGACTTTCAGTTGGTTTCTTAGCCAATCAAATTTGGTCTGTTGCAGGAAATGAAAATCGCGCCGATGTCAATAGTTTTTATACTCAAATATTTCTTTCGCATAGTTATAAAAGCGGAGCCAGTTTAGGTGTAAATGCTGAGATTACTCAAAACTGGGAAGGAAATACGACACTAGTTTCTTTAAATCCATCTATTGGAGGAATAACCAAATTTGGAAGTCAGGTAGTACAATTTAGTGTTCAGCCTCTGATACCAATTGTTGGACCACACGAAATAAAACCTGATTGGGGTTTAAGAGCCGTGGTTGCTTTTGTATTTCCCGGGTCATAAAAAGTCATTTTTTAGTTTATTTCATCATTAAAAGACAAAAACATGAAATTAAAAATTGCATTAATTGTATTTATTAGCTTTTTAGTTAGTTGTACAAAGTCTACGACAAACAATGAAACAACGACCACTACTGACGCTGAACAAGAATCTACTTTTAAACCTGCAAATTTAGAAGAACAAATTATATATAATCGTGCTGTTGAAGCTGTAATTTGGGGAATTCCTGCGGTAAATTTTGAATTGCTTAATGAGAGTTTGAAAAAGGCAAAAGGCGATTTTAATCAAATTGTATTTTGGTCCGGATTAATTAATTCTAAAAATCAAACTCTAACACCAAATCCTGATGTTATTTATATAAATCCATTATATGATACCAGAAAAGGACCGGTTGTATTAGAAATTCCACCTGCTGAAGGAGTCTCTTCGTTAACAGGAAGTCTCGATGACGGATGGCAGACAGCTATAGAAGATATTGGTCCTGCGGGAGTAGATAAAGGAAAAGGAGGGAAATATATTATTCTGCCACCTGATTATAAAGATAAAGTGCCACAAGGTTATATTCCAATGCCTTCGTCTACTTATACAGGTTTTGCAATACTTCGCTCAAATCTTACAGATGGAAGCACTGCTGATTTAAAAAGAGCAACAGATTATGGTAAAAAGATAAAAATTTATCCATATTCTCAAGCTTCAAATCCACCGGCCACAAAGTTTACGGATTTACTTGAAGTAGATTTCAGCAATACAATTCCATATAATTTTCATTTTTTCGAAACTCTTAATGAATTTGTACAACGTGAGCCTTGGTTAACGCGAGACTTAGTTATGATTGATTTTCTAAAAACAATTGGCATTGAAAAAGGAAAACCATTTGAAGCAGATGCCAGACGAAAAGAAATACTTAATGCGGCCATAAAAGATGCTCACACGTGGGTAGATAAACAATATGAAAATATTTTTAAACCGCCATATTACGATAATACAAACTGGGCATTGCCAGCATCTCCGGATGTGGTAAAAGCAATAATGTCAAATTATCAGGCTCCTAATATCTATCCGGTAAGCGAGAGAGCAATAAGTTATTCTATGGCTTATTTCAGTGCAAAACACCTAGGTACAGGACAATTTTATTTAATGTCTATTAAAGATGATAAAGGCCAGTCATTTGATGGATCCAAGACATACCAATTGCATCTACCGGCAAATGTACCTGTCAAATTATATTGGTCAGTAACGGCTTATGACAGAGAAACCCATGCTTTGATTAAAGGTATGAAATATTTCAGTCGTGCGTCTACAACACCGGGACTTCAGAAAAACAGTGATGGTTCTGTAGATATTTATTTTGGGGCAAAAGCTCCATCAGGAAAAGAATCAAATTGGGTGCCAACAGATCCTAAAGGTAAATTTGAGTTACTCGCACGATTTTATGGACCAGAAAAAGGATTTTTTGATAAAACCTGGAAAATGGGAGATGTTAGTGAGGTGAAATAAAGAGCATGAATTTTTGATTATCAAACGTATAGAAAAACAATCTTCAATTGAACTAACAGAATTGTATTTGAAGAATACCAAGGTTTCTAAAAAAGGTTTGTTTTAATTGTATCAGTTCTGTCTGCCAATGCTAAAAAAATGTTCAGAGAATGACATAAAATGTTCCAGTCTGGGTAGTTTATACAACAGATTTACTTTTTAAAAGAAAAGAAAATTAAAAGTTATGACTGACGAGTTTAAAGAAAGCAACGAAAACAGATTTGATCCCGCGGTATCAAAAGCAAATCGTTTTGATCAGGGCGTTGCGATAAGAAAAGTTACGCCTCGTTCTGTTCATCAGGAATGGAATCCGGCAGAAAATCGTGAAGATCCCGTTGAAATTTTAATCAAAACGAGCATCGGAAGAATCGAAAATTTATTGCCTATTAGATATAGTCGAATGATGGAATCGCCTTTTGCATTTTATAGAGGAGCTGCTGCAATTATGGCCGCAGATTTAGCACAAACGCCTAGTACAGGAATCGATCTTCAGCTTTGTGGTGATTGTCATTTAATGAATTTTGGAGGATTTGCAACTCCAGAGCGCAAATTGGTCTTTGATATTAATGATTTTGATGAAACATTTCCGGGACCATGGGAATGGGATGTAAAAAGACTTGCTGCCAGTTTTGTAATTGCCGGAAGATGGAGAAAATTTACGAATAAAGTTTGTAAAGAATTCGCCTGGCATGTTGCAGACAGTTACAAGAGACATATGTTAGATTACAGCAAATTATCGGCGCTTCAAATTTGGTATGCTGATATTGATCTTGCTGAATTGATTGAAAAAGGCGAGGACGAAGAGATAAAATCGTTTCAGCAAAAACGGATAAAAAAAGCAGCAGAATATACGGCTCACGAAAAAGAGTTTGCTAAAATGACTTATCAGGAAGGTTCGCAAGCGAGAATAAAAGATGATCCTCCTTTGATTTTTCATCCTTCAGGAGAAGAAGGAAAACGAATTTTGAAAGAAGCCGAAAGCATTCATAATCGTTATCTCGAAACTTTGTCTGATGAAAAAAAAGTGCTTTTAAGCCGATATACTTTGCATGATTTGGCTATAAAAGTTGTAGGTGTGGGAAGCGTAGGAACACTATGTGGCATTAGTTTGTTAATGTCGGCAACAGGCGAACCTATTTTCTTACAGTTTAAAGAAGCAAGGCAGAGTGTGTTGGAACCTAATGTAAAAATAAAAGGAAAATATAGTCATCAGGGCGAAAGAATCGTAATGGGACAAAAATTGATGCAATCTGCATCGGATATGTTTTTAGGCTGGACAAACGATGATCATGGTAAGTTCTTTTATATCCGTCAGCTTCGGGACGCAAAAGTAAAACCGGTTCTTGAAATTATGAAGGCAAAAAATATGGCAGATTATGCAAAAGCCTGCGGATGGGCACTTGCCAGAGCACATGCTCGCACAGGAGATCCATCAGTGTTATCTGGTTACATTGGAAAAAGTAATGAATTTGCCAATGCAATTTCGAGATTTTCTATTTCGTATGCCAATCAAAATGATTCAGATTATAATAGAATGTTAGAAGCAATAAAAGAAGGGAGATTGCCTATTTCTACAGAAGTTTGACCTTTCAATAATTATTTAAAATAGAATATATGGGTAAAAAGTTTTTGTTTTTGATGGGCTTTGTGATTATTACAATCACAACAAATGGCCAGACACAGCGTATAGATTCTACGGCTGTTTTTCTATTACATCGGGCTGGTGAAACTTTGCAGGATATTAAAGCGTGTAGTTTTACAGCGGTTACAACTTATGATGTTCCAAATGAAAATTTGGGGCTTATAAAACATGCAATAACAGACAAGGTTTCGATTAAATTTCCAGATAAAATGAAGGTTGCTTCTACAGGAGATAAAGGAAATCGAGGTTTTTGGTACAACGGAAAAAAACTAAATTATTATTCATTTGATAATAATACCTATGGTTTTACTGCAGCTCCGGGTTCTGTAATCGAAACTATTGATGAGGTGAGTAAAAAATTTGGAATTGAATTTCCCGGTGCCGATTTTTTCTATCCCACATTTTTGCAGGATCTTCTTTCAGAACAAGGCAATTTGATTTTTTTAGGAAAAACGATAGTCGATGGGCGTGAGTGTTTTCATATTGCAGGAAATGATAAAACAAAGAGTTTTCAATTCTGGATTGGAAGCGATGATTTGTTTCTGCCGGTAAAAATGGTAATCATTTATACCTCTGATAAAGACAAACCACAATATGAAGCCCTCTATAAAGATTGGACCATAAATAATGATTATCCGGATTCAATGTTTGAATTTACGACGCCGCCAAAAGCTACAATAGTGAAGTTAGCGCCTAGAGAAAACACTAAATAATCCAATAAACTCCATAGTTATGAAATTATATCAACCCAAAAATAAAATCTCAATCATAATTATTGCATTCTTTGCAGTACTGCTTATGATTCCGGAAGATGCCACAGCACAGCGTTTTGGTCATTTTACACCAATGCGTCCTATGCCGAGACCAATGCCAACTCCGCGTCCAATGCCAACACCAAGGCCGATTCCGCCAACGCCGCGTCCAATTCCGCCAGGACCAAGACCAATTCCGCCAAGGCCATTACCTCCGCCGCCACATCCATATCCAAGACCTTATCCGGTGCCATTTCATCCTTATCCGGTGCCATATCCATATATCTATCATCCGTTTGTGCCTTATTATTGGGGACCAACATGGTTTCCGATAGGATTTTTTGCCGCAACATTAACAACAGCTGCAATCGTAATTTCAGTCGAAAATAATCAGTATAACTACGATGATGGAGTTTACTATACAAAAGAATCCAATGGTTATAAAGTTGTACCTGCGCCACTTGGAGCAACAATTTCCGAATTGCCAAAAGGTTATGTGACGATTAATGTTTCAGGAACAGAATACTATTATTATGGAGGTGCTTATTATACAAAAGATACCAGTAAATATAAAGTAGTAGATGCACCAGTTGGAGCAGTTGTTTCGCATCTTCCTGAAGGAGCCGAAGAAAAAACTATTGACGGTCAAAAATACATGATTTATAATAATGTGTATTATCAGCCAATTTCTAAAGATGGACAAGACAGTTATGTTGTTGTTCAGGGAAAATAGAAGTAAAAAAATAAGAACGGTTAATTTACTGATAAACAAATCGTTCTGACAAATAAGTAAGAATTTTATTTATTTTGTTATGTTAATTAAATAAAATAATTTATCTTTGAGTGTGAGGTAAGGTGTTGTAATCTAATGGATTGCAATAAATTAACAATTGTTTAATGTTACTTGCCATTCGGATAATATTTATTCAAGATTTTATAATTCCAATTAAACTAGTTTAATCATTAATTTAAAATACAATGAAAATGAATATTAAAAGAAAGAATCTTCGCATTATCCCAATGTTGTTGTTGGGTCTTTTTTACAGTTGTGCTCCAACCGTAAAAGTTACAAATGATTACGACCACAGTGCTAATTTTAGCGAATACAAAACTTTTGCAGTTTATGATTTAAAAGCGCAAGAAGGTCAGGTAAATCAATTAAATGTTGATCGAATTACAAAAGCAATCCGCGCGGAACTTATTAGTAAAGGTTTTACCGAAGCGACTAATAATCCGGATTTAAAAGTAAACGCAGTATCTATTTTAAAAAATAAAACATCAGTATCATCAAACACTGACTTCTATGGCTATGGAGGAATGTATCGTCCATACGGATATTGGGGCGGCGGTGCTATGATGGGAGGAGCAAACACAACATATAATACTTATGATTATGTTGATGGCTCTCTGATAATTGATATTGTATCTACAAAAACTCAAAAATTAGTGTGGCAAGGAATTGGGAATGCAGAAATAGACAGCAAACCAGATAATCCAGAAGAATTTATTGCTAATTCAATCAAAAAAATACTTGCAGGTTTTCCTCCGGGATTGGCAAAAAAATAGACTATAATGTCTTAAAAGAATAAGATACTATACTTATCAATCCCCAGATAAGTATAGTACTTGATAAGTTGATAATGACTTCTTTTTAAACCTAATTTAGAAAGGAAAAGGAATATTTTTAATAAATCAAGCTAAAACACATGATCGATATATTACTTTCAATTTTCTTTTTTACAGCAACAATAGTTGGTTTTGCAACATCGTTTATGGTTCTGTTTTCGAAAAAAAATTATTCAAAAAGTTTTTTTCTGGGGATGTTTTTGTTTAGCCTTGCGGTTGTGAGTATTTATAATTTTTATCTGTCTGCTACAGTTTTTAAGAGTTTTCCGGATCTGTTCATGATCACAAAATCATTTGTTTTTTTAGTGGCGCCTTCTGCTTTTTTATATGTTAGGAGCATCTTGTTTTCAGACAAAATGTTTCGAAGGTATGACTGGCTGCATTTTTTACCTTTCATGGTGTACTTTAGTCTGACCGTTTTTGTATGGGCAGGAAACTCTCTGGGTATTAAAGCAGTCCATTATATTTCGGATAAAATAAACAGTCCTTTTTCGATGTTAAGCTTAACAGTCTGGCTGTCCTATGCGTTTTGCCAGACAATGATGATTTTAAATTACGATTTAAAAAGTATCAAAGAAAACCACTTTAGCCGAAGAAAGGTTTTAAGTTGGATCAGAGTATATAATTTGATGATCTTGTTTTTGTTTTCAGCACTTTTTGTGCACTATTTTTTGATTAGCAAAGTAGATACTATTGATTTATCATGTTATGTTTTAATTTCGGCCGTATTGGTTTTTACAGTTGGCTGGCTCTATTTCAGACCTCATATTTTTTACGATACAAACGAGACGGAAGATAATTATAGTTTTGCTTCAGATGATTTGGTAATAGACAAAACACTTGAAACTTGTAATGTTTTGCCAATTTCAAAAGAAATAACAATAGAGAAAAAAGAACTTTATCTGGAAAAATTAGAAAGTATTTTTATTTCAAAAGAACTCTTTTTGAAAAAGGATTTAGTGATTCGCGATATATCTGATGAAACCGGAATATCAGTTCATCATCTTTCAAATTTAATCAATTCAGAATTTAATCTTCATTTTCAGGATTATGTAAATCTAAAAAGGATCGAATATTTTAAAGAAAAAATAAACGATCCAGAATGGAAGGATTTATCTTTAGAAGGCATGGCATGGGGTTCCGGATTTAAGTCGAGAACAACTTGTTTCAGAGCTTTTATAAAACATACCGGAAAATCGCCTTCTGAATACTTCAAAGTAATTAGGATTAATCCTGAGAAAACAAATACTTATTATTTTAAACCAACTTCAAATTAAAAAAAGAGTTGTAAAAAGTAGTTGTGTAATCTCAATTAATATTTAAAATAACAACTATGAATACAAAATTCAATCAAAGACAAGCATCAAAATTCATACTTGTCTTAGCACTTTTGTTTATTTGTTTGTCTGGAAATGCACAGCTTAAAGGTGGTCACATACTTGGTGCCATGGGATTGCAATCAGGAACACAAAATCCTGTAAATACTTTAAGTGTTTATATACCCGGATATTTTTATAGCGCATCATCATTGCGAAATGCAAATGGAGATAAATCAATTGCAAATCCTGATTTAACGATGACTATTACAGGTGTAGGAGCGTCATATGTAAGTGATTTTAAAATTTTGGGAGCCAATTATGGAGCAACTGTCCTGCTTCCTTTTGCGGCTAATACAATTCAGGGAAATAGTGTAAATGCAACAAATTCATTAGCGTATACAGATACTTATATTCAGCCTATACAATTGGGTTGGCACAATAAAAGAGCTGATTTTGTTTTTAGTTATCAAATGTATTTACCAACAGGCAGATTTACTGCAGGAGCTTCAGATAATACAGGTTTAGGAATGTTTATGAACGAATTTTCAGGAGGAACAACTTTGTTTTTTAATGATAAAAAAACGTTTCATTTCTCTGTATTAGCAGCTTATGAGTTAAATGGAAAAAAGAAAGATACTGATATTAAAACCGGAGATATTTTGAGTGTTGAAGGAGGTTTGGGAAGAACATTCTATATGATGAATGCCGAAAAAACGGCTCCAAAAGGAATACTTAATGCCGGTTTAATTTATTATTTGCAATATAAAGTAACAAATGATAAAATTCCGGTTCCAATATTTGGAACAATTGAAACAGACAAAGATCGTGTGGCAGGAATTGGAGCCGAGATTAATTATTATCATATTGGCTGTAGTACTTCGGCAGGATTTAGATGGATAGGCGAGGTTGAGGCCGTAAATAGATTTCAGGGAAATACATTTTTCCTGACGCTTGCACATGTCTTTAGCTTTAAGAAAAAATAAATTTAGGTGGCGTTTTTTGCAGCTTTTCCTGGTTGATATTTTTAAGAATGCAATAAATTCTAAAGTTGATTAATTGGCAAATAAATATTCAGTTTCTACTATGAAAAGCACAACTCACTTGCGTAAAATTGCCCTGTTAAATCTCTTCTTCATCTTATCATTCTCGACAATGATGGGACAAAAACAACATATTAGTGTAAAAGATTCTTTGGATGGAGCCTTCGATTTAAGTGATTATATTATTTATGCGCATGGTTTTTTGGTGGTTCCAACGCTTATTACAGAACCGGCTTTGGGTGGAATTGGTGGTGCAGTTGTGCCGGTTTTTCTTAAAAAACACGCGCCGGTTATCGATGAAAATGGTAAAAAACGATTTATAAATCCTGATATTACAGGAGCAATCGGAATGTATACCGGAAATAAAAGCTGGATGGTAGGTGCATTTCGTTCCAGCACTTTAATAAAACCAAGAATTTTGTACAGAGTCATGGCGGGTTATGGTAATATGAATCTTTCGTTTTATGAAAATTTACCATCAGGAAAAGATTTAGAATTTAAACTTAATTTTAAATCGACGGTTTTCTATACACAATGGCTTAAGCAGTTTCGAAATGCAAAATGGAGCGCAGGACCACAATATCTTTTCCTGAATTCTAATATTGATATTCCAGATGCCAATCTTCCCTCTTTTATAAAACCCAAAGACATAAAAAGTACAGTAAGTCAATTAGGAGGTGCAATTCAGTTTGATGGTCGCGATAATATTTTTACACCCGATAAGGGAATCCGTTTGCAATCAGATTTCTTTTGGTCAGATAATTCAATAGGAAGTGATTATGATGCCTGGCGTGTAAATTTATCTGCAATTGGATATTATCCTATTGCAAAAAAACTAATTGGAGGTCTTAGATTAGAAGGGGAACAATCCTTTGGAAATCCGCCTTTTTATCTTTTACCGGGAATTAATCTAAGAGGAATTCCGGCAGCAAGATATCAGGGAAAAACAAGTATAGTAACAGAAGCAGAGCTAAGATGGGACGTTTATAGAAGATGGAGTGTGATGGGCTATGGCGGTCTTGCAAGTGCTTTTAACGATTGGGATAAAGCTTTTGCTAAACCTGTAGTTTACAGTTACGGAACCGGTTTTAGATATTTATTGGCTCGAAAATTCAAGCTAAGAATGGGAGTAGACGTTGCAAAAGGTCCCGAAGAATGGGCGTATTATGTTGTTTTTGGCAGCAATTGGCTAAGATAAATCTTTAAACTAAAAAATTCCCAACGTAATTATTGGGAATTTGAAAGTGTTTTTATATAAAAAAATAAAGGCCGATACTCTTATTTCTTCCAATAAGGTTTAATGATTTTATTCTCTTTATGAATCAAAATCAATAATATAATAGTTCCTAAGGCACAAAAAGCAATTGCCTGTAATGATCCTTCGGGACCAAATTCTCCACCGGTTATAAATTCCGGACCTTGTATTTTTGCCGTTAATAAACTACTCGTTTTTTCGTTTCCTGATGTTATGGCGCCATAAATTCCCGACTGTGTAAAATTCCATGCAAAATGCAATGCAATAGGCATCCATAAATTACGACTGTAAATAAAAGCTGCGCCCATTAAAAAACCTGCGGTAGTAATACAGATGCTCGAAATCAAAGTTCCGTTAGGATTTGCCAAATGTAAAACTCCAAATAGTATCGAAGAAAAAGTCAGAGAAATATAAGTTCCCAGTTTTTCTTCCATAATTCTAAATATAATTCCGCGTACCAATATTTCTTCGATAATGGCAACTGTAAACATAATCGCAAACGGAATCAGGATAAACGAAATTGGGTTGATGTTTACAACGCTGTAATTTCCGTTGAGGTACATTACTAAAATAGTAAGCGATTGCAGTATAAAACCAATTAAAACTCCAATAGTAATATTCTTGAAAAGTCCTTTTGTCGCTAATTCTGTTACGGTTCTTTTGTCGTATTTTTTAAAGAAAAGAATATAACTGAAAATGCACGATGCCGAGACAAAAAGCCCTTTTAGAAGATTGCGATAATCCTTATCAAGCGAGGTTAATTCCAGTAATTTTGCGGCAATTTGTTGACCAATAATTACAACTGCCATAAAAGTAAGTATAGCCAGAATAATTTTGGTTACAGGAGAATTAAAAGTTCTTTGTTTTAAAGTAAGCGTTTCCATTTTGATTGTGTTTTATCATTTATGATAAAGCAAAATTAGGCGACATCAAAAACAAAAAATAGAATGAAATTTGCCTTCGCTATAATTTCTGAAATTGTTTGGGTAAAAATCCTGTTTGATTTTTAAAAGTTCTGATAAAATGACTTTGGTCTGAAAAACCACATTGAAAACCAATTTCGGTTAAATTATCTTCGCTGGATTGAATCAGCGAAAGCGAACGATTGATTTTAATCCGGCGCATATATTCTCCAAGAGTACAGCCAAAATATTTAGGAAAATGCTTCGAAATTGTAATTGGATTTAAGTTTAAAACCGTGGCAAGATCCTGCAAATTGGGATTCTCATTCCAGCAATCGTTCAATAATTCTTCTAGACTTTTTACCCAAAACGGACTTTTATCAAAACGTTCTAAATGAACATTAGAATTGGAGATTTGAGCAAACAACATCTTAATAGTGTCGCCCGAAAAAGTATCAGAGATCTGAGATTCTTTAAATATTTTTAAAATCAAAAATTTGGTAAGGGCAGTATTTTGAATAGATTTCTCGATAATTGCTTCAGAAATTTGAAGTTCTTTCAATAGATCTTCTTCAACTTCAATATTGATATTTTTAGACGGAAAAAGAGTGTTTTGATTCAAATGCAATTCGTCGCTGTGATAGAATAGTAAAGAACCCGGACCAATATTTTCGCTAAAATTTTTACGTTTTTCAGTTGTTCCGCCTTTTAGAAACAATGTAATATGTGCATTATTATGCGAATGCCAGCCTTCGTAAACCTTACTTTTATACTCGGTTTCAACAACAGCAATTCCTTGCGTGTTGTTAAAAATGTTTTTGGTATTGCCTAAGTATTTCTCTTTTTCGAGTTCGTACATCTGGGTCGTATTTGCTGCAATTGCGCGAACCAAATTAATACATATTGAGGAATAATAAAATAGCGATTGATTTTGATTCAAAAACACTCAACCATTTTGTCATATTTGTAAGTTTTGTTAGCTTAATAAAAAGATTTTGTAAATATTAACGGTTATAAGTTAGTTTTTTTAGCTAAAATTTAATTGTTTTGTAACAAAAAGTAAATTACCACTACTAATTTATTAAATAATTAAACAATCATTATGAGTACATTTTCATTTAAATCAGTACTTGCAGCTTCTGTTTTTTTTGCTGGAGCGACAGGCTGTTTTGCACAGGACATTTTAGTTAATTCACTAAAAGCGAATGCAAGCGAAAAAAGTAAAGAAGCTTTTAAATTTACAGAGCAAATTAATCTGGGAACAACTTCTGTAAAATCACAGGGATCTTCGGGAACTTGTTGGAGTTATTCTACAAATTCTTTTTTAGAGTCAGAAATGATTCGTTTAGGAAAACAACCAGTTGAATTGTCACAAATTTATTCGGCTAGAAATGTTTATGTAGAAAAAGGTGTAAATTATGTTCGTATGCACGGAGCAGTTACTTTGGGTGACGGTGGAGCTTTGCACGATGTAATTAATATGTATAAAAAATACGGAACTGTACCAAGAGAAGTTTATACAGGATTAAACTACGGAACTGACAAAAATAAATTTGGCGAAATGTCAGCTCTTATCGAAGCAGTTTTGGCAGCTGTTGTAAAAAATCCAAATGGTGAATTGACTCCAAACTGGCAAAAAGCGTATGCTGCAGTTATCGATTCTTATTTAGGAAAAGTGCCGGAAAACTTTACATACAAAGGAAAAAACTACACGCCACAAACTTTTGCTAAAGAAGTAGTAGGAATCAATCCTGATGAATATGTTGAAATGTCATCTTTTACAACTTCTCCATACTACCAAAAAACAACTTTGATGGTGCCGGACAACTGGTCACTTGATCAGGTTTACAATGTAAAAGTAAATGACATGACAGATGTTATTGACAATGCATTGAAAAAAGGATATACTGTAGCTTGGGCAACTGACGTAAGTGAAAAAAGCTTTAGCTGGAAAAATGGTGTTGCTTATGTACCAACAAAGAAATTTGATGATATGACTGCCGAAGAAAAAGCAGATATGTTCAACGGACCAAAAGCAGAACCAGAAATCACTCCGGAAATGCGTCAGGCTGCGTTTGATAACTACACAACAACAGACGATCACGGAATGCACATTATTGGTATTGCAAAAGATCAAACCGGAAAAGAATATTACATCGTAAAAAATTCTTGGGGAGAAACAAACGACTACAAAGGTTTCTTGTTTGTAACCAAAAATTTCGTAAAATATAAAACTACTGCCTTAATGGTAAACAAAGGCGGAATTCCAACAGAAATCGCTAAAAAATTAGGAGTTTAATTTTATTCCGGATTTTAAAATAAATAGAAAAAGCGCTGCAAGTAATTGCGGCGCTTTTTTTATGCATTTTAATCTTTCTTATAAATAGTGAACGTTATCTAAATCAGGTATAACTACTGGTTTGTATTGTATTTTGTATTCCTAAATTCGTCATGCTTAAGTAATTAAGAGGCAGTTCCCGAAAAGCCTTAACAGAGTAGGGATATCCAATAAACAATTTAACCATGTCAACATCCCCAGTAATCACCGTACCAATTACAGATCAACAACATCTGTTATTTTTATTTATTCCATTAAAAAAAGGCTTTTTAGCCGAGGCAATGGGAGCAGCCCAAAAAGTTAAAGAAGCTGCAGCTCCATTAACCGCTCCTACCGGAGATTTGCGTAAAACAACCGGAGTACATTATTTTACGATTTATGCCCAAGCAGACGGAGTTCCGACTCCGGGAATACCTGTTCCGGGATTTCAATCCTTTCCGGGAAAAGATGTATTAGTGGTAACGTCTATATATGATGGGCAATTTGATGCTTACATCAGTGCTTTTTTTGAAATTGATGCTATTGTACAAGGCTTAAATGGTTTATTGCATTTAATGGAT
This sequence comes from Flavobacterium sp. 90, assembly GCF_004339525.1. Taxonomy (NCBI): domain Bacteria; kingdom Pseudomonadati; phylum Bacteroidota; class Flavobacteriia; order Flavobacteriales; family Flavobacteriaceae; genus Flavobacterium; species Flavobacterium sp. 90. The sequence continues at coordinate 2,069,766 of NZ_SMGE01000001.1, read as the reverse complement.
GAAAGCGGAATTCCAAACGTAGATGCTGACGGAAAAACATCAGCAAATTATATCGCAAAAATGGGAGGAGTTAAGAAAAATGCACTTGCTTTTTACTGTTTATTAATGCGTTATAATTTTGGAGATCCAATTTTATCTGCCGGAGACAAAAACGGAAAATATGTTTTTGGAACTAATTTCCCAGGACTTACAGTAGCAAAAATTATCGATAATTATCCAAATGCTGATAAAATATGGCCACCGGTTCAGGGTGAAGTAAGTTATGATTTTCCTAAAGCTCAAAAACCGGATTGTAAATAGTTTAAAATCTAATTTTAATAAAGATAAACTATGAGCAATTCAAATCAGGTTGAAATGAACGATGTGCAGGGATTAATATTACGTGGATATAATTTCCCTAATATCCGGTACATTATTTTAAGTATAAAAGATATTGCCGGAGCACAAAAATTCTGTTCAGATCTTGCTTCAGGAACTGGTCCCGGAGGTTTGTCTATTACCACTGCAGAGCCTTGGGAAAACATGCAAAAACCAGAGTATTGCCTGAACATTGGTTTTACATATTCAGGTTTAGAAACTCTTATAGGCTCAGTTAATTGTGGTACAGTAAATTATTATTCAAGTGATGAGGTCGTTGTGTCTTTTACAAATGGAGCTGCTAGTGATGCAGTTGCAATGGGCGATACAGGCGAAAGTGCTCCAACAAACTGGTGGAAAAACGGAGGTTGGATACCAAAAGAAGCACCAAGCGCTGACGGAAGTGAGCTTCATATTCAATTAACACTTTTTACCTTAACGCCAGAAAACAGAGAAAAATATTATTCGACTTTGTTGAGTATGATAGCAGAAACACCATCAGGACCTGCAGTAGTTCCGGTATATTATCAGGATTCAGATCCTATAACTGTCGATGGAAATTCAGATTATGTACATTTTGGTTATCGTGATAGTTTGTCGCAGCCGCGAATTGATGATATTTTGTGGAATAAACCCAAAATGCTAAAATTAATGGGTGTAAGCAGTATCGATGACAGACCAAAAGTCCCTTTGGACCGTTTTGTGATCAGTCAGGATGCGTCAGATTATAATGCACATACGCTATTGGTAAACGGTACTTTTGCCGCATTTAGATTGTTGTATCAGGACGAAGCTAAATTTGAAGCATTCATTCATTCAGATAGTAGAACTTCGCCCGAATTAATGGCAGCTAAAATGTGCGGACGATGGCGCGACGGTACACCTCTTGTGGTATCACCGGATAAAGAAGATAAAAGTCTGGGAGAACCGAGTACTAAAAACTTCAATTTTACAAATTTCGATTATTTAGCACCAAGCCCAAATCAGCAAGGTGATCAAAGTAGTGACGAACTTGGGTTAAAATGTCCTTATGCAGCGCATATACGAAGAGCAAACCCAAGGGACGATATAAACGTTACCGGAAACAATAATAATGCTCAAACGCATAGAATTTTAAGACGCGCATCGCCTTATGGTCCCGTATATGATCCTGCCGAAAAACCAGGCATACAACGCGGATTGGTGGGATTGTTTATTGGTGCTGTTCTTGATTTTCAGTTTCGCTTTGTTACCAAACTCTGGTTAGAATTAGGCGGTTTTAGAAATCCTGATGCTTCGCCCAATAGCAGTGGTGTTGACCCTCTTTTTGGACCACAGGTTGCCGATACTAATCCTGGTGATTTTACTTTTTCCTATAACAAAAATGGTACTTATGATCAAACTCCAAATCTTAGCCGTTTTATACGTACAGATGGAGGTTTATATCTTTTTTTACCCGGAATTACAGGTTTAAAATACATTGCCGAAGGAAAAATTCCACAACCTCTTAGTTAAATTGAGATTCTTAAGAATTTACGTTTTTTAAAATAAATAGAAAAAGCGCTGTAAGTAATTGCGGCGCTTTTTTTTTAATTTTAATTCTTGGAATACAGACTTGTTTTTTGAATTTGTTTTTTTAGTTTTTAATTAAAGCAATTATCTATATAAAATGTATATTTGATTTTAAATTAATTAATACTTTTCTTTCAAAATAATATGTCAAAAAATAAAAAGATAAATGTAAAGGGTATTGATATTGTTTTGTATGAAGACAATAAAGAAGATTTTATATCGCTAACGGATATTGCGAGACATAGGGATAATGAACGTAGTGACTATATTTTACAAAACTGGATGAGGAATAGAAGTACAATTGAATTTATTGGCTTATGGGAAAAATTTAATAATCCTGATTTTAATTCCATCGAATTCGATGGAATTAAAAATATGGCAGGTTCTAACAGTTTTTCACTAACTCCAAAAAGATGGATTGAATCTACTAATGCTATTGGAATTATTTCGAAAACTGGTAGATATGGAGGAACGTTCGCTCATAAAGATATTGCTTTTGAATTTGCTACGTGGTTGAGTGCAGAATTCAAATTTTATTTAATAAAAGAATTTCAACGTTTAAAGGAGGAAGAGAATAGTACTAAAAAATTAGATTGGAATCTTCAAAGAACCATTTCTAAAATTAATTATAGAATACACACGGATGCAATAAAGGAAAATCTAATTCCGATAAGTTTAAAAACAAATCAAAGAAATTTTATTTACGCAGATGAAGCAGATATATTGAACGTTGCTTTGTTTGGTAAAACAGCAAAACAATGGCGTATTGAAAACCCTGACGAAAAAGGAAATATTAGAGATATAGCATCTATTGAGCAACTAGTTGTGCTGTCTAATCTTGAAAGTATAAATGCTATGCTAATACAACAAGATATAGAACAAAACGAGCGGTTATTAAAATTGAATGAAATCGCTATAAGTCAAATGAAATCGCTAATTAATACTACAGTATTAAAGAATATTACATCGTAAAAAATTCTTGGGGAGAAACAAACGATTACAAAGGTTTCTTGTTTGTAACCAAAAATTTCGTAAAATATAAAACTACTGCCTTAATGGTAAACAAAGGCGGAATTCCAACAGATATCGCTAAAAAATTAGGAGTTTAATTTTATTCCATATTTTGAAATAAATACAAAAGCGCTACAAGTAATTGTGGCGCTTTTTTTGGGTTTATGTATTTTTGAAATTTAACCAATTTTCATCCTATCTAGTTCATAAAAAAGGATGTTTTTTGTGTTAAACTATGATTTAAAATAATACATTTATAATCTTATTTTTTATCTTTTTTGAATTGGTATTAAGTAATGATTAATTAAGTATAATTCTGTTAAATAAAAATAGTTAAAAACATTAAATGAGTACAACAAGTATAATAAGATCCATAAGAAATATAATGAGGAAAGACGAGGGTCTTGATGGGGATGCCCAACGAATTTCTCAAATGGTATGGATGCTTTTTATGAAAATATTTGCTGATAAAGAAGAAGAATGGAAAGCATCTAGAAAAGAATATAAAAGCCCAATACCTGAAAATTTAAAATGGCAAAATTGGGCGGCAGATGAAAAAGGATTGACTGGAGATAAATTAATCAGTTTTATTAATGATCAATTATTTCCAACTCTCAAAACAATTGACCCGACAGATACAGATCAGTCAGTAATTATAAAATCAGTTTTTAATGATACTTATAATTACATGAAAAGTGGAAATCTTTTTCGCCAAGTTATAAATGAAATAGATAAGATAGATTTTTCAAACAATAATAAAGACAGGCATGTTTTTAATGATATTTATGAATCTATTTTAAAAGAGCTTCAGAGTGCAAGTTCTTCGGGAGAATATTACACACCTAGAGCTGTAACTCAATTTATGGTTGAAATGATTAACCCAGAAATAGGAGAGAGTATATTAGATCCAGCATGTGGAACGGGAGGATTTTTAACTTGTTCTTTGGATCAATTATCAAAGCAACAAGATTTTGATGAAACATCTTTGATAATCCAAAACTCAATTAGAGGAGTAGAAAAAAAACCACTACCTCATTTGTTATGTACTACAAACTTAATTCTTCATGGAATTGAAAAACCAGCTATTACTAAAGGAAATTTATTATCAATCCCTTACGATAGTTGGAATGCAAAAAGTCAAGTTAATATTGTTCTATCGAATCCACCATTTGGTGGTCAAGAAGAAGATGGTACTGAGAAAAATTTTCCGGAAGAATTTAGAACAAAAGAAACTGCAGATTTATTTTTAGCTTTAATTATTAAAATTTTAAATAAAAAGGGACGTGCAGCTGTAGTGTTACCTGATAATTCATTATTTGGAGAAGGAGTAAAAATAAGAATAAAAGAAGAGTTGCTAACCAAATGCAATTTACATACAATAATTCGATTACCAAATGGTGTCTTTAATCCCTATACAGGAATAAAGACAAATTTATTGTTTTTTGTAAAAGGAGAACCAACAAAAGAAACTTGGTATTATGAAATGCCCTATCCTGAAGGTATAAAAAACTATAGTAAATCAAAACCAGTTGATATTAATCATTTTAATGATATTAAAAAGTGGTGGGTAAAACGTGAAGAAAATCAATATGCATGGAGAGTTTCTAAAGAAGAAATAAAAAGAAGAAAATTTAATTTAGATGTTAAAAATCCTAATATTGTAGAAAAAGAAAATTTATACTCAACTGAAGAGTTATTAATTAAAATAGATAATTCTTTTCAAAAGAGTATGCTATTGTTGGAAGAAATAAAAAAAGCAATTTCATGAAAAATTGGCAAAAAGTAAAACTGGGATCGCTTTTAACAGAATCTAAAAATGTTTCAGAGTATCCTAACACTGAAAATCGAATTAGAGTAAAATTAAATGTTCTTGGAGTAGAAAAAAGGCCCAATACTAAAGATAAAACAGGCGCTACTAAATATTACATAAGAACAGCTGGGCAATTTGTTTACGGTAAGCAAAACTTACATAAAGGAGCATTTGGTATTATTCCTCATGAATTGGATGGTTTTGAGTCTAGTTCTGATATTCCTGCATTTGATGTGGATGAATCTTGCTATCCTGAATGGATTTTTTATTTTTTTAAAAAAGGAAATTTTTATCTCAAACTTCAAACTCTAGCAAAAGGTGTTGGTTCAAAAAGAATTAATCCAGAACAACTATATGAACTAGATATATTTTTACCAACGAAAGAAGAACAGAAAAAAATATTAGATGAAATAGAGAAATCAGAAGTTATAAATCAAAATTTAATAAAAGAAATAAAACTTCAAGAAAAAGAATTAGAAAAGCTTAGACAGTCTGTATTACAAGATGCTATTCATGGTAAATTGACATTAGAGTGGCGTAATCAAAATAAAAAACTAGAAAATGAAAATAATGGAAGTGAATTATTTGAAAGAATCAAATCTGCAAAAGACAAACTGGTAAAAGAAAAAAAAATAAGAAAAGAAAAGAGTTCAAATCAGATTATCAAAGACGAAATTCCTTTTCCCATTCCTACTAGTTGGAAATGGTGTAGAATGCAAGATATTTCAGAGAAATTAGGAGCAGGAAGTACTCCAAAGGGAGGTAACTCTGTTTATGTGTCAAACGGTATTATTTTTTTAAGATCACAGAATATATATAACCATGGGCTATATCTAAGAAATGTTGCCTTTATTCCAATTGAAATTCATGATCGAATGCATTCAACTAAAGTTTTTGCTAAAGATATTCTCCTCAATATTACGGGAGCTTCAATTGGAAGATCAGTATTAATTGACGATGATTTTGAGACAGCAAATGTTAATCAACATGTAGCAATAGTAAGAATGATTGATTTAGATATAAGACAATACATTCATAAATTGATTATTTCTCCGTATTTTCAAGCAAAAATTATGGAAGTTCAAGTTGGTGTTTCAAGAGAAGGATTAAGTATGACAAGTTTAAAAAACTTATTAGTTCCATTACCTTCTATTGATGAACAAAATGCTATACTCGAAAAAGTGAATAACCTAGAAGCGAGTTGTGATGAGATGCAAAAAGCAATTATTTCTAATAAAGAACATTCAAAAGAATTAATACATTCTGTTTTAATTAAATTGTTAGGAGACGAAAACAACGTAATTGTTATTAAAAATTCTAAAAAGACAATAGACAGCCCTAAAAGAGAAATAAAATATGAAAGTAAAACCACACTTATGGAATTAGTAGAACTATTAAATATACATGGTCAATTACATGCAGAAGATTTATGGAAGATGTCTAAATTCCCTGAAGATATAGATAAATTTTATGCGGAATTAAAAAGCCAAATTGAGCAAAAAAAAACAATAAAAGAAAGTGTAGAAAAAGGATATTTGGAATTATCATGAGAATAGATAAAGTTTACATAGAAGAGTTTAAAAATCTAAAATATTTCTCAATTGATTTAGATCCAACCAAAATGCATACAGTTTTGCTAGGACAAAACGCAGCTGGTAAATCAAATCTATTAGAAGCGCTGGTTATTATTTTTAGAGATCTCGATCTAGAAGATGAAACATTTTTCAACTATGAATTAGAATATCAATGTAAAGATAATTTTCTTCGAGTTGAAGGAGGGCCAAATACTTCAGGAAAATTTAAATTCTATTTAGGAATTAAAAAAAATGATATTATAGAGTATTCATCTAAGATGGTTCCCAAAGTTGAAATTAAACGAAATAAGGAAAATTATTTACCTAAATATGTTTTTAGTTATTATTCAGGGATTAGTAATCGTTTATTAGAACATTTTGATAAACATCAAACACGATTTTATAAAGCTTTATTGGAAGGAGTAGATGCTCCTCCAAGACCTTTATTTTATGCTCGACAAATACATAGTTATTTTGTATTAATGGCTTTTTATGCATTTTCTGATAAAAAAATAAGTGCTTTTTTAAAAGATTTTTTAGGTATAATTGGTTTAGAATCGGTACTCTTTGTTTTAAAAGAACCGGTTTGGGCGAAAAATAAAAAAGATGCAAATCCTTATAATTTTTGGAGTTCTAAAGGGGTTGTTCGTAATTTTTTAGATGAGCTTTGGGGTGCATCAATGGCTCCAATAGTTCACGAAGATACTGTAAGAGAAGATTTTAGAAGAACTCATAAACAAGAACAACTTTATTTGTATATTTCGAATCAAGCAAAATTGATTGAAATAGCTAAAAAATATGGAACAAATACAGAGTTTTTTAAAAGTTTAGAAAGTACATATATTTCTGATTTAATTCAAGAAGTACGTGTAAAAGTGAAAAAAGTCAATATTGATGGAGATATTACCTTTAAGGAACTCTCTGAAGGAGAACAGCAATTGCTTACAGTGCTAGGTTTATTAAGATTTACAAAAGAAGATGAATCTTTGATTCTTTTAGATGAGCCAGACACACATTTGAATCCACTATGGAAGTGGAAGTATATGAATTTACTGGAAGAGTATTCGGGCAAAGATGATTCAAGTCAAATTCTAATGACAACCCATGATCCATTAGTAATCGGTGGATTAAAAAAAGAAGAAATAAGAATTTTTCAATCTTCAAAAAGTATTGATAATGAAGGAAAAGAATACCAAAAAATAGAAACTTTTCAACCAGATTTTGACCCAAAGGGATTGGGTGTTGCAGGTATCTTAACAAGTGAATTTTTTAATTTACCAAGTACGTTAGATGAGGATACTTTAAAAGAATTGAACGAAAGAAATGATTTAATAGTAAAGCAAGAAAATGAAAGATTAACGGAGCAAGAGCACATAAGATTAACTGAACTCTTTTATAAATTATCTAATCTAGGGATTAATACAACAGATAGAGACCCATTGTATCAAAAATTCATAATAGCATTAGCAAATCAAGAGGGACTTAATGTTGACAAAAGTTTAGCTATTAATAAAATAGAAACAAATAAAATAGCATTTAATATCTTAGAAAAAATAATTAAAGAATCTGAAAAATGATCTATATTGATTTAGAAAATAATCCCCCATCTCAAAACTGGATAGATAGAGCAGATTTGGTTACTCAGCAATTAATTGCTGCACCAAATCCATTGGAAAGAAATCGAATTATTGATTTAAATCAACCGCTATGGACTGAGTTGAAGCTACATTTATCATCTTTATATAATGACAAATGTTGGTATACTGAAAGTATAAATCCAGGAGCTCATTGTCATGTAGATCATTTCCGTCCAAAAAAAGAAGTAATTGATGAAAAAGGAATAAAAACGGAGGGTTATTGGTGGTTAGCATTTGATTGGATGAATTACAGATTTTCTGGTCCAGCTTCAAATGTTAGAAAAAAATCTTATTTTCAAGTAGTTTCAAATAGAGGATTTAACTATGCAGATAATTTAAATCTAGAAGATATATTATTTTTAGATCCTATAAAATTTAGAGATCCTGAAGAGCTAGCTTTTGACAATGAGGGAATTGTTAGGCCAAGAGAAAGTAATAAGCTTTTAAGAAATTACAAAAGGGCACGTTATTCAATACATCGATTAAATCTAAATTCTCCTAGTCTAATAGATAAGCGAAAAGATAAATATAGAAAAGCTATAATATTGTTATTAAGAATTGACAAAAAACTTAATTTACAATCAATAATATTTGATCAGGCACGAGAAGTTGAAATTGAGACAGATATGAGGAGTTTATGGGTAATGTGTTCAAAAAATTCTGAATTTTCTGCCGCAGTAAAATATTGTTTAAAAAGCTCAGGTTTAGATTGGGCTATAGACATTGTTGCAAAAGCAGCGTAGCTATGATTTGATAAATATAATTTTAGTATAAAATTAAAAAAGACCATTTTCACAATGGTCTTTTTTAATAGGCTCTTAGATTCGAACTTTGTAACTATATATTTCTTTATAGAATATTACTTCCCTTTCAACAACTTCTCCAAATACTCCACTTTCTCTTTTTCAGCCAAAACTAAACGCTCATAAAGTTCAACAACTTTATCAAGAGGATTGAAACTGCAATTATAATTAAGTCCAGCATTAACAATTCCATTATCTTGGTAAGTATTTCCAATAACATTTAAAACTGCTTCTTCAGAGAAATTCTTAATTCCTTCAACAGACACGCCTAAAACTTCGGCAATTGCTTTCAGTTTTTCCTCATCTATTGTTTCGCTGTTTTCAATAGCCGAAATAGCTTGTTGGTTTGTTCCTAAAGCTTGTGCCAATGCTTCCTGTTTCATATCACGAAGTTCACGAATACGGCTAATTTTTCGCCCTATATGATTTGGTTTTGTTAGTGTGCCCATGTTTCAAAGATATTTAAAATTCTTGAGAATTTATGTTTATAGTAAATTACAGATTTGCTGCTGTGTGATACATTTTTTAATGTTTACAGTGCATCAAACAAAAATACGATTTTTCGTATAGATAACAATTGAATCTATTATTGAAAGCTTTAATAATAGTTTTAACTTAAAGAAAACAAGCACTTAAACGACTTTTAAAGTCATTCACAGGGATAATAAAGTAAAGAAGCGAACATGAAGTACCTTTATTGTTGCAAACAACTAAATAAAGTCATCATGAAAACTAATACTCTACTATTTACCGTACTTGTATGCGTGTTTTCTTTTAACTGTTTTGCTCAGCGCAGTTCCAAGAGCGCTCCTGTCATTGCAGCAACAGGAAATGCACATTTGCAGCCCGATAATACCTCAGATGGTAATGATCTTGTTATAGAGTCTTATTGTGTCGAAGAAACAATCAATATGACCTTTGGAAGAAGAGTAACCAGATACGAAGTATCAAAACTAGACATGGTTAATACCTATGATCTTGGTCCAAACAACACCAGAACAGTAACTCCAATATACAAAAAACCAAAAGTAAAAACAGTTGAGGTAGGTTTGAGTTCAAAACCCTTTGTTGATAGTACGGCCAAAATTCTTAAACCGGTTAAAGTTGAGGTTTTGGCTCCTTCAAAAAAAGAGAAATTTGTTAATATCAATGTCGTAAATACTTATGAGAAAATCATAGATAAGGGTTACAAATCTTTGGATATGCTTAGAAAAGTAGCAGACAAATCTTATTTTGACAATGACATGGAAACCGCTGCCAAATATTATGCACAGCTATTGGATCAATCTACAGATTTAGATTCCATATACTATTACAGATATGCACAATCCTTAAAAGAAAGCAACCAACCCGAAAAAGCAAATGAGATGATGATATTGTTCGAAAGTAAAAACCTGGCAAATCAGGTTGCTAAGAAGTAAAATTTTAAATTTTATTCTATAGAACAAAAAAGACTATCGTTTGATAGTCTTTTTTGTTACTCTTAGCTAGCAGGAACGACGTCAATATGAATAACAACGAGATCTCCATATTCTTGTTCATCATCTCGAGTCCACATTATTTGTTTCCCTTTTGATCTTTGTGCCCATTGCCAGGGTATAAATTTATTTACATAGACTATAATTGATACACGATCTGAAATTTCACCTTCTTTATTTTTTTGCTCTGTTATGGTTGTAAACCTAAAACAGAAAGCATAAGTATAATCAGTATTAATTATTGATCCGGTTCGTATTTCCGGCTTTATTTCTTTAAGCAGAACATTTAACGGTTTATTTATAAAGAGATGTTCATTGTCTTTTAATTTATAAACATCGTTGATGGTTTGTACTAATTGTTGTGAATAGATATTTGGTTGCAGTATAAAATATAGGACTGCGAAAATTTTTAGAATGTTTTTCATGTTTTATTAATTCAAAAAGGATTATTGTTTTATTCGTTACCTGCAGGTACAACTCCTATTTTACGTACAATTAAATTTCCGTATTTCTGAAGGTCTTCTTTAGTCCAAATAGTTTCACTGCCTTTAGGTCTTTTCCCCCAATTCCATTCAAAGCCTCCCTTTATGTATACAAAAAGTGAAACACGATCTTCTAGAGTTCCTTCATTCTTTTTTAATTGAGCTAATGGCAAAAATTTAAAATAAAAAAAGTTGTTATCACTCATTACAAACACAGTTTTTATTTCTGGCTTTAATTCTTTTAATAAATCTTTTAAGGGTTTATTAATAAATTGCTCTTCATTATTTTTTAATCTGTAAACATCGTTGATGGTTTGTACTAATTGTTGTGAATAGATATTTGGTTGGAGTATAAAATATAGTACCGCGAAAATTTTTAGAATGATTGTTTTCATAGTTATTATTGTTTTGGATATACAACTTCGATGTCAATTACAATTAAGTCACCGTATTTATTAAGGTCTTGTTGTGTCCAAGCTATTTCGTTTCCTATAGTTTTTTCATTCCAATTCCATTGAATAAACTGTTTCACGTAAACTAATAATGTTACACGATCTGCAATTGAGCCTTCTCTTTTTCTTTGTTGCACTAAAGTTGTCCATCTAAAACCAAAGACGAAACTTACTTCACTTTTAAGAGGATTAGCTGTTTTGATTTCGGGTTTTATCTGTTTTAATAAGTCTTTTAAGGGTTTGTTAATAAATTGATCTTTATTGTCTTCTAATCTGTAAACATCATCTGTTTTCTGTACCATTTGCTGTCCATAAGTATTATAGCAAAGAGATAGAAGAATGATGATAAATTTTAGTGTGTTTTTCATAGATGATTTATTTAATCTTTTGGGTAAACAATGCTAATATTTGTCACAATAAAATCGGAGAACTTTAATTTATCATCTACGGTCCAATTCAATTCAGATCCTTTGGCTCTTCCACTCCAATTCCAAGGAATAGGATTTTTTACATAGACAAAAAGGGAAATACGATCTGAAATAGAACCTTCATCTTTTCTTTGTTGCTCTATTGTAGTAAATTTAAAGATGAAAAGAGGGTAGTCATCATTAAATACATGTGCAGTTTTTATCGGAGGTTTTATCTCTTTGAGTAAATCTTTTAAAGGTTTGTTGATAAATTGATCTTTGTTTTCTTTTAATTTATAAACATCGCTGATAGTTTGTACTAATTGTTGTCCATAAGCATTATAACAAGCAAATAAAACGATGACAAACTTTAATATGTTTTTCATATATTTTTTAATTTAATAATATTAAAAAGCACAGCTTTCACTGTGCTTTTATCTGTACAACGTTTATTTTTCAGGTTTGTAAGGACCATTTAGTGGTCTAGGTCCATCTGGTCCATCAACCCATTTTGATAGTTTTATAAAACATTTTTTATCTTTTATTTTTGGATGATAGTATGATAGTAAAATTTCTTGATTATTTATTTTTTCAATTTTATATTCTGAATAATCAAATACAAGAGTAGAATCATTTTTAATTAACCAATCTCTTCTTTCGCTTCCACCGCCCCTGTCAGTATTAAATAGACTAAACCCATCATCTATATATAATAAGTATTTGTCTTGAGTACCATTTTCTCTAAATTGGAAATAAATATCTTTAGTATCCCAACAATAGTCTTGATATTCCCAATATTCATTTTTATCGGCTATAAATATCGACTCGATTTTACTTTTTTTGCTACATGATATACATAGTACAACTAAAAGTGTAATTATAATCTTGGTTTTATTCAATGATTTTCTCATAAGATATTGGATCAGATATTGTATTTTTATATTGTACTCGTAAAGTTAAGGTCGCTTTTGTAATTACACCAGCTGGTTTTAAAATTTGCACTCCCGCTTTATTTTTATTAAAGGAGTCAATTTTTGTTAATATTTCACTGAGTGAGATCTTAGGATTTTGTGCTAAGTTTAATAAATAGTTAGCAAAAGACCCAGCAATACCGGATTTAAACTCATCTGTTGTTACACTAAAGGTATAATCATTTACTGCCTTAACATATACATCTGCATGATTTGATAAGTTAGATGCAATGTTTAGTCTATTATTTTCAACATGAAACATTTCATGTTTTATAATGCTTTTAAAGTTATTAATATTATTCAAAAATGAACTAAATCCACCATTGCTATTAAGAAAAATGGTATTCCTTACCGAATTTATCTTTCTAGCCCATGCGGGAGTTTCAGACGATAAGTCTTTTCCTTTTTCTACATTTATCAAAGTTTCTTTTTCGTCGCCTCCGAGACTTTTTGTTATAATCGCGGCTAATTTTTTTACTTTTTGTAAAATTGTGGGCGAATTTACATTTACTTCTGCAATTAATGTATAAACTCCCTGATCGTTTCTTATTTTAACAACGCCATTGGTAATACGATAATCGCCATCGCTTACTGAATTTAATGCTTCTTCATAAGATTGCGGCGTATCTATAGGTATCGCATTTCCCCTTATTACCATATCTTCGTCTTCACTGGTAGGTATATGAACCTCTATTGTCATAGTCTTATCGGTAAAAAGAATATCAGCATGTACAACCTGTTCAATATTATACTCCTTTATGCCAGGTGACGTGTTTGAATAATCTTTATCTCCGTTGGGATTTGATGTTATACTTGTTATCGTAAGTGGAGAAGTAGCATATGCATAGACCGTCATTTTAGTATAAATTTCTCTGCCATTCTCTTTTTTAGGATTCGAAAAAGTCACCGTTCCTATTACCATACCCTTGACTAATATTTGTGAAATAAAAACATCAGGTCTATTTTGATCTTTTAAAACTTTCACTGCCTGCGAATGTTCTTGTCCTGGTGCAACTGGTTTTGTCAGTACTATTACAGAAACTTTTGGAGCATTTGCTCCATTACCTGAGCCTTCTCCTGAATTTCCTCCAGAATTTCCTCCGGACTTAGTAACACCATTGTTATAATAGTCAGGATTGCTGTTCGCAGGGATATCATAATCACGATACCAAAATTCAGAAGCATAATTGTCATTAGAATCTCCGGCTGAGGCATAGACATCTACATTATTTAAGTCATTCATTCCATTAAAATCAAAAGGATCTTCACCAGATTCGCCAGTTTGCGCCTTTGTTGTTATGCTGCCCAATAACAGGACAAACAGTAAAAACAATTTGCTGTTAATTCTTAATATATTTTTCATGGCTTATTGTTTTACAATTATTCTCGTATGCGATTTTTCATTTTCCTGCACTTGTACAGCATAAAAACCATTGGGCAAGTGGCTTGTATTTACAGTAAAAGATTGTGTTCCTTCTTCAAGGCTGGTGTGTGCTACTTGCATCGTTTGTGCTGTTGCAACGCTTGTGAGGGTAAGCTTAATTTTGGCTGGCTCTTTTAATTCAAAAGCAACGTACAATTGCTCATTAAACGGCACAGGATATACTTTAATAAACTCTGTTTTTTGCGAAGCCAAAGACAAAAACAAAGCTTCATCTTCTTTAGAAGTTACTGTATTTTTTGGTCGCAATACAAGTGAAATTGGTGTTCCCGGTTCTCGCCAATAAGCAATAAAACTTTCTACATCTATCAAAAGATATGGTGTATTATTGTAGTTTTTCTGACTAAGATTCATTCCTAAAACGGCATAATCGATTTTGTCATTTTTAAAATCATGCGGATATAATTGGTCCAGCGTAAATTTAAAGTCATTAAAAAAAAGCGAGTTTTCCTTGAACAGTACGATATCCTCAAAAGTTTTTCCTTCAAAATTTATCTTGGTTTGTAAGTCGCCTTTTTCATTTTTGCTAAAACTAATATCAATTGGCAAAATGCGTTGTGGCGTAGTTCCTGACCAGTCATATTCGATAAAACGCCCTGTCCATTCTCCAAGAATGTTTTTGGTTTTAATATTTTGGTTTAGAGATTCTTCTAAAACCACTATTTCTCTACTTTGAGCAATTAATTCAGGATCAATTTTTTTATCACTTTTACTACTTTCGTTTATGGCATTTTGAGTCTGATTTAAAACCTGATCGCGTTTTTCTATTTTTAGATTTCTTAAAAAAGCGATACTATTGGGTGTAGTGTTTCCATATAGATATTCGAGCGCTTTGTCAGTATCCTGAGGTACGCCAAAACCTAAATAATAGCAAACTCCTAACCAGTGTTTTGCCATAGCATAATCGCTTTTTTTATACCATTCTATTGCCAAATTATAATTTTGTGGCACACCAAAACCTTTCATGTACATGTAACCCAACATGTATGCTGCACGGGAGTTCTTTTTATCGACTGCTTTTTGGTACCATTCGATTGCGGTATTCATATTAAGAGTACAGCCTCTTCCATCCTGATACAAATTTCCAAGATTATATTGTGCAGTAGCGTAACCACTTTTTGCTGCTTGTTCTATAAGAGCAAAACCTTTGGATTCATCTTTTTCTGTGCCCAGACCATGTACATACATGAGGCCTATATAGTTTTGAGCCATAGGATCTCCTGAGGCTGCACAGTTCGAAATATCCTGAAATAACTGACTGTAATTTTTGTAAAGTTTATTACTGTCTAAAATTTGTTTAGCCTCTGCCAGCCTGACTTCGCAATCTATTTGTGCTACAGCTCCCAGAGCTGTAAACAAAAGAATAAGGGTATAGATTTTTTTCATGATAATAATTAATTTTGGCTAATAATAAGTTACTGTTCATTTTCTGTGTGGCATTTAATTCTGTTAATTCCATTGGAAACCATTTGTATTGCCTTCCCCTCCGCCAGAAGTTTTTATATTATATTCTTTGCACATTTTTTTAAAATCTTTTTCAAAATTGAATCTTAGGATTCCCAATTTTGGTTTTTGTATTGTTTTATCATAATTGTAATAACCAGAGGTCAAAAGATGATTGATATGGAAATTGTATATGAGATCTCTTAATTTTTTTTTCTGATTTTCATCCAGATTGCTATTGTATTGTATGAGTTGCTGGTACTCAATTTTTGCATTTTCTGCCGCCTCGTAAGCATAATCGTTTTCTGCAAATGCACAATATTCTTTATAGGTCAATGAAGTATTGATTTTTCGGGCATAATAATTTCGGGCATTATTAATTTTGAAATTATAAAGCGTTCCAGGATCCTGAATACTATAAGGAGCATTAGCTTCTTTCTTTTTTGTGTCGAGATATTTTAAAACCTCATTTCTTTGATCAATTATTTTAAGAAGTTCATTGATTTTTGCTTCTGACAAACCAGCTATTTTAGCACTTTTATAAAAATTTTGTTGTGTAGAAGATTCTGTTAAATTGTCTTTTGTACTTTCATTTTTTTGAGCGAGAACTCCAGTTGTGAAAACAAAAAAAAGGAAGATTTTATAAGTGTGTTTTTTCATGTTTTAGAATTTAAATTATGTTATGTTTTGTGATGTAATTAATACCATTCTATTTGTTTCGTATGACTATTAATGACGAAAATGCGCTCATAACCATTGCTTTTCGAGCATAAAACCCAGAACAATCCGTTATCCGGGATCTTAGAAAATCGTATGAAATCACTTTGAGCTTTAGCTTCTTCAATTTTTCTCCAGCCATTGTCCCATACATAAAGATTAAAGACTTCATTTTCGAAAACTTCAAATGAATTAAAATCAAGATTGGGTGCTTTTTTTGTTTTATCCCGGGTTATGTTGTATGAAAAAGTCTTAGAATAATCTGGGCGTAATACTTGTTGTTTTTTATCAATATTTAAAAGGATTGGGTAAGGAGCATAGTTCATTTTTTTAGTATCAGGCTTATATAAGCTTGGCAGATATACAATGTTGGTTCCCAGATTCAGGTATTCCATATTGGTTCCTGACTTTTTCCCCCAGTCGGTAGCCTTCCATTTTCCCAGATTAAAAACATTAAGAAAGCTTATTGTTTCTTTGTTTGTAATTGGGAAAGGATAAATTATTTTTCCAACAGGAACATATTCTGAGGTTACATCCAGGATATTTTTTTCTCTTAGAAAACCTTCAGGTATTGATAAGCTGTCTTTTAAAACAGCCAAAGTATTTTGCTGAACAGAATAGGTTTTCCTAAAAACTTTGGCAAGACGTTTTTCTGTAGCATTGTATGCATTGGGGAGACCTTGAGGATTGCCAAAACAATTTCCGTTAAACGGAATGTGTTTGCCATTTTCATCAATTATAGTGTCCCAAAAATGTCTTTTAGAAGAAGCTGCGTAATAAGGAGTAAAATCAAAAGTTACAGCCAATCCCATCGATCGACAAGCAAGTAAAGTTAAATTTGCCAGATCTCCGCAATCTCCTTGTCTTCTAAAAAGTAGTTGTTTGGGGCTTAAATAAGAAATAGGATCCGGACGGCTATTTAAAAATCTAAAATTTTTAAGCGTTAAAATCGTTTGAGTAGCAACATCTACAGGATCTTGCTTGTTGATTACGGTATTAATTGCGTCAGAAGACAAAAAAGCGAAATTTTCACGCCAGTCTTCTAATGGTTCTGTCAAACTGCGATAGGGTAAAATGTATTCGCAAAATGTTTTAAAATCATATGACTTAGACCATAAATTGTTTTTCCATACACTAAAGGCCAAATCAATATTTTTAATTAAAAACTCTGGAGTTACGATATCAATGTCTTTTGTTTTATAAAGTTTTGGAGAGACTTTAATACTGTCCTGTAATTTTTGAAAAGCCTTTACGGCAATTTCCATATTTGGATAATCAAATTCATTAAAGCTGATTTTTTTATCATTCTTATCTACCCATTTATAATTTTCGCTGTAATGGATATCCATATTTGATATTAAAAATTGCGCAGCCTTTGTTTTTTCAGGATCAGATTTATAATGATCTAAAACTATTTTTTCCAGATTATTTTTATTCGCATCAAAAAGCGAAATCGATTGCGATAAAAGTGTTTGGGAGACCAATAAAAAGCAGTATGTAAATATCTTAATCATTTTATATAAGTTAAGTATTACAATTTTATATTAAAAAAGTAAGAAAAACTATTATAAAATGTTAAATTTGTTTTTTAGTCGATAATCGGTTGGTTTAAAATTATTGTAAAATGAAATTTCAAAAAATAAGCTTGTATTTAATTATTGTTTTCATTTTGACATTCATTCGATGTAGACTTGATAGTTTGCCTTTTTCTAAAGGAAAATTTATTTATTGGTTAATTATACTGGTAATTGGGAGTTTGTTCTTTCTTGTAAAGAAAGCAAAGCATAAATATGTATTAAATTACTTTGATGTACTTGTGTTAATCCTGGTTGCCATAGGTTTTTGGAATTTATTTTATATATCAAACGCAACAATTTATAATATAAAAGTCTGGTATTATTTTGGCTATCTGATTTTATATGTTCTATTAAGACAAGAATTAAATACTAAAGATATTATATGTAAAAACTTAGATAATATACTTTGGTTTATAAGTATAACAGCTATTTTGAATGTTGTTGTAGCTATTTTGCAAAGTATAAATGTTCTTCAATCTCCAAATGAGTATTTTAGTTCGACCGGATTGTTCTTTTCGCCAAATCAGTTAGGAATTTATCTTGCAATTGGTTTTTTGAGTACGATAGAAATACTTAGAAAAGTAAAAAAGAAGAAGAGTATTAGTATTGTCTTTTATATTGGGCTCTTTATTTTGCTTTTTGGTTTGTATTTGTCTGAGTGTCGTGGTGCTTATTTAGGGTTAGGTATTGCTCTTTTATTCTATTTATATAATATAAAACAAAAAGCAAAAAATCATTTCAAATGGAAAGTAGCTTTGAATAGTTTTATTGTATTGTTGACCTTGTTTTTAATAATTTGGAAAACTAATTCATCAAAATCCGAGTCGGCTTCAGGGAGATTATTTATTTTAAAGCAATCAATAGAACAAATTGAGAAACGTCCTTTATCAGGATATGGGGTTGACTCTTTTTCATTGCATTACAACTTAGAAAAAGCGCACTATTTTGAAACGGAAAGATCTTGGAGTGATATAAAAAACGCGAGTTATATCTATAGTCCTAACAATGATTTTTTAGAATTAACTTTTGAATTTGGTATCGTATGGTTTTCGATATTTATCCTTTTTATTGTGGTTTTAGGTATTTATTCTATTCAGAGTAAAGAAGCCCAAATTTGTGGTTCGATTGTGGTTTGTCTTTTAATATCAGCCTTAACAAATAATATATTGTCGATACCCTTGTTTATGGTGGTAGGCTGTTACTGTGCTGTAGTTATTATTAATTTAAGCAATGTTCGAGTGATATGTGTTTTCAAAAAACATATTTTTTTTCAAGTAGTAATTGTAATGACATTGGTATCAACATTAGTAATTATGTTTTTACGAATAACTGCTGAACAAAAATTGCTTAGTCTTTATGATCGAAGAAGGCATTTTGTAAGTTTAGAAAAGATTGAAAGTTATGTCTCAAAAATCGATGCTAATGGAGAAGAGTTATTTATGACCGGCGGAATCTTGTTAAAGAATAAATTAGGAAAAGAAGGTATTGAATATTTATCCAAAGGTTTTGAGCAGTCAGGTAAACCAAGTTTAGGGAAGATTTTAGCTGGATTCTATGAAAAACAAGGAAACTATAAGAAAGCTGAACAAATCTATCGATATAATAGGAACGTTGAGCCCTTTAGATACGATGCTCGTATAAACTTGTTTAGGTTATTTGTTAAAACTAATCAGATAGGAAAGGCTGAAGATATGGCTTTCGAAATTATTAATTTGCCTGTAAAAAAGGCATCTGATAAAGTTGATGAATATAAGAAAGAAGCAAAACGTTATTTATTAAGCTCTCCTTCTTGGATCAACATAAAAACCTGTGGAGAAACATAAAATATTTTGTGTTGACTAATTATTTTAACCGCAATCCCAATAGTTATCGGGAACAAAGTTTTTTTATACATATAGGATTTTATAAAAATACAAAGTTGGCAAAGCTTTACCGTTAATGTTGTCTTGCGTATTTTACCGCAAAGCACGCAAAGGTTTTTTATTTACAAGGTTTTATAAAAACGTAAAGTTCGCAAAGCTATATTGATAAAGCTTTGCGAACTTTGCGTTTAATATGCGTAATCCCAGGCAAAAAATCTTTGCGCACTTTGCGGTTAAATTCATCCTTAATTTTTATAGCTCCACAGATTTTTGTATTGATCCATTTTTTCTTGTTCAGATTATCTAATCTTTTTGCATAATCCCCAACTTTTGAACATGATCCGTTAATCTTGCCTTGCGTATTTTACCGCAAAGCACGCAAAGGTTTTTTATTTACAAGGTTTTATAAAAACGTAAAGTTCGCAAAGCTATATCAATATAGCTTTGCGAACTTTGCGTTTAATATGCATAACCCCAGGCAAAAAATCTTTGCGCACTTTGCGGTTAAATTCATCCTTAATTTTTATAGCTCCACAGATTTCTGTATTGATCCGCTATCGGGGCTCTGACTAACAGTTTTATTTCACATTAGTGCAAAAAAATACCACTTACAATTGTAAGTGGTATTTAATAAGCTCCCCCTCTTGGGCTCGAACCAACCCCGATAGCTATCGGGGCTCTGATTAACAGTTTTGGTTATATTTATTTTTTAGTTTTAAAATTATATCGGGGTATTTAATTAGATTTTCGATATAAGTTTTGCTTTTCATTTTTTTAATGTGCTTCTCAATTAATAGTGCTTCGGTTTTGCATTCGCAAGCTATTTTGAGAAATAATGTCCAATCATCGGCGTTTGATGTGAATTTATGAGATTCGGCATTTTTATGAAATTCCAATCTCGTATCAAAATTAGAAGTGAATCCAATATAAAATCGGTTAAGTTTATCGGAATGAAGAATGTAAACAATATTCATAGAAACTAAATTTTGTGCAAAAAAAAATACCACTTACAATTGTAAGTGGTATTTAATAAGCTCCCCCTCTTGGGCTCGAACCAAGGACCCTCTGATTAACAGTCAGATGCTCTAACCAACTGAGCTAAGGAGGAATCACCTTAAAGGTAAATATGTTTGCTAAAAAAAAGTTGCTCCCCCTCTTGGGCTCGAACCAAGGACCCTCTGATTAACAGTCAGATGCTCTAACCAACTGAGCTAAGGAGGAAGTTGTTGTTCTTTTTAGCGAGTGCAAATATAGATCTTTTTTTAGATTCTCAAAAACATTTTTGCACTTTTTATTAATATTTTTTTCTACTTCATAATTGCTTTATAAATATCGTTCCCGTTAGCAAACAAAAGGAGTGCGATAAGTAAAACGAAACCAACCATTTGTGCATTTTCAAGGAATTTATCACTCGGTTTTCTGCCGCTAATTATTTCGTATAGTAAAAACATAACATGACCACCATCAAGTGCCGGAATTGGCAATAAATTCATAACTCCAAGCATAATTGACAATAAAGCCGTGATTGACCAGAATGTTTCCCAACTCCAAGAACTTGGAAAAATGTTAAAAATCGCCGCAAAACCACCAACTTGTTTGTAAGCTTTAGTTTCAGGATTAAAAATCATTTTAAGCTGTTTTCCGTAACCTACTAATTGATCTTTACCTTTTTCTAGTCCAACCGGAATTGATTCAAAGAAGCTATAGTTTTTAGTGCTGATTTTATAATACCCCAGTTTTTCTAATGATTTCATGTCTAAACCACCAGCATATACACCTAACGTTCCTTCTGGAGTAACTTTAAGCGTAATTGTTGTTTCTTTTAAATCACGCAAAACAACTGCAGGAATTGTTTTTCCTTTATTATTAGCTAAGATTGCTTTTGCTTCGTCAAAATATTTTACTTTTTCTCCGTTAAGAGAAAGAATCAAATCTTTAGCTTTCAAATTTTGATTAGGAGATGTATCATCAACTTTTCCAATTGCAAAAGGTACACGAATACTAACCAACAAACCTTTTTCTTGTTTAGATAATTGATCAACAAAATCATTTGGTATTGCGATGGTTTGTTGTTGACCGTTTCTTTCAATCAGGACTTGTTTAGCCATGATAATATTCATGTTTAAACTATTGTCATAATTCTCAACTTTTTTTCCGTCGATAGATACAAGTTTATCTCCAGTTTTAAAACCTGCTTTAAGCATCGCAGGATTTTCAACGAAAACACCATCTTTCAAATCAGAATTTGCAATATAAGTATCGCCATAAGCAAATGCCATTCCTATATATATAATGAATGCCAATATAAAGTTTACCGTAACACCACCTAACATGATGATCAAACGCTGCCAAGCCGGTTTAGAACGAAATTCCCACGGTTGCGGAGGCAAAGCCATTTGTTCTTTGTCCATACTTTCGTCGATCATTCCGGAGATTTTTACGTAACCTCCAAGTGGCAACCATCCGATTCCGTATTCAGTTTCGCCAATTTTCTTTTTTAATAGAGAATATTTAACATCAAAAAATAAGTAGAATTTTTCGACTCTTGTTTTAAATAATTTAGCAGGAATAAAATGTCCTAATTCGTGAAGAATAATAAGTAAAGATAAACTCAATAGAAATTGAGAGAGTTTGATAACTATATCCATTTTGTATTTTTAGTTCGTAATTTAACGCACAAAAGTAACGTTTCTATTTTAATTTGATAGTGCAATATAATACTTAAGGTTTTAAATGTTTGTTAATTAATAAACATTTAGAATTCTCCTTTTATTAAGAAGCTTTAACTTTACTTTTTTAAAGACTATCATTCCTTATAGGTAGTACAAAACCATTAAAAGTTACAATTATGGCTTCATTATTATTTTCTCCACTTAAGATAAAAGACATTACATTAAAAAACAGAATAGTTATTTCGCCTATGTGTCAATATTCGGCAATCGACGGATTTGCAAACAATTGGCATTTAGTTCATCTTGGCAGTCGTGCCAGCGGTGGCGTTGGATTAATCATTCAGGAAGCAACGGCAGTTTCTCCCGAAGCTAGAATTTCACCTTCAGATCTTGGAATTTGGAAAGACGAACATATCGAAAAACTAAAAACAATAAACGAATTTATCGTTTCACAAAATGCAATTCCTGGAATTCAGTTGGCGCACGCAGGTCGAAAAGCAAGTGTTTCTGCACCTTGGGAAGGCAATAAAAAATTAGATTTCGCTCAAGGTGGATGGCAGACAGTTTCGGCAAGCGCGATTCCATATCATGATGACGAACCGTTTCTTCCTGAAGCTTTAGACAAAAACGGAATCCAAAAAATAATTTCAGATTTCAAAGCTGCGACCAAAAGAGTTGTAGAAGCGGGTTATAAAGTGTTAGAAATTCACGGTGCACACGGTTATTTATTACACCAGTTTTTATCACCATTAACAAATACGAGAACGGATGAATACGGTGGAAGTTTCGAGAACCGAATCCGTTTTACCTTAGAAATTCTGGAAGCAGTTCAAACCGAATGGCCATCAAATTTGCCTTTATTCGTTAGAATTTCGGCAACAGATTGGGCAGAAAACGGTTGGAATCCAGAAGAATCTGTACAACTTTCTAAAATATTAAAAGAAAAAGGAGTAGACTTGATTGATGTTTCGTCAGGCGGATTAGTTTCGTATCAAAAAATTCCGGTTGGTCCGGGTTATCAGGTTAATTTTGCAGCGAAAATCAAGAAAGAAGCAAATATCCTGACAGGCGCAGTTGGTTTAATTACCGAAGCCAAACAAGCCGAAGAAATTTTAAAAAAGGATCAGGCCGATTTGGTTTTGTTCGCCAGAGAATCGCTAAGAAATCCAAACTTACCGTTAGATTTTGCTAAAGAATTAAACGACGATATTCAATGGCCAAAACAATATGAACGCGCTAAGATTTAAATGACTTATTGCCACAGATTGCACAGATTAAAAAAGATTTTTTTGCCACGAATTTCACAAATTAGCACAAATCGATGCGTTTAAAACTTGTAATAATTCGTGGAAATTAGTGAAATTCGTGGCAACATTTTTTTAAATCATTTTAATCAAAATAATCTGTGGCAAAACAAATAAAAGACAAAATGCAAAAAATAAAAACAGCACTATTATCATACGGAATGTCGGGGAAAGTTTTTCACGCTCCGTTTTTAAATATTCATCCGGGATTTGAATTATTAGGTTCTTGGGAAAGAAGCAAAAAACTAATTCAGGAAGATTATCCAAGCGTAAAAAGTTATCCTTCAATAGATGATTTATTGGCAGACGATGTTGATTTGGTAATTGTAAATACGCCAGTTGGAACACATTTCGAATATGCTAAAAAAGTATTATTAGCAGGAAAACATGCCGTTGTCGAAAAAGCATTTACCACAACAGTTGCCGAAGCTGAGGAATTAGCCGCAATCGCAAAAGAAAAAGGTTTAAAATTAGCCGTTTTTCAAAACAGAAGATGGGATAGTGATTTCAAAACCGTTCAGAAAATAATAAAAGAAGGAGTTTTAGGAGATTTGGTCGAAGCCGAATTTCATTTCGATAGATATAATCCTTTATTGAGCGCAAAAGCACACAAAGAAACCGCAAATGACGGCGCCGGAATCCTGAAAGATTTAGGTCCGCATTTAATCGATCAGGCAGTTTGTTTATTTGGTTCACCAAAATCAGTTTTTGGAGATATTCGTTATACAAGAGAAAATTCTTTAGTAGACGATTGGATTGATTTATTGTTGATTTACGAAAACTTCAGAGTACGACTAAAAGCAGGTTTCTTTGTTAGAGAAGCAAATCCTGCATATACAATTCACGGAAAAAAAGGTTCGTTCTTAAAACCTCGTGGTGATGTTCAGGAAGACGAATTAAAACTCGGTAAAAAGCCAAACTTAGAATCATGGGGAACAGAATCTGAAACCTTACAAGGATTATTGCACACAGAAATAGACGGAAAAGAAATCAGAGAAAAAATTCCAACGCTTCAGGGAAATTATTTCTCGTTTTTTGATGGCGTTTACGATTCAATTACAAACAAGAAAGTTGAACCAGTTACGGCACAAGACGGAGTAAAAGTGATGCAAATCATCGAAGCTGCAATCGCAAGTAATGCGCAGCAAAAAGTAATTAATTTGTAAATAAAATTGCCCGCGGATTAAACGGATTGACGCGGATTTCGTTTAATATATATCTTAAATTATATCGTAGAGACGCACAGCAGTGCGTCTTTTTTTATGCGTAAAGATAGAAAACCTTAGCTCCTTAGTACCTCAGAACCTTAGTTCCTCAAAAATAACCTTTGTCCCTTTGCATCTATGAACCTTTGCCCCTTTTAAAGAAATTTATAAACATACAACGTTATAAATTCACGAACTAGTTGGGTTTTCTAGTCTGTAAAATTGGTTTTTAGTACTTTTGTTATTAAATTTAAAATGCATTCACTTTGATCAATTTCAATCCATTATCATTATTCCAAACCAAGGGAAAAATCAAGAAAGTCTATAGAGAGGCAAAAGCTTCTTATTTAAACCGAATTCGTTTTGCAGTTGGGATGTTTTATTTTGGAATGGGTTTAAGTTTTGCAACCTGGGCAAGTAGAATTCCGGATATAAAAACAGCTTTGCATTTAACCGAAGGAGATTTAGGATCGATACTTTTTGCGCTTCCAATGGGACAATTGATAATCATGCCTTTTTCAGGAAAAATGGTAACCAAATTCGGAAGTCATCGCATTTTAGTTTTCTCCTTAATAATGTATGTTTTGTGTCTGGCAAATTTAGGTTTGGCAACTTCAGCCTTACAATTATCGCTGGGTTTGTTTTTATTTGGATTATTTGGAAATCTAGCCAATATCGCTGTAAACACACAAGGCGTTTATACCGAAGTTCTTTTTAGAAAAACCATCATGTCATCGTTTCACGGAATGTGGAGTTTTGCCGGATTTACGGGAGCTTTAGTCGGTTTAGGAATGTTAGCTTTAAACCTCACGCCATTGCATCATTTTATGATTGTTGGAGGAGTTGTTTTTTTAATGGTTGCATTCAATTTTAAATTTTTGGTCAAAGCCAAAGAAAAAATTAAGCACAAAACCTCTGAAAAGAAAAAACTATTTGCAAAACCTGATAGTGCTTTAATTTGGCTTGGTGTAATTGGTTTTTGCAGCATGGCAAGCGAAGGCGTAATGTTTGACTGGAGCGGAGTTTACTTTAAAGATATCGTAAAAGCGCCTGGACCATTAGTGATTTTAGGATATACTTCATTCATGATTATGATGGCAAGCGGAAGATTTTTAGGAGATGGACTAATCAATAAATTTGGACGTGAACGCGTGATGCAAATTAGCGGAATCATGATCTCGGCAGGACTTTTTACAGCCGTTTTTCTTCCTTATATTATTCCTTGTACGATTGCTTTTATGGCAGTTGGTTTGGGTGTTGCGACAATTGTACCAACGGTTTATAGCATGGCAGGAAAAAATCCAACAGTTCCTCCAGGTGAAGCTTTAACCATAGTTTCGAGTGTAAGTTTCCTTGGTTTCTTAATGGGGCCTCCAGTTATTGGTCATATTGCTGAAACTTTTGGACTTCAATTTTCTTTTGCTTTTATTGGAATTTTTGGTGTTTTGATTGCCTTTATGGTATCTAAAATTAGAACTTCAGAATAATATTCTTTTCGTTAAAAGTTGTAGATCAAAGCAATAGATTTCTTTTTTAGCAAAAATAATTAATAAGGTAATTTCTTGTTAATTTTTAACTACATTTGACCTCGAATCAATATTTATTTTCTTGATTTGAAATTCCTACAACTCTTTTCCAGAGACCAATTTTATTTTTTAATTTAAAGATTAGACTGTTTTGAGAACCAAAGCAATTTTAATCTGAAAACTATTTATCAAAATAAGTTGGGGGATTTTCATGGAAAAAAAATACGTGTTACTTTTTATTTTATTGTCTTTTAAGGTTGCTTTTGCACAACAGGAAACTACTTTCTTTGGAATAGTACTGGATTCGAAAACACAAAATCCTCTAGAAAATGTTGTCGTAAGTATTCAAAATTCAGCAATAACACAACTCACAAACAAAAGCGGAAAGTTTGAATTACATTCTGCAAAAACAGGCGAACAATTGCTTTTGCTGCACAGTCAGGGCTATAAAGATTTGCTTTTAAAAGTCCAGTCAAACTTTGGACAACAAGTAAATTTAGGAATCCTTCAACTAGAAGATCGTTTTTCAGACGAAACACCGGCGGCTTTAATTTCTTTGTTAGAAAGTGATTTATCAGACGATAGCAGTTCATCAGAAATGACTTCCGGTTTATTGCAATCATCAAAAGATGCTTTCATGCAGGCGTCAGCATTCAATTGGGGTCAAGCCCGATTTAGAGTTCGTGGTTTAGACAGCGAAAACGGAACCATGATGCTAAACGGCATGATAATGAACAAAATCTATGACGGAAGACCACAGTGGAGCAATTGGGGTGGTTTAAATAATGTACTTAGAAATCAGGAATTTTCTGTTGGAGCAGCAGCTTCAAACTATACATTTGGAGGTATTTTGGGAACACAGCAAATATTTACCCGAGCTTCAATGTATCGAAAAGGCACACAACTTACTTTTTCGGGAAGTAATACATCCTATAACTTACGTGGAATCGCAACTTATGCTTCAGGAATGAATGCTTCCGGTTGGGCATTTGCGATTTCGGCAGGAAAACGATGGTCTGGCGAAGGCTATTTTGAAGGAACAAATTTTGATGCCGAATCCTTTTTCATTAGTGCAGAAAAGAAATTAAATAAGAGACAATCTTTGAATTTTACCGGATTTTATACCCCAAGTTCTCGCGCAAAAAACTCGGCAAATACAAATGAAGTTACACAATTAACGAACGATAAATACAATTCATATTGGGGATTTCAGAATGATGAAAAACGAAACGCCAGAATTAAGAAAGTCGAAGAACCATTGTTTATGCTCAATCATTATTTTAAGATAAATGAAAAAACAAATCTGAATTCGAGCGTAATGTATCAGTTTGGAAAAGTAGGAAACAGTACTATAGATTATCAAAACGCAAACAGTCCAGATCCTACTTATTATCGAAAATTACCTAGTTATTATAGTTCTCTTTATGCAAAAGATAATGGAGAATTTTCAGGAGAATTTACGCCGGATTACGAAAATGCCGAGAAAAGTAAACTGTCGTTTCTTGAAAATCCTCAATTAGATTGGGAAGCAATGTATCGGGCAAATCAAAAAACAATTGTAAATTCTAATGGAGAGATTACAGGTTATGAAGCTTCAAAGAGTCATTATGTTTTGTACGAAGATCGAACCGACGATAATACAATTGCGGCAAATTCAAATTTAAACATACAACTTTCAGAAAATACCTCTTTTGATGGCGGAGTTACGTTTAGAAATTTGAAATCACATCAGTTTCAATATCTTTTAGATTTACTTGGAGGACAATATTTTGAAGATATAGATGCTTTTTATAGCGGAAATGCAGCCCAATCAGATTTGCAGAACCCGAATCGTCAAGTTAAAGAGGGCGATATTTATGGCTATAATTATAATTTTATAGCAACTACAATTGATGCTTTTACGCAATTTAAATTTACCTATAATAAGATTGATTTTTATTTAGGGCAATCGTATTCTCTTTCAAATTATCAAAGAGAAGGATTGTATCAAAACGGAATTTATCCAACAACTTCTTTAGGTAAAAGTGAAAAAGTGAGTTTTGAAAATTTTGGTTTTAAAGGAGGGCTAACCTATAAAATTTCAGGAAAACAATGGTTGTTTTTTAACGGAATGCATCTTACAAGAGCGCCATCACTTCGGAATACATTTTCGAATTCACGTTTAAATAATTCAATTGTTGACGGAATAGAAAATGAAAATATCAGCAGTGCCGAAGCGAATTATGTCTATCATTCGCCCAAGCTTAAAATGCGATTTACAGGATATTATACTTTGATAAAAAACACAACCAAAACTTCCTTTTTTTATGCCGAAGGAATTTTTGACAGAGGCGCAAGTTACAATAGTACAGATGCTTTTGTCAGCCAGACCTTAACCCATTTAGACAAGAAAAATATTGGGCTTGAACTGAGTTTTGAATATCAAATTTCGTTAACATTAAAAACGACTTTATCTGCTGCTTATGGAAATTACACATATAATAGCAATCCAAATGTTTCAATAACAAATGATGCAAATGTAGCCAAAGGAGATAGTCAGGCAACTTTTGATTTTGGAGAATCTTATCTTAAAAATTACAAACAATCTGGGATGCCACAGCAAGCCTATTCATTTGGATTGGAATATAGAGATCCAAAATATTGGTGGTTGGCATCAAATATTAATTATATGGCAGAAAGTTATATCGATGTTTCGCCTATTGCCAGAACAGCAAGGTTTTATAAGAATTCAATAAGTGGTTTGGTTTTTCCCGAAGCGACAGAAGAACGAGCACTTACATTACTAAAACAAGAAAAATTTGATCCAATGATACTCTTAAATGTTTCCGGAGGCAAGTCGTGGCGAATCTCCCGAAAATACATTGGTCTTTTTGCAAGTATAAATAATGTTCTGGATTTAACCTATAAAACAGGCGGTTTTGAGCAAGCGCGAAATGCTAATTTTAGAGCGCTTAATCAAGATGTATCTAGCGGAACACCATCATTTGGGCCTAAATATTTTTACGGATACGGACGAACTTATTTCTTGAATCTGAGTATCAGTTTATAAAAATTTAAAAAACATATTTCTAATGAAAAATAGATTCTTATCTCCTTTTTTAGCATTCGTACTCGTCTTTTTTTATAGTTGTAATAACGAAGTTGAAATTCCAAAATTAGCATGTACACAGCCTGATTTGACCGTAAATCAAACCGTTCAAAAAGTGAAGGATCTTTCAGGTTCAGTTCCTAAACAATACAGTTATAATGATATAATTGAGGCATATGTAGTGTCAAGTGATGAAGAAGGAAATTTTTTCAAAACAATCTCATTTCAAACTTTGGCAACGGACAAAACACCGGCAATAGGATTCAGTATTCCTGTAGATGTTTCAAACTCCTATATTGATTTTCGTATTGGAAATAAAGTTTACATAAAACTTAAAAATCAGTTTACAGATCTGTATTTTGAAGGTTTACGCATTGGAAGTTTGTATGTAAGTAATGCAGGAGATCCAACAATTGGCAGAGTTTCACAAAATGATTATAAAAATGTATTAAATGCTTCCTGTACAATTATTGATGAAAGCGAATTAGTTCAATCGGTTTCTATTGAAGAAGCATTAAACGAAAGTAAACTCAACACATTAATAGAATTAACAAATGTGCAATTTACGGAAGCGGCAATTGGACGCCATTATTTTGAAGAATCAAATAATGTTGGAGGTTCTACAAATTGGAATCTTCGAGATAAAACGGGCAATCAAATTATATTCAGAACAAGTGGTTACGCCAGTTTTGCAGATCATTTTGTACCTGAAGGAAGTGGAAAAGTCAGAGGGATATTGACAAAATTTGGATCTGATTATCAATTGATGATTAGGTCAGAAAAGGATGTAGAAATGAACGGAAAAAGGAATATTCCGTTTTTTGATGAAGATTTTCAATCAGTAAAAAACAATGTGAATTTTGCGTTACCGGGTTGGAGTAATATTGTGCAAAAAGCTTCAAAATTATGGAAAAGTATGCTCTATGCCGGAAACGGATATGCAGAGTTTAATACAACAAGTACAACAGCGGCCGAAAATGTTGCATGGCTCGTAACTCCAAAAATCAACTTAGGCGATTACAAAAATGTGGTATTCTCTTTTAGAAGTGCACAACATGATTTAAAAGTTGATTCTCCATTGAATTCTTTAGAAGTTTATGTGTCAACAGACTTTAATGGATCAAGTATTACTAAAGCAAATTGGACAAAGCTAGAGGCTAATTTTGCTTCATTGTCAACGCCATCCCGACAATTTATAAGTTCGGGAGGAATCGATTTGTCTTCGTATTCAGGAAATATTCATATTGCATTTAAGTATATAGGATCTGGTAAAGATAAAACGCTTAATGGTGCTTTTATGGTCGATGACGTTAGAATTTTTGGCGAAAAGTAGGTTGTGTTTTCTTTAAAAATATATTTAAAGTATTGATTTTTAGATAATAATTTAATAGTGTACTGTTTTTGAGATTTAAACTGTTAAAATCTGATAGAATTTTGTATTTTGGTCATCCCAAACTAATACAAATACTACATGAAAACCTACTTTATCGCCATCATGATGATGGTTTTACCATGCATGCTGCACAGTCAGGACAATCCGGTGCGATTAAAACAAATCAACATTGTCAAAACAAATTATCAAAACTCTAAAGATGGAGAAATCGTAAATAAAACGGTTGTGTTTAAAGACGGAAAAACCCAGACTATCACCACTTCAGATGTTGTACAGCATTTCTTTTATAATCCTAAAGGACTGTTGGATATGACCGTAAAAGACAAAGTTGGAAGTGATTGGAAAGAAGTCGTAAATTACTCTTATGATGCAGATAACAACATTACAAAATTTGTAAAGAAATATCAGGACGGGCCTGATTATATTACTAAAGTTGTAACCTTTGCTTATGAAGGCGCAAGGATAAAAGTAACAACTAAAAAAAGTACAAATCATCAGAACTTAGTTGATGATATTGAATATATCGTTGAAAATGGTATTATCGTAAGACGTACTTCACGTGATAGAAATAAAGCAATTATTGGTAAAATCGAATATGTTTACACAAACGATAATGTCGTGAAACATAAAGGTTTGGTTGGTGATAAAATTTCTAAAACTTATACTTTTGATGATAAAAAATCTGTTGATCAATTAATCGTTCAAAGCCTTTTTGGTGATAATTATAAAGTAATTGTACCGATGATTTCTTATCATGAAGATGAATTTAGCTTCGAAGCAATTTCTTATAATAACGAAGTAAACTTTAGCCCATCGTCTACAGTTTTAGTTGCGGTAAGCAGAAAATATAAATACAATAAATTAAACTTTCCGATTTCATGTTCTCAAATTGAAGAAAATGGAATCGTAAAAACGGAGAAAACATTTATTTACGAATAATTTTTGTTTTAGACTTAATTTAAAAGCCATTTAAAAATTAGATTTTATTGAGATTAAGTTCTTAATGTTTCTAATTTTTAGATGGTTTCTGTTTTAAAACAACATGATAAAGTGCTAATAAGAACTTAAAAAAGAAATTCTATAAGTGTTAGTACCTTACAAATCATTAAATTTGCACCTTATTCAAAGCTATGTTAGAAAAAGAAGTTATAAATTTTGAGAGAACTGCCATTGTAGGTATTGTAACTCAAAATCAAAGTGAAGAAAAACTTAACGAATATCTGGACGAACTGGAGTTTTTGACTTTTACCGCTGGTGGTGAAGTTATTAAACGCTTTTCGCAAAAAATGGAGCGTCCAAACCCAAAGACTTTTGTTGGAACAGGAAAAATAGAAGAGATTAATCTTTTTGTAAAAGAACATGATATATCGACTTTGATATTTGATGATGAATTATCTCCATCACAGCAAAAAAATATTTCTAAAATTATAGATTGTAAAATCTTAGAC
This sequence comes from Flavobacterium sp. 90, assembly GCF_004339525.1. NCBI lineage: Bacteria > Pseudomonadati > Bacteroidota > Flavobacteriia > Flavobacteriales > Flavobacteriaceae > Flavobacterium > Flavobacterium sp. 90. The sequence goes on along the minus strand of NZ_SMGE01000001.1, from coordinate 2,037,557 downwards.
AGAACCAATTTGATTCTGGATATTTTTGCACAAAGAGCCGAAACTTCATACGCAAGAACTCAGGTTGAGTTGGCGCAATGTATCTACTTATTACCAAGACTTTCAGGATTATGGACACACCTTGAGCGTCAAAAAGGTGGTATTGGTATGCGTGGTCCCGGAGAAACAGAGATCGAAACGGATAGACGTATTGTGCGTGACAGAATTTCGTTATTGAAAGATAAAATCAAAACGATCGATAAACAAATGGGTATTCAACGAAGCAATCGTGGCGCTATGGTACGCGTTGCATTGGTTGGTTATACCAATGTTGGAAAATCGACTTTGATGAATGCTGTTGGTAAAAGTGATGTTTTTGTTGAGAATAAATTATTCGCAACCCTGGATACCACGGTTCGAAAAGTGGTTATTAAAAACTTACCATTTTTGCTTTCAGACACAGTAGGTTTTATTAGAAAACTGCCAACACAATTGGTTGATTCTTTCAAAAGTACATTGGATGAAGTTCGCGAAGCCGATTTGTTACTGCACATTGTAGATATTTCGCATCCTGATTTTGAAGATCATATCGAATCTGTAAATCAGACTTTGCAGGATATAAAAGCACATGAAAAACCGGTTATAATGGTTTTTAATAAAATCGATGCTTACAAACATTTGACGATCGATGAAGATGATTTGATGACCGAAAAAACACCAAGACATTATACACTTGATGAGTGGAAAACAACTTGGATGCATCGTTTAGGCGAAGATAATGCATTGTTTATTTCGGCTACGAATAAAGAAAATTTTGAGGATTTTAGAGAAAGAGTTTATGAAGCTGTTCGTCAGATTCATATCACGAGATTTCCTTATAATAAATTTTTGTATCCGGATTATAAAGACGCAATCGAAAAAGAAGAAGAAAAAGATGAGGAATAAATAAAAAATATTACCGCAAAGAGCGCTAATATTTTTATATTAAAGTATCTATAAAACACAAAGTTCGCAAAGCTAAATCTACATATAGCTTTGCGAACTTTGTGTTTATTAAGCGTAATCTAAGAAAAGACTTTTGTATTTTTTGCGGTAAAATACAGTTTCAAATTAAAATCCGAAATTAACTCCTAAACCAAATACTTCTCTGGTTTGAAAACCTTGAAAAGCATTGTCATCATAAATTGCCTGGAAGGATAAGTTAGCAGATAAAAATTTGTTTACTTTCATGACAATATTCAGCGAATAATTGATGTCTACGTTTTGAGGATCTTCTAAATAGTTAGAATATAAATTCAGAATATTTTCGGCAGTCACGTTGGTCATAATAGCTAATTTGTAATAAACAGAGGCATAGAAACCTAGTTCATAACGCATCGTCTTATCTGCGTCTACGCCAAAATAATCTCCACTAACATAAGGCAAACCGGTTGCCTGATCGATACCTGAAGTATAAGCACCATCTACAAAAGTGAATTTTGAAGTTAAAGGCGCAAAGTTTATTTTTAGATTATCATCTTTTGTCCAGTAAATACCTGGACCTGTAGTAAGATAACCCGGAGACATGAATTTTGTATTTTCAGTTCTGATTTCTTTTCCGTTCTCATCTTTGCCATATAAATAACCGGTTGTAAATTGAGTTCTGAAATTTAAAAAATAAGAATAATACCATTGACCAAAAGCTTTTTTTCCAACAATTGAATTGAATTCAAAACGGTCATCGGTCTTTTTTTCATAGTCGGCATTTTTAGTTTGTAAAAGCCCGTAAGAAGCCAGGATTTTATTGTCCCAGGTTAGATCATCTTTTTTGTAATTGAAATCATAATTGATTCCTAAAGTTCCTGAAAAACTATCTTCGCCTCCTGCAATCCAATTGTTGAAACTTGACTGATTTAATAAAAGAGAAACGGTTCCTTTTGTTTTCCAGCCTTCTCCTTCGATAGTGTCATTTATTTTCTTGACAGCTTTTTCGGTATTCTGAATTAATTCTTTTTCTGAATTTTGGGCTTGAACAAAAGTTAAGTTCATTAAAACGAAGAGTAATAAAGCTAGCTTTCTCATGGTTTTTAATTTAAGTGTATTAACAAATATACTAAAAACCGTGAAAAGGTGTAGGATTTATTGTCTATAAAAGGAAGTTATTTCTTAGATTCTTTATATAAAGGTACTGCAGAACAAGCTTCTCCATACATAATGCTTCTTGCAAATGGCTGTAAGTAAGTTGTAGCCAAAATATACGCTCGCATAGGAACTGGCTTTCTCGAGCAGCCTTTTACAATAACGGGTTTGCTTTTGTATGCAGAATAATCAATTGTAGGTAAGATTTCTTCGTATAAACTAGCGTCAAGATCTTCGATTGTTCCATTTACTACTTTTTTAGCAAATGGAGCCAATTGTACCGCTACTAAAATTAAAGCCCAAGCCGGAATTATAGCATCTGTACTGCAATTTACTGCTACATATTGATCCTGATATTGTGACCAATCGTGATTTTTTAAATGCTCTCTAAAGTCTTTTTCTTTCAATAAAAAACCTTCTAAAAGCCATTGCGAAATATCAATTTGCACACGCATTCCTTTAGGATAATAATCCTCAAGATCAAAAACTTCTAATGCACTATTGGCAACTTTATTAATGATTTCTTCCATTTTGTTTAGTTTTCAGTCTTCTAAAAAGTCCCAGTCGCAGTTTTTAGTCTCAGCGAGTACTGGAAACTACGACTGAAAATTAATGCTAAGCGAAAGTTTTTAGTTATAGTGAAAAACTGAAAACTGCGACTGTAAACTGTATACTTTTTTTAAAGCATTCCTAATTCTAATTTTGCTTCTTCGCTCATTAAATCTTTACTCCAAGGCGGATCAAAAGTAATTTCAACATCAACATCTTTGATGTTTTCAATTGTTTTTACTTTTTCTTCAACTTCTCTTGGCAAACTTTCCGCAACAGGACAGTTAGGTGACGTTAAAGTCATTAAGATTTTTACTTCGAAATCAGTATTTACCATTACGTCATAAATCAAACCTAATTCGTAAATATCTACAGGAATCTCTGGATCGTAAATGCCTTTTAAAACTTTTACAATTGATTCTCCTAATTCGTTTGTGTCTATTTCTTGTTCCATTTTTTTGTTTTTTGTTTTTTCCACCATATAAGTTATATAAGTTCATTTAAATATTATGCTTATATTTTCTTAGTTCAATATGGTTTTTTGCTTCTTTTTAATATTTAGCCAACAAGCTTATAATTACTTATATGGTTTAATTTTTATTTATTTTTTTAATCTTCTAGCCAGCGATATAATTCGTTGACATATGTTTTTTGACCTTCGTGATAAATATTTGTAACATTGAAATTTATCATTAGACCTATTGGAGACTTTAAAAGTTTCATATAAGACATTAGCTTGGCTATGTGAATTGGTATGATTTTATCAACCGCTTTTAATTCCAGAACCAAACAATTCTCAATAAACAAATCACATCTTAAGTCAGATTCAAGTTCTAAACCTTTATATTCAACCGGAATTACTAATTCAGATTGAAAATTGATTTCCCTTAGAGATAATTCCTTAATCATACATTTATGATAAATATTCTCTAAAAGCCCGGCTCCAATATTTTTATGAACTTCTATTGCTGCTCCATTCACATGGTAAATTAAATCAGTCAAATATTTCTTTGTAATCATGCTTTCTTAGCAAGACACAAAAAAATAAAAAGAAAGATAAAACTTACTTTTAAATATTCAACATGTAAGTTATATAAGTTTATTTAAACATGCTGCTTATATTTTCTCAGTTCAATATGGCTTTTGCTTCTTTTTAATATTTAACCAACAAGCTTATAATTCCTTATATAACTTATATGGTTTAATAAACTTTTTACTTAGTTTTTGTTTTTTGCATCAAAAGCCAAAGCGTACATTTTGATATTTTTAATCATTGAAACCAATCCATTTGCACGAGTTGCTGATAAATGCTCTTTTAAGCCAATGTCATCAATAAATTGAGTGTCAGCATTTATAATGTCTTCAGCTTTTTGATTAGAGAAAGCACGAATTAAAATCGCAATAATCCCTTTGGTCAAAATAGCGTCACTATCTGCAGTAAAAACAATTTTATCATCGTTTTGTTCCCCTTGCAACCAAACTTTTGACTGACAGCCTTTGATTAAATTCTCGTCAGTTTTGTATTCGTCTTTGATTAACGGAAGACTTTTTCCCAATTCGATGATGTACTCATAACGCTGCATCCAGTCATCAAACATCGAGAATTCGTCTATTATTTCGTTTTGTATTTCTTTTATTGTCATAATTATTCTTTCGTAAAATCCAGTAGCAAATTTACCAATTTTTCTATTTCCTTTGGAGGATTGCCATTGTCGAAACCTTTAGTTTCATATGTTTTTTGATTCTGGACTACTTTTAAGTTTGCAATTGCGGCACCATCATAAAAACGTTTTTCACTTGGCGCTTTCAAAGTTGGAATACTTTCTAAGTTAACCTTTGAAAATTCTGTTGCAATTTGTTTCCATTTTGCATCGCTTATTTTACTTTCTACAGCTTCGGTATTTTTACCATTAATGATAGAAACTGTTTTATTTTGAACCATTATCTTTTTGTAAAGACCACGAGACATTGCAGAATATTCTATTTGTGTAGTTGTCATATCGGCTGTTTTTTGGCTTGAACAACTTGTCCCGATAAAAATCGTTAAGAGCAATAAAGATAATATTTTCATAAAAGAGTTTTTTTAGCTTAACATAGTTTTTGCTTTTTTAACTGCTTCAACCATTGTGTCAATTTCTTCTATTGTATTGTAAAAAGAAAATGAAGCACGAATAGTTCCCGGAATACAGAAAAAGTTCATAATAGGTTGAGCACAATGATGTCCGGTTCTAACGGCAATTCCTAATTTATCGATAATTGAACCAATATCGTAAGGATGAATTCCGTCAATATTAAACGAAACCACAGAAGCTTTATTTTTTCCGGTTCCGTAAATTCTCAAACCGTCTATTTCTAATAAACGTTTTGTAGCGTGTTCTAATAATGCATTTTCTTGTTTCTGAATATTATCAAAACCAATGTTGTTTAAATAATCAACAGCAGTTCCTAAAACAATTCCGCCGGCAATATTTGGAGTTCCGGCTTCAAATTTATGAGGAAGATCAGCATAAGTCGTTTTCTCGAAAGTAACTTCTTTGATCATTTCTCCGCCACCTTGATAAGGAGGCAATTTGTTTAACCATTCTTCTTTTCCGTATAAAATTCCCGTTCCGGTTGGTCCGCACATTTTATGTCCCGAAAAAGCATAAAAATCACAATCTAAATCCTGAACATCTGGTTTTAAATGCGGAACTGCCTGAGCGCCATCAATTAAAACAGCGGCGCCAACAGCATGTGCTTTTTCAATAATATATTTGATAGGATTTATAATTCCTAATGCGTTCGAAATATGATTTACAGTTACAACTTTAGTTTTCTCTGAAAGTAAAGCGTCAAAATCCTCCATGATTAATTCACCATTTTCATTCATCGGAATCACTCTAAGAGTTGCTCCGGTTTTCTCGCACAACATTTGCCACGGTACAATATTACTATGATGTTCCAATGAAGAAACTACAACTTCGTCACCAGGTTTCAAAATAGAAGCAAAACCATTTGTTACCAGATTGATTCCGTGTGTTGTTCCCGAAGTAAAAAGTACTTCATGCGAAAATTTAGCATTAATATGATGTTGGATTTTTACTCTTGAAATCTCATAAGCATCAGTTGCCAATTGACTTAATGTATGAACGCCACGATGAATATTGGCATTGATTTCCTGATAGTATTTTACCTCGGCATCGATCACAATTTGTGGTTTTTGTGAAGTTGCACCGTTATCAAAATAAACTAAAGGTTTTCCGTTTACTTTTTCCGAAAGTATCGGAAAATCAGCTCTTATTTTTTGGATGTCTAACATGTCTTATTTAGAAAAATTCTATTTACAAAAGTACTAAAACTAAATTGTTTTATGCGGCTATTCTATAATTTCCTTTTATGGTGCTATCAATTACAAGACAATGTGTTGATTCCATAAAGTTTAATTCTATTTTTTGAACATAACGAGTTATAATTCTAAATTGACTCATAATATCGTGAACATAAATTAATTATATTGCATTAAAAACATCTAACTATAATTATGAAAAAATTTCTCAAATTACTTGCGCTTGTTTTAGTTCTTGCATTTCTGTATTTTGGATTCACAACTTATCCGAAACTTGATTTGATTTCTGGCTTTTCAGCCAAAAGTATTGCGTCGGGTCATTTTTTAGATAACAGATCAAAAGAATTAATCGAGAAAACAGACAATGATATTAATCTGATTGATTTGGCAACGAATACGATTAATGATGCCGGAAAATTTGCAACTTCAAATGTTTATGGGTTAAAGGAGCGAAAAGCAATTTATCGTGAAGGTTTGGGAGCAACTTTGATTAATGATGATTATGATGTTTCGAAGCCGTATTTGCTTCCAAAGAGAACCAAATTGGTAAACAATCTTCCTTTTCCTTACGGGAATAATGAGCCAAAAGATTCCGCTTTTGCGAATGTTGATTATTCAAAATTGAAGAAAGCGATTGATGATTCTTTCGATAAAAATGGGGGAAAAGCAAAACGTACTCGCGCCGTTGTAGTTTTATATAAAGACAAATTGATTGGCGAAAAATATGATACGGGTTTTAATAAAGACAGTAAAATTCTGGGTTGGTCGATGACTAAAAGTATTACCAGTTCTGCTTTTGGAGTTTTAGCCAAACAAGGAAAAATTGATATTTACAAACCGGCTCCAATTGCCGAATGGAAAAATGATGATCGTAAAATTATCACGATAAATGATTTACTTCACATGAATTCCGGTTTAGAATGGGAAGAGAATTACAGCACGATTTGCGATGCCACAAAAATGCTTTTTCAGGCAGAAGATATGGGGAAAGTTCAAATGGATAAACCGGCACAATTCAAGCCAGACACACATTGGAATTATTCTTCAGGAACGACGAATTTATTATCCAGAATTTTGAGAGCACAATTTAAAACGCAACAAGAATATCTTGATTTTTGGTATAGCGCCGTAATTGACAAAATTGGAATGAATTCGATGATTGTCGAGCAAGATATGTCGGGAACTTTTGTAGGTTCGTCTTACGGATGGGCAACGCCTCGCGATTGGTCGAAATTTGGATTATTGTACCTCCATAAAGGAAACTGGAACGGTGAACAAATTTTAGACGAAAGTTGGGTAAAATATACAGCAACTCCAACAAATACTTCAGAAGGAAAATATGGTGCTCAATTTTGGTTAAACGCCGGAGGGAAATTTCCTGATGTTCCTCGCGATATGTTTTATTGCAGCGGATATCAAGGGCAAATGGTAGCAATTATTCCGTCTCTGGATATGGTAATTGTTAGAATGGGATTGAAAGAAGAAGATCAGGGATTTGATTTTAATGGGTTCTTGAAAGGGATAATTGATAGTGTGAAGAAATAATTTTCATATTCAAAATTTATAAGATTTAGATTACTATTTTTGCTGAAATATTTATGGTATGTCTGAAAATAAGAGACCTCGAATTAAAAAAGAACAGCATGAAATTATTATTGATGAAGCTGCTTACGTTGAAAACGCATGCACTAAAAACGCGAAAAAAATTAGTAATATTTCTGAAAATATAATTACAGAATTTTGGATCGATAAACATTATTCAATTAGAGATCAACATGGAGATGATTTTGGAAAAAGAGAAGGGATTAATATTGAAATGATTGAGGATGTAATTCGTAAATCTTTTAAAATATTAAAATTTTTTAATTTTAAAAATGAGAAGTTTAGGTTTGTAAATTTTCCTCCAAAAAAGATCAGACCTTTAAGATTGGTTTTAAAACAAGTTTTTGGGATTGATGAAACGTTAAACATTATTGTTGAATATAATTTTATTGAACTTAACTTATATGAAGTAACTGTAGTTACCGCTTTAAGAAAAGAAAATTTTACATTGTCAGATGGTCAATATGGAATTGTATTTGACTTGGATAAAATTAAATTGATGTTTAAAGTGAGAGGATTTGAAACTTTAATAGATGAGTATCTTCATTAAGTAGGATGAATTAATTGTAATAAAAAAGACGATAGAGAAAAAGTATCACTGTTTTTGATGTATAGATTAAAAACGTTATACCTTTGTTTTTATAGAGAGCAGGATAATACTCTGGGAAGTCTGAAAAGACAGGACAAAAATCTGGGAAGCTCTTTAAATAAAAAAACCACTCAAAAGAGTGGTTTTTTTATTTAAAATTAAATTTTTTACAAATCAAATCCTAAATTCACGCCTAATTTCATGGCAATGATTTTAGTAATTCTTTGTTTTAATTCCGGTATTTTAATGCTTTCGATTACAGCATTTGAGAATGCATACATCAATAAAGCTTTTGCTTCTTTTTTCGGGATTCCACGTGATTGCATGTAGAACATTGCTGTTTCGTCAAGTTGTCCAACTGTACAACCGTGAGAACATTTTACGTCATCTGCAAAAATCTCTAATTGTGGTTTTGCGTTGATAGTTGCTTTATCACTCAATAAAATATTGTTGCTTTTTTGGAAAGCATTTGTTTTTTGAGCTTCTTTTTCTACCAAAACTTTTCCGTTGAAAACTCCAGTTGAGCGATCAGAGAAAATTCCTTTATAATCCTGGAAACTCTCGCAATTTGGTGTTGCGTGGTTTACCAAAGTATAATGATCAACGTGTTGTTTGTCATTTAAGATGGAAATTCCGTTAAGTGTACTTGTCAATCTTTCACCAAAGTGATAAAAGTTTAAGTTGTTACGTGTTAGGTTTCCTCCAAATGAGAAAGTATGCACATAAGCGTGGCTTTCTTGTTGTTGCGATACATAAGTATTATCAACTAAATTCGCTTCACTATTGTCGTTTTGAATTTTGTAATAATCAACGATCGCACGTTTTTGAGCAAAAATCTCCGTAACAGAATTTGTCAAAACAGGATTTTCATTCAAACTTTGGTGACGCTCGATAATTTGAACATGTGAGTTTTCGCCTACAATAATCAAATTTCTTGGCTGAACCATTAAAGCAGCTTCGTTTCCTGTTGAGAAATACATAATCTCAATAGGTTTATCAGCAACTTTTTTCTTCGGAATATTGATAAAAGCTCCTTCACTTGCAAAAGCAGTATTCAATGAAGTCAAACTGTCATCTTTACTTGCGATTTGATTGAAGTACGTATCAATAATCATTTTATATTTTGGTTTGGTCAATGCCGATGACATCAAACAAACATCGATTCCGTCATGCGTTGTAGAAGACAAATGCGAACTGAAAACACCATCGATAAATACTAGTTTATAAGTGTCGATTTCATGTAAAAAGTATTTTTTTACCTGATTAAATTCGATTGCATTTTCTTGCTTAGGAAAAACCGTAAAGTCATTTTTTAAGATGGCGTTTAGCGATGTATATTTCCAAGCTTCTTCTTTTTTGGTTGGGAAACCTTTATTTTCAAAGTTTTTTAGTGCTTTGGTGCGAATATCATGTAAATCTGAATGTACATCGACACGCTCTTCAAAAGCCATAAAAGACGATACTAATTTTTCTTTTAAATCCATTTTCTTGTTTAGTCTTAAAGTCGAAAGTCGAAAGTCAAAAGACTCAGGATTGTCGACTGTTTTGCCAAAAGGTTAAAAATTTTAAGCATAAAGTTTGCGACTTTATGACTTTCGACTTTATGACTTTGGGCTCAAATATTTTATGAAACCACTTAATAATTTCGATATTTCTGTTACCGATTCTAAGAGTATTTCAAATTCTTCTTTAATAATGTATTCCAGATCAAATGCTAAATATAATTGAGATCGAACTTCTCCTGCTGATGCTTTTGCTACATATAAAAAGTAAATAAACTCTTTGTCTGTATTTCTCTCAAAACCTTCAGCTATATTTGATGATATAGAGATTGATGCTCGTCTAATTTGTCTAACAAAATCAAAATCTTTTTTGAAATTAGAGTTTTCAGTGATCAGATAAATTCTTTTGTTGAAGATTCTTGATTTTTTCCAAGAATTAATTTCTTCGAAAGAATTAAATTTACTCATATTTTCTTTTGACTTTAAGACTTGCGACTTTAGACTGTTTAATTCTCTGCCTTGATCCAATCGTAGCCCTTTTCCTCTAGCTCATATGCTAGCTCTTTTCCGCCTGATTTTACGATTCTTCCGTTGTAAAGAACGTGAACGAAATCCGGAACGATATAATCTAATAAACGTTGGTAGTGTGTGATAACGATAATTGCGTTTTTCTCGCTTTTTAATTTGTTAACTCCATTAGCAACAATTCTTAATGCGTCGATATCAAGACCAGAATCGGTTTCGTCAAGGATTGCTAATTTTGGCTCTAACATTGCCATTTGGAAAATTTCGTTTCTTTTTTTCTCTCCTCCGGAAAAACCTTCGTTTAAAGAACGAGACAAAAATTTACGATCGATTTCTAACAATTCAGATTTCTCGCGAATTACTTTTAGCATTTCGTTTGCAGGCATTTCTTCCTGACCGTTTGCTTTACGAGTTTCGTTGATTGCAGTTTTCATGAAGTTTGTAACACTTACTCCGGGAATTTCTACAGGATATTGAAAAGAAAGGAAAACTCCTTTGTGTGCTCTTTCTTCTGGAGCAAGATCAGCAAGATCTTCTCCATCAAGGAAAACTTGTCCGTCAGTAACTTCGTAGTTTTCGTTTCCGGCAATTACAGCCGAAAGTGTACTTTTTCCAGAACCGTTTGGTCCCATGATAGCGTGTACTTCGCCAGCTTTAACTTCTATATTAATTCCTTTAAGGATTTCTTTATCACCAATTGAGGCGTGAAGGTTTTTTATTGATAACATTGTTTTTTTTATTTTATATAAATGTCAATTCTATTTTTGTTGTGTGGTTTAGGATGTTGGCATTAAAATGCGCGTGTCCTAAATATTCCATGCCTAAATAATCGGCTGATTTTTTGAAAGGAATGTAAAAACTTTCTTCAATTTCATTGTCGTGTGAATTTGATATCACGCCAATTTTCTTTCCTCTAAGTTTTCGTCCGGTTTCTTTTTCAATTCGGATTAAATCCGAAAAACGATCAAAGAAAACCTTCATTATTCCGCTCATATTATACCAATATATTGGCGTTGCAAAAATTAAAGTGTCGTATTGTTCGAGTATTCTTCTTATTAAAGGAAGAAAATCATCCTCTTTGTTTTTGCTTTCGTAATCATAATAAGAGATACTATAATCACTTAAATCAATTACATCGATTCCGGTATCTTTAGAAATTTCATCCACAATTCGGGTTGTGTTTCCATTTTTTCTGGATGATCCTAAAATGATTACTTTTTTACCTTCCATTTTGTAATTAACCTACAGATCCTTCTAAAGAAATCTCTAATAATTTTTGAGCTTCAACAGCAAATTCCATTGGCAATTTGTTCAATACATCTTTACTGAAACCGTTTACAATTAAGGCAATCGCTTTTTCAGTTGGGATACCTCTTTGGTTGCAATAAAAAACCTGATCTTCTCCAATTTTACTTGTAGTTGCTTCGTGTTCTATTTTAGCCGATGGATTTTTACTTTCGATATAAGGGAAAGTATGCGCTCCGCAATTGTTCCCCATTAAAAGAGAATCACATTGCGAAAAGTTACGTGCATTCTCAGCTCTTGGGCTAATTTGCACTAATCCGCGGTAACTGTTTTGTGATTTACCAGCCGAGATACCTTTAGAAATAATTGTCGATTTAGTGTTTTTACCTAAATGGATCATTTTAGTTCCCGTATCTGCTTGTTGGTAATTATTGGTAACGGCGATTGAATAAAATTCTCCTACCGAATTATCTCCTTTAAGTACGCATGAAGGATATTTCCAGGTTACAGCAGAACCAGTTTCTACTTGTGTCCATGAAATTTTAGCGTTTGTTTCGCATAAACCTCTTTTGGTTACGAAGTTGTAAACTCCACCTTTTCCTTCTTTGTTTCCAGGGAACCAGTTTTGAACGGTAGAATATTTAATTTCGGCATCATCCATAGCGATTAATTCAACCACAGCAGCGTGTAATTGGTTTTCGTCACGACTTGGTGCAGTACATCCTTCAAGGTATGATACATAACTTCCTTCATCAGCAATCACAAGAGTTCTCTCGAATTGTCCTGTTCCTGCCTGATTGATTCTGAAATAAGTTGAAAGTTCCATTGGGCAACGAACGCCTTTTGGAATATAACAGAAACTTCCGTCAGAGAAAACTGCTGAGTTTAATGCTGCATAGAAGTTGTCTTTTTGAGGTACAACAGTTCCTAAATATTTTTTTACTAGTTCTGGGTGTTCTTTGATAGCTTCTGAAATTGGACAGAAAATAATTCCTTTTTCAGCCAAAGTTTTTTTGAAAGTCGTAGCTACAGAAACAGAATCGACAACAATATCCATAGCGACATTGTTCATCATTTTTTGTTCATCGACAGAGATTCCTAACTTTTTGTACATTTCAAGAAGTTCCGGATCTACATCGTCTAACGTTTTGTTTGGATCTACTTGTTTTGGAGCAGAATAATATGAAATAGCCTGAAAATCTGGCTTTTGATAATGAACATTTGCCCATTCCGGCTCGATCATTTCTTTCCATGCACGAAAAGCCTCGATGCGCCATTCAGTCATCCATTCTGGTTCTTCTTTTTTAAGAGAAATAGCTCTTACGATATCTTCGTTTAAGCCAATAGGAAATGTCTCCGATTCAATATCGGTATAAAATCCGTATTCGTATTCTTTAGTTTCGAGTTCGATTTTTAAATCGTCTTCAGTGTATTTTGACATTTTTTAGTTTTTTAAAACGCTTAAAAAAATGGAGTTTCTTAAGCGTTCAAATTTTTGCTTTCGTTAGATTCTTTTTAATTTATAGCGAAAAAGATTCTCCGCAACCACAAGTTCTGCTGGCATTTGGATTATTAAATACAAAACCTTTTCCGTTTAATCCGCCAGAGAATTCCAGAATTGTTCCGGCTAAATATAGAAATGATTTTTTTTCAACTGCAATTGTTATGTCGTTGTCTACGAATATTTTATCGTCGTCGCCTTTAGTTTTGTCAAATTTTAAATCATAAGACAAACCAGAGCATCCGCCACTTTTCACGCCTACTCTTACGTAGTCGCTAGCAGCGTCAAAACCGTCGTCTTTCATTAAGTCGATGATTTTCTTTTTAGCTGTATCAGAAACTTTTATCATTGTTTATGGTATTTGTTTTTAGTTTCAACCGGATTTTCCTTAAAATAGTAATTTTAATATTACAATTTAAAGTGCTGTTATTCAATGTTGAAATGAAATTATCTGCAAAGATACGACTTAAAAACCTTTTTCCATAACGGTTCACATTATTATAACAAATGTTAAAATAGATAGAACTTATTTTGATGAATTATCAAGAGAAATAAGATTTGAATGTTTAATGCTTAACTAAAAAGGGTTTCTTTTTTCTAAAGTTAAAAAACCGTATTTATACCTGTTTCGGGTGATAAAATATTGGTATTTTTGCAAAAAATTGTGAGTAATTATGAAAAAACAGTACAAAGATAAGTGGTTAAAAGTACTTTTAGCGGTGTTTTTTGTTTTTGGAATAGGTGCTACAGTCTTTATTTTTAGTAAAGAGTCAAATGAAATTGTTGAGAAAAGTAAAGCCGAATCAAGTAGTCAGGAAAATTTAAAATTGAGTCAGGAAGCTCTTGCACAAAAAAACATTTTAGATTCTTTGACGAATTTAAAGTTGGCTTATGATCAGGCTATACTTGAGAAAACGGCATTATCGCAACAATTAGAAACGGAAAGAAAGAACATTGAAAATTTGATGGAAATCATTAAGGTTTCTAAAAATCCTTCGGTGGAACAAATATATATTTATAGAAAACAACTTTCAGATATGAATGCTTCATTAGTATCGAAAGGAATAGAAGTTAAGAATTTAAAATCTCAGAATAAAAGTTTGTTAACTGAAATCGAAAGCCAAAATGTTGTTATGTATCAGCAAAAAGCTGAAAATGATACTTTGATTTCGAAACAAAGAAAGCTAGAATCAACCTTAAAAGATGCTTCGAGATTATCCTTGAATAGTTTTAAAGTGGTTGCGCTTCGCGAAAAAAAATCTGGTAAGGAACTAGAAACTGATAAAGCAAAAAGTGCAAAGAAGTTAAAAGTTAGTTTTGCTATCAATGGAAATTCAGTTGCAAAAACTGGAAAGAGATTATTTTACGTTCAGGTTCTGGATCAAAATAATACAGTTTTGGGCGAGAATAAATTGATAGAATTCGGAAACGATAAAGCCTTAGTTTATAGTTTTATTGTTTCAGTAGATTTTCAGGGAAAACCCGCAAATGTCTATGGAATTTTAGATTCAGGAGATAATCATTTTGTTAAAGGAACCTACTTTGTCAACTTCTTCGACAAGCAAGAAATAATGGGAAGTGCTTCTATTACTTTAGAATAAAAATAATTTTTTAGCCCGCGGATTAAACTGATTTAACGGGTTTTCGCCGTGTTTTATTTATTATCAAGGCGTTGAAAGTATAAGTTTCAACTAAAAAAAATCTGTGTCAATCGGCTAAATCTGTAAAACCCGTGGGCAATTTAACATCCGCAGTTAGCATAAAGAGATTGGTTTTCCTAGCTTTGTTTTCTTATTAGAAAATTACGCTTATGAAACTTTATCCTATAGAATCCGGAAATTTTAAGTTAGACGGAGGTGCAATGTTTGGAGTTGTGCCCAAAACAATCTGGAACAAAAGCAATCCTGCCGATGCTAATAATTTAATTGATATTGCCGCTCGTTGTTTGCTTATTGAAGATGGAAATCGCCTGATTTTGATTGATACCGGAATGGGAGATAAACAATCGGAGAAGTTCTTTGGATATTATTCACTTTGGGGATCGCATTCTATTGATAAATCATTAGCTAAATATGGTTTTCACCGAGATGATATTACAGACGTTTTTATGACGCATCTTCATTTTGACCATTGTGGTGGAAGTGTACAATGGAATTCAGATAAAACGGGATACGAACCAGCTTTTAAAAATGCTAAATACTGGAGTAACGAGAACCATTGGGAATGGGCAACAAAACCGAACGCTCGTGAAAAAGCTTCTTTTTTATCAGAGAATATTTTACCAATGCAGGAAAGCGGACAATTGAATTTTATAAATCGTCCTGAAGCTGATTTTGGCTTTTCTGAAGAATTGAATTTCGGAATTTATTATGTCGACGGTCATACTGAAAAACAGATGATTCCACATATTAAATATCAGGATAAAACCATCGTTTTTTGTGCCGATTTGTTGGCGACAGCCGGACATATTCCTTTGCCATATGTTATGGGTTACGATACAAGACCTTTATTGACAATGCCTGAAAAATCTAAATTTCTAAATGCAGCAGCGGACAATAATTATTATTTGTTCCTTGAACACGATGCACACAATCAGATTATAACGGTTGAACATACGGAGAAAGGCGTTCGGTTAAAAGAAGTATTTACGTGCGAAGAGGTTCTTTAAAAAGAACTTTAAATCATAAAAAAATCCCATTCACCGAGGCGAATGGGATTTTTAGCATTAACAATTAAATTCTAACTTAATTTTAGTTGGTTTTGAACTTCCAAACCTGACCTACAGTTTCTCCACCTTTATTATCTTTTACTACAACTTTCCAGAAGTATTCTTTTGAAGCATTAAGCGTTACATCAAATGAAGTTGCACTTGTGTTTTCGCTAACTTTTATCGTTGGTGGATTTGTAGTTCCAAAATATACATCATATGTAAGAACATCCGTAGCATCAACATCTGTAGCGTTCCATTTTAAAGTTGCGGTTGCAGTATTCAAAAGAGAATTAATCGCCGGTTGTACTAATTCTGGTGAAAATGGTAAATGATTTACAACAGCTTCGCCTGTAGTATAAAGCTTGTAAGTAGGCGAATAAGAACTTGATAATCCTTTGCTGTCTGTAGCTTTTACTCTCCAGTAATAAGGTGTGTTTTTGTCCAGACTTATCGAAGAACTATTCGTTGTAACTTCATTTGTTTTTATAATTTGAGTAAAGGCATTATCTTTTGCTACCTGAATTTGGTAGGTAATAACATCTTTGTTAGCATCGGTAGAAGCATTCCATTGAAAACCAACAGTATTATCTACGCATAATTTGTTATCAATCGGAGCTGTTAAAGCAGGCACTGTAGGCGCAACATTCACAACTTCTGGCGTTGCAGAATCATCGCTCCCGCCACCGCAAGAAACAAGCGAAAATCCAATAATTGAAAGGTATATAAACTTCTTCATTTTTATTTTTTTATAATTTTAAGATATTCCGGAGTTTCTAAATAGACTTTGACAGCATAAATTCCTGAAGCTTGATTTTCTAGGTTTAATAATGCTTTTCCATTTTCGATAGTATAAGTTTTACCGGAAATTAATTGTCCTCCAAAATTGTACAACTCTATTTTAACTTCTGTTTTATTTGTTGGAATTTCAATTTCAAAACTTCCAGAAGTTGGATTTGGATATGCCGATAAAATTTGTGATTCAAAATCTGAAACAGAAACTTTTTTGGCAAAAACGCCTTCACAAGCTTTTGCAGTTGCTACTGTTACTAAAGCGTTTTTATCAACACTTAGAGAAAAAGCCGCATCATTTGTCTGAAATTGTTTATTTCCATCAACAAAAACTGTAAATGGTGCAGTTCCTTGTGTAATTTCAACATCAATTGTTTTAGAGGTTATGCTTGATTTTCCGGTAATAGTAACCGCTTTTGCAATTGTCAGTATGAAAGTTTGCTCATATACTTCTCCCGGAATTGTTATAATAACTGTGTAAGTTCCCGGTGCCAGATTGCTAATTTTTAGACTATTGTTTGTAAAAGTGGTAGCTTTTCCGTTTATGCTTGCAACATATGGGAATTCGGCACTTGCAGTTATAGTAATTTCCCCATTATTTTCTCCAACGCAAGATTCACCTTTTGTTTCTACAGCAAAGTTTTTAGAAGGTAAACTAAAGCTACATTCTGTATTATAACTTGCTGTTGCATCTTTATAAGTGGCCCATGTTTTATTAGAATAATCAACATCATCAACAAGTATGCAAGTTAAATTTGGATTGTTTGAAAAAATACTGTTATAATCAATCTCAAACTTTGTATTGTTGCCATTTTTTAAATTTAATTTGGTCATATTATTGCTGCCGCATAACAGTTGCTTCATCTTTGGATTGGCAGATATGTCTAAACTAGCGATTTTATTACCGCTACAGTATAAACGCTCTAATGCAGGGTTTTTTGAGACATCTAAGCTTGTTAGTTGATTAGATTCGCATATTAAAAAAGTTAACCCTGGTTTTTGTGATACATCCAATGTTGTTAACTGATTAAAAGAGCATTGTAATGTTTCTAAAGCAGGATATTTAGAAAGATCCAGACTTGTTATTTGATTCGATTCGCAAGAAATATTTTTTAAAAGTTTGTTGGCAGAAAAATCAATAGATGTTAGATTGTTATTACTAACATTAATAGAAGTTAACTTTACGTTTTTAGATACATCTAATCCAACAAGTTTATCGTTTGAACTGCAATTTAAAACTTCTAAGTCAAGATTTTGAGAAAGATCTAAACTTGTTAATAAACCTTGTCGTGGACTATAATTACCTTCTTCATTAGATGCTGAACACGCTAAACTCTTAAGTTTTTTGTTTGCCGTAACATCCAAGCTTGTTAATCTGTTTAGAGAGCAATCAAGCTTAGTTAATTCTAAGTTTTTTGATACATTAAGTGTTGTTAAATTATTTCTATAAATATTTAATTCAGTTAAAGCTAAATTGTTAGAAACGTCCAGAGTTTCTAATTTAGTTTGAGAAGAGATTAGTTTTCTTAAAGCTAAATTGTGAGAGATGTCAATTGTTTTTAGAGCACCACTATTAGAAGAAGGTAATGTTAATTCTTCAAGTGCTGTAAAATCTGCAATTCCTGTTAGGTCTTCGATTTTTAGATTGGTATAATAATCGCTCAAATCTAAAACTTTGACAATAGCAATTTTGCTAGTCAATACTTTACCATCTTCTACGGCATCAATACCCTTTGTTATTAGGGATTTTTCGAAATTAATATCTGGAATAAGAGTGTATTTTGCCGGAGCACATGGCGTATCAGTAAAAATTGTATAAGGATCAATATTTGATGTCCAATTTGTAGTCGAATATGCAACGTCATCTACAACTAAACAGTATAAACTTGGAGTTTCTCGAATAGATAAATCAGTACTTTTTATTTTGGTATTATTTCCATTTTTTAAGTTTAAATCACTTAATAATTTGTTTCCGTTACAATTAAAATAAGTCAAATTAACATTTTTAGAAACATCTAAAGTTTTAAGCTGATTATAACTGCCATTAAAATAATCTAAATTGATACTAGCTGCTACATTTACAGTTTCTATTAAATTTGATTGAAATTCAACTTTAGTTAAACCAGTGTTGGCAGAAAGATCTAAACTTGTCAATTTGTTGTAAGCACAGTTTAAATTATTTAAAGTGGCTCCAGCAGGAGTTTTGAGGCTTGTTAATTGATTAGAGGAACAATACACAAATCTCAGTTTTGTGTTTTTAGACAAATCTAATGTAGTAAGTAAATTAGTTTCGATCCATAAAATTTCTAAAGAAGTATTATTTGAAACATCTATAGAACTTAATTTATTTCCTGAACAGGTAATGTAATTCAATAATGTGTTTTTTGAAAGATTTATGGTCGCTAATTTATTATTATTTACTTTTAAAAATTGTAAGTTCTGATTTTGCGAAACATCTAAATTTGCCAATAAATTTCTATTTAAATCTAAGGAGTATAAAGAAGGATTTTGTGAAAAGTCTACATTTTCCAGCTTATTAGAAGCAAGATTAAGGTTACTTGCATTTTTATTGATATTTACGCTTGTGAGTTGATTATAACTAGAGTCAATGTTTAATAATAATAAATTTTTTGAAAGATCAAGAGTCGTCAAATTGTTGTTATTGCAATATAATGAGTACAAAGCACTAAAATCTTCGATTCCGGTTAAGTCACTAATTGAGCTATATGATATATCCAAAGATGTTAAAGTATTGATTTTTGATGTTAATATTTTACCATCAATAGCGCCAGAATCAATTCCTAAGTCGATCAGTTTTTTCTCAAAATTTGCATCAGGAATCATTGTGTATTGTGCAGGAGTTTCGGCAACATCTACAACAGAGACATTATCAACCAAAATTTCAGAATCAAGAGATCCGTTAGTCCAGATATCTACTTCAATATTTTCAGAAGCAGTTGAGGTATATTCAAATTCAACTTTTCTCCATTCAGTAGTTGAGAAAGTAACGTCTGATTTTTTGACTATCTCTTCCTTGAATGTTCCGGGTTTGTGGTAAACGCTAAAATCAATTGAAGAAAATGTACCTTTTACGACTTTGTGATACATCGTTACACGATACTTTTTACCAGCTTCTACCGCAAAATAGTCGCTATTTATGTAGTTAAATGTACCGCTGGCAACCATCATATTGGTACTTGATGCGCCATTTTGGGCAGTTGCGCTTTGAGAAACATAACCACTAAGATAACCATACCAACTATCAGGATGTGATGACGAAGACCAGTTTTCGAAGCTCCCATTTGGAACTAAGTTGGTTTGTGCAAAAATTGAAAAATTTGCTAATAACAGCAACAAGAGTAGTTTTGTTTTCATAGAGAGGGTTTATAATTCAGTCGGGCAATAGTAGGTAATTCAATTGTCGTTTCCTTACGGGAAAGCGTACTGGAATTTATTTCTCTTTAAATTTCCATAAAAATGAAAACAGTATATTTATAGATAAATTGATTAAAAAAACATGATTTAAGCGGTTTAATTGACCTTAGACAATACTTAAGAAAATATCAAAATTCATAAGGCATTGTTAATCGTTAGTTTTTTGTAACAAAAAATCATAATTTAGACCCATCTTTTAACTTTATAATAATATACAGATACATGAGTTCTATAAAACCCTTTACTTTATCAGCTTGGGTATTACTTGCTTTAGCTGGTAGTGCAAGCGTACAAGCACAAAATTCAGCGCCTAAAGTTCCAATTACGGCACCTTTGGCAATTGTAAAAAAAGCACCAGTTAGCGAAAACGAACTAAAAAGATGGAGTCATCTTGATTTAATCAAAGATTCAATTCCGGGAATGAGTGTTGATAGGGCTTACGCCGAATTATTACAAGGAAAAACAGGTAAAAAAGTAATTGTAGGTATAGTAGATTCAGGTGTTGATATTGAGCATCCGGACTTACAGGGAATGATCTGGACAAATCCAAAAGAAATTCCTGGTAACGGAATCGATGATGATAAAAATGGATTTATTGATGACGTTCACGGATGGAATTTTCTTGGAAATGCTGTTCATGAAAATCTTGAATTAACTCGTATCGTTAAAAAAGGCGACGATGGATCTGCTCAATACAAAGCAGCTTTGGCACAATATGACGAAAAAATAAGCGAGCTTCAAGAAGACAAACAACAAGTTGATTTTTTAATAGATGTTCATAATACTATTAAAAAGGAGTTAAATAAAACAGATTATAAATTAGAGGATTTAAGCAAGATTACTTCAACAGATCCAAAAGTTTTGAGAAGTAAAGATATCATGACTCAGGTTTTTGGTAATGCAGGACCAACTTTTAATCCTGAAGCTGATTTTGAAGAGTACAGAGAGCAAGTTTACGATCAATTCAATTATAATCTGAACAAAGAGTATGATGGAAGAAAAGTTGTAGGCGATAATCCGGAAGACATTAAAAACAATCATTATGGTAATAATATAGTTTTTGGTCCGGATAAAGAAAAAGCGCTTCACGGAACTCACGTTGCCGGAATCATTGCACAAATTCGCGGTAATAATCTTGGAGGAGACGGAGTTTCTAACAATGTTGAAATCCTTACAGTAAGAGCAGTTCCTGATGGAGATGAGTACGATAAAGATATTGCTTTGGCGATTCGTTATGCAGTAGATAATGGAGCAAAAGTAATCAACGGAAGTTTTGGAAAAAGTTTTTCTCCGCACAAACAATGGGTTTATGATGCGATAAAATATGCTGCTAAAAAAGATGTTTTAATTGTTCACGCAGCTGGTAATGACGGTTATAATATCGACGAAACTAAAAACATCAATTACCCAAATGATTCTGAAGACAATATTAAAGAATTTGCTGATAATGTAATTACAATTGGAGCAATCAATAAAGAATATGGCGAAAATGTAGTAGCTTCATTCTCAAACTTCGGAAAAATAAATGTTGACGTTTTTGCACCAGGAGAAGAAATCTACGCAACGGTTCCAAACGATAAATACAAATATTTACAAGGAACTTCAATGGCAGCACCAAATGCTGCAGGAGTAGCGGCTTTGATTCGTTCTTATTATCCAAAATTAAAAGCTTCTCAGGTAAAACAGATTTTAATGGAATCCGGAGTTGCGCTTCCTTCAATGGTAGTTTTGGGTAAAAATCCAAATCCAACTCAAAAACCAGTTCCGGTTTCGTCAGTTGAATCTTCGAAATCAGCTAAAATGGTTAATGCCTATAATGCTTTATTGATGGCAGAAAAAATGTCAAAGAAATAAAAACAAAATAGAATACTAATCTAATGGAAGAGTGGCAACTCTTCCATTTTTATTAAAACAATCATGCGAAAAATTATACTACTATCTTTTTTGAGTTTGGGTTTAAACTCTTTATCTGCGCAAAATGCTCCATATTGGCAACAACATGTCGATTACAAAATGGAAGTTTCGATGGATGTAAAAAACTATCAGTACAAAGGGAAACAGGAATTGGTTTATACCAATAATTCGCCTGATACCTTAAGAAAAGTTTTTTATCATTTATATCCAAATGCATTTCAGCCAGGAAGCGAAATGGATGCACGTTTGCATTCTATAAAAGATCCTGATGGAAGAATGGTAAGTAAAGTAAAAGGTGCCGATGGTAAAGAGGTTAAACAAAGTAGAATTGAAACTTTGAAACCAAATGAAATTGGATATCTAAAAATCACAAATCTTAAACAAGATGGCGTAACGGCGCAAACCAGAGTTTCAGGAACTATTCTGGAAGTTACTTTGGCTAAGCCAATTTTGCCTAATTCACAAGCGACATTTACGCTAGATTTTGACGGACAAGTTCCGGTTCAAATTCGTCGTTCAGGACGTAATAATTCTGAAGGAGTTGAACTTTCAATGTCACAATGGTATCCTAAATTAGCCGAATTTGATTTTGAAGGCTGGCATGCAGATCCATATATTGCGAGAGAATTTCACGGTGTTTGGGGTAATTTTGATGTAAAAATTACAATTGATAAAGACTATACAATTGGAGGTTCAGGATATTTGCAAGACAAAAATCAAATTGGTCACGGATATGAAGATGCTGGTGTAACGGTTGTTTATCCAAAGAAAACAAAAACATTAACATGGCATTTTATTGCGCCAAATGTTCACGATTTTACTTGGGCTGCAGACAAAGAATATACACATGATATTGTAAAAGGACCAAATGATGTTGAATTACATTATTTCTATAAAAACAATCCAAAAACTACTGAAAACTGGAAAAAGTTAGAGCCTTTGATGGTTAAAGTAATGGATTTTTACAATCATAAAGTTGGTGCATATCCATACAAACAATATTCATTTATTCAAGGTGGAGACGGTGGAATGGAGTATGCAATGTGTACTTTAATGCTTGGAAACGGAACTCTTGAAGGTATTTTGGGAACCGCAACACACGAAATGGGACATTCTTGGTTTCAGCATATTTTAGCTTCAAATGAATCAAAACACCCTTGGATGGACGAAGGTTTTACAACTTACATCGAAGACATGGCTTTGAATGAATTAAAAGGAGATAAAAAAGTAGAAAATCCGTTTAAAGGAAATTATACAGCGTATTATAACTTAGTAAATTCCGGAAAAGAGCAGCCACAAACTACTCACGGTGATCGTTATGATGAGAACAGACCTTACAGTATTTCCTCTTATGTAAAAGGAAGTATCTTTTTGTCGCAATTAGAATATGTAATAGGAAAAGAGAATGTAGATGCAACTTTAAAAAGATATTTCAACGATTTTAAATTCAAACATCCAACTCCAAACGATATCAAAAGAACAGCTGAAAGAGTTTCCGGAGCTGAGTTAGATTGGTATTTAGTTGATTGGGCAGAAACTTTAAATACAATCGATTACGGTATCAAAGATGTTGCAGATAATGGTGGAAAAACAACGGTAAGTTTAGAAAGAATTGGAAGAATGCCAATGCCAATAGATTTAACCGTAGAATATACAGACGGAACATCTGAGAGTTTTTATATTCCGTTAAGAATGATGAATTATATTAAACCAAATCCAAATCCAAACGTAAAAAGAACAGTTCTGGAAGATTGGGCTTGGGCACAATCAAACTACAGTTTTACAATTGATAAAAGCAAAACGGCGATTAAAAAAATCACGATTGATCCAAGCGGATTAATGGCTGATGTAAAAGCTGCAAATAATGTTTATGAAGTAAAATAATCAAAATAAACTTTAATGAAAAAGCCCTTAAAATATTTTAAGGGCTTTTCTTTTTTCAAATTTATCTAAAATCGAATTATATTGTTTTTACTTCCGTAATGAGGTTAGATTGTACTTTTTTAAACGGAAACCATTCTCGATAGCTGGCAGATCTCCACAACCATTCAATCGGGCCATAATTGTATTTTGACAACCACCATTTGCTTATAAATAATTGAATGATGAAAATGAAAATAGCTAAAGAAAAGTAAAACCAATATGGCATCGAATTTCCTATTCCTAAACCAATTCCGGAGAAAATAAATGCTGCTAATATATTTTGAACAATATAATTAGTTAGCGTCATTTTTCCTGCAGCACTAAAATATTTGAATATTGTTTTTAGTTTGTTGTTGATGTAAAACAAACAGATTCCGCTGGCAATGAAAATCATTGTACTTAAAATCACCCAATATGCAGGAACAAAATATTCGAGAAATGTGGCTTTGTTTTTTTCACCCAAAATAAAAATTAAAGCGATGATTATGGCACAGCTTAAACTTATATAAAGTACATATTTTAGTAATTTTTTCATTTCGTTTAAGCGATTAAAAAATGCTATTCTTTGAAGTAAAAATCCAAAAAGCATACACGTAAACATTACAATATGTGCCGTAATTAAATATCCCGGAATAATTATTTGTTCATAATAAGAAGCTAATAAGTTAAATCTGAAAAAATCTATCCAATTTCCGGAGTGGTATAGTTTTAAGTATTCAGGATTAGTTGTGATCTCAGGATGAACTATATTAATCTGGCTTACGTAAGCCGCCCAAAATGGAATACTCAGGAAAAGAACTGAACAGATTATAGCTAATGTCTTTGTTGGAATTTTATAAAAAAGTAACAACAAAAGTCCAAGAAAAGCATAATCTTTTAAGATGTCACCTAGCCAAAAAGAAGAATCAATAAAAGCTAGTACAAAAAGTAATATCATTCTCCAGGAAAAAAACAAAACAGGATGTTTGCCTTTGCTCGCTACGTTATTGATTAAAATGGCAAAACCAAAGCCAAATAGCAGCGTTAATAATGTCCAGGATTTTGCTGCAAAAAAGATTTGATTAAAAACTTGAAGAATATTAGAAACAGTATCGGTTTTAATTTTTGTTTGTAATCCAATATGAAGAAAATCTCCATAATTACCAATTGCAACGCCCAAGAGAGCCCAGCCTCTAAGAATGTCGACAATAGCAGTTCTTTTGCTTTGTTCGACGGGATGATGAGAATTTGTCATTTGATTAACGTTTTTGTTGTGATTTGATTGATGATTTTAGATAAATTTGAAATTATTCTAATAGCTTCAAAAGTAAGAAAATTTTGAAGCGATCTGTTTTGTCTAAAAATATATTTCACAAAAAAAGCGTGTTATTTTAAAAGTATCTCTTTTAAAATAACACGCTTGAAATCAATGACGAATTTTGGTTATCCCAAATGTTCCAACATATCTTTTGTCATAGTTTCAAGATCAAAAGTATGTTTCCAACCCCAATCTTTTCTAGCTTCTGTATCGTCAATACTTGCCGGCCAGCTATCCGCAATTTTCTGACGGAAATCAGGCTCATAAGTAATTGTAAATTCAGGAATATGTTTTTTAATTTCGTTAGCAATTTCAGTTGGAGTAAAACTCATTGCGGCTAAATTGTATGAAGAATGTATTTTGATTTCTTCAGCCGGAGCTTTCATAATATTGATTGTTGCATCGATGGCATCATCCATATACATCATTGGCATTTTTGTCTCTGATGATAAAAAGCACTCGTATTTTTTATCGGCAATAGCCTTATAGAAAATATCAACAGCATAATCTGTAGTTCCGCCACCAGGAGGAGTTGACCAGCTTATTAAACCAGGATAACGGATGCTTCGAACATCAACGCCATAAATATTATGGTAATATTCACACCATCTTTCACCGGCTTGTTTACTGATTCCGTAAACCGTTGAAGGTTCCATAACGGTATATTGAGGCGTATTTTCTTTTGGAGTAGTTGGTCCAAAAACCGCAATACTTGAAGGCCAGAATATCTTCTGTATTTTTTTGGCTTTAGCCAAATTCAAAACGTGAAATAATGAATTCATATTTAAATCCCATGCAAAAGCAGGATTCTTCTCAGCTGTAGCCGATAAAAGTGCCGCCATCAAATAAATATCTGTAATTTTATGCACTTCGACAAGATGTTCAATTTGATTGAAATCTAAGGCATTCACCACTTCAAAAGGACCTGAATTAACAACATCAGTATTTAATTTTCGAATATCAGAAGCAATTACATTTTCTGTTCCGTATAACTTACGTAATTTTTGAGTCAGTTCAGTCCCAATTTGACCGCAAGCGCCAATGATCAATATTTTTGGATTCATTTTTGAATAGTTTTTAGAGACGCAAATATAACGTTTTCGCAAATATTTTTACTTTTTAGAAAAACAAATTATAAATTTAATAAGGATGAAGTTTGTTTTTTAGATTATTCTCTGTGAGAGTATTATTTCAGGACTTAATTTAAAGATGAATTTAGCCACAGATTTAGCGGATTAAACGGATTAATGCGGATAGTTTTTTACCGCAAAGTGCGCAAAGTTTTTTTGCTTAGGATTACGCATATTAAACGCAAAGTTCGCAAAGCTATATCCAGATAAAGCTTTGCGAACTTTGCGTTTGTATAAAGCCATAACATATAAAAAAAACTTTGCGTGCTTTGCGGTTAAATTTTTATGTAAAGATTTATTTTATGTTCAGACAGATTTTTTTACCACAAAGCATACAAAGCTAAATCAACACAAAGCTTTGCGAACTTTGCGATTACTAACCATAATCCAAAACAAAAAACCTTTGCGCACTTTGCGGTAAAATTCCCCAAGTAGAGTTTGAAAAAATAATCTGCGTTAATCCGTTTAATCCGCAAAATCCGTGGGCCAAAAAAGCACGCCAGATTTATATAATCTTTAGCAAAAAACAGAATTCGTAATTGTAAAATTACTTTGTAACTTTGTAGCTTAATGTTTTACAAATGAAATATAAAATATCTCTTTTTCTGCTTTTAATTTTTGTGCTGAATTCATGTCAAAATCAAGATGAAAGACGTCGAGCTGAAAATGAAAAAGAAGCAAAGAAAAACGAAATCATTTTTAATAATATAAATAAAGCCTGGACATTTATTGATGAACCCATCAATGAGGTTGCAGAACAAAAGATGAGTTCGTGGACTGAATGGCGTGATTTTCTAAAGGAAATTGGCGATAAACCAAGAAAAACGATCGGAGCTTTTCAGAAAAAATCAGCTGCAATTTCAAAAAAAGCATTTGCTTTAAACAACAATATTCCGGCTGAATTTAATGTTCCTCAGATAAAAAGCCGAATTTCAATTTTGATTACTAAAGTCAAAATGATGGATTTATTTATTAATCTGAGTACAATTCCGGATAAGAAAGTGACGTTTCTGATTGGAGATATTAATAAAGAACTGGTTTCATTAGAAAGACAAATGGATCAGGTTGTTGTAAAAAGTAAAATTCCAAAAGAAGAAGGAGAAGAAGATTTCTTGAGAATGTTAGATACAACGCGCGCTATTCCAAATTCGAATATAGTTCCGGTTGCTCCTCCGGTGCAAAATGTAAATAAAAAGTTACCAACAGTTGACTAAAAACGCCTTATATACCATGTATGATAATCTGCCAAAAAATGAGCAGATTGCCACACAATTAGTAGAACAGAATCAAATAAAAATGCATCTTAACGGATTGTTAGGATCTGCAGTTTCATTTGTGATTCGTTCTGTTTTCAAAAAAACCGAGTTGCCTTTTCTAGTTGTTTTAGACAATAAAGAAGAAGCCGCTTATTATTTGAACGATCTGGAACAAATGATTGGCGAACAGGATGTTTTATTTTATCCTGCATCATTTCGTCGTCCGTACCAAGTTGATGAAACTGATAATGCCAATGTTTTGCTTCGTGCTGAGGTTTTAAACCGAATTAATTCCCGAAAAAAACCGGCTATAATTGTTACCTATCCTGAAGCTCTTTTTGAGAAAGTAGTGACGCGTCAGCAATTAGACAAAAACACCTTGAAAGTCGCTTTGAATGATAAAATTTCGATCGATTTTATCAACGAAGTTTTGTTTGAATATGAATTCAAAAGAGTCGATTTTATTACAGAACCCGGCGAGTTTTCGGTTCGTGGAGGAATTGTCGATGTATTCTCTTTTTCAAACGATCATCCGTATAGAATTGAGTTTTTTGGAAACGAAGTAGATAGCATCAGAAGTTTTGATGTAGAAACGCAGTTATCTGTAGAAACTCATAAAAAAATCACCATAATCCCGAATGTTGAAAACAAGATATTTCAGGAAAACCGAGAAAGCTTTTTAGATTATATTGCCGAAAAAACAGTTCTTTTTATTCAAAATACAGACGGACTTTTTAGTCAGTTAGACAAACAATTTGCAAGAGCCGAAGAAGCTTTTGAAAAACTTTCGAAAGAGATAAAACACGCAGAACCGGAGCAATTATTCTTAAATCAAGCTTCGTTTATAAAACGTGCTTTGGATTTTTCGATTGTAGAATTGGCTTCAAAACCAATTTTTAAAATCACTAAAACATTCGAATTTCATATTCAGCCGCAGCCATCTTTCAACAAACAATTTGATTTGTTATTGAATAATTTAAGCGATAATCATTTTAACGGATACAAGAATTATTTGTTCTGTTCGAATGAAACTCAGGCAAAACGTTTTCATGATATTTTTGAAACTTTAGACGAAGCCAATTCAGAGAATATTCGCAAGCAATATCATACCGTTGTATTGCCTTTGTACCAAGGTTTTATTGACGAGGAAAATCAGATTACGGCGTATACAGATCACCAGATTTTTGAACGTTATCACAAATTCAATATCAAAAACGGTTATTCTAAAAAACAGAATATTACGCTAAAAGAATTAACCTCACTTTCGGTTGGAGATTATGTAACGCACATTGATCACGGAATTGGAAAGTTTGGCGGATTACAGAAAATTCAGGTCGAAGGAAAAACGCAGGAAGCTATAAAACTTGTTTATGCTGATAATGATATTGTTTATGTAAGTATCCATTCGCTTCATAAAATCTCGAAATACAACGGAAAAGACGGAACGCCGCCGAAGATTTATAAGTTAGGATCGAATGCCTGGAAAATTTTAAAACAAAAAACCAAAGCGCGCGTCAAACATATTGCTTTCAACTTGATTCAGTTGTATGCAAAACGTCGTTTAGAAAAAGGTTTTCAGTTTGCGCCGGACAGTTATTTACAAAACGAATTAGAAAGCTCGTTTATTTATGAAGATACGCCGGATCAAACTAAATCAACGCAAGAAGTAAAAGCCGACATGGAAAGCGATCGCCCAATGGATCGATTGGTTTGTGGCGACGTAGGTTTCGGAAAAACGGAAGTTGCCATTCGTGCTGCTTTTAAAGCTGTCGATAATAGCAAACAAGTTGCCGTTTTGGTTCCGACAACGATTTTGGCGTACCAACATTACAGAACTTTCACCGAAAGACTAAAAGATATGCCGGTTTCAATTGGTTATTTAAACCGATTCAGAACCGCAAAACAAAAAGCACAAACCCTAAAAGATCTAGCCGAAGGGAAATTAGATATCGTAATTGGAACGCATCAGTTAGTCAACAAAAATGTAGTTTTTAAAGACCTTGGTTTGTTGATTGTCGACGAAGAACAAAAGTTTGGAGTTAACGTAAAAGATAAATTGAAGACGATTGCGGCAAATGTCGACACGTTGACATTAACAGCAACGCCAATCCCGAGAACGCTTCAGTTTTCGTTAATGGCGGCAAGAGATTTATCGGTAATTACAACGCCTCCGCCAAATCGTTATCCAATAGAAACAAACGTTGTTGGTTTTAGTGAAGAAGTAATTCGGGACGCGATTTCGTATGAAATTCAACGTAACGGACAAGTTTTCTTTATCAATAACAGAATTGAAAATATAAAAGAAGTTGCCGGAATGATTCAGCGTTTGGTTCCAAATGCAAGAGTCGGAATTGGTCATGGACAAATGGAAGGTGCCAAACTCGAGGAATTGATGTTAGGTTTCATGAACGGAGATTTTGATGTTTTGGTTGCAACCACAATTATCGAAAGTGGTCTTGACGTTCCAAATGCCAACACGATTTTCATCAATAATGCCAATAATTTCGGATTGTCAGATTTGCATCAAATGCGTGGTCGAGTAGGGCGAAGCAACAAAAAAGCATTCTGTTATTTCATCTGTCCGCCGTATTCATCAATGACCGAAGATGCGAGAAAACGTATTCAGGCTTTGGAACAATTTAGCGAATTAGGAAGCGGTTTCAACATTGCTATGAAAGATCTTGAAATTCGTGGTGCAGGAGATTTATTAGGTGGTGAACAAAGTGGTTTCATTAATGAAATTGGTTTTGATACGTACCAAAAAATCATGAACGAAGCCATTGAGGAATTAAAAGAAAACGAATTCAAAGATTTATATCCTGAAGAAAACGATATTGAAACTAAAGAATATGTAAAAGATCTACAAATCGATACTGATTTTGAGTTGCTGTTTTCTGATGAATATATTAATAATGTCACCGAGCGTTTGAGTTTATATAACGAATTGGGTGGCGTGAAAAATGAAGCCGAATTAGTTATTTTCCAAAATAAATTAATTGACCGTTTTGGTCCAATGCCTCCGCGTGCTAATGCTTTGATGAATAGTATTCGCATCAAATGGATTGCGACAGCCGTTGGTATTGAAAAACTGGTGATGAAAAAAGGTAAAATGATTGGTTATTTCGTTTCAGATCAACAATCAGATTATTATCAATCGAAGCGTTTTCATAAGATGATAAAGTTTGTGCAAACGCACAGTAATCTTTGTACAATGAAAGAAAAACAAACGCCAAACGGTTTACGACTTTTATTGACTTTCGACAATGTAAAATCAACCAAACGAGCTTTGGAATTAATGGAAATGTTGGGAGAGTAAAAGAAAAAGTTGCCACGAATTTCACGAATTTACACTAATAATTTTCGTGTGAATTCGTGAAATTCGTGGCAAAAAAATAATACTAAAATCTTAAGTTTTATTTATCTTTTACTTAAGAGAAATCTTAAGACGAGAAAGTTTTCTTTGAATCAAAATTTTAAAGAAACTTCTACATGCAATATCAATTTATTCTTCTGTTTTTATTTTTTGGATTAACTACAATTTCAGCTCAACAAACAAAGAACATGGTTTTAAATGATTCTCTAAAATCAGAAATCATTGATCCGCTTCGTCCTGCAAAAGCAGCATTTTATTCGGCTATTTTTCCTGGTTTAGGACAGATTTATAATAAGAAATATTGGAAACTTCCTTTGGTATACGGAGCAATTGGAGTGAGCACTTATTTTTATATTGACAGTAAGAAAAACTACAACATTTATCGAAACGAATACAAAAGTAGATTGTTAGGCAACACAAGTGGTTCTGAATATTTGGCTAACTTAAGCAATAGCCAATTAATTGCTGCCCAAAAGCAATATCAAAGAAATAGAGATTTATCGGCTTTGTTTATTGTTGGTTTTTATGTTTTAAATATAATTGATGCCAATATTGACGCTGCTTTATCTCAATTTAATGTGAGCGAAAACTTGGCTTTTAAACCTGCAGTAATAAAAAATGATATAACATTTAATAATAATTTTGGGTTCACTCTTAATTATTCATTTTAAAAAAGTCGCCACGAATTTCACAAATTAGCACGAATTTAATTCGTGTAATATGAAAAAAATAATTCGTGTTAATTTGTGAAATTCGTGGCTAAAAATAAAAATGGCGTATGAAAATCTCATACGCCATTTCTTTTTAATAAAATTGAAATTATTTAACGATCAGTTTTTTAGTCACATTATATTCGTTTGAATTAATATTTACAATATATAAACCTTCTGCTAAATTGTGATTAATTTGTCCTGAAGTCGAAAGTCTTTCTGTTAAAACAGTTCTTCCGTTCATATCAGAAACCGTAATTGTAGTTACATCTCCAGTTTCTGATTCAGGTAATAATACATGAAATTGATTGTCTGTAGAAGGATTTGGATAAATACCAATTACTTTTTCGGTTGCTAAAACATCTTGTGAATTCATAACAGATTTTGAAGTAGAAACAGTTGTTGTTTCTAATTGCCATTGTGCGCTGTACCAACCATCTTGAGAATTACCATATTGTGCAGAACCTGTTTGATTCTCAACATGAATAATGTTTCCGGTTTGCCATCTGTTTCTTAATCTAACCCAAGTTCCGTCGATATAATCGCTTGACCATTGTGCGCTCCAGAAAGTAGTATCGGTAATATTAGCCTGAACACTTCCGGTTTGGCTTTCTATATTCATTAATTCGCCAGTTGCTACATTTTTAAGTACAAAATAAGTGGCGTCGATAGCGATTTTTTGCCATTTATAATTGTTGTTTGCAACCGTTGCACCATAACCTACATTTGCTCCGGCATCAGATAAATAAGCTCCGGTCCATCTGTTTTTTATTGTATAATACGTTCCTGTTGCAGTCGAAACTGTTACAGCACAAGTATTTGTTTTACTTCCATCAACCGTAGTTACTGTAATATTTGCTGATCCGTTTGCTACAGCCGTTACCAATCCAGATGAATTTACAGTTGCCACAGCTGTATTGCTTGAACTGTAATTTACAGATTTGTTTGTTGCATTTGCAGGAAGAATTGTTGGAGTCAATTGTTGCGTTCCGCCAACAGATAATGATGCCGAAGTTGGACTCAAACTCACACTTGTTACAGCTACGTTTGTTGCATTTACGGTTACTGCACAAGTTGCCGTTTTTGCTCCGTCTTGGGTTGTAACTGTAATTGTTGCAGAACCTGCAGCTACAGCGGTTATTAATCCCGAAGTATTTACAGTTGCTACAGCAGTATTACTTGAAGCATAACTAACTGTTTTATTTGTTGCTGTTGCAGGCGCAACTGTAGGTGTTAATTGTTGTGTTGCACCAACCAATAAAGTAGCTGTTGTTGGCGATAATGTAACTCCTGTAACCGCTACAACAGTTCCCGGATTTGAATCATACCAAGTTGTATTCATGTACCAACCCGTTTTGTTTCTGCTTAAATCAGCGGTTTGGTTTGTTCCATCATTAAAAATTAAATTAGTCGAAGTTACATTTGTAAACGTATAACTGTACCAACCATTTCCGGCATCGGCCATGTTTACGCCTGGCCATGATGCATCAGCCAAAACTCCTGTTGGTAAAGCACTCCAATAATAAATTTTAATTCCGGTTCCCCAATTTGATGGTTTGTAGAAATAAACCGTGAAATTAGTATTTGCGTTTACGGTAATGGCTGCAATTGCGGTTTTGCTTCCGTCTTGCGTTGTTACAGTAATATTTGCCGTTCCTGCTGAAACCGCTGTAACTAATCCAGATGAGTTTACAGTTGCAACTGCTGTATTACTAGAA
The DNA here is from genome assembly GCF_004339525.1 of Flavobacterium sp. 90. Lineage (NCBI taxonomy): Bacteria > Pseudomonadati > Bacteroidota > Flavobacteriia > Flavobacteriales > Flavobacteriaceae > Flavobacterium > Flavobacterium sp. 90. The sequence continues at coordinate 2,004,367 of NZ_SMGE01000001.1, read as the reverse complement.
CTCCATGTTACCGTTTTGTTTGTTGCATTTGCCGGAGCAATCGTAGCCGAAAGTTGTTGTGTGTTTCCTGCATATAAACTTGCCGTTGTTGGCGAAACACTTACAGAAGCAACCGGAATTGCCGCAACAGTTATAGCTGAGGTTGCTGTTTTATTTCCGTCAACTGTTTTAACGGTAATAGTTGCTGTACCTGCAGAAACCGCTGAAACTAATCCAGAAGCATTTACAGTTGCTACAGCTGTATTGCTTGATGTCCAGGTTACGTTTTGATTTGTTGCATTTGCCGGAGCAAGAGTAGCGTTTAATTGTTGCGTAGATCCTAAACCAACTGTTACAGTTGTTGGACTAACCGAAACTCCTGTAACGGCTACAACCGGTGCATTAGTATTGGTTAAAACCAAATATTCGTAAGCCGCAAATGTTCTTGTAGCGCCAGTAGTTAAAGTTACCGAAGCATTGTTGTTATAAGGATTTACATAAGTTCCTGCTAAAGCTGCCGGAATTACATACGACTTAGAAGCATTTCTTAAATTTGACATTACGATTACTTTTTCAGTACCTAATGTTTTGGTAAAAATACTGATATCATCATTCGCATATGTGGTTAAATCACCGCGTCTAATGGCTGCACTTGTTGCTCTAAAGTTTAGAATTTTTGCGAAATCTGCTGCTGCAGTTGGATTTTGAGACCAGTTGAATTTGAAGTTTGTCCAAGGCCAATCTGTTTTTGGTTCGTAGTCAATTTCTTGTCCGCTCATTAAAAAAGGAACACCTTTCATATAAGCCGAAACTAAGAAATTAGCAACAATACCATTATGGGTTTTGAACGCAACAAATGGTCTTCTTACGCCATTATCATTCGTATAAGTATCATGATTACCGGTATATCTAACTATTTGCTGATTTCCAGTTGCTTTCGCATATTCATAAGTAGTCTGATCCTGAATTCTTTGAGAAACCGGTCCTCCATTAGCAATATCATATAAACCGCTGTGAAACCATCTGTCACCATAATTCATGTCAAAACCAACCTGAAAGTTTTCTTGTCTGTCTCCTTCGGCTAACATTAATAAATTATGAGAAGAAATGCTTCTAAGGTTTGAATTGACTTCAGACCAAAAATCCAAAGGAGGATTATTAGCATAATCACAACGATAACCGTCTACGTTTGCAGCAAAAATCCAATAGCGCATTGCGTCTTTGATAGCATTTCTCGTAGCTGAACTATTAAGATCTAATGCTGCGATATCAGAGAAGTTTCCTAATTGTTGAATTGTAGTTCCGGTTCTCATATAATATTCCGGATGTGAAGTTGTCCAGACATTGTCCCACGAAGTTCCGTTGATGGCAATATCTAAAATAACTGCCATTCCGCGGCTGTGAGCACCATCAACTAAAGTTCTTAAATCTGAAAGAGAACCATATTCTGATCCTACAGCTTTAAAATCTTTAATACAATAAGGCGAAGCCGAACTTTTGGAATCAGTACCGTGTGGGTAAATTGGCATTAAATAAATCACATTGGTGCCAAGTGCTTTTATATTATCTAAACGGGCGGTTACTCCGGCTAAATCTCCGTTGGCACTAAACGGACGAATATGTACCTGATACATGTTTACGTCTCTCGTATCTGGAACACCAGCGAATGGCGTGCCGTATTGAGGCGGATCTTGTGCGTAAACTGAACTTGCAAATAATAACAGAAAACAGATTATTGTTTTCGTAAAATGAAATAATCCTGGGGTAATTTTGATTTTCATGATTTTTTGTTTTTTGCATGCTTGTCAGCATTTCTAACTAAAATTCATTCTCACTCGCATTGTTTTTAAATTCGACAAACATTTTGTGGTTAATAGTTTTCAAGTAGTAAAATTTTAATTTTCGCTCAGAAATGAGCATAAGATTCTGCCACGAATTTCACGAATTGGCACAAATTTTAATCTGCAGCCTTAATTCGTGGAATCCGTGAAATTCGTGGCAAAAAAACTTAGTAATCTATAACTTTTTCAATCCCTTTAATTCTGTAGCATTTCCTTTCTTAATGCTAATAGCAACACCACCGCCCGGAGCTAAATACTGTTTTAAAATTGTTTTTGAGGTTACAACAACTTTAGTCACGGTATATTTTTGTGGGTTTGCGTTCCAGTTGGCTTCTTTTGCGTCAGCATAAATTGTCGCGATGAATTTTTTTCCCGCAGGCAAATAATCAAAAGTAATGTTGGCAGTTCTTGCGTTTTCGTCTGTGATTCCTCCCACAAACCAGGCGTCTTTTCCTTTTGCTTTACGGGCAATTGTGATATAATCCCCCGGTTCAGCTTCAAGTATATAACTGTTATCCCAATCTACAGCAACGTCTTTAATGAACTGAAATGCATCTGGAAAACGCTCGTAGTTTCCAGGAATATCAGCTGCCATTTGCAACGGACTGTACATTGTAACATAATAAGCCAATTGTTTTACCAAAGTTGTATTCACGCGTTGAGAACTTCCTGTTCCGTAATACGAAAGATCAGTTTGAAAAATCCCCGGAGTATAATCCATTGGTCCACCCATTAAACGTGTAAAAGGTAAAATCGTAGTGTGATCCGGAGCTAATCCTCCCATAGATTCAAACTCAGTTCCGCGTGCAGATTCTTGTGCAATCCAGTTTGGAAAAGTTCTGTTTAAACCTGTTGGTCGAACTGCTTCGTGACTATCAATCATGATTTTATAATCGGCGGCACGTTTGGCTACATTAATGTAATGATTCACCATCCATTGTCCGTCATGATGTTCGCCACGCGGAATAATTTTCCCAACATAACCTGTTTTTACAGCATCGTAACCGTTGTCATTCATAAACTGAAAAGCACGGTCTAAACGACGCTCATAATTTGTTGCAGATCCTGAAGTTTCGTGATGCATGATAATTTTCACCCCTTTTGAAGCCGCATATGCATGAACAGCTTTTACATCAAAATCCGGATAAGCGGTAACGTAATCAAAAACTTCCTCTTTCCAGTTATTGATCCAGTCTTCCCAGCCAATGTTCCAACCTTCGATTAGGATTGCGTCGAAACCATTTTTAGACGCAAAATCAATATATTCTTTTGCGCGTTCTGTTGTGGCTCCGTGTTTTCCGTTTGGCGTAAGTTTGGTAAAATCATCGGTTAATTTTACGTTTGTTTCTTTCCCGAATGCCCACGTACTTTTTCCGGCAACAAAATATTCCCACCAAATTCCGATATATTTTACCGGTTTTATCCACGAAACATCTTTATAACTTGTTGGTTCGTTGAGGTTCAGAATTAATTTTGAAGCTAAAATTTCAGTTGCTTTATCACTTACAACAATGGTTCTCCAAGGTGATTGCGCATCGGTTTGCATATATCCTTTTGCACCAACGGCATCAGGTGCCAAATGACTACGCATTTTGTAATTTACAGCATCAACTTCAAGAGACATCGCAGGATAATTAATCAAACCTGCTTCGTGAATGTTAATGTATAAACCGTCATCAGATTTCATCATTGATGGCGTTTGCACAGACAATTCTTTGATAGGCCATTGCGAATTGATATCTATAGTCGCTTTCTTCATTAACGATGGAACTTCAGAAATTTTCGAAGTTGTATAAGCGTATTCATTGGTATCATAATCTCCCGGAATCCAGAAGATTTTATGATTTCCAGCCAAATTAAATTCAGAACGTTCTTCTTTTATTACAAAATAATTCAAATCATTTTGCTTCGGAAATTCATATCTAAAACCTAATCCGTCATTGAATAAACGGAAACGAATTCTAATATATCTGTTGTTATTTTTCGCTTGCGCCAAAGTGACAACCAATTCATTGTAATTGTTGCGAATTGTTTTTTCTTCGCCTAAAACAGGATTCCAATTTTCATCAACAGAGGATTGTGCTGTATTTGTAATGGTAAAACCATCCAAAAACGAAGGCAAATTTTGAAGTTCTAAACCCAAAGAACTTGGTTTTATAACTGGTTTTTGTTTATATGATAATTGGTAAGACGGAATTCCACCTTCTTTTAATTCAAATTTTAGAGAAAGATTTTTGTTTGGCGAAGTTATTTCCTGTGCGTGAACCCATAACGAGCTTGCACACACAAAAAGTAAAAGCGCTACTTTTTTGCCCAAACGAATTTGGAACAGCATTTTTTGGGATTGAAAATTCATGTTATTTAGTTTTTTAGCAAACCTAATTTGTTTTTAAAGTTGCTTATGTATTAGTTTTTCAATACTAAATATTGAAAAGGTTGTAGCGTTAAGTCGGCACCAACAGTTACTGTATTTCCTGTAAAGGCATCTTTCCATGTTCCTTTTAATGAAGGAGTAACTAAATATTTAACCGCTGAATTCGTTAAATTAGAAAGGACCAAAACTTTTTCGGCATCTTTTACCATTGTAAAAGCACTTACTTCATTACTGCTATATCCAGTAAAACTTCCTGTTTTTATGGCATTGCTTGAATTTCTAAAAGCGATAATTTTTTTGTATTCTGCCAAAACAGAAGCATCCGCAGTAGTCCAGTCAATTGGAGTTTTTGCGAAATAATTGATTCTTTTATTATAACCAACTTCTTGTCCGTTGTAAATCATTGGAACAGATTTCATATAAGCAGCGACAACAAATGTTGCAATAGAACCTTCTTTACCTCCAAAAAGTTCGTAAGGAGTTCCTTCGGAAAGGTTTACGTCATGATTGCTTGTGTATCTTACAATTCTATTTTCAGGTCTGTAATTAGTTGCATATTCAGTTGCGTTTGAATCCTGAATAGTTGTAGCAGGCTTGCTTTCTTTGAATACTTTTTCTAAAGTCGAGAAAAAGTTAAATCCAAATGTATAATCAAAACCAGAAACAAAATGACTTGCTTTTGAACCTTCGGCAAGCATTAAGATATTTTGATTTTTTTTGATGGTTCTTAATTTTGTGATTGCATCAGTCCAAAAATTCTGAGGAACTAAATCAGCATAATCGCATCTGAAACCGTCGATATTTGCATTGTAAACCCAATATGACATTGCGTCGATCATCGCATCTTTCATTTCAGCATTATTGAAATCTAACTGTGCAACGTCATTGTAATTTGTTCCCGGAGGAATGATGATTTCTCCTTTATCATTCTTTTGATACCAGTTTGGATGTTGTGTAATCCAGGCGTTGTCCCAAGAAGTATGATTTGCAACCCAGTCAAGAATTACAGCCATATTTTTTTTGTGGGCTTCTTCAACTAAAGTCTGAAGATCTTGTAAAGTTCCAAAATCAGGATTTACAGCTTTGTAATCTTGCACAGCATAAGGTGAGCCTAATTCGCCCGAAGCTTTTACTTTTCCAACAGGATAAACAGGCATTAGATAGACCACATTTGCACCTAATTCCTGAATTTGAGTCAATCTGTCCTGAACACCTTTTAAGGTTCCTGCCTGACTAAAAGCACGAATATTTACCTGATAAATTATGGCATCTTCTTTTTTAGGCATTTTGTCAAATGATGCGCCATATTGTTGATAAGGAGAAGCCGGATCTGAATCGTTATCTGACGAACTACACGATATAAATGCTAATGCAAGTATTAAAGTATAGACGATTTTTATATTTGATTTCATATTTTTTGAATTTGTTTAATAAGCCCAAAGTTTAAAGATATCCTGCCTTTTGCTCAAGAAAGGCAGGTATCACTCAAACTAATCTAGCTTATTTTTAAGGTTAGATTATTTTTTAACGATAGTACAAGTTGCAGTTGACGGGTAGCCATTACTTGCCGGATCTACTTCGTTTATTGTAAAGGTTACTTCATAAGTTCCTGCTTCTCCAATAGTATAAGCCTCTGTATTACCAAGGTTAATTGTATTTGTTGAAGCATCTGCAGGACCATAATTTACATCCCATGAATTATTTAATCTAAATTTTAAGGCTCCCGGAGCTAGGGCAGTAGTGATTTTCCATGTTTTGGTTTGGTGATCATAGCTCATTGGAGTACTCTTATCCCAACTTCCGGCTGTTGCTGTTCCAACAATTCCCCAAGAATAAGCGGTAGCGGTCCATTTTAAAGTATTTAAATTTACTTTAATCTGATAAGAACCTGGACCTGAAAGTGTAAAATCAGTATCACTCATATTTTTTAAGTCAGCGTTTGTAGCTCCTGCACCAAAGAATTGCGCCCAGTTTCTATTTCTGTTTATTTTAAATCCGGGACCTGCACCTTCGGGTAAAGTCATATAACCTTGAAATATTCCTACTTGTATTTCTTTTAATCCTGCTGCTGTTTCTATAGCCCAACCTTGATAACTTCCCGGCATATATATTTCGCCAAAAACTACTACTTTTTCGTAAGGCGTAACCGTTATTGTAACTGGAGTTGAATAAATTCTATGATCCATAGTAGACTCAACACGAATTACTAATTCTCCGGGAACGTTAGGTTTTAGACCTAATTCTGTGGCAATTTTATTTAATTCTAAGACCGTAAAAGATTTGCTTAAAACATCTTGACCAACTTCAACTCGTTTGGCTTTTCCCCATGCTTCACTTCCTTTAATATCGGTACTTAGATCAAATTGTAAGGCATAAGTAACAGGTGCGGTGATTGGGTAAGTAACTTTTGGCCATGAAACAAGTAATGCTTGCTGATCAGATACATCTTCTTTAAGCACTATTGTACTCGATGAAACTTCAATTGCAGACGGGAAACTTACTTTTGCCAAAGTTGTTAGTTGTCCATCAGTTTCGCAGGAAGCCGCTAAAAAAAGCAAACTGCCTAGTACGAATATTTTATTTATATATTTTTTCATAATGGTTTTTGTTTTTAGTAACCTGGGTTTTGTTTAAGTCCAGGATTAGCATCTAATGCAGATGTTGGAATTGGGAACAATTTTCTGTAAGCAGGAGATTCTCCTCTGAATTCGTTTGCCAATAAAAATTTGTCAAAACGAATCATGTCTTGTCTTCTGTGACCTTCCCAGTTTAATTCAAATCCTCTTTCATCATAAATATTATCAAGCGTTGGGTTTGCATCAAGAGCGGTTAAACCTGCACGCATTCTGATTTGATCAACAAAAGGTTTTGCCGCACCAGGGTTTCCTAAACGAACATTACATTCTGCCATCATTAAAATTACGTCAGCATATCTGTAAATTGGAAAGTCATTTGAAGCTCCTCCACCAGATATTGCTCCGGCAGGATAGAATTTAATATTACGAACTCCAGCCTGAGGATCAGCGCCTGGATCATCTAAAGAAGCAACATCCAGCGTATAATTAAATCCGCCTTTTTGTTCTCCAACTAAAAACTGTTTTCTTCTAACATCGTTTAAAGCATATTTCAGGAAGAAATCTTTAGGGACTATAGTTCCGTTCCAGGTATCAAATCCAAATAAAGATTTACCATGCGGACCATATAAACTACGATTGGTGTAAATGTTACGAGAAACAACATCAAGAGTTGCAAAAATTGGTAAAATAGTTTCATCATCCGGCAATACATCTCCAAATAATTCGTAATATTTATTTCCTAATGGGCTTGCAGAATTTTCTTCACCTGAGTGTAGCGTATAACCGCCTTCGCTTACTTTATTACAAGCTGCTAAGCATTCAGCCCATTTTGCTTCTCCTGTGTATACTTTTGCATTTAGATATACTTTTGCTAATAAAGTATATCCGGCCCATTTGTTGAATCTTCCGTAATATTTTCCTCCTTTTGTTACAGAAAGCAGTTCTATATTATCGGTCAATTCTTTTACAATAAAATCATATACTACTTTGCGGCTTGCTTGAGGAATTTTATCTACTGTAGTATTGTTATCAGTATAAAAAGGAACATCTCCAAAATCGTCTATCAATAAATAATAAAAGAAAGCACGTACTACTTTTGCTTCAGCAATTTTTGAAGCATCGGCATTTGATTTTTCTAATAATTCAACAGCTAAGTTGGCTTTGAAAATACCATTGTATAACCATCTCCATGTATTATTAATAATGGACTCCGTTGGAAGCCATACATGTTTGTGCAAACGGGCAAAATCCTGTTGCCAGTTACCATCATTTCTATGCGGAATTACCTGCTCATCTGATGACATACAGTTCATGTCATACCAACCATTATCTGCTCCTGCATAACCAACACCTGGTACGCCTTTACGTTCAAAATCCCCTGGAATTTCTGCATAAACACTTGCTAAGGCAAGATTTGCTCCTTCTGGAGTTCCATAAAAGCTGTCTGGTTGATATTTGTCGTATACATTTTCGTTGATATCAGAACAGCTAAAAAGGGTTAGGAAACATACGCTTCCTACTATTACTATATTTTTAATTTTCATTTCTTTTTACTATTTAAATTTTACAGTCAAACCAAATGCAATACTTCTGGTACGTGGGTAAATACCTTTATCCTGACCAAAATTATCAGCAGGGTCACCACTTGCACTTACGTTCAATTCCGGATCAACACCTGTGTAATCTGTGATAAGAAGTAAATTGTTTCCGGTAAGAGAAAGTCGAATATTGTCTATGTACTTATCAGTAAAACGGAAAGTATATCCTGCGGTAACATTATCCAGACGAATGAATGAACCATCCTCCAACCATATATCAGATCCGTATGGTGAAGAACGAATTCCTTTGTCGACAGCACTTTGTAAAATATTTGAACTACCAGTATTCTCCAACATACTTAATCTTTGATTAAGGGCGTTGTAAATTTTGTTTCCTCCAGAACCTCTCCATAACATAGATACATCAAAATCTTTGTATCTATAAGTTGGGTTAAAAGCAAATGTATAAGTTGGTAATGCTGAACCAGCATTATAGCGATCTGCGCTTCTTGCACCTTGATCTATAAGGCCGCTTCCGTCGCGATCCTTTACAGTTTCGACACCGTTTCCATTAACTCCGGTATGCTCTAAAGTATAAAATGAACCAATTGGTTGTCCTTGTACTAAATATAAATTTGGCGTACCAGCCCAGCCTACATAATTAGTATTTAAAGGAATACCATTAATGCTGCCGGTTAAATTAAGTACTTCGTTTTTCATAAAGGATACGTTTCCTGCTAATGTAAGTGTGCTGTTTTCTGATTTTATAACATCATAAGCCAAAGCAACTTCTAAACCTTTATTTGAAATACTTCCAACGTTTGCTTTAATTTGATCGTACGGATATGGCGGTTGCGGTACAGTGTAGTTGAATAATAAATTATCTGTTGTAGAATCGTAAACATCTATACTACCTCTTAATCTGTTTTCAAAAAGAGCAAAATCAAGCCCGATATTGGTTTGTTTTTTTGTTTCCCATTTCAAATCAGCATTTGCATTTTGAGAAATACCAAAATTGGTAATAAGAGATCCTCCAAAATAAATAGTTCCGGCACTATCTACCAATGGCAATGAAGTTTGTGGTAAAAGACCTTGTTGGTTACCGGTTACACCATAACCTACACGTAATTTTAATTCAGAAAATAAATTCTGATTGGTCATAAATGATTCTTTATTGATTTGCCATGCTACAGAAGCAGATGGAAAATTCCCCCATTTATTATTGGCTCCAAATACAGATGAACCATCTCGTCTGATACTAGCTGTAAGTAAATAACGGTCTAATAAAGAGTAGTTTAATCTTCCTAAATAAGAAACTAAAGTTCTGTCGTTTTTATAAGATCTGATATCTCCGGTTCTTACTTTAGACAAATCGCCAAACTGGAGTGCATTGTAACTAGCTTCATCACTGATAAAACCTCTTGCCTGAGTATAATTACCCTGATAAGTTTGGCTTTGCCATTCGTATAAAGCCAATGCATTAAAGCTATGGATTCCGAAAGTCTTTTTGTAGTTAAGACTAAGATTCGTTAATTTTTCGTTTTGTCTCTTATTATCAATATTAGCAAAACCGTTTTGCTCAACAGCATTAGCATCTGTTGATTTTGACGGCATGTAAAATCCTGTAGAAGAATTTGTCTTTCTCCAGCTTCCAAACCAATTTGCAGAGAAACCTTTACCTAAGTCCAATTCGGCTTTTAAACTTCCAAATAAATTATCTTCCTGTTTTTCATTTGTAACTTCTTGTGCAGCTGCATAAGGGTTTAAATAGTGAAAAACGGTTGAATCTGTAAAATAACTTCCATCAGTATTAAAAACAGGATCTGTTGGTCTTGCCAATAATGCATTTGTAATTAGGTTTGAAGTATAACCTACAGTTCCTATACTCCCAATACTATTTGTTACATTATTTACTCCTGAATTTAAATTAAACGTCAATTTTAATTTGTCATTAAGAGCCAATTGTGTCGCTTGCAAACGACCAATATATTTTTGATTGCTTGAATTAATTACCACACCATCTTGCAAAATAGCTGTAATAGAAGCTCTGTAATTAAATTTATCAGTTCCTCCTCCAAATGATAAAGTGTGAGTTTGAGTGATTCCAGTTTGAGTCAAAAGACCGTACCAATCTGTATTTGAACCATGATTAGAAGAGGCTGGAACACCAACACTTTGGGCAGTTTGCCACCATTGGTTAGCATCAAGCATATCCAGTTTTTTTGGAATAAAATCTATAGAAGTATATCCATTATATTCCAAAGTAGTTTTTCCTGCTTTACTTTTTTTGGTAGTTACAATGATAACTCCAGGCGCTCCTCTGGAACCGTAAACAGCAGTGGCCGAAGCATCTTTTAAAACATCTATAGTTTCAATTTCACTAGGAGGAACCTGATTTAATAAATCCATATTTCCCTGAATTCCATCTACTACAACCAAAGGATCATTTCCTCCAATCAAAGATGAGATTCCTCTAATACGAACACTTGGTCCTGAACCTGGCTCACTACCAACCTGAGTAATGTTTACACCGGCTGCTTTTCCTGAAATCAAAGATAACGGATTTACAATTGCACCTTGGTTCATGTCTTTTGCAGCGATAGAAGAAACTGCTCCTGTAACATCTTTTCTGGCAGTAGTACCATAACCAACTACAACAATTTCCTGTAAGTTTGTGGCGTCAGGAAGAAGCTGAATGTTGATAACGCTTTGATTAGCGGTTACTTTTTTCTCTTTATATCCAATAAAAGTTACTACAATTACAGCGGTATTGCTTTCGACAGTAAGTTTGTATTTACCGTCAAAATCAGTTACCATTCCGTTTTTAGTTCCTTCTTCAAAAACAGATGCTCCAGGCAATGGTAAACCATTTTCATCCGTGATGATTCCGGAAACGGTTTGTTTTTGAAACTGAATAACTTCTGTTTTAAGTTCTGGCTTTTTTAGAATAATCTGGGTATCGCGAATTTTAAATTCGGTTGGAGTTCCTTTAAAAAGTCTATCCAGAACAACATATATCGATTGGTCTTTTACAGAAATTGAAATCGTTCGATCTAAGTCGATGTCATTCAATTTGTAAATAAACCTGAAATCTGTTTTTTGTTCAATGGTCTCAATAACCTTTTCGATTGTTGAATTGTTTAATTCAAGGGTTACTTTTGTTTTTTGGGCATAAGTACTCGCTTTAACATTAAACATGGCGACCAATATGAGTAGTGTAGTTATTTTCAATTTTAGGTCATTTTGGAACAATGAGTATAGAAACCCATTATTCTTAGATTTTTTTTTCATAATTTTGTTAATTGATTGTAGTTAATTCGTTATATTCAATCACTTAGTTAATCGGAAATTGTTCGCAGCTCTTTCCGATTTTTTTATTCTAGTACGTTTCTTTCTTCATGTTTTTTCATTGGTTAGTGGTTATTTAATTAGTATTTGATCATTTTTTATGGTGTAATTAATGCCGTGAATCTCATTGAAATAACTCATAACTTTTTCAATAGGTTCATCGCTAAAGCTGGCATTAAATTTCTCGTTGGCTAATTTTTCATTTTTGTTTACAATTGTAACATTATAGCGTCTTTCCAATTTTGTAATAATGTTTTTGAAAGTCATATTTCTAAAGGTTAATCCGCCATTTATCCAGGAAGTATAAATATCCGTGATAACAGCTTTGGTAGAAATTGCATTGTTTTCTCTATTGAAACTTCCTTTATAACCAGGTTTTAAAACAGTATTTTTAGTAGCATCAAACTCTTCGTTTAAGCCATACATTCCAACAGAACCTTCTACAAGAACTACATCTGTAGCAGCATCTTCAGGATAATTAGAAACATTAAAATGAGTTCCCAAAACACGTACATTCAGCGCGTCAGCATTTACAATAAAAGGGTGTTTTTTGTCTTTGGCAACATCAAAAAAAGCTTCTCCGTTTAGAAATACCTGTCTGTTTTCGCCAGCAATAAATTTCACAGGATATTTTAAAGTTGTTCCTGCGTTTAGGTGAACCATTGTTCCGTCAGACAATTGCAATTTGAATTTTTTGCCATACGGAATTTTGATAATGTTATAAGCTACTTTCTCTAAACCGGTATTTGCATCGTAAACAATTTTATCTCCGTTTTGATTCCCAACAATATTTCCATTGGCATCTTTTACCTGAGCCGAATTATTTTCTGATATAATTTGAGTTTGCCCATCTTCTAATTGTAAAACGATATCAGAACTTTTGAAATCAAATTTTTGTTCAACAGTTTTAGTTGAAAGGCTTTGTTTGTAGAAAAATCCAACTCCTAATAAAACAACAATAGAAGCCGCAATCGAAATGTATTTTCTGAAATTTGATCTTTCAGGAGCAATTTCAATCGTAGTTTCATTTTCTTTTGAAGCAGACAGAATATTTAAGAAAATATCATCAGCAGTTTGTCGATCCATTTTTGGAGTTTCGATAAGAAGTGCCTGAATATCTTCTACAGAAGGAAAATCATCTGTAAGTTTATTTTTTTTATAATAGGCAACTACCTCGTTTGTTTCTTCGGGTGTACATTCGTTTAAAACAAACTTTTGTAAAAGACTTTTTATTTCAGAATTTGAATTCATTAAGAATTGATTTAAGGTCCGGTTCTGATATAATACAGTTGAAGTCAGGTTGAGTACTACTTAAACGTTGTAAATTTTTAAATTTTAACATTTGAGTAAATTGATAAACCTTGTGAAGTGCTTATTTTGTTGAGGTTTTTATTAAAATAAAAATTTAGAAAAAAAATAAAAAAATAGTTCTTTTTAGGATGAAGATAGTGTTTTGTCATTTCGACGGAGGAGAAATCTCCACGAGAAGCTCCACAAAGATTGGCGTACAAGATTATTGATGCTGATTGCGATGGATGGATTAAAATCCATCCCTACAATATATTTTGTTCGTATCGGAACGTCTTGAAGAAAAATTCCGCAGGAATGATTTATTTTGTAGCAACGTCCCGAGGCTTCGGGATTAATCCGTTGAACGCGCAGGGAATTTACATAAGCAAAATCGCCAATCTTTGTGGAGCTTCTCGTGGAGATTTCTCCTCCGTCGAAATGACAAACTTTGCGTAAACCTTTGCGCACTTTGCGGTTAACTTTAAATTAAAAACAAAAAAAAAATCACCCGAGAAGAGTGATTTTAATGGTTAATGTGGTTTTTTGGTTTAGATAATCTCGTCATGAACTTGAAAAAAGACCCGCATCGATTCTAATGCTTTACTCATTTGGTTCCGGACTGTATTGATAGATATGCCAAGTTCCTGGCTAATTTCTTCGTAACTCATTCCCTTCTTTCGGGACATTTTAAAAATCTGCTTTCGTTTGGGAGGCAATTGTTTCATGGCCTGTTTCCTAAGTTTTTTGCAATCTTCTTCCCGAATCGAATAATCGCCATATTCATGCGATTTTTGACTTTCATAAAAAACAGCTTCTTTTAACACCAGATCATTTGCTGCTTTATTCAAAACATTAAATGCCTGATTTCGCGCAATAGTAAAAATATAAGCTTTAAAAGATTGGTCCGGATTTAAATTTTCTCGGTTTTGCCAAACTTTCATAAAAACATCCTGAACATTTTCTTCAGCAGCTTCTTTTGATTTTAGAAGACTAATGCTATAACCATAGATATCCTGATGGTACAAATCAAAAAGAGAACGAAATGCTTTTTCGTTGCCATTTTTGAGCTCACTCACCAATAATTTTTCGCTATGGTTGTTTGTTTCTAACATTAATTTAATTAGTCCGTATTTAAATCTAATTATATTATGATACTGTCAAAATTGGTACTCTAATCTGTTGACTGATTAGCAAATATATAAAAATATTATTCTCAGCAAATAGTATTAAAAAAAACTTAATTTTATTTTTTTTAATATGTTTGAGATACAATCGCAGTAAAAACGTTGCTAAGTCTCTTTTTATCAAGTGTGTGACTTTTTAACTGATATTTTGTGTAATAATTACAAATATTTTTATTTTTTACGAATATTCTTATTCGAATATGAAATAGATGAGGATTTTGTAATAGTTGGAGAAAGAAAAAATCCATTTACCTTTTATTTAAAAAGATAAATGGATTTTATAAAATGAAGAATCTAATCAAGACTCTATTATATCATATTTGATTAGTTTTTCAAATCTTTGATTACTTTAAAAGCAACATCAACCTGGTCTTCACCAACTAAAATTGTAAACTCATTTGAAGTTGAAATTACCTCATTAATGATGATTCCTTCCCACGCCAAACGCTGAAAGATAAAGTAATAAATTCCCGGAACGACGATGTTTTCTTTCGGTAATTTTACTGTGATAGACGCTAAATTATCTAATTTCTGAATCAGTTTTTCGCGCATAAAGTGTTTTTCAACCAAATGATTTACGCTGCTGCTCACCACGATATTTGTTTCGTTAACACCACGTGAAGAAGTATAAAATATATCAGATAAAGCGTTGATATCAGAGATTAAATCAGCTTGTTTGTTTAAAACAGTTTCTGATGCAGCAAAAGTGTAATCCGTCAATTCAGATCTTACGGTGATTTCACCAATATTCTTTATTACTTTATTGATTTTATGATTTAGTTTAAAATCCAATTCTTCCGTAAGCCGTTTTAGCGACATTACAACAGCGCCTTGTTTTACCTCTTTGCCAAATTCACTTTCTAATTCGGTCATAATGTTCCGAGAAAGAGAAGTTAGGTTGATAATTCCCAGCGATAATGCATTTAATAAAAAGGGTTTTGTTTTAATGTAATTTTCGACGATTGATGAAACGGTTTTCATAATTTTTTTTCTTTTTTTTTGTAACTTGATTGGGTTGGTTTAGTTAATATGGGTGTTATAAATTTATGCAAATATAAATAAAAAAACAATTTGTTATAATTATAACAATAAAAAATTATGTTAAAAGTGATAAAAAGCATCAGTAAGATGTTCAATTGCAAATGTTTCGCCAGTTTTATGGATCGCAATGATATCAAAACGGATTTCAATATTTTCTTCAAAATCCTTTTCCCTATCGTTTATGTAGGCATTTACTGCTTTTATCAGTAGTTGAATTTTTTTTGGCTTCACAAAATCTTGCGGAGAACCAAAATCCAGACTCGATCTTGTCTTCACTTCTACAATGGCTAAAATGGAATCTTTTTGGGCAATAATATCTATTTCGGCTTTTTGAAAAGTCCAATTTCGATCGAGGATTTTATATCCATTTTGTTGAAGATATTCTACAGAAAGTTCTTCCCCTTTTTTTCCGAGTTCATTGTGTTCAGCCATTTTTTTAATTGTGAGTTGTGAATTGTAAGTTGTGAATTGTGAGCTCGTGAGAAATTTGCACGCAAAGACGCGAAGTCGCAAAGAATTGAATTAAAACTTTGCGACTTCGCGTCTTTGCGAGATTATGATATGTGGTATTTTCTCTTATTTAAAAGAGATCAGAAACGACTATATTATTTTTGAAAAGTAACAGTACTTCCGGTTTCATTAACGTCAATAGAAATAGTATTTCCCATAATTAAGGCACGATTATCCTGAATATGTCCGGCGGGGAAATTGAAAATCACAGGAATATTATATTTTTTAGTCACATCATCTACGATTTCAACAGCATTTTTGCCCCACGGAACCTCGTTATCTTTCATTTTCGTCATTCCTCCAACAATAATTCCTTTAAGGTTTTCGATGCATCCGTTGCGTCTCAAATTCATCATCATACGATCAATATGATATAAATATTCATCAAGATCTTCGATAAATAAAATTTTATCCTTGCAGTCAATTGCCGATTGCGAACCTAATAAACTATAAAGTATAGATAGATTTCCACCAACTAATTCGCCAGTTGCTTTTCCAAAACGGTTCATTTTATCCGGAGCAATCGAGTAGGAAAGAGGTTCACCAAACAAACTTGATTTCATAGAACTTATAGCTGCCGGAGTAGCACGCGGAATCGTTACAGGCATAACACCGTGAATAGATTTATAACCCATCGTATTCAAATGATTGTGTAGTACTGTTACGTCGCTAAAACCAATAATCCATTTTGGGTGTTGTTTAAATTTGGTAAAATCCAATAAATCAATCATTCTTACCGTTCCATATCCACCTCGAACACACCAAATTGCTTTGATATTTGGGTTGTCCAACTGATGCTGAAAATCGGCAGCACGTTGTTCATCAGTTCCCGCCAATTGATTAAAATCAAGTCCAATTGTAGTTCCCACAACAGCTTCTAAACCCCAACTGTGCAATAAATCTATTGTGGGTTTTAAGTTATCATCAATGTTTTTTCTGGCAGTTGCTAAAAGTGCAACAGTATCTCCTTTTTGTAAATAAGGTGGTGTGATCATCTTTTGTTGGGATTGACAGGTAAATGAATGTAAAGCAAAAATAAGAAATACGAATGTACCAAAAGCAAAGCTTTTACTGAAGTCTAGGAGTTTGTTCGTGTTCATGATTTCTTTTTGCTTAAAATTATAAATTATTTTTTAAATCAGGTTTAGATTAAAAGAATCAACCGCCATATTTGTTTTGCAATTCTTCCAATATTAATAGAAGTCCTTTATCAGCTTCTTCAGATTGTACATTGGCAAAAAGGAGGAAAGCTTTGTTGATTGTTTTACAAATATACACTTTGGTTAAAAAAGTTCCGGGATTTCCGTTATGAAAAGAATATTTCAATTTGCTTTTTTCATTAATTTCCGAATTCCATCCAAAAGAAAATTCGGGTAAACCATAATGCATGTATTCGAATTCTTCTTTGGTAAACACTTTAGATTTTCCTAATAATCCCTGAAGCTGCATTTGTGTAAACTTGCAATAATCAGGCAAACTAACATTTAGATTTCCTGCTGATGAAAGCCAGTTTAATTTATAATTTAAGGAAGTTTTTTCAGGTTCAAGATTTTCATCGTGTCCCCAAGGTTGATTTTTATCTTTTAAATTCGGCTGATCAAAACCAAAATCGATATTCAGGCTTTTGCCTAATTCCTTTACTAATGATTCATAGGTTTTGCCAGTTGCTTTTTCGAGCATTAATCCTGCGGCAACATAACTTGGATTTGACCAATATACAGTTTGCTTTTCTGTGGCAGGATTTTGTTGCAAAAACCAAGCAATAAACTCATAACGCTGTTGCTGATTATTGCCTTTGATTTCTTTCTTAGTCGGAGTGTCATTTCCATATGACCAAGTATTGATTCCTGCTCGAAAAGTGATGAAATCCTGTAGCGTAAAATTGTAAGTCGCCGGATTGCTTTTGGCTTTTAACTCCGGATATAAATCAAAAAATTTAGTATCCCATTTTATTTTTCCTTCCTTAACTAAAGTTGCTGCAAGATAAGTGGTTACCGTTTTTGTAATAGATCCCAATCTAAATTTATCATCAATTTTAGCCTTGTATTTCGAGTTTATTCTCTGATATCCCAAAGCCTGAATTTCTAAAATCGAATCGGCGGAAACTACAGCATAAGCAACTTCGGGAATATTATATTTTACCCTTATACTATCAACAAACGAACTGTTTTTTTGTGCATTTGCAATATTAAAAAGAATAAGAAATAGAAAGGAGAAAAATATGTTTTTCATTTTTTAAAAGGAGAGTTTTGAGTCAGCAAGTTACAAGACATTCTGTGATAATCAAAAAAATGATTCAAAAAATAAATTAGAAATTTCTTACAAAATAATTAATTTACCTACATTGGCTATTCTAAAGAATTATTTATGCAAACGCTCTCTTTTAAAATTTATATAATGGCATTTTTTTCATTGTCATTTGTACAAGCACAATCAAAAAAATATGCAATTCATACCGTTGCCTTTTACAATTTCGAAAATCTTTTTGATACGCACGATGATCCAAATACAAACGATAACGAATGGACACCAACAGGAGCGCAAAATTGGACGGAAGAAAAATACCAGCAAAAATTAAAGAACCTTTCAAGAGTTTTATCTGAAATAGGAACACCCGAAAACCCAAATGCACCAACTATTATTGGAGGTTCAGAAATTGAAAACCGTGGCGTAGTCGAAGATTTAATCAAACAGGATAAATTAGTGGACTTTGGTTACGGAATCATTCATTTTGATTCTCCTGACAAACGCGGAATTGATGTTGCATTATTATATCAGAAAAAACATTTTAAACCAACTTCTTATTCTAATATACCTTTATATATCTACAAAAATAAGGTTCCAATTAAAGAAGATAAAAAAGAAGAAACAGATTATGAACTCGAGCCTAAAATTGAAAGCAACAATCGAATATTCACACGAGATCAGTTATTAGTTACGGGTTTTCTTGAAGATGAAGAAATACATATTATTGTGAACCATTGGCCGTCGAGATCTGGAGGAGAAAAAGTAAGCAGTCCATTTCGGGAAGCTGCAGCAAACCTGAATCGAAAAATTATCGACTCGTTGCAACACATTAATCCCAATGCAAAAGTCATTACAATGGGCGATTTAAACGACGGACCTTTTAATAAAAGCGTAAAAATTGCTCTCGGAGCAAAGGCGAAAAAGAGCGAAGTTCCGGAGTTTGGTGTTTTCAATCCGTTTGAAGAATTGGCAAACAAAGGATTGGGAACAATAGCTTTTCGAGATTCCTGGGATATTTTTGACCAAATTATAATCACAGAATCACTAATAAAGCCAGATTTCTCGACCTTTAAATATTGGAAAGCGGGAATATTTAGTAGATCTTATCTAATTCAAACTTCAGGGCAATATAAAGGATATCCGTTGCGTCATAGTTTGACAGAAGTTGGTTTTAGTGATCATTTTCCGGTTTATATTTATTTAATAAAAGAGATGAAATAAATGTTTTCGTCGAATCGCATTTGTAGAGGCGCACAGCAGTGCGTCTCCAATCCAACAAGAACGATAAATTTGCATTATAAAGACGCACTGCTGTGCGCCTCTACATAAAACTTTTCATTAACTTAGCTACTTACAAATTTAGTACCTCAGAAAAATGTCAATTGCAAAACCTTTCAATCTTACCAAATGGATCGACGAAAATCGTCATTTATTAAAACCACCTGTTGGAAACAAAAATCTTTATGTTGATTCCGGTGATTATATTGTGATGATTGTTGCGGGGCCAAATGCCCGAAAAGACTACCATTATAACGAAACCGAAGAACTTTTTTACCAACTCGAAGGAAGTATTAAAGTTGTAATTCAAGAAGACGGCGAACGTAAAGAAATGGAGTTAAATGCAGGCGATATGTATTTGCATCCAGCAAAAATTCCGCATTCTCCAGTTCGTTCAGCGGGTTCTATTGGTTTAGTAATCGAGCGTAAACGTGCCGGAAAAGGATATACTGACGGCTTGCTTTGGCATTGTGATAATTGCAATCATAAGCTTTACGAAGTATTTTTTGAACTCCATAATATAGAGAAAGACTTCTTGCCACATTTCGAACATTTCTACAATTCAGAAGAATTG
Organism: Flavobacterium sp. 90; assembly: GCF_004339525.1. Taxonomy (NCBI): domain Bacteria; kingdom Pseudomonadati; phylum Bacteroidota; class Flavobacteriia; order Flavobacteriales; family Flavobacteriaceae; genus Flavobacterium; species Flavobacterium sp. 90. The sequence goes on along the minus strand of NZ_SMGE01000001.1, from coordinate 1,984,587 downwards.
AGAACTTGCGACAATTGCGGAACCATAATGGAATCTGATCCAAGATTTGTAGCGAAGAAATAAACATATCCTAACAGGTTTTTAAAACCTGTTAGGTATTATATATTTAGAAGTAGAAATAAAATCTTTGAATTAAAGCTTTCTTAGAATTTAGAACTTTAGATTTTTTTAGGAGCTATTTCCCGCACCCGAGCCTGAAAGAGCGAACTGGCGAAGCAATCCATTTCAATCTTTTTCTGGCTAAAGAAGCCAGAAAAAGGATTTCCACTTCTATCTGGGCTAGGAACTTTTGTTTTATAAGAAAGTTAAATACATGCAGTTATCATTAAGTTAATAAAACTTGAAAGCAATAGGTTTAATTAATCCTATGTTTAATTAAGAATATACTCATAAATGATATGGTCTAATCATTTATGAGTATATTTGTTTCATAAATGATATAAAATTAAATCAAAAATGATACAAGAAATTATCACATATAAGAATATCGTTTCCAATCTTGAAGATGTAATGGATAAATCTTCTTTAAAGAAAAATTATATTATCGAAAAAGTAGGCATACCAAGTCCAACTTTTTATAGAAAATTAAAATCGCAAACTTTCACTCCGGATGAAATGCTTTCAATAGCTAAAGTACTTTCTCCTGAAGAAAATTTTCGATTAGAATTAAAAGCTGATATAGAACGAGCTAAACGTGAGTATGCTGAGGGGAATTTTATCACTCATGAGGAAATGTTACTTGAACTAAAAAGGAAAAATATTATCTAACTTTAGAAATCTAGGATTGTTAAAGGTCTCTGGCGATTGTCATAAAATCTGATTAAATGAATAAAATTCGGATTTATTATGTAATATAAAGAAGTATACTTTGAGATTATGATTTCATTGCATTCTAAATCAGGTCTAAATTTTCCTAAATAAGGATTTATTGAAATTAAATCAATAATGCGAAGTACTTCGTTTGCAAATTTTTGAGCAATTTCGTTATTTCTATATTGAAGTAAATAATTTCTTGTTCGATAAAAGGTATAATTAGCTTGTGATGACCAAACAATTCTCATTTGTTACTTTTTTTAGCTAATTTATAAAAATAAACTTACAAATATATAGTTTTAAAGATCTCTTTAATCTGCTGCCTAAAAAACTTACAACTCAAATCTTTTCCCTTGCTCAGGATAAATAATCTTCAAACCAAGATCATTCTGATTTTTAAGTTGTTCTTTAAGTTTGATAATGTTTTTAGTTGGCGGTTTTAGGTGCGTAACAATAATATTAAAACCTTCCAAAGTGTCTTTTCCTGACAATTCTTCAAGAATATGAAGTTCTTTCATTAAATAATTTGGAGTCAAATGCCCGAACAAAAATTTGTCAGGTTGCTCATTTGGGAATGAAACTTCTATAAAGATTCCTTTTAATTCCTTGCTTTTTACAAGAGGCGCAACCGCTGTCCAAAGAGATTTTAGTTTATCGCTTTTTTCAACAGAATCTGGTCCGGTATCTCCTAAATAAAGCACATAAGAATCTCCATTTCTAATTAAGAAAGCTGTACTTTCAAACGGATTCACATGACTTAACGGAAATGCTTTTACCGTCATCGTTGTATTAGTAATTGGAGTTTCTTCTCCGATATTTAAAGTTTGAAAATGGTATTTTTTTAAGGGACTTCCGGGACCTTTATCACCAAAATTTGCCCAGGTTTGATCATTAAAATAATGATTTTCCATCATTTCCATACATTTCTCCGTTGCATAAACAGTTTTTGAAGAATCAGCTGGGGAATTAATAATCAATCCAGAAACGTGATCTAAATGTGCGTGAGAAATAAAATATCCTTTAATATATTTTCGCAAAACTTCACTTGTTGAAACTTTAAAAACCTTGTTTTCAATTGCTTTTTCGATTCCTGCATTTATGGTTCCTGCGTCCAAAGAAATAAAATCGTTTGTATTTCTCGGTGCCACCAAATAAGCCGAAAGATTTTTTTCGTCAATTCCGCCTTTTATTCCCAAAGGAACAACCTGAAAAGCTGACTTTTGTACTTTCTGTGAAAATCCATTTATTGAAATTAAAAAGAAGCAGAGTAGAAGACGATTGAAAATATTCATATTTAAGTAATTTTGTTACTGCAAATTTCACGAATTATGGTGAATAAATTATAGCGTATTCCTTTAAATGCTATTAATTAACCCTAAATTTACTTTGATTTTAACAATGGATTTGAGTTTAAATTCAACTCTAAATAATATCTTTACAATAAAAATATAACAATTTTAACTAAAAAAGTTACAATGACAACAATAGCATCGCAATTTGGAATGAATGAGGCTCTGGAAAAATTGGGCATCAAATTGGTAAATGACGGAACATCAACAGGAACGCAAAATTTTGCTTCCGGAGAAAGTTTGGATAGTTTCTCGCCAGTTGACGGAAAATTAATTGCTTCGGTAAAAATGTCAACTCAGGAAGATTATGAAAAAGTAATGCGTGCAGCAACAGAAGCTTTCAAAACTTTTCGCTTAATTCCTGCACCACAACGTGGAGAAATTGTACGTCAGTTTGGGCAAAAGTTGCGCGAAAATAAAGAAGCTCTTGGTAAATTGGTTTCTTATGAAATGGGGAAATCATTGCAGGAAGGTTATGGTGAAGTTCAGGAAATGATTGATATCTGTGATTTTGCTGTTGGTTTATCACGTCAATTACACGGATTAACAATGCATTCAGAAAGACCTGGACATCGTATGTATGAGCAATATCATCCATTGGGAGTTGTTGGAATTATTTCGGCATTTAATTTTCCGGTGGCAGTTTGGTCTTGGAACACAGCTTTAGCATGGATTTCAGGTGATGTTTGTGTTTGGAAACCCTCTGAGAAAACTCCTCTTTGTGGAATTGCTTGTCAAAATATCATCGCGCAAGTTATCAAAGAAAATAATTTACCGGAAGGAATTTCATGTCTGATAAACGGTGATTATAAGATAGGTGAATTAATGACGGCTGATACACGAATTCCGTTAGTTTCTGCGACAGGTTCAACCCGAATGGGAAAAATTGTTGCACAAGCAGTTGCGGGTCGCTTAGGGAAATCATTATTAGAATTAGGAGGCAATAATGCAATCATTGTAACTCCGGATGCTGATATTAAAATGACTGTTATTGGAGCAGTTTTTGGTGCTGTAGGAACGGCGGGACAACGTTGTACATCGACACGAAGATTAATCATTCACGAAAGTATTTATGATAAAGTAAAAGATGCTTTAGTTGCGGCTTATAAACAATTGAGAATTGGAAACCCGCTTGACGAAAACAATCACGTTGGTCCACTTATTGATACTCATGCAGTTGAATTGTATGCTCAGGCATTAAATAAAGTGGTTGCCGAAGGTGGAAATATCTTGGTTGAAGGTGCGGTACTTTCGGGCGAAGGTTACGAAAGTGGCTGTTATGTGAGACCGGCAATTGCTGAGGCTCAAAATTCATTTGCAATCGTACAACATGAAACATTTGCTCCGGTTTTATATTTGATTAAGTATTCAGGAGAAGTAGACAATGCGATCGAACTTCAGAACGGAGTTGCACAAGGATTATCATCGGCAATTATGACGAATAACCTTCGCGAAGCCGAAAGATTTTTATCAGTTACAGGTTCTGATTGCGGAATTGCAAACGTAAATATTGGAACTTCAGGTGCTGAAATCGGTGGAGCTTTTGGTGGAGAAAAAGAAACTGGTGGAGGAAGAGAATCAGGTTCTGATGCCTGGAAAATCTATATGCGCCGTCAAACTAATACAATCAATTATACAACAAGTTTGCCTTTAGCACAAGGAATCAAATTTGATTTGTAATTTCTTTTTTTAAGAAATCAACTATATAGAAAAGGCTTCCAAATTTGGAAGCCTTTTGCTTTTACAACATTATAACAATTTGTTATTTTTTAAGAATGGTTTGATTTATTGCGCCATTGGCAGTGTAAATTTTTGCCAAATAAGTTCCAGGAATTAATCCGTTTGTATCAATACTTTGAATTCCTTTTTGTACAGTTTTCACTACTGTTCCTGATATATTATAGAGTACAACTTTCTCCACTTGTTGGTTTGAATCTGATAAATATAAGGTATCTCTTGTAGGATTTGGGTATAAAAGTACTTTAGAACTTTCTACAGTTTCTTCTTTTTCAGTCGTTTTTGCCATGCGTAATGTACTTCCGCTATATTCAGTACTAATGTAGAAAAGGTTAGCGACTGATCCTTTAGTTATTGTATTTGTTCCTGCTGCTATTGTGGCAGTAACTATTCCGGCAGATGCAGTATAAGACACGTTATTTACCTTAATTGTTCCTGTAAAGTTAGAATCAAAAACCAAAGTCAATGTAGAGCTGCTTGTTGTGGTGTAAGTAATTGAAGTACTTGATTCAATTTTTAAACGCGCAGTAAGGGTTAATCCTGCATAAGTTACAGATCCGGCAGTAGAGTTCATGCTTCCTGTGATTGTATAAAAGCTACTTGTTTTTCCAGAGGTTGTAAAATTATGAATCTCATTTGTGCTCGGATTACTTGTTGTTACCGTAATAGTTCCTGATCCTGTCGCCGGAGTTCCCGTTCCAGTTGTAGCAATTGAATATGAAACGTTTGCTGTAGGAGTTCCCGTAATTGTAATTGTTTTAGCTGTTGTATTTTTTACAAAACTAATTCCTAAAGCTGGCAATCCTGTTACAGTAGCATCTGTAGCATTTCCACCCCAAGTAAAAACGATTGTACCAATTGCTGTTCCGCTTGTTACAGTTTGATTGTTGTTTGCTGTAGATGTAAGAGTTTGGCTTCCTGCAGCTGTTACTGTGATAGTTCCTGATCCCGTGGCCGGAGTTCCAGTTCCGGTTGTTGCTATAGAATATGATACAGTAGCAGTTGGAGTTCCAGTAATTGTGATTGTTTTAGCTGTAGTATTTTTCACAAAGCTAATTCCAGAAGCTGGCAATCCTGTTACTGTTGCATCTGTAGCATCGCCACCCCAAGTGAAAACTATGGTGCCAATTGCTGTTCCGTTTGTTACTGTTTGATTATTATTCGCTGTCGAAGTTAAAGTTTGAGCACTTGTTGGCGGATTTCCTTCACCTTGTACAGCTACTAATGAACCTGTATAATTAGTAAGTGTTGATTTTAATGCTGAAATTACAAGAGAGGAATTATCATCAACACTATTGTTAAATACCCATTTTAAATCTCCTCCGGAAACACGACCGGCATATTGAGTTACTTTAGTTTTTGCAGCAACAGGTTGATCGATCGTGAGGTTTTTTACGTATAAAGCAGCGTCAGTATCAAAGTTATTATACGTATTTGCGCCAGATTTTGATTTAATACTACTGCTTACTGTTTCGCCTCTTGAAGAAGCAACATAAGCGTCAAAATCTGTGGTAGAACTTATTTTTCCTGAGATATTGTATAACGGATTTGCATCACCGTAAGCCACAAAACGCATATTATTAGTAGCGATATCTGCATCAAAAGTATTATTGAAAGCTTTAATAGAACCTCCGGCTTCTCCGGAGAAAGTTCCCATTGTACCGGCATTATTTACTTGATTTGCTTCATCCCAAATATCAGAACCTTGCAGAGAAGTAAGCATTGGATGTTTACTGTTTCGGTAATAATTTCCTTCTACAAAAAGAGAAGATCCTAAAGTCGACCCTGCACCATATTTTGCTACACCATCATAATAATTGTTGTAAATATGAGCTGAATAGTAGCGAACGCGTGGATGACGAGAATCGGAGTGATCAAACCAATTGTGGTGATAGGTGATATATAATCCCGTTGTAGTTCCTTCGCTTAAGCCTAATAAACTCGCTTTTCCGTTATCCCAAAAATGATTGTAAGACAAGGTTATGTAAGTAGATGATTTGTTATCTAGCGCTCCATCGCCTTTTATTTGGTCTGCATCACTACCTGCATTTCCGTAGAATAAATCGCAATTGTGAACCCAAATGTGGTCATTATCTTGTTGCATTCCAACATTGTCTCCTGCAGTACTATTGCAATTCATAAATCCCAGATTACTAACTTCGATGTTTGATGCTGCTTTTAAGCGAACACCCCAGCCATTTGCAACTGCATCAGTTCCTATACCTTCGATAGTCAAGTAGCTAGAAGCATTGTTGGCGTTTTCTATAACAACATCTCCACCTTCCATCACGGTCATATCAGTTATATTTCCAATCAAACGAATGATAAATGGGCGTGTGTCTTTTCCTTTTTTGATGGCATAAAGAATATTTTGTAAACCAACACATGGGTTTGCACTGGCTCCGGTAATATTCATCGAAATTGTATTTTTTGTATTTTGTGTAATATAAAGAATTACAGCTCCATCTTTTGGTGTTCCATCCGCTTTGTATCCTCCGGGAACACGTCCGCCGTCGAAAGCAAAGCCATTTCGGTCTTGTGCCAAAACAGTTAAATTACTTGTTACAGATCCTGTTCCTTCTGAACCAGAAATTACCGGTTTTACTTTGATTGTATAGGTTCCGGATTTAAGTCCTGGAATATCGGCTCTAAAATAAGTTCCGTAACTGCGAATAAGCTGATCGTCTATTTTGCGGTCCACAATTCCATTTCCAGAATAATAAACATTATAAGTTTGAGCATTGCTTACGGGTTGCCATTTTACAAATGCAGATTCAAGCCAGCCTGAAGCTTCATTTATTTGAACTTGTTGTGCCCACGTTTGGAGCGAGAGTAAAAATGCAATAGCAATAAGTAGGTTTTTTTTCATAATTTTTTGGTTTGATGTTAGTTGTAAAAATGGATAATTTTAAATATCAAAAACTCAACGTTGAATTGTAATCGATTACACAAAATTATATCTTATTTTGGAATTACATATTTATTTTTAGTTAAAATAATTAATTATGTAATTTTTTAAATGTATAAATGTAAAATATGTAATAAATTGCACTAAATGCAATTTATTACATAAAGACTAAAATCTTTGTTAGATAAGAATTTTATTGATAATTTAAATTTTGAAGGTGAGGGGTTTTTATTAAAAATATCAATTTTTACATTTTTTTTTAATTCAAAATGGCAGTTTAAAATTTTAAAGAAAAGTAGTGTTAATTATAAAGATTGAAACTGTCTTTTTTAGTTTTAAAAGTATTTTAAAGTACAATTTAAACTAATTTTCCATGTCCAAATTGATAAGAAATTTAAATTTGGATTAAAAATGACTATGATTTAAGTTCATTTTTTAAGCGATAAATCTTTTGAAAGGGGAGTTTATAAAAGATAATTTAATGTAGTTTTTGGGTATAAAAAAAGCCTTTTTGAATTTCAAAAAGGCTTCATTTTTTATTGTTTGTGGCAATTATTTATTGCTTGCTAATTTTGATAGTAATCTTAAGAATTCGATATATAACCAAACCAAAGTAATCATTAATCCCATTGCACCGTACCATTCCATAAATTTTGGCATTCTTTCCTGAACTCCTTTTTCTATTTGATCGAAATCTAAAAATAAGTTCAAAGCAGCAATGATAATCACGAAAACGCTGATACCAATACTCATCATTCCGTTTCCGTAGTGAACAGGAGTAAAATTATTAAAGATCAAAGAAGCAATCCATGAAATCAAATAGTAAGTAGCAATTGCTAAAGTAGCAGCGATGACAACCGATTTGAACTGTTCTGTAACTTTTACAATTTTAAATTTATATAAACCTAAACAAACTAAAAAGGTTACTAATGTTGCACTAACAGCATTAATTACAATTCCAGGATATCTTAATTCAAATATTGCAGAAATTCCTCCAATAAACAGACCTTCAAACAAAGCATAACCAGGAGCTAAATATGGTGAAGCCTGAGGTTTAAAAGTAGATACTACAACTAGAATTAACCCAACAATTGCACCACCAATAGCTGGTAAAATTGGATTCATTCCGTTAAAAGCCATCCACCATGTGATCATAGAAGAGGCACATAATATTAAAAATAGAATAGCTGTTTTATTGATAGTACCTGACAATGTCATTTCCTGATTGTAATCAATAATTTGTGCATGGTGTACTTCTTCAGCTTTTGAAACAGCATTTGATGAAAAACGCTTGTCGCTTAAAAATGGATTTTTTGAATTGAAGTTCATAGTTTTAATACATTTAATTGTATTCAAATATATGGAGTTTTTTCGAAGTCCTATAGTTTCGGCGAAATTTTTAACATGATTTTTTCTTATATAAAAATCTATTCTAAAATAAAAAGTCCATCAAAAGAAACTCTTGATGGACTTGTATTTATTTTAATCGTATTTTTTTATTTCAATAAATCTAAAACTAAAGATGGAAATAAACCTAAAGCAATATTTAATACAATTGAAATTATTGCAACTGCATAAATAAGGAAAGGTTTTCCGGTACGCTCCTGATTTGGTTCTTTAGAATACATTGCTAAAATTAGTTTGAAATAATATCCAACACTAATAATAGAATTGATAACAGCAACAATTACTAAAGCTATATATCCCGCTTGAATTGTTTGATTGAATAAGAATAACTTAGCAAAGAATCCAGAGAAAATTGGAATACCGGCCATTGATAATAATGAACCCGTAAGGATAGCAGCCAATAATGGATTTGTTTTTCCTAAGCCATGAAAATTAGTAATATCTTCGTTATCCTGATTTTTGCATACATATAAAACCACACTAAAAGCAGCGATTCCAGCTAATGCATAAGCAGCAGTGTAATATAACAATACTCCTGCAGATGTTGCTACAGTTAATAAAGTCATCAACATAAAACCTGCATGTGAGATTCCTGAGAATGCCAACATACGTTTTACATTTACCTGACGTAATGCCATTATATTTCCAACGGTCATAGAAGCAATTGAAATAATTACTACAATCGTTTCAAAAGTTCCCAAAAGATCCTGATTGTCTAAAGATGGAACTAAGTTTAGTGCTGAAACTAATTTGTAAAGTGTTGCAATTGCTACAACTTTTGCCAAAGTACTCATTAAAGCAGTTGTTAAAGCAGGAGATCCTTCGTAAACATCCGGAGCCCAAAAGTGGAAAGGAACTGCAGCAACTTTAAACAACATTCCGATAATCATTAAGATCATTCCAATTGGAAACCAGATTGGCAATTCGGCAGATAAAGAACTTTCGTGAATTTCTGCAACGTCAAAACTTCCCATTGCTCCGTAGATCAAACAGATTCCGAATAAGATAATTCCAGATGCAAAAGATCCCATCAGGAAGTATTTCATACCAGCTTCGTTGCTTTTCAAATTCAAACGATCGCTCGCAGCCAAAACATAAAGTGCAATTGATAAAATTTCGATTCCTAAGAAAAACATCGCTAAGTTTCCAAAAGAAACCATTGCAACTCCTCCAGCTAATAAGAATACTTTTATAGCAACAAAATCTGAAATTTTGGTAGGATGATTTTCATAAAAATTATGACTTAATGCTACTAAGAAAATGGTTAGAATAATAAACAATGATGAAAACGTAGTTGAGAATTTGCTCACCGTAATCATGTTATTGTAATAACTCTGCTCTAATCCAAATTCGTAATAGTTAAGTGCCAAAACTCCCAATAAACCAATGATGGTAATAGGAACGATGGCCTTTCTTAAATTAAGAATTTCAAACAATAGGCAGAAAATACCCAATCCTGTTATAGCTATTAATGTATTCATTTTTGCTTTTTTGATTTAGGAAATCTAAAACTAATGACGCCCTAATTTATTTTTATTTAAAATATTAATTTTTGTTGATAACGCTTAGAATTGTTTCTAAACTTGGTGTAATCAAATCTGTAATTGGCTTTGGATAAAATCCGAAGAAAATTAAAACCGCAATAATTACAACTAATGAAATTCCTTCATTAATAGAAACGTCTGCAAAAGTCTTAGAATTAGTTTCTCCTAACATTACATTTTGAAACATTTTAAGCATATAATAAGCTCCTAAAATAATAGTTGTTCCACCTAAAACAGCAAACCAAATATTAATTTGAGAAAGACTATACAAAACTGTAAACTCTCCAACGAAATTAAAAGTACTTGGCAAAGCTACAGAAGCCAATACCAAAATTAAAAACATAGAAGTAAATTTTGGAGATTGTGTACGAATACCTCCTAATTGTGAAATATCTCTTGTTTCATATCTTCTGAAAATAATTTCGGCAGCATAAAACAATCCGACTACTACAAAACCGTGAGCGATCATTTGTAAAACAGCTCCACGTAAACCGTCAAGAGTTAATGTGTAAGTTCCTGCAGCAATTAATCCAACGTGTGCAAGAGATGAATAAGCCAATAATTTCTTTAAATCTTTTTGTCTTAAAGCTACGATTGATCCGTAAATAACTCCGGCAATTCCTAAAGCAATAAAGATATTCATGTATTCTTTTGCGGCCAATGGTGCAATTGGCAACTGCCAACGAATAACACTATATAATCCCATTTTTAGCATGATACCAGATAAAAGCATAGTTCCAACTGTCGGTGCTTTTTGGTACACATTTGCTTGCCATGTATGGAAAGGAATAATTGGAATTTTAATAGCATAAGCTAAGAAGAAAGCTAAGAAAATCCAAAGTTGCTCAGACGCAGATAAGTTTAATTTGTATAAATCTTCGATTAAGAAACTTCCAGCTTTTTGGTATAAATAGATGAAAGCAACCAACATGAACAATGAACCTGCAAGTGTATAGATAAAGAACTTAACTACTGCTTTTCTACGTTCTTCGGCATCACCATTACCCCAAATAAGAGCAATGAAGTAAATAGGAATAAGCGCTAACTCCCAGAAAATATAATATAATAGACCATCTGCTGCAAGGAAAGTTCCTGTCATAGCAAAAGCCATAAATAAAATTAATGCATAAAAAGCTTTTGAATTTTTATACTCATTTCCAAAAGAAGAGAATATAATAATTGGTGTCAAAGCTACCGTTAACAATAGCATTGCGATTCCTAAACCATCCGCATTTAGAGCAAATGAAATTTTAGGTTGATTAATCCAGGCGTTGATCAAACTGATGTTTTCACCTGCACAAAAATGATTTAATAAAACAATTGAACAACCTAAAGCCGCCAAACTAAAGAACAAAGCTACTTTTGATGCTAGTTTGTCACCAGCAAAATAAGTGGCAAATGCACCAATTAGAAGAATAATTAATATAAGAGAAACGTTCATAGTTGTAAAATTATTTAGCTAAAAATATATAGGAAACAATGGCACAAAGCCCCAAAACAAATGCAAAAAGATATAATCCGATACTTCCGTTTTGTAGTTTTTTACCTTGAAAAGCTAGTTCGTTAGTTACTTTTCCTAATCCAAAAACAAGAGCAGATAAACCTGTCTCAATATAGTCTCTGAAAAATCTTGATAATCCGTTAATAGAGCGAACAAATATTGCATCGTAAGCTTCGTCTACATAATATTTATTATATAATACTTTGGTTAAACCAGTAATATTTTCATCTGCTTCCGGAACATTATCTTGTTTAAAGTATTTAATGTAAGCAATTAAAATACCTAATAATCCACCTAAAACAGCAACTCCCATTAAAGTATATTCTGTTGCGCCTAAATGATGTTCTTCGCCAGCTACTTTTGTGAATAGCGGAGCTAAATATTCATTTAACCAGCTATTTCCAGGTAAGCTAATGATTCCGCCAAAAGTGGCAAGAATAGCTAAAATAATTAAAGGGAAAGTAATTAATCCGTCACTTTCATGTAAGTGATGTTTTTGTTCTTCAGTTCCTCTAAAGTCTTTAAAGAAAGTAAGGAACATCAATCTGAACATATAAAATGCTGTCATGATTGAAGCAATAGATCCAACTACATAAAGTGGAATATTATGATGGAAAGCCGTTAATAATATTTCATCTTTAGAGAAGAAACCAGAGAAAAACGGAACACCTGAAATTGCTAATGATGAAATTAACATTGTCCAGAAAGTGATTGGCATTGCTTTACGCAAACCACCCATTTTACGCATATCTTGTTCTCCATGCAAACCGTGAATTACAGAACCTGAACCTAAGAATAAACAAGCCTTAAAGAAAGCGTGCGTTATTACGTGGAAAACAGCTACTTCATAAGCACCAAATCCTAATGCTAAAAACATTAATCCTAATTGAGAAACGGTAGAGTAGGCCAAAACTTTTTTGATATCTGTCTGAACTAATCCAATTGTTGCAGCAACTAATGAAGTGATTCCTCCAATAACAGCAATAACAGTTTGAACGTCTGGTGCTAAATCAAATATAAAATTTAATCTTGTTACCATAAAGATACCAGCCGTAACCATTGTTGCAGCGTGAATCAATGCAGAAACCGGAGTTGGTCCAGCCATCGCATCAGGTAACCAAGTGTATAATGGAATTTGTGCAGATTTACCACAAGCCCCAATAAATAAACATAAAGCAGCTAATGAAAGCAACGGAATATTTAAGTTAGTTGCTCCGGCAATTGCAGTTTTTAAAGTTGCATAATCTAATGTTGAGAACATTGAACCAAGAATGAACATTCCGATTAAAAGACCTAAATCCCCAATTCTGTTCATGATGAAAGCTTTTTTCGCAGCATCATTGTAATCCTGGTTTTTATGCCAGAATCCAATTAATAGGTAAGAACAAAGTCCAACACCTTCCCAACCAATAAATAAAACTAATAAGTTACTTCCAATTACAAGTGTAATCATGAAGAATACGAACAGATTCAAATACGCAAAAAACTTGTGCATATTTTCGTCATCGTGCATATAACTAATAGAGTATAAGTGTATCAATGAACCAATACCAGTTACAAAAAGCAACCAAAGTAAAGATAATTGATCTAATAAAAATCCAAGATTGATATGTAGATTACTAATTTGAATCCAATCAAATAAAGTAACCTCAATGGCTTGTTTTGTTTGGCTAATTTGATTGAAAAAGAAAAGTGTAACAGCAAAAGAAACTACTACAGAGGCAGTTCCAATAATTCCTGAAACTGTTTTGCCTAAGCTCTTGCCAAAGAAAACATTGATTAAAAATCCTAAAAAAGGAGATAAAACTAAAAGTAAAGCTAAATTGGTATCCATTTTTATTTATCCTTTTAAATTTTTTAAATTATCGATACTAATCGAACCTAAATTTCTAAAGATCGAAACTAAAATAGCCAATCCAACTGCAACTTCTGCTGCAGCAACCGCCATCGAAAAGAATACAAAGACTTGTCCTTGTGCATCTTGATGATAAGTTGAAAAAGCAACAAATAAAAGGTTAACAGCATTCAACATGATTTCGATAGACATGAATACGATAATAGCATTTCGTCTGTACAATACACCAAAAATACCAATACAGAAAAGTACAACACTTAAAAAGATGTAGTTTTCAATACCTATTTGATTTAATATATTACCCATTATTTATTTAATTTTTCTTTTTTAGACAATAATACAGTTCCAATCATGGCTACTAAAAGCAAGATCGAAGCAAATTCAAACGGAACCATATATTCGTTCAATAATATTTTACCAAGTACCTGAATCGATTGAAAATCTTCACCAGTTGAATCATATTCTCCAACAATTGGTTTAGAATTAATGAAAATGGCAATCAATACAACACAAATCAAACAGAAAGAAACAATAGCGCCTAAACGTGTAATTCTAGGTCGATGTACTTCTCGTTGTTCGTTCAAATTCATCAACATAATCGTAAACAGGAAAAGAATCATAATCGCTCCAGAGTAGACTATTATATGTACTACAGCCAAAAACTGAGCGTTTAATAATAAATAATGACCAGCGATCGAGAAAAAACAAATTACTAAATAAATAGCACTATGAATTGGGTTTCTGCTAAAAATAGTCAGGAAAGCAGTAATTACCGTAATAAACGCTAAGAAACAAAATACAACTTGTACAGTTGTTGCGTGAGCAAAATCAGGAATATGTATCATTTAGTTAGCATTATTAAGTTGAGCATTTTTGATCGCCACATCAAGAGGCATCACTAATCTGTCTTTTCCAAAAATGAAATCTTCTCTTTCATAGCTTGAAGGAACCAAAACTTTTGAAGTTGTCAAATAAATGGCATCTTTCGGGCAAGCTTCTTCACATAAACCACAGAAAATGCAACGCAACATATTGATTTCATATATCGAAGCGTATTTTTCTTCTCTGTACAAATGTTTTTCATCTGCTTTACGTTCTGCAGCTTTCATTGTGATTGCTTCAGCAGGACATGATAAAGCACATAATCCACAAGCAGTACAATTTTCACGACCTTGTTCGTCACGTTTCAACTGGTGTTGACCACGATAAACCGGGCTCATTTCACGCACTTGCTCAGGATAGTGAATTGTTACTTTTTTTCTGAATAAGTGTTTAAGTGTGATACCTAATCCTTTCACAATCGCCACAAGATACAATCGTTCCCAAAAAGTCATCTCTTTGTTAGAGACCATCTTTTTTCTACCCGATAATGATATAGTTTCTATTGACATTTTTAATGTATGGTTATGATTCTCATTTGACTGTTAGATCAAATTTAAAATCTATTTTATTTTTTATTTGAAGCTAATCCTGCTATCCGCTGTATCTTTAATTTTTTAAAGAAAAAAATTAAAGGATGCCGCTTCTATCAGGGCTAAGGCTTTACGGTTCTTAGAATCCTAAAGCTGCTGCGATATCGTGTCTTAAAATAACAGCGCCTGTAATCATGATATTAATGATCGAAAGCGGAATTAAAATTCTCCATCCTAAATTCATTAATTGGTCATATCTAAATCTTGGAATTGTCCAACGTACCCACATGTAGAAAAATATGAAGAAACATATTTTAACAAACAATACAGCGATTCCTAAAAGATTGGCAGTATTTACGCCAACATTTTCTACCATCCAGCTCATTCCAGGATAATTATATCCACCAAAGAATAAAACAGAAATAATAGTAGCCGATATAAACATACTTGCATATTCAGCAAATAAATAGAATCCCATTTTCATGGATGAATATTCTGTATGGTAACCTCCAATTAATTCGTTTTCACATTCTGCCAAGTCAAAAGGAGTTCTGTTTGTTTCAGCAAACGAACAAATTAAGAAAATTAAGAATGATAAAGGTTGGTATAAAACATTCCAATGCCATTCTGACTGTTGTAAAGATATTTCTTTCAGACTTAAAGTTCCGGTCATCATCAATAAAGCAATCATTGATAATCCCATAGCAACTTCATAAGAAACCATTTGAGAAGCAGCACGAATAGCTCCCATCAATGAAAATTTATTATTAGATGCCCATCCACCAATCATAATACCATAAACACCTACTGAAAGTACTCCGAAGATGTATAATATACCAATATTAATATCAGTTGCCTGTAAATAAACATCACGGCCAAAAATATTTAATTTATCTCCCCACGGAATTACAGCACTTGTCATTAAAGCCGTACTCATGGCAATTGCCGGTCCTACGACAAATAAAAATTTATTAGGTGTATTTGGGAAAAATTCTTCTTTAGAGAATAATTTCATACCATCAGCAAGAGGTTGCAATAATCCTCCCCATCCTGCACGGTTTGGTCCAACACGATCCTGAAGATAAGCTGCAACTTTACGTTCAGCCCAAGTAGAGTACATGGCCATAATCATTGTGATAGCAAAAACTACAACAATTACAACACTCTTTTCTATAATAAACGTACCATCTACCATCGTTAAGAATTTTTGTTGTTAGTGTTTAATGGAATTTCGGCCATACTAATTTTTTTACGGTCAATATCTCTACCCATAAGGATAGTTTTTTCAGTATCGATTTCTACTTTCTCTAATTTTTGAGTGTAGTTATTTTGGTTGATAACAGAATCTTTTTCAAATTCTCTTGGCCCTTCAATAACCCAGTCATTTACATTTTTATGTTCAAAACGACAGCTGTTGCAAATGAATTCTTCTACTTCATGGTACTCATCTTTACGACCTGTCACACGTTGAATTTCTCCACCAAACATCCAAACAGTAGTTTTTCCACAACACCCAGGAGTTGTACACTCTCTGTGTGCGTTGTAAGGTTTGTTGAACCAAACTCTTGATTTGAAACGGAAAGTTTTATCAGTTAATGCTCCAACAGGACAAACATCAATCATGTTTCCTGAAAATTCATTGTCGATAGCTTTTGAGATTCCGGTTGAAATATTAGCGTGATCACCACGATCTAATACTCCGTGAACTCTGTTGTCTGTCAATTGATCTGCAACTTGCACACATCTTTGACATAAGATACAACGGTTCATATGTAGTTGAATATTTGGACCAATATCTTCTGGTTCAAATGTTCTTTTTTCTTCAATAAAACGTGATTTCGGATTTCCGTGCTCAAAACTTAAGTTTTGAAGATCACATTCACCAGCCTGATCACAAATTGGGCAATCTAACGGGTGATTGATTAATAAAAATTCTGTTACAGATTTACGTGCTTCAGTTACACGATCAGAAGATTTACTGTTTACTTCCATTCCGTCCATACATCCTGTTACACAAGATGCCATAAGTTTAGGCATTGGTCTTGGGTCAGCTTCACTTCCTTTAGAAACTTCAACTAAACAACAACGACATTTTCCGCCGCTGCCTTTTAATTTTGAGTAATAGCACATGGCTGGCGGCACTAAATCTCCACCAATCATACGTGCAGCCTGCAGGATCGTTGTTCCTGGCTCTACGTCTATACTTTGACCGTCTATGGTTACTTTCATCTCTTATTGATTTGAATGTTGAAAGTTTGAATATTGAAAAGAATTGCTGTCCTTTTTGATATTATTAACTTTATAACTTTCTGCTTTATATTTCTTTATACGATTACTTTACCACCTACTAAATGTTTCACTTGCGAGAAAGGTTCAGCAACAAAGTGATCTCTGTGTTTTATTTTTTCAGGGAAACGAACGTGATATTCAAACTCATCTCTAAAGTGGCGAATCGCTGCTGCAACTGGCCAAGAAGCTGCATCACCTAGTGGGCAAATTGTATTGCCCTCGATTTTGCTTTGAATGCTCCACAATAATTCGATATCCTCTTCACGGCCTTGACCGTTTTCGATTCTCCATAATATTTTTTCCAACCATCCTGTTCCTTCACGGCAAGGTGTACATTGTCCGCAAGATTCATGGTGGTAAAAACGAGCAAAATTCCAAGTGTTTCTAACCACACAAGCAGTGTCATTATAAACGATAAATCCTCCAGAACCTAACATCGATCCGGTAGCAAAGCCACCATCACTTAAAGATTCGTAAGTCATTAATCTGTCTTCTCCATTTACTGTTTTGAAAATTAATTCAGCTGGTAAAATTGGCACAGAAGATCCTCCTGGTACAAATGCTTTTAGAGGTCTGCTAGAAGACATTCCACCTAAGTATTCATCAGAATTCATAAATTCATCAACACTTAAACCTAACTCAATTTCATAAACTCCCGGGTTTTTAATATGTCCTGAAGCAGAAATTAATTTAGTTCCTGTTGAACGTCCAATTCCGATTTTTGCATAATCATCACCAGAATTGTTGATGATCCAAGGCACAGTTGCGATAGTTTCTACGTTGTTTACCACAGTTGGATTTGCCCAAAGTCCTGAAACTGCAGGAAATGGTGGTTTGATACGAGGATTTCCTCTTTTACCTTCCAAAGATTCAATAAGTGCAGTTTCTTCTCCACAAATATAAGCTCCGGCTCCACAGTGAACGTGTAATTCTAAATCGTAACCTGTTCCTAATATATTTTTTCCTAACCAACCGGCAGCTTTAGCTTCGGCGATAGCTCTTTCTAATATTTTGAAAACCCACATATATTCTCCACGAATGTAGATATATGATAAGTTAGCGCCTAAAGCAAAACTTGAAGTAATCATTCCTTCGATCAACAAGTGAGGAATAAATTCCATCAAATAACGATCTTTGAAAGTTCCTGGTTCAGACTCATCAGCATTACAAACTAAGTGTCTTGGTTTTCCTGATTTTTTGTCAATAAAACTCCATTTCATTCCCGCAGGGAAACCTGCACCACCACGACCACGAAGTCCTGATTTTTTTACTTCTTCAACAACTTCATCTGGTGTAAGTGTTTTCAAAGCTTTTTCTACAGAAGCATAACCACCATTTTGGCGATATACTTCGTAGGTTTTGATACCCGGAACATTTATTTTATCTAATAATATTTTCTGTGACATCTTATTTATCGTGTAATATTATTTTATCATCTCTACAATCAGCAATTAACTGATCGATTTTTTCTTCTGTGAGTTTTTCTTTGTAGAAATCTCCTAACTGCATCATCGGAGCGTATCCGCAAGCACCTAAACATTCTACACCAGCAATGGTAAACATTCCGTCTGGAGTTGTTTCGCCCATTTTAATGCCTAATTTTTCAGAAGTATAATCCATTAAATTTTCGGCACCGCTTAAACAACAACAAGAAGTCTGACAGAATTCGAACATGTATTTTCCAATTGGTTTTTGGTTATACATGGTATAAAAAGTAACCACTTCGTAAACCTCAATTGGTTTAATGTGCAAAATTTCAGCAACTTTATCCTGTAACTCTGTACTTAACCAGTTGTCATGCGCATCCTGCACTTCGTGCAAAACTGGTAACAAAGCCGATTTTCTTTTGTCTTCAGGATAATGACTGATCAATTCATTGATGCGAGTCATCAATGCTTCAGTCATGTTTATTTCTTGTTTGTAATGTTTACGTTCCATTTTTTATTTTAGATTTTAGATTTTAGATTTCAGATTTATCTGTTGTCTACAATCTATATTCTGCAATCTTTTTTAAATTTCAGATTTTAGATTTTAGATTTTTCAATCTGCAATCTAAAATCAACAATCTTTTTTAGGCGTCTAATTCTCCTGCAATAACATTTAAACTGGATAGAATAACAATTGCATCAGATAATAAAGATCCTTTGATCATTTCAGGATATGCTTGGTAATAAATGAAACAAGGTCTTCTGAAATGTAATCTATATGGAGTTCTGCTTCCGTCTGTAACTAAATAGAATCCGATTTCTCCATTTCCTCCTTCAACCGGGTGATAGATTTCTGCAACTGGTACAGGAACTTCTCCCATTACGATCTTAAAGTGATAAATTAAAGATTCCATTGAAGTGTAAACATCTTCTTTTGGAGGAAGGTAGTAATCAGGAACTTCTGCATGATATTCGTTTCCGGCTGGCATTTTTTCTAATGCCTGACGAATAATGCTTAAACTTTCCCAAACTTCAGCATTACGAACACAGAAACGATCGTAAGTATCTCCTGATTTTCCAACAGGAACCACAAAATCGAAATCTTCGTATGATGAATATGGTTGTGCAACACGAACGTCGTAATCAACTCCGGCAGCACGTAAGTTTGGACCTGTAAATCCGTAAGCCATTGCTTGCTCTGCTGAGATTGCACCTACGTCTACAGTTCTGTCAAGGAAAATTCTGTTTCTTTCGAATAAGTTAACAAACTCTTGCCAAGCAACAGGGAAATCTTGTAAAAAGACATCTAATTTGCGGAAAGCTTCTGGTGACCAATCTCTTTCGAAACCACCAATTCTTCCCATATTTGTTGTTAAACGAGCACCACAAATTTCTTCGTAGATTTCGTAAACTTTTTCTCTAAATTGAAAAACGTATAGGAAACCGGTATAAGCACCAGTATCAACACCAAGAATCGAGTTACAGATTAAGTGATCTGTAATACGAGCCAACTCCATTACAATTACTCTTAAATACTGTGCTCTTTTAGGAACTTCAATATTTAGTAATTTCTCTAGAGTCATCCACCATCCCATATTGTTAATAGGAGAGGAACAATAGTTCATACGGTCAGTAAGAGGAGTAATTTGGTAAAAAGGACGATTTTCGGCGATTTTTTCAAAAGCTCTGTGTATGTAACCAATAGTTGGTTCAGCCTCAAGAATTCTTTCACCGTCCATTAACAGGATATTTTGAAAAATACCGTGAGTCGCCGGGTGCGTAGGACCTAAATTTAGTACTGAAAGCTCGCTTCCGTCTTCGTTTAGTTTATCCTTAATTATTTTAGCATATCGATGCTCTGGTGATAATAATAGTTCTGACATTTTATAATGTTGAATTATTTATTTTTAGCAATTTGTTGTTGTTCTTCCAAAGAATCTATCGTCTTTATCTGTTCTTCCGCTGTCTTCCATTGGGAATTCTTTTCGCATTGGGAACGATACCATCTCATCCATATTCAAAATACGTTTTAATTGTGGATGTCCAATAAAGTCAATCCCGAAGAAATCGTATGTTTCTCTTTCCATCCAGTTTGAACTCAGGAAAATATTTGAAATGGTTTTTATCGCTGGTTTTTCACCGTTTAAGAATACTTTGATTCTAATACGTTTGTTTTCGTACCAGTTGTGTAAATGGTATACGATTGCAAACTGACGCTCTGTTTCGTTGTCCGGATAATGAACACCGCATAAATCAGTTAAAAAGTGGAAACGTAAATCAGAATCGTTTTTCAAAAAAAGAATTAAAGCTGTGATTTTATCAGCAGAAGTTTCTAATGAGAAAATATCTCTTTCTTGGTGAAAGTTAAAAACACTTGTATCAAATGTTTCTGTAAGTTTATCTTGAATCAGGGTGTTTTCTAAAGCCATCTTATGAAATATTATATGAAGCTAGTAATTCTTGGTATTCTGGTGAGCTTCTGCGTCTAACAGATTCGCTTTTTACCAATTCCTGAAGTTTCATTACTCCATCAACAATTTGCTCTGGTCTTGGCGGACATCCCGGAACGTAAACGTCAACCGGAATTACTTTGTCAATTCCTTGTAAAACTGAATAAGTATCGAAGATTCCACCTGATGATGCACAGGCTCCAACTGCAATTACCCAGCGAGGTTCAGACATTTGTTCGTAAACTTGTCTTAAAATAGGTGCCATTTTTTTAGAAATAGTTCCCATTACTAATAACATATCTGCCTGACGAGGCGAAAAACTCACGCGCTCAGAACCAAATCGTGCTAAATCGTAATGTGAAGCCATTGTTGCCATGAATTCGATACCACAGCATGAAGTTGCAAAAGGCAATGGCCATAATGAATTGGCTCTTGCTAAACCTACAACGTCATTTAGTTTTGTAGCGAAGAAGCCTTCTCCTACAACTCCTTCAGGCGGCGCAACCATATTTACATTTGAATCGCTCATTTTTATTTTAGATTTCTGATTTTAGATTTTAGATTTGGGAAATCGTAAAAGTTAAAATCAATTTTTTTAAATCAGTATTAAATTCAATTGAGGTTAAATTCTAAATTTTAATTTGAGACAATTAATCTAAAATCAGAAATCTAAAATCTAAAATCATAATTATTCCCACTCTAATGCTTTTTTCTTAATGATGTAGAAAAAGCCAACTAAAAGAAGTGACATAAACACGATCATTTTAAGCATTCCTTCAATTCCTAATTCTTTGAAGTTTACTGCCCATGGATAAAGGAAAATTACCTCTACATCAAACAGTACAAACAAAATGGCTACCAGGAAATATTTTACTGAAAAAGGAATACGTGCGTTACCTACAGATTCGATACCACACTCAAAGTTTTTGTCTTTTACTTCAGAACTTCTTTTTGGGCCTAATTTTCCCGAAATAATGATTGTTCCTACCACAAATCCAATCGCTAAAATTGCTTGCATTAAAATAGGAATGTAACTGTATTGATCAGATTGCATAAACTTAGGGTTTTTACTTAAAGAATAAGCCACAAAGATAACTTTCAACTCTGTAAATCACAAGCTAAAAAAGGATTTAAGTATGTCGGAAAAGGGTGTTTGTTTGTAATTTTTATCGATTATAAATAACAACAGTCTTTTTTAAGATTTTTTTAAGATTTGAGCAAAAAAAAACGTTTCGAAATTAATCGAAACGTTTTCAAAACCATTCAGAGGCAAAAAAAATAAATTGCTATATTTTTCTTAGATTACTGCTACTTTAGCAGCAACTTTCCCTTTTCTTCCTTCTTCTTCTTCATAGCTTACACGGTCACCTTCGCGTAATTCTTCCGCGTTAATTCCTGAAGCGTGAACGAAGATATCTTTTCCTGTTTCTTCGTCTGTAATGAATCCATAACCTTTAGATTCATTGAAAAATTTTACTGTACCTGTACGCATTGTAATTGTAATAATAATTTATAATGAAGCAAATGTAATATATAAATTCATACAAAAGACAATAAGGTGTTAATTTTTTGTAAAAATTATTGATTCACAGTGTTTTCGCTATTTATATTGCATCAATTTTGATATGGAACTATTTTATTTAAGATTTAGTAATTGTTAAATTAAATGTTAAAAAAGTAGCTTATAGTTTACAAAAATTTTGTATATTATGCCAACTCGGTTATGTAAATCTATGTTTATGTGGGAGAATACTTGTATTTGCTGGTCTCGCATTTTTTATAAGTACTTTGTTGATGTTCAAGTCAGAAGAAAAAGCAAAAAAAACCGCAACTAATAAGATTTAGCTGCGGTTTTTTATGTTTTTATATTTTTAAGAATTTAGATCAAATCAACTTTGATATGTAATTCTTTTAATTGAGCATCGTCAATTGTAGCAGGAGCATCAATCATAACATCGCGTCCTGAATTATTTTTTGGGAATGCGATAAAATCTCTAATTGTTTCTTGTCCTCCTAAAATAGCAACCAATCTGTCTAAACCAAATGCTAAACCTCCGTGTGGAGGTGCTCCAAACTGGAAAGCATCCATTAAGAAACCAAATTGAGCTTTTGCTTCTTCTTCGGTGAAACCTAAATATTTAAACATTAATTGTTGAGTCGCTTTATCGTGAATACGAATAGATCCTCCACCAATTTCATTTCCGTTCAAGACCATATCGTATGCATTAGCACGAACCTTTCCTGGTTCAGTTTCTAATAATTGCATGTCTTCTGGTTTTGGAGAGGTAAACGGGTGATGCATTGCGTGGTAACGACCGCTTTCTTCGTCAAGCTCTAATAATGGGAAATCAACAACCCATAACGGAGCAAATTCTTCCGGATTACGCAATCCTAAACGAGTTGCTAATTCCATACGAAGTGCAGAAAGCTGAGCGCGTGTTTTGTTAGCCGGTCCAGAAAGTACAAAAATCATATCGCCAGGTTTTGCTCCTGTAATTTTTGCCCATTGTCCTAAATCGTCCTGATCGTAGAATTTATCTACAGATGATTTAAAAGTTCCGTCGTCATTACATTTTGCATACACCATTCCTGATGCTCCAACTTGAGGACGTTTTACCCAGTCAATTAATGCGTCAATTTCTTTACGAGTATAATTTCCTGCGCCCGGAACTGCAATTCCCACAACTAATTCAGCAGCATTGAATACTGGAAAATCTTTGTGTTGTGCAAATTCGTTTAACTCACCAAATTCCATCCCAAAACGAATGTCCGGTTTGTCATTTCCATATGTTTTCATAGCATAGTCGTAGGTAATTCTTGGGAATTTATCTACTTCAATACCTTTGATTTCTTTTAGTAAATGTCTTGTCAAACCTTCAAAAACATTCAAAATGTCTTCTTGTTCCACAAATGCCATTTCGCAATCGATTTGTGTAAACTCAGGCTGACGGTCTGCACGCAAATCCTCGTCACGGAAACATTTCACGATTTGGAAATATTTATCCATTCCACCAACCATCAATAATTGCTTGAAAGTTTGTGGAGATTGTGGTAAAGCATAAAATTGTCCTTCGTTCATACGGCTTGGTACAACGAAATCTCTCGCGCCTTCCGGAGTCGATTTAATTAGGTAAGGAGTTTCAACTTCACAAAAATCTAAATCAGATAGATATTTACGAACTTCCATTGCTACTTTGTGACGAAATAATAAACTGTTTTTTACAGGATTTCTTCTAATATCTAAGTAACGGTATTTCATTCTGATGTCTTCTCCACCATCAGTTTCATCTTCAATTGTAAATGGAGGCGTCAATGCTGCGTTTAGAATCGTTAGTTCAGAAACTAAAATTTCGATTTCACCAGTTGGGATATTTTTGTTTTTAGCTTCACGCTCAATAACAGTTCCTTTTACCTGAATCACAAATTCTCTACCAAGAGTTTTAGCCAATTCAAATACAGTTTTATCAGTACGACCTTCGTCGAAAATAAGTTGTGTAATTCCGTAACGGTCGCGTAAATCAACCCAATTCATAAATCCTTTATCGCGTGATTTTTGAACCCAACCCGCAAGTGTAACTTCCGTATTAATATTTGAGGCGTTTAATTCGCCACAATTATGACTTCTATACATGATCAAAATTTTAGACTGCAAAAGTAAACACAAAATTCAAATTATACCATTTAAAATTAGAATTAACTATAAAAGAAAAATATCATTTTATTGCATCAAATTCTGAGTTTAAATGAAGTACTGCTTAGAAAGTGATAATAAATCACTTAACAAATTGAAAATTTTTTGTTAATTCTTAAATTTGTCAGCAGTAATTTCTTTAGATTTGAATCACTAAAAACAAACTTTAATTTATATGAACAAACTTTTTGTTACTGGTCTGTTGATTTTTAGCGCTTTGAATGTTATCGGTCAAACCAAAAATCAAATTAAATTTACGGCTAAAATTGCCAATAGAAATAGTGACACGCTTGTCATTAAAGGAAATGATAATTTTAAACAAGTTATTCCGATTGACAAAAAGGAAACTTTTCTGGCTTCTTTTACTGCGCCAAAAGGATTTTATGTGTTTTCTGATGGAACTGAATCTTCAAGGTTATATTTAAAACCAAATTCTGAGGTGAATTTAACGTTGAATGCCAAAGAATTTGATGAAACTATTGTTTATAAAGGTAAAGGTGTTGATGAAAGTAATTTCTTGGCACAACAAGCTTTAAGAAATGAAAAACTTGAAGAAGCTTTTTCTAAAGAACCAGCTGAATTTGCTGTAATATTAGAAGCTAAGAACAAGACGGATAAAGAAAGTTTAGAAAAAGGGTCTTTTGATCCTGACTTTGTAACTGCAATGAAAGGTAATTTTGAACGTTTTAATGAATTCGCCATTAGAAATTATGAAAGCGCAGTTAAAGCAAATAAATTTAACGGAAAGCCTTCTCCTGATTTTGATTATGAAAATCATAAAGGAGGAAAAACAAAATTATCTGATTTAAAAGGTAAGTATGTTTATATCGATCTTTGGGCAACTTGGTGTGCGCCTTGTAGAGCTGAAATTCCTTACCTTCAAAAAATTGAAGAAAAATATCACGGAAAAAACATTGAGTTTGTGAGTGTTTCGATTGATAAATTGAAAGACACTGAAAAATGGAAGAAATTTGTAGATGATAAAAAATTAGGAGGAATTCAATTATTAGCAGATAAAGATTGGGAATCTGAGTTTGTTACTAATTATGGCGTAACCGGAATTCCTAGATTTATCTTAGTTGATCCAAACGGAATTGTTGTAAAGGCTGATGCTGCAAGACCATCTGAACCAGAACTTCAAGCGCAGTTAGATTCATTATTGAAGTAATTTATTTATCAAATTTATAACGTTATAGTAAATTTTCGCTTTCGCGGAAATCCCAATAAAACCAATGCTTCGGCGTTGGTTTTTTTGTTTTTAGGAAGTTTCCAATGTTAAGTTTTTATTCAATGTTACCAAATTGTTAAGTAAAAGTTTGTTTAATGTAAACAATTAACTATATTTGATAACGATTTGATAACATTAAATACCTAAAGATATGAAAAAGTGTGTAATTTTAGTTGCAATATTGTTCTCTGGAATTCTAGTTGCACAAGAGGTAAAACCTGAATTAGAAGTTGTTGGAAACAAAGTAAAAGCTACTTACTATTATGAAAATGGTAATGTACAACAAGAAGGCTTCTTTAAGGATGGTAAATTAGACGGCGTTTGGGTATCGTATGATGAAAAGGGAAATAAATTGGCTGTAGGAGAGTACACAGACGGAATGAAAACTGGAAAATGGATTTTCTTCAATGAAAAAAATCTTAGCGAAGTTGCTTATGAAAATAGTCAGGTAAGCTCAGTTAAAAATTTACAAAAAAATGCTTTGGCAAACAGAAA
Organism: Flavobacterium sp. 90; assembly: GCF_004339525.1. NCBI lineage: Bacteria > Pseudomonadati > Bacteroidota > Flavobacteriia > Flavobacteriales > Flavobacteriaceae > Flavobacterium > Flavobacterium sp. 90. The sequence continues at coordinate 1,958,481 of NZ_SMGE01000001.1, read as the reverse complement.
TTAATACGATTTCGAATAACATAAAAAAACCGCTCATTTGAAGCGGTTTTTTTTGGGATCAAGATATTGTGGAGGAACGTAGAGTAGTTTTTATTGGCTAATTATTTTAACCGCAAAGAACGCAAGTTTTTATTTATGAGATTTTATATAAACGCAAAGTTCGCAAAGCTTTATCAATTATAGCTTTGCGTTCTTTGCGGTTAAATTTTTATGCCTTTATTTTTTGCAGGATTTGTTTCTTCTTCCATACCAAATTACAAAACCTGTTACTGGCAAAGCGGCAGCAATTAAACTAATTATAAATGCGATTATTTTTCCGGGTAAATCCAGAATTTGACCTGTGTGAATTCCATAATTCATTTCGACAACCTGCAATCCTAAAGTTTTTTTAGAATAAGGATCACTTTGCATTAATTTTCCATCGCCGGGATGAAAATAATAATTGCTTTGATGATCGTATCTTAAAGTATGCGGATAAGCTCCTGTACTTATAATGTCGCTTTTTTGCTGTGGAAAAGTAACAAAACACATTTCGGCTTTTGGCTGAAGTTTCATAGTTTCGATAAAAGCGCGATCTACTGCGGCAATCGAATTCATATCAAACTTGGTAGTGTCGATTACTGGAGTTTTTGTTTCGGCAGCTTTATCGCCTCCAACATTGAAAGTTTTGTAAATTCCGTCTCCAACCCATTCGTAAGTAAAAGTTAAACCTGTAATAGCAATAATTACGGCTATTATCGAAATATAAAATCCGGAAGTATTGTGCCAGTCATAATTAACACGGCGCCATTTTGCAGACCATTTTACAGAGAAACTTCTTTTAAGATCACTTCGTCGTTTTGGCCACCACTGAATAATTCCTGAAATCAATAATAATATAAAGATGATTGTTGCACCGCCAATAATATGTTTACCAATATAATCCGGTAAAAGCAGATACAGATGAATGTATTCGACAATTATAAAGAAATCGGTTTTAGGATTTTCTGTTTTTAGATATTTTCCTGTGTACGGATTAAAATAAAGGTATAGATTCTCAGTATCAGAATATGTGTAAACAATTACCGATCTATTTTTTCCATAATAAGAAACCATGCTAGCTTTATTTTTTGGAGCAATTTCTTTGGCTTTTTCTTTTAAAACAGAAGGCAGTAAAAATGGTTTATTTTGAGGTTCAACCAAACGCCATTCTTTTCGGGTAATATCTTTTATTTCGTCATGAAAACAAAAAATACAACCGGTAAAGCTTATAATAAAAACAATAAGCCCGGAAATTAATCCGAGCCATTTATGTAGAAAACGTACTTGTTTTTTGAAACTCATGTTTTTAGAAAAGAATCTTTTATTTGGCAAAAATACCATTAAAAGGCAGATTGCTCAACACGTTTGATTTATAAATTAAACTTAAAATTTATAAGTTATGCTTCCCATAAAAGTTCTTGGAGCTTGCACATTCACGGTAGTGTAACCATTAAAATAAAGTTCATCTGTAAGGTTATCTACTTTTAGAGAAAGCCTGTATTTGGGCTGATCGTAATATAACGTAGCATTTACAACAGCATATGATGGTAAAACAAAGGTTTCAACATCTGCAGGATTTCCTGAACCGGTTGGGTTTCTGTTGTACACAAAAGTTTCGCTGCCGTAATTTCCTCCAATGCCAAAACCTAATCCTCTTAGTTTAGAAGTTTGTAAACTATAACTAATCCAATAATTAATTAGATTTTCAGGACCTGCAGTTTCAGGTCTCAAACCATTTACATCTGCATTTGCATTGTTCAATTTGCTATCGTTAAATGCATATCCAAAAATAAGGTTCAATCCAGAAAACGGATTTGTAGTAACTTCAGCCTCAAATCCTTTACTCGTTTGATTTCCGTCCTGAACGTTTGTGTTAACAACTTGTCCTGCGCGAACAATGTTTTTTACATCAATATTGTAATAGCTTAAATTGGCGCTTAGTTTGTCTTGTAAAATATTCAACTTAACACCCGCTTCAAATTGATTGGCTTTTTCAGGATCAAATTGTTTCAGTTCAGGATTTCCGTTTACGTTAGCAAATAAATATCCAATGTTTTTAAAACTATTTTGATAGTTTCCGAAGATTGAAACTTTGTCTTTTATAATTTGATACACAAGTCCCAATTTTGGAGAAAATGAGTTTTGAGAAAAAGCGCCTGAATTTATATTTGTCGAAGGATCATAAGTTCCGTTATTTTTATAATGATCAAAACGCAAAGCAGCTGAAAGAATTAATTGATCTGTAATATTGATAACATCAGCAGCGTAAACGCTATAAGTTGTCAGGGAAGTAATCGTTCTGTATTGATAGCCGTTTACAAATAAGGGCTCAATATTATTGGGGTTGAAATTGTAATAATTAGGATTTGCAGCAGAATAATCTACAATATCATAATCTGTTTTGAAAGGATTATTAGGATCTCCGCCAAGATATCCAAGACTGCTGTTGGTTTCTGATCTTAAAATATCACCACCAAAAAGCAATTGATGTTTCATACCAAAAAGTTCCGTCTGACCATTGAAGTTTTGCTGAAACTCAACAATATTGTCTTTTCCAACCATATTCCAGGCATTTCGCGACATTTTGTTGTTTCCTAATAAATAAAACCAAGCCTGAGGTCCATCAGATTGATTGGCGCTGGAACTAAAAATAGTTTGTGATTTCCAGTTTTCATTAATCTGATAATGTGCTTGCGCAAAAATATTAGCGGTTTTAGTATCCATCATGAATTCGCCGCCTGTAAAAGATCTTTTCCAGTCTCTTGCAATTTCATTTGCATTATGTAAATTAATACTATTTGGCGTTTGTCCGTACGGAATATAAGTAAATGCAGGCGATGAAGAATTAACCGAAGACAACTCAGCATCGATAGAAATGGTTAGTTTGTCATTGATTTTATAAGAAAATGATGGAGCAAAAAAGTAACTTCTGTTTTTTCCGTAATCCTGAAAAGTATTTGCATCATTGTAAGCTGCATTTATTCTTAATAGCGCTGTTTTTTCATCATTTAAAGGCGTATTAATATCAACAGACAATCGGTTTAAACCATAACTTCCGGATTGATAACTAATATCTCCTCTAAAAGTTTCTGTTGGTTTTTTGGTGACTCTGTTAATTAGTCCGCCATAAGAAGTTAGGATGCTTCCAAAAAGCGTTGCCGAAGGACCTTTTATACTTTCGATTCTTTCTAAGTTTGCGGCATCAACACTGTTTGTGATTTTTCCGGCAATTCCATCTCGTAATAAACTTTGTGTTACAAATCCGCGTGAAGCGAAATAAGAACCTCCATCACCTACTTTTCCGGTTGCAGCCCAAAGTTGGTACAATCCGGGAACATTTTTTAAAGCGTCATCTTGATTAATAACCAATTGATCTCGCATTAAACTTTTTGTGACAACGCTATAAACCTGAGAATTTTCCAGGTTTTTAATCTGCATTTTTGAGACAAAAGGACTTTCGGATTTATTGTATTTATTGATGTTTCCTTTTATAAAAACCTCTTCAAGTTCTTCAGTATTTGTGTTAATGGTGAAGTTTTCTACGATTTCGGCTTCACCATTTACAATAATTTTCTTTTCTTTTGGTGTATGACCAAGAGCAGAAACACGTATGGTATAGTTTCCTAAATTGATATTTTTTATTTCGTATGAACCTTGGCTGTCAGTAAGTGCTCCAATTTTAGTTCCTCTCAATTGAACGGAAACATTTTCTAAAGCTTCACCATTTACAGCTGTTACAGTTCCTTTTATTGTGGTTTTTTGTTGTGCTAAAGCAGATGTTTGTGCCAATAATAAAAAACAAAAACCAATTAGCATTAGTGTAAATTTCCTCTTCATTTTATTTAGAATAAATATTGATTAGGCAAAAGTAAGGCTAAAAGTTTATTTGACCAATTGCAAAATACAAATTATAAGAAAAAAATTACAATAAATAAAAACGGTGTTTATTTGCTAATTAGTTTTTTTAGGTTTCAAATGATAAGCGACATAAAGCGTTATTGAAGCCAAAACAATCCAGAAAACATCAATAAAGAAAATTTGTATTTTATTCTGTAAAAATGAATTCCAAAACCAATTTCCGGAAACAATTCCGTTTGTAATAGGAATAAGAAAACCTAAAATACTTCCGGAAATCAAACAGAATCTGTTGGTAAACGCGTCATTCTTTTTAAGGATAAAAAAGATTGTAAGCGCTAACCATCCAACAAAATAAACAAGATATAAATTCTCCTGAGTCAACGGATAAAATATTTTAGTCACAATAAAAGCAAGTGCTGTAATTGGATACATGCTCAAACATATTGCCAGATAAATGCGAACAACGGCAGCATTAAAACGTCTTTTCTTTTCTGGTAAATTGTTTTTTTGTCTGGCAACGAGCCAAATCATTACACCGGAAATAATCACAAAACAAGTAATAATTCCTAAAATGAAACTCACTATTTTTAAGGCATATCCACCATAATCTCCAAAATGAATTCGGTACAAAACATTTTTTACAACATCAAGATAGTTGTTTTGCGTAATAGGATTTTTTCTGGCGATTTCTTTTCCGTCCGCAATTCGGTAAATTACTTTCCCAATTCCGGTGAATTTTTTGTGAGCGAGCATTTCACCTTCTACAATAACGTGCATATTTGCATCGCCATAATTCTGAATAAATACTTTGTTAATTTCAAAATCTTTCCAGTTGCTTTTTGTTTTTGAAACTAATTGATTGATGTCGAAAGGAGTTGCTAATTTTTTATTATCAAATTTATAATCAGGATCATTGTATTCTAATTCTTTGTATAATTTGTCCTGATCGCCTTTGTATAATGCCATTACAGCCGGAGCGACGATTAGAAGTTTTATCATAAAAAAAGTTCCCGTTACCGCGTATACAAACTGAAAAGGCAGACCAATCATTCCTAATGCTGTGTGAGCATCTGTCCACAATGTTTTTAATTTTTCCTTTGGACGGAAAATATAAAAGTTAGACACAATTTTTTTCCAATGCAATAAAAGCCCGGTTACAATCGCGAATAAAAAGAATAAAGCAGTAAATCCTGAAAGATAATATCCAACCGGATAAGGTATTTGAGCTAAGAAATGTAAACGATATAAAAATTCGCCTAAAGAATACGATTGTTCGTAAGTGAATGATTTAAAATTTTTATTGTCTAAGTAAAAGAATGATCCTTCTTTTTGTTTGGCTGGAGCCAAAGTGTCTTTGGTTCCTTCCATATAAACGGCAACTCTGTTTTCAAGAGATGGTTTAGAGATGGTGATATTTCTTCCGTGTAAAACGTATTCTTTATCCAGTTTTTTTAACGCTTGGTTGTAATCTAACTGAATTTCTCTTGTAATAGCAGTAGATTCACTTCTTTCCCAATTGATGATTTCATCTCTAAAAAAAGAAAAAGATCCTGCAAAGAAAATTACAAATAGCACAACGCTGATGACAATACCGCTAACGGTATGCGTATGAAAATAGATATTGTAATGACGGTTATTCATATTTACGCGGTAGGATTATAAGTTTGACCAAGATAGATAAGAAGAGAAAAAACTAAAGAAAGGAGAATATAAATGCTCCAGATTTTCCATCCGCTTTTTGCCAGAAATGCAAGAACCATAAGAACAACCCAAAGAATAAATCCGCTAAAAGCCATTGTCATTAAAACTTCGGGACGATTAAACCAGGAAGCTAAAGCTAAATGAAAGGTAACAGAAACAAGATAACCGCCTAAAATAGCGGCTGTAATTTTGGCAAAACGAGGCCAAAATGCAGGGGTTAAATATTTTGGATTTGCAGGCATTGGTTAAAAGTGGGTTAGTTGTAATAAAGTTCTAAGAGTGCAGCAATAATTACAATTGCCAAAAGCATTTTGCTGTTTACTTTTTTTAAAGGTTTCAAAATGATGATCAGACTTCCAATTGTCATTAGCTGAATAAAAAACATTAAGGTGCCACAGCCAAAAGATTGATTAAAAAGCCAAATGGCATAAGCAGCAATCAAAAGTGCTAATCCGGTAATTTTGGTTTGCTTCGGATTTTTTTTCATCCATTTTTCAAAACCTAAATCATAAGATAGAACTGCTCTTTTTGAGGTATAATACAAAGTATAAAACGCTAAAAAAACGATAAGACTTGCTATTGTTATCATAGTTTAATAGAATTTAAAAAACACCTTTCTCCTAAAAGAAAGGTGTTTGGAATGTTTTTTTATTAAAATCTGTATGAGAAATTCGCAGATACAGCTCTCATGTTTTTTGGGTGAATTGTAGACCAACCATCGTAAGTATCAACATTAGCAATATTGTCTAATTTTAATGTCAATGTAAATTTCTCTGTTCCGTAGAAAATAGAAGAATTTAAAACAGTATAAGAAGGAATTGCAAACTGACCTACAACATTTCTATTCATAATTAAGTTTTTGTCAGCATAATTTCCACCAAAACCTAAACCAAAACCTTGTAAATCTCCTTGAGGAAATTTGTAGCTTGCCCAAAAGTTTGCTGTGTTTCTTGGTCCTGAACTCTCAGGCCTGTTTCCTACAAACGAAGGATCTCCTGCAGTTAAGAGAGCATCTACATAGCTGTAACCAGCAACAATGTTTAAACCAGTAACTGGATTTGCAACGATTTCTGCCTCAAAACCTTTGTTTCTTTGTTCTCCATCTTGGAAAGAAGTTTGAGTAGGTACTCCGCCTGTAGAACCATAAACAGTATAAACCTGATCTGTTACTTTGATGTCATAATAGCTAAATGTTGCGTAAACTTTGTCTTTAAGAACATTTAATTTCGTTCCGATTTCAAATTGGTTAGCGTGTTCTGGCTTGAAAGTTCTTGGAATAGATGCGCCGCTTAAACCAATATCACTTGTTGGGGCTGTGTTAGTAAAACCATCCATGTAGTTGGCAAAAATCGAAACTTTGTCAATAATTGGTTGATAAACTAAACCAAATTTAGGTGAAAAAGAAGTTTGATTAAAATCATCAGCATTTGTAGTAACATCACCAGCAGTCATAAAACGGTCTACACGTAAACTTGCCATTGCAGATAATGCAGGAGTAATATTGATTACATCTGATGCATAAGCACTAATAACCTCTTGTTTCGTTTTGTTATTGTTTGCATTAGTTTCTGCTATAAGTTTATCAGAACCAGCTTTTGTTAGGTTACCACTGTCACCATTTGTAATATATTTTGCGGGATCTGTAATGCCAAATACATATTGGTTTACAGTTGCCAAATCTAAATTTCCGATATAAACTCTTCCATTAGATACGTATCCGGAACCATTATCAACTTGACCTCTGTTAAAGTAATCTAAGCCAACAACAATTCTATTTCTTAGGTTTCCAAGTTTAAAATCGCCAATAAAGTTTTGTTGAATATCTGTTGTTAAAGTTGTTGTATTTTGATAATTCATTGAACGTCCCAAAACAATTCCTTGATTTACTTGTGTAGGGAAAAATTGTGTGCTTTCATATAAATAAGTATAATACCCTTCAGATGTAGATGATCCTCTGGAAAGAACGGTTTGAGAAGTCCATTCATCGGAGATTTTGTAATTCATTTGTCCTTGAAGAGAGTAAGAAGGAGTTTCAATCGCAAGTTCGTTACTTGTATAAGAACGTTTGTTATCATAACCCAATTCATCCATATTATGAACTCTTAACGGTGCACCCCTGTCTAAAAATAACATAGTAGGATTCGTCTGTTTATTGTTCATGAATTCAGTATTAATAAAGAACGAAAGTCTGTCGCTGGCTTGGTAAGATAAAGATGGAGCAAAGAAAAATGATTTTCTAAATCCAGCATCTTGAAAGCTGTTTTCTGTATGATATGCAGTATTAACTCTGAAATTAATTTTGTGTTCATCGTCTACGGGAGTATTAATGTCTGCAGTTACACGGTTTAATCCATAGCTTCCTGCTGTATAGCTCACCTCTCCGCCAAAATGATCGTAAGGTTTTTTAGTAGTTAAGTTGATTAAACCTCCGTAAGAAATTAAACTACTTCCGAATAAAGTTCCAGAAGGCCCTTTAATAACTTCAATTTTATCAATATTTGCAGGATCTATACTTCCGTTATTCAATGCAGGTAATCCATTTGTCATTGTTGGCTGCACAGCAAATCCTCTTAGAGAGAAATATCCGGCACCGTCACCACCACGTCCAGTAGAAGCCCAAAGCGGAGATAATCCTGGTGCATTTTTAAGTGCATCATCAATATTACTAACTACTTGCTCTTTTAATAATTCGCTTGTAATTGTAGTATAAACTTGTGGGTTTTCAAGATTTTTAAGGGGTAATCTTGATACTTGCTGTGTTTCTTTACGAGCTAATGGATTTTTTTTACCATTACCATTAATTACAATTTCGTCTAATTGCTCAGAATTTGAACTAATTGTGAAATCTTCTATTATTTCGTCACCCGCATTTAGAGAAATGCTTTTTTCTTTAGATGAGTGTCCAACAGAAGATACTTTAATTACATAACTTCCTGGTTTAAGATTTTTAATTTCATAAAAACCATTACTGTCTGTATTCGTTCCTATTTTAGTTCCTTTTAGAACTACAGAAACATTGTCTGCAGCCTGATTGTTTGTTAAACTAATTTGTCCTTTAATGCTCGCTTTTTCTTGTGCAGAAACTGAAGTACTTGCCAATAGAAAAAAACAAAAGCTTAAGAAAGAAATTGTAAATTTATATTTCATCGTTATTTAGAATTGATTTTAATAGCGCAAATTTAGTTGTTGGACATCAACTAAACAAGCTATTCTTATTTATTCTAAATAAAATATTTTTTAAAGGGTAAAATTTACGTTTGTTTAAAAAATTAACATCTTAAGCAATATTTAAGCTAATCTTAAGACAAAAAAGCCTGTTCAAATGAATGAACAGGCTTTTTGATATTGTGGAAAATTATTACAATTATAGCTCTAACGCACGTTTAGCATCGCCATTCATTAATAATTCTACTGGGTTTTCTAAAGCTTCTTTTACAGCAACTAAGAAACCAACAGACTCACGTCCGTCGATGATTCTGTGGTCATAAGAAAGAGCGACATACATCATTGGGTGAATTTCAACTTTACCATTTACAGCAATTGGACGCTCAATAATATTGTGCATTCCTAAAATTCCTGATTGAGGAGGGTTGATAATTGGAGTACTCAACATACTTCCAAAAACACCACCATTAGTAATAGTGAAAGTTCCTCCAGTCATATCGTCAACAGTGATTTGACCGTCACGAGCTCTAAGTGCTAATCTTTTAATTTCAGCTTCAATTCCGCGGAAAGTCAATAATTCAGCATTACGAACAACAGGAACCATTAAACCTTTTGGTCCGGAAACTGCGATTGAGATATCAGCAAAATCGTAAGCGATTTTGTAGTCACCATCCATCATTGAGTTAACGTCTGGATATAATTGTAAAGCTCTTGTAACTGCTTTTGTAAAGAATGACATGAAACCTAAACCTAAACCACCATGTTTAGCTTTGAAAGCATCTTTGTATTCATTACGAATTTGGTTAATTGGTGTCATGTTAACTTCATTGAAAGTAGTTAACATTGCAGTTTCGTTTTTAGCGGCGACTAATCTCTCTGCTACTTTACGACGTAACATTGATAATTTTGTACGCTCAGTTCCACGGCTTCCACCAGTTGGAGTTCCCATAGAAGGTACTGCATTTACAGCATCATCTTTAGTGATTCTTCCGCCTTTACCAGTTCCTGAAACAGTTGCTGGTGCTATGTTTTTTTCGTCTAATATTTTTCTTGCTGCCGGAGATGGAGTTCCTGCTGCATAACTTGTCGCTGCCGGAGCTTGAACCGGTGCTGCTTTTGGCGCTTCAGCTTTTACTTCAGCCTTTGGTGCTTCTGCTTTTGGAGCTTCAGCCGCTGGTGCAGCCGGAGCATCACCTGCTGGTTTTACACCGTCAGTATCAATTAAACAAACTACAGCTCCTACTGCAACTGCATCACCTTCTTCTGCTTTAAGCGTAATAATTCCGCTCATTTCAGCCGGTAATTCAAGAGTTGCTTTATCTGAATCAACTTCAGCAATAGCTTGATCTTTTTCTACATAATCTCCGTCTTTTACTAACCAAGTTGCAATTTCAACTTCTTTTATTGATTCCCCTGGTGATGGGACTTTCATTTCTAAAATCATCTTTGTTTTTGTTTAAGGTTTTTATGGTTTAAAGTTTCATGTTAATTTGAACCTGAAACTTTAAACTTGAAACATTCTTTTTATCTGAATAAATTTTTATCGAAAACCATTCTAATTGCATCTGCATGACGACGTTTTGCACGTGTGTAACTTCCTGATGCTGGTGCTGCGTAAGCTTTTAACGAAGCTAATCTCCATTTTACAAGATCAAAGTTCATTAACATAAAGCTGTAAGCTCCCATGTTTTTAGGTTCTTCCTGAGCCCAAACATAATCATCTGCATTTGGATATTGTGCAATGATTGCTTTTAATTGCTCAACCGGTAAAGGGAATAATTGCTCGATACGAACAACTGCAACGTCATTTCTTCCGTTGTTTTCTCTTTCGGCAACGATATCATAATAGAATTTACCAGTAACGAAAACTAACGTTTTTACTGCTTTTTTATCTACCGTGTTATCGTCAATTGTTTCCTGGAAACTTCCTGTTGCTAATTCTTCTACTGTAGAAACACATCTTGGATCACGCAATAAACTTTTTGGAGAGAAAACTACCAAAGGTTTACGGAAATTCGTTTTCATTTGTCTTCTTAATAAGTGGAAGAAGTTTGCTGGAGTTGTACAATCTGCAACATACATATTTTGTCTTGCACAAAGTTGTAAGTAACGCTCCATTCTTGCAGAAGAGTGTTCTGCACCTTGACCTTCATATCCGTGAGGTAATAATAAAACGATACCATTTTGGTTGTTCCATTTGTCTTCACCACATGAGATATATTGGTCAATCATAATTTGAGCTCCGTTAGAGAAATCTCCAAATTGTGCTTCCCAAATAGTCAATGCATTTGGATTTGCCAATGCATATCCATAATCAAAACCAAGAACTCCGTACTCAGATAAAAGAGAGTTGAATACTCCGAATTTTCCTTTTTTGTTCTCGATTGTATTCAATAAGATTACTTCTTCTTCAGAATCTTCTACTTTAACAACAGCATGACGGTGAGAGAATGTTCCACGCTCTACATCCTGACCAGAAATACGAACATCAAATCCTTCTGTCAAAAGTGAACCGTAAGCTAGAGCTTCTGCAGTTCCCCAATCAACAGTGTTGTTGTCATATCCTGTTTTTCTATCGGTAACAATTTTAGTTATTTTGCTGATAAATTTCTTATCTGCCGGTAAAGTTGAAATTGTATTGATGATAGAATCCAATCCTTTTTTGTCAAAAGAAGTGTTTACTTTTTCAAGCATTTGCGTATCTGTTACCTGAACAAATCCGTCCCATTCGTTTTTCATGAATGGAGTTATAATTGTCAAATCTTTTTTACGGGAAGCTTCTAAATTCACTTCCATTGTAGATTTGTATTCTTTTTCTAAAGCATTTACATAAGAAGCATCGATTACGCCGTCAGACAATAATTTCTCAGCATAAATATCTCTAGGATTTTTATGTTTAGCGATGATTTTATATAAAACCGGTTGAGTAAAACGAGGTTCGTCACCTTCGTTATGACCGTATTTTCTGTATCCTAAAAGATCGATAAATACGTCACGTCCAAATTGCATTCTGTAATCTAATGCAAAAGATACAGCGTGTACAACAGCTTCAGCATCATCAGCATTTACGTGTAATACTGGCGATAATGTTACTTTGGCAACGTCTGTACAATAAGTAGAAGAACGAGCGTCTAAATAGTTTGTAGTAAAACCAACTTGGTTATTAATTACAATATGGATTGTTCCTCCAGTTTTGTAACCGTCAAGTTGTGCCATTTGAATGATTTCGTATAAGATTCCTTGCCCTGCGATTGCAGCATCTCCGTGAACGGCGATAGGTAATACTTTAGAGAAATCATCAGCATAATATTTATCTTGTTTTGCTCTTGTGATTCCTTCAATTACAGCTCCAACCGTTTCTAAGTGCGAAGGGTTTGGCGCTAAATTGATATTGATGCTTTTTCCTGATCTTGTTTTTTTGTCAGCAGTAAGACCTAAGTGGTATTTTACGTCACCATCAAAATATTCCTGATCGTAATCTTTACCGTCAAATTCGCCAAAGATATCCTGAGTTGATTTTCCGAAGATGTTTGCCAAAACGTTCAAACGACCACGGTGAGCCATTCCCATTACGAATTGTTCAACACCTTTTTCAGCAGCTTGTTCAATCAAAGCGTCTAAAGCCGGAATAATAGATTCTCCACCTTCTAGTGAGAATCTTTTTTGACCAACATATTTAGTATGTAAGAAGTTCTCGAAAGAAACTGCTTGATTTAATTTGTCTAAAATAGTTTTCTTTTCTTCAGAAGAGAAATTAGGCTGATTAACATTAACAGCTAATTTTTCCTGAATCCATTTTACAACGCCAGGATTTCTGATATACATGTATTCAATACCAATATGTTGGCAGTAAATAGCTTTAAGACGGTTTACGATAGCTTCTAAAGAAGAAGGTGGTATTCCGATAGTTTGAGCAGCATCAAAAACTGTTGAAAGATCAGCAGTTGTTAATCCAAAATTTTCGATATCTAAAGTAGGAGACGAAGTTCTACGGTCACGAACAGGATTTGTTTTTGTAAACAAATGTCCTCTTGTGCGGTATCCATCAATTAATTTTAGAACGTTGAATTCTTTTTGTAGTTTTTCTGAAACTTTACTGTAATCTGTGTTGTCGCTAGTCACATATTCAACAATTTGTTGAACTGGATTTTCGTCATTATAAGTCGTTTGTCCAAAGTCGAAACCTTGAAAAAAACTTCTCCAGCTTGGCTCAACGCTATCTGGATTTACTAAATACTGATCATATAATTGTGCGAAAAACTCTGTATGCGCTGCATTTAAAAATGAAAACCTATCCATAATATGAGTGAATATACTTTTTGTTAAATAGAATGGCAAAAGTACAACAATCGCCTTTATTTAGATCTTTTTTTTACGTACTTTTACGTAAAAATTTGTTAAAATAAACGTTAACTATGAATATAAATCAAATTTCAATCGTTTTCAAAACATTTTTTGTGATTTTGATAGTCTCTTTTTCAAGTTCGGCAATTGCCCAGCAAAAGTATGTTATAGACAACAGTAATCATTTTTGGGAAAAAGTTCAGTTTGGTGGTGGTCTTGGTTTAGGAATTGGTTCCGGTTATACAGATATCTCCGTTATGCCAAGTGCAATCTACAATGTCAACGAAATTTTTGCGGTTGGAGTAGGTTTACAATTTGGATATTTATCTTCAAAAAACTATTATGATTCTTTTGTTTACGGAGGAAGTTTGGTTACACTTGTAAACCCAATTCCCGAAATTCAATTGTCGGCAGAGTTAGAACAAGTGCGTATAAACACAAGTTATGATTCAACGCCATACAGACCATCTTATTCAGATAATTATTGGAATACTGCCTTATATCTCGGAGCAGGTTACAGAACCGGAAGTGTGACTGTTGGAGCGCGTTACGATGTTTTGTATAATGCACAAACAAGTCTTTACGGGTCTGGATTTATGCCTTTTGTTCGTGTATATTTCTGATCTAAGTTGCTATCCCGAAGCTTCGGGACTGAGTTGCTAAGTTTCTAAGGTTTTTAAATCCAGTTGATGAAAAAATATATTTTTATACTTATTGTTGTTGTTATTTCGAGTTGTAATAATTCGAAGAAAGCAGAAGTTGCAGACACAAAAGTTGTAAAGAAAGAACTAAGACCTTTTTTTGATTCAGGTAAAATAGATCATTATTATTTGAACTTTTCTGATAATGATTTTATGAAAATTATTAGAAAAGAAACTAATACTGAAAAAGAAAAAGAGTTTATTGATATTTACGAGTTTGATTTTCCTGACACTATTCCACAAGAAAACTTCGAAAAAATTCTATTGAATCATAAGTACAAAAAAATGGACTTAACCATAAAACAGCAAAAAGATATTCAAGATGTTTTCAGTGAAAAAGATTCTTTAATGACTGAGGGATATGCCTGTGCCGCAGAATATCGGGATATTTTTCTTTTTAAGAAGAAAGAAAAAACGGTAGGAATTGCAAAGATCTGTTTTAAATGCGGTCGTTTCCAGATTACAGGAAGTAAACTAGATACAAACGGATTTGGACTTTGGTATGAATTAGACAGATTAAAAAGTATTATTCGACCAAACGAAAAACCTTAGAAAATGAGTCTCGAGACTAAGGTTTTGATTCATTAAAAATATTAATAATTATACTTCTTAAATGAAAAAATATTTTGCTATTCTTTTTGGAGTTCTTCTTGGAAGTTCTTCCTGTCAACAAAAGGAAACAAAAAACGTTGATGTTAAAAAACAAGCTCAAATAGATGCAAATCTTGGAGTGATAAATTCTTTGCGTAATGGTGGTGATAAGCTAACTGCTTCAAGAGAAGTTTTTCACTGGATTTATTTCAAAGATGAAAAACAAAGAAATAATTATTTGACAGAAGTTAGTAAGAAAGGATTTGAGCTAGTGAGTTCAAATAAAATTAATGATAAGTTTCCATATCAATTACAAATAAAAAGGATTGATAAAGTTGATGAAAATAGTGTAAATGATTATGTAATCTATCTATGGGAAAAGGCAATTGAATACAATGGAGATTACGATGGATGGGAAACAAATATAGAAAAAACTTAGATCCTTAGAATCTTAGCATCTCAGAACCTTTACTTAAAATTCTTCCTAAACCAAACCTTCTGCCATTCTCTTTTTAAAATCAAAAAAGCAACCTGTTCGGCAAGAATTACCAAATCAGAACCGTCTAGTTTTTTGATTTCGTCTTCAGAAACATCGATGATATAAAGGAGGTTTAGATATTCAGCAAATTTGTACTGAATCATTCTGTAGATTTTTTCGTGAAGCTGAATTTTTAATTCATCAGGAGAAATACTTAGCGGAAAATCGATGCCTTCATTTGCCAGATTAAAATCTTTATTAATCTGTTCAATCAGGTTTAGATATAGGTTTTCTTTTTCGGCATCAGCCAATAAAAAATCGGTATTTTCAGGAATCGGAAACATTGATGCTTTTTAAGAATTGACGCAAAGTTAAAACTAAAAAATCATTTAACGGTCGATTCTCTTTCAATGATTCTTGTAGGAAGTTCAATAATTTGATGTGTGACCGGTCGATGTTCTTTGATGTCCATAATTTCATCGATTAAAAGCGAAACGGCCTGATGTCCCATTTCGAATCCAGGTTGGTCAATTGTTGTTAGTTTTGGCGAAATAACCGTACTCATAAACCAATTACTAAAGCCAAAAACCGCAACCTGTTCCGGAGTTTTTATTCCAGCTTCATTAAAATATTTTATAATCCCGATGGCGACCAAATCTGTAATCGCAAAAATGGCATCGATATCCGGATTTTCGGTCATTATTTTTTGAGCATTTTCATAACCATCTTCAAAATCAGTATTGTTATCACAAACATAAACCAATTTCGAATCGTATTCAATTCCGTGAGCTTCGAGCGCTCTTTTGTAACCTAAAAAGCGATCAATAGAATTCTGCGGAACATAAGAACCTCTAAAATGTGCGATTCTTTTGTATCCTTTATTAATAAGATACGTTACGGCATCATAAGCCGCTTTTGCATCATTGATAACAACTTTAGAACAATCAACTCTTTTGGCAATTTTATCAAAAAGAACAACAGGAGTATTTTTCCGAATCGCTTCATTTATATGAGTGAAATCATCGGTTTCATTTGAAAGTGACATTAAAACTCCGTCAACTCGTTTTTGAATTAAAAGAGCAAGTTGCTTTTTCTCGAGTTCGTACTTTTCGTTAGATTGTAATATAATGACCAGATAACCTCTTTTTTCGGCTTCTTCCAGAATACCATTTAATACGCTCGAAAAAAAATGATGAACCGTAGCGGGAATAATGACGCCAATTGTTTTGGTTTCATTAGTTCGAAGGTTTACCGCTACAGAATTAGGCATATAGTTCATCGTTTCGGCCATTTCTATAACTCTGGCGCGCGTCGATTTACTAATATCCGTATATCCTTTTAACGCTTTTGAAACCGTTGTAACCGAAATTCCTAATACCGAGGCTATATCTATTAATTTTGTGTCATTCATGAAATAAAAGTACTAAAAATAAACTTCATTGATAAAATTTTAAGTTCCGAAAACGTTTTAGGTCTTTTCGAAAACGTTTTCGATTTTTAATTCCTATATTCCTTATAATTAGTTATTAAGTTTGACAGTGATAACCATAATTACTAACTAACCGAACAAAAAAATGAAAAAGCTACACCAGTATTTAGGTACATTACTTTTAATGTTTTGCCTGTTTTTTTTACCAAATAATCTATTTGCCCAAAACAAAGGCACTATTTCAGGAAAAGTATTCGACGACAGCGGAGTAACAGTTCCGGGAGCAAATGTGACTCTTAAAGAAACAGGAAAAAGTACGATTACAGATGAAAACGGAGGATATTCATTCTCTAATATCGACGCAGGAACTTATACAATTATTGCAACAAATGTGGGTTACAAAACTTTCGAAAAACAAATTGCAGTAAAAGAAGGAGAATCTCAAGAGGTTAATTTACTTCTTGAAGGAGAATCACAAAGTCTAAAAGAAGTTGTGGTTACAGGATCATCAGCACCAAGATCTAAATTAGAATCGAGCGTTGCCATTACAACAATGGGCGCAAAAGCAATCGAAGACAGAGCGCCATCAAGCACGGCAGCTTTGCTTCAAACGATTCCGGGATTTGTAGTTGAAGCATCTGGAGGAGAAATTGGAAATAACCTTTTTGCAAGAGGAATTCCTTCAGCGGGAGCTTATGAATATGTACAAATTCAGGAAGACGGATTACCGGTTTTTGAAGATGGTGCATTACAATTTGCCAATGCCGATACTTTTTACAGATTAGACGAAACGGTAAGCAAAATGGAAGCTGTTCGTGGAGGTTCGGCATCAATTTTTGCGAATAATGCTCCAGGAGGAATCATCAATTTTATTTCGAAAACAGGTCAGAATGAATTTATGGGAAGAGCAAAATTCACGACTTCAGATTACGGAATGTTCAGAACTGATCTTAATTTATCAGGCGCTTTAATTAAAGATAAATTGTTTTTTAATGTTGGAGGTTTTTATAGAGCCGATAATGGTGTAAGAAACACAGGTTTTACAGCAAATAAAGGCGGACAAATAAAAGGAAACATCACATATAAATTTGATGATAACGATTATTTAAGAGTTAATTTCAAACATCTTGACGACAGAAATACATTCTACTTGCCAATTCCTTTAAAAAGCAATAACGGAAAAATCGAAGGAATTCCAGGTTTTAATCCAAATTATGGAACGTTGACTTCAGTAAATTTCAGTCATTTAAATGTGCCTCAATATGGCGGCGGAACTTTTAGTGCAGATTTAGAAGATGGTTCTCATCCGGTTATAAATTCAATTGGAGCCGAATTTAAAAAGAAAATATCTGAGAAAGTAACTTTCAAAAATGCATTTAAACAAACCAATATCGATTTGAATTACAATGCAATTTTTCCAAATGGAGGACCTTGGACACAAGATGCATATGCAACAAGCGTTCAGAATACAACGGCTAGCAATTTGACTTATTCTTATGTAGATAACGGACAAAAATTAGATCCAAATGCTTTAATTATGAGAGCGGATCTTTGGCATATCGACAAAAAGATGAACAATTTTGCGAATAATTTCTCTTTCAATTTTGATTTAGATCCTGTGAAATTAACTGCTGGTTATTACTATTCAAACTGGAAATCAAACCAATATTGGAACTGGAATTCTTATTTAGTAGGCGTTTCAGATAATCCGAGATTGTTGAACGTAAAAGACAATACAACCGGAGTTGATCACACTTGGAACGGAATTGAAAGAATCACTTGGTTAGAAAGAGACGCACAAACCAAAGGTCTTTTGAATGATATTTATGTTGATGCAGAAATTAAAGCTACAGATAATTTGACTTTCAATGCAGGTTTAAGATACAACAAAGACAAATATTCAGGTTACAGAGACAACGCCAGATTTTTTGCTGAAGATTTAGGAATTTTAGACAACAATACGGCTGATGATAAGGTTACTACTGTAAAAGGAAATCCTTATACGTATTGGAGATATGATGTAAGCGAATGGTCTTATACAGCGGCAGGAAATTATAAATTCAATGATAATATGGCTTCATATGTTCGTTACAGCCACGGTTTTAGATCACCAATCGAAGAGTCTTTTTATGATAATGCAGCCGATTTAAGCAAATTAGAAAATACAGAAGTAAATCAGTTTGAGTTAGGTTATAAATATTCTAATTCATTCTTTAATGTGAATGCCAATTTATTTCACATGAACTTGAAAAACGTTGCTTTTACAGATATTTTATCTGACGGATCTTCTGAGAATAAATTTGCCGATGTAAACAATATTGGTCTTGAAGTAGAAACAAATGCGAGATATGAAATCGTAAAACTGAATTTTACTTTCACAGTTCAAAAACCAGAATACGACAATTTTACAGGAACAAATGCAGACGGTTCGACTTTTGATTTTAACGGAAATACAGCACGAAGAATTCCTAAATTCTTCTGTAACTTAAGACCGGAAGTTGATATTACAAAAGATCTTACAGCTTATGTTCAGTTTTCTTATTACGATAAAAAATTCACGAATCAGGATAACAAACAAGTTTTACCTGCTTATAAAGAAGTTGGAGCAGGTTTAAATTACACGTATAATAATCTTCGTTTTGCGGTTGATGCTTCGAACTTATTCAACGAAATTGGTTTAACAGAAGGAGATCCGAGACAAACAACATCTGCGGCAAGCGATGTGTTTATGGCAAGACCTATTTTAGGACGCGCGTTTAGATTTTCTGTAGCGATTAATTTCTAAATTTATATTGATATAGACGCATTATAATGCGTTTTACATAACATACGGTATCGTAGAGGCGCACAGCAGTGCGTCTCCGCACCGTAAACGTAAAACATCGGCAACAAAATCACATCCTGAAAAATGAAAAACATAGGAATTAAAATCTCTCTTTACCTCAATTATTTTGTCTTTGCTATTTTATTAAATAGTGTAGGAATTGTGATTCTAAAATCGCAAAAAAATTACGGAGTAGATGAAGTTCAGGCAAGTATTTTGGAAGCTTTCAAAGACATGCCAATTGCTATTGTGTCCTTTTTTATAGCCTCTTTTTTACCCAGAATAGGCTATAGAAAATCGATGTTAATAGGATTAGGTTTGGTGACTTTGGCTTGTATTTCTATGTATTTTGGAAACTCATTCGACAATGCTAAAATTCTTTTTGCAACTGTTGGAGTTTCATTTGCTTTGATCAAAGTTTCGGTTTATTCGTTAATAGGAACTGTGACTGAAACCAAAAAAGAACACAATGCTTTGATGAGTAGTATCGAAGGTTTTTTTATGGTTGGGATTGCGTTGGCTTACTTTTTATTTCCCGCTTTTAATAACGAAAACGATCCAAATTCATGGCTAAATGTATATTGGTTTTTGGCTGCATTATCGTTCCTGTCCTTTTTGTTTTTATTTTTTGTAAAATTCAAAGAGCCGGAAGTTTCAGCAGGAGCAAATCTTAAAGATGATTTTCTGCAAATGTTCAGATTAATGGCAAAATTACTTACCGTTATTTTTGTAATCAGCGTCTTTTTGTTTGTCATGATTGAACAGGGAATCCTTTCTTGGTTGCCAACATTCAATACAAAAGTGCTTCATTTACCGGAGAATATTAGCATAATGATGGCGAGTATTTTGGCTATTTCATTAGCAATTGGCCGAATGATTGCAGGAATTGTAACCAAAAAAGTCAATTGGATTTGGGTTTTAAGTGTCTGTATTTTTTCAGCAATGCTTATTGTGATTTTTGTATTGCCAAAAACGGTTGGATTAGAAGTTAAAAGTATCAATACACTTTCGGATATACCTTTAATTGGTTTTGCATTTCCTTTAATCGGGTTGTTTATTGCGCCAATTTATCCGCTATTAAATTCCATTGTATTAAGTGCTTTACCCAAGAATTTGCAAAGCTCAATGACCGGATTAATTGTCATATTTTCTGCTCTTGGCGGAACGTTAGGTTCCAGAATAACAGGTTGGCTTTTTAAAAATGAAGGACCGGAAAATGCATTTTACTTTACATTAATTCCAATGTCTTTATTATTAATATCCTTTTTTATTCTCAAAAAAATAACTGCAAAAGATGAAATTTAAATTACATATAACCCAAACCATCGAAAAATTATTGGCTCAGGAAGATACTGATGGCGATAAAAAAATAACGATTGATGATCATGGTCCAAAGCATTTTTTATTGAATGATGAAAACGGAAATTCTGCTGTAATTGAAGGAACTTATCAGCTTTCGAATTTATTGCAGGAATTGGCTTTGGCTAAAAAAAACAAAACCGAATTTGCTGAAATTGATCTGAATGAAATTACCGAAGATCCTGTAAAACGAATTTCGAGAAAGATAAAAAGTCTGTATTGGAAAGGTCTTACACGTACAATTGATGCCGATGGCGTAAAAAAAATTCTGGAAGACAATAAGATCGAAAATGAACTGGCTTATTTGTATGTTCCTTTTGGCGATGAAATTGTTTTTGATTATTTCAAGAAATTAGAAGCTACAACACCAAAGTTAAAAGTGGTACAAATGCCTAAAAATATTTCACCGGAATATGTGCTTTCGCTGAATAAACAACCCGGAATTTTAGCCTTGGCACTTCAAATTAAGAACAATGAAATTTCAGGAGTTCCGTTTGTAGTTCCTGGCGGAAGGTTTAATGAAATGTACGGTTGGGATAGTTATTTTATAGCCAAAGGACTTTTGATCGACGATAAAATTGATCTTGCTTTAGGTATTGCAGAGAATTTTAAATACCAAATTGATCATTACGGAAAAATCCTGAATGCCAACCGAAGTTATTATTTGACTCGCACACAGCCACCGCTTTATACATCGCTGATTATTGATGTTTTAGAAAAGTCGAATCCTGATATTTTCTGGATTGAAAGAAATTTAAAAACGGCCATAAAAGAATATCAAACCGTTTGGATGGAAGAAGGAAAACGTCTTACAGCAAATGGATTAAATCGCTATAAAGCAGAAGGAATCGGACTTCCGTTTGAAGTTGAAGAAGGACATTTTGACGATATTCTCGAGCAATATGCGCCAAAATATAATCTCTCAACCCGAGAATTCGAAAAGAAATATCTTGAGAGAGAAGTTGTAGATGCCGAACTTGATAAGTATTTTATTCACGATCGAAGTATGCGCGAAAGCGGACATGATACAACAAATAGATTGGTTGGAGTTTGTGCCAATTTAAATACGATTGCGATTAATAGTTTGCTTTATAAATACGAAACTGATATTGCGTTTTTGATTAAAAAGTACTTCAAAAATGAATTTCAATATTTTGAAGACAAATCTTTTTCAAGTGAATACTGGATTTCGAAAGCCAATTCGAGGAAAGAAAAAATCAATCAATTATGTTGGAATGAAGAATATGGATGTTATCTGGATTATGATTTTGTGAACGAAAAACAGCATTTCTTTGAAGCTGCACCAACATTTTATCCGCTTTGGGCAAAAATAAGTACGCCGGAACAAGCAGAAATTTTGGTAAAAAAGACACTTCCAAGATTCAAAATGAAAGGCGGAATTGCAGGTTGTACCAAGGAATCGATTGCGGATGTTGATGAAAATGCGCCAATAAGACAATGGGATTATCCGTTTGGATGGGCGCCACACCAAATGCTTTTATGGGAAGGTTTGCTGAATTATAATTTCAACGAAGAAGCCCAGGAAATGGTGTATCGATGGCTTTGGCTGATTACCAGAAATGCAGTTGATTATAACGGAACCATTCCGGAGAAGTTTGATTTGTCGATAAGTTCACACAAAATTTTCGCAGAATACGGAAACGTAGGAACGGAATTCGATTACATAACCGAAGAAGGTTTTGGCTGGATGAACGCTTCTTATCAATACGGATTAACGATTTTAGAAGACGATTTAAAACAAAAACTATCAGATTTAGTTGATCCTGATGATTTGTTTTAAACAATAAAATGTCACAGATTAAAATGATTATCACAGATTAAATCCTTGAAATCATTTTAATCTGTGGCATAAATCTTAGCATTCTCCCGAAGTCGAGGCCTTTTTTCTGTTTACAAATGTGAATTTTTTTTGCCACGAATTACACCAATTTTCATTAATGTAATTAATATAAAAATTCGTGCAGATTCGTGTAATTCGTGGCGAAAAAAATAATCTGTGGCAAAAAAACTAAACCTTTCTGCCCATTAAATTCTCACCAAAAGTTCTCAGAATATCTTTCTTCTCGGCGTTAATATCCATTTTTTCTAAAGTATCAAAAGCTTTAAAAGTGTACATTTCAATAGCATCTTGTGTTGCTTTTGAAGCACCTGATTCATTAAAAATGTTTTTTGCAGTTTCTATTTTCTTCGTATTATCGTCTAAATTCAAGCTGAATAATTTCTCTAATTCTGAGGCTTTTTCTTCAGAAGAAAATTCGCGTGCTTTTAGGTATAAATAGGTTTTTTTGTTTTCGATAATATCTCCGCCAACTTGTTTTCCGAAGGTTTCCGGATCTCCAAAAGCGTCCAGAAAATCATCCTGAAGTTGAAATGCCAATCCTAAATTAAGTCCGAAATCGTAAATTAAATCGCTTTCTTTTTCAGAAGTTTTAGCTACAATTGCACCCATTTTCATGGCAGCAGCAACGAGAACAGCGGTTTTATATTCGATCATTTTTAGATATTCGGGAATCGTAACGTCGTTTCTTTTTTCGAAATCAACATCCCATTGTTGTCCTTCGCAAACTTCAAGAGCAGTTTTGCTGAATAACTTTGCTAAATCTCTAAAAATGGTTGGTTCGTATTGTTCAAAATACTGATAAGCCAGAATAAGCATCGTGTCTCCGGAAAGAATTCCGGTATTCAGATCCCATTTTTCGTGTACAGTTTCTTGTCCTCTTCGCAAAGGTGCGTCATCCATAATATCATCGTGAACTAACGAAAAATTATGAAAAACTTCGACTGCCATTGCTGCCGGAAGCGCCACTTTATAATTGGTATCAAAAACTTCTGAAGCCATTAAAGTTAGCACGGGACGCATTCTTTTTCCGCCAAGGCCCAAAATATATTCAATAGGTTCGTAAAGGTTTTTAGGCTCTTTGCTGATGCTTTGATTTTCTAAATATTTAATAAAAAAATCCTGGTATTGGCTAATATCGTGCATAAAATATAATCTGAATTGCGAGCCTCAAAGATACAATTCATTATTAATTATTCCTTTTTTTAAAATTTAAATGATGAGTTTCCATTTGAATAGCTCTTAAATCCCTTGGTTTTAAAGGAATTAAAATAATTTATAAAAAAACTTGGAAACTTTTTTGGTGTTTAGAGTTTCCTGTTTATATTTGCACCGTTAATTGGAAACTTCGAACACTGTAAAAGTTTCCGTGACGAGTTTTAATAAATTATAAACTCAATAAAATCAAATATTTATGAAAACAACATGGACCTTAGATTCTAGCCAATCAGATGTTTTAATCAAAATGAGACATTCGATAATTGCTTATATGGGTGGAACGACAAATAAATTTGATGGCTACGTGAATATTGAAGACAATGAAATTGAGGATGCTTCGGTTGAGTTTTCATTAGATATCAATAACAAAAAAGATAGTTTTCAGCAAATCGATACTTATTTACAGCTTCAGGATTTTTTTGATGTAAATGAGCACCCGATTATTAGTTTTAAATCGACTTCATTTCAAAAGATAAACAACAACATCAACTTTTTTAAAGGAGATCTTACTATAAAAGACGTTACTAAAGTAGTTGAACTTGATGCTGAGTTTATTGGAGTCAATACTTACAACGGAGAAAGAAAAGTTGCTTTTGAAATTAAAGGAGACATCAAACGTCAGGATTTTGGCTTGGATTATAATTCATTTAATCATAATGGAGGTTTGGCTTTAGGAAAAGATATTAAGCTTATCGCTAATCTTGAATTCAGCATATAAAACTTACATAGAGAATAAATTAATGTAAAATTATTACAAATAGTATGGAAACTATTTTTTTGATTTTAGTTTCCTGGGTATATTTGTAATGCAATTTGAAAGTTAAAATGAAAGAGAAAATCATATCAAAAGCAAGTGAATTATTTTTAAAGCTTGGTTTTAAAAGCGTTACGATGGATGATATCGCAGGCGAAATGTGTATTTCTAAAAAAACGATTTACAAATATTTCTGTAATAAAGAAGTTCTAATCGAAGAGAGTACATCTACAGTTCATAAACAAGTACATGAAGTTATCGATACGATTGTAGCCAAAGATTATAATGCGATTCACGAGAATTTTGAAATTAGAGAAATGTTCCGTGATATGTTTAAAAACGCAACAGATACCTCTCCGTTATATCAGTTAAAAAAACATTACCCTGAAATCTATCAAAATATAATGACGCACGAAATTGATCAGTGTAATCATTATTTCAGAGATAATATTTTGAAAGGAATTCGCGAAGATCTATACAGAGCAGATTTGAATATAGATTTATATGTAAAATTTTATTACACCTTGATTTTTCATATAAACGAAACTACTGTTTCAGAAAGAGAAGCACAAAAAATAGAATTAGAAGCGCTGGAGTATCACACCAGAGCGATGGCAACGGAAAAAGGAATACTGGAATTAGAAAAACAACTTAAAAAAATTACTATTTAATCATCAATCTATGAAACGAATAATTCTTATATTTTTGTGTTCAATTGGCTTGTCTGCCAACGCACAAGTCAAAACACTAACCCTGAAAGATGCTGTTGTCTATGCGCTTGAAAATAAAGCAGACGCAAAAAAAGCAAAATTACAGGTTGAAAATAGTGAGTACAAAATTCAGGAAGTACGATCAAGAGCGTTGCCTCAAATTTCTGCAAATGGAAATTTAACACACAACCCAATCATTCAGACAACTGTTATTGATGGTGCGGGTTTTGGTCAGCCAGGAACTACTATTCAGGCAGCATTTGGTCAAAAATGGACTTCAAATGCAGGAGTTTCATTAACTCAGACCCTATTTGATCAATCTGTTTTTACAGGATTAAGAGCTGCGAGATCTACACGCGAATTTTATCAAATCAATGATCAGTTAACAGAAGAACAAGTAATTGAAAGAGTTGCTAATAACTACTATTCAGTTTATGTACAAAAAGAAAGATTGGTTTTATTAGACAGTAATTACGTAAATACAACAAAAGTTCGTGACATCGTAAAAGGACAATTTGATAACGGTTTGGCTAAAAAAATTGATTTAGATCGTATCGTAGTTAAAATGTCAAACATTGATACAGAGCGTCAGCAAATTAAAAATCAAATTACTTTACAGGAAAATGCTTTGAAGTTTTACATGGGAATGCCTATTGAAACTCAAATCGATATGCCAAAAGAAGAATTTGAGGTTGTTCCTGCTGCATTAACAGAAGTACCAAATGTTGAAAACAGAACGGAGTATTTGCTTTTGAAAAAACAAGAAGAGCTTTTAGTTTACAACAAAAAAGCTGTTGAGGCGGGATATTATCCAACGCTTTCTTTGACTGCCGGTTACAATTATATTGGTCAGGGTCCACAAATGCCTTGGTTTGCAAAACCTTCAGACGGAGTATATTGGTCAGATTACTCTGCAATTGGATTAAACTTACACGTGCCAATTTTTACAGGATTTGGAACTCGTGCTAAAGTAAGACAAGCAGATGTTGAGATCAGATCGCTTCAGGAAGATATCAAAGACACAAAACTTTCACTTGATTTAGATTACAGAAATGCAATGGCTCAAATCGATAATAATCTTGTGACGATCAACAATCAAAGAGAGAATATGCGCTTAGCGACTGAGATCTTAAGCAATACAAAAAACAATTATCTTCAAGGATTGGCATCATTAACAGATTTACTGGATGCAGAAAATGCATCACTTGAAGCTCAAAATAATTTTACTAGAGCAGTCTTGAATTACAAAATTGCCGAAATATCACTAATCAAATCAAAAGGCGAACTTAAAACTCTTATTAAATAACTAATTACAATGAAGAAAACTATTATAACAATCGTAATCATAATCGCAGCACTGGGTGTGATTGGATATGTCTTAAATAATAATAAGAAGGAGAATAAAGCAAAAACAGACATCGTAGCACAGAAAAATGCTGCAGTTTCAGTAAAGGTAACTCCTGTAAAAACAGAAGAAGTTTCACTGGACTTCGTTGCAAACGGAAACTTTCAACCAATTCAACAATTGACATTTTCTGCTGAGAAATCAGGAAAAGTAATTAGTGTTTTGGCTAAAGAAGGAGATTACGTAAAAGTAGGTCAGACTTTATTAACAGTGAGAGGTGACGTTATTAATGTAAGTGCTCAACAAGCACAGGCAGTTTATCAAAATGCAAAATCTGATTATAGCAGATATGAAAATGCTTTTAAAACTGGCGGTGTTACAAAACAACAATTAGATCAGGCAAAATTAGCGTTAACAAATGCTGAATCTAACTTAAAACAAGCTAATATCAATGTTGGAGATACTAAAGTAAAGGCTCCAATCAATGGATTTATCAATAAAAAATACATTGAGCCAGGATCTATCTTAGCAGGAATGCCAGCAACTGCATTATTTGATATCGTAAATGTTTCTAAATTAAAATTAGCAGTTACAGTAAACGAAAATCAAGTTGCAAGTTTGAAAGTAGGAAACCAAATTAATGTTACAGCAAGTGTTTATCCTGATAAAACTTTTTCTGGAAAAATCACTTTTATTGCTGCAAAAGCGGATGAGTCTTTAAACTTCCCGGTTGAAATTGAAATTGCAAATAACACAAACAACGACTTAAAAGCAGGTATGTACGGAACTGCAAATTTTGCATCAAACCAACAAAAACAGCATCTTATGGTTGTACCTAGAAATGCTTTCGTAGGAAGTGTTAGTAGTAACGAAATCTTTGTGGTTCAAAATGGTGTTGCAAAATTGAAAAAAGTAACTGCTGGAAGAATTTTAGGAGATCAAGTAGAAATCATCAAAGGATTGTCTGATGGAGAAATTGTAGTTACGACAGGTCAAATTAACTTACAAGACGGTAATACAGTAGAAATTATTAAATAATTTAAAGCATTAAGCTATAGGCTGTAAGCATTAAGCTTATTGCCTAGAGCCTAAAGCCTAAAGCAAAATATATGAAATTAGCCGAAATATCCATAAAACGTCCGTCGTTAGTAATTGTATTGTTTACAATTCTAATACTTGGTGGATTGTTCAGCTACAGCCAGTTAGGTTATGAGCTGATCCCGAAATTTGAACAAAACGTTATTACAATTTCTACAGTTTATCCGGGAGCTTCTCCAAGTGAGGTAGAAAATACGGTAACCAAGAAAATTGAAGATGCGATTGCATCGCTGGAGAATGTTAAGAAAATTGACTCAAAATCATACGAGAGTTTATCTATTGTTTCGATTACACTGACATCAAATGCAAAAGTCGATTTCTCTTTGAATGATGCGCAGCGAAAAATAAACGCCATAATTAGTGATTTGCCAGATGATGTTAAAACACCGGCACTGACCAAATTCTCGCTGAGTGATTTACCAATTATGACGCTTGGTGCCAATGGAAAAATGGACGAAGCAGCTTTTTATGACTTAATTGACAAAAAAATTGCGCCTATTTTATCTCGTGTACAAGGTGTAGCTCAGGTAAATATTATTGGTGGATCTGAACGTGAAATTCAGGTAAACCTAGATGCATTAAAAATGCAGGGTTACGGACTTTCTGTTCCTCAGGTACAACAAAACATTTTGACTTCGAATTTAGATTTCCCAACAGGAAACATTCAAACTCGTAATCAAAAAATATTAATTCGTTTAGCGGGTAAATATAAAAGTGTTACAGAATTAAGAAACTTAGTTGTTTCGTCTCAAAACGGAATTCAGGTTCGTTTAAGTGATATTGCAGATGTTCAGGATACTCAAAAAATTGCTGAAAAAATATCACGTGTAGATCAAAAAAGTGCGATCGTTTTACAAATCGTAAAACAATCTGATGCAAATGCGGTTGCGGTAAGTGAGCAATTATTGAAAACAATTGCAATTCTTGAAAAGGATTACAAAGACAATCAACTAAAATTAGAAGTTGCAAAAGACAGTACTATTTTTACTCTTGAAGCTGCAGATTCTGTAGTTCACGATTTATTAATTGCGGTAGTTCTGGTAGCATTAGTAATGTTGTTTTTCTTGCACAGTATTAGAAACTCATTGATTGTAATGGTTTCTATTCCGGCATCTTTGATCGCTACCTTTATTGGTATTTATTTAATGGGATACACATTAAACTTAATGAGTTTACTTGGATTATCTCTGGTTGTAGGTATTCTGGTCGATGATGCGATTGTGGTCCTCGAGAATATTTACAGGCATATGGAAATGGGTAAAAACCGAATTCGTGCTTCTTATGATGGAACAGCAGAAATTGGTGGAACGGTAACTTCGATTACATTAGTAATTGTGGTTGTGTTCTTGCCTATTGCGATGAGTTCAGGTTTAGTATCTAATATTATTACGCAATTTTGTGTTACGGTAATTATATCAACTTTACTTTCACTTTTAGCTTCGTTTACTATTATTCCTTGGTTATCATCTCGTTATGGTAAATTAGAGCATATTGAAGGAAAAAATTTATTTGGAAGAATTATTCTTGGTTTCGAAGATTATTTAACACGTTTCACTAACTGGATTTCTGTCTTATTGACTTGGTGTTTGGATAATTACGGTAAAACAGTAATTCTTGTATTGATATTATTCTTTGGATCTATTTTTGGGCTTGGAGGCTTTATTGGAGGAGAGTTTTTCGCTTCTTCTGATAGTGGTGAATTCTTAGTTCAGATCGAAATGCCAAAAGATGCTTCGTTAGAACAAACGAACTTCATGACGCAAAAAGCCGAAGCTTACTTGAAATCTCAGGAATATGTTCACAGTCAAATTACAACGGTAGGACAAACCTCAGAAGGTTTTGGAGCATCGCAAGCTACGGCTTACAAAGCTGAGATTGACGTAAAAATGATCGAACAAAAGGATCGTACTGATGATGCTAACGTTTACGCAGCAAAAATCAAACGTAAACTTGAAAAAGTACTTGTTGGTGCAAAAGTTAAAACGGTTCCTGTAGGTATCTTAGGAACTGCTGAAGATGCAACTTTAGGATTAATTGTAACTGGTCCTTCTACAGAAGCGGCGATGGCATTTGCTAAACAAGCTGAAGCAGAATTACGTACAATTCCGGGAACAACTGAGATCAAATTAACAGTTGAAGACGGAAACCCTGAGGTAAACGTAAAAGTAGATCGCGATAAAATGGCTGCTTTAGGTTTAACACTTCAAACAGTTGGTTTAACGATGCAAACTGCTTTTAGTGGAAACACAGATGGTAAATACAGAGCCGGAGAATATGAGTATGATATCAATATTAGATACAATGCATTCGACAGAAAAAGTATTACAGATGTAAGTAATTTGATTTTCATCAATGCAGCAGGACAACAAATTAAGTTATCTCAATTTGCTGATATTACAGAAGGTTCAGGACCTAGCCAGTTAGAGCGTAGAGACAAATCAGCTTCTGTAACTGTAAAAGGACAAAATGTTGGGGTTCCTTCAGGAACAATTGTTGGAATCTGGCAGAAAAAGCTGGATAAATTGAAAAAACCAGCTGGAGTAAATTATATTTGGGGTGGTGACCAAGAAAACCAATCTGAAGGATTTGGTACTTTAGGAATCGCTTTATTAGCCGCTATTATTTTGGTTTACCTTGTAATGGTGAGTTTGTACGACAGTTTTGTTCACCCGTTTGTAGTATTGTTTGCTATTCCGCTTTCGTTTATTGGAGCCTTATTAGCATTAGCATTAACAAATAACTCATTAAATATCTTTACCATTTTAGGTATCATCATGTTGATTGGTCTGGTGTGTAAGAATGCGATTATGTTGGTCGATTACACTAACCAACGAAGAGCAGCAGGAGAATCAATCAGAACGGCATTAATTCAGGCAAATCACGCTCGTTTACGTCCGATTTTGATGACAACAATTGCGATGGTATTTGGTATGTTTCCAATTGCATTAGCATCTGGAGCAGGAGCTGAATGGAAAAACGGATTGGCTTGGGTAATTATCGGAGGATTAATTTCTTCATTATTCCTAACCTTGATTGTAGTTCCTGTAATTTACCAAATTATGGAAGGTATTATTCGCAGATTATCTAAAGGAGAGAAAATCGATTACGAAGCTGAAATGGTTGCAGATTATGTGCACACCGAATTAAGCGAAGACGGTTTTAATCCTAAACATACCCATTAATTGATTTAATTTTAGATTGAAAAGTCCCAAATTCCGAAAGGAGTTTGGGATTTTTTTTTATGTATCCAATTCAAAAGTTTAGAATGGGAAAATTTATATTTTCTTATTTTAAGTACAAACAATGATTATAATAATCTATAATTCCTTTACCATCAAGCAAAACATCAGCGCCAATAATACCATGAACAGGTTTTGCTTTAAAAGATTCTAAAGCTTCATTAACATGCGAAAGATCAAAAATCACGATCCCAAAATCTGTGTTTTTCCAACTTCCGAGTTCCAATTTATTATGTGCCGAAGTCTGTGTTTTCATGCCCGTTCCTCCAGCTCCCGAAGCTTTGGTTTTTGATTTTTTTGCTGTTAGTTCAAAAAGTTCAATACTCTCAAACCCAACGCAGGAATTTGATGCGCCCGTATCTAAGATAAAATTTCCGGAAACACCATTGATTTTAGCTTTTACTAAAAGGTGTTGCGTTTTAGTAACTTTGAATTTTATTTTTTTGTATTTCTCTTTTTTGAGAACTTCGTGAAGATTTTCCATTTTCGATAATGATTGAAAATCAAAAATAAAGCAATTACACTCAATAAACTAATGATGTAAAAGATATAATTTTCAGATTTTTCTTTCATAGATATAGAGCCATAATACACAAAAGAACTCCAGTAATAAGGAGATTTCTTAGCATTTGGAATTGATTTGTCGTTTAAGAAATCAATTTTAGCATTTGAATTAGCTTCAAAATACGGAACGTCATTTTTAATGTTTTTATAAAAATCCGCCATAAAAACCGATGTCGTATAATCGTTTACTTTCCATAAAGAAAACATTAAATTCTGAGCTCCCGCAAACTGAAAACCTCTTGCGACGCTCATCGCACCTTCGGCTTTGTAGAGTTTTCCAATTCCGGTTTCACAGGCACTTAAAACCACTAAATCCGGATTAATATTCAAGTTATATAATTCTGAATATAAGATTTCCTGATCATAAAATTTAATACTTGCCGGAGTTTCAATATCGCCCGAAGAAGCGTGTGTACTTAAATGCAAAATAGAATATTTGCTTGCATTATTTTTGAAATTTGAAAAACTAGCTTCTGAATTTTCTAAATATTTTCCTTTAAAATTGCTTCGGATAGATTCTAATTCATTTTTAGAATAACTTAATTCGAAAGGTGTTTTTTCGAAAATAGGAAAAATTCCTAAAACTGTTTTTTCAGATTTTGAAACCGGTTTTGAATTCAAATAATTACTGGCCGAATTATTATAGGCAATTCTAAAATCATTCAATAAATAATGCATTTTGGCAAAATTCGTTGTAGAAGATTCTTGTGTAATCAAAGCTTCAAAAGGCAGAAAATTTAGAATACCATCGGGAACAATGATGAGGTTTTTATAGATTGCATTTTGAGGTAGTTTAAGAACATTATAAGCCACATTTCCGTAATGATTATATCCGGAAATGTCGTTTGTAATGTTGTTTGCATTGTTGAAATAATCTATAAATTGTACAATTTTCGGAATTGCAATGTCCGTAATGTTGATATTATTTAGGTTAATTCGGTTATTCTGTAAAATGAAAAAATAAAGATTTTCAGAACCCATAAAATAGTAAAGTAATATTGCTTTATCTTTTTCCAGTTTTGATAAAAGTGCTTTTACGTCACAATTTTCAGGAATATAATTAGAACTTTCAGTTTGGATTTTCTTCAGCGAAAGCATTAATTCATTTTGCTTTTTTATTGCCGAATTAATAACGGAAATATTCGCCAAATCTCCTTTTTGCTGCTCTTTTAGAATGTTGTTATTTAATGTTTGAAGTTGGTGTAAAAGCTGTTTTTCTTCTGCAGAAGCATTTTTAATATTTGAACGATAACCTTTTAAAATACCTGATTTTGTTCTTTCAGACAATTGAAAAGCTTCTTCCAGATATTGAATTTTATTTTCCTTTTTAAATAATTGATCGTAAATCGAAATGCATTTTTCGGTACGATTTCGCGTTCTGATTTGTGTAATGATTTTTGAGTTTTCATAAACCAAAACATTCATTAACAAATCTTCAATATAAAAAGAAAGCCTAAAAGCTTCAAGCGATTTTTTGAACTGATTTTGTCTAAAGAAAATTTCAGCTTGCAAATCCAAAACATCCATTAAAAGCGTTTCGGCATACAATTGATTTTGATTCGGCAGCATATTTTTCGAATTGTAATTCGGAATCAAAATCTTAAAAATTGCCTGAATTTGTTTTGTACTTTCATCATATTTTTGTTCATCAAAAAGTAATAATGCTTTTTCGTAATATAGTTTTGCGAGTTTCCTGGGTTGCTGATTTTTTGTTTCTAAAAATAATTTTTCTGCTTTTTCTAAATAAGAAGATGCAATTTCAAAATTTTGCCTTTGACGATTTAGAAGCGAAAGATTTCGATAAGAATTAGATAAAGTTTCTGTTTGACCTTTCTCGTTTTTAAGATAATTTCCGACTGATTTAAAAGCATTTTCGGCCTTATCATAAATTTCTGGACGCATCAAATTTCCAACCGAACTTAATACATAGTTATTACCTAAATTATTCAGAAGAATTCCTTTTTGAACATTCGATAATTGTTCTGTTTTTAAAGTACTTTCTAACAATTCAATTGCCAAAGAAATTTTACCGGAACTTTGATAAACATTCGATAAATTAAGAATCGCAGCAAATTTTTGTTTTGAAGCTTCAGGATAATTTTTAGAAGTATTTACAATAAAAAAGTATTGTTTGATCGTGTTTTCGGCGCTGTCATAATCGCCCAAAACAGTATATAAATTGCCCAAAGGTTTCAGACAATATTCGATAATATCATAATTCCCGAGTTTGTTTTTCTGATAGATTTGCCAGGCTTTCTCATAGCTCAAAATCGCTTTTTCGGTTTGCCCGAATTGATTTTCATAATACGCTTTATTGCAATTTAAAACTACAATTGCCAATAATTCGTCTTTGGTTTTTGGTTTAGGATTCTTCCAAAAATCTGCTTCAACTAGGTTTAAGTTTTCTATGGCTTTCGCCGAAGGATTTGCGACAAGAACATCAACAGCATTATAGAGTTTATCTTCTTGATTCTGCGCTGACAGATTCAGACAAAAAAGAAGAAGAATTAAACCATATAAGTTATATAAGTTCATATTAAGGTTTGCGTGTATTTTGGAATGAAGTTAAACCATATAAGTGATATAAGTTCATAATAATAAATTTATTGATGTGTATTTGTCCGTCTGAGCGTCCCGAAGCTTCGGGACGCTCAGGGTGACATTAGTATTTCATAAGACAAAGTAGATAATATGAACTTATATCACTTATATGGTGAAAAAAAAATGATGAAAAAAAATCAAAACTTCCAGATTCCATAAAACTGAAAATAGTTGAAATTTTGTTCGAAGTTAATCACATATCGCGCGCCTAAACTTGGACCAATTCGGGCGAAACCAGCTGTTAAATCAAATAAAAGGCCAGTTTTTAAATTATCAAATCCGCTTTTGACGGAGTTTGATTCTGTCTTTGTATCAATAACAATTTTATCGGTTCCTCCTTCGAAACTTTCAATTTTCTTATTTACAATTTGTTCCGATGAAATGTCAAAATTTGCCTGAATTCCGGCGCCAATTCCAATATAAGTATTAATGTTATAACGCAGTAAAACGGGAACTTCCCAGTTTACATTTTTGTTTTCTGTTGTCGTTGTAGTGCGCTGAAATTGCTTTACACCATTTGGGTTTACGACCGTTTGATCGATAACAGTTGTACCACTTTCATATTTGTTCAAAGCATTTATCCATTCGGCTTGCCAATAAAAACGATAGGATTTAAAAGGCGAAATTGTTGCGCCAACAAAATAACTCGTCGATTTTTCGAGATCAGGATAAACGTTATAACCCGCTTTTGCGCCAATCGAAATTCCGGGTAGGAATCGGGTAGTGGCATAATTGGTAATTATAGGTTCGTTTTTGTCGAAAATAATAGCGGTGCGGCTTCGGGTTTTTACTTTATGAAAGTCTTCATTGAACTTCATCGAGTATTTAACAAAACCTTTTGTACTGTCTTTTTCGTGTACATTTTTTTGTTCGCTTCCGGGTAAATAAATATTTTTGAAAGTAAAGAAAATCTGTTTTTGTTTGATGATTGTATCGAGACAACTTACGGTTGGTTCTTCGCCTTTTGGACAAATTGGACATTTTGGATACATATCTTCAATCTGAAATGTTTTCTTGTCAAACATATCCGGAATATCAGTTTCTAACCGAATCATTCTTGCCGGACCTTCACCGTTGTTTTGAAAACGAGTTTTGAAATTTACTCGTTTAAAACGCACTAATCTATAATTGATAAAACTTCCGTTTGAGCCCATTTTATTAGGATCGTGAGAAGTGACGATTTCCATTTCGAGATTTTTTATTTTATGGTTTTTATAACTTCTGTTTGGAACAAAAATACCACGCATGGTAACCGTTGCGCTGGTGTCTTTGATCATTTCCGGAGTAGTTTTAAAAGTATAAAATACATTACGGGTTTCGCCCGGATTTGCATCGTCAAATTCTAAAACCGAAACATTATGATAGATTTTATTAGCGTTTAATAATGATGCGTCGAGATCTTCTTCGGTAATTGTGTTTCTGTATTTTTTGGCTTTGAAAGTGTTTTCGGTTGAAGCCAAATATCTATTAGAATCTTCAAGATCGTTTACCGAAGCAACGGTGTTTTCTTTTACTTCGCGTTCGTTAGCATAAGTTCTATAATCGACTAATTCGAAATTATTGCTCTTGAATTGTTTCTCATTATAGAACAAATACAGTTTTCCGCTTGCCACATAATTCTCCATATTTTGATAACCTACTACGACTACCATTTCCTGATCCGGAATGGGATCGCAGTTCTTTAAAATCGCAAAACCGTTTTGGTCTGCGATTGAAGCAATGTCTTTATAGTTAGTATCGGTAATGTCGTTTATGGCTACTTTTTTTGGTCGTGTTGCAGGAGGTTTTCCGTTGTCGTAATTGTTGGTTACGGCAAGTCTTGTGGTATATGTTCCTTTGTTTTTATAGACATGTTTGGGTTCTGTTTCTTTACTATAATGTCCGTCGCCAAGTTCCCATAAATACGAATAACTAGGTTTTGGAGCGCCCGCAATTGGTATTAATGGCGGCGTTTCGGGTTTGTAAGTAACAGCGTTTCCGTTTTGAATAAAAACGATATTGGCTCTTCGGGTTATGGTGTCTTTTACTTTGGTTTGTGAAAAAGAGAATATAGAAAAAAGAATAAAGAGGATAGATGATAGTGGTTTCATAACTAGTGGTTTTTAGCCCTGATAGTAGTGGAAATACTTTTCCTGACTTCTTTAGGAAGGAAAAGATTGTAACGAATAGCAGGATTAGTTTCTGAAAATCATCAGAATTAAATTTTAAAACTGGATTAAATGTAAAAAAAAGTGATGAGCAAATCACCACTTTTTCTTAAAAAGTATTTTGTAAGTTACTGAATAGCATTGATTGCAGCTACTAGTTGGGCTTCTGTGCCGACTGTTGTTTCGGCTAAAGTAAAGGTGTAAACATCGTTGGCAGCAACGGTTACAGCTTTGATTGCATAGCGCCATTGTCCATTATCTTCGGTAACAAAAATCACGTGACAAGCTAAACCAATTGGGATTTGACCGTAGTGTTCGCTGAATAATCCAGCAGGCGTGTAAGTGTCCAGTTTAGCAAGTGCGTTTGTTCCTTCGCCATCGTATGATAAGTAAATCGCGCTATTGTTGTTGTCGTAACCATCAGGAGCATCAGCAAGAATGGTTGTTTTAGGTCTTGGATCGCTGTAAAAACGGTCTACGTTTGTCCAGCCAAAGTTTCCAAAAGTTACGTAATAATTTGTTCCTTCGCCTTGAACACCGCCTTTTCCGCCGCCAGTTCCGTCAGCATTTGGTTTGTTTGCATCTTTCCAGGCAAGTTCTCCTTTGTCGTCAATTACGCCCGTCCATAAAGTCATTGTATTGTCTACACCATCTGTTAAAGCTGCCGGAACAACCATTGTCATGTAACAAGAAGTTTTAAGTTCAACGCCGCCTTGTGAAGCTTTGATGAAGAATTCTCCGCCAGAAATCAGTAAGTTTTTCTTTCCGTCAGCCGTGATTCCCATTGTTGGTTTGTTGGTGATTAACATGTTTCCTTTGTCAAAAAGTTCGATGTATTCGATATCAACTGCTCCGGTTACAGCGACTCCGTTTTTGGTCAAACAGTCTCCTGGAATGTTCAGTTTTACTCCTTTTGCAGATGTTATAGTTACAACACCAGTTCCGGCTGTAATGGTAAATTTTTGAGTGTTTTTCTTAACTCCTTGTTCGCTAATGCTTTTAAAAGCCGCTGCTGTTGGAGGCAAAATAAGATTGTTGTTATCGCCATCGCTATTGTCGCAACTTGCGAATGTGATTACTAATAAAAATAAAACTCCTAATTTTTTGAAATTTGTGTTCATGATTTCTAGTTTTTATAAATCTGTCCTGATTGGTTTCAGGCGGTTTTCAGATTTGGTTGTTAATTATCATTTTATATTCTTATATCAATTTGGGTTTGATATTGTTACCCTTGTTTTCAAAATTTATTTTTTCAACTTGTATTCTAATGTTATATCAACGAGCTTATAAAATTGTTACCCTTGTTTTTTATTTTTTTTAATTTATGCTGAAAGGCATTTGTCTTCAAACAGGTTTCCGTCTTCGTCTACTGCAACGAGAATGTTTTTCTTTTGCGAAAGCGTAACAATCAAATACACCCAAACAATTGCCCAGAATCCAAAAGTGATACAGGTAAGAAAGAGATGAAAGAAGTGGTTGATGGATTTTTTTTCTTTGGATAAAACCACGTATGGTAATTTTTCGTTGTGCTCGATAATTACAAAACCATTACGTTTTTTGGCAGCAATCATTTCGTTAAACTGATCTAAAGTTTTTTCGTTTGTAAATTGATACGTTTCCATTTTTCTTAATTTTTGAATTGATTTTTTTGCCACAAATTGCACGAATGAGCACGAATTTTAAATTAGATAATCTGTTTAATTAGTCTAATCCGTGTGCTATTTTCTTCCAATAAATAATCTGGCAAAAACATATTGTTACGTTATATCAACCTGACTTTATAATTGTTACCCTTTTGAATGAAATTTATTTCAGATTCTTTTTCTTAAATTAGCTAACAAAAAGTTTTTTTATGAGTCAAAATAAAATTCATCCTGACCAAATGTATATTGAAGGACTTGCTGCAAATGACTCGGCAATCATTCAGACGATTTACAAAAAGTTTGTTCCCAAAGTTGTTATGTTCATTATGAACAATTCCGGCGATAAGGAACACGCTCAGGATGTGGTTCAGGAAGTCATGATTTTACTTTTTAATCAGGCCAAAGCCAATACACTTCAATTGACTTGCCCGTTTGATGCTTACTTTTTTTTATTGTGTAAAAGAAAATGGCTTAACGAACTCAAAAAAACTTCGAATAAAGGGGTAACAATTAATGAAGATGCGGTATCTATGAATGAATCTGCACTGGAATTAATTGGGCAAACGGAAGAATTTGACGAGAAACAACAGCTTTTTGACACCATGTTTCAGAAACTGGGCGATAAATGTCAGGAATTGTTGAAGTTGAGTTTTACCCTAAAATCAATGGAAGAAGTTGCTGAGAAATTAAACGTAACTTACGGATATGTCCGCAAGAAAAAATCGTTGTGCGTTGGTCAATTAACACAGTGGATTCAGGAAGCCAAAAATTTTAAATCTCTAAAAAATAATTAGTCATGAACGAAGAACGCTACATATTATTCGATCAATATCTTCAAGGCGA
This sequence comes from Flavobacterium sp. 90, assembly GCF_004339525.1. NCBI lineage: Bacteria > Pseudomonadati > Bacteroidota > Flavobacteriia > Flavobacteriales > Flavobacteriaceae > Flavobacterium > Flavobacterium sp. 90. Next base: position 1,919,990 of record NZ_SMGE01000001.1, on the reverse strand, counting down.
ACTGACGATTGATGAACAAAATAAGTTTGAAAATCAATTGTCTCAAGATCCCGGAATAGCTTCGGAATTTGAGATTTTCAAAAATCTTCATACTCAATTAGAAAATAAATTTGAACATGAAGAAGAAAGAGAAGCGTTTAAAGCAAATTTAAAAACGATTTCAGACAAACATTTCAATACCAATAAACCAAAAGTTATAGGATTAAATGCCTGGTATTTTGCAGCCGCAGCTTCTGTAGTGATTCTATTTGGATTGTTCTTTTTTAATTATAATCAGAATCCATCTTTTGAAGATTATAATCATCCTGAGCAAGCCTCATTTACAGAAAGAGGAGAAGTAAAAGAAACTTTGAAACAAGCCGAAACCGCTTTTAATGAAAGAAAATATTCAGAAGCAATTCCGCTTTTTGAAACTATTTTAAAAGAAAACAAAACACCTGAAGTTCAATATTTTTATGGCGTTTCTTTATTAGAAGAAAGTCATTATAAAAAAGCCGAAGTAGTTTTTAATGAATTAATAGCAGGAACTTCTGTCTATAAAGAAAAAGCAAAATGGAATCTGGCGTTATCCAAATTAAAACAAAAAGACTACAAAGCTTGTAAAGAAATCTTGCAGACAATCTCTGAGGATTATGAAAATTATGACGACGTTCAAAATCTTATGGAAGATTTAGATTAAGATTTTATAAAACACAAAGATCTTCACACATATTCAAACCCGACAGGTTTTCAAAACCTGTCGGGTTTATCGTTTGACAACAAACAGAAACACAACGCAAAATAAAAAAATCCTTTTAAATCCGCGTTTTCACGAAGTGAATCCGTTTCATCCGCGTGCCATTTAGCGCAACGAATTGCTTTTACGGAAAACCGTAATCAAATTCAGATTTTTAGTTCTAAATTCGATTTTAATTTTATAAAAGCAACCAAAACCAACCTACAATTGAATGAAAAAAAATGCCTTATTTTTTCTATTAGTTCTTACGCAAATTACCTTTGGCCAAGCCAAAATTACAGAAAATGAAAAACTTGTGGCAACTTGTAAAGTTTGGGGTTTTCTGAAGTATTACCATCCAAAAGTAGCAAACGGCGAAGTAAATTGGGATAATCAGCTTTTAGAAAAATTATCTAAAATTGAAAAAGTACAAACCCAAAAAGAATTTTCTTTAATTCTGGAAAATTGGATTGATGATCTTGGTCCCATAAAAGAAATAGCGCCAATTGCACAACCAAAAGACGTTGAATATTTTGATAAAAATTTCGATTTATCCTGGATCAACAAGAATAAATTGTTTTCGAAAAAACTTTCTAAGAAATTGGAATTTATAGAAAAGAATAGATTTCAAGGCGAACAGTTTTATGTTTATGCCGCAGAAGGTGCTGGGAATGTTCTTTTGCAAAATGAGAGTTTTAAACATCCGGACTTTAAAGATAAGAATTCAAAACTTCGAATGATATTTATGTATTGGAACCTGGTAGAATATTTTTTTCCGGATAAATATTTAATGGATCAGAAATGGGATATCACTTTAGAAAAAATCTTACCGCTTGTAATTAAAGCAGATAATCAAGATGATTTTTATCTGGAAATGAGAAAACTGGTGTCAAGAATTGATGACAGTCATACAGAGTTTTATACCTATTCGTCTGCGACAACTCCCAAAATAAGAAATTATTTTCCTGCAAACGGGAAGATAATTGATGAGAAACTGGTAATTACAGAAATTCTAGCCGATAGTCTTGCTCAGGCTGATAATATAAAAGCGGGGACTATAATTACTAAAATAAATGATAAAACGATAAGAGAGATTATCGCAGAGAACAGAGATTTGATTTGTGCCTCAAACGAACCTAAATATTTGGATAAACTGGCGGAGAAAATTTTAAGAAGCTATACTGCAGATTTAGTAAAAGTAGAGTTTTTTGAAAATGACAAGTATGTTACAAAAGCAATGACTTGGTATGATTATCATGATTCTCACAGAAATGAATTTAAAAAAGGAGCAAGAAAAAAGAAGGAAAAATTTAAGCTTTTAGATAATAATGTTGGTTATGTTGATATGGGAATTATCGGCATCAAAAACATTCCTGATATGATTGAAGCATTAAAAAATACGAAAGCAATTGTTTTTGATATGAGAAATTATCCAAAAGGGACTTTTGAACCAATAGGAAATTTTTTAAACCCGAAAGAAAAGAAATTTGCCATTTATACACTTCCTGATTTAAGTTATCCGGGAAGATTTATGTGGAGTAGCGGAGCTTCAATTGGTTTTGATAATAAGGATTATTACAAAGGAAAAGTGATTCTTTTATTGAACGAAAAAACGCAAAGTCAGGCAGAATGGACAGCGATGTGTTTTCAAACTTCCGGGCACGCTACAATTGTTGGAAGTCAAACTTCTGGCGCGGATGGTAATGTTTCAATATTCGATTTTGAGGGATTTAATACACAGTTTTCAGGAATTGGGGTTTTTTATCCAGACAAAAGAGAAACACAAAGAATAGGAATTGTTCCTGATATCGAAGTAAAACCAACCATTAAAGGAATTCAGGAAGGAAAAGACGAAATTCTGGATCGCGCTTTAGTATTTATTGAAACTGGAGTTTAAAGATTCAGCTAAATGGCACGCGGATTTGACGGATTCACTTTGTGAAAACGATGATGAGCGCGGATTTTTTTTATTTTTATACGCATTCAAACCCGACAGGTTTAAAAAACCTGTCGGGTTTACTGTAGATAGCCGTTGCGGGACTTCGACTTCGCTCAGTCTGACAAAAACTTAACACAAACAAAAACACAATACAAATAAAAAAATCAGTGTAAATCCGCGTTTTCACGAAGTGAATCCGTTTCATCTGTGTGCCATTTAACACAAAACCGTAAAAAAAATCGTTTTTACGTAAAGCCGTAAATAAATTTAGATTTTTAGTTCTATTTTCGGCTTTAATTTATTGCCACTAACAAACCAAAACCATTAATAATTTTATCCTTTTATTGAATGCAAAAAATTATTCTATTTCTTTTAATTATCTTTTCACAAATCATCTTTGGTAACACCAAAATTACCGAAACTGAAAAACTCGCTGCAACTTGCAAAGTTTGGGGATTTTTAAAATATTACCATCCAAAAGTTGCCAAAGGGGAAGTAAACTGGGACAATCAGCTTTTAGAAAAATTACCAAAAATAGACAAAGCGCAAACCAAAGAAGAATTTTCATTAGTTCTGGAAAACTGGATCGACGATCTTGGACCAGTAAAAGAAATCGCACCAATTGCAGCACCAAAAGATGTTGAGTTTTTTGATAAAAACTTTGATTTAAGTTGGTTTAATAATAAGTTGTTTTCTAAAAAACTGTCTAAGAAATTGAAATTTATAGAGGATAATAGATTTCAAACTACTGAAGAATTCGGACCTGGTTTTGATGCGATGAAAAGTGCGAAAAATTACTTTGATCTTGATTATACGAATAAAGGCCCGAGAATTCTGATGTTGTTTGCTTATTGGAATTTAATAGAATATTATTTTCCGTATAAATATGTAATGGATCAAAAATGGGATTTAAGTTTAGTGCAGGCGTTGCCAAGTGTTGTTGATGCTAAAAGTGATGTTGACTTTTATATTGCAATAAAAAAGCTAATAGTTAAAATTAATGATAGCCATACCGAAACTCCAATATATGGTATTTCATCTTTGAGGCGATTCAATTATTTTCCGGCCACAGGTAAAATTATTGATGAGAAATTGGTTGTTACAGAAATTTTAGGCGATAGTTTAGCTGAGGCAAGTAACATAAAAATTGGAGATGTAATTACCAAAATAAATGGTAAAACGATAAAAGAACTAATTTCAGAAAATCGAGATTTAATCTGTGCTTCAAATGAACCTAAGTTTTTAGATAAAGTGGTTAGTCCAATTTTAAGAAGCAATTCTGAAAATGTTACAGTCGAGTTTTTAAAAGACGGAAAATACGAAACAAAATCAATGTTCTGGGCTGATTATCATGATTCTCATAGAAATGAATTTAAAAAAGGAGCTATCAAAAAGAAGGAAAAGTTTAAACTTCTGGACAATAATGTTGGCTATGTTGACATGGGTGTTTTAAAACCCAGACATGTTCCGGAAATGATTGAAACTTTAAAATCAACTAAAGCAATTATTTTTGATATGCGAAATTATCCAAATGAAACGTATGAAGATATCGCTAAATTTTTAAACTCCCAGGAAAAAACATTTTGTATTTATACCTATCCTTATCCAAATTATCCGGGAAGATATACTTGGACAGAAGGATCAACTTGTGGTACTGAAAATAAAGACAATTATAAAGGAAAAGTAATCGTTTTGCTTAACGAAGATTCTTTAAGCCAGTCAGAATGGACAGCAATGTGTTTTCAAACTGCCGGAAATACCACAATTATAGGAAGTCAAACCGCCGGAGCAGATGGAAATGCAATGGATCTTGATTTTAAAGGATTTCATACCAGATATACAGGAATTGGAGTTTTTTATCCGGATAAACGCGAAACTCAAAGAATAGGAATTGTTCCGGATATTGAAGTAAAACCAACAATAAAAGGAATTCAAGAAGGAAGAGACGAGGTTTTAGATCGTGCTATACAATTTATTCAAGAAGGAGTTTAGTATTTAGTTAAATGACACGTGAATGATGCGGATTCACTTTGTGAAAATGCAGATTTGTACGGGTTTTTTTTGGGGATAAAACCCGTACACAAACATGTGCCCAAACCTTTGTCAAAGTTTTAAACTTTGACAAAGGTTTTTTAGCATTAGATAATCACGTTAGGGACTTCGACTTCGCTCAGTCTGACAAAACACAACACAATCAAAAACACGCAAAAAACCACATTACAAAATAAAAAAATCCGTTTAAATCTGCATTTTCACAAAGTGAATCCGTTTCATCCGCGTGCCATTGGTTTCCACTTCGCCAAGTTTGACAAAAACGCAACACAAACAAAAACACGCAAAAAACCACATTACAAAATAAAAAAATCCGTACAAATCTGCATTTTCACAAAGTGAATCCGTTAAATCCGTGTGCCATTGGTTTCCACTTCGCCAAGTCTGACAAAAACGCAACACAAACAAAAACACGCAAAAAACCACATTACAAAATAAAAAAATCCGTTTAAATCTGCGTTTTCACGAAGTGAATCCGTTTCATCCGTCTGCCATTGGTTTCCACTTCGCCAAGTCTGACAAAAACGCGACACAAACAAAAACACACATTACAAAATAAAAAAATCCGTTTAAATCCGCGTTTTCACGAAGTGAATCCGCTAAATCCGCGTGCCATTTACCGCCATCACATTCAAATTGGGAAAGTTTTTAATATTGTCGTAATTTTGAACCTTTAAAAAATTACAACAATTGAATTCAACACCTATAATTACCGACACGCACACACATTTATATTCAGAAGAATTTGATCAGGATCGTGACGAAATGATGCAAAGAGCTATAAATGCCGGAGTAACTCGTTTTTTTATTCCTGCAATCGATGCCGCTGCAACGCAATCTATGTATGATTTAGAGCAAAATTATCCTGACTATGTGTTCTTAATGATGGGTTTGCATCCCACTTACGTGAAAGATAATTACGAAGAAGAGCTAAAACATGTAGAAACCGAACTGGCAAAAAGAAAATTCTATGCCGTTGGTGAAATCGGAATTGATTTGTACTGGGATAAAACCCATTTAAAAGAACAACAAATTGCTTTTAAGAGACAAATTCAGTTAGCAAAACAATACAAATTACCAATTGTAATTCATTGTCGTGAAGCTTTTGATGAAATTTTTGAAGTTCTGGAAGAAGAGAAATCAGATGATTTATTTGGAATTTTTCATTGTTTTTCCGGAACACACGAACAGGCGCTTCAGGCGATTTCTTACAATATGAAGTTGGGAATTGGCGGAGTTGTGACATTTAAAAACGGAAAAATTGATCAGTTTTTAAATCAAATCGATTTGGAACATATCGTTTTAGAGACGGATTCACCTTATTTAGCACCAATTCCGTATCGCGGTAAACGCAACGAAAGCAGCTACTTGGTAAATGTTATTAGCAAATTAGCAGATATATATGACGTTTCTGAAGAAGAAATAGCAGGAAAAACAACACAAAATTCTAAGGACGTTTTTGGGATTTAATATGTACCTTACAATAGTTTAATTTTTTTTTTGTTCTTTTGCCCACTTAAAACCAATATAAATAATGCAGAAATTTGATGCCATTCGACCGTTTTATGATTCTGAAATAAATGAAGCACTTCATGATGTTGTCAATCATCCAATGATGAAAACCATGATGAACTTTACTTTTCCGGAAGTAGAAGATGAGGTTTGGAAAGAGCAACTTAAGAAAACACATTCGATTCGTGATTTTCAGTGCAACTTTATTTATAATACGATACAAAAGGTTTTAGAGAAAAGTTCTGAAGGACTTACAACTTCAGGATTTGAAAAATTGGAACCAAATACTTCTTACTTATTTATCTCTAATCACAGGGATATTCTTCTAGATACAACCTTATTAAACGTTTGCCTTTTTGAGCATGGATTAGTCATGACAGCATCTGCAATTGGAGATAATTTGGTTAAAAAAGCATTCCTGAGCACTTTGGCAAAACTAAACAGAAACTTTTTGGTTCTAAGAGGTTTAACGCCAAGAGAAATGTTGCAAAGTTCTAAATTGCTTGCCGAATATATGGGACAATTATTGCTTCGTGAAAATCGTTCGGTTTGGATTGCACAAAGAGAAGGACGTACAAAAGACGGAAATGACGAAACCAATCCAGGCGTTTTAAAAATGATTGGAATGGGTTCTGATGAAGCCAATTTGATGGATTATTTCAAGAAATTAAAGATCGTTCCGGTTTCAATTTCATACGAATACGATCCTACAGATGTTTTGAAAATGCCGCAATTAATGGCAGAAGCAAACAACGAAGTTTACGTTAAAGATAAAAACGAAGATTTCATGACTATTATAAGTGGCGTCATGGGAACTAAGAAAAGAATACACATTTCTGTTGGAGATGTTCTGGATACCGAAATTGATCAAATTGTTGCTGAAAACGATAATTCCAACAAACAAATTCAGGCATTGGCGCAAGTTATTGACGATTCGATTTTGAAGAATTATCAATTATGGCCAACTAATTTTATCGCTTACGACATCTTGAACGAAACAAATAGATTTGCTCATTTATACAAAGAAAATGAGAAATCTTTGTTTGAGCGTCGTTTAGAAATGCGTATCGGAAGTGATAATCCAGTTACAAGACAAGGATTTCTGTCAATGTATGCAAATCCTGTTGTGAACAAATTAAAATACCAAGATGTCATCTAAAGCTAAAATATTACTAATCTATACCGGTGGAACCATTGGTATGAGTAAAGATTTTGAAACGGGCGCACTCAAAGCGTTCAACTTTGGTAAACTATTGCAAAAAATTCCCGAAATCAAACAATTAGATTGTGAGATTGAATCCGTTTCTTTCGAAAATCCAATAGATTCATCTAATATGAATCCCGGAGAATGGACGAAAATTGCTGAAATTATAGAAGAGAATTACATTGCTTATGATGGATTTGTAGTACTTCATGGTTCAGATACAATGTCGTATTCAGCATCGGCATTGAGTTTTATGCTGGAGAATTTATCGAAACCAGTTGTATTTACCGGTTCTCAATTGCCAATTGGTGATTTGCGTACCGATGCAAAAGAAAATCTGATTACGGCAATCCAAATCGCTTCATTACAAGAAAACGGAAAACCGGTAATCAACGAAGTTTGTTTGTATTTTGAATATAAATTGTATCGCGGAAACCGAACTTCAAAAGTAAATGCTGAACATTTCAGAGCTTTTACAGCGCCAAATTACCCTGAATTGGTAGAATCTGGTGTTCACCTTAAATTAAACCGTCATTTATTTCTTCCTATAAAAGAAAACGCTGATTTAATTGTCCATAAAAAACTAGACAATCATGTTGCCATCATAAAAATGTTCCCTGGAATGAGCGAAATTGTTCTATCTTCAATTTTAGCCATTAAAGATTTAAGAGGTATCGTATTAGAAACGTATGGTTCCGGAAATGCACCAACAGAAGATTGGTTTTTGAATTTAATTCAGAAAGCCATTCAGTCCGGTTTGCATATCGTAAACGTAACACAATGTTCTGGCGGAAGCGTAAATATGGGACAATACGAAACCAGTACAGCATTAAAATCCCTTGGAGTTATCTCAGGAAAAGACATTACGACAGAAGCTGCAATTACAAAACTAATGTATTTGCTGGGCCACAATATTCCTCAAGCCAAATTTAAAAATGTATTTGAAACTGCTTTACGCGGAGAGATTTCGTTGTAAATAGAGAAATTCCAATATTTTAAAATTCCAAATTCCAAGGAAAATGCAATTTGAACCATATAAGTGATATAAGTTCATTTTAGTAAATTTTTCGATCCAATTTTGTCATTTCTGTAGATGTTAGATATTTCGGTAACAAAATTTAACTTTAATAAATTTTGTTACGATGAGAAATAATAGTCAGGATTCCACTTTAGAGCGGAACTACTTAGAGAAGTATCGTTTTCTAATAAAAGAATATGAACAGGTAAAAAATAAAACTCATCCTTTGTATAAAAAAGCAATGGATTTTTATGCAGCAAATAATACTTGCCGAAAGAGTTTTTTAAAGTATTATAATCGCTTTAAACAAAGTGGGAAATCTATTGATTTATTGCCCCAAAAAAGAGGTCCCAAATATAAAACAAGACGTCCTTTGCCTTTTATAGAGCAAAAAGTAATTGCATTACGAGAAAAAGGAAACAACAAATATGAAATTGTTAGTATCTTAAGGCCCAAATTAGGGAAGCATACACCATCATATTCAGGAGTTTATAATATTTTAAAACGCAATAAAATAAATAGATTAACTCCGAAGATTAAAAAGAATCATCAAAAAATAATCAAGGAAAGAATGGGACAACTTGGTCATATTGATTGTCATTATTTGAGCAAAAGTATAATTAAAGGGGAAAATAAAAATCGCTATTTAGTTTGTGTAATAGATGATTACAGTCGAATTGCCTGGGCTGAATTAGTTTCTGATATTACCAGTTTAACAGTTATGTTTGCGGCATTGAAATGTTTAAACATCCTAAGTGATCATTATGAAATAAAATTTGAAGAGATATTATCTGATAATGGAGCTGAATTTGGACCTAAAACAAGCAAAGTGAAAAATAATCACCCTTTTGAGAGGATGTTAATGGAATTAGGTATTGTTCATAGGTACACAAAACCCTACAGACCACAAACTAATGGTAAAGTTGAACGCTTTTGGAGAACTCTTGAAGATGATTTATTGAGAGACACAGATTTTGATTCTCATGAAGAATTAAAAGAAGAATTATTGCAATACTTATATTATTATAATCATGAAAGACCACATCAAGGTATTGATGGAAAAAAACCAATCGAAATGATAAATCCGTTACCGAAATAAGTAACCTTTACAATTTCGACAGAGGAGAAATCACACCAGAAACTCGACAAAGTAAACATAAAGAAACCCGACAGGTTTTTAATCCCGAGGCTTCGGGACTGTCGGTTTACTATGCGCAACAACCTTTGTCAAAGTTTTAAACTTTGACAAAGGTGTCTAATATTTGAATTTGATTTTTTTTCTTAATCTTTATATCGAACCGGACAAGTTCCCAATTCTTCTTCAGAACTGCGGTTTTTATAATACACATAAACAATTACAGAAACGATACAAATAATTCCTTGAATTGCAACCGTATTTCTGGTTCCTATAATGTGCGAAACGTATCCAATTATTAAACTTCCTACAGGAATCATTCCCTGATACGCCATTAAATAATAGCTAATACTTCTGGAACGCATATTTACGGTACTTTGTGTTTGAACATAAATGTTTATCGATGAGGTTTGTGCCATCATTCCCACGCCGCTCAAAGCCATACAAATAAGCGCAACAGTCAAACTATTTGAGTAAGCAAGTATAATAATGCTAAAACCTAACAATAAACTCGCAGCGATCATTATTTTGCCCATATTATCAGCTTTTTTAAGATTTGCCAAATAAATGGCTGATAAGATCGAACCAATTCCGGCAGCACTTTCGAACCAACTAAAAGTTTGAGCGTTTCCGCTAAAGATATCTTTGGCAAAAACCGGCATTAAAGTATTGAAAGAAATCACGAATAAACTGCTGCACATTAACATTAAAAGCATTTTTGCCATTTCGGTTTCTTTTTTCACATAATCCAAACCTTCAAGAAAATCGTCTAACATTTTCATTTTATCGGTTGCTTTAATATGGGGAGTGATTTTCATCATCAATAAAGAAATCAAAACCGGAATATAACTTAAGAAGTTTCCAATAAAACAAATGTCCTCACCATAATTGTGCAGAATAATTCCTGCCAAAGCCGGACCTGCAATACGCGCAAAATTATTTAAAGTAGAGTTTAAAGCAACCGCATTTGGTAAATCTTCTTTGTTATCGACAATATCAATCATCATAGTTTGACGACAAGTCATGTCAAAGGAGTTTATAATTCCCTGAAAAAGGCTTAAAGCCAAAATAAAATTGATATTGTAAATTTTTAAGTAAATCAGTAAAGCCAAAGCACCAGCCTGAAGCATCGCCAAAGATTGCAATAGAATCATGGCTTTGTGTCTGTCGTAACGCCCAATAATACTTCCGGCCAACGGTGCAAGAAATAAAGACGGAATCATACTTAAAAAAGTGGCAAGACCAAGTAAAAAGACAGAACCCGTCACGCTGTAAACCATCCAACTTACAGCCGTTTTTTGAAGCCACGTTCCAATTACCGAAACTGATTGTCCGTAAAAGAATAACTTGAAGTTTTTTGATTTTAGCGCTTTAAACATGATGCCTGATATTTTTTTACAAAGTTCGGGATTATGATTTCATTAGAAAAATTAATAATTTTACTGATAATAAGTAGTAAAACTTATCGATATGGAGATTTATCAATTAGAATATTTTATTAAAACCGCTGAAGTTCTTCATTTTACAAAAGCTGCCGAATTGTGTTTTGTCACACAATCCGGATTATCGCAACAAATAAAAAAGCTGGAAGAAGAACTCGGAATGCCTTTGTTTATCAGGATTGGGAAAAAAGTACAACTTACCGAAGCCGGTTCTGTTTTCTTGATTCATGCTAAAAAAGTGATCGAAAATGTAGAAAGCGGGAAACAGGCAATTGACGATTTGAATGAAATGATTGGCGGTGAATTGCGAATTGGTGTGACTTATATTTTTGGATTATTGATTCTGCCCGTGATTAATGCATTTGCAAAAAGATACCAAAAACTAAAAATTGTCGTAGAATACGGTACAACCGAAGCATTGGAGCAAAAATTAATTCACAATGAACTGGATTTGGTTTTGGTTATTTCATCGCATGAAATAGATCTTCCAATTCAAAAAGTGCCTTTGTTTACTTCAAATATGGTTATGGTAGTTTCAAAATCACATTCTTTGGCGGCTTTAGACAAAATTGCTTTTAAGAAAATTGAAGGAATACCGCTGGTTCTTCCGGGGAAAGGTTCGAATTCGAGAGAATTTGTAGAAGAGTTGTTTACAAAAAACAAAATGAAACCTAAAATTTCGATTGAGTTAAACTCGATTCACGCTTTATTGCAAATGGTACAAGATAGTGATTGGGCAACAATTGTAGCAGAAAAAGCCCTAAAAGACTGGGATAATCTAAAAGCAATAACGATTACGGGAGTTCCTACACAAAGAGATTCGTATATGTTAACCATAGAAGGAGCGTATCAAAAAAAGGCTGTAAAATTATTTATGGAAGAATTTAAGAAAAGTATGTAAAGTAATGTCCGATTTTGTTTTTCTAACTCAATTTTTTTTGTGTTATTTGCAAACCAATTTAGAGAGGTGTCCGAGTGGTTTAAGGAGCTAGCCTGGAAAGCTAGTATATGGGTAACTGTATCGAGGGTTCGAATCCCTTCCTCTCTGCTAAAACCGCAATTTCATAATTTATGAGATTGCGGTTTTTTATTTACATTTTTATAGGATGCGAAAGAATTATCAAATGTGATTTAAAAATTAGTAAATATTTCGAGATTTTTCATAAATCTCGAAGTATCTTTTTTGGAAAAGTTGTTTTTATAAGTTTTTTCTTTGGTTATAATTAATAATTTTTACTTTAGCTGTAAGAAAATAATTAACTATGAGAAGAATTACAAAAATGTTTAAAAGCTTACTGTTATTAAGTCTTGTGTTATTAATGACTAATTGTGCGACTGAAGAAATCGGACAGAAAAATGTTGCTCAGTCTTCTTCTGAGGCTAAAATTTGGTTTGATAGTCATCAAAAAGATTATAACGCAACGGTTTTAAATTATATAGGAAGTTTGCAATGGCAAAATGCAATTATTTCGAAAGGTGAAGATGGAGAAATAATAGAAGTGCCATTTAATCTTAGTAGTAATTTAAGTGCGACAACAAAAGAAGCCGATCAATATAATGACCATCATCGTTTAATGTTTATAAAAGATGAACAAAATGGATTTAAACTTTATTATATTCAGATTTTAACGAATGATGAAAATTATAAAATTCAGGATAAAAATTACAATTATTATAATATTAAGGATACTTTTAACGGTAAGATTTTTGTACAAGAATTAGCTACTAATGCTGGAACTAAAATTGAGTTTAAAAAAGGAAAAAAGATAGAACCTTCTTTGACTACAAAATATTCTGAAAACGAGATACAATGCGTTTATTATGGCTATTGGTATGAAGATGGACATTTTGAACCACTTTACGAAGTAGGTTGTTATGCTAGTGGCGGAAGTGACCCTCAGTATTTACCTGCACCTGATTATGGAGGTGGAACTGGCTCATCTGGCTCAGAAAATACAGATCAGACAATAGCTCAGAAAATTGAAAAAAACATTAATTCGGATCAATTAAAGGGATGCCCAAAAGATGTTTTAGAGAAATTAAAAAATGCAACCAATTGTGATATAGCCACTATTTTAGCTAAATTGGGTTCAACTAGAACGATTAATCTTGAAATAATAACAAAGCAACCAACTAATGGTCAACCTGCACAAACAGTTCGAACTAATTCGTTGGATAGATATCAATATACAGTTCGTATAAGCCCAGATTATACTTCTGCTACAAGTTTGTTTAGAGCATCTAATATTTTGCATGAGTTTACTCATGCTTATTTTATGAGTTTAATAGATGACTACGCGTCTACTAGTAATCCAATTGTTTTTGCGGATACACCAACACTTTTTCAGGCTTTTTGTGATAGTAAATTTCCTCCAAAAAAAAGCGAATTGCCAAATTTGCATCATAAAGAAATGGCAGAAACTTACGTGAAAGCTATAGGAGCAGCATTACAAGAGTTTCAGACCGGAATTCCTGTTATAGCTGGAAAAGCTCCAAATCAAATCTATACAGATTTAGCTTGGGGAGGCTTACGAGGAACTCCAATCTATGATGAAACTTTTCCTGTTGGCAGTGAAGATTATAAAAGAATAGAAGATCGATATGCTGCCGAGTCGAATGGTGGAACGTCTGGAAATCAAACTGCAATTGGAAAACCTTGTAAAATTTAGAAGTATGAAAAAAAGTATTATTTTATATTTATTTATAATTTGTTTTGTTAGTTGTGTTTCTGCTAAGAATACAAATAAAATAGATAATTTGAAGACAACCGAAGAGGTCGTTAAATTTGCGAAATCTATAAATCCTGATTTTGCCAAAGAAAATTTTGGAGAATTACAAATAAAGCCCACGGAGTCAATTACTAATGCATTAAATAATTGTGATCTCTATAAAAGTTGGAATATTCAAAATTGGCAGAAAATAGACCTTAATAACGATGGGAAAACTGATTTACTTTTTACAGGTTATTGGTATAGTACTTATTCTCAATATGCTATAGTAGAGGTTGAATCTGGTAAGTATAATTTGTTTAATCTCTCCGAGAACTTAGAATACGCTTGTAAAATTTTAAAACCTATTGTTGTAAACCATAAAAATGAATTACTAGTAAACAATTATAAAACAGATGATGAAAGTATTTCTAAAAGAGAAACAATTCATTATTTAGATACGCTTACTTATAAATTTAATGCTTTTATAGAAATAAATAAGAAAGTTGTTAATTATGATATTGAAAGCATAAAATTTATTTTGGATAACAATTTTGAAATTGAGGTTTATAACAACCAAAATGCGCATTATAATTGTTTGAATACTTTTAATGTATCAAATTTAAAAGGGAATTTTTACAAAGGAGAATCAAGAAAAAAAATTGACGTATCTTATTTTAATGAGTTAGGAAAAATGCTCGAATATATTAATGTCAAAGATTTACCAAACGAATATACATTAGATGGTTATGATTTCCCTACAGTTTGGCTGGAAATTAAATTTAAAGATGGTAGTATTAAAAAAATAAAAGATTATGGTTATCAGGGAACTTATGGTTTGAATGCTATATATGATAAAATAAAAAAAATGGCATTAGAAATTGACTGGAAATAATAATATAAAAAAGCCTGCTAATTTTATTTAGCAGGCTTTTTTTATTCAACTTCTTTTAAAAGATTTTATTTCTCTTTTAATAATTTCTCCAAATATTCGTTTTTATCCTTTTCAGATTGAAGTAAACGTTCATAAAGCTTTTCTTTTTCTTCATAAACTTCAATTAATTTGTCTAATGGATTGAAATTGCAATGATTAGACTGTGGAGCAACAATGCTTCCATTAATTTCGTTATCGTAAATATTATTAAAATAATTGATCACCGCTTCTTCCGAAAAATTTTTAATTGCGTCAACGGTCATTCCAAGAGCTTTTGCGACTTCTTTCAGTTTTTCTTCGTCTATAGTTTCGCTGTTTTCCATAGCCGAGATTGCTTGCTGATTTGTTCCCAAAGCTTGTGCCAATGCTTCTTGTTTCATGTCTTTAAGTTCACGAATACGGCTTATTTTTCGCCCTATATGATATGGTTTTGTTGTTGTGCTCATAAATCAAAGGTATTTAAAATTTTTAGAGAAAAATAGATTTTAGTAAAAAACAGATTGGTTTTTGTAAGATACGGTTTTCATTATGATACTACCGGAATATAAATATCAAATTTAGCTCCGTGATTTAATTTTCCGGTTGCGGTAATGATTCCGTTATGGTTTTCTACAATTTTTTTGACAATAGCAAGACCAATTCCGGTTCCTTTATAATCTGTTTTACTATTGAGTTGCTGGAACATTTCGAAAACCCTGCTTTCAAACTGAGGGTCAAATCCAATGCCATTATCACTTATAATAATGTGGCAATAATCTGCCAATGATTTATTTTTCTTTGTTTTTGGTTTTGTATAAAGGGTTTCTATAGTGATATGAGGTGCTTTTTCTTTTGTTGAGAATTTCAGAGAATTACTTACCAAATTGCATATTAATTGATGAAACTGTGAAGGAATTATAAAAGCTTTACAATCTCCGGATAATTCAATAATAGCTTTTTTTAATTTTATTTCTTCTTTTAAATCTTCCAGTACTTTATTGATGACATCATTAAGACTAGTGTTTTCAAATTTCTTTTCGGTTACACTTGTGCGGGAATAAGTCAATAAATCATTTATAAGTGCTTGCATGTGAGAAGCCGAAACTTCGATTCGTTCAAGATAATACTTTCCTTTCTCCGTTAAATTTTGATATTCTTCTGTTGAAATTCGATCCGAAAAAACCTGTATTTTTCTCAGTGGTTCCTGAAGATGATGACTGGATATATAAGTAAAAGCTTCCAATTCATTATTTGCAAGAATTAACTCGGAAGCACGTTTTTCTTTTTCATTGTTTTGAAAAGTAAGTTCTGTGTTTGCAATAACAAGTTCTGCGGCACGTTTTTCTTTTTCTTTATTTTGATAAGCAAGTTCTGTATTTGCTATTACAAGTTCAGCGGCACGTTTTTCTTTTTCATTGTTTTGGAAAGTAAGTTCTGTATTTGCGATAACAAGCTCTGCAGCACGATTTTCTTTTTCTTTGTTTTGAAAAAGAAGTTCAGAATTAGCAATACTTAGTTCGGCAGCACGATCTTCTTTTTCCTGGTTTTGATAAGCAAGTTCTGTATTTGCTATAACAAGTTCCGCAGCACGGTCTTCTTTTTCCTGATTTTGATAAGCAAGTTCTGTATTTGCAATCACAAGTTCGGCAGCGCGTTTTTCTTTTTCATTGTTTTGAAAAGTAAGTTCTGTATTTGCGATAACAAGTTCGGCAGCGCGGTCTTCTTTTTCCTGATTTTGATAAGCAAGTTCTGTGTTTGCTATAACTAATTCTGCGGCACGATTTTCTTTTTCTTTATTTTGAAAAAGAAGCTCAGAATTGGCGATAATTAGTTCATCAGCCCGTTTTTGTTTTTCTTTATTTTGGTAGGCAAGTTCTGTATTTGCAATAACAAGTTCGGCAGCACGTTTTTCTTTTTCTTCGTTTTGATAGGCCAGTTCAGCATTGGCAATAACAAGCTCTGAGGCACGCTTTTTTCGTTCCTCGATTTGTTGTGCAAGTCTTTTATTAACGAGCAGCAATTCATCATTATGATTTACTTTAGTCCGTTCTGGAAAAGTAGTAGTTTCAGGCGGAATAATCTTTTTTTTGCTCATAGTTTCTAGCGCATTTATCCAAATATAACCTAACTGAATTTAATGCCTTTGTTTTGAACTTAATAAGTGAATTTATAATCTATTATAGAGCGTTAATGCTCAAAACTTGAGTTTTTAATTTTAGGTTTTTTCTTATAATTTTATTTTAAATAAAAACAGGTTGTTAAATACCTTTTTTGCTGAGATTATGTAGTTTTCTTTTATTTAACTTCTGAAATTATTTTTAAAACGATGTAGCATTTTTGTTTTATGATTGTCTTGATTTAAAATGCTTTAATTGTCTGATTTGCAAAATGTATAAAAAGAAAAAAGATTTAGCAGACAATCATCAATCAAAAACACGAGAAATTTTATTTATCAATCTCTAAAAATAACGCCTTTATTTTTATAAGAAAATATTTACTATTTTTGTGTTTTTAATCGAAATATAAAAATTTATGGAAATCAAGGATCAGGTATTAGATGCAATAAAAAAAGCTGAACAGCCTGTAAATGCTGGTAAAGTAGTTGAGTTAACTAAACTAGAGCGTAAAGAAGTAGACAAAGCAATGAAAAAATTAAAAGACGAAGGTTTAATAGTTTCTCCTAAACATTGCTTTTGGGAAGCAAAATGAGTTTAAAAAAAAGAGTAGTAAGAGACAGACCTAACAGGTTTTTAAAACCTGTTAGGTCTAAATCTATATTTAAAGTTTAATCTCAAACAAACTAAAAGAACCTTCTTTGTAATGCTCCGGTAATTCGCTTGTCCATTCTATTGTGCTGATTCCTTTATATTCGAAACCGCAACTTGTGTAGTATTTGTTTATTCTCTCGTTTCCGCTATGCGTGTCAAGTCTAATGTATTCTTTGTTATTTTCTTTGGCATATATTTTAACCCATTCGATGATTTTTTTTACATACGATTGTCCCCTGAATTTTGGATTTGTGGCAATACGATGAAGATAAACTGCAGGATCTTTTGCAGCTTCTTTCCAGATAATTAAATCATTAAAAGTAAGTACAAATGTACAGGCAACTTCATCTCCTTCTTTGATAATAAAATGGCGATTTTCTTCAATTTCTTTTTCAATAAGTGCTCTTTCAAAGCCTCTCCAGCTTTTATTATTGACTGTTTTTTGGTATGATGTAGCTTCATTATAGATATCAAAAACAGCGTCGATATCTTCATTTGTAGTTTTAAAAAATTCCATTATTGGGTTGTATTCTGTAGATTAATCAATGTTGTAAAGATAAATTTTCAGATTTTCAAAGTGGGATGAATTATATTAGTTTTAACTTTTTTCATAAGAATTTAACCAAACGACATTTTGTTCTGATTCGTGATTTTGTCCAATAATATCACGATATAATTCTGGTCTTCTTGCTTTTATATAGCGATTTCCTCCAGCTAAAACGCATTTTTCAGGAGTAATTATTGCTGTGGCAAAAGAGTCGTCAAAAGTTCGGCATTCTGCGAGAATATCTCCAAACGGATCAACAATCATCGAACAGCCATTTTTTAATTGATCGTCATCCATACCAATTGGGTTGGAGAAAACGGCATAAATAGCATTATCATAAGCTCTTGCAGGCAACCATTTCATTAACCAATCGCGACCCTTCATTCCGTCAAATTCCAGTCTTAAAGAAGTTGGATCAGCTTCACGGTTTTCCCAAAGTCGAGGTGCAACAAATCCAGCGCCAGGTCTTGTCGAAGGCGTACACATCGTGACGTGTGGCATAAAAATAATATTGGCTCCCAGAAGTTTTGTTGCGCGAACATTTTCGATAATATTATTGTCGTAACAAATTAGAATTCCGCATTTCCAGCCTTTAATTTCAAAGATGCAATAACGATCTCCGGGCGTTAAATAGGGATTTATAAACGGATGAAGTTTTCTGTATTTTGCAACCAAACCATTTTTGTCAACACAAACGTAGGCTTTAAAAAGATTATCATTTTCATCCTTTTCAAAAAGTCCGGCAAGAATTACAATATCATTTTTTTGGGCAATTTCGGTTAGTTTTAAGATGCTTTCTCCACTTGGGATAATTTCTGCTAAATCCAGCATTTGTTCTTTCGATAAATGTCTTGCAAATGTATATCCCGTGATTGAACATTCGTGAAACGCAATCACATCGCAACCTTCATTGGCCGCTTTTTGCGAAAGCTTTTCGATTATAGATAAATTATAGTTTTTGTCGCCGCTTTTATTCTCAAATTGTGCAGTAGCTATTTTTAGATTTTCCATTTTTGATACTATTATTTTGAATCAAAAGTAGTATCAATGAAATACTGTAAATTGTATAAAACCGACATTTTAAAGTACAAATGCGAATCAAGGTTTGAAGATGTGCCTTTAGGCACTAAATATTGGTAGAAAAACAGGAATAGAAATAAATTTAGCGTGCCGTAGGTACGCAATAGTTGTCGTTTTGTTGCGTACCTAAGGCACGCCAGTATATCACGAGTCTAATTTTTACCAATATTTAGTGCCTAAAGGCACAAATTGAAAGGTTTCAACTCTTAATCAGATTTATAATGGAGGAGAAGTCTTGATAAGATTATTGGTTAATTTCCCGCTGTAATACAAGTATTCTTTGGGAGATATTCCGGTATGTTTTCTGAAATCTTTGATTAAATGCGATTGATCCGAAAATCCTGCATCATAACAAATAGTCGTCAGATTTGTATCTGCAGGTTTGTCTTTTAATAATTTTAAAAAATGATGCAATCTAACAACGTTGCCAAATTTCTTTGGGTTTAACCCAATCGATTCTTTAAATTTTCGTTCCAAATGTCTTTCGGTATAACCGGTATATTTGACCAATTGTGCTACAGAAAAATGTCCTTTGTTTGAAATTATAAAATCTAACGAACTATTTACAATCATTTGGTTTGATTGAGATTTCTTAGAAATCAGGTTTCCGAAAAAATGATTTAAAAGCTCAATTCTTGTTTGATTACTATTTTGTTCCGATAATTTTTCCTGTAGAATCAGTCCGTTTTCTCCAAAAACATCATCTATAGAAATAATAGAATCGAGAAATTCATTGGCAGGAATTCCCAACAATTGATGAATTCCCGTGGGCTGAAAAACAACAATTATTAAAGTTATTTCGTCATTAGAATAAATGTCTTTAAAACCATTGAGTTGTCCGTATAAAAATGAATTTGGCAGATAATTCATTGCTTTATAATCCGAAATATCAGCGATAAGTTTACTCTTAAAAGAAAATACAACGCCGGTATTTCCATCAGAAAACAATCTAAGTTTTTGAATAGCAGTTTCCTGATTATCCAAAAAAAGATAATGTTTGATATAAGGCGATAATTCTTTTGAAGGTAAAACTTGCATGATTATAATAATTCTTGAGATGTTAATCGTATAATTTTTTATACAATCAAGAATCAGCTTCATACAAAATTAGGCATATTTTTTCGATTATAGTTTTTCTGATTCTTTATAGATATTTCTATCCATTGTGATTTTTAATCTGGCAAACATTTCGGCAATATCAAAGCCTTCTTTTTTATATTGGGCTTGCACGGCTTCTTTTGCTTTTTTCAAAACAGTTTCATTTTCCCAAACGGCAATTGTCATAAAAACGAAATTTCCTTGTTCATCAATTCGTTCATAAGCTTCATCTTTTATGAATCCGTTTAAGGTTCTGATGAAGTTTCTATTGATGGTTACTCTTTCTAAAAATTCTTGCTTTGATTGCTCGGGAACGATAAATTTATCGATAAAGATTTGTTGCATGTTTTCTGATTTTTTGGTTTCGATTTCTGAATTAATTGTTGCCGATTGAGCATTTGTTTTATAGCCAAACAATGTCAAAAAGATAATTCCGATTAAAAGATTTGTTTTCATAACTCTTGATTTTTTATTGATGTAAAATTCAAGATTACAGAAACCAATTAATTGTAAAAAATCATTGATTTACCAAAAAGAAGGAAATTTAAAAAATTCAGAAGGAGTTTGTCCCGTAAACAATTTGAAGTCTTTATTAAAGTGAGATTGATCAAAATATCCGGCATCAAATGCAAGTTCGATTAGGTTTTGATTGTTTTGTTTCCGGTCGATAATTGCTTTTATTCTTACGACATAAGAAAATTGTTTGGGCGATGAACCAATTGTTTTTCGGAATCTTTTTTCGAAAGCATCCTGGCTGATATAAAGCATATCTGCAAGTTCTTTTATTTTAATAATGCCTTTTTTAGATTGGATTATTGCGATTGCATTCGTAATTAATTCATCTGGTTTGTAATCGTGTAATCTTGACAAAAGAAATTGTTCGATTACGGCAATCCTTTGATTGTTGGTTTTAGCTTCCGCCAAAAGTTCTTCTATAATGGCGATTTTTTGCTTTGGAAAGAAATTGTCTAATGAAACACTTTCTTCAAATAATTCGTGAAGAGGTTCTTTAAAAAAGGCTTTGGCTCCAACTTCTTTAAAGTGAACAATAACAGTTGTAGTATCTTTTGAATAATTAATTAACCGCGCTGATTTTCGAATACCGGAAATTGCTGAAACAGGTAAATTATCATGACTATTTCCTTTAATGTAATTAACGTCGCCTTTGCATCTAAAAGCAATTGTAAGCGCAGTCCCCGGCAAAACCCGATTGATTAATTCATCCTGACTTTCGATAATTCTATAAGTCTTGATAAATGGTTTTAATTGTTCTGTTGGGATAAAATCTACAATTTTCATTTCCTAATGTAGTTTACTGCTAGTAAAGATAAGGAAAAGTAATTTTAAAGTAAAAGTTCTGTTTTTGTTCGATTCGATTCGAAAATTAATCCTGCAGAATCATTTTTACTTTAGGAAGAATACGATCTACAAACTGTTTATAAGCCAACTCCGATGGATGTAAACCATCTGAAGCAACAAGGCTGCTATTGCTCAAACCTTTTTGAGTAATGTCAGTAATAGAGATAAAAGCAACACCTTTACTAATGCAGTAACTCTCGGCAGTATTATTGTATTTTGTTATTTCACCAGAAACCCTTGCTTGGTTTTCGGCAGTATAATTGGAGGCAAACGGCGTGTACGTATAATCAGGAATCGAAAGCACAAGTACGTTTTTTTTATCTCCTTTTGCCAATGCAATGGCTTTGTCCAGCAATTGCGGAAATTCCTTTTCATAAACACTAAAATTCAGATGTTGATATTGATTATTCACACCAATTAAAAGTGTAACCAAATCATAATTAGAATCTGGTTTTTTGCTATTTATAGCCGAAATTAGATCTGAAGTTGTCCAGCCAGTTTGGGCAATTACTTGTAATGAAAAACTGGTTTGAGGGTAGATTGTTTTTAAGCTTGCTTTTAACTGTTCAGGATATCGACAGGTTTCGCAAACACTTTGGCCTATTGTATAACTGTCGCCTAATGCCAGATAATTTACAGTAGTAGGAATTGTTGTAGTGGGAGTTTCTGTTGCAGGAGGAGTTGTGCTTGTAGTTTCTGAAGAACTTTCATCACTGTTACAACTTAAGAGAAATATAGAGAGTATGATGGTAACTATTTGTTTGAAATGTGGTTTCATAATTTGGGTAAATTAGGTTTCGTGTCATTTTAAACAAATAGTTACGTTAAATAACTTGCTTTGGTTTTTATACCATTTCTGTTTTCATCAGAATTTCTTCTTCAATGGCATTCCAAAGTCCGATTCGTTTTTCTAAAGCCAGGATTGAGATTTCTTCAACTTCTTTCCATTTTTGAGCATCATCTTCGCATAAATCAGTAATCATTTGCATCGCCATTGGTCCGTGTTCGTCGGCATCTAATTCTATGTGTCTTTCAAAATAATACAAAAGTTTACTCAAGTCAGTTTCCGGAAGATTTTTTTGAAAGTTCTTCAGGATTGCAGTAAACATACTCGGAATCAAATCTTCTCTTCCAAAAGTAAATGCTGCTGCTATTTCGTGTGGTTTTCCTTCTTCGATTACTCTAAAAGTAAAATCTAAAAAGGCTTTTGTATTCGGATGTAATGAACTTTGTTTTATGGCAACAAAAATGTTGTGCAATGAATTTACTTCGGATAAAAAGGTGTTAATTCCGTTTGTATCAGCGCCACAATCCTGCATTGCTTCAAGATACATTTCATAATGACTTTGTCTTCTTCCGTCAATACTTAAATCTGTTTCTTCGGCAAGAACAATTTCGTTGATTAAATATCTTGTTTCAGGATTTTTTGTAGCAAACCAAGGTGTTGTTGTACAAGTAAGTTTGGCTTGTAAAGCTTTTAATAATGACATAAAATCCCAAACAGCAAAAACGTGTGTTTCAAGGAAACTATGTAAGTCGTCAATACTTTGAATTTTATTGTATAAAGAATGTTGTAAAAGTTGATCTTTTTGAGGTTGAATGCTATTGTTGATAG
The DNA here is from genome assembly GCF_004339525.1 of Flavobacterium sp. 90. Taxonomy (NCBI): domain Bacteria; kingdom Pseudomonadati; phylum Bacteroidota; class Flavobacteriia; order Flavobacteriales; family Flavobacteriaceae; genus Flavobacterium; species Flavobacterium sp. 90. Next base: position 1,896,885 of record NZ_SMGE01000001.1, on the reverse strand, counting down.
TCTCAATATTCATTTTCGTAATTTTTTGCAAATATAAAAAGCTTCTCGGTTAGAAGAAGCTTTTTGCATTGTTTTTATATATATTTTAATAGTTGTTTATTATTTAAATGCTGGAATTCCAGTTACATCCATTCCTGTAATTAGCAAATGAATGTCGTGAGTTCCTTCATAAGTGATTACACTTTCGAGATTCATCATATGACGCATAATCGAATATTCACCGGTAATTCCCATTCCGCCCAGCATTTGTCTGGCTTCGCGTGCGATATGAATTGCCATGTCGACATTGTTTCGTTTTGCCATTGAGATTTGAGCTGTAGTTGCTTTTCCTTCATTTCTCAAGACACCCAAACGCCAGGTTAATAATTGCGCTTTTGTGATTTCGGTAATCATTTCTGCCAGTTTTTTCTGTTGTAATTGTGTTCCTCCAATTGGTTTTCCAAACTGGATTCTCTCTTTTGCATAACGCAAAGCAGTATCATAGCAATCCATTGCTGCTCCAATTGCACCCCAAGCGATTCCGTATCTGGCAGAATCCAAACAGCCAAGCGGTGCGCCTAATCCGGATTTATTTGGTAACAGATTTTCTTTAGGAACTTTTACATTGTCAAAGATCAATTCTCCTGTAGATGATGCACGAAGCGACCATTTATTATGTGTTTCAGGAGTTGTAAACCCTTTCATGCCACGTTCTACAATTAATCCGTGAATTCTGCCTGTTTCATCTTTTGCCCAAACTACAGCAATATCTGCAAAAGGAGCATTCGAAATCCACATTTTGGCACCATTTAAAAGATAATGATCTCCCATATCTTTAAAATTGGTAATCATACTTCCGGGATCAGAACCATGATCAGGTTCGGTCAAACCAAAACAACCCATGAATTCTCCTGTTGCCAGTTTTGGTAAATATTTCATTCGTTGTTCTTCGTTTCCGTATTTCCAAATAGGATACATTACTAATGAAGACTGAACAGATGAAGTAGATCTTACACCAGAATCTCCACGTTCGATTTCCTGCATTATTAAACCATAAGAGATTTGATCCAGTCCGGCACCGCCATATTCAACAGGAATATAAGGGCCGAAACCGCCAATTTCTCCAAGTCCTTTTATAATTTGTTTTGGAAATTCTGCTTTTTGAGCATACTCTTCAATAATAGGAGAAACTTCTCTCTTGACCCATGCACGAGCAGATTCGCGAACCAATTTGTGTTCGTCCGTCAATAAATCGTCAAGGTTGTAATAATCCGGGGCTTGAAATAAATCTGGCTTCATTTTTTGATAGTTTAGCAAAAACAAATTTACGCAATATAAATATAACAAAACACGGTTAAATTGTTATATTTTTTAAAACAAAAAGAAGAAAATTAGTAATAAGACAAATTAATTATAGTTTATTGATAATTTATGAGCTATTTTTGAGTTTCCAAAAACAAAATAAATGAGGCTGATCATCTCTTTTTTACTCTTTTTTGTTCTGAATACATCATTTTCTCAAAAAAATGTCTTGACAGAACAAGAGTACACAGCATTGCAAAGTAAAATCCGACTTAATTTTAACGCAAATGTCGATAGTGCTGTTGTATATGCTAATCAAATGGCTAAATCAAATGATCTTAGGCATAAGGCTTTTGCAAATGGATCTTTGGTTTATTCTTTGCAAGCAAAGGGAAAAACAAAAGAATCTAAAGAAAAGTATAAGCTGACGATTGGTTATTTAAGTAAAATACCGGCATCAAAAGATAAAATGCAATTAGAATCTTATATTCTAAATTTTGCCGGAATGGCAGAATGGAAAAGAGGTAATTTTAGTCAGGCCATTGAACAATATCAGAAAGGGATGAAACTTTCTGTAGAGATAAGAGATGTTTTGCAAATTGTTAAATTCAAAATTAATATTTCGATAATTAATGAGGCAGTTGGTAATTACCAATTAGCTATTAAAAATATACGGCAACTCGACGGTTTTATTGATAAAAATGAAGATTTGTTTACGAAGGAAGATTTTTTAAATAGAAAAAGTAATATAAACAGCAATTTAGCGAGTTCGTATGAAAGCTATTTTATGAAAAACCAAGGTAAAAAGTATCTGCTAGACTCGGCAGAATATTTTTACAAAAAATCAATTACATATTCGAAAAATAACCCATATACTAAAATCAGTTCAAAATTAAGTTTAGGTAATGTTTACAATTGGAAACAGGATTACGTAAATGCTGAAAAAACCTATTATGATGTTGTGTTTTTATCACAACAAAATGATCAGAAAGATTTATTGTGTGTGGCAAATTATAATTTGGCAGATATATATTACACCACTAAAAAATACGATAAAGCACTTGTGTTTTTTAAAAAATGCGATTCAATAGCCGCTTTAACAGACTTAAATCAGCTTGATTTTTTAAAGTCGAATTATTATCAGGCCAAAATCTATAATATACAGAAGAGACCTGAATTAGCTTATAAACATTCTAAAATTTATTTGGATAATTATGAGAAATTTGAAACAAAATTAAATGAACAAACGTTAGAGGTAAACTATAAACAAGGAGTTGGTAATCTTACGGATGAAATGGTTACTATTGAGAAAAAATATAAAAATGAAGTTTTCTTAAATAGAGGGTTAAGAGTTTTCTATGTACTTCTTTTTGTTGTAATTGTATTTTTATTGATAAAAAACATTAGAGATAAAAATAAAGCTCACAAAAAAATGAATGCTTTAATCGAAGAATTTAAAGCTAATATAGAGAAGAGAAATAATCCTGAGTTTGAGCAAAAAGAAGTTGAAGTAATAGAAGAACTAATACTTGAACCAGAAGAAGTTCATCTTAAAAAAGAAAATGTCAATTTAAGTATTGATGAGGCTAAAGAAAATAAAATAGTCGAGAAATTACTAGCGCTGGAAAGCAAGTTAGAATACTTAAACGCAGATTTTACATTGCCTTATGTCGCCAAAAAAATCAAAACAAATACGACTTATTTGTCTTATGTTGTCAATAAACGATTTGGTAAATCATTTGGAGAATATTCAAATGAACTTAAAATTAATTATGTAATCAACGAGATGATTACCAATCATATGTATCGTAAATACTCTACACAGGCTATTGCAGAAAGTGTAGGTTTCAAAAATGCAGTTTCTTTTGCAAAATCATTCCGTAAAAGAACCGGAGTTTCTCCAGCTCAGTTTGCAAGTAATATCTAATTTCGTACTATTGTGAATTACTTTGATTTTCGAATTCGATGAAGTATATTATCTGCTTTTTATTTTTTTGTACTCTTAATATTGGATTTGCTCAAGATAAAAAAGCAATGACGGAGGAAGAGTATCAAAGTTTGAAATATAAAATACGATTAAATTATAATGTAAATATTGACAGTGCATTTTTCTATGTTTATCAGTTGAAAAAATCTAATAATAACAAACATCTTGCTTTTGCAAATATTGTATTGTCAACTTTGTTACAAATGAGAGGCAAAAATGATTTGTCCAAAGAAAAATATAAAAAAGCATTTTTTTATCTTGATAAAGTACCTGATTCTAAAGATAAAATTCAACTAAAGAGTTATATATATCATTATGCCGGATTAACAGAGTTTCATAGAGGTAATTTTAGTGCGGCGCTTGAAAAAGACCAGGAAGGGCTTAAGCTTTCTGAACAAATAAAAGATTTTCATCAGATAATTAAATTTAAAATCAATATTACAGCGATCAATGAAGCTGTTGGTAATTATCAATTAGCTATCAGAAATGGGAGAGAACTTAATGATTATATTCATGAGAATAAAGATTTATTTGCTAAAGAGGATTATTTAAGCAGAAAAAGCAATATTAATTCTAGTTTAGCAAATTCTTATGAAGGATATTTTATGTCAAGCAAAAGTAAAATACATTTACTAGATTCGGCAGAATATTTTTATAAAAAAACGATTGATTACTCTGATCGTTTTCCTCTTAATAAAATCAATGCCAAATTAAGTTTAGGTAATATTTATAATTGGAGAGGTAATTATAAGAATGCTTTGAAATTATACTATGAGGTTACACTTTTATCCCAACAGAATAATGATAAAAAAATTTTGTGCATTGCAAATTATAATCTGGGGGATGTTTATAATACACTTAAAATGTATAATAAAGCATTATTTTTTTATAAGAAGTCTGATTCGATTGCACTTTTAAGCAATACAAATCAATTTAATTATTTAAAGTCGAATTACTACCAGTCTAAAATTTATATGCTTCTTAAAAAACCGGATGAAGCTTACAAACATTCTAAAATTTATCTGGACAGCAAAAAAAAATACGAGGAAAAATTAAATAAAGAGAGAGTAGGAGTAAATGAGTTACAAGGAATAAATAATCTAACAAAGGAAATGGTTTCTTTTGAAAGAAATTATAAAAAAAATCTTCTCTATAGTAGAGGAATAAAAGTTTTCTGCTCACTTTTATTTATTGTAATTGGGATTCTATTGATAAAAAAATCAAGAGACAAAAGGAAGGGGTATAAAAAGATGAATGCTGTTTTACAGGAATTCAAAACAAGCATTGAAAAAGGAAATTATCCTGAAGACAAAGCAATACTCTTTGATAATAATGAGAATTTACATGAAAAAAATAATCTCAATTTAAGTATTGATGATTCGAAAGAGAATGAAATAGTCGAAAAATTATTAGTGCTTGAAAAGAATCAGGAGTACTTAAGCTCTAATTTTATATTGTCTCAGGTAGCAAAGAAAATAGAAACGAATACAATTTATTTGTCTTATGTTATTAATAAACGATTTGGAAAATCTTTTGAAGAATACAGCAATGAGTTAAAAATTAGTTATGTAATTTATGAAATGATTGCTAATGAGCACTATCGCAAACAACCTATGCAATCAATTGCTGAGAATGCAGGTTTTAAAAATGCGATTTCTTTTGAAAAAATATTTCGGAAACGAACCGGAGTTGCTCCAACTCGCTTTTTAAAAAATATTTAGTTTAGAAATAAGGAATAAGTTATTTTTGAAATTCCAAAAACAAACTCATGAGGCTGATTGTTAGTTTTTTATTCTTTTTTATTCTCAATGCTACTTGTGCTCAACATACAAATTCGATGTCTGAAGAGGAGTATGCAATTTTGAGACATAAAATCAGAACAAATTTTAATGCAAATACAGATAGTTCTCTTGTATACGCAAATCAAATGGCAAAATCAAATAGCAATAAGCATTTGGCTTTTGCAAATGCGGCATTATCAGTTTTATGGCAAAATAAAGGAAAAACAGAATTATCAAAAGAAAAATATAAAACAGCACTTTATTATCTGGACAAAGTGCCTGATTCTAAAGATAAGATACAATTGCAATCCTATATCTATAATTACGGCGGGTTGGCAGAGTTTGACAGAAGAAATTTTAGTGCCGCAATTGAAAAATTTCATCAGGGAATCAAACTTTCGGAAAAAATAGGAGATATTAATCAACTGGTTAACTTTAAGGCCAATATTGTCTTGGCTAACGAAGTAGTAGGAAACTATAAATTAGCGATTAAAAATGGAAAAGACCTTGATAAATTTCTTCATGAGAATAAAGATTTATTTGATAAAGAAAGTTTTCTGAATAAAAAAAGTAACATTAATCTCAGTTTAGGAGGTTCTTATGAAGATTACTTTAAGGCAAATAAAAGCAAAAGGTACTTGTTAGATTCAGCCGAGTATTATTATAAGAAGACAGTTGATTATTCGGATAATTATCTTTTTAATAAAATCACGGCAAAATTAAACTTAGGAAATGTCTATAATTGGAAAGGTAATCTAAAAGATGCTGAAAAAGCATATTATCAGGTTGTACTTCTTTGCGAGGAGAATGATCAGAAAGAGTTATTATGTAGTGCCAATTTTAATTTAGGAGATGTTTGTTATACCCAGAAAAAGTACGATAAAGCATTGTTTTTTTATAAGAATACAGATTCTCTTGCGATTTTAAGTAATTCGAATGAGTTAGATTACCTAAAATCTAATTATTATCAATCAAAAATTTATACAATTCTTAAAAAGCCGGAACTGGCTTATGAGCATTCTAAAATTTACTTAGATAGTAAAAAAAAATACGAGGAAAAATTAAAGAAAGAGAGATCAGGCGTAAATGAGTTACAAGGGGTTGATTCTCAGACAGAGGAGATGATTGCTGTTGAGCAAAATTATAAGAAAGATCTTTTTTTAGATAAAAGCCTGAAAGGGTTTTATATATTTTTAATTATTGGAACTGTTACGCTCTTGGTAAAAAGCAATAGAGATAAAAATAAGGCCAATAAAAAGATGAGTGCCATAATACAGGAACTTAAAGCAGATATGGAAAAGGAAAATGGTAGTTTTGCCAAAGTGAAATTACTTGAATCTATAAAAACTGAAAATGCAAGTTTATGCATTGATCTGGCTAAAGAAAATGAAATCGTCGAAAAGCTTTTAGAGCTTGAAAATAACTTAGAATACTTGAATACCGGCTTCACATTAGCTTATGTGGCAAAAAAAATCAAAACAAATACTACTTACCTATCTTATGTAGTCAATAAGCGATTTGGAAAATCATTTGGAGAATATACCAATGAGCTAAAAATTAATTATGCAATTAATAAGATGATTACCAGTGAAACTTATCGAAAAAAATCTACACAAGCTACCGCAGAAAGCGTAGGATTTAAAAACGCAGGTTCTTTTGCAAAATCATTTCGCAAAAGAACCGGAGTTTCTCCGGCTCAGTTTGCGAATAATATTTAGCTTATCAATAAAGTAATTTATTTATCCTGCAGGAGTGTTACCTCCTTTTCCAGGATCATTTTCTTGTGGTGTTGGTATCGGTGCAGGTATAGTAGGAGTGTCTCCTCCGCGAACGATTTTTTGTTGATTATTTGATAATTTTTGTGCTCCAAAATCTTCTAGTTTTAATGCTCGAGTTGCCATGTTTTTATGTGTTAAGGTTATTACATTGTCAAAACTAGACAAAAAGCAAAACCCTTAATCGAGAATGACGTTTTTCGGCTTTTTGTAAAAAATAAATCGACATAAATAGCTGTTTATCAGTTTATTAAATCTTTCAATGTGACTGGTATAATTTATAAATTGTATGTAGTATAATTGATAAAATGTCTGCTTTTGTGATTATTTTTCGAATAAAAACAGCAATATTTGTATTGTAATTATGATTTTAAACAGCCGAAAAAGATGTTAAAACTTGTCCAAAAATTTCTTCAAATAAATAGATACTCGGAAATTAAAAATGAGTTTAAGGATCTGTTTCTTTCTCATCCTAATTATCCAAGTCTATTTGCTATAACAGATTCTTTTGATTTACTATCTATAGAGAATGCTGCGGTAAGAGTTTCGAAAGAGCAGATTGTCGATTTGCCTACAAATTTTTTAGCTTATTTTAAAGAAGAACTTATATTGGTAGAAAAGGCTAAAAATTTCGTTCTTATTAATAGTCAGAAAAAAAGAAACTATAAAATGGCTTATGAAAAATTCCTTTTAGACTGGAATGGAGTAATTGTAGCTATAGAACCTAATAATATTGTAGAGAGAGAAAATTTGAAAATAGAATACAATTGGGTGAAATATTTTTTTCCTCTTTTGCTTTTAACAGGATTATCATTTTTCTATAATACCTATAATTGGTTCAGTCTTATTTTTTTAGGAACATCAATTTTAGGATTGGTTGTAAGTGTTTTAATAGTTCAGGAAAAGTTGGGTTTTAAAAACAATATAATTTCAAAAATTTGCAATTTAAGTTCTAACTCTTCTTGTGATTCAGTTCTAAACGCTAATGTGGGAATCCAAAATAAATGGATTAATTTTTCAGATTTGCCATTGCTTTTTTTCAGTGCGAGTTATATATCAATTTTAATTCAACCTCTAAATTCAGCAATTTTTATTGGATTTTTAAGTTTACTGGCAATTCCTGTAATAGTTTCTTCGATTTGGATTCAAAAGTTTGAAATTCAAAAATGGTGCGTTATGTGTCTGATAGTTTCATTCTTGATCTTTACGCAAAGTATTGTTTGGTTTTCATCAGATTTATTTACGTTGAGTTTTAGTTTTGAAAATGTTTTTCCATTCTTTTTTTCATTGCTATTTCTTGTGCCAATTTGGTATGTTATCAAATCAATGATACAAAATATTTTGAAGAATGAAAACTCGCTAAAAGAATTAAAAAAGTTTAAAAGAAATTATTCTTTATTGAATTTTTTGTCTAAGAAAGTGCCTAATACTAAAGGATTTGAAGACTTGAGAGGGTTGAATTTTGGAAACAGAAATGCTGCTGTAAAACTTTCAATAATAATAAGTCCAAGTTGTGGACATTGTCATAAAACGTTTCAGGAAGGATTCGATTTAGTTTTAAAATATCCGGACAAAATATTTCTGAATGTTCTATTCAATATTAATCCGGAAAATAATGATAATCAATACAAAGTTATTGTTGAAAGACTTTTATCAATAAACAGATCAACACCTGGAAAAACGGTTGAAGCTATTTCAGACTGGCACATTAAAAAGATGAGCTTGAAGAAATGGATGAAAAAATGGAATGTTGATTCGGTTAGTATGATGATAACGCAGGAAATAAACAAACAATACGAATGGTGTTCTAAGAATAATTTTAATTATACGCCAGTTAAAATTGTAAACGACAAATTGTTTCCAAACGAATATGAATTAAGTGAGTTGAAATACTTTTTGAACGATTTTGTTGAAGAGGTTGAAATTTTTGAAAAAACGGCATAAAAAATACAGACAGAATCTTCAAATGTCTTAAAATGTTTGAAGGTCTATTATTAAGAAACAAAAAACACAAATCATGTTAGAAAAATTTTTAAAGACAGAGGGTACTAAAAAATTATCAAAAGAAGAACAAAAAAATACTGCAGGCGGAACCGACCCTGAAGTTGGAATGTGTTGGGATATTAATAGAGGATATTATAAATGCTTGTAAAAAGAAAACAGTGTGGAGAAGTTTAAAAGCTTCTCTGCATTTCACAAGAATGCAAGAATAAAAATAAGTTGTTGTTTTGAATAAATGTAAGGAGAACTAAAAATTGAAGATTATGTTAAAAAACATTTTAAACTTAGAAGGAGCGCAGGAATTAAGCATTTTCGAGAAAAAGAGTATTAATGGTGGTGCTTATCCAGTTGAGCCAATTTGTGGATATGTTACGTGGAATGCAAGCGAAACGGTTTGTTTGAATTATGATCCTTATTACAGACCTGTTTATTTAGGAAATAATAAGTGCTCAATTGTAGGAGATGCCTGTTAGGATGAGGTAAATAACATTAAAAAATATAAAATGTTAAAGAAAATTTTAAATCTGGAAAATGCTCATAGAATCACAAAAAATGAGCAAAAAACAATGCAGGGAGGAATTCCTGAATGTTGGATTTACGCGATTGAAGCGGGATGTGTTTTAATACCTGTTGGAGGAACTTGTCCTATGGATACGTTGCCCGGTATTTGCGACTCGGTTCGTCTTTGTTGTTGATTTTTAACTTTTTTAGAAGTAATTACGATATAGCCTTTTTTAGAATTTAGTCATGTTTTTTTTAATTTGTAGGCGCTCGATCGTGGAACATTGAGCAAATTCCCCACATTGATGATTGGTGTTGGGATTCTTTAGGAAAATTGGTCACTGAGTTGATTTTATTTGGTTAGGGTTAACCAGTGCCATGTCCTACAGAAATTGGATTACTGATAATAACGTTTTTAAATACTTAACAGAAAGGAGAATTATTTCCTTTCTGTTTTTTTTATTTATAGAATAACCGGTAATAATTACAATGATAGTTTTTTAACAGACAGATGCTTCAACTGTCTTAAAGTGATTGAAGTAATAACAAATCAAAAAACAAATTATGAAAAGATTGAAAGATTTAATCGGAGTTGAAATTTTAAGTGTTAGTGAAAAGAAAAGTATTAACGGCGGAGGAGTCGGAATGGAGGCTTGTTATTGCCCTGGAACTGGTATTTTCGCTGGTGTTATACATCCCGGTGAAGGAGAAACTTGTGCAGCAGTTATTGAAGAAAACTGTTGGTTAGATAGTTAATTTTCATATTTACAACAAAAAAAACCGCCTTATATTTTATTTTGGCGGTTTCTTTTATATAGATATTTTAATTTATTTCTTTAACTGTTTCTTCAAGAAGGATTGCTCTTTCATTTTTATAATAATTTGTTTCTTCGAATAAACCTTTTTAATTTGCAAACAGAAAATGAAAGTTTTAGGTATTTAATTATGTATGATTTGTTTTGGCTAACGAAGAATTATAAAGAAAAAAATAGTGAGAAAAGTTCCTGATAAATATTACATTAGCAAAACTAAAATTTACCATAAAAGGTAGAAAATTAATTAAGAATTGAAAAAATTTACCAATTATATACAAGCTGATCATAAAGATTGCGGCCCTACATGTTTAAAAATAATAGCCAAACATTACGGTAAGACAATCAACATTCAGGAGTTGAGAGACATTAGCGAAACAACTCGGGAGGGAAGTAATTTGCTTTTTTTAAGTGATGCTGCAGAGAAAATTGGTTTTAGAACCCTTGGTGTAAAAATAAGTGCCGAAAGATTAGATGAAGCTCCGCTTCCATGTGTTTTGCATTGGAACCAGAATCATTATGTTGTACTTTACAAAGTAAAAAAAGATACCTACTATATTTCAGATCCGGCTTTTGGTCTGATTCAATATAACAAACAGGATTTTCTTAAATTCTGGATTGGAAATAATGCCGATGAAACTACAGAAGAAGGAATCGCATTATTGATCGAAGCAACGCCTAAATTTTTCCAATCTGATTTTGATAAGGAAGACCACAAAGGATTAGGATTCAAATTACTGTCACAATATGTTTTGAGATATAAATCATTTTTGATTCAATTAAGCATAGGATTACTGGCTAGCAGTTTGATACAGTTAATTTTTCCGTTTTTAACCCAAAGTATTGTAGATATTGGGATTCAGAATCAAAATATTAATTTTATTTATTTAATACTTTTTGCGCAATTATTTCTTTTTGCAGGGAGAACTGGTTTGGAACTTATCAGAAGTTGGATATTACTGCATCTTTCTACCCGAATAAACATCTCTTTGATTTCAGATTTTTTTATAAAACTAATGAATCTGCCTATTTCATTTTTTGATGTTCGCATGACAGGAGATATCATGCAAAGAATTAACGATCATCGAAGAATCGAAAAGATTCTGACGACTTCATCAATAAATGTTTTGTTTTCTGTGATTAACATGTTTGTCATGGGAGGTGTTTTGGCATATTTTAACCTGCAGATTTTCTTTGTTTTCTTTGTCGGAAGTTTTTTTTATTTTGGATGGATAACCCTGTTTTTAAAACGACGAGAAGTTCTGGATTACAAACGATTTGCTGAAGTTTCGCAAGAACAGAGTAAAGTGATGGAGCTTATCAACGGAATGCAGGAAATCAAGCTCCACAATGCCGAAAAACAAAAACGCTGGGGCTGGGAATATGTTCAGGCAAGACTTTTTAGAGTTTCGATAAAAGGATTGATTTTAGAACAAACTCAAACCATAGGCTCCTCTGTAATCAATGAATTAAAGAATATTTTTATCATATTCTTATCGGCAAAATTAGTAATTGATGGTTCAATAACCCTGGGGATGATGTTAGCTATTAGTTCGATTGTTGGAAGTTTAAACGGACCAATTACTCAGCTTATAGAATTTGTCAGAGAACTTCAGGATGCAAAAATCTCTTTGGCGAGATTGTCTGAAATTCATGAAAAAGAAGATGAAACCGAGCAGGAAATACATCAAACCCATGAAGTTCCATATGATTCAGATATCGAGATAAAGAATGTTTCGTATCGTTATTTAGGATCTGATATTCCGGTTTTGGATGATTTGAGTTTAATAATTCCCTCCAATAAAGTAACAGCAATAGTGGGCGTTAGCGGAAGCGGAAAAACCACTTTGATGAAATTGCTCCTTAAGTTTTATGAACCTGAAAAAGGAGAAATCAATATTGGCAATTCACAGTTAAAAAACATTTCGCAAAAAGCCTGGAGATCCAATATTGGCGCTGTTATGCAGGAAGGCTTTATTTTTAATGATACCATCGCCAATAATATAGCAATAGGAGTTGATAAAGTTGATAAAGAACGCTTAATATATGCCGCAGATGTAGCTAATATAAAAGAATATATATCAAGTTTGCCATTAGGTTATAATACAAAAATTGGCTCAGAAGGCACCGGAATGAGCACTGGACAAAAACAAAGATTACTGATTGCAAGAGCTGTTTATAAAAATCCGGAGATATTGTTTTTTGACGAAGCAACATCAGCATTAGATGCTAATAATGAGAAAGAAATTATGCGAAAGCTTGATGTTTTCTTCAAGGAAAAAACCGTCGTCGTAATTGCACACCGTTTAAGCACGGTGATGAATGCAGATCAGATTGTAGTTCTGGATAAAGGAAAAATTATCGAAATAGGATCACACTCGGCATTAGTACAGCAAAAAGGAAATTATTTTGAATTGGTTCGAAACCAATTACAATTAGGAAATTAAATCATGGCAGAAGATACATTTGAATTACGAAGCGAAGAAGTACAGGATATTCTCACCAAGGTACCACACTGGATGATACGTTGGGGAACCGTTTTGATATTTGCTATTATATTTTTGTTGTTTTTTGTATCCTGGTTTATCAAATATCCGGATGTTGTAAAGACCGAAATTGTGATCACAACAAATATTCCGCCAGAGAAAATAGTTTCGAAATCATCAGGCAGAATCGAAGCTATTTTAGTAAAGAATAAAGCAATAGTTCCTAAAAATACGACATTGGCTATTATTGAAAATACTGCCAATTATAAAGATGTTTTTTTACTAAAAAGTATAGTTGACAAGTACAATGTCAACGATTCAAAAAAAGCATTTCCGTTTGCTTTGCTCAAAAACAGTCAGTTGGGTGAGATTGAAAGTGCTTATGCGGTTTTTCAAAAAGATTATCAGGCAGAACAATTAAATGAGGATTTACAGCCCTTTGAAGTCGAAAGTAGGGCACAGGTTTCGGAGAAAGTTCAGATCAAAGAAAGACTGGAAATTCTGCAACAGCAAAAAGTGATAAACGAGAGCGAATTGCAGCTTCAGAAAAATGAAATTGCACGTTTTGAAACCTTGTTCAATAAAGGGATTATCTCGGCACAGGAAATGGAAGCCAAGAAACTGACTTATCTGCAGGCTCAGAAGAGCTATAAAGGCTTATTGTCGTCGATTTCGCAATTAAGGTCCTCTTTGATAGATAATACAAAATCAAGTCAGAATTCGCATATAAATAGCACTAAAGAAGAAGTTAACCTGGGACGTAACATGGCACAATCGTTTTATCAGCTCAAAAAAGTGATAAAAGACTGGGAATTGGCCTACACCTTAAAAACATCTGTAAGCGGAGTAGTTACTTTTTTGCAGGTTTGGACAGAGAATCAAACGATAAATGTTGGTGATAATGTTTTTTCTATAATTCCCGATGCAAAAAACGGTTTTGTTGGAAAAGTAAAAGCTCCGGCTTTGAATTCAGGAAAAATAAAAGTGGGGCAAAAGGTAAACATCAGACTGGCAAATTTTCCGGACAGAGAATTTGGTGTTCTAAGAGGTAAAATCAAAAATATTTCTCTAGTTCCTGATAAAGATGGAAATATATTGCTGGATGTCGCACTCCCAAATGGACTTGAAACCTCTTACAAAAAACAAATCGTATTTCAACAGGAAATGAAAGGAAGTGCGGAAATCGTAACTGAAGATCTAAGACTGATCGAAAGAATCCTGTACCAGTTCAAGAGTATTTTTGAACAGGTTTAAAATATCCTTAAGTACTAATCAACCAAATCAATATTTTTAAATGAAAAAAGCTTTACTAATCGTTCTTGTTTTATTATTCCAATATTCTTTTTCAAAACCCATAACCGAAACCCAAAAATTGGCAGCAACCTGTAAGGTTTGGGGTTTTCTAAAATTTTATCATCCAAATGTGACCGATGGGAGCAAAAATTGGGACGAACAATTGTTTCAAATTCTGCCAAAGGTTGAAGAAGCACAAACTGCAGAAGCATTTTCGTTAGTGATTGAAAATTGGATTGTTTCTTTGGGAGAAGTTAAAAAATATGAAGCTGCAAGATCAACAGTAAAAAAGGAATCATTTGATAAAAACTTTGATTTATCATGGATTTCAAAAAATGATTTGTTCTCTAAATCACTTTCAAAAAAACTAAAGTTTATTGAGGAAAACAGGATTCAGGGAAAACAATTTTATTACATTTCAGATCCTTATATCAAAGTTCAAAACGAGGTTAAATATCCGGATTTCAAATGGTCTGATAAAAATTTACGCCTTTTAGCCTTATTTCGTTATTGGAATCAAATGGAATATTTTTTTCCATACAAATATAAAATGGATGAAAATTGGGATACTGTTTTGATCGAAATGTTGCCCAGATTTATAGCGCCGGAATCTGAAAAAGATTTTGTTTTAGCAATGCGCGAAATTTCAATAAAACTCGATGATACGCATGCATCTACGCAAACCAATAAAATGTTTGATTATTTTGGAGATAAATTTACCCCTTTTGATGTAGTATTTATTGATAATAAAGCCGTTGTTGTTAATCTGAAAAATGATTCTTTGGCAAAAGTAGATGATATCAGAATTGGAGATGTGATTACAAAAGTAGAAGGAAAAACAGTTGAAAATTTGATTAACGAAAATTTAAAATATGCAGAAGGTTCAAATAGGCCTGCGATTTTAAAAAATATTTATTGGGCAGTTTTTAACGGAAAAACTGAAACATTTGAGATTGAATTTAACCGAAACAATAACACTTTAGTTAAAACTATTAAACGTTATAAATATCAGAATTTAAAAATTCAGTATAAGGATGAAGAAAAGTGGAAACTTTTAGAAGGTAATATTGGATATATTGATGTAGAATCAATTAACAAAGACGAACTTCCGGCAGTTATGGAGCAATTCAAAAATACAAAAGCTATAGTTTTTGATGCTCGAAAATATCCGCAGGAACCCAATATTGAGGAAGATATAGCGCAATATTTATATCCGGAAGAAAAAGCGTATGCAAAATTTATTGATGTTGATTTGACTTATCCCGGCAAATTTACCTGGAGAGAAGATCAAAAAACAGGCAAAACAAATCCAGATTACTACAAAGGAAAAGTGATTATTTTAGAAAATGAAAAAACACAAAGTCACGGAGAACATTTAGTAATGTGTTTACAAGCGGCACCAAATGCTACAATTATTGGAAGTCAAACTGCTGGCGCTGATGGAGGTGTCTGCAAATATGAAATTATAAAAGGATATCCAACAATATTTACAGGTTTTGGAATTTTTTATCCCAATAGAAAAGAAACACAACGTGTTGGAATTATTCCGGATATCGAAGTAAAGCCTACTATTTTGGGAGTTCAGCAAGGTAAAGATGAGGTTCTGGATCGCGCAATTCTTTTTGCTAAAAACGGGAAGTAAAAATTGATTTTAAGCTCAAAAAATGATAGCATTAAAAAATAAAAAATGGACTCTTTTAATAGTTTTCATGGTGCAATCTGTTTTGTATTCTCAAAAAACTAAAGTTTTATACGATGTTTTTAGTATTTCCGGAAAGGTTATAGATTCAAAAACAAACGATAAAATTTCGAATGCTGATCTTTATCTTCTTAATTGCAATAAAAGTGTAGTCGCTAATTCAGAAGGAAACTTTCAATTCAATATTTCTAAAGGTAGCTTTAATGATAAATTAATTATTTCGGCTTTAGGATATTCTTCAGACACTATTATGGTTTCAGAACTTGAAAAAAGGCAAAGTGAGTCCTTGCAGATTAAATTGAATAAAGAAAAAGATGTTGAAGTTTTGTTGAATGAAACAGTTGTGGTTTCTTCTAAAAAGAAATCAAAAACATTATCAGCATTAGCAATTTTAAAAAAAGCAAAAGAAAATATTGAGAAGAATTATTATCAAAAACCATTTAATCAGAAATTCTTTTTTAGGGCTCAAACGAATAAAGATAATGTTTTTACAATAAATGAAGAAGCATCAATTGATACCTACAGTCCAAACGGAATTAAAGTTTCAGAAGATGCTGCGGCAAATTATTATGGAGAAATATTACAATTTCGAAAGAAAGTAGATTCAGAAACAATTGAAAATTGGAAAGGAATTGGATATTTTGGTGTGGTAATTTTTAGGAACATAATGCTAAGCAATCAGAATTTATTATATGAAACAAAAGATTTTGAATTAAAGAAAGAAGGAACAACAACTTATTGTGGTAAAAAGGTGTATGTAATTAGTTTTACAAATGTAAATCCAACAATTTTTTCTACTGGTTTTGGAAATCCTGCGCCACAATCGGCAATAGGATTTATTTATATTGAAACAGATTCTTTTGCAATTGTGAAATTTGAGCAGTATGTAGTTTTGAATAGGAATAGATCAAATGATAATGATGACATTGTAATAGAATCGTCATTGAAAATGACGCAAACATACAAAAATGTCAATGGACGCTATTTTATTAATTACTGTAATGAGAAAGTAGAAAGTAACTATTTTTCAGTGTCAGATAAAAAACTAGTAAGCAGTGAGAATTCAGATTATGATTTAATGTCGGAGGATATTATTACAGAAAAAGTATCGGTAATAAAAAGACCAATTGACCGTCTAAAATTAGACCCGAAATTTGTTGAAGATCTTGAATATTGGAAAAACAATAATTTTATAATCGAAAATAAAAAGATGGAATTTTAAAACTTACATCTTCAAATAAAAATCTTTGGTAAGTTTAATATATTCAGGAGTATAAACATGCCTGTCGATTTCGATCGTCAATTCATCGATTTCAACTTCTGGATTTTCATTTCGGCTAAAAGCCAATAAACTGCGTTTAATTTCAGACTTTGGAGTTCCTTTGACGCGGGTGATTTTTAGTGGATATAATTCAGATTCCTTTGCTAAAGCGATGAAGTTTTGTTCTTCTTTATAAGGAAGGATAACGGCAAATATTCCGTTTTCAGAAAGTAGTAAATCTGCAGCTTCAATTAGTTCTTCAAAAGGCATTGCGTCTTGAAAACGAGCTAAATCGCGTTGTTCATTTTCGGATTTATAATCTTCGGAGTAAAACGGAGGATTCGAAACAATCAGATCGTATTCGTCTTCCGGTTCTTCGATAAATTCATCTAAACCGGCATGAAAACAAAATAAACGATCTCCCCAAGGTGAATTTTCAAAATTCCCAACAGCTTGTTCGTAGGCATCTTCATCAATTTCCAGCGCATCAATTTGTTCAGCATGAGTTCGCTGAGCAAGCATCAAAGCAATAATTCCGGTTCCTGCGCCGATATCTAACACGCTAAATGGATTGTTTGAAATTGGAGCCCAAGAGCCTAATAAAACGCCATCGGTTCCTACTTTCATTGCGGTTTTATCTTGTTGAATAGAGAATTGCTTGAAAGTGAATTGAGACATTACTGAAAATTTAAAGATAAAAATTTAAGAATCAGAATAACTGAAAACTGTAACTGAGAGCTGAATACTTTTATAAGTACATTTCAACAAGACCTTCAGGCAGATTCATGATAACTTTTTTGTTTTCACGATCAATTTTCACAAGAAAATGATCGATCATTGGAATTAGCATTTCGACTTCGCCATTTAAAACTTCAAAAAGAGGTTGAGCAGTTGAATCGTTTACGGCAGCAATTTTCCCAAAAACACCTAAGCGTTGATCTTCAATTTCAAAACCAATAACTTCGTGAAAATAAAACTTGTTGCCGGAGAGTTTTGGCAACATACTTAACGGAAGATAAATTGCATTACCGATAAGAGCATCGGCTTCTTCCTCATTGTTTACATCTTCAAAACGAATTCTAAGAAAATCGTTTTTATGTAAAGAACTTGTTTCAATAAAAAAAGGAACCAAGTGTTTGTTGCATTCAACAAACACTGATTCCAGATTTTCGTATAACTCAGGTTCGTCCGTGTCTAAATAAGCCAGAACTTCACCTTTGAAACTAAATTTTTTAGCGATTTTACCTAAATAAAAACATTCTTCTTTACGCATTCTCGCTAAATATAATTATGCTTCAGTTGTTTCGTTATTCTCTTCAGTAGCAGCTTCTTCAGTTGATGCTTCAACTTCAGTAACTTCTTCTTCAACTGCAGGAGTTGCAGCAGCGATAGCATCAGCTTCAGCCTGAGCTGCAGCAGCTAAACGTTTAGCGTTAACTTCTTGTTCTGCTTTAAAAGCTTTAGCTTTAGCATCAGCTTGCGCTTTTGTTAAACCGTCTTTTTTAGCATCAACTTTTCCAGCTTTAGCTTCTAACCATGCAGCTAATTTAGCATCAGCTTGCTCTTGAGTTAAAGCTCCTTTACGGATACCTCCATCAAGGTGGTGTTTCAATAAAGCACCTTTGTAAGAAAGAATTGCTCTAGCAGTATCAGTTGGTTGTGCACCATTGTGTAACCATTTAACTGCACTATCAAGGTTTAAGTCGATAGTTGCTGGGTTAGTGTTTGGATTGTAAGTACCGATTTTCTCTAAGTATTTACCATCTCTTTTTGAGCGTGCATCTGCAGCTACAACCCAGTAAAAAGGTTTTCCTTTTTTACCGTGTCTTTGTAATCTAATTTTTACTGACATAATCGTATGATTAAATTTTGAGGTACTCGACCTCTGTTAATTAAGGGCGCAAAGATATAATTTTTTTGTGAATAATACGTTTTAAAGCCTATTAATTATGGTGGAGATGTATTTTCGCTAATTTCCAGAGCCTTTTTGACTTCCCTTTTTTTAATTATTTATCTTAAATGTAATACATTTGCGTGAAATTTATTTTTTTATGAAAAAATATTATTACCTAATAATCACTGCTTTTTTACTTATATCTTGTACGGAAGATGTAAAATTCAATACTCCGGCCTTTCAGGGTTTAAAAAACAATGTTTTCTGGAGAGCTCAAAATTATACCGCTTATACAAAAACAAACGGGGATTTAATTATTGAAGGAGGTCTGGGAGTTGATGCGGTAAGCCTGAAACTACCTTCTCCTACACCAAAGACTTACATTCTTGGGGTTGATAATCTAACAACGGCTTCTTACTTGAATAGGTTTACGGCTGATACACCTGAGTTTGCAACTGGAACAAACAAAGGGAGCGGACAAATTGTGATTACGGAATTTAATGCCGAAAAGATGACCATTTCGGGAACATTTAGGTTTAATGCGCCAAATACAGATGATAAAGATCTTGAAAATCCAAGTGTAACTTTTACAGAAGGTGTTTTTTATAAGATTCCATATACTCCAACTGCTAACTTTTAAGAATTGAATTTTTCATTTGCGATGGATTAGTTTTGTTACATTTTGATTTTTTAAATCAAAATAAAAACATAAATAAACTAATATATAGTAGATTAGAGAAAAATAAGACTACATTTGCTACATTATTATAAATAAGTACATATGAACATTTTTGTTGGAAGCCTTCCATTCAGTATTGAGGAAGCAGATTTAAGAGAGTCTTTCGAGGCTTACGGAGCAGTAGATTCAGTTAAAATCATTACTGATAAATTTACAGGAAGAAGCAAAGGTTTTGGTTTCGTAGAGATGCCAAACGATGCGGAAGCTCAAAAAGCAATTGATGAATTGAACGGTGCTACTGTTCAAAGTCGTGCAATTGTAGTTAATAAATCTGAGCCGAAACCTGAAGGTGAAAGAAGAAGCTTCAATAACAACCGTGGAGGTGATTCTCGCGGAGGTTACGGAAACAACCGTGGTGGTGGAAACGACCGTGGTGGTAACAGAGGAGGATATTAATATTTTTTTCTAAATATATAAAAGGGATCAACTTATGTTGATCCCTTTTTTTATGCAGTAAAATTTGTTTTTTGTAGAGGCGCATAGCAGTGCGTCTTAGTGATATTAGATGCACTGCTATGCGCCTCTACGAAACGTGAAGCAATTTTTTATAGATTAGCAACCAACCAGTCACCAACTTCGCTGGTTTTGTATGCTTTAGATTCTTTTGCCGCTAGATCTTCAGTAACAATTCCTTGTTCTAATGATTTGTTTACAACCGCTCTGATAGCTTCGGCTTCGTCTTTTAGTCCGAAAGCATCTTCGAACATCATTGCAGCAGATAAAATAGTAGCCAAAGGATTAGCAATATTTAATCCAGTTGCTTGTGGATAAGATCCGTGGATTGGTTCGTATAATGAAGTATGTTCTCCAACAGAAGCAGATGGCATTAATCCCATTGATCCGGAAATTACAGAAGCTTCGTCTGTCAAAATATCTCCGAATAAATTCTCAGTAATTAAAACATCGTAAGAGTTTGGCCATTGAACTAAACGCATCGCTACAGCATCAACAAATTCGTATGAAACGGTAACTTCAGGATAATCTTTTTCCATTGCCTGAACTGTTTCTCTCCATAGACGAGAAGTCTCCAAAACGTTAGCTTTATCAACGCAACATAATTTTTTGCTACGTGTCATTGCAAGTTCAAAACCTTTTTTAGCTAAACGCTGAACTTCTACTCTTGTGTAAACACAATTATCGAAAGCAGTTTCTCCGTCGTCTTTTCTTCCTTTTTCTCCAAAGTAAATTCCGCCTGTTAATTCTCTTAAGAAAACCAAATCAGTTCCTTCGATTCTTTCTCTTTTTAAAGGAGAATTATCAATCAAAGAAGGGAAAGTAAAAGTAGGACGCACGTTTGCGAATAAGCCTAATTTTTTACGCATCAATAATAATCCTTGCTCCGGGCGAACTGGCGCACTTGGATCGTTATCATATTTTGGGTGACCAATTGCTCCGAATAAAACAGCATCGGCAGCCATACAAATTTCATGCGTTTCATCAGGATAAGGAACTCCAACAGCATCAATTGCGCAAGCTCCGGTAAGAGCTGGTGTCCAAGTTATTTCGTGATTGAATTTTTTTGCAATAGCATCAGATACTTTTACTGCTTCATTAATTACCTCAGGACCAATTCCGTCTCCTGCTAAAAGGGCTATGTTTAATTTCATTCTATGTGTGTTATTTAAGGTTCTGAGATTCTGAGTTGCTAAGATTCTAAGGTTTTTAGTCTTGTCGGCTTAGTTTTATTTTTTAAAGGCTTTTTAAATGCTAAGACTCTAAGCTCAAAGAAAAAATCTTACTACCTTAGAGTCTTAGCGCCTTAGTGCTTTATGCTACTACATTAAGCATTTTTTGAGTTGCGATAATCGCTGCAACTGTTTGATCAGAATCTAATCCTCTTGTTTTAAATTCTTTTCCGTTGTTTGTCCATGTGATGATTGTTTCGCATAAAGCGTCAGAACTACTTCCTGGAGGAATTCTGACAGCGTAATCGATCAATTTTGGAAGCGTTAGTTTTTTACTTTTATAAATTTTAGATAAAGCATTCATAAAAGCATCAAACTGACCATCTCCTTGTGCATGTTCTTCGATGATTTCTCCATCAAGATTTAAACTCAATGTTGATGATGGGCGTGTTCCTTTTGAATGCATTAACACGTAGGACTGTATTGTAATTTTATCTTGATACGTATGACTGTCCAGAACATCTGAAATGATGTACGGAAGATCTTCTTTGGTGACAGTTTCTTTTTTATCGCCTAATTCGATGATTCTTTGGGTAACTAATTTCAAATCTTCCTGATTTAATTTTAAACCTAATTCCTGAAGATTTTTTTCGATATTGGCTTTTCCGGAAGTTTTTCCTAAAGCGTATTTTCGTTTTCTCCCGAAGCGTTCCGGAAGCAAATCATTAAAGTATAAATTGTTTTTATTGTCACCGTCAGCGTGAATTCCAGCAGTTTGAGTAAATACATTATCGCCAACAATTGGTTTGTTTGCTGGGATTCTATAACCTGTAAAAGTTTCTACCAGCTTACTTACACTATATAAAGAGGTTTCCTTAATGCTTATGCTAACTTCCGGAAGATAATCATTTATCACGGCAACGGTACTTTCAAGTGGCGCATTTCCGGCGCGTTCTCCCATTCCGTTTACCGTAACGTGAAGTCCGTTTATACCTGCTTTTATGGCTTCCATGACATTCGCAACACTCAAATCGTAATCGTTATGTGCGTGAAAATCAAAATGTATTTGTGGATATCTGGTTCTAATTTTCGAAATAAACTCAAAAGCCTGAGACGGAATTAAAACGCCTAAAGTGTCTGGTAATAAAATTCTTTTAACGGGTTGGGTAGAAAGAAAATCCAAAAACTGAAAAACGTATTCAGGAGAATTTCGCATTCCGTTGCTCCAATCTTCCAGATAAACATTGGTTTCAATATTATTTTCTTTTGCTAAAGCAATGATTTGTGCAATTTCAGAAAAATGCTGTTCAGGAGTTTTTTTTAATTGATGCGTTAAGTGATTCATTGAGCCTTTGGTCAACAAATTCTGCACTTTGGCGCCTGCTTTTTTCATCCATTCAATAGAAACTCCTCCGTCTACAAACGAAAGCACTTCAATTCTGTTAATATATCCTCGTTCTTCCGCCCAGGATGTAATGCCTTTTACGGCTTGAAATTCTCCTTCACTTACACGAGCCGAAGCAATTTCGATTCTATCAATATTTAATTCCTCCAACAATAATTGCGCAATGGTTAGCTTTTCTGCAGCAGAAAATGATACTCCTGAGGTTTGTTCACCATCACGGAGCGTCGTGTCCATTATTTCAATTTTTCTTTTTTCCATATTGATATTGTAATTTCTAATGGTTTGGATATTTTTAATATCCGTGTTTTAATTTTGACGCAGATTTCTACGGATTTTTACTTTAGTTAAAATATAATCTGTTTCATCCGCGTTCTATGTTTTCTAATTTAGAAAAACCCGACAAGTTTCAAAAACCTGTCGGGTCTAATAGATCGAACGAGATTTTATTAATACGGAAGTTTATCGGCGAAAGCCACGATATCTTCTTTAATATTTTGCAAATAATCAATGTCATCAAAGCCATTAATCATGTTGTTCTTTTTGTATCCGTTAATCGCAAAAGATTCTGATTGACCAGTTGTCAATAAAGTAATCGTTTGGTTTGGCAAGTTGATTTCTAATTCAGTTTTAGGATCAGCTTCGATTGCTTTAAAAATCGTGTCAGCAAATTCAGGACTAACCTGAACTGGCAAAACACCAATATTTAAACAGTTTCCTTTGAAAATATCCGCAAAGAAACTTGAAACTACAGCTCTAAAACCGTAATCGTAAACTGCCCATGCAGCGTGTTCTCTTGAAGATCCTGAACCAAAGTTTTTTCCTCCAACAAGGATTTTTCCGCTATAAGTTGAATCGTTTAAAACGAAATCAGCTTTTGGAGTATCATCTCCGTTATATCTCCAGTCTCTAAAAAGATTATCTCCAAAACCTTCACGTTTTGTAGCTTTCAGGAAACGAGCCGGAATGATTTGATCTGTATCTACGTTCTCAATTGGTAGTGGCACAGCACTACTAGTAAGTATATTAAATTTATCGTATGCCATTTTTTGAATTTTAGATTTTAGGATTTTAGATTTTAGATTTTCTTTTGAAAACTTAAAATGTTAGAACCTAAAAATGTTTTGTATTAAATAATGTAAATCAATTTTATTTGAAGAAGTTTAGAAAAAGATTGCTCATGGTTGAAAAATCTAAAATCTAAAATCTCCAATCTAAAATAATTCTCTCGGGTCTGTTAGTTTTCCGGTAACAGCAGCAGCGGCAGCCATAATTGGACTTGCTAATAATGTTCTTGAACCAGGACCTTGACGACCTTCAAAGTTTCTATTTGAAGTACTTACCGCATATTTTCCGGCTGGAACTTTATCATCATTCATTGCTAAACAAGCTGAACAACCCGGCTGACGTAATACAAAACCAGCTTCTGTCAAAATATCTAAAATACCTTCTTCTTTAATCTGAGCTTCAACAACGTGAGAACCCGGAACTAACCAAGCGGTAACATTATCTGCTTTTTTTCGTCCTTTTACAATTTCGGCGAAAGCCCTAAAATCTTCAATACGTCCGTTTGTACAACTTCCTAAGAAAACATAATCAATTGGTTTTCCAATCATTACATCATCTTCCTGGAAGCCCATATAAGCTAACGATTTTTTGTAAGTTTCCTCGCCGCCTTCAACTTGATTAGCGTTCGGAATATGTTTAGAGATACCAATTCCCATTCCAGGGTTAGTACCGTAAGTAATCATTGGTTCAATGTCTGAAGCTTTGATGTTTAATTCAGCATCAAAAACAGCATCAGCATCCGTTTTAAGAGTTTTCCAGTATTCAACAGCTTTTGTCCAGGCTTCACCTTTTGGAGCAAATAATCTTCCTTCAAGGAAATCAAAAGTAGTTTGGTCAGGAGCGATCATACCACCACGAGCACCCATTTCGATACTTAGATTACAAACAGTCATACGGCCTTCCATAGTCATGTTTTCGAAAACATCTCCGGCATATTCAACAAAATAACCAGTTCCTCCAGAAGTAGTCAATTGCGCAATAATATAAAGTGCAACGTCTTTTGGACCAACACCTTTGCTTAATTCACCATTTACGTTGATACGCATTTTCTTTGGTTTTGGCTGCATGATACATTGTGTAGAAAGCACCATTTCAACCTCAGAAGTTCCGATACCAAAAGCAATCGCTCCAAAAGCACCGTGAGTAGACGTGTGAGAATCTCCACAAACAATAGTAGCGCCTGGCAAAGTAATTCCGTTTTCAGGACCAACTACGTGTACAATTCCATTTTTAATGTGACCTAATCCCCAGTGCGAAATTCCGTATTCGGCAGCGTTATCTTCAAGCGCTTTAAGCTGATTTGCAGATAGTGCATCTTCAACTGGTAAATGTTGGTTTATGGTTGGTGTATTGTGATCTGCAGTTGCAAAAGTACGCTCAGGGTATAAAACCTTAACGCCTCTGGCTTTTAATCCTAGAAAAGCAACAGGACTCGTAACTTCATGAATGAAATGACGGTCAATAAAAAACACATCTGGTCCATCTTCAATTTTACGCACTACATGTGAATCCCATACTTTGTCAAATAATGTCTTACTCATTGTTTTATTTTTTTTAATTGTAATTTCTATAATCCCAGCATTTTCCTGTTCATTATAATAGCAAAACAAAAGTAAAAAAAGATACAAAAGCGTCAATTTCAATATTTCATTATATACGATACCCAAACTAAATTACAAATTGTGATTAACTTTTTTGAAAGGAAATTTGGTTGTAGAATCAATATAAATTGGTTTTGCTTTTTCTTTTTTTGTTAATTTTGATTGAATTGCTTTAATTTTAATAGTTGGCAAATTTATTTCAAAATCAGTATTGAATTTTGATTTTTGTTTGAAAAAATGTAACAAAATGAATTAAAATAGTAATAATTGTTAGTTTTGATTCCTTTTTTTAGATTTTGCAAAAGGACGTTTAGATGCTTTTAGAACGTTTTAAAAGCAAATATTTAGAGAGAATTCTGTTTTGTTTTTTAGATAAAATACTACGACATCCAAGAGGTATATTTTTATGAAAATTTATTTATTTTAAGAGGAAAGTTGATGCCTGGTTTCGTGTTGTTTTTTATCTAAAGAGAGCATATTCTAGTTTAACAATTGCATTATTTTGAGGTTTTTAAAGATAGATTGGAGGCGGCATTCCAAAATCCATTCGATAAGCTTTGACTTTAATTTTATTTCCATGATATTCAATCTGATAAATGCGACCATTTTCACGATCCAAATAACAATTAGAATTGTCGCTGTTAAGATGAAGATTAAGCCTCATCAGAATGTAGTTTTTGTGAAGTCTTATTTTAGTTGAATCAATGTTTTCAATTGGAATATCAATAGTTGAAAGTACAGGATTTGAAATCATTAAGCTGTCTTTTGCGCTTAATCTTTGGCAGTTTAATACTGAATTTACAGCTTCGTCAATTAGTGTCGATCTTTTAAGTGATTTCTTTCTGTCATTATTTGGAATCAATTTGTCTATTGCAGTATTGATTTCGTTTGAAAAAGTAGTATTGATTTTTGGAACTTTTGGCAGAAGTTCGTCAAAAGGAAATTCCCAGTAATCTCTGTATTTATTATTAAAAAGCGGGATAGCAAAAACTTCTTTTTTAGCATTAATAATAACTAGAATGTCATTTCTGTTTTCATATCCTTGTTCTTGAGAAAAAAGCTGAATTTCGATATTGAATTTTCCTTCCCGCGCACTTTTTGTAAACTTAAATTCGCTCTCAGCTGTTTTTTTGCCAGCGGTTAATTGCGGATATTTTTTGATCAGATTTTCAATTGAATCATTGATTTTTGATTCAGTGCTTTGCTTGCAACTAATCATTAATAAAAGAACTAAGAGACATGGAATAATCTTTTGTATTTTATTTAAAGGGAAAATGAATTTGTTTCTCATCTTTTGATTTGTGTAAAATGAATTTATTTCGCTTTTTTTAGTTGTTTAGCAAGGTTGTATTTTTCGGGATTGTATAATCTTTTTTCTTCATAATCATTAGCAAATTTTTTAGGATCACTTACTTTTTCTTTTATTAAAAAGATGTAATTCAGGTATGGTTTCTCCTTTGTTAAATAAGAAAGAACAATTGCATTATCGCTATAACTAACAACATCATATGAAAAATTTCGCCACTTCATTATGCTGTCTTCTGAAACGGACCATTCTTGAGCTATTTCTTGTACATATGGATCTTCAGGAATGTCAGTAAATTTTCCATTTTCAATTCTGTTGTATCTATAGGATAATTTGTTTTTACTGAACTTGTAATATGTGAAATATGATTCGTTTGGAGTATAATAGCACCAATATTCATCGGACTTTGTTAAAAATGATTTTTCGATAGGATTGTTCTGTGAACAACTCGTTAATGCTAAAATCAGAATTATATAAAAGCTTTTTCTCATTGGTTTTTTGATTTCTTTTTGGCTGGATATTTTGGTAATATATTTTTAGGAAACTTATTGTCAAACTTATAGTGTTAAAACAAATAAAACTAATGTTATTTTGTCAAAATGATTCGTTTAAAGGTTTGTTTTTGTGCAAATTATATTTGATTAAATTGATTTGATCTTTTAATATTGATGGAAAAAGAGTATTTGATAATGAAAAATTAGACACAATTCTTAACAAAATTCACTAGCTAATTTGTTTAAAAAAAGACTAAATTTGAACTTCCTCTATTCTATATTTCACGGTTTTGTAGAACGCATTAAATCAATGGATTATGTGCGGTGAAACTTGGACTTTGGAACTTAATTTTTGCTATTTAAACATATGTATTTAATATTCGATACCGAAACAACCGGATTACCAAAACGTTGGGACGCTCCAATTACAGATTCTGATAACTGGCCTCGCTGTATACAGATCGCATGGCAGCTTCATGATGAAATGGGACAGCTTATCGAACATCAGGATTATTTGGTTAAACCTGACGGATTTAATATTCCGTATGATGCTGAACGTATTCACGGAATTTCTACAGAATTGGCTGATGCCGATGGAATTACTTTGGCAGAGGTTTTGGAGAAGTTCAATATTGCTTTAAGTAAAACCAAATTTATTGTAGGTCAGAATTTAGGTTTCGACGTCAATATTATGGGGGCAGAATTTCATAGAATGGGAGTAGATTCTCCTATGAGTTCGATGCCGGTTTTAGATACTTGTACAGAAGTTACCGCTTCATTATTGAAACTTCCGGGAGGTCGTGGAGGAAGATTTAAATTGCCAACACTTACAGAATTACACGAATATCTTTTTAATAAACCTTTCTCAGAAGCGCACAACGCAACTGCCGACGTTGAGGCAACTACGCGTTGTTTCTTGGAATTAATAAGAAGAGAAGTTTTTACCAAAGAAGAACTGGATGTTCCGAAGGATTATTTCAAGGAATTCCAAAGTAGAAATCCACAGGAATTTCCGTTAATTGGTTTAAAACATATTAACCTTAAAAAAGCTTCTGATAAAATCAGAGAGCAGTTAAAAGCTTTAGAATCAGTTGGACAAGAACCTACGGTTTTACATTCTGACAGAGAAGATTTTAAAGAAGCAAAATATGCGCATTTACACAATCATACTCAGTTTTCGGTTCTACAATCTACTATAGGTATTGGGAATATTGTTTCGGCTACAGCCAAAAACGGAATGCCAGCAGTTGCAATGACCGACACCGGAAACATGATGGGAGCTTTTCACTTTGTGAGCGCCGTTATGAATCACAATAAAGCAGCATCTGGTAAAAATAAAGCTTTGGTTGATGCTGGCGAAGAACCAACAGAAACCGAAATAAAACCAATCGTAGGTTGCGAGTTTAATGTCTGTGATAATCACTTAGATAAAAGCAAAAAAGACAACGGAAATCAGGTTGTATTATTAGCCAAAAACAAAAACGGTTATCACAATCTGGCGAAAATGTCATCGATCGCTTTTACAAACGGATTTTATTATGTTCCGAGGATTGACCGCGCCATTATCGAAAAATACAAAGAAGATATCATGGTTTTGTCCGGAAATTTATACGGAGAGATTCCGAGTAAAATTCTAAACATCGGTGAAAACCAAGCTGAAGAAGCTTTGATTTGGTGGAAAGAACAATTTGGTGATGATTTTTATCTCGAGATTATGCGACATAATCAGGAAGATGAAAATCGTGTAAACAAGACACTGATTGAGTTTTCTAAAAAACACGATGTCAAATTAATTGCAACAAATAATACTTATTATTTAAATAAAGAAGATGCCAATGCACACGATATTTTATTGTGTGTAAAAGATGGTGAAAAACAAGCGACGCCAATTGGTCGTGGTCGCGGATATCGTTACGGATTACCTAATCAGGAGTATTATTACAAGTCAGGAGAAGAGATGAAAAAACTCTTTGCTGATTTGCCTGATTCGATTATTAACATTCAGGAAATTGTCGATAAAGTTGAGATTTATTCGCTTTATCGAGATGTATTGCTTCCTAAGTTTGATATTCCGGAAGAGTTTGTAGTTGTCGAAGATGAAGCTGATGGAGGAGTTCGTGGTGAAAATAAATATTTGCGACACCTTACAATGGTGGGTGCAAAAAAACGATACGGAGAGATTACAGAATCAATTCAGGAACGTTTAGATTTTGAGTTGTTAACGATTTCCAACTCAGGATATCCGGGTTACTTTTTGATTGTTCAGGATTTTATCGCCGAAGCTAGAAATATGGACGTTTCGGTTGGACCAGGCCGTGGATCTGCAGCAGGATCTGCCGTGGCTTATTGTTTAGGAATTACCAATATTGACCCTATTAAGTACGATTTGCTTTTTGAGCGTTTCCTGAATCCTGACCGTGTATCCATGCCCGATATTGATATCGACTTTGATGATGAGGGTCGTGGTCGTGTTATGGATTATGTAATCAACAAATACGGACAAAATCAGGTGGCGCAAATTATTACTTATGGTAAAATGGCAACCAAATCTGCGATTCGTGATACGGCTCGTGTACTGGATTTGCCATTGTTTGAAGCCGATAGAATTGCAAAACTGATTCCGGGAATGATGCCGTCAAAATGGAATTTGGCGCGTTTTATTTCTGAAAGCGAAGAGGAAGTTAAAAAAGCACTTCGTTCTGATGAATTTGATAATGTAAAAGAATTAATCGCCATTGCCAATGAAGATGATTTGGCGGGAGAAACAATTCAGCAGGCAAAAATCCTGGAAGGATCGATGCGAAATACCGGAATTCACGCCTGTGGGGTAATCATTACGCCATCGGATATTACGAATTTCGTTCCCGTGACCACAGCAAAAGATTCTGATTTGTATGTAACACAGTTTGATAACTCGGTTGCAGAAAGTGCAGGATTGCTGAAGATGGACTTCTTGGGTCTGAAGACCCTTACCTTAATTAAAGATACCGTTAAACTGGTAAAATATAGAAACGGAATCGATTTGGATCCGGATACTTTCCCGATTGATGATGTTGAAACTTATGCACTTTTCCAGAGAGGAGAAACGGTTGGAATCTTCCAATACGAGTCACCCGGAATGCAGAAATACATGAAGGATCTTAAACCAACGGTTTTTGGGGATTTAATTGCCATGAACGCCTTGTATCGTCCGGGACCTTTAGAGTATATTCCGTCTTTCGTACGAAGAAAAAATGGCGAGGAAGAAATCAAATACGATTTAGATGCCTGTGAAGAATATTTAGGAGAAACCTACGGAATTACGGTTTATCAGGAGCAGGTAATGCTTTTGTCGCAATCGCTGGCTGACTTTACAAAAGGTGAAGCCGACGTTTTGCGTAAGGCGATGGGTAAGAAACAAAAAGACGTACTAGATAAAATGAAGCCGAAGTTCGTAGAACAAGCGGCGAAAAAAGGTCATGATGCAAAAGTTCTGGAGAAAATCTGGAAAGACTGGGAAGCATTTGCGAGTTACGCCTTCAACAAATCCCACTCGACTTGTTATGCCTGGATTGCATACCAAACAGCATATTTAAAAGCACATTATCCTGCTGAATATATGGCAGCGGTACTTTCAAATAATATGAATGATATCAAACAAGTATCATTTTTTATGGAAGAATGCAAACGAATGGGCTTACAGGTTTTAGGTCCTGACGTAAACGAATCGTTCTATAAATTTACGGTAAACGATGAATATGCGGTTCGTTTTGGTATGGGAGCGATTAAAGGAGTAGGTTCCGGAGCTGTAGCAACCATTGTAGAAAGCAGAAAAGACGGTAAGTACAAGTCGATTTTTGATTTGGCGAAACGTATCGATTTGCGTGCTGCGAATAAAAAAGCAATCGAAAATCTGGCTTTGGCAGGAGGATTTGATTCGTTTGAAGGAACTACAAGAGCGCAATATTTTCATGATGATGGCGATGGAATTACCTTTTATGAAAAAGCAATTCGTTACGGGTCTAAATTTCAGGAAAACGAAAACTCATCGCAGGTAAGTTTGTTTGGAGAAACCAGTGAAGTGCAAATTGACGAACCAGTTGTGCCGCCATGTGAAGACTGGAGCACGATGGAAAAGCTGGCAAAAGAAAAAGAAGTTGTAGGGATTTATATTTCCGGACATCCGCTTGACGATTTTAGATTTGAAATGAAATACTTCTGTAATTCCCGATTAGAATCGCTGAAAAGTATGAATGAGTTTGTGGGGAAAAATCTAAATTTTGCCGGAATCATTAATAACGTGCAGCATCGTGTTGCTAAAAACGGAAAAGGTTGGGCAGTATTTAATTTAGAAGGATATGACGAAAGTTATGAGTTTAAGATTTTTGGTGAAGAATACTTAAAATTCCGCCATTTCCTGATTCAGAATAATTTTGCTTTCATAAAAATATTAATAAAAGACGGTTGGGTAAATCACGATACAGGTAAAAAATCTGATCCAAGAATGCAGTTTGTTGAGATTAGACAATTGCAGGATATCTTGGAAGCATTTGCTAAAAAACTGATTTTATTATTGAATATAAAAGATTTGCAGACAGAGTTTATTCACAAGTTAAGTGATTTATTTAATCAGAATAAAGGAGATAATTCAGTGACTTTTGAGATCATGGAATTAGAAAAAATAAAACGTCTCGTTGAGGTCGAAACAACAAATGAATTTGAAGAAACCGATGATGCTGTTTTTGCCGATGAAAGCGATGATACTGATGCATCACTTGAAGATACTAAGACTAAAGAAGTAAATGAGGTTGAAGAAATAAAAGTTGTAACCAAATTATCGATGCCAAGTCGTAGGTTAAAAATTAAGATTTCTGCTGAACTATTACAGGAATTGGAGAAAATGCAGATCAATTTTAAGCTAAATTAAATTTTAACAGTTAAAATTTAGCGGAATGTGTTTTTTTAACGTTAAAATTATGCATGCATAATACTTTTTTAGTATTATTGCGTAAAATTACAACGATTTCGTTCTAAGTCTAACAAAGCAAACTTTAGACATATGTTAAAATATTCTATGTTTGTAAAAATTAATTAAATCAGAATTATGAAAAAGAACCTATTTTTATTAGGATTATTAGTTTGCTCTATGGCCACAATGGCGCAAACAGAAAAAGCAGATAAACCAGAAACATGGTATTTTAAATTGGGTGGATCTTATTTCAACCAAACTGCTTCGACTGAATTTCCAACAGTTGGAGGAAATGCAGCATTAGATAGAACTTATGTTGGAGGAAAATTAGTATCTGAAAAAAGTGTTACAGGTTCATTTGGACAAGGATTTAGAACGGGAATTACAGCAGGTTACCGTTTTTCTGTTCGTTTAGGAGTTGAATTAGGAATTAATTATTACAGTAGTAATGATAAAACAATGGCGCAAACTACATCTGATACGCCATATATCCCAACATCTGCGACAACTGGAATTTATAATTTCAAATCAGTAGGACAAATTACTGCTTTTGATGTTGCTCCAGCTTTAGTAATGTTTTTAGGAGAATCTCATGGTTTTGAGCCGTATACAAAAGTTGGGGTTTTAGTTCCAATTCACGGTGATTTAGAAATTACAACTGACGCAGTTGCACCAGTTGGAGTTAATCCAGGAACAGGAGCTCCAGTTTTTGGAAACGTTCACAGTGTTGATAAAGTAAAACCAAACCCAACATTAGGATTCACTGCTGCTTTGGGTACTTCTTATAAATTAGGAAAACATATCTCAGCT
Source organism: Flavobacterium sp. 90 (assembly GCF_004339525.1). Lineage (NCBI taxonomy): Bacteria > Pseudomonadati > Bacteroidota > Flavobacteriia > Flavobacteriales > Flavobacteriaceae > Flavobacterium > Flavobacterium sp. 90. Next base: position 1,864,121 of record NZ_SMGE01000001.1, on the reverse strand, counting down.
TTTGCTGAATTAGAATACCGTAACTTTACTGTACACGGAAAAACTAAAGAAACTACAGATTTTACAGTAAATGGTACTGACAGATTAGCAACTAGATCTACAGCTCAAATTCATACTAATTACAGAGATGGTTTAGATGTTAATTCTAATAATGTTTTGACAAATCCAAATGGAGTTGATCAAAGTAAACCAATGGATGAGTTAAGTTCTTATGTTGGAATTTCAGGTTTAGGTTTGACTTTAGGTCTTAAATATAGCCTATAATTCTAAAGAGATTTATACTTTATAAAAAAGAGGATATTTATTTGAATATCCTCTTTTTTTATGGTTTGTATTGGAATCATCTTTGTCGAATCACCTGCCTGGAATGGATTTTAATCCATCCATTGCGATTTGAAATTATTTTTTATCTATTATATGAATTTCCTCCAGCTAAAACTAAAGTCAACTCACAACTCATAAATAACAATTCACAATTACAATTTCCTAAATTCTTTTAAAACTTCATCAATAACCCAGGTTGTTCTGGCTGCAGAATTTCCTTTAGATGGAGAAAAACCTTCATTGCCTAAAAGTTCCGCAACAATAGTTTCTATCAAAGGTTGTTGAATATGAAGCGGATTTTCAATTGTGATGCTTTCTTTTTCGCCATTTGTATATTGAATATGAATTGGATCATTTCCGAAAGTAGAGAAAGAAATTTTTCCTTTATCACCAACAATATCAGTATTGTCATAACGTTCAAAACTGGCAAAATTCCATAAACCGGTTCCATGAATTCCATTTTCGAATAAAAAAGACATAGAGACAGAATCTTCGGCTGGATAAGCAAGAAGTTGTTGACTTGCATGTCCGCGAACAGACTTTATCGGACCTAAAACAAAATCAAGAAAATCCAAAGTATGACAAGCTAAATCGACAAAAATTCCACCACCGGAAATGTGTGGCAAAACCGTCCAGGGCAAATTAATATCGTCGTCGTAACGAGCTTCAAAAGGATGATATAAAACACAATTTACGTGTCTGATTTTACCAATTTTGTTTTGATCGATAAGTTCTTTTATTTTCAAAAAACGAGGCAAACTTCTTCTATAATAAGCTACAAATAACGGGACATTATGTTCTTTGCAAATACTGATCATTTCGTTGCATTCTTCAAAATTTAATGCCATTGGTTTTTCGACATAAACAGGTTTCCCTGCTTTGGCACACAAAATAGTATATTCTTTATGAGACGATGGAGGAGTAGCAATATAAACGGCATCAACTTCAGGATCATTGATCAAATCAACAGCATTTGAATACCATTTAGGAACGTTGTGACGTTTGGCATAATCTTCGGCAAGAGCCGCATCTCTTCGCATTACAGCAACCAAAGCGGAGTTTGGCGTTTTTTGAAATGCTGGTCCGCTTTTTACTTCCGTTACATTACCACAGCCAATAATTCCCCATTTTACAATTTTCATTTTTCTGGTTTTTTAGTTCTTTCAAATTTAAAAAGGTTTGCCACGAATTTCGCGAATTTTCACGAATTATTTTTTCACGCAGGATTTAATTTTACTGCAAAGCACGCAAAGATTTTCTGCTTAGAGAATTTTATAAAAACACAAAGTTCGCAAAGCTTTGTATTGAACCAGCTTTGCGAACTTTGTGTTTTTGCAAAGACATGCTGATACAAAAACTTTGTGTGCTTTGCGGTAAAATTCTCCAGTCACAACAAAAAAGCCACGAACTCACAAAATAATCTGTGAAATTCGTGGCTATAAAAACTATAGACTAAAGTTTACTTTTTTGGTAAAGCCTTAAATCCCATATTATAAAGTGTGAACGCTTGAATGTCTACATTTTCCTGAATTGAAGCCGCAACAGATTTTCCAACTCCGTGACCCGCTTTTACATCAATACGAATCAAAACCGGATTATTACCAGTTTGTTTGTCTTGTAATTCAGCAGCAAATTTAAAACTATGCGCAGGAACAACACGATCATCATGATCTCCGGTTGTAACCATAGTTGCAGGATATTGAACTCCTTTTTTTACATTTTGAACTGGAGAATAACCTTTAATGTATTCAAGCATTTCTTTGCTATCCTGAGAAGTTCCGTAATCGTAAGCCCATCCCGCACCGGCAGTAAAAGTATGGTAACGTAACATATCCATTACGCCAACTGCTGGCAGTGCCACTTTCATAAGATCAGGACGTTGTGTCATTGTTGCACCAACTAATAAACCACCATTAGAACCCCCACGAATTGCCAAGAAATCTGATGAAGTATATTTTTGAGCAATCAAATATTCACCGGCAGCAATAAAATCGTCAAATACATTTTGTTTTTGCAATTTAGTTCCTTCATCGTGCCATTTTTTACCATATTCACCACCACCTCTTAAATTGGCAACAGCATAAACGCCGCCGTTTTCTAACCAAACAGCGTTTGAATTACTAAAACTTGGCGTTAAACTTACGTTGAATCCACCGTAACCATAAAGAATAGTTGGATTTTTACCGTTTAATTTTGTTCCTTTTTTACACGTGATAATCATCGGAATTTTAGTTCCGTCTTTTGAAGTATAGAATACTTGTTTAGACTCATATTCTTCACTTTTGAAATCAACTTTAGGTCTTTGATACACTTCAGATTTACCTGATTTTGGTTCCAGAAAATAAATGGTTCCGGGAGTAGTATAGTTTGTAAAGCTGTAATATAATGTTTTGTCGTGTTTTTTTCCATGAAATCCGCCTGCAGTTCCTACCGCCGGAAGTTTGATTTCACGAACTAGTTTTCCGTTATAATCGTATTGTTGTACAAACGAAACAGCATCTTTAGTATAATTGGCAAAGAAATAACCACCACCAGTTGAAGGTGTTAAAATATTTTGAGTTTCAGGAATAAAATCTTTCCAGTTTTCAGGCTTCGGATTTTTTACATCAACAGAAACAACTCGGCTGTTTGGAGCATTTAAATCTGTTTCGATAAATAATTTATTACCATCATTTTCAATAATAGAATTTGAAGTATTAAAATTGTCTACAATAGTAATGATTGGACTATTAGCAACCGTTAAATCTTTAATGTATAACTCGTTTCCGTAAGTCGAATTTGCTGCAGTAATTACTAAAAAACGATCATCGTCAGTAACAAAACCGCCAACATATCTGCGTTTTTGATCTGCACCAAAAACTACTTTATCTTCTTTTTGAGAAGTTCCTAACTTATGAAAATACAATTTATGCTGATCTGTTTTTGCAGACAATTCACTTCCTTTTGGTTTGTCGTAACTAGAATAATAGAAACCTTCATTTCCATGCCATGAAACATCGCTAAATTTTACATCGACCAATGTGTCTTCCAAAACCTTCTTAGATATTGCATCGATAATGATTACTTTTCTCCAATCGCTTCCACCTTCAGAAATTGCATAAGCAGCTTTTGATCCGTCTTTAGAAAAATCTAATCCGCCAAGCGAAGTAGTTCCATCTTTAGAAAAAGTATTTGGATCTAAGAAAACTTCCTCTTTACCATCTTGTCCTTTTCTGTAAACAACAGATTGATTCTGAAGCCCGTTATTTTTTGAGTAATAAGCAAATTTTCCTTCTGTAGTTGGAGCGTCAATTTTTTCATGGTTCCAAAGTTTTTCCATGCGTTTTTTCAACTCATCACGGAAAGGGATTTTGTCCAAATAGCTATAAGTAAGCTCATTTTGAGCTTTTACCCAAGCTCCGGTTTCGGCTGATTTATCGTCTTCAAGCCAACGATAAGGATCGCTTACTTTTGTATCAAAATAAACGTCAACAGTTTCTCCTTTTTTAGTTTCAGGATACTTAATCTTATTCTGTCCAAATGAAATTCCTGCGGTTGTGATAGCCATTATAAGAAATGTTTTTTTCATAATTTATGATTAACAATTGCGGCAAAAATAGTGCTTTTTGTGAGATAGATAAATGTTTAACCGCAAAGCGCGCAAAGATTTTATCTACTAGGTATTGTTAGAAAATGTAAAGTCAGCAAAGCTTTGTGTGGATAGAAAACTTTGTAAATATTTTAACCGCAAAGTGCGCAAAGCTTTGTGAACTTTTTGCTTTTACAAAGTCAAGCATGTATAAAAACTTTGCGCGCTTTGCGGTTAAATTAAAAAATTATAAGTTGAAATTAACTCCCAGAACGATGTTTCTTCCAATATTTGGAATACCGTCTGTTTTTAATCTTGAAAGGTGAGCAATGTATTTTTTGTCGAATAAATTGTTTCCGTTCAAGTTTACATCAAAAGCGTGTTTTCCTAGTTTTACAGTTCCGCCAAAACCAAGATTTACTAAAGTATAACCGTTTGAAGCTGTTTCAAAACCGCTTACATTATTTTGATTAAAAGTAGAAGAAACGTTTAGAGAAGCATAACCTTCCTGGAACCAATCTTTGATTTTGAACTCTGTTCTTAAAGTATTATTCCAATTGTTTGCCGGAATTAAAGGTAAATAATCACCATTTTGTTTTTTTCCGGTTACGGTTTCAAAACTAGTTTCAAAATGCAACCAATCTAATGGATGTGGATGAAAATGCAAACCAACTTCACCACCATACAAATTAGCATTGTCCTGAATATAGGCAAAAACATCATTATTATCTCGTATTTCTCCAGTTGGCGAAGTATAGATATAGTTGTTTATATGATTATAAAATCCGTTAATGAAAAACTCAAAATGTGTGTTTTTATATTCTAAATTTAAATCCGTCTGAACGTTTTGTTCCGTTTTCAAATCAGCTTTTCCAATTTCATATCGGTTAGTCCCTTCGTGAACTCCATTAGAAGTTAACTCGGCTAAATTTGGTGCTCTAAATCCAGAAGCTACATTCAATCGAAGCGTTAAAGGTTCAGCAAGTTTTGTTTTATAACCCAAAGAAGCATTAAAACTGTCAAATGATCGGTCTAATGGTAGAAAATAACCTTCTTCGCCTTCAGTTCCGTGTGCAATAGAAGTTATTTTTCTATTGTCAAAACGTAATCCTGCTTGCAAAACATTGCTTCCCCATTCGTAATTTGCAGTTCCAAAAGCACCAAAATCATTTGTTGTTGCGTCGGGAATTAAGTATTCTTCACCAGAGTTTTTGTTGGTTTGGTGCATTCCCTGAACACCAAAAATAGCTTCAATTTTACCAAATTTCGGGAAATGATATTTAGCATTATAATTAAAAGTATTCAGTTTCATATGAAGAGAAGCTTGGTTGCTGTCTTCAAATTCGCTTCTGTCATTGGCGATATAACCTAAATCAACATCTAATTTTGAGTTTTCAAAAAAGATTACGTTGTTTAAACTCAATAAATGATTGAAGATTCCTTGTCTCGGAAACTCCGTATTTTTGCTTGTAGATTGTTCTGCGATTCCGTTATCCGGCATTCCAAGATCAAGTTTATTGTAATTGTATCTCAAAACACTTGAAAAACTAGAGTTGCTATATCCAATTCCGGTTTTAAAATCAGTTTCATTATAACGCGTGTTGGTTACACGATCGCCGTTATCACCAATTTTATAATCAGAATGTGTGTTGAAACTTCCGCGAGCAAGAAATTTCCAGTTGTCAGTAGAAGTTTTTAATCCAATCGATGAATTGCTTCCTTGCGTATTTGTGAAATATTTTTGACTGAAATTAGCTTTAAATGTATTGGCGTCAGCAAATTTTTCAGGATTAAAATACAAAACTCCACCCAAAGCATCAGAACCATATAGTAAAGAAGCAGGACCTTTTATAACTTCAACGCTTTCTATTCCCGCATCATTTAAACCTAAACCATGTTCGTCTCCAAACTGTTGATTTTCGATACGAACACCTTGCGAATATACCAAAACACGATTTCCGCTAAGTCCGCGAATTACCGGTTTTCCGATAGAAGTTCCAGTAGAAATCTGTGAAACTCCAGGAATTGTGGCTAAACCTTCGATCAAAGTCGAAGTTCCTTTTTGTTGCAATGTTTTAATGCTTTCATGCTCGACTTTCATTACGTTTTGCGATTGCAATTTGTTGAAAGGCGTTGAAACTACAACTTCATCCATTTCAAAAATAGATTCTGTAAGCGTTACGTCTAAGGTGTTTTCTTTTAATAATTTATCGATTGTTTTATTTTGAGTTGTAAACCCAACAAAAGTAAAAGCAAGTCTAAAGCTTCCGTGTGGAAGATTTTTGAATTCGTATTTTCCGTTTTCGTCAGTTTTCGTTCCTTTATGCAATTCAGGCGCATAAACAGAAACGTTTGCAATAGGCTGATTTTGAAGATTGGTTACTGTTCCTGAAACAGAATTTTGAGCCGAAAGCAGGCCCGAAAACCCTAAAATTAGGGCTAATATTATTTTTTTCATTTGAAAATGATGCTATAGTTAATTGATTTTTTTCTTTGAAAATAAAAACTAAAAATAATAGTAACATTTGCCGATTCTAAAAAGTTTCAGAATGGGGAAATCGACTAATTTTTTTGAATTAGATTAAAAAGATTTTGATTTTATTTCGAGTAATCGAAAATTTAAGAAACTATAGATTGAGGCGGACCACGTAATAAATAAGCGCTTTCTGAAAACGAATATATTTTTTCTGAAAGAGTAAAGAAATAAGGGATTTCTTTATTGAATGTGTGAAATTGAATTGAAATTTCCTGAGGAACAATATAACTTCCAAAAGCAAAATGACATACGTAACATAAGTCATAATTATGGTGCTGATGCGTTATTTCGCCACTTGGATCATTGTAGTTGTGGTGGCATTGCTTTTCTGAAAGTTGCTTTACAATATGCTCATAACTGTGTATCGACTGAAACAATATTGAGAACAATATTGTTAGAGCGAAAGAAACACTTAATATGAGCTGCTTTTTCTTCATGCAAGGCAAAGGTATAAAAGAGCAATGAAAAAATGCGCTGTTTTTTTGATTCTGTTGTTTATTTATTGAAAAAAGCGCAACAAAAGGTTTTATTCGTCGTTAAAAAGAGAATAATTACTTTCTAATTGTCTCCTGAACTAGCATTATATTATATTTGTAAGTAAAATAAATTGACCTTAAAAAAACGTTTACTTGAAAAACTCTTTAAAACCAAAACTCGATATGCGATTCCTTTTTAGTTGTTTGTTTTTAATATCGTTTTTAAATGGTTTTTCTCAAGAAGATACAAAACCTAAAATCGAACCGATAGTAAAAATAGATTCGTTATATCGTGAAGATCAGTTTTATTTTTCGATTACCTATAATCTTCTGACTCAGATTCCGCAAGGCCTTAAACAGAATAAATTTTCTGCAGGACTTTCTGCCGGATTCCTGCGTGATATGCCAATCAATAAAAAAAGGACTTTTGCAATCGCTGCAGGTTTAGGATTAAGCTATCAGAATTATTTTCAGAATCTAACGATTTCCAGAACACCAGACGGAACACGTGCTTATGAAGTGAGCGATTACAATGATATTACTTCAAATAAATACCGTCAATATTTAGTTGATCTTCCAATAGAATTTCGCTGGAGAAACTCGACTTATGAAAGTTATAAATTCTGGAGAGTTTATGCCGGAGTTAAATTTAGCTATGTCATTGCTAATAAATCTATGTTAGACAATGGCGAAGCGACTTATTCAGTAAAGAACAATCCTGATATCAATAAATTTCAATACGGAGTTTATCTGGCTACGGGTTATAATACCTGGAATGTTTATATCAATTATGGTTTAAATACTTTGTTTAAAAAAGAGGTGAAAACTACTTCAGGACAAAGTATTGATGTACAAACGCTGAATGCAGGATTGATATTCTACATATTATAACCACAAATACAGAAATAACAACTGCGGTAAAATTCCAATAAACGTCCCAATTAATAGTTCATTAGGCGAATGTGCTTCCATTTCTAATCGTGAAGAAGCAACAATTCCCGTCAATAAAATCAATAGCGCAGACCAATAAGGATTTTGCATTTGTAAATGAATATTTAGTCCAATTACAAAAATTGCAAATCCACTAATTGCCATCATGTGCAAACTTGCTTTAACTTTAAAAAGCGAACATACCAAAGCCAAAATTGTGCTAAACAAAGCGCCTAGAAAAAAGAAATGCAGTTCTGGATAACGCGTAATAAGAATGCTTCTTTTTACCAGTAAAATATACAAAAAGCATTGTAAAATAAGCGGTATTTTGCGTTGTGAAGTTTCGTGAACCATTACAGAATTTACATGTCCTGTTGAACGTAATAATAAGAAAAACAATATCGGAACAAGAATTGTGATAATTAGAATCTGAAATAAAACATAATATTTTTCCTGATTTGTAAAGACGTCATTTTTACAAAAAAGATAAAATAATGTAGCATACATCGAGATGAAAATAGGATGCAGGATATAGGAAAATATAGGAAGGATTTTTTTCAAAACGTTGTATTTAGTGGTGTTAAGCAAATATAATCAAATAATGTTTTTTGCCTTATTTTTTTGCCACAGATTAATGGGATTAAAATGATTCTTTATATAGATCAAGTTTTTTTTGCCACGAATTCCACGAATTAGCACGAATTTTTTTAATCTGCTTTGAGTTTGCTTCACGCAGATTTAAGCAAATGCACACAGATAGGAAAATCATTTTAACCCCATTAATCTGTGGCAAAAAACTACCCGCAGAGAATTAGTGCTAATTCGTGGTAAACTTTTTTATCTGCGGCAAAGAAATACGCGCAAATAATTAGTGAAAATTTGTGAAATTGGTGGCAATCCTTTTTTTAAATTTGACAAAAGAAATTTTCTAAATGAGCATAAACTTAAAAAGCCTTATCCCGGTTCTTAATGCCAAATGGATTGGCTCAGACACTGATATTTTTGTTGATCATATTTCGATCGACAGTCGTTCGTTGCAAAACGGATCACAAACTTTATTTTTTGCCTTGTCAGGCGTTAATAATGACGCTCATTTATATATTCCTGAATTGATAGAAAAAGGAGTTCAGAATTTTGTAGTGCAATATATTCCGGAGAATTCTGCTGGAAAAGCCAATTTTTTATTGGTTGAGAATTCATTAGATGCTTTGCAGAAATTTGCAAGTTATTACCGAGATCTTTTTGACTTTCCTGTTATCGGCCTGACCGGAAGTAACGGAAAAACTATCGTAAAAGAATGGCTTAATTTTTTATTGAGTCCAGATTATAATATCATCAGAAGTCCTAAAAGTTATAACTCTCAGGTTGGAGTTCCGTTATCTGTTATTGCAATTAATGCGAAACACAATCTTGGTATTTTTGAAGCCGGAATTTCGACGGTAAACGAAATGATTAATCTGGAGAAAATCATTAAACCAACTATTGGCGTTTTGACCAATATTGGATCTGCGCACGATGAAGGTTTTCAGAATTTGGAACAAAAAATCAAAGAGAAATTATTGCTTTTCAAAAAATCAAAAGTGATTATTTATCAAAAGAATGAAATTGTTGATTTGTGTTTAAATGAATTTTTAAAAGAAAATAATTTAGCAGACAGAAAAATTTTCTCGTGGAGTTTTACAGACCATTCTGCCGATGTTTTTATTCTGAAAAAAGAAAATAAAAACGATGCAACGATTATTCAATACCAATATAAAGGAGAAGTTTTTAATCTGGAAATCCCGTTTAGTGATTCTGCTTCGATAGAAAATGCAATTTCTTGTTTGTTGGTTTTGTTGTATTTTGAGTATGATTTTACCACGATTCAAAACCGCATGCAAATGTTGTATCCGGTAAGAATGCGATTAGAAGTAAAAAACGGAATTAACAATTGTAGTATTATCGACGATAGTTACAGCTCCGATTTTCAATCGCTAAAAATAGCTTTGGATTTCCTGGAAAGTCAGAAGAAAAAGAACGCTTCAAAAACAATTATTTTATCTGATATTGTTCAAAGCGGATTTTCAAATGAAGAATTATATACCAAAGTTGCGCAACTTGTTTCTGATAACAAAGTAAATCGTGTTATCGCAATTGGAACTACTATTTCTTCGTTTGCAGCTAAATTTTCGAATTGTATTACTTTTCAAAATACAGCCGAATTTATTGCTCAAATCGATAGTTTAAACTTCAGTAATGAAACCATTTTAATAAAAGGTGCAAGGTCGTTTCAGTTTGAGCAAATTGTTTCTTTGCTCGAAGAAAAAACACACGAAACGGTTCTTGAAATCAACATGGATTCTATCAGTCATAATCTAAATTACTATAAGTCAAAATTGGGCGATGATGTAAAAATCATGGTTATGGTAAAAGCTTTTGGTTACGGAAACGGAGGTTTGGAAATTGCAAAATTACTCGAACATCATAAAGTAGATTATTTAGGTGTGGCTTTTGCCGATGAAGGAATCTCGCTTAAAAATGGCGGAATAAAATTGCCAATTATGGTTTTAAATCCTGAATCAACCAGTTTTCCATCGATTATTCAGTATGAATTAGAGCCTGAAATTTATAGTATAAAAGGATTGAATGCCTTTTTGAAAATTGCGCGTGAGAAAGGTTTAAAAGATTTTCCAATTCATATTAAACTCGATACCGGAATGCATCGTTTGGGTTTTGAAGAAAATAATCTAAATGAATTGATTGAAACTTTAAAAGGAAATTCAACGGTAAAAGTAAAAAGTGTTTTATCACATCTCGCAACTAGCGATGAAGAAAAGCATTTTGAATTTGTGCTTTCGCAGATTGATTTATTCGATAAATTGTCTTCAAAATTAATTTCAGAATTAAATATAAACCCAATTCGTCATATACTGAATACATCAGGAATCAGTAATTTTCCAAATGCACAATTTAATATGGTACGTTTAGGAATTGGATTATACGGAGTTTCTAATGATCCGGCAGAACAAAAATATCTGGAGAATGTTGGAACTTTAAAATCAATAATTTCGCAGGTTCGCACGATTCCAGATGGTGATAGTGTAGGTTACGGTCGTCGTTTTATGGCTAAGAAGGAAACTAAAATTGCGACGATTCCAATTGGTTATGCAGATGGAATTTCGAGATTATGGGGCAATGAAGTTGGATTTGTGTTAATCAAGAACCAAAAAGCGCCAATTGTTGGAAGCGTTTGCATGGATATGTTAATGGTCGATGTAAGTACTATTGATTGCAAAGAAGGAGATTCTGTGATTATTTTCGGCGAAAGCCCAACGGTTGTTGAAATGGCACAAGCGCTAAAAACCATTCCGTATGAAATTATGACCAGTATTTCGCAACGCGTAAAAAGAGTATTTTTTAGGTAGATTTTGAAACTTTGCAGAAAATTCCGTATTTTCGATATGAATTTAATTATAAACTAAATAAACAATTATGGGGATGTTCTCGGAATTTAAGGAATTTGCAATGAAAGGCAACGTAGTCGATTTGGCTGTTGGGGTTATCATTGGAGCTGCTTTTGGCAAAATTGTGAGCTCGTTAATTGAAAATGTAATTACACCATTAATCTTAAAACCAGCATTAGACGCCGCACATTTGTCTACGATAGAAGAGCTGACGGCTTTTGGAGGTGTTAAGTACGGATTGTTTCTTTCGGCAGTAATTAACTTTCTAATTGTTGCTTTTGTTTTGTTCTTAATTATTAAAGGAATAAATCATGCAAAAAAGAAAGATGTTGCGCCACCGCCACCAGCTGGACCAACTCAAGAAGAGTTATTGACACAAATTAGAGATCTATTAAAAAATAAATAATATACCGCTACACTAAGTCTAACTTAACCGCTTCTTGATTGAGGCGGTTTTTTTTGGTCTATAATTAGCTTAAAAAGACAAGAAACATCTAAATTAATTATTTATGGGGTGTCATGTAGATTTTTATATTTTAAAAAGAGACATTTTAGCTGCTAAGTTTATTGAAGTTGAAAAAGAGGAAGAGTTTGTTTTTTTTAGCAATTACTTGGTTGAAAAAAATATTATTGAAGGAAATACATATTCTAAAACTGATGCAAGTGTTATAATTCAGAAAATTAAAACTGACACATTGTTATTGACAAATAATGAATTAAGTCATATCAAAGACTATATTTATGAAATATCGGTAGGAATGAAGAATCATTATTATGATCCGGAAGACCAAAGATTTGTAGAAAAAATGAGGCAATTTGGCTTTGAATCAATACATGAAATATCTCATGGTTGCGCAAGCCTCTTTCTTTTAAGTCTTGGAGATTCTGAATCAATAGATTATTCAAGTTGGGATTATGATTTAAGAGATAGAATGAATCTTAGAAAAGAAGAGTTTATAAAAGAACTGGATTATATTGTACTTCTGCATAGCAAAATACAACTCACGAAATGCGATGATCTGAATGAAAAAAAGGAACTAATTACTATTATTGAAAATCTTGAAAAAGAGGAACTATTGAAAAATGTAGTAGAAAGTCATTTTGATACAGCAATAGAAAATGAGAGGTTGGTAAATGAAAGCTCATCCATACTTTCTAATGCTTTAAGACTGATCAAAAAAGTTGAAACTGTTGAGGACGGTATTATAATTTTAGATTCCTAAAAAAAACAGTATTGTTTGTTTTGTAACATTTTGTTATTTTTTGTGAAGCACATTGTTTTGTTTTTTATTATAGTTACTTTTGCGTTGTAAATTAGATTAATTCATACTAAAGATATAAAAATGAGAATAGCCGTTGTAGGTGCCACTGGTATGGTTGGCGAGATTATGCTTAAAGTTTTAGCAGAAAGAAATTTTCCAGTTACAGAGTTAATTCCTGTTGCATCTGAGAAATCAATTGGAAAAGAAATTGAATATAAAGGAGCAAAATATAAAGTTGTTGGATTGCAAACGGCAGTTGATATGAAAGCTGATATTGCTGTTTTTTCTGCTGGAGGAGATACTTCATTAGAATGGGCGCCAAAATTTGCAGAGGCAGGAACAACTGTTATTGACAACTCATCTGCTTGGAGAATGGACCCAACAAAAAAATTGGTAGTTCCGGAAATCAATGCTTCAATATTAACAAAAGAAGATAAAATTATTGCAAACCCAAATTGCTCAACTATTCAAATGGTTTTGACATTGGCTCCATTGCATAAAAAATACAACATTAAAAGAATCATCGTTTCTACTTACCAATCAATCACCGGAACTGGTGTAAAAGCGGTAAGACAATTAGAAAACGAATACGCAGGAGTTCAGGGAGAAATGGCTTATAAATATCCAATTCATAGAAATGCGATTCCACATTGCGATAGTTTTGAAGAAAACGGATACACTAAAGAAGAAATGAAATTAGTTCGTGAGACTCAAAAAATTCTTGGTGATAACACGATTAGAGTTACAGCAACTGCAGTTCGTGTTCCTGTTGTTGGCGGACATAGTGAAGCTGTAAATGTTGAGTTTACAAATGATTTTGATGTAAATGAAGTTCGCGAAATCTTACATAATACTGATGGAGTAGTGGTTCAGGATAATTTAGACACATTTACATATCCAATGCCATTATATGCAGAAGGTAAAAATGATGTTTTTGTTGGAAGAATCCGTCGTGACGAAAGCCAGCCAAATACATTAAACATGTGGATCGTTGCTGATAACTTAAGAAAAGGTGCTGCAACAAACACAATTCAAATTGCTGAATATTTAATTCAGGCAGGTTTGGTATAAACTAGAGATTAAAGAAAATTGTTATAAAGAGAAAGCCGTAATTGCAGTGATGTAATTACGGTTTTTTTGTTGGAATAAATTTAATTTCGGTATAAAAAGCGTTATTTTAGCTATAAGAAATACAAACAAAATGAACTTCGATAATTATAAAATAATTCCCAATTACAAGACCAATCAAATAGATTTATTCCTAGCTGAAAATGAAGATATTCTGGCTTGCGAAAAAACGTTAAATATTGCTTTTGATACTGATTATAAAGAATATGTTTCGACTTACGGAAGCGGAATTCTTGGTGGAACTTATGTGCGAATCTATCTTCCGGAAACTATTATTTTGACTTTGGCAGAATGGAAAGACCGTATAACCGAATACTGGTTTTGGGATGAAGGAAAGGATGTTTTGACGAAAGACGAAGTTTTGAATGCAATTAGAATTGGAGATACTTATGACGGAGATGAAATTATCCTTTTTAAAAGCGAGTATTTCGTTTTGCCAAGACATAGCGAAATGATTTATAAAACAGGAAATACACTCGAAGAAACGATAACCTGGTTGTGTTCGTCAGGAATTTTAACCGAAGCATTTTCTGAAAGAGAATTTGAGCCTTTTGATCCTCGTAATTTGGAAGAATAATTTTAATAGATATAAATGAAAGATATAAACATAAAATACATTGAAGAGAATTATCTTGAAGCTGAAGAAATTATAACAATAATGGATCTTAATTCAGATAAATTAAATCAACTTATCAAAGATCAACTTATTCCGGAACCGTCTTATGTTGTAAATTCAGAAGTGACAATTAGTTCGCCTTTGAATGATAATCATGTGATTGTTTCGTCCAAAAGGTATTTTCCAAAAAGTATTTTGAAACTTATTGCGGATAATACTTTACATCATAATCCTGAAAAGTTTAAAAAGGATTTTAGACAAAATCTCTTATCTAATTTGAAGAAACATCAATATAAAATATTTGCTTATGGGAATACTTTTGATGAAAATGGAGAAATTGATTTGGTAAAAGCTGAGAAAGCTTTCGAAGAAGAATGGGGGCATTTTTGTAAAGGAATTTATGGTATTTGTACTTTAGAAAGTGATGAAGATGCAATCATTGAAAAAGAAATCGCAATAAAAAGAATTTTAGATTTTATTGAAACTAAAGGTTCGGCTGTAACTCAGGAAAAGATAGAACTTTTAAAAGATCTCAACGACGAATTTAATAAAGTAACAAGTCTTTTTGCGCCTTATCAGCGTGAAACAAGCAGCAGAGGTAAATATCTGGATAAATTGCTAAAAGAATTTGATTTAGAGGAACTGATAAAGAAGTACGAATAAAATTTCTCAATATTATGAACCTGTCGAGTTTAATAATAAAGCATAAAAAAAGCGAGAACTTAAATTCTCGCTTTTTTATTATTTAGTATTCAGGTGCTAATTCTAGCTCTAATCCTTCTAATTCTGTAGTAATTGGTATCTGGCAGCCTAAACGACTATTAGATTTAACATAAAACGCTTCCGAAAGCATAGCTTCTTCTTCATCTCCCATTTCTGGTAATGCAATATCATTAAGAACGTAACACTGGCAAGAGGCGCACATTGCCATTCCTCCGCAGGTTCCTTCAACAGGAAGTTCGTATGCTTTGCATAACTCCATTATGTTCATTGCCATATCAGTTGGAGCTTGTAATTCGTGTATAACTCCTTCTCGATCTTTAATCTTTATTAATACATCCATTTTAATTATTTGGAATTTTGGTTCGGATTTGATAACAGGAACAAATCCTTATTTAAATTAACTTGTTGGTTTTAAGCTAAAGGCGTATTCTTTTCTTTCGTTTTCTTTAGAATGTATTTTAATTCCCAGGATATTACCTCCCTTATCTAAAATTGTTACTACAGCAATTATAGAATAATAATCTCTATCTGATTGGAAAATTAGAGTTCCTTCGTAAGTTGTATTTACTACTCCTTGTTTATCAGTTTGCGCAGCTAGCTTTCTTGGATGAGTAAATTCAGCAGAACTGTAGGTTGCTTTATTTGAGAATTTTGCTTTTCCGTCGCAAAGATCATATAAAAAATCAAAATTACCAATTCTAAGACTTCCTTCTTCATTGGTTGGTATCGTCGAAAATATAATTTTACCTGAATAATCAAAATCTGACCATTCTTCATTTTCATTCAACCACGCCTTATCTACAACTAATGTCGTTGCACTTTGTTGCGCATAACTTACTGTCAGGAAAAAAAACAATAAAAATAGAGAGTAATACTTCTTCATAAACTTAAGATTTAGAGGTTGTTTCACAAATTTAAGTTAAAAATGTAAAAAAACTTCACTAAAAGCCTTAAATCTTTGGATTGTTTTTTGCTAAATCTGCAAATTAATGCTGTATTCTTATTGTTTTTTTATGGTTTTACAAGTCAAATTGCTTTAGCGCTATTATTCTTGTTAAATCAAGATCCTTAAAAAAGGCTAAACAATATCGCTTGTATTACATAATATTTACCACAGTTTCTATTTGTGGAGCATATTTTTTTATTGTTGTTTCGACTCCTGCTTTAAGTGTCATTTGGTTTACACTGCAGCTAATACATGCTCCTTCAAGACGAACTTTGACATGTTTGTCATCGTCTATAGAAATTAGTGTAATGTCTCCTCCATCAGAATTTAAAAAAGGTCTGATTTCATCTAGAGCCAATAATACGTTGCTTGTTAATTCTTCTGTTGTCATAATTTTATCAATTAGAAAATTAGTCAATTAGATAATTAGAAAATTCACTTTGAAGTAAAATTATCTCATTATCTAATTTTCTAATTATCTCATTAGTATTGTCTTATTATCTAATTTATTTTTTTACTGCTGAACAACCTGCCATAGTTGTAATTTTAATGGCTTCAGTTGCAGGCAAAGTATCGTTTCTGTTTACTGTTTCCTGTACAACATTTCGAGTTATTTCTTCAAAAATGGTTTCGATTACCGAAGCCGTTTGCAAAGCTGCAGGACGTCCATAGTCTCCTGCTTCACGAATAGATTGTACAATTGGCACTTCTCCTAAGAATGGAACATTTAAATCTTCTGCAAGATTTTTCGCTCCTTCCTGTCCAAAGATATAATATTTATTGTCAGGTAATTCTTCTGGCGTAAAGTAAGCCATATTTTCGATAATTCCCAAAACAGGAACATTGATGTTGTCTTGCATGAACATTGCAACTCCTTTTTTAGCATCGGCAAGAGCCACAGCTTGAGGTGTACTAACTACTACAGCTCCTGTAATAGGTAATGATTGCATGATCGAAAGGTGAATATCTCCAGTTCCAGGAGGTAAATCGATAAGCATAAAATCTAATTCTCCCCAATCTGCATCAAAAATCATTTGGTTCAAAGCTTTAGCAGCCATTGGACCTCTCCAGATTACAGCCTGACTTGGAGCGGTGAAAAAACCGATAGAAAGTATTTTAATTTCATAACTTTCAATTGGTTTCATTTTTGATTTTCCGTCAACGGTAATTGAAGTTGGTTTTTCATTTTCTACATCAAACATAATTGGCATAGAAGGTC
Organism: Flavobacterium sp. 90; assembly: GCF_004339525.1. Classification (NCBI taxonomy): domain Bacteria; kingdom Pseudomonadati; phylum Bacteroidota; class Flavobacteriia; order Flavobacteriales; family Flavobacteriaceae; genus Flavobacterium; species Flavobacterium sp. 90. The sequence goes on along the minus strand of NZ_SMGE01000001.1, from coordinate 1,846,950 downwards.
CGTAGATATCTGCATCTAAAACACCAACGCTAAAACCCATTTTTGCAAGCGTTACGGCAAGATTTGCTGTAACAGTAGATTTTCCAACTCCACCTTTACCAGAAGCAACGGCAATTATATTTTTGATTCCAGGAATCGCCTTTCCTTTTATTTCGTTAGGATTTTCCTTTGCTTCAACTTTAATGTTTACTTTAACTTTTGCTTCAGAAGAAATCAAATCGTGAATTGTTTTTTTGATATCGTCTTCGGCTCTTTTTTTAATGTGCATTGCCGGAGTGTGTAATAGTAAATCTACTACAACTTCATCACCAAAAGTTAGAACATTGGTAACAGCACCACTTTCAACCATATTTTTTCCTTCTCCTGCTATAGTGATTGTTTCTAGAGCTTTAAGAATTTCTTTTCTATCTAATTTCATTTTAATCGTCTGTTTTCTAATGAGGGAAACCAATTTAGGAACTGTATTTATTTAAACTGATTTCAGACTACAAAGATAACAGATTAAGTTTGGATTCAAATGCTTTTAAATTGTATTTCTTGATATTAGGATTGGTCAAAACGATTCTGAAGTATTGTCTTTCCTTTCTTTAGAATAAAAAACAGGCAAATTTTATTTGATATCCTGAAACCAAAGCACTTTTTGAACTAAAATACATGAATTTTATGATAAATTTTCAGAAAAAGTTGATTAAAATCTCAATAATCTTAGTTATATTTGAGTACCCTAAATTTATGATTTCTAATGTTTGGAAAAGTATGTGAAAGCTTGTTCCTGGGTGAATTACGAGTTTTCGATATTTTTAAATGATATTATTTTCTAAAATTTAAATCTAAAAATATGCGAAATTTTACTTCTTTATCTGTAATTATTACCGTTAGTTTTTTGATGTTTTCTTTTGAATCTTCAGCAAAAAAAATCCCTTTAAAATATAAAACAACGGAATCTAAAAGTGCTTCTTTCAATAAAAATTATGTTTTGAATGTAGTTGTCACCGAGGGAGCAATTAATGATTTTTATAAAAAATATCCTAAACTGAAGAAGTACCAAAATGACGTTTTAGACCTTTATAAAAAGAAGGAGTTTAAGTCAATTTGGTATGATGATAAAAGCGTAAGTGAATTTGGTTCTTTATTGTATCACAAAGTGCGACAGCTAAACGATCAGGGAATCAAAGCAACAATGCCTTATCGAGATTTAATTGATGATATTTTTAATGAAAATGTAACCGAAGACTTGTCGCAGATAGACACAGAACTTATGCTGTCTAATATGTATGTGTTTTATGCCAGCAATGTTTATTCAGGAGTTGATCCCGCTACATTAAAAAAGATTGGCTGGTTCCTGCCAACAAAAACAATTTCTTATACCAAAATATTAGATTCTCTTATGGTTGATCCTGCAAGATTAAACAAAGACGAGAATCTTTTGTATGGGCAATATTACAAGCTTAAAGCAGTCTTGCAAAGATACCGTAATATCGAAAAAAATAATCAGTGGAAGAAAATAGAAATTGACAGTGCAAATTACAAAGACTTAAAGCCTTTTGATAGTGGCGTTGCAGTAAAACAAATTAGAGAACGTTTGTTTGTTGTGGGAGATCTGGCGCAAGATTCTAAAAGAGATGTATATGATGAGGAGATGATGGCAGGTATTTTAAAATACAAAAAACGATACGGGCTTACATTGAATTACACGTTAACCAGAGATCATATCAATCAAATGAATGAGCCAATTGGCAAAAGAATTAAAACGATAATGCTAAATATGGAACGTTGTCGCTGGATACCGACAAATCTAGCACAGGCAAACGAATATATAATGGTCAATATACCATCGTTTAAACTGGTTTATGTTAAAAACGGAAAATATGATTTAGTATCAGAAGTTTTTGTGGGAACCAGAATGACTGAAACAGTAATCTTTAGCGGAATGATGGACAGAATTGTATTTAGTCCATATTGGTATGTTCCGCAAAGTATTATTAAAAATGAACTAAAACTCAAAATGGCCGAAGATAAAAACTATCTCGCAGATCATAATATGGAATGGAATGGAGGGAATGTTCGACAAAAACCAGGACCTAAAAACTCTTTGGGATTAGTTAAATTCATGTTTCCGAATCCTAATGATATTTATCTTCATGATACGCCGGCAAAAAGTTTGTTTGAATTTGAAAAACGTATTTTTAGCCACGGTTGTATCAACGTAAAAGAAGCAAAAAATCTGGCACTCGAAATCTTAAAAGACGATCCGGATTGGCCAGTAGACAAAATAAACAGCGCAATGAGTGGTGAAAAAGAAACGACTTGCAAGCTTAAAAACAAAATTCCAATCTATATAGGTTATTTCACAGCTTGGGTAAACGACGATGGCGAAATTGGTTTTTATCCTGATGTATACGATAGAGATCCGCAGTTAGATAAATTACTTTATTCATCAGATTCTGTTGCTGCAAAATAAGACATTCAGTTGTTAAATATTAATAGAGAAACCCGCCAGATTTTATTAATCTGGCGGGTTTCTTTTAAAAAAAAATGGTCTACAAGTCTATTCGTATTTTAAATATTTTAAAATATCTATTTTGGTCACCTGATAAGCTTTTGCCAAAACAATTAGTAAAGTCAGGAACATTAAAGAAACCAATGCGATACTAAACGGAACGACCGAAACGCCGATTCTGAAAGCAAAATTTTCAAGCCATTTTTGTAATAAAATATAAGCAGGAATAATTCCGATACCAAATCCTATTAAGCAAAACAGCACATATTGTTTTGATAATGCTTTTAATAAAACATCTGTTTCTGCGCCCAAAGTTTTTCTGATTGCAATTTCTTTTAATCTTCTTTCCATTGAGAATGATGCTAAAGCAAATAATCCAAAAATGGCAATGATGATTACAACAAGATTTAAAATGAAAAACAGATCTTTTTGTTTTACTTGTTCCTCATACGTTTTGGCAAATCCTTTGTTTACAAATTCATAATCAAAAGGATAATCAGGATTTATGTTTTTCTCCCAATAGGTTTTTAGTTTAGCTAAAGTTTCTGTTAAGTTGTTTGGTGAAACTTTTACATAAACGTTATCAAAGTTATTCCATTTTAAAGTTTTAAGGTTAATAAAAACCATTGGCGGAACTTTATTTTGAAGTCCTGTAATATTAAAGTCTTTGACAACTCCAACCACTTTAAATTTCATATTTCCTTTGTCATTTCCCCAGCCGGAAGTTATTACCGTATTTATAGGGTTTTTAAGCCCTAATAATTTAACTAAGGATTCATTTATCAACCAATTATTAATAGTGTCCGAAGCGAATTTGGGAGATAAATTTCGGCCTTCAACAACCTTAATTTTCATCATTTCCAGAAAACCAAAATCCATTTCAACATTTCTAGGCTGAACAAAAACACCATTGTGTGTAAAACCGGAACTTGAGTTTGTGCTGTTCCCAAAAGTACCCGCAAAAGTAGAAACATCCAGAACTCCTGACATTTTACTGATTTCTTGCTTTGCAGTAAAATATTTTGGAGCCTTTTGCTTGTAATCTTCGGATCTAAAAGGAATTCTGATAACCTGATCACCGCTAAAACCAAGATCTTTATTCATCATATAGTCAACCTGAGAATTTACAATTAATGCACCGATGATGAAAAAAGCAGCAATTCCAAATTGAAAAATAAGCATTGAATTTCGGATCCAGATACCACTTTTACTTCTTGAAAAGTTTCCTTTTAAAACCTTTAAAGTTTCAAAATTTGAGATATAAACAGCAGGAAAAATACCCGCAAGAATGATTACTAATCCAAATATGAAAATAAGCTGCAGGTAAAATTCACCGCCATTCATAGTAAGTGATTTTTTCAAAAAAGTATTGTAATAAGGCAAAGAAAGCTCTACGATTGCCAAAGCAAATAAAATAGCAAGAACAACAACTATGGCAGTTTCAAAAATAAACTGAGCAATAATTTGATTTTTGCTTGCACCAACAATTTTACGAACACCAACTTCTTTAGCGCGTTTTATGGCCGAAGCTGTCGCTAAATTAATGTAATTTACAAGTGACAAAATCAAAATCAAAACAGATAATCCTGCAATGATATAAAGAAGCTGTAGGTTTCCTTTTCCTTCAGGAGTTGTAGATCCTGAAGCTTTTGTGCCATGTAAATGCAAAGTTTTCAATTGATCAATAATGATCTTGATTTCTCCGTTTTCTTTTATGTATTGCGCCACAGTCTGACCACTTTCTTTGGCATCTTTTAAAGTTCTGTTTACAAAATTAACATTGTGCATTTTCTTTAAAACTAAAGCAGGATCAACATCTTTTTTGATTTTGATCATAAAACCATAATTGAAATTTCCCCATTGGTTTAAATCTTGTTCGCGCACAATTCCTCCAAAAACATAATTAGGTTCAATAGAAGATGGTTTTACAATGCGATAAACGGCTTTTACGATATAAGATTTATTGTCGTAAGAAACTGATTTCCCAATTGGATCATCATTCTTAAAAAGCAGCTCGGCTTGTTCTTCTGCAATAGCGACGCTGTTTTTGTCTTTTAAAATATCTTTTTTGTCCCCTTTTATAATTGGAAAAGGGAAAAAATCAAAAAAGTTCTCATCAGAAACCATGATTTTTTTATCGATTACTTTTCGATTTTGATATTTTATAACAGACTCGCCGTACCAAATGTTTAAAAAACAAATTTGCTCAATTTCCGGAATCGTTGCTTTACATGTTTTTCCAAAAGGAATTGAACTCGTAGCCCAAGTGTCTCCGGTCGCACCAATTACATTCAAAACCTGATAAGTGTTTTCTTTTTCAGGATTCCATTGATCGTATGCATTTTCGTTGTTCCAATATAAAATTGCAAAAATAACTCCCGCAACTCCAATACTTAAGCCCAGGACATTTAAAAACGAAAACAATTTGTTTTGCTTTAAATGATAAATAAATATTTTAAACCAGTTAAAAATCATTGCTTATTTTTTTATAGTTCTTTGATTCGTTTTAGATAATAGCCAATACTTTGCAAACAAAACCTACCAGGAAAGTGATTACAGTTATAATAAAATTGATCATTTTGAGATTATTTAGCGTCCATAAAAACATCTACATTTCTCTGATTTAATCGCTCAGAGAATATAACACCATCTTTCATATGAATCGTTTTTTGCGAAAACGAAGCGTCATAATCAGAGTGCGTAACCATTAAAATTGTGGCACCTTTTGCATGTAAATCAGTCAAAAGTTCCATAACTTCATTACCATTCTTACTGTCCAGATTTCCGGTTGGCTCATCGGCAAGAATGATTTTAGGATCATTTACCAAAGCTCTTGCAACAGCAACCCTTTGTTGTTGTCCTCCTGAAAGTTGTTGAGGATAATGTTTCAAACGGTGCGAAATGTTTAGTTTCTCAGCAATAGCTTCAATTTTTTGTTTTCTTTCAGATGCTTTTACATTGTTGTAAAGCAATGGTAATTCGATATTATCATAAACAGAAAGTTCATCTATCAAATTAAAATTCTGAAAAATGAATCCAATATTTTCTTTACGAACCTGAGCTCTTCCTTTTTCTTTTAAGCCAATCATTTCCTGACCTAATAATTTATAACTTCCGCCATTAGCGCCGTCCAAAAGACCAATAATATTCAATAAAGTCGATTTTCCACAACCGGAAGGTCCCATGATAGTTAAAAAATCACCTTGTTTAATTTCTAAATTAATGCCGCTCAAAGCTGAGGTTTCTACTTCTTCGGTTCTAAAAACTTTGGTTAAATTTTGAATTGTTATCATATTTTTTAAGGTTTTAATTGTTGTTGATGATTATGTTTTTTGATTGATGATTGAAGTTAATTGTAAATTGTTAATTATGAATTATTAATTGTGTAATGATGATTTTGATTGATGATTGAAACTTTATTAATTATAAATTGTTAGTTGTGAATTGTAAACTGAAAACTGTAAACTGAAAACTGAGACTGAGACTGAGACTGAGACTGAGACTGAGACTGAGACTGAAAACTGTTACTGCGCCTGTGAATTACTAATCGACAGTTCTTCAATGTCTTTATAATCTGCATACGATGAGGTAATCACAGATTCACCTTCTTTTAAGCCATCCAGAATTTCATAATACGAAGGATTTTCTCTTCCTAGTTTTATGTTTCTTCTTTCGGCTTTATTGCCTTTAACTACAAAAATCCATTTTCCTGCAGTTTCCTGATTGAAGCTTCCTTTTGGGATAACCAATGTTTTATTCTTTTCAGACAAGATTAATTTTACCCCAAAACTTAATCCGTCTTGTAAAACAATTTCTTCTTTAGATGTAAAAGCCAATTCTACTGTAAAATGACCACTTTTAACTTCAGGAATTACCTTTGTAACTAAAACTTCCAGCGTTTTCCCTTTAAATTCGACTTGACCTTTTAAACCTTCGCGAACTTTTTCCAGATAAAATTCATCTACATCAGCAGCAAGTTTGTAACCACGTTTCGAATCTATTTTTCCGATGCTTTCGCCAGCCTGAAAAGATTTACCCAAAACCGGTTCAAATGAAGTCAATCTACCAGTTTCCGGAGCAGTAATTAAGAAGTTCTTTTTGTTGTTTCTTAAAATGTCCAAACTTTTCTCCATAGTTTGAATCGAACGATTTATTTGCGAAATCTGAATTTGATTCGTTTGTTTTTCTTTCTGAATACTTTGCTGAATCGTTCTTTTGCGTTCCTCTTGAAAACGAAGACTTTCTTTAAACGTATTCCAGTCATTTTTAGAAATTACCTCTTTATCATATAATTTGGCATTCATATCATATAATCTTTTGGCGTCATTATAATCATGCTCGATTAAAACCAAATCCTTATTAAGATTCAATTCCTGATTTCTAATGTTCAGTTTTCCGGTATTCAAATTATTAATTTGTTCAATAATTGCCGTTTCTTGAGTTAGATAATTAAGTTCAGTGTTTGGGTTGTATAAACGTGCCAGCGATTGTCCTTTGGTTACCATTGCGCCATTTTCGACAAAAATCTCTTTTACAGATCCGCCTTCAGTTACGTTTACCAACATTACGTTTAGAGGTTCAACTTTTGCCTGAAAAACGACGAAATCTTCGAAAAAAGCTTTTTCGATTTTTTGAATAGAAAGCTCATCTGATTTTACATTCAAGCTTCTTTTTGTGCTAAAGGAGAAAAAGATAATAACAGCCAAAACTAAAAAAGCAGTAATTGCTATTGTCAGATATCTAAATTTTCTATTTTTACGAGGGATTACCGTGTCCATGTTTTAAATAATTTACTGATAGTCAATAGGTAAATACTATGCCATAAAATTTATTATTTGTAAAGCCTTGATTTTAAAGAAGCTTTGAAAACCAGTTAAAAAAATGACTGTTCGATAATGAACAGTTGACCGTTCGATATCGGACAAAAAAAGACAGCATGCGAAAAAAACAAGCCCAAATATTAGTCGTTGACGATCAGGAAGAAATTCTTTTTTCGGCAAAAATGATTCTCAAAAAACATTTTGAAACTATTTTCACGACAAATAGTCCAAAAAAAATCATTTCGCTTTTAAGTGAAAATGATATAAATGTGGTTTTGTTAGACATGAATTACCGAATTGGTTTTGAAGATGGGAGAGAAGGAATTCATTGGCTAAAAGAAATTAAAACACTTTCGCCACAAACAATTGTGATTTTAATGACCGCATTTGGTAAAATAGAAACTGCCGTTGAAGGAATAAAAATTGGCGCTTTTGACTATGTTTTAAAACCTTGGCATAACGAAAAATTACTTGAAATAATAGATAAAGCTGTTGTCGAAAGCAGAAAAAACACCAAAAAAGTTGTTGTCGAAAAAACAGAGAAAAGATATTTCGTTGGAACATCACAAAAAATAAAACAAGCTTATTCTATCGCCGAAAAAGTGGCAAAAACCGATGCTAATGTTTTGATTTTGGGCGAAAACGGAACGGGTAAATATGTTTTTGCAGAGTTTATTCATGAGAATTCAGAACGAAAAAATCAGCCTTTTGTGCACGTAGATTTAGGTTCTTTAAGTGATAATTTATTCGAAAGTGAACTTTTTGGATATGCAAAAGGAGCTTTTACAGATGCAAAAATAGATACCCCCGGAAGATTTGAAATGGCGTCTGGCGGAACTATTTTTCTGGATGAAATTGGGAATATTCCGCTTCATTTGCAAGCTAAATTATTACATGTTCTGCAAACCAAAACCGTTACACGCTTAGGTGAAAGTAAGGCCAGACCCTTAAATGTTCGAATTGTTGCAGCAACAAATAGTGATATTAAAGCTGAGGTAAAAAACAAAACATTCCGAGAAGATTTACTATACCGAATCAATACAATGGAAATTCATTTGCCGTCATTACGCGAACGAAAAGATGATATTGTTCCGATGGCTCATTTTATTCTAGATCAAATTGCTGAAAAATACAATCAGGAAAACTGGAAATTTGAAGATAATGTAGCGCCATATTTAGAAAAATATCCATGGAAAGGAAATGTTCGTGAAATGGAAAATAAGATCGAACGTGCCTTGATTTTGGCAGATAATAATACGATTTCTGTACAGGATCTAGATATTTTGAACTTTGAAGATTTTCAGGAAAATGACGAAAATCCGTTATCTGAAATGGAAAGAAATGTTATCGAAAAAGCCTTATTTAAACACAACGGAAACATCAGTAAAACCGCCGAAGAATTAGGTTTGTCAAGAGCTGCATTATACAGAAGAATTGAAAAATACGATTTAAAAAATGGTTAAAGAGCCAAGAAGGAAGAAACGAGATAATTTTTATCCGCCAAATCTTCAGAATCTGCGAGAGAACTATATTAAGTAAAGAAATCATTTTTAATCCTGTAATCTGTGGCAATAAAAAAAATACAATAATGAAAAACTGGAAGTTTTATAATGCATTGTTTGTGAGAGTATTATTTATAATGATGCTCTTTTTCTTTTGTGTTTTTCTAATCTATAAAATGTTTTATTATAATGCGCTTTTAGTTGGTTTTTTTGGCGCTGTAATGTTGTTTGAAATGTACTTTTTCGTCAAAAACAGATTATTGTTTTATGATCGAACACTAGAATCAATATTGAAAAATGATTTTACAACTAATTTTCCTGAAGTTAATAAAAGAGAAAGTTTTAAAAATTTGTACCTTTTATATGATTCATTAAAAGTGCAGAAACAAGAACAAACTTCAAAAGAACTTGTTTACCAATCTATTTTAAATAGTATTGATACAGCGACTTTGATTTTAGAGAAAGAAAATGACGAATGGAGTATTTTCTTGATGAACGATTGTTTCTCTAACTTATTTAAAGTACCAAAAGTAAGTCATTGGAAATACCTTAAAAATTATCTGCCATCACTTTGTTCTGAGGTGGAAAATGTTGGTTTTACAGATCTAAAATCCGCAATTTCAATTAAAATTGAAGAACAGGATTTGCAGACTTTTATGCTCCAAACGTCACATGCAAAATCATATAATAAAGAGTATTTTATAATTCTCCTAGATAGTATTCAGCGTGTAATTGAGAAAAAAGAGAAAGAAGCCTGGATTAATCTAATGAAAATTATTTCGCATGAGTTAATGAATTCTTTAACGCCAATTCGTGCGCTTTCGCAGAATTTACTACATATAGTTGATCAGGAAAAGCTCGAAGAAGACGATTTTGATGATATAAAAAGTAGTATTTCGACCATTATTAATCGAAGTGATCACTTGCAGGTTTTTGTTGAGAATTATCGAAAATTAGCCATGCTTCCGACGCCAACAAAAATAATGACACCAATAAATGCGCTTTTTCAAGATTGCCTCCGAATTATGGATCCAATTCTAAAAGCAGAAAATATTGAATTGATTAATGAGATTCACAGTTCAAGATCGATTTTGATAGATAAAAATCAAATGGAACAAGTGATTATTAATTTGATTACAAACAGTATTTATGCCTTGAAAGAAAAGAGCGAAAAGAAAATGTTTTTATCCAGTTATACAGAAAATAACCGCTTTTTTATAGTGATTTCAGACAACGGAAAAGGAATCGATCAGGAAATTAGAGACAAAGTATTTCTGCCATTTTTCACCACCAGAAAAGACGGCGCCGGAATAGGATTAACACTTTCGAAAAATATCATAGAAGCACACGGCGGATATTTAAGTTACCAAACCGATGAAGATAAAACGAGTTTTGTGATATGTTTGATCTGAGTTTATCTTTGTCAAAGTTCAAAACTTTGACAAAGATTGCGGCATCTATAATTCAATTTCAGGTGTCCAAAAGTGCTTTTCGAGATCTATGATTTGATTGTTTTCTACAACAATACCTTCGCTTTCCAGAAGTTGCTGCATTAAATTGGTTCCGTCAAAATGGTGTTTTCCGGTCAAAAGGCCTTTTCTGTTTACAACTCTGTGAGCGGGAACATCATCCATATTGTGACAAGCATTCATTGCCCAACCGACCATTCGAGCAGAACGTGCGGTTCCTAAAGCTTTCGCAATAGCGCCATAAGAAGTTACTTTTCCGTATGGAATTTGTCTGGCGATTGCATAAACTCTTTCGAAAAAATTATCTTCAGCCATGTTTTCTGCCACAGATTAAAGGATTAAAAATGATTTTACTTTGGTTTGTCAAACTTGAGTTTCATGCAGATTAAAAATAAACCAAAAATCTTTTTAAATTTGCTTAAATCTGCAAAATCTGCGTGAAACAAATTTAAAAATCAATTTAATATTTGAAATGTGTGGCTAATATTTTTAACCAAAGTAGTAACTCAAAATATTAAAAAGCGTTGCAATGGCAATTAATCCTGTGATACTACCAATAATAGTATTCATGTTTCTCATGACATAATCGGTTTTCTTTTCTATTCTTCCAAAGAAACCAATGTAACTGTATAAAGCAGCAAACGAACCTAAAACAGATCCGAATACAAAAGTAAAAATAATGTTGTTTTCGAATGCAAAAAGATGATAAGAAGCCAGGGTAACACTCACAACAACATAATACGGAATTGGAAAAAAGTTCAAACCGGAAAGCAGCATTCCTAAAAAGAAACGACTTTTTTTACTGTGCTTTTTTATCTTGGATTTTTTAGCTTTTGGTTCTTTAGCAAAAAACAAAAAGTAAATCGTTAAGATCGAAAAGATAGCAAAACCAATTTCGCGTAACAGCGTTACAACATCCGGACGATTATCAATTACCTGAGCAAATAAAACGGCCAAAGAAACCTGAAAAAAGATTACTAAAATGGCACCGGCAACAAACCACAAAGCATTCTTTTTGCCTTCTTTTAAGTTTACTTTGGCTGCGGTCATGTTGATTAATCCTGGCGGAATAATCCCAATGAAAGCGGCAATAAAACCTGAAAGTAATGGGGTAAGTAATGCCATTCAGTTATTTAATGGGTTTGAAAAATCGTTTTTAAAATTAAAATTAGTCTTTAATTTTAAAGCGAATATACGTAATTGCCTTATTAATCTCTAAATATTGTTTCTCGTAAAAAGTCTGAAAAGCAGTAACTTCCTCAGGACTTCCTTCGTTTGTATATACGTTATGGTTTGCATATAAAACTTCGTGTCCTTCACCGTGAAGCAATCCAAGAGTATATCCGTGCATGAATTCGCTGTCGGTTTTTAAGTTTACGACACCGTCTTTTTTAAGGATTCTTTTGTACAATTTCAAAAACTCCGAATTAGTCATTCTGTGTTTTGTTCTTTTGTATTTAATTTGAGGATCCGGAAAAGTAATCCAGATTTCATCCACTTCATTTTCAGCAAAAATATGATTGATTAATTCGATTTGAGTACGAATAAAAGCAACATTATGAAGACCGTTTTCGACAGCGGTTTTTGCACCTCTCCAGAAACGAGCACCTTTAATATCTATTCCAATAAAATTTTTGTTTGGATATCTTTCTGCTAATCCAACAGAATATTCTCCTTTTCCACATCCTAATTCTAAAACTAATGGATTGTCATTTTTAAAGAAATCAGAGTTCCATTTTCCTTTCAAAGGCATTAAGTCGCCTACAACTTCTTCTCTGGTTGGTTGAAAAACGTTTTGGAACGTTTCGTTTTCTCTGAATCTTTTTAGTTTATTTTTACTTCCCACTTTTACAAAAATTTTCAGCAAAATTAAGGAATATAAACGAATGAAAATAGCCGAATTGGGTTTAAAGTTTTTTTGCCACGAATTCCATGAATTGGGATTAATTTTTTGCCACAGATTATAGAGATTAAAAAGATTTTTTTAAATACTCTTTTAACTACTCCGTTAGGAGTTAAATGTTGGTAGAAAATGAGATTGGTACACCTAATAAAAATGTCCTGTAGGGACTACACCGGTTAAGTTTTCGCCACGAATTTCACAAATTTACACGAATCAATTTGGCTAGATAGCAGAAAAAATTAGTGCTAATTTGTGAAATTCGTGGCTGAAAAATATATTTACCCGTAATGAGCCTCAGTAATAGGTTTTAATTTTGGATCAAGAGTTTCATCGTGTTGCGATAAATCCAGTCCAATATGTTCGTTTTCTTCAGAAACACGAAGCGGAATGATAAAATTGGTTACTTTGAATAAGAAATAAGCTCCGAAGAAAGTAAAGATAGAAACCAGAACCAATGCCATCATATGGTGACCAAAAACATTCCATCCGCCGTGAAGTAAACTTGCATCTTCGCCATGAGCGAAAATTGCCGTTAGAATCATTCCCATAATTCCACCAACACCGTGACAAGCAAAAACGTCAAGCGTATCATCAAATCTTTTTGAGAAACGACAATTTACAACTGAGTTTGAAACCAAAGCAGTAATAAATCCAAAAAACATACTTTCAGGAACCGACACAAATCCTGCGGCTGGCGTTATAGCAACCAGACCAACAACAGCTCCAATACAAGCTCCAAGTGCCGAAACTTTTCTGCCGTTCATTCGATCAAAGAAAACCCAGGTTAACATTGCGGCAGCAGATGATGTTGTTGTAGTTGCAAAAGCCATTGCAGCAGTTCCGTTGGCAGCAAGTGCAGAACCAGCGTTGAAGCCAAACCATCCAAACCATAACATTCCGGTTCCTAATAATACAAACGGAATATTGGTGGGTATATGAGCACTATTTTTTCTTTTTCCTAAAACCAAAACTCCGGCAAGAGCAGCAAAACCTGAACTCATATGTACGACAGTTCCTCCGGCGAAATCTTTTACACCAAAATAAGTTCCTAAAATTCCTGTTGGATACCAAACCGAATGGCACAAAGGCGCATAAATAAATATGGTAAACAAACTGATGAATAATAAATATGATATAAAGCGAACGCGCTCTGCAAACGAACCCGTAATAATTGCCGGAGCAATAATCGCAAATTTCATTTGGAACAAAGCAAATAACATAAACGGAATCGTGCTCGCTAATTTCTTATGAGGCAAAACGCCCACATAATCCATAAAAGCAAAAGTTGTTGGATTGCCAAAGAAGCTATAAAAATGAGCTCCGGAACCAAAACCCACAGGATCACCAAAAGCCAGACTAAAACCAACTACAACCCATAAAAGTGTTACAACGCCCAAACAAATGAAACTTTGTAACATTGTCGAAATTACATTTTTTCGGCCTACCATTCCTCCGTAGAAAAATGATAATCCCGGTGTCATAATCAAAACCAGACAACAAGAAGTTAACATCCAGGCAACATCGGCAGGAACGATATGATCGGTTGTGCCAAATTCAGATAATACATAACTATTTTGCGTAACAGTTGGCCAAAATGCGCCGGTAATACAAACAATACTTATAATAATAAAGGAAATGATCCAGCGTTTTTCTATTTTCATTTTTCAAATACTTTATTTAACCCTATTTTTTTTGGGGTCAAAGTTAAAAAAAAATAAAGATTTTGATTTCAAGGGCTAATAAAATAGAGGTGTGGCTTTTATTTTAGTTAATATTGTAAAATTCGAACCTTTTTTTTGAGACAATCTTATTTTGAACTTCCAAAATAGGACTAATATTGTCAATTATATTATAATTAAATCGATATCAAGTTCGCTAAAGTGCTAGAAAAGTTAGGATTATAAGAACAAAGTTCAAAAATGTTTATTTTTTCTGAAGCTTCGCAATCAAAACATCTTCGATTGGCGCTTTTACTTTAATGATAGCATCAATATCATCATTCGGAATCGTCATTGATAAAACATAATGCTGAATTTTCCATTCTTTCCCTACTTTTACCAAAATACCAGAACCGCGACAAATTTTCATTTGTGTATTTAATAATTCGTCAAACCATGCAATTTTTCCCGATTTATCAAAAAAGATATGACGTTCAAGCGCTGTAAAATTCCAAGTTGTTCCTTTGTCAAAAAAAGGTTTTGCCCATATTTTGAAGTCTTTTTTAATCCAGTTTTCGGTAGCGTCCGTTCCAATGAAAATTGCATCATCAGCCATTAAATTAAAATAAGTATCAAATTTTACATCGGCAGCAGCCTTATGCCAGGCATCGATAGTTTGGTTGACTTTGTCTTTTTCAGAAGTTTGTGCATTTGCAAAAGAAGCAACGAATAATAAAAGTAGAATTGATTTTTTCATAATAGGTTTTGTTTTGGATTTAAAGTTAGGAAATATTCTTTTAAAGGTGCAAAGGTTCAAAGGAACAAAGATTCAAAGGTTTTTGTTGGACGAATTTAATCTCGCAATCCCGATAGCTATCAGGAGCAGAGTCGCCAAGTTTATTTTAATAACAAAGATTGAAAAGTTCCGGAGGAACGATGCATTTTGTAGCAACGGATTTTAATCCGTTGTAGGTAAATGAAATTAATCACGCAAAGGCGTAAAGACGCCAAGTTAATTTTCTTTGCGCCTCTGCGCTTTTGCGAGACTAAATAAAAAGACAAAACTTAAATTAACTTATATCACTTATATGGTATAATTTGATTTAGTATATTTGAATACTTTAAAATAGACATCATGAATCCAAAAATATTTATCACCTCAATATTTGTTACTTCCTTATTTTTAACTTCCTGCAAAAAGGAATTGGAGCCACAAGAAAACACACCAACTTCTGAGTTAGTTAAATTAGGATTGGCAAAAGACACAGCAAAAACAAAATCAGTAGTTCAAATGCCGGCAACAAATCCAAATACGGTTTTGGGAGAAACCAAAGGATTAAATCCTGCTCACGGACAACCCGGACATCGTTGCGATATTGCCGTTGGCGCACCATTAAATTCAGCACCAACGCAACAGGGGCAAACTGTGAATGCACAACCTGCACAAACGGTTCAAATGAATCCAAGTCAACAACAAGTAGTTACTACAACAACTGCGGCTCCGGTAAAAGTAGCCAAAGGTATGAATCCGTCGCATGGTCAACCAGGACACAGATGTGATATTCCTGTAGGAGCGCCTTTAAATTCTCCTGTAGCCAAACCAGTTGCTGCCACTCCTGCACAAAGCGGAAGCGCGTCGCAAAGTTTTACTGTTACGCCGCCGGCTAATAATGCTGTTCCCGCTTTATTAAGTACCGAAAAGCCAGTTGCAACAGCCGAAGGCATGAATCCGCCACACGGACAAGCAGGTCACCGTTGCGATATTGCCGTTGGAGCACCATTGCCAAAATCATAATATTACGCCAATAATAATCTGGGCGTGCCACCAATAAAAAAAGGGGCCAACTATGCAAATCGCTTAGTCGGCCCCTTTTTTTATTGCTGTCGGGCTTTCACTGCTACTTCGGTAGCTTAGCTCTATCCCTCACGCAAAAAAAAACTAGATTATGTTATAAAATATGTGCAGTTTGTACTGTCAATGTCATTAAGTTTAAGGGCTATATTGGTATGGTGAAAAAGACACAAAATCGCAAAGATTTTGTCATTTCGACGAAGGAGAAATCTTCGCGAGAAGCTCGACAAAGATTGGATTTTCGTTACGGAGTTACTTGCGAAGATTTCTCCTTCGTCGAAATTGTAAAGGTTACTTATTTCGGTAACGGATTTATCATTTCGATTGGTTTTTTTCCATCAATACCTTGATGTGGTCTTTCATGATTATAATAATATAAGTATTGCAATAATTCTTCTTTTAATTCTTCATGAGAATCAAAATCTGTGTCTCTCAATAAATCATCTTCAAGAGTTCTCCAAAAGCGTTCAACTTTACCATTAGTTTGTGGTCTGTAGGGTTTTGTGTACCTATGAACAATACCTAATTCCATTAACATCCTCTCAAAAGGGTGATTATTTTTCACTTTGCTTGTTTTAGGTCCAAATTCAGCTCCATTATCAGATAATATCTCTTCAAATTTTATTTCATAATGATCACTTAGGATGTTTAAACATTTCAATGCCGCAAACATAACTGTTAAACTGGTAATATCAGAAACTAATTCAGCCCAGGCAATTCGACTGTAATCATCTATTACACAAACTAAATAGCGATTTTTATTTTCCCCTTTAATTATACTTTTGCTCAAATAATGACAATCAATATGACCAAGTTGTCCCATTCTTTCCTTGATTATTTTTTGATGATTCTTTTTAATCTTCGGAGTTAATCTATTTATTTTATTGCGTTTTAAAATATTATAAACTCCTGAATATGATGGTGTATGCTTCCCTAATTTGGGCCTTAAGATACTAACAATTTCATATTTGTTGTTTCCTTTTTCTCGTAATGCAATTACTTTTTGCTCTATAAAAGGCAAAGGACGTCTTGTTTTATATTTGGGACCTCTTTTTTGGGGCAATAAATCAATAGATTTCCCACTTTGTTTAAAGCGATTATAATACTTTAAAAAACTCTTTCGGCAAGTATTATTTGCTGCATAAAAATCCATTGCTTTTTTATACAAAGGATGAGTTTTATTTTTTACCTGTTCATATTCTTTTATTAGAAAACGATACTTCTCTAAGTAGTTCCGCTCTAAAGTGGAATCCTGACTATTATTTCTCATCGTAACAAAATTTATTAAAGTTAAATTTTGTTACCGAAATATCTAACATCTACAGAAATGACAATATTCTGTTTAAGCTTTGCGATTTTGCAATCTCAAAGCAAAGCATAATGCAAAAAACTTCGCGACCTTTGCGTAATCCTTTGTGCCCTTTGCGGTAAAATCTTCCTTATTATTCAATTTCAAAAATCGCCTGAATTTCAACAGCCGAATTTATAGGTAAAGAAGCCGCCCCAATAGTTGCTCTCGCGTGTTTACCTTTTTCGCCAAAAACCAAAGCCGTCAAATTCGAAGCCGAATTCATAAGCGCCGCATGTTGTGTATATTCCGGAGTAGTATTAAAATATCCCGTTAATTGCACACATTGTTTTACTTTGTTCAAATCGCCCCCACAAGCTTCTTTTAGAACCGCAATAACATTTAGCATCGTTTGATACGTTGCTTCTTTCGCCTGATCGTCTGTAACTGTCGCGCCAACTTTCCCTGCATTCAAGATCTTTCCATCTTTCAAAGCCACTTGATTAATATATACTTTATGATCTGAAATCGTAAACGGAACATAATTCCCAACCGGTTTCGGAGCTTCAGGAAGAACGATATTATTGTCCTTTAAAGTTTTATTGATATCGATTTTAGTTTCTGTAGAAGTTGTTTTTACAGCTTTTACATTTTCAGTATTTTTCAATCCAGAAGCTGCTCTTGCCAAAGCTTTTCCTTGTTCTTTAGCCAAATTCAATTCGCTTTGCGACGGACGAGTTCCAACAGGCGATCCAGCCAATGCAGTTGCTCCAAATGGAGTATTTCCTTGCGGAACTGTTTTGTCTAAAGTTGCCGTTCCCATAATTCCTGTAGGTACGATTATCATTCCGTGCGAAGCAAGAATATTCCAAAAAGATAAAATTGCAGCTTCTTTTCCTGCTCCGGATCCAGCCGACATAAATACAGTTGCCGGTTTTCCTTCTAAAGTTCTAGAAGTCCAAAGCGGAATACTCTGACTGAAAAAGTAATTCATATCAGCGCTAATATTTGCAAAATGCACCGGACTTCCAAACGCGATTCCGTCATAATTTGCCAATTCTTCGATCGTTGCAACTGGCAATTTCTCCACATCAGCGTTTAATTTTTCTTTTGCATTTATCGAAGGAACACGTTTTATAGTTGCTTTTGTATGTGGATATTCCTGAATTCCTTCGGCAATTGCTTTTGCCATTTTATAAGTTCCTCCGTTTTGAGAATAGATCAAAACCAGAACATTTGTTTCAGATGATTTTACTTGTGCATTTACGCCAAAACTTAACAAAACTGCGGTTAGTAATACGAGTAGTTGCTTTTTCATGAGTTTATTTTAAAAAATTATTATAGAAAATCCTAATCAATTCGCTTGTTTTCCTTCAAGGATTAAGTCCATTTTTTGGGACTGCAAATTTAATTCTTACAATAGCGAAAAGCGTTATTATTATCTTAATTTTATTTTTCCAGAGTTTCTTAAAAAGCATAAAAAACATTCAACACATAGAAACATAGCTTTTAGATGTAAAAAAGAATACAAAAAAATACATTTCTCTCAGATAGCTAGCTATGATTATTTAAACAAGTGAAACGCCTTTTTTAAAGCCCTAAAATCTATGTTTCTATGTGTTAAATAATTACGCGCAACGATTTAGAGTATAAAAAAATGGCATTATCTAAATTTAAGACAATGCCATTTTTGTATTTGTTGGTATATAAGTTAAAACGTCTTCTGTTTTTCGAAAGTCGTAGTAAGTGATTTTTTTGCTTTTGCAAGAGCACCACTAAAAGCCTTTTCAAGCGTATCAGAGTGTTCTGTAACGGTTATGGGTTGTAGTTTTGCTGTACGAACTTCAATCACACATTTTTTATCGTTTAAGCTAAATTTCTCTCCGTTTTCATCTCCAAAATGTACTTCGATGCGGGTTATTTTTTCCTCAAAACGCGCTAAACCTTTTTCTAATTCTCCAGAAAAATAAGCTTCTAATCTTTCGTGTCCTTCGATGTTCTTGTCTGTATTGATTTGAATTTTCATATGGGTTTATATTTAATGATTGTTTCTCAAAGCTATCTTTTTTAGAATAAAAACACAAGTGAGTTAATAAAACATTAAGAAAATAATTCTAGTTTTTTGTCATTTCGACAGAGGAGAAATCACACAAGAAACTCCGCAACAATTGTCGCGTCAAATAAGAGAAAAACTCCAAAATATTGTCAAGCTGAGCCAAACCAAAATTGTCAGGCTGAGCGAAGTCGAAGCCCCGCAAAGATTAACGAATTTATATACATATCGTTCCTCTGGAATTTTTTTTGAACAATACTTTGTTAACAACGGATTAAAATCCGTTGCTACAAAATAAATCGTTCCTCCGGAACTTTAGCACAAGCGACGCAGAAGTGTAATAATATAGGAAGAAATCATAATTTCAAATCAACAAAGAAAACCCGCACAAACCACAACGTTTTTTGGTATCTTCGCAGTCCTAAAATGCAAGAATTATGAGATCAGAAAAACTTTGTGCCCGTGTGGTATGGTGGCGGTATTGGAAACAACTGCAACGCTCTTGCAGCGTAGGACACCTTAGCTACGCGGGTTTTATATTTCCTAAATGCAAGTTATTATGAGTCTAAACACCCTTTCAAAAGAAACAGAATTGCGGTTAAACGAATTTTTCAACCAAGCCACAGATCCTAAAAGTTTCGCAAAAGCAATCCGAAGAGTAAATTATCTTCTCGCGATGTCTTTAATGCGAGAATGCGAAACCCTGCAAATCGATCCAAAAGGAGTTGAAGAAGGTTATTTCTGGCTCAATGAATTAGCCGAAATCTTAAATCCTTATTTGGATGTAAATGATTAAACTATAATAAACGAAAAGCCACTATGAAGTGGCTTTTTTTATTTTTATTCTTTTTCTGATTGTTTCCTTTTTCCGCCCGCTTTGTCATTCCGAAGAATGAGGAATCTCCGCAAGAAACTCCGTTTCGATTGTCAAACTTGTTTTTCTGCAATTGCGTTTTGAATTTCAAGAATACAAGAATCCAAATTCTTTTTAATATCGTTACTCCAAAAACGAAGAACCTTCCAGTTTTGAGATTCCAGATAAGTATTAACTTCTATATCTCGCTGTATATTTCGTTCAATTTTTTTGATCCAGAATTCAGGATTGGTTTGTGGTTTTTTTCGAGTTTCCCAATCTTTCCCATGAAAGAATTCTGAATCTACAAAAATGGCAATTTTTAATTGTTTGAAAGTAAAGTCCGGTTTGCCAAAAACTGTTTTGTTGTTTTTTCTATATCTGTAACCTAGATTCCATAATGCTTTTGCCAACGTTACTTCGGCTTTTGTTGCGGTATTTTTAATTGCCCGCATGTTTTTTGAACGTTGTTCTGGACTATGGACATCCATGATAATCTTAGTTAATTATTTCTAATGATATTATTTTTGTCGTTGACGAACTACGTTTATAAAGTCTTGAAGGTTTAATAAATTAATTTGTTGGGAAGCAGTAAAAGTTTCCTTTAAAGATTGTGGAATTACAAGTTGTAGATTTTGCGCAAACATTTCGTCAGTTTGATTTACGCTTATTGCTGGCTCTAAGGTGATTAAATGTTTTTGAGAAATTTTATCTGCTTCTGACAAAACCTGCCTCCATCTATCTTTTGCTGTAGTTTTAACACCAAGCATCGTTAATAATTCAACGGGAAAATCTGGATTATGATAATCTATTATTGACGGAAAAAGAAAATCAGGTTTGTTATTCCTTTCTGTTTTTGCTCCCTTAGAAAAACTTATTTTTTGAAATTGAAAAATAGATGCGAGATGATTTTCAAAAGCAAAACCTGCACGAGATTTTCTTCTATTTTGAACACTTAATGAAAATGAAATAAAATCATCTACGTCTATCTTATTTTCTCCAAATCCTTGTTCAAGTTTTTTTGATACAATATGTTTTTCAAGTGTTTTGAAAAGTATTTCTTCTCTTTCAAGCCAAGCAATTAAAGTTTTATCAGGTTCTTCAATAGGGGAGACATTTTTAACTGTTGAGCGTGCAAAATTTGAAAAGATCGCTGTTGAAGGAAACTGATTTCCAAATGTGTTAAGTATTAATTCTAAGAAATTTGGCTCAGTCTCATCGATTTCAAAACCAAGAGAATTAAGGATGTACTTTCCTGCAAAATTAAGTTTGATGTCATTTGAAGAAATATCACGGAAAATAAATTTGCTTCCAATTTCTCCAATTTCAAAAAGCCAAAGCAGTTGTTGTTCGGCTGTTGTTCCTGTCGGAGCTACTACTACAGCTAATTTATTATCATGCGTCAGTCCAATTAATAAGAAATCACCAACATTCGCCTTTTCCATAATTTGTGTTGTGGAATAATAAAGGCGAAATTCATTTCTTTTGGGATCATTTTCTCGTGCGTTATACCAAGTTAAGGAGCCTGTCTCATTTAATATGGTTTCTTCATTATCAGTTAAGTATATAAAAATACCTTCATATGTAGATTTTTCTGCGCCTAAAATAGATTTAAATTCATTGATACCATTGAATTCGTGTTGGTTGGAAACTTGGGGATTCACTTCAACTTGACTAAGTTTTTTTGCGACTATGCCTTTAAAGTATTTTGAAAGAAGACCATTTTCCATTATTAATAAATTTAAAATTAATTTATCACGATTTATTCTATTATTGCTCTAGAGAAGTTAATTTTTGATTAGCCTCTTGTTTTGCAATTTCGGCAACTAAATTTTTGCCAACTGCTTGCATTAAAGGAGATACGACTGAATTTCCGAATTGTTTATAAGCTTGATTATCAGAAACAGGAATGATAAAATTATCAGGAAAACCTTGAAGTCTTGCACATTCTCTGGGGATTAATCTTCTAGGATTTTTGCCTTCTTGAGGAATTAATATTTCTGCACCGTCTTTATAATATCTGGCACTCATTGTTCTTGATATCCCATTTAAATCTGCTAAACCAAATCCAAAACCATTTCCTTTAGCTTTGTGTTTTTTAGCATATTCTTGTAGATAACTCCAAAGTTTATCTGATAAAGTATATTTTGGGTCAACTTCAGGTAAAAGGATATCCTTCAATGCGAATTTTGTATCACTCATTTCAGGAAATTTGAAATTTTCTTTTCCTTTAAAATATTTATTATCAAATCCAACAATTATAATTCGTTCTCTATGTTGAGGAACAAAATGTTTACCATCTAAAACTTTAAAATAAATAGTATAATTTAATTCTCTTAATGTGTTTTGGATAACTTTGAAAGTGTTTCCTTTGTCATGAGATACGAGATTCTTTACATTTTCTAACATAAAAGTTTTAGGTCTTTTATGTTTAAGAATACGTGCAATATCAAAAAAAAGTGTCCCTTGTGTTTCGTCTAAAAAACCATGTTTTCTGCCTAATGCATTCTTTTTTGAAACTCCCGCTATTGAAAAAGGCTGACAAGGAAAACCTGCTAATAAAATATCATGATCAGGAATTTCTGTTTCATTTATTTGTGTTATATCGCCAAAAGGAACTTTTCCGAAATTTGCTTCATATGTTTTTTTTGAATAAGTATCCCATTCACTAGTAAAAACACATTTGCCACCTAAATTTTGATAAGCAAGTCTTATTCCACCAATTCCTGCAAACAGATCTATAAATTTAAATTCAGGGTTTTTAGGTGGAGGAAACGGGATATCCCATTTTATTGGTAGGTAATATTGAAAATTAGGTTCTTCAACAATATTCAATTTTTCATGAATGTCACATAAATATTCTGCAGCATTCTCTTTGAAATATTGTGAAACTCCATTTGTATGATTTTGAAAATAATGAGTAAGTTGAGCAAGTCCATTATCCGTCTTTTTATCAACTTCGATATGGAGTTTCTCTTTTATAGCTGAATACTTTTTTTGTGTCATTATTTCTTGAAATTGTTATTATTAAAAAAATCTCCAAAATCAGTCTCAAGAGCAATAATTATTTTTTCTAAAATTTTGACTGTTACATTTTTTTTCCCAGTTTCAACTTTTGTCATATAAGTTCTGTCGACTTCTGCAAGATTTGCTAACGCTTCTTGCGAAAGACCTTTGGCTTTCCTTAATTCGCGAATTCGCTCGCCAATTCTGATATTTATACTCATTGATTTTAGGATATT
Organism: Flavobacterium sp. 90; assembly: GCF_004339525.1. Taxonomy (NCBI): domain Bacteria; kingdom Pseudomonadati; phylum Bacteroidota; class Flavobacteriia; order Flavobacteriales; family Flavobacteriaceae; genus Flavobacterium; species Flavobacterium sp. 90. The sequence continues at coordinate 1,823,810 of NZ_SMGE01000001.1, read as the reverse complement.
GAAGTAAACAAAACTATCCAAATGTTACTTTTGGTACAACGGCATAAGAGTCACATTTTAGAAGGTTTTAATGATGAGTATTTTAGTTTTATTGATAAAAAAACGCCAATCATTTTTGACTGGCGTTGAAGATTCTAGAAAAGAAAATATCTTTGTTATAATTTTAAATCAAGAAATCTATGATAAGCAGAAGAAATAAAATAATAGCTTTTTTAATCATTAGTATAAACATTTATTTTATTCCTGTTTCGATTTCTATAATTCTATCAAATGGAGGTCCGGAAGGTGTTTCTTATTGGGTTTTGCCATTTAGTATTCTAATAAATTTATTTTTTGTACCTGCTGTATTATCATTTAAAAAGAATTTTGAACAGCGAGTTTCAAGAATAAATGAGGTAGGAATTGCAATGATTGTATTGATACTTGTTTTGGGAATAGTGTCAATATATATTTAAAGTTGTAGAAACTATTCGACTTCGCTCAGAGGGACAAATCTTTGTCGAGTTACTTGCGGAGATTTCTCCTTCGTAGAAATGCCAATATTACGTGATGAAATTACTTTTCTTTATCCTTCTTTCCCCATTTGATTTTCATTTTTCCATCATCATCAAGTGCAATTAAATGCAGAACAATTCCGCGGCTGCGAACGGCGTCGCGTTCGGCTTTTGTGGCGAGTTTGATGTCGTTTTTAGAATTTCGGAGTGGTATTGTGAGGGCGAGATTAGTGCCTCGGCCAAAAGAGTAAATTCCGTTGACGTCGAAGTTGAGCACACTGGAACTTATGGTTAGATTGTTGACATCGATTTGTTCTCCGCGCATGTTGAGGTTCCCCGACAAATCACTAAAAGTAATGTTCTTGACATCGCGAAACGGAAACGCAAATTTCCCAACTTTTACAATAGGTTCAAAGTTAAGTAACGCGCCCTGATTGACATTAAAATCAAGTTTTCCGTGCATAGAATTGGTGATTAATTCACCTTTGCTATTGATTAATCCGCTGACATTTGCCTTGCTGCTGAGTTTTCCTTTGATATTATTTGGAGAAAAAGACTGAATTCCGAAGTTGTTAAACGATCTTAAAAAACTCGCAATATCAACCCGATTTACCTGCGCATTCGAACTAAAATTAAAATTATTGCCATTTGGTTGTACGATGGTGCTAAAAGTAATGTTTCCCCCAGAAGTTTGCAGAGAACCGTTTTTGATAATAAGCCTGGAATCGATCATCTGGATTTCGGCTTTTGTATTGGTGGCGGTTAGTTTGTTATAATTTATTTTATCGGCTTTGATGTTGATATCTACGACGCATTTTTCGATTGCATTTCGCAATTGATGAGACATTGTAGCTTTTTTGGGTGTGGATTTGCTTTTTTGAGAATTGGCCAAAACTCCCAGAAATTGTTTGAGATCTATATTAGGACAATAAATATCCCAGTTTACGACCATTTTCTCTGGTGCATCATAATATAAATTGAGGAAATTATCGATTTTGCCTTCGATATAAATGATGTTTTTATTGTGTTTGTAAGCAATCTTTTTAATCAGTAAAGCTTTTTCGGTAAAGTCAAGCTGAACATTGATTTTTTCGGCGTGAATATTTTTCGGAATAAAATGAAAAGAGACATTCTGCACGTTTACGTTTCCAATAAAACGTGGTTTGGTAATAAACAAATCTACAATGTCAAACTGAAATTTTAGGTTTGCTGTGGCGTGACCTTCAGAAAACTGAATCCATTTGTCGTTGCTTGCTTCGTTTAGTTTTGTAACGTCAAAATCAGAACTTACATAACCGGTTGCCAATGGTTTCTCTAGATTATTGATAGACAATTGCGGAATCTTAAGCGGTATATTTTCATAATTTGCTGAAAAATGGGTTAAAATAATAGCCGAATTTGCATCGTTAAAACCTTCTTTTGGTTTGAAATTATTGGTAAAAATACCTTTAAAACTACAATCAGTAAGTTGTCCGTCTGGAATGCTGAGTTCGTTATTTTTTATAATTGCCTGGACGACAATTCTGGGATCTCCTTCGGCATTAAAATCTCCTTTGATGTCGCAATTCACATCAATTTCTTTTTTTAGATTAAATCGGTTAAGCTTAGAACTTATGTTTGCCGATAATAAATTGGATGCATTTTGCCATAAAATAGTTGTTCCAATATTGATTCCGAAGAGCGCATTTCCTTTGGCTAAATTAAAATAAGCGGTAATGTCAAAAGAATCTGCGCCTATTTTGAGACCTTTGGTTACAACATCAATTTTTTGCTTTTGGGAATCATAAGAAACCGCAAAAGTTCCTTTAAGTTCTTTTTGTTTTGCAAAACTTCCGTGTATGGTATTAAACGCTAAACTGGCAATTTGTGTGTCCAGAAAAACATTTGTTTGCCAATCATCACCGTCATATTCAACTTTTGTGGTTAAATTGGCTACATCAAAATCAAATAGTTTATGTCCTAAACGATTGTCAAGAATAAAGTGAACGCCGCTAAGTTCAACTTGGTCAACCGTAGTTTCGGTTTCCGATTTATTTTTGGGATCTTTTTTCTTCTTAGGTTTAAAGATGTTTGCATTCGAATAGCCATTTTTGGCTTTATAAACATAAATATCCGCTTCGTTAATCAGGATTTTATGAATGTTGATTTCGTGTTGCAGTAAACTCCAAACGTTGAGTCGAACTTCAATTTCTTTTGCGTTCAATAAAGTATGTTTGTGTGTTTGCCATTGATTGTCTTTGATTTCAACATCTTTTAATGCTAAAGTAAAATTCGGAAAACCGGTTAAAAACTTATAATGAAAATCGCCAATATGGAATTTTCCATTAATGTTTTCGTTGATTTTGGTATTGACTTTAGCGATGATTTCGGTTTTATGTTGGTTGAAATAAATAGATAATCCGCCGCAAGCAAGAAGAAGCAAAACAATTAATCCCAAAATAAAGAAACCAAAACGTTTGACATATTTCTTAAAATGAACCGATTGAAAAAAGGTTTTTATATGAAGTAAAATTTCTCTCATTTGGTGTGGATTTTGCGGATTAATAAAGATAAGGTAAAAAACTTACGGTTTTTAAAAAGATGATGTTCAATTAGTTGTAGGTTAAAACTTATAAATAATACTTTTCGTGTTAATATAATTATTGACAATACATTTATAATGAAAACTAATCTGGGAATGGTGTTTCATTTGTATTTAATTTTTAAATTTGTACTCTAGTTTGAAGCGTAACAATTCAAACTATAATTTTAAAAAGATAAGAAATTATGGCATTAGCAATAACAGATGCTACTTTTGATGAAGTAGTTTTGAAATCAGATAAACCAGTAATGGTAGATTTTTGGGCAGCATGGTGTGGTCCTTGTAGAATGGTTGGTCCAATCATTGACCAAATCAGCGAAGAGTACGCAGGTAAAGTAGTTGTTGGTAAAGTAGATGTAGATGCAAACCAAGAATTCGCTGCAAAATATGGTGTGCGTAACATACCAACCGTTTTGGTTTTTCATAACGGTGAAGTAGTAGGAAAACAAGTAGGAGTTGCTCCGAAACAAACCTACGCAGATAGTTTAGACGCTTTGTTGTAATAGTAAGATTATGATTTATATAAAAGAGGTTTGGCGAAAGTCAAGCCTTTTTTATGTTTAAAGGTTTTTTGCCACGAATTTCACGAATTAGCACTAATTATTTTAAACTCAAAATTCAATTTCACGAATTAAAATGGGGTTTAATTTTTTTGCCACAGATTAAAAGAATTAAAAAGGATTTTTTTAATCTGTGAAAATCATTTTAATCTGTAGCAAACTATTTTGTCAACATTATCAAATAAATAATTCGTGCTAATTCGTGCAATTCGTGGCAAACTTTAAGAAAAAAGTCGTTCCTGAATCTGGTTTTGATTGGATTTCGATTTTGCAATTTATGGCTGTAGCCAAATCCCGAATCAAATGCAATCCCAAACCGGATTTGATTCCTATAACTTCTGAATCGTCGTATAAAGCTTTAAATTGTTCCTGAGTTCCGCCCGGACCATTGTCTGTAATCGAAAGATACGTTTGATTATTTTCCTGCCAGGCTTTCCAGATTATTTTGCCGTTTTGGGTTTTATCAAGTGCTTTGATGGCATTTCCGGTTAAGTTTCGGATAATGGTTTTTAGGTAATTTTCATCAGTATTCAGAATAATATTTTGAGGATTTTCGAATAAAATTTCGATGTTTTCTACACTTGAAAAATGATTCTTCATTTCTTCGAATATTGTAGCTATTGGAATTTCTTTAAAATGAGGTTTGAAATTTTCCATCTGGCTTTTGCTCCACAACAAAATATCTTCCATTGAGGATAATAAATTTTCGGCTCCTGAGATAACTTTTGTTTGCATGCGCAAAGCAGTTGCTTCATCAATAAGTTCGGGATTTTCTTTTTGAAGATGTAAAAAGTGAATTAAATTCGAAACAGGACTTCGCAAATCATGATTTAAAATACCAAAGAATCGGGCTTTTATTTTATTAGCTTCGTCAAGTTCTTGATTTAAAAGCTGCAATTTTTGATTGGTTTTCTTTCTGTTTTGGTTTTGTCTGAACAATAATAACCCAATGATTGCAACCAAAATTAATCCCAAAATTAAAAAGATACGTTGTTTTTTGGCTTCGACAATCTGAATGTTTTTAATGGTATTTTGAGCCGAAAGACTTTTTATTTCTTGTCCTTTGGTTTTGTTTTGATAACGGGCTTCGGCATTGGCAATACTTTGTTTAGCCGATTCTTGCATCATTTCGTCATTAGATTTAGTATAAATGTCGTTGTAACGATAAGCTTCTTTCCAAAGTCCTAGTGCCGCATAACTTTGAGATAGTTTCTTATTGATACTTACAAACGATTCTTTATCATAATTTAGGGCATTTGTTGAAGCTTTCTTTAAGGTTTCGATTGCCTTTTTATATTCACCTTTTTGATATAAAACGTTTCCCATTATGGTATTGGCTTCCATAATAATATCTTCGTCATTTGATTTTTTTCCGAGTAAAACGGCTTTTACAGCATAATTATAAGCTCTATTTATTTGATGTTTACCAACATAATAATCTGCCATACTTCGGTTGGCGAAGCTCAAATTAAGAAATAACGAATCTTTTACAGAGGGAAGTGTATAAATCAACCTGTAATATTTTTGAACGCTGTCCGGTTTGTTTTCTGCTACAAAACACTGCATATAATAATTACAGGAAAAAGCACTGATATAAGGAGAGGTCTTTATATAAGGTTTGGCATCGTTTAAGTATTCAATTGCTTTATCAAATTGCTTCATCTTAATATATGCGCTGGCAATCTGGCTGTATGAAACTCCAATGTTTTCTGTATTTGAAATGCTTTTTGGGAGCAATTTTTTATACGTTATCGCTTTTAACTGATATCCGATGAAATTTTCATATTGAGAATAATCAAGATAATATTCTCCAAGGCTTCCGTTTAGAACAGATTGTGTATAGGTATTTTTCGTTGTATCGAGAACCTTTTTTATATATTGTATTAGATTTTTTCTTTTGGCTGTTTCATTAAGAGAATAATAAATATAGTTAAGGCGCATTAGAGCCGAGGTTTCGTTTTTAAGATGTTTAACGCTTTTGGCATATTTTAGCGAAAGCTCATAATTTACGACTGCTTTTTGATATTGGTTATTACTGAATTCATATGCCAGGCCTTTATAAAGATAAAACCTGCTCAAATAAGCAGGATTGTTTTTAGAAATATTAATTCCTTTTTCGGCAACACCTAAGAGTTTCGCATAATCTTCTAAATCAATAATTTCATTCGCATATTTAAGCCAGATTTTTAGTCTTTCATCTGGGTTTTGATACCGAGCTAAATTAGGTTCCTGCTGTGCGAAAACAGTTAAGTTGATGAAAAACAAAAACAAGAACCCAATTTTTTTCATGAGAACAGATTTAGATTTTCTTTATAGCTTCTGCCAACGGGAATAGTAATATTGTTGTTTAGAAGAATTTCGGTCGAATTTATTTTCTGAATGAATTGCTTCTGAACCGCAAAACTTCTGTGAATTCGAATAAAAGACTGAAAATGATCTTCTTTCAAAAGATTGCCAATACTCGATAAAACGCAATGTCTTTTTTTTTCTGTAATAATTAAGGTATAATCTTTTAGAGCTTCAAGGTATAAAATTTCGTGTAGTTTGACTTTCGTCTGATCGTGACCTTCTTTTATATAAATGGTGTCGCCGCCAATGCTTGCTTCAAAAAGTGAGGCTTTTAATTTAATTTCCATAAACTCTTCGATTCGGCTTATAGTTTGTGCAAATCGATCGAGTTTTAAAGGTTTTACGATAAAATCGAGTGTTTCTATTTCAAAACTTTCTACGGCATGTTCAGGATGTGCTGTTATAAAAATACAAACCGGAATTTCTAAGGCTTGTTTTCTGAATTCGATTCCGTTTAAACCTGGCATATCAATATCCAGAAACAAAATATCGATCTTTTCTTTTTCGATAAATAAAAGCGCATCTTCTGCCGATTCAAAAACACCTAAAATATCCAAAACCGGAAATTTTTTGGCAAACGATAACACCGTAAGTCTGTCAATTTCGTCATCGTCTATAATGATACAAGTATATTTTTTGATCATTTGATTCGGTTTTATAGTTGTCTGTCTATTTAAAATGTTGTTTGTCTATTGGTGGTTTTTCTGCCCGTTTTAATCTTGCAAATTTGTTTTGTAATTAAGCCTTCAGACAAAAGAAACGTTCTGTTACTATCATTTTGGCTTTTACAAAAATAACGCTATTGAATTAAAAACTAATCATTTAATGAATTATTAAAACCAAATTATTATGAAAATTACCAAAACCATTTTTGCCATTTTATTAGTTGCCATTTTTACAACTTCATGCAGTAGCGATGACGGAACAAACGGAATCGATGGAGCTGTTGGGCAAACAGGTCCGGCGGGAGCAACAGGAACGGCAAATGTTATTTATAGCGCATGGTTGACCGCGCCAACTGCAGCTGCAGAAACAGTAGATGGAACTTCAGGAATGTCTACAACGATTAATGCACCGGAATTGTCTGACGATATTCTTTCAAAAGGAAGCATATTGGTTTATGTGTCTTATGGAGCAGGAACGTTTACATTGCCATACACTTCATTGGCAGGTGGAACTGTTAATACGATTACGGCAATTTCTACTCTAAAGAAAATCAAATTGTTTCGTTTTACACATTCAGGAGTAGGAACTGTAGGTCTTCCAACAACTCTTAGCTGGCGCTATATTTTGATTCCTGGTGGCGTTGCAGCTGCGACATCAAAAGAAGCCAAATTAGATTATTCTAAAATGAGTTACGAAGAAGTTTGTGCACATTTTAATATTCAACAATAGTTTTTCTAAAAGAAAATCAAAGAATTTAAAACCAAATAAGTAATCCGTTAATTAATTTATTATGAAAACTTTAAAAACCATTTTGGCACTTTTATTAGTGGCGCTGTTAACGATTTCATGCAGCGGTGATGATAATGATAATAAAGCTCCGGTTACTTATGTGGCCGAAAATCCTTTAGATTCTTATCTGGCAACCTCAGGATTTAATCAAAAAGCAGTAGATGCAAAAAATGAAGGATTCTATGAGTTTGGCTTTAGTTTTAAGCCAACAGTTACTGGCAAAATAACTTCCGTTTTTGCAAAAATGCCAGATACCAATACAGCTTTAAGAATTACTTTGTGGGATGCATCAACGAAAACAGTTATACATTCAGAAAAAATGTTTGTTTCTGTAGCAAATATGGCTTTCGAAAAAACAATATTGCCTATTCAGCTTATTAAAGATAAAGAGTATTTTTTATCAGTTTATAGTGATGACTGGATTACCCGAACAAAAACAGATGGATCTTCAACAACTTATCCTATTGTGGCAGGAAATATTATAATTACAGGTTATGCTTACTCGTTAAATTCAGCAACAGACCCTGTTTATCCTTCAACCAAAAGGGACGATTATTATGCGGGAGATTTTTCTTTTCTGTTTAAACAAACAGAGTAACAGCTCTTTTTTCTAGTTGATTTTCTCAAAATAATATGTTTAATAAATTTCAAAACCAAATTATTATGAAAGCCCTAAAACCTTTTTTACCGCTTTTGATATTCACATTTTTGATACTTATACTTGTGATGATCTCTTATAATAGTAACGATAACAAAGCAGAACGATTTACCTATAATAAAGAAAATCCTCTTACCGCTTATATGGCGTTATCAGGATTTTATCAGAAAACTACAGTCACGAAAAAAGCTTCTGTTTTTTCTGAATCCGGTTTTAGCTCAAAACCAGCTGTTACAGGTAATATAAACTCTTTTATAGTGAACATTCCGGATGGAAACCCTGTTTTAACAGTTGCTTTATGGGATACAGCTTTGAAATTTCAACAAACTGAATAATTTCATTTTTGGATAGCTTGAATTAGTAAGTTTGGAAAAGGTTTGGCGCAAGTCGGACCTTTTTTGTTGTTTTTTGCCACTAATTACACAAATTAACACGAATTTTTTATTTTGATATTGCTTAAAAAGCTTGCCACAGATTAAATGATTCTCTCAGATTAAAAAAAATCATTTTAATCCTTTTAATCTGTGGCAAAAAAGAATAATTCGTGGCAAACTTTTTTTATTTTTACGAATCATATATTCCTATAAAAATGAAAATTTTCTACAGCTTTCTTTGTGTTCTTGCATTTACTACAATTGGTTTTTCTCAATCGAAACAAAAAGAAAATTTTGTTTTAGAAAATGGTGTTTCAGAACAAATGGCAATTTTTAGGAAACATCAAATTTCTAATGTAACTTACGGACTTTCGTTTGAAATTCCGAAAGAAAAACAACAGGAAATTAATTCAAATCTAGCTTTGAACCTGATGATTTCTGATTTAAGCGAGCCTTTATATTTAGATTTTAAAGAGAAAACTCAGAATATAAAATCTATTCAGATTAACGGAAAAAGTGTTGCAATTCTTCATGAGAAAGGGCATATTGTTATTTCTGCTAAAGATTTGATTCAGGGAAAAAATACCATTACCATTTCCTTTATAGCAGGAAATTTATCCTTAAACCGTAATGATGATTTCTTGTATACTTTATTAGTTCCGGATCGCGCGAGTACATTGTTTCCGTGTTTTGATCAGCCGGATATTAAAGGAACTTACAAATTGAGTTTGACGGTTCCTAAAGATTGGTCAGTTTTGGCTGGAGCCGATGTAAAAGAGAAAGTAGAAAAAGGAGATTTTACGGCGTATACTTTTGGCGAATCAGACAAAATGAGTACTTATTTGTTTTCGTTTTTGGCAGGAAAATTTAAAAGCGTTACGCAGAAACCAGGAAATCGAGAAATGACGATGTTGTATCGTGAAAACAACGAACAGAAAATAAAAGTTAGTACAGATACAATTTTTAGTTTACACCAACAATCATTAGACTTTTTAGAAAAATATACCAATTATAAATTCCCTTTTCAGAAGTTAGATTTTGCTTCGATTCCCGTTTTTCAATATGGCGGAATGGAACATGTAGGCGCGATTCAGTATAGAGAATCGACTTTGTTCTTGGATAATAGTGCAACCGACAGCGAGAAATTAGATCGTGCGAAACTAATTGCACATGAAACTTCGCACATGTGGTTTGGCGATTTGGTGACCATGAAATGGTTTGATGATGTCTGGATGAAAGAAGTGTTTGCGAACTTTATGGCAGACAAAATTATGAATCCAATTTTCCCGAAAATCAATCATAATTTACAGTTTTTCTCGGCACATTATGCAAGCGCTTACGCAGAAGATCGTTCGTTAGGAACACATCCGATAAAGCAAAATTTAGCTAATTTGAAAGATGCAGGTTCGCTTTATGGAGCTATTATTTATAATAAAGCGCCAATAATGATGCGTCAGTTAGAAGCTTCGATGGGAAAAGAAGCTTTCCAGAAAGGAATCGAAAAATACATTAAAAAATATGCCAACGATAATGCCGATTGGAATAATTTAGTTGAAATTCTAGACGCTGAAACTCCGCTAGACATGCAAAAATGGAGCAAAGTTTGGGTAAACAAATCTGGAAGAGCCATTTTTACAGATCAAATAAAATATGATGCTCAAAACCGAATTTCAGCTTTTGAAATTCAGCAAAAAGCAGAAGATAAGTCAGATAATATCTGGCCTCAGGTCTTTCAGATTGGTTTGATTTATCCGGATAATGTTAAGATTGTTGAGGTTAATATAAAAGATAAAATGACAATTCTGAAAGAGGTAATCAGGCACCCAAAACCACAAAGCATTGTTTACAATTACAATGGTTTCGGATATGGAGTTTTTCCGCTTGACGGGAATAATTTAAATGCTATTTCAACTTTGAAAGATGAGGTTGCAAGAGCGTCGAGTTATAGCAATCTTTATGAAAACACTTTAAACGGAAATATTTCGCCAAGCAAAGCGTTAGATTGTTTTATAAAAGGAATTCAGCTTGAGCAAAATGAGTTGGTTTTAAAAATAATTACGAATCAGACAAATGCCCTTTTTTGGAAATTCCTAACAGAAAAGCAACAACTCAAAGCGCAGAAACAACTTGAAGATGTTTTGTACGAACGTTTACAAGCCAATTTGTCGAGCAATATAAAAAAGACTTTGTTTAATTTATTCAGTTCAATTGCGTATTCAGATTCGGCGAAAGCCAAATTATATCAAATTTGGAATAAAGAAATTTCGGTTCCTGGTTTAAAATTAAATGAAGATGATTATACCAATATCGCAATGAATTTGGCAATATTCAAACATGAAGAAGCAGATGAAATCTTGAATAAAACCAGAACAACAATCACGAATCCGGACAAACAAAAGCGATTTGAGTTTTTACTTCCTTCTTTATCAAAAGACGAATTGGTTCGAAATGTGTTTATGGAATCTTTAAAAGAAGACAAAAACCGAGAAAAAGAAGCGTGGGTTTCTGTAGGTTTGGCTAATTTTCATCATCCGTTGCGTCAGGAAAGTGCTCAAAAGTATATTAGATTTTCATTAGATTTGGTGAATGAAATTCAGCGCACGGGAGATATTTTCTTTCCAAAAGATTGGTTGAGTAATACTGTTGGAAAATATTCATCGAAATATGCTTTTGATGAAGTGCAGCGATTCTTAAAAGAAAACCCTAATTTTAGTCCAATTCTGAAAAGGAAATTGTTGCAGGCGACGGACGGATTGTACCGCGCACAAAATATTAAAAAAGAAACCGAATGAAAATTGAATCGGAAATAGAGAAAGTCTCCAGTTTTCAGCATCTCGAAATGCTGGCAAATCAGGTAGTAGAAGGTTTTATATCTGGAATGCATAAGAGTCCGTTTCATGGATTTTCGGCTGAATTTGCCGAGCATAAAGTTTATAATGCAGGTGAAAGCACCAAACATATTGATTGGAAGTTATTTGCAAAAACAGATCGTTTGTATACCAAACGTTATGAGGAAGAAACCAATTTGCGCTGCCATCTTATTGTTGATAACTCGTCGTCGATGCATTATCCGGAATTAAAATTCGGTCAGCCTTTTTATGAAAAGAAGATTGGTTTTGCGGTTTTAGCATCTGCAGTTTTGATGAATATCTTAAAGAAACAGCGCGATGCGGTAGGTTTAAGTGTTTTCTCAGATAGTTACGAATATTATGCTCCCGAAAAAGGAAGTGATCGTCATCATAGAATGTTGCTCAATAAATTAGAGCAATTATTAGAGCAGCCAAAAGTCAAGAAAACAACGGACACAATTACGTATTTGCATCAAATCGCAGAGAAAATGCATCGTCGTTCGATGATTATCATATTTACAGATATGTTTCAGTCAGAAGATGATGAAAAGTTGTTTAATGCTTTGCAGCATTTAAAACACAATAAACATAAAGTCGTTTTATTTCATGTTGTAGACGATAAAACGGAGCTTAAATTTGACTTTGATAATGCGCCTCGAAAGTTTATTGACTTAGAATCAGGTGAAGAAGTATCGATTTTTGCCGATAATGTAAAAGTCGAATACGAAAAAAGAGCAGAAGAGTACTTTAAAAAACTGTCTTTGACTTGTGCAAAGAACCAAATTAAGTACGTGCCGGTGAATGTGGGAGATAATTTCGAAAAAATATTGACTACATATTTAGTTGAAAAACAAAACTTTGGCTAATAATTTAAAAATATATTTAATTTTTTTTAGCAAAACACTTGCAGAAATGAAATTCTGTACTATCTTTGCAACCGCAATAACGCAGAGGTTTGGTAGTTCAGTTGGTTAGAATACATGCCTGTCACGCATGGGGTCGCGGGTTCGAGTCCCGTCCAGACCGCAATATTGGGAAAAGCCTTTCTTAACGGAAAGGCTTTTTTGCCCAAATACGGTATCTAAGATTAGTTGTGTTGTTTTGCTACGACTTTGTAACTCGTAGCTGGTTTAGTAGTTAGACCAATGAAAAGCTTTCCACTTTTGTGGATGGCTTTTTTGATTTATAGCCTTTTGGCAAACTCCAAAATTTTTAAAATCTCAATTTTTTAATTCCTAAATTTCGGAATCAAATCGGGTCAATACGAAAACCTGCGGGGTTGTAAATTAGTGATGAATATAACCGCAAAGGGCGCAAAGTTTTTTTTGTTATAGATTACGCTCATTAAACGCAAAGTTCGCAAAGCTTTATCAGTATAGCTTTGCGAACTTTGCATTTTTATAAAACCTTACAAATAAAAAACCTTTGCGTGCTTTGCGGTAAAATACGCAAGGCAAGATGAATAATAAGACTTTGCGAACTTTGTATTTTTTAAAATCCGATATGTATAAAAAACTTTGCTCCCGATAGCTATCGGGATTGCGGTTAAAATAATTAGTTAATACAAAATATTTTAAATTTCTCCACACGTTTTAGTGTTGATCCATCAAATCTCAATTTTCAAATATAGTTTATTGGTTCAACGGAAAAGTAAAACGGATCATGTGTTTTGTTGAGATTAGTGGTTTTGTTTGTGGTTTGCTTTTGTTTGTGCTTACTCATGTCTCTTAGGTGAAAAAAAATGAGAACATTGTCAATGTTGTTCTGTTTTAATTGTGATCGGACGTTTTGGCCTTTGAAAGTAGATTGTGATTAAGGAAAAGTATACTATAATATATAGGAGTTTTTTTTTTTTTTTTTTTTGAATCTATATTATATGACCCGACAGGTTTTTAAAGCCTGTTGGGTTTGTTTTTATGTATATATAAGGTAGCTTTTGTTTGGTTGGGTGGGTTATTGATGAATCTTCCAACGAAATGGGTTTTCTAAGTTGGAGTTTAGATTTTAAAATTTGAAGTTTGATTTTAATAAGGAGCTATTTCCTGCTATCCGCTTCAATCTTTTGTGCCGAACCCCGGCACAAAAGGATTTTCTCTGCTATCAGGGCTAGGGTGGTAGTTTTTAAAAGAAGCGAAGCGATAAAATAAAAACTTTGCGTATCTGCGACTTTGCGAGAAGCAAGAAAAGGCATGAAAATAAGCTTTAGCGTCTTTCTGTGAATCAAAACAAAGAAAGAATCAATAAAAGTAGTATTCCATAGCTGTTATAAAGTAATCAGTAAAGAGGTAATAAAGGTGAAAACTCCTTAAAACAGTTGGATTTTGAAAGGGCTAAATTATGATAAGCATAATGCACGCAGGAAAATTCCTAAAATTGACAAAAAAGTAAAAACTCTAAACTTGCTGTTATCAGAATGTTAAGAAAAAGTTTTGAAAAAGAATAAAAATAGTTTTAAAAAAGGCTTGTAAATGTAAATAAACTACCTACTTTTGCACCCGCAACAGCGATAGACGTTCACTGAAATACTGACAAGCAAACGAATTAAAACGGAAAATTTATTTTCAAAAAAAGATTCCAAAAAGCTTGTGAGATTCGAAAAGGGATATTACATTTGCACCCCGCAAAACATGGAAAGTTCATTGAAAGATTGGTAAATATGAAGTTAAAAAGAAAAGAAATTTTCTTAAAAAAAAACTTCAAAAAACATTTGCCAGTTAGAGATACTTTTTCTACTTTTGCACCCGCTTTGAGAGACAAGCGAAACAAAAAAGAAACACGTTCGTAGACATATTGAATTGACAGCCGTTTTAACAGAGATGTTAAAACAAAAGAATAAGAGTAATAGAATTGAGAGATTCGAAAAGAACCGATAGAGAAAACATCGCAATATAATATTAAAATATACGATGAAGAGTTTGATCCTGGCTCAGGATGAACGCTAGCGGCAGGCTTAACACATGCAAGTCGAGGGGTATAGTTCTTCGGAGCTAGAGACCGGCGCACGGGTGCGTAACGCGTATGCAATCTACCTTTTACAGAGGGATAGCCCAGAGAAATTTGGATTAATACCTCATAGTATAGCTGAATCGCATGATTCTACTATTAAAGTCACAACGGTAAAAGATGAGCATGCGTCCCATTAGCTAGTTGGTAAGGTAACGGCTTACCAAGGCTACGATGGGTAGGGGTCCTGAGAGGGAGATCCCCCACACTGGTACTGAGACACGGACCAGACTCCTACGGGAGGCAGCAGTGAGGAATATTGGACAATGGGCGCAAGCCTGATCCAGCCATGCCGCGTGCAGGATGACGGTCCTATGGATTGTAAACTGCTTTTATACGAGAAGAAACACTCCAACGTGTTGGAGCTTGACGGTATCGTAAGAATAAGGATCGGCTAACTCCGTGCCAGCAGCCGCGGTAATACGGAGGATCCAAGCGTTATCCGGAATCATTGGGTTTAAAGGGTCCGTAGGCGGTTTAATAAGTCAGTGGTGAAAGCCCATCGCTCAACGGTGGAACGGCCATTGATACTGTTAAACTTGAATTATTAGGAAGTAACTAGAATATGTAGTGTAGCGGTGAAATGCTTAGAGATTACATGGAATACCAATTGCGAAGGCAGGTTACTACTAATGGATTGACGCTGATGGACGAAAGCGTGGGTAGCGAACAGGATTAGATACCCTGGTAGTCCACGCCGTAAACGATGGATACTAGCTGTTGGAAGCAATTTCAGTGGCTAAGCGAAAGTGATAAGTATCCCACCTGGGGAGTACGTTCGCAAGAATGAAACTCAAAGGAATTGACGGGGGCCCGCACAAGCGGTGGAGCATGTGGTTTAATTCGATGATACGCGAGGAACCTTACCAAGGCTTAAATGTAGTTTGACCGATTTGGAAACAGATTTTTCGCAAGACAAATTACAAGGTGCTGCATGGTTGTCGTCAGCTCGTGCCGTGAGGTGTCAGGTTAAGTCCTATAACGAGCGCAACCCCTGTTGTTAGTTGCCAGCGAGTCATGTCGGGAACTCTAACAAGACTGCCAGTGCAAACTGTGAGGAAGGTGGGGATGACGTCAAATCATCACGGCCCTTACGCCTTGGGCTACACACGTGCTACAATGGCCGGTACAGAGAGCAGCCACTGGGCGACCAGGAGCGAATCTATAAAACCGGTCACAGTTCGGATCGGAGTCTGCAACTCGACTCCGTGAAGCTGGAATCGCTAGTAATCGGATATCAGCCATGATCCGGTGAATACGTTCCCGGGCCTTGTACACACCGCCCGTCAAGCCATGGAAGCTGGGGGTGCCTGAAGTCGGTGACCGCAAGGAGCTGCCTAGGGTAAAACTGGTAACTAGGGCTAAGTCGTAACAAGGTAGCCGTACCGGAAGGTGCGGCTGGAACACCTCCTTTCTAGAGCCTCAAATGTTAGTTGACTTGTCAACACGTTGAGGAAAAAAGATGTCTATTTATAGGTTTTGAATATTAAGATTCAATTACTCTTGCTGTTAATTTAAAAAAATAATGAAAAACTTAAGAAAAACAGAGTCTCGTAGCTCAGCTGGTTAGAGTACTACACTGATAATGTAGGGGTCGGCAGTTCGAGTCTGCCCGGGACTACTATTTAACTTAAGAAAGGAAATTCTGGAAGTTGGAATTCACCAAAAGAAATTAGAGAAGAATTAGAAATCTAAAATCTGAATTCTACAATCTAAGATTTAAGAAATGGGGGATTAGCTCAGCTGGCTAGAGCGCCTGCCTTGCACGCAGGAGGTCAACGGTTCGACTCCGTTATTCTCCACAAATTTAGTCGAAAGACTAAAGTCTGAAAGTCAAAAGTATGACTTTATGACCTTAGACTTTACAACTTTCGACATAAATAAAGTTCATTGACATATTGAGATAAGAAAATAATAAAAAGTAGAAAGCGTTTTTTACAATTTATTGTAGAAAACAAAAAAAAACGGTCTTGTTTTAAGTAACAAGATTGGTACAATAAGCAAAATAAGGGCGTATGGGGGATGCCTAGGCTCTCAGAGGCGATGAAAGGCGTGATAAGCTGCGAAAAGCTACGGGGACGGGCACACACCGATTGATCCGTAGATACCTGAATGGGGCAACCCACTATGTTGAAGACATAGTACACCGATAGGTGGGCAAACCCGCTGAACTGAAACATCTAAGTAGGCGGAGGAGAAGAAAACAAAAGTGATTCCGTAAGTAGTGGCGAGCGAACGCGGATTAGCCCAAACCAATGATGTTACGGCATTGTTGGGGTTGTAGGACCACGACATTTTATGTACAAGGAACCGGAAGTTACTGGAAAGTGACGCCATAGAGGGTGATAGCCCCGTATGGGTAACAAGTATAATAGATAGTGGTATCCTGAGTAGGGCGGGGCACGTGAAACCCTGTCTGAATTTGGCGGGACCATCCGCTAAGGCTAAATACTCCTGAGAGACCGATAGTGAACCAGTACCGTGAGGGAAAGGTGAAAAGAACCGTGAATAACGGAGTGAAATAGATCCTGAAACCATACGCTTACAAGCGGTCGGAGCCCTTTCGTGGGGTGACGGCGTGCCTTTTGCATAATGAGCCTACGAGTTAACGTTGCTGGCAAGGTTAAGTGGTTAAGCCACGGATCCGTAGCGAAAGCGAGTCTGAATAGGGCGCTTTAGTCAGTAGTGTTAGACGCGAAACCGTGTGATCTACCCATGGGCAGGATGAAGCTGTGGTAACACACAGTGGAGGTCCGAACCGGTTGACGTTGAAAAGTCTTCGGATGACCTGTGGGTAGGGGTGAAAGGCCAATCAAACTCGGAAATAGCTCGTACTCCCCGAAATGCATTTAGGTGCAGCGTTATGTTTAAAGTTATATAGAGGTAGAGCTACTGATTGGATGCGGGGGCTTCACCGCCTACCAATTCCTGACAAACTCCGAATGCTATATAATGTTTCATAACAGTGAGGGCTTGGGTGCTAAGGTCCAAGTCCGAGAGGGAAAGAACCCAGACCATCAGCTAAGGTCCCCAAATATACGCTAAGTTGAAAGAACGAGGTTTGTCTGCCCAGACAGCTAGGATGTTGGCTTGGAAGCAGCCATTCATTTAAAGAGTGCGTAACAGCTCACTAGTCGAGCGGACGAGCATGGATAATAATCGGGCATAAGCGTATTACCGAAGCTATGGATTTACAAGCAATTGTAAGTGGTAGGGGAGCATTCTAACAGGGTTGAAGGTGTATCGTAAGGTATGCTGGACTGGTTAGAAAAGAAAATGTAGGCATAAGTAACGATAATGCGGGCGAGAAACCCGCACACCTAAAAACTAAGGTTTCCACAGCTATGCTAATCAGCTGTGGGTTAGTCTGGTCCTAAGGCGAACCCGAAAGGGACAGTCGATGGCTAACGGGTTAATATTCCCGTACTACTAATTACTGTGATGGGGTGACGGAGTGATGAAAGCGCCGCGAACTGACGGAATAGTTCGTTGAAGTACCTACCTATAAGATCTGCAGGCAAATCCACAGATCTTGGGGAAATACGATAGTACTCGGAGTCTTCGGACAAAGAGATAGTGCGCCTAAGGGCTTCCAAGAAAAACCTCTAAACTTCAGGTAATTAGTACCAGTACCGTAAACCGACACAGGTAGTTGAGGAGAGAATCCTAAGGTGCTCGAGAGATTCATGGCTAAGGAATTAGGCAAAATAGACCTGTAACTTCGGGAGAAAGGTCGCCAGCGCAAGCTGGCCGCAGTGAAGAGGTCCAGGCGACTGTTTATCAAAAACACAGGGCTCTGCAAAATCGTAAGATGAAGTATAGGGCCTGACACCTGCCCGGTGCTGGAAGGTTAAGAGGAGATGTTATCTTCGGAGAAGCATTGAATTGAAGCCCCAGTAAACGGCGGCCGTAACTATAACGGTCCTAAGGTAGCGAAATTCCTTGTCGGGTAAGTTCCGACCTGCACGAATGGTGTAACGATCTGGACACTGTCTCAGCCATGAGCTCGGTGAAATTGTAGTAACGGTGAAGATGCCGTTTACCCGCAGTGGGACGAAAAGACCCTGTGCACCTTTACTATAGCTTAGTATTGACCTTGGATAAATGATGTGTAGGATAGGTTGGAGACTGTGAAGTGGCGTCGCCAGGCGTTGTGGAGTCATTGTTGAAATACAACCCTTTGTTTATCTGAGGCCTAACCCCATATTGTGGGGGACATTGCTTGGTGGGTAGTTTGACTGGGGTGGTCGCCTCCAAAAGAGTAACGGAGGCTTCTAAAGGTTCCCTCAGTACGCTTGGTAACCGTGCGTAGAGTGCAATGGCATAAGGGAGCTTGACTGAGAGACATACAGGTCGATCAGGTACGAAAGTAGAGCATAGTGATCCGGTGGTTCCGCATGGAAGGGCCATCGCTCAAAGGATAAAAGGTACGCCGGGGATAACAGGCTGATCTCCCCCAAGAGCTCATATCGACGGGGGGGTTTGGCACCTCGATGTCGGCTCGTCACATCCTGGGGCTGGAGAAGGTCCCAAGGGTTGGGCTGTTCGCCCATTAAAGTGGCACGCGAGCTGGGTTCAGAACGTCGTGAGACAGTTCGGTCTCTATCTACTGTGGGCGTTAGAAATTTGAGTGGATCTGATTCTAGTACGAGAGGACCGAATTGGACAAACCTCTAGTGTATCTGTTGTCCCGCCAGGGGCACCGCAGAGTAGCTACGTTTGGAAGGGATAAGCGCTGAAAGCATATAAGCGCGAAACCCACCACAAGATGAGATTTCTTTTAAGGATCGTGGAAGATGACCACGTTGATAGGCTATAGATGTAAAGGCAGTAATGTCATAGTCGAGTAGTACTAATAATCCGTAAGCTTATGTACACCTTTTCCCGCACCGCAAGGTGCGGGGAGAAACTTTCTAAAAATAGTAAATAAAAGTACTTTTCTTTATCTCAGTATGTTAAAATATTTGCTCGACGCAAGAGCAGTTGATGGTTAATAGATGATAGTTGTTGGAGAAATCCATCAACCGACAACCAAAAACCAACAACTAACAACCTTAAGGTGGTTATTGCGGCGGGGCTCACCTCTTCCCATCCCGAACAGAGTAGTTAAGCCCGCCTGCGCAGATGGTACTGCAGTTATGTGGGAGAGTATGTCGTCGCCTTTCTTTAGAGATCCTCATCATTTATTTGATGAGGATTTTTTGTTTTATATAAATTTCTTAAGTAAAATAGCTGGTTTACCGCAAAGGGCGCAAAGTTTTTTTGTTATAGATCACGCTCATTAAACGCAAAGTTCGCAAAGTTTTATCAATATAGCTTGGCGAACTTTGCGTTTATATAAAACCTTACGAATAAAAAAAACTTTGCGTCCTTTGAGGTTAAAATAATTAGTCAATGCAAAATATTTTATGTTTCTGCGCAGGTTTTTGTGTTGATCCAAAGTACGCTAAGAGCTATTTTCTGTATTTAAATGTGTCTGGATATTTAAAGTTAGCAAAGCTGGACCGGATATATTTTTGAGGCTTCTTGAAAAAAACTTCTGATGTATTTTGAATTGCGTTAGGGATGGAAGCGATATCCTTTTGTGATAAACCAGACTTCTTCTGTTTTTCTAAAGCCACTATCACAAAAGATTTAGCGGACAGCCCGACCTGGAGGGGAACGCCCATAAAGAGTAAAATGCTTTTCTTATCGAAAGCTATACTTTAATGTTGATTTTTGAATCGTTTTAAGTCTTATTTTGAATTCTAAGAGCTCTTATTTGTTCTTTAGGTAATTTTAAAGTGCTTTAATCTATTATTTTTATCTTTTGGGGTTGTTAATTAATTTCTAGCATTAATCTCAATGTTCTTTAAGCGTTTTTTTCTATAATCGTAATATAATACTTTTTTTAGTTGATATAACCATTGTAGTTATGGTTCATTTTAATTTTATTGGGATTTATGGACTAAAATAGCGTCGTAAACTTGATGTTTTTGATTTTTGGTTAAAAAAAATTACTTTTCATAACTAATATCAGATGCTTAATCTTAAGTATGTCTTGGAAGTCTTTATATTAAACAAGTAAATTTTTGTAGTTATTATGGTACAAAGCAATAATAACGCTAGAATCTATTGATTTCTTTTTAAAAGATGTGAACTTCTAAGTTGTATCTAGTCCTAAATTCTAATCTTTAAGAGACTGCTTTTTGAGTGTTTTCTCTCAAACTATTTTGTGTGATTGATAGAAAAAAGATATATTTGAGGCCAATTAATGGGAAAATATTGGATTTTTATATTATCTAGATAGCCTTTTGAGCTTTATTTAGAATCTCGATATTGCTAAGTAATGAAATTAGTTTCTTCTTTTAAATGGAAATGAAGGACAGATCTTCCTTTTGTGAGGAGTAAGTTCAGATAGTCTTTAGTATCTAACTTAATAATAAGTTTACGATATTGATAAAAGAATTTTGAATCTGATTCGGATTGGAAATGCAATTAAAGATTCAATATTTTTTGAATACTATATTTTTATCTGTTTCAATCTTGAGAAGTGTTTAAAAAGATAGGCTAATTTTGATTTATATTACGCTCTAATGATTGAAGCCATTGAGAATGTTTAACTAGAGCACATATGTTTATGTACGAAAAAACTTTATTTAAATTTTAAGCTTCCTCAAAAAGTTACAATTTTAATCGAAATTTAAAATTTTAACAGTTTGGAATTTATTTAAAATCAGTCGATTAAAAATTTATTGATTTTTATTGCTAAAAACCCTTGTATAATCCAACTTCTGTTGTATTTTTGCACTCACAATAACGCAAGTAGGTTTGGTAGTTCAGTTGGTTAGAATACATGCCTGTCACGCATGGGGTCGCGGGTTCGAGTCCCGTCCAGACCGCAATATTGGAAGAAGCCTTTCTTAACGGAAAGGCTTTTTTGTTTTTATGATTTAAGGTTTAACCGCAAAGTTCACTAAGATTTACGCAAGGTTCGCAAAGTTTTAATTTAGCTTTGCGAACTTTGTGTTTTTACCTTGTGCTCTTTGCGGTTAAATCTGTAGAATCCAGCATTGGAATTTGGAATTTTTAAAATATTGGATTTTAATTTCCTTACATTTATATCACAAGAAAGATATTTAATTACTTCAATGGAACATTCTGGTCAGAAACTAGATAGATATTACATCAAAAAAGTAGATGCTGATAAAAAAAGTATTTATTGTCACCACGATTTAATGGGTGAATTGTTTGTGCCTACACATAAGCATGAAAAAGCTCAATTGTTATATGCCGAAGGTGATGTGGTTTTTGTAACCACAGAAACGAAAACGTACTTTTTGCCGGCAAGACATTTCATTTGGATTCCGAGTGGTGTTGCGCACAGTATCGAGCCGAAATCGGAAAGTGTGACAATGCGAAATTTATATTTTCCGGTTGAAAAAGATGAAGATGTTTTTTATAAAAGTGAAGGTATTTATCCGGTCAATAATTTGTTGTTGCAGATGATGCTTTTTACAAATAGATGGAATGGTGATCTTAAGAAAGGAAGCTCGAATTTCGCTATTGCGAAGGCGATTAAGGCAATATTACCTCAAATTTGCCTTACCAACTTACCTTTAGAATTACCACAGCCAAAAGACCCGCGTTTGAGTAAAATTTTGCGACATATTGAGAATAATCTGGGTGAAACAATTTTGTTTGCAGATGTTGCACATCAATTTGGATATAGCGAACGCTCTTTGTATCGTTTGTTTCAGAAAGATCTCCAAATGTCATTCATTCAATATTACACTATTAGAAGAATTCTAAAGGCGATAGAGCTTCTGCTTGACAGAAAACTTTCGGTCAAAGAAGTTGCTCTGGAAGTAGGATATAGTAGTGTACCGACATTCAGTAATACTTTCTATAAATTCCTTGGACAAAGACCTTCCGATTACTTAAATGGAGAAGATATCTTGAGGACAAAATAGAAAATTATTTGCCCACGGATTTTACTGATTTAAGCAGATTTCTACGGGTTTCTTTTATGTTAATCTGCAAAATCAGTTTTGATCTTTTTAAATCTGCGTGAAACCCCAATTTATATGATCTTTTACAACGTATTGTTTTTTAGTGTTTTAAGATAACGTTTTCGAAAAATAAAGTTTTAACATTTGTCCGAAATGAATATGTTATTGACTTTTTAGAATTATCAGTCATCAGAAAAATGCAGGAACTTTGCAGTATAAAATTATTTAAATATTCATGTTCCTTAAAACAACAAATTCTACAGAAGATTGTTTTCTCAAAATCGTGTTGATATTTCTAATTGTATTAACATTTAATGGTTTACAGGCTCAGGAGATTCATTCGGTTTCGTTAAATGAAGCGGTGAAATTGGCCAAAGAAAACAATAAAAAGATCCTTAGATCTCAATTAGAGACTACGCTTTCAGAACAAAACATCAAAGAAAGAAAAGAACTCCGCTTGCCGGATATCGAATTAAACGGAGAATATTCCAGAATTACGAATATTACGGAATTCAAAGGAAGTGGCTTCCTAAATGGCAAGGAAGTAACGAAGGCAATTCCTGAAATCTATCAGGTCAATTCGACTTTTAAAATGCCAATTTATGCGGGTAATAAGATTAACAACGCTATTAAAATTGCAAATCAGGAAAACGAAATTGCCAAAATAAAAACCGAAAAGACTCAAAATGATATCGAGCTTGAAGTTGTAGCAAATTATCTGGCTATTTATAAAATGATGGAACTTCAAAAGATATTCGAAGAAAATATTAAAGAAGAAAAAAGCCGATTAAAAGAAGTACAATCGCTCCAGAAACACGGAACGGTAACTAAAAATGAAGTCATTAGAGCCGAATTACAGCTTTCGGATCGTGAATTAAGTGCGTTGACAAATTCCAAAAACATAAAAATTGCACTTCACGATCTGAAAACTTTAATTCAGATTCCAGAAAGTGAAGAAATCGCAATTGATACGACAGCAAATATCGATGAAATGAAAGGTTTAGATCCTTATGATTTTTACTTGGGAAAAGCTTTTCAGAACGAAGAAATGAGAATTGCAAGTCAGGAATTAAACATCAAAAAAACAGAAATGAAGTTGGTTAAAGCGAATTATTTGCCAACGGTAAACTTTTTTGGGAACTACGGTTTTTATTATCCAAACTATAAATTCTTTCCGCCAAATCCGTATTTGTACACTTTAGGGCAAGTTGGAATTGAAGCGCACTTTGACCTTTCGGCATTATATAAAAATAAAGTAAAAGTAGATCAGGCGAACACAAAAATCGAATGGCAAAAAATGCAAGCTGAAATTACAAAAGAGGAGATTCAGGATAAGCTTTTTAAAGAGCATACGCAATATCAGGAAATCCTGGAGAAGTTTGTGGTTGTTGATAAAGCTTTGGATTTGGCAAACGAAAATTACCGAATCGTAAAACTAAAATACTTAAATCAATTGGTTTTGATAACCGAAATGGTTGATGCCGATAATGCTTTATTACAGGCAAAATACAATAAGATTTCGACTCGACTGGATGCGATTCTAAAACATTACGAATTGTTGCATACTGCGGGGATAATGCCGGATCAGATTTAGATTTTAGGCTTTTAGAGGCAAGATATTAGAAGAAAGAGAATAGAGTAAAGAATATAGATTTTCAGTTCCTGAGGTACAATTTATATTGTAGCGTCGTCCCGACGCTTCGGGATTAATCCCGTGGAGAATTAGAAAAAATTGAATAAAGAAAATAGATATAAAGTTTATGGTCAAGATAAAAAATGAAACTAGAAGAAACAGAACGTTTCATATATTAATAACAATTATAGCTTGCGTATTAGTGGCAAGCGGAATCATTTTAGGTATTTGGTTTTATGTGTCTAATAGAAACCACGAAGAAACCAATGATGCTCAGGTGGAACAATATGTAACGCCAATTATGTCGAGAATTACGGGTTATGTACAAGAAGTTCGTTTTGATGAAAATCAGTTTGTGCACAAAGGAGATACTTTGGTTGTAATCGATAATCGAGAATATAAATCAAAGTTGAATGTGGCTCTTGCCGATGTTCAAAACGCGAAACAAAGTAGTGTTGTGGCCGAAAGAAATGTAGCAACAACAGCAAGTTCAACTGCAATTGGAGAATCTCAATTGGCTGCAGCCAAAACTAATCTTTGGAAAACAAAATTAGAATACGACAGATACAAAGCTTTGGTTAAAGATGAAGCTGCAACTTCTCAACAATTAGAAAAAGTAAAGGCAGATTACGAATCGGCGCAAGCACATTTACAGGAAATGCGAGACAGAATTCAATCTTCAAATTTGAGCACTTCTCAAGCTGAGGCAAGTGTTCCAACAACGCAAACAAATATTGCTTCAAAACAAGCTGTGGCAGACAATGCAGCGCTGTTTCTTTCGTACACGATAATCACGGCGCCTTATGACGGTTGGGTTGGCAAAAGAACTTTACAACCAGGACAAATGGTAAAAGAAGGACAATCGTTACTTTCGATAGTAAGTAAAGAAAAATGGATTACGGCAAATTTTAAAGAAACGCAATTGCAATATTTAACGGTTGGTCAACACGTAAAAATTCAGGCAGATGCGTTGAACGGCAAAGAATTTACAGGAATCATAACCTCGTTATCTCCTGCAAGTGGCGCGAGATTTTCGTTATTGCCGCCGGATAATGCAACAGGAAACTTTGTGAAAATTGAACAAAGAATTCCGGTTAGAATTCAATTGAAAGACACTGATAAACACGCTGATTTTTTAAGAGCCGGAATGAACATAACAGTTATTGCCGAACACCAATAAAATGGAAGATAAGAGTATTTTTAAATCCTGGGTTCCCAAATGGGCAATCATTATTATTTTGTTTGTCTGTTTGTTGCATTCCATGATTTTACTGGGAGTTTATACTTCAAACGTGACTTATGCAGCAAGTTTTCTGGATATTGAGCCCGAAGATTTGCAGTTTGCAATGTGCGTAACTTACGGAACTTTACTGGCAACGATTTTGATCGAAAGTAGATTTTCGAGTTTTTTTCCAGCAAAAAATTATCTGATGGCGGTTTATTCCTTAATCGGAATTACGATTATTTCATCGGCGTATATTACCAATTTTTATCTTTTTTTATTGCTGAGAGTTGCCGAAGGAATCTTGATGGCGCTTCCGGTAATCACGATCAGACAATTATTAATTGAACAGTTTCATTCTAAAAACGCCATTATAATTGGTTTCTCCTTTTATTATGGATCGTTATTATTGTCGACGCCGTTTATTATGAATATTGCCGTTTGGTTTCTGGATCATTACGATTGGAAATACATGTTGTATGTTTCGGGCGGACTACAGGTTTTGAATGTCTTTTTGATTTTGGTGACTTTTCGCGGACATAGAATCACAAAGAAAATTCCGTTGTATCAAATCGACTGGATTAGTTATATTTTGGTTTTAACGGCGATTCTTTGCGGTGCATACTTTTTTGTTTATGCCGAAAAAAAATATTGGTTCGAGTCTTCTCACATGATTTTAATGTTGATGATTGCTTTGATAACCGGAGGTTTATTCATCTTTAAAGAACGTTTGGTCAAAAGACCTACTTTTGATTTTGAAGTTTTTAAATATGCCAATCTGCGAATAGGATTTTTGTTGTTCTTTCTTTTTTATATTAGTAGAGCAACATTGAGTCTTTGTCATTCGGCGATGTTTTCAATCTGGAATTGGGATCCGTCACGAGTTGCGGGCGTACAATATATTAACGGATTAGGAAATGTAATTGGATTGATTTTAGCCGCTTTTTTTCTGATGAAATCCGTTTCCACGAAAATCATTTTCATCATTGGTTTTTCACTAATTGCACTTTTTCATTTCTGGTTTACTTTTCTTTTTGTGCCAGATATTGCATTGTCGGATATTATCATTCCGTATGTTTTACAAGGAATTGGCGTTGGATTTTTATTCGTGCCTTTAATATTATTTACCACATCATCTGTTCCGGCAAAAATGGCGGTTTCTTCGGGAATTGTTGGGGTTTCGGGACGTTTTTGGGGAAGCACAATTGGGTTTTGTGTGATGCAGAATGCAATGGTTTTTTTGAATAAAAAGCACTTTCTGAAACTTAGCCAATTCGTAACCGGCGATAATCCCGAAGCACAACAAACAATCGCTTCAACAGCGCAGAGTTTTATGGCAAAAGGATATTCGGCAGATAATGCGAATACTTTGGCGCTCAAAAAACTTTTCGGAACCATAACTAAACAATCAACTTTATTGGCCGATATGGAGATTTATACCATTGTAGGTTATGGTCTTGTGGTTTTGATTATCCTTATTGCGTGTAATCAGCATTTGAGACAAACAATGACTTTGGTTAAGAGTAAGATTTGGATTGGGTAACGGTTTTTGTTTCAGGTTTCAGGCTTAAAGTTTTGCCTCATTTTATGTCATTTCGACGAAGGAGAAATCTCCGTAAGTAACTCCGCAACGAGAGTCCAATCTTTGTAGAGCTTCTTGTGGAGATTTCTCCTTCGTCGAAATGACAAACAGTACGCTTAATTGTTGTTGTTAACGACACTTATCAGTATCTTGCAACCGGTTAAAAAAACAAAATATAATGAAACAGCAATGTGTTATTTTTGATATGGATGGAGTGATTTCTCACACGAATCCGCATCATGTGAAGGCTTTCGAGGTGTTTTTCGATAAATATCAAATTCCTTACACCAACGAAGAATTTGAAGAACATATGTACGGAAAACACAATAGTTACATCATGTCGCATTTCTTTAAACGTCCAATTGTGGGAGAAGAACTGACGAAACTCGAAGACGAAAAAGAAGCAATGTTTAGAGAGATTTATAAAGATAAAGTCGATACGATTCCACATTATTTGGAGTTTTTAAGCGAGTTGAAATCCCGAGGATTCAAAACAGCTGTTGCAACATCGGCGCCACGTGCTAATCTTGATTTGATTATAAATGCATTGAAAATCGCAGATAAAATGGATTCTATGATGTCAAGCGAAGATGTAACACTTCATAAACCAAATCCCGAGGTATATCTAAAATCTGCAGATCGTGTTGGAGTTTCTCCGTCGGATTGTGTGGTTTTCGAAGATTCTTTTTCGGGTGTTACCGCAGGACTAAATGCTGGAATGAAAGTTGTTGGCGTATTAAGTACACATACAAAAGAATATTTGCCTCCGTGTAGTTTTTATATCAACGATTACAGCGAAATTAATGTCGATAAAGTAATTGAGTTATTAAGAAGTTAATGGCGCGGTTTCAAACCATATAAGTAATATAAGTTCATTTAAATAAAATGAGCATAATTTGAAAAACCTTCAGTTTTGACTGGAGGTTTTTTTTATGTTTTAAAGGAAAGGCTTTAACAGAAATTTAAAATTATCTATTCTTTATCTTCAAAAAGACTTCGTTTCTAAACCAATTTTCATCTTCTGGAGTTTCAAAAACTCGTTTTGGAAAGTAATAACATTGACCTTTTGAAATGTATAAAAGATAGAGATCTTTTAATTCAAATACTTTTATAAAATTCTGTACATTCACTGTGCTTTCAGAAATAGTTTCTATATGCGAAATGATTCTATCTGGAAAAATTTCATGTTGCATTTCTCTGAAAAAATTGATGTTTTCTTTTGAATTTGCAAATCTCCAATATTGAAATAATGTAATTAGTGGATATAGAAAACCAAAGATAATTACAAAAACATCAGAAGAATCTTTGTTGTCTTTGCAAAGAATTGCAACAGAAAGAAACAACATAAAAGCATATAGCCACCATCTTCTTTTTAATAAAACTCTAATAATATAGGAGAAATATTCTTTTTTGGTAAGTTGGAATTTTTTGGTTTTAATCATTGTTGGTTAGTAGAAAATGGATTTAAGTTTTTTATTTTAAAGCAAAATCAAACAATTCTTTAGGTTCGACATGTAAAGCATTGGCAATTTTCACAAGAGTTTTTACAGTAGTATTTACTTTTGCTCTTTCTATTCTTGCTACTTGGGATTTTGGAATGCCTGAGTCATTAGCTAAGTCTTGTTGGGACATATTTTTCTTTTCACGCATTTGTCTGATGTGAATCCCAAGATTTGCAATAAAAGTTTCTTCTGAAATATCCATATTTCAAAAGTCACAAGATTTATTTTTCATTTGGGCTCATATATGAGCTCAAAAGTATTATATTTGAAGGATCTAAAAAATAAGACAATGACTACAGAAAGCCTTTCGAAAGAAACTGAAATTAGGTTAATAGATTTTTTTAATAAAACTGTAGATGCAAAAGATCTGGCAAAGACAATACGACGTCTAAATTATCTAATTGCTTTAGGAGTAATGAGAAAAGATGAAACTCTAAAATTAGAAATTGTCAAGATAGAAGAGGGGTTTTATTGGCTAAATGAATTTGCAGAAATTTTAGATCCTTATTTGGAGGTTGATTCGAAATAAAGATTGCGTTAAACCCGACAGGTTTTTAAAACCTGTCGGGTTTAGAATTATATTGTGGTTACATCGTGTTCAAGGGATTGATCCCGAAGCTTCGGGACCTTGCTACAAAATAGATCATTCCTTTGGAATTTTATGTAGCGTTCCGGAGGAACAAAATATATTGTAGGGATGGATTTTAATCCATTCTAGGTAATAATGATCGACAATCTTGTTATTCTATTATTTCCTTTCCTGTATACGTAAAATGTTCTACCCTATCTTCTGTTGAAATTTGAAAATTAATTTTATTATTTTGTAGAATGAAATTTTCTCTAATTTCTATACTCCCAATATGACGAGAAGTGCTTGGTAAAATAGCAATTCTTTCTGTATTAATAGTAAAAGGGGTATTTTTTATTGTTACTTCTCTATCAATTGTATTAGAAAAATGTTTTTGAAATTCACCAGAGAAATATGGATCACTTATATTTTTAGCAGTTTCATCATTACCGCTCACAAAACAATCTAAGTATTTAATAACCTTATTTCCTGAATTATAAACCCATATATCGATTTTGATTTTAGGGGGTAACGGTGGCCATTTTTCAAGTATTTTTTTATTAGGAGTTGTTTCAAAATAAATTTCAAATTTAGTTTGCGTGGTTCTATTTATAATATCTTTAATTTCCCAATCATCCATGGGTATAGATTGGAAGTTGTAACGGCGATAGTATCGCTTATCTTTCATTTGATGAGCCGTAGTGCTTTTCGGAATTTCTACAACGTAGATTACCAAATTATCTTTAATATTGGCAGTCTGAATAGGTGTTATTATTACGCCGTGGATTTTTGGAGAGATTGTACTGTTGATGATTTGTTCGAGCCATTCTTTTGAATATTCATTGCCATCAATTGGTTGAATTTTTTCTGGAAGATGATTTTTATCCAGTTCATCGTACTCTTTAATCCCATAAATTATTATTCCGCCGTCAGAATTGGCAAAGGCGCTTACATCTTTTGAAATCTCATTCTTTTTTTCACTGGCTTTCGAAATGGAATCAGACCCTTTATAATCTAAATGAATATTTTCTTCAACTCCATCAGATATATACTGCTTAATTTTATCTAAATTCCACATTTTTAATTAGATGATTTAATTATGATTGGCTTTTTTATTGAGTCTTGCTGGTTTAAAGCAGAGTTTTTATTTAAAAGTATAATTATATGGTCAACTTTTTTGTCAATTTTTTTTACTGAATCGTTATTGTTTTTTAAGGTAAAATATGCTACAAATCCAGTGGTTAAAGATGCGATGACTGCGGTAAAAATTGGTATTAAAAAATTATTCTTTTGTAATCTTGCAATTTGTTTATCATGAAGAGAAATAGCTTGATCAATTATTTTCTGTGTTTGATCAATTGTTAAAGGAGGGCGTTTATCATTAGAATCTGGTTTAACTAGTGATCTAAATAACAAAACAATACTATCTCCAGCTACATTGAATTTGAAAAACTCGGGATGTTCCTTTGCTATTTCTGACCAGTTTTTTGCAGATTTTGGCTTGCCATTTAGGGTTTTCTCTAGTCCATCATCTTTTCGGAAAGAGTAATTATCATCGTTACCCAAAACAGAAATTAATCTTATGACATCTGAAAGTCTATTGTTTTTTAAATATTCGTAACTAGAAAATAGTGTCATTTATTTTTTAAATTTTAGTTAATAATCGGTTTTTTTCAAAAATAAAAATAGAAAACGAAGATTTAGAATTGTAGTAAATTGTTTATCAACAACTTTAACAACAAAAAAAATGTAGTAAAAATAAAAAAAGCTTCTGAGTAATCAGAAGCTTTTCAGTATAGATAGTAAGACTCGAATCTACCCGTATTGTGGCATCAAATCCTAGATTTGGCAAAGACACTATACTGATATAAATTATACCATTGCTTCATAATTGTCATTTCTCACCATAAATTATAAGCGCATCTCCATCTATTATTACATTTCCTTCAGGATATCTTTCGTTGATCAAAGTGAAAACTGCGTGTTTTATTTTTTCTTTCATGGCATCATTTGCATAGCTGAGAGCGGCAACAAATGGAGCTGCAATTTCGGTCATCATGTTCCAGTAAACCTCGGCTGTTCTGCAGTTTAATTTGCCAATTACTTCTTTTTCAGAAATGTGTTTAAAACCAGCCTGACTAAAAATATCCATCATAAAACCAGGTCTTGAGCAACGAAACATTCCAGGAGCTTCGGGCGCAGGCGGAGGTAATTCCATGTTTCTGTTAATGGTTCCGCCAATGGCAGTTACCCAGAAATTTTTCTCTGGCACACTCCAAACTGCGATCGCAATTTTTCCGCCAGGTTTTAAAACCCGAAACATTTCCTGAGCAGCCAAGAGCATATCGGGGAAAAACATAAAACCCATTCGGCAACTAATAGCATCGAATGTGTTGTCAGCAAAAGGAAGTTCGCTTACATCGCAGGCATGAAATTCAACATTTGGAATTTCTTTTTTGATAGCATTTTCGCGCGCAATCGTAAGCATATCGTATGCAAGGTCTGTAATAATTACTTTTCCGCCCGAAAGCATAGACGCAATACTCAATCCAGGTTCACCGGTTCCTGCAGCAACATCCAGAATTACCTCTGAACCTTTCGGATTTATGAGGGCAATAATTTCATCTGCAAAAGGTCGCATAAAGTCTAGAATCTCAAAATCCCATTTTTTCCAACCTGGAGAAAATTTATTCCAAGCTGCTTTTTGCTGTTCACGAATTTCTTGAAGTTTTGGTTCCATTTGGTTTGTTTTTAAATGAAAGATCTAATTTGAATAAGCAGCATCATTAAAGTAATAACCACTAACTTTTATAACCGAAACAAAATTTTGGAAATCGGTCTCCATGTAGTTAAATAGGTGAAGATGTTGTAGTGTTTTGAGCTTATCAAAGTTAAGGAAGAAATCTTAAAAATAGTAATTATTTTAAGTGTATTTATTTGATTTTCACCTAATTAAGTTGTTTTTGTTTCCAAAAAGACGTGAAATAAAACTCAGAAGTATGGAAAAACAAAAAAGCTTCTGATTTCTCAGAAGCTTTTTCAGTGCGGATAATAGGACTCGAACCTACACGCCTTGCGGCACCAGATCCTAAGTCTGGCATGTCTACCAATTTCACCATATCCGCTCAATTGTGGGTGCAAAGATAAACATAACTTCTAGATTTCAAAACATTTTTTGAAAAAAAATATTAATTCTCTTTTTTGTATTTTTGAACTTCTATAAAAATAATTTAAATGGAAAATATTAAGTCTTACGTTCAACAACATAAAGATCGGTTTATCAATGAATTAATCGAATTATTAAAAATTCCGTCGGTAAGTGCTGACACTGCATACTCACAAGATGTTATCGATACAGCCGAAGCTGTTAAGGAAAGTTTAACAAAAGCAGGCTGCGATTTTGTCGAAATTTGCGATACTCCGGGCTATCCAATCATTTATGGAGAGAAAATAATCGACCCAAATTTACCTACAGTTCTAGTTTACGGACATTATGATGTTCAACCACCAGATCCTATCGAATTATGGACATCGCCACCATTCGAACCCGTAATCAAAAAAACAGAAATTCATCCAGAAGGAGCAATTTTTGCCCGTGGAGCCTGCGATGACAAAGGTCAAATGTACATGCACGTAAAAGCGCTTGAGCTTATGGTGCAAACCAATACTTTGCCTTGTAACGTAAAATTCATGATCGAAGGCGAAGAAGAAGTAGGTTCAGCAAGTTTGGCTTGGTTCGTAGAACGCAATCAAGAGAAGCTGAAAAACGACGTAATCTTAATTTCAGATACAGGAATGATCTCTAATCAACAACCGTCGATCACGACAGGTTTACGCGGTTTAAGTTATGTAGAGGTAGAAGTTACAGGTCCAAATCGTGATTTACATTCAGGATTATACGGTGGAGCAGTGGCGAACCCAATAAATGTTTTGGCAAAAATGATCGCTTCTTTGCATGACGAAGACAATCATATTACGATTCCAGGTTTCTATGATAACGTACAGGAATTATCTCTTGAAGAAAGAGCCGAAATGGCAAAAGCACCTTTCAGCTTAGAAAAATATAAAAAAGCTTTAGATCTAAATGATGTTTATGGCGAAAAAGGATATGTAACCAACGAGCGCAACTCGATTCGTCCAACATTAGACGTAAACGGAATTTGGGGCGGATATCAAGGAGAAGGAGCAAAAACGGTTATTGCGAGTAAAGCTTTTGCTAAAATTTCAATGCGTTTGGTTCCAAATCAGGATTGGCATGAAATCACAGAGCTTTTTACCAAACATTTCACAAGCATTGCGCCGTCTGGAGTTACTGTAAAAGTAACGCCACATCACGGTGGACAAGGTTATGTTACGCCAATTGATAGCGTTGGATATCAGGCAGCAAACAAAGCTTACACAGAGACTTTTGGAGTTCCGGCAATTCCTGTTCGTTCAGGCGGAAGTATTCCAATTGTAGCTTTATTCGAAAAAGAATTAAAAAGCAAAACAATCCTTATGGGCTTTGGTTTAGACAGCGATGCAATTCACTCGCCAAACGAGCACTTCGGAATCTTCAATTTCTTAAAAGGAATCGAAACTATTCCGTTGTTTTACAAATATTTTGTAGAGCTTTCTAAGTAAATTCTATTATCCTAGCAGGTTTTCAAAACCTGTTAGGTATAAAAATACAATCCGTTTATTCTTTTAGAGTAAGCGGATTTTTTTATGGGCGTTTCCGCCGTCGCGGTCGGGCTTTCGGTTATATTCCTAATTAACAAAAATTACGGAAAAAATTCCTTGTTTTTCTAAATCGGGAGATACCGCCTCTATCCCTAACGCTTAAAGGTGCAAAGGTTTTTTTCTTTTAGGCTCAAAGGTTCAGAGGTTCAAAGGTTTTTAATCTCGGAATTGAATAGGCTCCAGCTAAAGCCGGAGCCTATTCAAAAATCTTTGTCGCTTTGCATCTCTGCGCCTTTGAACCTCAAAAAATCGGCTAAAGCCATTTCCTTCGCATTTATTCTAAACCCCAGCTAAAGCCGGGGACTATTAAAAAAAACTTTGTCATTTTGCTAAGCCTCTGTCCCTTTGAGGTTTTGTTCCTTTGAACCTCAAAAAAACTTTTTTTAAAATTCTCTTGGTTATTAAAAATTAATCTCTACATTTGTAGAGCAACATCTATAAATGTAGAGTTGATTTAAGAAAAGGAAAAACAAAATTAGAATCTAATGCAATAGAAACGCATTGGTTTTATTTTGGAGATTGGAAATTCTATTCGAACAAAGGGAAAATCGTCGAAATTAAAAAATACAATAGCGGGGAATTAATTTCGGCACAAAAAATACAATAATCCAAATAATATTAAATTTATGAAAAAACTAATTGCTTTCTTTATTGTAATGAATCTTGGTTTAATGCAAGCACAAACGTATCAGAAATTTGTTCAAAAAGGTGATTCTTGTTACGAAGCAAAAGATTATAAAACATCTGTTGGTTATTATGAAAAAGCTTTTAAAATAGAGCATAAAACCTCGGGAGATTTGTATAATGGGGCGTGTTCTGCAGCTTTATTAAATGAGAATAAAAAAGCATTTGGTTGGTTAAATTTAGCAATTGATAATGGTTATGAGGGTATAGCGCATTTGCAAATAGATAAAGATTTGGAATCTTTACACAGTAAAAAAGAGTGGCAAGAATTAATTACTAGATTTCAAAAGAAATTAGAAATTTTAGAGGTGAATTATGATAAACCTTTGCAAAAAGAACTTTTAGCAATTTATGCGGATGATCAGGGTATTCGCGGAGATTTTATGAAAGTTTATAAAGAGAAAGGTTCCGGAAGCAAAGAGATCGATAGTATTGGAAAAATAATGACGTACAAGGATAGTATAAATCTAATTAAAGTCTCAAAAATACTCGATGAAAGAGGTTGGCTTGGAAAAGATGTCGTAGGATCGCAGGCAAATCAGACTTTATTCTTAGTAATACAGCACTCTGACTTAAAATACCAGCAAAAGTATTTGCCAATGATGAGAGAAGCGGTTAAAAAAGGCAATGCAAATCCTGGTAATTTAGCATATCTGGAAGATAGAGTATCTTTAAGAGAAAGACATAAGCAAATTTACGGAAGTCAAATTTCTATGATTCCGGGTCAAAAAGCGTTTGTTCTGCCACTTGATGATCCTGATAATGTAGATAAAAGAAGAGCTGAAGTTGGTCTGGGACCAATCGCAGATTATGTGAAAAAAATGGGCATAACTTGGGATGTAGAAGCTTATAAGAAAGAACTTCCGGAATTGGAAAGAATAAGTCAGCAGAAAAAGAAAAAATAGTGTACGGATTTTAGAAAGATTATAGAAGCAAGATGTTAGATGCAAGATGTTAGATGGAAGATTTTAGAAATAAGATTTTTAGAATCTATTTAATACGCGGTAAAAAAAACTTAGAACCTTAGTAACTCAGAACCTTAAAACCTAAAGAAAATGCAATTATCAAATTCAGAAGAACAATTAATGGAGCATTTATGGAAGCTTGAAAAAGCTTTTATGAAAGATTTACTTGAAGCATATCCGGAACCAAAACCTGCAACAACAACAGTTGCAACGCTTTTGAAGCGAATGATCGATAAAAAATTTGTAGCGTATAATGAATTTGGGAATTCACGGGAATATTATCCGCTGGTTAAAAAAACAGCTTATTTTTCTAAACATGTAAACGGATTAATAAGTAGCTTTTTTAATAATTCGGCATCACAATTTGCTTCTTTTTTTACGACCGAAACTAATTTATCAACTTCGGAATTAGAAGAGCTCAAGAAAATAATCGATTCAGAAATTCAAAAAAAGAAAAAATGATAAACTATCTTTTAAAATCAGGAATACTGCTTTTGGTTTTTTATGTAGTATATAAATTATGGCTAGAAAACGAAAAAATGTTTCGTTTTAATCGTGCTTATTTACTCGGAAGTTTGGTTTTTAGTTTAATTATTCCGTTGCAATTGTTCTCATTTGAACTTCCTTTTTTAACAAAAATAAGTATGATTGAATTGGACGGAATCGTAATTAGAACCAATAAAGTTGTTGCAGACAAAGTCAATTACGGCGAAATCATAATGTATGTTTTAGGTGTAGTTTATGTGGTTGTTGCACTTATTCTGATCTTCCGTTTTGTATTGAATTTATTTTCTTTTTATAAAAAAATGAAAAACAATAAAACTCAGCTTATACACAATCATAAAGTGGTTTTGATAAAAGAGACGATTTTGCCCCATTCTTTCTGGAATACCATTTTTATTAATGAAGAAGAGTTTGAAAACAATAAAATTCCGCTAGAATTATTAACGCATGAACAAGCACATTTACAACAAAAACATACTTTGGATATTCTGTTTATCGAGATTTTGCAAATTATATTTTGGTTTAATCCACTTATGAATCTTTACAAAAAAGTCATAAAATTAAATCATGAATTCTTGGCAGATGAAGCAGTAAATAATCAGTTTAATTCAGTTTCAGATTATCAAAATTTGCTGCTTGAAATGGTTTCCAGTAAAAGTAATGTTGGGTTAGCGAGTACAATTAATTATCAAATAACTAAAAAACGATTTATAATGATGACAAAAGAAAAATCTCCGGTTAAAAGTATGTTCAAAGTTTTGAGCATTGGTGTAATTAGCAGCTTATTGTTGTTTGTTTTTAGCACGAAAACTTCAGCGCAAGAAGTGTTGAACAAAATTACTGATCCAGAAAAAGTACATTATGTTTCAATAACAGATGTCGAATTAAAACCTGACTATCCAGGCGGAATGACAGAGTTCTATAAGTTTGTTGGGCAAAATTTTAAGATGCCAGCTGAAGCAACAAAGAACAAAATTAATGGAAAAGCTTATGTGCAGTTTATAGTTGAAAAAGATGGAAGTTTGTCTGACATAAAAGTCTTAAGAGATGCCGGGTATGGAATTGGTGCTGAGGCAATTCGTATTTTGAAACGTTGCCCAAAATGGATACCGGGAACTATAGAAGGAAAACCTGTTAGAGTAATGTACAGTCTGCCAATATCGGTTCAGGCGGCATCGTAACAAAAAAAATCCGCTTCTTTTGCTTAGAAGCGGATAAATAAAAAACTAAAAAAAAATTCTAAAAAACAAATAATTCAGATCTTAGAACAAATCCGGATTATATCCAAAATAGGGCATAATCTGTTCGTTAAAAACAACCCCATATTCTTCTAACTCCTTCAAAATTGGTTGATACACTTCTTCTTTAATCGGAAGTTGTACGCCAGGAGTTGTAATTTTTTTATTCAAAATCAATAATGTCGCCATTGCAACCGGTAATCCAACCGTTTTTGCCATTGCCGTATATGTTTGATCGTCGCCAATACAAACCATTTTTGAGTCAATTTGCTTTTTTTCGCCATTAAGTTCGTAACCAAACTTATGATACATTACGATCATATCTTTATCATTTGGTTCAAGAGTCCAGCTGTCTGAAAGTATTTTTTCTAATATCTGTGCCGGAGTTGCATTTGGGAGATTCACTTTTTTATCAGGATTAAACAAATCCAATTCAAGAAGTTTGTCCCACATAATATCGTCCTGATCAATTTTTAAAATCAATCTCATTTTAATTTCTACAGAATCCGTTGGATGATAAGGTAAGAATGAGTTCACGAACTCGCGGTAACTCATATTTTCTGAGCCTTCCATGGTATAACTATCATCTGTCATGCCCAGTTGTACAAACATATTCCATGCTTTTGAGTAACCAACTCTTCGAATTGTTCCTCTATATAAGGTAAGAATATCATCTAAACCATAAATCGATCTGTATTTAAGAGAATCACGGTTAGAATAAGCTTCAAATTTGCCGTAATCTTCTACTTCAAGAAACTCAGTTCTACGAAATAAAGCGCCGTACGGAATATATTTATAAGTTCCTTCCTGAATAAATTTTGCTGCTCCGCCTTGTCCGGCCAAAACAACATTTCTAGGCGCCCATGTAAATTTGTAATTCCATAAATTATTATCAGATTCCGGAGCGACTAAACCACCGCAAAACGATTCAAAAAGCAACATTTTGCCACCTTTAGCTCTAATTTCGTCAATAACTTTCATGGCACTCATATGATCGATTCCCGGATCGAGACCAATTTCGTTCATGAAAATCAAATTGCTTTTCTTGGCTTCTTCATCCAGAGCTTGCATTGCATCACTTATATAAGATGCAGTTACAAGATGTTTTTTAAATTCTAAACAATCTTTGGCAATTTCGATATGCAAATGCGCCGGTAACATTGAGATTACTATAGAAGCTTTTTCTATAACAGCTTTTCTTTCGGGAGCATTAAAAATATCTAAAGCTATTGGAGTTGCATTGGGGTGTTTCTGCGTCTTTTTTTCGGCTAGAGCCAAAGAAAGATCGGCTACAATAAGATGTAGATTTTCACTTTCAGATTTAGATAACAAATATCGTATCAATGACGATGCAGATCTGCCTGCTCCAATAATTAAAATGCTTCTCATGTTTTAAATTTATAACACAAATATATTAAAATGTTATATATGTAACACTTTTAATTTAGAAAAAATACATTCTTTTTTATTTTAATGCCAAAATGTGGCGGATTTCCTTTTAATAAAATATTTTTGAAAAGTAAAAAGCTTTTTAAATTCTATTGAAGTATTTTTGTTCAACTATAAAAAGAAAGTATAGAAACTATGGAAAGAAGAATTGTTTTAACAGGAGCTTTTATCGGAATGTTAGCTATTATTTTAGGTGCTTTTGGAGCCCATTTATTAAAGAAGTATTTAGCTGTCGAAGAATTAAATACTTTTGAAGTTGGGGTTCGTTACCAAATGTATCATGCTCTCTTTTTATTCTTTTTATCTACCAGAAAAGACATCGCCGAAAAAACTTTAAAAACAATCTATAATTTAGTTGTTGCCGGTGTTGTTCTTTTTAGTGGTTCAATCTATTTATTGGCTACAAAAAGTATCAGTTCATTTGATTTTAAAATTATCGTATTCGCAACTCCTTTAGGCGGTTTCTTATTAATTATTGCTTGGGCGTTATTATTTGTTACGATTTTGAGGAGAAAATCATAAAATCCCGAATAAAAAATTCTATCTAAAAATTAATCTTTAATTTTGTCTCATAAATAACATATAATCTTATTTATGTGAATTTATTTTGTTTTTTACTTTAAACAGCAAAAAATGTAACAAATTCATTTATAAGGTTATAAGAAAACAAATTAAAAGCAGTTATTTTTTTGTTTTATTAAATTTAAAGATCAATTTTTACTTTATTGATATAAATTAAAGTGAAATTGAAATATTTTTAAAGGTTTAATAATAAATTCTATAATTTTGCTTTTTATAAATATCACACACAACTAAAAATTTATGGACAGTCACACAGTTTTCACGCAATCGATTTCGCTAAATGATTTAGGAATTGAAAATGCAAAAGTTCGCTACCAATTATCTGCAGATGAATTGCATGCGATTACTTTGCAATCAGGCCAAGGTGTTGAGAACTCTACTGGAGCTTTGGCAATTAATACAGGTGAATTTACAGGACGTTCTCCACAAGATCGTTTTATTGTAAAAGATAGTATAACTGAAGATAAGGTTTGGTGGGGAAATGTCAATATTCCGTTTTCAACAGAAGCTTTCGAAAAATTATACAATAAGGTAACTAAGTTTTTATCAGACAAAGAAGTTTTTGTACGTGATTCTTATGTTTGTTCAGATGCAAATTATAGATTAAATGTTCGCGTTGTTACAGAAACAGCTTGGTCAAACTTGTTTTGCT
This sequence comes from Flavobacterium sp. 90, assembly GCF_004339525.1. Classification (NCBI taxonomy): domain Bacteria; kingdom Pseudomonadati; phylum Bacteroidota; class Flavobacteriia; order Flavobacteriales; family Flavobacteriaceae; genus Flavobacterium; species Flavobacterium sp. 90. The sequence continues at coordinate 1,784,193 of NZ_SMGE01000001.1, read as the reverse complement.
ATAATATGTTCTTAAGACCAGAAGAGTCTGAACTGGCAAACTTTACGCCGGAATGGACAGTGATTTGTGCACCAAGTTTTATGGCAGATCCTGCTGTAGATGGAACACGTCAGTCTAATTTTGCAATTTTGGACTTTACTAAAAAAGTGGCACTTATTGGCGGAACTGGTTACACAGGAGAAATGAAAAAAGGAATTTTCTCTGCTTTAAATTTCATTCTACCGGTTTTCAAAAATACTTTACCAATGCATTGTAGTGCAAATGTTGGAGAAGCTGGAGATACGGCTATTTTCTTTGGATTATCAGGAACAGGAAAAACAACTTTATCGGCAGATCCGGAACGTAAGTTAATTGGAGACGATGAACACGGTTGGACTGCAGAAAATACAGTTTTCAACTTTGAAGGCGGTTGTTATGCAAAAGTGATTAACTTAACAGAAGAAAACGAACCGGACATTTTTAGAGCGATTAAAAAAGGAGCTCTTTTAGAAAATGTGGTTTTCAAATCTGGAACAAACGAAGTTGATTATGATGATGTTTCGATCACTCAAAATACGCGTGTAAGTTACCCAATAACACATATTGATAATATTCAGCCGGGATCTATTGGACATAATCCTAAAAATATATTTTTCTTAACGGCAGATTCTTTCGGAATTTTGCCTCCAATCTCAAAACTAACTCCTGGACAAGCAGCTTATTATTTCATCTCAGGATATACAGCAAAAGTTGCAGGAACAGAAGCTGGAGTAACTGAACCACAACCTAACTTTTCGGCTTGTTTTGGTGCACCATTTATGCCATTGCATCCAACACGTTATGCAGAAATGCTAACTAAGAAAATGGAAGATGCGGGTGTAAAAGTTTGGTTGATCAACACAGGTTGGACAGGCGGACCTTACGGAACAGGAAGTCGTATGAAGTTGAAATATACTCGTGCAATGATTACTGCAGCATTAAAAGGAGAATTGGATACTGTAGAATTTAAGAATCATAAAGTATTTGGAATTGCACAACCAGAAAGTTGTCCAAACGTTCCAAGTGAAATTTTAGATCCAAGAAATACTTGGGCAGATCCTGAATTATATGATAAAAAAGCAATAGAATTGGCTCAAAAATTCAAAGCTAATTTTGCCAAATTTGAAGAATTTGCAAATGCCGAAATCTTGGCTGGCGCACCGATTACAGAATAAGGAAAGTTACTAATTCACATTTAGAAAAAGCTGTTCAGTGATGAACAGCTTTTTTGTTTTTTATGAAAATTCGAGTTAAAGTGTTGTTATGTCAGGCTGAGCGAAGTCGAAGCCCACGCAAAGAACTTCGACTTGGTTTTCAATACATTGAAATGTTATTTAGTTTGTGACCTTTCGTTGTGGGGCTTCGACTCCGCTCAGCCTGACAAATATTGAGTTTTCAGTCACAGTTAAGAAACTGAAAACTGCGACTGCGACTGCAAACTTACTTCTTCGCTTCATCAATACGTTTCTGAATCAAATCCCAGGCATAATAATGAAAAGTCATTCCGTTGCTCATGGCTACAAGAAGACCGTTTTTGAAATTTCCGCCTAAGTTTATGCTCGTTGCATCAGCGCCATCACATTCAATAGTCGAAGTTGGAATTTCTGCTAATAGAGGATAATTGTTCGGATTGCCTTTTGCACCTTCTCTAGGATAAACCATAAAAGTATTGGCTTGTTGATTTGAAACTAAAATATATCCGGTAGAATCTGTTTTTTTATAGATTGCGATTCCTTCATTATCAGCTTTGAAGCCAGTTTTTCCGAAAAGTGTGATTTCTTTGTTGTCATTTAAAGCAGGATCGGCTTTGTATTTTCTGATTCCGAATTGTTCGTCGCAATATAAAACGGTTCCTAATTCGTTATCAACTGCAATAGCTTCGATTTCTTTTTTTCCGCTATAAGCGCCAAATTTACGAACCACTTTTGCTGTAGCAAATTTTCCATTTCCAGAAAGTTCATATTGCCATAAATAACTTCCTGATGGTCCTGATTTTCTGCCTACGATTGCAAATATTTTATTATCGCTTTTTCTGGTATACAAAGCAATTCCCATTGGATCACGTAATTCTTCGCCTTCAAAAACAGCGATTCCGCCATTGTCAATTGCTTTTAAATCAGGTAAACTAAAGATTCTTATTTTATTAGATTCACGTTCTGTAGTTACGGCAACGTCAACTTTTTTTCCGTCGATTATTAAACCATAAGCGATATCAACATTATTCGGACGTTTTAAAACTTCTGATTTTGCAACGATTTTTCCCTTTAAATCAAAAGCATACAAAGCACCATCTGTGTCTTTATCAGTTCCTACGATAATACTTTTTGAAGCATCTGTTGGATGAATCCAAATAGAAGGATCATCTGTATCGTGAGGTAAAGCTTCAGTAACAACAGTTGGTTTTACGGCATTTGCAGCAACAGGAGCTAATTTATCATCTTTACAAGCGATGAATAAAATGCTAGAAAGTAAAATAGTAAGTATAAATTTATTTTTCATTATGGATTTCATTTTAATAAAATTAGACAGAACCGTTAAGTTCTGCCTAATTTAGGAATTTTATAAATTGGTTATTACAAGTCAAGCTTCAAACCAAAATTATATCTGGCTTGGTAGTATTCTGCTTGTTTGGTGTGCGCCTCAACTCCTTGATAGTAGCGTAAAGGCTGGTTTGTTAAGTTGTTAGCTTCGGCAAAAAGGCGAAGTTTTGGAGTAATTTTGAACGAAGCATTTGCATCTAAGAAAAATTGCTTGTCATAATAACTGTCTTTGTAAGATTCAGAACCCAATTCATCTAAATAATCTGAAGTGAAATTCGTAGAAACTCTCGCAGAAAAACGTTTGTTTTCCCAAGACAATGAACCATTAAACATATGCGGCGTTGTTCCAGGAAGACTGATATTATTTCTTTCGTTTCCGTCTTCGTCAGCAATTCCTTTTGCTTTAGATTTTGTGTAAGTATAGTTCAAATAGATACCAAATCCTTTTAAGAATTTCCCCGGAAGGAAATCTAATTGACGTTGAAATGCAACTTCAAATCCGTAAACATCAACTTTATCTCCATTTCTTGATTGTAAAAATGACCAGTTTTCACCAACAGGAATTGGATTAGTTTGGTTAGGGAAATCAGCAGCAAATTTTGCAGCGTCATATTGATTATCACTATAATTGTAAATGAAATCATTTAATCTTTTGTAGAAAACTCCTCCCGAAATTAAACCAACAGATTTGAAATAATTCTCAGCCATGAAATCATAGTTGTAAGAGTAAGTTGCGTTAAGATCCGGATTTCCGGCGCTAATTTCTTTGTCAGCAGCAATATTATTTACATAAGGCGCCAATGCATAGTAGTTTGGTCTTGCCAATGCAGTTGTTGCAGCAGCTCTTAGAACTAAATCTTTTGTAGCATTATATTGAAAAGAAAGACTTGGCATTACATTCGTGTAGGCATTTGTTGTGTTGATTTGGCTTTCTAATTCTTCTTCATCCAAAACTCTGTTTCCGGTATAATCGATATGAGTATTCTCTACACGAAAACCTAAAACCATAGATAGTTTGTCGTTAAAATCCTGATCCCATCTTACATAAGCAGCATAAATACTTTCTTTGGCATTATAATTTACTGCTAAAAATTCTGCAGGATCTGCTGCTTTATCAAATAATGCAGTATTATTCAAATCTAAACTTCCTAAGAAATTTGCCGATGCAAAAGTTCCTGGAACATATTTGCTTCCCGGATTAAAGTTTTTTCCATCATAATAACTTGTTGGAACGCCAGATAATAAAGCAATATCGTCATTGATTGGTTCGTAAGAATAGAAGTTGTTGTTTCTTTCTTTTTCTTTCAAACGAAGTCTAAGACCTGTTCGTAATCTTCCTTTTTCAGATGGAATAATGGTGAAAGGAAAACGGATATTAATTTTTGCTCCAAATTCACTTTCGCTCGTTTCATCCGTGTTTTCAGTAACCGATTGAAATTTGAATTTGTCTAATGATTCTCCCGTTGTTGTAATCAAAGGAAATCTAATATCAGATAAATCTTCTGTCAGATCAAGACCTTTCTGACGGTATTCGATATAACGCTCTTCAGGACGATATTCTCTGGCTTTTGCATAATTTGCAGACCAGTCTAAATCTAATTTAGAGTTGATTAAGTGTTCTCCACGAATCGAATAATTCTGAACACGTTGATCTTCTAATCTTCTATTTTTGTTGCGATTATTGTCAATTCCACCTTTTGTTTGACGTTTTACACGACCTGTAAATCCAGTGATTTCTTCACCATTATAAATAGGTTCAATATCATCATAAGTCGTTCTGAAACGGTTTTCACGATCATCTCTCCAATTGTAAATTGCATTGGCAAAAATGGTATTGTTATCGTCAAATTTATAATCTAACGCTACAGATCCGCTACGACGAATACGTTGTACGTCGTATTTTCTAATTTCTGAAGCTTGCAGATATTCATTTCCAAAATCATCTTTTACCCATTCGTTTTCGATGTTGTCAGATCCGTAATCTACATTATTATAAGATCCGCTGAAAACCGCACCAAGTTTATTGTCCAGAAAGCGATTTCCGTAAACAAAACCTGCAGTGTAAGTTCCGTGCTCACGAATTGGCATATAACCTCCGGCAAGAGTTGCAGAGATTCTTTCGCCATTTGGAGTTGCTCTGGTTACTAAATTAACAGAACCTCCAATCGCATCAGCATCCATATCTGGAGTTAAAGTTTTGTTGACTTCGATTGTAGAAATCATATCAGACGGAATTAAATCCATTTGTACGTTTCTATTATCTCCTTCAGCAGATGGGATTCTGTCACCATTTAAAGTTACCGAGTTCAATGACGGAGCAAGACCTCTAATAATAATGTTACGAGCTTCACCCTGATCATTTTGCATTGTGATTCCCGGAACACGTTTTAGAGCGTCTCCAACATTAGCATCCGGAAAACGTCCCATTTGATCAGATGAGATTACGTTTCCGATGTTTTTATTGTTTTTTTGTTGGTTCAACGCTTTTGCCTGACCTTTTAAAATGTCTCCAACAACAACTTCATTCAGTTCTGTTCCTGAAGTTTTAAGCGCAAAATCAATCACGTTATTTTTACCTTGTTCTACAGTGATTTCTTGAGTTATTGCTGTATATCCTATATATTTTACTTGTACCTGATAAGTTCCCGCGTTGATGTTAAGTAACTCAAAACGACCATTGTAATCTGATACTGTGTATTTGTTTTCTCCTACAATCTGAATCATCGCTCCCGGCAAAGGAAGTTTGTCATCAATGTCTAATACTTTTCCTGAGATTATGGCTTTTTGAGCATAACCTGAAAAGGCTAAAAGCATGAATGTTACTACTAAATAAATTTTTTTCATTGTGTTTTAGTTTGATTTCTTGCGAAACTAGAACCTTAATGTTATTAAAGGAGTTGAAAAAAATTAACATAGTGTTATGATTCCTCTGCAACATTAGAAATAGATTAATGTTAAAATAACATTTAATAAAACTTAAATTTTATAAGCTCAACTGAAAACAAATCAACTATTTAACTAAGAATTAAATTTTTGGCGCTAAATTTGCCGTATCAATCACAATCAAAAATCATCAATCATGTTAAAACAATTTTTTATCCTATGTTCCGGGACAGATCGAGACTTACTCGAAGGTTGTTCAGAAGGCGAACAAACCAAATATGTTGGTATTGGCGCCACCGTTTTCTTTACCGCAGTTATGGCTTTCCTTGCCAGTGCTTATGCGCTTTTTACTGTTTTTGATTCTATTTATCCCGCTTTAATTTTTGGATTTGTATGGAGTTTACTTATTTTTAATTTGGATCGATTTATCGTTTCTACGATTAAAAAGAGAGATCGTTTTATGGATGAATTTCTGCAAGCGACACCTCGAATTATGTTGGCAATTATTATTGCAATCGTAATCTCAAAGCCTTTAGAAATTAAAATTTTCGAAAAAGAAATCAATACCGTTTTGTTGAAAGAGAAAAACGAAATGGAATTGGCGAATAAAAAACAAGTTGGAAATTATTTCAAATCAGATTTAGATAAAAACAAAGCTGAGATCGCAGCTTTGAAAGCCGATATTCTGAAGAAAGAAAAAGAAGTAAATGCTTTATATTCAACTTATATTACAGAAGCCGAAGGAACGACAGGAACTAAAAAACTAGGAAAAGGACCAGTTTATAAAGAGAAACGCGAAAAGCACGATGCAACTTTAAAGGAATTTGAAACTTTAAAAACGACAAACGAAGCTAAAATTGCCGAGAAAGAAAAACTAGGTAAACAGCTTCAGAGTGATTTAGACAAAAAAGTATCGCAAACACAACCAATTATTGAAGGTTTTGACGGATTAATGGCGCGTATTAATGCATTGGATAAATTACCTTGGCTACCCTCATTTTTTATAATGTTGTTGTTTCTTGCGATTGAAACATCTCCAATTATAGCAAAATTATTATCTCCAAAAGGAGAATTTGATTTTAAACAAGAAGAAGCCGAAACAGCGATGAAAGCTACTTTGGCACAAAACAAATATCAACGTGATTTGTTAATCAAAACAAGTGCTCAAATGCACGATAAAGTTTACGCTGATATTGCCGAAGATAAAAGTCTCTACGATCTACAACGAAAAAACGCAAAAGAATTACTGGAACTGCAATCCAATAGTTTTGTAGAAAAGCAAAAAGCGACTCTATAAGTCTTAAAGTCAAAAGTCTGAAAGTTTTGACTTTTGTCTAAAATAAAAAAGCCAGAATAGAATTTTCTATTTCTGGCTTTCTTTTTATATAAATAAAGTACTTTAAGACTTTCGACTTTTGACTTTACGACTAAATTACATGTAACTCAATATTTCTTTTTTATAAGTATCATATTCTCCTTGCATGATTAAACCATTATCAAGCAATTTTTTGTAATTCTGTAATTTATCAAAAAGTTCTTCTTTAGATAATTCACTTAATTTACGATCTCCGGTTGGAGCTGGATTTTGTTGCTGAATTGGCTCATAAGTTTCGTAAGGAGTTGTTGCAGGTAAAATTTCTGCATAATTTGTTACTTCTTCCGTTTCAACTTCTTCAACATCAAGATCATCTTCTTCTTCAACTGCTTGCGCTGTTTCTACGACTGGAGTTTCAGCAACAATTGGATTTTTTAATAAATCTAATTGCTCTTTTGCGTAAGTATAAATTTTTCTAGCCTGAGTTTTCGGAATGTAATCAATCGAAATTGTCAGGTCAGTTGTAGTTCCAAATGAAAATTCAGAACCCAAAATATTCTCTTTTACAAAAGTGCTTGCAATATCATCCCAGGTATAATCTGTAAAATCCATTGAAAGACCTAAATTTTTAGGTTTGCAAATAATAATACGTTTATTCGTTAAGATTATGCTATCTGGAAAAACAGTAATTGCTGGTTTTTTTTGAACCGCGATATAACCAATTTCTTCGTTTTTCATCAATAAATCGTTGAGTTTCGAAGTGATTTTTTCAATCGCTTTTGGATCTTGTTCTTCGTTCAGAAATTTTTTAAATTGTTCTTTCATGTTCTATAAGTTGCTAAGTTGCAAATTAATTGAGTGGTTAAGTTTATATCTTACGCTGCAAATGTAATGCCTAATTTTCTAATTCAATAATTTCATTCTGGATTTTCTTTGTCAAACTTTTGAAAACCAATTCATACGAGTGATCAATCAATTCTTTGATAAAAGCAGTCGGTAAATTTCCGTTTAAAGCAATCGTATTCCAATGAACTTTGCTCATATGAAAACCTGGTTTTATCTCATCATATTCTGCTCTTAGTTCCTGAGCGCGTTCCGGATCACATTTTAAATTCACCGAAGGTTCATTTTTTTCCCATTGAGCAAGTGAAGATAAAGCAAACATTTTTCCGCCAACTTTAAAAACCAAAGTGTCTTCATCAAAAGGAAAATGTTCGCTAACGCCTTTTTTCGAAAGACAATATTCGTAATACGTTTCTAGATTCATATAAATTTTTTATTTTCCAATTTCGCCTAAATGCGTGTATTTAAATCCTTTTTCATATTTCAGCCCATAACCAAAAATCCGATCCATTGCCGAATGCGAAAATAATATAATCCCAATAAGCTGAACGATTTCAAGTTTTAAGAAACAGCCAATTATATATAAAGAAACGGCAATCCCTTTATGATGAAATAAGTTATATAAAAAGGCGCCGGTTTTATTGCCAAAGGCATAACCAATCATAGAAAGATCGGGTGCCAAAATCAAAACCAAAAACCACCACCATTGATAATTGAGTAAGCTAAATAAATAGATTCCGAGGATAAATAATCCTAATTCTTCAAGTTTTACGATTGTTTTCATAGTTTCTTTTCCATCATTTTCTCCGGATGTTCCAAAGGTTTAAAACCAAATTTCTCATATAAAAAATGAGCATCACTTGTTGCTAATCTCCAAATTTTAATGTCTTTGAGAATCGGTTCGTTCATCATCGTTTCAATCAAAATAGACGAATATCCTTTTCCGCGATGTTCTTCAGTAATAAAAACATCCATTACATATCCAAAAACTACATAATCTGTAATGACACGTGCAAAGCCAATTTGTTTGTTATTTAAGTAAATTCCAAAACAAACAGAAGCATCAATTGTAGTTTGTACTTCTTCGATAGTTCTTCCCGCAGCCCAATAAATATCCTTTAGGAAATTTTGAATAAAAGGAACATTAAGTTTGTCTTTATCAGTTGAAACAGTAATCATATTGTATTAGTTTTTTTGCCACGAATTACACAAATTTGCACCAATTTTTATATGCTTAAAGAAATAAAATAATTCGCGAAAATTTGTGTAATTCGTGGCAAACTTTAAATTTTATATAAAATAGGTTTACTCGGACTTGCGTCATTTTCAAACGAAGCGATTTGTAAATTTAGTATATAATCGCCATTCTGAATTTCGTTAGAAACATAAATCATTTCAGTAATTGTTGCGTTTAAACGTGCATCAACGTTTAGATTAACCGTGTCTTTTACATTCCAAAATGCTTTGTGAGCCAATAATTTTCCTTCGTCATGTTCTTTGTCAACACTTGGTAAATCGATTAACAAATGCTGAATTTCGCTTTCGCGGATGAAAATCGCAGCTTCTTCAGATAAATAAGGCGGATTTGTATTCGAGTATTTTCTTGACTTTTTATTTTGTTGATTTGGAAGTGTTCGAATAATAATTGCTTCCGGTTTTGCACCATTTAGCGAAGCTTCATCTTTTGTCATATTGAGCGAAGTCGAAATATGTTCTTTTGTAATCACCAAATCATCACCAATCTTTTCAGGTTCAACCGTAATCAGTTTTGCAAAAAAGAAAAACTGTTTCAACGTTTGATTAATGCTATAAAAGTCATTCGTAATATGCCCTAAACATTCCGTATGTGTTCCGTGTCCGTGCGGATTAAAAAAGATATTATTGAAATTGGTAGAAGATTTTCCTTCAGAAACTTTCCCGATCCAATCGCCAAAAACCACAGGTTCAATAACTGGTTTTTCAATATACCAAGCAATTGGATTTTCGTCTGTATTCGTTAATGGAATTGAGATATCAATGGGTTTTGATAAGTCTATTTCGAAGTTGTTGATTTTTGCTATCATGTTGATTTAACCGCAAGGTTCGCTAAGGTTTACGCAAAGGGCGCTAGGCTTTTATTAAAGATTGTTTGCTACTCTTTTAATTCCGTTTTTTATTAAAGAAACATTGAAATTTATTAACAAACCTAATTTGCAATTTGTTAATTTTAAATAAGTCAATAGTTGTGCAAAATGTATTTCATTTAAACAATCGACTGCTTTTATTTCCAAAATTAATTTATTTTCTACTAAAATATCTAATCGATAACCAATATCTAATTTAATTTCTTCGTAAATTAAAGGTAAAGCCTTTTGTTTTTCAACTAATAAGCCGAATTTTCTTAACTCGTAAAATAAGCACTCTTCGTAAGCACTTTCTAAAAGCCCAGGCCCTAAAGTTTGATGAACCTTCAAAGCTGAATGGAACACAATTCGTGATAAATCATTTTCTGACATGAGTTTTAATTATAAACATTAAGACTCAAATATAGTATTTAAAAGTTCTAAAAGTAAGTTTTAGATTACAATAAAAACAAAATAGCGTTCTTTGCGTAAACCTTAGCGAACCTTGCGGTTAAGCCTTTATTCCAAATTTAAGTAAAAGAGATCACTTGCAATTCCATCTGTTAGAAATTTTCCTTTTATGGTTGGTTTTAGAATGTTATTTTCAATCGAAAGCAATTCGTCATTCAAGAATTTTTGGCTTTGTTTTTTGAGATAATCAAGATATTCCAAACCAAATTCAGTTTCAATTCTTTCTAGCGAAACACCCCAAATGGTTCTCAATCCAGTCATAATATATTCATTATAACGATCAGAAATTGTTAGAATTTCAGTCTCAATTGGAAGTTCATCATTTTGAATTGATTTTATATAAAGCGAATTATTGGCAATATTCCAGCCTCTTTTCTCGCCATCATAACTATGTGCCGAAGGTCCGATTCCGATATATTTTTTACCCAACCAATACGCCGAATTGTTTTTAGAGAAATAACCTTCTTTTCCGAAATTGGATAATTCATAATGAATAAAACCATTTTTCTGAAGCTTTTCTACCAAAATCATAAAGTGATTTGAAGCAACTTCGTCTTGTGGCTCAGCAATTTTCCCGGTATCAATTAGTTTTCTTAAAGCTGTTTTGGGTTCAACTGTCAAAGCATAACTCGAAATATGTGGAATGCCAAATGACAACGCCGTTTCGATATTTTGTTTCCACATTTCGTCAGTCAATCCGGGAATTCCGTAAATTAAATCAAGCGAAATATTATCAAAGTATTTAGTCGCTTCTTGCAAACATTTTATGGCTTCCGCCGAATTATGAGCGCGATTCATCATCTTCAAATCTTCTTCATAAAAAGACTGAATTCCAATGCTTAAACGGTTTATAGGGCTTTTTGATAATTCAAGGATTCGTTCTGCAGATAAATCATCCGGATTTGCTTCGAGCGTTATTTCCGGATTTTCAACAACGTTATAATTGCTGTAAACCGTATCAATTAAAAAGTTTATTTCGTCATTCGTCAAAACCGACGGTGTTCCTCCTCCAAAATATATAGTCTCAATTTGATTGTCACTTTGAGCGGAGTCGAAAAGCTTAAACTCATTTTTTCGCATGACAATTTCTTTGGCTAAAGCCAAAACCATATCATCTTTCTTTTTCATCGAAGTCGAAAAATGAAAGTCGCAATAGTTGCAAGCCTGTTTGCAAAAAGGAATATGAATGTAGATACCGCTCATTTTTAATTAGATAATTTGAGAATGTGTCAATTAGATAATTTATTCATTGTCTACAGAATTATCTAATTTTCTAATTGGCACATTGACTCATTTCTTAACTCGTTCTTCGTTTTGTTTTACAAAAGCATCCCAACCAGTATAACTTTTTCCCGCAACAATTTTTCCGGAGTTAAAGAAATGACAAACTGCAGCCGCCAAACCATCTGTTGAATCGAGGTTTTTGGGTAATTCTTTCAAGCCTAAAAGTTGTTGCAGCATTTTGGCAACTTGTTCTTTACTGGCGTTTCCGTTTCCGGTAATTGCCATTTTTATCTTTTTTGGTTCGTATTCTGTAATCGGAATATCTCTCGAAAGTCCCGCTGCCATTGCAACGCCTTGTGCTCGACCTAGCTTTAGCATCGACTGAACGTTTTTGCCAAAGAAAGGCGCTTCAATCGCGATTTCATCAGGATTGTGTGTTTCGATTAATTCGATCGTACGCTCAAAAATGATCTTTAGCTTTTGGTAATGATTGTCATATTTGGAAAGCTGCAATTCGTTAAGTTGCAAAAATTCCATTTTTTTATTGATGACTTTAATCAATCCAAAACCCATAATTGTCGTTCCGGGGTCGATACCTAATATGATGCGTTCTTTTGTCAAGGGTTTTTTGTTTCAAGTTTAAGGTTTAGAAAACTGACTCATTTTCTAATTTTCAAATTGGCACATTTGTATTGCCACACTTTCAAATTGATTACTTTTGCGGCATGATTTCAATTCCTCACAAAGCTAAACAATTCCTAGTTCTTCTGATCAAACTTTTGATTGTAGGTGGCGCATTTTATTTTATTTATGATCAATTGGCGCACAATGATAAACTTGATTGGCAAAAGTTCATTACGCTGTTTAGAAAAAATCAATCCATTTTGGGAATTGGTTTTATATTGCTTTTGAGTGTTTTGAATCGCTATTTTGAGATTTTAAAATGGCAGAATTTAGCCAAAGTAATTCATGAAATTTCTCTTGGAGAAGCAACAAAACAAGTTTTGGCAGCGCTTACAGCCGGAATATTTACGCCAAACGGAGTAGGAGAGTACGCTGGGAAAGCTTTGTATTACGCAAAATCAGAAGCTAAAAAAGTCGTTTTCCTAAACCTAATTTGTAACGGAATCCAGATGATTTTAACGGTGATTTTTGGACTCTTTGGATTATTGTATTTTAATGCCAAATATGAGATAATCACAACCCAAACAGTGGCTATTTTATTCGGAATCTTTGTTTTACTATTTATTGTTTTATTCTCTTTAAAGAGAATAAAAATCAAAGGATATTCGATCGAAAAATTATTGCATAAGATTAATGAAATTCCAAAACCAATTCATCGTAAAAATATTCTTCTGGGAACTTTGCGTTATTTGGTTTTCTCGCATCAGTATTACTTTTTGTTTTTGGCTTTTGATGTCCATTTGCCTTATTTTACCTTGATTGCAACAATTGCTGTCGTTTACTTTTTGGCGTCATCTTTGCCAACTTTTCAGTTTTTGGACTTTGCAGTAAAAGGAAGTGTTGCTATATATTTCTTCGGAATTCTGGGCGTAAACGAATGGATTGTGGTTTTTATAAGTACTTTGATGTGGTTTTTAAATGTCGTTTTACCAGTGATTATTGGAGCTTATTATGTGCTGAATTTTAAAAGTTCTCCAAAGATTTAAGTATCAGTTTTTAATGATTAAGTAATGTTGTCCCTACGGGACAAAATATTTCGAACGGATCAATTTGTTACCAATATATAATCTCTACGAGATATACTCCGTCAGGAGTTAAATGTTGGTAAAAAAAATAGAAACAGCACCAGTAAAATGTCCCGTAGGGACTACATTTGTTCATGTTAAATGATTTTAAACCAAAGTTATGATTGCCATTATTCTTAGTGTAATTTTAGTTATTTATTTATCGAGCATTGGTTTACTTATTTATGGTTTTGCCAAAGTAAAAAAATATCAGAAAACAGATTTAAAACCTCAAACAAGTTTTACTATTATAGTTCCGTTCAGAAATGAAGCCGAGAATCTTCCGAAGCTTCTAAACAGTTTTTCGAACTTAAATTATCCAAATGATTTATTTGAAGTAATTTTGGTTGATGACAATTCGAAGGAGAAATTTCAAGTTTCACATTTTACATTTCACATTTTACAAATAGACAATATTCGGACTTCGAATTCTCCTAAAAAAGATGCGATTTCAACAGCAATGCAACATGTAAAAACCAATTGGGTAATTACAACAGATGCTGATTGTTTGGTGCCGGAAAATTGGCTTTTGATATTTGATAATTATATTCAGGAAAACAAAGTTTCAATGCTTGCTGGAGCAGTTTCTTATAAATGCCAGAATTCTTTTTTAGATCATTTTCAGCAATTAGATTTAACGAGTTTGCAAGGCGCAACAATTGGAAGTTTTGGACTTAAAAAAGCTTTTATGTGTAACGGAGCCAATTTTGCCTACACAAAATCGTTATTCGAAAAACTTAATGGATTTGATGGAAATAATAAAATTGCCAGCGGTGACGATGTTTTTCTTTTACAAAAAGCGACTAATTTATTCTCAGATAAAGTTCATTATTTAAAATCGGAAGAAGCTATTGTTATCACAAAACCAACTGAAAACTGGAAAGATTTATTTTATCAAAGAGTGCGTTGGGCAGCAAAAACATCTTCGTATCAAAGTAATTTCGGGAAGATTCTGGGGTTGATTGTTTTCTTCGGAAATCTGAGTTTCGTGATTGCATTTTGCTTTTCTGTTTTGGGTATTTTGCCTTATTCATTTTTTGTTTTGTTTGCTTTTTCAAAGTTTATAATTGACTTTGTATTGCTTTATATAACAAATCAATTTTTAGAGAAAACCAGAATAAAAAGTTTGCTTTTAAGTAGTTTGTTTTATCCTTTTTTTAGTTCAGCTGTGGCTCTGTATAGTTTGTTTGGTTCTTATGAATGGAAAGGAAGAAGATTTGGAAAATAAATCTCAATTTTTAAATTCTAAATTCCAATAATCTTGGGGTTTTAGGAACGATAAAATGGAACGCGGATGACGCGGATTCGCTTTGCGAAAACACGGATTTATGCGGATTTTTATTCTTTGTATGACATAAAATGAGAAAAAATATCTGTGAAAATCTGCTTAAATCCGTAAAATCTGCGTGCAATAAAAAATGTATCTTCTAATGAAACCTAAAGCCCTAGCCCTGATGGTAGGGAAAATCCTTTTGTGCCGGGGTTCGGCATAAAAGATTGGAAGGAACAGCAGGAAATAGCTCCAAATTCTTCGACTTCGCTCAGAATGAAAATAATAAAAACAAATGAACGGTTTGAATTAAATGAACTTAAATCACTTATATGGTGAAGAGAAAAAATTATTCTTTGCCTTTTGCTTTAAGAATAACAGGCAAAATAAATTGAGTTTTTACCGGAAGTCCGCGTTTAAGTGCAGGATTTACTTTTGGGAAATCGACTAAACGAGCACGCAAAACACTGTCGATTTTGATGGTATCATAAGCAACAGAATCTTTACGAAATTGTGGCTCGAATTTCATTGTAGCATTCGGAAAAACAGTCACTTTTACCTCAATTGTATCAAGTTCAGGATACATTATTGAAAGCGTATCAATATCTAATTTCTCTTGAATAAGTTGTGCCATTACCTGAAAAAAACATTGCTGACGTTGTTTTTTGTCTGCGATTTTTTCACAATTGGCAACAGATGGAAATTCATCAACTTCTTTCCAGTTGATTGTCTTTAGTTCTTTTTGAAGTAAATCTTTTTCAGACGGAACCTGCTTATCAATATATTGACAAGATTGGAGGGCTAAAAAAACTAAAAGAATGAAAAACTGCTTCAAGATTATGAATTTGAATTGGATGAAATAATTACTTGGTATAAAAATACGATTATTTTTTTTGAGAAGCTTTGAATTGCAAATATTCTTCATAGCTTTCTGAAAGCCACTGTTCTTTATTTTTTGCTGCAACTTCCTTTTGCTCAGGATACAATTTAGCAAGTCGGTCAGAAAAAGTAGCAATTTGAACGGTGTAGTTATAAAACTCCGGTTTTGTTAAAACGACATTTGGATCATTTTTATGCGTAAAATATTCAAAGAAAAGAGTATCAAATTCTTTCATGGAGAAGTTTAATACTTTTTTCTTATTACTTTTATAAATACTGTCTTGCAACAATTGATCGTCAATCGAAAGTTTTTTAGATTGTGCATGCATTGTATTGCTGATTGAGAAGATCAGAAGTATAAACAATATAAGTTTAAAAAAACAACGCATTTATTAGTTTTACTAAAAGATTTGTAAGTGCAAAATTACAAAATAAATATGGATTCACTCTTGCTCTTGCTCGGTTTTATATGTATGATTGTTGGTGTTTTTGGTAGTTTTCTTCCAGTTTTACCTGGTTTATCCAGTTGTTGGGTAGGTTTACTACTATTGTATTTGACAAAAGCGGTAGAAAACAATTATTGGGTTTTGGGGATTACACTTTTAATAACCATTATTATTACCGTTCTGGATTATGTAATTCCGGCTAAAGGAACCAAAAAGTTTGGCGGAAGTTCTTACGGAATTTGGGGAACCAATATTGGTTTGATAGTTGGTATTCTGGCTCCAATTCCTTTTGGAGTTATTATCGGTCCTTTTGTTGGGGCATTTGTCGGAGAGTTAATTTACGATTCAAAAAATCATCGTCGGGCATTAAAAGCTGCAACGGGATCATTGCTTGGTTTTTTGGCTTCTAGTTTTATTAATTTTCTTTTCTGCATCATTTTTCTGGGTATTTTTCTGAACATAACATGGAAATATCGAACATTATTATTTTAATTGTGTAACATACATTTAAGCTTTTTCTTATCTTTTTTAATTTTTATTAAAACAATTAAAAATTTCAAAAAAAACTTTTTTGTTTGTTTTGATAACTAAGGGGTTATGTTTGCTGGTTATTCAAGATTTTTGTGTTTAACAATTGTTAAATTCGCATTTATTATTTTAACTTCTTTTTTGGAAATGTTAAAATATTTTATATTTTTATCCTGATAAACGATAAAAAGCCTCACTTTATCGATTATTTTGAACTAATTTAAATAGTAAATTTATGACTCCAAACCTACAAATTGAACTTAGACGTTTTATTTCTTCTAATGTTGTCTCAAAATTGAACAAATTTTATTTTGAAAATGATGCACTTTTAATCAAAGGAATTGATGTTTCAATAGGAACAATTTTAATGGGTTTGTATAATAGGGCGGAGGAGTCGGGCTTTTACAAAGAAATTATCTCACTAATAAAAGAAGATTCTACATTTTATCAGGAAGTCGATTTTACCTCTGGAAGAATTTTATCAGTCGACGACTGTTACAGATTAGAAGGAAACGCAATACTAAAAGAAATTTTCACCAATAAAAAAGGCAGAATTTCTGAAATGATTTCAAACGAAGTCGGAATCAAAAGCGAAACGGCAAGAGAAATCCTTAACTTCTCAGCATTATTAGTCGTTTCTTACTTAAAGAACAATATTCAACTACTAGACAGTTTAAAATTATTGCTTGAAGAGCAAAAAAGAGATATTTTAAACAGCATCCATCCCGGAATCAAAATCATCTTAGGTTTCTCTTGTTTTGAAACAGTCGAAGATAAAAACCAATCCATCGGAAGATCAATTTTTACTTTATTCGGACATAACTTTTTCAGTTTCTAAATAAAAAAATCCCATCTTACAAAAGTAAAACAGGATTTATATTGAATTCAAATTTGAAGCGTTTCTTAAACGTTCTTCAAATTGATGATTTCTTGATCTGTCAAAAAGCGCCAGTTACCTCTAGGTAAATTCTTTTTGGTTAAACCAGCAAATGATACACGGTCAATACGTAAAACATCGTAGTCAAAGTTTTCGAAAATTGCACGAACTACTTTTACATTCGACGAACGTAATTTAAGACCTACTTCGCTTTTTGCTTCTTTTTCAATATAGCTAATTTCTTCAACAAACACGCGGTGTCCGTCAAGAACTAAACCTTTACTGATTTTTTCTAAATCTTCAAACTTCAAGTTTTTATCTAATGAAACCTGATAGATTTTAGACGATTTTTGACTTGGTAAAGTAAATTTACGAATCATATCAGTATCGTTAGTAAACAATAATAAACCAGTTGTGTTTTTGTCCATTCTACCAATCGGAGCAATTTTTGCCGTTGTAGAACCACGAACCAATTCCAGAACGTTACGGTATTCCTGACCTTCGTCAAGGGCAGTTGTAAAGTTTTTTGGTTTGTTCAACAAGATGTATTCTTTCTTTTCAGGAGTCAAAACAACACCATCAAAGTTTACAACATCGTTTAATTTTACTAAATAACCCATTTCAGTTACCGGAACGCCATTTACTTTTACGTTTCCAGACTGAATGTATATATCGGCATCACGACGTGAACAAACACCAGAGTTAGAGATATATTTGTTCAAACGAATTTCGTCTGCAGCTTTTTGTCTTTTTGGAGCCTGATTCTGTTTTTTGATTTTTTCTGCCTTTTCTTCTTCAGCAGCCTTAACAGCAGGTTTCACTTTTTTCGGCCCTTGAGCGCGCTTCGCCATAGGAGGTTTTGGCTTGTTAGAGTTTGGCCTAGAGCTACTTGGTCTAGATCCGCCTCTTTTATTATTGCCTTCCTTATTGTTCATAAATTCTGTAATTTGTGCAAAGATAGTTTATTCTTGCTAAATAATCCTAAGTTCATTGTTCTTAGATTAATAGCTTTATTTTTTTGAAGTTATAGAAGCATCATAATTGGCTTTTTTTCAGGCATAAATTCCCGCTTTTCGCTTCAATCTTTTATTTTTTAAAGAAAAAATAAAAGGATTTCCACTTCAATCGGGGCTATTTTCAAACATTTGGATTCTTTTAAACATTTTGAAAGAAAATTATAGTATAGAGAAAGGCCACGAAGTTAAAAATGAAAAATCGGTATAAATCCGCCTAAATCCGCGTCATCTGCGTGCCATCTTTTTATATAATCTAGGTCTGTAAAAGCAAATTCTTCCCATGCCATAAAACACTCGGATTAATCAAAACGATGCAAAAAACTCCCGAAACAATCAGAAATTTAAGCACATTATGAAGCATTAAAAATTGTTCTTTAGAATTTGATTTCCATAAATAAAGCAAGAAAAACAAGAGAACAATAAAACAGACATAAAAGTAAATATCCATATATCCCACATCATAAATATCGATGAGAACATAAACCGGAATCACCGTTAAAAACGTTAGAACCGTAATAATTTGTTTAGAAACCGTTTCGTTATAAAGTATCGGAATTGTTCTGTAATCATTTGCCAGATCTCCTTTTAAGTTTTCTAAATCTTTAATCATTTCCCGAATTAGTAATAATAAAAACAAGAAAACTGCATGCGCCGAAATAACGGCAAAATGACTCATGTGATCTTCAATTTCTTCAAACGAGATCTTATTGTAGAAATATAACAGAATAGCAAAAAAAGGCAAAACAGCCATAAATGCTGCCGTTAGATTGCCAACAATCGGATATTTTTTTATTTTGTGAGAGTAAAACCAAATCAGAAAAATATATCCTGAAAAGAACAAAAAAGCACGCCATGAAACGATCAAAGCCATTAAAACTGCGATAAAATTAAGCGTAAAATAAACGGATAATTTTGTTTTCTGACTCACCAATCTGTCCAGCATTGATTTGTTAGGACGATTAATTAAATCTTTCTGACTGTCATAAAAATTATTAATAATATATCCGGAAGCAATCGTAATTGCCGAAGCAAAAACAATCAGAAATAAATTGAAATCAAGTAAAATGTCAAGTGCTCTTTTTTCAGGAGCCAATATAAAAATTGCCGATAAATATTGTGCTAAGACAATAATCGGAATGTTATAGCCTCTTACCACAGAGAACAAACTGACAATTTTCATCATTAAAAGTTTGTGCTGTCTGCTTAACATTTTTTAATTTAAATTTTTTGGATTGAGTTGTAATTTAAGATTTTTTGTTGAAGGAACCTTAAGATCAAAGTTTATTTTTTAGTAGCTCTTTAGCACCAAAGCCTAATTTTCGGATACACGCCAAAGCTTGTTTTTGAGTCATATCGACTTCTTTAATGTCTTTTTTCTCTACAAAAACTACAGAACCGCTCCACGGATTTGGAGCATCAGGAACAAAAACCGAAAAGTTATTTTCGTTGATTTGTTCTATAAGAAAAGCAAATTGCCAACCTGCATCTGTTGGAACCAAAATTACTTTTAAATCCTGATTAGATTCAAAACCCATTATGCTTTCGTTCATGCTTTTCATGAAAGAATAACCAGGAACAAAGCTCAAAATCCCATCTTCTAATCGTTGTATTAATTTTTGAGCATATACCGTTCTGGCAATTAAACCAGCCGTAAAACAAATAAAAAGTATAATAACGATGGCAACAACTTCTTCAATTGCTAATCCTAAAATCTTTACTTTCGGAAAGTGATTGATAATAGGATTTGTAATTTTTTGAATTATGCTAAAGCCTTTTTCCAAAAGAACTAAAAGCAGAATTAATGGTGCTAAAAATAAAATTCCTCCTAAAAAAGTTGCCTTAATAATCTGTAAAATACTCTTCATATTCAATAGCTTTTTTAGGGTTAATTTTTTTAGGGAAATGTATTCAAATAAGGATCTTTTTAGGAATATTGAAACTTAAAATTGATAAACTACTTCTAATTTATAATCTTTCAAAGATGCTTTTGCGCGCTCTAAATCTTCGGTAAAGCCTAAGATATAACCACCTCCGCCAGAACCACAAAGTTTTAGGTAATAATCGTTTGTGTCAATTCCGTTTTGCCAGATTCCGTGAAATTGTTCCGGAATCATTGGTTTGAAATTGTTTAAAACGACTTTTGAAAGCTTTTTAGTATTAGTGAACAAAGATTTCATATCGCCATGCAAAAAGTTTTCTACACAAGCGTCAGTATATTTTACAAATTGGTTTTTAAGCATCGTACGGAAACCTTTGTCTTTTAGGTTTTCCATAAAAATGTTTACCATTGGAGCCGTTTCGCCCACAATTCCTGAATCTAATAAAAAGACAGCACCTTTTCCGTCAAAACTTTGAGTCGGAATTCCGGTTGCTTCAATATTATCTTTAGAATTAATTAGAATCGGAATACTCAAATAACTGTTTAAAGGATCTAAACCAGAACTTTTTCCGTGGAAAAAACTCTCCATTTGAGAAAATATATTTTTAAGTTGTAACAGTTTTTCGCGAGTTAAATTCTCTAAAACCGTTATTTTATGTGTAGCATATTTGTCGTAAATAGCCGCAACAAGAGCGCCACTACTACCAACTCCATAACCTTGCGGAATACTTGAGTCAAAATACATTCCGGTTTCAACATCGTTTTTTAAAGTTACCAAATCAAAAGCAACCAATTCAGGTTGTTCGGTTTGTAACGTTTCAAGGTAAGATGCAAAACGTTTTAAACTTGCATTTGATGCTATTGCTTCTGCCGAAGGATCTTCGATTTTCTTCAATGCACCATTGTAAAAATTATAAGGAATAGAAAGTCCTTTAGAGTCACGAATAATTCCGTATTCTCCAAAGAGTAATATTTTTGAGTAAAATAATGGTCCTTTCATGTTTATTTTATGTCTTTCTTTATTTTATGTAGAAGATTATTTATTTAATCCCTTTTCCAGAATCTCTCGAACTTTTCTTAAAATTACGGGGTTATTGCATTCCATAATCAATTTTGCTACTTCAAGTTTTTCTAATTGAATGTCCATAATCAAAATTTTAATTAAAGATACGGAAAATTACAATGCAATTGAACCGTCTCCAATTTGGTCGCAAATGTACTGACCATTCTGACAAAATACAACTAATTCGTCCTGAATAAATTGAAGTACTTTGTCGCTAACGTTTTCGGGATATAAAACGTGAACATTTGCTCCGGCATCAAGCGTAAAACAAACCGGAATTTGGGTTTCATTTCTGAATTTCCAAATGGCATTTATGATCTGTAAAGTATTTGGTTTCATCAAAATAAAATACGGCATAGACGTCATCATCATAGCGTGCAAAGTCAAGGCTTCGCTTTCTACAACTTTAATGAATTCATCTAAATTTCCGCTTTCGAAAATAGCAATTAACTGATCCAGATTTTCATGTGCCTGAGCAAAACGTCTTTCGGCATACGGATGATTGTGCATTAAATCGTGTCCAACCGTACTTGAAACTTGTTTTTCGCCTTTATCAACTAGTAAAATTGTATCTTGATAATTCTTGAAATTCTCATGAATAGCATACGGAAATTCAACTCCGTATAAATCAGAACTTCCTTCAATATTAGCTTGATTTCCCCAAGCAACGACGCTTCCTTTTACACTTCTGCAAGCGCTTCCAGAACCTAAACGTGCTAAAAATGATGACTTTTGATAAAAGTATTCCTCTGTCATTTCGGGATTCAACAACTTTTCTAAACTCATAAAATTCATTGCCAAAGCAGCCATTCCTGAAGCCGAAGAAGCAATTCCGGAACTGTGTGGAAACGTATTTTGAGTATCAATTGTAAAATGATATTCTTTCAAAAAAGGTAGATAAACTTCAATTCGTTCTAAAAACTTCTGAATTTTTGGTTTGAAATCTTCTTTCGGTTTTCCTTCAAATAATAAATCGAACGAAAAGCCATTTGTCACGCTGAGCGAAGTCGAAGCGCTCCTTTTTTCAAAACCTAATTTAGTAATCGTTTTGCAATTATTTAGTGTAAAACTCACCGAAGGATTTGCAGGAATTTGATTGTCTTTTTTTCCCCAATATTTCACTAATGCAATATTGCTGGGAGCGCTCCACTCAAAATTTCCGTTTTCGATGGTCGAAGTATATTTTTTAGGAATAAAATCAGTTGCTGTAAACATGAATTATAAAATTTTGGCAAAGATAGTTTTTAAAATATTTCACCATATAAGTAATAGCAGAAAATATAAGTTTTGCTTAGACTAAAATGAACTTATATCACTTATATGGTTTAACCTCTATTTTTAACTATTTTTGAAAAAAAATAAGTAGGAAGATGAACAAGACAGTAAAAATCGCAATCGCTCTCGTAATTTGTTTAATGGTAGGATATTCAGCAAGTGTTGTAACAAGACCAAGTGTTGAAACGTGGTATCCAACAATAATAAAACCAAGTTTTAATCCGCCAAATTGGATTTTTATGCCGGTTTGGACTTTGCTTTATATTTTTATGGCAGTTGCAGCAGGATTAGTTTGGGATAAAATAAAAGAACAAAACGAAGAGGTAAAAAAAGCGTTAGGTTTCTTCCTGATTCAGCTGACTTTGAATGCGATTTGGTCTTATATTTTCTTCGGATTAAAAAACCCGATGTTGGCATTAGTAGAAATTGCACTTTTATGGCTTTTCATTTATGAAACGTATTATAAATTCACCAAAATCAATAAAATTGCCGGATATTTATTGATTCCTTATATGGCTTGGGTTGCTTTTGCAGGAATTTTGAACGCTAGTATTTGGTGGTTGAATAGATAGAGTTTTTGTTTCATGTTTTTTTGTTTCATGTTTAATCGATACGTTTTACTTTATGAATAAATTCAGAGCTTTTGTTATTGTGTTGGTTTTAATTTCGTTTAAGGGTTTTGCTTGCTTAAATGGAGATACTAAGGTTTTGAAAAATGGAGTTCAGGTTTATGTTGATTATGAAGGAATTGTTCCGCATGGTCATGAATTTTTTACTGAAGACTTTCCTAAAATAATAACTGAGCTTGATAAATTATATAAAAAAACGAATGATATAGATTATTTGTCTGATAAAGGATATCTTTTAATACTTCAAAAGAAATATCAAGAAGCTTTAAAGTTATATTTAGAGATTGAAAAAATAAAACCTAACCGATATTCTACTGCTTCAAATCTTGGAACGCTGTATGAGTTAATGGGAGAAAATAAAAAAGCGTACGAATGGATTAAAAAATCGATTCAATTAAATCCAGAATCTCATAAAGGATCTGAATGGCTGCATTTAAAGATATTGGAGACAAAAGTTAAAAAGATTGAAAATGTTACTGGACAGTTTTTTATAAATGAGAGTTTTGGTTTAGAAGCAGTTCCCAAAACAAAACTATCTAAGAAAGCGTTAGAAGATTTAGAGAAAGCGTTGTATTATCAATTAAACGAGCGTATCACTTTTATAAAACCTAAAGATAAAGTTATTTCAATATTACTTTTTGAATTAGGGAATATTGCAATAATAAATAAAGATTATTTGTCAGCTTCTCAAATCTATGAACTTTCAAAGAAATATGGATTTCAAGAGGAATTGATAAACAAAAGAACAATACTTTGTTATGAAAGTTGGATGCACTATTATGCGAGTAAAGCTGAAGAACTTGAAATGGAAAAAGGCGGTTCATTTCGATTAGAAGGTTATCAAATCGATGCTGTTGTAATTAGTTTGATTGTTGTCTCTTCTTTTCCTGAGTTTATTGATCTATTGTATTGTTCTTTTTCGAAAATTAAAAAAGGCTAAAACAGTATCTTAAATTATTCGTTTTTCAAATCATTTTGGCTGTTTCAGTTTTCTAAATTCCAAAGGATTAACGCCTTCATGACGACTGAAATATCTCGAAAGATTTTTAATATCAGTATATCCGCAAAGATCTGAAATCTCGGTAATTGATAATTCTGTTTCTATTAAAAGCTGTTTTACTTGTTTGATTCGGAGCGTATTTATTTCGTCAAGAATACTTCTTTTTAAAACCAATTGAAATCTTTTTTCTAAAACTCTTCTCGATAATGCCGTTGCATTAACAACGTCGTCTACAGATATTCTTTCCTTATAATTGTAATAGATAAAATGGAGCGCTTTGCTTATTTCTTTGTCATTTACAGCCAGAAAATCAGTTGATCTTCTAGTGATTATTTGCAAATGTTCTACATGAATATCGTTATAAATACCATCTTTATTAGCCATCATTTTACTAAGAAGCTGTGCAGTTTCAAAACCGGCTTTTTCGGTATTTAAGGAAATGCTCGATAAAGGAGGATCGGAGAGATTGCAAATACTCAAATCGTTGTCGACGCCAAGTACAGAAACTTGTTCGGGAACATTAATGCCAATTGCTTTGCAAGCTTCGGTAACATGTTGTCCCTGATTGTCGTCGCAAGTCATAATCGCGATGGGTTTTGGTAAAGCCTTGAGCCAATCCGCCAATTGCGATTCTTTGTAACTCCACAACGGCGGGGTTTCTTCTTTTTGATGTTGGTAAATATGAACGTTGAAATTGAATTCTTCTACTTTTTTGCAAAAGCCTTCACATCTTTCGCGCGACCAGACAATATTATCAAAACCATAAAAGCCAAAGTTTTTAAATCCTTTTTCGATAAAATAAGAAGCCGCCATTTGTCCCGTTTCTTTATAAAGTCCGGTAATATTCGGAATTCCAATAAAACGCTCGTTTGTATCTTGCGCAATAATTGGAATGTCTAACGAAAGTAGTTTCTCGAATACTTGTTCATTTTCAATTTGGGCTATTATTCCATTTGCGCCCCAGGTTTTTGCCCACGAAATGGCATTTTTTAATTCCTTTTTATTTCCGCTTACAATTGGAATTCTGCAAAAGTTAAACGGTCCAAATAGTCGGGAATACTTCGCAATTCCGTTTAAAAGACCTCGTCCATATTCTTCAGAAAAGTTAACTAACAGCAATACTTTGGGTGTCATTTTATTAGATATTAATTGGAATTTAGCGCTTTACATTAAAATAAAATCAGGAAGCAACTCATAATACACTTCGAATTTTAGAATTGTAAATATTCGCAAAATGAAGATTAATTATCGCAAATATACCATTATCAATTAAAATACAAGTCTACTTTTGTTTTGTGGTTTTTAATAAAAAAACATAAAAACGTTTTAATTATTAATTTTTTTAACTTTTTTATAAAGTATTTAATTTTTTTTTACTGCTTTTGGTAAAATATACCATTTGAAGTTTTGTAGTAAAAAAATGATGAATTTTATTAGATAACCAGAAGTTTTTAAAACTTAAATTTTGTTAACCAATACATTAATCTTTCGATTAGATTAAAAGAACAATTATGAAGAATATAAATTATCCTAATGGTACAATGATTTCATTCCTTTTATGGCTTATGTGCAGTTTAATTAGTGTAAGTGCTCAAAATGTAAAATTTGAGCAACAACTAAAAGAAGGATGGAATATTGAATCATCGGCAAAAATAAATACTACGGGAGATAAAATTTCTCAGGCAAATTTTGATATTTCAAAATGGTATAAAACTTCCGTTCCGGCGACTGTAATGGCGTCTTTAATTGCTAATAATGAGTATTCGGATATTTTTATGGGAGAGAATATCAGTAAAGTTGATACGACAAGATTTAGAGTTCCGTGGTGGTATAGAAATGAATTTGTTATTGAAGATGCTTCAAAAAACACAGAATTGATATTTGAAGGAATTAATTATCGTGCAAATGTTTGGTTAAATGGTAAACAAATAGCTTCTGCAGATAGTTTGTTTGGCGGATTTAGAATATTTGATTTAAACATTTCAAAACAGGTAAAAAAGGGAAAGAATGTTTTGGCTGTTGAAGTTTTTAATCAAAAAACACACGAACCTTCTATTGGTTTTGTGGATTGGGCGCCAATGGCTCCGGATCGCGAATTGGGACTTTGGAGACCTGTGAAACTTAAAATTTCGGATAAAACGAGTCTGAATAGCATCTTTGTGACTTCAAAAATTGATAAAAAAGGTTTTAAAAATGCCGATTTAGAAATTTCTGCAGAAGCGGTAAACAATACAAATGAAGTAATAGAAACAGTTGTAAAAGGAAAAATCGAAAACATCACTTTCGAAAAGAAAATTAAACTTCAGCCTTTAGAAAAAAGAGTGATTGTTTTCAATTCTTCGGAATTTAAACAGTTAAAAATCAAGAATCCTCGTTTGTGGTGGACGTATGAATTGGGAAAACCTAATTTGTATAATCTAACAATGTCTATTGAAACCAATAATAAAGTTTCGTTTTCAAAATCTACAAATTTCGGGATCCGTGAAGTCGAGGATTATTTGACTGCAAAAGGATATAGAGGTTATAAATTAAATGGTGTTGAAGTTCTAATTAAAGGCGGCGGTTGGGTCGACGGAATGTTCCTGAATGATACCGAAGAAAAAGTAAAAGCGCAATTAGAATATGTAAAACAAACTAACATGAATACGGTTAGGATGGAAGGCTTTTGGGGAAATAGCGAGAGAATCTATGAAATGGCGGATGAAATGGGACTTTTGATGATGGTAGGATGGAGTTGCCAATGGGAATGGAAAGGTTATCTGGACAAACCGGAAGATGATTTCATGTCGATTAAAACTCCGGAAGACATGGATCTTATTATAAATTATATGCGCGATCACGTGAATTGGCTAAGAAATCACCCGAGTATTTTTGTCTGGGTTATGGGAAGTGACAAATTACCGCGTCCGGAATTAGAAGCAAAATATAATGTTCTTTTTGAAGAAGTTGATCCTTCAAGACCGCTTTTAATGTCTTGCAAAGGAATGAATAGTTCTATTTCCGGAAAAACCGGAGTGAAAATGAATGGTCCTTATGAATATGTTTCTCCAAATTATTGGTTTTTGGATACAGAAAATGGCGGAGCTTTTGGATTTAATACAGAAACAGGTCCTGGCCCGCAAGTTCCTTCGCTTGAAGTGGTAAAAAGTATGATTCCCGAAGATAAATTATGGCCAATAAACTCTACTTGGGATTTTCATTGTGGGCGAAATGAATTTCAAACGCTTGATCGTTACACAAGTGCGTTCAATAATAGATACGGAATTCAGAATAATGTTGAAGATTTTACTTTTAAAAGTCAGGCGTCAAATTTAGAATCTATGCGTTCCATGTATGAGGCTTTTGCTATAAACAGAAGCAACACTACAGGAATCGTTCAATGGATGTTTAACTCGCCTTGGCCAAAATTAATCTGGCAATTCTGGGATTATAATTTATTACCAAATGCAGCTTTTTATGGTGCAAGATTAGGCGCGCGTCCTGTAAATATTGCTTACAATTATGGAGATAACGCCGTTTATGTAAGCAATCTAAATCCGGAGAAAACTAAAAATCTAAAAGCACAATTGAAAATTTATGATTTTAATGGGAAAGTAATTTTCGAAAAAGAAGAAACGGTTTCTGCCGACGGAAATGCTTCGGTTAAAGCTTTTGATTTGCCAGATGATAAAGCATATTCGAAAATATATTTTCTGAAAATGAATTTATTAGACGAAAAAGGAAAATCTATCGCAGACAATTTTTATTGGTTGTCGACTAAAAAAGATGTATTTGATTTTAAAAAATCAGATTGGATCCATACGCCATTAATGGAACACGCTGATTTCAAGGATTTAGACAAATTGCCTAAAGTAAAAATTGAGGCGCAACATACCATTAAAAAAGAAAACGATAAATATGAGGTTACCATAAAACTCAAAAATCCATCAGATGCTATCGCGTTTTTAATTGAGTTGAACATTGTGGGAAGTGTTTCAGGAAAATCAATAGTTCCGGTTTTATGGGACGACAATTATATCTCATTAGTGCCAAAAGAAAGCAGAACAATCAAGGTTACTTTTCCGGTTGCTGCTCTAAAAGGCGAAAAACCTGTTTTTAAATACAAAGGCTGGAATGTAGAATAAAAACATCAGGATCATTTACATAAATAGCCGAATTAGTGCTATTAGAAATTACACGAATTAGAGATTACAAAAAAAAATATTTCTTCTTCAAGAGGAAAACTCATGTCCAAATCTAAATTTTTAATCAATAAACAAACAAATGAAAACGAGTAAATTAACAGTGGGATTGGTGTTTCTGACCTTTTTTGTTATTTCTTTTTTGACTAACATTATGGGACCTTTAATTCCGGATATTATCAATAGTTACCATTTATCGCTTGGTATGGTTGGTTTTCTTCCGTTCTCGTTTTTTGCGGCTTATGGTGTAATG
This sequence comes from Flavobacterium sp. 90, assembly GCF_004339525.1. Classification (NCBI taxonomy): domain Bacteria; kingdom Pseudomonadati; phylum Bacteroidota; class Flavobacteriia; order Flavobacteriales; family Flavobacteriaceae; genus Flavobacterium; species Flavobacterium sp. 90. The sequence goes on along the minus strand of NZ_SMGE01000001.1, from coordinate 1,755,753 downwards.
TCAACCTCAGCGGGAGTTTTGCTTGAGAAATACAGAGAGAAAAAAGTAATGGCATTTTCATTTCTGATATCCGCATTAGGTTCACTATTATTCGGGTTGTTTCCATACTATTCTATGGCGCTGGTTTCTTTGTTTTTAATTGGGATTGGAATGGCAGCTTTGCAAGTTGCGATTAATCCGTTATTGAGAGTTTCGGGCGGAGAAGAACATTTTGCGTTCAATTCTGTAATGGCACAATTATTCTTTGGATTAGCTTCTTTTTTAAGTCCGTTGGTTTATAGTTATTTGGTTACCAACATCAAACATGACCAAACAAATTCAAATGAGTTTTTGGAAATCTTGTCAAAACTGGTTCCCGCAAATCTGAATTGGGTTTCCTTATATTGGATTTTTGCCATAACTGCACTTGCGATGGTTCTGATTATTTTGCTTTTTAAGTTTCCAAAATTTGAATTAGAAGAAACTGAAAAAGCCGGAACCTGGAGCGTTTACAAAGATTTACTTCGAAATAAAACCGTGCTTTTATTTTTCTTCGGAACTTTTGCATATGTAGGAACGGAGCAAGGAATTGCCAATTGGATGTCAAAATTTCTAAGTGATTATCATGGTTATTCGCCGCAAACAGTTGGTGCGGAAGCTGTCGCTTATTTCTGGGGACTTTTGACTGCCGGATGTCTTCTGGGTTTGGTTTTATTGAAATTTCTGGACAGCCGTAAAGTGCTTATTTTATTTGCCGCCGGAGCAATTATATGTCTTACGCTGGCATTATTTGGCTCAGCCAAAATTTCACTTTATGCATTTCCACTTTCCGGTTTTGCCCTTTCGGTAATGTGGTCTGTCGTTTTTTCATTGGCTTTAAACTCTCTTAAAACCAATCATGGCGCTTTCTCAGGAATCTTATGTACCGGAATTGTTGGCGGAGCAGTAATGTCATTAATCATTGGTAAACTGGGCGATATAATTGGGCTTAAATACGCCATGACGACTTTGTATATCACTCTTGGATACATCTTAAGCATTGGTTTTTGGGCTAAACCGTTAGTCAATAATGCCACAATAAATTTAAAGAAAACAAAAGAAAATCAATAATTATATAAAGTAATAAAGATGTCGGAAAGAAAGATCATAGGCGTTGACATGGGAGGGACAAAAATCCACACTAGCCTAATTTTAGGAAAAGAAATAATTTTCGAATGCATATTAGATACGCCCGCCAAAGAATCTGAAAAAGTAGTTCTGGACAGATTAATAAAAGCCATAGAACAAGTTTATCAACCTGGTTGCGAAGGTATTGGTATTGGAGTGCCAAGCGTTGTAGACTGGAAAGAAGGAATTGTATATGATGTTGTTGCAATACCATCGTGGAAAGAAGTTCATGTAAAAAAAATACTCGAGGATCATTTTAAAATTCCGGTATATGTCAATAATGATTCGAATTGTTTTGCGCTTGGCGAAAATTTCTTCGGCAAAGGAATTGACGCTGCAAATTTTGTTGGAGTGACAATAGGAACCGGTCTTGGCAGCGGAATCATTATCGAAAACAAATTATATCAAGGCGTAAATACGGGAGCCGGAGAAATAGGAAGCATCTCGTATAAAGATGGAATTATAGAACAATATTGTGCGAGCGAATTTTTTATTTCCCGAGGATTAGATGGAGAAGAACTCTATTTGAAAGCCAAAAAAGGAGATCCCGAAGCTTTAGAAATTTTTAAAGATTACGGTAAAAATCTCTCTGAGGTTGTAAAAATAGTTTTATACGCATACGATCCTGAAACCATAATTCTTGGCGGATCTATTAGTAACGCTTACGAGTTTTTTATTGATGCCGTTTGGCAGGGACTTCAGGATTTTATGTTTCCTGTTGAACTCAAAAAACTCAAAATCGAAAAATCAGAACTTAAAAATAGTGCTGTATTAGGTGCTGCGGCATTAGTTTACAATTTTAACCTTGAAACAGCTTAGTTTCAACCAAAAATTATAATGTGAATCAAGAGTTTAGATGTGCCTTTAGGCACTAAATATTGGTAGAAAATAGAGACAGGAATAAATTTAGCGTGCCGTAGGTACGCAACAAAACGATAACTATTGGGTACCTACGGCACGCCAACACATTACGAACTTAATTTCTACCAATATTTAGTGCCTAACAGCACAAATTGGAGACTTTCAACTCTTGATTGGCATCTTTAATAAACATTTTAAAAATTAAATCTATTATAAAAATTAACTAAACAAAAACCAAAATTATTAACCAAAAAGATATTACGATGAAAAATAGTCTACAAAAAGGCTTAATGGTTATTATAACCATTCTATGTACCAGTTTGATGTATTCGCAAGATGTGTCAGGTCTGGTTTCAGATTCTAGTGGCCCGCTTCCCGGCGTTTCGATTATAGTAAAAGGAAGTAAAAATGAGGCTCAAACTGATTTTGACGGAAGATTTACAATTAAAAATGTGGGCAAAGGAGCCGTTTTAGTTTTTAGCTACATAGGTCTTAAAAATCAAGAAGTAAACGTTGACGGTAAAACCAAGATAAATGTAGTAATGGCGCAAGATCGCAGCGAACTAAACGAAGTTGTAGTCGTGGGTTATGGAACTTCAAAAAAGAAAGATTTAACGGGAGCTGTTGATGTACTTTCGGCTAAAGATTTTGACGGAGTTTCGAATACTTCGCCAGCTTTATTGTTAAGAGGTAAAGTAGCCGGAGTACAAATTACGCAATCAAGCGGAGAACCTGGTTCGGCAGTAACGATTCGTGTTCGTGGATCTTCTTCCGTTCGTTCCGGAAACGGTCCTTTAATTGTGGTAGATGGAGTTCCGTTAAGCGGAGGCGATGTATCTGCAGAAGGAACTGATTTATTGGGAACATCTTCGGCAAAAAATCCTTTGAACTTTATAAACGAAGCTGATATCGAATCTATTTCGGTTCTTAAAGACGCTTCATCTACAGCAATTTATGGTGCGCGTGGAGCAAATGGTGTAATCGTTATTACAACTAAAAAAGGAAAATCAAATGTTCCGGAATTCAACTTTAGTACCTCAACACAATTTAGCAGAAAAGCAGGAAATTTTAATGTTATGAATGCTGATCAGTTTGTTGCAGCAAGCAAAGCCGCGGGCGTGCCTTCGATTCCCGCAGATCCGGTTGCAGGAACTCCGGCAATCAATAATCAGGATTATGGTGGAAGAAATTACAATTGGGAAGATGCCGTTTTGCAAAATGGATTAGCCATAAACAATAGTTTATCTTTTAATTCGTCAAGCGAAAATTCGAGCACCAGAGTATCTTTTTCTACGAGTAATAACAAAGGAATTGTAAAAAATACAGGATTAGACAAATACACCATTTCATTTTTTAACTCCAATAATTTCTTTGATAAAGTACTTAAAGTAGATACAAAATTGCTTTACGCAGGTATAAATGATGAAACTACTTTGATAACAAACAATGCCAGTTATATTGGAAACGTTATTGGATCTGCATTATACTGGAATCCAACGCGACCAATTTACAACGCTGACGGACATTATAATGTAGTTAGCGAAACGTATCTGAATCCGGTGCAATTATTAGATTCTTATAAAGATTATACCAATACAAGTAAATTATTAGGAAGTATAAATGCCGTTCTTAACTTAGGAAGTCATTTTAAATATAATTTCTTATTTGGAATAGAAACTTCAGCATCTACAAGAAAAAGCCAGATTTTGCCAACGATGCAAATACAAGGCGAGGCATTTTTTGGAACAGTTCCGGGATCAGATCCTGCAGTTACAAAATACGGAACAGCGTCTATTCAGGGACTTAACAACTTCAATAAAACATTCGAAAATAATATAAACTACACCAATAAATTCAGCGATAATTTTAACCTGAATGCTTTAGTTGGATATTCTTATTACTATTATCTGGCGAGTGGTTTTGTAACTTCGGGGAAAGGATACGACTTGGCACAAACCAATTTGATCGATAATATTGAAGGCGGACTTCAGAATGAATTTAGAAGCAGTTCTTTTAAAAATGCCTCTGAACTGCAATCTTTTTATGCCAGAGCCGATGCTACTTTTTTCAAACAATATGTGATTACAGCAACCGTTCGTACAGACGGATCTACAAAATTAGGAGCGAATAACAAATACGGAACATTTCCGTCTATAGGTTTTGCCGATAATTTGTTTCAGGATAAAGACGGATTGCTTAATAATTTAAAAATCAGAGCAAACTGGGGTATTACAGGAAATCAGGAATTTGCTCCAAACTCAGCAATCGGAAGAGCAAGTTATGGTAATAATGGAACTTTAAATATCGATACCAATGCAAATGATAATCTAAAATGGGAAACTACAGAATCATGGGGAATTGGAACAGATTTTACTTTGTTTAAATACAGATTAACAGGAACGGTAGATTATTTCTACAGAAATACAAGCGATTTGATTTTTCCGGTTCCGCAAGCCTCAACACAACCGGGACCAAATACGCCACGTAACAAAAATTTACCAGGAAACTTAATCAATCAGGGACTTGAAGTTAGTTTGGATTATAAAATAATCGAAACCGAAAATATGTCTTGGGAAATTGGAGCTAATGCTTCCTTCCTTAAAAACGAAATGAAAAACTTTAGCGGAACTGTTGGAACAGGAGGTTTAAACGGACAAGGATTAGACGGCGCTTATACGCAAGTAATCACGAATAATAAACCGCTTTATTCCTATTATTTATATGATTTTAAAGGATATGACGCCAGCGGAAATTCTATTTATACAAATGCCGCAGGACAACCAGCCGGACTTGGAGACGCTTCTAAACAATTACTGAACAAACAGCCATTGCCAAAAATAAATTATGGTTTTTCATCAACATTTAAATACAAAGGATTTGATGCAGTAGTTTCTTTCTACGGAGTTGCAGGAAATTATATTTATGATAATACACAAAATGCATACTTCTTTAAAGGAGCCTTTTTAGGAGGTCGAAATGTTACTGAAAAAGCAGCATATTCTGAACAAGCACAAGGAGATCCAAACTCGCCTTCGACCAAATTTTTGCAAAAAGGAGATTTCTTAAGAATGGGAGAATTAACGTTTGGATACACTTTTACAGGACCTTTAGTTGAAAGAATAAAATGCAAAAATGTACGTGTTTATGCAAACGGTTCAAACTTGTTATTGTTTACAAATTATACCGGATTTGATCCCGAAGTAGATATTAATAAACAAGTTAACGGAGTTCCTTCGGCAGGAATGGATTATTTGGCTTACCCAAGATCAAAAGGAATCGCTTTTGGACTTAACGTAACATTTTAATTTTAAAAACTATGAAAACTATCAATATTATAAAAAGTATTTTTTTCGTAAGTACACTGATTTTAAGTGTTAGCTGTACGGATTTAAATGAAGAAATTTTAGACGGAGTTCCAACCGGAGGAGAAAATGAGCCTGTAAATACAGCAGCTTTATTGCGAACAGCTTACCAGGATTTAAGAAATTTTCAGGTTCAGGAACAAATGCATACGTTAAACGAAATGTCTACAGATGCATTAGTTGGGCCAACACGAGGAGGAGATTGGGATGATAATGGTACGTGGAGACAATTTCACACACTTACCTGGACGCCGGATAATGTCGAGATCAGAAATGCATGGAATAGTTTATTGACAAGTGTATATGATTGTAATACCATTATCCAAAATTCTAAAGATCCGTCAGAGATTGTTCAGGCACGTTTTTTAAGAGCATTCTATTATTATAATGTTTTGGATTTATACGGACAAACGCCACATAGAGATGCGGGAACTCCGTTAACAAGTGATCCTAAAGTTTGGACAAGAACCGAAGCTACAGATTTTGTACGTACTGAATTAGAAGCTATTTTACCAAATTTACCGGCACGTGTTGCTGGAGATGCAAGTATTGTAAATGAAGATGCAGGACATTTTTTATTGGCTAAAATTTACTTAAATCTTGCTGTTTTCAAAGCCGCAAATCCTGCCGGACCATATACTTTTGAAGCCGCAAATATGAACAAAGTTATTGCACATGTTGAAGCCATAAAAAGCAGTTTAGCCGATTCGTATTGGGATAATTTTGTGCCGGATAATAACAATTCGCCGGAGATTTTATTCTCTTCGAAAAATGTTTTGGGAGATGGCGGAGCTCTTGGAGATTACTGGAGATACGGAATGCATTACAATCAAACACCAGATGGTTACAACGGTTTTTGTACTGTAGGCGAATATTATGACCGTTTTAATGCTGCCGATGATCGTCGCCAACATTCAACACCTGAAATTATTGCACATTTTGGAAACCCAATCGGATTTCAATACGGACAAATGTATGCACCTGAAACAACAGATGAGGTTACTGGTGAAGTTACGCCAGGAGGAACAATTCCGTTAAAGGATAGAAACGGAAATCCATTGTTCTTTACCAAAGAAGTAACGCTGATTCTTTCAGGACCAACGATTGAAACAGCCGGAATTAGAACTCAAAAATACCAACCTGATGTTAATAATCTAGACAATCCTGAAAACGACTTTATTTTAATGCGTTATGCAGATGCGTTATTAATGGAAGCCGAAGCAATTCTAAGAGGTGGCGCTGCGTCAGGCAATGGTTCAGCTCAGGATATTATGGACAAAATTGCTGTTCGAACAGGAGTTCTTGCGCCAACGGCAACTTTAGAAAACTTGTTAGCAGAAAGAGGAAGAGAATTATGGTGGGAAGGCTGGAGAAGAAACGATATGATTCGTTTTGGAAAATTTCTTGGACCAAGAGAATTGAAAAAGAATACTTCTCCAGAGAAATATTTATTGTATTGTCTTCCTTCAGATGCATTGTTTAATTTGAATTTAAAACAGAATCCCGGATATTAAATGGATTATAATAAGAGTAGAGTAATTTGTTAGTTACCAGTCGCAGTTCTCAGTGTCAGTCGCAGTTTTTATACTGTGACTGAAAACTGTGACTGAAAACTTTATTTTTCGTCAGTTTTCAGCTTTTGGAATTCTTCGTTTTTAAGTGTTAGAAATTCCATTGTAGAAAGAATATTACTGTGATTTAAAAGATTTAATGATTTTGGATCAGCATCACAGAAATCAAGAAACAATTCTTTTTCCTCTGGTTTTAATTTCAAATCTCTTGTGAAAAAAGCATTAGGAACTGATTTTGCTACAAGTTTTTTGAAGTCATTTTCCGGAGTTTTCGTTTTAGGTTCGTCCTTATCTTTTTTAAATAAGTTAAAAAGTCCAGTTGTCATTCGACCAAAGTCCAGACCACCCGCAATACTTCCGTCATTAACGCCGGTATATTTTTGTAAAGAGGCAGCATCTTTTTCGATTTTTACTGCATCTAAATCCTTTTGAGAAATTTTAAAAGGCGTCATTTTTACGTCAGTAATTATTACTTCATCCAATTCTTCTGGTTTTAGACTCAACCTTACTTCAAGATTGTCAGCCGCAATATTTTCTTTGGTTACTCTTAATCTCTTAAAGAAATACTCTTTCGAAAAAAAAATCAAACTGTCCTTTACATGTACTAAAATCGAAAATTCTCCTTGAGAGTTTGTAGTTGTACTCGTTTTGCTAGTTTTATTAATAACCTCAACATTTTTTAGTGGATTATTTTGAAAAATAACCTTTCCGTGAAGTAATTTTTCTGTTTGAGAAATCGAAAGTTGATAAGTTAAAAAAGAAATTGTTGTGAGTAATTTTACTTTCATTTTGAGAAATTGGTTAGATTTTATTTAGTTTTTAGGTTCACTTTTTAGTTTCTGAAATTCTGTGTTTTTAGCGTATAGAAAATCCATTGTAGACAACACATTTGCATTTTCTAAAAGCTTTTTAGATCTTGGATCAGCATCGCAGAAATCAAGAAACAATTCTTTTTCTTCGGGTTTTATTTTTAAATCGTTGATAAAAAAGGCAGGCGAACAAGAAGCCATAACCAGTTTTTTAAAGCGTTCGTCAACTTCGATTGTTTTCTTCTGCTTACCTTTTAAAGGAAATGAAATTCGAAGCGCTTCTCTAATTGAATTATCACTAACTCCTGTATTCCAGGATAAATCTTTGGCTTTTTTACTGATTAATACATCTGCAACATCATCAGCGCTAATCTTAACTTTATCCAATTCGACCTGATTTATCACAACTTCATTCAATTCTTCAGGTTTCAGAATCATGTTAACGAGGAGATTGTTGTTCTCAATATCTTTGGTGGTGATTTTTAATCTAGTAAAGAAATAATCTTTGGAATAGAAAATTAAACTGTCCTGCACTTTTACTGAAATTGTGAATTCTCCTAAAGTGTTTGTTCTTGTACTTGTTTGCGCCGTTTTATTAATTACTTCCACATCTTTAAGAACTAGATTTTGAGAAATAACTTTTCCATGAAGTGGTTTTTCTGTTTGAGAAATTGAAAGCTGATAGGTGAAAAAAGAAATTGTCGTGAGTAATTTTACTTTCATTTGGAGCAATTTATTAGTTTTTAGGTTCCTTTTTCAGCTTCTGAAATTGTGTGTTTTTTGCATAGAGAAAATCCATTATACTGAGAGTATTTCCAGACTTTAAAAGATCTTCTGATTTTGAATCAGTTTCGCAAAATTCGAGAAACAAATCTTTTTCATTAGGATTTAATTTTAATTCGTCAATAAAAAAACCTGGGGAACATAAATTTTGTGCAAGTCTCTTGAAATCGATTTGTTCTTTTTTATTTTTACGTGGTTTTTTGTCTAATGATATATTATAATCTACTCCCCAAGGCATTCTTCCGTCATTATAACCTGATATATATCGGTTTAAATCTCTCGATATTTTGATATTTTTTATACTTTGGATTGCTTCCTTATCTAATTTAATTTTTTCAAATTTTATTGTGGTAAGAACAACTTCTTTTAGCTCCTCTGGTTTAAGAGACATTTCAATCAAAATATTTTTAGATTCAATGATTTCAGAAGTTACTTTTAGTCTTTTAAAAGAATAGTCTTTAGTATAAAATATCAAACTGTCTTTGACATTTACTAAAATTGAAAACTCTCCCAATTCATTTGTTCTAGTACTAGTTTTTGCAGTTTTATTAATTACTTCCACATCTTTGAGTAAGATGGTTTCAGAATGAACTTTTCCTTTTAGGAGTTTTTCTGTTTGAGAAATCGAAAGCTGATAGGTTAAAAAAGAAATTGTGGTAAGTAATTTTACTTTCATACAGGATTAATTAGTTGAAAGTAAAATTATTAGAATTGTCTTAACTAAAACTTAGCAAATATGTAAATTCTTGTTAATAGATTTTTGTTTAAGTATTTAGTTTTCAGTCTCAGTTTTCAGTTACTTAGATTGTGAATAGATATTGTTCAGTCTCAGTCTCAGTTTTCAGTTATTCAGATTGAGACTGAAAACTGCGACTGAATACTAAATATAGCGACTGAAAACTTTATAATAGTTGTAGTAATTCAGATGGACTGTTAATTACCAGTTTTGCGCCAGTAGCGATTAGTTCGTCTTCTGTTCTGTAACCCCAGGAAACTCCAACCGGAAACATTTTAGCATTTGTTGCAGTTAATATATCGATATCAGAATCTCCTACGAAAAGAATTTCATCTGTTTTTAAGTTCCAGTTTTTGCTTATTTCGATCGCTTCAAACGGATTTGGTTTCTTTAATGCTTCGGTGCTTAAACCAACTGCAGCATCAAAATAATCAGGGAATATTTCGGCTACGATTTTTTTGGTAAGTTCATCCGCTTTATTCGAAAAAACAGCTAATTTGAAATCTTGAGATGCCAAATGATCTAATAATTCAATAATGCCATTGTAAGGTTTTGTTTTAAGCGTACAAATCTCGCGATATTCTGTAATCATGTTTTCAAAACAGATTTCGATTTGACCTTCTGTATTATTAGATGCAGGCAACGCTTTGCTTACCAAATTTCGCAAACCGCTTCCAATAAAATATTGATAAGCATCATACGTATGCGTTGGGTAATTTTGTTTTTGAAGTACGATATTCATTGCATCTGAAATATCCTCTAATGAATTTACTAATGTGCCGTCGAGATCAAAAATGATTCCTTTAAATTTCATTTTATTAAATGTTTTGTGCCAAAATAAAGCCGCTAGTCCATGCATTCTGAAAGTTAAAACCTCCCGTAATAGCATCTATATTTACAATTTCTCCAGCAAAATAAAGATTTTGATGCAGTTTGCTTTCCATGGTTTTAAAGTTGATTTCCTTTAAATCAATTCCACCTGCAGTTACAAATTCTTCTTTGAAAGTGCTTTTTCCGTTTACCTGAAACTTTGCTTTTGTCAATTGAGAAGCTAGATTTTGTAATTGGTTTTTAGATAAATCTGCCCATTTCGTTTCTGCTTCAATTTCTGAAGCTAAAACCAGACTTTCCCATAAACGATTTGGGAAATCAAAAGGAGATTTTTTCGAAACTGCTTTTTTAGCATGTTCTTGTTTTAGGTCTTTCAGGATTTTCTCAGCATCTTCTGTATCAACATCATTTAACCAATTCACAAAAATGGTAAACTGATAATTTTTATCGAATAAAGTTCTTGCGCCCCAAGCCGAAAGTTTCAAAATTGCAGGACCGCTCATTCCCCAATGTGTGATTAATAAAGGTCCGGTCGATTCGAGTTTTGTATCTTTTACGTTTACGGTAACTTGTGCCGCAACGCCGGGTAATTCTTTTATTCTGGGATCTTTTATGTTGAAAGTAAATAGGGAAGGAACCGGACTCACGATTGCATGTCCTTGCGTTTGCAGCATTTCCCAAATTTTAGGATTACTTCCTGTTGCCAAAACTAATTTTTCTGTAGCATAGTTTTCATCCTGAGTATCGATTTTCCAATGATTTTCAGCTTTAAAAATCGATTGTACACTTTGTCCGGTTAAGACTTTAATGCCTAATTTTCCGGTTGCTTCAAGGAAACAATCTATAATAGTTTGAGAGGAATTCGAAACCGGAAACATTCTTCCGTCGTCTTCGATTTTTAATTCGACACCATGTTTTTCGAACCATTCAATAGTATCTCCAGAACAAAACTGATGAAAAGGACCGCGAAGTTCTTTCTCACCACGTGGATAAAATTTAACCAATTCATTAGGTTCAAAACAAGCGTGTGTTACGTTACATCTTCCGCCACCGGAAACGCGAACTTTAGAAAGAACTTCTTTCCCTCTTTCTAAAATTGCAATTTTCAGTTTCGGATTTTTCTCTGCAATATTAATCGCTGTAAAAAAACCTGCAGCGCCTCCGCCAACAATAATTATGTCGAAATTTTTAATCATCTTATTTTTTTTGCCACGAATTACACGAATTGGCACTAATTTTTTTATTTGCCACAGATTAAAATGATTTACACAGATTTTTCTGCTCGGAATTCACAAATTTAAACATAAATTAATTCGTGTAAATTCGTGAAATTCGTGGCGGAAGAAAAAATCCTTTTAATCTGTGAAATCTGTGGCTATTCTTTTATTATAATCTATCCGGAAAATCAGAGATAATTCCGTCTACATTATAGCTTTTTATTTTTTGAATGTCCTCAATTGTATTTACTGTCCACGACAAAACCTGAAACCCTTTCTCTTGTATATTCTTGGTGTTTTCCAAAGTCAATAATTGAAAATCCGGATTTATGGCTCTTGCTTTTATTGTTTCGGCGAAAGCCAAAGCTTTATCTAAATCTTCTTCTGTCAAAACTCCAATTGCAATTTTTGGATTTAGATTGTGAACTTCTTCCAGATAATTCCATTCAAAACTCGAAATGATAAAATTATCGTAATTCCAGTTTTTATCCGAAATATATTCTTCAATCAAAGCCACAACTTTACCGGAAGTATTGGCGCCTTTCAATTCAATATTGATCAGACATTTTTTGTCTATCAAATCAAAAACCTCAATTAAAGTTGGAATTTCAAGTTTGCCGTCAATCAAAACCGATTTTAATTCGGACAAAGATAATGTATTTACAAAGCCTTTCCCGTTTGTAGTTCTGTCGATGGTTTCGTCATGAATAACTACGATATGCCCATCAGAACTTAAATGAACATCGAGTTCAATTCCGTCAGCATTTAAGTCTAATGCTTTTTGAAAAGATTTTAAAGTATTCTCAGGTTCGTATCCGGCGGCACCACGATGTCCTATTTTTAGCATATTTTGAAGGATTTAAACGCAAAGGTCGCAAAAAATAGATTTGCTATGTGTAGTTTTACCGCAAAGTGCGCAAAGTTTTTTGTGTAAGTGATTTTATAAAAAACAAAGTTCACAAAGCTTTGTGTTGATTTAGCTTTGCGAACTTTGCGTTTATTAAGATATTACCAGATAAAAATCCTTGCGTCCTTTGCGGTTAAATTTTTTCCAGTAAAACGATATCAAAATCGCTTTCTAGAATTACTTTCCCATCTATAACTTCAGCTTCCTGATTAGAATAAGCGTCTCTTAATTTTGCTCCGTTTTGGAAAATCGAATTAACTTGAAGTTCTTTTTTGCCTTTCGGTAAATCTAAACCAATAACGACTTTGTCTTCGAAATTTTCTTTGCTAAATGTTCTCGAAAAAACATAAGGTTCACTACTAATCTGAGTATGAATTCCGGCACCAACAGCAGGATGATTTCGTCTAAATTGCCCTAATTTCTGCCAATGCAAAAGTGTTTTTTGAGTTTCAGAATTATTTTGAATAGCGTCCCAATTCATATTCGAACGCAATGTTGCATCGCCTTGAGTGCCTTCAATAACTAAAGATCTGTCTGATTCATCACCATAATAAACCTGAGACATTCCAGGCGAAAGCAATAATTTAGTTCCGGCTTCGATACCTTTTACTCTGTTTGCATCAAAAGGCTGTCCGTCGTCGTGTGATGACATGTAATTTAAAACCGAATATCCTTTTAAGTCATTGTTTAAAGCATTCGAATATTTAGAAAATAAACCTTCGTAATTATTCTGAGCAGCATTCCATTTAAATTCAAAATTGATCATGCTATTGAAGCCATTCTGAAAGTAATTTACTTTTCGATCTCCAAAATCATAATCTTGTCCGCCGCTAATTCCGTAACCGTAAACTTCGGCAATCGTATAAAACGGGTTTTGATCTAAAACGTCTTTTGGATGATTTTTTTTCCAGGTTTCAAACGCATAATCACATTCTTTTTTAAAGTCTGCCCAAACGTTTTCATCGGTATGTTTCACAGTGTCTCCGCGATAGCCATCAACGCCAAATTCGGTGATATAATCGGTTAGCCATTTTATAATATAATATTTAGGCGTTCTTGGATAATTTGTTCTTTTGAAGAACTCATCCAATGAAGCAATTTCTTTTTCGTAACGACCTTCTTTTTTCCATTTTTCGATTAAAAAAGGTGGTAATTCCACTTCTTGCGTGCTTTCGGTTCTAACATCCGGAAGATTATCTACTAAAGTACACATTGTAGTATTTTCGAATGATTTATAGTCGCAAACAACACCGGTACGAACCCAGTCTGAAGGCCAAACAGGATCTTCGGGAGTTACAGGTCCGGTATGATTTATTACGCCGTCGAGAACAATTCGGATGCCTTTTTCGTGTGCTTTTTTTACCAGATTTGCAAGGTCTTCTTTCGTTCCGAAATTTGGATCTAAAGCTGTCCAGTCTCTTGCCCAATAACCATGAAAACCATAACTAAGTCCTGTTCCTTCGTCAACTCCATCATGAATTTGCTCTACAATTGGCGTAAGCCAAATCGCATTGATTCCTAGTTTTTCGAAATAACCGGATTCAATTTTTTTGGTAATTCCAATGATATCTCCGCCTTCAAAACCACGTAATTTTCCCGCAGTTTTAGTTCGGTTGAAGTTTAAATCGTTAGCAGGATTTCCGTTATAAAAACGATCGGTAAGTAAAAAGTAAACATTTGCTCCTTCCCAGACTAAAGGCGTTTTCGAAGTATTTTCGTGATTCATTGTAACTGATTTAGAGCCAGAACAACTCGTGATTAAGAATACTAAAGATAAAAAAAGGAAAGTGTATTTTTTCATTTATTTCAAATTTAACTAAGATTTATAATTTGTATTAAATAAAATTTCCCCCACGAAGTCACGAATTATTTTGTGACAATTTTTGAGCATAAAAATTCGTGAATTCGTGGCGGAAAAACTTTGCGGAGACGCACTGCTGTGCGTCTCTACGGTATATACTTTGTCGGTTAAAAACATAACAGATTCGTTTTATCAAAGATGTGTAGTCCCTATAGGACATTCATCTAGACTTTCTTCATTTTATTACCAACATTTAATCTCTACGAGATATACTCCTTTAGGAGTTAAATATTGGTAGAAATATAATCATCAAACAAGTAATTGTCCCGTAGGGACTACAGTATACATTACGTTGAAAAAAATAGCTACGAATTCACGAATTATTTTTTGACAATCTTTGATGATAAAAATTCGTGAATTTGTGGCGGAAAAACTTTGCGTAGACGCACTGCTGTGCGCCTCTACGATATATACTTTGTCTGTTAAAAACATAACAGATTCGTTTTGTCAAAAATGTGTAGTCCCGATGGGACATTCATTTAGATTGTCTTTATTTTATTACCAACATTTAATCTCTACGAGATATACTCCTTTAGGAGTTAAATATTGGTAGAAATATAATCATCAAACAGGTAATTGTCCCTTAGGGACTACACTATACATTATGTTAAAAAAATAGCCTCGAATTCACGAATTTTATTCTCAAAGATTGTCAAAAAATAATTCATGAATTCGCAACGGAATAACTTTGCGGAGACGCACTGCTGTGCGTCTCTACGGTTACGCGATCGAATGTAGAGACGCACAGCAGTGCGTCTAACATTCTCATATTTTATTCCAATTCTAAAACAATTGCGGATTTTGGTTCCAAAGTAATTTCAGAAGTTAAATCGAATGTTTTTCCTGTCAAAATATCTTTTCCTGATTTAAAGCTTTTGATATTTTCTTTAAAGCGATTTGTTTTGATAGTTTGCTCTTTTGCATTGTTATTAAAAACCACCATTACGGTTTTTGCATCTGTATATCTGAAATAAACATAAGTGTTGTTTTCTGGAATATAATGTGTCATTTTCCCGAAGTGAACGGCATCATTCGATTTTCTCCAAGTGAATAATTTAGAAGTAAAATCAAAGAATTTGGCTTGTTCAGCATTTCTTCCTGCTGCGGTAAAAGCGTTGTTTTTATCGCCATTCCATCCGCCTGGAAAATCCTGACGAATATCGGCATCGCCTTTACCTTTATCGCCGCCCATTCCAATTTCTGAACCGTAATATACTTGTGGAATTCCGCGTATTGTAGCCAATAAAGTCATGGCAAGTTTGTATTTTGGTAAATCATATTTAAAGTTATGGTTCATACGGTCTGTGTCATGATTTTCGGCAAAAACCAGAATACTATTTGGGTTTGGATATAAATAATCCATTGCAAAATTGTTGTAGAATTTAATCAATCCGTTATCCCAGCTTGGTTCATTTTCATTGAAAGCAGAATTGATTTGATCTTGTAAAGTAAAATCCATTACAGTTGGTAAATTCGAATTGTAATTTTCGATCGCACCAATTTTACTGTCTTTCTGCCAAAAGGCTAAACTTGCCTGATTGTGCATCCAGATTTCCCCCACAATATTAAAATTAGGATATTCGTTTGTAATCGATTTTGCCCAATTTGACATTGCACTTTTATCAGAATAATTATAAGTGTCTACTCTAAAACCGTCAAGATTGGCGAATTCTATCCACCAAATGGCATTTTGAGTTAAATATTTTGCAACGAGAGGATTTCTTAAATTTAAATCTGGCATTGAAGGAACGAACCAACCGTCAATACAAATTTCCTGATCTATTTTGGATGCATGAGTGTCTGGAATAACTTCACGTCTGTGGTGTGTTTGTGTGAAATTTTCGAATTGATTGAACCATGTTTTGGTTGGAATGTCTTTCATCATCCAGTGTGTAATTCCCCAGTGATTGGTCACATAATCCATAACCAGTTTCAGGTTCTTTTTATGCATTTCTGCCGAAAGGCGAGCGTAATCGTCATTGGTTCCGTAACGCGGATCTATTTTATAAACATCAGATTGTCCGTAAGTATGATACGAATGTTGTTTGTCGTTGTCTTCGCATAAAGGCGTGCTCCAAATTGTGGTTGCGCCTAGAGACGAAATATAATCAAGGTTTTTGATGATTCCTTCGATATCGCCGCCATGACGTCCGCTTGGATCTTGACGGTTTGCTTGTTCTGTTAAAGAAGCATTACTGTCGTTTTTTGGATTTCCGTTGGCAAAACGATCCGGCATGATTAAGTAAATCATATCCGATGCATCGTAACTTTTTCTATCTGCCGAATTTGCTCTTCTTTCTTTAAGGGAATATTTTTGTGTAAAGGCAACTTTGTTTTTGGTTTTGAAAGAGAAAACCAATTCAGAAGCTTTAAGATTTTGTGTGTCGATTGTTACGAAAAGGTAGTTAGGATTTTCGGTTTTTTCTACATTTTTAATCACCACATTATTCGAAACTGAAGCTTCGTATTGTGCAATATTTTTTCCGTAGAACATAATCTGTAATTCCGGATTTTTCATTCCGGCGTACCAAAATGGCGGTTCCACTTTCTGGATTTGCGCTTTCGCGGAAGCAGAAAAAAGCAAGACCATTAAAATTAATTTATAGATATAGTGGTTTGTTTTTAGGTTGTTCATAATAGCTTTTAATGTTTTATTATAAATATTTGAAAGCTTGATTTCGCTAATATTTATATTGTTCTTTAATTTTTTGGAGATTAACCTCAAAAAAACTGTCAGGACTGTTTTAGTCACAGGGAATCCCAAATAGATCTAAACCATTCACCCAGAATTTTTTTATAGGCTGATCTTTTTTTACGATATAAATTGTTCTTCCGGGAAATTTACATTTACTGTTTTCAGGATCTCTTCCCCACATAAAATCATCGTTATAGGCAAAATACGCATCTCCAACATTGGCAAATACTTTCGTCTTGATATCGTCTTTATAATCATAATTTTTACTTTCCTTTTCATCAAATGCCCTTACTTTTTTCTCAATATCAAAATAGTTGTTCTGATAGTTTATTTTTAATAGCTGTTTTGAGCAAAAAATAGGTTTTCCGTTTTTAGCGGTGTCAAAATTTTCAATTGGAAAAGCAATAATATTGGTTCGGCATTCATCAAGTCCGCAAACTACGTTGTTTATTGTTACTTTCGAAAATCCCTTTGTACCATAAACGTAATAACTCTTATCGACAATCTTTTTAATCTCACGTTCTAGTGTTTTACTTTTAATAAGTTTGAAACTTCCTAATGTATCATAATATTCAAAGTTTTGAACTTTAGTAGTGTCTTGGTATAAAATATTATCTAAAGAATCTTTGGCACTCACCTGATTAAAAATTTTATCAAATTCAGTTCCGTTAGGAGTTTCATTTAGATTCACCACAATTGCGGTTGTTGTTTTTGATAAATTATAAACACAAAAAAGCGTTTTATCGATATCAATTTTATCTAAAGAGTCTGACTTTTTATTTTCGGTACTTGGTTTAAGGATTTTTTCGTTTTTCTGATTGCAGGAAAGAAGTAAAAGGCTTAAAAATAAACTTATAACGTTTCTCATTTTATATTGATTTGATTAATGCAATTTAAATTTCCGTTATCGTTTTGGAAACCTTGCAATCCAAATATAGCAATCTTAAAAAAAAGACAAGTAATCTTGGGGAAAATCACTTGTCTTTGAAAAAATTATTTAGTTTCGATAATGCTTATTGCATAACCTCCACCAGGAGCAGATAACTGCGATAATTTTGATTTGTTTGTTACTGCAATTTTCTTGATAGTATAAGCTTGCGGATTTGTTTTGTAATGCGCATCTTTTGCATCAGCATAAATTGTAGCGGTATATTTTTTACCTTTTTCAAGGAAACTGAAATCGATATTTGATGTACGAGGAGTTTCTCCGTTTACGTTTCCTACGAACCAGTTGTTTGTTCCTTTTGCTTTACGAGCTACGGTGATATAATCTCCCGGTTCAGCCTCGATATATTTACTTTCTGACCAATCTACAGCCACATCTTTAATAAATTGAAATGCATCTGGAAAACGGTTGTAGTTATCCGGAGTATCAGCTGCCATTTGCAACGGGCTGTACATTGTAACGTATAATGCCAATTGGTTTGCTATTGTACTGTTTACATGAGATTTGTTATCAGGATTCATTTTGCTGATATCCATTTCGAAGATTCCAGGCGTGTAATCCATTGGACCTCCAATTAAACGTGTAAATGGTAAAACGGTAACGTGATTTGGTTTAGAACCTCCAAAAGCTTGGTATTCTGTTCCTCTTGCCGCTTCGTTTCCAATTAAGTTAGGATATGTTCTGCAAATTCCTGTTGGACGAACTGCTTCGTGAGCATTCACCATAATTTTATAATCAGCAGCTTTTTCAATTGCATATTGATAGTGGTTTACAATCCATTGATCGTAATGGTTTTCACCGCGAGGTAAAATATCTCCAACATATCCGCTTTTTACAGCATCATATCCGTTGTCTTTCATGAATTGATACGCTTTGTCCATATGACGCTCGTAGTTACGAACAGAACCTGAAGTTTCATGGTGCATGATGATTTTTACACCTTTAGATTTTGCGTATTCGTGTAAACCTTTTACATCAAAATCAGGATAAGGCGTTACGAAATCAAAAACATAATCTTTTGAATGTCCAAACCAGTCTTCCCAGCCTTCGTTCCAACCTTCAACTAAAACAGCATCGAAACCATTTGCAGCAGCAAAATCAATGTATTTTTTTACGTTAGCATTGTTTGCTCCGTGTGTTCCGCTTGGTTTTGCTTTAGAGAAATCAGAAACTCCCAATTGTACCGTTGGGAAATCATTTGTGTATGACCAAGAGCTTTTTCCTGTAATCATTTCCCACCAAACACCAACATATTTTACTGGTTTAATCCAAGATGTATCGTCAATTTTTGATGGATCATTTAAGTTCAAAGTCATTTTTGAAGACAAGATTTCTGTAGCATTATCGCTTACCATAATTGTTCTCCAAGGCGAGTGACTCGGTGCTTGCATATATCCTTTATCACCTTTTGCATCTGGCGTTAACCAAGATTCGAAAATCATGTTTTTGTCATCAAGATTCAAGTGCATACAAGAATAGTTGATCAAAGCAGCTTCGTGCAAGTTGATGTAGATTCCGTCAGCAGTTTTTAACATCAAAGAAGTCTGAACTCCTGTTGGAGAAAAGTTCTTTTGAGAAACATTTGCTGTGTATGCTTTTTGAGATAACCCTCTAATTTCAGATAATTTAGATTTTGTATAATCGTATTCCTGAGTATCATAATCTCCCGGAATCCAGAAAGCAGTATGATCTCCAGCCATTGCAAACTGAGTTCTTTCTTCTTTGATTACGAAATAAGTAAGATTCTTTTGAGCCGGAAATTCATATCTAAATCCAAGTCCGTCATCAAATAAACGGAAACGGATAATGATTTGTCTGTCAGTTCCTTTTTGATTTAAAGTAACAGCCAATTCATTATAATGATTTCTAATATTGTCTACTTCTCCCCAAACCGGTTTCCAGTTTTCGTCAAAAGTGGATGTTTTTGTATCTACAACTGTAAAATCATTCAATAAAGATTTTTTGTCATCTTTAAGTTCAAGACCTAATTTACTGGTTTTTACAACTTCTTTATTTTTGTATTTTAAATTGTAAGTTGGAGTTCCGTCATTTTGAAGCGAAAATTCCATTACGAACTTGCCTTCGGGTGATTTTAATTGTTGCGCTTTTGCAATCGAGCTAAAAGCAAACAAGATTAAACTTGCGAAAAATAAGTTTTTCATGTTTTTTAGTTTTTAGGGTATTGTAATTTAATTTATTTGTACAAATTTACTTGCAATTACAGGATTTCCGTTCACGACAATTGTTAAATCTTGGTCGCCATCTACTGTAAAAGTGGTTTCGTCGTGATTTACATCAACTTTCAGAATTTGATTTCTAAAGTTGATTTTAAACGAATAACCTTTCCATTCTTTTGGAATTTTTGGCGCAAAATGAAGCTGATCATTTTTAACACGCATTCCGCCAAAACCTTCTACAATACTCATCCAAGTTCCTGCCATTGAGGTAATGTGGCAACCTTCTTCGACTTCTTTATTATAATCGTCAAGATCCAAACGAGAAGTTCTTAAATAGAAGGTATAAGCCATATCCATTTTGTCCAGATGTGCAGCCTGAATTGAGTGAACGCAAGGCGAAAGTGAACTTTCATGAACAGTAAATGATTCGTAAAATTCGAAATTGCGTTTTAATTCTTCTTTCGAAAAATGATCTTCGAAGAAATAAAAACACTGCAAAACATCGGCTTGTTTGATATAAGGCGAACGTAAAACACGATCCCAAGACCATTTTTGATTGATTGGTCTTTGCGATTTGTCTAAGTCTTTTACAGGAACTAAATCTTTGTCTAAGAAACCGTCTTGTTGCAAATAAATACCCAATTCCTTAGACGTTGGGAAGTACATATCATCAGCAACTTTTTTCCATTCCTGAATTTCATTAGCCGAAAGTTTTACCTTTTCTAATACACGTTTGTGATCTTCAGGATATTCTGTTCCAACTTTATTAATTTGTTCCGATGCAAAATCAATACACCATTTTGCAATATAATTGGTATAGAAATTATTGTTGATGTTATTTTCGTATTCATTTGGACCTGTAACTCCAAGAATCACGTATTGATTTTTTTCTTTAGAAAATGAAGCTCTCTGATGCCAGAAACGCGCAATTCCAATTAAAACTTCTAAGCCTTTTTCAGGAATATAAGAGTAATCTCCGGTGAAACGGTAATAGTTGTAAATCGCAAATGCAATTGCACCATTTCTGTGGATTTCTTCGTGCGTGATTTCCCATTCGTTGTGGCATTCTTCACCATTCATGGTCACCATTGGATATAAAGCAGCGCCATTTTTGAAACCTAAATTGTCTTTGGCATTTTCGATCGCTTTATCCAATTGATTGAAACGATACGTCAATAAGTTTCTCGCAACTTGCTGATCTTTGGTCGCCATATAAAACGGAATACAATAAGCTTCAGTATCCCAATAAGTTGATCCGCCGTATTTTTCTCCCGTAAAACCCTTTGGACCAATATTCAAACGAGAATCTTTTCCTAAATAAGTTTGGTTCAATTGAAAAATGTTGAAACGAATTCCTTGTTGTGCTTTTACATCACCATCGATTGTAATATCTGACATTTCCCAGATTTTACTCCAAGCTTCAATTTGATTTTGAAGTAAAGTATCGTATCCTAAATTAACGGCAGCTTTTATTGCTTTTTCGGCTGCAGCCAAAGTGTTTTCGTGGTTTAAAGAAACAGTATAACCACCAATTTTCTGGATTGATGAGGTTTGTCCTTTTGCGATAATAGTTCCGTAAGTAAACTGAACTTTATCTGTTGTTGAATCGATTGTTGAAGGAGAAATATTTACGTTTTCTCCGTTTGCAAAAATAGTATTGTGCATGAAAGTCGTAACTTTAAAATGCGTTTTGAAAGTTTGCGCGGTTACAAAAGCGTCACTATTTGATTTTTTTACTTCTAATGGTTCCCAGAATTTTTCTTCCCAGTTTGCATCTTCATTGGTTACACCAGCGTCGATATAAGGTTTGTAAACGATTTTTGCATCTTTGTTTAAAGGCGTAATTTCGTATTTGATAATTCCCGTTTCATCCAAATCCAAAGAAAGAAAACGACGAACATTTACCGCAATTTCGGTTCCGTTTTTTAATGTAGCTTCAAAAGAACGATTGTACCAACCTTCTTTCATATTCAATTCTCTACGGAAGTTTTTAACTTCGGTACAAGTATTTAAATCTAAATTTTCTTCGTTGATTTCGACGTCAATTCCAATCCAGTTTGGAGCGTTTAATACCTTCGCAAAATACTTTGGATATCCGTTTTTCCACCAACCCACTTTGGTTTTATCCGGATAGTAAATTCCTGCGATGTAACTTCCCTGAAAAGTTTCACCAGAATAAGTTTCTTCAAAATTGGCGCGTTGTCCCATCGCACCGTTTCCGATACTAAAAAGACTTTCGGACGATTTTACGCGTTCGGCATCAAATCCTTCTTCAATGATGGACCAGTTGTCCGGTTTTATATAATCTTGATTCATTTTTTTAATTAGATAATTGTCAATTAGAAAATGTGTCAATTAGAAAATGAGATAATTACTTGTCTTTGTCTGCTTCTAATTGTATTCTATTCTTAATTGCTCGTTGTTGTACTATTTTACTTTTTAATTGATGATTTTATTTTTAAAATTGGGTTCTTTAATTAGATAATTCAAGATTGCGTGAATTATCTAATTATCAAATTGCCACATTCTTCACTAACCGATTAGTTTCTCGATAAACTGTGTGTCGATTTCGTTAAAATCTTTAAAAATATAATCAGCTTCATGTAAAATTGTTTCCTCACCAATTCCTACACTTACCATTTCTCCTATGTTTGCCGCTTGGATTCCGGCAACTGAATCTTCAAATACAATTGAATTTTTTGGGTCAATTTGAAGTAATTGAGCCGCTTTTAAGAAAACTTCCGGATCTGGTTTTGCATTGGTAACATCGTTTCCGTCAACAATAACATCGAAATACGAAAGGATTCCTGTTTTCTCAAGGATTGGTCGGGCATTTTTACTCGCTGAACCCAACGCAATTCCTTGGTTTTTTTCTTTTAATAGTTGTAGCGTTTTAAGTACGCCAGGAAGAATCTCGCTTTCATCCATGTCAACTAAATAAGATAAGTAATCTTCATTTTTTTGAACTAACCATTTGTTCTTGTCTTCTTGTGAAGCCTGAACATTTCCTAATCCAAGAATTATATCTAACGAACGCTCGCGACTTACTCCTTTTAGTAATTCGTTGTTTTCGTGTGTAAAATTTATATTTAGTGCTTTAGCAATTTTCTGCCAAGCTAAAAAGTGGTATTTAGCGGTATCAACGATTACTCCATCAAGATCGAAGATGAATGCTTTTTTATTATTCATGAATTTCAATTTTAGTTCTGCTATTTACTCTAAGGGTAAGTAATCCTGCAAATATCATAGATACTCCCCCTATAATTAAGGCGTATATTGGTTCGTTATGAAAGAATTGTTTGATTACAAAACCTAATATTGTGGCGGCTACAATTTGCGGAATTACGACAAAAAAGTTAAAAACACCCATATAATATCCCATTTTTGCTGCCGGTAAAGCGCCGGATAACATGGCATAAGGCATTGATAAAATACTTGCCCAGGCAATACCAACTCCCAACATTGGAAGTATTAGCATTTGTTTATCACCAATAAAATAAATCGAAATTAAACCAACACCTCCGGCACATAATGCTAATAAATGTGTTGCTCTAACGCCTACTTTTTTTGCAATAATTGGCAGTAAAAAGGCAACTGCAGCGGCGATTCCGTTATAAACTGTAAATAATACAGAAACCCAATCTGCGGCGTCATTATATACTTTAGAAGTTGTATCTGTTGTTCCAAAAATGTGTTGTGTAACGGCTTGCGTAGTATAAATCCACATTGAAAATAAAGCAAACCAAGAGAAAAACTGAACCCAAGCCAGTTTTTTCATTGTAGTTGGCATATTCAATAAATCGGTCATAATGATTGTAAAACCATTATTGACCTGAGAGCTTCTTAATTGTGACGCGATCATGAATAAAACTCCCATGAAAACTAAACCTACAAACAAAATATAAAGTTCTTTGGCAAGACTATTTTCGAAAATTAAAAAGGAAACTAATCCCCCAATAACGGTCAATAATATTCCTATAGACAATTGTCTCTTGATGTTACTTTTAGATTCTGTTTCCGGATTTAGGATAAGATCTTCTTTGTCTTTTTTGCTTTGAGCTTCAAAAGCATGAAGTTCTTCGGGTGTGTATTCTGTGGTTTTAAATACAGTCCATAAAACGGAAAGCAAGAAAACAATTCCGCCAATATAGAAAGACCATTTTACTGAATCGGGAATAATTCCTTCCGGCGCTGTATTGCTTACGCCAAAAACATTTGTAAATAAATAAGGCAAAACAGAACCTACCACGGCGCCGGTTCCAATAAAGAAACTTTGCATTGCGAAGCCTAGAGTGCGTTGTTTTTCGGGTAAATTATCGCCAACAAAGGCACGAAAAGGTTCCATCGAAACATTTATCGAAGCATCCATTATCCATAAAGTTCCGGCTGCAATCCATAATGTTGGAGAGTTTGGCATAATGAATAATGCGATTGAAGATAAAATGGCTCCAATTAAAAAATAGGGGCGACGTCTGCCTAAACGAGTCCAGGTTCTATCGCTAAAGTAACCAATTACGGGTTGGATTATTAATCCTGAAACGGGAGCTGCAATCCATAAAATCGGAATTTCGTCAATTTTAGCGCCGAGTGTTTCAAAAATTCTTGAAGTATTTGCGTTTTGCAGTGCAAAACCAAACTGTATTCCTAAGAAACCAAAACTCATGTTCCAAATTTCCCAGAAACTTAATTTACGCTTTTCCATTATCGTAATTAAATAATTAATTAGACGATAAGCGCTTTGCTTATCAAAACTTACTTATGGTTTCGAAGTAAAAGTAAAAGCTTTGAGCAGGCGTAAAAGTATTAATTATTTTTTTATTTATGCTAACAAAAAAGTCATAAATGTTATTTATGACTTTAGAATGTATTGATTTTAAGAATTTTAGTCAGTAGATTCTCGTTGTATTAGATGTGTTTCGATAACTTCGGTGGTGTAATTTTCGTTTTCTTCATCGTCATCATCATGTTCGGCTTCAAGTCTTTCGATCAGCATTTTAGCCGCTTTATTTCCCATTTTTTCTCCGCTTTGGCTTACGGTTGTAATACTTGGCGTTGAATATTTTGAGATAATTCCGTCTGTAAAAGCAATTACGGCTAAATCTTCGGGAACTTTTAATCCCATTTTTGAGGCAGTTTTGATAATTGTTACGGCAAAAAGCTCATTTACAGCAAAAACAGCATCAAAAGCTCTGTCGTGCAAAAGTTGACTAATTGTGATTTCGCAAGTATCGACGTCTTCAATTTTTATGATTAAATCTTCATTGAATGGTAATCCGTTGTCCAGAAGTGCTTTTTCGTAACCATCGGTTCTTAATTTTCCAACGCTTACATAATCGACAGTGGTCACTAAAGCGATCTTTTTTCGGCCATTATCAATCAAACTTTGAACCGCTTCATAAGCCGCAGCTTTATCATCAATAATTACTTTATCACATAAAATATCATTGGTAACGCGGTCGAACATTACAACGGGCATTCCTTGATTAATAACTTCGGTAATATGATGAAAATCGCCTTTGTATTGGGTTTCTTTAGAGAGTGACATGATAAAACCATCGATACTTCCGTTGGCCAACATTTCCATATTCAGGACTTCTTTATCGAATGAATCATCAGATAAACAAATCACAACGCTATAGCCATTTTCGTTAGCAACTTGTTCGATTCCGTTGATGACTGTAGAGAAAAAATAATGTACAATTTCCGGAATGATAATACCAATACTTTTGGTTTTTCGATTTTTTAAACTAAGGGCGATATTGTTGGGTTTATAGTTGTAAAACTTTGCAAAAGCTTGCACTTTTAAACGGGTCTCTTCGCCTATTTCCAGACTGTTTCGTAGTGACTTTGAGACAGTTGAAATAGATACGTCAAGTTCTTTGGCAATCTGTTTCAGGGTTATTTTGCGTTTCATAATGGTTATTTGAAAAAAATCTAATTGTTAATAAAGGTATCTTATATTTTTAGAATTGACAATTTTTGACTTAAAAGATTACAAAAAATAGAAAGTTTTCAACACTACCACGTTTTCGTAAACCAATAAAAATTGCCGGGTGTTGGTCGTGTTAATAAATTCCTAATTTTGAAATTCGAAGTAAAATTAAAAACTTAACTAACAATCAAAAACTCAAACTAATTTAAACAAAAAGTATGAAAACAATTTACAAAAAGTTGTTATTTTTATTCCTATTGTTGCCGTTTACTGTGTTAGCTCAAAACACTTTAAAAGGGACTGTTGTCGATAAAGCAACAGGTCAGCCAATACCAGGAGTAAACGTAAATGTACAGGGTTCTCCAAGTGGAGCATCAACCGGATTTGATGGTAATTACCAACTTTCAAATGTTAAAAATGGTAACAAAATTACGGTATCTTTTATTGGATACAAAACAGAAACCATTGATTATACCGGGCAAAAAACACTCAACGTTTCTTTAGAGGAAGATAACAATCAACTTAAAGAAGTTGTGGTACAGGTAGGTTACGGAACTGTTAAGAAAAAAGACGCAACAGGGTCTGTTTCTCAAATCTCTTCAAAAGAATTTAATAAAGGAATTAACGTAACTCCTGAAAGTTTAATCAGCGGACGTATTGCTGGTGTAAATGTTGTTGGAGGAGGTGCTCCGGGAGCTAAAGCAGATATTAGAATTCGTGGAGGATCTTCGTTAAGTGCTTCAAATGAGCCATTAATTGTAATTGATGGACTTCCTATGAGTAATGCTGTTCCTAACGGTTCAACAAGTATTTTGTCTACAATTGATCCAAATGATATCGAATCTTTTACTGTTTTGAAAGATGCTTCTGCAGCTGCAATTTATGGTTCAAGAGCAGCAAATGGTGTAATTGTTATTACGACTAAAAAAGGAACTAAAGGTGGCGTGAAAGTTAACTTTAACTCTCAGGTTGGTGTAAATACTGTGGCTAATACAGTAGATGTTTTAAGTGCTGATCAATATCGTGCTGTAGTGAACGAAAAAGGTTCTTCTGCTCAAAAAGCTTTATTGGGTACAGCAAACACAAATTGGCAGGATGAAATTTTTCACACTGCTTTGACTACTAACAACAATATCTCTGTAAGTGGTGCTTTGTTTAACAAATTACCAGTGCGTTTATCTGTTGGAAATGTTGATAATCCAGGAATCTTAAGAAACACTTCTTTCGAAAGAACTACGACATCGATATCGTTAAACCCTGTATTGTTTGACAATCACTTGAAAATTGATATTAGTGGAAATTTAGCTTTTGGAAAAAATCAATTTCAGGATGAAGGTGCTGTAATTGGTAGTGCTATCGGATTTGATCCAACGCAATCTGTTTATCAGGCAGGTTCTCGTTATGGAGGATATTTTGAGTGGTTGGAGCCAAGTGGAAATTTACCATTATTACCGGCAAGAAACCCGGTTGCAAGATTAAATCAAGACGATCGTAGAGCTACATCTACCAGAAAATGGGGTAACATCAGATTAGATTATAAATTTCATTTCTTCGAAGATTTAAGAATCGTTGTTGAAGGTGGTATTGATAAATTTAATAGTGATGGTTATACAAGAGTAAGTAATGAAAGCGCTTTAGGATATCAGCCAAACGTATTTACTTCAGGTAATTGGGTAAATTTAGGAGGAGATATACATTATACAGACAGTCGTCAGAATAAAAACTTAAATACTTATTTTAACTATACTAAAGATTTAGGAAAGTTTAAAATTGATGCAACAGCAGGATATAACTATCAGTTGTTTCAAAGAGTTGGATATGATTCAGGACAAACCAGAGAACCAAATCCTAAAGAAGATGTTACCACTGATCCGGATGTTAATTTACAATCTTATTTTGGTCGTTTGACTTTAAATTATGACAGTAGATATTTATTAACTCTAAACTACAGAAGAGACGGAACTTCACGTTTTTCTGAAGATAACAGATGGGGTAATTTTGGAGGAGCAGCTTTTGCATGGAATCTTGCTCAGGAAGATTTCTTAAAAGGTAATTCGACTTTATCTAGTTTGAAATTAAGAGTTGGTTACGGAACAACTGGGCAACAGGATATTCCGCCTCAGTACGATTATTTACGAAGAGTAACTTTAGGAACAATCAACACGCAATATCTTTTTAACGGGGTTGTTTACAAAGCAGCAAGACCTGAAGGATATAACCCAAATATTAAATGGGAAGATTTGGCTGAGTCAAATGTAGGAGTTGATTTTGGTTTCCTTAATGATAGAATTACAGGTACTGTTAACTATTTTGATAAAAAATCAAGTGATCTTTTGGCTGATATTCCTGTTCCTGACGGAGCTAATATTAGAAATAAAGGATACAACAATATTGGTAGTGTAAGAACAAAAGGTGTGGAGTTTAATCTTCAATCTGATATTATTAAAACGGATCAATTAACTTGGAACGTTGCTGTTAATGCAACTTATATAGATCAGAAAATTTCTGATTTAGGAGTTACTGTTCCTGGTTTTCAAGGATATATTACAGGAGATGTTATTGCGGGAGGTTCTGGAAACCAAGTGTTGATTCATTCTGCAGGATTTGCTCCAAATTCATTTTTCGTATTTGAGCAATTGTATGATGCAAACAAAAGACCAATTCAGGGAGCATACGCAGACAGAAATGGAGATGGTGCTATTACAGATGCCGATCGTTACAAATTTCATAAACCAACAGCAGACTATACTTTTGGATTATATACTACTTTGAATTATAAAAAATTCGATTTTACAATGAACTGGAGAGGAAGTTTAGGAAACTATATTTATGATAACATAAGCTCTGACAAAGGATATTTAGAAGCAGGTTTAAGAAGACAATCTGATTTATCTAACATCAGTTCAGATTATTTTAATACAGGATTTTCAACTGAAAATAATTCGAATGGAACACAACGTAACTACTCTGATTATTTTGTAAAAGATGCTTCTTTTATCAAATTAGATAATTTGGTAGTAGGATACACTTTTGATAAAACATTACTAAAAGCTGCTTCATTAAGATTTACAGCGGGAGTTCAAAATGTTTTTGTTATTACAAAATATAAAGGTTTAGATCCTGAGAAATTCAACGGAATCGACAATAATGTTTATCCACGTGCGAGAACATTCTTGTTTGGAGTAAATGCGAATTTCTAGTAGAACATTGAAAATTAAATTTTAAAAATAAACAAAATGAAAATATCATTTAAATATATATCTTATTTTCTCCTATTCATTTTAGGATTAAGTATGACGCTTACTTCGTGTACGAGCGACTTAGATGTGACGCCAAAAGATGATGATGAGTTTCTTTCTGATACCTTTTTTCAGGATCCGGCTTCATACAAACAAGTATTGGCAAAGTTATACGCAGGTTTGTATGTAGGAGGTAATGATGGTGACGGTACTCCTGATATTGCTGGTTTGGGAGGTGATTTTAGTAGTTACTTACGTTTGATGTTTGTAACACAGGAATTTACTACAGATGAAGCAATTGTAGCTTGGAGTGATGATGGTTTGCCAGCATTAAACGGACAAACTTGGAGTCCTAGTAATCAGTTTTTATATGGAATTTTTTCTAGAGCATTTTATGAAATTAGTGTGTCTAATGAGTTTTTAAGACAAACTACAGATGAAAAACTAGCGGAAAGAAATGTTGATGCAAACTTAAAAGCTGAGATTGCTACTTTTAGAGCTGAAGTACGTTTTTTAAGAGCTTATTCATACTATAATTTAATGGATTTGTTTGGAAATGTGCCAATTACTACAGAAAAAGATCCTGTTGGATACTATTTTCCGGAACAAAAAACCAGAGCTCAGGTTTTCGCTTTTATTGAATCAGAATTGAAAGATATTGATGCTGGTTTAAAAGCTTCAAAAGCTAATGAATATGGTAGAATTGATAAAACTGCTGCGAAATTTTTATTAGCACAGATTTATTTAAATTCTAAAGTATATACAGGAGTAGATAAAAATAATGAAGCGGCAGTTTTATGTAATGACATCATTACAGGTTCTGCTTATAAATTTGCTGATGTTCCTTACCGTTATTTATTTTCTGCTAATAATGACAGAAATGGTGCTCAGGATGAAGTTATTTTCCCTGTTATAGGAGATGGTAACGCTATTAGGGCTACTGGTGGAGGTATGAGTTTTATCCTTCATGCTTCTATTGGCGGAAATATGGATTTTGCTGCACAAGGAATGAATGGTGGATGGGCAGGAATTAGAACAAGACCTGAGTTTGTTCAATTATTTCCTGATGCAAATGCAGTTTCAGATAAAAGAGGTACTTTTCATACAAATGGACAAACTTTAGACATTGCTGATTTTGGTGTGTTTACGAATGGTTATGCAGTTACGAAGTTTACTAATGTAAATTCGGATGGTACTGCAGCGCAAAGAAATGATATTCCTGATACTGATTTTCCATTGTTTAGATTATCAGATGTGTATTTAATGTATGCAGAAACAACGTTAAGAGGTGCAGCAGCAGGAAATATGGCTACATCAGTTGAATTAGTAAATAAAATTAGAGCAAGAGCTGGTGCAGGTGTTATCACAGCTACTGATTTAACTCTTGATTTTATTTTAGATGAAAGAGCAAGAGAATTGTTCTGGGAATGTCATAGAAGAACAGATTTGATTCGTTTTGGAAAATTCACAGGAGGATCTAAAATCTGGCAATGGAAAGGTGGCGTTAAAAATGGTAGTGGTACAGATTCTTACAGAGACTTAATGCCAATTCCTTCGACAGCAATTCAGGCAAATCCAACTTTAAAACAAAATCCAGGATACTAACTAACCTTATAAAATAATAATAAAATGAAAAATATATATAAAATTTTAATCGCATTCATTGGTGTTTTAGCAGTGTCATGTAATGCAGATGACGTAGAAAACAGACCAGTAATACAACCAGTTACAGCACCAGTTTTACTTACACCTGAAAATAGCTTTAACATTGTTCTTTCAAAAGAAAATGAAAAAGAAATTGCTACAACAGTAGTTTGGGATGATGCTAAATATGATGGTACTCAAACTGTTGTAAACTACACAATTGAAATCGCTAAAGCAGGAACAAATTTTGCTGCTCCTACTGCAGTAACTACAACTACTGCGCGTTATAGAGCATTGACAGTAGCAGAGCTAAATTCAGCTTTGGTTAATGGTGGATTTGTTGAGAAAGAAGAAAATAGTGTTGATATTCGTATCAAAGCTACTGTTGGTATTGGTTCACAAGCCCAATATTCTAATTTCCACACTATAAAAGCTACTCCTTATCATACACCATTAGCAACTTCACACTGGTTAGTTGGAGCAGCTACACCTGGAGGATGGTCTTGGGATGGAGATGCTGAAACAGAATTTCCTCTAGTAGTTGGTAAAACTGATGTTTACCAAGTAACTGTTGTTCTTAAAAGTGGAGAAGCTTTTAGAGAATTCTTAGGAAATAACTTTACAAGTAATGGTAACTGGGATGCAAGTCATAACTATACTTACTATTCAGGTTTAGGATATACGATCGATTCAGAATTGGTAAATGCCGGTGATGGTGATAGTAACTTTAAATATACTGGACCAACAGGACCAAGAGTTTTAAAAATTGATAACGGAGCAAAAACTATAACTTTAGACTAACTCTAATATATAATAAATTGAAAGGCTATCTTAGGATAGCCTTTTTTATTGGCAGAAAAATAGCAAAGTTTTTTATGAAATGATTGTTGTTTTAGATTGCTAAAATATGGTATAAATCTGTTGAAAAGGCTGTCTATAAAGACAGCCCTTTTTTTGTACGCTGAATTTTTAAATTTCATAAAATTATATACAAAACCATATAGCATTGGTAAGAGATTAGAGACTCATTTTATACTATATAATGAGATTTATTGTCCTCTGATTTTTGGTTTATACTTGAATAGTAAAGAAGTTTTTAAAATTGATAAAAATGTATAATTGTTGCTTTAAAATTTTTTAATGAGTAAAAAAAATCATATTTAATTATCATTTTAATTATTTATTAACAGTATAACGTTGTAGTTGAGCTCTAAAAAAATGTAAGGTAATTTGATAACGTATTTTTTATATTTTTAAGATAAATATGATATTTTAATATTTAACAGCCTGATTAATTTGTAGTTGCAAATACGGATAAAAAGGCTGTGAAACTAGTTGCGCAACTAGGACCGAAATAGAAATTGATGTCTTAAAAATAGGATTTTGGAGAACAAAAAAGCGGAAGCCGAAAAGCTAATGAGTAGGCTACTTTAACTCACTAAAAAATGAAAAAAATTAGTTTGAAGAATATTCATGAAGGAATGAAAAGAGAAGAAATGCGAATGATACAAGGTGGATCTGGCTGCGGATGTGGTTTAGGCGGTCCTTGTATTACCGGGAGTCCAGTGTTTAATTGTGCTGCTCCTTTAAGATGCGTTTCTAAACCATTATTTCCCGGAGATACATTTACAGCAGTTTGTTCTTAAATTATTGTTTTAAAGTAAAGAAGTGTTTTTAAATAACCAAAAAGCGGAAGTCGAAAAGCTAATGAGTAGACAGATAAAACTTAAAATTTATTAAAATGAAAAAGATTAGTTTAAAAAATATTAGTGAAGGTTTAAAAAGAGATGAAATGAGAATGATCCAGGGTGGTTCTGGTTGCGGAGCGCCAGCAGGAAGTCACTGTTATCTAAATCATGGGATTTTTAATTGTGCTCCGGCTTTAAGATGTGTTCCTAAACCAGAATATTCAGGAGACATTTATAACGGAATTTGCGTATAAACTATTCTTTGTTCAATAAAGAAAGTGTGTTTTGAATTGACAAAAAAAGACAATTCAAAAAACTAATAAATAAAAGACTATGCTATAAGTGAAATTATAGTATAGTCTGTTTTTTAATCTCATCACATGAATAAAATAGTATTACTAAACTGTTATCTGGGAAAACTGCCATGGTATTTTGATTTTTTCCTGAAATCCTGCGAATCCAATCCAAGTGTTGACTTTATTGTTTTCTCAAATGATGAAGAAAACAGAACACTTCCCGGAAATGTAAAAATCATAAAATTTTCATTAGAAACGTTTAATTCTCTTGCCTCGAAAAAGCTTAATCTGGAAGTAGAAATTACTAATGCATATAAGATTTGTGATTTTAAACCAGCCTTTGGAGTTATTTTTCAGGAGGAAATTTCGAGCTATGATTTTTGGGGCGTTTGCGATATCGATCTTGTTTTTGGGAGAATCAGAGAATTTATGACAGAGGATTTACTTGATAATTATGATGTGATCTCGGTCAAAGATTCTTTTCCTTCCGGATATTTTTTGCTTTTTAGAAACAACGAGATAATAAATAATCTGTTCAAAAAAAGTAAAGATCATAAACTCATTTTTACATCAAATGAGAATTATTGTTTTGATGAATGTGGAGGAGCTTATGACGAAGTAATTTCAGGAATAAATATTCTGGATGTGCCTACAAAAACAGAAAGTATTCATCATGTTTTAGCTAAAGAACAAAATAATATCAGAGTTCATTTTGATTTATTTATAATCGAAGGAACGCCGGGAAAAATAAAATGGGAGAATGGGATTTTAAGTTATAAAAATGAGTACGAAGTTCTATTGTACCATTTTAGCAGTTACAAGAACAACGTTTTTTCGAATATGAAAAAATGGAAAAAAATACCGGAGTGCTTTTACATTGATAAATACAATATAAGAAAATATTCAAATTACAATATCTCTGCTAAATGGACCGACAGTATAAAGCCAAATCTTAAAAAATTTCTTTTGAGAATAGATATGTCCTGTTCTAAATTTTTGAATATAAAACCAATGCTAACTATAGAAAAAGGCAAGTATTCATATATGAACAGAGATATTTTTATTGGCAAAAATGAGAAAGAACAAAATTATGTATGTTATCAGGATAACGGCAATCAATTTGATTTAGTCAAAATGATTTTTCATGCTAAATATTTTTTTAACACAGATACCAAACAATATTATAAAGATGAAAAAAATAGTTTCTCAGAGGTATTGCTTGACGGAAACTTAATTAAATACTCCAAATCATAAATTTAATGAAGATAATTCAATCATTTTGGTCGCAAAATCTGACGAATCCATTAGCAGAAAATTATGGATGGCTTTCAGAACCTCATAATTGGCTAAGCTGGATATTGAGTGCTAATCAATTAGCTAAATTTTATAAAGTAGAATTATATACAGATCAAAAAGGATATGAAATATTAATAGATAAGCTTCAATTGCCTTATCATAAAGTTCATGTTGTTTTGGATGAACTCAATCATTATCATAAAAGTCTTTGGGCAATGCCTAAAATTAAGACTTATAGTCTTCAAAATGAACCTTTTTTGCATGTTGACGGAGATGTATTTATTTGGAAAGAGTTTTCGGATGACTTATTAAGTGGTGATTTTATTACTCAGAATTTAGAAATTACAACCGAATATTATGAAGAAATGTGGAAGGATATCTATCCTAATTTAGTTTTCGTTCCCAATGAAATGAAAGATTATATTAATAATCATAATAATTATGCCTACAATATGGGGATAATAGGAGGTAATAATTATGATTATTTCAAGAAATATGCAGCCATTTCTTCTGATTTTGTGGATAATAATAAATCAGTTTGGAATTCGATTAATGGGTTTAATTTCAATATTTTTTTTGAACAAGTATTGTTTTATAACATGGTAAAAGAGTCTTCTGAGAAAGTTAATTGCTTGTTTTTGGACACTCCAAATGATAATAATTATATAGGATTTGGAGATTTTGACAAAGTTCCTCATCAAAAAAGCTATCTGCATTTATTAGGGACTTATAAAAAAAGTGTGAGTATTTGCAATAATCTGGAAACTTATGTTATCAAAGAATATCCGCAATATTTTGAACGCTTAAGAAAATTGTTCCCTTCTCATTTTTCGCACTACAATTTATCTTTTGATTCCTCTAAAAATCTGGATTTGAAAAATGAATTCAAATTGCAAAATGCTTTCAAAACAAAACAAGAACTTTCAAGTGAGTATATTATAGGAAGAAATTTTATGGCATTGGAATTTCCACAAGAATTTGATGATTTAATTACTCAAAACAGAGCTTTTGAATTACTAAAATTATCGGAGGTTGTAATAGGAGATGTTTTCAACGAAGAATTAAATGAAAATTTAAGATCGGTTATTGTGCCTGAATTGGGAGAGATGATGTCGCGTTTAAGTATAGACGAAATTGATGAATTGATTTTACAGGAATTAGACAAACCAATACTTTATGATGAGCTCATTGTTAATATGACTGCTTATCTGGAAGAGGATGTAGACGAACAGGGAAGAAAAGATTTTATTGAATTGATTCAGAACCGAATCCGATTTTTTCTAGTTGAGAAAGTACTTTTTTTAAAAATAATGGTCGAAGAAACAGATTTAATTCCATCAAAATGACAGACTTTTTTTATTTGAAAAAATATCTTCAGGAACATAAATATTATGAATTCGAAGAGAAGATATTGTTTGAATTAGAATCACATCCTGATTATCCAAGTTTAGTAGCAATTGTTGATGTATTCAATTATTATGATATCGAAAATATTGCGGCAAGAGTAGATCAAAGTGAGCTGATAAATTTACCCGAAACGTTTCTTTCGGTTTTTTGTACACATACGGGAAATGAAATTGTTTACACAAAAAAAAGAGGACAGAATTTTGAAATTCAATTTGCAAATGGTTTTATTCAAAAGCTTTCCAGAACGGAATATCTTGAAGGATGGAACGGAATGATTGTAGCTATTGAGGAAAATGAAAATAATGAAATAGAAAGCAATGTCTTTTCTCAAAATATCCGTTTGTTTCTGTTTGGTATTAGTATCATTGCGTTATTGCAGATTTATAGTATAAATTTATCAAACCCAGTTTTGTCAATCAGTTACGGCTTAACCTCTTTTGCAGGATTATTTATCAGCTTTTTTTTAGTTAGAGAAGATTTAGGTTTTAATGATGTCTCGGTTTCAAGAATATGTCAGGCGTCAAAAAAAACAAGTTGCAAAGAAGTGCTATCGTCTAAAGGAGCAAAAATATTTGGTAATTTAAAGCTAAGTGATGTATCACTAATTTACTTTTCTGTTTTAACAGTTTTTTCCGTTTTTACAGTATTTACAGATAGTTTTGTTATTTATGGCTGGTTAGCATTTTTTAGTATTCCCGTGTTGTTTTACTCTGTTTTTGCTCAATATTTTATCGTAAAAAAATGGTGTGTTTTGTGTTTAGGTATTGCAATTGTATTAATACTTCAGATTTTATTAATTTCAATTTACGGCTTTAATACAGCAATCTTAAGTTTGACAGTTTTAAAGAAAGTCGTTTCATTTTTGTTTGTTTTTACATTGGCAAGTTTTACTTTTTTAGAAATTAAAAGATTGGTAAAACAAGGTTTAATTAATAAAAGTATTGAAGTAAAATACAACCAAATCAAAAGAAAATATCCCGTTTTTAGAGCCTTAGCAGATAATGACGAAAGTATAAATCAGTATACTTTAGAAGAGATGGAAGCAATTGTAATAGGTCAGGATAATGCCCCAATTGAGCTCAATGCTGTTCTTAGTGCTTCTTGTATACATTGCCACAAAGTCTATCAAAACTTAATAAAATTATGGAATAAAAATCCGGAGCAATTAAAAATAAAACTTGTTTTTAATATAAACGCCGAAAATGTAAACAATCCCTATAATATTATTTATAAGCAGGCGGTGAGTTATTACCTATCCGGAGATTATGACAAAATGATGGCGTTATTGCATGATTGGCACATAGAGAGAATAGATTTTGAAATGTGGAAATCACGATGGATAAATGATCAATCTGAAATAGGAATAGAAATAATACAACATCAATACCATTGGTGTCTTGAAAATAAAGTTTTTCACACTCCTGCAATTATTTTAAACGGGCAACTGCTGCCAAATGAGTATGAAGTCCACGAACTAAATTTTTTTATTGATAATTTAATAAAAGAGAAAACCCCAGTACTTTGAAAATAAAACCATTCCCTTTTTATAAACAGCCGGATGCTAAGGATTGCGGCCCTACTTGTTTACGAATTATCGCAAAATATTATGGAAAAGTAATTGAACTTCAGCAAATACGTAATCTTTCTGAAACTACTCGTGAAGGCAGTAGTTTATTAGGATTAAGTGATGCTGGAGAAGCCTTAGGATTTAGAACTCTTGGTATAAAAAACAATTTTGAAACTTTAAAAAATGAAATGCCTTTACCTTGTATTGTTCATTGGAATAATCAGCATTTTGTGGTGGTTTATAAAATGAAACAAGACAAAGTTTATGTATCTGACCCTAGTCATGGATTAATAATATATTCTAGGGAAGAGTTTATTAAGTTCTGGATTGGCAAAAATGCACATGAAAAAACAGAAGAAGGTATTGCACTTTTATTAGAACCAACGCCGGAGTTCTACAAAAACGAATGGGATGCTGAAAATTCGAAAAGAAGTTTTAGTTATTTAACAAAATATCTGTTTCGTTATAAAGGTTTAGTAATTCAGTTAATAGTTGGATTGGCGGCCGCAAGTTTGTTTTCGTTATTGTTTCCGTTTCTTACCCAAAGTATCGTTGATGTAGGTATTCAGACTCAGGATTTAAACTTTATCTATTTAATTCTTTTAGCTCAATTAATGCTTTTTGCCGGTCAAACGGCGATCGAAGTCCTTCGTTCCTGGATAATGCTGCATTTGAGTACAAGAATTCATATTTCGTTGGTTTCTGATTTTTTTATAAAACTCATGAAATTGCCAATTAGTTACTTTGATAGCCGTATGACTGGCGATATAATGCAGCGAATAGGAGATAACCGCAGAATTGAACAATTGCTAACCGGCAGCTCACTCAACGTAATGTTTTCGCTGCTAAATCTGGTGGTGTTTAGCTTCGTGCTGGTTTTTTATAATTTCCAGTTGTTTTTGGTGTTTTTAATAGGCAGTATCGTTTATCTCGCTTGGATTTTATTTTTTCTGAAAAAACGAAAAGAACTGGATTATAAGCGTTTTTCACAAGTTTCAAATGAACAGTCAAAAGTCATGGAACTTATAAACGGAATGCAGGAAATTAAAATGCACAATGCCGAAAAACAAAAACGTTGGGGATGGGAATTTGTCCAAATACGTCTTTTTAAAGTCAACATGCAATCTCTTACGCTGGAACAATGGCAATCTGTAGGATCAAATTTTATTAATCATCTTAAAGATTTACTGATTACTTTTTTTTCGGCAACCTTAGTTGTTAAAGGAGAATTGACATTAGGAATGATGATGTCTGTTCAATATATTATAGGGCAGCTAAATAACCCATTAATGCAAATGGTAAGTTTTGTACGCTCGCTTCAGGATGCCAAGATAAGTTTAGAGCGTCTGGGTGAAATTCATGATAAAGAAGATGAAGAAGATCTATTGAATCCTAAGATCCATGATTTAGGGCATTCAGATATCTGTATTAAGAATTTATCTTTTAGATATACTGGAAATCCTAATTATGTTCTGGAAGATTTAAACTTATTTATACCCAAGCAAAAGACCACGGCTATTGTAGGAACCAGTGGAAGCGGTAAAACAACTTTGCTAAAACTTCTGATGAAATTTTATGAACCTAATATGGGCGAGATTCTTCTTGAGAATATGAAATTCAATACTATTTCGCCAAGCGCCTGGAGAGGAAAATGCGGAGTTGTAATGCAAGACGGATTTATTTTTAATGATACAATTGCCAATAATATTGCAGTAGGCGATGATTATGTAGATAAAAAAAGACTTCTGCACGCGATCGAAACTGCTAACATTAAGGGCTTTATCGAAAGTTTGCCATTATCTTATAATACACAAATTGGAAATGAAGGTACAGGAATTTCCGGAGGACAAAAGCAGCGACTTTTGATTGCCAGAGCAGTTTATAAAAATCCCGATTATTTGTTTTTTGATGAAGCAACTTCTTCGCTTGACGCAAATAATGAAAAGGTAATCATGGAAAATCTAAATCAGTTTTTGGTCGGTAAAACGGCAATTATTATCGCACATCGATTATCGACCGTAAAAAATGCCGATCAGATTGTGGTTCTTGAAAAAGGAAAAATCGTCGAAATAGGAACGCATAAAGAACTTGTTCTTGCTCAGAAAAACTACTACGAATTAGTGAAAAATCAATTAGAATTAGGGAATTAATTACTCTGTAAAATAAGATCAAATGGCATCAAAAAATGTTTTAGACGATATAGAATTACGATCTGAATCTGTTCAGGAAGTACTGTCAAATCCGCCGGCGTGGATTGTTCGTTATGGAATTTCCATCATTTTTGCACTAATAATAGCGTTTGTTATAGGTTGTTGGTTTGTAAAATATCCTGACGTAATAGCAGCAAAAGCGGTAATTACTTCCAATTATCCACCGGAAAGATTGGAATCTAAAGTTAATTCAAGAATTGTTAAGTTGTGTATTCCTAACTCTTCAAAAGTTAAAAAAGGAACCGTAGTTGCGATTTTAGAAAGTACAGCAAATTTTGAAGATGTTTTGAAACTGGATAAAATTGTAGCATCAATTCCTTCTGATTATCAAACGTTTTATTTTTCCTTTAAGGAAATGAATAATTTGGAATTGGGAGATATTCAATCTTCTTTCAGTCAGTTTCATAAAGCCTATATTGAGAATGAACTCAATCAGAAACTTCATCCATATTCTGAAGAAATAAATGTGGGCAAAAGTTCACAAACTGAAAACGCAAATAGATTAGCGGCTTTGTATGAACAGCAAAAACTGGAAAAAATAAAGCTGAATTTAAGTGATATTCAATACAAAAGATCGCTTCAATTATATGAAAAAGGCGTGATTTCGAAGTATGATTTAGACCTTCAAAAAGGAAATAATTTGCAGGCTAAACAAAGTTATGATCAGACTAACTCGACAATTTCTCAACAAAAAGAAGCTATAAATCAAGCCAGAAAACAAGTTGTGGCAAGCCAGATTTCGCAAGAAAAAGCAGATGTTACAACTTTAAGTTCTTTGTTCCAGGCATTAGACGAATTGAAAAAAAGCATCCATGTTTGGAAACAAAACTATCTATTTGTGGCAAATTATGACGGAACTTTTAGATTTCAGAATTCATGGAAAGAAAATCAACTTATAAAAACCGGAGATTTATTTGCAACAATATTACCGGAAAATCAAGGAGAATATCTGGGCAATTTAAAAGTTCCTTTGCAGAATTCGGGTAAAATTCAAACCAATCAAAAAGTATTAATCAAATTAGATAATTTTCCATATCAGGAATACGGAATGCTGGAAGGACGTGTTCAATCGATGTCAACAATTACAGACAAAGACGGAAATTATTTTATTGAAGTCGCCATACCAAAAGGATTAAAAACGACTTATGACAAAGAGATAAAATTTGATAAAGAATTAACCGGTTCTGCAGATATCATCACTGAGGAAATGCGCTTGATTGAGCGTGTTTTTTATCAATTCAGGAAATTAGTTCAAAGATAAATATCTATTTACTAAATAAATAGATATAAAAGAGTGAATTTAGGAATTGCTTTTTGTCTGAAAAATATCCTTTTTTAAGTAATTATCCCATTTTTAGAATAAAGTTTTGAACACTACAACGTTTGCGGAATGTCAATTCGAAAACGCTATAGTAGATTTACGATTTATCGAATACCTTTATTAATTATGTCATTTTTTGCTTTAATACACATTACTTAAATTATGAAAAAAACTTTACTTTTATTTTTCCTTTTGTTATCAGCAATTACATTTGCACAGCAACAAACGGTTACTTACAGTGTAAGTCCATCAACTTTTGAAGAGACTACTGCGATTACCATTACAATTAATGGAAGCAGTGTTAATGAAAGTTCCTGGGGAGTTACGGATCATTCCCTTTATATGTGGGCTTGGGCTTTTGATACCAATGATACTACCCAAAAAGGGACTCCGGATAATGGTGGTTGGGATGCATCCAGCGATGGAAGTAAATTTACATACAATTCTGCTTCGGATACTTATACTAAAACAATTACACCAACAACTTATTATAATATAACAGGAATTGGTAAAATTGGATTTTTAGTTAAAGCAAAAAATGGAACCGGCGATAAAAAATCACAAGATATTCTGGTTGAAGTAGGATCATTTCAGGTAACATTAACGGCTCCGGTTGAAAATAGTACTACAATTATAGCTTCGGGAGCAAGTTTTAATATTGCAGCAACAAACACAAACGGAGTTGCAAGTTATTCCTTGAAAGCTAACGGAACTGTAATCAATACAAACGCGAGTACAGCAAGTTATTCTTATAATGCGACTAATATTACAACTAATCAAAGTTATGAGTTAATTGCAACTCAGGGAACAACTTCAATTTCTAAAAAGTTTTCGGTTGTTGTAAATCCAAATACGGTTTCAGAAAATATGCCTGCGGGTTTAGTTGACGGAATTAACTATAATGCTTCTGATGTTACAAAAGCAACTTTAGTTTTGGATGCGCCATTAAAAGACTTTGTTTACGTTGCAGGAAGTTTTAATAACTGGCAGCCTTCATCGGCGTATGCCATGAAAAAAGATCCAACTTCGGGGAAATTCTGGTTAGAATTAACGGGTCTAGTTTCGGGTGTAAATAATACGTATCAATATTGGGTAGTTGAATCTACTCCAATTGCAAATTCACCTTCATTGGTAAAAACTGCAGATCCATATTCAACATTGGTTTTATCGCCTTTTGACGATCCTGGGATTCCTTCAGCTTCATATCCAAATATACCGACTTATCCGGCAGGACAAAATTTTGAAGTTACGGTTTTGAAAACAGGACAAACGCCATACAATTGGAAAGTGACAAATTTTACAAAACCGGCTAAAGAAAAATTAGTAGTTTATGAAGTTTTGGTTCGTGATTTTGATGCCAATAAAAATTATCAAAGTTTGATTGACAGAATCGATTATTTTAAAAATCTTAAAATAAATGCAATCGAATTAATGCCTGTAATGGAGTTTGAAGGCAATGAAAGCTGGGGTTATAATACTTCGTTTCATATGGCTTTGGATAAATTTTACGGAACTTCAGATAAGTTAAAGGAGTTTATCGATTTATGCCATGAAAATGGAATTGCTGTAATTCTTGACGTTGCTTTAAATCACGCCTTTGGACGTAATCCTATGGTTAGAATGTGGATGAATGATCCTGATGGAGATGGTTTTGGTTCGCCAACAGCTGAGAATCCTTATTTTAATACTGTTGCAAAACATACTTTTAGCGTTGGAGAAGATTTTAATCACCAATCGCTAAAAACACAAAATTATGTAGATCGCGTGATCAAACAATGGATTGAAGAGTATAAAATTGATGGTTTCCGTTGGGATTTAACAAAAGGATTTACACAAGCTTGTACAGCATCAGATCAAGCTTGTACAAATGCATATCAACAAGACAGAGTTGATATATTAAAGAAATATGCTGATTATTCCTGGAGCCTTGATCCTACACATTATACTATTTTTGAACACTTAGGAACTGATGCAGAAGAGAAAGAATGGGCAAATTACAGAGTTACAGAAACGCCTGGTAAAGGAGTAATGATGTGGGGGAAAATGACAAATCAATACAATCAATTGTCAATGGGATACGCAACTGATAGCGATATTTCAAGAATGGCAAGTGCTAGCCGTGGTTTTACCGCAAACAGATTAATGGGTTATGCAGAAAGTCATGATGAAGAACGTTTGATGTACAAAAATGTTCAATATGGAGCTTCAAGCGGAAGTTATAATGTGAAAACTTTAAATACCGCTTTGTCAAGAATGTCTGCAATTGGTGCGGTTTCATTATTAGTTCCCGGTCCAAAAATGATTTGGCATTTTGGAGAACTAGGTTGGGACAGTTCTATTTTTACTTGTAACAATAACACTGTAAATACAGATACAGATGCTGCTGCCGGAGATTGTAAATTAGATACAAAACCACAACCTCAATGGGTTAATAATTGGTTAGGAAATGCTAATAGAAGCAAGATTTATAATGATTGGGCTAAAATGATTAATCTTAAAATTACAGAACCTGTATTTTTAGGAACTCCAACTATTTCGAGTCCAAATTCATTAAGTATTAATATAAAAATTAAGAATGATAATCTGACTTCGGCGCAATTAAAAGACGTTGTGATTCTGGCTAATTTTGATCTAACGGCAAAAAATGTTGCAACAGGTTTTCCATATGCAGGAACTTGGGTTAACTTAATGGATAATACAACGATTACGGTTACAGATGTAAACGCAACGATAAGTTTACCAGCTGGTGAATACAGAATTTATGGTAACAAACAGGCGAATTTAGCGATCGAAAATTTCGAAAAAGGAAACGTAGTTAGTTTGTATCCAAATCCGGTTGCAAATTATTTCACTTTAGATATTGTAACAACCAAAGTTCAGGTTTATGCAATCTCAGGTCAATTAGTAAAAAGTTTTAAAACAAACGGGAATTTAGATTCTCAGTTTGGTGTAAGCGATTTAAAAACGGGAATATATATTGTAAAAGCTTTTGACGAGAACGGTAATGTTCGAGTAGCGAAGTTTATTAAAAAGTAATTTTTAGAATATAGTTTTATAGTCTGAAAAGTATAAAATTGGTTTTGTTTAGTAATGAAAAAGGGTTGTCTGGAAACAGGCAACCCTTTTGAGTTAAGGTGTATTTTAATTTATCTCTTTTTGTGATTGTACTCGCCAATTACAGCAAAATAACCAAATGTTCCTAATCCTAAAACAATTAACGGAGTAAGAATAAAAAGAATAATGATACCAAATACTAAATCATCTTGTTGATCTGATAATAATTTAGGTAAGCCAAATTCAAACACGCAAAAGTAAGCAGCGGCAACTGCTAAAATAACCCATAAAACGCCTAAAGCCTGTTTGATTGTATTCATGTTCTAAAATGTTAAAGATGATTAATTTTATTTTTGTTGTCTATATAAA
Organism: Flavobacterium sp. 90; assembly: GCF_004339525.1. Lineage (NCBI taxonomy): Bacteria > Pseudomonadati > Bacteroidota > Flavobacteriia > Flavobacteriales > Flavobacteriaceae > Flavobacterium > Flavobacterium sp. 90. The sequence continues at coordinate 1,711,828 of NZ_SMGE01000001.1, read as the reverse complement.
CCATTCCAATTACAAAGCAGACCGAAGCAATAATAATAGGATACCAAAGTCCGTCAAGATAAAAATCGCTTTTTCCGGCTGCTTTTGAATGAGTTACAAAATAGGTTGAAATTGCCGGCAGTAAACCTCCAAAAATTCCATTTCCTACATGATAAGGAAGTGACATAGAAGTGTATCTGATTTTAGTTGGAAACATTTCAACTAAAAATGCGGCAATTGGACCATAAACCATCGTAACAAATAAAACCTGAATGAAAACTAAAAAAATTAACGTCCATTCATCGCCAGAATTGATTTTTATAGTGATAGTGCTTTGAGATTTTTTCTTATCAGCAAAATCTGTTTTCTTTTCGATATACGAAGTTCCATCAGTATAGGTTTTTGAAATAGTGGTAATTATGTCATTATTTTTTGCTGTTTCGACTTTTTGAGAGGTTTGTTCTATAATTTCGGTTTTGTAGCTTACATCAGTTGTGTTGTACATCATTTTATAGATCGGTCTGTAAAATAAAATAGCAAGAAGCATTCCGCCCATCATAATGTATTTTCGTCCAACTTTATCGCTCAGCCATCCAAAAACAATAAAAAACGGCGTTCCAATTAAAAGCGCAATTCCTAATAATCCATCAACTTGAGAGGAATCGATATTCATTACGGTTTTCATAAAACTCATGGCATAAAATTGTCCCGTGTACCAAACAACGCCTTGTCCCATTGTGGCGCCAAATAATGCGAGTAACACAAATTTCAGATTGTATCGATTTCCAAAACTTTCTTTTAATGGATTTGTACTCGTTGTTCCTTCTTTTTTCGCTTTAGCGAAAACAGGAGATTCGTCCATGTTTTTCCGAATCAAATACGAAACACCAACCATTACGATAGAAACCCAAAACGGAACGCGCCATCCCCAGGAATCAAAATCTTCAGCAGAAAGAACGTTTTTAGTAGCAAGAATTACCATTAAAGAGATAAATAAACCAACTGTAGCGGTGGTTTGAATCCAGGAAGTCCAATATCCTTTTTGACCGACCGGAGCGTGTTCTGCAACATAAGTGGCTGCGCCTCCATATTCACCGCCAAGCGCAAGTCCTTGCAATAAACGAAGAACAAGAACCAATAAAGGAGCAAGAAAACCAATAGTTTCATAACTGGGAATACAGCCAATTAAAAAAGTAGAACCTCCCATTAATAATAAAGTAGCCATAAAAGTATATTTCCGACCAATAATATCGCCAAGTCTTCCAAAAAATAATGCCCCAAAAGGACGAACTACAAATCCTGCAGCAAAAGTCGCCAGCGTAGATAAAAAGGCTGCTGTAGGATTGTCACTTGGAAAAAACTTAGTGGAAATTACAACTGCTAAACTTCCAAAAATATAGAAATCGTACCATTCAATCATTGTTCCCATTGACGAGGCCGAAATTACTTTCCAAATGCCTTTTGTAGAATTTTTACTCATAAAATATTTTGTGTTTTTATTAGTTAATCAAATAATTAAATAACATTTTACGAATATATAGGATATTTTTTTATTTGGTCAATACTTTTTTAACAAAATTGATGCAATTTTTGACTTGCTCGATTTATGGCTGTTAAATGCTCAATAGCTTAAAATAAATCATAGATTAAAGATGTAGGAAAGGTTTTAAATATAAAGAAGTAGTACTTTCTTAAGAAAGAAAACACTAGTTTTGCGACACAATTTTAAAACAGAAAATGGTTGTCATATTGAATAAATATTGACATTAAAAGGGAATTTGGTGTAACTCCAAAACTGTCCCGCAGCTGTAAGCTCATTAACTGAAACCCTTTAATATGTCACTTTTCATTTTTTGAAAGGGAAGGCTGGGTGTAGGGAGCAAGTCAGAAGACCTGCCATTTTTATAGTAATAAATAGCTTTCGGGGATTGAAGCTTGAATTAAAACCAATACTTTTTCACTTTATGTGATAATGGTATTGCTTGGTTATTCTATTCTCGTAAGCCAAAAAAAGAGTTTATGAGATTTTTTTTCTGCAAATGTGATATCGTGAAATCAACTTTCTGTGGGATGTTTTTCTTTTCGGTACATTCAGTTTCTTCATTAAAAAAATCATTAAAACGTAGCGTTGTACAAGATGTTTTGCTTTTTAAACAAAAGCAAGCAGAGGTTAATTTTATAAACTTTTGCTGAACATAAATTGTATTTCGATTTAAAGATTTAAGTAATCTAATTTTAAATATTTAATAATGAAAAACCAATTTTTTTCTAAGCAGCTACTCGCAATTGCTTCTTTAATGATCTTAACCGTTTCGTGTAATAATGATGACAATTTTACAGCGGCTCCGGCAATAAATGGTCAGCAACAATTAAAAGACACTTTGACCATTGGTAAAAGTCTAAAATTAAGTTCAAAACTAACAGATAGAAAGAATGTTTCTTTCGAATGGGCTGTAGACGGAAAAGTTGTAGGATCTGATTCTACTTATGTTTTTAAACCAGAAGCAAGAGGTGACTTTAAAGTTACAATGACAGCAAAAAACGATGGCGGAAAAACGTCTCTAACCTATAATGTTCTTGCATTAGGACCTTATGAAAACGGTTTCTTCATGATCAACGAAGGTTGGTTTGGACATGGAACAGGAACAGTTGGGTTTTATAGATATGACACAAAAACAATAGAAGACAGTGTTTTTGTAAAAGCAAATCCGGGTAAAGATTTAAAACCGGAATCGTCTACATTAGAATTTGGAACGATCTTTAATAAAAAACTTTTCTTAGTTTCTAAAGTTGGCGGACCAGTTGTAGTTACAGATGCTTATACACTTAAAGAAGAAAAAAGGATTCCGGCTCAAGGCGGAAACGACTGGCGTGCGCTAGTTGGTATTGATCAAAATCAAGTATTATTGACTTCTGGTAATGGTATCTACAAGCTTAATCTGAATACAATGGCATTAAACGGACAAGTTGCTGGTGTTACAGGTCAGGTTGGAGATATTGTTAAAGTTGGTAATTATGTTTTTGCATTGTCTGCTTCGCAAGGAGTTATTGTTCTTAATGCTTCGACATTTGCCGTTGTAAAAACGATTCCTGCTATGGTTCTGGGATTTGCTGTTACTGATGATAAAAAAGTATGGGCAGCTGGAGGTACAAACCTTATAAGTATAGATTCAAGTACACTTGCAGTAACAGAAATTCCTTTAGGTTTTCAAGCTTACGGAAGTTGGGGAGCTTGGCATCCGGGATCTATTACAGCAGCTAAAAATAATGTTTTTATTGCTAAAAACGGAAGTTGGAGTGGTGGTAAACAAGTTTATAAATATACTGGAACTACGGCATCATTGGCAACGCCTTTTATTACGTTAACACAATCTAATATATTATATGGTTCAGGAATTGGTTATGATCGCCTGAAAAACACTTTGGTAGTAAATACAGTAAATGAAGGATTTGGAGCAAATTTCGCCATCAATAATCTTTATTTATTCAATGCTGATTCTGGTGTTAAAACAGAAACAGTAAGTTTCTCAGGGTATTATTTCCCTGCGGTTTCTGTGTTTCAGCAATAAGTTTTTTTCGTAATTAGGTGGTTTAACCGCAAAGACCACAAAGTAAAAACGCAATGTTCGCAAAGCTAGATCAACACAAAGCTTTGCGAACTTTGCGTTTTTACAAAATCCCTACTTAAAAAAATCTTTGCGAACTTTGCGGTAAAATTCGACGCAGTTAAACTTTTCACGAAAATATTAAAAACAAAAAACCCGAATATTTCTATTCGGGTTTTGTGGTACCTCCAGGGATCGAACCAGGGACACATGGATTTTCAGTCCATTGCTCTACCATCTGAGCTAAGGTACCTTTGTGTGCGTATTGCGGGTGCAAAGATAGAATCATTTTCCGTTTATCCAAAACATTTTTTTAAAAAAATCAATTCGTATCTTCGCAGAGGTAAAAAAATAAATATGGTTTTAGCAATTGATGTTGGTAATACAAGAATTAAAGCTTCTGTCTTTGAGGATAATAATGTTTTGGAGAGTTTTGTTTTTGATAAAAATGAGCTCGAAAAAAATATTGAAAAAATTTTAAAAAAATTTCCAAATTGCTCTGATTTGATCGTTGCTTCGGTTGGGAATATTGAAAAACAATCTTTTTTAGCTTTCGAAAAGACGCTGAATATTCACTTTTTTACTCACGAAGATCTTTTTCCCTTCACAAATAAGTATTCAACTCCAAAAACCTTAGGAATTGATCGTATGATTTTGGCTTCCGGAGCAACTTTGCGATTTCCGAAACAAAATAGATTAGTAATTGATGCAGGAACTTGCATTACCTACGATTTCATCGACGAAAATGACAATTATCTGGGCGGAGCAATTTCTCCGGGTCTGCGTTTAAGGTATGAAGCACTCCACAATTTCACAGCCAGATTGCCGTTACTGACTTTAGAGGCGCCGGAATCCTATATAGGAGATTCGACTGCACAAGCCATTCATTCGGGAGTTGTCAATGGCTTCGTCTATGAGATTGATGGTTTTATCGATGAATATCGAGCAAACTTTTCAAATTTTATAATAATTTTAACGGGAGGTGATGCAGATTTTTTGGCTAAACGATTAAAAAATACCATATTTGCCAATTCAAATTTCTTACTGGAGAGTTTGAATCAAACATTTCAATATAAAATCGACAATGATTAAAAAAATTATAGTAAGCGCTTGTTTGCTTATCTCGTTCGTTTCATTCGCTCAACAAGGAACAGCTTCTCCTTATTCTTTCTACGGAATTGGGGATGTAAGGTTCAAAGGAACTCTTGAATTCAGATCTATGGCAGGAGTTGCAGTGGAGCAGGATAGTATTCACTTAAATATTGAGAATCCCGCGAGTTATGCCAGTTTACTTCAGACAACTTTTAGTGTTGGAGGAACTTTTGGAACTTCAAACTTAAAAACTAGTCAGGAAACTGCAAAAGCACAAAGAACTACTTTTGATTATTTGGCGATAGGAATTCCGATGGGGAAATTCGGTGCAGCATTTGGTTTGATCCCGGTATCTTCAGTTGGATATAAAATTAGAAACGACAGAACGGATACTGAAGGAGCTACAAGTTCTCAGCTTAGTGGAACAGGTGGAATTAATAAAGTGTTTTTTGGTTTAGGATATAAAATCAGACCAAATTGGAATATTGGTGCAGATGCTCAATATAATTTTGGAAAAATCACAACAACAAGTGTAGAACTTCTTACAGGCGTTCAAAACTCAAGTGCAGAAACAAATGCAGCAGAGTTGTCAGGTCTTAGTTTTAGTATTGGTACAATGTATCAAACTAAGCTTAATAAAAAACTTGAATTATTTACTAGTTTGAGCTATGCTTTTGCAACTAACCTAAGTTCAAATACTACAAGAACTATTTCTGTTGATGGAGATTCTACTCCAATAGTATTTGATCCACACGGTGATGATTTAAAATTGCCAAACAAAGTAACATTTGGTGCAGGTATTGGTCAGGCAAGAAAATGGTTAGTTGGTACTACAATGGCTTTTCAGGGAGATGGGAAATTTGCGAATTACTATAATTCAGAGCAAAATGTACGTTATGAAAAATACCAAAAATATGCAGTAGGAGGGTATTTTATTCCTAATTATGCTTCTTTCTCAAATTATTTTAGCAGAATTACCTATAGAGCAGGATTGAAATACGAGAAAATTGGTTTAATAATCAATAATGAATCTATAAAAGATGTTGGTATGACTTTAGGAGCAGGAGTTCCAATTCCGGGGTATTTTTCGAATGTAAACTTTGGTGTTGAGTTTGGAAAAAGAGGTACCGTTTCTGCAAACCTGGTTCAGGAAAATTATGTAAACTTTAGTGTAAGTTTCTCTTTTAATGACAGATGGTTTATTAAGACGAAATATAATTAAACATAAAATCTTATGTTTTTTTAAGCACATACAATTTACTACATTTGGCAAATGAATTTACCAAAGAGATATATTATAAATACTGTCACAGTTCTCGCTGTGACACTGTTTTTTGGATGCGAAAGTAACTTTAAGGATGTTCAGAAATTTAACTTCTCTGAATTTGTTCCGGGCAGTGATGCTGATACAGTTAATATTAAGTACACGGATTCAGGTCGTATAACAGGGGTTTTGATAAGCAGGAAAATGTTGGATTATTCTAATCTGGATTTTCCATTTACAGAATTTCCTGTAGGTTTGGATGTTACTTTATACGACAAAAAACAAAAACGTACCTTTATAAGATCAAATTATGCAGTTTCGTATAAAACTACTGGTATAATAGATTTGCAGGGAAAAGTAAAAATCACATCAGAAACTGGTCAGATGCTGGAAACAGAACAATTGTATTTTGATCAGAAAAATGAATGGTTTTACACCGAAAGAAAATTCAAGCTTACAGATGCTAAAGGAGTTTCGTACGGACAAGGAATAGATTTTAGTAAAGATTTTAAAGTGATTAATTCGCAACGAGTAAGTGGCGAAATTGAATCATCAGAAGAATAAAAAAAGACATTATGGGTTACATGAAATATACGCAATACGTTTATATTGCTTTTGCAGTTTACTTTATTTATGATGGAATTACAAAGTTAAATGAAGGAAATGATACTTCGACTTTGAGTTTTATAATTGCAGGAATGGCTGTATTTATGTTTTTCTTTAGAAGGAAGTTTGTGAAGAAGTTTGATGACCGTAACAAAAAACAGTAAAAATGGAAATTAGTATTATAATACTATGTTTAATACTATCAGCCTTTTTTTCAGGAATGGAAATAGCTTTTATTTCCTCGAATAAGATTTATCTTGAAATTGAAAAAAAACAAGATAATTTTCTTTCTCAGATTCTAACAAAACTTACCGAAAACCCTTCAAAGTTTATTGCTGCAATGTTAATTGGTAACAACGTGGCTCTAGTTGTTTACGGTTTTTTTATGGGAGATTTAATTCTAAAATGTATCATAAGTTTAGGATTTCATTTTTCTGATTTTAGCAGTTTACTGATTCAAACTATAACTTCGACTTTTATAGTTTTAATGACGGCAGAGTTTCTTCCGAAAGTATTTTTTCAGATTTATGCCAATACATTGATTAAAGCATTTGCGCTTCCGGCGTATTTGTTTTATCGCTTATTCTATTATATTTCAACCTTCTTTATTTGGATATCAGATTTTGTTTTGAGGAAATTCTTCAAAACAGAAGGAGATCAGACACAACTTTATTTTAGTAAAATAGAACTTGGGAACTATATTACAGAACAAATGAATTCTGTTGAAGACGATGATGAGGTAGATTCTGAGATTCAGATTTTTCAAAATGCTTTAGAATTTTCCGGTGTAAAAGCGCGTGATATTATGACGCCGCGTACAGAAATTGTAGATATAGATTTATTTGACAGCATAACAGATCTTAAGGAATTATTTATTGAAACAGGATATTCTAAAATTGTAGTCAGTCAAAATTCTCTGGATGATATTGTGGGTTATGTACACTCTTTTGACTTGTTTAAGAAGCCAAAAACGATTAAATCGGTTTTGATGACTGTTGAGTTTGTTCCTGAAACAATTTTGATAAAAGACGCCTTAAATTTGCTGATTAAAAAGCGAAAAAATGTCGCGGTAGTTTTAGATGAATATGGAGGAACTTCGGGAATTATTACAATCGAAGATATTGTAGAGGAACTTTTTGGAGAAATCGAAGACGAACATGATTCAGAAGAAGAAGAACTAATCGAAGAAGAGTTAGGTGAAGGGAAATATTTGTTTTCAACACGTTTGGATGTGGAGTATTTAAATGAAACTTACAAATTAATGATTCCGGAAGAAGATTCTTACGGGACTTTGGGAGGTTTTATTGTGAATTATACCAAAGAAATCCCTCAAAAGGGCGATGAAATCGTGATTGACAACTTTTATTTCGTGATAGAAGAGGCGACAAATAAGAAAATTGAATTAGTCAAAATGACAATAAAAGACTGATTTTTTAAATTAATAAAAAAAATTGTTGAAAATAAAACGCTAGTTGTATTGTTATTAACTAGATAATTGTATTTTCGCAAACTGAATATAAAATTAACGATAATAAAAATGGCAGTTTTAGCAAAAATTAGACAGCGTTCCGCTTTATTGATAGGAGTTATTGCACTTGCATTATTTGCATTTATAATACAAGATCTTTTCACTAGAGGAAGTTTCGGTCAAAGTTCAAAAGATGTAGGAAGCATCGATGGAAAAGATATTTCATTTGAAGACTTTAGAGTTAAAGTTAGTAATGTTGAAAAAAGTGGTCAAGGAATTACTTCCACTGAAGCTGCAAACAGAGTTTGGGATCAAGAAGTTTCAATCGCATTATTATCTGCTCAGTTTGATAAATTGGGATTAAGAGTTGGTGAAAAACACTTACTTGAAGTTTTAAAAGCAGATCCAAATATTGGTAAAAACCCAATGTTTTTAAATGCAGCTGGATTATTTGATGTAGCTAAATTTAAAGAGTACTTCAAAACAAATCCTGACGCAGCTCAATATCTTTCTCAAAAAGAGACTGATGCTGAATTGAACGCAAAATATCAAATCTACAGCACACTTGTAAAAGCTGGACTTTATACAACTGTTAGCGAAGGAAAGTTGAAATATGAAATGGAAGCTAACAAAGTAAACTTTGCTTATGCTGCTGCATTATATTCTTCTATTAAAGATAGCGATGTTAAAATTTCTGATGATGAGATTGTTGCTTATATGAAGAAAAACGAGAAAAAATTCAAAGCTGATGAAACTCGTGAAATTCAATATGTTTTAGTAGAAGACAAAGCTTCAAAAGAAGACGAAGCTGAAATTAAAGCTAAAATTACTGCATTATTAAACGGTAGAGTTGAGTACAATACAAAAACTGGTAAAAACGATACATTGCCTGGTTTTAAAAGTGCAACAAACATTGCTGAATTCGTAAACTCAAATTCTGATGTTCCTTACGATTCTACATATGTTCCTAAAAATGCTTTACCAGCTATCGATGCTGATAAATTATTTAGTTTACCTGCAGGAGCAATTTACGGTCCTTATGTATACGGAAAATATTATGCTATCTCTAAATCTTTAGGATTTAAAGCTGGTGTTAATGCAAAAGCAAGTCATATCTTAATTGCATATGAAGGATCTCAAACTCCAAATGCTAAAGAAAAAAGAACTAAAGAAGAAGCTAAAGCTAAAGCTGAAGAAATTTTAGCACAAGTTCAGGCTAATCCTGATAGTTTCATGATGTTGGCATTTACAAGTTCTGATGACTCATCTGCGCAACAAGGTGGAGATTTAGGATATTTTGGTCCAAATCAAATGGTAAAACCATTCAATGATTTTGTATTCAATAACGGAATTGGAAAAATTGGTTTAGTTGAAACTCCTTTCGGATTTCACATTATCAAAATTACAGATAAACAAGACGGAATTCGTTTAGCTACAATTGCTCAAAAAATTGAGCCATCTGAAGCTACTTCTGATAAAGTATTTACATTGGCAACTAAATTCGAAATGGATGCTGCTAATAAAGATTTTAATGCAACTGCAAAAGAATTAGGTTTAAAAGTTGCTGCTCCGGTAACTGCAAAAGCTTTAGACGAGCAATTTGGTCCTCTAGGAAACCAACGTAACATCATTAGATGGGCATATGACAAAGAAACAAGCAAAGGAGATGTAAAACGTTTTGAAATTGCTAATATTGGGCACGTAATTGCACAATACAAAAGTGAAAACAAATCTGGTTTAGTATCTGTTACTTTAGCTAGACCTTATGTTGAGCCAATCTTGAAAAACAAGAAAAAAGCTGAAATGTTAAAAGCTAAAATGACAGGATCTAGCCTTGAAGCTATTGCTAAAAGCGCTGGTGTAGCTGTTCAACAAGCTGCTGACGTAACTATGGATAACCCGGTATTACCTGGTGGAGTTGGGCAAGAGCCAAGAGTTGTAGGTAATGCATTTGCTTTAGCTGCAAACAAAATCTCTGCTCCAATTGAAGGAAACACTGGAGTTTATGTAGTGAAAAATATTAGTACTGTTAAAGCTCCTGCTGCTGCTAATCACGCAGAATATGTAGCTAAAGTTAAAGCTCAAAGCGCATCTGATGCAAGCAGAATTTTGCCAGCATTGAAAGCTAACGCTAAAATTGAAGATAACAGATTACAATTTAACTACTAATATTTAGTAATTAGATAATTAAAATAAAAAACCCGAAATATTCAAACGAATATTTCGGGTTTTTCTTTGTGTTAAATTATGTTTTTTGTAGTATTTATTAGCCGCTTTTCTTAATGTATATAGGAATAATAGAAATAAAATTTTAAAAATTTGTGATATTCAAATTATTACAGTTAATTTGCTGCGATTTAACAAAGTAACTTCCGCCCCTAAGGTATTAGCTAAATTATAATTAACGGAGATAATAATCGAGTACTGTGGATAAACAAAAATTTTATATTTTTTATGTTTAATTTGTTAAGACGAAAGCCGAGGGTGTATACCAAAATTGAGAATCATATTTTGGGGATAATTACAGAACTTTTAAAACTTAGTAATACTGATATCAATTGTGATGAATTGGGAGGTAAGTATTATTTAAGTAATGAAGAACAGCATTTTAAAGTTACGGTATTAAGCAATGACTATGTTATTAGGTTAACCAATACCCGTGATTCTGTTGCTGAAAAATATGAAAAACTTTTTGTCGAAGATGTTTTAAAAGCTATAAAAGAAGAGAAACATCGAAGAATGGAGGTTGTTTATGATTCTATCAATAATAGTATAGAAAAAATGGCCGAGCGTTTACATAATACACTTATAGAAACCAACGAGCTCGAAACCCAAAAGGTGAGAAGACTTGAAACGAAACATATAAAAACAAAAAAAGCGAACTATTAGTTCGCTTTTTTTGTTTGATGTCAGATTGGATTGGCGATTTAATTCTGTAGAATCATTTCGTCATAAGTCAAGATTGTCTCGTAACCTTTTGAGGTAAAATATTCCTTTGGATTTTCTTTTGAAACAACCATTACAAAATCTCCGCCCCAGGCGCCAAGACTTTTAACTACTCCGGAAAAATCTGGAAAAGCAATTTCTTTAATTGTTTCCAGTTCTAATATATTGCTTAAATGAATTTCGTGTTTTTCTAAAGCAAAGGCAAATTCTTTCAAGTTTTCTGCTTTTAGAACAGCTTCAGTTATTTTATCGTTGTCAATAATGTTGTGAGCCAGATTTTGATTCTTATTGTTGTAATAAGCGTTTATTGCTGCTTTGCTGTTTTGTTTTTTATTGAGATAAACGAAATGAATATTTTTAGTAAAATCCGGGCTAAAATTAATTGTTTCTACGGTGGGTGAATTTTGTTGATCCAGGCGATATATAATTGGCGTATTATTTTGAGCGCAGGCAATATCGTAACCACTTCCTCCAAAACTGTTTTTAAGAAGCGTAAAAGCATTAATATTAGTCCATTGAGCGATATTGTTCAATAAAGTTGATGATGTGCCTAATCCCCAATTTTTTGGAAACGTAAGCTGTGTGCTTATTTTGTAGCCTTCTGCTTTATTAATAAAATCAGGATTTAAAAGATATGCTTCATGCAAAATATTTACTAAAGTACTTTTAACCGTTTCGATTTGGACTGGAATATTGGCTATAATTTCAGAAAATGAAATAGTGTTCTGAAACCAAAGATTTTCATCAAAGTCATAGCTTTGCCATTCAATTTCTTTATTTGAACCATTTTCTACAATTAAATTCTGTCCAAATTTGGTTGGTAATGCAAAAGCTTTGGCGCCATCTAAAACTAAATATTCGCCTGTAATAAGGAGTTTTCCGTTACTGTAAAAGGTTGTTTTCATTCTGTGTTTTTTAGCCCCGATAGTAGTGAAAATCCTTTTTTATTCGCCGCGGCGAATAAAAAAGATTGCAACGGATAGCGGGAATAGCTCCTTATCCTTCAACTAGTTTTAGAGCAGCTAATTATTTTCTTATATTTTCAATAAATTCTACAACTGCACTGTGTGAAACGGCATTTTTCTTAAAATGAGCTTTGATTAAATGGCGTTCTTCATCTGTTGCTTCAAATTGGTTGATGATGTTGTTTAAGTGCATTTTCATGTGACCTTCCTGAATTCCGGTTGTGGTTAATGAGCGTAATGCTGCAAAATTTTGTGCCAGACCTGCAACAGCGACAATCTCCATTAATTCTTTTGCAGATGGTTTTTCGAGTACGTCTAAACTTAATTTTACTAACGGATGTAAAGATGTTAATCCGCCAACGGTTCCGATTGCTAATGGGATTTCTAGCCAAAAAGTAAAAATTCCGTTTTCAATTTTGGCATGTGATAAACTTGAATATTGACCGTTTTTTGATGCATATGCATGAACTCCAGCTTCTACAGCTCTAAAGTCGTTTCCAGTTGCAAGAATTACGGCATCAACACCATTCATGATGCCTTTATTGTGTGTAACAGCTCTGAATGGCTCAACTTCTGCAATTTGAACTGCCTGAACAAAACGCTCGGCAAATTCTTGTGGATTCGGAATATGTTTTTCGGTTAAATCTTCAATTGGGCAAGAAACTTCGGCTCTAACAAGGCAATTAGGAACATAATTAGACAAAATGCTCATAATTACTTCAAGGGTTTCATCTTTCGAAAATAAATCTGAACCTTGAAATTCGTCTTTTAAAGTAGTAGCAAATTGCTCTAAACAAGAGTTTATGAAATTTGCGCCCATACTGTCTTTTGTCTCAAAAGTGGCGTGAAGCTGAAAGTAGTTTTCGAGTAAACTTCTTTTGTCTTTTAATTTAATATCTAAAATTCCGCCACCACGTTGTTGCATGTTTTTAGTAATGCTTTGGGTTTCAGAAAAGAATTTTGGTTTGATTTGATCGAAAAATAACTGTAGTTTTTGTGCATCTCCGCTGAAAGTAAAATGTACTTGTCCAATTTTTTCGGTATCAATTACAGTTGCTTTAAAACCTCCTCGAGTTGCCCAATATTTGGCTGCTTTTGAGGCAGCTGCAACTACAGAACTTTCCTCAATTGCCATTGGGATTGTTTTGTATTTATTGTTTATTAAAAAATTTGGAGCGACTCCTAACGGAATGTATAGGTTAGTTATTGTGTTTTCGATGAATTCGTCATGCAATTGTTGAAGCTTTTCGTCTGAATTCCAGTAATTTCTTATAATAGTTAAGGCTTCTTGAGGCTCTGAAAAGTAGGTATTGGCGATCCAGTTAATTTTTTCTTTTTTGGATAATTTCGAAAATCCGGCAACTGCGTTGTTCATTCTCAGTGTATTAAATAATATTGTTGCGACAAAGATACCAATTTAAGAGATTTGTTTAAAATCTATTTAAATTTAGAAAGTACGCAATCGTTATTTTTTTTAACATTTAACACTTAAAATGTGTATTATGTTTATTTTTTTTACTAAAATTGGGCTCTTTTTTATATTTAAAATAATTCAAATGAATACAAGTAAAATTACGGTTATACTTTTGTTATTAGTTGCTACTGTTTTTGGGCAACAAAAAATTACAGTTGAGAATATTTATGGTGGAGCATTTCTTGCTAAAGGAATGGATGAATTGAAATCTTTGAAAAATACAGACCAATATACTGTATTGAATGTGGATAGAGCTAGTAGGAGTATGCAAATAGATTTATATGATTTTGCAACTTTAAAAAAAGTATCTAATTTAATCGATACAAAAAATCATAAGGAATTAGCAAGCGGAATTAACAGTTATAGTTTTGATGCCTCTGAAAAAAAGATTTTAATTGCTTGTAATACTAATAAAATCTTTCGTCACTCTTTTACTGCAGATTATTATTTATATGATATTACTTCTAAATCATTAACAAAACTTTTCGATTTTCAGATTCAGGAACCAACTTTCTCACCTGATGGAACTAAAATCGCTTATGCTAAAGAAAATAACCTTTATGTATATGATGTAGCTTCAAAAAAATCGACTGCTGTTACTACTGATGGAAAGAAAAACGCAATTATCAATGGTATTACGGACTGGGTTTATGAAGAAGAGTTTGCTTTTGTCCGAGCTTTTGACTGGAGTAAAGACAGTAAAAAATTAGCTTATATTCGTTTTGACGAAAGTGCCGTTCCGGAATTTTCAATGTCAATGTTTCATAAAGATTTATATCCAACAATCGAAACGTTTAAATATCCTAAAGCAGGAGAGAAAAATTCAGTAGTTTCATTACATATATATGATGCTGTTGCAAATGCTACTAAAAAAGTTGATTTAGGAAATTATAACGACTTTTATATTGCAAGATTAAAATGGACAAATGATAATAACATATTATCGGCTCAGGTTTTAAACCGTCACCAGGATAATCTTGATTTACTTTTTGTTGATGGAACTACAGCCGCTGCAAAAGTGGTTTTGAATGAAAAAGACAAAGCATATGTTGATGTTACAGATAACTTGACTTTCTTAAAAGATAATAGTTTTATCTGGACTAGCGAAAAAGACGGATTTAATCATATTTATGTTTATGATAAAACCGGAAAACTTAAAAATCAGGTTACTAAAGGTAACTGGGAAGTAGTGAATTACTACGGTTTTGACGAAAAAACAAAAACTATTTTCTATCAATCTACAGAAAATGGTTCTATCAACAGAGATATTTACAGAATTGGTTTAGACGGAAAAAGTAAAGTACGTTTAACTTCTAAAGTTGGAACAAGTGCGGCTACTTTTAGTCCAAATTTCCTATTCTTTATTAATACATTCTCAAGTGCTTCTCAACCTACGACTTATACTTTGAATGAAGCAAAAACTGGAAAAGAGGTTCAGGTTATTGAAAACAATCAGGCTCTTTCTGATAAATTGAAAGCATATAACTTACCAACTAAAGAATTCTTTGTTTTAAAAACAGCAAAAGGAAACGAACTTAATGCCTGGATTTTGAAGCCAAAAGATTTTGATCCTTCAAAAAAATATCCTGTTTTCATGTACCAATATTCTGGTCCGGGATCTCAACAAGTAAATAACGATTGGAATAGTACTGACGATTACTGGTTTATTTCCCTAACACAACAAGGTTATATTGTAGCTTGCGTTGATGGTAGAGGGACCGGTTTTAAAGGTGCTGATTTCAAAAAAGTAACTCAAAAAGAATTAGGTAAATACGAAGTAGAAGATCAAATTGATGCTGCAAAAGTAATTGGAGCTTATCCATATGTTGATGCTTCAAGAATTGGAATATTCGGATGGAGTTATGGTGGTTTCATGGCTTCGAACTGTATTTTTCAGGGAAATGATGTTTTCAAAATGGCTATCGCTGTTGCTCCGGTAACAAACTGGCGTTTTTATGACTCTGTTTACACAGAAAGATACATGCAGACTCCACAAGAAAATGCTAGTGGATATGACCAAAACTCTCCAATAAATCACGTTGATAAATTAAAAGGTAAATTTTTATTGATTCACGGTTCAGGTGATGACAACGTTCATTTGCAAAACTCAATGCAAATGATGGAAGCTTTGATTCAGGCAAATAAACAATTTGATTCTCAGATATATCCGGATAAAGATCATCATATTCTTGGTATGAGAACGAGAATTAACCTTTATAATAAAATGACTAACTTTATCAAAGAAAATTTATAATTTAAACATAATTAACCTTAAATAAATAATGAATAATATGGGAGAAACTCAAGTAAAAACTGCGCATCCAAAAGGACTTTGGGTATTATTTGGAACGGAGATGTGGGAGCGATTCAATTTCTATGGAATGCGAGCTTTATTGACATTATTTCTTGTGAACTCATTATTGATGAAAGAAGAAGAAGCTTCTCTTATTTATGGAGGTTTTCTTGGACTTTGTTATTTAACACCAATGTTAGGTGGTTTTGTAGCCGATCGTTTTTTAGGTAACAGAAATTGTATTCTTTTAGGTGGATTATTAATGGCGATTGGTCAAATGTTGTTGTTTACCAGCGGAACTATTTTCGACGGAAATTTACCATTGGCTAAAATCATCATGTATTCTGCATTAGGAGTTATTGTTTTTGGTAACGGATTCTTCAAGCCGAATATTTCAAGTATGGTTGGAAGTTTGTATCCAAAACAAGAAAAAACAAAATTGGATAGTGCTTTTACTATTTTCTATATGGGAATTAACATCGGAGCTTTCTTAGGGCAATCTATTTGTCCTTTGTTAGGAGATGTTAAAGATGCAGGCGGAATTAGAGATATTCACGCTTTTAGATGGGGATTCATGGCAGCTTCTGTAGCAATGCTTTTGGGGACTATTCTTTTCTATTTCTTGAAAAATAAATATGTGGTTTCTCCTGAAGGAAGACCATTAGGAGGTTTGCCTTCTAAAAATGAAGCTTCAGATTTTGAAGAAGGTGAAGCACAAAAAGCTAATTTTTCTAGCAAAGCTTTAGTGCTTGCGGGAGTTGCATTTATCGCTTTAGGATTCTTTTTTCATTATGTTGTAGGTCAGAATTTAATTTATACTTTGATCTATTCTAGTGGTATTTCATTGGCAGGATTAATTATTTCGGATACTTCTTTGACTAAAATCGAAAGAGACAGAATTATTGTAATTTATATCGTCTCGTTCTTTATTATTTTCTTCTGGGCTGCATTTGAACAGGCAGGTTCATCATTGACTTTTATTGCAGATAACCAAACAGATAGAAACTTCTTTGGATTTTTAATGCCACCATCTATGGTTCAGATCTTTAACGGACTATTTGTAGTTGTGTTAGCAGTGCCTTTTAGTATTCTTTGGGATACATTAAGAGCTAAAGGTAAAGAACCAATTTCACCGGTAAAATTAGCGGTTGGTTTAGTAGTTATTTCGATCAGTTTCTTTATGATTGCAACTCAGGTTTCTTATATCGGAACTTCTGGATTGTTATTAGTAAAATGGCTTATCTTATTATATTTCTTAAATACTTGTGCTGAGTTATGCTTGTCTCCAATTGGATTATCGTTGGTAGGTAAATTATCTCCTAAACGTTTTGCTTCATTACTTTACGGAGTATTCTTTTTATCTAATGCATCAGGTTATGCTTTAGGAGGGACTTTAGGTTCTATCTTACCTGCAACTGGTGATAAATTTGCAAAAGCAAAAGAATTAGGAATCGATCTTCAGGGTGTTTTAGACAATAAAATTACACCAACGGCTGAGCAATTAGCTTTATTGGATCAACACCAGATTAGTGCTCATAATCACTTTTTTGCAGGATTCGAAATCCATAACTTATACGAATTCTTTATGGTTTTTGTTGTTCTTACGGGTCTTGCAGCAATTATATTATTTGCTTTGACTCCATTCTTGAAAAAAATGATGCACGGAGTACGATAATATGGAAAACAAAATCACATTAGAAGAAATTCAAAATTTTAAAGGCACTTACCCAAAACAATTGTGGTATTTGTTTTTTGTTGAAATGTGGGAACGTTTTTGCTTCTACGGAATGCGTGGCGTACTTACTTTTTTTATGGTAGATCAGCTTTTATTAAAAGATGAACATGCCAATTTACAATACGGAGCTATTCAGGCTTTTGTTTATGCTTTTACTTTTATCGGAGGTATTTTTGCTGATAAAGTATTAGGGTTTAAAAAATCATTGTTTTTTGGAGGAATCGTTATGATTCTTGGAAATCTTTTGATTGCTTTTTCGCCTCAGACGATGTTTTACTACGGTATAGCTTTCTCTATTATTGGAACAGGTTTTTTTAAGCCAAACGTTTCTTCAATGGTTGGAGAATTATATCATGAAGATGATGGTAGAAGAGATGCCGGTTACGGAATGTTTTATGCCGGAATAAATGTTGGAGGACTTCTTGGAGGTGCTTTGTGTATTTATTTAGGAAAATACTATTCTTGGCAATTGTGCTTTTTATCAGCTGCTGTA
This sequence comes from Flavobacterium sp. 90, assembly GCF_004339525.1. Classification (NCBI taxonomy): domain Bacteria; kingdom Pseudomonadati; phylum Bacteroidota; class Flavobacteriia; order Flavobacteriales; family Flavobacteriaceae; genus Flavobacterium; species Flavobacterium sp. 90. The sequence goes on along the minus strand of NZ_SMGE01000001.1, from coordinate 1,693,908 downwards.
GTAATGTTTTTGGGTTTAGTTACCTTTTTGTTTACTAAAAAATATTTGGGTCCAATTGGAGATTCTCCATTATTAAATTTAGAGCCAGGTAAAAGAAGAATTCGTGAAATTGCAGTTTATGCTATATCGATTTTAAGCTTGCCGTTTATTTTTATAATGGTAAAAAATACAGATTATACAGATTATTTCATGTATACTATTGGAATAGTTGCAGTTTTGTATTTTACTTATGAATTGATAAAATTGGGCGATATAAAAATGCAGAAAAAGCTTTTTGCAGCCTTTTTGTTTGTATTCTTTTATTTGTTGTTTAATGCAATTTATGAGCAAAGTGGTGGTTCGCTATCGCTTTTTGCAAAAGATAATCTAAGCAATAAATTGTTGGGTTTTACAATTGATCCTAATGTGGTAAACAATAGTTCGAATACATTTTTTGTAGTGGCTTTAAGTCCGCTAATAGGTTTATTGTGGATTTGGCTTGGAAAAAGAAGAATTGAACCTAATACTTTAATTAAATTCGGAATTGGATTCTTGTTTTTGGGAGCTTCATTCTATATTTTTTATCTAACCAAGTTTTTTGCAAATTCAGAAGGTATTGCATCATTAAACGTGTTTACTTTTGCTTATTTGGTAACAACAATCGGAGAACTTTGTTTAGGTCCAATCGGAATGTCAATCATCACGAAACTGTCTCCAAAAAGATTATTCGGAATGATGATGGGATTATGGTTTCTGGCAAGTGCTTTCGGGCAATTATTTGCGGGAAAATTAGGTGCTGAAATATCAAGATCAAATACTGGAGATACTTTGCTTTCTAAGCTTCAGTCTTATACAGAAGGATATTATCAATTGGCAATTTATTCGCTTGTAGCAGGAGTTGTTTTAATTGCGATTTCGCCAATTATTAGAAAATTAATGCAAGAAGTAAAGTAGACGACATTTAGCAATTCTTTTTTTGCTTAAATTTGTAGAAAATAATAAGGATATGAAAAAAATAATACTAGTAACATTGTTTTTTGTTGGTGCATTTGCAACGCAAGCGCAAGAACTAAAATGGTATACAGATGTAAAAGAAGCAATTACGGTAAGTAATAAAGCGCAAAAACCAATGCTTCTGTTTTTTACAGGAAGTGACTGGTGTGGATGGTGTATTCGTTTGCAGAACGAAGTTTTGAAAACTCCAGAGTTTAAAAAATGGGCTGCAGACAATGTTGTTTTAGTTGAACTAGATTATCCTAGAGCTGTACCTCAAACGCCTGAGCTTAAAAATCAAAATAATGAATTGCAACAAGCTTTTGGGATTCAGGGTTTTCCAACGGTGTATTTTACAAGTGCGGAATCAAAGGATGGAAAAGTCAATTTTAAAGGTTTAGGAAAAACCGGTTATGTTGCAGGAGGTCCATCTGCCTGGTTGACAGTTGCAGAAGAAATTGTGCATCCAAAAAAATCTTAAATTAAAGTAAATTCTATTTTAATATAATAAAAACTCCTTACAGATTTGTAAGGAGTTTTTTTTGTTTAGTAAGAAAAAGTATTCATTATTTTGGTTGGTTTTACGGCTTTGTTATTTTATTATAATTAAAAAAACATATAATGTATTTTTTGTATTAATAAAAATTGGAAAATTAAAATATTATGTTAATTTCGTCATGCTATACTAACCAAAACCAATTATACTATGACCAAAAAATTACTTATCCTACTATTTTTTTTAGGTTCATTTTTCATGCATTCGCAAAATTTAGTTTGGAGAACAAACATGACAGATGCTATTGCAATAAGTAATGAACAAAGAAAGCCAATGTTAATTTTATTCACTGCCTCAGGTGTACCGGAAAATCTTCAAAACGAAATCTTTAAAACTCCTGATTTTGCAGTTTGGTCACGCGACAATGTGATTTTGGTAAAACTGGATTTATCTGATTCTACCACTGCGGATGGAGACAGGGAACAAAATCTTAAACTGAAAAGCGCTTTTGGTGTCGAAGATTTACCCGAAGTTTGTTTTGCAAGCGCTTCTATTCGAAAAAACAAAACAACTTTTAGCGCCTTGGGGAAACTTGCGTATAAACCAGGTGGAGCTAAAGCCTGGATTGCGGAATCAAATGCAATTCTGCATCCAAGCGAATAAAATAGAATTTAAATTAAGTTTCTTAGTTTAATTTGTAGAATCCCTTTTCAGCTACGGTATGAAAAGGGATGTTTTTTTTGGATTGAAATGCGATATCAGTAGTTTTAGTTTTTTTTAGGGCTTAAATTTTCATTTTGTTTAAAATTTAAGGTTTAAATAGTAAAATTCATTATAATGTAACTTTTTAGAAGTATTTATGATGGAAGTGTTTGTTAACTGCTCATTTTTGTGTTAATTTGGTTTTTATAACCCCCAATAAAACCTGCAAGATTATGACCCGAAAACTACTTACCCTACTATTTTTTTTAGGTTCATTTTTTTTGCATTCGCAAAATTTAGTTTGGAATACTGATTTAAGCGATGCATTTGTAAAGAGTGATGCGGAAAGGAAACCATTGTTAATATTTTTTACTGCGGCTAGCGCCGGACAGAAAATGCAGAATGAGATTTTTGCAAGTCCTGATTTTGCAGAATGGTCACGCGATAATGTTATTTTATTAAGACTTGATTTGTCTGACTCATCATTAACGGACCAGGATAAAGAGCAAAATATTAAAATGAAAAATGCTTTGGGTGTCGAAGAATTGCCTCAAGTTTGTCTCGTAACGATCACAATCAGGAAAAATAAACCAACTATTGATAAACTGGGACTGCTTGGGTATAAACCTGGTGGAGTACAGCAATGGATAAAAGAAGCTAAATCGATTTTGCGACCTTAATAAAATCGCTTTATATTATTTTAGTTTGTAGAATCCCTTTTCACTCGTTGCGTGAAAAGGGATATTTTTTTTGATACAAGTTAGTTTCCAATTCTTAACTATAGAATTTGAATTTGAAGCGTCTGCAATTATTATTTTCGGATGTAAATTCTTCAAAAGCCGATCTAAGTTTACTTTTGGAGATTGAGTAAGAAGTACTATATCAGGCTGAATTTTGTTTTCATAAATTCCTGTGCTGTCTAAAACCAAAATTTTTTTTCCGCTAAAGAATAATGTATTCTTAATTTTAGTGGTGCTTTTTAAAACACCGAAATTCCCAACTAAATAAGATATTGAAACGTTGTTTTTGGTTAGCGTATCGCTTGTGATAAAGCTTATGTTTTTTCCAATTCTTTCAGATAGTAGTGTGTTTTTCTTTGTATGATAAACGATTAATTCCTGCTGACTTTCGGTTTCTTTTTTAGTATAGATAAAAGAAATCTGAACTATAATTATGCTAAGTAAAAGTGAAATCGCTTTGTTGAAATTTGGCTTACCCATCCAAATTGTGCCTATAATTATCAATAAGTAAATAGTTATCAGGTAATAAAAATTGAAACTTATATCCCGAATTACAAATGATTCAAATGTTGCAACAAAGTGAATCATTAGATTTAAGAGATATATACTCTTTTCGAAAATAACCGCAAAAATGACCGGTGGACTATAAAAAACGGCAATGATCATCACTATGATTCCGGCTATCATTATAAAAGATAATACTGGTAGAATGATAATATTAGTAACGAAAAATAATCCCGGAAATTGATGAAAATAATACAAACAAACGGGTAGAGTGCCTATTTGTGCAGCAAAAGAAACTGTCAAAGCATTCCAGATATAAATTGTTATTTTGTGTTTTGGAGTCCAGATATTTTTTAAAATCGGTTGTAACCAAAGAATGAAAAACAAGGCCAAATAACTTAATTGAAAACCAACGTCAAACAGAAAATAAGGTTCAAATAGTAATATCAATAAAATTGAAACTAATAAAGTGTGATAAATGTTTCCGCTTCTGCGCAAATGATTTCCTATGGCTAGAAAAGAAAACATAACAACGGAACGTAAAACGGGCGGAGATAAACCTGAAATTATAGCGAAAATTGCCAATGATACTAAAATGGAAATCAATTTTATAAAGGAACCTTTTCGATTGTTAGGAATTGGTTTTAAAATAAAATTTATAAACAGCATTATAAATCCAACGTGTAATCCTGAAACGGATAGCACATGTGTTGTTCCGGAATATTGGTAATCTTTTATTATCTCTGACGAAATCTCTTGCTGTTGTCCTAAAATCAAAGCAAGCGCAACGTTCATTTCGTCTTTGCTGAAATGCGCTTTTTCAAGATTATTTATTATTCTGGAATGCAAACGACCGGAATAATACCAAATGTCCTTTTTGATATTTTTATTAATCGTTATTTCAGATTTTCGGCAGTAAATCTGTCCATAGATCTGTTTATTTTCTAAATACTTGGCATAATCAAATTGATTGGGATTTTTGCTTGAAGTATTCCTTTGTAAAATTGTTTTTACCCGAATTGCATTTCCTAAAATAACATTGTTTTTTGTACTGTCTTTTTGAATGTTTATAATGATTCTTCCTGTTTGAGTTTTGTTTTCAATTTGGTTTATAATGCCAATATAGCGATCATTGAAGTCGTTGCTTTTTAGTTTTTCACGTAAAGTGAAAGTTATAAACTGGGGTTTTTCAAATGCTGTTTTAGCATGGATGTAATTCGATTCCTGATAAGAATCTGTTTGTAATTGAAGTGTAAGTATTCCAATAAAAAATGAAACTATAGAAGTACTTATTCCAAAAAGGGTATTTAATTTTTTGTTTTTAGCAATGAAAAAATAGAGAATGAAGAGTATTATGGCGCTTGAAATAAGTATTATTCCGGCAGTTGCTATCGAAGGCTTTGCGTAGTAAGAAACAATAATGCCAAGAATAAAGCTAATTGTAATTTTAGCCAAAGGAAAATCTAATACTTTCATGGCTTAAAAGTATTAAAATTTTGTAAGAAAAAAGATATAATTTTGTTTATTTCAACTTATTCGATTACTCTGTTGATTTGAGCAAAAGAATTTCCGTAATAAGCTTCTTTTGTAGACGAAATTATTACTCCTTTGGATGTTGAGGAATGTACAAATTTTATTTCGCTCGAATTTACTTCGACAATAAGTCCAACGTGATTAATTTGCTTGCTTTTGTTTGTTTTAAAGAAGATTAAATCGCCTTTTCGAGCGTTATCAAATTTGATTATTGTGCCTATTTTAGATTGCTCAAAAGAGCTTCTCGGTAATTTTATATTTTCAGATTCAAATGTAGTATATACCAATCCGGAACAGTCGAATCCACTTTTTGTAGTTCCTCCGGCTTTATATCGAACACCAATATTGTCTGTCGCTTTATCGATTAATTTATTGACGGTATATCGGTTTTCTTTTTTTGATTCATTTTTGCCTACAGCGTTTGATGTCGATTTACACGAAGTAAAAGCAATCGCCAGAAGAAGGAAAATGAGTATTTTTTTCAAATTAAAAACTTTTTTAAACCTGTTTTAAATCAGCTACAATGAGTTTTGCCGTTTTTTTACTTGCACCAACACCACCTAACTTTTGCTCCAGAATATCATAATTCTTCAGTAGTTTTTCGCGATATTGAGGTTCAAGTAATTTATATAACTCTTCTTTTATGCGTTTAGTATTGCAATCACTTTGAATTAATTCGGTTACAACTTCCTGATCCATTATTAAATTGACAAGAGAGATGTATTTTAGCGTAATAATACGTTTTGCAATTTGATATGAAATCGAACTTCCTTTATAACAAACTACTTCCGGAACTTTAAAAAGAGCCGTTTCAAGAGTTGCAGTTCCTGAAGTTACCAAAGCTGCCGTTGAAGAACGCAATAAATCATAGGTTTTATTAGAGACAAACGCAATGTTTTTATTTTTTATAAATTGCTGATAAAATTCATAATCCTGACTTGGAGCGCCGGCAATCACGAACTCATAATCCTGAAAATCATCAACAACACTTAGCATAACGCTTAACATTTTTGTGATTTCCTGTTGGCGACTTCCCGGTAAAACGGCAATAATTGGTTTGTCTCCCAATTTATGTTCTTCTCTAAAAGTCTTTTCATCAAAAACAGGTTGATTTTGAATCGCATCAATTAATGGATGTCCAACAAAATCTACGGGAAAATGATGTTTGTCTTCGTAGAAACTTTTCTCAAAAGGTAAAATCACAAACATCTTATCAACGTCTTGTTTTATGGCTTTAATTCGGTTTTCTTTCCAAGCCCAAATTTGAGGAGAAATATAATAATGTGTTTTATAATTTAACTCTTTAGCCCATTTTGCAATACGCATATTGAATCCTGGATAATCGATAAAAATCAAAACATCAGGTTTGAATTCAGAGATGTCTTTCTTGCAAATCTTTATATTATTTAAGATGGTTTTCAAATTGAAAATAACTTCAACAAATCCCATAAAAGCCAATTCACGATAGTGTTTTACTAATGTTCCGCCGGCTTTTTGCATTAAATCTCCACCCCAGAATCTAATTTCTGCTTGTGGATCTTCTTCATACAATGCCTTCATTAAATTTGAACCGTGTAAATCTCCAGAGGCTTCGCCAGCTATTATGTAATACTTCATATAGATTTATTTGAAAGTGTTTTTCGATTTTTAAACACAATATTTTTTTTGCACTGCAAAGATAAGATTTAAATAAATAAGGTAGAAATTGCTAAAACAATCACTGCCAGAACTACGCCTCTTGCCATAAGTTCTTTGTTTCTCTTTAGAAGAATTAAAAAAACAGCAAGATCTAAAATTGTCCCTAACGTAATTACTTTTCCTAAATAACCTTGTTTTCTAATTGTTTCAAGTCCTGTTGAAATATCAAAAGTGGTAAAAAAGGTGATAAACAAATAACTTCCAAGAATTGAAGTAAAAATACCGATCATAAATCCGATAAGAATGTCTGCTTTATTCATTTAATTTCCAAGTATTAAGTTGTTGTATAGAATGATGTGCTGTTAAGTCAAATTGTACGGGAACTACCGAAATATATCCATTTTCTAAAGCCCATTCGTCAGTATCTTCACCTTTATCTTCATTGGTGAATTTTCCGGTAAGCCAGTAATAATCTTTCCCGAAAGGAGTTTGTCGTTTGTCAAATTTCTGCGCATAATACGCTTTCGCCTGACGACAAATTTTTATTCCTTTGATTTCATTTTCTTTTAATTTTGGAAAATTGACGTTTAAAACGACACCTGGTGGTAATTTATTGGCAAGGGTTTCTAAAGTAATTTTTTTTACGAATGATTTTATTTGCTCAAAATCGGCATTCCAGTCAAAGTCTAATAATGAAAATCCAATTGCCTGAATTCCTTCGATTCCTGCCTCAACAGCAGCGCTCATAGTTCCTGAATAAATTACATTTATAGAAGAGTTTGAACCGTGATTGATTCCGGAAACGCACAAATCCGGCTTTCGTTTTAAGATTTCATTTACGGCAAGTTTTACGCAATCTACTGGAGTTCCTGAGCAGCTATATTCAGTTATAATGTCATCTTCTTTTGATATTTTGTCCAGAAATAGGGTGTTATTAATGGTGATGGCGTGTCCCATAGCACTTTGAGGTTTGTCAGGAGCTACGACGACAACTTCGCCAATAGTTTCCATAACGCTTATTAATGCTCTGATTCCGGGAGCCAAAATACCGTCATCATTGGTAACTAATATTAGTGGTTTTTCACTTTTCATTTCCGAATTTTGGTTTTGAATGTAGGATTTTAAAGCAAATGTAGTGACAGATTTTGGTTGAATAGTCACAAATAAAGCAAAATTTGTCAACTAATTTAAAGAACATTTTAGCGCGTCAAACATTTTTATATCTTTAACAAAAAATTATAGTGGACTGGGCTTTGTTGGCACAGTTTTTACCGTAACTTAGATTAAAAAATTTGATGAATGCTATTATTAAGTTTATGAAAAGAAATTATAAAATACTTATAGCCGTATTATGCTTGTCATTAACCTTGTTTGCTTTTAAGATTAATGCAGATAAGACGGTAGATCCGGACCCAAATAGAGATAAAACGCTTTTAGAATTGCTTGCTTTTGTTATTGAAAAAGGACATTACAGCCCTGCGGAAATAAACGATGAGTTTTCTAAAGGAATTTTTAAAGATTATATCGAAGCGCTGGATCCTTCAAAGAGATTCTTTCTTCAATCTGACATTGACGAATTCAAACAATATGAATTGCAGTTAGACGATCAGTTTTTGAATAAAGACTTAACGTTTTTCAATCTTACTTATACAAGATTGATGAAACGTATGGAAGAAAGCAAAAAACGTTATAAGACTATTTTAGCGCAACCTTTCAACTACACTGTTGATGAGAGTTTTAATGCTGATTATGATCATATTCCGTATGCGAAAAATCTAACAGAGATTAACGAAAGATGGAGAAAACAAATCAAATTGTCGACACTGTCTTCGCTTGTTGCGAAACAAAAATTAGAAGAGGATAAAAAGAAAAAAGATCCTGCTTACAAAGAGAAATCTTTTGATGCATTAGAGAAAGAAACTCGTGATAGTTCTTTAAAATCATTAGATGATAACTTTGGTGTAATTAAAGATTTGAATAAAGAAGATTGGTTTTCTGTATATGTAAACTCAATCATGACACGTTTTGACCCACACACAAGCTATTTTGCACCTGAAGAAAAAGATCGTTTTGATGTTAATATTAGTGGAAAACTAGAAGGGATTGGAGCAAGATTAACTAAGAAAAATGACTTTACTCAAATTGACGAATTAATTTCTGGAGGTCCGGCATGGAAAGGTAAAGAATTGGAAGCTGGAGATTTAATTTTGAAAGTAGCACAAGGAAACGAAGAGCCAGTTGATGTAGTTGGAATGCGTTTGGATGATGTTGTGAAAAAAATTAAAGGTCACAAAGGAACTGAAGTTAAATTGACAGTTAAAAAAGTTGACGGAACAATCAAAGTAATTTCAATTACAAGAGACGTTGTAGAAATCGAAGAAACGTATGCTAAATCTAGTATTGTAGAAAGAAATGGATTGAAATACGGTGTAATTTATTTGCCTAAATTCTACATTGATTTTGAAAATAAAGATGGTCGTGATGCAGGAAAAGATATTGCTCTTGAAGTAGAAAGACTGAAAAAAGAAGATATCAACGGTATTGTACTTGATGTACGTGATGATGGAGGTGGATCTTTGTCTACAGTTGTTGATATTGCAGGTTTATTTATCGAAGAAGGACCAATTGTTCAGGTAAAATCTGCTGGAAAAAAGAAAGAAGTTTTATACGATAAAGATAAAAAAATCGAGTGGGACGGACCATTAGTAATTATGGTTAACAGCTTCTCGGCTTCGGCATCAGAGATTTTGGCTGCTGCGATTCAGGATTACAAACGTGGAGTTATCATTGGTAGTAAACAAACTTATGGTAAAGGAACCGTGCAAAATGTACTTGATTTGAACCAATTTGTTCGTAATGCAAATTATGGAGATTTAGGAGCTTTGAAAATTACAGGACAAAAATTCTACAGAATCAACGGTGGTTCTACTCAGTTAGAAGGTGTTCATAGTGATGTTGTTATGCCAGATCGTTATGCTTATTTAAAAATGGGTGAGCGCGATATTGACAATGCAATGCCTTGGGATAAAATTGATCCTGCTGATTATAGCACTTGGACTTCAAATGAGAATTTTGCGAAAGCAATTGACAATAGTAAAAACAGAATCGCTCAAAATGCACAATTCAAATTGATTGAAGATAATGCAAAATGGATCGATGTTAAAAATAAAGAGAACACTTATAGCTTGAATATTACTAGCTTTAAAGCTACTCAGGAACAAGTTGAAAATGAAGGTAAAAAATACAAACCTATTTCGGATTATAAAAATAGTTTGACTTTTAAATCATTGCCTTACGAAGAACTTGAAATGAAAAATGACGCTACATTAAAAGAAAAGAGAGATGCTTGGCACCAGGCTTTATCTAAAGACGTTTATGTAGAAGAGGCTTTGAATGTACTAGATGATTTACAATCTAAAGGTTATGTAAAAAACACTGTTTCTCCTAAAATGAAAAAGGATAAATTGGTAAAATCTTAGATCTTTATAGAACTAATTTGTTATTAAAACGCTCCAAAAAGCTTAATTTTTGGAGCGTTTTTTTGTAAGTTTATATTATGTAAGAGGTAATTTGTAATCTGTTAGAAGACCTCACTAAGTATTGAATATTGAAAAAAAGATTGTTGTATGAAGAATTGTATTGTTTTAGGTTTGATTGGTTTTTTGTTTTTGTCTTGTAAAAATGAAATCAGGGAAAAAGAAAATTTAGCTCAAGAACAGGAATCTGGTTTTGTATCAAATCAAAATAATACCGGCTCAGGATTTTCTGTTTCGTATTTGCCTACATCTACAACTAAGCAAATTGTAAAGCATAAATATTATACACTTTCTTATAATGAAAAGTATGAGCAAGCTGAATGGGTTGCTTATGAATTAAAGAAAGAATATCTGAAAAACGGAAATTATAAACGGCCGTATTTTATTGAAGATCCAAGTGTAACGACAGGTTCTGCAGATTGGAGAAACTATAAAAAATCAGGATATGATAAAGGGCATCTTTGTCCTGCCGGAGATATGGAATTTGATCAAAGTGCTTATAATGATACTTTTTATACGTCTAATATTTCGCCTCAAAAGCATGATTTTAATAGCGGAATCTGGAATAGGTTAGAGCAAAAGACACGTTATTGGGCAGAGAAGTACAATGATATTTATGTCGTAACTGGCGGAATTCTGAAAGACTCAGATAAAACAATAGGAACAGAAAATGTTGCTGTCCCTAAATATTTTTATAAAATTATTTTAACTAAATCCGGCAAAGAACACAAAGCAATTGCTTTTTTGGTTCCTAATGAAGATAGCAATAAGTCACTTTATGATTTCGTAGTTCCTATTGAAACTCTTGAAAAAATGACAGGAATTGACTTCTTTCCAAATCTGAAAAATTTAAAAAGTAGTAAGGATTTTTAAGTTGCTAAAAAAAAGGCTTATAAATGTAAATCAAGGGATGAAAGTCTACAATTTGTGCCGTTAGGCACTAAATATAGGTTAGAAATTAAGTTCGTAATATGCTAGCTAGCGTGCCATAGGTACGCAACAAAACAATAGCTATTTCGTACCTACGGCACTCTAAATTTATTCTTATCCCTGTTTTTACCAATATTTAGTACCTAGCGGCACATTTCAACCTTTGATTGGTATTTTAAAAATTGCTTTGAGGTTTTTTGGGATTAAATAATATAAAACTAAGAAGAGCTAATACCCAAACGCCAATTCCTCCTTAAAGCATTATTATTTCAAAACCATGAGCGAGCGCTTTATGGAAGATTGAATTTGATGAATCTAATAGACTTAATTCCGGAAAATCTTGTTTAAGTGATGAAAAGTTTCCTGCAGCTATTTTTTCTGAAATAGAATGTAATGTTTTTGAGCCTACTGATTTAGAAAAAGCGATATTTAAGTATGAAAAAATTCCTTCAACTAATAGATAACCCATTAATGCAATATTGATAGACAAGGTTATTAATCTTGCGCTCATATCTATTCCTGAAGCCATTCCTGATCGATTGGAAGAAACCGAACCTGTTGTTGCATTGGTAACTGGTGTATTGGTTAATCCTAATCCAATTCCGGCTAGTAAAGAACCCGGAAGCATTGTTAACCAACTGGCATCTTCGGCAATACTGCCATATCTCATAACAATAAAACCTAGTCCGATTATAAACAAGCCTAACGGAATTACAATTCCTGAACGATATTTTACTGTTAGATATTCTGCAAAAGGCGGAATTATTAAAGTTGGAAGTGTATAAGCAAGCAAAGACAAACCAACAGTTACTACATCATATCCCAAATAACTTTGAAAATAAATGGGTAAATATATTATGAAAGGCCAAAAGCTAAAATTCATACCAATCGACCCCAGAATTGCCCCGGAAAAATTCCGAATTTTGAATACCGAAAAGTCAAACATTGGGTAAGGATTTGTTTTTTCAACCCATAAAAATAAAATGAGACTTATAAATGTTACGGCTATGATAGTTAAAGCTATCGGACTTGTAAAACCAAGATCAGGACCTTGTGTGATATAATAAGTTAATCCAAATACAGCTAAAGACAAGGTGATTATGCCCCAAATGTCTAATTTTTTAGCATCAGAATCTTTAGATTCATCTATGTAAAAGTGAACGAGAATAACAGCCAAAAAGGCGAGAGGAACATGAATTAAAAACACCCATTTCCATGATAAAACAGCAATGATTGATCCACCTATTATTGGACCAAAACCTAATCCAACGCCAAGAATGATTCCCCAGATTCCAAATGCTTTACTGCGTTCTTTCCCTTCCTGAAATTGGTGTGATAAAGTGGCTATTTGGCAAATTAACATTGCGCCGCCGCTTATTCCCTGGAAAAAACGGCTGATTATTAATAAGGCTATATTTTCTGTTAAACCGCAAATTAGTGAGGAAATTCCAAATAAAGTTAAAGTGATTATTAGAATGCGTTTTCTGCCGTATCGATCGGCGAGTGTTCCAGCAGCCATTAAAACTGTTGTGCAGCCTATCGTATAGATGTTCATAATCCATTGCATGTCTTTGAGATTGGCATTTAGTAATTTTTCGAGTGTTGGAAGTATAACCGGAACACTTGAAATTTCCAGAGAGAACATTAATGTAGCTAGACAGATCGCAATTAAGACAATTGTGTTTTTGTATGTATAAAAATTTTGCTTCATTTTTTAAATTATTTTTAGCAAAATTAAACTGATTATGTTTATTTTGTCGGTACAATTAAACGATAAAAAAGTACTTTTGCAATATGAGAAAAGAGAATATGCACCAATCTGTTGAAGTAATTTATAAAAAGGTCGAAGATCATTCGATGGTAAATTCACAGCTTAGTTTTTTTCAGATGGTTTATGTTATTTCGGGAACGGGATTTCTTCGTATTAACGGAAATGCAATACATTATCAAACAGGAAATTTAATGTTGCTGACGCCAAATGATTATCACACATTTGATATTTCGACTCCAACAGAGTTCTTATTGGTTAAACTTAATAGTGAATATATAAAAGGGTATAAGTCAAAAAGTATTGATCATATCGAATGTTTATTGCATTATGCATCGCATTTATCTGGTTGTATTTTGAAACGAAAAGAGGATGAATTTCTGGTGAAATCTATTTCAGATTCATTGATTCATGCTGCTCAAAATCAGGATATTTATGAAGAAGATTTAATTACACATTATGTAAATGCTCTTATTGTGATTGCGGCAAGAAACATTGCTAAAATAAAACCGCTTGGTGTAAAAGAAAATGTCGATAAAAGAATTCTGGAAATCATCAATTACATTCAGTCTAATATTTTCTTTCCTCAAAAAATAAAAGTTTCTGTGATTGCGGAGAAATTTGATATATCAGAAACTTATCTCGGGAGTTATTTTAAGAATCATTGTGGAGAAACGATTCAATCTTTTGTTTCCAATTATAAAATTCGACTGATAGAACATCGTCTAAGTTTTAGCGATATGAGAATTAATGAAATTGTAGATGAATTTGGTTTTTCTGATGAAAGTCATCTTAATAAGTTTTTCAAGAAACATAGGAATATTAGCTTGACAGGATATAGAAAATCTAAAGTTTTGCCGAATTGATTTTTTTTCTGTCACAGATTTCAAGAAAGAGGTGTTAGGTCTTTGATAAATAGTTGCTAATTTAAATTGTCTATAGAGGAACGCGGATTAAACGGATTCGCTATCGCGAAAACGCAGATTAAACGGATTTTTTATCTATTATTTTTAAAAATCCGTATCATCCGCGTTCCTTTCGCAAAGAGTTAAATAGAATTAAAAAGATTAAAATGGATTTTTTTATGCTGGTGCTTGTGTCTTTTTTTTAATTTAATTTTAAAGATTTATTATAAAAAAAGCCGAAGATTTCTCTTCGGCTTCTGTTTTGTGTATTTCTTGAAACTTAAAAATTAGTCAAAGTTTTTAGATCAACTATTGTTTGAGTTGGGTTTTCGGCTTTAAATACAAAGCTTCCGGCAACTAAAACATCAGCACCGGCTTCTACTAATTGTTTCGCATTTTTGCTTGTTACACCTCCATCAATTTCAATTAATGTTGAAGCGTTTTTGCGCGTAATTAAAGCTTTTAATTTCTGAACTTTAGCATAAGTATTTTCGATGAAAGACTGTCCTCCAAAACCAGGATTCACACTCATAATACAAACTAAGTCAATATCATTGATTACATCTTCTAATAAATCAATATTAGTATGTGGATTTATCGCAACTCCAGCTTTCATTCCTTCGGCTTTAATTGCCTGAAGTGTTCTGTGCAAATGTGTGCAAGCTTCATAATGTACCGTTAAACCCTTGGCGCCTAAATCAGCGAAGGTTTTAATGTATCGATCCGGATCAATAATCATTAAATGTACATCAATATATTTTTTTGCATGTTTAGAAATTGCTTCTAAAACTGGCATTCCAAAAGAAATATTCGGAACAAAAACTCCGTCCATAATATCGATATGAAACCAATCAGCCTGACTGTTATTGATCATTTCGACATCACGTTGTAAATTGGCAAAATCAGCTGCAAGAACAGAAGGAGCAATAAGTGTATTTTTCATTGTGTGTTGTGTGTGTTGTTTTTTGCAAAGATAATGTAATGTAATTTAACCGCAAAGTGCGCAAAGATTTACGCAAAGTTCGCAAAGTTTTTATACTAAATGTAAATGATTGGTAGATATAAAGCTCACAAAGTTTTGCACACTTTGCGTTAAGATTAAGCTTTTTATATTCTTAGCGAACTTTGCGTAAATCTTTGTGTTCTTTGCGGTAAAATCTCACAGTAAAAAACATACAGAAAATAAAAAACTCCGGTAATCAGCCGGAGTTTCAATCATCAATCAAAAAACGAACAGTCAATCAAACTGTTGTTTGCTTTAAAGTCCAATATAAGCACTTTCGCAATAAATTCCAAATCCCAATAAAATAATTGAAATTTGGAATTTAAAATATTGGATTTATATTTTAATATTAACCTAAATAGGTTTTAAGAATTTTACTTCTAGAAGTGTGTTTTAATCTACGGATTGCTTTTTCTTTAATCTGACGAACACGCTCACGAGTAAGGTCGAAAGTTTCTCCAATTTCTTCTAAAGTCATTGGGTGTTGATCGCCAAGACCAAAATACAAACGAACAACATCTGCCTCTCTAGGAGTTAATGTTTCTAAAGAACGTTCGATTTCAGTACGCAATGATTCGTGAATTAACTCTCTGTCCGGGTTTGGAGATTCTCCTGAACGTAAAACGTCATAAAGGTTAGAATCTTCACCTTCAACAAGTGGAGCATCCATAGATAAGTGACGGCCAGAGTTTTTCATAGACTCTTTTACGTCATTTACAGTCATGTCAAGTTCTTTTGCAATTTCTTCAGCAGAAGGTGGACGCTCGTTAGATTGCTCTAATAAAGCATACATTTTATTGATTTTATTGATAGAACCAATTTTGTTTAATGGTAAACGAACAATACGAGATTGTTCTGCCAAAGCCTGAAGAATCGATTGACGAATCCACCATACAGCGTAAGAGATGAATTTGAAACCACGAGTTTCATCAAAACGTTGAGCCGCTTTAATTAAACCTAAGTTTCCTTCATTAATTAAGTCAGGAAGAGTTAATCCTTGATTTTGATATTGTTTAGCAACCGATACAACGAAACGTAGGTTGGCTTTTGTTAATTTTTCTAAAGCTCTTTGATCACCAGCCTTTATTCTTTGTGCTAATTCTACCTCTTCATCAGCGGTAATTAGGTCAACTTTTCCAATTTCTTGTAGGTATTTGTCTAACGATGCAGTTTCACGATTGGTTACCTGCTTGGTGATTTTAAGTTGTCTCATGTTTTTTGTCTCCTCAATTTTTAAGTGTACAAATAGTTATACGTAAGAAGATACAAAAAAGTTACAACGATATGTAAAATATTTTTTAAAATGAAAAACACTCCGTCTTAAAGGTTTAATTAGGAGTGTTTTATCGAGCTGGGGCAAACTTATTTTTAATCTGAAAAATCATCAGAAGTGTCTAAAATTTCGTCAAATATTTTTTTAAGCGATCTTATATAGATCGGAAATGAGATTAGTAATAATATATATTCTTTTCTAAGAACTGTAATATCATCCAGAATTTCATATAAACAAGGAATTATGACTGCTAATGAGACAATAACTCCAACCCAGGGATTATTAATTATTTTTTTCATGATTGATAAAGGCCTCATATCAGGTTGGTTGATTAATGCTATTCTCATTTATAGTAGGTATTTGTTGTTTACGAGTGTAAAAGTAATTTTGATTTTGCCGTTTTAGCTGAGAAATGTCATGAAAGCTAGTTTTCTTGTCATGAAAGCATTAAGGAAGATTGCAGATAAGAAATCAGTGCATTAAAAATGGCAAATCCCCTTTGTTTCAAAGGGGATTTGCCGTTTTTGTATTTTAAGTAGAATTATTTTAAGATAAAATATTCATCTTTTTTATAAAGTCTTTATAAGTATCACTTAAGTTTATTTTGTGGTTTCCTTTTAAGATAACAAGATTGTCAGCAAGAATTATTTCTTCGATTTTGTCTGTATTGACGATAGTATTTCGATGTGTTTTTATGAATTTATTCTTGTCTAATAAATTACTGATTTTGGTAAGTGAGATCTGGATGACAAATTTTTCTTTCTCAGTAATAATATTGCAATATCGTTCTTCGACTTCAATATATAAAATTTCACTTATGGCAACTTTTTTTAGTGAGTTTTTCTTTTTTATAAATAAATAATCATTGCTGATTACAGTGTCTTGTTCTTCGCTTAAAAACACATTTGTTTGTTCGTAGAACTTTTCTACAGCCATTTCTATAGCGTAAAGAATTTCTAATTCATTAAAAGGTTTCATCAGAAAGCTGAAAGGTTTTGTAAGTTTTGCACGTTCAAAAATCTGACGATCCTGGGAACTTGTCAAAAAGACAAAAGGTTTTGAAGCATTCGGAATAATATTTATAGACTCAGCAAATGTAATTCCGTCTGGTTTTCCATCAAGAAACACATCGATGATGATAACGTCAACGGTGTTTTCGTAAAAAAGCTTTATAGCATCCGTAAAGTTTTTGGCTACTCCGGCAATGGTGTAATTGTTTTCAAGCAATACTTTGATAAGCGCATCGCTTTGTTCTGGAGTATCTTCTATGATTAAAACATTGATATTATCCATTATTTATTGTTTTTGGGAAAGTTAAAATCATTTTTGTTCCCTTGTTTAGTTCACTTTCTATAGCTAAAGTTCCGCTATTTTTCTTGATCATTTGTTTGCATAATTGTAAGCCTAAACCAGTTCCTATAATTTCAGAGTTATCTTTCTTAGCCAACAATTCACCATCTGAAAGCAATTCCTGAATAGTGCTTTCTTTCATTCCAATACCCGAATCCTCAATGATAAGTTTACAAAAATCAGTATTTGTGTCTTCTGTATAAAAGCTGATTTTTCCGTTTTCATTCGAAAATTTAATTGCATTGTCTAATAGATTTCGAAGTACAATTTTTAAAGAATCGAGGTCTACAAAAATAAAAATATTTTTTGAAACCGAATTTTCAAAAGTAATGGTTTTATCAAGAAGTAATGGTTTGTAATTGTACTCAATTTGTTGAACAACCGAGTACAAATGCACTGATTCTTTATGAAAATATAATTGCTTGGTTTGCAGCATTGCCCAATGCAATAAATTATCCAGTAAGCTATAAGCACCATTGGCAATTGTACTATTTTGTATGATAAGTTGGTTTAACTCATCATAATTTTTAGTTTCAAGAGTTGCAGATAATTTTGCGTTACTAGTTTTGAGTGCGTTTACAGAAGATCTTAAATCATGGCTTACAATCGAGAACAATTGATCTTTAGTCGCATTAAGTTCGTCGAGTTTATTCTTTTGAAGTAATATAGTTTTAGAATTTTTTACTTTTTGGGCATAAAGATAAACTCCGGCGGTTAAAATTAATAATAAACCAATTGCAGCAAAAAAGAAGCCATTACGTTGCGTTTTTTTTAGCTTGTTCTCAACTTCAAGTACTTTAATTTGTTTTTGTTTTTGTGCTACCGCAAACTTTTTTTCGAAATCAGCAACTGCCCAAATTTTGCTTTGATTGTTTAAGGAATCTTTCCATTGGCTAGCTTCTTTTCTATATGCTAATGCCTCTTTTAAGTTGCCTTTGTTTTCTTCTACAACGGACATATTCTTTGCCGCAACCCATTTGGTGTCAAAATCATTTGTCATTTTAGAAAGAGAATAGGCTTTTTCGAAGTAAGGAATAGCTTTTTTATCTTTATATTGGACATAATATAAATTTGCAATATTCATATATAATTCAACTAAAGAGATGGTATCTTTTTCTTTTTCTTTTAATTTAAGGCTTTTAAAAAAATATAATTCTGCTTTATCAAATTGATTAATTAGTAAATAACAACTTCCCAGGTTTCCATAAATTACACTTATTTTAAAACCTTGCTTGTTTGTTAATGGGAGTTTCTCGACTTTTTCAAAATATTGAATGGCTTTTTTATATTCTTTAAGTTCTAAAGATGTCTCTCCTAAAATTTTGTTTACTAATGGATAAAACTCAAAATTTTGTGTTACTAATTTAAGTTCCGTTTTGGCTTCTTTAAATAGTTTTAGTTGTCGAAATGAGTTTCCTCTTAAATAATGACAATAGTTTATTAATTCCTTGTTTTTACAAGAACTTAATTGCTTCATTGAATAAACTAACGTGGAGTCCCATTTTTTATTAATGAAAAAAAAATGAGCTTTTTTAAAGTTAATTTCAGTTTTGAACAAGAGTGCTTTTTCTTTCAAAATTTCTTCAAAAGGATCTGCTTCTGTTTGTGTCCTTGAGTATATTAATGATGTAGAAAAGGTCAAAAATAAAATTAAAACTAGTTTAAATTTAGACATTTTTGAATAGGTTAACTTTAGGTGAATTTTGGTAATTATGCATATAGTTTAACTTAAACTAAAGATGTTTGGTTAAACTATATGCTATAAAAAAATCGAGACTTATGTTCCTACTTTTACTTCAGTACCTCTAGAAGTTTCCGGATCAATATTTCTTAAGTAAGACTTAACGGCTGTAATATTATTAACTGTGTCAGAGATATAATCGACTTCAACATACCAAACATCATAAGTATCAGGTGTGCTTTCATCCCAAGTATAGTCAAAATAAATTTCGATATTGGTATCATTTTCAATTAGAGTTCCAATGACCGGATTTTGTGAATCTTTAGAATTAATGTATACAGTAGCGCAGATTTTTAATGTAAGTACTCCTTGATTTCTGTAAAATTGTGCCGAAGCTAAAGGAGGAATTGGGAAAGTAAGATGGTTTTTGTCTGTGAACACAAAATCTTGCTCGTTAATTTTTGTGATTTGAGTAACTTTAAAATTCATAACAGGGTTTTTAGGGTTAAAATTTTTATTTTTGGTAGGCTAAAGGTATTTTTTTTCTTTCAATAAAGAATGAAATACCATCAGTTTTTCTTCATTAACGCTAATTTTCATGACTATTTGTTAAAATTTTTCCAGAATTTGATTCTTTTTGTTACTTAAATCAGGTCAAATAAACCACTTTTATTCCACTTTGAATATTCTGTCAATATGAATTAAATCTCCTTTATCAGTAATACCTTCCAATGTAATTTTAAAATTGCCAGAAATGTCAGAAATATAAAAAGGAATGCTCATTTCGGTATTTTGCAATTTTATATTTGGTTTCCAAAGCAATTGATATCGATAATCAGGAATTCGATTGCTTGTATTAGACTCGTATTTTGGTTCATAATATGATTTTGCTGCTTCGGGTCTTAGAATTGTTGTTTTCAGGACATTTTTATCCGAATAAATAGATGCAAAATCATTGTTTTTTGTCGTGATACTTACAATTCCGTTAAACAATTTTGGACCATAATAATAAGGTGATGCCACTACGCTAATGCTTTGAATTTGATAAGCGTTGTAATTGTATAAAACATTCATATCCTGGATTTGCAATCCATCAACGAGAACAAGACAAGGTTCAGCAGATTGTATAACGTTGTATCTGATATCTGATAAATATAAGGACGGAACTTGCTTGTAATCTTTAAAACTTAGTTCAGTAACAATTTCTATGATTGTTTCTTTAAAGGTTCGGAATCTGTCGAAATCATCAAGATTGTATTTTTTTTCATTCGATTGAAAAAAAACTGCCGTGTCGCTTGATTCAATTATACTGTCTTTTTTTTGCGAAAAATAAACATTTTCGATTTGTGTTGCCAATGAACGTTCCTGAATTGCTTTTAGATTTTTACTTGAAATAGTGGTTTTATCCGAGAAAACCAGATTTGATAAATCTGGACTTGGTTCTTTGTCAATTGCAATCGAATAGTTTTCTTTTTCAGATTCTGATAACTGAAAATAACTGTCAGATACATTTGTTTGTTTATCAATTATAAAAATAAACTTGCCGTTTTGATCAGTTTTTGTGGTTTTGAAAATGAAATTTTTCCCCGGAATTGATAGCGTAACTACTTTATAAGCTAAGTCAGCGTTTGCAATTTTTGAACTAATATGTCCGGTAATAATTTCGCCTCTTATTTCAGGAAGAACCGTTAAATCTTGCTTTAAACGTAAATCAATATTATCAGTCTTAGTATTTGACAAAGTGTTAAGGCTATCTATTTTTCGGATACTTAAAAAGTAATTTCCGCTTTCTAATGTCTTTGGAATTATAATAGAAGCTTTTTCTCGTTTAGAATATTTCTCTTTATTAATGCCCAAAACAATGTTGTTTGTTGTTTCGTTTGTATAAATGTCTTTGTTTGCAACATTTTCAATAGTCATGTTTATATTTTCCTGAAATGGATTTATGATTGTAATATCCATTTCAAAAAAGTTGCTTTGAGTGTTGTTTAACATCCACGAAGTATACGCGATAATTTTGTAATTGCCTGTTGTTAATGTTGTGGGAATAAAACAATCTCCAGAACCCAAACCGTTTTTTAAGCTAATTTTGTTTTTAAAAACACTTTCTTTCCCACTATTAATTATTTCTATATAAGCGACTTCACTTACGTCTGAAAGTGTTTTGTTTTTGCTTAAGCAATATAATTGATAATAAAGGGTTTCGCCTGTAAGCAGAACCGTTGTGTTGGTTTTAAGCAATATAGATTCTGTACTCAAATTGGTGTTTTTTTGAGCAATAATAGTAGGAGTAATGCTTATCAGTAAAAAAAGCAACACTATTGTTTTGATTAATTTTCCCAAAATGAAGGTATTACGTTAGAAGAAAATGATGTACAATCTCCGCATTCTTTATCGACCATCCAGTATGCTGTAGGCGACATACCTGGACCACCGCCTATATAAACATGCGTGGTAAGAACTTGGTAATTGTCATCAGGTATTTTGCTAAATGGGATTAGTTCAGGTGTACATTGTCTAAAATATTTTGCCGGATCTACTGAAGAAAATATGTCAGCAAAATTGAAGAAGATTCGTTTTTTAGTAACTGCAGCAACGTCAAAAAAACCAACAACTTTTTCTGATGAGTTATCTGTCGATTTTATGTTTCCAACAATAAACCCCGGTTGGTTTGGAGATAACACATCTCCTGAATCAGACATTTTCTTTGATGTGAAATAATAATCGTACGCAAAACGGTTTTGTGTATACTGTGAAACCAGAATACTGTAGCGATTTGCTATTATGTAATCGGATTCACTTATAAAACGAATAGGAAAATTTACTCTGTCTTCAGATAAATCAGTTGTATTGGTTTGTATAATTCCCGTAGATTTTTTGGTGCTGTAACAAATGTGTGTATTTGGCTCTGCAGGCACAATTTCCATTTTAAAAGTGCCTTGATAAGGAACTAATTTTATACGTTCTGTTGTTGTATATACAGTTACGACCTCATAAGTCTCTTCGTATTCGTAGCGATAATATTTGGAAGTATTTGTTGGATCAAAGCTTTTAACATTTATCTGAGCGCCTTTTTGACCTTCTCTTTCCCCAGCAATAGCTTCCAGATCGATGGTATTTTGAGTAGTCAAGGTTTCTTTTGAAGACGTATATGATTTTCCGGAAGCCGATATGATTTTTAGCTGATAATCTTTGTTTGGTTCTGCTTTAAATTCATTTTCAGAAATATATTTCCCGTCTTTTTCCTTAAAAGAAAACTCATTACTATCACTATCAACAACCGTAACTTTTGCTCCTGATTCTATTTTTGTTATTGTATCATTAAGAGGTCTTGTTCTTGAGATCTTTATTTCCTGATGTTTTAACTCATTTGTTATTGTGGCTTCAACAATCAAGGCGTTTTCAAGATTTTGATCCTGAAAAGCATATTGTTCTGTACAACTTGACAAAATGACACATGAAAAAACAAGAAGTGCCGATTTTTTTAATATTGATAAATTCATATTGATACGATAAATGAATTAGAATTTTATGTTATAAGTTATTGTCGGAATTGGAACAGAAAAAATAGAGGTTTTATATGCCTTGATTTTTTTGTCCTCCGTAACAAAGTAAACATTGTACGGATTGTTTCTGCCCAAAACGTTATAAACAGAAATATTCCAGAAACTATGAGCCAATTTTTTTATTTTATGATTTCCTTCAATATTTACACCAATATCCAATCTGTAATAATCAGGAATTCTATATTTATTACGATCACTATATAATGTAAATTGCTCACCGGCAAAATCATATGATCCAATTGGGTAGGTAACAGGTCTTCCCGTTTGATAGACAAAATTTGTTGATAAGCTATATCTCTTTGTGAATTTATAATTTAAAATTGCACTAAAATCATGTGGTTTGTCATAATTTGTAGGGAAATATGCTCCGTTATTTACCTTCTCAGAATCAAATTTACTATCGAGTTTTATTAAGGCTCTGGAATAAGTATAACTTAACCAGCCATTAAAATTTCCTTTTTCTTTCTTGATCAAAAATTCAATTCCGTATGCTTTTCCTTCGCCTTGCAAAAGTTCTGTTTCTATGTTTTTGTTTAATAATAATTCGGCGCCAACTTTATAATCTAATATGTTTTGTGATTTCTTGTAATAACCTTCAATACTTAATTCCAGTGAGTTTTTGAGTATGTTTTTGAAAATTCCCAAAGAAAATTGATTCGAAGATTGTGGTTCTGTATTTAAATCAGAAAGTTTCCACATATCTATTGGAGATTGCGTTGTATTGCTTGAAAGCAAGTGTACATATTGATATGTTCTGTCAAAACTTGCCTTAATTGATAAATCCGGAAGTATAAAATAACGTGCAGAAACTCTTGGTTCAAATCCACCATAAGTTTTTATTACATCATTATTAGAATAGGTTTTGGTTTCTAAAACAGTTCTGTCCGATTTTGGAAAGTCAGTTTCGTAGACGTTTTGAGTAGCAGGTCCAAGTGCTGAAAAAATAGAATATCGCAATCCTAAATTGATTAATAATTCATCATTTAACTTATAATTCTCAGTAAAAAACAATGCCGATTCTAAACCTTTTTCATTTTGCAAATCAATACTTTTGATTTGAGAGTTATTATCTGTAGGGTTTATATAGCCAGGATTTACATTGTATAACTTGCTGCTGATGCCATAATTGAATACATGCTTTTCATTCAGAATGTATTTCATCTTAAAGATAAATTGAGTTTCATTGATTCTGTAACCGTAATGAAAAGATCTTTCAGGCTGAGAATTGTAATTGATATTAAATTTATATTGGCTATTGGTTATGATAAATGAAGATTTATTTTTCTCATTAAAATCATGATCCCATTTTACAGTGGCTAATTGATTATTGTATTTATATACAGAATCCGAAGAAATGCTGTACTTGTCATGGCTGTAATAAAATGAAGTTTCAAGATTATCCTTTTTAGTAAGTTGATGGTTATATTTTAGAAGAATATCATAAAAAGAAGCTTGACTATTTTCTAAATTTGAATCTTTGATAGTTTTTAAAATCCAATCAGAATAACTTGCCCGGCCGCCAAAAAGCAAACTCGATTTGCCTTTTAAAATCGGAACTTCAAGCGTAACATTACTCATTACAGGTCCAATTCCAGCTTCTCCGGAAAGTTTTTCAGTATTCCCGCTTTTAGATTTAATGTCAAAAACAGACGAAAGTCGACCGCCAAATTCGGCAGGAATACTTCCTTTATAGATATCTGCTTTTTTTGTTGTAAAAGGATTTACCGAAGAAAAGAATCCTAAAAAGTGAGAAGGATTGTATAAAACTGCATTATCTAATAAAAATAGGTTTTGGTCATCTTTTCCTCCTCTAACATTAAAGCCTGCTGATCCTTCACCAGTTGTTTTTATACCCGGAAGAGTTGTTGCTACTTTAAAGATATCCCGTTCTCCTAATATCAAAGGAACATTTTTTATATTCTCAACATCTATGCTCGTAAGTCCCGTAATGGCCGAATTTACATTTCTTGTTTTTTTATTTTCAATGATAATCTCTTTAAGAGCATTTACATTCTCGTCCAGATTAAAATCTACTTTTCCATTACTGTAAAGTACAATTTTCTTAATCTTAGTTTCGTGACTAAGAGATTGTGTTTCAATTGTGTTAATTCCCGCTGGTACCTTAAAACTGTAGTAGCCACTGGCATCACTTGTTGTACTAAAATCTTTGTCTTTTACCTTAATAGTGACATTATATTCTGGTTTTCCCGAAGTCCGATTTTTGATATAACCGGATAAAGTATGCATTTGCGAATTATCTATCAAAGATTGTTTTCCTAACATTATAATAGAGTCAGAGTCTCTTTTTGCACTATTTATATATTGTTTGTTATAAATAGGAGCAGCTAATAATTTGTCATTTTTAGAAGGCGTATTTTTAAAATAACTCTCTGATATTGTATTCGATATTAAAAGAACATTACTTAAAATGATACTATTTTGGTCAATGTAATAGTTTATGGTGGTATTATTAAAAATGTCATCCAGAATAACAACAATAGATGTATTCTGAAATTTTCCAGAAATAAGTTCATCGTTAGACAGCCATTGATCCTCAAAATAAAAATGAAAAGAACTATTTTTTTCAATTATTTCGATGGCTTTTTTTCGGGTTACATTAGAATATTCGATAGAAATATTTTTTTCTTGAGAAAAAAGACAAAAGGGCAGTAAAAAGAATAAGAAACCTAAGAGATGTTTTTTCATTAATTTTTTGAACTAAGACTTTGTAAATTGTTATCAATAAATTTTATTAAATCTGCTTTAAATTGATCGGGGTTATTTTCTTCCAGGAATTTATTTTTTCTGTAGTAATCTTTAATCTCAGATTTTAATTGAGGGAATATTGATAAAAGCTCTTTTTGAGTATTTATCGTTCTGAATTTTGATTCGAAAAGGAGTTCGAAATTACTATGTTCTTTAAATTCTGTATAAACAGTATTTTCGGTAATTTCTTCTTTTGAGGTTTTGAAGTGCTTGATGTATAAGCTGATATTTTTTCCGAGATATTTTTCTTCAAAAAAGCCGGTTACATCTTTTGGGTATTTGTATTTGGTATCAATATTGACAAATTTTTTATCTCCAATTACGAAGTAATCTGTTTTTGTGCTTATTAAATCAATAGCTAATGAAGTGGTATTTCCAAATGATTTTACAAGTAGGTCTTTGTAAATGTCATATTTAATAAGAACGTTTTCGTATAACTGGTTGTCATAATAAATAGTACCGTTAACAAAATTCTTGTTTAAATAGTAATTGTGATCATTTTTAAGATTATAACGATCGATGTGAATTTTACCGTTATTACTATTTAAAATTTCTTCCCCAACAGTTTTATCAAAATAATTAGAGATTTCTTTTTTTGCACTCGATTGGCAAAAACAAGAATTGGAGTAGCTTATAAGGATAGAAATTATTATTGCGTAATTTATCGGTTTCAGCATTTAAGATTTTTTTTGTAAGGTAATTTAAATGTAGTGCAATTTAATCGAATAAATATTACAATTCTGCAATAAAATTGCAGTTTTTTGCAATTTTATTGATTTGTAACAAAAAAACCTGTTTCGGTTAAATGAAACAGGTTTTGCTATTAGTAAACTTTAGTAAACTAAAGAGGGGGAATATCAGCTTTTAAAATAATAAGTCTACTTGAGAATTAATTTTTTCAATATAGTAGTCTATTTTTCGAATGGCTCGATTAAAGAATAGATTTTGTTCCTTAATACCTGATTGTCCTAAAGGTTTTGAGTTTATGATTTGTTGTTTGAAAAATTGATGAACATTGTTACAACTTTCTTCATTATCAGTTATAAAGTAACCTAAGAGTGTGTAAGGAACAAACATAGTTAGCTTTTCTTCCGTTTCAATAAGCATATTGTTGTTGAGTAGGATTAACTCGTTATAATAAATATTAAAATTTGTATTTTTCAAATTGCATTTTTCCTGAATCAAATGGATAATTCTTTTCAGGTCTTTGCAGAGGGCATTTGCGTTTTTTAAAGAAAGTAAACCAGCTTCATGAAAATATAGAATTTGCTGTAAACTACTGTTTATTGTAGTGTCATTCCAGATTTCATTTACTACCGTATTTTCGTATACATTTTTCAACTTCTGCATATATTCTGCAAAAGACTCTTCGATTACAAAACTTTCAAAATTGACTTTTTTTTGATTTGTGTTTAAAAGATTCAGCCAGACAAAAGCTTTGAATTTTGATAAGATAGTTCCATCCATAAAATAAAACAGCGGAATATCTTTAGCCGAATAAAATAGTGTTGTATTGGGGTTTTTTGTTAATATTTCGATTTGTTCTGCTGACGTTTTGAAATATTGAAGCATATCTTTTAATGTTTCAATCTCTATTGTCTTTTCTACAATTACCTTTTCTTTTTTTGAAAATAGATTATCCAATGAAATATTAAAATGATTTGCCAATGTGATGGTTTCATCAATCGAAAATTTACTTTTTTCAGATATTCTTCTGTGCGATGCGTCATAGCTTATTTCTAAAACTGTCGCGATCTCATCTATTAAAGAAACTGATTTTGGGATTTTAGCTCTAAGCGCTTTTAAAAACGATTCTTGATATTTCATAATTTGCGATAATCACAAATATATGAAATAGTTTTATTGATTTAAGCAAATTTGTATGTGATAATTGCAATAGGTTTGCCTTGTAATTTTAAAACAATGATTTTATGAAAACATCAATTTTAGTAATTCTAAGTTTTGTTTTTGGATGTTCTTACGGTCAGAATTCAGTTCTAGTTGAAAATGATTCTGTTGAATTGCATTCTCAAATTTTCAGTCTTTCGCCAATGTCAAAAAAAGTTGATAAAGTAAATGGACTTGTATTCGGAATCGGGCATGTTAAAAATAAACGTATAGCAAATCAAATGATTAATGGTATAAATGTCGAAGCGAATCCGGCGCCAATCGCTGGAGTTTTTATGGGTTTTATGTCATTAATGTATCTGCCGGAAAGCATTAAGAATAACAAAAAATTGGATAGTATTAAAAATACTGAAGATTACTATAGAATTAAGAATATGAATTATTCTCCTGATTTAAAATTAAATGGTCTAAATATTAGCACGGGATGTTTTTTTACCACAACGAGTATGAACGGATTGAATATTTCTGCCGGAAATAAATTCAAAAATTTTAATGGACTTTCGGTTACTGTTTTAGGAACAATTGCGGATCATCAAAACGGACTTTCGGTTGGGATTTATAATGCTAATAATAATTTGGCTGGCTCAACAGTTGGAATTTACAATCAATCTTATCAATTAACCGGATTGCATTTAGGAATTTTTAATCAAACCAGAATTAATAGAGGTTTGCAAATAGGTGTTTTTAATAAATCAAATTCAAAAGGTTTTCAATTAGGGCTTTGGAATATAAATAATAAAAGCTCAATGCCTTTTTTAAACTGGTAAATTATGAGAAGATTTTTATTACTGCTGATTCTTATATTTTCAGAATTTGCGTTTGCTCAAAAAGAATCTCAAGATTCATCTAAAGAATATGAAAGGGTTTATGTTGAAGCTGGTTTTGTACAGCCAATCGGTAAGCTTTCTGATAAGTTTGATTTGTCACCATCATTTGGCTTTTGGTTTAGAAATAAATTGACCAGAGAAGATTTTGTAGATTTTGGTTTTAATTTTTTTATACCTAAAAATCCTGTAGATGTTAATTTTAAATATCGGGACTCTATTGTGCAGTATAAATCAAGTCATTTTGCGATAAACATCGGAACGCGTTTTGCAAAAGTTATTCCGTTATCTCAACGAAAGACAGATTTTAATTTAGAATGGAATTCCGGAATTGGCTTGGCTCTAAATTTTTATAATGCTCCAAATGAATTAGAATTTGGTGATGGAGAACATACCAGAGAACTTTTGACTACATTTTATTTATCACAAGGAATCAAGCTTAATTATAGAAATACCGGATTGCAGTGTCATTATCAATGGTCTCCATACGGTTTGTTTAATGATCAGGTTGAAAAGAATTTTGGTTCCCAAAGTTTAATGTTTGGAATAGTTTATCGACAATAATTTTAAAAAATAAAAATGAAAAAAGTTCCCTTGTTGCTTATTAGTATTCGGTTATTGCTGGGTTTTCCAATGATTTTAATTGCAAATAGTAATTTTCTCTATGTTAGAATGATTTTAGTTTCATTAATGATATTCGGTTTGTTGACTGATATTTTTGATGGTATTATTGCTCGGAAAGTTGGTGTTTCATCAGAAAAATTACGTAGAATGGATAGTCAGGTCGATTTAGTTTTTTGGCTCTGTGTAGGTTGGTGTACGTGGTTGTTAAATCCTGAAATTATTATGGATTATAAATATGCCATTATTTCAATTTTTGTAATGGAAGCTTTGACCTATCTTTTTAGTATTCTGAAATTTGGAAAAGAAACTTGTACTCACGCTCTTTTGTCTAAATTATGGGGGATAACCTTGCTAGTTGCTTTTGCTTCTATGATTGGTTTTGGTCATGCGGGAATTCCTTTTTTTCTTGCAGTATTTTTTGGAATAGTTGGTCATATTGATGTTTACCTGATCATTTATTTTTTACCTAAATGGACACATGATGTTCCTAGTTCGTATCATGCCTATTTAATTCGGGAAGGAAAATCAATCAAGAGACATAAATGGTTTAATGGGTAATTATCTAATATTTGAAAAAGATATAAAAACAAAAAATCCCGTTTCAGTAAAATGAAACGGGATTTCTCTATGAATAAACCTTTAGTAAACTAAGATCTGATTACTCTTTTTTCTCCTCACGTGGAGGTCTTTGTAAAAGTGCTTTTCTTGACACTTTTTCTTTTTTAGTTTTAGGATCAACACCTAGGTATTTTACTTCAAATACATCACCCATGTTTACAACATCAGTAACATTTTCAGTACGTTCCCAAGCTAATTCAGAAACGTGTAATAAGACTTCATTTCCTGGCGCAGCAGTATATTCAACTACAGCTCCAAAATCTAACATTTTAATTACTTTTACTTCATAAGCTTCTCCCATTTGTGGTTTGAAAGTGATTGACTTAATTTTAGCCAATACTGCTTCAATTCCAGCAGGATCTGTACCTAAGATTTCGATAACACCTTGTTCATCAACTTCGTTGATAACAATAGTTGTTCCTGTAGCTTTTTGTAATTCCTGAATTACTTTTCCGCCAGGTCCAATTAATGCTCCAATAAAGTTTCCAGGAATAGTTCTGGTAATGATTTTTGGTGCGTGTGCTTTAACATCAGCTCTTGGTGCAGCGATAGTCTCAGTTAATTTTCCTAAAATGTGTAAACGTCCTTCACGTGCTTGCCCTAAAGCTTGCTCCATGATATCGTAACGTAAACCATCAATTTTAATGTCCATTTGACAAGCTGTAATACCGTCAGCAGTTCCGGTTACTTTAAAGTCCATATCTCCTAAATGATCTTCGTCACCTAAAATATCAGACAATACAGCAAATTTCTCACCATCAGTAATTAATCCCATAGCAATACCAGAAACTGGTTTTACCATTTGAACTCCAGCATCCATCAAAGCCATTGTTCCAGCACAAACTGTTGCCATAGAAGAAGAACCGTTAGATTCTAAAACTTCAGAAACAATACGAATTGTGTAAGGACAATCAGCAGGAATCATATTTTTTAAAGCTCTTTGAGCTAAGTTACCGTGACCAACTTCTCTTCTTGAAGTTCCTCTTAATGGTTTTGCTTCACCAGTTGAGAAAGGAGGGAAGTTATAGTGTAAATAGAATTTCTCTTCACCTTGTTCAGATGGAGAATCGATTTGATTCGCTTCTCTTGAAGTTCCTAAAGTTACAGTTGCCAAAGCTTGAGTTTCTCCACGAGTAAATAAAGATGAACCGTGAACTCTTGGTAAATAATCAGTTTCACACCAGATTGGTCTGATGTCAGTAGTTTTTCTACCATCTAAACGAACACCTAATTCTAATACTACATTACGAACAGCTTCTTTGTTTGTTTTGTAGAAATATTTAGAAACTAAATCTCCATCAGCAGCTAATTCTTCTTCAGTAAATAAAGCTTTAACTTCTTCTTTTACTTCAGCAAATGCAGCAGATCTTTCGTGTTTAGCTGAACCAACTTTAGCGATATCATAAATTTTATCGTATGCTGCAGCTTTTACTTTTTTGTAAATTTCTTCGTTTTCTTTTTCACCTTCGTAAGTACGAATTTCTTTTTTACCAAAAGCAGCTTGCAAACGCAATTGTGCTTGAATTTGAACTTTTATAGCTTCGTGAGCAAATTTGATAGCTTCTACCATTTCTGCTTCTGAAATTTCTTTCATCTCTCCTTCAACCATTGCTACAGAATCCATAGAAGCACCAATCATCATGTCGATGTCAGATTTGTCTAAGTCTTCTCTACTTGGGTTGATAACAAATTTTCCGTCGATACGTGCAACACGTACTTCAGAAATTAAGTTATAAAAAGGAATATCTGAAACAGCTAATGCAGCAGATGCAGCTAAACCAGCTAAAGCATCAGGCATAACAGTTTCGTCATGAGACATTAATTGAATCATAACTTGTGTTTCAGCATGGTAATCATCTGGGAAAAGCGGACGTAAAACACGGTCTACTAATCTCATTGTTAATACCTCACTATCGCTTGGGCGAGCTTCTCTCTTAAAGAAACCTCCTGGAAAACGACCAGCTGCTGCAAATTTTTCGCGGTAATCTACCGTTAATGGTAAAAAGTCTACCGCTGGGTTAGCGCTACGAGCTGAAACTGCTGTCGCAAGTATCATCGTGTCGCCCATTCTTACTACTACAGAACCATCAGCTTGTTTAGCTAAACGTCCTGTCTCGATTGTGATGCTTCTGCCATCACCTAAATCGATCTTTTCTACAAATAATTGTGGAATCATAATTTTTCCTTATTGGTTATACAATGGGTTTTAGTTGTGTTGTAGTTGTTGTGTGTAGTTGTTGTTAATCTAAAACCCAATGAAAAACCAAACTTTTTTTCTTATAAAATGCTTGTAATGTAAAAACAAAAAGAGGCACTCTCGCACCTCTTTTCTATATTGATTATTTTCTGATATTCAATACTTTGATAATCTCACGATATCTGTTGATCTCTTTCTTTTTCAAGTAATCCAACAAAGCTCTTCTTTTACCTACTAATAGTACAAGTGAACGCTCAGTGTTGTAATCGTGACGATTTTTTTTCAAGTGCTCAGTTAAATGTGAAATTCTGAACGTGAACAATGCAATCTGACCTTCTGCGCTTCCAGTGTTTGTTGCACCACCGTGTTGTGCGAAAATCTCTTCTTTTTTCTCTTTACTTAAATACATTCCAATATTATTTAATGATTTTTATGTATGTCGTACAACTTTTGTAAGACGGGTGCAAAATTAGAACTTTTTTTTGGAAAAATAAAGTTTACTGTTCTTTTTTTGCAATTGTTATAGGTAATGAATAAAGAACCTTTTTTGGAATACCTCTTTTTAAAGCAGGATTCCATTTATGCGATTGTGTTATAAGTCGTTTTATGCTTTCATCAACATGGGAATTGATTCCTCTAAGGATTTTTGGATCCACTAAACTTCCTTCTTCATTTACTGTAAAATTTATGTATATTTTTCCAGAAGTATTTTGCGAATTCAAGGGTAAATCTATTGCTCTTTGAAGGTAACCATAGAAATTATCTAATCCACCTTTTGGAGATGCGCTTGTTTCAAACTTTTTGTAATGAAACTCTTTATTATTTATTGTGTCTTTACTTGTTCCGGAAATTAGTTGTCCCTCTTTGTAATTTTCAATAAAAGTAAATTTATCATTTAATTTTCTTCCTTTCCACGTCTGATCATAAAGACCATTTTTTATAGGACCATATTCTTCAAAGGTGTCATCTTGTGTTTTGTATTCGCCATTCCCTGCGATAACTTTTTGTTCTCTTTTTTCATTCCAATAGCTGATGACTTTTGTATTTATTTTTTCTTGGTTATCTGTCGAATATTCTAACTCAGATTTTGGATTTCCATTCTCATACCAATTAAATTCTTTACCCTTTTTTTTACCATTAGAATAATAAACCGTTGATTGTTTGTTTCCGTTTTCATAGTAATAAATAAATTGTCCTTGTTCTTCCAGTTTATTTTTATTCGGTGAAAAACCTACCATTTTTAAATTCTCTGATTTGTAATAATCTTTAAAAACATAATTAGGCCTTTCCGAATAATAACCTTCGACTACTCGAATGTAGACAAGATTTTCTTCCTTGGTTTCTACAAAAGAAGAATCTAAATAAATTAATTTGTCAAGATCTGGAGGAACTTGAGCAGACTGACTTAATATTTTTGTAGGTGCCACTGAAATTAATGTAAGGGCAACAAGAAAGAGTCTAAATTTCATATACTAGATTAAAAATATAAATATAATCTTGTTTTTAGTACAATTTAGCAACTTCCAGATTTACAAATTCTAAAAATCTTTCGTCAGCTTCTGTAAAAGGATCAATTACGTGACTATCAATGTCGATTTGACCAATATTTACTCCGTCAACAAATAATGGAACCACAATTTCAGATTTCACAGTAAAACTACATGCAATATAATTATCCTGAGCAGCGACGTCAGGCACTACAAAATTGGCATTACTTTCGGCTACTTGTCCACAAATTCCTTTTCCAAACGGAATAACAGTATGATCCGTTTCTGCACCTATATAAGGTCCTAAATGCAAGGTTTTGTTTTCGTGATTGGCAAAATAAAAACCAACCCAGTTATAATATTCTACATTTGCATTTAATAGTTGGCAAATGGCTAATAGTTTTTCGTCTCTAAGAGTATTAGTATCAGCTACAATTGCGCTTATTTTTGGTTGTAATTCTTGAAATGTCATGATATAAAAATTTTATACAAAAGTATTTAAAGCTAAACTCAAAAAATACATAAATTTGAAAAAAAAATCCACTTGAGAAAATATTTAATACAGTTCAAACCCTTTCTGATTTTTATAGGTACTTTTTTTGCTACTTATATTGTACTTACCTTTATTTATAAGTGGTATTTGGATAGTTTTCAGGTAAATGACGTTGACGGAATTACAAAAATTGTCGGTCGCAACGTTGAGCAATTAATGCAATTGTTTAATTGTGATATTAAAATAGACAAAAAATTGCCTGATTCCTGGTTGGATGTCTATTATAATAAAAAATATATGACACGAATCATTGAAGGTTGTAATGCTGTAAGCGTTATTATTTTGTTTGTTTCGTTTGTTGTCGCTTTTTCCGGAAAATTTAAACCAACGTTTCTTTTTATCTTACTCGGAATTTTTCTGATCTATATTGTTAATATTGTTCGAATTGCTTTGTTAGTCGTTTTGGCATATAATTTTCCTGAATATGCTCATTTCCTGCATGGCGTCTTTTTTCCTTTAATAATATACGGACTGGTATTTGTTTTATGGTTTATTTGGATTAATAAATTTTCAAAATATGCTAGATAATTTAAAGGAACACAAATTAAAAATTCTGGTTTCAATTCTGGTTGTGTTTTGTTTTGGCGTTATCAGAGCGTTTGAAGACCAACTATTTTATGATCCGTTTTTGGATTATTTTAAAGAAGAATTTAAAAATTTGCCTTTTCCTGAAGTTGATTCTTTTAAACTTTTTGGAGGACTTTTTCTGCGATATATTCTAAATAGTACTTTATCTTTAATACTAATCTATACTTTGTTTCAGGATAAAGAAATTTTGAAATTCAGTACCTATATGTATGGTTTTTTTCTGGTGCTTCTTTTTGTAATGTTCTTTGTGATTATCGAATATTTTCCGGATGCAAACTGGCTTCTTTTTTATGTAAGACGATTTATAATCCAGCCTATATTTGTATTGTTGTTTATTCCGGCATTTTACTATCAGCAACAAAATCTTAAAAAATAACATTTCATTAAATCTTTTTTTAGTCTTTTTTAGGTAGTTTTGCAGTATGAATCTAAAAAAGTGCACAGGATTATTTTTAGCTTTCCTATTGTTGGTTTCCAACATCGGGTTTGCTTTTGATGTGCATTATTGTGGAGGTGAAATCGCTTCTGTTTCATTAAATACTACAGCTTCTGCCTCTCCTGAGAAGAAATGTTGTGGCGATTCAGAAAAGAAATCATCTTGTTGTAAAGACAAAGTAGTTCATTTCGAAAAAAAATCGGATAACGCTACATTTAAGATTTTCTTTTTTCAATTAGCTTTTCCAGCGGTAATTCAAGAATATAAACCAATTGTTTTTGTATCAATTCCAAATTTCAAAAACAATCAAATTACTTCGTATTATTCTGATGCGAATGCGCCGCCATTATTTAAATTATACAATCAATACATTTTTTATTCCTGATTTTAATGTTTAGAATCAAGCCGCTTATTGGCTTGCGCTATGCTGTTTAGTTGTTTTTCATTTAAGAAGAATTTCTATGAAACAGTTTTTCTAATTAACATTAAAATCATTTTTTATGCAAAAAAATATCATGCTTTTTTGTATGATTTTATTTTCTGTTACCGCTTTTTCGCAAGAAGATTTACAGGAAGTTAAGATCACAAAGAAGCAAAAAGGAATAAAAAAATCCTATACGCTTACCTCAAATACATCTGTTATTACAAGTAAAGAATTGCTTAAAGCGGCATGTTGTAATTTGGCCGAAAGTTTCGAAACTAATCCTTCAATCGACGTCAACTTCTCTGATGCTTTGACAGGAACGAAACAAATAAAAATGTTAGGTCTTACAAGTCCGTATTTAATGATTACTGAGGAGAATATTCCTTCGGTTCGGGGAGCTTCTCAAGCTTATGGATTGTCATTTACTCCCGGAACCTGGATCGAAAGCGTTCAGATTACCAAAGGAGCCGGAAGCGTAATCAATGGTTATGAAAGTATTTCAGGCCAAATAAACACGGAACTTTTAAAACCATTAAATGACATTCCGTTCTTTTTGAATGTTTATGGTTCAACCGATGCAAGATTTGAAGTAAATACACATTTCAATAAAAAACTATCCGATAAATGGGCGACAAGTTTGTTTGTTCATGGGAATGCCCGCGTCGCAAAAAACGATATGAATAATGATGGTTTTTTGGACAATCCTTTAGGAAAACAAATCAACGTTTTAAACCGCTATCAGTATTATGATGCCGAAAGTGGTTTGGTGAGTTTTATCAATTTTAGATATATGAATGATAAAAAGCAAACCGGAGAAGTTGATTTTGATAAAGACAGAGATCGCGGAACGACGAATCATTGGGGTTCAGAAATCAATACAGAACGTTTTGATGTTTCGACAAAAATTGGATACGTTTTTAAAGATATGCCGTATCAAAGTATCGGTTTTCAGAATGCTTTTAATAGTCATAATCAAAACTCTTATTTTGGACTGAATTTGTATGACATTAAGCAAAATAGTTTCTATTCGAATTTAATTTTCAATTCGATTATTAATAATACTAAACATAAGTTCTCGACAGGTTTGAATTTTACGTATGACCAATATCAGGAATTTGTGAACGTAACTGATTATAGCCGAATTGATAATTCAGTTGGAGCGTTCTTTGAATATACGTATGATAATACAGATAACTTTAGTTTGATTCTTGGAGGACGAGTTGATAATCATAATCGCTTAGGTTTTTTTGTTACGCCGCGTTTGCATATGAGATACAATCCATGGAAAGATGGAGTTATTCGTTTTTCTGCAGGAAGAGGAAAGCGTTCGGCTAATATTTTTGCCGAGAATCAACAGCTTTTTGCAAGTTCCAGAACATTTTCTATTTTAGATAATAGTGGAAAAATTTATGGACTGAATCCTGAAATTGCCTGGAATTACGGTGTTAGTTTTTCTCAGAAATTTAAAATTTTTAATAAAAATGCCGAAGCAGGGTTTGATTTCTACAGAACCGATTTTCAAAATCAGGCGGTTGTAGATTTAATGCAAAGTCCACAGGAAGTTTTGTTTTATAATCTAAAAGGAAGTTCATTTGCGAATAGCTTTCAGTTTGAATTCAATTATGAGTTGATTCATAATTTGAACTTGAGAACAGCTTATAAATATTACGATATTCAAACGGATTATTTAAGAGGGACTTTTCAGCGTCCGTTGCAAGCAAAACATCGTTTTTTGGGGAATCTGGAATATGAAACTCAGTTGAACAACGGTAAACAATGGAAGTTTGATTATACTTTTAACTGGTCAGGAAAACAACAATTACCTTATACGGCTTCAAATCCTGTAGAAGATCAGTTTCCGGATTTTTCGCCATCATATGCTGTTATGAATATGCAGGTTACAAGAGTAATTTCGCCTGTTTTTGAAGTTTATGCAGGAGGAGAGAATATTGGGAATTACAAACAACAGAAAGCAATTTTGGGTGCCGAAGATCCTTTTGGATCTAATTTTGATGCTTCTGTAGCATATGCGCCAATTTTTGGACAAATGTATTACGCAGGATTACGATTTAAAATAAAATAAATAAATTTATAAACTTTAATAATAGACAAAATGAAATCATCGATTCACGAATACAAAAATAACAATATAAAAGGCATGAGTAAAAACATACTTTTAATCGCATTAATCACTTTTTTAGGATTTTCGGCGCAAGCCCAAACGAAGAAAAATAAGAATTTGAAATATACTACTGAAGTAAATGGTAATTGCGAACAATGTAAAAAACGTATCGAAAAAGCTGCGTTTGGTGTTCCGGGAGTTAAAACGGCAAGTTGGGATATAAGTTCACATCAATTAACGGTGATTTTGAATGAAGAAAAATCGTCTACAGCAGATTTAAACAAAGCAATTGCCAAAGTAGGGCATGATACTAAAGAAGTTAAAGCAACGGATTCTGATTATGCTAATTTGCATTCATGTTGTAAATATGAAAGAGAGGAATAAACATAGAGAGCCCAAGTATAACTTGGGCTTTTTTAATAGTTAATTTATCTTTAAAATACCGTATTTTATTGTGGTTAAAGTAAATTATTGTTACTTTCACGAACTTATAAATGTAACCAACCTCATTTTATGAATAATTTTGATTGGACTCAATTAGTCAACCCTGAATTTTATATTACATTAAGTATTGGCGGTTTTCAAATTGGTTTATATATTGTTTTGTTTATCGTTTTTGCTGAAACAGGGCTTTTTGCAGGTTTTTTTCTACCAGGAGATAGTTTGCTTTTTTTGGCAGGTATTTATAGTCGTGATTTAATTGAAAATGTAATACACATTCCGGGAGATTTTATTAATGTATTCTTGCTTTCGTTTCTGGTTGCAGTTATGGGAGTTTTAGGTAATATGACCGGTTATTGGTTTGGAGCCAAAAGTGGTTACTATCTGTTTAAAAAAGAAGATACTTTCTGGTTTAAAAAGAAATACCTGTTACAATCGAAAGACTTCTTTGAAAAATATGGAGGAAAAGCAATTATTTACGCTCGTTTCTTGCCAATTTTCAGAACCTTTGCGCCAATCATTGCAGGAATAGTTTCGATGGATAAAAAGAAGTTTATGTTCTTCAATATATTAAGTTCCTTTTTATGGTCATTTATATTGATCTTTTCGGGACATTATTTATATGGAGTGTTCTTGAAACAAGGAATAGATTTGAAAGAACACATAGAATACATTATCATAATTATTATAATTATATCTACATTTCCGGTTCTTCTTAAGCTTATGAAGAAAAGACCAAGTGAAAATATATAAGTGATAAAATCAAGCATAAAAAAGTCCGAAGTTTAAACTTCGGACTTTTTTTATGGTTGAAATGATTTAAAGCATTCTTTATATCAATCAAAAAATGTTTTATGTTATCCAGTGAATTAACGTGATTGAAGTTATAGAACCATTGGTTGTTTATTGTGTTATTTGTTATTTCGGCCAAAGGCAGAGATTCTGTAATCAAAATTGTCAGTCTTTGTCGAATTTCCAGTGTGATTTCTCTCTTCGATAGAAATGACAAGATCGCGGAGTTTCTTGCAAAGATTCTTTGTCTCTCAGGATGAGAAGATTGAAAAAAAACAAAAGAAAAAATCTGTATAAATCCATGTTTTCGTGAAAGCGAATCCGCGTCATCCGTGTGCTATTTTATCGCTTCAACAGACAACAAGATTTATTGGAAATTACCATTCATTAACCTTATTTGCATCCATTTTTAAGAAGATAAACAATAAAATCGTGAATCCCCAAAGTCCGGAACCTCCATAAGAAAAGAAGGGTAGAGGAACTCCAATTGTTGGGAAAATTCCAATAACCATTGCAATGTTTACAAAAAAGTGAGTAAATAAAATTCCAGCCACACAGTAACCGTAAACCCTGCTAAATTTTGTTTTTTGTCTTTCGGCCAGATAAATTACTCTTAAAAATAAACCAACAAAAAGCGCGATGACAACTAATGAGCCAACAAACCCCCATTCTTCACCAACAGTCGTAAAGATGTAATCTGTATGTTGTTCAGGAACGAATCCTCCTTTGGTTTGTGTTCCTTCTAAGAAACCTTTTCCGATCCAACCTCCTGATCCAATTGCAATTTCTGATTGATTGGTATTGTATCCAATACCTTTCATATCAACTGTTTTACCTAATAAGATATTGAAACGATCACGGTGGTGTTGTTTGAAAATGTGATCAAAAACATAGTCTACAGATAATACAAAAGCTGAAATAACGGCTAATAAAATACCGCTTAAAATAATGTTTCTGTCGACAACTCTGCCTTTAAAATGTATGATTGCCAATACTCCAAACGCTATTAAAATTACAGCATATGGTTCTAAAACGAGTGTTAGTACAAATAATAAAATAGTAATAAAACCAGTCCAAACATACCAAGATGGCAAACCTTCTCTGTATAATACAATGATGAATATACTATAGATCAAGGCACTTCCCGGATCTGGTTGAGGTAAAATTAATAATACGGGTAAAAACACAATGGCCAATGCCTGAATTTGCCTGTTTGTTTCTTTGAGGTTGATTTGTGTATCACTTAAATATTTGGCTAATGCCAATGATGTAGCGGCTTTTGCAAATTCAGAAGGTTGTAATGTAAAGCTTCCAATGGCATACCAACATCTTTGACCGGCAATAGTTTTTCCGAATAGGAATAATCCTGCTAGCGATAATAAAGCAACTCCAAAAATTATACTGGCATATTTTTCATAGAATTTACCATCAACAAAAAGCACGACAAAAATCAAAGGAATAGTACAACCAATAAAAATTAATTGTTTTTGATAAGTTCCTTCAGTCGATAATAATGATGATGAATAAATATTTAGCCACCCTAATGTCACCAAGGCAATGTAGATAAAAACGCTTATCCAGTCCAGGTTATTTTTTACACTTTGATTTTTCATTTGAAATAATCTTTAATTGTCTTTAGTGGTGTCTACAGGTGTATTTTTTACTTCTACTTTCGGTTTTACGATTTTAGCTCTCATGACCGAATCCTTTGGAGTAGATTCAATTGCGCTGGCTGCTGTCGGACCGCTAACTTTAGCATACTCGCTTAAAAGGCTTTTGTTTAAAACACGAATTTCCAAGTCATTTCTTGTGATTTTATGTCTTAAATATTTCTCGATCATCAAACTTGCAATTGGCCCTGCAACTGTGGCACCAAAACCTCCGTTTTCAATCATAATAGCAATAGCTATTTTTGGGTTGTCTTTTGGAGCAAAAGCCACAAAAATAGAGTGATCTTTAAGCTGAGTTCTTTTTCCGTTTATTTTAGCAAAGTTTTCTGCTGTACCTGTTTTTCCACAAATATCAATACCTTCTACTCTAAGCGCATAAGCTGTTCCTTTGTTGTATACATCAAATAAACCACTTATTACAGGAGGGAAATATTTTTGGTCAATCGTCGTAACGTGCTTAGTGGTAAATTTAGCATCGATTTTTTTACCTTCAATCTTTTTAATGATGTGAGGTGTATAATAGTAACCTTCATTTGCCACAGTCGCCATCATATTCGCTAATTGAATAGGTGTCATTAGAACTTCTCCCTGACCAATAGAGTTGGATATAATTGTTGTACTTCTCCAGCCTCCGTTAGGATATATTTTTTTGTAGGTTTTAGAATCCGGGATATTTCCTCTTTTACCGGTTGGTAAATCATACCCCATAAACTGGCCTAAACCAAAACTTTTTACGTGATCGCTCCAGACATCAACAGCTTTGCCGGGATTTGCATATTTATTAATGGTTAGCATGTAGGCGTTTGCAAAATAAGTGTTACATGAATTGTAAATACCATTATGCAATTGATGCGGTCCAAAACCATGACATTTCATAAAACGACCTCGACCATAACTAAATCCATGATGACACATAAATGTAGTTTGCTCATTAATAACACCTTCTTGTAATGCTACCAAACCAGTTAAGATTTTAAATGGAGAACCCGGAGGATATTCTGCCAGAAGTCCTCTGTCGTATAAAGGTTTTGCAATCGAATCGTGATATAAAAGTGTGTAGTTTTTAGATCTTTGTCTTCCTACCAAAATACCAGGATCATAAGATGGTGCAGTAACTAATGCTAAGATCTCGCCTGATTTAGGTTCGATAGCAACAATTCCGCCTCTTTTATTGATCATTAATTCTTCTCCGTATTTTTGAAGTTCGGCATCAATAGTCAAATTAATGTCTTCTCCGGCAACGGCAATAGTATCGTATTTTCCTTCTTTATAAGAACCAATTTCTCGGTTGTATTTGTCTTTCTGAATGTATTTTACACCTTTTATTCCGCGTAAAATTTCTTCATAGCTTTCTTCAACACCTTGTTTTCCAATTAAGTCACCACTATTGTAATAAGGGTTTTTAGCAATTAATTTTTCATTTACTTGTACAATAGAGCCAAAAATATTGGCACCATAATCTACTTCGTAATCACGAAGAGAACGCTTTTGAAAATAAAAACCTTCAAATTTTCTAATTTTTTCCTGAAAGGCGGCAAATTCATTTTTATTTAACTGAGCCAAAAATACAGAAGGAAGTCTCGGGCTGTATACTTTTGCTTTTGCAATTCTTTTATTGTATTCTTCTCTTGTTATGTTTAATAAGGCGCAGAATTCGTTGATATTAAGGTCTTCTTTGATCTCTCTTGGAATAACCATTATATCGTATGAAGCTTGATTGGCAACTAGTAACTTGCCGTGTCTGTCATAAATGTAACCTCTTTCAGGATAATCATACTTCTTCTTTATCGCATTATTTTCTG
This sequence comes from Flavobacterium sp. 90, assembly GCF_004339525.1. Classification (NCBI taxonomy): domain Bacteria; kingdom Pseudomonadati; phylum Bacteroidota; class Flavobacteriia; order Flavobacteriales; family Flavobacteriaceae; genus Flavobacterium; species Flavobacterium sp. 90. Next base: position 1,652,059 of record NZ_SMGE01000001.1, on the reverse strand, counting down.
ATTTCAATTTGAAGGAATCGTCAATAATTTGCAAATAGAATATCCTAATCACTAGCAAAGATGCTGCAATAATAATTAAAGAGGGCAGCAGAACTTTTCTCATCTTTTATTGGGCTTAATAAGATATATTATTATGATTGAAGTGATTATTGTAAATATCGAGCTAAACAAAGTTCGCAGTAAAATATCCCAAATAAACTTAAATTGAAAAGCTTCGAGGATAAACAATACAATGTGATGTAATAAAACAGAAACTAAAATAAATGAAAATCGCTCTGGAGTTAATGATTCGTTAAGTCTAATAGTCTGATATTCGTAGCTCAATCCAAATGAGAATTTGAAAATATACGGTCTGTAATACGCTAATATTACACAAGCTGTCGCATGAATTCCGCCTGAGTTGCAAAACATATCCATTGTTAATCCCAATAAAAAACTAGAAATGATTAAACCAGTTCTGTTGCTGTTTACCGGGTACAAAATAATGTATAGGATGTATGGGAAGGGACTTATATACCCTAAAAAGTTCATATTATTGAAAATAACAACCTGAATTGTTAGTAACATAATAAATCGAAAAATATTGACTAACAAAGCGCTATTCATCTTTTTCCTTGTTTTCTAAATTAATAAGTTCTTCTCTGTCCTTACTTTTGATAATATAAACATGTCCTAAGTTTGTCATGTCGTTAAATAGTTTAACGTTTATGACGTAGTAACTTGTGTTTTTCTTGATGAAAATTTTATCAACCGTACCAATATTGATTCCTTCGGGAAAAATTACAGATTGTCCACCTGTAACAATTGTGTCACCTTTTCTGATAGAAGCTAATCTAGGAACGTCTTCTAGTTGAACAAATCCTGTACTTTTCCCATCCCACGTTAAAGAACCAAAGTGATTTGATTTTTTAATCTTGGCGTTAATCTGCGATTTCATATTCAAAATACTCACAACAGTCGAATATCTTGGAGAAGTATCATCGATAACCCCAACAATTCCTAAACTGTTGATTACACCCATATCCGGTTTAACACCTTCATTTGCTCCTGAATTCAAAGTAATGAAGTTTTCGTGCGTATTATAAGAGTTATGAATAACTTTTGAAACAATAATATCTGCAGGTTTTACTCCTTTTATACTATCGGCAAGAGGTATTTTTGTAGTGTCTTCTTTGTTGAATAATAAACTTTTTAACCTTGCATTTTCCAACACAAGTTCATCATTTTCAGTTTTTAGATTCAAATATTCATTAACACGATTGATTCTTTCGTAAACACCTCCGCTCAAAAAGTTGGCAGAACTGATTACTTTGCTTCTATGGTAGGAATGCGATTGAATTGTGAGAGTCAACGAAATACCTAAAAGCAGCAAAAACAGCAATCGATTACTGTTTCTTATAATGAAATTAAAAATTTGCTGCATTTCTTGTTTGGTTATTTTGTTTCAGGATATGCTTTTGGTTTCAAATTTTATAAGAGTTGAATTAATTGAATTCAACTCTTATAAAAAAAATAATGATTGTTATTTTGAATCTTATTTGATTAAGATACTTTTAAATTTTGCAATGTTTTTAAGTGCCATTCCAGTTCCACGAACTACAGCTCTTAATGGATCTTCGGCAATATAAACAGGTAAATCTGTTTTTTGCGAAATACGTTTGTCAAGACCTCTAAGCATAGATCCTCCACCGGCTAAGTAAATACCAGTATTGTAAATATCTGCAGCTAATTCAGGCGGAGTTTGAGATAACGTCTCCATTACAGCATCTTCAATACGTTGAATAGATTTGTCTAATGCTTTTGCAATTTCACGGTAAGAAACATCAACTTGTTTTGGTTTACCAGTAAGTAAATCTCTACCTTGAACAGACATATCTTCTGGTGGTCCATCTAAATCTTCGATAGCAGCACCAATTTGAATTTTTATTTTTTCAGCAGTACTTTCTCCCACAAAAAGATTGTGTTGTGTACGCATGTAATAAACGATATCATTTGTAAAAACGTCACCTGCAATTTTCACAGATTTGTCACATACAATTCCTCCTAAAGCGATTACAGCAATTTCAGTTGTACCACCTCCAATATCAACAATCATGTTTCCTTTTGGTTGCATGATATCGATACCAATACCAATTGCAGCTGCCATAGGCTCATGAATTAAGTAAACTTCTTTTCCGTTTACTCTCTCACAAGATTCTTTTACAGCTCTCATCTCAACCTCAGTAATACCAGACGGAATACAAACTACCATACGTAAAGCTGGAGTAAACATTCTTTTTTTCAATGCCGGAATACTTTTAATGAACATATTGATCATTTTTTCTGAAGCATCAAAATCAGCAATTACACCATCTTTCAAAGGCCTTATGGTCTTTATGTTTTCATGTGTCTTACCTTGCATCATATTGGCTTCCTTACCAACAGCAATGATTTTGCCTGATATTCTATCACGTGCAACGATTGATGGACTATCAATAACAACTTTATCATTATGAATGATTAAAGTGTTTGCGGTACCAAGGTCTATCGCAATATCCTCGGTCATGAAATCAAAAAATCCCATAAGTTTTTTAGGGGTTTAAAATGTTATAAATTATTTTGAACAAAGTTAAACAAATTAATGTTTAAAATGACGTGTTCCTGTAAATACCATTGCAACATTATTTTCATTGCAATAATTTATGCTTAATTCGTCTTTTATTGAGCCTCCCGGCTGAATAACAGCTGTTATTCCTGCTTTTTTAGCCAATTCTACACAATCCGGAAATGGGAAAAATGCGTCACTTGCCATCGAAGCGCCAGTTAAATCAAATCCAAAGGCTTTAGCTTTATCTACAGCTTGTACCAAAGCATCAACTCTTGATGTCTGGCCAGTACCTGAAGAAATTAATGTTCCGTTTTTTGCAAAAACAATCGTATTTGATTTTGTGTTTTTACAAATTTTTGAAGCAAAGATCAAATCTTCTATTTCTTGAGCGGTTGGCTCAGTAATTGTAACGGTTTTTAAATGCTCTTTATTATCCGTAATATTATTTCTGTCCTGAATTAACAAACCATTAAGACATGTTCTTACTTGTCTTGAAGGTAATTCAACTTCATTTTGAACTAATATAATTCTGTTTTTCTTTTCTTGTAAAACTGCAATTGCATCATCATCATAACTTGGAGCAATTACTACTTCACAGAATAATTTATTGATTTCCTGTGCTGTAGCCAAATCAATTTTAGTATTTGCAATCAAAACTCCACCAAACGCAGATGTTGGATCGCAAGCCAAAGCTGCTAAATAAGCTTCGCTAATTGTTTTTCTTGACGCTAAACCACAAGCATTATTATGTTTTAAAATTGCAAAAGTTGGTCCGTCAGTTTTAAACTCATTAATTAAGTTTACTGCAGCATCAACATCAAGTAAGTTGTTGTAAGATAGCTCTTTTCCATGAACTTTTTTGAACATTGCATCAAAATCTCCAAAAAAGAATCCTTTTTGATGTGGATTTTCTCCATATCTTAAAACCTGACCGTCTGCAATACTTTCTTTATAGATGGTTTCATCTGTATTGAAATAATTAAAAATCGCACCATCATAGTGAGATGAAACGTGAAATGCTTTTGTAGCAAACAATCTTCTGTTTTCTAGAGTTGTAGCTCCATTTTGTTCTGTGATCAAATCAAGAAGCAAGCTATATTCGTTAACTGAAGCCACAATTACAGTGTCTTTGAAGTTTTTTGCACCAGCACGAATTAAAGAAATTCCGCCAATATCAATTTTTTCGATAATATCTTGTTCGCTTGCACCAGAAGCAACAGTTTTTTCAAACGGATACAAATCAACAATTACTAAATCAATTTGAGGAATATCAAATTCTTTCATTTGTTGAACATCACTTTCGTTATCCTGACGGTTCAAAATTCCACCAAAAATTTTCGGGTGTAAAGTTTTTACTCTTCCTCCAAGAATTTCCGGAAACGAAGTAATATCTTCAACAGGAACTACAGGAATTCCAAGATTTTTAATGAAATCTTCCGTTCCTCCAGTCGAGTAAAGTGTTACATTTTGTTCGTGTAATTTTCTAACGATTGGCTCCAGTCCGTCTTTCGAAAAAACTGAAATTAATGCTGATTGTATTGTTTTAGTTGTGCTCATTGTGTAGTTATGATTTTCAGACTGCAAAAGTAGTTTTTTTAAATATTATTTTAAAGAAAATTAATGTAACATTATGCTAAAAAAAACTACTGATGAGTAAGTTAACTTTTATTAGGTTTTTGAATTTAAATTATTGAATTTTACTTTATTGAAAAATACGAAAATATGCTTGTTTATCTAAGATTATTAAAAGAAAGTTTAAGTTTTGCTATAAACGCTTTGCGAAATAATAAATTACGTACTTTATTGTCTTTGCTGGGCGTTACGATTGGTATCTTTTCAATTATCGCTGTTTTGGCGGCAGTTGATTCTTTAGATAGAAAAATTTCTAAAGATTTGAGCAGCTTAGATAAAAATACGATTTATTTAATGAAATTTTGCTTTGGACCGTCAGAAATTCCACAGTGGAAAAGAGAGCAGTTTCCAAATGTAAAATATGACGAATACGTTGGACTTAAAAATTCCCTTAATAATACAGAGCAGGTCGCATATCAACTTTTTGTAAATCATGAAAGTTTAAAGTACGATTCAAAAACAGTAAGTGATGTAAATATTATTCCTTCGTCAAACGAAATGGTCGACATTGATGGATTAAGTTTTGATAAAGGAAGATTTTATAATGAGTCGGAATCAAATTCAGGAACTGCCGTAATTGTTTTGGGATATGATATTGCCGATGGTCTTTTTGGGACAAGTGATCCTATCGGAAAAAATATTCGTTTGTACGGACAGCGTTTCACCGTAATTGGCGTAATCGCAAAACAAGGAGCCGGTTTTTTTGGTGATAGTAATGATACTTCAGTTTATTTGCCTGCCAATTTTTTACGTCGAATGTATGGAGATAGCGATTCAATGACTCCGGTAATTGTATTAAAACCGGTAAAAGGCGTTGATATGGATGCCTATAAAGCAGAAGTCGCGCAAAAATTAAGAGCAATTCGCGGAATGAAAGCTGGCGAAATGGATAACTTCTTTGTGAATGTACTTTCGGGATTTACTGATTTTATCGATGGAATTTTAGGTCAAATGAATGTTGTAGGATGGATCATCAGCGGATTTTCTCTTTTAGTTGGAGGATTCGGAATTGCCAATATCATGTTTGTTTCGGTAAAAGAAAGAACCAATTTAATCGGAATTCAAAAATCATTGGGAGCGAAAAACCGTTTTATTTTATTTCAGTTTTTATTCGAAGCTGTTATTCTTTCTGTTATTGGCGGAATAATTGGTTTGTTAATGGTTTGGGGAATTTCAGTTATTCTAACAAAAGCACTCGATTTTGAATTTGTTCTGAGTTTAGGAAATATACTTTTAGGAACTGGATTGGCTGCACTCATCGGACTAATTTCTGGAATATTGCCGGCAATTTCGGCAGCAAATTTAGATCCGGTAGAAGCCATAAGGACCGGGATGTAATTTTTTTTTAAGAAATGAGTGGTAGAATAGAATTTTATAAAATAGATAAATTAAAAATTGAGACAAATTTATTTCCATTAATAAAGGATAGCTCTTTTTTAGAAAGTTTTAAAGAATTTGTTTTCTCATATAATTTAGATACAGATTATTTCAAAGTTTCATATGACGTTATTATAGAAAAGATAACGTCTGATTTTTTTAGAATAAATCATACTGAGTTTGAAGTGATTTGTAGATGGATATTTAAGTTTCATCGTGAAGAATTAGAGAGAGATGTAAATTTTTTGGATAATCTGGGGCTAATAGAAATTGGAGATTTGCATAGTAGGGAAGAGAAAATAATATTTTATTGTTTTGGAGAATATGGAATAAATGACTTTAGTGATGAGTTAGAAAAAATAAATACCTCTTGGAATGATTTAAATACTCCTTCAAAATCTAACGACTTCAAGTTCGTTATAGATTTTCTTTCCCTTGTACTTTTAAAGAATATATTGAGAAACGAAGAGTTGGAAGCTGATTATGAAAATGAATTAAAAGAAATGTTGGTCGATTTGTCCAAAAACGAAAACATGTATTTTAGTAGTGTCAGATTTTTGGAAAATATTTTAAACAAAAATGATTTTACTAATCTATATAATGAGGATATAACATACATGCTTGAATGTTCAGAATCATATTTGTGGAAAATCGGATCCATGAAAGAAAATATTGAGAACTATAATGATCTTATTTATAGGCTTGACTTGTATTAAAACAAAATCTATTGGCTCAAATGAGCAATAAGAAATAATTTACCCTTAATTGTTCTTTTTACAACTTCGATTTTTATTTTCTTGTTGAATTTTGTCGTAATTTTAGTACCCTAATTAAAAATATGATAAAATGATACCAGTGAAAGCTTATGCAGCCTATGATGCTGTAAATCCGTTAAAACCCTACACGTTTGAAAGAAAAGAAGTTGGTGCTCATCAAGTTCAGATAGAAATTTTATATAGCGGCGTTTGCCATTCAGATATTCATACTGCAAAAGGAGATTGGGGACCTGTTGATTATCCTTTAGTTCCGGGCCATGAAATTGTAGGTCGAATTATTGCAGTTGGGAGTGAAGTCTCTAAATTTAAAGTTGGAGAATTGGCTGGAGTAGGTTGCTTTGTTGATTCGTGCAGAGTTTGTCCGAGTTGTAAGTCAGGCGAGGAGCAATTTTGTGATGAAGGAATGACCGGAACTTATAATAGTGTGGAAAGAGGAACCAATATTCCAACTCGTGGAGGATATTCAACCAGTATTATTGTTGATGAAAGTTATACACTTCATGTTTCTGAAAAATTAGATATAAAAGGAGTAGCGCCATTATTGTGTGCGGGAATTACAACGTATTCTCCATTACGATATTTAAAAGTAGGTAAAGGTCATAAAGTTGGAGTTTTAGGGCTTGGAGGATTAGGACATATGGCGGTAAAATTTGCCGTTTCGTTTGGTGCCGAAGTTACAATGTTAAGTCATTCTCCATCAAAAGAAGCTGATGCTAAAAAATTAGGAGCTCATAAATTTGCTTTGACATCAGATCCTGCTACGATGGAATCATTAGCCAATAGTTTTGATTTTATTCTAAATACTGTTTCGGCAAAACACGACCATAATGCTTACTTGAATCTGTTAAGAACTAACGGAACTATGATTGTTGTTGGTGCTCCGCCAGCTCCGGCAGAAATTCCTGTTTTTACTTTAATCATGAAGAGAAGAAGTATTATAGGAAGTTTGATTGGCGGAATCAAAGAAACGCAGGAAATGTTAGATTACTGCGCAGAACATAATATAACTTCGGATGTTGAAATAATCGATATGGATTATATTAATGAAGCTTATGATCGTATGAACAAAAGCGATGTGAAATATCGTTTTGTAATTGATATGGCTTCTTTGAAGTAGGTTTAAAAGGTACAAAGTTGCAGAGTTGCAAAGGTTCAGAGTTTTACTTGTTTTGTGTAAAAGCTTTGTGTCTTTTGGGAATAAATATAAAACCGGAGAAAGTTTCTTCGGTTTTTTTGTGTTTGATTGTTTGGTCCGGAAAATAGAGTGATTGGGAATTTGACAATTGTAAAAGTAAATTGAGAATTTTTGAACTAGAACAAAACATATTTTTCTTGTAATATTTTACTGTAAATGTTCTTTGCTCAAAATAATTAGATAAATTTGGTAGATAGACAATTAAAATTACTGAATAAATGAGCTTTATATTAAAACCTGTTGATGTTGTTGAGTCTATTTCCAGAGAAGATTTTAAAAAGAAATATTTAGATAAAAAGAAACCTTTAATTATAAAAGGACTAACAAAAGATTGGCCTGCAAGAGAAAAATGGACAACAGATTATTTTAAGGAAATTGCAGGAGATATTGAGGTAAAACTCGTTGATAATTCCAAAGCCGATCCTAAGAAAGTAATCAATGCCTCGATTGCAAGTATGAAATTTGGTGAATATCTTGATTTAATAAAAAGAGAGCCAACACAACTGCGTATTTTTTTCTTTAATCTTTTCAAACATAAACCGGAATTGGTTAATGATGTAAAAGTACCAAAAGAATTAATGGGAGGTTTTATAGAAAGTATGCCGGCGATGTTTTTTGGAGGCTCTCATGCTTTTACCTTTTTACATTATGACATCGATTTGCCTCATCTTTTCCATACTCATTTTGGAGGTAGAAAACATATTATCCTTTTTGATTACAAATGGAAAAAAAGACTTTATTGTGTTCCAAATACAACTTATGCATTAGAAGATTATGATGTTTCTAATCCCGATTTTGAAAAATTTCCCGCTTTAAAAGGTGTCGAAGGTTACGAAGTTTTTCTGGAACATGGCGACACTTTATTTATGCCAACCGGAATGTGGCATTGGATGCGATATATTGATGGTTCTTTTTCGCTCAGTCTTCGTGCGTGGGATAAATCGATAACGAGAAAAATGGCAAGCGTTTGGAGTTTATTTATGCATGGCGCAGTTGATAGCGCTGTAAAAATTGTTTTTAGAGAACGTTATGCGATATGGCGCGAGAAACTGGCTTTTAAAATTGCCGATAGAGAATTAAAAAAGGATTTGAAAAAAGCTGGATAATTTCTAATTGATATTTCGAGGTCAAGAAACATTTAAAATAACAAGCAAGAAATATTCCGTAGGAATTAAATATCGTTAGGAACAAAATTTATTCCGTTCAGAATTAAGGCTAAAATCTCAAAGAAAAAAATATTCCGTAGGAATTAGTGATTGGTAGCAACGGAATTTATTCCGTTGGGATATAAAACAACACGTTCAAAAGTTCCGTAGGAACGTTATATATTTAACGATTCAATATTAGTTTTTGTTTGGAAGTTTAATTTTAGTTCGATCCCATTTTATAGAATCAGAATAATAGTAATCGCTATTGTTTTTGTATTTCAAAATAGTGTCTTCTTCTTGTCTGGTTCTTCTTATGTAGTACGTTTGTATGATATTGCTTTTTAGAAAATCCAAAAAGTAGGGATTTTTAATTGTATCGCTTTGTGAGCCTATTGTCAAAAATTGTCTTTTTTTCTCTTTTGTTAAAATATTTTCCGAAAGAAAATCACTTAGATATTTTTTCGGAATTTTGACAATGTCTTTTGGTTGTAGATCAAGAAAATGCGGGAGTGTATCTTTTTCTTTACCATAGCTGCATAAGATTTCAATATATTCTTTTTGATAAAAATATAAATTCCCTTTTTTGTCAATTATTAATTGGCTTTCTCCATAGAAAAATCCTTTTGTTGATGGAGGAAGAACAACTCTATTGGTGTGAGTTTTTATGGAATCATAATATTTTTCACGTTCTTTATTTTCATAAGAAATAATGTAAGGCTTATTTTTAATAATAGCCTTTTCTTCTTTCTTAGTGCAATTCAAAAAAAGCAAACAAGTTATAAAACCAATAAAAATTCTCGCCATAGAAATAATTTAAAATAAAGATATAAAAAAATCCCATCGGCCGAAGCAAATGGGATTTTATATGTTAGGAAGTCCTAAAACTATCTAATTGTATTATTTTGAATCAAATCGATGTACAAATTAATTTTGTCTTTCAATTCTTTTCTAGGCGTGATAAAGTCAAGGAAACCATGCTCTAAAAGAAACTCGGCAGTTTGAAAACCTTCTGGTAAATCTTTTCCTGTAGTATCGCGAACAACACGAGGACCGGCAAAACCAATCAAAGCTCCAGGCTCAGAAATATTAATATCTCCTAACATTGCGTAAGATGCAGTTGTTCCTCCGGTAGTTGGATCAGTACAAAGCGAAATATAAGGTAATTTTGCTTCAGCCAATTGAGCTAATTTTACAGATGTTTTTGCTAATTGCATTAAAGAATAAGCAGCTTCCATCATACGAGCTCCACCAGATTTAGAAATCATTACAAAAGGTAATTTGTTTTTGATCGCGTGATCAATACCTCTGGCAATTTTTTCTCCAACAACAGCTCCCATAGATCCACCAATAAAGGCAAAATCCATACAGCAAATTACAAGCTCTTTTCCTTTAGATTTTCCCACTCCTGTACGCACAGCGTCTTTCAGGTGAGTTTTCTCCATTACATCTTTCAATCTGTCCGCATATTTTTTTGTATCAACAAAATGCAGAGGATCTTTTGATGTCATGTTTTTATCTAATTCAACAAAATCATTATTGTCGAACAAAATTTCAAAATAGGTTGCGCTTCCAATTCTAACGTGAAAATCATCTTCAGGGCTAACAAATAAGTTTCTGGCTAATTCGTCAGCATCAATAATTTTTCCAGTTGGAGATTTGTACCACAATCCTTTCGGAACGTCCATCTTATCTTCAGTCGCAGTCGTAATCCCTTTTTCCTGTCTTTTAAACCAAGCCATTTTTTTAAATTTAGAATGTAGATTTTAAAGTTTAGATTTTTAATCTGATTTAAAATTTAAATTCCGGGCTTTTTTAGAAATCCGGAATCTAAATTCAGAAATCTAAAATTTAAAGTGTATTTACGTTATTCAAGTCTGCAAAAGCTTGCTCAAGTCTTGTATTGAATGTCACTTCGCTTTCACGTACCCATCTTCTTGGGTCATAATATTTTTTGTTAGGAACATCAGCACCTTCTGGGTTACCAATTTGAGATTTTAAATAGTCAATGTTTTTAACCATGTAATCACGAATTCCTTCAGTATATGCAAATTGTAAATCTGTATCAATGTTCATTTTGATAACTCCGTAGCTAATTCCTTCTCTGATTTCTTCAAGTGTAGAACCTGAACCTCCGTGGAAAACGAAATCTACCGGGTTGTGACCAGTGTTGAATTTGTTTTGTACGTAATCCTGAGAATTTTTTAAGATTTTTGGAGTCAATTTTACGTTTCCTGGTTTGTAAACACCGTGAACGTTTCCAAAAGCAGCAGCAATTGTAAATTTAGGGCTTATTTTAGATAATTCTTCGTAAGCATAAGCAACCTCTTCTGGTTGAGTGTATAATTTTGAGCTATCAACATCAGAGTTGTCAACACCATCTTCTTCACCACCTGTAATACCAAGTTCGATTTCTAATGTCATTCCCATTTTGCTCATTCTAGCCAAATATTCTTTACAGATCTCGATGTTTTCTTCGATTGGCTCCTCAGATAAATCGATCATGTGAGAACTGAATAATGGTTTTCCTGTTTCTGCAAAGTGTTTTTCAGAAGCATCTAATAAACCATCAATCCAAGGTAATAATTTTTTTGCACAGTGGTCAGTATGAAGAATTACAGTTGCACCGTAAGCTTCTGCCAAAGTATGAATGTGTTTTGCTCCAGCGATTCCACCAGCGATAGCTGATTTTTCACCTGCATTTGATAATCCTTTTCCAGCGTTAAATTGTGCTCCTCCGTTTGAAAATTGAATAATAACTGGCGCGTTTAGTTTTGCTGCAGTTTCAAGTACTCCATTGATTGTGCTTGATCCAGTAACGTTTACTGCTGGTAAAGCAAAACCTTTTTCTTTTGCATAATTAAAAATCTCCTGAACCTGATCTCCTGTAGCTACTCCTGGTTTAATATTGTGTGCCATTGTAATTTTTTTTATAGTTGTTTTTAGTTTTTAGGTTGCAAAAATAAGAATTAATTAGCATTAGAAAGGATAATTTATACCAAAATTTAAAACCGAGTGACCAAAATTGTATTCTTTAAACCAACGATCTCCCTTCTCATGTGCTGGATTATAGGTCTTAAAGCCCAAATCTAATCGAATTACAAAAAAGCTTAAATCGTATCTTAAACCGAATCCTGTTCCCAATGCAATTTCAGCTAAATCGTTTACGCTGTCAAATTTTGCCTTCTCATCGATCACATTATCGAGTACATTCCAGATATTTCCGGCATCTGCAAAGACAGCTCCCTTAACATCTCCAAAAATTTTAAATCGAAGCTCAGCACTCATGGCAATTTTCATATTTGCCTCGTTAAAATCATTTACAGCATTCGTGCTTCCCGGACCTAATGCATAAGGTTGCCATGCACGATTGTCATTTGAACCTCCCGAATAATAACTTCGTGAAAACGGAATATAATTTGAATTTCCAAAAGGAATAGCAATTCCAAAAAAGCTTCGTACGGCTAATACTTTTTCTTTTCCAAAATCCCAGTGTTTGATATAATCAAATTCTGTTTTTATATATTCTGAATATTCTAAGTTGAAAATTTCGTAGTTACCATTTGCGTTTTTAGGTAAGTTTCCAATGCTTGAAATTGCAGATAATAAAGTACCCGCAGATTCTATTTTTGTTTTAAACTGATAGAAAGTATTGTCAGCAAGATCTTTTTTTGTGGTTTTTGTAAACGAATAACTTGTAGCAAGAATAAAGTCATTTTCGGTCAGACGAATTCTTCTTTCTTCAATGCTTTCTACATTTTTATAATCAGTATCTCCTGGTCTTAATGTAGTCTGATCGGTTAAAACTTCTCTTGTAAATGCTGTTGTACCAGAAGATATAATCAAATTTCCCTGATCGTCAATATTCTGAGGATTTGTGTTGTAAGTTCCGGCAATACCATTTAATTCATTATAAGAAGAAGTATAAACATTAAAATAATTGCCAGGATTTAAATTTCGAACAAATTGAGCATTAAGCAATTCCAGTTTTGCCGTATTATTTTTTTTCGGAGACCAATTATAAGCAAGTCCACCTGTAAAGTTTTCTTTGTCCAAACCAATATTTCTTTGTTTGGAAAAACCTGCTGTAATACTCGTGGAAGGAATCATCCTTTTCGGAATAATTTTTTCAGTTCCAAAAGGCATCAGTATTCTAGGGAAATTCAGTTTTAAATCGACACCGTATTCAGAAACATTAAAAAAGTTATTATTTGGATTTGCCATATCCTTAGAAGAACCTATGTTTAAACGTGTAGAAATTTCCAGTGTTTCGGCTCTGTTAAATACATTTCGAATAGTTTCAGAAATACTTGCTCCAATACCAAAATCCTGTATATTAGAATGTGTTACGTCAAAAGTGGCACCAAAACTATATTTTTTTCTTGGCGTCAAGTACACATTCGCAATAAGAGATTGTGCTGTTGAGTCGCGTTTGTCAACTTCATATTGAATCGAAGGATAATTGAAGATTTTTAAGTTGTTTAAATATCTTGAAGAAAGAGTCGTTCTTGTATCTGAGAAAGTACTTCCTTTATTAATAAAAACAGCATCCGTAATAGCGCGCGGTTTATACTTTAATTTCTTGTAACTGTATAAATTGAAATTATTATAAGTTGTACTATCGGTGATTTTAGTTTTTGCATTTGCCGCTGAATAATCAGTATAAATGTTGACATCACTAATTTTGTACAATTTAAACGGTTCAGTTCTGCTTGAATCTTTTTCCTGAATATTATTGTTATTTACAATTAAAGTTACATCGGCCTTGTTCTTTTTTCCAATGGTATCAATATCAAAAGTAACATATGTAGGTTGGAAATAATAAGCACCGTGATTTCTAAAATAGGTGGTTATACGGTTTTTTTCTTCTTCAAAATCTGAAGTTTTATATTGATTTCCGGATTTTAAAAGAGACGCTTCTGGATTGGTTTTATACAATGAATCTAATGCAGGTGTCATTATATTAGTTTTGATAGTATCAAGAATATAAGCTGGGCCTGTGGTAATATTATAGTTTATTTTGGCCTTTTTTCTAGCAACACTATCGATTGTATAGTCTGTAGCAACATTAAAAAAACCATTATTGAAATAGTAAAATTTCAAACGAAGTAATGATTTCTTTGTTTTTGCGGTATCAATAATAACCGGAGCTTCACCCGTATTTTTCAAGAATTCATGAATACCTTTATAAAGAAATGATTGTCCAAGACGATCTACTTGTTTTGCAGATAATAATTTGGATTGACGTTCGTAAAGTCCGGGATGGTTTTTGAATTTTGCTTTATAAGTAGAATCTGGATTTAAGTTGGCTAAATTGTATAAATTAAGACGTAATTTAAAACCAAGCAAAGTACCGTTTGGTTTTTGATACATTTGATTTGCAGCGGTTTCGTCATTTGTAGCCTTTCCATTTACAAGAATATTATTTTTTACAAGAAGGTTTTTTCCATCGGGAACTCTTTTTACGGCATTACAAGCGCAAATAAATGTTGCTATTAGAATAAATGCTATTATTTTTGTGGAATTCTTTTTCAAGTGTTCTTAAATATTTAATTCAAAAGTACATTATTTTATGGTTAGTAAAAACCAAATAAAACTTATCTCAAGTTTACATCAAAAAAAGCAACGTTTTGCAAATCAATTATTTTTCGCCGAAGGAGTAAAAGTAATTCAAGAATTGTTGCAATCCAATTTTGAATTAGAGCATTTATATACGACTTTAAATGATTTTGAGGCAGTTCAGCCTTCAAAACGTACTCTTATAAATGATCAGGAACTTAAAAAAATAAGTGCCTTGACTACTCCAAATTCGTGTTTAGCAGTCTTCAAAATTCCTGCCGAAAATAAAATAATCGGTTCAGGTTTGATAATCGCTTTAGATGACATTCGTGATCCTGGAAATTTAGGTACGATTTTACGTCTTTGCGATTGGTTTGGGATTAAACAAATTGTTTGCTCAAAAGAAACAGTTGATATCTATAATCCTAAAGTTGTGCAAGCTACAATGGGTTCTATTGCCAGAGTAAACGTAAATTATGTCGATCTCAAAACTTTTATCAATCAGACTAATTTGCCTGTTTTTGGTACATTTATGGACGGAGATAATATTTATCAATCAAATTTACCTCAAAACGGAATTATCGTTATGGGTAATGAAGCCAATGGTATTTCGGCAGAGATTGAAAACGTAGTTACAAGCCGACTCACAATTCCCAGATTTGGTGAGCTGCAAAAAACCGAAAGTTTAAATGTAGCAACCGCGACGGCAATTATCCTTAGTGAGTTTAAACGAAACAGTTAGGTTTTTGTTTTAATGAAAAGTAAAATTAATTAAAATTGCTCGGGATTTCATAGAATCAATGTTACTTGTCCATGGACTTGGTCCGTTTGCAGGATTATCACGGATTAATTCATCATTTATGCCAAACATTCCTCTAATCGAAGGAGAGAAAATAAAATACTCAGAGAAAAAGTCAATTCCAAAACCAACTTCATAAGCGGCAGTCCATTGTTTTACTCTGAACTTTCCTTCAAAGTTATCGTCTTTTGATTTTGCATTGCTCGATAAGTTTAATGTAGTAGAAAGTCCGCCAACTAGATAAGGGCGAATGTTTCCTGTTCTTAAAGAAGAGAATTTTAGTAATAAAGGAAAATGTATGTAAGTACTATTTACTTCTCTTAGATAAAAAGATTCTAAAGCACCAGGCTGATGCGGATAATATAAATCACGTTTTGTATAATATAATCCTGGTTCAAATCTCAAATTGATATATTCCTGTAATCTTAAATCGGCAACAACTCCAACATTAAATCCTGTTGTTTTTTTGACCTGAATGTCATCCGGAACCGGAGTTTTGTAGTCAAATTTAAAATCGAAACTGTTGAATCCTAAATAATATCCAAAATACAGACGTTGCTTTTGCCAGTTTTCAAGATTAATGATAGGATCTTTGCTAAACATACTTTTAGCAAATTGCGAATATCCTTTTGAGGATAATAAGACTAATAAAATTAAGATTACAGTTTTTTTCATACTATTTTTTAGACGCAGAATAAATGGTTGCAACACCAAAAGTTTGAGGTAAAGCTACAACATCTATAAACCCAATTTTTCTCAAAATATTGTTTAACTTTTCTCCGTAAGGAAAAGCTGCAGCAGATTCAGACAAATAACCGTAAGCAGAATTGTCTTTAGAAAACAGTTTTCCTATAATTGGCAGTATGTTTTTACTGTAAAAATTATATCCTTGTTTATATGGTGTTTTGTCTGGTACAGATGTTTCTAAGATTACAAAAACACCATTTGGTTTTAAAACTCTTAAGATTTCAGAAAAACCTTTTTCCAGATTTTCAAAATTTCGAACACCGAAACCAACCGTTATAGCGTCAAAATAGTTGTCTTCGAAAGGGATGTTTTCAGAATCTCCTAAAACTAAATCAATAACATTTGATAGTTTTTTTTCTTCAACCTTCTTTCTTCCAACTTCAAGCATTCCTGCCGAAATATCTAGTCCAATTATTTTTTCAGCATTAGTTTGAGACATTAAAATAGCTAAGTCGCCGGTCCCTGTTGCAATATCAAGAATAATTTTTGGTTTTGTATCCGAAACAATTTTTAATACTTTTTTGCGCCATTTAACATCGATTCCAAAAGAAATTACGCGGTTTAAATTGTCGTAGTTCCCAGAAATGTTATCAAACATTTGGGCAACTTGCTCTTTCTTGCCTAAAGAAGAGTCTTTATATGGAGTTATTTTTTCAGACATTTTTTTTATTTAGGCAAATATAAACAATCTAGGTTAACTGTAATTGAGTTTTTTTATTTGTAAATCAAATGTTTTAAGAATGATTATTTGCTCCTAATTACAAGCATGTTTTAACATCACCAAAAGTGGGTATTTTGAAAAAATCACCAAAAGTGGGTATTGTGAAACAGGTATATAATGACCAATTTTGCTAAAGTAAAAATGATAAAGGTTTAATGATTGGTAGTTAAAAAGTGACTCAAATCAAATGGATGCTTTTTTGCACTGGTAATTCATTTGTTCTTGAAAGTAGTTTTGAAAGTATTGTTCTTGGGGTCAATACTCTTTTAAAAGTGCGAAATACGTTCTTAGGATTAAATTTGTTTTTGGAAATTTTAATTTCTTGCCTTTAATATCTTAGTGGTATTTGTTATTAAAGGCTCTTTTGAGATTCGTTCTCAATTTAACATTTATGTTATTCAGTTGTTTCAGATGTCTCTATGACATTTGTGATTTTTTTTTCCAAAACTATTTCTTGAGCGAGTCAGATCTAAAAATCAATCGTTTTAAAAAACATCCTCCAAAAGAGGGTGTTTTTTTGTTTATTTTTTAATGTAAGTCTCGTAAGTATAATCATAAAGATGTTTGTCATCTTTAAAATTTTCTTCCGTTTCTACAAGCTGCCATTCACGATCATTAATTTTAGGAAAGAAAGTATCAGCTTCAAAAGTATGATGCACTTTTGTTATTTCGATAATATCTGCATAAGGTAATCCCAGATTATAAATTTCTCCTCCACCAATAATATATGAATCTTCATTTTCAGGACATGCGGCAATTGCTTTTTCGATACTGTCTACAACAATACAGCCTTCTGGATTATAATCTGTTTGGCGTGTAATTATTACGTGAACTCGGTTAGGTAATGGTTTAGGAAAACTCTCAAAAGTTTTTCTTCCCATAATTATGTGATGATTGGTTGTAAGCGATTTGAATCTTTTAAAATCATTTGGTAAGTGCCAAACCAATTCATTATTTTTTCCAAGGGCATTATTTTCGGCAACAGCCGCTATCATTATAATCATGGTATGCTAAAACTAAATTTTATTTTTCTGTATCCTCATTTATTCTGGATTCTAATTGACTGATTCTTTTTTGCTGTAAAGCAACAAGTCTGTCAATTTGTTCTCTTTCCCATTTTTTATTCATGAACCGGTCTGTAATGTAAACTTTTATAAAGTGCAGAATAAAGAGAAAGAACCATATTGTTATAACCCAAATACACCAATTTTGATTAGTCGAATCTCCGAAACCAAAAAATCTGTTGGCAACAAATAAAAATAAACCGCCTAACAGAAAAAGCACAAAATGAAAATAAAGTACTTTCTTTTGCTTAAGTCTTCTCCTGGCATATTCGTATTGTTCGTGTACTTCTTTTTCCATATGATGTAAATGAGATTATAAAGTTAAAATTTATTTTGAAAACACAATATTTTGAACTCATAATATTTGTCTTAAAATGAGTTACGAATTCAGAATGCAAAATTAATAATGCCTTAAATTATTAATATGATTTAAAAGATAGTACGTTTTTGATATTATCGTAAATCGATTGTGAAGATACCAAAAGTTCGTTTGATTTGTTTAATTTAGTGTATGAATCTAAAAACTAAATAGTTATGTCTTTGAAAAAACAATTTATCAAAACAAAGCCGGTAGTTAAAGTAACATTTTCTATTGATGCTAAAGATGCAAATTCGGCTGCGGTTGTAGGAGATTTCAACAACTGGAATATTGAAGAAGGAACTTTAAGTAAGTTAAAAAACGGAACTTTTAAAGCTACTTATGACTTGGTAAAAGATGCAATTTACGAGTTTAAGTACATAATTGACGGAAGTTACGTTAATGATCCTGAGGCAGATTCTTATAAATGGAATGATTTTGCCGGAAGCGAAAACAGCGTTTTAGTTGTATAAAAAAATCCGCTTAAATTTTAAGCGGATTTTTTATAATTTATACAGCAACACTTCCTTTTATGCCAGCGTGTGGCTCATAATCTACAAGGGTGAAGTCATTATAATCAAAATCAAAGATGTTTTTAATCTCAGGATTCAAAATCATTTTTGGTAATGGTTTTGGCTCACGGGTTAATTGCAATTCTAATTGTTCAAAATGATTGTTGTAAATGTGTGCGTCTCCAAAAGTGTGAATAAATTCACCATATTCTAA
Source organism: Flavobacterium sp. 90 (assembly GCF_004339525.1). Lineage (NCBI taxonomy): Bacteria > Pseudomonadati > Bacteroidota > Flavobacteriia > Flavobacteriales > Flavobacteriaceae > Flavobacterium > Flavobacterium sp. 90. The sequence goes on along the minus strand of NZ_SMGE01000001.1, from coordinate 1,633,373 downwards.
ATCGCAAACCTGAGCAATCATCATGGTCAATAAAGCGTAAGAAGCAATATTAAAAGGAACTCCTAAGAAGATATCAGCACTTCGCTGGTACAATTGACAAGATAATTTCCCTTTAGTTTCGCCTTTTTCAGGATCAGGACTTGTTACATAGAACTGAAAAAAAGCATGACAAGGAGGTAAAGCAGCTTTGTTATTTGCTACATTTTCTTCAAATGATTTTTTTGTATCTGGTAAAACCGATGGATTCCATGCAGAAACCAACATTCTACGGCTATTTGGATTTGTTTTTAGTTCTGTAATCAACTCAGAAATCTGATCAATTTCTTCGCTATTCCAATTGCGCCATTGATGTCCGTAAACAGGTCCTAAATCTCCATTAGAATCAGCCCATGCATCCCAGATTTTTACTCCGTTTTCCTGAAGATATTTGATATTTGTATCGCCTTTTAAAAACCAAAGCAATTCGTAAATGATCGATTTTAAGTGTAATTTTTTGGTAGTAACCATTGGGAAACCTTCACTTAAATCAAAACGCATTTGGTAACCAAAAACGCTCTTTGTTCCGGTTCCGGTACGATCTCCTTTTTGATTGCCGTTTTCTAAAACGTGTTTTACTAAATCTAAGTATTGTTTCATTATTTTGTTTATTCGGTTATTCGTTTAATTGTTTAATCGATTTAACGAATAAACAAATCAACGATTAAACAATATTTCTATCTTTTTGAGATTTCGTCTCTGATTTTTGCAGCTTTTTCATAATCTTCCTGAGAAACTGCCTGATCTAAAAGTTCGTTTAGTTCTTGTAAGCTATGTTTTGCATAAAGATCTCCGGATTGATTTGTTTCTTCTTCATGTCCAAAAGTTTCCGGATTTGAAAGTACATCATCAATTTCCTGAGAACCCTGATCTGTTTCTGCAGTATTTGATTTTAAATAAATACCAGCTTTATCTAAAATGTTTTTATACGTAAAAATTGGCGCATTGAAACGTAGTGCCAATGCAATTGCATCAGAGGTTCTGGCGTCGATAATTTCTTCGATTTTATCTCTTTCGCAGATTAAACTGGAGTAAAAAACACCATCAACAAGTTTGTGAATAATCACTTGTTTTACGACAATATCAAATCTTTCGGCGAAGTTTTTGAATAAATCGTGTGTTAACGGACGAGGAGGTTTGATTTCTTTTTCTAAAGCAATAGCAATTGACTGTGCTTCAAAAGCACCAATGACTATAGGTAATTTTCTTTCGCCATCGACTTCATTCAAAATTAAGGCATAAGCGCCATTTTGAGTTTGACTGTATGAAATTCCTTTTATAGATAATTTTACTAGACTCATATATGTGGGTAAAAAAGGGCAATTATTGCCTCATTTTAGTACTTTTTTTGATTGGAAAATAAAGGTGCAATTTTAATCAAAAAATATGGAACAAAAAAGCCACCTAAAACAAAGATACGATTATCTTGTTTTTAGGCAGCTATATTTTTATAGAGATTTTTAAATTAAGAATGTTGAGCTTTAAAAGCTTTTAATTTCTCAATTAACTGAGGTACAATTTCAAATGCATCTCCAACAACACCATAATCTGCTACTTTAAAGAAAGGAGCTTCAGGATCGTTATTGATAACCACTTTTACTTTTGATGAGTTAATACCCGCAATATGCTGGATAGCGCCAGAGATTCCGATTGCAATATATAAGTTAGTTGCAACTGGTTTTCCTGTTTGTCCAACGTGTTCGCTGTGAGGTCTCCATCCTAAATCAGAAACTGGTTTAGAACATGCAGTTGCAGCACCAAGTACAGCAGCTAAATCTTCTACTAATCCCCAGTTTTCAGGTCCTTTAAGTCCACGTCCACCAGAAACTACTACATCAGCATCAGCTATAGAAACTTTTCCGGTTACTTTTTCTACGGATTCTACTTTTACTCCAAAATCATTGTCTCCAATTGTTGGATTAAAGTCTTCTTCAGTTGCAGATCCTGCACTTTCGAAAATTCCGTAAGAGTTTTTAGCTAAACCAAGAACTTTTACATCTGTACTGATTTCAGTAATATTGAAAGCTTTGTTTGAGAAAGCATTTCTTTTTACCTGAAAAGGAGAAGTGCTAACTGGTAATCCAACAACATTTGATGCAAAACCAGCATTTAAAGCTACTGCAACTAATGATGAAAGATAAATACTATCTGTAGTCGAAGAAAGTAAAACTACTTTTGTTCCTTCTTTTTCAGCAGCTTGTTTGATAACATCGGCGTAAGCCTTAGCTGTAAAACCTGCTAATTTATCGTTTGTTACTTTTAATACTTTGTCAACTCCGTATTTAGATAATTCGCTTACATCGCTAATGTTAACGGTTAAAGCGGTTACGGTAGTTCCTAAAGTTTCTGCTACTTTTTTAGCGTAAGAAGCTAATTCAAAAGCAACTTTTTTAAATTTTCCTTCTGCAGATTCTGCGTATATTAATATTGACATAATAATTTTAGATTTTAGATTTTAGATTTCAGATTTTAAAAATTGAAATCTAAAAGGATTATTGATTTTAGATTTTGAAGTGAATCAAATGTTGGATTTTAGATTTAGCATTGCAAACAGCAATCTAAAATCTACAATCTTAAATCACCTTAGCCTCGTTGTGTAATAAATTGATTAACTCATCTAAATTATCAGGAGAAACTAATTTTACTGCTGATTTTGGAGCTGGTTTTTCAAATTTCACCGCTTTTGTATTTACAGGAGCATCAACCGGCTCAAGAATAGTAAGTGCTTTTGTTCTTGCAGTCATAATTCCTCTCATGTTTGGAATACGAAGATCTTTTTCTTCAACAAGACCTTTTTGACCACCAATAATTAATGGTAAAGTTGTGCTTACAGTTTCTTTTCCTCCATCGATTTCACGAACTGCTTTTACATTATTTCCATCAACAGTTAATGCTGTACAAGAATTTAAAAAATTAGAACCTAAAATTCCTGCGATCATTCCAGGAACCATTCCTCCATTATAATCAAGAGACTCTTTTCCTGCAATTACAAGATCATAGCCACCGTTTTTAATTACTTCAGCAAGTTGTTTTGCAACAAAAAAGCCATCAGTAGGATTTGCGTTAACACGAATCGCTTCGTTTGCACCAATTGCCAATGCTTTACGCAAAGTTGGCTCAGTATCAGGACCTCCAACATTAACAACAGTTACAGTTGCACCTTGTTGTTCTTGAAACCAAATTGCACGTGTCAGACCAAACTCGTCATTAGGATTAATTACATATTGTACACCATTGGTATCGAATTCTGAATCACCATTGGAGAAGTTAATTTTTGAAGTAGTATCAGGCACGTGGCTGATGCAAACTAATATTTTCATAAGTATATATTTTATATTTATAATATTCTTTTACAAATTTAGAAATTAAAATCGGAATAATATACTATGCACGCATAATATTTTTTAAAAACTATTACGATTTCGCAGATTCTGAAATTTTAGCGTTGTTTCAATGTGATCGAAAAGAAATAATACAGTCATTGCAGTTGATTCTTAGGAATTTTGCAATGTACGAAGCTTGGACAACTGTTAAATTTGGCTAAGATTTATAATAGTTTCTGAATTATTCCGTTTTAATGGAAGAATTCTAAAAAAATAGAATCCAACAAAAAAAGCCAAGTTTGTCTGAAAACTGTTTTAGGAACGAAAGAGATGCTTTTACATCGATTTCGTAACTGTCACAATAATTTTTAAAAAGTTAAAAAGCATAAGACGAGAGGAAGATCGTGTGATTTTAAATTCAATTTATGCTTTTAAGTTATTTAAAATATTTATTTTTGCTCTTCAGAAAATTCAACATACAATATAAATATGAGAACAATACAATTTAGAGAGGCCATTTGCGAAGCGATGAGCGAAGAAATGCGTCACGATGAATCCATATATTTAATGGGCGAAGAAGTTGCAGAATATAACGGAGCTTACAAGGCTTCAAAAGGAATGCTTGCTGAGTTTGGCGAAAAAAGAGTAATCGATACTCCAATTGCTGAGCTTGGATTTACTGGAATTGCAGTAGGTTCTGCAATGAATGGTAACCGACCGATTGTAGAATATATGACATTCAACTTCTGTTTAGTAGGTATTGATCAAATTATAAATAACGCTGCTAAAATGCGTCAAATGACAGGAGGACAATTTAATGTGCCTATCGTTTTTCGTGGACCAACTGCTTCTGCAGGACAATTAGGAGCTACTCACTCACAAGCTTTAGAAAACTGGTTTGCTAATACTCCGGGACTTAAAGTTGTTGTACCTTCGACTCCTTATGATGCAAAAGGACTTTTAAAATCTGCAATTCGTGATAATGATCCTGTAATTTTTATGGAATCTGAGCAAATGTATGGTGATAAAGGTGAAGTGCCAGACGGAGAATATACAATTCCATTAGGAGTTGCTGATATTAAACGTGAAGGAAAAGATGTAACAATCGTGTCTTTTGGTAAAATTATCAAAGAAGCTTTTATCGCTGCTGATGAATTAGAAAAAGAAGGAATTTCATGCGAAATTATCGATTTAAGAACAGTTCGTCCAATGGATAAAGATACTATTCTTGCATCTGTTAAAAAGACAAACCGTTTAGTAATCTTAGAAGAAGCTTGGCCATTTGCAAGTGTTTCATCTGAAATTACATATATCGTTCAGGAACAAGCTTTCGATTTCCTTGATGCGCCAATTCAACGTATTACTACAGCTGATACACCAGCACCTTACTCTCCTGTTTTACTAAAAGACTGGTTGCCAAATGCAGCTGATGTAGTAAAAGCAGTTAAGAAAGTGTTGTACAAGTAATAGACATTTAAAATACTCATAAAACTTCATCATTCATAGTTAATTGATGAAGTTTTTTTTTGCCCAGACGATGAAAAGAATAATTTTACTCAGCCTATTTTTTGTATTCGCATTTGCGACGATTGGTACTGCACAAACTAAAGTGAGTGGAATTGTTTTGGATAAATCTAATCAGCCTGTTCCATTTGCTAATGTTGTTTTTAAAGGTTCAAATATCGGAATAGTTTCTAATGAAGATGGTCGTTTTTATTTGGAATCGACAAATACATATACCGCTTTATTAATTACATCTGCAGGATTTTCAGATCGTGAAGTTCCTTTGGAAAAAGCTGTAAATTATGATTTTAAAATTGTTTTGAGCGAAGCCGAAGCATTGAATGAAGTTGTAATTTTTACAGGAAAAACATCAAAAAAGAATAATCCGGCATTGGATATTTTGAGAAAAATTTGGGAACGAAAACGTAAAAACGGTTTGTACCAATTCAATCAATATCAAATGCAAAAGTATGAGAAAGTTGAGTTCGACATGAACACAATTGACAGTGCTTTTATGAAGAATAAACTCTTCAAAGGAATGGAGTTTGTCTTTAAACATGTTGATACTTCTGAAGTTACCGGAAAAACATACTTGCCTATTTTCATTAACGAATCAGTTTATGATGTTTACGGAGATAACAAATTAAAGAAAGTAAAAGAGAACATTACCGGAAACAAAATGTCTGGTTTCAACGGAAATCAGCAAATTCTTTCATTTGTAAAAGACCTTTATTCTGATTATAATATTTACGACAATCACCTTAAATTTTTTGATAAAAGCTTTACGAGTCCACTTTCCAGAACGGGAATTGACGTTTATAACTATGTTTTAAAAGACAGTGCTTTTATTGATAAAAAATGGTGTTATAACATTGTTTTTTATCCAAGACGTAAAAACGAATTAACCTTTAAAGGAGATTTTTGGGTAAACGATTCGACTTTTGCCATCAAGAAGATTAATATGGGCGTTACTAAAAGTGCCAATATTAACTGGGTAAAAGATATTTATATCGAGCAGGAATTCGAGGTAGAAAACGATTCTGTTTTTCTATTGACCCGCGATTATATGATGTCGGATTTTGCTTTGAATAAAAAAGAAAAATCAAAAGGTGTTTACGGAAAACGAACGACTTTATATCGAAATCATAAATTCAATCTTCCTAAACCAGAGAAGTTTTATAAAGAAGAAGTCAATTTTATAGACAATGCTGTTTATGATCGACCACCTGAATTCTGGGATGAAAATCGCTTCGAAAAATTAAATAAAGACGAAGCAGGAATCTACAAAATGTTGGATACTTTGCAAACTGTCAAGCGTTTCAAGCAACTTTATAGTTTAGTCTCAATTTTGGGAAGTGGTTATGTCGAGTTTAAAAACTTCGATTTTGGTCCTATATTCTCCACTTTTGGTTATAATGAAGTCGAAGGATTAAGAATTAGAGCAGGAGGAAGAACCTATTTTGGGCCAAATGATCCGTGGCGTTTGCAAGCTTATACCGCGTACGGTTTTGATGATAACAAATTCAAATATGGAGTTTCAGGAAAATGGATGCTCGACAAGAAAAAACGAATCATTATTTCTGGAGGAAACAGACGAGATATTGAACAAATTGGAGCCAGTTTAACCACAACAAATGATATCTTAGGACGAAGTTTTGCTTCCTCAGCCTTATTTACAACAGGAAGTAACGGAAAACTAACAAATATTAATTTAAGTAACATTTCGCTTGAAATGGAGCCCTTAAAAAACTTTGTTGTTCAGGCAGGTGTTTCATACAGGACATTAGAATCTGCTTCGCCAACTTTTAGTCTGGATTATTATACCACGTTGCCAACCGCTGCAAATCCTGCTGGAGTAGTGCAAAGTGCAGTAAAACAGTTTGAAGCCAATGTTCAGTTTGAATTTATGCCAAATCGTAAAACTATTGGGTTTGGTGTAGAACGTAGTCTTGTAGACAGCCCATTCAGTCATTTCTTTGTTAACTTTAGTTACGGACTAAAAGGAGTTATGCAGAGTGATTTTGCTTACGAAAAAATACAATTATTTTACAAACAGCCTATTATAATTGGACCATTAGGAAGATCAAACATTATTCTTGAAACCGGAAAAACATTTGGTACAATTCCGTTAGGATTAATGAGTGTAATTCCTGGAAACCAGACTTATTTTACTATAGAAAACACTTTTAGTAACTTAAACTTCTATGAATTCATAACAGATCAATACACGACTTTGCAATGGAATCATGATTTTGGAGGAAGATTATTCGCCAGAATTCCATTTATGAGAAAATTAAACTGGAGAGAATTTGTTGGAGTAAAAGGAGTTTACGGAACTATTTCTAATGCTAATAGAGCAATAAATGCTTCCGATCAACCTTATAATGCGCCAGAAAATGTGTATTGGGAATATAACGCCGGAATCGGAAATATCTTCAAAGTGTTCCGAATCGACTTCTCTTGGAGAGGAAGTTATTTGAATACTCCGGATGCCAATAAATTTGCAGTAAAAGGATCTTTCGGATTCTATTTCTAATTAGAAAGGTGCAAAGAATAAAAGTTACAAAGTCGCAAAGGTTTAATTCTTTGCGGCTTTTTTTGTAGCGTAATATTTGTTTCAAGCAGATTTATTTTAAAATTATAAATCTGCGTTCATCAGTTTAAATCTGCCAAATCTGCGAGCAAAAAAACTTTACAACTTTGCGAGATTTTTTTAATTAATTTTAGAAGCTATTCCCGCTATCCGCTTGTATCTTTTCCTGGCTAAAGAAGCCAGAAAAAGGATACCGCTTCTATCGGGGCTAAAAAATTCAGTTATGCAAGAAGCCATCGATTTTTTATCAGCCAAAAATCCAATATTTAAGGAAATCATCGACAAATATGGATTACCTCCAATTCCTAAACGTCCGCAAGGTTTTGAAACATTGGTTTTGTTAATTCTCGAACAACAAGTTTCCGTGGATTCGGCGAAAGCCACATTCTTAAAAATCAAATCTTACACAGCTTGCAATCCGGAAACGATGTCGGTTTTGTCAGAAGAAGAATTTAGGAATCTTGGTGTAAGTCGGCAAAAAACGAAATATATCAAAATCCTTTCTGAAGCGGTTTTAAACAAAGAATTAGATATAGAAAGTCTCGCTGCAAAATCTGCAGAACAAGTACGGGAAGAACTAATTAAATTAAAAGGAATCGGAAATTGGACAATTGATATTTACCTGATGTTTTGTTTGCAAGAACCCGATTTAATTCCGTTAGGAGATATTGCAGTTATAAATACCATCAAGGAATTACTTGATATTCACGATAAACAAGAGATGGAAATCCATGCAAAACAATGGAGTCCGTATCGTTCTTATGCAACTTATTTGCTGTGGCATTATTACTTAAATAAGCGAAACAGGAAAATTACCTATTAACTGTCTGTTATATAAATGGAAAAGTACATTAATTAATTGAATAAATACATAGATTAATGTACTTTTTTTATTGTAAAAAAGGATTCTTTAGTTACTTTTGCAATCGAAATTATAGAAAAAATAAAAAACGAAAATGACCGCAGACAAACTAACGACTTTCGATGTATTAATCGAAATACCACGTGGAAGCAGAAATAAATATGAGTACGATTTTGAGATCAAAAGAATGCGTTTCGACAGAATGTTATTCTCTTCAATGATGTACCCTGCAGATTACGGATTTATTCCAGAAACTTTAGCACTTGATGGAGATCCTCTTGATGTATTAGTTTTGATAAACGAGCCAACTTTCCCAGGTTGTGTTATTGAAGTAAAGCCAATTGGTGTTTTCCACATGGCAGATGATAAAGGACCAGACGAAAAAATCATTTGTGTACCAGTTTCAGATCCAATCTGGAATTCATTAAATGACCTTTCTGATATTAATGCTCACTTATTGAAAGAAATCGAGCATTTCTTCCAGGTTTACAAAGATCTTGAAAACAAACAAGTAGATGTAGAAGGATGGGGAGACGTAAACGAAGCATTTGCAATTATTGCTGAGTGCACTAAGCGTTTTGATGACATTGAAAATAAACCAGAGGGATTATTTAGTATTAAATAATTTTTACCTTATTCTATTATAAAAAAAGCAATACTACCGTCAGGAGTATTGCTTTTTTGTTTAAATTCGTTTTAGTTAGTTTATTGACTATTAACCAAAAACCATTACTATATTATGAATGCATTTATGATTTACTTGCCAATTGTCATGGCAATTTTAGGATTACTTTTCATGGGAATAAAAAGGACTTGGGTTTTAAAACAAGATGCCGGAGATGGTAAAATGAAAGAGATTTCAGATTACATCTACGAAGGAGCACTGGCCTTCCTAAAAGCAGAATATAAACTATTAACCATCTTTGTAATTATTGCAAGCATAGCCTTAGCAGGAATTACTTTTATTCAGGGTGTAAAAACGCATTTATTAATTGTAATAGCATTCATTTTTGGAGCACTTTTTTCAGCTTATGCGGGTAATATAGGTATGAAAATAGCAACTAAAACAAACGTAAGAACAACTCAGGCTGCACGTACAAGTTTGCCACAAGCGTTAAAAGTTTCTTTTGGCGGAGGAACCGTAATGGGTTTAGGTGTTGCAGGTTTAGCAGTTTTAGGTTTGACTACTTTTTTTATAATTTTCTTTAATTTATTTTCTGGTGGAGTTTGGAAAGACACTGAAACAATGACGGTTGTTTTAGAGACATTAGCAGGTTTTTCACTTGGTGCAGAATCAATTGCTTTGTTTGCCAGAGTTGGTGGAGGAATCTATACTAAAGCAGCTGATGTAGGTGCCGATTTAGTTGGTAAAGTTGAAGCTGGAATTCCGGAAGATGATCCTCGTAATCCTGCTACAATTGCAGATAACGTAGGAGATAATGTTGGAGACGTTGCTGGTATGGGAGCCGATTTATTTGGTTCGTATGTAGCAACTGTTTTAGCAGCAATGGTTCTTGGAAACTATGTTATAAAAGATATGGGAGGAAGCATTCAGGATGCTTTTGGCGGAATTGGACCAATTTTATTACCAATGTCAATTGCAGGTTTCGGAATTATATTTTCTATTATCGGAACGTTGTTGGTAAAGATTACTGACGATAATGCTAAAGAAGCACAAGTGCAAAAAGCATTAAATATAGGAAACTGGGTTTCAATTGCTTTAACAGCAGTTGCTTGTTATTTTTTAGTACAACATATGCTGCCGGAAACAATGCAAATGACATTTTTTGGCGAAGGATCAAAAGCGATTTCATCAATGCGTGTTTTCTATGCAACTTTGGTTGGATTAATAGTTGGTGGAGCTATTTCATCAGTAACAGAATATTATACAGGATTAGGTACAAAACCTGTTATGGCAATTGTACAAAAATCATCAACAGGAGCAGGAACAAACGTAATTGCAGGTTTGGCAACAGGAATGATTTCTACGTTTCCAACAGTATTATTATTTGCAGGAGCAATCTGGATTTCATATGCATTAGCAGGATTTTACGGAGTAGCTTTAGCGGCTTCAGCGATGATGGCAACAACAGCTATGCAACTTGCAATTGACGCTTTCGGACCAATTTCAGACAACGCTGGAGGAATTGCCGAAATGAGTGAATTACCAAAAGAAGTTCGTACAAGAACAGATATTTTAGATTCAGTTGGAAATACAACTGCAGCAACCGGAAAAGGTTTTGCAATTGCATCTGCAGCTCTAACTTCATTAGCGTTATTTGCGGCATATGTAACTTTTACAGGAATAGACGGGATCAATATTTTTAAAGCGCCAGTTTTAGCCATGTTGTTTGTTGGTGGAATGATTCCGGTAGTTTTCTCGGCTTTAGCCATGAATTCGGTTGGAAAAGCGGCTATGGATATGGTTTATGAAGTACGTCGTCAGTTTAAGGAAATTCCGGGAATTATGGAAGGAACCGGAAAACCTGAATATGGAAAATGTGTTGAAATTTCGACAAAAGCCGCTTTACGCGAAATGATGTTGCCAGGAATTCTAACAATTGGTTTCCCAATTGCAATTGTATTATTAGGAAAGTTAGTTTACGCAGACAACAATCAGTTAATAGCTGAAATGTTAGGAGGATATATGGCAGGAGTTACAGTTTCTGGTGTACTTTGGGCAGTTTTTCAAAATAACGCCGGAGGAGCTTGGGATAATGCTAAGAAATCTTTTGAAGCAGGAGTTTTAATCAATGGCGAAATGACGTATAAAGGTTCTGATGCGCACAAAGCTGCCGTAACCGGTGATACAGTTGGAGATCCGTTTAAAGATACATCTGGACCATCAATGAATATCCTGATCAAATTGACTTGTTTGATTGGTTTGGTGATTGCGCCTATTTTAGGTGACGGTCATTCAGCTTCAGGTATGGCAGAAAAAGGTTCTTGTTGCGCAAAAACTGAAATGCATGCAAGCGGAGTTTCTAAATGTGGAGATTTATCAGGTATGACTAAAGAAGAATGCATTAAAGCTTGCAAAGAAAAAGGCTGCACTGCCGAAGAAACTGCAAAATGTCTGGCTCATTATGATGCAAACGGAAAATATGTAAACCAAAAAACAGATTGTTTTGATACTACTAAATATAGTAAAAACAGACTTGAAGTTAATTTGTCTACAGTAAATGGAGTAACTGTTGGAACCGTTACTAAAACAGTAGATGGTAAAACAACCACCGAAGTTTATGAAGGTACAGAAGCCGAAGTAAAAGCAAAAATCGAAGCAGCGAAATAATTTAACATCTATCCTAACAGGTTTCCAAAAACCTGTTAGGTATTTTTTTTTTTTTTGATTAAGAAAATATAAATGAAGATTATACCTAACAGGTTTTGGAAACCTGTTAGGAAAATAAAAAAAACGCCTCTAAAATTTTAGAGGCATTTTTTTTATTTATTTAAAGCGTATTCCTTGATTAAGGTTTCGGCAGGGATACGTAGTTTTTCATTTAAAACTCTAATCTGTGCTATTGTTAAAGCTCTTTTTCGCTTAAAAATTTCTGAAACCCTTGAACGACTATTTAAAAGAATACCTAAATCTGTGGGTGTAAGTCCATTTTGCTCCATCATAAATTTGATAGCTTCGATTGGATCAGGTTCTGGAATTGGATAATGTATTTGCTCATATTTCTCAATAAGTGTTACTAAAATATCTAATTCGTCAGCTTCAACTGTATTGGGCTCGGCATCAAAAAGAGTGTTTACTCTTTGTAAAGCTAAGTCATAATCTTTTTCTGTTTTTATAGGTTTTATTTCCATATTATAAAGTCTTAATGTCTTTTAAATTATCATATTCACTGTGAGTTCCAATAAATAAAATATAGACAATTTGTGTAGTATAATTAATTTTTACAATTAATCGATAATGGTTTCCGCAGATGTTAAAAATAACTTTATTGTTTCCTATAAAATCTGCAGAACTAAAAACAGCTTTTACCGAATTTGAATTATCAAAATTATTTTTGCCGAAAACCTGATACCATGATAATAACTGTTGTTTTGAATTTGGAAATTTCTCCCAAAAATTTTGTAATGTTTTTTTTGCTATTACCCTCATAATTAACTTTGACAAATATACTTATTTTTTTCCCAATACGGGAAATTATTTCTAATCCAAATAAAAATAAGAAAATAATTACAAATAATTAAATTTTTGAATAAAAAATGCCTCTAAAATTTTAGAGGCATTTTTTTATTCGTGTAAATCAGTGCAATTCGTGTTTCTAGAATAACCCGTTTAATTCAGCATCAATTCTATTAATGATGTTTCCTAAATCTTCAGGATTATCAACGAAATTAATATTATCAACATCGATAATCAATAATTTTCCTTTAGTATAAGTTTGTACCCAAGCTTCGTATCTTTCGTTCAAACGGCTTAAATAATCGATCGAAATAGAGTTTTCGTAATCACGTCCGCGTTTGTGAATTTGACCTACTAGGTTAGGAATAGAGCTTCTTAAGTAGATTAATAAATCTGGTGCTTTTACCAATGATTCCATTAATTCGAACAATGAAGTGTAATTTTCGAAATCACGACTTGTCATTAAACCCATCGAATATAAGTTGGGAGCAAAAATATGTGCATCTTCATAAATCGTTCTGTCCTGAACGATTTTCTTTCCGCTTTCGCGAATTTGCAATACTTGACGGAATCGACTATTCAAGAAATAAATCTGCAAATTAAATGACCAACGCTCCATTTGGTGGTAGAAATCGTCTAAGTAAGGATTATCAACTACATCTTCATAATGAGGTTCCCATTTAAAGTGTTTCGCCAATAATTTGGTTAAAGTTGTTTTTCCTGCGCCTATATTTCCTGCTATTGCTATGTGCATTACGGTGTTACGATTTTATAATTTGTGATTTCTTTAGATGTAAAAATAGATAAAATTTGGTCTTTGTAACAGAATTTATCGAATGATTTTTCTAAAACTTCAATTTCATAAACTGTATTTAAATTTGGCTTGCTAATATCTTTAAAATACAACAAATTAGCTTTGCTGAAAATATATTGTTTAGAAGAAATGACTTCAAGTTTATCAAAATCAGGTACTTTTCCTAAGGCAGTAACTTTTCCGAAAATATCGCAGGAAAAAAAGTTATTTTTCTTATCAATCCAGTAAAAAGTATTAAAATCGGTTTGGTAATATTTTATAGTCTCAGTAAATGGAGTCGAAACTGTTTTGTAATCATTATTTAGATAATCAAAAAGACTAATTTGTTGATTTAAGACATTGAAAATCCATAACTGATTTTGAGTAGACATTCCAATTGCACTTACAACAATTGGAGTATTGTTTAATGAAAAATTAATTTCAGTCATTTTATTTAGTTGATTGTCTAATAAAATGACAGTGTTGAAATCTTCATAAAACAACACTATTTTTAGAGGATTTTGTAAATCGACTTTTGTAATTTCTCCCAAGGAAACATTCTTGTATTCAAAAATTTCTTTTCCTTTCATTTTACTAAAGACATTGTTTTTTATCTGATAATAATATCCAAAAGAATCATAACCTAAAAAGTCATCAGAATCATTGGTGAAATTTGAAATTAAGGTAGCTTTTATGATTTGATTTTGTGCAGAAACAGCAGAATAAAAACAGGCAGCAAAAAGGAGAAATAAAAAATTAAGTGCCGTTTTATTCATGAGATTTTGGTTTATAAAGAGCCAAATTACAAAAAACTAAAGTAGGAATTGCTTAAATAAAGCAGATTTATCTGTGGAAGTCTTTTTTATGGTAATGGTCTAAAGAATAGGTAGTTTTGTCTATCTTCTGAGAGAGTTGATATATTTAACTTTCAGTATTTTAAAATTAATAATACATTTGAAATATAAGCTTTATCTGGTTTGCAGAACTTAAAATTAAATACAATGAAAAATATAATTTTATATATGTCTTTGATGCTTGTTTTTACACAAGTTCAGGCGCAGAAAGATTTTCAGGGAATGGCTATTTACGAGTCAAAAACGCAAGCGCCTAAGTTTGAAGGCATGCGCGGAAATCGTGATATTACGCCCGAAATGCAAAAGAATATGGAAGAACGAATGAAAAAAATGCTCGAAAAGACTTTTATTTTGAATTTCGATAAAACGGCTTCCATTTACAAAGAAGAAGAAAAATTGGAAGCTCCCGGACAACAAGGTGGCGGAATGCGTATCATGATGAATTCGTTTATGGGCGGCGGAGGAACTTTTTATAAAGATGTAAAAAGCAAATCTTATACGGTCGATAAAGAATTTATGGGAAAAGAGTTTTTGGTGGTAGATTCTTTGCCTAAATTAAACTGGAAACTAGAGCAGGAAACCAAACAAATTGGCGGATATACTTGTTATAAAGCGACGGCTGTAAAAGAGGCTAGCAAAACTGATTTTAGAAATTTCAGGCCAAAGAATAACGACGACAAAAAACCGGAAGAAAAGAAAGATGATGTAAAGAAAACATCGGGAGAAACTAAAACCAATTTTGAAGATAATTTTGAAATGCCAAAAGAAATTACCGTAACAGCTTGGTATTCTCCGGAGATTCCGGTAAATCAAGGACCTGAAAACTATTGGGGTTTACCAGGTTTAATTTTAGAAATCAATGATGGAAAAACTACTATTTTATGTTCAAAAATTGTTTTGAATGCCAAAGATAAAGTAGTAATAAAACCTTCGACAAAAGGTAAAGTAATCTCGCAAAAAGATTATGATGAAACCGTAATAAAAAAAATGCAGGAATTTAGAGAAATGAACCGTGGTCGAGCCGGTGGTCCGCCGCCAATGGGAAGATAAAACGTTGATTTAACTTATTCTAAGCATCCATTTTAATGAACAAAATATTTATTTTACTCGCCTTTTTAATTACTTCTATATCCTTTTCTCAAAGTGTTCGTTTTGATGGTTTTATTCAGGATGAGCAAAAGAATCCGTTAGAAATGGCCAATATCATGGCTGTAAATGTTGCTACAAAAGCAATGGATTCTTATGGAATTACAAATGATAAAGGAAAGTTTCAATTGACTTTGAAGCCAAATACTTCTTATACTGTTAAGGTGAGTTATCTTGGGATGAAATCAAAAGAAATTGCCATTTCGACCAAGGCCGAAAATATCATTCAAAACATTGTTATGGATGATACTGGAATTGAGCTTGAAGGCGTTGAAATTGTTCGCGAAATGCCCGTTTCAATAAGCGGTGATACAATTGTTTACAACGCAGATTCTTTTAAATCCGGAACAGAGAAAAAACTGGAAGATGTCCTGAAAAAGCTTCCCGGTGTTGAAGTAAATGCTGATGGCGAAATTGAAGTCGAAGGAAAAAAAGTCAGTAAATTAATGGTTGAAGGCAAAGATTTTTTTGATGGAGATACCAAGTTGGGCGTTAAAAATATTCCGGCAGATGCCATTGATAAAATTCAGGTTTTAAGAAATTATAATGAAGTTGGCGCTCTAAAAGGTTTAGAAAACGATCAGGATAATGTCGCAATGAATATTAAACTGAAAGAGGGAAAAAAGAACTTTTGGTTTGGAGATATAACCGCCGGAATTGGCGTTGCAGAACTAGACAGTCGTTATATTATTAATCCAAAGTTGTTTTATTACAGTCCAAAATACAGCATTAATTTAATTACTAATTTTAATAATATTGGTGAATTGCCTTTGACCGCGCAGGATTATTTTAAGTTTACAGGCGGATTTAAAAACATGATGAAAAAAGGCGGAAGCAATTTTAATGTTTCGTCTAACGATTTAGGAATTTCAGTACTGAGAAATAATCGCGCAAAAGAAATCGAAACGAAATTTGGAGCAACCAATTTTTCTTATTCGGTTACAAAAGCTTGGAATATTAGCGGTTTTGGGATCTTGTCGACTTCAAAAACAGATTTGGAAACCAAATCACAAACTACAATTTTAGATTCTGGAGATCAGCAAAAAAGAGATGAATTAACACATCAAAAAAATAATCTGGGACTTTTTAAATTAAGTTCAACTTATAAACCCAATGATAAATTTCAGTTTGATTATGACATCTTAACCAAATTATCGAAACAAGATGAAGACACAGATTTGTTGCGTGAATCTGTAGTAAATAGTGCTTCGACTCTGGAAACCATTTTGACGGGTAAAAAACAAGATCCAACATCTATAAATCAAAATTTGAGTTTGTATTATACGCAAAGTGACAAGAATATTTTTGCTTTTGAAATGCAGCATTTATATCAGGACGAAAATCCGTTTTATAATGCCAATTTAAGAACGCAACCTTTTAATTTATCCGGATATATTCCGCGACAAAATAGAAATGATTTGAATCAGGATCGTTTTGTGAAAACCAATAAATTGGACACTAAACTGGATTACTATTATATGGTAACGCCAAAAAGTAACATCAATATCACTTTAGGAAATACTTATTCGTATCAGGATTTTAATTCGCATATTTTCCAAATGTTGGATAATGGAGACAAAAATGATCTGAATGATCCGCAAAATAACAATCAGGTTAAATATAATTTTGACGATGTTTTTCTGGGATTTCATTACAAGATATTGACCGGAAAATTTACGTTGACGCCAGGAGTAAGTGTACATTCATACGGAATGAAAAACACACAATTGGGAACTGATTATTCTCAGAATTTTGTAAAAGTATTGCCTGATTTCTTCGCTTTATATCAAATTAAAAAATCAGAAACGCTGACTTATAATTTCTCCTTAACGAATGATTTTACAGATATTAATCAATTGGCTTCTGGTTATGTTTTGTCTGATTATAGTAGTTTGTTTCGTGGAAATCGTACTTTAGAAAATGCAACTTCACAAGTACATTCGTTGCGTTATTTTAAATACAATATGTTCAATTTTGAGAACATTTTTGCGAATGCAACTTACACTAAGAAAGTAGATGCTATAAAAACGGCGGCAGATTTTACAGGAATAAACCAATCATCAGTGCCTTATAATTCTAATTTGGCTGATGAAACCTTTTCTGGAATGGGAAATTATGGACGTTCTTTCCTAAAGAATTATAAAGCTTCTGTTAATGCAACTTTAAACTGGTCGAAGTTTAATAATATTCAGAATAATGTTTTGGCAACTACAGAGAGTTTTAGTCAAAGTTATACCGTAAAAGCTTCAACAAACTATAAAAACCTTCCTAATATTGAGTTTGGATATAACGCTTTGATCAATAAATATAGTGGTTCGACGTATTATACAGACAAACCTTTTGCGAGATTAGATTATTATTTTTGGGATAGTTTTTCGTTTGTTTCTGAATATGAGTTTTACCATTATTATAATGGAAATAGAACGGTTGATAATGAATATGACTTCTTAAATGCAAGTTTAGTATATCAAAAAAAGGACAGTAAATGGGAGTATAAAGTTGCGGCAACTAATTTATTAAATACAAAGTATCTCAATGATGACAGCTTCTCGCAGTTTTCTACAAGAGTTTCGCAATACACAGTTCAGCCTCGTTATATCATCTTTTCGATGAAATATAATTTATAGTATTTTCGTACAAACTTCGTGCTTTAATGATTGTTTTAGTAAAGAAAGAAATATCTTTGTGTGACTATTAACAAACAAAATCCTAAGCATGCGCAATTTTTTATGGAGTTTCCTGATGTTCTTTTGTTTAATATCTGTTTCTTTTTCTCAAACAAAAGGTATTGAAACAGGATCTTATCTTTCTACAAACAAAGGCCAGAAAATCAGATTAAATTTATTAGACGATAATAAATATGAATTAGTTTTTTATTCAGGCGATTATAAGGTTAAAGGAGATTCATTGATATTTACTCAAACTGCAAAATCCGGAGCTGCTTTTGATGTGGCATTTAAGAATGATAAAAAGGCAGAAAAGGTCAAAGTCACATTTTTAGATCCTTCTTATTTTACCTTTTATATTGGTACACAAAACGGAACCGAACCAGTTCAATATCAAAAAATAACAGACATTAGAAGTAAGGTAGATCCTGATTGGGTAAAAACTGATTTGGAGTTTGAAATCGATCATGTTGATTATTTGTATTTGGTTTATGAAGATTACCAAGGTGAAAGTAAAATTTCAAAATATGCTTTACCAAAAGACGTTTCAGAAGCAACAATTAAATATGAATTGGATGCTTTGGGCGATTTGAATATTTCAGGTTATCTTGATAGAAAGACAAATCAGTTAATGATTTCTGAGCAAACCGGAAAGAATCCAATAGCATTTGTAAGTGCCAAAGATGTTCAACCGGATGCTATTTCAAAAGTAATTCCGCTGGAAAACAAAACGGTTTCTAGTTTTACATATCCGGGAAAAGATGCGCTTGCGGATAATGGTTTTGGTACTGAAGTTTCAGTAGATACTGCTTATGCAGGTGCAGTTGCTACTCCTAAAATTGATTTTAAATTCAAAATAGAAAATGATTTAAAGAAAGCTATTGCCGCAACTTCAGCATCTAAAAGTAAATTTCTGGTAGTTGCTGTTGATGGCAAAAATCCTTCGGCGAAAGCTGACTTTGATACTTTTATAAAAGATCAGGAAACACAAGTTGGCTACAATATGTACGAGGTTTATGATCCGCAATATGATTTGTTCAATTATTATTTGGCTACAGCCAATGATAAAAAATGGCTTAAAACGAACAAAATTCAGGATAATCCAAGTCTTGTCGTATTAAATGGCGATGGGGTAATTTTAGCCACTTCAAAATCTAAATTGGCAGACAAACAATATCAGTTTAATTACTATGATGGCTTCAGTAAAAAATTAAAAAGAGTAAACGCATTTTATGATTTCAATAAAGTGCTTAATAATAAAAAGGTAACAGATGCCAATTTGATTTTGGCGTTTAATAAAGTTTCAAGTCTTGAAATACCTTATGATTATGAAACAACTGAGAATGATACAATCGATTTTAAGTTAACAAAAGTCGTTACAGATCAAAAAGCAGTTGACCAAAGTTGGAAAAAGTTAATTGAAGTACATCAAAAAGATACAAAACCGAATATGTATTTGGTAGAAACAATCTTGAAAGAAATTAAAAATCAGGGGTTTTCTAAACAGTTTCTTAGTGAGGACAGAGTTTTGAATGATACAGATTTTCTGGCTATAGATTACTTGATAAAGCAATATGATGCTATTGAAGCTGAGCGAATAGCATTTAATAATATAGAAGGAGAAGTACATGCAATTGGAAGTTTGAACACAGAAATAACGAGTGCCTTACAACAGAATAAATATCTTGCAGAAGAAAAAGGTTCAGTTGATGGAAATCAAAGTAAGATAATTTCAGTTTATAAAAAGCTAATTGCTGGCGGTAAAGCAAATTATGATTGTTATCAAAATTACTTCGCGTATTTGGGTGAAGCTGAAGAAAAAGATGGTTCTAATACGACTTATTTAAAAGAGTTTAGTTCTTATTTTAATACTCATTTGACAGCAGGAAAAGAAAGTGTGATCGAACAATTAGATGCGATGTATTCTACTTTAGGTACTGATTCTGATTATCAATATGACAATGGTTGGAAAGCTTTTAAAGAATATCATTCGAACTTGTCAAACTCTGCGGCTTGGACAGTAGTTTTGAAACCACAGAATTCGAATTTTTTAAAATCGGCAATTACTTGGTCAGAGTATAGTTTGGTTGTGTCCAAAAACAATCCTTATTACTTAGATACTTTGGCGCAGTTATATTACAAAGATGATCAAAAGCAAAAAGCAATAGAAACACAGACATTAGCAGTTAAATATTTAACAGCAGAGGTTGAAGAAGAAACTGCAACTGAGATTAAAGAAACGTTGACTAAAATGCAAAACGGAACGTATTAAGTTTTGTGATTTATAAAAAAAAGAACCCGACAAGATTCAAAATTTTGTCGGGTTTTGTTTTTATTTTTTTATTCCTACCATCACTCTTATTCGATAATTGATTGGAGCTTTTTTATTATTTTCAATTATACCATTGGCACTTAAATAGGTTAGTAAAATCGTGTATTTTGAATTTTGGATTTTTTGCTTGATTTCATTATCTGAATTGTAACTGTCATTAAAATCAGAATTTGAATTGATGAAATCGTCTATTTTAAGAGGAATAATGTCCTTATTAATTTGTAAATCCTGACCATAATCTGTTGATTTTGTTTTTATAGAAAAGACTTTGTTTTCTATAGTAATACAGTTGTTACATTCAAAAGGATCAGATTGGTTTATAGTGAATATGAAATCATAGTTGTGAATATTTTCCACTATATTATCATTATTTTCATAGTAATAATAATTAAAAGAATCGTTTGTATCGTCTTTTCGGTCATATTTAGAGCGATATTTAAAGCCCAAACTTTCCACAATTTCACGTGCGATTGGATCTTTATCTTTTTTGTATAATGCATCTAACTTTTTATCAGCATATGGCAGCATAACTTCAAGTCCATAATTTTCCTCCAAAAAAGTAACAATACTACTTAAATCCTGTTCTTGTTCGAAAGTCATTTTTTTGTTATCTGATTTTTGCAGGTAAGTTTCAAATCGTGACAATTGACTACTTCTCGAAATTGAATTTGCACTTTGAGGACCAACGATCGAAAACAATCCCGCGAGACACATACTTACAGGAATAAATTTTATTTTGGGATTCTTCTGAATTAAAAAATACGCCACAACAATAGAAAGCCAAACAGATAATAACAGAACATAATAGCGTTCATGCGTAAATCCGTAAAGATTGATTCGGTATAAAATCGCCCAAAAAAGTAATCCAAGTAACGGAATTAGCAGAAAATAAAACCAACGGTTGAAAGTTCGAATCCACAGATTTCCGGTTTCTGTTGCAATAGGATGTACCAATAAAAAAGACAAAATCCCGAAGATGGCAAATACCAAAACCAGATAAGAAACCCAACCTACAGGCAAAGAAAGTGTGACTAATATTTTGGCTTCATAACAGATTAAAATCACCAAATAAAGACTTATTAAAGGTAATAATACAAATTGAGTGAAGTTTTTAAGTCCTTTAGGATATTTTAAAACAAGAGGATTTTTTTCATTATTGGTTTCCGGAACTCCGTTTAAAAAGAATAGCGTATTGAATATTCCTCCAATAATATAAAAGATATGCATGTAGATATTATTATAAAATTCTACATTAAACAATTTGTCGATTGCCAGAATTGCCAATGCCAAGCCAGTATATAATACGCCACTATATAAAATAGCCGTTAAGATTCGTAGGAAAAGCTGTTTGTTGAATTCCCAAAATTCATCCTGATTGTAAGTTTTTGGTAAAAATCCAGCGAATGAAACAAGTAAATGCAACGCAATATTAAGTACTAAAAATTGTTGTATTTCTACTTGAGTGAAGTTTTTATGAAAGTTAAAAACAAAGAGCGTAATTAAACAGCCAAGTACAAAACTCGTTATAAAACGAATAAGATTATTCTTTTTTGAGGCTATAAAAAATAAACTGACAGATAGAAATAAAACCAAACATAAAGAAGAACTCATAAAGGCTTTTTGATAAAGCTCTTTATTCGGATCATTGTACTTTATTTCACTTAGAATAATTGCTAAAATAGTTCCTGAAATTGCAGTTATGATTTCTAACGGAAATCTAAGAATTGTTTTTAGTGTTGCGTTTAGAACGTTTTGAAACGAAGGAAGTCTACTCATTTTGGTCAGTTATTTTGTATAAAGTAAAGTGAATTGTAAGAGATATCCAAATAAAATAGTAATGCGAAAAAAATACCGTTTGCATTTTATTGATTAAACAATTCGACAATGTTTGAAATCTAAATAAGTCTTTTTTTAGTGATAAATTGCTAAGTTTGAATTGCTAAATCAAAATGTATGAAAAATAAAATGATCCTCGTTTTGATTGCTTATAGTGGAGTAGTTTTTTCGCAGGCAATTAAAAAACCGTTAGTTTCAGCAATTACAAAAAAAGACCTTAAAACCGATATGTACCAAATGGCAGGTGATCATTTTAATGGTCGTGAAGCCGGAACTTTAGATGAATTAAAAGTATCAATGTGGTTGGCAAATAAAGCCAAAGAAGCAGGAATGTTACCAGCGGGCGATGACGGAACTTATTTTCAGTTTTTTGATTTGTACAGACATCAGGTAACTCCAAATACAAAATTTAAAATTGGACAAAAAGAATATAAACTGTGGAAAGATGTTCTGGTGGCAGAAACCACAAATATAAAAGTTGATGCGCCATTAGTATATTTAGGAGCTGCAACAAAAGAAGAAATTGAAAAGGCAGATATTAAGGGAAAAGCAGTTGTTTTATTAGCATCTAAAGAAGGAATTGCAGATGATATTTCGCTTTTTGACAGACGTTATCCTGGTCTTGTTCGAAATAAATATTATGATCTTGTTGTAAAAAAAGGAGCGACAGCTCTAATAATGGTTGCAGATAAATTAGCAGAAGAAAGCTGGTCTCAAGTAGAACCACAAATGACAAGAGGTATTTATGGAATTGAAGGTGTTCGTGATAGAATTGGTTCAACAATGCCGGTTTTTTGGGTACATAATGATCAATTGGATTATCTAAAAACTACTAAAGATTTATTGTCTACAGAAGTGATTTCTGAAACTTATAAATATCCATCAGTAAATGTGGTTGGTAAAATTGAAGGAACAGATGCTAAATTAAAAAATGAATATGTTCTTTTTAGCGGACATCAGGATCATGATGGAGTAAGACAAAAATACGGTCAGGATTCTATTTATAACGGAGCCGATGATAACGCAAGTACTTGTGTAGCGATGTTAGCGATTGCAAGAGCGTATAAAAAACAACCGGGAAAAAGAACTTCTCTTTTTGTATTTCATGGATCAGAAGAACGTGGTTTGTTAGGTTCAAGATGGTATGCATCACATCCAACAGTTCCGGAAAAAGACATTATTGCAGTTTTAAACGGAGATATGATTGGTAGAAATAATGTAAATCAAGCGGCTCTTTTGGGTTCCAGTTCGCCTCATGAAAACTCATCTGATTTGGTTGCGATTGCTAAAAAAGCAAATGATGAAGGTCCGAAATTTGACTTGGATAAACTTTGGGACAGACCAGAACATCCGGAGTATTTTTACTTCCGTTCAGATCATTTGCCTTATGCAAGAAAAGGAATTCCATCTGTTTTTTATACCAGTGTTTTGCACAGTCAATATCACACACCAATGGATGAATCTGAAAATATTGATTTCGTAAAACTGCATAAAATGACCGAATGGATTTATCGTACAGGTTGGATTTTATCTAATGATGCGAATCGTCCTAAAACATTACCAAATATACAATTAGAGAGATAAATTCTATTTTACTTGTATGAGAATAAGACGCGGATGAAAGGGATTCGCTATCGCGAAAACGCGGATAAAAATGGATTTTTTTTCTTGGTTTATATTTTGCTTTGAGCAGAATATAAATAATTAACGTCTGATTTTAAATCAACTAAAAATAAAAAATCAGTTTTTATCCGCGTCTTTACGAAGTAAATCCGTGTCATCCGCGTTCAAATAAACACACAGATTTAAATATTCAAAATCCAGTAAAAATAAAAGAGGCTGTCTAAATGAATAGACAGCCTCTTTATGTATGTAAATGTTTCAGATTGAATTACAATCCAAATTCAGCTTTTACTTTGTCTACGAAATCAAGTTTTTCCCAAGTAAATAGCTCAACAGTAACAGTTTTTACATGTCCTCCCGGAGCAGAAAAAGTTTTAGTTACCACTTCTGGCGTACGTCCCATGTGTCCGTAAGCAGCAGTTTCGCTATAAATTGGATTTCTTAATTTCAAACGTTGCTCGATAAAGTAAGGACGCATATCAAAGATAGCTTCTACTTTTTTAGCGATTTCACCGTTAGTTAAATCAACTTTTGCAGTTCCGTAAGTTTCAATGAAAATACCCATTGGTTCAGCAACTCCAATTGCGTAAGAAACCTGTACTAAGATTTCGTCAGCAACACCAGCAGCAACTAAGTTTTTAGCGATATGACGTGTAGCATAAGCAGCACTTCTATCAACTTTACTTGGATCTTTTCCAGAGAATGCACCACCACCGTGAGCACCTTTTCCACCATAAGTATCAACAATGATTTTTCTTCCTGTTAAACCAGTATCTCCGTGAGGTCCTCCAATAACGAATTTTCCTGTTGGGTTAATATGGTAGTTGATTTTATCATTGAATAAATGCGCGTGAGTTGGATTTTTTGCAATGATTCTTGGAATCAAGATTTCGATAACATCTTTTTTGATTTTAGCCAACATTGTAGCTTCTTCATCAAAATCATCGTGTTGAGTCGAGATTACAATCGCATCAATACGAGTTGGTTTGTTATCATCGCTATATTCTAACGTTACTTGCGATTTTGCATCAGGACGTAAATAAGTGATTTCACTATTCTCGCGTCTTAAAATTGCAAGTTCTTGTAATAATTTATGAGATAAATCAAGTGCCAATGGCATGTAGTTTTCAGTTTCGTTAGTTGCGTAACCAAACATCATTCCTTGGTCTCCAGCACCTTGCTCTTCTGGCTTAGCTCTGTCAACACCTTGATTAATATCAGCAGATTGTTCGTGAATAGCCGAAAGAATTCCACAAGAATTTGCCTCAAACATATATTCGCTTTTAGTATATCCAATTTTACGGATTACTTCGCGAGCAATTTGCTGCACATCAAGATAGGTATTCGATTTTACTTCACCTGCTAAAATTACCTGACCTGTAGTAACCAGAGTCTCACAAGCTACTTTTGAATCAGCGTCAAATGCCAAAAAGTTATCAATTAATGCATCCGAAATTTGATCTGCAACTTTGTCTGGATGCCCTTCACTAACAGATTCTGACGTAAATAAATAAGCCATAATAATTTATTAAATTAAAATTAAGTGAGAAAAAAAATTGCTTAAAAAGGGCTAAAGGAGAATTTCTGCTTTAGCATTTTTTACTACTGAAATCAATCTTTCAGTATTCATAACGAACCGTTTCATTATGAAGAGGTTGCAATCAGTTCAAATTTTTCCTCTGTATTCGGGTGCAAAGGTATAAAACCATTTTGATTTGCAAATTAAACTTCTGTTTTTTTTAATTTTATAAGCAGAAATTTAACATAACATACTATTTTGATAGGGTAATAGAAATTATTTCTGTTTTTGTTTGGTCGATTAAAAAATAGTTTGCAAATTTGCCCCATCAAATTAATCCAACAAATGAAATTAACAATGTGCAATATGTCTTGTAAGATGCCGGAGCCTTCCGCAGAGACGCTGTTGTAGTTTTTTTTCAAAAAAATATACATAGAACCTCTGCTAAACAGCAGGGGTTTTTTTATTTCAAAAAAGAAACCAAATTGTAAATCATTTTTAACCCAAAGTAATAATAAATACCAAAAAGAAGTAATGAAAAGAAATCTAGTAATAGCTTTAGGTCTTCTAACATTTTCAGGCATTTATGCACAGGAAAATAAAAAAGAGCAGGACAGCTTAAAGAATAATGAATTGTCTGAAGTGACAATAGTTGGGTCAAGAAGTAAAAACAGAGTAAAAACAGATGTGCCTGTTCCAGTTGATGTTTTTAATATTTCTGAAATCACTAAAGGCTCGCCACAAACCAGTGTGACTCAGATTTTAAATTATGTTGCGCCATCATTTACCAGTAACGCAACTTCTACTGCAGATGCAACAGATCACGTAGATCCGGCACAATTAAGAGGTTTAGGACCAGATCAGGTTTTGATTTTGGTAAATGGTAAACGCAGACATACAAGTGCATTGGTAAACATTAATGGTTCTCCGGGAAGAGGATCTGTTGGAACAGATTTGAATGCAATTCCATCATTTGCTATCGAGAGAATCGAGGTTTTGCGTGATGGAGCAGCAGCACAATATGGTTCAGATGCAATTGCGGGAGTTATTAATATTGTATTGAAAAAGAATGCCAATTTTATTTCGGGAGGGGTTCAATATGGAACTAACTTATCTTCGGGATCTAATAATTTTAAAGGCGGATCTGATGGACAAACTCTTCAAGCAGACTTGAATTACGGAACTTCTTTGGGTAAAACAGGAAGTTTTCTAAATGTTACTGCCAGTGCCGTAACCAGACAAGCAACAAGCAGAGCAGGAATTAGAAGTAACCCAATTTTTAATGGTTACAATGCTGTCGAAAACAGAGCAGCTCAGGATGGTGTTCAAATTAATTCTTTGTTCAGCAATATTAACAATACAGCAAACTCAGCGCAAATTCTTAGTTCGTTAAAACAATATGCGCCGCAAGTAAGTTATTTTACAACTGCACAGCAAACTGCAATTTCTTCGGCTACGACTATTGCTCAAATGCAAACAGCTTTGAATTTTGATGCAACCAATAATGAATTGGCGTACAGAGGTCAGCAAAGAAGTGATTATAATATGAGTGTTGGTCAGTCAGAATTGGCTTCGGGACAAGCTTATTATAATGCAAAATATCCGCTAAGCGATATTACATCTTTATATTCTTTTGGTGGAGTATCTTATAGAAACGGAAAATCGTATGCTTTTAACAGATTGCCAAATGGTTCCGGAACTTTCACGCAAGTGTATTCAAATGGTTTTTTACCGGAAATAGAGTCTGACATTCTGGATGCTTCGGCAGCAGTTGGAGTTACAACTCAATTATTTGGTTTTGATACAGATTTAAGTACAAACTTAGGATCAAACTCTTTTAAATATGATGTAAACAATACTATTAATGCAACTTTAGGAACAAATTCGCCTACAAGTTTTGATGCTGGTAAAGTTTCGTTTTTACAAAGTACAACCAACTTAGACTTCAGTAAAAAGTATGATGTTTTAGCAGGATTGAACGTTGCTTTTGGTGGAGAATTCAGATATGAAAACTATCAGATAAAAGCAGGAGAAGAAGCATCTTACGGATTGTATGATATAAACGGAAATTTGGTTTCGGGAATTTTACCAAGTAATTCACCATTAATTGTTACAGACTTTTTTGGAAACAAACGTGGAGCCGGAGCACAAGGTTTCTCAGGATTTCAACCATCTGATGCTAAAGAAAGAGATAGAAAAAGTGGTGCCGCTTATATTGATTTAGAATTAAATGCTACAGAAAAATGGCTTTTAAATGGTGCTGCACGTTATGAGAATTATTCTGATTTTGGAAGTACAGTTACTTTTAAATTAGCGTCTCTTTTGAAATTAACAGATAATATCAATTGGAGAATTTCAGGACAAACTGGTTTTAGAGCGCCATCATTACAGCAAAAATATTTTGAAAGCAGTTCTACACAATTTATAAACGGTTCTCCTTATCAGGTTGGATATTTTACAAATGATTCTCAAGCGGCAAAAAGTATTGGAGTTGAAGATTTGAAACCTGAAAAATCTAAAAGTATCAGTACAGGATTCACATTCAAAATTCCTGAAGCAAATATTACGATTGCAACAGATGCTTATTTTACAAGAATCGACGACAGAGTTGTATTGACAGGACAATATGCAAGACCAACAACTGCGCAAATAGATGCCGCAACATCGCCGGCACAAAAGGAGGCATTGACATTGTTTCAACAAGCATTTGATTTAAAAGGTGTCGAAAGAGCTTCGTTCTGGACTAACGGAATCAACTCTGAAACTAAAGGTATCGATGTTGTAATTTCTCAGAAATATGATGTTATTCCTGATTTTGTGATCAGAAATGATCTTGCTTTAAGTTATAATGAAACAAAAAGAGTAGGAGATTTAAATGTTCCTCAATCTATTATTGATGCAGGTGGAGATCCTTATAAATATTCATTTTTCCCGGAATCAAGCAGAATTTATTTAGAAGAAGCGATTCCTAAATTGAAAGCGAACTTGATGACAACTTTCAGTATTAAAAAACTGGATATCTATTTAAGAAACAGCTATTTCGGAAAAGTTACTGATCCTGGAGCGACAGATGTAAACTTAGACGGATCATCTTCAGTTTACGAACATCCTGTTTATAGTGCAAAAATTGTAACCGATTTATCAGCAGGATATCAAATCAACGAAAAATTCAGATTTACGATTGGGTTTAATAATATAGGAGACGTTTATCCGGATAGAAATAATCCTGCAACTCCGGCATTTACAAATACAACTCCAACATTGTCTCCTGCGCCAAGTACAGATTTGACAAACGCAAATCAGTTTGCTTATTCAAGAGCAGTATCACAATTTGGATTGAACGGAAGATTTGGTTTTGCAAGACTAAGTTTCAAATTCTAAAAATATAAAGATTGGCCACGGGTTTGGCAGATTAAACGGATTTGCACAGATTTTTTTTAATCATTTTAATCCTTTATCCCGATAGCTATCGGGAGTGGTTAAACTTTTTAATTAATTGCAAAACAAATAAAATAAATCGGTGCAAATCCGTTTAATCCGCAAGATCCGCGGGCTAAATTTTTTAAAAGCAAACTCCAGCATTTACAGGGCTTAAAAAAAAATAATACAAAATATCATTTTTTAATTTGGTAGTTCTAAAATTAGTTTCTATATTTACTCTATCAAATTAGTCGAACTTAAAAATGAATTAATTTAAATAATACGAAAATGAAAACAATAGCAAATAATATGATGATATGTTGTGAGATGATGCAAGTGTGCATCCAAAATTGCTGTTGCCAAAAGTGAAAGAGTAAATCTTTGTTATAGTTAGAACTATAAGCCCTTTTGGTAGCCATCCGAAAGGGCTTTTTTTATTTCAACACTTTTAAAATTTCAAATTATGAGAACATTAAATTCAATTGCAGTAGAGTATTTATTGAGAAACGACTCTCAAAACAACAATAATAAATCTGAAGATGTATCAAGAGAAGTTATAAGACTAAATGTAGAACAAGACATAAAAAGTCAAAAATCATTACTGCTTCTAATGTATAGCCTTGAAGAAGAAGGAGAAGATTTTTTTATACAATAAGTCAATTTCAAAAGAAACAATTTCAATAACAATATATAATAGTATTAACAATACCTAAAAAACTAAGATCATGAGCACACAAAAATTTGCAACAAACGCACTACACGCAGGACACGATGTTACTAAAAATGCAGGAACAAGAGCAGTGCCTATTTATCAAACATCTTCATATGTATTTAATGATTCAGATCATGCTGCCAATTTATTTGGTCTTGCCGAAGCCGGATTTATCTACACTCGATTAAATAATCCAACAAACGATGTTTTAGAACAAAGATTAGCAGCGCTTGAAGGCGGAATTGGAGCTGTCGTTACAGCTTCTGGAGCATCGGCAATTTCGACAGCATTATTGACTTTGCTAAAAGCGGGAGATCATATCGTGGCTTCAAACAGTTTGTATGGCGGAACTTATAATTTGCTAAATGTAACTTTGCCGCGTTTAGGGATCACAACAACTTTTGTAGATCCGTCTAAATCCGAAAATTTCACAAAAGCGGCCAAAGAAAACACAAGAGCATTCTTTGTAGAATCTCTGGGAAATCCAAAATTAGATGTATTAGATCTGAAAGGAATTTCGGCGGAAGCCAAAAACTTCAAAGTTCCTTTTATTGTAGACAATACGGTTGCTACTCCTTATTTATTGAATCCAATTGAGTACGGAGCGGATATCGTAATTCACTCTTTAACTAAATATATTTCAGGAAACGGAACTTCTTTAGGAGGCGCAATTATTGACGCAGGAAAATTTGACTGGTCAAACGGAAAATTTCCTGAGTTTACAGAACCTTCAGCAGGATATCACGGACTAGTTTATCACGAAGCTTTAGGAAATGCAGCTTTCATAGCAAAAGCAAGAATCGAAGGATTGCGTGATTTTGGCGCAGCTTTGAGTCCGTTTAATGCTTTTCAAATTATTCAGGGATTAGAAACTTTACCAATTCGAATTAAGAAACATAGCGAAAATGCTTTGGCTCTGGCCTCATGGTTAGAAAAGCAAGATGAGGTAGTTTGGGTAAATTATCCAGGTTTAAAAAACAATAAATATTATGATCTGGCGCAGCAATATTTACCAAAAGGACAAAGTGGTGTAATCACTTTTGGATTAAAAGGTGGTTTTGAAGCTGCTAAAAAAGTAGTCGATGAGACAAAATTGTTCTCGCTTTTGGCGAATATTGGTGATACAAAATCATTAATTATTCATCCGGCAAGTACAACGCATCAACAATTGTCTGATGCTGATCAATTAGAAACTGGAGTTTCAAAAGATTTAATCCGACTTTCTGTTGGAATTGAAGATATAGAGGATTTAATAGCTGATTTGCAAACCGTTTTCGCAAGCGTAACACAATCGCAATACAGCATTAATAAAAATTAGGTTTTTTTGTTTTTTGTTTGAAAAATTGCCTTTAGTAGTGTGAGTTCTACTAGAGGTGATTTTTTATAGAAAATAAACCAATATATGTAGAGGCGCACAGTAGTGCGTCTAAAATGGATTACGGTTTAATTAACCCCAATAAATTAAAAATTATGTCAAAGCTTAAAATAAATATCATCCTTTTTGGAATTGGAAATATCGGAAGTACTTTGATCAATCAAATTATCGAAAGTCAGGAGTTTTTTCTCGAAAGTAGAAATGTTGATTTTCATTTTCCGATTATCACAAATTCAACAGTAGCTTTTTTCGAGAAAGAAGGCGTTGGATATGCCTGGGAAACCAATTTCTTAGAATTGGCCGTTCCTTTTAAAGTGCAGGATATTATTGCATTTGCCAAAGAAAATGAATTCGAGAATCTAATCGCTGTTGACGCAACTGCAAGTGACGAACTCATTCATCATTATAATACATTGATTGAAAACGGATTTAATATTGTTGCGGTAAATAAAAAAGCCAATACATTGCCAATTGATTTATATAAAGAGATTAGGTCAAATCTTAAAAAGTATGATAAAGAGTTTTTGTATGAAACATCGGTTGATACTGGTTTTCCTGTTTTACAGACCTTAAGAGATTTGTATCATTCAGGAGAGAAAATTACAAAGATTCGCGGTGTTTTTTCAGATAATCTGAGTTATGTTTTTAACCGATTTGCTACAGAAGAAGCCACTTTTTCTTCGCTTTTAAAAGACGCGAGTTTACTCGGATTAATGCGATCGACTTTTAAAGAAGATTTATCCGGAAATGATACCGCCAGAAAATTACTGATTTTGACGAGAGAAATCGGGAAGGATTTTGATCTGTCGGATATAAAAATCGATTCTTTGCTTAGGGAAGAACATTTAGAACAAAATGGTATTCTTAATAAAGAAGCAGTCGATAAATCGTTCAAAATTGCAAAAATCACACAAGCGGATAATCATGTATTAAGATATGTAGGAGAATTTGATGTGGAGAAAAACACATTAGAAGTAAAATTGGTTTCAGAACCGGTTTCGTCGGCAATTGGTCAACTAAAAGGATCTGATACTATTTTCGAAATTTATACCCAATCTTACGCAGATGTTCCAATCGTAATTCAGAGTGCATCGGCATGCAAACAAGCTATTTCAAGAGGAGTAATTACTGACATTTTGAAAGTGGCTGAAAAAATTAAAAATAAAGAAGCAGTTTGGTTGTAAGTGGCTTTTAATAGTAGTTAGTTGTTCTTTGATATTTTGAAACAGGAAAATTTGTAACGTATTTTTTGTAGGTTTTAACTCTCATTTTAACAAAAGCCAATTTTGTAAGATGTTTTTTAACGTTAAAATGATGTTTTTTAACGTTTTTTAAGATTAATTTGTTGATCCTCACTTGCGTAATTGAAAAAATATTCGCACATTTGTAATACCTCAAAAACACCAAGAAGATAAATTTAGTTATTCTAAATAATAGTTATGTTAATCGGATAAAACCGTTGATGAATTTTATATCTTATTGATTTTGAAGAGGAAAAATAAGTAAAAATAATTCAGCAGTTTCGAGAAGCTTTTAAAGACAAACAAATGCAAGATTTTTTTAAAATAGCAAGTAAATCAAAGATGAATAAATCCCTACAGATGAACAAGATGTTTAACGTCGCACGTATTTGTGTATGCGTCTGTTGATACTAAAAGTATATATAAGTTGTAAAAAACTTAAACCCTTTTGGTATTAAAAACCCAAAAGGGTTTTTTTATTCCATTTGGTTACCATAACAAAGAATTAAACAAACAATAAAGATTATAAAACGCAAACTAACATAAACTTAAATATCATGAGCACAATTAACTACTTAAGAAAAAAACTTTTCAGAAGCAAAATCGAAAGAAATAATCCACCGCCAGTAAACGAATTGATTCATCCAAGTTTCGGAATAACTGAAACAGATAAAAAAGCGGAGAAAAAAGAACCAAATTCTTTATTGTTTTTGATGTATTCAAAAGAAAATGAAACACTTTTTATCTAAATCAGAAAGTGTCATAAAATAAGGGAAACCTGCTAAATTTTACTGGGCAAATTGTTCGGTAATTTTTTGCGTATAATAGTTTTTAAATAGTAAACAAAAGAGATTGATGTATTTAATTGATGCCAATTCTTTTGACTTTATGACTTTTAAACTTTCGACTTATTTTAAATTATGTTTAAGAAATTGCAGAATCAGTTTCGATAAAATTTGTTAGTTTAAGAAATAAGTAGTTAATTTGCACCTTTAAGTTCAAAAACGTATTGAAATGTTATAAAGAAAGGACGAGGGATTAGACCCGATGAATCCTTAGCAACCCTTCGTTAAATCGAAGAAGGTGCTGCATTCTACCACGCCCAAACGTGGAAAGATAACAACAAGAATTTTTCTAGTTTCACTCTAGTACTTTCTTTCTAATATTTCCACATACAAATCAATAATAAAAAGATTTGAAATTGGAAAATATACCAAGTCCCATTATAATTCAAGATTTCATCACCGAAAGTGGTGCAGCATATCTTTCATTACCGTTAAGTTTTACGCTTTCTGGTTTGCCTTTACATAGTGCGCCTATAGTTTTGGTTAATCATGCTTTGACAGGAAACGCTGAGGTAACTGGAGAAAATGGCTGGTGGAATGATTTAATTGGCGAAGAAAAAACGATTGATACCCAAAAATATACTATCCTGGCATTTGATGTTCCGGGAAATGGAAACGATTCGTTTATAATTGAAAATTATCTGGATTTTACCACCAGAGATATTGCCAGAATATTTATAAAAGGTTTAGAAGCTTTAAATATTAATCAGGTACACACCATTATTGGAGGTTCTGTTGGCGGAGGAATCGCTTGGGAAATTCTTGCATTAGAACCTAATATTACTCAAAACCTAATTCCCATTGCTACAGACTGGAAATCGACGGACTGGATGATTGCTAATTGCTATTTGCAAGAGCAGATTCTTAATAATTCGTCACGTCCTATTGAAGATGCCAGAATTCATGCAATGTTGTGTTACAGATCTCCTGAATCATTCAAAGAAAAATTTCAGCGTACAATCAATGCCAATCTTTCTGTTTTTAATATCGAAAGCTGGTTGGCACATCACGGTGAAAAACTACAAAAGAGATATCAATTGGCATCATATAAACTGATGAACCAATTACTTAAAACCATAGATATTACCAGAAATAGTGACGATTTTGAAACTTTAATGTCTAGAACAAATGCAGCGATTCATATTATCGGAATCAATTCGGATTTGTTTTTTACACCAAAAGAAAATCGGGAAACTTTTCAGGACTTAAAAAAGTTCAAAGACAATGTTTTTTATAGCGAAATAGATTCAGTTCACGGACATGACGCTTTTTTAATCGAGTACAAACAATTAGATCATTTACTTGCCGATATTTTTAAGGCAGAAACAATAGAAAAATAAAATGAAAATATTAAAATTTGGAGGCAAATCGTTATCAAACGGAGAAGGACTTAGCAAGGTAGTTTCAATCATTTCAGATAAAGTAAATCAAGGCGAAAAAATTGCCGTAGTAGTTTCTGCCCGCGGAAATGCAACAGATGAACTTGAAGATATTTTAAGAATAGCGGCTAAAAATGGTAATTACAAACCTTTATTAGAAAGCTTTAAAGCATATCAAGCTTCAGATTTTCCACAAGTTGATTTATCTGAAGAGTTTAATATTTTGGATAAACTTTTTGAAGGAGTTAGCCTGATAGGAGATTACAGCAATAAAATTAAAGATCAGATTTTGTCTAAAGGCGAATTGCTTTCTGCTAAATTATTGACTTCAATTTTAGTTGAAAAAGGGATTCCTGCGAATTTTGTTGATACAAGAGAATTGCTAAAAACCGATTCGAAATTTGGTGATGCACAGCCTTTAGAACAACTTTCGAAAAAAAATGTAATCAATTATTTCAAATTACATAACGGAGAAACAGTTAATATCGTTACAGGTTTCATTGGTTCAAACAACAACAACGACACCACAACATTAGGAAGAAACGGAAGTAATTACACCGCTTCGTTAATTGCTAATTATTTGGATGCTGAAGAGCTTCAGAACTTTACACACGTAGACGGAATTTATACCGCAAATCCTGATTTGGTAGCCGATGCTAAAAAAATTGAATATTTATCATTTAATGAAGCAAATGAATTGGCCAATTTTGGAGCAACAATTCTACATGCTAAAACGATAATTCCATTATTAGAAAAAAATATTCCGCTTCGTATTTTAAATACTTTTAATCATGAAAACCGTGGAACTTTAATTACTTCAGATTCTGCTAAAGAAGGGATTAAAACACTTTCTGTTTTAGAAAATGTTTCTTTGGTAAATCTTGAAGGTCGTGGATTACTTGGGAAATCAGGTGTTGATGCTCGTATTTTTAAAGTTATGGGCGATCATAACATCAGTGTAAGTATTATTTCTCAAGGTTCTTCAGAAAGAGGAATCGGACTGGTTGTGGCAAAAGATAAAGCAACTCTTGCAATGGTCGAGTTAGAAAAAGAGTTTGAAAACGACTTTTATTCTAAAGATGTAAACCAAATTACAGTAACAGATAATGTTTCGGTAATTTCGATTATTGGACAGGATTTAAGTACTTTCCATAAACCTTACACGGCTTTAATTAAAAACAAAATAGTTCCAATATTATTCAACAATACCGTTACGGGTAAAAACGTGAGTTTGGTTGTTAAAAAAGAAGAACTGAATAAAGCTTTAAACGTAATTCACGGAGAAATCTTCGGAGTTTCTAAGAAAATCAACATTGCTATTTTCGGTCACGGATTAGTTGGAGGAACTTTGATTAATCAAATTTTAGAATCGGCTGCGGCGATTGAGAAACGTAAAGATGTAAAACTGAATGTTTTTGCAATTGCAAATTCTAAAAAGTTACTTTTAAATAGAAATGGCGTAACTTCAAACTGGAAAAATGATATTGCAAGTAAAGGAGAAGCTTATACAATCAAAGATATTATCGCTTATGCAAATGAATATCATTTAGAGAACTTAATTGCGATTGATAATACAGCAAGTGCAAGTTTTGTTGAGAATTATATACCGCTTATTGAAAGCAGTTTTGATTTAATTTCATCCAATAAAGTAGCGAATACATTGAGTTATGGTTTTTATAAAGAACTAAGAAAATCATTGGCAGATAATCAGAAGAATTATTTGTACGAGACTAATGTTGGTGCAGGATTACCATTAATTGATACCATAAAATTATTGCATCTTTCTGGTGAAAACATCACAAAAATAAAAGGAGTTTTCTCCGGAACATTAAGCTATTTATTTAATAATTTCTCTGCGAAAGATGTTCCGTTTAGCGAAATTTTGAAAGAAGCAATCGACAACGGATATACAGAACCAGATCCGCGTGAAGATTTATGCGGAAATGATGTGGGAAGAAAATTATTGATTTTAGCAAGAGAATTAGATTTGCAAAATGAGTTTGAAGAAATCTCAATTCAAAACCTAATTCCGGAACATTTACGTGAAGGAAATGTTTCTGATTTCTTGACAAAACTAAAAGAATTCGATCCAATTTATGAGAAAATAAAAGCCGATCAAAAGCCCAATCACGTATTAAGATACATTGGTGAATTGTCTGGAGATTTGCAAAATGACAAAGGAATTCTCGAAGTAAAATTAGTTTCAGTTCCGTCAGATACTGCTTTGGGCGGATTAAAAGGCTCGGATTCTTTCTTCGAAATTTATACAGAATCTTACGGAGATCGTCCAATCGTTATTCAGGGAGCCGGTGCAGGTTCTGCGGTAACAGCGAGAGGTGTATTTGGAGATATTTTGAGATTATCTGATAAAGGGTAATTTGATTTTAGAATGCAGATTTTAGAGTTTAGATTTCTGATTTGAGCTCAAACAAAAACAAAAAAAAGAACAACACAATGAAAGTAACTTTAAACAGAGTAAACGACGCGTTTCATTTTAAACTCAAAAATGAAAGAGGTCATGTAGTTGATGTAGATAGCAGAGCCGAATTTGGCGGAAG
The DNA here is from genome assembly GCF_004339525.1 of Flavobacterium sp. 90. NCBI lineage: Bacteria > Pseudomonadati > Bacteroidota > Flavobacteriia > Flavobacteriales > Flavobacteriaceae > Flavobacterium > Flavobacterium sp. 90. The sequence continues at coordinate 1,596,619 of NZ_SMGE01000001.1, read as the reverse complement.
CGATTTAGGTGCAAGCCCAATGGAATTAGTATTAATGGGAGTTGCAGGATGTAGCGCCATTGATATGATTTCGATTTTGAAGAAACAACGTCAGGAAATAACGTCATTCAATGCTGAAGTTGAAGGAGAACGTGTAAAAGTTGGAGAAGCAACACCTTTTAAAGAAATCAACGTAGTTTTTTACTTAGAAGGGGATATTAACCCTGAAAAAGCACAAAAAGCAGCGCAGCTTTCTTTCGAAAAATATTGTTCAGTTTCTAAAACAATTGAACCAACAGCTACAATAAATTACAAAGTTGTATTGAACAACGAAATATTATAGAATTAGAAAATTAGTCCAATAGAAAATTAGATAATTTTTATGTTGACTTAAAACTCACTATAGTTTTAGTTTTAAATTCTGGTTTTTATCTATCGAAAAAACTTGGAACTTGGAACTTGAAACTAGAAAAACTAAAAAAATGAACGAAGAAGAATTAGGTTTTGAAACCTTAGCCATACGCACACATTTAGAAAAATCGCAATTTCAGGAACATTCAACTCCTTTGTATTTATCATCAAGTTTTGTATTTGAAGATGCAGAGGATATGAGAGCTTCTTTTACAGAAGAAAAAGTACGTAATATTTATTCCCGTTTTAGTAACCCAAATACAACGGAGTTTGTAGATAAAGTTTGTGCTATGGAAGGTGCAGAAGCAGGTTATGCTTTTGCAACCGGAATGGCTGCTATATATTCTACATTTGCAGCACTGTTGGATTCAGGAGATCATATCGTTTCTGCGGGAAGTGTCTTTGGATCGACTCACGCGTTGTTTATGACTTATTTTCCAAAATGGAATATTGAAACAACCTATTTTGATATCAATAAACCGGAAACAATCGAAGGTTTTATTAAGCCAAATACTAAAATTTTATATGCTGAGACGCCTACAAATCCTGGTGTAGACGTAGTTGATTTGGAATTGTTAGGTCAGATCGCAAAAAAGCACAATTTGATTTTAATAATCGACAACTGTTTTGCTACGCCATACATTCAGCAGCCTATTAAATACGGCGCACATTTGGTTGTCCATTCTGCTACAAAACTAATTGACGGACAAGGACGTGTTTTAGGTGGAGTTGCAGTTGGAGACGCTGAGTTAATTCGTAAAATCTATTTGTTTTCAAGAAATACAGGACCGGCAATGTCACCATTTAATGCTTGGGTTTTGTCAAAAAGTTTAGAGACTTTGGCTGTACGCGTTGACAAACATTGCGAAAATGCATTAAAAGTTGCAGAGTTTTTAGAGAGTCACCCAAATGTAAATAGTGTGAAATATCCGTTTCTAAAATCACACCCAAAATATGAGATTGCTAAAAAGCAAATGCTTTTAGGTGGTAACATCATCGCAATTGAAATTAAAGGCGGGCTTGAAGCAGGAAGAAAATTCTTGGATAAGATTAAACTATGCTCACTTTCGGCAAATATTGGAGATGTAAAAACTATAGTAACACATCCGGCATCAACAACACATAGTAAATTATCTGAAGAAGATCAATTAGCAGTAGGAATCACACAAGGTTTAGTACGTGTGTCTGTAGGTTTGGAAAGCGTAAAAGATATTATTGCTGATTTAGATCAGGCACTTTCTTAAGTGAATTAATTAATATAGTTGTCAGACTGAACGAATTCAAAGTTGTAGATTTAGCTTTGTTCTCGTGCAGTCTGACATTTTTATTTTATTCTCTATGAAACCAAGATTACTTATTTTATCAGATTTATATGGAGGAGATAATCAGGAATGGATTCAGCAATATATAGATTTACTGAAGATTAAATTTGAGATTCGGTATTACGATGTATTAAAACTTGCAGAAATTGATTCGGCTAATTTTTCAGAAAGTTATATTCATGCTCAGTTTCTTAACGGAGGAATCGATAAAGCGGTTGAAACTTTACTCAACTTAGAAAAAGGAAAAGTATTAGTTTTAGGATTCAGTATTGGTGGAACAATAGCGTGGAAAGCTGCTTTGAAAGGTCTTGAAGTTTCAAATTTATTTGCTGTTTCTTCAACTAGATTGCGATATGAAACGGAATCTCCAAATTGTGAACTGAAATTATATTTTGGAGAAAAAGATTCAAACAAACCTCACTCACAATGGTATTTGGATTTGAATTTAAATCACGAAATTATCAAAGACGATAATCATCAATTATATTTGATGAAAAATAATGTGTCTTTAATTTGTAGTGATATTTTGAAATCGTTGTTATAAAAATGATTTTCTGCTAAATTAGATAAAGTCAAAGGCTGTTTTTAGTTTGTACTTCTTTAAACTATACTAATTTAGTAGAATATAGATTGAATCTGTTATATTCTCATTTAAAAAGATTATTTTTGTTGAAGAAAATATGCGTAATGTTTGTTTTAATTCTTTTGATAACTTTAGAACTAGAATTTATAATTACGATCTAAAATATAAAAATGCTTTCAAAGAAAACAAAATACGGAATTAAAGCCTTAACATATTTAGCCAGACGAGAAAATAATGATCCTGTACAAATTGCAGAAATTGCAAAAAGCGAACATATTTCAATTAAGTTCTTAGAAAGTATTTTATTACTCCTCAGAAATTCAGGTTTTCTAGGAGCGAAAAAAGGAAAGGGCGGTGGCTATTATCTGATAAAAGATCCAAAAGATATCAGTATGGCAAAAGTCTATCGTATCCTCGAAGGTCCGATAGCATTGCTTCCGTGCGCGAGTCATAACTTTTATGAAAAATGTGATGATTGTGATGATGAAACTACCTGTGCAGCAAGACGTTTAATGACAGAGGTTCGTGATAATACACTTAAAATTCTGGAAAGTAATTCATTAGCAGATATTGCATTTTAAGCAATATTGCTTAAATAATGATACAAAAATGCCCATTTCATAACTAATGAAATGGGCATTTTTTTTTATGATTAATTATGCTTTTTCTAGAAAATCAATTTATATCCGGCTAAGAAAAGCATTACTGCAATAGCATTTCTAAGAAATAAATCCGGAACTTTTCCGCTTAGCATACTTCCTATAAAGATTCCTGGAAGCGATCCTAATAGCAATTGACCGAGTAAAACTAGATCTAAATTTCCCATAGAAGCGTGACCTATTCCGGCAACAAGCGTTAAAGGAACTGCGTGCGCAATCTCTGTTCCTACTAAACGAGGCGTTGGTAAAAGCGGATATAAAAAGAATAATGTTACTGTTCCTAAAGCTCCTGCGCCAATTGATGTTAATGTTACAGTTGCTCCAAGTAATATACCAATTCCAATAGTTAGCATATTTTGAGTATGACTTTCGCTATGAAATTTATCTCCCGCATGTTTCTGAGAGTATTTTAGTAGTTTCTTTTTGAATAAGATAGCGATTGAAGTAAAAAGTAATGCCCAGCCCAAACTGTATTTGATTACAGCATTAATAGTTGAAATATCTGTTTTGATACTATTTAAAACCCACAAAGTCAGTAATGCAGCCGGAACACTTCCTAAAGTAAGCCAGCCTGTAATTTTCCAATTAATATTTCCCTTTCTGTGATGTACAAATACGCCTCCCATTTTGGTAAAAGCAGCATATAATAAATCAGTGCCAACGGCTGTAGTTGGTGGGATTCCGAAGTATAATAATATTGGAGTCATTAAGGAGCCGCCTCCAACGCCGGTTAACCCAACTACAAAACCTACAACCAAACCAGCAATTACAAGACCTATTTGAAAATCCATGAATAAATATTTGCGGTAAAAATAATAACAATTTTATAATTATCCTATGGATATGGTAGACTTTAAAATGTTATATTTGCAAATGTATATCATTTATAGTTTATTTAGTTGTAATACAGTCTAATATGATTTGTAACTTAAAAGGTTAATTTGTTATATTTTTTAAAGTTGCTCTTTGGTTAACCTGTAGAAAATTAGAGTTGTAAAAAAATTAAATAATGCTTTGATATTTAGAAATAAGTATTAATTTTGCATAGTAATCTATTAACCCGATAGGGTAATAGATTTTGCAAGCCAAAACCAACCATGAGAGTATGGAAAAAGAATTGAAAATAAATAATTATGATGTTAGATCTGATGTCTCTATAAAAGAGAAATTATGGGTAGTAATACCAGTTGTTTTATTAGTAGGTTTATTATCTACATTAATTTTTAATCACTACAATGAGTTTTCATGGAGTGGGTTTGTTGGAGGTTTCAATCAGGAGTTCTTAGTATTTTTTGGAATTGGAGTTTTTGCTCAATTGGTTGATGGAACATTAGGAATGGGTTACGGAGCAACTTCAACGTCATTTTTATTGGCTTATGGAGTTCCGCCAGTTGTGAGCAGTACAGCAGTTCACGTTTCTGAAATGTTTACAACAGGAGCATCGGCGCTTTCGCATCATAAATTTGGGAACATCAATAAAAAACTGGTAAAGCATTTATTAATTCCAGGTGTTTTAGGTTCTATTACAGGAGCTTATTTATTATCAGATGTAATTAACGGAGATATTATTAAGCCATTTATTGCGGTTTATATGATCATCTTGGCAGCTGTTATTATCAAAAAAGCATTGTCTAAAACGGTTGTAAAAAAGAAAACAACAAAATTAGGATATTTAGCCACTTTTGGAGGTTTTATGGATTCGGTTGGTGGCGGTGGCTGGGGACCAATTGTAACTTCTACATTATTAGGAAGAGGCAGAAATCCAAGATATACAATAGGTTCTGTGAATGCAGCTGAGTTTGCAATTTCATTTGCAAGTGGAATCACGTTTATGCTTTTTGGAGGAATTCATGGATGGCAGGTTATTTTTGGGTTGATTATAGGAGGCGTAATTTCGGCACCTTTAGCGGCTTATTTGGTTAACAAAATCAAAAGAAAACCAATGATGGTTGCGGTTGGAATTTTAATTATATTATTGAGTTTAAAAACATTATCTAAATTATTGTAATATTTTTTAGAAAGGAAAGAAGAGATTATGAGTGCGACGATTATACAATCATTATTAGATGAAACAAAAGATTTTTCACTGGAAGAAACATTAGCTTTTTTAGCAAGTGAATTTCCTGGCAAAGTAATCTTTTCGACTTCTTTTGGACAGGAAGATCAGGTGATTACAGATTTTATCGCAAAAAGTAATCAGGATATCACGATTTTTACATTAGATACCGGAAGATTGTTTCAGGAAACGTACGATGTTTTTCATAAAACATTAAAAAAGTATAAAAAGCCAATCGAGGTTTATTTTCCGGAAGCAACTGCAGTCGAAAATTTACTGAAACATAAAGGTCCAAACAGCTTTTATGATTCGGTTGAAAATAGAAAAGAATGTTGTTTTATTCGAAAAGTGGTTCCGTTGAGAAAAGCTTTGGCAGGAAATTCGGTTTGGATTACAGGTTTAAGAGCTGAACAATCTGAGAATAGAAACGACTTACAATTGTTTGAATACGATGGAGGTTTCGAAATCATAAAGTTCAATCCTTTATTAAAGTGGACTTTAGAAGAAGTAGAAACGTATTTATCAGAAAATAATGTTCCTCAAAATGCTTTGCACAAACAAGGTTTCGTAAGTATTGGATGCGCGCCTTGTACAAGAGCAATTTTTCCTGGCGAAGATATCAGAGCCGGAAGATGGTGGTGGGAATCGAGCCATAAAGAGTGTGGTTTGCATAGCGCTAAGAAAGAGTAGGTCTAGATTTTTAGAGGCAAGAAGCTAAAGGCAAGATACAAGAGAATAGAATAAAGAATATAGATTTAAGGCAATAGATTAAAGTTCCGAAGGAACGATTTATATTGTAGCGCCGGATTTTAATCCGGGGGAGGTTGAGGATTGCAATGTGATATTTCAACCCAATCAATGAAGGAAGATTTATATTGTAGCGCCGGATTTTAATCCGGGGAAGATTGATGAAGGGAACGCCTTGAAGTAACGGGATTTTATTTCGTTGAAAAAACAAAAACAAAAAACACAGAATAACGATAGCTTTATAGGTTTTAGATTAAACTCACAACAATCTAAAATTAGAAAAACTGTCAAGCATTAAACAAAATATCAAATGAGTTCAAGTTCAGTATTAAAAACAAACGCTTTAGAGAGTGAAGCGATATACATTTTCAGAGAAGTAATTTCACAATTTGACAAGCCTGTTTTACTTTTTTCTGGAGGAAAAGATTCTATAACATTAGTGCGTTTGGCACAGAAAGCATTTTTTCCGGCAAAGATTCCGTTTCCTCTATTGCACGTTGATACAGGACACAATTTCCCTGAAACAATTGCTTTTAGAGACAAATTGGTAGAAGAATTAGGATTAGAATTAATCGTTCGCAATGTTCAGGATGCTATTGATGAAGGAAAAGTAGTTGAAGAAACCGGAAAATATTCTAGTAGAAACAGCTTACAGACAATCACACTTTTAGATGCAATCGAAGAATTTAAGTTTGATGCTTGTATTGGTGGAGCACGTCGTGACGAAGAAAAAGCAAGAGCAAAGGAACGTATTTTTTCAGTGCGTGATGATTTTGGTCAATGGGATGAAAAAAATCAAAGACCTGAGTTATTTGATATTTTGAATGGAAAAATCGAAAATGGACAAAACGTTCGTGTTTTCCCAATTTCAAACTGGACAGAATTAGATGTTTGGAGTTATATCGAAAAAGAACATATTGAGATTCCATCGATCTATTTTTCACATAAAAGAAAAGTTTTTTTGAGAGACGGTTTAATCTGGTCACATTCTCCTTTTGTGTATCAGGAAGAAGACGAACAAATCGAAGAAAGAATTGTTCGTTTTAGAACCGTTGGAGATATGAGTTGTACAGCCGCAGTTGAATCTTACGCAGCAACAATCGAAGAAGTTGTAGGCGAAATCAGAGAATCAACAATTTCTGAAAGAGGAGCCAGAATCGACGACAAACGTTCTGAAGCTGCAATGGAAAAGAGAAAACAACAAGGGTATTTTTAATAATTATTAATTGTGAATTATAAATTATTAATTAAAAATACTGGAAAGTAAAATTCAAAAAAAACATACAGATTTAAAATTTGTGAAAGCGTTTCAACAACTTGAAACCTGAAACAAAAAATTTAAACCTGAAACAAAATTACAAGAATGGAAGTTTTAAAAATAGCAACAGCAGGGAGTGTAGATGACGGAAAAAGCACTTTGATTGGGAGATTATTGTACGATACAAAATCATTGACTACTGATAAGATAGAAGCAATCGAGAAAAGCAGTAAACAAAAAGGATATGATTATCTGGATTTCTCATTAGCAACAGATGGTTTGGTTGCCGAAAGAGAACAAGGAATCACGATTGATGTTGCGCACATTTATTTTTCGACAGCAAAGAAAAGTTACATTATTGCCGATACTCCGGGTCACGTAGAATATACCAGAAACATGGTTACAGGAGCTTCGACTTCTCAGGTTTCTATTATTTTAATTGATGCCAGAAAAGGAGTTATTGAGCAAACATACCGTCACTTTTTTATCAATAATTTATTGAGAGTGAAAGAGGTAATTGTTGCGATTAACAAAATGGACTTAGTAGATTATTCTGAAGAAGTTTTCAATAAAATCAAAGCCGATTTTCAGGCATTAAACGCTAAAAGTACTTTCAAAGAGCAAAACGTAAGTTACATTCCGTTGAGTGCAATTAATGGAGGAAACGTAGTAGATCAATCAAAAGATATGCCTTGGTATGATGGTCAAACCGTTTTAGAACATTTAGAAGGATTACATTCTCATGATGTTTTTGAAACAGGAAAAGCACGTTTTCCGGTTCAAACCGTTATTCGTCCTAAAACAGAAGAATATCATGATTTTAGAGGATATGCGGGAAAATTATACGGAAATTCTATTAAAGTTGGAGATGCCGTTACGGTTCTTCCTTCTTTAACAGAATCAAAAGTTTCAAAAATTCATTTTTTCGATAAACAATTTGATGAAGCCGCTGCAGGATCTTCGATTACAATCGAATTAGAAAATGATATCAATGTTACAAGAGGAGATATGATTGTAAAATCATCAGAACTTCCAAAAATTGAAAAAGAAATCACTACAACAGTTTGCTGGATGGACAGTAAAAAACTAGTTGCAGGTACAAAATATATCGTTCAGCACAATACAAATTCGGTTTTAGCAAAAGTAGAAAGTATCAAAAATACAATCTCAACTGACTACTCAGGAACAAAAGAAGCGTCACAATTAGCCATAAACGAAATTGGTGAAGTAAGTATCAAACTAAGTAAGCCTTTATATTTTGATGCCTACAACGATAATAAATCAAATGGTGCTTTTATCTTAATTGATACAGCAACAAATACAACAGCAGGAGTAGGATTCATTCGCTAGTTGCTAGTTGATGGTTTTTAGTTGATAGTTATTCTGCCAGCAAACCAACAACCAACAACAGACAACCAACAACTAAAAAGAAATGGAAAGTTTTAGAACAGAAATAGAAAATCCGATTGTTCAGAAAGAGATCATCGATTTAGAAAAAAAGATTCATTTATTCCGTGGAGGGAAAATTGATGATGAGCGTTTTCGTAGTCTTCGTTTAGCGCGCGGAATTTACGGCCAACGTCAGGAAGGCGTTCAAATGATTCGTATTAAATTGCCTTACGGGAAAGTTACGAGCGAGCAATTGGTACGTATTACTAAAGTTTCTGATGAATATTCTACAGGACGTTTGCACATTACAACGCGTCAGGATATCCAGATTCACTACGTAAGTTTAGACAGAACTCCGGAACTTTGGGCAAATTTGGCTAAAGACGATATTACATTGCGTGAAGCGTGCGGAAATACTGTTAGAAATATTACCGGAAGTGAATTGGCTGGTGTCGATGTAAACGAACCTTTCGATGTTTCGCCTTATGCACACGGACTTTTTCAATATCTGTTAAGAAACCCAATTTGTCAGGAAATGGGGCGTAAATTCAAAATTTCGTTCTCTTCTTCAGACGAAGATACAGCTTTAAGTTATTTACACGATTTAGGATTTATTCCGAAAATTGTAAATGGCGAAAAAGGCTTTAAAATTATGTTTGGTGGAGGTTTAGGATCTCAGCCGGCACATGCAGAATTACTTTCGGAATTTGTTCCGGTTAACGAAATCATTCCAACAGCAGAAGGAATCATCCGTATTTTTGACAGATATGGTGAACGTGCAAAAAGAATGAAAGCGCGTATGAAATTCTTAATCAAAGAAATGGGAAGAGATGTTTTCCTTGATTTGGTTGAAAAAGAGAAAAAAGCAATCGCTTTCGAAACTTACGAAATAGATACCACTGCTTTTGATGGTCCAATTCCGGAACCATTATTACAAGTACCACAAGTTACAATCGAAGATACAAAAGCGTATGAAGCCTGGAAAAAATCGAATGTAATTGCACAGAAACAAGAAGGTTATTACGCTATTGGAATCAAAGTTTTATTAGGAGATTTTTATACTGATAAAGCCAGATTATTAGCCGATTTAATTAAAAATTACGCAGCAAATGAACTACGTTTCTCATTGCGTCAAAATATTGTAATACGTCACGTAAAAGAAGCTAATTTGCCATTCTTTTATCAGGAATTAGCCAAATTGAATTTTGTTGATTTAGGTTATAATTCTACTGCAGATATTACGGCATGTCCGGGTACAGATACTTGTAATTTGGGGATTGCAAGTAGTACCGGTATTGCAGAAGAACTGGAAAAAGTACTGAATGCAGAATATCCGCAATACTTAAACAATCAGGAAATTGAGATTAAAATTTCGGGTTGTATGAATGCTTGCGGACAACACAATATGTCGGCAATTGGTTTCCAGGGAATGTCAATCAATTCAGGAAAATTAGTAGCTCCGGCTTTACAAGTTTTATTAGGCGGAGGAAGATTAGGAAATGGATCAGGACGTTTTGCTGATAAAGTAATCAAAATTCCAAGCCGTAGAGGACCAGATGCTTTGCGTACAATCTTAAATGATTTTGATACAAATGCAAACGGAGAGAAATTCCTAAACTATTACGATCTGAAAGGAGAGAAATATTTCTATGAAATTTTAAAACCTTTTGCAGATGTAACCAATTTAACCGAAGCTGATTTCGTAGACTGGGGTAACGCAGATAACTATGTAAAAGCAGTTGGAGTTGGAGAATGTGCCGGAGTTGTGATCGATTTAGTAGCTACTTTATTATTAGAAGCAAAAGACAAATTAACGTTTGCGCAAGAATCTTTTGACGAAGGAAAATGGTCAGATGCAATTTACCATGCTTATGCCGGATTTGTAAATGGAGCAAAAGCATTATTGCTTGCAGAAAACGAAAAAACAAACAATCACGCTGGAATTGTAGACTTATTTGATACTGTTTTTGTAACAAGTTCTAAAATAGAATTGGCAACAACATTTAGAGAATTAGTATATCAAATCAATCAAAATGAACCTTCAGAAGCGTTTGCAAAAGTATACATTCAACAAGGAATTTCATTTTTTGATACTATAGAAAAATACAGAGCTCAAGAATTAGCAAATGCTTAATATCAAACCAAAAGTAACTTTAGTTGGCGCAGGTCCAGGCGATCCGGATTTGCTTACGCTCAAAGGTGTAAAAGCACTAGCTGAAGCAAATGTGGTTTTGTATGATGCATTGGCCAATGACGAAATATTAGCGCACGCATCTAAAAATGCCATCAAGATTTTTGTTGGAAAAAAGATCGGAAATCACGCTTATACACAAGATCAAATCAATCAGTTAATTGTAGATAATGCATTAACGTATGGAAATGTAGTGCGTTTAAAAGGCGGAGATCCTTTTATTTTTGGGCGTGGAAGTGAAGAAATAGAATTTGTTGAAAGTTTCGGAATTGAAACGATTGTAATTCCCGGAATCTCGTCGGTAGTTGCTGTTCCTGCAAGTCAGGGAATTTCGATTACAAAAAGAGGCGTTTCAGAAAGTTTTTGGGCGATTACGGGAACAACTTCTGATAGAAAATTATCTTCAGATGTAGCTTTGGCAGCACAATCATCTGCGACAGTTGTTATTTTGATGGGAATGCACAAATTACCACAAATTATTGATTTGTTTCAAAAAGAAGAAAAAGGAAATTTGCCTGTTGCAATTATTCAAAACGGAACAACTTCTGAAGAAAAAGTAGGAGTTGGAACGGTAGATTCGATTTTAGAAATTGTAAAAGAGCAACAATTAAGTTCGCCGGCAATTATTGTTTTGGGAAACGTTGTTCGCGAAAGCAATAAATTAAAAGGATTTTACGAAGAATTTCTATCAAAAGAAATCACTAGATAAAGTTCCGAAGGAACGATTTATATTGTAGCGTCGGGTTTTAACCCGGGGAAAACGATAAACATTGCAATATTAGATTTTCCTAATGTTCAATAAAATCATCTAATTTTGTTTGGATGAAATTAAATTAAAATGGAACAAAATGAATTATATCCAATATTCTTAAAACTTCATAATCTGAATGTTTTAATTGTTGGAGGAGGAAATGTAGGATTAGAAAAGTTGTCTTTTTTACTAAAGTCAAGTCCTAATGCAAATGTTGAGGTTGTAGCGCCGAATTTCCATTTAGAAATAAAGGTTTTGGCAGAGAAACATCCTTCGATTACGTTAACTAAATCGAAGTTTAAAAAGAAAATGCTCAAAAAACGTCATATGGTTATTGCGTGTACCGATGATTTAAAAGTCAATAAAAAGGTATACGATTTATCCCGAAAGCGTTATTTGATTTGCAATATTGCAGATACACCAGATTTGTGTGACTATTATTTAGGCGGAATTGTAACGAAAGGAAATGTAAAAATTGCGATTTCAACTAACGGAAAATCACCAACAACAGCCAAAAGACTGCGGGAGTTTTTTGAAGAAGTAATACCGGAAGATATCAATCAAATGGTTGAAAATCTCAATGAATACAGGAAAACCTTAAAAGGTGATTTTGAAGACAAGGTTAAAAAAATGAACGAGATAACGGCGTCATTGAAAAATAAAGAATAATAAAAGAGTTCCGGAGGAACGACAAATTTTGTAGCGTCGGGTTTTAACCCGATGATTCCGGAGGGACGAATTATATTATAGCGTCGTCCCGATAGCTATCGGGTTTAACCCAATGAAAAATTTCGCAAAGAAATCAATGATAAAAATCATTTGACAATAGAATATATTATTCGTTTCTTTGTATTATTAAGAATGATTATAAACAACAACATAATGATTAAAACAGATATACTTATAATTGGAGCAGGACCAACGGGTTTATTTGCCGTTTTTGAGGCAGGATTATTAAAATTAAAATGTCATATTTTAGATGCTTTACCACAAGCTGGAGGACAACTTTCGGAATTGTATCCAAAAAAACCTATTTATGATATCCCTGGTTTCCCAGAAGTTTTAGCAGGAGATTTAATTGATAACTTACAAGAACAAATTAAGCAGTTTGAGCCGGGTTATACATTAGGAGAACGTGCTGAAACAATCGAAAAACAAGAAGACGGAAGTTTTATTGTAACCTCAAACAAAGGAACTAAATTTCACGCGCCGGTTATTGCTATCGCTGGAGGTTTAGGAAGTTTTGAGCCTCGTAAACCACTTATCGAAGATATCGAGTTTTATGAAGATAAAGGAGTAAAATACTTCATCAAAAATCCGGAGAAATTCAGAGATAAAAGAGTTGTAATTGCCGGAGGAGGAGATTCAGCATTAGACTGGAGTATCTTCTTGGCGAATGTAGCTTCAGAAGTTACTTTGATTCACCGTAGAAATGAATTTAGAGGAGCTTTGGATTCTGTAGAAAAAGTACAAGAATTAAAAACTGCGGGAAAAATTAAATTAATTACACCAGCAGAAGTTATCGGAATCAACGGTGCTGAGCATGTTGAATCGTTAGATATCGAAGAAAACGGCGCACACCGTAAAATCGAAACAGATTTCTTTATTCCACTTTTTGGATTAACACCAAAATTAGGTCCAATTGCAGACTGGGGATTAGATATCGAGAAAAATGCCATTAAAGTAAACAATGCATTAGATTACCAAACAAATATTCCGGGAATCTTTGCTATTGGAGACGTGAATACATATCCTGGGAAATTAAAGTTGATCCTTTGCGGTTTCCATGAAGCAACTTTAATGTGTCAGGCAGCTTACCAAATCATCAATCCAGGTAAAAAATACGTATTGAAATATACGACAGTTTCTGGTGTAGACGGTTTCGACGGAACTCGTAAAGAAGCTCCAAAAGCAGTTGTTAAGGCGATTGTTTAGTTTTTAAGCTTCTAAGATACTAAGGTTCTAAGGTTCTAAGTTTTTTAACTTAGCATCTCAGAACCTTTCTCGTTTACAGTCTTTTATGAAATATTAATTTCAAAACTTAGTACCTTAGCGACTCAGAACCTCAGAACCTTCAAAAAAATGGCTTTCGACGAAGATAACGCACAAAGAATCCGAACATTTCTCCAACACAAAGGCGCCGATTTTTTCGAAAAGAAAATGTTTGGCGGACTTGTATTTATGGTAGATAATAAATTGTGTTGCGGAACTCGTCTTGACAAACAAATTGGAGAAAATCTTTTGTTATGCCGAATCGATGATAAAGCTTATGCAAAAGCAATAGAAAAAGATGATGTATTACCGATGCCAAATGCAGAAAGACCAATGAAAAACTACATTTTTGTTACAGAAAACGGTTGGCAAAAAAGTCAGGATTTAGCATTTTGGATACAACTTTGTTTAGATTATAATCCGTTTGCAAAAGCAAGTAAGAAAAAATAATTATTTAAAGATCAGAAGCAAATTAAATGAAAAATTACAGCGTTTTTTTATTGGGTTTATTTGTTTTTCTTGTTGGTTGTAATGAACCTAAAAAAGAAGCAATTGTCAAAGAAGATACAGAAGTTAGTACCAATAAATGTCTGCCTCATCTAAGTGATAATCCTAAACTTGAAAATGAAAAAGTATTAATTTATGCTGAAGAAGGCAATGATTCTTTAATAATTTCTAAAAATGAACTGAATAAAATCGAGAAACTTTTTCCTGTATTCAAATCAGAATTTCCTTCAAACCCAAATGAATCATACGCAGGTAAAGCATGGGAAAAATATATTAATCAAGACGGAGAAGAAGAATCTATAACATTTGGGAGTGAAGCTGGCAGAGATGAATTTTGTTTAGTGTATGCGTATTATCTCAAGCAAAAAAACGGAGAAGAAAAATTCAAATCAGAAAGAGAAAACCTAATCCAATTGTATCGTGCATTAAACGGACTTTACGAAGGTCTAAATTATAGCGGAACTTATTACGGACATCAACATAAAAGACTAAATGCGTCTGTAGAATATTCTATTTATCAATTATCAAAAGGGAAAGAATATTTTGAAAAGAAATATAATTTTCAAAAGCAAAAAGATTTGTATATCAAAACCTTGATTCAATATGTTGCAGACGAAGAAAGTCAGAATGTAGATAATCAGGAAGATCGCAGATATAATAAAAAAAGAGCAACTGAAAGAGCAGAAAAGCTTCAGGAGAAAATCAATATTTTGCTAAAATTAATTACAAATTATTTCTACTTAAATCAGGTCCAAAATTTTGAATTAACCTATTACAAATAAAAAGTTGCGGAAGATTGGTTTGAAAATTTATCAAAAGAAGAAATCGAATTTACAGATCATGAAGGAGTAATGAAATTCTTCAAAAAGCATAAGCAAAATATACATAAAATTTTAAACTTAGGACCTTAGCAACTCAGAAGCTGAGAAACTTAAAAAAACACTTGCAATTGTTCAGGTTATGTCTTTACTTTGCACTGTTCTTAAAATTACTGAAAGTTATCACGAAAGGCGGAGGGAAAGACCCGATGAAACCTTAGCAACCCTTTATCATAAAGAAGGTGCTACATTCTACTTTGTACTAATCATAGTATCTAAGATAGATAACACAAATACATAAAAGTATTTCTCAAAACATTTCCTGACAACTTACAATATAATTTTACCGAATTCACTTTGGTATCATGAGCGAATCATTGAGCATTTTTGCCGTCAATCGTTCCCGCTTTCGCCTATATCTCTCCATTTCATTGCGAGGATACCGGCTCAATCGGGGCTAATGAGCCAACAAAAGTGAATTTTTGGAATTAATGTGAATCAAAATAACGTATCCTAACAGGTTTCAAAAACCTGTTAGGTATATATTCAAGATAATAATAGAATTAAAAAAGCTTGGCATTTAATGTCTTAGCAAGAAAGGGAAAATCATGTCAATAACAATTCAGGAAGCAATAAAAAAAAATATCCTAATCCTTGATGGAGCAATGGGAACAATGTTGCAGCGCTATAATTTCTCCGAAGAAGATTTTCGTGGAGAGCGTTTCAAAGATTTTCCGCATCCATTAAAAGGAAACAACGATTTACTATCCATAACACAACCACAAGCAATTCGCGATGTCCACGCCGCTTATTATGAAGCGGGTGCAGACATCGTAGAAACCAACACCTTTTCAGGAACGACAATTGGTATGGCCGATTATTTTCTGGAAGATTTGGTTTACGAATTAAATTACGAATCGGCTAAAATTGCAAGACAAGTAGCTGATGAATTTACAGCCAAAAATCCGGACAAACCACGTTTTGTAGCCGGTTCAATTGGTCCAACAAACCGTACGGCAAGTATGTCACCAGATGTAAACGATCCGGGTTACAGAGCCGTAACATTTGATGATTTAAGAATTGCGTACAAACAACAAGTAGAAGCCTTAATGGATGGTGGCTGCGATTTACTTTTGGTAGAAACAATCTTTGATACTTTAAATGCAAAAGCAGCACTTTTTGCAATCGAAGAAGTAAAAGACGAACGTAATCTTGATATTCCAATCATGGTTTCAGGAACAATTACAGATGCTTCAGGAAGAACACTTTCTGGACAAACGGTAGAAGCATTTTTGATTTCAGTTTCGCACATTCCGTTACTGAGTGTAGGATTTAATTGCGCTCTTGGGGCTGATTTGTTGAAACCATACTTGAAAACATTATCACAACATACAAGTTTCAATGTTTCGGCACATCCAAATGCAGGATTGCCAAACGCATTCGGGCAATACGATGAAACACCTGAACAAACTCAGGCTTTCATCAAAGAATATTTAGACGATAATTTAATCAACATAATTGGTGGTTGTTGCGGAACAACTCCGGATCACATTAGATTAATTGCTGAGGTTGCGAAGGATTATAAGCCACGTGTGGCGCCGGTTTTTGCTTAATATTATGGAAGAAAAAAACGATGCAAAAGCAAATTATTTAGCAGCAGCAGGTTTTATATTAGTAATAATGCTAATGATTCTTTTTAGTCGTAAGGATGTTGATCATGATCAATCTGAAAAGTATAGAAAGACATTTAAGGGAGAAACAATAGGACTTATAACTAGAGCCAAATATCATCGAAAAACTAGGTCTTTGAGATATTATTTTTACGCAAATAAAAAAGTTTTATCTGAAGTTTCCATTAAAGATTATGGGCGTGTAAATAACTTTTATAAAGTAAAATACGATTTAAATAATCCAGAAGAAAACTATATTGTTTTAGAAGAAGAATTAGATCCTGATTCAATTTCATTAGTTAAAGCAGGGTTTACCAAAACTAAATATTATATATATGATGCAGGTGTAACTTGTAAATATATAGAGTACTCAAAGTGGAAATAGTGAATAAATGGTTTTTAAAATCTTTTAGATAATTGTAATCATTGAAAGTAAAATGATAAAAGAAGACGTTAGAATAATTCATAAAACGAATTGGATAAAAGTAATCGTCTTTTTTGTACTGGTTGGTTCATTTATATATGCAATGTATTATAATGATAAAGAACAGGATGATTATATAAAATCTTTTAAAGGAGAAACTATAGGATTGCTAACTCGGGAAAGAGATCATGATGAACACGGATATACATTACAATATTATTTTTATCTGGATAAAAAAATTAGATCGGTAATTTATGTTAAGGAATATGGCAAGGGAATTTTAAATAAGTTTTTTAAGTTAAAATACGATTTAAATAAACCCGAAGAAAACCATATTGTTTTAGAAGAAGAATTAAAACCTGATTCAATTACATTAGTTAAAGCTGGTTTTACTAAAGTTAAATATTACATATATGACGCAGGTGTAACTTGTAAATATATAGAAAAAACAAAGTGGAAATAGATATAAAGATTTGTAAATCTTTTAGAATGTGAAGTGTTATAATGAGATTGCTTCGTTCCTCGCAAAGACAAGCAAAACGTTGATATGAATGTTCCGTAGGAACAATATTTTGGTAGCAACGGAATTTATTCCGTTGAAAAGAAAGAAGACGCAAGACAAAAGTTCCGTAGGAACGACAGATCGGTAGCAAACGAAAAATTGTTTCAAAAACGATAATTGAAATCGTGAAGAATAAAAAAAATGTTTTGAAACCGAGATTCGCGTGAGGGATAGAAGTGGTTAGCCCACAGCCTGACGAAGGAAGTGCGAGGACTATGAACGAATAGCCCGACCCGGAGGGACACGCCCAAAATAACAAAATTAAGATTGTAAAATAATAGAGTAAGATTGCTTAGTTCTTCGCAAAGACAAGCAAGACGTTGAAATAAAAGTTCCAGAGGAACGAAATATATTGTAGCAACGGAATTTATTCCGTTGAAAATTGAAAAAAAGAAATGGCAGAAAATAGAAGAGACCTTGTATTAGCAGGATTAGAACCGTTGATTATTACGCCAACTAGTGTTTTTGTAAACATTGGAGAGCGTACGAATGTAACTGGTTCAAGAAAATTCCTAAGATTAATCAAGGAAGAGAAGTATGACGAGGCACTTGATATTGCAAGACAACAGGTAGAAGGAGGAGCGCAGATCATCGATATTAATATGGATGAGGGAATGCTTGATGGGGTTCAGGCGATGACTAAATTTTTGAATTTAATTGCATCAGAACCGGATATTTCGAGAGTGCCGATTATGATCGACAGTTCGAAATGGGAAATCATCGAAGCAGGTCTAAAAGTAGTACAAGGGAAAAGCGTTGTAAACTCGATTTCGTTGAAAGAAGGCGAAGAAGCCTTTATTCACCATGCTAAATTAATCAAACGTTACGGAGCTGCAGCTATTATTATGGCATTTGACGAAGTGGGTCAGGCTGATAATTACGATCGTAGAGTTGAAATCTGTCAGCGTTCGTATGATATTTTGGTTAACAAAGTTGGTTTTCCGCCACAGGATATTATTTTCGATTTGAATATTTTCCCAGTTGCAACTGGAATGGAAGAACATCGCTTAAATGCTTTGGACTTTTTTAGAGGTACAAAATGGGTTCGTGATAACTTGCCTCACGCGCATATTAGTGGTGGTGTGAGTAACGTTTCGTTCTCTTTTAGAGGAAATGATACGGTTCGTGAAGCGATGCACTCGGTGTTTTTATATCACGCGATCAAGAACGGAATGACAATGGGAATCGTAAATCCAGAGATGCTTTCGATTTATGATGATATCCCAAAAGATTTATTAGAACACGTTGAAGACGTAATTCTTGACCGACGCGATGATGCAACAGAAAGACTTTTGGACTTTGCTGAGAACGTAAAAGGCGAAGTAAAATCAGATGAAAAAGCGATTCAGGAATGGCGTTTAGGAACGGTTCAGGAACGTATTACACATTCATTAGTAAAAGGAGTTGACGCTTTTATTGAAGAAGATGTTGAAGAAGCTCGTCTTGCTGCTGTAAAACCTATTGAAGTTATCGAAATCAATTTGATGACGGGAATGAATGTCGTTGGAGATTTATTTGGGAGTGGAAAAATGTTCTTGCCTCAGGTAGTAAAATCGGCACGTGTAATGAAAAAAGCCGTTGCATATTTATTGCCTTATATCGAAGCTAGTAAACAAGCCGGAGACAAACAAGGAAACGGAAAAATATTGATGGCAACTGTAAAAGGTGACGTTCACGATATTGGTAAAAATATTGTTTCGGTAGTTTTGGCTTGTAATAACTACGAGATTGTAGATCTTGGTGTTATGGTGCCTCCGGAAAAAATTATTGCTGCGGCGATTGAACATAATGTAGACATTATTGGTTTAAGCGGACTGATCACACCTTCGCTTGACGAGATGGTTTATTTGGCCAAAGAATTAGACAAACAAGGAATTAAAATCCCGATTATGATTGGTGGAGCAACGACTTCGCGTGCGCATACCGCCGTGAAAATCGCTCCGCAATACAGAGAAACTGTAATTCACGTAAATGATGCATCGAGAGCCGTTACTGTTGCAGGAAACCTTTTGGATCATAACCGTAAAATATATGCGGCAGATATTCGTGCAGAATACGATTCTTTTAGAGAAACGTTTTTGAATCGTTCAAGAGATAAAAACTTCCTGACGATTGAAGATGCCCGAAGAAATAAATTTCCAATAGATTGGTCTGAATATACTCCAACAAAACCAAAAGTAATTGGAGCGCAAACTATCGAAATAGAATTAGATGTTTTGGTTCCGTATATTGACTGGACACCATTTTTTCAGACTTGGGAATTGTACGGAAAATATCCGGCAATCTTGACGGATGAGGTTGTGGGTAAAGAAGCGACTTCGGTTTTTGCAGATGCTCAGGCAATGCTGAAAGTGATTTTAGCAGAGAAAAAGCTAACCGCAAAAGGTATTTACGGAATTTTCCCTGCAAATCAGGTTGATGATGACGATATTGAATTGCGTGATGAAAACGGAAAAGTTTTAGAGAAATTCTTAACGCTTCGTCAGCAGTCGCAAAAAACAAAAGGCGCTCCAAATATCGCTTTAGCCGATTATATTTTGCCAAAAGAAAGCGGAATAGAAGATTATATGGGAGCTTTTTGTGTAACAACTGGTTTTGGTGTAGATGAATGGGCGGCTGAATTTGAAAAAGATCTTGACGATTATAATTCGATCATGGTAAAAGCATTAGCAGATCGTTTTGCTGAGGCTTTCGCCGAATATCTTCACGAAAGAGTACGTAAAGATTTCTGGGGTTATGATACCGAAGAATCTTTAACGAATGAAGAATTGATAAAAGAAAATTATAAAGGAATTCGTCCTGCGCCAGGATATCCTGCATGTCCGGATCACTTGGAAAAACCAACAATCTGGAAACTTTTAAATGTAGCCGAAGAAATTGGAGTAACCTTGACGGAAAGTATGGCGATGTGGCCGGCTTCATCGGTTTCGGGATATTACTTCGGAAATCCAAAAAGCAGGTATTTCGGACTTGGAAAAATAAAAGAAGATCAGGTTGTAGATTACGCCAAACGACGCAATGTGCCAACAGATTACGCAATGAAATGGTTAAATCCTAATATAGCAGATTAAATTAGTCTAAAGTCAAAAGTCATAAAGTCCGAAAGGAAAGACTTTCGACTTTCGACTTTACAACTTTAAGACTTAATAATGAAAGTAACAGAACATATAGAAAACGCCAAAGGAAATACATTATTCTCATTTGAACT
Organism: Flavobacterium sp. 90; assembly: GCF_004339525.1. Lineage (NCBI taxonomy): Bacteria > Pseudomonadati > Bacteroidota > Flavobacteriia > Flavobacteriales > Flavobacteriaceae > Flavobacterium > Flavobacterium sp. 90. The sequence continues at coordinate 1,576,092 of NZ_SMGE01000001.1, read as the reverse complement.
TATTCCGCCTCAGAAAGGGAAAAGTATTCAGGAATTATACGATAATATTGATCCTTTAATGGAGTTCAAACCACCATTTATTGACGTAACTACTTCGCGCGAAGAGTATATCTATATTGATAAAGGTAACGGACTTTTGGACAAAAAATTAACCCGTATGCGTCCGGGAACACTTGGAATTTGCGCTTCTATAAAACATAAATACAATGTTGATACCGTACCACATTTACTTTGCGGTGGTTTCACACAGGAAGAAACAGAATACATGCTTGTAGATTGTCAATATTTGGGAATCAATAATTTAATGGCGCTTCGTGGTGATGCAATGAAAGACGAGCAATCTTTTGTGCCAAAAGTAGGCGGTAATAAGTTTGCTATTGATTTGGTTCGACAAATCAACGATTTAAATTGCGGTAAATATCTGCATGAAGTTATGGATGCCGATAATAAAGCTGATTTCTGTATTGGCGTTGCAGGATATCCGGAGAAACATTTAGAATCTCCATCTTTACAATCAGATTTGAAAAGACTGAAAGAAAAAGTCGATGCTGGAGCTGATTACGTAGTAACTCAAATGTTTTTTGATAATTCTAAATATTTTGCTTTTGTAGAAAAAGCAAGAGAAATAGGAATCACAATTCCTATTATTCCCGGAATTAAGCCAATTGCAGTTCAGAGACATTTACAAATTTTACCACAGATTTTCAGAATTGATTTACCGGAAGATTTAATTGATGCCGTAGATAAATGCAAGAATAATGCAGAAATCAAACAAGTAGGAATCGAATGGGCAATTCAGCAATCACTAGAATTGAAAGCTGCCGGAGTTCCTGTTTTACATTATTATTCTATGGGGAAATCTGAGAATATTCGTCAAATCGCAAGTCAGATTTTTTAAGAGTTAAGCGTAAAGATTGTCATTTCGACGGAGGAGAAATCACACTAGTGATTCGACAAAGATTGAAAACTTTCTATGAGGAGTTTTTTGTGTGGTTGCTTCATTTCTCGCAATGACAAGAAAGCTTGGAATTTGGTCCCGAAGCTTCGGGATTATTTGGAATTTAATTATAACGATTATGAAACAAGAAGAATTACAAGCAATAGCTTCTCAGTTAAAACATCCAACGGGAGAAAAAGGGATCGAAATGGCAAATATGATGCATGAAACAAACATCAATATGACGTACCATTCGATTCAGAATCTTAATATAGCAGAAGGAAATACAATTCTTGAATTAGGTCATGGAAATGCAGGTCATGTCGAATTTATATTTGAACAAACCGAAAACCTGAAATACTACGGACTTGAAATGTCTGAACTAATGTTTCAGGAAGCGCGCCAAATCAACAGGAATTATGTTTCTCAAAAACAAGCTTTTTTCTCGCTTTACGATGGAAACATAATTCCGTTTTCAGACGATTCTTTCGATAAAATATTTACAGTAAACACGATCTATTTTTGGCAAGAGCCAGAAAAATTGCTCTCAGAAATTTATAGAGTTTTACAGCCAAAAGGAATTTTCTGCATCACTTTTGCCGAAGAAAGTTTTATGAAGCAACTTCCTTTTACTCAATTTGAATTTGAACTTTACAGCACTGAAAAAGCCGAAAAACTAATTGAAAAATCGGCTTTCAAAATCATAAATAAGGAAACTTTAACCGAAAAAGTAAAAAGCAAAACAGGAGAATTAGTCGACAGAGCTTTTACTACTTTGGTTTTAGAAAAATAATGGTTAGCGAATTCATGACGTAAACTCTTTATTTTGTACCGTAAGGTACTAAATGTTGGTAGAAATCATGAATTAAAATAGATTTGGCGTGCCGTAGGTACGCGACAAACCGATATCTATTGCGTACCTACGACACGCCAACTACGGTCTGCCGACATTTAGTGCCTAACGGCACATTTAATTCGCATAAATTAAAAAATCATTTGAAATTATTTTAATCTGTGGCGGTGAAAAATAATTTTAGTGCTCAATTTTTGAGTAATTTAATTGATTTTTATTTTCACATTTCTATTCCCAAATTGTAATACGATTAAATTATGGAGGTTAAAAAAATCAATTTTCTAAAAAGCTACAGCAGTGTATTATTGCTTTTGGGCGGTATTATATTGGGGAGTATTTTTGGGTTAGTTTTTAAAGAAAAAGTTGCTGTTATAAAACCTTTGGGAGATATATTCCTAAACTTGCTTTTCACAGCAATTATTCCGCTTGTTTTCTTTACAATAAGTTCCTCTATTGCTAATCTGGAAAAAACAGAAAAGCTGGGAAGACTATTTGTTATAATGATTGCAGTTTTTTTAGGAACACTTCTTATTTCGGCTATTGTTATGATTATCGCTGTTTCTCTTTTTCCAATTCATGAGAACATTATAATTACTAAAATTCCGCTTGAAAATATTAAATCCGGAAGTGTTGGAGATCAAATAGCACAATTGCTTACGACAAATGATTTTTATGAATTATTGTCCCGAAAAAGTATGTTGGCGCTTATTATCTTTTCCTTTCTAATAGGATTTGCCACTTTGCAGTCAGGAGAAAAAGGTAATGCTTTCAAGAGTTTTCTAGACTCAGGAAACGAAGTTATGAAACAGCTTTTGACTATGATTATGAAATTGGCTCCAATAGGTTTAGGTGCTTATTTTGCCTATCAGGTTAGTTATTATGGTCCGCAATTATTTGGTGTTTATGCCAAACCATTAGGAGTTTATTATGCCGCTTGTGTGTTTTATTTCTTTGTGTTTTTTAGTTTGTATGCTTTAGTAGCTGGAGCGAAAAGAGCTTTTGTAGTTTTTTGGAGTAATAATATCACGCCTTCCTTAACGGCAATTGGAACTTGCAGCAGTATCGCAACTATTCCGGCAAATCTGGATGCAGCTGAAAAAATGGGAATACCAAAACATGTTCGGAATTTAGTTATTCCGCTTGGAGCGCCATTACATAAAGACGGTTCGAGTATGTCGTCTATTTTAAAAATAACCTTTCTCTTTGCCATGTTTGGAAAAGATTTTACTTCGCCGTCAACTATTCTTTTAGCATTAGGAATTACGATAATAGTGTCGATTGTCGAAGGCGGAATTCCAAACGGAGGCTATATAGGAGAAGTTCTCGCCATTACCGTTTATGGATTGCCAATGGAACAAGCTTTGCCGGTTGCCATGATTTTAGGAACTCTTGTTGATCCAATCGCAACTTTATTGAATGCAAACGGAGATGTAATTTGTTCTATGATGGTTTCGCGATTCTCTGAAAAAACCAAGTGGTAGCACAGTTCTTTTAAACAAATACAAAAAACTTATTTTAAATCAATATTAATCCGCTTAATCTATGCGATTTTGGGGCTATTTTTTAGCAACGAAAAGTTATGGATTTAAGCACTAAAACAGCAATATATAATGAATTTAGCACTTCAGCATGATTTAAACGATATCGAAAATATTCTTAATCAGGCAAAACAACAAGGAATAGATTTCTTGAATAATATTGAAAATGTTCCAACTTCCAAAAAAGAATCAATTGATCCAACAACAAGAAATTTAAATGAATCAGGTTTAGGATCATTAGCAACTTTAGAAGAATTTAAAGAACGATTGGCACCTTTAATGGTTGCTTCTTCGGGACCAAGATATTTGGGTTTTGTAACCGGAGGATCTACTCCGGCTTCTCTTGTGGGAGATTGGTTGTCGTCTGTTTATGATCAAAATGCGCAATCGATAAAATCACAAGGAGGAAACTCGGCATTGATAGAATTTGAAACCATCAATCTGTTATTGCAATTATTAAGATTACCGGATTCTTTTTTAGGCGGATTTGTAACTGGTGCGACAATGTCAAATTTTACCTGTCTGGGAGTTGCACGACAATGGTTTGGAAACCAATTAGGGAAAGATTTTGCGAAAAACGGAATTTCTGAAACTATAAATATTCTAACTGCAACACCACATTCTTCTTCTGTAAAAACACTGGCAATGTTAGGTATCGGAAGTAACAATTATACCGTAATAAAAACTATAGAAGGTAATCGTGAAGCAATAGATATAATTGATTTAGAAGAAAATATTAAAAAGTTAGACGGAAAACCTTTCATCTTAATTTCGAGTGCAGGAACGGTAAATACGGCTGATTTTGATGATTTTAAAGCTATTGCAAAGCTAAAAGAGAAATACAAATTCTGGTGGCATATTGACGCTGCTTTCGGTGGATTTGCTGCTGTTTCGGAAAAATACAAACATCTTGTAGAAGGATGGGAAGGAGCAGACAGTATTACTATTGATTGTCATAAATGGCTAAATGTGCCTTATGAAAGTGCTTTTTATTTGATTAAAAAAGAACATACAAATTTACAGATCGAAACTTTTCAAAATTCAAATGCACCTTATTTAGGTAATCCGTTAGAAAATTTTAATTACTTAAATGTAGTGCCGGAAAACTCAAGACGATTGCGAGCTTTGCCAGTTTGGTTTTCTTTGTTGGCTTATGGAAAAGATGGTTTTCAGGATATTATAGAAAATAGCGCTCATCTTGCTTTGCACTTCGGAAATGAACTTATTGAAAATGGGAATTTTGAACTTCTGGCGCCAATTCGATTAAATAATGTTTGTTTTACTTTAAAAGGAAATCACAATCAGGATAAAGTAAGTGAGTTTTTGACTCGTTTAAACGACAGGGGAAAAGTGTTTATGACGCCAACAGTGTATCAAAATCGTAAAGGAATCAGAGCTTCTTTTGTGAATTGGCGTACAACAGAAAATGACGTTAAGATTGTAATGGAAGAGCTAAAAGAAACAATTTTAGATCTGGAAATATAATAAAATCTTTAAAATTTTAAAGCCCGCTTATTTGATAAGCGGGCTTTTTTATGCGCTAATTCCAAGTCTTTGCTAAAATTGAGCTTAAATACTATAACTTTTTCGATAGCTAATTTTAAGCAAATCTTAATTTAAATTTAATTATTTGTTAAGGATACGGATATTTTTTATTGATTCTTCGATTTAAAAGTTAATTATAATTTTTATTTAGAATAATTAAAAATAAATTGGAAAAACTCTTTGGAGACCCTAATTTTGTTGCTAATTTAATTTTCAAACCAAACTTAAATGATGCAAATAGGTAGATTATTACTCTTGATTACGATTTTTTTTACTTCACTTCAAGGGTATTCACAAAAAAACAAAGTAAGCTTAACTGGGGTTATCGTAACCAATCTTGGAAAACCTGCTGAAGGAGTTTCGGTAGCACTAAAAGGAACGGAATACGCAACTTTGACAAACTCAAAAGGAGAATATAAAATAAACGCAGATGCAGGTAATTATGTTTTGTCTGTTACTCATGTTGGTTATAAAACAACAGAAACAGCCATTTATCTAAAACAAGGCGGAAAATTTACTCAGAATATTACGATGGAAGAAGATATGGCAACTTTAAGTGAAGTTGCTATAACAGGAAAATCTAAAGTACAACGAGCACGCGAACAAGCGTATAATATTACCGCAATTGATCTGAAAAAGACATACAATACGTCTGCCGATTTAAATCAGGTTTTGAATAAAACTACAGGAGTTCGTATTCGTGAATATGGAGGTTTAGGATCTGCTTTTAATTTTTCGTTGAACGGATTTTCAGGAAATCAAGTGAAGTTCTTTCTAGATGGAGTTCCAATGGATAGCTATGGTTCTGCGCTTACGCTGAATAATATTCCCGTAAATATGGCGGAAAGAATCGATGTTTACAAAGGAGTGGTTCCTATAGAATTGGGCGCAGATGCTTTGGGTGGTGCAGTAAATATCGTTACTAATAAAAATGTAAGCCGTTATGTTGATGCTTCTTACAGTTATGGTTCGTTTAATACACACAGAGCTGCTGTTAATACCAGATTTTCTGGCAGAGATGGTTTTATTGCAAACATAAACGCCTTTGCAAATTACTCAGACAACGATTATAAAGTAGATGTAAGTGTTGTAGATAAAAACACATCGAAGTTTTTGCCCGAACAAAAATACAAGCACTTTCACGATGGTTATAAATCCGGAACTATAATGGCAGAAGCTGGTTTTAAGAACAAAAGTTTTGCTGATTATTTGCTTGTTGGTTTTACTATGGCGGGGAATAAAAAAGAAATTCAGCAAGGTCGAACAATGCAAAGAGTCGTTGGACAAGCCTTTACTGATAGTGAAAGTTTTATTACTTCATTAAAATTTAAAAAAAGTGATCTTTTTACAAAAGGATTAACGTTGAACATTAACAGCACTTATGCTTTGGTAAATAACCGTTCAGTTGATACTTCTTCAAGGGTTTATGACTGGACAGGAAATTATGTCTACAGACAATTTGCCGGAGCCAATGATAAAGGCGAATTAGGAAACAAAACGATCTATGTTTATGATGAGGCGAATGCGCAGGTGACAACAAATTTAAAATATCAGCTAAATGAGCAACATTCGATCGCTGTAAATTATTCTTATCTGGGATATAAGCGAAAAGAAACCGAAGAGTACTTAAAAGTAGTAGAACTTGGGGAACCTACTATTGATAAAAATATTTTAGGATTAGGCTATAATTTTAGCGGTTTAGACAATAGATTGGCGATTTCGGGATTTGGGAAAATGTTTGACCTTTCTACCAAAATGATTTTTAATAATGTCAGTGAATCTACTTCGTCAACGAACTTTGGTTATGGAGCTACGGCGGCGTATCATTTATCAGATAAATTTCAAATAAAAGGATCTTACGAACATGCTTACCGTTTGCCTTCGGATATAGAAATGCTTGGAGACGGGCTAATAATAAACAGCAACATAGGATTAAAACCGGAAAGTAGTGATAATGCAAATTTAGGATTGGCATTTCTTACTCAAAAAAATAAAAATCAGTTTGCGGCAGAGACAAGTTTGATTTACAGAGAAGCCAAAGATTTTATTCGAGAACAGCAAGTTGGAGATAAAACTGTTTTTGAAAACCTTCAAAATGTGCAAATAACAGGTATTGATGGTGTTCTTAAATATGGTTATAAAGATTTAGTGACTTTTGAAGTAAATGGAACCTATCAAAAAAGCCTCAATAAAAACAAATACAAAGTAGGAACTACGAGTCCGGATGTATTATATGATGCGCAATTGCCAAACGTTCCAATCTTCTACGGAAATGCTGATTTGACTTTTAATTTTAAAAACATCAAATATAAAGACGATAGACTTTCTCTAAATGTAAGTGCAAATTATATCGATGCTTTTTATCTGACCTGGCCTGTTTTAGGAAGTTTAGATACTAAAAAATCAATTCCGGAACAATTTACTCAAAATGCAATGGTTGCCTATTCTTTCTTGAACGGAAAATACAATATGGCTTTTGAATGTCGAAATATTACAGATGTAAAAGTGTACGATTATTTCAAAGTTCAAAAACCGGGACGTGCTTTTTCAGTAAAGTTCAGATACTTTCTTCAGTAATTCAATTTTAATAATAACCCTTAATAATTATAATCATGTTTGTAAACAAATTCGCAAAATGCTTTGCATTGGCTTTTCTGTCCTTAACTATTTTTTCATGCAGCAGTGATGATGCAGCAAAAGACGATACGCCAGCTGTAAATGGTACTAAATACGTTGCCTCTTATTGGTTGGCAGATTATACGCAGTATATATTAGACTTTGCTTCTACAGATCAATTAATGACTGGAGAAATTAGTGCAAAAGGAGTCGGAATTGAGCAAGATGGAAGTTGTTTTCCTGCTAACAATACATTTTTTGCATTAAGCACAAATGACGAAGGATCAGTTTCATTTCACCTTAATACCACCGGAAAATTAGTAGCCGGAGATAAACTTGCTTTCGAATCATCTTATGCTGTAGGTTATACAGATGATAAAAAAATGATCAATATTGGTGCAACCTGGGATGGAAGTTCATCAGATTATGAACTTATGATTTACAACCCAACAACGGTTTCTATTGATGGAAGAAAATTCAATGATTTTACAGTTTCTCCTGAAAATAAAAAAGTATTGTACTGGCCAACCGGAGCTGCAGTTTCCGGAGACAAACTTTTTGTACCGGTTTATATTAAAGATGTTTCTGATGGAACAAATAAAGTATTATCATCTGATGCTACGGTAAGAGTTTACAAATATCCGTCTTTAGAATATGTAACTACAATAAAAGATACAAGAACAACTGCCATTGGAATGTATTACACAAATACAGGAATTGTGCAAACTGAGTCTGGAGATATTTATACATTCTCATCTAATGCTCGTGCGGGTGGATATCCTGTTAAAACGGTTACTTCGGGTGTTTTACGTATTAAAAAAGGAGATGCAAAATTTGATCCGGGTTACTTCTTTGACCTTGAAGCAAGCACTTTAAAAGGAAAAGTTTTGGCGGCATATCCGTTAGGAGGAGAAAAAGTTTTTATCTCTTACATTCCTAATGATGTAGATGCGGCAAATGCAGTATATAGTTTCCTGAATACAAAGCCAATTTTTAAATCAGCAATTCTTGATTTATCTGCAAAAACGATCGTAGCTGTTACAGGTTTACCGGATCACGGAGGAGATGAATTCTTTGGACTAAGCAGTATGTTTGTTGAAAACGGAAAAGCATACAAAAGTTTCGTAACAGGTGATCAGGCTCGCGTTTATCAAATAGATATTGCAACGGGAACTGCAAAAGCCGGAGCACTTATCAAAGAAGGTCTTTACTTGCCAGCGATTGGTAAATTGACTTACTAAATTAATTTTTTATAATTGGCTTGAGGTATTATTTCGGTAATCCTCAGGCCTTTTTATGTATTACTTAAAAGCATTATTTTTTTCAAATTATACTTCGATGAATATTTTTAAAAGCCGTTCCAGTAAACCACCCAATAAAGGAAAATCACGTTTTAGTAAAATCAATGCCTGGCTGCATTTATGGCTTGGATTGGGTTCCGGAATAATTGTGTTTATTATGGCAATTACAGGTTGCATTTTGGTTTTTGAACCCGAAATAAAACAGTTTACATCGCCTTGGTTAAATGTTGAAGCTCAAAGCCCGGAGGAATTATTACCGCCTTCGCAAATTTACGCTGCTGTTCATAAAGTTTTACCCAATAAAGAAATTCATGGCGTTTGGTATAATGGTTTAGATAAATCAGTTAAAGTCGATATAGAATCGGATTCGTTGATTTATGTAAATCCTTATAACGGTAAAATCACCGGAATGGTAGACCATGAAGATTTTTTTCATATTGTTGATGAAGGGCATCGGAATCTTTGGCTGGATCGTGAAATTGGATCTCAAATAACAGCTTGGGCAACGTTTATTTTCTTCTTTTTGCTCATAAGCGGACTTATACTTTGGTTTCCGAAAAAATGGAATAAAACAACCCGAAATAGTAGTTTTAAAATTAAATGGGATGCCAAATTCAAACGCCTTAATTATGATCTACATAACGTTATGGGATTTTATGCGCTCATCTTGGCAGTATTAATTTCTTTTACAGGATTATTAATGAGTTTTCATTGGCTTCGCGAAAGCACGTATTGGATTAGCGGAGGTTGGGCAGACGAGAAAGATAAAAAAGAACAAGTTGTTTCTGCTAAAAAAGACACTTTATCCAAACAACAAATTGATAAGTTGGCTGCCGCCGATTTTATTTGGAAAAAAGTGAGAACAGAAATTGCCAAAGAAAATAAAGAAGCTGTAATAATTCATTTTCCGGATGATCCAAAAGAAGATATTTATGCCTGCACAGATATGCATAAAGGTATTTGGAGAGATTTATACTTTGATTCTAAAACGCTTGAATTACTTCCAAATTCTCAAAAACACATCAACAACGAACGTTTTTCAGATTGGTTAATGCGATCTAATTATAGCCTTCACATTGGTGCAATAGGAGGAATTCCGACCAAGATTATATATTTCACCGCCAGTTTAATATGTGCCAGTTTACCCATTACCGGATTTTATATTTGGTGGGGAAGAAAGAAAAAACAGAAGTCAAAAGCATAATACTTATTTGATTTTTAGACCTTTTTGTTAGTTAGTTTCTAAAGTCTTTTGTGAGAAGTAATATTCTCCAAAAGACTTTTTTATGCGTTATAAATAAAGAAATAAATCAAAAAAAACGTTGTCAGGCTGAGCGAAGCCGAAGTCCCGCAAAAATGTGTAACTCAACGTTATGGAGCTTCTTGTGAAGGATGGATTAAAATCCATCCCTACAATATGTTTTGTTCCTCTGGAACTTCTTAAAGAAAAATTCCGAAGGAATGATTTATATTGTAGTAACGGATTTTAATCCGTTGAAGAGAAAAATGGGTTTATATAAAAATCGAGATGACAAAAAGTTTATAAACACAACAAAATAAAATAAAAAAATCAGCATAAATCCGTTTAAACCCGTATCATCCGCGTGCCATTTTTCTCCATCTATTAATCTATAAACAAGAAATAAAAAGAGCCTGCTAACTACAAACAGGCTCTTTCATTCAAAAAAAAAACAAAAACAAGGAAACCAAAGATCCAAATATTATATTCTATAGGTAAAGGCTATTGTTGCAATTCGGTTGTCAAGATCGTATCTTTTATTAATGCTCGTTTGTGCGATAACCGAATTAATGTGAAAATTATTAGTGTTGAAAATATCCGTAATATTCAATTTGATATTTCCTTTATTGGCTAAAACCTGTTTCGAAATTCCGATGCTAAAATCAAAGAAAGCATCTCTTTCATAAATGCCCAGATTAGATTTTGACTGGTATTGTGCGTTTGCTTCGGCTTTCCAGCTTTCAGAGATTGTAAAAGAGTTTTGTACACTTAAATTCAAGGTAACAATAGGATCGATTTTGTCTGTATTTACTACATTCCCCATGAATTTATTTTCGAAAATATTGAAAAGCGTATTTACTGACCACCATTTATAAATTTCGGCAGTATTAGTAATATTAGCGCCGTAATTATACGATTTGTCCACGTTAATTTGGGAAGTTACCGTTGTGTTATTCGCCGGATTATACACATATACTTCTGTAAAAACATCTTTGGTTTTGCTGAAATATAACGAAGCCATAAAGGCACTTTTCCAGGCATATCCAATTTCAGTTGAATGTGTAATTTCAGGAACCAAATTCGGATTTCCCTGAGAATAGTTGAACGAATCATCATAGAAACGGAACGGATTCAAATCAAATTGACTTGGTCTGTTAATTCTTTTACTGTAAGAAGCATGCAAAGAATGATTGGAGCTTAATTCGTATTTTAGAGAAACACTCGGAAACCATTTTAAATAATCGTCTTTATGCTCTTCGTTTAAGGTTTTCTGCAAAATATTTATGGTAGTATATTCCGTTCTTAAACCGCCTTGAATGTTGAAGTTTTCGAGTTGGTATTTATAATTGGCATAAGCCGCATAAATTTGTTCTTTATACTCAAAATGATTCGTCGAGTTAAGATCAATAATCCACTGATTGTTGTCTTTATATTCATAAACAGATGGATTATCATTGTTTTTTATACTCGCTTTAAAACCCCATTCTATAGATTGTTTTTCTTTTAAAGGATTTGTAAAATCAACTTTTCCGGTAAAAACTTTCAATTGCGACGGAATAAAACCTCTTCGGTCATTGATAACATTTGTATTGGACTGATCTATATTTGTGGCACTTTGAAATTGATTTGATCTGAATTTTGAAGTTTCATATTCAAAATCAAAAGACATATTTTTTCCTTCGGTATTAAACTTATGAACACCTGAAAAAGCATACGTGTAATCATTCCATTTTTCTCTACTATCATTATATGTAGAAGCATCAAATTGGACTTGATCCATAGCATTTAGCAATGTATTTCTACCGTTTGCGATGTTTTCGTATCGACCTAATTTTGCATCAATATAAACTTCCAGATTTGTTTTAGGCGAAACTTCATAAGTCGTTCCTATCTTAAAATTGTTCGAAGTCAAAGGTTCATCGGTCGTTGATGTTTGATGATTTTTTGTCGAAATTGTTTGACGAGTATTATCTGTATATTGATTCTGATCGAATTCTTTGCGTTCCTCTTCACCTCTAAAAGTGTAACTGTAGTTTCCGTAAACCCCAAATTTTTCTTTATTATAACTAAGATTTACACCAGAATTCGTTCTGTTTTTTCGGCCTCTTCCATAATTGGTAAAAACCGTTCCTTTAAGACCGCCGGCATTTGGTTTCTTTAGAATAATATTGATCATTCCGGCTTTTCCGGTGGCATCATATTTCGAAGAAGGATTCGTAATAACTTCAATTTGTTTAATGTTTGATGAGGTTGTCGATTTTAAATAATTGGCAAGCTCTTTTTGCGAAAGCTGTGTTAGTTTGCCATTAATCATCACACCAACACCTTGTTGTCCACGAATCGATAATTCGCCATCCTGAGAAACGACAACACCCGGAGCGCGCGATAAAACGTCAAGAGCAGTTCCGCCTTCAGAAACAATACTATTTTCTACATTAAAAACTAATCTGTCTGATTTTTGAGTATATAAAACTTTCTTTTTTGTGATAACAATTTCATCCAAAACATTGATCGAGGTTTCGACAATGCTGTCGCTTTCTTTTTCCGTCTGAGAGTACCCGTAGACTGAAAATGCGAGCATAATAGATGTTAAAATATTCTTCATTATATATTGATTGATTTTTTTGGATAAGGATTTTGATGTTTTTATTCGAAAAGAAAAAACTCGTTTTAGGTAGAGCTTTCTACTTTAAAACTATTTTCTCTAGTTTATCAGAAATTGTATTTCGAAGAAGTAAAATATAATTTAAAAGCTTAGAAAAAGTATTCTTTATGAGGCCGAATGCTGATAACATGTCAGGAAATTTAGAGTTTCAGAGTTCAAATATAACACTATTTATATTAAGTCTAAATAAATATAGTTAAAATTTGCAACAAGAAATTCTAACAAGCTGATAGCTAGTTGTTCGTGATTTTGTAAAAAAGTAAAAAGTTTAGATTAAAGGGAGAATTTTGGCAACAAAGCCAGAAAAAATAAGACTTAACATTTCGGGAAAAACAGCGAAGAGAAATGATGTTCAATAAAAAAAGCAATTTATTCCAAAATGGAATAAATTGCTTTTTTGTCTGCAAAACTGAGACTGTAAATTGAAAACTTATTTGGTAATTTCTCTAAAAACAGCTTCCAGATTTTTATTTTTTTGATTTAATTGAAGTGTTTTTAATCCGTTTTCGTTGGCGAAATCAAATATTGCCGGACGCATATCTTTTTCGGCAACAAAAGTTAATTCCCAAGTCATATCATGAATGTTAATATAAGAAGTAATATTTGGGAGTTTTGCCAAAAGTTGTTCTTGGATCTGATAATCAAATTCTACTTCGATAACTTGTTCTTTATTTTCAGAAACTAAATGATCTAATTTTTTATCGGCAACAATTTCTCCTTTGTCAATAATAATGACACGATCACAAATAGCTTCGACTTCCTGCATAATGTGAGTCGATAAAAAAACCGTTTTATCTTTCCCTACATTTTTAATTACATTTCGAATTTCCATTAACTGATTCGGGTCCAGACCGGTAGTTGGTTCGTCCAGAATTAAAACATCAGGATTGTGTAGTAAAGCATTTGCAAGTCCCACACGCTGGCGATATCCTTTAGACAATTGTCCTATTTTTTTATGGCTCTCCGGTGTCAGTCCTGTCAGTTGAATTACTTCTTCAATTCTTGATTTTGGCACGTTATAAACATCGGCATTAAAAGCCAAATACTCACGAACATACAAATCTAAATACAACGGATTATGCTCTGGTAAATATCCAATCGAACGTTGCACTTCTTTAGCGTTTGTCATGACATCGTGACCATTTACAAGGGCTGAGCCATCATCTGCCAATAAATAAGTGGTCAAAATTTTCATTAAAGTAGATTTTCCTGCACCATTTGGACCAAGAAATCCAACAATTTCTCCTTTTTGAATAGAAAACGAAATTGAATTTAGGGCTTTTTGAGATCCGTAACTTTTTGATATGTTGTTTACTTCTATCGACATGACTTTTTATTTGGTACAAAAGTAAACAGAAATACGCTCGATTGCTACATTTTTATCTTTTAAAGAAATCATAAAAAAAACTTAAAAGCCAACAGCTACGGCACCGTTATTGTTAAAAGGAAAGTAAATTAAAAAATAATTACAATGAAAAAAATTCTAGTGATGGCTGCATTGGCTATCTGCAGTTTTGCAAATGCACAAAAAGGAACAATCTTAGTTGGTGGAAACATCGGATTCACTTCTGAAAAATCAGAATATCAATTTGGTGAAGCTACAAACAATGAATTTAGCTTTTCTCCTAAAGTTGGTTACCAATTTAATGACAACTGGACTGTTGGGGGTGAATTTACAGTAGCTTCTGCTAAGGATGACAATGGAACTAGAGAAATTAAAGATAATAATTTCAAAATAGGAGCATTCGTTCGTTATTCAGTGCCATTAAGCCAAACGTTCTCTATTTTTGCTGATATGGGTGCTGGTTTTCAAAATGCTAAGTCTAAAGTATACGGTCCAGGAAATGCTTTCGCAAAATCTAAAGCAGATGGTATGTATGTAGGTATAACTCCAGCTCTTTTCATTAACATGAAAAAAGGTTTTGGTTTAAACTTCAGTATTGGTGGTTTAGGATATGAAACACTAAGTTATGATAACAACGGTGCTGATTACAGTAAATTCTACTTCAATTTTGGACAAACATTTAACATTGGAGTTTCTAAAAACTTCTAATCTTAAGTTTTATATTCAATTTCAGAAAAGCATTCGCCGCGGCGGATGCTTTTTTTTATGTCTAAAAGCTTTTTAGGCTTGTTAAATGCTTGTGTAATTACCTGAATGTTTGTTAGTTATTTAAAGTTTAGCAGCGATGGCATTGTTCTTGTTAAAAGATTACTAAAATTTAAATATCACACTTATGAAAAAAATTCTAGTTATCGCTGCATTAGCTATATTTAGCTTTGCAAATGCCCAAAAAGGGTCAGTTTTAGTTATGGGAAGTATTGGTTATAATTCTCAAAACAGTGGACATGAAGCTTTTGAGAATAATTATCATTATTTCAGTTTTTCACCCAAAGTAGGATATCAGTTTCATGAAAATTGGACTGCAGGTCTTACAGGTGCGGTTTCAACGGTAAAAAATGAAGATGGTACTGTCTATGAATCAAAAACAAATACCTTTTCTTTAGGAGGTTTTTTGCGTTATTCTAAACCTTTAAATCAAACTTTTTCTGCTTACGCTGATTTAGGAATGGGGTATCAAAACAGCAAAGTTACAACCAGAAACGGACTGATTAATACAACTAACAAAGGCAATGGATTTTATGTTGGAATTACTCCGGCAATTTTCATCAATGTTAATAAGGGCTTTGGTTTAAACTTCAATATTGGAGGTTTAAATTATGGAAGTATGAATTTTGATAATGACAATAATAGCGGAACAGATCGAAATAGTTTTGATTTTACTTTTGGTCAGGCATTTTCTGTAGGGATTTCAAAGAATTTTTAATTTTAGGATATAATTCAATTTCAGAAAAGCATTCGCGGCGGCGGATGCTTTTTTCGTTTTATAGAAAATGAGATTTAAATAAACTTTTTGCTTTTCAATTATAAACCCTATAATTAGAGGGTTTAGTTTTTTATAAAAAATCACCAAAAGTGGGTATTGTGGTTCTTGTTTAATCTCCCTAGTATTACGTTCTTAAAAATAAGTTAAAACTTACAGTTTTTAATTTGTTTTTCCGTCACGTAATACCAAAATATGAAAAATCACTACTTACTGCTCTTATTTCTTTTTCCTCTAATAATGCAATCTCAAGATATTCTCTGGGAAAAAACCTATGGTGGTATTCACGCCGATTATCTTTTTGATGCTCAACCTACAGCTGATTATGGTTTTATACTAGCGGGAAGTTCCTTATCTGATAAAACCGGTAATAAAGAAGGAAACAATAACGGCGATCTGGATTACTGGATCTGGAAAATGAGTGAAACTGGAGATCTCGATTGGCAGAAAAGTTTTGGCGGAAGCGGCTTTGATGTATTACAAAGTATTAAGAATACAAGAGATGGCGGTTTCATTCTTGCCGGAACTTCTAATTCTACAAATGATTTTCAGAAAAAAGATCCTTGCAAAGGAGGTACTGATTTTTGGGTAATAAAACTAGACGCAACAGGAACAGAACAATGGCAAAGAACTATTGGAGGAACTGGTCAGGATGAATTATTATGCGCTTTTCAGACCAGAGATGGAGGATATATGTTGGGAGGTTCATCATCTTCAAGTCCGGAAATAACGGAGGATTTAATAGAGAGATCATCTTCATTAGAAAAACCGGATCTATACAATAAATCAGAAAAGAGTCGTGGGAATATGGATTACTGGATCATAAAACTCGATAAAACCGGAACGATAGAATGGCAAAAAACATACGGCGGAGAATATGCAGATATATTAAGAAGTATGGAGCAAACTATAGATGGCGGATACATTTTGGGCGGATATTCTAATTCACCTGAATCTGGCGACAAAACAGAAGCTCTTAAAGGAATAGGAGATTACTGGATTCTGAAAATCGACAATATAGGCGCAATCGAATGGCAAAATAGTTACGGAGGCAATGGAGATAATCAATTGTATGTAATTCATCAAACACTAGATGGTGGCTACATAGCAGGAGGAAATTCGAACAGTACCAGCCCGCTTACTTCATTAGGTGGTATTGTTAGTAATGGTACAGATTACTGGGTTTTAAAATTAGATGAAAAAGGAGCAGTTGTATGGAGTAAAACCTATGATTTTGGCAAGACAGATATTTTAACCTCACTAATTGAAAATACAGATGGAACTTACTTAGTTGGAGGATATTCTCAGAGCGAAAATATTTCAAGAGAAGGAATAATAGGCAAAGCGACGGGAGTTACAAAAAAGAATAAAGAAGAAGGCTATATCGCTCTGAAAATTGATGAAAAAGGCGAAAAAATCTGGGAGAAAATCATTGGAAGTAATGGAGAAGATGTATTACAAAAATTGTTTGAAACCCGAGATGGCGGATATCTTATGGCGGGAACATCAAAATCAAGCACTTCAAAGAATAAAAATTCCAGTATTGGAGGTAATGATTTTTGGGTTGTAAAAGTAAAAGACCAATTAAAACCGGATAAGCTCAAAAGAAAAAGCATAGAAGTAATTCCCAATCCTGTGGTCACTTATACCAATATTATTATAGGCTACGAGTATGAAACAGGTACTGCAACTGTTGTTGATATGGCGGGCAGGATTCTACAGCAATTTAATATATCCGGAAAAACCATTCCGGTTGATTTTAGTTACTACGCAGAGGGAATTTATGTGATAAATATAAAGACGAATGTACAAAGCGATGGCGTGAAAGTGATTAGAAAAGGGAAAAATTAGGTGATGAAAATCATTTTGCGTAACATCAAATTTTAATAAAAATGAAAGAAATAGTAAAAAAAATAGCGCATTTGTGTATGTTAGTTTTATTTGCATATAGTTCCACTGCACAAGTAACCAATGACTTGCCTGATTATTTTCCTGTAAGTCCTAATGCAGCATCATTTGCCAAACAAGGTTTCTATCCGGTGGATTATTTTACAGGAAAACTTAGTGTAAGTGTGCCAATCTACAATATTGCGGTCAAAGCGCTATCAGTGCCGATATCACTTAGTTATAATACCTCAGGTATACAACTTAACGAAACCGCTTCGTGGGTCGGACTTGGTTGGAATTTAAATGCAGGTGGAGCTATTGTAAGAAATACAAAAGGAAGACCAGATAGCGCATTGAGTAGTCAAAAATTTTGGACTCCTATTCCTGCACTATCTAGCAGTTTTGCTTTTACTGGAGAAAACTACAAAGCGCTGTATTATATGCAAAAAGGTGAACGAGATACAGCACCAGATGAATATATAGTTAGTGCACCGGGACTATCCGGATCCTTCTATTTTGATCAGAATGATTCTTATAAAGCCTATTTCAGAGATTTTCAAAATACTAAGGTTAGGATAATTTCGGATACCGAAATTGAAATCATTAAAGATGATGGAACCATCTATAAATTTGGTAAAAATCTTCAAGGCATTGAAGTAGTAGAAGTAACATCAAATCCCAACGAATTAGTTCAATCCATGGGACAAGATTTTATTTCAGCGTGGTATCTAACAGAAATGATAGCCGTAAACGGAACAGAAATCGTTTCTTTTCAGTATAAATCAATTAATAGTATTGATTACTCAGTAGCAACAAGCGAAAATGTAGTGTACAGTAGTGGAGGAACCACTCCTTATATTGAAGGAAATTATCCAAGGGGAGATGGTGGGAATTCTGTAAAAATTAAAAAACAGTTTTTACAAACTATTATTTTTCCAAATGGTAAAATTGATTTTATATCAACTCTTGATCGACAAGATCTAGCAGATGATTATAAGCTAAATTCAGTTGAGGTATATTCGATAATTAACAGTAAAAATACATTGGTTAAAAAATCTGATTTTACTTATGATTACTATCATAGAAATGGAGGAATATCTCCGGTCGCTGTTGGAGATCCATTGGCAAAGAATGAAAAAATACAAAAAAGTAAATATTATGCATTGCGATTAAAAGAAGTCAAAAATGTTATTAACAATACAAAATATAGTTTTGAATACAACAACACTCCACTAAAAAGCAGAGGAACAACAGCTCAGGATTATTGGGGATATATGAACAATAATACAGGATCATTAATCCCTCCAACAACAAGTGTGGGTGTAATTAAAACAATAGCGGTAAAAGAAGTAAATATAAGTTTTGGCACTGGAGACAGGAAAGCTGATGAGATAATTATGAAAGCAGGAATTCTGGAAAAGATTATATATCCCGAAGGAGGTTATACTGTTTTTGATTATGAAGCAAATCGATATGTTAAGGAAATAAAGAGTATAGTAACAGTTGATAAGTCTTCTCAAAGTGTAATGGTTTATTCTGCAGGAACTGGAAAAAAGGACTGTACGCCTAGTTATAAAGAAACATCATTTACAGTAGGTCCCAACTATGTAGCCGGAAGCGGAAAAATAACTTACTTTTTTTCGAGTGCAACAAACGAAATCGGAGCAAATTCATTTGTACAATGGGACAATACGATTGTTTACAGACTTAATTATGATCCTCAAAAAAAGAGCTATCCCATGTTGTCAGAGACCGTTTCTTATAATTTTGGAGAAGGTCTTCATACAACAAAAGCCGTAGAAAATAGAGTTGGAACTGATGGTATTTCGGGTTGTAGTTTTATAAGTATTTATGCTTCCTGGAAAGAAGCTTCGGGTGCAATAATAACTCCCACAACTGTATATGTAGGTGGATTACGTGTGAAATCTGTAAAGAACTATCTAAACGGAGATATTTTACCTGCCACAGCGAAACAATATGCTTATGAACAAGAAAGTATTCTCAACGATGAAGGAATGGGAACTTATAGCCGAAAAATAATTAATTCGGATAACATATCACTTGTAAGACTAATATGCTCTTCTTCGACTATTTATAATAATAACATTGGCGGTGGTCCCAATATGACCTACGGAAAAGTTATAGAAACAGAAGTTAATCCAATCACATTAGAAGCAAATGGTAAAATAGAATATTATTTTGAAAAAGCCTTTCCACAACGTGAGGTCGGTGTTTTTCCAACAGTATTTAGACATCCAAACTACAGCTTGACAATGGCTTCTCCTTTACTTTCTTATGCTACTAGTATTAGTGATTTTGGGTATTATAAAAATGATTCGTGGAATTATGGATCGCTTATAGAAACCAAATATTATAAAAAAGATGAATCTAAAACGTTCAAATTAATAAAAAGTACAAATAGTAATTATAAAAAGCTAATAGAAAAAACAATACCAACCAATGTAGTATTTAATACGGTAGAAGTTCCTTATGATGCCGCAAATAGTTGGAGTAATCAAGTTCCTTATGATATAAATAAGGACCGTTACAGTGCGCAGTTTTTTTTCTTCACCGGAGGTGTTTCTCTAGGGAAAAAAGTAATGACCAGTACTACAGAAACAGATTATGACAACAGTGAAAAGCCTACTATCAAAAAAACAACTTCATATAGTTATGAAAATCCAATTCACAATCAAGTTACCAAAAGTGAAATCACAACAAATTCTAAAGGAGAAACTTTAGAAACAAAATACTTTTATCCACAAGATTCTCAAATGGCGAGTGAGCCATTTGTAAAAGAGTTAATAGCAGGAAACAGGGTTGGAGCACCTCTAAACTTACAAATTTTTAGAGAGAAAAATAAATTATCTGAGCAAAAAACGGTCTACGATAAAAGTATTGTTACAAGCAATTTATTATTACCCAGATATGTTTTTTCAAATAAAGGAGTAAGCAGTATTGCTATAGCAGATAGAAAAATAACTTACGATCAATATGATGATAAAGGGAATGTTCTGCAATACACAATTGAAAACGGTATTCCTGTTTCTATCATTTGGGGTTACAATAAAACACAACCTATTGCTAAAATAGAAAACGCAAATTACAGCCTAATCACCTCATATGTTGCAAATCTTCAAAACCTATCCAATACAGGAACTGAGGCAAACTTAATTCTATCATTAAATGCACTAAGGGCTTCCTTGCCAAATGCAATGATTACAACTTATACTTATATTCCGCTAGTTGGGGTAAGTACTATTATTGACCCAAAAGGAGATAAAGTTACTTACACCTATGATCTTGAGGGAAGATTGCAATTTGTAAAAGATGCGCAAGGAAATTTAATTTCTGAAAGTCAATATCATTATATAAATCAATAATTATGATAAAAAATATCTCCCAATATACAGTCGTTTTGTTGTTTTTTATAACGATTGCATTACATGCCCAGACACCCGTAGTCATATCAAAACCAGAAAAACCTGCCACCAGTTATACGGTAACAGCGGCAACAGGTCCTGTTACATTAATTGCCAGCGAGACCATCACTTTTGGACCTGGTACATTTATACAAGCCGGAAGTACTTTTACAGCCAGGATAAGTTCCGTCGCTCAGGATATTGCTATTCCTGTTGATCCGTCTATTTCTAAAAATGATAATTACATATACACACGTGTTTTTCAATCTCCAATGGCGACCGTTAAAGGAATTAAAAACAATAGAGATGTACAGGAAAGTATCACTTATTTTGACGGATTAGGCAGACCTGTGCAAAATAATGCAATCCGTCAAGGCGGAGATGCTTCAGATATTATAACACATATTGAATATGATGGATTTGGCAGACAAGGAAAAGAATATTTACCTTTCTCTCTTCCTAATACGGGTAATACTTATTCAAGAACGAGTTCACAAGATGCTTTGACTAAGGTTTTAAGCTTTTACAATATAGATAAATACAGCAAAACTCTAAACCCATTTTCTGAAAAAAGATTTGAATCGTCCCCACTTAATCGCGTATTAGAACAGGCAGCGCCAGGAAATGATTGGGCGATGAGTAATCTTAAAAAAAATACGATAAAATCAGATTACCAGACCAATATTTCTGCCGATGCAGTAAAATTATACAAGGCAACTACAAGTTGGCAAGTAGCTAAAGGATTTTACGATATTGCTTTTTCAAGCGCAGGGACTTATGATGAATATGAGTTATACAAAAATGTAACTTACGATGAGAACTCCGGAGTAAATCCAAGTGAATCTTCAGGCTCAACAATAGAATTTAAAAATAAAGAAGGGCAAATCGTCTTAAAGAGAACCTACAACGCAGGACTTAAACACGATACCTATTATGTTTATGATATATATGGAAATCTGACTTATGTAATTCCTCCAAAAGCAGATAGCACCATAAATCAGACAGTTTTAGACGGTTTATGTTATCAATATAAATATGACAACAAAAAGCGTTTAGTCGAAAAGAGATTACCGGGCAAACAATGGGAGTTTATTGTTTATGACAAATTAGGCAGACCAGTAGCTACAGGTCCTGCATTTTCGCCCTTTGCGGCAGATAAAACCGCAGGCTGGCTTGTTACCAAGTACGATATTTTTGGCCGACCTATTTATACCGGTTGGAGCTCTCAGAATGTTAGCACAGTTACTAGGAACACATTACAGACAGCTCAAAATTTGGCAACCATTTTGTTCGAGACTAAAAAAGCAACTACGATTGATGGTATCGTTACTAATTATGACAATAGTATAGCACCAACTAGCTTTAAACTTTTGACAGTGAATTATTATGATGATTATACTTTTCCTGCAGCTCAGGCGATGCCAGCTACGATTATAGGGCAAAAAACGTTAGCAAATGCTAAAGGTCTTGCTACAGGAAACTGGACAAGAACGCTTACAACGACGTCGGCGATAACAGGGGAAACAGCAACTATTTTTTATGACAGTAAAGGAAGAGTGATAAGTAATTACATAAAAAATCATTTAGGAGGGATAAGCCATACAGATAGCGAACTTGATTTTACGGGAAAGACACTTAGCAGCATGACGGAACATCAACAGGTAAGTGGAGGAGCAAAAATTATTGTAAAAGAAAAATTCACCTATACGGCGCAAAATCGTTTACTGACTCATACACACCAAATTGGTGCAGAAAAAGAACAACTTCTTGTAGATAATACCTATGACGCATTAGGACAGCTTGTTGGTAAAAATGTAGGTAACATTGCAGGAAGCCCTTTACAGAAAATAGGATACAACTATAATATACGAGGCTGGCTAACAGAGATTAATAAAACCGCTAATTTACAACAAGGTTCAGACCCGAAAGATTTATTTGCATTCAAAATAAACTACAATACAACTGAAGCGAATTCAGCTGTTACCAAGGCACTTTACAACGGTAATATAGCGGAAACCTTTTGGACATCAAATTCAGATGGTGGTATTTTACGCGGTTATGGTTATCAATACGACCAGTTAAACCGATTGAAAAATGCCACCTATCAAACACCAAAACTTACCGATAATAAAAACTACTTTGGAGAGAATATAGATTATGATAAAAACGGAAATATTATGAAATTGCAACGCAAGTTTATGGCTGGAACAATAAGTAATCCTTATGCAGATGATATGGATAATCTGGGATATTTTTATCCTAATAATTCCAACCAGCTTATGAAAGTAACCGATACGACAAATAACCCGCAAGGATTTAAAGACGACAGTAATGGTTATAATGATATCGAAGATGATTACGCCTATGATGACAACGGAAATCTCACCAAAGATCAAAACAAAAGCATCATTGAAATAACTTATAACCATCTCAATTTACCTAAGAAAATTGCATTTGGTACAACTGGCAATATTGAGTATATTTATAATGCATCAGGGCAAAAACTCGAGAAAATTGTAACGGAAAAAGGAGTTATCACCAATACGAAATACTTAAATGGCTTTCAGTATAAAAACAATGTTTTACAGTTTTTTCCAACAGCCGAAGGATATGTAAAAAACACCAGTACGAATCCGGCAACAAATGTTTTTCAATATGTATTTAATTATTTAGATCATTTAGGAAACGTTCGTGTAAGTTATACTAAAAATCCAACAACAAGTAAAGTTGAGATTCTGGAGGAGAGTAATTATTATCCTTTTGGTTTTAAGCATCAGGGGTATAATGATTATTTACCAAGTACTAATAAATATAAGTACAACGGGAAAGAACTTCAAGAGGAGTTAGGCCTTAACTTCTACGATTATGGAAATCGTAATTACGATCCAGCGTCAGGAAGATGGAATGTGATGGATGGAAAAGGAGAATTATATTTTGGCAGTTCACCATATGTTTATGCCTCTAATACGCCTGTCCAAGCTGTAGATCCTGATGGTAATCTTGTTATTTTTATTAATGGAATGCACGGTGGGAGTGGAGGAACTTCGGACTATTGGAGAACATATGAGACTATTAGATACATGACTGGGACTAAAAAAGTTATGGGTTTTTCTTATAATACATATGGCTCTTATGAAAGAGAAACTGCTGCTTTTGATAAATCAGTAATGAATCAATTAGGAGATCAACATGCTATGTATAGAGACGGTGCAATTGGCGGTGCTAGTAATATTATTAATCAATATGGTATGATTGGCAGTAGTCTAAATGTGTCTGATAGAGTTGCTGGCGGATATAGTCAAGGAAAAAAAGATGCTAAATCCATAATTGATAATTTAGCTAGGGATAAAACAACAGGAGAAATAGTAGAAACGATAAAAATTATAACACACAGTATGGGGGGAGCTTATGGCAAGGGCTATGTGAAAGCACTTAAAGCTTATATAAAAACACTACCTACAGAACAGCAATATCAAATTAAAATTACTTTAGTTGCAGATTTCGATCCTTATCAAGGAGGGAGTCTGAGCACAAATAATAATGTATTTACTGAACAATTTACACATATTGGCATACTAGCAGACCAACGACAAGAAGGACTTAATGACAGTAATTATCATGAAGACAGTACTCAGTCTGCACACTCAATTATGACTTATTTAGGTGATATTAATAGTCTTCAGGAAGGGACTTATAAGTGGAATGGAACTTCTTGGGAATGTACAACTTGTAAAAAATAAATATTATGGAAATCAGCAATGTAGCAAAGTATTATTTGCTTAATTTTATATACATACCTATATGTATAATTTATGCCAATATCATAGGAGAGGACACAAGTACAATATTATTTGTTATTGTACTAGCCTTAATGACCTCAATTTTATTGTATTTATATGATTTGGTATTTACGGTAATAGCAATAAAAATAATGAATAATAATTCTATTATTTCTTTTATTCTTCCAGTAATGCTTCTCATTCCGCTTAAGTATGTTTTAAACGGTTTTGATTTTGGTGGAAAATACGGTTTCTTAATTATCGTAATTGGAACTTTCTTAATTAATATTTTTACTTGGTCGAGGATAAAAATGAAGAATAATAAATAAGGTATTTGCTGTAATTTTTATCAGAAGGAACGTATGAATACGATGGTAAAAACTGAGTAAAACAATAAGTTATGAAAAAGAAAATAATGATCGTATTTAGTGCTGTTTTTTTGATGGGTTTATTTTTTTACTTCCATTATATTTATGGTTGGTACGAATTTCGTTTGTACCAGAAAACCCCGAAAGAATTCCTTAATCATACTAAAATAAAAGAGGAAAACTATTCAAAAGATAGTGTTCGAATAGTGCTTAAAATGGAAGGTTATATAAAAGAGCATAAAGAATCTTTTTATTCTAAAGAATATTTTGATTCTACAAAAATTACTATAGATACTATTTTATATAGCCCTGATTTTAAAAAGCTAGCTATTTTTGTCATTGTTGAAAATCCTACAAATAGGCAACTTGTGCCTAATAAAGAACATAAATGGTATTATGATGGGTATTGTTACATAGGTAATAAAGAAAATGACTCAATTATAATAAACTCAATAAATATTGGATATAGAAACTATAGTAACAAAAAAGATTTATTTAATGACTTAAAAAAATTATGTTTTTTAAAATATGCTTCTAA
Organism: Flavobacterium sp. 90; assembly: GCF_004339525.1. Lineage (NCBI taxonomy): Bacteria > Pseudomonadati > Bacteroidota > Flavobacteriia > Flavobacteriales > Flavobacteriaceae > Flavobacterium > Flavobacterium sp. 90. The sequence continues at coordinate 1,550,518 of NZ_SMGE01000001.1, read as the reverse complement.
TTCAGACATTAATGGAAATAAAAATATTTATAATTTAGATGATATTCGTTATTGGGATAAAAGTATAGACTGGCAAAATTTAGAACAACGTCGAAAATCAGAAAAAGAATTTGAAGAAGAAAAAATAAAGAATCCAAAAAATATTTCCGAACCAAAATAAAATGGCTAGGATAAAATATTAGCAATGAAAAAGAAAATTATTATATCTGGCATTGTATTAATTATTGTTGTGATAGCTTTTATTTACTTCAAATATATCTTGGGATGGCTGGGATTTAGGCATAATAATTATACATCGAAAGAATTTAAATCTATAGTACATGTTTCTAAAGAGCAGTATTTAAAAGACAGTTTAAATTTAATTTCCATTATTAGAGATAAAATAGAGAAGCATCAGGATCCATATTATTCTTTTGTTCCATTAGAAAATAAAAAAATGTACTTAGATAATAGTTTTACGAGAATTTATATTGATACAATTTATTATAGTCCACAACTAGAAAAAATTGCTTTTTTAGTAATTACAGAAAATGAATATAGAAATCTTTATAAAAATATATCTTCTACAGATTCTATTGAATTGGCTTCTAGTAGCTTGCCTTCAGATCGAATTAGGTATTATGATGGTTATAAGTTTAAAACCGAAAGAAATGTAAAAACTAAAAAAATAGATAGTGCATTTGCTTTTTCAAGGTATTCTTTCATAAACTGTAGTAGTTACAATTTTACATCTAATAAGTTAAGGGAAAACATACTTAATTACCCTAAACAAAAAAGTAAAGAGAATATGATTTACAATGTTGATGATATTCGATTTTGGGAAAGCGATATTTGGAGCAAATAGACCATGAAAAAGAAAATAATAGGCATATTTAGTATTGTCTTTTTGGTAGTTACATTTCTATACTTCCGTTATGTTTATGGTTGGTACGAATTTCGTTTTTTCCAAAAAACTCCAAAAGAATTCCTTAATCATTCAAAAATAGACAAGGAAAGTTACTCTAAGGATAGTATTGAAATAGTATTTGGAATGAAAGAGTTTATAAAAAAACATAAGGAATCGTTCTATTCTAAAGAGTATTCTGATTCAACACAAATTAGAATAGACACTATTTTATACAGTCCTGATTTTGGAAAACTTGCTGTTTTTGTAATTGCAAAAAATCCTATTTATAAACAACTAATGCCTAATAAAGAATATAAATGGTATTATGACGGGAGTTGTTATATTGGAAACAGAGAAAATAATAAAATAGATATAAACTGGATTGGTCCCTTATATACAAACTATTACAATACAAACTATCTTTCAAACATTATTAGAGAATATTTTTTTAAAAAATATGCTTCTGATAAGGACAATAATGAAAATAAAAACATTTATAATTTAGATGATATTCGTTATTGGGATAAAAGCATAGATTGGCAGGATTTAGAACAACGTCGAAAATCAGAAAAAGAATTTGAAGAAGAAAAAATAAAGAATCCAAAAAATATTTACGAACCAAAATAAAATGACTTAGGTAAAATATTAAGAGATGAAAAAGAAATTTATTACATCCAGCATTGTTGTAATTATTATTGTGATAGCTTTTATTTATTTCAAGTACATTTTTGGATGGTTAGAATTTAGACATAAAAATTATACACTAAAAGAATTTAAATCTGTGGTGCACGTTTCTAAAGAACGATATTCTATAGATAGTTTAAACTTAGTTTTATGCATAAAAGATAAAATTATTAAGCACCAAGATCCGTATTACAATGCTGTCCGTGTAAACGATAAACTAATTTATATTAATGACAGTTTAACTAAAATATATATAGATACAATTCTTTGTAGTAAAAATCTTAAAAGAGTTGCCTTTTTAGTAATAGTAAAAAATGATTTTTTTAAAATACATAAAGACTTATTAAAGTTAGATAGTAATTATCTAAACGACAGTGGTGTTTTACCAAGAGATGGACAAGAATTTAATGGCAGGTGTTTTTTAGCAGAAAGAAAGGATGAAAATAATTCATTTGAAAGTATAAGGTCATTTTCCAGATATTCATTTAATGATTCAAGTTCATTTAAAAACGTTTCTAATCAATTAAGAGAAATTAGTTTTTCTTTTGAAAGAGAAAGCGATAGTGATAGTAGGACTTATAATGTTGATGATATTCGGTTTTGGGAAAGTGATATTTGGCGTAAATAAGCTGGGAATGGGAAACTAATAATCGTATTTGATATTTCTTTAGCTCTTCTTGAATTTATTTAATTTGAAAAAAAATAATTATGATTTTAGAGTTAGTTTTTCAAAGTGTTTTGACTTTTAATGTGTTTAGGATAATGATATTAAATAGCAATTACAGCATATCATTATGCTAATAATAATCACGTAATATAATTCCGCTCTGACGGTCTAAACACTGCATTAAGCTGAAATACTATCAAAACAATAACAACAGTCGCAAAGAGCAGTAAAAAATTAGTTAAAAACAAGAATGGCTCCAATAAAATAATACTATGTTATTAAAAAAATTAAAAGAAATTCTTTGTAAAGCATTGTTAATGTCAGGAAATGAAAGAGTACTATATGTAAAAAAATTTCAAAATATAGTTTGGGATGATCATTCTATTAAAAAAGAGGAGTTAAATGACATTTTAACAGATATAGCTTATCTATTAGAGTTTTATGAGTCAAATGAGATATTACGAAAAGAATCTCGAAAGTGTTATGGAGATGAACAATTAGAATATATTTTAAAAAAAGGAATAGAAAAAATTGAACTTTACACTAAAAAAATACCTAAGTAAAATTCTCAACCCCATATGAATCTTTTCGTATAAAACAGTATTAATAAGACGGAAAACAGATTTTTGTTGAGGTTCCGTAAATACAATAAAAAACAAAATACCAACATTAGTGAAGTCGAAACTAAATCCTAACTACAAGAATTTCGACTCCACATGTTGGCACTAAAAAACAAAAATATATCTAACTAAAATAATTAATTTACATTGGTTTCAACAGCTGCTCTCATTTCCTGAGCTGCTGCAACCATTTCGATTAAAGCTTTTTTGGTTTCATCCCAATGACGTGTTTTTAAACCACAATCAGGATTTACCCATAATTGATCAACCGGAATAACAGCAGAAGCTTTTTCTAACAAACGTACCATTTCGGCACTTGAAGGTACACGCGGTGAGTGAATGTCATAAACTCCAGGTCCAATTTCGTTTGGATATTTAAAATTGGCAAAAGCATCTAAAAGCTCCATTTGCGAACGTGAACATTCTATCGTGATTACGTCAGCATCCATATCAGCGATATTCTGAATAATATCGTTGAATTCGCTGTAACACATATGCGTGTGAATTTGAGTATCATCAAGAACTCCACTAGCCGAAATTCGGAAAGCTTTTACAGCCCAATCCAAATAATTTGCCCATTCTTCTTTTCTCAAAGGCAAACCTTCGCGAATAGCAGGTTCATCAATCTGAATAATTTTGATTCCCGCTTTTTCTAAGTCAACTACTTCGTCACGAATTGCCAAAGCAATCTGTGTACAAGTTTCAGAACGAGGCTGATCATTACGAACAAATGACCATTGCAAAATAGTAACAGGTCCTGTAAGCATTCCTTTTACCCATTTTGGAGTTAAAGATTGCGCATATTTCGACCATTTTACCGTCATTGGGTTTGGTCTTGAAACATCACCATAAATAACCGGAGGTTTCACGCAACGGCTTCCGTAACTCTGAACCCAACCGTTTTTGGTAAAAGTAAAACCGGATAATTGCTCTCCAAAATACTCCACCATATCGTTACGCTCGAATTCTCCGTGAACCAAAACATCTATTCCGGTTTCTTCCTGAAAACGAATTGTAGCTTCAGTTTCTTTTTCGATTAAATCATTGTATTCTTCCGTTGATAATTCACCTTTTTTAAATTTCGCTCTCCAGCTTCTCACTTCAGCTGTTTGAGGAAAAGATCCAATTGTTGTGGTTGGAAACAAAGGAAGATTTAAAGCTTCAATCTGGCTTTTTCTTCGGATAGCAAAAGTGCTTTTACGCTTGTCATCAGCCGAAGTAATATTAGCAACTCTTGTTTTTACTTCATTATTATGAATCAATTTTGAAGTTTTACGATTGTCATTTGCAATTCTATTTCTTTCAAAATCGATAGAGTTTTTAATATCAATTTCGTTAGAAGCTAATTTTTTTAATATAACAATTTCGTTGATTTTTTGTTTAGCAAAAGCCAGCCATTGTTTAATTTCAGGGGTTAAAGTAGCGTCGTTTGTCTCTAAATCTAAATCGCAAGGACTGTGAATTAAAGAACAAGATGGCGCAACTAAAATTCTGTTTTCACCTAAAGCATCAGTTGCTTTTTGAATTAAATCTAAAGATTTTTTGAAATCATTTTTCCAGATATTTCTTCCGTCAACAACTCCAAGAGAAAGATTTACTGTTGAATTTAGTTTTCCGGATTCTAAAATATCATCCAATTGCAAAGGACAACGAACTAAATCTAAATGGAAAGTATCAACAGGTAAAGCCAATGCTGTTGCTAAGTTTTCTCCAAAACAATCAAAATAATTAGCGAGAATGATTTTGATTTTCGGGAAACGAATGTTGATTTCATTGTACACTTTTGTAAAAGTGTTTCTTTCTTTATCTGTTAAGTTTAAAGCTAAGAAAGGTTCGTCAAGCTGAATATATTCAACATTTTCTGCTTGTAATTTTTCGAAAATTTCGAAGTAAACAGGAAGTAATTTATCGATAAGATCAATTCGGTGAAAACCTTCTTCTTTTTCTTTTCCTAAAAGTAAATAAGAAATTGGCCCTATTAAAACTGGTTTTGTAGCAATTTTTAAAGCATTTGCTTCTTTGAATTCATCGATTATTTTTTCTGAAAACAATTCAAATTTTTGATTCTTTGTAAATTCAGGAACAATATAATGATAGTTAGTATCAAACCATTTTGTCATTTCCATTGCTACAACATCCTGACCGTCTTTTTGTGCACCTCTTGCCATTGCAAAATACAAATCGATTGCCGAATTTGTTTTTGCTAATTCGCTGTAACGCGCTGGAATTGCACCTAAAGTTAAAGTCAAATCAAGCACTTGATCATAAAAAGAAAAATCATTAGACGGAATCAAATCTACTCCGGCTTCTGACTGTAAATGCCAGTTTCTACGACGGATATCTTTTCCGGTTTCGATAAGTTCATCAACAGAAATTTTTCCTGCCCAATACAATTCAGAGGCTTTTTTTAATTCTCTGTTGTTGCCAATTCTTGGGTAACCTAAATTATTTGTTTTCATTTTTAATTCAGTTTTTTTTACTGAACAAATTTATTGTATTAGATTTTAAAACTTATATTTGGTTGTTATTTAAGTAAATAGTCTTTTAAAAGTGATTTATTGAAGATTATATTACTGATAAAATCTTTTAAAAGGCATTTTGGCCGTAAAAAATACTATGGAAAATCTAGACAACACCGATTTACAGATCCTAAAACACCTTCAGGAGAACTCAAATATTAATACAAAAGATCTCGCAAGCAAATTATTTCTGACTGTAACACCAGTTTATGAACGAATAAAAAGGTTGGAACGAGATGGATATATAACAAAGTATGTTGCGTTGCTGGATAGGAAAAAAATGAATCGCGGTATGACCGTTTTTTGTAATGTTCGCTTAAAAGAGCATGCAAGAAATGTGGGAAGTAATTTTGTAAAAGACATTGTGGCACTTCCGGAAATTATAGAATGTTACAATATTGCCGGTGACTATGATTTTATGCTCAAAATTTTGGTTCAGGATATGGCTAGTTATCAGGATTTTGTAATGAACAAATTATCAACTATCGAAAACATTGGAAATACGAACAGTATTTTTGTAATGGGGGAAATTAAACATAGCACAGCATTAGAATTTTAATGTTTTTTTTGCCACGAATTCACGAATTTTCATAAATCATCACGTTTAAAATAATTCGTGAATTCGTGGCTATTAAAACTTAAATCAAATTAATCTGTAGCCCATTTTTATTGAATATTATCCTAAAATAAAATGTATTTTTGAGGTCTTAAATAATCGATTAGATCCTCAATCTAAAATCAATAATCTACAATCTAAAATAGAACAATGAACTGGGAGCAACTTTTATCACTCAAACGCCAAGGCGATACAAGCAAAAGATTACGTGTAGAACAAGACGATACGAGATTAGGATTTGAGGTTGATTATGACCGAATTATTTTCTCGGCGGCATTTAGATCTTTGCAGGATAAAACACAGGTAATTCCGCTTTCGAAAACAGATTTTGTGCATACGAGATTAACGCATAGTTTAGAAGTTTCGGTTGTTGGGCGTTCTTTAGGGCGTTTAGTTGGAAAAAAAATCATCGAAAAATACCCGCATTTAAAAGAAGTTCACGGTTATCATCTGAACGATTTTGGCGCTATTGTAGCGGCGGCTTCTTTGGCGCATGATATAGGAAATCCACCTTTTGGACATTCTGGTGAAAAAGCGATTGGAGAATACTTTTCGATAGGAAAAGGACTAAAATACAAAGATCAATTAAAGGCCAAGCAATGGCAGGATTTGATTGATTTTGAAGGGAATGCAAATGGATTTTCGGTACTTTCGGCAAGTCGCCCGGGAATCGAAGGAGGACTTAGAATTTCGTACGCAACATTAGGAGCTTTTATGAAGTATCCAAAAGAAAGTCTTCCTAAAAAACCAACGAATAATATTGCCGATAAAAAATATGGTTTCTTTCAGACTGATAAAGCATTTTTTGAGGAAGTAGCTAAAGACATGGGAATGATTGCCAATAAAGATGGTGATGACGTAGGTTTTGAAAGACATCCGTTGGCTTATCTAGTAGAAGCGGCAGATGATATTTGCTACACAATTATTGACTTTGAAGATGGAATAAATCTAGGTTTAGTTTCGGAGGATTTTGCATTAGAATATTTGATTAAACTCGTAAAAGACAATATTGGAGTTTCTAAATATAAATTGTTAGAAACTAAAGAAGATAGAATTAGTTATTTGCGTGCTTTGGCGATTGGTGCTTTAATTAACGATGCTGTTGATGTTTTTGTTGAAAATGAAGAAGCAATTCTAGCCGGAAAATTTCCTTATGCCTTAACGGATAAAAGTAAATACAAAGCGCAAATGGATGATATTATCAAATTAAGCGTTGATAAAATTTACCAAAGCCGAGAAGTTGTTGAGAAAGAAATTGTAGGTTATCAAATCATTCAGACTTTGTTGGATAAATTTATAACTGCTTTTAATAATAAATATGAGGGAACTGCATCAAATTATGACAAATTGATTTTGAAAATGTTGCCTGAAAAACATCATTTAGACAAAACCAATTTATACGAAAGATTGCTTCATATTTGCCATTTTGTTTCGTTGTTGACAGATGGAAATGCCTTAGAATTATTCGAAACCATAAACGGAAGAAAGAGCAATTAAATTTTATAATAAAAAAATAAACACATAGAAACCTAGGTTTTTATGTGTTTTAAAGAATATTAAAAAAGATATATTTTGGTCAGGTTTATCATTAAGGAAAAACCTGAAACTAATTTTTTTTTTACTGAAAAGCATAAACCAAACCTACGCCCAAAACTTGTCTTAACTGGGTTCTTGGTCCGTCGTTTACTTGTGAAGTTGTTCCGGTAGTTGGGTCAACAACATCTTTTTTAGTTTTGATATCATCATCATAAACTAAATGTATACCAATATTTGCTTTTACATATGCATTAACAACAAGGTCAAGACGAGTGTCATAATCGACATCGACATTCCCAAATTTATTTAGATAATCGGTGTATAAGCTTAGCCTGTTTTCGTAAAAAACGTTTTTATAAATCTCGTTTTTCGTGTACGCTGTTAGCAAAATACCAAACTCAGCTTTTATTTTTTGTCCGTCTTTGATTAAAATTTGTGAATTAGGATCATTAGGATCAGGTGCATAAATAGCTTTTCTAACCCCAAAAGATCCCTGATTAGCCAAATCTTGATCTAGAACCAATGTTGTTTTTAAAGTTATTGGAGAGAAATAGAAAGTTCTGTTTTTGGCTTTGTTTGAATTCTCAGCTCCGGCTCCTAAAAAGATATATGCCGGTGCAAATGGTTTAGAGATTGCAATATCTCTATTTGGATAATTATATCCGTTTGTAAATTGCGTATTGAAGTTGTATTTAGCAGAGTAATACCAATTTGAGATGGTATCTTTCCTAAAGCCGTAAGTTGAGTTCAGCATAATCGCATCATCCGTTTTACGAAGTTCGATTCCGTCTTGCTTGTTTAAACCATATTTTACGATAAGTTCATTTACCCATTTATGATTTCCTTTTTGATATGTTCTGTTAAATTCACCTTTAAATAAACCAGAAATAGAACTTGTTCCCCCGGCACTCCAATTCACAAAAGCAATTTCAGAAATGTCAAAACCTAATTGGTTTTTCTTTGTCCAGTTTGATGGAAGTTTTGGTAATTGATTTGGATCTAAAGTCGTTTGTATAATTTGAGCAAAGTTATTTGAAGTACACAATAGCAATAGAAGCAAAAGGGTAGAACGCAATAATTTCATTAGGTGGATTTTATTTTAATTTTGGTAGTGCAAAATAATTATTTTGTGGCGTTTGAAAAAAGATTTACCAAACTTTTAACGTCAATTTTACACAATTGTTGTAATTGATTTACTGTTCCATGCTCAATAAACATGTCAGGAACACCCAAAATTTGAATGTGGTTTTTATAATTATTTGCTGCTGCAAACTCCAAAATTGCACTTCCAAAACCACCATTTATTGCACCGTCTTCGATAGTAATTATTCTTTCGAAAGAAGGTAAGATAGTGTTTAATAAGTTGGTGTCTAGTGGTTTAATGAATGGAAAATCATAATGCGCGATAGTTTCAGAATTGGTCAGCTCATTGATCGCCAATGTTACATTATTTCCTATAGTTCCGGTTGATAAAATAGCCGTTTTTGTTCCGGGTTTTAAGACGCTAGCCTGTCCTATAATAATTTTTTCATATTGTCCGAAATTTTCTACTTCCCAGTTTGGTAAAACGCCTCGACCACGTGGATATCGAATTGCGATAGGATGATTTAGACCTAATTGTGCCGTATATAAAATGTTTTGCAACGCAATTTCGTTAATTGGCGCATAAATTATCATATTTGGAATAGTTCTCAAATAAGCAATATCAAAAACGCCATGATGCGTTGCGCCGTCTTCGCCAACTAAACCAGCTCTGTCTAAACAAAAAATTACAGGTAAGTTTTGTAATGCCACGTCATGAATAACCTGATCGTAAGCACGCTGTAAAAAAGTCGAATATATATTGCAATACACAATCATGCCTTGAGTTGCCATTCCTGCCGCAAGCGTTACGGCGTGTTGTTCTGCAATTCCTACATCAAAAGCGCGTTCTGGAATTTCATCCATCATAAATTTTAGAGAGCTTCCCGAAGGCATTGCCGGTGTAATTCCGACTATTTTTTCGTTTTTTCGGGCTAAATCTAAAATGGTTAAACCAAAAACATCCTGAAATTTCGGAGGTAAATTTTCTTCAGATTTTAAAATAATTTCTCCGGTTGAAGCATCAAATTTTCCGGGAGCATGATATTTTACCTGATTTTCTTCTGCTTGCTGTAAGCCTTTTCCTTTTGTGGTAACAATATGAAGAAATTTAGGGCCTTTTATGTTTTTTAATCTATTTAATTCTTTGATTAAAAGAGGAAGATCATGACCGTCAATTGGTCCCGAATAATCAAAATTCAACGATTTGATCATATTATTCTTCTTCGGGTTTTTTCCTTCTTTTACAGCAGTAAGATATTTTTTAAGCGCACCAACACTTGGATCAATCCCAATAGCATTATCGTTGAGAATAACCAATAAATTAGCATCAGTAACTCCCGCATGATTCAAGCCTTCAAAAGCCATTCCGGATGCAATAGAAGCATCACCAATAACGGCAATATGTTGTTTGTCGAAATCGCCTTTTAAGTTAGAAGCAATCGCCATTCCCAAAGCAGCAGAAATGGAAGTAGAAGAATGTCCAACACCAAAAGTATCATAAACACTTTCGCTTCTTTTTGGGAAACCGGAAATACCTTCAATTTGTCTGTTAGTATGAAAAATTTCTCTTCTTTCGGTCAAAATTTTATGACCGTAAGCCTGATGTCCAACATCCCAAACCAATAAATCTTCGGGCGTATTAAAAACATAATGCAAAGCAATAGTCAATTCAACTACACCTAAACTTGCGCCTAGATGACCTTCTTTTACCGAAACAACATCAATAATAAATTGACGTAATTCCTGAGCAATTTGAGGAAGTTGCGCTTCGGTTAATAAACGTAAATCGGCGGGATTGAATATGTCAGAAAGTAAGTTGCTTTTCATTGTATGGTAAAAAGCAAATTTACGGTTTTAAATTTAATTTTTTTGCTGAGATGCATTACAATACAATTGGTAAAGAATATTGCATCCTGATTTTTTTTCCGTTTGACGTCCCTGGTTCCCATTTAGGGCATAAACTTAAAACCCTGATGATTTCTTTTTCCAAAGGCTGTTCAATTACAGGTTCAGATTGAAGATAAGATACAGAGCCATTTTTTTCTACTGCAAATGAGATTCTAATTTTGAGTTTTTCAGCACTTGCATTATCAGGGTTTTTAAATTCTTTTGCAAAAAAGGTATAAAATCGATCAATGCCACCCGGGAATTCTGCATTTGTTTGCATAACTGCGCCCGTAACAAATGAACTTTCGTCTTCGACAACTTTTTTAGAATTAATCTTTGCAGGTTTTTCTTTTTCAGTATTCTTTACAGGCTTTTTCACAAATTTAACCTGATCAACTTTTGGCGGTGGTGGAGGCGGCAACAGAGTGTCGTTTGTGTTATTTTTTTCTGGCAGAGAAATCCCAACGGTTGCATGTGGCGTTTGAGTAGTATCTTCAACAACTTCGACTTTATCTATTTTCTGTTTCTTTCCTTCTTTATTCTGACAGCTAAACAAAGTTGTTCCCATGGCTACAAATAATGCTAATAAAAACATTTTGTAATAATTGGTTTGTGTATGTAAAACCTGTTTTGGAATTTGAATCGTAACAGAATCTAATTGTTCATTTTTAAACCTTCCACAAATTCTATTGTTTTGATTTTGAATGAAAAAATGCTGTATTTCATCTGGTAGCATTGATGTGAAATCAACAACAGTTTTAGAACAACTTAAACAATAACGACCATTTTCGTTTGGATTCATTTTGTTCCAGTTTTCGTGGCAAGGTTCTGGAATTGTTATTTTAAAATTTCTTTCCATGATTAAAATTTAATTTGTTTGGCTTATACGGTTATCGTTGTCGTTAACAAGATTGATTGAAACTATTTTTGAAAGTTTCCTTTTTCTTCTTTCAGTATTTAAGCTGTCTTTCTCTAAAACAATTTTCAATCGAATAACAGTTGAAATTCCTTTTCCGTTAACTATACCAGGGTTCCATTTTTTAGATTCTTGTAAAACCCTAATTATTTCTTCTCCGGTTTCATGACCAATATTATCAAAAACCTTAATTTGATTTAAAATTCCAACCTTGTCGATTACAAAAGAAACCTCAATTTCTCCCGTACTACGTCTGGCTTTTTTAGGAATCTGAAATTCATTTTTAATAAAGTCAGTAAATCTTGCAAACCCGCCCGGATAATCGGGGATTGTCTCGATATAATCAATAGGCGGAAGTCCACCTTGAGTTTCACTAAAATTATTGCCAATGTATTCTGAAACAGAGCCAGGAGATTCGTTAATCATTACAGAAATGCTTTTGCGAGAAATAATTGGAGGTGGCTCAGTTATACTGTCCTTACTGTTTGATTTGTCAGGAACTTTCGGTAAATAATCTTCGACAACTTCTACTTTTTCAATTTTTTGTTTATTCCCATCTTCATTTTGGCAACTAAACAATGTAGTTCCCATAGCAATAAACAATGCCAATAAAAACATTTTATGATAATGCGTTTGTGTGTATAAAACCTGACTTGGAATTTGAATTGTTATGGAGTCTAATTGAGAATTTTTAAATCTTCCGCAAATACTTTTATTTTTATTTTGAATAAAAAAATGTTGTATTTCATCTGGTAACATAGCTCTAAAATCAATAACCGTTTTAGCACAATTCATACAAAAACGACCATTTTCGTTTGGAACCATGTTGTCCCAATTTTCGTGACAAGGTTCCGGAATCGTTAGTTTGTATTTGTTATTCATTGTTAAATTGTAATTGGTAAAACGTAAGTTGATCGGACGATTTTGTTTTTTAGCTTTCCTGGAATCCAATTTGGTGCCATTTTTAAAACTCTAATAGCTTCTTCACCTATTTCTTTCGGCGTATTTTTATCAAGGTTGAAATTACTCAAACTGCCATCTTCTTCTACAACAAATACAATAGATATTTTTCCTTTAAATTTTTTTGTTTTGTTTGGAGCGACATAATTTGTGGTGAAATAATTATAGAACTTTTTCATCCCGTCTTCGGGAACAGGCAAAACATCTAAATCATTTGAGTTGTATATAATGTGATAGTGAAAACTTCCCGTTTGAATTAAATCAGGAGGAATCACCATGCCCATCGTAATTCCACTACTAATTTTTTTCGGTTTTTGTTTTTTAGATTCGATTTGATGTCCATAACAGAAAGAAACAGGCTCATTTTCATCTTGATTTTGCGTTGTATTGTCAACAATCTCGATTTTGTCAATTTTATTTTTGTTCCCGTCTTTATCAGCACAACTAAACAAAGTTGTTCCCATCGCAATAAACAAAGCCAATAAAAACATCTTATGATACTGCGTTTGTGTATATAAAACCTGACTCGGAATTTGAATTGTTATATTTTCTAATTGTTCATCTTTAAACCTTCCGCAGATTTTGTTATTTTGATTTTGAATGAAAAAATGCTGAATTTCATCTGGCAGCATTGATGTGAAATCCACAACAGTTTTAGAACAATTCATACAAAAACGACCATTGTCTTTTGGCGTCATTTTGTCCCAATTTTCGTGACATGGCTCCGGAATCGTTAGTTTGTGTTTTCTTTCCATTTCTAGATATCAGAAAATAAATGTAATAAAAAATAAATACCAAGAACTACTTTGTAAAAAAATCTCACTAGCAGTAATTTATTGTTTTAAAGTTAATTCAGTTTGTTCCTTACTTTCTCTGGTCTGAAAAATTTGCATTGAGGTAATTTTTGAGAATTTTCTTTTTCTTTTTTTCGGATTCAGAGTATCAAGCTCAAGTGTAATAGGCATGTCGTAAAAAGTTCTGACTTTTTTTCCATTGATTTCTCCCGGAGTCCATTTTATAAATTTTTCCACAGCCCGAATAGCTTCTTCTCCAGTTCCAAAACCTAGATCTTCAATAACTTTTAGCTCATTTAGTTTTCCGTCTTTCTCAATGACAAAAGACAATTTTATTACACCGGTAGATTTCTTTAGCTTTTTAGGTATTTTAAATTCTGATTTAAACTTTTCATAAAATATATTTATTCCTCCTGGATAATCAGGCAAAATATCAATTGCCATGCCTCCATAAGTTATGGTGTCTTCTTCATAAATATTTACATTCGATATCGCTTCTCCAGATCCTGTTTCTGAGATAAAGAGTGTTATTTCTTTTTTACGAGCAGAGAAGTGTTTACGTTTTGTTATTTTTGTATCGCTAACTTTTGATGATTTATTATTTACTTCATGTTTCTCGTTAGAAGTTGTTTTTACAACAGGAGAATCTTCAATTACTTCAATCTTGTCAATCTTTTGTTTGTTGCCGTCTTTATCCTGACAGCTAAACAAAGTAGTTCCCATGGCAATAAACAACGCCAGTAAAAACATTTTATGATAATGAGTTTGAGTATAAATAATACTACTCGGAATTTGAATTGTTATAGAATCTAATTGAGACTTTTTTATTCTTCCACAGATATTTTTGTCATGATTTTGCATAAAAAAATGCTGAATTTCCTCAGGCAACATTTCGGTAAAATCAATAACTGTTTTAGCACAATTCATACAAAAACGACCCTTTTCGTTTGGAATCATTTTGTCCCAGTTTTCTATACAAGGTTCAGGAATCGATAATTTGTATTTTTTGTGCATTTTTCGAATTTCAATATTTAAATGTAATAAAAATAAATAGTAAAACTTTTAATAAAATAATTTAGTATAAAAAAAATGAGGCAATTATCTGTGCTAATCGCCTCAAATTAATCGCTTTTTTGAGGCGATTAATTTATTGAATTACTCAAAAGTTGAAAGTTGAGGTTTTATTGATATTTGAATTCAGGGAAAATTATTTCAAAAAACTTACTTTTGCAATTATGATAAATCCTTTCACCGACGAATACTTCATGAAAAAAGCTTTGCAGGAAGCTGAAATGGCTTTTGATAAAGGCGAAATTCCTGTTGGGGCTATAATTGTCGTTGCAGATAAAGTAATCGCTAGAAGTCATAATCTAACGGAATTGTTAAATGATGTTACGGCTCATGCCGAAATGCAGGCAATAACCGCTGCTGCAAATTTTCTAGGCGGAAAATATCTGAAAGATTGCACACTTTATGTTACACTCGAACCTTGCCAAATGTGTGCCGGAGCTTTGTATTGGAGTCAGATTTCTAAAATTGTTTTTGGAGCCAGAGACGAACAACGTGGTTTTATGACAATGGGAACAAAATTGCATCCAAAAACAACCGTTGTTTCAGGAATTATGGCAAATGAAGCAGCCGATTTAATGAAACGTTTCTTTATTGAAAGACGTAAATAATTCTTTTTTTTTGCCTTCAAAAAAATAATTTCACCTAGGGAATTTTCTTCTTAAAATATTTCAAAAAATACTTTACATTTACTACAATAATATTGATATTTCAGTAGTTATGCCTTTAACAACGAAATGTTAAATACGCTCTGTTTGTTTTAAATCTGTAACCATTAACTCTAAATAAAAGTGAAAGCAAAAGGATTAGTTCTCGTGTTTTGTGTGTTTTTTATTTTTCAATCTTGCGGTCGCAAATCAGCAGCCGATTTCAATTCCGATTTTTCATTATTTAAAGAGTATATAGTCAGTTTCACGGGAGGAATAGTCTCGTCGGAATCTGATATTCGAGTGGTTTTAGCTTTCGATAAAAAAGAATGGAAAGCCAATCAGGTTTTGGACAGCGATTTGTTTGATATTTCGCCAAGTGTCGACGGAAAAGTTGTGGCACTTTCTACAAATACCGTTGCTTTTATTCCGGAGAAAAAATTAAAACCCGGAACAGAATATCAGGTTACTTTAAAACTTGATAAACTAATCACAATCCCGAAAGAGAAAGAAAAGGAACTTTCGGAATTTAACTTTACCGTAAAAACAATTAAGCAGGATTTTACAATCAACACTGCCGATATTCAGTCGTATAGTAAAGAATATCAATATTTGAACTGTGTTTTGAAAACAGCGGATAATATTGATCTTGAAACGGCTATGAAATTAGTTTCGGCCAATCAAAAAGGGAATAAACTTAAAATTAAATTCGAAAAGAAATCAGGAGTTGGCAAAGAGTTTAATTTTATAATTGATAGTATTCAGCGTTATTCAGAAGGAACAAATCTGGAGATTCTGTATGACGGAAGCGATTTTGATATTGATCAGAAAGGAGAATTAGATTATGCGGTTGCAGGTTTAAACGAATTTAAAATTGTAAAAGTCGACGTTCCCGAAGGAACCAATCAATCAGTTTTAATTAATTTTTCTGAACCATTAGAAAAAGGACAGGATTTCAAAGGATTAGTTTCGATTCAGAATGCTAATAATTTAAAATTTTCCACTCAGGGAAATTTACTGAAAGTATATTTTAGTAACGAAGCTCCGGCTAAAAAAGAAGCTCCGATTGCTGTAGAAGAGTCTACTGTTTCTCTTACCGATTCAGTTACAACTGTTGTTGATAGTGCTGCGGTGGTAGTTGATGATGCTGTAGAAGTGGTTAAGAATGATGAAGCCGAACCACAGCAAATTCTGGCAGGAGATTTATTGATTGAAGTTTTTCAGGGAATCGAAAGTCAATATGGTAAAAAAATGGATTCTAATTACAATCAGAAAATCACTTTTGACCAAATAAAACCGGGCGTTCGTTTCATTAAAAACGGAACAATTCTGCCAAGTTCAAATAATTTAAAGCTGAATTTTGAAGCCGTTAATTTAAGCGCAGTTGATGTAAAAGTGTATAAAATTTACAAGAATAATATTCTTCAATTTCTTCAATACAATGAATTAAACGGAAGTCAGAATCTCAAGAAAGTAGCACAACCCGTCGCTAAAACAACGCTCAAACTAAGCGAAAGCAAACTAATAAATCCGGCTAAATGGAACACTTTTGCTTTAGATTTATCTAAAATAATTACGCCGGAACCAGGTGCAATTTATAGAGTAGAATTTGCATATAAAAAGAAATATTCTTTATACAAATGTGAAACTTCTGAAGATGAAGAAACTTCTGAAGATGAAGAAGAAGCAGATGAAAATGACGTAAATTACAGCGGAAACTCTTACGACGATTATTACTATGATGATTATGAATGGAGAGAAAGTCAGAATCCTTGTACCAATTCGTATTATTATAATGCCAGAATTGCGACCAATATTTTGGCCACAGATTTAGGTGTGATTGCCAAAAGAGGTGAGAATAAATCGTATTTATTTGCGGTAAATAATATTGTTACAACAGAACCGGTTTCAAACGCAAGAGTTGATTTATATACGTATCAACAGCAAAAAATAACGACTGGAGCAACAAACAGTGAAGGAATAGCTTCTTTTCAACTGGATAAATTCGCCTATTTTGCGATTGTTACCGTAGGAGATCAGTCTACTTATGTGAAACTCGATGACGGACTTTCTTTATCGGTAAGTAATTTTGATGTTGCCGGTGAGACTTTACAAAAAGGATTAAAAGGCTTTATTTATGGAGAACGTGGCGTTTGGCGTCCGGGAGATAATTTGTATTTGTCTTTTATTTTGAATGATGTTTCGAATAAACTTCCGAAATCTCATCCAATTAAATTTAGATTGAATGATCCTAACGGAAAAACAACTTATCAAACCATTCAGAAGACAAACGACTTAAATCATTATTCTTTCATTGTTCCAACAAGTGCAGATGCACCAACAGGAAATTGGGAAGCCATGATAAGCGTTGGTGGTGCTAAGTTTTACAAAAGCATTAAAATCGAAACCATTAAACCGAATCGTTTAAAGATAAAAAATACTTTTCAGAGAGCAGTTTTATCTTCGTCTTATCCAAATACCGATAATCTTGAAGTTACGTGGCTTCACGGTGCAATTGCGAAAAACCTTAATGTAGAAATGCAAGCTAAGTTTTCGCAGCAAACAACCGCTTTTAAAGGATATGAAAAATTCACGTTTGATGATTTAGTACGTCAATTTAGTACCGAAGAGATCAATGTTTTTTCCGGAAAATTAAATGAAAACGGAAAAGCTTCGGTAAATATTGAGCCAAAATTACAAGGTCAGGCGCCGGGAATGCTTCGTGCGTCATTCATTACAAAAGTATATGAAGAAGGAGGAGATTTTAGTACAGATGTTATTTCTACAACTTATTCGCCTTATAAAACCTATGTAGGTATAAAATCGCCGGAACCTAATAAATACGGAATGTTGGAGACCAGAACAAACAACCGTTTTGAGATTGTTACGGTTGATGAAAATGGAAAACCAAAATCGGTTCGAAATCTGGAAGTAAAAGTCTATAAAGTAGAATGGCGTTGGTGGTGGGATGCATCAAGTGATAATTTATCGAATTATAATTCGTCGAATGCGACAACTTCGTACAAAACATTTATCGTTAATACAGATGCAAGCGGAAAAGGATATGTTCAGTTTTCGTTAACTGATGAAGAATGGGGACGTTATTTAATTCGGGTTTCAGATAATCCAGATGGTCATGCAACTGCTCTTACGGTAAATATAGATTGGCCAATCTGGTCCGGAAAAACGCGTAACAGAGATGCTTCTACAGCAAATATGTTGGTTTTTTCTACCGATAAAAAGAATTATGCTGTTGGTGAAAAAGCGAAAATATCATTTCCGTCAAGCGAAGGAGGGCGTGCTTTAATTTCGATAGAAAACGGATCAAAAGTTGTGCAGACCATTTGGGCAAAAACACAAAAAGGAGAAACTAAAGTTGAAGTTCCAATTACGGCAGCAATGGCACCAAACGTGTATTTTAATATCACACTTTTACAACCACACGCGTCGACTAAAAATGATTCTCCAATTCGTATGTATGGAATCGTTCCGATAGAAGTTGTCGATAAAAATACGATTCTTGCACCAACACTTTCGATGCCGGACGTTTTAAAACCGGAACAAACTTTTACCGTAAAAGTAGGGGAGAAAACAGGTAAAGAAATGACCTATACTATTGCAGTTGTTGATGAAGGTTTACTGGATTTAACACGTTTTAAAACACCAAATGCATGGGATAGTTTCTATGTTCGTGAAGCTCTTGGTGTAAAAACCTGGGATATTTACGATGATGTAATTGGAGCATACGGCGGAAAAATAAATCAGATTTTTAGTATTGGTGGAGATCAGGATTTAGGCGGTGGAAAAGCCAAAAAAGCCAATCGTTTTAAACCAGTTGTATTATATTATGGTCCGTTTAAATTAGAAAAAGGACAAACAAAATCACATCAATTAAAATTGCCAAAATATATTGGTTCTGTTCGTACGATGGTTGTTGCGGGAGATGCAAATACAAGCGCTTACGGAAGTGTAGAGAAAGCAACTCCGGTAAAAAGTCCGTTGATGGTTTTGGCTTCATTGCCAAGGAAAATTTCGCCTTCAGAAAAAGTGACCATTCCGGTTACGATTTTTGCAACTGAAAAGAATATTAAAAATGTATCGATTCAGATCAAAACAAGTAACGGATTAAAAGTAATGGGAAGCGCAACACAATCGTTGTCTTTTGCTCAGCCAGACGAAAAAATGGCGTATTTTAATCTGGTAGTAGGTTCTGCAACCGGAATTGCGAAAGTGCAGGTTATTGCCACTTCCGGAAAAGAGAAATCTGTTTATGATGTTGAAATTGATATGACGAACCCAAATCCGGTTACGAATACATTTACAGATATTATTTTATCTCCAAATAGCACCAAAACTATTTCATGGAAAACTTTTGGAGTAGAAGGAAGTAATAAAGCGAGATTAGAAGTTTCTTCAATGCCAACGATGAATTTGAACGGAAGATTACAATTCCTGATTCAATATCCGCATGGTTGTGTAGAGCAAACAACTTCATCGGTTTTTCCTCAATTGTTTTTGAATGATGTGGTTGATTTAGATGCAACAAGAAAAGGAATTATTCAAAAGAATATTACAGCGGGAATTACCAGATTAGGAAGTTTTCAATTGCCAAATGGTGGATTGTCTTACTGGCAAGGAAACACAATTGCAGACGATTGGGGAAGTTCATATGCCGGACATTTCCTTATTGAAGCAGAGAAAAAAGGGTATGTTTTACCGATTAATTTCAAATCAAAATGGATTTCGTATCAGCAAAAAGAAGCGAAACAATGGCGTTTTGAACCTAAATACGGTAATGATTTAGCTCAATCTTATAGATTGTATACATTGGCTCTAGCCGGAAATGCAGATTTGTCTTCAATGAACAGATTGCGCGAAACTAAAGGTATTTCGAATGAAAGTAAGCTTCGTTTGGCGGCAGCTTATGTTTTGGCGGGACAAAAATCAGCAGGACAAAATCTTTTACTAAATACTAGTATTGATAACGAATCAGATGGTTACAATTATTACTATTATGGTTCAAGTGAAAGAAATCGTGCTATGGCTCTCGAAACGATGTTGCTTTTAGGACAGAAACAAAAAGCATTCACGATGGCTACAAAACTAGCCAAAGAAATGTCGAACAATCAATGGATGAGTACACAAACAACAGCTTATTGTTTATATTCAATGTCGAAATTTGCCATTAGTAACGGACCGAAAGGAATTAATCTTCAGTTTAGCAAAAATGGAAAAGGAGAAACGATAAGCACACAAAAAACAATTGCAGACAGAAGTTTGGTTGTTCAAACAGGAGCAAATAGCGTTGTTCTCAAAAACCTTAAAAATAACACGGTTTATGTTCGTGTCCTGAATACTGGAATATTACCAATAGGACAAGAAAATGCGACTCAAAACGATGTTTCGGCTGCTATTGTTTTCAAAAACAGAAAAGGAAGCACAATCAATGTTTCGAAAATTAGTCAAGGAACTGAATTTATTGCTGAGGTTACAATTAAAAACCAAAGAAATGAAAGTGTTCAGAATGTAGCGTTATCACAAATTTTGCCTTCTGGTTTCGAAATTGTAAATACGCGTTTCACGGATTATGGAGACGCCACAAACAATACTGCTGATTATATTGATATTCGTGACGATAGAACTAATTTCTATTTTGGAATGAAAGCCAGAGAAACAAAAACATTTAGAATTTTACTTAACGCATCATATCTGGGGAATTATTATTTACCAGGATTGCAATGTGAAGCGATGTATGATAATACGTTTCTAGCTAGAACAAAAGGTTTTTGGGTTGAGGTTGTGAAATAAAATATATGGACAAGATTAGTGTACGTATCCTAACAGGTTTCCAAAACCTGTTAGGTATCTCTATTTAAGTTCTAGGAAATAAGAATAAGAATAAATAACATACCTAACAGGTTTTTAAAACCTGTTAGGATAATAAAATCGAAGAAGGTGAAGAAGGATTTTTTTGAAGAGGGACAATATTATCATATCTATAACAGAGGAAATAACAAGGAAAATATTTTTATCGAAGAAAAAAATTACAGGTACTTTCTTGAAAAAATGAAGAAATATATTTTACCCATTGCAGATGTTTATTCATATTGTTTGCTGAAAAATCATTTTCATATTGTTCTTAGAATAAAAGATAAAGTAGATTTACCTGAAAAATTAAAAGAGAAGATTCATTTGCCATTTTCTAATCTATTTAATTCTTATTCAAAAAGTATTAATAAGGCTTATAATAGAACAGGAAGTTTATTTCAAGAGCATTTACAGAGAAACAGAATAGAAAATGAAGATTATTTGAAACAGTTAATTATTTATGTTCATTTGAATCCTGTTAAACATAAATTTTCAGAAAGGTTTGAGACATATTTGCATTCATCATATCGTTCGTTTTTATCTGATAAGTTAACAAGTATTGATCGAGATTTTATTGTTAATTTATTTGGAGGATTGGAGAATTTTAAGTTTTGTCATGATGAAAGAAGACTTCTTTATGAGGGAGTAATTAATGATATAAATTTATCTGACGAATAAAAATTTAGTAAATTATCCTAACAGGTTTCCAAAACCTGTTAGGTATTATTAGTAGGTTGTATTAAATAAAAGGAAAAGGTTTTTTAGGGATCTAAATGATGCCTAACAGGTTTTGGAAACCTGTTAGGATACGCAAAAAGCAGTAAAATTACTTTGAAAAATAAATTAATAGCGTTCATACAACGCATTATAAATTGGATAAAAAAGAATAAAATAAAATCAGCAATTGTATTTCTGCTTTTGCTGATTTATTATTTCTCATTGCCCCGAACTTTGTTTCAAGAGCCTTATTCTACGGTTATTGAGAGTAAAGAAGGAGAATTGCTTGGTGCAAAAATTGCGCGCGACGGACAATGGCGTTTTCCTGCGCAAGATAGTGTTCCGGATAAATTCAAGAAATGTATCGTTTACTTTGAAGATGAATATTTTTATAAACATCTCGGTTTTAATCCCGTTGCGATGGTAAATGCAATTAAACAAAATAGAAAAGCGGGTAAAGTTGTCCGTGGTGGAAGTACATTAACGCAACAAGTTATTCGGTTATCCCGAAAAGGAAAAGGAAGAACTTACTTTGAAAAAATTATAGAAATTATTCTGGCAACGCGATTAGAGTTAGGATATTCTAAAGACGAAATTTTAGAATTGTATGCAGCTCACGCCCCATTTGGTGGAAATGTAGTTGGTTTGGAAATGGCTTCGTGGCGATATTTCGGCGTACAATCAAATCAATTGTCGTGGGCAGAAAATGCGACTTTAGCAGTTTTACCAAATGCGCCTAGTTTGATTTATCCCGGAAAAAATCAAATTAAGTTATTGAATAAACGTAATAGACTTTTGTTGAAACTTCATAAGGAAGGGATAATAGACAAACAGACTTACGAACTTTCAGTCGAAGAACCATTGCCTCAAAAACCTTATGATTTACCTCAAATTGCGCCTCATTTATTGCAACGTGTAGCTAAAGAAGACGAAGGAACGCGAGTAAAAACAACTGTAGATTATGCTTTGCAAAACAGGGTAAATCAAATTGCGAGATATTATTACAATCAATATAAACAGAATGAAGTTAATAATTTGGCGATTCTGGTGATTGATGTTTCAAATCGAAATGTGATGAGCTATGTTGGAAATTCTCCAACCGATAAAGACCATCAGAAAGATGTTGATATTATTGACGCGCCAAGAAGTACCGGAAGTATTTTAAAACCTCTTTTGTATGCCGCAATGCTTGATGATGGCGAATTATTGCCGAATACTTTAGTAGCAGATATTCCAACGCAAATTGCAGGTTATACACCGCAAAATTTTAATCTAACATTTGATGGTGCGGTTCCGGCTCATCGTGCATTATCGAGATCTTTGAATATTCCGGCAGTTTTGATGTTGCAGGATTTTGGAGTAAATAAATTCTATGAAGAATTACAAAAATTCAAATTAAGAGACATTAATAAAACACCCGATCATTACGGATTATCGCTTATTTTGGGTGGAGCCGAAAGTAATTTATGGGATTTATGCCGAACGTATGCTAATTTATCTTCAACGGTTAATTATTATACTAAAAATCAGGAAAAATACAGAACAAAAGAATTCACAGAACTAAATTTTAGAAATGATTTTGAGCCTGATTTTGGTTCAGAAACAGATCAGAAGAACACATTAGGCGCAGGATCGATTTGGTTAACTTATAATGCAATGGAAGAAGTAAACCGACCAGAAGGAGATGAGGCTTGGAAGTTTTATGATAGCTCATTAAAAATTGCCTGGAAAACCGGAACCAGTTTCGGGAATAGAGATGCATGGGCAATTGGTACAAATTCTAAATATGTGGTCGGAATTTGGGTTGGAAATGCGACTGGAGAAGGAAGGCCAACTTTAACTGGAGTAACAAGCGCTGCGCCAATTTTATTTGATGTTTTTAATTTATTACCGAGACAAAAATGGTTTCAAACCCCATATAAAGATCTGGATGAAGTTGAGGTTTGCCGTTTAAGCGGTTATTTGGCTAAAGATGGCTGTCCAAAAATCAAACAATGGGTTCCTAAAAAAGGGAAATCAACTGTGGTTTGTCCCTATCATAAAACGGTACATTTAGATAAAACAGAAAAGTTTCAGGTCAATAGCAGTTGCGAAAGTATTGATAATATTGTGACTAAAAATTGGTTTATTTTGCCTCCGGTAATGGCTTGGTATTATAAAAGTCAGCATATTGAATATTTACCTTTGCCACCTTTTAAAGAAGATTGTCAAGGAACGCAGTCAGTAAATATGGATTTTATTTATCCGAAAACGAATAGTAAAATCTATTTAACGAAGAATTTTAACAGCGAAGTTCAGCCTGTAATTCTAAAAGTGGCTTATTCTGAAAGAGATAAAGAATTATTTTGGTATGTTGATGATGTTTATAAAGCAACTACAAAAACGTTTCATGAATTGCCAATTACATCAACTTCAGGAATACATTATATAACGGTTGTAGATGCTTCTGGGAATGAAATAAGGAGAAGAATTGAGATTGTAAGGGAGTGAAAATGAAATTCCAATTTTTTTAAAATTCTAAATTCCAAAACGGGTTCTTATTGAGGTAATCTTTGTCAAAGCTTAAAACTTTGACAAAGATGTCCCGATATTTTGTCATTTCGACCGAAGAGAGAAATCACACAAGAAATTCTGTAAAGAATGTTGACAATCTTTGGCGATCATCGATTGTGATTTCTCTCTTCAGTCGAAATGATAAAAAACTTCTTATGAAAACGAATGCCTAGCCCAGATAGGAGCGGTATCCTTTTTCTGGCTTCTTTAGCCAGGAAAAGATACAAGTGGATAGCTGGAAATTGCTTCAAATAAAAAATATTTTGCCACGAATTACACAAATTAGCACAAATTAATTCGTGTTCATTCGTGCAATTCGTGGCGAAAAAAAATAAAAAGGCATAAAAAAACCGCCAATCTTTCGAGAGGCGGTTTTGATTTTTATTCTGAAATAACATTTCCTTTTTTATCATAGAAATGGTATTCTAAGTACGTGTAAGCGTCACGAGGTATGATTTTCACCCATTTCTTATGTTCAAAAAACCATTTTGAACGTAATGATGGAAAACCTTTACTGAGGTATGCAGCCACAAATGGATGTACGTTAAGTACAACGCCTTTGTGGGTTTTTAAAATTCTGTCTAAATCAGATGCGATTTTATCAATGATTAAAATTGGCGCTTCAATTTCGCCATGTTCATTGTTTGGATCTTCTTCTCTAGTTTTAATATTAACTTCTGGTCTTACGCGTTGTCTGGTAATTTGAACTAAACCAAATTTACTAGGCGGTAAGATTTTATGCTTTGCTTTATCGTCGCTCATTTCTTCTCGCAAGAAGTCGAACAAGACTTTCCTGTTTTCAGGATTAGACATATCGATAAAATCAACTACGATTATTCCGCCCATATCACGCAAACGAAGTTGTCTGGCAATTTCAGCGGCAGCGATCATATTTACTTCCATGGCGGTATCTTCCTGATTAGTCGCCTTATTTGAACGGTTTCCGCTGTTTACGTCTATAACGTGAAGAGCTTCAGTATGTTCGATGATAAGATATGCGCCTTTACTCATGGAGACTGTTCGTCCAAATGAAGTTTTGATTTGTCTCTCTATATTGTATTTCTCGAAAATTGGAGTGTCATTTGATTGATAAAACTTAACAATCGATTGTTTTGAAGGTGCAATTTCTTGCAGATATTCCTTCGTTTGATGGTACAACTCTTCGTCATCTATCTGGATACCACTAAAGGTATCGTTGAATACGTCTCTCAATATCGAAGAAGCTCTGTTGAGTTCTCCTAATACTTTTGAGGGATGATGAGCAGTTGGTAATTTTTTACACATTGCAGTCCATCTGCCAAGCAGGTTCTGCAAATCTTTTTCTAATTCGGCTACGTTTTTGCCTTCGGCTACTGTACGAACAATAACACCAAATCCTTTAGGTTTGATCGATAGAACAAGTTTTTTTAGACGATCCTTTTCTTTTTTGTCTTCTATTTTTTGAGAAATAGAAACACGGTCAGAAAACGGAACGAGAACAATAAATCTTCCTGCCAATGAAAGCTCAGCGCTTATTCTTGGACCTTTGGTCGATATAGGTTCTTTAACTACTTGAACTAAGACAGATTGATTGGCACTTAAAATATCAGTAATGATGCCATCTTTGTCAATCTCTTTTTCAAACTGAAAGGTTTTTAGGGAGAAATCTTTTAATTTACCTGCGCTTACAAGTTTTATGAATTTCAGTTGGGAAGCTAAATTTGGACCTAAATCGTGATAATGTAAAAAGGCATCTTTTTCGAAGCCTACATTCACAAAAGCAGCGTTAAGTCCGGCAACTGGTTTTCTAATTTTGGCAATAAAAATATCACCAACCTGAAAGTTGCTTTTTTCTTCTTCTTTGTGTAATTCAATTAGTTTTCCATCTTTTAATAAGGCAAAATCTACTGCTTCAGAACTAGATCTAATGATTAATTCTTTATTCACACTGTAAATTTTTATCTGTTTTTTCAGAAAATAGAAAAAGAGAGAAGAGTATAGATTCAAAAAAAATCTAAAATCTTAAGTCTAAAATCTAAAATCTTATCTACAGATGGATTAAACAATATTTTTAACAGGTATTGAACCCGGGGGAATTTTTGTAACCAGTTTTCAGTATCAGTTAGCAGTTTTAAGCTGCAGACTGTGACTGTTTACTGAGACTAGATTCCAATTTCAATGAACGTTTAAAAAGAAAAAAGTAGTTTAAAACTACTTTTTCTTTTTGTGACGGTTAGCTCTCGCTCTTTTTTTACGTTTGTGAGTAGCTACCTTATGTCTCTTTCTTTTTTTACCACTTGGCATATCGTGTCGATTTTATGATTAATTAATAGTATTATTTTGCTTCGTTATTCGTTTTTACTCCCTCTACAAAAACTTTTGCAGGTTTAAAAGCAGGAATGTTGTGTGCTGGAATTTTGATAGTGGTGTTTTTAGAAATGTTTCTACCTGTTTTTTCAGCTCTGGTTTTTACAATAAAACTACCAAATCCTCTTAGGTAAACATTGTCTCCAGTTTCTAATGAAGTTTTAACTTCTTCCATAAAAGTTTCTACTGTTGCTTGAACATCTCCTTTTTCAAGACCTAGTTTCTCTGAAATTTTCGCTACGATATCTGCTTTCGTCATTTTCTTTCCTATTTTATTTTATAAATGGTGTACTATTTTTTTGAGTTTGCAAATATAGGAATTAAAAAAATAATTAATCAAGCTAATTCGTTAAATTTTAATTACATAAACATTTACTTTTGTATTCTAAGTATTTTGCAATGAATTTTTCTAACATATTGATAAAATGGTATTTACAAAACAAACGTGATTTGCCATGGCGAAAAACGACCAATCCGTACCATATTTGGCTCTCAGAAATTATGTTGCAACAGACTAGAGTTGCGCAAGGAATGCCATATTTTTTTGCTTTTACGGAGGAATTTCCTACCGTTTTTGATTTGGCAAATTCCTCAGAAGAGCAAGTTTTGAAACTTTGGCAGGGATTAGGGTACTATTCTCGAGCCAGAAATTTGCATAAAACGTCTCAATTTGTCTCAAATGAGCTTAATGGAGTTTTTCCTGATACCTATAAAGAATTATTAAAACTAAAAGGTGTTGGTGAATATACAGCCGCAGCAATTGCTTCTTTTTCTTATAATGAAGCGGTTCCTGTTGTCGATGGAAATGTATTTCGAGTGCTTTCTCGTTATTTTGATATAGAATCTGATATTGCAGCGCCTGCAACAAAAAAAGAATTTACAGAACTCGCTTCTGAATTAATGCCAAAAGACAATCCTGCAATTTTTAATCAGGCAATAATGGAGTTTGGCGCTTTGCAATGTGTGCCCAAAAGTCCGGATTGTTCTGTTTGTGTTTTTAATCATAGTTGTGCGGCTTTACAAAAAAAGAAAGTTTCGGTTTTGCCTGTGAAATCAAAAAAGATTAAAGTGACAAATCGTTTCTTTAATTATTTGATTCTGGAAGATGTTTTAGGGAATACATTAATTCAGAAAAGAACATCAAAAGGAATCTGGCATAATTTATATGAGTTTCCTCTTTTGGAAACTGCTGAAATTGTAGGTTTTGATTTTGTTTCAAAAGCAGTCAAAAATGATATTTTTCCTTCCTATACTATATTAAGTATAGAAGAGTGTAATGAAACGACTGTAATTCATAAACTTTCGCATCAACATCTTCATATTCAGTTCTGGAAAGTTAAAATTAACGAAATAATTGTTAATGGATTGAATACCACTGATTTGAAAAATTTTCCTTTTCCAATTGTGATTTATAATTTTATTGAAAAGCAGGAAATAAATTGCTAAAAAAATGTATCTTTGAGGGAAATACTACTACAAAACCATGAACGGAACATTAAATAAAGTAATGCTAATAGGCCATTTAGGAGACGATGTAAAAATGCATTATTTTGATGGCGGAAATTGCATTGGGCGTTTTCAGTTGGCCACAAATGAAGTTTATATTAATAAAACGACTAACGAAAAAATAACTTCAACAGAATGGCATAATTTAGTTGTGCGCAATAAAGCTGCTGAAATTTGTGAAAAATATTTGTCTAAAGGAGATAAAATATATATTGAAGGACGTATAAAATCGCGTCAATGGCAAGCTGAAGATGGTACAACCAAATATACCACAGAAATTCAGGTTACCGAGTTTACTTTCTTGACTACCAAAAAAGAAACTGGAAATCATAAACCAAATCACGATTCAGAATCGCCAAAAAGTACTAACTTTGACGCGGCTAACGAAGGCTTGCCTATTAATGACTTGCCTTTTTGATTGTTTAACTAATCTTTTTTAATTTGGACCCAGAGCCCAGTTTACTCTTATCTACAACTCTAGACATCAATTTAATAATTGGTTTTGTCGGAATATTTATTTTGCTGTTTTTGTCAGCAATCGTTTCAGGTGCCGAAGTAGCACTTTTTTCACTTTCTCAAAAAGACATTGATGATGCCTTAAATGAGAATCTTCCGAAAGGAAAAATTATCTCAAATCTTTTAGATAAACCCAAAAAATTACTTGCAACATTATTGGTTGCTAATAATTTTCTCAATATTGGAGTTGTTATTTTGTTCTCCTTTATCGGACAAAATATCTTTGACCAAATTGATTCGCCGGTTTTGAAATTTATTTTAGAAGTAATTCTCGTTACTTTTCTGATTTTATTATTTGCAGAAGTTTTGCCTAAAGTTTACGCAAGCCGAAACAATATAAAGTTTGCAAAACGCGTTGCTTATCCAATCGCTGTTTTAGATAAAGTATTATCGCCAATAAGTTTGCCAATGCGAAGCATTACATTGTATTTGCAGAATAAATTGGGGAAACAAAAGAATAGTTTTTCGATAAATCAGCTTTCGCAAGCCTTAGAACTTACAGATTCTGAAGGAACATCGAGCGAAGAACAAAAAATATTAGAAGGAATTGTTTCTTTTGGAAATACCGACACAAAACAAGTAATGAGTCCAAGAATTGATATTTTTGCATTAGAAATATCAGAAACATTTAAATCAATTTATCCTAAGATAATCGAAAAAGGGTTTTCGAGAATTCCTGTTTATCGCGATAATATTGATCAGATAGAAGGCGTTTTGTTCGTAAAAGATTTATTGCCTCATATTGATAAAGAAGAATTTGACTGGACAGCTTTAATGAGAGAAGCATTTTTTGTTCCTGAGAATAAAAAATTAGATAACTTATTAAAGGATTTTCAAAGTCTTAAAAGTCACTTGGCAATTGTGGTTGATGAATATGGAGGAACATCAGGTTTGGTTTCTTTAGAAGATGTAATCGAGGAAATTGTTGGAGATATAAGCGATGAATTTGATGATGAAAATTTGAATTTTTCCAAGATCGATGAAAAGAATTTTCTTTTTGAAGGGAAAATCAACATGAAAGATTTCTATAGAATAGTTGATGTTAATGAAGATATTTTTGAATCTCATAAAGGAGAAGCAGAAACTTTAGCAGGTTTTATTCTGGAAATTTTGGGTAATTTCCCTAAAAAAGATCAAAAAGTAGCTTTCGAAAACTGTGTTTTTACAATAGAGACAGTTGATAAAAAGCGTATAAAACAAATAAAAGTAACAATAGATTAAAATGCTTAAAAGATTATTTTCGGTAGCGACAATTTTACTAACATTAACCGTTTTGAGTTGTAAAGATGATGTGGTGCCAAAACCGTCAAGTTTCTTGCGCTTAGATTATCCCGAAGCAAAGTATGTGAATTTTGCGAACAATTGCCCGTTTAGTTTCGAAATGAACGAAAGTGCGGTTATTAAAGGAGAAAAAGATTGTGGATTTGCAATTACTTATCCAAAAATGAAAGCGACTATTTATTTGACATATAAGCCAGTAAATGGCGATATTAATAAATTGCTAAAAGACGCTCAGAAATTAACGTATGAGCACGTTATTAAAGCCGATGATATATTAGAACAGCCGTATTTAAACCCACAAAAAAAGGTTTACGGAATGTTTTATCAAGTAGATGGAAACGCGGCTACAAACTCGCAATTTTATGTTACAGACAGCACAAAACATTTTATAACAGGATCGGTTTATTTTTATGCCAAACCTAATTTTGATTCTGTTATGCCAGCGGCAAGTTATATCAAAAATGATATGCAAAGGCTTATGGAAACTTTGAAGTGGAAATAAAAAATCAAAACATGAAAAAAGGCGTTCAATTTGAGCGCCTTTTTTTATGTTCAATAAATGGGATTAAATTCTAATATTTATGGATCACTACAAATACCTGTGGGGAAACATAAAATATTTTGTATTGAATAATCATTTTAAACGCAAAGTTAGCAAAGATTTAATTTTACTTTTCGCAATAGAAAACACAAAGTTCGCAAAGCTAGATCAACACAAAGCTTTGCGAACTTTGTGTTTTTATAAAACCCGATATGTATAAATTTTTTTTTGTGCCCTTTGCGGTTAAATTCATCCTTAATTTTTATCGTTCCACAGGTTTTTGTATTATACCATATTTAGAGTTTAGGAAGCTGAAAAAGCCTCGTTTATAAATTCCTGAAGTCCTGCATCTTCAAGTATTTCAATCGAAAATTCTCCAAAACGTTTTGGAAGCCAGATAATTCTAACGCCACTTGGCGAGTTAAGATCTTCTTTTGATATGGCATTTCCGTTCTCATCTTCCGGTTGAACGCCAGAAGTGATTAATTCGTCAAAAGTAGCTTCGATATCCTGAGTTGAATAACAATGGCGATAAATTGTTCCTTCGCCTTTTGTATCTAATAAATCTTTTAGGTTTCCGGAGAAAGGCTGAACAAGCATAAAACGTTCCTGACCCATTTTTACAACAGCATATGTAACATGCAATTCGTCTCGTTCCCAAGTGAAAGTTTTTGAAATCTCGGCTTTAAAGATTTTTGTATAATAGTCGCAGGCAACTTGCAGGTCGTTAACTAAAATATCTATATGACTAAATTTAAGATCCATTATTTTATGACTGTATATTGATGGTTGTAATATTCGAAGGGAATTATGATCTAAAATATAATTTTGAAAATCATTCACAAAAAAACAGTAGTAATCCGGAAATTACTACTGTTTAGAATTTTATTTTCAATCCTTTTAGGGATGAATAATCATTTGATTACGATTTAATATTCGAAACTTTATAAGTTTTTCCGTCACCAGTTGCCTGAACTGTTTTGGTTAGATTATCTTGATTTAAAACCGTTTTGTCAAAGACTACAGTTGCAGTTTTTTTATCAAAATCAACAGTTGCTTTTTCTACTCCGTCAAGATTCGATAATTCTTTTTCGATTGTTTTTGCACATCCCATTGCACAAGTCATTCCTTCGATTTCGAAACTTGCAGTTTGTACATTTTCCGCAGCGATTGCTTTGTGTTCTTTTGCAGCTGCTTCAATCGGTTTTATATTGGCTAGATTTTTATCTTCTTCTTTTTTGCAGCTTACAAATATTAAACCTGCAATTGCTAATGACGCTACGATTTTTGTGAATTTCATTTTATATAATTTTAGTTATCAAAAATTGTTATTGCAAAATTAGCAAAATCAAGAGGTTAATTCATGAAAATAATACAAATTTGCATCAAAATAGTATTTATGGATGCAAAGCAATTAAAATGGGCTTATTTATTGGTTCTTTCGCTAATCTGGGGAAGTTCTTTTATTTTAATCAAAAGAGGATTAGTAGGCTTAACTGCAGTACAGGTTGGTTCATTCCGAATTATTTTTGCAGCACTATTTTTGTTGATTGTAGGTTTTAAAAGTTTGAAGAAAATTTCGCGACGCCAATGGAAGTTTGTTGCGATAACATCTCTTTTTGGAACTTTTACTCCCGCATATCTTTTTGCTATTGCAGAAACCGAAGTTGATAGTTCAATCGTAGCTATTTTAAATTCGCTTACGCCTTTAAATACTTTAGTTCTGGGAATTATTGTTTTTGGAATCCAATTTCAAAAGCGTCAGGTTCTGGGAGTTTTCGTCGGATTAATTGGGTGTTTATTGTTGGTTTTAAGCGGAGCTTCATCACATCCCGGACAAAATTATTATTATGTTATTCTGGTTGTAATTGCAACGCTTTGTTATGCGATAAATGTCAATTTGATCAAGAAATATTTATCCGATTTAAATTCCCTAAGTATTACAACAGGAAATTTTGCTGTTTTGCTTTTACCAGCTTTAATTATCTTAAGTACAACCGATATTACGCAAAGAATAAGTTTTGAAGCAACACAACATTCTATTTTATTCGTAATGATTTTAGGCGTTTTAGGAACCGGAATTGCCAATGTTTTGTTCTTTAAATTAATACAAATGTCATCGCCGGTTTTTGCAACATCGGTAACATATTTAATTCCGATAGTAGCATTTTTCTGGGGATTATTAGATAACGAAATGCTCACGCCAATTCAGTTTTTTGGAGCGTTTATTATTTTGATTGGAGTTTATTTGTCGGCTAAAAAGTAGTTTTTTGTTGTGAGATGTGAAATGGTTTTTGTGAAATATCATTTAGGATTTTAATATTTTTTAGGAGCTAATCCCGCTATCCGTTTCAATCTTTTGTGGCGACCCCCGCCACAAAAGGATTTCCACTTCTATCGGGGCTAGGGCAATCATTTTCATACAGATATTTTCGTTAAGTTTGTTGTTTCTCGGTTATTCAACAAAATAAACATTGTCAAGAATTTGTGCTAAATAGAATTGTTAATCTATTTGTATAATAAAATACTTTTGTAGTCATTTTCATTCTTTTTTAGGTATCTTCGTAATCCTAAAAGTTAAGATTATGAATTCAGAAAAAAGATTTACCCGTGTGGTATGGTGGCGGTATTGGAAACAACCGTAACGCTTTCTTAACAGCGTAGGACACCTTAGCTATGCGGGTTTTATTTTCCCTAAAGTTAAGAATTATGAGTACAAACACCCTTTCAAAAGAAGCAGAATTGAGATTGACAGATTTTTTCAACAATTCTGTCGATGCTAAGTTTATGGCAAAGACAATCCGGCAAGTAAATTATTTGCTTGTTTTGAGTTTAATGCGAGAATGTGAAACGCTGGAAATTGATAAAAGAAACCTCGAAAACGGCTTTTATTGGTTAAATGAATTAGCCGAAATTCTAAATCCTTATTTAAATGTTGAATGATTAAACAATAAAGGCTGTCGTAATTGATAGCCTTTATTGTTTATGTTAGAAGCACGCAAAGTAAGCCATGGATTTTTAGCAGTTCCGCAGGAACAAAATATATTGTAGAGATGGATTTCAATCCATCATTTCCAATGTAAACCCAATCTTGTCATTTCGACAGAGGAGACTCGAGCGATAGCGAACAGACGAAGTAAATCACAATAGAAATTCCGCATGCAAAATCGCCAATCTTTGTCGAGTTACACGTGTGATTTCTCCTCTGTCGAAATGACAAAAGTGAGTATAAAAAAAGCTTTGTCAAAGTTGAAAACTTTGACAAAGCTTCTAAAAGTCTTAGTAACTTAGAATCTCAGTACCTCAGAACCTGTTCTACAAAAAATCTGCTTCAGAAACTCCTTCGTTGATCTTAATATCAGACATTTTAATATCTAATTCAAAACCTACATTTTGAACGATATTAAAAGGAACTTTTATGCCTTTTACTTCTTTATAATCATTGAAGTTTGTTATTTGTGTAGTTGATTTTCCGGCTTGTTCACGAACTTTAGATTCGGCTACTTTTAATCCTGATTTTACATCGTAGAAATAAGTCGTTTTGCCTTCTTTTATAGCATAAGCGTCGTTACCATTTACAGGCTCGATTCTGTCTACTTTTAAGTCTGTTCTTTTTACAAGTTGTAATTCCTCAAATGGAGCAGCGCTTGCTTTCATTTCGGCAAGATCAGCACCTTCAAGGTTTTTGCGTTGTCCTTGTTGTTCAATATAAGCGCCTTTTTCGTTAACAACTTGCTTCATTAAATTCATTGTTCCCATAGCGAGAGAAACCATCATTTTTCCTTTAGAATCTAATTTAGACGTAAAAGACAAAGGAGTTGGAGCTTGTGGAATCGTTGTTGAACCGTTCATTGCTAGTGTTTTTACAGTCGAAACTGCTTTTTCTCCACCAATTGCTTTTAGGTAATTTTCAAAAACAGTTTTTGCGGTAACTCCAGCAGGAACTTCTTTTGTAGTAGCGGGTTTTTCAACCGAATTTCCGAATCTGTCAAAGTAGAAAATCGGAACTTGAGTTTTTTCTAAACCAGCAATAACATCAGAACCTTTTCCAACAATCACAATTCTCATATTATCTAATAAGAAATATTTGTTGGCTACACGAAGAATATCATCAGCAGTAACATTGTTTATAGTTTGAATGTACTTTTCGTAGAAATCAGCAGGAAGTTTTTCTGTTTCAATGTTTAAAGCGTAACGAGCAACAGTTTGTGGTTTTTCGACCTGCATTACAAATCGGCCAATGTATCCGGCTTTTACATTTTTTAGAACATCTTCAGAAACTTTTTCAGTTCTGATTCTTTTGATTTCTTTTATAAATTGAACAACAGCACTATCAGTAACAGTATTTCTAACAGCAGATGAAGCTTTGAATTTAGTCGTATATTTTCCAGTTCCAATGCTTGAACTTGCGCCGTATGTCCAGGCGTGTTGTTCGCGTAAATTCATATTTAAATAACTATTGAAATCTCCTCCTAAAATTTGATTTGCAATTACGGCAGGGAAAAAATCAGGATCGCTCATTTTTAAATTCACAGTATTAACCAATGAAATTTCAGATTGAACCGCATTTGGAACATCTACAAAATCAATTTGAAGTTTAGATACGTTCTCCGGATTTGGATAAGTGTTTTTTGGAGCAGATTGTTTTTTCCAACCTCCAAAAAGTTTTTCTACTGCAGCTTTTGTTTCTTTGAATTTAATATCTCCAATAACAACTAAATAAGCGTTTTCAGGTACAAAATATGTTGCATAATTTGTCTGAACATCTGTAAGAGTAACATTTTTTACAGTTTCTTCAGAAATATATTCTCCTGATGGATTATTTTTTCCAAAGGCAAGAACATCAACAACACGATTTGCAATTGCAGGAACGCTTTTTTCATCGGCTTTAAGCCCTTCAAGTAGTTTTGCTTTTTCTTTGTCAAATTCTGTTTGAGTAAAATTTGGCTGTAAAGCACCTTCGGCTAAAAGCTCTAAAACACGTCCTGAATATTTAGAAAGTGAACTTGCATAAGCACCAGAAGAGGTGAAATTGATGCTTGCGCCATAAAAGTCGATCTCTTCGTTGAAAGCTTCTTTCGTGGTTTTTTTAGTTCCGTTACCAATTAGACTACTTGTTAATTCATCAACACCTTTTTTGTTTCCTTCTGTAAAAGGAGCGTTGTCTAAAGTAAGATTGAAGCTTACACGAGGTAATTTATGATTTTCAACTACCAAAACTTTCATGCCGTTTGCCAAAACAAAAGTTTGCGGTTTTTTGATGTTGACTACGGGTGAATTTCCAGGTTTTGGTTGTGGTCGATCTTGTGCTTGCATAATTCCAGTCAGGAATAAAAGGATTAAAAATGTATGTATTTTTTTCATGATTCGATAGACTTAGTTTTGAGCTTTAGTTGATGGAATGTAATCTAAAATTAAACGTTGGTTAGGATTTAAATACTTTTTGGCTACTTCTCTAATTTCTTCTCTTGTAATAGAGTGGTAAAGATCAATCTCAGTATTAATAAGATTTACATCTCCATAAAGTAAATAATAAGAAGCCAGGTTTTCAGCAATTCCTTCAACGCTTGCATTTGCATTCACAAAATTATTATCGAATTTGTTTTGTAATTTTTGGTAATCTTTTTCAGAAATCAAATCGGTTTGGATTTTTACGATTTCTTCGTCCATTTCTTTCAAAATGTCTGCTGTAGTGTTTGGAGCCATTGGCAAACCATACAAAATGTACATTCCGTAATCTTCCTGACTAAATCCAACAGCACCAATTTGAAGCGCCATTTTTTTGTCGTCAACTATTTTTTTGTACAATTTAGAACTTTTTCCATCACTTAAATAAGAAGAGATTAAATCAAGAACTCTTGCATCTCTCGTTTTCATTGAAGGCGTTCTATAAGAAGCAACAATCATTGGAATCTGAATATTCGGATCTTCGTAAGTTGCTTTTATAGTTTGATTAATTGGTTCTTCAACAAAAGTTTGTTTTTTGACATCTTCACCTCTTGGGATTGTAGCAAAATATTTCTGAATCCATTCTTTAGTTTTGGTTTTGTCGAAATCTCCTGCAACTACTAAAACAGCATTATTTGGAGTATAAAACTTTTTATTGAAAGCTTTAAATTCTTCCAGAGTTGCTGCATCAAGATCTTTCATAGAACCGATAGTTGTCCATCGATACGGGTGATTTTTGAACATGTTCTTTTTCACCTCAGGAAGGATATTCCCGTAAGGCTGATTGTCGTAACGCATTCTTTTTTCTTCTTTGACAACTT
The DNA here is from genome assembly GCF_004339525.1 of Flavobacterium sp. 90. Taxonomy (NCBI): domain Bacteria; kingdom Pseudomonadati; phylum Bacteroidota; class Flavobacteriia; order Flavobacteriales; family Flavobacteriaceae; genus Flavobacterium; species Flavobacterium sp. 90. The sequence goes on along the minus strand of NZ_SMGE01000001.1, from coordinate 1,514,038 downwards.
CATTTTGAGTCTCAACTCCAATTTTATTAATTACAGGATGCATTAATCGCTCAGATTCCATCCATAAACCAAGTTCTAAACTGTTTGATGGAAAAACTTCATAATAATATGTTCTGTCGTCTGTTGTGTTGGCATTATTTACACCTCCGTTGGCAGTAACGATTTTCATCCATTCACCACGTTTTATATTTTCTGTTCCTTCAAATAATAAATGCTCAAAGAAATGCGCAAAGCCTGTACGATCAGGACGCTCATCTTTTGAACCTACGTGATACATTACTGAGGTTATCACAACTGGAGCCGATGGATCGTTATGCAAAATAACATGCATACCGTTATCTAAATTGTATTCTTCAAAAGCTACCTTTTGAGCATGAGCTACTCCGCCGAGCATAAGTGCTGCACTTAACATCATTATTGAATTTTTCATAAAGATTAATAATTTATATTACCTAATATGTAGGTAGCAAAGAGTTGGTTATCGTTACATCAAAAATAACTTTTTTTATTATCATTTGGAGATTCTGTACTATTTTGATGGTACTTTAACAGTATTTTACATCAGATTGACTTTTTTTAATGCCTGAAATGCCTTGAAAAACAGAGATTAAAGAGAAAAAAATATTTTTAGAATAAGAGATTGCACAGTAAATTATTAATTGTATATTTGCAACCTTAAAAATCAATAAATCAATTTGGTATGTATGCAATCGTAGAGATAGCAGGGCAACAATTCAAAGTAAGCAAAGACTTAAAGGTTTATGTTAACCGTTTGGCTAATGAAGAAGGTTCAAAAATTTCTTTTGACAAAGTTCTTTTATTAGACGATAATGGAAATGTAACTTTAGGCGCCCCAGCTATAGAAGGTGCTTCAGTAGAAGCTAAAGTGTTACAACACTTAAAAGGAGATAAAGTTATCGTTTTCAAAAAGAAAAGAAGAAAAGGATACAAAAAGAGAAATGGTCACAGACAATATCTTACTCAAATTGTAATTGAAGGTATTACTGCAGCAGGAGGAACTAAAAAAGCAGCAGCTAAAAAAGCAGTTGTGGCAGAAGAAGTAGCTACTGAAGAAGTAGAAGCTCCTAAAGTAAAAAAAGCAGCAGCTCCAAAAGCAAAAAAAGAAGCTACTAAAGAATAATAACAATATTTAAACTCATACGTCATGGCTCACAAGAAAGGTGTCGGTAGTTCGAAGAATGGTAGAGAATCAGAATCAAAACGTTTAGGCGTTAAGATTTTTGGTGGACAAGCTGCTATTGCTGGGAACATCATCGTTAGACAAAGAGGTTCAAAACATAATCCAGGTGAAAACGTTTACATCAGTAAAGATCACACACTACACGCAAGAGTAGCTGGAGTTGTTAAGTTCCAAAAGAAAAAAGATAACAAATCTTATGTATCTATCCTTCCATTCGAAGCATAATCATTAGACTACTTATTACAAAACCCGTTCTGAAAAGAGCGGGTTTTTTGTTTTTATGGTTTAACCATATAAGTTATATAAGAAAATTTAAGTTTGCTGTCTTTTGTTATGTGTTTAAAGTAGGTGTAGTTGTGTTTGTTTTGGACTAATTCAAAAACCTATGGAGAGAGAAAAAAAATTTACCGCAAAGAACGCTAAGTTTTTTTGCTTTTCTCTTTTGTAAAAGGGGCAAAGTTCGCAAAGCTAAGTGATTACAAAGCTTTGCGAACTTTGTACTTTTTAGAAGTATTCTTAGGTAAAAATCTTTGCGCTTTTTGCGGTAAAAAATAAGTACTTAGTTTGGTTTTTATATTTCGTCACAACATTTAGGGTTGGTATCTTGTTTTTGTTATTTTAACCGAAAGGATAAATCGGTTTTCTTTTTTGAAATACACATAAGCGTTTTTGTTATTGGAATTTGGAATTTTAATTTTTTCCACTGTATTATTTGTATTTTTGGATGGATTAATCTACTCAAATTTTGAAAAAAATAGTTTTCCTTTTATTTCTTTTCTGTACAAATCTGTTTGCAAAAGAAATTCATTCTACAGAACAAACGGCATCCTTAAGTGATTCTCAGAAAAAGATTTTATACGAATTTGCCATCTTGCAAAGAAGCGGTTCTGATGCAAATGTATATTGGCTAAAACATAAAAATCAGTTTACTGCAATTAATGATACAGTAAGAAATCAATTAGCCAATGAAATTTATGCTAATTCTCATATAGTCTATGTTCCGGTAAAAAATTCTGCTGTTCAATTATGGATGCAAACGCAATCTCTTACCAATTGGATGTTGTATCTCGCTGCATTTATTGCAATTTGTTCCATAATAGGTTTGTTACGTAATTATTGGAATTCATTGATAAATATCCTCATAAAACAGTTTGCTCCTTTATTCAGGCTTTTGTTTTCTGCAATTTTATTAACGTATGAGCTATTATTAATAGGTATTGCATGTGTTGTTTGGGGATGTTTTATAGAGGAAATGACATTGCGTACTATAGTGATTCATACTGGTTTGTTTTTGTTATGGAGTCAATCGACAGCGATTTTTACACGCAAGTATTTAGTGCAGAAATATATTTTTGAAATAAAGAATAATTTCTGGGGAAATGATAAATGGGAGACTGTAAAAACAATTTGTCTGCCTGCTATTATTGTTACTTTGGCTCTGTTTTATCTTTTGTATAAAATTCCGGGAGATACTCTGTATAATTATGAAATTGTTGTAGCTGCAATGGCGGCAATTTGTGCTTTGCCTTTTTGGAGAATTTTAGAGAAATATATGTATCCAATTCTTATACCATATAAAGAGAAAGATGCTTTTATCGAAAGAAGTGTTTATTCGCTCGCAGCCTGTGTTGTTTTGGCGTTAATCATTGATGGTTTTCTTATTTGGCAGCAGAATGTGATTTTCTCTTATGTAATAACAGCTTTGACGAGCTTACTAATTATATCATTTTTGCTGTTGTCGCTTAAGGATAATTATAAACGGAATTATAAGAATTACTATTATTTGTCATTCGTAGCAACTCTCTTTTTTGTGGCAGTTTTGTTTTATAGTTTTCAGATTCGTTCGGCTGAAATGATCTGGGCTTCACTAATTGGAGTAAGTATTTTTATCGTGATTAAATACTGGGAAATCCCGACGTTTTTCTTCAGTTGGAAAAGAAGTAATACCTGGACTTGGGGATTTTTAGGAATGGCAGCTTTATTGTGGTTATTAGCAAAAGGTATTTTGTATGTTTCTGGAACTTTGTTTGTTTAACAAGTGATTTGTGTTGTGACTTAAAATAAAAAAGCCTGTTCGTTATGAACAGGCTTTTCTTTTATTCCTCAGTATCTTTTGTCTCTTCTAAATCATTAGTTTTTCTTCCGACTTTTACTTTTGGACTATTTTGAGTTCCTGTAACAGTTAAAGGAATTCCGAATATTCCAAGAGGAGGTAAGCCTAAACGCATTTTTAAGTTCAGTTTTCCGTCTAAACTTGTTGTTCCTTCGATTCTTGGTCTAAAGCCTGCAAATTTAAATTTAAAGCGTTCTACGGTAATTATATTGTTCTTGATTGTAGTTTTTATGTCAACTTTTGATACATCAGGATTTTTTATAGATTCGGTATTGGTTTCTTTACTTACCGCACTAAACATTTTTAGTCCTCTTACTTTTACGTCTTTCACAGAAAGAGTTCCGCCGCCAACAAGTGATGGATAAACGGGATCCATATTTGCGTTTAAACGACCTTTTAATTGATAATCTACAGAAACAATTCCTTGTGCTTTTTCGGCAGCGCTTGCCATTTTTCTAAAAACCTCAATCTCATTATAGGCTCTCTTGATGTCAAAATCAGAAGCTTTAACGGCGTAATCGAAATTTGCTTTTTTAGGCGTTACAGCCTGATAATTAGCATTCATAGAAACAGCACAACCAATTAAATTAAAACCAGTGTTTTGCATGCTCAATTTTCCTTTGTTCATGCTTAGATTTCCAACAGCATTTTGAAGATTTAATTTGTCAAAATTTACTTTTTGAGCATTTGCTGTAAAATTCAAATTCAAATTGGCTGGGATAATAATAACTCCTTTTTGTACAGGTTGAGCCTGCGGTTGAATTTCTGTTTTTGTTTCTGTAACAGAAGTATTTGCCGGAGTGCTTGACATAAATTCATCAACATTAATATATCGTGATGTAACTTTAAAAGAACCTCTTAAAACTCCTGTATTAGTAGTTATATAGTTAAAAACGTTTTGTAAGTAACCATTCATTTTGAAATCTGATTGGCCATAAGCAGCCAAAAAGTTATTGAATGACATTTTATCCTGATTGATTTTAAATATACCTTCTTTAATCACGAATTTCTTTGGAAGATATTCTGATGCTATACCAATGTTTCGAAGTTCAAGAGTTCCTTTGTTGTAAAGTTTGCGATAATTTCCTTTTTCGGCGTCACTTTGTTTGCCTTTCAAAACTAAATCGGCTTTTACGAAACCATCAAGATCAAGTCCTTTTTGAGAGAAAACTTTATAGATTTTATTAACGTCTAATTCTCCTTTTGCCTTAATATCATAAGTTAAATCGTTGAAGTTGCTAAGATCAGCTTCAACAAAAACAGGTTTTCCTTCAAAGGTAAATTGAGTTGGTTTCAGGCTAACTTTTAGATCTGCAAAAGTTCCTTTTTGATTCTCAATCTTAGATTTTATGGTAATATTTGTGATTGGATTTGGATAATAAGGAGTTTTTAAATAGCCATTTTCCAAATTGATAACTCCATTTGTAACTGGGAGGATTTTCTTTTTCGGATCAAATATTCCATTTGCTTTTACATCTCCGGCTAAATTTCCTTTCAATACAACATTTGGAATCCCAAGTGCCTGCATTAATTTTCCAAGATCAATATTAGCTTTAAAATCAGCATTAATATCCGGAGTATTCACTCCTTTTACGTAGAATTTCGATTTTAAATAATCTTTATTGATGTTTAAAGACAGATTTTTGGCATCAACAATTGCGAGATCCGGATTTAAGGAAGGAACCGTTGTTTTAACTTCTAAATTAAGATTAGAAACCGGAAAAGCACTTTTGTTATAATTGACAAATCCGCTGTCTATTTTTACATCCAGATTAAGATCTGGTGCTATTTTTTGTGATGCAATATAATCTCCTTTTAAGGTAAAAAGTAAATTAGTATTTCCTTTTAATTCGGTTTTAGAAAGCCAGGTAATATATTTTGGTGGAAAAGCAGTAAAAACATCATGCAAATCACTGTTGTCTGATTTTATGACAAAATCCATATTATAACCGTCTTTCAGGAAGTTGAATTTTCCTTTAAAATCTACTAAAAGCTGATTGATTTTTAAGTTATTTTGTTCAAAAAAGAAAGATAATGAGTTTACGTTTACTTTGGTAATCAAATCAGCGTCAACTTTTTTGTTCATTAAATAAGGTTCACCTTCGTAAACAATATTTAATTTTTCAATTTTGGCTTTTGAATACAAGTCAAAAACAGCTTGGTTTAAATCTCCTTTTCCTAAATAATCAAATCCAAAAGCGTCAAAATGAACTTTAGTAGATTTGTCATCGTAGATTATTTTGCTGTTTAATATCTCGATTTTTTCCAGTTTCAAAGCAGTTTCAGAGCTATCTTTAGAAGTTTCGGCTTGAGAAGATGATTTGTAAATGTTGTAGTTTGCTTCACCTTTTTCATTTACTTTTACGTTAATGAAGGAATTAGACAAGTAAATCTGGTCGATTTTTACCTCTTTGCTAAAAACTAAACTTGCTACATTTATTCCAAAAGAAACTTCTTTTGCAGTGATGAATTTTTCATTTGTATATGGAGCAGATCCGTTAAGATTTAAATCACTTAAAGTTAAAGTCAGAGAAGGAAAATGCTGAAAAAACGAAACAGAAACATCAGAATAATTTAATTCTGCACTAAGTTTTTCATTTGCCGTTTTCTTGATTTGCTCCTTAATTTTATCAGCAAAAACAATAGGAGTAAGGAATAGTAATCCTATAATAACAACAAAAGTGATTCCTAAATATTTAGCCGTTTTTAATAAAATGGACTTAGTTTTGTTTGCAGACATAACAAATTGTGGTTTTATAGGTAAAAATGAAAATCGAATTAAAAAAGGATATTATCCGTGTACGGTTTCGCTTTTTCCGTAATTGGTAATAATAGAACCTTCGTATTCAATCCATTCTTTCCAGCGTTTATCAATATCTATATTGTCGGTATATTTTCTTGCAAATCCTAAAAAAGTAGTATAATGTCCTGCTTCAGAAATCATTAAATCACGATAGAATTTTGCCAATTCTTCGTCTTTTATATTTTCTGAAAGTACTTTAAAACGCTCACAACTTCTGGCTTCGATCATTGCTGAGAACAATAAACGATCACAAAGTGCGTCTTTACGGCTTCCGTCTTTCTTCATGAATTTAAAAAGCTCATTTACATAATGATCTTTTCTTTCGCGTCCCAATGTCAAACCTCTTTTTTTGATAATATCATGCACCATTTGCAAATGCTCTAATTCTTCTCTTGCAATCACAAGCATTTCTGTTACTAATTCTTCTAATTCAGAATTGTAAGTAACTAAACTTATTGCATTTGAAGCTGCTTTTTGCTCACACCAAGCGTGATCTGTTAAAATCTCTTCGATATTCGACTCCACAATATTTACCCAACGCGGGTCTGTAGCTAATTTTAATCCTAACATAATTTATCAAAAATTTGTAATATGCAAAATTAGTCATTTTTCTGACCAAAAATCAGGAAATATTGTGCAAATGAGCGTAAAAAAGCATTATTTTGTATAGCGAAAACAACAAAAATGAATCAAGCAAAAAAACTGTTAATTATTGGTTTTGTCTGGCCCGAACCAAATTCGTCTGCGGCTGGTGGAAGAATGATGCAATTAATTTCCATTTTCAAACAAAACAAATTTGAAATCACGTTTGCGAGTCCGGCTTTGGATAGTGATTTTATGGTTGATTTGACTGAATTTGGAATAGAGAAAAAGTCAATTGAATTGAATAATTCCAGTTTTGATGATTTCATTTTAGAACTAAATCCAGATGTTGTTTTATTTGATCGTTTCATGATCGAAGAGCAATTTGGCTGGCGTGTCGCCGAAAAATGTCCAAAAGCAATTCGAATATTAGATACTGAGGATTTACACTCTTTAAGAATAGCACGACAAAAAGCGTTTAAAGAAAACAGAACTTTTGAATATACTGATTTGTTATCTGAAGAAGTTGCAAAACGCGAAATTGCGAGTATTTTAAGATGTGATTTGTCTTTTATTATTTCGGAATTTGAAATGAAAATCTTAAAAGAAGTTTTTAAAATCGATTCAGATTTACTGTATTATTTGCCGTTTTTGGTTTATGAAATGTCTGAATTAGATCTTCTGAAATTACCTTTATTTGAAGAACGTAAGAATTTTGTTTTCATCGGAAATTTTCTCCATGAACCCAATTGGAATACCGTTCAACATCTAAAAGAAATGATTTGGCCAATAATCAAAAAGCAATTTCCAGAGGCAGTTTTGGAAGTTTATGGCGCTTATCCTTCACAGAAAGTGCTGCAATTACATCAGACGAAAAATGGTTTCTTAATTATGGGAAGAGCCAAGGACGCAAATGAAGTCGTTAAAAAAGCCAGAGTTGTGCTTGCGCCAATTAGATTTGGTGCCGGTTTAAAAGGTAAGTTGCTGGAAGCGATGCAATGCGGAACGCCAAGTATGACAACTACAATTGGTTCTGAAGCAATGCATGCAAATTTACCTTGGAATGGTTTCGTCACCGATGATGTTGAGACGTTTGCCAAAAAAGCAGTTGACTTATATCACGACGAAAATTTGTGGAAACAATCTCAAAAAAATGGTGTTGCAATTGTAAACGAATGTTATCAATTAAGTAAATATTCGACAGCTTTAGTAGCAAAAATCAATTCATTACTGAATGATTCCGAAAGTCATCGTTTGCATAATTTTATGGGAAGTCTGCTTCAGCATCATACTTTAAAAAGCACCAAATACATGTCAAAATGGATTGAAGCTAAAAATAAAAACTAAGCTTCCATTTTTCCAAATCCTACTGTTTCTCGATACAATTGTGGCGAAACATCGGCATTTGTTTTAAAAAATCTGCTAAAGTAATGTTCGTCATCATAACCTAATTCATAGGCGATTTCTTTGACCGTTTTGTTGGTCATGTATAATTCTCTTTTGGCTTCAATTATGATTCTTTCGGCAATTAAATCCGTTAAAGTTTTATTGAAATAATTTTTAGATATTTTAGCTAAGGCTTTCGCTGAAATATTCAGCATTTCTGCATAGTTTCCGGCTGAATGTTTGGTTTTGAAATTGTCTTCAATAGCGTCTTTTAGATTTTGAAGTATAAAAGGTTCTTTAGTATTTGGAATTGATTTCATTTCTTCCAATTGCTGATTTTTTAATCGAGAAGCTGTAATCAAAAATATCTTTAAATAAGAAACCAGCGATTCATATTGTGCCAAATCAGAGTTTTGAATTTCTGCTTTCATCTGTTCCAAAACCATTTTAAAAGTAGCAGAAGCTTCATCAGTAATTTTAACAAATGGCGGTTGATAGACGTTATTAAACAAAACGCCACTGCAAGAAACCTCTTTTTGGTGCATATGTATGCAATAAAAATCCGGATGAAAGTGAATCGCAATTCCTTCAATTGGTTCGTTAACACAAAGCATAAAAGGCTGATAAGGTGAAAAGGCGAGGAGTGAATTTTCTTCAAAATGATGTTCGGCAAAATCAGCTTTTACCTTTCCTTTTCCTTTGGTAACCCAAATTAAAGAGAAAAAATTATTGCGTTGCAAATGATCAAAATGACTGTTGTCACCAAACGGAAGTAGTTTGAAAGCCAGATTTCCGGTTTGCGGATTTATCAACGTAAAAACATTCTGATTGCTCATAATACCTGTTTTTTGAAAGCATAAAGATAGTTATGAATAAATTCACAACTATCTTTAAATATTGTTTTTTGTTTGAATTATTTTTGAAGTTCTAAACTTGGAACCGCAGGAAAATCAATTTCTGTATTCGCAGTATTGTTGAAATAGTTCGTTAAAACATTCAGTGCTACATGCGCTATAGTTTCTGCAATTTCAGCTTCAGATGCTCCTGCATTTTTAATTGCTTGTACATCTTCGTTGCTTACTAAACCATTTTTGCTAACTAATGTTTTAGCAAATTGAAGAATAGCTTCCGTTTTTGTATCTCCAGAATTTCCTGTTCTTGCATCTTGCAAAACTTGTGGATCTGTTTTTAATAATTTTTCCCCAATAAAAGTGTGAGCAGCTACACAATAATCGCATGAATTAGTTTCTGAAACTGTTAAGGCTAATAATTCGCCGGTTTTTGCGCTTAATTTTCCGTGGCTCAAAGCGCCGCTTAAATTCAAATATCCTTCCAGAACTGCAGGAGAATTTCCCATCGTTCTCATCATGTTCGGTACAACACCTAATTTTGCTTGTACAGCGTTGAATAAATCTTTAGTTTTTCCTGTTACTTCGTCTGGGTTTAAAGCTGTTAATCGTGTCATCTTATTTAATTTTTATGTTATTTATAGTTCTTGTCTTTTGACACTACAAAGATGCGACGATGACAGATTTTAGAACATGGAGAATTTACGCTATGTAATGGATAATTTTCCCTGCGTGTTTTTTGATGGAGAAAAGTATTATTTAGGGTTTTACAATAAAATATTTTTTTTAGGAGCTAATCCCGCTATTCATTACAATCTTTTGTGGCGAACCCCGCCACAAAAGGATTTCCACTTCTATCGGGGCTAGGGCAGTCGTTTTCATAAGAAGGTTTTTGTTTAGTTTGTCATTTATGGAAATGATAATATTGTTGTACATCCGAGTTTTATTATGTGCGCCAATCTTTGTCAAAGTTTAAAACTTTGACAAAGATCTCCGCAAAGCTTTTCGGTAATCTTGTCATTTCTGTAGATGTTAGATATTTCGGTAACAAAATTTAACTTTAATAAATTTTGTTACAATGAGAAATAATAGTCAGGATTCCACTTTAGAGCGGAACTATTTAGAGAAGTATCGTTTTTTAATAAAAGAATATGAACAAGTAAAAAATAAAACTCATCCTTTGTATAAAAAAGCACTGGATTTTTATGCAGCAAATAATACGTGCCGAAAGAGTTTTTTAAAGTATTATAATCGCTTTAAACAAAGTGGGAAATCCATTGATTTATTACCCCAAAAAAGAGGGCCTAAATATAAAACCAGACGTCCTTTGCCTTTTATAGAGCAAAAAGTAATTGAATTACGAGAAAAAGGAAACAACAAATATGAAATTGTTAGTATCTTAAGACCCACATTAGGAAAGCATACACCATCATATTCTGGAGTTTATAATATTTTAAAACGCAATAAAATAAATAGATTAACTCCGAAGATTAAAAAGAATCATCAAAAAATAATCAAGGAAAGAATGGGACAACTTGGTCATATTGATTGTCATTATTTGAGCAAAAGTATAATTAAAGGGGAAAATAAAAATCGCTATTTAGTTTGTGTAATAGATGATTACAGTCGAATTGCCTGGGCTGAATTAGTTTCTGATATCACCAGTTTAACAGTTATGTTTGCGGCATTGAAATGTTTAAACATCCTAAGTGATCATTATGAAATAAAATTTGAAGAGATATTATCTGATAATGGAGCTGAATTTGGACCTAAAACAAGCAAAGTAAAAAACAATCATCCTTTTGAGAGAATGCTAATGGAACTAGGAATTGTGCACAGGTATACAAAACCATACAGACCACAAACCAATGGTAAAGTTGAACGCTTTTGGAGAACTCTGGAAGATGATTTATTGAGAGATACAGATTTTGATTCTCATGAAGAATTAAAAGAAGAATTATTGCAATATCTATATTATTATAATCATGAAAGACCACATCAAGGTATTGATGGAAAGAAACCAATCGAAATGATAAATCCGTTACCGAAATAATTAACCTTTACAATTTCGACGGAGGAGAAATCTTCGCAAATAACTCCGCAAAGAAAATTACCAATCTTTGTCGGATGTCATGTGTAGTCCCTGACGGGACAATATTTACTGGGTGTTTTTTTTTTCTACCAATATGTAATCCCTATGGGATAGAATAACTAAGTTCAATGCTGATTTATCCCGTAGGGATTATACGATGGTAATAATATATGTATTATGGTCAATTGTCCCGTTAGGGACTACATGTTATCGCAAATTTATGTAGTCCCTGACGGGACAATATTTACTGGGTGTTTTTTTTCTACCAATATGTAATCCCTATGGGATAGAATAACTAAATTCAATGCTGATTTATCCCGTAGGGATTATATGTTGGTAATAATATATGTATTATGGTCAATTGTCCCGTTAGGGACTACATGTTATCACAAATTTATGTAGTCCCTAATGGGACAATTGAAGCGGGTATTCTTTTTTTCTACCAACATATAATCCCTACGGGATAAAAAAAATCCCCGATTCTCTTAATAATCGGGGATTCAAATTGTTTACTGAGACTGAAAACTTAGACTGAAAACTAATTCAATAAATCTCCAACGGCCTGAACAGTTGTTGCGTGATAACCAGATTTTGCTTTATCAAAAATTTGTTTTGCCCAAACTTTTCCTTCAGGAGTTTTAACAAGTTCTTTATAAAGTGTCATTAATGATCCGGTTCTGCTGGTTGCAATCATAAATTGTTCGATTGCAGGATAAGCAGTTTTGTATTGGTGACGTATCGCTTGAACAAACCATTGGCGTTTGATTACGAAGTTTCCGTTTTTGGTAAAACTAAATTCATTATCAATTGCAGTCATTTCTTCAACAGTGATATCAGCAGGTAAATAATCTATAAAATGCTGTTTTTCTGTAGTCGATTTTATTTTTTGACTTAATCCTTTAACGCCTGTTTTTCTCCAGTTTTTTTGAATGCTGTCAATCGCAGTAAAATCATCAGAATGAACAGAAGTTGTATTAGATGGAATTCCCGGTTTGTAAATCCAATCGTCCAATTTGATTTTATCAGCAAGAGCTTTGTCTCCTTTGATTAAGTTGTCGTTGATGTATTTTACGAAATCTTCTGTTGTGATAGATTGAAAAGCGTGTGCATCAAAATAATTTTTAATAAACGGATCAAATTTTTCACGTCCAACTGCTTGTTCGATTACTTTCAAGAAGTTATATCCTTTTACATACGGAATTTGGCTTATTCCATCATCAGGATTTCTTCCCGTAAGGCTAACTTTTAATCTTGTGTCCGGATTTGTTGCGCCATATTCGGCAATATTATCGTCTAAATCTTTACGAGTTAGCACATCTTGCATTTCAGCTTCTTCTTTACCAAAAATTTCTTCACCAATTCTGTGTTCTACATATGTGGTGAAGCCTTCATTTAACCAAATATCATCCCAAGTTGCGTTGGTTACTAAGTTTCCGCTCCAGCTATGACCCAATTCGTGCGCCAATAAACTTGTTAAAGAACGATCGCCTGCAATTACGCCAGGAGTTAAGAAAGTTAAATTTGGATTTTCCATTCCGCCATAAGGGAAACTTGGAGGAAGTACCAATACATCATAACGTCCCCAACGGTAAGGCCCGTAAAGTTTTTCGGCAGCAACAACCATTTTTCCAAGTTCAGCAAATTCCCAAGCCGATTTTTTTAGCATTGATGGTTCTGCATAAACTCCGGTTCTGTTGTCGATAGATTGAAATTCAAGATCTCCAACCGCAATCGCCATTAAATAAGATGGAATCGCTTTGTCTTGTTTGAAAGTATAAACTCCTGTGTCATTCTTTTTCTGCGGATTTACAGCACTCATTACGGCTAATAAATCTTTAGGAACTGTAACTTTTGCATTATAAGTAAAACGAATTCCCGGTGAATCCTGACATGGAATCCAGGTACGTGACCAAATACTTTCGCCTTGAGAAAAAACAAAAGGTTTCTTTTTGTCAGCAGTTTGTGCAGGTGTTAACCATTGTAAAGCAACGGCATCCTTAGTTGTGCTGTAATAGATGTTGACTTTTGTAGTATTTGGTTCAATAGTAATGTGAAGCGGTTTTCCGTGAAATTCAGTGTCTTTTCCAAGTTCAAACTTAGTTTCTTTTTCTTCATCGCCTAGAGTTACTTTTGTAATGGTTAACGTGTTTTCGTCGAAGATAATTTCGTTTCCTTTGCTGATGTTGTCAATTAACCAAGACGCTTTTCCTGAAATGGTTTGTGTGTCAAAATCAACTTTAATGTCAAGATCTAAATGTTTAACAACGGCTAATTCCGGTTTAGAATAAGAGTGCTCGTCTTTGACAGTTGTGGCTTTTTCTGTCTGTTCTTTTTTCTGACACGCTAGCGCTGTCAAGAATAAAGTTACAAGGATTATTTTTTTCATTTTAAGAGATGTTGAATTTAAGGATGAAAATTAAACAAAAAATCCCGTTTTGAATAAACAAAACGGGATTTTATTATGAATTACCTTCGAATTCCTTGAGTTGCCTTCGACTTCGCTCAGGCTGACACTCGGTTTTACTCAGGATGACAAATTATGCCAACATTGTAACCGGGCTTTCGATGTATTGTTTTAATGTTTGTAAAAATTGAGCGCCAGTTGCACCGTCAATTGTTCTGTGGTCGCACGCTAATGATAACATCATTGTGTTTCCAACTACAATCTGACCGTTTTTAACTACTGGTTTCTCAACAATTGCACCAACAGAAAGGATAGCAGAGTTTGGTTGGTTGATAATTGAATTAAATTCAGTGATACCAAACATTCCAAGGTTAGATACTGTAAAAGTACTTCCTTCCATTTCTTGTGGTCCAAGTTTTTTGTTTTTAGCTCTTCCTGCAAGATCTCTTACAGAAGCACCAATTTGAGATAGACTCATAGCGTCTGTAAATTTCAATACAGGAACTACTAATCCGTCTTCAACAGCTACAGCAACACCAATATTCACGTGGTGGTTGATGATAATTGCATCTTCTTTCCACTGAGAATTAATTTTTGGATGTTTTTTCAAGGCCAAAGCACAAGCTTTAATTACCATATCGTTGAAAGATACTTTTGTATCCGGAACGGTATTGATTGTCGCTCTTGCGCCCATTGCTTCGTCCATGCTTACTTCGATCACTAAGTTGTAGTGAGGTGCAGTAAATAAAGATTCTGCTAAACGTTTAGCGATAATTTTACGCATTTGAGAGTTTTTGATCTCTTCGGTGAAAACTTCTCCGGCAGGAACAAATACTTTTGGTGCAGCAGGAGCAGCGGTTTCAGCTTTTGGCGCAGCAGCAGTTGCTGTTGCAGCTGGTTGTGCTTGCGCAGAAGGAGTAAAGTTTTCGATATCGCTTTTTACGATACGTCCGTTTTCTCCAGATCCTTTAACCTGAGTTAATTGGATTCCTTTGTCAGAAGCAATTTTCTTAGCTAATGGTGAAGCTAAAATTCTTCCGTCTGATGTATTGTTTACCGTCTCAGTTGCTTTTTCAGCAGCAGGAGCAGCTTTTTCTTCAGTTGCAGGAGCGCTTGCAGTTGCAGTTCCTCCGGCAGTATAATTGTCAGCAATTCCAGAAATGTCAGTTCCTGCAGGTCCAATGATTGCTAATAAGCTATCAACAGGAGCAGTATTTCCTTCTTGAATTCCAATGTATAACAACGTTCCAGCATTGAAAGACTCAAATTCCATAGTAGCTTTGTCTGTTTCAATTTCGGCTAAGATGTCACCTTCAGCAACAGCGTCACCAACTTTTTTCAACCAGCTTGCTACAGTTCCTTCAGTCATTGTATCACTCAAACGAGGCATAGTTACAACTATAACACCTTTTGGTAATTCAGTTGCAGCTTTTGCAGGAGCAGCAGTTTCTGTTTTTGTTTCTGCAGCAGCAGGAGCAGCTTCAGCTTTTGGAGCTTCAGCAGCAGGGGCAGCACCACCAGCTAAAAGAGCAGAAATATCTTCTCCTTCGTTACCAATGATTGCTAATAATGAATCAACCGGAGCAGTTTCTCCAGCTTGTATTCCGATATGTAAAAGAGTTCCTTCGTTGAAAGACTCGAATTCCATTGTTGCTTTATCTGTTTCAATTTCAGCTAAGATATCTCCTTCGCTAATTTTGTCGCCTACTTTTTTTAACCAAGTCGCTACCGTTCCTTCCGTCATAGTATCGCTCAAACGAGGCATTGTTACTTTAATCGCCATGATGTTATAGTTTATGAGGTGTAAATGGATAGTCTTCTTGTGCGTATACTACATCGTATAATTGTTGTAATTCAGGATATGGAGATTCTTCAGCGAATTTCACACATTCTTCAACCAAGTCTTTAACTCTTTGGTCAATTGCTTCAATTTCTTCTTCTGTAGCATACTTTTGATCCATAATTACATCTAAAACCTGAGTAATAGGGTCAATTTTTTTGTACTCTTCAACCTCTTCTTTAGAACGGTATAATTGTGCATCAGACATTGAGTGTCCTCTGTAACGGTAAGTTTTCATTTCAAGGAAAGTTGGACCATCACCACGACGAGCTCTTTCGATAGCTTCTGTCATTGCTTCGGCAACTTTTACAGGATTCATTCCGTCAACTGGTCCGCAAGGCATTTCGTATCCTAAACCAAGTTTCCAGATATCAGTGTGGTTTGCAGTTCTTTCTACAGAAGTTCCCATTGCATAACCGTTGTTTTCAACGATAAATACAACTGGTAATTTCCATAACATTGCCATGTTGAAAGCTTCGTGTAATGAACCTTGTCTTGCAGCTCCATCACCAAAGTAAGTCATAGTAACTCCGCCAGTGTTGAAATATTTGTCAGCAAAAGCTAAACCAGCTCCTACCGGAATTTGTCCACCAACGATTCCGTGACCTCCGTAAAAACGGTGTTCTTTAGAGAAAATGTGCATAGAACCTCCCATACCTTTAGAAGTTCCTGTTGCTTTTCCTAAAAGTTCAGCCATTACACGTCTAGGATCAACTCCCATACCAATTGGCTGTACGTGGTTTCTGTAAGCAGTAATCATTTTGTCTTTAGTCAGGTCCATAGCGTGCAAAGCACCCGCTAATACAGCTTCCTGACCATTATATAGGTGTAAAAAACCTCTAACTTTTTGTTGAATGTATAATGCTGCAAGTTTGTCTTCAAACTTTCTCCAAAGTAGCATGTCTTCGTACCACTTTAAATATACTTCTTTTGTAACTTCTTTCATCTGAATTCTTTCTTTTGCTAAAGTTTGTTTGTGTTATCAATTGTTGCCTATAACGCAAAATAGTTTCCTCCCACAAATTTGCGCCCGAAAGGTCGGGATGCAAAAATAAGACATTCCTATTAAGAAGTAAAATTTAAACGGCACTTTTTGGCTTTTTTTTACAAGAACTTTTTATCAAACATAAATGGAAGCAAATTTTTCAGGGATGCTGATTTATAAACTTCACCAATTTCGCCCATAAAATAAATTTCTATAGGGGTTTCTTGTTTGATTTCATATTCTGCAATTGATTGACGACAAGAGCCACAAGGAGGAATTGGCGCCTTGGTTTGGTTTGTATCCGATGCTGCTGTAATTGCCAGTTTTAAAATTTTAGCTTCAGGATAAATACTTCCTGCGTGAAAAATTGCCACACGTTCTGCACATAATCCTGATGGATAAGCTGCATTTTCCTGATTCGAACCCAGTACTATTTTTCCGTTATCGAGTAATAAAGCTGCTCCAACTCTAAATTGAGAATAGGGCGCATATGCTTTTTTGCGGATTTCAACGGCTTGATTCATTAAATCCTGAATGTCTTGTGATAAATCGTTTAAGCTGTCAAAAACTAGGAATGATGATGTAATGCTTATTTCTTTCATTTCTTTTTATGGGAAAAAAAATCCAAACTTCTAAATAAATAGAAATTTGGATTGTTATTATTTTTTTTATTTTTTGGGTTTAGTAAACTTCATATTTGTCGCCAAAGTTAAACGTTAAAGAAAAACGAAGTGTGTTTTCTAACGGATTTTTAACTTTTGATGCTGAGAATAGGTAAGAAACGTCAACTTTTACGACATTATATTTGAAACCTGCTCCTAGAGAAAAGAATCTTTTTGCTCCTTTTTCAGGGCTTTCATGGTAATATCCTAAACGCATTGCAAATGCATCCTGATACATGTATTCTCCGGCAACACTATAAGTGATTTCTTTTAATTCTTCGCTAAAACCTCCCGGAGCATCTCCAAATGATTTAAATATTCCGGAAACCCAACCAATATTGTTGTAGTTTTTGTAGTTTGTTGCATTTGCTTGTTCCTGAGAAATATCTCCCGGATCTGTAAAATCTCCATCTCCGTTTGCGTCTACAGGAGTTCCTGGTCCCGGAGGAGTTGGAACAAGAAGTTTAGTAAATTCTACGCTAAGGGCAAATTTATTATAATCATCAAAGATAAAATCAAATCCACCACCAACTCTTAAGTTAGCCGGTATAAAGTTTGTGCTTATATTATCGTGATCATAACTTATTTTTGGACCTAAATTTTGCATGTTAAAACCAGCTCTCCATCTTCCGTTAAAGTCAGAATAAGCAATTTCTTCAGATTGATAGAATCCGGCAACATCTACAGCAAAAGTGCTGGCAGATGATGCGTCAACTTCTTCAGATGCAATCTTTAGATTTGAATTGATAAAGCGTGCTCCAATCGCCATCGAGAATGTTTCGCTCAATTTTAGGGAGTACGATCCGTCCAAAGCAAATTCATTTGGTGATACAGTTCTTGTTGGTTCACTTGGATCTCCGGTTGTTCTTAGTTCAATGTCTCCAAAACCAAAATAACGAAAACTTCCTGCAAAGGCACTTCGCTCATTGATTTTATTGTAATAAGTTACCTGACCAAGAGAGATATCATTGGCAAGATCTGTTAAATAAGGAGTGTAACTAATAGAGAATCCTTGTTTGTCTACTGCAAAAGCATATTTTGCAGGATTCCATTGTTGTGAGAAAACGTCAGACGAAGTTGCTACTCCCTGATCTGCTAAACCCGCCGCTCTGGCATCTGCTGCTACTAATAAAAATGGGACTCCTGTTGTAATTGGTCGAACAAGTTCCTGTGCTTTTGCGTATGTAATAACTAAAAAACAAATTAATAAAAGTGATATTTTTTTCATTGGGGACTAAATGTAGTTTTATTGCAAATATATATATTATTATAGAATGACAAGCTTTTCGTATTTTTCTGCTTTTTTATTTGTTAAATTGGATTTAACTGTAAGTTTATAAATATAAACCCCTTTTCCTATTCGGTCGCCAAAATCATCTTTTCCATCCCATGTTATTTCTCTTGATAAGAAGCCTTCTGTTGTAACGATTTGGTTTTTTGTCCACACTACTTTTCCGGTAATAGTCATCACCTGAACCTGTACTTCCAGCGGTTCGTAAGGTCTGTTGTGAGAGAACCAAAATTGAGTGTAAGTCGAAAAAGGATTTGGATAATTAAGAACGTGTGTCAGGGTTAATGAATCATCACCAACTACTGTAAATTGTATTTCACTTGTTACCGGATTATTATAAACATCCCATGCGGTAAAGCTTATAGTGTGTAATCCTGGAGTTAAATTTCTTAGTGGAAAACGTAAATTTCCATTGGTGTAATCGTCTAATTTTGTCTGATAATAATCGTTCAAAATATAAGGATTACTTACGTCGCCATCTAGAATTGCTACTATATCATGCCCGATTCCGCTTGCTGTATTTATTCCGTTTTCATCCTCAAGAAAAGCCAGTAAAAAAGGCGATTCGTTCGTTATTCCACCCGATACAAAAGTTTCATCGTTCATATATAACTTAACTTTTGGACTTATATTGTCCTGAGGTGCATTTTCATTTATTCCCCCTATTTTAATGATATTATTGTAGCCGGATTGATTTTCTAATGCTCCGGTTTTCTTCGAATAAAAACTAATTCTTCCATTGTCAACCGGAATTCGAATATCTCTTGGTACAACAAAGCTAAATTCGAACTGACCATTGGTTACAGAAGCATTTCCTCTAAAGATAGTTTCTCCTAGGGTTTTGAATGACATTGCAGGGCTATATCCATCATTGTTTAAGGTGGAAGTTGTGATTAATTTGTCGAAAATTGCTGTCGATAATTCGCCATTATAATTGCTTAAAATAGCATTATTTTCATCTGTAACTTCTCCTGTAATTTTAATTTTTGCCAAAGATTTAAAGTCTGGAATGGCTTGAGAAATCACAACATCATTTACTTTTGTTAAATTTATTTTTGGTTTTGCAATTGCCAACATTAAAGCCGGATCTCCAATATAAAAAACCACATTACTGGAAGAACTTGGATTTTCATTTTTCGAAATTCTTAATGCTTCGGAGATTGTTGTGTATTGATTTGATCCGTAAGAAAGCAGGTTTTTGCTTAATCTGTCATTGAATATTTCTCCGTTAAATTGTCCGATAGCGCGAATAGTTGTTAACATTGAGATTGCGCCTCCTTTTGGATTCCAGAAAGTATATTCACCTGCTGTTGGTCTTGTTGGATCGTCAAATCGTGAAAACTCACAGGTAATAGTTATGAATAATGGATATTTGTATTGATTGTTTAAGTTTTGACCATCTGTTTTTTCCCAGATTCGTTCGCTTGCCAAGCCGTCTTCTCCACCATGTCCTAAATAATTAAAAACTAAAGCGCCTTTTTCGAAAGCATTAAAGAAATCAGTTCTCGCTTTTGGATATCTCGAACCTCCGGCAGAAGCTTCTTGTGTATAAGAATCAAGAAGTATTTTTTCAATATTAAAGAATGGTTTTTCGACAGCAATAAGATCGGCAAGATTATTTTGATGAGATTGTATTGTAGCGTCTGAGCTTTGATCAGAATCGTCGGCGATTAAAACAAAGTTATTTCTCCAGTTTCCGTATGATTTAGTATCATGATATTCCAGAACTTTATTGACCATTTCCTGCGCCTGAGCATTGTCTGAAACTAACATTCGGCCAACGGCAATATCAATTCCGCCAAAAGGTTCCTGAACAATTCCTTCATCAGAATCCATGAGACCAAAAAAATCATCTGAAGCAAAAGAAGCTTCTCCGGTAGTGTTGCTCACCGGCGATTGGTATATAGGTACAATATTATTATTGTTGGGTATTCTGTTTTTATAATCAAAAGAAGCGTCTCCAAATAGATTTAAATATTTTATTTTTTTGTCTGGAGAAGAAGCGTTGTCATAAATATATCTAATACAATTTCTAATCGCTGAAATATCTTGTTTGCCCGAAGAAAATTCCTGATAGATGTTTTCTAATGCAATTACTTTTACATTTAAATTAGAATATGTTCGATGGAAACTAGCTAGTTTTTCAGCTTGAGAAGTCAGAGATTTTGGAGTAACAATTACATAATCGATATCCTGAAAACTATTCTGTGTATTTCTGAGTATTGTTCCTTTTAGGTTTTGATTGGCAATTTTTGACTGACTTTCCTTTAAAGGAGAAAAATAATCTGCAGCATCGACTGCAATATAATTTCTAATCTCTCCCAAATTTGCTTTAAAGCTAAAAGTAGTTTGATTTGGGTTTTCGATTTTCGATACATTATATAGGTCTGTAATATCCCAAATTTGAGAAATACCCTGAGCATTTGTAATCGTATAATTTGCAACTCCGGGAACTGAACCCGCTAAATCATATTGAAATTTGAATTGTTTTCCAATTCCTGTTAGTTTTCTTTTGGCAATTAAATTAATGTAATCAAGATATCCTTTAGATCCCGGAACACCATTATTATTGTAGCTAAGTTTAATTTTTATATTATCAGTTCCTGTAAATGTGTTTTTAAAAGGGGAGGATAAAGTATCGTATTTTGTTTCAGAGCTTGCTGATAATGCTTTGAAATTAAGTGTGCCAATATTTTGTCCGTTTGCAGAAACAGCAAATGAAGTAGGAGTGTAGGCAGCCGAAACTGCATTAAGTTGTATTTTTACAGGAACGGAAGTTTCAATATTTGAAAAATTAAACTCAAACTCTTGCTCTTGATTGATATCGAATGATTCTCCAAGCCATTGTCTTCCTAGATGTACAATGTTTATTTGGTCGATTTCATGGTATTGATAGTCATCAAACGTGTTTAGTTCAAGTGTAGTGCCTGCTGTTGGCTGATTTATGGTTGGAATTCTCTTTCCGTCACCTCCGGTAGTTGTGATATAATAATAGGATTTTGAGTCGTATAGATTAAGATTGGTTCGGCTTTCAGAGTTCCAGTTATTAACTCCTTCTGCATAAAAAAGAATATAATCTTCATTATTGAAAACGCCGTCACTTTCTCCGTTAATCTGAATAGCGTTTTCGATCAAATCTTCCGGATAATAAATATTATTGGCAAGTGGAAGCATTCTTCCGCCGTTTCCATAAATTTTGATCCTTCTTGGATCTACTTTGCTTGCGTCAAATCCTAAACTTTGCAAAAAGGACTTTGAGATTCTGTAAACGCCCGATTTTTCAATGTAAAAACGATACCAGTCTCCACTGGCTAAAACCGAATTATAGATTGCGGCAGTTTTTTGAAAAGAAGTTGTATTGCTTCTTTTTGATGTTGAATTGCTCGAAGAATAAGAGAATGATTTTATTCGTTTATAGCTGTTTCCTTCCTTTATAATAGGAAAAAGGAAAAGAAAAGTTTGCTTACGGTCTCTTGAAGTTGTTGTTTTTAAGGTTTCATTTGGTTTTACGGGAATGTTTTCTTTTGCCAGATCTCCTAAGTCAGTAATAGACATTGATTCGTAAATTACATTCGTTATTTGTATAGAATTAGCGCTTGAAGTTCCCGTTTCATTCAGGTTTAGTAGAAGTGTTATGCTTTTTTTTGTAGTGTCGTAGCGAAAACCGCTTCCCGAAAAGAAAGGGATAATTACTTTTGAATCTCCAAAACTCATCTCTTTTTTATTTTGCCAATCTAGTGTGAAGCTGCCATTTATCTGGGAAAATGAGATAAATGGAATCAAAAAGAAGTATAAGATTAAGGCTTGTTTCATAAGCTGAAAAAACGGGATTAATTTAAAATTATTTTAGTAAGTAAAAATATAGTATTTCATGTTATAGTAAATAATAAAAAGTATATTTTTGCGTTCGTAACTATAGGTTATTTTCTGGTAAAAAACAGCTAAATAAAATTATTAGAACAGATGTTGCTAATTAAATGTTAATTATTATATTGCAGCACCTAAATTTATCACCTAAGAATGAGTATGAAAGTAAACAAAATTGTAGCCCTGCAATTAATGATGTCAATGGTATTGATGTTAGGCACGGCTAGTTGTAGCAAAAAATCGAGTTCCAGTCACGCTTCCAGAGCAACAGGTTGGGATGTAGATAGTCAGAATGGAACGGCTGCTAGAAATGCAGGAAAAAAACAACAGGCTGGTCCTGGTTTAGTTTTTGTTGAAGGAGGTACGTTTACAATGGGTAAAGTACAGGATGATGTTATGCACGATTGGAATAACACACCTACTCAACAACACGTTCAGTCATTCTATATGGATGAAACTGAAGTTACGAATGGTATGTACTTAGAATACCTGGAGTGGTTAAAGAAAGTTTTCCCTCCAACAGAAGAAAATTACAAAAACATTTACGAAGGAGCATCGCCAGATACATTGGTGTGGAGAAATCGTTTAGGGTATAACGAAACGATGACTAACAACTACTTAAGACATCCTTCTTATGCTAACTATCCTGTAGTTGGTGTGAACTGGATTCAAGCTGTTGAATTTGCTAAATGGAGAACTGACCGTGTTAATGAGGCTGTTCTTGAGAAAAACGGATATCTTCAAAAAGGTGCTAAAACAAATGATGTTACCGGAGATAATGCATTTAATACTGAGGCTTATTTAATGTCTCCTAGTACTGCACGTGGTGGTAGTGAAGAAATTGTATTAAAGAAAAATCCAGGTGGTAGAAAACCAAAAGCTGGAAAAGATGGTGTAGTTCCTGAAGCTAAAAATGTATATGCACAACGTTCTTCCGGAGTTATTTTGCCAGAGTACAGACTTCCTACTGAAGCAGAATGGGAGTATGCAGCTGCAGCAGATGTTGGACAAAGAGAATACAATATATATAAAGGACAAAAGAAATATCCTTGGTCTGGAGATTATACACGTTCATCTAAACGTAAAAATAAAGGAGATCAATTGGCTAACTTTAAACAAGGAAATGGTGATTACGGTGGAATTGCTGGTTGGTCAGATGATGGAGCAGATATTACAAACGCTGTAAAAAGCTATGCTGCCAATGATTTTGGTTTATACGATATGGCTGGAAACGTAGCCGAATGGGTTGCCGATGTTTACAGACCTATTATCGATAATGAAGCAAATGATTTTAACTACTTTAGAGGAAATCAATACGCTAAAAACAAAATTGGTAAAGATGGTAAAATTGAAATTATCACTAAAGATAATATTCAATACAAAACATTAAGTAACGGTAAAAAAGTTGCTACTAATTTACCAGGAGAAATTGCTCAGGTTCCAGTTGATGAAAATGAAACTTACTTAAGAACAAACTTCAGTACAAGTGACAACATCAATTACAGAGATGGTGACAAACAATCTTCAAGATATTTTGACTTTGGAGATTCTGAGTCAGGACCAAAAGCTGATCAGACAATGTACAACTCTCCTAAACATAATATCACTACTGATAGTTTAGGTCAAATGGTTAGAAAATATGACAACTCAAGTAAACGTACTACATTAATCGATGATAATGTAAGAGTTTACAAAGGTGGTTCTTGGAGAGATAGAGCTTATTGGTTAGATCCGGCTCAAAGAAGATATTTCCCTCAGGATATGGCAACTGATTACATCGGATTTAGATGTGCAATGTCAAGAGTAGGTGCAAAATCTGAAAAAAGAAAATCACCTAGAAACTAGGTTTTAGAAATTTCAATAAAAAATTCCAAATTCCAAAAGCTGATTATTTCAGTATGGAATTTGGAATTTTTTTATTGTTTTTTTTCTACTTTTACGATCAATAAAATAAAATATAAATGAATATTCAGGACATTCATAACTTGTTTTTACAATGTAAATCGGTTTCAATTGATACTAGAAAAATTGAAAAAGATTCTATGTTTTTTGCTATAAAAGGAGAGAATTTTGATGCTAATACCTTTGCATCAAAAGCACTTGAATTGGGAGCATTGTTTGTTATTATTGACAATGCAGCTTATGCTATAGATGAAAGAACTATTCTGGTTGAGAACAGTTTAGAAACATTGCAGGAATTGGCAAAATTTCATCGTTCTTATCTAAAATTACCAATTGTTGCACTTACAGGAAGTAATGGTAAAACCACAACCAAAGAACTTATTAATGTAGTTCTTTCGAAAAAGTTTAAAACAAAAGCTACTGTTGGAAATTTAAACAACCATATTGGCGTTCCGTTGACATTATTATCTTTTTCGAAAGAAACAGAAATTGGAATTGTTGAAATGGGCGCCAATCATAAAAAAGAGATTGAGTTTTTGTGCGAACTTGCTCAACCTGATTATGGTTATATTACCAATTTTGGAAAAGCACATTTAGAAGGTTTTGGCGGAGTTGAAGGTGTAATACAAGGTAAAAGCGAAATGTATCAATATCTTCTAAAAAACAATAAACTTGCTTTTGTTAATCTGGAAGATCCAATTCAAATTGAAAAATCTAGAGGAATCGAGACATTTACTTTTGGTTTAAATAAAGAAGAATCAAACCTTAATATCAAAAGTGTTGAAGCAAACCCTTTCGTTATTATTAATTATGAGAACTTTGATGTACAATCTCATTTAATTGGGCTTTATAATGCAAATAATATCAATGCTGCAGTTGCGATAGGAAAGTATTTTAAAGTTGATGAAAGTGATGTAAAACAAGCTATAGAAAACTATATTCCGGAGAATAACAGATCTCAATTGCTGAAAAAAGGATCAAATCAAATTATATTGGATGCTTATAATGCTAATCCAAGTAGTATGGCTGTTGCAATTACAAATTTCCTGCAATTAGAAAATCAGAATAAAGTAATGATTTTGGGAGATATGTTTGAACTTGGTGATGAAAGCCACGAAGAACATAAAATCATTGTTGATTCGTTGGCAAATCAAAATAACTCTGTTTGTTATTTGATTGGAAAATACTTTTATGAGAATAAAATTTCTAATGATAATATTCATTTCTTCGAAACTTTTGATGCTTTCGCCGAATATCTAAAAACGATTCATTTTGATGAACATACAATTTTGATAAAAGGTTCGCGTGGTATGGCACTCGAACGAACATTAGAATATATTTAAATAAAAAATCCATCAGCCGCGGCTGATGGATTTTTTATTTATTAGATACTCATTAAAAATCCTATCAGATTTTCTTTTTTATTTAAGCCCAGTTTTTTTCTTAATCTGTATCTGGCTAATTCAACTCCTCCGGTCGAAATATTCATAATTTCGGCTATTTCTTTCGTCGACATATTCATTAGTAAATAGGTTGATAAATCGAGTTCTCGAGGCGAAATCGTCGGATATTTTTCTTTTAATCGTTTTAAGAATTCGAAATGCACGTTTTTAATGTGTTTCTCCAAATCTTTCCAGCTTTTGTCGGTGTTAACCTCTTTGACTATGCTTTTGTTCAATTTACTGACTTGAAACTTCGTAGAATCATCAAGCGCTTCAACATCAATTTCTTTTAGTTTATGGATAATTCCGTTTAAGATTTTATTTTTCTTTACAACCTGCAAAGAATTATTTACGAGTTCTTTATCCTTTGCTAAGATTTTTATTTGAAGCTTGTCATTTTTCAGTTTTTCAATTTCTTTCTCAAGATCATATTGTTCTTGTCTGATTTTTGACTCTTTCTCCAGATAAAGCCTTCGTTGCTCAATAGTTTCATAGTATTTATTCTTTCTGATCTTCATTTTTATTCGTGTAGAAATTAAATAGATTCCCACAACGATTAATATAAAATAAAGCATAAAAGCCAAGAAATGTCTGTACCAAGGCGGAGAAATAGTAAAAGAAATTTTTGCCGGCGACGATTGTACACCGTAACTATTTCGAACTTTTACGTTCATTGTGTACTCGCCTTCGCGAAGATTGGTGTATTCTTTAAGCGAAATGGTAGACCAATTGCTCCATTTGTCATCAAAAGGCTCTAATTGATACGAGAATTCCACGTTTTCAAGATTCTCATAGGTAGGAGACGAAAATGTAAATCGTACGTGATTTGACGAATATGGAATGCGAATGTTTTCGGTCTTATTTTGATTGTTTCCTAAAATAATAGTGTCTCCGGGAAACGAAAAACTACGAATGAAAGCTTTTGGTTTTGTTACGAAGTTATTCAGGAATTGAGAATCATAATGAGCAAGACCATCTGTTAATCCAATAAATATATTTTTGGAATCAATTGTATTTACAGACAAGTAATTGCTTACTAAGTTTCCGGTTAGGTTTGAAAACGGAGCTACAATATTCTTGTACTTATTGTTTTGTTTCATTAAAACACCTAAAGATTCGTTGAATGCATACCAGAGATTTGATTGTGAATCTTCGCTTAAAGCATTTATAATTGGTATGTTTTTGAATAATTTGGTTAAGTTTTTATCTTCAAAGAATAAATCCTGTTCTTTTGAGTACTTATAAAAATGATTGTTGGTTTGAAAATAAATACGATCGTCTATTTTCTGAAGGCTTCCAATATTCTTAAATTGAGGCGTTAGGTGATCAATTTTTTTGATGGTAGCAAATCTTGCCAGATCGTTGCTAAGAGACATTCTATATATAGATTCGTCTTTTTTAAGCCATAAATACGATTCATCAAGTTCAAAACTGTTTGATGATTTGTCGAATCCTGCAATTTGGTTTTTGTAAACTAATCCGTTTGGTGTTTGTTGAAAAATGGCAAATCCGTCATAATTTGATCCTATAAAATAACCGGGATGATTTGGTATTTTTTTGAATCCAAAATAACCTTTCGAATCTATTATATTTGTTACTCTTCCGCCTTTTATTACCAAAGCTCCTCTGTTGTTGGAACAAATAAGTTGATTTTCTACAACCTGAACATTCCATGACTGGGCAGTAGTTCCTTCGACAAGTTTAAAAACATCTTCTTTAAAACTATTATTCCAGGCATGATAAAAAACACCTTGGTTTGTGGCAACATACAAATTTCCGTCATGAATTACCGATGCATATACGGTACTAATATCATAACTAAAGCCAAAGTAAGTAAACGGTGAACTCTCGTTGACAAAAGCGATACCATTATCAAGACCCAGCCAAAGATTGTTTTTATTGTCGATAAAAGAGGTCAGAACAGTATTATTCTGTAATCCTTTTTTTCTGTTGATATGCTGTATTATTTTTCCATTGTAATCACATATTATTATACCATCTAAAACCGAGTTTAGTACAATAGAACTGTTATTTATGGTTACGCCTCCTAAGGAATTGTTTCTCTTAACAAAATTATTGGCTTCAGTATTCCAAGGTGTTACTTTGTTGTTTTCGTAAATAAACAAACCTTTTTCTAAGGTGATAATTAAGGTTTTGTTTTTTGCGATCGAATACATTCCCCATATCTCTGTGTTGTTTAGAGTGGTTGTGTTGGGTAATGTGTATAGTTTTCCGTTTTTATATTCTAAAATTCCTTTTTCGACATCTTGCAGATAAAGCTTGTTATTTACTACAAATGAAAACTGAAAACGTTTAGGAGCTTGTAATATTGAAAGTTTTCCATTTTTGAAGATATAAATTCGGGCAAAAGACTGGAAGATAGTCTGATTATTAAAAGAATGTATTTTCCAGATAAAATCAATTATTTTGATTTTTCTCTTGTCTACATGCTTTGCTAATGATGTGTACTTAAGTCGGCCTTTATTATCAGGTTGAAAATATCCAAATTCATTATATCCGCCTACGAAGATTTTTCCTGAATCATCAATCTTTAAACATCTCACAGAAGTTAGATTTGGCAATGGATATTTTCGCCAGGACGAACCATCAAATTGTAAAAGACCATTATTATTGGCAAAATATAAGTTTCCGTTTTTATCCTGACCAATATTCCAGTTTTGAGTACCGCCTTTATATTCGTTTCGTTTGTAATTTCTTACGTCAGGTAATCCAATGTTTTTTACTTGCCCAAAAAAGGTAATTGTGAATAATGTAAATAAAGTAATATAAAAATATGATTTTATCAATTTCATGAATTTTTTTATTTATTTATAATTTTTGCGTGTAAGTATTTGTTTTGTAATTGATTAGCTTCTTTATTACCCTACTATTTCGTTGTAGGAAGCTGTTTTTTTAATAAAAATAAGCAATCTTATACTAGTGTAGTGTTTATTTTTGCAATTAACATTTTGATAACATTTAATTTTTATTTTTTAAATTATTGTAAATTAGATAATTATAAAAAAAATGATGTGTTTTTGTAAAGTATAAAAATTTAGTTTGATGTGTTTTTGTAATGAAATTTAATTGTTGATAGTAAAAAATTAAGATTATTATTGCATCAAATTACTAATTAATTAACCAAAATTTTTAGAAAAATGAAATTAACAAAATTACTTATTTTTTGTATTTCGTCTTTGTTATTCTCGGTTATCGCTGTGGCTCAGGATGTCACGGTTAACGGGGTAATAACTGATGAAAGTGGAATGCCAGTTCCTGGTGCTACTATTGTATTAAAAGGAACAACTAAGTCAACGGCATCAGATTTTGATGGAAAATTCCAAATTCAGTCACCTTCTAATGGTGTTTTAACAGTTACTTTTATTGGATATGCGCCAATTAGTGAAGCTGTAAATGGGAGAACAAAAATTACAATTCAATTAAAACCAGAATCACAATCATTAAATGAGGTTGTAGTTGTTGGATACGGTACTCAAAAGAAATCAGTTGTTACAGGAGCTATCTCTAGTGTAAAAGCTGCTGATCTTGAAAAAGTACCAAACGGAAGAGTTGAACAATCATTACAAGGTAGAGTTGCGGGTGTATCTGTAGCTGCTACTTCTGGACAACCAGGTTCAGCTTCTAAGGTACGTATTCGAGGTGTGACTACTTTTAGAGAAGGTGGAAATGATCCTTTATGGGTTGTTGATGGTATTGCTGTAGACGCAAATGCTATTGGTTTCATCAATCAAAGTGATATCGAATCTATCGAGGTTCTTAAAGATGCTGCTTCTGCTGCAATCTATGGTACTCGTGCTGCAACTGGGGTTATCTTGGTTACAACTAAAAAAGGAAAATCAGGAAAAATCTCTGTAAACTACAACGGTTTTGCGGGTGTTTCTGGTCCGGCTAAAAAATTAGACTTGCTTAATGCTACACAGTACGGAGCAATCATGAATGAGAAATCTTTTGCAGATGGTGGTGGTGTTAAATATGCTAATCCATCAGCTTTAGGACAAGGTACAAATTGGCAAGATGCAATCTTTAATGATTCAGCTTTTAGATATACTCACGAATTAAGTATTAGTGGTGGAGGTGAGAAATCTACTTTTTATGCTTCTTTCGGAATCCAAGATCAGGAAGGTATTGTTGCAACAGAAATTTCGAACTATACAAAGAAAAATTTCCGTTTAAACTCAACACACAAAATTTCTGATTATTTTACTTTCGGACAAACTTTTGGATATACGCACCAAAAAACTAAAGGTATTGGAAACACAAACAGTGAATTTGGAGGACCTTTAAGTTCTGCAATTAACTTAGATCCAATTACTCCATTAGTGGTTACAGATCCTGCAGTTATTGGTACAGGTTTCTATACAAATCCAAATGTTGTAAGAGATCCAAACGGAAATCCTTACGGAATTTCATCTTTAGTACAACAAGAGATGACAAATCCTTTAGCTTATACTCAAACTAGATTAGGAGGATATAGCTGGTCTGATGATTTTGTTGGAAACGCTTATTTAGAGGCTAACATTACTCCTCATTTAAAATTCAGAACTACACTTGGTGGTAAATTAGCTTATTGGGGAGACCAAGGCTTTACTCCGGTTTTCTTCTTAAATCCAAACATGAAAGAAGATAGAAATAACTACAGCCAAAACAATAATAAATCATTTGCCTGGACTCTTGAAAACATTTTGACTTATTCTAATAAATTCGGAGATCACAGTATTAATGTTTTAGCAGGTCAAGGTGCTTATGTTGAAAACATTGGTGGTTCTATTGGAGTTACTATGTATGGTTTGCCAATTACAAGCTACAAAGATGCTTCTTTCAACTTTGATATTCCTCAAACTGACAGAGTAAACAGAGCAAGTGATTTTACAGAACATAAATTGGCTTCATTATTCTTACGTGCAAATTATGATTATTTAGAGAAATATCTTTTCACAGGAATTATTCGTCGTGATGGATCAACTCGTTTTGGTGAAAATAAAAAATTCGGAGTTTTCCCTTCATTCTCTTTAGGATGGGTAATTTCAAAAGAAGGATTCTGGAAAGAAAATAATGTAGTTAACACATTAAAATTACGTGGAGGTTACGGAGTTGTTGGTAACGATAACATCGATGATTTCAAATACAGAGCTTTAGTTGTTGGTGGATATAACTATTCTGTTGGAAATACTGGAGCAATTACAACTGGTTACGGAAACTCAACTTTACCTAACCCAGATTTAGGATGGGAAGAAACTTCACAAACTACAATTGGTCTTGATGCAAAAATTTTCAATGATTTCTCTCTTGTTTTAGATTACTACAAAAAAACAACAAAGGGAATCTTAAGAAACGTTGTAATTCCTGGATATGTAGGAGTTGTTGACGCACCATCTGCAAATATCGCAGATATGGATAACAGTGGTTTTGAGGTTGAATTAGGATACAAGAAAAGACTTGGAGATTTTAACTTAGGTGTTAATGCGAATGTTGCTTACTTGAAAAATGAGATTACTTATGTTGGTTCATCCACAAACTACATTGTTGGAGATGCTAGTTTCCAATCAATGGGACCTGTAACAAGAACACAAGTTGGTCACTCATTCAATGAATTCTATGGTTTTAAAACAGCTGGTATTTTTCAAAATGAAGCTGAAGTTGCTGCATACAAAAATGCTGCAGGAGGTTTAATTCAGCCAAATGCTAAACCTGGAGATTTCCGTTGGACAGATTCAAATGGTGATGGTAAAATTACAGATGATGATAAACAATTCTTAGGAACAAATATTCCTAAATATACTTTTGGTCTTACTATTAACTTAGACTACAAAAACTTTGATTTCATGGCATTTACTCAAGGATCTGCAGGAAGTAAAATTTTCCAAGGTCTTAGAAGACTTGATATCCTGAATGCAAATTATCAAACAAAAGCTTTAGAGCGTTGGGTTGGAGAAGGAACATCAAATGATTATCCTAGATTGACTAATAACGATCCAAACAAAAACTTTAGTAATATGTCTGATTTTTATCTTGAAAATGGAAATTACTTACGTTTAAAAATTGTTCAGGTTGGATACACACTTCCAACTAACTTATCATCTAAAATTGGTTCAGATAAAATTCGTTTCTACTTAACAGGAGAGAATTTAATCACTTTTACAAAATACACAGGATATGATCCGGAAATTGGAGGTCAGGTTTATGGTGTAGATAAAGGAGTTTATCCACAAGCAAGATCTATTTTGTTAGGAGCTAACGTTCAATTTTAAAAATTAAAAAATTATGAAAACTATAAAACTTAAATACATATACTGCGCTGTTGCATTAGCAGCTCTAGGCGGATCTTGTTCTGAAGATTTTGTTACCATTGACCCAAAAGGAAAATTTGATACAAGTACTTACTTTTCTAATGAGCAACAATGTTATTCTGCTTTAATTGGAGTTTATGATCCGTTGAGAAAAAATACCGGAGGTTTCGAAAACTTAGTAGCAATGCTAAATGCAGGATCAGATGATTTTTATGCAGGAGGAGGAAGCGCAACTGATGGAAACGGAATTCAGAATTTCTCTACGCACTCACTTAGTTCAATCAGTATTCCGGGTAGTTACTGGAATGATCACTATCAAGGTGTTTCGAGAGCAAATATCTTGTTAGAAAAACTTCCTGCAGCTTCTATGGATAATACTGTAAGAGCTAGATTTGCTGGTGAAGCTAAAGCATTACGTGCACTTTATTATTTTAACTTGGTGAGATTGTTTAAAAACATTCCATTGGTTTTGGTACCATTAAATACTCAGACAATTTATGATCCGGAGCAAGTTAAACCAGAGGTAATTTATGCACAAATAGAAAAAGATTTATTAGAAGCTATTCCTAGTTTACCAAATACTGTTGATGCAAAAACAGAATCTGGAAGACTTAACAAAGGAGCAGCACAAGCAATATTAGGAAAAGTATACTTGTTTGAAGGTAAAAATTCTGAAGCAGCTACTGTTTTGGCTCAGGTAAATGGAACACCAGGTCAAACAAATCAATACGGAAATAAATTACTTCCTGCATTTAGTGACTTATGGGTGACTTCAAATAAATTTAATGCAGAATCATTATTAGAAGTATCTCACAGTAGTGCAGGAAATACTGACTGGACTTTCTGGGGACAAGGTAAAGACGAAGGGAACTCTTTAAACCAAATGATCGGGCCAAGAGGATATTCAAGACCAAAAGGTTCTGATGCACCAGATCTTCCTTCAGGATGGGCTTTCAACGTGGCAACTCAAAAATTGTTTGATGCAATGCAAGGAGATCCAAGATTAGATGCTACAATTCTTAATATTAAAGCTTTAAAAGCAGCTGGTAAAGCAGATTATATTCCAGCTTATCAGGATACAGGTCTTTTCTTAAACAAATATCTTCCAAGACAATCAGATGTTCGTACTGGTGGAGGTAATCAGGAATTGAACTACAAACAAAATTCTTATATCATCAGACTTGCAGATACTTACCTAATGGAAGCAGAAGCATTAGGTTCAGGAGCAAGAGCACAAGCATTACTTGATGCAGTTAGAGCTAGAGTTGGATTGGCTTCTGTACCAGTTACATTGGCAGCTATTAAAAAAGAAAGAAGATTAGAATTAGCTGGTGAAGGTCATAGATTTTTTGACTTAGTAAGATGGGGAGATGCTGCAGCAGCATTATCTGATAGAGGTTTTGATGCAGGTACAGACGAGATTTTCCCTATACCATACACAGAACTTAATGGTACTAAATTGAAACAAAATCCTAATTATCAGTAAACCTAACTAACCAAAAATAAAGAACAATGAATTTAAATATAAATTTAAGAACAAGTGTATACCTAATGTTATTTTTAGCATTAGGAGGAACACTAAATAGCTGTAGTGATGACGTTAATCCTAATGTTTTAATTGCTTCCAGTGTTGATTCAGCATTCACTATTACTCCAGTAACAGGAGAAGTAAATACGTATATTTTAACCTCTAAAATACCTGGTATTATCGAATCTTACTGGGATATTGGATACGGACCTTACTTGGGTAAAATGACTGAAAAAATTGTATTACCGGATGCCGGTACTTATACAGTGAAGCATATTGCAGTTGCAGCCGGAGGAAAAACAGAAACTACAGCTCATGATATTGTTGTTGCAACTTCAGATCCTGCTAAACCTAATTTAGTAAGAGGAGGATTCTTTAGTACTCCAGCAGACGCTGCTCAATGGACATCTGCAAAGTTAAGTCCTACAGGAGCTGCTTTCTGGTCATTTGCAACAGGAAGCGCTACAATTCACGCAGGCGGTGGTGCACAAGAAGGTATTTACCAAGCAATTGATGTTGTAAAAGACAAAGAATATACAATTGATATGTTAGTTACATCTGCAAGCGGATCTGATGAAACATGGTTTGAAGTATATGCTGGTACAACAGTTCCTGTAGATGGTGTTGAGTACAAAGACAACAAAGTAATGGGATTAAGTACTTGGGATGGTTGTGCTAAAAATCCATTCTTAGGTAGATTATCTATTGTTGGATGTGTTAAAAATGAAAAATCAGGAGATGTTTCTAACGTAGTTAAATTCAATACAACGGGTAAAATCTATTTACTTATCAGAAGTGGTGGTAATGGTAACAAGTTTACTAAAGACGGAATTACAATCGGAAGGGTTGAAATGAGAGCAAAATAAGAAGATAAAGTTAAGTTTAAGTTTGGTTGTAAATAGCCCATAATCACTATGAGTATGGGCTATTTTTAAATCCTTAAACTACTGGAATGTGTTTTTACAGATAAAGAGTTTCTTTAAAAAACTTCAATTAGAATTTAAAATAATAAGGAAAGAATGAAAAAAAATAGTTCTAAAATTCTATGCTTTCTGTTTTCGCTGGCGGCTTTTGCACAACAGCCAAAGACAAAAAAAGAATTTACAACCAATGGAAAAAAAATAACAGTTTATACTACAGCTGCAAATTCAGATTTGAGATTGACAGCTACAGACAATTTAACTTTTTCAGCATCAAAACAACCACTTGAAACAGAATCATCTGTTTTTGTGGAACCATCAAAAAAGTTCCAAACTTTCATGGGAATTGGAGGCGCTATTACTGATGCAAGTGCTGAAATTTTTGCTAAACTTTCAAAAGAAAAACAAACAGAATTTTTGAATGCCTATTATGATAAACAAAAAGGTATAGGCTATTCATTGCTAAGAACCACGATACAAAGTTCTGATTTTAGCAGTGGAAGCTATTCTTATATCGAAGAAGGAGACAAAGATTTAAAAACGTTTTCGATTGATCACGATAGACAATTTCGTATTCCATTAATAAAGCAAGCTATAAAAACAGCAGGAGGAAAATTAACCACTTATGTTGCTCCGTGGTCGCCAAATGCTTTTATGAAAAGTAATAAAAACGTCCTGAAAGGCGGAACGTTATTACCGGAATATTATCAAACATGGGCAAATTTTTATGCCAAATTTATAAAAGCATATGAGAAAGAAGGAATTCCAATTTGGGGTACTTCTACTCAAAATGAACCAATGGCAATTCAAACCTGGGAATCTTGCGTTTATACCGCTGAAGCAGAAAGAGATTTTATTAAAAATTTCCTTGGGCCAACACTTAAGAAAGAAAAATTAGGCGATGTAAAAATCATTGTATGGGATCATAATCGTGATTTAATGAACTACAGAGCCAATGTAATTTATTCTGATCCGGAAGCTTCAAAGTATGTTTGGGGAATGGGTTTTCACTGGTACGAAACATGGTCTGGCGGTGCATCAATGTTTGATAACGTAGGCAAAGTGCACGAGGCTTATCCTGATAAAGGATTAATGTTTACAGAAGGATGTATCGAAAAATTTGATGCCACAAAGTATCAATTTTGGGGTAACGGAGAAAGATATGGTATTTCTATGATTAATGATTTTAATAATGGAACAGCTGCATGGACAGATTGGAACATTCTTTTAGATCAAAACGGAGGACCAAATCATGTTGGAAACTTCTGTTTTTCACCAATTCACGCTGACACAACTACAGGCGAATTAATATACACGCCATCGTATTATTATATCGGACATTTTTCAAAATTCATTCATTTGAATGCTGTAAGAGTAAGTACAGCAGTAAGCAGAAGCGCTTTATTAAGTACTTCATTTTTGAATACAGACGGAACAATGGCAACAATTGTCATGAACCAATCTGATAAAGAACTTACCTACAATTTGATTATAGCTGCTGAAAAAACAGTAGTAAAAATTCCTGCACATGCTATTCAGACATTAGTCTATTAATATTTTGCAATTAGGTAGGAGGGTCGAATTGAATCATCCAATTTGACCCTCAATTTAATTTTAATTTTAAAAGTTTTTTGAAGTACAATGAAAATCACAAATAGAATTTTAATAGCACCAATACTAGTTCTGCAATTAAGCTGTTCTTCATCAAAAGTGGTGAATAATTCATCAGTTTCGGCATCGAAATCAAACAAAAAAATTGAAGTTTATACCACTGCCGAAAACACAAATTTAAGATTATCACTTTCGAATAATTTAATTTCGAAAGCCACAAATTCAACAGTTTCTATCATTTTAGATCCTGAAAAAACAGATCAGACTTTCTTAGGAATTGGTGGTGCCATAACAGATGCAAGCGCAGAAGTTTTTGCCAAATTATCTCCTAAAAAGCAACAAGAATTTCTGACCGCTTATTACGACAAAAACAAAGGAATTGGTTATTCATTAGCCAGAACCAATATACATAGCTGCGACTTTAGCAGCGATAGTTACACTTATGTTGCAGAAGGAGACAAAGATTTAAAAACCTTCAATATTGATCACGATCGAAAATATCGAATCCCATTAATAAAAAAAGCAATTGAAACAGCCGGCGGGAAATTAACCTTATTTGCCAGTCCTTGGAGTCCCCCAGCTTTCATGAAAGACAATAACGATATTTTGCACGGCGGCGTTCTCTTGCCGGAATTTGCACAATCATGGGCAAATTATTATGCTAAGTTTATAAAAGCATATGAAAAAGAAGGCATTCCAATTTGGGGATTAACCATTCAAAATGAGCCAATGGCAAAACAAAGATGGGAATCCTGCATTTATACTCCGGAAGCCGAAAGAGATTTCCTGAAAAACTTTCTTGGGCCAACTTTAGAAAAAGAAGGACTTGGATCTAAAAATATTATCATTTGGGATCACAATCGCGGAGATATGTTAGAAACAAGAGCTAAACTAGTTTTCTCAGATCCTGAAGTTTCAAAATATGCCTGGGGAATTGGATTTCACTGGTATGAAACCTGGAATGGCGGAACTCCGAAATTTGAATCAGTTGGGAAAGTTCATGCTGAATTTCCAAATAAAAATTTACTTTTCACAGAAGGTTGTATCGAAAAATTTGACGCTACAAAATTTCAGTTTTGGGGAAATGCAGAACGATACGGAATCAATATGATCAACGATTTCAATAACGGAACTGTAGGTTGGACAGATTGGAATATTCTTCTGGATCAAAACGGAGGACCAAACCACGTTGGTAATTTCTGCTTTGCGCCAATTCACGCAGACACCACAAAAGATGAATTAATATACACGCCAATGTACTATTATATTGGTCATTTCTCAAAATTTATCCGACCTAATGCTAAGAGAATAATCGAAACCATTACTGATAAAACATTACTAAGTACCTCTTTTAAAAATTCTGATAACAAAATAATTACCCTTGTTATGAACCAGTCAGAAAAAGAAATTGTTTACACGCTAATAAACCACGATACAAAAACCACGATCACAATTCCGGCGCATGCTATGCAAACTATCATAAACTAGCAGCCGCACTAACTAAAAAACTATAAAAATGAAACCTATTTTAAAAAACACTATAAAAACATTATTTTTAGGAGCTGTGATTCTTGCTCAGGTTAATTGCTCTTCATCAAATGATGCTGTAGAACAAGGACCTCCGCCGGTAATTCCGCCAGTAGTAGTGACTAACGATGTCGATTTCTGGTTGACAAAATCAGATCAAAGCGCTTTATTGGCAAAACAATCGGGGAGTTTAGGATTTAATACAACTTCTAATTCATATGCAAATATTGAAGTAAATGCAAGTCAAAAATACCAAACCGTAGATGGTTTTGGATATACTTTAACAGGCGGAAGTGCAGAAGTTATCAATCAATTAACTGCGGCGAAGAAAAGCGCACTTTTGAAGGAATTATTCGGAACAGGAGACGGTTCTATAGGAATAAGTTATTTAAGAATAAGTATTGGAGCTTCAGATTTGAATGCAGCGCCTTTTACTTATGACGATCTTGCGGCAGGAGAAACAGATTTAGCTCTTGCAAAATTCAGTTTAGATAAAGACAAAACCGGAGTAATTGCACTTTTGAAAGAAATTGTAGCAATTAATCCTAAGATTTTAATTTTGGCAACACCTTGGTCAGCGCCACTTTGGATGAAAGACAAAGACAGCTTTATTGGCGGAAAACTACAAACACAATATTATGATGTTTATGCTAAATATTTTGTAAAGTACATTCAGCAAATGAAAGCCGAAGGAATTACAATTGACGCCATAACTCCTCAAAATGAACCTTTACATGATGGTAATGAGCCAAGTATGTATATGTCGGCTTTAGACCAGACTAACTTTATCAAAACGAATTTAGGACCGGCTTTTAAAGCAGCGAATATTTCAACAAAAATTATTGCTTACGATCATAATTGTGATAATCCAAACTATCCAAAAGCAATTTTGGCTGACGCCGATGCATTTCCTTATGTAGACGGATCAGCTTTCCATTTATATTCTGGAGATATTAGTGCGCTTACAAATGTGTACAATTCTTATCCAACAAAAAATGTGTATTTCACAGAACAATGGACTTCTTCAGAAGGTAGTTTTGAAGGAGATTTAAAATGGCATGTGCGAAATATAATCATTGGTTCTATGAGAAATTATAGTAGAAATGCATTAGAATGGAATCTGGCAAACAACGCTAATTATGGACCACATACTCCTGCTGGTTGCAATATGTGTAAAGGAGCTTTGACGGTAACGTCAAGCGAAAATTTCCAGCGTAATGTTGGCTATTATATTATTGCACACGCATCAAAATTTGTTCCGGCAGGTTCTATTAGAATTGCAAGTAATTCGGGTGGAGATTTACAAAATGTGGCTTTTATTACACCATCAGGATCAAAAGTTCTTGTTGTTGAAAATGACGGATCAACTAGCATAACATTCAATATTAAATTCGACGGTAAATGGGTTACAACTTCATTAGCTTCAGGATCAGTAGGAACTTATACTTGGAAATAATTACACAATTTAGAATCAAAAATTAATAGCGTTTTTAGATGAAAAAATTAATTATAACATTACAATTACTAGTTTCTATAACCACTTTCGGACAAGGTTTTTTGCACAGAGACGGACAAAAAATTGTTGATGGAAACGGAAAAAATATACTATTAAGAGGTTTAGGAGTAGGAGGATGGATGGTGCAGGAAGGTTATATGCTGCAAACACAGCCTTTTGCAAGTCCGCAATATGTAATCAAACAAAAAATTCAGGACGTTGTTGGAGAACAGGGAACAAAAGAATTTTATACAGCCTATAAAGCAAACGGAATTACAAAACGTGATGTCGATTCATTGGCAGCGTGGGGATTCAATTCGATTCGTCTTCCAATGCATTACAATCTATATACGCCAGCAATTGAAGAAGAGAAAAATGGTGAAATCACCTGGATAGAAGAAGGTTTTACCATGACTGATAATTTAGTGAAATGGTGTGCCGAAAATAAAATTTATCTTATTCTTGATTTGCACGCAGCGCCTGGAGGACAAGGAAATGACGCAGCAATTTCAGATTATGATACAACAAAACCATCATTGTGGCAAAGTGAAGCCAATCAGAAAAAAATGATTGCTTTATGGAAAAAACTCGCTTCTCGTTACAGAGATAATCCATGGATTGGAGCTTATGATATTATCAATGAGCCAAATTGGAATTTTACCGGAACCAATAAAAATGGTTGTGACGAAAACTCAAACGGACCTTTAAGAGATTTAATGGTTCAGGTTACAAAAGCCATTCGCGAAGTCGATACGAATCACTTAATTTTTATCGAAGGAAATTGTTGGGGAAATAATTACAACGGAATTTTTCCTTTATGGGATGAAAATATGGCATTAAGTTTCCATAAATATTGGAATTATAACACTACAGCATCGATTCAGAAAATGCTGGATTACAGAACACAATATAATGTGCCAATTTGGTTAGGCGAAAGTGGAGAAAATTCTAATGTTTGGTTTAAAGATGCACTGACTTTAGTTGAAAGCAATAATATTGGATGGGCTTTTTGGCCAATGAAAAAAATCGAAAATATTGCCGGAGTAACTTCAGTAACTAAAATACCTGAATATGATGTTTTATTAAAATACTGGAAAGACGGAGGGCAAAAACCAGATGCCGCTTTCGCTAAAAAAACATTAATGAAAATAGCAGATAATTACAAAATGGAAAACGTAACCGTTAAACCGGATGTAATTGACGCAATGTTCAGACAAGTACAAACCAACGATACAAAACCGTATAAAAAACATTTGATTCCGGGAAAAATTGCTGCAACACAATATGATTTAGGAACAAATGGATATGCATATTCCGATAAAGATTTTATAAACTACAGAGTAGAAACCGGAAACTTTGACGAATGGAATAAAGGAAATACCATGAGAAATGATGGTGTTGATATTTTGCCATGCAAAGACGCAGGATCAAATGGTTATCAGGTTTCTTTTATTGAAGATGGCGAATGGCTTCAGTTTACAACCCAAGTTGCAAAACAAAAAACATACAAAGTTGCGATTCGTTATTCAAGCGAAAATGCAGAAGGAAAACTTCATTTAGAAACAGAAAACGGTAAAAAATCAGAAACAATTTCACTTCTAGCAACAGGAGGAAACGACAAATTTAAAACAGTCGTTTTATCCGGAGTAGATTTGAATTCTGGAACAAATAAAATCAAAGTAGTTTTTGAAAAAGGAGGTTTCAATTTGAATTATTTGGATTTTTTAGAAGGCAAAAAAGGAAACTCAAAAAAATAATTGAGCAAATAATATTGTTCGATTGTATAGTCCCTTACGGGACAAATTTACAAGCTTAGCGTAAATTTATTTACCAATATTTAATCTCTACGAGATATCTTTTTTGACTTTAATATTGGTGAAAAAAACATAATACATCAGCAATATGATTTTCAAGATATACTCCGTTAGGAGTTAAAGGTCGGTAGAAAAAGGTTGGTAGAAAATAAAATAAGCGCAGACATACAATTGTCCCGTAGGGACAAAACAATCATTTAAAATTGATTGCATACGAATGATTTAATTAACATAAGTTTTAAATTGATTTTTTTCAGTAAAGCCTTTGAAATACTAGCTTTACAAGATTAAAATTTTTTAACATGAAAAAGATAAATACAATTGTTTTAGTGGTAATGCTGCTTTTGGTAAGCGGTTCATTTTATGGTCAGAATTTAAAAATCATGACCTACAATATTCGGTTAGATGTTGCATCTGATGGAGAAAATGCTTGGCCAAATCGGAAAGATTATTTTACGTCTCAAATACAGTTTTATAGTCCGGATATATTTGGAGTTCAGGAAGCTACTCCAAATCAAGTTACAGCGATAGCTTCGGCTTTGCCAAATTATGACAGATTCGGAATTGGTCGAGAAGAAAAAGGAACAGGAGAAGCGTGTACGATTTACTATAAAAAAGTACGTTTTCAATTGCTGCAATCAAACACGTTTTGGTTGTCAGAAACGCCAGAGAAAGTCTCAAGAGGTTGGGATGCAGCTTGCAACAGAGTTTGTACTTATGGGCTTTTTAAAGATTTAAAAACGAAAAAAACATTTTGGGTTTTTAATCTTCATTTGGATCATATGGGCGAAGTGGCGAGAGTAAAAGGAGTTGAATTGGTTCTTTCGAAAATAAAAGAACTAAACACAAAGAAATATCCTGCCTTTTTAATGGGAGATTTTAACTCAGAACCGGATACAAAACAAATTGTCGAGATAAAAAAAGTAATGGACGATACGAAAGATGTTTCGATAGAAAAACCTTTTGGGCCATCAGGAACTTTTAATGATTTTGAACATGATAAACCTGTAACGTTGTTAATAGATTACATTTTTATCTCAAAAAATAGCGGATTAAAAATTCAAAAACACGCAGTACTAAGTGATTCTAAAGATTTAAAATATCCATCGGATCATTTACCTGTCTTAATAGAAATAGATTAGAAATGAAAAACATCAACAAAAAACTTCAAATTTTACTTTTACTGCCTTTGATTGCAGTTCAAATAAAATGTGGAACTTCAAAAAATTCAGTTGCCAATTCTGGTAAAGCAGAATCTTGGATAACAACAACCGATGAGACATCAAAATTGCAAAAGCAAAATGATTTGGTTTTTAATTCAGAAACGAATTCAAATCAAACTATTTTAGTAGATCCTTCTCAGAAATTTCAAACCATCGAAGGTTTCGGATTTTCATTAACAGGAGGAAGCGCTCAGGCAATTTTAAAACTGGATAAAGCAAAGAAAGAAGCATTGCTTCAGGAATTGTTTTCCAGAAAAGACGATGCAATTGGTTTGAGTTATTTAAGAATTAGTATTGGCGCTTCTGATTTGAATGAAACAGTTTTTTCGTATGATGATATGCCAGAGGGACAAACAGATTTAAA
Source organism: Flavobacterium sp. 90 (assembly GCF_004339525.1). NCBI lineage: Bacteria > Pseudomonadati > Bacteroidota > Flavobacteriia > Flavobacteriales > Flavobacteriaceae > Flavobacterium > Flavobacterium sp. 90. The sequence goes on along the minus strand of NZ_SMGE01000001.1, from coordinate 1,471,830 downwards.
ACTGGAGCACTTTAATCTTGGTCCGGATTTAAAAGATGTTGTGCCACTTTTAAAAGAGATTTTAGCCATAAATCCAAAGATAAAAATTATGGGTTCTCCATGGTCGCCACCAGTTTGGATGAAAGATAACGGAAGTTCAAAAGGAGGAAGTTTACAACCTAAATATTATCAGGTTTATGCAGAATATTTTGTAAAATATATTGAGGCAATGAAAGCGCAGGGAATTGTAATTGATGCTATAACGCCTCAAAACGAACCTTTGCATCCGGGAAATAATCCAAGTTTGTTAATGCTTGCAGAACAACAGGCAGAATTTATTAAAAATAATTTGGGTCCCGCTTTCGCGAAAGCAAAAATCAAAACCAAAATTGTAGTTTACGATCACAATTGTAACAAACCGGAATATCCCCTAACAATATTAAATGATCCAAAAGCATTGCCATTTGTAGCAGGTTCAGCGTTTCATTTATACGAAGGAGATATTAGCGCTTTGTCAAAAGTTCATGATGCATATCCAAAGAAAGATTTGTATTTTACCGAACAATATACAGGATCAGGAAGTAGTTTTGAATCTGATTTAAAATGGAGTGTAAAAAATGTTGTAATTGGTTCAATGCGTAACTGGAGCGTAAATGCATTATCATGGGGATTAGCAAATGATGAGTATTACAAACCATTTACACCAGGCGGATGTTCTACTTGTAAAGGTGCATTAATGATCGATCAGGCGCAAAATATAAAAAGAGAAGTTGGGTATTATATTATTGGTCATGCTTCTAAATTTGTTCCCGAAGGATCTGTTAGAATCGGAAGTAATATTGCAGGTAATATATATAATGTTGCTTTCAAAACGCCATCAGGAAAAATCGTTTTAATTGTAGAAAACGACGGAACTTCAGCAGAATCATTCAATATTAAATACAATCAAAAACAAATTTCAACTACTTTAAACGCTGGTGCAGTAGCAACTTACGTTTGGTAATCTAAATTAAATTAGAATGAAAAAAATAACAACATTGACCTTGTTGATGGTATCGCTTTTTGCGACGGCACAACAAGAAACAATCGATCAGAAAGTAAATGCTTTATTGAAAAAGATGACTATTGAAGAAAAAATAGGTCAGCTTAATCAATATACCGGAGACAATCAGGCAACGGGACCAATCACGATAAATCCCAACAAACAATCTGAAATAAAACAAGGTTTAATAGGTTCGATGCTAAACATCATCGGAACAAAATATACCAGACAATATCAAGAATTGGCGATGCAATCACGTCTTAAAATTCCGTTGTTATTTGGTCAGGATGTTATTCACGGATACAAAACAACATTCCCAATTCCGTTGGCAGAAGCCGCAAGTTGGGATTTAGCTGCGATTGAATTAGCTGCCAGAGTTGCTGCTACAGAAGCTGCAGCAAGCGGAATTCACTGGACATTTGCGCCAATGGTAGATATTAGCCGAGACCCGCGTTGGGGACGCGTTATGGAAGGCGCCGGAGAAGATACTTATTTAGGTTCTAAAATTGCTTATGCCAGAGTAAAAGGTTTTCAGGGGAATAAATTGGGAGATTTAAACTCAGTTATGGCATGCGTAAAACACTTTGCAGCTTATGGCGCTGGAGTTGGCGGTAGAGATTATAACTCCGTAGATATGAGCGAGCGTATGTTGTTCGAAACTTATTTGCCTCCATTTAAAGCGGCTCTTGATGCTGGTGCAGCGACTTTCATGAATTCATTCAATGATTTAAACGGAATTCCTGCTTCAGGAAATGCGCATTTGCAACGTGATATCTTAAAAGGAAAATGGAACTTTCAGGGATTCGTAGTTTCTGATTGGGGTTCTATTGGCGAAATGGTTGCTCACGGATATTCTAAAGATCTTAAATCTGCGGCACTTTCTGCAATTACAGCTGGAAGTGACATGGATATGGAAAGTAATGCATACAGATATAATTTAGCAGAATTGGTTAAAGAAGGTAAAGTTTCTATTGATTTAATTGATGATGCTGTAAAACGTATTCTTCGCAAGAAATATGAATTAGGATTATTTGATGATCCGTATAGATATTCAGATGGAAAAAGAGAAGAAAAAGCTTTAAACAATCCTGAAAACAGAAAAGCTGCTCTTGAAGTAGCACAAAAAAGTATTGTTTTATTAAAGAATGAAAACCAGACATTGCCAATTTCTAAAAGTGTAAAAACAATTGCATTTATTGGACCAATGGTAAAAGAATACAAAGCCAACATGGGATTTTGGTCTGTAGAATTACCGGAAGTTAATTATGATAAATGGGTAGTTTCGCAATGGGATGGTTTGCAGAATAAAGTTGGTAAAAATACCAAATTGCTTTACGCGAAAGGTTGCGAAGTTGATGGAGATAACAAAGATGGTTTTGCAGAAGCTGTAGCAACGGCACAACAAGCAGATGTTGTTATTTTGAGTATTGGCGAAAGACGCGATCAAAGCGGTGAAGCAAAAAGCCGCAGCAATCTTGGTTTACCGGGAGTTCAGGAAGAGTTAGTAAAAGCAATTCAGGCAACAGGAAAACCGGTTGTAGTTTTGATAAATGCCGGAAGACCTCTTGTTTTTAATTGGACAGCAGACAATGTTCCTGCAATTGTATATACTTGGTGGTTAGGAACTGAGGCTGGAAATGCTATTGCAAATGTTTTATTTGGAGATTATAATCCGTCTGGGAAATTGCCAATGACGTTTCCAAGAGAAGTTGGACAAGTGCCAATTTATTACAATCATTTCAGCACCGGAAGACCTGCAAAAGATGAAAACGCAACGAACTATGTTTCGGCTTATATTGATTTAAAAAACTCACCTAAATTCCCTTTTGGTTATGGTTTGAGTTATACACAATTCGGTTATTCTGATTTGAAATTATCTTCGACTAAAATAAAAAGTAACGAAAGAATTAAAGTTTCTTTCCAATTGTCAAACGTTGGAAAAGTTGCCGGAGAAGAAGTTGTGCAATTATATCTGAAAGATAAATTTGGATCAGTTGTAAGACCAGTTTTAGAATTAAGAGATTTCCAAAAAGTAAAATTAAATGCAGGAGAAACTAAAACGATCGAATTTACAATTGACAAAGAGAAACTTTCTTTCTATAATGATAAATTAGAATGGGGAGCTGAGCCAGGAGATTTTGAATTAATGATTGGAACTTCGTCAGCAGATATCAAGTTAAGATCTAATTTCGAATTACTATAAAATTACAATCTCCAAAAACTGTAATTAACTAAAAAAGCGGAGTTTTCGAACTCCGCTTTTTTTATATATAAATGCCAACAGTAGTTAAAAATGTGCCGTTAGGCACTAAACATTGGTAGAAAACAAGTATTGGAAATAAATTTAGCGTGCCCTAGGTACGCAATGAATTTCAAACCAATATGGCTACCGATATTTAGTATCTAACAGCACTTTTGATTGGCATATGTGAAGACTTTTAATTAAAGTGTTTTTTGAAATTGAATTTTATTTTATTCAAAATACCATCTTCTATAATATCGATTCCAATTCCAGAATTGCTATCAGCCACTTCGTGATGTGCATTTCTGAAATCTTCAAAATCCTTCTCAGGAATTTCTACGTTAATTAAAGGCTTAAAGTCTATCCAAATCGTTCCTCCGTTTTTGGTTATCTTTTTACGGCTGCTATAATCAAAATACGGATTACTGATTGTACTTTCCTGAATAGTATATTTTTCGGTCATATCTATTTTTTGATCTGTCAAAAGTTTGATTTCGTATCTTTCGTTATCAAAATTATGCCAGAAAGTGATGTCTTTGTGCATAAAATCTCTTGCAGTGTTTTTAGAAATATTAGGATCAAAATACATTAAAAAACGATTCTTTTTGTCATCAGTATAATACGGATTTTCAATTGTTGTTTTGTATTCAATTTTAAATTCGTTTAGCTTTTTATCATCGCTTACAATTTCGATTGCAGCATCCTTAAATATATGTCTAAGGTCAGTTCCGTTTCTGTCGTTATTGTAGTTTAGCGTATGATACAGGAAATTATTCCAGCTGTCGATAATTTCTCTTTTGTTCGTTTTCTTGAAATATCTGCGCATATTATTCGCGCGATTTCCTTTGTAGATTGTAGTTAACTTTAGTTTGCCAATATTATTTTCTACAATAACTTCTGATTTTTCATCAACAGCATAATAAGGAAAACGATGTGGCGGATTAATTTGCAATTCCAGCTTTGGTTTCACTTCCAGAAAATGCATAAAAAAGATAAAGCCACGATTCTCAATTAAACCAAATTCATCGCGAAGCGTTACATCCGTAAAATAACTTTGTCCATTGTAATTTATTTTTACAATAACATGGTTAAAAGTCAGTAACGAAGGCAGATAATACTTCATGTAAAAGTCAGTATTAAAATTGACCAAAGCCATAGAAGAATCAACACCAATATAATCTAGAATAACCTTCAATAAAACAGATTTTGCCTTGCAATCTCCTTGTTTGTTTTCGTAAGTTATTGAAGGTTCCTGAGGTTTATGCCCATTCATTTCATCTGCATTGTAGATATAATTAATGTGGTTTTGCACATATTCTATCGCAAATTGCAATTGTTCGTCTTTGTTGTCGATTTTGTCAAGTTTCTCGACTAAATCCGGAGCAAATTCCTTTAAGGAAGATTTCTCAAAAATGGTATCGTAAATTGGAGAAATGTAATTTGATAATTCTTCCCAATTTGCCTCTGTAGCAAAATCAATAAACGGAGCAACCTCTCTGTTTGAATCCACAAAATTGATATAATCTTCTTCTTCGATTACATATTTTTCACCTTTTTTCAAATAGTTAATTTCAGGTTTCAAAACATTTTCGTCTTCATCCCTAAAAAAAGTTTTCTTGTAGGCAATTGTTCTGTTGCGATCATTTTTAAAAGTAAATTTATACTTTCCATAAGCCCAATAACTATCCGGACCTACCCAAACATATTTAGAAAACTCTTTGCGTAAAAAATCACGTTCCGTAAAAACTTTAATTCTGGAATCTTCCATAATCAAAATGTCATAAAGGCGAAGATCTTTTATGGTGATATTAACTTTTTTATTGCTGCTCAGAACGCCGCCGCTACTTTGGTTTTCGCTGTCAAGCGTTTTGATTTTAGTATCAGGGATTTTATCTACAAGAACACCGTCTCTTAAAACGCTGATTCTGTGTATAACATAAGTTTCATTTTCTTCCAGAACAACATCAACTACCGATGCTCTTTCTAAATTTGCAGGTTCATTTAACGTATATGCCATGCAAGCATATTCGCTATTTTCATTGTCACTTGTGTAATATATTTTATCTAAAAAATAGCAGTAATCGCGTCCTTCATCTGCTTGTTTTTGAGAGAATTCAGATTCTTTAATATATTCAATGAGTTGATCGTCAGTAATGTAACTTGCCCAATGTTCCGGCTTTTGAATTTTATAATTTTCTGATTGAATGGCTTGTTCCATAGTAAGGCTTTTAATAGGTAGGTAAAATCTTTCGTATAAAACAAAAATATAGAATTTTGCCAATATCTGATAGTAGCAAAATGATTATTGAGATAAGTTTGGTTTTCTTACAATAAAGAATTTATTATCTGATTTAATAGAAGTTTAATCTTAGATAATTTAATAAAATTCCGAAAGAATTGAGAAAGTTGTAAAGAGAACTAGCGTTAAAAAGTCCCATAATTAACCAGATGCGATCGTAATCGACTAAAAAGAAATGGGATTAAAAGGAAGAAGTTTGTTATTTCAAAACAGTATTTATAAAATCCATCGCACCAATTCCTTTATAAGATGCATATAACGCTTTGTCAAAAGCTTCACGTTTTGCTTTTTTATCCTTAGCTTCAGTTTCAACAATCATCTGATTGAAAATTCGCTCCTGTTCTTCGCTATATTTTATAGAAGCTTCCAGAAGATCATTTTTTGATACTAATCCAAAAGAAGAGTATAGTTTTTTCATAAACTTCTTATTCAGTTTTTCTAGGTTTGGAATGCTCATATTTCAAACAGTTTTATTTCTCTATATAAGAGACGTGATATTTTAACTTATGTTACATAATTACAGTCAAAAACGCCATTTACATATTTTCTTCTCGTAATTACTTTTTTGAATGCCTTTTTGTTGCAAAAACAACAAGTTAAATGTTGTATGTGTTATTATGACGCAATGTACTTATTTTTTCAATTTGTTTTTTTATTTTTAAGTTAAAATTGTGATTTTAACACTTGTGTTTATGGGCGATTCAAGACTATATATTTAGTTTGAATTTAGAAAAAACAGCTCCATTTTATAAAAATGAATTAAATTGCAATACCAATCAAAACTGGAAAGTTGTATTTAATAAAAAGCAGATGTTAAAAGACATTATAGAAAATAATCAAAATTATCAACCAGGACTTTCAATAGATTGCGTAATTTTTGGTTTTCATGATAATCAGCTTAAAGTTTTATTGATAAAAGTTCAGCACAGTCAAAAGTGGTCTTTACCCGGCGGATTTATACCAATAGATCAGGATATTGATACAGCGGCTATTACTGTTTTAAACGAAAGAACTGGAGTTGAAGGTGTTTTTTTGAGACAATTTGCCACTTTTGGGAAAACTAAAAGAAACGATCAACACTTTGGAAAAGAAGTTCTGGAATATTTAAAAATAGAAGAGGCAAAAGGAAAATGGCTTACACAACGTTTTGTGACAATTGGATATTATGCTTTGGTCGATTTTTTAAAAACAATCCCAAAATCGGTTAATAATGAACAAATTATAGAATGGATTGATCATAAAGAAGTGCCGGAACTTATTTTAGATCATAAAGAAATTTTGGATAAAGCATTGGATACATTGCGAATTGAGCTCAATTTAATGCCGGTTGGTTATAATTTATTACCGGAGAAATTTACAATTCCGGAGCTTCAGAAATTGTATGAAACCATTCTGGATAGAAAACTTGACAGAAGAAACTTTCTAAGAAAAATAACCAACATTGGAATCCTGACTAAACTCGATGAAAAGAAAAGTAATGTCGCCCATAAAGCACCAAATTTATATTCGTTTGATAAAGACAAATACGAAGAAGTTCTTAAAAACGGATTGAATCAAGGTTGGTAAAATTATAGTTAAGTATACTCAACAGAAACCTAACAGGTTTTTAAAACCTGTTAGGTTTAATAATAAACTTAATATGATCTCAATTGAAACATTTAGAAAATTAGCTTTAGCGTTTGAAAATGCAACCGAAGAACCGCATTTCGAGAAGACCTCATTTCGTGTCAACAAGAAGATATTTGCGACTTTTGATGAAAAGAACAATCGGGCAGTTTTGAAATTTAACGAAATCGATCAATCTGTTTTTTGTGCGTCAAGCGAAATGATTTTTTATCCAATACCTAATAAATGGGGAAAACAAGGCTGGACAATTGTAGAGCTTTCAAAAGTAAGACCAGAAATGTTTGAAGATGCGTTAAAGCTTTCGTATCAAAATGTTACCTCAAAAAAGAAATAATCTACAAACCTGTTAGGTTTACTCATGTTATTTATTCTACAATAGTTCTAAAAGTCAGATTTACTCTCGGTTTTAATGTAGTTTTTGTTGGTGGTAAACGATGTAACCAATGTGTTTGTGTTGTGCCTTTCATAACCAATAAACTACCATGTTCTAAGATTAGAGAAACCGTTTCTTTCGTTTCTTTGTGTTTGAAAGCAAACTTTCTTTCGGCTCCAAAACTTACGGAGCCAATTGCACCGTTTTTCTTTAAATCCTTTTCGGCATCACTGTGCCACGCCATTCCTTCATCGCCGGAATGATATAAATTCAATAAACAAGAATTGAAAGTTTCGCCTGTTTCCTTTTCCATAATTGCTTTTAATTCCAGAAGTTCCTTCGTCCATGGAAGCGCTTTTTTGGTAGTATTCGAATACGTGTATTCAAAACCCGAATCTCCGTACCAAGCCACTTTTCGTTTGGTAAGAATCAATTTTCCGAAGATAATAGCTTCGTCATTTTTCCATTCGATGGTATTTAAAAGTACATCCAGATAACGATTAGAATCTTCTCGAGAAAATAGTTTTCCATAATAATTTACGGTTCCGTCTTTAGGAAGCAGATTTGTTGTTTCGTCTGTATGCGGATTAAATAAGTCCATTTTTCCAGTTTTGATATTCGGTTTTCATGCAATGTCCGCAAGGTCTGAAACCATTTTGTCTGGCTTCATTTTCAGATAAAAAGAAAACCCGATTTTCGCGTTTCATCCTTTTTCCAGAAGAACATTTTAAAGTTCCGTAGATTTTTAGTTTTCGGTTTCCACCAAAGCAAATTTCCGCATTTTTAATTTTATTTCGAAGATCTAAATCTGAAATTTTGTTGTGTTGAATCATATTGTCGTGTGTTTGTTTTTTCGCCACGAATTCACGAATTAAACCAATTCTATTCGCATAGATTTTAAAAATAATTCGTGAATTCGTGGCGAAAAAAACATTATGTCAGACGCACTGCTGTGCGCCTCTACGGATATACGGTGTTTTGAAACCTCTGAACCTTTGCGTCTCTGCACCTTTGAACCTTAAGACAACGCATCATGAAAAATAATTCCTAATGTATGTCGCTCACCGGAATGAATTTCGCTAACGCCATGTTTCATATTTACGCGATAATATCCTTTTGTGCCTTTTACAGGTCTGAAATTGGTTGTGAAAACTAGAATATCACCTTTTTTAGGTTTTAAAACAATTGCTTTAGATTGTGCTCGTGGCGTTTGCTGCGTTAAAACAAATTCGCCGCCTGTAAAATCCATATCAGGTTCATTCAGGAAAAGCACAATTTGAATGGGAAAATAAACATCGCCATACAAATCCTGATGCAAAGTGTTGAAACCACTTTTTCCATATTTTAAAATCAAAACCGTTGCTTTTAGCTGATTATTTTCGTGACATTGTTCTAATAATTTTTCATGGGTTTCAGGAAAAATGGTATTTATATTTAGGGCTTTCATCCAGGAATTTGCAATTGGGGCAAGTTTAGGATAAATTGAAGTTCGAATATTTTGAATTAAATCCGGCAATGGATAATTGAAATATTTGTATTCGCCTAAACCAAATCGGTAACGTTCCATTACAACCGTTTTTCGGTATAAAGTTGGATTATCATAATCGAATTTTAAATCTTCGCATTGATCGTTATTGAGCACGTTTGGAATAATTGCAAATCCATTTTCGTGCATAGATTCGGTGATGCTTTCCCAATTAAGAGAAGCAATTTTTGCTTGTATATTTTGCATGATATTTTAGATAGAATTTAAAGCGCGAATAAAAATATCTGCGCATTTTTTATTCGTAGAGGTGCACAGCAGTGCGTCTAACGTTACGTGTTTCCACGAAGAATTTTTGTCGACAAACTTTGCGTAGACGCACTGCAGTGCGTCTCTACGATATGCATTGTGTTGAAAATATTATTATCAATCGTACAATTGATAATAATTTTAGAATTATGGATTTACCTGAACGCCTTCCCAGCCAATAATCGCTGTTTTTCTTGTATTTCCCCACATATACCCGCCAAAAACTCCTGAAGATTGAATCACACGATGACACGGAATTAAAAAGGCGACGGGATTACTGCCAATTGCGGTTCCAACAGCTCTTGAAGCATTTGGTTTCTCGATTTGATGCGCAATAGTTCCATAGGTAGAAAGTTGTCCCATTGGGATTTTAAGTAAGGTTTCCCAAACTTTCAATTGAAAATCGGTTCCTTTTAAATGCAGTTTAATTTCAGATAATTTACTCCAATCGTTTTGAAAAATAAACAAAGCATTTTGTTGTGCTAAATCTAATTTTCGGGAGAATGTTGCATTTGGAAATTTATTTTTTAAATCCAGAAATCCGATTTCTTCATCTTCGGCGAAAGCCATAAAACAAACCCCTTTATTAGTTGAAGCAACGATGATATTTCCAAACGGACTTTCGGCAAAGCTGAAATTAATTTCAAGGTTTTTACCACCGTTTTTATATTCGGCTGGAGTCATTCCCTCAATGTTTACAAATAAATCATGTAAGCGGCTTGTACCGGAAAGCCCTGTTTCGTATGCAGTTTCAGAAATGGTTGCCTGATTTTCTTTGAGTAATTTTTTAGCGTGTTCAAGACTTGTATATTGCAAAAATTTCTTCGGACTTGTTCCTGCCCAATCGCTGAAAAGTCGCTGAAAGTGAAACGGACTTAAGTGTACTTTCTCAGCAACTTCATCAAGATTTGGCTGATCTTTAAAGTTGGCTTTGATATAATCGATCGCTTCGGCAATGCGATTATAATTGATGTTTTCCTGTGTGTTCATTTTCATTCAATTTTATAAGGCAAAGATCGATTGGTTTTTGCGGGTATAAAATCCGAAACTTGCTGTGTTTTTTCTTAACCGCAAAGGACGCTAAGGTTTACGCAAAGTTCGCTATGTTTTGCTCGAAAAGACGCGAAGTCGCAAAGTAACTTGTCAAAGATTGACCTAATTTAAAAATAGAACTTTGTGACCCTGCGTCTTTGCGAGCGATTATTACAACAAATGTTTCTCCATTTTATAATTGATAAGTTCAACGCCTAATCTAATGTTTTTTTGTTCGGCTTTTGCAACAAATCCTTTCTTTTCGAAAAACGGTTTCGCGGTTATGCTAATGTCTGATGTTATGATTTTTGAATTGTTTTTTTTGGCTTCTAATTCTAATTCGGTTAAGATTTTATCGGCAATTCCTTGTCGTTGAAAATCTTTGTGAATGTAGAAGAAATCAATATAACTTCCGTCTTTTAGAGTTCCGAAACCTACAATTTGGTTTTCAATTATAGCAAGTAAAACAAATTGTGCATTGATGACTTCAAGCCAGCGATCGGTATTTTTAACGCCATAAATCCATGCTTCTCTTTGGGCGGGATTATAATCGTTTTGGCAAACCGATTGTATCGTTTCGATATACAATTGCTGCATTTCTTGTAAATCTGAAATTGTTGCTTTTCTAAAAATCATTTCCATGTTTTAATGCGCTGTAGTTTTAGAAAATAGATTTATTACAACAACTCCAATCATAATTAAAGCTAATCCAATTATGGCAGGTAAATCTGGAATTTGTTTGAAGAACACAGCGCCGATAATTGTAATTAAAACAATCCCAACTCCAGACCAAATCGCATAAGCAATCCCAACCGGGATGGTTCTAATGGCAAAACTCAAAAAGTAAAAGGCTGCAAAATATCCCACAATTGTAACGATGCTTGGAATAAGTTGTGTAAACTGTTCTGATTTTTTTAATGCCGAAGTTGCTATGATTTCGAATATAATAGCGATTCCTAAAAAGAAGAAGTTTTTCATGTTGCACGTTTTTTACAAAGTTAATCTTTGTATTGAAGAGAAAAACGGAATTTTTAAATATTAAATTTCTCAGGTTATTGAAATCTTGATTCGCGTGAGGGATAGAAGTCAATGTCGTTAAGTTAAGGGGGAATCTACAAAATTACTTAACAGTTTAATCAAGAAAGTAATTAGAGAAATCCGTTTTTATCAGCGTTTTCGCTTTAGCGAATGAGAAAAATCAGTATCTAATTTTGACGCGGATAAAACAGATTTACTTCGTAAAAACGCAGATAAAAACAAATTTTAAAACGCGATTTATTTTTGAGATTTTTTTAAGGATTGAATGATAGTCCAACGCTAAAAAACAATCTTACTTTGTCGATATTATTGATCCACGAAGTATCAAAATGAATAGGACCCAAAATGGATTGATAGGAAATTGCAGCTCCTCCAGAAATTACAAGGCTCGGGTCAAAGCCATCATCCCAATTTCCTTTCGGATTAAATGCCTTGTCAATGTACTGGTCAAAATTTTCAAATCCCACAGTCGCAATATTAAAATGGGGAGTTAGATAAATTTTTCCCATAAGGTTTATTTGAGAGGCAAGTCTTAGCCCCATATATTGTGAAACATTAAGTTCGTCTTCGTGTAGTCCGGCAAAAGAAAAACGATTACTGCCGGAACTTGGTATAATTCCGCCTAAGAAATATTTTGAAGTATAACCTAAATCTGTAAAGGAGATTTGACTGTCTTTAAGTTTATCCGCAAAAATAAAATAAGAATCAAACCCAACAATTCCTGTAATTTTCTTTTTTAGGAGTGCTCTCTTTTCATAGGTAAAACCAAATTTTGTATAACCATTGGTTTTACCAGATATAGTTGTTCGATCTGGATCGTTAAAAGTAGTGTACACATCTGATAACAATGATCGGCTTAGATTTGCTTTTATAATTGTTCCGTTTTCAGCAAAGAAAACCTTATCCATATCATTGTAAGAATAGTGTATGTTTATTTCTAGAGTGTTTAAATGATAATTGGAGATGTTTGGGGCGTTAGGATTGTAATCTCTGTCGTATTTTGGTTTTAATGTGGCGTAGTGATAGTTTACGCCATAACCGAAATAACTTTTTAGTGAGTTTAAATTTCGGTTCATCTCATTGTTAAATTCTAACGAATTATAAAGTACATTATCTGAGGCTTTTCCGTTTAAATAAACCTCTTCTCTTAATAAGGCTCCATAAAGTTCAGATGACCACCACCAATCTCGGTTTTTTCCAAAATTTTTCTGATAATTGATTCGTGCTTTTGGTTGCTCTGCAATATCGATTGTAAAGAGAAGACGAGATGCTTTAGCAAGAATATTTCTGGCAGTGTAATTAAAAATGATTCCAACGCCTCTATAAGTGTCGTAATGTACGGATGTGTTGAGTTGATTTTTGGCACGTTCATGTCCAAATATTGTAACTCCCAGTTTGTTGTCGCCTTTGATGAAATAGTTGTATGTAATCTCATCAAAAAGATTAGTTCCCATTGCTCTGTTAATGCCTGCGATTAAATCTTTGGTGGTATATTTTACGTGTGTTTTGAGATTTATTCTTCCTAATACCAAAGGAAGGTTTTCAGGACTGATTTTTTTGTAAATAATTGTATCAAGAATAATTTCTGAGGGCATGTGTGGTAATTCGTGAATTCGTTGTGAATACCCTTTTAATTTTTCGGATAATGCGATTAAAGCCGGAAGATTTTCGTTAGTTGCGATTTTACCGTCTTTGTAGATTTCGTTGCTATCTGCAAAATCAGCAGTAGAAAAACGCAGGTTTGGCAAGTGATCTACTAAAATGTCGCAGAGTTTTCTGTTTGCCGGATTCTTGATGTTACTCGGAAACATACTGGTTTGCGTCAATATAGTGATAACATTATTTAGTTTGTCTATTGGTTCTAATCCGCCTCCAACATCACTTCCAATAATAATGTCGGCGCCCATTTCTTTGGCAACATCTGTAGGGAAATTATTTAGTACACCACCATCAACTAATATTGTTTTTTCATACGACATAGGTTTGAAAATTGCTGGTAATGACATACTGGCTCTCATTGCATAAGCTAAACTGCCTTTGCTTAAAATAACCTCTTTTCCTTCGGACAAATCGGTAGCCATGGCTCTAAACGGAATGGGAAGGCTGTCAAAATCTCTAATGTTATATACAGGATAAGTTAATTCAGAAAGATATTCTCTTAGATTTTGATCGTTTAATAAAGAACCAATGCTGTTTAGTTTTTTGTCTTTAATTCCTATTCCAACTAAATATCGCTGAAATTCTCTTTTTTCTTCTACGCTAACCGATTTTAAAGATTGTCCTCCGCCAAGTAATTTGTCCCAATTAATACTTTTGGTTAATTTTTCGATACTATCACCGGAATATCCCATTGCGTACAAACCTCCAATGACGCTTCCCATACTATTTCCAACAATAAGATCGGGGACAATGTGCAAGGAATCGAGTTTTTGCAATAGCGGAATATGTGCAATTCCTTTTGCTCCACCGCCACTTAATACTAATACGACTTTAGGTTTCTTTTCCTGAGAAAAAATAATTTGCGGAAGACTAAGTAAAAAGAGGAGGACGAATAAATAAGATGTTTTTTTCAAGAGTACAATGTTTATGTAGTTGAGAAATAGGAGCTTATTTTGATTCTTAAAAGTAAGTAGATATTTATAACCGTGCAATTTTTTGAGAGAAATGTTTTTTTGTTCTCTTATTGTAGATTAAAAAAACAAACCGACAAGTTTTTAAAATTTGTCGGTTTTTGTACTATTATTTAGTTTTAGTCGTGTCTTGTATATTTAGCGTCTTCAATTGCTTTCTCGAGTTCTTCAACTTTTTTTGATTCTAATTCGACTTCTATTTTTGCTTGATTTACTTTTTCCTGAGATTTAGCGATTTGCTTTTTTAATGCTTCAATCTTTTTTTGATGATCAGGATCATTGCTATTTTGTGAAGCATTTTCAAGAGTTTTTAATTGATCTTGTTCTTTTTTTAGATCATCTTCTTTGTCCCAGGCCTTTCTTGCCATTTTGATTAGTTTTTGTTCTTCTCGGGCTAATTTGGCTTTTGCTTTTTCTACGTGATTTAAAGTAACAATTGGTTTCATGGTTGGTAGTTGAACTAATTGCGGAGCTCTTTCATCTACTCCCATTAAACCATGTAGTACTTGTTGTGAAGGATTGGGATTAAAACTTTGTGCATTCACAAAAATTGGCATAATCATTACTATCAATACAATAAGCAGGTTTTTCATAATTTGGTTTTGGTCTCCAAAAATATGCTTATAATTTAAAAAGGTCAAAAAAGATGGGATTAATTTTTAGGTTTCTCGGAACGTAGGTTTGCGTGAGGGATAGGAGGAAGCTACCGAAGTAGCACGGATAGCCCGACAGTATTTAAGGAAAGGCCTCATGTGCGCAAAGTATATTAAGGGCTTTTTTTAAATAGTGTCACGCCCAGATAATTATTTTAGATTTCTGAGTTTAGATTTTAGATTAAAAAACAAAACCCGATAGGTTTAAATCTATCGGGTTTGAAGTATATTATTAAAAATCTAAGATCTACAATCTTAAATCTAAAATTTATTAGTATCTGTAGTATTCTGGTTTGAATGGACCTTCAACTGGAACACCAATGTAAGCAGCTTGATCGTCACGTAAAGTTTCCAATTCAACTCCTAATTTAGCTAAGTGCAAAGCAGCAACTTTTTCATCTAAATGTTTTGGTAACATATAAACGTCATTGTTGTAAGCAGCGCTGTTTTTCCATAATTCGATTTGAGCCAAAGTTTGGTTTGTAAATGAGTTACTCATTACAAAACTTGGGTGACCTGTAGCACAACCAAGGTTTACTAAACGACCTTCGGCAAGAATGATGATATCTTTTCCAGCGATAGTATATTTGTCAACTTGTGGTTTGATTTCGATTTTTGATGCACCGTGGTTTTTGTTTAACCAAGCCATATCAATTTCGTTATCAAAGTGTCCGATGTTACAAACAACAGTTTTGTCTTTCATTTGTTCGAAATGAGATCCAAGAACGATATCTTTATTTCCAGTAGTTGTAATGATGATATCAGCATTAGCAATTACAGTGTTTAATTTTTTAACTTCGTACCCGTCCATTGCAGCTTGTAAAGCACAAATTGGGTCGATTTCAGTAACAGTTACAATAGATCCTGCACCTCTGAAAGAAGCAGCAGTTCCTTTTCCAACATCACCGTATCCACAAACGATAACTCTTTTTCCAGCTAACATTAAGTCAGTTGCACGACGTACAGCATCTACAGCAGATTCTTTGCATCCGTATTTGTTATCAAATTTAGATTTAGTAACAGAGTCATTAATGTTGATTGCAGGCATTGGTAAAGTTCCGGCTTTTACTCTTTCGTAAAGTCTGTGAACTCCAGTTGTAGTTTCTTCAGACAATCCTTTGATTCCAGGAACCAATTCCGGGAAACGGTCAATAACCATGTTTGTTAAATCTCCACCATCATCAAGAATCATGTTCAATGGTTTTCTGTCTTCACCAAAGAATAAAGTTTGCTCAATACACCAGTCAAATGATTGCTCATCAAGACCTTTCCAAGCATAAACCTGAATCCCGGCAGCAGCAATAGCCGCAGCAGCCTGATCCTGAGTAGAGAAAATGTTACAAGAAGACCAAGTAACCTCTGCACCAAGAGCGATTAAAGTTTCGATCAAAACAGCAGTTTGAATCGTCATGTGTAAACATCCTGCGATACGAGCACCTGCAAGAGGTTGTTCGTCTTTATATTCAGCACGAAGCGCCATTAAACCTGGCATTTCAGCTTCAGCTAATTCAATTTCTTTTCTTCCCCAAGCCGCTAGAGAAATGTCTTTTACTTTGAAAGCCACAAAAGGCGTAGTTGTAGTACTCATTTATAGTATATTTGTAATTGTAAAATTTTTGCAAATTTACGGAATAGGTTTTTAATTTAGACTACTTTCTTTCAGATTTGTGAAATGTTTAATTTCTTAATCTTTTGAACTTTAGCTAAATAATTTACTTGTTGTAGGATGATTTTGAAAATTAGGAGCTATTTCCTGCTGTCCGCTATATCTTTTCCTTGCTAAAGGAGCAAGAAAAAGGATGCCGCTCCCATCAGGGCTAAAAAGACCAGACGTTAAATAAGAAGTTTCGTTTTCAAATCAGGAAAATAATTCATAACTTAAAACTCATAATTCATAATTAGAAAAAAATGCCTTTATTTCAAACCATACAATTCAACGAAACTACCAAAATCTTAGTTTGGCAAATAACCGAATCTTTCGAGGAGTTATTGAGCAATGTAGTTTTGAAAGAAAAAACACAGCTTCGCCTAAACGGAATGAAGTCTCAAATGCACCAGCGTGCTTTTTTGAGTGTTCGTATGTTGATACAGGAAATGGGTTTTACAGATCATGAATTGCATTATGACGAGTTTGGAAAACCTTATTTTGATTGTCATAATTATATCTCAATCACACATTCGCATGATTTTGCAGCTATTATAATAAGTGACGAAACCGTGGGAATCGACATGGAATTACAGCGCGAAAAAATCCTTAGAATCGCCGATAAATTTGTCGATACCGAAAACAGTTATTTATCCCGTGATATCAAAACTCAAAATATAACCGATTATATCAGAGAACTTACCGTAATTTGGGGCGCAAAAGAAGCAATCTTTAAAATTAGAAACGAAAAAGGAATCAGCTTTAAAGATAACATTCGGATCGACGCTTTTTCATTAGAGGAAAATCAAACTCAGGCGAGTCTTCATTTTAATGATTTGGTAATAGAATTTAATGTGCATTACGAAGAAATAAAATCGAGTACATCAGGACATGATTTTACTTTGGTTTATGCTTTTGAGAAGTAGTTTTTAGTCTCAGTTTTCGGTGGCAGTTTTCAGTGATTAACGATAATCTTGTCATTGCGAGGCACGAAGCAACCACACTATCAAGAAGCTTCGGGACCAAATTCCAAGATTGAGCATATAAAAATCCGTTTTAATCTGTGTTTTCGCTAAGCGAATCCGCTTCATCCGCGTTCTATATTGTCGCCAATCTTTGTCGAGTTTCTAGTGTGATTTCTCCCTCTGACCGAAATGACAAACAAACTATTCTAAAGAAGCATCACTCATCTTCTTACGATACTCAAACATACTCACAAACAAAAAAGTTCCCATTTTTCGAGCACGTCTTTTTAGTGTTTCTACATTTTCGCCTTCAAAATGCTCGTCCAAAGTTTGTGACCAGTAATTAAGCCAGATTCCAAATTCATTCGAAGTGATTTTGCCTTCAAAATGAGCATCAACTTCATTATGTACCGCATGCGGATTTCCTTTGTATTTTTTTACCGCAAACAAATTGGTTTCCCAGAAATCAGTTAGTTTTTCCAGATGCGAATCCCAATCTTTAATCATAGTATTAAAATAAAAGCCGATTTCTTCATCGGCTCTTATTTTATCATAGAATTGATGGACCAAAAACACGATATCAGCTCTATTTTCTATTTGTTTTCTCATACTAAAAAGTTGTTCACGATTATCAGCAAGATACTTAATATAACGCTGGTAAGAATAAAGTTAAAAACCACTTTGTGTTTCATTTGTGCAAGAATAGAAGTATTGGCTAAGATACAAGCCAAAACAATAATTCCCAGTTGAATCATTTGACCAATAGAAGTTCCGTGAGAAAGAATATACATTGCTGCTGCTGCACCTAAACAGCTTTGACCAATTACAGCCATTGTTGCAGAACCAATATAATTTTTATTGAAATTTTCGAATGTTGTTTGATAAAGTGTCATAATATTTGTTTTTAGAGTTACAAATTTACAAGCACTTTAAGGCTTCATTTTATGACTAAAATCATAAAACAAGAATTTTTTTATCGGTATACTTTCCTGTTTATAATCTTCAAAACGCCTTTTTTTTCTAAAGCTTTTATGGTTCTAATCACGGTTTCGACACGCAAACCGGTTAAATCACCAATTTGTTGTCTCGTAAAATTGATTAGGTAACCGTTTTCATCTTTCTTAAAATTAAAATAAGCAATTCCGTGATCGATTAATTTCAGAACACGATGTTCAGGTTCTTGTGTAGACATTTCCGCTGCCATAACCGATTTATAATACAAACGCTGTGCTAAATTTTCGATTATTTTAAGGCTGATTGCTGAGTTTTCTTCCAATAATTTCATGAAGCTGTTTTTAGGAAGAAGTAGCACTTCAGAATCTTCAACCGCAATTGCATTTGCAGGATATTTTTGATTTAAGAACAAAGGTGGTTCACCAAAAGATTGTTCTTTGTAAAAGATTCCCTGAATAAACTCGCGGGCATCATCATTATAATTACTCATTTTTACTTCACCGGAAATAATTTGATAATAATGCGTTGGCAGATTGCCTTCTTCGAAAATAGTTTCGTTTTTAGCGAAAGATTTCTTCAGAGCGCCATATTTTTCCAATAAATCAATTGCAATCATAATTTTATTTCTCGGTTATCAAAAGATGTAACACAAATATAATTATTCAAAATAGTTCTAGTACATTAAAAAACTTTTACTTTTACGCCGATTATGCAGCAGAAATTACTCAATATACACCAGCAAATTTTAGACGCTAAAAGAAATGGACAAAAATTATTGGCCATACTTTTGGACCCCGATAAAATTGTTTGGGAAAATCTAGATCATTTAATTCAGAAGATAAATCAATCTCCTGCAACACATATTTTTGTTGGAGGAAGCATTGTTGAGTCAATAATTTTAGAAGATTTAATCGCACAATTAAAACAAAATACAAATCTGCCCGTTGTTATATTTCCGGGAAATCCGTCGCAGATTTCACCTCAGGCCGATGCTATTTTGTTCTTGTCGTTATTATCCGGTCGTAATCCCGATTATTTAATAGAATATCAGGTTCAGGCAGCGCCAATTCTTAAAAAGACAAACCTTGAAGTTATTTCTACTGGTTACATTTTGATCGAAAGCGGAAATGAAACTGCTGTAGCTCGTGTAAGTAAAACGAAACCATTAAATAGAGAAAACTTCGATTTGGCTTTGGCAACTGCACAAGCTGGCGAAATGTTAGGAAATAAATTAATCTATTTAGAAGCGGGAAGCGGAGCAAAGAATGCAGTTCCGCTGAAAATGATAGAGTTAATTACGCAAAATATTGAAATTCCGGTAATTGTTGGAGGAGGAATTGTAGATTTGCACGGAATTCAAAATGCATACAATGCTGGTGCTGATTTAGTGGTTATTGGAACTGCTTTTGAAAACGACAGTCATTTTTTTGAATCAAAATAGAACGACCAGAAACGACCAAAACAAACCCAAAATGATTGATTTTTTTCTAGATAGTTATAAAAACGCTCCATTGTGGCACATTGCTTTAGAATTTTTGGTTTTTGTGTGCGGAATTTTAAGCGTTTGGTTTGCTAAAAAAGAAAACATCTGGGTGTATCCAACAGGTTTAATCGCTACAGTAATTTCAGTATATCTTTTATACATTGCGGGTTACATTGGAGATATGATTATCAACGGATATTTCTCAATTATGAGTATTTATGGTTGGTATTTGTGGGCAAAAGGCGGAACAACCGAGGATAATTTACCAATTACGCGAACGAATTTTAATGAAAAAATCATCGGAATTTTGCTTTTCTTTGTAACCGTTTTCGTGGTTTTCGGTATTTATAAGTATTTTGACTACGAAATCAAAAAAGATAATTATGTCGATATGATTTCGTCAGGAATATTCTTTGCAGGAATGTGGTACATGGCCAGGAAAAAGATCGAAAACTGGACACTTTGGATCATTGGCGATATTATTGTAGTGCCTCTTTATGCTTATCGTGGCTTAGGGATGTTGTCACTGCAGTATTTAATTTTTACAATTTTGGCTATTTCAGCTTATTTAGAATGGAGAAAAATCTTAGACAGCAAAAAACAGCTATCATAAAAATTGCTTTATTTGGACCTGAAAGTACAGGAAAAACCACATTAGCAAAACAACTTGCAGAATATTATGAAACCGAATGGGTTCCTGAATTTGCACGTGACTATTTACAGGAAAAATGGGAAGAGAATCAACATATTTGTGTTGCCGATGATATGTTACCTATTGCATACGGACAAGTTGCATTGGAAAATGAAAAACTTTCATCTGCAAAAAAGTATTTGTTTTCTGATACTAACTTAATGGTTACCAAAGTTTTTTCTGAAATGTATTATGGTTTCTGTGATCCGCTTTTAAACGAAGCTGCATTAGAACATGAATACGATTTGTTTTTTCTTACCGATATCGATGTTCCTTGGGAAAAAGATGATATCAGAGATACTGCGGATGGTAGAGAAACTGTTTTTTCAGTTTTCAAGCAATCCTTAATTGATGCCAAAAAGCCATTTATAACACTTTCCGGTGATAAAGAAAGTCGCTTAGCAAAAGCCATTGCGATTATCGATAACTTATCACTTGCAAAACAACATGGTGTTTCGTCTGATGATTTTGTTCAGATTTACAATCATGAAATTCCTTTTGAGAAGATTTTACAACAATTGAAGATTTTTAAAAACGGAATTCTAAAAAGTAACTTAATTAGTCCGGCTAAAATTAAAAACGGAATTTTAGGTTTATCAGAAGATGAATTTAAAGAAAAAGCTGCTTTTTTTGATTTGAAAAAAGAAAGCTTAAAACTAAAGAAATTTGTTCCAGCCTCGGGTGCAGCAAGTAGAATGTTTAAATTTTTAAGTGCTTTTTTGAATGATTTTGATATTACAAGAGAAACTATAAATGCTTATATCAATAGAAAAAAAGACAGTGATTTGTCTATTTTTATTGTAGCAATGGATAAGTTTCCTTTTTTTGAAGCATTGGATAAAAAGCTTCGAGAAATTTATCTTGATTTTGAAGTATTAGACAGGGATTATAAAAATTACTATTTCATAAAAACATTATTGTCTTCTGACTATTTTGATTTTGCAAATAAGCCAAAAGCAGTATTGCCATTTCATCAATATAAAACGCATATAGCAAATCCTATTGAAGAACATTTGAATGAATGTGTGCATTATGCTTCATCAAATGAGGTTTCGAATTTGCATTTTACAGTTTCGGAAGTACATCAGAATTTATTTGAAAATGAAGTTGAGGTTCTCAAGGAAAAAGTAGAGAAAGAATCCGGAATTGAAATTAACATTGCATATTCTTATCAAAATAAAAGTACCGATTCAATTACGGTAAATGATCAAAATGAATTTGTTAGGGATAAAAACAACAATTTAATTTTTAGACCTGGAGGACATGGAGCATTAATTGAGAATTTAAATGAACTTGATGCGGATGTTATTTTTGTAAAAAATATTGATAATGTAATTCAAAATCATATTGGTAAAATTGCTTTATATAAAAAAGCTTTAGCTGGAGTTTTGATCAAAGTACAGCAAAAAGTTTTTGATTATTTAGATAAAATAGAAAAGCAAGAAATCAAAGAAAATAATCTTGAAGAAATCGTCGCTTTTTTATCGAAGAAGTTAAACATTGAATTAGGAAATGATTTTAATAAATTTACTTTTGAGAATAAAGTTAATAAAATTAAAGATTTGCTAGACAGACCAATTCGGGTTTGCGGAATGGTAAAAAATGAAGGGGAACCTGGAGGAGGACCATTCTGGGTAATGAATGATAAAGGATCAATTTCATTGCAAATTGTAGAAACTTCACAAGTAGATTTAACGAATAAAAAGCAGCTGGAAATTCTGGCCGCAGCGACTCATTTTAACCCGGTTGATTTAGTTTGCGGAATCAAAAACTATAAGAATGAAAAGTTTGATTTGCTAAAATTTGTAGATCCAAAAGCAGGTTTTATTGTCGAAAAAAGTGTTGACGGAAAATTAGTCAAAAGCTATGAATTGCCTGGATTATGGAATGGCGCAATGGCAAATTGGTTAACTATTTTTGTAGCAGTTCCATTAATTACTTTTAATCCGGTAAAAACAGTAAACGATTTATTAAAACCAGCGCATCAGCCACAATAATGGATATAGAGAAAATCATTTCAGAGCTAACTTTTAAAGCTGTCAGAAGTAGTGGTGCAGGCGGACAAAATGTGAACAAAGTATCATCAAAAGTAGTTTTGACTTTTGATTTGAATGCTTCACAAGCTTTGTCTGAGGAAGAGAAATCACTTTTATTAACTAATATTTCGTCTCGTTTAACAACAGAAAATATTCTGATTTTAAATTGTGATGAAGACAGAAGTCAGCTTAAAAACAAAGATATTGTTGTAAAACGTTTTTTAGAAATCATCAAAAAAGGATTATTTGTTCCTAAAATTCGTAAAGCAACCAAGATTCCGAAATCAGTCATTAAAAAACGAATCAAAGACAAAAAGAATATTTCTGAAAGAAAACAATCCCGCAAGAAACCAGATTTGGATTAAAATTCCAATTGAAGCTTCAGTTGGAATTTTTTTATTTAAAATTTCTAAAATTTGATTTTTGCAATTGCCATTGATTTTTGTAATTTTTAACATTACATTTGCACTGTCTCAAAGGGGTGCTCTAAATAACGAGCTGAGATCATACCCAAAGAACCTGAGCGAGTAATGTTGCTAAGGGAAAAAACGACAAGTTTATCGTGCGAACTATATTTTGTCGTGAAACATTTATTAATTTTAACAAAGAATAATTCCCCCTTTTATTCGTAATTCTTTACGAATGAAAACTATTTTTAAAGGTACTGAGGTACTAAGTTACAAAGGTTCTAAGGTTCAAAACATAACCAGAATCAAACCTATTTTCTTTATTCTATTTTCTTTATTCTATTCTCTTTCCTCTATTGCACAGGAACAAGATTCTACCAAAGTCAACAAGCTTGACGATGTATTAGTTTCGGCAGTTCGTGTTACTACAAAAACTCCGGTTACATTTAGTAACATGGATAAAAAAGAAATTAAATTTAGAAACTTAGGACAGGATATTCCAGTTTTAATGAATTATTTGCCATCTGTTGTTACAACTTCTGATGCAGGAGGCGGAATAGGTTATACCGGAATCAGAGTCCGCGGAAGCGATGCTACAAGAGTAAACGTAACCATCAACGGAATTCCTTATAATGATGCTGAAAGTCAGGGAACTTTTTGGGTTAATATGCCTGATTTTGCTTCGTCTGTTGAAAGTTTACAATTACAGCGTGGTGTAGGAACTTCTACAAATGGTTCAGGAGCTTTTGGTGCAAGTTTGAACATGCTTACAGATAGTTATGCTTCAAAACCAACCGGAGAAATTTCGAGTTCTTACGGAAGTTTCAATTCCAATAAAAATACTGTAAAATTTAGTACAGGTTTATTAAACGATCATTTTGAACTTGCTGGACGTTTGTCTACAATTAAATCTGATGGTTATATAGATCGCGGTAGTTCAGATCTTAAATCGTATTTTCTTCAGGGAACTTATGTTGGAAAAACAACTTTAATCAAAGCCTTAGTTTTTGGAGGAACTGAAAAGACATACCAATCCTGGAACGGAATTGATGCTGAGACATTAAATTCAGACCGAACTTATAATTCGGCAGGAAAGTATATAAATGAGGCAGGAAATGTTCGTTTCTACGACAACGAAACAGATAATTATAATCAAAATCATTATCAATTGCATTGGAGCGAATCATGGTCTGATAAATGGAGTAGCAACTTAGCGATTCATTATACTAAAGGGCTAGGATATTATGAAAATTACAAATATAATGAACCAGTTGAAGGTTACGGACCAATTAAACCAACTAAAATGGTCGAAAATGACTTAGGGGAATTAGTTCCCGGAACTGATTTAATTCGTCAGAAATGGTTAGACAATGATTTTTACGGAACAACTTTTTCAGCAAAATACAAAGAAGAAAAGTTAGATGTAATTATTGGCGGAGGCTGGAATAAATATGAAGGAGATCATTATGGTAAAGTAATTTGGGCAAGAAACTCTGGAGCGTCAGAATTAGGAGATCATTATTATGATGATTTTTCAACAAAAACAGATGGAAATATTTTCGCAAAAGCAAATTATCAGTTTACTGAAAAATTTAGTTTCTATGGCGATCTACAATACCGAAATGTAAAGTATAAAGCGAATTCAAAAGAAACAGGAGTTGTTGATGATAACTTCAATTTCTTTAATCCAAAGGCAGGTTTAAACTATGAAATCAATCAAAAAAGTACGCTTTATTTTTCATATGCAAGAGCAAATCGTGAACCAAACAGAACAGATTATGAAGGCGGAAATGCAAAACCGGAAAAATTAAATGATTTTGAATTAGGTTGGAGATTTAATTCAGAGAAATTTCAATTGAACTCTAATTTCTATTATATGGCCTATAAAGATCAATTGATTTTAACCGGTAGATTGGATGATGTTGGAGCGCCAATTCGTGCAAATACTGAAAAAAGTTACCGTTTAGGTTTTGAAGTAGATGCGACAATTAAACTTTCTGAGAAATTTCTTCTTAGACCAAACTTTACTTTAAGCAGTAATAAAAATGTTGATTTAGCGGTTGAAGGACAATATTACGGAACAACAAATATTGCTTATTCGCCAAATGTTATTGCAGGAAATATAATTGTTTATAGCCCGATTCAGAGTTTGCATATTTCATTATTGCAAAAATATGTTGGCGAACAATATATGAACAATATCGAATTACCGGCAGCAAAATTGGCTGATTACTTTGTAAACGATTTGAATGTTTCTTACGAAATTAAACCTAAATCTGTTTTTAAATCAATTATGATTACAGGATTGGTGAATAATATTCTGGATAAGAAATATGTTTCAAACGGTTATATGTGGGATGTTTATCCGTATTATTATCCTCAGGCAGGAATTAATTTCCTTGCAGGATTGACTTTGAAATTCTAAAGGATTTCGGAAAATAAAAAAGCCTGAAAATTTAAAACTTTCAGGCTTTTTTATTTTTAGTTGTAAACGTGAATTACAGTTCCGGAAACTTCAACACGATATTGTTTCAAAGGATATTCTTTGCCTCCAAGTCCGGTAAATAAACTGTAAGAAGATTTATCGCAAGAACAAACGGCATTAATGCCATCAATTGTCATCGCGGTACACGCAGTTATGGCTTGATTTGGACATGCAGCATCAAATGCATTATAACCGCTTCCGGCATTAAAAACAATAATTCCTTTTGCTCCGTAGTTAGGAATGATAACACCATTACTCGGAAATTTAAGATTGGAGTAAGACGGGAGATTCATATCTATCGACAGATTAACAGAATAATTAGGGATATTAGGGTTTTTATTGCTTTTGTTATTATCACTACAAGAGAAGAGTACAGAAACAAAGACGATTATAAGACAGATTTTTTTCATTATTTTAATAAGAATTGGTGAAACAAAAATAAATTATTTAGATTTGAAATTTATATGATTAACATATAATTATGTACTATTAAAAATAATAGTATATTTGTAATACAAAATCCCGTCCCGATGGGATTTTTTGTATTTATATAAACGATGAAGTTATGAGTAAAGTATCTTATTATACCGCAGAAGGATTAAAAAAATTAAAAGATGAGTTGGAGCATTTAAAAAGTGTAATGCGTCCTAAGGCATCTCAAGATATAGCAGAAGCAAGAGACAAAGGTGATTTATCTGAAAACGCCGAGTATGATGCAGCAAAAGAAGCACAAGGATTACTGGAAATGAGAATTAATAAACTGGAAGAAGTATATTCTAATGCAAGATTAATTGACGAATCGCAACTAGATGTTTCAAAAGCATTGGTTCTTTCTAATGTGAAAATTAAGAATCAAAGTAACGGAATGGAAATGAAATATACTCTTGTTGCTGAAAGTGAAGCGGATCTGAAAACTGGAAAAATCTCAGTAACTTCTCCTATTGGAAAAGGTTTACTTGGGAAATCAGTTGGTGAAGTTGCAGAAATCACAGTGCCAAACGGAGTTTTGAAATTCGAAATCCTTGAAATTTCAAGAGACTAAACTTATTTAAAAGTTTAACCGTTTATTTATTTAATCGGTTAATCGATTAAACAAATTACCAAATTAAAGATTACACGATGAGCATATTTACCAAAATAGTAAACGGAGAAATTCCTGCATATAAAATTACTGAAGACGATAATTATTTGGCTTTTTTAGATGTAAATCCAAATGCTAAAGGACATACGCTTTGTATCCCGAAACAAGAAATCGATAAGATTTTTGAGATGGATGATGAATTGTATTTAGGACTAATGAAATTTTCTAAGAAAGTTGCAATAGCTTTAGAGAAAACAGTTCCATGCAAAAGAGTTGGAATGGCAGTTGTTGGTTTAGAAGTGCCACACGCACACGTTCACTTGATTCCGTTAAACGAAATGGATGAAATGCGTTTTCATAATAAAGTAAAGCTTTCTAAAGAAGAATTTGAAGCTTTGGCTAAAAGTATTGCAGCAAATTTGTAAAGTATATAAGGGTTTCGACTTCGCTCAACCTGACAAAAAAAGTGCCGTAAATTATTTTACGGCACTTTTTTTATTTAATGAAATCTGAAATGTAGTTCCTCTTCCAATTTCAGAATGTAAGACCTTTATTTTTCCACAATGATATTCTTCGACTATTCTTTTGGTAAGTGAAAGTCCCAATCCCCAACCGCGTTTTTTGGTGGTGAAACCAGGTTCGAAAATAGTCTTGAACTGATTTTTAGAAATTCCCGTTCCGGAATCTTTTACGTTTATTTTTACATGATGTGTGTCTTGTTCAATCTGAAGATCCAGCGTTCCTTTGCCTTTCATAGCATCAATAGCATTTTTTACTAAGTTTTCGATAGTCCAGCTATATAAAGTTGGGTTAAGCATAGTAAAAATAGGTTCTTCGGGAGCGTGATAAGAAAATGCAACCTGCTTAGAAAAACGAGATTGCAAGTATTTATAAGTACGAAGGGTTTCTGCAATAATATCATGCTCTTCTAAAACAGGAACAGATCCAATTTTAGAAAAACGATCTGTAATTGTTTGTAATCGGTCAATATCTTTTTCTATTTCTAATGTGATCGATTGGTCAATTTCCTCTGTTTTTAAGATTTCAACCCAACCAATTAAAGAAGATAAAGGTGTCCCGATTTGGTGTGCCGTTTCCTTAGCCATTCCTGCCCAAAGTTTGTTTTGAGTGGCCATTTTAGTACTTCGGTAGAAGTTATAAATCAAAGCACCAAACAAAAATATAATTAGTAATAAAGCAACTGGATAATATTTTAGTTTATTTAGCAATGCCGAATTTCCATAATATACTTCCTGACGTCTTCCGGGAGCAAAATCAATAAAAATAGGTTCGTTTTCGCTTTTTAAATTTTTTAAATAAGCCATTGATTTATTATCATCAGCCAGAATTTCTTCTGGAACATTTACAGAACTGATAACTTTATCATACATCGTCAACATAACCGGAACAGTGGTATTGTTGTTCAAAATATCCAATGGAAGATCCAAGTCCGTATTTTCATCTGCATTAACCAATGTTTTTTGAGCATTTGCCCAAAGATTCATTTTAAGACGTTCCTCATTTTTGAAAATTTGGAAAAAAGTATAAGTATTCCAAAGAATCAA
Source organism: Flavobacterium sp. 90 (assembly GCF_004339525.1). NCBI lineage: Bacteria > Pseudomonadati > Bacteroidota > Flavobacteriia > Flavobacteriales > Flavobacteriaceae > Flavobacterium > Flavobacterium sp. 90. The sequence continues at coordinate 1,443,812 of NZ_SMGE01000001.1, read as the reverse complement.
AGAGATGATTAAAAAGGAAATAGAAACAATGATCCATCGGGTTGTATTTCTTCTTTCAGAAAAAAGCATAAATTATTTTTTGAGGTATAAATATAACGAAATAAACACATTTAATATTTTATGATTCTTTAAAGATTTTTTTTGCTTTTAAGTCCAAAAGTATTTCTTTGGCAGAAACGATTTTTCTACTTTTGTAGCTTCCGAAACGAGATTCGGTTAAAAAGAGAAATACTATGATTAGCATCGATCCAAAAGAAGTTACAACGGCAAAATTGCATGGGTATTTACAAAGCGCTGTCGGTCCAAGACCAATTGCATTTGCAAGTACAATTAGTACAAAAGGAATCCCGAATTTGTCGCCTTTTAGTTTCTTTAATGTGTTCAGTGCTAATCCGCCAATTTTGGTTTTTTCTCCGGCACGTCGTGTACGTGATAATACCGTAAAACATACTTTGATTAATGCTGAAGCAACTGGTGAAGTAGTAATTAATGTCGTGAATTATGATTTGGTACAACAAACATCATTGGCAAGTACCGAATATGCTGAAGGTGTAAACGAATTTATAAAAGCAGGATTAACACAAATTCCGTCAGATTTAGTAAAACCATATCGGGTAAAAGAGTCTCCGGTGCAGTTTGAATGCAAGATTACGCAGATTATTCCGTTAGGAACAGAAGGCGGAGCAGGAAATTTGATTCTTTGCGAAGTCGTTAAAATGCATATTAACGAAGCTATTTTAGACGAAAACGGAGCAATAGATCAGCATAAAATAGATTTGGTTTCAAGATTGGGAAGTAATTGGTATTCAAGGTCAAATCAAGGACTTTTTGAAGTGCCAAAACCGCTTACAACTTTAGGAGTAGGCGTAGACGTGATTCCTAATTATATTAAGGAAAGCAAAGTGTTTGATGGAAATGATCTTGGAAAATTAGGGAATATAGAAGCCTTGCCTACAACGGAAGAAGTTAGTATATTTGTGAAAGAAAATTTTTCTGTCAAAGGAGTTCTAAGCTCAGACGATCAGGAAAAAGTACATTTAGAAGCTAAAAAATACCTGAATAAAGATGATATTTCATCTGCATGGAAAGTGCTTTTGGCTAAGAAATAAGGAAAGAAACAATAATTAATATAGAAGAAGATGGAAGTTACAGGAAAAGTAAAAGTGGTTAACCCAGAGCAACAAGTTAGTGCTGCATTCAAAAAAAGAGAGTTGGTTGTTACCACAGATGAGCAGTATCCACAGCATATTTTGATCGAATTTACACAAGATAAATGCGATTTATTAAGTAGCTACAAACAAGGAGAGGCAGTAAAAGTTTCTATCAATTTAAGAGGAAGAGAATGGGTTAATCCACAAGGAGAAACCAGATATTTCAATAGTATTCAAGGTTGGAGAATCGAAAGATTAGCACCAGAAGGTCCTGCACAAACAGCTCCAATGCCTGCTGCAGAAGCTTTTGCTCCGGCAACTAATTTAAACGAAGACGAACCAGACGATTTACCTTTCTAAGAAGTAAATTTTAAAGTTATAAATTCCAAATTCCAATTCATAAATATGTAATTGGGGTTTGGAATTTTGTTTTTTATTCTCAGTTTTTGTTTGAAATGACAATATTGAAGACACTTACTATATGTAGACCTTTGTCAAAGTTTTGAACTTTGACAAAGGTTTTAACGAGACGCTTGGAATTTGGAATTTAAAAATTGGAATTTTATTTAAAAGATGCATTATATATTTGAAGAACTATTTTTTCCTCCGGTTTCAGAAGCTGACGAAGAAGGAATTCTGGCAGTTGGTGGCGATTTAAATCCGGAACGATTAGAGTTGGCTTACAAAAGCGGAATTTTTCCTTGGTTTAATGAAGGCGAACCAATTCTTTGGTGGTCACCGGATCCCAGAATGGTTTTGTTTTTGGATGAATTAATTATTTCCAAAAGCATGAGAAATGTATTGAATAGAAATCAGTTTAAAGTTACTCTTAATGCAAGTTTTAAAGACGTGATGTTGAATTGCCAAAAAATAGAACGAGATGGTCAAAACGGAACTTGGATTTCAGACGAAATGATTGATGCATATTGCGAATTGAACAAAAAAGGAATCGCAAAATCTATTGAGGTTTGGCAAGATGAGGTTTTAGTTGGAGGTTTGTATGGTATTGATTTAGGACACGTTTTTTGTGGCGAAAGTATGTTTTCAAAAGTATCAAATGCATCAAAAGTGGCTTTTATAGCTTTGGTTAATTATTTAGAAAAAAAGAATTACAAACTCTTAGATTGTCAGGTTTATAATTCGCATTTAGAGAGTTTAGGCTGTCGCGAAATTGATCGTGATGAATTTATGTCTATTTTAAAAAGTAAATAAAAATGAGTGCAATTCATGTTGTAAAAGAAATCTACATCTATCCGATAAAAAGTTTGGCCGGAATTAGTTGTAAAAATGCTTTCGCAGAAGAAATGGGTTTCGAAAATGATCGCAGATGGATGTTAATTGATGCAGATAATCAAATGATAACGCAGCGAGAACATCGCATTATGAGTCAGTTTTATCCACAAATTTCGGATGGAAAAATCAGCATTACTTTTCAGGATCAAAAACATGAGTTCTCGATTGATGAACATTTAGATAATTCGATAAAAGTTAACGTTTGGGATGATCAAAGCGAAGTAATAGAAGTGAATTCGGCAACTTCTAAATGGTTCAGCGAACATTTAGGTTTTGAATGTAAATTGGTAAAAATAATCAAAAACGGAGATCGTAAACATGAAAGTTCAAGACTAAAAGAAACTTTCAATGTAAGTCTTGCCGATGGTTATCCGTATTTAATGATTGGAAGCGAAAGTTTAGATTTTCTAAATGAAAAACTAACAGATAAAATCACCATTTTAAGATTCCGTCCCAATATTGTCATAAGCAGTCAAAATCCACATGAAGAAGATGATTTTGATACTTTTAAGATTGGAGAAGTTCAATTTAAAAATATAAAACCCTGCGGAAGATGTATCATGGTAAATAATGATCCTGAAAATGGGAAATTAAAAAAAGAACCTCTAAAAACTTTAAGCAAATATAGAAATGTAAATAATTCTGTTTTATTCGGAACAAATATTGTGAGTTTAAATTCTGGAATTATTAGCGTTGGAGATGAGCTTGTTTTCTAGAAATTCAGTTTTGTAAAGTTCCAATTTAACGTATTAAAAAGTACTAATTCATTTTCTAAAGTTGGCAATTCCAAGATTAATTTTAAGGTTTCATGCGCCATCATGGTTCCAATAATTCCTGGTAAAGTTCCTAAAACTCCATTCAAATTGCAATTTGGGACATCTTTTGGATCAGGCATTTCGGGAAATAAATCACGTAGATTTTTACTTCCATTGTGATTAAAAACAGCAATTTGTCCTTCAAATTTTAAAATACTTCCATAGACCAAAGGTTTTTGTAATGTAACACAAGTATCATTTACCAAATAACGAGTTGCAAAATTATCAGAACCATCAACTATAATATCATATTGCTGAATAATTTGGCTTGCATTTTCTGTCGTTAATTTCTCGTTTATAGCTTTAACTTTAATTAAAGGATTTAGTTTTGAAACAACATCTTTAGCAATAAGTGATTTGCTTTGACCAATTTCATTTTCGGTATATAAAATTTGTCTGTGAAGATTATGAATTTCAATAGTGTCAAAATCCATTATCCCAATAAAACCGACTCCAGCCGTCGCAATATATTGTAAAATTGGACAGCCTAAACCTCCGGCGCCAATAACTAAAACCTTTGCTTTTTTTAGTTTTTCTTGTCCTTCATCGCCAATTTCCGGTAATATAGTTTGTCTGTTGTAACGGAGGAATTCTTGTATAATGCTCATTTAATTTAAGTCTTAAAGTTGTAAAGTCGAAGGTCAAAAGTCGAAGGTCAAAAGTCGAAAATGAAAGCTGGAATTGAAGTGAAAAGCATTTTACTTTAGACTTTAAGACTTTCCACTTTATGACTGTATATTTTATCCCAATCTTTCCAAACGGGTTCGTAACCGGAGTTTTTTATAATTTCGGCAATTTCTTGTGCAGAACGTTCGTCGCTAATTTCAAATTGTTCCAAAGATTGCGGATCAACTACATAACCACCGGGATTTGTTTTTGATCCTGCGCTCATACTTGTAACACCAATTGGAATAATATTATTTCTGAATTTTTCATTTTCACGAGTCGAAATCGAGATTTCAAGATCTTCATTCCATAAACGATACGCACAAATAAGTTGTGTTAGATCTTTATCATCCATAATGAAATTAGGTTCGATAATACCTTCCGCAGGACGTAATCTCGGAAATGAAACCGAATATTTTGTCTGCCAATATTTCTTTTGGAGATAATCGAGGTGTAAAGCATTAAAAAAACTATCTGTTCTCCAATCTTCCAAACCTAGCAAAACACCCAAACCAATTTTATGAATTCCGGCAGTTCCTATTCTATCAGGAGTTTCTAATCGATAATCGAAATTTGATTTTTTGCCTTTTGTATGATACTTTTTGTAGACTTCCTGATGATATGTTTCCTGATATACCAAAACCGAATAAACTCCGGCTTCGTGTAAACGTTCGTAATCTTCGGTAGAAAGAGGTTGAACTTCAACAGAAATAATAGAAAACTGCTTTCTAATTAAGGCAATCGCGTTCAGGAAATAATTGATGTTTACGGTATAATTTGCTTCACCGGTTACTAATAAAACATGATCAAAACCAGTATTTTTCAAAGCTTCGACTTCGAGTTTAATTTCGGCATCAGAAAGTGTTTTTCGCTTGATTTTATTGTCTAAACTAAAACCACAATAAGTGCAAATGTTCTGACATTCGTTACTTAAATAAAGCGGAGCATACATTTGAATTGTTTTGCCAAAACGTTTTTTGGTGATTTCATGACATTGTTGCGCCATTTGCTCTAAATAATTTTGTGCAACGGGAGAAATCAAAACCAAAAAGTCATCAAGATTTCGTTTGGTTTTAAACAAAGAACGCTCGACATCTTTTGATGAGGTTTGGTATATTTTAGATTGAATGGAATCCCAGTTATATTGTTCAAAAACGGATTTAAATGTTTTCATAGGTGTGTGGTTTTTACCGGAAAAGTTTTTTACCGCAAAGAGCGCTAAGATTTACGCAAAGTTCGCTAAGTTTTGAGCTCTTATTTGATAGAACAAAGTCCGCAAAGCTTTGTGAACTTTGCGAAAAAACCTTGCGTACTTTGCGGTAAAAAAAACTCATTACAATTAAATTTTAGTCATATAAAAAAGATGTCAAAGGACTAGAAGCTACAGCAAAATTGTGCTGATTCGCAATTTTAGCTTCAAAAGCCTTCCTGCCAGCAATAACAGCTTCTTTAAAAGCCTCAGCCATTAGTTTCGGATTTCCGGCAACAGCAATTGCGGTATTTACTAAAACAGCATCAGCGCCAATTTCCATAGCTTTTGCAGCGTCTGATGGAGCGCCAATTCCTGCATCTACAATTACAGGAACAGTACTTTGTTCGATGATAATCTCTAAGAAATCGATAGTTTTTAAGCCTTTATTACTGCCAATTGGAGAACCTAGCGGCATAACCGCTGTTGTTCCTGCGCTTTCTAAATGTTTACACAAGACTGGATCTGCGTGAATATAAGGCAGAACAAAAAAACCAAGTTTAGCTAGTTCTTCGGTTGCTTTTAAAGTTTCGATGGGATCTGGCATTAAGTATTTTGGATCCGGATGAATCTCTAATTTTATCCAATTTGTTTCTAAAGCTTCACGTGCTAATTGAGCCGCAAAAACAGCTTCTTTTGCATTTCGGGCTCCCGAAGTATTAGGTAATAAATTGATGTTTGGATGTTTTAAATGCGATAAAATAACATCCGTTTCTGTTTCGAGATCGATACGTTTTAAGGCAACGGTTACCAATTCACTTTCAGAAGCCAGAATAGCTTCTTCCATTTCAAGGTTTGAACCAAATTTTCCCGTTCCTAAAAACAAACGGGATTTAAAGGTTTTATCTCTAATGTTAAACAATGACGTTTGCATATAACTTTTCGTTTAATTGTTGAATTAATTTTTTCTTTTCGTCACTTTCTGTGATCATTCCGGAAACGGCAATTCCGTGAATTCCGGTTTCTATTAACGGGCTAATGTCTTTTAAATCTATTCCGCCAATGGCATAAACCGGAATCGAAATTTTGTTTTTTTTCAGTTTTTGAAGAATTTCAAAATAACCGGATAAGCCTAAAATTGGACTTAATTTCTCTTTTGTGGCAGTAAATCTAAAAGGACCTAAACCAATATAATCACAGCCATTTTTTACGTGGTTTTCAATATCTTCAAAAGTATTTGCTGTTCCTCCAATGATTTTTGTATTTCCTAAAATTGCCCTTGCTTCGGCAATATTCATATCGGTTAAACCTAAATGAACTCCGTCTGCAGCAATTTGCTGCGCGAGATAGAGATTGTCGTTTACGATAAAATTGGCGAGATATTCTTCGCATAAAAATTTTACCGCTTCCGCTAAAGCAAAAGTATCTTTGGTAGTTTGATCTTTGAAACGCATTTGTATCCAATCACATCCGGCATCGAGAGCGTGATGAATATTATATAATTGTTCTTCGATTGTTTTTCCTTGTGAGATATATTGCAATTTATTGTACATAATGATATCCGATTAAATGTTTAGTTGAACTCAGGTATTTTTCTATGTAGGTTTTAGCATTTTTACAAGCCTCCTTTGGAGTTTGATTCAATGCGAGATTTGCGGCGAGTGCTGATGATAAAACACAACCGGAGCCATGTTTTTCAAAGCATTTTTTTTCTGAGGGCAATAAATCAATAATTTCATTTTTAAGGAATAGACGATCAGTGCCAATTTCATCCGGATTATGTCCTCCTTTTAGCAAAATGTTAGTTGATATTTCATCTTTAAGCCAAAGTTCATCTGAAACAAAACCGGGAAATAAAATTTCAATTTCATTATAATTTGGCGTAATCAAATCGATTTTCGATAGAACTTTATTCAAATCTAATCGGTCTTCAATACTGATGAATTCAAATTTTGTTGTTGATTTTAAAACCGGATCCCAAACAATTTGAGTAGTTGGAGCTAGTAGTTTTATGGTCGAAAGAATTCGGTTTAAATAATGTAAAGAAGGTACGATTCCAATTTTTACCGTACTGATTTTATAATTTTGAAATAACGTTTCAATAGAACGAATTACAAAATTCACATTTGTCCATTCAATGTCATAAAACTCATTTTCAGTCTGAATTGTGTTAGCAGTTGTAATTGCAAAACCAGTTACCTTATGTTGTTCAAATGTTTTGATATCTGCCAAAACACCAGCACCACCAGTTGGATCAAAACCCGCTATACTGAGAACGAAAGGGCGATTTTCTGACATAATTTGAATTGTTTTATTGGGTTTTCATTGTTCCAGATAGCTCCTAAAAGCGCTACATCATCAAATCCGTTTTCAAGTGTTTTTTTGATGTTTTCAGAATCAATTCCGCCCAAAGCGATGACTTTTGTATTGTAATTTGTTCTTGATTTTAATGATTCAAAAAGGTTTTCTTTCGGATGATAATCTTCTTTAGAAATACTTTTAAAAACAGGACTTAAAAAGGCATAATCAAAATCATTTTCTAAAGAATTAAAATCTTCGATGGAATGTGTTGATGTTGATTTATACCTACAAGGTTTTGGAAACCTTGCAGGAAAGTCATGAGATTTTTTTCTTTCTTTTTCTGAAAAATGAATTCGGTTAATACCAAAATCTTCTGCTAAATCATGATGACTGTGTAAAACCAAATTTGACCTATATTCTAATTTTATCTGCTTGATAAATTCCACCATTTCAATCTCAGAAAAATCAGGTTTCCTGATATGAAGCAAAGACAATCCTTCTTCAAACAAAGCATCTATGATGTTGATTTCATTTGCAATAGCAGAAGGATTTGTAATTACAATCATAATCTATTTTCTTTATTCTTTATTCTTTCCTCTATTTTCTTTTAGATATAAATCTCTTTCCCTTGCTCAATAAATTCTTCTGATTTCTCCTGCATACCTTTTTCGGCGGCTGCTACATCACGTATTTCCTGAGATATTTTCATAGAACAGAATTTTGGGCCACACATCGAACAGAAATGCGCTACTTTTGCTCCGTCAGCAGGAAGAGTTTCATCATGAAATTCTCTAGCCGTATCTGGATCTAATGATAAATTAAACTGATCTTCCCAACGGAATTCAAAACGGGCTTTACTTAAAGCATTATCACGATATTGTGCTCCCGGATGACCTTTGGCTAAATCAGCGGCATGTGCAGAAATTTTATAAGTGATAACGCCATCTTTTACGTCTTTTTTATTGGGTAATCCAAGATGCTCTTTTGGCGTTACATAACACAACATTGCGCAGCCGTACCAGCCAATCATTGCGGCTCCAATTGCAGATGTAATATGATCGTAACCTGGTGCAATATCAGTAGTTAAAGGACCAAGAGTGTAAAAAGGGGCTTCGCTGCAATGTTCTAATTGCTTGTCCATATTTTCTTTAATCATGTGCATTGGCACGTGACCCGGACCTTCAATGAAAACCTGAACATCGTGTTTCCACGCGATTTTTGTTAGTTCGCCTAAAGTTTCTAATTCGGCAAATTGAGCTGCATCGTTGGCATCAGCAATTGAACCTGGACGCAAACCATCGCCTAATGAGAAAGCAACATCGTATTGCTTCATGATTTCGCAAATTTCCTCAAAATGCGTGTACAAAAAGTTTTCTTTATGATGAAATAAACACCATTTTGCCATGATTGATCCACCACGAGAAACAATTCCGGTAACGCGATCTGCTGTTAAATGAATGTAGCGCAATAAAACTCCAGCATGAATGGTAAAATACGAAACACCTTGTTCGGCTTGTTCGATTAATGTATCGCGGAAAACTTCCCAAGTTAAATCTTCGGCGATTCCTTTTACTTTTTCTAAAGCCTGATAAATAGGAACGGTACCAATTGGAACCGGAGAATTACGAATAATCCATTCTCTGGTTTCGTGAATATTTTTTCCAGTTGATAAATCCATAATTGTATCAGCACCCCAACGGCAAGCCCAAACGGCTTTTTCAACTTCTTCTTCGATGCTTGAGGTTACTGCACTGTTTCCGATATTAGCATTTATTTTTACCAAAAAGTTACGTCCAACAATCATGGGTTCGCTTTCAGGATGATTGATGTTGTTAGGAATTATAGCTCTTCCGCAAGCAACTTCACTTCGAACAAATTCGGGTGTTATTTTGCTTTTTGGAGTATTTGCGCCAAAACTATGTCCCGAATGCTGACATTGCATTGCTTTGGTTTGTTCGTTTAATAACTCGATTCGTTGATTTTCACGAATTGCGATATATTCCATTTCTGGAGTTATGATACCTTGTTTTGCGTAGTATAATTGCGTCACATTTGCGCCTTTTTTGGCACGTTTAGGCTGATGTAAATATTCAAAACGAAGGTGATTCAGGCTTTCATCTTTTAATCGGCTTTGACCGTAGTCAGAAGTTATTTCGCTTAAAATTTCGACATCATTTCGATCCAGAATCCAACTTTCGCGTAAGCGTGGCAAACCTTTACGAATGTCAATTTCGATGTTAGGATCTGTGTAAGGCCCGGAAGTATCGTAAATTGTTACTGGAGGATTTTTCTCAATTCCGCCGTTTGAAAGTTTAGTATCGCTAAGAATAACTTCTCGCATAGCGACTTTTATAGGATGAATTTCTCCATTAACATATACTTTATTGGAGTTCGGAAAAGGAGTTCTGGAAATTTGTTCTTCTGTAGTCATAGCTTGTGAATTGTAAAATGTGTGTTGTAAAATGGTTTTCCGTAGAGGCGCACAGCAGTGCGTCTTTTTTAGGTGTTTTTGTTGTAATTTTTGTTTTTCTGCTAGGGATAGGAGTGTAAAGCCCGTAAAGGAGGAAACCGTAAAAAATAAGGATTAGGAAAGCGACCAACGGAAGCTTTTCTAAGACTATATTTTTTTGGTTGGCGACTGCGGACTTGAAACGTATAGCCCGTTTAAGCAGCCATATTATCCGCCTTGTGTTGCTGAAATAATTAAAATTTCGTCAGTTTCTTGTACGAAGTGTTGGTTCCAGTTGAGTTTTGGAACGACAGTATTATTTACAGCAACGGCAATTCCGTTTTGTTTGTTGGGAATTTCGAGATCGAGCAATGATTGAACGCTTAGCGATTCAGCATTGAATTGTTTGATTTGTTGGTTGATTTTTATTTCCATTCCTTTGTTTTTTAGGTTTGTCTAAGATTCATGATAATGAATCTTTACCTTAGGAATGGCTACAATTGCGCGTAAAAATGCGCGCAGAAGTCATCTTACTTTTCCCTACGCTAGTATGAACTAGATCAGGTTCAGAGGGTAAAATCTCAGCCTACAAAGTTGTAGACACCCCTAAAGTGTGAAGCAAATATAATGTTTTTTTTAAAGTTTTCAGTTTTCAGTCACAGTTTTCAGTGTTTAACTTAAAACTATCACGTTTTAAAGAGCTGAAAACTGCGACTGATTACTGAACTCTTTTCCAGCAATCTTCCGCATGATCATTGACCATTCCAGTGGCTTGCATATGTGCGTAAATTACGGTTGAACCTACGAATTTAAAGCCTCTTTTTTTTAAATCTTTGCTGATTTCGTCAGAAAGTGGAGTAGTAGCGGGAACGTCTTTTGATGTTTTTGGATTATTGATGATTGGTTTTCCGTTGGTAAATTTCCAAATATAATCAGAGAAACTTCCAAATTCTTCCTGAATTTTTATAAATGCCTGTGCGTTTGAAACGGAAGATTTTATTTTGAGTTTGTTGCGGATAATTCCGGTATTTTCCAATAATTCGGCTATTTTATTTTCGGAATAATTCGCGATTTTTTTATAATCGAAATGATCGAAAGCTACTCTGAAATTTTCTCGTTTATTTAAAATTGTAATCCAGCTTAAACCAGCCTGAAAAGTTTCCAGAATTAAAAATTCGAATAAAGTAGGATCATCATAAACCGGAACACCCCATTCTTCGTCATGATATTTTTTGTATAAATCGCTGGAAGTGCACCAACCACATCGAATAAGTTCTTGTGTTGCCATTATTCTGGGTTTTTATTCTCTTTATGAGAAGGATCGTTTTCTAGATAATTTTTAATCAAATGATGTCCGGCATAAATCGCAGGGGTTAATACGACAGCAACAGTAAGCTTGAATATATATCCGGTTAATCCTGATGAAATAAAGGTGTCAAAATCGATTTTTCCCGGAAGCCAAAAAGCGATTCCAAGTACGATAAAAGAATCAAATAATTGTGAAATTACAGTTGATCCGGTGGTTCTGAGCCATATTTTTCGTTCGCCGGTTCGTCTTTTGAAAAACCAAAATATCCAAACATCAATTAATTGTGAAGCCATAAAGGCAATTAAACTTCCGACAATTATCCACATACTTTGCCCAAAAACCGCGTGAAATTGTTCGTCATTTACGGGACTTATTCCTTTTGCTGCCGGAATAACGATTGCCATGAATAATATTAAAAAAGCGTAGGCAATTAAGCAAGCCGTTATAAAAGAGAGCTTTTTTACTCCTTTTTCTCCAAAATATTCATTGATTAAATCTGTTGTAAGGAATACAATGGGCCACGGTAAAATTCCGATACTCATTACAAATGGACCAATTTGGATTAATTTCCCCCCAATAAGTTCTGCGACAACTGCATTGGTGATAAAGATTCCTGCTAGAATTACAAAGACAATTTCTCTTCTGGTTTTAAACATGTTTGTGGCATAAATGATGTTTCAAATTTAAGTTATTTCTTTTTAAGTTGAAGTATCTGCTTGCGAATTGTGTTTCGTGCAGTTTATAAATATGGTTTGTTAAACTTTATTTTGATTTCTGATTTTTTGGGTACTTTTGGATAAAGGAGAACTTGTTTTTCTTTTTTAATTAACAACACAAAATAAATATCAATTATATCATGAGTGAGACTTCATTAACTGTTGATGAAAAAATAAATGCTAATAATCCATTACTTCAAAAATGGAGTGGATCATATGGCGGAGTTCCTGCTTTTAACGAATATAAGGTTGCAGATTTTAAACCTGCAATAGAAATAGCGATTAAGGAAAATTTAAATGAATTTGATGCTATTGCCAACAATCCCGAGGCTGCAACATTTGAGAATACTATTGCTGCATTAGAAAACTCAGGAAAAAAGATTGCGCGAATTCATACTGCTTTTGGAATTTATAGTTCGAATATTTATACGTCCGAATTTGGAATTGTAGAAACAGAAATGTCTCCAAAACTGTCTGCTTTAAATGATAAAATGTATCAGAATAAAAAGCTTTTCTCCCGAATAGAGACTTTATATAATTCTAATGAAAAAGAGAAATTGAATAGCGAACAGCAACGTTTGATTTGGTTGTATTATACTGATTTTGTTCGAGAAGGCGCTGAATTGGATGATTTAAATAAAGAAAAAGTAGGGAAAATTAATCAGGAATTAGCAACGCTTTTTACAAGATTTAGTCAAAATTTATTAGCGGAAGAAAACAATCAGTTTATTGAATTGAAAGAGGAGGGAGATTTTGATGGTTTACCTTTAGAAATAAAAAATGCTGCAATTGCTGAAGCAAAAAATCGTAAGCTTGATGCTTTGGGATGTATTGTTAATACTCGTTCTTCTATTGAACCATTTTTGACATTTTCTGATCGTAGAGATTTAAGAGAAAAAGCATTTGATATTTTTGTAAAACGCGGTGATAATGGTAACGAAAATGATACTAACGAAACGCTTATTACCATTTTGAAATTGCGAAGCGAAAAGGCGAAATTACTTGGATTTCCTTCTTTTGCACATTGGAGTCTGTCGAATAAAATGGCAAAAGATCCTGAGAAAACATTAGAATTGATGCATTCTGTTTGGAAACCCGCTGTAGAAAAGGTGCATCAGGATGTTGTTGAAATGCAGAAAATAGTAGATGCCGAAGGAGATAATTTTAAAATTCAACCGTGGGATTATCGTTATTATGCAGAGAAAGTAAGAAAGGCAAAATATAGTTTAGATCAAAACGAGATTAAACAATACTTGCAGCTTGAGAATTTGCGTGAAGGAATGTTTTGGGTTGCAGGAGAATTATTTGATTTAAGTTTTGAGCAAATTACTAATGTTCCGGTATATCATAAAGATGTGCGTGTTTGGGAAGTTAGTAATAAGGTCTTGGGCAAAACAATTGGGTTGTGGTATTTTGATCCTTATGCAAGAACAGGAAAGCGTTCAGGCGCATGGATGAGTTCTTATCGTGATCAGCAAAAGTTAGAAAATATGCTTCCAATTGTTTCCAATAATTGCAATTTTATAAAAGGAGATGGAAACGAATCCGTTTTGATTTCCTGGGATGATGCTACGACTTTGTTTCATGAATTTGGTCATGCTCTTCATGGATTGTGTTCGAATGTTACGTATCCTAGTTTGTCCGGAACGTCAGTAGCGAGAGATTATGTTGAGTTTCCTTCACAGATTTTTGAACATTGGTTAGCAACTCCTGAGGTGTTGAATAAGTTTGCTTTGCATTATAAAACAAATGAGCCATTGCCACAATCAATGGTAGAGAAAATTGAATTGGCTGCTAATTTTAATGAAGGTTTTGCAACTGTGGAAACGATATCGAGTTCTTTTGTAGATATGAAGCTTCATTTGACAACTGAAACGATTGATCCTGTAAAGTTCGAAAAAGAAACTTTGGCAGCGCTTAATATGCCGTCAGAGATTGTAATGCGTCATCGTATTCCGCAATTTGCGCATATTTTTTCGAGTGATGGTTATGCGGCTGGTTATTATAGTTATTTATGGGCAGATGTAATCAATGCTGATGCTTATGAGGCTTTTACGGAAGCAAACGGACCTTATGACAAAGTAGTTGCAAAAAGATTACTTGACACTATTTTTAGTGTTGGAAATACGATTGATAACGAAAAAGGATATGAGAATTTTAGAGGAAGAGCTCCAAAGTCTGATGCTTTGATGCGAGCGAGAAATTTTCCTGTTGAATAAAAGATTTCAAGTTTATAAAAATAAAAAAGCCCGAATAAATAAATATTCGGGCTTTTTATATTGAAATAATAATATATTAACCTAAAGTAACTCTTTTGAAACCTGTGATTTCAACATTGTATCCTTTAACGTAATCACCAACTTTTTTACTATCGTCTTTGATAAAGTTTTGATCTAACAAAGCTTTTTCTTGATCTAAAGTAGTGTTGTCAGAGATGAAACGTTGAACTTTTCCTGGGATAATTTTGTCCCAAATTTGCTCTGGTTTACCTTCAGCTTTTAATTCAGCTTTAGCATCTTCTTCAGCTTGTTTTAAAACTTCTTCAGTTAATTGAGAGAAAGAAATATATTTAGGAACATTTTTCAAAGTTTTTCCTAAACGTTTTGCTTCTTCATTATCTTTTTCGATTACAGCAATACGAGCAGCAAGTTCAGATTCAACGAAAGCAGGATCAAAATCTTTGTAAGATAATGTATCAGCTCCCATAGAAGCAACTTGCATAGAAACATCTTTAGTTAAAACGTCAGCATTAGGAATTGCAGCAGAAATTGCAGTTAATGCAGCAATTTTGTTAACGTGAACATAAGATCCAACAAAAGCACCTTCTAAAATTTCAAAACCACCGATTTCGATTTTTTCTCCGATAACTCCAGTTTGCTCAATTAATTTTTCAGCAACAGTAATTCCGTTGAAATCTGAAGCTAAGAATTCTTCTTTATTAGAGAAGTTAATAGCTCTTTCAACTAAATCTTTAGCTAAAGTTACGAAAGCTTCGTTTTTACCTACGAAATCTGTCTCACAGTTTAAAGTGATGATAGCTCCTTTAGTATTGTCAGCATTGATAAAAGAAACAGCAGCTCCTTCAGAAGACTCACGGTCAGAACGGTTAGCAGCAACTTTTTGTCCTTTTTCTCTAAGGACTTGTATCGCTTTATCGAAATCTCCGTCAGCTTCAACTAAAGCTTTTTTACAGTCCATCATTCCGGCACCTGTAGATTGTCTTAATTTATTTACGTCTGCAGCAGTAATTGTTGCCATAATATTTTGAATTTTAATGTTAAAAGTAAAAATTCCATCTTCTAAATCCCAAACTCCAATTTTATTAAATTATCAACATAACGTTTTTAATTTTGTATTTGGAATTTGGAATTTAAAATTTGGAATTTAAATTTGATTTATTCTTCAGTTGCAGGAGCAGCTTCAACAGCAGGAGCAGCAGCTTCAGCAGCAGGAGCTTCTTCTGTGAAAACTTCAGCTTCTTTATCAGAACCTCTGTCAGAAAGACCTTCGATTACAGCAGCAGTTACTAAAGATAAAATTTTGTCAATTGATTTAGAAGCATCATCATTTGCAGGAATAACGTAATCAACCTCTCTTGGGTCAGAATTCGTATCAACCATTGCGAAAACTGGAATGTTTAATTTTTGTGCTTCTTTTATTGCGATGTGTTCAGCTTTGATATCTACTACGAACAATGCTGCAGGTAGTCTAGACATATCAGCAATTGAACCTAAGTTTTTCTCTAATTTAGCACGTAGACGATCAACTTGCAAACGCTCTTTTTTAGATAACGTCATGAAAGTACCATCTTTCTTCATTTTATCAATAGAAGACATTTTTTTAACTGCCTTTCTGATAGTTACAAAGTTAGTTAGCATTCCACCAGGCCATCTTTCAGTGATGTAAGGCATGTTTGCAGCTTTTGCTTTATCAGCAACGATGTCTTTAGCTTGTTTTTTGGTAGCTACGAATAAGATTTTTCTACCTGATGCAGCGATTTTTTTCAAAGCTTCGTTAGCTTCTTCGATTTTTGCTGCAGTTTTATATAGATTGATAATGTGAATACCATTACGCTCCATATAAATGTAAGGGGCCATGTTTGGATCCCATTTTCTAGTCATGTGTCCAAAGTGAACACCTGCTTCTAGTAAGTCTTTTACTTCTATTTTGTTTGCCATTTTTGTACTAGTTTACGTTCTGTTGATTAGCAATGTATAAATGGCGGTTTCTTTTGGATTCCTGGCTTTATACATTTAGATGCTAAACTATATCCTACCTCGATAGGAGAGCAACAACAACTGTGTTTTTTAATTTCAATAAATAATTGATAGTGTCTTGTACCATATGCACAAGACAGGTAATATTAACGTTTAGAGAATTGGAATCTCTTACGAGCTTTCTTCTGACCGAATTTCTTACGTTCAACCATTCTTGGATCTCTTGTTAATAAACCTTCTGGTTTTAAGATAGCTCTGTTTTCGATGTTCACTTCACACATTACACGTGCTAATGCCATTCTTACGGCTTCTGCTTGTCCAGTTGAACCACCTCCGTAAACGTTTACTTTTACATCAAAGTTACCAGCATTTTCTGTCATAGATAATGGTTGTAAAACTTTGTATTGTAAAGTTGCAGTTGGAAAGTAAGTTGCGAATTCTTTTTTGTTTACAGTGATTTTACCTGTTCCTTCAGAAACATATACACGTGCAACAGCGGTTTTTCTTCTACCGATTTTGTGAATAACTCCCATTACTTAAGATCGTTTAGGTTAACAGTTCTAGGTTTTTGAGCTCCGTGAGTATGCTCAGCACCTACAACAACATTTAGATTTCTAAAAAGTTCAGCTCCTAATTTATTTTTAGGTAACATTCCTTTTACAGCTTTCTCTACTAATAATGCAGGGTTTTTAGATTGCAATACTTTAGCAGTTAAAGTTCTTTGTCCTCCTGGGTAACCTGTATGACGCATGTAAATTTTGTCATTCATTTTTGTACCTGTAAGGTTAATTTTTTCTGAGTTGATAACAATTACGTTATCTCCACAGTCAACGTGTGGTGTGTAACTTGGCTTGTACTTACCTCTTAAGATCATCGCAACCTTTGAAGCAAGACGACCTAAGTTATGACCTTCTGCATCAACAACAATCCACTCTTTTGTTACAGTGGCTTTGCTAGCTGAAATTGTCTTGTAGCTTAATGCGTCCATAATATTATTTTAATTAAACATTCCATCCCCAATAAAGGGGATGCAAAAGTACAATTAATTATTTTAAAACCAAATACCTGAAAAGAATATTTTATATGCTGAAAATCAAGGGGTCAGTTTTATATTTAAAACAATAAAAAAAAACCACCTTCACAATAACGCGAAGGTGGTTCAATATTTAAAATTGTTTTTACTTAAACAATAAATAAATTTGCAATATCTACAACTTGTTGTGTTGTAAGTGGCTCATCATAAGCTTCTGATCCTGCTGCAGCTCCAAATGAGGCTGCGGTGTTAAATCCTGCCTGAACAGTAACTCCTTCACCATTATAAACAGCTTGCGTTGCAGTTGGCATTCCTGCGCCTCTTTCGTCATTAGAGATCCATCCTTTTAATCCGCGTAAGCGTCGAACTTCAGATGCATGACGTGCTTCTACAGAATGAATTTGTAATGCAGCAGTTAATAAGTCCGGTGCAGAAATTAAATTTGCAGCCTGACCTTTGTATGCTCTTACACCTGTATCTTCAAAGGCTTGCGCCAATGCCAGAAAGGTTGGATAGTCTCCAAAAGGATCAAATGCGCCGCCAACAGTAAAGTCAAATGTTGGTTTTGCAACAAAGTTAGCACTCATAGTTCCGCCCAAACCTGCGATTAAAAATTTAACGTGATCAGATTCGTGTGCAGCTATTTGTTGAAAAACTTTTAAATCTCGTCCTCCATTTTCTGATGCAGGAATTACTCCTGAATCTAATGCCATGGCATAAAATTCGTTTTCAAGGTATTCTAAAGTTAAAGCAAATTGCAAAGCTCCAATTGGAGTAGCCGGTGTTGCAGTAATATCTTTTGCTAATGCTTTATTTGCGAAAGTTGATAATCCAAAAGGAATCGCTGCGATTGCCAATGTTTTTCCAATATTTCCAAACTGATTAAAACTGTCTCTTCTTGATCCAGTGCTTCTCATTAAGCTATCATCAGTAAATGTTTCTATAAATTTTAAAATATTCATAATTTCTAAGTTTTAGCTAGTTAAGATTAAGGTAAATATTTGGCAGTGAATTTTGTAGTAATGAAACCTCCGGCAATCGGTAGAATTTTAGAAGGATCTTTCGCAACATCTAAACCTGTAGAAGTATTTATGACATCATCACCAGCAAAGTCGCTTGAATTCGGATTAATTAAGCTTCTTATCGCTGAAGCGTGTCTTGCTTCAACTGAAACAATTTTTCCGGCTAATAGTAAATAGTCGGCACTTTTAATCAATTTTCCAGCTCCGTTATAAGCGGCAACTCCAGTATCTTCAAGAGCTTTTGCTGTTGCAAGAACATCAGTACGGCTATTAAAGTTCAGAGCGCCATAATTAAAAGCTAGTGTAGGTAGCAATTGTGCGCTTGGATTTGGAAGTGCTCCTGATAAGGCAGCTTTAAAAAAGTCTCTGTGAATTACTTCATGATGATACAAATCAGTTAGAACCTGACGTTCGATATCATTAAAAGTGCTATTAAAGTTTGAAGAGTTTACAACTTTAGTATAAAAGTCGGCTTCTAGTTGTTCAAGAGCATAAGCATAAGTTAATACTCCAAAATCTCCAGAACCTAAATCAAAAATACCATTTCTAACTCCTGGTAATGACGTGTCTTCTGGTGCGGGGTCATTATCATCATTGTTGCTACAACCGGCTATTACCAGACCTGCGCCTGCTAATGCCAAGCCGCTGAGCTTTAAGAAGCTCCTTCTGTTATTCAATGAGCGGTCAACTTCATGAATTTTAACTTCGTTTTTCATAATTTAATTCTTTAAAGTGTTATTAATAGTAATTATAATTATTCCGTAAATAGATATAAACGAGATTATAGAGGAAGTGGTTTTGGTTTTTTGCTTTTTTTTAAGATTATTTTTGCTTTTTTAATTAAAGATAAGTAATTACTTCATAATTAATTAAAATAAAGGTGTAAAATTCTATTAATAAGATGATTAGGAGATTTTGTTAGAAGTATTTTTAATAAAAAAAGCTTAATTATTAAGGTCTAAGCCATTGTAGGTAATTTTTTATTTTTTTTAAACAGAAACAATAAAGGTAAGTAATTTCTTTAAAATAAATATTGTTATATGAGGTCTTTTGTATAATATAATTTCGAATTCAGCCTTTTTTATGAATATTTAAAAGAATACTATATAAAGTAGAAATCGCAATATTTTAAAAAGACCTTATAAATTCAAATACTGGTAGGTGTTTTTTGTTTTATTTTAGGTAATTCTACTATATTTGTATTAATTACATAAAAATTATTATTAAATGAAAGCTAAAGCAACTCTAAAGCAAATTGCGAAAGAACTAGGTGTTTCTGTATCGACGGTGTCTAAGGCATTAAACGATAGCCCGGAAATTAGTGAGCAAACGAAGGTGAAGATTAAGGAGTATGCCAAACTCAAAAATTATAAACCCAATGTTATTGGTCTTAATTTAAAGAATCGTAAGACGAAAACAATTGGTGTAATTATACCTAATATATTAAACTCCTTTTTTGCTAAGGTTTTTAGTGGTATCGAAAAAGTAGCCGATAAAAAAGGATATAATGTAATTACGTGTATTTCTAATGAATCTCTGGAAAAAGAAATTCACACACTTGAAATGTTAAGCAACGGAACAATTGACGGATTTATTCTTTCAGTTTCAGAAGAAGCGCAAAAATTACAGGATTACAGTCATTTCTCTGCTATTATTAGCGATGGAACTCCAATTGTAATGTTTGATCGTATTGCTGATGAAGTAGAATGTGATAAAGTTGTGGTAGATGATTTTGATTCTGCTTTAAATTCAACACAGCATTTAATTGATTTAGGATGTAAAAATATTGCTTTGATTTCTTCTGTAGATAATTTAAGCGTTGGAAAATTAAGAGCCGATGGATATTTGAAAGCTTTGGCAGATAACAATATTCCGGTAAACGAAAAAATTATCCTTCGTACCGATTCAGAAGATGATATGAAAGCTAAAATTGATGCAATTTTCGACAATAAAATTGATGCGATTTTTGCTTTAGACGAAAATGATTCAGTTGCTGCTTTACGCGTAAGTTTGAAAAAAGGATATAAAGTTCCGGAAGATATTTCGATTATAGGTTTTGCCGACGGTATTTTAGCTTCAAGACGTTTGTCACCAAGTTTAACAACTGTAAGTCAACACGGAATTGAAATTGGAGAAGTAGCTGCTAAACAATTAATCAAACGTTTAGAAGAATCTGAAGAAGAAACTTCTGATTACGAAACCATCGTTATCAAAACAAAATTGAAAGAACGAGAATCGACAAGAAAAAAATAAGAGTTATAAAAAAATCCATCAGCCGCGGCTGATGGATTTTTTTTATTATTATAAGGAGTAAGGGAATTTTGGATTCTTGTACTTTTTTAATTTTTCAAACGGAATCAAAAAAGATTCTTCACAAGATCTTGCCGCTCTGTAAAAGATTGGTGTGAATTCTATGCCTTTTTCGGTATAATTCCAGGATGGAAAATCCCAATATTCTTCATTGGTATAATCGCAAGGATCTTCATCGTCATTTTTTGGTTTTTCGAAATGAAATTCTGAATTAAGCACAGCAAGTAATTTAGGAGCAAAGTAAGTACTTCTATAAGTGGAATAACTCGAGAAATCACTTTCTTCTTCTGTTGTGGCACTTTTATCAAAAGCTAATATATCGTCAATTTTATAGCTTTTTCCGTTATTTAAGTCAATTAAAAAACCGCTGCTTCCAAAATCAGGATGAGCGCCTCCGCAGTAATAAGAACTCGAAATTTCAAAACCTAATAAATTTGAATTCAAAAAGTTTACAATTGCGTTTCCTTCGATTCCTTTTCCTTCGCTGTATTCAAAAGAAGATGAACAATTTAATTGATCCAATGTATTTTGAATGTGAATTTTTTCCAAAATAGGATTTATAACAGATTTGTTTTTCTCTGAAAAGTTATTTCCTATCCTGAAAAATTCTGAATCACAATGTTTCTCAGAATACCAAACAAATTCTTTGTTGTTATAAACGGTTGTTTTCTGCTTTTTAAACTCTAAAAAATTACACTTTACACGATTTAATTTTTCATCATAATAGTATCTATCCAAATTTGCTCTGTAATTAGAGAAATCAACGGGATGCAACTGTACCGCAAATTGAGTTCCTTTGGTATTATACCAAGATCCTTCAAAGTTATTATTTGCAGATTTTTTCAGATAAAACTTTTCGGTAATTATATCGTTCGGTTTAAAAAAGAAAGTGAAAAGATTACTTTTTAAATTTCCTTCTAATTTAATGTCCTTTAATGAATTCTGATAAAAATAAGTCGCGCTTAGACTTGTTTCATTATCGGATTTGTAAACTTCAATTTTCATGAATATTTTACTTTTAGCCAGGTTTCCTTCTAAATAATAGGTCTCCTGACTAAATGTAATTAATGATTGAAATACAAAAAAGAATACAATTATTTTTTTCATGATTTTAACTTTCCCAAGCAATATGGTCTAAATCTCCTTTTTCATTTGTTTTAACTACTAAAAGTTGATCGCAAGGTCTTCCATCAATATCTATAGAATAATCAAATGCAGCATAATATTCTGCACCATATTTTTCATCAGGATAAAGTCCGATTCTATTTAATTTTAATTCATTAAAAAGTAGTATTTCTTTTGAAGTGCTTAAATCATTGGTGTTTATAATATTTGATATTTCATCTTGATCAAGCTCTTCAAAATAATAGTTTAGATATTCCAATGTTTCACCATCTCCTTCTTCTTTTAAATCATTTTCAATATAAAATTTGTTTTGTTTGTCAAATTTTTCAATGTTTTCCAGAAAGGTTTTGATAGTCTCAATTTCACTTGGATCAATAATGTTATTTTTAAAATTTAAATCGATACTTATTTTTCTTCCGTTTAAATTGATCTCAACAAAATAATATTCTTTCAATTCTTGAGAATTGATTTGTTCGAAGTGCGGCAAATTAAAGTTTGTCATTTTTAAATTTTAAAATTATTAATGCGCTGCTAACCAATCTTTACCCAAGCCAAGTTCAACTTCTAAAGGAACTGCCATTGTAAAAGCATTTTCCATTTCGTGTTTGATCATTGGCTGGATTTTTTCTAATTCGTCGTTATGCACATCAAACACAAGCTCATCATGAACCTGAAGTAACATTCTTGATTTCCAGTTTTCTTCTTTTAATTTTTTGTGGATGTTGATCATTGCGATTTTAATCACATCGGCAGCACTTCCCTGAATTGGCGCATTTACAGCATTTCGTTCAGCAGCACTTCTAACTACAGCATTTGCCGAGTTAATATCTTTTAAATAACGACGACGACCCAGAATTGTTTGTACATATCCTTTTTCGCGTGCAAACTCAATTTGCTCATTAATATAAGATCTAAGTCTTGGATATGTTTTGTAATAAGCTTCGATCAAAGCAGCGCTTTCGCTACGAGATAACGAAGTTTGATTGCTTAAACCAAAAGCAGAAACACCATATATAATACCGAAGTTTACCGTTTTGGCATTGCTTCTTTGTTCGCGTGAAACTTCGTCCAAAGGAACATCAAAAACTTTTGCAGCTGTAGCTTTGTGAATGTCTTCTCCGTTTTTGAAAGCGGCAATCATATTTTCTTCTCCGCTTAAAGCGGCAATAATTCTTAATTCGATTTGTGAGTAATCGGCAGAGATTAAAGTATAGTTTTCATCGCGTGCAACAAAGGCTTTACGAATCTGACGACCTCTTTCGGTACGAATTGGAATATTTTGCAAGTTTGGATTGTTAGAACTCAAACGTCCTGTAGCGGCAACAGTTTGCATGTAATCCGTATGAACACGCAATGTTTTCTTGTCAACTTGTTCCGGCAAAGCCAAGATATAAGTGCTTTGGAGTTTCACCATTTGGCGCCAATCCAGAATTTCTTTGACAATTGGATTATCATTGGCTAAATAAGTCAAAACTTCTTCGCCAGTTGCATATTGACCGGTTTTAGTTTTCTTTTGTTTTGCTCCGCCAATTTTCATTTTATCAAAAAGAATATCACCTAATTGTTTTGGAGAAGCAAGGTTGAATTTCTCACCGGCAGTCTCGTATATTTTTTGTTCCAAAGATTTAATCTCAACGTCCATTTCTTTAGACATCGCTTTTAGAAAGTCAACATCCAGACGAATTCCTTCGGTTTCCATTGCAGCCAAAACACTTACTAACGGAATTTCGATGTCATCAAATAACTTTTTGGTTTCTGTTTTGTCTAATTCGGTGGTGAAAATTTCTTTTAATTGCAATGTTACATCAGCATCTTCTGCGGCGTATTCCTTGATGTCTTCAAGAGGAACATCGCGCATTGTGATTTGATTTTTTCCTTTTTTGCCAATTAATGTTTCAATTGATTTTGGAGAGTATTTTAAATAGGTTTCAGATAAAATATCCATATTATGACGCATATCCGGATTAATTAGATAATGCGCAATCATAGTGTCAAAAAGTTTTCCTTTTACAATTACACCATAATTAGAAAGGATTTTTAAATCGTATTTTAAATTCTGACCGATTTTCTCGATATTTTCATTTTCAAAAAACGGTTTGAATTTATCGACTAAAATCTGAGCTTCTTCCTGACTTTCCGGAAACGGAACATAAAATGCTTTTCCTTTTTCATAAGAAAACGACATTCCAACTAATTCAGCGTGTAAAGCATCTAAACCAGTTGTTTCAGTATCAAAACAAACAGAAGTTTGGTTTTGTAAATTCTGCAAAAGCAGTTTTATTCCTAAATCGCCTTGAATTGCCTGGTAAGAATGCGGAGTATTTTCTAAAGTATTATAAAAAGAAGTTCTTGGAGTTTCTGAATCTTCTTCTGTTGAGCCACCTCCAAAAAGGTCAAATTGATCTTCATTTTTAGGTTGTGGTTTCTTGTATAATTTTGCATCAGAAGCTTGAGCTGTATTTGCTGTTTCGCTTCCGGCTTTAAAAAGATTGTCAAATTGTTCTGCCATTCTTCTGAATTCTAATTCATTAAAAATAGCATCAGTTTTCTCAATATCAGGACGTGTTAATTCGTAATCGCTTTCATTAAAGGTAACTGGACAATCTAATAAAATAGTAGCTAATGTTTTAGAAAGTAATCCTTTCTCTTTGTTAGCTTCAATATTCTCTTTCATTTTTCCTTTTAGCTTATCTGTATTTGCCAAAAGGTTTTCCATAGTGCCATATTCTTTAAGAAGTTTTTTTGCAGTTACTTCACCAACTCCCGGAAGACCAGGAATATTATCGGCAGCATCACCCATCATTCCAAGAAAATCAATTACTTGTTCCGGACGATCGATTTCAAATTTTGCCAAGACTTCAGGAACACCCCAGATTTCAATTCCGTTACCCATACGAGCCGGTTTGTACATAAAGATATTCTCAGAAACTAACTGAGCAAAATCCTTATCAGGAGTTACCATAAAAACTTTATAGTTTTCTTTTTCAGCTTGTTTCGCAATTGTTCCAATCAAATCATCGGCTTCAAAGCCTGATACTTCAATAATTGGAATGTGCATGGCTTTTAAAAGTTCTTGTATATAAGGTACCGCAATTTTTATTGCATCTGGCGTAACGTCACGATTTGCTTTGTATTCAGGGAATATCTCGTTACGTAATTGACTTCCGCCTTTATCAAAAGCTACTGCCAAATGATCTGGTTTTTCACGTTTAATAACATCCAAAAGCGAATTCATGAATCCCATGATCGCTGATGTATCCATTCCTTTAGAGTTAATTCGCGGATTTTTTATGAAGGCATAATAACCACGAAATATTAAAGCGTAAGCATCGAGAAGAAAAAGACGTTTTTGAGTTGACATAAAAAAAAATATTAGTCTGTAAAAATAATCAATTGGGTTTTAAAAACGATTCGGTTCTGAAAAATAAACACAAATTTAAAATGAGAATTGTTTTTCATCCTATATGTAGAGGCGCACAGCAGTGCGTCTATGGTTTAGAATGTTTTTTTTACCATACAAGTTATATAAGTTCATTTCAGTAGAGGCGCACAGCAGTGCGTCTATGGTTTAGAAGGATTTTATTAGAATGAGATTTTAAATTAATTTGTTTGTATTCTATAAAAGACGCACTGCTGTGCGTCTCTACGTGGTAGAAAAATTCCAGAATCGTTAATGTCAAGTTAAAATATTTAGATGAGGGGTTTTCTTCATTTTGTCTTCATATTACAGGGGTAAATTTGATCTGTAAAATAAAAGGTATTAATATAAAAATTTAGAAATCATGAGAAATTTTTTGATGTTACTAGTAGCGGTTTTAGGAACAAGTGTTATGGTTAATGCATTTCCTGCAAAAGGGACCAAACCGGCTCAGGCTAAAGAAGTAAAAGCAACTCCTGTAAAAGAGGTTAAAGCGACAAAAGAGCCTAAAAAAAAATCTGATAAAAAAGCAAAATCAGAAAAAACAGCAGCTCCAAAAGTAGAAGCTACTAAAGCGAAAAAATAAAAAACATTAAATACAATAAAAATAAAAGGCAATTAATTTAAATTTAAAAGTTATGAAAAATCTAGTAATGTTACTCGTAGCAGTTTTAGGAACAAGTGCAATGGTTAGTGCACAAACAACTCCAACTCAGGCAGCTCCTGCAAAAGAAGTTAAAGCAACAAAGCATCACAAACACAGTACTGATAAAAAAGCAAAATCAGCAAAAACTGAGGCTCCAAAAGCAGATGCAACTAAAATGAAATAATAGAAGTTGTTTTTGTTTTGCTTTCGAAGAATTGTAAAGGAGGCAAAACAGAAGTAATGATTATGGAGAATGCGGTTGAGAAAAGCTGGTAAAGAAATTTATCAGCTTTTTTTGATTCGTTAATTTTTTAATAATGCGTAACATGGCTTTTTATAATTACTTAAATTTAGTTGCGCTTAAAAGCTGTTTTTATGAATATTTTGATTGTTGAAGATAATAGAGAACTCGCCGTAGAGGTTTACGATTTTTTGTGTAACGGAGGTTATGTCTGCAAAATAGCGCATAATTGTGCTGATGCTCTCGAGGAAGTAAGTAGTAATGATTATGATGCCATGTTATTGGATCTTGGTTTGCCTGATGGCGACGGATTTGAGGTTTTGAAAACAGTTCGAAAAACCAAATCAAAAATGGCAGTAATTGTTCTGACAGCGCGAGGAGAATTAGATGACAGAATAAATGGTTTGCATCTTGGGGCAGATGATTATTTGACAAAACCGTTTGCTTTGACAGAACTTAGTGCGCGATTGTTTGCTGTCATTCGCAGGATTCATGGCTTTACTTTGAATAATTTAAGTATTCATGGATTTTTGCTGCAACTTCAGGATTATAAAGTAAGTTATGACGAAATTCCAATAAACCTTACCAAAAAAGAGTTTGATATTTTTCAATATTTGGTTTTGAATAAAAATAGAGTAATTACAAGATTGCAATTAACAGAGCATATTTGGGGAGATATTCTGGAAGTAAACTCAGATTCTAATTTTATAGATGTTCACGTTCGGAATCTTAGAAAAAAACTAGACAAGCACACTGCAATTGATTGGTTTGAAACCGTGAGAAATGTTGGATATCGTATTAATGAATAAATAAAGAACTGTGAAAATAAAACACCAATTAGCCATTTTTAATGCTCTGACACGATTGTTGGTTATTTTAATTTTATGGTTAATGCTGCCTATTTTGGTGGAAAATGTGGTTTATAGACACATCAACAATGGATTGCTGGAAAAGAAACATAAGTTTATCGAGCATTTGGATAAAAATGAAATCGATGATTTTATCGAAAATCCAGACGATTCAACTGAAACTTACTCTCAGTTTTCTACGCTTCACAGTGAGTTTTTAGTACTTTCAAGATCTCCAATAAAACCCAATCAGAAGAAAGCGGTTTTTAGTAATGATTTCAGGATTATCGAAGGCGAAGAAAATGAATACAGGATTCTACAATATCATTTTACTTATGAAAATCAAGGATATCAACTCGAAATAGGAAGTAGTCTTAGCGAAGTAAATGATCTTACTTTTATAATTCGGTTTTTTATAATTATTGTTTTTGTGGTGATTCTGTTGATTACCTTTTTGGCAGATACTTTTTACATTGAATTTCTATTAAAGCCTTTTTATAAAATTATCGATACAAAAATAAGGCGTGTAAATGAACCGGAATCTTTTGATCATACACCAATAAAAGCAACATCCAGAGATTTTAGAGAATTGGATTTTGTTTTAAATCAAATGATGGATCGGATTACAGAGCTTTTTAAAAAAGAAAAACAATTTATTTCGAATGTTTCTCATGAACTTCTTACGCCAATTGCGTTGCTTAAAAATAAGTTCGAGAATTTACTCCAAAATAGTTCTTTAGACGATAATGCATTTGATAAAATTGCAGGTTCTCTAAAAACATTGGATATGTTAAAAAAAATCATCAATAACTTATTGTTGATTTCCCGAATTGAAAACAATCAGTACGAAGCAAATGAAGAAATTAATTTTCATGAAATCATTTCGGATTTGCAGGAAGATTTACAAGATCGAATTGACGATCGCGAAATACAGTTTCTAAACAAAATGCAGCACGATTATATCTTTACAGGAAATAAAACTTTAATTCATATTCTGATTTATAATTTGGTGACAAATGCTATAAAATATAATAAACCCCAAGGTAGTATTATAATTGAAGATGGTTTCCTGGAACATCGATATTTTATTTCCATTACTGATTCTGGAATTGGAATGAATGCTTCTCAGATAGAAAACATATTCAATAGATTTGCCAGAATTAGTTCAGATCAGGATGGTCAGGGCTTGGGGCTTGCTATTGCTGAGAGTATTGCTTCTTTTCATCATATCGAAATCAAAGTTACTTCGCAAATAAATGAAGGAACTACGTTTATGTTATTGCTTCCGGAAGCTGTAAAACACAATTAAAAGTTAATTTTTCAGGGTTGGTCCAATCTTCATTTAATCTTCATTTACTGATTATATCTTTGAGGTATAATAAATGAAAATAATAATAATCATAAAATCTTCAAATCATGAAAAAATTAGTAATGTTAGCAGTAGCGGTTCTAGGAACAACTGCAATGGTAAGCGCTCAAACAACTCCAGCTCAAACAACTCCGGCAAAAGAAGCTAAAGCTCCTAAAAAAGACAAAAAAGCTGATAAAAAAGCTAAAAAAGCGGAAGCTGCTAAACCAGAAGCTGCAAAAGCTCAAAAATAAAACAACGTTGGTTTACCCTGTAAACCTGTTGTGGATTATTAAAGGTTTTGAAAAATTTGGTAGAGAAAAAGCTGGTAGAGTAATCTATCAGCTTTTTACATTTATTGAGTTAAATTTTTGATAATAAAAAGCTATAAAATTTTCATTATTTGTTACTTTGCTTAAAACTATAACTAATGATAATTCGTTTTGTAATTCTCTGTGCTCTTTTTTTGTTTATTGAGTTCTATTCTTATCAAGCCATTCGTACTTTAATCAAACTAAGATGGGTTTTGGTTAGCTATCAAATTATAAGTTTACTGCTTTTAATTTTTATCATTTACTCTTTCATGCAATTCGATCGTTCTGTTGGACAAACTAAGCAAACCATGTTTACAATGGGTTTGGTGTTATTGGTTTACGTTCCAAAAATTGTAATTACTTTAGTTTTATTAGGTGAAGATGTTTTTAGATTAGGAGCGGGAGCAATTAATTATTTTATAGACAATCCAAGTAATACAAGTGTTTTTCCTTCGAGGAGAAAATTTATTAGTCAAATAGGTTTAGGTTTGGCGGCAGTTCCTTTTTTATCTTTAATTTACGGAATATTTGAAGGGAAATATAATTTTAAAGTTATCAAACAAACGGTATTTTTTCCAGATTTACCGGATGCTTTTGATGGTTTTAGAATTACTCAGATTTCAGATGTTCACAGTGGAAGTTTCGATAATCCTGAAAAAATAAATTATGCCATTGATCTGATTAACGAGCAAGAGGCAGATATGATTTTATTTACCGGTGATATTGTGAATACGCATGCCAAAGAAATGCATCCGTGGTTAGATACTTTTAAGAGAATAAAAGATTATAAATACGGGAAATTTTCGGTTTTAGGGAATCACGATTACGGAGAATATGTTACCTGGCCTTCTGAGAAAGAAAAAGATGAAAATTTCAAAGAAATTAAAAGCCTTTACGGTCAAATAGGATTTAATCTTTTGTTGAATGAGCATACTTACATTCAAAAAGGAGATGACAAAATTGCACTAATTGGAGTAGAGAATTGGGGACAAAATTTCAAGAAGGCAGGAGATTTAAATAAAGCTTCGCAAAATGTGCATCAGGATGATTTTAAGGTGTTAATGAGTCATGATCCAAGTCATTGGGAATACGAGATTAAAAATCATCCTAAAAACTTTCATTTAACGCTGTCAGGACACACACATGGCATGCAATTTGGAATTGAAATTCCAGGATATTTTAAATGGAGTCTGGCGCAATATATCTATAAACAATGGGCTGGTCTGTATGAAAATGTAGGAAGATATGTTTATGTAAACCGAGGTTTTGGTTTTCATGCTTATCCGGGTCGAGTAGGTATTATGCCCGAAATAACGGTGATTGAACTAAAAAAAGGGAACAATGTGGCTTAATTCGTTAAAAATGCTACATTTGTATATAATTATCTCTTTTTAACAGAATAATAAAGAATTAAATTTTTGGTTTTATGTCAAAATTTGGAGAACTTATAAATGCTCAAGTTCCAGTGTTAATTGATTTTTACACGGATTGGAACGAATCATCTGTATCGATGCATCCTGTTATTAAGGATGTTGCGGCTGCGCTTGGCGATAAAGCTAAGGTGATTAAAATTGATGTGGATAAAAATCAGGAATTAGCAGAAGCGCTGCGTATAAAGGGACTTCCTACTTTAATGATTTATAAAGAAGGGCAAATGATTTGGAGACAATCAGGAGAACTTGATGCAAATACAATTATTGGAATTGTCCAGGAACAATTTAACTTATAGAATACTACTTCTTTTTATTTGATATTATTTAGTGAATAATATCAAATTTATATCCATTTTCTTTTAAAAAATGTAAGGTTTTAGGTAGCGCAAATTTTAAATTCTGCGATGCTTTTATGCTATCATGAAATACAATTACACTTCCTGATTTTACATTTTTGGTAACATTTTCAAGGCATTTTTCTGGAGTAATGCTTTGGTCAAAATCAGCGCTTAAAACATCCCACATAATTATTTTATAGCCTAGATTTCTTAGGATTTTAGATTGCGCTTTTTTAATCTTCCCGTAAGGAGGACGAAATATCAGGTTGCATGTTTTTTCTTCTTCCAGAACAGCTGCGCAATTCTTAACGTTTTCAATATAGTCGTTATTGTTGCTTTTCCAGCCATTAACATGATTCATAGTGTGATTACCTATTGCATGTCCGTCTGTTAATAGTTTTTCAAATAAAGACAAATTGGCTTTAATGTTTTTTCCAATGCAGAAAAAAGTAGCTTTTGCATCAAACTTTTTCAATTCAGACAAAACCCAATCCGTAACCTCAGGAGTTGGGCCATCATCAAACGTGAGGTATATTTTCTTTTCTTTGTTTGGAATGTCCCAACAATATTTAGAAAATACCCTTTTTATGAATGAATTTGTTTTTACCCAGTAAAAGCTCATTTGGAAGGTTTTAGTGATATGTAAATTTAAAAAATGCAGCGCTATTTATCAAACAGTGCTGCATTTTTTTAATTGCTATATTTTTCGTATATTATTCTTTTTCTCGACCAAAACGTTCAAAAACGTTTACATAAGTATTAAAAGTTACTTTATGTTTTTCGTAGAATGCTTTGTCGTTGTTTTTCTTCATCACTTCCAATAAGCTTCTGTAACGTTCGATATCAGTAATAATATCCATTGCCAGATCTGTTTGGTCGCCAGGAGTCAAAGTCGCATAATAATTTAAGTTCTCTTTGTATTTTTGAACTAATTTATTCAATAAGTCATGTGCTTTCGCAGTTTCACCAACTTTGTAATATCCATTAGTAAAAGGTTCAACAAGAGAATAATATCCAAATTTATCCAGAGGCATTTTTGTTATCGCTAAGTTGATAACATTCTTAGCTTTATCAATTTTACCTTCTGCGATAAGTTGATCCATTAAACGCGATAAATTCGTGCGATATGTGATGCTGTTTCTTCTGGTTTCAGGATCGTGATAGATATTACCATTACTATTACCCCAATCCCATTTCATTACAATGTCATACATTTTATCGGCGTCAATTTGTCCCATGTCCATTGGTCCGCCATCTTTTGAAGGAACATTTTTAATAGGAACCAATTTGTAAACCATTCCGTCTAATTGTAAATAGTTTTTTAACCAAAGATAATCTTCATCATCAAAAGCTCCGCCACTAAAGTAAATTGGTCTTTTCCAATTGTTATTAGCTAAGATATCTAACATCATTAAACGGTTTTTGTATAAGGCTCTTCCTTTGATATTAATATCGATATAAGGTACAATAGAATCGTTGTATTTTGGATCTACAACTTTGTTTTTAATGATAGTATTTTTGTCAACACTCAATCTTATTTTATTTGTTGGATAAAAGTGAATTGTTTGTCCGTTTTGTAATCCAACAGTAGATTTTGGGTTTTTTATGAAAGACATTAAATCTTTGATATCCCAACGAGTTTCAACTTTTTGAATGTAAGCTACATAATCTAGTTTGTCTCCCACATATTCGTCATGTGTAAATGATATTGGTAATGGATCAGATTCGTATGATTTCGCTTTCATTTGGTCAATATACCAATCAGTCATAAATAAACTTGTATTTACGATTTTTACATCGGTTCTAATGTGTTCAATTTCTTGCGCATACCAAAGCGGGAACGTATCATTATCTCCAATAGTAAATAAGATAGCATCTTTATCGCAGGAATTTAAATATGCTTTTGCCATTGCAACCGCAGTGTATCTTTCAGATCTGTCATGATCATCCCAGTTTTGAGACGCCATTAAAACTGGAGCTGCTAAGAAAGTTGCTGCAATAATAATAGGTCCTGCAATTTTTGGAGCGATGTATTTTTGGATGCTTTCATATAGAGAATAAACTCCAAAACCTATCCAGATTGCAAATACATAGAAGGATCCTACAAGTGCATAATCTCTTTCACGAGGCTCAAAAGGTCGTTCATTTAGGTATATTTTTAATGCAATTCCGGTAAATAAGAATAATGCCAGAAGAACATAAAAACTTTTAAGGTCTTTATTTGCGTGATACATTATTCCGATTAAACCTAAAATAAAAGGTAGGAAAAAGTAAACGTTACGTCCTTTATTGTTTAAAACATCAGTAGGTAAGTTGTCTTGAGAACCAAGGTGTACTGAGTCAAGCATTTTGATTCCGCTGATCCAGTTTCCATCCAGATTATCATATTTTCCTTGAACATCACTTTGACGGCCAACAAAATTCCACATCAAATATCTCCAATACATATATCCAAATTGATATTCGAACATAAAACTGAAATTGTCTGCAGTTGTTGGTTTTTCTATGATTAAATACTCACCATAGCTATTTAAGAATTTAACGTAGCCTTCGTTGTCGATTTGTTTTTGAGCGTAAGCTTTTCTGAATTCTGAAACTGTTTTTTCAACTTCATTTCGCAATTGTGCAGTTGCTTTGTTGTATTCATCTTCACTTAATTGACTTGCGTCAATTCCGTATTTTGCTAAATCTTCATCGTAACTATGATTTGGATCTATTTTGAAACTAGGAGGATTTGTGAAGCTAATATAATTTTGGATGTGTCCGGTTTCGGTGCTCCACATTCTTGGAAGAATCGTCTTCTGATTATCATCAGAATTTTGTTCTGCATTTTTATAATTGTTGGTAATGATATATTTACCAGTTTTATAATCTCTTTCGTAGTTAGGTTTTTTGTCTAAGTAAGGAGTTTTTGCATCCAGACCGGCAAAAAGTTCTGTGTATTGAGGTCCGTAAAACAATGGGTTTACACCGTATTGCTCACGATTATAATATGCTAAAACCTCTGTAGCATCAGATGGTTTGTTTTCGTTGATTACAGTATTGGCGTTAGCACGAACCGGTAACATAATCCAGGTTGAGAAACCAATAAGAATAAATAAAATACAAAGAATAATAGTGTTGTAGAAAACTAATCCTTTTTGTTTGGTGTATTTAAGGCCAAAATAAAAGAAAGCAATAAATAATAAAGCTACAAAGATAGTTCCTGAGTTAAAAGGTAATCCCATGCTGTTTACCATGAAAATCTCGGTTTTACCAAAGAA
This sequence comes from Flavobacterium sp. 90, assembly GCF_004339525.1. Taxonomy (NCBI): domain Bacteria; kingdom Pseudomonadati; phylum Bacteroidota; class Flavobacteriia; order Flavobacteriales; family Flavobacteriaceae; genus Flavobacterium; species Flavobacterium sp. 90. The sequence continues at coordinate 1,410,367 of NZ_SMGE01000001.1, read as the reverse complement.
AGCCATTGTTAATGGTAGTAAAAGCTTGAAGATAAACAATAGAATTGCAATTACTACAGCATTGGCAATAATGAAGTTTTTTATAGTAACTTTTTCGTAGTGTTTGAAATAGTAAAGAAAGCCAATTGCGGGAATAGTCAAAAGTGCCATGAAGTGAACACCAAATGAAAGTCCGATAACAAGAGAAATGATCAATAACCATTTGTTTCCTTTTGGCTTATCCATGTCTTGTTCCCAGCGTAATCCAAGCCAAAAAAGTAATGCGATTAATAGAGATGCCATTGCATAAACTTCGGCTTCAACGGCATTAAACCAGAAACTGTCAGAGAAAGTATAAGCAAGGGCTCCAACGAAAGAGCTTCCTAATATAACGATAGAATTGTTTTGATCAATCTCAGCAAAACGAGCAACGATTTTTTTCAAAATCATTGATGAAGACCAGAACATAAATAGAATGGTGAATGCGCTTGAAAAAACAGACATCATATTTACCATCACAGCGACGTGTTGAGCGTCTATAGCAAACATTGCAAAAAAGGCACCCATCATCTGGAATAGTGGTGCTCCTGGTGGGTGACCAACTTCTAGTTTAGCTGCTGTTGCAATATATTCGCCACAATCCCAAAAGCTCATGGTGGGTTCAACAGTTAGTGTATAAGTAGTTAAAGCGATTGCAAATGCAAACCAACCAATAATTGTATTCCATTTATTGAAATTGAATTGTGCCATATTTAGGTGTTATAATTATGTATGTTTTCTATCCTACAAAGAAAATGTTTTTTTGTTTAAAGAGAAGAGCATTAACATAAAATTCTACAAAAGTATTTGATTGTATTAATCTGTTGTTTGTTAAATGGTTGCGTGAACATTACGAGTTTGAAAGAAAAAAAATGAAAAAAAAACGAGTTTTTTTTATTAAAAAGTTTGCGCAAACTAAAAAAAGCTCTAAATTTGCACTCGCTTAACAGCAACGCTGGTCTATGGTGTAATGGTAACACAACTGTTTTTGGTGCAGTCTTTCAAGGTTCGAGTCCTTGTAGACCAACATAAAAAGCCTCTCAAACGAGAGGCTTTTTTATCTCAAAAGCTTTGTTTTAGCTAAAAAAGCTTTAAATTTGCAGTCTGTATAAGTGTTTTTTATTGGTCTATGGTGTAATGGTAACACAACTGTTTTTGGTGCAGTCTTTCAAGGTTCGAGTCCTTGTAGACCAACAAAAAGCCTCTCAATAGAGAGGCTTTTTTTATGGAATAAACTTAGTGATTTTAACCGCAAAGAACGCTAAGTTTTTGTCTTATTGTTGTGATTGCAAATAGAAAGTTCGCAAAGCTTTGTCAATTATGGCTTTGCGAACTTTGCGTTGATATTAAATCTTATAAGTAAAAAACCTTACGTTCTTTGCGGTTGAATTCTAGGCTGGATTTTAAAAGGCAGTGTTATTTAGAGAGTAAAGATGACGGAACTATTCCGAATTTCTTCTTGAATGAAAATGAAAAATGTGAAAGATCTTCAAAGCCAACGCCTATATAAACTTCTGATGGCGGTGTTCCTTGATTAATTAGATAATAAGCTTCCTGAAGTCTTTTGTTTAATAACCATTTTCCGGGTGTTTGTTGGAATACTTTTTGGAAATCTCTTTTAAAAGTGGCTAAGCTTCTTCCTGTCAAATAAGCAAAACGATTAAGATGTACATTAAAATGGAAGTTTTTATTCATAAAAGCTTCGAGATCCATTTTTCCAGGTTCGCTAAAATCAAATAAAATATCTTTTAATTCCGGATTTACTTTAAGTAAAAGATGAACGGCTTCTTTTATTTTTAAATTAAATAGGGTTTCGTTGTTTTCTTGCTCAACTTCAAGATAGGATATGAGTGATTCCATGAAAGATTTGTATAGCGGATTTGGTGCTAATGTAATCATGGTTTCGGAATCTGTTCTTTTGTTGATTTTAAAGTCATATTCTTTGCTTATTTCGCGTAAAATTTCCTGATCCAGAAAAAGAGATATTGTTTTGAATTCGCCTCCTTCAGGTGGTATTTTGGTGAATTTTGCTAAATTATTTCTTTTGCTAAAGCGAAAATCCCCTGCTTTTGTGAGATAGGTGTTTTTGCTGTCTGAAGCAGTCATTTCTCCTGAAATCTGATAACTAAAGACGTGTTCCGGTATAAAATGTTCGCCTTCACGACTGCGTGCGTAATAGCAGGAGTAAAGTATTTGAGGTTTTGTATTTGTTTTTGCAGTCATATTGTAAAGTTATAAAAAGATCCGGAAAATCTTTTTGTCTAAAGATGTCCGGATCTGTTAATGTTGTTTTTTATTGAATTAATGCTCTTGGTTCAAGATATGCTTCGAGTCCTAAGACTCCGAATTCTCTTCCTATTCCTGATTGTTTAAATCCGCCAAAAGGTGCCATTGGATCATGTCCGATTCCGTTTATCTGAACGCGTCCTGCATTAATTTGTGAAGCAACTTTGTGAGCTCTTTCTTTGTTTGATGAACTTACATAAGCTTGTAGTCCGTATGTCGTATCATTGGCTATTTCGATTGCTTCTTCTTCGGTTTTATAACTAATAATGGATAAAACCGGGCCGAATATTTCTTCTCTCGCAATGCGCATTTGGTTGTTTACATTAATAAAAACGGTTGGTTTTACAAAGTTTCCTTTTTCTAATCCTTCTGGTTTTCCTAAGCCGCCAACAAGAATTTCTGCACCTTCATTTATCCCTGTTTGAATGTAATCCTGAACGCGATCGTATTGTTTATTGCTGACCATTGGTCCAACTGCTGTCGTTTCGTTTTTTGGATCGCCAACAATTGTTTTTGAAACTATTTCTTTAACAAGAGTTTTGACTTCGTCAAGTTTATTTTCGGGAACTAATAATCTTGTTCCTGCAATACAGGCTTGTCCGTTGTTCATGTAAGCGGCAATTATAGCTAACGGAATTGCTTCTGAAAAATTAGCATCGTCTAAAATAATATTCGGAGATTTTCCTCCAAGTTCAAGTGTAACGCGTTTCATGGTATTAATGGCTTCTGTTGCAATAATTTTTCCGACAGTCGTTGATCCTGTAAAAGAAATTTTTGCAATATCCGGGTTACGGCTTATTTCGGCTCCAACAACTTCACCAAGTCCGTTTACGATATTAAAAACGCCTTTTGGTAGTCTTGCTTCATGAAGGCATTCTGTTATTAATTGCGTTTGCTGAGCGCTCATTTCGCTTGGTTTTATAACTGTTGTGCATCCTGCGACAATTGCAGTTGATAATTTGCTGCATATAAAACCATTGCTTGAATTCCAGGGGATAATAATTCCTACAACTCCCAGTGGCGTCATTTGAACTTCAGATTCTCCCATTTTTTTAGTGAAATCATAAGTGCTTAATAGGTTAATCGCGGAATCAAAACCTTTTAGCATATACTCGTAGCTGATTGTTGAAAATTGAAGCGTTCCGCCGTATTCTTCGACCATTACATTTATGAAATCTACTTTTCTTTTTTCGATGGCAGTTTTTATGTTTTTTAGGTATTGAATTCTTTCTGCGATTGTGGTTTTTGAGAAGGTTTTAAAAGCTTTTTTTGCTGCATTTATTGCATTTTGGGTATCTTCTTTGTTTCCTAAAAGAACCCTTCCTAGTTTTTCGTTTGTTGTTGGACTTATTAAGTCAAAATATTCTTGTCCTTGCGGAGTTACGAATTCTCCATTAATGTAGATTTTGTCTATTGTTTTCATGTTGTGTTTTATTATGATTTTTATTTGACAAATTTCTATATTAATTAGCTCTTCTGTTTTGTTGAAAAGCTCAGATGTACTTTGCTAAAAAGCTCATGTGATTTTTTTTAAGGAACAATTGAATAATATTTATATGTAAAAAAAAAGCCCTTCATTTGAAAGGCTTTTGGTGAGGATAAATGTTTTGTCTTTGTAGAATATTTGCTTAAATCTTAAAGGTTACGACAGGTTTTATGGTATGGTTTACTAGGCCTTCGCTGATACTTCCGTTAAAAAAGTGAGCAAAACCAGTTCTTCCGTGTGTGCACATTCCAATAATGTCAGCGTTTATGCTGTTTGCAAAATTGATAATTCCTTTTTCGATATTGGTGTCGTTATAGATTTGAGTAGTGTAATTGGTGATATTGAATTCAGATATAAAATTATCCATGGCTTTTTGAAGAACATGTGTTGGTTTAAAGCTGTTTGGAGTGCAAATTGTAACTAAATGAATTTTTGATTCGAAGAATTTAGTGAAATTCAAAAGTTTTTCGAAAGGTTTTTTTGTTTCTTCAGAAAAGTCAGAAGCAAATACGATATTTCCTACTTTGAAGTCTGTGATGTCTTTTTTGATTACCAAAACGGGAATTTCAGAATTTCGGACTACTTTTTCGGTATTTGAGCCTATTAAAAGTTCTTCAATTCCAGAGGAACCGTGTGAACCCATAACGATTAAGTCAATTTCATGATCTTTGCTTACCTGAGTAATTCCATGAATTGGCTTGTCAATTTTTACAATTTCAGTTACTTTTATTCCTTCAAGATATGGTTTTGATGAAATTTCGTCAAGCATTTCGTTTGCCTTTTTCATGAAAAGCATGGTTTCCGGAATGCTTGCGCCGCCCAAAATTGCATCATTCATCTGATGTGGTAATTCAAGCATGTGCAAAATGATAATTTCGGAATCGTTTTTTTGGGCAATTTTGGCAGCAACTTTTAAAGCGTCTTCTGCGTGTTCTGAGAAGTCGGTAGGTACTAGAATTCGTTTCATGATCTTTAGGGGTTAAATAATGTGAAATTCCGTTATTTTAATGCTACTATAAAGATAAGAAATATTTTTAGAGCAATCTATTTATTTTGATTTATAAAAAAAACACTATATTTGCACCGTTATTTATTAAAATCTAAATAATGAGGGGACTAAGTGTCCCCTCTTTTTATAAAATTATGACATTTAAAGAAAAAGTAAACGGATTAATTACAGAAGCTCTTCTGGAAAAACCATCAATCTTTTTGATTGATCTGGCTATTTCTGACTCTTTTAAAATTAGTGTTGGCTTAGACGGAGATAATGGAGTGGCGCTGCAGGATTGTATCGATATTAGTCGTGCAGTCGAGAATAATCTGGATCGTGAAGAACAGGATTTTTCGCTTGAAGTAGCATCGGTTGGAGTAGGATCACCATTGAAATTGACAAGACAATACAAGAAAAATATTGGTAGAACGTTGATTGTTACTACAAATAATGAAAAAATTGAAGCAGAATTAGTGGAAGCTAACGATGTTTTTATAATTTTGTCTTGGAAAGCAAGAGAACCGAAAAAAGTAGGAAAAGGAAAAGAAACAGTTCAAAAAGAGCAACAAATACCTTATACAGAAATTAAAGAGGCAATTGTTACAGTAACATTTTAATTAAAGAATTCGCATGGAAAATTTAGCATTAATCGATTCATTCTCAGAGTTTAAAGATAATAAACTTATTGATCGTGTAACGCTTATGGCAATTTTAGAGGACGTGTTTAGAAATGCATTGAAGAAAAAATACGGTTCTGATGATAACTTCGATATTATTATTAATCCTGATAAAGGTGATATGGAGATATGGAGAAGAAGAGTAATTGTTGCTGATGAAGATCTTGATTTTGAAAATGAAGAAATTACATTGACAGAGGCTAGAATGATCGAAGCGGATTTTGAAATTGGTGAAGAAGTTTCTGAAGAAGTTAAATTGATTGATTTAGGACGAAGAGCTATTTTAGCTTTACGCCAAAACTTAATATCTAAAATTCACGAACACGATAATACAAATCTTTATAAACAATTTAAAGATATTATTGGTGATATTTATACTGCCGAAGTGCACCACGTTCGCCCAAGAGTTGTTATCTTAGTAGATGATGAAGGGAACGAAATTGTGCTTCCGAAAGAAAAACAAATTCCGTCTGATTTTTTCCGTAAAGGAGATAATGTACGTGGAATCATTGAAAGCGTTGAATTAAAAGGAAACAAACCTCAAATTATTATGTCTAGAACTTCTGAGAAGTTTTTGGAGAAATTGTTTGAACAAGAAATTCCTGAAGTTTTCGACGGATTAATTACTGTTAAAAATGTAGTTCGTATTCCTGGTGAAAAAGCAAAAGTAGCGGTAGATTCTTATGATGATAGAATTGATCCTGTTGGAGCTTGTGTTGGTATGAAAGGATCTCGTATTCACGGAATTGTTCGCGAATTAGGAAACGAAAATATCGACGTAATCAACTATACAAACAACATTCAATTGTTTATTACAAGAGCATTAAGCCCTGCAAAAGTTTCTTCTATCAAAATTGATGAAGAAAACAAAAGAGCTGAAGTATTCTTGAAATTAGAAGAAGTATCTAAAGCAATTGGTAGAGGAGGTCACAATATTAAATTAGCAGGTCAGCTTACAGGCTATGAGCTGGATGTTATTAGAGAAGGTGATGTTGCTAGTGGTGAAGATGATGACGTTGAATTAACTGAGTTTTCAGATGAAATTGAAGGCTGGGTTATCGAAGAATTTGCAAAAATTGGTTTAGATACAGCTAGAAGTATCTTAAAACAAGAAGTAGAAGATTTAGTAAGAAGAACAGATTTAGAAGAGGAAACAATTCTTGATGTTATGAAAATACTAAAAGAAGAGTTTGATAGCTAGTTATCTGCTCTAACAACACAACGAAAAAGGTAATAATAAAAAGGTTATATGTCTGAAGAGAGAGTAATAAGAATAAACAAGGTTTTAAGGGAATTAAATATTTCGTTAGAAAGAGCTGTTGATTATCTAAAAGATAAGGGAATTGCTATTGATGCAAATCCAAATGCGAAAATTTCTGATAGCGAATTTAATATCCTACAAAGCCAATTTGCGGGCGATAAGGGGAATAAGGAAGCTTCTAAAGAGGTAGGAGAAGAGAAAAGAAAAGAAAAAGAAGCATTACGTGTTGAGCGTGAGAAAGAAATTGAGGATAAACGCAGACAAGACGAGGAACGCCAAAAGCAACAAGAGATTATAAAAGCGAGAGCTGTTGTAACCGGACCTGTTCAAGTTGGTAAAATTGATTTAAATCCAAAGAAACCTGCAGTTGTTTCTACTCCTCCTATTGTTGAGGAACCAGTTAAGGCTGAAGAACCAAAAGTAGTTGTTGCTCCAACTCAACCAGAAAAACCTGTTCAAAAAGAAGTTGTACAGCCTGAGCCGGTAGTGGTTCCTGTAGTTTCTGAAGAGAAAAAGGTAGAAAAACCAATTATTACAGAGAAAAAAGAAGTAAAAGTGGAAGCTCCTAAAGTAGCACCGGAACCTGTTATTTCAACAGATCCTACAACTGCTGAGGAAACTATCACTACTCAATATCAAAAATTATCTGGAACTACTCTTACTGGACAAACAATTGATTTATCTCAATTTAATAAGCCTAAGAAAAAGAAAGAAGATCCAAAGATAACTCCTAATAAACCGGGAGCTCCTGGAGCAAATAATAATAACGCTAACAAAAATAAGCGTAAAAGAATTGCTCCTAAGCCTGGAACTCCGGGTGCACCAAAACCTGCAACAGGTAATGCGCCGGGAACTCCAAATCCTAATAAAATCACACCTAATACCGGTGGTGGAGGATTTAATGCTAACAGAAGTGCAAGACCAGGTTTTGTAAAAGGAAACCGTCCTGCAATTGTAGCTAAAGTTGAGCCTACTGAAGAGGAAGTAAAAAACCAAATTAGAGAGACTCTTGAAAAACTTCAAGGTAAAGGTGGAAAATCTAAAGCTGCTAAATACAGAAGAGATAAAAGAGATACACACCGTCAGAAATCTGATGAAGAGCAAAGAGCACTTGACGAAGGAAGTAAAACTATTAAAGTTACTGAGTTTGTTACTGTAGGTGAAATTGCGATCATGATGGATGTGCCGATTACTAAAGTAATTGGAACTTGTATGTCTCTTGGTATCATGGTTACCATGAACCAACGTCTGGATGCTGAAACATTAACTATCGTTGCCGATGAGTTTGGTTACGAAGTTGAGTTTATTACAGTTGATATTGAAGAAGCAATCGAGGTTGTTGAAGATAAAGAAGAAGACTTAGTAGTAAGAGCACCAATTGTTACTGTAATGGGTCACGTCGATCACGGTAAAACATCTTTACTGGATTATATCCGTAAAGAAAATGTTATCGCTGGTGAGTCTGGAGGTATTACACAGCACATTGGAGCATATGGAGTAACTTTAGATAACGGTCAAAAAATCGCATTCTTAGATACACCGGGTCACGAGGCGTTTACCGCGATGCGTGCACGTGGAGCTCAAGTTACGGATATCGCGATTATTGTTGTAGCGGCGGATGATGATATCATGCCACAAACAAAAGAGGCGATCTCTCACGCACAAGCTGCTGGAGTGCCAATTATATTTGCAATCAATAAAATTGATAAACCAAATGCGAATGTTGAGAAAATCAAAGAGCGTTTGGCTAGTATGAATTTACTTGTTGAAGATTGGGGTGGAAAAATTCAGTCACATGATATTTCTGCAAAAGTTGGAACAGGAGTAAAAGAATTATTAGAAAAAGTTTTATTAGAGGCTGAGATTTTAGATTTAAAATCGAATCCAAATAAAGCAGCGCAGGGAACTGTAGTTGAGGCTTTCTTAGATAAAGGAAAAGGATATGTTTCTACAATCTTAGTTCAACACGGAACTTTAAGAGTTGGAGATTATATGTTGGCAGGAAAACATCATGGTAAAATTAAAGCTATGCATGACGAACGTGGACATATTGTTAAAGAAGCTGGTCCGTCTACTCCGGTATCTGTTTTAGGTCTTGATGGAGCTGCAACTGCGGGTGATAAGTTTAACGTTTTTGAAGACGAAAAAGAAGCAAAACAAATTGCATCAAAACGTTCTCAATTAATGCGTGAACAATCTGTACGTACACAACGTCATATTACACTTGATGAAATTGGTCGTCGTATTGCTCTTGGTCAGTTTAAAGAGTTGAACGTAATCCTTAAAGGAGACGTTGATGGATCTGTTGAAGCATTATCAGATTCGTTCTCTAAACTATCTACTGAAGAAATTCAAATTAATATTATCCATAAAGGTGTTGGAGCAATTACTGAAACTGATGTTATGTTGGCTTCTGCTTCTGATGCAATCATTATCGGATTTAACGTTCGTCCTGCTGGAAATGCTAGACAACTTGCTGATAAAGAGGAAATCGATATCCGTTACTACTCTATTATTTACGCTGCTATCGATGACTTGAAAGATGCGATGGAAGGAATGTTAGCTCCTGAGATGAAAGAAGAAATTTTAGGAACAGCTGAAATTCGTGAGATTTTCAAAATTTCTAAAGTTGGTTCTATTGCAGGATGTATGGTTATGGATGGTAAAATCATGAGATCTTCTAAAATTAGAGTTATTAGAGATGGAGTAGTGGTGCATACAGGTGAACTTGTTGCATTGAAACGTTTCAAAGATGATGTTAAAGAAGTTTCTAAAGGTTACGATTGTGGTATCCAGATTAAAGGTTACAATGACATTGAAGAAAGAGATGTTATTGAAGCGTACCACGAAGTTGCTATCAAGAAAAAATTGAAATAAAATTAAATATTTTTCAAATATAAAAATCCCGAGCAATCGGGATTTTTTTTGTTTAATACTTTTTAAAATATCATATAAATAAATCAGTGATTCAGCTAGCATTGCGAATTTTTGCTGTCAGAAAAATTAATGTAAGTTGATTTATGATTGTTTATATGTTTCAATTTATAATTTGAAACAAAAATGTAAGATATTGATTATGTTTTATATTAAGATAATTGATTTCTTTGTATTGCTTTTGGTTTATTTAAAAATCAAAGCTTACTAATGAAGGTGCTTCTTATGAGATTGAAAGTATTTCATATTATTACTACACTTTTTGATAAAGGTTTTAAATCAAAGAATGCTGCGCGTACATTTACAAACGTTGAGCAGCTTAGAGAAATAATGCCTGATTTATTACATGGTTATTTGAAGGAAGACGAGATGCCAAATAGTTTGATATTGTTAGCGCCACCACCGGAACACACATCAGAAGCTTTTGAGTTTGATTTAGAATATGCTAAAAAAGCTGTAAAAGCGGAAGATAAAATTCGGTTTATGCAAGCTGCCGCTGATGCAAATTTATCTTTTCCCGCCGCAGTTAAATCTTTTGAGTCTACTTTGGGTATTGAGATTAGTGAAGCAAAAACTCCTAAGCTTTATTTGTTAATGCGTAGGGTAATGACTGATGCCGGATTGTCTACATATGCAGCTAAGAATCATTATAATCGAGAACGACCATTTGTTGTTACAAATACAAAAACTTGTACTCCGGAACAGGAAGAGGTGTTACGTAAAGTTGGTTCTTTTCCTTCGGGACATGCTGCCGTTGGCTGGGCGTGGGCATTGGTTTTTAGTGAAATTTTTCCTTACAATGAGAGAATGATTTTAAGGCGAGGATATGATTTTGGTGAAAGCCGCATAATTTGTAATGCACATTGGCGTAGTGATGTAGAAATGGGAAGAGTAATGGGAAGAGCAACTGTAGATTGTCTAAGGGATAATTTAGTTTTTCAAGATGATTTGGCAATAGCTAAGGAGGAAGTACTCATGATTTTAAAAGAGACAGAAAATAATGCTTAGTATTCTGTTTTATTTTCGAGAATATAATTTGAAGGGGTCTTTCCTAAATTTTTTTTGAACATAAAAATAAATGCACTGGTTGTTTCGTAACCCAAATCAAAAGCTATTTCCTTTATGGATTGTTTTTCTCCTAATCTTTTTATTGCCTCCAGTAATTTTAATCTAATTCTCCAGTCGCTAAAACTCATTCCTAATTCTTTAATGAAGAGTCTGGATAAAGTTCGGCTGCTCATGTAAGATAGATCGGCAAAATATTCTATTGTTTCTTTGTTGGCAACATCATTAATTAAGAGATCAATAATGTTTTTGAGTTTTATGTGATTGCTTGTGGGTAAAAAAGTAGAACTTGGGCTAATTAGAGCCAATTCATCTAAAAATACATCCATAATTCTTCTTTGTGTAGGAGTTATATTTTCATGATCTTCAAAAGAAATAATTTTAAACATTAGCTGTTTTAGAAATACCGAAATATCAAAAGAAAAACTAGTCGGCGGCAGATTGTTTGTGTATGATGGATCAATAAAAACGCTATGTAGATTGACATTTTTCTGAAAAGCTACCTGATGTTCAACCCCGCCTGCAATCCATAATCCTTGTAATGGATTTACAACCCAAATTTGATTTTCTACAACTACATTCATTACGCCGCTTGTCGCGTAAAGAAGTTGTGCTCGTGGATGCGAATGCAATGAGCAAACTGCATCTGTAATTGTTTCGGTATATCCCACAACTGGAAGAAATGGATTTATTTGAAATCCAAGGTCAACAACAAGATATGTCTGATAATCGTTATTCATTGTCCAAATGTAGTAATTCTGACAATGTATTTAATAGGATCTTTGTCGAAAATAAATACTTTAAGATGTATTAGTGTTCAAAATTAAAATTACAACCTATGACAAATGTTAAAACGCAACCCGAGGTAGTTCAGAAAACTATCTATTCTATACTTTTTATTATTAGCTTTTCTCACTTTATTAATGATTTGTTGCAAGCAGTAATTCCTTCTGTTTATCCCTTGTTTAAAGAAAAGTTTAATTTGAGTTTTGCTCAGATTGGTATGATAACTTTTACGTACCAACTTACTGCTTCTATTTTACAACCGTTTGTGGGGATGTATACAGATAAAAAATCTAAGCCGTATTCATTAATTATAGGAATGAGTTTTACGCTATTGGGACTATTTTTTGTGTCGATTGCATCGAGCTTTACTTATTTATTAGTAGCAGTTAGTTTGATTGGTATTGGTTCTTCTATTTTTCATCCGGAATCGTCAAGAGTGGCACATTTGGCTTCAGGTGGAAAAAGGGGATTAGCACAATCTATTTTTCAACTTGGCGGGAATGCAGGTAGTGCGGTTGGTCCTTTATTGGCTGCTTTAATTGTGATTCCATATGGACAATTCTATATAATCTGGTTTTGCCTGATAGCCTTAATTGGAATTTTTGTTTTATATAGAATAGCAATTTGGTACAGTGCGCATTTAGAATTAAAACGCCAAAACAAAGAAACGGGGCGTGAAGTTTTTACGTATCAATTGTCTAAAAAAAGAGTGGTATTTTCATTGGCTATTTTGTTGGTTTTAATTTTTTCGAAATATTTTTATTTAGCAAGCATTACTAGTTATTATACCTTTTTCTTGATTGATAAGTTTAATATTTCGATTCAGGAATCCCAGATTTATTTATTTGCGTTTTTAGGTGCAGTTGCTGCAGGTACATTAATTGGAGGTCCATTGGGAGATAGGTTTGGTAGAAAATATGTGATTTGGATTTCTATCTTAGGAGTTGCGCCATTTACTCTTTTGCTTCCGTATGCTTCGTTATTTTGGGTTGGTATTTTGTCAGTAATAATTGGGTTGATAATTTCTTCTGCGTTTTCGGCTATTTTGGTTTATGCGACAGAATTATTGCCTGGTAAAGTTGGCTTAGTGGCGGGATTGTTTTTCGGTTTTGCTTTTGGAATGGGAGGTCTGGGATCTGCTATTTTAGGTAAATTAGCTGATTTGACCAGCATAACTTATGTTTTTAAAATTTGTGCCTTTTTGCCTTTGATTGGTGTTTTGACAGGGTTTTTGCCTAATCTTGAGAGTAAAAAGGGGTAATTCTATTTTTTGAATTTTAAGCGTTAATATATTCTTGTAATTTGGATATATAGGATATAAAAAAAGCATCAGCTACTGCTGATGCTTTTTTTGTTTTTTAAGTGTTTTTTTAGGAAGATTTTATTTGCTTGGTTTGATCAAAAATACGCTTTTGTATCTCTTTTTGATTTCAGCTAAATTTCTTTCTGCTTCGATTCTTGTTTTAAAATTTCCAACGATTACTTTATAGTTTGGTGTGTTGAAAATTATTGTGCCGTCTATATCACTATTTTCTCTTTTGAAATCTGCTAGAGCTTTTTTTGCTTCCTCGCTTTTCCCGCTAAAAATTTGAATTTTATAAGTATCGTTTGTGTTTATTGACGTGTTAATTTTGCGCTTGTCGTTTAATAATTGCTCAAATTTGGGATCTTGATTTAGTGTTAAATTTTGGTCTTGAGCATGAATGTTATATGCTAAAGTGAACATTGCTAGTGTTAAGAAAACTCTTTTTGAGTGGGTTAAAATTCTCATAATGTGATGGTTTTTATGCAAAAATAGTATTTAAAGTTTGTATGGAAAATTTTAATATTATTTAGAATTGATATAAATTGATATTTAAGAGTATTTTAAGGTTTTGAGAATAGTTCATAAGTCGTATTTTTGTGCAAGTTTTAAAAGAAGGTATTAGTTTTTTGTTGATTTACTACAGAAAAAATCATACCAAAAATTAGTAGATAATTATTATACTATATGAAAAAGGTGGGTAACCATAATTCGATCTCCAGAAAATTGCTGCTTAGCTTATCGCTAACGCTGATTTTCTCCCTAACTTCATTTGCTCAAGATGCTGCTGCTGCTCCGGCGGCGCCTGCTGCTGCCGCTCCGGCTGCAACTTCAGGTGGTGATCCAGTAAAAGGGAAAGAACTTTTTAATGCAAATTGCGCTGCATGTCACAAATTAGATGCTAAGTCAACAGGTCCTGCTTTAAGAGGGGTTGCTTCTAAGCACGAAATGGCTTGGATCTACAAGTGGGTTCATAACAGTTCTGAAGTAATTAAATCAGGTGATGCTGTTGCAGTAAAACTTTTTGAAGAAAACAATAAGTCTGTAATGACTTCTTTTCCTCAATTATCTACAGGTGATATTGATAATATTATCGCTTATACTTCTGAAGTAAAAGCTGAGCCTGCTGCTGGTACACCTGGAACTGTTCCTCCTGGGGAAAAAGTTGAAGGTGGTGGAATTTCTAATAACGTTATTTTAGGAGCTCTTGCTCTTGTAATGGCTATTTTGGTTGTTATGTTGTTCATGGTGAACAAAGTATTAACTAAAGTTGCTAGTAATAACGGAATTGAAGTTGCTCCTAAAGAAGCTAGACTTCCAATTTGGAAAGCTTTTGCTAAAAACCAATTCTTGGTATTAGTTACTTCTATATTCTTGCTTTTGGCAAGTGGTTATTTTGTGTATGCTTTCTTAATGCAAGTAGGTGTAGATCAAAATTATGAGCCAATTCAGCCAATTCACTATTCTCATAAAATTCACGCAGGAGATAACGAGATCAATTGTAAATATTGTCACTCTGCTGCTCGTGTGAGTAAAAACGCAGGTATTCCATCTTTGAATGTTTGTATGAACTGTCATAAAAACATTTCTGAAGTTGCTGAGTCTACTGCTACTCCTGAGTACAGTAAAGCTTACTACGATGGTGAAATCCAGAAGTTATATACTGCTGTTGGTTGGGATAAAGCTAAACAAGCATATACTGGAAAAACGCAGCCTGTAAAATGGGTTCGTATTCATAATCTTCCTGATTTTGTTTACTTCAACCACTCTCAACACGTTACTGTTGCAGGAGTTGAATGTCAAACTTGTCACGGTCCAGTGCAGGAATTTGAGATCATGAAGCAATATTCTAAATTAACAATGGGATGGTGTGTTGATTGCCATAGAAAAACTGATGTTAAGATGGAAGGAAATGCATATTATGATAAAATTCATGCTGAACTTTCTAAAAAATACGGTGTAGAGAAATTGACTGCAGCGCAAATGGGAGGTTTAGAATGCGGTAAATGCCACTATTAATCGAATTATTAAGATTTTAATATTTATATACAATGTCATCAAACAAAAAATACTGGAAAAGTGTTGAAGAACTAGAAAATAGTTCTATTGTTGAGGCGCTTAGAAATAACGAATTCGTTGAAGAGATTCCTACAGAAGAATTCTTAGGGAATGCAGATGCTTTAGCTCAATCTGGAACTTCACGTCGTGACTTTTTAAAGTACGTAGGATTTAGTACTGCAGCGGTAACTCTAGCTGCCTGCGAAGGTCCGGTTCACAAGTCTATCCCTTACGTGTTACAACCAGAACAAATCATTCCTGGTGTTGCAGATTATTATGCGACTACTGTTTTTGATGGTTTTGATTTTGCTAACTTATTAGTAAAAACTCGTGAAGGTCGTCCAATTAAAATTGATAACAATACTATTTCTGGAGCTAAGTTTTCAGCCAATGCTAGAATTCATGCGTCTATCTTATCATTATATGATAGCATGCGTTTGAAAGAACCTAAATTGGAAGGAAAAAATAGTAGCTGGTCTGCTGTTGATTTGAAAATAAAATCAAGTCTTGCGGATGCAAAAGCAAAAGGTGGACAAGTAGTATTGTTGACAAATACTTTAGCAAGTCCATCTACTGAGAAATTAATAGGTGAATTTATTGCTAAAAACCCAAATGCAAAACACGTTGTTTATGACGCTGTTTCTTCTTCGGAAGCATTAGATGCATTTGAAACAGTTTACGGAGAAAGAGCTCTTGTTGATTACGATTTTTCAAAAGCTTCTTTAATTGTTTCTGTTGGAGCTGATTTCTTAGGAGATTGGCAAGGTGGTGGATACGATGCCGGATATGCTCAAGGACGTATTCCTCAAAACGGAAAAATGTCACGTCATTTTCAGTTCGAATCAAACATGACATTGTCTGGTGCTGCTGCTGATAAGCGTATTCCAATGACTCCAGCGGATCAAAAACAAGCGTTAGTTTTAGTTTATAATGTTATTGCAGGTACTTCTGTTCCGGTTTCTTTGGATGCTAAATTTAAAACAGAAGTTACTAAAGCTGCTCAACAGTTAAAAGCTGCTGGGTCTAAAGGAGTTTTAGTATCTGGAATTGAAGATAAAAATGCTCAATTATTAGTTTTAGCTATCAATCAGGTATTGGCTAGTGAAGCTTTTAATACAGCTGGTACAAGACAAATTAGAAAAGGATCTAATGCGGCTGTATCTCAAGTAATAAAAGATATGAATGCTGGAAGTGTTCATACTTTAATCATGAGTGGTATTAATCCGGTTTATACATTAGCTGATTCAGCTTCTTTTGTGTCTGGATTGAAAAAAGTAAAAACTTCAGTTGCTTTCTCTTTAAAAGAAGATGAAACGGCTTCAGTTGTTACAATCGCTGCTCCGGCTCCTCATTATTTAGAATCATGGGGTGATGTTGTGATTACTAAAGGAACTTATAGTTTAACTCAACCAACTATTCGTCCTATATTCAATACAAAACAATTTCAAGATGTTTTATTATCATTAAACGGAGTTCCTGGAAATTTCTACGATTATCTTAAAGCTAGTTCGGCTGGGATTATTGCTGGTTCTTCTTGGAATAAAGTTTTACATGATGGTATTTTTGTAATTGGTTCTACTGCTTTATCTGCAGGTTCTATTGATTATGCTGCTGCTGCAAATGCGGTTTCAAAATCAAAAGCTGCCGGAGAATTTGAATTAGTATTGTATACTAAAACAGGTTTAGGAGATGGACAACAAGCAAACAATCCTTGGTTGCAAGAGTTCCCAGATCCAATCACAAGAGTTTCTTGGGATAACTATGTTACGGTTTCTAATGCTGATGCTAAAAAACTTGGTTTAACAAATGAGATTGTTGCGAACGGAGGTTTAAACGGAAGTTATGCTACAATTACTACTGCTGACGGTTTAAAATTAGAAAATGTTCCAGTTATTGTTCAGCCAGGACAAGCTGTTGGAACAGTTGGTTTAGCAGTTGGTTATGGTCGTAAAGCGGCTTTAAAAGAAGAAATGGTCGTAGGTTTAAATGCTTACGCTTTATATAAAAACTTCAATAGTGTTCAATCTGTTTCTATTGCTAAGGCAAATGGAGTACATGAGTTTGCTTGTGTTCAAGGACAGAAAACATTAATGGGTAGAGGAGATATTATTAAAGAAACTACTCTTGAAATCTTTAATACTAAAGATGCTGAATTTTGGAACGAACAACCAATGGTATCTTTAGATCACGAAGAAGTAAAAGCTACTACTGTCGATTTATGGGAATCATTTGATCGTTCTACTGGACATCACTTTAACCTTTCGATTGACTTGAACGCTTGTACAGGATGTGGAGCATGTGTTATTGCTTGTCATGCCGAAAACAACGTTCCTGTAGTAGGAAAAGCTGAAGTAAGAAGAAGTCGTGATATGCACTGGTTGCGTATTGATAGATATTATTCTTCTGAAAGTACTTTTGAAGGTGATAACGAAAGAAAAGAGAATATCGCTGGTTTATCTAGTTCATTATCTACATTTAATGAAATGGAAAAACCTGGAGATAATCCACAAGTTTCATTCCAACCAGTTATGTGTCAGCACTGTAATCACGCACCATGTGAGACAGTTTGTCCAGTTGCTGCAACATCTCATGGTCGTGAAGGTCAAAACCACATGGCATACAACAGATGTGTTGGTACTCGTTACTGTGCTAACAACTGTCCATATAAAGTACGTCGTTTCAACTGGTTCTTGTATAACAAAAACAGCGAATTCGATTATCACATGAATGACGATTTAGGACGTATGGTATTAAACCCAGACGTAAACGTTCGTTCTCGTGGTGTTATGGAAAAATGTTCAATGTGTATTCAAATGACACAAGCTACTAAATTAAAAGCTAAAAACGAAGGTCGCCCAGTTGCTGATGGCGAATTCCAAACAGCTTGTTCTAACGCTTGTTCTTCTGGAGCAATGATATTTGGTGATGTTAATGATAAAGAAAGTAAAGTTGCTAAATTAGCGGCTGATGAAAGATCATATCACTTATTAGAGCATGTAGGAACAAAACCTAATGTGGTTTACCATGTTAAAGTTAGAAATACTTAGAATAAATTATTAATTAAGAAACATATAAAGGATTATGTCGTCTCACTACGAAGCACCCATTAGAAAACCTTTAGTTATTGGTGATAAATCTTATCACGATGTAACTGTAGATGTAGCTGCGCCTGTTGAAGGACCTGCAAACAAACATTGGTGGATTGTATTTTCAATCGCACTAATAGCCTTCCTTTGGGGGTTAGGTTGTATAATTTACACCGTATCTACCGGTATTGGAACATGGGGATTAAATAAAACAGTTGGTTGGGCTTGGGATATCACGAACTTCGTTTGGTGGGTTGGTATTGGTCACGCCGGAACATTAATTTCTGCGGTATTATTACTTTTCCGTCAACGTTGGAGAATGGCGATTAACCGTTCTGCAGAAGCGATGACTATCTTCTCTGTTGTTCAGGCTGGTTTATTTCCAATTATTCACATGGGACGTCCATGGTTAGCGTATTGGGTTTTACCTATTCCAAATCAATTTGGATCTTTATGGGTAAACTTTAACTCACCATTACTTTGGGACGTTTTCGCAATCTCAACATATCTTTCAGTATCATTAGTGTTCTGGTGGACTGGTTTATTGCCTGACTTTGCAATGCTACGTGATAGAGCGGTAACTCCTTTTACAAAAAGAGTTTATTCTATCCTAAGTTTTGGATGGAGTGGAAGAGCTAAAGATTGGCAACGTTTTGAAGAAGTATCATTAGTATTAGCTGGTTTAGCTACTCCTCTTGTACTTTCTGTACACACGATTGTATCGATGGACTTTGCTACTTCTGTAATTCCTGGATGGCATACAACAATTTTCCCTCCATACTTCGTTGCTGGAGCGGTATTCTCAGGATTTGCAATGGTAAACACATTGTTGATCGTTATGAGAAAAGTATCTAATCTTGAAGCTTATATTACACTACAACATATTGAGTTAATGAATATTGTAATCATGATTACAGGTTCTATAGTTGGTGTAGCATATATTACTGAGTTATTTGTGGCTTGGTATTCAGGAGTAGAATATGAGCAATATGCGTTCTTAAACAGAGCTACCGGACCTTACTGGTGGGCATATTGGTCGATGATGACTTGTAACGTTTTCTCTCCACAATTTATGTGGTTCAAGAAATTAAGAACAAGTATCATGTTCTCTTTTATTATTTCGATTGTAGTAAACATCGGAATGTGGTTTGAAAGATTCGTAATTATTGTTACTTCTTTGCATAGAGATTACCTTCCATCTTCTTGGACAATGTTTTCACCAACATTTGTTGATATTGGAATTTTCATTGGAACAATTGGTTTCTTCTTCGTATTGTTTTTATTATACTCTAGAACATTCCCTGTAATTGCTCAGGCAGAGGTTAAAACAATTTTGAAAGGAACAGGAGATAATTACATTAGAGAAAGAGCAAATAAAGATTCACATCATGAGTAATAAAGTAATATACGCCATTTATAATGACGATGATATTTTGATGGATGCAGTAAAGAAAACCAGAGCTGCTCATCATCATATTGAAGAAGTTTTTACTCCATTCCCAGTTCACGGATTGGATAAAGCTATGGGTTTAGCACCAACAAGATTAGCAATTTGTGCATTTTTATATGGATGTGTTGGTATTTCTGTTGCAACAACCATGATGAGTTATATCATGATTCATGACTGGCCACAGGATATTGGAGGTAAACCAAGTTTTAGCTTCATTCAAAATATGCCTGCATTTGTGCCTATTATGTTTGAGATGACAGTATTTTTTGCTGCTCACTTAATGGTAATTACTTTTTATATGAGAAGTAGATTATGGCCATTCAAAGAAGCTGAGAATCCTGATGTAAGAACAACAGATGACCATTTTTTAATGGAAGTTGCTGTAAATGATAACGAAGTAGAACTAGTTTCTTTTTTCGAAGGTACAGGAGCTGTTGAAGTTAAAGTAATTGAAAAGAATTAATTGTAGCTATGAAAAGGATATATAAAATAACACTTTTAGTTGGTATAACTATTTTAGTTTCATCTTGCCACAATAATTCGGCACCAAACTATCAGTATTTCCCTAATATGTATGAGTCTGTAGGATATGAAACCTATTCAGAAGCAAAAATATTTAAAGGTGGAAAAGAAGGACAGCTTCCTGCAGAAGGAAGTATCAATAGAGGTTTTGAGCCTTATGAATATGAAAATTCAACTGCAGGTTACGAATTGGCAAAAGCTAATTTAAAATCTCCTTTGGATTCTATCGAAAGAAATTCCGGAAAAGGAAAAGAACTTTTCGAAATTTACTGTATTAGTTGTCATGGTGCAACTGGAAACGGTAAAGGTAAATTGGTTGAAAGAGAAAAATTTCTTGGAGTACCTAACTATAAAGACAGAGACATCACTGAAGGAAGTATCTTTCACGTTGAAACTTATGGTCTAAATGCAATGGGTTCGCATGCAAATCAATTAAGTGCCCACGAACGTTGGTTAGTTGCTGACTATGTTCTAAAACTAAGAAGCCAATTATAATTGTTGAACAAACTGATCGTAATAGATATGTATACATTTTCAAGTAAATTAAAAACTTTTTCTATCATCCTAATGGCCCTTGGTATATTAGGAATTGGATATGGTTTTTTAACTGCTCCTAAAGATATTCAAGAAGTTGAAAAAATTCTAGCTGCAGATGCACATGGATCTCATGGTGCTGCGCATGAAGCAACAGCAGAAACATCACATCAAGAAGCTGGACATCACGAAGCTGCTGAAGCTTCACATGAATCACACAAAGGTGGTGAGCATGAAACAGTAAATGCTGCTGATGAGCACAAAGAACATTTAACGCATGTATTGCACCAATTGCAAAATAAGCCTTGGTCAGCTTTATACGTTGCTTGTATTTTCTTCTTACTACTTTCTATGGGAACTTTAGCATTTTATGCTATTCAACAAGTTGCTCAGGCAGGTTGGTCTCCAGTTTTGTTTAGAGTTATGCAAGGAATCACGGCTTACTTACCAGTAGGTTCAATTATTTTCTTTGTTATTTTAATTCTTTGCGGGTTGCACTTTAATCATGTTTTTGTATGGTTAGGTG
The DNA here is from genome assembly GCF_004339525.1 of Flavobacterium sp. 90. Taxonomy (NCBI): domain Bacteria; kingdom Pseudomonadati; phylum Bacteroidota; class Flavobacteriia; order Flavobacteriales; family Flavobacteriaceae; genus Flavobacterium; species Flavobacterium sp. 90. The sequence goes on along the minus strand of NZ_SMGE01000001.1, from coordinate 1,389,384 downwards.
AAGGGGTTACTGATCCTGCTAGTGCAAATTATGATAAAATTATCGCTGGTAAAGCAGGTTATTTAAACTTCACTTTCTGGATTATTAGAGCGGCTATCTTTTTAATAGGATGGAATTTATATCGTTACCAATCTAGAAAAAATTGTTTAGCTCAAGACGAAGCTAACGATGATCTATATTACAAAAAGAACTTTAAGTTAACTGCTGGTTTCTTAGTATTCTTTATCGTGTCTGAGTCTATTATGTCTTGGGATTGGATTATGTCAATTGATCCACACTGGTTCAGTACTTTATTTGGATGGTATGTTTTCGCATCTTTCTTTGTAAGTGGTATTACTGCAATTGCATTAGTAACTGTTTACTTAAAATCTAAAGGATATTTAGAGTATGTAAATACAAGCCATATTCATGATTTAGCTAAATTTATGTTTGGTATTAGTGTTTTCTGGACTTATTTATGGTTCTCTCAATTCATGTTAATCTGGTATGCTAACATTCCGGAAGAGGTAACTTACTTCGTAACAAGAATTCAATTATACAATTTACCATTCTTTGGTGCTGTAGTTATGAACTTTGTGTTCCCATTATTAATATTAATCAACACAGACTTCAAACGTCTTAGCTGGGTTATTGTAATGGCAGGTATTGTTATCTTATTAGGTCACTATGTAGATTTCTTTAATATGATTATGCCTGGTACAGTTGGAGATAAATGGTTTATTGGAGTTTCTGAAATTGCATCTATACTTTTCTTCTTAGGTTTATTTATTTTTGTTGTATTTACTGCATTAACTAAAGCTCCTTTGTTAGCAAAAAGAAATCCTTTCATTGAAGAAAGTAAACATTTTCATTATTAATATTTAAAGAAGTAAACAGATGACAAGTTTGTTGGTAATTATAGTTTTAGTTTTATTAGCAGTTGCATTGTGGCAATTGACCAAGATATTTGATCTTACTCAAGTAGGATCTTCTTCGGACGATTCTCAGGTTGCATCGGATAATGATAATAATATTCAAGGGTATATTATGTTTGGCTTCTTAGCTTTCATATATATATTTACGATTTATGGTTTACTAAAATGGGGTGGTTTAGCACTTCATACTCCTGCTTCAGAGCATGGACTTTTAGTAGATAACTTAATGAATATTACTTGGGTTTTAATTTTTGTAGTTCAATTTATTACACAAGGTTTATTATATTGGTTCTCTTTCAAAAATAGAGGTCATAAAGATAAAAAAGCATTATTCTTTGCTGATAGTAATAAATTAGAAGCAATTTGGAGTATTATTCCATCTGTAGTTTTGGCTTGTTTGATTCTTTACGGATTGTACGCTTGGAACAACATTATGTTCGTTGATAAAGATGAAGATGTAATCGAAATCGAATTATATGCTCAACAATTCAAATGGACTGCAAGATATGCTGGACAAGATAATGTTTTAGGAAAAGCAAACGTACGTTTGATTGAAGGTGTGAATACTTTAGGAGTTGATATGTCAGATCCTAATTCTCAAGATGATATCGTAGTTTCTGAATTGCATATTCCAAAAGGTAAAAAGATACATTTCAAAATGCGTTCTCAAGACGTATTGCACTCAGCTTATATGCCTCACTTTAGAGCGCAAATGAACTGTGTTCCCGGAATGGTTACTGAGTTTGCTTTTATTCCAACTTACACAACTTCTGAATACAGAGAGTTACCATTTATGGTCGAAAAAGTTGCGAACATCAATAAACTAAGAGCTGAAAAAAGTGTTGAGTTAGTTGCTAAAGGTGGTACAGCTTTAGATCCTTATACATTTGATTATTTATTATTATGTAATAAAATTTGTGGAGCTTCTCATTACAACATGCAAATGAAAGTTGTTGTTGATACTCCTGAAGAGTATAAAAAATGGTTAAGCGAAAAAACTACTTTAGCACAGGATATTAAAACGGCTGAAGCTGCTAAAAAACCAGCTGAAGAAGCAGGAGCGAAAGCGACTACAGATAGTACTGCTAAAGATACTGTTAAAGCAGTTATTGATACTGTAAAAGCAGTTGTAGCTAAAGTTGCTATGAAATAATATTTATTAAGAAAATTTAAAGTACACATATATGTCAGCAGAAGCGCACGATCACGATCACGGACACGATCACGAGCACGAACATCATCATAAAGACACGTTCATTACTAAATATATATTTAGTATTGATCACAAAATGATTGCTAAGCAATACTTAATTACCGGTATTATCATGGGAATTATTGGTATTGCAATGTCTTTGCTTTTCAGAATGCAATTAGCATGGCCAGAAGAGTCTTTCAAAATCTTTAATGTTTTATTAGGAGATAAATTTGCACCAGATGGTGTAATGGCAAATGATATTTATTTGGCCTTAGTTACAATTCACGGTACTATCATGGTATTCTTTGTACTGACGGCTGGTTTAAGTGGTACTTTTAGTAACTTACTTATTCCACTTCAAATTGGAGCAAGAGATATGGCTTCTGGATTTATGAATATGATTTCATACTGGTTGTTTTTCTTGTCTGCTGTGATTATGTTGTCTTCTTTATTTGTTGAAGCTGGACCAGCTTCTGCAGGTTGGACAATTTATCCTCCATTAAGTGCATTGCCACAAGCAATTCCAGGTTCTGGAACAGGTATGACTTTATGGTTGGTTTCAATGGCAATCTTTATTGCATCTTCTTTAATGGGATCTTTAAATTACATTGTTACAGTTATCAACTTAAGAACTAAAGGAATGTCTATGACAAGACTTCCACTTACAATCTGGACATTCTTCGTAACAGCTATTATTGGTGTTATTTCATTTCCAGTATTGTTATCTGCAGCATTATTATTGATTTTTGATAGAAGTTTTGGTACTTCATTCTTCTTATCTGATATTTATATCGCTGGAGAAGTTTTACATTACCAAGGTGGTTCTCCAGTATTGTTCGAACACTTATTCTGGTTTTTAGGTCACCCTGAGGTTTATATCGTAATCTTACCTGCAATGGGTCTTGTTTCTGAAATTATGGCTACGAATTCTCGTAAACCAATTTTTGGATACAGAGCGATGATCATGTCAGTTCTTGCAATTGCATTTTTATCTACAATTGTTTGGGGTCACCACATGTTTATTTCAGGTATGAATCCTTTCTTAGGATCTGTATTTACCTTTACAACTTTATTGATTGCGATTCCATCTGCTGTAAAAGCGTTCAACTGGATCACAACATTATGGAAAGGTAACCTGCAATTTAACCCTGCAATGTTATTCTCTATCGGAATGGTTTCTACTTTCATCACTGGAGGTTTAACAGGAATCATTTTAGGAGATAGTACTTTAGATATTAATGTTCACGATACATACTTTGTAATTGCTCACTTTCACTTAGTAATGGGTATCTCTGCACTTTATGGAATGTTTGCTGGTATTTACCACTGGTTCCCTAAAATGTACGGAAAAATGTTGAACAAAAACTTAGGTTATATTCACTTTTGGGTAACAGCAGTTTGTGCTTACGGAGTTTTCTTCCCAATGCACTTTATAGGATTAGCTGGTCTACCAAGACGTTATTATACAAATACAAACTTCCCATTATTTGATGATTTACAAAATGTGAATGTTTTAATTACAACATTTGCTCTTGTAGGGGGAGCGTTCCAATTAGTATTCTTGTACAACTTCTTTAGTAGTATTTTCTACGGTAAGAAAGCAGTTCAGAATCCATGGAGATCTACAACATTAGAATGGACTACTCCAGTAGAACATATTCACGGTAACTGGCCAGGTGAAATTCCTCACGTATATCGTTGGCCGTATGACTATAGTAACCCAAATCACGATGTAGATTTTGTACCGCAAAATGTACCAATGAAAGCAGGTGAAGAAGTTTTACACCACTAAAAATATTTAAAAAAGACCATCTGAAAAGATGGTCTTTTTTGTTTTGGCTAAAGTTAGAATTTGACTTTAAGTTTCAGTATTTTATTTGAGATTTATCTGTTTTACAAACTGATTACTTTGTCTATCTTTGTAAAATGAATGAGAACCTAGATCCCACTACAAATGGGTATAACCCAGAAGAATTAGATCTTGAAAAAAGATTACGTCCGCTGTCCTTTGATGATTTTGCCGGACAAGATCAAGTTTTAGAGAATTTGAAAGTTTTTGTAGCTGCAGCCAATCAACGTGGTGAAGCTCTTGATCATACACTTTTTCATGGTCCTCCCGGCTTAGGAAAAACTACTTTGGCAAATATTCTTGCTAATGAACTTGAAGTTGGAATTAAAATTACATCTGGTCCTGTTTTGGATAAACCTGGTGATTTGGCTGGTTTATTGACAAATCTTGATGAGAGAGACGTTTTATTTATTGATGAAATTCATCGTTTAAGTCCAATTGTCGAAGAGTATTTATATTCGGCAATGGAAGATTTTAAGATCGATATTATGATCGAATCTGGTCCAAATGCCAGAACGGTACAAATCAATTTAAATCCTTTTACTTTAATTGGTGCTACAACTCGTTCAGGATTATTAACGGCTCCAATGCGTGCACGTTTCGGAATTTCATCACGATTACAATATTATACTACTGAACTTTTGACAACTATTGTCGAAAGAAGTTCTTCTATACTTAAAATGCCAATATCATTGGATGCTGCTATCGAAATTGCTGGTAGAAGTCGTGGTACACCTCGTATAGCAAATGCTTTGTTGCGAAGAGTTCGAGATTTTGCACAGATTAAAGGCAACGGAACCATAGATCTTGAAATTGCACGTTATGCTTTAAAAGCACTTAATGTTGATGCGCACGGATTGGATGAAATGGATAATAAGATTCTATTGACGATTATTAATAAGTTCAAAGGTGGACCAGTTGGTCTTTCAACTTTGGCAACTGCCGTTTCGGAAAGTAGTGAAACCATTGAGGAAGTATATGAACCATTTTTGATTCAGGAAGGTTTTATTATGCGTACTCCGCGTGGTCGAGAAGTTACAGATAAGGCCTATAAACATTTGGGAAAAATAAACACCAACATTCAGGGTGGATTGTTTTAATTCTATTTAAAATGTCTGAGAACAAAAAATATAATTACCCGGGCAGACTTTCGATATTAAGATTTTTTCTCAATGCTGAAGGAGTGCGTAGAAATCCAATTCCATACCATAAAAGATATTTTGAGGAATTTGGAGATTCTTTTTCTCTTAAAATTGGTTTTTCTAAGCATATCATTTTATCACGAGATAATGAAATTGCCCAGTATATTTTACAAAAAAATCAAAAGAATTATCATAAGTCAAAATTTCAATCTGTATATCTTTCAAAGTATTTAGGGAAAGGACTTTTGACTGTTGACGGTGATTTTTGGCTAAAGCAAAGAAGGTTAATTCAGCCAGCTTTTCATAAGCAAAAGATGAATCAGTTAGTTGAGAATATGAATTTGACTATTGCTTCTGAATTGGATAATTTAATAGAAGAAAAGGCAATTGATCTTTTTCCTATAATGAGTCAATTAGCCTTTAATGTTGTGGCTAAATCACTATTTCAATTTTCCATTTCAGAAGAAAAGCTAACTCGTATAAAATTTATTATTGAAGAAGTTCAGAATTTTTTAATCAAAGAAATTAGACTTCCACATAAAGGATGGTGGTTTTCTGTTACCGGACAGGTGAAAAAACATCTTGAATTGGCAGAAGAAAATAATGGAATCATTCAGGAAATCATTGAGCAGAGATTGACTTCGAAAGAAGAGATTAACGACTTGCTGAATATGCTTTTAGAAACCCGATATGAAGATACAGGAGAAGGCATGTCGGTTAAGCAATTAGTTGATGAAATAAAAATTTTGTTTATAGCTGGTCATGAAACAACTGCAAATGCTTTGACATTTACACTTCATCTTTTGGGAAGAAACGCTGATGTGCAACAAAAAGTTCTTGATGAGATTATCGGAATAGAATCTCAAACAAATGACATTGTTGAGCAACTTCAAAAAATGACCTATACAAATGCTGTTTTAAATGAATCGATGCGTTTGTATCCCCCTGCATGGATTACAGACAGGGAAAATGTTACTGATGATATGCTCGCAGGTTTTCATATAAAAAAGGAAACTCTTATTGGGGTTTCTTTTTACGAATTACATCGAAATCCTAAATATTGGGTAAACCCGGATGAATTTAATCCGGAACGATTTCTTGGAGAGCAGAAAAAGCTTTCTATGCAATACTTTTATCCTTTTGGCGCCGGTCCCAGAATGTGCATAGGAGCGGGGTTTGCTATTTATGAAATGTGTTTGACTATTGCTCAAATTGTAAAAAAATATGAGATTAAATCCAATACAGATGAAGCTCAGTTTAATCCTTTAATTACATTAAAACCAGTTGGTGTAGAAGTTTCATTCTCGAAAAGATGAGCATTAATGCAAAAGTGACATATTCGAAATTTATAAAATCAGAAGCAAAACGCCTCGGTTTTCTTTCCTGCGGAATATCTAAAGCTGGATTTCTGGAAGAGGAAGCACCACGTCTTGAAAAATGGCTCAATAATAACCATCATGGTCAAATGGCTTATATGGAAAACTATTTTGACAAACGTTTAGATCCAACTTTATTGGTTGATGATGCTAAAAGTGTTGTCTCACTTTTACTAAATTATTATCCGGAAGAAACTCAAACTCAGGAAAGCTTTAAAATTTCTAAATATGCTTACGGTCAGGATTATCATTTTGTAATCAAAGAGAAATTAAAAGAATTTTTACATTCAATTCAAGAGAATATTGGAGAGGTTTCCGGACGAGCTTTTGTTGATTCGGCACCTGTCTTAGACAGAGCTTGGGCAGCAAAAAGTGGTTTGGGATGGATTGGTAAAAGTGGTAATCTGTTGACTCAAAAAGTTGGCTCTTTTTATTTTATTGCTGAACTTATACTTGATTTAGATTTAGAGTATGATCATGCAACAACAGATCATTGTGGTTCTTGTACAGCTTGCATTGACGCTTGTCCTACGCAAGCAATAGTTGCTCCTCATGTGGTTGACGGAAGTAAATGCATTTCTTATTATACAATCGAACTTAAAGAAAATATTCCTTATGAAATGAAAGGAAAATTTGACGAATGGATGTTTGGTTGTGATACTTGTCAGGATGTTTGTCCCTGGAATCGGTTCTCGAAACCCCATTCAGAACCTTTGTTTAATCCAAATCCAGAATTACTTTCTTTTTCTAAAAAAGACTGGGTCGAAATTACAGAAGAGACTTTTCGAGCAGTTTTTAAAAATTCTCCTATTAAAAGAACCAAGTTTGATGGTTTAAAACGCAATATTACTTTTCTGGAATAGCTTAAAAAAGTTGATATTTTAAGAATTTACGCACTCTTTTTTTGTAAGTATTTTAGACTTAAAATATTTACTGCGAGAGATCTTGTTTTCTTAAACTGGTGAGATTAATATTGACAATTTTATCGGAAATTATACTTTAGCTGCAGGAGATATTGCCGCAAAAAGTGTAATTGTTTTTTAAGTAGTAATTTGTAAAACCGATCTAAATGAGTTGGTTAGCTTAATAAGATATTTAGATATTAATAAAATTATGTAAAGTTCTGTTTATCAGTATTTAAAGAGGAGTCGTGATCTTATTACGTCTCCTCTTTTTGTAAGATATTATTGTTTTTTTGTCACAGAATTAACTAAAAGCTAATTTTTCGATAAAAAATTAAGAAAATTCTGCTCTTTTATTATCAAATTGTTATGTTTATTAAGTATTGAGGTTAAATTTTATCGACAAAAAGTGTATTTCAACGTTTTTCTATGCAGTTTGTCGACGAATGTAGCTAGTAATTAGGGGTTTGTATATTTTCGCTGCTCCAAAACTACTTAATTTAACCAAAAGACATTTTTTGTCTTGAACCTATTATACCTATGGCCCACACGGTACATTTTCTGTATGAAGATCTTGAAAAAACTTTTTTAAGATTTTTGACATCCATTCCTTTCATTTTATCGTATCTGCTCTATATGTTGAAAACCGCTTCCGGTTGTTCAGCCAATTATATTTTTATTACCGCCATTAATACCAACATTGTCTATGCGTAACATTACTTTTAGAACCTCTAAGTTTTCTAGGTTAATTTTTATTGCTTCATTATTTTTACTAAATACCACATTGTCTTTTGCACAAGTATGTGGGACTCCAGGAGCAGATGGACCAATAAATGCTTCGACATCGATAAATACATACTATCCAATAACGGGAACACTGAATTTAGCAAAAGGTGCAAAAACAATTGCGTTAACTGCGGTTCCGGCAACAGATAGTCATGGTAATAATTTTGGCGGAACTCAAATTTCATCAGGAGATTTGGTTTTAATTATCCAAATGCAGGATGCAAGCATAGACTATAGTAATAATCCAAATTATGGTTCGGGAAGCTCAAGTTCAGGAATTGATGGTTTGGGAGGTACCGGATTTACCAATTTAGGAAATACAGGAATCTATGAATATGTTATAGCAACGAGTAACGTACCTCTGACTGGAGGTACTTTGACATTTATAGGAACAGGTACTGGAGGCGGTGCATTGAATGATTATTTTAATGCTGCTCCAACAACAACTAGCGGTAAAAAGACTTTTCAGATTATTCGTGTACCTCAATTCTCAAATTTAACACTTAACTCTAATATAACAACGCCACCGTTCAATGGTTTTGCCGGAGGTATTATTGCTTTTAATGTTTCTGGAACATTCAATTTTAATGGATTTAATATTGATGGATCTGCGAGAGGTTTTAGAGGAGGTTACAGCCCTGTAGCAGCAACAAATGCAAACAATTCAACTACTTATGTAGATAATTCAACAAGCAGTGTAGTTTCGGGAAAAGGAGAAGGAATTGCCGGAACACCGCGATATATGTGGGATGGTTTTAATCAGGTAAATAACGGAGTAGAAGGTATGCCCGGTGGGTCCGCCGGAAGAGGAGCTCCTGCAAATGCTGGTGGTGGTGGAAACGATCACAACTCCGGAGGTGGAGGTGGTGGAAATGGTGGAAACGGTGGTTTAGGAGGTTTAGGATGGCAAGGCGGTGGAGGAGATGTTAGTCCTCTAAACGGAGGTGGCCGACCAGGATACACTTCATATCTTACTGCAACACCATCACTTACCCGTCTTGTTATGGGAGGTGGTGGGGGTGCCGGTGATGCCAATAACGCTGTGAATGGTGTGAAAGGTGGAGTTGGAGGAGCTATAATTTTGATTAATGCAGGTTCAATACAGGGAACAGGAAATATTTATGCAAATGGAGGTGTAGGAGCCGCCGGAACTTATTCGGGCGCACCAGATGGAGCCGGAGGTGGTGGAGCCGGAGGAAGTGTATTTTTAAATATTTCGAATAACAGTACCACGACAATTAATATTGAGGCGAAAGGTGGAAATGGAGGAAATACATTAAATGACGAAAACAATTCACACGGACCTGGTGGTGGTGGTGGTGGTGGAATAATTAGATATAATGTTCCGGGATCTGGAGTTACTATTAATACTTCTGTAATTAATGGAGTTTCAGGAGTAACAGCTGATAATAAAAATCATGGTGCTCAACCGGGAACGGTTGGTTATGTATCTACTTTCAGTTCAAGTGATATGCCATCTGAATTGCAAATTAATTCTAATTGTTTAGCGTCACTTTCTACTAAAGTAAATTCAATAAATAAATCTGTATGTAATACAATTGACGCAACAGTTACATATGAAATCGAAATAACAAATTTAGGAAGTGGAAATGCCGCACAAGTAAATTTAAATTATCTTTTCCCTACCGGAATAAATTTTGATTCTGCAACAGCAACTTATACACTTAATGCTTCTGGACCTACAGGTTCAATGGCAAACACGGGTACAGCAAATAGTCCTATTGTTGGAGGTTTTAATATTCCTTTGAATGGAGTTGTTAAAATTACCCTTATAGGGAAAGTTGCAGCAGCTATGACGCCAGGTACAACTTACAGTTCGAAAGCACAAGCTTTATATTTAGATCCAACAAGAACAATTGCAGATCCAAGTAGAAGAATTACACCATTTACAAATTCTTTTGGAACTGTTAATACAACATATCAAACAGGAGGAGGATTAAATGTGGGAGGTACCAATTTTGATGGTACTTCAAAAACAGAAGATGATGTACTTGTAATAGCATCTCCTGGAACTCCGTCAATTTCAGCAAGTGGTCCAACGACATTTTGTGCTGGTGGAAGTGTTGTTTTGAGTTCAACTGCAGGAACAGGTTATCTGTGGTCAACAGGAGCTACTACTCAAACCATAACAGTAACAACTTCTGGTACTTATACGGTTAAGGTATCTAATGCTTCTGGATGTTATAGTGCATCTTCAGCAGGTACAACAGTCACTGCTAATCCATTACCAACAGCTTATAATGTTACAGGAGGCGGAGCCTATTGCGCTGGTGGAACAGGGGTTGCAGTAGGATTAAGTAATTCACAAACGGGAGTAAGTTATCAATTAAAATTAGCTGGAGCGAATGACGGAACTGCAGTTGCCGGAACTGGTTCAGCAATCAGCTTTGGAACAAAAACAGCTGCAGGAACTTATACTGTAGTTGCCACTAATAGCACAACGAGCTGTACTGCGACAATGACAGGCAGCGCGACAATAAGTATAAATCCATTACCAACAGCTTATAATGTTACCGGCGGTGGAACTTATTGTGCAGGCGGAACAGGATTTGCAATTGGATTAAGTAATTCTCAAAGCGGAGTAAGTTATCAATTACAATTAGGAGGTACTAATAATGGAACTGCAGTTGCAGGTACAGGATCAGCAATCAGCTTTGGAACAAAAACAGCTGCAGGAACTTATACTGTAGTTGCCACTAATACTACTACAAGTTGTACTGCACCAATGACAGGCAACGCGACAATAACTGTAAACCCATTACCGACAGCTTATAATGTTACGGGTGGCGGATCATATTGCACCGGAGGAACAGGATTTGCAGTTGGATTAAGTAATTCCCAAAGCGGAGTAAGTTATCAATTAAAATTAGCTGGAGCGAATGACGGAACTGCAGTTGCCGGAACTGGTTCAGCAATCAGCTTTGGAACCAAAACAGCTGCAGGAACTTATACTGTAGTTGCCACTAATACTACTACAAGTTGTACTGCGACAATGACAGGCAGCGCAACAATAACAATAAACCCATTACCAACAGCTTACAATGTTACCGGAGGCGGAGCATATTGCGCAGGCGGAACAGGAGTTGCAGTTGGATTAAGTAATTCACAAACCGGAGTAAGCTATCAATTACAATTAGCTGGAGCGAATGACGGAACTGCAGTTGCCGGAACTGGTTCAGCAATCAGCTTTGGAACCAAAACAGCTGCAGGAAATTATACTGTAGTTGCTACTAATACTACTACAAGTTGTACTGCTCCAATGACAGGCAGCGTAACTATAACAGTAAATCCATTACCAACCGCTTACAATGTTACCGGTGGTGGATCTTATTGCGCAGGCGGAACAGGAGTTGCAGTTGGATTAAGCAATTCACAAACCGGAGTAAGTTATCAATTACAATTAGCTGGAGCTAATGACGGAACAGTCGTTGCAGGTACAGGTTCAGCAATCAGCTTTGGAACCAAAACAGCTGCAGGAAATTATACTGTAGTTGCTACTAATACTACTACAAGTTGTACTGCTCCAATGACAGGCAGCGCAACAATAACAGTAAATCCATTACCAACAGCTTACAATGTTACCGGTGGCGGATCTTATTGCGCAGGCGGAACAGGAGTTGCAGTTGGATTAAGCAATTCACAAACCGGAGTAAGTTATCAATTACAATTAGCTGGAGCGAATGATGGAACTGCCGTTGCAGGTACAGGTTCAGCAATCAGCTTTGGAACCAAAACAGCTGCAGGTACTTATACTGTAGTTGCTACTAATACAACAACAAGTTGTACTGCTCCAATGACAGGCAGCGTAACTATAACAGTAAATCCATTACCAACCACTTATAATGTTACCGGTGGCGGATCTTATTGCGCAGGCGGAACAGGAGTTGCAGTTGGATTAAGTAATTCACAAACCGGAGTAAGTTATCAATTACAATTAGCTGGAGCGAATGATGGAACTGCTGTTGCAGGTACAGGTTCGGCAATCAGCTTTGGAACAAAAACAGCTGCAGGAAATTATACTGTAGTTGCTACTAATACTACTACAAGTTGTACTGCTCCAATGACAGGCAGCGTAACAATAACAATAAACCCATTACCAACAGCTTATAATGTTACCGGAGGCGGATCATATTGTGCTGGCGGAACAGGAGTTGCAGTTGGATTAAGCAATTCACAAACCGGAGTAAGCTATCAATTACAATTAGCTGGAGCGAATGACGGAACTGCAGTTGCCGGAACTGGTTCAGCAATCAGCTTTGGTACAAGAACAGCTGCAGGAAATTATACTGTAGTTGCTACTAATACTACTACAAGTTGTACTGCTCCAATGACAGGCAGCGTAACTATAACAGTAAATCCATTACCAACCGCTTATAATGTTACCGGAGGCGGAGCATATTGCGCAGGCGGAACAGGAGTTGCAGTTGGATTAAGTAATTCACAAACCGGAGTAAGCTATCAATTACAATTAGCTGGAGCGAATGATGGAACTGCTGTTGCAGGTACAGGTTCAGCAATCAGCTTTGGAACCAAAACAGCTGCAGGAAATTATACTGTAGTTGCTACTAATACTACTACAAGCTGTACTGCTCCAATGACAGGCAGCGTAACTATAACAATAAACCCATTACCAACAGCTTACAATGTTACCGGTGGCGGAGCATATTGCGCAGGCGGAACAGGAGTTGCAGTTGGATTAAGTAATTCACAAACCGGAGTAAGCTATCAATTACAATTAGCTGGAGCGAATGATGGAACTGCTGTTGCAGGTACAGGTTCAGCAATCAGCTTTGGAACCAAAACAGCTGCAGGAAATTATACTGTAGTTGCTACTAATACTACTACAAGCTGTACTGCTCCAATGACAGGCAGCGTAACTATAACAATAAACCCATTACCAACAGCTTACAATGTTACCGGAGGCGGAGCATATTGCGCAGGCGGAACAGGAGTTGCAGTTGGATTAAGTAATTCACAAACCGGAGTAAGCTATCAATTACAATTAGCTGGAGCGAATGACGGAACTGCAGTTGCCGGAACTGGTTCAGCAATCAGCTTTGGAACCAAAACAGCTACAGGAAATTATACTGTAGTTGCTACTAATACTACTACAAGTTGTACTGCTCCAATGACAGGTAGCGTAACTATAACAGTAAATCCATTACCAACAGCTTACAATGTTACCGGTGGCGGAGCATATTGCGCAGGCGGAACAGGAGTTGCAGTTGGATTAAGTAATTCACAAACCGGAGTAAGCTATCAATTACAATTAGCTGGAGCGAATGATGGAACTGCCGTTGCAGGTACAGGTTCAGCAATCAGCTTTGGAACAAAAACAGCTACAGGAAACTACACAGTTGTTGCCACTAATAGCACAACAAGCTGTACTGCGCCAATGTCAGGCAGTGTAACTATAAGTACAAACCCATTACCAGCAAAACCAGTTACTTCTGTGACGCAACCTAATTGTAATACATTTACTGGTTCGATTACAGTTACAGTGCAAGATCCATTAGAAACTTATAGTTTTGATAATGGACAAAATTTTCAGTCAGGTAATTCAAAATCAGGATTAACACCAGGTAGTTATGATGTGATTATTAAGAATACATCTGGATGTAACTCACCAAAAAATACAGTTACTATTAATGTTAAACCAAATTGTCCACCAGTAGCCGTTGACGATACAGCAACTGCAACGGAAGACACACTTTATACATCAACGGTAAGCCTTGTGACCAATGATACCGATGTAGATTCAAGCCCATTAACCGTGATCGCTGGAACTTACACAACAACTAAAGGCGGAACATTAACTTTAGCGGCTGATGGATCATATACTTACATGCCGGCTCCAAATTTCAACGGAACCGATACAGTAGATTACACCGTAACTGACGGAAGTTTAACAGATATTGGAACATTAACAATCACAGTAAATGCTGTAAATGACGCACCAATTGCTGTTGACGATACAGCAACCGCAACGGAAGACACACTTTACACATCAACTGTAAGTCTTGTGGCGAATGATACCGATGTAGATTCAAGCCCATTAACAGTAATCGCTGGAACTTACACGACAACTAAAGGCGGAACATTGACGTTAGCAGCTGACGGATCATACACTTACATGCCGGCTCCAAACTTTAGCGGAACTGACACGGTAGATTACACAGTAACTGATGGAAGTTTAACAGATATTGGAACATTAACAATCACAGTAAATGCAGTAAATGATGCGCCAGTAGCCGTAGACGATACAGCTACAGTAACCGAAGACACGCTTTACACATCAACGGTAAGCCTTGTGGCGAATGATACCGATGTAGATTCAAGCCCACTAACAGTTGTAGCAGGAACTTACACAACAACTAAAGGCGGAACCTTGACGTTAGCAGCTGATGGATCATACACTTACATGCCGCCAGCAAACTTTAGCGGAACCGACACAGTAGATTACACCGTTACTGATGGAAGTTTAACAGATATTGGAACATTAACAATCACAGTAAATGCTGTAAATGATGCACCAATTGCTGTTGATGATACAGCAACTGCAACGGAAGACACGCTTTACACTTCAACGGTAAGCCTTGTGGCAAATGATACTGATGTAGATTCAAGTCCACTAACGGTGATCGCTGGAACTTACACGACAACTAAAGGTGGAACCTTGACTTTAGCTGCTGATGGATCATATACTTATATGCCAGCTCCAAACTTTAGCGGAACTGACACAGTAGATTACACCGTAACTGACGGAAGTTTAACAGATATCGGAACATTAACCATTACAGTAAACGCAGTAAATGATGCACCAATCGCTGTTGATGATACGGCAACCGCTACAGAAGACACGCTTTATACTTCAATTGTAAGTCTTGTGGCCAATGATACTGATGTAGATTCAAGCCCACTAACCGTGATCGCTGGAACTTACACTACAACTAAAGGCGGAACATTGACTTTAGTAGCTGACGGATCATATACTTATATGCCAGCACCAAACTTTAGCGGAACTGACACTGTAGATTATACGGTAACGGATGGAAGTTTAACAGATATCGGAACATTAACCATTACAGTAAATGCTGTAAATGATGCTCCAATTGCTGTTGACGATACAGCAACTGCAACGGAAGACACACTTTATACATCAACGGTAAGCCTTGTGGCAAATGATACCGATGTAGATTCAAGCCCACTAACAGTGGTAGCTGGAACTTACACTACAACTAAAGGCGGAACCTTGACTTTAGCAGCAGACGGATCGTATACTTACATGCCGGCTCCAAACTTTAGCGGAACCGACACAGTAGATTATACGGTAACTGACGGAAGTTTAACAGATGTTGGAACATTAACCATTACAGTAAATGCTGTAAATGATGCACCAATCGCCGTAGATGATACTGCAACCGCTACAGAAGACACACTTTACACTTCAACTGTAAGCCTTGTGGCGAATGATACCGATGTAGATTCAAGCCCACTAACAGTAATAGCAGGAACTTACACGACAACTAAAGGCGGAACCTTGACTTTAGCAGCTGACGGATCATATACTTACATGCCGGCTCCAAATTTCAACGGAACCGACACAGTAGATTATACGGTAACTGACGGAAGTTTAACAGATGTTGGAGCATTAACCATTACAGTAAATGCTGTAAATGATGCACCAATCGCTGTTGATGATACTGCAACTGCAACTGAAGACACGCTTTATACTTCAACTGTAAGCCTTGTGGCGAATGATACGGATGTAGATTCAAGTCCACTAACAGTTGTAGCAGGAACTTACACGACAGTAAAAGGCGGAACATTGACTTTAGCTGCAGACGGATCATATACTTATATGCCGGCTCCAAACTTCAACGGAACCGACACAGTAGATTATACCGTAACTGATGGAAGTTTAACAGATATCGGAACATTAACCATTACAGTAAATGCTGTAAATGATGCTCCAATTGCTGTTGACGATACAGCAACCGCAACTGAAGACACGCTTTATACTTCAACGGTAAGCCTTGTGGCAAATGATACTGATGTAGATTCAAGCCCGTTAACAGTGATCGCTGGAACTTACACTACAACTAAAGGCGGAACCTTGACTTTAGCTGCTGATGGATCTTATACTTACATGCCACCAGCAAACTTTAACGGAACTGACACAGTAGATTATACAGTTACTGATGGAAGTTTAACTGATATTGGAACGTTAACTATTACAGTAAATGCAGTAAACGATGCACCAATCGCTGTTGACGATACTGCAACTGCAACTGAAGACACACTTTATACTTCAACAGTAAGCCTTGTGGCGAATGATACCGATGTGGATTCAAGCCCACTAACAGTGATCGCTGGAACCTACACGACAGTAAAAGGCGGAACATTAACTTTAGCAGCTGATGGATCCTATACTTATATGCCGGCTCCAAACTTCAACGGAACTGACACAGTAGATTATACGGTAACTGATGGAAGTTTAACAGATATTGGAACATTAACCATCACGGTAAATGCTGTAAATGATGCACCAATCGCTGTTGACGATACGGCCACAGCAACTGAAGACACGCTTTACACATCAAGCATCTCTCTTGTGGCGAATGATACAGATGTAGATTCAAGCCCACTAACAGTAATAGCAGGAACTTACACAACAGCTAAAGGTGGAACATTGACGTTAGCAGCAGACGGATCTTATACTTATATGCCGCCAGCAAACTTTAGCGGAACTGACACGGTAGATTACACAGTAACTGATGGAAGTTTAACGGATATTGGAACATTAACAATCACAGTAAATGCTGTAAATGAT
This sequence comes from Flavobacterium sp. 90, assembly GCF_004339525.1. Classification (NCBI taxonomy): domain Bacteria; kingdom Pseudomonadati; phylum Bacteroidota; class Flavobacteriia; order Flavobacteriales; family Flavobacteriaceae; genus Flavobacterium; species Flavobacterium sp. 90. The sequence continues at coordinate 1,372,366 of NZ_SMGE01000001.1, read as the reverse complement.
GCGCCAGTAGCCGTAGACGATACAGCCACAGCAACTGAAGACACGCTTTACACCTCAACAGTAAGCCTTGTGGCGAATGATACCGATGTAGATTCAAGCCCACTAACGGTGATCGCTGGAACTTACACAACAACTAAAGGCGGAACCTTAACTTTAGCAGCTGACGGATCATATACTTATATGCCGGCTCCAAATTTCAACGGAACTGACACAGTAGATTATACCGTAACCGACGGAAGTTTAACAGATATTGGAACATTAACAATCACAGTAAACGCTGTAAATGATGCTCCAATTGCCGTAGATGATACAGCAACCGCTACAGAAGACACACTTTATACTTCAACAGTAAGCCTTGTGGCGAATGATACGGATGTAGATTCAAGCCCACTAACAGTGATCGCTGGAACCTACACGACAGCTAAAGGTGGAACATTGACGTTAGCAGCAGACGGATCTTATACTTATATGCCGCCAGCAAACTTTAGCGGAACTGACACGGTAGATTACACAGTAACTGATGGAAGTTTAACGGATATTGGAACATTAACAATCACAGTAAATGCTGTAAATGATGCGCCAGTAGCCGTAGACGATACAGCCACAGCAACTGAAGACACGCTTTACACCTCAACAGTAAGCCTTGTGGCGAATGATACCGATGTAGATTCAAGCCCACTAACGGTGATCGCTGGAACTTACACAACAACTAAAGGCGGAACCTTAACTTTAGCAGCTGACGGATCATATACTTATATGCCGGCTCCAAATTTCAACGGAACTGACACAGTAGATTATACCGTAACCGACGGAAGTTTAACAGATATCGGAACATTAACTATCACGGTAACTCCGGTTAACGATGCGCCAATTGCTGTTGATGATACAGCAACTGCAACCGAAGACACACTTTACACTTCAATGGTAAGCCTTGTGGCAAATGATACTGATGTAGATTCAAGCCCACTAACCGTGATCGCTGGAACTTACACAACAGCCAAAGGTGGAACATTGACTTTAGCAGCTGATGGATCATATACTTACATGCCGGCTCCAAATTTCAACGGAACCGACACAGTAGATTACACCGTAACTGACGGAAGTTTAACAGATGTTGGAACATTAACAATCACAGTAAATGCAGTAAACGATGCGCCAATTGCCGTAGACGATACAGCTACAGTAACCGAAGACACGCTTTACACATCAACGGTAAGCCTTGTGGCAAATGATACTGATGTAGATTCAAGCCCACTAACAGTGGTAGCTGGAACTTACACAACAACTAAAGGCGGAACCTTGACTTTAGCGGCTGATGGATCTTATACTTATATGCCGGCTCCAAATTTCAACGGAACCGACACAGTAGATTACACGGTAACAGACGGAAGTTTAACTGATGTTGGAACATTAACTATTACAGTAAATGCAGTAAATGATGCGCCAGTAGCTGTAGACGATACCGCAACTGCAACGGAAGACACACTTTATACATCAACGGTAAGCCTTGTGGCCAATGATACCGATGTAGATTCAAGCCCATTAACCGTTGTAGCTGGAACTTACACCACAACCAAAGGCGGAACCTTGACTTTAGCGAGTGATGGATCATATACTTACATGCCGGCTCCAAATTTCAACGGAACCGACACAGTAGATTATACGGTAACTGACGGAAGTTTAACAGATATTGGAACATTAACCATTACAGTAAACGCAGTAAATGATGCGCCAGTAGCCGTAGACGATACAGCTACAGCAACTGAAGACACACTTTATACATCAACGGTAAGCCTTGTGGCAAATGATACTGATGTAGATTCAAGTCCACTAACGGTGATCGCTGGAACTTACACAACAACTAAAGGCGGAACCTTGACTTTAGCGGCTGATGGATCTTATACTTATATGCCGGCTCCAAATTTCAACGGAACCGACACAGTAGATTACACGGTAACAGACGGAAGTTTAACTGATGTTGGAACATTAACTATTACAGTAAATGCAGTAAATGATGCGCCAGTAGCTGTAGACGATACCGCAACTGCAACGGAAGACACACTTTATACATCAACGGTAAGCCTTGTGGCCAATGATACCGATGTAGATTCAAGCCCATTAACCGTTGTAGCTGGAACTTACACCACAACCAAAGGCGGAACCTTGACTTTAGCGAGTGATGGATCATATACTTACATGCCGGCTCCAAATTTCAACGGAACCGACACAGTAGATTATACGGTAACTGACGGAAGTTTAACAGATATTGGAACATTAACCATTACAGTAAACGCAGTAAATGATGCGCCAGTAGCCGTAGACGATACAGCTACAGCAACTGAAGACACACTTTATACATCAACGGTAAGCCTTGTGGCAAATGATACTGATGTAGATTCAAGCCCATTAACCGTGGTAGCTGGAACTTACACAACAACTAAAGGCGGAACATTAATTTTAGCGGCTGATGGATCATATACTTATATGCCACCAGCAAACTTTAGCGGAATCGACACAGTAGATTATACGGTAACAGACGGAAGTTTAACTGATATTGGAACATTAACCATTACAGTAAACGCTGTAAACCACGCTCCAATCGCTGTTGATAATTCAAATACAACAAATGAAGACACAACTTTAACAGTTGCTGTTACTTCAAGTGTTAATTTATTGGCAAACGATACAGATTCAGATGGTGATACTTTAACCATTACACAATTTGTAATTGGAACAACAACTTATCCAGTTGGAAGTACCGCTAATTTAGCCGAAGGAGATCTGACAATAAATGCAAATGGAAGTTATACTTTCGTTCCAAAAGCAGATTATAATGGATCAGTTCCAAAAGTAACATATACCGTAACTGATGGAACAACTTCTGCTACAGCAAATTTATTTATCACAGTAACTCCGGTAAACGATGCACCAATTGCTGTTGACGATACAGCTACAGCAACTGAAGACACGCTTTATACTTCAATTGTAAGTCTTGTGGCCAATGATACTGATGTAGATTCAAGCCCACTAACCGTGATCGCTGGAACTTACACGACAGTAAAAGGCGGAACCTTGACTTTAGCAGCTGACGGATCATATACTTATATGCCAGCACCAAACTTTAGCGGAACTGACACTGTAGATTATACGGTAACGGATGGAAGTTTAACAGATATCGGAACATTAACCATTACAGTAAATGCTGTAAATGATGCTCCAATTGCTGTTGACGATACAGCAACTGCAACTGAAGATACACTTTATACTTCAACAGTAAGCCTTGTGGCAAATGATACTGATGTAGATTCAAGCCCATTAACAGTGATCGCTGGAACTTACACAACAACTAAAGGCGGAACCTTGACTTTAGCAGCAGACGGATCATATACTTACATGCCGCCAGCAAACTTTAGCGGAACCGACACAGTAGATTATACGGTAACAGACGGAAGTTTAACAGATATCGGAACATTAACAATTACAGTAACAGCTGTAAACCACGCTCCAATTGCAGTTGATAATTCAAATACAACAAATGAAGACACAACTTTGACAGTTGATGTTACTTCAAGTGCTAACTTATTGGCAAATGATACAGATGCAGATGGTGATACTTTGACAATTACACAATTCGTAATTGGAACAACAACTTACCCAGTTGGAAGTACCGCTAACTTAGCCGAAGGAGATCTGACAATTAATGCTAATGGAAGTTATGTTTTCATTCCAAAAGCAGATTATAACGGATCTGTACCAAAAGTAACGTACACCGTAACTGATGGAACAAGTTCAGCGACAGCTAATTTGTTTATCACGGTAACTCCGGTTAACGACGCACCAATTGCCGTAGATGATACAGCAACCGCTACAGAAGACACGCTTTACACATCAAGCATTTCTCTTGTGGCTAATGATACAGATGTAGATTCAAGCCCATTAACGGTTATAGCAGGAACTTATACTACAGCCAAAGGCGGAACATTAACTTTAGCAGCTGATGGATCATATACTTACATGCCGGCTCCAAATTTCAACGGAACCGACACAGTAGATTACACAGTTACTGACGGAAGTTTAACAGATATTGGAACATTAACCATCACAGTAAATGCTGTAAATGATGCACCAATTGCTGTTGATGATACTGCAACCGCTACAGAAGACACACTTTACACTTCAACTGTAAGCCTTGTGGCAAATGATACGGATGTGGATTCAAGTCCACTAACAGTTGTAGCAGGAACTTATACTACAGCTAAAGGCGGAACTTTAACTTTAGCAGCTGACGGATCATATACTTATATGCCGGCTCCAAACTTTAGCGGAACTGACACAGTAGATTATACCGTAACTGATGGAAGTTTAACAGATGTTGGAACATTGACCATTACAGTAACAGCTGTAAATGATGCACCAATCGCTGTTGACGATACCGCAACAGCAACCGAAGACACGCTTTATACTTCAACGGTAAGCCTTGTGGCGAATGATACGGATGTAGATTCAAGCCCACTAACAGTGATCGCTGGAACCTACACGACAGTTAAAGGCGGAACATTAACTTTAGCTGCTGATGGATCATATACTTATATGCCGCCAGCAAACTTTAGCGGAACCGACACAGTAGATTACACGGTAACTGATGGAAGTTTAACCGATATCGGAACATTAACTATTACAGTAAATGCAGTAAATGATGCGCCAGTAGCCGTAGACGATACCGCAACTGCAACGGAAGACACACTTTATACATCAACGGTAAGCCTTGTGGCGAATGATACCGATGTAGATTCAAGCCCACTAACGGTGATCGCTGGAACTTACACAACAACTAAAGGCGGAACCTTGACTTTAGCTGCTGACGGATCATATACTTACATGCCGGCTCCAAATTTCAACGGAACCGACACAGTAGATTACACAGTAACTGATGGAAGTTTAACAGATATTGGGACATTGACAATAACGGTAACAGCTGTAAACCACGCTCCAGTAGCTGTTGATAATTCAAATACAACAAATGAAGACACAACTTTGACAGTTGCTGTTACTTCAAGTGCTAATTTATTGGCAAATGATACAGATGCAGATGGTGATACTTTAACAATTACACAATTTGTAATTGGAACAACAACTTACACAGTTGGAAGTACCGCTAATTTAGCCGAAGGAGATCTGACAATAAATGCAAATGGAAGTTATGTTTTCATTCCAAAAGCAGATTATAACGGATCTGTACCAAAAGTAACGTACACCGTAACTGATGGAACAAGTTCAGCGACAGCTAATTTGTTTATCACGGTAACTCCGGTTAACGATGCGCCAATTGCAGTAGACGACACAGCTACAGCAACCGAAGACACACTTTACACCTCAACTGTAAGCCTTGTGGCAAATGATACAGATGTAGATTCAAGTTCACTAACAGTTGTAGCAGGAACTTACACGACAGCTAAAGGCGGAACATTGACTTTAGCAGCAGACGGATCATATACTTATATGCCAGCTCCAAACTTTAACGGAACTGACACTGTAGATTATACGGTAACGGATGGAAGTTTAACAGATATCGGAACATTAACCATTACAGTAAATGCAGTAAACGATGCGCCAATTGCCGTTGACGATACAGCCACAGCAACTGAAGACACACTTTACACTTCAACGGTAAGCCTTGTGGCGAATGATACGGATGTAGATTCAAGTCCACTAACAGTGGTTGCAGGAACTTATACTACAACCAAAGGCGGAACCTTAACTTTAGCTGCTGACGGATCATATACTTATATGCCAGCTCCAAATTTCAACGGAACTGACACAGTAGATTATACAGTTACTGACGGAAGTTTAACGGATATCGGAACATTAACAATCACAGTAAATGCAGTAAACGACGCGCCAATTGCTGTTGACGATACAGCTACAGCAATTGAAGACACCCTTTACACCTCAACTGTAAGCCTTGTGGCGAATGATACGGATGTAGATTCAAGTCCACTAACAGTTGTAGCAGGAACTTACACAACAACTAAAGGCGGAACCTTGACTTTAGCGACTGATGGATCATATACTTACATGCCGGCTCCAAATTTCAATGGAACCGACACAGTAGATTATACGGTAACTGATGGAAGTTTAACAGATATTGGAACATTGACAATAACGGTAACAGCTGTAAACCACGCTCCAATTGCAGTTGATAATTCAAATACAACTAATGAAGACACAACTTTGACAGTTGATGTTACTTCAAGCGCTAATTTATTGGCAAACGATACAGATGCAGATGGTGATACTTTAACAATTACACAATTTGTAATTGGAACAACAACTTACCCAGTTGGAAGTACCGCTAATTTAGCCGAAGGAGATCTGACAATAAATGCAAATGGAAGTTATGTTTTCATTCCAAAAGCAGATTATAACGGATCAGTACCAAAAGTAACGTACACCGTAACTGATGGAACAAGTTCAGCGACAGCTAATTTGTTTATCACGGTAACTCCGGTTAACGACGCACCAATTGCCGTAGATGATACAGCAACCGCTACAGAAGACACGCTTTACACATCAAGCATTTCTCTTGTGGCTAATGATACAGATGTAGATTCAAGCCCATTAACCGTGGTAGCAGGAACGTATACAACAACTAAAGGCGGAACATTGACTTTAGCTGCAGATGGATCATATACTTACATGCCGGCTCCAAATTTTAACGGAACTGACACTGTAGATTATACGGTAACAGACGGAAGTTTAACAGATATTGGAACATTAACTATTACAGTAAATGCTGTAAACGACGCGCCAATCGCTGTTGATGATACTGCAACTGCAACCGAAGACACGCTTTACACATCAACAGTAAGCCTTGTGGCGAATGATACCGATGTAGATTCAAGCCCACTCACAGTAGTAGCAGGAACTTATACTACAGTAAAAGGTGGAACCTTGACTTTAGCAGCTGACGGATCATATACTTATATGCCGGCTCCAAATTTCAACGGAACCGACACAGTAGATTATACAGTTACTGACGGAAGTTTAACAGATATCGGAACATTAACCATTACAGTAAATGCTGTAAACGATGCACCAATTGCTGTTGACGATACAGCTACAGCAACTGAAGATACACTTTATACTTCAACGGTAAGCCTTGTGGCGAATGATACCGATGTAGATTCAAGCCCACTAACCGTGATCGCTGGAACTTACACAACAACTAAAGGCGGAACATTGACTTTAGCAGCTGATGGATCTTATACTTACATGCCGGCTCCAAATTTCAACGGAACCGACACAGTAGATTATACGGTAACAGACGGAAGTTTAACAGATGTTGGAACATTAACAATTACAGTAAACGCTGTAAACGATGCGCCAATCGCCGTAGATGATACAGCTACAGCAACTGAAGACACACTTTATACTTCAACGGTAAGCTTTGTGGTTAATGATACTGATGTAGATTCAAGCCCACTAACAGTGGTAGCTGGAACTTACACAACAACTAAAGGTGGAACATTAACTTTAGCAGCTGATGGATCTTATACTTACATGCCGGCTCCAAATTTCAACGGAACCGACACAGTAGATTATACGGTAACAGACGGAAGTTTAACAGATATCGGAACATTAACAATAACGGTGACAGCTGTAAACCACGCTCCAGTAGCTGTTGATAATTCAAATACAACAAATGAAGACACAACTTTGACAGTTGCTGTTACTTCAAGCGCTAATTTATTGGCAAACGATACAGATCCAGATGGTGATACTTTAACCATTACACAATTTGTAATTGGAACAACAACTTATACAGTTGGAAGTACAGCAAACTTAGCTGAAGGAGATCTTACGATAAATGCAAACGGTAGTTATACTTTCGTTCCAAAAGCAGACTATAACGGAACAGTACCAAAAGTAACATATACCATAACTGATGGAACAAGTTCTGCCACAGCAAATTTATTTATCACAGTAATTCCGGTCAACGACGCGCCAGTAGCAGTTGATAATTCAAATACAACAAATGAAGACACAACTTTGACAGTTGATGTTACTTCAAGTGCTAATTTATTGGCAAATGATACCGATGTAGATGGTGATACTTTGACAATTACGCAATTCGTAATTGGAACAACAACTTACCCAGTTGGAAGTACAGCTAATTTAGCCGAAGGAGATCTTACCATAAATGCAAACGGTAGTTATGTTTTCGTTCCAAAAGCAGATTATAACGGATCTGTACCAAAAGTAACGTACACCGTAACTGATGGAACAAGTACTGCAACAGCGAATTTATTTATCACAGTAATTCCGGTTAACGATACAATTGTTATAAAAGATGATACGGCAAATTCAGTTGTAAGTACAAATCAACCAAAAACAATCTTGAATGTTCTTGGAAATGATACTAAAAACGGACAGCCAATTGTTTCAACAGATGTAGATATCAAAGAAACAGTTTCAGATCCAACAGGAAATATTAAACTAAATCCTGACGGAACAGTTGTTCTAAAACCAAACGCGCCATCTGGAACTTATGAATTAACATACCAGGTTTGTGAATTAAACACGACAAACTGCGGAACAGCTACAGTAAAAATTACGGTTGTTGCACCAGTTATCGATGCAGTTTCTGAAACTACAGCTCCAATAAATGGAAACATCGGAGGAACAACAATATCGCTTATCACAAACGATACCTTAAACGGAGGTTCAGTAGTTATTGGAAACCAAGTTGGTCAGGTTATTTTGACAGGTATAAATGTACCAACAGGTTTAACTCTAAATGCAGACGGAACAGTAACTGTAGCACCAGGAACTCCAAAAGGAGATTACCAAGTTGAATACAGAATCTGTGAAGCAAATGATCCAAACAATTGTGATACAGCAATAAGTATTATTCAGGTAACGGGAGCAGATTTAGTCTTGAAAGACGATTCTGCAGGTTCAGTTGTAAGTACAAATCAACCAAAAACAATCTTGAATGTACTTGGAAATGATACTAAAAATGGATTACCAATTGTCTCAACAGATGTAGATATCAAAGAAACAGTTTCAGATCCAACAGGAAATATTAAACTAAATCCTGACGGAACAGTTGTTCTAAAACCAAATGCGCCATCTGGAACATATGAATTAACGTACCAGGTTTGTGAATTAAACACAACAAACTGCGGAACAGCTACAGTAAAAGTTACTGTTGTTGCACCGGTTATCAATGCAGTTTCTGAAACTACAGCTCCAATAAATGGAAATATCGGAGGAACAACAATATCGCTTATCACAAACGATACCTTAAACGGAGGTTCGGTAGTTATTGGAAACCAAGTTGGTCAGGTTATTTTGACAGGTATAAATGTACCAACAGGATTAACTTTAAACGCAGACGGAACAGTAACTGTAGCACCAGGAACTCCAAAAGGAGATTACCAAGTTGAATACAGAATCTGTGAGGCAAATGATCCAAATAATTGCGATACAGCAATAAGTATTATTCCGGTAACGGGAGCAGTTATAGTCTTGAAAGACGATTCTGCGGGTTCAGTAGTTGGAGTTAATCATCCGGTAGATGTTTTAAATGTACTTGGAAATGATACTAAAAACGGACAACCAATTGTTTCAACAGATGTAGATATTAAAGAAACAGTTTCAGATCCAACAGGAAATATCAAATTAAATCCTGACGGAACAATTGTTTTAGGTCCAAATGCGCCAGCCGGAACATATGAATTAACGTATCAGGTTTGTGAATTAAACACGACAAATTGTGCGACAGCAACAGTAACAGTTACCGTTGTTGCTCCAACAATGACAATAACAGCAGATAGCTATTGTTCAAACAACGTTCCTTATGTTTCATATAATGTTAAGCCTGACAATTTCACGCCAAACAACTTATTGACAATAACATGGATCGATAGTGCGAATAATGTTGTTGCAACACAAACCAACTTGCCATTAAGCGGAAACATTCTTTGGCCGGGAGCGACTGTTGACAGTAACGGAAACGGTTTAGATTGGCCAGGATGGGTATTGACAAACGGACAATGGACAGAAGGTGCCGATGGATTTGAGAATACAAGACCAAGCGTAACAATGGAATTTTCATTAAATCCAACCGCAAAAGTTGTAGTAAATTATCCTGTAGCAACGGCAGATTGTAATGCAAGACCAGCATTTGTAATTAAAGCAAATGATGATCAGGCAGGACCAATTAATACAAATAAAGAAATAAGTACATCACTGAATATCTTTAATAATGATACTTTAAACGGAACGAGATTTAACGCGTCGAATGTTACTTTAACTACAATTATTGCAAATCCTAATTTAGTTTTAAATGCGGATGGTTCTGTAGATCTTGTACCAAAAACGCCTTCGGGAACGTATCAGTTAACGTATCAAATTTGTGATGCTGTAAATGCGGGTAATTGTAGTCAGGCAGTTGTTACTGTTACAGTATTAAACTCTTTAGATCCGGATCCGCCAACACCACTTATTCTAACGAATGATAAAATAAATGTTGATGGAATAAACGGAGAATTAGAGTTCATAAATGTATTAGACAATGATTTATTAAAAGGATTACCAATTAATATAGCAGATGTTGTATTTACACCTTCAACAAGTCCGTATTTTGAATTTAATGCAGATGGAACAGTAAATGTGAAACCAAATACACCAGGAGGAGATTATACACTGACTTATCAGGTTTGTGAAAAAGCAAATCCACAAAATTGTAAAACAGCAACATTAATTGTTTTTGTTGAAGTTCCGTCAATCGCAATTATTAAAACAGCTTCGTTTAACGACGAAAATGGAGATAAAGTTGCAGAAGCCGGAGAGACGATTACCTATAAGTTCAAAGTAACAAATACAGGTAATGTAGCTTTAACACAAGTTATGATTAAGGATCTTTTACCGGGTCTTGTAATCTCTGGACAAGCCTTTGACTTAGAGCCAAATGAATCTAATGAGACAAACTTTACAGCAGAATATAAAATAACACAAAATGATATAAACCACGGAAGTGTTACAAATCAAGCAAGTGTTGAAGGAAAAAGCGGAAAAGGAGTCGTAGTTGGAGATACATCTGATAAGGATAATAATTCAGAAGACAGACCAACAGTTATTGCATTGAATGGATGTGAGATAAAAGTATTCAATGCTTTTTCTCCAAACGGAGATTCAAAAAATGCAAGATTCTATATTCAGGGATTAGAATGTTATCCTGACAATACAGTCGAGATATACAACCGTTGGGGAGTATTGGTTTATGATACTAATAATTATAATAATGAAGACAGAGTTTTTGTTGGAATCTCAGAAGGACGTACAACTATAAAACAATCTGATGGTTTGCCAGTAGGAACCTATTTCTATATCTTGAAATATAAAGACAGTGGCTCAAACCAACATGAATTATCAGGATACTTATACATTAATAAATAAAAATAATAAACGGCTTAGTCAGGAGCTGAGCCGTTTTTTAAAAGATCATTAAATGAAAAAACTAGCTTTAATTTTTGTGTTTTTTTCCATTGTATGTAACGCACAACAAGACGCGCAGTTTACACAATATATGTACAATACCATTGCAATAAATCCCGCTTACGCAGGTTCTCGTGGAGTATTAAGTGTTTTTGGGTTGTATCGTACACAATGGATCGGACTTGACGGAGCGCCAGAAACAAGTACATTTTCAGTCAATACACCTTTAAATAATAGTAATTTAGGACTGGGAGTTTCTTTGGTAAATGATAAAATCGGACCAACAAATGAAAATACATTGTCGGCAGATTTATCGTATAGTATTCCAACATCCGAAAAATTTAAATTGTCTTTTGGATTAAAAGCTACTGGTAACCTTTTTAATTTAGACGTAAGTAAATTAACTTATGAAAATCAGGGTGATCCACAGTTTCAGGATTTAAAAAACAAGTTTACACCAAATATTGGAGCCGGTATTTATTGGCATTCAGATCAGGCCTATATTGGATTATCGGTGCCAAATTTCATTCAAACCAACAGATATGATGATAACGATGTTGCTATTTTCAAAGACAAAATCAACTACTATTTCATGGCGGGTTACGTCTTTAATTTAGACCATTTAGAGTATATAAAATTCAAGCCAGCCCTATTAACAAAAATGGTAGAAGGAGCACCTTTACAAGTTGATGTTTCAGGAAATTTTATGTTTAATGATAAATTTGTTGTAGGACTTGCTTATCGTTGGAGTGCTTCGGTAAGTGCAATGGCAGGTTTTCAGGTTTCAAAAGGAATGTATATAGGATACGGTTACGATCATGAAACGACCAACTTAAGAAGATACAATTCAGGATCACATGAGATTTTCCTTCGTTTTGAATTTTTCCATAATTACAGCAGACTTACATCACCAAGATTCTTTTAATTGATTTAAAATATGATGATTAAAAAACTATTATATTCCTTTTTGTTCTTTAGCATTTTTTTCGTGGCAAATGCACAAACTGCCAGTATAGCAAATGCAGATAAAAAATACGACAATTACGCTTACGCGGATGCCATAAAAGCCTACGAAAAGTTAGTTGAAAAAGGAGTTAGAGACGAAAAAGTATTTCAAAGATTAGGAAATTCCTATTACCTTATTGGAGAATTGCAAGAAGCTTTAAAATACTATCAGGAATTATATATCCTTAATGAAAATCAGGAACCAGAGTATTTGTACAAATATGCTCAGTGTTTAAAATCAGAAGGAAATTATACACAATCAGATGAAATTTTAGAAAAACTCATTCAAAAAGCACCATTAGATAAAAGAGGTATTTTATTCGCAAATAATAAAAATTATTTAGAAGATATTAAAGCAAATTCTGGTCGATTTGACATTGCAGATGCTGGAATTAACTCAAAAGATTCAGATTACGGAAGTACGATTTTAGATAATAAACTAGTATTTACATCTGCAAGAGATACTGGTTCAATAGTCAAAAAGAACTTTAAGTGGACCAATAAAGCAATTTCAACTTTATATTCTGCTGAATTAAGTCCTGACGGAAGTATTGGAAAACCAATGATATTTCATAAAGAAAATTTAAGAGTCAATTTCAATCAATCGACTCCGGTTTTTACAAAAGACGGACGTACAATGTACTTCACCAGAAATAATTCTGTAGATGGAAAAAGACGAGAGAATGAAAAGAAAATTACATTCTTAAAACTTTACAAAGCAACTTTAATAGACGACCAATGGAAAGATGTTCAGGAACTTCCTTTTAATAGTGACGAATACAGCGTTGCACATCCGGCTTTAAGCGTAGATGAAAAAACATTGTATTTTGCATCAGATATGCCCGGAACACTTGGCGCTTCGGATATTTTTAAAGTAAGTATAGAAGCTGATGGAACTTTTGGAAAACCTGAAAATTTAGGCTCGGATATCAATACAGAAGGAAGAGAAACCTTTCCTTTTATTTCAGCTGAAAATGAACTTTATTTTGCCAGCGATGGAAGACCGGGTTTAGGCGGACTTGATATTTATGTTTCGAAAATAACTAAAGAAGGTTCTTTTGATGAAGTTCAGAATATTGGAGAACCAATTAATAGTAAGCAAGACGATTTTGCTTTTATAATTAACAGTAAAAACAGAAATGGGTTTTTCTCTTCAAATAGAACTGGTAGTCAAGGCTTGGACGATGTTTATCGCTTTACAGAAAACCGCAGATTAATTTGCGAACAGTCGATATCAGGAACAATTACAGATCAGGAAACAAACGAAACACTTTCGAATGTTGCTTTAATATTATTTGACGAAGCAGGAAAATCTGCCGTTGAAGCAAAATCTGCTGCTAACGGAAATTATGTTTTTTCGAATGTAAAATGCGGAAAAAAATACTTTATCAAAACATCAAAAGAAGATTATTTGTTTAAAGAAGTTTCTGTGACGTTGAAAAAAGAAACAGGATCAGTTTCTCTGCCAATAGCTTTAGAGAAGAAACCAAAACCAATAGTTGCAATTCCGGTTATAATAAAGGCAAGTAATTCGATTAAACCGGTTAAAGTCAATATTAGCATTGGAACCGATTTAGGAAAATTATTAAAAATTCCGATGAACTTTTTTGATTTAGGAAAAGCGACAATCAAGAAAACATCTGAGCCTCAATTGCAGAAAATTGTTGATATGCTAAAACAATATCCAACCATAAAATTAGATATTCGTTCGCATACAGACAGTCGTTCATCAACTGAAAGTAACCAGATTTTATCAGATAAAAGAGCTGAATCGACGAAGAATTGGTTGATACAAAAAGGAATCGACGCAAGCCGATTGACAGCAAAAGGATACGGAGAAACACAATTAGTAAATAAATGTGCCGATGGTGTAAAATGTACCGAACAAGAACATCAGCAAAACAGACGAAGCGAATTTATAATTGTAAGTCTGTAATTTGATAAATATAAAAAAGACCTTTTCAAGATTAGAAAAGGTCTTTTTTTTGGGAAATTGTAAACGGATATTCAAAAAAGAACCAGAGGTTCGATTTATATTGTAGGGCCGGACTTTAGTCCGGTCTAACAAACATTTGGTTAATTTCGTCTAGTACATCAAATTCATTCGTAGGAAACATTTCTAAAACCATTTCTAAAATGAGCGCTACATTAATAGGTGAGTTTTTAAGAGTATAGGAAGATTTATGTGCATCGTGATCAAGTGCTACAATACATAATTTTAAGATTTCGGCAATAACGCAACCAAGCTCGGAATAATTTGAAAGTTTAATTTGAACAGTATAAGTTTCTGATTCGTCATTAGAAGGTTTTAAGGTGTTTAAATATAGCGCAGATAACTTTTTTAGGCGTTCTAAATTTTTAGTTTCAATTGTTTCCATAATGATGTTTTTTGATTGTAAAATGTTTAGCATTTAAGCTTTTTTAATTCTTCTTAAAGAGTTGTTTTAATTTCATGCAAGTTGTGTTTTATAATTTTTATTTTCAACATACTATAATATGTTAATTTAATTATTTTCTTACATTTTTTCAAAATCAAATCTATTAAACAATAAAGAATAATAGAACGACATATATGTCGGGTTGATATCTTTTTTAAATTTTATGTAATCCCTAAGGGATATTATGGAATCGTGATTTCCTCTTTCTACCAACATTTAATTCCTAACGGAATATATTGTAGGGACGGATTTTAATCCATCTTTGTCAATTATAATCAAAATCATAATCATACCACAATCTTGTCATTTCGACGGAGGAGAAATCACACTCGTTAATCGACAAAGATTGGCGATTTTCTTTGTCTTTTCTAGATTTTATGTAATCCCTACGGGATACTATAGAATGGTAATTTCTTTTTTCTACCAACATTTAATTCCTAACGGAATATATTGTAGGGATGGATTTTAATCCGTTCTTCTCAATCATAACCACAATCTTGTCATTTCGACGGAGGAGAAATCTTCGTGAGAAGCTCGACAAAGATCGGATTCTTGTTGCGGAGTTACTTGTGGAGATTTCTCCTCCGTCGAAATGACAAATTGTAATGAATGCAAATCGCTATTAAACCCGACAGGTTTTAAAAACCTGTCGGGTTTGTCGTAGAATATAGAATAATTCTGTAAAAAGTTCCGGAGGAACGAAACATATTGTAGGGATGGATTTTAATCCATCTTCGTAATCATGTTATCGAAAAGCAATCGTTCCAAAACCCGACAGGTTTTTAAAACCTGTCGGGTTTAATTATCTCGACAAAATCTTTGTCCAAATTCAAAACCATTCAAAACCCTGCGTTTTTCGCAAAAAAGTCTTAAAATTCATTCATTTTTTTAAAGTAAAATTTCTTTAGATTAAAATTTAACTTATTATGTTTAAAATGAGTTGATTAAGTTTTAAAAAATCGTTTTCGTTGTTTTTTATATTCATTTTTTTTTAACTTTATAGAACTTAAAATTTTTCAGATATGACTGTAAATCAAATACTAAACGCAAAAGGGAAAAATGTTTATTCCGTACTTTCAACAACAACAGTTTATGAAGCTTTGAAAGTAATGGGCGAAAAAAACATAGGGGCAATTCTGGTTATTGATGGAACCGATTTAAAAGGAATATTGTCTGAAAGGGATTATGCCCGAAAAATTGTTTTGAAAGACAAGTCATCAAAAGAAACCTTTGTACATGAAATTATGGAAAGCACTGTTTTTTCAGTAAATCTTTCTAATAATATCGAAGACTGTATGGAGTTGATGAGTACGAAAAGGATTAGACATTTACCAGTTTTGGAAGATGGAATTGTGGTAGGAATAATTTCGATCAGTGACGTTGTAAAAGCGATTATAGAAATTCAAAAAGATACTATAAATCATTTAAATTCATATATTTCGCAGTAATATAAAACATAAAAATATACTTTATAAAATAGTCCAAATTATCGTGGACTATTTTTTTTGGCGTTGCGAAAACGTTATTTTAAGAAAAGAAAAACATAAAAAGACGCCATTTTAAACCAAGACTTATATCTTTGTAAGCTAGAATAAAAGCTAAAAATAATGAACAAAGAGAGTAAAAGAAGAGAAGCGTTACTGTACCATTCAGAACCAACTCCAGGAAAAATTCAGGTAGTTCCAACAAAAAAATATGCAACCCAAAGAGATTTATCTTTGGCTTATTCGCCGGGTGTTGCTGAGCCATGTTTAGAAATTGCAGCAAACGTAGACGACGTTTATAAATACACAGCAAAAGGAAATTTAGTTGCCGTTATCTCAAACGGTACAGCGGTTTTAGGACTTGGAGACATTGGTCCGGAAGCTTCTAAACCAGTTATGGAAGGAAAAGGTTTATTGTTTAAAATCTTTTCTGATATTGATGTTTTTGATATAGAAATCGGAACAAAAGATATCGAAGAATTTATCCAGACTGTTAAAAATATTGCTCCAACTTTTGGAGGAATAAATCTTGAGGATATTAAAGCACCGGAATCTTTTGAAATCGAAAGAAGACTGGTAGAAGAATTGGATATTCCGGTAATGCACGATGATCAGCACGGAACGGCAATTATTTCTTCTGCGGCTTTAATTAACGCATTAGAATTAGCAGGAAAAAAAGCAGAAGATGTAAAAGTAGTAGTTTCTGGCGCAGGTTCGGCTGCAATAGCTTGTACTGATTTGTATGTTTTGTTAGGAGTTAAGGTTGAGAATATCAAAATGTTTAATAGTAAAGGACTTTTAACAAAAGACAATCCTTCACTATCAGAATTACAATTGAAATATGCTGTTGATGGCGCTAAAATTGAATTAGCAGAAGCAGTAAAAGGAGCAGACGTTTTCATCGGATTGTCTTCAGGAGGTATTTTATCGGCTGAAATGTTGTTGACAATGAAAGAGAATCCAATTGTTTTTGCAATGGCAAATCCAAATCCGGAAATCGATTATAATCTAGCTACAGAAACTCGTAAAGATGTTATTATGGCTACGGGACGTTCAGACTTTCCTAATCAGGTAAATAATGTTTTAGGTTTTCCATATATTTTTAGAGGAGCTCTGGATGTTAGAGCTACTAAAATTAATGAAGCTATGAAAATGGCTGCTGTAAAAGCATTGGCTATTTTGGCTAAAGAACCAGTTCCGGAACAAGTAAACGTGGCATATGGCGCAACAAAACTAGGTTTTGGTAACGATTATATTATTCCTAAGCCATTTGATCCAAGATTGATTACTGTAGTTGCTCCGGCAGTTGCAAAAGCAGCAATGGAATCTGGTGTTGCAAAAAATCCTATTACAGATTGGGCAGCTTATGAAGATCACCTTCGTGAACGTATGGGGAATGATAATAAAATGGTTCGTTTGATGACAAACCGTGCTAAAATGGATCCTAAAAGAATTGTATTTGCTGAGGCAGATCAATTAAATGTATTAAAAGCAGCACAAATTGTTCACGAAGACGGAATTGGACATCCAATTTTATTAGGAAATAAAGAAGCGATTTTAGAGCTTAAAGCTGAATTAGGTTTTGATGCTGAACTTGAAATCATCGATCCTAAAACAAATGAAGAAGAAGCAAGACGTAACAGATTTGCAAATTCATATTGGGAAACAAGAGAGAGAAGAGGTGTTTCGCTGCTTGATGCTCAGAAATACATGCGCGAAAGAAACTATTTTGCTGCAATGATGGTCAATGAAGGCGAAGCAGATGCATTAGTTACAGGTCATACAAGAAGTTACCCAACAGTTGTAAAACCAATGTTGCAATTGATTGAAAAAGCACCTGGAGCATCACTTGTAGCAACAGCAAATATGATGTTGACTTCTCGCGGGCCAATGTTCTTGTCTGATACAGCAATCAACATCAATCCTTCTGCCGAAGATTTGATTAATATTGCAATTATGACTGCAAAAACAGCAAAAATGTTTGGTGTTGAACCAGTTATTGCAATGGTTTCTTATTCAAATTTTGGATCTTCAACAAGCCAAAGTGCTTCAAAAGTAAGAGAAGCTGTAGCTTATTTGCATAAAAATCATCCTGATATGATCGTTGACGGAGAGATTCAGGCAGATTTTGCTTTGAATCAGGAAATGCTTGCAGAGAAATTTCCGTTCTCAAAATTAGCAGGAAAGAAAGTAAATACATTGATTTTCCCTAACTTAGAGTCGGCTAATATTACTTATAAATTATTAAAAGAATTATATAAAGTAAATTCAATTGGTCCAATTATGATGGGAATGGGTAAACCGGTTCACATTTTTCAATTAGGAGCAAGCGTTGAAGAAATGGTTAATATGGCTGCAATTGCAGTTATTGATGCTCAGGAAAAAGAGAATAAAAAAAATAAATTAGCTAAATAGTAGAAATTATAAGGGTCGATGTAATATTGTCGTATTTTTAGTGCATTTTTATTATATTTGACCCTAATAAATTATACTATGATAGCACACTTGCAAGGTAAATTAGTTGAGAAAAACCCTACAGATGTAGTGATTGATTGTGGAGGTGTTGGATATCAAGTACATATCTCTTTACACACCTTCTCATTAATTCCTAATGCAGAGAATATAAAATTGTATACGCATCTTCAAATTAAAGAAGATGCGCATACTTTATTTGGTTTTGCAGAAAAATCAGAACGAGAAATCTTTAGAATGTTGTTATCTGTTTCCGGCATTGGAGCAAATATTGCCAGAACAATGTTGTCTTCAATAGAACCCAGACAAATTATAAATGCTATTGCCTCTGGCGATGTAGTTGTTATACAGTCAATTAAGGGAATTGGGAACAAAACAGCACAAAGAGTTATTCTTGATTTAAAAGAAAAAGTGTTAAAGTTGTACGATTTAGATGAAGTTTCTGTAGTACAAAACAATACAAATAGAGATGAAGCGTTATCTGCTTTGGAAGTTTTAGGTTTTGTTCGAAAAACTTCTGAAAAAGTAGTCGAAAAGATCGTCAAAGAAGATCCGGAAGCTACTGTAGAATCAATCATCAAAAAAGCTTTAAAAAGCTTATAAACTCATTTTAAATAAAAGAATTGTATGCGTAAAATTTGTATTTTTTTGCTGGTTTTATTTTGCGGTAATGTTTTGCGTGCGCAAGTAAATCCGGCGGTCAAAGATACAACCAAGACTCAATTTTCAGTAGGAAAGGTTGAGATTGAAGATCCACCAAGCATACTTTCTGCTTACAGATACGATCCTATTACAGATCGTTATATTTACACAAGTTCAGTTGATGGTTTCTCTATAAATTACCCAATTGTTTTAACGCCAAAAGAATACGAAGATTTAGTTTTGAAAGAATCCAGAAGAGATTATTTCAAAAAGAAATCAGATGCTATCGATGGTAAAAAAGCAGGTAGTGAAGCCAATAAAAAGAATTTATTACCAAGATATTACATTAACTCAAGTCTTTTTGAAAGCGTTTTTGGAAGTAATACAATTGATGTAAAGCCAACAGGATCAGTCGAAATGGATTTGGGTATTCGATATACCAAGCAAGATAATCCTTCATTCTCACCTAGAAACAGGTCAAGCTTAACCTTTGATTTTGATCAGAGAATCAGCATGAGCTTAATGGGTAAAGTAGGAACCAGATTAGATGTAAATGCTAATTATGATACTCAGTCTACATTTGCATTTCAAAACTTATTTAAACTGGCTTATTCACCTTCAGAAGATGATATTATTCAAAAAGTAGAGGTTGGTAACGTTAGTATGCCTTTGAACAGTACGCTTATACGTGGGGCTCAAAGTTTATTTGGGGTTAAAACTCAGCTGCAATTTGGTAAGACAACAATCACGGGAGTTTTCTCAGAACAGAAGTCACAAACAAAGAGTATAGTTGCAGAAGGTGGTGGTACAGTTCAAAATTTTGATTTGTATGCTTTAGACTACGATAACGACAGGCACTTTTTCTTATCACAATACTTTAGAAACAAATATGACGCTTCTTTAAAAGGGTATCCTTTTATTGATAGCCGTGTACAGGTAACGAGAATTGAAGTTTGGGTAACCAACAAACAAAACCGTGTAAGTACTACAAGTAATAACTTGCGTAACGTTATTGCACTTCAGGATTTAGGAGAGGCACAGGCAACCGGTATTCCGGATAATCAGGTTGTAGTTGTATCACCAACAACAGGTTTCTTTAGTAATCCTGTTGATTCTCCTGCAGAAAATGATAATAATAAATATGATCCTGCAGCTATTGGACAATCAGGTTCGTTTTTAAATTCAAATATTAGAGAAATTGTAACGGCAAAATCAGGATTTAATAGTGCAAACGTAAGTGAAGGTACAGATTATTCGATATTAGAAAATGCCAGAAAATTAAATGCGAACGAGTTTACATTTAATGCACAGTTAGGATATATCTCTTTGCAGCAACGTTTGGCAAATGATGAGATCTTGGCTGTAGCCTACGAGTATACCATTGGTGGTAAAGTTTATCAGGTTGGAGAATTTGGTAGTGATGGAGTTGATGGGACAATTGTTACAGGAAACACCCCTTCAAATCAGGCTATTATTACACAAAGTTTAATCTTGAAAATGCTGAAAAGTAGTTTGACAAACGTACAGAATCCAGTTTGGAATTTGATGATGAAAAACGTTTATCAAATTCCTCAGGCGTATCAAATTAAGCAAGATGATTTTAGATTAAACATTCTTTATACAGATCCTTCACCAATAAATTATATTACACCAGTTCAGGGAAGTACTTTTCCTCCAAATCCTGCACCGGATAATAAGGTTGACCAAACGCCATTATTAAATGTTTTTAATCTGGATAGATTAAACTATAATAACGATCCACAAACCGGAGGAGATGGTTTCTTTGATTATCTTCCGGGTATAACGGTAGACGTTCAAAATGGTCGAATTATTTTTACAACCAAAGAGCCTTTTGGAAAACTTTTGTTTGATAAATTAAATACAGGTTCAGGAGAAAACTACAACGATCCTTCTACATACAATCCGAATCAAAAAAAATATGTGTTTAACAACATGTATCGAAATACACAATCCGGAGCATTGCAGGACAGTGACAAAAATAAATTCTTATTAAGAGGAAAATATAAATCATCAGGAAGTAACGGAATTCCAATTGGCGCATTTAACGTGCCACAAGGTTCAGTTGTGGTAATGGCTGCCGGGAGAAGATTAGTGGAAGGAATTGATTACAGTGTGGATTATCAATTAGGGCGAGTACAAATTTTAGACCCTTCACTTCAGGCTTCAAATACACCAATTGAGGTTTCGCTGGAAAACAATTCAATTTTTGGACAGCAAACCAGAAGATTTATGGGATTCAATATCGAACATAAAATTTCGGATAATTTTATTGTTGGCGGAACCTTTTTAAAAATGACCGAAAGACCATTTACTCAAAAATCGAGTTATGGACAGGAATCTGTAAATAATACTATTTTTGGTTTTAACGGAACCTATTCAACAGAAGTTCCATTCTTTACCAGATTAGTAAATAAATTACCAAATATTGATACAGATGTTCCTTCTAATCTTTCGATTCGTGGTGAGGTTGCTTTCTTAAGACCGGATGCTCCAAAAGCAAGTGATTTTGAAGGAGAAGCAACTATATATGTGGATGATTTTGAAGGCTCACAGTCTACGATAGATATGCGATCAGCTTATGCATGGAGTTTAGCTTCTACGCCATTTATTAACACGGCAGGAGATCCTACTTTTAATGCAAATTTTGATGATTTAAGATATGGTTATAAAAGAGCAAAACTGGCTTGGTATACCATTGATCCAATATTTTATACCTCAAAACCATCAGGTATTTCAAACGATGATTTATCATTGAACACAACAAGAAGAATTTACAGCCGTGAATTATATCCAAATACAGATATTGCTCAGGGACAAATTCAGGTTATTAATACACTTGATTTAAGTTATTATCCATCAGACAGAGGTCCGTATAATAACAATCCAAATTTTAGTACAGATCCGGCATCTTCGAATTTTGGTGGAATTATGCGTGCTCTGAATTCTACAAATTTTGAACAGGGGAATGTTGAGTATATTCAGTTTTGGGTTCTGGATCCTTATGTTGGAAACGGAGAAGCACAAACAAATAATACTGGAAAAATATATTTCAATTTAGGAGAGGTTTCTGAAGATGTTTTAAAAGATGGAAGAAAACAATATGAAAATGGATTAGGACCAGGTCAGATAATGGTAAATCCACAGCCAATTTGGGGAGATGTTCCAGCATCACAATCTTTGATTTATGCCTTTGATACAAATCCGGATAATCGTAGAAATCAGGATGTTGGTTTAGATGGTTTACCGGATGCTAGAGAAGGTTCAGTTTATACAAATTATGCGGGAGATGAAGATCCTGCTGCGGATAATTATACTTATTACTTAAATACAACAGGTGGAGTTCTTGATCGTTATAAAAAATATAATGGAGTAGAAAATAACTCTGCCGTAAGTATAGATGATCCTAATCGTGGATCAACAACATTACCGGATGTTGAAGATATTAATCGTGATAATACGATGAGTACTATAAATGCTTATTACGAATATAGTATTGATATTAAACCAGGAATGCAGGTTGGACAGAACTATATTACAGATATTCGTGATGTATCTAATATTGAGTTGCCAAACGGTGGAACAACAAATGCAAGATGGATTCAGTTTAAGATTCCTGTTTCTCAGCCTCAAAAGACCATTGGTAATATCACCGATTTTAGATCTATTCGTTTTATGCGTATGTTTATGACTGGTTTTAGCAATCAGATGACAATGCGTTTTGGAGCTTTAGATTTAGTTCGTGGAGAGTGGAGAAGATACACAGGAACTTTAGACGCAAATGATACAGACCCGACTAATGATGGAACTGAATTTGATGTTTCGGCAGTAAATATTCAGGAAAACAGTACAAAATGTCCTGTGAATTATGTGATTCCACCAGGAGTTCAAAGAGAACAATTGTATAATAACAATACGATAATCAATCAAAACGAGCAAGCGTTAGCATTAAGAGTTGGCGGGTCAGGTTTACAACCGATGGATTCCAGAGCAGTTTTTAAAAATGTAAGCGTAGATATGCGTCAATACAAAAAACTTAAAATGTTCTTGCACGCTGAATCATTACCAAGTGAAGCTACGTTACAAGATGATGAAATGGTAGGGTTTATTCGTTTTGGAAATGACTTTACACAAAACTTCTATCAAGTTGAGATTCCATTAAAAGTAACCAGAACAGGAGGGTCATGTACAATAAGTCCTGATCAGGTTTGGATGGAAGAAAATAATATCGATCTGGCATTGGAGTTGCTGACAAGTATGAAGATTAAAGCGATGAGCCTTGATCCTGCTTCTCCTAAGCGAGATATTAATGGTATTTATTATCCGGATAATGATCCTGATTCTCCAGGCGGCGATGGAGACAGTAGATTGGTATTAGGTATAAAAGGAAATCCTAACTTTGGTTTAGTTCGAAACTTAATGGTCGGAGTAAAAAGTAGAGTAGATCATAAAGATATTAAAGGAGAAGTTTGGTTTAATGAGCTTCGTCTTGCCGATTTAGAGAATAAAGGCGGTATGGCAGCAATATTAAATATTGATACCAATATGGCTGATTTCGCCACAGTTTCGGCAACGGGTAAAAAGAGTACAATTGGTTTCGGATCTCTTGAACAAGGAGCAAACGAAAGAAGTCGTGAAGATATTCAGCAATATAATATTGTTACTAATTTAAATCTGGGTCAGCTATTGCCGCATAAATGGGGAATCAATCTTCCATTTAATTATGCGATTGGAGAAGAGGTAATTACCCCTGAGTATGATCCTTTTAATCAGGATATAAAACTAGATCAGTTGATTAGAGAAACTACCGATCAGGCTGAAAAAGACAATATCAGAACTCGTGCTGTTGATTATACAAAACGAAGAAGTATTAATTTTATTGGAGTAAAAAAGGACAGAGCTCCGGAACAAAAACCGCATATTTATGATGTTGAGAATTTAACATTTTCACAATCATATAATGAGGTTAATCGCCATGATTATGAAGTAGAAACCTATCAGGATCAACAATCGAATACGGCGGTAAATTATGCTTATACTTTTCAGCCAAAAGAAGTAGTTCCTTTTAAGACAACCAAATTCATGAAAACAAGTGAATATTGGAAGATTTTAAGTGACTTTAATTTTAATTACTTACCATCCAATATTACCTTTAATACCAATATTTTAAGACAAAGCAATCGTCAACAGTTTAGAGATGTTGAAACACAAGGGATTCCGGTTTCACCACTTTTCAGAAGGAATTTTGCATTTAATTATCAATATGGTTTTGGATATAATTTGACAAAATCATTGAAATTAAATTATACTGCTGCATCAAATAATATTGTTAAAAATTTCTTGAATGACGATAATACGCCTAAGCAAGATTTTAATATTTGGGATGATTACTTGGATATTGGAACACCAAATTCACACATACAACAATTAGTGTTGAATTACGAAATTCCTATTAATAAAATCCCTGTTTTTAGTTTTGTAAAAGCAAGTTATTCGTATACGGCTGATTATAACTGGCAACGTTCTTCTTCAGCGTTTGCTGATCTTCCGATAGAAAATCCGGATGGATCAATAACAAATTATAATTTGGGGAATACAATCCAGAACGCAAATTCAAATACATTGACTACAACATTTAACATGAATATGTTGTATAAATATTTAGGATTAACGCCTGGAGCAAAATCTTCGAAGGCTGGAGCAAAACCTAAGGCTGCTGCACCACCAAAACCTGGAGAAAAAATTGTTAATACGGCAAAACCGGTAGTAAGTAATAGCCCTTTTTATGATGGCTTGATAGGAATATTAACTAGTGTGAAAAACATTCAGGTAAATTATACTAAAAATAGCGGAACTGTTCTTCCTGGGTATACACCAAGTGTAGGATTCTTTGGAACTTCAAGACCAACACTTGGGTTTGTTTTTGGAAGTCAGGATGATGTGCGATATGAAGCTGCTAAAAATGGATGGTTGACAGATTATCAGGATTTTAATCAAAACTTTACACAGGTAACAAATAAGCTTTTAAAAATAACTGCAAATATTGATTTACTGCCAGATTTAAAAATTGACTTGGCAATGGATCGTGCTTATTCTCAAAACACGTCAGAACAATATAGTGTTGATCCGGTTAGTAGAGAATATTTGCCATTATCTCCATATACTTATGGAATGTTTTCGATTTCGACAGTGTTAATAAAAACTGCTTTTTCTAAAAGTGATGAAACACAATCTGCGGCATTTGATGATTTTAGAAACAATCGTTTGATAATTGCAAATCGTCTTGCAGAAGAACGTTATGGATCAGCTCCAATACCAAGATATGATGTAGCTGATGTTCCGCCGCCACCGGTAGATCCAACGCAGGAAGATCCGTTTAAAAAACAAAGAGAAATTTATGCGTCAAATCAAGGATATCCTATTGGTTATGGCAAAAGTAATCAGGCAGTATTGTTGCCATCTTTCCTTGCGGCTTATACCGGAAGTAATGCATCGAATGTTTCAACCGGAATTTTTAGAGATTTTCCAATCCCAAACTGGAGTATTAAATACAACGGTTTAATGCGTTATAAGTTTTTCAAAGATAAATTCAAGCGATTCTCATTGCAAAATAATTACAGAGCGTCATATACAATAAATCAGTTCAGATCTAATTTTGATTATTCAGAAAATCCGAATGGACAGGATGTTAATACCAATTTTTTCAATAAGACGATCATGTCAAATGTCAATTTGGTAGAGCAGTTTAGTCCGCTTATTCGTGTTGATTTTGAGTTGAAGAGTTCATTGCGTATCCTTACTGAAATCAAGAAAGACAGAGCATTGTCGATGAGTTTTGATAATAATTTGTTGACAGAAGTTAGAGGAATGGAGTATGTTGTAGGAATGGGATATCGTTTTAAAGATGTTATTTTCTCCTCAAGATTAGCAGACAGTCCAACAGGAATTATTAAAAGTGACATCAATATAAAAGCCGATTTTTCTTTTAGAAATAATCAAACATTGGTTCGTTATTTAGATTATGACAATAATCAATTGGCAGCTGGACAGAACATCTGGTCGCTAAAAATGACAGCAGATTATGCGTTTAGTAAAAACCTAACGGCAATATTTTATTACGATCACTCGTTCTCAAAAGCAGTAATTTCAACATCATTTCCATTAACGAATATTAGATCAGGATTTACGCTTAGGTATAATTTCGGAAATTAATTTTTAGTTTCTAAACTAGATTTCTTAGAAGATTATTACATTTGTGACTGAATTACTAAATTATCAATTTTCAAACAACACAATTATGAGCATACCAGCAAATTTAAAGTACACAAAAGATCACGAATGGGTTAGCATCGAAGGAGATGTTGCAACTGTAGGAATTACTCATTTTGCACAAAAAGAGTTAGGAGATATCGTGTATGTTGAAGTAGAAACTTTAGATCAGACACTTGATAAAGATGAGGTTTTTGGAACAGTTGAGGCGGTTAAAACTGTTTCTGATTTGTTTTTACCTTTAACAGGAGAAATTATTGCTTTTAATGAAAGCTTGGAAAGTGCTCCTGAAACTGTAAATTCTGATCCTTATGGAGATGGATGGATGATTAAAATAAAAATTGCTGATGCATCAGAAGTAGAAGGTTTATTATCTGCTGAGGCTTACACACAATTGATCGGTGCCTAAACAGTTACTATTAATCTGGGCAATTATTTGTTCGGGAATTATTGCTTATTTCTGTCTTGTTGATTCCAGTAAGATTCCTGTAGTAAATTTTCCGAGCATTGATAAAATTGTGCATTTTTGTTTTCATTTTGGATTTACAATTTCCTGGATTGTATTCTTTAAGAAAGAGCTTAAAGGAAGAGAAGCGGATGATTATAAAGCATATTTGATTTCGTTTATATTTTCTGTTTTTTTTGGAATTACTATCGAGATTTTACAAAGTGTCCTGACAATTACACGAGCATCAGATGTAACAGATGTTTTAGCAAATGCACTTGGTGCAACTATAGCGGTTTTTACCGCGATAGCCTTCAAGAAGCAATTAGATAAAATATAAGAATATAACTACCCACTTCGGTGGGTTTTTTATTGTCTAAAAATCAGGCATTACAAGGAGTTTTTTTTGAATTTAAAATGTATTTTTGTCCCGATTCAAAATAATTTCAAAATCATGAATGTCAAGCAATATTTGGATTCGACTTATTTAAAAACTGCCTCTCAAGCCGGACTTACAGAAGCCGAAAATGAGGGTGTAGTAAAGAATGTAATTAGTGAAGCAATTCTGGAAGGATTTAAGTTAATTATGATTCGTCCGGAATATGTGACTTTGGCCAAAGAAATGATTTTGAAAGCCAACTCGACTTTGCTAATTGGTACCGTTATTGATTTTCCAGAAGGTACATCAAGTATTGAATCGAAGATCAAAGAAGCAAATGAAGCAATCGAAAATGGAGCAGACGATTTAGATTTTGTTTGTAATTATGAAGCCTTCAAACGAGGTGAAATTACTTTATTAAAAGAAGAAATCTTATTTGGAACTCAGATAGGTTTAGCAAATAATAAAACAGTAAAATGGATTATTGAAGTTGCTGCCTTAACGGATAAAGAAATTATTCAGCTCTCGGCATTGATAAAAAATGTTGTGATGTCAAACTTTAAAGAAGAGAATTATGCTTCTGTTTTTGTAAAGTCATCAACAGGTTTTTTTAAAACTGAAGATAATGCGCCAAACGGAGCGACCATTCCAACGATTATAATGATGTTAGAAAATGCATCGCCTTTACAGGTAAAAGCTGCCGGAGGAGTAAGGTCGTATGATGAAGCAATAGAAATGATTCGTTTAGGTGTTAAACGTATCGGAACTTCGGCTGCAAAAACAATTGCAAACGGAGAAAATACCACAAATCAATATTAAATGAAAACCAAAAATTACGTGAATAAGATTTCTTTATCTTTTATTTTTACATTATCTGTCTTATTTGCTTTTTCTCAGGAAAATAATAATGCTTCTATAAAACCGGGCTTTACTTCAGAGCAATTTCCTGTCTTTCCAAATTGTGAAAATTTAGAAGCGAAGAAATTAGAGAATTGTTTTTACAAAGAAGTTCAGGATTTTGTGTTTCAGAATTTTGAAGTTCCTGAAAAATCAAAACAAAATAATTATAAAGGAGAAGTAAAAGTTCTTTTTGAAGTTGATGTTAATGGTGAGTTCAAAGTGATTTATGTAAATGCCGCCAATGAAGAATTATCTGAAGAAGCAAAACGTGTTTTTAGTAAATTTCCTAAAATAAAACCTTCAACTTACAATGGAAAACCAACGTATTCAAAATATACAATCTCGATTGATATACCATTAAAAAGTTCAGCTCAAATCGCTGATGAAGCTTTGGCTGCAGCCCAAATTCTAAAACCTGTCGAAAAACCAATGACAGAATTGGATAGTATTGTATATAAAAAATACAATAATCCTGAATTCGAAAGTCATTTGAATATTCCGTTTTCTCATAGTTATTATGCACAATTTGACGGTGCGATGAATCAGGTAGGAAGTAATAATCATACCGCTTCTAAGCCGTATACTTATGCCGAAGTCTCGAAATATTATAATTTAAAAGCTGTAAATGAATCACTTCAAAAGAATGTTTCGACTTGGTTAGGTAGAAAATGGTGGAATGAAAATTTAGTTCAGATTCAAGGTGAAGGTTATTGGTTATCGCTAAATCCTATTGTTGATTTGCAAATGGGAAAAGCTTCAGATCTTGATGCTTCTTATACGTATGTAAATACCAGAGCGCTAAATTTTAGAGGAGGTTTGGGTAAACAGATTAACTTTACAACCACGGTTTTTGAAAGTCAGGGAAGATTTGCGGGTTATTATAATGATTATGCCGAAACTTTAAAACCTTCGGGAGGAAATCCGGCAATTATTCCCGGAGTAGGAATTGCAAAACGATTTAAAACGGATGCTTACGATTTTCCTTTAGCGGAAGCTAATATTACTTATACGCCAAGTAAGTTTTTTGATTTTCAGTTAGGTTATGGACGTAATTTTATTGGTGATGGATATCGTTCCTTGCTTGAAAGTGATGGAGCAAGTCCATATCCATATTTTAAAATCAACACGACTTTCTGGAAGATAAAATATACAAACACTTATATGTGGCTTAAGGATGTTCGACCAGATGTTACATTAGAAAAAACATATGCAACAAAATTCATGGCGAATCATTATTTAAGTTGGAATGTTTCAAATAAATTGAATTTAGGTTTTTTTGAATCTGTAGTTTGGACAGATACCAATAATAGAGGTTTTGATGTCAATTTTGTAAATCCAATTATTTTTTATCGTTCCGTAGAATTTGCGTCGTCTTCTAAAAGTGGTAATGCCCTTTTAGGATTCACCGGTAAATACAAGTGGAACAATAATGTTAATTTGTATGGGCAATTCTTGCTGGATGAATTTTCAGTTGGAGATATGGCAAAAGGAGAGCAAAGCTGGAAGAATAAATTTGGTTATCAATTAGGTGCTAAATACTTCAATGCGTTTAAAGTAAAAGATTTGTTGTTGCAATTAGAGTACAATCACGTTCGTCCTTATGTTTATTCTCATAGTGCAGTTATTACTAATTACGGTCATAATAATCAAAGTATTGGGCATCAATGGGGAGGTAATTTTGAAGAGTTTGTTGTAATTGGACGCTACCACAAAGGGCGTTACTATGCTGATGGAAAAATAACAGCTGGAACACGTGGTTTGGATTTTGATACTGCTCAAAATAGCTTTAATTACGGAAGTAATATTTACAAAAGTTATGATGTAAATCGTCCATATGATAAAGGTGTAAAAGTGGGGCAAGGGAATAAAACAAGTGTGTTTATTGCAGATGTGCAAGCGGGATATGTGATTAATCCAATGACAAACCTGAAATTGTTTGGAAGTTTGATTTATAGAAATTTTGATCCAACGCAAGAGACCGCAACTACTTTTAAACAAAACACGACTTGGTTTAGCATCGGATTACGTACTGATGTCTTTAATTGGTATTTTGATTACTAGTATTTTTAATAAGATTTTTCGAAATAATTGTGTTAAAGATAAGCAAGTCCTTATTTTGTAAAGGTTTTATTGAAAAAAATCTAATTTTATAGGTCAGAATTCTACAATCTAATTTGTACATTTGCACCACTCAAAAAAAACATACAAACAATTACCGTATTGAACGCTACTAAAAATACATTTTCAATAAAATCAATATTTAACGATTTCAAAGAGATAACAAAGGCTGGTTTGGCTATTAGTGTGTTGTTTTCTTCTATTGCCGGATATTTGTTAGGAGTTAATGATGCACATCCTTTTAAATGGAGTGTCTTGATTGTTTTGATGATTGGCGGTTATTGCATGGTTGGAGCATCTAATGCTTTTAATCAGGTAATCGAAAGAGATATAGATTCTTTAATGGATCGTACTAAAAATCGTCCGGTTCCTTCTGGGCGTATGTCACCAAAAGTGGCTTTGTTTGTAGCAAGTTTGCTTACAATAATTGGAATAACTTTATTGTATACAATCAACGCGAAGTCGGCAATGTTTGCTGCAATTTCAATATTTTTATATACAAGTATTTATACACCTTTAAAAACAGTAACTTCGTTATCAGTTTTTGTTGGTGCTTTCCCGGGTGCAATTCCGTTTATGTTAGGCTGGGTTGCTGCAACAGGAGAATTTGGTATTGAAGCCGGAACCTTGTTTTTGATTCAGTTTTTCTGGCAATTCCCTCATTTTTGGGCAATTGGATGGTTTTTATATGAAGATTACGAGAAAGCTGGGATTTTTATGCTTCCAACAGGAAAAAAAGACAAAGGAACTGCTTTACAGATTATATTATATACAGTTTGGCTTATCATAGCGTCATTATTGCCGGTTTTAGGATATACAGGACAATTGTTTATTACGCCAATAGCTGCGATTTTAGTGTTTTTGTTAGGATTGTGGATGTTGTTTTATGCAGTTCGGTTGTATCAATTAAGAACCGCAAAAGCAGCAAGAACATTGATGTTGGTAAGTGTTTCGTATATCTCATTATTGCAAATAATATATATAGTAGATAAATTTTTAAGATAGTTATGGAAATGACAATGACAAAAGGCGAGGAACAAGTAAGGAGCGCAAAATCGGCAAAACTGATTTTGTTATTCGCAATGGTAAGTATGACAATGATGTTTGCCGGACTTACAAGTGCGTTTGTAGTAAGTAAATCAAGAGCTGACTGGTTGAAGAATTTTGAATTACCAACAGCGTTTTTTTACAGCACAGCAGTAATTATAGGATGTAGTGTTACTTTTTATCTGGCTAAAAAAGCAATTCAAAAAGATAACAGAAGCGCAACTACAGCGTTGCTTTTAGGAACATTGGCTTTAGGGATTTTATTTGTGGTTTTGCAATTTGTAGGTTTTGGACAAATCGTAAAAAGCGGGTATTATTTCACAGGAGAAGGTAGTTCAATTACTACAACTTTTCTTTATGTAGTAACGGTTACACACTTATTACACTTGGCTGGAGGGCTAATTTCACTTTTAATTATAATTTATAATCATTTTAAACAAAAATACAATTCGACTCAAACTCTTGGTATAGAACTAGGTGCGATGTATTGGCACTTTTTGGATTTATTATGGGTATATTTATTTTTATTTTTATATTTCTTTAAATAAGAAAAAAACGTAAATTTGGGAACTTTTTAACGAATATCTTTTATGGAAGCGACAGTTACTACTGCAAATAACGACGAAAAAACTTGGGGAGGCGGAGATATCCAGCCATTAGGAGCAAGTTATGGTAAAATGATGATGTGGTTTTTTATCGTATCGGATGCCTTAACATTCTCTGGATTCCTTGCTGCTTATGGTTTTTCTAGATTTAAATTTATTGAAACTTGGCCTTTGGCTGACGAAGTGTTTACTCACTTCCCATTTATGCATGGTGTTTCGGCTCCAATGTATTATGTAGCCTTAATGACTTTTATTTTAATTTTCTCATCTGTAACAATGGTTTTGGCTGTTGACGCAGGTCACCAATTGAAAAAAACAAAAGTTGCAATCTACATGTTCTTAACTATTATTGGAGGTTTAATTTTCGTTGGTTCTCAAGCTTGGGAATGGAAAAACTTCATTAAAGGTGAATACGGAGCAGTAGAAACAGTAGGAGGAAGTTTATTGCAGTTTGTTGATAAAGACGGTAAAAGAGTAGCTCTTGAAGAGTTTGCGGTAAAATTACCAGCACAACCAGAAGAGCTTACAAGAGCAAAAGGTAAATGGTTTATGGAAAGTGCTGAAACAGTACCTACATATTCAGTTGCTGAAATTCAGGCAGGTTTTAAAGCGCATCCTGATTTATTGATCAGAACAGAACAACTTACTGATAAAAAGAAAAAAACAGTATTGACAAGAGCAGAGTCTGAGACTCGCTTAAGTACTGCAAAATATGTAGTAGAAGGAGCAAACTTAACTAGAAATGAATACGGAAGTAAATTATTTGCTGATTTCTTCTTCTTCATTACAGGATTCCACGGATTCCACGTATTTTCTGGAGTAATCATTAACATCATTATTTTCTTTAATGTATTGTTAGGAACTTACGAGAAAAGAAGAAGCTATGAAATGGTAGAGAAAGTTGGTTTATACTGGCACTTTGTCGATTTAGTTTGGGTATTTGTATTTACAGTTTTCTACTTAGTTTAATTTTAGATTTTTATCATTATGTCACACGAACACGTATCAAATACAAAGAGAATCTGGTTTGTTTTTGCATTATTATCTGCAGTAACTACAGTAGAAGTTATTCTTGGTATTATTAAACCGGGAGTATTAGAGTTTAATCATTTTGTAGGTTTGAATTTATTGAACTGGATATTTTATATCCTTACAATATTCAAAGCATATTATATAGTATGGGCATTTATGCACATGGAAGGTGAAAAAAGCAGCCTTAGATGGTCAGTTGTTTCACCAGTTATTTTCCTAGTTTTATATTTATTGTTTATTCTTTTGACAGAAGGACATTATATTTATGGGGTTTTTAAAGATTCTACTATTAAATGGAATTTTTAACATGATATTAATTCGAAAAGAAGCTCCGTTTAACGGAGCTTTTTTTATTTTTGTACCTCAATAACTTCCGTTAATACAATGAAAAAAAATATAGTTCTATTTGTACTTTTTGTTTTGCCAATTGTAGCTTATTTGTTTTTTGCTTCTGGTGTAAATAGTTTTACTAAACTTCCCACAAT
Organism: Flavobacterium sp. 90; assembly: GCF_004339525.1. Classification (NCBI taxonomy): domain Bacteria; kingdom Pseudomonadati; phylum Bacteroidota; class Flavobacteriia; order Flavobacteriales; family Flavobacteriaceae; genus Flavobacterium; species Flavobacterium sp. 90. The sequence goes on along the minus strand of NZ_SMGE01000001.1, from coordinate 1,338,525 downwards.
CACTCCTAAAATTGCCGACTTTGGCGATTGGAAATCTCTGAAAGGAGAAAAAGTCACTTTAAATAATAAGATTACGATTCTTGGTTTCTCCGGTTCTGAAATTTTAAAAAACAGAGGGAATTTTTTCAACTTAAACGAAAAAATTTACCAACGTTATAATGGATTCAAAGATTTGCAATTTGTGGTAGTTTGTCCATTAGGAACAGAAAAAGATGCCCAAAAAATTGAAGAATCATTAGGCGCTTTTACAGATGTATCCGGATGGCATTTTATTTTTGCTTCACCCGATGAAATTAAAGCTTATTATGATCAATTACATTTAAAAGGTAAGCTAGATTCGAATCTTGGAACTTCAAATGTTTATATCGTAGATAAAGAGCGAAATTTAAGAGGAAGAAAAGATAAAGACGAATACAAAGAAGGGTATAATACTTTTCATCCTTCTGATTTAAGCAACGAAATGTTAGATGATTTTAAAATCATTCTATATGAATATCGCGCAGCGCTTAAAAAGAATCACAACGCAACAAAAGAACTTTAATCTTTATATCATGTTTAAAAATAAATCATATATCGGAATTTCGTTTATTGTTTTAATCTTCGGAATTTATGCTGTGCCAAAAATCGTGGACAGAATAAAAAATGGAGAAGTGGTAAAAGGAAACCGTTTAGATAATGTAGGTTTGAAATCTTCGAAATCAGATAGTAAATTACTAACAATTGGTCCGGCTCCTAAATTTGAATTAACAAATCAGGATAATGCTAAAGTTTCAAATGCAACGTACAAAGGAAAAGTATATGTTTTGGAATTTTTCTTCACAACTTGCCCGTCAATTTGTCCAAAGATGAATTTGAGCATGTTAGAAATTGAGAAAACCTTTTTTGGGAATCCTAATTTCGGAATTGTTTCTATAACTATAGATCCGGTTCATGATACTCCGCAAGTTTTAAAAGATCATGCTAAGCTTTTGGGAGCAAAATCTTCAAATTGGAATTTCCTTACGGGAGACAGAGCAACGATTATGGATTTGTCTAACAAAGGATTTAATCTTTATGCTGGCGAAAATTCTAAAGTAAACGGAGGATTTGAACATTCAGGTTTGTTTGCTTTAATTGATAAAGACGGAAATATTCGTTGTAGAAAAGATGATTTCGGAAATCCAATTTTATACTATGACGGACTTGATAAAAAAGGAGTAAGAGAAATTCAGGAGGATATTAAAATATTATTAGAAGAATAAAAATGGAAGATCATTCATTAGAAAAAAAGTATAGCAAGCTTATTATTGCCGTTTCAATTGTAATACCAACTTTGGTTGCAATATTATTCGCGGTAAAATTAAAAGATTTTGGAATCAATGTAGAACCGCTTTCATTTTTGCCTCCAATTTATGCCACTACAAATGGTATAACGGCAATTGTATTAGTTTGGGCTGTAATTGCTATTAAAAACGGAAAACGTAAATTACATGAGCGTTTAATGACTTTTGCAATAGCATTATCGCTTGCATTTTTAGCCATGTATGTTGCGTATCATATGACGGCTGATTCAACTAAGTTTGGAGATTTAAATCACGATGGAATTCTTGATTTAGCTGAAACTGCTAAAATTGGTTCATTGCGTTATGTTTATTTCCTGATTTTAATAACCCATATTTTATTGTCTATCGTGATTATTCCGCTGGTATTAATCTCTTATGTGAGAGCGATTTCAGAACGATTTGATAGACATAAAAAAATAGCTAAAATAACTTTTCCGCTTTGGTTATACGTTGCGGTAACTGGTGTTGTAGTTTACTTAATGATTGCTCCTTATTATGCTTAAGATGGGAAATAGAATGAAGAATAAAGAGTATAAAATAGAGAATAAAGAAAATAGATTGGAAAACGTAGAGAATAATAGAGAAAGAGCTTCTTCTGCTAAATATATCTATATTCTATTTTCTATTTTCTTTTCTGTTGCAGCAAACGCGCAATGTGCAATGTGTCGTGCGGCACTTGCCGGAGATTCGAATGTAAAAAAAGCAGAAGCCGTAAATAATGGAATCGTTTATCTAATGGTGATTCCGTATTTGCTTGTTGCTATAATTGGATATCTGATTTATAGAATGTACCAATCAAAAAAGAAAAAAGCAGAATAATTATTCTGCTTTTTTCTTTTTAAGTAATAATCACAATATATTATTGTATTTTAAAATTAGATAAAATGAATAATATGTTGTTTTGATTGATATAAGTTCTTTTGACTTTACGGCTTTTAAACTTTCGACTTATTTATTTCAATCCGTCAACAGAAACATTTACCGTTCCGTTTATTTTTATAAAAGCGATTATGGCTTGATTCGTTAATTGAATTTTATCAAACTGAATATCTTCCATTTTTCCATTTACAAATACACCAGGCATTGGAGAATAGTTTTTAAGATAATTTGCCATCGTTTTTTTGCCTTCTTCTAAATTAGCTTGAATAGAATAACGACAACTTTCTTCCATTTTTCGTAAGATGTAACCTTGACCTAACCAGCTTGCAGTTCTCATTAGCTTGCTTTTGGTGTCTAAAACATAATCCAGTTTCTCAAAATATATTTCTTTAGTTTTTGGATTGTATTGTGGAAATCCATCTAAATAAATAGTTCCGTTTATAGATCCTAAAATATCTAGCGCAATAACCATTTTTCCGTCTTTGTGCCAAATTGCAACATTTTTTACGGTTACTTTTTTGCTTCCTGATCCAAATTCCTGACCGGCAAAATTCTTGGTCATTATTTTTGAAGCATCGATATAAGTTGAAATCGCAGCAATATTGGCTGAAATTTGATTCGGAATTTTAGCAACAGGTTTCAATACAATTTTACTGGCGCTATATTTTGATTCGGGTTGTTTACCAACAATAGTTTCCATGTTGCATTTCATTCCCATATCCAATAAAAACAAATCATTTTTAAGTTTGGCATTGGTCGAATAAATTTCGATAGGAACAATTCTTAGCCAACTTTCATAAGTGTCACTCATTTGAAAAGGAGTACAGATTTTTTCCAAAGCAGATAAAACATTCGGTTTAAAATCCATTGATTTTTCAATCGCCTGATCGATACTTTTTTCGATTTTTGATTTAAAGATCGAAACTGCCGGATTTATCAAATAGGTTATTGGCATACTTTTTCCAAAAACCTGCATTGTTGGACTTTCGTTCCAGTCAAGAGATTTAAATTCTGTTTTGGTGTTTAATTTCCAATTGGTCAGTGCAACTTCGCTTGATAAAGTAATTACACCATTTAAGTTAAATTCTCTTGTGTCGTAAAGTTCAATTCCAAGTTTTTTAGTTCCAATTCTGTATTTAATTGTCGCTTTTAATGGTAGAATCGTTTTGATTTTTTTATCTGGATTCGCTGGATCATTTTGAATTTTTATCGGAGCCTGTTTCCAGATTTTCATTTCGATATCATCATCTTCGATGTTGTTGTCTTCATAGATTAATCCGTTCAGCAAAGTATTGGTTTGGTTTTCAATATCGCTAAGTTTTACTGTTATGGGCAGGTTTATAAACGAAGGATTTGCATCGTAAACCAGTGGACTTGCATCATCTGGTTCCGGTTTTAACGTTTCTAATTTTTGAGTTGTAGAACAGCTAACAAGTACGGCAAGTACTGTAGATAAAGAGAGAATTGAAAAAAACTTCATGGTTAAGATTTTTTTGAGTGATGCAAAATTAAGAAAACTATTAAATTATCTTAAAAAAGTGTAACAATTGATAACGAATAGAGTCTTATCTAAATAACAAAACGGAATTATTAACGTTTTCTTATCATATTTTACTTAATAAAAATGTTATTATTGTTTTAAAATTTAACAATACCATGATCGAAATTAAAGATTTACACAAGTCCTATAAAATGGGAAGTTCTAGTTTACATGTGTTAAAAGGGATTAATTTTAATATTGCTGAAGGGGAATTAGTTGCGATTATGGGATCTTCGGGATCTGGTAAATCGACGCTTCTTAATATTTTAGGAATTCTTGATGAAGCAGATTCTGGTAGTTATATTTTAGATAAAACTCCAATTAAAAACTTAAATGAAACAATCGCTTCAAAATATAGAAATAAGTTTTTGGGATTTGTATTTCAGTCATTCAATTTGATAAATTATAAAACAGCACTCGATAATGTTGCTATGCCATTGTATTATCAAGGTATAAAGAGAAAAGAACGTTATGAGATCGCAATGAGATATTTGGAGAAAGTTGGTTTAGGAACTCATTCTCACCATTTGCCAAGTGAACTTTCCGGAGGACAAAAACAGCGTGTTGCAATTGCAAGAGCATTGGCGTCAAATCCAAAAGTTTTATTGGCAGATGAGCCAACGGGCGCTTTAGATACCAAAACTTCTTATGAAGTAATGGAACTTATTCAAGGAATTAACGACGAAGGAAAAACTATTCTAATCGTTACACACGAGCCTGATATTGCCGCAATGTGCAAAAGAAATGTAGTCCTGAAAGATGGATTAATTATCGATGATAAAATGGTAGAACAAGTTAGAGCTTCATCTTATGTTTAATATTGAGCGTTGGCAGGAAATCTTTGAGGCAATCTCGAAAAATCGGTTAAGAACATTTCTTACCGGCGTTTCTGTGGCTTCGGGTATTTTTATCCTTGTGATTTTGCTTGGTGCGGGTAAAGGGCTTCAAAACGGAATTGAAAAGCAATTTGAACGTGACGCCGCAGGGATTATTGAGGTTTGGTCCGGAACTACGACCAAAGAATATAAAGGGTTAAATCCCGGGAGACAAATCCAGTACAGAGATGCTGATTATAACCAATCTGTGCAGAAATTTGATGATAAGTTAGATATGAGAGCTTCGACTTATAATTATTGGGGAGCTCCATTTTCATACGGAAAAGAATCAGGAAGTTATCAATATAGAGGAGTTACTCCTGACTATGGAAGGGTTGAAAATTTAACAATAGTTCAGGGACGATATGTAAATGATAACGATATAGCCAATAATGAAAAAGTGGCTTGTATTGGGATGAAAGTTAAAACGGATCTTTTTAAAGATAAAGATGCTCTTGGGAAAGAAATCATAATTAATGGTATCAATTTTAAGGTTGTTGGAGTTTTTACCGATCCGGGAGGAGAAAGAGAAGAAACAAGAGCTTATTTGCCTCTAACGACTGTACAAAGAGCTTTTGGTAATGGTGATAAAATCAGCAATTTGTTTTTTACCATGAAAAAAACAGATAATTATGATGAAGCTCTGGCACAATCTGAAAAATTTACACAAGATTTGAAAGATTTGCTTAAAAGCCGAAATATGGTTGCTCCTGATGACGATGGAGGTGTTGGAGTTTATAATTCAGTTAAAGATGCTAAGCAATTTTATGATTTGAATTTATACATTAGACTATTCTTTTGGTGGGTTGGTATTTGTACCATTATTGCCGGTGTTGTCGGTGTGAGTAATATCATGCTTATTATTGTAAAAGAAAGAACTAAAGAAATTGGAATCAGAAAGGCTTTGGGGGCATCTCCGTTTTCAATTATTTCAATGATACTTCACGAGTCTATTTTTATTACCACAATTGCTGGTTTTGTAGGATTGCTTGCGAGTTTATTATTATTGGAATTTGTAGGTCCGATGGTGCAGAGTGAATATTTTCAAAATCCTCAGGTAGATTTCAATGTGGCTTTAACGACACTTGCTTTACTTGTATTTGCAGGCGCAATGGCAGGATTTTTTCCAGCATACAGAGCGGCTAAAATTAAACCTATTGTAGCACTTAGAGACGAATAATTATGTTTAAAAAAGATAATTGGGATGAAATTTTACAGGCTTTAACAGCCAATGTTTTCAGGACAGTTCTAACTGCTTTTGGGGTATTTTGGGGTATATTTATTTTAGTAATATTACTTGCTGCAGGAAAAGGTCTTGAGAATGGTGTAAAAAGAGGTTTTGACGGAATCGCGACCAATACAATGTTTATGTGGAGCCAAACAACGTCTAAAGCCTATAAAGGATTGCCTAAAACGCGCCGTTATGATTTTAGAAATAGTGATGTAGCAGCTTTAAAAGCAGCTTTACCGGATTTATTATATGTTTCGCCAAGAAATCAGTTAGGAGATTTTAACGGAACTAATAATGTGGTTCGTGGTACTAAAACTTCCTCTTTTACCATTTATGGAGATTATCCGGAACTGATCAAACAGCAACCAATGGATATTATAAAAGGGCGTTTTATAAACCAACAGGATATTAATGAGAGAAGAAAAATTGCTGTAATTGGAAAAGGAGTTATTAGCGAACTTTACGGAAAAGAAGAGGAATCTATTGGAACTTACATAAAGGTAAACGGCGTTAACTTTATGGTGGTTGGAGTATATAACTCTAAACAACAGGGAGGAAATGCAGAGCAAGAACAGAAAAATATTTTTGTTCCGTTTACTACTTTTCAGCAAGCCTTTAATTATGGTGATAAAGTTGGATGGATGGCGCTTACCGCGAAAGATGAAACTTCGATTACTGCTTTAAAACCGAAAATTTTAGAATTGATTAAATCGTTACATTCTATTAATCCTGCAGATGATCGTGCAGTTGGAAATTTCGATTTATATGAGCAATTCAACAAAGTACAAAGTTTGTTCACGATCTTAACAATTATCGCATACTTTGTTGGATCATTAGTTTTAATTTCGGGAGTAATTGGTATTTCAAATATCATGCTTATTGTAGTTAAAGAGCGTACAAAAGAAATTGGAATTCGTAGAGCTTTAGGAGCAACTCCGGCCGCTATTCGAGGACAAATTTTATCTGAATCTATATTTTTAACTATTATTTCGGGAATGTTGGGTATTGCCGTCGCCACCGGAATTATTGCTCTTTTGAATATTGCATTAGCTTCTATGCCACAAGACAGCAGTACTATGTTTGCGAATCCAAGTGTTGACTTAAGAGTTGTATTTGTAGCTTTATTAATATTAGTAGGATCTGGTTTGCTGGCAGGATTTATTCCGGCTCAAACCGCAATTAATGTGAAGCCGGTAGATGCTTTACGATCAGAATAAATTATCAATCAAAAATAATCGATTAAACCAAAAACAAAATGAAAAAAGGAGTAACTGTAACCATTTTAATTTTTATTGCTTTAGTTTTTTTTGGCGCACTTTACTATTTGTATGCTAAAAATCAAGAGTCGCCAATTGTCTTTAAAACGGAGAAAGCAGAAATTAAAACGATCGTAAAAAATACAATCGCAACAGGTAATATTCAGCCGGATGAAGAGGTCCTAATCAAACCTAATATCTCTGGAATTATTGAAGAAGTGTATATCAAAGCCGGTCAAAAAATTAAGGCTGGAGATATGATTGCGAAGATTAGAGTTGTAGCAAACGTTTCTAATGTGAGTTCTACTCAAAACCAAGTGCAAACGGCTAAGATTGCTTTAGACAATCAGGAAAAAATCTATAAAAGACAAAAAACTTTGTTTGAAAAAGAAGTTATTTCTGCCAATGATTTTGATGCAGCACAATTAGCTTACACACAAGCGAAACAAAACTATATTGCGGCAAGACAAAGTTTAGATATCGTAAAAACAGGAACAACAACATCATTAGGAAGTTATGCAAATACCCTAATTCGTTCAACTGTAAACGGAATGGTTTTGGCCGTTCCTGTAAAAGTTGGAAACCAGGTTATTGAAAGTAATAACTTTAACGAAGGAACTACAATTGCTAGTGTTGCAGATGTTGGAAGAATGATTTTTATTGGAAAAATTGACGAATCTGAAGTTGGAAAAATAAAAGTTCAAATGCCAATTGAGATTACAATTGGAGCAATTGAAAATAAAAAATTTGAAGCTCGTTTGACTGATATTGCACCAAAAGGTGTAGTAGAAAATGGTGCAATTCAATTTGAAATCAAAGCTTCTTTAGAAAATAGAGATGCAACTTTTATCAGAGCAGGATTAAGTGCAAATGCTTCAATTATATTAGAAAAAGCAGATAAAGTTTTGGCTATCAAAGAATCTTTGGTTCAGTTTGATAAGAAAACTCAAAAACCATATGTTGAAATCGAAACAGTTCCTCAAAAGTTTGAAAGAAAAGATCTTGTATTAGGAGTTAGCGATGGAATTTATGTTCAGGTTAAAAGTGGTATCAAAAACACCGATAAAATTAAAATCTGGAATCAGGGTTTAATTAGTGAAGGTGAAAAAAAATAATCTGAAATTGTAAGGTTTTTTTGGTTTTAAAAAATGTTAAATTTGCGTAGTCATTTACTATGCTTTGATTCAAAATATATGAAAATAAATAAATATAATAGTCTTGTTTTTGCAATGTTATTCGGGTTCGGACTTTCGGGCCATGCACAATCAAAACAATGGACTTTAGAAGAATGCGTGCGTTATGCATTGGATAATAATATCACAATAAAGTTATCAGAGTTAGATGTACAAAATGCTGATATTGATAAAAAAGATGCTTTTGGTAAATATCTTCCATCAGTAAGTGGTAGCGCTTCACACTCCTGGAATATTGGTTTGAACCAGGATGTTACAACAGGTCTTTTGCGTAATCAGACCACTCAATATTCTTCTGTAGGTTTAAATGCAGGAGTTGATATTTACAAAGGTTTGCAAAATCAAAATACATATCGAAGAACTAAATTGTCTATTATTGCGTCACAATATCAATTGCTGAAAATGCAAGAAGATATTTCACTGAATGTTGCCAATGCTTTTCTTCAGATTTTATCTTATAAAGAAGAATTAAAAGTAAAAAAAGAGCAATTAACGATTGATGAAAAACGTTTGGCTCGTTCTGAAGAAATGGTAAGCGCCGGGACAATTCCAAGAGGAGATTTGTATGATCTAAAAGCGACTATTGCAACAGATCAACAAGGAATTACGGTTTCAGAGAATAACTTATTGATTTCGAAATTAAGTTTAGCACAGCTTTTACAGCTAAAAGAATTTGCTGATTTTGACGTAGTCGATGACACAAACGCGAAAGATGAAAATAATATCATGGCACAAAGTCCAATTGATATTTATAATAAAGCAAAAGAAACAAGAACAGAATTAAAACTGGCACAAACTAATCTTGAAATTGCTCAGAAAAATGTTGCTATTGCAAAAGGAGCTTATCAGCCAAGACTTACTGGTTTTTATGGTTTTAATACAAGAGCAAGTTACAGTGATCAGGTTAAATTTGATGCAAATAATCAACCTTATACTATAGGTCCGGCACCAGTATTCCAACAGTTTAGTGATAACAAAGGACATAATTTTGGATTAGACTTGCAAATCCCTATTTTTAATGGATTTTCAGTTAGAAATAATGTAGAGCGCAATAAAGTAAGTTTAGAGAAATCTAAAATAGATTTAGAACAAAAAAGTTTAGATTTGCAACGTAATGTTTATACTGCTTTTACAAATGCAAAAGGAGCTTTAAATACGTTTGAATCTTCAACAGTAACATTAGAAGCAAGACAACAAGCTTATAATTATGCTAAAGAAAAGTATGATGTAGGTTTAATGAATTCTTTTGATTTTACACAGGCTCAGACATTATTGACGAATGCGCAATCTGACGTTATCAGAACAAAATACGATTATATATTTAAAATAAAGATACTTGAATTCTATTTTGGAATTCCAATTGTCCCGATTATCAAAAAATAGTTATATGAAAAAAAAGACGGTTTATTTCTTAGTAGGCGGAGCGCTGGTTGTTATTTTTGCTTTAGTTGGACTTTCGAAATCGGGAGTAATAGGAAATAAGGATGAAGGTAAAGAAGTTGAAGTTTCAAAAGTGATGGCTTCCACGATTGTCGAAACAGTTTCGGCAACGGGTAAAATTCAGCCGGAAATTGAGGTAAAACTTTCTTCAATGGTTTCGGGTGAAATTATTGCATTAAATGTAAAAGAAGGTCAGGTTGTAAAAAAAGGTGATTTATTAGTTAAGATAAATCCTGATTTGTATACTTCAGGATTGGAAAGATCTGTTGCGAATTTATCTGGTACAAAAGCAGGTTTAACACAATCTGAAGCAAGTTATAGAGAAGCCAAAGCCAGTTATGAGCGTAACAAAACGCTGTATGACAAAGGTGTAATTTCAAAATCAGATTGGGATAAATCGGTTTCGACTTATGAAGTAGCAAAAGCGACTAAGCAAAGCTCTTATTATAATGTTCAAAGTGCATCAGCATCTGTAACAGAAGCCAAAGATAATCTTGGACGTACATTAATTTATGCTCCTGCAGACGGAACAATTTCAGTATTGAATGTTGAATTAGGAGAGCGTGTTTTAGGAACACAACAAATGGCAGGAACAGAGCTTTTGAGAGTGGCAAACCTAAACAACATGGAAGTTGAAGTTGATGTAAACGAAAATGATATTGTTAAAGTAAAAATTGGAGATGAAGCTAATGTTGAAGTAGATGCTTATTTGAAAAAGAAATTTAGAGGGACTGTAACCAGTATTTCTAATTCGGCAAGTACAGCTTTGACATCAGATCAGGTAACTAATTTTAAGGTTAAAGTTCGTATTTTAAAAGAATCCTATCAGGATCTATTAGAAGGACAGCCAAGTACATATTCACCGTTCAGACCTGGAATGACAGCTACTGTTGATATTATTACAAGAACTAAAAACAATGTTTTGGCAGTGCCAATTAGTTCTGTTGTAGTAAAATCTGATACAACTGCTGTAAAAGATTTTAAAGTAGAAGATCCTAATGAAGACAAAAAAACAGCTCCAAAAAGCGATAAGAAATTTGAATGCGTTTTTGTAAAAGTTGGAGATAAAGCTAAAATCAGAATCATTAAAACCGGTATTCAGGACGATACAAATATCGAAGTAATGTCAGGTTTAAAATCGGGTGATGTTGTAATTACCGGACCATATACTACGGTTTCTAAAGATTTGAATTCTGGTGATAAAGTGAAGCTTAAAAAAGCAGACACAGCTAAGAAATAATTTGAAATTTTAGTATTTATGGTTTCATTATGTGGAAGTCCGCCAGCTGGTTTTTTTGAATCCATCGGGATTGGATTTATTTTAGTAATAGTATTTCTGTTTTTTACTCATTATAAAGCATATAAAACGGAGTATTATAATGAAGAATATGTTTATTTTTCTGCTGGAAAAAAAGCTTTAATTTACTTAGGTTTTTTGGCAATAAATTTATGTATTATTCCTTTGTTGCTTATAGTATGTGTTTTTCTTTATGCAGGAATTTCTAAGTAATTTTTTTTAAATAATTAAATATAAATACATTGTCTTTTATTCTCAATATCGAAACGGCTACGAAAAATTGTTCAGTATCTATTGCTAAAAATGGTGAAACCATTATTTGCAAGGAAATTGCCGAAGAAGGCTATTCGCATGCCGAAAAACTCCATGTTTTTATTGAAGATGTAATAGAAGCTTCCGGAATAAATGTTCAAGATTTAACTGCAATTGCAGTAAGTCAGGGTCCCGGATCATATACGGGATTAAGAATTGGAGTTTCGGCAGCAAAAGGATTATGTTTTGCATTAAATCTTCCGTTGATTGCAGTTGATACATTGCAAACTTTAGCTTCTCAGGCTAATGTTTCTGATGGAAAAATAATTCCAATGCTGGATGCCAGAAGAATGGAAGTTTACAGTGAAGTTTTTACTGCAAATCTGGAAGTTGAAAGAGCAATTCAGGCAGAGGTTATTACAGAAGAATCTTTTGCAGAATATACTGATGTAGTTTACTTCGTTGGCGATTGTGCAGATAAATGTAAACCCGTTTTAACGAAAGAGAACTTTGTTTTTTTGGAAGATATAAAATACCCTTCGGCTTCGGCAATGAGTAAAATCAGCTATGATAAATATCAAAAAAGCGACACTGTAGATGTCGCTTATTTTGAACCGTATTATTTAAAAGATTTTATGATGACGTTGCCATCTAAAAAACAATAAATCAATTTTATTTTTGAAGTGTAAAAGGTTGGATTTTGATTCCAGCCTCGTCAAGTGCAGCTTTGCAATTTTCTAAAGTCTCTGAAAAAACAGAACCATAATTCACATTTTTAGCCCAAGGTCGAACTGCAAATTCAACAGAACTAGCTGTTAAGTTTTTTACGAAAACCTCTGGAGCCGGTTTTTTAAGTACTTTAGGATTTGAGTTTAAAACATTCAATAGAATCTCTTTTGCTTTTTTGATATCAGAATCATAAGAAACTGCAAAAGTCAAATCTGCTCTTCTTTCTCCCTGCATTGAATAGTTAATAATCGTTCCGTTTGATAAAGCACCATTTGGTACAAAAACAGTTTGATTATTGGCGGTAAGCATTTTGGTAACAAAAATTTGAATTTCTAATACCGTTGCAATTACACCTTGCGATTCGATAGTATCTCCAACTTTAAAAGGTTTGAAAACGATAATTAACATTCCTCCGGCAAAGTTAGAAAGCGAACCTTGTAAAGACAAACCAACTGCAAGTCCCATGGCTCCTAAAATAGCAACAAACGAAGAAGTCTCGATTCCAAGTTTTGAAATAAAAGTAACAAACAATAAAATTCGAAGTGCCCATATTAAAATATCCGAAAGGAATTTTGTTAAAGTGGGATCTAGATTTCTTTGAATCATTACCTTGGTAATAATTTTATTGATCAATCTGATGGCATAAATACCAACAAATAAAATTAGGAATGCCGAAATTAATTTAGGCGAATAATCAACTAATACGTCAATGAATTTTGCGGCGTAATTGCTAAGTTGTTCTGGACTCATCATGTTTTATAGAATAAAAAAACCTTCTCAAAAGAGAAGGTACATTAGTGGTACAAATATAAAGATATTTCTTCTATAAGAAAAATAAGGATCTATTCCTTGTCTCCAGTTTCATCAACAATTTTATCCGTTGCATCTTCAGTTTTTTCAGCAGCATCAACTACAGTTTCAGAGGCAACTGTTTTAGTTTCTTGAGTAAGATCACCAGCTTTTTCTTTTACCGTGTCAATTACGTCACTTATTGAATCAGATGCTTTCTCTACATATTCGCTCACAATATCTTTTGCCTGATGTGCATATTCTACAGCGCTGTCAAGTATTGGTTCCGAAGCTTCTTTGGCTTTTGCGATAGTTTCTTCTGCAAAAGTTTCTGCTTTTTCTACATAAGGTGCAGCAGCTTCTTTAGCTTGTTCAATAGTAGTTTCTGCCTGATTTGCTAAATCTGTAGCGGTTTCTTTGGCTGAGCCAAATAAATTTTTGAAAAATGATGATACTCCCATAGTTTGAAATTTGATTTGTTAAGAATACAATATTAAATCATTTTTACAAGAATTGTAGTGTTATTGTTAAAATAATTTACTGATAGTAAATAAGATATATAAAAAAAGCGTCTACATTGGCAGACGCTTTTCTTTTATGTAAGATGTAATATTATGCGTTTAAAGCTTCTACTTTAATAGCTTCATCATTTAGCATGCTTTTTAGCATATTTTCGATTCCGCTTTTTAGAGTAAAAGTAGATGACGGACAACCACTGCAAGCTCCTTGCAGAATTACTTTTACTGTTTTGTCGTTTTCATTATAAGAATCAAAAGCAATATTTCCACCGTCAGCAGCAACTGCAGGTTTTACGTATTCTTCTAAGATATTGATAATTTGTTGAGAAGTAACATCTAGTTTGTCAAATGCTTCATCTTTAGTAATGTCATTTTTAGTAGCAACTTCAATTAAAGTTTCATCTAAAACAGTTCCTCCATTTTCGATAAATTGTTTGATGAAAGATCTAACTTCTAAAGTAATTTCATCCCAATTATTAATGTCATATTTAGTTACCGAAATATAATTTTCATCAATAAAAACCTCTTTTACATAAGGAAATTTGAATAATTCTTTTGCTAAAGGAGAAGAAGCAGTTTGATCGATGTTTTTGTATTCTACAGCGTTTCTGGTCAACATTCTGCTCACTACAAATTTTAAAGCAGCAGGATTTGGAGTTGTTTCTCCGTAAACTGTTATAGGCTGTTTTTTTGTGGTAGTTTCGTCTACTTTTATGATAACGCCACCTTTGTCAACGAATGCTGTAATTTGTTCAGCAACAGAGTCTTTAACGTCATCCCATTCTACAATACTGTATCTTTCGATAGCGATAAAGTTTCCGGAAATATAAACTGTTTTTACAAACGGAAGATAGAATAATTGTTGTGCTAATGGAGATGCTTGCGCTTCATCGATATTTTTGAACTCAAAACTTTGATTTTGTGTTATGAAATCTTCAAATTCAAACTTTAGGATTGTTGGATTTTGAGTTTCCTTTATGGTGATTTTTGTCATGATTTGTAAATTTTTACAAATTTAGTAAACTTATTTTCTACTAATACCTATATTTGATTTTTTAATAAAATAATTAAGACTCTTTTCAAATAAATCGTATTAAATTATAGGAGTCAAAAATATAAGTAAACAAAATTGCCTTTATGAAATTTAGAATCAAGGTTTTATTCATTTTTTTTATTACATCGTTTTATTCTTATTCACAAGAGGGGATTCCGGTTTATTCAGATTATTTATCAGACAATTACTATTTAATTCATCCGTCAATGGCGGGAGCTGCAAATTGTACAAAAATAAGATTGACTGCAAGAAAGCAATGGTTTGGTCAGGAAGATGCACCATCACTTCAAACTTTAAGCATGAACGGAAGAATTGGAGAAAGATCAGGTGCTGGTATTATCCTGTTTAATGATAAAAATGGTTACCATTCTCAAAAAGGTGTAAAAGTTACTTATGCGCATCATATTATGTTCTCTAGAGACGAAGTAGATTTAAATCAACTTTCGTTTGGTATAAATGCAGGTTTGATTCAAAATCAATTAGACGAAACTACATTTGGTGGAACTTTTGACCCAATTGTTTATGGTCAGATTCAAAAAGATTCTTACTTCAATGTCGATGTTGGAGCTTCTTATAATTACTTAGATTTTTATGCTCATGCAACTGTTCAGGGTATATTAGAAACCAGAAGAGATATTTACACAGATTATGAAAGTGATAACTTAAGAAAGTATCTACTTAGCGCTGGTTATGTTTTTGGAAAAAGAGAAAATATTACCTGGGAACCTTCTATTTTGTTTCAACTATTTGACAAAACAAAACAGAAATCTATCGATTTAAACATGAAAGCCTATAAAAACATGGATTTTGGAAGTTTATGGGCTGCATTATCTTATAGAAGAAGTTTTGACGGTGCGCAATATAGAAGCGGAAGTGGAGTTGCATCTCAAAAATTACAATATTTTACGCCTATTATTGGAGTAAATTTTAATAATTTCATGTTTGCTTATACGTATTCTCAAGTTGTAGGCGATGTAAAATTTGACACTGGTGGTTATCATCAGGTTACTTTGGGAATTAATTTATTTTGTAAAAGAGAACGTTACGACTGTAATTGTCCTGCTATTAATTAAATCAATTTTATGTTAATCAAATCTGTAAACGGAAAAACTCCTCAAATTCCTGAGGATTGTTATGTTGCTGAAAACGCTACTATTATTGGCGATGTTACTTTTGGAGATTCATGTAGTGTTTGGTTTAACGCGGTAATCCGTGGCGATGTTCACTTTATCAAAATCGGGAACAAAGTTAATATTCAAGACGGAGCGATTATACACTGCACGTATCAAAAACATCCTACTATAATTGGTAATAATGTTTCAATAGGACATAATGCAATTGTACACGGTTGTACGGTTCATGACAATGTTTTAATAGGAATGGGCGCAATTGTAATGGATAATTGTGTGATAGAAAGTAATTCTATTATTGCAGCCGGAGCAGTTATCACACAAAATACCGTTGTAACTTCCGGAAGTATTTATGCGGGCGTTCCTGCCAAAAAAGTAAAAGATATTGATCAATCTGATTTTGCAGGCGAAATCGAGCGTATTTCAAATAATTATGTAATGTATTCCGGATGGCTTAAAAACGAAGAATAAGCTATAAATAATTCAATAAAAAAAATCCAAATTCCAATCGTTGTCGAGCAATATTGGAATTTGGATTTTTTTTTAATTGGAATTTAAAACACTATAAATTGATTCTTTCGAAGAAAGCATTCTTGTAGCTTTCGCTAATTGGAATACGTTTATCACTAATCAAAACTTTATTTTTCTGAATTGATTTTACATGTTTTATATTGATGATATAAGACCTGTGAATTCTTGAAAATCCTTTGCTGGAAAGTAAGTTTTCTAACTTAATTAAACTAATTAAGGTTAGCGTGAATTTATTGTCTGTGGTATAAATTTTTACATAATCTTTTAAACCTTCTATAAATAGAATATCCGAAAAATTCATTTTTACGTTTTCATATTCAGCTCTTACAAACATAAAATCCTGTTCTAATTCCGGAGCAGTTGTATTTTCTGAAATGGCTTGGGTAGAAGCAGTCGGATTTA
This sequence comes from Flavobacterium sp. 90, assembly GCF_004339525.1. Lineage (NCBI taxonomy): Bacteria > Pseudomonadati > Bacteroidota > Flavobacteriia > Flavobacteriales > Flavobacteriaceae > Flavobacterium > Flavobacterium sp. 90. The sequence continues at coordinate 1,322,087 of NZ_SMGE01000001.1, read as the reverse complement.
AAATTTGCTGTGCTCTTACAACTGATTTTAAAAAACGATGAAACGGAATTGGTTTTACTAAATAATCAACAGCACCAAGATTAAATCCTTCAACAGCATAATCAGAATAAGCCGTTGTGAATATAATTAAAGGCTTTTTTTCGATTGTATTTAAAAAATCTATACCAGAGAAATGTGGCATCTGAATGTCTAAAAAAATCAAATCGACATTGTTTTGATTGATAAAAGAAACAGCATCAATCGCATTATTAAAAGTACTGACCAATTCGAGAGAATCTATTTTTCGAACAAAATCTTCTAATAATTCAACCGCTAAAGGTTCATCGTCTATAATTACACATTTCATCTTGTTGGAGATTAAATTTTAAAAAGTCTTGTTTTGATGCTCAAAAGTAGTTTTAAACCAATGAATTAAGTTTTAAAGTTTTCATAAAAAACAAAATTCATTTTTAAATTATGCTTTTACTGTAATGGTTTTGCTTAATGTATAACCATCTGTCAAATTCCCTGTTAAAGTTGCTAATTCATCGGATAAACTATCAGAGAAAACATTGTCTTTTGTATTCGAAGTATCGGCTTGACCGTGAGAAGCATAATTTGTGCTTGAATATACTTCGCTTGAAACAGTTTCCGGAAAAGCAATTTGTGTTACCAATAATGATGTGCCACTCGTCGTTAGTACTTCAACATGCACGTGTGGCGCTCTGCCTTGATACCAGCCCGGGAAAATAGAAAGAAACGAAACTTCTCCTTTTGAATTTGTGGTTTGTCTGCCTCTTAAAAAATGTACAGAAGTATAATCTGTTTGCTGCATCGAAGTGCCTCCATATTCAGAATAATTTCCGTCTTTATCACAATGCCAAACGTCAACAAAAACATTTTCCAGCGGAGAACAGTTGTTGGTTTTATTTTCGATAATAAGATTAATTAGTAAAGCGATACCAATTCGATCAGATTTGATATTTTCTAGTACCAGTTGACTTGGTGTTTTAATCGGGAAAGGACCTTTAGTTTCGGCAGGAGAAACGGTGCAGCTTCCATCGCCGGATGAATTTGTATCAGTGTTGTCGTTATCACTTTTAGAACATGATTCTAATAATTTTGTAGCTGTTGCCAAAGATGCAATTCCTAATATACTATTTCTAATGAATTTTTTTCTGTCCATGATAGAGTGGTGTTTAATTGATTGTGTTTTGAATTTCGTCTAATTTTAAATTCAGATGCACACGATAAAAATCGTTGTCTTGTGTGATGTTGAGTTCGTGCGCATCTGGATAAAGTAAATCCAATCGGTTTTGAATATTCACTAATCCAATTCCTGAATTTTCAGGATCTTTCAGATAGTTTTCAATGGTGTTTTCGATCCAAAAATCAAGACTGTTGTTCAGGATAAAAATTTTAATTTTTACGTGAGCTGCTCCTTTATAATCAGTTCCGTATTTAAAGGCATTTTCAACAAATGAAATCAATAACAAAGGCTCAATAAATTTGTTTTTTGTATCACCATGAACATTGATTACAATGTCTTCGATGTTGTTGAGTCTTAGCTTTTGTAATTCGATGTAATTTTGAATGTAATTGATTTCTTTTTCCAAAGCCACCGTTTTATTATCTGTTTCATAAAGCATATAACGCATTAATTCAGATAATGTCACGATGGCATCGGGGACCAAATCAGATTTTTTGTGAGCCAAAGAATAAATACTATTTAACGAATTGAATAAAAAATGCGGATTGGTTTGTTTGCGCAAATAAATCAATTCAGTATTGGTTCGATGAGTCTCGGCAATAAGTTTGTTTTGTTGGTTGTTATAAAATTCTGTCAGCGTTCTGATCGCTGCGCTTATTGTAATGATTAAAATATAGAAAAGCGATGGGCCAATTTTAAAAAACAGTGGTTGTCTGGTTGCCATTATTCCTCTTATTCTAGGTCCTTTATACATCAATTTCAACTCTTCCGGCGGAATCATTCTAGGTCTGATATGTTTAAATTCAGGAATAAAATAATTGATTCTGATGATCATGAAAGCAGCAATCAGAATAACAACAAACGTAAAATATAACCAGTATTTTTTTTGCAAAAGCAAGGCTGGAACCAAGTAAAAATAGTTCAGATAAAACAATACAATTCCAGTGACCCATTGTACGTAGAAGTCATTATTGATACGAAACGGACTTTCATAAAACTGAATCAAAGATGTCAGAATAAAGAAAACCCATATCATACAATGGAATAAAATTTTATTAGAACTCGTATTTTTAATGGTATCTATTTTCATTTATAATTTTATTTTTAATAAAATTAAATCATTTTTTGTTACCGTTGGCGATATATGTTCATTGAGTTTGTCAACTACTAAATGTGCCACTTTTAATGCATCATCTTCTGTCGAAAAGCTTTTAGAATCAATTATCACCGGTATTATAGATTGCTTAATTATGATTTTACTTTTATAAGCAATTGAATATCCCCAACCGGATTTTGTTTTGAAAGATTCTGTTTTAAAAGTTTCATTTTTTGAGCAGGCAACAAATTGCAAAACAAGTAAAAGAAACAGTAAATTCTTCTGGATTTTGGCCCAGAAGAATTTTATTTGAGTATTAATTATCATCATCATTTTGCGCATCCAAAGGTTTAAATTCCCAAGCATCATCAAAGTAAGTTGAACCTATTCTTCCTAACATATAAAAGCCACGGTTGTTGATCGCAAATCCTACAGCATCTGATCTTGTAGCGCCTTCCATAGGAGTTCTTTCTGTCCAAAGGTCTGTTGACGGAATGTATTCCCAAACCGTTTTGATGCTTTCACCACCTACAATATATCCCAATCCATTCATAGAAAAACTAGAAGCATTTGCACGAACAATTGCATATTCGTCATTGTAAGTTGGGTCATCATCTGTGTCTTTATCGACATCACGTTTTCTGGTCCAAACATCAGTTGATGGATCAAATTCCCAAAAATCTTCCTGATAAACTCCATTGTTTATTCCCGTTACCAAATACGCTTTAGTATCAATTACAAATACAGTAGCATTACGTCTTTTGTTCCCACTAAATCCGTTAACAAGAGTCCAGGTGTTTGCCTGATCGTCGTATTGATAAAAATCTTTTAGATAATTTCCGTCATAACCAGTTCCAAAATAAGCTTTTCCACCTACTTGAAAACCTACTGCGCCATAACGGCCAGTTCCTCCAAAATCAGTTTTTTGAGTCCAGCTATTGCTTGTTGGATCGTATTGATAAAAATCTTTCAGCTTATTGGTTCCATCGTAACCCAAACCAACATATCCTTTTCCGTTAAGTGCAAAACTTGAAGCAGAACTTCTTCCTACTCCGGCAAAATCGGCTTTTTGTTCCCAATAATCACCGTTAGAATTGTATGCCCATAAATCTTTTAAATATACATCTCCAGTATAACCGGCCGCTACATAAGCATAATCTCCTATGACAAAACTAGTCGCACTAGATCTTGCAGGTCCATCAAATGCAGATTTTTTAATCCAGTTTCCTACCAAATCTTCATCTTCATCATCATGACTACAGCCTATAAAAAAGAGACTCGAAAACAGCGCCGCGAATAATATTCCTTTTTTTAAATTATTCATAAGTGTATTAAATTTATTTATTGTTTGTATTTGATCCCAATACCCAGAATATACCCATTGCCAGTGTTGAAATCATAGATTCTGTGATTATCATTATCGAGCAGGTTATATTTTTTGTTAAAGTCATATCCGGCTTTAAAATTTAGAAACCAGTTTTTTGTAACATTTCTTTCGTACTCAAAAGCCGAAGTCATTTGCGATAAACTAGCTTTTGTTGCATTTTCATACGAGCTGTTTGGAGTGTCTAAATGATAAAAACTTCCGTTAAAACTATTCGTTAAACTGAATTTGTTTCGAATGTTATTTGAATACGAAATATTCGAATCCGGAAAACCAATCAATGCATTACTATGCTCGTTTATTTGATAGTTTATCGATAAAGTCGGAATGAATTTAGCATAACCAAAAATGGCTGTTCTCGCGACTCCAAGTTTAATATTTGTCTTTGAACTTAATTGCTGGCTAATATCAAAACTTCCAAAAAGTAAAAAATCAGAAGCATCTAAGTTTCGCTGAAAATTTACCGAAGGTGTAATGGCTAATTCAAATTTTGTTGTCTTTGAAACTTCATGTTTGATTTCAAACGTGTTTTGAATTTTGTTGAATTGATCCAGATCTTCAACATTATTAAAGCTGCCTAATTCATAATTTACTTTCAAACTTGAATATTCTAATGTATTTGTTATTTGGTTTTTGGCATTTATTTTTGTGTTGAACAAAACTCCAATACTACTTTCGTTAAAATCAATTTTATCCGTTGGTTCTGTTTTCAAATTCATATTTACTGAAAAATTTTCCTGTGCTTTCATACTGAAAAATGAAATTGAAAAAATAGAACAAATTAAAAACCTTGTTTTCATTGCATATTTATTGGTTCAAAAGTAGGTGGCTAATGGTTTTAAAAAAAAGAAGATATATGTATGGCACTTTTCGATAGACTAAATGCCTCTTTTTAGGGCTGAATGAAGTATTTGATGGTAATAATATGTTATAGATGTTTTTTTGCCATTTATAGGCTAAAAACGCGTGACGGTATATGTTATAGTGTTGTGCAGAAGAGTCCATTTTATATTTGTTCAAAAAATTGATTATGCACAAGTTTATATTGATGTTCTTTTTTGCGTTATCGCTAATTTCGTGTGGTACAGATACAGATGCGGGTGAGTTTGTTGTAGGGTCAGATTATTTGGCATTGAATAATAAAGTTATTCTGGTAGATACAATGACTGTCGAGATGTCTACAATAAATTTAGATTCACTTGTAACTTCTACTCAAAGCCGAATTTTGATTGGAAATTATGATGATCCTCTCTTTGGAAAAATAAAGTCTGATAGTTATTTTCAATTATCAACTAACACATATGCCTTAAATAATAGTGGTTCAGATACAGAAGCCGTTAAATATGTTTTTGATTCTATTTCGATGATTCTAAAATATGATAACTATTATTTTGGAGACACCACAAAAGTGCAGACATTTGATATTCATCGTTTGATTCAGAAAGTTAAACCTAATACTGAGGATAATAATTTTTATAATAATTCAAAATTGAATTATAGTCCGGAAAGTCTTGGAACAATTTCGTATAAGCCACGACCAATCGAAAAAGATTCTATTAATATTAAAATGAGTAGTGCATTTGGTGCCGAACTTTTTCAGAAATTGAAGAAAAGGGAAGTCACAGATTTTGACACTTTCACAGAATATTTAAAAGGATTTGTTTTAGTGCCCTCATCTTCTAATTCTTCGAGTATAATAGGTTTTAGCGCAGCTACAAGTAAAGTCAGGTTGTATTATTCCAAATATCAGGCAGACACTGAAGAAACACCTTATATTTTAGATTTTACTATACTTGACAAAACAAAGCAATTCAATGCTATTTCGTCAGATAAAACAGGTACGTTGCTTCAGAATTTATCTGTTCCAACAAGCAAGCTGTCAAGTTCTTTAACCGAGCATCAGGGATTTATTCAATCCGGAACAGGAGTTTCTTGCAGAATCGATTTTCCCAATATAAAGCAGTTTAAACATATCTCAGATAATGGAGCAATTGTTGCCGCCGAATTGCTTTTAAAGCCAGTCAATAATTCCTATTCAGACAAATATCCTTTAGCCGATTCCTTAAGTGTTTATGTAGCCGATAATTTAAATAGAATTAGCGGCACTTTATTGAATTCTGAAAGTAAATCAGTATATGGAATTTTAAACAAAAAAACCGATGAGTTTAACGAAAATGTTGGTTATACAATTCCTATTGGAGGCTTTCTACAAAAAGAAATGCTCAAGCAGACTGATTCAAGATCTTGTTTGATTCTTACTTTACCTGCACTTTCTAAAGCAGTCAACAGAGTTGTTTTAGGAGACCAAAAACATTTGAATAATAAAATTCAATTGAAAATTTATTACATCTCTTATTAAATGAAAAATAGAATAGTTTATTTAAGTGGCGCCATTTTAATGTCGTTGACTTCATTTGCTCAAAGTATTTCGAGTTCTCCTTATTCATTATATGGAGTTGGAAGTTTATACGATTCAGATTTTGGTTCGCTTCCCTCAATTGGATCCTCTGGTATGGCATTGCCTTCAGATACTTTTATTAATAATCTAAACCCGGCTTCATTGGGTTATTTGCCTCAAAATCATTTTATGTTTGATATAGGTGGCAAGGCTATTGCAACAACTTACCAGAGTGCTTCAAGAAGCGAAAAGCGAAATAATTTTCAATTCTCGCATATTGCTTTTGCATTTCCGGTGACTAAAAACTCCGGATTTAGTGCAGCACTGCGTCCTTATTCAAGTTCAGCATTTAAAATCTCTAACTTAAAATTGCCAATTTCAGACAGTCAGGAATTCTATTATTTAACCGCAGCTGGTTCTGGCGGATTAAATAATTTTGATTTTTCGTATGGATATCGATTCGGAAAAAAATTGTCACTCGGAGTATCTGCTGCCGTTTTATTTGGAAGTACTACCGATGACAGAAGTTTTTTAATCGCAAATTCAATTACAACACTCAGTAAAAAAACAAATTATAATGGTTTGCGAGCGACATTTGGAGCTCAGTATAAAATTGATTCAACGCTTACAATTGCTACAACTTTTAAGTTGCCAACTCAAATTAATGCCTCTAAAGTTCAATCAGTTCAAACAATTACAAATAATGTTGCAACCAGTATAGAATCGAATGTAGCATCAGATTTAGATAATTATTATATGCCTTTGGAGATGGGGATAGGTATTAGTAAACGATTTAAAAATAATCTAAACATGACGCTTGATTATGAAAAGAGTTTATGGAATGATACAAATCAGCCTGAATTATATGGAGATTTTGTGAACCAGGACAGATTTGCAATGGGTTTTAGTTATAGTCGCAGAAAAAATGTCAGGAAATATTGGGATAGCGTTCAATATTCAACAGGTTTGAATTTTGATACCGGTTATCTTGAAATCGACGGAAAAAGAGTCAATAATGCCGCAATCTCTCTTGGGATTTCGCTGCCCATCGAAAACACTTTTTCCGCAGTTAATATTTCTTATTCCTATGGACAAAAAGGAAGAATCGCAGATAATCTAATTAAAGAAAATTACCATAAGTTATCCCTGAATTTATCTTTGGACGGAATTTGGTTCGTCAAGCGAAAAATAGAGTAGAAGCCTAAAAATCTTTTTCGATTACAGGATATTTATAATCTAAAATCGATTTTAAAACATCAGGATTTGAATTAACGTAAAATATTGGTTCGTCGTTATTTTGAGTATCTGTAAAACCTACTTTTTCACGTAAGACATTTTGCGTTTGTCTTGCAACAGCCTCTCCGGAATCTATAATTTGAATATGTTCCGGAAGGATTTTTTTTATTTGTGGAATCAAATACGGATAATGACTACAGCCTAATACCAGATAGTCAATATTGGCGTCAATCATAGGTTGTAAATAGGATTCTAACAATTGAGTCATTTCCGGAGAATTTAGATTTCCGTCTTCAATAAGTTGCACGAGTCCGTGACCAACTTGCTCAATTATTGTAGTATGCTGAAACATTTCAGCAGTTTTATTAAATAACTCACTATTCAATGTTCCTTTTGTAGCAAGAATACCAATTACTTGTGTTTTTGAATTATTGGCTGCAGGTTTTATTGCAGGTTCAATTCCTATAAACGGGACATCATATTCAGCACGGAGTTCTCGAATAGCATTTGTTGTAGCAGTATTACACGCAACAACAATAATTTTGCAATTTTGTTCTAGTAGAAAATCTACATTTTTTTTGCTTAATGCAACAATTTCTTCTTTGGTTCTTTGACCGTAAGGAGCATTTTTGCTGTCGGCTAAATAGATGGTTTTTTCGTTTGGAAGCAGATCGTGAATGGCGTTCCAGATGGAAGTTCCTCCAATACCGGAATCAAAAACGCCTATAGGATTGTTGTTCGTCATATTACAAAGTTACATATTTCTACGTTTTTCTACAATTTGGAGTTTAAATAATTGAGTTAATAAAATGTAAAAAAAGTACTATATTTACGTTTAACATTAAACAACCTATAACTATGAAATTTATCAAAAATTGCCAGAAATTAACAAAAGATGAGCTTAAGAGCATAAATGGTGGAAATTTTCCATATTGTCCAGTTGGTAAAATTTGCTACCGAGGAGATGATGAAAATGGTTTACCTATGTGGGATTGTGTACCAACAACAACTTTATGCCCATCACATTAAAAATTAATTAATTGTAAAATCAAAAAAAATGGCTCAAACTTTAAAATTTGAGCCATTTTTTATAATGTGATTTGTTTCTTAGAATCCTAAGTCTTTCTTAACATCAGCAGTAATGTTTGGACCATCAGCTAATAATAAAGTAGAACCGTCAAGAACATATTGGAAACCTTTAGCTTTTCCAACTTTTTGGATAGAAGCTCTTACTTTTTCCATTAATGGTTTTACGATATCAGTTTCTTTTTGTTGTAGTTCTTTTTGTGCATTGTCTCTATAGTCAACAATTCTTTTTTGCATGTCTTGAACTTCTTTAGAACGATCTCCGTTTACAGCATCAGTTACTGTAGCAGCTTCAGCTTCGTACTTTTTGATTTTTACTTGATATTCGTCAACCATTTTTTTGTATTCTGCATCATATGTACCGCTTAATTTTTGTAATTGGTTTTGAGCATCTAGCATTGCAGGCATTTTCGACATAATCTCGCTAACATCAACATGAGCTACCTTAGCTTGTGCGTTAATTGTGTTACTTGCTCCTAGAACTAAAATGGCAGCAATTAGTAAAGTTTTGATTTGTTTCATCATTTTTAAAAATATTAATTAATTATTGGTCGTATTTGTTTTCTGTGTTTCGGCCTCTTTTGCTTTTTTAGCCGCTTCTCTTTCCTCTAAGATTTTCTTTCTCTTTTCCTCTAATTCTTTTTTACGCTGTTCGTAAAGTTTTTGTCTTTCTGCTGCTTTATCAACTGCTGGTGTCGCTGGCGTGGTTTCAGTTCCTGTTGTTGCCGCTGCCGGTGTTACAGTTTTTCCTGTAGCATCTGTTGTTTTGGCAGCCTCAGTTGTTTTTGCTGTTTCAGAAACCGTGCCATTCTTTTTAGCTTCTCTTTCAGCTTGTATTGCTTTTCTTCTGTCGTCGTATTCTTTTTTCTTAGCTTCCTGCTCTAATCTTCTGTCTTCTATTAGTTTATCTCTGGCAGCTCTCTTTTCGTCTAATACTTTTTGTCTGTCTTGCAATGCAGGGCTTTCATCAAGAGCATTTTCTTTACTTTCTTTAGCTTCCTGATCTTTCAATTGTTTTTTAGTCAATTGTTCACGTTTATCAGTTCTGTTTAAAATACGTAAAACCTGATCGCTAATATCGAATCTTTTATTGCTAAAAAGCATTGTCAAATCCGATGATTTATCAAATACAAAATCATAATTTTTAGCTTCAGCAATATCTTGAACAGCTGTAAAAACCTGATCTTGTATAGGCTTTGCTAATGCCATTTTTTGGTGCATTAAATTTCCATCAGAACCAAATTGTTTTTGTTGATAATCCAACATTTCGGTTTCAAGAAATTTGATCTCAGTTTCTCTTTCATCGATCAGCTCTTTAGTAAGTAAAGCTTTTTCGGCTTTAAGGCTTTCTTTAAGAGTATTGATGTTTAATTTCTTAGCTTCTATTTCTTGTTTCCATTTTTGAGCTTTTAACTCTAATTGGGCTTTCGCTTCTTTATAATCAGAAACGTTTTCCAAAATATATTCCATGTCGATGTAGCCAATCCTTGTCGTTTTTCCTTGTGCCTGACTTGTATTAGCTACAATCAAGGCTAAAAATATAAATAAAAACTGTTTTCTCATAACATTACTTTATTTGGAAATTTTTAACCAATTTTAATTTATCTAGAACTGTTGTCCTATGATAAAGTGTGTCTCCCAACCATTTGGTTTATTACTTGGCATTCCTGGTGCAGCATCAAATCCGTATCCGAAATCAATACCTAACAATCCAAATGCTGGCATAAATACACGTAAACCAGCACCTGCTGAACGGTATAAATCAAATGGGTTGTAATCTTTAAACGTTGGATATGATGATCCAGCTTCTAAAAATGTTAATGCATATATCGATGCTGACGATTTTAATGTAATTGGATAACGTAATTCTAAAGAGAATTTGTTATAAATCGTTGCTCCAATCTGTTCTCCGTTAGCATTTACAGGAGTCAAAGAGCTGTTTTTGTACCCTCTTAATCCTATTGTTTCTCTACCATCCATTGAGTATTGTGCCATTCCGTCTCCTCCTAAATAAAAGCGTTCAAATGGTACAACTCCTCTTGCCTGATCATAAGCTCCTAAGAAGCCAAACTCAGTTAATGTTCTTAAAACTAATTTACCATATACTTTAGTATACCAATCAGCTTTAAATTTAATTTTATAATATTCTAACCAGTTATATCTTTTCTGATCCACTTTACCCTGGTCAGTATCTGCGCTTGCAAAATCAGATCCAACACTTACAGTTCCAGCAGTTGTCGCCTTAATGTAATCCCCGTTTCTTAATGGTTTTTGGTCTGCACCATAACCTGAATCTCCAGTCCATCTTGATTTATATTCTTTTTCATTTGCCAAATCTCCATAGTCTATACCATTAAATAAGGAGTATGGTGGCGTAATTTTTGCAGAAACACTAAATTCAGAACCGTATGTCGGGAATATTGGGTTAACCCCTTTATTACTTCTCGAAAGACCAATTGTGTATGCTAAGTTTCTTGACGCTCCATTACCAAAAGTAAACAAACCAGTATTATAATTATTCAAATCATAGTGTTGGTAACTCACAGATTGAGACAATACAAAATAATCATCCGGCACTGTTAATCTTTTTGCTAAACCAACTTGAATGGTAAAAATATTAAAACTTTTGCTTTTGTCAACACTTCTGGTGACATAATTATTAAGAAATTGTTTACTATATGAAATAGATGAACTAAACTGTACTGGTTTTTTTCCTCCAAACCATGGCTCAGAAAACGATAAACTGTACGTTTGGAAATAAGTACTTCCTTGTAAACGAAGTGCTACTTTTTGTCCATCTCCCATTGGTAAAGGCTTGTAAGCTTCTTTGTCAAAAAGTTTTCGGGCAGAGAAGTTGTTAAAGGATAGTCCTAATGTACCAATGAAACCTCCACCACCGTAACCTCCTTGAAGCTCAACCTGACTAGATCCTTTTTCTACAACATTATATTCAATGTCTACAGTTCCGGCTCCGGCATCTACGTTTTTGAATTTTGGTTCGATTGCTTCAGGATCAAAGAATCCTAATTGTCCAATCTCACGAATAGTTCTAACTAATTGCTCTTTACTATATTTTTCTCCTGGCTTAGTTCTTAACTCACGGTAAATTACGTGGTCATTTGTTTTGTCGTTTCCAACAACCGATATTTTGTTGAAATAGGCAATAGGCCCTTCAGTAACTCTAATTTCAAAGTCAATTGTGTCGTTTACTGTTTTTACCTCTACTGCATTGATGTTCGAAAACAAATACCCATTATTTTGGTATAAGTTTGTGATATCTTCAGCATCAGGTTTTGTTTTATCAGCAATTCTTTTTTCAAGTAAAACACCATTATAGGTTTCACCCTTTTTAATTCCTAAATAACGATTTAATAATTGATCTGAGTAAACAGTATTTCCTAAAAACTTAATATTTCCGAAGTAATATTTATTTCCTTCTTCTACATTAATTTTGATGGCAAGCATATTCTTCTTCTTGTCGTAAGTAACAGAATCATAAATGATACGTGCATCACGATATCCTTTTTCTTTATATGAAGAAACGACTTTTTCTAAGTCGGTTTTGTATTTTTCAGGAATAAATTTGGAAGCTTTTAAAACGCGAAACACATTTTTTTGCTTTGTGTCTTTCATTGCACCTCTTAACTGTGAGTCTGTAAGTTGTTTATTTCCAATGAAATCAATGCTGCTTATTTTTACTTTGTCACCTTTGTCAACCCGAACGAGCATGTTAACCTGGTGTCCGTTTATAGTATCCGGAGTAGTGGTAATCGTAACTTTGGTATTATAAAAACCGTCTTTTTTGTATTTGTTTTCGATATAATTTTTAGTGGTAGTAATCAAATTCTCGTTAACAATTTTACTTTTGGTTAAGTTATTGTCTTTAATTAATCCTTCGACTTTACTTTTCTTAATACCAACAAATTTAACTTCATTTAGTTTAGGCAGTTCGACGATATTTAAATCTAAATAAATACTATCGTTTTCTACCTTATTTATATAGAAGGCAATCTCGTCGAAAAGACCAAGTTTACCTAATTTTTTAATAGCACCACTGATTTCTTCACCAGGCACGGTTATTTCCTGCCCTTTTTGAAGGCCTGAAAAGGTAACTACGGTTTGTTCATTGAAGCTTATTTTACCAACAACAGAAACTTTAGCAAGAATATATTTTTTTCCTTGATCAAAAGGAACTCTATCTTGTGCTTTTATTTGTGAAAAACTACCCAAAAGAAGTAGGGTAAGGGCTATTTGTACTCTTTTTTGTAACACTAAAAAATTATTTAATTTGTTCACTGGTTTTTCCAAATCTACGTTCTCTTTTTTGATAACTAATAATAGCCTCATATAAATCTTGATCTTTAAAGTCTGGCCACAAGACATTAGTAAAATATAATTCTGCATAGGCTATTTGCCATAGCAAAAAATTACTTATTCTATGTTCTCCACTTGTTCGTATTAATAAATCTACGTCAGGTAAATTTTGCGTGTAAAGATGCTCATTTATAATTGAATCGTCAATAGTGTCTATTGAAATTATATTATTTTTAACTTTATCACTGATGATTCTAACGGCATTTACCAATTCTTCTCTTGATCCGTAACTTAAAGCCAGTGTTAGCGTGAGACGCGTATTGTTTTTGGTTTTATCAATTACATCAAGAAGTTCTTTTTGAGCAGATTTTGGTAATTTCTCAAGATTACCAATTGCATTCAATTTTATGTTGTTTTCCTGTAAAGTAACTAACTCTTTTTTTAGGGAATTGATCAGTATTTTCATTAAAGCTTCAACCTCCAGTTTTGGACGATTCCAGTTTTCTGTAGAAAAAGCATATAAGGTAAGATACTCAATACCTAGTTTGGCGCAAGTTGTAATTGTTTTTTTGACAGATTTAGTTCCGTTTTCGTGGCCAAAAGCTCTTAAGAAGCCTTGCTGTTTAGCCCAACGACCATTTCCGTCCATAATAATGGCCAAATGTTTGGGTAAGTTGGTTTGATCTATAGAGTCTAGTAAGTTCATTTTATTAGTATGCGCAATAGCAAGGTTTTTGTCCAAAGGTATAGGTTAAAGTGATACCTGAAAAGACATACCAGTCATTATTATTTAAATTCCCGAATTTCTTTATATTCGTGTTACTTGTATTAGGATTACTTCCGTCAATATCGTCTGTAAAAGTGTAGCGAACTCCAACTTCAGCACCTAAAACCCAATGTGGATCTATATTCGATTTTACACCTAATATAATAGGTATAGCAAATGAGCCGGATCTTTGGGATTGAGTTATATTTGGATTGGCTACTTGTCGATACAATTGATCATACCTAAAGTAACTTAATCCTGAATATATATAAGGAGTAACTTTTGGATGATAATCATGTAAATTAAAATCAAAAAAATTAAATTCTAAACCGGCAGATAACTCTTGTATAGTGTTTTCAAAACTATAGCCTCTTTTATTTCGTCCTGTTTCTTTTGAATCGTAATCATTTCCAATAACAGATGACTGTGTGTAAGAAAAGCGATAAGAATGGCGAGGACTCTTGTTCCACTTGTATAAAACACCAAAAGCCAGTTTTTCGGGAGCAATATAGGTTGTACTTCCTACGTCTCCAACAAAGTTACTTCCGCCAAGAAATACACCAATCTCATTGATCTGAGCATTTAGTGTAATAAAGGGGAAAAAACATAACAATAAATTAAAAATTTTCTTCATTTAATTCAAAATTGCGTGCAAATATAATAATTATCGATACGAATCAACGTTGCTTTAGTTAAATGTGCTTTTTTTTAAATTTACGATATGAATTTCAGACATTTAATGAAGATTCGATACATGCAGAACGAGAAAAAGTAGTATTATCGTATAGTGAGATGTCAGAAAAGGACTTAGTTTCTTTTGTCTTCTCCCCAAAGTAGCTTATTTCTAAGTGTTTTCAGGAAAGTTTCACCGGGAATCTCTACCATTTTTATTTTAAAATCAGTCTTTGTGATGGTCAAAATTGATTCGTTTTTTACAGAAGCAATTCTAGAATCCAATGAAACTAAATATTGATCTTCTCGCCCGGATACGCGAAGTTTAACTACGGTATCATCAGGAATAACAAGAGGTCTTGCTGTTAAGTTATGAGGTGCAATTGGCGTTATTACTAAGCTTTTTACATCTGGAGTTAATAATGGACCGCCACAACTCAAAGAATATCCGGTAGAACCCGTGGGAGTTGAGATGATTAAACCGTCTGCCCAATAAGAATTTAGATATTCATCGTTTAAATACGTTTCAATAGTAACCATTGATGTCGTATCTTTTCGGCTTACAGTAACTTCGTTCATCGCAAAATTCAAATCTTCAATAGCTTCGTTTTTTGGATCGCAGGAAAGGCTTAATAAAGTTCTTTCGGAAGTAGTGTAATTTTTATCAATCACAAATTGCAAAAAGCTGTCAATATTTTCTTTTTGAACAGTAGCCAGAAACCCTAGTCTTCCTGCATTGATTCCTAAAATAGGCACACCGGAATCACGAACTAAAGTTGCAGCTCTCAAAATGGTTCCGTCGCCACCAATACTAATAAGCATTTCAAAACTATTATCTAAAGACGTAGTAGACGAAAAAGTCTCGTATTGATTGTCAACGAGTTGTTTTTCGTGAAGCATTTTCAGGAAATTTTCTTCAATTACCATCTCGACGTTATTGGAATTGAAGAATAAAAAAATGTCCTTAATAATAGGTTCCGTACTGTTTTGATAATACTGTCCGTATATGGCTACTTTCATTTTTGTTAATTAGATAATTTGGCAATGTGTCAATTAGATAATTTGCAATATGTCAATTAGATGAATCCAGAAATTATCTAATTGACACATTATCTAATTTATATATTAAGATACTTGTCTAAGTAGTCTGAACGTTCTTTTAAGCTATTGATATAAGCGTCTTCCTGATGTTCTGAAATAATTTCATAATTGTAACGTCTGAAAGTCTGAATGATTTCATTCATTGGTCCAACGCCAATTTTTATCGTGATCTGAACATTTTCCAAATCAGCTTCAGATATAAAACAACCTAATATTTTACCATTATTACTCTCGACAATTTGAGTAACCTGACCCATAGAATAATCCAAAAGGCCTTTTTGGACAATAATTATTCCGCCTTGTTCTTTTAAAAATGGAGTTTCCTGAAAAAATTTCATGATATCTTCCATTTCATAATAGCCAATATAGCTGTTGTTTTCGTCAAGAACAGGAATTACATTAGTGTGGTTTTTGGCAAAAACTTCCAAAACATCAAGCCAAAGCATCGATTTTCTGGCAAAAAAACGTTCTAAGGTATATTTATAATCGATGGCTTTTTTATCCGTGTCAAAAGTTTCAACATCGTCAGAAGCGATACTTCCAATGAAAATTCCGTTCTCCAAAACCGGAAAATGCGAAAAATTCAAATCCGCAAAAAAGTCCTGAACAGACGCTATCGTTTCCTGACTATCAATCGCTCTGAAATCATTGGTGATATAATTCGTAATTTCTGTCATAAATCAATTGAAGATATTTGATGCAAAATAATCAAAAAATAGCAAAAACTGCTACGTTTTACTTTGTATTTTTGTCGTAACAAATATAGTGTTACTAGAATTAATTATCTATTTATATGACAAAGTTAAGTGTAAATATCAATAAAATTGCAACCTTAAGAAATGCACGCGGCGGAAATGTCCCTGATTTACTAAAAGTAGCTACAGATCTTCAGAATTTCGGAGCACAGGGAATTACCATTCATCCTCGTCCGGACGAGCGTCACATTCGTTATCAGGATGCACGAGATTTAAAAGCAATCGTTCACACCGAATATAATATTGAAGGAAATCCGCAGCATAATTTTATCGATTTAGTATTAGAATGCAAACCAACGCAAGTAACTTTAGTTCCTGATGCAATTGGAGCGATCACTTCTTCTGCAGGTTGGGATACTATAAAAAATGAAGCTTATTTAATCGAAGTTGTTCAGGAATTTAAACGCAACGGAATCAGAACTTCGATTTTCGTAGATCCGGTTTTAGAAATTATTGAAGGAGCCAAAAAAACAGGAACTGACCGAATCGAATTATATACCGAAGCTTTTGCGCATCAATACAGTCTAGGAAATAAAAACGGAATTGATCCTTATGTCGAAGCAGCAAAACTGGCAAATGAATTAGGTTTAGGAATCAACGCCGGACACGATTTAAGTTTAGATAACATTCAGTTTTTCAATCAAAACATACCGGGATTATTAGAAGTTTCTATCGGACACGCATTAATTTCAGAAGCACTTTATCTGGGATTAGATAATGTGGTAAATATGTATTTGAATAAATTGAAATAATATAAAAATGAGTAGGGCATGACCCGCAGAAAAAGCGGGTCGGGCTATTCGTTACAATCTTCTATTTTTAAAGAAAAATAGAAGGATTTTTACTACTATCCCTCATGCGGCATTCTGATCGCGATAAACTTTTTAGGATACAATTTTAAACCCCTAAAATAAAATATTTATATCGTTTAAGAATTGGCTTATAATTGATTACTTTCGCACTTTTCTTATTAAAATCAAGTGCCAAAATCAATAATTATCCTTTTTCTGTTCTGTTTTTCCAATGTATTTGCGCAATCTAAAGCCACTATAATTGGAAACATAAAATCTCCCGAAAACGAAAACCTTGTTGGTGTAAGTATTTCTTTCCATACAAACAATCAGAATTTCTATGCAATATCAGATTCTGTCGGACATTTTTTGCAAAATATTCCCTTAGGAAAAGTCGAAATAGCGATTGATCAATTAGGATATCTTAAAAAAGCACTCCATTTTGATTTTGTAAAAGACACCGTAATTTCGATAGTTTTAGAAAAAGATATTTCTCAGTTAAAAGAAGTTATCATCGCAAATGACAAAAAAAGTGGAGTTACGACCTTGTCCGGCGGTAAATTGTCTTTCAATCTAAAAGAGTTATCATCAGTTCCAACAGTTTTGGGAACAACAGATATTATAAAACTTTTGCAATTAACGCCCGGAGTTCAGAATTCCGGAGACGCAAACGGATATTTATATGTAAGAGGCGGAGATCCCGGACATAATGCCATTTTGTACAACGGAACTCCCGTATATGGAATGTCGCATTTATTGGGTATTTTTCCTTTTTATAACACAGACCATGTTAAGGAAGTAGAATTTGATAAATCCAGTTCAAATGCAAAATATGGCGGACGTTTAAGTTCAACCACGCTTTTGATTCCCAATAAAAAAATACCATCAGAATTTGGAATACAAGGAAATATCGGAATTCTGGCATCACAAATAAGTTTGGCAGTTCCGATGACTAAAAATTCAGGTTTTTATATCTCGGGCAGAAAAACCTATATTGATGAAATAATGGGACCCTTATTAAAATCCGGTTCGAAAAACAATGATGTTCAGGACATGAAATATGGATTTTCAGACGGAAATATTACCTTTCTTTCTCAAATTTCAAAAAAGAATCTTTTTTCTATCGATGCTTTTGTTAGCGGAGACGAACTAAAAGTCAAAGATGGAAATCTGGCTTTAAAAACCGATTTGAAATGGAGTAATTTTATAGTTTCTCCAACTTTGGTTACCACATTTTCGCCTAAAGTAAGCATGTCAAATTCGGTTTATTTCAGTCAGTATTCTAATGATTTGAATATGGAACAAGCTACAATTCAGTTTAGTGTTTCTTCTTATGTAAAAGATTTTGGGTTTACAAATTCAGTTCGTTATTTCGTTAAGAATATTCCTTTTGAATCTGGTTTACAATATGTGTATCATGATTTACAGCCTCAAAAAGTAAATGTCGAAAATCTGACAACTAATAACAATACAGCTCAAAATAGTACAATTAATGCCAATGAAGCTGCTGTTTTTACAACTGCAAAACCAAAGTTATTTGAGAACTTGATTGCAGATTTAGGGCTTCGAATCAATTATTATACTTCAGGATCTAAGGATTCGTATTTACATTTTCAGCCACGTGTCGTGTTGAATTATTATCCAAATGACAAATATTCGTTTTACGCTTCTTATAATAAACAATATCAATATTTAAGCCTGATTACAACTTCGAGTGTTGGAATTCCGACAGATTTCTGGATTGCAAGTTCAGACGGAATAAAACCACAATCGTCGAACGAATTTTCGATTGGTTCAAATCAAAATATTTCAAGAAACTTTAGTTCTTCATTTGGAGGATTTTATCGCTCAATGAAAGATTTACTGGAATATCCTTATGGAATAACTCAGTTTAACGAGACCACAACGCTCAAAAATGATTTATTGGTTGGAAAAGGAAAAGCATACGGATTTGAAATGATGTTGAAGAAAAGTAACGGAAAATTCACAGGCTGGCTAAGTTATACTTTAAGTTGGTCTGATCGAAATTTTGATGAACTTAATAATGGAAACACTTATTTTGCGAAATACGATCGTCGTCATAACCTTTCATTAGTAGGAATGTACGATTTGAATTCAAAATGGAATTTTGGCGTAACGCAAATATTTAGTTCCGGAAACCGATTTACAATGCCGACTTCATGGTATTTTATTAATAATAATCCGGTCAAAGAATATTCAGGATATAACAATGCACAAATGCCAAATTATATCAGAACAGATGTTTCTGTAAATTATTTTTTCGTGAAAACGAATCAAAAAGAAAGTGCTTTGAATTTTTCGATCTACAATACTTTTAATATTAATAATCCAATTTATGTGGTGTTGAATGTTCAGGTAAATAAAGATAAAAATAGTGTGGTTGTGAAACAAGAAGAGAAAGTTTTGTACCGAATATTACCTTCAATAAGTTGGAGATTTAAATTTTAAAACATGAAAAAATATATACTATTTCTTTTTGCTCTAGTAATAACAAGCTGTTCTAAAGATGATTTTAGCGAGCAAAATCTTGAATCTAAAGTTATCGTAGAAGGCTGGATAGAGGAAGGCGATTATGCTCAGGTTTTGTTATCGAGCAGTATTCCGGTTACTGGTACTATTGATTCGACAAATGTTTTGAGTCACGTGATCAGATCTGCAAAAATCACAATTTCTGATGGTGAGACATCAGAAGTTTTAAGAGTCAAAAATGATAAAAACAGAGTGCCTCCATTTGTATATTTTGGATCAACATTAAAAGGAGAAGCCGGAAAAGAATATTCGCTTAAAATTGAATATTTAAATCGAATTATAACGGCGATAACCAAAGTTCCAAAATCAGTTCCGCTTAAAAATGCCGAATATATAAAGAAGAATTCCGCAGATACAACGGGATATATTTTTGTAAAATTTGATGATCCGGTAAATGAAAAAAACTACTATCAGATCGCCACAAAAATAGACGGTGAAGAACCAATTTTTGTTCCTTCATTTTATGGTAATTTAGACGATCAAAACTTTAATAAATCTGAAGTTTCTGTACAGATAAACCGTGGAGTTTTACTTTTTCCTAAAACAAAATTTACGCCATATTTTACAGATGGAGATTTGATTCATGTAAAACTAAGAACGCAGAATAAAGACGCTTTAGATTTCTGGAACAGTTGGCAAAACGAAATAGTAAATAGTAAAAATCCAATATATCCTGCAAATGCAAGTTTGAAATCTAATATAAATGGCGGAATTGGTATTTGGGCGGGATATGGTCAAAGCACTTTGGTGGTAAAAACACCTCCAAAAAAATAAAGCCGATTTGAATGATTTCAAATCGGCTTTAATTTATTTTATAAAAGATTTTTATTTCTTGAAAGAAGTATAAAAGTCTTTAAATTTTGTGTTTAGATTTTCAAATCCTTTTGAGAAATATACACTCATTGCAACTTCTGTATTATCATTGAATTTTAAATAATATACTTCAGTGTAATATTTAACTTCGATTGTTGAGTTCTCATCATAAGTCCAGTAACCACCATTAGAATTAGTAGCGTCTACAACCCATTTTTGAAGAGTACGATAGCTTCCATCTGCTTCTGAATGTACAACAACATCAGCTATTTTAGTTCCATCTTTTTTAGATGCTAAAATTGCTTTTATGTTTTTATTTAAACTAGTAGCAGTACCTTGAGAATATTTTAAATTATTACTGTTCTCATTTGTATAGAAGTCTTTGCTATCATAGTCAACGTCAACTAAACTTTTTTCTAAATTTTCACTGTCAATTCCTAAATTAACCATGTCAGCTTCACTTACAATAACAAAGTTGTCCATGATGTTAACCAAACCATTGGCTTTTCCTTTGTATTGATTAAGTTCTGGTGTATTAATTAAATTATCGATATCAGCTGTACTTCCTACATTAAATTCGATTAAATTTTTACCATTATAAGTAAAAGATGCTTTTGAAGTAGATTCAGCTGCTTTTTTACCATTCATTTCCCAAGTATAACCATCATTCAAAGTTACTTTATAAGTATACTCTTCAGGAGATTTGTTTTTAGATGAATATTTTGCAGTTGAAGCTAAAGTAGCAGACTGAGTTCCGTCAATTGTTAAAACAGCATCTACAGAAGTTGGTAAGTAAAACCAATCTACTACAGAAGGAGTGTTTTCCCATTGTCCTGTTTCGCTATTGTAGTTCCATTCTCCGTAGGTGTCTGTATTAGAGAATTTTATATCAGAAGAAGTGCTTTTAGATGTTAATATTGCATTGTTTGCAGTTTGAGATGCTTTTGCAGGAAAAACAAATTTTAATTCAGTTGTTGAAGCTGTTTTTGTCCATGTTTTGTTAGTGTTATTCCAAGTATAAATACCGTAAACACCAGAAATGTTTAAAACTTCTTCTACTCCATTGTCACTTTTTCCATCAAAAAGATCAATGTGCTTAAGACTAAATAAGCGACCTAAGTTTTGAATTGCTTCGATGGCACCAGAACTTTTTGATTTGTCCAATTGAACCAACATTTCATTAGCTTCAGCTTCTACTTTGATTTTTTGGTCTGCCGGAGTTAATTTAGAATAAGGCTGTTTAACAATATTTGCAATTTGCTCCGCTAATGTTTGTTCTGCAGTTGGTTTCTCTGGTTGGTTTTCCGGACTGTCATCGCTAGAACAAGAAATTGTTAGTTGAGAAACAACTAATGATAATAAAAGGAATTTTTTAATCATGGTAAGGTCTTTAATTAATGGATTAAATCAAGTTTTTGTTTTGATTTTTGAGCACGCAAGATACTTTGCAAAATTTTAATATACTTACGGGAAACCGTAAAACGGCGAACTTTTTTGTATAAAAAACAAGATTAAAAAACAGTCTTATAGAATAGGTTCTGTTAGAGATTGATAGATAAGTTTTTTACCTTTGTGATCTGTTTTTTAAAAACCAAATACAAATGTTATACTCAAAAATAGAAGGCGAAGGGAAACCATTTATTATCATGCATGGATTTCTTGGTATGTCTGATAACTGGAAAACACTTGCCGGACAATATGTTGAAGCAGGATTTCAGGTTCATATTTTAGATTTGCGCAATCACGGTCGCAGTTTTCATTCAGATGAATGGAGCTATGAAGCAATGGTACAAGACGTTTTCGAATATTGCCAAGCCAATCAATTAAACAAAATAGATATGTTAGGACATTCAATGGGCGGAAAAGTTGCGATGCTTTTTGCAACGACACATCCAGAAATTGTAGACAAATTAATTGTGGCAGATATTGGTCCGAGATTTTATAAACAACATCATCAGGATATTTTGGCAGGTTTAAACGCAGTAGATTTTTCGGTAAAACCAAGCCGAAATGATGTCGAAGCGATAGTTGCGCAATATGTATCTGATTTTGGAACACGTCAGTTTTTGTTGAAAAACCTGTATTGGAAAGAGCCAGGACAATTGGCTTTCAGATTCAACTTAGAAGTTTTTAATAATAATCTCGACGCTATAGGTAAAGCTTTGCCTGATGGTTTAGTTTTCGAAAAAGAAACCTTATTTATTAGAGGAGGAGCTTCGGGATATATTGCAGATTCAGATTTTGATGCAATACGTCAGCATTTTCCAAAAGCTAAGTTCGAAACCATTCCAAACGCAGGACATTGGCTTCATGCCGAAAACCCTAAAATGTTTTTTGAATTAACGACTGAGTTCTTAAAAGAGTAAGTAAGCTTAAATACTTATAACTATCGGGAGTGGCAAAAAATAGTACTGCAATAGTTGATGAATATAAAAATCATTACTTTTATTATAACTTTAAAATCAAAAAAATATGAAATTATTACTTAGACTCCTTGTTACTGCTGGCTTGGTTTTGTTAATTGCTAACTTCTTGCCGGGCGTACATGTTGCCAGTTTTACAACAGCGATAATCGTTGCAATTGTCTTAGGATTATTAAATCTATTTATAAAACCAATATTGGTAATTCTGACTTTGCCGGTAACGGTTATTACTTTAGGGCTGTTTTTGTTGGTAATTAATGCAATCATTATTTTGTTGTGCACCAATATAGTTGGAGGTTTTGCAGTCGATTCTTTCTTGACCGCGTTAATCTTTAGTATTATATTGTCTATTCTTCAGTCTATTACTTATAAAATAGTTGGAGACGATAAATAAAATAAAAATTGAAAGCGTGTTTAAAACGTCTTCAAATACAATAGATTAAAAACTTGGTTGGGTTGCAAAAATTTTATAATTTTGCAACCCAATTTTATTATGTAAATTAAAGAAGAAGATGGATATTAAAAGAGTAGCAACAGATGCTGTGAACGAAACGATTGTATTAAACGTTGTTCACATGGATTATAAAGGTCAGGTAGCAAAAAGAATAAACGAAAAAATGCCATTGGCTACCGTAAAAGGTTTTAGAAAAGGACAAGTTCCTAAAGATCTTGTTGAAAAACAATACGGAAAAGCAATTAAGCAAGAAGAAGTTAAAAAAGTAGTTGATTTGGCTTTAGAGCGTTTTGTTCAATCTGAAAGATTAAATCTTTTAGGAACTCCTCTTGCTAAAGAAAACGAAAACTTTGATTGGGATGCTGAAGAATTAACTTTCGAATACGAAATTGGTTTAGTTCCTACTTTCGAAATTGACTTAGAAGCAAAAAATAATATCGTAAAATATGTTGTAACTGCTGACGATAAATTAATCGACGGACAAGTAGAGCGTATCCAAAAACAATTTGGAAAAGCAATTCCACAAGAAGTGGTTGCTGCTGATTCAGATTTAACTGGAACTTTCTCAAACGAAGAAAAAGGAATCAACAATACAACTACAATTTCAGTTTCTACATTCAACAAAAAAGCAGGTGATAAATTCATCGGTAAAAAAGTTGGTGACGTAGTTACTATTAGTACAAAAGGTTTATTCGAAGATGATCATCAATTAATGGATTACCTAAAAGTTGGTCATGATGATGTTCACGGTTTAGATATCGAAGTAAACTTTACTATCGAAGCTATCAACGGAGCAGAATTGGCTGAATTAAACCAAGAGCTTTTTGATAAACTTTTTGGTGAAGGAAAAGTAGCTTCTTTAGAGGATTTGAAATCTAAAATTAAAGAAGATGCTGAAGCTCAATTCGCGCAACAAGCAGATCAAAAATTATTATTAGACGTTCAGGATTTCTTGATCGAAAATACAAAATTTGATTTACCATCTGCATTCCTTAAAAAATGGTTACAAACTGTTGGAGAGAAAAAACTTTCTGCAGAAGAAGCTGAAGTTGAATACGCAAGATCTGAAAAAGGATTACGTTTTCAATTAATCGAAGGAAAAGCAATGGCTCAAAGTAATATCCAAATTACTTTTGAAGATTTGAAAGCTTTTACAACAAACGCTATCAAACAACAAATGGCTCAATTTGGACAAACAAATCCAACTGACGAAGAAGTACAAGGAATCGTGGCTAGAGTTTTATCTAACCAAGACGAAGTAAAAAGACTTTCTGAGCAAGTAGTTGCAGAAAAATTGTTAGAAGTGTTTAAAGAAAAAGCAAATCCAACAACTAAAGAAGTAACTTACGAAGAATTTATTGCCGCTTCTTACGGAGAATAATTTCTAAAACAATAAATATATTTGAGCGTCAGGAAGTTTTTTCCTGACGCTCTTTTGTTTTAAATTAATTTTGATTACTTTTCAGAAGCTAATCCAGCTATCCGTTTCAAGTTTTTTTCTTCCGTTTAAGTTTTTAAAATTCTTGCAAGAGCTTCTTCCAGTCGCTTTCCAAGAATAAAAAAACTAAAAACCGGAATTCAAAAAGCTTTTCACTACTATCTGGGCTATTTAAGAAACAAGTTCCAGAACTAGAAACCTGAAACAAAATAAACCTGAAACAAATTTTCAAAATAAGACAAATTGACATTCTTTAGAAATAGGTACAACCTTTGATGAAGAATATATACATTAAATAAAGTAAAACTTAGAACAGATACATATGAACTACGGTAAAGAATTTAAAAAATTTGCTACAAAGCACCAAGGAGTAAACGCAATGTACTATGACAAAATCATAGCAGCGATGAACCCAACTAATATGACTCCATATATTATAGAAGAACGTCAGTTGAATATTTCTCAATTAGACGTTTTTTCAAGATTAATGATGGACAGAATCATCTTTTTAGGAACAGGTATCGACGATCAAATCGCTAATATCGTTCAGGCTCAGTTATTATTTTTAGAAAGCGCTGATGCATCAAAAGATATTCAAATTTATCTAAATTCTCCTGGAGGAAGCGTTTACGCAGGATTAGGAATTTATGACACAATGCAATACATCAAACCAGATGTAGCGACAATTTGTACAGGAATGGCAGCTTCAATGGGAGCAGTTTTATTATGTGCAGGAGCAGCAGGAAAACGTTCAGCATTACCACATTCAAGAGTAATGATTCACCAACCATCTGGAGGAGCACAAGGAGTTGCAACTGATATGGAAATCAACTTACGTGAAATGTTGAAATTGAAAGATGAATTGTATAACATCATCTCTCAACATTCAGGACAAACTTTTGATAAAGTACACAAAGACAGTGAGCGTGATTATTGGATGATCGCTGACGAAGCTAAAGAGTACGGAATGATTGATGAAGTATTGAGAAGAGGATAATTTTTGAGTTTCTAAGTTACTAAGACACTAAGGTTCTTAGTATTCTATTTAATTTGAAATTCAAAAAAATAAAAAAAAGATTAAGCTGAAAGATGCTAAGTTTTTAAGTTTTAAAGTAAAAAGCTTAGAAACTTAGTATCTTTGCAGCTTAGTAACTTAAATAAAGAATGGCAAAAGTAGTATTAGAATGTTCGTTTTGTGGAAGAAAGAAGCCAGAAACTAATTTATTAATTGCAGGTATCAATGCACATATCTGTGATAAGTGTATTGAACAAGCACACGGAATTGTATTAGAAGAATTAAAATCAAGCGGAAGCGCTAAACTTGTTGGGGATTTAATTTTAAAGAAACCAAAAGAAATCAGAGCTTTCTTAGATCAATATGTAATTGGTCAGGATCAGACTAAAAAAGTAATGTCAGTTGCGGTTTACAATCACTACAAACGTTTAATGCAACAGCAATTGGACGACGAAGTAGAGATTGAAAAAAGTAACATTATCATGGTTGGTCAAACCGGAACCGGAAAAACATTGGTAGCAAAAACTATCGCAAAAATGTTAGATGTTCCTTTGGCTATCGTAGATGCAACTGTACTTACAGAAGCAGGTTATGTTGGTGAAGATGTCGAAAGTATTTTGACACGTTTATTACAAGCCGCTGATTACGACGTTACAAAAGCAGAAAGAGGAATCGTATTTATTGATGAGATTGATAAAATTGCCCGTAAGAGCGATAATCCATCGATAACACGTGACGTTTCTGGTGAAGGAGTTCAACAAGCTTTATTGAAACTATTAGAAGGAACAGTTGTAAATGTGCCACCAAAAGGAGGACGTAAACATCCGGACCAGAAATTTGTTGAGGTAAATACTCAAAACATCTTGTTTATCGCAGGTGGAGCTTTTGATGGAGTTGAGCGTATTATTTCTAAACGTTTAAACCGTCAGGCAGTTGGATATTCTACATCTAAAAATGTAGATAATATTGATAAAGACAATTTGCTGCAATATATCATTCCAAAAGACATTAAAGATTTTGGATTGATTCCGGAGATAATTGGTCGTTTGCCAGTTTTGACACATATGGATCCTTTAGATCGCGAAACATTACGTGCAATTTTGACACAACCTAAAAATGCGTTAATCAAACAATATCAAAAATTATTCATGATGGATGATGTTGAATTTACGATTACAAACGAAGCATTAGATTTTATTGTTGACAAAGCATTAGAATACAAATTAGGAGCTCGTGGATTACGTTCGTTATGTGAAGCTATCTTAACAGATGCAATGTACGAATTGCCAAGTTCAGACGATAAAGTTTTGACAATCGACAAAGATTATGCAAAACATACTTTGAATAAAAACTTATTGAAGCGAATGGAAATTGCTTCTTAAATATTGATATTATTTTGTCAAAGTTCAAAACTTTGACAAAGTTTCCTTAAAACCTGTTCATTTATTTGAACAGGTTTTTTTTATACTTTTGAGGAACACTTCTGTCTTTAATTATGAAAAAAATATTTGTTGTTTTAAATTTAATTTTCCTTTTGCTTTTATCGTGTAATAAGAATAAAGATATTTCTGAAAATAATTTATCTAGTGTTATAAAAACAAATCCAACAACTTCGGAAATAAAACCTCGTAATGAAATTAAAGAAATTAATTACAGCAAGTATTACAAAGAAGCAAAGCAATACTGCCAAAAAAATAATCTAAATCAAGATCAGTTTTTTCTAATTGATTTAGGAGTGCATTCCGGTTTGAAAAGGTTTTTTGTTTATGATTTTAAAAAAGACAAAATCTCAAAATCCTATATAGTGAGTCATGGTTGTGGCGATAATAAATGGGGTGCAACAATGTCAAAAGAAAAAGCAATAATAAGTAACGAGTTTGATTCACATTGCTCGTCGATTGGCAAATTTGTTATTTTGGATCGTGGTGTAAGTCAATGGGGAATTAAAGTGAATTACATATTACAAGGAAAAGACAATACAAACTCAAATGCAAGAAATCGTGCTATTGTTTTGCATTCCTGGGATGCCATTTCAAGTAATGAAACTTATCCTGAAGGAACGCCTGAAGGTTGGGGTTGTCCCGCAGTTTCAAATGAAAGCATGACAGAAATTGACGCGCTTTTGAAACAAAATAAAAAGGTCTTGATGTGGATTATAAAATCATCGTAGTTTCTTTTTAAAGTGCTTGTTAAATTATGAAAATGAGATTTCTGATTTAGCCCTGATCGAAACGATATCCTTTTGTCGTGGGTTTCACGACAAAAGATATAGTGTAGAGCAGGAAAGGAGGCCTTTTGAAAACGAGATTTCTGCTCCTAAAAAAATTACTGAACCCTAAATTTCTCGCGATATTCAATAGGTTTCATTCCAACCATTTTATAGAATACTTTTCTAAAAGCTTTGGGATCATTGTAACCTGTTTTTTCGATAATCTCCGAAATCGAAAGCTGTGTTTGTTCTAAATATTTCTTAGAACTTTCGACTCTTATATTTTGTAAATATTCAATTGGCGGAATTCCCGTAACTTGTTTAAATCTTCGTGTCATGTTGCGCGCACTTGTTGGAATATCTTTTGTGATTTCTTCCAGTTTTTCGATCGAATGATATTGACTTTCTATTTTTTGCTGTAGCATCGCAACCAGCGTATCATTATGCAAATGATTGGGTCTAAAAGTGCTAAAGTAGCTTTGCTTATATCGGTTCAAATCGATCGAGAATATTTTTGCAATTTGTACTGCAATTTCATTTCCACAATATTTTTGAACTAAAAGAATCAATAAATGAAATGTTGAGGTAGAACCACCGCTGGTATATAGACTTCCGTCGGCTGTTAAAGTTTCTTCGGGTTTTAGTTTCACCATTGGAAAAGCTTTAGTAAAAGCACTACAAGCGTCGACATGAGTTGTTGCCAGTTTTTCGTTGAGCAAACCTGAAGCAGCAAATAAAAAAGCGCCTGTACAAAAACTCGCTAATTCGGCGCCTGATGTATGTTGTTTTTTTAACCACGGAATAAAATTTTTATTCTTCGCAATCATTTCACTCATATTATCAGTGGTAAAAGCCGGAATCAAAATCAGACCCAAAGATTCATTCGATTCTTCAATAATATTTACATCATATCCAAATAAACGTTTATCGCTAATCTGTTCAGCCAATTGAAAAACCATAATGTCAAACGGTTTTTGATCTTCTTTAGCAAGTTTATTAGCCGTTTCAAAAACTTCTAAAATCGCTGCTATGCTTAATAACTTATAATCATGAGGTATGATCAGGCCTACTTTCTTAGTCATCGTCTTGTTATTTTAGAAAAAAATATTCTAACAAAAGTAGATAAATTGTCTTAAATGACCCTAAAGTTGACATTTAAAGTATCTTAAGCTTAATGTTAATAATCTAATTTTGTCTTAATAATTTGTAATTTTATATAAAAATGGAAACAAAAATTTTCTTAAATCTTCCTGTAAAAGATTTAAATCGGTCAATATCATTTTTTACCCACTTAGGTTTTTCGTTCAATCCACAATTTACAAATGATAAAGGAACTTGTCTGATCATTGGTAAAAACATCAATGCGATGTTGTTAGTTGAAGAGTTCTATAAAACATTTACACACAAAGAAATTTGCAATGCAGAAACTACTAACGAGGTAATTCTTTCCGTACAAACTGAAAGTCGTGAAAAAGTAGATGAAATCATTGAGAACGCGCTCAAAAATGGAGCAACTGAATATGCAGAAGCACAAGATTATGGTTGGATGTATTATCGTTCCTTTTTTGATTTAGATGGACATCATTGGGAATTCTCGGTTATAGATGAAGATCAGATTCCGGATAAAATGTAACTAAGATAAAACTGTAAAATGATAAAAGTTCAAAATTTAATTAATGCACCAGTTGAGAAAGTGTGGGAATTATGGACATTACCGGAACACATAAAGAATTGGAATATTCCTTTTGCAGATTGGCATACACCTTTTGCAGAAAATGATTTGAAAGTAGGCGGTAAATTCAAATTTACAATGGCTTCAAAAAATGGAAACGAGGGTTTTGATTTTGAAGGAGTTTACACTAAAATAGAAAAATTTTCATTAATTGAATATCGACTTTCGGACAATAGAATTGCAAGTATTCGTTTTGAAAATTTAGGTTCAGAAACAAAACTTACAGAAATATTTGAACCTGAAGCAACACTTTCTGAGGATATGCAAGAGCAATTTTGTAAGGCAGTTGTTCAGAAATTTAAAGAATACGTTGAAAATTTTGAATAATTAAATCAATTAAAAAACAAATATTAAACAATAAACAAAAAGATATAATGATAACAGTAAAAAACACAATTAGCGCATCAATAGACAAAGTTTGGGATTTATGGACATTGCCGGAACACATTACAAAATGGAGCTTTGCTTCGCCAGACTGGCACACGCCTTATGCCGAAAATGATTTAAGAGAAGGCGGAACATTTAAATCTACAATGGCAGCAAAAGATGGCAGCATGAGTTTTGATTTTGGTGGTGAATATACATTGGTAGAAAAACACAAAGCAATTGAATATGTTTTGGGAGATGGCAGAAAAGTAGAAATTAGTTTCGAAGAAACTCCAAGTGGAATTGAAGTAGTCGAAAGTTTTGATCCAGAAACCCAAAATCCAGAGGAGATGCAACGCGGAGGCTGGCAGGCAATCATGGATAATTTTAAAAGTTATGTAGAGCAAAATTAGTTTTTTTCTAAGGTTCAAAGGCTTAAAAAAGGGACAAAGGTTCAAAGGGACCGAGGAAAAAAAACTTTGTGACTCTGCGACTTTGCGAGAACATAAACTTAGCAAGTATCACTTAAATTATCTTACATCACTTATATGGTTTAACCTAAACATAAAACTATGACAAAACAAATTTGGCTGAATTTGCCTGTAAAAGAGGTGGCAAAATCTAAAGCCTTTTTCTCGAAAATAGGATTCTCTTTTAATGAAGAACACGATACGCCAAGTTCGACTTGCATGATCGTGGGTGAAGGAAAATTTGTAGTAATGCTTTTTGAAGAATCATTATTCGCCAGTTTTTCTCAAAACAAACTTACCGATACAAAATTGAGTTCAGAAGTTTTGATTTCGATTGATGCAGAAAGTGTTGCAGAAGTTGATGAATTGGCAAAAAAAGTTGCAGAAGCTGGCGGAACCGTTTTTGCTCCTCCTGCAGAAAGTCAAGGTTGGATGTATGGTTTTGGTTTTGCAGAT
Source organism: Flavobacterium sp. 90 (assembly GCF_004339525.1). Taxonomy (NCBI): domain Bacteria; kingdom Pseudomonadati; phylum Bacteroidota; class Flavobacteriia; order Flavobacteriales; family Flavobacteriaceae; genus Flavobacterium; species Flavobacterium sp. 90. The sequence goes on along the minus strand of NZ_SMGE01000001.1, from coordinate 1,291,373 downwards.
TTAGACGGTCATCGTTGGAATGTACTTTTTATGGATTTTAGTAAATTATCATAATATGGAAACATTAGAATTTAAAATCAGAATCAAGGCGTCGGCAGAAAAAATCTGGTCAGTTTTATGGGATGACGAAACCTATAAAAAATGGACAGGAGTTTTTTGTGAAGGTTCATACACTATAACCGATTGGAATCAAGGTGATAAAGTGCATTTCATGTCTCCCAGCGGAGAAGGAATGTATAGTATTATCGAGACGAAAGTTCTAAATGAGTATATGGCTTTTAAACATTTGGGTGAAATAAAAGACTTTGAAGAATTACCAATTAACGAAGAAACAAAAAAGTGGAGTGGCGCAATGGAAACCTATCGATTAATTCCGGATGATGAATTTATAGATTTAGTCGCTCAAATTGATACAGTCGAAAAGTATATCGATTATTATAAAGAAGTTTTCCCAAAAGGATTAGAAGTTGTAAAAGAGCTATCAGAAGCAGGAGAATAGAGAATAGAAGAAAGAGGATAGACTTAAGAGAATAGAATAACTATAACAAACAAAAAAAACAAAATATCATGGCAACATCAGTAAACCCTTATTTAATTTTTAACGGAAATTGCGAAGAAGCATTTCTATTTTACAAATCAGTTTTTGGAGGAGAATTTCCGTATATCGGAAAATTTAAAGACATGCCTGCAGACGAAAACGGAAGCTGTCCGGAAGTATCAGATAAAGATGCTAACAGAATTATGCACGTTTCATTGCCAATTGGTGACACCATTTTAATGGGAAGCGATAGTAACGAACAATCAGGTGATGTAGTTTTTGGTGGAAACTTTTCAGTATCAATCAATGTAGAAAGTGAAGCAGAAGCAGACAGAATCTTCAACGGACTTTCGGCAGGAGGAACTATTTATATGCCTCTTGGGAAAACATTTTGGGGCGCTTATTTCGGAATGTTCAAAGATAAATTTGGTATAAGCTGGATGGTGAATTTCGATGAAAACCAAAAATAATTTTTCATCGCCACGAATTCACGAATTTTTCTCATTAAGCGAATATAATTCGTGAATTCGTGGTGATAAAACAATCCCACTTGTTACGTTATTTCAATAGTAAAGTATTATTGTTAAATTAATTCAAAAAGCACATTCATATGTGCTTTTTCTTTACAAAAAAAACAAACAATATCCTTTTTTATAAAAAATAGATTGCCGATTTTTGTCGCTTCTTAAAAAATCAACAAAGATAAAATGGCAGAAGAGAAAGAAATTATTCTATTAAAAGTTTCAGGACATGATAAACCAGGAGTAACAGCTGGTTTGACAGCAGTATTGGCTGCTTATGATGCTAATATTTTAGATATTGGTCAGGCCGATATTCATGATACATTATCTTTGGGTATTTTATTCGAAGTAGAAGCAGGCTCTAGTTCAGGACCAGTTTTAAAAGATTTGTTGTTTAAAGCTTATGAATTAGAAGTAAAGGTAAAATTTATTCCAATTTCAATTGAAGATTACGAAAATTGGGTAAAAACACAATCTAAGCAACGTTATATTATTAATATTTTAGGAGAGAAACTTGCCGCTTCGCAATTAGCCGCAGTCGCAAAGTTATTATCCGACCAAAATTTGAATATTGTTTCTATCATAAGATTAACAGGCAGAACATCTGTAGTTGAAAAAGAAGATTATCCACGTTCTTGTATACAATTATCACTAACCGGAGATATTGTAGATAAAATTGCTATGACGGCAAGTTTCATGGAAATTTCCAGAACTTTAAATGTCGATATTTCGTTTCAGGAAGACAATATCTACAGAAGAAACAGACGTTTAGTTTGCTTTGATATGGATTCAACTTTAATTCAAACCGAGGTAATTGATGAATTGGCAGAACTAAATGGAGTAGGAGAACAAGTTCGTGCCATTACAGAATCTGCGATGAATGGCGAAATAGATTTCAACGAAAGTTTCAAACAGCGTATGGCGTTATTGGAAGGTTTGAGCGAAGATGTTTTGCAAAATGTTGCTGTAAATTTACCAATAACAAAAGGAGCGCATCGTTTGATGAAAGCCTTGAAATATTACGGATATAAAACGGCGATTTTATCTGGAGGATTCACTTATTTTGGAGATTATCTGCAAAAAGAATTGGGTATTGATTATGTTCATGCCAATCAATTAGAAATTAAAGACGGTAAATTAACCGGTAAATATTTGGGCGAAATCGTAGACGGTCAAAAGAAAGCCGAATATCTAAAAGCAATTGCCGAAAAAGAAGGAATTCACATCAACCAGACTATTGCAGTTGGAGATGGAGCAAATGATTTACCAATGCTAAATCTAGCCGGATTAGGAATTGCTTTTCACGCAAAACCAAAAGTAAAAGAAAACGCCTCAACCTCAATTTCAAGTTTAGGTCTTGACGGAGTTTTATATTTATTAGGATATCACGATAGATATATTGATATGATGTAGCATTTTTTTGTCATTTCGTTTATTTGTCATTTCGAACGAAGGGAGAAATCACACTAGAAATTCCATCCGCATAATCGCCAATCTATATCGAGTTTCGCGTGTGATTTCTCCCTTCGGTCGAAATGACAAACAAGACAAACAATAAAAAATAAAAACCTTAGTTTCTCAATAAAGCTAAGGTTTTTTTTATGGGCATGTCCCGCCGAAAAAAGTGGGTCGGGCTATCCGTTTCAATCTTTTTGTCCGCCGTGGCGGACAAAAAGGATTTCCACTTCTATCCCTCATGCGCTTTAGTGGAATTATCGGTTTCTTAATTTTCTCTGGATTTCAATTCTTTTTTAATATCATTCAAAGTCTTGAAGTTTAAAAAAAGTATTGGCAGCAACGCAAAAGGAATAACCAGAGACGCAGTAAATCCTTTTTTAGAAAAAAGAAATATATTGACTAGAAATAAGAGAAATAAGATTCCTGCAAATGTATAAGTGGTAATTTTTGAAGTTTTTTCGCTTTTAAGTAATTCTTCAGTAGTCATTTCGCTAAATCTTTTGGTTTTCATTTTGGTTTGGTTTTGGGTTAATTATATATGTTTTTATGGTGAAATATCAGGTTACAGGATTGTTTAATTTCCAGCCTTTTCCAATTAAAAAGTTTTTACATTTTAAGCAAAAATCAGTTTCTTCATCCATATGGTTTTTTCCTTCTGCATCTCTCATTAAGCAAGTTTTTACAGGACAATGAGGTAATCCTTCTGTATGACCTAATTCATGTAGAACGACTTTATAAAATTGCTGGCTTTTATTTTGTTTACTTAGTCTAAAATCAGAAACGACACAAGATTTTCCGGGATGATAACCTAGTCCCATAACGCCCCAATCCTTGATTTTTCCTTTGGTTACGCTAATATCACGATTAGATAATCCAACAATGACAGAGTCTTTGCCAATATTATTTTTGATTATTTTGATAATACTGTCCGCTCGATATCTGTTTCGGGGTTGATAATAAGCATTTTCGGGAAAGGGAATGTTTTCTCTTAAAACAACATTTGGGTTAATTGTTTTGATTTTATTAAAGACGCTTTTTGACTGTTCAATATTGAAATTTCCTAAAGGCTGAATAACGATTATTTTTTGATTTTGCTCTTTTGTATTGGTACAAGAAATAAAAGCAATTATTAATATCAAAAAATAATGTCTCATTGTTATTGTTCTTCGTTGTTATTGGTTTTTGTACAATTGGATAGGATAGTCTTTTATAAAGCCCCAATCAGAATTATTTTGACAATCTAGTTTTATTTTTTTGTCTGGATGTTTAATTTTTAACTCATTGAAAAGTTTAGAAACCGCTTTAGAATCTTCTCCGTAAAACCAATAGTTTCTTTCTCCTCCATAAGTTTCAACTAGAAAAATAATGCCGCAATTTTCTTGATTTTGAAATATGTTTGTTATTTCGAGATCAAAATCCATGATAGATTTGTTATAGTCAGATGTTGGTAATCCATTATCTTTAATGCTCTCAAATTCATGAGTTATATTGATTAATTCAGGATATTTTGATTTGTACTCCCAAATGTTTTTATAATTTGGAATTCTTAAATATAATGGAAGACCTTCATATTCAGTTCTAGTTGTTAGCCATTCCATTTTTTCTATTGTTTTATTTTGACAAAATGAAGTTGTTGCTATGGTAACAAAGAGTAAAATAAATATTCTTCTGATTTTACTTTTCATTTAATTCGTGAAAATTTGTGAAATTCGTGTTTAGTTCTTAACTGTACACATCTCCTTCAACTGCTCCAAATAATCTCTTTGATTCGAAAGTCTCGGAATCTTATGTTGTCCGCCAAGTTTATCACGTTCCTTTAACCAGTCATAAAATAAGTTTTCACGAGCGACATTAATTACAAGAGGATTCAAAGTCATATTATTATGGCGTTTGGCTTCGTAATCAGAGTTTAAAGTTTGTAAAGTTTCATCCAGAACCTTTTGGAAAAGCCCAACATCGGCAGGGTTTTTCTTGAATTCGATCATCCATTCGTGCGCACCTTTTTCTTTGTCCTGCATAAAAATTGGAGCAACGGTGTAATCAATAACTTCGGTTTGTGTAAGCTGGCAAGCTTTGGCAATTGCCTGATCAGTATTTTCGACCATTAATTCTTCACCAAAAACATTAATATGATGCTTTGTTCTTCCGGTAACACGAATTCTATACGGATTTAAAGAAGTAAATCGAACGGTATCACCAATTAAATAACGCCACAAACCAGAATTTGTAGTAATAACAATAGCGTAGTTTTTATCCAATTCAACATCTGCTAAACGAACCACTTTTTGATTTGGAGTTCCAAAAGTATCCATCGAAATAAATTCGTAGAAAATTCCGTAATCCAGCATCAGTAATAAATCGCTTGAATTATTCAAATCCTGAATGGCAAAAAAGCCTTCAGAAGCATTGTATATTTCGTAATATTTGAAATCCTTGCTAGGTAAAATTTTCTTGTATTGATCTTTATATGGAGAAAAACTCACGCCTCCATGAAAGTAAACTTCCAAATTTGGCCAAAGCTCTAATAAACTTTGTTTTCCTGTATTTTCTAAAACTTTATTCATCAAAACCAACATCCAGGACGGAACTCCGGCAAAACTGGTTACGTTTTCGTTTTTGGTTTCATTTATAATTGCAGCAATCTTAGATTCCCATTCGCTCATTAAAGAGGTTTTGCTGCTTGGCGTGCTGCTAAATTCAGCCCAAATAGGCATGTTTTCAATCAAAATAGCCGACAAATCTCCAAAGAAAGTATTATTGTTTTCGTAAATCTGAGAACTTCCACCTAAGCGAAGACTTTTCCCAAGAAACAATTCAGAATCCTCGTTGTTATTCAAATACAAACAAAGTAAATCCTTACTTCCTTTATAATGACAATCTTCCAGTGCTTCGTTACTTACGGGGATAAACTTGCTTTTGGCATTCGTAGTTCCGCTAGATTTGGCAAACCATTTTATTGGAGTTTCCCAAAAAACATTTTGTTCGCCTTGGCGTGTGCGTTCAATTAAGGGTTGCAATTCTTCATAAGTTGCGATTGGAACTCTTTCCACAAAAGTAGCATAGGAATTGATAGACGCAAAATCATATTTTTTTCCGATAATCGTATTCTCTGACGATGTCAATAAATTGTGCAACAGTTCTTCCTGAACTTCATTCGGGTATTTTAGAAAAAGTTCAATTTGATGTATCCTTTGTTTCAGGACCCAAGAGGCAAACGAGTTGATTATTGATAAGGGCATGGAGAAAAATAGATTTTAGATTGATGATTTTAGATTTTAATTTCATGATTAGTTTAAAATCAAGAAAATTTAAAATTTGAATATCGATAGACAAATACTAACTTTGTCGCTGTATCAAAAATAGTGTTTTTTTATAAAAAACAATTGTATTTGAACTAAAGATTCAACTTCAAAAATGGAATTATAAGATATAATGTTCCAAATTCTTCAAAGTGAATTAAAATCTAAAATCGGCAATCTAAAATTTAAAATTAAAATGACATATCAAGGAGTACTTACAAAAATGCAAACTGAAATGGGAGATCCAATTCAATATTATTTGGTTTTCGAAGATAGTTTTCTAAATATGAATCAATTATTGAATAAAGAGATTGAAATTAATTTTGTGGGTTATGAATGTTTGAATTGTCATAAAAAGAAAAAAATATACAGACAAGGTTTTTGTTATGATTGTTTTTACTCTAGTCCCGCAGTTGGAGATTGGATTATGCGACCTGAATTAAGTACGGCTCACTTAGGAATCGCCGATCGTGATTTAGACTACGAGCAAAAAGTGCAATTGCAACCGCATATTGTCTATTTGGCACTTGCAAGTGAAGTAAAAGTTGGTGTAACGCGCAAAACACAAGTTCCAACCCGTTGGATCGATCAGGGAGCGACACAAGCAATCGCAATTGTTGAGGTTCCTAATCGATATTTGGCCGGAATTACGGAGGTTGCGCTAAAAGATCATTATACGGATAAAACCAATTGGAGAAAAATGCTTCAAAGTACAGGCGAAAGTTTTGATTTGATTGCTGAAAAAGTAAAAGTAGAAAGCTTAATTCCGTCTGAAGTTCAGGAATACTTTTATTCTCAAAAAAATGATCTTTATGAATTGCATTATCCTGTTCTAAATTATCCTGCAAAAGTGGCTAGTTTGAACTTGGATAAGACACCTTCTTTTCAGGGAAAATTAACAGGAATTAAAGGGCAGTATTTAATTTTTGAAAACGGAACTGTATTTAATATTCGTGGTTCTGAAGGTTATGTTGTCGAAATAAACGTCTAGTATGAGTTACTAAACGTCGATTGTTAATGCCTAACTGTCTAATAATTTAGTGTTTATATAATATTTTTTGTATTTTTAAGTCTCTTTTAAGTAGTTGAAGATGTGAATGTTGAAACATTTTCGTTACAATTTTGTAATAATTGCTTAATTGAAAGAATTTAAATTTAGAAAAAAAAAGAGGCTAGCTTTGAGTTAGTTGAATCTTTTCAATTTTTCTAAAATCGAATATAGATTTTATAACCCCTAAATTATTTCATAGATGAGTGTTTTAAGCAAAATTAATCATTATAGGCGTGGCGTAATGCGCAGTCTGACTAAGAACATTGGAAAACCCAAAAGTGATCAGGGATTTTTTTTGGTTGATAAATCTGAGATTAAACGGGTTTTAATTTGCAGACCAAATGCAAGGTTAGGGAATCTTTTATTGATTACGCCTCTCGTTCAGGAAGTCATGGAAATATTTCCAAATTGTAAAGTTGATTTGTTTGTTAAGGGAACTTTAGCTCCAATAATTTTTGAGAATTACGAAAGCATTGATAAAGTAATCGATTTGCCCAAAAAGCCCTTCAAAAATTTACTGAAATACATGAATGTATGGATTTCGATAAAAAAACAAAAATATGATGTTGCGATCAATGTCGATCAAAACTCTTCTTCAGGACGTTTAGCAGTCCAATTTTCTAACGCTAAGTATAAATTTTACGGAGATTTACATGAAGAATCTCAACTTGTAAAAAATGACTACGATCATATTGCAAAATACCCGGTTTATAACTTTCGATATTACTTAACCAAACTTGGCCTCGCAAAAAGTAATAAAATAATAGCTCCAATAGATCTTAAATTATCGTCTTCGGAAATTGCTCAAGGAAAGAAAACGTTACATGATTTAGTTCATAATTCTAAAAGAACAATCTGCATATTTACTTATGCAACCGGTTCAAAATGCCTGGCAGAAGATTGGTGGGAGAATTTCTATAAACAACTTACAACAGAATATAAAGAGTACAATATCATTGAAATTTTGCCAGTAGAAAATGTTTCTCAAATTGACTTTAAAGCACCTGCGTTTTATAGTAAAGACATTCGCGAAATAGGATCTGTAATCGCCAATGCTGATTTATTTATTGGTGCAGACAGTGGAATTATGCATTTGGCAAGCGCTGTTCAAACGCCAACAATTGGATTGTTTTCAGTATCAAACATGAAAAAATATGAGCCTTATGATAATTGCAGTATTGGAGTAGATGTCAATTTATATGCTAAAAAAGATTATATAAAAATGATAAACTCACTTTTGAATAATGGTAAACTAAATACCTTATCAGACGCAATTTAATAAAGTATAAATCAAGAGTAAAATCTACCGTTAAGTACTAATTATTGATAGTTATTGTAGATTAGAATTACGTTGGTGTGCCGTAATTACGCAACAAAATGATAAAACTATTTCGTACCTACGGCACGCTAAATTTTTTCAATTCATGTTTTCTAGGAATATTTAGTGCCTAACGGCACAAATTATAGACTTTCAACTCTTGATTGAAAAGTATTTTAAAGCATAAAAAAAGAGGCATTCATCACAATGAATGCCTCTTTTTTTATGCTTCTTTTTAGTTAGTTTTTCTTCTTGAACAAACCATTTATCAAGTCACTTGCTTTTTTAGTAACTTCTTGAGTTTTCTGTTCTTTTTCAGTTGCAGCAGCTTTTGTAGTATCTTTTGCCTTTGTGTTTTTATTGATTAAATCATTAAGTGCAGAAGTTCCTTTTTGTGTCAACTTTTCTTTTTGTTGATTTGCAACCTGAGATGCTAAACTCGTTACAGCAGATTTCATATCCGTTGAGATTTTTGGATTCGAAAAATTCCCTGTAATCATCGCATTTATCGGAATGTTTTGCAATTTCGCAGCATCAGCAGGAGACATTTTCGAAATAAAAGCATTTGCTTCACTTCCTAAATATTTCGCCGGAACATCCAATTTTAGGTTGTAATTCATCGTTTGGTCAAAACCATGAGTCCCGCCAACGGTGATTTTAATATCCTGATATTTAATGTCAAATGGTTTTACGTTTACCTTTCCGTTTTCAAAAGTTAAGGCAGCTTTGATGTCATTTAAATTTATCTTATTCATATCGATAAATTTAATGTTTGATGTCAAAGCATTTAATACAGTTGAGTTTTTAGAGTTTATGGTTGTCGAAAGTAATTGTCCTAACAAATCTCCTGAAATAGAACTTAAATCCGGAGTTAATTCTTTTGCGTCTAAATTTCCGTTTAATTTAATAGTCGAATTTAATTTACCATTAATGATTCCGGCAATTGGAGCAATTTTTTTCATCATGTCCAATTGTGTAAAAGTCTGTGCGATATCAACTTGATTGAAACCTAAATTCATATCAAAAGTTGGCACTTTTGCTTTTGTAGAAACCGTTCCTGTTAAACCAATTGTTCCTCCAAAAATCGAAGTTTTGAAGTTTTCCAGAGTTGCTTTCTCGTCTTTTACGATTAGTTTGCCCGAAACATCTTTTAGTTTTAAATTATCGTATAAAACCGTTGTTGCTTTTGCATTAATAGTACAATTTAAAAAAGCTGGAATCTTCATCGCTTCTGTTGGTTTTGCTGCTTTCTTTTCAGTTGCAGGTTCACCGGCAGTCATAAAATCATCAACAGCCAATTGGTTTGAGCTCATGTTGAAATTTCCTTTTAGCTCTTGTTTTTTAAACATAAAACCATAGAAATTTTCCAGAACACCATTTATGCTTAAATCACTTTTTCCGGTTGTAGCATCAAATTTTTTCAGATTAATAGTGCTTGGATTAAATTCAACCAAAGCCGTACTAATATTCATAGATTTGTTATTCTCATCTGTATATTTAAAGCCTGACAAACTCATTGTTCCGGCATTTTTTATGTTTTGATATTGGCTTTTTTCTACAGATGCCATATCAAAATTGGTTGTAACATCAGCTTTTAAAATACCAGCCAACGGTTTGTCCAGTTTGATTGGATATGCTTTAGAAAGGTTTGCTAAATTGATTGTTCCTTTTAATGCTGCATCTACAATAGGATTTACTGTAATGTTTTTGATATTCGCTTTAGCGCTAAAAACGTCCTGATCAATTCTAAAAGAAAGCTTGTCTAAATTAACGTAGGTGTCATTTAGAATTCCTGTTTCGTTGATGATTTTTGTGTCAATTACAATATTCTGAACCGATTTTGGTAAGTTAGGATATTGAAAAGAAGCATTGTTTGAAGCAATCGCAATATTGAATTTAGGAACAGTAGTATCTGTTAATTCCCCTTTTGCAAAACCAGCTACAGTAAAATCTCCAGTTGTTTTTACACCATCTAAGCCAGAAGCATATGCCGAAGGAATTAAACCTAAGAAATTGGTAAAAGAGGATGTTGGTGTTTTGAATTTTAAATCATAAATCTGACCTGCATCAACCATCTGAATAAAACCGTCAAATTCTAACGGTAATTGGTTAATCAAAGCTTTGTTTTCTTTAAAAGTATATTTACTTTTTTCTAAATCAATTCCTAAAACGGCGTCTAAAGTCAGTTTTACGTTTTTCATGTAATTGATTTTATCCATATCCAAAGATACTTTGGCAGTAGATTTTGTAGTCAAATCAAGTTTAGAATTGGTAAAATCTCCCGTTCCTTCGTGATTTAAACTATCAATTACCATTTTAATTTTTGATCCCTGATCGATATATCTAAAGGTGAAATTTTCGATTTTATAACCCTGAATTTTTAATGAAAGCGGTTTGCTTGCATCATTTTTCTTAGTTTCTTCTTTGTCTTTTAAAGCGATATCGAAGTTCCCAACGCCATCTTTATTAAAGATGATATTAATTAAACCATTCGTAGAGCTAATTCCCTGAATACTTAAAGGTTCGTCTTTTCCTTTGAAAAGTTCTTTAATACTCATTTTTAGATTCAATTCGCCAAGCGAAACCAAAGTGTCACCTTCAAAAGGAGCTTTGTTGATGATAACCAATTTCTCGATTCCAACAGTTGCATTTGGGAAGTTTTTAAACAAGCTTAAATCAGCATCAGCAAAACTTACTTTTGCATCAACACTTTCATTAATAGCCTCAGCAATTTTGGCTTTTATCTGATCTTTAAAAAAATAAGGAATGGCAAATAATGCAGCAACAATGACGACAAGTACAATGGCTGCGATTTTTAGAATTTTCTTTAACATATTTATAGATTTGAGGATTTAATATGAATATTTAACTGTTGCAAAAATAGCTTTTTTGATTTAGTTCTGCGATAAAGTTTTCTTAAAAACTGTAAGAATTTTACTTTATTAGTTGAAATAAAAAAATCCGTTTGACTATATATTCAAACGGATTTTGGTTTTTATTATTTTAATTACTTCAGAATAAAAGAAACAATCTTATTAATCATAACTTCTGAAATTGGTAAAGTGGCGTTATTATAACTTTCTAAATTTGCCTGTTTGTCGCCGTCGATAATTTTCATGATGTGATTCATTTTATCGACGATCAGTAATTCGGCATTTTTGTTAGACTTGGATAAGTTTTCAGCATCTTGTACTGTGACTTGCAAATCGTTGTTTCCTTGCAGAATCAAAATAGGAACGTTCAGTTTTGTGATTTCTGTTTGTGGATTGTATTTAAACCAGGAAATTAAATACGGCTGAATGCTTGATCTGAAAAGTGAATTTAGCATTGGATCAACTTTTTTAACCGTATTTCCAGTTTTTAAACTATCGATAATTGGGAAAGTCATGTCTTCAATTTGCTTGTTTGATTTGCTTGCAATTTGTGTCTTTATGATTTTATCTGCTGAATCTCCGGCTCCGGCAATAGAAATAAACTTATTTGCTTTTGCGCCCGCAATCATTCCTATTAAAGAACCTTCGCTATGTCCAATGATTACTAATTGCGAAAAACGTTTGTCTTGTTTCAGGAAATTAATCCAGCTTTTGGCATCTTCGGTATAATTTTCAAAAACTAAACTAGATTCAGATATTGCAGAAGCTTTACTTTCACCAATTCCTCTTTTGTCATATCTTAATGATGCAATTCCGTTTTTTGCGAGAGCTTCCGCCAGCATTTTTAGCGAATTGTTTTTCATCATCGGATTATTTCCGTCTCTGTCTGTTGGTCCTGAACCTGCAATTATTAAGGCAACAGGATATTTCTTCGTTAAATCAGGAACGGTCAAAGTACCAAAAAGCTGATCGTTGTTAATTTTTAAAATTACACTAGACTCTTTATAGGTATCTTGTTTTTTATCCTGAGCATTTACAAAGCTCAAAAAGAAAATAGTAAGCAGAAGAACTATATTTTTCATCTATTTAAATTATTTGATGTTTAACCCAAAAGGAAGGATTGCCTGAACACCTTTTTGATTTTGAAATCTTTTTACCTGTTCGATAAGTTGGTAGTTTTCTTCTCCGATTTCTTCTTTTATAAAAGCTTCTTTCGATTGTGCAAAAGGCAGATTTGAAAGTAAATCATTGAATGTTTTATCATATTCAGGATAGTTTTGAGTGCTGTATGTTTTTACTTTAGCAATTTTTGCAGCCTCAGCAATAGCATCATTTAAGCCTCCAATTTTGTCAACCAAACCAATTTTTAAAGCCTCAGTTCCTGACCAGACTCTTCCTTGTGCGATAGCGTCTACTTGCGCAAAAGTCATTTTTCGGCCTTGAGCCACATGCGTTACAAAAGTATTGTAGATGTTTTCAACTCCTTCTAATGTAAAAGCTTTAAATTTCTCGTCAATTGGCACAAACGGACTATAATTAGCTGAGTTTTCGTGTGTTTTTACTTGTTCTGTATTGATTCCTAATTTAGTTGCCAAAGGGCTAAAGTTAGGCAAGATACCAAATACGCCAATAGAACCCGTAATAGTATTGTTTTCGGCAAAAATTTTGTTAGCGTTACAAGCAATGTAATATCCTCCCGAAGCAGCATAATTACCCATTGAAACGACAACCGGTTTTACTTTTTTAGTGATTTCGATTTCTCTCCAGATCAAATCAGAAGTCAGAGCGCTTCCGCCCGGACTATCAATTCTAAGAACGATAGCTTTTACATCTTCATTTTTTCTGGCTTCCTGCAACGAACGACGCATTGAACCTTCACCAATTACAGTCACATCTCCTTCACCGCTTTGTATTTCGCCTTGAGCGTAAATAATTGCGATTTGATCTGTTGCGGTATTCGTCAAAGCTGTTGTGATGTTGTTTTGCGTATAATCTGAGATTGAAATTTTGTTGTAATCATCGTCTCCGGTTACTTTCAATGCCTTTTTAATCGCATTGTGATATACATCTTCATAAGCAACAATATCTACTAAATGTTGCGCTTTTGCCATTTCCGGAGTTCTGGCAAGCAAACCATTTGCGATTTCGTTTAATTTAGCAACAGGAATATTTCTGCTTTTCGAAATATCATTTGTAACCGTTGTCCAGATTGAGTTTAATAATGCTGTAACTTGTTCTCTGTTAGCATCGCTCATTTTGTTTTCTAAGAAAGGCTCAACGGCACTTTTGTATTTTCCGTGACGAATCACTTCCATATGAATACCTGATTTATCCTGAAAATCTTTAAAGAACATTACTTCAGATGAAAGTCCTTTGAAGTCTAAATCTCCCGCAGGATTCAAATAAACAGTATTTGCAACCGAGTTTAAATAATATTCTTTTTGAGAATACGTATTGGCATATGCCCAAACAAATTTTCCTGATTTTTTGAAACTTTCGAGTGCATTTCTCAAATCTTTATATTGCGCCAATCCTAAAGAAGACTGATCATTTAAAATAGAAATTCCTTTAATGTTATCATCCGTTTTTGCTGCTTCGATAGCGTTGATAACATCGGTTAAACCGATTCCTTTTTTATCCGAAAAAACAGTTATCCAAGGATCTTTGTATTTTCCGGCGTAATCATTTTGAATTTGTTTTAAATCTAATTCTATAACAGAATCACCCTTAACAGAAACAGAATCCTCTCCGCCAAAAATCGTCCCAATTAGAATTACGCCAAAAAAGAAGAGCATAATAAATACAAAAATACCAATAACTGTGGCAATTACATTTCCTAAAAACTTCATAAGTATATTTTTTTTAATAAGTAGTAAAAAAGGTTGGTTTGTTACAAATATAATCTAAATAGAATTTAATCCTTATAGCTCAATTATCAAATATTTGTATTATTTCAACTTTTGAATCCTGTAAATAAAGATACTTTATTTTGTAAGATAATGATTGTTTTTTATATTAATTTAGATAAAAGAAACGATCAACAAAGAGTTTTCTTTTCTTGAAAACTTCTGATTCTTGAGTCAAATAATGTACTTAATTCTAAAATAGTTTTAGTTAATTTGCATTAATTATGAAATCACAGCATCAAATCACACTATCTATAGGCAGTAATCAGGGAGACAGATTAGCAAACATCACAAGTTGTATCGCTTTAATACATCAGGAAGTTGGCACTGTAATCAGGGTTTCAAGACTATACGAAACTCCGGCGTGGGGATTTGAAAGTGATGCTTTTTATAATTGTGCATTGGTTTTGCACAGTAATTCATCTGCACAAAAAATACTGAATCAGGTTTTAAAAATCGAAAAACAATTAGGAAGAATCCGATCTAATCAGGAAGGGTATCAATCCCGAATAATTGACATTGATTTGATAACTTTTGACGATGAAATTATTGAGTCCGAAAAACTTCAGATTCCGCATCCGCAAATGCAAAACAGAAATTTTGTTTTATTGCCAATGCAGGATTTAAAACTGGATTGGAGACATCCTGTTTCTCAAAAATCTATTTCAGAATTAGTTGCTATTTCGCCAGACGATAGCGTTTGTACAATTGTTCAGGATTTAGAAAATCCGCTAAGAGAAATTCCTTTAGAAAACTTTAATTATATCGCTTTTGAAGGAAATATTGGTGCGGGAAAAACTACTTTGGCGCATAAAATTTCAGAAGATTTTAATGCTAAAACCGTTTTAGAACGTTTTGCAGATAATCCTTTTTTGCCAAAATTCTACAAAGATCAAAACCGATATGCTTTTCCATTAGAAATGTCTTTTCTGGCAGATCGTTATCAGCAATTATCAGATGATTTGGCACAATTTGATTTATTCAAAGATTTCATCGTTGCCGATTATCATATTTTTAAATCCTTGATTTTTGCCAAGATTACACTTGCAGAAGATGAATACCGTTTGTATCGAAACTTATTCGATATTATTTATAAAGAAATGCCAAAACCTGATCTATACGTTTATTTGTATCAGAATTCAGGGCGTTTGCTTGAAAACATCAAGAAAAGAGGACGCAATTACGAACAAAATATCTCCGCAGATTACCTTGATAAAATCAACAACGGTTATTTAGATTATATTAAATCTCAAACGGATCTGAATGTTTTGATTATCGATGTTTCCGAACGCGATTTTGTAAAAAAACACGAAGATTATCTTTTTATTTTAGATGAAATCAAGAAGAAAATTGGTTAATGTGTCAATTAGATAATGTGGCAATGTGTCAATTAGATAATTAGACAATTGTTTATCTTTATGAAAAAATAATCGCAGCAATAATTATCTCATTTTCTAATTGTCACATTATCTAATTAAAGTTATCTCTTGAGCGAAAAATGACCTCTTAAAACAGGATGATCATTATCGATTTTCATCGCATACCAATAATCAGAAGCCGGTAGAGGATTTTTGTCTAAAGTTCCGTCCCAACTCATTTTAGAGCCATTTAGCTGTGCGACAAGTTTTCCGTATCGATCAAAAATTGTTATTTGAGCTTGCGGATAATTTTCGATTCCGTCAACAACCCATGAATCATTAAAAGAATCATTGTTTGGAGTGAAAAATTCAGGAAAAGTAATTACAACAAATTTGAAAGTATCGCCTCCACAGCCATTTTTTTCCTGAACAAAAGCAGTTTTTAATCCCGCAGAAACATCATAGAAAACATTCGAGTCCTGAAAAGTTAATCCATCAACTGAATATTCATAATAATCTGCGTCTTTAGTAAGATAAATAACAACGCGTGTTCCGTTAACATCAACTCGTGAGATTTTAGGAATGAGATGTTCGTTTACGATAATTGTTTTTCGACTTGTACAGTTTTCCGGATCCGGACTTATAACATCAACAGTATATGTTCCGGGAGTTGTAATTGTAATTATCTGATCAGTTTTGCCATTGCTCCATTTGTAAGACATTCCTGCGATTCCTGCATCAAGATTGACTTTTTGATTTTGACATAATATTTTAGTTTCATCAGTAACTACAGGTGGCGTATAGATTTTGATCTCTATAGGAATACGAGTGTTATTGATGCAACCATTATTTGCTGCTTCAGCATAATAAGTGGTATTTGTTGAGATTACAGGAGTTGTAAAACTATTTCCGGTAAATAAACTTGTACCGCCAGTTAATGTTGCGTACCAATTGATGAAACCAATATTTGTACTTGCCTCAATTGTTACAGATCCCGGACCGCAATTAGTATAGAAAGGTTTTTCGGCAATAGGCGTTGCTGGTGTTGTGTTAACTGTTGCTGTAACAGCTTTTCGATTTGATTCGCAACCTGCATCTACATAGTAAGTTGTAGTTGAAGTTATTGTAGATGTTGTAAAAGAATTTCCTGTTGCCAATGCAGTTCCGCCTGTGGCTGTTGCGTACCAACTAATTGTTGCTCCTGTTGTTGCTGTAGTAGTAAAAGTAAAAGTTCCTGAATCACAAGCCGCTGGTGGGTTTGCTGCAGGTGTTGCAACCGGAATCGTTATTTTTGTACTTGCAGCAATTTCTAGTGGTACTTCGCCAGGTGAACCGCCATATTCTACAATATAACCTTTAGGTTGATAGTCGCCACTTGTATCACCAGTATTTGATAAGTCGTTCCACGAACCTCGTATTCCAACTCCAGGTTGCGTAATGTGAGCATAATCTTCATCACCTTGTTGATTTGGTTCTCCAGTATTCCAAAAAGCAAAATTTGGAGTAGAGCCATTTGCGGTACCATTCCAGAAAATAGTTCCTGCTTCAGGTCCGGTTACCCATTTCCAAATACCTTCCGTTTCGGAATCACTTCCGCCAATCCATCCGGTTCCTGATGCTTGTTCGCCACATAACTTAGCTTCATCATCAGATAATAGCGTTGCAAGATATCCTTTAAGACCGTAATAAGTACTATTTTCGGCAGCGGTTTTTGCAGATGACCACGAAATACCAATACTTGGAACATACAAATAAAAATGTTTGGTAGAAGGCAGGTAATTTGCCTGACCAATTGTTATGGAGAAAGTTCTTGTACCTGAAGCTGTAGCCGAAGAATTCGAAAAAACAACATCTTTAATAGCCGCTTCTAATTCAGAATATGGAACGTTTCCTCCAGTTGGACTTGATAAAACTAATTTTCCTTCAAGAGGATACCAAGCTTGTACAATTGTTGGATGTGCGGCAGGATTTAGAATTTCTATTTTGTCCTGACCATTAATATAGCCTGAAGAAATCTGAATATAAGCAGCTTGTGTTCCGGGTTCTGCAGGATCATGAGTAATTGTAACAGAAGGCGCAATTTTTATAGAAGTTAACGGGCAATATAATTGATCGTCTGTTGCTGTAATTTTAGGAGCTGTTGTTGTTGCAGCTTTGTTACAATTGTTTGAATAAGAAGCCGAAGCATCTTTGAAAGTAGACCAATTAAGGTTAGAGTAATTTTCACTATCTACTTCTATACAAGTGAGGTTTGAATTTGATAGAAAATCTACAGCAGTAAGCGCAGTGTTTTTTCCATTTTTTAAATTCAGATTACGTAATTGGTTGTTACTGCAAAAAAAACGGGTCAAAGAATTATTTTTGGAAACATCTAAAATCGATAAATTATTACTATCGCATTCTATACTTCTTAAGAGGGTGTTTTTTGAAACATCTAGAGTTGTGATTTGATTTTTATTGCAACCAAAATTAATTAAAGCTGTATTTGTTGAAATGTTAAGGCTGGTCAATCTGTTTTCATCACAATAAAAATAGTTTAAAAGGGTATTTTTAAAAACATCTAAGGTGGCTAGTTGATTTTCAGAGCAGTCAAGTTCTTTTAATAAAATGTTTTGAGAAATGTCTAAACTGCTTAATTTGTTTCTTTGAAGTTGGAGCACTTCTAAAGCAGTATTATTAGAAATATCTAAAGTGGAGAATTGGTTATTGAAGAGATTTAGATATTTCAGAAGAACATTTTTAGAAATGTCTAAATGAGTTAATCCGCAGTTAATCATAATCAAGTCTGTTAAAGCGGTATTTTTAGAAAGATCTATAATGGAAATATTGGAACTACTACAATCTAATATCTTTAAAGAGGAGAAATCCTGAATTCCGGTTAAATCAGTTATGTTTTTCTCTCTAACATTTAATACAGGTAATCCAACCACGCTAGAAGTAAGTACTTTTCCGTCAATAGGTCCGTTATCAATTTTTAAATCTATTAAAGCTTGCTCAAAATTTGGATCAGGAATTAAAGTTTCTTGTGCGTGCCCGAAAAAGCCTGACAGTAATAAAAATAATAATAGAGATATTTTTAAGAAATTAACATTTTTCATTTTATAAAAGTATCAATTTTATAATAATAAAAAAATATATTTACATTTCTAACATTTAAAAGTGTAATTCAATATAAAATAACAATCTAATTCCTTCGAAGTTGTCTTCTAGATTTTAGCAGGCCAGTTTAGTTTTTGGAATAAATCCCAAACTACAATTCCTGCACTCACAGCAATATTCAAAGAATGCTTGGTTCCTAATTGCGGAATTTCAATACAACCATCACAAATAGCAACCGCTTCCTGAGCAACACCATAAACTTCGTTTCCAAAAACCAATGCATATTTCTGATCTTTTTCTACTTTGAAATCCTGAAGAAAAACGGAGCTTTCAACTTGCTCAATAGCCATCGTTATAACATTTTCTTTTTTAAGATTTTCAATAACTTCCAAAACGTTTTCGTGATGTTCCCATGCTACGGTTTCAGTGGCGCCAAGAGCGGTTTTATGAATTTCTTTGTTTGGTGGAGTTGCTGTAATACCGCACAAGATTATTTTTTCGACCAAAAAAGCGTCAGAAGTTCTAAACACAGATCCAATATTGTGTAAGCTACGAATATCGTCTAGCACTATTATTAGAGGTGTTTTGTCTGATTTTTTAAAATCTTCGATTGATTTTCTGTCCAGTTCGCTATTTTCGAGTTTTCTCATTGGTGTTGTATTCAGGTCATAAAAAAAGCTTCCAAAGATAAGGAAGCTTTTTCGATTTATTTTATTTTGTTTGTCAGATTAGCTTTTTACTGGATCTGGTAAAACTGTACCTTTAATAGTAAGTACTTTTGTTGGTTGTCCTTCAGCGTTAGAAGTAACAGTAACTGTTTTTGTAAATGCACCAACTCTGTCAGTAGCATATTTTACACCAATAATACCTTTAGCACCTGGAGCGATTGGCTCTTTTGGAGTTGTTGGTACAGTACATCCACAAGATCCTTGTGTGTTTGTAATGATTAATGGCTTAGTTCCGTTGTTAACAAAAACGAATTCACGTTTTCCATCAGCGTTGTGAGCGATAGTTCCGTAATCAATAGTTTCTGTTTCGAAAGTCATTCCAGCACCTTCAATTTTAGCAGCTTTAGCTTTTTTAGTGCTTTGAGCATTAGAAGCTGTAATTCCAACTACAGCTAACATAGCGATTAAGATTATTTTTTTCATCTTTTAGAGTCTTTGTTTTAATTATGAACAAATCTATATAAAATTCTTATATCTCAACTTAAAAATTCCTTAAAATATTTTAATTTTTGAACGGCTTCGATATTCCTTTAAAATATTATAAATTCGCTGTCTTAATTTTTCATTTAAAATACAATAATTTGGCAGCGAAAGACAAAGTGGTGAAAGAAACACCCTTAATGAAACAGTACAACGAAATCAAGAGAAAATATCCTGATGCATGTCTGCTATTTAGAGTGGGTGATTTTTATGAAACCTTTGGAGAAGATGCTGTTAGGGCGTCAAAAATCCTTGGAATAACATTGACAAAAAGAGGTGCGGGATCTGAAACCGAAACAGCGTTGGCAGGTTTTCCACATCATTCTATTAATACGTATTTGCCAAAATTGGTCAAAGCCGGACTTCGTGTAGCGATCTGTGATCAGCTTGAAGATCCAAAAATGACCAAAACTATTGTGAAACGTGGCGTTACCGAATTGGTGACACCGGGAGTTTCTTTAAATGATGAGGTTTTACAATCAAAAACAAACAACTTTTTAGCATCCGTTTATTTTGCCAGTAAAAGCATCGGAGTTTCTTTTCTGGATGTTTCTACCGGAGAGTTTTTAACCGCTCAGGGAAA
The DNA here is from genome assembly GCF_004339525.1 of Flavobacterium sp. 90. NCBI lineage: Bacteria > Pseudomonadati > Bacteroidota > Flavobacteriia > Flavobacteriales > Flavobacteriaceae > Flavobacterium > Flavobacterium sp. 90. Next base: position 1,271,161 of record NZ_SMGE01000001.1, on the reverse strand, counting down.
TGCAGAATATATAGATAAATTATTGCAGAATTTTAATCCAAGTGAGATTCTGGTTCCGAAGAATAATAAAATGGATTTTAAAGCTTCTTTTGGAGAAGATTTTCATACTTTTTATTTAGAAGATTGGATTTATAAAGAAGATTATGCTTTAGAAACTTTGACAAAACATTTTCAAACCGTTTCCTTAAAAGGTTTTGGAGTTGAAGAGTTAAAAGAAGGAATTATTGCTTCTGGGGCAATTTTATATTATTTATCAGAAACACAACATAATCGTGTGCAACATATCACGTCGATTCAGCGTATAGCAGAAGATGCTTATGTTTGGATGGATCGTTTTACGATTAGAAATTTAGAATTATACCACAGTTATAATCCAAATGCCGTAACGCTTTTGGATGTAATTGACAGAACGCTTTCGCCGATGGGAGGACGTTTGTTGAAACGCTGGTTGGCTTTGCCTTTAAAAGACAGTGCCAAAATCAAAAATCGTCACGACGTTGTTACCTATTTAAAATCAGATCCTGAAGTTTTACAAAACATTCAATATCAGATTAAGCAAATTTCAGATTTAGAACGTTTGATTTCTAAAATCGCGGCAGGAAAAGTTTCGCCTCGTGAAATTGTTTATCTAAAAGAATCTTTGGATGCTATTATTCCAATAAAAACTTTGGCATTGGCAAGTCCGCAAGAAGCTGTAAAAATTATTGGAGACAGTTTGCATGCGTGTGATTTGTTAAGAGAAAAAATCAAAACTACCTTAAATCAGGATGCGCCGGTTGCTATTGCAAAAGGAAATGCAATTGCAAAAGGTATTAGTGAAGAATTAGACGATTTACGTGCTATTTCGACTTCCGGAAAAGAATATTTGGAAGGAATTGAAAAAAGAGAATCGGAAAGAACCGGAATTTCTTCTTTGAAAATTTCATTCAATAACGTCTTTGGATATTATATCGAAGTTAGAAATACGCACAAAGATAAAGTTCCGGCAGAATGGATTCGTAAACAAACCTTGGTAAGTGCGGAACGTTATATTACCGAAGAATTAAAAGAATACGAAACAAAAATTCTTGGTGCCGAAGAAAAAATCCATAAAATTGAAAGCGAACTTTTTGAGCAATTAATTGCCTGGATTGCGACATATATTAAACCAGTTCAAATGAACGCCAATTTGGTGGCGCAATTAGATTGTTTGTGTTCATTTACACAATTGGCAATCGAAAATCAATATGTATGTCCTGAAATCGATGAAACATTCGAGCTTGATATCAAAAACGGACGTCATCCTGTAATTGAAAAGCAATTGCCGGTTGGAACTCCATATATTGCAAATGATGTTTTCTTGGATAGAGAAACACAGCAAATTATTATGATTACCGGTCCCAATATGTCGGGTAAGTCGGCTATTTTAAGACAAACGGCATTAATTGTATTGTTGGCTCAAATGGGAAGTTTTGTTCCTGCTGATAGTGTGAGAATGGGAATCGTAGATAAGATTTTTACAAGAGTAGGAGCATCGGACAATATTTCGATGGGAGAATCTACTTTTATGGTCGAAATGAATGAAACAGCTTCTATTTTGAATAATATATCAGATCGTAGTTTGGTTTTGTTGGATGAAATTGGTAGAGGAACAAGTACGTATGACGGAATCTCGATTGCTTGGGCTATTGCCGAGTTTCTTCACGAACATCCGGGAAGACCAAAAACGTTGTTTGCGACGCATTATCATGAGTTGAATGAAATGACGGAATCTCTGACTAGAATTCAGAATTATAATGTTTCGGTAAAGGAATTAAAAGACACCGTTCTTTTTGTTCGTAAACTGATAAAAGGAGGAAGTGCGCATAGTTTTGGAATTCACGTAGCAAAAATGGCGGGAATGCCTCAAATAGTGATTTTGAAAGCGCAAAAGCTATTGAAGAAATTAGAAAAAAATCATTCAAGCGAAGCTTTAAATGGAGTAAAATCTGCTGCGGATGAAATGCAAATGAGTTTCTTTAATTTAGATGATCCTTTGTTGGAAGAAATAAAAGAAGAGATCATGAGTCTTGATATAAATGCAATAACACCAGTCGAAGCGTTGATGAAGCTGAATGAAATCAAGCGAATGCTGGTTAAGAAATAAAATCAAAAAAAGTTTCAAGTTTAAAGTTTAGGTTATCAGAAAGTTATAAAATAAGTGTAATTTTTTTTAAAGAAACGCTTGTGTAATTGAATAAATGTCCTAAATTTGCACTCGCAATACACAACAAGTCAAGTATTGTGGTTCTTACAAGAATTTGAAATGCGAAAATAGCTCAGTTGGTAGAGCGCGACCTTGCCAAGGTCGAGGTCGCGGGTTCGAGCCCCGTTTTTCGCTCAAAACCATATAATGCTCGGATGGTGAAATTGGTAGACACGCTGGACTTAAAATCCAGTGAACAGCAATGTTCGTGCGGGTTCAAGTCCCGCTCTGAGTACTAAAGCCTCTTCTTTTGAAGAGGCTTTTTTTATTGTGCAAACTCGCACGGCTTAAAAATAAATTCACGAAGTGAATTTATTTACAGAATCTAAGAATCTAAGAATCTAAGAATCTAAGAATCTAAGAATCTAAGAATCTAAGAATCTAAGAATCTAAGAATCTAAGAATCTAAGAATCTAAGAATCTAAGAATCTAAGAATCTAAGAATCTAAGAATCTAAGAATCTAAGAATCTAAGAATCTAAGAATCTAAGAATCTAAGAATCTAAGAATCTAAGAATCTAAGAATCTAAGAATCTAAGAATCTAAGAATCTAAGAATCTAAGAATCTAAGAATCTAAGAATCTAAGAATCTAAGAATCTAAGAATCTAAGAATCTAAGAATCTAAGAATCTAAGAATCTAAGAATCTAAGAATCTAAGAATTGGTAATCTAAAATCAACAATCTAAAATCTAAAATAATAAATGGGTGCTTTTGTAATAAGTAAAAGGTTTAATGATGAATATAAATTCGTGTTTACTTCTAGGAAAGGCAAAGTGATATTTACAAGTCTGAGTTATGAGTTGAAATTTGAAGGGGAAGAAGATATTGAGAAATTTAAGGCGAATATAGATCAGGCGAAATTTTTGAAATTTAAAGGCTCTGGCGGAAAGTATTTCTTTAAGTTGATGTTGGGTGAGGTTCATTTTGCAACAAGTCGAAAATATACAACGGAATTGCTTTTGCAGAAAGGAATTAAAGAAATAGTCAATTATGCTTCAAAAGCAGAAATTTTAGACTTCTCGTCAAGTGAATCTATTTTTGAGGATGAAGTGGTTTTTGAGGAAGAAGAAGATTAGGAAAAAGAAATTTCAATTATTTAAAATTTCAAATTCCAATGGGTTGGAACTATGGATTAATACAGAAATCTGCGGAGTTATAAAAATTAAGGATGAATTTAACCGCAAAGTGCGCAAAGATTTTTTGTGCGGGATTATGCATATTAAACGCAAAGTTCGCAAAGCTTTATCGGTATAGCTTTGCGAACTTTGCATTTTTATAAAGCCTTGTAAGTAAAAAAAAAACTTTGCGTGCTTTGCGGTAAATGCGCAAGACAAGATTAATGGTGAAGCTTTGCTGGCTTTGTGTTTTTATAAAATCCGATATGTATAAAAAAAATTTGCTCCCGATAGCTATTGGGATTGCGGTTAAAATAATTACTTAATACAAAATATTTTAAATTTCTCCACACGTTTTAGTGATGATTCAGAACTATGAAGTGGTTTTTTGCTGTTGGAATTTAGTTTTTAAAATATTGGAATTTTAAATTAAATTTTTGAGCAAAAAAAAACCATCACGATGGATGGTTTTAAAATTTTTAGAATTTAAGTTCTAATTATTTTTTTACTTCTTTAGCAGCTTCTTCTACTTTAGCAGCAGCAGAATCAACTTTAGTAGCAGCAGAGTCAACAGTTGCAGCAGCAGAATCAACTACAGTAGCAGCAGAATCAACAGCAACAGCAGTAGAATCTACAGCTTCAGTAGCTGCAGCGTCAGCTTTTTTACAAGATACAACAGTTAAAACAGCAACAACAGCTAAACTTAAAAATACTTTTTTCATCTTACTTTATTATAAAAGGTTAATTATTAATTCGTGGCAAAGATATAAATTTTTTAATATGTAAAATATTTTTTTATTTTTTTTTTAAAATATTTTCATTGCTCACGATTATCTTATTTATCAAAGAATATGCCAAAACCACAAAATTGCTTGGTATTATCGTATTTTTTGTATAAATTATTTTTCATTGATTATTCTATAAGAGAATTGGCTTTTTTGATTCTCTTGCTTGCAGTTTATTTTGTTTTTTAGTGATTATTGCGTAATCGGTAAATGTTAAAATAAGCTGTTTTTAAAGTTTTTTAGTTAGATTGTGGTGGTGAAATTCGGATTTAAGTTTTTGAAACCTCTTACGAAACGATTTTCATGATGGTATTTGTTGCTCCTTTATGGTCTTGAATGTAGGATTTACAAATTTGACTTTTCTCTTTTAGAAAGCTTTCATTATTGAGTAAAAGGTCAAGATTTTGTTTTAATTCTTCACCATTAGAAATTACTAAACAACCTCCAAGATTAACTAATTGAACAGCTTCGGCAAAATTAGAATAATTAGGTCCTATTACGATTGGAATTCCAAATGTAGCGGGTTCCAGGATATTATGGATTCCGGGATTACCAAATCCACCGCCTACATAAGCAATGGTTCCATAACTGTATATTTTGGTCAAAAGGCCAATAGTGTCAATTATAAATACATTGTAGTTTGATAAATCCTGATTTTCTTTTTCAGAAAATAAAACCGTTGATTTTGTAATTTGTGATTTAAGATTAGCTATTTGATCAGCTTTGATATTATGTGGCGCAATAATGAATTTTACTGTCGAAGGCGCATCATTAATATATTCGATTAATAACGCTTCGTCTTTTGGCCAAGAGCTCCCTATTATTATAGTTGGGGTATTGTTTTTGAAGTTTTCAATAAAATCCAAAGTATTGTCTCTTTCTAAAATAGCATTTACACGATCAAAACGAGTATCTCCGGAAACGATAACATTCTGAAATCCGATAGCGTTGATTTTTTCTTTAGATTCTTCGTTTTGAACAAAGAAATAAGTGAATGCTTTTAGTGCTTTTCGGTAGAAACCGCCGTACCATTTAAAAAACATTTGATTGTCTCTGAAGATTCCGGAAATTAAATAAGTTGGAGTTTTACTGTTTTCTAGTTCTTTTAGATAATTCAGCCAAAATTCATATTTAATGAAAAATGCCAATTCGGGATGTACTAATTTCAAGAATCTTTTTGCATTGCTTTTGGTATCTAAAGGAAGATAAATAGTAACATCGGCAACCGTATTGTTTTTACGGACTTCATAACCGGAAGGAGAGAAAAAAGTAACGATAATTTTATGAGAAGGATATTTTTCTTTGATTTTTTCGATCACCGGTAAACCTTGTTCGTATTCTCCAAGCGAAGCCGAATGAAACCAAATAGTCTTATCTGTAGGTTTGATTTTTTCTTCTAAAATAGAAAAGACATTTTTCCTACCAGTTACAAAAAGTTTAATTTTCGGACTAAAAAGCGCAACAATTTTCAGAAAAAACGCCGCAATAGAAATAACTAAATTATATAGAAAAAGCATCTGTTTGTTTTTGTGGCTAAATTACATTTCTTTCGATTATTTTCATTGGTTTGAAGTTATTAAATAACTATTTTTGTTCCTTCTTTTTAAAGATTTTGTTTTAAAAGCAGGTCTTTAACTTTAAAAATATCGAAAATGAAAAAAATTCAAATGGTTGACTTAAAGAGTCAATACGAAAAAATAAAAACTACTGTTGATGCTTCAATTCAAGAAGTTTTAGACACAAATACTTACATAAACGGACCTTTAGTACATCAGTTTCAAAAAAAACTTGAAGATTATTTAGGAGCAAAACACGTGATTCCATGTGCAAATGGTACGGATGCTTTGCAGATTGCAATGATGGGATTGGATTTGAAACCGGGCGATGAGGTAATCACTGCCGATTTTACTTTTGCAGCAACTGTTGAGGTAATTGCTTTATTGCAATTAACGCCGGTTTTAGTAGATGTTGATATGACAAATATGAACATCGATATCGAAGCAATTAAAAAAGCAATCACGCCAAAAACTAAAGCAATTGTTCCGGTACATTTATTTGGTCGCGCAGCAAATATGGATGCGATTATGGAAATTGCAGCAGAACATAATTTATATGTAATCGAAGACAACGCGCAAGCAATTGGAGCTGATTATATTTCGAAATCTGGTACAAAAAGCAAAGTAGGAGTAATTGGTCACGTTGCAGCAACTTCATTTTTCCCGTCTAAAAACTTAGGTTGTTACGGAGATGGTGGAGCAATTTTTACAAACGATGATAAATTGGCGCACATTATCCGCGGAATCGTAAATCACGGAATGTATGAGCGTTACCACCATGATGTTGTTGGAGTAAATTCACGTTTAGATAGTATTCAGGCAGGAGTTTTAAATGCAAAATTGCCTTTATTAGATGAATATAATGCAGCACGTCGTTTGGCGGCTACAAAATACAATGCAGCTTTTGCAGGAAATGCACATATTATTACACCGGAATTTGATGCAAACGAAAATGATCACGTTTTTCATCAATATGTATTGAGAATTATCGATGCAGACAGAAATGCTTTATTGCAGCATTTGCAGGATAAGCAAATTCCATGTGCGATTTATTACCCAATTCCGTTGCACTCACAAAAAGCTTATGTTGATACTCGTTATAAAGAAGAGCAATTTCCGGTAACGAATCAATTAGTAAAAGAAGTAATTGCTTTGCCTATGCATACAGAATTGGATGATGAGCAAATCAAATTTATTACAGATTCTGTTTTGGAATTTTTGAATAAATAATTTTATAAAGTTAAACCAAATAACAACAGCACAAAACAACCACAAAATGAAAGTATTAGTAACAGGAGGATTAGGGTTTATTGGTTCTCACACCGTAGTCGAATTGCAAAATGAAGGCTTTGAAGTCGTGATAATTGATAATCTTTCAAACTCTTCAGAAGATGTTTTAAAAGGAATTACAGCCATTACAGGAAAAACACCTTTATTCGAAAAGTTAGATTTAAGAGAAAAAGCGTCAGTTCAGGATTTCTTTAAAAAACACAATGATGTTACCGGAGTAATTCATTTTGCGGCTTCAAAAGCAGTTGGAGAAAGTGTAGAGCAACCTTTATTGTATTATGAAAACAATATTGCTTCTCTGGTTTATTTGTTACAGGAATTACAACAAAAACCTGAGGCAAGTTTTATTTTTAGTTCATCTTGTACGGTTTACGGTCAAGCCGAAAAAATGCCAATTACTGAAGATGCTCCCGTTCAAGCAGCAATGTCTCCTTATGGAAACACAAAGCAAATTGGAGAAGAAATTATCACAGATACAGCTAAAGTAACTAATATCAGCGCGATTTTATTGCGTTATTTCAATCCGGTTGGAGCACATTCAAGTACTGAAATTGGAGAATTACCATTAGGAGTTCCTCAAAATTTAGTTCCTTTTATAACTCAAACAGGTGTTGGTTTACGTCAGGAATTATCAGTTTTTGGAGATGATTATCCAACTCCTGACGGAACAGCAGTTCGTGATTATATTCACGTTGTAGATTTGGCAAAAGCACACGTTATTGCATTACAGCGTTTATTCAATAAAAAGAATTTACAAAAAGTAGAAACCTTTAATTTAGGAACAGGAAAAGGAAGTTCAGTTCTGGAAGTAATTCATAGTTTCGAAAAAGTAAGCGATAAAAAATTGCCATACGTAATCAAACCACGTCGTGAAGGTGATATCACTGAAGCTTACGCAAATACAGATAAAGCAAACAATGTTTTGGGCTGGAAAGCACAATTAAGTTTAGACGAGGCAATGGCAAGTGCCTGGAAGTGGGAACAAAAAGTTCGTTCTTAATTTAGTTTTCAGTCTTAGTCACAGTTTTCGGTAGAGGCGCACTGCAGTGCGTCTAACGATAGAATATTAAAATCCCAAATAACATTTAAGATTATTTGGGATTTTTTAATTTATGACTTTGATTTATTTTGTAAATTTGTAAGATTATACTTATTTAATTATAGAAATGGAAAAAGCAGATAAAATGAATGCTTTTGATTTTGACGCAGATTTTGCGAAGGGATTAACGCTGGAAGAAGCGAAAGTTGAGTCGAAAAGAAGAATTAGGGAATGGTGGGTAGATGATTTTGATGCTGAATTCGCAAAAGGATTAACTCCTGAAGAATTTAAGGACGAAATGTCTAAAAGAATAAAAGCTTATCCTTGGAAAAAGTAATTTTCTTTAAATAAATTAAAATAAAAAAATCCTCATAAACAATCTGTTCATGAAGATTTTATTTATTTAATATTTGGTAAAAGACGCACTGCAGTGCGCTTCTACGAATTAAGCATTCGCAGTAACCGCTTCTTTGTCGATTTTATTAATCAAACCGGCTAATACTTTTCCTGGGCCAACTTCAGTAAACAAAGTAGCGCCGTCAGCGATCATTTGTTGTACAGATTGAGTCCATTTTACAGGAGCAGTCAATTGAATAATTAAGTTCTTTTTGATTTCGTTTGCATCAGAAACCGCATTTGCAGTTACGTTTTGATAAACCGGGCAAATAGGAGTAGAGAATGTAGTTGCTTCAATTGCAGCAGACAATTCTTCTCTTGCAGGTTCCATCATTGGAGAGTGAAAAGCTCCTCCAACAGGTAAAATTAAAGCACGTTTTGCTCCTGCAACTTTCATCGCTTCACAAGCTTTTTCAACTGCAGTAGTTTCTCCTGAAATTACCAATTGTCCTGGGCAGTTATAGTTTGCAGCAACTACGATTCCGTCGATAGAAGCGCAAACTTCTTCTACGATATTATCCGCTAAACCTAAAACGGCAGCCATTGTAGATGGAGTAATTTCGCAAGCTTTTTGCATAGCAAGAGCACGTTGAGAAACTAATTTAAGACCATCTTCAAAAGATAAAGTTCCGTTTGCAACTAATGCAGAAAATTCGCCTAAAGAATGTCCTGCAACCATTTCTGGTTTAAAATCTTCGCCTAAAGTTTTTGCTAAAATAACCGAGTGTAAAAATACAGCAGGTTGAGTTACTTTAGTTTCTTTTAGTTCTTCGGCAGTACCTTCGAACATGATATCTGTGATTCTAAAACCTAAAATTTCATTAGCTTTTTCGAATAATTCTTTGGCTAAAGCCGATGATTCATATAAGTCTTTGCCCATTCCTGTAAACTGTGCGCCCTGACCTGGAAATACGTATGCTTTCATTTGTCTAATTTGTTTTTTATTTTTTGGAATTGAAAATTAGTTTCAATTGAAAGGCAAAAATAACACTTTTTTACTTCGTATAATCCTTAAACATATAAATCCACGCTAATCTTGAAAATCTAAGATTGAATGAAGTTAGTAAAGTAATCACAACCGCAATAATTGGAATGATTCGTAAATCGAAATTTTTCTCAAAGAAAAACTGAGCAATACAATATGTTGCAATTCCCTGAGCAACTGTTAATCCGTAGTTTACATACATAGCGCCAAAGAAATATCCAGGTTCTTTCTGGAACTTGTAATTACAATGACTACAGTATTCATTCATTTTTGGCAAACCAAAATTCAGAAAAATATTCTTGTCTTTAAAAACTTTCCCTTTATGACAAATCGGACATTCGTTGCTTAAAATATGAGTTAATGCACTTGACATGATCTTGTTGTTTTTTATTTATACAAAGGTAATTCGGAGTAGGATAAAAGTCTTTTTAGTATCTTCGCTACTTATAGCACAATAAAGACATTTTGGGCTGAATTTTCAAAAAAATAAATTTCAAATCCCAAATCGAAATCCAAGAATCTAAAGTCTAAAATCTACAATCTAATCACATATGAAAAAATATCCCGTTTATAGTGTTCAGAATTTTAGCTGCAACGATATTCATCGTGATTTTTATGTAAATACATTCAAAGAACATCTGAAAAGTCACAGTTTTGTTGAAGAACCGCACCGACATGATTCGTATTTAATGGTATTTTTTACGAAAGGTTCGGGGCAACACGAAGTAGATTTTGATCAATTCGAAATAAAAAAAGGAAGTTTATTCGTTTTGCAACCCGGACAAATGCATCATTGGAGTTTGTCTGAAGATATCGAGGGTTTTGTGATTATTTTTTCGCAGGAATTGTATAATCTCTATTTCGGACAAAAAAATATCAATGAGTATAATTTTTATCATTCGATCCATAACCGACCGGAAATGGTTTTTGAAGAAAAAGAAATTTCGAAAATCCTCCCGTATTTTAATTTACTGATTCAGGAGAATAATCAGGAGAATCGATATCAACTCGATAAAATGTTGAATTTATTGGATTGCATTCATATTGAAATTGCCCGAAAATACAACGAAACCTACTCGCATCAAACGCATTCGTATAATATTAAAATTGATAAGTTCGAAATGCTTTTAGAGCAATATTTCAAACAAGAAAAATTGCCATCTTTTTATGCCGAAAAACTGAATATCACATTGAAACATTTAAACAGAATCTGCAATGAAATTCTACAAAAAACAGCTACGGAAGTTATTACAGATCGTGTAATTCTCGAAATAAAAAGAATGCTAATAGACAAGCAATTAGCCGTAAATGAAGTAGCGTTCAAAGTAGGTTATGAAGATTATTCGTATTTCTCCCGATTCTTCAAAAAACAAACCGGATTGTCGCCAACAGAATTTAGAAATACTGTGCGATAGTTTTTTTGTTTGCCACGAATTGTACTAATTTACACGAATTAATATTTAATCTGTGGCAAAAAAAACATCCCCATTTTGAGGAAAAAAAATTAGTGAAAATTCGTGTAATTCGTGGCAAGCTTTTCTCTATATCAAACTAAAAAAAGCCTGCACTTCCTAAAAAGTGCAGGCTTTTCAACCAACCAAATTAAATTTATTCTTAGAGAATTAAGCTTGTTTTACAAATTGTAATTCAATGTTTAATTTTACTTCTTCTCCAACTAAAACACCACCAGTTTCAAGAGCAGAGTTCCAGTTTAAACCCCAATCTTTACGATTGATTTTTCCTTCTATGCTTAGACCAATTTTTGTATTTCCCCATGGATCAGTTAAGATTCCGCTATATTCTACAGGAAATTTCACTTCTTTTGAAACACCTTTGATACTTAAATCTCCAGTTAATTCATAATCTCCAGCATCAACTTTTTTGAAAGATGAAGCTTTGAAAGTTAATTTAGGATTGTTCTCAACATCAAAGAAATCTGCACTTCTCAAGTGACCATCTCTGTCTGCATTTGCAGTATCGATAGATGCAATATCACCAGAAAATTGTATATCTGCATTTTCGAAGTTGTCTCCTTCTGTAGTAATTGTTGCGTCATAAGTTCCAAATTTACCTGAAACATTTGTAAACATCATGTGTTTAACTTTAAAACCAATTTCTGAATGTGTTGGGTCAATTGACCATTTTGTAGTTGCCATAATTTTTATTTTTAAATAATTAATTTCATTTTGATAGGACAAAGTTACGGTGGTAGTCAGCGTAACACACTTAACCTAGATTAAGAAATAAAAAAGACCTAACAGGGTTTTAAAACCTGTTAGGTCTCTCTTTAGATTATAAAATATATTTAGTCTTGATCTTTGTTATTCAAATAATAAGTCAAAGCTCCCGAAGGACATTTATTAACGGCAGAAATTATCTTTTCAGTTGTGGATTGTTCAGGAGTAATCCATGGTTTTTCTTTTGGACGAAAAACATCCGGATTATTTTTTACACAATTGGCAGAATGTATGCATTTTCCGGATTGCCAAACAATGGTTACTTCTCCATTTGTGTATTCTTTGGTTAGATTATTTGGATTCATGATTGAAAATTTTAAATGGTTAGTTTTGAGTGAATTAAAAACCTATTTTCACATATAAAAATACGTTTTCTTTTTGAGTTTCGATAAAATTTGAGCAAAAAAAGAAACGATAACAAGCTGAAATTCAACTTGTATATCGTTTCGAAAAAAAATATTAATTGTAATCTTTGAATTAATAATTCATCGGAATATCCATCAATAAAAATTCCGCATCAGTGTTTGCTTTGATATTTAAAATGTCAGTTCCTGAAATTCCAACAGCATCACGAGTGTTTAATTCCTGACCATTTATGGTTACATTTCCTTTTAAAACGAAAGCGTAAACTCCGTTTCCTTCTTTTTTAATTTTGTATTCTGTTTCAATACCTGAGTCAAAATTACCCATGTTGAACCAAGCATCCTGATGAATCCAAACTCCTTCATCGTCTGCATTTGGCGATAGAATTTGGGACAATTTATTGTGTCTGTCCGCAACATCCAAAGTAATTTGTTGGTAACGAGGCGTTACATTTCTTTTATTTGGAAACAACCAAATCTGTAATAATTTTGTTTGTTGATCGGCATTTGGGTTAAACTCGCTGTGTTGAACTCCAGTTCCGGCACTCATCACCTGAATATCACCGTTTTTGATAATTTCAGTATTTCCCATACTGTCTTTGTGCGCTAAATCACCTTCTAGCGGAATGGTAATAATCTCCATATTATCGTGCGGATGCGTTCCAAAACCCATTCCGCCTGCAATTGTGTCATCGTTCAAAACACGAAGCGCTCCAAACTGAATTCTATCCGGATTATACCAACTTGCAAAACTAAAACTGTGATAAGCATTAAGCCATCCGTGATTTGCATTTCCTCTTGTTTCTGCTTTATGTAATACTATATTTTCCATGATCTATGTTTTATTATTTTTATAGTACAAAGATACCACCAAGGTCAATGAAACGCACTTAACCTAGATTAAGTTCTTTAAGGTGCTAAGTTTATGAGGTTCTGAGGTGCTGAGATTTTATGCCTTTGTGGTGTTTTTTAGGAGCAGAAATTTCGGTTTTCAAAAGACCTGAAGTCCCGCTATCCATTGCAATCTTTTGTGCCGAACCTCGGCACAAAAGGATTTCCACTTCTATCGGGGCTAAACGAGAGATTTTTATTTTCATAAGAAATGTATACTTCCGCCTTTTATTAAAGTTCCGAAGGAACGAACTATATTGTAGGGATGGATTTCAATCCATTCTACGCAATCATAATCCACAAAGATTTCGATTAGAATTATGTTCAAAGAAAAATAAAACTTTTCGACTTAGCGTCTTTGCGAGATTATTAAAAAACGGTTTTTATTTAATTCTAATCAATTTTCCTTTTCCTGATGAAATATCAAGATAGTTCCCTCCACTCTTATCATGCATGTAAAATAAAATTGTATCTTTTTTGATTTGATCTTTACGAATGCTTATAATCAAATCAGTATTAATGAAATTCTCCAATAATATTGTATTACCATATGAGATTTTTCCTTTTGGCATGAACTTGTTGTCAAAAATAAAAATACTATCCTTAAAGGTAATTTTGTCTTTTAGGATATAGGAATTATTATCCTCTATTAAATAATTATAACGGCCAGTAAGTTTATCGTTTTCTTGATTGTTGAAATTGATAAAAAAGAAAGTAATTATTAAAGCAAAGTATTTCATAATCGATCTATTAACTATATTGTGTAATAAACTGCTGCACAACAGCATCAGTATTTTCGTGGCGTTTTTTCTTTTCTAAAGCGATTGGCGGCGCGGCTCTTTCCAGGCAATCTTTAACGTCGCAGGTTTCACAGGTAACGCCTACGATTCTTTTTTCTATAGGTTTTCCTTCTATAAATTTGAATTTCTTTTTCATGGTTGGATTAATTAAAATTCCAACAGAAATACTACGAATATTGTCTTTTATAAATGGATCTTTTGTAGCCGATGAAAAAACCAAATATTCATTTCCACTATGAACATAACTTGAGATTTGTGCATCAAAAAAGTGAGGTTTATTTTGTTTTATCGCTTCATCAATGGTTTTTACCGAAACCCATCTTCTGCAATAATGTTCGTTGGTTTCGTTTGCATGTGGTTCTTGTTGATTCGTAATATGTAATTCTTTCTTAATCTGATAAAAATCAGAGCCAATTTTGTGAGACATTCTCAAAAAGAATAAATTCTTCAGATGAAAATCTTTCGGTAATAAATTGGTTAATCGCTGATAGAAAGATTCAGGCGAAACCTCAAAACTTTCTATTAAAGCAACAAATTCTTCCGGATTTGGTTTTTCATTACTCAGGAAATCATTGATTTTATTGACAACCAATTGTCTTGGCAATAGCAATGCTCCGGCAAAATATGAAGCATAAAAATTATGTAAAACCTGATCGAAGTTTTCGAATTTGATCCAACTAAAAGTTAGTAAACGATCTGAGATTTTTAGGTAATTATAAGCAATTTCTTTGGCTAAAATAAAAGCCCTTTGCGGATTGTCGATTTCTGTCGAAAGTAATAATGTTTTACTTTTCGGAACATAAATCGAACGCAAATCTTCTAAAGCTTCCTGATCCGTAAATGCAATTTCTTGGATAATGTATTCGTATTCTTCCTTAAGAATAGCTTCTAATTCTTCAATACTAATTTTAGAATCTAAATTGATTTGAAATGATTTCGAAAAAGCAATTACTTTCTCTTCCAGATCTTCAAAATAATTACTGTGCGCTTCCTGATAGGATCTTAAAGCAGCAAGAAAGAAACTTTCACGGCTTAAATTATAATGCTGCGCAATTTCGATAATCGTACTAATAAAAGCATTGACTTTTGCAGGAGCATTGGCAATAATATCAATTAAATCAGCTTCCTGAATCCCAAATAGCTCTAACGGAATCTCTTTTAAAATTCCTGATTTTAGGATTTCGCCAATCGGAGCGAGATTATTATCAAGTTTTAAAGACACCATTTGGTCATAACTTGTTTCTAAATGCTCGCACAGCAATAAAATTTTATCTGTTTTTGGATATTTTTTTCCCTTTTCAATTTCGTTTAAGTACGATTTTGAAAGATTTGTCAATTTGGCTAAGCCAAAAAGAGAAAGATTTTTTTGTGTTCTGACTTGCTTCAATTTTAGCCCGAAGATCAGCTTTATATAGTCTTTTTCGATATCCATGTATCAAATATAGTCATTTGAAAAATAATCGCCAAAAAATTATTTTTAATATTTAGCGAACGTTCGCTTGTTTTGTAAAAAACTTTTTTCTAATATTGTGGTGTAGAAAATATTAGATATCAGTTTGTTATGATTATGTGTTTTAGAAAAGATGCAAATTATTCAGTTGCTACTAATAAAAATTAAAATCAACAGCTATGAAAAACCAATTAGAAATTACCGAAACGGCACTGGAATTTTTAGCCGAAAAGAAGCTTCGTTATCCAAAGATCTGGACAGAAGAAGCGATTGTTTTTATAACCGATTTGCATCGAAAATTCGAATCGCAACGAAAATTATTGCTTTTGCAGAGAGAACAAAAACAAGTCACTTTTGATCAGGGAATCCTGCCGACTTTTATTCCGGAAACAAAAAGCGTCAGAGAAGGTAATTGGATAGCTGCCGAAACTCCAAAAGATTTATTAGACAGAAGAGTTGAGATTACCGGACCGGTTGATCGTAAAATGATAATCAACGCATTGAATTCAGGAGCGAAAACTTTTATGGCTGATTTTGAGGATAGTACTTCACCAACCTGGCAAAATTTGATGGACGGACAAATGAATTTAATTGATGCGGTTAACAAAACGATTACGTTTACCGATTTGGCTAAACATAAATCATATCATTTAAATGAAAAAATCGCAACATTAATTGTACGTCCGCGTGGTTTGCATTTGCCGGAAAAACATCTTTTGATTGATGGAAAAGAAGTTTCAGGTTCTTTGGTAGATTTTGGATTGTATGTTTTTCACAATCACAAAAGACTTTTAGAAAACAATTCAGGACCATATTTCTATATTCCAAAATTAGAGCATTATCTAGAAGCGCGTTGGTGGAATACTGTAATTGATTTTACAGAAGATTATTTAAAATTAGAACGCGGAACAATAAAAGTGACGGTTTTAATCGAAACCATAACAGCAAGTTTTCAGTTAGATGAAATTATTTATGAATTGAAAGAACATATCGTTGGCTTGAATTGTGGACGTTGGGATTATATTTTCTCTTACATCAAGAAATTTAGAAAAAATCCAAAATTCATTGTTCCGGATCGCGATCAGGTAAATATGACTTCGCCTTTTATGGATGCATATTCGAATTTGGTGATTCAAAGATGTCATAAAAGAGGAATTCACGCTATTGGCGGAATGGCAGCGCAAATTCCGATTAAGAATAATGAAGAAGCGAATGCCGTTGCTTTTGCAAAAGTAAAAATTGATAAAGAACGTGAAGTTCGAAACGGACATGACGGAACCTGGGTTGCACATCCGGATTTGGTTTCAATTGCAAAAGAAATTTTTGATAAAGGAATGCCAACTCCAAATCAAATTCATATAAAAAGAGAATATCGAAAAATCACAGAAGAAGATTTGATTGAACCACCAATTGGAATCATCACCGAAACTGGTGTTCGAAAAAATATCAATGTAGGAGTTTTGTATTTGGCCTCATGGCTAAACGGACAAGGAGCGGCGGCTTTGCATAATTTAATGGAAGATGCTGCAACGGCTGAAATTTCGAGATCTCAATTGTGGCAATGGCTTCAGAATAAAGTGGTTTTGGATAATGGCAAAAAATTAGATTTGGCGTATTATCACGAATTGGCTTTAGAGGAGTTCAAGAAAATCAAAGACGAATTAGGCGAAGAAAATCATGAGAAAAGACAATTTCCTTTGGCTGAAAAAGTCTTAGAAAGATTGGTTGTAAATCCAGATTTCGTTGATTTTTTAACGATTCCGTGCTACAAATATTTATAAAGAATTAAAAATTTAGAATTAAAAATTAAAAATCTGCTCAATCTGCCAAATCTGCGAGCTAATTATTTTTCACGCAGATTTAGCAGATCAAGCAGATAAATGAGAGTGAAACTTAAGCTTAAATTATTTAAACACATAGAAACATAGAATTAAAGTGTGAATAGAAAGAGTTATAAAAAAAACTAGTTTTCATACATAGCTATGCGGTAATATCTAAAGTGAAACGCCTTTTTTATGCGATTCTACAAACTATGTCTCTATGTGTTAAAAAAAACAAGTCCAGTTAAAGCTAAAAACTGCGACTGCAAACTATTTTACTTACTAACCAACTTAACTATATTATTTATGAAAACAACAGAAGACAGAATTCAGGAATTGATTAACGATTGGATTACGAACCCAAGATGGAAAGGTGTTGAACGCCCTTATACAGCAACAGAAGTAGTTACGCTTCAGGGCTCGTATCAAATTGAGCATTCTATTGCTAAAATAGGAGCGCAAAAATTGTGGAGAAAGTTAAAAAGTCAGGATTATGTTGCTGGTTTGGGCGCATTGACAGGGAATCAGGCGATTCAGGAAGTCGATGCTGGTTTAGAAGCGATTTATTTGAGCGGATGGCAAGTTGCCGCTGACGCAAATTTGGCAGGAGAAATGTATCCTGACCAATCGCTTTATCCGGTAAATAGTGTGCCAATGGTGGTTAAAAAAATCAATAATGCCTTATTACGCGCTGATCAAATTCAGACGGTAAATGGAGTGGAAGATAAAAAAGATTATCTAGTTCCGATTGTGGCTGATGCCGAAGCTGGTTTTGGCGGAAACTTAAATGCTTTTGAACTTATGAAATCAATGATCGAAGCGGGAGCTTCAGGAGTTCATTTTGAAGATCAATTGAGTTCTGCCAAAAAATGCGGGCATTTGGGCGGAAAAGTTTTGGTGCCAACTCAGGAAGCAATTAATAAATTGATTGCAGCTCGTTTGGCGTCAGATGTTATGGGAGTTTCAACATTGATTGTTGCAAGAACAGATGCTGATGCAGCAAATTTATTGACAAGCGATGCAGATCCTAGAGATGCTAAATTTATAACTGGCGAAAAAACAAACGAAGGATTTTTCTATGTAAATAGCGGAATCGATCAGGGAATTGCAAGAGGTTTGAGTTATGCGCCTTATGCTGATTTAATTTGGATGGAAACCAGTAATCCGGATTTAGTTTATGCTAAAAAGTTTGCTGATGCTATGAAAAAAGAATTCCCGGATAAAATGTTGGCTTACAATTGTTCACCTTCATTTAACTGGGCTGCAAAATTATCAGTTGCAGAAATGGAAACATTCAGAGAAGATTTAGCTGCGATGGGTTATAAATTCCAATTCATTACTTTGGCGGGATTCCATGCTTTGAATACAAGTATGTTCGAATTGTCTAAAGCCTACAAAGAACGCGGAATGGCTGGATATTCTGAATTGCAGGAAAGAGAATTTGCTCTACAGAAAAATGGTTTTAGAGCGGTAAAACATCAGGCGTTCGTAGGAACTTCTTATTTTGATGCTGTTCAGAATACAGTTATGATAGGAAAATCAACTATAACGGCGATGGAACATTCTACGGAGGTTGAGCAATTTTAATTCAAAAGAAAAACCAGTTCATTGAACTGGTTTTTTTTGTTTTTTTGCCACAGATTAAAAGGATTAAAATGATTTTTTTGCCACGAATTTCACGAATTCACACAAATTAATTGGCGTAAAAATTGAATTAAAATTCGCGTGAATTCGTGAAATTCGTGGCAACATTTTTTTTAAATCCATTTAATCCTTTTAATCTGTGGCAAAAATATTTTTTATTTCTTTAAAAGTCTGGCTTTCATTTTGCTGAAAAACTCAGGCGTAACGCCAATGAAAGAAGCGATTTGTTTTTGAGGAACTTTGTGAACCAGGTTTCCATATTTGGTTGAGAATTTTTCAAAACGTTCTTCTGCGGGTAAGCTCAAATTGTCCATTAATCGTTGCTGATTAGCAACTAATGAATTTTCGATAAGAATTCTGAAAAAGCGTTCTAATTTTGGAATTTCGTGAAACAATTGTTCCTGATTTTCTTTAGATAAAGAAATTACTTCTGCATCTTCTAAAACTTCTATAAAAAGCTGTCCTGGCTTTTGCGAAAAATAACTGTACATATCGCTCATCCACCAACCTGAGCAAGCAAATGACAGAACATGTTCTACGATATTATCGTTGATGTTGAAGCTTCTTAAAATTCCTGAGTTTACAAAATAGGAATGTTTACAAATTTCGCCCGCACTTAATAAAATAGTTTTGGCTTTGTAGTTATGTGTTTCGGTTTTAGATAAAAAGAGAGCTTGTTCTTCGGGAGTTAGCGAAACGTGTTTGGCAATATTTTCAAGAATTAACTCCATTATTTTTCTTTAAGTAAAGTGAATGAAGTGGCTTTAAAACGTCCGTTTTCTACTTTTCCGGTAACAGACGCTTTGCGTATTTTATTGCAAAAACCATCTTCGGCATGAGCGTCACCATGTTCGTCAATAGTTGTTCCGTCAACGAAATAAGGTTTTCCGTCAATGCGAACGGCTAAATCACAACTTTTACCTTTCATTCCAAACTGACATTCGCCACAAGCGGTTTCTACGATTTGAGGTTTTTCGTTTGTTTTTTTATTTTGGGCCTGAGTTGCGATTCCAATAAGTAGGAATGCTATAAATAGTACTTTTTTCATTTTTAAGAATTTACAGTTATTAATTTTGAAGTTGCTTTGGCACGTTCAACAATTTCCTCAATTGGAGTTGCCAGTGAATCGTGACTTAATACAACTCCCATTCGGCGATACGGTCTTGAAGTTGGTTTGCCAAATATTCTGAAATCAGTTTTTGGTAAAGCAGCTACTTTTTCGATTCCGGTAAAAGTTGGATTATTAGAATCTTCTGAAGCTAAAATTACGGCACTTGCTCCGGCTTTTTCAAGAGTGATTTCGAAAATAGGAAGACTTAAAATGGCGCGTAAATGCAATTCAAATTCGTTGAAATTCTGAGTTCCTGCCAAAGTTACCATTCCGGTATCATGTGGACGAGGAGAAAGTTCAGAGAAATAAACACCGTCATTAGTTAAGAAAAATTCAACACCAAAAAGTCCTGCACCTCCAAGCGCTTCAGTAATTTTTTCAGCCATATCTTGCGCTTCGTATAAATCTTTTTCTGAAACTAAAGCAGGTTGCCAGCTTTCCTGATAATCGCCACGTTCTTGTCTGTGACCAATTGGAGCACAAAACAAGGTTGGATTATTATTTTGGGTAATCGTTAAAAGTGTAATTTCTGAATTGAAATCAACAAATGCTTCTACAATAACTTCGATTACATCGCCACGTGAACCTGCAACCGCATATTGCCATGCTTTCTCGATCTCGCTTTCGATTTTTATAGTAGATTGTCCTTTTCCGGATGAAGACATTAATGGTTTTACGACACACGGAATTCCAACTTCCTGAACGGCTTTTTGCAATTCTTCGGCAGAAGTGGCGTATTGATATTTGGCTGTTTTTAATCCTAATTCTTTTGAAGCTAAATCTCGGATTGCTTTACGATTCATAGTAAAGTTTGCCGCTTTCGCCGAAGGAACAACGGTGATTCCTTGTTTCTCGTAATCGTAAAAACGTTCGGTACGAATGGCTTCTATTTCAGGAACTATAAAATCTGGTTTGTGTTTGGCTACGATTTTATCTAAAGCTTCACCGTCAAGCATATTGATTACTTCAAAACCATGAGCAACTTGCATTGCAGGGGCATTTTCGTAACTATCAACAGCAATTATGGTTTGTCCGATTCGCTGTGCGGCAATGACAAATTCTTTGCCTAATTCGCCTGAACCGAGGAGTAGTATTTTCATTTGGGAGGGGTGTATTGTTTGAGTAGTAAAAGTACAGAAAAATGTTTTTAACCGCAAAGTTCTATTTATATGTATTAGTGTAGAGGCGCACTGCAGTGCGTCTTTGTAATCTATATTTAACCGCAAAGTTTTATTTACCGCAAAGAACACAAAGGTTATATTTAAAGGGGTTTATAAAAAACACAAAGTTCACAAAGCTTTGTGTTGAATTGGTTTTGTAAATTGTTTAACCAAAATGTTCGCAAAGTTTTTGTTTTTAAGTTAAAATAAGGTTTCTCGCAGATTTTGCAGATTGAGAAGATTTTAAATTAATTGGAAATGTCATTTTTAGATAAAGTAATCATATAGTTTGTCATTTCGACGAAGGAGAAATCTCCACGAGAAACTCTACAAAGATTGGTATATTGGAGCGGAGCTTCTTGCGAAGATTTCTCCTTCGTCGAAATGACAAGACTGTGGAAATAACAGAATCAATTTAACCGCAAAGTTCGCAAAAGAATACGCAAAGTTTTTGTTTTTAAGTAAAAGAAAAAGGTTCGCAAAGATTTTAAAATTAATCTTGCGAACCTTGCGTATTCCTTTGCGCTCTTTGCGGTAAAAAACTTTGCAGTTAAATAATATTAATGAAAATGATCTTCTTCAATTTCGAATTCGGCATCTTTTTCCCAGATTTCCATTTCGCAGGGTTTGCAGTTGAATTTTAGTTTGTATTCAAGTTCGCCTTGTTTTAAAACCAAAGGTTCTTTTACTTTAACGCCTACAATATCTTTTTGGTGTATCGGACATTTTTTTAATTCGTATTTGATGCAATATTTGGTTGTCATTACGCGAGATTTTCCTGGATCCCATTGTAATTCGAATGCTTTTTCGATTTCGGTAACACCGTGGCGTTCGTAGAATTTACGAGCCGTTTTGTTCGAAACATTGTACATGAAATCCAGTTTGGTTTCAGGATACGGATGCGATGTTTTTATCATTTGGTGTTCTTCACGTTTGTAATTTTTCAAACGAATTTCAGTCAATTGATCGTAAACGGTTCTTCGCATTTCGTTGATTTTTGAAATAGGAAGGAACCAGTTTTGAGAAAACATAACGTTGATTTCATCAGCTTTGTAAGGTGTGAAACCTGTTTTAGCCAATTGCGTTTTGATGTTTTCTTCGATAGACTCGCCGGTTTTAGTTTGCTCTTTTGCGTGTTCTAAAGTAACGGTGCTCACGTTTCCGTCTTCATCGGTTGCAATAAGTTCGAAACCAGTTTCAGTTTCAGTAAGTAATAATGTCGTGCTTAATTTACGAACGGCGCTATCTTCTCTTTCAACAATTTTGATGAAAGCGGCGTCGTTATTTCTGTAAATGAAAGTTCCGTCTTTTACTTCTTTTAAAACGTTTGGATAGATTTTACCGTTTTCAGCTTTGTTTACGTAGATTCCGTCGGCTTCATTGTTTTCGTTGATGAAACAAAGTCCGTCACCGTTGTTTAGTAATTCGCCATTTTCGATTTCGTAAGCATTTCCAATAGTTCTGATTAATTTACCAATATATTGTCCTTTTGATTTTGGAGTTTCCCAAGAACCAATAGAACTGTGTCTTTCGTTTACAAAATAATCTGTATAACCACGGTTGAAAGTTCTGTTTAAAGAGGAGTCAAAAGTATAAGTACAAGTTCCTGAAGAAGCTTTGATGTATTTTCCGCGTCCATCTCCCTCTAAATAGCTGTCTAATTTTTGACGTAAATAAGAAACGTTATTTTTAACGTAAACAACATCTTTTAAACGTCCTTCGATTTTAAAAGAAACGATTCCTGCTTCGATCAAATTTGGGATTTGTTCTGAAATGTCTAAATCTTTTATCGAAAGTAAGTGACTGTTTTTGATTAAGGTTTCTCCGTTTCCATCGATTAAGTTATAAGGTAAACGGCAGTTTTGAGCACAAGAACCACGATTTGCACTACGTTCTCCGTTTGCTACACTCATGTAACAGTTTCCGCTAAAGGATACACATAATGCGCCGGTCACGAAAAATTCTAATTCAACATCGGCTTCGTCGTAAATCGTTTTAATTTGATGTAAGTTCAATTCGCGGGCTAAAACCACACGTTTGATTCCGGCATCTTTAAGGAATTTAATTTTATCAGCATCACGGTTATTGGATTGTGTACTAGCGTGAAGTACGATAGGAGGTAAGTCCATTTCCATAATCGCCATATCCTGAATAATCAGGGCATCGACACCAATGTCGTATAATTCCCAGATCATTGAACGGCAAATTTCTAATTCGTTGTCATACAAAATGGTATTCATAACGACAAAAACCTGAGCATTAAATAAGTGTGCATATTGTACCAAAGCAGCAACATCTTCAATAGAGTTGTTAGCGTTTGAACGTGCTCCAAATTGTGGTGCACCAATATAAACTGCATCGGCGCCACTATTTATGGCTGCCATTCCTCCAATTAAATCTTTAGCCGGAGCTAATATTTCGATCTTCTTCATTTTTAAGACTTTAACCTTCTGTGGTATTCACGGAAAAAAGTTTGCAAAGTTCTTATAAATATTTCGAGTTTGCTAATGCTGAAGTGACTTTTTTTGAAATAGTTAACTTATATGGAATGATGATAAATGAATTTTTTGTATTTATTGAATTGGTTCGTAGATAAGTTGAACAACACCTGATTTGAAAATATTAGTTTTAATTAATTTTAATTCGATTCGTTCTTTTAAATCTTCAAATAACGGTTTGCCATTTCCTAAAACTGTTGGATGAACAGAAATTCTATAAGTATCTATAAGATTCAATTGAATAAAAGTCTTAATTAGACTTGCACCGCCATATAACCAGATATCTTTTCCGGATTGTTCCTTAATCTCCTTTACTGTATTTGCTATATCAGAGTTTATGAAAGTGGCATTGCTATCTTGTTTGTTCTGAGTAGAAAAAACATACTTCTTTTTTGAATGTACGCCTTGCCAAAGCATTTTCTCTGAATTATCTGCATTCGCATCCGGTTGATAATTACCCCATGCATCATAACTTACGCGGCCATAAAAGATGGTGTCGATGTTTGATAAAAAGCCATCAAAATCCATTTCATCATCCATAATACACCAATCAATTTCTCCATTTGGACCTTCAATAAAACCATCTAAGGTCACGGCTAAATCTAGAATTACTTTTTTCATTTGATACTTTTTTTTTATAGAATTTGATATAAAAATATATTATTTCAGTTTTTAATAAAACAAAAAACTACTTAGTTTATTAACCAAGTAGTTTTCTTTTCTTCAAATTTTACGACAAACGATCTATTAATCTAATGGAAAAGAAAGTCCTGCAGCAAATACTCCGGAAGATTGTTCAATAGACGGATGCCCATAGAAAGAGATTCCAATTTCTATATTATTTTTACGTCCCACTGCCAGACCTACGCTTATAGGAATATGAACCTGAGCGCCACTCGCTTTTTTATTAACGTCCTTAGTGTAGGTTACAAACGAACCTATTGAGGTACCAATACCAGCTTCTATAAAAGGAGCTACCCAAGGTATTGGGGCACAAAGACGAACTTTTCCACCTACTAAAAAAGCTTTAGTTTCCACTCGGTAACCTTTTGGGTTCTTAACAGCATCTCCGTCCGTTGATGTTAAAATTACTCCGGCATATGGTCTTACACTAAACCATGTTGTCAATCCAATTACATATTCTCCTTCTGCATAAAAACCAGAACCATCTATGATTTCCGGATCTTCTTCTATGTAATTTGAAGTGCTTGATACAAACCCTATTGAGGCTTTTATAGCATTACCTTCTGTTTGGGATTTTGCCTGATTGCTAAAAAATAAAGTAAAGATTAAAATAAAGAACGAATTGCGTAATGATAAATTCATAGAACGTTTTTTGGTTGAGAATTATTTTTTGGTTGCGGCGAAAGTAAAGATTTATTTTTAAATTCCTACAAAACAAAAAAACTACTTGGCTATTAAACCAAGTAGTTTCCGCTCCAAAAAAAATAGTGTCAATTATTATGACAATCTTTTCGTTTTAATTTTATCTAATGTACTTTGGATAGTATTCAATTGTTTCGAAATAATAGCAATTTGAGTGCCTTCAAGTTCGTTTTTATCCAGAGCCATTTTGTATTTTTCAACGGCTGCTTCTTCTCCGGTAATACACGCATTTACAATCGCTTCAGTATCTCCGCCAGTGAATGATGATTTGATATCGATCCAGGTGCGATGTAGAGCGCCTAATGCACCTCCGCCGGAAGTATCGGTTGATTTTCCTAGTTTATTTATTTGGTCTTGTAATTCAACTATAAATAAAGCACGTTCTCGGGCATAGTCTAAAAAATCAGCTTTAATTGACAAGTCATTTACGTGCTCAGCGGCATTTGTATATCCAAGTTTTCCGTCTTCTAAAATAGAAATTAATCCTTCTAATGTGTTAACTGTTTCTGTTGTGGTTTCTTCTGTATGTATCATAACTTTTATTTTTAAATTAATGTGTATTACAAAGTTGAGAATTAACAGAAGCTTTTCTTTTACAGAATTAGACTCTTGATTTATAAGATTGTAGAATGGGAATTTTGAAAGTATTAGATTGTTTTTGCCACGAATTTGCTTAGCCTGTTCGCTATCGCTCGAGCCACGAATTTTCACTAATTACTTTGTATCTCAATTGATTTAAGAAAAAGTTCTTGTTTTCCGTTTGGGTTAGGGATAGAAGTGGAAATCCTTTTGCTTTTTTCTTTAAAAAGCAAAAGATTGAAACGGATAGCCCGATTCGCCGCGGCGAAAACCCCAAAAATAAACGTATAAAAAAAACAGCTCAAAGTATAAAGTGATGAAACTTTGAACCTTAAGCCGTTTTAATAAAATTATTGATGTTGTTATGCAGTCAAAGCTTCTTTGATTCTGCGTAACGCTTCTTTTAAAATGTCATTGCTTGTTGCGTAAGAGAAACGAATGCAATTTGGATTTCCGAAAGCATCTCCTGTTACAGTTGCTACGTTAGCTTCGGCCAAAAGGTACATTGAAACGTCGTTTGCATCTTTGATTTCAGTTCCTCTTAATGTTTTTCCGAAGAAAGAAGAAACGTCTGGGAATACGTAAAATGCTCCTTCCGGAACGTTGATTTTTACTCCTGGAATTTCTTTTAATAATCCAACAACTAAATCTCTACGACCGTGGAAAGCTTCAACCATGTGGTTTAATACGCTTGGATCAGCATCTACAGCAGTAATTGTAGCACGTTGCGCCACAGAGTTTGCTCCTGAAGTTACTTGTCCCTGAATTTTTGTACACGCTTTTGCGATAAATTCCGGAGCTCCAATATAACCAATTCTGTATCCTGTCATTGCGAATGCTTTTGCAACTCCGTTTACAGTAATTGTTCTTTCTAACATTCCCGGGATTGAACCGATGCTGCAGAATGTTCCTGAGAAATTGATGTGCTCATAAATTTCGTCAGCAACTACATATATATTTGGGTGTTTTTCTAAAACTTTTGCAAGAGCAGTTAGTTCTTCTCTGCTGTAAACAGATCCTGATGGATTACAAGGAGAACTGAACCACATCATTTTTGTTTTTGGTGTGATTGCTGCTTCTAATTGTTCTGGTGTAATTTTGAAATCAGTATCTACAGAAGTTGGAACTTCAACAGGAACTCCACCTGAAAGTTTTACAATTTCGAAGTAAGAAACCCAGTAAGGTGCAGGTAAAATAACTTCGTCACCATCGTTTAACATTACTTGTGCAATGTTGTATAAAGATTGTTTTGCTCCTGTAGAAACTACAATTTGAGTTGGTTTGTAATCTAAATTATTGTCTCTTTTGAATTTTCTGCAAATTGCTTCTCTCAATTCTAAATAACCTTCTACTGGAGAATATGTGCTGTAATTTTCATCGACTGCTTTTTTAACAGCTTCTTTGATAAAATCTGGTGTATTAAAGTCAGGTTCACCTAAGCTTAAACTGATAATATCTTTTCCTTGTGCTTTTAATTCGCGAGCTAAAGCTGCCATTGCTAAAGTCTGTGATGTCGCTAAGTTGTTGATTCTGTCTGAAAGAATATGATTCATTATAAAAATTTTGAATGTCCTTAATTTCAACTTTAATTAAGGATGGTTAATTATTAATAGATTTTTTGTTTTTATGCTAGTTCCGGCTTCATTCCAAGATCTTTCAAGTGCTTGTAATGTGCAATAACGGCTCCTCTCATGGTTTTGAATTCATGATAAGGCAAATTGCATTCGATTGCAGTTTGTTTTACAATTTCGGCAATTTTTCCGTAATGAATATGACTGATATTCGGGAAAATATGATGTTCGATCTGATGGTTTAATCCTCCTGTAAACCAGTTGATTATTTTGTTTTTTGGAGCAAAGTTAGCAGTTGTGTACAATTGGTGAATTGCCCAGGTGTTTTCCATTTCTCCATCTTCATTCGGAACCGGATTTGAAGTTTCTTCAACTACGTGTGCCAATTGAAAAACGATACTTAAAATTAATCCTGCAGTATAGTGCATTACGAAAAATCCAATAACGACTTTCCACCATGTTACGCCTAAAATCATTGGCAAAGCCATCCATATTAAAACGTAGATAATTTTAGTAATTACAAGAACTGTCCATAATTTAGTTGGACTTTGTGGCGCTCCGTATGATAATTTTCTTTTTAAGTAATTTTTCATTTGCTTAAAATCGGTTGTTAAAGCCCAATTGAAAGTCAATAATCCGTATAAGAAAAAAGAATAATAATGTTGAAATTTATGAAAACGGTGCCATTCTGCGTTTTGTGTAAAACGGATAATTCTTCCCGCATCAAGATCTTCGTCATGACCGTGAATGTTTGTATAAGTATGATGAAGTACATTGTGTTGTACTTGCCAGTTGTGTACATTTCCAGCTAATACATAAATGCTTCCGCCCATAATTTTGTTGATCCATGATTTAGAAGAGTAAGATCCATGATTTCCGTCATGCATCACATTCATTCCAATTCCTGCCATTCCAACTCCCATTAGAATGTTTAATAACAATTGTGCCCAAAAAGGCATGTCAAGAGTTAGGATCAAAAAGTACGGTGTTAGAAAAACAGCAAAAAGAATAACAGCTTTTAGGTGCAGCTTCCAGTTTCCGGTTTTCTGAATGTTGTTCTCCTTGAAGTAATTGTTTACTCGTGAGTTAAGTGTTCTGAAGAACTTCAGATTGTCTTGCTTAGCAAATGTAGGCGCAGTGTTATTCATAATTATTTTAAATAGGTTTCAAAGGTAATTATTATAAATTTTCAATTTGCAAAATTGAGTTAAATATTTCAACTGTAAAGTAGTACTTTTGTTAAAAATTTAGAGCAATGGATGAGATATTGAAATATTTTCCTGATTTGACCGATCTTCAAATCGAACAATTTCAAAAATTAGACTTTTTATATCACGATTGGAATGAAAAAATCAATGTCATTTCAAGGAAAGATATTGATGCATTATACACAAAACATATTTTGCATTCACTTGGAATCGCAAAAATCATGAAATTTGAACCGGGAGCAACTGTTCTTGATGTTGGAACCGGTGGCGGATTTCCTGGTATTCCGTTGGCGATTCTTTTTCCGGAAACCCGTTTTTACTTAATTGATGTTATTGCAAAAAAAATAAAAGTAGTTCAAGGCGTTGTTGATGCATTAGAATTAAAAAATGTAAAAGCCGAACAAAAACGTGCCGAATTGGTAAAAGGGGATTTTGATTTTATTGTAAGTCGCGCTGTAACCAACATGCCGGATTTTGTTTCGTGGATAAAAGATAAAATCAAGAAACAGCATAAACATACTTTGAAAAACGGAATCTTATATCTAAAAGGTGGTGATTTGGCTGAAGAATTAAAAGACTTTCCAAAAGCTACATTATATGATTTGTCTACCATTTTTGAAGATGAATTTTTTGAAACTAAAAAAGTGGTGCATTTACCTTTGAAGTTTCAGGCTTAATTTTTCTCGAATATTAAATAAAATAACCCGATAATAATTACATTCAAGTACTATTATCGGGTTTTGCATATCAAAAAAATGAATTATAATTAAGATGCTTTTCTTGTTAAGTGCAAAAATGGATTTGCTTTATGGTCTAAGTTTTCGATGAAATTATGAAGCGCTTCTGTTGTGGCGGCTTGAGAATAATTAAACTGAGAATCAAAGAAAAACTCGCGACAGATTGCAGGTTCATCTATTGAATTATATATCGCTTCGTCAGATTCGTCTAAACTGGTGAAATTATAAGGACAAGGATATAAATGAATTAAATTAGAAATAGTATCATTAAGCCATTTGTCAAAAACGCTTTTCTTTGGAGTTATATGACGCGCCAGTAATACTAATCCTAAAAGTTCATTTTGTAAAAAATAAGAACCTTTTCTATATCTTACATCAACCATTCGTACATTCATTAGAGCGATCCACAATACACCATCAACAGAACCTACTGCCGGAACATCAAGTTCCGTATCAAATAATAAAGGATTTGTTTGTTCTTTGTCATTGATTGAACACCAAAGTGCTTCAATGCGTTTTTGGATATCGTGTGTTGATTGTGTATAACCTGTAAAACGCCAATAGATCCATTCCAATAATGCGGTCGTTAATCCTACAGAACCTTTATGGTTAATATGTGTTAAGGCATTTTCTAATTCATCATTTTGATTAAGAGGATCTAAAAACTTATCTATTTTCTTTTTTGTCCATGCAAAATCAATTGAATGACCAATACTTTTTGATTCTAAAATTACTTTTGGGACATTGTTTAAATTTCTCATGATCTGTATTTTTATTATTAAAGGGTAATTAATTTTATGTTTGGCAAATTTATCGTCATGCCACTTTATATTGAGGAACAAAAAGTTTTTAAAATAACATAATAAGATTTTTTGAAAACTTAATGCATTGACGATCAATTAAATAAGAAAAGTATTACAAAATATAAAATTGTAATTTTTGAATTATAGCAGTGTGTTGTTTTACAGTGTTTTAAGTTGGTTTTTGGTTGCTTCAAAGAAACATAAATAAGCGAATATCCTGGGTTTTATTCGATTCTTATAGTCTTTAAATATAAAACGAGAATTTTTTCCAGTCACAAATGATTTTAAAAGTGCACTAAATCAAGATAATTTTGAAAAGAAGTTTTATTCGACCCCTATTATTTTACGCTTATGTACTTTTATTTGTTCAATCTGTAATAGAGAAATATCTTTACTAAAGAATCTAACCACTTTATTTAGAAAATGATCAGGAATATATCGACTTATTGGAAAATTCAACTTATCGGGTGGTTTATGACTTCTTTGTATTGGGGATTTTCGGCTTTTTTTGAAGGTTATTTTAGTTGGAAAATTGGTATCACCGATTTAATTCTGGATGTTGCAATTGGTATTACATTAACGCATATTTATAGAAATTTTGCTCTGAGAAAAGGATGGAATAAATTAAACCTAAAAAGATTAGTGCCCAAAATTGCGATTAGTATTTTGGTTCTTTCTTTATTGTATATGTTTCTCATTGCTGCTAAACTTTATCTAATCCGTTTGTTCTTTTTAGGAAATAATTCAATTTCATTTGTAGCATTTTTTAAATCTGTACAATTGCAGATTTTTATGACTGGAATAAGATTAATGTCGATTTGGGTTTTGGCATATCATCTTTATCATTATTCAAGACTTGAAATAGAAACGGTAAAAGAAAATGCGCGTTTGTCGCTTATAGTAAAAGAGGCGCAATTAAATAATCTGAGTGCACAACTGAATCCGCATTTCTTTTTTAATTCCTTAAACAACATAAAATATCTGGTGCTGGAAAATCCAAATTCAGCAAGACGTGCGATTGACCTTTTATCTGAGTTGTTGAGAAATTCCCTAAATAGTAATGTTGCAAGATTAATATCCTTAGATGACGAAATTAATTTGGTTAAGGATTATCTGGAATTAGAAAAAATTCGATTTGAAGAACGTTTACAAATCAAAATTGAAGCTGATATTGATTTGTCAAAATATTTAATTCTGCCTTTAAGTATTCAATCATTGGTTGAAAATGCCATAAAACACGGAATCGAAAAAAGAAAAAATGGCGGATTTATAAACGTAACAATTCAGGAAGAAGATCATTTTATAAAAATTAATGTTCAAAATTCGGGTAAATTAGAAATTCAAGATAATACGTCCGGTATTGGTTTAAATAATCTGAAGGAAAGATTGTTGTTACAATATAACGGAAATGCAGCTTTTGAAATTAAAGATTTGAATGACGAAACAGTTTTGGCAACAATTTTATTACCATCAAAATGAAAAAGATAAAAGTTGTAATAATTGATGACGAACGTTTGGCACGAGAAGAACTCAAAAGAGCATTAGCGATATACGATGATTTTGTTCTTGTTGGTGAAGCTGAAAATGCCGATTCTGCTAAAGATTTGATTGAATCTCAAAAACCTGATTTGATTTTCTTAGACATTCAGATGCCTGAAAAATCCGGTTTCGATTTATTAGAATCTTTAGACAATGTGCCCGAAGTATTATTTATTACCGCTTTCAATCAATATGCTGTGCAAGCTTTTGAAGTAAATGCTTTAGATTATTTAATGAAACCTATAAGGGAAGAACGTTTCTCAAAAGCAATTGAAAAAGTAAGAAATGCTATAAAGCTAAAATCTTCCTTGGGTAATGCTGTAAGTGACAGAAAAATTTTCATTAAAGATGGAGAAAAACGATTCTTTATTCCATTAGATGAAATTTATCTGATAGAATCATTAGAGAATTATACCAGACTTTTTTTTCAGGGAAACAAAGCGCTTCAAAGGCGTTCTCTTCGTCAATGGGAAGAGATATTGGATGAAAATGTTTTTTTCAGAATAAACAGAACTGAAATTATCAATGTCAAATACATTCAGGAAGTAAATAGAACAATTGTCGGCAAGCTTGAAGTAAAACTAAAAACCGGAGAATTACTGGAAGTATCAAACCGGCAAGCAGTCAAATTCAAAAATAGTAACGGAATTTAATCAATAATTTTTTAGTCTTTATTTAATGTTTACAGCTAATCTTTTAAGTTGTGAAAAGGCATTGCTATTTCCGGATTTGATGAAAATCAAACATTAACAGATTGTATTTCTTTAAAAATAAATCACCTTAAAACAATTCAATGAAAACGATTTTAAACTTTGTATTTTTTATTCTGATAGTATCAAATACATTTTCACAGCAAACAAGTAAAACAAAATCAGAAGATTTAAAAAGTGCTTATAACATTCAGGATAGCGTAATGATCGAAACTCGCGATGGTACATTTATCTCTGCAATCGTAGTTCGGAAAAAAGGGATTTCAACTCCAAAACCTGTAATACTCCAAAATACCATTTATGTTATGGAAAAGAGAGACATGAAATCTTTAAAAGCAGCTGCAGATAAAGATTATGTTGGTGTAATTGCTTATGCAAGAGGGAAGCGATTTAGTCCGGATGAAATACTTCCGTATGAAAATGATGGTAATGATGCGTATGATGTAATTGACTGGATCAGTAAGCAAAAATGGTGTAACGGAAGCATAGGAATGTATGGCGGCAGTTACAACGGATTGACGCAATGGGCGGCTTGCAAAAAAATGCATCCTGCACTAAAAACCATAGTTCCTTATGTTGCCAATCGCGCAGGAATGGGATTACCAATGGAAAACAACGTATTTATAAACCCTAATTACGAATGGTCTTTTTACGTGGGAAATAACAAATATCTTGATACAGTTGCCGGAAATGACAGACAGCGATTTAGAAATATGCAATTTAAATGGTGGGAAACCGGAGTTGCTTATAGAAAAATGGACAGTATTGATGGAAGTCCAAACAGGCTTTTTCAGAGATGGTTAAAACATCCTTCTTTTGATGAATATTGGCAAAAAATGTCGCCTTACAAGAAGGATTTTGCACAGATAAATATTCCTATTTTGGTGATTGATGGTTATTATAATGATTCTCAAAATTCGAGTTTGTATTATTTAAGAGAACTTCAAAAGTATAATTCCAAAGCTAATTTCTATTTAATAATTGGTCCGTACAGCCATTTTGGAGCGCAAAGAGGAGGTTCTCCTATATTGAATGGTTACAAAGTTGATGCAAATGCTTTAATTAATACCAATGAAATAACGTATCAATGGTTTGATTATATTTTAAAAAACGGACCAAAACCTGCAATCCTGAAAGACAAAATTAATTATCAGGTAATGGGTGCCAATGAGTGGAGAAATGCTCCGTCTATTGATGAAATGAATAATGGTTTTCTAACATTTTATTTAACCGATAATAAATCAGGGAAATTCTATTCTTTGAATGCTAATAAACCAACTAAAAATAGTTATCTCTCACAAGAAGTTGATTTTGCAGACAGGCAAGTACAGAATAATGATTATTATCCTGATCCTATTATTCGAAAAGAAATTGATACAACAAATGGTTATGTTTTTATAAGTGATCCGCTAAAAGAACCACTATTAGTAAATGGCTCGTTTTTGGGCGAAATAAAAGCAAGTATTAATAAAAAAGATATGGACATTGGAGTTACTTTATACGAAGTAACGCCAGAGGGAGAATATTTTCATTTGGCTTATTTTATTGGCAGAGCGAGTTATTCTAAAGATATTACAAAGAGAAATTTACTGAAACCGAATAAAATTGAAACGATTCCTTTTTCGAATACACATTTGGTAAGCAAACAATTAAGTAAAGGAAGCAGATTGTTAATTACTTTGAATGTAAACAAAAATGCCTTTTCTGAACTCAATTACGGAACGGGAAAAACAGTCGCCGATGAAACTATTAAAGATGCCAAAGAACCTTTAAAAATAAAATGGTACAATGACAGTTTTGTCAAAATTCCGGTTTGGAAATAAAACTAAAAATCCCAATCTTATTTGTTATCAGATTGGGATTCTTTTATTTCAGGATAACTGTCTCTAAATGATGCAACCAATTTTCTTTATAACTGTTTCCTATTGGTATTTCTACAGTATTTATTTCGACTTCATTCTTAGAATAAGCGGTTAATTTTTTGATTTGAATGATATAAGAACGATGAACACGGACAAAATTAGAATCTAATTGCTTCTCAAAAACAGAAATATTCTGCTTAATATGATGCGATTTTCCGTTTTCAAGATGAATAGTGATGTAATCTTTCAGACTTTCAACAAATAAAATTTCATCAAACACAATCTTAATATTTCTGCTTCCGCTGGTTACAAAAATATGATTTTCAGTTGCAGTACTTATTTCTTTTTTTGGATTTTGTAATTGCTTAAATTTTTCGATTGAAACAAAAAAACGATCAAAAGTTATTGGTTTTAAAAGATAATCTATAACGTTGAGTTCGTAACCTTCAATTGCATATTCTCTATAAGCAGTCGTAAAAATTACTTTAGGCGGATTCTTTAGTTTTTTTAAAAATTCATTGCCTTTTAATAGCGGCATTTCTATATCTAAAAAGATTAAATCAACTGTATTTGTTTCCAGAAACGTATAAGCTTTAAGTGCATTTTCGAAAGAATCGATTAGTTCGAAATTTTCAAAATTCACTAAATGCGAAGCAATTAATTCTCTTGCCAAAGGTTCATCGTCAACGATGATGCACTTGTATTTCATTTAAAAAAGAATATTTTTTAGAAAATCTAATTTAAGAGTTTTGTAATAGTTTTTAAAACATCTTCGTGATTTTCATTTTTATGATTTTACAATTAAATGTTGAGGTAAAGTTTAACGGTATAACTAGTTTGCGTTTCTTCAATTTCTAAGTGATGCTTTTTTGGATATAATAAATCCAATTGTTTGCGAACATTGTCTAAACCAATTTTAGATTTATCTGAGATCTTCCCAAAATCATTTTTAGGTTTTGTGTTTTCAATGCTAAAAACGATTTGTTCTTTTTTGCTTTCTAAATGCAAAGAAATTATTGCCTTTTCAGTTTCGTTAATTACACCGTGTTTAAAGGCATTTTCAATGAAAGTTAATACAATTAAAGGCGATATTTTGTTGCTTACTTCAATGTTTTTAGCAAATGAAATACCTAATCTGTTTTCGCTGTAGCGGAGTTTTTCCAATGCAATATAATTTTCAATTAAAGTGATTTCTTTTTCGATAGAAACATAATCTTCGTTACAGCGGTACAATACAAAATCTAAGATTTCAGATAATTTAGCAATTACTTCAGGCGCTTTCTCATCTTTTTTTAAGGTTAAAGTGTATAGATTATTCAATGTATTAAAGAGAAAATGTGGATTCAGCTGATTTTTTAGAATCTTTAATTCCATTGATTTTTTTTCTTCTTCCAGTTTTAAAAGGCGTTGCTGTTTGCGATTGAAACTTATAAAACCTAAAATAATAACAGGATAGGTAATAAACGAGAATTCTCTCAGAATCAATTTAACTGAAGTTAATCTTTCAGGCACAGTCATTTTATGACCAAGCCAGTCGTCAAAGAAACCCGGAAATTTTGGTTCGAGATAATAAAATTTTAAAATCATTAAAAGAGCATAAACGAAATAGAGCCAACCCAAAGAGGAAACTATAAAAAGTAAATATTTCTTTTTGTTTAGTGTCTGAGGAATAATCCAATAAATCAAACCATACCCAACGGATGCTTGTGCTACAATTTTCCAGGAATAAATAAATAGAAAAGCATAAGAGTTTTCGTTGTCAGATTTATTCGAATAATAAAAGAATAAAAAGAAAATCCAGTAGAAACAATGAAGTGCGACTCTTTTTATATCAATTTTTTGGATGAAATTCATAGAATATTTAATTGGGAGCAAGATAGCAAAATATAAAACTAAGCTTTGTTTATTGCTATAAATAATGGGTTTTTGCTTTCGAAAACAGCGTTTCAGCATACGAACACAATAGAATCGAATTATTTGTTATTTGGTTGCTAAAACGGTCTTTTCGATTGCGGCTCTAATTCTCAAAACTTCATGCATTTATATTCGCTTAAAAAATAATTATGATCAAATTTATTCTTGTATTGATTGTATTTCTAAGTGAAATGCTGAAGTAAAACCTCTTTAAAATAATAAACTAACTTAAAACGAAATGAAAAGAATAATTAAAAACGCAATTGGTATTCTGATTTTAATGAGTACTTCAAATTTATTTTCGCAAGAAAACAAACAAGAAATTAAATATAGCGAAACTTCTAAAGTAATTAAACCTACTTTGTTTGCAGATCTGGGCGAAACTTGCCAAACTCCAGACGGAATGGCTCTGGATAAAAAAGGAAATTTATTTCTTTCGATTACAAATCCAATTTCGTTTGAAAAGTACGGAAGCAAAATCTTGACTTTCGATGAAAATGACAAACCTGTAACATGGTTCGACAAATTACCGTTGCATCCCGTAACAAAAAAAGTACATCCAATGGGAATAGAGTTTGGACCAGATGGGAATTTATATATAATGGACAATCAGTTTTTTGCTGAAAAAGAGAATTTCTCGCGATTACTAAGAATTATCGTAAAAGACAGAAAACCCATAAATGCTGAGGTTTTAGCCGAAGGATTTAATTTTGGAGAAGCTGTAAGATGGTCTAAAAACCGAATTTATATAACAGACGCTTTGTTTGAAAACAGAAGAGAAAGCGGAATTTATAGTTTTTCATTAGAAGAATTAAACAAGAAAAATATCGTTCTGAATTCATCAAATAAGAAAGATTACCTGATTGCAACTTTTACTTTAAAACCTGAAGTTACCAAGAGAACAATCGGGATTGATGGAATTGCTTTTGATAAAAAAGGAAATTTATATGCAGGAAATTTTGGTGATGGAGTAATTACTAAAATAGAGTTTTATAGCGATGGAAAAGTGAAATCTAAAAAAGTTGTTTTTGATTCGGATAAATTAAAATGTTGTGATGGCTTTTTTTATGATGAAAAAAGAAACTCCATTTTTATAGCCAATTATGAAAATAATAGTGTGCATCAACTCAATTTAGATACGAATACTATTTCTTTAATTTGGGAAAATGATGATGCTGACGGTTCTGACGGACAATTAGATAATCCTTGTGAGACTATTGTTTATAAAGAAAAATTGTTAGTAGTAAACTATGATACTTTCGAAGGAGAAAAAAATAAAGAAGCAGATAGTTTTCATACAATCTCAAGTTTTAAATTGTAGATTTTAAAGAACAAAAGATCTGAAAAATACTAAGTAACTAATGCCATAAGACCAAAAGCCGCAATTTCAGAATGAAATTGCGGCTTTTTTATAATCTAAAATCTGATTTCTAAAATCTAAAATCAAAAATATTATCCTAAGAAAGGGTATCTGTAATCTTCTGGAGTTACAAAAGTTTCTTTGATAGTTCTAGGAGAAGCCCAACGTAATAAGTTCAATGCAGAACCAGCTTTATCGTTAGTTCCTGAAGCTCTTGCTCCACCAAAAGGTTGCATTCCTACAACAGCTCCCGTTGGTTTATCATTGATGTAGAAGTTACCAGCAGCATTTTGCAATTTCGTAGTTGCTACTTCAATAGCGTAACGATCCTGGCTAAATACAGCTCCAGTCAAAGCATACTCAGAAGTAGTATCAACTAATTCTAAAGTTTCTTCCCATTTTGCATCTTCATACACATAAATAGTAATAACTGGTCCGAATAATTCGGTTTCCATTGTAGTGTATTTTGGGTTTGTAGTTACAATAACCGTTGGCTCAATAAAGTATCCAACTGATTTATCGTAGTTTCCTCCAACGATGATTTCAGCATCAGCGTCTTTTTTAGCCTGATCGATATAACTTGCTAATTTGTCAAAAGAACCTTCGTGAATAACCGCAGTAATAAAGTTTCCGAAATCTTCCGGAGAACCCATTTTCATTGATTTTACATCAGCAATTAATTGCTCTTTTACAGCAGGCCATAAACTTTGTGGAATATAAGCTCTTGAAGCTGCAGAACATTTTTGCCCTTGAAATTCAAATGCACCACGAGTAATTCCCGTAGTCACTTGTTTTACGTTAGCGCTTGGGTGTGCAATGATAAAATCTTTACCACCAGTTTCTCCAACGATTCTTGGGTATGTTTTGTAATTGTGAATATTTGCACCAATTTTAGCCCAGATATCTTTAAATACATGAGTTGATCCAGTAAAGTGAACTCCAGCGAAATCACGACTTGCTAAAACTGTATCAGTAATCATTAAAGCATCTCCAAAAACAACGTTGATAACTCCATCAGGAACACCAGCTTCTTTGAAAACTTCGATGATAATTTGTGTAGAGAAAACCTGACTATCACTTGGTTTCCAGATTACAACGTTACCCATCATTGCAGCACTTGCAGGAAGATTTGCAGCAATAGCAGTAAAGTTAAAAGGAGTAATAGCATAAACAAAACCTTCAAGAGGTCTGTATTCTAAACGATTCCAAACAGAAGAATCTGATTTTGGCTGATCGTTATAAATTTGCGTCATGAATTCTACGTTGTAACGTAAAAAGTCAATCAATTCGCAAGAAGCATCGATTTCTGCCTGATGAATATTTTTAGATTGTCCAATCATTGTAGCTGCATTAATACGCGCTCTGTATGGACCTGCAATAAGTTCAGCAGCTTTTAAGAAAATAGCAGCACGTTGTTCCCATGCCATATTTGCCCATGCTTTTCTTGATTCAAGTGCATTAGCAATTGCTTTTTCTATATGTTGTTTTTCAGCTAAATGATAAGTTCCTACGATATGTTTGTGATCGTGTGGAGCTGACATTGTTCTTGTATTTCCAGTTCTGATTTCTTCGCTTCCAATATATAAAGGAACGTCAATTTTAGAATTCCACATTGTGGTATAAGCTGCCTGAACAGCTGCTTTTTCTGGTGAGTTAGGTGCGTAGCCTTTTACCGGTTCGTTTACCGCTTTTGGTACATGAAAGAATCCTTTTAGCATGTTATTTAAAATTAGATAATTAGACAATTTATGCGTTAGACGATTTGATTGTTACGAATAATCTAACGTTGCACAAAAGTACAAAGGATAAATTAATAATTTGATAAATTTATGATTTAGATAACGATAAAAAGTGCAGTTTTTAAACTATAAATTAGTTTAAAGCAAACGGAGCACACATTCTAAAAGTAGGAACAATAACTTTGAATGTTTTTGTAGTCGTAAAATTGATCATATTAAAATGACCTTTCATAGCGCCATAAGGCGATGATAGTAAACAACCAGAGCTGTAAGTGTGATTTTCTCCGGGTTTTAAAACCGGTTTTTTTCCAATAACGCCTTCTCCGTCAACAACTTCTAAGTCGTTTAAAGAGTCAAAAATCTCCCAGTGACGAGATGTTAACTGAACAGAATCTTTACTGTGATTTTCGATTGTAACAACATAACTAAAGGCAAAATGAATCTTGTAGTTTTTGAAGTAAGTACCTTCAAAACTAGTCAAAACAGATATTTTTATGCCTCTTGTAATTTGAGAAACCATACTAAAGTAGTATATATGTGTGCGTTATATGTGCAAATCTACAAAAAAAAATCATTCCGCCCGAAACCTTAACAATGTTTTAATGAATGATGAACAATGTTTTAATTTATGATGTTTATTGAGTTCGCATTTCCTTTTCCGATAACTCTTTGATAGCGATCTGAGGTTTCTTTATAATAAACTAATATGGTGTACTCATTTTCAGTTTGATAAAAATTTCCATCAATAGCATTTTCATTGTCAATAACACCTTTTTTATCGGCAATTGTGTATTGAAAATTAGTAAAACCCTGCTTAATCATAACTGCTTTTTCAAAAAGTCCTTTCTCTGCATTATAGTCCATTTTATATTCTGGTGAAAGGCTGTAATTATTGAACATTCCTGTAATATAAATGTCTTTGCTTGAGGATCTGAAAGTGGGAGCAGACAAGCTGAAATAAACCCACGCATAATCAGCTTCGATTTCGTTATTAGAAGCATTGATGTTTTTTACAACAAAATTCCCGTTCACATCCTGATTCAAAGTATAAATCTGATTGGCGCGTGCCAAATTTGTATACAAATAAGAGTTGTATATGTCATTGTTTGCGCCAACTTTTGCAACATTATTACTTCCTGCGCGAATGTCTTTATTTTCAAAATATAAAAACTCATTTCCGCCCCAAAATTGAGTTTCCTTATTGTATTTGTAAACCAATTGATTTCCAATCGTGTATTGTGGCGGAATATTTTTTATAGCAGTATTGAAATTTCCGTTTTGTAACAAAAGAATTTTTATGTTTTGCAATGGAGTTTGAAAAACAATATCATTTGATAAAACTGCAAAATCCAAGTTTTGTTTATAATCTATATTAGTAACATCGCGGCTTCTTTTTACCTGAGCCGTAACAGTAGAATGCTCTTCATACAGGATAAACTTTCTGGAAAAAACAACTTCTCTGTCTTCGTTAAGAATCTTCAAAATATAGTTTCCTGAAATTCGTAACTGACTAGTAAACTGGTTTGGAAAAGGAAGTCGATAATGAGAATAAACCTGAAGTGTATTAAATGAATTTACATAATCAGTAATTCGTTGATTGTCGAAACCACTAATATAATCTGTTTTAGGAATATCAGTTGGAATCCAATTGTAATCACAATGCACGACTTCAAAGTAATAATTCGCTTCATTGCCAAATAAATCATCAAATTGAAATTGAAATGTATCGCCCAATTGAAATATCGGAACAACATTATTACCATTCTGAACAAATGAAACGGTTTTGATATTGTATGGAGGAACTACTTCTGTTTGTACTTCCTGCGCTGTCGCCGAAGTAA
This sequence comes from Flavobacterium sp. 90, assembly GCF_004339525.1. Lineage (NCBI taxonomy): Bacteria > Pseudomonadati > Bacteroidota > Flavobacteriia > Flavobacteriales > Flavobacteriaceae > Flavobacterium > Flavobacterium sp. 90. Next base: position 1,230,549 of record NZ_SMGE01000001.1, on the reverse strand, counting down.
AAATGAAAAGTAAGAGGAGATTTCTAAATAAAAATTTTGGCATCATATTACGTTGTAAGATTGTAAATATAACAATTTTATGTACGAATATAATGCCAATTTATTGGTTTTGAAAACAAGTTATTAAGAACCCAAGATGTATTCCAGATTAACTTCGATTTCGTCGTTGATATAACTTTCTTCTAAAAGTGAATCAGATAGAAGTTTTTTGTTTTCCTGAAGTTTGATGATTTTTTCCTCCACGGTATTTTTCGAAATAAACCTCACAACATTTACTTTATTTAATTGTCCAATTCTGTGCGCTCGACCAACTCCTTGCTTTTCAGCAAAAGGATTCCACCAAGGATCCAGGAATAAAACGTAAGAAGCTTTGGTAATATTCAATCCAACTCCACCAGCTTTTAGAGAAATAAAAAACAGCAAAGGCTCTTCTTTTTCCTGAAATAAATTTACTTGCTGTTCTCGTTTTTTGGCTGGAGTTTCACCTGTTATTTGACAAAATCCTATTTTATTTTCCTTGCACCAATCCGTATAAAAATTCAAATTAGTAACAAACGAACTAAAAATGATCGTTTTTTGTTTCTCTTTTACTAAAGTTTCCAGATAATTAGTAACGGCAATATATTTTCCGGAGTCAATTTCAGATTCCTGATCTACCATTTTTGGGTGATTACTCAGCTGTCTTAACTTCATCAAAGTATTGATAATGTTAATTTTATCAGGACCAGATCCGTCTGTTTTTAATAGAAAATTACGAGCTTTTGATTTCTCTTTCTCGTATAATTTTTCCTGTTCAGGATCCATATCGCAATAATAAATCTGCTCCGTTAATTCTGGTAAATCCTTTAAAACCTGCTCTTTGGTTCGTCTTAAAATATAAGGCTGAATAAGATTTTTCAATTCAGATAAACTGTTTTCGTCTTGTTTTTTCTCAATTGGAATCTTAAAATTTTCAGCAAAGAAATTATAACTGCCTAAAATATCCGGATTTATAAACTGCATTTGTGACCATAAATCGTCAAGCGAATTTTCGATAGGCGTACCACTTAAAGCGATTTTATGATTTGTATTGATTTTATTAATGGCTTTAAAAATCTTAGAATCTTTGTTTTTAATATATTGACTTTCGTCCAAAATTAAATAACGGAAATTGTATTTTTCTAAAATTGAAATATCACGATGAACAATACTATAACTTGTAAAAATCAAATCTGATGTTTCTAATCTGCTTGCAAGCAACTTTCTGTCATTGCCTACATACTGCATTTTAGAAAAATGAGGCGTAAATTTTGCAGCTTCATTATACCAGTTAAAAACCAATGAAGAAGGTAAAACAATCAGCGTTTTTAAAGGTTCTCTTTCAATTGTAGTTTCATTTGCAAACAAATCAAAATTGGTGGTTTTGGTTGTAAAACCTAACTGTTCCTGCACCGCGACTAAAACAGCCAAAGTTTGTAAGGTTTTACCAAGTCCCATATCGTCGGACAAACAAGCGCCTAAATTCGAATTAAAATGACCCAAAAGCCATTTTACACCATCAATTTGATAAGGTCTCAAAGTTGCTTTTAGCAAATCTGAAGCCACATATTCAGCTTTCTGAATTGGATTTAAATCGTTTTTGATTTCCGGAATTGCATCTAAAGCTGCAAAATTTGTTTTGCGTAAAAGTAGATTTCCGTTTTCTGTTTTTGCAAGTTTTGCCAGCGAACTATATTTGCTCAGCCATTCTAACGGAATCAAAAAATAATTTCCGTCAGGCAATAAAAAGAGTCTTTCTTTGCTTTTTATATTCAGAATAATTTCGCTGAAATTGATCGTGTAACTTCCAATAGAAATGATGATTTTGATATCAAACCAATCTTCTTTTGTTTCTCCTTTTGAAGTTGTAACCGTATGATTTTCCGAAATAATTTCTCTGCTTTCCAGTTTCAAATTGTGAATAGTAAAACCTAAACTTTCCAGATCTTCCTTACGATTAATAACAAATTGAACATTAGAATATGGATCTTGAATTTCTGAATCTGAATTCAATCCGAATAATTCATTTTTGATTTTTATTAAACCAATTTCCTTTAATTTATCGGTGTATAAAGTTTCATCAGAATTTCGTTTAAACTGAATTATTTTCGGTTCATTTGCAACGCTAAAATCAACAAATGTATGTGTCTTTTTAGTTTTACTGGCGTCAAATAAATATCCGTTATATTCAAAATAAAGGTTGAGGTAATAACAGTTTTTAAAGAAATCATAAACAGGCTGAATCGTGCAGGAAATTATCTTGTCACGAAGTTCAATTTCAAAACCTGTTGCTTCAATATCAATTTTTTTTGCTATTTCAGGAATGAAATTCTTAAAGTAATTATCAACTAGTTTTGAAGGTATTTCGATGGATTTTTTCTTTAAAAAAGGCGAAAGTTTTTTAGCATTAAGTTCTTTCAAACGCCCTAATTTTTTATCAATAATCAACCAGCCTGGTTCGTCCAGAAGAATATCGATACTTTTATTCATTGGCAGAAATGAAGTTTCGTTTTCTTTTAAAGCCAGAGTATAAGTAATTCCTTCCGTATGTTTGTCAAATTGAATTTGAGGCTCAAACTCTAGCGGATTCGTGTCGACTCTCCATCGATAAAAATCCTTTTCTGCACTCATATTAGCAGATAACGGAAATTGTTCTTTTACAATAAGATTGTAAAAGGATTCTAAGTTAAATTTTAAATGCTGTCGAATCGCAAATTCAATTTTGGAATCTTTCTGTAAATCAGAAATTGTTTTAGCCGATTTGATTTTGGCGCTGAATTTCTTGAAAATAAATTCAGATTTTAAAGAGTCGCAAGCCGTCAGGATCTTTTTTGTATTGGAATCTAAATTCTCAAAAAGAACTCCAAAACTTTCAAGTACATCTGCACTCGCTTTTTTTTCTAGATATTTAATATCATCGGTATTCTCAATGATATATGCAGTTGGGATATAAACATTCAAATTTTTTTCAAAACTGATGTCAAAGCAAAATTGATAAGGTTTTGTAGGTTCCAAGGTTTAGGGATTTGGTTGGCTTATAATTTAGAGATTGGGCAAAAAAATAAAGAGTTTTCAAAATATCAAAAATTTGAAAACTCTTTTAAATGAACTTGTATCACTTATATGGTGAGAAAATTAGTTTTCCTGTTTAAAGCAAAGCGGAATAATTTCGCCTTTTGCCAAACAGTATTTTTCTACCAATTCAGGAGAAATTTTATTAGTATAATCTTCTTCGATTACGATGAAACCGATGCTTCTTAATTTGTCAAAATAATCGCGTCCATAAATACGAACGTGATCGTATTGTCCAAAAATTTTCGCACGCTCTTTTTGATCTGTAATAGTATCGTCGGCAAAAGTAACTTCACGATTTAAATCCTGTGGAATTTGTAAAATCGCCATTCCGCCTGGTTTTAAAACGCGATATAATTCACGCATCGCTTTTGTGTCATCCGGAATATGTTCTAAAACGTGATTACACAAAATAACATCGTATTCATTGTCTTTAAAAGGCAAATTGCAAATGTCTGCTTTTACATCTGCCAAAGGCGAAAATAAATCAGTTGTTGTGTAATCTAGATTTTTCTGCTTACGGAATCTTTTATAAAAAGCTTGTTCCGGAGCAAAATGAAGTACTTTTTTTGGTGCTGTAAAAAAATCAGTCTGATCGTTTAAATACAACCAAAGCAAACGGTGTCTTTCCAGAGAAAGCGTACTTGGCGAAAGCACATTATTACGTTGTTTTCCGTATCCGTAAGGCAAAAACGATTTAAAGCTTCTGCCATCGATAGGATCTGTAAATTTATCTCCTCTTAATGAGAAAGCTAAAACTGGACGTGCCACATAACTCAAACGAATTAACAATGGTCTTGGAATTGTATTTAAAACTAATTTAAAAAGTTTTTTCACGATTTGATGATTTGAACACGAATTTCACTAATTAACACGGATTAATGTTGTGGTGAAATTTCACGAACCTTTGATTTGGGTTAAAGTATTATTCTTTTATATTTTAGACTGTCTTCTCCAAAATTAACCAGCAATCCCAGTTTGTTTTTTGAAGCAGCCAAGTAATTTAATGTTTGTTTTATTTCACTACTTGAGAGTGTCATGATTGCTTTTAATTCCAAAATAATTTGGTCAAAAACTACAAAATCAGCAAAGTAATAACTAGATAAAATTATGTCTTTGTAAGCGATATTGTATTTCAATTCCCGACTATAAGGAATTTTATTCTTTTGAAATTCATATTCCAACGCATCTCCATAAACTTTTCACTATGTCCTTTTCCCAGGATTTTATGAACTTCCATACAGATTCCAATAATTTTATAAGATTCCTCTTTTAAATACAACTCATTCATAATCATTAGCGAAATTTTCAGCGTTATATTAATTCGTGGAAATTTGTGGAATTAGTGTTTTATAGAACTAACGGCACTTTTCTGAATTCGTCTTCTTCATTGCTTTCGATTCCAAGAGCTTTATAGATGTATTGGAAAGTTGATAATAACTCTGGTTTTCCATCGATTAAAGCTACGTCGTGTTCGAAATGCGCACTTGCTTTTCCGTCAGCAGTTGTAATTGTCCAGCCGTCTTTATGTTGTTTTATGTTTCTTGTTCCCATGTTGATCATTGGCTCAATTGCAACAACCATTCCTTCAACAAAAAGTTTACCGCGACCACGTTTTCCGTAGTTTGGCATTTCTGGTTCTTCGTGCATTTTTTGCCCTAAACCGTGACCAACTAATTCGCGAACAACTCCATAACCGTGAGATTCAGTATATTTTTGAATTGCGTTTCCAACATCTTCAACGCGATTTCCAGCTTTAAATTCTCTAATTCCTACATAAAGAGATTCTTTAGTTACTTGTAGAAGTTTTTTAACTTCGGGAGCAACTTCTCCAATTTCAAAACTATAAGCATGATCACCGTGATATCCATTTTTGAATGCACCACAATCTACCGAAATAACATCACCACTTTGCAATGGAGTATTATTCGGGATTCCGTGTACAACCTGAGAGTTTGGACTCATACAAAGTGAATTCGGAAAATCATACAATCCCAAGAAACTAGGAACCGCACCGTGATCACGGATAAATTCCTCAGCTAATTTGTCAAGGTATAATGTGGTAACTCCTTCTTTAATTTCAGAAGCAATCATTCCTAATGTTTTCGATACGATCAAAGCACTTTCGCGCATTAATTCAATTTCCTCTCTACTTTTTTGGATAATCATATTTTTCAGATTTTCAGTTCGCAAAAGTACGATTTTAATATTATTTTTTATTGAAAATTTTTGCCACGAATTTTATGAATTAACATGAATGTTAATAGTTTGGATTTTCGCCACGAATTTCACGAATTAACACGAATGAATTCTGATGTAAAAATTGAATTTTACGAATTTTATTTCTTAGAATTTAAACACAAAGTAATTAGTGAAAATTAGTGCAATTCGTGGCAAACCCTTTTAAAATTATTATTTGACAGAAAAGCCGTAAATTAGTAAGACTTAAAACTACTAAAATATGGAAACGTCTATAGATCAAGAAAATATATTCAAAAAGAAAGCTTTAAATAAAATGAAAGGGAATGCTTTATCACTTTTAGGTGTTGCGGTACTTTTATTTATAATCGCTATTTATTTTAAAATTCCAATGCTGCAGGCTTTTAGCGAAGCGGCAATGGTTGGAGGAATCGCCGATTGGTTTGCGGTTGTAGCTTTATTTCGTCATCCGTTGGGAATCCCAATTTGGCATACGGCGATTATTCCGACGAAGAAAAATGAGATTGGTGAAAATCTGGGAAATTTTGTTTCGGAAGAATTTCTAAATCGCGAAAAACTGGAAGTTAAAATAGAGGAATTCAACTTTGCTACAAAAGCTTCAGAATGGCTTTCGCTTGACGAAAATGCGAATAAAATTGCCAATTTGGTTGTCTTGAATATTATTCCCGGAGTTTTAAAAACAATAAAAGATGAAGATATAAAGCGCTTTATCCAAATTCAATTTAAGGAAAAACTCGAAGGAATTAATTTTGGAGAATGGGTTGCGCTTGCTTTAGAACCTTTGCAGAAAGGAAATGTAAAAGACGAATTGCTAACTAATCTTCTGAATGTGATGAGCACGGAACTTACAAACAATAAAGATTTAATTCGGAAAAAAGTAAAAGAATCAACGCCATTTTTGAGTTTTGGCTTAGCCGATAAAAGCATTACAGAAGGTGTTTTTAATGGTTTAGCCGATTTTTTAAATGAAGCTAAACATCCTGGAAGCGCCATCAGAATTAAGATTGACGAATATGTTTATGACTTTCTGGATAAGGTGAAAAACTCAGAAGAAATGAGAATCAAAATCAATAATATGATTCTGAGTTTTGCCGGTAAAAAAGAAGTTCAGGATTATATCAACGGAATTTGGGACGAAATAAAATTGTCAATTACCAATGATTTAGAAAAAGGCGAGGAATCTTCGATTAAGAAAAATATTTCAGGCTTAATTCAAGGTTTTGGAAACGGAATAAAAGAAGATCCTGTAATGATTGATAAGATCGATAATTTTATCAAAAATGATTTACTTTCGATTCTTTTGAACAATAAAAAAGTAATTGGAGATTTGATTTCTTCCACCGTAAAAAGCTGGGACGGAAAAGAGGTTTCTGAAAAATTAGAACTCGAAATCGGGAAAGATCTGCAATACATCAGAATCAATGGAACTCTCGTTGGCGGACTTATAGGAATCGTAATCTATTGTGTCGAATGGACATACCATTATTTTATTAATTAAAACCATATAAGTGATATAAGTTATTATAAGTTTGGAATGTCTACTTTGTAAAGCACAAATTTTAAGTTCAAAAAAGATAAAAAATCCATTTAATCATAATAATCCGTGGCTAAAAAAAATAACATAAGAATACCGCAACAGCCTATAATAACTTATATCACTTATATGGTGAAAAAAATCAATCAGGATTTGCCATGATTTTGAATAACTCTGAATTGGAGATATAAAATCTGTTTTCGAGAGCGATCGCAGCTAATTTTGCGCTTACTAAATTATTCTCCCGAGTATTAATCAGGAACAAAGAACTTTCTCCAAAAGTGAATAAACGTTCCTCAGAGTTTAGCATCGTCATATTATTGTCGACTAAATCTTTGGCTAGTTTTTTCTGTTTTACAAGCGAAAGAATTTCTGTTTTTTGAGCCGTTATTTTGTTTGCTAATTGTGTTTTCTCTAAAGCCAAAGCAAATTGATTTTCCTGAAGCTTGTATTTTGCCAATTTCAAACTTCCGCGTTCTTTTCGCAGAAATAATGGAAAGTAAAATTCCAGTCCAATTTTGTAATCGTCAAAGCGATAATTGTCAATATAAGCAGGTTCAGACAAATAGGAATAACCAATGTTTATTTTAGGCAATAACATATTCTTTTTAAGATCTTTATCAACCGTCAGCATATCTATTTTATTTTGCATCGCGTTTAATTTTGGATGTGTAGCTAAGCTAAAATCTCCCTGCAATAAATCGTTTGTTTTTAAAGTTTCCTGCAATGTAGATTCGAGCGCTGCTTCGGGAACAAGATCATCTGAAATCTCTAACGGAATATTGTTTTCAAGCCACATAAAATTTGACAATTCCAGTTTTGCTTTTGTAAGTTTCAGTTTAGAATCTTCAAGACTTAAAGCTCTGTTTTTTACAATAATTCCGGCTTCAATACTATCTATCGCAGGTTTGTCGCCTTGAATAATTAAGGATTTTATTCCTTCTAAACGGATTACAGCGTTGTTGTTGTAATTTTCGTAAAGCTTCATTTCTTCAAAATTCTTCTTCCAATTAAAATAAGCAAGTGAAGCATCATATAAAACGCTCACAGCCTGAAGTTTTCTTTCAGATTCACTTAGTTTTATCTGGATTTTGGCTTTGCGAAGATCTGCCATTCTTTGGTTAATAAACAATCCCTGACCAAGCGGAACACTGATTCCAAATGAAGTTAAACCTGCATTTGGAGTTGTATTTTCGGGATTAAGATAATAACCTTCGTTATTGTCAAATCCGGCTTTTAGCTCAATTCCGTACCAGGTTGGGATTTTGAAACTACTGTTTAGAATCGAATAATATTCTTTGTCTTTGAATTGTTTTTTACTAAAATCAACTTCAATCTTTGGATCAAAACCACCTCTTGCCATCATCAAATTGGCTTGTGCTTCGCTTACTTCCAGATTAGCACTTTTTACCAATGGATGATATTTTTTTACATATCCAAGAAACTCATTATAAGTAAGTTCCTTAGAAATGGTTTGCTGACCGAAAACGGTGCAACTCACAAAAAGAAAAGCTATAAGTATTTGTTTCATTATTTTTTCTCTTTAGTTACTTTTTCGCCGGTTTTGTAATAATTAGGAGGGAATCCGTTTAAGGTTCTCCAGATTTCAAACCAAATTGGCACGGTGTCTAATAAAGCAATTGTTTGTGCTCCGGAACCAATACTCAATTGTTTTGGCCATTTTGCTTCATGTGGATCAGGTGCGATTAAGATTCTGTATTTTCCGTTTGGGCTAATGAAATTTTCTATCGCCACAACTTTTCCACCAAAAGTTCCGTACGACATATCTGGCCATCCTGAAAATACAATTGTTGGCCAACCATCAAACCAGACGCGTACTTCTGCTCCTTTTTTGATTAAAGGCAAATCGATTGGGTTTATAAAAGTCTCAACCGCAATATCATATTGCGACGGCATTATCGTTACAATTGGCGTTCCTTCTTTTATAGTTTCTCCTAATCCAGCCTGCAAAGCTCTGTTGATATAACCGCTTTGTACCGCTTTGATGTAATACATTCCGTTTCTTAAGCTGTAATTTGCGTACTGATTTTCCAATTTATTGACTTGCGCTTCAGTATCAAATTTATTACTCAATGTGGTAAACTGATCACTTTTGGCTTTAGCCACTTTTTCAGCATATTCAGCAGAGATTCTGTTAATCTCAACTTTTGCGTTTATGTATTCGTTTTTGCTTGTTAGATATTTGTTTTCCTGCGTGATTATTTTGGCATCAACATCTTGAAGTTTTAAACGTTTTTCTTCGACATCAGTCAAAGGTTTCAAGCCTTCTTTGTTCAATTGTACCGAACGATTGTATTGTGTATTGGCAATTCTTAACTGTGTTTTTGCAGCAACCAAATCAATACTGTCACTTTTTATTTTTAAAAGCGATTGTTTGACTTTGTTTTGTGCCTGTTGCAGTTTTAGCGTTTTTTCATTTTGTATAGATTGAATCTGAGTCGAAAGTGTATTTACTTTATCATCATAAGATTCGAGAGAGTTCTTTTTTGCATCGACCTGATTTTTGGTGTTCTGAACCAAATTCGGATCCATATAATCTTCTTTTATTTCAGAAATAAACAAGATCGTATCGCCTTTTTTTACAAAATCACCTTCTTGTACATACCATTTTTCAATTCTACCTGAGATAACACTCTGAATAGATTGTGGTCTTTGATTGGGTTTTAAAGTTGTTACAGATCCTGATCCCGAAATGTTTTGTGTCCAAGGCAGGAAAAGAGCAATTAATCCTAAGATTGAAGTCACAACTATTATTTTGTTTAAAATCTTAAAATGAGGTCTGTTGCTCAGGTTTTTTACAGTTTCGTATCGATCAAGTGACTGTAATTTTGTTTTGTTGTCAGATATGTTTAGCATGACTTATTGTTTTTGATCAAGGATAATATGTCCGTTTTGCATTGTTATTTTTCGGGTAGATTTTGTTTTCCAATATGGATTTTTTGAAGAAACAATAATCGTCCAGTTGTTTTTTTCTGAAGTAATAAAATCAATGATTTCATTCGCCACATTTTCGTCCATTGTGTCTGTTGGATCTTCATAGAAAAGCACTTTTGGCTTATGAATTATACTTCTTGCCAAGAGAATTTTTTGCGCATTAGACGATGATAGTTGTCTTCCTTCAGGATAAATATGTGTTTTTAAACCTTTTGGTAAAGTTTTAATTAACGGACTCAACTGAACTCCATCAAGTGCCCATTTTAAATCTTCGGTAGTTATTGAAGGATCATTAAAAGTTATATTTTCTAAAATTGTTCCCTCAAATGGAGTTTCGTTATGAATAATACTGCCTATTTGTGCACGATATTGTTTTAAATCTATTTTTCTAAAAGTATCGTCATTGATATAAAAAGCGCCTGAACTTTGTTTTAATAAACCTGATAATAAGCGAATTAACGTTGTTTTTCCGGAGCCATTTGTACCATCAATTACGATTTTTTCGCCTTGCTCAATTTTAAGTGTGATAGAATCCAATGCATTAGTTGGAGCATCCGGAAATTTGAATTTTAAATTTTCAGTTTCTAAATTGATACTGTTGTAGCAATGATCTGTTTGTGAATCTGAGTTTTCTTCTAATTCTAAATCGGTTACTTGTCCAATTTTTTCAACAGAAGTCAAAACATCGTAGAAACTTTCAAGTCCAACAATGATTTTTTCGACAGAAGTAATTACTAATAAAATAATGATTTCTGCAGCCACAAATTGTCCAATATTCATTTCCTGACTTAAAACCAGATATCCCCCAATTGATAATAAACTTGCCGTAATGATGACTTTGAAAAGGATCAATTGTATAAATTGTCTTTTGATTACGCCAAAATGTTTCTCACGATAATTAAGATAACCTTCGACTATTGAGTTGTTTTTTTGAAGCGCAAAATCATAGTTTAATTCATTTCTGAAACTAAAATTATTACGAGCCATTTCCTGTAACCAACTTGCAACTTTGTATTTGAATTTTGATTCTTTTAAACTGGTTTCGATTCCTGATTTATACGAAAATTTAAAAATAAAGAATAAAAGAAGGAACAATAAAAGTCCAAAAACAATAAAATAAGGATGATATAAAGAGAGCAGAATTATCCCAAAAGTGATTTGAAGTAAAGCTGCTGAAAAATCCGTTAATAATTTTGAAGTTCCTTTTTGAATGGTCAAAGTATCAAAAAAACGATTCGTTAATTCCGGCGGATAAGTTCCATACAATTCTTCGGATTTTATTTTTGGCAAACGAGCCGCAAATTCAAACGAAGCACGAACAAATATTTTTTGCTGTAGATTTTCGGTGATTCGCAATTGCATTAAGGCTAAAATTCCAACAAGTGCAACACCTGCAACAACAAGAATAATAAGTACGATCCAAGAAGCGCTTACTCTTCCGGATTGTATAAAAGTGATGATTGCCTGAATTCCTAACGGAAGTGATAAACTGATTAAACCGGCAAAAATGGCGTAGAAGAAAATTTGATAAATGTCTTTTTTATCTAGCTCTAGTAAATTGTAAAATCTTTTTAATGGAGTAGTCATATTCTTTTTTTTATAATTAGCGCAGAACGTTATGTGCGAGATTTAGGTAAAATTGTGTTGTTGTCACAGTTTCATTGCAATCTGTAATGGATCTTAAATGATCTGTTAGAAAATGCTGGTGTAAACTTCCTTCGACAATAGTTGATACTAATGATTTAGCATAAGGATAATCGGGATTTACTTCCTTGACAATTGCAACAACTCTATTGATAACTCTTTTATAGATTAAAAAAAAGCCTTCTTTATTTTCCTGATCAACTTCTTTGGTATGAAGTGTTTTTGTGAATTCGGCAATTATTATTTTGTTTAAAATCGCTTCGTTTATATGGTCTGTCGAGACATCATCAGTAATTTTCTCGGTAAGTATGGTGATAGCTTTATCGAGTTTTTCTTTTTTGTCCGGAATATTGGTAGTAGTAAAAACCAGTTTGTATTCCATCCAGCTCCAATACCATGAAGATAAATATACTAATAATTTGTGTTTGTTTTCGAAATATCGGTAAATAGAACTCTCGTTTGAGCCTATTTTTTCGCCTAATTTTTTGAAGGTAAAATTGTCAAAACCAATATCATCAATAAGAAGAATACTTTGTTCAATTATCTTTTTTCCCAATGCAGATGTTTCCGGATCTTTTACGTAGATCTTTTCGTTAACCTGCATCTTTATATTTGATAGTATGATTTCCATAATAGTTATTTTAAATGCAAAGATAATAGTAATACTATCAATTTAGAAATTTTAACTTTTATTTATTATGTTTTTTGAGTCTCAGTGTCAGTATTCAGTCGCGGTCCCAGTTTTCAGTTGGAACTATAAAACAGAAAACCCGACAGATTTTAAAAATCTATCGGGTTTATTTTATTTATTTCAGTGTCTACTGAGACTGAAAACTGAGACTGAAAACTGAGACTGAATACTTCTACAATAACGAATGACAAGTCATTGCATTAGGTTGCTGAACGCCCATTAATTCAAGAATAGTAGGAGCGATGTCACCTAAAACACCATTTTGGATATTTTTTAATTCTTTGTCAACCAAAATAATCGGCACTGGGTTTGTTGTGTGCGCGGTATTTGGGCTTCCATCAGGATTAATCATTGTTTCGCAATTTCCGTGATCGGCAATTACGATTGTAGTATAATCATTGGCAAGAGCCGCTTCGATTACTTGTTTTACGCAAGCATCTACAGCTTCACAAGCTTTAATTGCAGCACTCATGATTCCAGTATGACCAACCATATCTCCATTTGCAAAATTTAAACAAACGAAATCTACTTCGCCTTTATTCAATTCAGGAACAAGAGCATCTGTTAATTCAAAAGCGCTCATTTCTGGCTGCAAATCGTAAGTTGCTACTTTAGGAGAATTTCTTAAAATACGTGATTCACCTTCAAAAGGAGTTTCTCTTCCGCCAGAAAAGAAAAATGTCACGTGCGGATATTTCTCAGTTTCAGCAATACGAATTTGTTTTTTACCCGCTTTTTCTAATACTTCACCAAGAGTTTCGGTGATGTTATCTTTATTGTAAACTACTTTTACGTTTTGGTATGTTTCGTCGTAGTTGGTAAGCGTAACATAATACAAGTTTAACTTGTGCATGTTTTGCTCATGGAAATCTTGTTGCGAAAGAGCTTCTGTAAGTTCACGACCTCTGTCTGTTCTAAAATTGAAGAAGATAACAACATCACCTTCGACAATTGTAGCAAGAGGTTTTTCTTCTTCGTCAACCATTACGATTGGAGCAATAAACTCATCTGTAACGTCATGTGCATAACTATCAAGAACGCTTGCAACTGCATTTTTAGATGGAGTTCCAATAGCGTTTACAACTAAATCGTAAGCTAGTTTTACGCGCTCCCAACGTTTGTCACGATCCATTGCGTAGTAACGACCAATGATTGAAGCTATTTTTACCGGAGTATCTTTAATGTGTTCTTCTAAATCGTGAATGTATTTTGCTCCTGATTTTGGATCAACATCACGACCGTCTGTAAAAGCATGAACAAAAACCTGATCTAAACCATATTCTTGTGATGCATCGATTAATCCACGTAAGTGAGAAGTATGAGAGTGAACACCTCCGTCAGAAACTAATCCTAAAAAGTGAACTTTTTTATTGTTTTCTTTAGCATAAGTAAAAGCATCAACAAGTACTTGTTCTTTGGCAAGTGTTTTGTTTGCTACGGCTAAGTTTATTTTGGCTAAATCCTGATATACAATTCTTCCGGCACCAAGATTCATGTGACCAACTTCACTGTTTCCCATTTGACCTTCAGGAAGACCAACATTTAATCCGTCAGTTCTAAGTTGTGCGCTTGGGTAATCTTTGTAAAGGCTGTTTATAAAAGGAACATTTGCATTGTCTATCGCTGATACTTTTGGATCAGGAGATTTTCCCCAACCGTCCAAGATCATAAGTATTACTTTTTTATTCATCATTTTTAGTTTTTTACAAAGATAAACCATTTCTAAAATGTGAACGAAAGCAATGTTATAATTTATGGTTAATAAAATGAAGGCTATTAAAAAATAATAATTTGGTTGAAGAACCCTAATTTTTTTAAAATTAATTCACGCTAGCTTCTGTTTCTAATCTTATTTTTGACAGCATTATAATCAATAAAATATTTTACACTTACCGAAAAAATGTGTTTTAGAGCATCATTGTTCAGTAAACCTGTTACATTGTTCTTGAAATTCTTGTCGATTATACGTTCAAAATTTGAAGCATTATTACGGTATAAAACCGAAAGCTGACTTCCGGGCGCAAACCACCACGAATAAGATAAATCAGTATTCCAGGAATAAAAGCTTGAGTTTTTATTTTCGGTATATTGAGGATAAGGCGCCAGAGTTCCGTCTGGTTCAAGTTCCAGAATGTTTTTATTTTCAGCCGATGACCAATATTGACGAACCGCCAAATTGAGTGTCATGGCGCTGTTTAGAGCATATTTTCCGCCAAGAGTATTGGCGTAAGTAATTACATTCCGGTTTGCAAAAACAATAATTTCAGGAGTGTTTTCATTGTCATCATCGTCATAACTATCAATATAACCTTTATTGTTGTTACGTCTTAGAAAACTAAAAGTATAAGTTAGTAACAGTTTGTCGTTAAATCGATATCTTGGACCAATATCAGCTCCAAAAGCAATTCGTTCGGATTCATCTGCAATTGCAATAGATGGATTTAAATCAATAGCAAATTTCTTGTTGTAATTAGTTGATACGCTTGCCCATGCTTCAATTTTCCTCGGAAGAATAACGTACCTGTTTTCTGCTCTGGGTTCGTAATAATCATAAGATTCCAGTGGAAAAAGAGTAACTCCAAATCCGTAATAATTATTATTTACAGATGTAACATTTACTTCCGAACTTATTTTATTGTCTTGTACTTTTCCGGATTCTTTATTAAACTCGACATACATATCATAGTCTACTTTAAACTTATTAAAAAGTTTGGTCGGATTCAGAATTCTATAATTTGCATTGCCATAAAAGTTGTAATAATTGGTATAAAAGTTAATTCCCAAATCATTGGGATCAAAATCTTTGGTCACAAAATCAGTTCCTACGCTGTAGCGATAATTACCGCTGGTTTCGGCAAAACTAACACTTGAGTAAAGTCCGTTTTTATTTTCGGCAGCATTGATAAAACTGTATTTTACGTTACCGGATAAATTATAAGTGTTGGCTTTAGTATTTAAATCCCAAACTAATCCCGTCAGGTTTGCATCTCTAAACTGACCGTTTCTCGTAACATTCGTGTTAATAAATGTTACCGAAGAATTTTTTCTAAAACGCTGATCCAGAACTAATACATTATAATTCGTCAAAGGTTCTACAACAACGCGTCTTGTTTCGCCGGTTATTGTATCTTTTATAGTAGCAAAAGTTTTCTCCGTAACAGCATTTAAGATTCCAATTCCTAATCCGTTTTTTGTTCTTCCTGAAACTTTCAAAGCATTGATTAGATTCACATTTTGTACATTATCAATAATTTCTTCGTTTTTATTCAAATCAGGATCAACAGACGGTTTTCCTCCAATTCTTCTCGAATAAAACATATTTCCTTTGTTGAACAAATCAGTTCCTTCAGTAAAAAAAGCTCTGTTTTCATTGAATTGCTGCTCAAACGGACCAAGATTCAAAATTTGATCGTCGTATTTTGCCTGTCCAAAATCAGGAATTAAAATTGCGTCAAGCGTAAAAGCATCGCTGATTCCGTATTTAATATCCATTCCGCCTTTTATTGTGGCATACGTTTTTTGACCATCAGCAGCATTTAGATAATAAGAAGCATAAGGCAGAAAAAATAATCGGGTAGGAGGTTTGATATTTTCGATTCCTGCTAAATCGCCATTTTGCTGCGTAAAAGTTCCAATTTTAGTATTGATTAAATTCCAGGTATATTTTTTACGTTCCCGTTTTATCTCTCTGAAAAAGTTTATTCCCCAAGTTTGCTTGTTTTCTCCCGAAAATCTCAAAGCTGCATATGGAAGTTTAATTTCGACAATCCAGCCATTGTCGGCTATTCTCGCTTTACTGATCCAAACAGCATCCCATGAATAATCCTCGCCGTTGGCATCTGTCATAATGCAATCACCTTGAACATCTGCTGCAGAAACGAAAAATTCAAAATTTTGCTGACCATCATTAAAGCCATTAATGAAAACGCCAAACATATCGGCAGTTCCAAAGTTATCACGGTGCGAAATTTCTTTTAGAATCTTGGCGGGTTCATCATCATACATCATTGCGCCAATATAAATGGCATCATTATTATATACAACTTTGACCTCAGTTCTTCTCGCTTCCGGAATCGGTTTCCCATTATCAGGATCATACATTACAAAATCAGTTGCGATCGAAGCGTCTTTCCATGCCGGTTCATCCAGTTTTCCATCAATAATAAAGCTTTGCGAAGTCGATTGTGTGTGCAAAACTTTTTTCTGACTAAAGCCTGAGAAAGTAGATAAAAGAAGAATAAAAAAAAGTGCTTTTTTCATGTAAAGTTCAAAATAAACGATCCTATAATATGTGTTGTTTTAATAGACAATGTTTTTTCGGGATTGTTACAGTTTTAGTTATAAAAAATGCCATTTGATTAAGTTTTCTTTAAGAAAAAGGTTCAAAACGCTAAGATTTTTATGATAAGTAAATCTCCTACAAATAAAAAAGATTTTTGCGCCAAATACTAATTTTTTGCCTTAGTTCTGTTAAAGTTTAACCAAAAAGCCCCTGATTTACAGGCTTATATTTTGATAGGTACATTTTTTTTATACTTTTGCCAGACCCAAACCTTTTGTTTAACCTAAAGCAATTCAATGATTTACAAAATTTATCCACTTCTTGTGTTTTTGCTGTTATCTTTTGGTAAAGATTCAAATAACACATCCGAAATTAAAAAAGAAACAGTAAAGCATTATGCTAAAGTTGAGAAACTTACTGTTGAAGCAAAAATTGAAAGTGTTTATAATACTTTGAATACCAACAATTTTAAGCTGCCTGAACTTAAAACTTTTTCTGAAGCTTTAAAAGGTTTTTACCTGTTGAAAGAAAGAGGAATTATTCAAAAAAATATTTTGACATTAATTGATTTTAGTTTGTCATCAAATTCAAAACGCCTTTGGGTAATTGATTTAACGACAAACACAATCTTGTTTAATTCTCTTGTTGCGCATGGACGAAATACCGGAGAAGAATTTGCATCAGCATTTTCAAACTCAAACTCTTCTTTTAAAAGTAGTTTAGGTTTTTATGCAACAGGCGAAATTTACCGCGGAAAACATGGAGCTTCTCTACGTTTAGATGGATTAGAAAACGGAGTAAATGATAACGCCCGCGAAAGAGGAGTGGTTATGCATGGAGCTGATTATGTTTCTGAATCTTTTATCAGAAACAATAAAAGATTAGGCAGAAGCCAAGGTTGTCCGGCAATTCCAGTGGAATTAACAGACGAAATAATCGAAGTTATAAAAGACAAATCGTGTTTGTATATCTACCATCCGTCAAGAAGTTTTGCGATGGAAGAAAGGCTAATTTCTTAATTTAGCATACAAATCCGAATCTAAATTATAAATATCAGCTCTGAAAATGAGCTGATTTTTTTTGCTCCAAGCTGTCCAATACCATTGGTATAAAGCATATTTTTTGATAATTTTTATGCTCGTTGTTTTTTTGGTAGCAATCAGCGTGTCGATTTTTTCTCTCGACCATTGTTCAGGATCATCTAATATATGTTCTGCCAATTCTAAAGGATTTTCAATACGAACACAACCGGAACTTAAAGAACGATTGCTTCGTCCAAAATAGTTTCTATGATTAGTATCGTGCAAGTAAACGCTATGATGATTTGGAAACAAAATTTTCATTACTCCCAATGAATTATTATATCCCGGACTTTGTACATAACGGTAATTACCGGGTTTGTTCTCGTTCCATGCACTCGGATCTACAACTTTTCCCGTAGTATCGTATATAGTTATGTTTTTATTCGCCAGATAATTTCTATTGCGTTTCATTGCCGGCACAACATCTTCCTTTAAGATAGTTGGTGGAACGGTCCATGTTGGGTTAAAAACAACTGTTCTTAATGTTGAGGTGATAATAGGTGTTTTTCTTTTGCTCGTTCCTACCACAATATTTCGAACTAATGTCGTGTCTTTGCTTTCAACAACATTCAAGCTGTAATTTGGAATATTGATAATGAAATAATTCTCGGCAAAATCGGAAGTATACCATCTCCAGCGCTCTAAATTGGCGATAATTTGCTCTTTTCTTTTTTCTTTCGAATAGTTTAAAGCGTTTATAGTTCCTACGCCAATAACCCCATCAGAAGCTAAACCATGTCTTTCCTGAAATCTTTTGATTGATTCGAATGTTTTTTTATTATAAATTTTGTTCAGAGTATCTTTCCCTGACATATCTCCCCAGAATAAAAGTCTTTTTTTGATGTTGACTAAAGCGTTGTTAGTATCATTTAAAGTTATTTTTCTTGTCGAAGAGTCTATAGCAATCGTTCCAATTTCGTCATTTGGAAACTTCTCAATAATTTCAAGAGCTTTTAATAACTCCTTGTAAGTTTCTGATTTCGGCTGAATATTGTCAACAATACTGTCCAGTTTGTTTTTATTGAAAGCCTTTATGAGCACATTATTTACGTCAAATGTCTTTTCTTCTAAATCCCAGTCCGTATATAGTTTCTTTGGATCCAGTTTTCCTTTATATAAGTGATTAAGATATTTTTCAAAGTTGTACGTTAATAAAATATCATATGTAGCCAGATCTTTGTCGTTTAAAGAGCTGATTCTACTTTCGAATTTTTTAAGCTTAGAAGTTTTGTAATCTTCAGGATCTAAGCCAAGTAGATTCGAATTTTCTAATTGCGATAAAACATAAGTTCTCTTTTTAAGGTTTCCCCAAACGGTTTTATGTTCAGAAGCATCATAAAATTGTTTTAAGGTTTCGCTCTTAAATACATTTATTGTTGCAGTATCTATTTCTACTTTTCTTTCGTCGGTAAGTATGATTAATGGTGGTTTTTTTTTGACCACAGGAATAGGTTTAGGAGTGTCTTTTTTACAACTAATAAACAGGCTTATAACTAATAAAAAGTAAATTTTTTTCATTTCATGTTTTTTTAGACATTAAATAATGTTCTCCAACATCTTTAATGTCAAATGCTTTTCCCAGAGTTTCGTAATTCATTTTTTTATAAAACCCAATAGCAGCAGTTCTTGCTTTGAACCAGATTAAATCGATATTGTTTGTATTGCAGTATTTTTCGCAATGTTTTACTAAAGCTTCTCCAATTCCTTTTTTCTGATGGTTTTCTAAAACAGCCATTCCGCGAATCTGAGCTTGGTTATTTTCGGCAAATATAGGATTGATTTTTTGAAATAGTGGAATAATTCCTATTAAACATTTGTTTTCAAATAAACCAAAGCGTTTTGTCGTTTCTAGGTCATCACCTTCAAATACGCAACTTTCGACGGGTTTCCCTTTTCTTAAAACTGGTTGACGAACGATAAAAGTTTCTTTTGACGGTATTTCTTTAATGATACTCATGATTTGTGTAAAATAAATAAATATATAACTTTTTAGTTTTAAATTAGTTATAAATTATTGTTGTTTTTTATTGAATTTTTTTGCGAAAAAGCTTGTTTTGAACTTAAGTTATTTTCTATATTTGCACCACGGTAATGCGAAAGTAGCTCAGTTGGTAGAGCTCCAGCCTTCCAAGCTGGTTGTCGCGAGTTCGAGCCTCGTCTTTCGCTCTAAAAAAACCGGAACTTAATCGTTTCGGTTTTTTATAAAAATAAATAATTTTTGATTTTTATTTTGTTTTAAAAATTTAATTATTTATATTTGCACCCGGTTAATGCGAAAGTAGCTCAGTTGGTAGAGCTCCAGCCTTCCAAGCTGGTTGTCGCGAGTTCGAGCCTCGTCTTTCGCTCTTCAGAATCCTCAAACTAATTGTTTGAGGATTTTTTTTGCGTAAATATTTTTTTTATCATTAAGATATTAAGGAAAATTAAGATCAATACGAAAGGCTCTGGAGTATAAAAATTAAGGAAGAATTTAACCGCAAAGGGCGCAAAGTTTTTTTTTGTTAGATTACTATTAAACACAAAGTTCGCAAAGCTATATTGATAAAGCTTTGCGAACTTTGTGTTTATGTAAAACCTTACGAATAAAAAACCTTTGCGTGCTTTGCGGTTAAAATAATTAGTTAATAAAAAATATTTTATGTTTCTCCACATTTTTTTGTGTTGATCCAAAAATTAAGTTCAATCCTTAATAAACTTTTGTCAAGTTGAGATTAAGTTCAGTTCTTAATAAGCTTAATGTCTTAATGGTTAAAATATCTTTTTTAGTTCAAATTGCTTAAATCGCTTTCTGTTTCTAATTCTACGGGATTTTCGTTTTGTCTGAATAAACGAGCTTTTAAGTTTCCTTTTAAGGTTATTTTGTCTCCTTTAACTTCAAGCCAGCTTCCTTCTCTCAATCCTAAAACGGGAATTGAATTAAAAGCGTGAAATTCTTTAATTCTTGTTTCGCGAGTTTCTCCCATGTGTTGTGATTGAGTATCTGGATCTAAATAATGTGGATTTAGATTGAACGGAATTAATCCTAAAGTCTGAAAGCTTGGCGGATAAATTATAGGCATATCATTGGTGGTTTGTATTGATAAACCGCAGATATTACTTCCTGCACTGGTTCCTAAATATGGAGTTCCGTTTTTTACAGTTTCGGCAAGAATCTGCATGATATTGTTTTTGTATAGTTGTGTAACTAGTAAAAAAGTATTTCCTCCGCCAGTAAATATTCCTTGAGCATTTTTTATGGCGCTTGCGGCGTCTTCGAATTCATGAATTCCTTTTACGGCAATGTTAATAGTAGAAAATGCTTCGGCTACTTTTTTGGTGTATTCGTCATGCGAAATTCCGCTTGGGCGGGCATACGGAATGAATAAAATGCTTTCGCAATTTTTAAAATGTGATGTTAATACGGGTAAAATATAGTCTAAATAACTGCCTCCGTGTAATGTAGATGTGCTGGCAATGATGATACTTTTCATAGAAATTTAACTCAGATTTGTTTCTGTTAAAGGTATTAAAACTCTCTTTTTTGAAAGTGTAAAACGGGTTTAATTAACATATTTTTACCATGTCCTTAATACTAAATTTGGAATACATTAAGATATTTTTACAGCTTTAAGAATAATTCTAATTTTTCAGCATTTTGGTCAATAAAGTTGCATGTATTTTGATGGTTGTTTTGGGACAAACTAGTTGGTCTCAAAGCCAGGATCGTGGTGTTATTAACGGAAAAATAACGGCTAATACTTCTGATTTAGAAGGTGTTTATGTTATAAATGCTCAAACTGAAGCGATGACGACTACAGATGAATCGGGCGCTTTTTCTATTTCTGCTAAAGAAGGGGATACACTTGTTTTTTCGTCTATACAATTCAAGGAAAATAAGGTTTTGCTAATTGCTGAGAATTTCTCAGACCTTCATTTTACAGTAAAATTGAACATGGTAATGCATCAATTGCAAGAAGTTGTGGTTAGAAATTACAACGGAATTAATGCTGCCTCTCTAGGAATTGTTCCCTATGGGCAGAAAAAATATACAGAAGCCGAAAGGAAATTACATACAGCTACGGCATTAAATCCTACGGCAAATGCTGGTTCAATGGCTGGAGGTTCAATATCTGCAGATCCATTATTGAATTTCTTTTCAGGAAGAACTGCAATGCTTAAAAAAGAAGTGGCGGTTGAAAAGAAAGAAGCTTTCATGAAACTTTTAGAGCGTATGTTTAGCATTAATCATTTTGTGAACAGATTGCAAATTCCGCTTGAATACGTAAAAGGTTTTGAATATTATGCCGTGGAAAACGATAAATTCACAGTAATTTTGAACTCTAAAAATAAAACTTCGACAGAGTTTTTGCTAGCCGAACTGGCTGTGAAATACAAAGAAATAATAGCGAGTGAAAATAAGTAATATAATATTGATTTTTTTTCTAATTCTGGTTCAGAATAGTTTTGGACAAAATACAGTTTCAAGGGAAATTCCTGGACAGATTTTAGCGCAATCTACTTCGGTTGAAGCGGTAAATGTTGTTAATAATACAACACAAATTGCTACTATTTCAGATGCTAACGGAATGTTTACAATTGCTGTAAAAGAGGGAGATGTTTTGGTTTTTTCTGCTGTGAATTTAGAAGGACTTCGTTATCGTATTACTGCGGATGATTTGAGTTTAAATTCGCTCAAGATAAAAATGACAGCCAAAGAAGTAGAATTAAAAGAAGTCGTCGTAAATGAAAATGCCAATATCACGGCAGAAAATTTAGGTATAATTCCCTATGGACAAAAAAAATACACACCGGCAGAAAGAAAAGTTTATACTGCAACTTCGACTTCAGTAGATAAGTTGTTGAATATGATGTCCGGACGAACTACAATGTTGAAAAAAGAAGTGAATGTAGAGAAAAAGGAAGCACTTTTTAGAAAAATGGAATACCTTTTTGAAGAGAATTATTACACAGACAGATTGAAAATTCCGACGGATGATATCAAAGGATTTCAATTATATTGTGTGGATGATGCCGAATTTGCTGTATCTTTGAATACTAAAAACAAAACAATGAGTATGTTTTTAATAACAGATTTAGCAAGAAGATATTTAATAATTCTCGAAAATGAAAAATAGACTAGGAATACTCGTTGTGTGCTTATTTTGCCAGATTGCGCTGGGACAAAATAATTCAAGGAAGCCATTACATGGGCAAGTTGTCAATACAAGATTGGCAATAGAAAGTGGTTATGTAATGAACATTAATGCAAACGTTAGAACTTTTATAGGTTCAGGTGGGTTGTTTGATATTATGGCAAAACCAAAAGATACTTTATTGTTTACAGGTTTGGCATTTCAGGCAAAAAAAGTAGTTCTGACAGAAAAAGATTGTTCAGATGTACTTTTCTTAATTCAATTAGATTTGGCAAATAATCAATTGAAAGAAGTTGTTGTTCGTAAAGATTTAAAAGTAAAATCGCTAGATAAAGATACTCAGAAATATGTTGATATGCAGTTTGAAGATGATAAGCAATCTACTGCAAAAAATATCGCAATGTATTCTGATCAAACCATTAAATATGGAACAGATTTTGTTCGAATTTTCAAGGATGTAAAAAAGATTCTGACGAAAAATAAAGATGAAGTAAAACCGGAAGTTATTGATGATATGGCTTTTGTTCAATATTCCAGAGCCAATTTTACTACTGACTTTTTTACTAAAACATTAGGGTTAAAAAACGACGAAATTGATTTGTTCTTAATGTATTGTTCTAATGATCCGGAATCTAAAAGACATTTAAAACCAGAAGAAAAGTTTGAGTTAATGGACTTTATGATTAATAAAAACAAAGAATTTCAAAAAGCAAATGTTGCCGAAAAATAGATTAATTTATCCTCTTTTAGGATTATTGTTTTTATCGCTTTCAGCTTTTACATTCCATAAATTTTATATGGGTGTTTTTCAGGTCAATTATGCGGCCGAAAAAAAAATGATTCAAATTACTTCCCGTATTTTTGTCGATGATCTGAATAACGGAATCGAAAAAAAATACCATAAAAAAACATACATCGGTACTGAGAAAGAAACTCAGGCCGATGTTGATTTATTAAAAAAATACCTTTCAGAAAACTTCACAATCAAAATCAACGGACAATCAAAAGCTATTACCTTCTTGTCAAAAGAGGTAGAATCTGATGATGTTTTGGTTTGTTACTCCAGAATAAAAGATGTGGAAAAATTTAAGACAATTGAGATATCAAATTCGATTTTGGTTGATTGGAATGCTGAACAGCAGAATATTACACATATTACAGCTTTTGGCACCAAAAGAAGTGTTCTCTTTACAGAATCCTCAAGGAAAGAATTGTTAAAGTATTAAATAATAAGTAAAATTATTATTTTAATTGTTATTTTCACACCCTGACAAAATTACCTTTAAATATTTATGAAAAAACTTTCATTATTATTGCTTTTTCCTGCAATACTTATTGCTCAGGAAAAAACTACTACCACTGTTGCGCCAAAACAACAAGGTAAATATGATACAAACAAATTTAGCCAAATGTACGATTTGTTGGCAACGCCAAATATGTTTCGTACTGCAGCGGGAGCTCCCGGACCGGCATACTATCAACAACAGGCAGATTATAAAATTGATGTTGAATTAGACGATAAGAATTCAAAGTTAAGTGGTTCTGAAACAATTAATTATTCAAATAATTCTCCGGATAGTTTAGAGTATTTATGGGTTCAGTTAGATCAAAATCAGGCAAAAGCAAATACACAATCCTCTTTAGCTGAAAGCGAAAAAATTAGTCAGGTTTTACCATTAGATGGTTTTTCTAGTAAATATTTGAAAAAAGATTTAGAACGTGGTTTTAATATTGAATATGTAAAAGATGCAAAAGGAAATCCTATGTCTTATACAATCAATGAAACTATGATGCGCATTAATTTGGCAACTCCTCTAAAACCGGGTGAGAAAATTTCATTTGCTATAAAATGGTGGTACAATATCAATAATTATAGAAAAGAAACTGGAAATGGACGTTCAGGTTATGAATTATTTGAAAAAGACGGAAACAAAATATATGTAATTGCTCAGTTTTACCCAAGAATGGCGGTTTACAACGATGTTGAAGGCTGGCAAAATATGCAATTCTGGGGAAGCGGAGAGTTTGCTCTACCTTTTGGAAATTTTGACGTAAATATTACAGTTCCTGCAGATCACGTAATCGATGCAACTGGAGAATTGACAAATAGAGCAGAAGTTTTTACTGCAGAACAAGTAAAACGTTACGAACAAGCACAAAAATCATTTGATAAACCGGTTGTAATTGTTACACAAGCTGAAGCTGAAGTAACTGAAAAAGGTTTCTCTGAAAAGAAAAAAACATGGAAATTTAGTGCTAAAAACGTACG
The DNA here is from genome assembly GCF_004339525.1 of Flavobacterium sp. 90. Taxonomy (NCBI): domain Bacteria; kingdom Pseudomonadati; phylum Bacteroidota; class Flavobacteriia; order Flavobacteriales; family Flavobacteriaceae; genus Flavobacterium; species Flavobacterium sp. 90. The sequence goes on along the minus strand of NZ_SMGE01000001.1, from coordinate 1,205,650 downwards.
TGATTTTGGAATTGCATCATCAAGAAAATTCATTTATGATGCAATGGCTGTAAAATTAGGAGGTAAAATTGTAATGGCAGAATCGGTTTATCCAAAAGAAGCAAATCCGCTTTGGGGAGAAACTTCAACGATGACTGTTGCGCATACTTTAAAAAGTTATTCATCACACACATTTGATTATCCTTATCCAAAAGCAGTTTCAGTTTCTGCAGAAGATCAGGGAATGGAATATCCAATGATTTGTTGGAATTATGGTCGTCCTGATGAAAATGGGGTGACTAGTAGAGAGGTTAAAAACGGAATGATTGGTGTTGTGATTCACGAAGTAGGACATAACTTTTTTCCAATGATTGTAAACTCTGACGAGCGTCAATGGACTTGGATGGATGAAGGTCTGAATTCATTTATGGAATATATGGCAGAGCAGGAATTAGATCCTACTTTCCCGTCAAGACGTGGTCCTGCAAAAAATATTGTTCCTTATATGAGTGGAGATCAAAAGTTTTTAGAGCCAATTATGTCTAACTCTGAAACGATTCAGCAATTTGGAAATAACGCTTACGGAAAACCTGCAACCGGACTTAATATTTTAAGAGAAGTTGTTATGGGACATGAATTGTTTGATTATGCTTTTAAAACATATGCAAACAGATGGAAATTTAAGCACCCAACTCCTGAAGATTTCTTTAGAACTATGGAAGATGCTTCCGCTGTAGATTTAGATTGGTTTTTCAGAGGATGGTTTTACTCAACAGATTTCGTAGATATCGGAATCAAAGAAGTAAAACAATACTATGTTTCTGATACTCCAACTACTGATATTAAAGATGTAAAAGTTAAAAAAGGACGTTTCGGATATGATAAAGGACCATTTGTGTATTTGGTTTCCGGTGATAATGCTGAAGTAAATGCTACAAAAAAGACCGCTTTGAAAGTAGATGACGTAAAATTATTATCTGATTACGTAAATCAAACTTTCACTGCGGAAGAAAAAGCAGGATTAAAATCGCCTAAATATTTCTACGAAGTGGAGTTCAATAAACCAGGCGGAATGATTATGCCAATTCTTGTTGAGATTACTTACGAAGACGGTTCAAAACAAAATTATCAGTATCCGGCTCAAATCTGGAGAAAGAATAATGATACCGCTAAAAAAGTTTACGCAACCGAAAAAGCGATAAAAAACATTCAGATAGATCCAAAATTAATGACTGCTGATATTGATGTAACCAATAACTCTTGGCCAAAAGTACAGGAAAAGTCAAAATTTGATTAAATATAGAAAGAAGAAGACTCTGAAAAGAGTCTTTTTTTTTAAGTAAATTTTAAAACTGTCAGCTACAAAATTTAATATCTTTGTGGCACACTAAAATAAAAGATATGTTTGGTATAGGAGGAGGAGAATTAGTTTTCATACTATTTATAGTTCTAATGCTTTTTGGTTCAGACAAAGTGCCGGAAATTGCCCGTACAATGGGAAAAGCAATGGCGCAATTGAAAAATGCAACCAATGATATTAAAAGCGAAATCCAAAAAGGAGCAGAGGCCAACGGTCTTGATGCAAAAGCTCTAACGGATATCACTGGAAATATTAATGCTCAGATTAATGACGCTAAGGCTAACATAATGGGTGATTCACCTAATTTGTTGGGAGAAACAGCAACAGAAATTGACAAAGTAAAAGAAGATATCGATTCGATCTCAGGACCTGTAAAACGCCAAATGTAATATGCTTGAAAAAATAAAAGAACTAGATACTCAATTATTCGTTTATCTTAATGGTTTAGGATCTGAAACATACGATAAACTTTGGCTTATTATTACCAGTCAGTTAAATTGGACGCCATTTTTTCTATTACTTTTCTATCTTATTTATAAAAAAGTAGGAGGAAAACAAACCTTGTTTATTGTGCTATTTATAGCCGTTTTGTTAACCTTTACAGATCAGGTTACTAATTTGTTCAAATACAACTTTCAACGTTTGCGTCCGTGTAATAATCCCGAAATCAATTCATTTATTCGTGTTGTTCAGGTTAGACAATCATATAGTTTTTTCTCCGGTCATGCGGCCAATACAATGGCAGTTGCTACGTTTTTATTCTTGGTTTTAAAACGTCATTTTAAGTATTTAGGATTCCTGTTTTTATGGCCGTTAATTTTTGCTTATAGCCGTATTTACTTAGGATTACATTATCCGGGAGACATTCTTACAGGATACTTTTTTGGAGCACTTTTCGGATTTTTAATCTTTTTAGTGTATCGAAAACTAAAACCACAATATTTTCCTGGATAATTTTTAGGAGCTATTTCCAGCTATCCGTTTCAATCTTTTATGTCGAACCCCGGCACAAAAGGATTTACACTTCTATCTGGGCTAAGACTCTGGTTTTTCAAAAGAAAATTTAGAATTAAATTAAATATAAGTTTTTTAATTGCCTTCTGCTTTAGTTTGAGGGCAAAAAAAATCAACTCAATAAAAAGGCTTTAGTCAAAACATTTCGTTTTGGCTAAAGCCTCTTTAGTATTGTCTATTTAAGTCAGATTTGTCATTTCGACCGAAGGGAGAAATCACACAAGAAATTCTACAATCAAAATCGCCAATCTTTGTCGATTTACGAGTGTGATTTCTCCCTCTGGTCGAAATGACAAACATTAGAGAACTTTATTAATCATCAAATTCTCAAGAATAGTTTTTGAAAACTTAGAACCTTAGTATCTCAGAATCTCAGAACCTTTTTCTAAAGTACTCTACTAACCGTCAAACCATCACGAATTGGTAATAAAACGGTCTCAACTCTTGGATCGTTTTTCAATAATAGATTGTATTCTAAAAGCACTTTTGTGCTAACATCATTTGGGTGAACCGGTTCTAGTATTTTTCCGCTCCATAAAACATTGTCAGATAAAATGATTCCGCCTTTATTCATTTTCGGTACAATCATTTCCCAGTAGTTTAAGTAGTTTTCTTTGTCGGCGTCGATAAAAACCAAATCAAACTTGACGTCCAAAGTTGGAATAATATCAACGGCTTCTCCTAAATGCTGAAAAATTTGATTTCCCCAAGGCGATGCGTCAAAATACTTGCGTTGAAAGTCTACCAATTCTTCTTTAATGTCAATAGTATGTAATTGACCATTTTCCTGCATTCCTTCGCATAAACATAAAGCGGCATAACCAGTATAAGTTCCGATTTCGAGAATATTAACCGGACGAATTAATTTAGATAACATACTCAAAACACGACCTTGAAAATGTCCGCTTAACATTCTTGGTAAAAGTATTTTTTGGTACGTTTCTTTATTAAGTTTGGCTAGTAATTCTGGTTCGTTTTCAGAATGTTGCTCGATATAATCTTCTAAGTCTTGTGATATAAAATGCATCTTGTAGTGTCTTCAATTTTGAAAACAAAAATACAAAAAATATTGGCTCGCTTTTTTACATAAAAAAACCATTCCGTTTTTGCGGAATGGTTTTAATATTGAATTCGGAAAAGATTATTTTTTCAAAGCGTCGTTAACATCTTTGGCAGTTTTAACTGTTCCGTCTTTTGCAGCTTTCGCAGCATTTTCTACTTTTTCAGCTCCTTTTTTTGTTGCGTCTTTTACGTCAGTAGCTGTTTTTTTAGCAGCATTTTCGACATCGTCAGCTGCTTTTTTAGTAGCATCTTTTACGTCTTGCGCAGCAGCTTCTGTTTTAGTTACAGCGCTGTCTTTTACCTCTTTAATATCTGTTGTTAGAGAATCAACTTTGTTTCCAAGAGTTAGTTCATCTTCTGCTGGTTTTGGCTCTTTTTTCTCGCATGATTGTACAGCGAACGCTAATAAAGCAACAACAGCCAAGCTTAAAATTTGTTTTTTCATAGTGAATGGATCTTTTTAGGTTATAAAAATTTAAAGGTTATAAAGCTGAAAAATAAAGATACAAATTTTAAAATGATTGCGCGCTTTGTAAGGTTATTTTCCTTTTGAGAGCAAGACAATTCTTGTGCCAAATTTTATAATTTCAAAAAAAAATCTAAAAGTTTTTTAAAACGAAAAGGTATCTCAATGAGAGACACCTTTTCTAAGTTTAGATGTAATTAAAAAACAATTTGGGGGATTTGCTTTTTAGTTTATCTAACTTTTGTACAAACTAAAATTAATTACGATTTCATCCTTGACTTTTATTAAACCGGCCATTTTCACTGGAGCCTCCATTTCAAGATCAGAAAATTTTAAATTAATAGTGCCTTCAACTTTTTTATCAGTATTGTATAGAATAAAATCTTTGTACTTCACTGTTTTATCTGTGATGTAAAAATTAAGATTGCATTTGTAGTTTTTACCATTTGATTGTATGTCTGTTAGATAAACTTTACTGTTTGGGAATTTTTTTACCTTCACTGTACCTTGTAAATCTTTTGTCATTATTTTGTTTCCACAATCAAAATCAGACATTTTAATCTCGGTATTAAAAGCGTTCTTTTTAGCGGAATTTATATATATCGTATCTTTTATAGAAAAGGTATTTGAGCAATTGTATTTGCCTACAGTTGATAGTCCGGTAATTTCTATTTTAATTTTATTTATTACCAAAGTTGTATCTTCTGCTAAAAAAGTGGGTTTAGCACTTCCTAATAAAAAGAAAATTGCTAAACCCATAATTAAGATAAAAAATCTCGTATTCATTTTTTCTTTAGAATGAAATTGTAGCTTCAAACATTAGTCCTTCAAATTTTCCTCCGTAGAAATCATTAGGCATTGAAACTCCGCCTACGTTTCCAAATTGTTGGTAGTTTTTATAATTCTGTTGTACATATGAAAGTTTTGCAAGGATATTTTTAGTCATAAACCAACCTGCAGCAGCTTCAAATCTATTTACCTGAACAGCTTCGGCATCAGAATTTCTTAATTTACCATCTACTAAGTTGTATCTTGCGCCTACATATAAATTTTCGTGGCTACCAAAACGATATACTAAATCTCCAACATATTGGTTGACATTACGTGTATCATCTGTTCCTTTATAATCACCTCCGGAAGCAAATTCAAGAGTTCCAAAGAATTCGAAACCTTTATATTTTACAAACGGGTTAATCATGTAAGAAGTTGCCCAGTTTCCAAATCCCGGATTAAATCTACCGGTATCTTTGTTACTTTCAGAATCTAAAATGTTTGAACTCGGGTAACCAATTGTTCCTGCGTGTGTCATAACACTATAAAAACGGCTTCCAGCTCTGTCAGAAGAATATAAGTTTCCGCTAGAATTTGATACATGATATAAAGATCCTGTAAGTCTGATTCTTAAATCGCTATCAATTTGTTTGTCCCAACCTAACTTAGCCAAAATCGTAGGACTAATGGTTGTATTTTGATCAGGAGCAAGTTCTGTAGGCGTTCCAGGAATAACTTCTTGTACATTTTGATTTAATTTAGAATTTGTTACTCCAATCATACTTATAAAACCGCTTCTGTTATAGTATATTTCAGCTCCCATTTCAGTAGTAAAAGCGTCCATGATATTGTTTCCAATAAAAGGGTTTGTTATAGTATAAGCGTTGTTGCTTCTTCTAAAATGCGCATCACCATAATTATTTTCCATTTGACCAATTTTGATCGTTGTATATTTCATAACGTCTTCAAGAAGACCTTTTTTAATGAAATCTAATTTGTCAATTTGCAAATATCCACCTTGTACCCAAGTTTCGTGATGGTGTCTGGAAGCAAGATACATATCTAAGTTTACGCGTACACCATCTGCCAATTGAGCACCAATGGTCATGTTTGCATTAGGTAAATTAAAGTCGTTTGTTAGATTGTTTAATCTGTAATCTGCATTAGCTCCAGTTAAATCTCTTTGATCGTTGAACGAATTTATAGCTTGAAATTGTAATGCAAATGCACCACCCAAATCGATACTTATACCTTTGTAGGCGGTTGTATCTTTTCTAACGTCGAAAACATTAATAGCTCTTTGGTCACGAGGAACTTGGTTCTGAATATGTCCAAAGCTAAGTTGTTGCGCATTAGTAGCAAAGGTGCCTGCTAATGCAATAAATAGGAGATAGAACTTTTTCATGGCGTTTATAAATTAAAGTTTAAATTGAATTTTATGGTCAAATCCTGACCGGTTTTAATAGTGCCTAGTAAAGCGGTTGGAGACTTCATTCCAAAATCAGCAAAAGTGATTTTATTTGATCCCTGAATATTTACTCCATTTGCTGTAACAGTCGTTTTTACAGTTGTTTTGTATTCTTTGCTTACACCTGCAATGGTATAAGTTCCGGTTAGAGTCCAAGTTGTTTCGTTTACTTTTTCGGCAGATTTAAGAACATATTTAATATTTTTTTGTTTGTCAGTTTTTAAAGTTTCGTAGGCTACTTTATCCATGCTTTTTTTCTCACTTTTTATGCTTTCTGATAAAAGGGTTATAGATAAAGCGTCGATATCTGTTAGTTTAGAATTTGCAATTGAAAAGCTTGCCGTTCCCGTTCCGGAACTTGATTTCATTTCCCAGTCATGTAAGGTTGATGTTCCCAAAACAGAAAATGTAGATTTGCTATCTAAAGCATAACTTTTTTGTGCAGTTGCTATTGAAGTTATTCCTAAAAAGGAAATTGTTAAGGCTAGTAATTTTATTCTAATCGCTTTCATGGTTCTTTATTATTTGAAGTGTTAATTCTTAAGTCAATTTTATCTTAGTACTAATAATGCTTTTAACTTGTATCAAATTTATAGGGATCATTAAGGAATAATTATGATAAAAATCATTGTTAAACTTTTATTAAAAATGTATTTAATAACTACAACGTTTTCAAGTTTTTCCCAATTGATCAAATCAATAAAAAAGGAAGTTTATTTTTGTTAAATAGATTTTTTTTTAAGTTTTAGTTAATAATTTCAAAATCGAGTGATTGTTCGTAGTAATCGAAAAATTGATTTCTATTTTGATTTATCTAGCTTAAAATGATATTGAAGATTAGCGTTAAGTCTTTTCCTGTTTTAACAACTCCAAGAGCTGCTTTGGGTGGTGTCATTTCAAAATCGCCAAAAGTAATTTGGTTAGAACCCTGTAAAATAAAAGTTCCGTTATCTGTCGTTACTCTTACCTGAGTTTTGTATTCTTTGCTAATGCCGGCAATTGTATAAGTTCCGGTTAGAACCCAAATTGTTTCGTTGATTTTTTCTGCAGATTTTAAAACGTATTCAATTGTTTGGTGCGTTTCTGTGTCTAATGCTTCGTACGCCACCTGATCCATACTCGTCTTATTGCTTTTTAAGCTTTCTGCCGGCAACGTAATTGTTAAGCTATTTAAGCCTGCTAGTTTAGAATCTTTAACGGTTAAATTTGCAGTACCAGCTCCTTCTGTAGATTTCATTACCCAATCGTGCACAGTAGAAGTCCCGGCAACTTCAAAAGTCGATTTTGTATTTACGGTATAGTTTTTTTGTGCATTGGTCTGTAATGCCATTGTTGTGAAAATAATGGTCAATAAAATAGGTTTAATTGTTTTCATTTTAATGTGGTATTATTAGGTTAATCTTTAAATAAGGAAGTATTGTGATTCTATTAGTGGTCGTAGAATTAAAAACTGATCTTATTTCCTGGATCAAATTTATTCTGGATACCTAAAAAAGGAAATGATAAAAATCATTGTTAAAATTTTATTAAGATTGTATATATAGCTACGACTCTTTTTATTAGTCAGCAAAAACTTATAAATTTTATAGATTTTTTGTTTTATTGAAAGTATTCTTTGTTTCTAATTCATCATTTTTTGAGATTGTATTGCAGTTTTTAGGATTAGAAATGAACAAATACTTAAATTTGCACCATGCAAATCGAGAAAAAAGACATAAGAGCCTTATCAAAAGATCAATTGCGCGATTTTTTTGTCGCAAATAATGACAAAGCTTTTCGCGGAAATCAAGTGTATGAATGGTTATGGAGCAAAGGAGCACATAGTTTTGATGATATGACCAATGTTGCCAAAGCAACACGTTCTATGCTGGAGGATAATTTTGTGATCAATCATATTAAGGTTGATACAATGCAACGAAGCAGCGACGGAACCGTAAAAAATGCCGTTCGTTTGCATGATGGATTAGTTGTGGAATCAGTTTTGATTCCAACAGAAACCAGAACAACAGCTTGTGTTTCAAGTCAGGTTGGTTGTAGTTTGGATTGTAATTTCTGTGCAACTTCACGATTAAAAAGAATGCGTAATCTGGAGCCGGGAGAAATCTACGATCAGGTTATTGCAATTGATAAAGAAAGCCGTTTGTATCACAATCATCCGCTTTCGAATATTGTTTTTATGGGAATGGGCGAACCTTTGATGAATTATAATAATGTAATCAAAGCCATCGATATGATTACGTCGCCGGAAGGTTTAGGAATGTCTCCAAAACGTATTATGGTTTCGACTTCAGGAATTCCAAAAATGATCAAGAAAATGGCTGATGATGATGTAAAATTCAAATTGGCGGTTTCTTTACACTCGGCAATTGACGAAGTTCGTGCGCGAATTATGCCTTTCAGCAAAAATTTTCCACTGGCAGATTTGAGAGAATCATTAGAATATTGGTACAGAAAAACAAAGAATAAGATTTCATACGAATATGTAGTTTGGAAAGGAATCAATGATGATAAAGCTTCAATCGACGCATTAGTAAAGTTCTGTAAATATGTTCCGTGTAAAGTAAATCTAATCGAATATAATCCAATTGATGACGGAGAGTTTCAACAAGCTTCAGAAGAATCTATTATGGCTTATATAAAAGCTTTAGAAAATATTGGAGTTGTAGTAAAAGTACGTCGCAGCCGCGGAAAAGATATCGATGCAGCTTGCGGACAATTGGCAAATAAAGAAGGATAAATTTCGATTAGTGATGTATGCAATATTTATGTAGTCCCTACGGGACAAAAATACATTTAATGAATTGTTTGTCTACCAATATATAATCTCTCCGAGATATTCCGCTAGGAATTAGATATTGGTAGAAAAAAAGGACGTCGACCGAAATATGATCTCTCCGGGATATTCCGCTAGGAATTAGATATTGGTAGAAAAATAGCATGTCGACCGAAATATGATCTCTCCAGGATATTCCGCTAGGAATAATTGATCGGTAGAAAAAAAAATATTGACAAAGTGAATTTGTTCCATAGGAACATCTGATCGCATCATTATATAAAAAAAGGATTCTTATTTTTTCAAATCAATTTCTTCCGTTACGCCATCTTTGGTTACTTTGGCAAGAGTATCACAATTTCCATCGCCATAATCAACCACGGCAGTAGTTCCATTTTTGGTAATAGAAACAACACCTTTTACAGCAAATGGTTTTCTGCATGAAGAGTCAAATTCAAGAGGAGTTGTAATTTCTGCTGAAAAAGTATCTCCGTTCGGAAAAGTAGTTGTTCCGCTTCCGGTTACTAAATATGCATTGTCTTCCCAATTAAACCAAGTATCATATCCCGTAACCATTTCTTTTACCAGTGAGCCTTTTCGGGTATAAACGCCGCCATCATCAAAAGTAATCGTCATATCGATTGTTGCAGTAGAAACCGGATGCGCTGTTGCCAATAAATTAGTTGTTTTAATAGTTCTAACGATGCTTTTACTTCCTTGAAGTTTTTTGCCATTATGATAAAAACCGTCAAAAGTATAGCTTATGGTTTGAGTAGAGGCAGAGAAATCGTTAGCAAAAGAAATAACCATTTTTCCTTTAACCACGTTTCCGTTATCAAGCGTACATCCTTCAACACCAAAATCAACCGTTTTTGTCCACGTGTTATTCGTTAAAACTGTTGTAATAGTAGCACAACTCGGTAAAAAGTTTTTTACAGGGCCGCCGGGTTTAGCAGTAGTATTTTGTTGTGCGTTAAATTGATCTTCGGCAATATTAGTAACATCTTCAATTGAAGCATCAATTTTAGAAGCTGTAATAATTTCATTGTTCGAAATTGCCGTAGTAGTTCCGTCATTTGTTTTTTCATCAGAATTACAACTAATAAAAAAAGATAAAGCGACTAATGTTCCAATAAATAAAACTTTTGTTTTCATAGTAAATAGTTTAAATGGTTTTACTTTTAAATAATGAATTCAAATTAGGCTTTATGAAAAATGTTCTTGGTAGAGTTTTTTTGAGTTAATACTTAAATTATTGTTATACTAACTTAAAATAGACAACGTTTTTTTATTTAAAATAGTATATTTGGGATCGAAATGAATATTACTTCTCAAATAAAACAGCCCATTTTTAACGAGATGGAACTTTTTGAAAAAAAGTTCCATGAATCGATGACCTCAAAGGTGGCTTTACTGAACCGTATTACCTATTATATAGTAAATAGAAAAGGGAAACAAATGCGTCCGATGTTTGTTTTTCTAACTGCCAAAATGGTTTCAGAAGGTATCGTAAATGAGCGAACGTATCGTGGTGCATCTGTAATTGAGCTTATTCATACCGCAACTTTAGTACATGATGATGTGGTGGATGATAGCAATCGCCGCCGCGGATTTTTCTCTATAAATGCACTTTGGAAAAATAAAATTGCCGTTTTAGTCGGGGATTATTTATTGTCTAAAGGTTTGTTGCTTTCTATCGATAATGGTGATTTTGATTTACTCCGAATCATTTCTGTTGCCGTTCGTGAAATGAGCGAAGGTGAATTACTTCAAATCGAAAAAGCTAGAAGACTTGATATTACCGAAGAAGTATATTACGAAATCATCCGAAAGAAAACTGCAACACTTATTGCTGCTTGTTGCGCGCTTGGTGCAAAATCAGTAATTGAAGATGATGCTCAGGTTGAGAATATGCGCAAATTTGGTGAGTTAATCGGAATGGCTTTTCAAATCAAAGACGATTTATTCGATTATAGCGAAGAAGCAATCGGTAAACCAACAGGAATCGATATTAAAGAGCAAAAAATGACTTTGCCTTTGATTCATGTTTTAAATACTTGTACTCCGCAAGAAAAAAAGTGGTTGATAAACTCCATCAAAAACCACAATAAAGACAAGAAGCGCGTCAAAGAAGTTATTGCCTTTGTAAAAAACAATAATGGTTTGGCTTACGCCGAAAATAAAATGATCGAATTTCAGCAAGAAGCACTTTCGTTACTTCAAAACTTTGAAGATTCTGAGTTTAAAGATGCTTTGATTTTGATGGTGAACTACGTTATTGAAAGAAAAAAATAAGGATTAAGTTTTATTTTTTCTTTGTTTTCTTTTTCGATGGAAGTGAAAATTCTTGTGCCGGTACCGTTATATATTCCACTATATTTATTCTCGATCCCAGATTTAAATTAATTTCCTGTATTTGACAATCGTTAAGATCGATTTTTTCAATTTTAAATTCCCCGTAAGATCTTTTTGAAAATAATATGGAGTAAATCCCTCTTTCAATATTAATATCGAAAAGGCCATCATCATTTGTTTCGTAAATGTTTGTGATTTTAGAAGATAAATTTGTCAAAGATATCTCTACGCTTTCAACGCTGCGTAATTGGCCATCGAAAGTTTTACCTTTAATTTTAGCAAAACCAGTATTCGAATATCCAATAGTTTTGTTCTCAACTTTTATTGAGTCTGCTTTTTCTTCTTTAGAAAAGCCGGTAATTGCTTTATTTTCATTTTGAGAAAAAAGTAATACTGAAAAAAGACAAAAAATTGAGCTCAATATTATTTTCATTGTGATTTGGTTTTCTGCTAAAATAGGAAATAGAGGCCAATCTGAAACACTTACTATCTTTAATTCTTCTTAAGTTTACATCAGATAAAAAAAATAGAAAATTTTTCAAACTGAAAATTGATTTATCTGTTTGTAAATCAGTGTTTTGTTTTGTTCGATTGGAATTTAGAATTTTTTTATTGAAATTTTTCCCATCCTGATGCAACCATTTCGAAACGACAATCGTCTATGCTAATAGAAGTCTGTTACTAAACCAAAAACCAAAAGCTTATAAATGAAAATTATTCATTTACATCAAGAAGAAACCGAAATTATAAAGTTGGCTGTCGAAAATAATCGGCAAGCGCAACAGCAAATATACAGTCGGTTTTCACCAAAAATGTTAAGTGTTTGTCGACAATATATAAAAGACATTCAATTGGCAGAAGATGTGATGATAACAGCTTTTATGAAAGTGTTTACCAATTTAAACAAATTTGAAAATAAAGGAAGTTTTGAAGGCTGGATCCGTCGAATTATGGTCAACGAATGTATCTCTTATTTAAGAGTTCAGAAAAAAGTAAAGTTTACCGATGATGAAATTTATGTAGAAGAAAGTTTCAATGCAATCGACAGTAAGTTTTCGACAGATCAGATTCAGTTTTTAATAGACGCTTTGCCGGACGGATACAAAATGGTTTTCAATTTATACGCCATAGAAGGATACAAACACAATGAAATTGCCAAGATGTTAGGGATTAATGAAGGAACATCGAAATCGCAATTATCGCACGCCAGAAAAATGCTGCAAACACAAATTAATACATTAAAAAAACAAGATAATGGAACCGAATAATTTTGAAAAGGATTTCCGTGAAAAACTAAACGAACGTCAGATCGAGCCAAGCAATAAAGCCTGGGATAGATTAGACGCAATGTTGAGTGTTGCCGAAGAAAAAAAACCGACAGTTCGACTTCGCTCACTGCAAGTTCCAAAAAATAGGAAATGGTTTTATATAGCAGCGAGTATTGTTGGTTTCTTATTAGTTGGGACTTTCTTTTTTAATCAGAGGAAAAGCATTATTGAAACTCCTAAAGAAACGGTTGTAATAGAAGAAAATACTAAGAAAGATTCGGTTGAAAAACCAACTTTAAACGTAACCAATTCTGTTAAGGAAGAAGTAGCAGTTTCAGAAAAAACGGCAAAACAAGCTTTAGATAAAAAAGAGAACATTCATCCTGATACTTTAAAACAAAACCTAAACAAACCAATTAAAAATGAGAAAAATCAAATAGCGGAGTCTTCAGTCATCATCAAAAACAATCAAGAAAAACAATCAATCAATAATGTGAATCCAATTGTCGAAAATTCTAAAAAAGAGAATATAGATCAATTATTAGATTCGGCTGAAAAAAGTGTTGTTGCGCAGAATTCGGTTAAACCAAAAGCAAAAATTAAAATAAATGCCAACGATTTATTAAATCAGGTCGATGGTGAATTGGAGCTTTCGTTTAGAGAAAAAGTAATCACAAAAGTCAATAAAAATTATCAAACAGTAAAAGTGGCTTTGGCAAATCGGAATCAGCAGGAGTAGAGAGTAAAGAATCAAGAGTAAAGAAGCAAGATTATAGAAGCAAGAGTATAGAGTATAGATTTTTAGTTCCGGAGGAACGATCCATATTGTAGCGTCGGGTTTTAACCCGATATAGATGGGATTCATATTTCGTATTTCGCAATCGACAATTCACAATCAAAATTTCACAATCAAAATTTCGCAATCAACATTTCAAAATCGACAATTCACAATCAACAATTCACAATCAACATTTCACATTTCCTAATTCACAATCAACAATTAATCATCAATAATTAACAATTAATAATCATCATCAAAATCAATCAATCATGAAAAATTTTACCATTTATCTCGTTATCCTTGTTTTTCTATTTGTTAGTAAAGTACTGGGACAGGAAACTTTTGAGTCGAAAGCAAGGCAAATTGCCAATAAAATAGAAAAGATAACTAAGGAAGAAAAAGCAACTCTAAAAGAAGAAGTTGAAGCTGTAAACGTTCAGTTATCTGAAGGGAAAATTACGCAGGAACAAGCCGATAAACGCAAAAAAGAATTGGCAGAAGTCAGAGCTACAATTATTGAGCAAAAAGTAACCGAGGCTCAAAATGAACTTAATGATTTGGTTCAGCAAAAAGTAGACGGAAAAATCAAAGAAGGAGATTCGATAAAGAAACATACCTTGGTTATTCACTGGAACGATAAAGAATGGAAAGACAATAAAAAGAGAAAAGATTCTATTCGCGGAGAAAGAAGAACGACATCGCAATTTGTGTTTGCAATGGGTTTGAATAATATGATGGTCGATGGAAAACTACAGGATTCGAATTACAGTTTTATAGGTTCGCATTTCTACGAATGGGGTTTTACCTATAATTCAAGATTAATGAAAAACGACAATTTATTGCATGCTAAATACGGACTTTCATTAATGTATAATAATATACGTCCAACGGATAATCGTAATTTTGTTGTCAACGGAAATCAAACTGAGTTGCAGACAAATGCTATAAATTTAGACGAATCTCGTTTTAGAAATGTTTATATCGTTGCGCCGGTTCATTTGGAGTTTGATTTTTCTAAGCCTAAAGTAGTTAACGGAAAAACGTATTTTAGAACACATAAAAGTTTCCGTTTTGGAATTGGAGGATATGCAGGAATCAATGTAAAATCGAAACAAATTCTGAAATACGATCAGGATGATTTAGATTATAAAACCACTATAAAAGGAGATTATAATGTGAATAATTTTATATACGGATTAAGTTCTTATATAGGTTATAAAGAAATGAGTTTGTATGTAAAATATGATCTGAACCCTTTATTTCAGGACAATTTAGTAAAAGAGAATAATATCTCGTTAGGATTAAGATTTGATTTAAATTAAGAATACAATAAGGTTAGTTAATTGAAAAAGTGCTTCGAAAGAAGCGCTTTTTTTTATTTGAAATCATCACATTTCAAGATTGATTTGTGTACTTTTACAGACTTCAAATTTTTTAAAATATATTACGTTTTGATTTCACAAGCTACAATTGATTCCGTTTTTGAAACTGCTCGAGTAGAGGAGGTTATTGGTGATTATGTTAACTTAAAACGTGCAGGAAGTAATTACAAAGGTCTAAGTCCATTCTCAGATGAGCGCTCTCCATCGTTCATGGTGTCGCCCGCAAAAGGAATCTGGAAAGATTTTAGTACTGGAAAAGGAGGGAATTCTGTAAAGTTCTTAATGGAACATTCGCAATTTACCTATCCCGAAGCCATTCGATATTTGGCTAAAAAATACAATATTGAGATCGAAGAGACAGAACAAACCGATGCTGAAAAAGCGATGACGGACGTTCGTGAAAGTATGTATTTGGTTTCGGAATTTGCAAAAGATTATTTTAATAAAACGCTTTTAAATTCAGAAGAAGGAAAAGCAATTGGACTCTCTTATTTTAAGGAAAGAGGTTTTACCAATGAAACAATCAAAAAATTTAGTTTAGGATATTCGCCAGAAACCTGGGATGCTTTGACCAAAGAAGCTTTAGGTAAGGGCTATAAATTGGAATTTTTGGAAAGCACCGGTTTAACAATTGCGAGAGAAGATCGCCCGTTTGACCGTTTCAAAGGCCGTGTGATGTTTCCTATCGAAAGTATGTCAGGACGTGTTTTAGGATTTGGAGGACGCATCTTAACGAATGATAAAAAAGCAGCAAAATATTTAAACTCGCCGGAAAGTGATATTTACCATAAAAGTAAAGTGCTTTATGGAATTTTTCAGGCGAAACAGTCGATTGCAAAGCAAAACAATTGTTACTTAGTAGAAGGTTATACAGATGTAATTCAGTTTAATCAAGCCGGAATCGAGAATGTTGTTGCTTCGTCAGGAACAGCTTTAACGCCGGATCAGATTCGTTTAATTAATCGTCTTACAAGAAATATTACCGTACTTTTTGACGGAGATGCTGCAGGTTTACGTGCTGCTATTCGAGGAATTGATTTGATTCTTGAAGAAGGAATGAATGTAAGAGTTTGTGCTTTTCCTGACGGAGAAGATCCTGATAGTTTTGCGCGAAAAACTTCGCATGACGATCTTGTTGCTTATTTAGAAGAAAACAGTAAAGATTTTATACAGTTTAAAGCATCGCTCTTAATGAAAGAGGCTAAAAACGATCCTATAAAAAAAGCGGATTTGATTCGTGATATGGTTGTTAGTATTTCTAAAATTCCAGATCGTATTCAACGTGAAGTTTATACTCAGGAATGTGCCAGAATTATGGATATTTCTGAGCAGGTTTTGGTAAGTACTTTGGCTCAGCTGATTCAAAAAGACCTTACAGAAGCTAGCAAAAAGCAAAAACAGGAGCAAAAACCTTTTGAAGTTTTTAGAAACCAACCCCAACAACCTCCAAGTAATGCCGGATATTCAGGAGGAGATCCTGATGATCCAAGAACAGGGCCGCCAGATGATTATTATCCGGGAGGACCAGGATATGCAGCACCAGTAGAGCAAACAGAAAAAGTTGATATTTTATACCGTTTAGAACGCAAAGTAATTGAGATTTTATTACTTTACGGAGATAAAATGGAAGAATTTGAAGATGTGCTTTTAAAAAATAATGATGAAGGCGAGGTTATAATGGTTTCAGAAATGAGACAATATAAAGTACATCAACGAATTTATTTGAGTTTGCAGGAAGATGAGGTTGAACTTTCTAATAACTTATTCCGCGATATTTATACTGATTTGATTGCATTTTACAATCAAAACGACAAATTCAGTTTAGAGCAATATTTAATGCGTCTACAGCCTGATTTTGCTCAGGAAGTTACAGATATTTTGATGGAAGATGAACGATTGACACTTCACGATTGGGAAGGGCAGAACATTTTTTCGAAAATGAAAGACGAAACAATTGCGCAATATGTTACTGAAACGATTATGTCTATGCGTTGGTTTTTGGTTGACAAAATCATCCAAGAATTAAAAAGCTCTATACAACCTGATAATTCAGATAATACAGAGCTTTTGTCGATGGTTGTTGATTACTCAAAACTAGTTAATTCGTTTTCGAAAAAACTAGGAAGAGTAATGTCAAGGTACCATTAAATAATTTCTAAAGTCTTTGCTTTGTTAACAAGATCTACTAAATTAGTAACATTTAATTTAGTCAATAATCTTAATTTGTAAGTACTGATCGTTTTTTCGTTCAGGTTTAAGATTTTAGAGATTTCATTGTTTTTCTTACCATCACTTAAGTAACGTAAAACTTCGATCTCGCGATTAGAAAGTTTTCTGTACAAACGTTCGCTTTTGCTTTGTTTCGCAATAAGAGCCATGTTTTTACGCACAGTTTCGTTGATGATAATTTTTCCTTCATGTACTTTAATAATAGAAAGACCTAAAGTTTCAAGTTTTTCTGTTTTGTGCACATACCCAGAAACTCCTGCTTTGATCGCATTTGGAGCGTACATTTGTTCAGCGAGGTCACTAAAAATTACAATTTTTGTTTTTGGGAAGTTTTTCAGGATAGATTTAACTTCAAAGATACTTGAGAGACCTTCTAATTCCAGATCTAGAATTAGGATGTCAATCTCCTTCGTTTGAAGAATATCTCTAACCATTGAAAAATTGCCTACGTTGGCAACAATTGAAATTTGATCGTGGTCTTTAAAATAAGACTTAACGCCAAAGTGAGTCACAGGATGATTGTCTGCAAGACATACTTTAATCATAATTTTTACCTTTTTTAGAATTGTTCATGTTTTTGGAACTGTAAAATTAATAAATAAATTCTGTAATTAATTGCAGACAAATGTTAAAAAGTTTTATTTTAACGTTTTTGGTATAATGCAGACCGGAATTGCGTCCATTTTATGCTTGTTGCTGGTGTTTAAACGTTTATAAATTTCAAAGACAGATTTTTCTCTCCCACTGTAGTCAGCTGGCGTATTTCCTGACTCCGCGGCCAACATCGCCCATTCAAGTTCGTCATAACTTGCTCCTAATTGATCCTCATCGGTTCGATTATCGCCAAATAATCCATCAGTTGGTGCAGCTGTTAAAATTGATTGTGGAATCGTTAAAAATTCTCCAAGAGCATAAACATCCGACTTCATTAAGTCGGCAATTGGACTTAAATCGACTCCGCCGTCTCCGTATTTGGTGTAAAATCCTACTCCAAAATCCTCTACTTTGTTCCCGGTTCCGGCAACTAATAACCCGTGAATTCCGGCCAAATAATATAAAGAAGTCATTCTCAAACGAGCACGTGTATTAGCTAATGATAAGCTAACTTTTGCTTCGTCATCTGTTTTTGGTACTGCACTTTTAAAAGCTTCAAAAGTGGCAGTTAAGTCTGTTTCTACGTTAGAAACATTCGGAAAACGCTTTTTTAATTGCTCTATATGTTCTCTTCCTCTCGAAACCTGATTTTCGGCCTGGTGAATTGGCATTTCTACACATAAAACTTTCAAACCGGTCTGGGCACATAATGTAGACGTTACGGCAGAGTCAACGCCACCGGAAATTCCAATTACAAAACCATTTACTTTTGCATTGTTAGCATAATTTTTCAACCACTCTACAATGTGGTTATTCACTTTTTCTGTTTGAATCGTACTTTTTTTAGCCATAATAGTTCAAGATTTAAGATGCAGGGGTGTATATTTGCACAAATATTTTTAAGTAACGTTTATTTAAAATATAGGCAACACAAATCTAATTAAAATAAAATGAAAATATATCGCTTTGTAGTGGTTCTGGGCTTGTTTTTTTTGTCCTGTGATCAAAAAACTAAAGTTGAAAAAGCAGTAGAAGAAATTCCGGTTGATATTAAGGTTGAGCGTTTTGATAAAGCGTTTTTTGAAAGTAAACCAGAGGATTTAGCGAAATTAAAAAGACAATATCCTTTCTTTTTTCCGGCAGGAAATGATGATAGTGTTTGGTTAAAGAGAATGCAGGATCCGCTTTGGAGAGAAGTGTATACAGAAGTGCAAAAAAAATACAGCAATTTTGAACCGGTACGCGAGAAATTCAATGCACTTTTTCAGCATGTAAAATATTATTTTCCTAAAACTAAAACGCCAAAAATTATTACGGTAATTGGTGAAATGGATTATAATTCTAAAGCAATTTATGCAGACAGTCTGGTAATTGTTGCACTGGAATTGTATTTGGGAAAAAATCATAAGTTTTATGAGTTTCCAAATTATCTGAAGGAAAATTTCGAGGAAAATCAAATTATGCCAGATGTGGTTTCTAGTTTTACTTATAGAAATATTCCTGCTTCTGCAGATAAAGATTTGCTTTCTAAAATGATTTTTGATGGAAAGCAGCTTTATGCAAAAGATTTGCTTCTGCCTGAATATTCAGATGCAGAAAAAATAGGGTACAAACCGGAACAAATAAAATGGTGTGAAGAAAATGAGGCCTATATGTGGCGTTTTTTTGTAGAAAGCGAAATGTTATATAGTCAGGATCCAAAATTAACAACACGTTTTATGACTCCAGCTCCGTTTTCTAAATTTTATTTAGAAATTGATAATGATTCTCCAGGAAGAGTTGGTGCCTGGATTGGCTGGCAAATCGTGCGATCTTATATGAAAAATAATACTGTAACGTTGCCGGAATTATTAAAAACAAACTCAAAAGAAATTTTCGAAAAGTCAAAATATAAACCGAAGAAATAATGTCAGATACAATAAACTCAGAAATTAGATTCAATATAGAATTGGACGGAAACCGCGTTCCGGAAAAATTAACATGGAGCGCACAAGATGGCGGTGTGCAGGCTGAAGAAGCAAAAGCAATAATGTTGTCTATTTGGGACAGCAAAGCCAAAGAAACTATGCGTATAGATTTATGGACAAAAGATATGCCGGTTGATGAAATGAAGATTTTCTTTCACCAAACTTTAGTTGCGATGTCCGATACTTTTAAACGTGCGACTGACGATGAAAAGATGTCAGATACGATGAAAGATTTTTGTGATTATTTTGCAGAAAAATTGGAGTTGACAAAGTAATTTGAAAAATCCAATAATGAAATCCCAAATTCCAATTGTAAAGATTGGGATTTGGGATTTTTTCGTTAGTTATTTCTTTTTTAGAATTTTAATCTTAACTTTAGAAGGCATTATTATTTAAGTTGCTTCTATTAAGTAAAAATAATTTGCAGTCGAGATAGTTCATGATCTGAAAAAGTAATAATTATGCTATTTCCATTTTTTATAAGCCTTATAGGATTGTTTTTTTTACTGGTAAACAGTATTCGTTTTTATAAAACACGAAAAAACAAAGATGTTCAGTATATCATAATTATGATTTATTTGATTTTTTTGTTTGTACAGGAACTGCTATGTAATATTATTGGATTTTGTTATCCGGGATCTAATTTCTTCCTTTCTCATTATTATTTTATTTTTCAATTTATTGCGTTAAGTATATTCTTTTATAGTTTGTTTTCAGATGTGGTTTTGAAGCGAATGATACTTTTGTTTTTGATATCGGTTTTGGTTCTGTTAGCGATTCAATATTATAAAACTCCGGATCTTTATTGGAGATTTAATTTGCTTGAAATTGGAACAACTTCAATGTTGTTAATTGTTTACGCGTTAATCTTTTTGATTCGGAATTTCAAAACGGCGAAACATAACTATTTGTTTTTCTGCAATGGATTGATCATTTATCTCGCAAGTAGTTTGAGTATTTTTTTAAGTGGTAATACTGATTGGGTGATTTTTACCGAACCATTTGTGCTTGATTTGTGGTTTTTTAATTCTCTGTTTTATATTCTGTATCAATTTTTAATATACAAAGAATGGAAAGATTTAAATCATAAAGAAGTAAGTAAAGAATCAGATCCGGCAGATACTTTTGATGATCCCGGAAAGGTGTAAAGAATAAAATAATAGATAAATAAGAAATCCCAAACTCCAGTGGTATAAAACTTGAAGTTTGGGATTTTTCTATTTAACAGATCTTTTGTCCAGATCTTTTAGTATCTTTTTTAAAGCTCCTGTCATTAATTTATTTGAGCTTTTATAAAAATGTACATTGTCGAGTAGTTTGCTTGATTTTTCTGTTTCCCACACGGATTCATTCTTGGTTTTTCTGGCAACTCCAACTACATTTTGAGAGTAAATGATTTCCTGTAAGTTTAAATCATAAATTTCGACAAGTACAGAAGCTTCGTTTCTTCCTGTTTCGTTATCAGATTGATAGAGTTCGATTGAAGAGAAATCACTTTTGTTTTTTTGGGTAGAAATATTGATGAAAAAATCAAAACCAGTTCCTTCTTTCAGTTCCTTTAATTTTGTTTTACTTGGGTTAAAGTTAATTTTTCTAGGGACAAGTAATCCGTTAACATCATGAATATAAGATACTCGATCTGCTAATTTCTTTTTGAAAAATTCTAAAGATTCTGCTGTCAGTTTATCTTTCTGGTTTTTAGGGCTGTCTAACTCATTTAATAACCATTTTCCTGAAGTGAAATCAACACCAGATCTTGGTCCGGAAGTAAACATGTAAGTTTTTGTTGAGCACGATGAAAATAAAATAGAAATAAAAAAAAAGAAAAAGATTGGTTTGATATTCTTCATGAATTAGGTTTTGGTTGCCGCAAATGTAGTTTAAAACGCACAATAAAAAAAGCAAAAAAAATTCCAAATTCCAATTTAAAAAGTATTGGAATTTGGAATTTTTTATATTGAAACTTTTGTTTTCCTGAGCGAAGTCGAAGGATTGGAATTGTGGTCCCGAAGCTTCGGGATAAAAGAATTAGGATTTGTTTTTTAAAACTTATTACTGTTTTTAAAAACTTCCTGATTTACTTCGTCGATATAATTTAAAACGTCATCTTTTCCTATTTGCTCTGTAGCGGATGTCACAAAATAGTGTGGCATTTCTTCCCAGTTATTGGCAAACATTTGTTTTTTGTATGCTGCAATATGAGAGTCAACTTTAGTTTTACTGATTTTATCTGCTTTTGTAAAAATGATACAAAACGGAATCTCGCTTTCTCCCATATATGACATAAATTCAATGTCTATATTTTGAGCTTCGTGACGAATATCAATCAAAACAAAAGCACAAACAAGTTGTTCTCTTGTTTCAAAATAATCAGTTATAAATTGCTGAAAGACTGATTTTGTTTTTTTTGATACTTTAGCATAACCATAACCAGGTAAATCGACCAAAAACCAGTTGTTATTAATCTTAAAGTGATTAATTAGCTGTGTTTTCCCTGGTCTTCCTGAAGTTTTAGCTAAGTTTTTATGATTGGTAAGCATATTGATCAACGAAGATTTACCTACGTTAGATCGTCCGATAAAAGCATATTCCGGCAAAAAATCCTGTGGACATTTTGCTACTTCGGAATTACTGATAATAAATTCGGCGGTATTAATTTTCATGTTTTTTGTTTTTAAAACCTCCTTAAAGTCGAAAGTTAGATGCTATAAATTCTTTTTTGTGAGCCATTCTTCAAGAATTGTGTTGAATTCCTGAGGGTGTTCCATCATAGCAGCGTGTCCACATTTGTCTATCCAATACAAAGTTGAATTAGGCAATAATTTATCAAATTCTTCGGCAACATTTGGTGGTGTAACGGCATCATTTTTACCCCAAATGATACAGGTTTCTACTGTCATTTTTGGTAAATCTTTTGCCATATTATGGCGAATTGCACTTTTGGCAATCGTTAAAGTTTTGATTAGTTTTATGCGGTCGTTTACCGTTGCATACACTTCATCAATAAGCTCGGGAGTTGCAATTGCAGGATCGTAAAATACATCTTCAGCCTTCTTTTTTATGTATTCGTAGTCACCTCTTTTTGGATAACTATCACCCATTGCGCTTTCGTAAAGTCCAGAACTTCCGGTAATTACGAGTCCGGCTACTTTTTCAGGATACATTTTGGTGTGATAAAGAGCAATGTGTCCTCCAAGGGAGTTGCCTAATAAAATTACCTGATCAAATCCTTTAAAAGTGATAAAGTCTTTAACGTATTTCGCAAAACTTTTTACGTTTGTTTTTAAAATACTTTGGGTATAGATTGGCAAATCCGGGATAACAACTTTGTATCCTTTCGATGGGAAATATTCTGCTACAGCATCAAAGTTACTTAGGCCTCCCATTAAGCCATGTAAAATCACGATAGGAGTTCCTTCTCCAGCTTCATAATAGCTGTATTTGCCTTCTTTTTTGTAGTGTTTGTCCATTTAATTTAATGCCAATTTCAATTTGGACAAATATAGGGTTTAATAAATAAAAATGAATTTTTGATACCGTTTTTTAACTAGATAATTTCAGTAGAATTTCTAAGTGATTAAAAATCAGGTTTTATGGGTGTTTTTTGACGAATCTTCAAATGTTAAGAAATTAGCATAATACTTATTTTTTTAAGAAAAAAGGTGCGTATTTTTTTTGATTGATCAGTGTTGTCAGGAATTGATTAATAATTAGTTAACGTATTGATTGTTTAGTAATTAGGAGAGGTGGTAGGAAAGTGGTTAAACTTATTAACAAAGTGGTATATAGTGGTAAATTGTGGTAATATTTTTTATATTTTTGTCCTATAACATATTAATGAATTTTTCTTGAACACAATTGTCGGAACATATGAGTGTAAAGTCGATGCTAAAGGAAGGCTTATGTTGCCTGCACCTTTGAAAAAGCAATTGACTGCATCTCTTCAAAACGGATTTGTTTTGAAGCGCTCAGTTTTCCAACCGTGTTTAGAATTGTATCCAATGGACGAGTGGGACTTGATGATGCAAAAAATCAACAAGCTGAATCGTTTTGTAAAAAAAAACAATGACTTCATTCGAAGATTTACTGCTGGTGTTAAAATGGTAGAAATTGATGCGTTAGGAAGATTATTGGTTCCAAAGGATTTGGTTGCTTTTTCAAGTATTTCTAAAGATGTCGTTTTTTCATCTGCGGTTAATATTGTGGAGATTTGGGATAAGGATTTGTATGAAAAATCAATAAGTGGCGAAGATATGGATTTTGCAGATTTAGCCGAAGAAGTAATGGGAAATATTAATGACGACGACAATGGAATATCATAATCCGGTTTTGCTTCATCCTACAGTTGATGGTTTAAATATTAAACCAGATGGTATTTATGTAGATGTAACGTTTGGTGGCGGTGGTCATTCAAAAGAAATTTTGAGACGATTAGGGCCAAACGGTAAATTATTTGCTTTTGATCAGGATGAAGATGCTCTTGCAAATGCGTTGCCGGACGAACGGTTTACCTTAATTAATGAGAACTTTAGATTTATAAAAAGGTTTTTGCGTTTTCATGGTGTTAAAGGAGTAGATGGAATTTTGGCAGATTTAGGAGTTTCATCACATCAGTTTGATGTTCCTGAGAGAGGTTTCTCAACAAGATTTGATGCTGAACTCGATATGCGGATGAGTCAAAAAAATGATTTAAGTGCTTATCGTGTAGTTAACGAATATGAAGAACAGGATTTACGTCGTGTTTTTTTTGATTATGGGGAGTTGAAGAATGCGCCACTTTTATCAAGAACAATTGTAGAGGCAAGAGAACACAGGCCAATTAAAACTACAGATGAATTGAAAGATGTTCTGGCGAAATTTTTACCGGAAAGAATTCGAAATAAAGTATTGGCTCAGATTTATCAAGCTATTCGAATTGAGGTAAATCAGGAAATGGATGTTTTGAAAGAGTTTATAGAACAATCTTTAGAAATTCTAAATCCAGGCGGAAGATTCTCAGTAATCTCTTATCATTCTCTTGAAGACAGGTTGGTAAAAAGATTTATTAAAAACGGAATGTTTGAAGGAGAACCAGAACGTGATTTTTTTGGAAATTTTTCTGTTCCATATAAAACGATAGGAAAGTTGATTGTTCCGGATGATGTCGAGATTAAAATCAACAATAGAGCAAGAAGTGCAAAATTGAGAATTGCTGAAAAGATATAATATATATAGGTAGAAAATGAAAGGTGGAGTATTTGGCATATTAAAAGCAAGATTTCTGATTAACGATGATGCAGTAAAAAACTGGAGGTTCATTGTTTTTATCATTCTGCTTGCTATACTGATGATTGCAAATACGCAACGATACGAGCAAAAAGTCTTTGAAATTGCAAAGCTTAATAATGAAGTAAAAGAATTGCGATCAGAATTTGTAGATCGCCGTTCAGAATTGATGAAGTTAAAAATGGAGTCGACTATATCGGATAAAATGCTTGAAAAGCAGATTTTTCCATCAACGGTTCCTCCGGTTAAAATAGAAGTTAAAAAAGAAGAAGAAAAAAGTTTCTTTAAAAGAATATGGCAGTAGACGATAAACATATATCCTACAGAATTTACCTCGTAGCAGTTTTCATCTTTGTGATGGCAATTGCTATTGTCGTTAAATTAACCAATATTCAATGGGTTGAAGGAGATTATTACAGAAAACTGGCGAAACAACGTACGGTTAGAAATTTTGTGATTCCGGCAAACAAAGGAAATATCTATTCTGCTGATGGAAGTTTATTGGCAACATCGATTCCTAATTATGAAATTAGATTTGATGCCAAAGCGCCAAAAACGGAAACTTTCGAAAAATATGTAAAAGCATTATCAGATTCATTGTCTAAAGTTTTGGATAGACCGGCAGGTTATTACGAACAGGAATTAAGAAAAGCCAGAGCCAATAAAAATCGGTATTATTTGATTGCTCGCAAGTTGAGTTATACAGAATATGTGAAGATTAAAGGATTTCCGTTGTTCAAATTGGGGGCTTTTAAAGGTGGAATTATAATTGAACAAGAAACTGTTAGAAAACATCCTATAGGTAAAATTGCGGAAAGAACGATTGGGTATGACAAAATCGATCCGGCAACAGGAATGGAAGTTGGAAAAGGAATTGAGTGGGCTTTTAAAAATTACCTGAACGGAAAAGATGGGAAAATTCTAAAGCAAAAAATAGCAAAAGGGCAGTGGAAACCTATTCGTGATGTAAATGAGGTTGATCCAATTGATGGTTATGATGTGATTTCTACGATAGATGTTTTTATTCAGGATATTGCGCACCACGCTTTGTTGAAACAATTAGAAGATTATCAAGCAGATCACGGTTGTGTGGTGGTTATGGAGACAGAAACGGGACATGTAAAAGCGATTTCTAATTTAGGAAGAGCAGAAGACGGATCGTATTTTGAAACCACAAATTATGCTATTGCAGAATCTCACGAACCGGGATCAACTTTTAAATTAGTTGATTTAATGGCAATTTTAGAAGATAAAGTTGCTGATACAAGTACGGTTTATGATAGCCACGGCGGAGAAATAAGATATTACGGACGTGCTGTTCGTGATTCACATAAAGGAGGTTACGGCAAGGTTTCTTTAGCACGCGGATTCGAACTTTCGTCAAATACGGTAATGGTTCAGGCAGTTTATGAAAATTATAAAAGCAATCCATCAAAATTTGTAGATCACATTAATAGCTACGGATTGAATAAGACATTAGGATTGCATTTTAAAGGAGAAGGAAGACCATATATTCCACAACCTGGAGATAAACATTGGTCAGGAACTACGCTTCCGTGGATGGCTTTTGGATATAATGTTTCGGTAACACCAATGCAAACATTGGCTCTTTATAATGCAGTTGCTAATAATGGAGTAATGGTAAGGCCACAATTTGTATCGGAAATAAAAGAATGGAACAAAACCATTAAGAAATTTGATGTTGAAGTAATTAATCCAAAAGTATGTTCGCAAGAAACACTTAATAAAGTAAGAGCTGTATTGCAGAATGTAGTAAAAAAAGGAACAGGTTCTAAGTTGTATTCGAAAGATTTTTCGATGGCAGGAAAAACAGGGACGGCTATGGTAAATTACAGCAAGGCAGGAAGAGAAGGAATGTATTATGCGTCTTCTTTCGTAGGATATTTTCCGGCAGATCATCCAAAATATTCTTGTATTGTGGTAGTTCACAAACCAAATACAGCTAAAAATAATTATTACGGAGCAGATGTTGCAGGACCGGTTTTTAAGAGAATTGCTCAAAAAATATTTACAGATGCGCCTTCGACAAATAAAATTAAAAAGTTAGACTCAAGGATTCCAAAGCAAGAAGACAATTATAATCAATATACTGTCGACGTAAATAAAAAATCAAATCAGATTCCTGATTTAAAAGGAATGCCGGGAATGGATGCAATTGCTTTACTGGAAAATTTAGGTTTGAAAGTAAAAGTAAATGGAGTAGGGAAAGTAAAAAAACAGTCTTTACAAGCTGGACAAAATATTAGTAGAAACGCAACAATAGTATTAGAATTATCGTGAAAATACTTAAAGACATATTATACAAAGTAGCAATTGAATCTGTAACGGGTTCGACTGAAATTGATATACATAAAATTGATTTTGATTCAAGAAAAATTGAAGCAAGTGATGTTTTTGTGGCAATTCGCGGATCACTTTCTGATGGACATGATTATATCCAGAAAGCGATCGAGTTGGGTGCTATTGCGATTATTTGCGATACTTTGCCTGAGAATATTGAAAAAGGAATTACCTATATACAAGTAAAAGATACCAATACAGCATTGGCTTTTTTGGCGGCTAATTATTTTGGAAATCCTTCTGAAAAATTAAAATTAGTTGGTGTTACGGGAACAAATGGTAAAACCACGATTGCATCATTGTTGTTCCAGTTGTTTCAAAAAGCAGGATTTAAAGTTGGTTTATTATCAACGGTAAAAATTATGGTTGATGAAACGGAATATCCTGCAACACATACAACGCCAGATTCTATCACAATAAATCATTATCTAAATGAAATGATTGAAGCGGGTGTCACACATTGTTTTATGGAAGTGAGTTCTCATGGAATTCATCAAAAGAGAACAGAAGCGTTGCATTTTGTTGGAGGGATTTTTACCAATCTTTCTCACGATCATTTAGATTATCATCCAACTTTTGCAGAATACAGAGATGTAAAAAAGTCATTTTTTGATTCATTGCCAAAAACTGCTTTTGCATTATCAAACGTTGACGATAAAAACGGAACTGTGATGTTGCAAAACACAGTGGCAAGAAAATTTACATATGCCTTGAAATCTTATGCTGATTTTAAAGCCACAATATTAGAAAGTCAGTTGTCAGGATTATTATTAAAAGTAAATGACAATGAAGTTTGGGTAAAACTTATCGGGACTTTTAATGCTTATAATGTTTTGGCAATTTACGGAACTGCTGTTGAACTTGGAATGGATAGTCTGGAAGCGTTGCGCTTATTGTCTGATTTAGAGAGTGTTTCTGGTCGTTTTCAATATATTGTTTCGGAAGGAAATATTACGGCAATTGTAGATTATGCGCATACGCCGGATGCATTGGATAATGTGTTAAAAACAATTAATGATATCCGTACCAAAAACGAACAATTGATTACTGTTGTTGGTTGTGGCGGAAACAGAGATAAAACGAAAAGACCAATTATGGCAAAAATTGCTACAGATCTTAGTGATAAAGCAATTTTAACTTCTGATAATCCAAGAAACGAAGATCCTGAAGTGATTTTAGACGAAATGGAAAAAGGAGTTGAAGCGCATAATTATAAAAAAATATTAAGGATTACCGATCGTAAACAAGCTATAAAAACGGCTTGTCAATTGGCTCAGCCAAATGATATTATTCTGATTGCAGGAAAAGGTCACGAAACTTATCAGGAGATAAGCGGAGTTCGTCATCATTTTGATGATATGGAAACTGTAAAAGAAATCTTAGATCAACTAAACAAATAATAAAAATAAATTTTTAAGTTCAAATACCACCACAATAATTGGAATTTGGAATTTCTAAATTGGAATTTAAAAAATATAAAATATGCTATACTATTTATTTGAATATTTCGATAAAACACTGGATATCCCGGGAACTGGAGTTTTTCAATACATCACTTTTAGATCAGCTTTAGCGTTAATGCTTTCGTTGCTTTTGTCGACGATTTACGGAAAAAGAATTATCAATTTTTTGCGTAATCAACAAGTTGGTGAAACAGTTCGTGAATTGGGTTTACAAGGTCAAAATGAAAAAGCAGGAACGCCAACAATGGGTGGATTGATTATCATTTTTGCTACTCTTTTGCCGGTTTTGTTGTTTGCTCGTTTGCATAATATTTACATTGTTTTGCTTATTGTAACCACACTTTGGATGGGAACAATTGGTTTTATAGATGATTATATTAAAATATTTAAAAAAGATAAAGCAGGTCTTAAAGGAATTTTTAAAGTTATTGGTCAGGTTGGTTTAGGACTTATCGTTGGAACTGTTTTGTATTTTAATCCGGCAGTTACAGTAAGAACTGATACAGGATATATTGGAACTCAAAAAAATGTAAGCACAGCGGTTGTTATGCCTGCTCCAATGGAAGAGAAATCAACAGCAACGACAATTCCTTTTGTAAAAAACAATGAATTTGATTATGCCGAATTGTTGGCATGGACAGGAGAAGGATATGAAAAATGGGCTTGGTTAATTTTTATTCCGGTTGTGATTTTTATTATTACAGCAGTTTCAAACGGAGCAAATTTAACAGATGGTATCGATGGTCTCGCAGCGGGAACTTCGGCAATATCTGTTTTAGCACTCGGAATATTTACGTTTGTTTCCGGTAATATCATATTCTCTAATTATTTGAATATTATGTATATCCCCAATTCGGGAGAAATGACCGTGTTTATATCTGCATTTGTTGGTTCTCTGATTGGTTTTCTTTGGTACAATTCTTATCCCGCATCTGTTTTTATGGGAGATACAGGAAGTTTGACTATTGGTGGAATCATTGCAGTTCTGGCAATCGCAGTTCGAAAAGAATTATTGATTCCTTTATTGTGCGGAATCTTTTTAGTGGAGAATTTCTCAGTGGTTTTGCAAGTGAGTTATTTTAAATTCACTAAAAAACGTTTTGGTGAAGGACGCAGAATCTTTCTGATGTCGCCTCTTCATCATCATTATCAAAAGAAAGGATATCATGAAAGTAAAATCGTAACTCGTTTTTGGATTGTTGCCATTATGTTAGCCATATTATCAATTGTTACTTTAAAACTAAGATAGAATTTCAATTAAAAATTGAGAATTAAAAATTAAAGTATTGCACGTTCTTAAAAATGAAAGAAAATATTATTCAGGATAAATCATTCCTTTTTGCAGTTAGAATAATCAATTTGTATAAATATCTAACCACTAAAAAGAAAGAGTTTGTTTTGAGTAAACAGATTTTAAGATGTGGAACTTCAATTGGAGCAAATATCGAAGAATCAATTGGAGGACGTTCTGATAAAGAGTTCTTGTTTAAGCTTGAAATTTCATATAAAGAAGCTAGAGAAACAATTTATTGGTTGAAATTATTGAAAGCAACAGATTATATCTCTGTAAGTGAATTCGACAGCATCTTTGGTGAGGCTAATGAAATTTGCAGAATATTAGCGAAAATTATAATAACCCTAAAAGGAAAATAGGAATTTGGTTAAAGGTCACAGTTGATTTTTAATTTTTAATTCTAAATTTTTAATTACATAGCCTATGAGATTAGTTGTTTTAGGAGGAGGAGAAAGTGGTGTTGGTACCGCTATTCTTGGGAAGAAAAAAGGATATGATGTTTTTGTATCGGATTTTGGAAAGATAAAAGAAAGTTATAAAGAAGTTCTTATCATTAATAAAATTGCCTGGGAAGAGGAACAGCATACTGAGGACCTGATTTTAAACGCCGATGTGGTGATGAAAAGTCCGGGAATTCCTGAAAAATCTCCAATAGTACAAAAGCTTATCGCTGCGGGAATTAAGGTAATCTCGGAAATTGAGTTTGCGAAACCTTTTACAGAAGCGCTGACAATTGGAATTACAGGTAGTAACGGTAAAACGACTACAACAATGTTAACACATCATTTGCTGAAATCGGCAGGTTTGAATGTTGGTTTAGGAGGAAATATTGGGAAAAGTTTTGCCTGGCAGGTAGCCGAGAATAAATTTGATGCCTATGTGCTGGAGTTAAGTAGTTTTCAGCTTGATGGAATTATAGATTACAGGCCTGATATTGCAATAATTACAAATATTAGTCCAGATCATTTAGACCGATACGAATATAAATATCAAAAATATATTGATTCAAAGTTTCGAATAACAATGAATCAGACGGAAAGCGATTATCTTATTTACGATGCAGATGATGAAGCGATTACGGAATGGTTAAAAAATAACACAACAAAAGCAAAATTAATTCCTTTTTCATTGTCTAAAACATTCACTGAAGGGGCTTCTATAAATAACAACAAAATGGAAATAAAGATCAACCAAGAAGAGTTTACAATGGAAACAGAACACATTGCGTTAGAAGGAAAACATAACATGAAAAACGCAATGGCAGCAAGCTCCGTGGCGAAATTGATGCAGATTAGAAATGCAACAATTCGCGAAAGTTTATCAAATTTTCAAGGTGTTGAACACCGTTTAGAGAAAGTACTTAAAATTCAGAATGTACAATATATCAATGATTCAAAAGCAACAAATGTAAACGCTACATTCTTTGCTTTAGACAGTATGAATGTTCCAACGGTTTGGATTGTTGGAGGAGTTGATAAAGGAAATGATTACAACGAATTGATGTCGTTAGTTCGTGAAAAAGTGAAAGCAATTATCTGCTTAGGAATCGATAATCGTAAGATTATTGAGGCTTTTGGAAATGTTGTTGATATCATGGTTGAAGTAAATAATATGAACGATGCTGTAAAAACAGCGCAACGTTTAACAGAAAAAGGAGATACAGTTTTATTGTCACCGGCCTGTGCAAGTTTCGATTTATTCGAAAACTACGAAGATCGTGGAAAACAATTTAAACAAGCAGTACACAATCTATAATTTTAGATTTCTGATTTTAGATTTTAGATTGTTTTCTAGACTTTGAATTCAAAAATAGAATATAAGTTCTTTTAATGATGATGACGGATGAAATGAAGTTGAGAACTAAAAAGTTCTCTTTGATGATAATTGATTTAGCAGAAAAATTGCCAACAACATATGTAGTAAAAGTAATTGCAAATCAAATAGTGAGAAGTGGTACATCGGTTGGAGCAAATTACAGAGCAGTTTGCAGAGCAAGAAGTGATCGAGAATTTGTTTCTAAAATGAATATAGTTTTAGAAGAATCTGATGAAACTTTATTTTGGCTGGAAATTATAAAAGAAAAAATGTGGATTGCAAAATCTGAGTTAGAGATAATTTGGAAAGAAGGAAATGAGTTAACCGCTATTTTCGTTAGCAGTTTAAAGACAGTAAATAATAGATTAAATAATAAAAATTAAGAGGTAAGATTTTAAAATAATCTAAAATCAGAAATCTAAAATGAAAGAACTAGTAAACAAACTAAAAGGAGATAGAGTAATATGGTCATTCGTGGCTTTATTAGCACTGTTTTCGTTTATGCCAGTTTTTAGTGCGAGTAGTAATCTGGCATATATTGGTCACGGAACCGGAAATACACTGGGATATTTGGTAAAACATTTAGCTCACGTTTGTATTGGATTCCTGATTATTTATTGGGTACACAGAGTTCCGTATCATTATTTTAGAGCGATTTCTAAAATAGCTTTGCCAATTGTTTGGTTTTTATTGCTTTATACATTGTTGAAAGGAACTGTAATTGCCGGCGCAAATGCGAGTCGTTGGATTCAGGTGCCATTTATTGGTATTACGTTTCAAACTTCGACTTTGGCGGCAAGTATATTATTCATATTTGTAGCGCGTTATTTGTCAAAAACCAGAGATGAGAATGAGCCGTTTCAAGCTTCACTAATTCAACTTTGGTTGCCAGTTTTTATAACATTGGCACTTATTTTGCCAGCAAACTTTTCGACAACAGCGTTGATTTTTTCAATGGTTATGATGCTGACATTTATTGGTAAGTATCCATTAAAATATATTGGATTTATTATAGGTTCTGGAATTGCAATGTTAGCGTTTTTCCTTTTAGTGGCAAAAGCTTTTCCGGATTCAAGATTCTTTAGCAGGGTTTCAACTTGGGAAAGTCGTATTATGAATTTTACCACAGATAAACCTGATGAAGATGATTATCAAATCGAAAAGGCAAAAATCGCGATTGCATCTGGAAAACTAGGAGGATTAGGACCGGGTAAAAGTGTTCAGAAGAACTTTTTACCTCAATCATCTTCAGATTTTATTTATGCGATTATTGTTGAAGAATATGGATTAGTAGGCGGAGTATCGATATTGGTTTTGTACTTGTTGTTATTGTTCCGTTTTGTAATAGCATCACATAAAGCTACGACTTTGTTTGGAAAATTAGTCGTCGTCGGGCTCGGATTTCCGATGATATTTCAGGCGATGATTAATATGGCGGTTGCTGTAGAATTATTGCCGGTAACAGGACAAACGCTTCCGCTGATAAGTTCTGGAGGTAGTTCGATTTGGATGACTTGTTTCTCGCTTGGAATTATCATTAGCGTGACTAAAAAAGATGAAGAAATAGCAGAAGAAAATGAAGAAAAAGAAAGACGTAAAGAAGCACTTCAACGATTAATTGATAAAGAATTATCAGAAGAAGATTTGCCGGCTGACGAAAAAATATATGAAGAAGAAGGAATGTATTCGATCGAAGATACTTCCAGAAATCCAATGAATGCAGTATTAAATAAAGCTTAGAAACAGGATAATTTTTAAGCGTTATAATTTTAAAGAATATGACAAAGTATAAATTCATACTAAGTGGCGGTGGGACTGGAGGACATATTTATCCGGCAATTGCGATTGCAAATGAATTAAAATTACAATTTCCTGATGCTGAATTTCTTTTTGTAGGTGCCAGAGATAAAATGGAAATGCAAAAAGTGCCTCAGGCAGGTTACGAAATAAAAGGTCTTTGGATAGCTGGTTTACAAAGAAAATTAACATTGCAAAATTTAATGTTTCCGCTAAAATTGGCAACAAGTTTGTTAGAGTCAAGACGAATTATCAAGCAGTTTAAACCAAACGTAGTAATAGGTACCGGAGGTTTTGCCAGCGGACCATTATTGCAAGCGGCTGGCTCGGCAGGAATTCCGACAATAGTTCAGGAGCAAAATTCTTTTCCGGGAATTACGAATAAACTGTTGAGTAAAAAAGCAAACGCAATTTGTGTTGCTTATGAAAATTTGGAAAGATTTTTTCCTAAAGAAAAAATTGTTTTAACCGGGAATCCGGTTCGTCAGGATTTAATAGATATTGAAAGTAAACGTGATGAAGCAATTGCTTTTTATGGTTTAGACCCGAATAAAAAAACATTATTGGTTTTAGGAGGAAGTTTAGGAGCAAGAAGAATCAATCAGTTAATTGAAAAAGAATTGCAAAATATGCTTTCGCAAGATGTACAAATCATCTGGCAGTGCGGAAAATTATATTTTGAAGATTATAAAAAACACAATCAACAAAACGTTAGAGTAGTTGATTTCATAGAAAGAATGGATTTTGTGTATGCTGCTGCAGATGTGATTATTTCGCGAGCAGGAGCGTCATCGGTTTCAGAATTATGTATTGTTGGGAAACCGGTGATTTTTATTCCGTCGCCAAATGTTGCCGAAGATCATCAGACAAAAAATGCGCAGGCAATTGTAGATGCAAAAGGAGCAATTTTATTGAAAGAATCAGAATTGGAGAATGAATTTAGTATTGTTTTTGAAGCTTTATTGAAAGATCAGGGAAAACAAAAACAACTAAGTGATAACATCAAGAAACTGGCAATGCCAAATGCAACGAAAGTGATTGTGGATCAGATTAAAAAGTTGTTATAATATAACTTTTTTCGAAAATTATAGAACAAAAGTAAAAAGTTAGGACGCTATTTTTAAGCGTTTTGGGTTATTAAAATATAAAATTACAAAGACTTAGTTACTAGTTCTTTACATAATAAAGCAACTTGTAAATAGCTCAAAATTAAATAGAAATGAATTTAAATCAAATACAAAACGTTTATTTTATTGGTATTGGAGGCATCGGAATGAGTGCTCTGGCTCGCTATTTTAAAAACATAGGGAAACAGGTTTCTGGTTACGACAAAACGCCGTCAATGTTAACAAGCGAATTGATAGAAAGTGGTATTGATATTCATTTTGAAGATAATATTAGTTTGATTCCAAGTGAGTATTATGCAGAGAATACGTTGGTAATTTTTACGCCTGCGGTTCCAAAATCACATTCAGAGTGGAATTATTTTATCGAAAGAAATTATGAAATTAAAAAACGTGCCGAGGTATTAGGAATTATTACCAAAGACACTTTTAGTTTTGCTGTTGCCGGAACACATGGAAAAACTACAACATCAAGTATTCTTGGACATATTTTATTTGAAAGCGGAGCTGATGTTACGGCTTTCGTTGGTGGAATTGTAGAGAATTATAATTCTAATTTAATTGGAAGCGGAAAAACTGTAACGGTTGTAGAAGCAGATGAATTTGATCGTTCATTCTTGCATTTACATCCAAATATTGCCTGTATCACGTCAATGGATGCAGATCATTTGGATATTTACGGAACAAGTGAAGCTATTGAAGAATCGTTTGTAGAATTTGCTTCAAAAGTAGAAGACAAGAATAAGCTGTTTATAACCAAAGAATTGCCTCTGGAGGGCGTTCAATGTGCTATAAATGAAGATGCTATATATAAAGCGTTCAATGTACGTATTGAAGATGGAAGCTATGTTTTTGATGTAGAAACTCCATCAGAAATCATGAAGGATTTGCATTTTGGATTGCCTGGAAAACACAATTTAATGAATGGTTTAATGGCTATTGCGATGGCAAAAACTTTTGGCACCCCGACCGATGCCATCGCAAAAGCCATTGCATCATTCAACGGAATCAGAAGACGTTTTTCTTATCAGATTAAATCTGAAAAGTTGGTTTATATAGATGATTATGCGCATCATCCAACAGAAATAAATGCTGTACATCAAGCGGTTAGGGAATTGTATCCAAATCGTAAAGTATTAGCGATTTTTCAGCCGCATTTATTTAGCAGAACAAGAGATTTTGCAGATGGATTTGCTGAAAGTTTATCGCAGTTTGATGAAGTGTTTTTAATGGATATTTATCCTGCACGCGAATTACCGATGGAAGGAATTACATCGGATTGGCTGTTGGGTAAAATGACAAATTCGAACAAGAAAATTGTTGCAAAAAGTGATTTATTAGCGGAGATCAAAGCCAGTGATGCGCCAATAATTGTGACAATAGGAGCTGGTGATATTGGTGAAATGGTTCCGTCAATTAAAAAAATGCTAAATGAAAATATTTAATTGGACAAATATTCGATTATTTCTCATTTTAGGGCTTGTTCTTTTTTTATATTCTTTTGCTCAACATCGAAATGGAGATCGAAAATTGAAGAAATCGATGGTTGTTTTTGTAGGAGAAAATACGCTTTTTGTGAAGCCGGAAACGGTTAATAAATTGTTGATAGAAAATAAAAGAGACGCTTCCAGTATCCGAAAAGATGAACTAGATTTGAATAAGATAGAAAAAACCCTTGATACGCAAGACATGATTGAAAAGTCAGACGTTTTTGTAAGTATCGATGGCGTCTTAAAAGCGGTAGTAAAACAGAAGACACCAATAGCGCGAGTTTATGATGGTGATCAATCTTTTTATATTGACTATGAGGGTAATAAAATGCCTTTGTCGGACAATTTTACGTCGCGGGTTCCACTTGTTTCGGGGGCAATAAATAAAAAAAATAACGAAGATTTAGCTGCTTTATTTCGCACAATTTATGACGATGCGTTTTTGAAAAAAAACATCATTGCAATACAAATTATGCCGAATGGCAGCCTAAAAATGTTTAATCGAAATTATAATTACGTCATCGATTTTGGCAGAACGATGAATGTTGATAAGAAATTTAGAAACTATAAAGCTTTTTTTCAAAAAGCAGTTTTAGATAGTTCGTTATATAAATACAATAAAATTGACCTTAGGTTTACGGAACAAGTAGTTTGCACAAAATAATAGAAAATGGAAAAAGATAACATTGCAGTAGGTCTAGATATTGGAACAACCAAAATAGTTGCCATGATAGGCAAGAAAAATGAGTATGGTAAGTTGGAAATTTTGGGTATTGGAAAATCCAAAAGTTTGGGAGTTGCACGTGGAGTTGTAAACAACATTACGCAAACTATTCAATCAATTCAACAAGCAATACTTGAAGCAGAAAATAATTCAGGT
Source organism: Flavobacterium sp. 90 (assembly GCF_004339525.1). Classification (NCBI taxonomy): domain Bacteria; kingdom Pseudomonadati; phylum Bacteroidota; class Flavobacteriia; order Flavobacteriales; family Flavobacteriaceae; genus Flavobacterium; species Flavobacterium sp. 90. Next base: position 1,168,692 of record NZ_SMGE01000001.1, on the reverse strand, counting down.
TACAAAATTAAAGATGTGGTTGTTGGTATCGCAGGACAACACATAAGAAGTATACAGCATACAGATTACATCAGCCGTAATAATCCGGAGGAGGTAATTGGCGAAAAAGATATTCAGCTTTTGATTGACCAGGTTAATAAATTAGCCATGTTACCGGGAGAAGAAATTATTCACGTTTTGCCGCAAGAATTTAAAATCGACGGACAATCTGAAATTAAAGAACCAATAGGGATGTACGGAGGAAGACTTGAATCAAGTTTTCACGTTGTAGTTGGACAGGCTTCTTCGATCAGAAATGTTGGAAGATGTATTCAGAGTTCAGGAATCGAATTGTCTGGATTGACATTAGAACCATTGGCTTCTGCAGATGCAGTTTTGAGTCAGGAAGAAAAAGAAGCAGGTGTTGCTTTGATTGATATTGGTGGTGGAACAACAGATTTAGCCATTTTTAAAGATGGTATTATTCGTCATACAGCAGTGATTCCTTTTGGAGGAAATGTTATAACAGACGATATTAAAGAAGGTTGTTCGATTATCGAAAAACAAGCAGAGCTTTTAAAAATAAAATTCGGATCGGCTTGGCCGGGAGAAAATAAAGACAACGAGATTGTTTCTATTCCGGGTTTAAGAGGAAGAGAGCCAAAAGAGATTTCGCTTAAAAATTTATCTAAAATTATTCATGCAAGAGTTGTGGAAATTGTAGAGCAGGTTTTTGCAGAAATTAAAGCTTATGGACACGAAGATCCTCGTAAAAAATTAATCGCAGGAATCGTTCTTACAGGTGGTGGAGCTCAACTAAAACATATTAAACAATTAGTAGAGTACATTACAGGAATGGATACAAGAATTGGATATCCAAATGAGCACTTAGCTGGAAATTCAAGCGAAGAAATTTCTAGTCCGTTATTTGCAACAGCAGTTGGATTAGTAATGAATAGTATCGAAAATAGTACGCAAAGTGCTGTTAGAATGGAGATTGTAAATGAGCAGCCAAAAGTGGTGTACAGAAATGTTCCGCCTCCAATACAACAACCTGTTCAACAACGATACGAAGTAGAAGAAAACTACGTTGAAAGAGTAGAAACTATTGAAGACACAAGAGAAGTTAGAACTAATGCGTCTAAAGAAGAATCTACTGAAACAAAAATTAGAAGATCATTTTTTGATAGATATGTCGATAAAATCAAAGATTTTTTAGACAACGCAGAATAAGACAATAACAGAAAAGGATTACTTTATTGGCCCCAAGTCAAGAAGTAAAAAATGTATTAAATAAGAATTTCAAAAACCAAAAAGATGATGAGCAACTCAGAATTTGGAAGTATTTCATTTGATTTACCAAAAAACCAATCAAATGTTATCAAAGTAATAGGTGTAGGTGGAGGTGGTAGTAATGCTATCAACCATATGTTTAAACAAGGTATTAAAGGCGTTGATTTCATCGTTTGTAATACCGATTCACAAGCACTACAGAATAGTTCAGTGCCGAACAAAATACAGTTAGGTATGAACTTAACAGAAGGTCTTGGAGCAGGAGCAAATCCTGATGTAGGACAGCAATCTGCTATAGAAAGTATCGCTGATATCGAGAAAATGTTGGACCGTGGTACTAAGATGGTATTTATTACCGCTGGTATGGGTGGAGGAACAGGTACTGGTGCAGCTCCGGTAATTGCACAATTGGCAAAAGAAAGAGAAATTTTGACAGTTGGTATCGTTACTATTCCGTTTCAGTTTGAAGGGAAAGTACGTCAGGAACAAGCACTTTTAGGAATCGAAAAATTGCGTAAGCAAGTCGATTCATTAATTGTAATTAATAATAATAAGTTAAGAGAAGTATACGGAAATCTTGGTTTTAAAGCTGGATTCTCGAAAGCGGATGAAGTTTTGGCAACAGCCTCTAGAGGTATTGCTGAAGTAATTACGCATCACTATACTCAAAATATCGATTTACGTGATGCTAAAACTGTTTTGTCAAACAGTGGAACAGCTATCATGGGATCTTCTGTTGCTGAAGGTGAGAACAGAGCTAAAGATGCTATCGTTTCGGCATTGGACTCTCCGTTATTAAACGACAACAAAATTACAGGAGCCAAAAACGTATTGTTGCTTATCGTTTCTGGATCAAACGAAATTACTTTGGATGAGATTGGAGAAATCAATGATCACATTCAGGTAGAAGCAGGTCATAACGCTAATATTATCATGGGAGTTGGTGAAGACGAAACTCTTGGTGATGCTATTGCTGTGACTATTATTGCAACAGGTTTTGATGTTGAACAACAAAATGAAATTGTAAATACCGAACCTAAAAAAATCATTCACACATTAGGGGATGAGCAAAGAAGTGTTTATGATTTGACAAATAAATCAGTTACTTCTTTTGATTTAAATGCTGAAACACCAACAACTAAATCAGAAGAAAAAATTGTTTTCGATTTAATGGATGACACTTCATTTGCAGATACGGTTGCTCCCGTAATACCAACTCCGGTTACTCCGGTTGCAGTTGCTCCATCTATGAATCAGGAAGAATTGGTTGTAATGTCTGAGTTTATCAAGAATCTTGATGTAACTTTTGAAATTGTTTCGCCAATTACAGATATTGATTTTACAATAACAGCGCCAACTCCTGAAGTGCAAGCTTTTCAAGAAGTAAAACCTGTTCAGCAAAGAACTTTTGAAAGAGAAGAACAAACAACATTCTCTTTTGATTTACCTCTTTACAGATCAGAGCCAGAAGCAAGAAAAGAGCCAGTTGCTGAACAAGAGACTAAAATTTTATTCGAATTATCGAATGAAACACGTAATATAAAAGTAAATGATCCAGTACAATTTGTACCGGTAACTGAGCTTTCTGACAATGGAATCGTGAAGTACTCTCTGGAAGAATACATGGAGGTTGAAAATGAATTAACAACATCAAAACCGATTGAAAAAGTAGTAGAAGACGTAATTCCTGAGGAATTAAATATTACTATGAAGCCAAGAGTTGATTTTGCCAGCGAAGCTGATTATTCTACAACATCGAATGTTTCTCCAATGGAGTTAACAATTGAAGAAACATTACGTTTAAGAGCCGAAGAAAGAAGAAAGAAACTAAAAGAATTTAATTATAAATTTCATAATAATGTTTCCAGAATCGATGAGCTTGAAAAAGAACCTGCTTATAAAAGATTAGGAATCGATTTGTCTAATTCACAATCAAATAACACTGGTTCGAGAATATCAGTTGGGACCGATAGTAATAATGATTTGCAATTACGTTCAAACAATTCATTTTTACATGACAATGTAGATTAATTTCTCAATCATAATAAATATGGATAACCCGAGAATTGGATTTAATTTTCGGGTTATTTTTTTTATCTTCGCACAGAATTTTAAATTTGACTTCTATATTTGACTTTTAAAGTTAATCTTGTTATCAGTTCGAGTCCATTTGACTTCGTTCAGGATAAACTAGTCGAGAACAAATTTTCAAAATAATATATCAATTATAGGTTTACCTATTTAAATAAAAAAATAAAATGAGTTTACAAACATTGATCATGGACGAGATTAAAATCGCCATGAGAGCAAAAGATACAGTAGCATTAGAAGCTTTAAGAGCAATTAAATCTGAAATGTTATTAGCTGCAACGGCTTCAGGTTCTAAAGAAGAATTAACAGAAGACGATGAAGTTAAATTACTTCAAAGATTAGTTAAAACTCGTAAAGAAAGTGCCAGAATTTTTACAGAACAAAATCGTCCTGATCTTGCTGAACCAGAATTAGCTCAGGTTGCAGTAATCGAGAAATTTTTACCAGCTCAATTAAGCGAAGAAGAAGTAGAAGCAGTAGTAGCAAAAATCATTGCTGAAACTGGAGCTTCAGGAATCGCTTCAATGGGTAAAGTTATGGGATTAGCGTCTGCTCAATTAGGCGGAACTGCTGAAGGAAAAACAATCTCTGCAATTGTAAAGAAACTTTTAGTTTAAAAAATAAGATTATAGAGTTCAGATTTTAGATTTCATTCAACAATCTAAAATCTGAACTCAACAATCTACAATCAAAAAAGACCACGTAGTTCAACTGGATAGAATATCAGATTTCGGCTCTGAGGGTTGGGGGTTCGAACCCCTCCGTGGTCACAAAAAGGTAAAATACATTATTTATGTATTTTGCCTTTTTTTATTTATATAAGAATTGTCAAATATCTTTTTTGTGAGTCTTAATTTATTGCTATTTATGGCATTCCTTCAATCTTTAAGTTTGTTGTTACCGCTTTTTTTATTCCATTTCAAGTTCCTTTTTATATTTTCTATCTAGATATGATGTTTCATTTCTAATGAATTTTATATGTTTTTTAGTTATTATTTAAGATTATACTTGTTTATAATTTTTTATAAACAAGATATGTCTTATTAAATAACTTTATCTGTCAATTTTAAAACTTTTGAAGGTCAAAACTGATCTTAATTACTTCAATATTTGAATAATTAAATGTTGCCAGCCCTTTCGTTTAGCGGATTCATCAACTTATGAGCACAATAATTTTACAATCAGCAGATTATGTTTTGTGTTTTATTTTTTTATGTAAAATTATTACCCGCTTAAAATGCTTTTTTTCTGAAGATTTTAAAATTTAATGTTTCGTGAATTGTGTGCGATTGTTTTAAAGCGATGAATTAGTCTTGAAAGTTTTATAAAAACAGTGAAAAATCAAATAAACAAAATGAATTAACAATGAAAATTATGAGGTAGAAACTAAAAAAGAGGAATAAAATTTTAAAACAAAAATGAATAGAAATAAAATAAAAATGAACAAAAATTTACTTATCGTATTAGCCTTTCTTTTATTCAATATAGGATATGGGCAAACATTGAAAACCTGGACAGGAGCTGTAAGCAACGCTTGGGAATTAGATGAAAATTGGGATTCTGATGAAAAACCAACGGTTGATGATAATGTATTGATAACGAATACGGCAAACCAGCCGGTAATTAGCACTTCAGGAACTTCTTGTGCTAAACTTACGTTATCAAATTCAATTCCGGGCAGCGTTGTTGTTCTGACTATAAAATCAGGATCTTTTGCTCCAGCATCAATAACGATGGATGGTAGAGATTGTAGTTTAAATATTGGTACAGGAAGTGTTAGTGTTTCCGGAGCTATTATGATGAATGACGCTGTACTTCAAAATAATGTGACTTTCTCTGGCGATGGAAGATTATTTATTGGAGGGTTAATGACTGGTGGTACATTAAATGCTGACAAAATTGGAACGGTATCTTATAATGGTGCCGGAACACGAAGTGTTGGAGAATATAGTTATAACAATTTGACGATTTCAGGTACTGGTGTAAGAACAATTTCTTCGAAAGTAACTGTAAATGGTAAACTTAACATGGCTGGAGCAGCGACCGTATCTGCAGCACCAACTTATGGAGTAGATGCTTCATTACAATATACAGCAGCATCTTTTACAGTTGGGTCGGAATGGGTTAGTCCATTTATTGCAAAAGGAGGAGTTGAAATTTCTACTCCGGGACTTACTATTTCTAGTACAGTAACTATTCCTGGTAGTGTTTTAGATAAAAAATTTGCTGATGGTGTGCCATTGATGATAGATGAAGATGCGTCATTAATACTTGGTAATACGGGGCTGTATTTAGGAGGTGATTTTATCAACAACAATGGATCACTTACAACTGATGGATATGTGTATTTGACAGGCAGAGTCAATCAGGGTATTGCAGGTTTTACCTCTACAAAAGGTATTTCTATGGATAAAGATGCCGGTATAGCAACTTTTACAGGAAATATAAATACAAAACAATTAATAATGAATGGTCAGGGAACGCTTAATCTTGGAGTAGGCAGAACTCATACATTTACCGATTGGAATAGAATTAATGGAACATTAAATGCGAGATCAAGTACATTAAAATTTTCTGGAAATGTAATTGGTACTGGAGGTGATTTTGTAGCAGGAACTGGTACAGTAGAGTTTAATGGAGGAATTCAAAATTTAGGAACAGGATCCATAACTTATAATAACCTTACATTATCAGGAACAGGAACTAAAACTTTTGGAGCAAAAACGACTATAAATGAGACTTTATCTTTAACGTCAGGAGTAGTAGCAGATCTTACTGCAAATTTGGTCCATAGTGCCAAATATATAAAATTAGGTACTGGAGTAGCTTCAGGTGGATCATGGGGAAGTTCACTTTCAAATGCTACCAATAAAAATAATACATACTTTGTATCTACTAATAATGGTATTGTAAATGTTGGACCAACAATAGTAATAAGTACTAATAGCTTATCAGGGTTAACGACAACTTATGGTACGCCATCAGATTCAAAGAGCTTTGATATATCTGGTATTGCAATGCTTGAAGGAATTTTGGTTACACCTTCTTCGGAATTTGAAGTCAGTACAGACGGAACTAATTTTACTAACACAGTTACTCTTGGAGCTGTTGGTGCTATTGCATCTACAACTGTTTATGTTAGATTAAAAGCGCTAACTCCTGCGGGAAGTTATTCTTTAGGAAATATTGCTTTAAGCAGTAATAGTACAACTACTTTAAATGTACCAATAGCAATAAGTACTGTAGATAAAGCTGAATTGACTATCAAAGTAGATGATAAGGAAAAATTTTATGGGGCAGTAAATCCAAGTTTAACAGCAAGTTATACTGGATTTGTAAATGAACAAACTGTAGATGTTTTAACCAAATTACCTACAATAACAACTACGGCAAATGAAGGAAGTTCAGTAGTAGGAAGTCCTTATTTAATAACAGCTAATGGAGCAGAAGCATTAAATTATAAGTTTAAATATGAGCCAGCAAATGGGGCATTAATTATTAAGCCTGTAAAATTAACGATTACTACAAATGATAATAGTAAATTTTATGGATCAGTAAATCCAGTTTTAGCTGTAAGTTATGATGGGTTTATACCTGGAGAAACAGAAGCGAATTTAACTACAAAGCCTACAATTACTACTGTAGCAGTTACAGGAAGTGTAGTAGGGAAATATGCAATTACAGCTATTGGAACGGTTTCGTCAAATTATGCAATTACATATGACAATAAAGGATTGTTAGATGTTAAACCTGCAAAGTTAACAATTACTACAATTGATAATAGTAAATTTTATGGATCAGTAAATCCAGCTTTAGTTGTAAGTTATGATGGATTTATACCTGGAGACAGTGAAGCAAGTTTAACTACAAAACCTACAATTGCTACAATTGCAGTTACAGGAAGTGTAGTAGGAAAATATGCAATTACTGCTATTGGAGCGCTTTCGCCAAATTATGAAATTACATATGACAATAAAGGATTGTTAGATGTTAAACCTGCAAAGTTAACAATTACTACAATTGATAATAGTAAATTTTATGGATCAGTAAATCCAGTTTTAGCTGTAAGTTATGATGGATTTATACCTGGAGACAGTGAAGCAAGTTTAACTACAAAACCTACAATTGCTACAATTGCAGTTACAGGAAGTGTAGTAGGAAAATATGCAATTACAGCTATTGGAGCGGTTTCGTCAAATTATGCAATTACATATGACAATAAAGGATTGTTAGATGTTAAACCTGCAAAGTTAACTATTACGACAATTGATAATAGTAAAATTTACGGATCAGTAAATCCAGTTTTAGCTGTAAGTTATGATGGATTTATACCTGGAGACAGTGAAGCAAGTTTAACTACAAAACCTACAATTGCTACAATTGCAGTTACAGGAAGTGTAGTAGGAAAATATGCAATTACAGCTATTGGAGCGGTTTCGTCAAATTATGCAATTACATATGACAATAAAGGATTGTTAGATGTTAAACCTGCAGCTTTAACTATCAAAGCAGATGATAAGGAAAAAGAGCATGGTATAGATAATCCAGTTTTAACGTTAAGTTATTTTGGGTTTGTTCCCGGAGAAACTGAAGCAGATTTAACTAGAAAGCCTATAATTGCAACAGTAGTAGTTAAAGACAGCCCAGCAGGAAAATATGATATCACAGTAAGTGGTGCAGCTTCTTCAAACTATACTATTACTTTTGAAAAAGGTATTTTAACTGTGATGAAATCTAGTAATGCAGATTTAGCTGATATTGTTATTAGTGATGGTTCTTTAGATAAACCATTTGATGCAGATACAAAACGTTATACAGTAGAGGTTCCAAATGAGACTAATACTTATGTAGTTAATCCAATCCCGGTAGATCCAAATGCAACGGTTGTAATGACAGTTGATGGAAAAGTTATTGATCCAACAGCTCCATTTGATTTAAAAGTAGGAGAAAATGAAATTACAATACTTGTTACAGCAGAAGATGGTACTACTAAAGAAGCTTATACTGTAATCGTTACAAGAGAAGAAGCTCCGTTATCTAATAATTCAGGTTTAACAGATTTAGCTATTAGTGAAGGTAAGTTAGAGCCTGGTTTTACAGAAGGAAATACGGCTTATACTACTACTGTACCCAATAATATTGAAAGTATAACCGCTACAGCAGTTACAGCAGATCCGACAGCAACAATAACAGTAAACGGAATACCTGTACCTAGTGGAACTGCTTCGGCAGACCTTCCTCTAAAAGTTGGTAAAAATGAAATAACTACTGTAGTGAAGGCTGAGGATGGAACTATTACTACTTACACCGTAGTTGTAACTAGAGAAGCAGCTCCGTTATCTAATAATTCAGGTTTAACAGATTTAGTAATTAATCAAGGTAAGTTAGAGCCTGGTTTTACAGAAGGAAATACAGCTTATACTGCTACCGTACCTAATAATGTTGAAAGTATAACAGCTACACCAATTACTGATGATTCTACAGCAACGGTAACTGTAAACGGAAAACCAGTTCCTAGCGGAACTGCTTCAGGACAAATTCCTTTAGAAGTAGGTAAAAATGAAATTAAAACCGTAGTTACAGCTGAGGACGGAACAACGACGACTTATACAGTAGTTGTGACAAGAGAAGAGGCGGCAGTTATACCTTCTGATAATGCTGGACTATCTGATATTGCACTAAGTGATGGTTCTTTAGATAAGCCATTTAATACAGATACAAAAGGTTACGAAGTAGATGTGCCAAATGAAACGAATTCAATTGTAATTACTCCAAAAACTATCGATCCAGATGCAACAGTTGTAATGACAGTTGATGGAAAAATTATTGATCCGACTGCTCCGATAGATTTAAAAGTAGGAGATAATGAAATTACAATAGTTGTTACAGCTGAAGATGGCACTACAATAGATACATACATTGTTATTGTAAATAGAGCAGATGCTGTACCGCAGCCAATAGTACCTACAAATATTATTACTCCAAACGGAGATGGTAAAAATGATAACTGGATAGTTCCGGGGCTTGATCAATATCCAAACAACTCAGTTAAAGTTTTTGATAGAGCAGCTCGATTAGTTTATTCTAAAGAGCATTATGACAATTCTTGGGATGGTACTTATAAAGGATCTCCGCTTAATGAGGATACTTATTACTATTTAATTGATCTAGGAAATGGGTCACCTAAACTTAAAGGATTCATTACAATTATTAGAGACAATAATTAAGGGCAAAATAAATAAGAATAGTAAAATGGTTAGAAGATAACCACACAGAAATGAATACAATGAAAATAAAATCAATGAAAGCAATCTATATACAGGCAATTATGTTCCTGCTTATATTAGGAACAAACTCCGCAAATGCGCAGTTGACAGAATACGAGTCCATGTATTTTCAAAATCAATATATTAACAACCCTGCAATGGCAGGGTTAGAGCAAGGAATGAAATTTAATATTGGTTACCAAAGACAATGGGATGAAGTTCCGGGGAATCCGATATTGATGAATGCAACCTTCGAATACAATTCTGGAAACAGAACTGGATTAGGGTTAAATGTTAATAGTGATAGAGCTGGTTTAATCAATAGAACAAGAATAATGGCGACCTACGCATATCATCTGCCAATAGGAGTTGATCAAAAAATCCATTTTGGATTGTCTGCAGGAGCAAAATTTTCTTCTATAGATTACAACAAGGTAATAGGAAATATGGATGATATTGCATTACAGAATTATAACGAAGGAGCTATTTTTGACGGAGATTTGGGTATTGCTTATACCACGAGATTGCTTACTGTTCAAGCATCATTGCCAAAACTTCATAATCTCTTCTATGAAAATGATAATGGCATTAAAAATTATGCAGATCGTTCTACTTTTTATTCCGCTGTCAGTTACAAGTTTTTATTGTCAAATGAGGATGAAAACTTAAATATTGAGCCATTGGTTGCTTATAGAGGTATTAAAGGGCACAAAGATATTTTAGACATGGGGGGAAGATTTAATTTTCCAGATTATAAGATGAACTTATCAGCTTTTTATCATACCAATAAAACAGTATCTACAGCGTTTGGAATCTCAGTCGAAGACTTAGGTGTTTTTCTGGCTTACTCTAAATATTTTGGTAGTTTGGGAGCTTATGCAAATAATACTTTTGAAATTGGGTTGAATTACAAATTGTAATAAAAAAGTAGAATAAAATAAAAAAGCAAGGTAATATGTAATGTGTTGCCTTGCTTTTTTATTTTATCATTTTCATCAAAGTCTGTATAAAATTAATCATGTTGTGTGATAATATCGGAAGCAAAATACTTTTGGTTTCTACAGTTATCCAACTCAAAATATAACCAGACACAGAGGTCCATATAAATGGATAAAATTCAAACTTCCATTCGAGACCATCTGTTATACTAAATCCATGTACAAGACCAAACAGAATACCAATAATCAGGATACCTGGATTACCAAAAGTCTTTTCTTTAATTCTAATTTTGTCTTGTAAACAGATTAATAAAAGTGCTAGAAGAATACCTCTAAACATAATTTCTTCATCAATTCCAGGCATTGTCAATTGAAAAGCAAGAATCTCAATATTAAAATCTATACGAGTATCGAAGTAAGAGAAAAAAGCAGTGCAAATCAATATTGATGAGACTAAAATTGTCTTTAGCAAAGCCTTTTTATCTTGCTTAAAACGTAAGAAATTAAAAGGTTTTAGTTTATGATACAATAATAAATAGGTCAATAAGCCAAAAGAAATTCCAAATAGTTTTCCCGTCCAGTTTCTTTTTCCACTTATGATCTGAAATTCTTTATATTCTAATGGAATTTTTAGAAGTATTTGATAACAAATAAAGATTAATACAAAAAGGCCAATGGTTTTAATTTGATTTTTATCCTTTGCAAAAATAAAAGTTATAGGTAAAAGAATTAAAACAGGTACAGCGCTCTCCAAAAGTATCTTTAATATCATTTCTTAATATTTTTGATCAAAAAGTACTAATATAGAACTAATTTTATTACAAGAAATGAATAATTATCTAATCTTGTAATATAATCGAATGTGTATTTAATCGAAACGAAAAATGGAACAAAGGGAAGTATATCTTTTTTGTTCCATTTTTTTATTCAGGAGCTTTTTCCAGCCATTCACTATATCTTTAATGGTGCCCTGAGGCTTCGGGACCACCATCAAAGGATGCCGTTACTGTCTGGGCCAGGGCAATGTCATTAAGTTAAGCTTTTAGAAAATAAAATTAATCTCGCAAAATTCCAATGCTTAAACACAATACTGCCAAAAAAGAAGAAGATAAAAATTGTATAGTTAATCAGTACTTATTTTTTGGAAAACAAATTTTCTACCACCCAAGCCGGACCGATCATTAAAAATTGAAGGTCTTTTAAGAAAGAAGGTTTTTTTCCTTCAATATTGTGTCCGTAGAATTGCCCGATCCAAGCGATAACAAAAACTCCAATCGAAAAAATCCATAATGGGAATACCTGTCCGATATAATAATTTGCAACCAGACAAATTGCAGAAAAAATGGCAATTTTAATAGCCATTGCAACTGATAATCGGATATAAAAAACAAGAACAAAAAGAAGAACAACAACCGCCCAGTTTTCAATAATAGGAGCATTTAGTTTTAAAGTATTAGCAATAAAACCACTTGGAATACTCATTAATAAACCAACTATCGAAAAAAAGATTGCAGGTACACAAACGTAATGAATCGCCTTGTTTTTTGGATTTTGATGACTTACTGCATATTCTTCAAACCATTGTTCTAATGTTCTCATTTGTTTTGATTTAGGTATACGTAAATCTAATAAAATTTCTTTTATGTTGATAAAAAGTGTGAAGAGTTTTAGTTCGTTTAATTTATTGAGAACATCCAATAAATCAAAAAATCTGTTGCTGATTATACTCAAAAACACCATCCCATAATTCATCGATTTTAATCAACGCCTGATCAAGCGGAAGAACTTCCCATTTTTCATTGGTTTCGATACCAAGACCAATGTTTTTTAATTTTTCTAATGCGTTTTTTACATTAAAATCAAGATTAGTTTTCAGCTTTGTTTCAAACCAGGATTCAATTTGAAAGTCCAATTCTTCTGCAGTAAGAGGTTTGTTGCTTTTGTATAAAAATGTATAAGCCAAAATGGTTTCCTTAAGGACTTCTTCTTCAGAAGAGTTTAATAGAGAATAAAAAGCACCACTATTGTTTCCGAGATTCTTAAAATAAAGACTGTCGGAAAGTATTTTAGAATATTTAATTTTCTTATTTACAAAGTTGTTGTACTGACGAAACAAATAAAGTGACAAAATTCCCAGCGCAATTAAACCTTGATTTAGCGACGTTTTACTGTTTAGCAAATCAATGGCTTCACCCGTTTCATAAGCGTCATACATGCTAATCAAAGCCGGAATTACTTTTGTACTTAACAATGAAATTCCACCAAAAATTCCAGGAATCCACAACAGTAATTTATCTGTGGTTGACATTCTAGGAATTGCATTTGGAAAAATAGTTTCAATATCATTTTTAGGAACCCGTTTAAAGATTTTTAAAACGACAGATCCTGGTTCGATAGGCATTTTTCCTAATTTGACTTTGTTTTGCTTTAAAAAATGAGTGTCATTATAATGCAGATAAATCATGACACGATCGTAATATTCGATTTCAATTTCTTTCTTCCAAAAGAAATATTTCTTCACTTTTTCTTTCGATTTATGATGTCCGCGAACATATAATTCATAGTCCTGAAAAGCATTAAAATCTATAGAAAGTTTTAAACCAATCAAATCAGAATCCTGAAATGCTTTATCTAAAGTTTCCTGATCAATACGAATATAATTTCCCTGTTCTAAAACCGTAAGTAATGTCTCTTTAAAAACCGAAAAATCACTTTTGCCTATAAAACCTTTTCGCTCTTTAAGGCTCAAGTCCGGATCAAACAAAGCATAGTTTTGCTTAAGATTTCGGTTTAAATTAAAAGCTTCATAATGAAAATAATGCTCGATTATATCAAACAATTTTTTAAAATCATCAACTTTTTCTTGGTCTTCGGCGAAAGTATTTATTTGTTGTTCGAGTAAGAATTCCTTGTTAAAGGGAATATAATGTTCTCGTGTCATATTTTGTAGGTTCTGAGGTACTAAGGCTCAAAGATACAAGGTTTTTTTGTAAAGACTCAAAGGTTTTGAAGTTCAAAAGGAGCAAAGTAGATTCTTTTATGAATAAAAAAAGTGAGACTTTTAATCGATGGTATCGATTAGAAATCTCACTTTAATTGTTCCAAAAAAAATGACAGCATTTTTATAATCTTCCTTTTAAGGAAAACCATATTTTAAAAGTAAAATTATTTAGCGCAATTTTACCACTTAATAAAGATCTGACAATGCGTATTTATACGTGTTTTTGAAGTATTTATAATTTTTGAAATGAAGACTTTTCGACGCAAATGAAAAAATGTAGCTTTGATTAATTCACTTCGTTTTTTTAAATTCGATTACTTTTTCAATAAATTGTATTAGATTTTTTCTTTCCAGCGAAAATAAAGCACTTTCATCTTCAGTGTTTAGATATAAATCTGCAATACTTATTGCATCCATTTTATTATTAGAATAATGATGCTCGGCATATTTTATCAGATTGTCTAAAAAAAGATCGCGTTGCCTTCCTTTTTCGAGTGTTTCTTCATTACCTTCTTTTATTTTGTCCATTTCTGATTCCGGCAAATCTATAGTGAGATAAGTATAGTCTACAGGAACATTTGACAGTATTTCTTTAGAAACTCTTCCAGTGCCAAGGCAATATGCACAAGGCGCAGGTGTCCATTTTAGTTGTTTGTCTAAACGTTTTATATCATCCCAATCAACGAAAGTCTTTCCTAAACATCTGGGGCATTCTAAATCTGATTTTCTAAATAGGAACTTAAAAATGGTCATTTTCTACAATTATTTAAACGATTAGTGGCGTTGCGAATATAATTATTTATGTAGGAAAAATTGTTTTAGTAAAGGTTTTTTTTAAAGAAAAGATTTATGGTTGTTTTGAATTATAAGCTTTTAGAAAGTAGCAGCTTTTGTTTTGCAGCTTTTTAGTAGGATTTTTTGAGGAGTAAAGGAAACATTTGCATAACCATATTAATTATTGTTAGAGGAATAAATGCACAAACTATTCACAATAAAACTACACTTCTGGCAGGAGCAATTTCTATTAGTCTACCTTACGAAAAAAAGATGGCAATAGAACAAAAAGTTCGGCTGGTTGAGGAATTGTTTGAGCGCCTTGAAATTGAAATTTCCGCATTTAAATCTGAAACTCATTTGTATTGTAATGCAGGTTGCGGTAAATGTTGTTCTAAACCAAACATAGATGCTTCTCCATTAGAATTTTTGCCTTGGGCGTTTCATTTGTTTTTAAATGGTAAAGCTGAAGAAACCTTAGAAGAATTAAACAATTCGATTAGTAAAAACTGTCTTTTATATCGGCCACTTTCCGTATTAGAACATCATAAAGGAAGTTGCAGTAATTATCGTTATCGCGGATTAATATGCCGTCTTTTTGGTTATGCTGCAAACACAGACAAATATGGAAAACTAAGGTTGGCAACCTGTACAATAATTAAAGAAGAGCAACAGCAAAACTTTAATAAAAGTGAAGAGGCAATTAATAAGGGACAATATGTACCCATTTTTACTGATTATTATATGAAGCTCGCACAAATTGATTTCAAAATGGGAATGACGTTACTACCCATAAACGAAGCACTAAAAAAAGCAATCGAAGAGGTCTTACATTATTACGCCTACAGACCATTTCCAGGTGGACTTGAGAATATTGCTTAAGGAAATTTTATTAGATTTAAAATTTATTTAAAAAAGCTGTCTAATAAAATTTGATATTTCCTTCCTACAGGAATAATTTCTCCATTGGAAAGCGTAAGTGTTTTGAAAGTTTTCGAAGAAATTTCGTTAGCGTTTACAATATAAGAACGATGTACTTGAATAAAGTTGGTGCTGTTGATCTCATCAGAAATGCTGGAGAGTGAGCCGTAGATGATTTGAGGAGATTTTAATTTTTTGCTATACAATTTCATGTAATTACCCAGGCTTTCGATATAGAAAATATCACTCAAAAGCATATCAATCATTTGACCATTGGCACGATATGAAAGAGATCTTTCACTAGCGGTATTTTCTTTTTTTATACTTTTTCCGGAATAAAAGGTTTTGGCCTTTTCGATCGCCTTAGAGAATTTTTCGAATGAAATAGGTTTTAGTAAATAATCAATTGCATCATTTTGGTACGCCGAAAGTGCAAAGTCAGAATAGGCTGTGGTAACAATAGTTATTGGACGGTTGGGTTGTAATTCCATTAATTCAATACCGGAAATTACAGGCATATTAATGTCAAGGAAAATAATATCATATTTGTTTTCATTGAGCATTTTTACCGCTTCCATACCACTAAAGGCGCTTCCGGAATATTCCAGATCGTCACATTTTGCAATATGCGAAGCCAGCGCTTTGTGTGCAGGCGATTCGTCGTCAATGATCAGGCAACGATAGGTAAGTCCCATATATTCAATTTTACGCTAAAAGTATTTTTTTCTTTTTTGCAGCTCAGTTCATGTTTCAAACCGTAGACTTCAAGACGTCTTTTTAGATTTTCAATTCCAATTCCTGTTCCCGAAAGTCTGGAACCTGATTCTAAATAATTATTTTTCAGAGTAAAAGATAAATGTCGTGATTTTACTTTTAAGTCCAAAAGAATAAATGGCTCCGCAGTTTCACCAGAAAACTTAACAGCATTTTCTACCAAAGGTAAAAAGAATAAGGGAGGAATATTGATGTTGTTAAAATCGCCTGCATAGTTTTGAGTCACATTTAATCTTTCATTTCGAAATGTATAATATTCAATATATTTTTTGACAAAATTAATTTCTTCAGCAACCAGGACATAATCTTTTTTAGTGGCTTCAATTTGATAACGAAGCATATCTGAAAGATTCAAAATTCTATCCGGCAATTTATCAGGCTCAGTTAGAGATTCTCCATATAAATTATTCATTGCATTAAGCAAAAAATGAGGATTGAGCTGCTGTTTTAAAAACGAAAGTTCTGATTTGTAATTCATAATATCCTTATCTGTTTGGGAAACTTTTTTCATAATTACGATATGAATAAAATAAAAAAATGTACCGTTAATAATAAGCGATAATATTTGAAGAGTTTTGAAGTTTCCAAGACCAACCAAAGGGAAAAACCAATTCATAAAAAAGTAAAAAGCAATCCAATAGAAAGCAAAAAGGATAAAGAATGTTTTTAGCTTTTTTTTGAACAAAAAAGGTTTGATAATAAAAAGATTAAAAATCGTAACCCAGATAATACACGGAAAATAACCTACAGTAATTTTGCTAATCATATAAGAGAAATCATGACCGTCTAATCGTATTTCGTCATACACACAGGCTAAAATAACCGCAATTAACAATACATGAACGATGAGGTTTCTAAGAAAAAAGTTCTGATATATTTTGAGAATCGTCATAACGGCAAAATTAGCGAAATAGTATAGTTTTAGCTTTTTTATCAGCCAGAATTATACAAACGCCATTGGTATAAATAATACGCCACTTGTATAATTAAGCTTTAATAATCAGTGCTTCACGATTACATTTGCCCTGAAATTTAAACCTTTTTTCAAAAACAAACTTTAAAAATTATTGGTGCTATGAAAACAAAAGTCATTTGCGTTTTATTTGTATTTGTATCTATCAGGGCGATTGCTCAGGAAAAAGATGCTCCTATAAAAACTGTTGTAAAAGTAGTAACCGATAAATTTCCGACTACAAGAATTTTAGACGTACAATACGAACAATTAGGTCCCTCCAATTTTGATTCGAAGCTTTTTGGAGATCGATTTGAAAGAGGTAGAATCGAAAGTCATAATAGATTTAAAGCAGCCATTAATGTACCTTTTTTTTCCTCAAAATCTAAACGGTTTGTTCTGACAAGTTCACTTCGTTATAAATATGAAACCTATGAATTTGGAGATATTTATAATTACAATTCAGCAACAACTTATACTCGCGAAAAAGAAGAAATTCATTTTTTTGCTGCGGCTTTAAGTGCTACTTATGTTTCGACGCTTTTTCATAAACCTGTTATTTATAATGCTACTGCAACTGCAGACGGGAGTCAGGATGGTTTTCAGCGTGTAAAAGGTTTTGTAACCGCCAATATTGTTCTAAAAAGAAATGCCAATACAACTCTAACTGTTGGAGCTTTGGTAATGCTGGATCCTTCGGCGATTATTCCGGTTACGCCACTTTTGACTTACAATCATAAGTTCGAAAACTCAAAATGGGATATCGATTTTATTTTACCGCAACGATTATTTTTTAGAAGAGAATTACTGGAAAATGGAAGGATCTCTTTAGGGACAGAATTGAATTCGGAGAGTTTTTATTTAAATCTGAACAACCCAAAACTGAAAGGAATTTATGAATTAAATCAACTGGAATTAAAATCAGGAATTACCTATGAATATAGGTTTACACCAAAAATTATCGGAATAATTAAAGGAGGTGTTAATAATGTTGTGAGTGCGCGTGTAACAGAAAAGGGCGAACGAACGTCTAAGTATGTATATGATCAAAAGGAAGATGCGCAAGGGTATTTTAGATTTGGAATTTCGTATAATCCGTTTTAAAAGTAGTTTTTGATTTTAGATTAAATAGTATTAAAATTAGCAATTATGATTGTTGAAGTTTTTAAAACAAATGTTCAAAAAGAAGCAGACAAAAATTACATTATTGCTGTTATTCAAACCCAATTTCCAAATTATAAAATCAATTTTGATTTAGAAGATTGTGATAAAATATTAAGAGTTGAAGGCACCAATTTAGAACCCAAAAACATAATTGATTACGTAAATTGTCTGGGATATATTTGTATAAAATTAGAATAACTGTATTATGATCAATTTCATTATTTCATGTTTCTTACTTTTGGTAGAACGATTTTTAAAATAATTTAAAGTTTTAATAATTCCTCATAGCAACACTAGGTTTTGTTCTATTTGTGCATATTATTTTTCTAAATTTGTGCCCTTATGAAAAAAGCTTTCCAACTCTTTGACTTTACTCAAAAAGTCAATTACAGAAATGAAATTTTAGCAGGTCTAACAGTTGCTATGACTATGATTCCTGAATCGCTGTCATTTGCTATTTTGGCGGGATTTCCGCCACTTGTAGGTTTGTATGCAGCTTTTATTGCTGGTTTGGTTACAGCTATTTTTGGCGGAAGACCCGGAATGATTTCAGGTGGAGCCGGAGCAACAGTTATTGTTTTAATTGCTTTGATGAAATCTCACGGAATCGAATATGTTTTTGCAGCAGTTGCGCTCGGAGGTGTGGTGCAAATTTGTATTGGACTTTTTAAACTAGGAAAGTTCATCAGATTAGTTCCTCAGCCTGTTATGTTTGGTTTTGTAAATGGTTTGGCAGTTGTCATTTTTATGTCGCAACTAGAACAGTTTAAAACCGTAATTAATGGTCAGGTTTCCTGGTTGCAAGGAACTCCTTTGTATATAATGCTAGGTTTGGTAGCATTTACAATTGCAATTGTTTTGCTTTTTCCAAAACTAACAAAAACGATTCCAGCTTCTTTGGTCGCGATATTAGTCGTGTTTGCAATCGTAATTTTATTTAATATCGAAACCAAAACAGTTGAAGATATTGCCTCAGTTCAAGGAGGATTTCCTCCTTTTCATATTCCAAATATTCCACTTTCTTTTGAGACTTTAAAAGTGATTTTTCCGTATTCGGTAATTGTTGCAGCTGTTGGATTAACCGAAGGTTTGCTTACGCTAAATCTAGTCGATGAAATTACCGGAACCCGAGGTAATAGTAATAGAGAATGTATCGCTCAGGGAAGTTCAAATATATTAAATGGTTTCTTTTTCGGAATGGGCGGATGTCCAATGATTGCTCAGACTCTTGTAAATCTTTCTGCTGGTTCAAGAGCTCGACTTTCGGGAATAATTGCTTCTTTGACTATTTTATTAATCATACTTTTTGGAGCGCCGGTAATTGGAAAATTACCAATGGCAGCTTTAGTTGGTGTGATGATGATGGTTGCAATTACAACTTTTGAATGGGCAAGTTTCAGAATCATAAACAAAATGCCTAAACACGATATTTTTGTCGGAATTTTGGTTGCAGTGATTACAATTTTATTGCACAACTTGGCTTTGGCTGTTTTGATTGGTGTAATAATTTCAGCTTTGGTTTTTGCTTGGGAAAGTGCCAAAAGAATTCGTGCCCGACATTTTATTGATGAAGCAGGAGTGAAGCATTACGAAATTTTTGGACCATTATTTTTTGGTTCAATCTCGGCTTTTATCGAAAAGTTTGATGTAGCAAACGACCCAAATCGTGTAATTATTGATTTTAAAGAAAGCCGTGTATCCGATATGTCAGCAATCGAAGCATTGAATAATTTGACTAAGAAATACAATCAATTAGATAAAGTAATCGAATTACAACATTTAAGCCCGGATTGCAGAGAATTGCTTAAAAATGCAGAAGCAGTAATCAAAGTAAATATAATTGAAGATCCAACTTATAAGGTCGTTTCTTAAATTAGATAATGAGTCAATTAGAAAATTAGATAATGATTATGCGCAATCTGGAAATTTTCTAATTTTCTAATTGACTCATTATCTAATTAGTAAATTTAAAGACAGTTTTTCCTTCTTTGATAGTTTGCAAAACCTTTATATCTATAATCTTCTTTGGATCAATTTTTAAAGGATTTTTATCCAAAATAACAAAATCAGCTAGTTTACCTTGTTTGATAGAACCTTTTGAATTCTCTTCAAAATATTGATACGCTGCCCAGATTGTTATAGATCGCAAAGCATCATAAGGACTAATTCTTTCATCAGGACCAATGACATCACCAGATCTGCTGATTCTGTTTATTGTAGAATATAATATCATAATACTGTTTGGAAGCGCTACAGGAGCATCATGATGTTCTGTGAAAATCATTCCTTTTTTTAATGCCGTCGCAGCTGGCGAAATACGATAAGCTCTTTCTTTTCCTAAAGTTTCGTCTCTGTGCCAATCGCCCCAATAATACGTATGCATTCCGAAAAAAGATGGTATAATTTTTAAAACTTTCATAGAATCAAGTTGATCAAAACGTACGGTTTGAGCATGTATCGCAACAGTTCTTCTATCCTTTGATCCGTAGAGATTGGTAGCATTTCTTACTGCTTTTATAAATTCATCAATCGCAGCATCGCCATTGCAATGCGCCAAAATTTGCCAGTTATTAGCATATGCAGAATCAACAAGAGCTATAGCATCGCTTTCTTTTGGAAAAGCTGGATAACCCGCATAAGTATTTGGTTTTCCCGGAGGCGGAACTTTGTATGGTTTTGTAAGCCAAGCTGTTTTTCCTTGTGGAGATCCGTCAAGCGAAAGTTTTACACCGGCAATTCTAAAATGATTTGTATAGTTTTTTTGAACACCATTAGCTTTCATATACTGCATTTGACTTTGAATATCAGGATAAGCAGCAACATCGATAGAAAGTTTTCCTTCATCTGCTAATTTCTTCCAAGTGTTGCAAGCATCACTACTCGCGCGACCTTCTTGTGCTGTTGTAAAACCAAATTTTGTGTAAGCTGCAATTCCTGCTTCTGCAATTTTTACGTTTGCAGTTTGATCGAGTGTTCCCATAATCTTAAATAACGGAATAAACATAGCCATTTCTTCCAGAACGCCATTTGGTTCCTGAGAACCTTCTTTTCTTCGGATTACACCGCCTGCAGGATCTTTTGTGCTTGCATTATATCCGGCAAATTCTAAAGCTTTATGATTCATAACCGCCAAATGACCGGATTGATGAATAATTAAGACCGGAACTGTTGTCGATACTTTATCGAGATCATCAGCAGTAGGAGGAAGTTTTTCTTTTAATTGCGCATCATCATAGCCAAAACCAACAATCCAACCATATTTTCCAACGGCTTTTGGGTTTTTAGCATTCCATTCTTTTAATAAAGAAATAAGCGTCGGAATATCGTTTCCCGTACCATCCGGAGCTGGAAGTAAATTTGCAGATACAGCTTGAAAACCAGCATTCCATACATGACCGTGAGCATCTATAAATCCAGGAAGTAATGTTTTTCCTTGCAAATCATTCATTTGAGTTTTGTCACCATGAAATTTTTCTGCTTCAGTTTTTGATCCAACGAAAATAATTTTACCTTCTTTAATTGCAACGGCCTCTGCATAATTTGGCTTATTGCCTTCCATCGTTATAATATCGCCTCCAAAATAAATCGAATCAGCAGGATTGGCAATTTCTTTTTTACAACTTATTAAAGTAAGCAGAAATATAAGGCTAAGCATTTTTTTCATTTGATGGATTTTTAGTTTACGAATAAAAACAACTTTGGAATATCCTTAAAGTTAAATAAAATACTTTTATGTTTTTAAATATTTTGTTTTCAATGTGTTGCGTTTTTTAATTAGAGATAAAAAAATGCCAAATAGAATTTTCTATTTGGCGTTTTTCAATTTAATTCTCTAATTATCAAATTCTCTAATTGGCACATTTTCTAATTCTTCAGCATATTTTTTACTTCACTAAATTTTCCATCAACTTCATCAATTTGTAAACCTAAAATATGAGCAATTAAAGGATAAACTGAAACGTTTTGAAATGAGCCAACTTCTTTATCTACTTTGAATGCTGGACCTTTTGCATAGAAAATTGCCTGCATATCTTTTGTTCTGTTGTCGTAACCATGAGTTCCGCCTTTTGTATCCTGAGTTTTGTCTTTTGCTAAACTATATCCTTTTTTAGCTTCAATAACAAAATCATGAACTCTGGGATTTGTACCATAATGTAATCTTTTAGGAACTTCACTTGATTTCCAGAATTTGATATGAGGTACTTTTTTCAATGCTTTTGCGATAGAATCCTGATATCCGGGTTTTGCTTCAAGACTCATAATTGGGTTGATTACGGCTTTATATCCTAGCCATTCCGGTTTTAGATAATCCAGAATGACTACTTTTTTATCGTTACTGATAGTTGCCATTCCGTGATCTGAAACGATAATTAAGTTAATTTGTTTTCCGATAGCTAATTGATCGAGTTTAGATGATAATTTTCCGATAATTGTATCCATTTTATGAACCATTTTTTCATTTTCTTTTGAAAGAGGCCCAAAAGAATGTCCGGTATGATCCGGTTCATCAAAGTATAAAGTAATTAAATGAGGACGTTGTTTTTCAGGAAGCTGAAGCCATTTTATAACGGTATCAATTCTGGTTTCGAAAGGAATTTTATCATCATAGTTTTTGTAAATACTCGGTCTTTTTTTGTCTGTATCTGATCCTGGCCAAAAGAAAGAAGCTGATTTTACACCTTGTTGTTCGGCAACATTCCAAATAGGATTTCCGCCGTAAAAACGAGAATCATTTTTGGCATTTGTAGACAATGAAAAAGATTCGTTTAAAGCAGAGTCATAAAAAACATTGTTGATGATACCGTGATGATCCGGATAAAGTCCCGTTACAATAGAATAATGATTCGGGAAAGTTTTACTTGGATAAGAAGGGCGCATAGATTTGGCATGAACACCTTCTTTTGCTATTTTATCAAGATTCTGAAGTTTGAAATGTTTCGCATAATCCCAACGAAATCCATCCATAGAAACTAAAACAACATAAGTATCTTTATTAGTTTGAGAATAGGAAAAAGCGGTAAGAAGTAAGAATGTAAAAAGTAATACCTGAGTTGTAAATTTTCTCATTTTGCAATTTTAATTGAATTACAAAGGTATCAATAACAGGAATTTTAATGAAAAACAGAATGTTAAACAATTATAAAATAAAAGGATTTGCCACGAATTCACGAATCTGCACTAATTTTTTTAGCAGTATCGATAGGAAAATAATTCGTGAAAATTCGTGGAATTCGTGGCGAAAAAAAAATCTTTTTTAATCTTTAAAATCTGTGGCAAAAAAAAACGCCAGATAAAATATCCGGCGTTTCAATTTTTAAGAAGTTAAGAATGATTACATCATTCCTGGCATACCGCCACCCATTGGCATTCCGCCAGCGCTTTCTTCTTTAATATCAATTAATGCACATTCTGTAGTTAAGATCATTCCGGCAACAGACGCAGCATTTTCCAATGCAACACGAGTTACTTTTTTAGGATCAATAATTCCAGCTTTAAGCATATCTACATATTCGTCAGTTTTAGCATTATATCCAAAATCACCAGAACCTTCAGCAACTTTTGCTACAACTACAGAACCTTCAAGTCCAGCATTTTCAACAATAGTTCTTAATGGAGATTCAACGGCGCGAGATACAATCTGAATTCCTGTTGCTTCATCAGCGTTGTCAGCTTTAATTGCTGCTAATGCAGCTTTTGCTCTTAATAAAGCAACACCACCACCAGCAACAATTCCTTCTTCAACAGCAGCACGAGTTGCGTGTAAAGCATCATCAACTCTGTCTTTTTTCTCTTTCATTTCAACCTCAGAAGCTGCACCAACATAAAGAACAGCAACACCACCAGCTAATTTAGCCAAACGTTCTTGCAATTTTTCTTTATCATAATCAGATGTAGTAGTTTCCATCTGACCTTTAATTTGGTTAACTCTGTTTTTGATAATATCAGCTTCACCAGCACCACTTACAATAGTTGTGTTGTCTTTATCGATAGAAACTCTTTTTGCAGTTCCTAACATTTCGATAGTTGTATTTTCAAGAGTATAACCTCTTTCTTCAGAAATTACAGTTCCACCAGTTAAGATTGCGATATCTTCTAACATTGCTTTTCTTCTGTCTCCAAAACCAGGAGCTTTTACAGCAGCAATTTTAAGAGCACCTCTTAATTTGTTTACTACTAATGTAGAAAGTGCTTCTCCGTCAACATCTTCAGCAATAATCAATAATGGTTTTCCTGATTGAGCAACTGGCTCTAAAACTGGAAGTAATTCTTTTAAAGAAGAAACTTTTTTGTCGTATAATAAGATGTATGGAGAGTCTAATTCAACTTCCATTTTCTCTGGGTTTGTTACGAAGTAAGGAGAAAGATATCCTCTGTCAAACTGCATACCTTCAACAACATCCACAAAAGTGTCAGTTCCTTTAGCTTCTTCAACAGTAATAACACCTTCTTTTCCTACTTTAGCGAAAGCAGTTGCAATTAATTCACCAATAACTTCGTCATTATTTGCAGAGATAGAAGCAATTTGTTTGATTTTATCAGAATCACTTCCAACAACTTTAGCTTGTTTTGCAAGGTCAGCAACGATAGCTTCAACAGCTTTATCGATACCACGTTTCAAGTCCATTGGATTTGCACCTGCAGCAACGTTTTTAAGACCTTCTTTTACGATTGCCTGAGCTAAAACTGTAGCAGTTGTAGTTCCGTCACCCGCTAAATCATTGGTTTTAGAAGCAACTTCTTTAACCATTTGCGCGCCCATATTTTCTAATGGGTCTTTTAATTCGATTTCTTTTGCAACAGAAACACCATCTTTAGTAACAGTTGGTCCACCAAATGATTTTCCAATAATTACATTACGACCTTTTGGTCCAAGAGTTACTTTTACAGCATTTGCTAATGCATCAACACCACGTTTTAATCCGTCACGTGCTTCAATATCAAATTTTATATCTTTTGCCATTTTTTTTGCTTTAGGCAGTAGGCTTTAGGCTTTAAGCCTTTTCTACTGCTGAGTTAATTTTGTTTAATGTTTGGTTTGTTTCAAGTTACTGAGGTTTTATACTTAGAACTTAATACTTACAGCAATTTTAGATTATCGCTAAGATATCATCTTCGCGCATAATCAAATAATCAGTTCCTTCAAGTTTTAATTCTGTTCCTGCATATTTACCATAAAGTACAGTATCGCCAACTTTTACGGTCATAGTGTGATCTTTAGATCCATTACCAACAGCTACAACAGTTCCTTTTTGTGGTTTTTCTTTGGCAGTATCGGGAATAAAAATACCTGAGGCAGTTTTAGTTTCAGCTGCAACAGGCTCAATAAGTACGCGATCTGAAAGCGGTTTAATGTTTAAGGCCATGATTTTATCTTTTATATTTATTATAAGTTATACGTTTTATATGTTCTATTGGATTTCAGAAATTGTGCCATGCTCTAAAAACTGACATTATTTCTTAAAAAAAATGCCAGCTTTGACAGGCTGGCATTTTATATCTATATCAAAATTATTATTTTGCTGCAGGAGCTGCCGGAGCAGGAGTTTGTTGAGTCGGAGCAGCTGGTGTATTAGCAGGAGCTTCCGTTTTTTCGATAATTTTAGAATCAGTATCGCTTAATGATCCTGTAAAGCTTAAGCTTGAAAGCAAAATTAAAGCAATCAAAATAGTTGCTAGTGTCCAAGTACTTTTATCTAAAAAGTCTGTTGTTTTTTGTACTCCACCTAACATTTGAGTTCCGCTGATAGTAGACGATAATCCGCCTCCTTTAGGGTTTTGAACCATGATTACTACGATCAATAGAAAACAAACTATTGTGATTAAAACTAAAAAAATTGAAAATGTGCTCATTGCTTAATTATTATTGTTATTTTGTTGTAAAATCTTTATATCCGAAATACGGTCTGCAAAGAAACTAATTTTTTCTGGATATTTCAAAATTAATATTTCATATGCTTGTATTGCTTTTGTATATTTTTTTTGTTCCAGATAAACTCGTGCCAAAGTCTCTGTCATTAGATATGAATTATCCTCTTGATTTATGTTGAATTGTACCGCTGGAGTGATTGCAGTTTGTTTTATAGGTGAAATTTTCGGGTTTGTTTCAATGAATTTATCGATTATTTCAGCTTTTTTTTTCTTCTCTTCTTCTAGTTCTTCTTCTTCAACTTTTATTTCAGTTACTTCTTCCGTTTTTTTTTCTTCTTCTTGCGGAGTTTCTTTTTCCTGAGTTTCGTCTGTTCTGTCAATAGGCTCAGTTTTGGCTAATTGCAGCCATTCCTGAAAAGAGTGTTTCTCATTAACCGAAAAATCCAAAGGTTTTCCTATTTCCAGATTTTCTTCTGCATTTTTTACAGTTTCCAGAATTTCAATTTCTTTTGGTTCTTCAATTTCTAAAGTTTTCTCAAAAATTGTTGTTGAAGTTTCTTCGCTTGAATTTAAAATTGATTTTTCAATTGAATCAATTTGTACTTCTGGAATTTCATCATCAACTGTTTCGTCAAAAAATGTCGAAGTTGCTATTTTAACAGGCTGTTCAATAATAGAATCAACTTTTTGTTCCTCGATTTTTGCAGGTTCTTCAAAAGTTATGTTTGTTTCTTCTATATCAGAAGTTAAAACAGGCTGGTCAACTATAGAATCAACTTTTTGTTCCTCGATTTTTACAGGCTCTTCAAAAGTTGCAATTGTTTCTTCTTTATCAGAAGTTAAAATAGGTTGCTCAATTATAGCATCAACTTTTATAGCATCAACTTTTTGTTCCTCAATTTTTTCAGTTTCGTCAAAAGTTGCAACTGCTTCTTCTTTATCAGAAGTTAAAAGAGGTTGCTCAATTATAGCATCAATTTTAGGTTCTTCAATTTGTGCAGTTTCTTCAAAAGATTCTGTTGTAACTTCTTTAAAAGAATCTAAAATTGCTTGCTCACTAATTGCTTCAATTATAGGTCCCTCTGTTTTTACAGGTTCTTCAAATGTTATTTTTGTAACCTCTTTAAAAGAATCTAGAA
Source organism: Flavobacterium sp. 90 (assembly GCF_004339525.1). Lineage (NCBI taxonomy): Bacteria > Pseudomonadati > Bacteroidota > Flavobacteriia > Flavobacteriales > Flavobacteriaceae > Flavobacterium > Flavobacterium sp. 90. Next base: position 1,141,531 of record NZ_SMGE01000001.1, on the reverse strand, counting down.
TTGCTTGCTCATCAATCAGCTCAATTTTAGGTTCTTCTGCTTTTATAGCTTTTTCAAAAGTTAGGGTTGAAACTTCTTTAAAAGAATCTAAAATTGCTTGCTCACTAATGGTTTCAATTTTAGGTTGCTCTATTTTTGTAGGTTCTTCAAAAGTTATTGTTACTTCTTTAAAAGAATCTAAAGTTGGTTCCTCAATGATTACAGGTTTTTCAAAAGTAACAGATGTAGCTTCTTTAATAGAATTTAAAATTGATTTTTCAATTGGATCAATTCGTACTTCTGGGACTTTTTTACTTTGTTCCGTCGAAATTATTTCACTGTCAAAAACAGTAATATTCAAAAGATGTTTCAGCTTTTGATCGTAATATTCGCTTTGGATAGAAGTAAATGTTTCTGATGTTATAAAATCAAACAAAACCGAACGATCACAAGTATGAGCCGCAGTAACTTTTAAAGCATAATTATACTTAAAGCTGTTTTGATCATAAAGTCCTTTTAATCGCAATGCGCGTGCACTTTGAAAATACGGAAATTCATTCAAGACACTTCCTAATGCATCCGTTTGCTTTTCAGTAATAGCATCGGGTTTGTTCATTAAGTAAGTATAATCAGTTACGTTCATTATTTATTGTTTAATCGTTTTTATTGTTTATCTGTTTAGTCGGAAATTTGTTTAATCGATTTAATGGTTACACGATTAACCAATTAAACAAAAAAAATTACCATTTTGCAAGTGACTCATTAAAAATATCCTGAGTAATTCTTTCAAAAATAGTTTTGAGGGCTTCGTTCAAAATAGCCCCCGTTGGAAGACCTGATCCCGGAAAGTCATAGTAAAATTCAAATGACTTTTCAAAATCATCAGTCTCTTTCTTTTTATTAGTAAACCTAACTTGCACACGAATCGTCAAACGGTTTTGTGCTGCCCCTACATCACCACCTGATGTCACAGCGGTTGCCGTCATAGGAGTAGTTCTGTAATCTACAATTTCTCCTTCATAAACTAAATCTCCGCCATTACTAACTAAGTTTAAGTTCGTTTGCCCCATGATTAAATCCTGAAGAGCAAGCGTAAATTGTCTGTCGATTCCAGGCTCAACTAAATCAGCATTATTTTGAAAAAAGTTAACCTGAAAAGTTTTGGCGTCAATTTTTCCTGTTCCTGTAAAATTATAAACGTTGCAACCGCTAAAAGTTGTTGCTATTAATAGAATTAGAAGATATTTTAAGTTTTTCATTTTTTACTTTAAGAGTTCAAAGATATTCATTTTCGTCTAAAACATTTGGTGTCTTTGTGACAAAACTACAAATCAAATTGTTTAATTTTTCTATATAAAGTTCGTTCAGAAATGCCTAATTCATCTGCAGCAGCTTTTCGTTTACCTTTATTTTTCTCTAATGATTTTTTGATCATTTCGATTTCTTTTTGTTCTAAACGCAAAACTTCTTCTTCCTCAATTGTTTCGGCGAACAAATAGTTGTCATCCTGCATTTGATAATTTTCTTCACGTGCTGTTGGTGTCATTACAGCAGTTCTTGGTTCTTCTTCAAAATCTATTTCGCTTTCATTTTCCTGAGAACCATATATCTTCTGAATCAGATTCGGATTTATATCCTGCACTTTTGATGTTCCGTTTTTCATCAATTCCAAAGTGAGTTTCTTTAAATCATTCAGATCACTTTTCATATCAAAAAGCACTTTGTACAAAATATCTCTTTCAGTGCTAAAATCGCTGTCTTTTTTCTTGTCACTAATTACAGAAGGCAAATTGCTTCCTTCATTACTAGGAAGATAAGATTGTAAAGTAGCCAATGAAATATCACGATTAGTTTCCAGAACTGAAATTTGTTCAGCTACATTTCGCAACTGACGAATGTTACCATTCCACCTGAATTTTTGCAAAAGCTGAACGGCATCATCGTCTAATTTCAACGGAGGCATTTTGTATTTATGCGCAAAATCGGCAACAAATTTTCTGAATAATAAGTGAATGTCTTCGTTTCTTTCGCGTAAAGGCGGTAAAGTAATTTCAACAGTCGTCAAACGATAATACAAATCCTCACGAAACTTTCCTTTTTCAATAGCATTGAATAAATTCACGTTTGTTGCCGCAACGATTCTAACATTTGTTTTCTGAACCTGAGATGAACCTACTTTTATAAACTCACCATTTTCAAGAACACGAAGTAATCTTACTTGAGTAGTTAATGGTAATTCACCAACTTCGTCAAGGAAAATAGTTCCGCCATCGGCTACTTCAAAATAACCTTCACGCGTACTTGTTGCGCCTGTAAAAGCCCCTTTTTCGTGACCAAAAAGTTCACTGTCAATCGTTCCTTCCGGAATTGCACCACAGTTTACAGCAATATATTTACCATGCTTTCTGTGCGAAAGCGAATGGATTATTCTTGGAATATTTTCTTTACCAACACCACTTTCTCCAGTTACCATTACCGAAATATCAGTAGGAGCAACCTGAATGGCTTTTTCGATAGCGCGATTCAATTTCGGATCATTTCCAATAATTTCAAATCGCTGTTTTATTGCTTGAACTGTTTCCATTTATGTTTTATATCTTTTGCCACGAATTACACAAATTTTCACAAATTTTTTAAATCGGGCTAATGAATAACTCTTTTATGTTGTAGTGACTTTTTATTAAAGTTAATAATAATTCCCAAATCACTATTAGCTAGTCTTAAATAATTAATTGTTTGAGCTGTATGCTCATCTATAATTTCTTTAGATGCTTTTATTTCTAAAATAATTTCATCGTAAATAACAAAATCAGCATAGAATTTATGTGCTAAAACTATGTCTTTGTATTGAATATCATATTTTTTTTCACGTTCAAATGGAATATTATGTTTTTTGAATTCATATTCCAATGCATCTTTGTAAACAATTTCAAGAAGTCCACCACCAAGAATTCTATGGATTTCCATACAAATACCTACAATTTTATAATATTCCTCTTTTCGATATAATTCCATAATTCCTTTTTTAAAAGCAAATTTATCGATTCATAAACAAATAGAAAGAAAATTCGTTCAAATTAGTGAAATTCGTGGCAAAAAAAACTTTAATTCATTGCGCTTAGCCCAACCGCTTCACCTTTTAAGGTTCCAGAAGTGCAACTAGTGATTTTTACATTTACAAAATCTCCAATTTTATAATTCTCTTTAGGGAAAACTACCGTAATACTTTGAGAGTTTCTTCCTGAGAATTCTTCCGTTGATTTTTTAGATACTTTTTCGACTAAAACTTCAACAATTTGTCCCACGAATTCCTCACTGCGGAACCAAGCGTGTTTTTGTTGCAAATCGACAATTTCCTGTAATCTTCTCGCTTTCGTTTCTTCCGGAACATCATCTTCCATTTTTCTTCCTGCGAGAGTTCCCGGGCGCTCAGAATACGAATACATATAACCAAAATTATATTTCACGTATTCCATTAAGCTCATTGTATCTTGGTGGTCTTGCTCAGTTTCTGTTGGGAAACCGGCAATCATATCTTGCGAAATCGAAGCATTCGGAATAATAGCTTTAATCTTATCAATCAAAGTCATATATTCTTCGCGAGTATGCAAACGATTCATTTCTTTTAGAATACGGTCACTTCCAGACTGAACCGGCAAGTGAATATGTTTACAGATATTTGGATATTTTGCAATAACATGCAAGATGCTTTCGTGCATATCCTGCGGATTAGAAGTCGAAAATCTAATACGCATTTTTGGGAAACCAACAGCAACCATTTCAAGCAATTGATCAAAATCAACCGCTGTTGCTTTTTGCATTTCAGTAGCATTTACGAAATCTTTTTTCAAACCGCCACCGTACCAAAGGTAACTATCAACGTTTTGTCCTAAAAGTGTAATTTCCTTAAAGCCTTTATCCCATAAATCCTGAATTTCCTTCATAATACTTTGAGGTTCACGACTACGCTCACGACCGCGAGTAAAAGGTACAACGCAAAAAGTACACATATTATCGCAACCACGAGTGATCGAAACCAGCGCCGTAATTCCGTTGCTCATTAAACGAACAGGCGAAATATCTCCGTAAGTTTCCTCTTTTGATAAAATTACATTAATAGCATCGCGACCTTCCTCAACTTCCGCTAATAAATTTGGTAAATCTTTGTATGCATCAGGACCAACAACAAGATCTACTATTTTTTCTTCTTCGAGAAATTGGCTTTTCAAACGCTCGGCCATACAGCCCAAAACGCCCACTTTCATCTTTGGGTTAATACGTTTTACTGCATTATATTTCTCCAGACGTTTACGAATAGTTTGCTCCGCCTTATCTCGAATCGAGCAAGTATTTACCAAAACTAAATCCGCATCTTCAAGAGTTTGAGTAGTATTATATCCGTTTATTGATAAGATGGAAGCTACGACTTCACTGTCCGAAAAATTCATCGCACAACCGTAACTTTCTATAAAAAGTTTTTTAGTATTCTCAGGTTTATTCTCTAGAACAAGACTTTCGCCCTGTTTGCTTTCCTCAATAATCTTTTCCATTGTATAATTTCAAAGTGCAAAGATAACGTAAATGAGGCCAATGTGACAAGATGGCAGAAAAGAAATTTTAGATTTTAGATTGTTGATTTTAGATTATTGATTAACGATTGCTGATTTTAGATTTTAATAATAACTACGCAAATAAGTTAAATTAGAAAAAATATAGATAAAGTGGATTAATCTAAAATCAACAATCTAAAATCTAAAATAATTTGTAGCTATTTCCGGCTTTTCGCTACAAGTCCTCATAAAAAACGCAAAGTTTCTGATGTTTTAAAAAGAGCTTCCGTTGGTCGCTTTTTCAAAACAAGAAACTTTTGCATTTTTTATTCCGGGCTTTCCACTATAATCCGGGCTAGGGGTTTAGGATAAAAAAAGAACATTTCTCGGTCATAAACCCATAAAAATTGTACCTATATATATAATAGGTGGGAATACAGATAAATCTGTAATTTAAAGAAACATAATATTAAAATAACTCAAAAATGAATTCACAAGGCTGATATTTAAAAAAAATAGATACTTTTGTTGCAGAAAAATAGAGCAATGGCAAAGAATTTAGTAATAGTGGAGTCACCTGCAAAGGCGAAAACGATAGAGAAATTTCTAGGAAGTGATTTTCAGGTAGAGTCAAGTTACGGACATATAGCAGATTTACCATCAAAGGAAATAGGCGTAGATGTAGAAAATGGATTTAAACCTAAGTACGAAGTTTCTCCAGACAAAAAAGCTTTAGTAAGTAAACTGAAAACACTATCTAAGAATGCCGAAATGGTTTGGCTAGCAAGCGATGAGGACCGCGAGGGTGAGGCTATATCATGGCACTTGGCGGAAGAATTAAAACTAGATACTAAAAAAACAAAGCGAATTGTTTTTCACGAAATTACAAAGACAGCGATTCTTAAAGCAATCGAGAATCCAAGAGAAATAGATTATAATTTAGTAAACGCACAACAAGCGCGTCGTGTTTTAGATCGTTTAGTAGGTTATGAATTGTCTCCTGTTTTATGGAGAAAAATCAAAGGCGGACTTTCTGCCGGACGTGTTCAGTCAGTTTCAGTTCGTTTAATTGTTGAGAGAGAACGCGAAATTCAAAACTTTAATGCAGTTGCGAGTTATTCTATCGTAGCAGAATTTGTAAATGAGGCAGGAAAAACTTTCAAAGCCAAATTGCCAAAGAATTTCAATACAAAAAAAGAAGCCGAAGATTTTTTAAATCAAAACATCGGATCACAATATAAGGTAGCAGATTTAGAAACTAAACCTACCAAAAAATCACCAACAGCACCATTTACAACTTCTACTTTGCAACAAGAAGCAGCCAGAAAATTGTATTTGCCAGTTGGAATCACAATGCAGCTTGCGCAGCGTTTGTACGAAGCCGGACTTATTACTTATATGAGAACGGATAGTGTGAATCTTTCTGCTGAAGCAATGAGCGCTGCAGAAGCTGAAATCATAAAATCATACGGAAAAGAATTTTCGAAACCTCGAACTTTTGCTAACAAAAGCAAGGGAGCTCAAGAGGCGCACGAAGCAATTCGTCCTACAGATATGTCTCGTCATACGGTAAATATTGATCGTGACCAGGCGCGTTTGTATGATTTGATCTGGAAAAGAACATTGGCATCTCAAATGAGTGATGCACAATTAGAAAGAACAAACGTAAAAATTGAAGCGAATAATCACAGTGAAATTTTTACAGCTTCGGGTGAAGTTTTACTTTTTGAAGGATTTCTAAAAGTATATTTAGAAGGTCATGATGACGATGAAGAAGAACAAGAAGGAATGTTGCCTGCATTAAAAGTAAACGAAAAATTAGTTAACAACTATATTACAGCAACCGAAAGATATTCAAGACCACCAGCAAGATATACAGAAGCTTCGTTGGTTAAGAAATTAGAAGAACTAGGAATTGGACGTCCGTCTACGTACGCACCAACTATTTCGACTATCATCAACAGAAATTATGTTGAAAAAGGAACTCTTGAAGGTCAGGAACGTAATTATACTCAACTTACTTTGCAAGCCAATAAAGTAGGTGAGAAGTTGCTAAAAGAAAATACAGGTTCAGATAAAGGAAAATTAGTTCCAACAGATATCGGTACAATTGTAACAGATTTCTTAGTGAAGAACTTCGGAAATATTCTGGATTATAATTTTACTGCAAAAGTAGAGCAGGATTTCGATGAGATTGCCGAAGGAAATATTGACTGGGCAATCATGATGCAAGAGTTCTACAATAAATTTCATCCAAATGTAAAAGAGGTTGAAGCAAATGCAGAACGTGAAAGTGGAGAAAGAATTCTTGGTAAAGATGCTGACGGAAGACAAGTTTCTGTTCGTTTAGGAAAATTTGGACCAATGGCTCAAATTGGAGAAGCTGATGATGAAGATAAAAAGTTTGCCAGTTTAATGTCTGATCAAAATATCGGAAACATTACACTTGAAGAAGCTTTAAATTTATTTTTATTGCCTAAAAACTTAGGAGAATATAAAGGAGAAGAAGTAGAAGTTAGTAATGGCCGTTATGGACCTTATGTACGTCACGGAAGCGTGTTCATTTCTTTGCCAAAAGGAGAAGATCCATTAAGTCTTTCTAAAGAAAGAGCGCAGGAATTAATTGACGAAAAAGCTATTGCTGATGCGCCAATTGCTGTTTACAGAGGCGAAGGAGTTCAGAAAGGTGTGGGACGTTTTGGTCCATTCATCAAATGGAATGGTCTTTTTGTTAACGTAAGTAAAAAATACAATTTTGATAATTTATCACAACAAGATGTTGAAGAACTGATTGAAGATAAATTACAAAAAAATATAGATAAAGTACTTCATAATTGGGAAGACGAAGGGATTTTGGTTGAAAAAGCGCGTTGGGGACGCTCGGTTATTACAAAAGGTAAAATCAAAATTGAATTAAGCAAAGATGTTGATGCGACAAAATTGACATTAGAAGAAGTTCAGGAAATGATTGCCAAAAAAACACCGGCAAAGAAAACACCAGCAAAAAAAGCAACAACAACCAAAAAAGCTCCAGCTAAAAAAGCAGCTGCAAAAAAGAAATAAAAAATGGAATTTGATTTTCTAGAACCAGTTAACGAAGGAGTTTTAAAATTCATTAGTTCGTTGTCTTCACAAGAATTGGGAAGCAAAATAGTTTTGCATACCCAAGATCAATTTCCTGATATTAGCAGAATAAGCATTGCTATTGTTGGTGTTTTAGAAGACCGTCGCAGCAGTGATATGATTAATAACGTAGATCTTACGGCAGTTCGTAAAAAGATTTACAGTATGTTTCCTGGTAATTGGGATGCGTCGATTGCAGACCTTGGAGATATACTTGCCGGAGATTCTGTAGAGGACACTTATTTTGCAGTAAAAAAAGTAACTTCTACATTAATTAAGAATAAAGTGATTCCTATAGTCCTAGGAGGTTCCCAGGATTTGACCTATGCAATGTATCGTGCTTATGACGATTTAGAGCAAATGGTAAACATGGTTTCTGTAGATAATAAATTTGATTTCGGAAAAGAAAATGAAACTGTTTCGGCAAATTCTTTTTTGACTAAAATCATTATAGATGAGCCTAATAATCTCTTTAATTATTGTAATATAGGATATCAGACGTATTACAACTCGCAGGAAGAAATTGATTTGATCGAAAAATTATTTTTTGATGCTTATCGTTTAGGTGAAATTTCAAATAAGATAGCTTTAGCAGAACCCGTTTTTAGAGATGCTGATTTAGTTAGTATTGATTTGAATTCGGTAAAGTCTTCTGCTTCAGGGAATAATGTTTATTTTGAGCCAAATGGTTTCAATGGAAAAGAGATTTGTTCTTTGGCGAGATATGCTGGAATTAGTGATAAAGTTTCCTCTTTTGGAGTGTTTAATCATAATAGCACAGCGCAGGAAGCTGGAATAATTGCACAGATTGTTTGGTATTTTATAGAAGGATATCATTACCGATCAAAAGAGTATCCGTTTGGTAGCAGAACGAACTATTTAAAATATATTGTTCCGCTTGAAGAAGAAGAATTAATTTTTTATAAAAGTGATAAAACAGAACGTTGGTGGATAGAAATTCCTTACGAATCTAACGGTCACAATAAATTAAAAAGAAATACGTTATTACCGTGTTCCTACGACGAATATCTCTCGGCTTGCAACCAAGAATTGCCTGAGAGATGGTGGAAAGCACAAAGAAAAAATGCTTTATGAAGTAAAGCTTTACAATAAATTTTGCAGTTTATGTAATGTAAAAAAATCATTAAGAATTATTAGTAAGGCAAGGTTTACAAAATATAAAATTTAACGTTTTACGTCGATTTTTTAAGTCAGTTTGTCGAGGAAATATTTTTTTTTTATTTTATTTAACATTATTTTTGAACGGTAAAATAAATTTCGCAACTAGTATTGTTTTTTAGATAAATAATAAATACGTTTACGAACTTATAATAATGAATAGATAATCCAAATTTATATGAAGAAGTTTATTGCATTTGCAGCAATGTTAACACTGGTAATTGGCTGTGGTAAGTCAGGAGACAAAGGAGAATTGGTTGGTGTTACAGGAGGGAAATGGCATCCTGAAAAACCTTATGGAATGACTTTGGTTCCAGGTGGATCTTTTATAATGGGTAAGGCTGATGCTGATTTAGCGAATGTGGAGGATGCTCCGACTAAAACAGTAACTGTTCGTTCGTTTTATATGGATGAAACCGAAATTACAAATAGCGAATATCGTCAGTTTGTGGAGTGGGTAAAAGACTCTACAATGAGAGTTCGTTTGGCTATTTTAGCTGATGAAACCGGGCAAAAAGCTTCAGGTGATGCTAAAGGTAAAAAAGGCGGTAGTATCGCAGATTATGCATTTAATGATTCTGAGCCGGACAAAATGACGGCTTATGATAAATATATGTATGATAACTACTATAGTGTAGGGACAAAAGATGATCCGTATGCTGGTAGAAAATTAAACAAAAAAGTGAAGTTAATTAAAGATACTAAAGCTTACCCGGATGAGTATTATACTGAGGTAATGGACTCTATGTATTTGCCAATTGAAGAATCATATAATGGTTTAAGAACAATTGATGTAAATAAATTGAAATTCCGTTATTCTTGGATGGATATTCAGGCTGCTGCAAAAGCTAAAGTAGGAAAAAGAAAAGACTTCGTTAAAACAGAACAAGTTAGTGTTTATCCAGATACAACAGTTTGGATTAAAGATTTCGCTTACTCATATAATGAGCCAATGCATAACGATTATTTCTGGCATAAAGCTTACGGAGACTATCCTGTAGTTGGTGTGACTTGGAAACAAGCTAAAGCATTCTGTGCTTGGAGAACCTTAAATAAAAACAGCTATATCAAATCTAAGAAAAAAGGACGTGATTTAGTAAATGCTTTCAGATTACCAACTGAAGCAGAATGGGAGTATGCTGCAAGAGGTGGTCTGGAGTCTGCAACTTACCCATGGGGAGGTCCTTACACTAAAAGTGACAGAGGTTGTTTCTTAGCAAACTTCAAACCTAACAGAGGAGATTATGCAGCTGATGAGGCTTTATATACTGTTGAGGCTAAATCTTATGAGCCAAACGGTTACGGATTATATAACATGGCAGGAAACGTTTCAGAGTGGACAGATTCAGCTTACAATCCAAATGCATACGAATACGTTTCTACAATGAACCCTAACGTAATTGATGGAAACAATCAAAGAAAAGTTGTTCGTGGAGGATCTTGGAAAGATGTTGCGTACTTCCTACAGGTAAGTACTCGTGATCACGAATATGCTGATTCTGCAAGAAGTTATATTGGTTTCAGAACTGTACAAGATTACATGGGAACTCAAACAACTGGAAGCGGAAAAAAGAAAAGTAAATTATAATTATAATCAATAACCAAATCGAATCTATTTAAAATTAAAACCTAAAAAAAAGTATTATGGCATTATTAAGTAAAAAAGCAATGAATTTCGCTTATGGTATGGGAGCGGCAGTAGTAATTATTGGAGCATTATTCAAAATTACTCACTTTGAAATTGGACCGTTAACAGGTACATTGATGCTTTCAGTTGGATTAGTAACTGAGGCGTTAATCTTTGCTCTTTCTGCTTTCGAACCAGTAGACGACGAGTTAGACTGGACTCTTGTTTACCCAGAATTGGCTAATGGTCAAGCTAGAAAAAAAGCTGACAAAGTTGAAACTCCATCTGATGCTCAAGGATTGTTGTCTCAAAAATTAGACACTATGTTGAAAGAAGCTAAAATTGACGGTGAATTAATGTCAAGTTTAGGAAACTCTATCAAAAATTTCGAAGGAGCTGCAAAAGCAATTTCTCCAACTGTAGATTCTATCGCAGGACAAAAGAAATATGCTGAAGAAATGTCTATGGCTGCTGCACAAATGGAATCATTAAACAGCTTATACAAAGTACAATTAGAAAGTGCTTCAAGAAATGCACAAGCAAACAGCGAAATCGCTGAAAATGCTTCTAAATTAAAAGAACAAATGCAATCAATGACTGCAAACATTGCTTCTTTGAACAGTGTTTACGGTGGTATGCTTTCTGCAATGAGTAACAAAGGATAATTAGTTTTTAACTATTATATTAAAATTATTAATAAGAACTAATTAGAAAAAAATGGCAGGAGGAAAATTAACCCCTAGACAGAAGATGATTAACCTGATGTATCTGGTTTTCATCGCAATGTTAGCAATGAATATGTCAAAAGAAGTTTTATCTGCTTTTGGCTTAATGAATGAAAAATTTGAAAGCGCTAATAATGCTTCGGTTGCAAATAATGCTAAAATGTTATCTTCATTAGACTTAAAAGCTTCTGAGTCAAAAGGAGAATTCGCTACAGCAGCAGTTACAGCTCATAAAGTTGAAACAATTTCGAAAGAATTTTATGCGTACATTGGTTCTTTAAAAGGAGACGTTTTACACGGATTTGAAACTGATAAAGAAACAGGAAAATTACCTTATGAGTCTATGGACAAAGGTGATAATATCGACAACTGGTTTACAGGAGAAGGATATACTGCTAAAGGAAATGAAGTTATTTCTAAAATTGAAAAGTATAAAGCGGACATGAAAGCTGCTTTGACAGATAAAAATAATAAATACGCTGCTATTATAGCTGAAGTTGAAAAGAAATTTGATGTTTCAGATGTAAAAAACAAAGAAGGTTTAAAAGATAAGTATTTAGCTTACCACTTTAAAGGTTTTCCTGCAGTTGCTTCATTAGCTAAACTTACAGCTTGGCAAAATGACGTTCAAAAAACTGAATCTGATGTTTACAGTAATGCTCTAGGAAAAGCGGCTGTAGATGAAGCATCTTACAGTAAATTTCAAGCTATTGTTGTTTTAGATAAAAATGCTTATTTCCAAGGAGAAAAAGTTACTGGTAAAGTAGTTTTAGGAAAATACGATCCAAATGCTCAATTTAGTGGTTTTAAAGGACCAGGTAAATTAGTTAATGGTCAAGCTGTGTTAGAAATGACAGCTGGTGGAGTTGGAGAACAAAAAATTGGAGGTTCTTTCAATTTCATGGAAAATGGTAAGCCAATTAATCTTCCTTTTAATGGAACTTACGTTGTTGTACCAAGACCAAACTCTGCTACAATTTCTGCAGACAAAATGAATGTAGTTTATAGAGGTGTTGTTAACCCAATCTCTGTATCATTCGCTGGTGTTGCTGATAACAAAGTTGTTGCTAGCGCTCCTGGATTATCTTCAGCTGGAAAAGCAGGAAAATATAACATGAACCCGGGTGCTGGTACTGAAGCTACTATTTCTGTAACTGGTACATTGCCAAACGGAGATAAAGTAACAGATAAGAAAACATTTAGAATTAAAGGTATTCCTGGGCCAACAGGAACAATTAGAGGTGAAATGGGTGTTGTAAAAGGGCCTAGATCTAACTTAGAAATTGCTACGATTGGTGCTAAATTACTTGATTTTGATTTTGAAGTTGGTTTAGATGTTGTTGGATTTAACTTGAAAATTGCCGGACAACCTACAGTTGTTGTTACTGGTAACAAATTAAGTGCACAATGTAAACAAGTTCTTTCAAGAGCAGGTAAAGGAGATCAGGTTACTATTTCTGAAATTAAAACTAAACTTGTTGGAGCTGGTAGTTATTTATTACCAAGAACTGCACCGGTAATTTACGAAATACAATAATATAGTAGGTAAAACTACGCTCAATATCTCATAATGATATCATGATGAAAGTAAGAAATTTTTTAATAGCTATTGTTTCTATCGCTGGAGGTTTTGCTTCTAACGCGCAATCTAATTTGCTTAATGCAAAAACACCTGCTCAAATTGGACTTAAAACTCCTGCACAACTTATCTCAGACAATGATAAGCCATTGGCTTACGGTTATGTAGATGATAGAGATGTCTTGATGGGAAAAACTACTTGGGAGATTATTGATTTGAATGAAAAAATCAACTTTCCAATGTATTTTCCGGTAGATACAGCTAATATTGGTTCAGACAGACGTTCATTATATGACGTTTTGACGAAAGCCGTTAAAAACGGTAAAATAACTGAAGTATATAGCGACAGTTATTTCAATACTAAAAAATCTATGAAAGACATCGAAGGTGCATTATCACGTATTGATACTACAGATGCTGGTAGAGAATTGATCAACCAATACCCAGATGATTACAAATCTCACGTAGTGAAGAAAAAAGTAGTTACAGGTACTGGTAAAAAGAAAGTTGTTACTTATGTTGATGAAACAGTTGGTGCAACAAGAACAGTTCCTTCTGAGTATATCTTGAAACAAGATCTTACTGCAGCAGACGTTACACAATATAAAATTAAAGGATACTGGTATTTTGACAAACGTCAAAGTGAATTGAAATATCGTTTACTTGGAATTTGTCCTGTAACTCCGGATGTTTACACTATGAATAGTGACGAAAAGGATTATATTGAGTTATTCTGGGTTTTCTTCCCTAATGCGAGAGAAGTATTGCATGAAGCAAAAGCTTTTAACGATAATAATTCAGCACTTCCAATTTCATTTGATCAAATATTAAACTCTAGACGTTTCAATTCAGAAATCTACAAAGAAGAAAACTTGTACGGAGACAGAGCAATTAGCGATTACATGAAAGATAACGCTCAAAATCAGTTGTTAGAATCTGAAAGAGTGAAAGAGAAGATTCGTAACTTCGAACAAGATATGTGGAACTACTAAGTATCCAAATTACATTATAATAAAAACTCTTACTACCTGTGTAGTAAGAGTTTTTTTTTGCTTTTATTGAAGTAAAACTGATGTTTGATGTGTAATAAGCTGTGGTTCTTTTGTTTGCAATCCTAGTGATTTAGGCAGTTTTTATGAATTTTTAAATGATGTAAGAAAAATAACAATAAATTACGTAAATTTACGTTTACTATGTTCTAATAATATCATTATGAAAGTAAAAAGTTTTTTAATCGCTAGTGTTTTGGTTATAGGGAGTTTTGCTTCCAATGCACAATCGAATTTGCTTAATGCAAAAACTGCTGACCAAATTGGACAAAAGAACGCTGCTCAGCTCATTGCAGACAACGATAAGCCATTGGCTTATGGTTATATTGATGACAGAGATGTTTTGATGGGGAAAACGGTATGGGAAATCATCGACTTAAATGAAAAAATCAATTTTCCTTTTTATTTTCCTGTAGATACTGCCAATATTGGTTCTGATAGGCGTTCACTTTATGACGTTTTAACCAAAGCTATGAGAACAGGCAGGATTACGGAAGTGTATTCAGATAGTTATTTTAATACCAAAAAAACATTAAAGGATATTCAGGGGTCTTTATCACGAATTGATACGACAGATGCCGGTAGAGAATTAATTAACCAATATCCGGATGATTATAAAACACATGTTGTCAAGAAAAAAGTCGTTACCGGAACAGGTAAAAAGAAAGTTGTTACTTATGTTGATCAGACAGTTGGTGCAACAAGAACTGTTCCTGCGGAATATATCCTTAAGCAAGATTTAACTGCCGCTGATGTTACACAGTATAAAATAAAAGGATATTGGTATTTTGATAAACGTCAAGGTGATTTGAAATATCGTTTGTTAGGAATTTGTCCCGTGACTCCTGATGTTTATACAATGAACAGCGACGAGAAGGATTACATTGAATTATTTTGGGTCTTTTTCCCCAATGCCCGGGAAGTGCTAAATGAAGCAACAGCATTTAATGACAATAATTCGGCACGACCAATTTCATTTGATCAGATTTTAAATTCACGACGTTTTAATTCTATTATTTATAAAGAAGAGAATATGTACGGAGATCGTGAGATCAAAGATTATATGAAAAACAATGCACAAAATCAGTTGTTAGAATCGGAAAGAGTAAAAGAAAAGATTCGCAACTTCGAAGAAGATATGTGGAACTACTAAGTATCCAAACCGTATTAAAACAAAAAACTCTTAGTACCTTTGTACCAAGAGTTTTTTTATATTTTATCTTTTACACATGTTAGATTATTTAATTATCGGATCTGGATTGGCCGGAATTTCATTTGCAGAAATTGCCCTTAAAAACAATAAATCTATTTTAGTAGTAGATAATATGTCTCAGGTATCTTCAAGAGTAGCGGGAGGGTTTTATAATCCTGTTATTTTAAAGCGTTTTAGCGAGGTCTGGAATGCACAGGAACAATTAGTTGTAATGAATGAATTTTACAATGAGATTGAAGAGAAGTTACAAACCAAGTTTAATTTTAAACTTCCCATTCTAAGAAAATTTTTCTCTATAGAAGAGCAGAACAATTGGTTTTCGGCTTCAGACAAAAGAAACTTGGCACCTTTTTTATCAACCAAAATTATTACTAAAAAATATAAAGGAATTGATTCTCCATACGATTATGGCGAAGTATTGCATACCGGTTATGTAGATACAATGCTGTTATTAGATACTTATAGAGAATATTTAAAGCAGAATAATTTATTATTAGAGCAGGCTTTCGATTACGGTTATATTGAGTTTTTTGATTATGGAATTCAGTATAAAAATATTCAGGCACGAAATATCATTTTTGCAGAAGGCTTTGGATTGCATAAAAATCCTTTTTTTAATTATTTGCCATTAGACGGTACCAAAGGAGAAATGTTTGTGATAAAAGCTCCGGATTTAGATTTGGATGTAATTATGAATACAAGTGTTTTTATATTACCGCTTGGCAATGATTTGTTTAAAGTTGGTGCAACATACAATTGGGAAGACAAAACAGATATACCTACCGAAGCAGGAAAACAAGAATTAATAGAGCGAATAAACGAAATTATTGACTGCGATTTCGAAATTGTCGAGCATTATGGCGGAGTTCGTCCTACCGTAAAAGACAGGAGACCACTAATAGGAACTCACGAAGAGTTTAAAACGCTACATATTCTTAACGGATTAGGAACAAGAGGAGTTATGCTCGGACCAGCAATGGCAAAAGTTTTGTACGATCATATCGAAAATGAAATTCCTTTTGAGCGCGAAATAGATATTAAACGCTTTCGCAAAAGATATTTAAAAAGTCTTAACCCTGACCAGCATTAGGATCATAAGAAACGAACATATTAATATATAAATTTCTGGAAAGTCGCAAAACAAACGGAAATAACAGAATTAAGGTAACAACGATTGTTATAAATGACTCTTCGATTGAGGTTTTAAAAAACACAAACGAAACAATAAAAGCTGCAATTCCTACGGCAACATTTAAACCGTAACTCACATACATTGCACCATAAAAAAACGAAGGTTCAATTTGATATTTTAATCCGCAATGGCTACAATGATCGTTCATTTTGAGAACTTTAGTCAAATGAAGTGGGTTTCTGTCCGAATACATGCTTTCTTTTTGGCATTTTGGACAACTTCCTGTTAAAATACTATTTAGTTTCGATCCTTTTTTTAACATTTGCAAAAAATTAAATTACCCCATTAAATTGGGAGTGTAAATTTACACAATCAATTAGTTATAAAATAACATTACATGCTTAATATACACAATTTATCGGTTTCTTTTGGTGGTACTTATTTATTCGAAGAAGTTACTTTTCGTTTAGGTGCCGGAGATCGAGTTGGACTTGTCGGGAAAAATGGTGCTGGAAAATCAACAATGCTTAAAATGCTGGCAAGAGATTTTGCTCCTGATTCCGGAGTTATTTCTCAGGAGAAAGATATCCGAATGGGTTTTTTACGTCAGGATATTGATTTTGAACGCGGAAGAACAGTATTAGAAGAAGCTTATGAAGCTTTTACAGATATTAAAATTGTAGAGAAAAAATTAGAAGAAATCAATCATCAATTGGTTACCAGAACCGATTATGAAAGTGAAGAATATGGCCAAATCATAGAAGATTTATCTGATTATACACATCGTTTTGACCTTCTTGGAGGTTACAATTATGTAGGTGATACAGAAAAAATTCTTTTGGGATTAGGTTTCAAAAGAGAAGTATTCAATAACCAAACCGAAACATTTTCAGGAGGTTGGAGAATGCGTATCGAGTTAGCAAAATTATTATTGCAATCAAATGATGTATTGCTTCTGGATGAGCCTACGAATCACTTAGATATCGAAAGTATCATTTGGTTAGAGAGTTTCTTGCGTAGTTATCCCGGAGTTGTCGTAATTGTTTCGCACGATAAAATGTTCCTTGATAATGTTACGAATCGTACGATCGAAATTTCATTAGGAAAAGCATACGATTTCAACAAACCATATTCTCAATATTTAGAATTGCGTCATGAAATCCGTGAAAAGCAATTGGCAACGCAAAAGAATCAGGCGAAGAAAATTGAAGAGACAGAAAAGTTAATCGAGAAATTCCGTGCAAAAGCTTCAAAAGCTTCGATGGCGCAATCGTTGATTAAAAAATTAGATAAAGTAGAACGAATTGAAGTTGACGAAGATGATAATTCAGTAATGAATATCTCTTTTCCGGTTTCAAAAGAACCTGGAAGAGTAGTTGTAGAAGCTGAAAATGTAACTAAAGCATACGGCGATAAAACAATTCTAAAAGACATTAGTTTATTGGTAGAACGCGGAAGCAAAATTGCTTTTGTGGGACAAAATGGTCAGGGAAAATCGACTTTCATCAAAGCAATCGTTGATGAATTCGAATATCAGGGAAGCATCAAGTTAGGACATAACGTGCAATTAGGATATTTTGCTCAAAATCAGGCTGAATATCTTGACGGAGAAATCACACTTCTTCAAACAATGGAAGATGCTGCAATGGACACCAACCGTTCTAAAGTTCGTGATATGTTAGGATCATTTTTATTCCGCGGAGACGATGTTGAGAAAAAAGTAAAAGTACTTTCAGGAGGAGAACGTAACCGTTTGGCACTTTGTAAATTACTACTACAGCCAATCAACGTTTTGCTAATGGATGAGCCTACGAATCACTTAGATATTAAATCTAAAAACGTATTGAAAGCGGCACTTCAAAAATTTGGCGGAACCCTATTATTAGTTTCTCACGATAGAGATTTCTTGCAGGGAATGTCGAATATTGTTTACGAATTCAAAGATCAAAAGATCAAAGAATATTTAGGAGATATAAATTATTTCTTAGAACAACGCAATCTTGAAAACATGCGTGAAGTCGAGAAAAAAGATGTTGAAAAAGCTGCTGCTCCAAAAGAAAATAATAAAACGTCATACGAAGATCAGAAAAAAGGAAAAGCACTTCAAAACCGATTAAGTAAAGTTGAAAGTCAGATCAAGCAATTAGAAAAAGACATTCAGCATGACGATAAGTTATTAGCGTCAAATTATGATAAACATATCGAAGACGCTTCATTTTTCACCGCATACAACAAAAAGAAAAAAGACTTAGATCAATTACTTCTTGATTGGGAAATCGTTCAGGAAGAAATCGATAATTTTAACGCTTAATATAGTTTAAAAGTCTCTTTTTCAATTTATACAGGCCTTTGTCAAAGTTTCGAACTTTGACAAAGGTTTTTTTAGTTTTTAGGAGCTATTTCCAGCTTTCCGTTTCATCCCGATAGCTATCGGGACACTAAAAAAACTATTTTTCTAAGCCATAAAACGAGCTTCCGTTGGTCGCTGTTTTCTGGCAAGAAAAATTAGTTTTTTTAGTTCCGGGCTTTCCTCTTCAATCTGGGCTAGAAAAAGGAGTTTCAAGTTCTTTTTGTTTCAAGTTTCAAGTTTAGAATTTTTCGCAACGTTTGTCATCGCTCGTTCATCGAGATATCGTTATAAATTCCGAAGGAATGATTTATTTTGTAGCAACGGATTTTAATCCGTTGAACGCATAGTAACCCCAATATTGTCATCTCGACCGAAGGGAGAGATCACACACGAAACTCTATAAAGATTGGCGATTTGGAATGCGGCATTTCTAGTGTGATCTCTCCCTTCGGTCGAGATGACAAAAATGACGTAGTTTGCTACGTTTGTTTGTTATCGCACGAGTCTTTTTCGAAAAGATAGAAATACAAAAAATAAAAAAATCTGCAAATACCAGTTAAAATCCGCGTCATCCGCGTGCCAATATCCACAAACCTTTAAATAAGTCCAATACTTTTAGAATGCATAATTGCTTCACTGCTATGTTTATAATAACAAACAGAAACCTCCAGATTCTCTAAGTTTTTCATGATTTTTTTGGTGGCTTCTTTTTGATGATTTCCGGTTTGCCTGATGTAAACTGCTTTAACTGTTACAGGGAATATTTTGCAAATTCGTTCATATAAAACGGGATCGTGTTGCGAATCATCACCTAATAAAACATACTTCAGATTAGGATAAAACTCTAAAACGTGTTTTATTTTGTCAAATTTGTGATCGTGATTTCCACGTCCGCTCATGAAAAAATCCGTGATGCCTCTTTTAATATCTTTCAGTAAAATAACGGCTCTGGGCAGATTATGTATTTTGGCAAATTTGACAATAAAACGATACAAGTTCCATTCGCTGCTCGAGACATAAAAAAAAGCATTTTCCTCTTCTTTATTATTTCTGCCTGCAGAGCTCAAAGCCTGATAATGCGGTACAACATCCGTAAAGACTTTACGATCGTTTACATTTTTGAAGAGAAGAATGTATATTTTTTTAAAGAAATTCTGAGTATGCGAAATCAAAAAAGTATCGTCAATATCAGATATGATTCCAAGTTTTCCTTTGTGAGGTCTTATGAAACTGCCATTTTCGACTATGGTTTCATTTTTATATTTAAGACTTACTTCATATTCCATCCATCCAAAATGAGTTTCTTTTTCCAGGGGAATACAGAACTTAAAATAACCGTCATCAAGTGTTTTGGTGTGAATTTCCTGATTGCCACATTTTAAATAAATATCAAAATTCTGAAGCGTTTTTATCCTGAATTGATTGATAATCGAAGTGGCGTTTTTAAAATTTTTCTTCTGAAAATCATAATCATACGTTCTTTTAAAAACGTGTCCCATTACAATTAATTCTTCTTCGTTGGCATAACCTCGATATAATTGTAAAATTGGTTTCATTAATTGCGTATATTTATAGATGACGATGTAAATTAATTATTTTAATTGATTTTAAAACTAAAATTTTGAAAAAGAATATCATATTTGTTGTAAACCCTATTTCGGGAGATCTTGATAAATCAGATTTAATTGAAGCTGTTCAAGAGTTTGCAACTACAAATCAGTTTGATTTGGAAGTTTACGAAACTACCGGAAAACAAGATCAGAAAAATATAAAAGAACTTTATAATCAATATCTACCGGAACGTATTGTTGTGGCCGGAGGTGACGGAACTATAAAAATGGTTGCCGAAGCAATGGAGCAATACGATGTAATTATTGGCATTTTGCCTGCAGGTTCAGCAAATGGATTGTCCGTCGATCTGAATTTACCTGCAACAATCGAGGAGAACCTTAAAATTGCCTTTCTGCATCATTATATCGAAATGGATATGATTTGTATTAACGGTAAAAAAAGTATCCATTTAAGCGATATTGGAGTCAATGCAAACCTGGTTAAGAACTACGAAGAAAGTAATTTACGTGGTTTTTGGGGTTATGCATTACAAGCGTATTCCGCATTAAAAGAATCCGAAGAACCTTTTGTAGCGACAATTTCGGCAAATAATGAAACGGTCGAACATACCGCAAGAATGATTGTAATTGCCAATTCTCAAAAATACGGAACAGGCGTAATCATTAATCCAAATGGCGCGATGAACGACGGAAAGTTCGAATTGGTGATTTTAAAAAGCCTTGATTTGTTATTAATAGGTAAAATAATTACCGGAAATATGCCAATTGATTCAGATGATATTGTAATTATTTCGACAGACCAAGCAACAATAAAAACAGATTATCCGGTAAATTTTCAGATTGATGGTGAATATTGTGGCGCACAAACTGATTTGGAAATTCATATTCTGCATAAGCAAATGAAGATTGCAGTACCTTAATTTTTTTAAAGATCAGAACTTGAAGTGAGTGCGCGCATTTTTGTCATTTCGACGAAGGAGAAATCTCCACGAGAAGCTCGACAAAGATTGGCGAATTTAGGAACGGAGTTTTATTTGTGATTTCTCCTTCGTCGAAATGACAAATTAGACGAAAATATTGTTATGAAACGAATAACGGGATTAGCTCCTGAAAAAAGTTATAATTTTACTTAAAAGGATTTCGTTCCTGCCAATCGGTTTTAGGCTCAAGATAATTGAATAATTTCGCAATGTTATGATTGATCAAAGTATTGCTATGCGTAATTAAACCATACATTTTTATTGGTTTTGCTCCTACAGAACTTTTAATCTCAAGTGCAGTTCTGGCAAAAACAATCTCAGAGAAACCCTGATTGATAGAATACGCAATCATGTCGTATAACATATTTAAATACAGCATTTTTTCGCGCTGAATCGTTTCGTCATATCCTAAAAAATAAGTGTCCATTACATTTCCGTTTTTGATCAATGTATTGAAACCTATTAATTTTTCTTCCAGAAAATACCCGTAGAATAAGAAATCATCTTTCATAATTTCTTTAAAGAAACTAAAGTGATTTCGGGCTAAGAAAAAAGTATTAAAAGGAGCGTTTTTGGCCACATGAAAATACAAATCATAAATTACATCTTCGTATTTTTTAATGTCAGCCAGACCCATTTTTTGCTTTACAATTCCGTCGGCTTTTTTGCGGGCGCGTTTGTATTGATCTCTGTATTTCTTGGATAAAGCATCAATATAATCTTGCTCAGAACTCCAGTTTTTATTGATTTCGAAAACCATATTAGGCTGAGTCGAAAACGTATAATTGTTTTTAAATTCGGCTTGTAAAGGCTCGATTTCTTTTGCAGTAAAATCTTTTATACTTGTAATATGAACTTTTTTTCCACTTGATTTTAGTTCTTTTTTAAGCTGATTAATTGCTTTATGCAATGTTTTTATCAGTTTTGGCTGGCTGGCTTCTTTATTAAAAGCAAAGGCATTTTGACCTGTAAGCATATTGTTGCCAACAAATAAAACATGTGAAGCAAAGTTTTTGAAAGCAAAATTGCGCACAGAAGTTTTTAAACACTGATCGCGTTCTCCAAAGGATTCCAGTTTTTCGGCAAATAAAAATTGAGTTAAAGCAATTCCGACTAGTTTGTCGTCGCTAAAAATTCCAATAAAATGACAAATCATATTTACAGGACAAGAATTTTCTAACACTTCAAGATATTCTCTGGTCAAAAAAATATTATCTACAGCCAGCGAATTCCATTCTAAAGGCAGTAATGATGTGCTGTTGTAAATCCGGAAAGAATAAGTTGTAGTCAAATGAGTGCGCTAATTTCTTCAAAATTAGGTAATATTTATAATAACTTGGTTTGTTTAAGTTATTATTAAGAAAAACCCGTTTGATTTTGATTTCAAACGGGTTTCTGTTTTTATTATTTAAGCAAATCCGCAAATAATTCCTCCCATTAAAGTAAGAGAAACGATCCAGAATCCGGCGTGAATAAAGATGTATTTCCATGATTTTCTTTCGAACAAACCATTAATTCCAATTATTGGAAAAGCAAAAAACAAGCCCGCCATAAATCCGTGAAGCGATCCGTGTTTAAAGGTGCGATAAGCCGTTCCGTAATCTGCCATAAAAGCTGCAAATGAAGGTTTTGCGCTATCCAATAAAGGTGGTCCGCCTACCATTCCTACTGCTCCGGTTTGATGAATGGTCACTGCCATCAGAATTACGGTAATCATTAAAGAAAAAACGTACGTTAAGCCGAAAATTTTAAGCATATTTCCTGTTCGAAGTTGTTCTTCGGTGAGATTATTTTCTCTCATCCAGATTGTTCCGAACACTTTTGGGTTGTACCAAATAAAACCAACGACAAGTGTTACAACAGCTGCCAGAAGCAATGCAATAGGGTTAATTTCCATAATATGAGGTTTTTAGAATTAGTTGATCAAATTTAATCAAAAAAGTAGAATTATTTGATTTTTATATAAAATAAGTAAATTCATGTTAATTAATTACTTATTAACACTTTATCGACATTAGACGCTTTATATCTATGAAATGCATAATTTTATCACAGATAACAAAACCCCAAATCTGTTATGAAATGCCTAACAACTCTTTTGTTAATATTCGGTTTTACGCTGAATATTTTTGCAGATACTGTATCTGATAAAGAAAAAGACGCTCTGATAAAATTATATTACGCAACAAACGGATCACAATGGAAAATTAAATGGGATTTATCATTGTCAGTGTCAACGTGGTATGGTGTTCAGATCGAAAATGGAAAGGTAACGGCGCTTAATTTAGGCGACAATAATCTGGAAGGACAATTGCCTTCTGAATTTTTTGATTTAGTGAATTTGACCGCTGTTGATTTACATAAAAATAAACTGCAAGGTCAATTGCCAAATACAATTAATAATTTTAAAGAGCTTGAAGTTTTAGATATTTCACTTAATCAGCTTTCAGGAACGATACCGGAAACTATTTGTGAGTTGCAAAAACTAAAAGATTTAGAGCTTTCTAAGAATAAGATTTCGGGAGAATTGCCTGTAGAAATTGGAAAATTAAATCAATTAGAAGTGCTGTCTTTATTTGATAATGAGATTGAAGGGCAATTGCCAAATTCGATTTATAAGATTCCTGCGTTGAAGGTTTTACTTTTAAACAGTAATAAATTCTCAGGAAGTTTGAGTGGAGAAATTGTAAATTTCAATGCTTTGCAAAATCTTAGTTTGTTTAATAATGGTTTTGAAGGTGAAATTCCTAAAGAACTAGAAAAGTTGCATAATTTGTCTGAGATGAATCTTTCATACAATAAATTTGCCGGAGCTGTATCAAAAAACTTAGCATTATTGGATGCCTTAAATATGACAATGTTTGACGAAAACGGGAATATGTTTTTGTTAGAACTAAATGTTGAAAAAGATAAAACCGTAATAATAGAAAATTAATCGTGCTTATGAATGAATTTTACAATCGTTAAAAAAGTTGATTAAATATATTTAGTTAATTGTGAAAACCGTAATTCGTTACGGTTTTTTTATGTCGTGATATTTCCAGTAAAAGATAGGGTTAAATCGCATCAATCCAAAAACCTGTGGCGAAACATAAAAGACTTTATATAGGTTAATCATTTAAACGCAAAGCACGCTAAGATTTTTACCCAATTAGTATGTTTAAAAATACAAAGTTCGCAAAGCTTTGTGATGATCTAGCTTTGCGAACTTTGTGTTTTGTAAATTCCGATACCGATATGTAAAAAAACTTTGTAAACTTTGCGGTAAAATCCATCTTTAATTTTTATAGCTCCACAACATTTTGTCTTGATCCGTTAAATCTACTTTTTAAGAAGGAAATAAAAGGTTTCAAAAATAGAATTTATACTAACTTTGTATTGATTTAATAATTTAAGGTAAGTTTATATATGAACTTACTTTTTTTTCATAACTTTAATTTTGAATTCAACTTATAAGTATGTTGAAGTTCTAAAAAAATAATAATTTAACCTTTTTAATAATAAGATTATGGTAGTACAGTATCAAGGTGAACAATACGGCAAAAAGACAAATTTTACTTTAAGAATAATAGGAAACAATTTATCAAAAAGCAGCTCAAATTATCAAATTGATTTGCTGGTAGGAGACAAGCAGTTACCTATTTTTACGACATCAATTCACCAGAGTTTGTCAAATTGTTTGAAAGAAATCTATTTATTCAGAAAACACAATGGTATCAAATTCGAAGCTTCTTCAGAGAAAGTTGCACCGCTTTTAGTGCCTTATGATCAGGTTTTATACAATTACAATAAATATGCATTATTTATGGCGTAAGCTTTAATGTTTTAAAATAAAAAAAGACTGTTCATTTATTTGAACAGTTTTTTTTATGAGTTTCTCAAAAAAGGAGCATCAACAAAAAACTGTGGAGTGAGTATTAGTTAGCCTAAAAAGGAAAAATTCAAACCTGGAGAGCTATAAAAATTAGGGATGAATTTAACCGCAAAGTGCGCTAAGATTTAATTTTACTTCACACATAGAAAACACAAAGTTCGCAAAGCCAGATCAACACAATCCCGATAGCTATCGGGATTGCGAACTTTGTATTTTTTTAAACATACTATTAAATACAAAGCTTAGCGCGCTTTGCGGTTAAAATTATTAGTCAATACAATATAATTATATTTACAGCTTTTTGTATTGATCCAAAAAAAAATTATCGTTTTAAATAAGTTTTAGGCAACCAAAACAACATCTTTATGATACTTTCTTTTGTATTCTAACGGAGACATTCCGGTAATTTTTCGGAATACTTCGCGGAATGCTTTTACATCAGAATAACCTACTTCATACATTACTTCGTTTATTGTTTTTCGGTTGGTTTCAAAAGCTTTTTTTGCCGCTTCAATTTTGACTCTTTGCGAATATTCTACAGGAGTATTTCCGGTTGCTTTTATAAATCTTCGGTCAAAATTTCTTCTTCCAACATTTAGTTTTGAGGATAATTCTCCAATAGATATTTTTTCTTCTAAGTTCTTTTCGATGTACAATTGCGCCAATTGAACCATTTCGTCATTATGCTTTTTTTGACCTGTAAAAATGGCAAATTGCGATTGTGTATTTCGGTTCATTTCGATCTGAAAAACTTTCGAACAATAAATTGCAGTATTTCGATCGTAATATTTCTCAATTAGATAAATCATCAAATTAAGAAACGAATAAGCGCCGCCATTAGTGTAGATTCCTTTTTCATCCGTAATTAATTCATCGACTTGCAGATTTACTTTAGGAAACATTGATTTGAAATTTTCGGTTACAGACCAATGTGTAGAACAGCTTTTTCCGTCTAATAATCCAGACGCTGCAAGTACAAATGCGCCCGTACAAATTGTGGCAATTTCAGCGCCGTTTGCGTATTGTTTTTCCAGCCACGGCAATAATTGCTCGTTATCTTTTAGTGCAAGATTATAATTATGGTTTAAAGAAGGTATAATGATAAGATCAGTTTTTGTAATTGCCGAGATATTAAGATGCGGTTTTACGGTAAATAATCCGCCATTGAACTCTATTTTTTCAGAAATACCGGCCAATTGTATATTAAACAACTCTTTTTTGCTGCTTATCTTATTATAGGCATTTGCTCTGGTAAAAATTTCATAAGCACCTGTAATACTGGGAAGATTATTATCTCCATTTGGAACTATAATGGTAAGATGTTTCATCGTTTTTTGATTTTTTTTGATAAGTAAAGGTACTAAATGTTTTTGTCCAAAACTACCCATCACAATGTCTAACTTACACCTTAATGGTTTGATTATTAGAAGGTAATTTTACATATCAAAACTCAAAAGAACGATTTAGAACAATTAAACAAAAAACGATTATGGCAAAAATGACAGTGATTTATACCACTCCAAAGGATAAAGAATTCTTTGAAAAACATTATTTCGAAGTACACGTTCCGCTGGCTAAACAATTACCGGGATTATTGAAATACGAAATCAATAATGGTCCAATTATCTCGCTTACGGGACATAATGATGTTTATCGTGTAGCCAATTTATATTTTAATTCGCTTGACGAAATGATGGAATCTTTTAAGTCAGATATTGGGCAGCAATGCGCGGTTGACCGAATGATTTTTGCAAGCGATGACGAAGTTCAGATTTATGTGTACGATTCAGTAAATACCTGATAAAACAGCAAAACGATTTTAAACTATTACAACTATTAAAACCTAAAAAAATGACAACAACAGTAACACCAACAGCGACATTATTTGTTAAATTGATATTAGACAGATGGTACGCTTCAATATTAAATTGCGATACATTACTTAATTCTGTAAGCGACGAAACTTTACAAAAAGAAATTGCTCCGGGAAAAAATCGAGGTATTTATTTGCTGGGACATCTTATTGCGGTTCATGACGATTTGCTGATTCTATTGGATATGGGACCAAAATTATATCCTGAACTAAATCAACCTTTTATTAAATCTCCGGATAAAACTGTAAAAGAACTTCCGAGTGCACAAGAATTGAGAACTTTCTGGACAAAACAATCTGAAGTGATAAAACAAAAATTTGACAGTCTGAAACCAGAAGAATGGTTCGAAAAACATACGGCTGTAAGTACAGAAGATTTCGAGAGAGAACCTCATCGTAATAAACTAAATATTGTGGTTACAAGAACATCGCATTTGCAATATCATCTAGGACAATTGCAATTGCTTAAATAATATAAAAACAACAAAATGGAAACATCAAATTTTAGCACAACGATTTTAGTTGATAATTCTAAAGAAGAAGTTTTTAATGCCATCAACACCGTTCGCGGTTGGTGGCAAGGCGAAATTGACGGAAATACAGAAAACCTCAACGATGAATTTGATTATAGTGTTCCGGGAATTCATTTTTCGAAACAAAAAATAGTAGAGATTATTCCGAACGAAAAAATTGTTTGGCTTATTACAGACAGTAAATTAAGTTTTGTAAAAGATCAAAGTGAATGGACAGGAACAAAAATCGTGTTCGAAATCTCTGAAGCAAACCATAAAACACAAATCCGTTTTAGTCATTTGGGATTAGTTCCTCAATTTGAATGTTATGGAGATTGCTCAAATGCGTGGACTCAGCTTATCGAAAAAAGTTTATTTAGCTTGATAACGACCGGAAAAGGAGTGAATGTTTTTGGATAAAAAAAGGTGTGTATTTTACACTATTGTAATTATATAAAAGGTTGATTTAGTGCGAATTTAAGTTTGTATTTGGAAGATTTGGCTAATCCGAAAAATGAACTTATTTTAGTGCTAAATTTCCTGCGTAGTAGAATTTAACAGCCAAAAATAACTAGAATATAAAGTATACAAAGTTGAACGAGACGTCTGAATTTCACCTTTTTTATAAACATATTGCAAAGTTTTCTTCTATTACAGAAGAAGAATTTGATGATATAATGTCTTATTTTTCAAAAGTTATCTTTAAAAAAGGAGATTATCTTGCCAAACTAGGCGAAAAAGTAAACCATACTTATTGGATTTCCAAAGGTCTTGCCGTGTCTAATTATATAGACAATTTGGGTAAGGAACACATTATGCAATTTGCCAATGAAGGTTGCTGGATTACAGATCAACAAGCTTTCTACAATCAGACAATTGCCATTTTTGATATTGTTTGTCTGGAACAAACAGAAGCGATTTCGATTTCATTCGAGAACAGAGAAAAATTATGTGCAGACATTCCAAAGATGGAAAATTTTTTTCGGCGAAAAGCCAACGACAGTTTTGTAAAACAACAAAAACGGCTTCTCACTTATATGACAAACGATGCTACAGAAAGGTTTAATCTCTTACTGAAAGAATACCCGGATTTGATACAAAGAATTTCAAAAAGAAAATTGGCCGCTTATTTAGGCGTATCACGGGAAACATTAAGTCGTTTGAAAAGATAAATTTCCCTCTTTTAAAATAGTGACTTACATCACCATTTCTTTATCCGCATAATCTGAATTTTGTCTTGTAACATTAACAATAATTATCATGCACAACAAATTATTTATCTCAGTAGTTGTTCTTGCAATGCTATTGTCTTGCAAGGATCAAAAAAAAGAAATTCAGAATACAGGTTTAGAAGAAGCTAAAAAAGCAATCGCAGAAAGTAATGCGATTTATTTTGAATCATTCGTAAAAAATGATTCTTCAATTTTTATTAATCGTTATGCAAAAGATGCCTGCATTATGGCGCCGAATTCAGTACAAATGTGTGGTCATGATGCTGCCGCAAAATTCTTTAGAGCGGCTTATGACAGCTATGGAATGAGAAATGGAAAATTTATTACAACAGCCGTTTATGGTGACGGAATTGAATACGTAACCGAAGAAGGTTTATGGCAGTCTTTTAATGCCAAAGGCGAATTATTTGACGATGGTAAATTTCTGGTGCTTTGGAAAAAAACTCCTGAAGGCTGGAAAATGTTCCGCGATTCTTTTAGCAGTAATCGCAAATTATAAAATACAATAACTAACCCTAAAATACCAAAATCCCTTTTATGGAAAATAAAATAGTAATATACGGCGCTTACGGACACACAGGAAAATTTTTAGTTGCTCAGCTTTATCAGCAAGGCTTCAAACCTGTTCTTAGCGGGCGAGATGCTGATAAGTTAGCTGCTTTAAGTAAAGATTATCCGGATTTAATCACAAAAGTAGCCGATATTAACCAACCTGAAACTTTAGATAAGGCTTTTGCCGATGCCGAAATAATCGTAAACTGCGCAGGTCCATTTTTAGATACTGCAGAGCCTATTATTCAATCTGCGCTAAGATTAGGAAAACATTATCTTGATGTAAGTGCTGAACAAAAAGCGGTTTTGGACATTTTTGAGCAATTCTCTGAACAGGCAAAAACGGCCAATGTAACCATCATTCCTGCAGCTGCATTTTATGGCGGTTTGGGAGATTTATTGAGCACAACACTTACCAAAGACTGGGATCAGGTCGATGAAATTTCAAGTTATATAGGTTTGGATTCCTGGCATCCTACAAAAGGAACGCGATTGACGGGAGAACGCAATCACTATCAAAGATTTATGTATGCAAACAATAGTCTACAACCGGTTTTGGAGGTGAAATCTAAAGTTTGGAATTTTCCGGAACCAATATTTACACAAGAAGTGGTAACGGTTCCATTATCAGAAATTATCACGATTTCGAGACACATAAACGTCAATACAATCAATACTTATTTGAGTCAAAATTCGTTGACCGATATTAGAAATGATAAAACACCGGAACCTAAAGCTGCCGATGAAAAAAACAGATCATCTCAACGTTTTTGTATGGAAGTTGTCGCTACAAAAGGCAATAAAAGCAGAAGTATCACAGCTCAGGGAATCGATATTTATGCGGTAACAGCGCCTTTGATTGTTGAAGCTTTAAAAAGAATTTTGACCGGAAAAATACAAAAACAAGGCGTTACAACATTGGGAGAAGCATTTGACGCCACAGATTTTTTAAATGCGCTTGATGTTGACGATATTGTGATTTCGGAGATTAAAGAAACTGAAATTAATTAAATCAAAAACAGAAATTAGAATTGTCCTTTTATTATAAAATTATACAATATGACGAATGATTTTCAAAAGTTTAAAGAATTACACGATCAGCAGGAACCTTTGTTGATTGGCAATGTTTGGAATGTACAAAGTGCGAAAAAATTAGAAGAACTTGGTTTTAAAGCTTTGGGAACTTCAAGCTACGCAATTGCAGAAACACTTGGATACGCTGATGGCGAAGAAATGAGTTTCGATGAATATCTGTTTATTACGAAACGTATTGCAGCTTCTGTATCCGCGCCGCTTTCTGTAGATCTCGAAGCCGGTTATGGAAAAACTGTTGCAGAAATTGTAGCAAATATTAAAGAACTAAATAAGATCGGCGTTTCGGGAATTAATATAGAAGATTCTGTAGTCGAACAAGGTGTAAGAACAATTGTTGATGCAGATTCATTTGCTCAAAAAATTAAGGCTGTCGCCGATGAACTTCTGAAAGAGAATATCGAGATTTTTATCAATATTAGATCGGATGTTTTTTTATTGGGATTACCGGATAGTCTAAATGAGGCACTGAAAAGAATAAGCATTTATGAAAACATAGGCATTCATGGATTGTTTTTTCCGTGTGTTACAAAAATTGAAGATATACAAGCGCTTACAAAAGCAACAAAACTGCCAATAAATGTAATGTGTATGCCTGATTTACCGGATTTTGATAAGCTGCAAAATGCAGGTGTAAAACGAATTAGTATGGGGAATTTTTTAAATAATAAAATATACCAATACTTAGGATCTGAAGTTGAAACGGTTTTGAAAAATCAGAATTTTAGCAGCGTGTTTTAAAACAAGAAAAGGTATTCTGGAATTAATAAAATCGATAAAAATTTAGATCTGAGAAATTTTCTAGAAATTAAATAAAAAACGGATGAGTTTTATAAAATGCTCGCCCGTTTTTTGTTTAAATTATTTATGTGTATTGTGGTATGTGTAGTCCCTACAGGACATTTTGTATCTCGTTCTAAATTGGGTTTCTACCGACCTGTAACTCCTAACGGAGTATTTTCGTAGAAATCAAATGTCGCTAATAATACTCCGTTAGGAGTTACAGGTCGGTAGGTTGGTAGAAATATAGACCACATGGAAAGTGTCCCGTAGGGACTACACCATTTTCATATTAAAATCGATTATTCATTTCCAAATAAAAATACAAAACCTATTGAAGATCGATATTTACGGTATCTCCGTCTTTAATAACTTTATTTACAATTATTTTTTTGCCTTCGGTTATTGTTATTTTTAATTTTTTGTTGTCTCTTTCAACGGTAATATCGAAATCTCGTTCGAATGCATTTATGTGACGCATTTTCATAATTGACCACGATTTAGGAAGTCGTGGCGTAAAATCGAAACTATGCAAAGATGTTGGTCGAATTCCGAATAATCCTTCTGTAAAAATTCGGCAATACAAACCGCTTTCTGCCGAAAGGTGACGCTGATCACCTTCAGGATATGCTTCTACAGGATAAGGAACGTGGTCGCCTAATAAACGACGATTAGAATAATAATGTAAAAAATCTAATGCTTTGTCAGTTTCGCCAGCTGCTAATACTCCTCTTAAAGCATAGAGAGTCGAGCGATCCCAGAATATTTTATCGCCTGAAACACTGGCAAGACCATCTTTTGTCCATAATTTTGGAGAGAATAAGGCGTTTATAGTTCCGTCTTTTCGATCGTAAATTCCCATTGTGAGCGGAGTGCAAATCCAGGCTCTTAAAACGTCATTTTCTTTGTAGTATTTATAGGTTTCAAAACCGTCTATTTTTGCGCCAAAATATTTTTCAATGGCAACTTTTAGTTTTCCTGCTTCGGCTTTGTATGCTTTAAGTTGTATTTGATTTTCGCCTAAAGCTTCACCTAAATAAACAGCCGAATTAAGCGCGTCATAATACAAAGACGAAGTATTAAGATTGGCTTTTCCTGCGGGAAGACGTCCTTCGAGTTCATCAGAATCTGAAGCTACAACGCCATCAGAATTTAATTTTCTATGACAATATTCGAGGCACCATTCGATCAACGGCCACAATTGTTTGGCCTCATTTGTGTTTCCTCTCGAAAGCGCATAACGCGAAGCGCCATAAGCAATCATGGCGCCATCACCGCGATCTCCGGCTCCCGCCCAAATATCAGTTCCTTCGGCAACAATAGAACTTGGAATAGGTTTGTATTCTTTGTTCATGAATTTTGCAAATTGCAAATAAGCATTTAACGATGCCTGATTACCATATTCATATCCTAAAAAAGGGAAGAAAGGTCCAATATATTCTGCTTGATCATTTGCCCAGATTGCAGCATAATAAGATTCTCCTCCGGGACCGTGCATTGGACCGCCTTTAGTTTCAAAAATACTTTCGGCAGCTCTGATTTTCGCGAAAGCAAATTCTGTATTCAAAACTTCATCTGGAGTTTCAAGTATAAGTTTGTCCCAGATTTCATGGATTAATTTTAGACGATTGTTTTTTTCTTCCTCGACATTTACAACAGGAATTGGTTCATTTGCTTTAACACCAGAGTAAAAAACGGAAAAACTAATAGTTTCATTTGGCTTCAGATTAAAACTTCCGTTATTAAAAAGATCTACATGCAAAGCATAACTGCCTTCTGTTCCTTTTGCCGAATCTGTGTTATAAACAGCATTTGATGTTGGAATTTCGACTACACAGGTTTTTTCAGAACTGTTTTTTAATGTATAAATTTCGCAATAACCAGCCAACGTTGTCGACGGAAAAAATTGTCTTGTTAATTCAAATGTATTTCCGGCTTTACTTTTCACAAGCAAAGTTCCATTTAGCGTCAACGAAATCACTTTTTCCGCCGCAATAGGTTTGTAATTTACGGTTACCAAATCAAACGCATCTTGCGCAAATTGGCGCGTTAAACTTGCGTGAGTATTATTAGGAATTGTTCTGAGCATTGGCCAAACCAAACTGCGTGTAGCGTGAAATGAACCATCTGCCGCAACACCATATCTTAGCACGCACGAGATTTTTTTTCCGCTCATTTCGATATGATCGTCATGCGGAATGTTGTTGTTTATTTGCCACGAAATAGAGCCATCTTTATCCATTTGCCAACGGCGATCTTCTTGCGAAAAGGCGCTATTTGGCATAAAGCTAAAAGCAATAAGGGCAAATAGAATGTATTTTCGTTTTTCTTGAAATGATCTTTTCATTAAATTCATTTTTTAAATTTCGATTATCAATGTGTTACGCTAGTCAAGGGTTGAAATGTGCCGTTAGGCACTGAATATCGGTAGTCCGCATAGGTTTTAAATTCATTTGCGTGCCGTAGGTACGCAACAAAATGGTAACTATTGCGTACCTACGGCACGCTAAATTTATTTCAATTCGTGTTTTCTACCAATATTCAGTGCCTAATGGCACATTTCAACTCCAGATTCGCATGTTTGTTTATTGTAATTACCGCCAACTCTTCCTTATCCATTGTTTGTAGTGTTTGAACGTGTTGTTTTTTTGGATAAGTATTAATTACTAATTTACTAATTCAGTTAATATTTGAAAAATGCACTTATTTTTTGTCCTGAATTAACCGGAACATCAACAAATGTATAGGAATCCTTATTGTCATCTTTCTTATGGCTGGCGGTAATTTTTTTAATCTGAGATTATTTTACCGCTATAAATTTTAAAAGCAAACCCACACAATTGATAGAGTGGGTTTGCGCAATTATCAGTTTTGTTGATCGACTATTACCATGAGACTGATAATTAATTTAAAGTATAAAAGAAAATTCTAATTATAACCCGGATTTTGAACTAAACTGGTTCTGTTCGTTTCATCCCTTGGAATTGGTAATAAATAATGCTGAGGTTTAAAAATTCTATCCTGAACTTTGGTGTAAGTATAGGTTTTTGAACCATCACCATTTTTGGTAATAACAACTCCCATCAAAGGCTTATTTTCTGTTACTTCGGCAATTTTCCAACGGCGAACATCATAATAACGGAATCCTTCCAGACACAATTCAACTTGTCTTTCGTTACGAATTTTATTTTCTAAAGCAGTTCCCGTCAAACCTGCTAACGGAACAGTTATTCCTGCACGTTGTCTGATTGCGTTTAGATATTGAATTGCTGTTCCTTCGTTACCAAGTTTAAATTGCGCTTCGGCGTAATTCAGATAAATTTCGCCTAAGCGAGAAATAATCCAGGCTTTGTTGGTTTGTGTTTCATTATTGTAATTGTATGTTGTATCACAATATTTACGGAAAGTGTAACGTGTTTTACTCGCATTCCAGGTATCCCAACCTTGAGGAGAATCTAAACCACCTTCGTAAAACTCAGCTTTATTTGAACTTCCGGCATCATAACGATCTTGACAAAATTCAGGTTTTCCATAAGCGCGTCCATCATATACAATATTTTTGTAAAAACGCGGATCTCTGTTTACATATGGTTTCTGCGGATTATAACCAGATGTTGGATCTGTAATGTCTTTTCCGTCAGCAGTTCCATAAGCATCAATATGACTTTGGCTTGGTGCGAAATTTGCCCAACCGTGAAAACCACTCGGAGAATTAAACATTTCGACACCATTAAAAGCACTCCATTGCGGATCTTTACTAGACAGACGAGAACAAATAATTTCAGAGTTATTAGTCGTAAAAAGATCTTCGTACTTTTTATCATAAAGCTGATAAATATTCAAATCGATAACCGCTTTTGCAGCATCAGATGCTTTTTTCCATTTAGTGATGTCATTTGTTGTATTCCATTGTGGACTCGCAGCATAAAGCAATGTTCTTGATTTGATGGCAAGTGCGGCACCTTTTGTGATTCTGCCAAGACTAGAAGTTGTTAATGGCAATAATTCAGCAGATTTGTCTAACTCAGTAACGATAAAATCAACACATTGGTCATAAGTACTGCGATCAACTTTAAAATTACTGTTTAGATCAAAAGGAACTGTAATCAATGGAACTCCGCCATAATCGCTCGTAAGTTTAAAATAAGCATAAGCTCTTAAGAAAATTACTTCTCCTTTTAATCTCTTGCGAGTTTCTTCGTCACCCGGAACATTATCAATTCGGGACAAAAAGATGTTACAATTTTGAATCGTTGCATATGTAGGTTTCCAGATATCAAAATCACTTGCATTATCTGGCGTGAGTGCTCCTGAGTTTACGGTCCAAATGTCATAATCGTTAAAATTATTAAAAGCTTCATCACAAGCAGTAGACAAAATCCAGCTGCGATTTGTTTTATTGTTCCAATTGTGTTGCGTGCTTGGCAAAACATTGTAAAGATTGTTTGCAAAAGCTTCAGCAAGTTTCAAATCACTCCAAACCGTTGCATCTGTATAAGAATCCAAAGGAATTTTGTCTAAAGGATCTTCGCTGCAGGATATAAAAGAGGTAATTGCGATAAAAAAAGAGGCAAGGATAAGTGCCTTCTTTTTTATATTGATTCGTTTATTGTTGATATAATTTTTCATGTCTGGATATTTTTTTTGTTGCAACATTATAATTCAATAGTTACACCGAGTCTGTAGATACGGGTTTGCGGATAATTTACTCCTGTTGTATTATTCGTTTCAGGATCAAGATTGTATTGTTTCATATGGTCGATAGAAAACAAGTTTGTTCCTCCGGCGTAAACTCTCATATTCAATACTCCAAATCTCGAAAGCGATTTATTTGGCAATACATAAGACACTTCTAATGATTTTAATCGAAAGAAAGACGCATCTCTTAGCCAGAAATCAGCCGGAATATTGTTTCTATTATCAGAATCGTTGAATGCTACAGGATATTTAGAATTAGGGTTATCAGCCGTATATCTGTCGTTGTACAACCAAGTTGGCGGCGCTACGATTGCTCCTTGCGCTTGTGGCAAAATCATTTGTTTAGCCTTTGCTTGTCCTGTCCAGAGTAAGTCGATAGAAAAACCTTTGTATTCTGCTCTCATCGGAATACCGTAAGCGATTTTTGGCGTTGCCGATTGTGGAATTCTAACCTTGTCATTAGACGTTATATTACCATCGCCGTCTGTGTCTTTTACCCAAAGATCTCCGGGTTTTGCCCCTTCAAAATGAGCCGAATTGTCAACATCTGCCTGTGTACGATAAATACCGTTTGTTTGGTAAACTAACCAGGAATCGATTGCTTTTCCGGTTGATTTTTGCCATTCCGGAATGTTCGCAGCTTCATCACGAAACAGGACTTCACTTTGTGCATAAGTAAGATTAAAACCTAAACTGTATTTGAAATTATTAGTGTTGTCAGCATAATTTAAAGACCAGTCAACACCTCTGTTAACCGTTTCTCCAATATTTTCTTTAGGAAGTGCCAATCCTGTATATAAAGGAACAGATGCATTTCTAGCCGTTAAAATATCAGATCTTTTGTTACTGAAATAGTCAAAAGTTGCGGTTAATTTATTGTTTAAGAATCCAAAATCAAGTCCGATGTTTGTAGAATATTGTACTTCCCAAGTAATATTAGGGTTAGGCGTAGACGAAAGATAGATACTATTGTTTAAGATATAATCTGAACCAAAATAGCTGTAATTCTGCTGATTTGTAGTTAACTGATATCTCGTTAAGAAAAGATATTGGTTTGGATAAAAGACGCCATTAATCCATTCGCCCAAATCATCATTACCCATTTTTCCCCAGGAAGCTCTTATCTTAAGCTGATCAATTCCTTTAATATTATTTTTGAAAAAGGATTCTTCAGATATTTTCCAACCTGCAGAAACTGCCGGAAACAATCCCCAACGAGTCGCAGACGGAAAGTTGAATGATCCGTTGTAGCGAGCCGTAACTTCGGCAAAATATTTATTGTCAAAGTTGTAAGCAAGACGACCTAAGAAACTTTCTCTTCCGTCCTGATAAGCGCCTCCGGTTGCATTTTGTCCTTTAGTTCCTCCTGTAAAAATTTGATCCAATTGGTCGCTTAATAAATCTCTTCTGTACGCATACGTTTCGGTTTTATCAGTTGTAGTTTGCTCATATCCTACAAAAGCATTAAAACCATGTTTGTTGAATTTACGATCGTAAGCTAATTTTGCGAAATAAGTATTTTGATTCGTAATTTGCTCGTCTTGCATTACGCTAGTTATCGCCGTACTATTTTTTACGTTATTGTAACTATCATTCGTTTTGTCATAAGAATAAGCATCCCAAGGTTTAGTAAATTTTTTCTCACTGCGAACATTGTAGTCAAATGCGGCATATCCGCTTAGCGAAAGTCCCTCTGTAATTTTTGGTAATTTTAAGTCAAAACCAATTTTTGGATTTACGATTAAGTTCAAAACTTTGTCATAACCAGCAGCCGAAGAAGACATTAAAATAGGGTTTCTACCATTTGCAATTCCCGAAGAAGGATAACCATTTTTCCAATACGCCGGAATAAAAGGATACATACTAACTGTTTCGTGCATAATGCTTCCAATACTTACTGCCGGATAGGTTCTGTCTTCTCGACGAGTTGAAATATCAAGATTTACCTTTAAGTTTTTAGAGATATTAACATCGATATTCGATCTCAAGTTAAACTGTCTGTATCTTTCGTCGCTATTTCTAAGATTACTTTCCTGATTCAAATATTGACCAGAAAAGAAGTACTTAACTTGTTCGTTACCACCATTCACAGAAAGCGAAACATTAGACTGAGGCGCATCTTTTCTATACACTTCTTTAAGCCAGTTTGTACTGGTATAATTTGGGTCATTTCCTGCTTTGTACTTATCGATTTCTGTTTGTGTATAAGGAAGCGTAGTTCCTTTATGCGCATTCAGTTCGTTATAATACGTCATGTATTGCCACGAATTAACCCTTTCGTCCATTCTCGTTAATTGCTGAATTCCATACGAGCCGTCGATTTTAATTGTTGGAGCTCCAACTTTACCTCTTTTGGTTGTAACCAAAATAACTCCGTTTGCAGATCGAACACCATAAATTGCCGCCGATGCATCTTTCAAAACCGTAACCGATTCGATATCATCAGGATTAATTCTGTTTAAATCACGATCCGGAATTCCGTCTACAACTACAAGCGGACTTGTACCGCCACCAAACGAGTTAAAACCTCTAATCAAAAGGCTTGAGCTGTCATCGCCAGGTCGTCCTGAACGGTTATTGGCAATTACTCCAGACATACGTCCAGCAATTGCGTTTGAAACGTTTGCAGAAGCATTTGTTGTTAAAACTGTACCTTTTACAGATGCAATTGCTCCGGTTGTAGAACCTTTTTTCTGAGTTCCGTATCCTACAACTACAACTTCATTTAAAGTTTGATTTTGCTCTTCAAGCTGAATATTCGAAGCATTTGAAGCCAAAACTTCCTTCGTTACAAAACCTGTAAACGAAATAACAAGAATGGTATTGGAGTCCGGAACATCAATGACGAAATTACCATCGAAATCAGTAGAAACACCAATTTGGGTTCCCTTTATTACAATGTTAACTCCCGGAAGAGGCTCGCCTTTAGGACCGGTTACTTTTCCTTTAATTGTTTTTTGTTCTGTGAATAAAATCCCTGAGTTTTTTGTCAATTCAGAAAGAGACGAATTTTTACCTGCTACGTTGCTCCCAGTGAGTGGAGCGTTATTAAGTTTCAGGAAAAATTTGCTGTCTTTAGTTTCTGTCGCAGCAGAAACTTGTAATGTCATGGCTAATAGAAATCCGGAGGCTAGTTTGGTAACCTTCCAGATTTCTGTAGAAAGCCAATCAGTCGTTGGTTGGTCTTTGGTTAATAATTTCATGATTTTCTAATAATGGTTTTTGGTTAGTAATGAATTCTCTAATTTGTCAAATTTGCTCCCTTCCTTTTTTTCTCAGAACCAAACAAGATGCGTGGAGTACTTGCAGATCGTTTGTGAAAAAGAGACAAATGTGAAATCCAAAAGTATATATGTTTCCATATCTCGCTATACCAGTACCTACCAGTTTTTTTACGATATATTTAGAAAACAAGTATTAAATAAAAGAATATGAAAAATAAAGTGGGTAATATATGAATATAATCTATAAAACAGAAGAATCGATATATTGATAGAATTTTCTGATTTTTTATGGTCACAGAATATAATTCTATCGCCATTCTGAAAGAAAAAAAGAGGAGATTTTTAATTCGGAAAAGAGCAAAAAGTGTTAAAATTACATTTTTTGAAAAACTCCCGAAAACAATGCTCTTTTGAAGGTTTTGTAATTTTGAAAATCTGCGAATGAAAAACACTCTTTTTTTCTCTGGTAATTATAAAATGATATTTCTTCGAATCTTCACTTTTAATACTAAGAATTTTGTTTTCAGTTATCAAAAGTGGGTAATATAGTATCAGAATAAAATTTCTTAAAAATTGAGTATTATTTAATAAAAAAAAGCTTTTTGCAATGCTCTAAAATAAACTGGTGGGTACAGGTATGAATGAAGGTTCTGTTGTTATATTTTTGAATTTCGTTTTTTCTTAAATTAATAACATAATGAAAAAATGTGCTATACTAAATTGTTAATTCAATAATATAATTAATCATATTTAAGCATAATGATATTGTGTCTCTTTTTTGAAAAGTGATTTTTAATGTCGTTTAAAAGCTATTTTGAGCATGAAAATTAGTGTCATTTCAACACAAATTAGCTATGTTTTTGATTTAGAAAAGAATGCCAATTCCAAAGAATTTTACCAACTATAAATAAGAAATAACCACAGAATATTATCCAATAATTTTTATGAAAAAAATACTATTTCTAATAGCGTTTACAATCTTGTTTTGTAAAGCTAATGCACAAGAAAGTCAAATTCAGATCGAAACTCAAAATACAGCTCTAATTTTAAAAGCAGCAAAAAACGGCATACTTTATCAATCGTATTTAGGAACGAAACTCAAAGACAATTCGGCGTATAATATACTTTCGAAAGAAAATACAAAGTCATTTGTCATAAACGATGGAAATCCATTAGTAAATCTCAGACATCAGGCGTATCCAACATACGGAACCGAAAATTTATTTGAATCGGCAATTCGAATGACTCACAATGATGGGAATCCGTCTTTAGAATTAAATTATGTAAGTCATCGTACCGACAAAATTGATGCAAATACAACTGAAACCATTATAAAGCTAAAAGATCCGGTATATCCTGTAGAAGTTACGCTGCACTATAAATCTTTTTATAATGAGAATATAATTGAGCAATGGACAGAAATTGTGCATCACGAAAAAAAGCCTGTTATGTTATACAATTATGCATCGTCGATGTTGCATTTTGATGCCGATCATTATTGGTTGACGCAATTTCACGGAGATTGGGCAAAGGAAGTTCGTATGCAGGAAAGTGAATTAACCAGCGGAACAAAAGTAATCGACTCAAAATTGGGAGTTCGCACGGATATGTACCAGACGCCGGTTTTCTTTTTATCGCTTAACGAAAAAGCCAATGAAACTTCGGGAGAACTTGTGGCGGGAACAATTGCCTGGTCCGGAAACTTTAAATTTGCTTTTGAATTAGACAATAAAAATTCGCTTCGAATAAGTTCCGGAATCAACCCGTTTGCTTCAGAATACAACCTGGAATCTGGAAAAGTATTTACAACGCCATCTTTTATTTATACTTTTTCGAATAAAGGAAAAGGACAGGCGAGTAGAAACTTACATACTTGGGCAAGAAAATACGGCGTTAAAGATGGAGAAAAACCACGCTTGACTTTATTGAATAATTGGGAAACTACATTT
Organism: Flavobacterium sp. 90; assembly: GCF_004339525.1. Lineage (NCBI taxonomy): Bacteria > Pseudomonadati > Bacteroidota > Flavobacteriia > Flavobacteriales > Flavobacteriaceae > Flavobacterium > Flavobacterium sp. 90. The sequence goes on along the minus strand of NZ_SMGE01000001.1, from coordinate 1,100,688 downwards.
TTTAATTTTGATGAAAAGAAATTGACAGATATGTTTGCCGATTCAAAAACTTTGGGCGTTGATATGTTCTTGTTAGACGATGGTTGGTTTGGGAATAAATATCCTCGAAGTGGCGATAAATCTGGTCTTGGAGATTGGCAGGCAACAAAAACAAAATTGCCAAACGGTCTTGGCTTCCTGATGCAGGAAGCAGAAAAAACAGGCGTTAAATTCGGAATCTGGATTGAGCCGGAAATGGTGAATCCTAAAAGTGAATTGTATGAAAAACATCCGGATTGGGTTTTGAAATTACCAAACAGACCGGAAAGTTATTATCGTACACAATTGGTTTTGGATTTATGCAATCCGCAAGTGCAGGATTTTGTATTCAAAACGGTAGACGATATTATGCAGACCAATTCGGGCGTGGCCTTTTTTAAATGGGATTGCAACCGAATGATGACGAATGCTTATTCTACCTATTTAAAGAATCAGCAATCGCATTTATTTATCGAATATACCAAAGGTTTGTATAAAGTCTTAGACCGAATTAAAACCAAATATCCAAACTTACCAATGATGCTTTGCGCCGGTGGAGGAGGAAGAACAGATTATGGATTCCTGAAATATTTTACGGAATTCTGGGCAAGTGACAATACAGATCCTTTCAATCGAGTGTTTATTCAATGGGGATATTCGCAGTTTTTTCCAGCTTTTGCAATTTGTAATCACGTAACTTCATGGGGAAATCAATCCATTAAATTCAAAACCGATGTCGCGATGATGGGCAAATTAGGTTTTGATATTAACATAAAAGAACTTAAAGAAAATGAGCTAAAATATTGTCAGGATGCAGTTGCCAATTATAAACGATTGAGTCCCGTAATCTGGCACGGCGACATGTATAGAATTGTCTCGCCTTATGACGAAAGCCGCGCCGTATTAATGTATGTAAATGAGGCAAAAAGCAAAGCAGTATTATTCTCTTATACGCTTCATCCGCTTTATGATCCGCAATATAATTTGGTTCGTTTTCAAGGCTTAGATCCAAATAAAACCTACAAAGTCGATGAAATAAACCTAATGCCCGAAGCAAAGAAAACCCTCGAAGAATCAGGCGAATCTTTTACCGGAGATTATCTAATGAATGTTGGTTTAAGAGTTTCTTCATCTAAAGTAGAATCCAGCGTTGTTCTTGAAATTACAGAAGTTTAATTAATTAGTTTTATTGTTAAAAAAGCCTTTCTATGAAGTGATTCATTTGAAAGGCTTTTTTTGTTTTTATGAGTTTTTTGTTTTAAAATTATGTCTGAGATGACGCAAAATTGGATGCATTTGCATGGCTTTTTAATAAGGAACCCTTCATAGAATTGGGGTCTACATTACAATATGAGCAACCTCAAAATCAAAACCCGTTAATTTTTCTTCGTCAGTCATTTTTTTAAAATCTTTCGAGCAAAAGTAAATAGGTTCAGGCTCTAGCAAACCACGTTTAACACCAGCTTTTTGTACACTGGTAAAAAAATCAGTATTATAAATTGATGGATTATTTAAAACATATACCTCTGAGAGTATGTTTAAACCTATCAGATGGCCTTTCGGACATTTATACACCTCTTTTTTCATATTAATTTTATAGCCTGAAATATCATAAGAACCACCTTCATCTCCAGAAGTTGTTTCAAATGGATCATTACCTGCAATTGTTTTTTCAGATAATTGAAGTTTATTATTTGCATTTAACTGAAAATAATTTGATTCTTTTTCATTTAAAAAAACAGGATTTAATATCACTCCTTGTAAATTTCTTGATTTTAACGCTATCGCAAATTTTTCTGATACTACAATTTCCCCCGAAATCGTTTTTGAAATATCTTTTTTAGGAATTGAGTTTCTTTTTAGTTTTAAAGGCCCGATTTGTTTTCGATTTGCCCCACATATATCACAAGCCTCTGTCTCATCATATATTGTCCCGCATTCTTCACCAGCTGGTTGAAATACATTCTTAATCTTTAGATAAAATAACGAAGCTGACTTTATTTCATTTATGCTGTATTTTCGTTTTATTTTCCAACCAAAGAAAAAACCTCGATCATAATTTTCTTTAACCTGTTTTGAAATAATTGGAATTTGATTATACCGGGGATCACTTTTTGATATCTCAACTACTCTAACTGAAGTTCCAACATTTTTACCTTCATCTTCTTTAAAAAGTAAATGAGCAAAATCATAATTTATTCTAAATTCAATTGTTTCTTTCATTTGCATTAATTTTAGAATTTAAAGTAACATAAAACAATACACAAAGTCAGAGACATTTGCGTATTGTTTTATAAGAAACTCTTTGGAGAGGGAAGGATTTAATAATTTAAAGATAGTTTTCCCAAATTTTATATAAATCATATAATCTTTTGTCATCATATTTTTTTCTAGCCAATCCCCAAGCTGTGCCCATTATTACCAATATAGGATTTAGTTCTAATTTTCCAAATTTTGGTATTACCATATGGCCATTATTCATGTCTTTTTTATTTTTGGAAAAATATTGTTTCCATACTAATTCTTTATGTGTATGAATAAAAACCTCTCCAAAATAAAGCCCTATATCTACAATTAAAGAACGAGTTTTAATTGATAAATCCCAATCTTCTATTTCTATATAGTTTGGTATTTGAGATCTTTTATTAAAGTATTCCTCTTCTGTAAGTTTCAAGGTTTCTACATTTTGATAAAACCATCTTCCTAGCTCATTTAAGGAATTTGGTGTAAAATCTGCATTCCAATCTTCAAAGCTTGGTGTTGTTTTTACTAATTCTATTAAATGATTTATTCTGTCATCTTTGTTTTCTTTAAACCAAATTTCATATAGTTTTAGTTCCTCTTTAGTTTTATTATCAAACTGATAGTCTGTCGGTAAATTCTGTATTGTTTGATACATCTTTTTAATTTTTAATGAGTAATTGGTTTAATACCATTTGCTTCCAATGCATCTAACAAAGGTTGTGATGCCTTCGCTACTTGAAGACTTCTTCTGAAACGCTGCGCAAATGTATCTGACTTTGCGCAATTTTTTGTTTATTTTGAACTTATAAATCTAATAAAGTCTACTGACTTTTTTCTGCTTGATTAAATAATAATGCAAAAAAAGTTTTGCGAAATCTGAAGCTTTGTAATATTAGTCTTAATGAGACATTCTCGAGACATTCTATAAGTTTAATTTAAAAAAAGTAACCAGGTTGATAACTTTTTTCAATCTTAAAAGTGGCGTCGTTGCTCATACTTTTTATAGGATCAAGAAAAGTTTTTTTAAAATGTGGAAACCCGTAAAATTTTAACATATTCATCCTCTAGATTTGCAGGCAAAAAACAGTTTGAAATCTAAAATGCGTATGAAAAAACTTTACCTACTCCTTCCTCTTTTATTGCCATTAATTACTTATTCTCAGGACATTCTTTGGGAAAAATCGTACGGAGGACAACATGCTGACTATCTTTTTGACGCCCAGCCAACAGCCGACTATGGATTTATTTTGGCAGGAAGTTCATTATCTAATAAAACAGGAAATAAATCAGACGATAATCATGGAGATCTTGATTATTGGGTGTGGAAAATGACTGAAAAAGGAGAACTTGACTGGCAGAAAAGTTTTGGAGGAAGTGGATTTGATTTACTTCAAAGCATTAAAAACACAAAAGATGGGGGATTTATTCTGGCAGGAACTTCAAGTTCAGGAACAGGTTTTCAAAAAGCAGAAGACTGTAAAGGACTTACGGATTTTTGGGTTATAAAACTAGATGCTTCAGGAGCTGAGCAATGGCAAAGAACAATTGGAGGGAATGGTTCAGATGAATTGTTATGCGCTTTTCAGACCAGAGACGGAGGTTATATTTTAGGAGGATCTTCAAGCTCCAGTCCGCTCTCTATTTCAGGTATTAAACCTGATGCAAAGTCCCTGACAACTACCAAAGCAGATTTGTACAGTAAATCAGAAAAAAGCAGAGGGAACATGGATTACTGGGTTGTAAAACTGGACAAACAAGGTGTTATTGAGTGGCAAAAAACATACGGAGGAGAATATGCAGACTTACTAAGAAGTATGGAGCAAACGACAGATAATGGTTTTATTCTGGCGGGATATTCCACTTCATCACGATCTGGTGATAAAACGGAAAGTAATAAAGGAGTTGGAGATGTTTGGGTTTTAAAAATAAATGATGTTGGAGAAATAGAATGGCAAAATTCTTATGGGGCAGAAGGTGATGACCAGCCTTATGTAATTCACCAGACCAGTGATGGAGGATATATAATAGGCGCCAATTCAAACAGTACAAACCCACTTACTTCATTGGGCGGAATAGTTGGAAACGGCACTGATTATTGGGTTTTGAAACTAGATGAAGAAGGTGGAGTTGTATGGAGTAAAACCTATGATTTTGGAAAAGTGGATATTTTGACCTCATTGGTAGAAAACAAAGATCATACGTATTTAATTGGCGGATATGCCCAAAGTGAAAGAAGAGTTCCAAGAGAGGGAATCGTTGGGAAATTAACCAATGTCGTTGCCAAAGAAAAAGACGGAATCAATGATTATATCGCCTTAAAGATTGATGAAAAAGGAGAGGAATTGTGGAATAAAACTGTTGGAAGTGCAGGCGAGGATATTCTTAGAAAATTGATAGAAACCCGTGATGGAGGATATCTGATGGCGGGAACGTCTAATTCAGGTGCTTCAAAAGATAAAAACTCCAATATTGGGGGTAGTGATTTTTGGGTTGTAAAGTTGAAAGACAAAACAAAAATCGAAAAAGTTAAATCAAGTATAGAAGCCATTCCAAACCCGGTATCGACCTATACAAATGTTATTATAGGTTACGATTTTACTTCAGGAACAGCCAGTGTGGTTGATATGACAGGTAGAACGCTGCAAAATTTCAGTATTTCCAGCAGGACAGTACCGGTTGATTTAAGTGCTTATGCAGAGGGGATTTACATCATCAATATTAAAACAGATGTAAAAACCGAGTCTGTAAAAGTGATCAAAAGAATAACAAGTAAATAAGATATAATAGAATTACAAAAATGTATATAGTTCCTATAAAAAATCACGTTAAAATCTTTTGTTGTTTGATAATGATTTTACTGACTTCGATAAAAATTGTGGCACAAACCACACCAGGCGACGGATTCAAAGCTCCTGATTTTACGCCAAAGTCTCCTGAAGCATCAGCTTTTTTAAAATATGGAGAATACCCTGTCGATCTTTCTACAGGAGTGCCTGGTATATCTTTGCCCATATATAGTATTAAAGTTGATGATCTTGAAATTCCAATATCTTTAAGTTATCATGCTTCAGGAATTAAAGTCGGTCAGGAAGCAACTTGGGTAGGTTTGGGATGGAATTTGAATGCAGGTGCTCAAATTATTTTAAATTCCAGAGATAGTGTTGATGAAGATGATGCCGGAATAGATAGCACAGAAAGAGTTGCAGCAACTGTAAAGCAATATATGATTGATCATCCTTATGCCTTCAAAGGTAGTTTAACAAAAGAATATGAAAAATCAAGGGTAAAGGATGTCTTTTCTCTTTCATCGCCTACTGCAAATGGAAGTTTTTACATCGATAATGGTGTTGCGGTAATTTTTCCGCCAGATGCTTTTAAGGTTGAAATAGGTGGTAATGCAGTTCATATTGCAAATTTTACAATTACAGATAAATTAGGAAATAAATATCTTTTTACAAGTACTATCGAGAAATCAGTAAGAGCTTTTACTCATTATGATCAGTATACAAGTGCTTGGTATGTTGATCAAATTATAACTCCAAAAAACAATAAAATAAAATTTACCTATCAGGATGATGGTGATGTAGTTGAATTTAGTGAATCTGAAAGTATTGCAGTAACAGAACAAGGAGTAAATTGTGCATGCCCCCAAGGTGCGACTCAGACGCAAGTTATTGGACAAATTAGAAATAGTAATGAAAATACGACTACAAGTACAAAAAAGATAAAAGAAATTTCATTTAACGATGATCAGACTAAAGTAGAATTTGAACTCAGAAAAGGAAGGCAAGATTTGGTAAATCAAAATGGATATCTTGATAATATAAAAATTAGCCAAAATACTACTGGTGGGTTTAATGTCGTAAAAAAGGTGTTTTTTGAGTATTCTTATTTTAATGCAGATCAAACAGGTACAGATGCTTATAAATATAAGAGATTAAAACTGAATCGCATATTTGAATTAAATGATGCAAACGAACATAGTTTTATTTACTCAGACATAAACTTGCCTATTAAAAATTCTAAATCACAGGATTTTTTTGGATATTATAATGGAGCTACGAATTCTGATATGATACCCAAACATATTTTGTATGAGCCACAAGTAAGGACAGTTGGTTCAGCAGATAGGGGCGTGAATAGTAATAAAGTTCAGGCAGGAATTTTAAAACAGATATTTTACCCTACTAAAGGATCATCTAGTTTTAATTATGAACCCAATATTTTCTATGGTATTGATGAATCAAATATATACTCAATAAAAACGTTTGATGCCTCATTAACAGGTACAGGAAAGGCAAGTCTTGTTGCTCCCGGACAATTAGAAGATCCGGATGGAGAACATGATTTTGAGGGACAAAATTGTATTGATGCCTTAAACTGTCTAAAATATAAAACACTTCATAGACAAGTTTTGAACCCACAAAAAAGTTATTTGACCTGTAGCATAAGAAATAATGGCTTTACCGATGACAAGACAATTAAGTACAAATACTGTAGAATTTGGGTTTATTCAGACAAACTGCTATTTGATTCGGGAAGAATTAACAAAAATAATGATATAACAATTCCTCTTTCATTAGTTAACGGAGATTGTATTATTGTTTTAGAATCTTATGGTGAATTAATGACAATTGGAGCTACAATAACTTACACTGAAGAGGATAGAACTCCTAAAAACATAACATCTTCGGGTTTAAGAATTCAAAGTATAGAAAGCTTTGATTCAAACAATACGCTTCTTTTGAAAAAAGCATATGAATATAACGATAAGGACAACAATGCAATAAGCAGTGGAAATCTTATTAATAACTTGGGAATTGATTTTATTTCTGATTCATTTGCAAATTTCACACTTGGTATATGCGCAACCGGAGATAATAATACTGTTATTCCTAAGGTTGATTATACAAGAACTTATTTTATAAATTCCAGATCTAAACAGGGATTTGAATCTAATTCTGTAGTTTACAGATATGTCAAAGAGATTTCTACAAATGTTATTACAGATGAAAAAATGTATACTGATTATGAGTTTACTACTGATGGGGATTGGTTTCGATCTGATATTGGGATACAAGCAAATTTAGGATTCCGAAGAGGTAAAATTTTAGAAAAAAACGATTTCAAAACTGTAGGCAGTAAAACTTTTATTGTTAGAAAAGAAAAAAACACTTATTTCGATGACAATTCAAAAATTGCATATGTAAAAGGATACAAATTGATACGAAAATCGTTTATTGATGTAGATGAAGATTATTCGGATCCAAAGAGACAACCGGCAGTTTTAGGGTTACTTGGAGATTGTAATGTTCCTCAGTCATTGGGAGATTCTTATGTTTTGGCAGATTATAATATTCCTATTCCGTGGTTTTATCAAAAGACTTCAGAAGTATCAAATTATTTTTACGATTCTTCAAATACTTTAACAGGTACACTAGCAAGTACAACAAATTATAATTACAGTAATCCGGCTCATTTACAATTAACATCGCAAACTACTGTAAATTCAAATGGACAGACATTAGAAACAAAATATAGCTATGCATCAGATTCAGAAATGGTAGGTAAACCATTTATAGATGAATTAAAAGCAGCAAATATGATTGGTATTCCTTTAGACGTACAAACTTCTAAGGGAGGAACCAAAGTATCTGAGCAATTAACCATCTATAATAAAAATGCTTCTACAAGTAATATACTACTTCCTAAAGAGGTTTATTCTGCTAAATTTCCTAATGTTTTGCCTTTAGTTTCCAATATAGGAAACCTTGAAAAAAAAATCACATATGATCAATATGACGATCGAGGTAATATTTTACAATATACTCTTGAAAGCGGAACGCCGGTTTCTATTATATGGGGTTATAATAAGACACAACCTATTGCTAAACTTGAAAATGTAATATATAGTACAATTCCCGCGGGAACAATAACAACTTTACAGGCACTATCAAATGCTGACAATGATAATTGCATGTCAGTAAATTGTACCGAACAATTATTACGTAATGAGTTAAAAACATTTAGAGCATCACTTCCGGATGTTTTTATGTCTACGTATACTTATAATCCACTTGTTGGAGTGACAAGCATTACAGATCCCAAAGGAATATCTTCTTACTATGAATATGATTATTTTGGACGATTAAAGTTTGTTAAGGATAAAGATTTGAATGTCCTTGAAAAATATTGTTACAACTATAAAGGGCAGCAGATTGATTGTAGTGACAATAGTTCTACAAGTGTGATTTTATATAAAAGTATCGCCAAAAGCGGATCGTTTACGAAGAACAATTGTGTAGGTGGTGTGGGATCAAGCGTTGCCTTCAGTCAGGCTGTAGGTGCTCAGACTTCTACAATTTCTCAGGCCGATGCTGATAGCAAAGGACTTACTTTGTTTAATACCAACGGACAGGCTAATGCTAATAGTAATGGTACTTGTACTTTTAGCAGTATTGCCAGAAGCGGATCTTTTACCAAGAATAATTGCGTTGCGGGAGGCGTAGGATCAAGCGTGGCTTTTAGTCAGGTTGTTGGTGCTCAGACCTCGATAATTTCTCAGGCAGATGCTGATGCCAAAGGACTTACTTTATTTAATACTAACGGACAGGCTAATGCCAATACTAATGGTACTTGTACTTTTAGCAGTATTGCAAGAAGCGGTTCATTTACTAAGAATAATTGTGTTGTGGGAGGCGTGGGTTCAAGTGTAGCCTTTAGTCAGGTAGCAGGCGCCCAAACCTCATTAATTTCGCAAGCAGATGCAGATTCCAAAGGGCTTACTTTATTCAATACTAACGGACAAACCAATGCCAATACAAATGGTAGCTGTACATTTACGAGTGTTGTCAAAAGTGGTTCATATACAAAAAATAATTGTGCTGCAGGCGGAGTTGGTTCAGTAGTTGTTTATACCGTTCCGGCAGGCCAATATACTTCAACAACTTCACAAGCTGCTGCAGATGCACTGGCTCAAACAGATGTTACCAATAATGGACAAACTTATGCGAACACAAACGGAACTTGTACGTTTAGCAGTATTGTTAAAAGTGGTTCATTCACTAAGAATAACTGTGCTGTAGGCGGAGTTGGTTCGGTAGTTGTTTATACAGTTCCTGCGGGAAGATATACTTCAACAACCTCACAAGCCGCTGCAGATGCATTAGCTCAAACAGATGTCACTACTAACGGACAGACTTATGCTAACACGAACGGAACTTGTACATTTACAAGTATTGTAAAAAGCGGTTCATTCACTAAGAATAACTGTGCTGTAGGCGGAGTAGGTTCATTAGTTGTTTATACCGTTCCCGCTGGAAGATATACTTCAACAACTTCACAAGCAGCTGCAGATGCACTTGCCCAAACTGATGTTACCACTAACGGACAAACCAATGCTAATACAAATGGAACTTGTACATTTACAAGTATTGTAAAAAGCGGTTCGTTTACTAAAAATAATTGCACTTCTGGCGGAGTAGGTTCAGTAGTGGTGTATACCGTTCAGGCAGGTCAATATACTTCAACAGCTTCACAAGCTGCTGCAGATGCACTTGCCCAAACTGATGTTACCACTAACGGACAAACCAATGCTAATACAAATGGAACTTGTACATTTACAAGTATTGTAAAAAGCGGTTCGTTTACTAAAAATAATTGCGCTTCTGGCGGAGTAGGTTCAGTAGTAGTGTATACCGTTCCGGCAGGTCAATATACTTCAACAACTTCACAAGCCGCTGCAGATGCATTAGCTCAAACAGATGTCACTACTAACGGACAGACTTATGCTAACACGAATGGAACTTGTACATTTACAAGTATTGTAAAAAGCGGTTCATTTACTAAAAATAATTGCGCTTCTGGCGGAGTAGGTTCATTAGTTGTTTATACCGTTCCCGCGGGAAGATATACTTCAACAGCTTCACAAGCTGCTGCAGATGCACTTGCCCAAACTGATGTTACCACTAACGGACAAACCAATGCTAATACAAATGGAACTTGTACCTTTAGTAGTATTGTCAAAAGTGGCTCGTTTACCAAGAATAATTGTACCGTAGGCGGAACAGGTTCAGTAGTTGTTTATACCGTTCCAGCAGGTCAATATACTTCAACAACTTCACAAGCTGCTGCAGATGCATTGGCTCAAACAGATGTTACCAATAACGGACAAACTTTTGCTAATACAAACGGAACTTGTACGTTTACGAGTATTGCCAAAAGTGGTTCATTCACAAAGAATAACTGTGCTGCGGGCGGATTTGGTTCGGTAGTTGTTTATACGGTTCCTGCTGGAAGATACACTTCAACAACATCACAAGTTGCTGCAGATGCATTAGCTCAAACAGATGTAAACAATAATGGACAAACTAATGCTAACACAAACGGAACTTGTACGTTTAGCAGTATTGTAAAAAGTGGTTCATTCACAAAGAATAATTGTGCTGCGGGCGGAGTAGGTTCAGTAGTAGTATATACAGTTCCTGCTGGTACTTATACTTCAACAACATCACAAGCTGCTGCAGATGCATTAGCCCAAACAGATGTTAACAATAACGGACAAGCGAATGCTAATACAAATGGAACCTGTACTTTCAGCAGTATTGCCAGAAGCAGTTCATTTACCAAGAATAATTGCGCTTCAGGCGGAGTTGGTTCTACTGTAGCCTTTAGTCAGGTTGTTGGTGCTCAAACGTCACTAATTTCTCAGACAGATGCAGATTCAAAAGGACTTACTTTGTTTAATACAAACGGGCAAGCCAATGCCAATGCCAATGGAACCTGTACTTTTAGTAGTATTGCCAGAAGCGGATCGTTTACCAAGAATAATTGTGCTTCAGGCGGAGTTGGTTCAAGTGTAGCCTTTAGTCAGGCTGTTGGAGCACAAACGTCAATAATTTCTCAGACAGATGCAGATTCTAAAGGGCTTACTTTGTTCAATACAAATGGACAAGCCAATGCCAATACAAATGGAACTTGTACTTTTAGTAGTATTGTCAAAAGTGGCTCGTTTACCAAGAATAATTGTGCTGCAGGCGGAGCAGGTTCAGTAGTGGTGTATACCGTTCCGGTAGGTCAATATACTTCAACAACTTCACAGGCTGCTGCAGATGCACTGGCTCAAACAGATGTTACTACTAACGGGCAAACTTATGCGAACACAAATGGTACTTGTACGTTTACAAGTATTGTTAAGAGCGGTTCATACACAAAGAATAATTGCGCTGCAGGCGGAGTAGGTTCGGTAGTTGTTTATACGGTTCCTGCGGGAAGATATACTTCAACAACCTCACAAGCTGCCGCAGATGCATTAGCTCAAACAGATGTTACTAATAATGGACAGGCGAATGCTAATACAAATGGTACCTGTACCTTTAGCAGCATTGCCAGAAGTGGTTCATTTACCAAGAATAATTGTGCTGCAGGAGGCGTAGGATCGAACGTAGCTTTTAGTCAGGCTGTTGGCGCTCAGACATCAATAATTTCGCAAGCCGATGCAGATTCTAAAGGTCTTACTTTATTTAATACCAACGGACAAGCTAACGCGAATACCAACGGTACTTGTACTTTTAGCAGTATTGCCAGAAGCGGATCGTTTACAAAGAATAATTGTGCAGCAGGCGGAGTTGGTTCAAGTGTAGCTTTCAGCCAAATCGTAGGAGCTCAGACTTCAATAATTTCGCAAGCCGATGCAGATTCCAAAGGGCTTACTCTATTTAATACCAATGGACAAGCTAATGCAAATACTAATGGTGTTTGCACTTTTAGTAGTATTGCCAGAAGTGGATCTTTTACGAAGAATAATTGTGTTGTAGGTGGTGTGGGATCAAGCGTAGCTTTCAGTCAGGTGGTTGGCGCTCAGATTTCAACAATTTCTCAGGCCGATGCTGATACCAAAGGACTGAACTTGTTCAATACCAATGGACAGGCCAATGCAAACACTAATGGGACTTGTACTTTTAGTAGTGCAGCTATTAGTAATTTATATACTAGAAACAATTGTCCTGCTAATGCTTCTCCTGGAACAATTACTTACTCCGTTCCTTACGGTAAATACACTTCTTTGAGTTCACAAGCACGTGCAGACGAATTGGCACAAAATGAAGCAAATACTTATGGACAAAATTGGGCAAATGAGGAGGCAACTTGTACTTTTTATAGTACTATAAAATCAGGAACATTTGTTAGAAATAATTGTGGAGCTGGTTTTACGGGAGGCGCTGTTGTATACGCAGTACCTATCGCTAAATATAATTCAAATCTGTCTCAATTAGATGCTGATAATAAAGCCCAAACAGATGTAAATACTAACGGACAAGCATACGCTAATGCAAATGGTGCATGTACTGAAGTAGTATCTTTTACATATGAAACTGAATTTGCAGTGCCAACAAACGAGCTTTCTATCTATCTTTTTGCCTCTTCTTCAAATCATCTTGGAGCAACATTTAATTTTAATGTTACTTATATACGTATAAATGGGCAGTCTGCAACTCAAGCAGTAAGTGGGGTATTGGCTGCTGGCCAACCTGAAAATACTGTTAAGTTAACAGCTAAAAGTGTAGTAAGTGTTGATTTAGTATCATTAATTAAAAATTAAATTGACTTATAAAGAAAATACAAAAGAGAACTTAATGAGAAAATATATACCAATAATAATCTTGTTATTACTTGCAATTCCGGGTATCAATGCTCAGACTTTCAGTGATGATAATTTTGTTTACAAAGTAACACCTAAAAAGGCAGTTCAATCGGGTAATTTAAATACACTGACCAAAGATTCGATTGTTCAAAATATAACTTATTTTGATGGATTAGGCCGCTCTGTGCAGTCTATGGCAATAGGTCAGGGAGTTGGAGGTACAGATATTGTTACTCCAATTCAATATGATGGTTTTGGGAGGCAAGTAAAAGAATACTTGCCTTACCCAGTAACCAATAGCGGGACAAATTATCCCAGAATTGATGCAAATACAGCAATAGTTGATTTAACCGGAATCTACAGTTCAAAATTTGTCGATGCTTCAAACCCATTCTCAGAAAAGCAACTTGAGAGTTCACCATTAAGCAGAGTATTAAAACAAGCTGCTCCAGGCGATGCGTGGGCTATGAATAGCGGCCATGAAATCAAATTGGATTATCAGACCAATACCGGTACTACCGAGGTAAAGTTATACAAAGCAACGGCTACTTGGGATGTGGGATTAGGATTGTATGATATTAGTTTTTCGGATGCTACGGGTTATTATGGCACTAATGAATTGTACAAAACAGTTACTTATGACGAGAATACAACTCCGGGAACCAAAGTAGGAATTGAAGAATTTAAAAACAAAGAAGGACAAGTAGTGCTAAAGCGCACTTATAATGGTACAGATCAATTTGATACCTATTATGTATATGATGATAAGTATGGAAATCTGACTTATGTAATTCCGCCAAAAGCAGATGGAACCATAACTCTTGATATTTTAAATGATTTATGTTATCAATATAAATATGATTATAGAAACCGCTTGGTTGAGAAAAAATTACCGGGCAAACAATGGGAGTTTATTGTTTATGATAAGTTAGACAGACCGGTGGCAACAGGACCTGCAGCTTCGCCCTTTAAAGATGATGCTACAATAGGCTGGATGATTACGAAATATGATGTTCTTGGACGACCTATTTATACCGGATGGAACCCTCAAACTGTAAGTCCATCTACTAGAAAAACATTGCAGGATGCACAAAATTCAGCAACTACTTTGTTTGAAACTAAAACTTTACTGGATATTGATGAAATTGCTACGGGTTATAATAATAGTATAGAACCAACAAATTTCAAACTCTTAACGGTTAATTATTATGATGATTATTCCTTTCCGGATGCTCAGGCAGAACCTGTAAAAATTATAGGGCAAAAATTACTAACCAATGTAAAAGGAATGCCAACGGGAAGCTGGACCAGAGTAGTAACAACCCTTACTTCTAAAGCAGGAGAAACGGCTACAATTTTTTATGATGAAAAAGGAAGAGCTATAAGTACTTATCTTAAAAATTATCTGGGCGGTAAAAACCATGCAGATAGTGAACTTGATTTTTCAGGGAAAACCCTAAGCAGCATTACGGTACATCAACGTCTGGACGGAGGTGATCAAATTGTTATAGATGAAAAATTCACATATTCGGCTCAGGATCGTTTATTAACGCATACGCATCAAATCAATGGAGGAACCATACAACTCATGGCTTCTAATGAATATGATAATCTGGGACAATTAAAGAACAAAATTGTAGGGAATACTACCGGGAGTCCACTACAGAAAGTTGATTATACTTATAATATTAGAGGCTGGCTTACCGATATTAATGATACAAAGGACTTAAAGCAAGGTACAGAACCTAGAGATTTGTTTGCCTTTAGAATTAATTACAATAAAATTGAAGGAAGTACGAGCTATACAAAAGAACTTTATAACGGAAATATTGCAGAGACTTTTTGGAGTTCAGGTCTTGATGGATCTGGAATTAAGCATGGTTATGGTTATCAATACGATCAATTAAATCGATTAAAAGACGCTTGGTATCAAGAGCCAAAATTGGCGAATAGTGATAATTACTTTGGCGAGAACAACATAGAGTACGATAAGAACGGAAATATTACAAAATTACTGCGTAGGCGTAAATTGAGTACATCTAATCCATATGCTGATCCTATGGATAATCTGGATTATTTCTATAAAGCAAACACGAACTTACTAATGAAAGTTACGGATAAGTCTAATGCACCGGAAGGCTTTAAAGATGACAGTAATGGTTCTAATGACACTGTAGACGACTACGATTATGACTTAAACGGAAATTTGATAAAAGACGACAATAAAGGTATTAATGTGATTGATTACAATCATCTAAATTTACCTAAGAAAATAACATTTGGCACAAAAGGCACCATTGAGTATATTTACAACGCAGCAGGGCAAAAAGTAAAGAAAGTTGTCACAGAAACTGGAAAAACGGCAATAGTCACCGATTATTTAGGAGGATTTCAGTACAAAGACACTAGTCTGGAGTTTTTTCCAACAGCAGAAGGATATGTTAAAAATACAAATGGCAATCTTTCGTATGTGTTCCAGTACAAAGATCATTTAGGAAACGTACGAGTTAGTTATACTAAAAATAGTAGTAATGTTCTTGAAGTTATTGACGAAAACAACTATTATCCTTTTGGATTGACCCATGTTAGTAACAGTATTTTGCCAGGTACTAATAATAAGTATAAGTATAACGGAAAAGAATTGCAAGATGATGATATTGGAGGTTCTAAGCTTAATATGTATGACTATGGAGCACGTAATTATGACCCTGCATTAGGACGCTGGATGAACATTGATCCTCTTGCTGAAAACTCACGAAAATGGACTCCCTATAATTATGCATATAATAATCCTGTCTATTTTGTTGATCCAGATGGAATGCAATCAGAAGGTTATGGTCCAGCTGATGAGAGCACAGAGGAAAATAAAAAATTTGTACAATGGGTTAATAGTGGAGGCGCAAGACGTAACAGTGATCCACCTGTTGGAGTTGATGCAAGAAATGGACAAAGATACATGGATGGAAAAGGTATTTGGATATATGACAAAAAAAGTACTACTTGGCTAGGGCAATATGGAAATAAAGATGGCACAAGATCGAAAGATATAGCTAATACTATCGAGCTTGACAATGTTAATGTTAAGGGGTATAAGAGTAATTATGTTTCTTCTGGAGATTATGGACCAGATAAAGATTTTGGACATGCGGTCGCTTTTGCTGGTGTAATAGTTTTACCTGTATTTGGAGTGACAGGTGGTTTAACAGCTGCAGCTTCATTTTACACTAGCGGAGAGGCATTAGTTGGCATGGGGGTTAATGCAACTTCTCAATATATTGCAAATGGCGGAAAAGTGGGAGATATTAATACACTTGAAGTTTTAAGTTCACCACTACCTGGCATTGCTCCTGTAATTTTAGGAGAAACTTTTAGCTATACTCCTAATAACATGTTTAACGGTGAGGGTATTAAAAGTCCAGATTTTTCTACACAGAAAGGATGGGCTACTTGGGGAGTTCAAGTAGGAGGAGGAATTCTTAGTAATCGTTTTGGGAATGCAACTGATAATTATCTTTTAGGAGAAGGAACTGGAGGGAAATTTATAGGAGAATATTTTAAAGGGATTATTGAAACAGGTTCTAATGCTGCTCCAAGTTTAATAAAATAAATATGAAAAAAATATCAAGAATATTAGGACTAGTGATTTTTTTATCTCTAATAATTTTTATTATGTACGGACAGATAACAAGTTATAGATATGATGAAGAATTTAAAAAGAGTGGAAAAGTGACAATAGGAAGGATCGATAGTATTCAGGTAAATCCTAAACGAGAATATATCTATGTATCATATTATGTCGATAGTAAAAAATATATTTCTATCGAGAGTGGTCTTCACAAAAAAATAACAGAAAAGGATATAGGAAAATTTTATAACATAAAATATTTGTCAAATTCTCCGGGAATAATTAGAGGAGTATACTCAAAAAAAATTAGTGATACGTCGGAAATATTAAAATCAGGATTTTCTAAAGAAGATATTGGGAATAATACAAGAAATTAAAATTGGAAAATCCCGCCCTCCGAAGAGTTCTTATAAAAAGCTGCGCAAATGTCTCTGACTTTGCGCAATTTTTTTATGTTGTTGTAAATGATTTATATAAATTTTAGATACAGTCAGAGACTTTATAATGTTTTCGTTTTTTAGACTAGATTTGTTTTAATAAGTGGCGCAAAGTCAGAGACATTTGCGCAGCGCTCGCAAGAACACTTTGAAGAGCTGAGTATTCACGAGTATACAAGAAAAAAAATAGAATTATTTAAATTTTAAAGATGAAAAAACACATTATATTTTTAATAGTTGTCTTCATTTCTTGTAATAAGAAGGTTGAATGTGAGGGGAAAATTAACCCAAACAATATTACAATTAGAATCGAAAAAAGTAATCCTATTTTAAAAGAGTATGATCGTTATTTAATAGTAACTTGTAATAAGGAAGATATTTACGAAATTAAAATAAAAGAAGATATAGGTAGTGGAGCAAAAAGCTATTTATATGACAATGATAATTTTTTTACTTTAATTGATTGTGATAGTAGTTGGTACCTTATTAATAAAAAAGATGGGGAAGTTACTTTGACGGGGAAGTTTTGGATGAAAGTGCCTCCTAAAAATTATATAGGAACTTTTATGATAAATAGCAGAAAAAAGAAAGTGGATTTTGTTAAAGAAAAAAATATTCAGACTAAAAATATTTATATCTACGGTGGTGGATAATTGGATATCCTCGCTCTGCAAAGAGTTCCTTATAAAAAACTGCGCAAATGTCCCCGCTCTACGAAGAGTTCCTTATAAAAAGCTGCCCAGGAGTACGAGAAGTAATACAATTTACTGGTACACAAATGCAAATAAAGATAGCGGAAAAATCAAAAATATATAATTACTATCTGCAAAATGGTCACCTACCTCCGGGGAATAAAATATTTAGATAAAATATAAATTATGAAAGTTAGAATTTCTTTAAGAACTGATAGTGGAGCAGAACACAAAATTAATTTGATTAATTCGTTAATTGATTCATTAGAAGTTTATTTTGCTTCTAAAAATTATGGATCAGATATTGAAGATATATTAATTGGATTAACCTGTGCATATGTTTCTGAAGGTTTTGAACATTTATTTAAGATGTACCCAACAAAATATGTGGATTTCAAGATTATAAAAAATAAATACACAGGAGAGTCAATAGAACTAAATAAACACTTTCATTATTCTGTAAAATTGGACAATGAAGAATACAACAGTTTTATAAATGAATCTGATGAAGAAAGCAGAAAAATACTAGCTGTTATGATAATTAAATCTTTGTCAAATTTAGATGGTCTTCCAAAAAAAGTTAAAAATTTTGATAAGGAAAGATTTAAAAATGACACGTTGTCTTTCTTCGAAAAAGAAGTATTAATTTAAATAAAAAAAACGCCCCCGCTCTCCAAAGAGTTCCTTATAAAAAGCTGCGCAAATGTCTCTGACTTTGCGCAATTTTTTATGTTGTTGTAAATGGTATATACAAATTTTAGATACAGTCAGAGACTTTATAATGTTTTCGTTTTTTAGACTAGATTTGTTTTAATAAGTGGCGCAAAGTCAGAGACATTTGCGCAGCGCTCGCAAGAACACTTTGAAGAGCTGGGGGCTGGGCTTGAAAAATTAAGAAAATGAAAAAAAATAAAATAGAAACAGGATCAATAATAAAAATTCCTTTAGAACATGATTTAGGTTTTGTTCTAGCGAAATTTATTAACCTAAAACAAATTGAAGAAAGTATAGGTTATAATGAATTTATATACGTTTACAATCGTGTTTTTAAAGATGAAGAAATTGTGGTAGAAAGTATTGATAATAATGATTTATTATTAGGAGGTATTTATGTGCTTAATCCTTATCCTGCTTTGAAAAATAAGACATGGGAAATTGTTGGACTCCTTAAACCTAAAACAATTGAGCTCCAAATACCAGATTTTAAAGATTATGGACCTGTATTTACTTTATATGAAAAGGAAGCTAAAATTTGGTATTATATTCATAATGGGGAAGTAAATAATAGGGTAGTTACTGATTATGAAAAAGTAAAACATCTAGAGAAATTTGTTTATCGTGCGTATGGTTCAATTATGACACGTTTAACTATGGAGGTTATTCGGCAAAGTGGTGAAAAAATTGAAGATTATTATGAACTAAAAGAACATGATGATTTAGTATCATATTATAATATTATCTATACACCCATTTATTCAAGTATTCCAAAGGAAATAAGAGGTAAAGCGATTTTATAATATTAATTCCAAAGAGAAGACAATAATGAAAAGTAAACAATTTATATTTTTTGGTAAAAAAACAGATTTTCAGGAAATATTACAAGAAGTTGAATCTAAAAAAGTCTTAAAGTATTTTCAAACAGGACTTTTTGATGAAATTAATATAGTAAATTATAATTCACTTCTTGATTATAGAAATTTAGGAAATGCTTCGTTCGGTAGTCAAGGTTTAAATGATTGTTTTTTAATTATAGCAAATGATAAAGAGCTTAAAATAAGATCAGTGCCTCAAAGAAAGGGAGGTGTGAAATATGCAGTTGATCAATTAATTAATGAAGAGAGTATTATAATTGAACCAGGTGGTGTTTTTAAAAATGATATTTTTGTAGCAGGAAGAATAGGCACGGTTAAAGATGATGCGTTTTCAAAGGAATTATATAATTTGTTTTTTTCGTTAATAAAAAGAAGATTTACAAAAATTGGTAATTGTTATGTAGGAAAAACAGCGAAAGAGAAGTTAGATTCTGGATGGCGCTTTGTTTTAAACGATAGCTCTCCTAAAGAATATGATTTGAAAGCAGTATAAAGCAGCGCTCGCAAGTATATCCCGCTCTCCAAAGAATTCCTTATAAAAAACCTGCGCAAATGTCTCTGACTTTGCGCAAAATTGTTAAAATAAACGGTCATATACGTTCCTCTTTTATCATAAAAATTTGCAGAACTATGCAATTAAAATAATAAGAGATCAGATGGAAATAAATGAAACTAAAAAATTAGAGAATCTTAAAAAAATAATTGAGAAGTATTTCAATAATTCAAAGTCAGATAATGAATCAGAATTTTACACCGCTCAAATCAAAATTAATTATTATGAGCTTGGTTGTGTGATTACAAATATGCTAAAAATGTGCATTTTGGCATTAGACAATGAAGGACATATAATGTCAAGTACAAACAAAAATCCTGTAAATGTTTCGCTTATTTTAGAAATGGTACTTGAAATGTTTCCTGCAAATGAATTTGATATGTTAGCCGAAATTAATGAGATGGTTTTTGGTTATTCGCAGCTTGTTGAAAAATAAAAATAAAATGACTTGCAATGAAGAATCTCTTATAAAAAAAAACTGCGCAAAGTCAGAAACATTTGCGCAGCATTAATAAGAATACCTCTAAAAGCAGGGTGTAAAAGTGTTGAAATTATTAAGTTTTAGAAAAAGAAATATCCAACAGATACTTGAAATACGCTGTTTTTATTTTTAATAGAAGAATTATCTACATTATTAATATCCGTTAATCCCAGATTATATCTTACACCAAAATTAAGTCCGTTGTCAAGTTTGTAACCTAAGCCAAAATTAACACCAAAATCAACAGTATTAAACGAATCTTTTACGTTTATCTTTTCATTTTTGGCAGCAAGCAAAAAACCTATTTGCGGTCCGGCTTCAACGCTAAATCCTTTTGTTAAATAATATTTTCCCATTAAAGGAACGTTCAGATAACTTAAGGCAACTGTATTATCATTGAAACTATATCCCTGACCAGAATACATTAACTCGGGTTGAAAAGAGAATTTTTCTGAAATAGGAATTTCGGATAAAACACCAAAATTAAATGATGTTACAAGATCAGCATCTTTGGTATTATCTCCGCTTATATTTGCAAAGTTTAAACCTCCTTTGACACCAAATTTAATTTTTTGGGCATTAACATTTGTAAAACCTAAAACTGTAAGAACAGCTAGTAATAAAATTTTTTTCATAAAAATTGATTTGAATTATTTGAAGCCAAAATTCACTTAAGAAAAACTATAAAAGGTTTCAAAACCTCAAAAATGGATAAATTGGCACCTATTTGCAGGTATTTTTATATTCATTTGGTGTTTGACCGGTAACTTTTTTAAAAGCTTTATAAAAAGTTGTCTTAGAAGTAAACCCGGATTCTAATCCCATTGTCAACAAATTATAATTTTCATATTCAGGATTTGAGATCATTTCCTTAACAGCTTCAACCCGATATTGATTAATATAATTGGCAAAGTTATCTCCTGTTATCGTGTTTACAATTAGTGAAAGATATCCGGCGCTTATGCCTAGTTTTTCGGCGACTTTTTCTCGGTTTAATGTACTGTCCGTATAAATATGCTGCTCTTTGCAAAGAAGTTCCAGTTTTTGAAAATAAAGATTATCTGCCGTGATAGATTCCTTATATTCTTCCAGAGTACTATTTTCTTCTGTTAGGCTGTTTTCTATAATTTGAATACTGGCAGACGAAAGAGCTAAATCGTTATTTAGAAAATTATAGATAGCATCTTTGTTTTTAGCAAGTTTGTATTTGTAAATGCCTATATAAGCTGTCCAATGAATTATGAATGTTGCAGACAGAGCCAGAACGCTCATAGTAGAAGAAATGTCAAATTGAAGAAATAAACCCACTAGAGCAATAATAAGAAAAGCGAATACCATTGAAGAAACAATTGTCAATAAGGTAATTATCCATTTTTTTTCCTGTGAATCTTTTAAATGTCTTATCATAAAATAAGAGTAAAGCAACAGGAATGGGATAAATGTAACGGCCAAAACAAGGTGAATCAAACCAAGTATGTTTATTATACTAATGCCTGACTCAGGAATAGTATAAATTCCTGCAACATGATCAAGATCTTGTATAATATTAAGAACGGCGGAATAGGCAAATGGAACAAAACACAAATAAGATTTCTGTTTATTTTTTACAGTATCATCAATTCGGTTTATAATAAACAGAAATAGGAAAGCAGGTATTAAAAATACCCATTCGACATGATTAATAAAGAGTAAGAAAGGGTAGGGAGTAAAAGCATCTTCAATCTCAAAAACATGATTCAGTAAAATAATCGAAAGTGTAAATAGTAAACATGCCAGATATTTATTTGAATTACTATTGAATACAGAAGACTTTAAAATAATTAAGCCTAAGACTATTCCCTGAAAAATCGCAATATTTAAAAGTGTGGTATAAATCAATTTCTAAAGATAAAAAGTTGTTTTTAAGATTTGTTTTTGGAATATCGTGGTAATTAGTCCTTCTTTAAAACATAGCCTATTTCATACGGATTGATAAGACGAATTTATAGTAATACTAATGACTTTCTTAATGGATTAAGAAATGATTAACTAAAATGATTTATCAATTTGTATAAAAAAAGAATCCCAACTCTATAAAGAGTTTATTATGAAAAGCTGTACAAGCCTTTGTACAATATTATTAAAATAAAAAAGCTCCAGATTTCTCTGAAGCTTTGTTTTATTAGCGCTAACACGACAATTTTCGAATCATTTTGCAGATCATTTGAAAAGAATATTAATGATCCAGCGATGAATTTATCCTATAAGGTATAGCATAAAGACATCTTACCTTTTGTCCATTTTGAAGACCGGGTTTCCATTTTGGTGATAATTTTAAAACCCTGATTAGTTCTTTTCCGGTTCCATATCCAAGATCTCTAAGGATTTTTATATCAGATAAACTTCCGTCTTTTTCAACTATAAAGGTTGAGTAAATTCTTCCGCTAAGGTCTTTTTCCTCTACTTTGAATTTTTTATCTACAAAATTCTGAAACTTACTTATTCCGCCTGGAAATTCTGGTCTAACATCTATACCTGCAGAGTTGTATATAATGTCTTCTACTTCATCTTCTACTTTATCTTTTTGATAAACGATATCCCATTTATGGTTGTATGTTTTTCCCAAAAAATTATAAGACACAACATTAGAAAGTTTTACAATCCAATATCCTTTACTATTTTTGAACAGATAATAATTTACGTATGTATAACTGCTATTGCTATTATTATTGGTGTTTTTTGCGGGAATAGCTTCTTTATAGCTTATATAATCTGATACAATTTTTAGACCTTGTCTTTCAATTACTTTTGAAGTTCTAATGTATAAGTAATTTTTATCGGCTATAAAAGAACTAAAAGTTTCAGTTGAAGCCGCATCGATGCCTGGAATTCTTTGTAACCCGAGTTCTCTGGTGTAATAATATACATTGTCATTGTTTTTGTAATAATTGAACCAAAGCGAACGAAATTTATCACCATCAATATCTGTCAATATCCCTTTGCAATAAACCTGATTTCCCTTTTTATAAAAACCAGAAGCGTAGTTCTCAGCATTTGGTATGTAAGTGTAATCATCTGTACCACAAGTCAAATATGGTTCTGAAGATTTTTGCTTAGTGTAACCTTTCGGAATTTTTAAAGTACGATCTCTAATTGCCGTATTAGTTTTTTTGTTTTGACAATTTGCGATGGAACAAATACTTAAGAATATTAAAATTATTGCTTTCATGAATTACTTTTGAAGTTAATTAAGGATCTTTGAAACCTAAGTTTTATGTTCTTTTAGTCTATAGTTCGTACAATTATTTTAACTGTAATTGTATCCTTATTATGCCATTTTATCCAGCCTATTATGTTTTTACAATTTTCATTTCCAACGATATTTTTGGCAGGTTCAATTTTTGCCCATTCATTTTTAACGTCTGTTATTTTTAAATAACAATGATTATCGACTGTATTAATTTTTAATCCGCCAGGCTTATCATAAAGAGCTGTTTTAGTATCAATATTTATCATTTGGACGCTTTGCAGATAATCTTTCCAACTCTTAAAAGTGTATTGTTTTTCGGTATTTTCTCCAGCCTTAATATATCCAATTTCTTTTGTGGATTCATTTAAGATTACTTTAAAATATTTAGGATTAGATTCAATCACAGTAAATTTTAAAGTCGTTCCATAACCACCTAAACCTTGATTGACAAGTGCTTCACTTTGTACTGTGCCTGAACTGGCAGAAAGGGCATAAGGTTTCAGTTTTGTTTTTAAAACATCGGAGTTAATTTCGACACTTCCGCTTTTATTTCCAATATAAATCTGGTCAAATGTTATGGTATCAAATACTTCATCAAGATTTTTAGATAAATATATATTTAAGGATTGATGGGAATTAATTTCTAATATTCCGATTCCAATAGGATTCTCTTTTTCAATTTCGAGAGGTTTATTTTGTGAAGTATAAGAAATAAATAGCAACGAAAATAATAACGGAAATAGTTTTGTCATGGTCAATTGTGTTTCTTTCTAATTTAATTATCTAAGTATTCGTTTCCTTTTAAATCCAGCCAGCCTTTTTGTCCGTTGGGCAATTCAAATCGGGCAAAATTCTCTTTGAAATCCTCAAGTTTTTTATATTTTATTGCTTTCATTATTGGATAATAAGTAAATAATCCACCTTTTTCAATTAGATACTTTTGATTACTAATAGTTTTAATCGAATCTAAGTTTTTAGGCAGTTTATTATTAAAAGCGATAATTTTTTCGTCTGGATTTTCGGCAATTAAGTATTCAATTGTGGTGAGATTAAATTTTCCGTTTTTGAGTTTTACATAGATCATAATTGGATCTTTAATACTAAAAGCCGCTATTTCAGATTGTGTTGTTATTGAAGCCATTTCGTCTAAAAATTCAACAGTTTCAAATTCATTAGAATCCAAGAGTTGCAATTCTTTTCGGAATTTTCGAACATCAGGAACAATTGAACTGATTGAAATAGAGTAAGGTTCTAAATAGAACATTCCATTTTTCTGAATGATCTTAAAATCAGCCGTTTGATCGTCAAAATAATCAGAAAAACTAACGCTAAAAGGCGTTCCTTCCATATTATAATCACTCATCTTTGAATCTTTTCCGATTAGATTTATAGTTTTCAAAGAATTTCCTTCGATAATCTGCATTAAAGGAAAATGTTTTCTCAAACTAGCAGCTTTTAGATTTTGAATATCTAAATTTTGAAAAGCATAATTGTAAAGATTTATTTTTCCCTTTTGATAACCTACGATGAAAAAAATATTAAAAGCAATTGAGTCAAATGATTTAGATATAACACTTTCATTATAAATATCCTTAATTTTTAATTTCTTATTCCATAAAGTGTCAGTTTTATAGAAACCATTATTAATTTGCAATTTGCTTTCATTCTCAAAATATACTTCTGCAGTAGTAAAGCTTTTAAGGTTTTCTGTTTCATGATTTTTAAAAGCATCGTTTAAATCCTTGTCTTTAAACGAAAATTTGACTTTCTCTTTTGTCGAAACTATAAAGCCTTCATTATGGGAAATAATTTTGTTATTATTTCCAAAATCCAGAATACAGTAATTCAGTAAGAACTTTTTGACCGGTTTTTGGGATGAATCCTTAAGAAAATCTATAGCGAAGAAATTTCCATTGTATTTATAAAATTGATAATTATTCTGATTGCTTTTGTTTTTAGTTATAACCTTTTTTGTTTCTAAATTTTCAAAATCAAACTTTATAATGTCTAAAGCAGAAATAGTTGCCGAATCCTTTTTAAGGTTATTTATTTCTTCCGGAGTTACATCGTCCAGTTCATATTTAACTCCTTCAGGTAAATCTTCATAATCATTTATTCGAGGTAATTTTAGATGATAATATGAATTTCCTTTTTTTATAAAAACACCTTTATCGGCGTTAATAAATTGCAACTGTCCTTCTTTGATTTTAAAAACTTTTTGTCCAAAACAAGCCTGAGCCAGAAGAACAAAAATGAAAAGTAGCTTTTTAGAGTATTTTGTAATCATCAGACAATTCAATTTAAATTAGAGAAAGATAACATTTTTATCGAAAAAGGAACCATTGTTTTGTTTCCGGTTTCTATCTCTATAGATGATTATTTGCTACAAAAGGTTGGGAGTAAGAATGAAAATAAATTGTTTAATCAATATGTTTTACATTAGTTTTGAGGTAAAGTCAGAGAGTTTGTGACTTTTTGGTTTTTTAGAGTAGATTTGTTTTAAGAAGTGGTGCAAAGTCAGAGACATTTGCGCAGCGCTTGCAGGAATAACTCGAAGAGCAGGGTTTTGTGCTTGGAAGCTCAGTTTTTAATTTAAAAATTACAATAAATCGAAACCCTATAAATACAAAAATGAAGATTTTTTTTATTATTATATCCATATTTTTCTTTACTAATAATTATGGACAGACCAAGCTTTTGGAAATACAAGGATATTGGGTAAAGTACAAAGTAGAAATGAAAGATGGAAGTGATCTTTTTGATCGATTTGTAGAAGATTCTGCTTATGCGGAGTATCGAATTGATCAAAATAAATTATGTATTAATTCAAATCCAATTCATAGGATTAATGAAAGCTGTTTGAACTTTAATTTAATTAACAATTTGATGAAAACATCTCAATATGGAGGATTTATCATTGAAAAAGTTAGTAATGACTCTCTAATATTAAGTGAGCAAATTGAAGGCTTAACAGATGATAAACTAAAAAGATTATATTTTACTAAGCAAGAAGTGGTTTTGGCAAAGTATAAAGAAGAAAATAAAAACAAAAAAAATATAATCGCTTCAAAATTATTTACGCCAAAAACTAACACACCGATTGAACTAGATTTGAATAAGGCCTTTAAAAATAATTACTCAAATTTTGAATTGGTGGGAAATTTAAAAATTTATCCTGCACAAAAAAAAGTAAAGACAGAAATAACATTTTGGACACAAAATGATTCTTCAAGAATAAAATTAATTAAAAAAGTTATTGATCATTCATTTGAAAAATGGAATTTAAAAGATTTTCAGGATTATGAATCTATTGAAATTCCATTTGTTCTCAAAAGTGAAATTACAAAAAGATATTGGGGAATTTCAGTAATATTTTTTACAAAAGATTTAACTGATTTTGAAAGGAATTATGGCGGAAAAATGGAAGATCTAAGAAAATCTTCGGATTATTTTAATAAGGGAATAGCGGCTTACCAAGAAAAGAGATATTCAGAGTCGATTACGTATTTTTCAGAATCTTATTATTATGATCACAAAAATATAGATGCTTTATATAATAAAGCGGCTGTATATTTTGAATCAGGAGAAAAGGAAAAAGCGTGTAAAGTATGGTTGGAAATTTCCATGTTGGGACAGGCAAATGCAAAACAATTGTTTCTTGATAATTGTAATTGATATGGGCATTAACAATAACTCAGAGCCGTTTAAAATGAAAAAACAAGAATTATACAAAGAGTTTGGAATGGATGAGTTCTATTGGGGAGACAGTTTTATTGTTGACAGAGATAGAGCCAGTTCAGATATTATAAAGGATATTGACAATATTTGTGTTTCTGAAAATAGAAATCCATTAGCGAACAAATGGAACGAATTGAATTTTTCTGAATGTTCAGAGTTACTTTTAAATGCATTTAATTTTGACTTAGCTTACACAGGTTGTGAAATTATGCCAACAGAAAAAGCTGAATATTACAGAGATCTTCTTACTTCTAAATTTAAAGAATCTGATACTAAGTGTTTCACTAATTGGTCTCAAAGTCCTTGGAAAAGTAAAAATGGCGCAGGTTGGGATCCTATTACTGACAACACATTTGATATGGCAATTGTATTTGTTGATGATTTAAAAATTGCTTTCACATATTTTATAAGTGAGGATTAATTAATTGGAATAAAGAATGTTAGATTAAAAGGATGAGCGATTTTGGCTTTATAATGTTTTCGTTTTTTAGACTAGATTTGTTTAATAAGCGATGCAAAGTCAGAGACATCTGCGAGAACATCTTGAGTTTTTCAAATAAATTTAAAACGTAATAAATTTAAAAATAATAATATCTCATATGAACAGATTGAAATACAATATAATATCTCAAAAATTTCTGGCAACATATAAAGATATTCCTTTGGTAAGAACCAATTGTAAAAGTGATATAGAATATAATGTTTCTATTGAAGTATTTGATACAGATTATATTAATTCTTTTTTCAAAATACTTGATTTGTCTAATTTATATGCAATTCTTATTCCGGATTTTGAAGATGTTTTTCTCGATGCTAATTTGAGTTTTATTTCAAAATATAATATTTACGATAAGAATATTGTGATTGCTAAAGTAGAGTTTGATTTTTTTAAGAACATAAATTATAATAATAGAAATGAAGTCTCCAAGCCATTTTTCTTTCGCTCAAATGCTTTTGAAGAATTGAATATGAATGAGGTTTTAGATAATTGTTTATATGAAAGAGAAATAGGAAATTTCAAGAAAAGTGTTCTAACAATTGATCTTCTGAAATTATTAGAAAATAAAGAAATTAGTTCAATTATGGAATTCTACATCAATAGAACTGAAGCTTTTTTGGAAGATATTTTACATCTAAAAGAAAATGTTTTAGATGTAAATGAAGATTACATATCAAAAATAGAAATCAGTTTAGAATAGGAAATTTTCTTAATTTAATGTTTTCATATATGAATAAGAATTATTCTGAAATTATTTATTGATTAATTTTTCGAGCTTTGTCATCATTTCATCTTTTTCTTTCAGCATGCGCTCAAATAAAGCAATTTTTTCTTCGTGAAGTTTTTTGATTTCCTCAATCGGATTATTATTAAAAACTTCAATCTTGTTATTGAACATTGCATTATCTGAGAAATTACACGAAATTAAATTCACTGCCTTTTCCTCATCAAAATTCTGAAAAGCTTCCACAGGAATTTTTAATACTGTTGAAATTTGTTTCAACAGATTATCTTCAATTACATCTTTCTGCTCCAGTATAGAAATTTTCTTCTGATTCCAGTCATTTCCCAGATCAAAAGCCAACGATTCTTGTTTGATGCCAAGCATTTCTCTAAAACGTTTAACGTTTCTTCCTTGATGTACTATCTGTTCCATAATGATTATCAATTTTCTAAAGACTCAAAGATAAAGCCATTTGCTTTAAAAATTTTGAATTTCAAAGATAAAAAAATATCCTCTAGTTTATTTGAAGAGTTCTTCTTGAAAAGCTGCGCAAATGTTTCAGGCTTTGTGTAATATTGTTTAAACAAAGGTAATTAAACGAAAAAAGCTTCAGATTTCTGTGAAGCTTTGTCTTAGTAACGCGAAGCATTCAAATATTTAACCTATTTTTTGAAGATTATTATACTATTATCCGAAGTGCATCTTAATAATTTTTAATAATTCATCACACAAAGCAACCCGAATTTGGGTAGCTTTGTGTAGTTTGTCATAGATATAAACAAGTTAATGGCAATTTTTGAGATCGACCCGAGAATTCAAGAAATTAATTATGAAAGAACAACTAATTGTTAGTGTACAATCATTAATCAACCTATCCTTAAAAGATATAGATTGCATAAAAGTTCTTTTTAAGGAGAAATCCGTTAAAAAAGGAGAATTCTTTTTGGCAGATGGACAAGTTTGCCAACATGTTGGGTTTATCTTAAAAGGCTTAATGCGTTACTTTATTAATCAAGATGGTGAAGAGAAAACTTATGCTTTTGCTCAAGAAAACAATTTTGTTTGTAATTATGAGAGTTTTTTGCCGCAAACGCCGTCAACAAAAATCATTCAGGCATTAGAAGATTGTGAAATTTTGCAAATTTCAAATGCCGACTTACAAATATTTTACAAATCCATAAGCGAAGGAGAAAAGTTTGGTCGGTTAATAATTGGACTGGTTTTTATAGATTTACTTCAAGACCTTAGCTCATTTTATACTGATACTCCCGAATACCGCTATGAGAAATTTATAAAAAAACACCCAGACTTACAGCAAAGAATTTCTCAATATCATATTGCATCTTTTGTAGGTGTGAAACCTCAGTCGCTTAGTCGTATTCGGAAAAGAATTTCCAATCAAAAATGATTTATTAACCTAGGTGCATAAGTTTCGGGATTAAGTTATAGAATTTTGTATCATAATTTTAAACATATATTATGATGACAAAAAATATTTCTATTACAATCGTATTCCTGGTGGGGTTGGGATTGATTTTTCTAGGAGCAAGATTTCTCGTATCACCAGAAACAGCAGAAGCAGGTTATGGAATACGCTTTAATGAACAAGGTGATTATTCCTTTCATTACATTAAAGGTATCCGTGATTTATTTGCAGGGTTAATATTTTGCATTCTCGTATTGAGTAAAGAAACAAAAGCATTAGGCATAACGCTATTGGTTGGTGCAATTATTCCATTTGTTGATATGCTTATCGTTTTAAGTAAAAACTACAATGGCATAACGCCAGCTATTTCGCATATATCTGCAATTATTGTTTGCACTACTTTAGGAATAATTTTGATTATGAATAAATCCGAAAAAAAAGCTGTATGAAAACGCAAGGATACATTAAACTGATTAAGTCAGTAGAAACAAATAAAGAGAGTGTATTGAAGATGAATATTCTTCCGGGCGAAAAAACACCGTGGCATTATCACACTTTGTTTTTAGAGACATTTGAGATTTTAGAAGGTACATTGGAAGTAGGAAAAGGTAAAGACATTCATCATTTAAAACAGGGAGATATTGCAATGATACAACCAAATGAAAAACATTATTATCACAATGTTTCTAAAGAGGAGTGTATTATAAAAGCAACTCTTAGTCCGGGTAATATGAATTTTGAATATTCTCTTTTTATTTTGAAAGGACTTGTAAATGATAGATTGGCAAGTGTTGCAGGTACTCCGAAGAAATTTTCAGATTTAGCTCTGTTTGTTTATTTGAATAACTCAAAAATGGTCGGATTTCAAAAAATAGCTGAGCCAATATTTAGTTGGGTTGCTAAAGCAGCTATTAAAAAAGGACGTTTAGATGAATTAATACAGAAATACTGCAAAGAGATAAAATAAACACAATCGAACAATTACGAATTTATACGTCGCTTCCGCACGAATCCTTTCGTGTGACTCAAAGTGACTTGATAAAGAATTAAAACTATAATAAACAAAAAAAAGCTTCATATTTCTATGAAGCTTTGTCTTATGTAGTTCGCCGCGGCGAAGACTCGAATCTGTGTCCGCCGCGGCGGATATGAGTTCGACGAGTTTAAATTTTGAATAAAAAAAAACACCAGCTTTTTCAAGTGGTGTTTTATTAGTAGTCCTCACGGGACAATTCTCGAACCATTTTATAGATGATTTAAAAAACTTAAATCCAATTTAGATTTTGCCTTGCGAAGAGCTACAGATTTCACTAAAGCTTTTCCTAATAATTTGAACTAGTCATTCTCGAGCTATTTAGAATTAATTACAAATTAGATATTTTATTTTTATAAATTATTTCCAAAAAGATGATCGTACAATTTATTTTTATCTATAGGAGTGTTTTTCTTCAGAGGTGTCATGATGAAGATATATAGCTTATCTTCATTATTATAAAGTACTATGTTAGCATTTATGTTTTTTAATCCATAATATTCTATTTTGCTATATATTACCTTTGAATCTTGATTGTTGATTTTGATGACATAGTTACTGAAATTTAGATTAAAGCTTTTTATAGTGTCATTATTTACTTGGTAATTTATCTTACTATCTGAAAAAAAATCTATGCGATTAATTTTATAGTCATCTTTAAATATTTCCGGACTCAAATTAACCTCGAATAAACCTTCGTTAATAGTAGAAAAATAACCTGGTGTTCGAAAATTAGTTGATTGGTGATTATTAAAAGTATAATTCTGCGAAATATTTTTAAGTTTTATGACCATTAATGAGTACTTTGATTCAATTTCATATTGTGAGATAATTGAATCATTCTTTAATACATAAGTACCAATACAAACATCGTGATTTTTAAAGGGTAACAAATTTTTTATTTTCATGCTGTTGGTTGGAACGAAATTCATTTCATTCATTTCTTTTTCTATTAGATTTTTTTTGCAACCCAAAAAGATAAATAGCAGTAATATGATACAGATAATTTTCATGTTAATTTTATTTAAAGCGAAGTTATTTAATTTCCTGTAATTTAAAATGCAAAACGAGGAATTGCTATCATTTCTTCCTCCGCTCACGCACGAATCTTTTCGTGTGGCTCAAAGTGACTTGATAAAGAATTAAAACTATAATAAACAAAAAAAGCTTCACATTTCTCTGAAGCTTTGTCTTAGTAGTTCGCCGCGGCGAAGACTCGAACCTGTGTCCGCCGCGGCGGATATGAGTCCACTGAGCAATAATTTTAAAAACAAAAAAAGCTCCAGATTTCTCTGAAGCTTTGTCTTAGTAGCGGGAACAGGACTCGAACCTGTGACCTTCGGGTTATGAGCCCGACGAGCTGCCTACTGCTCTATCCCGCGATGTTTCGGGTGCAAAGATACACAGGATATACGGTTATACAAAGGAATTTCTGAATTATTTTCGAAATAACTTTTTTAATTCGTAATCGACTAAGCAGTAGTTGTTTATGTTTGTGTTACGGAATGGTTAAATCTGATATTTCAATAATTCCGAATATGGATCTCCATTTAAGCCTAATAAATATGCAAAAGCAGGTTCTGTTTTGTAGCCGTTTTGTTTGAGTTTGATGATTTCTAATCTAAAATTTTCATCTTTTGCTTTCAGAATTTCATTTTCGATAATCATATGTTTATAACCATTTTGATTTTTGGTTGGAAGGTTCTGACCAAAGATTTCAATTTCAAAACCGTTTAGTTTGAAGTTAGCAATAACAGTTTCCTGACTATCAATAACTGTTTCTCTAATTTGAAAATCAGTTTCATTTATAAAAAGAACATTCAGTTTTGCTATAAAATCGGTTTTGTTTTTCCAGTAACAGATAATGTCAAGATCACTGTTTTCGATATCAATATTAATCGGGATTGTGCCAACAAGAATAGGATCAAATTCAGCTAAATGGATTAAAACCTTATTTTGAGACAAAACTTCAAAAGTCTTAATCTGTTTTTGGTTTCCGGTTTTTAAATATTCGATAGAAGTAAAGTCAATCATTTTTATTTGCTATAGTCTTTTGCCGATTTTATTTCGCTCTCAAGTCTTTTTTTGATATTGACTTTTGCATCAGTAAAAACAAAGATAGTAGTTCCGTATTCACGCGCATATTTGTTGGTGATTTCACCTGAAATTTTAGCACTATTAAAATAAGGACTTGTCTCTTTTAATTCGTCACTTTCTTTTTCGTAATCCTTAACTCTGATGAGGTTTTTGTAGGTAATATTTAGATTAAACCAATTTACATAATCAGCATTAAAAGAAACCGCTTTGATTCCTTTTTTGGTATAATAATTAATCGCTCCGGCTTGTCCGTAATTGTCGCACAAAACGAGTGTTTTATCTTGATTAGGAAGCGTCGCATAAACAGAATCGGTTTTGCGGGCAAGTTCTTTCCATCCCAACATATCGGCAAAATCTTGTGGCAAAGCGTGATCTTTTCCATCTTCCCAGCGAAGCATATCAAGTTTTTTATATTTCTCAGGATGTTTTACAATATACTCCGGACTTTTATTTGGAAACGCCAAATTGTACATCGGAATAAAAAACAAAAGCGGAATAATGATAAATACTGGTTGTAGATATCGTTTCCAGCCCGTTTTTAAAATATTGGATAGAAAAACAGCTCCAAAAGCAATATAAATAGGATAGAGGCCAATTGCATAATAAGCTTTGGCTTTGAAATAAATAAAGATCAGAAGCGTGAAAATTATACTGGTAAAAAAGAATTTAAATTCGGCGAAAGCTTTATAAAATAGTAAAGCATATAATCCGGCAAGAATAACAAAAAAGGCGCCAATAAAAAACAGTAATTGTTCTTTTAAGAATCCAATTCGATCAACATTGACAAGTTGTGTTTCTGCTAATTCCTTCATGTGATGTACGATAGGAAATTGATTATTGTATTGCCATAAAAGATTCGGAAGAATCAATAATAAGCCTAAAAGTAATGCCAAATACAGATGTTTTTTGGCTAAAACTTGTCTTTGTTTAGAAAGTAAAAGCGCAGGCAAAAGTCCGAGTAAGAGAAAAAGAATATTGTATTTATTCAAAAAGCCAAAAGCAAAGACTATTGCTCCAATATAAAGCCATTTTGTTTTTTCGGTAATAAAATATTGAATGATAACATAATAAAATCCTGTCCAGCACAAAATATCCAATGAATTGGGCTGATAAAGTGTGTTAATTCGCAATAAAGACGAAAACAAAATGCAAGTTGCGCCCAAAATCAACGCATAGATATTTCCTTTTAGGGTTTCAATAGTTTTCCAAACAATAAAAAGTGTCAACGCACCAAAAAGAGCAGGAAAGAATTTTACCCAAAAAACCGAATTTCCAAGCTGATATATAAGGTAAGAAAACCAGGATGTAACGGGAGGAACGGACAAATAACCCCAAGCCAAATGATGCGCCTGATCAAGATGTAGATATTCATCGCGCTGCAAATCATATTCAGGACTTATGAGAATGCATTGCAAGACAAATTTTAAAATAATAAACCCAATTAAAATTAGAGATTTCTTAGTCATCGAGATTTAGTTTGGTGAGTTTTGGTTGTGTTTTTTTTAGCTAAATGATTTTGTATCAGTGCTAAAAATGTATAGCTAATATATAATTTATTTTGGTTTTGTAGGAAATGAAAGTCTTAAGAAATACTGTAAAATAAAAAAGCTCCAGATTTCTCTGAAGCTTTTGTTATGTATAATTTATCTACATTGATTTAATCCACCATATCATTGTCTCTGCTTTGTCTCTTTTTTCATTAGATTCAAATGGATCATTTATAATTGATAAAAGCGCATTGTTTAAATCTTCTTTTTTATAATTATTGAAAAGCCAAAGAGGCATATCTCTTATGCTTTTATTCCAGTTTTCTAATATTTCGTCTAGAATCGATTTAATGTCTAATTGTGATTTAGGATTGACATTCGTTAGAATTTTTCCTGCATACAATTGGTCAAGATATAAAGTTTCGTTTCTATCCTTATTACTGAAAACTTTAATAACACTTTTCAGAATTATTTCATCAGATACTTTAGGCAATAATCTCATAAGTTGTCTAATTCTCAAATCTCCTAATTTTTCTGTTAGATCAACACAAAGAAAAATTTCCTGGATTAAATCTTCTGACGATTTGGGGATTTTCATAGAATAGTTTTAGATAATTTTAATTTAAAGATAATCTTTATTCTATTTGAAAAAACAAGTATTTTATGATGAAAATTTATTCTTCCAAAGCAGTTTCAAATTCCATGTGATCGATAGTTTCTACTGCAGGTTGTGCAGGTTTTGAAGCTTTCAATGCATTGAATCTTTCTAATTGTTCTGTTTCTCCTTCTTCACCACTGAAATAAGGGAAAACATCCATAATTGGTGATTCAGAAACAGCAGGAATTGAATATTCTCCCATTGTGGTTTGCATCACGTGAAGCGTATTGTCATAAGCTTCTCTCACATCATTTGCCTGTACCAAAAGATACATATTCGATTTTCTTTCTTTACCACTTTCTTCGTCGTAAGCCATCAAAGTTACTTTTGATTTAAACCAACGATCTGCATTTTCAAAAGGATGAATTTCGGCATAATTAGCCACTTTTATATTCGTGATTTTAAATTCTTCACTGATATAAGCTGCCATCTCTTCATTAATTCTTTTTTCGGCTTCGGTATAAGACAAAGCATCTACCAGATAAGGTTCTGTTAGAACTTTTTGTCCTCCGGTTTCGTCTGTCTTTCTATATTTTACTTTGCATTCGTACCAAGTTGCGCTCATCTTCTTTTAATTTTTAAGGATGTCAAAGATAGATTTTACAGAAAAAAAAACTCTTAAATATTGAAATAGATATTCACAAATTTGGGTTTGTTTTAATAATGTATTGAATATCTGTTAGTTGAAAAAGGTTAAAGGAATTTCTATAAGATTGGATATAAACTACTTTTCTGATTCATTTTTATTGAATGTAAAAAACTCAAAAAATCCAAGAAGTATAACCCAGATCGAAAAACCATATATAATGATTTGCCAATAATCAAATTGATATTTTTCTAATCCCCACGAAGCTTTTGGCTGTATAAATTTTAAATACGCAAAATAAAAACCAATAATAATGGTCAGAGTTCCAATACTATATTTCAGGATTTTAGATGGCGTTGATTTGGTAATTTCTTTGTAGAAAATCAGAAAAAACGAAATTACATATATAAAAAGGAATACATGGAAAAGCGATATATGATCAATAAAAACAACTCTCAGAAGTTCTACAAAGCCAAGAAGTATAAATGCGATTCTTGATATAATCCAAAAATTGTAAGTGCTTAAGTAGAATTTCTTCATTATTTATTAAGTTTAATTTTAATAGCTAATATAGATATTTATAATTGTATTTGGATGGAGTTTTAATTAAGGAATTTGGTTAAATATGTATGGTATATTTGAGTTTGATTAAAATAATAATCACAATAAATTTTTAGCGTTAATTTCAAAAAAGTATATTTTTTCTTCTGTTGGGAAATCTGTTTCATAAAATTTATTATGTTTGCTAAATCGATTTAGCTATTCTTGAAACCACCTTCATTTATGAAAAATATATTCCTTATCTGTTTTTTTATTATTTCTAATGCTTTCCTAAATGCTCAGGAATTAAAATCTCCCGATGGAAATCTGGTTCTGACATTCAAATTAAATGAAGCCGGAACGCCAGTTTATGCTTTAAGTTTTAAGAACAAAGAAGTAATCAAAGAAAGTAAATTGGGTTTTATTCTAAAATCGGATATTGTATTCAATAAAGATTTCCAGATTACAGATACAAAATTTCAATCCGAAAATAGTACTTGGAAACCGGTTTTAGGAGAACAAAAAGAAATCAGAAATCAATATAATGAATTGAAAGCTGATCTTGTTCAGAATAAAAGCAGCCGAAAGATTTCGATTTATTTCCGATTGTTTAATGATGGTTTAGGTTTTAGATATGAGTTTCCCGTGCAGGATAATTTGCGTCATTTTATTATTCAGGAAGAAACAACGGAGTTTAATTTAATGGGAGATCATAAACTTTTCTGGATTCCCGGCGATTATGATACCAACGAATATAGTTATACAACGTCTAAAATATCTGAGATGCAATCACTGGTTTATAATGCAACTCATGTTTCGCTGGCAGCACAAACTACAATCAAAAATTTGGCAACACAAACGCCTTTGATGATGAAGACCAATGAAGGTCTTTATATTAATATTCACGAAGCGGCTCTGAAAAATTATCCTGCAATGTGTCTGAATGTTAATGACAAAACTTTTTCGTTGAGTTCGCATCTTGTACCTGATGCCGTTGGAAATAAAGGATATATTCAAACGGGAAGTTTTACGCCTTGGCGAACAATTGTCGTAAGCGATGATGCGAGAAATATTCTGGCTTCAAAAATGATCTTGAACTTAAATGAACCTTGCAATTTTGAAGATACTTCATGGATAAAACCCGTTAAATATATAGGAGTTTGGTGGGAATATTTTACTGGCGGAGGTTCGACTTGGGCATATTCAGACAATCAGGATGTTGTTATTGGAGCAACAGATTTCTCTAAATTGAAACCCAATAATACGCACGGAGCAAATACAAAACATGTAAAAGAATATATTGATTTTGCTGCTACAAATGGTTTTAATGCCGTTTTGGTCGAAGGCTGGAATGAAGGCTGGGAAGATAATACGGCTTTTAAAAAAGAACGAATTTATAGTTTTACCAAAGCATATCCGGATTTTGATGTAAAAGATTTAAGTGATTATGCGGCTAAAAAGAACGTAAAAACTATCATGCATCATGAAACAACATCTTCCACTGCGGAGTATGAAAGACAATTAAATGATGCTTTAAATTTCATGGTTGATAACAATTATAATGCTGTAAAAACAGGTTATGTTGGACCAATTATTCCAAGAGGAGAACATCACGACGGACAACAAATGGTCAATCATTATACGTATGTAGCCAAAGAAGCGGCGAAACATAAAATCATGGTAGATTCACATGAAGCCGTTCGTCCAACGGGTTTACACAGAACGTATCCAAACTGGTTTGCGCAGGAATCGGCACGAGGAACTGAGTTTGAATCTATGGAAGGAATTCATCCAGATCATACTACGATTTTGCCTTTTACAAGATTAATGGGCGGTCCGATGGATTATACGCCGGGGATTTTTCAGGGAGATTTATCGGTTTATGGTTCTAAGAAGAATAAGCTGAGTACAACACTTGTGAAGCAATTGGCGCTTTATGTTACGATGTATAGTCCGTTGCAAATGGCTGCCGATTTACCGGAGAATTATATGCGTTTTAATGATGCATTTCAGTTTATTAAAGATGTTGCCCTTGATTGGGATGAAACTTATATTCTCGAAGCAGAACCTGGAGATTATATCACAATTGCGAGAAAAACAAAAGGAAAAGAAGAATGGTTTGTTGGCGGAATAACTGATGAAAACGCACGCATTGCTACAATTGATTTTAGTTTTCTTCCAAAAGGGAAATCTTATACAGCAACAATTTACGAAGATGGAAAAACTGCTGATTATAAAACTAATCCGCAATCGTATATTATCCGAAAAATAAGCGTAAATAGCAAAACAAAGCTGAAGCAAAAACTGGCGTCAAGCGGAGGAGTTGCGATTTCTGTAAAGTAAAAATGTGAATTGTGAATTGTGAAAATGTGAAATGGCACGCGGATGACACGGATTCGCTATCGCGAAAGCGCGGATGAACACGGATTTTTTTTCTGCAGTATTTGAAAAAAATCTGCTCAATCTGCCAAATCTGCGAGAAAATGGCACGCGGATGACACGGATTCGCTATCGCGAAAACACGGATAAACACGGATTTTTTTCTTTCAGGATTTGAAGAAAAAGCTGCTTAATCTGCAAGAGAAAAGTTTAGCCACAGATTAAAAGGATTAAAATGATTTTGTTTTATATGCTTTAAGTAGATAAGAAAAGAGAGAAATAATTCGAGAAAATTCGTGTAATTCGTGGCAAAAAAAAATCCACAGATATTTAAAATCATTTTTAATCCTTTAATCTGTGGCAAAAAAAAACTAGATATTAATTTAAAAAACATAAAAATGAGCATAAAAAATTATCCTTTACAATTTGAACCAATTTTGAAAGAAAGAATTTGGGGCGGAGAAAAACTAGAAACAGTTCTTAATAAGCCAATCGTTTCTAAAATTACAGGAGAAAGTTGGGAATTATCTACTGTAGAAGGAGATGTAAGCGTTGTTGCGAATGGTAAATTAAAAGGAAAATCATTAACGGAATTAATTGAAAAATCTCCAAAGGCAATTTTAGGAACGAGAGTTTATGAACGATTTGGGAATCAGTTTCCACTATTGTTTAAATATCTCGATGCAAGAGAAGATTTATCGATACAGGTTCATCCAAATGATAAATTGGCAAAAGAGCGTCATAATTCTTTTGGTAAAACCGAAATGTGGTATGTAATGCAAGCCGATGCTGATGCAAGAATTATTGTTGGTTTTAAAGAAGATTCAAGCAAAGAAGAATATCTGGAAAATCTGAATAATAATACTTTGGTTTCTATTTTAGACGATGTAAAAGCCAAAGCCGGCGACGTGTTTTTTCTGGAAACAGGAACGGTTCATGCGATAGGAGCGGGATTAGTAGTTGCAGAGATTCAGCAAACATCGGATATTACGTATCGCTTGTATGATTTTGACAGAAAAGATGCTCAGGGAAATAAAAGAGAATTGCATGTAGATTTGGCACTTGATGCAATTAATTATAATAAAGTAGATACATATAAAAAGTACGAAACGATTCAAAATCAATCAAATGTTGTAGTTGATTGTCCTTATTTCACAACGAATTTTATTCCGCTTGACGGAACAATTGATGTGAGTAGAAACGGAGAATCTTTTACAGTTTATATGTGCATCGAAGGTTCTTTTGGAATTAGACATGAGAATGAAATTTATAAATATGAGAAAGGAGATACTGTTTTATTGCCTGCCGATATAAGTGATTATACAATAGATGGTTATGCTTCTGTTTTAGAAGTTTTTATTTCTTAAGTTGAAGATTAAGATGAGATTTCCTGTTAGGTTTTGAAAACCTAACAGGTATTAATTGAATATTTTGAAAGTGTTTTTTAGTTGAATAAATTACAAAATATGAGTTTTGCAATTCTGCTAAAAAAGCTGAATAAAGATTATTCATGCTAAAATGATTAAGTATCTTTTGAGGGTTTAAAAAGGATTAATGCTAAAATTGCCTTTAAATACTAATGATTCTGTTTTTAATTAACTCTAAAAAAATGATTTGTTTAAAAAAATAATTACAAAATCGTTTTAGTAACTATTTTTATATCTATATTTGTGATTCAATTAACAACAGCTTAATAAAAAATTAATTCGCTAAATGAAAAAGATTACTATTAAGGATATTGCCACAGAGGCGCAAGTGTCTATATCTACTGTATCTTTTGTCATTAATGATAAAGGCGAGAAAATGGGAATCAGTCCTGCAGTAATAAAAAAGGTGCAGGAAGTTGCTGAAAAGCTGAACTACAGACCCAGCATGATTGCAACCAGTCTAAGAACTGGAAAAACAAGATCGATTGGACTTATTGTTGAGGATATTTCGAATCAGTTCTTTGCAGATCTTGCGAGAGTCATAGAAGATGAAGCGAAGAGCATTGATTACAGAGTTTTTTATTGTAGTACTGGTGGAGATAATGAACGTTCTGAAGAATTGATAAATAGTCTTTTGCAGGCAAATGTGGATGGTTTTATTATTACGCCAACTCAAAATCTTGAAGAGAAAATTGATCTTCTTATAAAATTAAGAAAACCCGTAGTATTAGTCGACAGGTATTTTCCTGGACAAAGAGTGAGTCATGTTGTAATGGATAATTATGAAGCGTCTAATACAGCTACAAAATTTTTGATCAATAAAGGCTGTAAAAAGATTGCTGTTGTAAATAATACATCTGAAATGGTTCAGATGAAATTAAGAGAAGATGGTTATCGCGATGCTTTGAAAGAAGAAGGGACCTATGATGAATCGCTTGTGCTTCATCTGGATTATAATAGTACCGAAGAAAATAAGGTAGCCGATATATTAAGTTTTTTTGAAAAAAACACAGACATAGATGCTGTTTTATTTTTAACCAACTACATGGGACTTGCGGGACTTCAGGCTTTTAGAAAGATGGGAATTAGTATTCCTGATGATATCTCGGTCATAAGTTTTGATGATCATGATAGTTTTAAATTGCATACACCAACAATTACTGTAATTGCGCAGCCTATTGAGGATATTGCAGTTAAATCGATACAGTTGTTAATGAGTCAGATGACTGATATGGAGAAATTTGAAGTAGAAAAAAGCCTTAAAAAAGGTAGGTTAATAATCCGGGAATCTGTTTGATTCTGAAGGATAATATTAAAAAAATTAAAAAAAAAACGTTTCGTTTTTTTTTAGTCATTTTACTAAATCGTTTTAGTAAGTTTTAGAAGACTAAACTGTGTTTATCAGTTGTTTTTTTTAACGTGTTCACTATATCGATTTCTTAAAATTAGGAAAGTGTTTAAGTTGCTGTTAAGTCATAGTATTTAGAGGTTAAGATCTTTAAATACCATATTAAACTGAGTTCAAATTTTATTACTAATTATTAAAAACAATCACGTTAAAATCAACAAAAATCAAAACAAATAACCAAAAAAAATGCTTATGAAACGAATATTGGCAGTGTTAGGAATGGTATTGTTGAGCAGCTTAGGAGCTGTTGCACAAAACCGATTAATAACAGGCATAGTGACTGATGCAGAGAACAAGGGAATTGTTGCTGCATCCATAGAGGTTCAAGGAAAACCGTTTAGCGCAGTTACAGACGCTGAAGGTAGATTCAAGATGAATGTTCCGGAAGGGAAGGTAACTTTAAATGTATCTTCTATAGGTTTTGCTTCAAAACAAGTAGTACTTCAGGAAAAAGAAAACCGTGTTGCGGTTGTACTGAACGAAAATTTACAAGAATTAAAAGATGTTGTGGTAACTTCATTTGGAGTTAAAAAACAAAAGAAAGCTTTAGGTTATGCAGTTGGAGAAATCAAAGGCGACGACCTGACAAAAAATAAAGAGATTAATTTAGGAAACGCTCTTCAGGGAAAAATTGCCGGAGTTAACGTTTCTGCACCTGTTACAGGACCTTCTGGTTCAAGCCGTGTAGTAATTCGTGGGGCAACATCTGCTTCTGGATTAAACCAGCCTTTGTATGTTGTAGACGGAATTCCGATTGATAACAGTCAACAAGGAAACGCCGGAATG
This sequence comes from Flavobacterium sp. 90, assembly GCF_004339525.1. Taxonomy (NCBI): domain Bacteria; kingdom Pseudomonadati; phylum Bacteroidota; class Flavobacteriia; order Flavobacteriales; family Flavobacteriaceae; genus Flavobacterium; species Flavobacterium sp. 90. The sequence continues at coordinate 1,058,387 of NZ_SMGE01000001.1, read as the reverse complement.
TATGGTGGAGCTGATAAAGGAGATGGTATGTCTTCTTTCAATCCTGACGATATCGCTTCGATGTCTGTATTAAAAGGTAGTGCCGCTTCTGCTCTTTACGGGTACAGAGGGTCAAATGGTGTTATCTTGATTACTACTAAAAAAGGAAAAAGCGGAACTGGACTTGGCGTAGATTTTAGTACAAATTCTACTTTTAATACTCCGGTAAGTCTTTTGCACTGGCAAGATCAATACGGAGCCGGAGCGCCTGTAAATGGTGTTGCAACAAGATTTTCTGACTTACAGGAACTTAGAGATTCTTACTATTTTGCATGGGGAGATAAATACGACGGAACGCCTTCTCTTTCGCTTGACGGAAAAACAAGACCATACCAAGCTTACGGAAAAGACAACGTTGAAAATTTCTACAGAACTGGATTTTCGTTCAGTAATACTTTAGCAATTTCTGGCGGAAATGAAACAACTAATTTCAGATTGTCTTTTGGAAACACAAAAGATGAGTCTATTTTACCGGGAACAGATTTTGGTAGAAATAACTTGTCTTTGAGTTTAAACTCAGCACCAAACAAAAAAATTAGTATAGAAACTAATGCACAATACATTTCAGAGAAAAGTCATAACAGACCTTATTTGAATGATTCACCAAGAAATCCTTCTTTCCCAACAACTTTCTTAACGCCGGGAACAGATATTAGATGGATCAATAACGGATATGATGAAAATGGCGGTGAGGCAGATTATTTTGGTGCAAACACGTACCAAACAAATCCTTACTTTGCAACACAAGAAGATCTTAACGATGACCTTAGAAAGCGTTTTATAGGTTCTGCAAAAGTTAACTATAATATTACCGATAAAATTTATGCAAAAGCTGTAATTGGTATTGATGATATTAATTATGAATATACTGAAATTGAACCTACAGGAATTAACTATAATCCAGGAGGATCTTATGAAAACAGAGTAGAGAATCGTTCTGAGTTTAATGCTTCGGGATATTTAGGCTACAAAGGCGATATTGCTAAAAATCTTTCATTAGATGCTTTTATTGGAGCGAACCGTCAGGATAATAAGTACAGTGGTATTAAAATGAAAGGTAACAACTTTATTGTGCCGTTTAAATATTTTTATGCTAATACTCAACCGGATAAAACAGAAAAACTATTTTCAGAAAGAGAAGTAAACTCTCTTTTCTATTCGGCAGATTTAGGATACAAAGATTTCTTATATCTTAGTTTAACAGGTCGTCAAGATTGGTTTTCTACTTTAGATCCATCAAACAATAGCGTTTTTTATCCATCTGTAAGTTCAAGTTTCATTTATTCTCAAATTATCGATTTGCCGGAATGGATGTCTTACGGAAAATTAAGAGCAGGTTGGGGTAATGTAGGAGGCGGATTGCAAGAAGCTTATGCTTTGTCATTAACTTATACTGCGCCAGATGGACAAACAGATTCTCAGGGACAACCAATTTTGGGAGTTAATGGAGAAACAGTTCCAAATAAATTTTTGAGACCTTATAATGTAAGTACAATCGAATTTGGTTTCGAAAATACATTCTTTAATAACAGAGTAAGTACAGATTTGACTTTCTATCAAAAGAGAACAACAAAAGATATTGCTGATGCTGATATTTCTCAGGCTTCAGGTTACAGAACTACAAAAATCAACGTGGGAGAAATCCTGAATCAAGGTGTTGAGTTTGCAGTAAATGTAAAAGCGATTAAAACACCAAGTTTCTCTTGGAGCATTGGTTATAACTTTGCTTACAATGATAGTGAAGTAGTAAGTCTTTCGGACAAAATCAATACAAAATCATTAGAAGGAAACAGAGATTCAAGAGCTTCTGTAGTATTAGAAAAAGGACAGCCTTTTGGAGTAATCAAAGCTTATGATTATTTGAGAGATTCACAAGGAAACATTGTAATCGATACAAACGGTAAATTCATGAGAGGAAATTTAATCATTGCAGGACAAGGTGTAGCGCCAACTTCAATGGGACTTTCGAATGATTTTCAATATAAAAATTTCACACTTTCAGTTTTTGTAGATGCTAAATTTGGAGGAGAAATCTATTCAGCTACAAACCAATTAGGAACTCGTTACGGATTATCAGAGCAAACACTTCCGGGTCGTGAAGGCGGAGTTCAGGTATCAGGTAAAGATGTTAACGGAAATCCTGTAAACACAACAGTTTCTGCATACGATTACTGGAGAAGTTATAGTGATATTACATCAAACTTTGTTTACGATGCTGATTTCGTAAAATTAAGAGCAATTTCTTTTGCTTATAATTTCCCAAAATCAACTTTGTCAAAAACACCATTTCAAGCGATTAGCTTAGCGTTTTCTGCTCATAATTTATGGACAATTTATGACAAAGTGCCAAACATCGATCCAGAATCAAACTATTCTAATAGTAATGCACAAGGACTTGAAAGAGCATCTATGCCTTTGACAAGAAACTATGGTGTAAGCCTTAATGTCAAATTTTAATAATAAAATTGAAAGATGAAAAATAAATTTATAAAAATATTCTGTGTCGCAATTGTTGGTGCAATGACATTAACATCATGCGATAAAGGATTCGAGGAAATGAATACGAATCCAAATGCATTGACAGATCCGGCGATAAAATCTATGTTTACACTTGCTGAGATTTATGTAGATGGACAAGATTATTCTAACACAAGAGGAAACAATGCATATGCGGCTCAAATCGTTCAGCAATTTTCTTCATTAGGCGGACCAGGTTCAAAATATACTTATTCTTCTGAATATTCAGGATCTCTTTTTGGAGAATCATATGGTAAAGGATTGAATCAGATTTTTCAATTGTTATCTGTAGTAGAAAACTCTCCTGAAAATAGTAATATGATTCAGGCTTGCAGAATCATGAAAGTATTCATGTTTCAAAAATTGACAGATACTTACGGTGAAATTCCTTACTTCGAAGCAGGAAAAGGATATAACGGAAATGTTTTTGCTCCAAAATATGACACACAAGAAGCTATCTACAATGATCTTCTAAAAGAATTAGATGAAGCTGGTACTGCATTGGATGCTAATAAAGCATTTGTAGGTAACGCCGATTTGTACTACCAAAGTGATGTTGCCAAATGGAAAAAACTGGCAAACTCATTAATGTTGAGAGTTGCAATGCGTTTGTCTAAAGTAAACCCTGCAAAAGCACAACAATATGTTGAGAAAGCTGTAGCTAAAGGTGTTTTTACTTCAAATACTGAAAGTCTTGTTTTAAAACATGATGCAGGACCACAAGGAGTTAGAACAAACCCAATTACTTCATCTTGGGTTAGAAATGACCTTAACGGAGGAGATTCTAATACAAAATACAGCAAAACGTTTATCGATATGTTGAAAAACAATAACGATCCACGTTTAAGAATTTATGCCAAATTGGAAGCTTCAGGAGACAACAATCCTGCAAGCCAACAAGGACTTGCAAATGATGCAAAAGAATTTCCGGGTGGAGACAAGAAATTATTCTCAGATCCTAATACTTCTACAGTATTACGTTTAGATGCACCAACTTTGATTATGTCTTATGCTGAGGTTAAATTCTTATTGGCAGAAGCAGCAGTAAAAGGCTGGAATGTTGGAGACACGGCACAAAATCTTTACCAAGACGGAGTTAGAGCTGCAATGGAAGTTCTGGTTATTTTTGGAGATAAAGTACCAGCGGTTTCACTTGCAGAATACAACACTTATATTGCTGCTCATCCTTTTAAAGCTACTGGAACAGAAGCTCAAAAAATTGAACAAATTATCACTCAAAAATGGATTGTATTGTTATTCAATGGTTTTGAAGCATTTTCAGAATATAGAAGAACAGGATATCCGGTTTTAGTTCCGGTAAATGATCCTGCGGGAGAAACAAAAGGAACAGTACCAAGAAGATTAATTTATGATCAGTCAGAATTGATAACAAATGAGGCTAATTATAAAGCAGCGATCGCTCGCCAAGGGTTGGATTTAATGACAACCAGAATTTGGTGGGATAAACAATAGTTGAATAATATTGGTTAGTTAGTTGAATTAAGCCGGGTAGGAATACCTGTACCACCCGGCTTATTTTTTAATTTCTATTTTGATTTTCATTAAATTAGAGGAGTTATATCAGAAACCCGTTCAAAAGTTTTAAAACCTTTTTTTTCGCAAAGACAAGTTGCTTCTGCTGAAAAAGATGGAATTATTTTCAAAAGAACATAAAGTGATGATAGAATTTTCGATTTTTTAAGCATTAAACAGAATCTAAAATCTACAATCAACAATCTAAAATAAGAATTAAAGCTTGGCAGCCGTAAAAAGGAAATGATTTCTGGATATTTTGTTAGTTACCTTTTATTCTGATAAAAAAAAACCTGATGAGAAGGAATAATTGAAAAATCAATTATCCTTCTCAAACTGCCAACGATTGAATTGCAATGCATATATAATATAGTACTAAGTAAGAATGGAATGTAAAAAAAGCTTTTATTGGTTTGTCGGAATTTGTATCGTCAATTTTTCATTGGCAGCAAATGCTCAAAACATAGATATAAAAACGGGTTGGCAATATCGTGAAACCAAAACTGAGAAATGGAATCCTGCAACAGTTCCGGGAGAAATCCATACCGATTTATTGAATAATAAAGCAATTCCGGATCCATTTTACAGAGACAATGAGAAAAAATTAGAATGGATCGAAAAGAAAGATTGGGAATATAAAACCACTTTTAAAGTAAATCCGGAAGTTTTAAAAAAGAAAAATACAGAACTCGTTTTTGACGGATTAGATACTTATGCAACCGTTTATCTGAACAATCAATTGGTTTTGAAAGCCGATAATATGTTTCTGCAATGGCGTGTAGATGTAAAAAAGATATTGAAATCAGGAAATAACGATTTGGTAGTTGTGTTTAAATCGGCACAAAATGTAGTCGATTCGCTTGCCAAAAAAGATTTACCATTTGTAATTCCGGACAATCCACGTGCTTATGTTCGTAAAGCGCAATATCATTTTGGATGGGATTGGGGACCAAAATTCACCACGTGCGGAATCTGGAAAACTCCACGATTAGAAGCTTACGACAAAAAAACTCCAGAGAAACCATATGTATTAGATCGCAAAATCGAATTGGTGCAAGAGCCAGATAATGTTGGAAAAACATTCTATTTTAAAATAGATGGAAAGCCAGTTTATATGAAAGGTGCTAATTATATTCCGTCAGATGCTTTTCTTTCGAGAGTAACCAAAAAAGAATACGAAAAAGTAATTGGTATGGCGAAAGATGCCAATATGAATATGCTCCGTGTTTGGGGTGGAGGAATTTATGAAGACGATTATTTCTACGATTTATGTGATAAAAACGGAATCTACGTTTGGCAGGATTTTATGTTTGCCGGAACAATGGTACCGGGAGACGATGCTTTTTTTGCCAATGTAAAAAAAGAAGTTCAGTATCAGGTGAAACGTTTACGTCATCATAAAAGTATTGTTTTGTGGTGCGGAAATAATGAAATCGACGAAGCCTTTAAAGATTGGGGATGGCAAAAAAGCATGAAAATGCCCAAACAAGATTCGATTCGTTTATGGAAAGATTACGTTCGTTTGTTTCAGGACAGTATTCCAAAATGGGTAAAAGAAGTCGATAATAAACGCCCGTATATTAGTTCATCGCCATCATTTCATTGGTCACAAGCAAAAAGTTTAACCGAAGGCGACAGCCATTATTGGGGAACCTGGTGGGGATTAGAAGATGTAGAAGCCGTACAGAATAAAACAGGACGTTTTGTGAGCGAATACGGAATGCAGGCAATGCCAAATTATTCTTCTATCGAAAGATTTACGCAAGCTGAAGACCGATATTTATATTCGGATATTTTGCAGGCGCATCAAAAAGCTGGAAAAGGGTTCATGAAATTAGATTCGTATTTGAGTCGTTATTTTATTGATTCGACCAAAATAAGTAAAATGAATGTGGAGGATTATACGTATCTGACACAATGTTTACAATATTATTCTCTTAAAAATATTATCGGAATCCACCGTTCAAAAGCGCCTTATAATATGGGAACTTTGGTTTGGCAGCTTAACGATTGCTGGCCAGTAGCAAGTTGGAGTGTAACCGATTATTATGACAGACAACCAAAAGCGGCTTGGTACGCAATGAAAGAAGCATATCGAGATGATAAAACTCCGGAAATTGATTTAACACGTCCGATAAGTTTAAAATTAGATGATCCAAAAATCACCTGGACATTAAAAGGAAACAAGCTGACACTGAAAGTCTTAAAAGATGCAAAATATGTCAATGTTTCGATAAAAGGATACACCGGAAAATGGAGCGATAATTATTTTAGCCTAAAAGCAGGAGAAGAAAAAACAATCACATTTGAAGGGAAAATTGCAAAACCAGAGGTTAGAGTTTATTCTCTATATGATGTTTTAAAGAGGTACTAAAAAGAAGGTACTAAGGTTCTTAGATGCTGAGGTTCTAAGGTTTTTTTGTAGAGGCGCACAGCAGTGCGTCTTCACTAAATATTTAAAATTAAAATCTTTGTAAACTTTGCGTAAATCCTTGCGCACTTTGTGGTTAAGTTTTTAAATTCAAAGATTAAAAAAATATCTGTGTAAATCAGTTTAACCCGCGTCATCCGTGGCTAAAAATTTAAGCAAGTCAAAATAAAAAACAATAATATGATTACAAAATACAAACAAATTGTTTTCGCTATAATTATGCTAATCAATTTATCTGCAATTTCGCAGGAAAAAAAAGCTAGTTTAGATTACACGCAATATGTAAATCCGTTTATTGGATCAGCAGGTCACGGACACGTTTTTGTGGGCGCGAATGTTCCTTTTGGAGCCGTACAATTAGGACCTGTAAATGTTTTTGAAGGTTGGGATTGGTGCAGTGGATACAACTACGCAAGTAACACAATTCTGGGATTCACACACACGCATTTAAGCGGAACCGGAATTGGAGATTTAAACGATATTTTGCTGCTTCCTGTTTCAGGAAAAGTGCCACTTACGAAAGGTACAAAAGAAGATATGGCAACTGGTTATGGATCTTATTTCTCTCATAAAAACGAAGTAAGTAAAGCCGGATATTACAGCGTTTTATTGGATAAATATAAAATCAAAGCTGAGTTAACCGCTAGCGAAAGAGTCGGTTTTCATAAATATACATTCAATTCCACTACAGACAATCACGTTTTGCTGGATCTTGCAGACGGAATAGGTTGGGATAAACCGGTAAAAACTTTCATAAAAAAACTAAACGAAACAACGCTTGTTGGATACAGATATTCTGCAGGTTGGGCGGCTGATCAGCGTATTTTCTTTACGATTGAATTTTCAGAACCAATTTCAAATATTGCACTTTACGACAATATAACCGCTGTAAATGGAAGCGAAGGAGAAGGTTTAAAAATGAAAGCCGTTTTGGATTTCAAGACTTTAAAAAACAAACAAGTTTTAGTAAAAGTTGGAATTTCTCCGGTAAGTTATGAAAACGCTTCTGCGAATATTAAAGCCGAGATTCCGGGTTGGGATTTTAATGCTGTAGCAAAAGAAGCGACTTCAAAGTGGAATAAAGAATTGAACAAAATTCAGATCAAAGCAGACGATAAAACCATGAAAGTTTTTTACACTTCTTTGTATCATACCATGTCTGCGCCTTCAATTTTCAATGATGTAAACGGAGATTATAGAGGAACAGACAAGAAAGTTTACGAAAAAGCAAATTTTACAAACTATACCACTTTTTCACTTTGGGATACTTACCGAGGTTTGCATCCTTTATACACGATTACACAACCGGATAAAATCAACGATATTGTAAAATCATTTTTGGCAATTTACGAACAACAAGGTCGATTACCGGTTTGGCATTTAATGGGGAATGAAACCAACACGATGAACGGAAATCACTCGATTGCCGTGATTGTAGATGCTTACATGAAAGGTTATAGAGATTACGATACTGCATTGGCATACGAAGCGATCAAAAAAACGGCGATGCAAACGCGTGACGGAATGGATTATGTTCAAAAATTAGAATATATTCCGGCTGATAAAATGTTAGAATCTGTTGGAAATGCTTTAGAATATGCGATCGACGATTATTGTGTGGCACAAATGGCAAAATCTTTAGGCAAAACTGATGATTATAATTATTTCACTAAAAGAGCTAATTTGTACAAACTTTATTTCGATAAAGAAACCACTTTCATGAGAGGAAAATTGACAGATGGAAATTGGAGAACGCCATTTAATCCGCTTTCATCAGCACATCGTAAAGACGATTATGTTGAGGGAAATGCGTGGCAATATACTTGGTTAGTTCCTCAGGATCCTTATGGTTTAATTGAATTATTTGGAAGTGATGATAAGTTTTTAGTCAAATTAGATTCACTTTTCTTAATCACAGATAAAGTTGAAGGAGAAGAAATTTCACCTGATATTAGCGGATTAATTGGTCAATATGCACAAGGAAATGAACCGAATCATCATATTCCATATCTTTATGCATATGCAGGACAACCTTGGAAAACAGCCAAACTAATTCGTGAAATCGATGATAAATTCTACTCGACAAAACCAGACGGATTATGCGGAAATGAGGATTTAGGACAAATGTCGGCTTGGTATGTTTTATCTTCAATGGGATTCTATTCGGTTAATCCGGCAAACGGAATTTACGTTTTAGGAAGTCCGTTGGTAAATACAGCGACAATTCATCATAAAGAAGGTATTTCGTTTACATTGAATGCAATCGATAATAGTAAAACAAATATCTATATTCAAAAAGCAGAATACAACGGAAAACCTTATACAAAATCATATATCACACAAGATATGATCGTAAAAGGAGGAGAATTAAAATTGTTTATGGGAAGTAAACCATCGACAACTTTTGGAGTTAAGAAGGAAGATAGACCTATTTGATTTTAGAGTATAGATTTTAGAATATAGATTTAACAAGTTGAGACGCTTAGTCTCCTAACAGGTTTTTAAAACCTGTTAGGTATGTTTTAAGGTTTTAGTTTTCAGGCTTACGGTAGCTTTGTCAAAGTTTTAAACTTTGACAAAGCTTAGGCAATTGAGATCCGTATTTAATAGCAAACAAATAATACCTAACAGGTTTTTAAAACCTGTTAGGATAACAACACAGAATATGAAAATAAAGAGTTTAATTTTTTTAGGGGTATTACAATGTTGCGTTTTTGTAAACGCACAAGTTAAAACTTTAGATCCTGTAGAATATGTAAATCCTTTAATGGGAACACAATCTTTGCATAGTCTTTCGAACGGAAATACTTATCCTGCCATTTGCCGACCTTGGGGAATGAATTTCTGGACGCCACAAACCGGAAAAATGGGCGACGGATGGGCGTATATTTATACTGCAGAAAAGATTAGAGGATTCAAACAAACGCATCAGCCATCGCCTTGGATGAACGATTACGGACAGTTTTCGATCATGCCGGTAACCGGAAAATTGATTTTTGAAGAAAACGAAAGAGCAAGTTGGTTCAGCCATAAAGCGGAGGTTTCAAAACCATATTATTACAGCGTATATCTTGCAGATTATGATGTAACAACAGAAATTACAGCAACTGAAAGAGCAGCGCATTTTCAGATTACATTTCCTGAAAACGAACAATCTTCTATTGTAATCGATGCTTTTGATAAAGGATCTTACATTAAAATAATTCCGTCAGAAAATAAAATTATAGGATATACAACTAGAAATAGTGGTGGAGTTCCGGAAAATTTTAAGAACTATTTTGTTTTGCAATTTGATAAACCATTTGCGACTAATTATACTTGGCATGATAAAGTTTTAGAAAAAGATAAATTAGAATTAAAAGACAATCATGTTGGTGCAGTTGTAGGTTTTAAAACTAAAAAAGGAGAAATCGTAAACGTAAAAGTTTCTTCTTCATTTATTAGTCAGGAACAAGCAGAATTAAATTTGAAAAATGAATTAGGAACTTCTTCATTTAATGAAACCGTAGCACAATCAAAACAAGAATGGAATAAAGTTTTAGGAAAATTAACTGCCGAAGGTGGAAGCGAAGAACAACTAAAAACGTTTTATTCTAGCTTATACCGTACCGCTTGTTTTCCGCAGAAGCAATATGAAGTAAATGCAAAAGGAGAAATCGTGCATTACAGTCCGTATAACGGACAAGTTTTGCCGGGTTATATGTTTGCAGGAACAGGATTTTGGGATACTTTCCGCGCTTTATATCCTTTGTTAAATTTGGTTTATCCTTCGATCAATACAGAAATGCAGCAAGGATTAATCAACGATTATAAAGAAGGCGGTTTCTTGCCGGAATGGTCAAGTCCGGGATTTAGAGATGTAATGGTTGGGAATAATTCAGCTTCTGTAGTTACTGATGCTTATATCAAAGGATTACGAGGATATGATATTAATAAATTGTACGAAGCTTTATTGCATGGCGCTAATAACGAAGGACCATTAGAAGCTGTAGGAAGAAAAGGAGTAGAGTATTACAACACTTTAGGTTACGTTCCTTATGATGTAAAAATCAATGAAAATGCAGCCAGAACATTAGAATATGCTTACGATGATTTTACGATTTGGAAATTAGCAAAAGCTTTAAACCGTCCGAAGAAAGAAATCAGTTTATACGAAAAGCGAATGATGAATTATAAGAATCTTTATAATCCGTCGATTGGTTTAATGAGCGGTCGAAACAAAGACGGAAGTTTTCCAAAAGATTTCAATCCGTTTAAATGGGGAGATGCTTTTACCGAAGGAAATGCTTGGCATTACAGTTGGAGTGTTTTTCATGACGTTCATGGTTTGATCGATTTAATGGGCGGTGAGAAAAAATTCACGGCTAAATTAGATGCAGTTTTCTCAACTCCGCCAATTTTTGATGATAGTTATTATGGCGCAGTAATTCATGAAATCCGAGAAATGCAAATCATGAATATGGGACAATATGCTCACGGAAATCAGCCGATTCAGCACATGATTTATTTGTATAATTATGCTGGAGAACCTTGGAAAACACAATATTGGTCTCGCGAAGTGATGAACCGTTTGTACAAACCAACTCCGGACGGATATTGTGGAGACGAAGATAACGGACAAACTTCGGCTTGGTATGTTTTCTCAGCAATGGGATTCTATCCGGTTTGCCCGGGAACAGAAGAATATGTTCTTGGAGCACCATTATTTAAGAAATTAACCTTGCAATTAGAAAACGGAAAACAATTAGTAATCAATGCGCCAAACAATTCTGAAACCAATAAATATGTTCAGGATTTAAAATGGAACAATGTAACTCATACCAAAAATTTCATCAATCATTTTGATGTATTAAAAGGTGGAGAGTTAAATTTTGACATGAGCAGCAAACCTAATTTACAAAGAGGAACTTCGGCAAGTTCGTATCCATATTCTTATTCAACTTCAAAATAATACTATGCAGCAATCACGTAGAAAATTTATAAAAAATACAGGGATTTTTTCAGCAGGATTATTAGCACTTCAAACCGATGTTTTCGGAATGAATTCAGATGCTTTCAATTTTGCATTAAAAGATTTTATTACCAAAAGACCACCATTAGCCGAAAGAAAATTTACGAGTAAAGCCGTTGAAGCAGCAATCGTAAGAATCAAAAAGCAAATAGCAAATCCGGAATTGGCCTGGTTGTTTGAAAACTGTTTTCCAAACACTTTAGATACAACCGTAGATTTTGAAATTATCGACGGAAAACCTGATACGTATGTAATTACAGGAGATATCGATGCGATGTGGTTGCGTGATAGTACAGCGCAAATTTGGCCGTATATTCCGTTTGTTAAAGAAGATAAAAAACTGGCTGAATTGGTAAAAGGAGTAATCAATCGCCAAACGAAATGTATTTTATTAGATCCTTATGCGAATGCTTTTTACAAAGATTTCAATCAGGTAAGCGAATGGAAAAATGACATGACCAAAATGCAGCCTGGTATTCACGAACGCAAATGGGAAATTGACAGTTTGTGTTATCCAATAAGACTTGCACACGGATATTGGAAAGAAACCGGAGACATCAGTTTATTTGACAGTAAGTGGAAAGAAGCCATGCTTTTGGTTATTCAAACATTCAAAGAACAACAACGCTGGACCGATAAAGGACCGTATAATTTTCAGCGAGTTACGGCTTGGGCTACAGATGGCGTGCCGTTAAGTGGTTACGGATATCCGGTAAAACCATGCGGATTAATTGTTTCGACCTTCAGACCAAGTGACGATAGTACTTTGTTTGGGTATTTGATTCCGAGTAATATGTTTGCGATTGAAGTTCTTGGATATCTTCAGGAAATTTTCTCTTTGCCAGCATTAAAAGACGATAATTTAGTGGCTAAAGCCAAAGAATTACAAGGACAAGTTCAGAAAGGATTAGAAGAAAACGGAATCATCGATCATCCAAAATTTGGAAAAATCATTGCTTTTGAAGTAAACGGTTACGGAAGTTTCCATATGATGGATGATGCCAATGTTCCATCTTTATTATCATTGCCTTATTTAGGCGCGATAGAACCGGACAATCAACTTTATTTGAATACCAGAAAAGTAGTTCTTTCAGAAAATAATCCATTTTTCTATAAAGGAAAAGCGGGCGAAGGCGTTGGCGGACCACATACCGGAACAGATACGATCTGGCCAATGAGCATTGTTTTAAGAGCGATTACAAGTGTAGAGGAAAATGAAATAAAACACTGTATCAGTAATTTGATCAAAACAAATGCCGATACAGGATTTATGCACGAATCTTTTCATAAAGACGATGTAACCAAGTTTACCAGAAAATGGTTTGCGTGGGCAAATACATTATTCGGCGAAATGATTGTTCATACGAGTATTCATTATCCACAAATTTTAAAAGACAAAAACATTTAAAAAACTAAAAATATAACATTAAGAGATTAGTATCCTAACAGGTTTTTAAAACCTGTTAGGTATAATTTGAAAACTAAGAATCACATCTGGTTTTTTCTTGATTTCTTAATGATTCAATTCCAAAAAAAATAAGAATGAATAAAGAATATGCCGTTGGATTAGACATTGGAGGTACACATATTACCGCAGCGATTATAGATATTGTAGGTATGAAAGTGATTGATTTTTCGTTGCACAAAGAGTCGTTTGATTCTAATTTGCCAGTAGAAGAAGTAATGACCATTTGGGAAAAAGCAATCAGAACTTCTATCGAAAATTCTAAAGTAGACGCCACAACAGGATTGGCAGTTTGCATGCCGGGACCATTTGATTATGAAAATGGAGTTTGCTGGATAAAAGGGCAATCAAAATACGAGCATTTTTACGGATTAAATGTTCGCGATTTGTTTCAGAATAAATTAAATCTTTCGAATGATTTTCCGATTCTGTTTGAAAATGATGCTGTTTGTTTTGGTAAAGGCGAAGTTTTTAAAGACGCTGATAATCTTTCTAAAAAAGTAATGGCAATTACGCTTGGAACGGGACTTGGTGCTTGTTTTATTGACAAAGGAGAATCTATAAATACAGGCGATTTAGTACCAAAAGACGGAGAAATATATGATCAGCCTTACAGACAAGGAATTGCCGAAGATTATGTTTCTGCACGTGGACTTATCGCTGGTTATTTCGCTTTAAGCGGAAAAAAAATAAACAACGGATTAGAGCTTTTTAATTTGGCTAAAGCCGAAGATAAAGTAGCGATAGAAGTATTTGAAAAAATGGGAGAAGATTTAGCGGCGATTGTGATTCCGTGGTTAGAAAAATTCTCAGCAGATAGCTTTATTATTGGAGGAAAAATAGCAAATGCGAGTGAGTTTTTCTTACCGACTTTCAACAAGAAATTAGAAGAATCAGGAAGTAAAGTCAATGTTTCGGTTTCCACAGATAATGAAATCGCAGCTTTATTGGGCGCGACAAGTTTGCTTTATACAGCTTAGATTTTTATAAATTTACATTGCAGATAATTTTTGCCACCGATTAAAGGATTTTAAAAGATTTTTTATCTGTGTTTAATAAATGAAATTTACAATGGAAAAGACTGAGGCGACAAAGAAAAAGAAAAATTGGTTTAAGATTTTTGTTGAAATTTTGCTTGATATTATTTTAATGAACAAATAACGAATTTTCAGATCAGGTGCTAAAATTTGATAAGCTTATAACATTTCCATAGATAAAAATTTTTTTAAAATCCTTTAATCTGTGGCAAACAAAATAAAAGATATGACAAATTCAAATCGCAGAAATTTTATAAAAACGGCAGCTTTAGCTTCAGCGGCTGTAGCTTTACAATCTTTTAATTCAAATTCTGAAGAAGAGGAAAAAGTCGTAGTTTCAAAGAAAGGAAAAAAGCCAATTGTACTTTCGACTTGGCGATTTGGAATCCCTGCAAACGAAGCAGCTTGGGAAGTTCTAAAAAATAAAGGAACAGCGCTCGATGCGGTCGAAGCCGGAGTGAAAATTCCTGAAGCCGACCCCAAAGAAAGAAGTGTTGGTTATGGCGGACGTCCGGATAGAGATGGCCGTGTAACGTTGGACGCTTGTATTATGGATGAAAATGCCAATATAGGATCCGTTGCTTGTTTAGAATATATAAAACATCCAATTTCTGTTGCAAGAGCCGTAATGGAAAAAACTCCTCACGTAATGTTGGTTGGTGACGGAGCTTTACAATTTGCGCTTTCACAAGGTTTCAAAAAAGAAAATCTACTAACAGAAGAATCTGAAAAAGAATGGAAAGAATGGCTGAAAGACAGTAAATACAAACCAATTGCAAATATCGAAAATCACGATACAATAGGAATGATCGCTTTGGATGTCAACGGAAATCTTTCGGGTGCGTGCACTACAAGCGGGATGGCTTTTAAAATGCACGGACGAGTAGGAGATTCTCCAATTATTGGTGCGGGTTTATATGTCGATAATGAAATTGGCGCAGCAACAGCAACAGGTCACGGCGAAGAGGTAATCAGAATTTCGGGTTGTCATTTGGTAGTTGAATTAATGCGACAAGGCAAATCGCCTCAAAAAGCGTGTGAAGAAGCTGTTGCCAGAATTATAAAATTGACTAAAAACAGAAACAAAGATTTAAAAGATATTCAGGTAGGTTTTATTGCCTTGAACAAAGCGGGCGAATATGGTTCGTATTGTGTGCAAAGTGGTTTTAATTATGCAGTTTATGATGAAACCGGAAACCAATTAATCGATGCCGATTCTTTCCTGAAGTAAGATTTTTTTAGTTGACTCTGTCGATAGAGTTAATTGTTTTTTAAATGCGTAATAGTCTTTGGCTTTGCGCATTTTTTAGTTTAAAATGTTGAGATACATGTAGAAAAAACTATATTAGTATCTAAAAAAAAGCAAAGCTTATGAAGACTATTTGTTCAAAATGTGAAGCAGAAAATGATTCAAGTTTAAAATATTGCTCCAATTGTGGTTATGAATTGTCAGGTAACGAAAAAGAGAATATAACTCCTGAAATCAAAAAAGAAATCCCTGTTAAGTCAGAAAGGAAATTTAGTCTCAAAACTTTTTTAGGGTTTATAGTGGGTTTTGCAGTTATGTTTTTCGTAACGCAATCTTTGTTTAAGCCCTCGATTGATAAACAACTTACGGAAATAGCAAACGAAATGAATAAAAGCTGCCCAATAAGAGTTGATGAATATACGACTTTGAAAAGCGTTGTTGCTTTACCGGAAAAAACGATTCAGTATAATTATATTTTAGGGTTAACCAAAGCTGAGGTTAAATTGGATACGGTAAAGAAATATATTTTTCCCGGAGTTTTACAAAATGTAAAAAACAGTCCTGAAATGAAACCATTCAGAGATAATAAAGTTACTTTGAATTACCATTATACAGATAAAAATGGTGATTTCGTAACAGAATATATCGTAAAACCTGAATTGTACGAATAAGATATACTATGGTATTTGACTCTGATTTCTGAAGAGTTTCTTATAAAAAAAGCGCAAATGTCCCTGACTTTGCGTTTTTTTATGTTTAATAGAAATAATAGATTTGTTTGTGTAGAACTATGTTTCATATTTTAACAATAACTATTAATTAAATTGCCTTGTTAAGGTGATTATCGAGTGATTTTGCAATCGATTTGGAAAAATATAGACGAAGTTGATAACTTTTATCCGTCTTAAGGTGGCGTCGTTGCTCATTTTTTTTTAAAGACTTATAAAAAGAATTTCAAAATGAGGAAACCCGTAAGATTTTAATAGAGCCATCATTTAGATTTGCAGGCAAAAACAGTTTGAAATCTAAAATGCGTATGAAAAAACTTTACCTACTCCTTCCTCTTTTATTGCCATTAATTACTTATTCTCAGGATATTCTTTGGGAAAAATCGTACGGAGGACAACATGCTGATTATCTTTTTGACGCCCAGCCAACAGCCGACTATGGTTTTATTTTGGCAGGAAGTTCATTATCTAATAAAACAGGAAATAAATCAGACGATAATCATGGAGATCTTGATTATTGGGTGTGGAAAATGACTGAAAAAGGAGAACTTGACTGGCAGAAAAGTTTTGGAGGAAGTGGATTTGATTTACTTCAAAGCATTAAAAATACAAAAGATGGGGGATTTATTCTGGCAGGAACTTCAAGTTCAGGAACAGGTTTTCAAAAAGCAGAAGATTGTAAAGGACTTACTGATTTTTGGGTTATAAAACTAGATGCTTCAGGAGCTGAGCAATGGCAAAGAACAATTGGAGGGAATGGTTCAGATGAATTGTTATGTGCTTTTCAGACCAGAGATGGAGGTTATATTTTAGGAGGATCTTCAAGCTCCAGTCCGCTCTCTATTTCAGGTATTAAACCTGATGCAAAGTCCTTGACAACTACCAAAGCAGATTTGTACAGTAAATCAGAAAAAAGCAGAGGAAACATGGATTACTGGGTTGTAAAACTGGACAAACAAGGTGTTATTGAGTGGCAAAAAACATACGGAGGAGAATATGCAGACTTACTAAGAAGTATGGAGCAAACGACAGATAATGGTTTTATTCTGGCGGGATATTCCACTTCATCACGATCCGGTGATAAAACGGAAAGTAATAAAGGAGTTGGAGATGTTTGGGTTTTAAAAATAAATGATGTTGGAGAAATAGAATGGCAAAATTCTTATGGGGCAGAAGGCGATGACCAGCCTTATGTAATTCATCAGACCAGTGATGGCGGATATATTATTGGAGCCAACTCAAATAGTACAAACCCACTTACTTCATTGGGTGGAATTGTTGGAAACGGCACTGATTATTGGGTTTTGAAACTAGATGAAGAAGGAGGAGTTGTATGGAGTAAAACCTATGATTTTGGAAAAGTGGATATTTTGACCTCATTGGTAGAAAACAAAGATCATACGTATTTAATTGGCGGATATGCCCAAAGTGAAAGAAGAGTTCCAAGAGAGGGAATCGTTGGAAAATTAACCAATGTCGTTGCCAAAGAAAAAGACGGAATCAATGATTATATCGCCTTAAAGATTGATGAAAAAGGAGAGGAATTGTGGAATAAAACTGTTGGAAGTGCCGGCGAGGATATTCTTAGAAAATTGATAGAAACCCGCGATGGAGGATATTTAATGGCGGGAACGTCTAATTCAGGCGCTTCAAAAGATAAAAACTCCAATATTGGAGGTAGTGATTTTTGGGTTGTAAAGTTGAAAGACAAAACAAAAATCGAAAAAGTTAAATCAAGTATAGAAGCCATTCCTAACCCGGTATCGACATATACAAATGTTATTATAGGTTACGATTTTACTTCAGGAACAGCCAGTGTGGTTGATATGACAGGTAGAACGCTGCAAAATTTCAGTATCTCCAGCAGGACAGTACCGGTTGATTTAAGTGCTTATGCAGAGGGAATTTACATCATCAATATTAAAACAGATGTAAAAACAGAATCTGTAAAAGTGATCAAAAGAATAACAAGTAAATAAGATATAATAGAATTACAAAAATGTATATAGTAACTATAAAAAATCACGTTAAAATCTTTTGTTGTTTGATGATCATTTTGATCAGTTCAACAAAAGCAATAGCACAAAATGACTTCGTTCCTAAAATTGTTCCCCCTTCACCGGAGGCAGCTTCACTGGGAAAGTTTGTCGAAGTACCTGTTTCACATTATACAGGATTACCGAATATATCAGTACCACTTTACACAATTGAATCGGGAGAAATAAAACTGCCAATTCAGGTTTCTTATCATGCCCGAGGAATTCAGGTAAGTGAAATGGCACCTCAGGTTGGTACTGGTTGGGCTTTAAGTGCTGGTGGAGTTATTACGAGACAGCAAAGAGGACCAGCCGATGAAAGTACTTACGGATATCTATCGGAAAATTTTTACGATACATTTTACACATCAGAGGCAACAAGGGTTAGAGTTCAGGCTCAAAGTTTAACTGGTATAGATTCGGATAAGCTGATGGATATGGAGCCGGATGTGTATTTCTTTAATTTTTTAAATTTTTCAGGTAAGTTTATTTTTGATCAAAAAACAAAAAAGCCTGTAATTCAAAAATACAGTGATTTTAAAATTGAACCTAAATTTGAAAATGGTTATTATATTACGGGTTGGGTTATAACGGATAAAGATGGTATAAAATATTATTTTGGTACGTCTAAAGATGGTGCCAGGAAAGCGATAGACAGTCCAGAAGGTAGCTCTTCTTACCAGTTTCTGGCGCAGAAAGGTCTTCAAAAATCGACGGTCAATATCACGTATAATAATGCGTGGCAGTTAATGGATATTGTTACTCCTAGCAATAAAGAGATTAAGTTTGAATATTTAAAAGAGCGACCGGATTATTTTTCGAGAAGTTTTGATGATGGGCAGGGATTTTATCTTACGAGTCATTTTTCCAAAATTTTTATGAATCAATATCATATCAAGACTATTACGTTTGATAAAGGAAAAGTGGTGTTTACCAAATTTGCAACGCAAAGAGAAGATTTACGAAATAGTTATGCTTTACAAAAAGTAGAAGTTTTTGGCAGTGATGGTCTTCTAAAAGTCAAACATTCTTTTAATTATACTTATACTAACAGTGAAGACACTAATTCATTACTTCATTTAAGAAATAGTGAGCCGCAGGCTAAAAAAAGACTGTTTCTGGAATCAATAGTTAGTGAGGGATCTAAGACAACAAATAAAGGTAAGAAGTACTCTTTTGTATATGATTCTCAAATTTTACCCAACAGGTTTTCAACAGCACAAGATAACTGGGGATATTATAATGGGAAAGATAATGGGGAGTATTCTTCATTTTTCGAAGGCGATAATAGAGAGGTAGATACTATTAAATCTCAGGCAGGAATGCTTAAGAAGATTATTTATCCTACCGGAGGAAGCGCCACTTTTGAGTATGAACATAATATAGTAATTCCGCCACTCTTTTACCAAGAATTGCTTATGAATCCTACTACCCCCTCTGAGCATAAAGTAGCTAACATAATTAAAGACTCTCTTCGATATGATAGTACTAGAGGCGTATTTGTCTCGAAATCTTTTACAGTCACTTTGGGAAAAGAAAGTGATATTGTTAATGCACAATCATTTTCATCTTTTGCAGGTGATATTTCTACGTGTAGCTCTACAATGACTAATTATGGCTGTCCCTTTGAAGTATCAGTTTATAAATTGAACCCCAAAACCAGTATGGGAAGCTTATTTATTGGTAGAGGATCTATAAGGTTAGATTCAGGAGAGTATGTTATAGAGGTTAGGCCTAAAACTCCTGAGGGACGCGATCTTACTGATTATGAAAAGGGAGCTTTTTCTGTTTCGTTAAGTTGGGAACAGCCTTCGAGCAATCCAAAAGAAATATTATTTGCAGCAGGTAAAAGAATCAAACGTATTATTTGGGATGATAATTTGGGCGGTATAACTTCTAAAAGTTATAAATACTTAGATAGTTCAGGAAAATCTTCAGGGAAAACATTCTCAATACCCAATATGTATTATATCATGGGTATGTATAATAATTCTCCAATCATAAATCAGATTGGTGCAACAGCAGGAAGTCCTTTGACTAATTTTCAAGGAAATGCATTGGGCTATTCTGTAGTTACAGAAATTAATGGAGAAGCAGGGAATAACATAGGTAAAACCGAATATAATTTTACAATGCCTGAAGATTCAGGTGATTTTTATAAGTTTCCTTATCATTCTCCTACAGATAATGAATGGCTAAGGGGAATGCCTTTAAGTATTAAATATTATTCGAATAATGCGGGGAGTTACTCATTGGTTAAGGAGGTTAAAAACAAATATATTTATGGAGATGTAATGACAGATGTAAGGTATATGGCAGAAATGCTGGATAGCGAAGATTACTTATTACATCGAAGAAAATATATTTTTCCTCTGGCTATATTTACTGCTTCTACAAGTTCTGGTGGCTCCGTAAATTATGATAGTCCTAATTCATATAATAAATATTACACGATGGGAGGGACTGTTGATTTGTTTAGTACCGAAGAGACAGAGTTTCTTAAAAATGCTAAAGAATATAAAAAGTCCACAAAATATTTTTATAACTATAATTCCAATTATGAGTTAAAGAGTTCACAAACTCAAACTTCCAGTCAGGAAACGTTAGAAACAAAATACTTCTACGCGCCTGATCCTGAAATGGCAGGAGAACCCTTTAGGAGTGACCTGATTGCGAAAAATATGATAGGTATACCCCTTGATACTCAGACTTTTAATATTCAGGGCACTGAAAATGTTAAATTATCTGAGCAAAAAACGGTTTATGATAATAGTGCTGCCACAAGTAACTTATTATTACCTAAATATATTTATTCAAATAAAGGAACAGATGATATTAGCATTACTAAAGATGAAAAAATTGCTTTTGATAAATATGATGATCGAGGAAATGTTTTACAATATACACCTAAAGGTGGAGTGCCAGTATCAATTATTTGGGGATATAACAAAACACAGCCTATTGCCAAAATTGAAAATATTACGTATGACAAGATTGTAAATAGTGTTGACGATCTTCAAAAAAAATCTAATGCAGATATAGACAATGGCATAGCAACAATTTCTACAGAACAGGTATTAAGAGAGAGTTTAAAAAAATTAAGGAAAGATTTTCCTGATTATATGATTACTACCTATACTTATGATCCATCAATGGGAGTAACAAGTATTACAGATCCCAAAGAGAAGACTATATATTATGAGTATGATTCTTTTGGCAGATTGAAATTTGTTAAGAATAATGAATTTAATGTACTTGAAAAATACTGTTACAATTATAAAGGAGAACAAACAGATTGTTCTGATGATAGTGATTCAGCTGGGGTCCTTTATAGAAGTGCAGCTTTAAACGGATCTTTTACCAGAAACGATTGTGGTGAAGGAGTTGTTGGATCTACCGTGAGTTTTTCTTTGCCGGCAGAAGCAATTATCTCGTTAGTTTCTCAAGCTGATGCCGATGCTCAGGCTCAAATGCAATTTAATAGTGAGGGACAAGCTTACGCTAATACAAATGGTACCTGTACGTTTACAAGTATCGCTAAAAGTGGTTCATTTACAAAGAATAATTGTAGTGGAGGCGCAGTTGGTTCGGCAGTTGTTTATAACGTTCCTGCGGGAAGATATACGTCAACAATTTCACAAGATGCTGCAGATGCATTAGCTCAAACAGAAGTGAATTCTAAGGGGCAAGCCAATGCAAACACTAATGGTATTTGTACATTTAGCAATATTGCAAAGACTGGTTCATATACCAAGAATAATTGTGTTGCAGGCGGAGTTGGTTCGACGGTTGTTTATACTGTTTCTGCTGGTAGTTACACATCAACAACCTCACAAGCTGCTGCAGATGCATTAGCCCAAACAGATGTTACTACTAACGGACAGACCTATGCCAATACAAATGGTACTTGTACCTTTAGCAGTATTGCCAGAAGCGGATCGTTTACAAAGAATAATTGTGCTTCAGGGGGAGTTGGTTCAAGTGTAGCCTTTAATCAGGCTGTTGGTGCTCAAACATCAATAATTTCTCAGGCAGATGCAGATGCTAAAGGACTTACTTTGTTCAATACAAACGGACAAGCGAATGCCAATACAAATGGAACTTGTACTTTTAGTAGTGTTGTAAAAAGTGGTTCATTCACCAAGAATAATTGTGTTGTAGGCGGAGTTGGTTCAGCAGTTGTTTATACAGTTCCTGCTGGTACTTATACTTCTACAACTTCACAAGCTGCAGCAGATGCATTAGCCCAAACAGATGTTAACAATAACGGACAGGCTAATGCTAATACAAACGGGATTTGTACATTTTTTAATGTAGCAAAAAGCGGCAGTTTTACCAGAAACAATTGTACCGGAGGTATGGTTGGGTCAGTAGAAATTTATACAGTTGCTGCTGGAAGTTATGCTTCAACAACTTCACAAGCTGCTGCAGATGCATTAGCCCAAACTGCAGTAAATAATAATGGACAAAGTTATGCTAACAGTAATGGTAGATGTTTGTTTAAAAGTGTTGCTAAAAGTAAAACCCTTACTAAAAACGATTGTACAGGAGGAAGCACAGGTTCAGTAGAAACTTATGCACTTGCAGCTGGAGCATATTCTTCAGAAATATCTCAGGCCGATGCCGATAAAAAAGCACAGGATGTTATAGATGCACTTGCGCAATCATATGTTAATGATATCGGAACTTGTTTATTTTACAGCGTAGTGAAAAGTGGTTCATTTACTAAAAATAATTGTGCTGCAGGCGGAGTCGGTTCAGTAGTTGTTTATACAGTTCCTGCAAAACAATACAGCTCAGCAGTATCTCAGGCTGCTGCAGATGCATTGGCTCAGACAGACGTTAATAATAATGGTCAGGCTTATGCCAATACTAACGGAACATGTACTTTTAGCAGTATTGTAAAAAGCGGTTCATTTACCAAGAATAATTGCGCTGCCGGTGGAGCTGGTTCAGCGGTTATTTATACAGTTCCTGCGGGAAGATATACTTCAACAACATCGCAAGCTGCTGCAGATGCATTAGCCCAAACAGATGTTAACAATAACGGACAAGCGAATGCTAATACAAATGGAACCTGTACTTTTAGCAGTATTGCCAGAAGTGGTTCGTTCACTAAAAATAATTGTGCTTCAGGCGGAGTTGGTTCAAGTGTCGCTTTTAGTCAGGCTGTTGGTGCTCAAACATCAATAATTTCTCAGGCAGATGCAGACGCTAAAGGACTTACCTTATTTAACACCAACGGACAAGCTAATGCTAATACAAACGGAACTTGTACTTTTACAAGTGTTGTTAAAAGTGGTTCGTTTACCAAGAATAATTGCGCTGCAGGCGGAGCTGGTTCAGTAGTAGTATATACAGTTCCTGCGGGTAGTTACACGTCAACAACTTCACAAGCTGCTGCAGATGCATTAGCTCAGACAGATGTTACTAATAACGGACAAGCCAATGCTAACACTAATGGAACTTGTACTTTTAGCAGTATTGCCAGAAGTGGCAATTTTACCAAGAATAATTGTGCTTCAGGTGGAGTTCCTTCAAGTGTAGCCTTTAGCCAGGCTGTTGGTGCACAAACGTCTTTAATTTCTCAGGCAGATGCAGATTCAAAAGGACTTACTTTGTTTAATACAAACGGGCAAGCAAATGCGAATACCAATGGTACTTGTACTTTTAGCAGTATTGCCAGAAGTGGCAATTTTACTAAAAACAATTGTGCTTCAGGCGGAGTGGGTTCAAGTGTAGCCTTTAGTCAGGTTGTTGGTGCTCAAACATCAATAATTTCTCAGGCAGATGCAGATGCTAAAGGACTTACTTTGTTCAATACAAACGGACAAGCCAATGCCAATACAAATGGAACTTGTACTTTTAGTAGTGTTGTCAAAAGTGGCTCATTTACCAAGAATAATTGCGCTGCAGGCGGAGTTGGTTCAGCAGTTGTTTATACAGTTCCTGCTGGTACTTATACTTCAACAACCTCACAAGCTGCTGCAGATGCATTAGCTCAAACAGATGTTAATAATAACGGGCAGGCCAATGCAAACACTAATGGGATTTGTACTTTTAGTAATATTGCTAAAAGTGGCAATTTTACCAGAAACAATTGTATAATATCAGGTACGGTTGGATCTGTTGAAACCTATACAGTTGCTGCGGGTAGTTATACTTCTACAGTTTCGCAAGCTGCTGCAGATGCATTAGCCCAAACTGCAGTAAATAATAATGGACAAAACTATGCCAACAGTAATGGAAAATGTTTGTTTAAAAGTATTGCAAAAAGTAAAACCCTTACTAAAAATGATTGTACAGGAGGAAGCACAGGTTCAGTAGAAACTTATGCACTTGCAGCTGGAGCATATTCTTCAGAAATATCTCAGGCCGATGCCGATAAAAAAGCACAGGATGTTATAGACGCACTTGCGCAATCATATGTTAATGATATCGGAACTTGTTTGTTTTACAGCATAGTGAAAAGTGGTTCATTTACTAAAAATAATTGTGCTGCAGGCGGAGTCGGTTCAGTAGTTGTTTATACAGTTCCTGCAAAACAATACAGTTCAGCAGTATCTCAGGCTGCTGCAGATGCATTGGCTCAGACAGATGTTAATAATAATGGACAAGCTTATGCGAACACAAATGGTACTTGTACTTTTACAAGTATTGTAAAAAGCGGTTCATTTACCAAGAATAATTGCGCTGCCGGTGGAGTTGGTTCAGCGGTTATTTATACAGTTCCTGCGGGAAGATATACTTCAACAACATCACAAGCTGCTGCAGATGCATTGGCCCAAACAGATGTTAACAATAACGGACAAGCGAATGCTAATACAAATGGAACCTGTACTTTTAGCAGTATTGCCAGAAGTGGTAATTTTACCAAAAACAATTGTGCTGCAGGTGGAGTTGGTTCTAGTGTAGCCTTTAGTCAGGCTGTTGGTGCTCAAACATCAATAATTTCTCAGGCAGATGCAGACGCTAAAGGACTTACCTTATTTAACACCAACGGACAAGCTAATGCGAATACAAACGGAACTTGTACTTTTACAAGTGTTGTTAAAAGTGGTTCGTTTACCAAGAATAATTGCGCTGCAGGCGGAGCTGGTTCAGTAGTAGTATATACAGTTCCTGCGGGTAGTTACACATCAACAACATCACAAGCTGCTGCAGATGCATTAGCCCAAACAGATGTTACTAATAATGGACAAGCGAATGCTAATACCAATGGTACTTGTACATTTAGCAGTATTGTCAGAAGTGGCAATTTTACCAGAAACAATTGTGCTGCAGGTGGCGTTGCTTCTACTGTAGCCTTTAGCCAGGCTGTTGGTGCACAAACGTCTCTAATTTCTCAGGCAGATGCAGATTCAAAAGGACTTACTTTGTTTAATACAAACGGACAAGCCAATGCTAATACCAATGGAACTTGTACTTTTAGCAGTATTGCCAGAAGTGGCAATTTTACCAAGAATAATTGTGCTTCAGGCGGAGTTGGTTCAAGTGTAGCCTTTAGTCAGGTTGTTGGTGCTCAAACGTCAATAATTTCTCAGGCAGATGCAGATGCTAAAGGACTTACTCTGTTCAATACAAATGGACAAGCCAATGCCAATACAAATGGTACTTGTACTTTTAATAGTGTTGTTAAAAGTGGCTCATTCACCAAGAATAATTGTGCTGCAGGCGGAGTTGGTTCGGCAGTTGTTTATACAGTTCCTGCGGGCACTTATACTTCAACAACATCACAAGCTGCTGCAGATGCATTAGCCCAAACAGATGTTAACAATAACGGACAGGCCAATGCAAACACTAATGGGATATGTACTTTTAGTAGTATTGCCAAAAGCGGTACGTTTACCAGAAATAATTGTACCGGAAGTACAGTTGGGTCAGTAGAAACCTATACAGTTGCGGCGGGAAGTTATACTTCTACAGTTTCGCAAGCTGCAGCAGATGCATTAGCGCAAACTGCAGTAAATAATAATGGACAAAGTTATGCTAATAGCGTTGGTAGATGTCTATTTAAAAGTATTGCTAAAAGTAAAACACTTACTAAAAATGATTGTACAGGAGGAAGCACAGGTTCAGTAGAAACTTTCTCTCTTCCGGCTGGAGCATATTCTTCAGAAATATCTCAGGCAGATGCCGATAAAAAAGCACAGGATGTTATTGATGCAACTGCTCAATCTTATGTTAATGATATTGGAACTTGTTTATTTTACAGCGTAGCAAAAAGTGGTTCTTTTAC
Organism: Flavobacterium sp. 90; assembly: GCF_004339525.1. Classification (NCBI taxonomy): domain Bacteria; kingdom Pseudomonadati; phylum Bacteroidota; class Flavobacteriia; order Flavobacteriales; family Flavobacteriaceae; genus Flavobacterium; species Flavobacterium sp. 90. The sequence goes on along the minus strand of NZ_SMGE01000001.1, from coordinate 1,032,102 downwards.
TAAAAATAATTGTTCAGGAGGAACAGCATCAACTGTAGTCTATACAGTTCCTGCCAGACAATACAACTCAGCAGTATCTCAGGCTGCGGCAGATGCATTAGCGCAAACAGATGTTAATAATAATGGACAGGCTTATGCTAATGCGAATGGGACATGTACATTTTATAATGTTCTGAAAAGTGCCACTTATACTAGAAATAATTGCGGTGCAACGGCTGTTTCTTCAGGTTCTGTTGTTTATACAGTTGCAGCGGGTAAATACAGTTCTGTTGTATCACAAGCTGCGGCAGACAATCTGGCTCAGGATGAACTAAATGCCAATGGTCAGAATACGGCCAATACTCAGGGAATTTGCACATTTAAAAATGTACTTATGAGCAAAGTCTTTACAAAAGCCGGTTGCCCTGTTGGTTATGATGGTACAATGGTATCTTATTCTGTTGCTGCGGGACTTTTTACATCCACCATTTCACAAGCAGATGCAGATGCTAAAGCACTTGCAGAGTTAAATAGTAAAGGACAAGCTAATGCTAATGCAAAAGGTTCTTGTTTGCTAAGACCAGATGAAAATTAAAAATGACTTTTAATTTTATAAAACAGCAATAAGACATAACCTTTTAAAAGATAAAAAACGTATGAAAAAATATATAGCAATAATAATCTTGTTATTACTTGCAATTCCGGGTATAAATGCTCAGACTTTCAGTGATGATAATTTTGTTTACAAAATAGCACCTAAAAAGAAAGTTCAGGCGAGTGATTTTAGTACACTGACCAAAGATTCGATTGTTCAAAATATAACTTATTTTGATGGATTAGGCCGCCCTGTGCAGTCTATGGCAATAGGTCAGGGAGTTGGAGGTACAGATATTGTTACTCCAATTCAATATGATGGTTTTGGGAGGCAAGTAAAAGAATACTTGCCTTATCCAGTAGCCAATAGCGGGACAAATTATCCCAGAATTGACACCGAGATATCAATAGAAAGTTTAAAAGGAGTCTACAGCTCAAAATTTGACGATGCTTCAAATCCATTCTCAGAAAAACAGCTTGAGAGTTCACCATTAAGCAGAGTATTAAAACAAGCTGCTCCGGGCGATGCGTGGGCTATGAATAGCGGTCACGAGATTAAATTTGATTATCAAACTAATACCGGTACAACTGAGGTAAAGTTATACAAAGCCACAGCTAATTGGGATGCAGGATTAGGATTATACGATATTCGTTTTGTAGATGCGGGCAATTACGGCATTAATGAATTGTATAAAACAGTTACGTATGATGAGAACACTACTCCGGGAACTAAAGTAGGAATTGAAGAATTTAAAAACAAACAAGGACAAGTAGTGCTAAAGCGTAATTATAATGGTACGGATCAACTTGATACTTATTATGTATATGATATTTACGGAAATCTGACTTATGTAATTCCTCCAAAAGCTGATGCAGTTATAGATCGCGAAGTTCTGGATGGTTTATGTTACCAATATAAGTATGATTATAGAAACCGCTTGGTTGAGAAAAAATTACCAGGGAAAGATTGGGAGTTTATTGTTTATGATAATTTAAACAGACCAGTAGCAACAGGACCAGCAGCTTCGCCCTTTAAAGACGATGCTACAATAGGCTGGATTATTACGAAATACGATGTTCTTGGACGACCTATTTATACCGGTTGGAGTAGTGATGCTTCAAATTCTACAATGAGAAAAACATTGCAGGATGCGCAAAATTTAGCTACTACTTTGTTCGAAACAAAGACAGCACTAAATATTGATAGTATTCCTACGGGTTATAATAATAGTATAGCGCCAACGAATTTTAAACTCTTAACGGTTAATTATTACGATGATTATTCGTTTCCTGCAGCTCAGGCAGTACCTACAACGATTATGGGGCAAAAAGTGCTAACCAATGTAAAAGGGCTGCCAACCGGAAGCTGGACCAGAGTTATAACAACTCTTACTTCTGACGCAGGAGAAACGGCTACAGTTTTTTATGATAAAACAGGAAAAGTTATAAGTACTTATCTTAAAAATTATTTGGGAGGTATAAATCATAGTGATAGTAAACTTGACTTTTTAGGAAAACCCCTAAGTACTGTAACAGAGCATCAGCGTTTAAGTAGCGGAGCTACAATCCTTATCAATGAAAAATTTACTTATTCGGCTCAGGATCGTTTATTGACCCATACTCACCAAATAGGGAATGGAGGTACAGAAGAACTTATGGCTTCTAATGAATATGATGAGTTAGGACAGTTGAAGAGCAAAAGTGTAGGTAATAGCGCTTTAAGCCCTCTTCAGAAAGTTGATTTTGCTTATAATATTAGAGGCTGGCTTACCGATATTAATGATACAAAGGACTTAAATCAAGATTTATTTGCTTTTAGAATTAATTACAATAAAGTTGAAGGAAATACGAGTTACACAAAAGAACTTTATAATGGAAATATTGCAGAGACTTTTTGGAGTTCAGGTCTTGATGCCTCCGGAATTAAGCATGGTTATGGTTATCAATACGATCAATTGAATCGATTAAAAGACGCTTGGTATCAAGATCCAAAATCAGCTGATAATAAGAATTATTTTGGAGAGAATAACATAGAGTATGATAAGAACGGAAATATTACAAAGTTACTACGTGAGCGTAAATTAGGTACAGCTAATCCTTATGTTGATCCTATGGATAATCTGGATTATTTCTATAAAGCAAACACGAACCGACTTATGAAAGTTACGGATAAGTCTAATGCACCGGAAGGTTTTAAAGATGACAGTAATGGTTCTAATGACACGGTAGACGACTACGATTATGACCTAAACGGAAATTTGATAAAAGACGACAATAAAGGCATAACTAAAATTGAGTATAATCATCTAAATTTACCTAAGAAAATTGCATTTGGAATAACAAATAACATTGAATATATTTACAATGCAACAGGACAAAAAGTACAAAAAATTGTAACAGAAACAGGAAAACCTACACTAACAACAGATTATTTGGGTGGCTTTCAGTACAAAAACAATGATTTAGAGTTTTTTCCAACTGCAGAAGGGTATGTTAAAAGTACAAGTGGTAATCTTTCCTATGTGTTTCAGTATAAAGATCACTTAGGAAATGTGCGAGTGAGTTATACTAAAAATAGTAGTAATGTTCCTGAAGTTATTGACGAAAATAATTATTATCCTTTTGGTCTGACTCATGTTAGTAACAGTATTTTGCCAGGTACTAATAATAAGTATAAGTTTAATGGTAAGGAACTGCAAGATGAAACTATTGGAGGTAATCAATTGAATCTATACGATTATGGAGCGCGTAATTATGACCCTGCACTTGGTCGTTGGATGAATATAGATCCCTTAGCAGAAATTTCAAGAAGGAATTCCCCATATGTTTATGCTCTTAATAATCCTGTTTACTTTATTGACCCCGATGGAATGGCAAATGCATCAAATAGAGGTAGTGGCAATGGTACTGATGAGTTCGATAAAGGAGGAAAAAAAGAGCCGATGGAATTATATCCTGGACAAAACAATACAAATAATGGGAAATATAGAGATGATGATCCTAATCTGGACCATAAAGTAAGCGAGTTTTTAGATGACTTTAATTTACAGCCTAATTATATCGCGGGAGAAGGTGGGAAAAATGGAGAAGGTGGAAAAGGTGCGAAAGGTGGGAAAGGTGGGAAAGGTGGAAAACGCGGCCAAAAAACAAGTAAAAAGAATGTAAAATCAAGTTACAGTCTATCAGATTTATGGAATAGCGCAATCGCACGAGTATTGGTTCCTGATCAAATTTCTTTACATCTTACACAAGGAGTATCAGGTGCCGTTGGCTTCAGTCAAGATCATGCTTGGACATGGATAACAAGAGGAAATGATGCCAGTTTGACACCCTATAGGACTGTAACCCTTGCTCTAACTGCTGGAGCAGATTTTTCTGCAAATTTTGCTTCAGTTGGTATAGGTTCAGGACGATACTTAACAGCTGACATGAGAAATTTAGAACCTGGAACGGCGTCAGGAGGATTATTAGGATGGGGTGGGAATTTATCAGGAGATCTAGGTTTAGGAGTTGGAGGCTCGGTAAATGGTTCGATAGGTTTTAGTGAGGAGCCACTCGTTAGTAGACCAACTTGGGTGACTACTGGATTTTCAGGTGGATTTACATCCGGAGCTGGTGTAAGGGGGGGAATAAGTTATACTATACCAATTAATAGATAGATTATGAAAAGTAAAATTCTTTTTGTTGTGATTTTTTTCACAATTATTTTTTTAGGTGTGATTACAAATTTTTATTTTAAATCAAAGCAGGAAATGTCTAAAAGTTATAATTTTATTATAACAAAAATTGATATAACGCCTACAAAATCACTTGTTTTGTATGATAATAATAAAAAAATTAGGCTTTGGAATTATGACATTCGAGATTATCAGGATGTTAAAGTAGGTGATGTTGTTTGTAAACATGAAAATTCTAATTTCTTGTTTATTCTAAGAAGAAATAATTTGACAGGAAAATATGAAGAACATTTAAAAATATCACCGTCAGGTATATTTTAGGCGGTCGCCCTCCCGCTCTTCAAAGAGTTCCTTATAAAAAACTGCGCAAATGTCTCTGACTTTGCGCAATTTTTTATGTTGTTGTAAATAATTTATACTAAACTTTAGATATGGTTAGAGACTTTATAATGTTTTCTTTTTTTTAGATTAGATTTGTTTGAAGAAGTGGAGCAACAAAGCCAGAGACATTTGCGCAGCGTGACAAAAAAATCACAACAAGAAAATGAAAAAAATAATACTACTTTTTGTTATAGTTCTTTCTTCTTGCAAATCAAAAGATTGTGCTAGAATGAATTATAAATTAATTGATGAATTTGAAAAGAAATTAGCTGTAGTTAAAAAGGCTCAAAAAAAAGAAGTAAAAGTCGTAGAATATAGGAACGCCTTGACGTATTTATCAATTACTAGTGGTATTATGACTTTAGCAGAATATAGTGATACAATTGGTTTTAAAAGTGCCGCGGATTATAATCACGATATGAAACTTTGGCGAGAATGGTTAGAAAAAAATCGTTGTATGACTGTCAGTACGAAAGAGTAATGTCTAGCATTTTCTGAAAAGTTTCCCTCGCTCTCTAAAAGTCTCAATTGTAAATATTTTTTACTCTAAATCATTTAACCAATTATGTTTTATATTAAACTAATGATCTTTCTATCTTAAAATAAGCTATTTCTTCTTCATTTCTTATTAAGTTATTCAATCGTTCAAATCCGGCTTTTTGCAGCACGTTTTGTGATCCGGTGTTATCGAGATCTGTTATAGCTACAACTTCTTTCGTATCTGTGTTTGCAAAAGCATATTGAGTTATAGCCTTGCATACTTCTGTTGCGATACCTTTTCCCCAATATTCTCTACTAAGTACGTAACCTATTTCTATTTGGGTTTTATTGTGTATAAAAATACGGGCAACACAAATTCCTATAAAATTATTATTTGTCGTATCGAATATCGCCCATCGACTTAGGTTTTTCTTTTCATAATTTTCAAGCAATTCATTAAACATTTCCAAATATCTTTCTGGTGAAGCATAAGGAAGGTATTGTGTAACTTGATTATCTTCAAAAAGATCTAAAAATGTTTGTTGTTCCTGAGGTAGAAATTCGCGAATAATTATTCTTGAGCTTTGATAAAGAATAGACATTGATTATAGTAATATTAAGGTAAATAATTTAGAAGTTTTTGCTAAAATTAATAACCGAATTTACAGAAAATAAATGGAACAAACCTCCAGAACTTCGCTCTGGATTAAAAAAATGACCAAAACAAAAAAGCTCCAGATTTCTCTGAAGCTTTGTTTAGTAATGTTGTAAAGTTGATACCTTAAAAATTAGTATTTACTTTTTTAGAACGATCTGCGATGTATGACATAAGCCAAGTTACTTGTCCGTCTTTAACGAAGAATACTTTCTTTGTTTCTAAATTTGGAATGCTTTCCAAAAAGTTCTGAAGTATGTTGTTTGCCGAAATAAGGTATTTCTGGTCATATGTACTCAAAACTCTAGCCATTTCTTTATTCGTTTTAGCAAGGTTTGTATACTTCACAAAGTTATTTTTCAGGATTGCATCATAATTGATAACGTCTTCAAGCGTTAATGGAATATAATGATTTTTAACGTTTTCATCATAATATAACGTTGCAAATGCCCAAACAGCTCCACCAGATAAATAGATTTTTTCCTTTTTTAATAGAAGAGGATTTGCATCTAGCATTTCCTTAATCTTCTTACGCAACACTGGGTTATAATCAAAAGATTTTTCCTGAAAGGTCGACATATCATTCGCTTGATTTGGATTTACAACCGTCTTTTTTACGGCATCTGTAAGTGTCATTGTACCAAAATCAAGCTCCAAAGGTACAAACTCCAATTTGTTATCTTCAAGTTCGTCAATGTATCCGCCTTTAGTAGTTTGAGCACCAATATCAAGTAGTGAAGCGTTAGAATAATCAACAGGTGGAATTGCACCTTTAACTAACATTTTAGCTTCTTCGTTAACATTAATAATGTCAAAACTTTTAGTGGTTAGGGAACTAATTTTATTTTTTAAAACATCGATATTACGAGCAGATGAGAAAACAGGCGCAGCTACAATAAAGATATTTTCTTCCCGAAGCTTAAATTCCTCTTTGATTTTCTTCAATTGATCAACAATTATCATAGTAACTTTATTGATATCGTCCTGAGGTAACTCGCCCGAAGCAGCAATGTGATCAGCAAGACTAATTCTCTCATTTGCAAAATAAAGAATATCATAGTCCGCTTTTTTGATATTATTTACTTCCAGAACAGAAACTTTAATTGCTCTGCGTCCGATTTCGATTCCGGCATAAACATTCTTTTGAGAAAATGCATTGATAGAAAAGAATAAGTTTAAAAGAATGAAAAATAGAATTTGGGATTTGTGTTTTTTAAGCATTGGATTTAATTGTAGTTAGGGGTATTATTTATTTTTAAATAAAGACTTCAAAGTAATTGGTTGAGGTATTTATGTGAAAGTCATAATTTTAAATTGAAAATAACGGGTTTCCGTATAAGATTGCAAATTTATAAAAACATTTACTAACATAAACGCAGATATTGAGAAAACATATATTAAATTATTGTGATGTTTTTTCTAAGTAAATGACAAGCAATTTTAGATTTATAACTTGCTGAAAAAGAATAGATAAAGAAAGGTAGTCGAAAAAAAAATCAGTAAAGAATTGCTTATTACCGTAACTTTTTTGTACAAAACTGAAAGAATTTTTTGAACTTTTTATAATTGTATTCAATAACAAGAACTACTGAAAAATCTAAACCAGAGCAATATAATCGTCTTATTATGAGTTTAAAAGGTATTTCTGTAATTTATATCTAGAAAATAAAAAGGTATTATTTGTAAGAAATAATTGTATATCTTTGGATGAGTTCCTATAGAATAATCCTTAAATGATTTTAAAAAAAAAGCAATAACATTAAAAAATAGTTTAATCTAATTATAAAAATATATAAAGAATTCTTGCGCAAGGATAGACAAAAGCCCCAAGTGTCTTTAATTGATTGAGGTATTAATTAATTTTTCAAACTTTATATTATGATAAAAAACATTTTAAACCTAAAAGGAGTTACAGAATTAACTAAAAAAGAAAAAAGAAGCATCGCAGGCGGTTTAGCATGTGTTGACGGTGTTTGTCCAAGACCAGGCACTTATTGTTGTTATGCAGGCGGTGGCGGCGATGGACTTTGCAGATTAAATAGTCAAGCTTGTTTTGAATAAAGAATTTTTAAATTCTCTGTTCTTCGGATTTGGAGAGTTACAATAAAAAGTTGCGCAAATGTCATTTGACTTTGCGCATTTTTTTTTGCTTTTATGAATCGTAATTATAGTTATTAGAGTCTTTTAGCTTTTTTAAACTATTGAAAATCAATTTGTTTTTAATGGTTATCATATAAGATAACCCTTTTTAGGAAAAATAAGATGAAATTTGAATTATCATAAAAAGGAAGATTAATTTAATATATAATTTTATGGAAGCAGAAGAAATTAAAGACTTAGAATATCTTAGAAAACTAATGAATAGGTATCTAAATACTTTAAAAGCGCCAAGCGATAAAACAGAATTTTATACTGCCGAAATCAAATTATCAAATTATGGCGAGCTTGGTTGTGTTATTACCAATATGCTTAAATTATGTATTTTGGCATTGGATTCTGAAGCACCGGAAATCTCAAAAACGGTTAAAAATCCCTATATAAATGTGGCTCTTATTCTGGAAGTTGTGCTGCAGTTGTTTCCTGTAGATGAATTTGAGTTGCTAAGCGAAATTAATGAAAAGTTACTTTCAGAGTAAAATTCGATATATTTATTTATCTAGCTTTAAACATGGATATTTAGCGAAGCCGACATTTGTAATAACGATATTAAATTGCTTTACTTGTTAAAGGTTTTTAGAGAAAAATGAATCTAAATTTGAAAAAAAACATGAATAATTCAGCCCAACAAAATTCAGAAAAGATAGAAGTATTAGAAATCCGCAATTATCTTTTAAAATCAAATTTAACGGATAAGTTTGGGGATTATTTTCATTCGAAATTTGTTTCTCCAATGAATGAACTCGGCGGATATACATTGGGAGAATTCAAAATTAATAAAGTAAACGATCGATTTGTTTGGTTTCGGGGTTTTGCTGATATGAAAACCAGATTCAAATTTTTGAATGATTTTTATCTAAACAGCACAACTTGGAAAGAACATGGAAAAGGGACAAATGAGATGATGATAAATTCGGATAATGTCTATTTGTTACGCCCTTTAAAAGGAGAAATTAATAGCAGATTATTAAAGACTGATAAAACATTTACGGTTGTAGATTTTTATATCTGTAATAGTACACTCGAGAAGGTTATTGACTTATTTGAGACTACATATATTCCTTTTCTTAAAAATTCAGAAATAGAAGATATTACGCTTTGGGTGAGTGAAATGGCTGAAAATGATTTTCCAAGATTACCTGTTTTTCAGGATAAAAATCTTTTAGTGAGTATTACACATTACGAAGACGAAAATGAGTTTTATGCCAAACAAAAAGCAATCGATAATATGCCAGAAGATCTAAAAACATCGATGCAAGGGTTGGTAACGATTCACAATAAAGTAGTGCTTTTAAATTTGAGGTAAAGTTAGAAGTCAATGTTATTAGGTTAATTTTTTTTAACTATATTTTTTTTTAAAACGAAAAGATTAAACACAATATTGTCATTTCGACGGAGGAGAAATCTCCGCAAGTAACTCCGCAACGAGAATCCAATCTTTGTCGAGCTTCTCGCGAAGATTTCTCCTCCGTCGAAATGACGAAACCTTTGCGATTTCGCGACTTTGCGTGAAATGTATTCGATATAGTACAAAAATATTCTTCCTTAACTTAATGACATTGTGCTTCAGCTGGAGGTAATTAATAGATGCAATAAAGGCTTTAGCCAAATAACTTATTTTGGGCTAAAGCCATTCCCATTGATTTTATATAAACTCCAGCTAAAGCTGGAGCCAATTCAAAAAAACAAAAAAGCTCCAGATTTCTCTGAAGCTTTGTAGTAAGTAGCCCGTAGCGGAATCGAACCGCTCTTACATGGATGAAAACCATGCGTCCTAACCGATAGACGAACGGGCCTGCTTTTGTATTGCGGGTGCAAAATTAGAACTAAATTCGAGATACACAAAAAAATATTTAAAAAGTTTCGTTTAGTTATTCTGAAAAGATAACATTTAGAAACAATCAATCTAAAAGGGATTTTGCTAATGAAGATGTATTTGTTTGATTAATAATTGGTTGTTTTTACATTAAAAGCGGATAAAGAAAGTTTTTTTCTTCTTTTGTTAAAATAATAATTTTTAATATTTATTGATAATTTTTATTTTTGAAAGAATATTCGTTAGCTTATTGTTCGGTGTTTTGAAAAGTTTTTGAAGTGTTTTATGAAAAGCGGCACAAATGTCTTTTACTTTTGGGCATTTTTTGACGAATAGTTATTAATGTTCTTATTGAGCTTTTCATTTATATAGATAGCATCTTAGAAATTTAGTTTTAACGTTATTGAATTTATGAAGTTTTCGTTTTTCAATTATATTTGTTTAAAATGGCTGCAAAATTTGTGATATTTGTCAGTGTTGCCGAGGAATATTTTATGGTACAAGGTTTAATAAATAAGTAAGAGATGAAACAAAATATTTACGACGATATAGATTTTTTTGAAAACTACGGTAAAATGCTACGTTCTGTAGACGGTTTGAATTCAGCAGGAGAATGGCATGTTTTGAAAAATATGTTGCCAGATTTTCAAGATAAAAATGTTCTTGATCTTGGTTGCGGTTACGGCTGGCATTGTATTTATGCTAAAGAACAAGGTGCAAAAAATGTGATTGGAATTGACTTATCAAAGAAAATGATTGATAAAGCAAAGGAAAATTCAAAAGACTTGTCAATAGCGTATTATCAAATGCCTGTTGAAGATATTGAATTTGAAAAGGAACAGTTTGACATTATTTTTAGTTCGCTTACTTTTCATTATATCCAAAATTTGGATGTTGTTTTTCGTAAAATTAATAAGTTCCTGAAAAAAGGAGGAAGCTTTGTTTTCTCAATGGAACATCCCGTTTTTACTTCAAAACCAGAGCAAGATTGGTTTAAGGACGAAAAAGGAAATTTGCTACATTGGCCAGTTGACAATTATCAGGACGAAGGAGTAAGACAAACGAATTTTTTAGGTCACAAAGTAATTAAATACCATCGAACTGTCGCAAGTATTTTAAATACTGTAATTGATTCAGGTTTTGTTATTAAACAAATATCTGAGCCTAAGCCATCAGAGGAAATCATTGAAAAATATCCAGCGATGAAAGACGAATTAAGAAGACCAATTTTTATTATGGTTTCTGCCGGAAAATTATAAACAAATGAATTTCAGAATTAAAAAGATAAAAATAAACTTCAAATAATAAAAACTTATACTTATAGAATGGATAACCTAATTGAAGGTATTAAAAAGACAAAATGGACAAACATCTTAATTTTTTATACTGTTGCTTGCGTACTTACTTTCCTTTTCCGTCAAATACCTAATTTGTTAAACAAAATCAGTGTAGAACTTCTTGACTTTAATATTACTTTCAATTACAACCATGGTTTAGCATTATTAATTACAAGTATAGCTGCTTATAAAATATTCAGAATCAAACGGGAAATGACCTTATTAGGAAATAAGCCCGTAAAAGCCATCATTTTTCTTAGCGTAGTTTTAATTGGCTATGCTGCATTAGGTTTTAACAATGAATACGGAATTAATTCACATTTATGGGCGTTGATATTCTGTATCCTAACTCTCATCTATGATTTATTAGAAGAAAGTTTTTGGAGAGGACTTCTAAATGACAGCTTAAATTTAATTCCTTTTTGGTTAAGAGGTATTATTACAGGAATACTTTGGGCGCTTTGGCATTTACTAATTTTTGACAATTTTGACCAGTTTGGAGGACTGTTTGTTTTTATTTTATTCTCTATCATATTGTCCATAATAATGGCGTACACGGCAGATAAAACAAAATCAGTTTTAGTGGCAGCGTCCATTCATACTTTACTTTGCAGAACAAATTATGTTACATTGATTTGTGCTGTAATTTGGGTTTTAATAATCATTATGTGGAACAAAAGTCTAACAAGTGATAAAAAGATCAAAAAAGTAGCCTGACGAAAACTATCTTCGCTATAGAAAGTAAAGGCAAATATCACCAAGTCTTTATTATGGTTTCTGCCGGAAAATTATAAACAATGAATTAATAAAACATTTATAAATAATGAAAAGAGATCTGTTTTTTGTGTTTTTACTTTTTATCGGATTTAATCTTTATGCACAAAAATCCGGAATTGAATTTTTCTATGTAGAAAAATTCAAAAATTCAAATCCTGGTTGTAGATATTGTTTTGACTTGGAAACAGCCAAGTTGAGTTCCGTGCCAATTTTAAATGAAGAGGATATCAAAAATTTTAATTGGAAGAAGCAACAAATAATCTTAACAAAAAAGGGGGAACATGAATTTACAGATTTAAAAATTCCCTTACCGGGATTACCAGTAGTAATCACTTTAAATGGTAGAAAAATTTATGGTTTATGGTTTTGGAATCAATTTTCTTCATTTGGTTGTGATAGAGTATATACTTACCCAGCTGTTGATTTTAAAATCAAATTTGGGTTGCCTGCCAGTTACACTTTTGGAAAAGATCCCAGATTTGATGAAAAACTTAGAAAATATGTTGTTTCTAAATATAATCAATCTAAAAACGGAACAAAATAGCTACTACAATAGAGTTAAATAATTGACTTAATACAAAGTTGATTTGCTATTTGGTATGATTTTGAAAATCCAATAACGGGGCTTAGTTTACTGTCGAACTAGTTGTGTAGTGGTTTTCTGTTTTTCAATTACATTTGTCTAAATTGATATAAAGTCAGGAACATTTGCGCAGCACCAGTAAAAAGACTGCAGAGATCGGGAAGACATTTTGGTTTTCGAATATGTTTAAACGTTGATTGAAAATATTAATTTATTAATCTAAAATTGCTAAAGATTATTAACCAGGAATAAGTATCAAATGACTATAAGATTTATTTTATTTTTTGTTTTATTGTTGTCAAGTTGTTATGGACAGAATATTACTGATCCATTGCCAACACTTGAAAAAGAAGTTAATCAATGTATTAAAGAAAATAGTGCGGAAGAATTGAATTGTAGAAAAGAATATTATCATGAACTTCAATTCTGGGAAACAGAGGTTTTTAATACTGTTTTAGAAATTGCCTTCGAAGGTAAAACTGAAGATGAAAAGAACGTTTTTATAAAAAAGCAGACGGAGTGGAAAGATTCAACATATTGGTATGTTGCAAAGACAATGAAGGAGTTTAAAGATAAACATCCCGGTAAATTTGTATGGGATAAAGGTTCTGAATTACTGCCAGATGCAAGGATTTTTTACCAGAAAAATGCTAAATTTTATACTGATAGGATTTCTTATTTGTTAAGTTTAGTAAAAAAGAAATAAAAGTGATCAGTACTAAAATAGTATCACATAGTTTCAGCATTCTTTTAATGATAATTTCGAACATTTGCAATCTAAAAATAGTATTACTGTCAGCTAATAATAGCTAAATTAAACTTCAAAAGTGTATAAAAAATAAGTATGATAAACTTTAAATTTCTTTTCGTGACAGTTAGCTTACTGTGTGTTTTTAATACATTGATAGCTCAAAGCACGAAAAAATATACAGCAATTCCTGATGTTAATTTTGAAATCGCTTTGCAGGATACAGGTTGTGATCGTGGCGAACCGGATGGAAAAGTACTGACCTCAGAAATTGCCAAAATAACAGAATTGAATCTTAAAAATAGAGGTATAGTAGATTTAAAAGGAATAGAGGATTTTACTGCATTAACTAAACTCATTTGCTTTAAAAATAAACTGATCACACTTGATTTATCCAATAATACCGGACTTACTTATCTATCTTGTGAAGAAAATCAATTGACGAATTTGAATGTAAGTAAAAATACGACTTTAACCTTTTTAAACTGTGCCAAAAATAGATTAGACTCTTTAGATGTAACGAACAATGGTGAGTTGATTTCTTTGTTTTGCGAAGAAAATAAATTGCTAAAGTTAGATTTAAGGCAAAATAGCCATTTAACAGCTTTGAAATGCAGTCGAAATCAATTAGATGATCTCGATGTTTCTAAAAATGTGGCTTTGAATTATTTGGATTGTTTTATCAATAAAATAACTGCTTTAGATTTATGTGAAAATAGTGCTTTGATTGGTTTGGATTGCTCCAAGAATAAACTTTTAACATTAGATTTGTCACAAAATACTAAGCTGGAGCGTTTATTTTGTGGCGAAGATCAAGTAACAACTTTAGATCTATCTCAAAACATCAGCCTAAGGAATTTTGACTGTAGAAATAGCCCATTAACGAGTTTAAATTTAACTAAAAATCTCTCTTTAATGTTTTTGAACTGTTCAGGTACTGCATTAACCAATTTAGACATTAGCAAAAATATAGCCTTAACCAAAGTGTCTTTAGATGAAAATAAGTTGACATCTTTAGATGTGACAAAAAATATCAATTTAACTTCTTTGAATTGTTCTAAAAATCAATTGACTTCATTGAATGTTTCTAATGCTCCTTTGACCGAGTTAGTTTGTTATAAAAATCGTTTGGTTACTCTCGATGTAAGTCAAAATCCATTACTGCTTAGTTTTGAGTGTTCTGATAATCAATTAGTAAGTTTGGATATTTCGAAAAATCCTAAAATTTATGCTCTTTACTGTAAATCTAATTCACTCGTAAGTTTGAACCTTAAGAACGGGAATAACCAAAGTTTGAAAAATTTATATGCATTCTTTAATCTTAATCTAAAATGTATTCAAACTGATAAAGACATGATTCCATTTTCTAATTGGAGAAAAGATGGTATAGCAACTTATAATGCCAATTGCAATTAGACTCAGCTCAACGAAAAGTTTCTTATAAAAAGCTGCGCAAATGTCTCTGACTTTGCGCATTTTTTTTGTTCTAAATTTCTTTGTGCAGCATTAAAAACAACATGAATAAAACCATTTAGCGCAAAAAAAAGCTTACAAAATACACGAAGTTCGTTGGTGGTTTTTCATGAAAATTATATATTTGGGAATAAATATTGTTCGATACTTATCACACCAATCTACATGAAATATTTAAGCTTAATCCTTTTGATTTTAATAATGTCTTGTGCAAAGAAAAATGAATCAGAAAATTTAAAAACAGCAGTTAAAACTTTAAAAGTTGAAAAGCCAATAAAATTAACAGACAAATCTGTAAAATTTTTATGGAGAGAAGATGTATATGACAAAGAATTAAAGGATACGGTTAATACAATTTTTATAAATAAAGAATATTCCAAAAACATTTCTGAACCTGAAAAGGCAGCCCTTGGATTTATTGCAAGTTTTATTGGAAGTGAATGTGACTGGGACGGAGAACCAAATGAAAAATATGATAATCTAAGTTGTAAAATTAATACAGCGCTTAATATTGGTTATCAATGTTCAGAAGAGCATTTAAATTTTTTAAGAAAGTGGTTTAAAAATGATAAAAAACAACTAGAGCGTTTGAAAGATTGTTCTGCCGTTCCGTTTACAGCAAGCGTTCAGAACACATTTGATTACATAAATGTTGTTACTAAAGGTGATACAATCAAAATAACCTTTAAGGCCGATGGTGTAAATATGCGCACTCAGAATTCCTGGAATTATATAGAAGAAGATACATTTGTTTTTAAGAAAGATAATTTAGTTTTAGTAAAATCTAAAGAATCAGAAAGTGAAAGTAAATCATTTGAAGACGATAATTCACAAGAAGAAGAAAAATAAAAACTACCTCGAACACACTTCTCTAGTCATTTGGAAATTCAGTGAAATGTTTTACTTCCCGGGCTTAGCTTATTGTTAAAGCGAAGATGAAAATCAAGAATAGTATGTTTCTCATTTTGTCGTTTCTTTTTCAAAATTATAATGGTAATATTTTATTTATTATTACGGTTTTCCGTAATCTGGTCTAATATTTTATGTGCCAAAAACATTCCGTAAAATAAGAGTTCTTACGATGATTTACAATGGAAAAATTATATATTTGAAAATAAATAATATGTAATACTTATTGCACATATAAATAAGTTGGCTACAATTTAGAAGAACAACAATAATAAAAAATTAAACTAAAAAAATGACTTTCATTAAATCAATTTCTACATTTTTAATTGCGCTTTTAACTGTAACAACAACTTTTGGACAAGAATCTAAACCTAAAACTAAAATCTTATTGATTGGGACAATTCACTTTGAAACACCTCATACAGATAGTTTTGAACTAAAAGTAGACGATTTTTTAAGTACTAAACGACAAAATGAATTAGAAGATTTAACTACTGTTTTGTCTCAAACAAAAGCGACTAAAGTGATGATTGAAAAGCCATTCGAAAATCAACGTTCTACCGATAGTTTGTATAATTTATATCTAACAGGACATTATAAACTTACAGTTTCAGAAAGAGAACAAATTGGCTTTAGGTTAGGTAAAAAATTAAAATTAACTCAAATAAACTGTATAGACAAATTCTATGCAATGCACGATAGTTTAATGGCTGCAACCGCAAAAGAAAATAATCAACTTTATTTACTAAAAGATTTAGGGACTCACGCAAAAGCAATGATAAGTGATTTTGATAATCAATTGAAAAAAGGTACGATAACAGAAGTTTTAAAGTACATAAATAGACCTGATCAATTAGAAAGAAATTTATCAATTTATTTAAAATTTATAGCAAAGATTGGGGCAGGTAAAAATTTTGCAGGAGCAGAATCTGTTTCTGTTTGGTATTTAAGAAATCTTGCTATTTACGCTAATATAATGACTCAAATAAATGCAAATGACAAATATGTTATACTAATATTTGGACAAGGTCATATTCCTATATTAAAACACTTACTACAAAATAATGACGATTTTGAAGTCGTTGAAGTAAGTAGCGTACTAAAATAAACTGCCACTAAATAGCCAAGAGTTGTGCCATTTTGTAAAACAAACCAATAATTATCAGGACAATATTTTAACCAAAAAATCATGCAAGAAGAAATAACGAAACATTCAGAAAAAATTTATAAAACTGTGAAAAATAAAGAACATACATTGGGAGAGAAAGTGAAAGAAATCATTATAGAAATTTTTATAATAGTTTTTGCAGTAACGCTTTCAATAGGATTACATAGTTGGAGTGAACACAAACACCAGCAAGAAGAAGTTTCTGTTTTTCTTAATAATTTAAAGAATGATTTAAAAGATGATGTAAAAAGCCTGAACATTGAAAAGGGCGGATACCAAGAGACAAACATAGGTTATGAAAAAATTTTAGCACTAACGACTCTTCAACTTGATAGTATTTATAAGTCTAAAAGTAAAGTTGTTTTTCCAACTTATGCACATGGACAAGTACTAAATATTGGTAATTACGAAGGATTTAAGTCTAGTGGTAAAATTGGCTATATTGAAGATGAAAAATTAAAACAGAAAATTTTAAATTACTACCAAATACTTGCACCAACAATTAACGAAGTCGATAAAGTTTATAATGATTTTCTGTTTAAGTGTTTTGACAAAATGATAGAAAATGCAGATAAATCAGAAGTGCAAATGTATTCAGATCCAAAATTTAAAAAGACAATCGAATTTCTTGTTAGACTAGGTAATAACAACATAAGGGTTTACGACAAAAATGTAAAACCGGAAGCAATTGAACTTATTAAAGAAATTGAAAAAGAGTTGAATAAATAAAAAAACGAATGCACAACTGTTGTGCGATATAAAAACAAAAACACCACTTTTTTAAGTGGTGTTTTTGTTTTTAGTAGCGGGAAGAATTGAAATTTCTAATCCCTTTTCTAACGATCATTATTCTATTGATATTTACTCAAATCCAGATTAAGAATAGTACCAACTCTGCTAAACTCTTCATTAATCTTTGCATTCAGGATTAGTTGTTCGTTTTTTATTGGATGATTAAAAATTAATTGATGTGCGTGAAGCATCATTCCTTTCAGGTCATAATTCTCCAGCCATAATTTATTTTGTTTGTTACAACCATGCGGCCGACTTCCTAAAATGGGATGAAAAATATGTTTAAAATGTTTTCGTAATTGATGCATACGTCCCGTTTCAGGAATCGCTTCGACTAAACAATATCGTGAGGTTGGTTTATTGTTAAATTCCAACTCAACTTCGGCATTTTGCAAGCGATGAAAGTATGTTATTGCATTTTGTTTAATGTCATCATCATTGATTAAATCATAATCAATTGTTAGTTCTTCGGGTGACCAACCACGTAAAATGGCTAAATATTTTTTTTCGACTTCGCGTGTGGCGAAACGATCATTCATAATTTTCAAAACTTCTTTATCCAATGCAAATAACAAGACGCCAGATGTTTTTCGGTCTAACCGATGAATAGGATAAACGTGTTGACCTATTTGATTTCTCAATTCCTGAATGGCATAAACTTTTGCATCGCGCGCATAAAATGATTTATGAACCAATAATCCGCTTGGTTTATTGATTGCGATAATATATTCGTCTTGGTAAAGAATTTCTAACATTTGGCAAAAGTAGAAGAGATTTCGATTAAAATCGCTTTTATGATTTATTTCTATACTTTTCTTTTCGATCGAAAAACAAAAAAGAGACTCGAAAGTCTCTTTGTGGAATTAATATGTTTTTATAAAAGGTTATTTAGTATTAAAAGAAAAAATTAGTTGTTCGTAACAGAATAACTGTTGCAGGTATAATTCAATCCGGCTCCATTTGTGCCGTAAGATGATGTAATTTCAAACCCGAATTGTACATCACCAACAGTAATATCACCAATCCATCCCTTTGATTTTATCCAATTCAAAATAGCTTTGGCATCAATAGTACCGCTATTTGTTTTTGTGGTGCGTAAAAATGAATATACATTATTCGAACCATTATTTCCTCTGTATACATTCCAGGTATGACCACCAATAGATTGATTAGTAAACACAGCAATTGCAGCTCCGGTCGCAGAATAATTGTATGAAATTGGTTTTACGTTACCAGTGCCATTTGCGTTTCCGGTATAATTCATCCATAACATTATTTCATGCGCTTTGGCACTATCCCAGATATCATAAGAGGATTCCCAGGCACCTCCTGAAGGAGTAGTTGCATTAAAACTAGTACTCAGCGTGTTTATTGTACTAAGCACTTTACCAATGTATTTGGTAGAATTTGGGTATGATTTAATTCCATCTGTGTTAGGGTGATTTGCCCAAACTCCCCATTGACTGTAACTGTTTGCCCATATCGACTGGCTGCCGGCACCAGAGCCCCAAATATTATTATACACAGTATAACCGCCATTTGACCAGTTTGCATATTGAGCAGATGATGACCAGTTTGCTTTAACTTCAGATTCGTTGTTACCATCGGATGTTTCACAACTGATGAACATAATACATAATGCAGCAAATAAAATTGTTTTTTTCATAAATAAGTGGTTTGATAGTTAGTAAAAAAATACTTACTAAGATATTGATATTTAGCTGTTTGTTTAAATATTTTCTTAAATAAAATGTTATTTTTTAATTATTATCACAAAAAGATGACAATTTCTTTTTTAAAAGCAATAATTTTATTTGGTTATGGTTAAAATGACTATAATTAAAATAAAAAAAATGAGAATTTCATAATTTACAGAAAATCTAAATGAAGTGATTGATTTATGCTGTAAAAGGCATTGTTTTTTATTTCTTTGATTACCTGATTGATAAGAAAAAATAAAAGATTTTTTTGTTTAAATATGGGCGAGAAGAGATAGGAGGTTGGGGTAGTTTATTTTCCTAAATTAGCAACCCACACATTACCGGATTTTCCTGCTCCCATTTCAATATAAGTATCGCTCATCATGGCTTTGCAATGGTCTGTGCTGTTCTTCCATCCGTTTACAACACTTATAGGATTGTCATAATTTCGAGCAATTACTTCTCCTACGTAATTACCTGTATAACCTAATACACTAGCTCTTTGAATAGGACTTGTTCCTTCTGGCGAGATATGAGAAAAATAATTTCGGACATACATATCATGAGAATAATTAAGTGCTGTTTTTGCCAATATTGAGTTACTTACCAATTCAGGTACGGGAGGCATATCTTCGTCTCCACACTTACATCCGGTCACTCTTAATTTATTGACTTCGATCAAAACAGAATCAGTAACATTTGTATCAACAACAGGATCATCATTATTGTCACAAGAAAATAATAATATTAAACCCAAAAAAAGAAAATATTTTGAAGACATTGAAAAGTAATTGATAATTAAAAATCTAAGATAAATAATTGTTATGATATAAGATAAGAACATTGAATTTTGGAGATTGAAATAGAAAATATAGCTTACAATTAGTTTAGCCTTCGCTCCAGCAGAAATCTTTTTGCGTGATATAAATTGAAGAGATAAAGAATTATATAATAAACAAAAGCTCCAGATTTTAGTGAAGCTTTATCTGAGTAACAGGAAGCATTCTAACAAAAACTTTAGTATTAAAAACTGAATTCGTATATTGTTCTGCTTAAATTAACTATACCAAGTAAATACATTTAAAAATATTTGCCTTCAAATGTTTTTTAGTTCATTTTAATAGAAATCTCTAGATTATGAAAAATTCATTAATGCTCTTCATTGCATTCTTAGCTCTTACAGCATGTTCAAAACATCAGGAAAAGAAAAATATCGCAATCACCGGCATAGATTCCACATTGCGTCCTGGTGATGATTTTTTTAAATATGTAAATGGCAAATGGTACGATTCTGTGCAAATACCTGCATCTCAAGCGGGAGTTGGTGTTTATATGTTTATGAATTACCCACAACGAATGCGTCTGCAAGAAATATTAGACAGTATTTCGCAAAGCAAAAATGAAGCAGGAAGTATAGCGCAAAAGGTAGGAGATTTTTATGCATCAGGTATGGATACTGTAACTATCGATAAACGCGGTTATACACCTATCAAACCATTACTTGCAAAAATTGAATCGATTACCGATTTACCGTCCTTATTGAACTTTGTGGCTAATGAGGAGAAGGTGAGCAATTCTTCTATCATAGGTTTTGGAGTTTCGCCCGATGAAAAAAACAGTAGTATGAATATTGCGCAAATTTATCAAACTGGTATTGGTTTGCCTGACAGAGATTATTATTTCAAATCAGATTCATCAACTGTTGCTATACAGAAAGCGTACAAAAAATACCTTGCGACATTATTTCAACAAACAGGCAGCGACGCCAAAGAGGCTGAAAAGAATGCTAATTTGGTTTACGATATTGATAAACAACTTGCCGCTTCGCATAAAACAAAAGTTGAACTTCGTGATGTGCAGGCAAATTACAATAAAATTGCTGTGGCAGCTCTTGCAAAAAGAAATCCTAATATAGATTGGACTACTTTTTTGAATAATTTAGGTGCCAAAACCGATTCTATTAATGTAGGTCAACCTGCTTATTATGACGCCCTTAATAAACTTTTAAAAAGTATTCCTATCAATAATTGGAAAATTTATCTGAAAGCAAATTCTCTGGAAAGATATGCAGATGATTTAAGTAAGTCTTTTGCAGATGCCTCATTTGAGTATACCAAAGTGCTTTCTGGTCAGGCTGTTCAAAAAACACGTGGCGAAAAAATGGCTAATGTCCTTGATACTTATTTAGGTGATGCGTTGGGCGAATTGTATGTGAAAAAATACTTTTCAGAAGATGCTAAAAAACGCATGTTAGTTCTTGTGAATAATCTGCAAAAAGCCTATGCCAAAAGAATTGACAAATTAGAATGGATGAGTCCTATTACAAAACAAAAAGCGAAAGAAAAATTGGCAGCCATGACTAAGAAAATAGGATATCCGGATAAATGGAGAGACTATAGCAATGTGCAGGTAGCTAGAAATACTTATTTTGAAAATATGGTTTCGGCTTCAAAAGATGCATATCAATTTCAATTGGCAAAATTGGGCAAACCAGTCGATAAATCAGAATGGTTTACTACAGTTCCAACCGTTACGGCATATAATAATCCTACTGCGAATGAAATTGTTTTTCCTGCAGGTATTTTACAACCTCCATATTTTGATAATAATGCAGATGATGCACTTAACTACGGCGGTATCGGAATGGTTATAGGGCACGAAATAACCCATACTTTTGATGATCAAGGTGCTCAATATGACAAAGATGGAAACTTAAAAAACTGGTGGACAAAAGAAGATTATGCACAGTTTAAGTCAAGAATACAACAAGTTATCAATTTGTATAGTACATATACCGTTTTAGGTGATCTACATATTAATGGCGCAATGACGGTTGGCGAAAATACGGCAGATATTGCTGGATTAGCCGTTGCTTATGATGCTTTTAAAATGACGGAACAAGGAAAAGGAAACACAAAAATCGACGGTTATACTCCGGATCAACGTTTCTTTATTTCTTTAGCCAAAATATGGCGAGTAAAAATGAAAGACGAATTCCTGCGTTTGTGGATTAACAATAATCCGCATTCTCCACCAAACTGGCGTGTTAATGGACCTTTAATGAATACTACGCCTTTTTATGAAGCATTTAATGTAAAACCTGGAGATAAAATGTTTTTACCGAAGAAAGACAGAATAACAATTTGGTAATTTCGCTCTTCGAAATGTGATCAAAAAAAACTGCGTAATCCCGAAAGCCTTCGGGACTGACTTTGCGCAGTTTTTTTTATGGTTTCTTATAAATCTTAAAAAAGTATTCGAGCTTTTACATTTTAGCTTAAGCCAAAAAAAGCTTCAGATTTCTCTGAAGCTATTGGAAAGCATTCAATTATCGAACCAGTTTGTTGTGGGGTATTATGTGATTTTTGTATCAAAGACATCTGGTAAAAAAAGTCTTTATGATGATTTATAATGAAAAAATTATATATTTGAAAGACAACGGTTTGTAATATTTATCATATGTCTACTCAAATTTAGGTGGCTTTGCGTGGTATTATCAGTTATATAAATAATTTATAGGCAATTTTCATACATGACTTCAAAAAAAATAATAATTATCATTCTGATATTACTCGCTATTATTTCGTCAACATTAATCTATTGGAAAACAAATAGGATATCTCCCGGATCTGGAGGTTGTGAATATGAAAAATTTACAGACACAATAAAAGTTGAAAAGATAGTTTATAAAAACGACTCAATTGACTACATAAATTTTAAATCAATAGTTGATTCTAATCAAATATATCAGGAAGATTCGTGGGACTTAAGTTTTCGAATTGGGAAAGATTTTAGTGAAAAAGAAATTAAAGATACTCTGAATAAATACTCTATAAATGGACAAAGGATTATTAAAGGAGCTTGTACGCCATATTCAATAGAAGAAATGCAACTTATTAAAAAATAAAAAAGACTGGCTATAACGGCTATTACAAAAGATTTGGGCAATTGGCTTAATGCAAAAAAGGTTTTGGATTTGAGATGATTTGGCTAATGTGATGAATGTTCTAAGCAAAAAAAAGAGACTAAATAGTCTCTTTGCAGAATTAATATATTTTATAAATGATTATTTGGTGATTAGTTTTTCAAGCCTTGCCATCATTTCATCTTTTTCTTTTAACATTCTTTCGTACAAGGCAATCTTCTCTTCATGAAGTTTTTTTAGTTCCTCCATTGGATTTATGTTGAATGTAGGCTTAGCGTTTCCTATATAACCATCTTTTTCAATATTAAATGTATTCGAAATAATATTTACAGCATGTTCCTCCTCAAAACTTTGAAAAGCTTCAACAGGAATTCTCAATATTGCTGAGATTTGTTTAAGAAGACTTTCTTCAATTACATCTTTTTGCTCCAGCAAAGAAATTTTCTTCTGATTCCAGTCTTCTCCCAGATCATAAGCCAATGCCTCTTGCTTTATATTAAGCATTTCTCTGAAACGTTTTATGTTTCTTCCCTGATGTATTTTCTGTTCCATAATGAATATCAATTTTCTGTAGGCTCAAAGATAAAGCCATTTGGCTTAAAAATTTTGACTTTCAAAGATAAAAAAATATCCTGTTAATTGTCTTAAATAAAAAAGTGACAAAGGAGAATATTTCTTCTTGTCTTTTGATGCATGAACAGTTCTTATGCAAAGCTGTGCGAATGTCGCTGGCTTTGCACATTTTTTTTTAGATGCTATAAATTGTACATTTTTCGAAAAATTTCAGTTGTGAGAACGACTTAGAAAGCGTGTCGTTGCAGTAGAAATATGGTATAATTTTACACTTTTTAAACTAGTAAAAGTATTCCATAAATTATAAGTAATTATCAATATATTTGGTTTGAATAAAGTAGGACGTTTTTCATTCTTAACAGCCCAAAATTGGGTGGCTTTGTATGATTTTGTCTTAATATAAGTTAGCAGAAAGTTTATCAGAACCGCAAACAAAACCAAAATGAAATCAATAGTTCAACATTTAAGAGAGGGAAAAAATTTAACCCAGACCGAACTTGCCGAAAAAAGTGGACTTTCGCTAAGAACAATTCAAAGGATTGAAGCTGGAAATATCCCAAAAGGATTTACATTGAAAGCACTTGCAAATGTCTTTGAAACTGAGCCTGAAAAACTAATAGCTTTCAAAGAAATTACAAAACTTGACAGAGCAAAATTGATTAATTTTTCTAGTTTATTAGGACTTATAATACCTTTTGGAGGAGTTATATTCCCATTAATCCTGACCAGTAAAACAAACGATCCAAAAAACAAAGAACTTGGAAAAAGTATTGTAAGTGTTCAAATTCTAATTGCAGTTGTACTTGCTGCTTCTCAAATCATAAGCCCATTCATTCAAAAAGGGTTATCACTACATTTTCCGCTTTTTATAGTTCCATTATTATTAATTATGTGTCTTAAATTATCAGTAGTTATTGTAAACGGTATAAGTTTAAATAATACAAACGATTTGCATAAAAATTTAAAAATCAATTATTTATAACTGCTGTCGGTTAATTGACGTAAAATTGGCGTATTGCTTTTGCAAAGAAATTGTTTTCTAAAACAGAAATTTGCAGAAAAAATAATCTAATGAAAGTTTTAAAGAAAATTGTGTTGGCTTTTTTGGTAGTTTTGGTTTTAGCTGTATTTGGTGGTTATGTTTATTTTGACCAAAAATTTACTCCGGAAAATAATTATTTGACAGTAGATAATGAAAGTGGTTTTGTACCATTTAAGTGGCTGGGTTCTGAAAAAAATGCTTTGTTGCTTCCTATACATTTTTCGAATGACACCATGACTTACTATTTGCAATTTGACACTGGTTCGCCTTATACCGTATTTTACTCAAATTCAATTAAAAAAATTAGCCAAATTTCCGTAGATAAAGAGCTTGCAGAAGCTTCTTTTTACATTGGGAAGACAAAAATTACTTCCGATAAATTCAAAATTTACAATCACGGAAATGATAATAATAATGATTCAATAAAAATAATTGGGACTATTGGAGGAGATATTTTAGAAAACAGAAGAACAATCATCAATTTTAAAGAAAATAATATTGCTTTAAATTTATCTAAAGTGCCCTCTCAATTACAAAACAAATTATTTGATTTTAAATTCAAAAAAAGAAAAATAATCTTTAAAGGTTTTTTAAAAGGGCAGGAGGAAAGTTTTTTATTTGATTCAGGGACAAGTGCTTATGAATTATTAGCCAACAAAGAAGTATGGGAAAGCTTGAAACTGCCAAATTCAAAAATTAACATTGAAAAGTCAAAATCCTGGGATAATGTTTTGACTACTTTTACTGCAAGCTGTAGCCAAAAAATAAAATTTGACACTGAGGAAATATCTTTAAATAATATTACTTATGTTGAAGGATTTTCGCAAGTTCAATATTCAATGATGAAATTTTCGGGTATGACAGGAATGTTGGGAAATAAAATATTCTTAAATAATTGTTTGTATATTGACTGTATACAAAACAAAATGGGAATTGAATAAAAAAATAGTTCCTAATGACAGCAGATTTAGACAATAAGATTAATAGAAAGTTGGTTTTGTATTTGACATGATTTGGCAAATCCGAAAATAGGAATTAATTTAGTTTCAAACTTACTGTAGTGGCAGAACGTTATAGACAAACACAGCCAAAATGATGAAAATACATTCCATTCAAAAAATATTTATAATTCTAATATTTGTGTTCTTCTATTCTTGTAAAGAGAAGGTTAATGAAAATTTAGAAGATAAAAATCTGATCACAAAAAATTTCGATTTCAAAAATGCCAATGGATGGTGGAAATTGAAAAAGGCAACAAATAAACCAATTCGATTAATAAATGCAGGTTATACAAATGATCTAACGCTTCACTTAAATCTTGATGGGAATGCCGAAATTTTTAAAGATAATAATCTAGATTCGTTAGTAGATTATCAGTGGAAACCGACCTCAAAAGGAATAAGTCTTGGAAGATTGTGTATTGTAGGTTCAAATTCACCAATTTATTTTCTAAGCAAGAAAAAAATGATAATGTCGTTTGACGAAAGAAAAATGGACACATTATTATTCGAAAGATGTGAACCTTTAAAGTAATAAATGCCAGCCAATAATAGTTGTTTAACAAGATTGGCGTTTTGGACTTAATTTAGTCTTAGATCTGTTGTAGTCCCAAGATGTTGACGATAATTTTAAAACATATTAAACTATGAAAATAGCAGGTTGTGAAGTTAAATTGCTTGATAAACTTAGAATTATGAGAAATATTTTTTTAATGCTTTTAACTTTTAACATCATAATTTCGTGTAAACATAAACTTGATTCAAAAGTGGAAGATGCTGTAAATCTTTTGAGTCATGAAAAATGTATAAATACTGTTTGGGTTGAAGATAATGATTCGTATAAAAACTTAATTAAAGTAGCAACTGTTGAAGATTTGGTTTATTTGACTGATAGTGAAAATCCATACATTCGATATTATGCTTTTATTGGATTAAAAGAGAAAAATTATCCAAAAATTAAAGAGATATATTTCAAACATAAGAATGATTTTGAGGCTATTAGTACTACAAATGGAGCTTGTCTAAACGGCTCGGCTGAAATAAATGATTTAATGTTTTGGGCTCTCGATCCAAAATATTCAGACTGTAAATATGGTTTTACTCAAGATGAATATGATAAAATGGCTAAAGAAGAATACGATAAAAACACAAAATAAACTTGCATGCAGCAGCTATTGTAATGGATTTAGGTTTTAACGGTCAGTTCTTGACGATGAAAACTGATAATATGAAATGAACAAGAAATCATGAAGAAAGAATTTCCAACTATAAAAACCGAAAGACTTTTACTGCGACAATTTGCAGATAGTGATCTTGAAAATGTTTTCAAAGGACTTTCATATCCTGAAGTTATTAAGTATTATGAAGTGAGTTTTCAAACATTGGAAGCAACCAAAGAACAAATGCTTTTTTTTGCTGACCTTGAAAAAAACGATACCGGAATTTGGTTTGCAATTTGCTCGGCTGATAACAGAACATTCTACGGAGCGGGTGGATTAAATAATTTAAGTAAAGAACATAAAAAAGCAGAGATCGGTTTTTGGTTAATTCCAGATTTTTGGGGACATGGAATTATAAAAGAAGCAATACCCTTAATTTGTAATTATGGATTTAACGATTTAGAACTTCACAGAATTGAAGGATTTGTTGAGTCGGAAAATAAGAATTGTAAAAGCATAATGGCTAAACTTGACTTTCAATACGAAGGAACTATGAAAGACTGTGAAATTAAAAATGGTAAGTTTATAAGTCTTGATATTTATGCTAAACTAAAAGATAATTTAATAAAGCCTGGATAGGAAATCTAGTAAAAAAAAGCTCCAGATTTCTCTGAAGCTTTTTGTCTTAGTATCAGGAAGCATTCAATTATCTAGCCAAATTATTTATGATTTTTATCAAATTGCTTTTTAGTTTTATACAACTTTTTGATAATTTGGATATGTTAAGTTTGCCTTCTTAGAGAAATTAAAATAATTTTATATTTCAACAAGATAAAATATTGAGGATGAATAAGCAATTCAAAAAGAATATGAAAGTGCAGATCGAAAATGACAAAAAAATCTCATTGTTAAGCAAGGAATTGAAAGCGCAAGACGAAATAAATCTTTATATAAAACTAAATAGATTGAATTTACCAAAAGAAAAAGAATGGGATGAATTGTTATCTGATATGATAAAGGAGTTGCTTGAAATTGGATGGAGTACTGATATTAAAATTAATACTAGAATAACTTACGGAAGTTATAGAATAGAGTTAATAACTGAAAATTCTGATTTACGAATGAAATCACATAAAATAATAAATAAGTTTATTGAGAAATTTGAAACTGAGAATCTATAAAAACAAAAGTTTGTCACACATATAAACAAGTTATAAAGCATTTAAGAAATGACAGTAACAGATAAAGAAATACAAGCTGATTACAAAAATCGAATTAACCGAGTTTTTGAGTTTATTGATCAAAACTTGGAATCGGACTTATCGCTAAATACAGTTTCGGAAATTGCTTTTTTCTCACCATTTCATTTTCATCGAGTTTTCAAATTTGTTACAGAAGAAACTCTTCATGAATACGTAAAACGAAGAAGAATAGAAAAATCAGCATCTGATTTGTTACATAAAAACATAACAGCAACTGAAATAGCACATAAATATGGATTTAGTGATAATTCTTCCTATTCCAGAGCATTTAAAAAGCATTTTGGAGTAAGTCCGACTGAATTTAAAGGCCAAAATCCAAATAGATTTAGCAAGATTCGTCAACTTAAAAGCAAGAATGGACAAGAATATCCTGACTATGAAAAATACATTTGCGTCATTAATAATCTTAAAAATTGGATAAAAATGAACGCAAAAATTGAAATTAAAGAAATGTCAAAAATGGATTTGGCTTATGTATCTAGTATTGGTCCTGATAACCTTGAAAATGCCTATGGGAAATTAGTACAATGGGCAACACCAAAAGGATTAATAAACGGCCAAACAAAAATGATAACGGTTTATCACGACAGTTTTAAAATTACTGAAGCCAACAAAGTAAGGATGAGTGCTTCGATTTTACTAGACAAGGCAGTAGAAACAAATGGAGAAATCGGACTGACAACAATAGAAGCTGGAAAATTTATCGTTGGAAGTTTTGAAATTGGATTACAGGAATTTGAAAAGTCGTGGACTGGGTTATTCGTTTGGATGAACGAAAATGGATATAAGAAAGCTGACAGAGAGCCTTTTGAAATTTATTATAATAATTTTAATGAACATCCTGAAAGGAAGGCTATTGTTGACTTTTACATACCAATTGAATAAAAAAACACCGCTTCCGCACGAATCCTTTTATGTGACAGAAAGTGAATCGGCAAAAAAATAAAACCATAACAAACAAACAAAGCTTCAGATTTCTCTGAAGCTTTGTTTGTTTTTTTCCAATACGCGATTTTTCAATTACTTCTTTGAAATTTTTGAGAATAACCTTCATTAGATAGATAATGTAAAAGCAGGTAGTCGTTTTTCAATTCAAAATGTATTGTTGCAATATTTGAGTTTTGGCAATTGGTGGTTATAGAATTATTATGCAGACTAAAACTTCCGGAACTTTTTATTTCATCGGAGTACGGATCACATAAAGAAGTATTAGTTACTATAGTTCCGTTGTTTTTAAACTCAATAGTTTTATTGCTTTGCACTGCTTTAAAAGTTCCGCTGCCGTCACCTGGATCAGCCAAAACTTCAGTTAGTTTCCAAGTTCCTATTAACTCAGGTGTTGAGTTCTCCTGATCATCACTATTACACGAAACAAGAAGGCTAATTAACATTAAAAAAATAATATTCTTTTTCATATTTATCTGGTTTTTAGTTATAATAAATAGATTTTAAATCATGCAAAAGGTTGCGTGTAATTTTGAAAAGTATTGATTTTAGTTAGTTTACTGTGTCCACAAAGTGAATAATATAAGGCTACAACTGTACAATGTTGTGGTTTTTTAGTAATGCCAGTTTAAAAGTTTTATTTTTGTGTTAAAGTTGAAATGGGCATGGATTGAAAATCCACGCTATTGAAATAATTACTATTTATGGAGAACAAGCGAATTCACTTAAATTATAACTTTTTTATTTCATTTCCGGGAGGATATAGGATTCAAGATGCCTTAAATGATAATATTGATGTTTATATTGTTTTAAAAAATGATTATTCTAAAGTTTATATTGCTACAATTTTTACACTGGAAAATATAAAAATGATAATGAAAAACAATCGTGAAAAATGGTTTTGGGCTAGCGATTTTTTTATAGTTAAAGATTTATCAAGAAATACAATTTATCAATCAATAGATGATGTATTAAAGAATGAGTCATTAAATATTGATACTATGTTTAGTAAAGCAAATATGACTTATTTTGAAATATTTGAATCAAATAAAATAAGAGAGGATTTACTTTAAACTTAACCCCGCTCGTGAACGCAAAAATTTCAAAGTAATCCAAAACAAAAAAGCTCCAGATTTCTCTGAAGCTTTTTGTCTTAGTAGCGGGAACAGGACTCGAACCTGTGACCTTCGGGTTATGAGCCCGACGAGCTGCCTACTGCTCTATCCCGCGATGTTTCGGGTGCAAAGATACGCCGTTTTTTGAGAAATCCAACGAAAAGATTAAAAAATGTTTTATTTTCTGTATTGAGTTGATATGACTACCTTTGCAAAATAAATAATATGCAAATGTCACATAAAGCAGGTTTTGTAAACATCATCGGGAATCCAAACGTTGGAAAATCAACATTGATGAACGCCTTTGTTGGAGAAAGATTATCGATTATTACATCAAAAGCACAAACAACTCGTCACCGTATTCTTGGAATCGTGAATGGCGAGGATTTTCAACTTATATTATCGGATACTCCAGGAATCATCAAACCGGCTTATGAAATGCAGGAATCGATGATGAACTTTGTAAAATCGGCTTTTGAAGATGCTGATATTCTGGTTTATATGGTCGAAATAGGAGAGCAGGACTTAAAAGATGAAGCTTTCTTTAATAAAATTATCCACGCTAAAATTCCGGTTTTGTTATTGTTGAATAAAATTGACAACTCAAATCAGGAACAATTAGAGGAACAAGTTGCATTCTGGACTGCAAAAGTGCCAAATGCTGAAATTTTCCCAATCTCGGCTTTACAGAATTTTAATGTACCGGAAGTTTTTGGCAGAATCATTGAGTTACTTCCAGAATCTCCTGCATATTATCCAAAAGATCAATTAACAGATAAACCGGAACGTTTTTTCGTAAACGAAACGATTCGTGAAAAAATCTTGTTGAATTACAGCAAAGAGATTCCGTATGCGGTTGAAATCGTAACGGAAGAATTTTTTGAAGACGAAGCTATTATCAGAATCCGTTCGATTATTATGGTGGAACGCGAAACTCAAAAAGGAATCATTATTGGACATAAAGGTGCTGCTTTGAAAAAAGTTGGAACCGAGGCTCGCGCAGATCTGGAGAAATTCTTCGGAAAACAAATTCATATTGAACTTGTTGTTAAGGTGAATAAAAACTGGAGAAGCAATGCGAATATGTTGAAACGATTTGGATATAATCAGTAGTGGTTTAATCGGTTAATTGTTTAATTGTTGATTTGTTAGAAATGCGAAATTGGAATGGTTAAAGTTGTTTCAGGTTTCATGTTTTGAAAATAAAAGGTTTTGTATAAAACAGAAAGCTGATATTGAAAACTGAAGCCCTAGCCCTGATAGAAGTGGAAATCCTTTTTCTGGCTTCTTTAGCCAGGAAAAGATTGTAACGAATAGCAGGAAATAGCTCCCAAAAAATAGTCTGAAATAACAGGAAAAATAATAAAAAACTTAGGTACTTAGAAACTTAGCGACTTAGTCACTTTTTTAACTACCTTTGCAAAAAATTAAAATAAAAGGATTTTGGATTTATAAGTGATTGATTATGGGAGACTAAAATCAAAAAATCTAAAGTCTAAAATCAAAAATTCAAAAAAATGAATAACATTGTTGCGATAGTAGGAAGACCTAATGTGGGGAAATCAACCCTTTTTAATAGGCTGATACAAAGAAGAGAAGCTATTGTAGATTCGGTTTCTGGAGTTACCAGAGATAGAAACTACGGTAAAAGCGAGTGGAACGGAAAAGAGTTTTCTGTGATTGATACCGGCGGATATGTTCGTGGATCTGATGACGTATTTGAAGGTGAAATCCGTAAACAAGTGGAGCTTGCTATCGATGAAGCAGATGTTATTATTTTTGTTGTTGATGTAGAAGAAGGTATTACACCAATGGATGATGTTGTTGCGCGTTTATTGCGTAAGGTAACAAAACCAGTTTTATTGGCTGTTAATAAAGTAGATAACGCAATGCGCGAAAAAGATGCTTTGGAGTTTTATAATCTTGGTTTAGGAGATTATTATACATTTGCAAGTATCTCAGGAAGTGGAACGGGAGATTTATTGGATGCTTTGATCGAATCTTTTCCTGTAAAACCAGAACCTGTTCAACCAGAAATCGTTTTACCTCGTTTTGCTGTTGTTGGACGTCCAAATGCTGGTAAATCAAGCTTTATCAACGCCTTAATTGGTCAGGATCGTTTTATGGTTACGGATATTGCAGGAACAACTCGTGATGCAATTGACACAAAATTTGACCGTTTTGGTTTTGAATTTAACCTGGTTGATACTGCGGGAATCCGTCGTAAGGCTAAGGTGAAGGAAGATTTAGAGTTTTACTCGGTAATGCGTTCTGTTCGTGCGATTGAGCATGCAGATATTTGTATTTTGGTTATCGATGCAACTCGTGGATTTGAAGGTCAGGATCAAAGTATTTTTTGGTTGGCTGAGAAAAACCGTAAAGGTGTCGTAATCTTAGTAAACAAATGGGATTTGGTTGAAAAAGATACCATGTCGACTCGTGATTACGAAGAGAAAATCAAAAAAGAATTAATGCCTTTTACAGATGTGCCAATTTTGTTCGTTTCGGCTTTAACGAAACAACGTTTATTGAAAGCACTTGAAGCTACGGTTCAGGTTTTCGAAAACAGAAAACAAAGAATCGCAACTTCAAAATTCAACGAATATATGTTGAAAGTTATTGAAGCTTATCCGCCGCCAGCAACAAAAGGGAAATATGTGAAAATTAAATATTGTATGCAGTTGCCAACATTAACGCCTCAGTTTGTGTTTTTTGCAAATATGCCACAATACGTTAAGGAGCCATATAAAAGATATTTGGAGAATAAAATTAGAGAAAATTGGGACTTCGCAGGAGTGCCAATCGATATTTATATCAGAGAGAAATAAAATTTCTTTTTACAGTTAATAAAAAAGCAACATTTCGAATTTTGAAATGTTGCTTTTTTTTTGTGGTTTATTTAGAAATGGTTGTTAAACGTCGTAGAAGAAAAGTTGTTCAAGCGGTGTTCCTCCATCAGAATCACCGTTGTCGCCATCGTGTTTTCGCGTAGACGAATATAGTTTTACGATATAAGTACAACGCGCTAAAGTTGGCGGATCATTTAGTTTAGAACTACTACTTGTTCTTTCGTCAACAGCTGGCGCAGTATCAATGATACCGTCTATAATATCTCTTTCAGTGCTTTCACTATTTTTTCTTATGTTCAATTTGCAAGTCGATAAATAGCGGTGATATAAGGTATATTTAGCGTGTATTGTGCCGTTTACAGGAGTACAAAGTGTGCTTTCTTCTAGCTCTTTTATAGACAATTGTCTGTATATTGGAGTATTGTTCATTACAACAGAATTTAATGTTGTTCCGTTGCCATCAATAACGCCAAAACTATTGGTTGCTTTGTTAATCACTTCTCTGATTTCGAATCGTATTGCAAATTTTTCCAGCGGAGCTTTACTTGCAGGAGGAATATTTTGTCCCGGATTAATACTGTCCGGAGTAATGCCTACAGCAGTTGTTAATGCTGCTGTATTTAGAGAAATTAGTGTGTCTTCTTCGATAATATTATATAGCGGTAAATCTGCAAGAGTAAAACCATTTGTTACCAAAGCTCTCTCAATGGACTTGTTTACATCAAACCAGCCTTGAGCATCAAAATCACTTTGAGCGCTGTCTACATAAATAATATCATGGTCAAGAATGGGAATTTTTCTGGATAATTTAGAAACAGTACTTGGAGCAAATAAGCCGCTGTCGACTCCAATAGTTTTGGTAAAATTTGTTTCATCTAAAGGAGCTGAATTATTGGGTGCAGTTGTATCGCTGATTCTAAAACGATATTCAATTGGGTATCCGCCAGCTGATTTTAAAGCTGCTTGTCCGGTTAAACGGATAGTGCTGTACAATACATGTTTGCCGGAGCCCGCAAAACCATCGGCATCAAAATCGTGAACGCCTAATCCGAAAGAAGAACTAAAAGCGGTTCCAATTCCTGTCCATGCACTCGGAAAACCAGGCCCCTCGGGATCAAAAACATTTATTTCAGAACATAAATTGACACATAGACAATAGCCTACATTTTTGCGCGCATCTGCTTTTGTTTCATTGATTAAAGTTGTTCCGCTTAATTCGGCTTTGAAATAAACGTCCGGACCACTTTGAAAAGAAAGGAAATTAGGATCTGTTTCGATATTTATCCATGGCGATAAAAAGGTTTTTTTGAAATCTACAGAGGTATAATCGATTCTAAAATGTCCGGAAGCATCCGTTGTATCAGAACCTAAATTATCATCTGTTAGAAAATCGGCATCCATTGCAGTAACTTTTGCATTTGCAATAGGTTTTCCGGTTTTGCAGTTTCTCAAATGTCCACAAATAACCCACGCATCAAAATAATGGCCTCTTATATAGCACCACCATTTATAAGCAATATTACATTGCCATCTCAAGTTTAGGTCTTTTGTTTGTTGTTCAAGCTCAGAATGTATTGATAATGTTGTAATATGAAATTGTACAATTTCGTCTCTTTTTGGTTTTGGAAATTTTGGAGGAACCGTTCCGCAAATAAAATCGATATCTAAATCAGAACCCACGTATCTTTCGTCAATTTCGAATTCAAAATTCCCTTTGGGATCTGTTTTGGCTTTGCCAATATATAACTCTTGTCTTTGTTTTGCTTCCTCTTTTGATACATAATGAAATGTATCTTTAGTATTTGCAACCTGATTCGTCGGGCGGGTTTCTTTTCTGTACGGAAGATAAAATAAAACTTCAACTCCGGATATCGCCTCAATACAATCCTCACATACATATCCTCGTAAGGTGCCTTTAAAAATATTTTTCATGATTAATTGGTTTAAATTGTCTGTAATAGTTTTTTTTGATGTTTCTGAAGCATTGTTTCAGAATTTTTAATAGGGTCTCGTCTTTTAAATTTTACATCACAAAGGTTTTGCATTTTTATAAGATAGAAGCAAGGTGAAGTACCGTTTTTATAAGGGGCAATTCCCCCTTTTTACAAGTCTTTTTAAGAAAAAAAAATCAAGATAAAAGAAAAGTTTGCGAGTTTTAATTGGTAGTTTTCTTTCAAAAAATAACATCTAAAATCCCTTGTAAATAGAATTGATTTGAGATATTTGCGATAAAAAACCTAATAAAACTTTGAATACCCCGTTAAACCTTTGATTTCTTTGTTAGTCTTACTAGCATAACTAACCCTTTCTTATGACCAAATCTCTCGCTTATCTATTGTTTTTTCTTCTTATTTGTTCTGTCTCGAATGCGCAAAGCAATGATATTGTGATCAAAGGAATCATTGTTGATATCAATACGCAGTTGCCGCTGGAAATGGCGACCGTCTATTTTTCTACCGTTAAAGATTCTACCGTTATCGAATATGCAACGACAGATAAAAATGGAGTTTTTAGAATCAACACTAAAAAAATAGATAAACCTGTTTTTCTGAAAGTAAATTATATGGGATATCAGCCTTTTGTTGAAGAACATAAAGGGATTTTGGAAAGCAAAGATTTTGGAAAACTATATTTATTAGAAAGTGTAAATGCGCTGGATAATGTAGTAATTAAAACCGAAGCGCCACCAATTACAATCAAAAAAGATACTCTGGAGTTTAATGCATCTTCTTATAAAGTTCGTCCGGATGCCAATGTTGAAGCTTTGCTAAAGCAATTGCCCGGCGTTGATGTTGATAATAACGGAAAAGTTACCGTAAACGGAAGGGAAGTAACGCAGTTTTTAGTCAACGGAAAGACCTTTTTTGATAAAGACGGAGCTTTGATCCTTAAAAATTTGCCTGCCGATATTATCAAGAAAGTTCAGGTTTCGGATTTTAAAACCAAGAAAGAAGAATTTGCAAAACAAGAATCAACCTCCGATTATTCGAGTATAAATTTGACGATTGACGAAAAGAAAAATAAAGGTTTCTTCGGAAAAATACTCGGTGGTTTCGGTTCTGATGATCGTTATGAAAGTAGTTTAATGCTGAATTTTTTCAAAAATCAACAGAAAATAAGTGTATTAGCTTCTTCCAATAATATCAATTCGACAGGCTTTTCTATGGATGATGTTTTTGATAGTATGGGCGGAGGACGAAATAGTAAAAATATGAATCAAAGTTCCGGAGGCGGAAAAGGAATCACGCAGTCTAATTTGGCAGGAATTAATTATTTTGATGCATTGTCTAAAAAATTGGACATTACGAGTAGTTATAATTTTTCGAATTCGATTAATAATAATGATAGTAAATCAAATCAAGTTAATTTTTTACCAACGGGAAATATTCTTACGGCATCTGATTCGAAATCAAGAAGTGAAAATACCGGAAATAAGGTTAATCTGGAGTTAGATTACAAAATTAATCCAACGACTCATATTTATATTGCGCCAACTTTTAATCAAACCAGAGCAAATAGTGATTCAAAATCAAGTACAGCATCTGAGGATGAAAACGGTGTCGCATTGAACGAAAGCAAGTCAGAATCTAAAAGCGAAAGCACGAATAATAATTTTATGAATGCGATTAATTTCAATAAAACTTTTGAAAAAGAATCGCGCAATCTAAGTTTCGTTTTTAATAATAATAATACCAGAAACGATTCGAATACAATGAATCTTTCTCAAACTATATTTTATCAAGACGGAAAACCAAACGATGAACGAAATCAAAACAGTAAAAACAATACAAGTTCTGATTCTTATACTTTGGATTTGGAATATACAGAACCTATTACAGATTCATTGAAAATTAGATTTGGTTCTGATTTTGACTGGCAAAAAACAGTAAACGATCAAAAAACGTTTGATTTTAATGCTGCTACAGAATCCTATTCTGATTTGAATTTATCGTTGACAAATTACATCAGTTCAAGACAAAGTTCAGTAAGTCCTAAATTTGGAATTACATTGAAAAAAAGTAAATTCATCATAAATCTTAGCACCAAAACTTCTATTATCGATTATGATAATCATTCTCTTTACTTAGGAAATTCAACTGATTTGAATAAAACATATGCTTTGCCTTTTGCAAATGCATTGATAAGATACAAATTCAGCCGTTCTAAAAACCTGACTTTAAAATATGATTATTCGAATTCGCTTCCGAGCGCTACGCAATTATTGCCCGTTTTAAATTTGATGAATCCGTTGAATACCGTAATTGGAAATCCAAATTTAAATCCGATAGAAAAAAGCAGCGCAGGAATTGATTTTAAGAATTTTGATTTTAGAACACGTTCGGGTTATAGTATGTTTATCAAAGCAGATTATTATAATAATGATGTTGTTTCGACTTCGGTATATGACGATAGCGGAAAAAGAACAACTACTTATGCCAATATCTCCGGAACTTATATTGCATCGATTGGCGGAAATTGGAATCAATCGGTAAAAAGAGATGCACACGTTTTGAGATATGGTTTGGGAATTAACGGAAGCTATTCTTTTGATAAAGGTTTTACAAATGCTGTTTTGTACAACGCAAAAGCAATAGCAATTACACCAAGAGTTTATCTGACGTATGAATATGGGGAATTATTGTCTATTTCGCCATCATACAGTTTGACTTATAATGAAACTAGTTATGAGAATTATACGCGTGATGCGACTTCGAATGTGGTGCACAGAATCAATTTGCAAACCACGAATTACTGGCCTTTAAATTTCATTTTCGGAAATGATTTTGGATATACTTATAATTCTAATATTTCGAGTGACTTCAAGAAAGATTTCTTTCTTTGGAATACAAGTTTATCGTATGGATTTTTTGATAAAAAACTATATGCAAAAATTAAAGTTTACGATGTCTTAAATCAAAATCAAAGTGCCACAAGAACTATTTCGGCAACGTCAATTCGTGATGAAGAAAATACAGTTCTTAAACGTTACGTCATGTTTTCTCTGGCCTATAAATTTGGAAATTTTGCAGCCGCAGAAAAAGGAGGGAAGAGAAGAAGGGATTAAAGGTACAAAGGTTCAGAGGTTCGAAGGAACAAAGGTTTTTCCGTAGAGGCGCACAGCAGTGCGTCTTAGAAAAGGTTCTAAGTTTCTGAGGTTCTGAGCTGCTAAGGTTTTTTAAAAATTGTAAAACGACAAAGGTTTTATCGTAGAGGCGCACAGCAGTGCGTCTTAGAAAAGATTCTAAGATTCTAAGGTTCTAAGGTTTTTTTGAATTGTAGAGCGACAAAGATTTTATCGTAGAGGCGCACAGCAGTGCGTCTTTTTTATGCCCACAGATTTTACGGATTGAACAGATCTAATTGAAGTTAGAGGCGCACAGCACTGCGTCTTTTTTTTGAATTCAAATTAAATTTCAAGGAAAATTATCTAATTGCCACATTATCAAATTACCACATTATCTAATTTTCCTGTCAATTCTATGATAAAGCGTAAAACGAATAATATCCCGATCATAAAAATCAAGACCGCTTGCACGTCGCTGAAAGCTTTTTAGATAGCCAACTTCTAAACCAATATTAGGATTAAAATGATAACGCAATGCGACATAAAATCGGTTTTGATCAAACGTATTTTTTCTATTATCTTCTCCAAAATTAAACATGATTTCATCAGAAATAGTTGCTTTTAGGCTTCGTTTTTCTTTTTTCCAAAGATCAAAAGTCGATTGTAATCTATATCTAAATCGGTAAGCAAAAGAAAAATCATCCAATAATTCTATTTTATTGGTTTTTTGAATAAACCGTTCTTCAAGTTGAAAACGATTGTGAAATGTAATTTTTCCAATATCGTTTATGAAAGTAATATCTTGTTGAACTCGATATTCCGGAACAGAGAAATCCGGATCGATATTAGGATCTTGAGTATTTACATTAAAATAAGCAAAACCTCCTCCTAATTCTGCAAATTTATTGACGCGATAACGACCTTGAACTCTTATAACAAATAGATTTTCGTGAACAGGATTTAAAAAACTGCGATTGTCAAATTCAGAGTGAATTGCCCACTTTTCCGTTATAGGTAAAATGTTATAATATCTAATCCAGGTAAGGGTTTGCTGATCTGTTTTCTTTAGATTTTGTGCCGATAAAAATGGACTTATAAGGCCAAATAAGAACAGTGTTTTGACAAATTTCATCTAATCTATATAATTCAGGCTGCGAATATATACAAATGAGAATTGATTTATAGAAGTATAAATTGATTTTTAAATTCGTTTTAAAAGCTATTTTGTGATTTCATGATTGGTAATAAAAAAGCGAGGTAAGTTTAAAAACCTACCTCGCTTTGTGTATATAAAAAATTAACTAACTGACTACAATTTGTATTTCAATGTGATTCCGTATGTTCTTTGATCTCCAATTACACCTGCATATTGTCCTGTGTTTCCACCAGCAGGCAATAATTGTTCGTAGTAATCTTTGTTCAATAAGTTACGTCCCCAAAAGTGAATCGATAAACCTTCGGAAGCACGGAAACCTAAACGAGCATTAAAGATCGCATAACCCGGAACGATTAAGTATTTTGAAGCTGAAGGGCTTGAAGAAAATTCAGAACGTGCATAAGAATCAACAGCAAGGAATATTTTTCCAGCGTTTCCAAAGAATTTAGCATCATCAGAAAGTTCACCACCCAATGATCCTGCCCATCTTGATACACCAGGCAAATCTGTTCCTGAAACATCTTTATAAGCTACCTGAACTCCTCCAACAGTAGTTCCTGTTTCTTCTAATGGAAGTGGTGCATTTGTGAATTTCACATAAGTACCTTCAGTATAAGTTGCAGCACCATTTATTGTTAGATTTCTGTTTACTACAAAACTAGCGTCTAATTCTGCACCTCTTACACGTACTTTATCTGCATTAGCAAGATATCCACGGTTTACACCTAATTCAGCAGCCTGAACGTTTGTTTGGAAATCTTTAATCTCAGTATTAAAGAATGCTAAGTTGAATACTGAATTTCTGAAAGGAGAAGTTTTTACTCCAATTTCATAATGATTTACTTTCTCTGGTTTGATTACCGAAAGATCTAATAAAGGCTGACCTTTTGAATCTGTAGGAAGTCCGGCTACGTTTACTCCAACTGGTTTGTAACTTTTTGCATAAGTCGCATAAGCATTGATTTTGTCAGACGCTTTATAAGTCAAAGTTAAGTTTCCTGAGAAGTCAGTATTATCAGTATCTGATGTAAATGCCTGATCTGAGTAAACTGATTTTTGCAAAGCAATTAATGCAGGATCAGTTGTTTGAAGACCACCGTATGTTTTACGGGAATAATCAGCTGATTTCTTGTCAAAGTTATATCTTAAACCTGGTAATATATGGAAACGTTCTGTAATTGCCCAGTCTAATTGTCCAAATACCGCAGCACTTGATGATCTGATACTAGCGTCAGTTTTGATTCCGTATCCTTCAAAAAGTCCTGGAGTTTTCCATAAGTTACTTGTAGTACTTTGAGCAAATCTCCATTGTGCGTTACCAGATTCTTCAGTACCATTTGTTTTTGATGTTTGGTCGATGAAAAACACACCTACAACACCACTTATTTTAGAGGTAAGCTGACCAGCATAACGAACTTCTTGTGTAAATTGAGTTTGTCTTGTTGGGTTTTGAGATTTTGCTAAAACTTGTAATCCTGTAAAATCTCTATCATTTGAAGGATCCCAGTTCCAGAATCTCCAAGCTGTAGTCGAAGTAAGAGTTCCGCCTCCAATTTTTGTATCAATGTTCAAAGATATACCTCCCATATCCTGATTTGAACGCCATGGAGTATCGTGGTCAATTTTACGATCAAAAGCGTTTAAACTTGGTAATTGATAATTCAGGTCTTTAATAATAGCATCAAACTGACGGTAAGCAGCTCTTTTTGTTGGAGCAACTCCGGCAACTACTTGCGCATATCCATCAGGACGTTGCGTTGTAATATCTGCGGCTAATATAATATTGGTATTTTCTGAAGGAGTATAAAGTAATTGACCTCTAATTCCTTGATTGTTTAAGGTGTTTGTAGGTCTTCCTGTAGCAACATTATCGATTAAACCATCACGTTGAGTACCTGAAAAAGATATACGACCAGCTAATTTTGAAGTCAAACCTCCGGTAATAGAAGCTTTAGCTTGCAAGAAGTTATAATTTCCGTAGCTTACTTCGAAGTCAGCGCCAGAAGTAAAACTTGGTTTGCGAGTAGTAATGTTGAACGCTCCAGAAGTCGTGTTTTTACCAAACAATGATCCTTGTGGCCCACGTAAAACCTCGATTTGTTCTACATCAATAAAATCTAAAGTTGTAGCAGCAGGGCGAGCGTAATAAACACCGTCTACATAGAAACCAACTCCGGGATCGATTCCGTCATTTGTAAGTCCAAATGGTGAACCAAGGCTACGAATATTGATACCTGTATTTCTAGGATTTGAAGAATAAAGTTGTACAGATGGAACAAGTTCTTTAATACGATTTACGTTAAAAGCTCCGGTTTGTTCAGCTTGTTTACCAGTAATAACTGATATTGCAATTGGCACATCCTGAACTTTTTCTATACGACGTCTTGAAGAAACTACAACTTCAACAAGTGCATTTTCTTCGTTAAGAGTTACTTGTAATGGAGCTGTTGGCAAAGCAGTAAATTCTAACTCAGTAGTTTTATATCCTACATATTGAACCAGAATTGTAAAAGGAACTTTTCCTCTTGTATCAATTATGAATTTTCCGTTTTGATCAGAAGTTGTATTAGAAGTTGTTCCTTTAATAACAATGTTTGCTGCTTCAAGAGGAATATTTTCATTTGTAAAAACTATACCTTCAACAGTTTGTGCAAACGAAACAGAGAAGGTTAAAAATAATAATATTGTTAGGGTGTTTTTTATAGAATTTTTCATTTTCAGATTAAGTATATGTGATTAGTAGAATTTAAAATAAATTTTTTTTTACCAACACATACATATCATAAACGAATTGCTATTCACGGTAGTGAATTGATTTTGATTTCTTTGCAAAAGATTTTTGGTTACACCTGATTTACTGTAATTTACTTTCATGGTTAAAACTTTGTAAATGATTTGTTAATTATTTTCTGCAAATATAAATATTAATTCTATCGATTTACTAGGAATTAGAAAATATTTTTTTATTTTTTTATAAGGGAGGCTATAGTAATGCCTTGCATCGCTTTAAGAGTTTCGTCGCGAATAAGCATCAAACCATGTCTCAGACTGCATTCTTCCTCGGTTTTACAATCAGAACAAGGTTCGTAAAAGTTTAAAGAAGCACAAGGTAAAAGTGCAATTGCACCGTCAAATAATCGATGAATTTCGGCAAGAGTTATTTCATTTTTGGACTTTATAAGATAATATCCGCCAAATTTTCCTTGTTTACTACTCACAAAACGACCACGTTTTAGATCTAATAAAATTTGCTCTAAAAACTTTTTAGGAATGTTGGCTCCATCAGCAATTTCTATAGTTTTAGAAATGTGATTTTCGTCTTGTTCTGCTAAATAAAGTAAGGCCTTAAGGGCGTATTTTGCTTTATGTGATAACATCTTTAGGTATTAAATTTTACAAAGTTCTATTAATAATTCTTGTGCCGGTAAATAGCCAAAATTAAAAGCTTTTTTTAAATCTGAGCAATAATCTCCTTTTATTTTGAAATTAATAAAATAAAGTGCTCTATTAAAGTATACTTCTGAATTTTCAGGCGCTAATTTTACAGCTTCATTAAAATCAAGTAAAGCATCTTTTGAATTAAGCATTGCTTTTGAAATGGCTCTATTCTGAAACGCATCTACTGATTTTGGGTCAATTGCGATAACTTTATCAAAGTCGGCTATTGCTTCCTTGTGTAAATTTAGTTCTTTTTTTAATAATCCCCTATTTTGATAGGCTGATATGTTATTATCAGGCTTTAAAGCGATACTTTTTGAATAATCGTCTATTGCACCCGTACGATTGAATATTTTTCTCTCGGCAAAAGCTCTATTAAAATAAGCCTTTTGAGAATTTTTATCTAAAGAAATACATTTTGAAAAATCTGCAATGGCACTTTCGTAATCCTTTAATTTTATACTTAGATTTCCTCTGCTAAAATAAATATTAAAATCATTTGGTGTTATCGAGAGCGCTTTGTTATAATCAGCCAATGCTTCCGGATAATTTTCACTTATATAATTATTATAACCTCTGTAATAATAATTCTCTGCACTTGGATTCTGTAGAATAATAGTATTTAATTCTTCAATTTGTTTACCGCTTTCTATTTTATCATTATCAAAAAACTCTTGTGAATAAGAAGTGAAATAGGAACAAAAAATAAAGAAATAAAAACTAATTTTCATAAATGATTTTAAACTTGAAACAAAAAACTGAAAACTGCGACTGAAAACTGAAATTTACCAGCCTCCGCTAGAACCTCCACCAGAGAATCCGCCGCCGCCAAAACCTCCTCCGAAGCCTCCGCCACCGCCAAAACCTCCACCGGATGATCCGCCACCGAAACCTCCACCAAATCCGCTTCCGCCACTTCTGCCAAGACTACTTAAAAGAATAACATCAAGAAGGCTAGGACCTCCACCGCCATTATTGCCTGAATTTCCTCCACCGCCTTTATTTCGCGAAAGTAGAATTAATACAATTACAACAATTACAATAAATGGGAATATCGGAAAATCTTTTCCTTTGGTTTGTTTGCGTTCGCCTTTAAATTTCCCTTTAAAGACATCAATTATAGCATCTGTACCTTTATCAAGACCATTATAAAAACTTCCTGCTTTGAATTCCGGGATAATAATATTTCGGATAATTGTTCCGCCAATTCCTGCTGTTAAGCGATCTTCGACTCCATATCCTGGATTAATGGCAATTTTCTTTTCGTTTTTTGCCAGTAAAATGACAACACCGTTATCGTCTTTTGCAGTTCCTCCAATTCCCCAGGTTTGTCCCCATTTTGTAGCAAGCTGACTAACATCTTCGCCTTTTAAACTTTCGATTGTAATCACTACAATTTGGGTTGTAGTTGAATCTGAATAACGAATTAGTTTTTCTTCTAATTGTGCTTTTTCAGAAGCGCTTAAAATATTAGCATAATCGTAAACAGAAGTTTGAAGACTTGGTTTTTCCGGAATTGTAAATTGTGCAAAAGCACCATTACAGGTAAAAAACGCTAACAGTAAAAAGGTAAACTGAAAAATTCTTTTGGAACTTGAGATTTTATTTTTGAAAATTTTCATTGTTTATCCTTTTGATATTTCGTTTGATAATTCATTAGTGTCATCTTCAGACCACGGAAAGTATTTTTTTAATTGTTCACCGGCATTCAAAATACCGTCGACAATACCTTGTTTAAAATTTCCTGATTTAAATTG
The DNA here is from genome assembly GCF_004339525.1 of Flavobacterium sp. 90. Classification (NCBI taxonomy): domain Bacteria; kingdom Pseudomonadati; phylum Bacteroidota; class Flavobacteriia; order Flavobacteriales; family Flavobacteriaceae; genus Flavobacterium; species Flavobacterium sp. 90. Next base: position 987,591 of record NZ_SMGE01000001.1, on the reverse strand, counting down.
CTCCACCATTGCATCTTTGGTACAATCCCAAAAATCTGATGCTACAACATCATTTATTCCTTTGTCTCCGCAAATAGCAAAAGTTTTATCTGCTACAGCAAAGTAAAATAAAACACCATTTTGAAGTTGTGTTTCATTCATTTTTAAATCATAAAAAACTTCTAAAGCCCTGTCAAAAGGGACTTTAGAAGTCGTTTGTTCTATATGTACTCTAATTTCGCCAGAAGTATTTTGTTCTGCTACGCGAATAGCTTCTACAATATCTTGCTCTTCTACTTTGGATAAAAAATCTTCTACTTTTGACATTGAAATAATTTTAGAGTTTAGATTGTTGATTTTAGATTTTTGCCTAAAATACTAAATGCTTTTTTAGAATTTTACTTCAACTGGTTTTTCTGCACCTGCAACAGCTTCAAAGTATGGTTTTTCTTTGTAATCCAAGAACCATTTGTTTGGAATTGCAAGAACATATCCGTTGTAATCTTGTACAGCTTCGTTAAAACGAGTTCTTGCTGTTAAAATTTGGTTTTCAGTACTAGCCAATTCATCTTGTAATTTCAAGAAGTTTTCGTTTGCTTTTAATGTTGGATATTGTTCAACAGAAACTAATAATCTTGATAAAGAAGAAGATACTCCGCTTTGAGCCTGGTTAAATTGAGAAAGTTGCTCAGGAGTTACATTACTTGGATCGATTGTTACAGAAGTTGCTTTTGCACGAGCCTCGATAACAGCTGTTAAAGTCGATTTTTCGAAATCAGCTGCACCTTTTACAGTATTAACCAAGTTTCCAATAAGGTCATTTCTTCTTTGGTAAGTAGTACTTACATTTCCCCATTCTTTGTTAACTGCCTGGCTTTTTTGTAAACCTGTATTTTTAATTCCAATTGACCAAAAAGCAATAATAGCAATTAGTACAACAATAATTCCTACGGGGATTAACCATTTTTTCATATCAGTTTTGATTTAAGTTTATTTCTAATTATTGATTATTAATGTTATAATTCGTTTTTAATCTCGTTTAATTGTGTTTTTATGGACTCTAATTTACGTATTATTTCGAATTTATCTAATGTTTTCTTCTGTCCCTCTTTCAAATGTGTTTTGGCGCCTTCAAGAGTAAAACCTCTTTCTTTGACCAAATGATAGATCAATTGCAAGTTTGTAATATCGTCCGGCGTAAACATTCTGTTGCCTTTGGCGTTCTTTTTAGGTTTCAAAATGTCAAATTCGCTGTCCCAAAAACGAATCAATGATGCATTGACATTAAAAGCTTTGGCAACTTCGCCAATACTATAATATCTTTTATCTTTTGAAAGCTCAATATGCATATTTTTTAATTTTCTATTTTATCCAAAAATACTACTTTTTGCAGTATTAATCTAATGACTGATTTTCCTGATTTGCCATTTGCGAAATTGCCACATATTCGACAGCTGAAATATTTCCGTAATAAAAGTTCAACGGATTTACGACTTTTCCATCCTTGTGAACCTCATAATGACAATGCGGACCTTCAGATCTTCCGGTACTTCCCACGTATCCAATAACATCGCCACGTTTGACATGTTGTCCGGGATGACAGTTGTATTTGCTCAAATGCGCGTATAAACTTTCGTATCCAAAACCATGCCTGATCACAACATGATTTCCAAATCCTGACGCTGCGGCATCGGCTCTTTCTACAACGCCATCGCCTGTGGCATAAACTGGAGAACCTGTGTTAGCGGTAAAATCCATTCCGTTATGCATTTTTCGCACTTTCGTGAAAGGGTCAGTTCTGTATCCAAAACCCGAAGCCATTCGCTTTAAGTTTTCATTTCGAACAGGCTGAATCGCCGGAATTGCCAATAATAAATTCCCTTTTGTACTCGCCAATTTCAAAATTTCATCCAGTGATTTTGACTGAATCGCCAATTCTTTAGACAATCTGTCAATTCGTTTCGTTGTATTCAACACCAATTGAGAGTTGTTATAACCTTCTAAAATTTTATAACGTTCAGGATTTCTAAAACCTGCTTTTCGAATAGAATCCGGAATTTCAGTTTTATTAAAATAAACCCTGTATATATTGTTGTCTCTATTTTCTAATGCTTCAGTTACATCATCAATTTCGTCCATTTTTTTGTTTAAAATGGCATATTGCAATTTCAAATTCTCAATTTCACGTGCTTGCAAACGATCTTTTGGCGTTTCGAAGTAAGGCGTGTTGATTAATAGTATAAAAACAAAAAAACCAAACAAGGCTGAAGCTACCAAAAACAGTATTGCATAGCCAATTTTGATCCTTTTTCTGGTTTTTATTTTCGTATAAGCCAGATTTTCTGAGTCGTAATAATATTTTACTTTCGCCATATTTTAAAATACCCTATTTTTGCAGCTTGTAAAATAAGTTAGTCGAACAAATTTAATAAATGTTTCAGTTGTTCGAAGCTTTTTTTCAAGAATTAAATAATTAGATAATTGAGTCAATTTGATAATTAGATAATGTATAAGGAGACGATTTATTGCTTAGAACTGTAAGTTTTTTAGTTTAAAATTATCTAATTATCACAGTATCAAATTGGCACATTAATAAACAGATACATTTTCTTAATTTAAATATGAAATCACAAGACGTACGTAAACAATTTCTAGACTTTTTTGAGAGCAAAGGCCATACTATTGTGCCATCAGCTCCTATTGTGCTTAAAGACGATCCAACCTTAATGTTCAATAACTCGGGAATGGCCCAGTTCAAAGAATATTTTCTAGGAAACGGAACGCCAAAAAGTCCAAGAATAGCCGATACGCAAAAATGTCTTCGTGTTTCAGGAAAACATAACGATCTTGAAGAAGTTGGTATTGATACCTACCACCACACCATGTTTGAGATGTTAGGGAACTGGTCTTTTGGTGATTATTTCAAAAAGGAAGCAATCAACTGGGCTTGGGAATTACTGACAGAAGTTTATAAAATTCCAAAAGAAAACCTTTATGTTTCTGTTTTTGAAGGAAGCAAAGAAGATAATGTTCCGTTTGATCAGGAAGCTTGGGATATCTGGAAAGAATTAATCGACGAAGACCGAATTATTCTTGGAAACAAGAAAGATAATTTCTGGGAAATGGGAGATCAGGGACCATGCGGACCTTGTTCTGAAATTCACGTTGATTTACGTACTCCGGAAGAAAAAGCTGCTGTTTCAGGAAAAAGTCTTGTAAACAACGATCATCCGCAAGTAGTTGAAATCTGGAATAATGTATTCATGGAATTCAACCGTAAAGCTGATGGATCATTAGAAAAACTTCCTGCACAACACGTAGATACCGGAATGGGATTTGAGCGTTTGTGTATGGCATTGCAAGGTAAAACATCAAATTATGATACAGATGTTTTTATGCCTATTATCAGAGAAATCGAAACAATTACCGGAGCACATTATACTGTTAAAGCATCAAATGAGGCTGAGGAAAAAGTAAATATTGCAATTCGTGTTATTGCAGATCACGTTCGTGCGGTAGCTTTTGCTATTGCCGATGGTCAGTTGCCGTCTAACACCGGAGCTGGTTATGTGATTCGTAGAATTTTGCGTCGTGCAATTCGTTACGGATTCACTTTCTTAAATATTAAGGAAGCTTTTATCTATAAATTGGTAGAAACTTTGAGTGAGCAAATGGGAGATTCTTTCCCTGAAATCAGAACTCAAAAAGCACTTTGTTCGAATGTAATTCGTGAAGAAGAAAACTCTTTCTTACGCACACTTGATCAGGGATTAGTACTTTTAGATGCTGTAATTTTGAACAATACAGGAGATACAATCGACGGTAAAAAAGCTTTTGAATTGTATGATACTTACGGTTTTCCTATCGATTTAACAGCTTTGATTCTTTCAGAAAAAGGATTGAAATTAGACGAAGAAGGATTTAAAGAACAATTGCAATTACAAAAAGAAAGATCTCGTGCAGCTTCAAAAGTAACTGCCGGAGACTGGAATGTAATTGTAGAAGATGATATTCAGGAATTTGTAGGTTATGACAGATTATCGCACCAGGTAAAAATCACTAAATACCGTAGAGTTGATAGTGTAAAAGATGGTGAAATTTATCAATTGGTTTTCAATGCAACTCCGTTTTACGGAGAAAGCGGAGGACAAACGGGAGATAAAGGATATCTTGAATCTCAAAACGGAGACATCGTTTATATTATTGATACTAAAAAAGAGAACAACCAAACGATACATTTGGCAAAATCGTTACCGGAAAATTTAACCGGAACTTTTAATGCTGTTGTTGATGCAATTCAAAGAGCAAAAACTTCGTCAAATCACTCGGCTACGCATTTATTGCACCAAGGTTTGCGTAAGATTTTAGGAACTCATATTGAGCAAAAAGGATCTATGGTTCGAAATGCTTCATTGCGTTTTGACTTTTCTCACTTCTCTAAAGTTTCAGACGAAGAATTAAAAGAAGTAGAGAATTTTGTAAATGCAAGAATTCGTGAGAGTTTGCCATTGATCGAAAAAAGAGCAATTCCAAAAGATCAGGCTATCGAAGAAGGAGCAATTGCTTTGTTTGGAGAGAAATACGGAGATTTGGTTCGTATGATTAAGTTTGGTGATTCTGTCGAATTATGTGGAGGAACTCACGTTGCAAATACATCTGATATCTGGCATTTCAAGATTGTTTCTGAAGGCGCTGTAGCATCAGGAATCCGAAGAATTGAAGCAATTACAAGTGAAGCTGCAAAAGAATATTTTGAGTCACAATTGCTTTCTTACGAAGAAATTAAAGAAACGTTGAAAAATGCTCAGGATCCTGTAAAAGCAATTCAGTCTTTACAAGAAGAAAACATTCAGTTGAAAAAACAATTGGAAGTATTATTGAAAGACAAAGCTAAAAACATGAAAGGTGATTTGGCTAAAGAATTACAAGAAATAAACGGAATCCAATTCTTAGCAAAACAAGTTGATTTGAATCCGGAAGGAGCAAAAGACTTAGTTTATGAATTAGGGAATTTAGGTAGTAATTTATTTTTACTTTTGGCTACAGTCGAAGAAGGAAAACCAATGTTGACTTGTTATATTTCTAAAGATTTAGTTGCAGACAGAAAACTAAACGCAGGACAAGTTGTTCGCGAATTAGGAAAATATATCCAAGGAGGAGGAGGAGGACAACCTTTCTTCGCAACCGCAGGAGGTAAAAACGCTGACGGAATTGCTGAGGCTTTGGCTAAAGCGGTTGAGTTCGTGAAGTAAGTTTTTAATCTCGCAAAGACGCAGAGTCGCAAAGTATTTTATATGCTTTGCGACTTTTTTTAAGTTTAATAATTTTTATGTAAGCTTTTTCTTTAAATTTATAAAAAGAGAAAATGACAGAAAATGAAATTTCAGCTATTGTAGTCGATGTATGTTATAAAATCCATGTAAAACTTGGTCCAGGATTGTTAGAATCTGTTTATGAGGCGATTCTGCATCATGAATTGACAAAGAGAGGTTTGAATGTAGAAAGACAAAAAGTGCTTCCTGTTATTTGGGATCAAATAAACTTAGATATTGGTTTTAGAGCAGATTTAATAGTTGAAAATAAGGTGATCTTAGAAATCAAATCAATTGAAAAAATTTCAGATGTTCACGCAAAGCAAGTTTTGACTTATCTCAAAATCACGAAAATGAAATTAGGATTATTAATTAATTTTAATGTTCCAATAATAAAACTTGGTATCAAAAGAGTAGTTTCAAATCTCTAGCTTTTAAACTTAAAAACTTAGTAATAAAAAAAGTCGCAAAGAATTAAAGAAAAACTTTGCGACTTTGCGTCTTTGCGAGATTAAAAAAAAACTTATTTACGTTCGCCAATTTGCTGACGCCACATAGCGTAATACAAACCTTTCTCAGCAATTAAATCTTCGTGTTTACCTTGCTCGATAATTTTACCTTGTTCTAATACAAATATTTTATCGGCGTGCATTACCGTTGATAATCTGTGGGCGATTAAAACGGTGATTCTGTTTTGATCTGATATATTTCTGATTGTAGCATTAATTTCTTCTTCAGTAATAGAATCTAATGCAGAAGTTGCTTCATCAAAAATCAATAAATTCGGATTTCTAAGAATCGCACGTGCAATAGATAAACGTTGTTTTTCACCACCCGAAACTTTAATTCCGCCTTCGCCAATTGTTGTGTTTAAACCATCTTCTGCGCGTTGAAGCAGTTTTTCGCAACTTGCACGTTTTAATGCATCATATAAATCTTCGTCGGTTGCATTAGGTTTTACGAATAATAAATTCTCACGGATTGTTCCCGAGAATAATTGCGCATCCTGAGTTACAAAACCTAATTGTTTTCTTAAATCGAGCAAATCAATTTCGGTAGAATCAATTTTGTTATAAAGAACTTTTCCTTCGGCAGGCGTGTATAAACCAACTAATAATTTTACCAAAGTTGTTTTCCCGGAACCGGACGGGCCAACAAAAGCAACTGTTTCACCTTGTTTAATGTCGAAATTTATGTTTTCTACAGCCTTAAATTTTGCAGTTTTATGTTGGAAACTTACATCTTTAAAAAGCAAAGACTGAATTGCTCCAACATGTTTTGGATTTTTAGGACGAAATTCTTTTGGAGCACTTAATAAGGTTTTGAAGTTTTCCATTGAAACTTTGGTTTCATTCAAAGCGATAATGAAATTTCCTAATTCCTGTAAAGGTCCAAAAATGAAGAAAGTAAAGAATACCATTGTTAGTAAATCACCAACGATAATTTTATTTCCAAACAAGAAATAATACAAAGTAAAAACGACACAAGTTCGTAAAAAGTGAACAGTTGTTCCCTGAATAAAACTCAAACTTCTGATAAAACGGATTTTCTCTAATTCAAGCTGTAGAATTTTAAACGTATTTAAATTTAGACGTTTTTCTTCCTGATAAGTTAATCCAAGACTTTTTACAAGCTCGATATTTCTTAAACTTTCTGTTGTAGAACCTGCCAAAGCATTGGTTTGATTGACAATTTTTCGAGAAACGATTTTTATTTTTTTTCCCAAATAAGAACTAATCAAAGCAATAATTGGAGCCGTAATCAAAAAGATAATCGAAATACGATAATCAATTCGGGCAACATAAACGATAACGAATATGAATCCGATAATGGTTTGAAAGATTAAAGAAATCGAAAGCGTAATTAGTTTTTCAGAATCAGAGCGTACTTTCGTCAGTTTGCTTAATGTTTCGCCGCTTCGTTGATCTTCGAATTCAGCAAATGGTAAATCAAGAGATTTTTTAATTCCGTCAGTATACATTTGTGCACCAGTTCGCTGAATAACGACATTGGTAAAGTAATCCTGAAAATTTTTGGTGATTCTGGAAATCATCGCAGCACCAAGCGAAAGACCCAACCAGAATGATAAAGATTTTATAAAACCCATTTCGTTTCCGGCATATTTATGCAAACCAACACCGCAATCCTGCATTAATTTACCGGTTATTACAGAGTCTGATAAGCTGAAACAAATGTTGATGGAGGCCATAATCAACGCAAAAAACAAAAGCATTTTGTGTTTGATTATATAAGAATATAGTAATTTCATGTGTGAGTTTAAATTTATTGCAGATGCAAAAGTAGTGAATAGTTTGACGCTATAAAGTGGCTTTTAGTTATTAAAAATGTAAATTTTTTGACTAAGATAATTTCTTGCCTATGTTGTTTGCTATTAGATATTAAAGATTGTTTAAATCTCTTAATCGAAACAATTTCAATTATATTTGCTCGACCAAAAACAAATTCCAAAAAATGAAAAACCTTTTATTGCTTTTTAGCGCTTTTACTTTAGTACTTACATCATGTTCAAATGATGATAATAATTCTTCAGAAGATACATCTATCTTGCCTAAAACAATTACTTATAGCTATCCTTCACCAGATTTGGGTACAAATACTAAAAACACTATAACTTATGACGGGAACAAAATTGTAAGTAGCATATCAGTACGTTCAAAAGCACTTTTTACATATACAGGAAATTTTATTACCAAGCAGCAATTATTTGATATTGATTCTAAAGGTTTAGAAACTAAAGATATGGAAGCTGAATATACTTATGAAAACGGAAAATTAAAAACCAGAATTACAAGAGAATATTTCACGCCTCAATATCCTAACGGAACATATATTGGCAAAACAATTTATACGCATGTTTCTAATAATTTGATTTCATATATTGATTACGAAGTTGATGCAGATACGCAAATTGAAAAAAAGATCAGCGAAGGAACTTTTACTTATAAAGAAGGTAATCTTATTGAAGACAAAAATGTCAGAGGAGTTTCTACATCGACAAGAACGTATGAATATGATACTAAAAATAATCCTTTAAAAAATATTTTAGGTTTAGATCTATTATTGAAAGAAACAGAAATTTCGCGTAACAACATATCGAAAATTAAAAGAGTAGATAGTGATTCGCCTGATACATCTGTTTATTTAAGCAATTATATTTATAATGATAAAGATTTTCCAACGAAACAAACATCATTTGCGGGTGACGGAAAATCAATAGAATATGAAATAGAATATACTTATTAAGGAATCCAATTTCGAAATTATATCAAAAACCAAATACTTTCTTGTATTTGGTTTTTTTATTGGTAAAAATTGGTGAAATTCGTGTTTAAAATAAACGACATGCAATTCAGAACCCAAATACCAATTTCAAAAGCTAATAATCCTATTGATTATAACTCAAAAGTAGTGTCATTTGGTTCTTGTTTTGCCGAAAATATGGCGGAGAAATTCGACTATTTTAAGTTTCAAAACACAACAAATCCGTTTGGGATTATTTTTAATCCGGTTTCGATCGAGAAAATTATTAGCCGAATCATTAAACAGGAATTCTATACAGAGAAAGATGTTTTCTTTTATAATGAGCGTTGGCACAGTTATGAAGTACATTCGGATTTAAGTAATTCTGATCGGGAAGAATTGCTGGAAACATTAAATAAAGCAATTACAGAAACCAGTAAACAATTAAAGGAAGCTTCGCACATTATTATAACTTATGGAACTTCCTGGGTTTATCGAAATATCGAAAACGATCAGATTGTGGCAAATTGCCATAAAGTTCCTCAAAAACAATTTGAAAAAGAGTTATTATCGGTTGAAGTAATTCAGAAAAGCATCCAGAATACAATAGATTTGATTCAGGTTTTGAACCCGAATGTAAATTTCATTTTTACCGTTTCTCCTGTTCGACATATAAAAGACGGATTTGCAGAAAATCAATTAAGTAAATCACATTTGTTTGCCGGACTTCACCAAGTTTTAAAGATTCATAATTCACTCCCGAAGCTTCGGGATATAATTCATAATTATTTTCCGTCTTACGAAATCATGATGGACGAACTTCGTGATTATCGCTTTTATTCCGAAGATATGCTACATCCAAATCAAGTAGCAATCGATTATATCTGGCATAAATTCAGTGAAAACTATATTTCTGAAAACAGTATTCCGACGATGCAGGAAATCGAAGAAATTCAAAAAAGTTTGCGCCATCGAAGCTTCAATCCGGAATCAGAACAACATCAGAAATTCTTAGCCAAACTTCATCAAAAAATCACGGTTATAGAAGAGAAATGGTCTCATATTAAGTTTTAAAAAATATTCTTTGCGACTTCGCGACTTTGCGAGATTGTTTTTTAAGTTTTTTTAAAGTATTGGCGAAAATTGCGCGCAAAGTCGCGAAGACGCCAAGTCTTTTAAATTCGTATCCTTTTTCTTTGCGTCTCTGCGCTTTCGTGGCAAATCAAAAAGTAAGAAAATAATTATTTGTACCTGAAATTTTAGAATAATTGCGTGTAATTGTGTAAATTGTTAAAGTTTAATTTTTTCAATTTTGTAAACTGTATAAATACAGCTTTATAATAACGCAACTTTAATCTAACGTGTTTTATTGACGTATGAATAAGAAACCCATTCATTTTCTTAAAAAAACACTACGTGTACTTCTTTGGTGCGTGGCTTCTATTATCGTACTTTTATTATTGCTGATTGTTTTGATTCAGGTTCCTTCCGTTCAAAATTATGTAAAAGACAAAGCGATTACCTATCTGCAAGGCAAAATCAAAACCAAAGTTTCTTTAGATCACATTTCGATAGAATTTCCTAAAGATGTAGTTCTTGAAGGTTTTTATTTTGAAGATCAAAAAAAAGATACTTTATTGGCAGGTAAACGTTTACAACTCGATGTCGATTTATTTAAATTGGTAAGTAGCGAATTAGAAATCAATTCGGTTGCATTGGAAAATGTCAAAGCTAATATTTCCAGAAATAAAGACGGCGTTTTCAACTTCGATTATATCATAAAAGCGTTTGAATCAAAAGAACCAAAAGTCGACGATCCGAATAGTAAACCATTCAAAATATCAGTTGTCAAAGTTGATCTTGATAACGTGAATTTTAATTTTAAAGACGATTTTTCTAAAAATGATGTTCGGGTAAACCTTACACATTTTGATACGAAATTCAAAGAATTCGATTTGGATAAAATGGATTTTGATATTCCAAATATTGATTTAAAAGGATTAAAAGTAGTTTTAAATCAAGATGTTGTAGAGAAAATTGCTGAAGTTTCGGTGAAAACCGTTGATACAATTTCGAAAAGAACAGATTTCAATTTAAAATTAGGCAAAATCAGTTTGTCAAAAATTGATATTGCTTATGACAATAAAGATTCCAAATTAGATTCGGGAATAAAACTGGGCAATTTAGATTTATCAGTAAATAAGATAGATTTGAATAATCAGCTTTTGGATTTTGATTCTTTCGAATTAAAAAATCTAAAAGGAAACTTACGTTTAGGAGCAAAAGACAAACAAATTCAAGCGCCAAATTTAGATACAACAGCAATAAAACAAGCTGGTTGGAAAGTGAAATTGGCAGATGTTAATTTAGAAAATATTGCTTTCAAATTTGATGATATGCAATCAAAACCCGTTTCAAAAGGAATTGATTACAGCCATATGGATTTGGATAAATTCAATTTTAAAGCTGAAAAATTGTATTATGGAAACGATACAATTTCAGGAAATATAAAAGCATTAACTGTAAATGATAAAAGCGGATTGCAAATTCAGTCTTTAAAAACAGACTTCTTTTACGGACCTAAAAATGCGTATTTGAATGATTTATATTTAAAAACGCCGCAAACATTACTTCAGGATAAAGCCAAAGTTTCTTATTCTTCGATTGCCTCGATTTCTAAAGATTTAGGAAACCTTACTTTAGACGCAAATCTAAAACAATCAAAAATTGGGTTTAGAGACATTTTGCTTTTTGTTCCCGATTTGCAAAAAACGAATCCGTTTAAGAGTAATCCAAATGCAATTCTATATTTGAACACACGCTTGAGCGGAAAAATCAAAGATTTGAATATTCCGCAATTCGAAATGAGCGGAATTGGAACTACAAAAGTTGCCCTTTCGGGGAAAATAAAAGGTTTGCCTGATGCACAAAAAGCGTATTATGATTTAGATATTAAAAAACTTTCAAGTACTTCAAAAGACATTTATTCGTTTGTACCGGCGGGAACAATTCCGAAGAATATTCAGTTGCCTTCTCAACTTAATTTAAGTGGAAAATTTAAAGGTTCAGTTCAGAATTTCAAAACCAATTTGGCTTTAAACAGCAGCTTCGGAAATGCCAAAATTGATGCTTTATTTGATCAGCGTATTAAGAAAAAAGAGAAATACGACGCGACGGTTTATTTGTTAGATTTTGATTTGGGACGATTAATCAAAAATGATTCGATTGGAAAAATTACGCTTAAAGCGAAAGTAAAAGGCAAAGGTTTAGATCCAAAAACGGCTCAGGCACAATTTGACGGTTTGGTTCAGAAAGCAGTTTTCAATAAATACACGTATAAAGATTTAGCTTTAAAAGGAAATATCGCAAACGGTTCATTCGATGTAAAATCAGGAATGCAAGATCCAAACTTAAATTTTGACTTGGTTGCGAGCGGAAATACACAAGAAAAGTATCCTTCAATAAAATTAAAATTAAACCTTGATATTGCCGATTTAGAAAAGCTGAATCTTCATGCCGGACCAATGAAATTGCGCGGAAATATAGATGCAGATATTGCCAATAGTAATCCAGATTTTCTAAATGGAAAAGTGTTTCTTTCGAACATTCAGATTTTGCAAGACGCAGAACCAATCGTTTTGGATTCTATGCGAATAATTGCTTTCGCAGATAATAATCGAAATAATATCAAAATTTCGTCTCAGTTTTTAAAAGCAGAAGTTGACGGAAAATACAAACTGACAACATTAACGGCGGCAATAAAAAAGTCACTTTCGAAATATATTGATTTAAAAAATCCGAAAGCAAATGGCGAATCAGACGAACAACGTTTGGCATTTACTTTAAAGATTGATAATGATCCGATACTTTTTAAACTCGTTCCGAAATTAACAGGTTTAGAACCCATTAATATTACCGGAAAGTACAATAATGTTGCAGATTCTTTAGAAATAAAAGGAACGATTCCGAGAATTGTATATGCGGATAACACTATTTCTGACGGAAAAATAAATATCGAAGCCAAAGAAAATGCTTTAGAATATGCAATTTCTGTGGCAACAATTGAAAGCGGTTCTTTGAAGATTCCGTTTACGAGTTTATCAGGAAAAGTAGAGAATAATCTTTTGACTTATGCACTTGAAGTGAAAGATGCAAAAGACAAACAACAATATTTTATTGCAGGAAATTTTAAAGCCGAAGATTCTAAAAACATCTTCAAAATTGATGCAGAAAACTTTGTCCTGAATTATGATAAATGGAATGTTGATCCTGAAAATGCCATTGAGTTTGGAGGAAAACGACTTTATATCAATAAGTTTTTCTTAGAAAATTCAGGAAATGAACTTAGAATTCAATCGCAGGGAAATCAGGATAATGCACCGCTTAAAGTTGATTTTGTAAACTTCAAAATTGAGACGATTATGAACATCGTCAAAAAAGATCAACTATTAATGCAAGGTTTGATTAACGGAAATGCTTTGGTTGAAAATGTAATGACAAAACCAACTTTTACATCGGATATTAAAGTTGATCAATTTGCTTTTAAAGGAGAACCTGTTGGAGATATTGCAATAAAAGTCGATAATAAAACCAATAATTTATTGGCAGCAAATGTTACGCTAAGTGGAGAAGGAAATGATGTAAACCTAACTGGAAACTATAAAATAGACGATGGAAATCTGGATTTTAATCTGGATTTTAACAAATTGAAGATCAAAAGTATTCAGGGTTTCAGTATGGGAAATCTTACCGAAGGAACAGGATTTTTGACCGGAAATTTCAAAATTAGCGGAAACGCGTCTGCGCCAAAAGTAAATGGGGAATTAGACTTTAAAAATACAGGTTTCAGAGTCACGAAATTCAATTCATATTTTAAAACGGAAGAGGAAAAAATTACGCTTCAAAATGATGTAATTACATTTGACAGTTTTACTTTCAAGGATGAAAATGATAATGAATTAACGATAAACGGAACTATTAAATCAGCAGATTATACCAATTTTGATTTCGGTTTAACCGTTGTTGCAGAAGATTTTAGAGCGATACATTCTAAAGAAAAAGATAATGATTTGTTTTATGGAGATTTGATTCTGGACAGCAAGTTAAATATTAAAGGAACACTGGCAAACCCAATCGTTGGCGGAAATATCAAAATAAATAAAGACACGAAATTCACTGTTGTTTTACCACAATCAGATCCTTCGATTGCAGATCGTGAAGGAATTGTAGAATTTGTAGATGAAGACAATCAGTATCTGAAACAGACTGCGGCAATGCAGCAAAAATTAAATCAATCGCAGTTAATTGGGATGGATGTGAGTGTTGCGATTTCGATAGATAAAGAGGCGGAATTGACATTGGTTATCGACAAAGGAAATGGTGATTATCTGAATCTAAAAGGTGAAGCAGAACTTATTGGCGGAATCGATCCTTCGGGGAAAACAACTTTAACCGGTAAATATGAGTTTTCTGATGGTGCATATGAAATGAATTTCAATATGATTCGACGAAAATTTAATATTCAAAAAGGAAGTTCGATTACCTGGAATGGTGAGCCAACAATGGCAACTTTGAATATTACAGCGATTTATAAAGTAGATGCAGCGCCAATCGATTTACTTGGAAACCAATTGCCAACAGATAATCCAACAGTTAGAAATACGTACAAACAGAAAATTCCTTTTCAGACTTTATTAAAGATGAACGGGGAACTTTTGAAGCCTGAAATTACATTTGATATTGTACTTCCGGACGGGAATTATGATGTTTCTACAGATGTTGTGTCTCTTACACAAACGAAATTACAACAACTAAGACAAGAACCAGCCGAATTAAACAAACAGGTTTTTGCGCTTTTATTATTGAATAGATTTATTGGCGAAAATCCGTTTGCGAGTGAAAGCGGCGGAACAAGTGCAGAATCTTTGGCAAGACAAAGTGTGAGTAAAATACTTTCGCAACAATTAAATGATTTGGCAGGAGAATTAATTACCGGAGTTCAGTTAGAATTTGATTTAGAATCTACGGATGATTATACGTCAGGGAGCAGAGAAAACAGAACAGATTTGAATGTTGGTGTTTCTAAAAAACTTCTCGATGATCGATTAAAAGTTACCGTAGGTAGCAGTTTTGCGGTTGAAGGACAAGAACGCGCCAACGAACAAAGTACGAATATTGCGGGCGACGTAGCGCTGGATTATCAGCTTACAAAAGACGGACGATATATGGTTCGTGCTTATCGAAAAAATGAATATCAGGTTGCAGTAGAAGGTCAGGTTATTGAGACTGGAGTTGCGTTTATTATCACGATGAGTTACAACAAATTCAGAGAGCTTTTTCATCGCACAGCGGCAGAAAAAGAAATGATAAAAGAAGAGAAATTACGCAAGGAAAGAGCCAAAAAGAAAGAGAAGGAAGACAAGGAAAAAAAGGAAAATCAAATTGAAGGAAATGAGCAAAAAACATAGCAATATAAAAACAGCATACATCAGATATTTTATTGCGCTATCCTTATTTTTTGTTTTTGGATGCAGCAATACAAAGTATTTGCCTGATGGAGAATTGTTGTATACAGGGGGTTCTGTGACCGTCAAAGACACGATTATAAAAAAGAAAGAACGCAAAGAACTGGAGACGGAACTTGAAGGTTTGTTGCGTCCAAAACCTAACAAACAATTCCTGGGATTACGTCCTAAATTATGGATTTATAATATTGCCGGACAGCCCAAAAAAGATAAAGGGATTCGATATTGGTTGCGAAATAAAGTTGGTGAACCGCCGGTACTTTTTAGTAAAGTCGACTTGGATTACAATGCTTCAGTTCTTCGAAATTTCACTGAAAACCGAGGTTATTTTAAAACCCGCGTAAGTGCCGATTCTACCGTTAGTAACAAAAGAGTAACGGCGGAATATACGGTTGAACCCAAAAAACGATACATCATAAAAAGCGTGACATTTCCAGATGATTCGTTGGCAATGTCAAGATTAATAGCAAGATCGAGCCGAAGAAGTTTATTAAAAGTTGGTAAACCTTATGATTTGGATATTATAAAAGCCGAACGTGAGCGTATAGATGCAAGACTTAAAGAAAAGGGATATTATTATTTTAATCCGGATTATATTTTAGCGCAAGTTGATAGTAGTAAAGGCGATCATGAAGTAAAAATCAGGCTGGTAATAAAAGCAGATACACCGCCAAAAGCACTTACATCTTATAAGATTAACAAAATTATTGTTTACCCGAATTTTGCCATTTCAAAAGACAGCATTAAATACAAACCCGAAGATGTTGTTCAGTACAAAGATTTCACGATTATAGACACGGCAGATACTTTTAAACCGAGAGTTTTTGATCGGGCAATCTATTTCAAAAAAGGAGATTTATACAATAGAAAAGATCATAATTTAACGCTAAATCGGTTTGTGAATCTGGGAACTTTTAGCTTTGTAAAAAACGAATTTAAACCTTCGGATAGTTTACCTAATACGCTGGATTCCTATTATTATTTGACACTTTTGCCAAAGAAATTTATTCGGTTTGAGGTTTTAGGGAAAACAAATTCGGCTAGTTATACGGGAACAGAAGTCAATGTAAATTGGAATAATAGAAACTTATTTAGAGGAGCAGAATTGCTTACGGTTTCTGTTTTTGGTGGTGCCGATTTTCAACTTTCGGGAGATAATAATGGGAAGAATATTTATAAACTTGGTACAGAAACCAGTTTAACATGGCCTAGATTTATCGTTCCGTTTTTTCATGTTGAAGGTAATAGCGAATATGTGCCGAGAACGAAAGCAGCTGTGAGATATGAATACCAAAACAGAACACAATTGTATGCTTTAAATTCTTTTAAAACATCTTTCGGATATCAATGGAAAGAGAATATTCGAAAAGAACATCAATTGAATGTTATTGATGTTACTTATGTTAGTCCAAATCATGTTACGGCAGAATATTTAGAAGATATTAAAGAAGACGAATCGTTGGGAAAAGTAATTGAAAAACAATTGATTTTTGGCCCAACTTATACCTACACCTATACCAATACAATGCAGAAACGTAAAAAGAATACGTTCTATTTTAGCGGAGATTTAGATTTGGCGGGAAACATAACAGGTTTGGCTACAGGAGCAAATGTTAAAAAGAATGATACGATAAAAATATTTAATGTTCCTTTTAGCCAATATGTAAAAATGAGAGCCGATTTCAGGCATTATTTAAAACTCGGAAAAGAAAGCGAATTGGCAAGTAGAATCATTGTTGGTGCTGGACTTCCGTATGGAAATTCAAGCGCATTGCCAACATCCAAACAATTTGTTGTGGGAGGAACCAATAGTATTCGTGCCTTTAGAGCAAGATCTTTGGGACCGGGAAGTTACTTGAATACCAAAACTACCAATGATTTTTTACCGGATCAATCAGGAGATTTAAAACTGGAATTTAGTACAGAATACAGAGCAAAACTTTTTAGTATTGTTCGCGGAGCTGTATTTATAGACGCAGGAAATGTTTGGCTTTTAAATGCAGATCCGAACAAACCTGGTGGAGAAATTACTAAAGATTTCATGAAAGATATTGCGGTTGGAGCCGGAGCCGGTTTACGTTTTGATTTGTCTTTTCTGGTTTTAAGAACCGATTTGGCATTTCCGCTTAGAAAACCTTATTTACCTGAAGGCGAAAGATGGGTAATCAAGGATATTGATTTTGGAAGTGGTCCATGGCGAAAAGATAATCTGATTCTGAATATCGCAATTGGATATCCATTTTAAAAAAGGTTTTCGCCACGAATTTCACGAATTTACACTAATCATACTTTGTGTATAATAATCAATTACACAAATTAAGAATTCGTGTAGTCCTATTTTATAGCCAATACAATTAGTGTAAATTAGTGAAATTCGTGGCAAAAAAATTTCGTGGCGGAAAAAACTAAAAAAAGCAGTAAATTGGTCTAATAAAATAATGGAATGCAAAATTTAATAAAAAGGATAATAGTTTTAGCTGCGCTCGTACTTGTGATAGTTCTGGGTTTCAAATACTGTCAGTTCAAAAAAGAAGATGATTCTACCATCGATTATAACACCAATCTGATTCAGCAGCAAATTCTTAATGTTGGTAAATTGGTGGTTACTGAAGGACATTTTTCAGAAGTTATCACGTATAAAAACCAGCAGAAATACTTGATGGATATGGTTTCTTTTGAGAAGAAAGCACTTGTTGTTGTCAATGCAAATGTTACTGTAGCTTACGATTTGCATAAAATGAAATACGATATCGACGAAAAGAATAAAACCATCACAATTCTTAATATCCCAAAAGAAGAAATCACGATTAATCCTGATATTCAGTTTTATGATGTTGAACAAAGCAAGCTGAATCCGTTTACGGGAGACGATTACAATAAAATCAACAAATCTGTAAAAGCAAATTTAGCTAAGAAAATCGAAGCTTCCACTTTGAAAACAAACGCACAAAATCGTTTGATTAGCGAATTATCTAAGATTTTAATTCTAACCAATTCAATGGGTTGGAAACTTCAATACAACGGAAAAACTATTGAATCAGAAAAAGAGCTGAATCAGGATTTGAAGTTATGATTTGAGGAAGGTGCAAAGGTTCAGAGAGGCAAAGGTTCAAAGGTTTTTCCGCAATCTTGTCATTTCGATCCTGAAGCTTCGGGATCGAAATGACATAAAATGAGGTAAAAACTTTGCGACTTAGCGCCTTCGCGAGATTAAAAAAAATCCGCGCATATCAGTTTAAATCCGCCAAATCTGCGTGCAATAATATACTAAACCGCTTCTTTATCAAAAATCAAATCCAATCCGCCAGCAATTAAATGCGCCACTTCTGGACGTTTAACTTTCAATTGATCAAGATGAACTAATAGTTCCTGTAGAAGCTGATCTTCATTTGAATCCTTCAAAAGCTCAGCAATTTCAACAGAAAGCAACCAATCATTAGGATGATTTTCTTTCAGTTTAGTAAAGACAGATTTTAATTCAGATTTAGAATCTTTATTTTCTCTAGTCAAGCGAACAGTTTGATAAAGAACTTCAAGATCATCACGTTCGTCTGTATGCTTAGCTTTAATAGTAGTTGTTTTTGGAACAGAATTTATAAGATCAAAACTATTCACATCGGCTGGACCGGAAAAAGCAGAAACCACTTTTTTACCAATTGCCATATCATAATTCCCCCAATCAGGCTGAAACAAAATCGTTTCGCCATGAGTAACGGTACAATTTCTAAAACTAATCAGAATAATTTCTCCGTGTAAGTTTCTTGAGCCTGTAATAATTTCTCCTTCAACAATAATATTGCCTTCAAACTCCAGTTTTACAGTTTCATTTTCAACGATAGAGTACGCTTGCAAATCCTTTGGACTCATATCTTCAATCGCCAGATTAAAGCCTTTTAATTTCCCAATCGGACTTCCAAAACCGTGCGGATGCGTTAAAGTTCCGTGTCCAACCAATTCTTTTTCGCGATACGATAAAGCGGTTTTTCCTGTAGTTTGAATGTAAACAGGTTTTCCTTCATCTTCCAAAACATTGGTAAAAACTCCCGAAATTTGCAAACCAGTACTCAATTCAATAGTTCCTAAAGCATTCGAATGAATTAGCTTCTGAATTCCCGAAAGACCTCCCGTTCTTAAAGCCATTTTATTAGCAAATTCCTCCAGAATTAAACTTAAATAAGAGAAATTCGGTGTAACATATAGTTGAGGTTGCAATTGCGTAATATCAAAATTTTGATTCGCAGCCGAAATATCATAAGGGATTTTCTTTACATTATCCGTCATACACCAGGCACTTTCGCCAATCGAAGAAAGTAATCCGGCGCCATATATTTTTGGATTTTCAACAGTTCCTATTAAACCATATTCAACCGTCCACCAATGCAGGTTTCGAATCTGAGCCATTTCAGACAATTCGCCCATATTATTCTGCAAATCGGCAACCGCTTTTTCGGCTTCATCGATTTTTTCTTGCGGAGTATCTTCGGCTTCTTTCAAAATTGAAAGCAATCGAATCGCCTCATACATCTGATAATCTTTGTGTGATGAAATCGCTTTACAGCCAATTTCGCCAAAACGACGCAAATATTCAGCATATTCAGGATTCGCAATAATAGGAGCGTGACCGGCACCTTCGTGAATAATATCCGGCGCAGGCGTATATTCAATATGTTCTAACTGACGAATATCCGAAGCAATAACAAGCACATTATAAGCCTGAAATTCCATAAAAGCATTTGGCGGAATAAACCCGTCAACGGCAACAGCAGCCCAGCCAATTTCGGTCAGGATTCGGTTCATTCCGTACATACTTGGGATCGAATCAATTTCGATTCCCGTTTTGCGCAAACCTTCTAAATACGAACTATGAGCAACTTTTGATAAATAATCTACGTTTTTACGCATTACGTAGCGCCAAACGGCCTGATTAATTGGCGTATAATCGCTATAATCCTGCGATTTAATAAATTGCTTTAAATGTTTAGGCAATCGCTCTAATAATGGGTTGGTTTCAATACTTGCATTCATTTCGAAAACGTTGTAGATTAGAATGTAAAATTACGAATTTAAGACGCTATTTTTTGCTATTCATCACAATTTTTTTGTTCGAAATGATTTTTTATTGCAGTTTCTTTAGATATAGAGTTGTAGTTTATTTGGATTTTTTGGAGCTATTTCCTGCTATCCACTTGTATCTTTTCCTAGCTAAAGAAGCCAGAAAAAGGATACCGCTTCTATCAGGGCTAGGGCTTTAATTTTCAAAAGAATCTTTTTAATTATCCAGAAGTAAGGCTTTAGCAATCATTGTTTTCATAATTTACCTTTTCCATCTTATCTTCATAGAATTGAATGTCTTTTGCCGTCATGGGGACTTTTTTCAGCTCTGTTTTCAGTTGCTTTTTAGTGTCGGGACTTATCCATAAGCCGTTTAGAGTAGCGCTGTCTTTCTTTAAAATCATGACACCGGTAAATCCTTGCTCAACAAATACAAATTCGTTCTCGTTTTTTTTATTTTGAGTTGTATTTAACTGAATCCAATTGCCCGAATTGTCGTAACGATACATCGAAGTATACATTAGATCAGCGTTGCAAGGATGATTTTCAGCTTTTATATAAAAAGTTACAGCGGTTTTTCCGTCAATAGTGCCTTTGTATAAAATTGATTTAACTGTTTGTGCCTGAGCACCATTAAAAATAAAAAGAGAAAGAAGAAAAGAGAGTAATGTTTTAAACATATTTCAAATATTGGTTTGGTCAAATTTAACTATTTAAAAAATTATAATCCAAAACTATATAGCGAAATATCCTGCAAATTTTTGAATTAATGATTGTCTGCGTTTCTAAAATATTCAATTTTATGATTGAACATAAACGCCATATTTGTGGCGCGCATTTTTGCCTCTTCTGTAATTGGTCCTGAAAATTGAGTGTCAATCGAAGTATTAAAAATCGCAATCCAACGATCAAAATGAGTTTTGTCTACCGGTAATTGTTTGTGCGGAGGAAAAGGACTTCCGGAATAAGCGCGAACATCAAATAAAATAGTTTGCCAAAAGCCATACATTTTTTCTAAATGCACAGGCCAGCGATCTTGCAGTTTATCATTGAAAATTGGGCCAAGAAGATCATCCTTTCTAATCTTATCATAAAAAGTATTGACCATTGTTTTTATATCCTCCAGGTTCGAAATATCTTTAAGAGTTGCCATGTTTTATGCTATAAAGTGAAGTGCAAAAATACGATATATGATCACTTCTGTTTTCTGATATTTATCATTTTAAGATTATTTTATCTAAAGTAAATTAATCCCAAAAGGCTCCCATTTTCAAGCTAAATCTTACATTTATGAGGTTAAAATATAAGCCGTCTTGTATTTGCATAGTTTTAAAGTAAGATTTTAGTTATTTGTTAATTTTAAATAATTGAAAAACAGGTAATTAAAAAATTGTTAGATAAGTTTTTGTTAAGGAAAATTCTTAGTTTGATGTGTATTTGTAAAGTCGAATAAATGTCATTTTAATTAAAATTAACATAATATTGTTGTGAATTATTAAAATTAATCTTAAAAAATGAGAAAAATTAAATTATTAAAAAACTAGAAAACTATGCACAAAACTACCTTAAAACCTAAAAACCAATTAAAAGCTACGATAATGATAAAGGTCATTATAATGCTTTTGTTTATTACTAATGTAAATGCTCAAACAGTTACTCCGTGGATTACTTCGGGCGATCAGACAAAACTATTGCAACAGCAAGGTACTGTAAGTTTTGGAGCTAATTCAGGATCTAATCCTTCAACAGTAACGGTTAATGCCGGAACTACTTATCAGACAATGGATGGATTTGGTTATACACTTACCGAAGGAAGTTGCGAAGTAATTAGCGGAATGGCAGCAACTCAGCAAAATCAACTATTAAATGATTTGTATAATCCTACTACAGGTTTAAACGCAAATGTGGTTCGTATTAGTATTGGAGCTTCAGATTTAAGCAGTTCTTCTTATAGTTATAACGAAACTTCGGGAGATGTTAACATGAATAATTTTAGTCTAAACGGACCAGATTTAACTTATTTGATTCCAATTATAAAAAAGATTAAGCTAATCAATCCAAACATAAAAATATTAGCAACGCCTTGGTCAGCGCCACGCTGGATGAAAAGTAACGGTTCGTGGGTTGGCGGAAATCTGCAAACACAATATTATGCTGCTTATGCAAAGTATTTTGTGAAATATTTTGATGCAATGGCAGCACAGGGAATTTCTATTTGGGGAATCACACCTCAAAATGAACCTGAAAATCCAAACAATGAACCAAGTATGCTGATGAATTCTACAGAGCAAAAGAATTTTATCAATCAACAACTTGGACCACAAATGGCAGCAGCCGGATATGGCGGAATTAAAATTATCGCTTTTGATCATAATTGCGATAATACGGCTTATCCTATTGATGTTTTGAATAATAGCAGTTACGTTGACGGAGCTGCATTTCACTTGTATTTGGGAAATATCTCAGCAATGTCAACAGTAAAAAATGCTACAAACAAGAATGTTTATTTTACAGAACAATACACAGGTTCAGGCGGAAGTTTTAGCGGAGACTTTGGCTGGCACATGCAAAATGTGGTTATCGGAAGCACGACTAATTGGGCAAAAACAGTCTTAGAATGGAATGCCGCCAATAATTCAAGTTTAGGACCGCGCACTCCTGGCGGATGTACGACTTGTTTGGGAGCCGTAACGGTTAACAATAGTACAAGTTATACTAAAAATGTCGCTTACTACATTATTGGTCAAATCTCAAAATTTGTAAAACCGGGCGCTTTAAGAGTTGCTTCGTCAAGTACAAGTGGTTCGATTACTTCTTCTGCATTCAAAAATCCTGACGGATCAATTGCACTTGTAATTTACAATTCAGGATCTGCAAATACAATCAAAGTAGTATCAGGATCTTCGGCATTTGATTATGCAGTTCCAGCATCTTCTGCTGTGACATTTAATTGGGGAGCTTCAAATCCGGTTGCGGTTACAGGCGTTAGTGTGAGTCCGGCTTCGGCAACTATTACGGCGGGACAAACACAACAATTAACAGCTACAATTTCGCCAAGTAATGCAACAAATACAGCAGTAAACTGGAGTTCAAGTAATACTTCGGTTGCAACCGTAAATTCAAACGGATTGGTTTCTGGAGTTGCTGCCGGAAATGCTACTATTACCGTTACTACAGTAGACGGTTCTAAAACTGCAACTAGCGCTATAACAATAAATGCTGGAACAACAGGATTTCCTGGATACTATAATATCATTTCAAGAAACAGTAACAAAGGTTTAGATGTTGCAGATAATTCGACTACAAGCGGAGGTCGTATTCAGCAATATGATGTTACAGGCGGAGGCGGAAGCAACCAACGTTGGAAATTTGTTTCTACAGGAAGCGGTAGTTATTACATTATTGTAAAATCTACAGGAATGTATTTGGCAGTTGAAAACAATGGAACAGCAAATGGATTGAAAGTGCAGCAAAAAACGTTCTCTAGTTCTAATGAATTTAAATGGACTGTTAATAGTCTGGGAGGTGGATATTACAGTATTATCAACGTAAACAGTAATAAATCGTTGGATGTTGAAAATGTTTCTACAGCAAATGGAGCTAATATTCAGGTTTGGGATTATACAAGTGGATTAAACCAACAATGGCAATTGGTTCAGGTAGAATCAACAGCAAAAAGAGCTTTAACAGAAATTGCACCAACTAGCGAAACTTCAACCGATATGGCAATTTTTATTAATTCGACAAATGATTATTTAAAAATTGATACCAATCATGAAGGAAGCGCTACTGTAGAAGTATTCAATATTGGAGGACAAAACATCCTTAAGAAAAATGTAGATTTTGTAAAAGGAAATCCATCCGAAATAGAAGTTTCAAGACTTCCAAAAGGAGTTTATATCGTGAGAGTAAGCGATAAAACAGGTTCTTATTCTAAAAAGGTATTGAAGCAATAATTACATCAGGAATTCAATTAGTAATTTTATATTGATGTTTAAAAGGCTGTCTAATTTATTCAGGCAGCCTTTTATTTTTTATCCTATTAATTGAGTAAACAAATCCTGATTGTCGTTTAAATATTGAAATTCAAAACCATTTTTGGTCATATTCATTTTAATCGCCAGAATATCATTCTTGTTTTTCAATTCTAATCCCACAACTACAGAACCTACTTCGCGGCTGTTTTTCTTAGCAAATTGAAAATAAGTTATATCATCATCAGGACCTAAAATATTGTTTACAAACTCTTTTAAAGCTCCCGGACGCTGTGGAAACTGAATCATAAAATAATGCATTAAACCTTCATACAATAAAGAACGCTCTTTTATTTCGGCAGTTCTTTCGATGTCATTATTACTTCCGCTTACGACGCAAACGACTGTTTTTCCTTTTATTTTCTCTTTATAAAAGTCTAAAGCTGCAATTGTTAATGCGCCCGCAGGTTCTACAACCATTGCTTCTTCATTGTATAAACGTAAAATTGTGGTACAAACTTTTCCTTCGGGAACCAAGATGATGTCTTCTAAATTATAGCGACAGATTTCAAAAGTTTTATCGCCAACTTGTTTCACCGCTGCGCCATCTACAAATTTATCGATTGTGGTTAGAGCGGTGTTTTTGTTTTCTTCAATCGAAGTTTTCATCGAAGGCGCTCCTTTTGGCTCCACGCCAATAATTTTAGTATGTGGACTTAAATGTTTAAAAACTTCGGATAAACCCGAAGCTAATCCTCCGCCGCCAATCGGAACAAAAACGTAATCAATTGGTTCTTTATAGCTTTCAAGAATTTCTAATCCAACGGTTCCTTGACCTGCAATGACTTTTTCATCATCAAAAGGATGGATAAAGATTTTATGATTTTTAATGGCATCGGCTGTAGCCGAAGCATAAGCATCATCAAAAGTATCTCCGGTAAGCACAATTTCAACAAACGATTTTCCGAATAATTGTACTTGTTTTACTTTTTGCTTTGGAGTTGTTTTTGGCATATAGATTTTGCCTTGTATTTGCAAAAGATGACAGGAATAAGCAACACCTTGTGCATGATTTCCGGCACTTGCACAAACAATTCCGGTTGCTTTTTCGGTATCATTTAACGAAGAAATCTTGTTGTAAGCGCCTCTGATTTTGTACGACCGCACAATTTGTAAATCTTCTCTTTTTAATAAAATAGTAGATTCAAATTCTTCTGAAAGATTCAGATTTTGCGTGAGTGGAGTAGCAGCAACTACATTTTCTAATTGCTTTTGGGCAGCAAGTACTTCGTTAAATAGATTCATAATGTTTAAATTGTTTTTTGCCACAGATTAAATGATTTCAAATGATTTTTAATCTGTAGTTAAAATGTGATGTTTGTTGTTTTTTTTGCCACGAATTGCACAAATTTTCTCTAATTTTTTTCTTAACGATGGAAAAGAATAATTCGCGTTAATTCGTGAAATTCGTGGCGACTTTAATATTCGCTAAATAAAAAAACCTCCCGATTTGGGAGGTTTTATAAATTGTATTTTGTTTACTTATTTATATAATACCTCGCCATTATTGCTGAATTGCAATAATAGTAATAGAGATAATAATGTTATTTAAGTTTTTCATTTCAAATAATTGAATGGCAAATGTATTAATTATTTTTTAACTGGCGGATATTGCGCCAAAACTTTGCTCACAATTTCATTTACTCTTGCATCTTTTTTGTCAACATTTTTAGTCAGAGTTCCTACGCCTTCGCCTTGCCAGATCATTTCTTTCTTTTTGGCATCAATTAAGTCAATGTATAGGGTTCCTTCTGTAGAAGTTGATACTGTAGTCTGGTTTCCTCCATACATCATATAAGGATTCCATCCCCAACCCCAACCATAACCCCAGCCAGCGCTAAATTGGTTTACGTTAACTTGTTCTCTTGATTTAGTAAAAATGTTCACTAATAAATCTGGGTTTTCACTTTTGGTAAAACCTTTGGCTTGCATTTGATCATCAATGGCACGTAGAATTCGTCTTTTATCCAAATCAGATATTTCGACCTTATCAATTCCCGGCTTAAAAAAAGCATAAGTTTTATAAGGCGCAAAATCTACGTTTTTATCATAATCAGAATAAACACTAACCGTACTACATGAAGCTAGTATTAAGAGCAAAAAAACGGGTACTAATTTGAATGTTTTCATATGTTTAAAAATTTAATGTTCTCATCTTTTTGTCAGGCTGAGCGTAGTCGAAGCCCTTTTTTCGTTAGTTTTTGACTTCGCTCAGAATGACACTTCTATTTAAAATAGATTTTCATCTACGATATTAGGCAATGTTACTTTTAATAAAGGCTGAACTTCCATCGCTCTTTTTATAGCAAAAATTGCTTCATCATTTCTCGCCCAACTTCTTCTTGAAATTCCGTTATTAACATCCCAGAAAAGCATTGATGCTAAACGTTTTGAAGCCTCTTTAGAACCATCAAGAACCATACCAAATCCGCCATTTATAACCTCTCCCCAGCCAACTCCGCCGCCATTATGAATCGATACCCAGGTTGCACCTCTAAAGCTGTCTCCAATCACGTTTTGAATCGCCATATCTGCCGTAAAACGAGAACCGTCATAGATGTTAGAAGTCTCTCTGTAAGGAGAATCCGTTCCAGAAACATCATGATGATCGCGTCCTAAAACAACAGTTCCAATTTCGCCTTTTGCAATCGCTTGGTTAAAAGCTTCAGCAATTTTAATACGACCTTCGGCATCAGCATATAAGATTCTGGCTTGAGAACCTACAACCAATTTATTTTCCTGTGCACCTTTGATCCATTTGATGTTATCCTGCATTTGCTGCTGAATTTCATTTGGAGAAGTTTTAGCCAATTCTTCTAAAACCTGACTTGCAATTGTATCAGTTTTTTGTAAATCTTCTGGTTTTCCTGAGGTACAAACCCATCTAAAAGGGCCAAAACCGTAATCAAAACACATTGGTCCCATAATATCCTGAACGTAACTTGGATATCTGAAATCGATATTATTTTCTGCCATTACATCGGCGCCGGCACGCGAAGCTTCTAGTAAAAAGGCATTTCCGTAATCAAAAAAGTAAGTTCCTTTTGCGGTATGTTTGTTTATTGCTTTCGCTTGACGACGTAAAGATTCCTGTACTTTTTCTTTGAATAATTCAGGATTGTTTGCCATCATTTCGTTTGCTTCTTCAAAAGAAATTCCGACTGGATAATAACCTCCCGCCCAAGGATTGTGAAGCGAAGTCTGGTCAGAACCCAAATCAATTTTGATATTTTCTTTGTCGAAACATTCCCAAACATCAACCACATTTCCTAAATAAGCAATCGAAACCACTTCTTTATTGGCTTTCGCCAAAGTGACTCTTTTGACCAATTCTTCTGTCGAAGTTACAATTTCATTAATCCATCCTTGTTCGTGACGAATTTTGGTGATTTTAGGATTTACTTCGGCGCAGACCGTAATACAACCTGCAATATTTCCGGCTTTTGGTTGTGCACCGGACATTCCGCCAAGTCCCGATGTTACAAATAAATTTCCTTCAGGATTTAGTTTTATTTTTCTGAAACCATTCAAAACCGTAATCGTAGTTCCGTGTACAATTCCTTGTGGACCAATGTACATATAACTTCCAGCTGTCATTTGTCCGTATTGTGAAACGCCCAAAGCATTCATTTTTTCCCAATCGTCCGGTTTAGAATAATTTGGGATCACCATTCCGTTTGTAACCACAACTCTTGGCGCTTCAGAATGCGAAGGAAATAATCCCATTGGATGTCCTGAATACATCGTCAAGGTTTGCTCATCTGTCATTTCAGACAAATATTGCATCGTTAATAAATATTGTGCCCAGTTCTGAAAAACAGCTCCGTTACCGCCATACGTAATTAACTCGTGCGGATGTTGCGCCACAGCATAATCCAGATTGTTCTGAATCATGTGCATAATTGCTTTTGCCTGTAATGATTTTCCCGGATATTCGTCAATTGGTCTTGCGTACATTCTGTAATCAGGACGAAGGCGATACATATATATACGACCGTATTTTTCTAATTCTTCAGAGAATTCGACGATTAATTCAGCGTGATGTTTAGCTTCAAAATAACGTAATGCATTTTTAAGCGCCAGTTTTTTTTCTTCTGCCGAAAGGATTTCTTTTCGTTTTGGCGCATGATTAATGGCTAAATCGTAATCCTTTTTTGGAGGTAATATAGATGGAATTCCTTGTTTTATTTCTTCTTGAAAAATCATTTTTTTTTAAGGTGCTTAGTTGCTATCCCGAAGCATCGGGACTAAGTCGCTAAGATAATTTAGCAAGATTAACAACAGATTAATTTTTTGTTTTTTTAAATTAAATTATGTCGCCCCGCTGAGGCTTAAATTCTAATCGCCAAATTCTTATGCTATAAATATTGCAATCCTAACGGATTTATTTAAGCCTTGGAAAGGCGCAATATTTATAGAAAACAACACGATCAGCTTGTAAAAGCTCCAAAGGAGCGAAATACCTGTCAATGCAAATTAGGTCAAAAATTAATTATCTAATTATCAAATTGGCACATTTTCTAATTGAGATAATTTTAAAATTGACTCATTGGCACATTGACACATTTTCTAATTAAAAAAGCTAGGGATAACGAATATCCGACCTGTGATAGGATTTGTGGATCGTAATCCTAAATTTTCGCAAGAGAATATCCATATAAATATTTTAGATTGGTGATTTTAGATTTTTGATTCTTAATCTGTTTTTTTTAATTATCTCATTATCAAATTGACACATTTTCTAATTAGACTTTTTTCTAATTTGACCTGTGTTTTTATCAAATCCGTACGGACAATGACGGCAGCCACTTTTGCAGCAATAACCACGTTTTAGATGGTGTTTTTCAGTAAAGCATTTATAACCTTCGGGCGTATAGTAAAAATCTTCGCCTTCGATTAGTTTATTTTCATTACTTTGCTCTTTCATAAATCTGCTTTGGATTCTTGTTCTTATTTTATTAAAATCAAATTTAGTAAGATGATTATGATTTTAGCGAAATCGAACATTTTTTATCTACAAATTTATAAATTTTACAGCTAATGTTTCTGATTGTTGCTAAATATTTAATTCCGAAAGGATATCGCGGAATGGCTGTGTTTCCGTTTGTATTTTTAAAATACAATCAGGACAAAGAAAATCCCGTTTTTGTAAATCACGAAAAAATTCATCTCAGACAACAATTAGAATTGCTGATTCTTCCTTTTTATATTTTTTATGTTTTAGAATATATAATAAGGTTGATTCAATATAAAAACAAAGATTTGGCGTACCGAAATATAAGTTTTGAAAGAGAAGCTTATGCGAATGAAAATGATACTGATTATTTGAAAAACCGATCTTTTTTCGGTTTTTTAAATTACATAACTTTAAAAGAAAAATAAATTTTGAACCAGGAAATTCATACTGTTTTTGAGAACAATATTTCTCTGACAATTAAAAGAGAAGACTTGATTCATCCTTTTGTTTCGGGAAATAAATTCAGAAAACTCAAATATAATTTACTTCAGGCTAAAGCCGAAAACAAAACGACTTTGTTAACTTTTGGCGGTGCTTTTTCGAATCATATTGCAGCGGTTGCATATGCAGGAAAAGAGCAGGGTTTTAAAACAATAGGAATTATTCGTGGAGAAGAAATCTTTGATAAAATCGAAGAAAATCCAACCTTGAAATTTGCTCAGGAAAACGGAATGCAATTTGAATTTGTAACCCGCGAAGATTACCGACATAAAAGTGAAACTTCGTTTATAGAAAAATTAAAAGAGAAATTCGGAGATTTTTATTTAGTGCCCGAAGGCGGAACAAATGAGTTGGCGGTAAAAGGCTGCGAGGAAATTCTAACGGAAAAAGATGCAGTTTTTGATTACGTTTGCTGCGCTGTTGGAACTGGCGGAACCATATCCGGATTGATTAATAGTGCGTTGTCGCATCAGAAAGTTTTAGGGTTTCCGGCGTTAAAAGGTGACTTTTTAACAGATGAAATTCGTATTTTTGCAAAAAAAGATAACTGGAATTTAATTTCTGACTATCATTTTGGAGGTTATGGGAAGATAAATTTAGAATTAATTGAATTTATCAATGCTTTTTTTGAAGAAAATAAAGTGCCTTTAGATCCAATTTATACAGGAAAGATGGTTTTTGGCGTTATAGATTTAATACATAAAAACTATTTTCCTGCGGGTTCAAAAATATTACTCATTCATACCGGCGGATTGCAGGGAATTGATGGAATGAATATAAAATTGAAGCAGAAAAAATTACCAATACTTATATGCAATGGTTAAAAAAATAATAACATTCTTAATTCTGGCTACTTTAGTAAGTTGTTCGTCGAGTAAACCTACTATTGCAACGACTAAAAAAGCGGCTGCGGTTCAGAGGCCAAGAGTGGCAACTACCAAAAAACAAGCTCCGGTAAAGCCAATAGGCAAAAATTATCCTTCTACAAATAATACAACCGAGGTTATTCAATCTACTTCTAAAACGGTTGTTACCAGTGAATTAATCAATAATTATATTTTGCAATTTAAAGATATTGCAATGGGAAATATGCAGAAATATGGTATTCCTGCAAGTATCATTTTGGCGCAGGGAATTCTGGAATCCGGTGCAGGAAAAGGAGATTTAGCTTTAGATGCAAACAATCACTTTGGAATAAAATGTCATAATGATTGGTTGGGCGAAAGCGTTCGTCATGATGATGATTCGGCTCAGGAATGTTTCAGGAAATATACCGAAGCTTCAGAATCTTATAGAGATCACGCCTTGTTTTTGGTTGGGAAAAAAAGATACGCAAGCTTATTTACCTATGAAAAAGACGATTACAAAGCTTGGGCAAAAGGATTAAGAGCCTGTGGTTATGCAACAGATCCTAATTATCCGGATAAATTAATCAGTTATATAGAAAGATATAATCTGCATCAATATGATTGTCAGATTACGGGGAAAAATTACAAACCATTTGAGAAAACAACTCCGCCCGCAAAAAATCCTTCAAATTCAAATTCGAATGTAAATTCCAACGATCCTAATTTGTATGAAGTTCAAAAAGGAGATACTTTATATTCGATTTCAAAAAAATTCAACTTATTGGTTGATGATTTAAAGCAGAAAAATAATCTATCTGATAATGCGCTTTCTATTGGACAGAAGTTGAGGGTAAAATAATTGTCAATTGTTCATTATTAATTGTTAATTATAAAATTGCTACAAAATTGTCTATGAAAAAGAATGTCACAGTTGGAATCTTTACTTTTGCAATAATTCTAAGTATTAGAGTTTTTTGTGGAGTTTATATTCATGATGAATTTGCCGAAAGGCATTTTTTTATAAAACATCGTCCAACCTGGAAATGGTTATTTTATTCTCCGATTGGAATGTCTAATAAAAAAATGAAAGAACTTAGTGAAGAAGATCAAATAGAACAAAAATATTTTAATGAGTTTATATTAGATCAACGTTTAATTTTCTAATTAAATCTAAAACCTGAACTCAAAAAACTAAAATAAAAAATGATATATAAAAGAAGTAGTCAGCTTTTTGCTGAAGCAGAAAAAGTAATTCCGGGAGGAGTAAATTCGCCAGTAAGAGCCTTTAAAGCGGTTGGAGGAACTCCTATTTTTGTAAAAAGTGCCAAAGGTGCTTATTTATATGACGAAGATGGAAATAAATTAATTGATTACATCAATTCCTGGGGACCAATGGTTTTAGGGCATGCGTATCAGCCAGTTGTTGATGCCGTAATTGAGAAAGCAAAATTGGGAACTTCATTTGGAATGCCAACAGAATTAGAAACTGAAATTGCTGCTTTGGCGGTTTCTATGGTTCCGAATATTGATAAGATAAGATTTGTAAATTCAGGTACAGAAGCTTGTATGAGTGCGATTCGTCTGGCTCGCGGATTTACAAAAAGAGATAAAATTATAAAATTTGCAGGTTGTTATCACGGACATTCTGATTCGTTTTTGATTCAGGCGGGAAGTGGAGCTGTAACTTTTGGATCTCCAAATAGCCCGGGAGTTACAGAAGGAACTGCAAAAGATACTTTGTTGGCAAAATACAATGATTTAGAGAATGTAAAAACTTTAATTGAAGCTAACAAAAACGAAATCGCAGCAATAATCATCGAACCAGTTGCAGGAAATATGGGATGTATTCCGCCTCAAAAAGATTTCTTACAAGGTTTAAGAGATTTGTGTACTGCAAACGGAATTTTACTGATTTTTGATGAGGTAATGACAGGTTTCCGTTTGGCTCGCGGTGGAGTTCAGGAATTGTTTAACATCAATGCTGATATTGTTACTTTCGGAAAAGTAATTGGTGGAGGTTTGCCGGTTGGTGCTTTTGCTGCACGTGCCGAAATTATGAATTATCTTGCACCACTTGGACCAGTTTATCAAGCCGGAACATTGTCTGGAAACCCGTTAGCAATGGCGGCAGGATTAGCAATGTTGCAATCTCTTGATAATGATCGTGCAATTTTTGATCGTTTAGACGAAAAAACAGCTTATTTAGAAGCAGGAATTGACAGAGTTTTAAAAGCTAATAATGTTGTTTTTACAATCAATAGAGTAGGTTCAATGATTTCTGTTCATTTTGATGCAAATCCGGTTGTTGATTTTCAAACAGCAGCAAAAGGTGATAATGAAACGTTCAAGAAATTCTTTCACGGTTTATTAAACGAAGGAGTTTATATTGCGCCATCGGCTTATGAAACATGGTTTATTACTGATGCATTAACATATGAGGATTTAGATTTTACAATTAATGCAATTGATAAGGTTTCAAAGACTTTTTAAATCTTAGAAAACAAAAAATATTTTCAATTTAAGGTTCAGTTTTTTATAAAAACTGAACCTTTTTTTATGATTTTAATTTCGATTATACTTGTTAATAAAATGTTAAGAAGTGAGTTTGTTTTTTTATAAGTAGAATAAAAATTATTTTTGTTTATCGAATAACCACTAAACCTACCAATAAGTGAATAAATTTTGCATTTTTATTACAATGGCATTTTTCATGCTATTTTCTAATAATCAGTTTGCCCAATCGAACAAAAAGGAATCAAAAAAAGGCGATCCTGTAGTTGCACCTCCAGAAAAAAAGCCAGAATCGACAATTAAAGAATACAGTAAAGTAATTACTAAAGACGCTGTTTCTGATGACGGACTTTTTAAAGTGCACAAGGTCGATAAAAAATACTACTTTGAAATCCCGAATAAGTACTTAAATAAAGATATGCTTTTGGTAAGCAGACTTTCGAAATTGCCTGCTAATTTAGGCGGAGGATATGTAAATGCCGGTTCTGAAACTAATGAACAATTGATCGTTTGGCAGCGTTTTCAGGATAAAATCCTTATCAAATCAAAATCCTATAATGCGGTTGCAAATGATACTTTACCTATTAGTATTTCGGTAAAATCAAATAATTATGAGCCTACATTATTTGCATTTGATATTGTAGCTTTCAGTAAAGATTCTGCAAATACGGTTATTGATGTAACTAAATTTTACAGCACAGATGTTAAGGCAATTACCGGAATATCAGCAGAAATGCGTGATACTTACAAAGTAAAAGGACTTGACGATTCGCGAAGCTTTATCAATAAGATTAAAAGTTTTCCGATGAATATTGAAGTAATTCAGGATATGACTTATAATGCTTCAAAACCTTCAACGCTGGAAGAAACAGAATCGATAAGTATTCAAATGAATCAATCGATGATTTTATTACCGGAAGTACCAATGAAACCTAGATTGGCAGATCCGCGTGTGGGTTGGTTTACAGTAAGTCAGTACGATTACGGAAGCAATGAATTAAAATCAGATCTTAAAACATATATCAGACGTTGGAGATTAGAGCCAAAAGATCCTGAAGCATACAACAGAGGAGAATTGGTTGAACCAATAAAACCAATTGTGTATTACTTAGATCCTGCAACGCCGGAAAAATTAAAAAAATACATAAAACAAGGAATAGAAGAATGGCAAAAACCGTTTGAAACGGCAGGTTTTAAAAATGCGATTATTGCAAAAGATGCTCCAACAAAAGAGGAAGATCCTGATTTTAGTCCTGAAGATGTGCGTTATTCGGTTATTCGTTATGTAGCAAGTACGACGCGAAATGCAGTTGGACCAAGTGTTTCAGATCCAAGAACGGGAGAAATTATCGAAAGCGATGTGATTTGGTATCACAATCATTTGCGTTCTTACAGAAACAGATATTTATTAGAAACCGGAGCAGCAAATCCTTCAGCGCGAACATTACAAACCAGTGATGAAGAAATGGGCGAAATGATGCGAATGGTTATTGCTCACGAAGTTGGTCATGCTTTAGGGTTTCCGCATAATATGGGTGCAAGTTGTGCATATGATGTTGAGAGTTACAGAAATGGTGATTTTACACAACAAAACGGAATCTCGGCAAGTATAATGGATTATGCCCGTTTTAATTATATTGCACAACCCGGAGATAAAAATATTCGTTTTATTCGCAAAATGGGAGCTTACGATCATTATGCATTAAATTGGGGATACAGAGTGATTCCAAATGCAAAATCTCCTGAAGCTGAAGAAGTAACTTTAGACAAATGGATTTTGGAAAAAGCAGGAAATCCAATTTATAAATTTGGAGATCAGGGCAGTTCTTTTGATCCAACTTCTCAAACAGAAGATATTGGAAACAATTCGATGAAAGCAAGTTCATACGGACTTAAAAATCTGGAATATGTTGCAGGACATTTAAGCGAATGGACGAGTAATGTGACCAATAATTATGAAGATTTAGACGAATTATATAAAGAAATGCTGGACGTTTGGAGCAGATATGTTGGTCATGTTGTGACGAATGTTGGCGGTGTTTATGAAAATACTAAAAAACCAAATCAGCCCGGAAATGTTTATGAAGTTGTGCCGAAAGCAAAACAAATCGAAGCGATGAATTGGCTTCAAACAAATGCTTTTGCTTCGCCAACCTGGATTGTAAATGTAAATACTTTAAAAAATACAAATTCTGCAGGTTATTCAGAAAAGTTTAGAAGTTTACAAGTACGTCACTTAAATAATTTATTGAGTATCTCCCGAATTGGTAGATTAATGGATAATGAAATTCTTGGCGCTGATACTTACAAAGCTTTAGATTTACTGAAAGATACCAGAAAAGGAATCTGGAAAGAAGCAGTAACTCCAGCTAATGTGACAATATATAGAAGAAACTTACAACGAGGTTATATTGACAGAATGGGAACTTTGATGATCGAGGAAATTAAACCAACAGATAAATCAACGACCTATTATAATGTGGTACAATCTGATCTTAGAGCTTTAGTTCGAGGTGAATTAACGGCATTACGAAGCACACTTTTAGCAGCAAAAGCAAGACCCGTAAACACAGAAACAAAATACCATTATGAAGATTGTATCAAAAGAATTGATTTAATTCTTAATCCAAAATAGGAATGTATAACAAAAAAGAGGCTTTTTAAAGCCTCTTTTTTGTTTGAACTCAATTACATTTTATCTTTTCTGTGTTCTTTCATTTTGTCTTTACGTTCTTTTTGAATTGCTGTCCATTTTTTATATTGATCAGCATTCAAAATAGATTTCATTTTTGCATCTGTTGCTTTGTGATCTTCTTCCATTTGTTTTTTCATGGCTTTTTTCTCAGCATCAGTTGGTGGTGTTGCATTGTCTCTTCGGCTCTTTTTAAGCATTGCCATTTTGGTACTTCTGTCAGACAAAAGCTCGCTAACTTGTTTTTGCTGATCTGTATTTAAATTTAGATCTGTAGTCAATTTTTGCAAATGTGCCTGATCGCGTTCTTGTGGAGATTTCATGTCTCTTCTGCCTTTATGATCGCCTTTGCGATCGTGCTCTTTTTTAAGAGCAGTCCATTTTGTGTACTGATCGGTGTTTAGAATTGATTTCATTTTAGCATCGTTTGCTGCTTTTTCAGTATCCATTTGTTTTTTAAAAGCTTCTCTTTCTGCCTCAGTAGGTTTTGTTTTGCTGTCTTTTTTACCATCTCTAAACTTTTCGACTTTGGCACTTCTTTCTGCCAGTAACTGTTTTACTTGTTCCTGTTGTTTTTTATCTAAATTCAATTCAGAAGTTAACTTTTGTAAATGTTTTTCATTACGTTGTTCCGGAGTTAATTTTTCTCGTTGATCACGTGTCGTTTTCTGATTGATGTCTTGTGCAAAACTTATTACTCCAACGAATAATAAAGCTGCGATAAATAATTTTTTCATAATTCGTTTTTTTAAAAGGTTTATAGCAATTAGACTGCCATGATTTTATTAAGTTTAATCGAATTGTCGGATTTATCTTTTAATTAACAGAAAGTAATAAGGAAAGCATAAAACTTTTCAAAAATAAAAAAGAGGCTATCAAAGCCTCTTTTTGTAAACTATAATTAGTTATTCTCTTTTTTGTATTCTTTCATTTTCTCTCTCGCTTTGTCTTTATTCTCTTCCTGAATTGCTTTCCATTTTGTGTATTGGTCTGCATTTAAGATAGATTTCATTTTAGCATCATTTGCATCTCTTTCGGCTATTACTTCTTTTTTGAAAGCTTCTTTTTCAGCTGCAGTTGGTTTTACATCGCTGTCTTTTTTTGCTTTACGGGTTTCTTTAAATTTTTCAGCTTTAGCATTTCTGTCGGCTAGAAGTTGCTTTACTTGTGCTTGTTGATTTGCATCTAAGTTTAATTCAGAAGTAAGTTTTTTTAATTGTTTGTCACTACGTTGTTCCGGAGTCAATCTTTCTCTTTGTTCGCGAGGTGGTTTTTGATCCGCTTCTTGTGCAAAACTAGCTACTCCGATGAATAACAAAGCTGCGATGAATAATTTTTTCATGATGTAAGTTTTTTAATTGTTATACCATTTAGACTTTATCAGATTCAATAGGTTTAATCTGAGTATCAGAATTATAGATTATTTAACAAAATTAAAAATATAAAATAGCGATTTGTCTGATATTGAGATTTTTAAGAAGTGTTTGTATTTAATGATGTATTTATAAAAATAGGTTTTTAAATTTGTAGGAGAATATTGGATTTGTAAAATATAGAAATGGAAGAATTATTTAATAAAAAGAGTAAAAATCGAGTTCTAAAAGCTGTAAATAGCGAGATGTCTTATCAAAAATTAACCGCTCCCGAATTGCATCAGTTTGTACAAAATTGGAATTATGATGACGGAATTGAACCTTTTGAATGGATAATCAAACAAAAACATCTTGATAAAGGAACCGCTCTTTGTTTGTATTGGATGTTGCAACCGGATTATTTTTGCAGGTTTGAAACCGAAGACGAAATAAAAGAAGATATAAATTTTGAAACGTATCAAATCGTTAAGGAAATTGAGCAAAGATATGTTTCCGGTTTTTATGCTGATGAGAATTTTTCTTTTGATCCGAGAGAAGAGTTTCTTAACGAATATTCTAATGCAAAATGTATTCCTGCAGAAATGTTGGTGAAATCACCTGGAATTGCTTTTGACCGACAAGACATTGAATTTGCTTTTTTAAGAAAGCCCAACGAAAAGGAATTAAAAACTATCAACACTAAAATTGCTGATGCTATAAAAACTATTCAGATTTCAAATCCTGATTTTGTTTACGATCAAACAGAGAATACAATAAAAGCGATAATCGAAAGTGTTGAATATTGGAAAGAAAAGGAATTAGGGAAAATTAAAATCAACAATCTTTCTTATTTATGGATGGATGCTGTTCAAAAAACACACAATTGGGATTGGACTATTTGGGATTGGGAAACTGGAAATAACATCGGAATTACAAATACTACAAAAGAGCTAACTTGTTTATCTGATACTATTATAAAACATACAATTGATGGATTTCAGGAATCTTCAATAATGATTGATTTGTATCATGATTTGGCTGGAGCAAATAACTTTTATGATTTAAAAAGAGATCCTTACAGCGGAATTGGGTTGCTTTTTAGTACAGATCATTTAAAATTTAGAGAATAAAAAAACTATTTTGACAAAAGAGCTTTGAGAGAAGCTCTTTTTTTATGATCAGAAATTTACTTCAGATTTAATTACTTAACTTAGTAAAACCATAATTTAAGAATCAAAAAAACAGAGATCATGAGTTTAACGACTACATCAAATAGTAATAAAATCGCCTTTTTTTCGACGCAGCCTTATGATAAAGCTTTCTTTAATAAATACAATACAGACTTTGGTTTTGAGTTGGATTTTTTTGAAACCCAATTAAATCCTCAGACTGTTATTTTGATTGAAAACGCTTCAATTGTATGTGTTTTTGTAAATGATATCGTAAATGAATCCGTTATAAGACAGTTAGCAGAAAAGGGAGTGAAAATTATTGCTTTACGTTGTGCAGGTTTCAATAATGTCGATTTAGAGGCTGCAAAAAAATATAATTTAAAAGTTTGCCGAGTTCCTGCATATTCGCCGCAAGCAGTTGCAGAGCATGCAATTGCCATGATTTTGACTTTAAATAGAAAAACACATAAAGCTTATAATAGAGTTCGTGAACAAAATTTTTCTTTAAACGGATTATTAGGTTTTGATTTATTCGGAAAAACAATTGGAATCATCGGAACGGGAAATATTGGAAAAGCTTTTGCAAAAATCGCTTTAGGTTTTGGATGTAAAGTTCTGGCGTATGATATTGTTACAAATGCCGAAATGGAAAAAGACGGAGTACAATTCGTTTCTCTCGAAGAAATCTTCAAATCGAGTGATATCATTTCGCTTCATTGTCCGCTAAATGAGCAAACCAAACATATTATTAATAACAAGTCTATCGATGAGATGAAAGACAGCGTAATGATTATCAATACAAGTCGAGGCGGATTAATAGAAACAGCTTCGGTTATTGAAGGTCTTAAAGAAGGGAAAATTGGATACTTGGGAATCGATGTTTACGAACAAGAAGAGAAATTATTTTTCAGAGATCTTTCGGCAGATATTATTCAGGACGATGCGATTCAGCGTTTAATGAGTTTTCCAAATGTTTTGGTAACGGCGCATCAGGCCTTTTTTACTAATGAAGCTTTAACGCAGATTGCTTTAGTAACTTTCAATAATATAAAGTCATTATTGGCGCAAAATGATATTGAGAATAAAGCCGCTTTATTGGTTTAGAAACATAATCATAAGAATTTAAAAAAAGAGAAATTATGAAAAGAAAAATTTTAATGGCATTTGTGATTTTAGGAATGATATCATGTCAAAATAAAGAAAAAACAGAAAAAGAAAATGTTGTTGAAGCAGTTGCAAATGATACATTGACAAAGACTGCAACGGGTAGTGCAGATATAAGCGACGCTCCTGCAAAAGATGATAAAGCTGTACAATTAATTAGAAAACAGCTCCTGGTTTTACTAAAAGCGGATTTACCGGCATTGACCAAAGACGATCGATTTTTTTATTACAGTGCTTTCGATTTAAACAATGACAAAAAAGACGAGTATTTTGTAGGTTTCTCGAATGCTTATTTTTGCGGAAGCGGTGGTTGTTCAGGATATATCTTAAATAATGACGGAAGTTTAATCAATAAATTTACCGTAACTGATTTTCCTATTTATGTAACCACTTCAGTATCTGAAAAATTCTATGATCTAATAGTCGTAAGTGGAGGGAAATTTCACCTTTTAAAACTTAAAAACGGAAAATATCCGTCAAATCCATCGGTTCAGGAAGTTGTCAAAGAAGACGCTTCAAGAGAAAGTGCAAAGGTTTTGGATATTGATGGAAAGAAGTTAGAGAAGTATTCCTTTTAAAATATGAATCTCTCGGTTTTTGATCCGTTTTATTAATTTGTCTTAGAGAGATTTTTTATTAATCTATAAACTGACATAAGTAAACCAGCGCCAAAAAATAATACTCCACTATAGCCAATAATCATTTGTGTTAATTTGGTTCCTTTTTTAAATGTTTCGGGATGTAGAATTATGAATAAACAATTTAGGACAAATATTAAACAGCCAAAAAACATGGTAATATTCGTTTTAAACGTATTCTGATTTGTGTCAATTTTCCTTTCTTTTATGAGATAATAGATATAGCCTAATCCACCAAAGAAAAGAATACCATTGATATATTTAATTCTGTTTTTGAGTACAACATCCTCAGAAAACTCTAATTCTGGATTTATAAATGAATCGATTAGTAAATATGAACCAAGTACTGTGAATACAATAAATATGGTATAAAGTAAGTAATTTTTAATTTTTGACATAGGCATTTCTATGTGGTTAAATTTAAATAAAAAATCCGACAGGTTTAAAAACCTGTCGGATTATATAAAAAAAATCATTCCATAGGAATGTTTGCTCGGTAGAATAAAATTAGAATTACGATTGTACGTTCCGTAGGAACGTTTGATCAATGATGAAAATGTTTCATTTCCGTAAAAAACAGGTGTCCTTACGGGACACAATGCAAAACAATATTTTATTTTCTACCGATGATATATTCCGATGGAATATCTTTGACAAGTTATTTTGTGTCTCGTTCTCTTCTTTTCTCTGAAATATAAATTTCGGTTTCTGAAATTATTCGATCAACAGT
The DNA here is from genome assembly GCF_004339525.1 of Flavobacterium sp. 90. NCBI lineage: Bacteria > Pseudomonadati > Bacteroidota > Flavobacteriia > Flavobacteriales > Flavobacteriaceae > Flavobacterium > Flavobacterium sp. 90. The sequence goes on along the minus strand of NZ_SMGE01000001.1, from coordinate 946,864 downwards.
TTTGCTTGAATATTTAACTAGATTATTTAGTGAGTCAAAGAATACTTCGACAGGCATTTCTATCCAATCTTTATTGTCAATCTTTATACAATAAAAATGAATTTTACATAGCTGTTTAATTTCTTCTTCTATTGTTGAGATATCTAAATATATCTTTAAGATATTTGAAAAACCATTTTTATGTCTAATAGCTTTATAATCAAATAAAATATTTTTATTGTTTAAGGTAAATTCAAAAAAACCAAGATGATTTTCTTTTAATCCCTCAAATTTAGTGCTTAATAATTTAAATATTTTTTCTTTTCTCTGTATAGGAACCTTTTTTGTAATAACTTTTTCAAAGTAAATTTGATAACAGATAAATGATATTAAAATTGTAATAATAAGTAATGTACTCAATCCTTTTAATGTTTTGTTGTTATCTTTTTAAAATAAGAAAGGAATTCTATTATGAATTCCTTTCTTTAAATATATTATGAATTCCAATTTTGGAATTTGGTATTTAAAATTTTGATTTTTTTTAAAACTACTCTACCAATTCCACAAATTTAAACTCGCCTTCAACGGCAACTTTAGTTAAACCGTGTTTAGATAAATTTTTCATAGATGCATCCCATTTTTTACCGCTTAAATTCGCAGTAATTTTTAATTGCTGAAGATCCATTTTATTTTCATTTCCTTTCAATAAATCCAGGATAAATTTCTCTTCGTCAGACAATTCAATTTGAGCTTGTTTTTTCTCCGGACGCATTTGTGGGAACAATAAAACTTCCTGAATTGAAGCATTATTTGTTAAGTACATAATCAAACGGTCCATACCAATTCCCATTCCAGAAGTTGGAGGCATTCCGTATTCAAGCGCTCTTAAGAAATCTTCATCGATGATTCCGTTAGCTTCATCATCACCTTTTTCAGAAAGACGCATTTGATCTTCAAAACGCTCACGTTGATCAATTGGATCGTTCAATTCAGAATAAGCATTTGCAATTTCTTTACCACAAACCATTAATTCAAAACGCTCTGTAAGATCCGGATTGTCGCGGTGTTCTTTACAAAGAGGAGACATTTCTTTTGGATAATCAGTAATGAAAGTTGGCTGAATATAGTTTCCTTCGCATTTAGCGCCAAAAATCTCATCAATTAATTTTCCTTTCCCCATTGTTTTATCAACGTCGATTCCCATTCCTCTTGCAGCTTCAAACAATTCTTCTTCAGTTTTACCTGAAATATCAAAACCAGTAAAATGTTTGATAGAATCCGTCATTGTAACGCGAGCATAAGGCGCTTTAAAGTTAATTTGGTGTTCACCAAAAGTAACTTCGCTAGTTCCGTTTACAGCAATTGCACAATGCTCAAGCAAACCTTCAGCAAATTCCATCATCCAGTTGTAGTCTTTGTAGGCTACATATATTTCCATTGCAGTAAATTCAGGATTATGCGTTCTGTCCATACCTTCATTTCTAAAGTTTTTCGAAAACTCATAAACACCTTCAAAACCACCAACAATTAATCTTTTCAAATACAATTCGTTTGCAATACGCATGTAAAGCGGAATATCAAGCGAATTATGGTGCGTGATAAAAGGTCTTGCCGAAGCTCCACCAGCAATTGATTGTAAAACCGGAGTTTCAACCTCAAGATAACCTGCATCGTTAAAATAGTTACGCATAGCGGTAAACAATTTTGTACGCTTAATGAAGTTTTCTTTAACATGTGGATTCACCGTTAAATCAACATAACGCATTCTGTAACGCAATTCAGCATCTGTAAAAGCGTCGTGAACGTTTCCGTCTGTATCAACTCTTGGTAAAGGAAGCGGACGAAGTGTTTTACTCAAGAAAGTAAAACCGCTCACACGAATACATTTTGCACCAACTTGTGTTGTAAACAATTCTCCTTCAATACCAACAAAGTCACCTAAATCAGTTAATTTTTTAAAAACCGTGTTGTACAAAGTTTTATCATCACCTTCACACAAAACATCGCGATTCACGTACAATTGTATACGCCCTTCGCTATCCTGCAATTCAGCAAAACAAGCTTTTCCCTGATCTCTGATACTCATCAAACGTCCGGCAACGATCACCTTCTTACCTTCTTCAAAAGATTCCTTAATCTGCTTCGAAGTATGATTTACAGGAAAAAGATTAGCTGGGTAAGGATTGATTCCTAAGTTGCGTAAGTTTTGAAGTTTCTCTCTTCTAATGATTTCTTGTTCTGATAATGCCATTTTGTGCTCTTTTTTAAGTGTGCAAAGATAAAGAAAAGAATGTAGATTTCAGAATGCAGTTTTTAGATTTTTTGAAGCACAAATTTTTGGTTTTCAAAGTCCTTTTGTCCCGCTATTCACTTGTATCTTTTTTGCCGAAAAAGCAAAAAAGGATACCGCTTCTATCGGGGCTATTTTAGAAGTTTTAGTTTTTATAAGAGCTTTTAGTTGGTGGGTTTAGATCGTTTTGTAAAGCATTGTCAGGCTGAGCGAAGTCGAAGCCACACGAGTAGCTCGACAAAGATTGACGATTTTTATTGCAAAATTTCAGGAGTGGCTTCGACTTCGCTCAGCCTGACAATAATGCGTTAAAAATGCATGAAACTAAACAAAAACCTCAGTATCTTAGCTTCTCAGAACCTTTTCAAAAGAACCTTCTAGAAAAAATGAAATCCATATCAGCCTTAATAATTCTTCTTATCCTTTCAAGTTGCCAAATTACCGAAACCATTCAAATCAATCCAGACGGAACCGGAACCATTGAAGTTGTCCAACTACGAAATGAAAACAGTTATATGCAATTGGCGGGAGATCAATACGCACATGAAGATGTTTTTAAAGATACAACCTATGTTTTTGAGGATTATATTAAAAGGTACAACGAGACATTTGTGAAATATACGCCAATAGAACAGCAATTATTTCAAAAATATTCGAATGTAAAAGTGCATACAAAAAACAGTTCTTTCGAAAAAGAATTCAGAACCGTAATGTCGTTTAACTTTAATAAAGTTTCAGAAATTCCGGATTTGTATAAAACCGAAGATTATGCAAATGATATCAAACACAATTATGCACTGACCGCCGAAAATCATTATTATAAAGTAGAATATCATTTTGACGGAACCGTTTTTAAGCGATCGGTTTCTGTTACAAATCAAGAGGAACTTCAAAAAACAAAAAATCAATTTGCAACGGCAGATCCTAAATATACTTCTTTAAAATTGACGCAATCTTACACTTTAAAATATCATTTTCCAAAGAAAATAAAATCCGTTTCAAACGAAAAAGCAATTATTAGTTCGGATAAAAAAGCATTAACCTTAGAATTTAAACTTTCGGATTGTTTGCAAAATCCGGAAATGACAAATTTAGAAGTGGTTTTAGAATAATTTTTTGGCCACAGATTCAACGGATTTAAACGGATTTAAAGCGGATTTTTTATTTTTCTTTGAAGCGACGATCTTTGTCAAAGTTTTAAACTTTGACAAAGATTATCATGAAACAACCCGCGTTCAATCCGTTTAAATCCGTTGAATCCGTGGGCAATTTTCACATAAACAATTAAACAAATCAACGATTAAATAAATAAAAATAGTCTTCGTATCTTTGATAAAAATTAACCCATATGAAATTATATAAACTTCTTAGTTTTTCTTTTTTATTAGCAACATTAACAAGTTGCACGTTTACTGAAAACATGTACATCAATGACAATGGAACCGGTAAATTCTCTGTTGATATGGATGGTTCTTCGTTAATGGCAATGGCCGGAGATCAAGTAGGAAGTCAAATGGGAGCAGACGCTAAGAAAAATATTGATACGACTTTTACCTTCAAACAAATATTTGAAGAGAAAAAAGACAGTATTGCAAAACTATCTCCGGAGACTCAAAAGGAACTTAAAAAACTGGAAAATTTTGTAGTAAATACTAAAATGAATGCAGAGCAAAAAGAGTTTCTAATGACGCTTTCTACAGATTTTAAAAACGTAAACGAATTACAGGATATATTGCAAACGACATCTGCGCTTCAAAAATTAGAAGGAACGGGCGCAAATCCTACAGCAGCATTTGGAGCAGGTTTCGGAGATAATAAAAGTAAATTAAGCTATACATACGACGGAAAGAAATTTACGCGTAAGGCAATAATAGACAAACAAGCAGTTCAAAAAGTAAAAGATTCCGCGGCAGATATGTCTAAGATGATCTTTGCTTCGTCAAACTATATTATAAAGTACCATTTTCCTAAGCGAATCAAGAAAGTTTCAAACCCAAATGCTTTGTTTAGCGAAGATCGAAAATCAATTACAATTCAATACCCTTTCACGGATTATATGGAGAATCCTGACAAACTTAACTTTGAAGTTGAGTTTGAAAAATAATTAAAATGAACAAAAAAATTCAACTTCAGGATTTAGGAAGTAAAGATTATAAATCGACCTGGGAATATCAGGAAGAACTTTTTAAGGATATAGTCGACTTAAAAATCAAAAACAGAAGAGAAGAACTTGATTTACCAACGCCAAATTATTTACTGTTTGTAGAACATCCGCATGTTTATACTTTGGGGAAAAGCGGTGATTTAGAGAACTTATTATTAAACGAAAAGCAGCTTGAAGCAAAAGGTGCAACTTTCTATAAGATCAATCGTGGCGGAGATATTACGTATCACGGACCCGGACAAATTGTAGGTTATCCGATTTTAGATTTAGAAAATTTCTTTACCGATATTCATAAGTATTTACGTTTTCTTGAAGAAGCTATTATTTTGACTTTAGAAGAATACGGTTTAAAATGCGGACGTAGTGATGGCGAAACTGGCGTTTGGCTGGATGTTGGAACTCCGTTTGCGCGTAAAATTTGTGCTCTTGGTGTTCGTGCTTCACGTTGGGTAACTATGCACGGATTTGCGCTGAATGTAAACGTAGATTTAGGTTATTTTGACAATATTATTCCGTGTGGAATTCGCGGAAAAGGCGTTACATCTTTGCAAGTAGAACTTGGTGTGGAAAAAGTCGATGAAGACGAAGTAAAGGCTAAAATCGTAAAGCACTTAACGAATTTGTTTGAAGCTGAGTTTGTTTCTTAAAGCTTCTAAAATATAAATAGTATGAAAAATGCTGAAGAAAATAACAATCATAGAATTGCTGTTCCTTCAGCATTTGAATCTGTTTTTTCTCATTTTTATTTTGCCGAAAACAAAACGGTATTTCCTGTAACGAAAACTTTATTACCCAGTTTTCAGACGATTTTGGTTTTCAACTTCGGAACAAAATCATCTTTAAAATCAGAGAAAAACACGATCCTCGAAGTCGAAAAATGCATTGTTTTAGGACCAATAAAACAATCATTTGATTATACTTTAGAACCCAATTCAGAGATATTAGTTGCCAATTTTAAAGAAGATGCTTTTTATAGATTCTTCGGAAATGCATTATTAACGCATTCTTTACCCATTCACCCCGATGCTTTGCTGGCTGAAAATTGTTTTTCGGTTTTATGGGAAGAACTTAATCTTTTATCAGATACAAAAGAGCGTGTCGATTATATTTTAGAATTTTGTAAACCTTACCTAAAAGAGCAAAATGCTTTAACAACACTTTTGGCTGATTTTAAGGATGAGAATTTAAATCCGATAAAAGCAATTGCTTCAAAAACCAATCAATCAGAACGGAATATCCAATTGAATCAAAAGAAGTTTTTTGGATATACAATTAAAGAAATCAGTCGTTACGAAAGATTTTTGAAAGCTGTAGAAGTTATTCAGAAAGATATTCTGAATGATTCTAAAACAGATTGGCTTTCGGTCGTAGAACAATGTGGTTATTATGATCAAAGTCAATTGATACACGACTTTAAATATTACATGAATATTTCTCCAACCAAATTCCTCAAATTCCAAAACGATATTTGCAGTTCTAAAGGAGAATAGATTGTTTGAATTTTGTAACTTTGTGAAATGGAAAAATTAGAAAGTATTGAGGATTTTTATCTTAATAAAGCACTTTTTATGCCCGATAATCTCAAAAAAGAAATCGGACATTTTAATGTTTTTGTATTGGATGAATTTATGGGTTGCAGTGCAAAACCTATTCCGTACAGCCGAAAAGATTATTTTAAGATAAGTTTGATCATTGGGAAGAACAAAGTGCATTATGCTGATAAAGTTGTGGAGATTGAAAATCAAGCACTTTTCTTTGCTAATCCACAAATACCGTATAATTGGGAACAATTAGAAGAACAGCAAACAGGCTTTTTTTGTGTATTTACCGAAGCTTTTTTTCATCAGTTTGGGAATTTAAAGGAATATCCGGTTTTTAAACCCAACGGATCGCCTGTTTTTGCTATTGATGACGAACAGGTTAAAAGAATCAAAAGCATTTTTGAGCAAATGATTACCGAAATAAATTCTGATTATACCTATAAATATGATGTATTGCGGAATTTAGTTTTTGATTTGATTCATAGCGCCATGAAAATGCAGCCGGCTAATATTTCTGTTACTCAGCATTCTAATGCTTCAAGCAGAATATCTTCTTTGTTCTTGGAATTACTGGAAAGACAGTTTCCTATTGAAAATTCAAGACAGCGTTTTGGATTACGTTCGGCAGCAGATTTTGCAGATCAATTGACGATTCATGTCAATCATTTGAATAGAGCTTTGAAGGAAACGACGCAAAAAACAACTTCGGAAATTATTGCAGAACGTATTCTGCAAGAAGCAAAAATCCTTTTAAAACACACCGATTGGAATATCTCAGAAATCGCATATAGTCTGGGATTTGAAGAACCAACACATTTCAATAACTTCTTCAAGAAAAATATTCAAATTACGCCACGACAATTTAGAACTGTTTGATTTTTGTAATTTATGGTTTGAATCTCGTTAGCCCTAAGGTCAACTAGCGACTTACTTTTGTATTCTAATTAAAACACTATTAAAATGGATACAAATAAAGTATGGTTCGTTACAGGAGCTTCAAAAGGTTTGGGATTAACGTTGGTTAAAAAATTATTGGCAAACGGATATAAAGTTGCCGCAACTTCTAGAGATGTAAACGCTTTAATTACTGAAATTGGCGCAACATCAGATCATTTTTTGCCTATTGCAATGGATATTTTGACTGAAAGCAGTGTTCAGGAAGCAGTTCAAAATACAATCAATCATTTTAAAACGATTGATGTGGTGGTAAATAACGCCGGTTATGGACAAATTGGAACTTTGGAAGAACTTTCAGATGAAGAATCAAGACGTAATTTTGATGTAAATGTATTTGGTTTATTGAATGTGATTCGAAATACAATGCCACATTTCAGAGCTAATAAATCAGGGCATTTCTTTAATATTTCATCAATTGGTGGATATCACGGAGGTTTTCCGGGTTGGGGAATTTATTGTTCGACAAAGTTTGCAGTTTCTGGTTTGACTGAAGGTTTGCAGGCAGAAGCGAAAGCTTTTGGTGTAAATGTGACTTTGGTTTATCCGGGATATTTTAGAACCAGTTTTTTATCAGAAGGTTCTATGGGATTGCCTAAAAATCCAATCGCGGATTATGAAGAAGCTCGTCAATCAGTTTTAGCACATCAAAATGAAATTAACGGAAATCAACCCGGAGATCCTGAAAAAGCGGTTGATGCTTTGATTCAAATAAGTAATGAGAAAAATCCTCCGCTTCATTTATTCTTAGGACAAGATGCCTACGACATGGCAAATAGTAAAATAGAAATTGTAAAGACAGATCTGGCAACCTGGAAAGATTTGACAACTTCTACTTCTTATTAATCGCAGAAAATAAATTAATTTTTAAAAGGAATCCCGTTATACTAATAACGGGATTTTTTTTGAAAGAACGGATTTCGTTTTCTTACAATTCTTCTCGAAACTTGCATTCTACATTTGTCATGTTCAATCTTTAAAAATAGAAAACATGAAAAATTTAATTATTTATGCGCATCCAAATTCAGCAAGTTTAAACCATTTCTTCAAACAAACTGTTGTAGAAAGTTTAGAAAAAAAAGGAGAAGAAGTTATCGTTCGGGATTTGAATGAAATTAATTTTAATCCGGTTTTATCTCTGGAAGATATGCACGGCCAAAGAATTGGCAAAGTCGCAGACGATGTAAAAACAGAACAGGATTTTATAACTTGGGCAGATCAGCTTATTTTTATTTATCCGATTTGGTGGACGGGAATGCCGGCGATTATGAAAGGTTTTATTGATCGTGTTTTTAGTTACGGATTTGCTTATCGATACGATCAGGGCGTTCAAAAAGGATTGTTAACAGGAAAGAAAACAATAATAATCAATTCGCATGGAAAATCGAATGCAGAATACGAAGCAATGGGAATGGATAAAGCACTTGCATTAACATCTGATATTGGAATCTTTTCTTATTGTGGATTGGAAATTCAAAAGCATTTTTACTTTGATAAAGCAGATAGGGCTTCTGCTGAAAGTATTTTTGAGTGGGAAAATGAGATTAAAGCAACTTTCAAAAATACGGATGAAGTTTCTGTTTTAGGATAGAAATTTATTTTTGAATAAAAATGTTGCAAAAAATGTAAAAATGCTGGGTTCGGAATCCTGATTTTGAATTGATGCTAAATTATGCGAGAGTTGTGATTCTTTGCGGTTTTTATGGTAAATTTGGTTTTGTACATCTAAAAAGCTTTAACTAAATTTAAAAACTTATGAGAAAAATCTACTTTGTGTGCTTTCTTTTTATGCTTAATGGTCTTTTTGCTCAAAAGAAAGATAAATTAAATCCAATTGCAGTTTACGAAAAAGTATGGCAAGAACATAATAGCGATACACGACTAAAATTGATAAAAACGATTTGGTTAGACGACAGTACTTTCGAAGATCCGTCGGCATCTATCAAAGGTGCGGTTGCGCTAAATAACGTTATAAATGAGTTTTATAAAAAATATCCGGATGCAGGATTAACTTCAGGTAAAAAAGTTGTAAAAGACAATTATGTAAGTTGGGACTGGAAGATTTTAGACTCAAAAGGAAAACTTGTAATGGGAGGCCGTGATTTTGCCAGATTAAACGGGAAAGGTCAGGTAAGTAAAATTATAGGTTTTTGGGATTCAGAAGTTACATTGTCAGACGAGGAAATTTTGAAAAATCTGGAAACTGATAATTTTAAAGTTGTCGCACAATATTTTGAAGGACTTTTTAAAACCAGAAACTTAACAGCAATTTCGGCTTTAGTAGAAGAAGGCGCAGTTTACAGTCAAGCTGAAGGATTGCCTTATGGCGGAACTTATAAAGGTTTTAATGAATGGACTAAAATGTATGCAAAATCAAGTGAATTTTTTGATTTAGAAATAGAAAAAGAACCAGTCTATTTTAGCAATGCGACTAAAAATGAAGTAATTATTTATTTCACCATAAAATGCAAAGCAAAGAAATCCGGTAAATTCCTTTCAATGCCAATTTCGGAGCATTTCGATTTAAAAAACGGAAAAATCACGGCAATCAGACCGTTTTATTTTGATACAAAGCAATTTGCTGAATTCTTAAAAAGTAAAAAATAGTATTGTATTTAAAACGATTTTAAGTAATCGAATATTAGAGAAAACATTAAAAAGAGAAAGGCTTATCAGATTTGATAAGCCTTTCTCTTTTGTTTAAAACTCAAACTCTAATTGATCTGGCAAAAGCCTGAAACTCATTCGATGGTATTTTGTAGGGCCATATTTTTTAATCGCCTCACGATGTTCTTTAGTGGGATAACCTTTGTTTTTTTTCCAGTTGTACATTGGGAATTCTTCGTGGATTTGATCCATATATTCGTCCCGATATGTTTTTGCAAGGACAGACGCAGCAGCAATACTTAAAAATTTGGCATCACCTTTTATGATGCTTTGGTTAGGAATGGATTTTAGCAGTTCTATTTCGGCTTTAGTAAATTGTTTACCAGTTGTATTCTTTAAACCCAATTTAGCATTCAGAGAACGATTTCCGTCCACAATAATATACTCAGGAACTTGATTTAATTTTAAAATGCATTCCTGCATTCCTTTCATCGAAGCATTTAGAATGTTTATTTCGTCAATTTCGGCAGGAAATAAATGTGTTACAGCAAAGCAAACCGCCTGCTCTTCAAGGATTGGTTTTAAAGAAGCTCTTGTCTTCTCAGACAATTGTTTACTGTCATTTAAAATTTCATGCTCAAAATCTGCGGGTAGAATTATTGCGGCGGCAGTTACCGGTCCAGCCAAACAGCCACGACCAGCTTCATCAGTTCCACTTTCGAAAACAAATCCAGAGAAATTTTTTGCAAGCATTTTTCAAATTTTAAAAAGCAAATATTAGATTTTTTTTCTAAAAAATAGAAATAGAAGCCAATCAAATAATAATAATTGGATGCATTTCTGCTCTTTTTAGAATAAACAGCACTTTTTTTTAAAATGTAAGTGAATTCTTTAAATAACGGATTTACTGCGTTTTATGATTTGTTTTTGTAGACTTCTGTCTATTTTTTATTTAAAAAGTAAGAAAAATTATAATATTTAACACGTGTATAGTTGTAATTGTAAGAAAATAATTTCATTTTTGTTAACTAATTAACCAAAAAATAACTTAAGATGAGATTGAAATCTACATGTTTTTTAACATTCTTAGCCTTGATTATGATGCAATTTTCTTTTGCACAGGAAAGAATGATTTCTGGAGTTGTTTCAGATAATAGTGGACCAATTCCAGGTGCGAACGTAACTGTAAAAGGCACAAAAAATAGTACCCAAACAGATTTCGATGGTAAATATGTTGTGAAGGCAAAAACGGGGGATGTCTTAGTATTCTCTTATATGGGAATGCAGAATGCTTTAGCTACAGTTGGTAGTTCATCAAGCATTAATGCTAAGTTGAAAGAGGATGGAAAGGAATTGGATGAAGTTGTTGTAGTGGCTTATGGTAAAGCTAAAAAATCTTCATACACAGGTTCTGCTACTCAAATTAAATCTGAGCAACTTGAAAACAGACCTTTAACAAATGCTCTTTCTGTTTTAGAAGGAAGTACTTCAGGAGTTCAAGTTCAAAGTTCTGCTGGTCAGCCAGGATCAGCACCAGAAATAAGAATACGTGGATTTAGCTCAGTTAATGGTTCAAACACGCCATTATATGTTGTGGATGGAGTTCCGTTTGCCGGAGATATTAGCAATATAAATTCAAATGATATTGAGAGTTTGACGGTTTTAAAAGACGCTTCTTCAACATCACTTTATGGTTCAAAAGCTGCAAATGGAGTAATTATTATCACGACAAAAGCAGGAAAATCTAATAAAGATAAATTTTCATTGAATGTAAGCACGGGAATGACTTCAAGGTCAATAAAGGATTATAAAAGAGTCGATGCATATCAATACTATCCTTTAGAATGGGAAGCTATAAGAAATAGCCGACCTATAGCCAATCAGACTCAAATTGACGCAGCAAATGCATATGCATCAACTAGAGTTCCAGTAGTATTAGTGACGAATCCGTTTAATGTTCCAAATAATAGTATTGTTGGAACTGATGGGAAATTAAATCCAAATGCACAATTGTTATATCCTGACGATTTAGATTGGGAAAAGCAATTAGAGCAAGCAGGTGTTCGTCAAAATGTTGATTTCTCCTATCAGGGTAAATCAGAGAAATCAAATTATTTTGCCTCTTTAGGGCATCTTAATGAAGAGGGATATATACGAAATACTGGTTTCGAAAGAACAACTGGTCGCTTGAATTTAAATACGAGTTTAAACAACTGGTTTAGAACCGGAATAAACATGTCTGGGACTTTAACAAATTCTAAATTAGGCACTGATGGAGTTGCTAACACAAATTCTTTCAACAATCCGTTTAGAACAACAAGATATATGGGGCCAATTTATCCTGTTTTTGATCATACAGAAAACGGTGATTATGTACTTGATGATAATGGCGAAAAAGTTTATTCAACTCTCCGAGGTTCAGGAGCGTCTAGTGGTCGTAATATAGTATATGAAACATTAAATAATACAGATGTTAAAAAGGGATTAGCGCTTTCGGGAAGAACTTTTTTTGAAATTAGTTTTCTAAAAGATTTCAAATTCACAACTAATGCTTCTATTGATAAAACTTATTCTAACAGAACTTATTCATACAATACTCTTATTGGTGATGGATCTCCTACGGGATTGATGGCTAAAGAGGATAGGATTTTTACAGGCGTCACTTATAATCAATTATTGAATTATTTGAAAAAAATAGGAAATCATTCTGTTACTGCATTGTTAGGTCATGAAAGTTTTGATTACGAAAGAAATTGGACTACAGGCGTAAAGACTGGTCAGGTTGCGCCGGATAATATAGAATTCATCAATTACGCTACAGTTACTACTTTAGAATCTATTACTAGAAATTATTCAACTGAGTCTTATTTCTCAAGAGTTGGATATGATTATATGGATAAATATATTTTTTCGGCATCGTTACGCAGAGATTCGTCTTCAAAATTTGCGAAAGATAACCAGTGGGGTAATTTTTGGTCTTTTAGTGGGGCTTGGGTCGTTTCTAAAGAAAACTTTCTTAGTGATGTTTCATGGGTAAATGATTTGAAACTTAGAGCATCAATGGGGCAAGTTGGTAATGATTCGCATATAGCTTCAGATAGAGACGAGGATGGTACGATAACGAATGGTTTAAATTATTATATAGGTCAATCTACTTATAAATTAGGTTATGATAACGCCAGTGAAGGTGGAGTGATTATATATGGGGCAGCAGCACCCGATTTGAAATGGGAGGTCAATACTCAAAAGGATATTGCGGTAGAGTTTGGTTTGTTTAAGAACAGGCTTAAGGGAAGTATTGAATATTATAATAGAAATACTGATGGGCTTATTTTTGATGTTCCCAATTCGTTATCCTCGGGTTTAGATTACAGAGTTGAAAATATTGGATCGATGGTAAATAAAGGTTTTGAGATTTCATTGGACGGTGTAATTCTTAAAACCAATGATTTTTCATGGAGTTTAAATGTGAATACATCAACAATCGACAACAAAATTACCAAGTTGCCACAGAAAGAAATTATAGATGGCACTAAAAAATTAACAGTAGGTCATTCCATTTATGAATATTGGTTAAGAGATTGGTATGGTGTAGATTCCAGAGATGGATATGCACTTTATGTCTCCGATCCAAATTTAATTGTTGCTGGTGATATTACGCAAAGGGTTGTAAATGGTGTGAATGTGACAACAGATCAAAATAAAGCATTATATCATTATGCTGGCTCTGCAATACCAGATTTATTTGGAACTTTTGGCACTACATTTAAATACAAAGGGCTTCAGTTAGATGTTATGTTCTCTTACCAGATAGGTGGTAAAACATATGACTCAAATTATGCTTCTTTAATGCATACAGGTAATAATTATGGATCTGCTTTAAGTACAGACATTCTTGACAGATGGCAAAAACCTGGAGATATAACAGATGTTCCTCGTTTAGATGTGACTAGAAATACTCAGTCTTCTTCTGCCTCAGACAGATGGTTAATGAAATCAGATTATTTATCACTCAGACAAATTAACCTGTCTTATAAATTGCCTTCCGATTTAATTTCCAAATTAGCAATTGATAATGCAACGCTATATATGAATGGCGAAAATTTATTGCTGTTCACTAAGCGTCAGGGAATGGATCCAACTCAAACTTTTAACGGAACGACTCAAAACAGATATATTCCATCCAGAGTAATTACGTTAGGTTTTAATTTAAATTTTTAACAATATGAAATCAAATTATATAAAACAAGTTTTGCTTATAGTTACAATTGTAGTTCTGGGAGCTTGTTCAGAGGATTTTTCAGAAAAAAAACCTACTGAGTTTGTAGATTACGATGGAGCAACTAAAACGACTGAAAATCTTATGATTACCTTAAACGGTATTCACAGATCTCTATACATTACTTATGAAGATCAAAGTCAGGCTGGTCTTGGAGGTTTAATGCAGCAAACAGATATTGCTGGTGATGATGTGGTTTTTCCAATTACAAATGGGTGGTTTTTACAGGTGTATAATTGGAGTGCATTAAGTAATGAAAATTCGGCAGATATTCGTTTTCCGTATAGAACATATTATAGAATAATAAGAAATGCCAATACTATTATTAATGCAACAGATACTGCTATTGGATCTGTGAAGGATAAAAATATTGTAAAAGGGCAAGCATTATTGTACCGTGCGTTTTGTCATTTTCAATTAGTGCAATTGTATGGTAAAAGATACGTTAATGGAGAAGCTAATTCTCAATTAGGGATTCCGATTATTTTAACAGTTGGAAACGGTAATTTTCCACGTTCCACCGTTGAAGAAGTATATGCTCAGATTAATAAAGATTTAGACGAAGCTAATATTTTGCTAGCAGGATATTCAAAACCAAATAATTCTCATTTAAATCTAAAAGTAGCGCAAGGATTAAAAGGACGTGTAGCTTTAACTCAGGGAAATTGGGCTATTGCGGCTGATTATGCGAATAAAGCAAGATCAGGAATGAGCTTAATGTCTGTTGCAGATTACGGAGCCGGATTTAATAATTATAATAATAAAGAATGGATGTGGGGAAGTCATATTAACGAAGTGCAAACGCAATATTTTGGGAATTTTGGAGCTTATATGTCCAGAAACTTTAGCTCAACTGTAATACGTTCTTGTCCTAAAGCAATTAACAGTAAATTGTATAATTTGATTCCGCCCACAGATGTACGCTCTACTATTTTTAGTAAAGATGGAAGTCATCCAAATCTTGAGCTTACGAGTGTTTTCGTTAAATTTCCGTATACAAGTCAAAAATTTCTTGCGATTGGTACTGGAGACAGTAGATGTGATGTGCCTTATATGCGTGCAGCCGAAATGTATTTGATAGAAGCCGAAGCAAAGGCAAGATTAGGACAAGCTGATGCTGCAACAATTCTTTATGATTTTGAGAAAGCAAGAAATCCGGAATATGTTTTATCTACTAACACAGGACAAGCTTTAGTTGATGAAATTTTATTGCAAAGAAGGATAGAATTATGGGGAGAAGGATTTAGATTTTTTGACTTAAAAAGAACAAATTCTGCTTTAGACAGAACAGGTGCAAATCATGATTCAGGAATTACTAATGGAGTTATGATTGTTCCCTCGGGAGATAAAAGATGGCAATGGTTGATTCCTAAAGTAGAAATCGATGCAAATCCGCTAGTGAAACAAAACGAACTATAATTTTTCATTTATGTTATAAACTGCCCAAAATATTGGGCAGTTTTTTTATATTCTAATTTGAAATTTTCACAATACTAAAAGTATTTTTTTATACGTTTTTATCTTTTACCTTTGCTTGATAAATTTTGTCGAAATAATTACATATAAAGCCATCAAATGAGAATATTCATTTTTCTATATCTATTAGTTGTACCAACATTATTGTTTTCTCAAGAAAAAACCGTTCCTAAAAATGGTTTAGACATGAACACAAAATATTCAAGTATAACAGATACTGTAAAGAAGAAAAAATCATTAGTTGCAACTATTGATCAATACAAAATTATCACACTGGAACATGATACGACTTACGTAGACACATCATTAACATTAAAAAGTGCCTATAGACAAAATTATCTTCGAAAAGATAATTTTGGATTATTGCCTTTTTCAAATATTGGACAAACTTATAATACATTACAATATAATTTAACTAGTTTTTCTCCATATCCTGAAATTGGTTTTAAAGGCAAACATTTTAATTATATGGAAGTGAGTGATATTAAATATTACTCAGCTGCAACTCCGTTAACTGAATTATTTTTTAATACAACAATAAATAAAGGGCAAAACGTTGACTCTTTTATTACATTAAATACATCCAAAAATCTTAACTTTTCTATTGCTTACAGAGGTTTACGTTCAGAGGGAGATTATATAAACCAATTGGTAAGTGCCGGAAACTTTAGGTTTACAACGAGTTATGCAACAACAGATAGAAGATATGCTTTGAACGCTCACTTTACTTCACAGGATATTTCTAATGAAGAAAATGGCGGAATAACAACACCAACAGATTTTGAAAGTGATAATAAAGATTATAAAAACCGCCAGCGTTTACAAGTTTACCTAACAGATGCGAAGTCATTTTTAAAAGGAAGACGCTTGTTTTTTGATCATGCTTTTAGAATAAATCCAAAAGACGGAAGCAATAATTTATATATAACACATCAATTTAATTACGAATATAAATTCTTCGAATACAATCAGCCAACAGTAATTTCTACGGTAGATAATGCACCGGTTGAGCGTTTTGGAGAGTCTTATACAACTAGTAATATTAACGATCAGACTCGTTTTGAGAAGCTGTATAATAAAGTGGGAGCTACTTATGAAAATTCTCTATTAGGGAAATTCAATTTTTTTATAGACGATTACAGATCAAATTATAAGTATGACAGAATAATAGTTTTTACTGATGGAAGAACTATTCCTGATAATTTGTTTCAGCAGATTAATAATTTTGGAGGACAGTATGAATATCAGAAAAACAAATGGAATGGTCGCTTTTTATATTCAAGATCAATCACAAATGTATCACTTTCTGATTTAGATGCTAAGTTGAGGTACAATTTAAATGAAAAAATACAATTTGATTTTAGATATAGAAACGTCAATAAATTACCAAACAACAATTACAATTTATATCAAAGTAGTTACGTAAAGTACAATTGGTCGAATAGCTTTAAAAACGAAAAAATCAATACGCTTAGTGCAAATGTTTTTACACCGTGGTTAAATGCTGAAGTTGAATATTCTGTTTTAAATGATCATTTGTATTTCAAAGATGATTCATCACCAGCGGAAATCGCAGCTCAAACACAAATTA
The DNA here is from genome assembly GCF_004339525.1 of Flavobacterium sp. 90. Lineage (NCBI taxonomy): Bacteria > Pseudomonadati > Bacteroidota > Flavobacteriia > Flavobacteriales > Flavobacteriaceae > Flavobacterium > Flavobacterium sp. 90. The sequence continues at coordinate 929,983 of NZ_SMGE01000001.1, read as the reverse complement.
TAAAACCTGCTCAATACGAAAATGCCATTAATTATTTGACTATAAAAGCTAGTAGAGAGTTCAAATTTGGACCTTTTGGTTTTGATAATACACTTTTATATCAAAAAGTAGATCAGTCTAATTTGATTTTAAATGTACCTGATTTTGTAACCAGAAATACATTTTATTATTCAGGATATTTCTTTAAGAAAGCGTTATATATGCAAACCGGAGTTGTATTTAATTATTTTACCAAATATTATGGTAACGATTATAATCCTGTGGTTGGAGAATTTTTTGTTCAGGAAAACAAAAAAATTGGAGGATATCCATTATTCGATTTATTTGTAAATGCAAGAATTCGTCAGACTCGTTTTTATTTAAAAGCAGAACATATAAATGCTATTTTTTCTAAAAGCGATTATTACTCAGCACCTAATAACCCATATCGTGATTTTGTGATCCGATTTGGTTTAGTTTGGAATTTCTTCCAATAAAATAAAGGCTCTGATTAGATTAAAAACCAAATATTAAATTAAGATAGAAATGGACTTTTCAAAAAACATTTTAGAAACAATTGGTAATACGCCATTGGTTAAACTCAACAAGATTGTTGCTGAAATTGATGCCTTGGTATTGGCAAAAGTCGAAACTTTTAATCCGGGAAATTCTGTAAAAGACAGAATGGCCGTAAAAATGATTGAAGACGCAGAGGCAGATGGCAGATTAAAACCCGGAGGAACTATTATTGAGGGAACTTCTGGTAATACAGGAATGGGATTAGCTCTTGTGGCAATCATAAAAGGATACAAGCTAATCTGTGTAATTTCAGATAAGCAGTCTAAAGAAAAAATGGATATTTTGCGTGCAGTTGGTGCAAAAGTAGTGGTTTGTCCTACTGATGTTGAGCCAACAGATCCACGTTCTTATTATTCGGTTTCTAAACGTTTAGCTTCAGAAACGCCTAATTCATGGTATGTAAATCAATATGATAATATGTCTAATTCGTTGGCGCATTATGAGCAAACAGGACCTGAAATCTGGAAACAAACAGATGGGAAAATTACTCACTTTGTAGTTGGAGTAGGAACCGGAGGAACGATTTCAGGAGTTGGAAGATATTTGAAAGAGAAAAATCCAAATATTAAAATATGGGGAATTGATACTTATGGATCTGTTTTTAAAAAATACCACGAAACTGGAATTTTTGATGAAAACGAGATTTATTCTTATATAACGGAAGGAATTGGAGAAGACATTTTACCTAAAAATGTTGACTTTTCATTAATTGACGGTTTTACAAAAGTAACTGATAAAGATGCTGCAGTTTACACCAGAAAAATTGCTCTTGAAGAAGCTATTTTTGTTGGAAATTCTGCCGGAGCTTGTATCAAAGGTCTGTTACAATTAAAGGAACATTTTAAGCCTGATGATGTTGTTGTGGTTCTTTTCCACGATTCAGGAAGTCGTTATGTTGGTAAAATGTTTAATGACGATTGGATGCGTGAGCGTGGCTTCTTAGAAGAAAACGTAACAAAAGCCGAAGATGTAATTAAAGATCATATCGATAAACAATTGATTGTTGTTCGTACAGAAGAGTTAGTTTCGCATGCCATTGAGCGTATGCGTAAGTATAAAATTTCTCAAATTCCGGTTGTAGATATCAACGGATTTGTTGGTTCTGTTGACGAAACAGATTTGTTCAGAAGTTATGTTGCAGATAAAAACGTAGCCGAAAAACCAATTAAAGAAGTAATGGGAAAACCATTTCCTATTGTAAAATTGGGAACTCCAATAGAAGAAGTTTCTAAATTATTTACCAAAGAAAATGATGCTGTTTTAGTAGATCTTGAAAATGGAAATCATCATATTATTACAAAGTATGATATCATTGGATCAATAAAATAAAAAGTAGTTTATAATAGTTTGAAATCCTGCAAGTTTTTTTACTTGCAGGATTTTTTAATAGAATGAATTCTAAAAAAAAACCTATAATTTGATGTGATAATTGAGTTATTTAATGTAATAAATTCACATTACTGATTTAAACTTTATATTTGTGCTATAACTAATTTCTTAATGAAAATAATTCCAGAAACACTTTTAAACGATTATATAAAAAACTTTCCAGCAACATTAGAAATGAAGTTTGAAGAGCTTTGTGATGCAGAAATTTCTAATGATTCTTTTAGTTTTTATACATCAGTAGCTTCAGTTTTTTCAAGTAAGATAGAGGGCGAGGAAATTGAATTAAATTCCTATGTAAAACATAAACGTTTTGGTATAGAATTTTTGCCTGATTATACAAAGAAAATAGATGATTTATACAATGCATATTCTTTTGCTCAAGAAAATCCATTGAATGAAGAAAATATTTCTGAGGTTCATAAATTACTGGCAAAAAATATCGTAACAATAGCTTATCAGGGAAAACATCGGATTCAGAATATGTTTATCACAACTGACGATGGTAAAATTGAATATGTGGCTACGGTTCCAAATTTGGTGAACGAAGAAATGAAGAAGTTTTATGAAGATCTGGAGTATTTAATGAGTAAAGAATTAAGTTTTTCTGAAGTTTTTTATTTTGCAAGTATGATTCACTTAATCTTTGTAAAAATACATCCATGGAATGACGGGAATGGTCGCTCAGCGAGATTATTAGAGAAATGGTTTTTGGCTGAAAAGCTTGGAGAAAAAGCATGGTTTGTTCAGAGTGAGAGGAATTATTATCAAAAGCACAAGTTGTATTATTCTAATTTAAGAAACTTGGGTTTAGAATATGAAGGCTTAGATTATTCAAAGGCATTACCTTTTCTTGAAATGCTGCCACAATCTTTGTTTCTATAAAATTAAAAATAAAAATGAACTTTACCGCGATAGATTTTGAAACAGCTACAGGACATCATCCATGTTCTGTTGGTATTGTGACCGTTGAAAACGGAATAATTGTAGACGAGTTTGTTACTTTGATTAAACCGCCTAATAACGAATACAATCCTTATACGATTCGGGTTCATGGTATTTATCCAAAAGACACTGTGAATGCTAAAACATTTTTACAGGTTTATCCCGAAATAGAAAAAAGATTAAAAAATAGAGTGGTAGTAGCACATAACGAAAGTTTTGATCGTAATGTTCTGGCTAAATCAATGGCATTATATGGTTTGAATTACCAAGATTTAAATATAGCTGAGAAATGGGAATGCACGGTTAAGATCTATAAAGCAAAAGGTTTAAAACCGACTAAATTAAGTGATTGTTGTAGAGAAATGAAGATTCAGTTAAGCCATCACGAAGCATTATCTGATGCCAGAGCATGTGCTAAGTTGTATATGTTGAGATAAAGACTTTATTTTGTAAGATTAATATTATTTTTTTTATTAAATTTAAGCTTTTATAAATCATCATAAAAGCCAAAAAATGAAAGAAGATTTTCTTCATTATCTCTGGAAATTCAAGAAGTTTGAAACCTTGAATTTAAGAACTACACAAAATGAATCCGTTACTATTATTAAAACTGGAGATTACTTAGAACTTTCCGGACCTGATTTCTTTAATGCCCAGATTGTGATTGGTGATCAAAAATGGGCTGGTAATATCGAGATTCATATTAAGTCTTCTGATTGGTATATACATCATCACGAAAAGGATATTGCCTATGAAAATGTAGTTTTGCACGTTGTTTGGGAACATGACGCAGAAATATTCAGAGAAAACAACATTGAAATTCCGGTTTTAGTTTTAAAAGATTATGTTTCATATGATATAATATCATCTTATAAATCACTTCTTGCTCCAAAATCCTGGATATTCTGCGAAAGGGAAATTTCGGGAATAGATGATTTTGTATTTAAAAACTGGAAAGAAAGATTGTTTTTTGAACGGTTAGAACGTAAGTCAAAATTCATCTACGATTTACTGGAAGAAACAAATCAGGATTGGGAAGCTGTTTTATTTTGTTTATTAGCAAAGAATTTTGGATTAAATACCAATGGAAATTCTTTTTTACAAATCGCACGCGCCATTCCGTTTTCGGTTATTCGAAAAGAAAGTTTTGAAGTAGAAAATCTCGAGGCATTGTTTTTAGGAACCGCGGGTTTATTAGATAAAGATGGCGAAGATGTTTATTTTACAGATTTAAAACTTAGATATTTTTACCTTTTGCATAAATATCAGTTTGAAAAGCGCCATATCGATTTTGTTCAGTTTTTTAAACATCGTCCGGATAATTTTCCTACGATCCGACTATCGCAATTGGCAAATTTGTACTCCAAACATCAAAATTTATTTTCTAAACTTATACATTTAAAATCGGTTAAAGATGTTTATTATTTGCTTGGTGTTTCTGCAAGTTTGTATTGGCATAACCACTATCAGTTTGATAAGGAAAGTCCAAAGAAAGCAAAACATCTATCGAAAGCATTCTTAGATTTAGTAATTATAAATACTATAATTCCGCTTCAGTTTGCTTATTTTACAACAATGGGTGAGACAATCTCCGAAGATTTAATTGAGTTTATGAATGAAGTTGCGCCAGAGAATAATGCAATTATAAGTAAGTTTAATTCTTTTGGAATCGTTTCTAAAAATGCTTTTGAAACACAGACATTACTGGAACTTAAGAATGAATATTGTAACAAAAAAGCTTGCTTAAAATGTGCAATAGGAATGGAGTTGTTGAAAAACAATTAGCTAATTGAGGGAATTAGATAATTAGATAATTTTGTACTTTTGCTATTCTAAACAAAAAAAATAATATCATCCTGAGTAAAATCGGAATGTCATCCTGAGCGAAGTCGAAGGATAAATCTAAAATCAACACTATGTCAGCTATTTTAAGACTAAAATTTTTTTTCGAGAAATATGGATTTCATGTTTCTTCCAGATTGGCAGACAAGCTTGGAATGCGTGTAACAAGCGTTAGATTATTCTTTATTTATATTTCGTTTGTAACAGCCGGTTTAGGTTTCGGAGTCTATTTGACATTAGCATTTTGGATTCGGCTAAAAGATTTAGTTCGTGCAAAAAGAACATCAGTTTTTGATTTATAGATAAAAAAACTCCATTAGTAAAGCTAATGGAGTTTTTTTATGAAGTAATACTGGCTTTGCTTATTCAGCAGTGTCAGCATTTGTTTGATTAAGTTTTGCTCTCTTTTTACTATATCCAAAATAAACAAGAATACCGATAGCTAACCATCCAAGTGAAAGTAGTTGCGCGTCTAAACTTAAATTGATCATTAGATAAGTGTTGATTGCAATACCGCAAATCGCAATTACTGGCAAAGCAGGAACTTTAAAAGTTCTGGTTAATTGAGGTTGTTTTACTCTTAAAATCCAAACAGCAATACAAACCATTGTAAAGGCAAACAAAGTACCAAAACTTGTCATATCTGCTAATCTGTTAATTGGAGTAAAAGCAGCAACTATAGCAATAATACCACCTAAAATCATTAAGTTAGTTTTTGGAGTTCCTGAAATTGGATTTACTTTAGAAAATACAGAAGGAATTAAACCATCTTTAGACATACCAAGGAAGATTCTTGATTGTCCCATGATCATTACCATTAATACTGAAATCAAACCAATAGTTGCAGCAACGGTAATAATGAATCCTGCCCAAGGTTGTCCTGCAATATCAAATGCATAAGCAACTGGCGCTTTAATCGCCTCAGGATATTTTCCTAGTGGATTGAAATCTTGGTAATTCATCATTCCTGTTAATACTAATGAAACAAGAATATATAAAGTAGTACAAATTAATAAAGAAGCAATAATTGCAAACGGAACATCTTTTTTAGGATTAATAGCTTCTCCAGCTTGTGTAGAAACAGCATCAAAACCTACATAAGCAAAGAAAATTGCTGCAGCTCCAGATACGACACCACCAATTCCATAAGCATTATGAGTAGTTTCTTTTTCGATAATTTGAGTAGCATCTGGAATAAATGGATGCCAGTTAGCAGTATTGATGAAGAAAAGTCCTGCAATGATAACGAAGATTACAGCAGAAACTTTAAGAATTACAATCATATTGTTTGCTTTCGCAGCGCTTTTTGTACCTTTAATTAGCAACGAAATAACTAAAATAACGATTAAAAAAGCAGGAAGATTCATAGAAAAACCCTCTCCAGTATAACTGGCTGGGTCTGTTGTGAGCCATTCAGGAAGTTTAATATGAAACATTTTAAGTAATTTATTAAAGTATCCTGACCAGGAAACCGCGACGGTCATTGATCCCATTGCGTACTCGAGGATAAGACCCCAACCGATAATCCAGGCAAAAATTTCTCCAATTGTACCGTAAGCATAAGCATAAGCTGAACCTTCAACGGGTAGAATTGACGCAAACTCAGAATAACAAAGAGCAGCAAAAACGCAGGCAATACCCGCAATAATGAAAGAAAGGGCTAATGCCGGACCAGCGTGATAATATGCACCGGTACCTGTAAGAACAAAAATTCCTCCACCAATAATGGCACCAACTCCAATCGCAGTAAGGCTCCACTTTCCTAGAACTCTTTTTAAATCACTTTTTTTCATATCGGCCTCAAAGGCAGATATTGGTTTAACTCTCCAAATTGACATATATAATATTGGTTTATTGTTATTAAGCTCCAAATGTATTGTTTTTTGTAAAAAATAAAAACAATAATCATGTTTTAAGTTATAAAATATTTAATTATGTGATAATACCCACAAGAAATCCTGTTTAAATTCTTATATTCATTAAAATTATTAGTGTTTTACAGCAGATTAATCAATTTGCAAATTAATCAAAAAATTACTATTTTTCTTATTAAAATGATTTATTTTCGCGTAAATACTATTTCAATTTGAAATAGGAAATTTTTTAGATAATGAATTTTAAAGCATTGTTAAGGCATTTTAAGTTTACAAGTCAACAGCGAACAGGGATTCTTTTGCTTTTTATAATTATAATAGTATTACAAGCAGTTTATTTTTTAGCAAACTTTAGTATCCCTGAGAAATCTTTTCCTGAAAAACAAGAATGGATTTCTTTACAAACAGATATAGATTCTTTAAAGTCGATAAAATATAATGAGAAGCCAAAAGTATATACTTTTAATCCCAATTTTATCTCAGATTATAGAGGCTATAAACTCGGAATGTCGATTGAAGAAATTGATCGTTTGCTGGCTTTTCGAAAAGAAAATAAATATGTTAATTCTGTCGAGGAGTTTCAGCAAGTCACAAAAGTTTCTGATTCTTTATTAAAGGTGATTTCTCCATTGTTTAAATTTCCGGATTGGACTCAGAATAAATCTACCTTCAAGACAGAAAAGAAAGAGTATGTTCAGAAATCTTATTCGAAAAAGGAAAAAACAGAGGTTTTAGATATAAATGTCGCAACTCAGGAAGATTTAATCAAAGTATACGGAATAGGCGAAGCTTTATCTTTAAGAATATTAAAGCAAAAAGAAATTTTGGGATGTTTTGTTTCTATGGATCAAATGAAAGATATTTGGGGACTGTCAGCAGAAGTGGTAGTAGAATTAAATTCACATTTTAAAGTTGTCATACCTTCAAATTTGAAAAAAATCGCTGTAAATGATGCTTCTTTAAAAGAATTATCGCAGTTTCCTTATTTCAGATATGCATTAGCAAAACAGATAGTGACAACTCGAAGTATGAACGGAAATTTTAATAATATTGAGGATTTATCAAAAATTAAAGATTTTCCTGTTGATAAAGCAAAAATAATTAGTTTATATTTGGAGTTCTAAAAAAACAGCACACAATGAATTTTGATTACAATGAAACGCAATCGATGATTGCTCAGTCTATAAAAGAGTTTGCCGATAAAAACATTAGACCATATATAATGGAATGGGACGAAGCTCAAATTTTTCCAATTCCTTTATTTAAAAAATTAGGGGAAATGGGATTTATGGGTGTTTTGGTTCCTGAAGAATATGGAGGTTCAGGTTTAGGTTATCACGAATATATTACAGTTGTCGAAGAGATTTCAAAAGTAGATCCGTCAATAGGTTTGTCTGTTGCGGCGCATAATTCATTATGTACAAACCATATTTTGACTTTTGGAAATGAAGAACAAAAGAAAAAATGGTTGCCAAAATTAGCAACAGCTGAGTATATTGGAGCTTGGGGATTAACAGAGCATAATACAGGTTCTGATGCTGGCGGAATGAATACAACAGCAGTTAGAGATGGTGATCACTGGATTGTAAACGGAGCTAAAAACTTTATTACACACGCTATTTCCGGAGATGTTGCAGTAGTAATTGTTCGTACAGGTGAAAAAGGTGATTCAAAAGGAATGACAGCTTTTGTTTTTGAAAAAGGAATGAAAGGATTTACATCAGGAAAAAAAGAAAATAAATTAGGAATGCGTGCCAGCGAAACTGCCGAATTGGTTTTTGATGGTTGCCGTGTTCCCGATGCAAATAGATTAGGAGAAGTTGGACAAGGTTTTGTTCAGGCGATGAAAATATTAGATGGGGGTAGAATCTCAATTGGAGCTTTATCATTAGGAATCTCAAAAGGAGCTTATGAAGCTGCATTAAAGTATTCTAAAGAAAGACATCAGTTTGGTCAGCCTATTAGTAATTTTCAAGGAATCTCATTTAAGTTGGCGGATATGGCAACTGAGATCGAAGCTTCGGAATTATTGTTGCATAAAGCTGCTTTCTTAAAGCAACAACACAAACCTGTTACAACGCTTGGCGCGATGGCAAAAATGTATGCTTCAGAAGCTTGTGTTAAGATTGCCAACGATGCCGTACAGATTCATGGTGGATATGGTTATACAAAAGATTTTCCGGTAGAGAAATTCTACAGGGATTCTAAATTATGTACAATTGGAGAAGGAACTACAGAAATTCAAAAAGTAGTTATTGCAAGAAACCTTTTAAAAGAGTAAAATAATAAGTTGGGCGTGCCCATAAAAAACAAAAGCCATTTAGCAAACGTTAAGTGGCTTTTGTTCTTATGGTCGGGCTTTTCACTCTAATCTTTTTTGTTTTTAAAGAAAAAACAAAAAAGGATTTCCGTTGTAATCCCTCACGCATACTAGTTAAGATAGAAATTTTAGAATGAATAAGTTCTTTTAGAGTAAAAAATCACTACAAAAGATGAATATTATGTATAACTTTTGTAGTAAAAATGCGCTCTAAAGTCTATTTTCTATGTTCTTTTTTCTATTCATGAAAAATAATTCATAATTCATAACTCATAATTCATAATAAATATATACTTTTGCAGCCTTAACGAGAGGAGGTGTCAATATTATGTTAATTATACCAATTAAAGACGGAGAAAATATCGATAGAGCATTAAAGCGCTATAAAAGAAAATTTGATAAAACAGGAACTGTTCGTCAATTAAGAGCACGTACTGCTTTTATTAAGCCTTCTGTAATCAAAAGAGCTCAAATTCAAAAAGCTGCTTACATTCAAAACTTGAGAGATAGTTTAGAAAGTTAATATCAGGCTTTTGTAAAAATAATTACCGTTAGTATCAAGATTTTGGTACTAACGGTTTTTTTTATGCTTAATTTTGAGGTAACTATATAAAGTGTAATAAGTAGTTTTTATGAAATCAAATAAAGAAGCATTTCGTGATTATCTTGAGTTGGAGAAAAAATATTCGGCACATACGGTAAATGCCTATTTGAATGATATTCTGTTTTTTGAAATATTCAATCAAGCTCATTTTGAGCAAGAGAATATTGAGCAGGTGAATTATAGTCAGATAAGAAGTTGGATTGTTTCTTTGGTGGATGCGGATATTTCAAATGTTTCTGTAAATCGAAAAATGGCTTCTCTTAAGGCTTTTTATAAATTTCTTTTAAAAACAAAGCAAATAGAGGTTAGTCCTATGTTGAAGCATAAAGCTTTGAAAACGCCTAAAATTATTCAGATTCCTTTTTCTGAAAAAGAGCTAACGGATTTAATGCAGGAAATTGATAATCCTTCAGGTTTTGAAGAAGTGAGAGATAAGCTTATAATTGATTTGTTTTATACTACCGGAATGCGAAGGGCGGAGTTAATATATTTGATGAAGAATAATGTTGATTTATCTTCAAATGTGGTTAAGGTTTTAGGGAAGAGAAATAAAGAGCGTGTTATTCCGATTTTACCGATTATTATAGAGCAATTTGGTTTGTATTTGAAAGAAAGATCTCAGCTTGAAAAGATAGTAGATGATGAATATTTTTTTATTTCCCGAAAAGGGTTAAAATTGAGCGAATCTTTTGTGTATCGATTAATAAATTCATACTTTAGTAGAGTCTCTGAAAAGGTAAAAAAAAGTCCGCATGTGCTTCGGCATACTTTTGCGACTCATTTATTAAATAACGGAGCGGATTTAAATTCAGTTAAGGAATTATTAGGACATTCGAGTTTAGCGTCAACGCAAGTTTATACTCATAATAGTTTAGCAGAGCTTAAAAAGGTGTATACTGATGCGCATCCTCGGAACAAATAATAGTTCTGAAATGTTTAACCCTAAAATTAGTATTATGAAGGTAGATGTTCATGCAGTTAACTTTACTGTTGACAGAAAATTGGTGGATTTTATTCAGGAGAGATTGGATAAATTAGAAAAATATTACGATCGAGTGGTTTCGGCCGATGTTTTTTTGAAAGTTGAAAGAACAAGTGATAAGGAGAATAAGGCAGTAGAGATTAAGATTAATGTCCCGGGAGATGATTTTTTGGTTAAAAAGCAATGCAAGACATTCGAAGAAGCGGTCGAACTTTCGGCAGAATCTTTAGAACGTTTACTGGTAAAAAGGAAAGAAAAAATAAGAGCACACATATAATTGAAAATTTTTTTCAAAAAATGTTTTGATACAAAGATAAAATAGCTACATTTGCAGTCCGTTAGAAATAGCGGACTTTTTTATTGATATTGCCAGCGTAGCTCAGTTGGCTAGAGCAGCTGATTTGTAATCAGCAGGTCGTGGGTTCGAGTCCCTCCGCCGGCTCTAAAATGTTTCAAATGCGATTTGAAATTGTTCATGCAATTATTGATAAAATAAAGGGGAGATACTCAAGCGGCCAACGAGGGCAGACTGTAAATCTGCTGTGTGAACTTCGCAGGTTCGAATCCTGCTCTCCCCACAAATTTTAATTTCAAATTAATGATTTTAAAATTTAGATTTGTCTAAAAAAAAGATTTGATTTTGATTAAAAATCAGAGAATCTAAAATTAGAACTCTGCCGACTTAGCTCAGGGGTAGAGTGCTTCCTTGGTAAGGAAGAGGTCACGGGTTCAATTCCCGTAGTTGGCTCAAGTAAGTAGGAAATTGAAAATTAATATATAACTAAGATTAAAAATTAAGTAAAATGGCAAAGGAGAATTTTAATCGTTCCAAACCGCACTTAAACATAGGTACAATTGGACACGTGGATCACGGAAAAACTACATTAACTGCAGCAATTACAAAAGTATTGTCTGATGCTGGTTACTGTCAAGCAAAATCGTTTGATCAAATCGATAACGCTCCAGAGGAGAAAGAAAGAGGTATTACTATTAATACATCACACGTAGAGTATGAAACAGCTAACCGTCACTACGCTCACGTTGACTGTCCAGGTCACGCGGATTACGTAAAGAACATGGTTACTGGTGCTGCTCAAATGGACGGAGCTATCTTAGTAGTTGCTGCTACAGATGGTCCAATGCCACAAACTCGTGAGCACATCCTTTTAGGTCGTCAAGTAGGTATTCCAAGAATCGTTGTTTTCATGAACAAAGTGGATATGGTTGATGATGCTGAATTGTTAGAGCTTGTTGAAATGGAAATTAGAGATTTATTATCTTTCTACGAATATGATGGAGATAATGGTCCTGTAGTTCAAGGTTCTGCTTTAGGAGGATTGAATAATGATCCTGCTTGGGTACCAAAAATCATTGAATTAATGGAAGCTGTTGATGCTTGGATCGAAGAGCCAGTGCGTGACGTAGCTAAACCATTCTTGATGCCGGTTGAAGATGTATTTACAATTACTGGTCGTGGAACTGTTGCTACAGGTCGTATCGAAACAGGTATTGCTAATACAGGAGATCCAGTTGAAATCATTGGTATGGGAGCTGATAAATTAACTTCTACTATTACAGGAGTTGAGATGTTCCGTAAAATCCTTGATAGAGGAGAAGCTGGAGATAACGTAGGTTTATTGTTAAGAGGTATTGATAAAGAATCTATCAAAAGAGGAATGGTTATCATTAAGCCAGGATCAGTAAAACCACACGCTACTTTCAAAGCTGAGGTTTATATCTTGAAAAAAGAAGAAGGTGGACGTCATACTCCATTCCATAATAACTACCGTCCACAGTTCTACGTACGTACAACTGACGTAACAGGAGTTATTACTTTACCAGAAGGAGTAGAGATGGTAATGCCAGGAGATAACTTGACTATCAATGTTGCTTTATTAAGCCCAATCGCAATGAGTGTTGGTTTACGTTTCGCTATCCGTGAAGGTGGTAGAACAGTAGGAGCAGGTCAGGTGACTGAAATCGTAGGATAATCCTATAAAAACTATAAAAAGCCAGTTGAATCTTAACTGATATCACTGGCTTTTAATTACGGGCGTAGTTCAAGGGTAGAATAGCGGTCTCCAAAACCGTTGATGGGGGTTCGAATCCCTCCGCCCGTGCAATATAAAATATATCAAATGACAAAAGTTACTAATTATTTATCAGAGGCTTTCGAAGAGTTAAAGTCAAATGTTACTTGGCCAGCTTGGGCTGAGGTTCAAAAATTGACAATTGTTGTAGCTGTATTTTCGGTTTTATTCGCTTTGGCAACATGGGGAGTAGACGAATTTTTTGCAAAAGCTTTGGCTGGATTTTTTAACTGGTTAAAAGGATAATTTTTTTGTGATGGCAGATAATAATGTGAAAAAATGGTACGTAGTTAGAGCTGTAAGCGGACAAGAAAATAAAGTCAAAGCTTACATCGAAACTGAGATTGCCAGATTAGGTATGGGTGATTATGTTTCCCAAGTTTTAGTACCTACAGAAAAAGTAGTTACTGTAAAAGAAGGAAAGAAAATGTCTAAGGATAAAGTTTATTTTCCTGGATATGTTATGATCGAAGCCAATTTAGTTGGTGAGATACCTCATATTATTAAGTCTATTACTAGTGTAATTGGATTTTTAGGGGAAATTAAAGGTGGAGAACCTGTTCCTTTGAGACTTTCTGAAGTAAATAGAATGTTAGGTAAAGTAGATGAGTTAGCTGTCAATACAGATACTCGTTCTATTCCTTTCAACTTAGGTGAAACTGTAAAAGTGATCGACGGTCCTTTTAACGGATTTAACGGTACAGTTGAAAAAATCAATGAAGAAAAGCGTAAACTTGAAGTAATGGTGAAAATTTTCGGAAGAAAAACTCCATTAGAATTGAGTTTTATGCAAGTTGAAAAAGTATAATTTTTGTTACATCTATAATAACCACCGTAATCGCTTCCAATGATTAGGGTGTTAAATTTTTTAAAAAATGGCTAAAGAAATTAGTAAGGTAGTTAAACTACAAGTTAAGGGAGGTGCTGCGAATCCGTCGCCACCGGTTGGACCTGCTTTAGGAGCTGCTGGGGTTAATATCATGGAGTTCTGTAAGCAGTTCAATGCTAGAACACAAGATAAACCTGGCAAAATATGCCCAGTACAAATTACTGTGTATAAAGACAAATCATTTGATTTTGTTGTAAAAACTCCTCCAGCTGCTGTCCAATTATTGGAAGCTGCAAAGCTAAAGTCTGGATCAGGTGAACCAAATCGTAAAAAAGTAGCTAGTGTTACTTGGGACGTTATCAAAGCTATTGCTGAAGATAAAATGGTAGATTTAAATGCATTCACAATCGAATCTGCAATGAGCATGATCGCTGGAACTGCTAGATCTATGGGTATAACTGTATCAGGAGATGCTCCTTTTTAATTAAGAGAAAGAAATGGCAAAATTAACAAAAAAGCAAAAAGAGGCTGCTTCAAAAATTGAAAAGAACAAACTATATACTTTGAAAGATGCTGCTGCATTAATTAAAGTTATAGCTTCTGCAAAATTTGATGAGTCTGTTGATATCGCAGTTCGTTTGGGTGTAGATCCAAGAAAAGCGAATCAAATGGTTAGAGGTGTAGTTACATTACCTCATGGAACTGGTAAAGACGTTAAAGTATTAGCATTAGTTACTCCAGATAAAGAAGCGGAAGCTAAAGAAGCTGGAGCTGATTATGTAGGTCTTGACGATTATTTACAAAAAATTAAAGATGGCTGGACAGATGTTGATGTTATAATCACTATGCCAGCTGTTATGGGTAAATTAGGTCCATTAGGTCGTATTTTAGGACCTAGAGGTTTAATGCCAAACCCTAAAACAGGTACTGTAACTATGGATGTTGCAAAAGCTGTTGCAGAGGTTAAAGCTGGTAAAATTGACTTTAAAGTTGATAAAACTGGTATCGTACATGCAGGAATTGGTAAAGTTTCTTTTGGAGCTGAGCAAATTTATGACAATGCACACGAAATTATTCAAACATTAATCAAACTTAAACCAACTGCTGCTAAAGGTACCTACATTAAAGGTATTCACCTTACAAGCACTATGAGTCCTGCAATTGCATTGGACCCTAAAGCAGTATAATTGGTAGTTAATAATTTTTAGTATGACTAGAGAAGAAAAATCAATCGCGATTGAAGATTTAACTGCACAGTTAGCTGGTACAAATATTATTTATGTATCTGATATTTCTGGATTAAACGCAGAAACAACTTCAAACTTGAGAAGAGCTTGTTTTAAAGCAGGTATTAAATTAGAGGTTGTAAAAAACACTTTGCTTGCAAAAGCAATGGAAGCTTCTGCTAATGACTATGGAGATTTACCTTCAGTATTGACAGGTAACAGTGCTATATTTATTTCAGATGTTGCAAATGCACCTGGAAAAATTATTAAAGATTTCAGAAAAAAATCGGCTAAACCTGTATTAAAAGGAGCTTATATTAACTCTGAAATTTATATTGGAGATGATCAATTAGATGCATTAGCAACTATCAAATCTAAAGAAGAACTTCTTGGAGAACTTATTGGATTATTGCAATCACCAGCACAAAGAATTATTTCAGCTTTACAAAACAAATTCGCTGGTAGCGAAGAAGAAGCTGAAGCATAATAATTCGTATAAGGAATTAAATTTCCTTGTAGCTTAATTAGCGCACAATAAATAAATTATATTTTACAAATCATTTTAAACGATAGAAAAAATGGCAGATTTGAAACAATTCGCAGAACAATTAGTTAACTTAACAGTTAAAGAAGTTAACGAATTAGCAACAATATTAAAAGACGAGTATGGTATCGAGCCTGCTGCTGCAGCTGTAGTAGTTGCTGCTGGTGGTGGAGAAGGTGCTGCTGAAGAAGCACAAACTGAATTTACAGTTGTATTAAAAGAAGCTGGTGCTTCTAAATTAGCAGTTGTGAAATTAGTAAAAGAACTTACAGGTTTAGGTTTGAAAGAAGCTAAAGATGTAGTTGACGGTGCTCCAAGTAACGTTAAAGAAGGTGTTTCTAAAGAAGAGGCTGAAGGTCTTAAAAAATCATTAGAAGAAGCTGGAGCTGTAGTTGAATTAAAATAATTCAACTCAGTTTTAAGAACTAGGTTTAGGTCCTGAGTTAACACTCAAAGGCCTAAACCATTTTTCGTATAATAAAATATACCAAGTTTTATTATCAAATAGTTTAAAATACGAAAAAGTTTTTGATCAATACGAAGAAAAAAAATTGAACTTACTTTTGGTTTATTTTTAAAGATGTATTGATTATAATAAGAAAGTATAGATTAAACAGTGTGTTTCACACAAAAAAAATTACTTTTTTTAATCAAAATTTTGTCCATTGATGATAACAAATCAGACTGAAAGATTGAATTTTGCCTCTACAAAAAATATTCCTGACTATCCAGATTTTCTAGATGTTCAGGTTAAATCTTTTAAAGATTTCTTTCAATTAGAAACGAAATCTGACGAAAGAGGCAACGAAGGGTTATACAACACCTTCATGGAAAACTTCCCAATTACAGATACAAGAAATAACTTTGTATTGGAATTCCTAGATTATTTTGTTGATCCGCCACGTTATACAATTCAAGAATGTATAGAGAGAGGTCTTACTTATAGTGTGCCTTTAAAAGCAAGGTTAAAACTATATTGTACAGATCCAGAACACGAAGATTTTGAAACTATTGTACAAGATGTTTATCTTGGAACAATACCTTATATGACTCCAAGTGGTACCTTTGTTATCAACGGTGCTGAGCGTGTAGTAGTATCTCAATTACACCGTTCTCCTGGGGTTTTCTTTGGTCAATCATTCCACGCAAATGGAACAAAACTTTATTCTGCCAGAGTAATTCCTTTTAAAGGTTCATGGATAGAATTTTCTACAGATATCAACAGTGTAATGTATGCTTATATCGATAGAAAGAAAAAATTACCTGTTACAACTTTATTCCGTGCAATTGGATTCGAAAGAGATAAGGATATCCTTGAAATTTTTGACCTTGCTGAAGAAATTAAAGTTTCTAAAACTGGTATTAAGAAATATATTGGAAGAAGACTTGCTGCACGTGTATTGAATACATGGCATGAGGATTTCGTTGATGAAGATACTGGAGAGGTAGTTTCTATCGAACGTAACGAAATCATCCTTGATCGTGATACTATTATCGACAAAGATAATGTTGAAGAGATCATCGATTCTAACGTTAAATCTATTTTGTTACACAAAGAGGATAATAACCAAGCAGATTATGCTATTATCCACAATACATTACAAAAAGATCCAACAAACTCTGAAAAAGAAGCTGTTGAGCACATTTACCGTCAGTTGCGTAACGCTGAACCGCCTGATGAGGAAACTGCTCGTGGTATTATCGATAAATTGTTCTTCTCTGATCAACGTTATAACTTAGGTGAAGTTGGTCGTTATAGAATGAACAAAAAACTTGGTTTAGATATCCCAATGGAAAAGCAAGTGCTTACCAAAGAAGATATCATTACCATTGTAAAATATTTGATCGAATTGATAAACTCTAAAGCAGAGATTGATGATATTGATCACTTATCAAACCGTCGTGTTAGAACAGTTGGTGAACAATTGTCTCAGCAATTCGGTGTTGGTTTAGCACGTATGGCTAGAACTATTCGTGAGAGAATGAACGTTAGAGATAACGAGGTGTTTACACCAATTGATTTGATTAATGCTAAAACATTATCTTCAGTTATCAACTCTTTCTTTGGTACTAACCAGTTATCTCAATTTATGGATCAAACGAATCCATTAGCGGAGATTACACACAAAAGAAGACTTTCTGCCCTTGGACCTGGTGGACTTTCGAGAGAGAGAGCTGGATTTGAGGTTCGTGACGTTCACTATACACACTATGGTCGTTTATGTCCGATTGAAACTCCAGAGGGACCAAACATTGGTTTGATTTCATCTCTTGGTGTTTATGCAAAAGTTAACGGAATGGGTTTCATCGAAACTCCTTACCGTAAAGTTACTGATGGTGTAGTTGATTTAGAAAGTACACCTATCTATTTAAGTGCTGAAGAAGAAGAAGGAAAAATGATTGCTCAGGCAAACATTGAAATGGATGCTTCAGGTAAAATTACAGCAAGCAATGTTATTGCTCGTGAGGAAGGTGACTTCCCGGTTGTTGAGCCTTCTGCAGTACATTATACAGACGTTGCACCGAACCAGATTGCTTCGATTTCGGCTTCATTGATTCCTTTCTTGGAGCATGATGATGCGAACCGTGCGTTGATGGGATCTAACATGATGCGTCAGGCGGTTCCTTTGATCCGTCCGGAAGCACCAATCGTTGGTACAGGTTTAGAGCGTCAAGTGGCTTCAGATTCTAGAGTATTGATTAATGCTGAAGGAGATGGAACTGTAGAATATGTTGATGCAAACATCATTACTATCAAATACGACCGTACTGAAGATGAGAGAATGGTTAGTTTTGATGCTGATGAAAAAACATACAACTTAATTAAATTTAGAAAAACCAATCAAGGTACAAGTATCAACTTGAAACCAATCGTAAGAAAAGGTGATAGAGTTGTTCTTGGTCAAGTATTATCAGAAGGATATGCTACTCAAAATGGTGAATTAGCTTTAGGTAGAAACTTAAAAGTTGCGTTCATGCCATGGAAAGGGTATAACTTTGAGGATGCGATTGTAATTTCTGAAAAAGTAGTTCGTGATGATATTTTTACTTCTATCCACGTTGATGATTATTCATTAGAGGTTAGAGATACTAAGTTAGGAAATGAAGAGTTAACAAACGATATTCCTAACGTTTCTGAAGAAGCTACTAAAGATTTAGATGAAAACGGTATGATCAGAATTGGAGCAGAGGTTAAACCTGGCGACATTCTAATCGGAAAAATTACACCAAAAGGAGAATCAGATCCTACTCCGGAAGAGAAATTGCTTCGTGCAATCTTCGGGGATAAAGCAGGTGATGTAAAAGATGCTTCATTAAAAGCTTCTCCATCTTTACATGGTGTAGTTCTTGACAAAAAATTATTTGCAAGAGCCGTAAAAGATAAACGTAAACGTACTCAGGATAAAGATGCTTTAGGCGCTTTAGAAATGGAATTTGAAACTAAATTTGTTGAATTAAAAGACAGATTGGTTGAGAAATTATTCTTGATCGTGAACGGAAAAACATCTCAAGGTGTAATGAATGATTTGGGTGAAGAAGTTTTACCAAAAGGTAAAAAATATACTCAAAAAATGCTTTATGCAGTAGAAGATTTTGCTCACTTAAGCAAAGGTCAATGGGTTGCTGATGATGCTACTAATAAAATGGTTAATGATTTAATTCATAACTATAAAATTAAGCTGAACGACTTACAAGGATCTTTAAGAAGAGAAAAATTCACTATTACAGTTGGGGATGAACTACCATCTGGAATCTTGAAATTGGCTAAGATCTATATCGCTAAAAAACGTAAGTTAAAAGTTGGTGATAAAATGGCAGGACGTCACGGTAACAAAGGTATTGTTGCAAGAATCGTTCGTCATGAAGATATGCCTTTCCTTGAAGATGGAACACCGGTAGATATTGTATTGAATCCACTTGGGGTACCTTCACGTATGAACATTGGTCAGATTTATGAGACTGTTCTTGGATGGGCTGGTATGAACTTGGGTAGAAAATTTGCTACTCCAATTTTTGACGGTGCATCTTTAGATCAAATCAATGCTTTGACTGATGAAGCTGGAGTGCCACGTTTTGGACATACGCACCTTTATGATGGTGGTACTGGAGAGCGTTTCCATCAAGCTGCAACTGTGGGTGTAATTTACATGCTTAAATTAGGACACATGGTTGATGATAAGATGCACGCACGTTCTATCGGACCATACTCGTTGATCACTCAACAACCACTTGGAGGTAAAGCTCAATTTGGAGGTCAGCGTTTTGGAGAGATGGAGGTTTGGGCACTTGAGGCTTATGGAGCATCAAGTACTCTTCGTGAAATCTTAACAGTTAAGTCGGATGACGTTATTGGTAGAGCTAAAACTTACGAGGCTATCGTTAAGGGAGAATCTATGCCAGAACCAGGATTACCGGAATCATTCAATGTATTAATGCATGAATTGAAAGGTCTTGGACTTGACATTCGTTTAGAAGAATAAATAAAGTTTTCAGTTACAGTCTCAGTATTCAGTTCAACACTGAAAGCTGAGACTGAAGCTGTTTATTAAAATAAAGTTTTTAGGATTTATACCCGTAAACCGTTCCGATTTTTTACTTATTAACCTTTGGGTTTTGTAATTAGCACTTCAAAATTGACGTTTGAAGTTTAGAGAAGTAATCCGTGGTAGTGACTTGATGGTTTTACTCTTTTTAAAGAGAAGGTTATAAGTTAAAATCAATTTTTTAATTGCAGATAAATCAATAGTAAAAACTATGATGAATAATAGAAATAATAATAAAGATAAGAATCCTATAAAAAGATTTAACAAAATCTCGATAGGATTAGCTTCACCAGAATCTATCTTGAAAGAATCAAGAGGAGAGGTGTTGAAACCTGAAACAATTAACTACAGAACTCACAAACCAGAGCGTGACGGATTATTCTGCGAAAGAATCTTCGGACCTGTTAAGGATTTTGAGTGTGCTTGTGGTAAATATAAAAGAATTCGTTACAAAGGTATCATCTGTGACCGTTGTGGTGTTGAAGTTACAGAGAAAAAAGTACGTCGTGACAGAGTAGGACACATCAACCTTGTTGTGCCAATTGCTCACATCTGGTACTTCCGTTCTCTTCCAAACAAAATTGGTTATATCCTTGGTCTTCCATCTAAGAAATTAGATATGATCATTTACTACGAAAGATACGTAGTAATTCAGGCTGGTATTGCTAAAAATGCAGATGGAGAATCTTTACAAAGATTAGATTTCTTAACTGAAGAAGAATATTTGAATATTTTAGATACTCTTCCACAAGAAAATCAATATTTAGATGATTTAGATCCTAATAAATTTGTTGCCAAAATGGGAGCAGAATGTATTATGGATTTATTAGCTCGTATCGATTTAGATGCTTTATCTTATGAATTAAGACACAGCGCTAACAACGAAACATCTAAACAACGTAAAACTGAAGCTTTAAAAAGATTACAAGTTGTTGAGTCTTTCCGTGAGTCTAACTTAAACCGTGAAAATCGTCCTGAATGGATGATCATGAAAGTGGTTCCTGTTATTCCACCAGAATTACGTCCGCTTGTGCCACTTGATGGAGGTCGTTTTGCAACTTCAGATTTAAATGACTTATACCGTCGTGTAATTATCCGTAATAACCGTTTGAAAAGATTAATGGAGATTAAAGCTCCAGAAGTTATCTTAAGAAACGAAAAACGTATGTTACAAGAATCTGTAGATTCATTATTTGATAATACTCGTAAAGCTTCTGCTGTTAAAACAGAATCTAACAGACCATTAAAATCATTATCAGATTCCTTAAAAGGTAAGCAAGGACGTTTCCGTCAAAACTTACTTGGAAAACGTGTGGATTATTCTGCTCGTTCGGTAATTGTTGTTGGTCCTGAATTAAAATTATTCGAATGTGGATTGCCAAAAGATATGGCATCTGAGTTATACAAACCTTTCGTTATCCGTAAATTGATTGAAAGAGGTATTGTTAAAACAGTAAAATCTGCTAAGAAAATCATTGACAAAAAAGAGCCTGTAGTTTGGGATATCCTTGAAAACGTAATTAAAGGTCACCCAGTATTACTTAACCGTGCTCCTACGTTACACAGACTTGGTATTCAAGCTTTCCAACCAAAATTAATTGAAGGAAAAGCGATCCAATTGCACCCATTAGTATGTACGGCTTTCAACGCCGATTTTGATGGGGATCAGATGGCAGTTCACTTGCCATTAGGACCAGAGGCTATTTTAGAGGCACAATTATTAATGTTGGCTTCTCACAATATTCTTAACCCTGCAAATGGAGCACCAATTACTGTACCTTCTCAGGATATGGTCTTGGGTCTATATTATATGACCAAAGAACGTATCTCTACACCAGAACACATAATTTTAGGTCAAGACTTAACTTTCTATTCTGCTGAAGAAGTAAATATTGCATTAAACGAAGGAAGATTAGAATTGAATGCTCGTGTAAGAATTAGAGCAAAAGATTTTAATGAAGCTGGAGAATTAGTGTTCAAAATTATTCAAACAACTGCAGGACGTGTATTATTTAATGAAGTAGTGCCTGAAGCAGCTGGATATATCAATGATGTATTGACTAAGAAAAACCTTAGAGATATTATCGGACACATTTTAAGTGTGACTGATGTACCTACAACGGCAGCTTTCTTGGACAATATGAAAGATATGGGGTATAAATTTGCATTTAGAGGAGGTTTATCATTCTCTTTAGGTGATATTAGAATTCCAGAACAAAAAACAAAATTAATTGCAGATGCCAGAGAGCAAGTTGAAGGTATTTCTGTGAATTATAACATGGGTCTTATTACCAATAACGAACGTTACAACCAGGTTATTGACGTATGGACTTCAGCAAATGCTCAGTTAACAGAGCTAGCAATGAAAAATATTAGAGAAGACCAACAAGGTTTCAACTCTGTATATATGATGCTTGACTCTGGGGCGAGGGGTTCTAAGGAACAGATTCGTCAGTTAACTGGTATGCGTGGTTTGATGGCTAAGCCTAAAAAATCTACTGCTGGTGGTGGTGAGATTATTGAAAACCCGATTCTTTCTAACTTTAAGGAAGGTCTTTCGATCCTTGAGTACTTCATTTCTACTCACGGTGCTCGTAAAGGACTTGCGGATACGGCTCTTAAAACGGCGGATGCTGGATACTTAACAAGAAGGCTTCATGACGTTTCACAAGATGTTATTGTAAACATCGAAGATTGTGGAACTTTAAGAGGTGTTGAAGTTTCTGCTTTGAAGAAAAATGAGGAAATCGTTGAATCATTAGGAGAGAGAATTTTAGGACGTGTTGCATTGCAAGATGTTATAAATCCACTTACTAATGAAGTAATGGTTCAATCTGGACAACAAATTACTGAGGCAATCATGAGAACTATCGAAGCTTCTCCGATTGAAAGAGTAGAGGTTAGATCTCCATTAACTTGTGAGGCTTTAAAAGGTATTTGTGCTAAATGTTACGGTAGAAACTTAGCTACTGGTAAGATGACACAAAGAGGTGAAGCAGTAGGAGTTATTGCAGCTCAGTCTATTGGAGAGCCAGGTACACAGTTGACACTTCGTACGTTCCACGTTGGAGGGGTTGCCGGAGGTATTTCTGAAGAGTCTAGTATTGTTACAAGATTTGCAGGTAGACTTGAGATTGAAGATTTAAAAACTGTTAAAGGTGAGGACAGCGAAGGTAATGCGGTTGATATCGTAGTATCACGTTCAACTGAATTAAAATTAGTTGATGAGAAAACTGGAATCGTCTTAAATACACACAATATTCCTTACGGATCTAGTATTTTTGTTAAGGATGGTGAAGTAGTTGCTAAAGGATCTGTAATCTGTAAATGGGATCCATATAATGGTGTAATTGTTTCTGAATTTACTGGTAAGATTGCTTACGAGGATTTAGAGCAAGGACAATCGTTCATGGTTGAAATCGATGAGCAAACAGGATTCCAGGAAAAAGTAATTTCTGAAGCTAGAAATAAAAAATTAATTCCAACTTTATTGGTTTACGGTAAAGAAGGTGAATTGATTCGTTCGTATAACTTACCAGTAGGAGCCCACCTTATGGTTGAGAACGGTGAGAAAATTAAAGCAGGTAAAGTATTAGTAAAAATCCCACGTCGTTCTTCTAAAGCAGGCGATATCACGGGAGGTTTACCAAGAATTACTGAGTTGCTTGAGGCTCGTAACCCTTCAAACCCAGCAGTTGTTTCTGAAATTGACGGTGTTGTATCTTTTGGAAAAATCAAAAGAGGTAACCGTGAAATTGTTATCGAATCTAAATTTGGTGAGATTAAAAAGTATTTAGTTAAACTTTCTAGCCAAATCTTAGTACAAGAAAATGACTTCGTAAGAGCTGGAGTACCATTGTCTGACGGTGCAATTACACCAGATGACATCTTAAGAATTCAAGGACCAGCTGCTGTTCAACAGTACTT
Organism: Flavobacterium sp. 90; assembly: GCF_004339525.1. Classification (NCBI taxonomy): domain Bacteria; kingdom Pseudomonadati; phylum Bacteroidota; class Flavobacteriia; order Flavobacteriales; family Flavobacteriaceae; genus Flavobacterium; species Flavobacterium sp. 90. The sequence continues at coordinate 906,312 of NZ_SMGE01000001.1, read as the reverse complement.
GGTAAATGAAATTCAAGAGGTATACCGTTTACAAGGGGTAAAAATTAATGACAAGCACTTTGAGGTAGTTATTCGTCAAATGATGCGTAAAGTAAGAGTTCAAGATCCAGGAGATACATTATTCCTAGAAGATCAATTAATTCACACTAAAGATTTTATCGTTCAAAATGATAAATTATATGGTATGAAAGTAGTTGAAGATGCTGGAGATTCTGCGGTATTGAAACCAGGTCAGATTATTTCGCCTCGTGATTTACGTGATGAGAATTCATTGCTTAAACGAAATGATAAAAATCTAGTTGTAGCTAGAGACGTAATTACTGCAACTGCAACGCCAGTTTTACAAGGTATTACAAGAGCTTCGCTACAAACTAAATCATTCATCTCTGCTGCTTCTTTCCAAGAAACAACAAAAGTACTTAACGAAGCTGCAGTAGCTGGTAAAGTAGATGATTTAGAAGGATTGAAAGAAAATGTAATTGTTGGACACAGAATTCCTGCAGGAACTGGTATGAGAGAATACGATAACACTATCGTAGGATCTAAAGACGATTACAATGAAATGATGGCTAATAAAGAAGAATATATTTATTAATTAGGAAATTATGAGTAATCCGAAACAACAACCAGAGCAGATTAATATTGAGTTGGACGAAACTATTGCAGAAGGAATTTATTCTAATCTGGCGATTATAAATCATTCATCATCAGAGTTTGTTTTAGATTTTGTGAGCATTATGCCCGGTATTCCTAAAGCCAAGGTAAAGTCAAGAATTGTCTTGACACCACAACATGCTAAAAGATTATTGAAAGCAATTGGTGAAAATATTCATCGTTTTGAAGCAGCTCATGGCGAAATCAAAGAGACTGAACAAGCACCAATTCCGCTTAATTTTGGTCCGGCAGGACAAGCATAAATTAATAAAAGCCCCAGTAATGGGGCTTTTTTTTGTATGATACTTAAAATTAAGTGCAGTTTATCCGATTTAATTTTACTTTCGTCGACTAAATTTTCTTATTTGATAGTATTGTTTTACTTTGCTGACTCTTAGAAAAAAGAGATTAATTTTTGAAATATAATGACTTAGTATAAGGTTGGTTTAATTCAAATTAAAAAAAAGCGCTAATGAAAATTAGCGCTTTTTTTATGGTTTTTACAAAATGAAATTTAATCAAATTCCGAAGTGAAGAATAATTTTACACTTGGGTATTTATTTTGTGTCATTTGAATCGTGAAATCAGAATCGGCTAAAAATACCAATTGACCGTATTTATCATGAGCCAGGAATTTCTGTTTGATACGTTTGAATTCTTTAAACTCGTCATTTTTTGCATCATCAGGTTTTACCCAACAAGCTTTGTGAACCGGGAAATTCTCATAAGTACATTTAGCACCATATTCATGCTCTAAACGATATTGAATAACCTCATATTGTAATGCTCCAACAGTCCCAATTACTTTACGATTGTTCATTTCTAATGTAAACAACTGCGCAACACCTTCATCCATTAATTGATCAACACCTTTGTCCAATTGCTTGGCTTTCATAGGATCAGCGTTGTTAATGTATCTAAAGTGTTCTGGTGAGAAACTTGGAATTCCTTTGAAACTCATGATTTCACCTTCTGTCAAAGTATCACCAATTTTAAAGTTTCCGGTATCGTGCAAACCAACAATATCACCTGGATATGAAATGTCTACAATTTCTTTTTTCTCAGCAAAAAAGGCATTCGGACTAGAGAATTTTAAATTTTTCTTTTGACGAACATGGTAATAAGGTTTGTTTCTTTCAAAAGTTCCGGAAACAATTTTTATAAATGCAAGACGATCACGGTGTTTTGGATCCATATTAGCATGGATTTTAAAAACAAAACCGGTCATTTTTTCTTCTTTAGGATCAACTAAACGAGTTTCAGAATCTTTTGGTCTTGGTGATGGAGCAATTGAAACGAAACAATCTAATAATTCACGAACTCCAAAATTATTTAATGCCGAACCAAAAAATACAGGCTGAATTTTTCCGTCTAAATAATCCTGACGTTCAAATTTTGGATAAACTTCATCAATTAATTCTAATTCCTCACGAAGTTTTTCAGCTGCTTTTTGACCAACAATTTTATCTAGTTCAGGATTGTTTTGAACATCAGAGAAAGCAATTGTTTCTTCGATATTTTTACGGCTGTCTCCACTAAAAAGATTGATGTTTTCTTCCCATAAATTATAAATTCCCTGGAAATCATAACCCATACCAATTGGAAAACTTAAAGGTGTAACTTTTAATCCCAATTTTTGTTCCACTTCATCCATCAAATCAAAAGCATCTTTACCTTCACGATCTAATTTATTGATGAAAACAATCATCGGAATGTTACGCATTCTACAAACTGCAACCAATTTTTCAGTTTGTTCCTCAACCCCTTTTGCAACGTCAATTACAACAATAACGCTATCAACAGCAGTTAAAGTTCTAAAAGTATCTTCGGCAAAATCCTTGTGTCCCGGAGTATCAAGAATGTTGATTTTTTTGTCTTTATAATTAAAAGCAAGTACAGAGGTTGAAACCGAAATACCTCTTTGGCGTTCGATTTCCATGAAATCACTCGTTGCTCCTTTTTTAATTTTATTGTTTTTTACAGCACCTGCTTCCTGAATAGCTCCTCCAAACAACAATAATTTTTCAGTTAAAGTTGTTTTACCGGCATCAGGATGCGATATAATTCCAAATGTTCTTCTGCGTTGTATTTCTTTTAAAAAGCTCATATTTCGTATAAATAGGTTGCAAAAGTACTATTAATTACGGCTTAATAAAAATATTCACTTCTTAAATTAGGAACTCTTTCAATTTATTAGAGATAATTTACAGGCAAAAAAATAAGGCTGTTTTTTACGACAGCCTTAATAAATAGTCTAAACTTAAAATTACTGATTAATAGACCAAACTGAATATCCTTTTGGAGGACATTGTATTTTTACCCATTTATCGGCCTGAGTTGTTGGATACCAAGTTGAGTTTCCTGTAAAATCTTTAATTTGTGTATTCGCCCAATTGGTTTGAATCCATCTTTCTTGCCATGAATCTGAATTGTTGATATATACAACTAATCCAGGATTTCCGTTGTAACCATTTCTTCTTGCGACATACTCATCATTATCCGAATATAAAATTGAAGTTGTTCCGGTCGCTTTATTATTGTGAATCCAGATTAGGTTGTTTAATTTGTTTTTGTCCAACCATTCTTCATAATCTCTATAGAAAATTGTTGGATATCCTTCATGTGTTAATATATAAGAATACGCTAATAATTTATTCGAAATTTCATCTGTATCGTGATTTGTTACAAACGTAACAGCTTTGTATGGATTTCTTTTCCACATCATGTCGTCGTTTAATAACGCAAGATTATTTCCGTCAAAAGCGTCATTCATTTTGTAGTAACAAGCAAAGTCAAATACTGAACTGTTAGCATTGTTTGCCCACCATTCTAATGTATTTACATTTGCATCCCAATATTCTCCAACTGAAAATCCGCCTACATTTGCATTCCAATCATGTACAACCCAAGGAGCAAATCCTTTTACATAATCAAATCTCCAACCGTCAAATTTCATAGTGTTTTTGTAATATTTACCAACCCCGTCAGTTCTAAGCCACAACCAGTTTTGAACATTTGGAGCCGCATGACATAAATCAGGAAAACCACCAAAAGCTCCTTCGTCATTATTACCATAACTGTTTTTGTAAAAGTCATTATAATTACGTGGGAATTTTCCAGAAGCAACTCCGGTAAAATTAGTCCACGTATTTGTTCCTGTAAACGGATTTGCTTCAGATTGACCACCGCTATTGTGATTAATTACGATATCTGCATATACTTTAAGGTTTTCAGTATGAGCATTTGTGATTAAGTTTACAAGCTCCGTTTTAGATCCGAATCTTGTTTCTGTAGAGCCATTTTGGTTGTAATCTCCAAAGTCAAAATAATCTGTAGGGTCATATCCCATAGAGAAAGCACCATTTTGTGCTTTTGAAGCAGGAGGTAACCATATTGAGCCAATTCCTGCGTTACCCCAAGCGGCTACTTTTCCGCTTACGGTATTCCACCAGTTTCCACCAGCGGGAACATCCCAATAAAAGGCTTGCATCATGACTCCTCCGCCAGGATTGTCTACATATTTCCCTGTGGATGATGATTTAGAAAGTCCTGTACTAAAAGGTTTTCCATCATGATGAGTTACATTAATGATTTCAAATTTCTGGCTTTCAGCTTTTGAATCGCCTTCGTTTGTTTCATTTTGCGAGCAAGAACAGAAAAATGCTGTAAAAGCTGCAATTAAATAAATCTTTGCATTAGGTTTTTTCATAATCGAGATTTGGTTAAGGTTAGATAAATAAAGTTGTAATTACATATTTATAGAGGGTTAAAAACGAATAATTCGTAATTTTTACATCTATAAATTGTAGATTATTCATCTAAAGTATATATTTTTTGTATCGATCGGTTTTTATAAGAAAATAGTTATACAACGAAAACGTTGTAGTGTTAAAAACTTTTTTTTATTCAACTGTAATTTAACAGTTTGTGAATTGTATTATTTTGATAATTGCAGGATTTTTAAAGGAATAAAAACAATTATTTTGCTGTTTTGAAAAGATTAATCTCTCCCAATTGGTGTTTCTGTTATGAAATTTAGGTGTACTCCATATAATTTTTTGTTAATAGTATAGCTGATAGTTGTATTATGTAATTGAATTGTTATTTTTGTTCGGCATAAGTTAAAAGAACTAGATCTTAAATATTTAGTGTTTTTAGAGTCATTTCTGAAAATATAGGTTAAGTTGATTTTAGTTTAAAACGGAATTCTAAAAACAAGATCTTTACATTCAAATTAAATTTAAAATAATGTTATTAAAAAAATTACAGCTAAAAACAATTGATTACAAGCTAGTATTGACAATGTGTTTTTTACTTTTTTTCACCTCAATTATTTCGGCTCAGGAAATTATAAAAGATACTGTAGTTAAGAAACCAGTTCAAGTTGCCCCTGGCCAAAAGCTGAAAGTTGATGGTATTATTGCTAATGTTGGAGATTATATTGTTTTAGATTCTGATATTGATAAAGGATATTTGGAGATTACAGCACAAGGAGGTTCTATAAAAGATATTACAAGATGCCAAATGCTTGGAAAACTTTTAGAAGATAAATTATATGCACATCAGGCGATTCAGGATAGTATCATTGTTAGTGATGCAGAAGTTAGAGGAATGATGGACGATCGATTGAACTATATGGTTCAACAAGTTGGAGACATCAATAAAGTTGTAGCGTATTATAAGAAAAATTCTGTAGAGGAATTTAAAACTTATTTTGCTGACATCTTAAAAGAGCAAAAATTAGCTCAGGAAATGACTAAGAAAATCGTAGATGCTGTAGAAATAACACCAGAAGAGGTTCGTAATTTCTTTAAAAAAATACCAAAAGAAGAATTACCAACTTTTGGAGCAGAAATGGAAGTAGCACAAATTGTGGTTGAACCTAAAGTTTCTAAAGAAGACAAACAAAAAGTAATCGATAGATTAAATGCAATTCGTAAAGATGTTCTTGAAGGATCAAGTTTTGCTACAAAAGCGGTTTTATATTCTCAGGATCCTGGATCAGCACCAAACGGAGGATATTATAAAATGACAAGAAAAACTCCTTTTGTAAAAGAATTTAAAGATGTTGCTTTTAGTTTAGGAGAAGGAGAAGTTTCGGAACCTTTTGAAACTACTTTTGGATATCATATTATTATGGTAGAAAAAATTAAAGGACAAGAAGTTGAATTACGTCATATTTTAATTGCTCCAACGGTTTCTGAAGACGCTTTGAAAGATGCTAAAGAAAGAATTACTAATATTAGAAATAAGATTGTAAGCAAAGAGATTTCTTTTGCAGATGCTGCAAGAACAGAATCTGATGAAAAAGAAACAAGAGCAAACGGAGGAACTTTGGTAAATCCAAATACACAGGATACGCGTTTTGAGTTGACTAAAATGGATCCTACATTATACAGTCAGGTTTCTAATTTGAAAGATGACGAAGTTTCTCAACCGCTTTTAAATGTTGATGATAAAGGTAAAAAAACATATAAGTTAATTACCGTTACAAATAGAATCGATGAGCACGTTGCTGATTATGCTAAGGATTATACAAAAATTAAAGAATTAGCATTAAAAGAAAAACAAATCACAACAATTTCTAAATGGTTTGATACTAAAATTAAAGATACTTATATCAAAATTATTGGAGAGTACAGAGATTGTAAGTTTGTATACAATTGGTTGAAAAAATAATTTTTATTAAATAAAGAAAAAGAGTTAGTTTTATGAATTCATAGCACTAACTCTTTTTAATTTAAAATATATTCATAGATGTCTGACGTAACAGCAATTCACAATCTGGTTCAAAAACGAAACGAATTAAAAGCCGAAATAGCAAAAATAATTGTAGGGCAAGATGAAGTTGTAGATCAAATTTTACTTTGTATATTTTCTGGAGGACACGCACTTTTAATTGGTGTTCCAGGATTAGCAAAAACTTTAATGATTAATACTTTGGCGCAAGCTTTAGGTTTGGATTTTAAAAGAATTCAGTTTACACCTGATTTAATGCCTTCGGATATTTTGGGAAGTGAGATTCTGGACGAAAACAGACACTTTAAATTTATTAAAGGACCAATTTTCTCGAATATCATTCTTGCTGACGAGATAAACAGAACACCGCCAAAAACACAAGCAGCTTTGCTTGAAGCTATGCAGGAACGTTCAGTTACAATTGCAGGTCAGAATTATAAATTAGATTTGCCTTATTTTGTATTAGCAACTCAAAATCCAATTGAGCAAGAAGGAACTTATCCTTTGCCGGAAGCACAATTAGACCGTTTTATGTTTGCAATCAAATTAGAATATCCAAGTTTTGAAGAAGAAGTATTAGTTGTAAAACGTACGACTTCTGATGTTAAAACGACTATTAATCCGTTGTTTACTGCTCAGGAAATTATCGATTTTCAGCATTTGATTCGTAGAATTCCTGTTGCTGATAATGTTATTGAATACGCAGTAACTTTGGTAAGTAAAACGCGTCCGGATAATAAGTTGTCGAATGATTTTGTAAAGAATTATTTAGATTGGGGAGCGGGACCAAGAGCGTCTCAAAATTTAATTTTGGCAGCAAAAGCGCATGCCGCTTTCAATGGTAAATTCTCACCGGATATTGAAGATGTAAAAGCTGTTGCGACTGGAATTTTACGCCACAGAATTATTAAGAACTACAAAGCAGATGCCGAAGGAATTACAGAAGAAATTATTATTCAAAAGCTAATGTAAGCATATATAAAGCATAAAAAAAAGCCTAACTGATTTCTTCATAATTAGTTAGGCTTTTTTTTCTATAAAGGAGTTTTGCTGGTTTCGTTTACAAGTCGGATTGATTTATTGTAAAAGAGTTTGACAAGTAATACCTCAATTAGCGAAGTATATTTTGTTTTGCCACATTCATACCACCAATAAGAAAAGTATTGAATGTTATTTTTCTCCATTCGAACAAAACATATTTCTTCATTATTTTTCTTTATCACTTTTGATTCTATTACTTTATAACCATTTCCTGTCCAGCAAATCAAGGGATTGTGTGCTGGTGTTTTAATGTAAATGAGTTTTTCAGGAGTTACAATCTTAAAAACTTCTGTGTTTACCCAAATACCTTTATTAATATTATAGTCAGAATTTATATTATCCAGTAATTTGTAATCTTGTTCTTGTTTGAATTCTAAACTGGTTGCAAATAGAATTAACATTGCTGTTATAATGGGAAATAAAGTAGTGTTCTTGGTTTTGTCATTTGTGATTGCTTCTTTTTTTGGTTTGAAAAGGCGAACTAAAAATAACATTGGAACAATTTGATAAAACACAAAACAAAGCAAACCAATGGTGTGATGAAGTGCATTTTCTTCGGTACAATTAAACAAAATAAGCGTTATGATTCTGAAATAATTTGAAACAATATTTAATAAAATCAATAGAATGCAGAAAATGAGAATTTGTTTAATATTAAAATATTTCTCTTGTTTTCGTTCTTCCAGAGTCAGTAAAAAAGCTCCTGCGAGTAAACCGGTTTTAAACATCGATAATCCCATGCAAGCGGTATCTATTGTAATTTTTGCATTATCGATGTAAAAATTGACGCCTTCTATTTTGGTAATCGGAATGATGTCTTTTAAAGTTAGGTATACACCGTAACAAAGTGTTTGCTTGATTTCGACCGTTAAATAATCAAAAAAAGTATTGAAGAGCGACGAAAATAACATAATGCAGATAAAAGCAATGAACGAAAATTTTTGTGTAAAACAATAATAGACAAAACAGACTGATATTGATAATGCTAAAAAATGTAAAGATTTAGTATGCAAACGATAACTGACGAATTCTAATAGAAAAATTAATCCCAAAAGAGGGTAGTTCATATTGAATGAAGTTTTTCTACCCCCGATGACAAATAATAATATAGAAAAAACAATCCCAAAAAGATTACTATCAAAACCATTTAATACAATAGTATAGTTGATCCCCAAGAGGGAAATTAAAATAAAGAGGAGGATTGCTTTTTTATATTGAATTAAAAAATCAGTCATTATACAGTTTGCTTTTTTGTTTTTCTGTAATACATAAAAAGTATTGTTGATCCAAGAATAATCAATAACCATTCGTGTGGTTCGGGAACAGCACCATCGTTATTGATAGAAGCGTTTCCTAAAGTGTTGACGTTTTTCTCAATTCCGTTATTTTTGTAATCTTTGTCAGTTTCAAGAACAATCAAAGAAGATATTGGCGTTACGATATTGGCATCTTTGGCTAAATCTACATATTGGTTTTGAACCAAAGAATCATTTTGAATTTTAACTTGTTCTTCTAAAACTTTTCCAAAAGCATACATTCTGTAAATATGATTTGGACCATTACTTTTAGAAATACTGTCTTTTGGTTTTTCCTGAATCGAAATGTTTGAAGGCTCAATATTAACTACATTATTGGCAGTTTTATATTTGATGAAATAATTTCCCTGCAGCATTTTTAAACTATTTCTCAAGCTTGTCTGATAAAAGTCTACATATTTTTGCTCTTTTACAGTCTGCCAAAACGGATTAATGTTCCCGGAAATATTAATAACTTTCAAGTTTTGAGATTTAGTCTTGCTTCTAATCTTTTTTAAATATTCAGATTCATTAAGTTCTTCAAAATTTGCAGAAAAATTTCCAGATTTGGTGATAATCAAGCTATTTTTTTTGATTTCAAACAGAGGTAATAAAGAGTAGTGTAAGTATTTGAAATTAAAAAAAATAGTTTCAAAATTTTCTTTGGTTATTGCTTTTTTCTCTTTGTTGTCATACACATAAAATTCTTTTCCTTTTAAGCTTACAAATGATTCAATTTCCTGAGTTGTCCAGTTGCTGTTTAAATCTAAAATGACTTCTGATGCATTAAAAGGAACGTTCACTTTTTTACTCTCTTTTACTTCGTATATTTTATCCTTCCAGGCAAAAGAATTTAGCTTCGATATTTTGCTCAACGGTATTATTGCCTGCCAATCATCAAGACCTTTTGATTCATTGATATAGAAATTATTTTGCATTTTAAAATTCTTACTTGTCTCTACATCACTTTTTCCTGTCATCTGGATTCTGGAAATTGTAGAAGCATTTGAAATATTTGGACCTTTAATAGAAAGGCTTTCGTATTTCAATTTATTATCTTCCATTTTTAGAGGAGTGGTAAAACCGCATTTAAAAGTTCTTGGGGTTTTATAACTTACAGGAAAAACCCTCACGACAACTTTGTTTCCTTCTTTCCATTGCATTAATGATGGATCGCGGCTTTCTACACCAACAATTTGATTGTAAGCTGCTTTAGCTTTCTCTTTAGTTGTTAAAACTCCTTTGCGTTCAATGCCGTTTACCCATAATGAAAGTGAAGTTGCAACAGAACCTTCAGGAAGTTGGAAAGAATAAATAGCTTCCTGATCACTCCATGTATCTTTATTACAGGCAATATTCATGGTAATTTCTGTATAAGCAAGCCTGCTGTCTGGATATAATTTTACATCTTCTTTGATGTCTTTGGTAATCAAATCTTCACCACTCCACAATTGCTCTTCTGTTTCTAATCGTTTGTCAAAATTAGATTTAAGAATATTAATTCGGTCGTCTTGACTCAGATCAAGATCTTCACAGAAAATGTAAGCTATTGTAATAAAAGGATTGTGGACTTTTCTTTCGTTAAATTGTTTCATTCCAAAAGAACCAAGATCATAATCAAAGAACTTGTCAGGACCAGTATAAACAATGTCTTTTTTTAGTAAAATTTCATTAAAAAAGTTTGGTTCAAGACTTTGTGATATTTTAATATAATTCGGTAAATCTTCATTAGAAGTAAAAGAATTCATGGGACGTCTAACATTGATGAGTCTACTTTCTCTGTCAAGCATTACAACAAAAGAAAACAAGATAATTAATACAAATCCAAAACCTGCACTGAACGAAATAAATTGCTTTCTGTTTTCCTGCAAATAACGAGCTATAGTTATGATATGAATAACGGAAACAAGTAAAGGGACTAATGCATAAAAACCAATTCCTAATAATAGGATTCCAATGCAGGCAAAAGGAGTGAGAGGTAATAGATAGAATGTGAAATACAATATTATAGTATAAGATAATCCATTTATAAAAAAGAGAGAAAAAGTAAAACTATTTTCTTGTGATTTTTGGTAAATGAAAAAATTGCTAATAAAAAAGACCAAAGTAGTGAGGTAAACCCAGAACGGAAGATCTTCAAATATAGGTACGAAAGTGTTTAAACAGAAACATCCAATAAACCAGTTTAGTATAAGAAAAGGAGTTAAATGAAGGTATTTTTCTCTATTTCTAAGAATAAGGAATGTAACGGTAACTCCGTAAACAAACTCCATTATCAATGTAAGAGTACCCAATGCTCCGGCACCGTAAAATTTAGTGTTTTCATTTAATAATAAAATCAATAAAAAAAGACCACTGAATAAACTGGTGAATAAACTTAATCCAACTCCAATTTGATTAAAATAATCATTCGCATTTTCTAATTTGTATTTCATAGTTTTATGTTTTTGAAAGAACTTTGAATTACAAAGTTAAAATAAAAATTGAATTACAAATGTTTTATGTGTTTTTTTTAATGTGAAATTTGATAAAATTTTAACTCAGGAAAAAGACTAAAAACAGACGTCAAAAATCGCAACTATAACGTTGTAAATTTTAATTTAGAAAGATTCTTAGTTAAAAACGAGGTAAAATCTGACTTCCTTTTTAACAATGAATTCCGACTTTGTTAAAGAAAAGATATTAAAATATTAATAATTCATTTTTTTAATGCAAAACTGCTATTTTGGCAAAAACAAGCAGTCAAAATCGTTTTTTAACAATAATAATTTTTGAAAAGGCGACTTCTATTATATTTTTTTTAATTCTCGGCTTTAATACTTAAATTTGCGTACAAAAAAAATAAAATACCTAGAAAAGACTTTTATTATGAATATTTATCAGGATTACATCCAAGAAATTGAAGAACGAAAAGGTCAAGGGCTTAACCCGAAACCAATTGATGGAGCTGAATTATTAAGCGAAATCATTGAACAAATTAAAGATTTGAATAACGAGTATAGAGCAGATTCTCTTAACTTTTTTATTTATAATGTTGTACCGGGAACTACGAGCGCTGCGGGTACAAAAGCTAAGTTTTTGAAAGAAATTATTCTTGGCGAAGCTGTAGTAAAAGAAATTACTTCTGCTTTTGCTTTTGATTTGTTATCACACATGAAAGGTGGACCTTCTATTGAAGTTTTACTGGATTTAGCACTTGGTAATGATGCTGCAATTGCAAGTGAAGCTGCAAAAGTTCTTAAGACACAAGTTTACCTTTATGAGGCAGATACAGATCGTCTAAAAGAGGCATTCAAAAATGGTAATGCAGCTGCAATAGAGATTATTAAAAGTTATGCTCAGGCGGAGTTTTTTACAACTTTGCCAGAAGTAGTTGAAGAAATTAAAGTTGTTACATATATCGCTGGTGAAGGAGACATTTCTACAGATTTGCTTTCTCCGGGTAATCAGGCGCACTCTCGTTCTGACCGTGAACTTCATGGTAAATGTATGATTACGCCTCAGGCACAAGAAGAAATTAAAGCATTACAAGCAAAACATCCTGATGCAAGCGTTATGTTGATTGCTGAAAAAGGTACAATGGGTGTAGGTTCATCTAGAATGTCAGGAGTAAATAACGTGGCACTTTGGACTGGTAAACAAGCAAGTCCATATGTTCCGTTTATTAATATTGCTCCAATTGTTGCAGGAACAAACGGAATTTCTCCAATTTTCCTAACAACTGTTGACGTAACCGGAGGTATTGGTTTAGACCTTAAAAACTGGGTTAAAAAACTTGATGCAGATGGAAATGTTATTCGTAATGAGAATAATGAGCCAATCTTAGAAGAAGCTTACTCAGTTGCTACTGGTACTGTATTAACTATCAATACAAAAACTAAGAAACTTTATAACGGAGATCAAGAATTAATTGACATTTCTAAGGCATTCACGCCTCAAAAAATGGAATTTATTAAAGCTGGAGGATCATATGCAATTGTATTTGGTAAAAAACTTCAGACATTGGCAGCTAAAATTTTAGACATTGAAGCTCCTCTTGTATTTGCTCCGTCAAAAGAGATTTCTATTGAAGGACAAGGTCTTACAGCTGTAGAAAAAATCTTTAACAGAAACGCTGTTGGAATCATTCCGGGTAAAGTATTACACGCAGGTTCAGATGTTCGTGTAGAAGTAAATATCGTAGGTTCTCAAGATACGACTGGTCTTATGACTGCTCAGGAATTAGAATCTATGGCTGCTACAGTAATTTCACCAATCGTTGACGGTGCTTACCAATCTGGATGTCACACAGCTTCTGTATGGGATAAAAAAGCTCAGGCTAATATTCCAAAGTTGATGAAATTCATGAACGATTTCGGTTTAATTACGGCTCGTGATCCTAAAGGAGTTTATCATTCAATGACAGATGTAATTCACAAAGTTCTTAACGATATTACTATTGATGAGTGGGCTATCATTATTGGTGGTGACTCTCATACAAGAATGTCAAAAGGTGTTGCTTTTGGTGCTGACTCAGGAACAGTTGCTCTTGCACTTGCTACTGGTGAGGCTTCTATGCCAATTCCGGAATCTGTAAAAGTTACTTTCAAAGGAGAAATGAAAGATTACATGGACTTCCGTGATGTAGTTCACTCAACACAAGCTCAAATGCTTAAGAAGTTTGGTGGAGAGAATGTATTCCAAGGTAGAATTATTGAGGTTCATTTAGGAACTCTTACTGCTGATCAGGCATTTACATTTACAGACTGGACTGCAGAGATGAAAGCAAAAGCTTCTATCTGTATTTCTGAGGATGATACTTTAATTGAATCTCTTGAGATTGCAAAAAGCAGAATCCAGATCATGATCGGCAAAGGAATGGACAATGAAAAACAAGTTCTTCAAGGATTAATCAATAAAGCAGATAAGAGAATTACAGAGATTAAATCAGCTGAAAAACCAGCTCTTACTCCAGATGCAAATGCGAAGTATTATGCTGAAGTTGTTGTAGATCTTGATCAAATTATCGAGCCTATGATTGCGGATCCAGACGTAAACAATGTGGATGTTTCTAAAAGATATACGCACGATACAATCAGACCTCTTTCTTTCTACGGAGGAGAGAAAAAAGTAGATCTTGGATTTATTGGTTCTTGTATGGTTCACAAAGGAGATATGAAGATTTTAGCTCAAATGCTTAAAAACATCGAAGATCTTCATGGTAAAGTTGAGTTCAAAGCGCCACTTGTAGTAGCGCCACCTACATATAATATTGTAGATGAACTTAAAGCTGAAGGTGATTGGGAAGTTTTACAAAAATATTCAGGTTTCGAATTTAACGATAATGCGCCAAAAGGAGCAGCACGTACAGAATACGAAAACATGTTGTACTTAGAGCGTCCGGGTTGTAACCTTTGTATGGGTAACCAGGAAAAAGCAGCAAAAGGAGATACTGTAATGGCAACTTCAACGCGTCTTTTCCAAGGAAGGGTTGTAGAAGATACCGAAGGTAAAAAAGGAGAGTCATTACTTTCTTCTACGCCGGTAGTAGTTTTATCTACAATTTTAGGTAGAACTCCAACATTAGAAGAGTATACAGCTGCAGTTGATGGTATTAGCTTGACTAGATTTGCACCTTCTCACAAACTGTTGGTGATGTAATCACGCGATTAGTTATAATCATTATAGATAAAAAGCCTGAGTCAATAAACTCAGGCTTTTTCTTTTCTGGCTACTCTATTTTTTGTAACTTGGTATGTTCAAAATATAAAAAACAAAAACAATTATACTTATGGCTTTTGATATTGAAATGATTAAAAAAGTGTATGAGAACATGCCAGGTCGTGTTGATAAAGCACGCGAGATTGTTGGCCGTCCGCTTACCTTAACAGAGAAAATTTTATACAATCACCTTTGGGACGGAAATCCAACTCAGGCGTTTGGAAGAGGAGTAGATTATGTTGATTTTGCACCGGACCGTGTAGCGTGTCAGGATGCAACCGCTCAAATGGCATTATTGCAATTTATGCATGCCGGAAAACCCAAAGTAGCAGTGCCTACAACTGTTCACTGTGATCACTTGATTCAGGCAAAAGTAGATGCCGCAACAGATTTGGCGAGAGCAAAAACTCAAAGTAATGAAGTTTTCGACTTCTTGTCGTCAGTTTCTAATAAATACGGAATTGGTTTCTGGAAACCAGGAGCAGGTATTATTCACCAAGTAGTGCTTGAGAATTATGCTTTTCCTGGAGGAATGATGATTGGTACCGATTCTCACACTGTAAATGCTGGTGGTTTAGGAATGGTAGCTATTGGTGTTGGTGGAGCTGATGCTGTAGATGTTATGTCAGGAATGGCTTGGGAATTGAAATTTCCTAAATTAATTGGAGTAAAACTAACGGGTAAATTATCAGGATGGACAGCTCCTAAAGATGTTATCCTTAAAGTTGCTGGTATTCTTACTGTAAAAGGAGGAACTGGTGCAATCGTAGAATATTTTGGAGAAGGCGCAACTTCTATGTCTTGTACTGGTAAAGGTACAATTTGTAACATGGGAGCAGAAATTGGAGCTACAACTTCAACTTTTGGATATGATGATTCTATGAGTCGTTACCTGCGTTCTACAAACAGAGCCGATGTTGCAGATGCTGCAGACAAAGTAGCTTCTTACTTAACTGGAGATCCTGAGGTTTATGCTAATCCAGAGCAATATTTTGATCAGGTTATCGAAATCAATTTAACAGAATTAGAGCCACACTTAAACGGACCATTTACACCGGATTTAGCTACGCCAATTTCTAAAATGAAAGAAACAGCAATCAAAAATAACTGGCCGTTACAAATTCAGGTTGGTTTAATTGGTTCATGTACAAACTCATCTTACGAAGATATCTCGCGTGCAGCTTCTTTGGCAAGACAAGTAAGTGCTAAAAATTTAAAAACTAAATCTCAGTTTACAATTACTCCAGGTTCAGAAGTTGTTCGTTATACAATCGAAAGAGACGGATTTATTGATACTTTTGAAAAAATTGGAGCAACCGTTTTTGCAAATGCTTGCGGACCATGTATTGGTATGTGGGATAGAGATGGAGCAGAGAAAGAAGAAAGAAATACAATCGTTCACTCTTTCAACCGTAACTTCTCAAAACGTGCAGATGGTAACCCAAACACTTTAGCTTTCGTAGGTTCGCCAGAATTGGTTACTGCAATGGCAATTGCGGGAGATCTTGGTTTTAACCCTTTAACAGATACGTTAATCAACGAAGATGGAGAAGAAGTAAGGCTTGAAGCACCAACAGGAGACGAATTGCCTCCAAGAGGATTTGATGTAAAAGATCCAGGATTCCAGGTTCCTGCAGAAGACGGTTCAGGAGTTCAGGTTGTGGTTAGTCCAACATCAGAGCGTTTGCAATTATTAGCTCCGTTTGATGCTTGGGATGGTAAAAACATTACAGGTGCAAAATTGTTAATCAAAGCATTCGGAAAATGTACAACAGATCACATTTCTATGGCTGGACCATGGTTACGTTTCCGCGGACATTTAGATAATATTTCAAACAATATGTTGATTGGTGCTGTAAATGCATTCAACCAAAAAACAAACTCAGTAAAAAATCAATTAACAGGTACTTACGATGCCGTTCCTGCTGTAGCACGTGCTTATAAAGGGGCTGGAGTTCCGTCTATCGTTGTTGGAGATCACAATTATGGCGAAGGTTCGTCACGTGAGCATGCTGCAATGGAGCCACGTTTCCTGGGGGTTAAAGCGGTATTGGTAAAATCTTTTGCCCGTATTCATGAAACAAACCTTAAAAAACAAGGACTTTTAGGATTAACATTCGCAAACGAAGCTGATTACGATAAAATTCAGGAAGACGATACAATCAATTTTACTGATTTAACTGAATTCGCTCCGGGAAAACCATTAACATTAGAATTCGTTCATGCAAATGGTACAAAAGATATAATCTTGGCAAACCATACTTACAATGCAGGTCAAATTGGCTGGTTCGTTGCAGGTTCAGCATTAAACTTAATTGCTGCCGGAAAAGCTTAATCTTTAAGATTCAATTATACCAAGAACGCTCTGTGAAAACAGGGCGTTTTTTTTTGTTTTTGTTTAGGAGCTATTTCCAGCTATTCACTATATCTTTTATTTTTTAAAGAAAAAAATAAAAGGATGCCGCTTCTATCTGGGCTAGGGCTCTGATTTGTATAAGAAAAGACGTTTTTTAGATAACTCTATCAGTCTTATTAATCTGCTTTAGGTAAAATTGATCCCCCAGATAAAACTTTAATTCTGTTAGGTTGTGTAGTTTTAAATTCCTCTGTATCAATGCTGAATACATTTGCAGAAGGTATTGTAGAATATTCGTTTTCAGTACGTCCTCCTAAAATATACAATTTATTAGTATCATAATACATAGCCGAAAGTTGCAAGCCTAATTCAACTATGTATTCTTTTAGTTGTTTAGTTTTTAGATCGTACACAAGCATTTTTTGATTTTCAAAAATATAAATGATGTTATCGTGATAAGTGATAGCGGGTCTTTCTAATCCTGAAAATAATTCACCTTCGATTTGCCATTTTTGTGAAATTAAATCAAAAGATTCGATTTGAGAAATAGGATTTCCGTTGTTGCCGCCAATGAGATAAATTTTGTCGTCGATTAGAATTCCGGTGGCTTCTTTTGCTGTTGACATATTGTCTAGTTCATACCAATATCCCGAAGTAAGATTGTATAAGTGCATCTTATTCGAAAAATCTTTTTTACCTTTTTCGGACATTTTTACAGAGCCACCCATTACAATAATATTATCCTTATAAAGAAAAGATGCAAAATTAGCAGCTTGATGCGGATTTGTGTTGTCAGTTTTAATAGTTTGTTTGTCAAGGTCTAAAACTTCAATTTGATCTTGCAAATATTCGAATTTTCCGTTTACAGAAATTCTCTTTCCTCCAAGAACGTATATAGAGTTATTATAGAAGTGAATATTATGAAATGCTCTTTTCTTAAATTTTAAATTGGAAACTTCCCAGGAATCTGTTTTAATATTATAGGTCGAAAAATCTCCTTTATAATAAAAAAGAGTTGTGTTGTATTTTATTTCATCTAAATAATCTTTTAAAGAAAAATCAGGCTTTTCTAATCGGACTTTTTTAAAAGCATCCGAATCAAAAGAAGCATCTCCACCAATAACATAAATTTTTTCATCTTTCAAAAAAGAACCAAATGCAAAAACTGGATTCTTTAAAGCTGAAAGCTTCTTAAAGGAAAGTTTCGATTTCAAAGTCAGTTTCTGATTTGCGGAAATGGTCACTCCGGATAAATTTTCGACATCTTCAGGAAGAGAAACCTTAAAATCTAATTTCTTTAAATCAGTTATGGAGATTTTTGTGGTAATAAAGCCAATATGAGAAAACTGTAAAGTGTCACTGTCTTTAAATTTGGTGTCAAGTTTTAATGCAAATTCACCTTTTACATTTGATAAAGTTCCGGTGTTACTCGATAGAGCAAAAACATTAGTGTCTTCAATAGGAAGATCTGTTTTTTGAGAAAAAATAATGCCTTTTATATTTTGAGCTATTGTTATTAATGGCAGAAAAAAGATAATAAGGAGTAGTTTTTTCACAAGTTTTCGGTTTATGGGTTAGTTTACCATTAAAAAATACTTATTTGTATAAAGTGTAGTGTTTCAAAATGTTGGCTCAATTTCTGTGCCGAGTCTGTTAATTTCAATTAAATTAGTTGTTAAAAAACGTTTATGTTTTATATTAAAAAGTTAAATTAGCCTTTTTGGGTAATATATTTGCTCTTTTTGAGTTTAAAATATTGTCTTAACTTAAAAAAGTATTCATTAAACTTTAATAGGTATGGTTTTTAGATTAATTATAGTATTGTTTTTTTTCAGCGTTGGTGTTTTTTCTCAGGAAAAGTTTATCAAGCACAAAATATCAAAAGGAGAAAATCTATCTGTAATTGCTAAAAAATATGGTGTAAAAACTAAAGACATTGAAGAAGCCAATCCCAATGCACCCAAAGTTCTAAAATTAAATTCGGTCTTGTTAATTCCGAATAACAATAAAAAAGCTACTACGAAAAAAACTGAAATTGCTGCCAATACAACTCCCGCAGCAACATCAAATCCAGGTTTGCACGAAGTGCAGGAAAAAGAAAATCTCTGGGTAATTTCAAAAAAATACAATATCTCTGTCGATGATTTAAAAAAAGCAAATCCTTCATTGGAAAGTGAAGCTTTGAAGATAGGACAGAAGCTTAATATTCCGTCTAGTGCTATTGTGTCAAATGAAAAGACAACGAAAAAGCAAAATCTAGAGAAACCAGAAATAATTCCTTCTACAGATGTCGAGGTTATTGTTGAGGTAAAACCAAAAGAAACGAAATATCTGATTGCTAAAAAATACGGAATAACAGTTGCAGAATTAGAACGCCAAAATCCATCAATTAAAAGAAAGTTGCCTGTAGGATCTGTTTTAAAAATTAGAACATCAAAAGAAAAAGCAGATCAGCTGATAAAAGATAGTTCTGTTGCTTCTGAAACTCAGGTTGCAGAAAATACCGGAACAACTTCAGAAGCTGCAAAACCAGAAATTGTTCCTGCAACAACAAATGTAGAAGTTGCAGTTGAAGTTCAGCCAAAAGAAACAAAATATGCAATTGCTAAACGATACGGAATAACAGTTAAAGAACTGGAAAAGCAAAATCCGTTTATCAAAGGAAAATTAGCGGTAGGTTATGTATTAAAAATTCGTACTACAAAAGAAAAAGCTGATGCCGCAGCAGGTTTGTCAACAACTCCGGCAATTAATGATAATTTAGCAACTTCGGGTCAGATTGCTGATAATTCGGAAATTAAAAAAGATACCACTACAATATTTAGAGTAAGTAATCATTCGGATTTAGTAAATCAATTGATTGTAAATGCAACTGATAATATTGGGATAAGATATCGATCGGGCGGAACCACAAAAGCAGGGTTTGACTGTTCAGGATTAATGATTTGTACTTTTAATAATTTTGATATTAAGCTCCCAAGAAGTTCTATCGAGCAATCTAGAATTGGAATGAAAGTCAATTCAGAAGAAGCGCAAAAAGGAGATTTAATCTTCTTTAGAACCAATGGAAGAAGGCATATCAACCATGTTGGAATGGTAGTTGAGGTTTTGGACGGAGAAATTAAATTTGTTCATTCTTCAACACACGGTGGCGTAATGATTTCTTCAACTAAAGAACCTTATTACGGAAGAACCTTTTCGCAAGTAAATCGCGTTTTACAATAGTTTTTCAGCTATAAAAACTTAGTTTTCAATTCCTCAATTGGGAATGGTTTGTTTAAAAAATCAGTTACATACTCATTTTCTTCTATTAGTTTAATTTCGTCAGCATCTAAGGTTGAAGAAAGTACATAAATCTGAACTCCTTTTTTTGCATCTTTACTGAGTTTGTGAAATTCATCCAGAAACTCAAAGCCATTCATAATTGGCATTTGAATGTCTAGCAAGATGATAAGTGGTTGGTGGTTAATTCTTTTGTTATTGTTAAGCCATTGAATTCCTTCTTTTCCATTATTTGCAATA
Source organism: Flavobacterium sp. 90 (assembly GCF_004339525.1). Classification (NCBI taxonomy): domain Bacteria; kingdom Pseudomonadati; phylum Bacteroidota; class Flavobacteriia; order Flavobacteriales; family Flavobacteriaceae; genus Flavobacterium; species Flavobacterium sp. 90. The sequence goes on along the minus strand of NZ_SMGE01000001.1, from coordinate 886,005 downwards.
GATACTTGTTCAATACTAAAAACTTTTTTTAGTAATTGTTTCGTAACAAGCTGGTCAATCAGGTTGTCTTCAATTAATAAAAACAAAGAATTAAGTTCCATAGGCGTTAGGAATTGTTACAATAAACTTACTGCCGATATTGCTTTCTGAAAACACGGAAATGTTTCCTTTAATATTCTCGACAGCTTCTTTTACAATATAAAGACCTAAACCAGATCCTTTGTTTTTATTTGTACCATAATACATTTCAAAAATATAATCCTTAAATTCATCGTTGATGCCAATTCCGTTATCGGCAACTTCAATTTTATTAAAGCCTTCCTGAATATAAGTTTTTATAGAGATAAACATTTCCTGTTTACTATTATCAGCATATTTTATAGCATTAGAAATTAGATTACTGATAATGATTTTTAGACGTAAACCATCACTCTGAATTTGATCAATCAGTAATTCTTGTCTAAAAGTTATTCTGTTTGCATTCTCAATATGCATCAATTGTGAGATAGCTTCATTGAACAAGTCTTGTAAACTCACAGGTTCTACTATAATTAATTTTCGTTTATTTTTTGAGTAATCAATAATGTCGCTAATAAATTGATCTTGCTTTGTGAGGCTTTGATACATTAAACTTAGATAATCTTTAATTTGATCAACATCATCTTCCAATTGTGTAATTTCAATTAAACCTTTTAAAGAAGTTATAGGCGATCTTAAATCATGTGAGGCGCTATAAACAAAGCGATCAAGTTCATGATTGACAAGAATCAGATTTTCGTTTTTAGCTTCGGTTTCTTTCTTTGAAAATAATAAGCGTTTTACCATTATCGAATAATATAGGCAAACACTACAAACTATAATCAAGATGAAAATAACATTGAAAATGGTTAGTAAAAACTTGATTTTGCGGGTTCCTTCTCCTAATGTATTCGAAAAATTTCGTTCGTTAATAGTTAGTTTATCACTTATGACACTAATTTCCTGAAGGAATTTTTTCTGATCTTCAATACTTAGGATATTGTGATTTATTTTGGCATTGATTTGTTCGCCAATAACAAATAATTTAAAGATTAATTGATCTCCCTGACCCCATTCATTTATTGCTTTTGATAAATAAGAAACCTGTTTGAAGTTCACAAATAGCCAAATCAAATCATCAAGATCTTCCTGATGATTTCTGCCAACAAGTAGTGCTTTTCGGGCAACTTCATTGTCGCCGGCTTTCATAAGTGTTTCGCGGGCAATACCATCTCCTTGCGGAACCTTTAATTCCTCCTGATACAATTTCCACTGATTCTTGTCTTTGGTAAAAAGATAAGTTATAAGGTGGCGTGAAGCATCTTTTTGACCTTTTGAATAATGTGATTCGCCATTAACATATGCTCTGTTAGCGGATAAGATTTTGATCGTAAAAATGTTAATACAAATTAATAAAGCGCAAGAAATAAATACGATTAATAAAAGAATAAAAACATTTGGGAAACGCAGTTTGCTGAAAAAATTGACCTTAAACATAATTTTTGAATTTGTAGGTTAATAATTAGTCTTCTGTCTTGCAAAGTTTGCTTTGTAAGTGGTTCTTCTCTGTTTTTATAATCTTTTTTGGGATTATGTTTTTTTTTATTAAAAGTATAAACAATTGTTAATGAAATATTTGAAATTTTAAGGCCGATTAACTCCTGTATCAAATTTAGCAAAAAAAGAATAGAGTTTAACGGATGATTTATTTTTTCTTGTTAAATTATCTGATAAATGTATTTTTGTCATTTAAATAATTGGTAATCAGTTTTTTGTGTTTTGGTTTGTTGTTTGTAAAAATCAGTTTTAACTTTTGATTTAAAAAAAAGAGTTAATGCAACTAATTTTAAATACTTTTGACTAATAAATTATAATGCAATTAATTAGTTGTTTTTGTTTAACTTATTAAAGCCTTGATTTAGGTTTTTTTTAGAGCTTTGTTACTTTCGTTGGAGGGCACTTTTAGAATGATTAAAAAAACAGTTTTCTGTTTTTTTAAGGTTTAATGTTTTTACATTAAATATCTAGTAGTTTGATGAGATTTTATTTTCGGTCAATTTTAAAGGAAAATCGGTCTATACTATTTTGTAATTATATCGATTTCGTTAATTTGCATTTTAAGAACAAAACAGAACATCAAGAATTAGATATAAACTAATAATCAGAGTTATACAATCTCAGAAAAAAGTATATCTTTAACCAACCCAAAAACCAAAATAATGCAAGAAAACGACCAGGAAAATTTTAAAAGAGAACTCGGATTATTAGACGGAACCATGCTTGTTGTAGGTTCGATGATTGGATCCGGAATATTTATTGTAAGTGCTGATATCGCCAGACAAGTAGGTTCTGCAGGATGGTTAACGCTAATTTGGTTAATCTCAGGATTGATCACAATTATAGCCGCAGTAAGTTACGGAGAGTTGAGTGCAATGTTCCCAAAAGCAGGAGGGCAGTATGTATATCTAAAAGAAGCTTATAATAAACTAATCGCGTTTTTATACGGTTGGAGTTTTTTCGCCGTAATTCAAACCGGAACCATTGCAGCTGTTGGGGTGGCATTCTCAAAATTCGCAGCTTATCTATATGAGCCGCTAAGTGATGAAAATATACTTTATGAATTGGGATCTTTTAAACTCAATGCAGCACAATTAGTATCAATTGTTACCATTATCTTACTGACTTTTATTAATAGCCGTGGTGTTAAAAACGGAAAAATTCTTCAAACTGTCCTTACGATTATCAAAATACTGTCATTATTAGGTTTAATAGTTTTCGGATTAACATTAGGAGCAAAAGCTTCTATTTGGGATGCGAACTGGACAGATGCCTGGACTCCTCGTTCGTATAATGCCGAAAGTGGTTCATGGTTACCAATTGGCGGAACAGCTTTGATTACGGGAATTTCTGCTGCAATGGTTGGATCTTTATTCTCAAGTGACGCTTGGAATGGTGTGACTTTTATCGCTGGAGAAATTAAAAATCCAAAAAGGAATGTTGGTTTCAGCTTATTTTTAGGGACCTTTATTGTGACAATTATTTATGTACTGACAAATTTGATGTACTTGGCTGTAGTTCCGTTAAACGAAATTGCAACAGCAAAATCAGATAGAGTAGCAGTTGTAGCTTCGCATTATATTTTTGGAAACATTGGAACACTGATCATTGCAATTATGATCATGATTTCGACTTTTGCCTGCAACAACGGATTAATTATGGCTGGTGCAAGAGTATATTATACAATGGCAAAAGATGGTTTGTTCTTTAAAAAAGCAGCTGTTTTAAACAAATCAAGTGTTCCGGCTTGGGCACTTTGGGCGCAATGTATTTGGGCTTCGGCTTTATGTTTGACAGGTAAATATGGAGACTTATTAGATTTCGTAATCATCATTGTATTGATTTTTTATATACTAACAATCTACGGAATCTTCATCTTACGCAAAAAAATGCCGGATTTAGAAAGACCTTACAAGGCATTTGGATACCCGTTTTTGCCAATGTTGTATATTGTGATCGCAGCGGCAATTTGTGTTTCTTTATTAATTACAAAATTCTCAACTTGTGGTTGGGGAGTATTAATTATGCTAACAGGAATTCCGGTATATTACCTAACAAAACCGAAAGAAGATTAAAGGAAAGGTGCTAAGTCGCTTAGACACTTAGTTTCTAAGTATAAATATGATTTATCCGCGGGTTTTACGGATTAAACAGATTAACGCTGATCTTTTATTACTCAATAATAGAATACAAAAAATGCCTTGCTAAAAACAAGGCATTTTTTATATCTAAAAACAAGAAATATAAAGTTTAAAACAGAAATCTATGTAAATCCGTTTAATCCGTAAAACCCGTGGGCATAAAAAAAAACACTACCAATTTGCAAAAGCAAAAAACGCAGTGTCTTTTTAATTTAAATAATCTGGAAAAAGTTAGTATAAATTACACCATTTCAGTTTCGACAGATGATTTTATGGTTGAATTAATAATAGATAAGGTAAGAGGATCTGATTCTCCTGAGAAAAAAGCTTCTAAAACTTCCTGAAATACAGGATTTGTATTTTCAACCAAAGAGAAAAGCGTCATAGAAGAACGTAATTTGCGTGCATCTAAATCACCTAAAATTCCATCGGCTGATTTTCGTTTGAAAGTCAAAAATAACTCCGAAATTTCTATAAGATGTTTCCCTAAAATAGGATGCTCTAAATATTCGGTTGCTTCTTTGAGATCGTTAATGGCATAATAATTTGCAGTATCACTTGAGCCTAATCCTTTAATCTGAGGAAAAATGAACCACATCCAATGTGTCTCTTTTTTTCCTTTTTTGATTTCAGAAAAAGCAGTAAGATAAAGTTTGTTTTGTGCATCTAAAAAGCGCAATAAATCATTGTTTGAATAAGCCATTATAGTAATGTATATATAAAAAAAGGTTGCAAAAGTAGTAAAAAAGATAGGTTCTGCCTAATAAAAGGTTCATGTACTGAGTATTTTAACTTTTAGAGGAGGAATTTTCCTCGTCGTTTCAGCGTTAAAATAAAACTCATTTTAAGTGATTTACAAATCATTCGCTTCGGTTAGTTCGTCTAAAGGTTAAATTGATTCGTGGCAATACATTTTTGGCTGTTTTAGGAACCTGATGTTGCCAGAAACTATTGGTTGTTCCCGCCATTAATAGAAAAGATCCGTGATGCAAAGGAATTTCTACTTGCGGAATTTCTTTGCGAAATTTATGACGAAGTCTGAACATTCTGGTTTCCCCAAAAGTTACCGAAGCAATAATTGGATTTGGTCCCGAGTTATGTTCTTTGTCGCTATGCCACGAAACACCATCATTGCCATCTCGGTATAAATTAAGCAAGAGACTATTAAATTCAATCTGAGTTTCTCTTTCGACACGGCCTCTAATCGTTAATAAATTATAAGTCCAATCTGGACCATTTTGATCTGCTCCAACATTATCTTTGTCTTCATACCACGAAATCATTCGGGGAGCCGTAACAATTTTATCATACATTTCCATTTCATATTCTCTCCATTTAGTTTGATGAAGTATTTTTTCATAAAAGCGATCAGATTCTTCTTTGGTAAAAAAGTTATCGATCAAAATAAGTTCTGCATCAGGCAGGTCAAATATTTTTTTTCCTTTTAAACCTGTGGCAAATAATTCGGTATCGCTAAATAGTGTCATAAGTCAATACTTTTAGTTTATAGCTCTATTTTTTAAATTAGATTAGTTTCATATTCCTGATTTTAGCAAGTTCTTATTGAAAAAAACTTTTCGCGGATTTTTTTCCGCATAAGCAAAAATCAATTGTACAATGTATTGATTGCTTTTATAAGGCGTAGCATAATCTTTTATTTCTGAAGAATCAGTAATCGCAACATCTGACGGAATATATCCCATACCATAAAAATGACCATTTTCTATCCAGATACAACTTCTTTCTCCTGCCGTTCTTCCTTTTTCTATAATCGCAAAAGAAGGTCTGTTGTTTAATAAAAAATCAATAGCATTGCCGACTTGCTCATTGTGGAGCGAAACATCGGGTAAATCTTTATCTTTATTTTGAAATACTTCACCTTCTTCAGGTTTTGAATATTTGCAAAATCTATAATCAATGTCAAATCGTTCTGCCAAACCTCGCAATATATTTGTTGCTTCGTGTAAGCTACTAAAATGCTCAATACAAGACTGAAATTTATTGAGTTTTCCAATAGCGAGATATTTGTATCCGTTACGGGCTTCATATTCATACAGCCCAAATTTGGGTTCAAATCGTTTTAAAGCTCTGTTATAAGTTGGCCAAAGATGTTTAATTTCGGTACATTCTAATAAAAGAGCCATCAATTCGTTGCCACAAACTTCAAAGGAAATCGAGTAAATATCGCGCAAGAAATTTTGCCTTTGCGGATTAATTTTGTGTCCGCTAAAATGAGAAGCAACACGTTTTTTTATATTAACCGCTTTACCCACATAGATTACTTTATTTACCTCATTATAAAAATAATATACACCCGGTTTTTCAGGTAAATTATCAAAATCTTCTGGCGGAAGATTAGGAGGTAAACGCTGATCTTGTGCCGTGTTTTTGATCATTTGTTCAATATGACCTTCATCGTCCCATTCGAGTAATCGCGAAAATAATATTGCCGTGGCAGCTGCATCTCCGCCGGCACGATGTTGGTTTTCTAAAGGTATATCAAGCGAATTACAAAGTTTTCCTAAACTATAGGAGGAGAAACCTGGTCTGATTTTTCTGGCTGCGCGAACGGTACACAACTTTCTGGCTGTCCATTTAAAACCTGCTTGTTCGAGTTGATGACGAACAAATGAATAATCAAAATTGACATTATGCGCCACGAAGATTCGATCTGTAAGCATTTCTAGTACTTTCTCCGAAATATCATCAAAGATTGGCGCATTAGCTACCATTTCATTATTAATTCCTGTTAAGGCAAAAATCGAAATTGGAATTTCCTTTTCGGGATTCACAAGCGTTTCATATCGTTCAATCACGTTTTCTCCGTCATGAATGATAATGGCAATTTCGGTAATGCGGCTGCCACTGGCGTTTCCACCGGTGGTTTCGATATCTACTATGGCGTATTCTTGCTTTTTCATCTGTATATAACGTAATTTCGTCTTCTATTATTTAAAAAATTATGCCTCAATTATTTATGTATTCTGAAATTTCATTCGATGTCGTGGCAAATTAATTTCATGTCCTTGCGGATAAGGTTCCCGATGCGTAGGGCTAACATCTTCCTTGATTAATTGTTGGGTTTTATATTGATCTTTGGCATCCATATATCTTGGATCAGGAATAAAAGGCATCTTAGCCATTTTGATAATCGTGATTGTTGGAAAATGATAATCAACTTCTACATTTCCTAAAAGTAAATAACAACCTCCGCCCTGAAAAGGATATTCTGCCAAACTATCCGGAAAATGCGCTGTATCAAAATAAGAACCTTCGTGATCAATCCAGGTCCCGAAATACATATTTCCTTTTTTAGTTGGAACTTGTTTTCGAGCGATTAGATAAGCCAACATTCGAACCTGTTTTTTGTGATGCATGACAAGATCTTTCGCCATAATATTTCCTCGATATTTGGTTTGTAATAAATCAAAAACCGTACATGATACAGGAAAACTTAAGAGTTCGATTTCGTCAAAAGCATCTTCATATAAAGAACGTTCCAGAGTAGGAAGTTTATATTCTTTTACTGGTTCCTGCATTAACATCAAACTTCTGTTTTCGGGTTTGAAGTTGTTTAAGAGCAAACTGGCAATGACCAAAAGCTGATTTTTGGTTTTTCCTGTAAAACGAAAAGCATCTATAAATATTAGAATTTTCATGCTTTCAATTCCAATAGGTATCCGATTGATAAAATCTTCTAAAGAAAGAAAATCACCATTTTTCTCCCGATCCGATTCGATTAAATGAGCTGTTTTAGATTCAAGACTTTGCAAATGCATAAAACCGAGATAAATATCAGTTCCATAAACGGTAGTTTGATATTCACTTTTATTTACACAAGGATTCATAATTGTTCCGCCGGACATACGCGCTTCGTGAACATAAACTTCGGTTCTGTAAAATCCGCCCTGATTGTTGATTACCGCTGTCATAAATTCTACAGGATAATTAATCTTAAGATATAAACTTTGGTAACTTTCTACGGCATAAGAAGCCGAGTGCGCTTTGCAAAACGAAAACCCGGCAAAGGATTCAATCTGGCGGTAAATTTCCTGACTAAGTGCTTCGGGATGACCTTTCTGGGCACAACAAGCGAAGAAATTATCTTTTACTTTTTGTAAAGCTTCCATAGAACGTCCTTTTCCGGACATGGCACGACGCAGGATATCACCATCAGCAGCTGGAAGTCCACCGTAATGTTGGGCAATTTTTATCACATCTTCTTGATACACCATAATCCCGTAAGTTTCGCCAAGATGTTCCTTAAAAACTTCATGAAAATATTGAAACTGATCCGGATTATTATGACGAAAAATATACTCTTTCATCATTCCGGATTGCGCCACGCCGGGACGAATAATAGAAGAAGCTGCAACAAGAATTTTATAATTATCACAATTCAGTCGGCGTAATAATCCACGCATTGCTGGACTTTCGATATAAAAACAACCAATAGTTTGGCCTTGAGCCAAATAAATATTACATACAGCTTCGTCTTTAGAAATCGAAGTATTACGAATATCAACCTTTATTCCGCGGTTTTTCTCAATTAGTTTTACACTATCATCAATATGACCAATTCCACGCTGACTTAAAATATCGAATTTTTCGAAACCAATTTCTTCGGCAATATGCATGTCAAAAAGCACGATTGGGAATCCTTTTGGAGGCATTTCCAGCGGCGTATAATTAGTAATTGGTTCTTCAGAAATGATAATACCACAAGCGTGCATACTACGTTGATTAGGGTATTTATTCATCATAATACTGTATTCCTGAACTAGTTTTACGATAGAATTGGTTTCGTGTAATGCCATCGGATTTTTGGCTAACATGTCTAATTCTTCTTTCGGAAGACCAAATACTTTTCCGACTTCTCTAAAAATAGAGCGATGTTTGAATTCTACATTAGTTCCGCAAAAAGCAACGTGATCGCGACCGTATTTATCGAATATATATTCTAAAATTGTATTGCGTTCTTTCCAGCTCCAATCGATATCAAAATCAGGAGGACTTTTTCGATTTAAATTTAAAAAGCGCTCAAAATACAAATCAAGTTCAAGCGGACAGATATCGGTAATTCCTAAACAATAGGCAATAATACTATTGGCGCCGCTACCACGACCAATATGCATAAAACCCAGACTATTGCTATAACGAACAATATCCCAGGTGATTAAAAAATAACCACTAAATTCTAATTCGTCAACTACTTTTAATTCTTTTTCTATACGTGTTTTTGCAAGTGTATTTTCTTTTCCATAACGCCATAATAAACCGTCATAAGCCAATTCTCTAAGTTTTGCTATATCACTTTCACGATTTTCAGTAAAAAACTTTTTATTTTTTGGAGTTTTAAAATCATATTCAAAATTGCAGGAATCAATTATTTGCTGTGTATTGGCTATAATCTCGGGATATTTTTCATAATAAGGTAAAAGCGATTCTAAAGGCAGCATTTTCTCCGAAGTTTTGCAATAATCAACTTCTGTTAATTTTGATAAAATAATATTGGTGTCAATTGCGCGTAGAATTTTATGCAGATTAAATTCTCTTTTATTACTAAAAGTTACGGATTGAAGCACAACCATTTTTGCTATTTTATTTTTATGTCCTGAAGTAAGAAGTTTTAAAACTTCATCCGGACAAACTCCGATAAATTCATTTTCACGCAATTCCTTCGGAGCATTTTCTAAAGTATAAATCACAAAAACCGACTCGAATTCAGGAGCAATTAAAGGCAAAGTTTCTCCGCTAAAATTATGATCCGTTAAAAACCGATTCATTTCGCCCAATCCTTCAGTATTTTTGGCTAAGCCAATATATCGAAATTGATGATTAGAACGAAATTCTATTCCTACAAGAGGTTTAATTCCCTTTTTATCACAGGCTCTTATAAAATCATAAATTCCCGTTACGGTATTAATATCTGTAAGTGCCATAGCTTTTACACCGCAAGAAACACCCTGATCGATAAGTTTATCGAGCGGAATCGTGCCGTAGCGAAGCGAGTGAAAAGAATGACAGTTGAGATACATTTATTTGTTACGTTTTAAAATTTCGTCTTTATTATTCGGTTTGAAATGAGCTCCCGCGCAACGCATTACGGCATCAAAACCATAACGACTTTTCATTTTATCCATCGCAGCATAAAGCGAAAGCATTTCCTCAGTATCTTCAAAAAGATCAATTTGATAGGTACCACGAACCAATCCGCTAAAGCGAATACCAATCAAACGCAATCGCATCCTACGCTGATACACTTTTTCAAAAAGTTCCATTACATTTTTGGTCAGAATATGATCTGCCGAGGTATATGCTATTTTGCATTGCTTGGTTTCAGTATCAAAATTGGCGTAACGTATTTTAACGGTAATTGTTGAAGTTAACCATTGTTCTGATCGCAATTGAAAAGCCAATTTTTCGACCATTCCAATAAGTATTCTTTTGAGTTTTTCAATATCAATTGTATCCTGAGAAAAAGTATGCTCAGTAGAAATTGATTTTCTTTCTGTATAAGGTTCTACGGGCGTATGATCGATTCCGTTGGCTTTTTTCCAGATATCCAGACCGTTTTTGCCAATCATTTGTTGTAAAACTTCGGCTGGCATTTCAGATAAAGTCTGAATTGTACGAACGCCAATCCTTGACAGAAGCTGAAAAGTGACATTACCAACCATTGGTATTTTCTGGATCGATAAAGGATTTAAAAATGCCTGAACGCCATTTTCCGGAATTTCTAAATTCCCTTTTGGTTTACCTTCACCGGTTGCAATTTTAGAAACTGTTTTATTAATAGATAACGAAAAACTAATAGGCAATCCGGTTTCTCTAATTACAGATTGAGCCAATTCATCAGTCCATTTATAACTACCGTGAAATTTGTCCATTCCGGTAATATCAAGATAGAATTCATCGATACTGGCTTTCTCCATTATCGGTGCTTTTTCCTGAATAACCTGCGTAACATTATGCGACAATTGCGAATATAATTCCATATCACCTTTAATAATTTTCGCCTGCGGACAAAGTTTTATCGCCATATGAATAGGCATTGCTGAGCGTACTCCAAAACGTCTGGCTTCATACGAACAAGAGGCCACAACACCACGATCACCGCCTCCAATAATTAGCGGAATTCCGTCTAATTGTGAGTTAGTTAACCTTTCGCAGGATACAAAAAAAGTATCCAAATCCATGTGTACAATTGCCCGTGCCATCTCCTTGTTTTTGTATAAAACAAAATTAGTACAGATAAGAACATTTTTTTGTATATTTGTTGTTCCAAATTATAACAAATTAATTATGTCCTTATTTTCAGATAACATCAGAGCATTGAGGGTTAAGCATAAAATATCTCAGGAGAAATTAGCTGAAAACCTTAGAATTACCCGAGGAAGATACGTTAAATACGAAGATGGAACCTCCGAAGCGCCATATGATATTTTAAAGCAAATTGCTTTATATTTTCATATGAGTATTGATTTATTACTGTCTGTCGATATACGAAAGATAAACATTGAAAACCTGATAAAATTAGAAGGCAACCGACTAATCTTACCGATACAAGTAGATAGTTTTGGAGAGAATTATATTGAAATTGTATCTCAAAAAGCAAAAGCAGGATATCTAAACGGATATGCTGATCCGGAATATATTGAAAGTCTGCAACAAGTTTCTCTTCCGTTTTTAGGACCTGGAAAACACCGCGGATTTCCTGTAGAAGGCGATTCGATGCCACCACACGAAGATGGATCTATAATTATTGGTCGTTATGTAGAAAGGCTGGGAGAGGTGATGGATGGTAGAACGTATATCCTGATTACCAAAAATGAAGGAATGGTATACAAACGTCTTAATAAGAATAAAAAGAATGCTTTGGTTTTGGAATCAGACAATCGTTTTTATCCAAATTATGAAGTGAAAGCTTCAGATATTCTTGAAATTTGGGAATACGAATGCAGCATTGGCCGAAGCGATAAACGACATGAAGTAACAGAATCTCAAAGTATGAAAGATTTACTTCTGGAAGTAAAACGAGAAGTTATGGAGATAAAAAATAATACTGCGAATACTTAAAAAAGTTTTTGCCACAGATTAAGAAGATTAAAAGGATTTTTTGTTTGCCACGAATTACATAAAGTTACACGAATTATTTTGATTAAATTTTGAATGGAATTTGTGCAATTCGTGGCAGAAAACTTGGCAAAGTCATTCAAAAAAAATCCTTTTAATCTGTGAATCCCGATAGCTATCGGGAGTGGCAGATAAAAATCTAAAAAACCTTCACAAATCCCAATCCATATTGTTGTCCATTATAAAAAGGCATTACCATAGAAGTTGATTTACTTTCAGATGATGATTTAAAAAGTTTTCTGGTGATATACGGATTCATCCAATACGCCAATTTAGTACTCAAAATCCCTATTCCGGCTCCCGCTGCAACATCTGTTAACCAATGGCGATTGTTGTAAATTCTAAATAATCCGGTTCCGGTTGCAACGGCATAACCCGCAATTCCGTACCAAATGGATTTGTCTTTGTATTCTTGCCATAAAAACTCAGCTCCGGCAAAAGCCGTTGCAGTATGTCCGGAAGGGAAAGAGTTATTCGAACTTCCGTCTGGGCGTTCTTCATGCACAAGCGATTTTAAACCTAAAACCGTTGAAGCCATAATAACATACGAAGTCACAAATATCACAGAACGATCACGCATATTGTTCTTGCCTTTTACTCCAAAAGCATTCAAAGCATAAACAGAAGCTGCGGGCGCGTATTGAGAGAAATCATCAATAGTGATTTTGTTGTCAATGTCCTCAGTAACTTCACTCTGGATTTGATGGTTGAAACTTAAAAGCTGATCGTTTCCAATTCCAATTACACCATAACCAATTAATACACCCGGAATAATTAATTGTTTGTAATTGAATTTCAAGTTATGTGAAGTACTGTCAACTTTGGTTATCGAGTCATTTTGTTGCGCATTTGCACTAAAAAAAACAAATAGAAATACCAGAGAAATCGTTTTGTAAAACATCTTTCGTTATCGTTATAAGTTGCAATAATAACGAATGTTCAAACCAAGTATTTTTGGCTTAATCTAACCTTAAGTCAATATTAATTTCATGACTTTAAATAAGATAGTTAGATTAAGATTAGCTAAATATTAGAGGACAAAAGGTTCAAATTCAATGGTGATATCAATAATGATTTCAATATCAAACAGATAGACAAAGATTAAATATAGGTTTAGTCCCTACGGGACAAAGATATCGCGTATAATTTTTTTTCTACCAACATATAATCTCTACGAGATACTTCTGTAAATTAAATTTTGGATGCAAAAACAAACAAAATCTACGAATATATAATTATTACAATACATACTCCTTTAGGAGTTAAATATTGGTAGAAAAAAATAATTGAGATGGGTAATAATGTCCCGTAGGGACTATACATTTTCGGCTTTATTCTAACAGACAATACAATATTAAATTCCGTAGGAATGATTTATATTGTACAACGTCCCGAGGTTTCTTGATTAATCCGTTGTTACCATATTTTTAAAGTCCCGAAGGGACGATTCATATTGTAGGACCGGATTTTAATCCGGTTAAAAAATGTATTACGATGCAAAATCCCCGCAGGGACGATCCATATTGTTGATTTTGTATTATAACGGAACTGGATTAAAATCCAGCCCTACAATACACGTTGAGCCTACGGCTCTTTTTTAAACTTTCAATGAAAACCAGAATGTACTTCCCAAACCTAAATTGCTTTCAACGCCAATATTACCATTTTGGGCCTCGATAAATTCTTTGCTGATTGCTAATCCTAATCCCGTTCCTGATTTTTGACTTCCGGGAATCTGGAAATATTTATCAAAAACTTTGTCTTTATATCTCGCGTCAATTCCTTTTCCGGTATCGATTACCTGAAATATAATTTGATCCTTTTCTTCTTTTAATTTAATGATAATCGTACTTTTTTCAGAAGAATAAGTAATTGCATTCGATAGATAATTAATCAAAACCCAACCTGTTTTTTCACTGTCGGCTTTTACATTTTGGAGATTTTCGTCAGCATCAATAATAAGTTTAATTTGCTTTTGGTCTGCTTGAACTTTTACAGCTTCAGTAGCATAATTTACAATAGCGTACGGATTACTTTTTTCGATATTTAACTGAATATTTCCGGTTTCTAATTGTGATAAATTCAGCAATTCGCCTGTGATTTTCAATAACCTTTGACTATCATCTTTAATACTTTCAACCAATTGCTTTTGATCATCATTCATATCACCTGTTTTGGTATTTTGAAGCAATTGAAGACTTAGTTTTATAGAAGCGATTGGTGTTTTTAATTCGTGTGAAACTGTGGCAATAAAATTAGTTTTCGCAAAATCAAGTTCTTTAAATAAGGTAATATTTCGCAAAATAATTACATCGCCAATATTGATTTCTTTTTCTTCTCCAGTTGGTGTTATGGTGATATTGATAGTTTCTTTATCAAAATAACTTTCTTTTCCGTTAGCAAAAATTTTCAAAGGCTGTTTTTTCTGAGAATCAGTTGCTACTTCTTTCAAAATCAAAGACCGAATTAAATCATTTGACAAAGCAAGAGTAGAAGCCGATTTCCCTATAACATCTTCAGATTTCATTCCGATAATTTTCAGCGCTTCATCGTTCACAAACAAAATAATTCCTTCATGATCCAATCCAATAATAGGATCGTGCATGTTATTGATAAGTGTTTCCAGGCGTTTTTTCTCGAAGAACAATTTGTATAAATTACTATTATTATATTCCTCTAGTTTTTGCGCCATTGTATTAAACGATTTTGCCAAATCTCCATATTCGTTATGATTGGTAAAATGAACTCGTTCTGAATAATTTTTATTGGCAATTTCCTTAATACTCAACGTCAACTCCTTAATAGGGTTGGCAATATTATTAGGCAAATTAATCAGTAAATTAAAAGCAATCAGAAAGCATAAAGTTCCAACAATAGCAATCCATAAATTGGCGGTTTCTGCGGTATGTTTAGCGATATCACTTTTTTTCTTTATGGCATTCATATTGAGTTTCATAATCTCAAAAATGTCTTGTCTGATTTGCATTTTTAAAGACTCATCAGAGCTGTTTTTTTCTAAAAGAGCAAAGTTTTTCTTAAGACTATCGGTTCCTTTTTTTTCACCTTCTTCAGTAACATTTTGTGTTTGCTTCTGAAGGTTTTCTTTAAAAGTAACAATCGCATTTTCTTTATTAGTAGTAATTTCGTCCAAAGACAAAAGCATATTTCTGGAATATTCAAGCGTATTATAATTTGCTTTCAGAATATTCTCCGTGTCTTTTTTTATTGAGAAAATATAAAAGGCACTCACCAATGTGAGTATTATTATTAGTAAAAATAATAACCCAACTCCCAGATTCAATTTAGTTTTAATTCTCATGACGTCATTGCGAGGAACGAAGCAATCTCATCCTCTAAATTTAATTATTGTTTTTTATAGTAAAAAGTTAATCGTGAAATGTAAAAGGTGTTTCACAAAAGCATCTCACATTTTACATAAAACATTTCATATTTAAGACAGAATAACAAGGTCAACATTCGATAAAGAAAGACGATTTAATAAACGCCTGAAAATCGTCGTAGCCAAAATTACTTTAAATAAATTAAAATGCGGTTTACCGATGCAAACAGTTGTAATTTGTTTTTCTTCGGCGGCGATCAAAATTGCATCTGCAATATTTTTATGTTCAATTTTAATGACTTCTGCACCTAGTTGCACTGCAAGTTTAAAGTTATTAATCAAATGACGTTGTTTGTCCAACGCAATTTTAGTACTGCTTTCCTGCGGAGTTTCTACATACAAAACATACCAGGATCCGTTGTAATAACTCGCCAGACGAGCCGCTTTTCTAATCACAATTTTAGCTGTTTTATCATTACTGCTAATACACGCCAAAAGTTTTTCGTGTCTTAAAGCATGTAGCTGAGGCACTTCATTTTCAACTTTTCGAACCACTTGACTTGCTACTTCTTTCAGAGCCAATTCACGCAATTGTAAAATCTGATCAGACTTAAAGAAGTTTGCCAAAGCCGTCTGAATTTTGTCCGGCGTATAAATTTTCCCTTCTTTCAAACGGGCAATCAAATCTTCAGAAGTCAAATCGATATTTACGACTTCATCTGCCAATCTTAAAACATTATCCGGAATCCGTTCCTGAACATCAATCCCTGTAATGCGTTTTACATCTTCATTTAAACTCTCAATATGCTGAATATTCACTGCCGAAATCACATTGATTCCCGCTTCCAGAATTTCCAGAACATCCTGCCAGCGTTTTTCATTTTTGCTTCCTTCAACATTCGTGTGCGCTAATTCATCAACAATTACCACTTCAGGTCTAAGGTTTATAATTGCCTGAACATCGAGTTCTTCCAGCTCTTTCCCTTTATAGAAAATGGTTCGCCGCGGAATTACGGGCAAACCAGATAAAAGTTCATGCGTTTCCTTTCGCATATGTGTTTCGATGTAGCCAATTTTCACATCAATTCCGTTCTTCAACAACGAATGTGCTTCTTGTAACATCCGATAAGTTTTCCCCACACCGGCGCTCATCCCAATATAGACTTTAAACTTTCCTTTTCGTGATTTCTGAATTAAATCGAGAAAGTGCTGTGCGTTATTTTCTTTTTCTTCTTTCATATGTTTGTGTGAAGGTGCTAAGTCACAAAGTTTTTTAATTTTTTTTAGCCACAGATTGCACAGATTAAAAAGATTTTTTAGCCACGAATTACATAAATTTACACGAATTTTTTATTTGAAAAATGGCATGAAATTGACTAGTTTAATTTGTGTAAATTTGTGTAAATTTGTGTAATTTGTGGCAGAAATTCACACTGAGTAATTTAATAATCCTTTTGATCTGTGCAATCTGTGGCAAATAAATACTAGAATGAGATCGCCAGCGAAGACGTTACAAACGCATTTGTATTCGTAGGCAGATTGTCTTTTGTAAATATTTCATCTTTACTAGAAAGATTCCTTGCTTCTAATCTAAACATTACATTATCAGTAACTAAGTAATCAAAGTTAGCTGAAAATCCGTAAGTTTTAAAACCATTTGGAGTTCCTGTTGTAATAATGACTCCTTTTTCATCACTATAATATTCACCACGAGCTGCAAGCTGAATTTTATCAGTAGGTTTGTATTGCAGAATCAAAACTGGCGAAAACCAAGTATCATATTTATTACTGTTTTTAGCCGCTTGTTGCGATCCAACATCAAAACCAGCCGTAACATTTGTTTTATCCGTTACTTTAAATTGCCCATAAAAGTTATTAAAATAGCGCCATTTTTTGTCAATATCTGGTTGTTCATTTCCAACATAAGTACTCCAGTTCAAAACCACTTTATCTGATGGTTTATAAGTAATCTGCGTTCCAAAAGCTGGCGTTTGATTGCCTTTTACCTTCTCGATACGTTGCCATCCGTTCAAGTACATTCCGGCCAGATACCATTTCCCGGACTCAGATGTGTAACCAATTTTAACTCCCGTTTCATAATAAGGAGAGTTTTCAGCCAAAATGCTTCTCGTCAAAGTCTGACAATCTTTTCCAATCGCACTTTCAAAACCTATGTGAGCCGGCATAATTCCCGCATCAATCCATAAATTATGGCTTTGGGAAATCTTAACACCAACATTTGCTTCGTAGATATTTTTCAATAAACCTTGTTCCGCCGCCATGTTATATTCGGCGTAAGTTCCCGCCATTAAAGCAAAATTTCCACGAACATTCTCTTTCCAATAATTCACTTTTGCCATACCTAAATTAATATTCACTTCATTGCTTTTATTAAAATTGTAAAAAAAGTTCGGGCGTGTATGATCTTCTGGTTTCCCAAAATCATAACTATAATAAGTCTCTACATATCCTGAAAATGTAAACGGACTTTTAGATTCTTCTTGTGCATGTAAATTGCTAAAACCAAAAACGATTAAAGCGGTAAGTATTATTTTTTTCATTTTGTTAGTCATTGCGAGGAACGAAGCAATCTCATCCTCATTGGGTTATTTATTTTAGTAGATTTTTTAGGAGCTATTTCCTGCACCCGAGCCTGAAAGTGCGAACTGGCGAAGCAATCCGTTTCAATCTTTTACTTTTTAAAGAAAAAAGTAAAAGGATTTCCACTACTATCGGGGCTAGGATATTTGGGGTAAAAAAGGGCATTTATTTATCCTAACAGGTTTCCAAAACCTGTTAGGTATTTATTATAAGATTTAGTTTTTCGATTTTAATTCTCGCCACAGTTTGTCATTGCGAGGAACGAAGCAACCACATTTGCAAAATCCAACTTTATGTCTCATTATTAGTAAGGTTGCTTCGTTCCTCGCAATGACATTAAATGAGAGAATCACTTTGTCATACCTAACAGGTTTTAAAAACCTGTTAGGATAAAAACTTAGTCCCGATAGCTATCGGGATATTGACTCAGAACCTAAGAACCTTTTTTAGAAAGCTCATCCAAAGCCACATTCAATTCCAAAACATTAACTGTTTCAGGTCCCATAACAGCTGTATTAATGTTTGCTTCAACCAAAGCTTTTACTTTATCCTCAGACAATTTTCTTTCTTTGGCAACACGTTTCACCTGAATCAAAGCGCCTTGCGGAGAAATATTAGGATCTAATCCACTTCCTGAAGCAGTCACCATATCTGATGGAATATCAGATTTTTTTAAATAAGGATGAACTAGTAAAAGAGTGTCAATTCTTTTTTGAACCAAAGCTAAATATTCAGCATTACTTGGTCCTTTGTTACTTCCGGCACTTCCGGCAGCGTTATAATCCACAGCCGATGGTCTTCCCCAGAAATAATTCGACTTATCAAATTTCTGACCTATCTTTTGGTAACCAACTACTTTTCCATTAACCAAAATAGTTTCTCCTTTTCCATGATTAGGAGCAAATTGTGCAATTCCGTAAATCGCAAGAGGATAAATAACTGCAAATAATATTACGGTAAGCAGTGTAAGTTTTACTAGTGAAAATATTGTTTTCATTGTTTTTTGTGTAAGATGTTAGAAGTAAAAAGTGATTTGTAAATTGTTATCTGTGTTTTTTTGATTTCATTATTTCACATTTTACAAATCACATTTCACTAAATAAAAAATGTTACGAGTAAATCAATTAATTTAATTCCGATAAAAGGGACAATCAATCCACCTAAACCGTAAATCAATAGGTTTCTTTTTAGGATTGCGCTTGCACCAATTGGTTTATAATCTACACCTCTCAACGCTAACGGAATCAATATCGGAATAATGATCGCATTAAAAATTACCGCCGATAAAATCGCACTTTCAGGACTATGTAAACGCATGATATTTAAGCCTTCAAGCGCAGGAATCGCAGTAATAAAAAGAGCAGGAACAATAGCAAAATATTTCGCAACGTCATTTGCAATAGAAAAAGTAGTTAAAGTTCCTCGAGTCATTAAAAGCTGTTTTCCAATTTCGATAATTTCGATTAGTTTCGTTGGGTCATTGTCAAGATCGACCATGTTTCCTGCTTCTTTTGCAGCCTGAGTTCCGCTGTTCATCGCAACACCAACATTGGCTTGAGCAAGGGCAGGAGCATCGTTCGTTCCGTCACCCATCATGGCAACAAGTTTACCCAGGTTTTGTTCGTTTTTGATGTAATTCATTTTGTCTTCAGGTTTTGCTTCGGCAATAAAATCATCAACACCTGCAGCTTCTGCGATAAATTTCGCCGTAAGCGGATTATCTCCGGTAACCATTACCGTTTTTACACCCATTTTTCTCAATCGGTTAAAACGTTCTTTCATTCCTGTTTTAATGATATCCTGCAATTCGATAACACCTTGAACCTGATCATTTTTAATTACAACTAATGGTGTTCCTCCTTTAGACGAAATATCAATTACTTTTTGAGCAGTATCTTCAGGGAAATTATTTCCGGCTTGTTTTGCAATGTTTTTTGCAGCATCCTGAGCACCTTTTCTAATATTAGTTCCGTCTTTTAAAATAACTCCGGAAGTTCTGGTTTCAGCAGTAAATTTGATTAAAGTAGCACCTTCAATTGATAATTTATTGGCAGTTTCGGCACCTGCCAGTTCCACGATACTTTTCCCTTCCGGAGTGTCATCTGCTAGTGAACTTAACACGGCAGATTTTATAAAATCTTCTTCAGTAACACCTTTTGCAGGGTAGAAATTTGTTGCTTTTCGGTTTCCTATCGTGATTGTTCCGGTTTTATCCAAAAGCAATACATCAATATCTCCGGCAGTTTCAACCGCTTTTCCTGATTTTGTAATTACGTTCGCACGCAACGCTCTGTCCATTCCCGCAATTCCAATTGCTGATAATAAACCACCAATTGTAGTTGGAATCAAACAAACGAATAGTGCAATAAAAGCCGCAATCGTGATGGGTGCATTTGCATAGTCGGCAAACGGTTTTAGCGTAACGCACACAATCACGAATATTAAAGTAAATGCAGCTAATAAGATCGTTAAAGCAATTTCGTTTGGTGTTTTCTGACGGCTTGCACCTTCAACCAAAGCAATCATTTTGTCCAGAAAGCTTTCGCCTGGTTCAGAGGTTACGATTACTTTAATTTTATCAGATAATACTTTTGTTCCTCCAGTTACAGATGATTTATCACCACCAGCTTCCCGAATTACAGGAGCACTTTCTCCCGTAATGGCACTTTCGTCAATCGTTGCTAAACCTTCGATAATTTCACCATCGGTTGCAATTAAATCTCCAGCTTCGCAAACGAAAATATCTCCTTTTTTCAATTCAGATGAACTGATATTTTTAATTTCTCCGTTAGGCAAAATTTGTCTTGCCGGAGTTTCTTCCCGTGTTTTTCTTAAACTATCTGCTTGTGCTTTTCCTCTGGCTTCGGCAATTGCCTCTGCGAAATTGGCAAACAAAAGTGTTGCTAGTAAAATTAAAAACACAATTAAATTATAAGTAAAACTACCTTGGTCAGTTGCTCCCATTAATATAGAAACACAAACAGCAAACATAATGGCAGTTCCTATTTCTACGGTAAACATTACCGGATTTTTGATCATCATTTTTGGATTCAGCTTCACAAAAGATTGCACTAAAGCTTCTTTTACCTGTTTGCTTTCAAACAACGATGTGGATTTATTAGTTGTCATTTTTTGAATTTTATTTATTAAGCTGATAATTTTTTAAACACATAGAGACATATATTGCAATTATTATTTAGACATTGCCCGTGGTTTCAACCATGGGAGCATAATATATTAACACAATCTTTATCGTTTCCCATGGTTGAAACCACGGGCTATATTGAAATACGATATTCTTTCTGTATATTTTATTTCTATGTTCCTATGTGTTTAAAAATGTTCAGCATTAGAAAAATGAATTGTTATTTTAGTGTAAAGTACTCCGCTAAAGGTCCAAGTGCCAACGCTGGGAAGAATGATAAAGCAGCAATAATCGCGATTACGGCAAAAACCATTATTCCAAAAATAGAAGTGTCGGTTTTTAAAGTTCCTGCACTTTCCGGAATGTATTTTTTATTCGCCAATAATCCTGCAATTGCCAATGGTCCAACGATAGGAATGAAACGACTTAATAGCAACACAATTCCTGTAGTGATATTCCAAAACGGATTATTATCGCCCAAACCTTCAAAACCAGAACCATTATTGGCAGCGCTCGAAGTATATTCGTATAACATTTCAGAGAATCCGTGATGTCCTGGATTGTTCAGCCAGCCTGTTGCGTTTCCGCTAAACCAATAACCCATTGCAGTATCGTTTGCCGCAAAATAAGAAGCCAAAGCTGTTCCTGCTAATATTAATAAAGGGTGAAGAATTGCGATAAAAGCTGCAATTTTAACTTCCCGCGCTTCGATTTTCTTTCCTAAAAATTCAGGGGTTCGACCAACCATTAATCCGGAAATAAATACAGCCAGAATAATGAAAATGTAGAAGTTCAGAATACCAACACCACAACCTCCATAAAACGCATTGACCATCATGGCAAGTAATTCCATCGCACCGGAAATTGGCATTGAACTATCGTGCATACTATTTACAGAACCTGTAGAAATTACGGTTGTAGCAATACTCCAGAAACCAGAAACCGCTGGTCCAAACCGAACTTCTTTTCCTTCCATCGCTCCGGTTGCTTGTGCAATTCCCATTTTCTCGATAGCAGGATTTCCGTTCATTTCCGTCATCATTGTTGGAATAACCAATAATAAGAATCCAACGGTCATAACTCCAAAAATTACATAGGATAATTTCTTTTTCTTTAGATAAAAACCTAAAGCAAAAATCATAGCAAACGGAACAATTAATTGTGCCCAAAGCTCCACAGCATTCGTGAAATAAGTTGGATTCTCTAAAGGATGCGCTGAGTTGGCTCCAAAGAATCCTCCACCATTTGTACCTAAATGTTTAATGGCAATAAAAGCAGCTGCAGGCCCGCGTGAAACGTCAACGTGATCACCTTGTAAAGTTGTGATAGAATCTTTACTGTCAAAATCCATTGGCGTACCGCTGAATGCTAAAATAGTAGCTACAATTACTGAAAGTGGTAATAATATACGTGTACAACTTTTGATGAAATAGTTGTAAAAATTGCCCAGTTTATCTGTAGTTCTTTCTTTCATTGCAGTAAAAATCATTGCAGCAGCAGCCATACCGACACCAGCAGAAACAAATTGCAAGAACATCAAAAACATTTGTGACAAGTAAGAAACTCCGCTTTCGCCTGAATAATGTTGTAAGTTACAGTTTACTACAAACGAAATGGCGGTATTAAAGGCCAAATCGGGCGACATTGAAGGGTTATTGTCAGGATTTAGAAATAATGATCCTTGAAATAATAAGACAAAAAAGCAAAGAACGAACCAAATCATGTTGATACTTAAAAGTGCTTTTAAGTGTTGTTTCCAGTTCATTTCTTCAGTGGAATTAATACCGCTGATTTTAAAAATAAATTTTTCAATTGGATTGAAAATCGGATCAAAAAGTGTTTTATCTCCTAAATAAACTTTAGCGATATATTTCCCTAACGGAATGGCTAAAACTATCGAAACGATAAAAATACTGATGACGCCTAATAATTCTGTGTTCATAATTTTTATTTTTTTAGTGAAAGGTCAAATGTGATTTGTAAAATGAATTGATCTGGCTTTTACATTTCGCATAAAACATTTTACTTTTTACATGATTTAAAATTTTTCGGGTTTGATTAAGACATAAACCAAATAGCCGAAAACGGCGATGGAAACAATAAATAGTGCAGTCATGATTTAGATTTTTTCAAAAAATTCAACTGATTTAAAACAAATGGCAAATAGTAGTAAGCCTAATGCGAGTAAAAGAAAAGTGATTAACATATTAAATGATTTTAGATTTTTAGATTTGTGAAATGTAAAAAGTGAGATGTGGTAAGAAAAGTGAAATGCATTTTACATTTTACAAAAGACATTTTACACACCAGACGTATTAATTTGTTTGATATATTCCGCTTTAAGCGTTTGAGGAAAAAGATGTGAAATGTTGCAGTGGCGTACTTCCATAAAAGAAGAAACAGAGAAAACATACACATTAGAAATGGCATTTTTAGTTTCGTTACTTCCGCTTATAAAAAGGCGTTCAGCAAGAGCAAGGCATTTTTTTGCACGAACGATGTTACCGGAAATAATAGATTTTTTGGTTATTTCAGCAAAGCGTTCAGCTTGTTTGTAGATTGAGGTCACTTGGTTTTTCATGAGAATGAATTTTTATGTTCTTCCCACTTATGCCAAAATATGTTCCGAAAAATTCAAGTTATGTCTAAAGTGTTGTCAATGAAAGAAATGTAGTTTCGTGCCAAAAATCAGGCATAAAAAAAGCCTATCAAAATGATAAGCTATTATTGAAATGATAGGATGATTTTAATTATTAATTATTAATTATTAATTATTAATTATTAATTGTAAAATGTAATCTCCTTTGAGTTTGATATTGAAATTTGCAATTGTTATTGAATACTATATTCTTCTAACTTTCGATACAAAGTCGCAATTCCAATTTCTAGTAAACGAGCAGTTTCGGCTTTATTACCTTTTGTGTAATTTAAAACTTTCTGAATATGTAGTTTTTCAACGCTTTGCATAGAAAAAGCGGACATTGATTTTGTAGCTTTTTCAGGTTGATGCTGCATTTCGTATGGTAAAACATCAGCGGTCAAAATATCGCCATTGCTTAGAATAACAGATCTTTCGATAACATTTTTAAGTTCTCGGATATTTCCCGGCCAGGAATAATTTTCTAATTTCTGAATAAAATCATCAGAAACGTTCAGGTTTTTTTTATTCGTTTTTTCAGAAAATTGCTTTACAAAATAGTTTGTTATAGGCAGAATATCTTTTATTCTTTCGCGCAAAGGCGGAAGGGTAATCTCAAAAATATTCAAACGAAAATATAAATCAGAACGAAAACGGTGTTCTTCACTTTCTATTTTTAAATCTCTGTTGGTTGCGGCAATTAATCTGAAATTTGACTTTTTGGGAGTTGTGTCTCCAATCATAATATATTCGCTAGTTTCTAAAACGCGTAATAATTTGGCTTGCAGTTCAATTGGCATTTCTCCAATTTCATCCAGGAATAAAGTTCCGCCGTTTGCTTCTTCAATAAAACCTTTTTTATCTTTTAAAGCTCCGGTAAAAGCACCTTGTTTATGACCAAAAAGTTCACTTTCCAGAATTTCTTTACTGAAAGTACTACAGTTTAAAGCGACAAAAGATTTTCCAATACGATTACTATTTTCATGAATTGCTTGTGCAAAAACTTCTTTTCCGGTTCCGGTTTCGCCTGTCAGTAAAACAGTAGAATCAGTTTTGGCAACTTTTTTGGCGAGATCAATAACTTGTTCAATTCCTTTTGATTTCCCAATAATGGTATTAAAAGAATATTTATCGCCAATGCGTTTTTCGAGTTGCTTTACCTTTTTCTGTAACTGCACCTTTTCAACAGCTTTGTACAAAAGCGGAATAATTTTGTCGTTATCATCGCCTTTTACGATGTAATCAAAAGCACCATTTTTCATGGCTTGAACACCGTCAGGAATATTTCCGAAAGCCGTTAGTAAAATAACTTCAATCAAAGGAAAACTGCCTTTTATGTTTTGAAGAAAGTCAACGCCATTTCCGTCAGGTAATTTCACATCACATAAAACGACATCAATATCCGTTTGTTCGAGTTTCTTAAAACCTGATTTCAAATCTTTGGCTTCGATAACTTCAAAGCCTTCAGATTTTATAATGCGTGCCAACAGACTTCTGAGTTTTTCTTCGTCGTCTATAATTAATATTTTATGTGTCATTTGAGGAAAAGTCTAGAATCGGAATTTATTTTTGAGATACAAATTTAGGTTTTAAATTAGTTCTCTTTTTTGATTCAGAGGAAATTCTTGTGAAAATTCAATTTTCAAAATCGTGCCGTTATTATTTTCCATCGAAAATTTTGCTTCAAGATCATCGCTCAAACCTTTTATCAAACTCATCCCAAACGAGTTTACTTTTTTATTGCTAAAGTCAATATCAATTCCAATTCCGTTGTCTGCAATAGTCATTAAATAAAGGTTTTCCTTTATGGTTTCAAGCGTTATGTAAACCATTCCGCTACGATCATCAGGAAAAGCATATTTGATAGAATTCGTAATCGCTTCGTTCAGAATTAACCCAAGCGGAACCGCCTGAGCAACATCTAATTCTAATGGATCTATCTTAATTTCAAAACGAATTCTTTGTCCCAGCGAGAAAGAATCTTTCAAATATTCAACCAATTCCTTGATATAATTAGGCATATTAATCGTTGAAATATTCTCAGAATTATATAATTTTTGATGAATCAAAGACATAGAATGTATTCTGTGCTGACTGTTTTTTATGGCTGATAAAGCCATATCATTATCCAGATAGGCTGATTGCGAATTTAACAGACTTATTACCGTTTGCAGATTATTTTTTACACGATGATGAATCTCTTTCAGCAGCCATTCTTTCTCATCTAATAAATGTCTTAAGTTAATATTTTTCTGGTTGATTTCTTTTTCTTTCAGTTCCAGTTTAGCATGATTTCGTTGTTTAAGACGATAACGGCTGTATAATAACACAATAATAATGAGCAATAAAATCAAACTCCAAATTGATAGATTATTCAAGAGTTGCGATTTTTGTAATTCGCTTTCCTGCAATCTTGATTGGTTATTTAATAGTTTAATTTTCTGTTCTTTATTTTTAGTTTCATATTCAATTTTAAGTTCTTCAATTTGTCTGTTTTTATCTGCGCCATGAATTGAATCGGTTATTTTTTTAATTCTTTGAAAATGTTCAAGTGCACCTTTATAATTACCATTAATCGAGTCTGTTTTAAAAAGCAAAGCCTGAAAATACTCTGAATTACGCGGACTGTTACTTTCTTTGCCGATTGCATAAATTTTATCGGTATAAAATTTAGCCTGCTCTAATCTGTTTGTTTTGATATAAAACAGTGCGATCATAGTATATTGATGGACAACGTCTCTAATGGTTTCAGGAGTATTTAACTGTTTGGCAAAATAAGCCACTTCTTTAAAATATTTTTCAGCCTGTACATAATTTTTTAATTGATCATAACAATTGGCTTTAATGAAGGCAACAAACATTTTATCAAAAGTATTTACCGGCGGATATTTTGCCGTCATTGAATTGATGTAGTTAAGAGCTTCTTTCGTTTTTCCCTTTAGGGATAAAGCAGCAACGGCACCGTAAAAACTTTTGTACCAAGTACCGATATTCAAATTTTGGCGGCCTATTTTGATACTTTTTGTGTACAATTCCAATGCTTCTTCATAATGACCGTATAAATTATAAACATCACCCAGACGCATATAAAAAATATCAGCAAAAGCATAATCTTTTTCGGATTCCATTCTTTTTACACTTTTTAGGGCGTAATAAAAAGCACTTTTCATATTATGCTGACCTAATTCAAGATAGACAATTGTTGATTCTGCAAATTGCTGATGCGTAAAACCTATTTTTCGTAAGTCAACTAAATTCTGGTATAATCTCTTTTTGGCTTCATTTACCTTTTTTCCCCAAAAATAAATCACTGTAATCTTCATATAATTTTCAATCCTTTTTTCTTCCATTCCTAAGGAAGCATATAAGGAAATAGCTTCTGTCAGGATCTTTTCTTTCTCAGGATCCAGATTAAACAAAAGAGTTCCGTAAGCGTCCAAAGCTTGTGCAAGGCCGGCTTTGTCATTTTGTTTGCGGCATTTATCAATAATCTGCAAAAAACATTTTTTGCCTTCTGCTTGATTATTAGCCTGATAATAATATTTTCCTAAGAGCAATAGACTTAGGTTCTGCCATTTTTTTATTTTAAGCTGATTGCTTACATCAACCGCTTGTTTTATATATAAAAGTGCATTTTGAAGATCTTGCGGTTTTGCACCCGATTTAAAAAGGTAAAAATTACCCAATTGAAGCAATAATTTGATTCGGTCTTCACCTTTTGATTGGGCCAGAACTTTTAAAACCGAATTAATATTTCCTTTTTCAATTAAATCACTCCCAATTAAATACGAACCATCATTAAATCCTTCATCATATGCTAAGGAAAGAGGTAATTTGTAAATTTTACAGGCCAGAACTACTGAACTATCTACGTCTACAGCTCCTTGATTGCTATTGTATAAAAAGATAGAACTGGACTGTATTAATAGTCTTTTTTTCTTTAAATCATATTTTGTAACAGATGGTGGTTGTGCTATGGAAGAAAACGTAATAATGAAGATTAAATAAAGAGCATACGCTGCTTTTTTCATAATTTGGTGGGAATTAGGTTTTTGGGTGGTTTTATGAAAAACAAATATAGAAATAACGATAATGGTTTTTAGAATTATATGAAGAAAATTCAGATAAAAGTAATTTTAGATGATTTAAATTAACCTAAAATGTTATTTTACTTATAATAATTAACTAATTTTATACCAATATATTACCTCGCTTATAACAATAAAAATACCACAATTATGAAAACGGCTTCAGGCAATCTCAATAATTCATCTGATAACAGCTTTAAAAAGAGAATTTTAATTGTTGAAGACCAATTTATTGAGGCACATGATTTGCAATTAATACTTGAAAAAGCAAATTATGAAGTTACTGGAATTGCACGTTCTGTTGATCAGGCTTTGGAACAAATTCAGAACGAAAAGCCGGATTTAGTTTTTGTCGATATTATGTTAAAAGGAACTCGAAACGGAATAGATCTTGCCAAAATTCTAAAAGAAAACCGCATTGGATTTATCTATATATCGGCAAATTCCAGCAAAAGTATTTTAGATCAGGCAAAAACGACACAACCTTATGGATTTATCGTAAAACCTTTTAGAGAACAAGATGTTTTAACAACGCTCGAGATTGCTTTTTATCGTCAGGAATATAGTTTGGAATCACAATTGGTGCAGCAATTAGAACTTCAAAATGGAATTAACGAAATCGTAAATTCTGATTTAAAAAAAGAAGAATCACTTTTGGCATTGGCAAAAATAGTGCAGTCCTTTATTTCGTTTGATTATTTAGAAGTTGGTTTTCTTAATACAACTGCTTATGATAATTTGGGTATTATGCGTAAAAGTATAGACGATTATCAAATTATAAGTTCAGAAAAACTGTCCAAAATAGCAGATATTTCAATAAAAGAATTAAACGATACCTACAAAAAATCAAAATCGGATGCTAAACCTATTATTTATAGTGAAGAATCTTTGATTAATAATTTTCAGGAAGCACCAATAAAAAGTTTAATTGCGCATAATTTCGGAATTAAATCTTATTTGGTTTTCCCAATTACAATTGCATCAGTTCAAAGGTTTTATTTTACTTTCTATAGCCGAAATTTCAGCGTATATTCAGATGAAAATCTAAAATTATTATCAAATTTAGAAAGTAATTTGCTTCAGTTTATTAATAAAACGTATTCCGGAGGCGCTTTGAATTTGGATGAAAAAACTAAAAAAGAAACCGTAAATAAAAATTTAAATGTTGAAAAAAGCGTAATTGGTTTTGAAGGAATTATAGGAAACAGTAACCATATGATAACTGTTTTTGATTACATCAGAAAAGTTGCTCCATCAGATACTTCCGTTTTAGTTTTAGGCGAAAGTGGAACTGGAAAAGAAAAAATTGCTCAAAGTATTCATGCACTTTCTCCTCGAAAAGACAAGCCTTTGGTCATTATAAATTGTGGTGCCATTCCTGAAAATCTTGCAGAATCATTGCTTTTTGGACATGAAAGAGGTGCTTTTACCGGAGCTTTAGATAAACGAATCGGTAAATTTGAACTTGCAGACGGAGGAACTATTTTTCTGGATGAAATAGGAGAAATGCCTTTGGAACTTCAGGTTAAATTATTGCGAGTTTTGCAGGAAAGAGAAATCGAACGCATTGGAGGAAAAGCTCCTCTAAAAATTGATGTTAGAATTGTTGCGGCCACCAATAAAAACTTAGAAGAAGAAGTTGCCGCCGGACGATTTAGAATGGATTTGTATTATCGTTTGCATGTTTTTCCAATTATGGTTCCGCCATTAAAAAAACGAAAAGAAGATATTCCGGAATTGGCAAGTCATTTTATGCAAGTTTACAGTGAGAAAATGGGCAGAAAAGTGCCTTCACTTTCAGAAAACGCCTTGCAGCAGATTATGAATTATAACTGGCCGGGAAATATTAGAGAATTAGAACACGTAATTCAACGTGCCATTTTATTGACAGACGGAAACACAATTAAAGAAATCGAAATTTCACCTTCTTCAAAAATGCATCCTGATCAGGCAAACGAATCATTTTCGATAAAAACTATTCTGGAAAACGAACGAGATTATATTTTGTACATTCTGAAAAAATGCAACGGAAAAATATCCGGAACCGGAGGTGCAGCAGAAATTCTCGACATTCATCCTTCGACATTAAATTCAAAAATCAAAAAACTGGAAATTAAAAGAGAATTAAATTAAACTGATTTTCTCAAGCCAATTGACAATAAAACCAGCGGTTTCATCCCAGTTTAATTGTCCCAGAACGAAATGATTTTTATTTTCAAATTCTTTATAACAAGTTATAGAATGTAGGTTTTTGTACTTCTTAAAATTAGAATAATTAAGTGACGACGGTATAATAGTATCATTAGAACCGGATAAAAAAAGTATGGGAACGTGTGGTTTTTTAAAATTAATTTTAGCTGAATTTGAAATAATATCACGCATTACTTGCTTAGATTCCGGAATCACCAATTTTTCATAAGATTCTTTCTGATCCTCAAATTCCATTGTGTTTGTAAAGGCAAATTGCCATTCTTTAAAAGACATTAAATAGGTATGTTTTGTGGATGAAAAAAAGCCTAAAGATTTCCATGTAGCTTTATAAAATGAAAATTTTGTGGTAATAACGCCTTTCGGAGGAAAAGAATGTATGCAAACTCCAGCCGCGGCAAGTTCTTTTTGAATCAATAATTGCGTCAAAAGACCACCGTAAGAATGTCCGATTAAAATAGGTTTTTCGGTAAGTTTTTCGATAATCTCCGTATAATAATCAATTAAGATATTTAATCGAAGTTGAGCAATTTTAGAATCTGGATGTTCACTTCTTAAAGTTTCGGTCAACTCATTTTTATAAGGCCAAGGTGGCGCAACGGCTTTGTAACCTTTATTTTCAAAAAAAACAATCCATTCCTTCCAGCAAGAATGACTCACAAACGCTCCCGTAATAAACACAATAGTCTTTGTATTAGATAGGTACATAATTAAGATAGTTTGATATTTTTTGAATATTTAAGAAATAACAAACTACATGCCTTATTTGTAAAGTATTGATTATAAAAGAACTACTTGCGTTTTGTTTAGTAATTGTTATTATATATCGTTAAATAAAATTTTAAACTATTGAAATATCAATTTTTTGAACTAGTTTTTTCAAAGAAATGTATCTTTAGGAACTCTAAATCAGATATTTCAAATGAAAATAGCACAACCTAAAATGAGAATTTTTTTGTCGATATTTTTTCTCCTCATTAATGGAATATTTTTTTGTTCAGCAAATACGCCAAATCCAGAAATGGATTCCTTACAGCCAAAATTGATTTCATTTAAAATAAAATCAAAGTCAGCTGACAAAGTAAAAATTCAACCTTCGGCTTTAAAATTCAATAAACATTTGGCTTATAGTTTTACGGCTGACGACGGATATCGATCAACTTTTCTAACGGCTTTTCCTTTGTTGAATGGCGGGAAAATTAGCGGTAAAGAAATCAGCGAATGGAAAAACGATCAAGGCGGAGACGGAACGACTTCAAAAGGACTTTTT
Organism: Flavobacterium sp. 90; assembly: GCF_004339525.1. NCBI lineage: Bacteria > Pseudomonadati > Bacteroidota > Flavobacteriia > Flavobacteriales > Flavobacteriaceae > Flavobacterium > Flavobacterium sp. 90. The sequence continues at coordinate 854,863 of NZ_SMGE01000001.1, read as the reverse complement.
TACACTAATAATTTGGGAACTAAAATCCCGTTTAAAATAGGTTTAGCCATTAATGGAGCCGCAATTGGCAATTTACCAGCAAATCGCGGACATCTTTCCTGGCCGGAAGTAAAAGAAATGTACGATGCAGGTTGGGATATTTTGAATCACGGTTTTCATCACGCCACCAAACACGGAACTAATTTTTTGAAAGAAGTAACAGAAAATACGGCTTCAATAAAGCAAAATTTAGGATTTACAATGTCTCATTTTGTAGTTCCTGGAGGAGAAAGCGATCCGGGATATCAGTTAGAATATGAAAGAGATGCCTTGGCAAACGGTTCTTTTTCTGTAGCTTCTTTTGTAGGTTCAGGACCAATAATTGATGTAAAGGGAAAAGTAAATCTGGATAAAATGATTTATGCCCGAACATTTGTTCAAAGCTCAAATGACACGATTGGATTCAAAACAATGGATGGATTTTTAGAAAAGCTCGAATCAATTACAAAATCACCAAATCCGGTTTGGTATAACGAATTCACGCACGGAGTTGGAAATCAAAATCTTTGGAATTTGAGCATGCGTTTTCCCGATTTTAAATATTACATGACAGCCATTGCCAATAAATATGGAGCAAAAGGAGATGATAGTATTTGGATGGCGCCTTGGCAGGAAGTTTACGAATATATCTGGCTTCGCGACAGAATCAAAATCAATTACTCACAAAACAATAAAGAAGGAATTGTAACAATTGAACTTCCTGAAATTCCGGAAACATTCAGATATCGTGCTATTTCATTAGCAATTGATACACCGGCTAAATTTGAAATAGAATCAACTTCAACAGATTTCAAGATTTCCAGCGACGGAAAAAACAAGCATAAATTAATTACGATTGAGTTAAAATAAGAAAAGTTTTTGCCACGAATTACACGAATTTCCACAAATTAAATTCAGCTCAAACTGAATAGAAATTAGCGAAAATTTGTGTAATTCGTGGCAAAAAAACTAATTGATTTCCTTTTCGTTATCCTTATAAAAAGTGTCTATATTCTTTAAATACGGATCAACAATAATGCGTTGAGGTTTGGTTTTGAGTTTAATTTTTCCTTCAACCTGATTATTTTTAATTGAAAAAGGATAAGAAACTAATTTTCCGTTTTCATCATAAACACCAATATCTATTATTGAATCGTTTGCAATCAGTTTTCGTTTTCCGGTTGAATTCTCAGAGTATTTTTCAGAATTCACTTTAAAAGAAACTTCATAAAAACCATTCTTCTTTTGACTTTCAACTGAAACTATATTAGAGGAATACGTAATAATTTGCTTGAACATTTCATCTAATTTATAATGCAGTTTTTGATCTGTAACCGAATAAATCTCTTTCAATAAATCTTCAGAATCCGGTGTTTGGTTTGGATATTTATAATGACTTAGAAAATTACTTAAAGCAAGATTTACTTTTTCTACTCCAATTAGCATTCTCAATTGATGCATTACAAGCATTCCTTTATCATAAGGTAGATGCGGCGTATCATAATTCGTTTTATAAAGAGGCGTTTCAGGATCGTAGCTTCGGCTGCTCAAATACAAATCAAGATGAATTTTTAAAGTTTCCAATGCTTTTTCCAATCCATGTTCTTTTTCATAAAGCATCAATTCCGTGTATTGTGCCAGAGTTTCGGTCAAAATCCAGCTTCCTTCTTTTTGTTCCGGACTAATTTGAGAATTTCCCCACCATTCGTGCGACAATTCATGCGCTGTCAATTGGTTAATCACATCTTCCTTATCCTTATGATTTAAGTCACTATAAAAACCAAAATTCTCTTTCATAAAAACCGTAGAAGGGTAAGAAGTCGCGGCAAAACCATTAACGAAAGCAGAAATTTCGGCATATCGAATCGTTTTATACGGATATTTACCAAAGTTGTTTTGGCAATAATCCAGTGTGTTTTCTATGTCTTTTATCAATTTTGCAACATTTCTCGAATGTCTTGAATCATAATAAACTTCAACGGTAATCCCTTTGTAAACTGTTTTTTGAATTTTATAAACAGCTGAAGATACAGCAAATCGAAACGGAATTTTTCCATTTGATTTATAATGAAAATAATTGCGATTGCCTTTTTTCCATTTTCCAATTAAATCGCCAACCCCAATTGCGGTTTGATTCTGAGAAGTAGAAACAACAGTTTCGTAATCAATAAAATTTTGCGGTACTATTGATTTATCTTCCAGTTTTTTTAGCGGAGTTTGTGCCGGTAAATGTCTTTTTAAACGTTCTTTTTCACTTTCAATTTCGTTAGAATCCTGATAACCAAAATAAGGATAATAACGGCTTATGCGCATAAAAGAACCATTTTCTATAATCGAATTAAAAGATGTATGACCTTTAAATGGCGACCAGGTTGATTCAAACGAAAACGAAATTTTCATTTTCTGATGCGGTTGTAGAGGCTTTTCTAATTTATACCAATAATGATTGAATGCAGAAACATCATTTAATTTTTTAGCATTCGGAATTTCAATTGAAGTTAGTTTCGAATTCCGATCTATATATAGGAGTAAACTATCAATTGGTTTTTCGGCATTATTGATTAATTCATACGCTCCTTTTACCTCATATCGATTTTCTGACGGAAATAAATCTACATTACTTTTTACAGAAGTTATCGTAGGTTGCGGTAAATCAATATATTTTTTGAATTGCAACTCATATTGTTCACTCCAATTGTTTTGATCTTCTTCAGTAATATATGGATATTCAATATTGGTTTTGTAAAAAAGGTAACTTCCAAAGCCAATAAAAAGAAGAATTCCGAAAGTAAAAACCATTTTTTGAATCGAATTAAACGAATGTCTTCGGAATGATTTTAGAACAGAAGTATTTCGTTTCCATAAAATTCCCGTCAATATTAGTAGAATCAAAGCCAATCCGAAATTGTATAACATTGAAACATCAAATGCAAAAGTATATTTCCCGAAACCATTCAAATCAAAATATTCTCTTTTAAAAGAATCTCCAAATCTCAATAAAGGATGAGAAATTCCTAATTGTTCACCAATTCCGGTACTTATTAAAATCGTAATAATGGTTGCAGCTGAAAGTCCCAGATATTTATTAGGAATAAGCGTCTGAATAAAAACAACTAAAATCGAAATCAATAAAATAGGCAAACCCAGATAAAAAAATAACGAAAGATAAAGCCCAAATTCTATTGGAGCATTCGCATGAGCGATTTGAAAAGCACAACCAATTAAAATGCTCAAAGCAATTATAAGAAGCGGAATCGTAAAAAGAGAAATGATTTTTGAGAGTAAAACGACGGTTTGCTGATAAGGCGTTGTATTTTCCAGCATTTCAAATCGGGAACTTTCGCTTCGGTTGATCAATTCATTACTATAAAAGAGCAGAATTAAAATCAGAATAAAAGGCAAACGATCCATAATCGTGCTAATCATCAAAGCTGTATTAGCAATGTTTTGAGACAATCTAATTCCGCCATCAATCTCATCTGAAATTTCAATAGATAGTAATCCCGAGAATAAAAGCGCAATTAACAAAAACGGAATTCCTTTCAAAATCAGTGAAACATCCATTTTGATGTAACTTTTCAGAACCAATAAATTATGTTTCAAAGTTCTGAATTCAATATTTTTGGGTACTTCCGTAGAAAAAGAAATGTGTTCAGTTTTTAGAACTTTAATTGGTTTAACCTTTTTAGTTTTTGTTTTTCTAAAAGAGAAGAAACGATAAGAAACCAGAATTAATAGAACAGAAACACTCAGCCAAAGAATTCTATTAAATAGAAAATTGCCCGATAAATCCAGAAGATTAGTATTTTTTTCGATAGAAGTAAAGTATCTCGTTTGTTCCAGAAAAGCCGCTAACCCAAACGGATCAACTTTTGCAGCAAGCGACATTGCAGCCGCTGACGAAGGCGAAGCATTGGCAAAAATAGGGGAGTTAGAGAACAACGAACCCGCGATATATAAAATGTAAACCATAAAACCGCCTACATATATAAAGAGTTTGCTTCTGGTTAACCACGCCAAAGTTGTCAAAACAGAAAGGCACAACAGTATATTAGGAATTACCAAAACCAAATACGGCCAAAAATAATTCAAAAACGAAAACGGTCCAATTTCATCTTTTGACAACCAAGGCATCAAATGACCAATCATCATCCCGATTATAAACATACCGAAAGAAACAATTGCAATTCCAAAAGCAGCAATAAACTTACTTCCTAAATAATGAAACTTAAAAATTGGCGTCGTAAAAATGATCGAGTCAAATTTAGTTTCATATTCCTTAAGGAAATTTTGCGCCACCTGAAGCGTGATCGAAAATATCGTAGTTAACGAAATCAGCCCAATGGCATATGTCAAAACATAAGGACTATTTTTATAAGCACCCGAAAAAGAGAAATTAGCAAAAGCGCTTACAAAAAATCCAAAGATCAAATAAACTAAAAATGTGGCATAAAAGCTCCAGTTTCTGGTATTGTTATGCCATTCAAATCGTAATAACTTTGAAAACATAACGTTACTTTTTAAGTTGATTTTGAGCTAAAACAGAAAAATAAACATCGCTTAAATCCGGAGAAATTAGACCAAAACCAGAATCTGGCTGTTGATCTGCAAAAACATGAATATTCAGTTTTCCCGAATTCAAATGCGAGGAGATAATATTAAAATTAGTCTGATAATCCTGCAATTCAGATTTATGAATGGCTTTCATCCATATTTTATCCTTTAAAGTGTCAATTGCATCATTAGGATTTGCTTCCAGAATTAATTTTCCGTTCGCAATAATTGCCATTTTGGTACACAAATCCCGAACATCTTCAACAATATGAGTAGATAGGAGTACAATAATGCTTTCGCCAATTTCGCTTAATAAGTTATTAAAACGGTTTCTTTCCTCAGGATCAAGACCCGCCGTAGGTTCATCCACAATAATAATCTTCGGATTTCCGAGCAAAGCCTGTGCAATCCCAAAACGCTGACGCATTCCACCAGAAAAGGAGTGAACCGCCTTATCTTTATGCTGAAGTAAATTAGTTTGTTGTAATAAAGTCAAAATCTGATCGTGTCTTTCTTGTTTATTGACAATTCCCTTCAAAATTGCCAAATGATCTAACAAGCGATAAGCCGAAATTTTAGGATAAACACCAAATTCCTGAGGCAAATAACCTAGATTTTCTCTTATATACATCGGATTTTCCAGAATATTGATTCCGTTAAACTCAATAATTCCAAAAGTAGGTTCCTGCAAAGCCGCAATAGTTCGCATTAAAGTAGACTTTCCGGCACCGTTTGGACCCAATAAGCCAAACATTCCGTTCGTAATTTCCAGTGATACATCGGCCAGAGCCTGAGTACCGTTCTCATACGTTTTGCTGAGATTTTTGATTGATAAACTGTTCATTTTTTGATTGATTTAATGATTATATATATGATTGAAAAAAAAATAGGCAATAGCATTCCTGCCAACCTCAGAGAGTCGGTTTTTATAAAAGAGATTTAAAAAAGATTTATTCGCTTACGTATTCTAAAATATCACCGGGCTGGCAATCCAGAATTTTACAAATAGCTTCCAGCGTATCAAACCGGATTCCCTTGGCTTTTCCGGTTTTAAGTATCGATAAATTGGCGGGCGTAATTTCTAGTTTTTCAGCCAATTCTTTACTTTGCATCTTACGTCTCGCAAGCATGACATCAACGTTTACAATTATTGGCATGATTATATAAATAAGTCTTGTTCGTTCTGAAGGTTCAATCCCTGTTTAAAAATAGCAGCTAAAAAGTAAGCAAAAACGCCCAGCATAAAATGTAGTACAATAAAAATGCTAACCTCATTGTCAAGCGAAACAAAGAAAGAAGCTAAAAATATAACAAGGCTTGGTAAAATTAAATTGGTTAGATAAAATTGCCTCAAATGATTAATCCCGTTTTGAGTAAATAATTTAGGCTGAAAAAATATCTTAAAAACATTACTGATCAATAAAAAGAAAAGACCATAAAGACTCAAAGGAGACAAAAACTCAAAAATAATATAAGGAAGATTATAATCGCCAAGCATAAGCGGATGATCGGTAAACGGATAGCAAATCTGAAAATATTTTCCGTTATCTTTAAAATTCAATGAAAATCCCGTAATCAGAGTTAACAAAGAATAGAATGCTAATGTAAAATATACAACAGCCAGAAAGCGCGTAACATAAAATAAGATTTTCGAAACAATGTGAGTGGTTTTCATTTGTACCTAAATTTAGTTTTGATATTGCAAATGTATAATTAATTATCGTAAAACAATAATTAATTATCAAAAAAATATAATTCGGATATTTTTTTGTCTTAACTAAAAACATTATAAATCTATTAACATTAGAAAAGAAAAGACATCTCTATAAATGAGTTAATTTTGCATACTAGCATTTTTTTATATGAAAAACCCAATTTCAGTCTCTCTATTAGAGCTCGCTATCATCACTCAGGATAGCAACGCAGCCGAAACATTTCAAAAAACAAAAGACATAGCGCAACTCGCAGATCAACTAGATTACAAGCGTTTTTGGTTGGCAGAACATCATAACATGGCACACGTTGCCAGTTCAGCAACTGTAGTATTGATTGGTTTTATCGCCAGTCATACAAAAAAGATTCGTGTAGGTTCAGGCGGGATCATGTTGCCAAATCATTCTCCTTTAATAGTAGCCGAGCAATTCGGAACCTTAGAAACGCTTTACCCAAACCGAATCGACTTGGGGTTAGGAAGAGCGCCGGGAACAGATCAGCCAACAGCCGAAGCCATTAGAAAAGATTTTTTTGAACAAGCACAGCGTTTTCCTGCAAACGTAAGCAAGCTTCAGGATTATTTTTCGATCGAAAATGCAACCGCCAAAGTCCGCGCATTCCCAGCCGAAGGTACAAGTGTTCCCATCTGGATTCTGGGTTCAAGCATGGAAAGTGCCGCTCTTGCCGCAGCCTATGGTTTACCGTATGCCTTTGCTGGACATTTTGCACCACGCCAAATGATTCAAGCTTTTGAGTTCTATCGCGAGAATTTCCAGGCATCAGATGTCTTGGATAAACCCAAAACAATGGCCTGTGTAAATATCGTAGCAGCAGACACAAACGAAGAAGCTGAATTTTTATCGACGAGCTTATATCAAATGTTTCTCAACTTGATTCGTAATGATCGCAAAGGCTTGCAGCCGCCAGTTCCATCTCTGGACGATATCATGGGCGAAGAAGAGCGTTTCCATGTAAATCAAATGACTGCATGTACCTTTACAGGAAACAAAGAACAGTTGATAGTAGACCTAAAAAAGTTCATTGATTATTCAAGAATTGATGAATTAATGGTAACCAGTCCAATCTTCGATCATCAAACAAAACTAAAAAGTATCGAAATCACCAAACAAGTAATTGACAGTTTAAATTAGTATACATATATAAGTATAAAATCCCTCCTAATATATAAGGAAGAATTCTATTCACAACCCGACAGGTTTTTGAAACCTGTCGGGTTTATTATTTGTACATATATATAAGAGTAGTCTTTGTTCAGCTGAGCGAAGTCGAAGCTTTTACGATAAGTATCAGGAGCTATTTCCCGCTATCCACTTCAATCTTTTGTGCCGAACCCCGGCACAAAAGGATTTCCGCTATTATCGGGGCTAGGGCAGAGGTTTTCAAAAGAAAGATCAGTCATGAAAATAAAAACTTAGCGCCTTTGTGCCTTTGCGAGATTAAAAAAGCCAAAGAAATCAAGTATAACGTCTTTGCGAGACTAATAAAACCCCAGTAAACTCCAGTTTAGCGATCTTCTTAAAACGCATCCAAACAAAAAGAACCTTTGCATCTTTGTGGTAAAAACGCCCCAAAAGCATAAAATCCCAAAAACAGAGAAAAAACTTTGAGATGTAAAAAACGCCAAACCAGCGACTTATAAAATATATTAAAAATAGTTTAAAAAAAGGCTTGTAAATGTAAATAAACTACCTACTTTTGCACCCGCAACAGCGATAGACGTTCACAGAAATACTGACAAGCAAAACAATCAAATGTGAAAATTTATTTTCAAAAAAGATTCAAAAAAGCTTGTGAGATTCGAAAAGGGATATTACATTTGCACCCCGCAAAACAGGGAAAGTTCATTGAAAGATTGGTAAATATGAAGTTAAAAAGAAAAGAAATTTTCTTAAAAAAAAACTTCAAAAAACATTTGCCAGTTAGAAATAAGTTTTCTACTTTTGCACCCGCTTTGAGAGACAAGCGAAACAAAAAAGAAACACGTTCGTAGACATATTGAATTGACAGCCGTTTTAACAGAGATGTTAAAACAAAAGAATAAGAGTAATAGAATTGAGAGATTCGAAAAGAACCGATAGAGAAAACATCGCAATATAATATTAAAATATACGATGAAGAGTTTGATCCTGGCTCAGGATGAACGCTAGCGGCAGGCTTAACACATGCAAGTCGAGGGGTATAGTTCTTCGGAGCTAGAGACCGGCGCACGGGTGCGTAACGCGTATGCAATCTACCTTTTACAGAGGGATAGCCCAGAGAAATTTGGATTAATACCTCATAGTATAGCTGAATCGCATGATTCTACTATTAAAGTCACAACGGTAAAAGATGAGCATGCGTCCCATTAGCTAGTTGGTAAGGTAACGGCTTACCAAGGCTACGATGGGTAGGGGTCCTGAGAGGGAGATCCCCCACACTGGTACTGAGACACGGACCAGACTCCTACGGGAGGCAGCAGTGAGGAATATTGGACAATGGGCGCAAGCCTGATCCAGCCATGCCGCGTGCAGGATGACGGTCCTATGGATTGTAAACTGCTTTTATACGAGAAGAAACACTCCAACGTGTTGGAGCTTGACGGTATCGTAAGAATAAGGATCGGCTAACTCCGTGCCAGCAGCCGCGGTAATACGGAGGATCCAAGCGTTATCCGGAATCATTGGGTTTAAAGGGTCCGTAGGCGGTTTAATAAGTCAGTGGTGAAAGCCCATCGCTCAACGGTGGAACGGCCATTGATACTGTTAAACTTGAATTATTAGGAAGTAACTAGAATATGTAGTGTAGCGGTGAAATGCTTAGAGATTACATGGAATACCAATTGCGAAGGCAGGTTACTACTAATGGATTGACGCTGATGGACGAAAGCGTGGGTAGCGAACAGGATTAGATACCCTGGTAGTCCACGCCGTAAACGATGGATACTAGCTGTTGGAAGCAATTTCAGTGGCTAAGCGAAAGTGATAAGTATCCCACCTGGGGAGTACGTTCGCAAGAATGAAACTCAAAGGAATTGACGGGGGCCCGCACAAGCGGTGGAGCATGTGGTTTAATTCGATGATACGCGAGGAACCTTACCAAGGCTTAAATGTAGTTTGACCGATTTGGAAACAGATTTTTCGCAAGACAAATTACAAGGTGCTGCATGGTTGTCGTCAGCTCGTGCCGTGAGGTGTCAGGTTAAGTCCTATAACGAGCGCAACCCCTGTTGTTAGTTGCCAGCGAGTCATGTCGGGAACTCTAACAAGACTGCCAGTGCAAACTGTGAGGAAGGTGGGGATGACGTCAAATCATCACGGCCCTTACGCCTTGGGCTACACACGTGCTACAATGGCCGGTACAGAGAGCAGCCACTGGGCGACCAGGAGCGAATCTATAAAACCGGTCACAGTTCGGATCGGAGTCTGCAACTCGACTCCGTGAAGCTGGAATCGCTAGTAATCGGATATCAGCCATGATCCGGTGAATACGTTCCCGGGCCTTGTACACACCGCCCGTCAAGCCATGGAAGCTGGGGGTGCCTGAAGTCGGTGACCGCAAGGAGCTGCCTAGGGTAAAACTGGTAACTAGGGCTAAGTCGTAACAAGGTAGCCGTACCGGAAGGTGCGGCTGGAACACCTCCTTTCTAGAGCCTCGAATGTTAGTTGACTTGTCAACACGTTGAGGAAAAAAGATGTCTATTTATAGGTTCTGAATATTAAGATTCAATTACTCTTGCTGTTAATTTAAAAAAATAATGAAAAACTTAAGAAAAACAGAGTCTCGTAGCTCAGCTGGTTAGAGTACTACACTGATAATGTAGGGGTCGGCAGTTCGAGTCTGCCCGGGACTACTATTTAACTTGAGAAAAAAAGGAAATTTTAGAAGTTGAGCGTTTATGAGTGAATTCATAACTCATAATTCATAACTCATCATTTAAAAATGGGGGATTAGCTCAGCTGGCTAGAGCGCCTGCCTTGCACGCAGGAGGTCAACGGTTCGACTCCGTTATTCTCCACTGATTTAGTTGTCAGTTGATAGTTTAAAGTTGATAGGTTTACCTAATAACTAATAACTAAAAACAAACAACCAAATAAAAGTTCATTGACATATTGAGATAAGAAAATAATAAAAAGTAGAAAGCGTTTTTTACAATTTATTGTAAAAGACAAAAAAAAACGGTCTTGTTTTAAATAACAAGATTGGTACAATAAGCAAAATAAGGGCGTATGGGGGATGCCTAGGCTCTCAGAGGCGATGAAAGGCGTGATAAGCTGCGAAAAGCTACGGGGACGGGCACACACCGATTGATCCGTAGATACCTGAATGGGGCAACCCACTATGTTGAAGACATAGTACACCGATAGGTGGGCAAACCCGCTGAACTGAAACATCTAAGTAGGCGGAGGAGAAGAAAACAAAAGTGATTCCGTAAGTAGTGGCGAGCGAACGCGGATTAGCCCAAACCAATGATGTTACGGCATTGTTGGGGTTGTAGGACCACGACATTTTATGTACAAGGAACCGGAAGTTACTGGAAAGTGACGCCATAGAGGGTGATAGCCCCGTATGGGTAACAAGTATAATAGATAGTGGTATCCTGAGTAGGGCGGGGCACGTGAAACCCTGTCTGAATTTGGCGGGACCATCCGCTAAGGCTAAATACTCCTGAGAGACCGATAGTGAACCAGTACCGTGAGGGAAAGGTGAAAAGAACCGTGAATAACGGAGTGAAATAGATCCTGAAACCATACGCTTACAAGCGGTCGGAGCCCTTTCGTGGGGTGACGGCGTGCCTTTTGCATAATGAGCCTACGAGTTAACGTTGCTGGCAAGGTTAAGTGGTTAAGCCACGGATCCGTAGCGAAAGCGAGTCTGAATAGGGCGCTTTAGTCAGTAGTGTTAGACGCGAAACCGTGTGATCTACCCATGGGCAGGATGAAGCTGTGGTAACACACAGTGGAGGTCCGAACCGGTTGACGTTGAAAAGTCTTCGGATGACCTGTGGGTAGGGGTGAAAGGCCAATCAAACTCGGAAATAGCTCGTACTCCCCGAAATGCATTTAGGTGCAGCGTTATGTTTAAAGTTATATAGAGGTAGAGCTACTGATTGGATGCGGGGGCTTCACCGCCTACCAATTCCTGACAAACTCCGAATGCTATATAATGTTTCATAACAGTGAGGGCTTGGGTGCTAAGGTCCAAGTCCGAGAGGGAAAGAACCCAGACCATCAGCTAAGGTCCCCAAATATACGCTAAGTTGAAAGAACGAGGTTTGTCTGCCCAGACAGCTAGGATGTTGGCTTGGAAGCAGCCATTCATTTAAAGAGTGCGTAACAGCTCACTAGTCGAGCGGACGAGCATGGATAATAATCGGGCATAAGCGTATTACCGAAGCTATGGATTTACAAGCAATTGTAAGTGGTAGGGGAGCATTCTAACAGGGTTGAAGGTGTATCGTAAGGTATGCTGGACTGGTTAGAAAAGAAAATGTAGGCATAAGTAACGATAATGCGGGCGAGAAACCCGCACACCGAAAAACTAAGGTTTCCACAGCTATGCTAATCAGCTGTGGGTTAGTCTGGTCCTAAGGCGAACCCGAAAGGGACAGTCGATGGCTAACGGGTTAATATTCCCGTACTACTAATTACTGTGATGGGGTGACGGAGTGATGAAAGCGCCGCGAACTGACGGAATAGTTCGTTGAAGTACCTACCTATAAGATCTGCAGGCAAATCCACAGATCTTGGGGAAATACGATAGTACTCGGAGTCTTCGGACAAAGAGATAGTGCGCCTAAGGGCTTCCAAGAAAAACCTCTAAACTTCAGGTAATTAGTACCAGTACCGTAAACCGACACAGGTAGTTGAGGAGAGAATCCTAAGGTGCTCGAGAGATTCATGGCTAAGGAATTAGGCAAAATAGACCTGTAACTTCGGGAGAAAGGTCGCCAGCGCAAGCTGGCCGCAGTGAAGAGGTCCAGGCGACTGTTTATCAAAAACACAGGGCTCTGCAAAATCGTAAGATGAAGTATAGGGCCTGACACCTGCCCGGTGCTGGAAGGTTAAGAGGAGATGTTATCTTCGGAGAAGCATTGAATTGAAGCCCCAGTAAACGGCGGCCGTAACTATAACGGTCCTAAGGTAGCGAAATTCCTTGTCGGGTAAGTTCCGACCTGCACGAATGGTGTAACGATCTGGACACTGTCTCAGCCATGAGCTCGGTGAAATTGTAGTAACGGTGAAGATGCCGTTTACCCGCAGTGGGACGAAAAGACCCTGTGCACCTTTACTATAGCTTAGTATTGACCTTGGATAAATGATGTGTAGGATAGGTTGGAGACTGTGAAGTGGCGTCGCCAGGCGTTGTGGAGTCATTGTTGAAATACAACCCTTTGTTTATCTGAGGCCTAACCCCATATTGTGGGGGACATTGCTTGGTGGGTAGTTTGACTGGGGTGGTCGCCTCCAAAAGAGTAACGGAGGCTTCTAAAGGTTCCCTCAGTACGCTTGGTAACCGTGCGTAGAGTGCAATGGCATAAGGGAGCTTGACTGAGAGACATACAGGTCGATCAGGTACGAAAGTAGAGCATAGTGATCCGGTGGTTCCGCATGGAAGGGCCATCGCTCAAAGGATAAAAGGTACGCCGGGGATAACAGGCTGATCTCCCCCAAGAGCTCATATCGACGGGGGGGTTTGGCACCTCGATGTCGGCTCGTCACATCCTGGGGCTGGAGAAGGTCCCAAGGGTTGGGCTGTTCGCCCATTAAAGTGGCACGCGAGCTGGGTTCAGAACGTCGTGAGACAGTTCGGTCTCTATCTACTGTGGGCGTTAGAAATTTGAGTGGATCTGATTCTAGTACGAGAGGACCGAATTGGACAAACCTCTAGTGTATCTGTTGTCCCGCCAGGGGCACCGCAGAGTAGCTACGTTTGGAAGGGATAAGCGCTGAAAGCATATAAGCGCGAAACCCACCACAAGATGAGATTTCTTTTAAGGATCGTGGAAGATGACCACGTTGATAGGCTATAGATGTAAAGGCAGTAATGTCATAGTCGAGTAGTACTAATAATCCGTAAGCTTATGTACACCTTTTCCCGCACCGCAAGGTGCGGGGAGAAACTTTCTAAAAATAGTAAATAAAAGTACTTTTCTTTATCTCAGTATGTTAAAATATTTGCTCGACGCAAGAGCAGTTGATGGTTAATAGATGATAGTTGTTGGAGAAATCCATCAACCGACAACCAAAAACCAACAACTAACAACCTTAAGGTGGTTATTGCGGCGGGGCTCACCTCTTCCCATCCCGAACAGAGTAGTTAAGCCCGCCTGCGCAGATGGTACTGCAGTTATGTGGGAGAGTATGTCGTCGCCTTTCTTTTGAAAACCCTATCAATGATAGGGTTTTTTATTCTCAATTCGCATATATTGCGAATTATAAGGTACCTTAGCTCAGATGGTAGAGCAATGGACTGAAAATCCATGTGTCCCTGGTTCGATCCCTGGAGGTACCACTACTAATGCTCGGATGGTGAAATTGGTAGACACGCTGGACTTAAAATCCAGTGAACAGCAATGTTCGTGCGGGTTCAAGTCCCGCTCTGAGTACTAAAACTTCAATTGGCAAATGCTGGTTGAAGTTTTTTTTATGATATAAAGTTTCGTTTTAAGCTTTTTCGAGCTAATCTTAAATCCAAATTTGCTCATTTTGCCGAGAAATAGCTCCATAAATCTTGTTTTTCTCTAATAAATGACGAAATATAAACAAAAAAAATCATTTAATTATAGCAATATATTAAATATTGGTTACATTTTGGTAATAATGAACTCGCTTCGTCTGTTTATTTGATGTTGAGCTTCGGTACAAGGAACCCCGTTTGAGCAGTTATTTATGAGTTGTGTTTCACCATAACCAACTGCACTTTGGATTCTTTCAGAAGGAATTCCTTGCGAAATGATATATTCTTTAGTTGCTTTTGCGCGTCGGTCGGAAAGTTCAAGATTGTATTGGTCGTTAGCTCTAGAATCTGTATGTGATTCAATTTTAATGACTACACTTGGATATTGACTCATTAATAAAACCACTTTGTTTAATTCGATTGCAGCGTCATAACGAACGTCTGATTTATTGAGATCAAAGAAGATGATGCCAATTTTTATTTTTAGTAAACCATCTTTTCGTTCTATCAGCGATGGATCAAGACCAATTGGAACTTGGGTTATTCCTGAATTTTGGGGAGTAACAATGGCTTTGGCGCTTGTGGTAAAATTCTCTTTTGCAGCTTCAATCGTGTAAGGTGTATTACAATTGATGTTTTCACTGAACTCAAATTTTCCATCTATTTTTGAAACGGTTTCGTCAACTTTTTGATTCTCACTGTTTTTAAGTGTTACAATAGCTCCGGCAATTTTGTTATCTGATATAGCGTCATAAATATAACCTTCTATAGATTGTGTGCAGCTTCTTTCGAAAGAATAAATATCGTCATCACCTTTTCCTGTTTTTCTATTTGAACATACAAAACCTTTATTGGTGTCTTCGTTTACGATATAACCAAAATCATCTCTGTTACTGTTTAATGGTGCACCAAGATTATTTGGCGAATCGAAGATTCCGTCATTTAATCGGCTTTCGAAAACATCGAGTCCACCCAACCCCAAAAATCCATCTGAGGAAAAATACAAAGCTTTATCAGTTATAAACGGAAACATTTCACGTCCGGTGGTATTTATTTTTTCGCCTAAATTCTTAGGATTAGAATATTGATCTTCGCCTAAAATATCTACAACAAAAATATCTGTCGATCCCAGTGTTCCTGGCATATCTGAAACGAAATATAATTTTTTCCCGTCTTTGCTTACAGAAGGCTGTCCAACAGAATAATTGTCGTTGTTAAACGGAAGTTCTTTTACGTTTTCCCATCGAACGATTCCGTTGCTATTTTCTATGGCTTTCGCAGAGTATATTTTCAGGTTATTAATGCCTTTGCTGTCTCTTTTTAATTTTCCATTATAATTATTTCGAGTAAAATAAATTGTTTTTTCATCTGGCGAAAAAGCGACGCATGCTTCGTGAAATTGGGTTGTAATTTCTTTTCCAAAACGTTCTTTAAAAGTAACATTGGTCTGTGTTGTACTTATTTTTCCTAATTGCATGTTTAAATAAGGTTGATCGTTCCAGCCGTATTTTGCTGTTTTTAAATAGGAAGAATCTACCGTTGTAGAATAAACCAAATCTCCTTTGTAAAACATTGGACCAAAGTCTGAATAAGCTGAATTGATTTCGAGATTTTCGAGTATAAATTGTGGTTTGATTTTATTAATATCTTCAAGTGTTATGGTTTTAAGGGAAAAATTCTGGGCTTTGGAATCTGTTGATTTTTGTTTTTCAGAAAAGCTTTTCATCCATTTTTTCGCCAAATCATAATTTTGAATTCCTTGTAAAGATTGGGCATATCTAAAATAGTATTCTGCCGGAACATCGTTTGGATAATCGGCAAGTAATTTTCCGTACCATTTACTGGCACTGGTCATTTGTGTATTAAAATAATGTGCATCTCCAATGCGCTGCAAGATTTCTTTAGAAAAGTCTCCATTTTTTATTGACAATTCATACGATTTTGCTGCTTCTATATAATACATTTTATCAAATAGAGCGTCGGCTGTTTTGTTTTTGGTTTGCGAATAAATTATTTGCATTGCCAGTAATACCAGTATAGTAATTCTTTTTTTCATATAGCATAGTGTTAAAAGAATCGAGGAGATTTTAATCCCTTTTTGCGTGATACTAATTCAAATCGAAGCATAATTTCGTGTGTGCCACTATTATACGTTTGGAGTTCTGTTGTGGTATAATCGTACGCATAAGCAACTAGAAACTGCGGTGTAATTTGCAAAGACGCCATCGCACTTACAGAATCTCCTGTACGATAGGATGCACCAAGAGTGAAAGCATTATTGAACATAAAATTGGCTGAAAAATCTGCAATAAGCGGTGCTCCAGCAACATATTTTACTAAAGCAGCGGGTTTAAATTTTGTGTGTGCCGAAAGATCAAAAACGATTCCTCCAATTAAGTAAACGTGCATTCTTTCGTTTACAAGATCATCGGCAATATCATCATAATTATATCTTTCTCGGGTCATAAAATTAGGGATGGCTACTCCGATGTAATCTCTTTCACCATGCCAATACAAACCTGCACCAACGACTGGTAGAAATTTATTTGTAATATTTTCGCGAAATTGAACGTCTGGCTCTCTATGGCTTCCTTTTGTCCAATCGATATTGATAACTCTTCCTCCTCCTTTTATACCAAAAGACAATTTATGTGTTTGTCCGGATTGTATTGTATACGAGAAATTAGCATCTATATATTGTTCTTCAGTTGGGCCTATTTCTTCACTGACTATTGATAAACCTAAACCAACGTTTTTTGCAACTGGTGTATCTAAGGTGAACGATTGTGTGTTTGGTGCTCCTTCAAGACCAACCCATTGTGTTCTATATATTCCGGTTATGGCCAAATGCCCTAAGGAGCCGGCATAAGCAGAGTTTACACTTAGTGTATTATACATATATTGCGTGTATTGCGGATCTTGCTGTGCTGCAACACCAAATACAGAAAGCATCGTAATGATTTTGAAAATCTTATTTATATTTTTCATCATAGCCAATTCTTATTTTGGTTATCCTATTTTATTTTAAATAAAGCCATCCGGATTTTTTAGCCGACCCGTTTCCGAGATCCAGAATGTAGAAATAAGTACCTTCAGGAAGTGTTTTGGCAGATCCGTCTGCTTTGCCGTCCCAAGTATTATCATATCCTTTTTTGTAATAGACCAAATTACCCCAGCGATTGAATATTTGGAGTTGATTATCTGGATACTGTGTAATACAATCTATATAGAAAGTCTCATTTTGTCCGTCGTCATTTGGTGAAAATTCATTGTAAATTTTCAAGCAGTTTGGCGATACGGTTGCACTATCCTGATTATTTGATGAATTGGTGTCAATTTGATCCATTTTGACAAGATGGGCTGTATTTACATAATCATTAAAATCTTGTACTTTGGCATTAATAGTTAAGGTTTGAGAACTTCCCGCATTTACTGAAGGTATTATCCAAACGCCAGTTGTACCGTTGTAAACTCCTGATGATGTGTTGAAACTGTTTAAAGAATATCCTTTTGGAAGAACATCCTGCACCTCAACATTTGTGGCAGTTAGGTTTCCAAGGTTTTCGACGGTGACGGTAAAAATTACTTCACTTCCCATAGGAACATCGGTTTTGTCTACTTCTTTATTTATAGCAATATCTGTTGAAGGTATATTTACGAATTCAGAATCTTCATCGTCTTCGCTTTGGTCACCATTATCATTATTTGGTTTACTGTCCGGATCAAATTGATTGCTGGCTGTTACCTGAGCGATATTCAGATAATCGTTACTATCTAGCCCATGCGGACTTGCAACGGTTGCTTGATATGTTAAGGTAATACCGCCAATAGGAACTGTTAAATCAACCCATTTAATAATGTTTTTGCTGAATATACCTCCATTGTTAATATTATTGATGTTATAATACCCTAAAGGAACCATGTCTTCTACAGCAACACCGGTAGCTGTACTTGGTCCTTCGTTGTTGATTTGTATGGTGTACGTTACGACTTCGTTTACATTTGCATTTTTATTACTGACTGTTTTGTCTAAACTTAAATCGGCAACAGCCACTTTAATTTGTAAACTGTCGTAATCGTCTTCTGTTGTAACTCCGTTATTTGGAGTTGAATCAGGATCAGGCAGATTACTTGCGATAATCTCAGTTGAATTAGTATATTCACCGGCAACTCCAGTTGGTGGATTTACTGTCGTATAGATATCTAAAGACTGATTGGTTCCGCTAGGAACAATTCCTGCATTCCAGACGCCTGTAACATAATTGTAAAGACCACTTGTAGGACTACTGGTGAAATAGGTAAATCCTGGTGGAAGTAAATCTTTAACAACCACACCACTAGCATCGCCAGGACCATCGTTGGTAACGGTAACGGTGAAAATAACTGTTGAGCCAACATCATGAAAATCGCTTTCATTTAAGGCTGTTTTACTGATAGATAAATCAGCCATTACAATTACCGGTGTTACAGAAATACTATCATAATCATCTTCTGTCGTAACGCCATTTCCAGGTGTGCTGTCAGGATCAAATTGATTAGAATTTATAACCTCGGCACTATTGAGATATTCATTTGCAGTTCCGGTTGGGCTTTTTACCAATGCATTTATTAATAGAGTATGGCTATTACCGGCTAAAATAACTCCTGGTGACCATAACCCTGTTGTTTTGTCATAGCTTCCTGATGTTGAACTAAAAAAGATATAATCATATCCTGATGGCAGAATGTCTCTAATGGTTACACCTGTTGCTGTGCTAGGTCCAGAATTGGTCACAGTAACGGAGAATGTAATTTGCGATCCTACGGCAGGAGTTAAATTATTATTGACTACCGTTTTCTCTATCGAAAGATCTGCAACAGCAGGAACGGGAGATAATCTTACAGAAGATATGTCATCTTCACCATCGACATTATTATTAGGAGTACTATCAGGATCAAATACGTTTGAAGCATAAACTTCGGCTATATTTTGATAGTTTCCAGTGTTATTGACTTTTACTGATATTAGTAAAGATTCTGAAGCACCATTTGCAATTGTTCCTACATCCCATATTCCGGTTGAGCCGAAATATTGTCCGGTTGTAGAACTATAAACAGCGTATTCATAGCCATCAGGTAGTACATCTTTAACTCTCACTCCGGTAGCAGCTTGCGGTCCGCTATTTTTAACTGTAATTTCAAAAGTAACCGTTGCACCAAATATTGGGCTTAAATTACCGCCTACTACTGCTTTTGCAAGGGATAAGTCGGCTACGGGCTGAGTTGGTGTAACTGTTGCTGTAGCATAATCGTCTTCTGTAGGGACTCCGTTATTTGGAGTTGAATTTGGATCCGGCAGACTACTGGCAGTAACCTCTGCAATATTCAGATAATTTCCTGTTGTATTAACAGTGGCGGTTAGTTGCAGCGTTTGAGAATCGCCATTTAGCAGAGAACCTATATTCCATTTTCCTGTAGTTGTATGATATGTTCCTTTAGTTGCAGTAAAATTATTAAAGGTATATCCTGAAGGTAATAAATCAGTTACTTCGACACCTGTAGCATTTTGGGGTCCGCTGTTGGTCGCAACAATCTCAAAAGTAACTAAAGAACCAACCAGAGGCGTTGGATTATTTACCATTTTTGTTAATGATAAATTTGCTACCTGATTTATTGGTACTGTAATTACAGAACCATAATCGTCTTCATTTACAGCGCCATTATTTGGTGTAGAATCCGGGTCAGGAAGAGCAGCAGCAGTAACTTCGGCAATATTCAAATAATCTCCCGTTGCATTTACAGTTGCGATAATTTGCAATGTTTCTGATTTTCCATTAACTAAATTACCAATATTCCAAATTCCTGTTATGGGATTGTAAGTTCCCGTAGAAATAGTAAAATTGTTGTACGTATATCCGTTAGGAAGTAAATCGGTTACCTGAACTCCGGTATTATTCTGTGGTCCATTATTGGTTACAACTATTTCAAAAGTAACTTGCGAACCTACTAATGGAGTTGCATTATTTACGGTTTTAGTTAATGATAAATCCGATGCCTGATTCGTTGGTGTAATCGTGGCTGTTGCATAATCATCTTCTGTAGTAACAGCATTATTTGGCGTAGAATCCGGATCAGGAAGAGCAGCGGCAGTAACCTCTGCAATATTCAAATAATTTCCTGTTGCATTTACAGTTGCGATAATTTGCAGTGTTTCTGATTTTCCATTAACTAAATTGCCAACATTCCATATTCCTGTAGTCGAATCATAAGTTCCCGTAGAAATAGTAAAATTGTTGTACGTATATCCGCTAGGAAGTAAATCTGTTACCTGAACTCCGGTATTATTCTGAGGTCCATTATTGGTAACTATTACTTCAAAAGTAACTTGTGAACCTACTAATGGAGTGGCATTATTTACAGTTTTAGTTAATGATAAATCCGATGCCTGATTCGTTGGCGTAATTGTAGCTGTTGCGTAATCGTCTTCTGTAGTAACAGCATTATTTGGCGTAGAATCCGGATCAGGAAGAGCAGCGGCAGTGATCTCGGCAATATTCAAATAATCTCCCGTTGCATTTACAGTTGCGATTAATTGCAGTGTTTCTGATTTTCCATTAATTAAATTACCAACGTTCCATATTCCTGTTGCAGGATTGTAAGTTCCCGTAGAAATAGTAAAATTGTCATAAGTATATCCGTTAGGAAGCAAATCTGTTACTTGTACTCCGGTATTATTCTGCGGTCCGTTGTTGGTTACTACAACTTCAAAAGTAACTTGCGAACCGACTAATGGAGTGGCATTATTTACTGTTTTAGTCAATGATAAATCCGATGCCTGATTCGTTGGCGTAATCGTGGCTGTTGCGTAATCGTCTTCTGTAGTAACAGCATTATTTGGCGTAGAATCCGGATCAGGAAGAGCAGCGGCAGTAATTTCAGCAATATTTAGATAATTTCCTGTTGTATTTACAGTTGCAATAATTTGCAGTGTTTCTGATTTTCCATTAACTAAATTGCCAACATTCCATATTCCTGTTGCAGGATTGTAAGTTCCTGTAGAAATAGTAAAATTGTTGTACGTATATCCGTCAGGAAGTAAATCGGTTACCTGAACTCCGGTATTATTCTGCGGTCCATTATTGGTTACAACTATTTCAAAAGTAACTTGCGAACCTACTAATGGAGTGGCATTATTTACTGTTTTAGTTAATGATAAATCCGATGATTGACTTACCGGAGTTATTGTAGCTGTTGCATAATCATCTTCTGTAGTAACAGCATTATTTGGAGTAGAATCCGGATCAGGAAGTGCGCTTGCTGTAACTTCGGCTATATTAGTATAATCTCCAGTAGCATTGACAATTGCTGTTATTTGTAAAGTATGCGAAGCTGAGATAGAAAGTAATCCAACATTCCAAAGACCTGTTACCGGATTATATGTTCCGCTTGTGGCGCTGTATGAAACATAAGTATATCCAGTTGGCAATAAATCGGTCACTGTAACACCACTTGTTGCTTGTGGACCTGCGTTATTTATTTCTAGACTGAAAGTGACTTGAGAACCAATTAACGGACTACTGTTGCTTACTGTTTTGGTAAGTGATAAATCTGCAGATGCTACTATAGGAGTTGTTGAAGCTTCGGCATAATCGTCTTCAGTTGTACTTCCGTTATTTGGAGTAGAATCCGGATCAGGAAGATCACTTGCGATAACTTCGGTGGTATTAGTGTAAATTCCTGTTGGATTTACAGTAGCAATAATTTGCAGTGTTTCAGAATCTCCGTTAGCTAGGTTTCCAAGAGTCCAAATTCCTATTACAGGATTATATGTTCCGGTAGAAATAGTAAATCCAGTAAAATTATAGCCGCTTGGTAATAGATCTTTTACCTGAACTCCTGTATTGTTTTGAGGTCCATTATTCGTTAACACGACTTCAAAAATAACTTGCGAACCTACAAGTGGTGTTGAATTGTTTACTGTTTTGGTTAATGATAAATCAGATGATTGACTTACCGGAGTTGTAGTAGCAGTGGCGTAATCATCTTCGGTCGTATCTCCATTATTTGGGGTAGAATCCGGATCTGGCTGACTACTTGCTGTAATTTCGGCTGCATTTACATAATCTCCTGCAGCATTTACTACAGCTGTGATTTGTAAAGTATGAGAGGCAAAAGCTGGTAGAATTCCAACATTCCATAATCTTGTAAAGGCATCATAACTTCCTGCTGTTGTATTGTATGAAACGTAGCTATATCCGGAAGGAAGTAAATCAGTGACTGTGACACCGTTTGCTTCCTGAGGACCGCCATTACTAACTTCCAAGCTGAAAGTTACTTGTGAACCTACTAGCGGAGTCAGATTATTAACCACTTTCGTAAGTGATAAATCAGCAGAAGTTGGGATAGGAGTAGTTAAGACTTCTGCGTAATCGTCTTCTGTTGTGTTTCCGTTATTTGGAGTTGAGTCCGGATCAAAAACAGTTGCCGCTGTAATTTCTGCAGTATTAAGATAGTTACCAGAAGCGTTTATCGTTGCAGTAATTTGTAGTGTTTCAAATTTTCCATTAACTAAATTTCCAACAATCCAGATTCCTGTTATTGGATCGTAAGCTCCGGTTGAAACAGTGAAACTGTTAAGCGTATACCCGGATGGCAATAAATCAGTAACCTGAACGCCTGTATTGTCTTGTGGACCACTATTGGTTACTATAACGGCAAAAGTAACGGGAGTTCCAACTATTGGTGTAGCGTTATTTACTGTTTTTGTTATGGACAGATCTGATGATTTTGGTATAGGAACTGTTGAAACCTCTGCATAATCATCTTCTGTTGTGCTTGCGTTATTTGGAGTTGAATCGGGATCAAAAACATTGGCTGCTGAAATTTCTGCACTATTTAGATAATTGCCGGAAGCGTTTACAGTTGCAGTAATTTGCAGTGTTTCAAATTTCCCATTAACTAAGTTTCCTACTGTCCATACTCCGTTAATTGGATTATAAGCTCCGGTTGAAACTGTAAAACTATTATAGGTATATCCTGACGGAAGTAAATCTGTAATTTGAACACCTGTATTGTCCTGTGGTCCGCTATTGGTTACGATAATAGCAAAAGTAACCTGAGTACCTACCACCGGAGTAGCATTGCTTACTGTTTTTGTAATAGATAAATCAGATGCTATTGGCACGGGAACTGTTAGAACTTCGGCATAATCATCTTCTGTAGTGATTCCGTTATTCGGAGTCGAATCAGGATCAGGAAGATCGCTCGCTGTCACCTCGGCTTTATTCAGATAATCTCCTGTGGCATTTACAGTTGCGGTAATTTGCAGTGTTTCAAATTTCCCATTAACTAAATTTCCTACCGTCCAAACTCCTGTCAATGGATTATATATTCCTGTTGATACCGTAAAACTATCATAAGTATATCCGGTAGGTAATAAATCTGTTACTTGTACGCCGGTATTATCCTGCGGTCCATTATTGGTAACTATTACTTCAAAAGTAACTTGTGAACCCACTAAAGGTGTTGGATTATTTACTGATTTAGTTAAAGATAAATCTGCAGAAGGCTGAATTGGTGTAATAACAGCATTGTCTTCATCATCTTCGCTTTGATCTCCATCGTCGTTATTTGGTGTTGAATCCGGATCAGGAAGATTACTTGCGGTTACTTGTGCAACATTTTTGTAAATACCTGTTGGAAGTACTTTTGCATCAATAATAAGAGATTCAGAAACTCCTTTATCAACCGTACCTACATTCCATAAACCTGTAATATCATTATAAATTCCTGCTGATGAACTGTAGTTAATGAATTCAAAACCAGATGGAAGTAAATCCGTTACCTGAACTCCATTAGCGTTATTTGGCCCGTCATTAGTAATTACAAGTTCAAAAGAAACCTGGCTTCCTACGACCGGACTTGTATTTCCTGCAACTACATTTTTAACCAAAGACAAATCAGCAGATGGCCCGATAAATGTAATTTCGGCAGTATCCTGATCATCTTCTGTTGGTACATTATTATTAGGTGCACTATCAGGATCCTTTAAATCACTTGCTGTAATCTGAGCAACATTTACATAACTTCCTAAAGGATTTACAAATGCGCTAAAGGTTAAATTTGTATTTGAATTGGTTGGAAAGTATAAATCATTCCATGAAAGTGTTGCGCTGGCTATTTCATACGAACCTCCATTTGATACTGATCCCGGAATTAAAGTATAACCAACGGGAATAACATCTTGCACATCCACTCCGGTGGCATTTCCAGGTCCTTTGTTTATTACATTAATGGTAAAATTAACTTGTTGTCCTGATGCGGCAGAAGTTGGAGTAACAGATTTGGTGAGTTCTAAATCGGCTAATTTTAGGGTAACATTGGCACTAGCCATATCATCTTCCGGAAGACCATTGCCCGGAGTACTGTCTGGATCTACTTGATGCGCCGTTTGTATTTCGGCAGTATTTATATAATTGGCAGCTGTAGCGACATTAACTTTTGCTGTAATCTGTAGCGAAAGAGAGTTTCCGTTGTTTAAGTTACCAACAGTCCAAATACCTGTTGCATTGTTATATTTACCAGCTCCATTATCGCTTACATAAGTGTATCCCGGCGGCAGATGATCAGAAACGGTAATTCCCGAAGCATTATTTGGTCCGCTGTTCGTTGCTCTAATCGTAAATATAACATTATCGTTGATGCTTACAGTTGATGGTGAAACGGTTTTTTGAAGGGATAAATCGGCAACATCCAATATAAAATCGGCATCGTCCTGATCGTCTTCTGATAAGATATTATTATTTGGAGTACTATCAGGATCAAATTGATCGGATGCAATGACTTCGGCCACATTTTGATACGAGCCGGTTGGCAGAATTACGGCTTTAAAAGTTAAGGTAATTCTGTTTCCATTAGGAATCGTTAAATTGTACCACGACATGGTATTATCACCAATATTGTATTGTCCGGAAAAATTTGCTGATCCGGGAAGTATAGTGTATCCGGACGGAATATAATCTCTGACTGCTACGCCAGTTGCATCTACGGTTCCGCCAAGAGAGTTATTATTAAAAACCTGAATGCTAAAAGTTACGGTATCACCCGCACTTCCTGTCATAGGAGAAATAGATTTAGTCAATTCAAGATCAGCTACAGATAATATAGTTAGAGTTACAGTATCTGAAGAAACAGCACAATTTCCATTGCTTACGGTCCATCGCAGAACATAAGTTCCTGCAATAGTACCTGTAACTGCTGTTCCAGGCAATGTTTCGTCAGCAAATCCTACGATACTTGGTCCCGAAACCTGAGTCCATTCTCCTGTTCCCACAGTTGGAGTGACTGCATTCATATTTACAGGTGAAAACTGTGGAATAATTTGATCTTGTCCAGCATTTGCAGTTGATGGTAAGTCATAAATGGTGACTATAACAGAATCTTCCGAAATACATCCGTTTAGATTTAATGTGGTAACAGTCCATAGAAACTCATAAGTTCCCGGAATTAAACCTAACATTAAAGAATTTTCACTATTTGGAGAAGCAATATTGGCAGGTGGTCCAGAAACCTTAGTCCAGGTTCCTATACCGGAAGTTACGGTCGTAGCAGCCATCGTAGCAGTATCTACATCACATAATTCCTGATCTGGTCCTGCATTTGCAATGGATGGTGGAGTGTCATTAAACGTTATCTCAACAGTATCTGAAGAAGGCTGACATAAAGATGGATTGGTAAATGGACCGTTTGTTACTGTCCATGTTAATCGATAAGTTCCTAAAGTTGTAATATTCGATAAAGTAGTTACAGGACTGTTAGGATTATTAATAACAACAGCGCCTCCTGATGGATCATCTCCCGGACTGGCAAAAGACCATGTTCCAATACCTACTGCAGGCGGAACAGCGTCAGTTTTATATGTTGTCTGACACGCCACAGTATCATCCGGACCTGCATTTGCAGTACTTGGAGCCGCATTCATTTCAATTCTTACAATGTCTGATAAGGATCTGCAGGCGGTACTTTCAAATACCCATTCCAGAATATAAAGTCCCGGTACGGTTAAGCCTGTAACTGTGGTTAATGGGGCAGTAGGTGTCGTAATTACAGCAACACTTCCCGGCGGCTGATCGACAAAACGCCATTCTGCAACGGAAACATCTGGTGGCGGAACATTTCCTGTTAAGGTAGCAGTTCCTCCAACATCAGAAATACATAAAATTTGATCAGCCCCTGCATTCGGATCAATACTGGCACCGCTGAAAACATCAATATTTACAGAATCTGATGATCCTGTACAAATGCTTCCATCAGGATTTGTCACAGTATTGGTTGTGTAGGTAAAAACATAAGTATTTCCCGGAACAACGGTTGCATTTGCAATATAATTGTCGGGTGGAGATTGTGTAATAAAAACATCATTTACATTTCCTGACGTGCTGGTCAGCGTCCACGTTCCTTTAGAATTTGCATTTCCCACGAGCTGAATACTACTTACATCACAATAAGACTGATCGCTTCCGGCATTTGCAGAAGGCGTAACTACTACCACCATATCATCCTGAGTTCCCTGACACAAAAAGACACTTTTTGCACTAATTGTCCATCTAAAAGTATATGTACCCGCCACAAGTCCATTGATTACTGTATTTGGACTGGATGGATTCACAATATTAGGCTGATTTGGTGCTCCGGTTAAAACAGACCATTGACCACTTTCAAAAAAACTGTCATATGTACTTCCTGCCATTGTAACACTGGTACTATTACAAATATTTTGATCCGGTCCTGCATTTGCAATAACTGGCGGAATTCCAATAGTTAAATTAATGTCATCAAAAGCAGTACCGCAGACTTCGGCATCTATTGTCCATCTAAAAATATAATATCCGCTGTAAGCAAATGTAAAAACCGCATTAGGATTATGTTCGTCACTTATTGTGTAGCCACCAACTCCTGAAATTCTTGTCCAGGTACCAATTCCGCCACTGCTTGCTGTTGCTGCCATAGTTATGACATTACCGCATAGTTCCTGATCAGGTCCTGCATTTGCTGTTGGAGGAGTATTAGCAATAGTAACCTTGACAGAATTCTTATTTGGGTCACATAGTCTCGTTGCTGTTTCAATAGCCCATGTAAAAGTATAAGTGCCATTTGACGGAACATTAACTAATGTATTGGGATCGTTTATATCGGCAATAATAACGCCTGTTGCAGGAGTAACTGACCAAATACCAGTTTCAAAAATGCCCGGCGTATTTCCGCTTAAGTTGAAAGAACTTGTCCCGGAAGGATAACAAGCATCCGGACCCGCATCAGAGGTTGAAGCAGCATTACTATTATTTGTTAAAATGGTTACAGTATCAGAAATAGAGGCACTACAGGACGGACCCGGATGAAGGTAGGAAATCGTCCATTGTAACTGATACGAAGAAGAATTAGTGGCAAAACCAGTAACTGTCGCGTTTGGGTCATTGAGATTCGAAAAAATTAGAGTATTAGGACCGGAGGTTTGACTCCATTCACCAATTTCACCAGTTAGAGGAGGTGTCGCCGCGAGAGTAACTTGTGCGTTTGTACAAACAATCTGATTTGGTCCGGCATCAGTAACTCCTAAAGTACTTGCAGATACGTAAATAGTAACTGTAGATACAGAAAATCCACATTTCGCACCACCGCCTTTCGTAATATATTCAAAAACATAAGTTCCCGGTATTAATCCTGTTACTTGTGTGTCAACGGCAAAAGTATCTGCAATAACAGCTTCGTTAGGTCCGCTTAGCTGACTCCAAAAGTGTAAACCTACATCAGTCATAACTCCGGACAAAAGTGTACTTGTGTCTCCGCAAGGCAAACTTACATCTGAACCCGCATTTGAAGGAGTTGGTTCACCCGAGACCAGAATATTCAGAGAGTCAAAGCCATAATCACAACCAATAGGAAGCGATCCGTCCTGTTTTCTTATAAATTCAACAATATAATCGCCAGGAGCTGTAAGTGTTAATGTCAAAGAATTTCCAATGTCTTTTAATGGAGTAGGAAAAGGACCTAACGGAGAAGCACTCGGACCAGCCACAATACTATATTGATTGTAACCAGTTCCTGTTACCGTAAGCGGAATTGTAAATACGGTTGCATTACAGCTTCCTACTAAATCATCTCCATTATTAGCAGTTATTGTTCTGGTTGCACTATTGTATTGAATGTTATAATCTTTAGTAAAAACACAGCCAGTATTACTGTTTGTTAACGTATATCTAAACTTATACGGATCTCCTGAATCTGATATATTAGTAATTAATGTAGTAGGATTTGTTGGTGAAACAATTATTGCTCCAGGATCTCCTGTTATCTGCGTCCATTGAACTGTTTCTCCTGCGTATAATGGCGTTTGAGCAACAAGTGTTACCTGAGTGATGCTGCTATCGCAAAAGAAAAGATTTTCGTCGCCGCCCGGTAGCGTAGTAACATCTTGTGTTGCTGCAGGAACTACAATGGTTACAAGATCATTACCTGAGGCACAAGGTCCCGTAACAGTCCATCTAAAAGTATAAGTACCTTGAACAAGATTAGAAATTTGTGTGTCGTTTGAATTTGGACTGCCAATAGTTGGCGTATTTGGACCACTAACAAATGTCCATTGACCATTTTGTCCGTTAAGACCACAACCACCATAAGTTCCTGTAAGATTTGTGGTTTGAGTAGTAGTATAACAATTGCTTAAGGTTTGGTCAGGTCCTGCCGAAACCGGTTTGACTCCTCCATAATTGGTTACAGTAATCTGCGATGTAGTTCTGCATCTCTGTCCTGCTGAATATTCAGGACCTTCTATAACCCATTGTAGTGTAGTTGTACCACAACTTGTCTGTGGTAAAGTTATAGTTGAAGTAGGCAAATTTGGAAAATTAATTACAACTCCGGCATTATTAGCACCCACTATTTCCCAATAAGCCGTTTCTCCGGTATTTTGTGGCGTATTTGCCATAATTGTTAAAGTCCCTGAACTATTTGGGCAACTTGCAATATTACTTCCAGCATTCGCAATTGTAATAGGCTGTACGTTTACCACTTTATCCTGATAGGTAAAAACACCGTCTCCACAAGTTGCACTATATCTAAAAATATAAGTGTTTCCTCCTGAATAACCGGAAATTGTGGTTGTAGGGTTATTAGGAGAATTGATTACTACTGTTGGTCCTGATATCTGAGTCCATAAAACATTTCCAATAATTGGAGATGGATTATTTCCTGTTAGAACTAAAGCATCCGTTTCACAGATAGTGACATTTAGAATACCGGCATTTACAGAACAATTTTGTCCAAACGTATTTATAGAATAAAAAGATATTATAAATAGGGAATAAAATATTTTTTTAAAATAATTCTTAATTTGTATAGATCGTTCCATAGGCTTACAGGATTGCTTTGTGAGTTCTAACAATTTAATTATGTGTGCTTTAATTGGTAAGTCATTTATAAGTAGAGATAAACAATAGAATTTTTACAAGATTAAATGTTTAAATATCTCTGTGTTATATATGAAATTTTGCAATATCTTTTATATCAAAAAAAATTATGATTTTAAATCAGCTATAACTACGCGATGAATGCTAATGCTAACCGATAAATAGAATTTATTCAGTAAACACTTGAAAAGATTGTGATTATTTGCTTAAGGGAATTTTAAAATTAGAAAAAAAAAGAACTGACCTTTTAAATTGTAAGAAAGAAATGGTTGCAAATTATAACTTGCAACATTGTTTTAATAATTCTTTTAAAGATTTTATGACTTTAATTTTCTCAACTTATATTGAATTTTAGTTTAATTATGAGGAAGTAATTCTCTATTCGTACACATCATAAAGTTGGTTTTTCAATTCGAAATTAAAAGCACTTGTTATAAAAATGTTCAGATTTTTGTATACATATCCACAAGCAAATAAGAATGAACTAAAAGCGTATAAAAGAAAAACACCTGTAAAAAATCTTTTACAGGTGTTTAATTAAATTGTATTGTCTAAATAATTTGTTTTTAATTTTTCCTCTTAGAATTTTTGAGAATCAACATCATTTACAAATTGAATTACGCCATTCATAAAAACCTTTTGATCGTCCCACATTGCCAGATGACTTCCGTTTGGACAATATAAATATCTTCCTTTTTGAACCAATTTGCTTTGCTCTTCCATCGCTTTTGGATCCATTGTATCGTATTTGGCTCCAATCATTAAAGTTGGAATTGTAAGTTCGTGTAAGCGATTTTTAATATCCCATTTAGCCAAACGCCCGCTAATTCCAAATTCACTGGGACCTTGCATTAAAGTATAGATTTCTCCATTGACATGTTTGCTGGCACGATTTAATCCATCAGGCCATTCATTTAAACGGCATAAATGTTTTTTGTAGAAATTAGGAATAAGCAATTCCATATAACGAGGATTGCTAAAATCTTTTTTAGCTTCTAATGCTCTGATTTCAGCCAGAACTTCAGGTTTCATTTGTTTTGCCAGAACTTCATCAGCATATTTTCCATATTCCGGTGCGCTGGCAACCATATTTGCAACCAATAACCCTTTTAAATTTTGCTGATATTTTAAAGCATATTCCATTGCAAGTATTCCGCC
The DNA here is from genome assembly GCF_004339525.1 of Flavobacterium sp. 90. Classification (NCBI taxonomy): domain Bacteria; kingdom Pseudomonadati; phylum Bacteroidota; class Flavobacteriia; order Flavobacteriales; family Flavobacteriaceae; genus Flavobacterium; species Flavobacterium sp. 90. The sequence continues at coordinate 824,300 of NZ_SMGE01000001.1, read as the reverse complement.
CCAGGAATTTCCTAATACATAAAAATTGTCTTTATCTGCTCCAATAGCTTTACGTACTTGTTCTACCTCTTCAACAAATCGTTCTGTTGTCCATAGTGAACTGTCTTTTGGCTGATCGCTGTAGTAAGATCCCAGTTGGTCATATTCGTAGAATTCGTAACCTTCACGCTGAAAAAAGGTTTCAAAACATTCCATATATTCATGTGTCATTGCTGGTCCGCCATGCAACAATAGTATTTTTATTTTTGGATTATTTCCAAATCGTTTCGTCCACACTTTAAATTCTCCGACAGGTGTTTTTATGGGAATCATTTTTACACCAGCTGATTCTACTTCATTATTTTGATTGTATGAAAAATAATATTTAAGAGATGTTGATTTCGTTTCATTTTTACAAGAAACCGTTAGTAGAATTATACTTAAGAAGAGAATTGCGCGCATATTTTTAGAGTTTGATAATTGGTTGGAATTTCTTTTGAGACTAAAAATACAAATTTCTTTTATAAGTAGTATTTGTAACGAACGAAGCTTTTTTTCTTAGCTCGGCTGAGGTTATTGTGTGGATGATTTTTTCATTGCAATCTTAATAACTTTAGTCAAGTGCATTTGATAGAAAAGCTTAATATGTTATTTATATAACTTTTAGTGGATAGTTGTTTCTAATAATAAAGAATATATTCGCAAACTTCTATTTTTGTAATACATTACTTACTTGTAGAGTTAAGCAATCTAATTCTTTTTAAATGTTAATTTCTACTCGTTATTTTAAATCAATTCAAAGACTATACGTTAAAGCCTATTCTTTAACCGAAATTTTAATTGTTCTGTGTATCATCGGAATACTATTATTGATGGTTTTACCAAATCAAACTTCAGTAATTGGTCAGGCAAAAGCTATTGAAGCTCAAGCAATGCTAAATCAAGTATATGGTTTGGAGAAGAGTTATTTCTATCGACATTCAAAATATTCCGGGAGCTTAGAAGAAATTGGTTTTGAACAAGAAAAAACAGTTGACGAAGGTGGTCAGGCTGTTTATAAAATTGAAATTCTGGAAGCTTCAAATGATTCTTTTTTAGCCCGAGCAACAGCTACTTCAGATTTGGATGGCGATGGAAATTTTAATACTTGGGAAATCGACAGCAAAAAAATATTAACGGAAGTAACAAAGGAATAAGTTGAAAATAGTCCTGTCAATTTTGTTATTATGTCTAATATCCGTTTTTATACAGGATTGGAAATTTCGTAGAATACACATTGTGTTACCGCTATTAATTTTCAGTTTATCCATCTTTTTAATTGTTCCTAAAACAGATAACTTAGCTAAGATCATAATTTTCAATTTAGGATTCTTTTTAATTACATTAGGTATTCTAACGATTTATATGAGCGTAAAATCTAAAAAATTTCTGAATCCTTTTCACTATTATTTTGGATTGGGAGATTTATTATTTTATGCAGCAGTTTCACCTTTGTTTTTATTAAAAAATTACATTTTATTTTTTATAGGATCACTTCTATTTGCAATTTTAATGCAGTTTGTGTTGAAAAAAATCATTAAAGAAGAAACTGTTCCGTTAGCTGGATTTTCATCTTTGTTCTTATTCATTATAATCTTGAAAGACTACCTCATGTTTTTTCAAAAAATCACTTTGTTATAATGATACAAGATATTACAATCCTATCTGATATTCAGCATATGATATCTAATGATCTTGCCAATCAATATAGAATATTACCTAAATTTTTCTTCGAAAACACATTAGAATTATATGTTGATAATTCTAATAATAGCAAAGACGCTAAGGATGAATTGGAATTATTTCTTGGTAAAAGCATCATTTTTTACCCTGTAATTTCTGCTGAAATAGAAAAAGGATTATCGATTTACTATCGGAAAGAAAGGGCATTAAGTTCGAATAAATCATTAAATGTAGATAAAGGTGATTTCCTGGAAAACGTATTGACGGAAGCAAAATCATTAAAATGCAGTGATATTCATTTTGAAGTTTATGAAGATTCTTCGCGCATACGTTTTAGAATTGATGGACAGTTAATTGAACGTTATAAAATAGAACAAGAAAACTATCTTGAATTGGTTAATAAAGTCAAGATTAAAGCAAAATTAAATATTACCGAAAAAAGACTTCCACAAGACGGAAGAATTACTAATGCATCATTTGATATCAGAGTTTCTATTTTACCTACATTATTTGGTGAAAAAATAGTAATGCGGCTTTTAGGTCAGGACGCCTCAAATATTGATCTAAAAACTTTAGGACTTCAGGAAGAAGAATTAGAAAATTATCTTGAAGCAGTAAAAAAGCCCAACGGAATTATTTTGATAAGTGGTCCAACCGGTTCAGGAAAAACAACGACGCTTTATGCTACATTAAGATTATTAAATGATAGCCGCAGAAATATTGTAACCGTTGAAGATCCAATTGAATATACTTTGAAAGGAATTAATCAGGTACAACTTAAAGAAGATATTGGTTTAACATTTTCATCTGCACTAAAATCATTTTTACGCCAGGATCCTGATGTTATTATGTTGGGAGAAATACGAGACTCAGAAACTGCTTTAATGGCAATACGTGCTTCCTTAACCGGACATTTAGTTTTATCAACCATACATACGAATTCAGCAATAGGAACGATTTCGAGATTAATTGATATGGGAGTTCCGTCTTATTTAATTGCAGAAACCTTAAATCTTTCTGTGGCTCAGAGATTAGTTCGAAAGCTTTGTAATCATTGCAAAAAAGAGACGGTTTGTAACCTGAAAGATTTTCCGTTACACTTTAAATTTCCTTTTGAAATCGCTTCTTATTATAAACCTGTGGGATGTAATAAATGCTATCATACCGGATACAAAGGAAGAACAGCAATTTATGAAATTTTAAACATCGACAGTAAGATTACAGAAGCTATTAAAAATAATACAATTACAAAATTATATAATGATGATAAAAATTATAAATCATTACCTGAAAAAGCATTTGAGATTTTAGTTAATGGAGAAACATCTCTGGATGAAATATATTCAATTTTAATAAACATATAAAACAAATGCTTAAACAAATTGTTTGCGTAATAGCAGCGTTATTTTTTACGAATATTATTGTAGCACAGCAGGATATTGTTGAATTAAGTAGAAAATTTGACGAGTTGTCTCTGCAAAAAAAAGGATTGAATGAAATCATTAAAATGGATGTTTCAGGACTTACATTACACGATTTTATTTCTTCAGTTGCAGAAGAACATCAATTGAATATTGACATCGACACGGAGTTAAATCAGTTAGTGGCTAATAATTTCTTTGATGTAACAGTAAAAGATGTTTTTATACATCTGGTTCAGAAATATGATATTGAAGTTTCTTTCATGAACAATATCATAATTTTCAAAAAAAGAAAAATAACAACCATAATAGAGAAAAAAAAGGCAAAAGTTATAGATGTTTCATACAATTCTCAGAATGATTTTTTATCTGTTAAATTAGAAAATGATACTTTATCAGCAGTTGTAAAGGCAATTACAGATCAGTCTGGTAAAAATTTGATATTGGCACAAGACGTAAAAAATAGTGTTGTTTCGGCTTATATTTTAAATCGTCCCTTTGATCAGGTAATAGAGATGATGTCAAAGTCAAATAATTTAATTGCAACTAAAAATGAAAATGATTTTTATTTTATAGAAAAAAACAATGAAAATGATGATGGTTTACCAATCAAGACCGCAAAAGCAAAGCAACCAAAAGTAAGCCTCGGTGTTCCTGGTTTTTATGAAATTAATGTTAATAAACAAGGGTTTTTACAAGTCAATGCTTATATCGCAGATGCCTCAGATTTATTGACTGAAGCTGCGGAAAAATTACATATTAATTACTTTTTATACAACAAGCCCGAAAACGAAAAAACAACACTTTCTGTCGACAATATTACTTTTGATGAATTACTTGCTCATATTTTTAAAGGAAAAAAATACACACATAAAAAACAGGATAATTTCTATTTAATTGGTGAAGAAGCTACAGAAGGATTGAGAGTAACCGAAATGATTCAGTTAGAAAACCGATCTATAGAATCTGTTATTGGTTCACTGCCTAAATTGTTTTCTGAAAAATTAGAAATTAAAGAATTTATAGAATTAAATGGACTTATTGTTTCCGGATCAAGATCTATACTCGAAGAGCTAAAAGTTTATATTAAACAAATTGATAAAGTTGTACCTATGGTACAAATTGAAGTTATAATAGTACAATACAACAAGTCTTATGATATCCAGACCGGAATGAAAGCTGGTTTGGATAAAATAAACTCCGTTAAAACGGGTGGTGTTTTGTTCCCTAATTCTGATGTGACTTTAAACGGATCTTCGGTAAATAGTTTAATAGATGCTTTTAATGGTTTTGGTCTTTTTAAATTAGGAAAAGTAACAGAGTCTTTTTATCTCAATCTGAAACTTCTGGAAAACAATTCAGTTTTAAAAATAGAATCTACACCTAAAATTGCTACAATAAGTGGACATGAAGCTAAACTATCAATAGGAGAAACCAGTTATTACTTTGAACAAAGTAATCGATTAATAAACAATACGATAGGGAACGATATTTTGAATTCAGGAACATGGAAATCTACTGATGCAAATCTTAGTGTGTCGATTAAACCTTATGTATCTACAGACGAAAACGTAACACTGACTATTGCAGTAGAAAAAAGCTCATTCTTAGCCAGAATAGGCGAAGATGCTCCTCCGGGAAAAGCTACTCAAAAATTTGAATCTTTAGTAAGGGTAAAAAATGGCGAAATGATATTATTGGGTGGTTTGGACGAATTAAAAAAAGAAAACTCAGGGACAGGAACTCCTTTGATCTCTAGAATACCAATTATTAAATGGTTCTTTAGTAGTAGGAAAAAGGGGAAAAGTGATGCTAAACTTCACATTTTTATTAAACCAACAGTTATTTATTAATGTTAGTCCATTTATCCAAAATTATAAGACTAAATAACTTAAATGTTGTTGGAGTAATCAAAAAAGAAGATTACGAAGTCTATCATTTGCTAGCTATTAAAAAGAGCGCCAATAAGATTTCTATAGTTTCAAAACAAACTTTCGAAACCTTTGAAGCACTAACAAAAATAGCCGATAAAAAACAGCCTCTTTTGATTGTTGTAGAAGGGAAAGGAATCCTGAATAAAGAAATTGATTTTGAAAATGAAGCCGATTTAAATTGGCAAAAGAATATCGATTATAATACTATTTACTATACAGATATAAAAGGCAGAAAATCAAATTTTATAAGTTTTTGCAGAAAAAATATTGTAGATGAAATAATATCAAAGTTTCAAAAAAGTAGTTTTCAGGTTGTAGATGTTTATGTTGGCTCCTTTTTAGCTGCTTTGTTGAATAATGTACTAAAAAAAGAAGTTTTATTCTCAAATGAACTGCGTTTAGAATTTGAAGATGATAAATTGTTAAGTTTTGTAAAAGAAAAAGAAACTTTAAAACTTATAGATTACAAAATTGGAGAAGAAATAATTTCGAGTACTTTTTTGCCACTGTACGGAGCAGTAATTCATTTTTTTGTTCAGTCAAAGGAAGTTTCAAAAACAAACAATTCAGCATTAAGCAGTGAAGAATTAATCTATAAAAAAGCTTTTAGAGTTTTAGGAATAGTAATTCTTACCGGTTTTTTGACTTCACTATTATTCAGTTATTTTTTAATACAATATTACGGAACTAAAAATGCTGAATTAAAACAGCAAACAGTTTATTCAAATAAATCCTATCAACTGATATTAGATCTTGAAATTCAAAAAGAAAAGAAACTGAATATCTTAAAAGAATCCGGAGTTCTGTCTTCTAAGTTTCTCTCTTATTATGGTTATGAAATTATTAAAACGATTCCCGCCGCTATTTCTCTCAATGAGTTAAACATTATTCCATTAAAAGAAGAATATAAAGAAAATAAGAAAGCTTTTTTTGATAATAAAACGATCCTTATTAAAGGAGAGACTTATGAAGAATCGTCTTTTAATAATTGGTTAGAAGGTTTGAGAAAAATGAATTGGCTGCAGCGTTTCGAGATTATTAGTCTTAAGAAAGACAAGAAAAATAAATCAATATTCGAAATAAAAATAACACTAAAAAATGTTTGAAAATTATTCGTATAAACAAAAATTTTATGCCCTTATTGGTCTCTTTTTTATATTGTCGATTGCGGCTTATAAAAGATCCTTTCATACTTTGTTTGATGTGGTGATGGAGTATAGAACGCTCTTAAAAAAAGCAGATGATATTGATAAAAAAACAAAAAACGCAAGTACTCTGGTAAAAGATATTGCATATCTGGATAAAATTATCGGAAAGGAAGGCGTTGCAAAAGAAATGGTGCAGCAAGGAATTATAAGTTTTGCAGCAGAAAATTCTCCCGAAGTTTCAATAAGTGATTTAAAACCAATACATGATTATCCTGAGGATAATTATCATGTTATAACAAATCAGTTGGACGTAACAGGGGATAGTAATCAGGTTTTAAAACTGGCCTATAATTTTGAGAAGCAATTTAATCTTTCAAGAATTGTAAGTATGAACTTCTATATCGTAAAAAACAATAATAAATCGGATGTTTTACATCTAAAAATGATTTTCCAAAACTATGAAAACAATAAATAAACTTGCAGTAATTGCCCTAGCGATTTTTACTTATTCATGCGATGATATTCTTGAAGAAGATATTGGCAACGATACTGTTCAAATTTTTTCGCCAATAAACAATTCTAAAATTGAAAGTAATGTAGTTAATTTTAAATGGAATAATCTAAAAGGTGCTGATAAATATCGTGTCCAAATATATGAATCTGATCAGGTTTTAATTTTGGATTCTTTAACTAACAAAACGAGTATTACTTTGCCATTAGCAGCTGGAAATTATATCTGGAGAGTAAGAGGTGAAAATTATGCTTATGAGTCTATTTATTCTTTTCCGTCTAATTTTTCGACTACAATTCCGGATGATTTAACCAATCAGCTAGTAATTTTATCAAGCCCTGAAAATGATAAATATGTAAATTTTATAAATGTTACGCTAAACTGGGAAGTGCTTAAAAATGCTGAAAGTTATAGTGTTAAAGTTCTAAATACAGTCACAAGTCAGGAAGTGTTCTCAAAAACGGATATTACAGATACTTCATTAACACTGGATTTGCCAACTTTAGTTGATGGAACTTATGAATGGAGGGTAAAAGCTAAAAATGCCGATACAGAAACAAAACTATATTCTGCACGAAAATTCAACATTGACACCACAATTCCTAATCAGCCAAAAAACACTTTGCCTGCTGATAATTCAACTCAAATAGCTAATTCTAATATTTCATTTACCTGGAGTATTGCAACAGATCTTGGTAATGTTAAAGCACCAATTTCATATATAGTTGAATTTGCCAATGATATTGATTTTAATATAATTGTTCAAACTCAAAAAAGTAATACAACATCATTGCAGCAAACGTTTTCAGCTACCGGTATTTATTATTGGAGAGTAAGAGCTATTGATGAGGCTGGAAATATAGGAGCAAACAGTACTGGATTCAAGTTCACTGTGAATTGAAATGGCTAAAAAAAGAATAAATATAATTTTAATTATTGTGGTTTTGGCACTTTGGGGAACCGCAGGATACAAAGCACTTAATCGTCAATTTTCAGGCAGTAATCTGCTTATTGAAAAACGAAATCAACAAGTCAATATCAATATAAAGCAAATTAAAAAGGACACTTTTAAACTGGAAAAAATAGGCCGAGATCCGTTTTTAAACAAACAATTTCAAACCGCTCTAATAGTCCCGAAAAGACCAACATCAAATTATGTTTCTGTAAGAAAGGAAGTTGTAACTCCAACTTTAAAAACAGATCCAAATTTAAGCTGGCCCATTTTATCTTATTACGGTTATTTTGAATCTAAAGAAAAAAAACAGGAATTGGTTTTACTGAAGGTAGATTCAAAATTATGCAAGCTTAAAATTAATACTCCGTATAATGGATTAATTGTAAAAAAGAAATACAAAGATTCTATAGAGGTTTATTTTAATTCAGAAAGAAAGATCGTTCGCTTGAAAAAATAAACAGAAAAACTAAAGGTGGGTATTTATTCTAAATTTTATTATCTGAAAAAAACATCAAGTTCAGGAATCGTGTATAGTTCATTAAAAGCATCTTCCTTATTTTATAAATATTAAAAAATATCATTTTGAAATCAATTTTTTTACAATCTACTTTTTTTATAGTTCTCTCATTTGCATTGCTTTCTTTTAGTGATCCTTATACGGTAAAAAGAATTTCTGATAAAGATTTTAGATATGAATTTTTTACTACAGACAAAAAAATAAAACCGAATAAAACCCATATGTATTCTTGGTTTAAAGGAGGTCTTATACACGAAACTCAGGGCGGAATTGCCGGAGATCTGTTAAATGATAAGTTTATCAAAATGTATCATAGTAATCAACTGGCAGAGCAAGGAGAATTTAAAAATGGACTAAGAGTTGGGATATGGAAAACCTGGCATCAAAATGGTATTTTGGCCACAGATCAAAATTGGCATAATGGTTTGCGTTCCGGAATTTATTCCCGTTTTGACATTACCGGTAATTTAGTAGAAAAAGGGAGGTTTGTTGCAAACTATAAAACCGGAAAATGGATTGATACAGAGAAGAAAGATACTGTTATTTACAAAAAAGGGAAAGTTATAATACAAAAACCAACTTTTAATAAATCTGAAAAGTATAAAATAAAGCAAGAGAAAAACAATTTAGAAAATGCTAAGAAGGAACAAAAAAGAGTAGAAGCTCTCGCTGACGCAGACCAACTGGATAATTATAAAGCCAAAGCCAAAGAAGAAAAAGCGATCGCAAAAGAAAAAGCTAAGAAACAAAATGAGTCTGAAGCTGCAGCGAAAAAAGAAGAACGCTTATTAAAAAAACAAGCCAGAGAAGAAGCCAAAAAAGAACCTGAAAAAGAGAATAAAATAGTAACCTTTTTCAAAAATCTTTTTAAAAAGAAAGATAAAGCAGCTCAATAATGGTTAAGGCTCATAGTTTGTTGTATGCTATTTATATCTGTTTAATTGTATCAATTATTTGCGGGGCTTTGCTATATTTTTCTAATTTATACAACCAGCTTAATTCATACTATAATCTTCAGGAAGAACTTTACATTCAGAATCATTCAGTTTTAAATTTTGCTTTAGGAAATAAAACAGTTATCACTGATATTGAAAAAGATAAAAACTCAGAGATAGAAGGCTGTTATAAGACCAAATTATACGGATTGTTTTCCGTGGTTTTAGCACAATCTTATATTTTAAAGGATACAGTATCTTCGATGCATTTTGTTGGTAAACAAGATATTGATAAGAATGCGCTGTATTTAACTAATTTGTCCAAATCATTGTATTATTCCGGAAAAGTAAAACTTATTGGCCACAACCATTTACCAAATACTTTTATCGAAACCTCTTATATAAACAATAGTCTAAATCAACTTATCGCAAATGGACCAACCGCTATTTCAGAACCACAATTACCAGAGATAAATCCTGAGTTTAAAAAAGTATTTCAAGGCTTAAAATCAGAAAAAATAGATATTTCAGAGTTAGAAAAAACAAAAGATTCGTTGTATTTCAATTCATTTTTTAATACTACAAAAGAGATTCAGATAAAATCCATCCTTAGCAATAGTATTTTTAAGGGTAACTTTATTTTAAAATCTGCAGATTCTATTCGGGTTAAAAAAAATGTGGTTCTTGAAGATGTGATTTTAATAGCCCCAAAAATAACTTTTGAAGAAGGATTTAGAGGAACTGTTCAGGCATTTGCAACAAATGGAATCGAACTCGAAGAAAAAGTAATTTTAAATTATCCATCGGTACTATGTGTGTATAATGAAAGTGCAGATGAATCTAAAATAAAAATAAAGAAAGAATGCCAAATAACCGGTGCTGTGGTTTTATTTGGCAATACCATTGATCTAATTGACAAAAATACTATTGAAATAGATGAAAAAGGACTGTTATTAGGAGATTTGTATTGTTCAGGAAAGCTAATGCTTAAAAGTAATGTTTATGGTTCTGTTTATGTAAATCGTTTTTTTATGAAAACAGCTTCGTCCACCTATGAAAATATGATTAGCGATATTGAAATAAATATAGAAAAACGTCCGGCATATTTTATTTCGATTCCATTGTTTAATACTCAAAAAGCGACTTATGGAGTTATCAAAAAAGTGCTTTAATTTCTCGGCTAATTCGATATTGGAATCAGTTATTGCCTTAACAATCATTTCGATCTGTTTGTACTTTGCAGTTCTGATTTTTGCTTCAGTTTATACTTCAAAAACATCGGCTAAATTTTATGGTACCCAAAATAAAGTCAATGAATTATTTTATTTATTGGAGTTAAAAAACGATTCTGTTTTAAACGAAAGTCAAAATGAAAATTTATTGATCGAAGAAGAAATAATAAATGATAATCTTAAAAAGATTTTAATAGAATATAAAGACAGTACACAATTTAAGTTCAAAAAAAGTTTTTATGTACAAGATGCGGAATAGTATAAATTCGGTTCCCGCTTTCTCTATTATTGAGGCGGTAGTTGGTATGGCTATTACGGCTATTATTATGGGAGTTTTATTTGTGATTTTTTCTATTGTTACCGGAAGAATGCTGGATTTTAAAACCCAAAACGAATTAATCAACGACCTTAACAGATTGACATATAGTTTGAATAAAGATATTTTTGAAAAAGAAAAAATGATGGTTGATGAAAATGAAATTTATTTTAATGGATACACAGGTGACAGAATTTTGTATCAATTTTCTAACGATTATATTTTAAGAAAGAAAGAAAATTTTATTGATACTTTCAGAATCAAAGTGAATAAAATAATTGTGGATACGATTAAAAGTAAATCTGAAAAAAATGTTTATCAGAAAGTAAAATTAAATGTAGAATCAAACGAAAAAGAGATAGTTTTAAAATTTTACAAAAGAGTTTATCCAAATGAATTGTTACAAAACATAAAGAAAAATGAGTTTTGATTTAACTGCTTATAATGCACCAAAAGGGGAGAAGAAGGATTCCAGAATTGAAACAAAATCTTTTAAATTCTCTAAAAAGCTGTCTGACAAAAAAAAAGAGATTTTTTATCGAGAGCTTGGTATGCTTCTAAGATCCGGTGTTGATTTTAAAAAAGCACTTGAAATTCTTAGTAATCAAGCTGCTAATAAATTTGAGAGAGAATTAATCCTTGTAATCAAAGAAAAAGTGATTGAAGGAAGAAGTATTTATGAGTCAATGAGAGAAACCAATCAATTTTCGGCTTACGAATATTATAGTATTCAAATTGGCGAAGAAACCAGAAAACTGGAAGAAGTTCTGGGAGAATTACAAAAGTACTTTAATCGAAAAATTCAAATGAAAAGACAGATTATCTCTGTTATGACTTATCCTACTATTGTAATGTTGGTTACGTTTCTGGTTTTGTATTTTATGCTTAATAAAGTTGTTCCGATGTTCAGTTCTGTTTTTAGACAATTTGGAAGTGAATTACCAAAAAGTACACAAATTATTCTCAAAATATCGAATCATTCCGGGATGATTTTTTCTGCTACAATTGGAGTTATAATTGGTTTAATACTCATTCATAGCTTGCTAAAACAAAAAGATAGTTACAGATCGTTTACAACTAAAGTACTTTTAAAAATCCCTTATTTTGGTAACTTGATTCGCAAAATATACATATCACGTTTCTGCCAAGCTATGAATTTGTTGATTACCTCTAAAACAACCTTAATAAATTCTTTGTCGTTAACCGCAAAAATGATTGGTTTTTACCCTATAGAAATTGCTATCGAACAAATAAAAGAAGACATAATAAGAGGAGCTTCATTGCATGAAAGTTTAAAAAAACACGATGTGTTTGAAAATAAAATGGTTTCTATGGTTGAGGTAGCAGAGCAGGTCAATCAGCTTGAGGCTATGTTTGAAAGATTAACAGAACAATACAATGAAGAAATAAGTCATCAAACCAAAATGATAGGCGTGATTCTGGAACCCATGATTATCATTATAATAGGCGCCATTGTTGGAGTAATAATGGTTTCTATGTATGCGCCGATGTTTGATTTAAGTAAAATTATCAATAAGTAATCCCTGTTCTGATATCAATTGCATTTTATAATAATTTGTTAAAAACTGTCTTATTTTAATACTTCTAAAACGTATTGAGGCTTATTTTTGGACGCATTTTTTTCACCTTACAGTCTAATTTATATAAAATTATTATGAAAAAAATTTATGTTTTATTTGTCTCAATCCTAACGGTAGGATTCTTTTTTAATTCTTGCAGCAGCGATGAATCGGTTGATGATGAAGTCGTCGTTGATACGGCAGCAGGAAAATTGCAATTTGATTTTGATGGTCAAACTTTTGTTTCTACATCCGTACAAGCCATTATAGAGGATGATTATATCTCGATTATGGGATTACGTTCCTCAAAGGGAGATTTTATTGTAATAACCGTGCCTTCTAATAAAGTAGGAACCTATACCTGGAAAAATGTAAGCAATCAAAATAAAGGTTGGGATTTGAGATTGGCTTATAGTGCTTCTTCTACAGATGATAGTTCTTTTATTGGCCTTTCTAAAGAAGATGCCAATAATGAGTTAGGTATTTCAGATTATGAAGATACTGCAACTGTTACAATAACATCGATTGATTCAAAAACAAAAAAATTGTCAGGGACATTTCAGTTTACGGGCATAAGATCTAATTCTAACAATAAATTAGAAAACAAAACTTTCACCAAAGGATCTTTTAATGAGATTGCTTATACAAGTAATGTTCCTGTTGTGAATAAGAACACTTTTTCGGCAAAATTAGACGGAACAAATTTTGTTCCTACAAGTGTGACGGCAATTTCTGTTATGGGAAAAATAATGATCGGTGGCATAAAAGGAAGTGTCGAAAATATTTTAGTTGCTATACCTAGTACTATAAAAAAAGGTACTTATAGTGTTGGTTCTGGTTTTGATTATGTTCTAACATATAGTAAAGATGCAACACTTGGTAATATGTTTGATGCCTCAAAAGGAACTATTGTTATTTTAAGCCATGATACCGCTAAGAAAACAATTAGCGGAACGTTTACAGCTTCTTTAGTAACATATCCTGCAACTGTGAAACATGAGATAACTGAAGGAGCCTTTAATATTTCATATTAAAAAGCACCGTTATTCAAATTACATTAAAATCCGCTATTTGCGGATTTTTTATGAATAAAAAATATATTTATTACTTATATGTTGAGGAATAAAAGTGAAAATTTTTGAGTTTTATTTAGAAGTTTTTATTATTCTTTTTTTAGAGGGTTTAGGTTCAGATTATCAGGTTTAAAATATTAATGTAATATTTGGATGAAAATTTAGAGTAAAAAAGGAACCCATTTCGAGATTGCTTTTATGCTCTTTATGGCTTATTGTTGAGGGCGCAAAGTCAGAGACATTTGCCAGCGCTACACTTTGTGGAGCTAGGACGGACAAAATATACCTGTGACAAAAAAAATAATGAAGAGAATAAAAGACATTCAAAAATTAGATCATTACATCCAACACATTCTCTTTAATTTGATTGATACTTGTATCGAGAATTTTAAAGCAAAAAAAGCATTCTCTTCTTAATGAAAAAAATAATTCTTATTACTCTGCTTTTATTGATGGTTTCTGTAAATGCGCAACAAAAAGACACAACCCGTTTGTATTATAAACCGAGATATTACAACCTATTGCCTTGCGGATGTTCCAGGATTATGATAAAAGATAGTACTTATATAAAAAAAGATTCCCTGATTTTTGTCTATAGAAAAACAATCAGAAAATATTATAAAGCATAAAACCTCACAATCAGTGCGGTTTCTTTTTTATATTCTTTATGGATACACTTTATGTATTGGTTTCTCAAGACATAAAATATAAAACCATACCAAAGTTTATGTTACGTAATAAGTCATTATAGTACAAGCCGTGCCGGTGCGGTGCGCCTTTCACTATAAACTCGTTATATAAAATATCTCAGTTGCTTAAGACCTCTACAAACCCCGACGCTGCTGCTCCCGAAACTTCGGGACACTAGGATTCTTTTTTTATTTTGCTCAATCGCCGCAAAACGCTATGCATTTTTTTGAAAGAATGCCAGAACATTTTCTTTTTAATTGAACTGTAAGGGTGGCATTCTCTCAAAAAAAAAGCAACCCATTTCTAGGTTGCTTTTTTACTTTTATGCTCTTTGTGGCTTATCGTTGTGGGCGCAAAGTCAGAGATATTTGCGCAGCGAGCTACACACTTTGCGGAGCTGGGCTGGATATTAACCTAGAGCTCATATTGATTATAATAATATAAGTTTAACCTTTTTTCTCTTTTGAAATTATAATTTATAATCTCATAATTTATAATTGGGTTTTGATTTCTATTTTCGGAATCCTTCATTTCATCTTCAATCAATTTTTCTATAATATCGGACCGATTGTTCTTTAAAGCAAAAAATAGAATACTTCGAACACTATTTTTATTTATTTTTTTTAAATTCTTTATGTATTTATAATATTTTTCAAGTTTATAATCTTTGTTGGGGTTTTGATAAAAAAATAAAATTCATTATCATAAATTACAAAACCTTTTTGATTTGGTTCGCTAAAATTACCTGACTCAATTAAAATAGTGACTTCACCATCATTTTCATTAAAAATATTTAAAGCAAGGATATTTTTTAAAAAAGAAATCTTTTCTTCTGTACTTTTTTTTGAAATTATAGCTTGAGATTCCCAAAATCCAACACCATAGATTTTTATGTAATCATCATTTGTTTTAGAATCAATCTGATTTCTCATTTCATCAGTAATTGCATTTTTCCAAAGAGGTTCCATTGAGATGTAATATTCTTCAGCTAAACTTTGCGAAAATAGATTTTGTGATATAATGAAAATTAAAATAACTAGATTCGATTTCATATCTTTTTTATGTTTTATATTTTAGTACTTGCTTTAGTCTTTATTGCGATTAACAGGTTTAAATTCGGTTATTTGCAATATGATAGCGATAGATTTACTTCTAAAAAGAACTCTTCTTAGATGTGTTAAGGAATTTATAATAAATCATTCAGTTTTTCTTTTGGAACAACTTCAACATTGAGTCCGTGATCAATAAAAAACTTATAAAGTTTTTTTAAATCACTTTTATCAAAGCAGATAAACCAATTTTTTTTCTCTTTATTTAAAGAATCTAAATAAATAATTCCAATGGCAGGAGGGTCTCTAAAAGAAGGAATAGAAATAGAAACACTTTTAATTTGTTCAAAATTTATAATTTCCTTTTCTTTTTTTAAAAAATAGGATTTAATAATTTTTGTGTCTATTATTTCTATTTGATATATAAAATGTATTGAAAAAGAATATGCAATAAGTAAAATCAATATAAAGTATATTGATAAGTAAATCTGGTTTACCTCTGGAAATATAATAAATGGAGATGAGAACCCAAAAAGTAATATCCAGAAAAAATTTAAGCTGTTTGTATATGAGGTAGTATATTTCATATTGCTATTTTTTATCTTCTGCATTATTTATACTTTGTACCTCACCAATAGTACCCGTGGTGTCATCTAAAACACCAATTGTTCCTTTCACCGTTTCGGTTCCTCCTTTTGCAGAACTTAAACTATTGATTGAAAAAAATCTCGAAATACCACGAACAATTGCTTTAACAGAGTGAAAGACTTGCTGCTGTTCTTTTGTTTGTAATTGACTTTCTATTAATGACCCCTCAAGTTCACCTCCGCCAGGTATAACCAGTGTTAAACTAATCAATACAGTGTACATTAGTTTTGTATTTATTCGTTCCTGAATTATTTCTTTTCTACGTGTATGTTCCTGAACTAATTTTGCAAATTTTCTAAAATCAATAGGATTTGTGGTCATATCTTATTTTTTGACAAAATTACGATGAACCACAAAATCAATAAATCCATAAAAGGCTTATTGAGAACAGAATAAGCCAAATCTAAAATCTCTTTATCGACATACTTTGCGCATTGGTTTTTCAAGAACTAAGAGATAAACCACACTAAAGCTATGTTACATAACAAGTCATTATAGTGCAAGCCGTGCCGGTACGCTTCGCCTTTCACTATAAACTCATTATGTAAAATATCTCAGTTCCTTAAGACCTCTATAATCCCCGACGCTGCTGCTCCCGAAACTTCGGGACACTAGGATTCTTTTTTTATTTTGCTCAATCGCCGCAAAACGCTATGCATTTTTTTTGAAAGAATGCCAGAACATTTTCTTTTTAATTTAAATATAAGATTGGCATTCTCTCAAAAAAAAAGCAACCCATTTCTAGGTTGCTTTTTTGTTTTTATGCTCTTTGTGGTTTATTCAAAGGGATTCGAGTTTGGATCATAATTCTCTCCTAAATAAAACTTAATAATATCGTCTTCACTGGGCATTTCTTTAGACAAATAAGTATTATTAAAAACTATTACAGATTTAGGATATAAAGTATATTTACTATTATTTACCCCTCTGTAAGCTCCAAAACCAAATTTTGGAGAGTTGAAACCTTCTTCATCTATAATTATATCAGGATCTGATTTTTTTATAAATTCTTCTAAAAAATCATATTTCAATTTCATTAAATTCATATCTTCAAAAAATACATTCTTTCTATTAATTTCGAAGCATTCGACTGAATCTCCAACATTATTACTAAAAGTGATTAAAAGATCTAATTGCTCAACAAACAACGTTAAATTTACTTTATCCATAAACATTGTTTCTCCTTTTTCAATTTTGAATTCTTTTAGCTTATTGCTAATTTCTTTAAAATTGTCAGTAAAAAGCAAATTATCAATACCTATATAAGATTTTATTTTCATGTTTTTTTTACAAAATTAATTATGTGACGATAATGTAGGTACGACTTCTTTTTCAAAATATTCCCTTGCTTCTTTTAATCCCTTATCATATTTATTACCAAATTGTTTTCTTATTGCTGTTGCATTTAGATCAAATGCTTCCATATATTTTCCTGCTTTTAACAATTTAGCTTCTGCGTTTCTGAATACTTTTGAAGCTTCTTTACTTCCAGTTGAAATAAAAGCTCTATGATCAGCTTTATTCATTATATGAGCACTTCCTAAATAATTAGAAATTCCAACACCAGATACTTTAATTGCATCTTTAGAGGGTACATGGTTTTTTTCTGTTATATTAATTCCGTCTTCAACCCAATTTTTCATTCTGCCATATGCTCCACCTTCAGCTAATTCTTCAAAAGATTTTACTGCTGCTTGTTTTACTATAGTACCTTTTGGTGCTGTTTTACTTAAAAGTACTCCAGCTCCTTTACTTAAACCTTTGGCTTTTGCTCCCATACCGACAACATTCCCCAAAACTTCTACTGTATCCAACAAGCCATCCATTGGATTGGCATTATAAACATTAACCTGTTTTGATTCTGTAATAGTTCCTGATGTCGATGCTCCTGAAAACACATCAACATAATCTTGAATCTTAACCGTTACACGTGTATAAGTAGTATTTCCAAATAGTTTTGCATTTGCCTTTCTTACTGTATTAGCAACTGCAGCCATTCCAGAATTGAATGAAAAAGCAGGATTAAATGAATCTGTTATATCTGCATCGTGAGGATCACCAATTGCTTGATAATACTCTAATCCCTCTAGATCGATTCCGTCAATTACCCTATTCTCACTAAATGCATATGGTGAATTCCAAGGATACTCAGTTGCCAGCGGATCTCTTGCAAAAAACCTCCCAATCCTAGGATCATGCATCCTAAAGGTAAAGTTCATGGAGTTCCCGTCACCGCCTTTAATTTCATTATCCTTCTCCTGACCTTGAAAACCATAACGATAATCTCCTGCAGGTTTTTCGGGTTGTGGCACTTGCATACCAAAAGGGTAATAATCAGAATACGTAAGAACGTCTGGGACGTTTGCGCAGCGAGCTACACACTTTGCCGAGCTGGGACTTTTTTATTCATTAGAACCCTTAGAATGGCTGGAAACGAGTTCAATATCTTTAAAATCAACAAGTGTCATTCCATCTCCTATTGTTTGATTATTCTTATCAACGAATTCGACAAGGAAAAATTTTCCATTTTCATAAATTGATAATATTACCCCAATTGTACCAGCTTTTATATTATCATTCAAATCAATTTTAATTTTAATAATATCATGTTCTCTTATCATACTTTATTACTTTTTAGCTGGAATTGCTCCAACAAGTTTTGGGGATGTTTCTCCGTTTGGTACTGCAAAATTAAACTGTACATCAATTTTCCTACCATTAGCTCCTGTTATTGGAATTATTTGTTCATACATATTTGCATGGCCATTATTGCCTGTAGAAACAGCTTTTGAAGGGTCGAATATAATTTGTTTGGCTAATTTATCCATATTCTGATTTGTAAATCCAAGTGCTTTTTCAAACCAATTAGCTTTTGATTTGCCAACAGGGTGTTCTTTATTCAATAGATAAGTACTTAATTTATAAGAAACACTTTTTTCCGTGATTGATACTGCTTTTTCAGTTACAGGAAGCTTTGTTGAAAATGCATCTCTTGATGTAGAATAATCAACTAAAGCACCACCCCAATCATTTACAGTTTTAGCGCCCTCACTCATAAAAGTTCTATTTAGAACATTTTCTGCTTCGGCAGCATTTTTATAAGTATTCGTTTTAGAATCTTTTACAAATTTTCTAAAATCAGGAATGGCATTTACTGTTACAAATTCAGCTCCCAGTCTTGCGTGATAGTTTGAAGTGAAAACAAAAGTGCTTTTATCTCCATCATCACCCTGATAAATAATAGTATGTTTTTCTTTTGGAATCCAGCTCCATCCCAAAAAGGTTTTCTCTTTTACTGTTTTACTGTTTTCAAGTTTAAAAATTATCGTTCCTGAGTTTCTATCAAAATTAGCTAAATAATGATATTCTTCTGCTCCATCTAAGTCAATGGCTTGAATAGGTGTATTTCCTGCAAATTGATATGAGCTATAATGAGCAAAACTTTTTGCAAGTGGATCAATTGTAAAAAACCTACCAAGCCTAGGATTATAACTTCTCATTCCATAATCTTGGAAGTTTCCATCACCACCCATTATTTCATTATCTTTCTCTTTACCGTTGAACCCATAACGATAATCTCCGGCAGGTTTTTCGGGTTGAGGCACTTGCATACCAAAAGGGTAATAATCAGAATATGTAAGAACGTCTGGATAAAAAGTATTGCCGTTTAATAAGCTTCGATCACTAATAACTGATAATACATTGCCTAAATGATTCGAAAGCTCGTATTGTTTATCGCCAACAAAACGATAGGCAAGTAGAGGAGTAGTAGCAGAAGTTTCTTTTCCTTGACCTTGTGCTAATCCTTCGCATACATCGCCAATACCATTGTTATTGGTATCTTCTTGTAATGGGTTTGCAATTGTTGGGCAATTATCGCATACATCGCCTATACCGTCGCCATCTGTATCAATTTGGTCAGCATTGGCGATAAATTTGCAGTTATCGCAAGCATCGCCTATACCGTCGCCATCGCTATCAAGTTGGTCAAAGTTAGGGATATATTTGCAATTATCACAGACGTCTCCTCTTTTGTCTTTGTCTATATCTTCTTGTAACGGGTTAAATACATAAGGGCAATTATCGTCTTTATTTAATATGCCGTCACCATCGCTGTCATCGGCTCTTGCGCCACAATAAGATTGTGAAAAAGCAACGTTACTTAAAGTCATTTCCTGACCTGTAGTAGCTATGGTTTTTGTGCCTTTTCCTTCATCAAAACTAAAATAATTGGTTTTGATATCTTCAGGTTCCTGACCATTGTTTACTGTAAAACTAAAGTCGCATATTTCGGCTTTTAGGGCATTAAATTTCTCTTCATCACCAGGGCGATGTATAATAGAGGTAGCTCCTATAGAGTTTTTTTGTAATATAATATGAAGGTCTTCAGAACCGCTTCTCATCCCTTTATTCTCGACTCCATTGTGGTCTTCGGTTACTTTTGCAATAGTTTTGTATTTATTACCATTTAAGGTTATAGTTACAGTATATTCGTCAGAAGTTATGCTTCTTGTTATTTCTGTTTGTAAATCCCATTCGTCTTCTGGAATTGCAGGCGAAATAATTTCATAATTTGTAGTTGATGCATAACTTCTAAAACTATAACGTCTATTTCTGTTACCATTCATATAAGCGTTGTGTCCTCTACGGTATTTTTGTAGTGTAATTATTGGTGTGTAACCTGTTTCGCTTTTTTTAACTGAGATTAATAAAGAACTTAGATAGGAGTTGGTTCTATCTCCCGGCCAAGAGTCTCCTTCTTCAAAAACTCCATGCAAAGCTGCTACCAGATTAATACCTGTATTGGTTGGATCAATTTTTAAATGCGTGTTTACTATTATTGACTCTGTTTTTGGTATTGAATTATCAAATAAGTTAATTGAATTCTCTGGTTTTTCATCCCAAGTTGCTTTAGCATCTATGGTTGTAAAATTTAAACCATATTGGTCTTCATTAACTTCTGGAACTACAGTTTGTGCTGTTCCTGCCAAAAGATTATTTGCTCCTGATCTTAGTGTGCTTTGTAGCAGATCTGCAGTGATTTCTTTTCTTCCTTTTTCGACACCTAAACGACTGCTGCCATAAATATCCTGTTCTACCAGATAATATTTAAGAACGGTTCCTTGTTTTACCATTTCGTAAACACTCAATACATTGCCTTGTGCATCACGTTGGTAATAAGTTGTAGTGGCATTGGTACCGCTTGTTACAGTTTTGGCGGTTCTATTGCCTAAACCGTCGTATTCGAAACTAATAATCGTACCATTGTTTTTGGTTACTGTTTTTACTTTTCCGTCTACACGCCATTCGATTTTTAGACCTTCTTGTTTATCGGCATTTAACTGACCAATGCTATCGTAGCCATAATTATCGGCGGTTTGATTGTCTATATCGAGAGATGTATCATTGGCTGCGCCGTTTGTAAATACTGCATTTGGTACGGCATCATTTACATGTCGCAATTTGTTTGTACCTGTTATATAATTATACGTCAGCTGATCCATAAGTGTTATCACACCAGTACCAGGTAATGGTGCCCAACGATTTAGGGTTGTTAGGTTTCCATTTCTATCATAACTGTAATTAGAGTGATAACCCGCTGTTGGGGTATTGGTACTTAAATTTTGATTGTAGGAAATAGACTGAGAAGTCATTTCTTTGATTCGGTTAAGCTGATCGTATTTGTAATAATTAAATTGTGTCGAAATTGGTTTTTGCTGAGTATTAAGCAATGACGTTACCATTTCTTTTATATTGCCATTGTACAGGTTTGAATCTTTTTCGAGATTTGCGCCTTTACTAAAACTGAATATTGTATTGTCTTGTGTACTAAATCTCGATTGATAATCGCCTTTGTAATAGTTTAGAGCAAAGCCAAAGGCGTCTTGGGCCACACTTAATCCGTCTTTTCCGGCATCGTATTGTGAACCAAGTCTTTCTGAGTTTACGCCTTTTAGCCAACCTTGCAGTGTATAGATATAATCTAGTCCTTGTACTTTTTTATCTCCAATTTCTACACGTGCCAGTGGGCCATGTTCATAATAAAGGTAGTTGGCTTCTTTTTCCCAAATAACATTATCCTTACTGGTGTATACTTGCTGTATTCTATTATCAGCATCGTATTCATAACGGTGTATAAATTGATCTTTGGTACTATTAGGCTGATATGTTACTTTATTGACATTACCACTAATTAAATCATAGTCGTAAACTACTTTTTTACGGTCTTGGTTGAGCTGGCTTAATTTTGTATTGTTATTGGTGTGCTGGATAAGTTCTTTTACGTTTCCGTGTACATCATAGTCATATAATATTGCATTGCTGTAAGTATCATATGCTATTATATCTTTTATTTCGGCTGTTAATTTGTCGTAATACAATACAGCAGTGACTCTTTTATGCGAGTTATCTTCGGCATAATTCGTAAACCAATCGCTGGTATCTGCCATAGGAATATCGTACAATGTTTTGGTAACCTGCTCAAAAGTTACCCCTTGACTGTACGGGTAAAGATCTAAGATACCATCTACCGGAACCAGATTGGTATTATTTGCAAAAATTAGTCTTCCGTTGTCGTTGATATTTAACAAAAGAGTTGATTTAGTCACAAATTGTCCGGCTTCGATAATTCTGCCCAAACCATCATAACGGCTATAACTAAAACGTTTTGTTTTTATTTGTTCTGCATTTTGCGATGCGACAACTCTTCCAAGTGCATCATGGGCAAATCGGGTTATATTTCCGTCCGGAGTTTGTTGCCATACCAACTGGTTTAAGGAGTTATAACGGTATTGGGTTTGCATTTTATGACTTGGCGCTACAGCAACGCCATTTACCGCTGCCAAATCTTCTTTTTCGGGATTGGTTTCTCTTACTGTTTTTATGGTTGCATCAGAAGCAGGTTGTAATCTTGCAACGCCTTCCGGAGGTACGGTCTGAATTAAGTTTCCTGCCTGATCATAATAATACAGGGTATATTGGTACTCTTTGTCCTTAGAGCTTTGTGTTAATGTTTCGGTTATTCCTTCAAGTGATGCTTTTAGGTAACGTTGTTTAAATTCTTCCTTTTTATTAGCATAAAATGCATTCTCTATTTCTTGTTTGTTAGATGCTTTTACGGTATTTGCATATATTTCGCAAGGAGTTCTTTTTTCGTTAGTAGGGACTTCCAGGCTAAATGTTGGTACCATTGTTGCCGGAGCACAAATCTTGTTATTCGCAACATATTTATTGGCAAATTGTATCCAGGTCAATAATTCTTCGGTTTTGGCTGTTTTTTGCACAGATACATAACTGGCATAACTTTCAACAGTTTCTGGTGCTTTTGGGTTACCGTATTTTAATTTGGTTGCGGCAAACTCTTCAATGGTTATAAAAAGCGGGTTTTGTTCCGTTGTAATTTGCAACTTGGTTAAATAAGCCAAATAATCTGTGCTGATATATCCAAAATTTGCTTCACAGAAATAATTGCCATCTTTGGTTAGATTTTCAGGAATGCTATAATCTGATACTTTATTGTGTAATTGTATTTTAAATTCATTCCATTTATCACCACAAATTATTGGGGCAACAGTAGGAGGGACGCAGAAAGTGTCACAGTTTGTTGTAGTTGTATGTAATGAAATTGAATTTGTACCCAATAATCCTGCATTTTTCAAAGGGCTGCTTTTTAATGGAAGTAAGCCATTTTCGTCTATAGTAAATTCAAAAAGATCTAATTTTACTGCATTACCTTTTAAAAGCTGATTTTGAGTGACAACAGGGTATTTATCGGAGAAAAATTGACATAACTGTGTACGTACTCCTACGCCAGTATTGTTTTGTATTGCAAGTCCAATACTAATTTCTACTCTTGCATTATTGACAGTTAAGATTTGACCGTCTTTATTTTTATATATTACTTTGGCAGTGCCATTTCCATTTAGAATATCTAAAAAGAGAATTTCACTAATCTGATCCGCATTTGGAGTCCATAAAATTAAATACCCCTCATTTGCTAGAATGAATTGAATACTTGATGAACTAATAGATGAATAATATTGTGAAAGTGTTACGCGACTTGTCAAAGCTCCCGGATAGGTTTGCAGTGAAAAATAGTAATCTTTGCCCAACTGATAATGAGATACTAAATTTGCATCATTTATAAGATTTTTAAGCTCTGTTGCTTTTGGATCAGAAAATGTATTTATGTAACGTGGCATAATGCCATTGCTAATAGCTCTATTAAGAGTTTTTGTAAAGTTTGCTTCAAATGTAGATTCTAAGTCATTATTTCCTCCAAGCTCACTTAAGCAGCTGTTTATTCTAGAAGGTGAAAGCGGATCTCCACAAATATCTCCAAAACCATCTCCATCATAATCCAACTCACCACAAGACGAACAACAATCAAAATAAAGTGCCTTTTTTGAATTCCCGGATGTAATTCTGGCGGTTATAACTTTGTTGGAGGCAAAAGCTCCGCCTCTTGTAGTAATTCTCAAAGTATTATAACTGCCTTCTCTTTGTTCAGATAATTGGGCTATCGTGATGTTTCTGATATAATCTTTTCCCAAATCATAGCCGGAAAGATTTATCGCCATACGAGGGCTATTGTTAACGGTAATAGAGATACCATCTGTATTGTTATTCCATTTTACAACATCTCCTTGTTTAATACCAAAATAGGTATACAGATAATCTCCTGTAAAAGCAGGTTCGTTAGTTATATTTAAATCATTACTTCGAATAGTTCCGCTGGCTTGCAAATGAAATACAAGGTTTCTAAGAGCACTATTGAATTTTTCTTTTTTATCACAGGGAACTTCGGCTAAATCATTGCAGCCATTAATTGCTGCTTTTGTGGAGCCTTCTACAATTATTTCTTCGGTAGAGGTACAATTTGTACTGCTGTTTTTTCTTTTTACAACAGCCAAAATTTGAAAGGTGTAGGTTTTACTGGCTGCATTGTATTGTGGTAATGCATACAGGTTTTTGAAACTAATTATGTCTTCCCATTTTGGGGCGTCTACAATTGCGCCGCAAGGATTTTTATAATTGGTTTTAGTATTTGTAAATCTTAATTGTATGGGTGTTGCAATAGAATTATTCTTGTAGGTAAAGCCAATATTAAGATTGCCGGAGACATCCTGAGAGGCATTTATTTGCGGAATTTCAGTTGCTGATTCCAGATTGAATTCAGGATTTACCTGAGCATCAAATAATTCTTTGGTTAAATAAAGCATGCTTGTAGTATTCAAACTGCTAACCAATAGTCCTTTGTTTTGAATAGAGGTGTCAAGTAATCCATTCAGGAAATTTTGAAGGTCATTTGCTCTCGGGCAGCTTCCGGTTTCGAGATACATACCAGTTTCGACAGTCTTTTTAACCTCGGCAAGGATCTCTTCATCACTAAGCGATGCATCGTAACCAAAATCAACCGGAACAAATCTTTTTTCTTTACTTTTATAATAAGTTGCCGTAAGGTCTGAACATGCAAGTGTTACGCCTGTACTAGCCGGAGTTTGAGGAATAGTATTTATTATTGCTGTAAGTCTTTCAAAATTTGCAGTACTGTATTTTTTAAATAAATCTACAAAAGCGTCTGAACTTGCTGAATTGCCAATACAATCATTATAATTATTGTTTTTGCTTGCATAAATATGACCAAAAACGGTACGTGTTTTTTGTTTAAAACCGGTATAATAAGTTCTGAAATTAACCCATATTCTTTGCTTTAAATTCACATCGCTCATACTGTTTATTGAGCTTAATAATGCAGTATTTGATTTATCTATAAATTCTTCATAAACAGATTGAGGTGCAAGCCCATTAGTGTAAACAGCAAAATAATAAGCTGCCTGAAGCATGTTCAGTTTTTTGCCATTTTGAAGTGCCATGCCATCAAAATTCAAATTCAAAGCCTCTTTCATTAGATCTTTTCGTAAGATATAATCTGTCTGAGATTCTAAATCGTTTTTAGAATTATAAAAAGGATCACTGTCGCTGTTTTGTGAGTCAACGTTTATAAGCGTTGCTATTGTACCGCCAGCAGTAAAAAGATTACTGTTGGCAATTGCTTGTTTTTCGGTGTCAAAATAGTCGATATTTGCTAGTTGTTCGTCAAATCCGTCAGAGTTATTGCCGTCATTATTGAGTTTATTACACCATGCGGTGTTGTATGCATAATATTGATATTCAGGATGATAAGGCAGTAGTGAATTTGCCCAGCTCGGTTTCCAAAGAGAAATAAAATCACCAGCATATCGCAGATTTTTAGGATCTGTTAAAAAAGTATCCGGATCATCATTATTTAAGTCTTTCTCTACAAAAGCATTATCTACTAAATTTGGATTATATCTGCCTTCTCCAACAAGTTTTACACTTATTTTTGATGGTGTTCCGTCTTCTTCCTTGTAAGCTCCTCCAAAAGGATTTCTCCAGTTGTAATTAGAAAATTTTATTTCTTCGGGTTTATTCGTCTCTGGGTTGGTTTCTGTTTTTGTAGTGTAACCACCATAAAATAATTGGTTATTATCATTAAAGAGACTTAGAGGATCTATTGTTTTATTATTTAATATGTCATCAGTATCGTCTGTTTCTATTCCTTCAACAGATCCGTATTGCCCATGCGGACTAACATCTCCCAATAACATTTCTAAATTAAGACTGCAAACATTAATAGGTTGTTTGCATAATTCCCTGCATCCGGCTAAAAGACCGTTAAACTCAAATTTATAACTGTTTACTTTAGGAATTATTTCATTCTGGCCCTTATTAGGCGACACAAATTGTGCTCCGTTAAAAGTAAAAGAATCGTCAGGAAAAGTAGCTTTTAGGTTTTTGAGTACATATTGTTTTTCAGCAGAAATGATGTAAGATGCTCTACTGGCTATGTTTCCAAGAGCAGTTTCATCTGCAGAAAGTTTTAGTTTAAAAGCTTCGCATTCAGCAACAGTAAGATTGTCGCATACCAAAGACTGTTCGCAACTTTTGCAGGTTACATTACAATCTGTAACTGTTATATCTGCTTCTAATGAAGATAATTCAGGTAAGCACTTTTTATTTTTTATTAATTCAGAGATATAATCGTCTGCATATTGATTAAGCGCATCTTGGTTTATATGAAGATCTTTGCTTAACAAATAAGAACCGGTTTTTAAAAAGCTATTTAAATGCAGTCCCTTATATTCTCTTTTGGGAATATTTAGTGATGCCGCAGTAAAAGAACTTAAATTAACTGTTCCAAATTTTGAAGTTAACGAATTTGATCCCGTAAGCAATTCTTCTGAACAATCATTTGTCATGTCTATAGACCAATCATAAACAAAAGGATATTGCTTGCCGTTTAAACAATCTTCGGTATAAGCCCCAACGGTTTTATCTAAAGTATATTCAAATTTTACCTCACCTTCTTTTACAATCGAAACGGGTGTATTTAAATGTATTCCATCTTCAAATATCCCATTGTTTCCGGAAGTATAGCGATCGTTGTTTACGACTAAATTTGTAATTGTTGTTAAGTGCAAATCTGAGTTACTTTCGTCACTTAATGATACGAGATTCCCGTTGTTATCGCCAGCAAGTGCAGTTGCAACAGTTCTTCCTTGCGGATCAAGGTAACTTACACTTGTTTGTTTATTGGGATCTACAACAATGTTTTTTTTATAGCGCGAAAAATCACCTACTTTGTAGCCAAAAAGCCTGTTTAGTTCTTCTTGTTTAGGCTGGCCATAAAAATATTGCATTTCATGTCCTTTACCTATTTGATGTTCCGGACCAACACCGCCTTTTCTTTTTATTCTTCCGGTATTATCAGGAGTATATTCAATTTGTGAAAAAGGATATTCTTTAGCATCCGGAACTAAATCCTGATGATTGTTTTGTTTTAAATTATTTGCAGAATAGTATTTACTGGCTCCTGCATTATTTGCCATACCTGAAACCAGTTCCGGAGCACAATCTAAAACACTTGGATTATCCCAGTCAAAATCATTGTGTGAGTATATACTATTTTTAGAATTTTTATTCAAATCATTATAAAAACGTATTCCAGAAGCTTCTATTGGAGATGGTAAAACTTCTATTGCAGCTCTTCCCTGATTGTCATAGATTACTTCGCCAACAATGGCTTTATTATCCGAATTTATTTTGGTAACGGTTTGTCGGTTACGTAAGCTTCCGTCAAAATAACTTACTACTTCTTTTTTCTTTCCATTTTCTGCAAATGACGATTGATATTGCCAGTTTTTGTTTCCTTCGTGCGCCTGATCAATCTCTATTTTGTGTGGCCACTGACTGATGTTTTTAAATGTATCAGTCAAACCAGACGACCATATTCCGTAAAAATTCTTGGATGTATCGTCAAGAAATCTCCCTACAGGTCTGACTCTGTATACTAAATAACCATTAGAATATATAAGCGGAATTCTATAGCTAACTTCTTTTGTTTGAATTCTTGTACTGTTTAATTTAAAATCCTGCTCTGTTAATGCTATTTCGTTTGTAGTTAATTTTCCTCCTTCTTTTTTATAATTATCAATCCATGTCCATTCGAGTTCATATTCTACAGCGGGTGCATTTTTGTCTTCAGTCCAATTAATGACTAATTCTTCGGCACTATCACTTGTTTTAGAAACCTCTATTTCGCTTGTACCATTGTATTTTATAAATTTATGGGTCAACGGAAAAACAGAGGTAAACTGTGTCGTGCTTAATTGCATATTGTAATACCTATCGGTATTTAATTTTAATGCGAGATATACGGAAGAATTGGCAACTGTTGTGTAATTTTTGGTTTCATCATAATATCTTATAGCTATTACCTTTACTGTTGCTTTATGGATTCCGGGTAATTGATATACTACATAATCGTCAAACTGCTGTCCTTTGGTTACATTATCATGTTTTATATTTAATGTTATCGATTCCGGATACGTTTTTTGTTGGTTTTTGGCATCGGTATAGGTAGTTATTTTGTTTCCAGAAATATCGTAAGCGGTGATTCCTAAAACGATTCGGCAATAATATATAGTATTATATTCTGTTAAGTTTTTCAAATTTTCATCAAATCCAAAATGTATTGATACAGCCGGATTTACAGATGTAAAGATATTTTGCTTTTTTAAGTCTGAAAACTTCGGATCAGTTATCTCCAATTGTGGTGACGCGTCTAATTGTGCTCCTTGTTTTCGGTCTCCTAAAAACTCTTCTTGTTGACCAAATGAACATAAGGAGAAAAGTGTGAATATAATTGCTGTTAAATGCTGGCGGATATACATGTATCTATATTTTTATTTATTGAAAATTTCACCTAATTGTTGATCTTGTACTTTTTAAATTTTTCAGTCAAAATAATCTTCTCTTTGGCTGATTTTGTAAAATAAGTACTGGTACTAAATAAGGAAGCTGCAACAGGATTTCTGTTAAAATTGGAATATGTAATTTCTAATCTGGGATAATGCGAATCTGGGCTTCTGTAATCTTTAGAAAAATTAATTGCTGTATTGTAATAGAATATCTGTTTTTGTAAAAAATAGCTTTTAGAGATTTGTACTATAATTTTTGAATAGGGAAGGCTTGAGTATTGTTTTGATACCAGAGTTATTTCCCAATAAGATTTATAATCCAGAAAACTTTCAATTTTGCATAGTTCATATAGTGGTTTTATATCAAAATCTCCAAAGTAATTTTTTACCGGATCTAAAATTTCAATTGCTTTTTCGGTGTTGTTTATTTTAAGAAATACTGTTTTTGAATTTAATATTTCGCTATCGCCAATTTTCATATAAACCTCATTGAGATCATTTTTATAAAAAGCTCCATTATAATTTTCTTCTATTTTTTTAGAATCAAAATCTTTATACAGAGCATAATTTGCTTTATACTGCAAAGGTTTGTTCAGACTGTATTGCTTCGCTAATTGTTTAAAAACATCATTTACTGATTGCGCCTGTGTCAGGAAACAAGAGCAAAGCATCCATACGTATATTATCTTTTTGTGTAACATCATTGTTAATTTGTATTTATGACACTACCTGAGCGTGTTTCCTGAATTGTTTTGATTCCTTTTTCGGTTTCTTTTTTGACTCGCACTAAACCGCCTTCGTTATCGTATTCATAAAAAGTGCTATAATTGTTTTCATCTAATTCAGACATTAATTTGAAGGTTTCAGGATCGTAAACAAAAGATTTTACACTTCCCTGAAGCGGATGAATTCTTATATCATCAAAATAAACAGGTATACTAGGACTGGCATTTTCTAACTGGATGCCAATAGTGATCGTATTTGATGGAATTTTAAATTTCTTCACTATACGTTGCCAACCTTCAATAATAGCTCCGCTTGCTTTTATCGACAATGAGTCGATTTTATGAGCAGGTATATCTAAAGCTTCTTTCCTGTTGTAAAAAATAATTTTGATACTTGGATTTTCATAGGTTTTAACCTGAGTAAAAAGCTCTTCTTTTACCCATGCACTTATTAAATATTCTTTACCGGGTTCTGGTTTGAATGATAAACAATCATCGCAAAAATCTTTTACCGAAGCAGTACCACAAACGATTTTGCTATCGGCAAGTTTGTCTGAGAAATAAGTATCATCAGACGCTAATAAGTTGAAATTTTCATGTCCGTAATAAGTTCCTTTATCAAATTGATTGCTATCAGATTTTGGAAACTGTGTGGCAGGAAGATCCAGTAAATATTGTAATGATTTTGTAAGATGGGTCGTTACTGTATTAACAAGTGTTCCTGTATTAGGATCTGTACCAGAATTTTTATTGGTGTAGAAATTTTCATCAACATAAAAGCCTTTTTCTAATCCTACGACATATAAATGTGGTAATTGAGAATTACTTGCGTGAGCATTGTTAAATTTTTTCAGAGTTGTTTTTAATCCCAGAACATCAGCTGTCTGGCAACCATCGGTTATCATGAGAACAAGGTTTGGTTTCATAGAATAGCTTAAAGCGCCTTCTAACCCGCTTCGCCAATAGTCTGAAGAAGCACTTACTCCTGTTGTTTTACCGCCTCTGTTACCATAATTATCAATCCAGGTATTAAATTGATTAATAACTGCCGGAGTATTTGTTAGTTTAGTTGGTCTAATAAAGTCAGTTCGTGTATTTTCATCGCTGTCAGACATTCCGGTTATAGAAACATAAATGTTTGAACCAATGTTATCATTAGTTGTAGCTTGCTGTAGAATAAAAGACTTTAGTTGTTTCTTAATTTTATTGGCTGCTATTAAATCAATTGAGCCCGATTCGTCTACTACAAGTGCGACGTGAGATACACATGACAGTTCCGATGGACAAAAGTCGACACCTTTTATATAAGCATATAAATGATTTGCTATTAACTTTGTTTCGGTTTCAGGAGATACATAATTATCTAAATTAAAATCGACAATTTTCCCGTTTTTAATTTCCATTACAACATCAAGACCTGAACGATTTGTAAACGAAAATTCTAAGAAAGTTTCTCTGTTTTTAAAATTATAAATTGCGGGATTTTCATTTTTTATATATGGTTTTAAAGCCATTAATTCAGGACATGTATAACCATCTTTTATTTTACTTTCTGGTTGACTAAGTACTTTGTTGACTAAAGCGACAAAAAGGCTCTTAATTATAGGAGTATTAGGATTTGATGCTGTACAAGAAGCAAAAGGAATACAATTTTCTACACTAATTTTTTTAGAAAATAGGGTTTCGCAATTTTGTGCTCCTTCTGCTGAAAGTTTAATTTCATATTCTCCGGGAACTTCTGGAGTAAAAGTATATTGTCCAGTGTTGTTTGTAGTAGTATTTACAATTACGTTTGCCGTGTTTGTAGCAGACCAGGTATAATTAAGATTTGTAACGGTGGTTTCGAATGAAAACTGAATATCCTCTTTAATACAGTGTTTGTCTATTATTTTTACAGTTTTGGTAAAAGTAGTAGAACATCCGGTCGTATCTGTAGCAGTTAAAGTAATCAGATAATCTCCTTCGGCTGTAAATTTGTAAGAACACATTCTATTCTTCATATCTGAATTCTGAGTATTTACATTCTCTCCAGTGACGCTCGTAACAGACCAGACATAAGTTAAGTTGGTTGCTATAGTCTCAAATGTAAAATTACTTTCGAGATTGGTATAGAACTTTTCTGAAGGCGATTTGACAGCTCCTATTAATGGAGAACAGTTAATTGTATTTAATGTAATTGGCTCTCGTTCTAATACTAGAGGAGACATATCAGGATTATTAATGTGATACGACTTACAGCTATATACACCTGTATCATTATTCTTTAAATCTGTAATGGTATAAATTCTATTTGTTGCTCCAACAATTTCGATGTTGTTTTTGAACCATTGAAAGGTATCATCGGGCAAAAATCTGCCATCCTCGCACATTGTTAAGGTTACTGATCCTCCAATTGCAGAAGTAATCGTTTTTGCAGTATCTGTTTTGGCCTGAGGAGAGTGATTCGTTTTTGTTTTATATAAAGCAATCCTATTTAGCATATCCGTAAAGCAAAATTTATTATTTCTTATGTCTAATAAATATGAAGCTCTAAGATTTGGTAAAGCTCCTTCTAGCAGATTATCATTCAAATAAAGATAATTAAAAGCTATTTTCTCTATTTCGATAGGAATGTTACCATTAAGTTGATTGTAACTTAGATTCATCCATTGAACCTTTGTTAACAAACCTATTTGTGGTGGGATTGTACCAGTCAATTTATTATATTGGAGGTATAAACTAGTAAGGTTTTTTAGCTGTCCAATTTCTGGAGGGATTGGACCTGTTAATTCATTACTTCTAAAATCTATGAAGATAAGTTTTGAAAGTTGTCCTATCTCAGCAGGTATAGAACCACTAAATTGATTTATGCTTGAATAGATATAAGTTAAATTTGTAAGTTTTTTTATTTCCGGTGATATTGTTCCACTAAGTAAATTATTATTTACATAAATGTATATTAGTGATTTTAAGTCGTAAATACCTTTAGGCAGGTTTCCGCTTAGTTTATTTGCATCTAATGCCAAAATTTCAACATCAATTAGCTTTCCTATTTCTTCAGGAATTGTACCGCTTAATTTATTGTCTCGTATGCTTAGAAATTTTAAATATTTTAATTGTCCTATTTCTGGTGGTATAAATCCATTTAAATTATTTGTGCCTAAGTTTAAAGATGTAATTTGGCCATTAGTAACTGTAATTCCAAACCATCCTGTTTTGGTTGTGTTATTCCAGCTAGTGACTGGAGTTGAGAAGTCCCAACCTGTTTTGTTTGTCCATTTGGATCCGTTTGTACTGTCGTATAATGCTTTTAGTGCTTCTTTCTCGCTTTGAGAAACATCTGTAAGAACTCCAGCTTTTAGAAGTCGTTTGGGTTGTGTTTTTTGCAAAAGCTCTTCCTCAGTGCTTTTCATTTGTATGTACTGGGCTTTATACATTTCTCGTACACGGTCGATTTCCAGATTTAGATCCTCGGAAGTATTAAGACCTCGTTTCTTTAAGAAAAGTGTTTCTCTGGCTGCATCAAAACCTATTTCCTGATCTGAAAGGAGTAAATTTTGTTTTGCTACCTCTTGTAATAGAGATTCCTCCATTTTTTTTCTCTCCAGATATCTTTCTTTATACTGCTCCCTAGCAAAAAATATTTCCCCATTAATCTCTTGATCAGATAGCCCTTTTTCTTTAAGAGATGCTGTTAATTGAATTATATCCAGACCAATTTCAGTATCAGGAATTTCTTGAGAAAAAATGGAATTTATAGAACATAGAACCATACAAAAAGTAAGGATCCAGTATTTATTTATTTTAAAAATGATTACCATAATTAATTCTTTACTATTAGGTATTAATATTTTATATAGATGGTCACACTTTAATTTATGCTTACCAAAAAAAATATGCGACGCAACGATCACAGGAATACTTTCATATCCTTTTCCTTAAGAAGCGTTTAAGTTCGATTCTATAAAATCAAGGTTAATTTATTTAGGGTACAATTGCTTTGATTTCGCCATTTATTGGGACACAGAATTTATCAGGACAAAAATCAATATATCTTACTTCGGTTCTGTTTTTGCAGTCTGTTCCTGAATTTGTGCTTCCGTTTTCACTTACCAATTTTCGGCATGTTGTAAAGTATTGCGAAGGAGTTGCAAATAAACTAGTATCTATTTTTAAATAAGAACTGTCAACAGCACCAACCTCCGGATCATAGAACAATCCATTTTCTTCAAGAAATGAAACGTCATTTTGACTATTTTCAGAAAAAGAGAAGCGTATGCTTGTTATTTTATTTTGAGCATTGCGAACAGAAACAAAATGATATATTTTATCGCCTCCACCATTAGAGATATATGGTTTAAGAAGAAAGAGCTCATTGGGTTTAGTACCGTTAATTTGTGTATCGGTTTCCCCGTTTATTAATCGTGTAATTATGTTTTTTAATAAATTCTCAAAAAGTTTTTTTATTTCTATCGAATTTGGATTGGTCAAAGCACACGATTTACAGCCAATTCCAATTCCGTCATTTGTTATTGTTAATAAATTAGAACTATCTGAAAAAAGATCACAATCACCTTTGCTATTAACTACTTTAAAAGCAAAGCTATTATTAGCGACTCCTGTGTTTCCGGAAACTTTACCTTTATATATGACCTCTACGAAATCACCGGGAGATAAAGTAAAGTTTTTTGGGAATGCAGCATTAAACCAATTTGTATCAACACTGCAAGGAGATGTCCAATTTGGAACATTACCAGAATTTTGCGGAGGACAAAGCATATTTCTGTCCATAGTGACAGGATTTTGTGCATATTTAAAACTTACAGATGGTGATGCTGTTAAGCTAGTATTAATCTTAGGGAGATCACAACTATAATTGATTTTTAAACTACTATTTCTGGGATTTGAACCAAATTCATATTGATCGTTTAGTTGAGGTTTTAAATTTATTAATTCTGATACTATAACAGGATTAGAGCCAGCATTGGTAATTTGCATCTTAAAATCGACCTCTTCTCCATTTTTTACATTTATACCTTGATCACTCCATTCGTCAGCCAGTGAGCATTTGACGAACATTTTACTTTTAACATACGAAAATGGAATTATATTAATTTTAGAGGTACTTAAGTTCAGTTCGTTTGTTCTAAAAACATTTGGTATTATTGTTCCAGATGTAACATAGTCTTTAACTCTTACATTAAATTCAATATATAATGTTTTAGTTGTGCATGGAAAATTAAAACCTTTTAAAAGAATAGTGCCTGATTCGCCAATTTTTGGAATACTTATATTTAAAGTTCCTAAATCCGGAATTGTAACACTAGAATTCCCTAATAAGCTTTCATATATAAGATTGCCAAAAGCATATTTAAAATTTCCAGTATATTCTAATTTTTCATCAAGTATGTTAGTAATTGTTGTGCTTATATCTGCTCCAGTTCCATAATTTGTAATATTTAGTCTATAAGTAAAAACTTCCCCGGGTACACCACTAGCGTTATAATTGTTGTCATAATTAGTAGCTGTAACTTTTTTTACTTGAGTACTTCCAGACATGCTTGAATTACATTTTCCTACAGTTTTAGAAGCGTTACCATTAACGGCTGTTTCATCTGAGGTGAGTTTATAATTAAATGAGAGTATTGCATCTTCTATAGGGGTGTGGTAAGGATCATAACCATACATAATTGTAAAATATATATTGGGTCTAGTTAAAGTACAAGTAGTTGTAAATTCAACTTTTCTTGTTAAGGAACCAGAATAGGGAGTATTCTGTTTCTCTCCTACTTCATTTATGTATTTCACTGTAAAAGCAGTATTACATGCCGAAGTAGCATAAGCATTAGTTGCATTTAATCCAGCAGGAATATCCACAATAAATGTAAGATTAGTAGAAGTAAAGTTTAAAGGATGGTTATTTAAATTGAATTGTGTATATATACTCAGATTGCAAGCAGTTGGGCATGGTAAACTAGAGGATAAACTGATAGTAGGAATTTCTACAGTTCCTGTTCCAGTACTACAAGTAACATCTCCACAAGAACTATCTGTAATAATTTTAGTTGTTGTAGTTGATATGTTAGAACTAATATCAGATCCGCACGTTTTTCCCTTTATATAGGCGCTTATACTTTTAGATCCAGATGTACAATCATTTATCCCGTCAAGGCAGGGATATCTTACGTAAAGATCATAATAGCTATAATAAGTATTAGGAGATAATAGTAAGTCAGGAATATTAAAAACAGCAGTTTGTGTGTTAATTGTAGCTGTTATAACAGGATTCATAGATTCATAAGTACTGTATTTATATATTCCAACAATTTCTGCACATTTGTCAAGTTCTAAAAAGACTTGGGGATTGATAATATTAAATCCCGTATTTCCATTATTAGTTATATCTAATCTGTATCTAATAATTTTTTTAAGACAATAAGGCTGTTGCCAAGTTTGATCTGACAATGAAATTATTGCGTTATTGGGGGTTTTTGAAGTTACAGTAATGGGAGATGCATTAATTGAAGGTTTATTGCATCCAACAAAGTTAAGACTAGCAGTAATTTCTTGTTTGGTGTAGTCGCAGGTACCAGGTGCAAATTGTGCCCCTATAGTTATGGTTCTGCTATATCCGTCAGTTTTATTTGTAATACCAGTAATAGATAATATTGTTTCTCCGTTTGTAGTTGTTGGAGTCACCAGTATTTCTTGAGATATCAAATTAGAACTTGGAATGTAATTTAGTTTTCCGATGTTTAATATTATGGTCTGACTAGTACATTCCATGGGAGTACTCGTAAGATTTAATTCTATATTTATTGGTTTGCCATTTGGTTTTTCTAAACCACCTGAAACACTCAAAAAACTTTGACTATAGCCACAATAATGGGATACTACCAGTATCAATAAAGTGAGTAATCTATTTTTTTTTAATTTAAAATTATTGGTCATATTTCTTGTAATTATTATATTTTATAGTAATTAAGATCCTGAAAAAAGGAATAGATTTTAAGAGCTTAATACTATAGTTTTATAGGCTCAGAATTAATTTTTTGTACTTACTCCATCTGTAAGACAGGAAACAACTTGTTTTTTGATAATTGCTTTTTTATTTGGAGCAATTTTTAAACTTTTTTTACCAGTATGCGATTGTTTGTCAGTTATACTCACATCATTAGTTTTTAACTGCCCTTGAAAGTCAAAATGAGAATTTGCACCACAGGTTGAAAAATTATAATCTTCAAAACCGTCAGCAGCCAATTCACTGTATTTGGTGTTTGAAGCCACGGCTACAGGGAAACGATTATTGTAACCATATAAAGCAGATGAGTATCGTCTTAAAGCATCTCTGTTTTCAATTTCTTGTCCTGCAGGATTATATTGCGTAACCTCTGATGCAAATGTCCAGCGGTCATAATTTGCTCCTGTAGTTATTTTCCAGGTATTGTTTGTAAACGTATAAAATGGATAAAAATCAGTATAGAATCCTGTTTTTCTGGGCGTTGGATCAGCTGTGTAATTTCGTCCTGTTAAATACGCGTAGGATTTATTGGCGCGCCAGTTTCCTAAAACATTATATAAATATGGATTGTATGAATTTTTAGCGATATCTTCTTCTTCAAGGTTAGTTTCAGTGTTTTCATATCCAAATTTTAATACACCATCTGTAAATGTCATTTTGGGTAGGTTACATTCGCATTGAGCCGGCCAAAGATTATTATACTCTACCGCAGATGCGTTTACTATTCTATTACTTGATGTAGCAGACATAAATGGATTGCTTCCTATATTTCCTCTTATCATTATAGCATTATTGTTATTATCATAGATGTATAACGGATTTGTCATAGAAGTTACACTTGCCATAGATGCCATTTGTAAATTTCGATATCCCGAGCGTATTACTTTTATTTTAGCAGTGTTTATAATATCGTTTTTAATTAAGAGTCCTTTTTCATCGATAAGTTGAAAATTATTGTTATTGACTTTTACAACCCAAGCTTTCATCATTGTCTTTGTTCGGCTGTCTGGGGCAATGCCATTAATCCATAATTCGTCACCATCTATAAGATAATCAGATGCATTGTGAAGT
The DNA here is from genome assembly GCF_004339525.1 of Flavobacterium sp. 90. Taxonomy (NCBI): domain Bacteria; kingdom Pseudomonadati; phylum Bacteroidota; class Flavobacteriia; order Flavobacteriales; family Flavobacteriaceae; genus Flavobacterium; species Flavobacterium sp. 90. Next base: position 786,511 of record NZ_SMGE01000001.1, on the reverse strand, counting down.
CCTGTAAATTCGTATTGGTTATTGCCAGTTTTAGTAATATCCCATTCCAGATTAATGTTTTTGGCTGATTGACTCATACCTGCATAACTCCAGTAGGCAGGAAAATTAAAGTTAAAATACATGTCATTGTATTCATTGATTGTTTCAGTCAATAAAACATCACCTGTTTCTGCATCCCATGCTAAGTTTTTGGTTGAAACCTTTGATCCAAGATCATATGCTGTTTTTTCAGAAAGAATACCTGTGCTATGTATTACTTTTGTGGTTACGGCAGTTCTAATCTGACTTTCATGCTTTGAACTAGTTGGTATAGGAGTTGGTATTGGATATACTCCAAGTATACCAAAATTTAAAAATGCAATATTTGCCTGAATACCTTTGGTTGAACTTGTGGTTTTACTTTCTCTAAAATCATTAATTACATCATAATCTACACCAACTAATTTTGAAGCAATAACTCCTTTTGCATCGATAGTCTGGACTATATTATTTAATTTCCCCTGATTTTTATTCAGACTTTGATCTATTGTTTTGTATTTGTAGTCAACTCCTGAGATATAATCTTTTTGTTCTTCACCATAGACTCTTTGATTTTTCATTTTGCCATCCATATCATTGGTATGAATAGCATAACCTTGTGATAAAGTAATATGATCTTTAACATTCAGTTTAAGTAGTGTTGCGAATATTGAAGAAGTATCATAGTTTGATGATAGTGTTGTGCGATCAACAATTGTTGGAAAATCCTTCGATGTATAAAATTCAGTAACAACAGAACCAGTTGCATGTTTTTTTACTGTTGCTGTTATTTCTTTTTGCTCATTATATTTATTTCTGGGTAAATTGGTTACCGTTACACGACTATAAGTGACTTTTGGAGAAGGAAAAAAGGATTCTCCAAATGGTTCTTCTACATAATTATCAGTATCCGGACCTAATAGTAATTCTCTTCTTTTTTCATCATAAGAAGGTTTTACAAAAGGATTCTCTTTACAACCTAATGGCTCATAAGTAGCAACTCCGGATGATTTCCCGCCTTCTGTTTCATAGCTGTATTTTTGCCCGTAAGATTGCTGATAAGCTTCATTGTTGATATGGTTGGTCATCACATCCCATTGATCATGAATTTGAATATCTTTTACTCTGCTGCCACCTCCAATTTTTCTTCCTTCGGGTTGAAAAAGCCTAATCCATGATTTATTAGTAATAAATTTAGTTGCGATACCTGCCTTTTTTAATTGAGCGTTTGGGCTTTTAAAAATTTCTAAAAGCCTGGGCATCCAGTCAATAAGTTCTTTTACGATAACATCTAAATTACTGGTATCTTCCTCACGATCCATATTATACATTAGTCTGTTAAGGTTATGTCTCCCAAAATTCCAACCCGCTTTTGTAATGGGATTCACTTCACGCAATTCAGGCTTAAAGCCATCACCTTCTCCAACATATTGAATAGGTATAGCAACGTATTGTTTTCCATTTGTTTCCAGAAATCCAAAATCATAATTTGATGCTTTTTTGATATTTAGATAACCCGTTACAAAGTCATATTTATCAGTTCCGTCAATACCTGGTAAAGGATTAGGATTTACCATGTTCAATAAGAATCTAAAATATAGAGGGTTGGCATCATCTCCAATAGATTTAATATACTTATCATAAAAAATTTTAGCTATCTGTGGATCATTAATAGATAAATTTTTATCGATTTTTTGGTCTAAGACTATATAAATATATTCGCCTAAGGTTTTTTGCTGTCTTTTATCTGCAGCATCTATATTGACTGCCGTTAATCCTGTTTTTGTACCGCTACCAGCCACTTTAAACATTTGCATTGCAGCTTTATCTTGCACATATGCGTAATCATCAGATTCATAATTTACTTCCATTTGTCCTCCCGAAGGCAAACGAATTGATTTTAGCAACCATACACTTGCATACTCATCAGCTTTTTCTCTATCATTTTGATCTACATACGGATATTCAGGATTGGATAGTTCTGATATAGATTCAGATCCTAGTATGCTATTTACAGGTTTAAAATTTCCCCAAACATCATATGCTTTCATATTGTATTTAGGGTTGTTTACTTCATCGTTTTCTATTAGATAACCAGAAGTTTTATCAATTAAACTCTTCGGGGCATAGTCAAAAACATAAGGAGTGAATTTTCCCATATTTGAATTTTTATAGGTAAAATAAACTCTATTTAAAGTCAGTTTTCCTTTTTGTCCTTTAACTTCAAGGCTGTTTTTATCAATATTTATATTATTATCGATTCCTTGACATAAACTGTAATTATATTCGAAATGGGCTTCCTTTATTGGAGTTGCTTTTTCTTTATTTATTTCATATTCAGGTTTTGAGTACAATGAGATTTTATCTAATTTGTATATTTTTTTAGAGTAATCCCCAAAACCGCCATTTTCATCTGTAACACCATATCCATCATTTCGTTCAGAAAGTTGAAAAATAGCAACATGTGTTTTTGTTTCTATTTTTTTTATGTACAGCAATTCTTTCTCACCATATTGATAATTCCCTTTGTTGTCTTTTTTACTGGATTTTAAACCTTCATCATAATTTGCCTGATTTTTAGTAAACGGCACTCTCCATTTGTAAAGATTAGCTTTATCAGGAGTCTTATTCTCATATTCAAATTTTGTGTAGGTACCTAAATCATCATCACTAGGGCCATTGTTTGTTAGATCTTGATAATCTGAAGATAAAACTGATGTCAGTAAATAGGAGTGGGCATAAGCAGGAGTAGTTACCCTGTTAAAGTATTGATCACCATCTTTAAGATTGTTAGATGAATTATCAATATTTGGGTTATAGGTTACTAAACCATTTTTGAAGTTAACTAGCCCATTAGGATTATTTTTATCACTAACATCAAATGTTACTTCTTTTTTTATTGTATTATAGACAGCTCTGCCGTAGAGATATCTTTCACCACCTTCTTTGGTAATTCTTACTTCTGCCGTATGATGATCTTGGGCAAATTGGCTGAATTGATTTTTTGAATGATATTTTTTTAATTCCGCTTTTGTTAGTTTTTGAATAGATTGATTTCTGGATAAGCGAGAGGATTCTCTCTTAAGAATTCCACCATTAGTAATGATTCCATTATTTCTATAGTACTCTAAAGTAGTGTTTGTGGAAAATTTGCCACCAGCGAGGTTTAATTTTATGGGATCATAACCACCTAATTTATTACTAAATAAATCAAGTTCTTTATCTACTTGTGTTCCTCCAATGTTTTTGAAAAATACTTTTTCATAATCAGGCCTGTTTCCGCTCTTCTTCTCCTTGAATCTTTCTAAAGCTGGATTAGAATTTTCCCATAAGGAAGTGCTGCTTTTTCCAAGTGTAACAGTAGCGTCAAAACCAGCATGAATATTAAGACCAAATTCTGCTCCAAAAGTGCCTCCTTTACTATCATCATGAACTTCATTATCATAAATATATCCTACTTGTGATTTATAAGGTCGATACATTCCTGCAATTCCTTGCCCTTGTATAGAATAGAGATCATAGGTGTTATTTGTAAGCGGTAATGATGTTGTGTTTTTATTAAAAGAACGGTCCTTTTCTCTGTTAAAATCCAGAATATCTGCTTTTCCCGCATTGTAAGTGTTTTCAAAACCAAAGGCTTTTTCTGTTTTATTTTTTTCTGAATCTTTAATTCCCTGACTAGTCCTATATCCTGAAAATTTGAAACCCGGTTCAATGCCCCAAAATTCAGTTTCGATATGCAAACTAAACATATCATTTGAAGATACCATTCCAACACGTTTAGTGGGAGTGTACGAAGCATTTATCATAGAAAGAGATCCGGATGATAAACTATTTGAACTGCTTTTACCAGTACTTTTTTCTTGCTTACTTATGGAAGATGACATAGTAGTACTTTCTAATCCCTTTCTGCTATTGTAGCTCACGCCAACATTGGCTCCCAGATTATGATTGCCAGAACCTACAGTGCCTATTTTTTTGGAATATGAAGCGCTTGGTCTTACTGATACTCCTTCAGAAGCCGATGACTCTAAATCCATACCAACCCTTAAATTATCAGCTATCTGAAAGCTCAACCCTCCATTTACTGAGGCTCCAAATCCGTCGTAGCTGTTATATTTAATCCCCATCCCAATACTTGCCTTTGCTTCGCTAAATCCAAAGCCGGCGACAAATACATTGGTGTTAGCTCCAACAGTTATATTAGGTTTCATGCTATTTTCATAAATCATTTCATCACCATTAAAATCATCAGGTAATCCTCGTACTTGTCTTGAAATTTGTCCGACACTTAAATCCCAGCCTAGTCCAACCCAAGAAGCTTCCTGATCCATCGTTACATTAGAACTATAGGCTAAATTCAGCGGATAACCGCCTACATCCATTATTGGAATATTATAGTTGAAGTCGCCACTAGCAAGATCAACCATGTCAGAAGTTCCTATTGGCGTAAAAGCTTCAAATTCTGGCTGCGATGGACCACCAGTTAATGCATAAATTTGCATTGGCTGAACGGTTTCCAAAAGAATCATCATAGCTAGATAAATAGCGATAGTTTTTTTAAATTTATTCGGTTTGTACTCAATCATAAGGCTATTAAGGTATTAGGGTCTTTAAATTTAAATTTTAATGTTCCTTTTTTGAAAAGGCAATCGTTATACACTAATTGGATTTTATCATTTGGGTCGATGTCTGAGAAAAACAATAAAACTCGTTGGTAGGGCGCAATTTTAGAGTTACGCTCTAAAGTAACACCTGAACATCTTATGGTATCTTTTTTTGAAGTAACCAGGTAAAAATCTTTTTCAAGACCAAATGATATATATTTTACAGCGTCTGTATAGTCCATGCCTGTAAAATTTTTGGTAAGTAAATCTTTTTCTTGCTTTTGTTGGAAAGTAAATTCTAATACACGTTCTCTTTTATTTTCTTCATAAAGAGAATCTATAGTTTTCAAATTTTTAGTTCCTAAATCTTTAAGTAAGTAATATTGTATTGGAACTTCAACTGCAGTAAAGCCAATGTCTTCTATATTTTGAGTATGTGCGCGGGATTTCCAACCTATTTTTTCAAGGTTAAAGTAACGATCACTAATTTCCTGATCTTTTGCATCTTTATCCGTTTCTTTTTTACAAGAAAAACAGAATAAAAACATGAGAATATAAAATAACATATTTAATCCCTTCATATCTTTTGTTTAAATATTAAGTTAGATCTTTTAAGATGTGATATTTTAATCTTAACAAATAATTAAATGTAAAAATACTACAAAAAAATGTTAAAAACATTTTTTAATTTAATATTATTCTTACAATATGTACAGGTAACCGCAGAGTTCTACGTAACTTGCTGATGGGTAGTAGGATAGTTTTGAAAACTTCGTTTTTTTAAGTTTTAAGAAGTTTGTCTTAATGATTTAAAAGCGATAAATCATAAAAAGAGTGATTGAAGAATTGCGAAACGCTTAAATTATTGGTTGCAAAGTTTTATATCATACAGGACTTTTATTTTGAAATCAATAGAGGTGAGGTTTCATATGATTTCAAAAAAAGTATTCTTACACCAGTTATATAAAAGCGATTTTGTAGGACTAACTTATGTTTAGTGTTAAATTGTTGAATCAAGTTTTGTCTTGTACTAAAAAACAGCAATTTTACCTGTTTTCATTTCGCCTGAGCTTGTGATTATTTTATAGATATAAATTCCTGAGGCAGTATTTTTTAGACTGATGTTATTGATTTTAGAAAGTAGCGGAGAAGTAATAATGTTTTGTCCATTAATATTGTACAAATAGAAAATAGCATTTTCTTCTTTTTTGGCTTCAATACTTAATTCTTCATTTTTCTTTAATAACGTCGGATGTACAAAAAACAAATCATCGCCTAAATAATTAGCATCAAGAATTAGAGAACTTATTACATTATTGTTTTCTAAAATTATATTTATTTTATATTTATTACTGCCTTTTACTGGAGTCGCATCTAGAAAAGATAATGTTTTTGAGTTGATGTCATTCATTGTGCTAATAACGTTTTCGACATTATTAACTATTTTTACTAACTCAATTCTTTTGATATTGTACAAGCTAAAAAGACTGGCGTCAATTTTTACGTTGTTTTCTTCATAAACTTCTGCTAAAGCCAACTCGAAATAACAATTTGAGTTTTGAGCATACTGTAATGTTGATTCACTTTTTATCCCTTCGATATTGTTAAATACTGGAGAAATAGTGTAAATTTTTCCATCATTATAGGTGTAATTATTGTTTGTCGTTTGTTCTTTAAATTCTAAATAATCTCCTGTTAGTTGGTAAATATTAAAGGAAGAAAAATCGGCAGGTTTATCCCAATTAATTTCTGTTGTGCCATCACAAACTAAGCTCGTATTGATATTTAGATCGTAAGAAATCGTAAAACTATCTGAGATATAATCCTGATTATTAATGGTCATTTTTAATTTTGCCTTTGAAAATTTTTGTTCTGTAGGCGTGTAAGTAAATTGCTCATTAGCCAGATTAATATCATTTGCGATAATTTCCCAAGTCTGTCCATCATTGTAGCTTATAGACAATTGTCCGGAAATACCAGAAAATGAAGAATTCCATTTTAAAGGGGAAATAGTTTTTCCGTCATAAGGGAAATTATCATTCATAACAGGATAATTCCATTCAAATTGATTTTTCAATTCATATTCATAAGCGATACTGTATTCCTGAGACGTATTCGAAACATATGAACCCGTAACATTGATCGTATAAGATCCAGATGGCGGATTTTCGATAGTGACTTGCTCTATGTTATTAATTTTATCTTTTCCTCTTACAGCTTGTTGTTCAGGCGCGTCAGGATTAAGTATCCAAGGTAAGAAAGCGGTATTGTCAGCCGAAAGAACTTCGATATCTAAATCGTTTACCAAACTTATATTACTGTTAATTTCAGCAGGCAAATCGTTCCATACTAATGTAATCTTTAAATTTTTTGCATTTTCCGGAACCGTAATTGTATGTGAATTGATCTGACCAGTTACTAAATTACCAGATATAATTCGATTTTCACTAATCGTTTTTAGACTTTTATCTGCATCAATATTACCATAGCCATACGTGAAATCCGGACCAGGGTTACCTAAATCTTTAGCACTATTTATTAAAATTGCTTTTGTCAGAACGTTAGTCAAAGAGTTATTATTTGTCGCTTTATAATGTTGTTTCATAAGCGTAATAATTCCTGTAGCTAATGCTGTAGAATTTGAAGTTCCTTGTGTGCTAAAGGCAACTAATTCTGGTTTTATGCGACCATCATAAGCTGGGCCTTTCGATGAAAACGGCATAATTATCTCGTTTTGGTCAATGCAACCCACTACAATACTATTTTTAGATTGCTTGAAATTACCCGTAATAGATTTATAACCTTGAAGCCCGGTATTTCCTGAGGAAAAGCAATGAGACAAATCAGGATTTGAAAATAATTGAGAATCATAAGCATTAGCAAGTGAGCCATAAAAATTCTCAATTTCTGTGCCGTAAGAATGATTTTGAGTAGTAACACCTTGCAAAGTTGCTACTTCATCAGGATAGATATTTAAAAAGTCAGATGACAGTATCTTTGCCTTTTGAACAACTCCTTTTCCTAATACAGAACTATTTCCTAGTCCGGAAACTATAGTTGCCATTGCCGTTGCATGACTTGATACAATAGTAGATTGTGTTGAAGAAGGAATCTGTTTATTTAATAGATCAATATCATTTACATCAAAAAAATCATCTTTGACAGATACAATTTGATTTTCGCCAGTTAAAAGAGGAAAATTAGCCTTGGCTTTATTTATAGCATTAACACTAAAATTTTGATCTACGATCTTAGACTCACCTTTTGGAAGGAGCACTTCTTGCGAAACAGAAGACACATTGCTTAAAGTTATAATGTCTTCCGTAATTTTTCGGGAATCACTATTTATGACTATAAGATGATTGTTTAGTATTTTAATATCAAAAACGTTTATTGATTTCAAATCAGTAAGCAATGTTTTGATATTATCCGTTACTATTATATACTGTTTGTCATCGGTATGATTTGAAAAATTTGAGGACAATTTCCATAAATTATTGACAGAAATATTTTTTTTTGAAGTTAGATTAGACCTTAAATTTTTATTTTCAACAATACAAAAAGTATTGTCCAATTTTCTTATAACCTTGTATTTGTTGTGATATGCATTTTCTAAAGATGTAAAATAGTATCTGTCAGATTTTCTTTCGTTTTCTTTTTTTAAGTATTGTTTCCATTTTTCAGAACTCTGTGAGAAGCTGATTGTTGTTATCATAAAAAAGAGAAAAGTAATTTGTTTCTTCATTTATTATAGATGTTAGGGCAATTATAAACATTCTGATCAATCGTAGAAAAAAATAACTATTTCAGCTTTTTATTACCTTTTAATTGAGGTAAAATAAAGATGAAATTTGTACTGAATGATTTCTTTTTTAAATATTTATGCATGTAGGTAAATCAAAGTTATTAAAATATTTGTAAAAATTTTATGATTTTTTATTTTCTGCAAAATCTACAAAATCTGTGTCGCAATCTTCCTTTTTTACACCCCCGTTTTATGTTTTAAATAGGTTATAAAAGTGTAAAAGCATTTTTTAACACATGTTGCATTAGATAAAATTTATTAATGATATTTTTTTATGTAACAAATTGATTTGTATTGAATTACTGATTTTACTGGACTTACCGTAATAATCAAACAATTATTATTAAAAAAGTTACATTAATTTATTTAACAAAAAATGTTAAAATTGTTAAATACTTGTTTTATAAGTATTTTAAGATTAAAAATTATATAAATTTGATGACAAATATTACAATATTTTGTAAAAACCCCTGTTTGCCAAATTATTTAAAAAACCCAAATAACCTATTTATTATTTATGAAAAAAATTAAATCAATTTTAGCCCTGTCATTTATAGCGCTAACGATTTTGTCTTGTAACAAAGAAGATCAGGCAGATCAATCAACCCAAGCATCTCTTAAAGTAACTCCAGAAGTGTTAAATAAACTTAGATCACTTTCGCTAAATGCAACAGATGTTCAAGTGATTAAAAACACTAAGTTAGATGGCACCATTGAGGATGCATTCCTTGTAGAAGGGGATATTATCGTTACTCAAGATCAATTAAACAAAATGGATCTTCATGGAGGTATTACTACAGAACAATACCATACTACTAATTTAGTATCTGCTCCAAGAACTATTAAAGTTGTTGGATTAACAGGAACCGGAACAACTGCGCTAAGTACAAATATGCGTGCTGGATTACAAGCGGCAATAAATAGATATAATAATCTAGGATTGTCTATTAACTTTACACTAACTTTTAGTTCAAGTACTACAGGTGCAAACATTGTTGTCCGCAGACAAACTGGATCTGCTGGTGGAGTAGCAGGTTTCCCTTCAGGAGGAGCACCTTATAATTCAGTTACTTTATACTCTGGATTAGATACTTATTCAACAGGTGTAAATGCACACGTATCTGCACACGAAATAGGTCACTGTATTGGTTTACGTCATACAGACTGGTTCAGCCGTCAAAGTTGTGGACAAAATTCAAACGAAGGAACAGCTGGCGTTGGAGCAATTCAAATCCCGGGAACACCTTCTGGATATGATGCAACTTCATATATGAGAGCATGTTTCGGTTCAAATGAGACTGGAGCATTCAATTCTAACGATATTACAGCTCTTAATTATTTATACTAAAAATTAAATTAGGGGTTTTTACAAAATATAAGAGGCTGTTTCACAATTTGTGAAACAGCCTCTATTTTTTATTGGATATAAGTGTAGTTATTCCATAATAAAGTAAATGCTTTCTCGAAATAGATCAAAAATAAAAAAGCCTTAAACTTGATGTTAAAAAATAACCAATTTTAAACCTAACATAAACTCCAGTCATGATTCAAAAATTCATCTTCTCCAGACTCATATGTTTTATAACCAATTGCTTCCGGAATAGAGGTCTTGGGTATGTTTACATGTATAATGGTGTTTTCCTTAATGCTGTCAAGCTGTTTCAAAACCTCTTCGAGTTCGTCGAGAGTGTTGACTTCAAAACCTTTACCTCCAAATACATCAACGAGTTTTGCATATTTCCAACGGTGCATTTCGTTGTAATCATAAACGCTGTTTAAATCGGGAACGCTATATTCTACCTTTTTTTCACCACGAAACGGATTTGGATTAACAAGCATTTGTTCAATACCATAAATACCATTATCCAAAACAAAAACAATAGTGTCGTGTTTCAGCTTATTTTGTGTAGATATAGCCTGACAAGTTTCCTGAAAAGCACCGTCTCCAACAAATACTACCGCCCTTTTATCAGGTCTGGCACATTTTATTCCGGTTGCCGCAGGAACAGAATAACCTATCGAAAGCCATGATGCCTGTGCTACGAATCCGTTAGGTTCTGCAATACGAATGCCTTGTGCTCCTAATAACGGAAAACCCGCATCGGCAATGACTATATGTCTCTCGTCTATAAAATCATTGATTCTCTTGAAAAATGTATCGTAAGTAAGCGCTGGTTTCCCTTTTTTCAGCATTTGGTTATCAGCCAGGAAAAATGATTCAGGCAGCTTTTCTGCATCATACATTTCGTAAGCACTAAATTTAACTTTAATAAGTTCTTCTTTCAGAAATATAATAAAATCTCTTAGCGACACATTAGCTATATAAGAAGCACCAATCCTTACACCGCTATGATTGGCAAGTACAGTATTTTCTTGCCAAACATCAAAACCTCCCAAATTTTTGCCGGTGGTCCATACGCCAAGACCAATTTTTAGCCCAGCATCTTTGAATTGGTCATAGACATCTTTTGGCGATGCCTTACCATTAAAAACACCTCTGAACTTAGGATGATTTTCGGATACGATTGATTTTCCAAGTATAGAAGTCACAAATTCAGTATCGGTAGTTTCGATCAGATCAAGGAATTCCTTTTGAATACCGTAGCGCTGAATCTCAATACCTCCCCAAAAAATAATTTCTTTTTCTTTTGCCAATGCAGCTACTCTTTTAGCCGCGTTGCGTGCACTTGTTTGACATTTAGATGATTCTCTTTCTGCCAATGGAGCGACAGGCGGATTGCATTCCATTCGCCATACATCTTCAAAAACCTCAAGATAAACCGGTCTTCCGTATAGAATACAAGCATTCAGAACGGAATCAATTTTATAAGGAGCATCTGATGAACCTGTAACTTGTTCTGCTGCAACGGTAACGTTTCGGTACACATTGATGTTACTGTACATATCACCGGTCATATGTGATGCCAGCATTCCCTGAACGAGACTTCTTTGCTGATCTTTATTGGTTGGAGCACCATTAATGACAAGCACGGGACAGTGCTCTACATAAGAACCTGCAACCGAATTGAGCAGTGTAAATGCTCCAACGCCATAGGTTACCGCTACTGCAGCGAATCCGTTTTGACGCGCGTAAGCATCGGTACAATGTCCGGCGTTTATTTCATTTGTGTCGTTAACGATTTTAATTTTTGCATTTTTGTCTTCGTGAATCGTATTCAAAAATGGCGCAGTATAATTGCCTGCAATTCCAAATAAATGGGTAAGTCCTAGTTGTTCCAGACGTATTTGCAGGTATTTTGCAACGGATATTTTTTGCTGTGACATCTTAAATTGGGTTATTCAGGTTACCAGTATTTTCGTTAACTTCAAGTGCAGTACGGATTCCGGACTCAATCGCGCCTTCAATCCAGGCATGTTTTAGCGAAGTATGTTCTCCGGCAAAATGCGCTTTTCCTTCCCATTCGGTTGAGATGATATGTTGCTGTAATAATTGTAACTGTCCCGGATTAAATATTGCTGCTTCACCATATGCATAAGGATCACGCATCCAGCTTTGTGTAGCGGCACCTATTAATTTTCCACCTTTCTTTTTATAGTCTTTTATGCTAGAAGTAATTACGGCAAGGTCAATAATGCGCTGTTGTTCCTTCGGGTCATCAGAGTGCATGATCGCCAGATTTTTAAGTGCATAAAAATATCTGTCATCATCATCCATAGAATCCCAACGGCTTGCTTCGTCAGACCAGCAATAAGATGCCAGTACAACACCATGTCCTTTAGCTCCCAAATCATTACTCGGATAATAAGTGAAACGGTTCGAAAAATCGGTAATCGTACCGCCGCCAACAATATTATAAGGTGCTTCCTGCCACCATTTTTCACGAAATTCCAGCAATATTTTAGTAGCAGAATCATAGTGCAGTTCTCGGATTGCTTTTCGTTTTTGCTGATCGAATTGAGGTAATACATAAACATGTCTTAATGCAGAAAATGGGATAGTGACAATTATTTCATCAAATTCCAGATCACTAACAGGTGTTTTTAATGCTTTGAATCCTGCGTCTTCATAAAACTGAAAATCACGCTGTACTTCAATATCCACTTCTATTTTTACCTTGTTGTTAACGAGCTTCATTTTGGTCATTCTGCAATCAAAATAGGTGTTTTCTTCCAGATTATGAGCTTTAAAGAATGCATTAGGCAGCAAGTCGCTTCCGCCCACAATTTCCATAAACGTAGTCGAATCCTTGATGATATTTTGCTCAATAAAACTCTGGATAAAATCATAAGCCATTCTGGACTCCAGATTTTGCATAACTCCAATCATCTCGATAGCATTTTCTGAATACATTGAATGTTCCTTTAAGAAACGACGCATCGAATATTCTCCATAGCGCTCAATCAGCAAAGGCCAGTTTTTCTGAGGATCTTCTGCAATAAAAGCCTTAAGTGGATCAATGAGAGCGGCCATTAACTCGTCAGCACGTTTGTTTTCGCTGCTGCCCAAATTAAAGTCCAGTAGTTTGTTTATATCGACATCTTTTTTGATGTATTCATTCTGGACAACACGTTTGCGGTTAACATAAAAAAGGGAATTTTTAGTAACATCCGGCTCCTTTTTAGTTAAGCCTGCCTGATATGCGATTGCCTGTTCTTTATCGACAGACTTATAATAAAAAGGCTCAGTTTTTAGTCCGAGTTTATCAATGTATTTAAGTACCATCTTGTGTATGGTTGGGATACGCATTGCACCGGCTTCACCATAAACACTGTCGTCTTCAAAATATTTTTTGTTTTCAGAATTCCTGAAAGTCTTAATCCTTCCACCAACGCGAGTGTTTGATTCGACTATCGTAACATTATGTCCGGCCTCTTTTAACATAGCTGCGGCCACCATTCCAGCCATTCCGGCACCAATGATTAATACGTCTTTTGGTTTATCCGTACATGGGATTCCCCCATCAATGTATTTTAAGTAGTCTTTAATAATGTCGTCGTTGTCTTCGTCGAGTAAACCGTGTAAATAGTTTTCCATGATTAGGTAGTTTAATTATTGGGTTATTGTTTTTGGGAATGAAATTATTTATAAAATAACTCACTAAAATCTTCATTTTCAAGCGTAATTCTACCTGTTTTTATATTGTAGAAGGAGGGATTTGGAATGTTTTTGGTTAAACTCGAAAAAAATTAGCCGTTATCCAGGATTCTTTCCAACTGTTCCAAACTTCATCAAGTGAAGGTGTGTTTTCTTTATATTGAGCTTTAAACAGTTCTTTAGCTTCAGCAATATTGTTTTGTTCTTTCAAATAAGTCAAAAACTCAAATTGTTCTTTATGCAAATCATAAATAGCTAATTTGAATTTATGGCGCAGGACTACACAATAACTTTCGCTTTCAGAAGGTAAATTGGGTTGTTTTTCATTTTTAAATTCCGAGTAGTATTTTCGGACAGGAAATCTAAATTTAAACAACTCGCATATAGGTACGAGTTTTAGTTTGCTTTCATCTGTATCTATCGAGGCTAACTGGTAATCTTCTTCGGCTTTCATTTCAAAAATAACGCCAATAGCATATTCAAATCGGGCGAGTTCAATCATGAAATCAATCCAGTCTTCTTTGATGTTTTCGTGAGCATCGGGTCGGTTGATTTCAAGATAGTCTGCAAAATGGGCTCCTAAATAGGCTAAGTTATAGTTGTGAGATGGATTTGAAGCGAGATAATCATCGGCGAAAGCGCAAAAAATAGCCTCGCCTAAGGCATATTCTAAAGCACTAAATTGCTGCGACATACAATTTCGTAAACGTGCAATGTAGCTTCTTTGGTAAATACCCAAATGTTCCTGTGCGGTAAGTTTTTCAGAATGACAAATCACATCTTCAATTGAAGCAGCATTTTGATCCGAAAGTAAATCGCTGGGATTGACTCCCGTTTGCTGGTAAGGATCCAATAAAAGTTGCTGCATCCAATGTTGGAAATTTTTTAATGGTATTTTGACCGTTTTCTGCATTTTTTGGGCTTATATAAATTTATTCATTTCAAAAAGATTCAATGGGTTTGAAACCTGTTCTTTATCCATAAAATGGACTTCATTTTCAACTCCCACAAATGTTTCATCCATATATTGTTTTGATTTAAGCAATTCAGAATGATATATATCGAAGGAGGGAATATTGCCATCCCATTCTAATAAAACCGAAGCTTCATTTGCCAGTTGATAAGCCATTTGAAACAATTTCCATACCTGAGTATTGACTTCTCGATCGTGCGTATCAATAATATAATTGCCACAATTTTGATGACCGGCCAAGTGCATTTGTACAATTTTATCATGCGGAATTCCTTTGATATATTCGACAGGATCAAAATCATTATTGAAAGAAGATACATAAACGTTGTTTACATCCAGAAGTAATCCGCAACCAGTTTCTTCGGTCATTATTCGTAAAAATTCCCATTCCGGAAGCGTAGAATTATTAAAGGCTGCATAAGTGCTTGGATTCTCGATAATCAGCGGTCGTTCTAAATAGTCTTGCGCCTGAATGATTCGATTACAAACGTGTTTTAATGATTCGTCATTTAGCGGAAGCGGAAGTAAATCGTGCGAATTGGTCGTTAAAACTCCTGTCCAGCACAAATGGTCGCTAATCCAGGCTGGTTGTACCTCGGTTGCTAATTGTTTTAAACTTTTGAGATAATCAAAATTTAACGGATCAGTACTTCCAATAGACAACGATACCCCGTGCATGACCACGGGATATCGTTCTGCTATTTGATGTAAGATGTATCTTGGACGTCCATGTGAATCTATAAAATTCTCAGAAATTACCTCAAACCAATCTACGGCAGGATTGTTTTTTAGAATATGCTCAAAATGCTGGCTTCTAAGTCCTAAGCCCAGCCCTAAATTGGGTAATCCGAGTCTGGTGTCCATTATTTTTTTGGTTTACAATTAGAAAGACTCTCCGGTAGTTTTTCTGCACTTTCCTGTTCCATCTTCAAAACTCTTTGATCGGCAGCAGCCTTTCTTTTATCAGGGTTATTTATATAAGAACAAGATCTTGAACCACTTTGTCCGCAAGAAGAATAATCCTGACCTGTTGTACCGCGAAGAGTGTTTACGTAAGCATCAGTTGGTCCGTATGGTAGCGGAGCAGAACCAAAGTCCTCACCATTTTCTTTTCTTTTTTCTTCGAAGCGTATTCTGGCTAATTGCCAAACACTAAGTCCTCTATTAGGACCTTGAGCCATAAAACGAGAAGCTAAAATGGGTACACCACAGCTGCCTTGATATCGACATTCGTTTTGACCCGGATGACAAAATTCTTCAGTAGTTCCAAAAATACCGCAGCCACCTTGTCCTTTGCAAGCGTTTAAAGTGTGGCAAGGATGACCAACTGCTGTTGAGCAATCGCCCTTTCCTGCACATTCATTATTTCCCGAATATCCTGTGTTTTTGCATGAATTAAGCCCCATGCATACATGAAGCTCTCTATTTACTAATTCTGACATAATATATTTTTTTTAATGATGATGAGTATGAGTATAAGGTGTACCTGGTACTTTTGGCACATCGGCTACAATGCTATAATCTAGTCCTACATCTGGTAAAGACGGAAAATAATTTTCGCTTTTTATTGCCCAACCCCAATTGACAGGATCTGCTTTAGCCAATTGATCGACTAAGCTCATAATTTGTGCTTTAGGTCTCAGAAAACTTTGCTCAAACGCAAAAGGTTCAAATGTCAGAGCGCCTCTGTAGGCTGCATTGCCTTTGTTATAAGTGTACTGATTGATTTGGTTTCCAACACCGCTCAATAGCCAGATCATCGATTTGTGAATACCGTACATGAATAAATCGTATTGGGTACTTTCGTCTTTGTGATAGCAGGCTTCAATCATTAAAAGTATATAGGCAAAAACGGCATTACCCAATTGTGAGCACAATGCCAGTGCCTGGTTACCCGAAGCAACATAATCGGCTGTTTTGGGATTAGCATCAGTATCATATACAAAATAGCTAAAGAAATCGTCTAAGCCCTGAATCTTACGAAACTTTTCCTGGTAATAGCCACCAAAACTATAGGCTTCCAGAAATTTGGCAAAATGAGCCAGTTCTTTTCCTGTATCATCATAATCACCTTTCCAAAAAACTGCCTTTCCATCAACAATTTCCATTGGTACAGGCATTTTATTTTCACCCCATATTAAGGTATGTTGTTCGTCTTGACTTTGCCCTTCTCCTTGTTCAATAATACGCCCTAAAGCTTCAACTGCTGATTTAGCATCATATATTCCAACGAGTCCGCCACTGTCATCGTGATTTGCAAACTGAGGATTGTGGTCTCGGTCATAATGCACAGTGTTCATGGAATTTTGAGAATAGAATGGTTTTGGACGTCCAGAATCATCCGGAGGAAGCAATTGCGGTCTGTAATTATATGGTCCCGGGAAATCTTCTTCTACGCACTTAATAATTAATTCGTACAATTTACCAATAGTATGATATTCAATTGTATTTAATAATTGTTTGTCTTTATAAGGATCTTCAAAATCTTCAGGACTTTCTATCTGCAAAAAAGTTGTCAATTGGTTTAATGATAATTTTGCAGCATTAATTTGAAACTCTGGAATATGTCCGTCTAATTGTGTTGGAAATGTTAATACTTTTCCAATTCCCATAAGATCCGGTGCGTTTTGACAAACAGCTTGTTTGACATTGCATGCGAGAGCAAGATGTAGCATTTCTTCGATAACAACGCTCATGATTAAAGCTGCGGCTTTATTGGAATAAACCAATATGTCGACTTTCAGTTCTTGTGCCAATGCATCAATTTCTTCAGGAGTACGTTCGCCGGATTGAGAAAGCTGGGCATAAATTTTAGCATACAATTTGTCCTGATCCTGTGCTCTGTTTATCGAATAATAGGTAGATAAATACGTTGGAATAGTTGCAAGTTCAAGCGCAATGGCCTGTTGCATTACTTCTTCGATATTACCTGTTGTTACCGTATCCGAAAAGGTAAAAAGTTTTTTTGTTTTCATGTAGTTATTTTTTTTTTGGAGGAATAGGTTTGTTTTACCTTTGATATAATACCCAAGGTAAAACAAGTATTAATTACTGTATTGTGTTCAAAGAAGCTATTTTGGACAGATAAATGGGTAGTATTTTTCGTCTATAATTGCTTCAATACCAAAAAAGTCATTCAAAACAGATTCGGCTGTACAAAAAGCACCTTCTACCCAGGCTTGGTCATTTGAATATGTTTCACCGACTATAAAAATTTCGCAATCTGTTTTTGGAACGAGTTGTGATGGTTTTCTGATTTTTCTTTGCACATCACCTAAATCATAATGCGATTTATAGGCGTGATATCCTGCATTAAAAGGAGGGAGCGACCAGTCCATATATCTTGTTTCTAAAGGTTCAGGTACCGCAGAATAATCGGTTTGTGGTCCAAAATGCAATGATGCTAATTGCGAGCGAAGCATTTTTACCATTACAGGTGTGGCTTTTCTTGGTCCTTCGAGTGGCTGGCAATCTCTGGACTCAGGAATCTTGCGGGTTGCATTAGGACCAAGTTCTAAAGCTTTCCAAAATGTTGAATATTGAATATCATCATAACTGGCAAGAATACCGTATACTTTTTCTCCTTTTTGGTTTATGGCATTATCTCCAAAATAGACCACTTGTCGAATCGGCATATCTGTAATACTTGGACCTATAGTATCTAATTCTGCAATTGTCGAGATTTGTTTTTCTTCTTTGAAAGTTAAACGTTCCTCGATCGCATTTTCTACAGCAGCTATAAAAGTGGCTTTGTCATTAAAGGAAGTTCCAATAATAACAGGGTTTTTAGCCAATTCTATATGTTTCAGATAACTATCTGGAAATTTGTCTTTTTTCAGTTTAGCAATTCCTTCCTGTGTCAAAAAATAACTCGTTAATTTAGCAGGATAAGTTGGACTTGCATCTGCAGTTTCTCTCCACCAGGGAGTCTTAAAAAACATTCCTATTTTGTAGGAAGGTTCCATAATTACAGACTCTAAATACAGTTGAACTTTTTCGTGATTTAATACATCAAAACCTTCTGAGTCACTATATCTGGTTGCTTCGGCTACTAATTCTATGGCTGCTCTTGGCATTGCCAGAAATGCTGCATCACAGGTTTTATTTTCTGCAAGTTTATCCGGAGATTGACGTTTTGCTGTTGTAAAATGTACTTTTGATTTGGTATGCAGAATAGAACGTAAACGAGTATTTGGAAAATAGTTTAAAGTGATCCCTTTTTGTTTTGCCAATTTTTCAACCTCCAGAAATAAGGCATCAAATAAACTGGAATATCCTTTTACCAAAGTTTTATATTCGGTTCCCGGAGTAAACTCGTCATTGACATTAAATGATTGAGCACTGTTGCTATTTACTACATTTGAACTATAGCCATTACCATCGGCTAAATAACCAAATCCTTCTTGTCCAAGCATATCATAGCCTAAATTCCAGTATCCAATCTCTTTTAGTAAATCTCCTTTTTTAAAGATCGAACTGTCTGGCATTTCGATATTGATTCTTCCTTCGTCATAAAATTTACACCATTCTCTTCGGGTAGTTGGTCCCGAGGTTGCAGTAATGGCTACAGATTGTATTGTTGTAAACCCATCGTCCGGTGGTGCGTCTTGAGCATAATTGTTAGCGAAATATGGTGCTGGTTGGTTAGAATTGACATCTGAGACATACATATTTTTAGAACGTAGAGACATCAATGGGTCAGCAGATTCATTAAATTCAACAGAATCCTTTTTTAGGTCTAATTTTTCTATGGTTTTGGTCACTACACGATGACCTGCTCCCATAGGGGTTCCGTTCCAATAAGAATATCTCATACCACCTAATTCAAGGTATGAGTTGTCTTTATTATCCTTGTAATGCCATGTACAAACACGTGCGCCTGGTGCTCTGGTACCTGGATCTTTTTTAGAAAAATCGTATTTTCCCCAGTCGTAAAGTTCTAATACATCGCCTTTAACAAGCATTTTTTCGTTTTTTTCGAGTTTGGATTTTCCATCCAGTAATCTCCAGGCAGTATAAAGCCCGGCTGCACCTGCTCCAAAAATGGAGTATGTTTTCTTGCTCATAATAATATGTTTTTGAAGTTTATATAGATTTGTTTTATGGACGTTTTATTCATTACCCAATCTTGACATTTGCTGTGCCAGATCCTTTTGCGGAATTACAATTTCTATAAGCGTAGGAAGATTTGTTTTTTTCTTGAGTTTAAGAAGAACTTCGTTTAGCTCTGTAATGGTTTCAGCTCTGTAGCTGTTTGCTCCAAATGCTTTGGCAAGTGCCTGATAATCCCATTTTGGAAGAATATCAAATTCATCAAACTTATGTTCTGGTCCTGCTTTAAACGAGTTTATGTCTACATATACCTGTTCAATAGCATAGACGCCGTTACTCATCACAAAGATTACAGAATTGATATTGTATTTTACAAGAGTCGAAAGTGATTGTGCTATCATCATAAAGCCACCATCTCCCGCAACAGTCCAAGCCTGTTTACCACTCCCAAGTTGAGCACCGGAAGCTGCACCGGTTTCAAAACCAATACATTGCCACGCAGCCGAAGATATATAGGCATTCTTCGATAATCCGTAAATATTAGTAGCCACATACATAGAAGAGCTTACGCCAAAAGTCATAACAATATCGTCCAGCATTTTCTCCTTTTTCAGGAAAGATGTGGTATGTTCAAAAAAACGGTTGAATGTTATTACCTCGGGAGTTGCATCATATTTAGGATCTGAGTTTGATCTCCAGGGCTCCGGAAATTTAGGCTGAGGTGGCGCAATAGTTTTTAGAGGATATGATGAGGTTCTTTTAAAACGGTCTATTAGCGCTTCAATAAAGTCTTTTAAGGTTACATTATTATAGGTAAAATAGCCAACACGCATTTCTTGCGTAGTTGCCTGAATCATATTTGGAAATTGATTTTCTACCAGCCATAAATAATCATCGGTAATTATAGTTCCTAAAGAAAGAATGCAATCCGAAGCTTCAACTAGTTTGATTACTTCGGGTATTGAAGCCTGATCAGAATAGGTACCTATAAATTTATCTCCTTTCTCGTCCAATACCGTTTTTCCAAGTGAAGTTGTGGTGTACAACATTCCGCTCTCTTTAATAAGTTCTTCTAAGAGATTTGATAAGTCATGTCGTAAAATCTCTACACCTGCAAGAATAATTGGTGATTTTGCCTGAGTAATTTGAGTCCACGCCTGAGAAACTGCATTTTCAAGTGCCGCCGTTTCACTCTTTGGTATTTGTGCTTTTAGTTTTTTACTTGAAGGCTTAGGACAAGGTTCACCCCATACCTCTTTATAGCACGCTATGTAAACAGGACGCTGGTGTGTAAGTGCAGCGATGATTAAATTGTCGATTTTTTCCGGAGCATCCACTGAACTGCTTAAGGTTTCGGTAGCAACAGTTACTCTTTCATAAATCTCCTGATCTGCATTAAGATTACCCGTAGAATGGTGGTAAAGTACATTGTACATACTTCCAATTTGTCTGGCATCTGCTCCGGGAGTAGCACTAATTACAACAACCGGACTGCGCTCTACATAAGCTCCGGCAATAGCATTTAATGCGCTAAAAGTACTTACTCCGTATTGAAGAGATACAGCTGACAAACCTCGGGTACGCGCATAAGCATCTGCAGCATAAGAAGCATCTAGTTCATTAGAAGTTCCAATGGTTTTAATTCCGTCAAAATGCTCCAGAGCTTGTGTAAAATGTTTTACATAATCACCTGGAATCTGAAAAATTTCGGTAACATTTAATTGTTTAAGTCGAGTCAGAAGATAATCTGCGACTGTAAATTCTTTTGCAGGTTTCATTTTTTAGAAGTTTTAATTTTTGGGAAGTATTTATTTTCGACTAAAGATTTCTTATTACTTTGAAGATCTCTTGGTTTAAGTGTTTTGAACTTTTATACGCACCTGTAAACTACCAATGTTATCGGCTAGTCCGGCTCCATATTCAGCATTCAGATCATCGTTGATACATAATTTTAATGCGCCGCTTTGTCCTGCAGGAGTGGTAACAGGTCCGTTTCCAATTAAGAATGGAGCATTAGTACCAACTTGTCCTATAAGTGCACCCATATTTACATTTTGAACCGGATAACCTGATTGCGTTACAATAATGCCCGGACAGCCGTTTGCTCCGTACAGATTACCATTATTTGTATTTGGATCCGCAGTCCATTGACCTGACTTGTAACTTATGGTTACTGGGCTGCCAGATTGAACAGTAACTCCGGTATCTTGCCATGGCTGAGTAGAAACTACCTGAACAAATGTTTCTACTAGTTGTAAGGTGTTGGCATCAATATGTAAAAATTGGGTATCTACGCCATCAATCACAAACTGTAAAACAATATTTTGAATGTACTGCAATTGAACTGTACCATTACTTAAAGTTTCAACATACCAAGTGGTATTCATTGAAATCACTTTACCAAAAGAATTTTCAAAATTTATATTGCTTACTGCGCCACCAGTATTAGTAGTGCTAACATTAATACTTGAATAATTGGTAACTGTAATACCATTGGCATTCAATGAATTCAATTGCTGTGTCAGATAAGTTGATGGATCAATAACAGATTGATTAGTAAACGGTAACTTAGTTCTGTCGGCTGTTGGAAAAAGTGGATTACCTGTTCCGGAAACAACTGGACCTCCAACCATTAAAACGGAAACACCATGAGGTACTGAAATTTGTTTGTTGTATTGCGTGGCTGGATTTTGTACAGGGATATTTGTATCAGGAACAATACCCGGACCGTAAGGACCTTCCATTTGATTTTGTATCGCGTGATAAAGCCAAGTGCCATTTTCGGCATGAATTAAGGTGTTTTCTATGGGCTGTGTTCCGCTTGGATCAGCATTGTTTGCGATGTAAACCCTTTGTTCATAAAACAGTACACCGCTTGTCTGTGTATATTGTCCCTCTCGATTTGGTGCTCCACCAGCTATAGGTGTAAATGAAATTTCTTCAAAATAAGGAAAGTTTTTAAGAATGTAACCATTGGGAGCATCTACTTGAGGTAAAGGCATAACATTGTAACCTGTTGCACCAGCTCCCGTAGGGCTGTTCCAGGTACCAATAAAGTTATTTAGTAATCCGATATTAGATGTGCCAACAACTGGTAGTTGATTGGTAGTCGATACAAGTGGAGTTGTAATGTCCGGAATTACCGCTGTTGCAGCTTGTTGAGCCAAATAAGGGCATTTTTGTTGTTCTAGGTTAATTGAATTTTCCATGTTTTTAGTTTTTTGTTCCTGATTTATGAGGTTTTCAGGATGGTTAAGTTTGTTTATTTAAGAGGATCAGGGTTTCACTTTATATTTTTTAATGATATTTTGTAATTCATTTATTTTGTGGGCTTTAGAAGTGTTAATTAAAAAATATATTTGAAAATAGATCTGGTTAGGATTTTATTTATTCATAAAATTACTATGATGAAAAAGTTTAAATTAAAAAAAAGGCATGAGTGCCGAATTTTTATGCATGAGAGACCAAAATAGGAGTATGGGCTTTTTTTGCATTTTGAAGCAGAAATTATTCAAAGCAGATTTAGGTCATTTAATCTATTTAAACCTAAGTAAAGGATGATTCAGAATTGAGATTGACTGGACCGAATTAATATTAAATGTTTGCAATGCGCTAAATGCATACACAATGGGTTGTTATATCATTAAAATAATTACATTTACTGATATTAGTATTATAATTGATGGAAGAACACAGACATGTAACGATATATGATATTGCCGAGAAGCTTAATCTTGCGACATCAACAATTTCAAGAGCTTTAAAAGATCATCATACTATCAGCGAAAAGACAATCAAAAAAGTAAAGCAGACAGCCAAGGAAATGGGTTTTGTGCCTAACACTTTGGCGGCAGGTTTGCGCGGAAATAAATCAAGAACTATTGGTATTTTAATACCAACAGTAACACAGCCTTTTTTATCCTCTTTGATTAGTGGTATTGAAATTACGGCTCAAAAATCTGAATATTCAGTTATTATTATGCAATCGCATGATTCATACGAGACAGAAGTAAATTTAGCTAAATCCTTATATAGCAACAGAGTAAGTGGAGTTATATGCTCGCTGGCAATGGAGACCAAAGATACTTCTCATTTTAAGCAATTTTCGAACAACAATATTCCCTTAGTATTTGTTGACAGGGTTCCCAGAGATTACGATACTTTTCGTGTTGTAATCAATAATTATTTGGCAGGCTACAAGGCAACAAAGCATTTGATAGAACAAGGCTGTAAAAGAATAGCGCATTTAACCGCAGGATCAGAATTTGGTACACTTTATAATGAACGAAAAAGAGGTTATATCGATGCCTTATTAGAACATGATTTGCCTGTTGACGATAGTTTGATTATTAGTCTAAAGAAAATGCTTTATGAAGATGGAGTAAAGGCTTGCAATCAATTATTTGATTTAAAACCTCCTCCGGACGGTCTTTTTGCTCCTGGAGATATTCTTGCTGTAAGCGCAGTGCAGACCGCTAAAAAAAGAGGCGTTAAAATACCTGAAGAGTTTGCGGTAATAGGGTTTAACAATGATCCAATCTCTGAAATAATTGAGCCTAATATCTCTACTATAACACATCCAGCTGAGAAAATGGGTAAAGCTGCGGCCGAATTGATTATCAAAAATCTAAAATCGGCTAAGGAAGAAGATGCCAAAGAAATTACATTTTTAAATACACAAGTCCTCATACGAGAATCCTCTAAAAGGATTTAAGACGCACTTTAGTTCTATACTATAACCTGTTAATACACGCGTATTAACAGGTTATTTTTTTTTAGAGTAAAATCAGTATGCATTAAAAGTGTCCAAAGCCTACATATTTATTAGCTACAAATTTGCACTAATTAATTTGTGAAAATTTGTGCAATTTGTGGTCAAAACAGTTGAAGAAGCTAAATCCCCTAAAGCATATAGTTTTTAAACTATATAGCAAACCCATAAAACCTCAATTTTAATTTACCGTCGATCATTTAAATCTCTTTGTGAAATAATCTAAAATTTAAAAAAAATCGATTTTTAGTTTTTTATTACCATATTTTTGTATTTTAGCGCAACCGATTGCAAGTTGTGTATTTTTTCTGAAAGTATATTTTTTTAGCACTTTTTTTGCTAAATAAGTTGTTTTTGAATAGAATTTGTGATTTGTACTTAAAATGATAAATTGATAGAAAGCAAATAAAATGACGCATACAAAAAGGACTTTTTTCAGATCGATTCTACTTTTTTTTGCAGTTTGCTGTTCTGTATCGGCTCAAAAAGATTATAAATTATGGTTGCAATACAATAAGATTACTAATGATAATCTGAAAGCAGAATATCTTTCCAATATTCAGGATATTGTTTCTTTAGGAAATTCTGAAACTATAAAAATTGCCTTTGCTGAATTACAATTAGGTTTGAATGAGATGTTAGGAAAGAAATTCGGAAATAAGCCAATAACTGCGGGAGATAATACGATTATTATTGCTTCGAAAGAATCGCTGGGTTCAGAAATTCAAAAAGAAATTGGAAGTTTTGATCAGATCAATGAAGAAGGTTTTATAATTAAATCGATTTCCGTAAAAAATAAAAAGCACATTTTGATCACCGGTAAAAAAGACATTGGAGTTTTATACGGCGTTTATAATTTTTTAAGATTGATTCAAACCAATAAGTCGATTAAAAAATTAAATATTGTTGATGCACCAAAAACAAACATTAGAATTCTAAATCATTGGGATAATCTGGATAGAACCGTTGAACGTGGTTACGCCGGATTCTCTTTGTGGAATTGGCAAAAATTACCTGATTTTATAGATCAGCGTTATATTGATTACGCCAGAGCCAATGCATCAATTGGAATTAACGGAACTGTTTTGACCAATGTAAATGCAAATGCCTTAATCTTAACGCCTCAATATTTAGAGAAAGTTCAAGCTTTGGCTAATGTATTCCGACCATACGGAATAAAAGTATATTTAACGGCAAGATTTTCGGCACCAATTGAAATTGGAGGTTTAAAAACTGCAGATCCAAAAGATGCTGAAGTAATAAAATGGTGGAAAAATAAAGCAGCTGAAATTTACAAAGAAATTCCTGATTTTGGAGGTTTTTTGGTCAAAGCAAATTCAGAAGGTCAGCCGGGACCACAAAATTACGGAAGAGATCACGTTGATGGAGCCAATATGCTGGCTGATGCTGTAGCGCCTTTTGGTGGCATAATTATGTGGCGTGCATTTGTGTATTCAGAACATGATGTTAATGATCGTGCAAAACAAGCTTATGCCGAATTTGTGCCTTACGACGGAAAATTTAGAGAAAACGTGATTGTTCAGGTAAAAAATGGTCCAATCGATTTTCAGCCTCGCGAACCTTTTCATCCCATGTTTGGCGCGATGCCAAAAACACCTTTAATGATGGAGTTTCAGATAACACAGGAATATCTGGGTTTTAGTACTCATTTGGTTTATTTGCCCAAATTATTTCAGGAAGTTTTAGAATCTGACACGTATCAAAAAGGAAAAGGTACTACAGTTGCCAAAGTAGTCGATGGTTCTTTGAGTCACACAAAACTTACCGGAATTGCAGGTGTTTCAAATATCGGAAATGACCTAAACTGGACCGGACATCCTTTTGCACAAGCAAATTGGTATGGCTTTGGAAGACTGGCATGGAATCCTTATTTAGACTCTGAAACTATTGCTGATGAATGGCTGAGGTGTACATTTTCGAACGATGAAAACTTCATAAAACCGGTTAAAGCGATGATGATTGAATCAAGAGAGGCAGTTGTAAATTACATGACGCCTTTGGGTTTGCATCACATTATGGATACAGGACATCATTATGGTCCGGGTCCGTGGGTTTCTAATTTATCAAGACCGGAATGGAATCCCGTGTATTATCACAAAGCGGATAAAAACGGAATAGGTTTCGACCGTTCTAAAACAGGAACTAATGCCACAGCACAATACGCACCGGAAATAGAAAAACTTTTTTCGAATTTAGAAACTTGCCCTGAGAAAGATTTATTGTGGTTTCATCACGTTTCCTGGGATTATAAACTAAAAAATGGACAAACACTTTGGAATGGTCTGGCTTTAAAATATCAGGAAGGCGTAAATCAGGTGAAAGAAATGCAGAATACCTGGGATAAAACTATAAAATATGTTGACAACGAACGTTTTAAAGAAGTTGAAATGTTGTTAGAAATTCAGTACAAAGAAGCTAAATGGTGGCGAGATGCTTGTTTACTTTACTTTCAGCAATATTCGGGTAAAGAATTACCGGTTGGAGTAGAGAAACCAAAACAGTCTTTGGAATATTTCGAATCATTAAAATTTCCTTTTGCACCGGGAAATGGATAGGTAAATGAATTATTGAGTAATTGTAACGCAGATGAGACAGATTCGCTATCGTGAAGACACGGAAAAAACGCATTTTTTCCAATAAAAAAATAAAAAAAAATCCGTGTAAATCAGCGTTTTCGCGATAGCGAATCAGTGTAATCCGCGTCCAATAAATATATTTTAAAAAACATGAGCACAAAAACGGCAATTGTAACCGGAGGAAATTCGGGTTTGGGTTTTGCAACAGCGAAAAAATTATGTGATAACGGAATCAAAACCTACATAATTGGAAGGACAAAAGAAAAAACAGAAGACGCTTGCAAAGAAATTGGACCAAATGCAATTCCTGTACTTTTTGATCTTAATAATATTGATGGAATTGCAGAAATGATTGACAATCTGACCAAAGAAAATCCGATTGATATTTTGGTAAATAATGCAGGAGTCAACATGAAAAAGGAATTTTTAGAGGTTACCGATGAAGATTTTCTATCCATAATTCATACCAATTTATTAAGCGTTTTTGCAGTTAGTAAAGCCGTTGTAAAAAACATGAAAGAAAACGGAGGAGGAAGTATTATTAATATTAGTTCAATGGCTTCACAATACGGAATTCCGAAAGTAATCGCATATTCTGCCAGTAAAGGCGCGATAGAATCTATGACTCGTGCAATGGCGGTAGAGTTGGCTCCATTTGGAATCAGAGTAAACTGTGTCGCGCCGGGTTTTATTAAAACAAAAATGTCAGCAAAAGCTTTGGACAGTGATCCGGAAAGAAAAAACAAAGTACTTTCAAGAACGCCGATGGGTGTTTTAGGAGAGCCATCAGATATTGCAGATGCCGTTTTTTATTTCGCTTTGAGCGAATCAAAATATACAACCGGAACCATTTTGCCAGTTGATGGAGGAAACAGTATTGGTTTTTAAATCAAAAGAATAAATGAATAGCGTTCAGCTTTAGCTGGATGTAAATAGTTGCTAACTTAAATTGCCTATAGAGGAACGCGGATTAAACGGATTCGCTATCGCGAAGACACGGAAAAAAACGGATTTTTCATCTACTATTAAAAAAAATCTCTTTAATCCGCGTTTTACTTTTGTAAATCCGTATCATCTGCGTCCTATGTTTAAATAATTCTAATAGTAGTTTAGTATGATAAAAATGCAGCAAACCATGCGCTGGTTTGGTCCTCAGGATAACGTCACTTTAAAAGATATCAAGCAAGCCGGAGCCACAGGAATTGCAACGGCTTTGCATCAAATTCCTGTTGGAGAAGTCTGGACAATCGATGATATTAGAGAAAGAAAGCAAATGATTATCGAAGACGGATTAGAGTGGTTGGTTGTAGAAAGTTTGCCTGTTCATGAAGAAATAAAACGTGCTACCGGAAATTATTTGCAATTCATTGAAAACTATAAAATTAGTATCAAAAATCTTTCAGCATGTGGTATTAAAATTATCACTTATAATTTTATGCCAGTTTTAGACTGGGTTCGAACAGATCATAATTTTGTCAATGAAGACGGAAGCAAAGCATTGTTGTATAATCAGGATGCCTTTACTTATTTCGATGTTTTTTTATTAAAAAGACCCAATTCAGAAAATGATTATTCTGAAAGTGAAAAAGAAAAAGCATTGCAATTTGGGAATAAACTGTCTAAAGAAGAAAAAGAATTGCTTTTTAAAAATGTGTTATTAGGATTACCGGGCAGTAAAACTAGCTTTACAGCCGAAGAAATTCTGTCACTATTAGATAATTACGCTGAAATTACTAATGAAAAATTGAGAGAAAATCTGATTTATTTTTTATCAGAAGTAGCTCCCGTAGCTGCTGAATGTGATTCTAAATTAGCGATACATCCTGATGATCCGCCATTTTCGGTTTTAGGTTTGCCCAGAATTGTTTCTACCGAAGAAGATATTAAACAAATATTGCTTGCGGTTCCTCTAGATTCGAATGGATTATGTTATTGCACTGGTTCGTTAGGAGCAGATCCGAAAAATAATCTGGAAAGAATTATGGACGATTGGGGAGACAGGATTCACTTTTTGCATCTTCGAAATACCTTCCGCGAAAGCGAAACTATTTTCAGAGAATCAGAGCATTTGAAAGGCGATGCAAAAATGGAAAGTATTGTAGAAAAAATTCTTTTACTAATGAATTCCAGAAAAGTAAGTTTACCAATGCGTCCCGATCACGGTTTTTTGCATGCCGTTGACGAAGAAAAAGAAACTTATCCCGGATATTCTTTAACAGGAAGATTAAAAGGTCTTGCGGAACTAAGAGGCTTGGAGATGGGAATTGCTTATAAACTTTCATAACAGATAAACTTTAAAACAATATTTTTTTGAAATTTTAAAACTCAAAAATAAAATTAACTATTAACCTTAAACCAAAAAAAATGAGATTAATTAATCGCTATTTACCGCTCTTGTCCCTTGTGATTTTAAGCAGCTGTAATGTGAAAAAAGAAAAAAGTGCCGTTTCTTTAAAAGACAGTTATAAAAATGATTTTTATATAGGAACAGCTTTGAGTGCAGATCAAATTGAAGAAAAAAACGCCAAAGAAGATTCATTAATAAAAAAGGAATTTAATGCAATAACGGCTGAAAATATCATGAAATCGATGTTTGTGCATCCTTTCAAAGACAAATATGATTTTACTCTGACGGATAAATTTATTGCTTATGGCGAAAAAAACAAGATGTTTATTCATGGTCACACTTTAATTTGGCACAGCCAATTGGCGCCGTGGATGCAAAAAATTAAAGACAGTACAGAAATGAAAGCCTTTATGAAAGATCATATCACGACAATTGTTTCAAAATACAAAGGCAGAGTTGATTCCTGGGATGTGGTCAATGAAGCGCTGAACGAAGATGGAACTTTAAGAAAATCGATATTTTTAAATACGCTTGGAGAAAGCTATCTTGTAGATGCTTTTAAATGGGCTGCAGCGGCTGACCCAAAAGTTGATTTGTATTATAACGATTATAATAATGAAGCGCCGGCAAAAAGAGCGGGAAATATTGCTTTAATAAAAAAGATTAAAGCAGCGGGAGGAAAAATTGATGGTGTGGGAATTCAGGCGCATTGGAAATTAAATCATCCGGCATTAGAAGAAATTGAGAAAAGTATCTTGGAATATTCTGCCGTTGGCGTTAAAGTCGCTTTTACCGAACTTGATATTTCTGTACTTCCAGATCCACATAATTTGAATGGCGCAGATGTAAATCAGAATTTTGAATCGAATGCAAAAATGAATCCTTATCCTAAATCTCTTCCGGATTCTGTACAGGTTAAATTGGCGGATCGTTATGCGTCGATTTTTAAATTGTTTTTGAAGCATAAAGATAAAATTAGCCGCGTAACATTTTGGGGAGTTCATGATGGACAATCCTGGTTAAATGACTGGCCTATAAAAGGTAGAACAAATTACCCATTGTTATTTGATAAAGACTTAAAGCATAAAAAAGCGTATAACAGTGTAATTGAATTAAAAGAAACAAAACAATAAAAATTTCGCTTAAAAAACTTCTTTATTGAAAATTACACAACCGAATGTGCTTTTTGTTTTATATTATGAAATAATACAAAGTGAACTTGCTAATTCTGTTTTTTTATATAATTTTACACAACCGATTGTTTTATTAATTGTTTGTTTTACGAAACCAAAAAACCAAACGAAATCTGAGAGAAATAAAATCTGATTTCGAACCAAATTAACCACATAAATAATGAATTACATTTCACAAAAACTATCCATTAAAGAAAAAATCGGATATAGCTTAGGAGATCTTGCTGCAAATTTAGTTTTCCAGACTTTGATGACGTACCTGGCGTATTTTTATACAGATATTTATGGATTATCGCCTACGGATTCTTCCATTATTATGCTTGTCGTAGGATTAGTGGCGGCTTTTGTTTTTAATCCTATAATTGGTGTACTGGCAGACAGAACTATTACAAAATGGGGGAAATTCAGACCTTGGATTTTAATAACTGCGATACCTCTGGGAATTATTGCATTGTTGGCTTTTTCAACACCAAATTTCTCGTATCACGGAAAAGTAATTTATGCCGTTGTAACCTATACTTTATTACTACTTTTTTATGCCAGTAATAATTTGCCCTATTCCGCTTTAAGCGGAGTAATTACAGGCGACATGAAAGAAAGAAACAGTCTGTCGTCGTATCGTTTTGTGGCGGTTATGTTTGCACAATTTTTCGTTCAGGTTTTTATGCTCGGAATTATTAAAAGTGCCGGAAATGGAGACAAAGCCATAGGGATTGAAAAAGTAATGACCGTTTTGGCTATTATTGGTACTATCATGTTGCTTATCACATTTTTAACAACAAAAGAGCGCATTATTCCAAAACCGGAACAAAAATCAAGCGTTCGAGAAGATCTAAGCGATTTAATGAAAAACAAACCGTGGTTGATTATGTTAAGTCTTACAACATTGGTATTCATTACTTTATCAATGAAAGGAGGTTCTTATGTGTACTATTTTGAAAATTATGTCAATAAAGAACAGTTGGCAGTTTTTATACAGCCAATTTTAGATACGTTGTCAAAAATAGGATTGAATCATTTTGGGAATGATCCCGTTTCTGCTGGTTTTGGATTATTTAATGCAGGCGGAATCATCTTTATGATCTTCGGAATTACTTTGTCGAAAAGTCTGGCTGATAAATATGGCAAGAGAAATATATTCGGCTTGTTTTTATTCATTTCGACCTTATTTGTTCTCGCCTTTTATTTCTTTCCGCCAACAGCGATTGGCTTCATATTTTTCTCCCAGATTTTACATGGATTTTTCTACGGAATCACAATTCCGCTTTTGTGGGCAATGATTGCCGATGTAGCTGATTATTCAGAGTGGCTGAATAATCGTCGTGCTACAGCAATTATTTTTTCGGCAATGATGGTAGGTTTAAAAGCAGGTTTAAGTATTGGAGGTTCCTTGACAACCTTGTTTTTGGGCTATTTTCACTACGTACCGAATTCCCTGACCCAAACTGATTTTGCTATAAACGGAATCAAATTATTGGTCAGTATTTTTCCTGCAATCCCTTTTTTAACAGGCGTTGTGCTATTATTTTTCTACAAAATAGATAAAAATATGGAAGTACAAATAGAGGCAGATTTAAAAGAAAAGAGAACTTAATTATTTTATATAAAACAAAAACACGACTAATGCCAGAAGATAGTATTGAAGAAATTAATTTCGATCAAATTAATAAAAAAGCAATTTCGCAACCCTTGGTATCCCATATTTATACCGCCGATCCATCGGCACACGTATTTAATGGTAAGATTTATATTTATCCTTCGCATGATATAGATGCCGGTATTCCTTTTAATGATAATGGAGATCATTTTGGTATGGAAGATTATCATGTGTTTTCAATGGAAAACATCAATTCTGAAGCTGTAGATAATGGTGTAGCCTTGCATGTAAATGATGTGGCTTGGGCAGAAAAACAAATGTGGGCTCCTGATGCAGCCACTAAAAACGGGAAATATTATTTGTATTTCCCGGCCAAACGTCCAAATGGAATCTTTCAGATTGGAGTTGCTGTAAGCGATTCTCCTGTTGGTCCATTTTTACCACAACCTGAAGCCATTAAAGGAAGTTATAGTATTGATCCTGCCGTTTTTGAAGATACAGACGGGAAACATTATATTTATTTTGGAGGTATTTGGGGAGGACAACTTCAGAAATACCGAAACAATACTTACGATCAGAATCATGAAGAACCACTTGGTAATGAACCCGCTTTAGGACCAATTGTAGCTTTACTAACTGATGATATGTTAGAACTTGCTGAAGATCCGAAAGAGATAAAAATTTTAGATGAAAAGGGGGAAATCTTATTAGCCGGAGATAATGACAGACGTTTTTTTGAAGCCTCTTGGGTTCATAAATATAACGGAAAATATTATTTCTCATATTCTACCGGCGATACTCATTTTATTTGTTACGCAATAGGCGATAATCCATATGGGCCATTTACCTATCAGGGCAAAATCCTGAATCCTGTTGTAGGCTGGACTTCACATCATTCTATTTGTAAAGTTGATGAAGACTGGTACTTGTTTTATCATGATTCAAGTTTGTCAAAAGGAATAACACATTTGCGAAGCATGAAAGTGACAAAAATAGAGTATCTCGAAGATGGTTCAATCGTTACAATAGATCCTTACAATATTAAAACAGCAACTGATTAAAGCTGACGAAAAATTAATGGGTTAAATTTTATTTTCTATGGAAAAAGGGGATGAAAAAGTTAGAAAAACCGCCAGACAAACTAGCGGAAATATAGTAGAAATTGATTGTGTTATTTTCAATTTTGAAGATGATAGCCTGAAAGTTTTACTGGTAAAACAAAAAGAAAATCAAGCAAATATAACTTGGAGACTGGCCAATGATTATATAAAGAAAAACGAAACGATGTCAAG
The DNA here is from genome assembly GCF_004339525.1 of Flavobacterium sp. 90. Lineage (NCBI taxonomy): Bacteria > Pseudomonadati > Bacteroidota > Flavobacteriia > Flavobacteriales > Flavobacteriaceae > Flavobacterium > Flavobacterium sp. 90. Next base: position 753,203 of record NZ_SMGE01000001.1, on the reverse strand, counting down.
TACGGCTCAAAATATTTTGGAGCGATATATTGGCAGTAATCAGTTTTTTTTAAAACAGCTAAAAGCTTTTGGTTATTCGTCTCAATCGTCATTGCAGGAAGATATTTCAATTGGATATTATGCATTGGTAAAAAGAGGAAAGATGCTGAATGAAACCTTGAAAGATGACGCAAAATGGATTAGTATTCATGAAGTTACAGGTTTGAATGATAAGCATAAAGCTATTTTAGATTATAGTGTAAAAGAATTGCGCAAAAATATTTGCAGCAGTGCAATTGGATTTAATTTATTACCGGAAAAGTTCACATTGCTACAAGTAATCCGTCTTTATGAAGAAATTTTAAACATCGAGATAAACAAACCCAATTTTAGAAGAAAGTTATTTCAGATGGACTTAGTGAATGATTCCAATGAAAAAGAACAGGATGTTTCGCACAGAGCAGCCAGATTTTATAGTCTGAATTTAAAAAAGGACGAAATGCTCGCTCACAAAACAGTTGATTTCAATTTTTATTGTAAATCAATTTTTATGGAATAAGTCTCTAGTAAAGACATAAAATCGAAGATTTTGTCATTTCGATCCCGAAGCTTCGGGAGAGGAATTTCTCGCAAAGTCGCAGAGGTTTTGTCATTTCGACGGAGGAGAAATCACACGCGGGATTCGATAAAGATTGGCGATTTTGATTGTAGAGTTTCATGTGTGATTTCTCCTCCGTCGAAATGACAAACTAGACGAAAATATTGTGTTTAAGCTTCGGGGCTATGTGTTGAAATAAAATATTTATGAATTACGCCCAAAGGGTTAGAATGATTATAAAGTTATGTATTATATAGGATATGATATTGGAAGTTCTTCTGTCAAGGTTGCCTTGGTAGAAGCTGAAACGGGAAAAAAAGTAATTGTTTTGCATGAGCCTCAAAACGAAATGGAAATTTTGTCACTGCATTCAGATTGGGCAGAGCAGGATCCGGAGATTTGGTGGCAGCACATTTGTGTAGCAACTAAAAGAGCCATTCGGGAAGCCAATATAGATGCATCGAAAATTAAAGGTATTGGAATTTCCTACCAAATGCACGGATTGGTTATCGTAGATGCAGCCGGAAATGCGCTTCGAAATTCTATTATTTGGTGCGACAGCCGTGCGGTTGAAATTGGAAACAAGGCTTTCGCCGAAATTGGAGAACAAAAATGCATGGAACATTTGCTGAATTCTCCGGGAAACTTCACCGCTTCAAAACTAAAATGGGTGAAAGAAAACGAACCTGAAATTTACAGTAAAATTTATAAATATATGCTTCCGGGAGATTACATCGCTTTGAAATTGATAGGCGAAGTAACCACGACCAAAAACGGTTTGTCTGAAGGAATGCTTTGGGATTATAAAGAAAATAAAGTAGCTGACTGGCTTTTGGATTACTACGGAATCGATCAATCGCTGACGCCAAAAATTGTAGAAAACTTTACCAATCAAGGTGTTTTAACAGAGAAAGCTTCAAAAGAATCCGGACTTCCTGTTGGTATTCCGGTAGTTTACAGAGCAGGCGATCAGCCTAATAATGCTTTGGCTTTAAATGTTTTGAATCCGGGAGAAGTGGCTGCAACAGGCGGAACTTCGGGAGTTTTTTACGCGGTAAGCGAAATATATTCTGGAAAAAGCACAAGAGTAAACAATTTTGTACATGTTAATTACGAATTAGAAACGCCTCGAGTTGGTAAACTTTTAAATATTAACGGAGCAGGAATTCAATACAGATGGCTTCGAAATAATATGGGTGATGAAACCTACGAATCAATGAATCGTAAAGCTTCAAAAATCGATATTGGGTCTGATGGTGTTGTTGTGATTCCGTTTGGGAATGGTGCAGAGCGTATGTTCAACAATAAAAACATCGGAACACATTTTTTAAATCTCAATTTAAATATTCATAACAGCGCTCATTTGTTTAGAGCATCTTTAGAAGGAATCGCTTTTTCATTTGTATACGGAATGGAATGTTTAAAAGATGATAATGCGGCAATTAATGTCATTAGAGCAGGAAATGACAATTTATTTCGCTCAGAAATTTTCTCAAACACCGTTGCGACTTTAATTGGTCACGAAATCGAGATTTATAATACAACCGGAGCAGTTGGAGCAGCAAGAGCTGTAGGTTTAGAAGATGGTGATTATAACAAATTTGGTTCAAGTATTACGACCAATGATCACGTTATGACATTTTTACCATTGAAAAATAGAGAACCTTATGAAACGGCATATCAAAAATGGAAACAAGAATTAGAATTAATATTAACAACTAAATAAAGAATCAAATGATAGTTTTAGGAGATAAAGAATACTACAAAGGCATTGGACAAATTAAATTTGAGGGAAAGGAATCAGATAATCCATTAGCATTTAAATATTACAATCCAGACCAAATTGTAGCTGGAAAAACAATGCGCGAGCATTTTAGATTTGCAATCGCGTACTGGCATACATTCTGCGGACAAGGAAGCGATCCGTTTGGACCAGGAACTCAGAGTTTTGCTTGGGATCAGGCTACAGATGCAGTTCAGGCGGCAAAAGATAAAGCAGATGCTGCTTTTGAATTTATCAGCAAAATGGGATTTGATTATTTCTGTTTTCACGATTATGATTTAATTGCCGAAGGACCAACATTTGCTGAATCAGAAAGACGTTTGGCGGCAATTACAGAATACCTAAAAGAGAAAAAAGCAGCTTCTGGAATTAAATTGCTTTGGGGAACTTCAAACTGTTTCTCAAATCCAAGATTTATGAATGGAGCCGCTACAAATCCTGATTTTAATGTTGTGGCAAGAGCCGGAGGACAAGTAAAATTAGCTTTGGATGCCACTATCGCTTTAGATGGAGAAAACTACGTATTCTGGGGAGGTAGAGAAGGATATATGTCTTTATTGAATACAGATATGGGAAGAGAATTAGACCACATGGCGCAGTTCTTAACAATGTCCAGAGATTATGCAAGAGCGCAAGGTTTTAAAGGAACGTTTTTTATCGAGCCAAAACCAATGGAGCCATCTAAACACCAATACGACTTTGACTCGGCAACTGCAATTGGATTCTTAAAAGAATATGGTTTAGATAAAGATTTCAAAATCAATATCGAAGTAAATCACGCAACCTTGGCACAGCATACTTTTCAGCATGAACTGGAAGTTGCTGCAAAAGCCGGAATGTTAGGAAGTATTGATGCCAATAGAGGAGATTATCAAAATGGGTGGGATACAGATCAATTTCCAAACAACATTCAGGAAACTACAGAAGCAATGTTGGTATTCTTAAAAGCTGGCGGATTACAAGGCGGAGGAGTGAACTTTGATGCAAAAATCAGAAGAAATTCTACAGATATCGAAGATGTTTTCTTAGCGCACATTGGCGGTGCTGATACTTTTGCAAGAGCGTTGCTGACTGCAGATAAAATTATTAGCTCTTCTCCTTATGAAAAATTAAGAACAGAAAGATACAGTTCGTTCGATTCTGGAAAAGGTAAAGATTTCGAAAACGGAAAATTAAACCTTAAAGATTTATACGATATCGCAAACCAAAACGGAGAATTAACACTTCAAAGTGGTAAGCAGGAATTGTTTGAAAATATTATTAACCAATATATTTAATTGGTAAATTCATATAGAAAGACCTAACAGGTTTTTAAAACCTGTTAGGTCTACTGTTTAAGAAATAAGATTAAAACGAACTAACCAAACTCAAACCAAAAAAACTATGAAATTTTTTATTGATACTGCCAATCTTGAAGACATTAAAGAAGCACAATCCTTGGGTGTTCTCGATGGCGTAACAACCAATCCGTCTTTAATGGCTAAAGAAGGAATTACCGGAAAAGACAATATCCTAAAGCGCTATCTTGATATTTGTAACATTGTTGACGGAGATGTTTCTGCCGAAGTAATCTCGACAGATTTTGACGGAATGATCAGAGAAGGTGAAGAACTTGCCGGGCTGCATCCGCAGATTGTGGTGAAATTGCCTATGATTGCTGATGGTGTAAAAGCTTGTAAATATTTTTCGTCAAAAGGAATCAGAACCAATGTTACATTGGTCTTTTCTGCCGGACAGGCATTATTAGCAGCAAAAGCCGGTGCGACCTATGTTTCTCCGTTTTTAGGAAGATTAGATGATATTTCGACTGATGGAATGCATTTAATTGCAGAAATCAGAGAAATTTATGATAACTACGATTATAAAACTCAGATTCTCTCGGCTTCAATAAGACATACAATGCATGTTGTAAACTGTGCAAAAGTGGGTTCAGATGTTATGACCGGACCTCTTTCTGCGATAAAAGGATTATTGAAACATCCATTGACCGATATAGGGCTTAATCAATTTATTGAAGATGCAAAAAAAATGAAATTATAAGTTTCTTTTACCTATTTAATAAATCAAAACTTATTGATTTATATCATTACGAAAACTCTTTTTGGATTTAATTTGAAAGGAGTTTTTTCTGTTTTATCAACAACCAGTTGTCTTGTAATTTTCTTTTAATTAAATGTTGAGAATGCTGTAATAGTACTAAAGTTAGAATTGAAATCAAGCACTAAAACATAGAGTATATATTATTTTGGCATTTTAATTAAACAGACTGTTTTTTATCTAACAATTTTTTATCAATTCTTGAAAAAAAATATCAAACAACCGATTGTGTATTAGTTGTTTTTTCTATATTTGTAATAAATACACTTATCTATTAAGCCAAACCAAACTTCTAACGCTCTAAACCAATTTTATGATAAACTTATTACAAGCAGACAAATCTGCTTATCAAAATCCTAGATATTAATCTTGGTGCTAAAAGCAAATTTAACCGTAGTTATAAGTGTTGATTTTACAGAATAACTTTATAAGTTGGTTATTTAAGTTTGCTTTAGTTAAAGCCGAGGATTATCCCTCGGCTTTTAAATTGTAAACTCACTTTTGGATAGGAAGTATTTTGATAAACAATGAAACATCAAATACAGAATCCGACATATTTCAAATTAAATTTTTTAAAGTAACCTAACATTTTCAAGGAGATGTTACTAATAATTAATCAGTACAAATGAAGCACCGAATAATATTTTATTTATTACCATTATTGTTTCTTTTTTCTTTTAAAGCAATAGCCACAAACGATACTATTATTAAAAAGAAAAGTAAAAAAGGTCCTGTTTTTTCCAATGTCGTTTACAACGGAGATGATCAGATTTATAAAAACAATCCATTAAAACCAGACGAATTTTATACACCAATTTTACAGGGATGTTATCCCGATCCTGCGATTACCAAAAAGGGAGATGATTATTATATGGTATGTTCTTCATTTGCGATGTTTCCCGGTGTGCCAATTTTTCATTCTAAAGATTTAGTCAATTGGACAGATTTGGGAGGTATTTTAAATAACGTATCAGAATTTAATCCGCATGATACAGGAATCAGTGCGGGTGTTTATGCTCCTGGAATTACTTATAATCCGCATAATGATACTTTTTATATGATTGTTACCGCATTTTCCGGCGGTCTTGGAAACATTATTGTAAAAACAAAAGATCCAATGAAAGGATGGGGAAGTCCTATCAAACTAGATTTTGGCGGAATCGATCCTTCCATATTTTTTGATGAGAACGGTAAAGGTTATATCGTTCATAATGATGCGCCTGATAAAGGAAAAGAGTTGTACGAAGGACATCGTGTAATTAAAGTTTGGGAATATGATACCAATACAGATAAGGTAATTCCGGGTACAGATAAAATTATCGTCGACGGAGGTGTAGATCTTTCGAAAAGACCAATCTGGATTGAAGCGCCACATTTATATAAAAAAAATGGGAAATATTATTTAATGTGTGCCGAAGGTGGAACAGGAGGAAACCACAGCGAAGTTATTTTTATTAGCGATAATCCGAAAGGTCCTTTCAAACCATCATCAAATAATCCAATTCTAACGCAACGTTATTTTCCAAAAGATAGAAAAGATAAAGTTGATTGGGCAGGTCACGCTGATTTAGTTCAGGGACCGAATAATAAATACTATGGAGTTTTCTTAGGAATTCGTCCTAACAATGAAGATCGAGTAAACATAGGAAGAGAGACTTTTATATTGCCTGTAGATTGGTCAGGTGAATTTCCTGTTTTTGAAAACGGATTAGTTCCAATGCAGCCAAAATTAAAAATGCCTGATGGAGTTACAAATAATACAGGAAAAGATGGTTTTTTTCCTAATGGGAATTTCACTTTTACCGAAAATTTTACTTCTAAAAAATTAGATTTCAGATGGATCGGATTAAGAGGTCCACGCGAAAATTTTATTTCATTAAGCAAAAAAGGCTTAGAAATCACGCCATTTGAAGTAAACATAAAAGAAGTTAAACCAACTTCGACGCTTTTTTACAGACAACAACATAATACATTTTCATTTGCAACAACACTTGATTATAAGCCACAATCAGAAAAGGATTTAGCAGGGATTGTTTGTCTTCAGAACGAGCGTTTTAATTATGTTTTTGGAATCACAAAAAAAGGAAATGATACGTTTGTTTTATTAGAAAGAACAGAAAAAGGACAGTCAAAAATTATAGCAAGTTCTAAAATCAAAGTAACAAATTTACTTCGTTTACAGGTAAAGGCAACAGGCGATAGTTATGAATTTAGTTACGCTGTAAATGGCGTAGATTTTGAAAATTTAGGACAAAAAGTTTCAGGAGATATTCTTTCTACAAATGTTGCCGGAGGTTTTACCGGAGCATTGGTAGGTTTATATGCTACTTCTGCAAATGATGCTCGTCCTTAATAATAAAAGGAGTTGGTTTCTAATTTGAATTAAATAGACTTTGCGATTCTGCGACTTTGCGAGATTAAATAATTAAAGCTTCTTTCTCAACAGCGAGAAATTTGCACGCAAAGACGCAAAGTCGCAAAGTTTTATTCAAAAAAGACAAAAATGTATTTATAATTTTCAATAAAATGAACGTAAAAACAAAGTCTATTAAATGCATTATATTTTTTGCGCTACTAATTTTAATTGCAGGATGCATTTCTAATAAAGCATCAATTAAAACAGTAGAGAAAAAAGATCATCAAAATTGGACAGGTACTTGGGCAACAGCTCAAATGCTTGTTGAACCCAATAATATGCCGCCCTCACCGGGACTTGCAGAAAATACACTTCGTCAGATTATTAAAGTATCGTTGGGAGGTAAACAAATCAGACTTCGTTTTTCTAATGTGTTTAGCGATCAGCCCACGGTTCTGAAATCAGTAAGTGTTGCCAATGTTATAGAAGCTCCGACTGTAGATGCAAAAACGCAGAAAATATTGAGTTTTAATGGCAATTCGCAAGTAATATTAGGACCAAATGAAGAAGTATATTCAGATGCTTTTGATTTTGAATTGAAGACGGGACAGCTTTTAGCGATTACGATTCATTATGGAGAAGTCTCAACAAAAGTAACCGGACATCCCGGTTCTCGAACGACTTCTTATATTTTAGAAGGAGATCAGATCAATAATGCGTCTTTCGCAGGAGCGATAAAAACAGATCATTGGTATTCTATTATGGGAGTTGATATTCGTTCGACTAAAAATGAGAGTAATATCGTTTGTTTAGGAAATTCAATCATTGATGGTCGTGGATCAGGAACAAATAAACAGAATCGATGGACAGATATTTTAGCAACACGTTTAAATGCCAATAAAAGTACCGCACATATTGGAGTTTTAAATTTAGGAATTGGAGGAAATTGTGTTGTTAGGGGAGGTTTAGGACCAACAGCCTTAAGTCGTTTTGACAGAGATGTTCTTTCTCAAAAAGGAACTAAATGGCTTATTATTTTGGAAGGAATAAATGATATTGGTGGTATTAAAAAAGCAGAAGATGCATCTCTTACAGCAAAAGAAATTATTGACGGTTATAAAATAATGATTGATAAAGCCCATGCAAAAGGAATAAAAGTATTTGGTGGTACAATTCTGCCATTTGAAAAATCCTTTTATGATGCACCGTACAAACAACAAGCAAGAGATATTGTAAACGAATGGATTCGTGCCAAAGGTAATTTTGATGCCGTAATTGATTTTGATAAAGAAATGGCTTCAGGCATTGGTTCTAAAACTATTTTATCAGACATGCACGACGGCGATTTTTTGCATCCAAATGAAAAAGGATATCAGAGAATGGGAGAAGCAGTTGACTTTAATTTATTTAAGTAGATGTGTTTTTCAAATAAAAGCACAGATTAAAAAGATCATAAAATAAAAATCTGCTCAATCTGCGTGAAAAAATATTTAGCGCACAGTTTTAATTTGGAAATCAAAATAGAATTTAGGAGTTAAATAATACGCATTTCAAGAATCAGAAATTTTAATTATAAATTTTAACTAAAGTATAAAATGAAATCAATAATCAGGTTTTCAATATTTGCAGTTCTATTTTTAATAGCGGAAAAAGGATATTCACAAGATCCAAATTTTCATGTTTATTTGAGTTTAGGACAATCCAATATGGAAGGTTATGCCAAAATAGAACCTCAGGATAATACAGATGTAAATCCGCGTTTTCAGGTTTTAGCCGCAGTCGATTGTCCGGAATTGGGACGTGAAAAAGGAAAATGGTACACCGCTGTTCCGCCATTGTGCAGATGTACAACAGGATTAACTCCCGTGGATTATTTTGGAAGAACTATGATATCAAATCTTCCGGAGAAAATAAAAGTTGGCGTTATAAATGTTGCTGTTGGAGGCTGTAAAATAGAACTTTTCGATAAAAATAATTTCGAAAGTTATGTAGCAGATTCTCCGGATTGGCTAAAAAACATAGTAAACCAATACGACGGAAATCCATATGGAAGATTGGTAGAAATGGCAAAAATTGCTCAGAAAAAAGGAGTTATAAAAGGTATTTTACTTCATCAGGGAGAATCCAATACAGGCGATACACTTTGGCCTCAAAAAGTAAAAATTGTATATGATAATTTAATAAAAGAGCTAAATCTCGATCCCAAAAAAGTCCCGTTACTTTCCGGAGAAACCGTAAATGAAGATCAGAATGGCAAATGTGGCAGTATGAATAAAATTATTGCAAAACTGCCTCAAGTTATACCAAATTCTTATGTTATTTCGTCAAAAGGATGCACAGTTGAACCTGATTTTTTACACTTTAATGCTAATGGCTACAGAGAATTAGGAAAACGTTACGCAGAGAAAATGTTATCGCTTTCAGGTTACCAATTATTTGATGGCAAAGAACCTTTTATAGTTCGTGCGCCACTTGGATTTGATGAGGTTAACCCAAATGCAAAACAAGGAAAAATCGAAACAATTAGTTACGAATCTAAAACCGTAGGTTCAACCAGAAAAGCAACAATTTATACGCCTCCGGGATTTAATAAAAACAAAAAATATCCAGTTTTATATCTTCTTCATGGAATAGGAGGAGACGAGAAAGAATGGTTGAATGGTGGAAATCCAAATGTAATATTAGATAATCTTTATGCAGAAGGAAAGCTGGAACCCATGATTGTAGTAATGCCAAACGGAAGAGCAATGAAAGATGACAGTGCAAGCGGTGATATCATGGCTGCTGATAAAGTAAAGGCGTTCAGTGTTTTTGAAAAAGATCTTCTAAATGATTTAATTCCATTTATCGAAAAAAAATACCCGGTTTTAAAAGACAGAGAACATCGTGGAATTGCCGGTTTATCTATGGGTGGCGGACAGTCTTTAAATTTCGGATTAGGGAATTTAGATACGTTTGCGTGGGTAGGAGCTTTTTCGGCTGCGCCTAATACTAAGCCTGGAGAAGAATTATTGCCTAAACCCGAAGAGGCAAAAAAGAAACTCAAACTGCTTTGGATTTCTTGTGGCGACAAAGACTGGCTTATAGAAAACAGCTCACGAACACACGATTATTTATCGAAAAATAATGTGCCTCATATTTACTATATCGAGCCCGGAGTACATGACTTTAAAGTTTGGAAAAACGGTTTGTATATGTTTTCACAGTTTTTATTTAAAGATGTCGATCCTTCGGTTTTTCAAAAATATAGTATTTCAACCTTCACTGTTGAAAAGTAATTTTTAACTAATGCAAATCAAGGGTTGAAATAAAATACTGTAATTCTGCTGATTAGACCTAACAGGTTTTTAAAACCTGTTAGGTCTCCGTTGAAAACCAAAAAGTTGTATATCCAACCCTTGATTCACATAACTAAGAAAAACAGAATGAAAAGACTTTCAACATATATTAGCGTATTGATTATCTGTCTTTATAGTCCTTTAAAAGCAGCAGAACCTTTCATAATACATGAAAAAAGTTCTAATGTTTTGGTTCTGGCAGATAAATCAATAACGCCTTCTTTTCTTATAAATGCCACATTAGATGCCGGTATTATGCGTGCCGTATACAATCTGCAATCAGACTTTGAGAAAGTTACCAGTGCAAAACCTGTCGTTTTTAATCAAAGTCCCGCTAATACTTCGGCACTTATTATAATTGGAATGATAGGTAATTCAGTGATTGACGATTTAATAAAGCAAAAGAAAATTGATGGAAAAGAGCTGAAAGGGAAAAATGAAAAATTTATTATTCAGAATGTTAAAAATCCATTCAAAGGAGTTCAAGAAGCCATTGTAATTGCAGGCAGTGACAAACGAGGAACAATTTACGGGATTTATGAATTATCGAGGCAAATAGGAGTTTCACCGTGGTATTATTGGGCAGATGTTCCGGTAAAACACAGTGAAAATCTTTGTTTTATAAAAGGAACTTACACAGATGGAGAACCTGCCGTAAAATACAGAGGAATCTTTTTGAATGATGAAGCACCAGCATTAAGCGGATGGGCAAAAAAGACCTTCGGAGGATTTAACAGCAAGTTTTATGAGAAGGTTTTCGAATTATTACTTCGTTTAAAATCCAATTATATCTGGCCTGCAATGTGGGGAAGTGCTTTTTATGATGATGATCCCGCCAGCGGACCACTTGCAAATGAAATGGGCATTATAATGGGAACATCTCACCATGAACCAATGGCTTTGGCTCAAACAGATTGGCATCGGTATATTAAAAAAAATAACCTTCCAAATATTTGGGATTACTCCAAAAATAAAACCGTTTTAGATGAATTTTGGAAAACCGGTATTGCCCGAAGTAAAAACTGGGAAAAATTAGTAACCATTGGAATGCGCGGAGACGGTGACGAAGCAATGAGCCAAGGAACTAATATAAGTCTGCTCGAGAATATTGTAAAAGAACAACGCCGAATTATTTCACAGGAAACAGGGCAAATTCCGTCTAAAACGCCTCAGGTTTGGGCTTTATACAAAGAAGTTCAGGATTATTATGATCAGGGAATGCGAGTGCCGGACGATGTGATTTTATTGTTTTGTGATGATAACTGGGGCAATGTTCGAAAACTTCCTAATCTCACTAAACCATTGCATAAAGGTGGTTACGGAATGTATTATCACTTTGATTATGTTGGCGGTCCAAGAAACTCAAAATGGATTAATATAAGTCCGATACAAAGAGTTTGGGAACAAATGAATCTAAGCTATGAACATGGTGTCGATAAAGTCTGGATTGTTAATGTTGGAGATCTAAAACCAATGGAGTTTCCAATCAGTTTTTTTCTGGATATGGCATGGAATCCCAAGAAATTTAATGCGCAGAATCTATTTGAATTTACCGAGAATTGGGCTGCTGAACAATTTGGCAAAAAACATTCAAAAGAGATTGCAGGGTTTCTAAATAGGTATCCAAAATTCAACCGTCGCGTAACACCCGAAATGCTCGACAGCCAAACGTATAGTCTTGGAAACTACAATGAATTTCAAACTGTTGTGAATGATTACAAGAATTTGGCACTTGATGCTTATAGAGTTTACAATGATTTACCTGAGGAATATAAAGATGCTTATTTTCAGCTCGTTTTATATCCTATTGACGCTTGCAGCAATCTTTACGAAATGTATTTTGCACAAGCTCAGAACAAAAAACTTTTCGAACAAAAAGACATTGAAGCCAATTATTATGCAGATATAGTGAAGGCAAAGTTCGCTCGGGATTCGGTACTTCAAAACAAATACAATAATGAAATTGCCGGCGGGAAATGGTCTCATATAATGGATCAAATGCGTATTGGTTACAAAAACTGGAATGATTCTCCCAAAAACATTTTGCCTGATGTAAAATATGTTACGGAATCTGAGAAGATAACACGAAAGGTATTTGTTGAAAAAGATGGTTATGTTGCTATCGAGGCAGAACATTTTTCTAAAGCAAATAATTCAGAAAGAATACATTGGGAAGTGATTCCTGATTTTGGAAAAACAAAAAGTGGTATTACTACATTTCCGCAAAACCTTTATCCTGATAAACAGGAGAATATTTTCGTAGAATATGAAATTGATTTTGCTTCAGCAGGAAACTTTAATGTTGAATTACTATTAGCGCCTACGCTTAATTTCAACAGTAACAAAGGGCTACGTTATGAAGTTTCTTTTGATGATGAAAATCCACAGCTTGCAAATTTTAACGGAAAATACCGTGGTGAATTAGGAAAATGGCAGGCAGAACATATCATACATTCGGTAACGGCACATCAAATTTTGAAAGCAGGAAGACACATCTTACGTTTCCGAGTTTTAGATCCCGGAATTGTTCTCGAGAAGATTTTAATAAACACGGGCGGATTAAAACCGTCTTATCTCGGTGCGCCGGAAAGTGAGAGAATCTCTGGAGATGGTTTTTAATGATAATTTTTGCTTCTCGATAATGATACTTATAGGAAAAGAGTCCACGGATTAGACGAATCAAACAGATTTGTTCAGATTTTTTAAAATTAGTGCTAATTAGTGTAATTCGTGGCAAAAAAAATTAGGAATTGTTGTGGACAAACATATAATTCAATTAGAATAAACATGAAAAAATATTTAATTACCATATTACTGTTTTTAGGGATTTCATTAGCTGCACAAGAAGCAAATGATCTAAAACTTTGGTATAAAACTCCATCTAATAGCGTTTGGGAAAATGCATTACCAATTGGAAATGGATTTATGGGAGCTATGGTTTATGGTGATGTCGAAAAAGAAGTCTTTCAATTAAATGAAGGCACTTTATGGAGCGGAAGTCCGAACAGAAACGATAATCCTAAAGCAAAAGATGCCCTGAGCGAAATCAGAAAACTTATTTTTCAGGGAGAATATAAAAAAGCGGAACAATTAACCAATGAAAATATAATTAGTAAAAAGTCGCAAGGACAAATGTTTCAGCCTGTTGGGAATTTACAGTTGGACTTCTCAAATCATCAAAATTATATCAATTATTATCGCGAACTCGATATTGAAAAAGCAGTTACAAAAACAGTTTACACCGTCGATGGAATTACTTATACGAGAGAAGCATTTATGTCTTTTCCGGATCGCGTTTTGGTTATAAAACTTTCGGCAGATAAACCGGGGAAGTTATCCTTTAAAGCAAGTTTCAATTCGGAGCATAAAAAACAATTAATTACTTTATTAAATAGTAATGAACTTTCGCTAAGCGGAACTTCCAGCGATCATGAAGGTGTTGAAGGAAAGGTAAATTTTAATGCACTTGCCAGATTTAAAGTTATTGGAGGAAACATAAAAGCGGTCGATAATTCAATACAAATTGATAAAGCAGATTCAGTTCTCATTTTCGTTTCTATTGCTACGAATTTTATTAATTATAATGATATTTCAGGGCAGGAAAAAGAAATTGCAAAGTTTTTTTTGGATAAAGCATTCGATAAGAATTATGATAAAATGAAGAAAGCTCATTTGGAATATTACCAAAAATATTTCAAAAGAGTACAACTTGATTTGGGCAGAACAGAAGCTTCCAAGCTGCCAACAGACGAAAGACTGGCTAATTTCAGAAATACGGCAGATCCTTCTTTTGTGACTTTATATTATCAATATGGTAGATATTTATTGATTTCATCTTCACAGCCCGGCGGTCAGACAGCCAATCTTCAGGGCATTTGGAATCACAGTATGAATCCTGCCTGGGATAGTAAATACACGATCAATATAAATACAGAAATGAATTATTGGCCAGCCGAGAAAACAAATTTATCTGAAATGCACGAGCCTTTGCTAAAAATGATTCGAGAACTCGCAGACACAGGAAAAGAAACAGCAAAAGTAATGTATGGCGCACGCGGTTGGATGGTACATCATAATACAGATATATGGAGAATTAACGGAGCTGTTGACGGCGCAACATGGGGAGTTTGGAACGCAGGCGGAGGTTGGTTAAGCCAGCATTTATGGGAACATTATCTATATAACGGAGACAAAAAATATCTTGAATCAGTTTATGAAGTGCTTAAAGGTGCTGCCGATTTTTATTCGGATTTTCTAGTAAAAGATCCGGCAAATGGATGGCTGGTAGTTGCACCGGGAAACTCTCCCGAAAATGCTCCACAAGCACATCAGGGTTCAACAATAACAGCGGGTTCTACAATGGATAATCAAATTGTTTTTGATGTTTTTAGCACCGTTATCAGAGCATCAGAAATACTGGGAAAAGACAAAGAATATGGAGATAGTTTAAAAGTATTGAGAAAAATGCTTCCGCCAATGCAGATCGGGAAATACAATCAAATTCAGGAATGGCTGGATGATATTGATGATCCAAAAGACAATCATCGTCATATTTCGCATTTATATGGCTTATATCCTTCGAATCAAATTTCGGCTTACAGAACGCCGGAACTTTTTGCAGCAGCAAAAAATACCTTGCTTCAAAGAGGAGATGTATCTACAGGATGGAGCATGGGATGGAAAGTCAATTGGTGGGCAAAAATGCAGGATGGCAATCACGCTTATAGTTTAATTCAGAATCAATTAACGCCACTTGGTGTCAATAAAGACGGTGGCGGAACTTATAATAATCTTTTTGATGCACATCCGCCATTTCAGATTGATGGAAATTTTGGCTGTACATCCGGAATAACAGAAATGCTTCTGCAAAGTTCTGATGGTGCGGTTCATTTACTTCCTGCTCTTCCCGATGCATTAAAAGAATATGGAGAAATAACAGGTTTAAAGGCCCGCGGAGGCTTTGAAATTATGGATATGAAATGGGAAAAAGGAAAACTAATCGCTGTAAATATTAAGTCAAATCTTGGAGGAAATCTTAGATTGAGAACCGGAAATAAAATTATTGCAAAAGATCCTAAAAACTTTAAAACAGCTTCTGGAGAAAACGGCAATCCTTTTTATCAGTTAAATGAAACTGCTAAACCTCTTATCTCCAAAGAATCCAATATAAAAGCTTTAACTATTCCGCAGACTTATTTATATGATGTAAAAACTGAAAAGGGTAAAATTTATACTTTTTTAATTGATTCAAACTAAAAAAATTAGAACTAAGAATTATGAAAATAATATATAATCTATTAGCGATTTTTTTAATCATAACCGGATCTCATGCTCAGAAAAACAAAGCACAGAATCCCGTAATTTTCGCCGATGTTCCGGATTTGTCAATCATTAGAGTTGGCAATGATTATTATATGAGCAGTACCACGATGCACATGAGTCCGGGCGTTCCAATCATGAAATCAAAAGATTTGATTAACTGGAAAATAATAAACTATGCCTCAAATAGTCTTGGAAATACAGATGAACTAAATCTCTATAATGGTAAAAATAACTATGGTCGAGGTTCCTGGGCAAGTAATATTAGATTTCATAACAATACATTTTATGTGACCACTTTTGCGCAGACAACCGGAAAGACTTACATATACACCACAAAAAATATTGAAAAAGGAACTTGGAAAGAAATTAGTTTTAGTCCCGCATATCACGATCACAGTATTTTATTTGATGACAATGGCAGGGTTTATATCGTGTACGGAAATGGTAAGCTTTTTATCAAAGAATTAAAATCTGATTTATCAGGAATAAAAGAAGACGGATTAAATCAGGTTTTGATAGAAAATGCGAGCAGTCCAGCAGGAAATAATATTATGCTTGGCGCAGAAGGTTCGCAATTATATAAAATTAAGGGCAAATATTATCTCTTTAATATCGTTTGGCCAAAAGACGGAATGCGCACCGTAGTGATTCACAGAGCCGATAAAATTACAGGTCCTTGGGAAGGGAAAATTGGTTTGCAGGATTTAGGTGTTGCGCAAGGCGGCTTAATTGATACTCCTGACGGAAAATGGTTTTCGTATTTATTTAGAGATTATGGAGGCGTAGGACGTATTCCGTATTTTGTTCCCGTGAAATGGGTGGACGGCTGGCCAATTCTGGGCGAAAACAATAAAGTACCACAATACTTAGATTTACCAGAAAGTAAAGGATTAATTCCGGGAATTGTAAATTCTGATGATTTCAGCCGAAAAAAAGGAGACAAAGATTTACCCTTAGTTTGGCAATGGAATCACAATCCTGATAATTCATTATGGTCGGTTAAAGAAAGACAAGGATATTTACGATTAAAAACAGCATCAATAACAAACACTTTTACTCAGGCTAAAAATACGCTGACACAAAGAACTTTTGGGCCAGAATGTTCAGGAACTACTTTGTTGGAAGTATCTAAAATGAAAGATGGTGATTTTGCCGGACTTTCTTTATTGCAAAAAGATTTTGGTTTGGTTGGCGTAAAATCCGAAAACGGATCAAAAAGAATTGTCATGATTGAAACTGTAGACGGTATTTCAAAAGAAATTAAAAGCGTTCCTTTTTCAGGAAATAAAATCTATTTTAAAGCAGCATGCAATTTTAAAGACAAAGCCGATTTAGGCAAATTTTACTATAGTCTCGACGGCAAAAAATGGATTAGTATAGGAAACACCATAAAGTTGCCTTATACACTTCCTCATTTTATGGGTTATCGATTTGGACTTTTTAATTATGCAGAGAGAGATTTAGGTGGTTATGTTGATTTTGATTATTTCCATATTGACAATAAAATTGAAAAATAAATGATTAGCAAAATCTATAATTCAAAATAAAAAACATTAGAAGCTTTTAAAAGAATTGATCTAAAAGCAGGCGAAAAGCTAAATGTTATGATCAGTTTACCTGCTTCTTCATTTGAGTTTTATGATGCTAAAACCGGAGGAATAAATATAATAAATGGTGAATATGAAGTATATTATGGAACTAGTTCTAGTGCTAAAGACTTAAAAAGTACTAAATTGGTTGTTAAATAAATTGAATTGTTTCTTGAATTTCTTTATAAATAAAAAAAAGTAATGAATCTACAGCGAATTATGAGTTTTAAATATGTTTTGTTTTTATGTGCGTTTAGTTTTTTTAACTTAAACGCACAATCAGTTATAAAAAGTCCTGATGGAAAACTTAAAGTTTCTCTTTTTGTTTCTAACGGTCAGCCTTTTTACAGCCTTTCGTACAATGAAAAATTGTTTTTAGAAAAGTCTCCGCTTGGTCTAAAAACCAATGTTGGTGATTTTACAACAGGATTAGTTTTAAAAACGAATCCAATTCAAAATAAAATTGACGAAAAATATCAGCTTCCTAATATCAAAAACAGCAATGTACATTATGAAGCTAATGAAGCTGTTTTTTCTTTCAGCAAAGAAGGTAAAGAAGCGTTTGATATTGTATTTAGAGTAAGCAATAATAATGCAGCATTCAAATATAAAATATATCCGCAAAACGATAGTCGTTCTTGTGTGGTTCAGGAAGAAGCTTCTGGTTTTCTTTTGCCGCAAGGCACAACTACATTTCTTTGTCCGCAAAGTAAACCAATGACAGGATATGCCAGAACAGCGCCAAGTTATGAAACATCGTATACATTAGACGCTCCTATGGGAGAAAACGGATTTGGCGAAGGTTACACATTTCCTTGTCTTTTTAAAGTAAATAATAACGGTTGGGTTTTAATATCAGAAACCGGCGTAGACAGCGGTTATTGCGCCAGCAGATTACTTGGACACGATAAAGGATTATACACGATTGGTTTTCCAATGGCGGGAGAAAATAACGGAAACGGAACAACCGCTCCAGGAATACCGCTTATTGGAGAAACGCCCTGGAGAACTATTACAGTTGGCGAAACTCTGGCTCCCATTGTAGAAACTACGATTCCTTTTGATTTGGTTAAACCAAAATACGAAGCTTCAAAAGAATATCAATATACCAAAGGCTCGTGGAGTTGGATCATGAAAATGGATAACAATACCACTTTTCCGGTGCAAAAACAGTACATCGATTTTAGTGCTGCAATGGGATATCAAACGATTTTAGTCGATGCACTTTGGGATACTCAAATTGGAAAAGATAAAATTGCAGAACTTGCCAGATATGGTTCAGAAAAAGGGGTTGGCTTGTATTTATGGTACAATTCAAATGGATATTGGAATGACGCACCTCAAGGACCAAGAGGAATGATGGACAATAGTATAATCCGTCGTAAGGAAATGGCGTGGCTAAAAAGTATCGATGTAAAAGGGATAAAAGTAGATTTCTTTGGAGGTGACAAACAGGTAATGATGAAGTTGTATGAAGATATCTTGAAAGATGCGAATGATTTTGGCTTATTGGTTATTTTTCACGGTTGTACATTGCCAAGAGGCTGGGAGCGTATGTATCCTAATTTTGCTTCTGCCGAAGCTGTTTTAGCAAGCGAGAATCTGCATTTTGGACAAGGAAGCTGTGACAATGAAGCGACTAATGCGGCAACACATACTTTTATTCGGAATACTGTGGGAAGTATGGATTTTGGAGGAAGTGCTTTGAATAAATTTTACAACAGTGATAATACTCCAAACAAAGGTTCAAAACGAATTACTTCTGATGTCTTTGCTTTAGCGACAGCGGTACTTTTTCAAAGCGGTGTTCAACATTTTGCATTGGCGCCAAACAATTTGACTGATGCTCCGTCTTGGGCAATAAATTTTATGAAAGAAGTTCCCACGACTTGGGATGAAGTTCGCTTTTTAGAAGGATATCCGGGTAAATATGTAGTTCTGGCACGCCGAAAAGGAACCAAATGGTATATAGCAGGGATAAATGCTCAAAAAGAAACTTTGAAAATTAAAATGAAATTGCCAATGATTATTTCTGGAACATCATTAACCGGCTATTTTGATGATGAAAAATTAAATGGAGAAGCAAAAACAATAAAGCTCAAAAATAATCAGGAAGTCGAAATAAAAATTCCAAGTAATGGCGGAATGCTTCTGGAGAATTAGTTAAAAAAAGCCCACAGATTATGCGGATTAAACGGATTTCTGCAGATTTTTTTTAATAATTGTGTTTGGCAAATAATTGGTTTTTTATTAAACAATACACATTGAATTTTAATTTAATAATAATTTTAAAATGTCCCCAAAAAAATGTTTTAGAGCCATTGGCATTTTGTTTTTTATAATAAACAACTTGTTTTCTCAAAATACATTTGAAAACTACCGATTTCGGTTAGTAGATAATGACACGTCAAAAAGTGGAATTTACACCATTGCACAGGATCAGTTTGGGGTTATGTGGATGGGAACAAATGGTGCGGGTTTATATAAATATGATGGAATAAATTATGTGGGTTATGAGCAAAATTCAAAGCAGCGTAATTCTATCAATAGCAATTTAATTTACATTGTATATGTAGATACTCAAAACCGTTTGTGGGTAGGTACAGATGAGGGATTGTGTCTTTATAATCGGGATTTAAATACTTTTGAAAATATTGATCTTCGGAAAAAAAGCAAAAAAGAAGCTGTAGTTTCGGTAAAAAGCATCATTGAAGACAATGATGGAAATCTTTTTTTAGGAACTTTTAATAATGGTTTACTGAAACTAAATGTTAAATCCCGGGAAATTACGAACATCAAACAGGATGAACCAAATTATCTCGTAAACTGCTTGGTAAAAGACAAAAAAGGAACGATTTATTTAGGCACCAACGTTGGTTTAAAAGTATTAGATCCACTAAAAAAGGAGATTAAAAAAGTAAGTATTGGCAACGACAATAAATTGCTTTCAGGGACAATTGTATCCATGTTTTTTGACAGCAAACAAAACTTGTGGATTGGCAATGGATATAAAGGTCTGGTTAAAGTAGATTTATATTCTAAAGTTAAGCAGGTTGTTTCTTATCCTATTACCAGAAAAAGAATTATGTCAATAATGGCAACAGATTCTAAAACAATACTTTGTGCAACAGAAAATGACGGTTTAATTATTGTAAATGACCAGGGAATTGTTCAGAAAAAATATGTAAACAGCAGATTCGATAATCGTAGTTTAAGTTCAAATTCTGTCTGGTCTTTATTTTTAGACAAAGAAAAAAGAATCTGGCTCGGTTATTATAATAAAGGATTAGGTGTTTTTGACCGAATAAACAGCAAGGTAAATATTATAGAAAGTTTGCCTGGAAATTCGCAATCATTACAAACCAATTGTGTAACCAGTATTGCTAAAGATCATCAGGGACAATTATGGATTTCTATGGAAGGCGGAGGTGTTGATGTTTACAATCCGGCGACTAAATATTTTAAACATATTACAAAATCAGATGCCAGTTCTTATTCCGGATTGACCAATGATAATATCACAAAAGTATTTATTGATAAAAAGCAAAATATCTGGCTGTCCAGCTGGAATGAAGGGATTTTTCTTTTAAAAAAAGGAAGCAGAAGCTTTATTAATTACAATACAAAAAACACTCCCAATCTGGCTTCAGACAATATTATGAGTATTAATGAAGATTCAAGAGGTGTGATCTGGATTGGAACTTTTGCAAAAGGGCTGCATTATTATACGCCTTCAGACAGTCAATTTCACCATTGCAATACTAAAGAATTTTTGAAATTTGGACTTGCAAATATAGACATCAGACAAGTGATGGTGGATTCAGATGATGATGTTTGGGTGGGTTCAACAACAGGTTTATACAAAGTCAGTACGAAAGATTTTGTTTCTTTTTCGGTTACTTCCTTACGGGATAAAATGTCTGAAAAGTTTAAAAATCATAAAAGTACACATACTATTAATACTTTATATGAGGCTAAAAATAAAGAAATCTGGATTGGTACAGACGGAGCCGGATTGTTTAGTTACAATAAAAAAACGGCTGTTCTGACATGGTATATAAATTTCAAAGGACTTCATGAAAAATCAATATCCTCGATTGTAGAATCTAATGATGGAAACATTTGGTTAAGCGGAAAAAAAGGAATTAGCCGCTTGGATTTGAAAAGCAAAACAACTGTCAATTACTCTACTTTTGATGGTTTACTAGGAAATGATTTTAATAATAATTCTGTTCTGAAAGACGAAAACGGAATCCTTTACTTTGGGAGTTATCAAGGCTTAAATTACTTTAATCCCGCAAATTTAGTTAAAAGCAAAAAACAGCTTCCAATTTACTTGACAGATCTAAAGCTTTTTAATAAATCAGTTGGACCTCTTGAAAAAAACTCACCATTAGTAAAAGTAATTTCAGAAACAAAAAAGATAATTCTCAGACACGATCAATCTGTATTTACCATCGATTTTATTGGGATTAATTATTCGTTTCCCGCCAGAAATGAATTTGCATATTATTTAGAAGGTTTTGAAGATTCCTGGAATTATGTTGGGAATAAACGCTCGGCAACTTATACGAATTTAACTCCGGGTAAGTACGTTTTTAAACTTAAAGCATCCGAAAAAAATGGAGTTTGGAGTCAAAAACCATTAGAATTAAGAATTGAAATTTTACCACCCTGGTGGAAAACATCTTTTGCCTATTTATTTTATTCTCTATTATTATTGGCAGCGATTTATTTTGCTAATCAATACTATCAGAATCGTTTTAAACAAAAACAAATGATAGAATTTGAAAAGACAAAAGCAATTCAGATTGAAAAATTAAACAATAAAAAATTACAATTCTTTACCAATATCTCGCATGAGTTTAGAACTCCGCTTACTTTGATTTTAAATCCATTAGCAGATATCATCAAAAATAATAGCCAGGAAGTACCGGATGTAGTATTGAATAAATTGCAGACGATTCAAAAAAGTTCAGATCGGCTTTCAAGATTAATCAATGAGTTAATGGATTTTAATCAGTTGCAGTTTAATAAAATGCCATTAAAAGTACAGCTAATTGAAATCGTTGGTTTTACAAAAGAAATTGTCAGCTATTTTGATGAAGAAGCCTTTAGCCGTGGAATTCAACTGGAATTTGAGTCCAATAAAACAGCATTAAAAGATTGGATAGATCCTAAAATGTTCGAAAAAATTATTTTCAATGTAATTTCAAATGCTTTTAAAGTTACTCCGGATAACGGAAAAATCAGGATAAAAATAGTAGTTGATGAGGAATTAGTTCGCTTTCCGCTGATAAGTTTAACTAAAATGAATCCTTCTTTTGCGGTTATTATTGAAGACACCGGTGCGGGATTGGATAAAAAAGATATTAAAAGAATTTTTGACCGTTTTTATCAGGTAAATAATTTAAATAAAGCGTATTACGGAAGTACAGGAATAGGATTAGAAGTTGTTCGCGGATTTGTAGAATTGCATAAAGGAATAATCGAAGTAAAAAGTGAATTGGGAGTTGGTACGACTTTTAAATTGTTATTTCCTGTTGGAAAAGAATTCTTTAATGAAAATGAAATATTGCAGGAAGAATTTAAAAAGGAGAAAAAAATAAGTTTTACACCAATTGTTGAAAAAACGGTCATAGATTCATCTGACGATCAGGAAAAACAAGATCGGGTTTACACTATTTTGATTGTGGAGGATAATGTAGAATTACGGAATTATCTAAAAAACGAACTCAAAAAAGAGTATAAAGTTATAACAGCAGAGAATGGTCAGGTCGGCTTAGAATTAGCTTTAGAAAAATTGCCTGATTTGATTTTGACAGATGTAATCATGCCGGTTATGAGTGGTTTAGAGTTATGTAAAAGTATTAAAGCAGATTTAACAACCAGTCATATTCCGTTGTTGATGTTATCTGCAAAAGCATTAATTAAAGACAAATTAGAAGGCATTGATTCTGGTGCTGATATGTATTTGAGTAAACCTTTTGATATGGATATTTTAAGATCCAGTTTAGTTCAATTAATCAAGAGCAGACAAATTATGTTTAATAAATTTTACAACGGAATTACTCCAAAGGCAAAAGAAAAAACGACCACTTTGGATAATGAATTTATAAAAAACGTTTTGAATTATATTAATGAAAACATGGCTGAATATGAGCTAAGTGTTGAGGTTTTGGCATCGAAAGTTTTTTTAAGCAGAAGCCAGTTGTACCGAAAAATTAAAACACTTACGGGTATAACAGTAAATGAATTTATACGTAATGTTCGTTTAGAAAAAGCAAAAGAATTAATAGAATTGGGCAATGATAATATAAACGAGATTAGTATAAAAGTCGGTTTTAGTTCGCCTTCTTATTTTACAAAATGTTTTAAAGAAAAATTCGGATATCTGCCTACGCATAATAACAAACAGTAATTTTTTTCTAATGTATTGAATAAATCTCTCGCAAAGTCGCAGAGTCGCAAAGATTTTGTCATTTCGACGGAGGAGAAATCACACGCGGGATTCGATAAAGATAGGCGATTTTGATTGTAGAGTTTCTAGTGTGATTTCTCCTCCGTCGAAATGACAAGATTGTGTAAAACAAGAAAAAGACGGCTTATGCCGTCTTTTTTTGTGCTTTTAATATAGATAATGTTCGCGAAAACTTGAGTTCAATATAAACCAATATTTAGGCTTTGGTTTTATTAAAACAAAAAACAATTAGAGTCAGTTTTACTTTTAAGCCATTGTTAAATATTTATAAATGTTATTCTATTTTTTCTACATGCGAAAAAAAAAGCCACAATTTTAATAATACCCTATTTATGTTTTTACTACTAAATGAGTCTTAAATGCTGATTTTGCTCATTTTATTAAGTTTCATGCTACAAATTTGATAGTTTTTGCATCATTTTTAATATGTGAAATTTATGTTAACACTATATTTTTGGAAGTAACAAAATCAAATAAACTTAAAGTAATTATGAACACATTAAAACAATTTTACAGTATGAAATGAAATCTAAAATTAGGTATTAAACGCTCTTTTTTTAAATCAAAATTTAGCTAATGAATTATGATTTGCGAAATATAGATTTAGAAAGAGGTATAAAAAGGATCTTTTAAAATTTGAAAAAAAAGAGAATAGCTTCTGAGCTAATACCATAATAAGTACGATAAAAACTTTACAACCAAACAACTATTAAACTAAACAAAAAAACCAATGAAAATGATGTTAAAATTAAAATTTGCAATAATCACATTGCTAATAATTGGCAGTCAGAGTGTGATGGCACAAACAAAGACCGTACAGGGGGTAATTACCGATCCCTCTGGATTTCCTTTACCTGGTGCGAGCGTTAATGTAGAAGGGTCAAAAAACAGTGCGTCAACGGATTTTGACGGTAAATACTCTTTAAAAGGAGTTAACCCTACAGACAAAATAACATTCTCTTATGTAGGCTTAGTTTCACAAACAATTACTGTTGGTACCAGAGCAACAATTGATGTTGTATTAGCATTATCTACACAAAGCTTAAGTGAAGTTGTAGTCGCTTATGGTACTCAAAAAAGAGCCAAGGTAACCGGGGCAATTTCAACAGTAAGTTCAAAAGATATTGCCGCTGTTCCTATTACGAATGCAGAATCGGCTTTGCAAGGACGCGCCGCAGGTGTTACTGTTGTAAATGGTGCACCGGGTTCAAGTCCTACTGTTAGTATTCGTGGTTTATCTACAATGGGTAACAGTGCTCCATTGTACGTAATTGATGGAGTTTTAACAGGTAACCTTTCAGGATTAAGTCCTAATGATATTGAGAGTATATCAGTTTTAAAAGATGCTTCTACTACTGCATTATATGGTTCAAAAGCTTTTAATGGAGTAATTGTGGTTACGACTAAAAAAGGGAAAAAAGGTCCGGGACAGCTAAATTTTAGTACGTATGTAGGTGGACAAACGGTTACAAAAAGATATGATGTGTTAAATACACAGCAATATTTGCAATATGCCAAAGACTTAGGAAGTGATTTAACAGCAAGAGCCGCTGAATTTGGAAATATAAATACCAATTGGCAGGATCAGATTTTTCAAACTGGTCTTATGCAGGATTATAATCTAAGTTTTTCAAATGGTACAGAGACTTCTACAAGCCGTTATTCTGCCGAATATATGAAACAAGAAGGTGCTATTATTAACACCGGTTTTGAACGTTATTCTTTTAGAGCTAATAATACGCAGGATATTGGAAAACTTAGAGTAGGAAGCAATATCGGTGTATCTTTCAGTACTACTAATCCGGAGCGTAGTTCAGGAGGTAGAACATTATTAGAGCATGCTATTAAAATGGCACCTTATTTCCCTATTTACAATACAAATAATTTAGGAGGATATCAAGGTCCTAGCGCTGTTGATGGTAACGATGCAGAAAATCCTGTGCGTGTAGCCAATTTGGGTTATCAAAAAATTAACGGATTATCTATAATCGGAAACATCTTTGCTGAACTGGAACTTTACAAAGGTTTAAAATTCAGATCACAAGTTTCTTTAGATTATTATACAAGTAAGGATCATACTTTTATTCCTAGTTTTCAGGATGGTTCTTATCATAAACAAGCATTTTCTACAACAAATGAAACAAATGGACAAGGTCAGACTATTGTCTTTGATAACAGCTTAACGTATAAAACGACTATTGCAGGAAAACATAATCTTGAAGTATTAGGAGTTATTACTAAAATTGATGGAAAATCTCAAACTTTAGCAGCAGGAAGCCGTTACAGTATTTCAGATGACATAGATCAGTTGCGATATAATGAAGGTAGTTTAGGTTCGGCTAATTATGTAGAAAAAAATATTGGTTATATCGCCCGTATCAATTACGATTATAATGATAAATATCTGCTTGCTGTTTCAGGACGTAGAGATGCTTCGTCTCGTTTTGGAGCCAATAATCGCTGGGGTAACTTCTATTCAGTTGCAGTAGGTTGGAACATTGCTAAAGAAGATTTTATGGAAAATTCTGTTTTCAGTACATTAAAACTTAGAGCAAGTACAGGAACAACAGGAAATGACAGGATTGATAACTATCAATATAGTGCAACATTAATTGCAAATTATAATTATCCAATTGGTGGAGCAAATGCGCCTGGTGTATCTTTAGGAGTTGCTTCAAACCCAAATTTGAAATGGGAGTCAAAACTAGACAGAAATATAGGTTTAGATTTTGGTTTATTTGAGGATAAATTCACAGGTTCTTTTGAATATTTCAATAATAAAAGTAGTGATATTCTTTTTGCAGTGCCCCTTCCTGCTTCTGTAGGATCTGCGGGTGGCGGAACTCAAATTCAAAATATTGCAGATGTAAAAGTAAGCGGATTTGAAATATCATTAGGTTACAATGACAGAAAGGGAGATTTTACATGGTCTGCTGTAGCTAATTTAGGAACAAGTAAAAACGAAGTAACCGCTTTAGCGCCTGGAGTAACAAGTGTTTTAGGCGGTCCAACACCCAGAGCTGGTCTTGAAAACTTTTCCAGATTAGAAGTAGGTCAGCCGTTATTCTATTTTTATGGATATCAAACCAATGGAATTTATCAAAATCAGGCAGAAGTAGATGCTGTTTTTGGACCAGGTCAAACAACGATCAAACCAGGAGATATTAAAATTGTTGATCGTGATGGTAATAAAGTAATTAATTCAAATGATAAAACAAATATTGGGAATCCATATCCGGATTTTACTTATGGTTTAAATCTTAGTGCAGCTTACAAAAATTTCGATTTTAACTGTTTTATAACCGGAGTTCAGGGGAACGATATTTACAACGCAAATACTTTTGACCTAAAAGGGATGAATCGTTTGTTTAATGCCAGTACTGCTGTATTAGACAGAGCAATTGTTGTAAATGGTGTTGTAACAAATCCATCTGCAACTTTACCAAGAGCACAAGGAGCAGATATCAACTGGTCGTCTGCAAACCAGCGTTATATTGAAGATGGATCATATACAAGATTAAAAAATGTAGCCTTAGGATACACATTTTCAGGAGATGCATTTAAGGCTTATTTCTCAAAAATAAGATTCTATGTAAGCGGGCAAAATTTAGTAACAATTACGAAATATGACGGTTTAGATCCTGAGATTGCACGTGCAGATGCCAATGCAAATTCTGCAGGTATTGATTTAGGAAGATATCCACAACCAAAATCTGTGATTTTTGGACTTGATGTTACATTTTAATTTATAAAAGATAATGAGAAAAATAAAATATATACTTATAGTGCTGTCCGGAGTTTTAACTATAACTTCATGTGACACTGGTGAATTAGAATTAACTAATCCCAACACTTTATCACCTGAAACCTTCTTTAAAACCGAAGCGCAGGTACAATCTTCTGTAAATGCATCTTATGCAGGTCTACAGACAAGAGGACTTTACGGAAGAAATTTTTCTTTTGCAATGGATTTAATGGCTCATGATGCTTTGGGAAACCCACAATTAGAAGGAAACAAAAAGCCATTTCAGGATTTTTCTTTTAATGGAGGAAATGATATTATTCAATATTATTGGGAAGCTTGTTATATAGGAATATCCAGAGCTAATTTTGTACTGGATAATGAGGCGAAAATAAATGCTCTTGCAAACTCTGTTTTATCACAAGAGAAAAAGAATAAATATTTAGGAGAAGCTCATTTTTTAAGAGCTTACTATTACTTTCTTTTAGTGAAGCGATTTGGAGATTTACCAATTTATAAAACAGGAACTATTGTTGGCAAAGGAAGAAGTCCTAAGGCAGAAGTTTATGCCTTAATTGAAGAGGATCTTGTATTTGCAACTAAAAATCTTTTGCCAAGAACAACAGAATCTGCAGGAAGAGCTAATAAAGAAGCAGCTTTTGCCTATTTGGGAAAAGTATTGTTATATGAAAAAAAATATGATGAAGCTTTAGTTGCTTTTAATGGCGTTACCGGATTCAGTCTTGAAGATAAAGGCAGTTTTTACAACAACTTTATGGCAGAAACAGAACACGGTAAAGAATCCATTTTTGAGATTGAGTTTGACGAGAAAAACGGAACAGGTGATCAATGGGGTGCAGCTGGTGATAGCCAGGGAACTGGTTTTGAAGAGTCTACACTTAGAGGACAGGAATATGGTAACTTAAGTTGGTATAACGTGTATCCGTCAGATGATTTGTTAGATTCGTATGAAGTAGGGGATGATCGTTTTGGAGATACTTTTTATGTACCAGGCTCAACTTATTTAAAAGGAACCAAGGTAATGGTGGCAAGTAATTTTACGACTTCTGCAGGTATTAGAAGAGCAGGCTGGAAAAAATATCAAAACTACTACATAAGAGAAGATGAAGCGACACGCTCAAGTATCAACTTCAAAGTGATGCGTTACGCAGATGTATTGCTTATGAAAGCCGAATGTGAAAACCAAAGAGCAGGAGGTTCACAAACTACGGCAATTGCATATATTAAAGAAGTTAGAGACAGAGCCAATTTAGCAACTAACATTACGGCTACAAAAGATGCTGTTTTTACTGCAATTGTACATGAACGTAAAGTAGAGTTTGCTGGTGAGCAAAGTCGTTTTGATGATGTTATAAGATGGGGAATTGCTGCTACAGAATTAGCAGGAACTGGTTTTCAAACTGGTAAAAGTGAGTTATGGCCAATACCAAACAGAGAGACATCTTCAAATCCTAATATAAAACCAAGTGATAATAATCCTGGTTACTAAAAATTAAAATTTGGTAAGTTTGAGTTAAGTTAGTAATTGACAAAGAGCGCATTGTAAAATGCGCTCTTTGTTTTTTTAGTAAGTACAGAGATGCTTTAAGTTTGACGAATTTATAATCTAACAGCTTAAATTATTGATGGTTGAGATGCTTACTGAAATTTTTATAATGGCAAATCCCAATCTGTGTAAATATCGATTCTTTCATAATAGATCGTTATTTGTATTTTGTGCTGTTAGGCACTAAATCTTGGTAGAAAAGATGAATTGGAATAATTTAGCGTGCCGTAGGTGCGCAATGGCTATTGTTTTGTCGCGTACCTACGGGACGCCAAAAAAAATGGAATCTAATGACTACCAATATTTAGTACCTAAAGGCACATTTTTTTGTACCGTCAGGTACTAAATATTGGTAGAAAAAAACATGAATTGGAGTAATCCAGCGTGCCGTAGGTACGCAATGGCTATCGTTTTGTTGCGTACCTACGGCACGCCAATATATTTGGAATCTAATGACTACCAATATTTAGTACCTAAAGGCACATTTTAACCATTGATTTCCATTGTTTAGTTTAATCTGTAAAGCTTAATTATATAGATATATCACAATATAGTATCACGTTTTTAAAACTAGATAAAACGAGAAATTCATTGATTCTAAAAAGTTTCAATTGATGATAAGTTCTTTCAACTTTTGACTTTACGACTTTCGACTTTATGACTTAAATTCCTCTTCTTTCTTTTAAATCTGTTTCGATCTGAATTTCCATTTTTTTATCTATTACATAAAAGCATAAAAGAACTGCACTTATAATAAATATAAAGCCAGGATAAATACTAACAGAAAGTTTAATTCCTTCTACTGCTGCCGGAACCTGATTAACTTCTTCGGCTACATAGCCATATTTAGAGAGAAAAGCTGCGCCTAATGCACTGCCAATACTAATTCCGATTTTTAGTCCGAAAATCATTGCCGAAAAAACAGTAGCAGTCGCTCTTCGATTGTTTCTCCATTCACTGTAATCAGCCACATCAGCAATCATTGCCCATAACAACGGAATTGTTATTCCGTAAATAAATCCATGTATTAATTGGGTTATAAAAACAATTGCAATAGCTGTTCTGCTGTAAAAATTAAATAGCAGCAAACTAAGAGCAGATAGGAAAATAAAACAGATGTAAATATTTCTTTTACCAAAAGAATCCGCAAGAGGTTTTGAAAACATAATTCCAAAGATCATGAAAGTAATTCCTCCGGCATTAAAAAGACTAAATGCAGATGTTGGAGCGTCTTTTGGCCACTGAAAATCTACAAATCCCATTGCTGTTAAAGAGTTGTTCAGTCTGTCAATAAATGTCGTAAAACCAATATCATTCAGGAAAACAGTTTGTGCAGCCGGATCTAAATAATATTTAAAGTAGAAAACATACATTCCGCCCTTTAAGGATAAAGTTATAAAAACAAGAATAGTAACCAGCACCATAACCAGCCAAGGTCCGTTTTTAGACAAATCGATAAAGTCCTGTTTAACCGATGATTCCTGATTCTTTGTGGGAATGATTCTTTCTTTGGTCGAAAAAAAAGCAATTAGTAAACAAATGACGCCAACAAAGGCAAATAACAGCATCGTATTTTTAAAACCAACCGCTTTATCTCCATTTCCTAAAATTAAAACTAAAGGCAACAGAAGTGATTGAATTATAAATTGAGCGACCATTACAGCAACAAATCGATAGGAGGAAAGGCTGTTTCGTTCTTTCATATCGCCTGTTAAAACACCGCTTAAAGCAACATAAGGTAAATTGTTTGCCGAATAAAGTATCACTAAAAAAAAGTACGTTAATAGTGCGTAAGCAATCTTGCCTGATATTCCGAAATCCGGAGTAAGAAAAGAGAGAACTGCAGCAATTCCAAAAGGTAAAGCAGTCCATAATATCCAGGGTCTGAATTTTCCCCATTTAGTTTGAGTACGATCAGCAATAACCCCCATAATGATATTAAAAAAAGCACCGATAAAACCTCCCGTAAAGATAATTACACTTGCTGTACCGGCCGGAATTTTATAAACGTCGGTGTAAAAGAAAGCTAAAAAAGTCAGCAAAGTCTGGAAAATTAAATTTGCTGCAAAATCTCCTAAACCGTAACCTATTTTTTCTAATACAGAAAGCTTTTGCGATGTATCACTCATAAATTTATTAATTGCTTTTACCTGTTTTTATCCGCTTTTTTAATTTGGAATTGCTTTTTAAAGTATTCTTTTTTAATAAAAACAGAGCACTTCTTTTTTACTGCATTTTAACAGAATGTGAAATGTAAAAATAGTGTGAAAGTTGAAAATAAGATTATCATTTTTGAAGCCTAAAATATCATATTTGAAGCACAATTGGTTTCAGTGAAACGATTGAATCTATATTGCTACTTGAATTTCCTAATTTAGAAAAAAAGTAAATTCAAATTGCTCTTCTCACTTTTTAATTTACGGGTATAATCGTCTTAAGTACGTATCTAAAAAATAATTGCATTTTAAATAATTAAAGAGTTAAATGGCTTCTCAATTTAATAGATTCATGCTTTTTTTAAGAATTTAGGCTAACGGTTGTTTTAGCTTCCTTTTTTATAGATTTTCCCCTCTTTATTTCCTTTATATGTCACTAAAAATAGCCTTTTATTGTTGGTTCGTTATTTTTACGAGTTCTTTAAGAAAAATGAATTAGCGCTTTCAATTTTGTAATTTTTATTTCGGGACTACTTATTGTATTGTTTATTGTTTAATTTTTTAGCTATAAAAATAATTATAATGTTTTATTTAAGGCTTGTTTTTATGTAATCAGTAATAAAATATAATACAACCGATTGCGTATTGATTGTTTTTATTTATATTTGTAATAAATACACTTATTATTAAGGCTTGGTTTATAGAATTAAAATCTATAGTGTTTGAAATTATAATTATCAGAAAATAAAGTATTTAAAGAATCTGAATTGAAATTATGTTAGTTAGTTTTTTAAAAAGCCGAAGTTGAAATTGGTTTCGGCTTTTTACTTCCAAAATCACAACGAATCATAAAGACACTTCTTCTGATTATAACCAGACTCTCAAATTGTTTCGAGATAGAAAAAAAATAAAATTATGAAGTTGAAAATTATTTTATTGACCTTTTTTGTTTTTGGCTTATGCAATGTTTGGTCACAACAAATGCAATTAGAATCGCCTAATAAAAAAATCGCGATCACTTTGCATGGCACAAATAATAATAAGGGAGAATGGGATCTTAAAATAAAGTATCAGACAGATAAAAATACAACTGAAATACTTCCAAAAGTAAGCTTAGGGCTTTCAAGAAATGATCAGGATTTTTTTAATGAACTTATTCTCTTAAAAGTAAGTAAACCAAAAGTGATAAAAGAACATTATGAATTGCCATTTGGTAAAAAGTCGTTACGTGAAAATACTGCCAATGAAGTAACTATTTGTTTTGAAAATCCGAATAAAGCGAAACTGAATATTATTATAAGAGCATATAATGATGGAGTTACATTTCGATATGAATTTCCGGAAAAAAAAGGTTCCTATATAATTAAGGATGAATTTACGGCTTATCAAATACCAAAAGAAAGTAAACGATGGTTAGAAAAATGGAATCCGGCAAATGAAGGTTTATATGCTTCTTCCAGCGATGATAAAATACTTCAGCAAGAATGGTGTTATCCGGCATTGTTTAATTCAGCAGATAAATCATGCTGGTTTTTATTGCATGAAGCCGATTTGAACCGCAGTTATTGCGGTACAAAATTGAGTAATACAAAAGATGTCAATACATACAAGCTTACTTTTCCTGATGCACAAGATGCCAGAGGAACCGGCGAATCAAAACCTGCTATTTCGCTTCCGTGGCAATCTCCGTGGAGAGTAATTGCAATAGGAAGTTTGTCTGATATTGTCGAAAATACTTTAATCGAAGATGTTTCAACTCCAACTGCTTTTAAAACTACACAATGGATAAAACCGGGGAAAGTTTCCTGGAATTACTGGTCAAGTAATCACGGAACTAAAGATTATAAAGTTATATGCGATTTTACAGATTTGGCTGTAAACATGAATTGGCCTTACACACTTTTAGACTGGGAATGGGATACGATGGCAAATGGCGGAAATCTGGAAGACGCTTTAAAATACATTCATTCAAAAGGAATAAAACCTTTGATGTGGTACAATTCAGGAGGAGATCATACATGGGTTTCTTCGACTCCAAAAGATCGAATGCTGACTCATAAAAACAGAGTTGAAGAGTTTACAAAACTTAAAAAACTTGGTGTTGCCGGAGTTAAAGTTGACTTTTTTGAAAGCGAAAAACAAGACATGATCAACTATTATATTGATATTCTTGAAGATGCGGCGCAATTTGAAATGCTGGTATATTTTCACGGCTGCCTTGTACCGCGCGGTTGGTCACGCACGTATCCAAATCTAATGACTTACGAAGCTGTTCGCGGTGCCGAATGGTATAATAACGGACCTGAATTTTCGACCACAGCGCCAGAGCATAATACGATTTTGCCTTTTACAAGAAACGTAGTCGGAGCAATGGATTATACGCCCGTTACGTTTACCAATTCTCAATTTCCACATCAAACTTCTTATGGGCATGAACTGGCTCTTTCCGTAGTTTTTGAATCTCCTTTGCAACATTTCGCAGACCGTCCGGAGGGATATTATGAATTACCTGATGAAGCTAAAACTTTCCTTAAAGAAGTGCCTACAACATGGGATAATACAAAGCTTATTGACGGATATCCGGGTCAGGAAATAACGATGGCACGCCAAAAAGGAAATGCTTGGTATGTTGGAGGCATAAGTGCGTCTCAACGTGAAGAAATAACAAAAAAAATCAAACTGGATTTTTTACAGAAAGGCGTTAATTATCGTGCTATTATTATTGCCGATGGTAAACACGATAAAAAATTTGATTCGCAGAATATAGAAGTTAATAAGGAGAGTATTATTGCTGTAAAATTGCTTCGCAGAGGAGGTTTTGTGGTTTCATTAATTCCAATAGAGTAATTGAAATTCCTATAAGCTGGAATGAAAAAAATCAGGCGATAAAAATTAAATCAAAAATTAAATCTAAAATTCAAGTGAAATAAAATGAATTAAAAAGAGCATTCCCTAACTATAAAACCAAACCAAAAAAACAAGTAATGAAAAACCAAACCAAAATTTTATTTTTAATAATATGCTGTTTATCAGTAATTAAAATAGAAGCACAAAATCCTATAATCAAAGATATTTTTACTGCAGATCCGGCTCCTCTTGTACATAATGGCACATTGTATTTATACACGGGACACGATGTAGCAACTCCGGAAGATACTAATTACAAAATGGCAGACTGGCACGTGTTTTCTACAACAAACATGAAAGACTGGAAAGATCATGGAGCAGCACTTTCACCAAGTACCTTTTCGTGGGCTACCGGTGACGCTTATGCAGCGCAATGTGTTGAGAGAGACGGAAAATTTTATTGGTTTGTTTCTACATTTCATAAAAAAGATGCCGTAAGCGGTGGCGGCGCAGCGATTGGTGTAGCGGTTTCAGACAGTCCGACAGGTCCTTTTAAAGATGCAATTGGAAAAGCGCTCATCATAAATGAAATGACAACAGATATGAAAATTGCCTGGGACGATATTGACCCAACCGTATTTGTTGACGATGATGGACAAGCTTATATGTTTTGGGGAAATGGAAGCTGTAAATGGGTAAAACTTAAAAAGAACATGACAGAACTGGACGGACCAATTACCACTTTTATACCTAAAAATTATATCGAAGGACCTTGGGTTTACAAAAGAAAAGGACTGTATTATTTAGTATACGCCAGTGCAGGTACAAAACCGGAAATGATAGAATACTGTACAGCCAAAACGATAACAGGTCCGTGGATTTATCAGGGAATTATTCAGGAAAATGTACAAAATAGTTTTACCACACATCCGGGAATTATCGACTATAAAGGAAAATCATACTTTTTTTATCATAACGGAAGTCTACCAACAGGCGGGAGTTACAGACGTTCAATTTGTGTAGATGATATGCATTATAATAAAGATGGAACCATTCAGAAAATAGTACAAACTACAGAAGGTGTACGTAAGATTAAATAAAAAAAGGATCTCAGTTTAATTTTTCCAATCAAAAGACTGAGTAGGTTTAGAATGCACATTTTTTTTATTAACGAATAAAAAGATAAACATGATTATTCATAAAAATGCGACAAGCGAATACTTGGTCAGAATCCGACTTTTAATACTGATTCTTGCCTTGATTGTTCCGGTTCTTGGCTTTAGCCAAAATAAAAAGAAAACAGAAAAAGCAGAACTTGGAAAACCACAATACCGCAATCTTTTTGCAGAAGCGGGCTATAGCCAAATTGAAATAGACAAGAAATTAGCAAAAGCATATTATGATGTTTTTGAAGGACCAGACAAAGTTTATTTTGAAGAAGGAGATTCACTAGGATATGTTTCTGATGTTAAAAATAAAGATGCTCGTACCGAAGGAATGTCATACGGAATGATGGTTGCCGTTCAGTTCAATAAAAAGGAAGTTTTTGATCGTATTTGGCGATGGTCTGTAAAATATATGCAGCATCAGGAGGGACCAAGAGAAGGTTATTTTGCCTGGAGCGTGAATCCGGTGACTAAAAAACAAAATTCCGCAGGTTCTGCTTCAGATGGAGAATTGTATTATATCACCAGTCTTCTTTTTGCCTCTAATAAATGGGGAAATGCAACAGGAATAGATTACTACAAAGAAGCCAGAAGAATATTAGATGCCATGTGGAAAAAAGATGGAACTGCTAATGTCCACAATATTATAAACACAGAACATAAGCAAATTTCTTTTGTGCCGGAAGGCGTTGGTTATAATTGGACAGATCCTTCGTATCATGTTCCTGCATTTTATGAAATATGGGCATTGTATGCAAAAGACGGACACGAGCAATTTTATAAAGAATGTGCGGAAGTTTCCCGTAATTTTTTGCATAAAGCTTGTCATCCTGTAACAGGTTTAACTTCAGATTATGCTGAGTTTAGCGGAGAACCTCATCCTACACCGTGGCTTCCTCCTGCGTTTCGTTACGATTCATGGCGCGTTCCTATGAATATTGCGATGGATTATACGTGGTACGGAAAAGATAAAAAATGGCAGGAAGATTATGCGAAGAGATTTCAAAATTTCCTTAGATCTAAAGGATTAGATGCCTATGAAGATCAATTTAATCTGGATGGTTCTACACCTGATTTTATTCTTCAGGCGGGACCAGTCAAAAAACTAAGACATTCTATTGGGTTGGTTTCAACAGCGGCAACAGCATCGTTAGTAAATCCCGATAAAAACAGTATCGATTTTGTTCACGCTGTCTGGAATGCGAAACTTGAACCTTATGATGACGGTTATTTTGATCCGTATTATGATGGATTAATGTATCTCTTTAGTCTAATGCATCTCAGCGGAAATTACAAGATTATAGCCGTAGAACGTTAATCAGATTTTAAATCAAAAAAATAAAAATATGAAACAGTTTACTATTGCCATTTTATGCATGTTTGTTTGGTCAGGCGGTGTATGTTTTGCGCAAACGAGCCAGACTTCAATTATCGAAGATTTTAAATCTTCAACAGTTAATCAGCCCGGACAAGAATATCCAAAAGTTAATTCTCAAGGTTATGTACGATTTCAAATTTTAGCTCCCGAAGCCAAGTCTGTTGTAGTAAGTCTTGGATTAGGCGGGGCAAAAGGAGGAACTGTTCTTGCAAAAGAAGCAGATGGTTTCTGGAGAGGTACCACAGCAGGAGCAATGGATGAGGGCTTTCATTATTATCATGTAACGGTCGACGGAGGTCTTTTTAACGATCCCGGTGCACTTAACTTTTATGGATCGACACGTTGGGAAAGTGGTGTCGAAATACCTGCTCACGATAAGGACTTTTATGCGTTAAAAGAGGTTCCGCATGGAAATGTACAACAGATTTTATTTCCTTCAAAAAGTACTAATACATCGCGTAGAGCCTTTGTATACACGCCTCCGGGTTATGATAAAGATAAAAATAAAAAATATCCCGTTTTGTATTTGCAACATGGCTGGGGCGAAGATGAGACAGCGTGGAGTAATCAGGGACATGTAAATCTAATCATGGATAATTTAATTTCTGAAGGAAAAATAAAACCATTTCTTATTGTAATGACCTACGGAATGACAAATGAAATTAAATATGGAGGTTTGGCAAGCTTCAAAATAGAGCCTTTTCATACCGTTCTTATCGAAGAATTAATCCCTTATGTTGATTCAAATTTCAGAACACTTTCGAATCAGGCAAATCGTGCAATGGCAGGTTTATCAATGGGAGGAATGGAAACACACACGATTACACTCAATAAACCCGACGTTTTTTCTCATTATGCGCTTCTAAGCGGAGGGATTTATAAACCTGAAGAAATTAAAGATAAATCAAAAGTTAAGCTTGTTTTTATAAGCTGTGGCAGCCGTGAAAAACCCGAATCTGTGCAGATTGCAGTAAAAACCCTGAAAGATGCCGGATACAATGCAGTTTCTTATGTCTCCGAAAATACAGGTCACGAATTTTTGACGTGGAGACGCAGTTTCAAAGAAATGGCGCCTCTTTTATTTAAAGAGTAGTGATTTGTCTATGTGAATATTACAAACAATTTCTGTTTATGAATTAAAAAAAACAACCAAAATAATTAACCAAAACTTTATTAACTAACCATTATGACCAAAATTTTATTTTATCGAAAAATCTTTTCAAAAGCTGGTTCCTTTTGCCAGCGTTTAATCCTCAAATCTTATGAGGAATATAAAGAAAGTAAAACAAAAGAGCTATTCCCGAATTATTTGCTCCACAACTTTAGGCTGGATACAAGCCATTTTGCTAAGACAATCAATCATCCACAGATTCAATTGCTCTCCTTTAGGCATTGATAATTTATTTATACGATTATAAATAGCAGCCTGAATTAAAGTAAAAGTATTATCAATTTCCGGCTGGAAAAAATATAAAATTAATTTAATCAAGTCTGTATCTGTTATCAAGAGTATTGGTAGCAGTATAAAGTATGGATCAAGTTCAAAATATTTAAATAACATGAAAATAAAATTATCTAAAATTCTAAACGGAGCAATGTATCTGCCTTTAGGAGTTTTGTTTCAGTTTTTGTTTATCCCCCAATTATCCGCTGCAGAGAATCGCTTTTCTGATTCAGGATATGTTACAAACAGTACGATTAAGCAGGATATTACAGTTACCGGAAGAGTAACCTCATCAGAAGACGGTAACGGTGTGCCGGGAACTACTATTTCAGTAAAAGGCGTACCAAATTTAAGCACGACTACTGATTTTGACGGAAGATATATCATTAATGTACCTTCTGATGCTGTTTTGCAATTCAGTTTTGTGGGGTTTAAAACTGTTGAAAAACAAGTTGGCAATACCAAAGAAATCAATGTGGTATTGACACCCGAGAAAACGACCCTTGATGAGGTTATTGTAGTTGGGTACGGAAAACAGAAAAAAGAAAGTTTAGTAGCTGCAATTACTCAGGTTTCAGGAAAAGTCTTAGAGCGTGCAGGAGGTGTTCAAAGTATTGGTGCCGCATTGACTGGTAATGTGCCGGGTTTGATAACATCGGCAAGTTCAGGTATGCCCGGAGAGGAAGATCCTCAGCTTTTTATACGTGGTGCAAGTACCTGGAATAATGCGCAACCTCTTATTTTGGTTGACGGTGTAGAGCGACCAATAAATAGTGTTGAGATAACTTCTGTAGAATCTGTTTCGGTATTAAAAGATGCTTCTGCTACTGCGGTTTATGGAGTTAGAGGTGCAAACGGAGTAATACTTATTACGACTAAACGCGGTCAATCTGGTAAAGCATTGATAAGAACGACTTTTAATACAACTGTAAAAACGCTTTCTAAATTGCCTTCTAAGCTGGATTCTTATGACGGTTTAATGGTTAAAAATAGAGTCATCGAAAACGAGTTGGCTTTGAGTCCGTCGAGTTGGGTTGACTATGTTCCTCAGGCGATTATTGATAAGTATAGATATCCGGCAAATCTAGAAGAATCTGAGCGTTATCCTAATGTAGACTGGCAAAAGGCATTATTTAATGACTATGCAATGTCTTATAATGCGAGTTTAAATGTAAGCGGCGGAACTAAATCTGTAAAATATTTTGCAAGTGCTGATTTTTTAAGTGAAGGTGATTTGTTTAAAAAATACAACAATAATAGAGGATACGATCCAGGATATGGTTACAATCGTTTGAATGTTAGAAGTAATTTAGATTTTCAAGTTACTTCCAGTACAGTGTTTAAAATAGGTCTTGCCGGTTCTCGTGGTGAGAAGAAAAGTCCTTGGGGAGCTTCCGGAGGTGAATATACGATGTGGGATGCAGCATATTCAACTGCTCCGGATGTTTTCCTGCCGTATTATTCGGATGGTTCCTGGGGATATTATGCGCCAAATCAAGGAAAAGCATCAAATTCAGTAAGAAACCTTGCGATAAGCGGTATTCAATATGTTACAACAACAAGATTAAATACGGATTTTACGCTGGAACAAAGTTTTGACAAAGTGATAAAAGGACTAAGCTTTAAAGGAATGGTTGCTTTGGATAACACATTTGTAGAAGGTGATCGCGGAATAAGTGATTTATTTAACGATGTACAGGAAAAGTATATTGATCCGGTTACGGGCGTAGTTCTTTTCAAAAGAACGTATGATTCTAATAATAGATTTGATTTTCAAGAAGGTGTAAAGTGGACTACCACAGGAGGAAGTGTGAGAGATTATGCAACTTCACGTAAACTTTTTTATCAATTGCAATTAAATTATCAGACAAAAATTGCTAAAAATCATAATATAACAGCCTTGGGACTTTTTAGCAGAGATCAATATGCTGTTGGAAGTGAAATTCCGCATTATAGAGAAGACTGGGTATTTCGTACGACTTATAATTATGCCAATAAATATTTCATAGAATACAATGGAGCTTACAATGGATCTGAAAAGTTTAGTAAGGAGAATCGTTTTGCATTTTTCTCTTCTGGTGGTTTAAGCTGGATTGTTACAAAAGAAAATTTTATGAAAGGTACAGAATCTTTTCTTGATTTATTAAAGATCAGAGGTACTTACGGAGAGATTGGAGATGATAATGTCAATGGCAGATTTCTTTATCAATCTCAATGGGCATACGGTGGGAATTCGGTTTTAGGAACAACAGGCGAGGCAGCAGAAGCAAGTCCTTATACTTGGTACAAACAAGCTACTGTTGGTAATGAAGATGTACACTGGGAGAAAGCAAAGAAAAGCGATATAGGTCTTGATTTTGCTCTCTTTAAAGGATTTGTGTCGGGTACATTTGATTATTATCAAGAAGATCGAACAGATATTTTATTAAATGGAGCGAGTAGAGCAATACCTTCTTATTATGGTGCCGTAGCGCCAGTTGCAAATTTAGGAGAAGTTCAAAATAGAGGTTATGAATTAGAATTAAAGT
Organism: Flavobacterium sp. 90; assembly: GCF_004339525.1. Lineage (NCBI taxonomy): Bacteria > Pseudomonadati > Bacteroidota > Flavobacteriia > Flavobacteriales > Flavobacteriaceae > Flavobacterium > Flavobacterium sp. 90. The sequence continues at coordinate 712,832 of NZ_SMGE01000001.1, read as the reverse complement.
TCAATCATACTTTTGGAAATGGTTGGAATGTATGGTGGACCACTAGTTTTACGCATTCAAAAAATAAAATTATAAGTGCAGATAATCCGGAGTTATTGCCAGCTTATCAAAAAAGCGAAGGATATTCTATTGGTCAGGCGCATTCGTATGTAAGTCAGGGCTACTACAATAATTGGGATGAATTATATGCCAGTACAATTCATAGCACAAATGATGCGACAAAGCTTCCGGGGAATTTCAATATCCTTGATTATAATGCTGATGGTATCATTGATGCCAAAGATAATATTCCTTATGGTTATACAGGAACGCCACAAAACACTTATAACAATATAGTGGGTGTTAACTGGAAAGGTTTCAGTGCATTTGTACAGTTTTATGGTGTAAATAATGTTACCAGACAAGTTGTTCTTACAAGTCTATCAGGACAAAATCATGTGGTGTACGATCAGGGATCATTTTGGTCACCGGATAATACAAACGCAGATCAGCCAATGCCTCGTTGGCTTGCTACAGCCAGCGACTTTAACAATGGAAGCAGGTATATGTATGACGGATCTTACCTCCGTTTAAAAAATGCTGAAATCGCTTATACTTTCGACGGAAAAACAAATTGGATAAAATCGTCAGGACTTCAAAGCATACGATTTTATTTAAATGGAAATAATTTGTTTTTATGGTCCAATATGCCTGATGACAGAGAAGCAAATTATGCAGGAACAGGCTGGGCATCACAAGGTGCTTATCCAACTGTAAAAAGGTTCAACTTGGGGGCTAACATTATATTCTAAAATTTTAACTATGAAGAATTATATTAAAATAATATCAAAGTACAGCTTAGTTTTAGGCTTATTTATACTTTCCGGATCTTGCAGTGATTATCTTGATAAATCTCCTGATTCGGATATATCTCCTGAGGAAGCTTTTAAAAATTTTGAAAACTTTCAGGGATTCACGGAGGAATTGTATCAATGTGTTCCGGATTTTACCAATGGATATTGGACAAATTCATGGAATTGGGGTGAAGACGAAATTCAATCTACTGCGCGTGATTTTCATTTTGTATGCAAGATCGATAAAGGAGATTTCTGGGGCTGGCAAACAGAATATGATGGCTGGCAGGCAGGCTGGATGAACAGAAATAATGTAAGTACGGATAATGACCGTATGCACAAAGATTTGTGGACATTAGGCTGGGCAGGTATTCGTAAGGCAAATATTGGTCTTGAAAACATCGATAAAATGACCGAATATACGCAAGAAGAAAAGGACTTAATCAAAGGGCAATTGTTGTTTTTTAGAGGATGGTTTCATTTTGAGTTTATGCAATATTTTGGAGGTCTTCCTTATATCGATAAAGTACTTCCTAGCGATCAGCCTCTTAAATTGCCAAGACTTAGCTATCAGGAATGTGCTGATAAAGCGGCTAGTGATTTCAGAGCAGCGGCTGATTTACTTCCAACTAATTGGGACAATACCGTTATCGGAAAAAGAACATTAGGAAAGAATGAACTTCGAATCAATAAGATAATGGCGCTGGGATATTTAGGTAAAAATTATTTATGGGCGGGAAGTCCGTTAATGAATAAAGTATCTACAGGAAATGCCGGTTATAATCAGGAATATTGTAAAAAAGCGGCAGCAGCTTTTGCCGAATTATTAACTATCACAGAAAGCGGAGCTTCTCAATACAAGCTTTTACCATTTGTAAGTTACAGTACTAATTTTTACACCACCGGAAGCAACTGGAAAATGCCCGGAGGTACTGAAGCTATTTTTAGAGGTCCTTATTGGGGCGCAAACGGTTCTAACTGGGGAACTTCTAAGCAATATCAGCCAGCTCCTCAAATATGTGACGGAGATGTAAAATTCCTGCCTACAGCAAATTATGTTGATAATTATGGAATGGCAAATGGAAAACCTATTAAAGATATCACAAAAGCAGATCCGGATTCAGGATACGATCCAAACTATCCGTGGAAAGGGCGTGATCCTCGTTTTTACAATGATATTGTATATGATGGTGTAAAATGCGTTACGGGTTCTATTCCGGCTGCCGAAGAAAATAATCGCTATGCAAACCTTTATACCAATGGTAGTTATCGCAATATTAGTACAGGAAGCAGAACGGGTTATTTGCTCTATAAATTTATTCCAAGAAGTGCCAATAAGTTTGATGACGGATTTGGATATGGGAACAATTTAAATATTCACCTTCCGTGGATGCGTTTATCGGATATCTATATAATGTACGCCGAAGCTGCGGCTCAAGGTTATGGTTCTGCTGCAGGAAAAGATCCAAAATATTCCCGAACTGCTACAGATGCTATAAATGTAATTCGTGACAGAGCCGGAGTTGGACACGTGGCAACAGAATACTTAGGTTCATTAGATTCTTTTATGGACGAAGTGAGACGTGAACGTGCTGTAGAGTTGAGTTTTGAAGGACACCGCTTTAATGATTTACGCCGTTGGTTATTATTAATTCAAAGCCCATATACGATTAAAAAATCTATAGAATTTGACCGTACCACTTCATTTGATCCAACAAAACCAAGCGAAAACAGAGTTGTTAATATTCGTGAGGAAGTGATTTTGGTGAGAAACTTTAGCGAAAAGCATTATTGGCTTCCGCTAAAAAATGCAGATGTAAATATGTATTTAGAATTTTCACAAAATCCCGGATGGTAATTAAAATGATTGTTTTAAAAAACTTAAAAATAAAACTATAGAATAATGAGATATATACAACTTAAAATAGTGTTATGTTTTGTACTATTTGCCTTCTTACCTTCCAAGATTTTTGCTCAGATTGATCAGAAAATAAATTTAGCAGGAGTCGTTATTGGGGCAGAAGGAAAACCTATTGAGAATGCAACTATTGTTAGTAAAGAAGATAATATTACAGCAACTACAGATAATAACGGAAGCTACTCAATAAGCGTAACAGCCAATACAGATATAGAGATTAGCGCTATTGGTTACAACACACTTATAGTAAAAGCAACAGCAGATATAAACGACATAAATTTAGACAAAGAAAATTCAAATTTAGTTCAGATTGCTTTTAGAAAACAAGAAAGTAAGGATTTAATGGGCGCTATTTCTTTTATAAATCTGCCTGAAATTTTAGATAAAAACTATACAACTTTTAGTTTAGACGGAGTTCAGGCTTTTGTTGGAGGATACAATAATGGCAATATCTGGGGAATGAGTGGATATTTAGTCTTAGTAGATGGAGTTCCTCGTGATATTAATACCGTACTATCTACAGAAATTGAACAGATTACTTTTCTAAAAGGAGTTTCGGCAATCGCACTTTATGGAAGCCGCGCTGCAAAAGGCGTAATTTATATTACAACCAAAAAAGGTAAAGTACAAAAACAACAAATTACCACAAGATTTGATAATGGAGTCTCTATACCAAAGAACCTTCCAAAATATTTAGGTTCTGCAGAATATATGCATTATTATAATCAGGCTCGTGCAAATGATGGTTTAGATCCAACTTATTCTGATGAGACCATTTATAATTATTCAACAGGTAAAAATCCATATCGATATGCTGATGTGAATTATTATGCGCCGGAATACATTAAGAAGTTTTATTTTAATTATGATGCAAATGTTGAGATAACAGGCGGAAATAAGTCGGCTAGATATTATACAGTTGTTAATTTTTCGACACAAGAAGATCCTTTACAGGATTTTGGTGAAGCTGCAAAAAATAACAACAATAGATTTAATGTGAGAGGAAATGTAGATCTTCGAATTAATGATCGTATTTCAGCAACAATCGGGGCAAATGCGATATACAGCAATTCAAGAGGCGTAAATACAAATTACTGGAGCAGTGCAGCGACTTTGCGCCCTCATTTATTTAGTCCATTAGTGCCAATTAGTATGATTGAACCTTCTGATGACGCATCAATGGCTCTTGTCAAAAACAGTAATTATATAGTTGACGGAAAATATTTATTGGGCGGTACACAACTTAATCCTACCAATCCTTTTGCTGCGATATATGCCGGAGGTTACAATACTTATATAAGCCGTCAGTTTCAGTTTAATACAGGTATTAATGTTGAATTAGGCGATGTCGTTAACGGATTGACATTTCGTACTGATTTTGGAGTTGATTACTCTAATTCATACAACCAATCTTATAATAATAGTTATGCAACTTATGAAGCATCCTGGAATAATTATGCCGGAAAGGATCAAATTACATCCTTAACAAAGTATGGAAAAGATTCCAAAACAGGTATTCAGAATATCAGCGGAAGCGCTCTTGCTCAAACAGTTTCTTTTTCTGCACAGTTTAATTATGTGAAAAAAATAAATGAAAACAATAATGTATCAGCAATGCTTATTGGTTCAGGATTTCAACAGAGTTTTTCTGGTGTTTATCACAAAACAAGTAATGCTAATTTGGGTTTGAATTTGGCTTACAATTTTGATCAAAAATACTTTGCAGAATTTAACGGAGCATTTGTGCATTCGGCCAAATTTGCTGAAGGTAATCGTGAAGCATTTTCTCCAACAATGACTTTAGGATGGAAAATATCTGAAGAGAATTTCATGAAAGACCTGACAGCTGTTAATAGTTTAAAATTGAATGTTTCGGCGGGAGTTTTAAACACAGATTTAGATGTTTCAAATTATTATTTATACGAAAGTATCTATAGTCAAACTGATGGAGCGTGGTTCAGTTGGAGAGATGGAGCTCTTAACAGAAGTACTGATGCAAGAAGAGGTGAAAATTTAGATTTAGGTTTTGCAAAGAGAAAAGAGTTGAGTGTTGGATTAGAAGGAGCATTCTTTAAGAACTTCATCACTTTAAACACAAACTTTTTTGCCAATGAAGTTACCGGAAATGTTATTCAGGCTTCGACTTTATATCCAAATTATTTTGTTACAAACTTTCCTAACACTTCATTTCTGCCTTATATTAATTATAATAATGATAAACGTATTGGATTTGATTTTGATCTAAGATTTAATAAAAAAGTCGGAAATGTTGATTTGGCACTTGGATTTACAGGAACTTATATAGATACAGAAGCTTCTAAAAGAGCCGAATTATACAGTGACAGTTATCAAAACAGACAAGGCAAAGCTTTAGATGCGTTTTGGGGACTTAAAAGCGCAGGTTTTTTTAGAGATGCACAAGATATTTCCAGTTCACCTTCTCAAACTTTTGGACAAGTTAAACCGGGAGATATTAAATACATAGATCAAAATGGTGATGGCATTATTGATAATAGAGACGAAGTATATTTAGGTAAAGCGGGTTGGAATGGAGCTCCATTTACATTTGGAATTAATTTTACTTCGAAATGGAATCATTTTACGTTTTTCACAATTTTCACAGGGCAAACTGGCGCTCATGCGATGAAAAACAGTTCTTATTTTTGGATGGATGGTGAAGACAAATATTCAGTTAATGTGCGCGATAGTTGGACAGAAGCGAATAAAGATACAGCACTTTATCCAAGGTTAACTTCATTGAATGGCGATAATAACTTCCGCTCATCAGATTTTTGGATGTATAGTACCAATAGAGTAAATCTTTCGAAAGTACAACTTACATACGATTTTCCAAAAAAGACACTTCAAAAAACTTTTTTCAATGAACTGAGTGTTTATGCACTTGGCGCTAATCTTTTAACGCTATCTCAAAACAGAGATATCATGGAATTAAATATCGGAGGTGCTCCACAAACCAGATATTATAACCTTGGTCTTAAAGCATTATTTTAAAATCAAAAACCACTTAATTTAAATATTATGAAAGTAAAAATAGTATTTTTTATATCAGTTCTGTTTGTTTTTAGTAGCTGTGATGATTTGATTGATCCGGCAATAGAAAACAACAGAGGGCTTAAAGATATGTATGCAGAAGCTGAATATGCGCAAGGAATTCTTCTTAATGCTTATACAAGATTGCCTGGAAATTCCTGGTCATTTAATGATGTTGCAACAGATGATGCTGTAACAAATGACATCTCAAGTAATTATCTTAAAGTAGCAACAGGTCAATGGACATCAAGCTTTAACCCATTAGATCAATGGACAAATTCAAGATCAGCCATTCAGTATTTGAATATTTTTCTGGCTGAAGCGCCAAAAGTACAATGGGCAAAAGATCAAAATGTAAGTCTTTTGTTCAAAGATCGTTTGATGGGTGAAGCCTATGGATTAAGAGCTTTATATATGTATTATTTGTTGCAGGCTCATGCAGGAACAGCAATTAATGATCAATTATTAGGAGTGCCAATTTTATTGGAACCGGAAACGGCAAGTTCAAACTTTAATGTGGGCCGTTCGTCTTTTGAAGATTGTATGAAACAATTGTATGCTGATGTAAAAAAAGCGACAGAATTGCTTCCGTTAGATTTTGAAGATGCTTCAACATTACCTCCCGGTCAAAATAATTTAAATGATTACAATCGTGTTTTTGGACAATATGCAAGACAAAGAATGTCTTCCAGAATTGCACAAGTAGTAAGAGCACAAGCAGCATTATTGGCCGCTAGTCCGGCTTTTAGTACAGGAAATACAACAACTTGGGAAGATGCAGCTAAATATTCAGGCGCATTATTGAACCTGAATGGAGGAGTTTTAGGAATAGCTTCTAATGGATTAAACTGGTTCAGTGATGTTGAAGAGTTAAAAGGTATGGGCGCCGGAATTAACCCTCCGGAAATTCTTTGGAGAAGTGATATTGCGGACAGTAATAATTTAGAAAGTGATAATTTTCCTCCAACCCTGTTTGGAAAAGGACGCATCAATCCAACACAAAATTTAGTGGATGCTTTCCCAATGGCAAACGGTTATCCTATTACAGATGCCAGCGGTAATTATGATGCAACAAAACCTTATGAAAATCGTGATCCTCGTTTAAAAAAATTCATTTTAGTAAACCAGTCAACCGCCGGAGTGAGTAATTCTGTAATTACAACAGCTAGTGATGGTACCACAAATGATGCCTTAAACAAAGTTGGTACCTCAACTCGTACGGGGTATTATATGAGAAAATTATTGAGACAAGATGTGAATTTAAACCCAACTTCGATTAATAATCAGAGACATTATAAACCACGAATGAGATATACGGAATTGTATCTTATTTATGCCGAAGCTGCAAACGAAGCTTGGGGACCAACAGCAACAGGTTCCATAGGATTCTCTGCCTATGATGTTGTGAAGGCTTTAAGAAAAAGAGCCGGAATAGTGCAGCCTGATCCTTATCTGGAAACCATTAAAGGAGATAAAACGGAAATGCGCAATTTAATTAGAAACGAGCGTCGTTTAGAACTATGTTTTGAAGGATTTAGATTTTGGGATTTACGCAGATGGAATTCAAGCTTAAATGAATCTGCAAATGGAGATAAAATCCAAGGAGGCGTTCATCAAAAAATTACTGTAGAAAGCAGAGTTTATAATGAGTATATGAAATATGGACCAATTCCATATTCAGAAGCGCTTAAATTCAATGCTTTACTCCAAAACAAGGGATGGTAGAACTTAAGGTTCTGCTTAGTGAAAATGGAAATTTAATATAATTAAAGAAAAATGAAAAACAGAATATTATTAATGCTAACAGCTGTATTTGTCTCCATGATTTCATGTACAAATCAGGATACAGAATTTGATAATTACGATCATCAGTCGGTTTATTTTGCATATCAATTCCCTGTCAGAACCATAACATTAGGAGAAGATATATTTGATACCACATTAGACAATCAGCACAAGTGTAAAATAATGGGAACTCTTGGAGGTGTTTATCAAAATGATAAAGACGTAACCATTGATATTGCTGTTGCAAATTCGTTGCCTGTTGGTTTCTTATTTAATGCCGGCGAAAATGAAATTGTTCCTATGCCAAGCAATTATTATACACTTTCGAGTGATAAGATTGTTATTCCAAAAGGTCAGATTACAGGAGGCGTTGAGGTACAATTATCCGATGCTTTTTTTGCAGATCCTCAATCCATAAAAAAGACATACGTTATTCCTATCGAAATGAAAAAAGTAGTCAATGCTGATTCTATTCTTTCCGGAAAGGCTTTAGTTCCCAATCCGTTAAAACTGCAAAAGACAGACTGGAGCGTTGCGCCCAAAGATTATATTTTATATGCTATCAAGTATATAAATACCTGGGATGCCAATTATTTAAGAAGAGGTAAAGATGTTATTACCGGAAATAATGGAAATACAGCACTCAATAAAACAGTTGTGAGACATAACACTTACGTGGAACAAGATCAGGTTTCCAAAATTAATACACTCTCCTTAAATACTATTGATTTTCCTGTTACTGTTAAAGATGCAAATGGAGTTAATGTCAATTTTAATCTCGTACTCACATTTGATAATGAAAATAAATGTACAATCTCAGGAAGCAGTACAACATATTCAGCAAGCGGAACAGGTAAATACGTAAAAAAAGGAGAAAAAAATAGTTGGGGAAGCAAGGACCGCGATGCTCTTTATCTTGATTATAAAGTAAATTTTCAGGATTTCAATGTAGTCACAAAAGACACCTTAGTATTACGTGACAGAGGAGTAACAGCGGCCGTTTATAATCCGGTTAAGAAATAATTTAAAAATTAAAGAAGATGAATAAATTATATAAAATAGGACTATTGTCTTCCGTTTTGATGATGGCTGCATCCTGTACAAACGATAATACTTTAAAGTACAGTTATGATAAACCTTCCAGCATTGCCAATCAGGAAGAAATTAATGCTTATTCTGATTTAAAAAGCTACGTCGATCGAGCTGCAAATCCTAGTTTTAAATTAGGAGCCGGTATTTCATTATCTGACTATACAAGTAAAAGTTTGATGTATAGAGTAGTGAACAAGAATTTTGATGAAATTACGCTAGGTTATGAAATGAAACATGGCGCAGTAGTAAAATCAGACGGGAAACTTGATCTTGACAATGTCAATAAATTACTAAAAGCAGCAGATGAAGCAAATGTTTCCGTTTTTGGACACACGCTTTGTTGGCACGCCAATCAAAATGCAGCTTATCTAAATAAGTTGATTGCACCGGATATTTTATCAACAACAGGTCCGGGTTGGGATTTGATAACTTCGGCAGATTTTGAAACTGCAGACGCATCAAATTATCAATACAATTCTAATGTAGTGGCATCTTTTACTGCTTCAGGTCAAGGCGCAAATGGAGTAGGCAGAGCTTTAAAGCTAAATAATGCAGTTGTTCGTGCCAATGATTGGGAAGCGCAGTTGTACTTAAAATTTTCTCCGGCTGTACAAGTAGGTGAAAAATATAAACTTACAATGGATGTGCGTGCAGATGTTGACGCATCTTCTCCTACGCAGGCACAAATCACTCCGGGTAATTATAAACACTGGGATTTCTTTGGTGCCGTTCCTTACTCGACCTCTTGGACAACTTATACTAAAGAGATTACGGTTACTACTGAAATGGCAAACTGCGGAGCAATAGCCTTTAATCTTGGAAAGACCGCCACTAATTTTTATTTCGACAATATCACCTTGAAAAAGTACAATGCGACGGGCAGTATTCAGACAAAAGAAAAAACACCCGAAGAGAAAAAGACTATTATTAGTGACGCATTGGATAAGTGGATAACAGAAATGGTAAAAAACAGCGCGCCTTATGTCAAAGCTTGGGATGTTGTTAATGAACCAATGGATGACGGAAATCCATATGAATTAAAAACAGGTGTTGGTAAAATAAATATGGCTTCGGATGAATTCTACTGGCAAGATTATATGGGGAAAGATTATGCTGTAGAAGCCTTTAGACTTGCCAGAAAAAGCGGTAATTCAACAGATAAATTATTCATAAATGACTACAATCTTGAATATAGTACTGATAAATGCAAAGGCCTTATTCAATATGTAAATTATATTGAAAGTAAAGGGCAAAAAGTAGATGGAATAGGTACTCAAATGCATATTAGTATCAATTCTGACAAAGATAAAATCAATACAATGTTCAAATTACTGGCTGCAACCGGAAAGCTTATAAAAGTTTCGGAACTTGATGTTGCTGCCGGACTTAATCCTTCAGAAGCTGATCTTAAAAAACAAGCAGAGATGTATAAATATGTTGTGGATATGTATGTAAAAAACATTCCGGCAAATCAAAGATACGGAATCACTGTTTGGGGATTAACAGACAGTAAATCAGATTCTTCATGGTTGCCGGGACAACATCAGGGTTTATGGGATATTAATTTTACCCGTAAGTTTTCTTATGCAAGCTTTGCCGAAGGACTTAAAGGATTGAAGTAACAATTATGAAATTCAGTTAATTATTTACAGGAATATTTTTGCTTGCATTTTTATGTTGTGGAAAGGATGATATTCCTGCACGGGAAATATCTCCAATTGAGGCTGCGTTATCGTGGCCTCAAATTACTCTGCAGCCAAATCCTGAAGGCAAGTTTTTGAAAGCCCCTTGCGGCAATAAAGTTTTAAGTAACCAATCACTCCAAGTTTTTTAGAGGTTTTCATTGTTGAATTGGCAGTGAAAAAAACTATCCAAAGGCGAAGAGTATATTTATTAATTAAACCATTTATATTATGAAAAGATTTCAAAAATTACTGTTTCTATTTTTAGTGTTTATTCCCCAAATACAATTGTTTGCCTGGCCCGGAATGCCACTGCCTCCGCTGCATATTGAAGGCAAAAATTTAAAAGATCCTTGCGGAAAAAATGTTTTACTCCATGGTGTTGCCATAACTCCCAGTCCCTGGTTTAATGGTTGCTCGTATAATCAATGTCGTTGGGATAACTATAATGTTCAAGGCTGTCTCAATTATAATAATGCCGTTATGGATGCGCTTACAGACACCAATAACGGATGGAAATTAAATTATATAAGACTTCATATTGATCCTTACTGGACCAATAAACCTGGTTGTTCAGCAGCAGAAAATGACATCTCATGCTTTGATTACAATAGATTAGTAACCTATGTAGATCAAGTTATAATTCCTTTGATTAATCATGCCAGAAGCAGAGGATTGTATGTTGTCCTTCGTCCTCCTGGTGTTTCTCCTCAGCGAATTGCTTTTGGAGACAATTACCATAATTATTTAAGAAAGGTATGGCAATATCTATCGAACCATCCAAATTTAAAGAATGTAGATAATGTTATGTTCGAAATAGCCAATGAACCTATAGAAATACTTGGAACAAATGGAAATTGGGGAGCAACAGGCGATGAGCACTTTGCAGCTTTGCATAATTACTTTCAGGATTTAGTGAATATAATTAAAGGTAATGGAGCAAATAATGTTTGTTGGATACCGGGAACGGGATATCAATCTCATTACCAAGGATATCCAAACCATTTGATAACAGGAGGAAATATAGGTTATGCAGTGCATGTTTATCCGGGATATTGGGGAGCCAATGCAGAAAATACGACTAGTTTTAACAATGCCTGGAATGCTAACGTGCAGCCAATTGCTAATGTAGCGCCTATTATGATAACAGAAACAGATTGGTCTCCTAACGGTTCCGGAACATGGGGAACTGGTACAACAAGTGGTTTTGGTCTTAATATGAAAGGTAGAATTGATGCTACCGGAAATTGTAGTTGGAATGTACTTCAACCGGAAGATTTGATAACCAACGGAGATCCATATAATGTAACAACTGCTTTCAATAACAATTGGGAAGCTTGTGCTGCGCCAGTTAAGCAATGGTTTGCTGCATATGCAAATAATAATGTACCATCGCAAACCTGTAGTACTACTTCGTTAGTAAATAATGGTGTTTATGAAATTGAATTTAAAACAAATTCAAGTAAAGTAGTAGACCTTAAATATGGAACTAATTCAAATGGTGCTGTAATTCATCCTTGGGACAGATTAGGAGGAACAGCACAACAATGGATTGCTGTTGATGCAGGAAATGGTTATTGGCGTTTTAAATCAAATGCAAGTGCTACAGGACGTGTAATAGATCTTGAGAGCGCAGATCCAACAAATGGAAAAGCGATAAGACTTTGGGATGATTATAATAATGATGCTCAAAAATGGTTAGTTACCGATGTTGGTAATGGTTATTATAGCATCAAATCAGCTGTAAACACATCAAAAAGTTGGGACATTTCTAATTGTAATATGGATGGTTCAGCAAATCTTCAGCTTTGGGATTATTACGGTACTTCATGTCAATTATTTAAGTTCAATAAAATAGGAGGTACTTCAAAAAGTGCAGGTGAGAAAAATACTTTAGCAAATAATACTAAAATAGATACTGATGTTCAGGTATATCCTAATCCATCAAAAGGTGGAGAGTTTAATATTCATTTCGCTTCAGAATCAGACGAAGATTATTCGGTAACTATATACGCAATAGGCGGAGCGGTATTATACGAAACAAAAAATCTAAAATCTAATACCAATCAGGTTATCAGAACGAAACTTGCTAAAGGAGTATATTTGGCGGTGATTTCTCAAAATTCAACTAAAACAACCAAAAAGATAATAATTGAATAGCCTATTCTAAAACAATACACATAGATTTCGAGATTAACTTTATAATCCGAATCATCATTATTTAAGCATTGCAAAACCCCTACTTTAAATTAAAGTAGGGGTTTTATTTTTGAATTTCCGGCAATGAAATCTCAGCCTTATTTAACTTTTGAAAAGCTTCAAATTATAATTTAAATGTTTGTTTTATATTATATTGATATAACGATTAGTAATTTGATAATTATTTAGTGCGTAAAAAAACAGCCTATTTTTTACGTACTATTTTTTTTTGTCTTAAAAAAATATCAAATTACCATTATGACCACTTATTTTTTCCAATTTGCCCCTGTTCAAATATGTAGGATAAGCATTACTTTGGGTTATTGTTGCGAATAATACATTATTATAATACGATACTTATTAACTAACTAAAACCCCATAAACCGATGAATAGACCTTATGATTAATAGTAGAGAAATGTTTTAGTGTTTCAAATAGAATCTCAATTAATTTTTAGAAGAAAAAACAAAATAAGATTGTAATTATTTTAATTGCATTTCTTGACGATTATCCAGCAGGATAAGCTAAAAATAAATTTTGTAATCTATGACACTACCATTTGAAACAATATTCAAAATATTAATTTAACAATTTAAAAAAAATGAAAAAAAGATATTTATTAATGTTAAGCATCATTGTATGTGCATGTTCAAAAGATGAAGTTATTGAAGTTAATCAGGCAAGCGCGATAGAAAAAGAAACTGTTATTAAAAATAATGCTTCTACTGCTAAAGTTGGAGCCGCATCGATTGCCGGACTAAATTGGGCAGACGGGCGAGATAATTTTGTAGATGGTTGGGTTATTCCATCGGGTTTAGAAGCGGCTGATAATTATGCTACAGTTGTGGCAAAAACAGATGCTGTATTAAATGGTTTTACCAGTAAAATAAACGGAGTAAATACAATACGTATTCCAATTAATCCACCTTCAGTTTCAGACAGTTGGTGGGCTAGTTATCAAGGAGTAATAGACAAAGCGACCAGTAAGGGCTGGAAAGTAATTATTGCCTGTTGGGAGTCTTCATCATCAAAAGATGGTATGATCGACAATACGACAGCTTTTTGGACAATGTGGACTACGGTTGTAAATAAATATCAAGGCAACGCAAATGTGTATTTTGAACCGTTTAATGAGCCTCATGGTTACACTTTAGCACAATTAACAACTATTTATGCTCAGTTTCTTTCTACTTATCCGAATGTTCCAAAAGGGCGAATAATCTTGGGTGGAACAGGATATTCGGAAAATGTTACCGGAGTTGGAGCAGATAGTCGTTTTAATGGCTGTTTGCTGGGATTGCACAATTATGCTTATTGGGCGACCAGAACAGTTACGCAATGGAGAGCAGATTGGCGCAGTCGTATAGGAAGTTATGGAAGCCGAACAGTAATTACTGAATTTGGTGCCGGAATGAACTCAGGTAAAGATTATCAAAATGGTAATCAGTCTGATAACGAAATCGCTTACATAGTAGCAACCAGTGATGTATGCAGGACAGACAATATTGCCAGTGTGTATTGGCCTGGTTTAAGAGATGGAGATTCTTATAGTTTATTTACAAGAGGAGGAAGCGGAACAAATATTACAATTAATACGGTTAATAATTCTGGTGTATTTCGCGTAAGATATGGCTGGGGTGAGAATTAATTTAAAAATGAAATAAATTTTAATAGGGAAGAAGGTCGTTAATGACCTTCTTTTTTTATATTCAATTTCAATAGTTTTGTAATTATCTCACGATCTTCTACAGTATAGTAATAACGTACTAGTCCTGTTTCTAGCATAAACAGGCAGGTGATGATTCGTCCTTGTTTGAGAAAAAAATCACCCTTTGGTCTGGTTTACATTTTTATTTTCTTAAAAAGCTCCCTTTCAATTTCATCGCTTATCACCCTCTAACTTTGCGACCAAACAGATTTTCTGTTACATTTTACTTCCATCAAATTACCATTTTAAATTTACTTCTGACATTTCATTAAAAAGCGATATTAAGTTGCTGCATTTTCGTTAAATAGCGAAATATAGTTGGTTTTAAAACTTTAATTATTTGTAAATTATTGATTTTTAGTCGTTTATAAAGTTGGCTTCATTTTGGTTTATAACTCGGCATAACATTAAAATATATATTATGCTGACTCAAAACCCTACTACAAAAGATACTCGTACCAAAATTCTATCACAAATTACAAGGTTTTTCCAGAAAGAAATCACTTTGTTTTAAATCGGTCTTTATACACGAATGGATCGCAAAATTGCCAGCATAAAAATTTATAATAACCAATTACTTATTAATCAATTAAAACTAAAATCTAAAAAAATGAAACGAATATTATTAATACTATTATTTTTCTTTGGACTGTTGGTTCAGTCTCAGGAAAAAGCAGATTTGATTCTTTATAACGGAAAAATTGCCACGATGCAAAAAGCTGGCGAATTTGTTCAGGCGCTGGCAATAAAAGACGGAATTATTTTGGCAACAGGAACTTCTAAAAGTATTTTAGAAACGTATAAAACTACAGTCACTAAAATTGTTGATGCTAAAGGTAAAACCGTTGTTCCTGGATTAAATGACAGCCATATTCATGTGATTCGCGAAGGCTTAAATTATAACTCAGAATTGCGTTGGGATGGTGTAAAAACGCTAAAAAGAGCTATGGAAATGCTTAAAGAACAAGCTGCCAGAACTCCGCCGGGCGTTTGGATAAAAGTTATCGGAGGCTGGAACGAATATGGTTTTGAAGAAAAAAGACAGCCAACAATCGAGGAAATAAATGCTGCAGTTCCTGACAAACCTGTCTTTATAACGTATCTCTACGGCAAAGCTTTTTTAAACAAAAAAGGAATTGAAGTTTTAGGTTATACCAAAGATACTCATTATGAAGGAAGTGTTTTGGAACAGGATAAAAACGGAAATCTAACCGGATTAATGTTTGCAAAAGAAACTCCAAAAGCAATTTATACTACGTTGGGATTAACCACAAAATTAACTCCCGAAGAAAGAATCAACAGTTCTCTCCAGTTTAATCGGGAACTAAATCGCTTTGGATTAACCTCAGTAATTGATGCAGCGGGAGGATCACAAAATTTCCCATCAGATTATGCGACTTCTATGGAATTGGCGAAACAGGGAAAACTAAACCTTAGAATCTCTTATTATTTGTTTGCACAGCAAAAAGGCAAGGAACTTCAGGATTATGAAAAATGGGTTGCTGAAACCGTTATCAATAAAAACGATAATCTTTTGGTTGCCAACGGTTATACCGAAGAAGGCGCCGGAGAAAATATTGTAGCTTCTGCCGCCGATTTCGAAAACTTTCTGGAACCAAGAATTGTACTTTCTGATGAAATGGAAAAAGATCTTGAACCAATTATTCGTCTGCTTGTTAAAAACAGATGGCCGTTTCGATTGCATGCTACTTATGGGGAATCAATTGACAGGATGCTAAATGTTTTTGAAAAAGTAAATAAAGAAATTCCGTTTAATGGTTTACGATGGTTTTTTGATCATGCCGAAACCATTACGCCTCAGGAATTAGAACGTGTAAAAGCACTTAACGGTGGAATTGCAGTTCAATTCAGAATGTATTTTCAGGGAGAATTGTATGAGAAAATGTACGGCGCTCCAAAGACACAGCTTCCTCCAATTAAAAAAATGCTCGAAATGGGAATCCCGGTAGGAATGGGAACCGATGCGACACGTATTTCAACCTACAATCCCTGGATGGCGCTGCATTGGCTCATTACAGGAAAAACGTTAGGCGGAATGCAGTTCTGGCCAAAAGAGCAGGTTTTGGATAAATTTACTGCGCTTCAATTGTATTCTTCAGGAAGTGCGTGGTTTTCGGGTGAAGAAAAAGAAAAAGGAAAATTGATAAAAGGAATGTATGCCGATATGTCGATTTTATCAGAAGATTATTTTACCATTTCAACGGATAAAGTTCGAAATATCGAATCGGATCTGACAATTGTAAATGGAAAAATAGTTTATGGCGCAAGAGAATTTAAAACATTTGATCCTGAAATAGCTCCGGTAATTCCGGATTGGTCGCCAGTGAAATATTTTGGAGGATACACTAAAAAACTTTAAGCATCAAGTTGATAATTTAAAATTGAATTATGAAAAACAAAATCCTATTGGTGGTTTTATTGCTTTCATTTTCTGGTTTTGCACAACGATATCCTGCGTTTAAATCACTGCGATTTGATGAAAATTATAGTGTTTTAAAAAATGATACCGTAAGCAATGATTGGTATAAAACAATGAAATTCCTGCCAGTTTCTGCTTCCAAAGAAACTTATATCAGTTTTGGGGGCGATATCCGATTTCAGTACTTCTATGCTAAAAATGAAAATTGGGGAGATGGTCCGCAGGATAACGATGGTTATGTTTTAGGAAGGTATTTATTTCATGCCGATTTTCATGCTGGAAAATTTTTCAGAACTTTTGTTCAGACACAAAGCAGTTTGGCAGACGGCAGAATCGATCCGAATCCCGTAGAACAAAATCCGCTTGAAGTACATCAGGCATTTGCAGATTTTAATTTCATAAATGAGGGCGCAAAAAGACTTATTTTAAGAGTAGGAAGACAGGAACTCACTTATGGATCACAGCGTTTGGTTGCCGTTAGAGACGGACCTAACAACAGGCAATCTTTTGACGGAATTAAAGCAATTGTATCGAGACAAAATTTCACAACAGATTTATTTTACACACATTACGTTGTAGCACACGATGGTATTTTTGATGATGCGTCGAATAAAGACAGGCAATTATGGGGAAGTTATTTGGTGTTTAACAAAATACCGGTGATCAAAAATATTGATGTTTATTATTTAGGTTACGAAAGAGCTCACGCTGCGTTTAATGATGCAACAGGAAAAGAAAACCGACAATCTGTAGGAACACGAATTTGGGGTAAAACAGAAAACTGGCGTTATGACGGAGAAGCTGTTTACCAATTTGGGAATGTTGCTGATAAAAATATTAGTGCCTGGACAGCTTCTATTAATGCGGGATATCGGTTTAATGCCGTAAAATTTCGTCCTGAAATTGGTTTTAAAACAGAAGTAATAAGCGGAGACAAAACGGAAGGCGATACAAGTTTGCAAACCTTTAATCCGCTTTTTCCAAGAGGTGCTTATTTTGGATTAGCTTCCGTAATCGGGCCTTCCAATTTAATTGATTTTCATCCATCATTGAGTTTTGAAATTCTCAAAAACGTTGATTGGGTAATTGATTATGATATGTTTTGGAGATACAGCAGCAACGACGGTATTTATGCACCAAATACGACTTTGATTTATCCCGGAGATACCACTACAGCAAAGAAAATAGGAAACCAATTAGAAAGTGAAATGATTTGGGAACCCAATCAATACCTTTATTTCAGGCTCGAAGCGACTTGGTTTCAGGCAAAAGATTATATCAAAGCATCCGGAACAGGTAAAAATATATTCTTTACAGGAATTACAATGCAGCTTCATTTTTAACGTGAAAGCTGCATCAAAATAATTTTAAAAAAACATCATTATGGAAAAATCGGTCTTTATATCAAAAATGAAAACTATAACATTAATAACAGCAATGTTATTGATTGGTTTTTCGGTACAAGCACAAGTGTACACTGATGAAGAAATCAAAACAAAAGAAACTGCTGAGAAGTTCTTCGGATATATTGGAGCGAAAGATCCGGAAAAAATAGCTTCTATGGTTTCCGAAAAAGTAGATTGGTATATTTTCGAATCGAAATATATGCCATGGACGGGACATCGCTCTAAGAGAGAAGAAATTTCAGAATTATTCAAAACCCTCTTTAGTTATTTTGTTGATGGAAGTGAAAAACTCGAAGCACAATCTTTTTTGTTGAGAGGAAATGAAGTGGCGGTTTTTGGTTTTGTTGAAAGAACAGTGAAAAAAAATGGTAAACATTTTAAAATGCCCCTTGCCATTCATATAACAGTAGAAAATAATCTGATTAGTAGATTTTCACTCTATGAAGAAACGCTGATTATTGAAAAAGTACTGAAATAAAATGTTTTCAATGAAGAGGAAATACGTTATATCTTAAAATCAACATTTATGAAAGACAGAAGAACATTTATTAAACAAGCAGGTCTTGCAGGCCTTGCGGGTTTGATACCAATAAGTACATTTTCTGCAAGCGATATTAAAGCAAACGAATTAGCCAATAATGAAAATTCTGCTTCCAAATGGGCGGATGGATCTCGTTTGGTAGTATCGGTATCGATGCAGTTTGAAGCGGGCGGACAACCGGTAAATTCTGAAAGTCCGTTTCCGCAAAATATGCAGAAAGGTTTTGTAGATCTTCCGGGAGAAACCTGGTATCAATATGGATATAAAGAAGGAATTCCAAGAATGCTGGACAATTGGGATAAATTCGGAATCAAAGTTACCTCACACATGGTAGGATCGGCAGTATTGAAAAATCCGGAACTAGCCAAAGAAATTGTTCAAAGAGGACATGAAGCGGCAGCTCACGGTATGGATTGGGCAACAGAATATTCTATGCCATATGAAACCGAAAAAAAGTTCATCAAAGACGGGGCAGAAGCTATTAAAAAAGTAACCGGTTTTGAACCTGTGGGGTATAATGCAAATTGGTTAAGACGCGGACCAAATACACTGGAAATTCTGCAGGAACTTGGTTTTAAATATCATATTGACGACTTAAGCCGTGATGAACCTTTTTTATTAAAAGTAAAAGGAAATGATTTTGCAGTAGTTCCATATACCATTCGCTGTAATGATATTGTATTAATAGAAGGTAAAAATTTTAGCGCAGATCAGTTTGCGCGTCAGGTTATAATGGAGTTTGATCAGCTTTATAAAGAATCAGAAACTAAGCGCAGACAAATGTCAATAAGTTTTCATGATCGAATAGGAGGAACGCCGCAAATGGTAAGTGCGACGACCGAAATCATTAGTTATATTCAAAAACATAAAGGAGTTAGTTTTAAACGAAAAGACGAGATTGCTCAAATGGCTTATCAGGACAAGAGCATCATAAGAGAATAAGCCATTACTATTAAAACTATTATCATTAAAACCATAATAAGATGAAGTATCAAAAACTATTTCAGCACTATAATTTAAGCGGTAATCACTTAGAAAACCGTTTTTTAATGGCTCCTATGACGCGTTCAAGAGCTTCGCAGCCGGGAGATATTCCAAATAGCTTAATGGCAGAATATTATGCTCAGCGAAGCACGGCAGGTATTATAATTACAGAAGCAGTTCAGGTTTCTCTGCAAGGAAAAGGATATGCTAAAACCCCCGGAATTTACAGTAAAGAGCAAATAGAAGGCTGGAAATTAATAACAGACGCGGTACATCAAAACGGTAGCAAAATATTTCTGCAGTTATGGCATGTAGGAAGAGTAAGCAGTTCTAAAGTAAACGGGTTACAGCCAATAGCACCTTCGTCACTAACGGCTCAAAATACAAGTGTTTACATTTTTGACGGCGCTCCAAATGGTGACGCCACCTTTGTGCCTGTAGACGAACCAAGAGAAATGAATAAAACCGATATTAAAATTGTAATTAAAGAATTTGTAGAAGGTGCACAAAATGCTATTGAAGCCGGTTTTGACGGTGTTGAAATTCACGGAGCAAACGGTTATCTGATCGATCAGTTTTTGAGAAGCAATAGCAATATACGAACGGATGAATATGGAGGCAGTAAGGAAAACAGAATTCGTTTATTGCTTGAAATTTCAAAAGCGGTAAAGAATGCAGTCGGAAAAGAAAAAACAGGAATAAGGCTTTCTCCCTTTATTAGTTTTAAAGATATGGATGATCCGGAGATTCTGCAAACGATAATGCTTGCTGCAGAAGAGCTGAACAAACTTGATGTTGCGTATATTCATCTTTGCGAAGCGGATTGGGATGAGGCGCCTCAAATTCCAATTGATTTTAGAATTAAACTTAGAGATACTTTTAAAAATACCATTATTGCCACAGGAAATAAAACTCCTGAAGAAGCGGAGAAATTGCTTCAGGAAAATTGGGTTGATTTAGTTGGTTTTGGAAGAAATTTTTTGACCAATCCGGATTATCCTGCCAGAGTAAAACAAAATTTGAGCTTAAATAAAATTTCAGACAATCATACTTTGTTTGGAGGTGGCGGAGCACGAGGCTATATTGATTATCCTTTTTTTCAAATTTTTTAAAAATAAAATCAAAAAAATATTGGTTTCTCAGAAACCAGTATAATTTACAAAACTCCAAAGTCGTTTGATTTTGGAGTTTTTTTTCTTTCGGATAATTCCGAAATATCTTTTCTTTAAGCGTAGAATATTTTAGGTATTTAAGCGTAAGTTTTTCTTTATGGAGAACAACATAAACAAGAAACTTTTTATTTTATCGTCAAGCGAAGAACGCAAAATCGAAAATGCTTTGGTTATTTGAGCTTCGACCGCTTTAATAGAAACGTCAAGATGTTCTGCAATTTCAATATTGGTTAAACCTTCTTTTTTGCTTAAAATAAAAACCTCTTTGCATTTTGGCGGCAGGTTTTGAATCTCTTTATTTACTACATTTATAACACGCTGCAAAGATTCTGAATCGTCTTCAAGAACAATCGAATTTAAGGCGTCGTAATATGATTTTTCTAATGAAAACAAAGATTGATTTTTTCGGTATAAATCAATAAACTCATTGTAAACCAATTTATAAAGAAAGCTCTTAATTGCATGATCAGATTTTAAACGTGTACGTTGTTCCCAAACTTTTATAAATACGTTTTGAACGATATCTTCGGCGCTGTAAACATTCTTTACCAGACTGTTAGCATAAACGCAAAGTTTGTGATGATACATATCAATTAGATAAGTATAAGCTCTTTCATCTCCATTTTTTAGAGATTCAATTAGTATATCGTTATCGTTAAAATCTTCACCTTTCATAGAAACAAATATATAAATTTATAATTTTTACGACCCAAAAGGATCATTTTTTTGCTAAAAACAATGCGTTTTTCTGTTTTCTATTGAATTTTATTACAAATAAAAAACCACCTGAAAATGCAAAGGTAGATTAAAATGTTTATTAATTCTATATGATTAATAGAGTTTTTGAAATTTTTTATTGAAAGAAAAAGATTTCAAATAATAAAAAAATCAGCAAAATGAAAAAAAGATTATCAAATTGTTAGGGTTTTGTTTTTTAGCTTCGTAATAATATTTAAAAAGGGTAAAATGACAGTGAAAAAGTCAGAGAGATTAATCGTGAAATTTATCACGAATCAAGCCAGTCAGGAAGAAATAGAAACGTTGACAGAATGGCTTAAAGAAGAAGAGAATCAAATTGTATTTAAGGATTTTGTAAAAACCAATTATGCAATAGATTCTGTTGTGAACACTTTTGATTCGACTGAAGTGAGAAAACAATTATCAGAAAGAATTCAGGAGGAAAATAATGTTTTTCAGAAAAGAAGATTTTCGTCTTATTATAAATATGCTGCAATTTTGATTGTAGCTTTTGGAAGTTTTTATTTCTATAAGAATTCAAATTTGTTTCATTCAAGAGCAAATGTAGTGGTTCCAAGACAAGATGAAATTGTGCTTCAAATAGACAATCAATCATCAGAAACAATCGATACTTCTGAAACCAGAAATTTGACAGATAAAGACGGAAAAATAATTGGAAAACAGGAAAAAAACAGATTAGTATATTCTAAATCTTATTCGGATGGAAAATTAGCTTTTAATACATTGAAAATTCCTTACGGGAAAAAGTTCGAAGTTCAATTGTCAGACGGAACAGTGATTCATTTAAATGCCGGAACATCATTGCGATATCCAATTCAGTTTTTAAAGAATCAAAGCCGGCAAGTTTATTTAACCGGAGAAGCATATTTTGAAGTAGCAAAAGACAAAGCACATCCGTTTACCGTAAATACACAAGAAGTTAATGTTGAGGTTTTAGGAACTAAGTTCAACGTCAATTCGTATACAGAAGATATAAGTACAGATGTAGTTTTGGTCGAAGGAAAAGTTTCGCTTTATAAAGAGAGAAAAACAGCAGACAATCAAGTGTATCTGACACCGGGACTAAAAGGTTCAAACATTCGCGGACAGCAAAAAATCGAAACAGAAAGTGTTAATACAGATTATTATACAGCGTGGGTAAAAGGAAGTTTAGTCTTTAAAAACGCTTCGTTTGAATCGATTATCAAAAAGTTAGAACGTCATTATAACGTGACTTTCATTAACAAAAACAAAAAACTGGCAAAAGAAATTTTTAACGCCCGTTTTGATAATGAACCTATTGAAGTCGTGCTGAAATATTTTAGCGACAGCTATGCAATTGATTATAAGATTGATGAAGATAAGATTACGATTAATTAGCCTGTCAAGAATATAGAGTATAGAGAAAAGAGTATAGAAGCAAGATTATAGAGTATAGAAAAAAGATGATAGAAGCAAGAGGCAAGATTATATCTTATAGACTAAAGTTTATAGACGATAAAAAATAGACTAAAGTTTATAATCTCGAATTAAGATGAAGTTTGAAGTAATTTAAAATCAACAATCTAAAATAAAACATTACAATCATAAATAACGAGAATAGATTTATAGACAATAGTCTACAATCTAAAATCAACAATCTACAATCTAAAATAAGTAAAAGCCTATGTAAAAAACGTCTAGAAAAAATGGATCGTTGTTTATAAAAAAAACCGGAAAATGCGCCAACATTTCCCGGTAGGATAAATGCGATCAGTAAACTAACCAACCACAATTAAAAACATTTAAAAGTATGAAAAAACTATTGAACAAAATCAGGTTCGACAAGCCTTTTTTGAAATTTGATTTGAAGATGAAATTGACTACATTATTTTTATTGACCACTTTGACAGTGATGCAGGCGGGAGTAACTTACTCTCAAAAGGCAAAAATGTCATTTAATGCCAGCGACATGACCGTTGGAAAAATAATTGAAAAGATTGAATACACGACAAATTACAGATTTGTTTATAATGTAAGATCAGTTGATTTAGAGCGCAAAATAGATGTCAGTCTCAATGATGTATCTATTGAAGCGATTCTTGGTACGATATTTAATAATACAGGAACTGATTTTAAAATTTCAGGAACTCATATTATTTTAACACCTAAAAAAGCTCCCGCAGAAAAACCTGTTGTAGCACAAAAAGCAGCCGAAGATTTTATTGTAAAAGGTAGAGTGACAGACGAAAAAGGAAATCCTCTGGTTGGTGCGGCAATTTCTGATAATGGCTCTGGAAATGGCGTACAAACTGACTTTAATGGTGAATATCAGATTATTGCAGTTAATAAAGAAACTACTTTGGCATTTGCTTATTTAGGCTTTGTGAGACAGGAAATTAAAGTAGCCGGAAGAGCTGTTATTAATGTTGTTCTTAAAGAAGATACACTAGAATTAGGCGAAATTGTATTGACTACAGGATATCAAAACATCTCAACAGAACAAGCGACAGGATCTTTCTCCAGTTTAAAAGCAAAAGATTTTCAGGAACAGCGTTTAAGCAGTTTAAACAAAATTTTAGAAGGTCGTATCGTTGGTTATCAGGATGGTAAAATTCGTGGAACTACTTCTATGAATGGTTTAACAACTCCGCTATATGTAATTGACGGATTCCCGATAGAAAACACAAAATACAATGAGAATTTTGGTTTAGAAGAAAATCTTCCAAACCTGAATTTAGAAGATATTGAAACAATTACGGTTTTAAAAGATGCAGCAGCTTCGTCTATTTATGGGGCTCGTGCAGCAAATGGTGTTGTGGTAATCACAACTAAAAAAGCAAAAGCAGGAAAAACTAATATCTCGTTTTCAAGCAATTTGACCGTAACTCCATATAGAAATTATACCGGAAACTTAACAGATGCAGGCGATATTATTGGTCTGGAAAGAGGTTGGGCAACAGCAAATCCTAATTTACAAGGCGCTGGCGCAAATGCTTATGCAAAATCATTATTAAGCAATGCAGTTTTTACAAGTCAGGGAATGCAAACGCTTTTAAACGGTTATGCAGGAAACATTTCTCAAGCAGATATGAACAATCGTCTGGATCAATTGGGTTCTCAGGGATATAGATATTATAATGACGTTGCGAAATATGCAAAACGTGATCAATATTTTATTCAGCATAACGTAAGTTTAGGCAAAGCAACAGAATCAAACACATTTAATGCGTCATTGACTTATAAAGGAAATAAATTTGAAGACCGCTATTCTGATAATCAATCGGTTGGTTTAAATCTGAAAAACTCTACAGAAATTACAAGCTGGTTGTCATTAGATTTAGGAACTTATATCAATTATGGCGAAAGCAATACACAAACTTATAATCCGCTTACTCAGCAAGATTATAAAACTCAGATGTACAACCAGTTGGTAAATGATGATGGATCTTATTTTACGTCTACAGCAGCATCTCGCTACAATGATTTTACGCAGCAATCAATAAAGAATTATGGTCTTTACAGCATGGATATTACGCCAATGGATGAATTAGGGCGAAATATAAACGAGACTAAAAATTTCTTAAACAGAACTTTTGCAAAGTTTAATGTAAAATTCAATAAATCACTTACCTACAATGCAATGTTTCAGTACGAATATGGCGTAGATCGTGGTAATTTATTAAGAGAAAAAGAATCGTATAGTGTTAGAAATGAAGTAAATGGTTTAGTAACTATTGATAATAATAACAAAGCGGTTTATAATTTGCCTTATGGTGATATCTTAAAAGAAACCAATCAATTTTCTAATGCTTACAACTTCCGTCAGCAATTGAATTTTGATCAGACTTTTAATAATAAACACGACGTTACCGCAATTGCAGGTATGGAAATCCGTCATTCAAAAATAGAATACGGAGACAAAACACGTTACGGCTGGGACGAGCAAACTTTATCATACACACCAATTAATCAGGCAAATTTGCTTAAAGTTTATGGATCTGTTTTTCCAGGTTCTATGGGATTAAATGATTTCGCAGCAGATCGTGAATTGGTAAACCGTTACGTTTCATTTTACGGAACCGGAGGATATACCTATGACAGAAGATATTCTTTTACAGGAAGTTTGCGTTGGGATCGTTCGAACCTTTGGGGAACAAACAATAAATATCAAAATAAACCAACATGGTCTACAGGAGCAGCGTGGAATATTGATAAAGAATCTTTCTTTGCCGTTGATTGGATAAACTCACTTAAACTTCGTGCTTCTTATGGTATTGGAGGAAATGTTGCCAAAGACGCAGCGCCTTATTTAACAGCTTCTTATTATGCTAATCCAAATGTAGGTGGAAATCAGGGTTATGTTAATTCAAGACCAAATCCTGAATTATCTTGGGAAAAAACAACAACAACTAATATTGGTGTAGATTTTTCATTCTTTAAAAATAGATTAAGCGGAACTTTTGATGTTTACAACAAAAAAGGACAAGATTTATTAGCAAACAGTAACGGAATTCCAACAGAAGGATTTGGTTATTCTACCTATAAAATAAACAATGGAGAAATGACCAACAAAGGAGTTGAAGCTACTTTAAGAGGAACCATTGTAAAAACAGATTCATTCTCTTGGGACGCCTCAGTTTTGTATGCGTATAACAAAAACAAAGTCGATTATGTAAAAGTAGAAGCTCCTGTATATTACTTACAGTTAGATGTTCCGGATGCTTATCCTAAAGTGGGCAAAAATTACAATACTATTTACGGTTACGAATGGGCAGGTTTAACTGATAAAGGTTTACCTCAGGTTTATAATGCAAAAGGCGAAAAAGTAATTTACAATCCGGCAGATTTAAATGCAATTCATGATTATGGTTCAACTGTTCCAACACACAGCGGATCATTTCATACGGCTGTAAACTACAAGAATTTTTCACTTTCGGCATTGTTTATCTATGAGTTAGGACATAAAATCAGAAATACATTTTTACCAATGTTACAGAACAATTATTCTTCTGGAATAGGTAGTTATGTAACAGATATTACAACTGTAAATAAAAATATAGAAAACCGTTGGCAAAAACCAGGCGATGAAGCTTTTACTAATATTCCTCGTGCGGTATACGAATACGAAGCCGATTTTACATCAGATTCTCGTGACATTTATCGTTATGCAAATATTAATATTCTTGATGCCTCAAATATCAGATTAAGCAATATTTCTCTTGCTTATAATTTGCCTTCGTCTGTTATAAAAAGAGTAAAATTACAAGATGTTCGCTTTAATCTGAATGCTGAAAATGTCTATACTTTCGCCAAAAGCAGAGACGCTAAATATCTTTTAAATGGCTATCAATCTCCAAGTTTAGTTTTTGGTGTTAATATTAATTTCTAATTTAAAAAGACTACACGATGAAAAATATATATAAAAATATACTGTGCGTTTTAGCATTAGGATTGGTTTTAGCATCTTGCTCCAACTATTTAGATGATGCGCCAAAAGGATCTAAAATACCAACAACATTGGCAGATTTTGAAGCTTTTCTTCGCGATGAATACACCAATCAAAGTGTAGATATTGCACAAGCTTCGACCTTGATCAACGATAAGTTTATTGATATTGCAACTCTTGCCGCTCAGCGTTTGACAAAAGCCAACTATATGTGGGATGAAACCGCAGATCGTATTCAGTTAAATCAATCGGACGAAAGACAATATTATGGACAATATGCCGGTATTTCGACCTTTAATTTGATTATTGCAAATGCTTTGACAACAACAGAAGCAACCGAAGATCAAAAAAGAGCAGTTTGGGCAGAAGCAAAAATTCTACGTGCAATGTCTTACTATAACTTGGTTAATTTTTATGCCGATACGTATGTAGCTTCGACTGCGGGAACAAAATTATCTGTGCCTTTAATTACAAGTGCCGATATTAATGCGCCAAGCAAGCAAGTAACGATTCAGGAATTGTATGATTTTATTTTGGCCGATGTAAAAGACGCATTGCCTTATTTACCAAAAGTTTCTCAAACAGCTTTGCATCCTAATTTAGGAGCAGGTTATGCCTTTTATTCCCGCGTTTATTTGCAAATGAATAATTATACAGAAGCCCTAAAATATGCTAATTTGGCTTTGACCGAAAACAATAAACTTTACGACTGGGTAGCATATTATAATGCAAATAAAGCGGTCATTGACATTCCTAATTCTTATACAAATACGCCATCTCCAATGGGATTTGATTATGTTGAGAATTACACCTTCCGTCATGGCGAAAGAACCTATTTATCTACAGAATATAGTATTCCGGTAGAACGTGCACAACGTTTTGAAGCTGGAGACGTTCGTTTTAAATCTCGTTGGAAACTAAGAACCGTTGGTGCAGATACGTATTACAGAAGAACTTTATCAGGAATGTTTAATTATGGCGGAATCACAACTGTAGAAGTTTATTTGATTAAAGCAGAATGTCTGGCTCGTGCAGGACAAATTAGTGATGCTCTAGATGTATTAAATACAGTTCGTAAAACACGTATTCTTCCAGCTTCTTATCAGGATATTACAACTTCAGATAAAACAGTTGCCTTAAACGCCATTTTCAAAACGAAGTATAACGAACTTATTTTGACAATTATTCCTTTTGCAGATGCACGTCGTCTAAATGCCGAAGGACTTTATAAATTGAATTTGTCGAAAACTGCTGGCGGAGTAAACTACGCATTAGCAACAGATTCACATTTATGGACAATGCCATTTCCTCAAGGAGCTACAAAAAATCCTGGAAACGGAACTCTAACTCAAAACGTAGGTAAATAAAAATCTTAAAGCTTCCTGATTAGGACTTTCGAAAAGGAAGCTTTTACTTAAAATATCAATCAAAAAATGAATACAATTAAATTTAAAGTAATTGGATTATGCATTTGTGTATTTGCATTTTCCAACAATATCGAGGCGCAAAAGAAAAAGCCTGCAGTAACCGCAACCTCTTATAACCTTGAAGGAAATATAACAGGACTTGAAGACGGAACGACCATAAAATTAATTCCCGGAGCAACACATTCATCAGAATCTGCAGTTGCCGAAACTACGCTTAAAGATGGCAAATTTACCTTTACAGGAAAATTAAACGAACCTCGTATGTTTTATCTTGAATTTGGAAAAAACAAAGGATACATTCCGGTTATAGTAGAAAATTCTAAAATAAAACTAACAGCTGAAGCAGAAGTTTTAAAACAAGAAGACGGAAGAATCAATTTTAAAAACGAAGTAGTTTCAGGATCTAAATCAAATGATTATTATAAAAAAGAAACTGCTTTTAGAAAAGATTTAGAAAAAGATTACGAAGATTATCATAAAGGTACCGAAGCAGTTGCAGATGCATACGGTAAAGCAAGAGTTTCCGGAAATAAAAAACTGATGGATTCTATTGGAAATTCTCCGGAATGGAAAGCTTTTGAAGCCAAAGAAAAGGCATTTTTTGCCAAAGTTGAAAAAACAACAAATGATCTAATTACAAGAAATAAAGCAACCTGGTGGGGACCATTTTTTATGTTGACACAATACAGTTATTTCACTCCGGATCAAAAGCCAATTTATGAGCAATTTTCTCCGGAAGCAAAGAAAAGTTATTACGGTCAAGTAGCAGATAAAGATCTTAATCCAAAGACTTTAGTAGGAACAAGCGTTCCAAATTTTGGATTAAAAGACAAAGACGGAAAAGCCTATAATGTTAAAGACATCGTTGCAGGAAAAAAATACATTTTAATTGACTTTTGGGCGTCTTGGTGTGGACCTTGCCGCAAAGAAATTCCGAATTTAAAAACGGCTTATACAGCTTACGCCGATAAAGGATTTGAAATCTTAAGTATCTCAATCGATAAAGACGAAAAAGCATGGCAAAAAGCTTTAGGACAAGAAAATATGCAATGGCACAACCTTCTTGATGACAATAAAGTAAGTAATGCATTCAACGTAAAAACAATTCCAGCCACTTATTTAGTAGATAGTAAAGGTGTAATTATCGGGGATAATTTAAGAGGCGCAGAATTAGAAGCTAAATTGAAAGAACTTCTGAAATCATAATTTTCAGTTGACAGTTGACATTTCACAATTCACATTTCACATAAAAAAAAATATCAAACATGAAAAGTACAATCTTAAAATCTGGTTTATTGGCCTTAGCGCTTACAGCCACAATTAGTTCCTGCTCAAAAAAAGAAGAAGGATTTACAATAAACGGTAATATTCCGGGACAAAAAGACGGATTAGTTTATTTGGAGTTTCAGGATGGAGACAAAAACATTGTAAAAGACTCTGTTAAAATCGTAGACGGCAAATTTACCTTTACAGGAAAAGTCGACGAACCTTTGAGATACAGTGTCAAGCTAAAAGGGCAGGAGTTTGGAAGAGTTTTTGTTTTATCAAATGAAACGATAAATTTTACAGCGAATAAAGACAGTATTTTCGCTGCAAAATTGTCTGGAGCAACTCAGGATTCGATTTATATGTCTTATTATAAAAATGAATTTACAAAGATCCAGAAAATTGCAGGTCCGGTTTACAAAGCGTCAGATTCTATAAGCCAAAACGGAAAAGTAAAACCAACAGCTGAGCAAAAAGCAATGATGGATAAACGTTGGGCAGATTTACAAACTTTGGCAGATGATCTTACTTTTAAATTTATTAAATCTCATAAAGATCAGATTGCAGGCGCTTTAGTTTTGGACGATCGTTTGGTAACTTACGGAACTCCGGAACAAGTAAAAGAATATTATGCTGTTTTAAGCCCTGAAGTTCAGAAATCTTATTTTGGTAAAAAAATCAAAAGCGGAATCGAACTTAACGATAAAACTGCGCCAGGTGTTGCAGCTCCCGAATTTTCTCAAACAGATGTAAACGGAAAAGTAGTTAAATTATCTGACTATAAAGGAAAATATGTTTTAGTTGATTTCTGGGCAAGTTGGTGCGGTCCATGCCGAAAAGAGAATCCAAACGTAGTTGTAGCTTACAAAGCATATCACGATAAAGGATTTGAAGTTTTAGGCGTTTCATTAGACGATAAAAAGAATCTTTGGGAAAAAGCAATCGAAAAAGATGGCTTAACCTGGACACACGTTTCTGACCTAAAAGGCTGGAAAAATGATGTTGCCGTTTTATACGGAGTAAAACTTGTTCCAACCAATTACCTAATTGGACCTGATGGAAAAATTGTTGCTAAAAATCTAAGAGAAGAAGCACTTCAAGCTAAACTAAAAGAGATTTTTAGTAAATCTTAAAACAGTAAAATTAGCTATCAAACTTTGTCAAAGTTTTAAACTTTGACAAAGTTACTTCACGCTAAAAAAAACATCTCAATTACAAAAAATGAAAAAATACATCTTCGTGGGCTATTGCTCACTAGCTTTCTGTACGCTTATTTCAGCGCAAAATAAATCGGTTAATTTTAAGAAAATCAAAGAATTAGGTGGAATTGAAGAATATTTGTACCAACCAAACGGTATGAATGTTTTACTCTTGCAAGACAATGCTTCGCCAGTTGCAACCGTGCAAATTGTGTATCGTGTTGGTTCTAAAAACGAAGTTTTGGGAAACACAGGATCAACG
This sequence comes from Flavobacterium sp. 90, assembly GCF_004339525.1. NCBI lineage: Bacteria > Pseudomonadati > Bacteroidota > Flavobacteriia > Flavobacteriales > Flavobacteriaceae > Flavobacterium > Flavobacterium sp. 90. The sequence goes on along the minus strand of NZ_SMGE01000001.1, from coordinate 681,701 downwards.
CATCTTTTAGAACATTTAATGTTTAAAGGAACTCCAAGTTTCAACAAGAAAAACGGAAATACGATTACTGATGTTCTTCAAAATACGGGAGCGCAATTAAACGCTACAACTTGGTACGACAGAACCAATTATTTTGAAACATTGCCGAGTGATAAAATTGCTTTGGCACTTCAAATTGAAGCAGACAGAATGCGCAATTCTTTATTACTAAAAGAAGATAAAGAAGCCGAAATGACCGTTGTTCGTAACGAATTTGAACGCGGAGAAAACGATCCAAATAGTTTATTGGACAAAGAAATTTGGGCAGCTGCATATATTGCGCATCCGTACCATCATTCTACAATTGGATGGAAATCTGATATTGAAAAAGCACCAATCGAAGTATTACGTAATTTCTACAACACTTATTACTGGCCGGATAATGCGACTTTGACGATTATTGGAGATTTTAAAAAAGAAAAAGTTTTTGAATTGATCGAGCAGTATTTCGGTAAAATCACAAAAGCGCCAAACGCAATGCCTCAGCCATATACCGAAGAACCGGAACAATACGGACCTCGTAAAATTGTAGTTAAAAAACCGGGAGAATTAGGCGTTGTTAATAAAGCTTATAAAATTCCTGGTGCTTTAAACGAAGATTTGCCAGCTTTGAATATTCTGGGAGAAATCATTGGTTCTGGTCCATCGGCTATTTTAAATAAAACTTTTGTAGACACAGGTTTAGGGATTTACACTTACTCAAGTGCAACAAATTTTAAAGAAGTTGGACTTTTTACTATTGGAGTTGGTTTTCCAACGACTTCAAAACACGAAGATATTGATGCTAAAATTGGCGAAGTTGTAGCTAAAATCCAAAAAGAAGGTGTTACACAAGAAGAAGTAAATCGTGTCGTAGCCAATATCAGCGCGCAAACTATCTTAGCTCGTGACGGTTCTGGCGTAATTGCATCACAATTAAACGAAGCTATTGCTGCCGGAGATTGGACAGATTATATCACAGGAGTTGACCGATTGAAAAAAGTTACGCCGGCTGATGTTTTACGTGTAGCTAAAAAATATTTAGTTGAAGATCAAAGCACAACAGGATATTTTGTTCCGAAACAAAATGGAGGTCAAAGTCAGGAATCGGCGCAAGCCAACAATTATATGCCAGAGAATGGACCGTTTTATTACAGACATCCGGAAAATGGACACGATCATAATGAAGTTTCTGAAGTTCATTTATCAGAACAAAAAAATGCGGTAAAAACTATTGTTGCAGAAGATGAAACTTCAATCGAAAAAACTGCTTCGGCTTACAAAAGAGAAAAAGTAGCCGGAATTGATGTTGTTTCTGTAAAAACTTCGGCTAAAGATTTTGTGACCGTTGCAGCAAGTATTTCGTTAGGAAATTATGCTAATGAAGGTAAAAACTTGGCGATTCCATCATTAACAGCTTCAATGTTATCAAAAGGAACAACGCTGAATAACAAATTTAAATTCTCAGAAAAACTTCAAAAATTAGGTGTAAATATCAATGTAAATGCTTCTACAACCAAAGTTAATATTGGTTTTAAATGCCTGAAAAAAGATTTAGATCAGGTAATTATTTTATTAGCCGAAGAATTAAGAAATCCATTATTTGATGCGAAAGAATTCGAAAATCTAAAACAACAATTTACAGGAAACATTCAACAAAATTTGAATGATCCGGGAGAAAGAGGAAGTATTGCGTTATCTCAGGCAATTTATCCAAAAGGAAATCCGAATTATGATCCAAGTGTTGAGCAAGATTTAACCAATGTTAAAAATGCGACTTTGGAAGAAGTAAAAGCATTTCACAAAAAATATTTCGGTCCCGCTTCAATGCATTTGGTTATTGTTGGAGATACAGAAGGTGCAAATTTGAATAATTCATTAAATAAATCTTTCAAAAACTGGAATGGTGGAGTTGTTGAAAGTATGAAGTTTGAAGAAGCTGTAAAAGCAAACGCTAAAACAGAAGTTATTACAATCGCCGAGAAACCAAGCGCCGAATTGTACATAGGGCAATACACAGGTTTGAAAAGAGTTGACGCAGATTATATTCCGTTTTACATTGGGAATTATACTTTAGGTGCCGGTTTTGCTGGTCGCTTGATGCAAACTGTTCGTGATAATGATGGTTTAACTTATAATATTTCATCAGGAACTGGCGGAAACATTACAACTGGTGGTTACTGGATGGTAAATGCATCGTTTAATCCAACGTTATTCCAAAAAGGATTGGACGCAACTATGGTTCAGATTAAAAAATGGGTAAACGACGGAATCACTTTGGAAGAACTGGAAAACAAGAAAACCAATTTAATTGGAAGTTTTAAAGTTGGAATGGCAACCACAAACGGAATGACCAGAACGATTTTAGGTTTTATAGAAAGAGGTTTAGAGCCAAATTACATTGACCAATATCCAAAAGACATCGAAAAAGTAACGCTGAAACAAGTGAATGATGCGATCAAAAAGTATATTCAGTTGGACAAGATGATTATTGTAAAAGCGGGTTCGTTAGATAAAGATGGTAATCCTTTGAAGTAGTTTTTTTTAAGCAAGAGGAAAGAAAAAAGATGTAAGAAGCAAGATTGTGATTCAACTTTGTCAAAGTTTTAAACTTTGACAAAGTTATCGCAATCTGAAATAGTATAGTGACCACAATCTTGTCATCCCGAGGAACGAGGGATCTCCACGAGTAGCTCGACAAAGATTGAAAATTTTGATTACGGAGTTACTTGCGAAGATTTCGCCTCCGTCGAAATGACAAGATTGTGGTCAAAACCTGAAACCTGAAACAAAAAAAAACAATTTTAATAGTTGTCTTTCATTTTTAAATCTGAATTAGTAAGCAATTTTTGTGAAAGACCCAAAAGAGCTGTTTTGCCGACAGCTCTTTTTTTTAATCAAACTTAAAATATCAAAACATAAAACAATGAAAAACTTTATCATAACCTTAATATTGCTAGTGAGTTGCAGTATGTTTGGACAAATGTATAATCCGGTAAAATGGACAACTTCTGTAGAAAAAATTTCAGATAAAGAATATATTTTAAAAGCTGAAGCTTCGATTCAGTCCGGATGGCATTTATATGGACAATATATTGAAGAAGGAGGACCATCGGCGACAGCCTTTTCTTTTAAAAATCCGAAGAAAAACTTTGAATTAACAGGCAAAACCACCGAAGGAAAAGGTCATGAAGTCGTGGATAAAATCTTCAATATGAAAATTAAATATTTTGAAGATAAAGCACTTTTTACACAAAAAATAAAATTCACATCAGATCAAATTACAAATATTGCCGCTGAAGTGGAATTTATGGTTTGCGATGACAGTAATTGTCTACCGCCATCATCTGAAGAATTATCTTTTAAAATGCCAAATTCAGTAAAAATGGCTTCCGCCGAAGAAACTGCAGTTGCAAAAGATACCACAATTGCAGAAGAAAAAGCAATCGTAAAAGAAACAGAAAAAGCAGAAATAGCAATTGCAAAACCTGTTGAAAAGAAGGATTCAAGAGGATTAATAAGCATTTTTATTATTGCCTTTTTATCAGGATTTGCAGCTTTATTGACGCCTTGTGTTTTCCCGATGATCCCAATGACGGTGAGTTTTTTTACCAAACAAAGTAAAACCAAAGCAGCAGGAATCAGAAACGCTTTGATTTACGGATTTTCGATCATTATTATTTATGTTTTATTGGGTTCAATTGTAACGGCTGTTTTTGGTGCTGATTCTCTGAACGCGCTTTCAACGAACGTTTGGTTTAACCTTATTTTCTTTATTTTATTGGTTGTTTTTGCTGTTTCTTTCTTAGGAGCTTTCGAGATTATGCTTCCAAATGCATTAGCAAACAAAGTCGATTCACAAGCGGATAGAGGAGGATTAATCGGGATTTTCTTTATGGCTTTGGCTTTAGCAATTGTTTCTTTTTCGTGTACCGGACCAATTGTTGGAACATTATTAGTAGAAGCAGCTTCAAAAGGAGGAATCGCGCCAATTGTTGGAATGTTAGGATTTTCGACTGCGATAGCGTTGCCGTTTTCATTGTTTGCTGCATTTCCGGGTTGGTTAAATGCTTTGCCAAAATCTGGCGGTTGGCTAAATACCGTAAAAGTGGTTTTAGGCTTTTTAGAATTGGCTTTAGCTTTTAAATTTTTATCAAATGCTGATTTGGTTTTGCAATTACATTGGCTGGAAAGAGAAGTATTTCTAACAATTTGGATTGCCGTTTTTGGAACTTTGGCTTGCTATTTATTCGGAAAAATTACGTTGCCGCATGATTCTCCTTTAAACCATATTTCGGTTGGAAGATTAGGTTTTGGATTAATTGTTTTGTCTTTTACGATTTACCTGATTCCGGGACTTTGGGGCGCACCTTTAAAATTAATCAGTGGTTTTGCACCTCCAATGCAATACAGTGAATCTCCAGACGGATTTGGAGCTTCTAAAAGTGTTAGCGAAACAAAATCGGATTTACCGGAAGGAGCAGAATTTGGACCGCAAAATATCATTACTTTTCACGATTATGATAAAGGAATGGAATTCGCAAAGAAAAACGGAAAACCGGTTTTATTAGACTTTACAGGTTATGCGTGCGTAAATTGCAGAAAAATGGAAGAGTTGGTTTGGTCAGATTCTAAAGTTTCAGATGTTTTAAAAAACAAGGTAGTTTTGATTTCGTTGTATGTAGACGACAAAAAAGAACTTCCGGAAAACGAACAATATATTTCTGAAACAACAGGAAAAAAGATCAAAACGGTTGGAAATAAATGGAGCGATTTACAAATTAAACGATATAAAGCAAATGCGCAGCCTTTTTATGTAATTGTAGATCAAAACAGCGCAAACCTGACGGAACCGTCGGCTTATAATCCTGATATCGAAGATTATTACAATTGGCTGAACACGGGAATCAAAAACTTCAAATCATAATTGTTTTTAGAAAAAAATAGTCATGGAATCTATTATAGAAAAAACAGCGATAACAGAATTAGAATATTATTTTTCTAAATTCAGAGGAAATACAATTGGCGTTAATCATTTTTTTGAATCCGCTTACGGGAAACAGAAAATATTGTACGCAGATTGGATTGCGAGCGGAAGATTATATTTTCCAATTGAGGAGATAATGCTCAATAAAATAGGTCCGATGATCGCTAATACGCATTCGTTTTCAAGCGAAACCGGCAAAGCATCGACATATGCGTATCAACATGCGCGAGCAATAATCAAAAAGCACGTAAATGCCAATGATTCTGATTGCTTGGTGGCTACAGGAACCGGTATGACGGCTGCTTTGTCAAAATTGCAGCGTATTATGGGACTTCGTTCTGAGGATAATATTTATAATGTAAAACTGCAGTTTGATGACGAAAGACCAGTGGTTTTTATCACACATATGGAGCATCATTCTAATCAGGTTCCGTGGTATGAAACTATTGCCGATGTTGTGGTTTTACCTGCCGATAATAACAATTTGGTTGACCCGAAAATCTTGTCTTCAGAACTTCAAAAATATAAAAACCGAAGTTTGAAAATTGGTTCGTTTACGGCTTGTTCAAATGTTACAGGAATTATCACGCCGTATTATGAATTGGCCAAAATCATGCATCAAAACGGTGGTTTTTGTTTTGTAGATTTTGCTGCTTCGGCACCTTACGTTTCAATTGATATGCATCCTGAAGATCCGGAAGCGCAATTGGATGCGATTTTCTTTTCGCCTCATAAATTTTTAGGAGGACCGGGAACTTGCGGTATTTTGGTTTTTAATGAAAAATTATACAAATCAAGTTTTCCGGATAATCCCGGTGGTGGAAATGTAAAGTATACCAATCCGTGGGGCGGATATCATTACAGTGATGCAATAGAAGTAAGAGAAGATGGCGGAACTCCGGGATTTCTGCAAGTGATTCGGACAGCGTTATGTTTAGAATTAAAAGAACAAATGGGTGTTGAAAACATGAAAAACAGAGAAAAGGAATTGCTGGATTTATGTTATTCAAAACTTCAAAAAATAGAAGGAGTTTCTATTCTGGGCGATTTAAATACAGAACGAATTGGCTGCGTTTCTTTTAATATTGAAAACATTCATTACAATTTAGTTGTCCGTATTTTAAATGATCGTTTCGGAATTCAGGTTCGTGGCGGTTGGTCTTGCGCGAGTACTTATGCGCATTATTTATTTGGCATTAATCGAGAGGAATCTTCAGAAATGACAAAAGAGATTCTTCAGCAAAATCTAAGTAATAAACCAGGTTGGGTTCGTATTTCTTTGCATCCAACAATGACCAATGATGAACTTTTATTTATTTGTGATGCCATCCAAAAAGTTGAAGCTAACTACAAAGAATGGCAAATGATTTATACTTATAATCCTTTCACCAATGAATATGAAATCTCTGAAAAGATAAATTTGTTGGAGACAGAGGTTAAGAAATGGTTTTGTTTAGAATAATTAGCCTTAAACAATAAATACTGAATTCAAATATAAAATTGCTGGAATGTATAATTTTAAGTAATTAGAAAAGCGTTAATTTTATTAAAGATTAGCGCTTTTTTTTAATTTTAGAAGGTAACAATTCAAATTCAGAACTACGAGTAAAATTCGCTTTAAGAAAGTGCTTGGTTCATATTATTACAATAAGGAAGATCCTCAAAGACTATTGAGGATAAAAAAAATAATAGATTTAAAGAAAGCGATATCATTCTTTTCCTATCAATATATATTGGCGATCCCAAATTGAATGTGTATCATTTATCAATTTTGGCCGCAATTGTAAGTTTGGGTTACAGGCAGGAGCAGACAAGGAGAATCAAAGTCAGCCTCAGTAAAATTATGGAATTGTCTCATGTAGGTAGACTGCCTATTTATTAAATGTACCCCGAATGTGCTACAAACTTGAGCGTCTACAAAAAATGAAAATGAGTATAAAATAAAAACCCTGCAAATCGTTTGATTTGCAGGGTTTGCTACTTTTTAGGCTTTGTTATAAAACTTGCTATTTTATACATTTAAACCTTCCGCGGAGAAAGAGGGATTCGAACCCCCGGACCTGTTACAGTCAACAGTTTTCAAGACTGCCGCATTCGACCGCTCTGCCATTTCTCCAGTATGTTGCAATCATTTTGTGATTGCGAGTGCAAAGATAGTATGTTTTTTTGATTGCAGAAATTTTTGTGATACTATTTTTAAATAAATAATATCTAAGTGAAAAGTAAGGAAACTTTTAGGAATCTAGAGCTTATGGTTCGAATACTTCTGTCACTTTAAGGAGACAACTATTATATACTTGTCTCTTTTTTTATACATAAATATGTAGATTTTTCAAGTCTTTACAACCTAACATTTTCGTACGCAAATTCAATAGTACGACTGAATAGATCCCATTTGATAAATAGTATGTTTTTGTCTTCTCCTGATGATTTCTTTTTGATTTCAGAAAATAATAGGTTCCATTCTGGTCTATTGATACTCTTTGCGCAGAAATCTTCGCAATAAATCGCTTTAACTTCGATATCATAATATTTACAATGCTTCAAGAGTCTATCCTCCTGTTCTGGCAAGGAGTAACCTTTTCTCTTTTGTTCGTCCTTACTTACACGAACGTATAAATAGGCTGACTTTATATAATTAATGTATTTGTTAAAATTATTGAATTAACTAAAAAAGCATTCGATGCAGTATTAAATAAAACGCTATTACCTTACTCTATATTTCACAAAATAACAATTGAAAATATTATGATCAGAAATTGTGCTTAACACAATCTTTTTAAAACAGGTATTTATACCTATATAGAGTTCCTATATAGTTGTATTTTTGATATGTAAAAATCTAAATTTCAAGATTATTGAAAAAAATATTTTTTATGATTACGGTTTTACGTAATAGAGAAAAATACTATTTAAATATATTTGTTTAAACACAATTATTAACTAACTACATAAAGTATGCTATTTTCAGAATATCAAAACCAAGCTAAAAATACTATCCAAGATTATGTGAAAGGAAAAGACGTTAATAATATAGTCCCGTTTTTGGGACTTATTGGTGAAGCTGGATCTGTTATTACAGAATTGAAAAAGAATTTAAGAGATGGGAACGCTTATATAAACTACACAAATAAGCTAAAAGAAGAACTGGGCGACGTTCTTTGGTATATATCTACAATAGCTACTGAAAATAATCTAAATCTAGAAGAAATAGCAAAAGAGAATCTAAAAAAAATAAAAGACCGCTTTGATTCAGAACAGCCCGAAAACTTTATAGTTTATGATGAAAAATACCCTAAATCAGAACAATTTCCTAGAGAATTCGAAGTAGAATTTAAGATTGTTAATGAAGCAGGAAAGGAAAAAGTAAGGATTATTAATAATACTACTAAAAAGCAGTTAGGAGATGATATTACGGACAATTCACACAAGAAAGATGGATACAGATTTCACGATATATTTCATCTAGGCTATGTTGCCTATCTAGGGTGGTCCCCCGTGATAAGAAAATTAATGGAAATAAAAAGAAAAAGTGATAATGCTACAGATGAGGTGGAAGATGGTGCTAGAGCAGCTATCACAGAGGAATTAGTAAGTTTATATATTTATAATTACGCCGTAGATCATCAGTTATTTAAGTATAGTAACAATGTAGATACAGAAGTTTTAAAAACAATTAAAAAGCTAGTTAGCGGTATTGAAGTAGAGAACTGTACGCAAAAACAGTGGGAAACAGCAATTATAAATTCGTATAAGGTTTTTGATGAATTGAAGAATAATAAAGGAGGCCGAGTTCTAGTCAGCATTAAAAATAAAAAGCTAACTTATTTAGGTAAAAACTAATGTTCGAATTAAAAAGTGATAATGATAGAAAAAAAAAACAATCCTAAAAATGTCTCATTCTTAATAAAAAAAATAAAACCTAAACCCAGTGTTGTATACAATACTTATTGGGAATTCATCTCAAAGAGACAAGATATTTTTTTTAAGCGAATTAATAATACCGAATATCCTTGGTCAAATGATGATATTCTAAACAATTACAAATTTACTAATGTATACCGTGCTACAGATAGGGTAAGTCAATTTTTGATACGAGATATTATATACAAAGGTAGCCAGGACCCCGATGAATTATTTTTCCGTATTGTTTTATTCAAAATTTTTAATAGAATTTCTACATGGCAATTTCTTCAAGAAGAGTTAGGTGAAATCTCATTTAAAAATTATTCATTCAAGGCATATGATAAATTACTACTAGAAGTACTGAAAAATAAAGAACCTATATATTCTCCTGCTTACATAATGGCATCAGGAAAATCTGTTTTTGGAAAAGAAAGAAAGCATCAAAATCATTTATTACTAATAGAAAAGATGATAAATGATAAACTTCCTCATAAACTTCAACAATGTAAATCTATGAAAGACGTATATGAGCTATTATTATCTTATCCTACTGTAGGTGAGTTTTTAGCCTATCAGTATGCTATTGATCTCAATTATAGTAATCTCATTAATTTTAGTGAAATGGAATTTGTAAAAGCTGGACCAGGAGCAAAAGATGGTATTACCAAATGCTTTATAAGTCTTGGCGATTATAATTATGAAGATATTATAAAAATGGTGGCAGACAATCAAGAAATAGAATTTGAAAGATTAGGAGTAAAGTTTCAGAATTTAGGAGGCAGAAATCTGCAATTAATTGATTGTCAAAATGTTTTTTGTGAAGTAGATAAATATTCTAGAGTGTTTCATCCTGAAATACTGGGAGTTTCAAATCGAACACGTATAAAACAGAAATTTAAAATAGAGAAGAAAGAACAAATTAATTATTTCTTTCCTCCAAAATGGGAGATTAACAATCTAATTTAAAGTCTTATAAACTATGAGTACATCAAAAAATGTTTTTATAAGTCATCATCATAAAGATGATGATTCTGTTACAAATTTTACAAAGTTATTGGCTGGTAAAGAATATGGTATTAGAAATAGTTCTATAAGGGCTAATCCCAAAAATCAAGATAGGTTAGATAAAAAACAAATTCCTGAACAGACTTTGAAACGACTTTTGACAATGAAAATGCGTTGGGCAGGAACGGTTGTTGTATTAATTGGTTCGCAGACTCATTCGAGAGAATGGGTGAATTGGGAAATTGAACAAGCTGCTAAACTAGGAAAAAGAATTGTTGGTGTATTCATGCATGGGGGTAAAGATTCGGATATCCCTGAAAATCTGGAAAAATTTGGTGACGGTCTAGTTGGCTGGAATTCTGAAAAAATAATTGATGCTTTAGAAGGCAAAGATGTTGGGTGGTGTAGTTCAAATGGATCTCCTAGAGCCCCCGTGAATAATGTTAAAAGAATTGGTTGTCAATAATGAGTATTTATGCATACAAAATTACTCGTGATTATGGTTTTGCTCCAAATCCATTCGGAGAGTACTGTACATTAGCTTGTTGTAAACCTCATATAAGAAAAAAAGCAATTGTCGGAGATTGGATTATTGGAACAGGAGCTGTTGAAAATAAATTGCTAAATCATTTGATTTTTCTAATGAAAGTAACTGAAAAATTAACTTTTCAAGAATATTGGGAAGATGAGAGGTTCAGTTATAAAAAGCCTGTTTTGAATGGCAGCTTAAAACAAATACATGGAGATAATATTTATCACAATGAAAATGATGAGTGGATTCAGTTAGATTCTCATCATAGTTTATATGATGGAAAAATCAATGAAGGGAACCTTAAACAAGATATAAGCGGTGAATATGTTTTAATATCTAATTACTTTTTATATCTGGGAATGAATGCATGGAAAGTTCCAGATAAATATCTGGAGATTTGTCCTGGAACTCGTCACAGAGATTATATAACAATTAGAAATGAGCCATTAGCAGAAGATCTGATTAAGATGATAACAATTAAATACGATTTAGGAATAAATGGCACACCAATTCATTGGAAAGACTATCAACAGACAAAATTATTTTAGTTAAATGGCATTAAACCGATACTATTACCCAACAAAGTATGACTCCAGAAATAAGGTCTTGTCTTTGGGAATAAAATGTGTATTTATATCACATCAACAAAAAGATAAGGATGCAGCAAAAAAGATTGCAGATTATTTGATAAAGACGGGTATTGATGTTTATTTTGACGCTTATGACGGAGATTTGAGAATTCATCATCAATCTAATAACGCTAAAGCTGTTACTGACTCAATCAGAAAAGGGATAAACAATAGTTCTCATATGCTTGTATTAGTTTCTCCCAATACATTATATTCTAGTTGGGTGCCTTTTGAAATAGGTTACGGTTATGATAAAACAGAATTATTTGTGTTATGCCTAAAAGGAATTCCTAAAGGAGGATTGCCTGAGTATGCAAGGTCTGCTACTATTGTTAGAGATATTTATGATTTAAACAATCTGATTAGTAGAATCTCAAAAATTAATAAAGAAATCCTACTTGAAACAAAAATGATGAGTGATTACGGAAACTATACAAATCCCCTTTCGGGAGTAATGGATACTCTCATAAATGATCCATACAATTAATTTACGATAAAATATTATGGCTAAATGGGAAGATTATGTCATCACAAAAATATCCTTTAACGAAAAAGGAAATTCAATTGACAGAGTTATAGTCCACGATGATTTTGAAGAATATATAGGTGATGCAATGCTTAAAAATCGTCAGTGGCTGGTAGAACAAGTTAATAAAGGAAAAACTTTTTGCTGTGCCGAAAGAAAAATTGGAGGCTGGTCAAGAATTTGTTCATTTACTAAGAAAGCTGGTGCTGGATTTAATTGGAGTGCTAAGCTTCCAAAAGAAATAACAAAAAGAAAGACATTTATAAGTTATTATCATTTTGAAGATCAAGAGTATAAAGAGGAGTTTAAAAATTTATTTGGTGATTTGATTACTCATAAATCTGTCGAAGATGGAGATATAGATTCCGACAATTCGGATGGATACATTAAGCAGTTAATTCAAAAAGGTTACTTGGCAGACACAACTGTTTTGGTTGTTTTAATAGGTCTTAACACCAAACATCGGAAACATATTGACTGGGAAATATCTGGGGCATTGAATTATAAAGTTGGAGATAAATATTCTGGATTATTAGGCTTAATATTACCCAATCATCCTGATTTTGGTACAGATAAAGCTACTTATAGTTTGATGCCTGCTAGATTGGCTGACAATTTCAGATCAGAATATGCAGTTATAGGGGATTGGACAGATGACAGAACAAAAATGCAAGAATATATTGAACTAGCATTTGAAAAAAGAAATACACATTCAGATAATATAGATAATACTTTAAAACAAATGACAAAAGATACCAATGAATAATATTAAATATCCATTAAATATATATGTAGTTTGGCATCCTAATTTTGAAGCTGGAAAAAAAATTGCAGAAGAATTATATTCTACATTTTGTAGAGATTATCAAAATCCCTTATCAAGAGGAATCAATATTCCTGTTTATTTTCGATATGTAAAACTAGACGATAATAAACCTTTAGAAATAGCTTTATCCAATGCAGAAAAGAATGCTATCGTTTTACTTATAGATGAGGAATATATCTTGGATGAAGATTTTCGCTCATACACTGAAGAGCTTGCTAAAAAAATCGATGATAATAACAGAATACTTCCTATATCACTTTGTAATAAAGCTTATTCTATAGGCTGTGGTCTAAGTACTCTTCAATTTACTGATGGAACAAAATTTTTCAATAAAGATTTAAATCTTGAAGATAAAAAAGATTTAGAAAAGTCTATTAAAAAAATAAAAACAGAATTATTACACGACTGTTCTAGACTTATTTTAAATTTTCACCCAAAACAAAACGATAAAGAACATCATAGAATAGGTTCTCCTGTGAAATTGTTTTTAAGTCACGCTAAAAAAGATGGAGAAACTACTACAATCAAATTTAAAAAGTTCATTGAGGACAATCTTAAACTTGATGTTTTTTTTGACACTGTTGATATTGCAAATGGATATGATTTTGCGGAGCAATTTGAGCAAGAAATTAAACACTCAGCTCTAGTTGTCTTTCATACAGACGAATATTCTAACAGAGAATGGTGCCGACGTGAAATATTAATTGCAAAGAAACATAAATCTCCCATAGTTGTTGTGCATAATATCCTAATAGGTGAAAAAAGAGCATTTCCGTATTTAGGTAATATGCCAACAACAGTTATAGGTAAGAAAGAGATTATAGGGTTTTATAAAATTGTAAATTTGACATTATATCAAGTTCTAAATAACTTATATCAGAATAGACTTTTAGAAGGGTATTCTGATATAGGGTCGGATGATTATAACGAAATTAAAGTTATAACTTCTCCTCCTGAGTTGTTTAACTTTTTAGATATAAAGAAGTATAAGGAAGATCTAGGGGGTAAAAGATTAATTATCCTGTATCCTGATCCTCCATTAGGATTAGAAGAACTCAACATTTTAAATGAGCTAGATGAAGATGTAGAATTTACAACTCCTATTAATTTGAATTTATGAAAAAAAATAAAATAGATATTTCAGGTGTAGACTCCGATTTAATATTACAAGAAAAAAAACAAGCTAACAAATCAAAAATATTAAACACTAAAAAAATTGCCATTTCTGTATCAGTAAATGAAGATTTAGAAAAAATAGGATTTTCTGAACAACATTTGAATGATATTTCAATTGAAATTGCAAGGTATATTATTGCTAATGATGGAACAGCTTTATACGGTGGAGACTTAAGGGAAAATGGTTTTACTCAATATTTTTCAGAACTTTCGAACCAATATAAAAAGGCAAATGATAAAGACTTTAAGTTTGTTAACTATTTTGTATTTCCTAATACTAAACGTTTAACACGTGACGTTAGAATAGATTTTCATTCAAAACAAATTGAAATAAAAGAAATTTCAGCTCCGAAAACTATCTCTATCGATCAACGTAAAGAATATAATCCCTTCAATTCTACAGAAGATCGATATTCCTTTTGCGAATGTTTTAAAGAAATGAGGATTCAAATGGCAAAAGATTGTTCGGCTAGAATTTTAGTTGGAGGAAAAACAACAAATTATTTAGGATATGTACCTGGAGTTATTGAAGAGGCTCTTTACACTTTAAAAGAAGGTAAGCCTCTCTTTTTAGTCGGAGGATTTGGCGGAGCGACAGAAAGGTTAATAAGGCTAATTAAAGGTGAGGTTATTGAAGATTTAACTAATGAATTTCAATACAATACTGAATTTCTACTAGAATTTAAAAATTATGTCAATTCTAAATGTGACTACACAGACTTTGAAATATTAAAAGCAGAATTGTCAAAATTCGATGTACAGAAAATTTCAGAACTCAATGGACTTAGTATTGAAGAAAACGAGATATTATTTTCAAGCAAAAATATTCATCAAATATTATACTTATTAGTGAAAGGCTTAAAAAAACTTTAGACTCAAAATTAAAACGAGAATGATAAAGTTTGAAATTACAAATGACTGACTATTTACTCAACTTCTTCAAGTCATTTAAAAGACTTCAGTAGAAAGTGATTAGACATTAGTATTACCCTTCAATAATATTTAATTTAAATCAATAATGAAAAACAAAGATTTGTTTATAAGTCATGCTTCAGAAGATAAAGATGACTTTGTTCGTCCATTGGCTAACTTATTAAATCAATACGGTTTAAAGGTTTGGTACGATGAATTCGAATTAAAAATTGGAACCAGCTTAAGTCGAAGCATTGATAAGGGTATTTCTAATTCAAATTATGGACTAATAGTTCTTTCAAAATCTTTCTTTAGTAAAAACTGGACCGAATACGAATTAAAAAGTTTGAACTCTTATGAAATTGAAAATGGGGATATTCTTCTTCCGGTTTGGAAAGATGTAACAGTTAAAGAAGTTAGAGACTTTAGCCCATATTTAGCTGATAAATTTGCTCTAACAACAAAAAATACTATCGAAGACATAGCATTGAAAATTATAGAAAATTGTAACCCAAAATTATTTTCAGAAATACATTATAAAATCAGAATTAATGAAATACTTAAAACTGCTAAAGTAGAAAAAAAAATTGCCAGTGAATTGAAAGCTGCTCCAATAAGGCACTTAAAATTAAATGAAAACTTAATTTCTAGAATCAGGTTAATACGTTCTTCATTGTTGCTATGTTACCCTCACTCAATGGCATTTTGGCTAGATGGTTTTCAAAGAGATTTGAATATAGAAAATGAGGTAAGATATTGGGAACATATATCTAGTTGCTTTCTAGAAATTATTGTTGACCCTGAAATGTTCAAATTATATAAACGAGAAAGAGAAAATTTTTATAAAGATGTATTTCAATTATTATTTTTAATTAATAATTCAGATTTTTCGCAGAATAGTTTTTTAGAGAATTTTGATTCAGAGTTTATAGAAAAAGCTTCAGATATTTTCTCACATAATATTCCCATTTACGATTTTGACGAAGAATTGCCATTTAAAGAAAACTATTGAAAAAACTTCAAAAATGAGAAATAAATCAATTTTTTGCGTCAGTAGAATAACAAATCAATAACCCAATTATGTCTACACTGTAGACACAATTGAAATTAAAGAATAATTAATTGGGAGATAAAGCAATTTTTATGCTTCAAATGGCGTATGCGTTTTTGAACCTGAGCATATGATGTACTGTCTTTGCTAAGGTTTAAGTATTTGAAAATGTATGAAGCCACCATGCTACCACAAAGTTAAAACTGTTGAAAATCAGTGAAATTACGTCTTAACTTCTATTGCAAAACTGTAGCAATTCCAGTATTATTATGACGCTTATTTGGGAATTTTATTTATTTTTCTAATTGCGTCCGCACTGCAGACGCAATTAGAAAAGTTTAGGAAGAATAGATTTATACAATTTGAAGATTGCTGTTGAATATACATGTCATTGTTTTTTCGAGCTGAAACTTATATTCTTCATCTGCAAACAGAAAGTCTCTGTCTAGCTGATATCTCTCAACAGTGTTGAGAGATTTGGATAATCTTTATTCAGTAAAAAAAACTAAAAGGAATATAACTTTTTTGTTCATGTGAATTGTGTCCGCGCTGCGGACACAATTCACATGTTTTTTTGTAGGGTTCATTTCGGTTTATTTATATGTCCAACAAATAATCCCTTGATTCTCGTTTTAAATTTGATTAAAGTTTCAAAAGAGGTTCCAAATTCAGGAACCCCTTTCCTAAAAAAATATCACTTAAATTTAGATTTAAGTTTCTCCATATCTTCCATTATATTAACATCCAAAACCTTTGCATAATGCTGCGTCTGTTTAGTGTTGGTATGACCCATCATCTCAGATACATTTTCTAGTCTTACTCCGTTTCCTAAAGTTACGGTGGTAGCGAAAGTATATCTGGCAACATACCATGTAAGATGTTTGTTTATGCTGCAGACATCGACGATTTCTTTAAGATAAGCATTCATTTTCTGATTGGATATTTTCGGGATAAGACCTTTCTGCTGGTTTTTATATTTAGAAATAATTTTCTCAACGGTTGGCAGTATCGGAACATTAGCTCTTATAGCGGTTTTGGCTCTGCTGGTAATAATCCATAAATTTCCTGTCGAATCTTCTGATAAATTTCTTTCGGTCAGCTCCAAGGCATCGACAGGGGCGTAGCCAGTATAGCAGCTAAAAAGAAATATATCCGTGACCTTTTCAAGACGGGGAGTTGAGAATATTTTATTCTCGATTGTATTCAGTTCCAGCTGAGTTAGGAAGACTGCATCTTTTACGCTTAGCCTTCCGTCATAAATATTGAATGGGTTTTTTATGATCAAATCCATTTTAATGGCGTAATTGCAGGCAGTTTTATACATTTTCATATATTTTACCACCGAATTGTTTTTAATAACTGTCCGCTCTTTAAAACTGCTCTCATATTTAAGGTACTGTTCCAGTTTAAAGACAAACGAGCTTGATAGCTCAGATGCAGGTATATCTTCCTTTTTATAGTCACTATTGATGAAATCCAAAAGTAAATCTTTTACTCTTTTATACTTCTGCAGTGAAGCGGGTGCTCGCTCTCCAGTATTTACTCTTTTGGTGAAGAATATAATATGTTGTATGTATCCATAATCTCAATTATGGTCGGACCTTGAGGCTGGCCGATTTTGACTTTTCCTGTAAGTTCAGCTTTTAGCAATTCCAGATCAACGTCAGGATCAATTCGGAAAAGTTCTGTAAACTTCTTTTCGGCATTAAGCTGCATGAGATCAAGAGAGCTTTTTATTACCTTTTCTTTTTCCGCCTTAAGTGTATTTTTCAGATGGTTTGTCTGGATCCATTTTTCTTTCGAGATATATTTTCCCGAGGCGATTGTGATTGTTTTGTTTTTATAAGAAAGTCTTAGGATAATAGAGCTTTCTCCGTCGCGATTAACTCTGCCAGATTTTAGCAGAAAAATTGTTTTTAACATGTTATCTAGTTTTAAAATTAATAATCAAATTGAATTAATAATTTTAAGAGAGTCCATTAACAGCAGGGAATTCCCGGGGAATTCTTTTGTTTTAGTGGTCCAATTTTGAGAAAAACGATCTCAAAAAAAGTGGGTCACTAATTGTGCCACCATTCTTTGATAAAACATGTGCTTTTTGAAAAGTGTGTAAAAACGAAAAAGCCTTTAAACACTAGTGTTTAAAGGCTTTTGACTTTTAAAGTTTCTTTTGAAACTTCTACTGGCGGAGAAAGAGGTTCCGCTGGTTTTATGTCAATCCCAGTAAATACAAGGGGTTACGATATACTATTTAAGTAAGGGTCACCTATAGGGTCACCTAACTTCAGCGTATTTAAATTATTATATTGTAAAGATAAGTAATATCGGTTTACACTTGTAATTTAGATGCTCGTTTTTTTTAATATGAAGCATTCTACAGATTAGTCTATAGCCCTCGATTGAAGAAATCAGTTCAAAGATTGTCTAAAATCTAATGGAGACATTCTTGCTTATTTTTTGAAAAGCCTTGTAAATCTTGTGGTATTTTTAAGACCCAAATGATAAGCAATATCTTCTATTTCATTGACTGTGATAATCAATCGTTTTTTAGTTTCTGAAACCACTCTTACTAAAGTAAAATTAGCTGAGCAATTTACTCTTAGCCTAATGATTCTTTTAGACTGAAAAAGAATGGTCAATTTATCCATTTTCCAGTCATTTTTGCTGGCATAGGATCTGATTTTTATAGCAGCGGAATAAAAATCTCAAAAGTAGTTCCTTGGTTTAAAATGCCTTTTGCAGTTATAATTCCGTTATGGTTGTCAATAATTTTCTTTACGATTGCAAGTCCTATTCCGGTACCTGCATATTGATCACGGTGATGTAATCTTTTAAACATTACAAATATCAAGTCATTGAATTCAGTTTCAAATCCAATTCCGTTGTCTTTAAAACTTAGATTCCAATAATTACAATTTAACAGCTTTGAACTCAGGCCATCCAATTTAGAGTTAGTATGGTTTAGGATAGTGGCTTGAATGCTAATGTGTGGAGCCAGATCAGGACGTGAAAATTTAAGAGCATTACTTATTAAGTTATAAATAAGCTGTCGAAATTGGAATGTTATAATATTTACGGGTACAAGTTCAATAATATCAATTGTTGCCTTTTTTTGTTTAATACTATCTTTTAAATCTGATTTTACATCTTCAATTATGATTTTCAAATCATTCATTTCGTAATTTTGTGCCGTATTCCCTACACGTGAAAAAGCCAGTAAATCCTCTATTAGCTGTCTCATTCTGGTAGCCGATACCTGTATGCGTTCCATATTATTCTTACCGGCTTCACTCATGTTTTCTGCTTCATTTTCCATAATTCTGGAAATAAAGGTTTGAATTTTACGCAGCGGTTCCTGAAGGTCATGACTGGAAATAAAATTAAAGGCAAGCAATTCTTTGTTTGCATTTAGTAGTTCAATAGCCCTTTTTTCTTTTTCGTTATTTTGAAATTTAAGTTCTTCGTTTGCTATAATCAATGCGGCAGTCTGTGTTTTTAGTTTCTCCAGAATTTCTTTTTTTTCCAGGCTATCTTGAGCTTCTTTGATTCCCCGAACCACTTTTTGTGGTAAAGTCATCAGGTTGCTCTTAGAAGCAAAATCAGTCACTCCATCTTTTAAAAGTTGTACTGCATTTTCTTCGCCAATAGTTCCGGAAACTATAATAAAAGGGGTATTAAGTTTTTTGATTTTGACCAGGCCAAAGGCTGAAACGGCATCGAATGTTGGTAAGGAATAGTCCGATAAAATGATGTCCGGGGAGAAATTTTCAAGTTCCTTTTCAAACATTTTCCGTGTTTCAACAGTTTTCGATAAAAAGTTCATCCCTGACTTGTAGAGCTGTCGCAGTATTAAATCTGCATCCGAGCTATTATCCTCAAGTATTAAAATCTTAATTTGTTCCTTCATTTTTATTGAGCAATTATAAGTGAGAAGATGAGAAACAGCCAATCAAGCGGAATCTTATAGAGAAGGCTGGCTTAGGATCATCCAGTACATGCCCATTTCCTTAATAGCATTGAAAAAATTATTACTGTCCACCGGTTTTACGATATAACTGTTGGCTCCCAGATCATAACATTTGGCAATATCCGGATCTTCCTGAGAAGAGGTAAGGATCACCGCCGGGATTGATTTGAAATCAGGGTCACTCTTAATTTTTTCAAGTACCTGCATACCAGATATTTTGGGCATCTTAAGATCTAATAGAAATAGTTTTGGGTGTGTTTTAGGATTTCTATCGGCATAAATGCCACGGCAATAGATAAAGTCAAGTGCTTCAGCACCGTCTTTTACATGAAGCAGTTTGTTTGTAAAACCACTTTTGGTTAATGCCCGTATGGTCAGTAAAGCATCATCCATACTATCTTCTGCAAATAAAATTTCAATGTCGTCGTAATTCATTTTTTTTGTTTTAAATATTAATAATAGGAAGGCTGAAGTAAAAAGTTGCTCCCTGATCTAATTCTGACTCTGCCCATACCGTTCCATGATGACGGTTTATGATTTTTTGTACTATTGCCAGACCAATGCCCGTTCCGTCAAATTCTTCCTGTGAATGCAGGCGCTGAAAGACACCAAAGAGTTTATCATAATATTCCATGTCAAAACCTGCACCGAAGTCTTTTACACAGTACACGATATTATCCTCTTTAGGAAAAGAAGTAATTTTAATTCGGATTTCCGGTTTATATTGAGAATATTTAATGGCATTGGAAATAAGATTAATCCATACTTGTTTTATCAGTGCCGGATCTCCGTTGGCATACGCAATGGATTCAATCTCGAATACTGGAATTTTGCTGCTATTGTCAACCCCAATTTCACTAATGACTCCATTAAGTAAAGAGGCCATATTGATGGTTTCAGTACTTACCTGTTTACGCCCCAATTTACTAAAAGCCAGCAGGTCATCAATTAGCAGTCCCATCTTTCTGGAATTATGTATAACAGACTGAAGTACTCTTTGACCATCGTCATCAATATTGGTCGCGTGATCTTCCAGTAAGATTTGCGTATAGCCATTAATAGCCCTGATAGGGGCTCTTAAATCATGAGAAACTGAGTAGGAGAAAGCTTCCAACTCTTCCTGTGCTTTTTTGAGTTCGCTGTTGGCCAGAAAAAGTTCTTTACCTCTTTTTTCCTGATAGGCTAATTCTCTGTTAGTAACAATAAGTGCCGCAGCAGCCTTTTCTTTTTCAGCTTTTCTTTTCTCTTTTTGGATGGTCTCCAATGCTAATTTTTTATTAGCTATAATAAGTTCAGCAGCACGCTTTTCTTTTTCCTTACTTTGAAATGCAAGTTCTTTATTGGCGATAATAAGTTCTGCGGCGCGCTTTTCTTTTTCAGTATTTTGAAAGGCCAGCTCTTTATTGGCGATTATGAGTTCGGAGGCACGATTTTCTTTTTCTTTAGCCTGTAGAGCCAATTCAAGGAATTGTGTCTTTGCCAATGTTACATCCGTGGCAAGTTTTAATATTTTGTATGGTTTTCCGGCAATGTCCAAAATGGGATTGTAGCTTCCAAGAAGCCATACGATTTGGCCCTGTTTTCCAATTCGTTTAAATTCATCTTTTTGATAGATTCCTCTCTTTAAATCGTTCCAGAAAAGTTTGTAATCCGAAGATGCAGCATACACTTTATCTACAAAAAGACTATGGTGTTTTCCTTTCAGATCATTGATCGTGTATCCCATAATTTCAAGGAAATTTTCATTGGCATTTAAAATATTGCCCTCAAGATCAAATTCTATGGAAGCATTCGAAACGGCAATGGCATGGATATGATTGCTTAGTTGCTGCTCTTTGGCTCTGAGCTGCTCGTTTAAAATGTGCAGTTCATCAGCACGTTTTTCTTTTTCTTTATTTTGAAAAGCTAATTCTTTATTGGCAATAATAAGTTCCGATGCGCGATTTTCCTTTTCTGCGTTTTGATAGATAAGTTCCTTATTGGCAATGATGAGTTCGGCTGCACGTTTTTCTTTTTCTTTATTTTGAAACGCCAGCTCTTTATTGGCAATAACGAGTTCTGATGCTCGGTTTTCCTTTTCACTATTTTGATAGATCAGTTCCTTATTTGCGATAATGAGTTCATCTGCCCGATTTTCTTTTTCAGAATTTTGATAGATAAGTTCCTCATTGGCAATAAGGAGTTCATCAGCCCTTTTTTCTTTCTCATCTTTTTGATAATCAAGTTCTATATTGGCTATGATTAATTCAGCAGCTCTTTTCTGTTTTTCAACATGCTGGAAAAGCAGTTCTTTTTTAGCGATGTTCAGCTCCTTAGCATATTGATCTTCTTTTTGGGAATCAATGTGTTTTGTTTTGTTGACACCAGTAAGTTCTTTTCCCTCTTTTTTTTCTGCGTTGCTCATGTAAAGCGGATTTGTATTAGAAAATACTGGCAGTAATTTGCTGGAAAAGCACCGATATTTTAGTTGTAATTAAACCTTGATATTCAATAATGATAATGTTTACCTTAACATATAATATACCCAGGAAGTATATTGAGGCAGCTTGGCGAATGTAATGAATATTACTCAATAAAATACCTGATTTATCCTGTAAACGTATAGATAATACAAAGGTTATGATAATAGAACAGATCTTCGGGCTATGTTGAGATTTAAATCTAGTGTATAGCAAACTCAAATTAGATCTGGTTCTGGGTCAATGAGATAGTTTTTTTAAATACTGCCAACTCCTGTTTTTTAATACCTTACATTTGATGATCTAAACCAGAATGAAAAGATGAATGAAAATATTAAAATTTTATTGGCAGAGGATGACAAGGATGATAGACAATTTTTTGCTGACGCTGTCACCGAGCTGCATTTTAAAATTTCAGTCGAGTTTTTTAAAAATGGCAGTGAACTTTTAAAACGGCTTTATAATACAGATCTTGATTCACCAGACATTGTTTTTCTGGATCTTAATATGCCTGTACTCTCGGGTTTTGAAACCTTACAGCAAATCCGTAAAAATATTAATTTTAATAATATACCTGTAGTCGCGATTTATTCTACACCTGCAAATGAAGATGGCATTATAAGTACTTTTGGATTGGGAGCAAATGCCTATATTGTGAAGCCCATAACTTTTAAGGATTTGAAATCATTGTTGCATAAAGTAATAGAAATGTATAGGAAAGAAGAATTTAAGCTGCCTGTACTGGAATCTTTTATTATTTCTGTTTAAAAATAAGTAACATAGCAATTTAATGATAGTTATATTTTTTACCTTTTCTATTATTAATGTCCTTTTCAAGATGAAAAAAGCTAAAATTAAGATCTTGATCTTCGCGAAGTACGCCATTGATATCGCTTAAAAGCGTACTGGATGATTTACGGAAACCCATATTATCTTCAAAGGCAATGATGGTTAAAGAATGTATCTCTTTAGTTTCCAACTTCAATTTTGGTATTATTGGCAGGGACAAGAGGGTGGTATCTATGGAAATTATGAATCAGCCACAAGTTTTAGAGGTATTAATAATATTTGGTAATGAAAGGTCAATTATTTTGGACTCAGATTCAGATGATTGTATTATAAGCATAATGGGTCTGACAAATATAATTTCTACAAGTTTTATAAATTGATTTTAAGTCTGATTTACTATCAGGCAATATATTATATCATAACTTGGTTTTCTTAGAGATTACTTTTTTTGTATTTCTCCATTAGCTTATACATGTCTTCTTTATTGGATAATACCAAGTAAAAAGGGAGAGAAAATAACTAAAAATATAACTTCTTTATTTCAGGTATTACCTATTTCAAAGATAGTTGAGGGATTTGTAATTCTTAAAGATAACAAAAAAGTCCCACCGAAGCAGGACTAAAGATTTTCATCTACGGCATATAGCCTTATTGTGATAAGATTAAAGATTAGAAATTTTAATCAGTCACAAATATATAGAAAAAGTATTATGGTAGAAAAAGGAAAACCGTAATTGTCTTAATTTTTTTTATAGTAAATTCCGTGCAGATTAAATTTAAGAAATATGGCAAAGATTTTAGGATTAGATTTAGGAACTAACTCGATAGGTTGGGCATTAATTGACGATAAATTAAATAAAATTTTAGGGATTGGAAGTAGAATTTTTCCAATGGGGGTTGAGAATCTTGGTGATGGCGATAACGAGATATCTAAGAATGCAAGTCGAACAGGAGCAAGAGGAGTTCGACGTCAGTTTTTTAGACGAAAGCTAAGAAAGAAAGTATTACTAAAATCACTTTCAGAAAACAATATGTGTCCAATAAACACCAAAGATTTTGAAGATTGGAAACAAACTAAACAATTCCCTTCTGAAAAATTAGCAACTTGGTTTGCTATGAATCCTTATGAATTGCGTCAAAAAGCATTGAAGGAGAAATTATCTTTAGAAGAAATAGGTCGGATTTTTTATCATTTAATTCAAAGACGAGGATTTTTAAGTAATAGTAGAAAAGGAGGAAGCGATGATGGAGCTATTTTTAAAGGAAATGCTAAAGAAGGAAAAATAGGAATTGATGATACTTTAGAAAGTATTGAAGGAAAAACATTAGGGTCATATTTATATGAGATTTATCCAAAAGAAAATCAACCTTTTCAAGATGGACTAGAAAGAATCAGAAACAGATATACTACTCGTAAAATGTATATTGACGAATTTGAACTGATTTGGGAGAAACAGTCAGAATTTCATTCGGTTTTGAATTATGATTTAAAAACCATTTTTGGAGGTAGAAAACAAGATAATTACACAGAAGACGGTATTTTATTTCATCAAAGACCTTTGCGCTCTCAAAAGCATTTAGTTGGAAACTGTTCTTTTGAACCATCAAAAACTAAATGCCCTATAAGTGCTATTCCTGTAGAAATGTTTAGAATTTGGCAATGGGTTAATACAGTTGAATATAATGGGAAGAAAATCTCTGAAGAAGAAAAAGCTAAATTAGTTGAGCAATTGCTTTCATTTGATAAAATTGAATTTAAAAAACTACGAAAAGCCATCGGGAAAGAAAGTGCAGAATTCAAGTTTAATTATAAAGACGACGATAAAATAGTTGGAACACATACCATTTCTAACTTATCCAATAAAAAGTTTTTTGGTAAAAAATGGTTTGATTTTTCAGATAAAGAGCAAGAAGATATTTGGCATGTCCTGTATTTTTTTGATAGTAAATCAAACCTAAAAGAATATGCCATTAAGAATTGGGAATTTACAGAAGAACAAGCAATTGCTATTTCAAAATTTAATGTAAAAGATGGCTATGCCAGTTTGAGCCGAAAATCTATTGGAAATATTTTGCCTTTTCTAAAGCAAGGATATACGTATGATGTTGCAGTAGTCATGGGTGGAATTAAAAACAGTTTTAGCAATAAATGGCAGAATGATACAGTAGAAAACAATCAAAAACAATTAGATTTAGTTGATAATGTTGAAGCAATTATTAGATCTAAAATTTCGGGTGGATTTATAGATACAATTAAAGATTTACTTCGAAAAGAATTTCAATTTAATGAGAAACAATTAAAGAAGCTTTACCATCATTCTGCAACAATTGATTCTTTAATATTATTAGAAAAACTACCAACAGGGAAACAGGCAGACAAGGATATTCAAGGTATTAGAAATCCAATTGTAATTACAGCTTTATTTGAATTACGAAAATTGGTCAATGAATTAATCGAAGAGCACGGGCAATTGGATGAAATAAAAGTAGAAATGGCTCGTGACCTGAAAATATCCAAGTCGCAACGAAATAAAATCCGCAGAGATCAAAAACGATTGGAGCGAGAAAATGACAGAGTAAAAAAGGAAGTAGAAAAGTACGTAAGAGTTTCTCATGATAACATTCTAAGATTTAAGCTTTGGGAGGAGTGCAAGCAGACCTGTCCTTATACGGGTGTTGTAATTCCAGTTACCAAACTTTTTACGGGAGAAATACAAATAGAGCATATTCATCCCTGGAGTCGTTCGCTAAACGATAGTTTCAATAATAAAACATTGTGTTATGCAGATGAAAATAGACGAAAAGGAGACAAAACACCTTTTGAATTTTATGGAAATGATGAATTGGATTGGATTTCCAGAAAAGAACGAGCTTTAAAATTGTTTTCTGATACTAAGGAATATCCAAATGCCTATCAAAAATTCAAGCGATTTGTACAGCAAAAATTTGACGATGATTTTTCTTCAAGACAATTAAATGATACCCGGTTTATAAGTAAAGAAGCGTCATCTTATTTAACACAAATATGTAAAAAAGTAAATGTTTCTCCAGGTCAAATGACAGCCAACTTACGTCAAAAATGGGGTTTGAATACGGTTTTGAATGATGAAAATGCTAAAACGCGAGAAGATCATCGTCATCATGCCATTGATGCTTTGGTTATGGCTTGTGGGAAGACAAATTATTTACAGGAATTATCAAAATGGAATCGTTATAATAGAAACTACGATTTAAAAGATTTTCCGATGCCTTGGGAAACTTTCCGATTTGATGCTGAAAAAGCGGTCGATAAAATATTGATTTCTCATAAACGTATTTCTAATGATATAACGATTCGATATACTAAAGTAGAGAAAAATGGAAAAACATATATAAATAAAGGAGTTGCAGCACGAGGGCAATTGCATAAGGAAACTGTTTTTGGTAAACGAAATTTTAATGGGGATGAAGCATTTCATGTTAGGAAATCAATTGATAGTTTAACAACCGAGAAACAATTAGAAAAAGTGGTTGATGAAGTTATTAGGAAATTAATTCATAAAAGGATTCAGGAACTTGGTGGATTCGTAAAAGGTGCTATTCCTGCTAACACTTTTTTCATTGTTGATGAAAGCGGAGTCAAACAACCACAAATTTTCTTGCCAAATAAAAACGGTAATCCAGTTCCAATTTTGAAAGTCAGAATGAAAGAAAATATTAGTGGAGCTGAAAAATTAAAAGACAATGTAAATCAATGGGTGAATCCAAGAAATAATCATCACGTACTCATTTATAAAGATGAAAAGGGAAATTTAAAAGAAGAAGTGGTTACATTTTGGACCGTTGTAGAAAGAAAAAGAAAAGGATTTCCAACTTATCAATTGCCAGCAGATGGAAGTAAAATAATTGCCACTTTGCATATTAATGATATGTTTTTATTGGGGTTAAATGAAGATGAGATAAACTGGGTAATTCCCGATTATGAAATTTTAAGAGACAGTTTGTACAGGGTGCAAAAATTAACTTCTGGCGATTATTTTTTTAGAAAGCATAAATCTTCAACAATAACGGATGATGATTACAAACAAATAAGAGGTTTTGGAGAAGGAAAAACAGGATGGTTTACGTTTAATCCGATAAAAGTAAAGATTTCAGTTTCAGGAAAAATTTTCAAAATGTAATTTCATTTCGAAATTTTGGTGTAAATTTACACCACATTAAAAATTATTGTTATGACACGACAAAGTATATCATTAACTGCACCGAATGAAGAGTGGCTTAAAAATCAGGTTAGTACAGAAGAATTTAGTAGTAAAAGTGAAGCTATTAACTATTTGATTAAGCAAGCTCGTTCACAAGATGAATATTATGAGTTTGTGAGGGCTAAAATAGATAAGGGAGAAAAAAGCGGTTTTGTTAAAAAACAAACTAGAGAAGAAATGTTAGCAGAATTCAAAAAAGATCTGCCTAATGTATAGCTATTATTTAAGTAGCGAAGCCAAAGAAGATTTAAGAAGAATTTATTATTATGGGGTTGGTAAGTTTGGCGTTAATCAAGCGGATAACTATTTTAATATGTTTTATGATTGTTTTGATAGAATAGAGGAAAATCCTTTTTTATTTCCATCAGCCGACCACATCAAGAAAGGATATCGGTATTGTGTTTGTGGTGTTGATACTATTTACTATCAAATCAATGGAAATAAAAGGATAGAGATTATTACCATTATTGGAAGACAAGATTTTGATAGTAGTTCTTTGACATAAACAATTCAAATCTTAAACATCCAAACCACAACGGAAAGGTATGGCATTCGCCCAGCAGGAATGCAGTAGCTTTTCGTTGTGGTTTGATTAAAGATTAGAAAACACGATATTGTAAGAGTATTTCACATGAAGAATTGCACGGTTGTGGTTTGATTAAAGATTAGAAAACACGATATTGGAAAACTGAACTTTGTATCATCGTTACCTGTTGTGGTTTGATTAAAGATTAGAAAACACGATATTAAACTTAAACAATTTAAAACTATATATCATGTTGTGGTTTGATTAAAGATTAGAAAACACGATATTATATCATACTTCTTTCCGATAAAAGAGGCTGTTGTGGTTTGATTAAAGATTAGAAAACACGATATTGAAATGACCCGCGTTCAAAACAATGAAGAGGTTGTGGTTTGATTAAAGATTAGAAAACACGATATTTAGCATAACGGTTTTCCATTTGCCAATCAGGTTGTGGTTTGATTAAAGATTAGAAAACACGATATTTAAAAGAGGTTGCTGTTAGATGGAAATTCAGTTGTGGTTTGATTAAAGATTAGAAAACACGATATTGAAGTTTCTTTGATTCAGTTCCTATCGGATGTTGTGGTTTGATTAAAGATTAGAAAACACGATATTTGAATCTGGTTTGCCTTTAAACGGAGTGTAGTTGTGGTTTGATTAAAGATTAGAAAACACGATATTAAAACGTAAATAAAGCAACGCATTCACTTAGTTGTGGTTTGATTAAAGATTAGAAAACACGATATTCGACGGCAGAAAAAGCCGTCGAGACCAATAGTTGTGGTTTGATTAAAGATTAGAAAACACGATATTTGGCAATACGGATTCATATACCCACAAGAAGTTGTGGTTTGATTAAAGATTAGAAAACACGATATTCGACGGCAGAAAAAGCCGTCGAGACCAATAGTTGTGGTTTGATTAAAGATTAGAAAACACGATATTTAGAAAGAGGTTTGGAACCAAGTTACATTGGTTGTGGTTTGATTAAAGATTAGAAAACACGATATTATAGTTGATGTTGTCGCGTCTACTGCAGCCGTTGTGGTTTGATTAAAGATTAGAAAACACGATATTTGATGCTTACAATATTATTATAAGCAATGTGTTGTGGTTTGATTAAAGATTAGAAAACACGATATTCGGATAATCCTCAAATGAAAAGAGCGATTGGTTGTGGTTTGATTAAAGATTAGAAAACACGATATTATTTTTTATACATTTGAATATGCAATAATGGTTGTGGTTTGATTAAAGATTAGAAAACACGATATTAACAAAGCTTTATCTTTAAAATCAGAAGTTGTTGTGGTTTGATTAAAGATTAGAAAACACGATATTATTGGTATTTGGATTGATTACGATCGGACTGTTGTGGTTTGATTAAAGATTAGAAAACACGATATTAAATTTCCGGAAACAAATAAAAATCGATCCGTTGTGGTTTGATTAAAGATTAGAAAACACGATATTCCGCTCCCGGATCTGTAACACCGCCAATATGTTGTGGTTTGATTAAAGATTAGAAAACACGATATTACTTTAGAAACATTTGAAAAAGTATGCGAGGTTGTGGTTTGATTAAAGATTAGAAAACACGATATTATTTACGCGTTAGGACTTTGGGGTAAGCTGTTGTGGTTTGATTAAAGATTAGAAAACACGATATTGAAATGACCGTAACCTGTGCCTTTAGCTCTGTTGTGGTTTGATTAAAGATTAGAAAACACGATATTACAGATTCATGTGATTTGACAACACGTATAGTTGTGGTTTGATTAAAGATTAGAAAACACGATATTAAATACTAGTCGCATTTGCAAACGGAGATAGTTGTGGTTTGATTAAAGATTAGAAAACACGATATTCTAAAACAGAATATAAACCAGGACTTGTAAGTTGTGGTTTGATTAAAGATTAGAAAACACGATATTAACCTAACTATTATCGATGATGATACAAGGGTTGTGGTTTGATTAAAGATTAGAAAACACGATATTACGAAGAAAACAAAGTTGCGGTTCAGCAAGGTTGTGGTTTGATTAAAGATTAGAAAACACGATATTAATATGTAAAAATTATTGGAGAAGATCAGGGTTGTGGTTTGATTAAAGATTAGAAAACACGATATTAGTTGGCTTGTTTCCTTCTGATATATAAGGATTTAGATGTGAATATCGTTCAGAAAAATGCCTCTTTTATGGTTTGATAACCCATAATTGTGGCATTTTTTCAATTGTAGGGTTTAGTAAATGAGTTTTTAGACATTGAAACGTTACTAATAATTAAATATATCAGTACTAAAATAATTCTAGTTGCGTAGGTTGAGGTGCTGATGGTAAGGCTGCTTTTCCCCAAAAATTTAAGATATTACCAAATTGCTTATCGGTTATTCGAAGTACACTTACTTTTCCTAAAGGTGGTAGTAGTTTGTGGATTCTTTTTTCATGAACATCGGCGCTTTCACTACTTGCGCAGTGGCGTACATAAACAGAATATTGCATCATCGAAAATCCATCTTTTAATAAATTGTTTCTAAATCCAGATGCATTTCGTCTGTCTTTTTTTGTTTCTGTGGGGAGATCAAAAAAAACAAATAGCCACATTATTCGATATCCGTTAAGCTCCATAATGCAGGATATTTAATTTTTTTTCGATTTCCTGTAAAGCATTGTTGGAGAGAACTTGCAGTCTTTTGTAAAGCTATCATTAAAGGACTTTTCTCATCTTTAAAATATACCGTTCTAGTTAATATTTGTAATAATTCAGCCTTAATAATAGTGTTTAATTCTTGTTCATCAAAACGCTGCATAATTTCAAAGACTTTCTCATCCACAATGGGACGAAACGGTTCCATGATATCATCAGCAAGTGCAAAAGCATTGTATTTACTTTTATGGTGAATTCCTAATGTATTCAATAGGCCACTTCCGGAAAGAGCTCTTGCAGTTGCGGCTCTTAAAATTGCATATCCATAATTCAAGAAATTATTAGGATAGTCGCCATATCTTTCCCGTTTTATTCCATCAAATTCTAGATTTGGCTGAGGAAAATATTTCCAGTATTGTTGTGCTGCAACTCCTTCCATATTAGATGAATCTCCACTTAATACTTTACTGGCCAGAAATACAAAACTATTTTTGGAATCAGTTATTTTTTCTAGTAACTGCCCTTGGTTTTTAATTTTTTCAATTATTGTTTGTTGCCATAATTGCTTTTTTAATGGTATAGAAGCTTCAATCTGATTTTTGAATATTTCCTGCTGAATATGATGGCTGTTAAGGTTTAACAGCATTCCGTTGGGAAGATGATTCTTTCCGCAGATAACAATAGAAGTATTGTTATCAACAAGTAAATTCATAGCAGGAATGCTGAGGTAGATTTCATTATGATCGAGAACAAGAAAGCCGATATCTTCAATTGGGATAGAACTCTCTTTCATTTCTGATTTTAGTACCAGCTGATTGTTTTTTGCCGTTATGGAAAATTTGTTTTCAATTAAAATAGTTCTTTTTAGCATAAATTTAATTTGAAATTATAATAACAGTTTGTCTATCTAAATTTGCATCTTTAATTATTTGCCTAAAGTTCGACTTAAAAGAAATGTTGTTTTTACGGTTTTCCATAATTTACGTATTTTAGTTTTAGCATTATTAGATCTGCTAACTTCGCATGGGGTTTTAGTTAAGAACTAATCTTAACTTTAGGACATGAGAGAATCGTAAAACTTATGACCGCAACTTTAAGGAGAAAAACGTCCAATTAAGTTATAGAAAGAGATAATATTTACAAAACTAGCTAAGGAACTTGGAATAATAGCTCCTTTACTGTATAAATGGTCGCAATATTGTCTGAAAGGTAAATATTGGGAATTTATAAAGGAGGATATAATGGACTAGTACAAAATAAATAATTGAAAAACAGAAATTTATATAATGAATTAGAATGCAGTAATTGTTATTTCCTTCTATTTATCAATTCTTATATTTTCCGATTAATTTATTCATATCTTCTTTCACATTTGAATCCAAAACTTTTGCATAATGCTGAGTTTGTAAAATATTTGTATGTCCCATCATCGAAGACACATTTTCTATTCGTACCCCATTTCCTAAAGTAACTGTCGTGGCAAAGGTATGTCTGGCTGCATACCAAGTAAGATTTTTATCAATTTTGCATAAAATTGCAATTTCCTTTAAATACTCATTCATTTTTTGATTGGATAGCTGAGGTATTAATCCGGTCTGTTGATCTTTATATTTTTTAATTATTTTTTGAACTGGAGGAAGAATAGGAACATTGGATCTGATGGAAGTTTTGGCTCTGTTAGTTTGAATCCACTGATCATTGTTATTGTCAGTAACCAGATTGCTCACTGTTAGAGAGGAAGCGTCTATTGGGGCATATCCAGTATAACAGCAGAAAAGAAAAATATCTTTAACTTTTTCTAATCTTTCATTGCCGAATTTTTTAGTCTCTATTGTTTTTAATTCTTCGGGAGTTAAATAAACAGCATTTTTAATGTTCAATTTGCCCTCGTAGATGTCGAAAGGATTTCTAGTCAACTTATACATTTTAACAGCATAATTAAAGGCTGTTTTGTACATTCTCATGTACTTCACGACAGAATTGTTTTTTATCCCTATTCTTCCTTTAAAATTGCTTTCATATTTCAAATATGATTCTAAATTATATATAAAAGGGCTGTCGATTTTACTAGATGCAAGATAGACGTCATCATATTCTCTTTGGGTGAAGATCATTAATAATTCTTTGGAACGTTCATACTTTTGCAAAGTAGCCTTAGATCTTTCTGCAATTGAAACTTTTTTGCGAAAATATTCAATATGCATTTGCAAAACTTCAATAATTGAAATTTCGTTTTCTTTAATTATTTTCTTCCCTTTTAATTCATCTCTAAGATTTAATAATGAAATGTCTGTATTGTGCTGAATTAGGTCATTAAATTTTTTCTCAATGGCAAGGTGAAATAGATCAAGGCTGCGGCGAATGACTTTTTCTTTTTCCAGTTTAAGAACATTTCGCAGTTTATTAGTAAAATCCCACCTTTCTTTCGAAATATATTTACCTGTGGATATAGATAGTGATTGCTGTTTGTAGCGTATACGAGTACAAATACTAGATTCACTTCTTTCATTAACTCTTTCAGATTTTAAATAAAAATAAATTTTAAGCATAACTCATTCTTTTTAAAATTAATATGTAAAATTAAATAAGAGGAACAAAATTATTTGAAAATTTTTCGGGAAATCCTCGCGAAATGACCTCGGTTATTTTGTAGTAAAAAACTTTATTTTTAAGCGCAAAAAAGTGCACTGATAGGTGTACCTAGGTTTCCAAAATTTGCCTATTGTGATTATGGTAAACGGAGATAAAAACTTGTGAAAGCCTGATTTTAATGGGTTTTTGAAGAATTGAGATTTCTTTAAATTGAGGGTTCCGGAGTTTTTGGCTTCCTCTAAAAACACTGCGAGCCCCAATAAAAATTGGGGCTCGCGTTTTAAGCGGAGAAAGAGGTTCCGCTATTTTTGTGTCAATCCCAGTAAATAGAAGGGCTACAATATATTATTTTAGTAAGGGTTACCTATAGGGTCACTTAACTGTCAGCGCATTAAATCATTACGATGTAAAGATAGGGAATATCTTTTTAAGTGAGTAATTTACAATACTTGTTTTGTAAAGATTTGGAAGTCTTAATGAGACTCGTTTAGTGCTTAGAAATTAGTTGTGCCAACTTTCTTCTTGGTGTAGATGAGGCTATATTCGAACACTTCATAACCATTTTATCCATTTGTTATAACTTACAATTTTATATTAAGAAGGTACAATGGCAATGAGGAATAAGATAATTGTTTCGATTTTTCCTGAAAAGCTCACTTTTCCTGAATAGAACGTCGAACCACAAGAAGCAATGAAGTACTTAAAGTTATGCCGTTGTTTTATAACAAATAAGATATTTTCTGACTTGTACTAAGATGTGAACTCCTTGGTACAAAATTCGAACCTTTTACTTGAAGATTTCCAGATTTTAAGCGAGCTCGCAGAGGTTTAATAATGAAAGTATTTGATTGCCCGAGTTTATTAAAAAGTTGCAACTAGCCTAAATGGGGCTGATACAAAGCACATCCAATTCTATAGAATACAAAGTCCCTTAAGTTTAAGGGCATTCAGTAAATAAACAAAAAGTTTATCATTTGTTCCAGTAATATTGAAAGCTTAGGCTTAATAATATTGTATTTATATATGTAATAACTCGAAGGTTTCAATATTAAAAATTCACCGTATTGAAAACTAAAATTTAAAAATAATAAACTAAAATTTAAAATTATGAAACAGTTGCCTGATTTAGATGCATTCGCAAAAATTCTCATAGACAAAGGCTTTAATGGTTACTTTCAAACACAAGTAGCCTATCCGGGAAAGTTGAAAGATAGCATTACCGAATATATGGAAGCCTGTAACAATGGTAAAGAAAGATCTGATAGAGACGGAAACTTTTTACTATCGACTTATCTGCAATGGTCAGGCGATGATAATCCGAGTATTGTATGCGATTTTTGGATAAGAAAAGAAAACGACGGTTTTGATATACAAAAAATGGAAATTACAAGTAAAAACAGATACGGACAACTTTTGAAAAAAGCGGAACTAAAAAACCTTTCAATAAATTCAATTCCGACATTAAAGGAAGCCATTGCCCAAGTTTCAGTATTTCCTCAACAAACACTTTCTTCTCGAAAAAGAGGATTTAGAATGTGACAACTATCAAAATAATTAATCATATAAAAAACAAAAACCAGTGGCTTTATTTGTCTTTATGTGCAGAAAGAGGTTCCGATGCTTTTATGAAAATCCTAGTAATTCAAGGGCTATAATATATTATTTAAGTTTGGAGCACTTAGCTTTCAATATATTAAATCATTACGATGTAAAAACAAGGAATATCTGTTAAAATTTGCAATTGAGCTTAAAATCTCAAATCTATAATAAATAGAATATCTAATACTAAAATTTACATTTTAATAAATTAAGGATATGGTTGCAGAGCCCGGAAAATTTTATGCTTAAATTTTCTCACTCCATAGTTTTTTGGGATTGATCCCTGATTTCCTTTATACATTTACTAAATTATATTCAAAACAAGATGCTCAAATATATCAGAGTTGATAACATCCCGCAAAAGGATATCGAATCTCAAATCATTGTTTTTATTGTCTATTTTTGTATTTTCTTTAAATAGTTTCTTGGGGCAATTATTTCAAAATTACCATTATTTAAAGGAATGCAAATAAATATCTGGCCTATGCAATATTTACACTCTCCATTCTTATTGCTAATCTTGTCTTTGAAATAATCGATCTGTAAAATATATCTATGTCTAAAATTATAAAAAATGAAGGTAACTCCTACGGGAAGTTGTTTTTTATTAGATATTCTTCAGCTTCCTGTTTATAAATATCGATTTTATTAGATTTAATTTTTACAGGTAAATTCATTATTTTCTCAGCTATTTTGATACTTTTTGCCTTTTGATTTGTCTGAATGTAAAAATGAAGCAGGTTTGCCCTTGGCTCAAATCTAAAAGGCTCAATACCTACATTAGCTACCAATAATTGCTCTGTCCTGATAAAATCTTTTTGAGTCGTATAAATATTGGCCAATATAATGTTGGCTTCCGGTATTTTAGATTTTTTTACAGAGTTTTCCATCATTCCAATTCCCTTGTCAATCTCTTGATCGGTATATTTCTCGAATCCAAGTTTAAATTCAACAAATGCATCATCTTTAATAAAAAGCATGTCATTGTTGCTGAGTTTGTAATAAAATTTCTGACTTCTATCCTCTATCACCGTTTTAAAATCTCGTAAAGACTTAGTTTTTAAAACAAATAAAACCCCAATACTCAAAAAAGCAAAAATAATAATACCTCTTAAAACATTCAATGTTCGATTATTTGCTATAATAAACACCTGAGTTTTATTGTCTCCGTAAACAAATAATATTGACAATGCCCAGACCATAAAAACCATCGCTGTTGGATTATATAAAACCGATGTAAACAATCCTAAGAAAACAAAAGCAACAACAATAGCAAGAGCGAATCTCGTCCGTGGATTTAGTTCTATTTTCCTAACCATTATAAATAATAGCACACCAAGTAAAACAAACCCTAACAATCCGATCTCAAAGACAATTTGAATATAATCATTTAAAGCATTAGAAACATAATCTGCTACTTTTACTTCTTTCCATGGGCGTTGGTTTTCGGTAAAATAAAGAGCCTTAGAGTCATTATATACACCGTCAAAATTAAAGATCCCATTTCCAAAAAAGGGATTTTTCTGCATATCTAAAACAGCAATTTTCCTAATCAATGTCCTCCCATCAACCGAGTCCTTGTTTAACTGATATAACAGATACAAAGAGGTGAATACTGCGATACTGATAATGGCAAATAAAATTATAGTTTTCCTTTTGTTTGCCTTGAAAAAGTAAACACAATTTTGAGAAGTAAATATTAAAACCAGAAAACCGATTATTAATGATATCCATGATGCCCGGGATTCTGTTAAGTAAAGAATATACAACATGGAAAAAAAACTCAATAACAAAGCTACTTTGACAACTATTTTTTTTTCCTGAACCACGAGAATTTGATATAATAAAACAAGTAATCCGACTACCATATAAACCCCTAAAAAGTTAGGATTTATAAATGTTCCTACTGTCTTAAAATACTTATTATCGGAATTTATAAAGTCAAAATTTTGCAATAATGCCGCTATAGATTGCACAAAACAATAGCACCATATCAGATATATAGTTCTATTAAAAAGAATCTTTTTTTCCTGTTCCTTATCATAACTCCAACGAAATAAATAAAAGAGCAGAATATAACATGTGAACACCCAAAATTGGTCGTATAGAAAAGTATAAAAAGAAAAAAGAAAATAATGGACAACAAGATATAAGTAAAATAAAAGCATTACTACATCTACAGCATAAATCTTGAGCGCTTTGTTTTTTATGGTGCATACTGTTTTAAAAACTATCCATAAAGAAACTACAGTAACCAAGTATAGTTCTTTGCCAATTTTATTAGAATTTAAAATAAATGAATATGAAATAAAAGGCAATGCTAAAACTAAAATTATAAACAAAGAATCTATTACATGTGACAGATTCTTTGCCAGGTAGGGATTATATTTACTCATCGGTAACTTTTATTGCAATGAACATTAAAAACATCCATAATATACATTATTTAAAAAATTCTATTTTAATACCATGTGATAAGGCTTGACAGTGGTTCAATGGTAAATATTCGTTCATAAAAATCTGGTTTTGAAGAACTCATTAAAAAAAGTCCGTTTTTAGGTAATTTTTTAAAAAAGACCTTGTTGTCTTCTGATGCAATCTGTTCTTCCAGAAGCTGCCAGTTACCACTCCATACATATATTTTGTATTTTTCGCCTTTTATAATCTGTAAAGGATTATTATCTGTGTGCTTATTTTTATACTCATTTTCTCTGGAAAGTGTTGCCGAAAAAGAATTTAGTAGATCAGGTTTTAATATCGTTTTCATACCTTTTTGGTCTAAAAGTATTGGATAATTTTCGAAAACCATTTTTCCTGAAACATACACACTTGGCAAATAGACTATGTCCCTTCCCATATTTTTATAAACAGAGACATTATTGTTTATTTTCGCCCAGTCCAGTGGCCTCCAATTACCTCTGTTAAATACATTAAGGTAACTAACTTTTGAAATCACCTGAGGGCTAAACGAATAATTAACCTCACTGACTTCAACATATTCAGAGGTAACATCTATAATGTTTTTACTTTTTAAAAAATCATCCGGGATTTCATTTTCAGGAATTAAAGAAGTTAAATTCCCCTTTTGCTCCGAAAATGTAACCCTGAATACTTTACCTAATCGTTTGGCTACAGGATTATAAACATAAGGTAAATCCTGATTCCCGTTAAAAGGAACATGAACACCTTTATTGTCTATAACTGTATTCCAGTAGTGCCTGTTAGAAGAAGCTGCATAATGAGGTGTATAATCAAAAGTTGTTGCTACACCAAGTGACCTTCCAGCAAAAATAGCGACATTAGCCAAATCGGGACAATTGCCTTCTCTCCAAAACAATAAATCTGTTGGTCCTAAAAGTTGTTTAGGGTCAAAACGTTTTAATACAAAATCAAAATGCTTTATATTATCAATTATTTTCGAGCATAATTCAACCGGATCAGTAGGATCTGACAATCCGACTGATAATTTCTCGAAGGTCGTCTGATATTCACCTCTCCAATCCTGCATAGGTTCTGATAAGCTGCGATAAGGCAGAATGTATTCGCAAAATGTTCTAAAATCATAGTTTTTTGACCAGGACTTTTCTTTCCATGCTTTAAAAGCCATTTCGATATTCTTAATCAAAAACTCACTTTTAATGACATCCTTGTCTTTAATCAAAGTGTTTTTTGGAATCATTCCAATACTATCCTTTAATGTATTAAATTCTTTGCCAGCCGCTTCTATATCTTTATAATCAGTTACTCTAAAAACAACTTCTTTCCCATTTTTATCCAACCAGACATTATCTGCCGAATAATGAATCGGTATATTAGCGGTTAAAAAAACTGCAGCATTATATTGCTCTTTATCGCCCTTTTTTTGAAAATATTCTAAAACTTTAGAAATTTCACTTGTATTTATTTTTTTATCGTTTTTTGATTGACAAAAAGCAGTTACTGAAAATAAAAATGAAAAAAGGATAAATCGAATTTGGAGTTTATTCTGAACCTTGGCAAATTTAAAAAAAGGATTATTCTTTACTTTCATAAATAAAATGGTATTCAAATGATAAAAATTTAAGATTTTCTTGGAGAGATTTAAAACCTTCATTGATTGGCTGGTTTCAGTATGAATTACTCAGTTCTCTTTCTATGGAAATGAACTTATCAACCTAACATAGTTACAAGAACCGTTTTTGTAACTGTGTTTTCTTTGTTTCTATATTTTATAAAATAGTCTTTTTGGGTACTTATCGCCAAAAGCTCATCATTAGACAAGTCGACTTCACTTTCTTTTATTTGTTTCAAAACCACATCTATCGGAGGTCCAGACCTTTTCCTTTAATAAAAGTTTGTAAATTGCTTATAAGAGATGTTTTTTTGTTGATGGTCTTAAACTCCATTTGCGAGAATAATACTTTCCCGTTCAAAATATTTGCATTGGTATTTTGGCTAAAATGCCAGTCAAAAACCTTAACTTAATAAGATTGGGCTAAAAGCGACTAATTAATAAATATTTGGAATATAAATGACTTGTTTGACTGTCCACTTACCGTTTTCTTTTTCTAATAGATAAGTGCGTTCAACAGATCCACCTGAGAGGGAGACATAAAAATATTTCAACAGCGCATATTTTTTATTTAAACTCACAATTGGTTTAGATATAACATGTCCTGTTGCACTTATAGACAATATTCCCTTGTCAGCTTTCAATAATAATTCCTCTTTTTTAATAATTGGAATTTCAAGAGTTTTGAATTTTTTAGCATCCCAATGATAGACTAAACTATCATTTTTGTGTAATAGTTTCATCTGTTTTATTTCATCTAAACTTATATACAAGGTATCGTTAAGCTGTTTTACTCTATCCTGACTTATGGATGAGTCGCTTATTGAAGCTCTAATTTCCCTTCTTTTATTTTCCAGAGGCAAGTTTTTGTCTAAAGAAGCCATTTCATAATGGTCTAAAACTTCATTACTGGAATATGCTTCTTCAGTTAAGTAGGAAGCTTTTAGGAATGGGATTTTTTTCAAATCCTTTTCTTTTACAAAGTCCTGCACAATCTGTTCTTCTATTTTTACGGTTGAACAGGATGCAAAACAGATACAGAGTAGTATGATTATTTTTTTCATTTTTTTTATTTATTACACGGTTTTCCCTTTGGAGTATTGGTACCTCTTGGTTGATTATCTCTTTCCATTATTCTTCTAGAGGCAATTCTATCTATATCTTCCGGTTTAAGATTCGTGGTATTAAAAGCAGGTGTTCCTTGTAGAGTACCCCAAGCCATATCTGTATAAAACCGATTGACATCACCATCTACAACGATCCCTGGTTGAAGTTCTTTTATAACAGCAGCCATTGTGTCAATAAAGCTGGATGCAATTTGATTGTGATGTGCAATTTCTTTGTCTCCTATTCCATTTACAAAGGCCGTATACAAGAAAGGATAACCATCATAAATATGGGGGTTTTTAGTCACTTTATATTCCTCATAAAGCGTGTTGAAATAGGCATGTATGTATTCGTGTATGAGTGATGCTGTCTTGGAAGCCACTGTTGCGTTGGGATAGTCTTGATTAAACGTAATGTTAAACTGGTTTGTACTGGCTAAATTACCATTTGCTATCGGTCCTGTACTTATATTGATATTATATTTGGGATTTGCTCCGATAAATTTACTAAGTATTTCAGCCAATTTTCCTTGTTGAGT
Source organism: Flavobacterium sp. 90 (assembly GCF_004339525.1). Lineage (NCBI taxonomy): Bacteria > Pseudomonadati > Bacteroidota > Flavobacteriia > Flavobacteriales > Flavobacteriaceae > Flavobacterium > Flavobacterium sp. 90. Next base: position 641,612 of record NZ_SMGE01000001.1, on the reverse strand, counting down.
TAATGTATTAAATGATTGCTTTATTACCTCTGCACACGGATCCGGTTTTGGCGTTGGTGGCGGAGTCGTAGGTTTGGGAGGTGTAGATCCGGTTGTTCCACCAGTTGGAGGAGGAATAACAGGTTGGACTGGGATATGTGATGCTGCTGCAGCCGCATTTGCTGCCATCTGCGCATCCATTTGCGCACCTATATTATTATAGTTAGGCTGTGGGTTATTGTATGTTATAATAACACCGGTTTGGCCAGATTGATAATCGTAATATGTTCCTCCATACTCCGAGAATTGCGAAAAACCTTTAATTGAGCACAAGAAGATCATAAGGCAAATATATAGTTTTTTCATTTTAGTTTTTGGTTAAAATCCTGTCTGCTATAGGCATTAATTTTATATTTTTTCATATTTTAAAATGTGTATAAATTAGTAGATAACAAGTTAGCATGCTGTTATCACTATTTTTTCATTTTAGTATATTTTTTGAAGTGGATTACTTGGCTTTCAAATATCTATTGAAATGAAAATAAAAAACCAACACAGTTCCAAGAATGTTCTTGGAACTGTGTATCATTAATTATTTATCTCTAATAATTTAAGAAACATGTTTGAGTTTGTGAGGAATTTATGAACAAACTGTATGTGGTCTTATTTAGTCAAATTTGACACTGTTTAACAAATCGTTTACTATTTTCGTGGCCTCAGTGTAATCCGATTGCTTTTCAAAAACAATTGTCCCTCCAAAAATTTGAGTTTTCTCTTTATTGACTTTTCTAAAAGAATATTGCCCAACGTCTTCATAATAAGTATATATAATTAACGTCTCGTAATTATTTATGTTTTCTAGACTTGATTTATATTGGTGTGATTCTATAAAACCAAATTTTTTATAATCATAATCAGAACCATCTTTAATATCTTTTAATAAATCGTTTTTAACCTCTCCTTTATAAGGATCATTCATTCCAATATAAACATCATTAATTTTATAGATATTTTTTAAAAGCATCAATTTTTGATCTTTTTTATTGTTTTGATCTAAGGTTGCATTTTCAATTTTGACAGCTCCTTTTGGTAATTCGAATTTTACGGATTCTAATTTTTGAACGTTTTTAGTGCTGCTACAGGAAATAAATAAAAGTATTATAATAAGATATTTTAAAAAATTTTTCATTTTTTCATTTTTTTATAAAGTTATAAAAAATAACTAAGGACAAGTTGTTTTTACTACTTTCCCAGCGCTATCAATTTTCAATGGGGTAGATTTTACGGCAGCATTATCCTTTTTGGTAATAGTTATTGCATTGCCATATAATTTTAATCCTGCATATGCTGTGTAATCACCATAACTTGAACCTACGTTGGCGTCACGATAAGCAACGGCAGCATTTGACCATGCAGTATTAGCTGCAGCTGGGTTTGCTTTATAAGCAGTATATAATGTACCTAATGCAGTCCAATCTGTAACACTTACTGTGTAAATTTCATTTTGTGTTACTACAGATATTGTAAAATTAGCTTTATAATAATCAATAGCAGCCTGACCGCCAGCAACCAGTTGTGGGTTTGATAAATTACCATATGCATTTATTAAATCCGCAGGAGAGGGAGCACCGTTTCCTGGATGACCATGAGAAACTCCTATTGTGTATCCATTTGTAGCATCCCAGGTAAAATTAGGACTGAAAGAACCAGCAGCCCCGTTTGAACGTACAGCAATATTTTTATAGCCAGTAGTGCTCGTTACAGGAAATGAAGTTAAATTTTGTTCTGCCCCGAATTCAGTCGTGGTTGATTGTGTTTTTATTGATGCATTTTGAGCTGCAAGAATTGCATTGCTCGTTTTTGCATCACTTTTTGCAGCGGAAGCACAAGGGTCAGGAGGAGTTATTGGTGGTGGGGGTGGTGTATTTGGAGTTGATGGTGATCCACTGCTCCCGCCAGTTGCTGGCGGTATTGGAGGTTGTGTTGGGATATGTGAGGCTGCAGCAGCCGCATTTGCAGCCATTTGTGCATCCATTTGCGCACCTATATTATTAGGCTGTGGGTTGTTATATGTTACAATAACACCTGTTTGGCCAGATGGATAGTCATAATAGGTTCCCCCGTACTCCGAGAATTGTGCAAAACCTTTCATTGAACATAAGACAATTATGAGGCAAATATAAAGTTTTTTCATCTTGTCTATTTTTTTATTAAAATTCTGGAATGCATTTCATTGCCAACTCCTACACGTACAATGTACATACCTGCCTTCAGATTGCCTCCGCTAAGTGTGTAGTGATGCTTTCCTGCAGTTTGTAATGCTCCTGGCTCTAGGATTGCTGGTAGAGGGTTTCCGGTAAGATCATAGACATTTACACTCACTTGTGCATCCTTATCTAGTTCATAAGCTATAAATACATCTTCTACAAAAGGATTTGGATACAAAACGATAAAATGATCTTTTTGCTCACTTATAGCAAGGAGTTCATCATCTGATAGATCATCATCTTCTCCTTCTCCTGTTTGTTTTAGGATAACACGCATTGGTGGTCCTGGCTCATTCCATTGATTGGTAAAAGTTTGTAAATTGCCTATTAAATAAGTTTTGTTGTTGATTACCTTAAATTCTATTTGGGCCGAGAGCACTTCCCAGTCTATGGTATTTACATCTGGTCGGTCACTAAATGGCCAGTCGAAAACCATATTTAACTTGTCAAAATACAAAGCGTTATCTTCCCAGATAGCTGTAGACTGACTTGTAGTTTTGTTAATTTCCCATTTATAATTTACAGTATTCCCTTCTGCTGAAAACTCACTATTTAAAGGCAATACTTTCATGATTTGTTTGCCTGACCAGTCTAATTCTATCAATTTTCCTTTCCATTTACCATTAAGATATTTGGCTTTAAGAGTTCTATTCTCCGTTTGTTGAGGCGTTTCGATTGTTAATTTATCGATTGCTTCTTTGGCAATACCCGTGTTTTCTGGAGTTTCTTTTTCCTTTAGTTCATTATTAATTGCGATATCAACATTTTCTTTCACATTTTGTGCAATGTGTTTTAAAAGTTGCTCACTGTTTCCCGTATGGCTTTGAGTATAATACAGGATTGCCTTATTCTCGTCTTTAGGTACTCCATAGCCAAAATAGTAACAATTACCCAACCAGTGTTTAGCCATAGGCCAGGAAGATATTTCAAACCATGAAATAGCTTTTTTATAATCTTGTGGCACCCCGAGTCCTTTTAGATACATGTAACCAATGGAATAGGCAGCTTGTTCATCTCCATGGTCAGATGCCAATGTGAGCCAGTATATTGCCTTATCAAAGTCAATGTCACAGCCTGTACCTATCATGTAAAAACGACCTATGTTATATTCTGCCGAAGGATGTCCTTGTAGAGCCGCTTTCATCAAATATTCAAAGGCAAGGTTTTCATCTTTTTCAATCCCTAATCCATTAAGGCGCATAATTCCAGAGATAGCCAAGGAAGAAGCATCCCCCTGGTTTGCACAATCTTGTACAATAACATATGCTTTTGGGTAATCGGGTTTACTATCTGCTGTTCCCAATAAATACGTTTGCGCTTGTTTATTCGTTTCTGCACAGTCGTTCTGGGCATAGTTGGCAAATCCCGATAGAAAGCAACTTAATAGAAGTAATTTTTGTTTCATTTTAGTAAAGTTTGGTTAGTGATAGTTATTTATTTTTTAATTTCCATAGTTACGTTCATCATTTTTTGAATGGTCTCTCGGATATTTTTTTCATGTCGATATTCAACAGCGCGCAATTTTTGCTGGTACAATTCGTAACTGTATTTATAGTATTCTTCTGTTACTATTTTCTCAGTATTCTTTTCCAGAACTAATTTTTGAATTTCATCATACTGTGCATCGGTAAGCTTGTAAGCACTTTTCAAAATTTGAAATTCTTTTTGGGTATCACGGACAATTCTGTTTTGCATCTGGGATACAAAAACAGTTTTGAATTCTTCTATTTTTAATATTTTACTTAATTGTTCACGGAAGTCAAGATAAATAGCATATTCATCATCGCCTGGGTCATGAAAATTGAAGGCATTGGCGACATCATTTTCTCTCCATGTTTTAAGTCTTTTGTCATTTCTTTCTTGTAAAATCTGCAATGCCAGTAAAATTTGATTTATTCTTTCAGCATCAACTTGAGCCTCAATAAGTTTTTTAATAAGGTTGTCCGTTTTAGTATTTTTAGAATAAAATAATCCGAAACTTTTCAGCAATTCCCTTTCTTTATCTGAGGACTTTATTTTTTCTTCGGTATAATTGTTCCATGATAAATTATCATCATAGCTGTAATACTCTTTGATAATGATTTCATTAGTTGTGGTTTCCTGCAGTAATTTTTTAAGTTTTGCTTCCTGATCAACAGTAAACTTATATCTCTTTTTTGAAAGATTAAATTTATCTTCTGCAATTGTTTTTATTCTGTAATTAAGCTGCGACAGGAATAATTGTTTGAATTGAGATATTGTAACAATTTCAGATAATGAGTGTACAAATTGCTGGTTAATGTATTTAGTAGTGGTTTCTTGATCATGAAAAACAAAAGGATACTTTGCGTTAAGTTCTTTTTCTAATTCTATATTCTCAGTGAGAAGTTGATCTTTTTTAATCAATAAGTCTTTGATTTGTAAAATTTGAGGTTTTGATAAACCAGTTTCATTCATTGTAATTTCAAAATTATCAATAAGAGTGCTTGTTTTGTTTGACTGACTATAAAGAAATTTAATTTGGAGTAAAAATAAGACAAGAACGAAAAAGGGTAATTTTTTAATCATAATTAAATGTATGTAAGTAGTATTTTATTTATAAAAACATTCATCAAAATTACGATTAAAAGAATTGTTTTGTAGTATTATTTTTCCAAAATAGAGTACTATTCTATCACTTTTGAAAAGCGAGTAACTAGATAATTAAAAAATCAGATAATTTGTTTGAACTAAAAAAACTTTACTTGGTTTTACAAAATTCGTATAATGACGGTACTGAATTCGAATCACTTGTTGTAGGATTTGAAGAAAATTCAATGAGAGGATGATGAAAAATCATTTTTTTATCTTTAAAAGATTAAGAAATTGTAGTAAAAATATTTCTTATATTCACTTTAAGAAAGTCATGTTAGAGATCAAAGCCCCTAAGGAAAAGACTTTAGTTTGTATAGCAACTTTATCTAACATTTCTGGCCTTATATATAGTTTCTATCCGTCAGGCCAAGAGTTTGCCTACTGCTTCCTTCAGATTCCACCTCACAATGGACACCCTTGCAGTTAGCTAACACTTCCCAGTGTAAAGGTGCGTTCGGGACTTACAACCTAGAGTTACCGCTCATGCTGGGCACACTATAACAAAAAAAACCGTTGACATTCCTCAACGGTTTTTCTACATTAAAACTTAAAGGAGAAGTTATTTCACTCCTTAGTATTCTAATTCGTCTCCTTTTTTTGTGATACCTAAAGAAATAATAAGATGCTGCGGAAACGTTGAATAAATTGTGGATAATGAGTCGCAAAATCTACAAAACGTTTTTTTGCAGAATTACTGTTCCATATTCAATTTTTAAATGCTAATCATTCAACCTCACTTATTTCTAACAAAACACTAGTTCTTTGCAAGGTAACATTTGGATTAAAACCAACTTTCATTAAAAAATCCCCTGTAAAAACATTTTTAGCATCAATTGTTGATGTTGTACCAGGGTATAAATTAACTTCTTTTACTGAATACTTTTTATTAGGATTCAACCCTTTCAACACAACAGGCCTTTTAGTTGCTGTGATATTAAATCTATTACTTACCAAATAATTAAAAACAATACTTTTACTTTTATCTGGATTAACATACATTAATGCCGCAATATCATTTTCATAAGGATTGACAAGACGATACATATCTCCATGCCACACTATGTCTTTAAAAGAATTATAATTACTTATCGCTTGTTTACAAAACTCCTTATCTTCTTCTTTTAAATGTGATACTACAACATCAAATCCTAATTTTCCCATACTAGCCACATCAATCCTAAATTTTAAAGGTTGTTTCCCCCAATCAGTGACATGATTATCTGTAGCAATTGAAGGGAAAAAATACGAATAATTCCATTGTAAAAAAACACGCTCCAAAGGTTCTGTATCATCACTTGGCCAAAATTCTGTAAAATATTGAAGTAATTCATAATCACCTCTTCCTCCTCCTCCAGAACATAACATCATAGGTACTTTTGGATATTTGGAACGAATGCGTTGCAATACTTTATACAAACCTTTTATGTAATCAACATATAAATTAGACTGTGGAATTCCTTTTTTATTGAGATAAGCAGAATAAGCATTATAAATCACCGCATTGCAATCCCATTTTATAAAAGCTAATTCTGGATTTTTAACAAACAAATCGTCTACAATTCCAAACACAAAATCCTGAACCTCTGGATTTGACAAATCTAACACCATTTGATTTCTATAATAAATCTCTGGTCGTTCTGGTTGCCGTATTACCCAATCCAAATGTTTTTCATACAATTCACTTTTAGGATTCACCATTTCAGGCTCAATCCAAATACCAAATTTCACTCCTTCATTTTTAGCTTCCTTTACTAAATAACCTAACCCGCTTGGCAACTTCTTTTTATTTTCCTGCCAGTCTCCAAGTCCTGCATCATCATTATTTCTTGGATACTTATTACCAAACCAACCATCATCTAACAAAAATAAATCAACTCCAATCTCTTTAGCATCTTTAAACAAAGCTTTTATTTTATTTTCATCAAAATCAAAATAGGTTGCTTCCCAGTTATTCAACAAAGTAAGTCGTTCTCCTGCACCATCTAACACCCTATATTTTCTCGCCCAATCGTGTAAATTTCTACTCGCCTGACCAGTTCCATGATTGGACACTGCATAGATTAAAGAAGGCGTTTTAAATGTTTCATTGGGAGCTAATGAATATTCTGATGCAAATGGATTAACACCAGCAATAAGACGAAGGTTTTTGTGTGAATCGATTTCGAAGTCCAGCTTAAAACTACCACTCCATGCTAATTGACCAACTAGTACATTTCCTTCCTCTTCAGAAGCAGGTTTACCAAAAGACACAATAAAATTAGGTGTCTGTAAAAGCATTGCTCTCGTTCCTAATTTTGAATCTACTGTTTTAATACCTTGTGTTAATAACGCTTCTTTTGGCTGCATTTCTTTCAAATATTCACCCTGAAAACTTGTCAGATAAAAGTCTTTATCAGCAAAATATAAATTAGCAGAAGCATATTTTTGCAAAAGCACAGGTTTTTTCTCCTTGTGTTTTATTTCCGTCCATTGTTCGATAATATTTTCTTTTTTCCAAACTTTATAAAACAAGGTCACTTCAAACGGATAAAGAGGATCTTTAAGAAGAATACTGGTTATTGAAATATCAGTATTAATTATTTCCTTTTTAAAACTCACATATTTCAACTCTAAAGAAGGATTCCCATCTGCATGTTTGACCTGAATTGCAGGTTCAGAAAGATTCCATGTTCCTGCAGAAGTATAGGCCGCATTATATATGCCAGCATTAGATTCATCATAATTATAATTCGCAGATACCGACTTATATTCACTTTCATTATCTAATGGTTTTCCAAAATAAACCATTCTCAACCTATTGGTGTTATCTGTCTGCAGTAACATAAGGTTATTTTCCGTAGCTATAGGAATAATTGTTTGCGCCGATAAATTCATGACTGTTGTTATTAAACTAAAAAGGAATAACCATTTTTTATAAAAATAATGCGGGATTTTTTTATTCATAATTTTAAAAACTATTTTTTTCTGATTTAAAAACTTAAAAATTAAAGCATTTCTACTAAAAATCATATTTAGCAAAAGAGTATCTGCTTTGAAAATAAAAGTTAAAGGCAAGTGTTTTTACTTGCCTTTAACCAAATTTACTTATTAAAACAAATATTTAATTAACAATTCTACTATTAATATCCTGGATTTTGTGTCCAACCCGCTCTCGAAACATCAGTTGGAGGAATTTGAAAATTATCATTACGAGGAGATTGATACAGCGCTCCTTTTGCCCCGATATATAATGCTTCAGGATAAGTAGCTATTTTAGCAGGCAGTGCATTCAAGACCTGTTGTGCAATTCCCCATCTTTTAAGGTCATAGAATCGATGTCCTTCAGTAGCTAGTTCTACTCGTCTTTCATGAATTATATCATTCATAGTAACTCCTGTTTTTGTTGGCAAGGTCGTGGAAGGATTCACTGACTGATTTCTTGCTCTAGAACGAACTTGTTCTACTGCCCAGTCTGCTTTTACTTGATTTCCCGATTGCAAAGCTGCTTCTCCGTACATTAAGAGTAAATCTGCATATCTGATCAATTCTAAATTATAATTTTGTCTCAACCAATTGTTAGATACTCGTTTACTTTTAGGTATAAAATACTTATATGAAGCCGTATAAGGAACTTGATTGTTACGCAAAGCTGTAATTGGATAAGGTTGTCCTCCCCATCCATCAACAAAAGTATCACCATCATGAATGATTGTCATTTGATGACGAGGGTCACCACTTTCAAATTCACGATCTAAATCAGTTGAAGGCTGTAACCATCCCCAATTTATATCATCTCTACTGCCAATAGCATTAGCGCCAACCCAGCCAAAAGGATAAGTTTGATTTCCTGAGAAAGCTATTTCAAAAATGGATTCTTTACCATTTACATTGTCTACTTCAAATACATTTCTAAAATTAGTTTCCAAATTGTATTGACCTTCATCAATAACTGTTTGCCCTGTAGTAAAAGCATTTGACCACTTTTTTTGGTACAAATAAGCTTTTGCAAGTAAACTCAAAGCGGCTCCGCGTGTAGCTCTGCCGGCATCTGCTGTTGCATAAGCAGTTTTTTGAGGTAAAATAGCAGCTGCAGCCACTAAATCTGGCTCAACTAGTTTTTCATATACATCTTTGACAGCAACTCTTGGCTGATTCACATCGAAGGCAGTGATTGGAGTCGTAATAATTGGCAAATCTCCAAAATTTCTTAGAAGTTCCATATAAAAATAAGCTCTTAAAAATTGAGCTTCGCCTACTAATCGTGCAGACAGAGCAGCATTAATCCCAGGAACATTAGGTATACTAGTAATAGCTTTGTTACAACGAGCAATACCAATCCACATTTTACGCCATTTCCAATCGATAACATTGTTATAACCTGTTTTGAAATAACCTAAATCTTCCATGGCCTGAAAATCTCCATGACTATCTCCACCTTTATAAATATCATCACCACACTCTTCACCTACAAGCCATTGGCAAAAATAACCTTCAACCCAGTTGTCAACACCTTGAGTCTGGTCGTAATCCATAAATGTTGAATAGCAACCCGTAATTAGACCTACTGCATCTTTTTGGTTCATCGGAATAGCATCTTGTGTTATCCCTGGAGATGGAATATCGATGAGATCATTACAGCTTGAAAGCCCCATGAAGCTCAGAAAAAATAAAAATATCAGTTGTTTTTTATACATCTTTTTCATTTGATTTATTATTAAGTATTAATTAATTTTGAAGTGTAATCGTACATTGAAATACCATTATTATAGACCAATATTAAACCCCATAAGAAAAGTACGATTAGTAGGATAACCACCATAATCAACTCCCACTTGAGTTACCGTCGAATTAGAAACGGCCGGGTCAAAACCAGTATATTTAGTTATTGTAAACAAATTTTGAGCACCCACATATACTCTAAAACGATTCAAATTTAGAAATGAACATGCCTCTTTATTCAACTCATAACCTACGTTCAAATTCTTAAGTCGCAAATAAGAACCATCTGATAAATAAGCATCCGAAACTACTCCAAAGTTATTATTAGTACTTTGCAAAGTCATTTTTGGAACTGTGTTTGAAGTTCCTTCTCCATGCCATGCAGCTTCAACAAGTCCAGCCTTTAAATTAGATGAACTATTATTTGTATTAGAAATCAATGCTCTTTCGGCTTCTAAAATTTTATTACCATAAACACCGTAGAAATAAGCATTTAGATCAAAACCTTTATATTTAAGTTTCAAATTAAAGCCATAAGTAAATTTAGGTAGAGGGCTTCCCAAATATTGTTTATCGGCTTCTACTAAATTAGTTCCTGTCGTGTTACCAGAATTGGTACCAAATTTAAAATCACCTGGTTTAGCATTGGGCTGAATTAATGCTCCGTTTCGGGTGTAACTATTTATTTCAGACTGATTTTGGAAAATGCCAAGTACTTTATAACCGTAAAATTGTCCAATAGGCTTCCCTACAACAGTACGTTCAGCATAACCTGTTACGTTACGAAGTGCCCCTGCATCTAAATAAGAAAGTGTGCCCAAATCAAGCACTTTGTTGTCAACTACAGAAAATACTCCACCAAAATCGTATTCTAGTCCACCAACTTTGTTACTGTAATTTAATGTTAAATCGATACCTTTATTCTGCATTGCTCCAACATTGGTAATAATACCAGTTGTAATCGAATTACTATTGTATAAACCTGTAAACATTGGAGGATCGATAGCTAATAATAAATTTGAAACTTTACGATTGTAAACATCTACTGATCCGGAAAGTTTATCATCCAATAATCCAAAATCAAGACCAAGGTTTAAATCAGTAGTAGTTTCCCACGTTACGTTGGGATTACCGGCTTTTGCAATAGAATATCCTGGAGTAAGAAGATTACCCCCAAAATTATAGTAAGCGTTATTTCTTAGCACCGTAGAATAAGCATTAGACGGAATACTTTGATTTCCAATTTTTCCCCAACCAACGCGCAATTTCAATAAAGAAACAACGTCATTCTCGAAGAAAGATTCCTTACTCATTACCCACGCTCCTGATATAGAAGGGAAATTACCCCATTTGTTTCCAGCTGCAAATTTTGATGAACCATCCGAACGCATACTGGCAGAAAGAAAATATTTAGATCTAAAGTTATACATTGCACGACCAAAAAAAGATACCAAAGCTGATTCATCTTGTGTTTCACTAACAGTCGCACCAGATGTTCCATATGTTAAATACCTGTAATTTGGATCATTACCTGGCAAACCAGAAACAGCGGCATTGATTCCTCCTGTTTGATAATGTTCGTATGCTGTACCAGCCAAAAGTGTGTATGAATGATCTTTAGACTTTTTACTATATGTTAAAGTGTTATTTGATGTAAAATGTGTTGTTGTATTTTCATTTTTAGTCAAACTATTCACAAGTAGTTTTGTACTTGGATTTTCATAAAATTCAGGATTAAAATTATTAAAATGGTATCCATTGTATTCATATCCAAAACTTGTTTTATAAGTCAGTCCGTGTACAATTTCATAAGAACCGAAAAGAGTACCAAAAAAATTGGTGTTTTTTTCTTCCTTAAAATTTCTGGCAGCAGCACCTACTGGATTTCCACTGTTAGTGTATAGCGCATTGTGATAAATACTATATTCATTGGTACTATTTCCTGCCGCTGCATTAGCAGCCAATTCAGTAGCACTAAAATATACTGGTGTTATTGGGTCAATGGTCAATGCATTATTGAAGATTGAATTCCATAAATCTCCTTCATTTGGAACTAGATGTCTCGTAGAATTGGTAAATACTATTGTTCCACCTATTTTAAATTTATCTGTAACATTAGCCTCTGTATTTAATCTGTAATTAAATCTTTCGAAATCAGATGTCTTTACGACACCTTGTTGATTAAAATAGCTTAAGCTGGAAGAATAAACAACTTTTTTTGTACCACCGCTTACTGAAAGATTATAGTTTTGCAAAGGGGCATTGGATCTGGATATAAGGTTTAACCAATCAGTTCCAGCTCCCGCACTTTCGCCTGGACTAATAGTTAACCCAGAGCCATCATTAGTTTTAAATGTTTGAAGCATTTGTCCATATTCTGCAGGATTCATCATTTTTACCATATGTGTTGGCGTCTGAAAGGCAATCGAAGCATCTGCTGTAATAGAGAACTTCTCATTGGCCGTTCCTTTAATTGTAGTAATTAAAACAACACCATTTGCTCCACGACTTCCATAAATAGATGCTGCGGCTGCATCTTTTAATATTTCTACACTAGCAATGTCATTACTATTCAAGAATGATGCATTTCCACTCAAAGGAATTCCATCTACCACATATAATGGCTGAATACTATTATTCAAAGAACTGATACCTCTTACGCGTACAGAAACATCACCTCCTGGTGAGTTACTATTATTAATTACCTCAACACCTGGAGTTTTACCTTGCAAAGCTTCAGATACATTAGAAACCAAAGCAACTTTAATATCTTCCTTTTTAATGGAGGAAACTGCCGAAGTTAATTCTGATTTTTTCTGTGAACCGTAGCCTACTACAATTACTTCATCCATCATTTGACTGTTGGCCGACAGCTTCACATTAAGAACCTGATTGGAACCTACTTTTATTTCTTCATTTTTCGTCCCAATCATAGAAAAAATTAATACGACATCATCATTGGGTACAGAAATTGAATATTTCCCGTCTAAATCACTAATAACGCCATTTGCAGTTCCTTTAATTAAGACATTTACTCCAATTAAAGTCTCCCCATTTTCAGTGGATGTAATTACACCTGTCACAGTTTTAGTCTGAGCATTTGAGGCAAAACTAAAAAGGAAAAAAAATAAGAATAGTTTCAATTTTATTAAAACGTTTCTTTGAAATTTATATTTTTCATTCATAATCTTTAGATTTAATAATTAAGAATCTTGTTGATAGTTTTTTTATCTGTAGTATTGATTTTAAATTGCCTTTCTAAATCATTTAAAGTTCTAGAAATTGTTCTAGAAACAAATACTGATACACTTGGAAAAGAAATGCTCTTTTCGCAAGAAGGTACCGCTCTTTTTATTCCTTTGTTTTGGGCCGAAATAGAAAAAAAGGAGCCCATTAGAATTAAGTAAAGAATAATTTTGTGTTTCATAATTAAGTTAGTTTAGTTAATATTTAATTGGTTAATTGTTATATTTTCAATCCTAAAATTGACATTTGCTTTAGATACTGAGAAAGTTTCCATTTGTTTTTCTGGAAAAAATATTTCAGTCATTACTGTTTTCCCATTATTGTAAAAAACTTCAATAGAGGTTTTATCTGCAATAATTTTGATTTCCTTTGTATTGAAATCTTCGCCCCCGAAACTGGATATGTTTCACCTCCTTATCTTGAGCGCATCATCAGAAGGTGGACCTGCAATATAATAAGGACGTTGCTTGAAACCCGGCAGTAGTCTGTGCTCGCCCCTCTATAAACATGGCAGAAGCATTAATGTAATGAGCAACTTTGTTCGTATCATATCTATTCTATATCGATTAAGTTTTCATAAAGAGGCTAAATTATAAGGAGGGATTTGTTTAATGAAAAAAAGTAGATCAGAAGTAGCTCTATTTTTAAAATAAAAATCATAAACAACTATTAATCAGTACTTTATTTATGTTTAAATGATTGGTCTGAATAAAGCTAAAGTAGATTCCTTTTTTGTATTTTTGATAAAAATTTATCCTTGAATATTATAAATTGATATTTTATTATGAATAAAATTATGTACTTGGTAATTATAATGATATTATTTCAGTCTTGTCAGAAAGCTGATGTCAATGACAGGTTTCTGAAGACTCTGGATAAAGTACTCGCTGATACCTCTATGATAACTGCAAAAGAGAAAACACTGGACAGTTTGAAGCGTCTGGTAAATGACACCTCGGATCCGATTCTTAAATATGAAACCTATAATAAGATCATTGCTGGTTATCTTTGGTATAGGGCGGACTCTGCATACGCTTATATCGAAAAAAATATGAAGATTGCACAAGTATCGCACAACAGTAAGATGTCTGACCAGATTATTTTGACCTATTCAATTATGTTATCCACATCTGGTCTGTTAAATGAATCATCGCAAATCTTGAAGAAAATAGATAGGCAGAGACTCGATAAGTCTTTGCTGCGAGATTATTATTATGCTCAGGAAAGGTTTTACTACGTATCTTCGGAATTTAGTCACGATAATTATTACACCCCACTTTATAAAAGGCAGGAACAGACCTATCAGGATTCCGTACGCTCCACTTATCCGAAAAATTCTATTGAATATAATAAATACACCGCTAACTTAATGGTAAATGCGGGTGAATATCTTAAAGCCCGAGATTTACTAAAAAAAACAATCCCTGGGCTAAACAAACCAACGAGATTTGCTGCAATGGTCTATTACGATCTTGCCGGAATCTATAAGGTATTAAAAAATGACAAACTATATGAATATTACCTCATCCAGGCATCCATTGTAGACAGGCAAATCCCTACTAAAGAAAATGCGGCTATTAAGGAATTGGCCTTTTATCTCTATAAGAATAAACTTCAGGATATTGATAGAGCCAATTTATACATTCAGTCGGCCTTGGCAGACGCACGCTTTTACAATAACAGGCAGCGAATCTTACAGATATCCGAGAAATTACCCTTGATCGTAAATGCCTTTCAAGAAAAAAGGAGTAAAGAAAATAGACATTTAAAATATTCCATTATTGTAATCAGTATTTTATCAATTTTCATTACATGGTCCCTAATCTTTATTTACAGACAGGTAATACAACTGCGAAAGGCCAGATTGGCAGTGGATCGGCTAAACAATGAACTGCAGTTTTACAACAACGAGCTGCAACATCTTAATAACAAACTTCATTATGCAAACGAAACACGCGAGGAGAATATAGGCCTTTTTATGGATCTTTGTTCTTCGTACATCAATAAACTTGATGATTACAAACAGATTGTGAAGAGTAAGATCATCAATAACAGAATCAATGATCTATTGAAGAATATTGATTCGCAGCAATTCGCCAAATCAGATAAGAATGATTTTTTTGTAAACTTTGACCGGTCCGTACTTAGCCTCTTTCCCAACTTTGTGGAGAATGTGAATAAACTTATGAAAGAAGATAGTCAGTTCCAACTCAAAAAAGGTGAAATATTAAATAGTGAACTGCGTGTCCTTGCCCTGATTCGATTAGGAATAGATAGCAGTAATAAGATAGCTTCCTTTTTGCATTATTCTCCCCAAACAATCTACAATTACCGTGTCAAAATGAAAAACAGTTCGCGGTTTGTACGAGAAGATTTTGAGCAACAGCTCAAAAATATGTTGGAGGTTCAGTAAATCATATAGTGTGAATCTGAGTCAGATTAATTCTTTTTATAGTCATACCATTTATATTAATGACGTTGAAATACCAGTGGGTGAATTGCATAAAAATGAGTTCCTCCAAATTCCAATAACTATAGACGTCGAAAAATGGAGCTACTACCAATTTTGTCACAAAGAGTTAAGGTTGTTTCTGAAAGCTAGAGTAAAAAAAACTGGGACAAAAAAATCTACATCGTTACAGTCTCAATTTGAACTTAAGCAATGCAACTCGCATTAATTTGGTGTTTTAAATTGTCTTAAATAACCAGTGCTTGATTAAAGAAACAATATAAAACCAGTTAAAACGGCTAAAGAATTATAACGTACATTTAAACGGTTAATCCAGTCTCAAAATATTCAAGAATTTGAAAATTTTAATTTGTGGCAAAATCATGGTAAATGGATTTTTAGAAACTACAAATTCAGTATTAATAAGCGATATAACAGTTGGGTTCGAGTGTGCAGCTGCTCCGAAAAAAAGTAGCTATCTCAAAACTGACACAGCTACTTTTTATATACTTATTATAATTTGAGCCTCCACCAAAGAGTCTAAAAGATCTTACTCTTGAAATAATCTAAATTATATTTGTTTTATATAATAGTTTAAAATTTATTTTCTACTTCTGCCGCCTGAAGCATTAAATAATGCAAATCTGTGTTTTTTACAAAAGGTTTTAAAAGTTCGCTTCCTGGGCCAAACATTGCCAGTTCAACATAATCTGCAGAATGATCCATACTGATCCATCCAACAGAATTTATTTTTCCCTGCATTTCTGCAAAAGCTTTGTAAGGCAGTTTTTTGTAATTATACAAACCGTCTTCTTTATGCAACCCATCATAATACCCCGAGACTGTTTTTGCGTCTTCATCTGAAACGGAGTGTCCATTTGCTTTTTCGATAATTTCCTTTACTTGGGAAACTGAAGTATCTGACTTTATTTGATTCAAAATCCACTCATTGGTTTGGGTATAATGCTGAATGCTATCAAAATTATCATTGGCGTATTTTCCATAAATTATTCCAGGATTTGCATTTCCATGATCTGTTGTAATTATAACTAAAGTTTCTTTGTCTTTCTCTGCAAAATCTATTGCTACTTTTACTGCTTCATCAAACTCAATCTGGTCATTTATCAAACCTGCAATATCGTTAGCGTGTGCTGCCCAATCTACTTTTCCGCTTTCAATTTGCAAGACAAAACCATTTTTATGATTTTTCATTCTGTCAATTGCTTTTTTGGCCATTTCACCAAGGCTTGGAGTAGCTTTCTTTAAATTTTCATCACTATTTCTATCCACATAATACGGAAGTCCATCATCAGCAAACACTCCTAAAATAGGTTGCGAACTTGAAGCTGCCTCCATTTCAGATCGCGTTTTTACAACCTGATATCCTTTCGAACTAAAAGCTGCGAACATGTCTTTTTTATCTTTCCTTAATTCTGAACTAAAATAGTTTGCGCCGCCTCCCATCATAACATCAAAGCCAAGCTTTAAATATTGTTCGGCGATATCATCCTGAGCATTTCTGCTTTCGCTGTTAACACAAAAGCCAGCCGGAGTGGCATGCGTTATGGGAACGGTCGTAACACAACCGGCCATTTTTCCAACCTTTTTAAATTTCTGCCAAATCGGCAAATGCGGTTCTCCTTGCGGGCTAATATTTAGTACACCATTATTTACTCTAAAACCTCCTCCCCAGGAAGAGCTAGCTGCCGATGAATCTGTTACGATAGAACTCGCAGATGCGGTATCCATTAAAGCTCTTGACACCTTATTGTCTTTATATAGTTGTATCCAGTTAGAGCCTTTACCTGTTTTTCTGTTCAAAAATAAATCGGCCATGTTTAATGTTCCCGTGCTCATCCCGTCACTAACCAATAAAATAATATTTTTTGCTTTCTTATTTTTATTGGCTGATTCTACATCTAAAATATTGGCCGAACCCTGTAAAGGATTCATCAATACTGCGCCAATTGTAAATAAAGAGCCATTTTTAAAGAACTTTCTTCTGTTCATTATTGTGTATTTATAAGTGTTTTCAAAAATAATCAATAAATTAAGATCACTGTCACGATAGTACAGTAAACATAACTGTTTCTTAATCTAACAATTCTCATTATAAAACTAGCGTAACAAATTAAGCTAAAAACCTTTAGATGCCTGTTTCTTCTCTTAGATCTGTCTCTGAATTTTATAGCTCATTTGGATTACAATTTTCCAGATTATCAAAAACTTTCTTCAACTTTCGATTGTATAATTTAATCGTTTAAAAAATCTTTTCTATAGTTATGGTTATTGATGTAATTTTTTATTTTTCAAATATTGCAGTAATTCTTTTGGCCTATCAGTTTGAATTACATTAGCTCCTTTTTTTATTATCCATCCCCATGATTCATCAGGTTTGTTCTCATCTACCGCAGTATCATCATCATGACCACCGTTTAAAGACGCCCAAAGACTGTTAATCCAAACACCATAACCTTTCTGTTTCAGCGTTGGTAAATTATTAATTGTTTTGACTGTATCGGTGTCAAAAACAGGCTGAAAAACAGTTTTTTTATGTCTCATGTAGCTGTTTACAATCTCTTCGGCATGACTGTCTGTATAGCGAATAATAGGCATTAATACTGCTTCCGGATCTACTTTTCCATATTTCGATTCCACACTTTCTAAATTGGTGTTGTCATCAATATTGATGAATGTCTGATCGTACATATTATGTTTTTTGATGAGTGCTACCACTTCGCCAAAATATTCGTAACCCTTGTCTACGTCAATCAATATTTTGCCTTTTGCGGTAATAAGCATTTCTTCAAATGTTGGAATTTGATGTAAAGTAGGTCTACCCAAACCATTTTTAAGTTTAAATTTTTGAATCTCTTCCAAAGTGTAATCTTCCGGTTTTCCTTTGCCGTTAGTAGTACGATCAATGGTTCTGTCATGCATTACAATCAACTGACCATCTTTGGTTCTTTTCAAATCGAGTTCCATAATATCAACACCCATATCGATGCAATATTTTAATGCCAATAAAGAATTTTCTGGTGCGTTTCTCCAATCGCCTCGGTGAGCGGTTACCAATATTTCGTTATTTTTTGGATTAAATAATTGTTCTAGTTTCTGTTGTGGCGAAACCGACTTTCCTTTTTTTTGAGCCTCTGCCTGATAACAAAAAAGAGTTGTTAGAAGAATAAGGGCTAAATATTTATTAGACATAGTATTTTTTGTTTTAAAATTAATTAGAATTATAGGGTCCGAATGATTTTTTTATTTGAATCTTACCGTTTACTGTCTCGGCAATAAGAACATAAAACGAATTGCCTCCGGGTAAAACCCGAACAATTACGTGTCCGAACATACTTTTATATCCTTTGGTAAACCAATAGCCTAAGGTGTGCTTGGTTACTTCTTGAATATTGGTCGCAAAAATATTTTTTTCTCCCTTGTAAATATGGTCTGATAAAAGTCTGTGCATTACTTCCTGACCGGGATGGTCGCTGCACCAGGTTTGCTCTACCACAACCTGTGGTTGCAAATACGAAAGAAAATTTTCGTTGGTACCATCACGATTACCATGATGATCTAAAGTTGTTACTTCTACTTTGCCTACGGCTTTGGCCATGGGGGTTTCTGTATCAAACCATTTGGGTAAACCATAGCCTTGCAATCCGGTGTTATCTCCACCGGTGAAGTAATCAAATTTCCCGTAGCTAAGTTTTATAGCAAGGCTCAAAGGATTTTCGTTGAATTTTCCTTTTTTAACGATGCTGTCGGCTGTAATGTATTCCTGTGTTTGATTGCCAACACCGGTCCATATAGTACCGCTGCTCTTAACTCCGGTTATATGGAAATCCGGATATTTTTTTTTGTTTTTTATAAGGACCAATTGATCTGAATTTCCCACATCAAGACCTTCTGCTTTCAAGCCCTTTTTTTGGTTTTCTGCAATGAATTTTTGATAATTAAGGAAAATACTGTTTTCTTCGGTATAATATTTATTCAAATCAAGAGGGAAATTGTAGTTAGGAGCGCTACGATCAATCAGTTTTTTGATGGGAACCAAATCACCAACCTGCGTAATTCCCGTAAGTTTGTATCCGCCTTGCAAAGCTAATTTGCTATCTGGTCGAATGACTCCCATGTGATCTGTATGGAAATGGGTAATAAGAGCATAATCAATTTGTTTTACCTGCGGATAAACCTGTTTCATATAATCAACAATCCACTCGCCTGAATTTTTACTATTATCAGGATAGGCAGGTGTTACCGTCAATGGCCAACTTCTGGAATCTGGTCCTGCATAATAGGTGTCGTCCATATCACCGGCATCAACCATCATGGTTGTTCCGTCCGGCAATATAAAAAAAGTACAGACACCCCGACCAGTGTTGATATGGTGTATGTCCATGTAACCTTCTTTCCAAAGAATATTGGTTGTGTCATTATTTTCTTGTGCTATTGCAAAAGTGTAAATAAAAAAAGTGAACAATGCTATTGATAGCTTTTTCATCTGTGTATCTATTAGTTTTTATAACACTATACTTCAGTATTAAATTGTGATGCTGAAGTATAGCGATTCTGTACTTGTTACTATTGATAGTCCTTATTTTGTGTTATGGTAGGATCAGCATCTCTTTGATTTTGAGGTATAGGCATTAAAAGGAACTGAGAAGTTACTGTGGTCGGTTTGTTTTGAGAAATAAACCAAGCGTTCATCGTACTTATGGCTTTTCCGGTTCTAAGTAAATCCAGCCAACGATATCCTTCTCCTATCAATTCTAAACGTCTTTCGAGTTCAATGGCATCACGCAAATCAGCTTGTGTAAGGGCAGTTGAAGGAGCAAGTCCGGCTCTGTTTCTTACTTTGTCTAATGCTGGTTTTGCCGTTGTAAGTGTATTACCCAATTCGTTTTCAATTTCGGCCTGCATCAATAACACGTCTGCATAGCGAAGTACCACTGTATTACTTCCGCCATCAGCAGGAGGTGTTGGCGCTACGGGTTTTTTGAGCTTATTATTGTACGGAGTACCGGCAGAAGAAAGCTTAACATAGTTATCTTTTCTTTTATCCCCGGCAATATATTTGCTGTACAATTCTTTGGTAGGCAAGCTATGTCCTTTGGCACCACTCATTACACCCGAAGGTGAAAACTGTTGAACCATAGTGCTGCCCTCTGTATTACTGTTTATACCAGAACCAAACTGCACTGAAAAAATGAATTCACTTACATTTTCGTTTGCCAAATCAAAAAGTGTCGTTGAATCGTTGAATAGCGCGTGTGCACCAGAATTTACAACAGCATCAATTTGGATTTTTGCGTTAGCATAATCTTTTTGTACAAGATAAACCTTTCCCAGTAAAGTCTGGGCCGCCGTTTTTATTACACGTCCCGGTTGTGTTGTCGATGTAGGTAAAGTCGAAATCGCATCTGTAAGGTCCTGGATAATTTGCTTATAGACATCGGCTGCCGGTTGGCGACCTTTACCAAAATAAACATTTGGATCTTTGGTTTCGTCAGTTGTCAAAGGAACATCACCATAAAATTGTACCATATTAAAGTAAATTAACGCTCTTATGAACTTCATCTCTCCAATTCTGGAGCTTTTTACAGCATCTGTTTTGTAGGCTACTCCGGCTATTCTGTTCAATATCACATTACAGCGTTGTATGGTAACATAGCTGGCTTTCCAGTTATCGGCAAGCATTCCATTTGCCGGAACGGTTTTAAATTCTTCTAAATCTCCATACATTGCACCGTCATTTGCCGGTACTTCTTCATAAGTATTGTCAGAAGGTACTTCGCCCATGGCAGGCAAATACAATCCATACAATCCATTTGCCTGTAATGAGGCATAAGTTGCCACTACATATTCTTCTACTTCGGTTTCGGTGGTCAAAAACTTACCTGACTCTTTATCGGTTATAGGATGTTGATCCAGGTCGTTGGTGCAGGAAACAAGAGAGACAGCACCAATTATTGCAAAAAATATTTTTTTCATTGTATTCGTTTTAATTGTTAAAGAGAAATATTGGTACCAAAAATAAACGTCCTGGCTACAGGATAATTGGATGTTGCCTGCCCGTTTGTTAAGGCAGAGCCTGTAGTTGCTTCTGGATTAGTTCCTCTGTATTTTGTAATGGTGAACAAATTATTTCCGCCTACATAAATTTTCATGTTCGCTATTTTGGCTCTTTTTACTATATATGAAGGAAGCGTATAGGCCAATTGTACATCACGAAGCCTTAAATAATCGCCATCAAGGATATACAAATTTGATGCTTTTGTAGCTCTGCGGGCTGCTGAAAAATTTCCTAAATTGGGCTGAGCAAAAGTTCCATTCGGATTATCAATAGGATGGTATCTGTTTTCAAAATAATATTTTGTTGGCAGAGCAAATCCTTCTCCGGCTTCTCCTCTTGAGGCCAAATTTGATTCATATACCTTACGACCCTCAACACCCGTTAACGAAAAGGTTAATGAGAAGTTTTTGTAAGCAAAAGAATTGGAGAATCCATACGTGAATTTTGGAGAATAAGTCCCCATTGGTGTCCAGTCTTTGGTGTCGATTACGCCATCTCCATTTACATCTTTTACCATATAATCTCCCATTTGTGTACCAGGTAATTTTGGGATTTTTGTGTCATTGAACTGATCCTGAGTTTTATACACACCCACAACCTGATAACCGTAAAACTCGGCTATAGGACCGCCCACTTTTGTAATAATACTACCTATATCACCCGCAATTATTTGTGTCTGACCTGGCGCCAAAGCCAATACTTCATTTTTATTGAAAGAAATATTCGCAGCAGGATTCCATTTTACCTGACCTAAATTGATATCACTGGCAGAGATGCTAAGGTCTAATCCTTTATTTTGAACTTTTCCAATATTTTGTAAGGAGCTACTAAAGCCCGATTGTTGCGGAACAGGCACATCCAGCAATAAATTAGAAGTAGTAGCATTATAATATTCGGCAGTAAGGTCAATTTTTTTAAATAATTGCAAATCCAGACCTAAATTGTAAGAAGTATTGGTTTCCCACGATAGGTTTATATTTGGTGTTGTTGAAGCACTAAAGCCCGACGCAGGCGTATTACCCCATATGTAATTGTTGGCGGCATTACCTCCTGTTACAATACCCAATGAACCATAAGAACCAATTTGATTATTGCCCGAACGTCCCCAGGTCGCTCTCAATTTTCCAAAGCTAACAACATCTTGCTCAGGGAAGAATCCTTCTTTACTGAAAATCCAACCTGCTGTTATTGATGGAAATTTCCCCCATCTGTTTTCAGCTCCAAATCTTGAAGAACCATCCATTCTATAAGAGAACGAGGTAATGTATTTATCTGCAAAAATATATTGCAATCTTGAGAAATAAGAGATTTGCACCCATCTGTACCTGTTAGGATTTACAGTAAAAGAACTGGCCCCGGCAATGTTATCTATATTATCATCGGCAATATTTGCTCCGGTTATAATCGTTGAGAATGAATTTTCTTTCTGGTAACTGTAGCCTGTCAAAAGTGTAAAATCGTGCTTGTCAATTTTCTTAGAATATGTTAAGGTATGTTCTAATAGGTAATTCGTTAATGATCCGTCAGTCTCTGAAGCAGTTGCCGGCTTAGGCGCAGGCGTACGATAAGCTCCCAGATTAGATGGGTTATAAAGATCAAACATACTTTGCGAAAAATCTCCACCTAAAGTAAATTTATATTTTAAGCCTTTTAATATAGCATAGTTGAAAAAAGTATTTCCATAAAGTTTGAAGAAAGTACGGTTGTTTTTTACCATATTAAGAAAAGCAATCGGATTTTCTACCAAGGCACCATCTTCGGGCTGATTGGCTTTTATTTGTTGACTAATAGCCAAAGTACCGTCATCATTATACGGTTTGAAGAAAGGATACATTACTGCTATTGCACCAATTGGTTCGTCAAAACTACCATTGGCATCATAATACCGTTGTGTTGTATAAGAAGGATTAAGGCTTATACCAAATTCAGCCCTATCAGATATTTTATTGTTTAGTTTTATACTGGCACTGTAACGTTTTAGTCCGTTTTCGACCACTAGACCTTCCTGATTAAAGGCATTGAATGAGGTATAGTAAGATGTTTTTCCGTTCCCGCCGCTCAAAGCCACATTTATATTACTTATAGGTGCTGTACGGAATATTTCATTCGACCAGTTTGTATCTGTTAGGCCGGTTTGATTGTTCAGGTACGGATCCAGATAATTTAGACGTAATTCTCTAAGCGAAGCTCCTTTTGCAACTCTGGTCGCACGATCATCGGTTATGCTTCTGTTTGCAGGATCTTTGGATATATATCCCTGATCTCTTGCTTCAGTAAAAAAAATAGCAGCATCATGCGCATTAACATATTCTACTTTATCTGATCGTTGTTGAAATCCGGTATAAGCATCTATAGTTACATTAAACGTGTCAGCCTTACTTTTTTTGGTAGTGATAAGAATTACCCCGTTTGCTGCTCTGGAACCATATATAGAGGCTGATGCAGGATCTTTTAACACTTCAAGACTTTCTATGTCATTTGGATTAATGTAATTGAAAGAAGTTCCTTCCGTTAGGGGAAAACCATCTACCACAACCAAAGGGCTGCGTCCGGCAGTTAGTGTACCAATACCGCGAATGATAATTTGAGGGTTTGAACCCGGTTGCCCGGAGGCTTCGTTAATTTGAATACCGGCCGCTTTACCGCTCAATTGTTGGGCAAAGTTACTTCCGCTATAATTAGATAGTTGCTCCGCACTCACTTTTGTTACAGAACCCGTAACAAAACGCTTCTGTTGGGTACCATAACCAACGACTACCACTTCGTTTAATTTCTCGTTGTTATCTTTTAGCCTTGCCAAAAGTGTGTTAGTGCCAGCTTTTACAGCAAATGATTTTATTTGAGTAGATTGATACCCCACAGAAGAAAAAGAGAAGTCATAGATTTCTCCTAATTTTAGGGCAGAAGTTGTAAATAAACCTTTTTCGTCGGTAATACTTGAGTCCACTATTTTATGATCATTGTTTTCAATTTGTACGGTTACTCCCGGAAGAGCCTCGCCATTTTCGGATATTACTGTACCCGATACAATTGGATTTTGTGTTTGTGCAATGGCTTGCGTGACAATAAACAATAAAGGGTAGACAAATAACAGCCACTTTCTTTTTTTGGGCATTAATAATAGATTCATTTTCTTTTTTTGTTTTAATCGTTAAATTTTAATTGTTGTACTTTGTTATAATGAGTTTTCCTTGCTCTTCTTTTAATTTTAAGTCATTCATTTTTGTTATTATTGATAATACGGTGTTGAGTCTGTCTGTTTGTTCGACCCTTCCTGTAAAATAAAGCCCTTCAACAGTTTCCTTGTCATAGTCTATAGCCGTTTTATATTTTTCACTTAGTTTCTGTAATACCATATTAAGTGGTGCATTATTAAAATTCAAAGAGCCATTATTTTTCACTGTCTGATTTTTAGGAGTAATTTTAGCTGTAGGTACCAGTGTATTTTCGTTTAATCTAAATGTGCTTATTTCGTATTTAGGACTTAGCTTGTTCAAAGTCAGCAATTGTCCGGGTTTTAGATAGATGTCCGGAATGTTTTTTCCTTTGCTATGTGTATCTCGCACCCTTACATGTCCTTCAAAAAGTTTTACCTCAATCTGATTCTCTTTAGTGGTATTTACTAAGAATTGTGTTCCTAAGGCGGTGGTAGAAAATCTCTCAGAAAGTACGCTGAAAGGTTTTGTCTTATTTTTGGCAACTTTAAATATTGCTTTTCCTTTCAGGTTGATTATCCTGTCTTTTTTATTAAATTCCTGATTATAAGAAATTGCACTTTTAGGAAATAAAACAATTGCAGACCCATCAGGTAAATCAACATTTATATTATGTTGTTGCTTATTTTTAATTATTTTTAAATTTTGAATTACTTGTACAATTTTGTTATCTGCTTTACCCAGTGAGTGATTATTTATTTGGAAAAGAAATAAAGTACAAATACCAACTATAGCTGCTGCGGCCCACCATGTATATCTTGAACTAAGAGTCAATCGTTTTGGCTGACGCACTTCGCTATCATCAATAGATTTCAAAATGCGTTTTAAAAGTATTGCCTTGTTTTTATTGCTTTGATCAGGGGCATCATCCTGCTCGTATAATTTTCTAAAATGATTTTTGACTTGATTACTTTCTTCGTCATTTACATTTTTTAAAGCATTTTCCAATATTGTGATTTCTTCGGGACTTAAAGTTCCTTTCCACAATTTTTCAATTATTGATTGAATTTTATTCATAGTATAAATTAAATGTCCTGTCCTTAAAATAAGATGGGGTATCTGGCACACCGCAACTATTCTAAAAACGCAAGACATTCAAAAAGGGGGGGTACAGTGTTGGTTAAGTAATTATTAACAAAAGAAGTATTAATTGTAAATACTAAGATCTGACTGTAAACAGACTAAGTACGGAAGTATAAACCAATGATAAATAAAGATATCGCTGACTCTTTTTCGTAGCGATTTACTGTATAGGTATGTACAAATTTTAGGGAAAGGGTAATATGCTCTTTTACCGTTTCTGAAGATATATTCATAATTTCGGCAGCTTCGGCATAGGTTTTCCCCTGTAATTTACAAAGTTCAAAAGCCTGTTTTTTGCGCAATGGTAACTGATTAATAGCTTCCGCCAAAATATTTTCTTTGATGTTCTCTATTTCGACTTCGCTTTCGGGATCATATTCAAAATTGACATCTGCTTTCATAGATTCCATATACTTTCTTTCTCTAATCAATTTTCTGATATGAGAAATAGACTGGTTGTAACTAACAGAGAATAACCACGAAGCTACTGCGTGCTCGTCCTGGAATTTATGTTTGTTTTCCCAAAGCTTCAAAAAAACTTCCTGTAATACATCTTCAACAACATCCGTTTGAGGAATAAGCCGTGCGACGTTGTTAAATACTATTTGATGATAATGATTATAAACGGCTATAAAAGCAACCTTATTACCGTTGGCAAAAGAAATAATAATCCCATCATTTAGCTTATTTAAAGACATTTAGCTGTTTATTCTAAATAGTGAAGAAGATTGTGCCAAATTATCATTATTTGTTTTTTTTAAACAAATAATAAATTTGGTTTTGTTTTGCGAAAGTATATCCTCCCAAACAAACTCTCATCATGTTGTTCGTTAACAAAATAATACCAGATCATTAAGTTGTTGGTTTGAATGATACTGATCAAAAAAACTGAAAAAAAATGCAAAAGAAAGCTTGCCTTGTTCTTTTTAGAAAACGAATATTCCCATTTAAAACCTATTTAATGGTAAAAAACAGTCACATTAAATAATTAAAAATATAATCCCATTTCGTTAGTTATTCTCTTGCTACTGCTCTTTGTGTATCAACAGATCATTTTAGCAGAGAAAAAGCTCGTATTTCACTTTTTTAAATTTCAAAAAAGGATTTTACAGAGTTATCTAAATTAAATTTCCTTCAAAAATTACAAATATTGCTTTGCAAACAGGTTTGTCTGCTTCATTAGTTTTCTGATATTCTTTTTTCGACACATGAAAGTTAAACATATTACATACCAGTATTTTAGATTAAAATTAAGCTTGTTTTTTTTATTTACATTATATTAACTAATGTAATATTTGAGGCAAATAGATCATATTTTTCATTAAGATTTTGGTATAGGATTTTTTTTGCCTGCATATTGGATTTTATGTTTAGAATGTTATCTGGATTTTTTACAACTAATCTCATTAGTACAGATTCTGTTTCAGAATTTTGTTTTTTGACAGACTGAAAATATGTAAGATGATCATCCGTACTAAGTACATCATTAATAAATTCTTTTAATATTCCAGGCCGTTGTGGAAAATCGACTAAAAAATAATGTACTAGTCCCTCAAATAATAAGGAGTGTTCTCGTATTTCATCTTCTCTTTCCATATGTTTTAGACCACCGCTTAAGATACAGACCACCGTTTTTCCCCTTATCTGCTCAGCATAAGAATCCAGCGCAGCAATAGTTAATACGCCGGTAGGGTCAATATTTATCTCTTCGTTATTGAATAATTGTAATTGAGCGACGCATGCTTTTCCCTTAGGAATTTTTATAATGTCATTTAGATTTTTTTGACATATCTCTGAAGTTAGACTATCAGATTTTTTTATAGATGTATCATATACAAATTGGTCTACTGGATCTAAAGAGTTTTTATTGTTATTTTGAATAAAAATTTCGGTTGAGAAATTGTCTTGAGCCGTAACCCCGATAATTTTAGTGTTTGGACTTAATTGCCCAAAAACAGTTGATAATCCTGCGGCCAAACCTCCTCCTTCCATTGGTACAAAAACATAATCAATTATTTTTTTTTGATATTCTTCAAGAACTTCCAAACCTACAGTTCCCTGACCGGCAATAACCTTTATATCTTCAGAAGAATGGATAAATACTTTATGATGTATGGAGGCATCGCCTAAAGCTATTGCATAAGCCTGATCAAAAAAGTTACCCGCCAGAATTATTTCTATATAATCTTTTCCAAACAGCTGGACTTGTTTCACTTTTTGCTCAGATGTATTTTTCGGCATATATATTTTTCCCTTTATTTTTAAAAGATTGCAGCAATAGGCAACTCCATGAGCATGATTTCCATCACTGGCACAAATAATTCCAAGTTCTTTTTCTGCAGCGGTAAGTGATTTTATTTTATTATATGCCCCTCTTATTTTAAAAGAATGAGCTACTTGGAGATCTTCGCGTTTTAGTAAAATAGTCGCAGCATACTGTTTTGAAAGGGTTGAGCTTTCAATTAATGGAGTAGGTAACAGTACATTATGTAATTGCTTTTTTGCTAGATGTATTTCTTTGAATAAATCCATTTTAGAGTGGGGATATTGTAAATGTTATTAAAAGTATTTGGGGATGTAATTGTGGCATTTGAAGTTTTTTTTTTACATATTCAATAATTCCACTGCAAATCCCTCACAGGATTTTATAAGTGCAATTCTCGAAGTTTTGATAACTTCAATTAGCCCAAATTTATTTAATGATTTCGTTAAGTTATCGATCTCATTTTCTTGTCCTGTAGCTTCAAATACAGCATAATCTTTTTCAATTATTAAGAATCTGGCGTTATATTGTCGCATTAAATGATCAATATTTGCTTCGTTCATAATCATGTCGGTTGATACTTTATACATGGCCGTCTGTGACGAGATGATTTCTTGATTTGTACTGCAGTAGCATTTAAAAACTTCAATAATTTTCTCTATCTGAAACTTCAAGTTTTTTACAATTTCAGAGGTCTCATTCACTACAATGGTAAAACGGTACATCATATCAATTTCACATGAGGAAATATTAAGGCTTTTCAAATTAATTTTTTTTCTTAGAAACATTATAGCTATTTTATTAATCGTGCCCATTTGATCTTCTGCGTAAACTGTTAATGTGTATTCTTCTTTCATTGTTTTTTCGTTGTTAATTGCTTCAAGTAGTTAGTTTTTGCGTCAAGGATTATTTTACATCAATTTACCTGCTTTTTGAAATAAAAAAACCTTTCTCGTTTGACAGAGAAAGGTTTGTATTTAGACAATATAATCCTGACTCGTCATAAGAGACAAATAATGATAATTGCGATAATAATTATTGATAATGAATTTTTCATATTGGTTTTAAACAAAAAAACCTCCCGTTACAGGGAGGTTTTTAAATTGATATAGTTTTTTAATTTATACAACACCCCATCATAGTTATCCAATGATAATTATGATATTAATAATAACGATGTTGGTAAAGTTTTTCATTTCTCTTGATTAAAGTGCAAATATATTAATTTTTATCAAACCACAATTTTTTATTTATCAGGGGGAAAATAAAAATTAGTCCTGTACTATTATAGTATTGAACCTTTTATTTTTTAACAACTATTTCATTACATCAATTAAAGCTGATGTTTGATCCAATGCCAATGGAGCTTTTGAAAGAAATATTTGTGGCTCATTCTAACAAATAGTAACGAGCAGGTTCCTCTGAATAATTTAAGAATTTCTTCACCATCATAGATCCGCGTTTCGGATAATGCATACCTGAATGAAGAAAAGCATGCTCATAATTAAGATGGATAAGTGGCGCATATTTCCTTCCCTTTTACGTTTATTGAAATTGTGTTGATCGAAATCCGAACTAGCATCTTCTATATAAGACCAACGTTTAATGGAATTCGACATGTTTAATTAGGCAATAAAACCTTATTACCGAATGACTTATTTACTAATATTCCAATTCGCTACCTCCAATAATTATTTGCCGCAGCTATTGTCGCAAATTCGTTAGAAACCGTCTGTCCAATAGCAATAAGCAGGTTTGCATCTTCTGCGTAAACATTACGTAATCTTTCCCTAATTTCTGCATCGGGCTGAGTAATTTTAATGATTAATCGCGCCATTTTTAATGCTAATTGACGGCCCTCTTCCGGTGTACTTGTAATTAAAGAATTACCTGGTACTAATTGAATTTGTTCGGACATGTTTTCCTGAATTTAAATTTTGTTTATTGACGTTCTTTTATAGAGATTGGGTAGGCTTTTGAACGATCTTCCAGCATGGGATCAGCCGTTTCAATTCCCTCTGTTACATTATTTGGAATAAAATGTAATTGCTTATCAGCATCGGGCGTATTTTTTCCAATTTTAGTAATTGTAATTGTCCCCAGTAATATACGTTCTCTTGTTTCTGGCCAAGCTATTGAAGGATTGGCTATATTATCTTCTGTTTTTGCAATTTGTGCATACAATTTAAATTTAACAGGTTTGTTTTTTAAATGATTTTTGATTTCATCATATAAATAATCCGGACTTGATTTCGCAATTTGCTCTTTGTTTAAAAATTGTTCTCCGTCTTCTGGAATAAATTGATATCTTATAAATTTTGATTCGCCTTTTACGTTCGTAAATTTATATGAATTTACTCCATAGTATGAAATTGTTCCGAAACTTGTCGTGGCGGGTTTCTGAGTGGTTAAAAAAGTTTTGGCTATAGGATGAGTTCCAAAAAACTGTTCCAAAGCGGTTGGTTTTTGAGCATTCGCTCCACTTTTTGCAATTGCGTTTAATAATTCAACAAATTCATCTGTATTTGATACTGGAAATCCGTTATAACTATGAGTAACTATATCTGTTGTTACTCCTTTTGGTAAAAGAAACTTAATAGCTAATCCTCTTGGATTTGATGCTCCAATTGTATCTGGTATATTTGGAATTCCCGTAAAATCAGAAAAGCGTACTGTTACCGGTGTTTTTTTGTTTTGAAATTGAATGGCTTTTGTGATGGCTTTAGCCTTTTCGGAGGCTTCAAAATACCCTTCCACAATAATACCTTTTGCATGTACGGCTCTTGCATTAGGATGTTTTCCAAACGTATTATGCAGAGCATCTACCATTTGATTAGGTGTGGATTCAGTTTTTATTGTTTGAGCTTTTAGGATCGATGAAATCAGCATCAGACCAAAAATGATTGAAATTCTAAACTTTTTCATAATTTACACTTTTAAAAATTAATATTGTACAATAT
This sequence comes from Flavobacterium sp. 90, assembly GCF_004339525.1. Classification (NCBI taxonomy): domain Bacteria; kingdom Pseudomonadati; phylum Bacteroidota; class Flavobacteriia; order Flavobacteriales; family Flavobacteriaceae; genus Flavobacterium; species Flavobacterium sp. 90. The sequence continues at coordinate 610,763 of NZ_SMGE01000001.1, read as the reverse complement.
TAGAATAACCAATAGTAAAAATCAGTACCAAAAGTCACAGCTTATAATGTTATTATCTGATTTTCGTATATTATTTTTGTGTAGTTTTTTAATTTTTATGAAATTACTTTTTCAGTAGTATTCAAATCTTTGAAATAATTCTGTAAGAAGTAAATACTTCTTTTGGACCTGCAAGTTCGCGTTTAAATGATCATAAATTCTACATTCAATTTATTGCAGATGATTTTTTTCATCTTAAACAGGAGATTATTTTGATGTTTTTTTTGAAAATTGTCCAGTATTAATTTGTCAAAAGTTTTCCTATACAAAGAAATATTTCAATTTTTTTTAATAATTTACCAGTTCCCTTTCAAACCTTCTTTCAACGCAACATTATATTTCTCTAAATTAAAGCTGTATAAATCAGGAGCTTTATGTGCTCCACCTTTTCGATATTCATCCAGTTTTGTTAAGATGTCGTATTTTAAAATCTTTCGGTAAAAATTACCACGATTTAGTTTTTTTCCAAGGATGATTTCATATAATTTTTGAAGTTCCGGTATTGTAAATTTCTCAGGAAGAAGATTATATCCTATTGGATGATTATTTAATTGTTCGCGCAGCGTAAAAAGTGCTTTTTCAAAAATAACTCTGTGATCCATCATTAAACATGGCAGATCGTTAACACAATGCCATTTACAATCGCTTGAAAACTCATCGATAATCAATTTTACTTTGGAATAATCTGCAAGTGCATAATAGCCAATAGAAACAAAGCGTTGTTTATTCCATAAATTATCTTGGTAATTATCAAAAAAACTTTCTGAACGGTTTAAATTACCAAAAGTATAAAATTGTTGCAAATAGATATCTTCCGTACCAGTTCGGTCTTTTAAAATACGAATAGCCGCGTGATCAACATTTTCATCTTTTTGAACATATCCACCAGGAAGCCCCCAAGATTCCTGATCTTTCATTTTGATTGTCAAAACTTTCAAAGAAGTATCTTTAAAGCTGAAAATTGTACAATCAATAGAGAGTGCCGGGATATATTTTTCCCAAGATTCTTCGGATCTTTTTTCCAGTATCTTTTTTAATTCCATTGGATGTAATTATACTCAAATTTACTCTTTTTTAGAGTTAAAGCTCGATTAGTTATCATTTTTCTACGATAAAAAAAATATTGAAATTTACATTTTATTTTTTTCTGGTATTAAATTTTTAGTAAACTAATTTAATTGAGCAAAATTAAGGTTCTGCTACAACATGATAGTCAATTTTCTTATTTTTATAAGATTTATGCTAGACGTGTTTTATTAATATTATAGAGATTAAAATGTGATTTTCATATGATTATAAAAATTATTTTATGATTCATTTGTTGATATGAAAAAATGTGGTTAATATTGCTTCTTTATGAAGCATTGAAATTTAGTGCGAGTATAATTAATAACTAATAAAAAGGTTCTTTGCATCATATTTTTTCCAAGATTGGAAAGGTAATTTGAAGAGAATAAAAAAGGTAGTAAAAAATAGTGTAGAAATTTATAATTATAAAAATAAACAATATGAAAAACATAGTATTAAGCTTTTTATTAATTATAATAGTAGGTTGCGCAAGCAAGAAAGTTAATACGGAATGGGTTTCGACAACAGAATCAACGCCCTGGGAAATTAAAGAAATAGAAGGTTTAACAAGTGCTTCTGAAACAGAATCGATTGAAATTTTCACGAGGAGACCTTTACAGGAAATCGAAGGTTTTGGTAGTTGTTTTAATGAATTGGGCTGGACATCTTTATCAGCACTTTCCGCAGCAGATCGCAGTGCAATTATGAAAGAATTATATGAGCCCGGAACTGGAGCAGGTTTTACAATCGGTAGAATGCCGATAGGAGCCAACGATTTTTCAAGGGATTGGTACTCATATGATGAAACTGAGGGGGATTTTACAATGAAAAATTTTTCTATAGAAAACGACAAACAAACGCTGGTTCCTTTTATTAAAGCAGCACAAAAGTATAATAAGGATCTTAAGCTTTGGGCTTCTCCCTGGAGTCCGCCGCAATGGATGAAGTATAATAGACATTATGCTTTAAATAAAGTACCTACAGTTATTAAAAATACCGAAAATGGTATCACTGAAAAACAGTTAGGTAAAGAAGGTACCGACATGTTTATACAAAAACCGGAATACTTCGATGCTTATGCGCTGTATTTCGAAAAATTCATTGAAGCTTATAAAACTCAAGGAATTAAAATAAGCATGGTAATGCCTCAAAATGAGTTTAATTCGGCACAATGGTACCCCAGCTGTACATGGACAAAAGAGGGTTTAATCAAATTTATAAATGTGCTCGCTCCAAGAATGAAAAAGGTTGGTGTTCAGACTTTTTTCGGAACACTAGAGAGGCCTGACAAAAACCTTTTTTCAGATGTTTATAAAGAAGCGACAGAAAACATCAATGGAATTGGGCTTCAATGGGCAGGTAAAGAAGCAGTGGAAGTTATTCATAAACAATATCCAAATCTGAAAATCTATCAAAGCGAGCATGAATGTGGTAATGGTAAAAATGATTGGGATTACGCAGTTTACAGCTGGGATTTAATGAAGCATTATTTTATGAATGGTACCAATGCTTATTTATACTGGAACACTTCCCTGCTTAAGGGAGGGGTAAGTCGCTGGGGCTGGAAACAGAATTCTTTACTTTCAATCGATGCTTCAAACAAGACATATAAATGGAATAACGAATACTATCTCATGAAACATCTTAGTCATTTTGTAAAACCAGGATCCAGAATGTTAGAAACCAGCAGTACAGCTGTTGTAAATCATCGTAATGATGTTCTCGGTTTTTGGAAAGGAGATTTAATGAGTAATAAAGAAAACCTGCTGGCTTTTAAAAATTCAGACGGATCAATTGTGGTGGTAGTTTATAATGAAAGCAGTTCCCTCAAGAAATTAAATATCAAAATAAATAATACTGTTATAAGCCCCGAACTAGAACCAAAGTCATTCAACACTTTTTTAATCAAACAATAAATTATTTATCAATTTAGTAAAAGTATCCGAAGCAATAGTATCATAAAAAAGCAGATGGACTAAATTTGAGGTCTGTCTATATTGCAATTAGATGAAAGTAGTAACTTGGTATTGTTTAGATATCATAAAATAATAATTCTTAATTGAAATGAAGATATTTTTTATTCGCATACATTCATATTATTTAAGATAAAAACACGGTAGATAATTAAAAAAGAAAGATACTATGAATATTAAAATTTGTTTGCCTGAATTTGGAAATGAATTTATTGGTGAAATAGAAAAATTCGGAAAAATTAGAAAGTTCGAAAACAATGAAGATATAATAAATCAGGGGCAATTAATAAGTTACCTGCCAATAGTTTTAAATGGTTTAGTAAAAGTACAAAGTCAGGAGAATGGAATTCAGTTTTTATTGTACTACCTGAAAGAAGGAAGTGCCTGTATTTTTAGTTTTGCTCATTTGTTTAGTCCAAGAGCTTCTGATTTTTCAGCAGTTTCAGTGGGGGAAACGGAAATGTTATTGATTCCAATGGATAAAGCAAAGGATTGGCTAATTAGATTTCCAGTATTTAATACTTTAATTTTGAATGAATATCAAAAACATTATGATGATCTTTTACAAACAACGAAACAGATCATTTGTTATAAACTTGAAGAGAGGCTCTTGAGTTATTTAAAAAATAAGAGCAAATTCCACAATTCAAAAGAATTTTTAATTTCTCATAGATCCATAGCAGATGATTTGGGAACAACACGTGAAGTAATCTCCAGGATAATGAAAAAAATTGAAGGTGATGGGAAAATAAAACAACAAAATAGAAAAATATTTCTGATTGTTTGATCTTAAGCATTGGTTTAAAATGGGAATAATATATATAAATTAGCTTGAACATTTACGTTTTTTTAGACGTAAAATTTTAGATTAGTATAGATATTCCTGTTCTTGTTATCTTCTCCTTATTTTAAATGATAGTTAGAAAATACATCAACAGAGTATGATTTCAATCAATGGCGCAGAAATCTGTTGGTTCACGAACGTATTTGTTTCCATTTCTAATAATTCCTTTCTGAAGCCGCCATTGAACTTGATAAATAAAATTCTTGAACTTTTTACAAATTCGACAGATCATAAAGTGCTTAATTGATCCATTTAATTATTGACTTCCCCTTCTTGTGATGTTACCTCAAAGATGGAATAATCTTTTTCGATTGTTATTAATCTTGTATTTTTCAAACAAATGATCCGTATTTTCTTTATTGATAATGATTGAAGTCGGTATTCTTCAAAAGGTTAATAGTGTACAGATAATTTCCTGGTTTGGGTGTTACAATAACATTTAAAAATATCTACGATTTTCTGAATTTGGAGCACTAAATTTTTGATTGTTTCAAAGGTTTCCTTCACCACTATATTAAATCGCGTCACCTTGTTAATTTCACAAGAAAATATTAAAATTCACAAGACTGATTTTCCTTCTTAAAAACTACAATATGACCAATGTTAAGTTTTTGATCTTATCAAACATTTTTAAAGATTGAACACTAAGTGACAATTAACTTCTTTGTATATTAGTATCACTTTTCAACTAAAAATAAATTAATGCAGCAAGACAGACAAATTTTTGATCTTATTCTAAAAGAACAGAAAAGACAAATTAGAGGAATAGAATTAATTGCATCTGAGAATTATGTAAGTGATGATGTAAAAGAAGCAGTTGGTTCTGTTTTAACGAATAAATATGCAGAAGGGTATCCAGGAAAGAGATACTACGGTGGTTGTGAGGTAGTTGATGTTATTGAGCAGATGGCTATTGATCGAGCCAAAGAATTATTTGGCGCTGCTTATGCAAACGTACAGCCACACTCCGGTTCACAAGCAAACGTAGCGGTTTATCACGCATGTTTAAATCCCGGTGATACTATTTTGGGATTTAATTTATCCCATGGAGGACACTCTACTCATGGTTCGCCTGCAAATTTTTCAGGGCAGTTGTATAATCCTGTATTTTATGGTGTAGATAAAGAAACTAAACTTTTAGATTACGATAAGATTCAAGAAATTGCGTTAAAAGAAAAGCCGAAATTAATCATTGCTGGAGCGTCAACTTATTCTCGTGATTTGGATTTTGAACGTTTTAGAGTGATTGCTGATAGTGTTGGGGCAATTTTATTTGCCGATATTTCACATCTCGCAGGACTTATCGCTAAGGGATTATTGAATAACCCAATACCTCATTGTCATATCGTTTCGACAACTACTCACAAAACGTTGCGTGGGCCACGTGGAGGGTTGATTTTAATGGGTAAAGACTTTGAAGATCCGTGTGGATCCACAAATTTAAAAGGAGAAATCAGAATGATGTCTACATTATTAGATTTGGCGGTATTTCCCGGTAATCAGGGAGGTCCGCTGATGCATATTATAGCTGCGAAAGCAGTTGCATTTGGAGAGGCCTTACAAGAGGAATTCTATGTTTATGCAACGCAAATACAAAAAAATGCAAAGGCTATGGCGGATGCTTTTTTAAAAAAGGGATACAGCATTGTTTCGGGAGGCACGGATAATCATATGATGTTAATTGATTTGACTAATAAAGGTATTTCCGGTAAAGATGCTGAAAATGCATTGGTAAGAGCTGAAATCACGGTAAATAAAAATATGATTCCATTTGATGAGAAATTACCATCTGAAACTTCGGGAATTCGTATTGGAACAGCTGCAATTACAACTAGAGGTTTAATTGAAGCAGATATGGAGAAAATAGTTGCTTTAATTGATAAGGTATTAATCAATCACAAAAGTCAGCAGATTATTGAAGAGGTTTCCAATAGTGTTAATGAAATGATGAATGAAAGAAGAATTTTTGTTTAGATAAATTATAATCGCTCCTGATAAGCAAATACTCTGAAGCTGTTTTGGATTTATTATCAATACATGAACTTTGAGGAGTATGAATAAACAATTATGTTGTTAATTTTACTGAAATTTGTGCTGTTTAGTATTGGCAAATTGTTCAAAATGAAATGTTTTCAATTTTAATAGATGAATTCTTGATTTGATTTAAACGAGTCCGATTATTCAAAATAAATCCACTATCACTATCCGATAAAATCCGTTTTTATTCTTCATCCCTGTTCTAAAAATATAATTTTAGCAATAAAAGTTATTCGATTGAAAATAAAAAAAGTAGCGACCGCGCTGGGCCGCTACTTTTTCTTTTTAATGTTGTTCTGAAAGGCGTGGCTTAAAGAGTGTTGTATTGTTCAGGTCAGAACTCCAAAGCTATTTTTATTTGTTAGATTTAGTCGCATAATTCTCCGGTAAAAGAATAACTTTTATCAGGTTATCCCCACTAAGGAAAGTATTTGCTGCTTCTTTTATATTATTTGCCTGAATGTTTTTTATATTTTTTTCATATTCTAGTATATTCTCGAGGTTATCTCCGTTTTTATAGGATCTTGTTATATAAGACATCCAGAAATAATTTTCTTTTAGCATAATCTGATGATGTCTCATAGACTCCTCATGGAATTTTTCTATATCTGTGAGCAGCGCGCCGTTGTCTTTTAATTTTTTGACTTCATCAAGAGTCGCCGCAATAAGTCTTTCATAGTTATCAGGCGAACAGCTAAAACTAATGAATACGGAGTAATCATTATTCGGAATTTTGCTGTAGTTAACACTTACACTCGGTGAGTAAACCCCGCTTTCAATCTCGCGCAGACGCTCTGTAAGTTTATAGTCCAGAATACTTTTAAGAGCAATGAGTTGCATATTGTTTTTAACACCATAACTATACTTTCCACTGAAAATCATCGTAACGTTTGACAAATTTCCATTGCCTTTGTATACCATTTTTGTAATCTTGCCAGGAGCCGGATGTATATTCAGATTAACGATACTGTCTTTGTTTGGCAGAGAGGGAAGCGAACCCAGATATGTCTCCAATAAAGGTGTTATGGTTTTGGGATTGAAACTTCCAATGATGACAAAGGTAAAATTACGGGCATTCCCAAAACGCTCTTTATATATTTCGAAAGCTCTGTTTATGTTTATTTTCTTTAGGTCTTCAATAGTAGCAGTTTTGAACCTGGGATTATAATTATGAAATACACTAATAATAGTATCATTGCTGCTGCTTTGAGGACTGTTTGATGGTTCTGCTAATTCTGCTTTGGTACGATCAACCCAATTAGCATAATAATTGGTATCGAGCTTGGGCTTGGCCATGTAAAGATGAATAAGCTGAAGTTGTTTTTCCAAGCTTGAGGTAATGCAAGAACCCATTAGTTCCTGATAATTCTCATCGATAATAGGGTTGATACCCATCTGGTTGGCCATTGAAATTTTAGAAATATCAATTTTACTGAATTCTCCAACTCCTGCTCCCGAAATTAACTCGGTGGCATTAGCGGCAGATTCAAAGTCGGCATCACTATAGATAGAGGTTCCTCCTGGGCCAAAGCCATTAATTACAATTTGATCATTTCTGTATTTTGTTGGTTTGAGGATCACTTTAAGACCGTTGCTCAGTGTCAATTCTGTAATACTTAAAGAAGCTATTGATTTTGTTGATTTTACTTTTCCAGGACTTGGTTTCTTTGCCATTAGAGGCCTGTTGTCTTTTTTGTCGTTATAAGGTTTTAGGTCTTCTTTTGCCACCTCCTGCATCCAGGATTCTACTGCAGCCTGATTAGGCAATACGTCCTTATATTTTTCGGCAGAGGTAATAATAATGTCACGATTGGTATCAGACATCATACGTTTGATAAATTCATGCATATCTGCCTGAGTTATCTCATTTACTGCTGCAATCGAAATCTCATTTTCTTTTACAATACCAGCAGCGGCTTCATCAGTTAAAAATACTCTTACATATTCATCTACGTAGCCTGAAGATTGAGCATTACTTTTTTCAATCAGAGCTAATGCAAGACCATCGAGTATACTTTTTTTAGAGGTTTTTATTTCGTTTTCTGTAAAGCCAAAACGTTTTGCTATTTCATGTTCACGCCACATAGCCTTAAACCCGTCTTCATATTGTCCGGGTTTAAGAGCAACCATACCGCTTAATAAATCGATTTTTCCAAGAAAAGGAGAAATATTAACTGTTGCACCGATGAATTGCAGATTGTCATTCAGTGATACAACATTGTACCTATCACTCATGATATCATTGAAGATCTGTCGCTTAAAAGTTTCTTTATAATCAGCAATAGTACGGACAACTATTTCTGGTGTTTTTACTACAACCATAATCATAGTTCCGTCAGCTTCTTTGTCAGTTATTGAAATAAAATTGTTTTTTCCAGCTAATTTTACTTTATCGACTTCTGCGGATCTTTCATTGACAGGATTTTTCAAATCGGAAAATTGTTTACGGATCTGTTTTTCCATTTCGTCAACATTAATATCTCCAACGACAACTAATGCCTGAAGATTAGGACGATACCAGTCATGATGGAATCTTCTGATAGCTTCGGGCGTCATTTTTTTAATCGATTCTTCTGTGCCTATAGGCCATCTTGATGCATATTTTGATTGATTTAAAACCACAGGAGTATACTGCATCATGGTACGCTGCATTACATTATCTCTGGATCTCATTTCTTCCAGAATGATACCGCGTTCAGCATTGATTTCATCTGTTTCCAATGAGGCTCCCTGTGCCCAGTCGTGCATGATAGTCAGTCCTTTTTTTATAAATTCAGGATTATCAGTCGGGATTGGCAATTGGTAGATTGTCGCGTCAAAAGTGGTCATGGCATTTAGATCCGCTCCAAAGCTAACTCCAATTTTCTGCAAATAGTCTACCAACTCATTTTTTGGAAAATTTACCGTACCGTTGAAGTTCATGTGCTCCAGAAAGTGTGCTGCACCAAGTTGATCTTCATCCTCTTGTATGGCCCCTACCTTATTAGCGAGATAAAGGCTTACACGTCCTTCAGGTTTTAAATTCCTGCGAATATAATAGGTGAAACCATTGGGTAATTTACCTGTTCTTACAGCCTTATCAAGTGGTATTTTTTCATTGTCAGCCGGCATTGCTTTTTGTGCCAATAAGCCATAACTAATAAAGAATAGACAAAATGCAATTGACCTAAAAGTGATCCTTGCAGAGGTTTGCCTTGCGTTAGTGTGTTTTTGCATGTGTAAAAGTTTTGAAAAAATTAAAAGTTTTAAATAATTAATTGAAACGACTTAAGTTCTAAATTTTAAAGACGATGAATATGATTTTGTTGAGGTCGTACTTAATATTTTTTATAGTAGTGGAGTGCGTTATTATTTTATAATTTCTGAAAGTCTTGCTCCGAGAGTATCACCAAAAAGATTTTTACCTACTACAACTCCCTCTTTGTTGATGAGTATATTTGCAGGTATCCCCAGTATAGCATACTGTTTTGCTGCCGCATTTTCTTTTTTAAGATCTGATAGCTGTACCCATGGAAGATTGTCAGTCTTAATAGCTTTTAGCCATTTTACTTTGTCAGTATCTAGCGATACGCTGATAATCGTGAAGTCCTTGTCCTTATATTCATTATACAACTTTATCATATTTGGATTTTCAGCCCTGCAGGGACCGCACCAGCTTGCCCAAAAATCCAGCAGAATATATTTTCCACGATAAGAAGATAAAGCAACAGGTTTTCCTGAAACATCAGGCTGGGTAAAATCAGCAGCTGGCATTCCAATAGCTGATGTTTTTAGTGCGATATCAAGACGAGCCTTAAAATCTTTTGCCTCATTTGTAGCTTTGGCAGTTTCTGATAGTTTGTCAAAAAATAACTTTGTCTTTACAGGATCATTAAAATTGCTTTGTGCTATCCTTTCCAGAACAGGAAATGCAATAGCCGAGGACGGCATTTTAATGATATAAGCTTCATAAACATCGGTGTACATGGCAGATTCAATAACCAGCATTTCTTTTTCCAGATCGGAAGCCTCTTTTAAATTCTTACTTTTTATTGCGGTACTATGAATTGCGATAAGACTGTCAATTTTTGCACGATAAGGTGCAGCATCAAGGTCTAGTTTTGCAAACTCCATATCTTTATTGAATGTCATACCTGCATCGGATTGCAGCAGAGATTCAGGAAGTTTTTTCAGGATTGGTAAGGCTTTTTTATAATCATAACGCCCGGCGTACAAAAGATAGCTGTTCTGTAAACTAAAAGGGATATCCTCAAAAGAAATATTTCTGTTTTGACTTAATATTTCTGAAAAATTTCTAAGCACATAAACCGAAATTGGAGAAGTAGGATTGTCCGATAAAAATTTTCTTCTAAGTTCATTGATCTGCTCCTCGGTTGCCCCTTCAGAAATACTCTTCTGAATCTGCTTATCTAAAGTATCGAATTCCAATTGAGCCTGCGAACCGTTCACTTGTAAATTACTAAAACTATTTTTATGTTCAATGGTTGTATGGCTATTGTCGATATAAACAAATATTATAGAGTTTATATCCTTGGGTTTTTCTTTTTTGGTATTGTAAATAGGATTGAGATTAAACTGTGTGGGTCCGTTAAGTATTCCTTTGATAACATATTTTCCATTTACAACAGGAACTCGATATGAAATATCGGGATTTTCCATACTCTTTATAAAAACAGCATCGGGATATTGTTTTAAGTTACTAAGTTTTCCTGAAATAATAAAACCCTTTGGTTTTTCCTGAGAAAAACTAATAGCTGAAAATGATATAGTTATAATAATTAATAATAACTGAAGATTATTTTTTTTCATGTAGTAATTGTAATTTGACTTGGTTTCTTCTAAATTTAAATTGTAGTATTATACAAGAAAAGGGCTGTTTTCTTTTGTTAGTTTTTTATGGTTTTTTTTATATTTAAACGAAGCCGAAATGCAATACCCTAACAATTTGATAATCTTTTTTTAATTATTGTTGGTTTTTTCACAATTTGAAAGTTTTTACATGCAAAAAAGATTTTCTCTACACTGATTTTATTTAGCAGTAAAACACAATGTTTATATTTTAGTGAAACAAGTATAAATGTAAAAACGGGGATGATTATTTGATAAAGTTGGTAGTAGAAAAGTAAAGGAAGTTATTCGTTTTTGGACGAACTAAGTTTTTTGAATAAGTATTCTAAATTAACGGTTACGATTTTTAATTTATTGAACGGCTAAATATTAAAATGGCGGGAGTTTGAATTTATTTTATGAGGTTGAGATTAAAAATGCAGAATTGTTGGTAAAAAAAACAATAAAGCTGTTAAAGTTCATTTTACCGGTATCAGTTTCCTTTTTTAAATAGTTTTAAATTTTTTAGAAATGCCTTGTTTGATAAAATGCTTTTTTTATCGTCAGAATAATTAGCGGTACAGTTTTCTATTTCCAAATAATAAAAAAAGAAAGTTTTTTATTTTCTCCTGAAGTGATGTACGCAAAATAGAAAAAGCTTTGGTTATCTGCGCTTCAACTGTTTTAATGGATATGTCGAGATGCTCTGATATTTCAACGTTGGTCAATCCTTCTTTTTTACTAAGAATAAAAATTTCTTTGCATTTAGGAGGAAGGTTTTCGATTTTTTTATTTACAATGTTTATCGCGTTTTCAAAAGATTCTTCGTTGTCTTGCTGAACTATTACATTTAAAGTGTCATGATAGGTTTTTTCAAGCGAGAAAAGAGATTGATTTTTTCTGTATACATCAATGAATTCGTTGTAAACCAATTTGTATAAAAAGTTTTTTATGGTATAATCGGATTTTAAACTTGTGCGCTGTTCCCATAACTTTAAAAAAGCATTTTGAACTATGTCTTCTGCATTGTAAATATTTTTTATAAGGCTGTTGGCATATACGCAAAGCATATGGTGATAGGTGTCAATTAAATAAGCATAGGCTTTTTCGTCTCCATTTTTTAAAGATTCGATCAGCGTATCATTATCATATACCTTGTTTTTCATGAAGGCAAATATATAAATAAATCTTTATCTTTAAAGTTGCTTTTTTATTGAATATAATTAGTTAAATCTTGTATTCTGATAAATATTAATTGTAAAAATGAAAGTTTTGTCTTTTTAATAAAATGTCATTTATGGATTTTTAGCTTTGCATATTACTATAAAACTATCTTATGTAATTAAATTATGAGAGTTTTTACTTTCAAATTACGAAATAATTAACAATAATTAAAAAAAGATTACCAAATTGTTAGGGTTTTGTATTTCGGCTTCGTATTAATATAAAAAAACATATAAAATGACATTGAAAAAGTCAGAGAGACTAATTGTTAAGTTTATCACCAATGAAGCTTCGATTGAAGAAATTGAAATTCTTACCAAGTGGCTTGAGGATAAAGAGAATCAAATCGTGTTTAAAGATTTTGTAAAAGTCAATTATTTAATTGATTATACAAGTAATACTTTCGATCCTGTTCTATTAAAAAAAGAGCTAATGGACAAAATAAAAACAGAAAAAAGTATTTTTTATAAATCTCGTACGCGTTCGTATTTTAAATACGCAGCTATTTTGATGTTATTTTTAGCAGGTGTATATTATTATAAAAATTTAAATTTTTCAAATTCTAAACAAAATATTGTTGTTCCAAGAGAAGATGTTATTGTACTGCAGATGGACAATGGAGAGGTACAGGTTATCAATCCTTCCAATTCTCAAAATCTTACCGATAAGTTTGGAAAAGTAATTGGTAAGCAGGATAAAAATAAGTTAGCTTATTCAAATATTTTTTCGGGGTCTGAATTAGTTTATAACACTTTAAAGATACCGTATGGTAAAAAATTTGAAGTTGCATTATCAGATGGAACCATTGTGCATTTAAACTCGGGATCTTCACTTAGATATCCGGTCCGTTTTTTAAAAGATCATGGTCGTGAGGTATACTTAACAGGTGAAGCTTTTTTCGAAGTTACAAAAGATAAAAAACATCCTTTTACCGTAAATGCTCAGGATTTGAATGTTGAGGTTTTAGGAACAAAATTTAATGTCAATAACTATAGAGAAGATTTTTCTACAAATGTTGTTCTTGTAGAGGGTAAAGTTTCGCTTTATAAAGATAAAAAAACGAATTCCAATCAGGTTTATTTAACTCCGGGATTAAAAGGATCTTCCCTAACAGGGCAGCAAAAAATTACAACAGAACAAGTAGATACGGAACTTTATACCGATTGGGTAAAGGGGATTTTAGTTTTTAAGAATGCTTCTTTTGATAATATTATCAAAAAACTCGAAAGAGAATATAATATCACTTTTATAAATCAAAACAGGATGTTAGGTAAAGAGGTTTTTAATGCCCGTTTTGACAATGAGCCTATTGAAGTAGTCTTGAAATATTTAAGCGATAGTTATGCTATTGATTATACAATTGAGGAAGATAAAATAATTATAAAATAGATCAAAAAGAATGTTTATGTAAAAAAAAATATTTAAAAAGAATACGATTGTAATAAAAAAAAACCGGAAAATGCTCTAACATTTTCCGGCCATATAAAAGCGATCAGTTAATTAACCAACCACAAATAAAAACATTTAAAAGTATGAAAAAACTCTTAAACCCAATCAGGTTTGACAAACCTTTTTTGAAATTTGATTTAAAAATGAAACTCACCACATTATTTTTATTTACAGCGATGTCCGTTATTCAGGCGAGTGTTGGTTATTCACAGAAGACGAAAGTTTCTTTGAATATCAACAATATGTCAGTAGCAAAAGTTATCGAAAAAATTGAAAGTACCACTGATTTTAATTTTGTCTATAATGTTAAATCAGTCGATTTAGATCGGAGCATTAATATAAAGGTAAAAAATGAAAACATTGAAACGGTTTTAAAATTGATTTTTAAAAATACCAGTACGGAATATAAAATATCGGGTACGCACGTGGTCTTAATGGCTAAAAAAGTGACTGTTCCGGAAGAAATTATTCCAATTAAAAAAAACAGCAATGTTTCAATTGTAAAAGGTAAAGTGACAGATGCCCAAGGCATACCCCTTCCCGGGACAACTGTATCTGATACTCAATCTAGCACTATTGTCACTACAGATTTTAATGGAGATTACGAGATTACGGTTGTTAATTTAGAGACTGCACTTAAATTTAGTTTTGTTGGTTTCAAAACACAGATTATAAAAGTTGCAGGAAAAAGTATAATCAATGCCGTTTTAGAATTGGAAAAAAATGAAATGGATGAACTTGTAATTATCGGTTACGGTACAACAACAAAGCGAACCAGTACTGGATCTGTATCGACAATTACTAAAAAAGAGATTGAAAAGCAGCCAGTTTCTAATGTTTTAAAAGCTATGGAAGGTACTGTTGCGGGAGTCGATGTTGTCAATACGGGCGGTTACGCCAGCGGCCAGGTACAAATAACCATTAGAGGAAAAAAGGATTTATATAGCGCGGCGAGCCCGAGTACGCCGCTGTATATTATAGACGGAATTCCTTTGATCACAAGTAATGGAGATGTTAATAATTCAGGACTTAACCAGAATGGTTTTTTGGGAACTAATGGAGGACAAAGCCCTTTGTACTTTATTAATCCACAGGATATTGAAAGTATAAGTATTCTAAAGGATGGTGATGCAACGGCTATTTATGGTTCAAGAGGTGCAAATGGAGTGGTGCTGATTACAACCAAAAAAGGAAATAATAAAAAGAGCACATTTAATGTAAGCGCGTACAGCGGTGTACAAATGAATCCTAAAAAGATTAAAATGCTCGATACAAAGCAATATCTTGAAATGCGTAGAGAAGCACTGCAAAATGATGGTATCGTCCCCAATGCTTCTAATGCTACGGATTTGGTAAATTGGGACCCTAATCGTTATACAGACTGGCAGGATGAACTAGGAGCCGGCTCTCTTACCAATGATTTGCAATTATCTTATTCAGGAGGAGATGAGTACAATAGTTTTAGATTTAGTGGGGGCCTTCATTCAGAAACACCACCTGTAGCCAAAGGTTTTAAAAATGATTTCAAGGATAACAGGTTATCAGGCATGTTTAACTTTAATCACGTATCAAGTGACGGCAAGTTTAATTCTTCAATAATGATGAATTATGCTTATACCACCACAAAGCTTCCTGGAGGAAATACATATTCATTTACAGTAGCACCCAATGCACCTTCTATACTCAATAAGGATGGCAGGCTTAATTGGGATGAATGGAACCAGGGTTCCAATGGACTGGATTTGATTCCCTATAATTTCACCAATTTTTTTCAGGGGTATGAAGCAAAATCGAGGAATTTCATGACCAATCTTGATTTGAGTTATAAGTTTCTGGATAATTTAGAGTTCTCTTCCAGTTTTGGTTTTTCTTCGACAGATCAGGAACAGATAAATCTTGTACCGGCTTTTTCCCAAGGTTCTGATCCTGCATTATATGATAATATTACACGTTTTGGAAATAACGCATTCAATGGTTGGATAGTAGAACCTAAGATCACTTATAATACCAGTATTAGTAAAGGAAATCTTCAAATAATGGGGGGAGTGACTTTGCAGGAGAATATTACGGACGGAGAATCGATTCAGGCCAACGGCTTTGTCAATGAGTCTTTAATGCGTGATCTAGGCAGCGGTAAGATACAGTTTACCCAAACAAATTATTCACAATTTCGTTTTGCCAGTTATTATGGAAGAGTGCGTTATAACTGGTTAGACAGATACATTTTAAACCTTACAGGAAGAGCCGATTATTCTTCCCGTTTTAAATCGGGATCCCAACAGGGAAATTTCGGTTCTATTGGGGCTGCATGGGTTTTTACCGAAGAGGAATTCCTGAGAGATAATTCATGGCTAAGTTTTGGTAAATTACGTGGAAGTTACGGAACTACCGGAAGTGCGAGCTCAGGTGATTATAAATATATTGAACTTTGGAAGGCATTGTATAATTATGACGGCACCCCAACGTTGAATTTGATTCAGCCCTATAATGAAAATTACAGCTGGCAGGTTAACAAAAAGACTGATATTGGACTGGAACTTGGATTTCTAAATAATGCCATTACTTTAAATGCAGCATGGTATAGGGAAAGATCAGACAGCCAGCTCGTTACTATTCCTCTTGCTGGTTTTACGGGCTTTTCTAATAGTACGGTTCCGGGAAATATTCCTGCTACTGTTCAAAATCAGGGTTGGGAATTTACTTTTACCAGTAATAATATCAGTGGTAAAGATTTTAAATGGAGAACAAGCTTTAATATCAGTCTAAATACCAACAAGGTAGTTGCATTTGCTGATTTAGAAAATTATCCATCTTATAAATACCAGTATGTAGTCGGTATGCCTACTACTATACAATTTTTACTTAAATACAAAGGTGTTAATCCTCAAAATGGTCAATACTCTTTTGAAGATTTAGATAATAATGGTGTAATCGATGCTAATCCGGGATCAAAAGATTTGCATCCGGTGGATTTAACACCAAAGTTTTATGGCGGTTTACAGAATAACTTCACCTATAAAAATTTAGAATTCGACTTTTTATTTACATTTAAAAAACAAAAAGGGTTTTATGGAGTGGGTACTGATTACATTCCCGGAACGGCACTGCAGAATCAGCCCATTGCCGTTATGGAAAGATGGCGCAACCCTGGAGATATTACCAATGTAAGGGCTTTTACGACAACTGCTACGGAGGATTATTATCAATTTACCAGCTCAGATGCTAATATTGTAGATGCTTCTTACATCAGATTGCAAAATATATCGCTGTCTTATAAAATTCCACAAAGGTCTTTCATCGGCACCGATAAAATTGACATTAATTTGTTTTTAAGGGGACAGAACTTATTTACAATTACTTCATATAAAGGCACGGATGCGGCAAATCCAAGCAGAAATGTGAATAGTTTTCCTTCTCCTAGCATTTATACTATGGGAGTTAATTGTTCATTCTAGTTTTTCATTCATTAATAAAAAATAATGGTATCATGTTTATAAATAAACTTAAAAATAAAGTTATTGTATTATTTATTTTCTCAATGCTTACAGTTTTGCAGTCATGTGAGAGTTTTACAGAAATTGATCCTCCTAAAAATGCACTGGTAAAAGATGATGTTTTTAGTGATGAAAAAGGCGCAAATTCTGCCGTACTTGGAATTTATTATCAATTAACCTCTTCCAGTTTAGGACAGGGTTACACTTCGGTATACCTTGGGCTGTCTGCAGATGATATGTACAGGCATACCGATGACAGCCCGAGCAGGCAGCTGCATATTAATGACATTGTTGCTAATAATGATAATGTTCAGGTTTTCTGGTCGTCAATTTATCAGGTAATTGGTCAGGCCAATGGTACAGTCGAAGGGCTGGAGAATAATTCTAATTTTCCGGAAAACAAAAGATTGCAGTTCCTGGCAGAGGCAAAATTTTTAAGAGCCTATTGTTATTTCTATTTGGTAAACCTATGGGGTGATGTGCCTCTTATCACTTCTACAAAATGGAGTACAACTTCAAAGTCTGTTAGGATTCCTAAGGCAGATGTATATACATTTATTCTAAACGATTTATTAGAATCCGTTAAAAATCTGCCAGAGACGGCATCTAATAATATAAGGGCAAAAAAATCTGCAGCCACCGCCTTATTGGCAAGAGTATATTTGTATCAGAAAAACTGGGCTGAGGCGCAAAAATATGCAGAAATGACCATTGCAAATACATTAGGGACAGGAGCTGCATTACCGAATGTTGGGGAAGTATTTTTTCCTAATAGTTCAGAGACAATATTTCAATTACAGCCGCCCAATAATTACACAAGCAGTTTTGAGTCCTCTTTAATGAATCTTTTTGGTGCGGATTATCTCCTTGAGGATAATCTCCTGAAAGAATTTGAACCGGGAGATTTAAGAAGAATTTCATGGGTTGGAGAAGATCAGGGTAATTTTTATGCTGCCAAGTATACTACAAGCCCTTATGATTCATCAGGACCGCCGCAATATAATGTTTTGTTGAGAGCTGCTGAGCAGTACTTTATTGCTGCCGAAGCAAAGGCCAATCAAAATAACATATCCGGTGCCATCTTGGATTTGAACGTAATAAGAAACAGGGCGGGAATATCCGAAATTGATCCTGTGGGAATAAGTCAGGGAGAATGTCTTTTATTGATAGAAAAAGAAAAAAGGCTTGAGTTTTTTGCCGAATGGGGACATCGCTGGCTGGATTTAAACAGGACTTCAAGAGCTTCAGCAGTATTAGGAGCTCTTCCAAATAAAAATTGGAATACCGATGATATGCTGTACCCAATACCAATATCTGAAATAAAGCTTAATCCTAATTTGACACAAAACAAAGGATACTAATATTTTGAAAAACAAATATTTTATGCAAAAGACAATTTTGACCATTTTAGCAATTCTGCCAATGATCTGCTTTGGTCAAAATTATGTCAGCCTTGTCCAAGATACCAGAGGTTTTTACACCAGCGGATGGGATAACTCAAAAAATGGGCAGCCCATAAAACCGTTCTCGATGACTACACCCGATGGCAAGGTTTTAGACAGCAATGATTTAATAGGGAAAGTGATTGTACTTGATTTTTGGTCTACCTGGTGTTCCCCATGTCGGGAATTAACCAAAGAACTTAATAACATGTTGCAAAAGTACAATGGCGAAAATTTTCTGATGATAGGCGTTAATTTTGCAGAATCTGTTAAAAAAGGGAATCCGGTAAAGTACTGGCAGGAGCAGGACTATAAATTCCCCATGACAATCAATAATGATGCTTATGGAAAGTCTATAGGAGCAGGTAACCCAACTGTCATTATTATAGATCAGCAGGGAAATGTAGCTGGAAAATTTGATGCGCTGACTGATTTTCGGGCACAAGAGATTGAGACTATTGTATGGAAACTTATGGAAAAACCTGAAATGTCTTCTAATGAAATGATTACTTTAAATAACAATAAAGAGTATGTAAAAGCTATCTATGTAGCCGATGAGATTATGAAGCGGGACACTCTGGCGGGAAAACAGGTAATTTCTGAGAAATTTAAGGCCCTGCTTAAAATTTCGCAGTGGGATACCATGGATCTTATGGACAAGGTTACAAAGGAATCAAAAGATAAAGAGCTTGAGGTGTATTTATTTGATGCGGCGCGAGTAATTGCCCAGGCAGAAGATTTATATCCCAAAACGTATGCTTATGGAGCTAAATTGTTTGAGATTCTTATTTCAAAGTATAGTTATTCGGATAGTCTGATGGTAAATGATTTCATGGGGCGCTGTTATTTCAAAAGCGGTGACAAAGACCAGGCATTAATTGCGGCCCATAGGGCACTTACACTGGCAGAAAAATTAAAACAACAAGAAACTATACCGTATTTAAAAGGGGTTTTGGATTATTATAATACCAAAAAATAAAGATTTGGAAAAACAGTAAAAAATTTTAATCTGCATTATTTGCAGAGTTCTTATTTAGTAAGGAATTGACAGAAGTCTAAATTACAAAATAAGATTAATAATATTTTCAATGAAAAATCCAGAGAAACAATATCAAATGCGGCCTAAAATATTTACTGATTGATTCTATATACCTAGTATTGACATTAAGAAATAAAATTATTTAAGACAGGAGGAATTCCTGAAAATATCCTGAAATACATGAGAGTTTTTTTTACTTTATTTGTGACTTTGTTCACGATATGCACTTGTATTGCCCAAGTTTACGACCCGGTTTCGTTTAAAACCAGCTTAAGGGAGACAGACAACGATAATGTTGAATTAATAATTACTGCCCAGATAGAAAAAGGCTGGCATATGTATTCTCAGCAGGTGCCTGAAAACGGACCTGTTGCCACTACCATTAGTTTTGCTGCCTCTGAAAATTATGAAACAAAAGGCACTGTAAAAGAGCTGGAAGGACGTGAAATTGATGATCCGGTTTTTAAAATGCGTATCAAATATTTTGAAACCAAGACTGTCTTTAAACAGATTGTAGAAAGAAAGAGAAGTGGTGCTTTCCGTATTAAGGCTGCTATAGAATTTATGGTATGTAATGATCAGCGCTGCCTGCCTCCTACTGAAAAAGAATTGTTTTTTGATATTCCAAAATCTACGTCAAAGAAAGATACTTCCCCAATGGTTCAGATCAATATAAATACGGACATACAGGCAAAAGAACATAATACTACTGATACTGCAAAAGAAGTTAGGACTGCCAGAGTACCTGCCAAGGTGATATCAAAATCAAAAACGCTGCCGAGTTCTAAAGGTTCATGGAGTATTTTCTTTTTTAGCTTTCTAGGCGGACTTGCCGCGTTATTAACGCCTTGCGTTTTTCCGATGATTCCCATGACGGTAAGTTTTTTCACCAAACAAAGCAAAAACAAAAGAGCGGGGGTTATAAACGCTTTAATTTATGGTTTTTTTATCATTATAATCTACGTGGCTCTTGGAACTTTAGTTACCACCATATTTGGCGCGGATGCTTTAAATGCTTTAGCGACTAATGTCACTTTCAATCTGATATTTTTTAGTCTGCTTCTCTTTTTTGCCCTTTCATTCTTAGGTGCTTTCGAGATTATTTTACCAAGCTCATGGCTCACAAAAGTGGACAAAAAATCTCAGGCAAGCGGTCTTATCGGGATTTTATTTATGGCACTGGCACTGGCTATTGTTTCATTTTCATGCACGGGCCCAATTGTAGGAACCTTATTGGTACAGGCGGCAAGTGAAGGAGGGCTATCTCCTATTTTAGGAATGTTAGGATTTTCTTTGGCCATTGCAATACCATTTACTCTTTTTGCTGCATTTCCAGGCTGGATGAATTCACTGCCCAAATCGGGTGGATGGCTGAACAGCGTAAAAGTAGTTTTAGGTTTTTTAGAATTGGCGCTGGCTTTTAAATTTTTAAGTAATGCGGATTTGGTTTTACAATTACATTTACTGGAAAGGGAAACTTTTCTGGCCATATGGATTGCTATTTTTTCGGTCTTAGTCTTGTATTTATTTGGAAAAATTAAACTGAGCCACGATACTCCCATAGAGCATCTTTCAGTGGGAAGACTGACATTGGGTATTTTTGTACTTGCTTTCACCATTTATATGGTTCCTGGTTTATGGGGAGCTCCCCTGCAGTGGATCAGTGGATTTCCTCCTCCACAACAATACAGTGAATCCCCTAAGGGAGTCGGTGCTGCCAATCAGATAAAGACGGCCAGTATAATCTTTCCAGAAGGTTCTGAAGAAGGACCGCAAGGCATACCGGCTTTCCATGATTATGAACAGGGGCTGGCTTATGCCAGAAAAGTAAACAAACCTGTTATGCTTGATTTTACAGGTTATGCTTGTGTGAATTGCAGAAAGATGGAGGAGCGTGTTTGGTCGGACAATCAGATACTGTCTTACCTAAAAAATGATGTTGTTTTGATCTCCTTATACGTTGATGATAAAAGAGAGATCGCTGAAAAAGACCAGATAATATCAAAAATAACAGGGAAAAAACTTGTATACACTGGTCAGAAATGGAGCGAATTTCAAATTATGAAATACAAAACTAATGCGCAGCCCTATTATGTTCTTATTAATCATAAGGGAGAAGCATTAAATCAGCCTACTGCTTATAATCCCGATATTGAGGATTACGGCAACTGGCTTAAAGAGGGTATTCAAAGTTTTAAATAACAGGATTCTATCCGATGTTTTTTTTTAAAGGTCTGATTTATTATTGAATCTAAAAACCAGATTATCAGATTAAAACAAAAGGTTCGAACAAAAAAATAGTGGTTTTTCATCTTTTTTATTTTTGAAAGTATTGAATTAGTTAACTTGCTTATATGAAAAACCCAAAGAGCTGTTTTGCCAACAGCTCTTTTAATTTTTATGTATAATTTTGGATGATGTTTAAAATAAAAAAGGGACAGAGAAAATTTTCTCTGTCCCTTTTTTTTAATTGCATGCAGTTAAATCCTATACTATGTTTTAGCTATATGAAGTTTAATGTGTAGTTTTTGAAAAGAAATTCATTATAACTACTCCTGCAACGATTAATGTGATTCCAATTATGGCGGGCATATCCAATTTTTGTTTGAAGACTAAAACGGAAACTGCCGCTGTTAGCACGATTCCCAGACCTCCCCAAATGGCATAGGCAATTCCCAGAGGAATGCTTTTAAGGGCTAATGATAAGAAATAAAAACATGTTATATATGCCGCTACAACAATAGCAGAAGGAAGCCATTTGGTAAAACCATCAGACGCTTTCATAAAACTTGAGCCGATTACCTCAAATATAATGGCCGATGCGAGAAATAAGTATTTCATAATAATTTAGTTAATGAAAGTTTCTTTAAGATATGTTTTTAAATCAGCAGGTTTACGGCCCAATAATTCTGCCAGGTGAGATCTTGAAATGTCAAATTCCTGATTTTTGATAACGGCTGCAAATAGTGACGAAACCCATATGTCATCCTCACTCACGCCATGTTCTCTCAACTGGGATTCGAATTCGCCGGATTCAGGACTGTAATAAGCGACAGGTTTACCTGATAACACAGAAAGCATTTGAGCAATTTCTGAAAACGAATGAGAAGGAAGACCTGTGGTGATATAAATTTTATTCTCGTGTCCCTCGCTGGCTAAAACATTGGCAATGGCTTCTCCCATTTCTTCCCTTTTTGCAAACGATGCTTTCCCCTGACCGGCAGGAAAATAAATACCGTTCTCTAAAACCTGGTCTCCAACAAAATAAGGAATAGTTTCGGCGTAGAGCCCGTTTTGGAAAACAGTATAAGTTAAACCGCTTTCTATGATATAGTTTTCAGTTGTGATATAGGAGTCGGCTAACGAACCTAATTTTGATTCTTTTACCTTTTGGTTCAATGCTCCTCCAGTATAATAGATGTGTTTTACACCGCTTTCCCTGGCGGCATCAATTACATTTTTATGTTCCGATAAAGCATTTGGGCCGCTGCTGCTTATCAGCAATAATTTTGTTACGTCCCGTAATGCATTAATGATAGATTCTTTATCTCCATAATCTCCAATATGTACGGTGATTCCTTTCTGCTGAAATGACGCTGCTTTTTTTGAATTTCTCTGCAAGACCGAAATGGTATGCGCAGGCACTTGTTTTAATAAGTTTTCAATTACCCAACTTCCCAAGTTTCCCGATGCTCCTGTTACTAATATCATAATTACCTTAATTTTATCAGGCAAAGTAACTTCATCTTTTAAATGCTTTTTTTGACAAAAGTCAAAATCATTTATTTTTTTCTTATTCTGCTTAATGTTTCCTGCTTAATGCCCAGGTAGGATGCAATATGACCCAACGAAATTCTTTGTACGGCGTCGGGTTGATATTCCAGTAAAGAATTATAGCGTTCTTCGGCGGATTGCGTCTGCAGGGACATAATACGGTCTTCTAAAATTTTGCAATATTCTTCTGCCATTAATCTTCCGATGGTATTCATTTCGTTGGACTTTTGATATATTTTGTTCAGGTCACTGCTTTGAATATAATATAAAGTTGATTCTTCTAAGAACTGAATGTTTTCAGCCGACGGTATGTTGTAGAATAATGGTAAGATAGAACCTAAAATGATATTTTCAAATCCAAACCAAGAATTGATTTCCCGTTCGTCTTTTATGTAAAAAGAGCGTACCAGTCCTGTTTCGAGAATAAACAAGCTTGAAATAAGCTGTCCCGGTTTAAGAAAAAAATCACCTTTTTTGTGTGTTTTACATTTTATTTTGGTTGCCAGCAGGTTTTCGATCTCAGGTGGGACAGGACCGTATTGTTTGAATTTTTTAATAAGTGGATTCATTTTTATATTTTCTATTGAGTTCTTTCGGTTAATATATGCTGCAACTTTGGAATATGGCTCAATACATTATTGATGTATGTAATATTAAAGCAATAATTCAATTTATTTCCTCTTGATTCTATTTTCAGAAGCTAAAAATTACGTTTGGGAGCCAAATATTGATTCTACGGTAATTTTATAAATTATAGTAAAGCTTAAATCAGCAAATTTACTGTAATAATTGCTTAATTGATATATTTATGAATTCACCTTTTACTATTATAGCGGCAACCAATTTTTCTGCTATCTCTAATAATGCTGTTACTTATGCTGCAGGACTTGCAAAATCTGCCAATGCCAAATTAATCTTATTCAATTCATTTT
Organism: Flavobacterium sp. 90; assembly: GCF_004339525.1. NCBI lineage: Bacteria > Pseudomonadati > Bacteroidota > Flavobacteriia > Flavobacteriales > Flavobacteriaceae > Flavobacterium > Flavobacterium sp. 90. The sequence continues at coordinate 586,621 of NZ_SMGE01000001.1, read as the reverse complement.
CTTTGACAGTACACGGTTCCAATTCTCTCATTAGTGCCGAGGCGCTGCAAAAACAGATAGAGAAAGCGACACAGAGACTTGAGGCATTAGGAAGGGATATTTCCAAGCTTTACAAAATCGAAGTGAGCTGTTTCTGCAGCTATTCTTTTTTAGAAGACCAGCTGATTTCCCTAATAGATGACAGTAAAACAGATCTTGTTGTAATGGGTATGGCCGATCGTTCTGTTGAGCAGGATCTGATGGGCAATTCAACAACATCGGTAATAAAGAATTTAAACATCCCTATACTGGCAGTTCCCTTAAATGCACGATTTTTTAATATAAAAAAAATCCTTTATGCCTGTGATACATTAAGTTTTTCTTCCATAAGAAAATTTTCATGGCTCAGGGATATCCTTGATAATTTAGGTGCGGAGGTGGAGTTTTTCAGCGTAGATGAAAAAATTGATGATATGAAACAGGAACGTGGGCGAATGCTGGTAAATTTGACTTTGGAAGAGGAGTTTCAGGATGTCAAATATGTTTATAAGAGTGTCAGATCCAATGCTGTAATTAACGAAATACAGAAAGAGATCAAAATTTATGGAGCAGATATTTTAGTGATGGTTCCTCAAAAATACGGCTTTTGGGATTCGCTGGTACACAAAAGTAAGACCCGATTCATGGCGGCAGGTTTAGATATACCTTTATTATCCTTTCCGGGTTATACCGCCCTGAATCGATAGCGGCATTTGGATAAATGCCCGGAGTTATAATTTAAAGCATTAAGGTTTTTTGACCTTTATATTTTTTAAAAACAGCCATCAATTGGAACATAAAGTGTAACCTTTGGCTGGCATTATGCTGTACCTGATGCATTGCCGGGCATTGTAATTTTCAATTCTTCATTTTATACAACTCACAATATTAAAATCCTACGATAAGGCAAATAATGAAAATCAGCTATTCTAAATCTCCAATTATTCTTAGTATTCTTCCTGTATTCTTTTTTATTACAGGAAGCTTATCACTCTTTAGATTTCCACTGCCAGATCATATCGACACTTCTTATTTGATGCTGCTGTCTGCTTTATATATCGTGTCAAGTTATTTGTTCCTTATGGACAGTATTTCTGTACTTATCAGTCTAGCGTGTACCCTAAATGTAATTTTGGGAATACTTTTTTTGATAGATCTTTTTAAAATAGAATATTCACCATTGACAATACTCAGCATCGTAATGAGCGTGGCTTTTTCTGCTTTGATTAATACCCTATTATTGTTTTCCATACGAGAGAGTAAAAAATCATGGGAAAATGATGCAAAGTCTGCCGTAAGTAAGGCCATGAAAATTAACTTTTGGCTGGTGATTCTTTTCTTTGCTGCAATGTCACTGCTGTTTTCTCTTTTCTTTTTAAAGTATTCGATATTTACATCAAGAAGTTTTATTTGGATGATAGCTGTGGTAATAGCTGTACCTGTGATTAACTGCATGATGCTTCTGCCTTTTTTTGGTTTCTTTGGTCTTGGGCATCTCAATGAAGAGCGTATGCAGGATGATTTGGAACCTGCATTTTCTGAGAAGCTTCTTGTTCAATTCAATGCACGTATTGAACAGACTGCTACTGTTTTAGCATGGATTGTAAGTCCAATCATCTACAATAAGATTATTTATTTTTCCATAACATTATTGGCTTTGATATTGATTTCACTCTTTATTCCCTATTTTTTAGATATTATTTCTGAAGGTAATTCGGGTATTATTATTTTAACTGCTGCGGTATTATATTTTCTTTTAGTAGTCTTACGATACCAGAGCTATGTTCTGGCATTGGCTCCGGTTTTGGCTATAATACTTAACTTCCTTTTCATAAGTGCTGTATGTAAGGCGATATCATGGAATTGTAAATTGATAATGGATGCCACTTTTTTATGCAGCATTGCCGTAACAGTAATTGGGATTTATTTTCAAACCGACACTGCAATCCACTATTTCAGGAAGTCTTCAATGATTAAGGACGGTATATTGAATGCTACTGCAAAGTCTTTATATGTTGTATTTTCCGCAGCCTGCGTATTGATATTTGTTATGTTATCATCAGTTTATTTCACTGCGGCCGTGGGTTCTGTTTCTTATCAGGAATTAATTTTATCGGGGACCATTATTTCAGCATCTTCTTTTCTTGTACTATTTCCTGCTCCAGCCTTTCTCTGCACTTTTTTTAGCCTTGACCAATATATTACAAAACCGCGTAAGAAGAAGATAAGAAGTATTTATTTGTAAAAAAGGTCATGTTATCGGTTACTATTTGAAGTATTGAATTAAAAAAAATAAAAAATAAAAAAAATGAATGCAACAATTACAGCTATAGGAGGTTTTGTACCCACTTCAGTCTTAAATAATACAACAATTTCCAAAATGGTAGAGACCACGGAGGATTGGATTGAAAAGAGAACGGGTATAAAAGAGAGAAGAGTGGCACAGGGTAAAGACCAATGCACTTCAGATCTTGCCTGCGCAGCTATTGGCAATCTAATTAAGAATTATGAAGTTGATCCGGATGAAATCGATTGTCTGATCCTCGCTACATCTACACCGGATCATATCCTGGCGCCAACAGCAAGCAAAGTATGTGAGAAAAGCGGACTTGTAAATGCTTTTGGACTGGATCTTAATGCTGCCTGCAGTGGTTTTTTATACGCTCTGGAAATGGCAGCAAGTCTGATTGAAAGCGGACGTTATCAAAAGATTATTGTAGCTGGTGCTGATAAAATGAGTTCAATTGTTGATTATGAAGACCGCAATACCTGTATACTTTTTGGTGATGGTGCCGGGGCAGTTTTTTTAGAAAAAACAGATTTAAATTACGGTATGATGAAAAGTATTTTACGCACAGACGGCAGCGGCACCTCTTCTTTATTTGTGCCTGCAGGAGGGTCAAAATTTCCGGCCAGTATGCAGAGTCTTTTACACCGCAGGCATTATATCCAGCAGGAAGGCTCGTTGGTGTTTAAAAAAGCTATTGAATCGATGAGCAGTGTTTCGGCCGATGTTCTGGCCAGTAATGACCTTACTATTAATGATATTGACTGGATAGTACCGCATCAGGCCAATATAAGAATTATTAATGCTGTTAGCGAAAATTTAAACATTGCTGCTGAAAAGGTTAAGGTGAATATTGAAAAATACGGGAATACCACATCGGCAACCATTCCGCTTTGCTTGTGGGATTTTAAAGACGATTTTAAAGAGGGACAAAATATATTAGTGACTACTTTTGGAGCGGGTTTTTCCTGGGGGGCGACCTGTATTAAATGGGGAGTGATGAGAAAACATAAGACTTTGAAAGAATCTAAGACCACCAAAAAACTTGAGCATGCCTTGGTGCGTTGAATTTACTGCCGGAGCAAGGAAAGAATAGTGACAAATCTGAGGACTGCCTTTATAGCGGAAGGATATATTTTCTTTGTCCAGAATCTGACAAAAATATTTAAAGGGAAACAGACCGGCTGTTTTTTTTACCTTTGTCTGTATTTAAACTTATAATTACTGCTATTATACAATAATTTATGAATTCAAATGTTCAAAACCAGGTGATTAAAACGAATTTTTTCTATAAGTATTATAGAATTATAGTTATACCTGTAGTTTTTATGCTGTATCTTTCATCTTATTTTTTTATGGATCCCTATAGGGAAATTGGTGAAGATTCGTTGCTGGCTTTAGACTGGACTATTGATATTTTTGTAATACTATTGTATTGTGCTGTTCTTACCGAGCTTAGTCTCTTTGTGGGACGGAGCCTTAATTATTGGATCAGCTGGGAACAAAAACCTATTTTCAGGGCTTTTGCACAATTCTTATTTATTATTGCCGGTAACATTCTGTTGAATTATTTATTTTCTTATTTATGGGAATTTTTATATCCCTGGACAGCCCTTAAGCAAAGTGAACTTCTTGTAATATGGCAGTCCAATTTAATGGCTGCGATATTGTCCCTCTTTATCAGTTTTATTCACACGGGTATCTTTTTACTAAACCGCTGGCGTATCACTTCTGAGGAAGCAGCGGAGCTCAAAATTAAAACCTCTCAATTGCAGGAAGCAGTAACCAGATCAGAATTAGAATCGTTAAAACTCCAGCTTGATCCTCATTTTATCTTTAACAATTTCAGTACCCTTACAGAATTAATTCATGAAGACCAGCAATCAGCCGCTTCATTCCTGGAGAACATAACACGGGTGTATCGTTATATGATTTCAAATCTGGATAAAGATACCATCACTGTAAGGGAGGAAATTGAATTTCTAAATGCGTATTTTTATCTTTTAAAAAAACGACTGGGTGAAAAAGTAGCATTAAAACTGCAGATAGATATGGCTTGCCTTGATCTTCATCTGCCTCCATTAACATTACAGCTGCTGGTTGAAAATGCGGTGAAACATAATAGTGCGACAATAACCCATCCCCTGATTATCTCTATTTATTCGGATCTTGGAGATCTGGTGGTACGTAATAACCTGCAGCCAACATCAGGTAAAAACTTTACTTCTATGGGAGTCGGTAACAAAAATATTGAGTTTAGGTATAAAATTTTGTTTGACCGCATGCCTGTTTTCTCGAATTCTAATGGTTTTTATTGTGTGCGTCTGCCCTTAATTTAATATTATGAAAATTTTAATTATAGAAGATGAAAGTATCAATGCCAACCGTCTTAAGAGGCTGTTGGAAGAACTGGAACCTGATTGTGAAATCCTGGAAATAATTGACACTGTGAAGGGCGCTGTGAACTGGCTCAATTCGCATGATATGCCCGATTTGATAACGATGGATATACGGCTTGCCGATGGTATCAGTTTTTCGATTTTTGAGGAAGTAAAAATTACCTGTCCCGTAATATTCACTACCGCTTATGATGAATATGCGGTAAGAGCTTTTAAAGTAAACAGTATCGATTATATCATGAAGCCCATCGAGAAAAATGAACTCGAACAGGCACTGCTGAAATTCAGAACCCTGTCAAAAGGCAGCAATAGGACCGATGATATTGCCGGAATTCTTAAAAGTTTCATCAATAAGCCTTCATTTCGACTACGTTTTCTGGTAAGTTTCCGTGATGGTTATAAAAGTGTTGATGTTGCTGATATTGATTATATCTATTCAGAGTTTAAAACCTCACACCTGTTTCTCAAAAGCGGCATCGCAATACCCATTAGTCAAACCATGGAGGAGCTGGAGTTAGAACTTGATCCCGACATTTTTTTCAGGGCCAACAGGCAGTTTTTCATCCGTGCGGAAAGTATTAAATCAATAGCCAACTATTTTAATGCCAAGCTTAAAATAAGGCTTAAAGAAAATCCTGAGGCCGAGGTGATTATCAGCAGGGAAAAAGCATCGCTTTTTAAGCAGTGGATGGATCGTTAGCCTATCTCTTAAGATTCATCTTAGATGGTATAATATACTATTGGGTTCCTTTAATAACCGTTTGGGTGATACTTATTTCAATTTAAGACAGATCGTGTTTTAATTTTGCTGCATATCGTTTTTCGAACCTGTATTTTTTTGTTCGGATTGCATCAAAATTGTACAGAATGAAATATTCTTTAAAAACACTATTAAAACTCAGAGACTACGTACAGATTATAATGCTTTGGGTAGGGGCATTTATTTTCTATATTTTTATGACCTACAGCATGATTGATGATTCTTATTTTCTTGATCATGGGTTTAATGTCAAGGATTTTTTAATATCGGAACTTACCGGAGCTTTATATGTAGGGGTCTTTATGGGCACCAATCTTTTTCTTTTGCAGCAATATGTCTATCCTCGTTTTTTTTACCGTTACGGCATACTGCTTACTTCAATTCTCCGGAGTTTTTTGTTTATAGTGGTGAGTTTTGCAGCGCTGCTCATTGTTATTGAACTTAATAAAATACATTATATTACTATTAATAATTTATTTGCTCTGCAGGTCAATGCAAAATGGCTGGTATGTTTTACTTTTTACTGTCTGCTGGTTCACATCTTTATTACACTTTTGCAGGCTTTTCGCCGAAGGCTGGGAAATAGTTATTTCAAAAGTCTTTTATACGGTCATTATAGGATTCCGGTTGTGGAGTACAGGGTTTTTATGTTTTTGGATATGTATGCGTCCGTAACGGCAGCTGAAGAGGCAGGACATTACAATTACAGTCTTTTACTGCAGGAATGTTTTACGGATCTATCAGAAATATTACATGAGCATGAAGCGGAAGTCTATCAGTATGTGGGTGATGAAGCCGTAATAACATGGAAAGTCACGCATGGCTTTAAAAGGCGGCAATGTATAAAACTCTATGAAGCTTTTGCCGGCAGACTATTAGATAAGAAAGATTTTTATCAGGATAGATTTGGTTTGGTTCCCAGGTTCAAAGCCTCGATTAACGAGGGGCTGGTAACGGTTGCTGAGATTGGACAAATAAAGACCGAGATTGCCTACCACGGAGATGTGCTCAGTACAGCAGCCCGCGTTCGTGATTTATGCAATTTATATCAGGCGGATCTCCTTATCACACAATCTTTTTTCGAACAATTATCTTCTTTTGAAAAGGAGCAATTCACTTCCATAGAACCAACAGTGCTGCGTGGTAAAAAAAAGGCTGTGGCCATATACAAAACCTGCAGTTGAAATTTTGCAATTATCCTTTTCATTTACTACTGCCACCTGATTTTCTCGGTTGTCAAATTGTTCGTTTCAGTGCCAAAAATATACGTTTGGGTAAAATTCTGCAGATTAAAAGATGTTTTGAGTTGTTCTTTTGCCGTCAAATTCTATGTATTCACTAAAATGAAAAAAATGACAAAACAGTTTTCTCAAAAGTATAAAGCACTCTGCGCAGGGGTAGTTTTATTGATTATCATCAGCTTTTCTTCATGTGGTAAAGGCGGACCTGGCGCTGAAGCTTTTGCAGCCCCAAAACCTGAAGTTGATTTTTTTCAGGCTTCATCATCTACGGGTGAAGTAGAAAAAAAATATCCGGGCAGTATTGAAGGTACAGTCAATGTTGATATAAAAGCCCAGGTTTCAGGTTATCTGGAAGCCATCTATGTCAAAGAAGGCGAGTATGTAAACAAAGGCCAGTCCTTGTTTAAAATCAAGGCTGATGTATTTGCAGAGCAGGTTAACAACAGCCGTGCGGCTTATAAAAATGCTTTGGCAAACCTGGCAAACGCCAAGCTGGAGGTTGAAAAAATAAAACCGCTTGTAGAGGGAAAAGTATTTTCGGACATGCAGTTAAAAACAGCACAGGCCAATTACGAAGCAGTATCAGCACAGGTTTCCCAAGCAAAAGCAGCCTTAGGATCTTCACAGCTTAACGCTGATTTTTCTTTAATCAAAGCCCCGGTAAGCGGTTACATCAGCAGGATTCCTAATCGTGTAGGGAATCTGGTTACCCCTGCAGATGCAGTTCCTCTAACGATTCTTTCTGATATTAATACCGTTTTTGTTTATTTCTCTTTGAGTGAATCTGATTATTTGTCTTTTGCGAAAGATTCAAAATCAAATCAAACCGTAAGTTTAATTATGGCAGACGGCAGTTTGTATGAGCAGCATGGAAAACTTGAAGTAGCCAGTGGAAATATTGATCGTACAACAGGTACTATTTCATTAAAAGCAGTATTCCCAAATCCAAAAAAGCAATTGCGCTCGGGAGGTTCTGCAAGAATTATATTGAACAACAGTTTGTCTTCGGTAGTTACAATTCCAATGGCGAGTGTGAAGGATATACAGGATAAATTCTTTGTTTATGTCTTAAAACAAGGCAACAAGGTAGCGATGGTCCCAATTGAAATAGCAGGCAGCGCAGGTACAAATTATTTTGTAAAAAGCGGTGTAAAAGCCGGTGATAAGATTGCCTTGAACAGCATCGATGTACTTTATGACAGTATGGAAGTAGTTCCAAAGACGGCTTCAAAAGCAGTAAGTACTAAGTAATTTTTTGGTTTTAATATAAATAACATTTCCATGTTAAAAAAAATAATAGACAGGCCTGTATTGGCTACGGTTATCTCCATTGTATTGGTGATATTGGGTATCATAGGTCTTACAAGATTATCGGTAACAAGATTTCCCGATATTTCGCCTCCAACGGTAATGGTAAGCGGTTCTTACCCTGGAGGTAACAGTGAAACGGTTATTCGTTCTGTGGTAACACCGCTTGAAGAACAAATTAACGGGGTTGAGAATATGCAGTATATAAAATCTACTGCCAGTAATGATGGATCTTTTTCTATCAGCATTATTTTCAAACAGGGAGTAGATCCGGATCAGGCTGCAGTAAATGTGCAGAACAGGGTGCAGCAGGCTACACCAAAACTTCCCCAGGAAGTGATCAGAATGGGACTTACAACCTCCAAGCAGCAAAACAGTATGATTGTTATTTTCAATCTTTATACTGAAGACAACAAAAAATATGATGAGTTATTTTTGCAGAATTATGCCAATATCAATTTGGTTCCGCAGATTAAACGTGTTCCGGGAGTAGGTCAGGTACAAATTTTCGGGCAGAAAGATTATTCAATGCGTGTATGGCTGGATCCGCGTAAAATGGCCAATGCAGGACTTGTACCCTCAGATGTCACTCAGGCTATTGCAGACCAGAGTTTGGAATCGGCTCCCGGAAAATTGGGAGAAGAATCAAGAGCAGCTTTAGAATATGTTATCAGATATAAAGGAAAGAAAAACAAACCGGAGCAATATGAAAATATTGTTGTTAAAGCCGAAGGAAACAATATTTTAAGACTTAAAGATATCGCCAGGGTAGAATTTGGTTCGATCTCCTACAGTGGTGAAAACAAATCGAATTCAAAGAATGCCGTTACGATGGCCATTTTGCAGACATCGGGTTCGAATGCAAATGATATCGAAATCGGTATTAATAAAGAAGTGGAGCGATTGTCCAAGTCTTTTCCTCCCGGTATTAAGTACACTAATGTAATGAGTACCAAAGAAAGACTAGATGAAGCAACAGGGCAGGTTAAATCTACTTTGTTGGAAGCCTTTATTCTGGTTTTTATTGTGGTGTTTATATTTCTTCAGGATATTCGTTCTACCATTATTCCGGCTATTGCCGTTCCGGTTGCTATCATAGGAACGTTTTTCTTCCTGCTTGTTTTTGGATTTACTATTAACATCCTGACGCTTTTTGCTTTGGTTCTGGCCATTGGTATTGTCGTCGATGATGCTATTGTTGTGGTCGAAGCCGTTCACAGTAAAATGGAAGAAGATTCGAGCCTTACGGCCAAGGAAGCTACCCACAGTGCTATGGCGGAAATCACGGGAGCTGTTATTTCTATTACCCTTGTAATGTCTGCGGTGTTTATCCCGATTGGTTTTATGACAGGATCCTCAGGGATTTTCTACAAGCAGTTTGCCTATACACTGGCTATTGCCATTATTATTTCAGCTGTAAATGCACTTACGCTTACACCAGCATTGTGCGCCCTTCTTTTGAAGAATAACCATAGCGGTAAAGAGCATGCAGATCACCACAAAACAGGATTTAAAGAGCGTTTTTTCATAGGCTTCAATACAAGTTTCAACAATTTAACGGGCAGGTACATTAAGGGAGTCCGTTTTCTTATTGGCAGAAAATGGCTTGCCGCAGGATTAGTTTTAACAATTAGTGCCATAGCTGTCGTGATGATGATTTCCACTCCAAAAAGTTTCGTTCCAATGGAAGATGACGGATTTATGCTTTACAGCTTGTCAATGCCGCCCGGTACAGCTTTGGACCGTACAACAGCGGTAGTACAGAAAATGGAAAAAGAGCTAGCCGGCGTGGAGGCTATTGATGTCAATACCAGTATTACAGGTTTTAATATTTTAAGTAATAGTGCCAGTACCGCTTACGGATTAGGATTTATAAAACTAAAACCTAAAAAAGACAGAGGAGCAGTAAAAGATATTGACGAAGTACTGAATCTGGTGAGCGGTAAATTGTCTGTTATAAAAGAAGGTTCTATCATGGTACTGAGAATGCCTCCGGTAGAAGGTTTTGGTGTAACAAGCGGTGCCGAAATAGTGCTTCAGGACAGGACGGCGCGTGATCCGGCAACATTAAAAGCGATGGCAGATAAAGTGATCGGTGAAATTATGCAGCAGCCCGGCGTACAGTATGCCTATACGACTTTTAGAGCAGATTATCCACAGTTAGAGCTGGAAGTAGATGAAGAAAAGGCTGCTCAGATGGGGGTAAATGTGCGAGAGCTCCTAGGTAATATCCAGACTTATTTTGCTGGTGATCAGTCGGCAGATTTTTCGAGATTTGGAAAGTTTTACAGGGTAAATGTAAAAGCGGATGGAGTTTTCAGGACAGATCAGGAAGCTTTCAACGAAATATTTGTTCGAAATGCCAAAAAGGAAATGGTTCCTGTAAAATCCCTTGTTAAACTCCGTAAAGTATATGGTCCTGAATCGGTAAACCGTTACAATCTTTATAATTCGGTTAATATTACAGCAGTGGCGCTGCCGGGATTCAGTAACGGACAAATCATGGGGAACCTTGAAACAGTACTGAATAAACTTCCGTCTGATTACAGCTATGAGTGGACAGGATTGAGCCTTGAAGAAAAAATGGGAGGAAATCAGACGATAGCCATATTTGGACTATGTCTTCTTTTTGTTTTCTTTTTACTGGCTGCGCAGTACGAAAGTTACCTGCTGCCTCTTGCCGTATTACTTTCTATCCCAACAGGAATTTTGGGTGCATTTGCAGGAGTTAAAGCAGTAGGATTGGATAATAACATTTATGTTCAGGTCGGATTAATCATGCTGGTGGGATTATTGGCTAAAAATGCCATTCTTATTGTAGAATTTGCCCTTCAGAGGCGCTACGCAGGATTATCCATAGCCGAGGCAGCTATAGAAGGTGCAAGGTCAAGATTAAGACCTATTATCATGACCTCCCTTGCTTTTATTGTAGGGATGATTCCGTTAATGTTTGCCCATGGAGGAACCGCAGTAGGAAACCGTTCAATTAGTGTAAGTGCTGCTATTGGAATGTTCAGCGGAGTGGTTCTGGGAGTTTTTGTCATTCCACTGCTTTTTATACTCTTCCAATACTTACAGGAAAAAGTATCAGGTAAGAAAATTGTAATTCAAACTATAAAAGAAGAATAATGAGAGCATTATATACTATTGGAGTTTCTTTATTTGCAGGTGTTTTGTTAACATCCTGCGTGGTAGGGAAGAAATATACCCGCACCGATTTAAAGGCTCCCGAAAAATATCGTGAAGAAGTAACAGTAACGGGGGATACTATTCTGCTTCCCTGGAAAAATTATTATAAAGATCCTCTGCTTGTTGATCTTATTGAAAAAGCCCTCGTTAAAAATAACGAGGTGCTTATTGCCATGAAAAGCATGGAACAGCTCGATCTGACTTACAAACAGGCAAAATTAACTTTACTGCCAACGCTTGATTTTGATGCAGGAGCAAGCCGCAGTTATCAGTCTAAAAATTCACTTAACGGATCTTTAAGTGCGCAATTTACAAGTAAAGATTACATAGACGATTACAGTGCCAATCTCAGAATGTCCTGGGAAGCTGATATCTGGGGTAAAGCAGCAATGCAGAAAAGAGATGCCAAGGCTGGTTATTTTGCCCAGAAGGAGAATCTTTCGGCACTTAAAACCAGAATAATTGTTCAGGTGGCACAGTCTTATTATAACCTTTTAGGACTCGACGAGCAGCTTAAAATTGCGCAGAAAAATATCGATTTGAGTACTAGTACCCTCAACATGATGCAATTGCAGTATAATTCGGGAGCCATCAGCTCACTGGCACTGTATCAGACTGAGGCCCAAAAGAAAACAGCAGAATTGCTGGTTCCTTTGGCAAAGGCAAATATAGCGGTTCAGGAAAATGCCCTGCAAATTTTATGCGGTGAATATCCTAATAGTATTGCACGCTCAGGAAATCTTAACGCCGCCGAATTTAATGTTGTTTTATCCACAGGAGTACCTGCTTCACTTTTAAGCCGAAGACCCGATGTTAAAGCTGCTGAATATGCCGTTATGTCTGCCAATGCTAAAACCGGACTGGCAAAAGCCACGATGTATCCAACGCTGAGCCTGAGTCCTTCAATTGGAATCAGCTCTTTTGAATTTGATACCTGGTTTAATTTTCCGGGTTCTGTGACTAAAACCATAGCGGCTAATCTGGTACAGCCCATTTTCAAAAAACGCCAGTTGAGAACGGCTTATGAGATTGCGGTTCTGGAACAGGAAAAGGCGGTTGTTCAGTTCAAACAGTCTTTTATTGTAGCTGTTGGTGAAGTATCCGATGCGATGTCAAAAGTAAAATATGCAGATGAGCGCATGAATCTAGCCACTGAAAAGGCCGTTTCTCTGGAAAAAGCCACTACAGATGCCAATCTGCTGTACAAAAGCGGAATGGCCAATTATCTGGAGGTAATAACTGCTCAAAACAGTGCACTTCAAAATGAGCTTGATGTGGTTGCTATAAAATTAGAAAAATTAAATGCGGCAATAAATTTATACCGCGCCCTTGGCGGCGGAGTAGAATAAGGTTAATTCTAAAAAATTCATCATCTGTATCAATTATGGTACGGGTGGTGAATTTTCCGGTTTTTAAACTTTTAGCGCAACTTGTAATTATTTTATTAATTTATGGAGAAAGTTTTTTTTACCCGATTAGAACTTTACAACCTGGTTTGGAAATTCTCTATCGCTCAAATAAAGAAGGATTATGGTATTTCCAGTATGGGAATAAAAAATGCCTGCCACAAACTCAAGATTCCTTTACCTAACAGTAATTATTGGCTAAAGCCCAATTACAAAAGAAGTAATGTACCTGAACTATCAGAATATAACAGTGAAAACGACCCAATCGGAATTTTAAAAAAGACATATGAAATTCAATTAAGGAGTACCTCTAAAACAACACCTTTACTTGACTTGATCAAAAGTATAGAAAGTGATCCCAATGCACCTTTGGCTGTTCCGAATAAACTTACCAAGCCATGTAAATTAATATTAAATACCAAAACATATTGGAGCAATAAGCAAAACCCTTCGAACCCAAGTAAAAATTTTTCCAAAGTTCTTGATATAAACGTAACTCCTCAAAATATACCCAGGGCTTTATTATTTATGGATGCTTTTATTAAGCTGCTGCAATACAGGGGACACAAGTTTGAAAAAAGCAGTAATAAAACAGGTACTATTTTTATGAAAAATGGTATTGCTATCGATATTTATCTTAGGGAAGCTTTAAAAAGGATAACACCTGAAGTTTTTCAGGATTCTGCCCAATATGTCCATACAAATGAATTTATACTGCAAATTACTCGACATTCTTATAAAAAAGAATGGCGTGACGGCAAAATTTCGTTAGAGAATAGTCTTGCCAGAATTGTAGCTAAGCTCGAGATGATAGCCGGTGAAGAAAAATAATGGGGAGCTGTAAAATTGATTTGCCATTTATTTGAAAAATTTATATTCAGTACCAAATTTTAATACTCCTACAGGAGTAGATTGTCTGGGGAAATAATGTAAGATTAATGTATCTCCGATCTTTTTATTTGTTATTTCAAAGCCCTATCCTCAACCGAGCTGCTTCCTTGACCTTCAGATTCGACAACTTCTAATTGGCTGGGCTTTTTTGAAATCTTAAAGGATGAAATTACTATTGTTTTCGAATATAAAAATGCTTGCTTCCTTTTCGATTTCAATATAATCAGCTTTAGTACTTTAATTAGAAATGACTGGGCACTCATCCTCTGCCTCCTCTTAGTTAATAAGAAATCGACTGTATTGCCAGACCTATCAGCCCTATATAAAATAACACCATTGCCCTTTAATCTTAATATAAGTCTCGTCCATTCTTCAACTACTGCCAACTTGTACTTTGCGTTTTTTCATTTGCATCTCTACTAACGATGCAAACTTATACCCAGCGCTGAATGCCAGCATGATCAACATGAACTCCTCGCATTTTCATGATCTCTTCAACATCCCGATAGCTTAATGTCAGCCTAAGCTTAAAATATACTGCCTGCAATATAATAGACTTCGGATAGCAATGACCTTTCGTGTTCATTTTTCGATGGGTTTAAATTCCAAAGACAAAAGTTATTCTCAGATGCGACAGAACCAGTTTTTTACTTTATGAATGTTTTTATAACATTTTAAAAGTGATTTTTTAGGTAAAAATACTTACTTTTACAAGCTAGATGTTCCACGAATGTAATCGATCGCTTGAGGATTGACAGAGGCTAAATGTTTTTTTGATAACACCTGCAGTTTATATCCAATTTTGAACTGTAATTAAAAATGAGAAATCATGTTAGAACAGCAAAACTTACAAAAGATCATTTATTTAGCAGATGATGATGAAGACGACAGAATGTTATTTTTTGATGCGGTGCTGGATTTAAAGCTTCCTGCTGCTGTAACGGCTGCTGAGGATGGGATACAGCTTCTCGATATGCTTTCACAGGCTGTAAAGCAGCTTCCTGAAATTATTTTCCTTGATATTAATATGCCGGGCAAAAGTGGTTTTGACTGCCTTGAAGAAATCCGAAGTGCGAAAGGCGATCTGAAAAAAGTGAAGATTGTCATGCTCTCCACCAGCAAAAATCCTGACAATATTGAACTATCCTTCGAACTTGGTGCTGACCTTTATGCTGTTAAACCGAGTACTTTTCAAGGATTGAAAAATCTGCTGCAGAAAATTTTTGAAATGGACTGGAACAGCGTTAAAAAAAAACGATCGAAAATTCCTGCTGGCCTGAATATCATATATATATATATCTTCAATTTCTTTTGTGGATTAAAATCAGCGTCTATAGTATAATTATCATGATTTTGCCAATATTCTTCCCAATTTATTTGCTGCTGACGTTTTTTAGGCTTTGCGTTCGGTAGGAAAATCGAAGTATAAATGTTCGATTTTACAAAAAAATCAATAGAAAAACTGAACTTAAATTTAGGACTTCGGTGTAAACTTTAATTTTTTAATATTATTACCGCAATATTCCATTTTCTATTTTTACAAAATTATTGTTTGTCAACACACTGGTTTTGTGCACTATTTTACTTTTTTGTAAACTACTTGCAAAAGTATAGCATGGGGTCAGCATTTAGAATCTAAAAATATAAAAAAATTGTTCAAAAACAATAAAACGCAAACATCGTCAGCTGTATTGCGATTGGGTAATGAGCAATAGAGCTAACGATGTTGTTCCGTTTTAAAGCGCCCCGCAATTGCCGACCAAAGGAAGACCAATTGCGGGGCGGCGGCTTTTCAGCCCACCATTACAGGTTCTAACCTTAAAGTGCCAAGATTCAGAAAAAATCCCCTTTGGGCAGTCATGCCCTCACGGAACAGCTTCCATAAAAGTGATGCCCCCATACTGGCAAGTGCAGCATTAATAAACAAATCCTGTTTTTCTAGTGCTTCTGCAAGGGAACAACTCGGCTCATTATTATCCATCTGCAATTCGAGCAGTTCCTTAAATTCATCTGTTACCATCGGAAGATGGGATACTGTCCTGTACAGTTTGGAATTCGGCTGTTTGATTTCTCCTATAGTGGACAATATGGCTTGCCCTGTATTTTGGGAATTTCCGATGTCGAGCCAATAGAGTGATTTGGAACGTTCAAAATTACTATTTTCTATAGCCTGTTTTAAGAAAGATGCAATATCAAAACGTGCCGTTACGGTATCCACGCAACTGACGTAAATATTTGCCCTGCCACCATTGGGCAGGGATTTCAGATTGTTGGTACTAAACTGTTCGGTTAAGGCTTTCCAATTCGTTCCAAAAAAGCGGTTGGTGCGATTGATAAGCGCTACGGCTTTGGGAAGTCCTACCTCAGCATCTGCAAAAAGCTGTCTGCCCTGATTGGCTGTGGTTACCACATCATCATCAAATAAATTGACGTGTAATCCTGCATGACCCAAAGCGATAAGGCTGTGATTGATTCTTGCTAGTTCTGTCAGCATCCTGCTTCCCGTTCCTCCTGCGCCAATGAGGTTTACCGTAATGGGATTGGTAGGATTTATCAGGTAATTAGCTGTATAATGCATGGGTTTGAGTGAGTTCATGATAATAGATTTTTAATTGTTAAACCATTTTTAAGTAAGGATTTCAGGGGGAATGTCTTTGAACGACCCACAAGTTTCTGCCAAAGCTGAATAATGTTTCCTTTTACAGGACTTGTATTTCCAATCACGTGACTGAAATAGCTGTTGAAAAAATACTGTTCCCAAAGCGAAATGAATTCTTCCAAGAGACAATCTGCCTGTATGTTAACTGATACTGTACCGAGGCAGACCTTACCGTCTTTATACACATTACAAAAAGGGGCATGGTAAAGGGCAGTCTGTTCGTTTATTTCTATTTGGGTGTCCATTGCATAAATGGATAAGGTATTTTTTGAAGCTTTCCATAACAATGGCGGTACGGATGCTTTGCCGTTTGCAATGCCTAAACCCTCCACGAAAAACAAATCAACTTTTTGAGCAGGCGTGTACCAAATGACATAACCACCCTGCTCCGGATTTAGATACAGTATATTTTTGGGAAGCAGTCCCGATGGTTTTAAGAATCTGCGTGTCAGTTCTTCCGAAGTGTCCAAGGCACCCGCAAGCTGTGTGCTTTCCCTAAGGCTTAAGGGATGGGCATTAATTGGACAGCCATTTTTATCCATGTCATAGGCTTCCACATAAATGGATTTTTCAGCGGAATTTTTCTGATAGACGACAAAGGCTTTTACAGGATTGTACAATGTTCCAAATGCGGTGGTTATATCTTTCATGGCATATTGTTTAAAATGGTGCATAAATCATTTAGGAGTGGAAATAATCGGTACTCAAAATCAAGCACCGTATTGGACAGCTCGTTTTGGGTATCATAGATTTGCAGTACTGTGGGTTCTTCCATTTGGGAGCATTCATTAAATTCGTCATTGACAACCCGTGCAATATTCTCATAAAGTGCTCCATCGGTGTCTGCTATAAAAGAAATATACTGCTCTGCCCTTATAATCCCTTCTTCACTGTCAAATTCCCGAGTGGAAGTATTCCTGAAAATAGTATCGCCTGGATATTCGCGAAGTAATGCCAATGCTTGTCTGCCAACACTCAGGCAGTCCTTTTCAAAAGAGGTGCTTGGTTTATAATTTTCTATACGTTTCTCAAAGGCTTTCAAATGATAGGGATTGTAAATTTTACGGAGCATTATGTCCCCATAATAAACAGCCTTGTTCAATTCTGAAACCATGCTGTTACCCGATTCAGACTCCTCATCCTGTAAATCCTCTAAAAGCCATTCTTCCATACATTCATAGTGATAATACAGACAACTGCTGTCTTCCCTGTAATAGGGAATTCCTGCAATATGATAGAGATAAGCAAAAACAGAGAGCAATACTTCTGCGGTTTGTTTCTGTTTCCTGTTTTGTAACAATCGGAATAACGGCAATACAGGAATATAATACAAAGTATTACTTGTGTTATAGGTGTGATTCGTTGCTAATTTTACCGTGCCATCATCATCCTGTATTATTTTGAGCTGAATATCCTGCCCCGCTTTAATAAGCTGTTTCTGAATGTCTGCGTATACCAAGAGGATATTATACGGATAGGATTTGTTTACAATATCTATTGTTTCAAAACCGTACAGCCTTTTCAGGATAGCAAGCGAATTGAAAAAATCATTTTCTACCTGCAATTGGTCGGGTAACTTTTTGCCTTTTTCGAACAATGGTAAAAAGGAATACCTTAGAAAACCATCGGCAGGAGTTCGAGCGGAGCTGAGCTGTTGGGGTTCTTTTTTACTTCCTGCGCATCGGGTAATCGGTTTGTGTTTTCTGCGAATTCCCCTAACTGTCTGTATAGTCTGCATAGCTTTTTGTTTTTAGGCAGTTGGATACTACCTGTTATGATTTTCGTTTTCATAGTTTATCCTTTTGTGCCGATTTGTGATATAAATTTATACTGCACCGCATCGTTGTTTATACTTGGTCCTTCTATGGTTGCCGTGGTTAAAATCGGATAGGTCTGGGCATAAAAATTGAGTACCGCTTCAGGACTGAATGATGGCGATGGGTCGGCAAGGCAAATCTCCTGCTCTTTATCCCTGAAGATAAAGATGCGCTCTAAGGTTGTCGCTGTTAACATGGTTCGTCTGTATTAGGGTCATTGAAAAGGTCAACAGGGAACTTGTCGGAAAGTTCGGCTTTGCGGGCGTGAATGATGTCCTTGTATTCAGGATACAGGTCAGCCTGTGGCACTTTCATCCACGCTTCCTTAAATTTACCTGCCGTTTCGAGTTCCTCTGCTTTTTTCATGGCTGATTCGTACTGTTTCTGCAATTCTGATTTTTCCTTATCCCTTTTAAGAATGTTGTCCTTTTCCATTTGGGAACTCACTTTTGCCTGTTCTTTTTCTTTTAGGAACTGCTCCATATTGGCAAAAAGCTTCGCTGTATCTTGCACAGGCTCTGCAATTGCCTGAAAAAATCCGCTGTCGAGTTCTTCGGCTGTACCTTTTAGCAAAATGGGCGGTACTTTTTTTCGGGCATCATCGCCAATGGCATCGTTAAAAAACAATACTGATACAATGAGTTTGTCTGTCTCTTCTTTGGCTATGTTTATTTTCCAATTACCTGCTACCTGCAAGGCGAGGATTGATTTAAAAAAATTGGTTTCCATTGCTTTACTCTTTAGTTTGTTCAACATCTAAATCACTAATTGCTACTAACTTTTCGTACATGTCCTGCCAATAGGCTTGCTGTTTTTTATCAAACTTTTCAAAGAGTTTGTCGCTGTGGGCAAAATTTCTGAAATAATCTGCCTGCTCAATGGCTTGGGTTAAATTGGCAACCTCAACGTTTTCTCCGTTTTTATCTTCTATTTGTATCATGATCTAAGGATTTAAAAGGACAGGCAGGAACTGCCTGTCCTGATTGGTTAATTAAGAATCAAGGCATCCGAACCTTTAGTGGCAAAATCCAAACAAAGATTAAAAGCGGACTGTGTGCGAATCTGTGCTGTTCCACCCATCAAAAGGGAAGTTAATTTAGCCTCTTCATCTTTATAATTTCTCACATTCTGAAAATAGCCTGTCAAAGAATTGTATGCCCCAAAGACAGTTCCTTTAGTGGTTTCCATAAGCTGTGTCGGGTCGCTCATGGCATATTCAAAAGCACTATCGACCATATTTGTAAAACAAGTCGAGAGTTCGTCTTCCTTACCATCTTGTATGGTTTTAAGCACCTCTTTACTCGGAACAAGGGCGGACTGTATGAATT
This sequence comes from Flavobacterium sp. 90, assembly GCF_004339525.1. Classification (NCBI taxonomy): domain Bacteria; kingdom Pseudomonadati; phylum Bacteroidota; class Flavobacteriia; order Flavobacteriales; family Flavobacteriaceae; genus Flavobacterium; species Flavobacterium sp. 90. The sequence continues at coordinate 567,318 of NZ_SMGE01000001.1, read as the reverse complement.
TTTTTACTTCATTGTCCGTGATGCGGATTTTTGTCCAATGGTTAAAAATATTCTCCATCTGCGACGATAACATATCGGATATACCCATTACTTTATGTGCCTGTTCCAAACGCTGTTTGGCATTGGAGGTATGACGAATACGAACGGTATTGGTTTTATTGTTCATAGCGGCATTAAGGGTATTGTTGCATACAATTCGTATGGGCGTGAATGCTGCGGTAATGCTTCCGCTTCCGTCGTGGGAAGTGGTCAGGAAAAGATATTTTTCAATCAAATCATCGTTTCCAACCCTGATATAATCAGGGAGTTTAGCGGTTATAAAAATGCGTTCCCCTTTACCGAGTGCCCCTGCGGTTTCGTATAGGATACCGTCACCGCCTACTATGCTGTCAAAAAAAGAAAAGGCATCCCTGTTTTGTAAGATTTGGTAGTCTTTTCCGACCACGCCGAGTACGGCATCATTATCGGTGCGCACCGTACTGTAGTAATTTGGTACCTCTATTTTACTCGGAATGGTTTGCTTATCCAAAATAATTTCGGCTGAACTGGTTGTGAAAATTTTACGTTTTTCTACTTCATAATCCAAACCTGCGTGCGCAATTGCCTCGGCGCTTGTTGGGTAATCGGTAATAATCTGTCCCAAATTGTGCCATGCTTTTTGTTTAGTACTGAAAAAACTGTGTTTTCCTGACTGCTCGCTGTAATTTATATTGTGTGCCATGATGTTACATTTTAGGTGATTACACTATTATTAAAAAGGTACTTCTGCTGTTTTTTTTGCTTTCTTTTCCTTTACTGCTGTATTGGCCTCAGTACTTTCTACTTTTTTTGGGAAAACCAAAATTTTAATATTGTTGGTGTGAAAGGTCAAACTGCCCACCGCTACGCCTTCGCTGTTATTGTAGACATTCATGCCAATACGCCCAAAGAGCTGTACGAGTGTTCCTTTTTTCAGCCACTTCGCTGTAGCAGTATTTAACCAATACGAACATTCGATATAGGTTACGACTTCTTTTAGCTCGGTACTGCCTTTTGGTTTGTAATTGTCATTTATGGCAATGCTGAAATTGACCACTTGTTTGTCATTGTTCACTTTTTGAACTGATGCATCTGCTGTTAATCGTCCTGTGATTTCCATAATTTTAAAATTTAAAGATTACTACTGTTTTAGTTTCTCTCTAATCCTGCTCCCACAAAAATTGTTTTCAAAACGAAAAAACGGGAAAAAAGAAAGCAAGATGTAAGTGGCTTAAGGATGGGTAAGTGCTATAAGTCCCGAAGGGTGGCAAGGGAAGCGCCGCCATTATGCGCACGGGGCATGCTTAAGTCACTATCTTAGCTGCCCTTTTAGTCCGTTTCGAGTGAAAGCTTTAAGAAAATTTTTTTAGCTTTTCTATAATGAAAATGTGATTTTTAAATTCCAGGGAGCTATAAATTCAATGTTAGTATTAAAAATATAGAGCAAATAAAAGAGGTGTCTATGAGATTTTAAATCTTTGTTTTTTAAAATTTTTATAAGAATATATTTATTATTCAGTGTGTTTTAAAAAAAAACGAATAACTATACAATAAAATAAACTTGTGTATTTGAATTGTTTTTGTATATTTGTGTCAGAAATGAATAATATTACAAAAATAATGCAATGGAAGTTAAATTAAAAGAAATAGCAAATATTCAGTTTGGGTATTACGGACAACCAAGTAAAAAAGGTACTATTCCATATCTACAGGCCAAACATTTCAATGAAATGGGGCAATATAATGGAGAAAATGATACCTTTTTGGAAGAAGACCCAAAATCAGTAGCTAACTTATTGCAAAATGAAGATATTCTTTTCGTTGCGAAAGGATTTCGCTTTTTTGCTACCTTATATAAAGAAGAACTTGGTAAGGCGGTTGCCTCTTCAATATTTTTTATTTTACGAACTGATAAAACCAGAATTATTCCTGCTTATTTGGTTTCAGTACTTAATCTTCCTAAAAACTTATTGCACTTTCAGCAATCAGGTGCAGGAAGTACAATTCCATCTATTCGTAAAAATGAATTAGCTGACTTTACTTTTAATCTAATACCATTAGAAGAACAGCAAAAAGTGGTGGCATTACAAGAGCTATATCTGAAAGATATGGAGCTTACCAATGCTATAATGAAAGAGAAACAAAAGTTATTTCAAACAACAATTTCAACAATTATAAAATAATTACAAGATGCCAAAAGTAAAAAATGATGCTCCCGGAATGAGAGGAGAAAGAAGTAGAAATGACAACGGAGAATTAAGAAAAAAAAGAAGTGATACACACATAGGTACTATCGAACAAAATTATAACATAGATTTGAATGTAAGAAGTGATATGCATTTAGGTACGTATTTAGAAAAGAACAATATTGTTTCTTTAAATGATTTAATAAACAACAATAAAAAAGAATAGCTCCAAAAAATAACCACTATGGCAGAGAATAAAATAACCCAAAAGGAAATCAATAATATTGTTTGGAAGGCTTGCGATACTTTACGCCCAGTAATGGGAAGTGAACAATACAAGGATTATATATTGACACTATTGTTTATAAAATATCTATCTGATGTTTGGAAGGACAAAGTAGAACAATACCGTATTAAATATCCCGATAATGAAGAAATGATAAAGCGCCAATTACAAAGAGAGCGTTTCATATTGCCGGAAATTAGCAATTTTGATTACTTGTTTCAAAATCGAAATGAAGCTAACATTGGTGAAATTATTGACATCGGATTAACAGCTCTAGAGGATGCCAACCGTTCTAAATTAGCAATGGTTTTCCGTAGTATTTCTTTTAATTCTGAAACAGTTTTTGGTCAAACCAAACAACGTAATGCTATTATGAAAAACCTATTGGTTGATTTTTCACAATTAGACTTACAGCCATCACATTTAAAAGACAACGACATCATTGGAGATAGTTATGAATTTCTAATCTCAAAATTTGCAGGAGAAAGTGGCAAGAAATCAGGAGAATTCTATACGCCAAGTGAAGTCAGTACGCTATTAGCGAAACTATTGGATCCGCAACCGGGCAATAGAATGTGTGATCCCACTGCAGGGTCGGGTTCTTTGTTGATTAAAATGGCTGATGAAATAGAAGGTAAAAATTATTCACTTTACGGTCAAGAAAATAACGGTAGCACTTGGGCATTATGCCGTATGAATATGTTTTTGCACGAACAAGACAGTGCTACTATAGAATGGGGAGATACCATCAATAATCCAAAATTATTGGAAAATGATCAACTGATGAAGTTCCATATTGTGGGAGCGAATCCACCATTTTCACTCGACAAATGGGGAGCTGATACAGCGGCTTCTGACCAATTCAACCGTTTTCACAGAGGCGTTCCTCCAAAGAGCAAAGGAGATTATGCTTTTATCAGTCACATGATAGAAACTACATACGAAGACGTTGGAAAAGTTGGGGTTATTGTACCACACGGCGTATTGTTTCGCAGCAGTAGCGAAGGACAAATCCGTAAAAAACTAATTGATGAAAATTTATTGGAGGCTGTTATCGGTTTGCCTGCTAACCTATTTTTTGGCACAGGAATTCCAGCCGCTATATTAATTTTTAACAGAGGAAAAGGAACCAATAAAGACATTTTATTTATTGATGCCAGTCGTGAATTTGAGAATGACAAAAATCAAAATAAATTAAGAGATAGTGACATCGAGCATATTGTAACAGCATTCAAGGCTTTTAAAGCTGCTACACCCCTAACCACCGAAAAAGGGGCTGCTGTAGAAGACAAATACAGCTATCGTGCTACAATGGCGGATATTATCGAAAACGATTATAACCTTAATATTCCCCGTTATGTAGACACATTTGAAGAAGAGGAAGAAGTAGATATTAAAGCCACGCATACCAATATTACAGAACTGAAAAAACAACTAACCGAAGTAGAAAACCAAATGGAAAACTACTTGAAAGACCTAAATTTAATATAATATGCTAACAATACAACAGAAAACAGAATTCAGCGAAATATTAGACGAATTAGGAGAAACTCTTGACATAACTGAAAGTCAATTTAATGCAGCTGTAACCAGTTACAATGCGGTTGGTAATTGGCTTTGTAGTGATGAATCAAAATTAAAACCTTACAGTCCAAGTGTAAAACCTCAAGGCTCATTTTTAATTGGGACAACTATTCAGCCTTATACAGATGGTCAGGATATTGACATTGATTTAGTATGTGAATTAACAGGTAAAAATCCTCAATGGACACAAAAAGACTTAAAGGATATTGTCAAGGAACAGTTAGAAGCTCATAAAAAATATGAATCTATTCTTGATGAAGAAGGAAGAAGATGCTGGACTTTGAAGTACAGGGAAAACTCGGTAAATAACGACCAGTACCATATGGATATTCTGCCGGCTGTTATTGCTAATGGCTACAATGTCGTATTGACCAAATTTTTTTCAGAATCTAGAAACATTAATTTTGATAGTTTGGCAATTAGAATAACAGATAAAGAGTTATTAAACTATGAAGTGGCAACTGATCCTGATAATTGGTTGCAAAGTAATCCTTTTGGTTATGCAAAATGGTTTATCGACAGAGCAGAAACTAGTAATCTCAAACTTTTCTCTTTAAACGAATCTATTAAACCAGTACCTAAATTCCAAAAGAGAAGATTGCCTTTACAGAGAGTGGTTCAAATTTTAAAGCGTCATAGAGATATGATGTTTAAGGATGATAAAGAAAAACCAATATCAATAATTATTACCACTTTAGCGGCTTATGCTTATGAAGGACAAACCAATGTCCTTGATGCTTTGGTTGGAGTAATTGATAGAATGCACTTATTTGTGGAAGATGCAATTGACCAAGATACTGGAGAAGCATACAGATTTGTGGGTAATCCTGTTAATCTTTCTGAAAACTTTGCTGACCGTTGGAGAGATACCCCAGCCAAAGAAAAAAAGTTTAATGATTGGTTGAAAAAGGTGAAATTTGATATTAATAATGCTGGACAACAAAGTGGTCAGCATAATATTATCAGAAATCTTTCAGAATCATTTGGAGAAAATGCGGTTAAAAAGGCATTTACAAATATTGGAAACAAAACGAAATTAATGACTGATGGTGGTATAAATAATTTTAATGCTGCAGTTGGATTAACTTCAACAGGAACAAGTGCAATTAAACCTCATAATTTTTATGGCTCAGAAGAATAATCACGTATCAATTGCAATTCAAGTCGCCAATATAAAAAAGATGTATCCAGATACAACGGTAACAACTTTTCACGACCAAGAACTAACTTGGACGCATACTATTATACCTTCTCCTTTAGGCGCTAAATATGAGATTAAATTAGTTTATAAAATAAATGGATCAAGAAATAGATTAGGATCATCAAAAACAACAAGTGCACCTAAAATTTACGTTCTAAATCCTAAACTTGAGTTAGCAATAGGAGAATCAAAATTGCCCCATTGTTATGACCAAAAGAAACAACATCTCTGTTTGTATTATCCTGATGGGAGTGAGTGGAATAAATCAATGTTGTTAGCAACAACGATTATTCCTTGGGCTTATGAGTGGTTATACCATTACGAAATTTGGTTAGGTACCGGAGAATGGACAGGTGGCGGAGTACATCCAATTAAAAATTCACCGAAATCATCTGACAAATAAAAATAATTAACCTATAAATCTAATTGATTTATTACGAAACTAAAATCACTATGACTAGCAATCTAACTACAAGAATTAAAAAAAATATTGTTTTAGATGTGCAAGAATTAATCAAAGATGGATTAATTCAAGGATACAAACAAAATATACTTTTTACACAAAATTATTCCGATTTACAGTCTAGGGTAATCGAATATTTGATTGTGGTTAATGTAGCTCAAAATTTAGAAAAATTTAGTTTCCAAAATGATATTTATATTAATCTAGAATATTCCTTAAATGACTTCTATAATAATGCATTTCCATTATTTATTTTTGAAGGAGGCGTCTTTGATCAAAAATATATAGGAAGAAAAAAACATTCGCCTGAAGATAGTAAATCAAAAAGAATTGACATAGTTTTAACTAGTGATAGTAGATTTTCTGGAGAATGGGGAACAACCCAAAAATCATTAATTGGTATTGAGATTAAATCAATAAATCAATCAGATAAAAAAATCAGAAAAGATGTAAACAGAATGGCACAAGCTGTTAGTCTAAAAGACGAAATAGGTATAAATAGCATTCAGGCTTGCTTTACCTGTTTTTTTAAAAGATTTGATAATGATAATTCTACCTTGACAAGTATTCAAATTGATAACAAAACTTCTTTTGAAAAAAAAAATTGGCAAAAATATTTTGAAGAAATGGCATATATATATCCCGAGTTATTATTTGAGTTAATTGATACAAGTATTGTCAATATTCCTGCGGAAGAATTTCGTAATTTTAGCTTTGATCCAGAGGCAGATTATGGCGATTTAATAACCAATACAGGTTGCATTAATGCATATATGATTAAAGTTGTTAGAAAATAAAATCAACAGTAAAAAAAAGAAATTTTGTTATCAAATGAGGATTTATAAAATATTTTTTTATGGATTACTCCGATTATAAATTATAAAGGTGGATTTAACTATGAATAATAACACGATGATAAAGGTAATGGCTAAACAAATAACTAACGACTATAAGGATAGTCCTATTGGCATCATTCCTGTGGATTGGTACATAAAACCTGTAGGAGAAGCATTTAAGATTTGTAATAATCTTAGATTGCCAATTAGTCAGGATGAAAGAAATAAAATAAAAGGCGAGTATCCATATTATGGTCCCACTAAGATTCAGGGCTACATAGACAATTATAGAATTGAGGGAAAATATGCACTTATTGGAGAAGATGGGGATCACTTTTTAAAATGGAAAGAGCTTCCAATGACTTTATTGGTGGAAGGAAAATTTAATGTAAATAACCATGCACATATAATAGAAGGAATAGAGAATCTAACAGAATGGTTTTTCTATTATTTTAATCATAAAGAATTGACACCTTACTTAACTAGACAAGGTGTAGGTAGATATAAACTTACTAAGGATTCTTTGAGTAAGATCCCTTGTTTATTACCTCCGATTAAAGAACAACAAAAAATAGCATCAGTATTATCTATCTGGGATATAGCTATTGATTATTGTAAATTGATTATTGATAATTTAAAAGTTAGAAATAAAGGCCTTTTAAATAAATTGATAATTGAAAATGAGGAATTAAAAGTAAAATTAGGAGACATATTTGTCGAAAGTAAAATTCCTGCTATCAATTCAAATGTAAATAAAAGAATTACAGTAAGATTGAATTTAAAAGGAATTGAGAAAAGAGGAGTTAGAGGAAGTGAAATAGAAGAGGCGACTGCATATTATTTAAGAAAAGCTGGACAATTTATTTATGGTAAACAAAATTTGCATAAAGGAGCGTTCGGTATTATCCCAAATGAGTTAGATGGATTTGAAAGCAGTTCGGACATACCTGCTTTTGATGTAAATGTAAATTTTAATATAAATTATATTTTATATTATTTTTCAAGAGTGCATTTTTTTGAAAAACTTGAAGATATTTCTACTGGTACCGGTTCAAAACGTATTCAACCACGAGAACTTTATAAAATTCATATTAAAATACCTGCCACTATAGATAAACAAAATGAAATCGTTGAAATTCTAGATACAGCAAATGCAGAATTAAGACAGTATGAACAAAAATTAGAAACCTTACGATTACAGAAAAAAGGATTGATGCAACAGTTATTAACTGGAAAAGTGAGAGTAAAAACCAATAATTAAAAGCAATGAGCAATACATCTATTCCACCTAAAATAAAAAATCAACTTTTAGTAAAATCTGCTGGGCGTTGTCAGTTTAGAGGCTGTAATCAATCATTATACAAAGATTTAATTACAAAAAGAGATTTTAATAAATCATATATTGCTCACATTGTTGGAGATAAATCGACAGGACCTAGAGGCGATGTGATTCAATCTCCAATTTTAGCAAATGCGGTATCAAATTTAATGCTACTATGTGATGGTTGCCATAGAAGAATTGATGCTGAAAACGGCATACATTTTTCTGTATCAGAATTAATGGATATGAAAAAAGAACACGAAGAGCGCATTGAGAATGTTACAGCTATTGCACCAAATATGTATAGCCATATACTTACTTACAAAGCTAATGTAGGGGTGTTTACACCAGAAATGAGTTACCAAACAGTAAGCCAATTTCTTTATCCAACCTATTATCCAGCAATTGCTGACACTATTGATTTAAGTTTATCCAATAGTGTACAAAGAGATAGAGACAGTGCGTTTTGGACAACTGAAATAGCAAATTTAGAAGCACAATTCGATAGGAAATTATTCCAGAATTATGCAAAAGGAGAAATTAAGCATTTATCCGTCTTTGCTTTTGCGCCAATTCCATTACTTATAAAATTAGGTACACTTATCAATGATATTTATACGGCTAATATTCATCAAAAAGTACGCAATCCTAATACTTGGAATTTAGATGATGATACCACAGAGGTAAAATATAGACTAATAGAACCTGTGAAAAAGCATAAAACGGTGGCTTTAAATATTTCTTTAAGTGCTACCATTACTAATGATAGAATTACTCAAGTTTTAGGCGAAGAATGCGATGTTTTTACATTTACAATAGATAATCCATTTAATGATTATTTAAAGAGTAAAAAACATTTAGAAGATTTTAGTATTGCAATTAGACAATTATTTAATCAAATAAAAGCTAAATATGATGCACAAACTCCAATCCATATTTTCCCTGCAATTCCTATAGCTAAAGCAGTGGAATTAGGAAGAGTTTGGATGCCGAAAGCAGATATGCCGTTATTTCTTTATGACCAAAATACTGCTAATGATGGATTTACAAAAGTGATAGAAATTGTAAATAGTTAATTTATGAGCAACATTCAAAATCCAGAATTTAGCAATATTGTAAATCTAATACAACAAGCACAAGGCAGAGTTAGACAATATACCAATACTGCTTTGGTAACATTATACTTTAATATTGGTAAAACAGTTAGCCAAAAAGTGGCACAAGGTAATTGGGGACAAGGTACAGTACAACAATTGGCAGATTATATTCAAGCTGAAATTCCTACATTAAAATCCTTTAATCGTAGGGGTTTATACCGTATGAAGCAGTTTTACGAAACCTATTGTCCAGGATCGGAATTTGATGTTATATTTCAAAATATTACTAGTCTAAATATTGAAAATCAAAATAATAAAAATGTGTCAGCACCGCCGACACATTTAAGTTTTGAGTTTGTATCAACTGCGTTGACTCAATTGCAAAAAGCACACAATGAAAAAGTGTCGCCACTGGCGACACAATTAGAAAACACTAATGATAATGACGAAAAAACAATTGTGTCCGCATTGCAGACACAATTGAGTTGGTCAGTTCATTTAGAGATTTTATCAGCCTGTAAGTTGCCAGAAGAAAAATTGTTTTACTTGATTATGGCTTCGAAAGAGAAATGGGGCAAATTAGAAGTCAGAAGACAAATCGATAGTGGTTTATTTGAACGCTATGCCTTAAGTAATAAAAAAGTGTCGCCACTGGTGACACAATTACCAGCCAAAATAAACGAGCACTTAAAAGACATTTATTCATTAGAGTTTTTAGAATTAGGTGATGATTTCAGTGAAAGTGATTTACAAAAATCAATAGTAAAAAACTTAAAGAAATTTATTTTAGAAATTGGAAATAATTTTTCTTTTGTTGGCGAAGAATACAGAGTACAAGTATCTAATAGAGATTATGAAGTAGATTTATTATTCTATCACAGATCATTACAATGTTTGGTGGCTTTTGAACTAAAAATTACCGATTTCAAACCGGAGTATTTAGGTAAAATGAACTTCTATTTAGAAGCACTCGACAGGGATCATAAACAGCCACACGAAAATCCGAGTATTGGAATAATTCTTTGTAAAAGTAAAGACGATGAAATTGTAGAAATTGCAATGAGCCGTTCACTGTCTCCAACAAAAGTAGCAGAGTACACCACAAAATTAATTGATAAAAAACTACTCCAAGCTAAATTACACGAATTGGGAGAATTGTACAATCAATCAAAAAACACAGAATCCTAATGAGTATTCCATCGTATATAGAAGATCATATTAGTCAAATTCCGGCATTGCAGTTACTCATAAAAATGGGGTATCAATATGTGTCACCAGACGAAGCAATGGAATTACGTGGCGGAAGAACCAGTAATGTATTGCTGGAACCTATTTTAAAAAAACAACTCGAAAAAATAAATAGTATTCAATACAAAGACAAAGAGTTTTCTTTTTCAGATAGTAATATCAATTCCGCCATTATAGCCTTGCGAGAATTACCGATACAAGATGGTTTTATAAAGGCAAATCAAGCATTTTACGATTTAATAACTTTGGGTAAAAGTTTGGAACAAACCATTCTAAATGATAAAAAAAGTTTCTCTTTTCAATATATCGATTGGAAAAACATAGAGAATAATACATTCCACGTTACCGAAGAGTTTGCCGTATTGCGTAGTGAAAGAAACGACACCTACCGTCCAGATATTGTTTTATTTATTAATGGAATTCCAATGGTAGTAATTGAATGTAAAAGCAATGTGATAAAAGATCCTGTAACACAAGGAATATCACAACATTTAAGAAACCAATTAGAGGACGGAATAAGAGGATTATACCAATATTCTAATATGGTATTATCCTTAGCAGTAAATGAGGCAAGATATGCCACAACAGCTACACAAAAAGAGTTTTGGAGTGTCTGGAAAGAGGTATTCCGTACCAAGGAAGAAGGAATACAGTATGGCGATGCAATTAGACAGCTAAAAAACAGCGAATTACCTAATACAGAACGAACAGCGATTTTCAAACAACGATTTAGCAGTGTATTATATTATTTCAATCAATTGGAAGAAGAAGAAATAATTGTAACAGAGCAAGATAAATTAGTATTCAGTTTATGCCAAAAATCAAGAATATTAGATTTGATTTTCAATTATATAGTTTATGACGATGGTATTAAAAAAATAACTAGATACCAACAATATTTTGCAATAAAAGAAACGCTCAAAAAAATTAGTGTTGCCGATGCTAATGGTAAACGAACTGGTGGTGTGATTTGGCACACACAAGGAAGTGGAAAATCATTAACAATGGTAATGTTAGCCCAAATGATTGCAACTCAAAAAGACATAAAAAATCCAAAAATAATTCTCGTTACTGATAGAATAGATTTAAATACCCAAATTACAGAAACATTTCAAAAATGTCACGTTGATGTAGACGAAGCACAAACTGGAAAGCATTTAGTTGAATTAATCAACAGTCCTACTGACGCAGTTATTACCACACTGATACATAAATTTGAAGCGGCTATAAATCAATCAAAAGAAGGATTTACTTCTCCTAATATTTTTGTGTTAATTGATGAAGGACATCGAAGCCAATACGGTACGTTTAATGTAAAAATGCAAAAGGTTTTCCCGAATGCCTGCTTTGTAGCATTTACAGGAACTCCTTTAATGAAAAAAGAAAAAAGTACTGCCAATAAATTTGGAGGCCTAATTGATGTTTATTCTATAACGGATGCCGTTGAAGATAAAGCTGTAGTACCGTTGCTTTATGAGGGAAGACACAATCTAATTGAGGTAAATGATAAACCATTAGACACCTATTTCGATAAAATTTCGGAACCTGCAACACCTTATGGAAAAGTTGCATTAAAAAGAAAATTCAGTTCAACCAATCAAATTAATAAAGCCGACCAAGTGATTTATGCAAGAGCTTGGGATATTAGCGAGCATTTTGAAGCAAACATTCAAGGGACTGGTTTCAAAGGACAATTAGTAGCACCCAATAAAACCAGCGCAATAAAATACCGAGAATACTTAAAAGAAATAGGAAAAGTAAGTTGTGAGGTGTTAATTTCTGCACCCGACACAAGAGAAAATCACGAAGATGCTTTTGAGGAAAACGAAGATGTAGTCTTGAAGTTTTACAAAGCAATGATGGGTAAATATGGAAAACAATTAGATTACGAAAAATCAGTAATTAGTGCGTTCAAAAAGCAAGAACAACCTGAAATAATTATTGTAGTAGATAAATTATTAACTGGTTTTGATGCACCAAATAATCAAGTATTATACATTACTAGAAGTTTAAAAGAACATACTTTACTTCAAGCTATTGCAAGGGTAAACAGAGTAGCGCCAGGAAAAGAATATGGTTTTATAATTGATTATTTTGGGAATTTAGAAAATCTGGACAATGCTCTAAATACCTATAGTGGTTTAAATGATTTTGAGTTAGAAGAATTATCCGGAACAATTATAAACATCAATAAGGAAATAGAAAAATTACCACAAGCACATAGCGAGTTATGGGATATTTTCAAAACGATAAAAAACAAATACGATGCAGAAGCCTATTCCGAATTATTAAGTGACGAAAGCATAAGACATCCTTTTTATGAAAAGCTTTCTGCTTTTGTTCGTTTGTTCAAATTAGCAATGGCATCTATAGAGTTTAATGATATTAAAAACGAGAAAACTATTGATAAATACAAACAAGACAGTAAGTTTTTCTTGCAATTAAGAGTTGATGTTAAACGAAGATATTTTGATGATTTAGATTATGCAGCTTATGAACCACAAGTTCAAAAGTTAATAGACAAACATATTACAACGGAAGGTGAAGTATTGAAAATAACCGAACTCGTGAATATTTTTGATAGAGAAAAAAGAGAAGCTGAGGTAGAAAAAATAATAGGTAAAGCTGCAAAAGCCGACCATATTGCAACTCGTACGGTTAAGGCAATTAATGTTAAAATGAATGAAGATCCAATCTTCTACAAAAGTTTATCGGCATTAATAAGAGAAGCCATAAACGATTATCATCAGCATCGAATTGATGAAGCATTATATTTACAAAAAGCTAAAGTATACGAAAATCAATTCCTGACCGGAAAACAAAATAATGTTCCAAATGCTATCCAAGACAAACCTAATGTAATTGCTTTTTATAATCTGATAAATGCAGTTTTAGAGAATAGTTTTAGTAATGCACCAGAGCCAAAAGAAGTACAAGCCCGTACAGCATTAGAGATAGAAGATTGTATTAAGAATATAGTGTTTGAAAACAATACACTTATTATTGATTGGCAAACCAATACAGAAATTGAGAAAGAATTGAAAAACAATCTTGATGATTTACTTTTCGAAAAACAGCAACAATACGATACGCAATTCTCTTTTGATAAAATAGATGAATTAATAGACGAAGTAATTAAAATAGCTAAACTAAAATACCTTTAATGCTTAATTCAATCCAACAAGTAAAGTATGGAAGCAAAAGCATTGAATATAAATTGTCTTTTGCCGAAAGAAAGTCATTAGGCATAAAAGTATTGCCTGACGGATTGGTATCGGTTATTGCTCCAAATGATACGAATTTAATAGACATCAATAAAAAGGTAAAATTAAAAGCCAATTGGATCTTGAAACAACAAGCCTTTTTTTGTAGTTACAAACCAAACACACCTGAGCGCAAATATATTAATGGAGAAACTCATTTGTATTTAGGAAGACAATATAAATTACAAATCATTGAAGATACTATAAATGAAATTAAACTTTATAGAGGAGCGATGATTATGAAAACAAAAAAAACTAATCCAGAATATTTAGAAAGAAAATTAAATGAATGGTACAAGGAAAAAGCAATCTTTCACTTTGAAGAAGTGCTGGATAGTTCTATAGAAAAATTCAATAAGTATAAAATTGAAAAACCGGTTTTAGATATAAGATTCATGCAAAAACGTTGGGGCAGTTGTACTAAATCTGGCAAAATAATTCTAAATACAGAATTAATAAAAGCCCCAAAAGGAAGTATTGAATATGTCGTAATTCACGAACTATGTCATTTAGTGCATTACAATCATAAAAAGGAATTCTATGATTTACAAAATACATTATCTCCCAATTGGGAAAAGTGGAAAGAAAAATTAGAATTTACATTATCATAAATGATTGCTTTTTTTTCAAATTTACAAGAATGATTTAAAAAAATCATCAAGTTCTTTTGCACTGATTTCCCCGACCGTTCTGTTTCGATACGATTGTGAATGTACTGCCCAATATTCCAGTAAAGGTTAATCATTTCAGTATTAACTGCTGCAATAGCATTTGATCTGGATTGTTTTATTAATTGATATCGGTAAATTGCTGCTGTATCATTATTTCTGAGTTTAATTGTTTATTTCTTAATCACTAAATTCTTCAATTCAGGATCATTTAATAGTCTTTCCTTTTCAGCATAAATAATATCCTTGATATCCTTTTTTATCTGTAAGTAATTCCGCTGTACCATTGGATTATCAACTTTGCGAATAACAGGAATATCGACATATTGATCCTGTTCTTTTTTTAATGCTTTATGGTCATTTACTATTTCAGAATGAAAGGTTTTAAGTTCTATTTTACAATCAGGGTCATCCGCTACCATACCTACGAATTCACCGGAACTAAGTCCGGAAATTTTGGATGGAGGAACTGCGGATTCCAATTGTTTGGACCGGCTTATAGAAGTATCTCCGCTATTAATGGAAAGGCTTTCCCTGTCCTGCATAATTTTCCCAAAACGTTCCGATAATTGTTTAGCAGTATCTCCTGTAACCTGTCCGCTGACTACGTTTCCAACAATATTCATAATCACATCTGCCTGTTCCCGTCCATAATCTTTACGCAGCTGGCTAAAATCCTGAATACCCAAACAAGTTGCTACTTTATTGCTTCTAGCTGTGGCAATCAAACTGTCCATATTGTTTAGATAAATGGTTGGAAATTCATCGAATATCAGACTGCTTTTTTGTTTCTTTTTTTGATTTACCTGCTTTACCAATCGGTTCACGTAAAGTGACAATACAGCTCCATATATTTGGATTTTCTGCGGATTATTTCCCATGCATACAATTTTAGGATCGTCCGGATTATTGATGTCCAAAGTAAAATCACTGCCGGATAAAACATAATACAATTGTGGAGAGGAAAGACGAGCCATGGCAATTTTTGCCGAAGCAATTTGACCCTCCAACTGGTCCATTACGTTATTTAAATAGGCATTCACAAAAGGATTAATGAGCACTTCGATTTCTTTTTCGGTTCTAAGCAGCGTAAAGAGACTATCGTAATCTTCCTGCATGAGTTCAATTACATGGGGAAGTGTACAGAATTCGCCGTCTTTGTATTTTCGTAAATACCATATTATAGCTGAGAGAAAATTAATCGGAGATTCCACAAAAAAATCACCCTGTCTTTTGATCCATTCCCTGTTGAGTCCGAGCAAAATAGTACGCGCTGATTCTGAAGCATCCGTAATGTCACTCATGCCAGATGGCTCTAAAGGATTACATCGATTGGTCCGGGTAAGGTCATCAAAATTAATGACATAAAACTGTGGTAATTTCGGATAGTGATGTTTGTATTTAAGCCAGGTATTATAGACAATTCTGGTTAGGTCATCAAACTTGAAATCATAAACAAACATGGTGAATTGTTTACGGATGTGCTGGGTAATGACATGGCGTATGACGAAATAAGATTTCCCGGATCCGGGAGTACCGGAAACTAGCAGTCCCCGAAAGGGATTAATAATGTTTATCCAGCTGTCCCTTATCTTATCCTTTAAATGATAGCGGGCCGGAAGGTTGATGGAATATTCATTATCCAAGAATCTTTCTTCTTGGGGGAAAGTTTCATTTTCGTTATTAAAAATATCCTTGCCGTTCAGCCTGTTTTTTATAATACGAGACAATAGCGTACCTCCGGAAAGCATCAGAAGAAAGCCACTGGAAGTTATGGTCATATAGGCAATTGCTGCCGGCATTAATTCTATTTTCAGGTATAGTGAAAGACAACTTATAAAATAAATCAGAATCCCCGTAATGATGTAAGCAAAAGCTGTTTTGTAATTCAGTTTTTCATCTTTTCGCCCTTTTGCGCCAATTAAAGAAATGATTAAAAATCCCAGAGCAAAGAGTTTGGATTTATGAAAATTACTGAATAGTCCTGTATGGTAAATATTAGCCATGATTTTATCACTGAACCCGCTCACCAGATACCACTCCCGAAAGGCAGCATAGCAGTAATAATAAAAATGGATTACTAAAATAATGATGCTGATGAGTCTTGTCATATCTAAGATTTTTCTCAGCGCCTGTTCGTTTTCTCCTGTCTGCATAGCCATGATTTCAAATTTTATCGATTATTAGACTGTCCTTTTCTTTTTTTCTTTTTGTTTCTGAGCTCGTATGGAAGGTAATTAGCTGTTTGTTCAGAGTGAGTGAGCATCTCTGCTAACTGCCCCATTATTGTGCTGGCCCCTATATATTTGTTATTTCTAAAATCATCACCAAACAGTGCTGCAACTATTTCCGATTTCGGTGTTTCAAATGTGATTTCGTGTAATTTTTCACTAACCAAATTTGTCATTTTATGTTCGGCCTGATTAATGAATGTACAGCGTTCCTGTATTCCCTTAGCGCTGTATTGTTTACCAAGTGTACTGCCATTAAAAACACATTTTGTGGTATGATCTATATAGGTAATCCCATAAATTAATCCTTCTGCGTTTTTTCTAAAAACAGTATTGATTCCATCTTTTTGCAGTACTTGAACTAGTTCTGCGAGCGATATTTGAGTTTTAAAGAATGCCATATCAATGGCATTTTTTACCCTTCTTATATTTGAGACTTCATTTGTTTTATTAGACGCAAATTTTTCTTCTAAAAATTTCAGTGTTGGCTTGTTGTAAAACAGACTGGCTTTTATGGGGACTCCGATAGGTTTACCGTCATCATCAAGTATTCTATAGATCAATCCTTTTGTTTTAAACATTTTTGAATCTTCATTGCCTCGGTCAGCTAAAACATTGTATTGTTTTAGCACAGCATTGAGTTCTGGAAAACTGGTGTATTTATAAGATGAAAGCACCTGATTGAGTACATTTGTAATTGCCTTTTTCGATTCGCTTCGACCGTATTGAATCTTTTGTGAGATGATTGGCTTAAGCTTAAAATCAGTACTGTTTTTATTCCCTTGCGCCTTAACAAGCCCAAAGCGTTCTTCTATTTCTTTTCTTGCCGGTTCAGATCGGTTTTTGCCAATATTTTGCATGTCAATTCGTGTACCATCCCTTTGAACATTTATGGAGACTAGATGGATGTGCGGATGTCCGGAATCATGATGCTGATATACCAGATAGGGCTGCTGGCCAAATCCGATTTTTCCCATATAAGTATCCGCGATAGCCATTAACTTTTCCTTGGGATGATTTTCTGAAGGATCAAAATTGATCGAAATATGTACACTGTTTCGCTTTACATTTTCATTTAGTTCCAGCTGTTTTAAAAAACGGTTCAGTTTTAAAGGAAGGCTCATTTTATCAACATCAATAGGATAATTTCCGGCACCTATACACTCTGCCTCATTTTCTTTTACTTTGTTTTCATTGTAATAGAAAACCTTATGGATAGCGTATCCTGTTTTTATGATCGCAACCATTTTTCGGAGATTTTCCGGATGTAATTTTTGATTTCATCAATCTTGTCAAAAAGGATTTTTTTATCCAGTTCAGCATTTATTATCCATACTTTAAATTCTGGAATTTGATTTAGTGTATGTAGTTTTTTTACTGCCTGATTGAAGTTGTTTCCAATGCCATTTAATTGCTTGAACAATGGCATCATTTCGTGGATCATATCATCTAAAGACTGATTCCTGTAAATGGTGGTTATAGATTTCTCAAATAGGTGTCTGCGAATATAATCACTCAGCTTGCGGCAAGTACTAGCTTTCCATTTTTTCTCAATTTTCGCATATTCTTGAGGTGTAAAGCGTAACCCAACTATACGTGTTCTGTTTGAATTTTCTCTTTTCATTTTCTCTCTTTTTCATTGTTATCAAACCTTATTTATCCTTTCACTATCACTGCTCACGAGTTCCGAGTGTAGAGCAGCAAGAAGGCTGTTGTTTAACAACAGGACATCTTGCCGATTGCAGAAACGTGGCAATCTTCCTGAAACTTTAAATGTTCTTTAGACATTATAATATTTCTAAAACACTCAGAACTTAAATTTCTCTTTTTACAGACTCTTTTTATATTATGTGATGTATTAATTGTAATATTCCGGAAATTTAATGCTGTATCCATGAAGTCATTTTTTATAAAATCTGTTTGACTTTTGTATTTAAAACTCAAAGAAAGTGCACACTGCATATAATTCGGAACTAATGTAAAGTGGTAACTATTATCTCAATTTATCCTCTCTATTTTAGATTTAGAAACGTGCTCTTTCACAGCAATAAACCAATTTTAAAACAACAAAATCCTGACCGTTTTAGGGAAGGTTTTTGATTGCTCATTTTAACCTTTCCTGTTATTTCAGATACAAAATTAAGTAAGCGAAATGGATTTTACCTATGATGGACATATTATGTCCATGACATTTTAGGACTAGCTTTATACCTTTGTATAAATAAATTATTAATTAAAAATGTGAAGATTATGACAACAAATGATGTGGCCAAGGTTTTTGATACTGTGCTTAGTATCCCTAGCATGAATGATGTAGTGAAGATTGATTTGAAAATTTCACGAAAAAATGTATTGTTATTAAACCATGTTATTCAACGTGGGTTAGCAGCTAAAGGAGATGATAAACCATCTATACTCTTAACAAGTGTTTCAGAAGAAAATCTACAGGATTTAAAACTGTTTGGAGAGGAATGTCTTTTAAAAGCAGGGCTTATAGAACTTAGTGAAAAGCTCAACACATTAAATGAGACAGGTAAGTCATAAAAGATTAAAAAAACAAGAAAATATAAGAGGTTCAAATAAACAATTAGTGTTTATTTGAACCCTTTTTTTATTATCCAATTTATTTTATCATTGTTTTTTTTAAAACTTTAACTAAAATATCGGATTTTGACAAATTGATGTCGGATTTTGATAACGTACTATAAAACAAGCTGTTGTAATTTTGTTTTCGCCCCAACTCCAAACAATTGAATCACAGTTAAAATGCTTTTCATTTTTTAGGATTTAAGGGGATTTAAATTATGCTGTTAAAATTTATTAGGTGAATAACAGCAAAATTTAAAACTAGAATAAAAATTTCCATATTAATGATACCGATTTAGTATTCACTAATGGTATCAGCTTAAATCTATAGAAAATATGAAACTGAATGTAAAAATTAAGAGTGTAATTTTGGAC
Source organism: Flavobacterium sp. 90 (assembly GCF_004339525.1). NCBI lineage: Bacteria > Pseudomonadati > Bacteroidota > Flavobacteriia > Flavobacteriales > Flavobacteriaceae > Flavobacterium > Flavobacterium sp. 90. The sequence continues at coordinate 547,955 of NZ_SMGE01000001.1, read as the reverse complement.
GCAATATGTCTACTGTATATACTTCTATTTGTGTATGCAGCATTTAGCAAATTACTCGACTATGAGAACTTCCAAGTGCAACTTGGACAATCTCCTCTTTTAAGCGCTTTTGCTTCCTGGATTTCATGGATAGTACCACTGAGTGAATTATTGATTGTTGTGCTACTGGTTGTTAAAAGATTTAGAAACTGGGGACTAATTGCTTCAGTAAGTATGATGACCATGTTTACGGCATATATTTTTATTGTACTGCATTACAGTTCTTTTGTCCCTTGTTCTTGTGGTGGTATATTGGAGAAAATGAGCTGGGATGTACATCTGATTTTCAATATTGTTTTTGTGCTGTTAGGATTGTTGGCTCTTCTGTTGGAACATCATATACGTATAGAAAATGAATCCTTTACAAAACCGGTTGTAGGGATAAAAACAACTATAGTTTCAGTTGCACTGAGCATCATAATAGTTGTTGTTTTGTTTTTATCATCGGAACAAATTATGCAACATGAAAATCCATTTATCAGAAGGTATCCACAGCATCCTATCATGCTGCAAAAAACAGTAAATCTGAAATTCAATTCCTATTATTTTGCCGGAAGCAGAGATAATCAGGTATATCTTGGGAACTACACAGATCCACTGCATATTATTGCATTTGATTCTGCCTTACAGGTGAAACAGACATTTAAAATCTCTTTTAGCCCAAAAGATATAGCATTTAAAAGGATTAAAATTTTAGTTAGAGGATCTTACTTTTATTTGATGGATGGAACCGTTCCCTGCATTTTTTGGGGAAGGACCAATAATTGGAAAGTGATCGGCGAAATAAAAGACCTTCATTATTTTACCATCGCTGAGCCTGTGGATATTACTTCGGTAGTATTCAGGTCTAATAATGGCAAGAATGCTGCTCATATTTTAAGTATTTTTAAAGCCGAAAGGTCACCAAAAATTAGCTATAACGATACACTTTTACAGACACAAATCGACGGTGTATTCGATACTGATGGTATGCTTGTCTACAATGAGAAAATGAAACGAATGATTTATCTCTATTATTACAGAAATGAATTTATTGTTGCAGATGAAAATTTAAAGCTATTATACCGGGGTCATACTATAGATACAATATCACATGCTCAGATTAAGGTAGCGTATCTCAAAAATAATACAGAGAGAAGAATGGCAACACCGCCGATGACCGTAAATGCAAATCTTGCTGTAAATTCAAATCTATTTTTTATAAACTCCAAAATTCAAGGACGTTTTGAAGATCTGAAATTATGGAAACAGGCTGCGATAATTGATGTATATGACCTAAAGAAAAAAGCTTATTTACTGAGTTTTGCAATCTACAATGTTGAGGATAAAAAACTGCAATCCTTTATCGTTACTGATACTCATTTGTATGCTTTGATGAGTGATGAGCTGTCTGTTTATAAACTTAGAGATATACTAAAAAAAAAATAAAAATGCTGGAATGAAAAAGCAGCATCAAAATACATTGGCCGATGTCAGGAAGCCAGATCGAACACCTGTAGAAAAAAGTAGATCGTGTTTTTAATTTAATATTTATTATTATGAAAACTTTTTTTAAAAATGTAATGCCGGCAGCAGTTATTGCGCTGGGAATTACCGGAGCATTTGCCACTATGTCCATGCAAAGTACTGAAAAAAACCTTGCACCAAAAATTGGATATACTCTCAATGCTCAAGGCGCTTGTAACATTCCGGTAAATTGTGATACCAGTGGATCACAAACCTGTCGTCTTAATGGGGCAACAGGACCGCAGGCATTTGGTAAAAATGCCCAAGGGAACTGTAATGAAGTATTGTTTCGACCAGCAAACTAACGGTTTGAGGTTTCGATAAACGGCAATGCAGTTCCAAAGTGGAACTGCATTGCTTTTTTTAGTTTATTTTAAAATTTATTTCACGCCTTCGGTTATCCATTCTGCCGACAAATCATCTTTGAGATAGTAGGCAAACCACTGTTGAATCCGGCTGGTCATATCTTTTTGATTGGCTGGTTTTGAAATGCCATGTCCTTCGTCCGGATATAAGAGCATGATGCATTTTTTACCCAAAGAACGAAGTGCAAAATAAAATTCCATAGTCTGATGAGGATCAACATTATAATCTTCTTTTCCCGACCATAACAAGAGTGGTGTATTCACTTTATTGGCATACGTAATTGGGGAATTACGCCGATAGGTTTCAGGGTCTTCAAACGGACTCTGACTTATTTTCCATTGTCCACTGGCAAAGCGATACATATTAGGATAAGAGAAGTTTTTGGCAAGGGTAAAATAAAAACTATTTAGATCGGTACTACCGGCACTTGCAATAGCTGAGGCAAAAAGATTTGTTTGCGTAATTATAAACGAAGTCTCATACGCTCCGAAAGAATGTCCCATAAGTCCGATTTTATCTGGTTTTATAATTTCTTTAGCGAGGACTTTTTTGACTGCTGCCAAAACGCAATCCAAGGCTGAATAACCCAGAGTATCATACTCCACAATGATATCCGGAAGAAGAACAAAGTAGCCTTGAGTGGTCCATACAGTATCATTATCTTCATCCTCCATCTGTGATGTAGGATTTATATATTTATGATGCTGATCATATTGCCTCTGGTATACATGCACTATCATCGGATATTTTTTTTTGGGATCATAATGCGCAGGGTAACGTAGTACCCCTTTCATTTTTACGCCTTTAGAATTTTCATATTCGATGAGTTCTGATGTTCCCCAATAATATCTTTTTTGCTGTGGATTACTTTGAAAAAAAGAGACTGGATTCAAATTTTTCTTTTTAATTATCAGCTGTGGAGAAAGGTCAAATTTTTGTTCCCTGTAAAACAAATTTTGTTTGTTAGAATTATAGGTTAATTGGTCAATATGTCGATCATCATAGATAATTGACTTTTCACGTGACTTCTTATTCCACTTAAAATAACCCGTTTTTCCATCGTCTCCCTGACCGTGAAGAAACAATTCTTTTTCGATATCAATGTTGTCTACTTTTAGCGCATCATAAACAAAAAGATAAGGTTGCCTGTCGGGGCTGCTAACCAGTCTGTATCTTATTTTTAATTCGCGTCCCTGTGTTAACCTCCTGAAAGAAGTTCCATCGGGTTTAATAGCCCACAGGTCGAACTCGTCATATAGCAGAATTTCTTTATCATCCATACTCCAGCCAGCATTTGAGTTTTTGGCGGAGATGGAATACTGTAAATCTTCTGCTGTAAATTTAGATTTTATTCCCGCTGTAATATTTTGATGTGTATCAGCTGCAATATTATATACCCACCAGTTGCCGTCTTTAAAATAAGAAATATAGTTTCCTTTAGGCGATGGTATTAGTTCTAAAAAATGAGCAGAATGTTTTTTCAAAAATAGCTTTTTTTCAAGTGTTTTCAGATTCAGAATATAAATATCACTTGGACCGGGTTTTATTATAAACTGAGGTTCATAATCCTTCGGATTAAATAATAAGGCATATTGTTGATCACCGGAAAGCATCACCTTAGGCAGGTCATTTGTTGTTAATTGATTGGCAATATTAGAAAAAGGAAACCAAAGTGCAACCCTTGGAACTGTTGAGAGAGAACCTCCCTTTTCCCTTTCGGCATACAACGATTTGTCATTTGCGTTCCATATTTCAACATCTGGAGTGTTTTTTTCCTCCAATAATGGACTATTTATTTTTGTGGTAAAAAACACTTTCTGCATATCATCAGAAACGGTCAGTTTAAATGTAAAGTCTGCAGGTATAAAGGTATTCTTCGGCAAGTTTAATTGTAGCGCCGGATCGAGCTTATATAATTTTTCATTTTCGAGTATATAATAAAACAAGAAGGTCTCAGTTATTAAATTTGATTGTGTTGCAAAAGCAACAGCACTTCCATCTTTATGCCATGTAAAGCCAAAACTTTTATCTTCGTGATTGTTCAGAATCAACTTTTCCTGCTCCGTTTTTTTTAGATCCAGTAGGATAACGGAATGTTTATCGTTCAATGCTCTTCCATAAACCAGATGCTGCTTGTCAGGACTTAAAGAAAAACTGGTAATGTCAGCTATTTCCCTAACGACTTTGCCATCTGGAGTTTGAAGGATGAGTTTCTTTTTATCCTGTGGAAGGTTGATTGTTACGATGATAAGATCTGCAAGGGATGAATAATCAAACTCATGAGCTGATTTTATATACTGTTTTTTCCCTGTGTGTAGTTCTGTAATTTGTAATCCCTCTTCATTCTGACATACAAAAGTGTTGTTTTTAGTGAATAAAGAATGCTGAACTGTCACAAACGAAAATGTCTTAAGGCTTACTGTATTACGAACAAATAGTGTATCAATATTATTCTCGTAAGTCATGGTATAACTGGCCCACTTCTGGTCAGGAGATATTTTTTCCAGACTCAGGGCACCCCATAAGTGATAGTCTGCTGCAGTAAGATCTTTTTTTTGCACCACCTGTCCCCTTAAAGGACAGGCTACTAATGGCAAAATAAAAAATAAAAAAAAGTGTAAACGCATATTTAGGAATAAAGAAGCACTTACAGGACTGAAATATTTTTGAGTAGCGTACTTCATCATCTTAAACGATTTTAATATCCCTGGTTTTGAGGACGAAGATTCGGATTTGAACTTAGTTCACTCTGAGGGAGAGGGAATAAACTATCAGACGCATTCCATCCCGGCTTACTGCCTGAAAGCACCACATCTATTTGATTGAAGCGTTTTAGATCGAAAAAACGGTGTCCATACTCGGTAAAGAATTCCCATCGTCTTTCATTTAATAAAGCATCTAAAATTTCTTCTTTAGTGATTGCCGAAGTATCATCAAGACCAGCTCGATGCCTGATTTTGTTTAAATCTTCTTTGGCACCAATAAGATCACCTTGTTGTGCTCGTGCTTCGGCTCTGATGAGATACTGTTCGGCAAGTCTAAACACAATCGAATATTCTTTAGAGATCGAAGTAAAGTTTTGCTCTTTGTATTTGTAGGCATGGTACCATGTTGAGGTGTCGTCACTGACCGCTTTAATCCAATTAGAATGTCGCAGGTCAGATGCTGAAAAGGAATTTACAAGATTATCATTTAGAGCTACAAGTGCAGGTGGACCAGATAAGAATATAAAGGTTGATGCTTCCTGTGTATTTTGTCCTGCTTCTGCGGACTGCAATTGCCATATGGTCTCTCTTGAATTTACTAAAAAGGTCTCATCTATAATTTCCAAAGCAAATAAATCGGTCTGGTTAAGAACTGCCGAGGCTTCATTGGCCGCCGCAGGATAAGATTTGGAATACAGATAAACTCTGGCTAAAAGGGCACGGGCAACATATCTGTCAGCGCGGATTCGTCCCATTTCGCTGTAATTGTTATGTAAAAGACCAATAGCACTTTCCAGATCATTTATAATATTCTGATATACCTGATTGACAGGCATTCTGCTTACTATACTATTTTTTTTATAATCGGTCACTGTGATGTAGGGAACGTCTCCAAAAAGATTGACCAGATAAAAGTGCAGTAATGCACGAATAAAAAGAGCCTCTCCTTTAAGTTGTTTTTTATTTTGATCTGAAAGCTTAGTACTCGCTTCTGTGCCTTCTATGATAGAATTGGCAGCATAAATCTGATTATAAGAGTCGTTCCAGTACTGCGCAACATCAGCATTCTCAGCTAAAAGGCTATTGTTATAAAAGTTCAAACTTGGATTTGAAGGCGTACCGTAAGGAATTATCTCATCGGTATAGTTTCCAAGCTGATTCGATAGTCCTCTGTTATTGCCCGTGAACAGACCCGTATCCCTAATTTTTGCGTAGATATTGGTAAGAGCGGCATCTGCAGTAGCATAATCCTCAAATACGGTGACGGTGGTAAGTTGTGATTTAGGAAGATCTACCTCTACAAAAGAATCACAGGAATTCATAAAAAAGGACAATATTCCTAACCACAACATTTGCTTTTCTAAATGATAAAATGTTTTCATAAAGTATGTTTTAAAATGTTAATTGAATGCCTGCAGTTGTGACTTTAAGAGGCGGTAAGTATCCAGACGAAGTAAATTCAGGATCGCCGTCTTTGTATTTGGTAAAAGTCAAAAGATTCTGAGCCTGCAGCATAATTTTACATTGCACTGTGTTTGAGCGCATGGGTAATAGATAGGAAAGCGAGATGTTTTTAAGTCTTATAAATGAAGCGTCCGTTATTGAGGCGTCACTTCTGTCGTATAAATAATCGGCTGTTACAGCCTCACTATTATTACCGGTTGTATACAATTGATAAGCAGGAATGTCTCCGAAAGCTTGCCAGCGATCTGTTTTCGAAACAGGCTGATTGGACATCTGTCCTGCAAATCCCATTGGATTTATTCTGTTTTTTTGTTTGACAAACTGAAATAAGAAGTCAAGGTTCCAATTCTTATAGCGAAGCTGATTTTGCAGACCGCCGTAATACTTTGGATTAAGATCGACAGCTTTCTGTCTGTCTTCAGGAAAAGTAATTTTACCGTCTTTATTAATGTCTTCAAATTCATAGAGACCAGTCTGGGAATTAACCCCTTTATACTCGTAGACAAGCTCAATGTTTAGGGGCTTATCAAGGCGATATTTCTGGCTGTAGGGAGAACTTTCTAATACCGGAAAACTAAGCAGTTTGTTCTTGGCAAAGGTTAGGTTGAAGCTGGTTGTCCAGCTAAAATTTGCATTACTGAAGTTATTGGTTCTAAGTGTCAGTTCCAAACCGCTGTTTTGAACTTCGGCATTTAAATTTGACTGAAGAACGGTAAAACCAGTTGTTCCGGGCAGTGGGACTCCCACGAGCTGATTAGATGATTTGTTCTGATACCATGAAGCTGTTGTAAATATTTTATCGTGAAAAAAACCTAATTCAAGCGCGGCTTCTAGTTTTTTGTTGGTTTCCCAACCAAAATCAGCATTGTAAAGCCGGGTTGGCTCAAGGCCGACATTTCCTCCATAATTTATCCCTGTAGTAGTATAGGTATTTAAGAACTGATAATCGCCAATCTGGTCACTACCGGTTGTTCCGTAACTGGATCTTAGTTTTCCAAAACTGATCCATGAGCTGTTTTTTAGAAAATTCTCATTTGAGAAGAGCCATGCCACACCTACGGCACCGAAAATAGCAAATTGATTGCCTGGTCCAAAACGGCTTGACCCATCACGCCTGCCTGTAAGGTTGATGATGTAACGTTTGTCGAAACTATAGTTAATACGTCCGAAAAAGGCCTGATACTTATATATGGTTTCATCATTTAGCAGTACATTAATGTACTTAGCAGATGCCAGATTATAAATCAGGCTGTTGGAACTATATCCTGTACCTGACTGAAACAACCGGGTGGTAGTTTGATTTTGAAAAGTTGATCCTGCAAGCAGGTCCAGTTTTCCTAAACCTAATTCTTTTGTCCAACTTATCTGTGGTTCTATGATCCAGGAAGAGCGGTCTGTATTGTTTAGATAAAGTGATGAATTAGCACTGCTGATATTGTAGGCAGGATTATATACAGACGATGGAGCTGTACGGGTTTCCACAGTGCTTAAATCAGTATATCCAAAATTGCTTTTAATCAAGAGACCTGAAGATATTTCATATGATAATACGGAATTGGCAATAAGGTCATTTGTTTTAGATTCAAATTCAGCATTAAGGTTCCGAAGCGGATTGTCCCAAGTGCCGTTTTCCCAGTTTAGTTCACCATTAGAATCATAAAGGGCAGGTGCATTAGGAGGGAGTGAGCGGGCATCATAGGTAAAATCAAAGGCGGGCTGATCATTGTTTTGACTGTTATATCCAGCTGAGAACGTAACCCTGAATTTATTATCTTCTGAGCGGTGGTTTAAATTGAATTGTGAACCGCCTTTTTTATAGATAAAATCACCCGGAAATACGCTGGACTGCGTATGATAATTACCGCTGATCAGGAACTGTGTTTTTTCAGATCCCCCTGAAATAGCAGCCTGTAGATCTGTGATGCTGGCTGTACCACCGATAAGTTCCTTTTGCCAATCGGTATATCTGTTTTGATCCCATGTTCCATTTACATCATAATCCCATGAATTGTAGGGAATGCCGTCATTTTTAAAAGCTTCTCTTCGCATGGCTAGATACTGCTCTGTATTCATGAGTTTCATGAATTTTGTTACAGTTCCGGCACCCGTGGAGGCAGTTACTGTAAAAGTTGTTTTTCCTGCTTTTCCTTTTTTAGTTGTGATGAGCACCACACCGTTAGCACCTCTCGAACCATATATAGCTGTGGCATCTGCATCTTTGAGTATTTCAATACTTTCGATAGTATCAGGATTTATACTGTTTAGAGGGCTTGTAGGTGATGGATAAATAGTAGAGGTCTGATTGTATCCAATTGTTTCAGAAGCATATGGCACACCATCTATAAGATAAAGTGGTGCATTGCCATCAACGCGAATACTGTTTTGTCCCCTGATTTTAATATCGAAATTACCTCCGGGAACTCCTGTATTTTGTGTAATATTCACACCTGCCATACGACCCTGCATCGTGGCAAGTACATTAGTTACGGGCTGTGTTTCGATATCCTTTGAAGTAATTCTTGCTATACTTCCCGTGCGTTCGCTCTCTTTAACGGAATAATATCCTGCATTAATTTTTACTTCCTGAAGAGAAGTGGCATCTTCCTTCATTTGTACATTAATTACTAAGCGCCCTGCAACTGGAATTTCAGTTGTTTTGAAACCAATGTAGGTAAAAATAAGAATATCGTGTGGTGACACTGTTATTGTAAATTTGCCATCAAAGTCAGTAACCACAGCTTTTTTCTGGTTTTTTACTGAAATACTGACTCCCGGAAGAGGAAGGGTGCCATCAGTTACGATACCGTGGACTTGTGTTTGTTGTTGTAAAACGGAAAAGAACAAGGTGTTCCTCGCTAAGGCTGGCGTGCAAAAAAGATAGAACCCGAAAATAAACGGATACCAAAGTCCCGCCAACCCTTTATTTAATGAAAAAGTTTTCATAATTTTGGGGTTAGTTAATTTGAAACGAAAGTTTTATTAATTCAGCTCTCTATACTTGTTGATCGCGGGTTAGAGAGCTTTTTTTTAGCTTAGATAAAGCCATGTAATCTTGCCTTTTTTAAAAACCTATAAAACTTTGCAGTTGACTAATTCATAATAAAAATTGAGACAGTGCAGGCAGTAAAAAATAGCAGTAATTTTTTTTAATTCATAAGTCATGCAGGTTTGGTTAGGTAATAGCTAAATGCGAGACTTTGAAAAATGGAGAAACATTGCTAGGAATAAAAGTAGAGAATTGTACCAAGCGAATAAAAAATGGCGCAGAACTCATCTTAAACGCTATCAAGGTACTGGTATACCCGCACACGAATAAGTGAGCCCACGCCATAGGACGTGAGCATCTTACTTATCATCTCGCGTGCTAAAATTACCAGTTTTTGATAACGAGATTCAAAGCGAATGCCTCATGAATTTTATAAGGTTCGCAAATTTACAATCAAATATTTTAATTGTAAAATTAAAATCAAATATAATAAAATTATTCGAAACGCACGCTATCGCGTGTGAAAATTTTAATTTAAGTCTTTTTATTTGCTTAGACTAAACTAATTACATTTAATTGAGCACAACAAAAAAAATATATAAAATAAATAATTATATCTGTGAATTTATCCGAACTAACTGGTTTAAACCAGGAGATTCAAATGATAAATTGGCTGCTTTTTTTGTTGTTCATGATTCTATAATTGCAAAAATTAAAAGTGCGGACAACTATAATATACCAGTGCATACACTTTCTAAAATTTGCTATTACAAAGAAATTACCTTATCAGATTTTTTTAAAATACTAGAAAAAGAATACGGAGAGAAACTGTATGAAGATTATTTTGAAGAAAAAAAATGAATAAAACAAATAAAAAAGGATGCAATACGCATCCTTTTTTATTTTACCTTAACATTAGCAATACAGTTGTTGTTTTAATTATAAAAAATAAAATTTCGTGACTTATGTTTAAATTAGAGAATAATGCAGTAAAAAATTCAATTTTATCATTCACTTTTTTCAATCTTTCTAATAATTTTAATAAAAAAGAAAAAAATAAAATCTTGAATTTAGAAAGTACAGAAACAATTGACAGAATAAATTTTACGGAATCAAAAACTACTTTATCCACTAACCAATTTCATTTAATTGATAATATTAATGATAATGTGATTGTGTATCTTTTTATCCAGAAAGATAAAAAAAGTAGTGCTTGGAATTTAATTGCTCCCATAGTCGAGGAAAAAAGAACAGGAAAAATTTTTCAGTTTGCTTTAGGATACTTTGCTCTTCAAGGTTCAGGTGGAGGAATATCTAATATTTGTTCATTATTTAGTCATTTGAGAAATCTTAAAGAAAGAGGATTTAAAGTTGATATTCTTCCCAAAATTGCAGATACTTCTTTAATTAACGATTTTGAATATATAGATAGTGGAATAAAACTTCAGGATTTATTGAACGACTCTATTGATTTGATAAATTATAGAAAAGAAAAATTTTCTGAAATTTACAAGGAACATATAAGATTGATAGAAAAGCATAATTTAGAATAATATTAGAAGATAACATCGCCTAAACTTATTTAAGCGAGGTTACAATTCAACTGTATTATTAGTCCTCTTTTCTAAGTTCTTTCATAAAATATGATGTTGGCATTCCGGTTCTGGAAAAAAAAGCTTTTGTAAAACGCTCTTTACTACTAAAACCCGCTTCTTCTGATAGCGCTTTATTTGTATAATTCTGAAATTTCTTTTCCTCTTTCATTAATTTTATCAAATAGTCTATCCTTAGATCATTGATGTACTTTACAAATTTCTTACCTCTGTAATGTAATATTATTTTTGAAAGATATTTTATATTTGAATCAATTAGAACCGCGAGTTTTGCTTCCGTCAAATCTTTCACCAAAAATTTTTTATCCTTTTCAAATTTTTCTAATTGCTTCAATATAACCTTTACAGTATCCAGATTTATATCTTCAATTCCGTTATTTAGGATTTTTGATTCAAACTTGGATACAGTTTCACTTTTTTTCATTAAATCATCGAATCTTTGACGATAAACTTTCTTATTCCTACTATGATTATAAATTAGAAAGACCACAGATAAAAATAAAAAAACTATTATACCATTGAAAATAAAGTCATTACGCTTTCTTTCTTCAAGTAACTTTTCAATTTTATTTTTCTGAAATAGTAATTCTTTAGTGTTATAGTCTTTGTAAATTCTTTGCGATACGTATTTGTATCTGCTGTTCATAATATTATTTACTTTAAGCAGTTTCTCAATATAGTAAAGTTGTAGGTTAAGATTTTTTTTGGATTTAAAGTAACTGATTAATAATTCATAGCTATTGAGAAGATCAGGACGAATGTATCCTTTATTATTAAAAATATCATCTACTTTTTTGAAATAAGGTATAGCCATTTCAGGATTCTTAAGATCCCAATAACTTTTCCCAATATAAAAATAGCCAACAGCTTCATTTGCAAAATCTTTGTTTTTTATAATGACAGGTAGTGAATAGTTGATTTTACTAATAGCCAAAGTATAATTGCCTCGGAAATACTGGTTAACTCCTTCGGAGATAATAAAATACTCTTTCATCTCATTGTTAGATAATCTTTGTCCTTCTGATAATCCCTTCTCATTTATTTCTGTACATAAACTATAACTTCCAAGACGATTATAACAAAGACCCAGAGAATGTAAGGAATTCAGATAGCCCCTATCGTTGTTTTCTTTAAAGTAATCGATGCATTCCTTAAATAAAGAAATTGCCTCATTATAAAATCCCAGGTAGTATTTTATATTTGCAATATTGTATTTTACCTTATATATCAAATACTTATCATTTGTTCTGGAAATATAATTATCTGCAATTAGATAATTGTCTAATGCATAATTATGTTTTTTAGCGGCATAATATACGATTCCTTTTGAAAGATAGGCTGAACCTATTAATGCATTATCTTTTGATTTTTTTGCAGCATAAATCATACTATCTACATAGATCAGTTTTAGATTTTCCGGCGAGTGATGAACATAGTTTTTATAGCCATTTACAAGTTCTTCCAAATTATTTTCTGCTTTCGATTTTACGAGAAAGGATTTAAGGTATAAGGATTTTTTAACACTATCTTTTTCAGATTCTTCTATCCTTTCAAAAAGGTAATCGTAATTCTTATTTCGAAGTGTATCGGGAATTTTAAAATGGATTTCCTGTGCGCAGATTTGATCTCCCAGGCAAAGAGAGAGTATAAATAGATACTTTCTAATCATAGTTTGAATTAAAATGAGACATTATTTTTTGTACAAAATCATTCTGAAAGCTAAATAAAAGGCTTATAAAAAGACTCATTAACATTTTTCAAAAAAATCGCCTTAAATATAGTGTAAACAATTGATAATTAAGGTTTTTTTTATTTAAAAAAGGTATATGGATTTTCCGAAAATCCATACTGTTATTCTCGGAAATCCACATACTAATGTTTTGCAAATCAAAAAATCTACTTTTAGATTTGCCTTGAATTCAAAAGCAAAAATATTTAGTAGAGTACTAAATTAAAGTTCTGCTTACCCGGGTGAAATGAACTGACTAAAAAATTAGTCGGTCACATTTAACACATTTTAATCATGAAAAACATTTCATTACGATTAATAATTTTACCATTATTAATCGTTTCCTGTACTACTGATACTATTGATAATATAGAAAGTATAGATAGTAAAATCAGTAGCAAGGAATCAGAAAAATCAGCACGTTTGGTGCAAAACATGACCCCTGAAAACCTTGCAAACATTTACGATTTTGCTGGTAAACTACATAATGATATTCTTGATGCTTATTTATCAGGTAACTATCAGTATAACACAATAGGACAAATTTCTCAACAGATCGAAACTATAGCGGCTCAAAATAATGATCTAATGCTTTTAACTTCAGGAACAAATTTGTCTCCCAATCTGATTGTGATACAAGAGATTATAAATAATCCACAGTCTAAACTAGATCAGACTATTTTAAATTCTACAATGACAATTGCAGCAAAAGATAATCTTTCGAATTTTATGAATGATATCCTTTTATGGGAAAATGATTCCTACGAGGAAATTTATCAATACATAATATCTTTTGAATCAGCTGTGATAGCTAATCAGGCATTTAACAGTGAGGATAAGAGAATTATCCTTACCACTTCCTCCATAGCGAGATATTCAACGTATTATGCTCTGGAACGCAAAGATAAAGACTGGGACACTTCTACTGGTCACCGTGTTGCAGGGGTTAGTGGTGCAATTGATGATCCCTGTACGGCAATAAAACGTTCACTTGTAACAGGAATCATGATATACAATCAATGATCTGAGTTATGATGTATTATATCTATTGCTATGAAAAAGAAATAGCATACGTGTTTACTGTGTGCTTGATTCTTTTCAATCTTGTTAGTCTTTATTTCATCATAGATCTATTATCCTATGATGAAATAATTGGCTATCTCACAAATGGCGAGATAAAAAGTGATAGTCCACGTAGTCTGGCCTACCTGCTTTTTGTGAGCGGCATGTCCAATTTACTTTTTATTACCGTTACATTGATGTCTAGGTTGATGTCAGAGTAGCTTGCCAATTTGGGCTTTAATAAAGTAAAATTTATTTTAACTGATTATAATTTCATAAAGAGTATTGTCGTGGTAAGCAAAAAATCAAAATATTTTCATATTGGCCTGCAAGTTTACATTTTTGAGAAATTTACATCTAAAAAATCTTTGAGTAAATTATTTAAGGTAGACCATTTCTCTATACTGATTGTAAATTCGGGTTCCTTATCTATCCTAATAGATAATACAGAAGTTACTGTCTTTGAAAGTGAGATCCTTGTGATACCTATAAAGACTTCATTTGAAATTTTGATCATGAGTGATCAATTACAAATTTGCTTGCTGTCATTTACTACAGACTTTGTTATTGAAAATAGTATACGAAGACCTCATATTAGGTATTTTGAATTTTTTATTACCCAATTATCCTCTAAAATCTTTCTAAAAAGTAAAGATGTTTTATTACTAATTGATTTATTGACATTACTTAATAGCAAAGTATTACGACCTAGCTCGCATGTTTTTAAAGATGAGATAATACTTTTTAGTTTTAATCTGTTATTATATGAATTAGCAGGTATCTATCACAGGTCATCCTGGCATATATCACTTCAGCATTCGAAAAGGGAAAAACTAGTTCTTCAATTTTTTAAAATTTTAGAAATGAATTGCAGAAAGCAACACAGTGTAAAATACTACGCAAATTATTTAGGTGTTAATACGGATCATTTTAGTAGAATAGTTAAACAAGTTACAGAAAAAACTGCGAAGCAATTTATTGAAGAAGCGATTCTCCTCGAAGCAAAAGTTTTACTGCAAAACAATCATTTAACCATTTTATATATTGGAGAAGAATTGCACTTTAGTAATTCTTCTGCTTTCAGTACTTTTTTTAAAAGGCATACTTCCCTGTCTCCTTCAGAATACCGTTTACAATTAAATTCTAATTAAATACTTTATAATACATGTTTGACCGGGTTAAGAATGTTCTATAAGCATTGATTTAGAGTACTGTCGATTGCAAGTCGAGAGAAATATTTACTAAGTAAAAGTAAAAAAAATGACTCAAACCTATCTTTTAGAATGGATGGATTTAACGGTGACCTCAACCCTTAATCCTGGTAAAACAGATCTTACTATGATTACTCCAATTCAATCCAAAGCGATTATTAAAAAAGCGACCGAGCAAACATTCTTAATTCAGTCACAATTTACGGTACAGGTTTTTTCGCTTACCAAGGAGAAACAGATTAAAATTTTAGTTGGAAATTATTATTCATCGCTGTTATTTCTTTTAGATAAAATTACAGAGATAAATAGTACCGATGATGAACATAGAGAACATTTAAAAGAGGTAACTGCTACTTTAATTTCGTGTTTGGATGAATTAATAACTTTTGTAGAATCCAGATTTGCAAACTATTTAAACAAACCTTTACCAATTATTGAAAAGAAGATGTGTGAGTCCTCCGTTATAGACTCTTCCTCTAATAAAGTCTTATGTAAGCTTTCGACAGATCAGACAGCCTTAATACTTAGGGCATCTGATGAATTAAAAATTCTTATTTCAAAATCAATGAATCATTTATTTAAAACAATTGTTCCATTTCTATCCACTCCAAATAAAGTGGATCTTTCATACAATGCCATGCGAAGCAAGGCTTACATTTTTGAAGAAAGGGATAAACGAATAGCAATTGAAACATTGGAGCGCATGATTAAACAGATTAAAGAATATTAACTAAATAATTTAAAACTTAAAAACATGAAAAATCTATCTTATATTTTAGCCACTATGATTCTGATCATAACAGGTTGCCAGCCTAAAAAGCTGGATGAGAAATTGGCTACCGCCCTTATTCTGGAAAAAAATCATTACCCTACTATTGTAGACCATGATATTTTCTGTGGTGATCCCACGCATGCCTACACCATTTTTAAATCCGGACTCGTAGAAAAAGGATTTGTAAAAGTACTTCAAACCAAAAAATTTGGTGATACAACGGCTTTCGTGAGTTTTACCCCTGCAGCAAGACCGTACTTACTGCCAACACCTGCAGCAGATAAAAAACATAAAATTCAACGTGTAAAAGTAGCCGATGAAGAGTTTGGAGCAATTGTAGCCATCCGGATTATGAGCTCCGGTAATAAGGCGATTGTGGAATATACTACTATTCGAAAAAAAAATGTTTTTGCTGCTGCAATTAAAAATGGATTGAAAGATACATTGATTCATGAAGTATATTTTATACTTGCTGATGAAGGCTGGCGGCTACTGGATAAAAAGTCGGAAATTGAATTTTTGTCATTTTAGGATATGAAAACTATCCATGAATTACTTAGCTACCTTTATATTACAGGTTTTACACCTCCAGTAATTACAAAGTTAGTGACAATCAGAAATTTATTAATTAATCGATTTAAATGCATTATTTATTGATGTTTAAAAACTTGATATAACTCATTTGAGGTATGATTTAGAGAGGATTTAAATGAGGTGAAAACTTAGGAATTATTTTTATTTAAATTTCAAGAAAGCTAAAAAATGTAGTAAAAATATTTCTTATATTCGCTTTAAGAATAGCTTTACTGCATCAAAACGATCAAAAAAAAATTGTTGATGACATTTTATGGTAGGTATTAACGAGTAGAGGTAATTTATCGCACAGAATCAAATAAAAAATTAAAAAACATGAACACTACAACTATTAAAACTAAATTGGTTGAATTGATTGAAAAAGATAGCATAATAAATTCATTAACTCAAAAGTCTAACGAATTAAAAGACAAAATTAAAAGCGAAGACAAAATAACTGACATAGACGAAATTAATAAAATCAGAAAAGAAAATATTGAGCCTGTTAAAAAATTTGATGAACATAACGTTAAACTAGATAACTTAAAAACCGAAAGAAAAAACATCGAAAAAATATTGACTAATGAGATTGACATAGATGGAAAAAAAATAGAAATAGATTTAGCAGAACATGGCAAATATTCAATTGAAAAAATTACAGATCTTTATGACGAAGAAGATTCTAAAATTGAATATTCAAAACTATCGTAATATAAAAAACTATACCTAACTACCGTTTTGAGCTAGCGTGTAATTAGTGTAATTACCGTTTAGTATCGTATTTTCTGCAAACCAGAAAATTGAAAGGTTATGAACTTCCACAACAACCACAAGCTCTAGAACGTTATGAGCAATTATTAGAAATTCTATATGACAAACGCCGAACGTTTTATTGATTCGTACAATTTTGTTGATAAACTTTTAAAGGATATAGAAAAGGATCATTATGAGTCATTCTCTTCAAAAGTAAAAAATAGCAAAAATCCGTTAATTAGAAATTTTAAAGATAAATTGCTAGATTATGGTGAACTTAGAAATGCAATTGTACATAACCCAAAAATTGGAGGCAGATTTATTGCTGAACCTTTAGAGGAAGTTGTTATCGATTTTGAAAACCTCAAAGAGAAACTTACAAATCCAAAGAAAGTTATTCCAACATTTCAGTTTGAAGTTATAGGTGCTCATAAAAATGAAAAGCTTGATAAAGTTTTAAAAATAATGAGAGAAATGTCATTTTCCCAATTTCCAGTATTTGACGATAATAATTCTATTATTGAACTTATAAATACAAATACTATTTCAAGGTGGTTGGGAAAAAACATTATTAATGACGAAATAATAACCGAGAATCCTAAAGTGTCTGAACTTATTTCCGAAATTGAGTTTAAGAATAATTATAAGTTCATTTCAAGAGATTGCAATATTTATACTGCTTATAATTTTTTCATACAACAAATTGAAAACAGCAATAGAAATCTTGATGTTCTTTTTATAACAAATAGCGGAAGTCCTAATGAAAAACTGTTAGGATTAATAACAATTGAAGATATTGCAAATTTGATATAACTGCTCATAACAACTACTAACGGATTTGGGCAATAGCTTAATGGATAGTTGGTTTTGTATTTAGGATGATTGGTAAATTCTAAAATAGAACTTAATTTAGTCACAAACCTGCTGTAGTAACAGAACGTTATGCCTTACTTTACAGAGAAATCATATGAACAGAGAAATTTGGAACAAAAGAAATTTTACAAATAAAAATCCATTAGATTATAATTGCCCTAAATGTAATATTGGAATATTAAATATTACTGATTTGAATTCTAAAATTATTCCAGGACAAGAAGAAATGGAAATGTATAATTATCCTAATGGAATTGATTATGTTTTCAGTGGAATATTAGTGTGTAAAAATAGTAATTGCAAAAATGTATTATCAATCATAGGAAACGTTCTGAAGGATATACATAATGGATATCAATTACCAAATGGAGAATATGTTGAAGAATATTTAAGTGTATATTATCCCAAATATTTCTTCCCTCCTTTAAAAATAATAGAAATTTCCCAAAAAGTACCGAAAGAAGTAGCGCAACAATTAAACTTGTCATTTTCACATTTTTACAATGACTTATCTTCTTGTGCAAATAGAATTAGAAATTCCATTGAGTTAATATTGGACGATTTAAAAGCGCCTAAAAAATATAAAGATTCCAAAACTAATAAACTAAAAGCTTTCAGAACTTTACATCATAGAATTCAAAACTATGAGAAAAAAACAAAAAACAAAAAAATAACTAACTTATTATTTGCGATAAAAATAATAGGAAATGAAGGAAGCCACATCGGAAATGTAGCTTTAGAGGACCTATTAGATGCCTATGAATTTTTAGAATCAATATTAGATTTTGTATATGACAAAAAAGAAAAAAATATTCATATTAAAGCATCCGAAATTGTTCTGAAAAACAAACCATTGTCAAAGCATAAATAAAAAAAACAAGATATACAGCTGCTACAAAGGATTTGGGCATTAGGCTTAATTTAAAGTTGGTTTTGCATTTGTAATGATTTGGCAAATCCAAAGAATGAGTTTAATTTAGTCCCAAACTCGCTGTAGTCCCAGAACTTTATGTATCAGCAAACATCTCGCGTAGAAAAGAAATTAACTCTTAAATATACCAAATATGAAAAAGATTAAAATCTTATTAATTCTGGTGATAGCCATAACGAATTTAGTTGCTCAAGCGCAATTGAAAAAAGATATTCCAAATAATAATGCTGAAAGCAAGCAAGAATCTACGACTTCTGCGTATCAACTTTTTCCAACACAAAATATGTATACTTTTATCAAATTGGATACACGAAATGGACAAATGTGGCAAGTTCAATGGAATACAGAAAGCAAATCTAGGTTTGTGACTACACTATCAGACATCTCTTTAGTAAATAAAGATGAAGAGAAGAATGGTAGATTCTTTCTTTATCCAACAACAAACATATACAATTTCATTCTGCTTGACAAAGTAGATGGTAGAACTTGGCAGGTACAATGGGGGAAAGAAGAGGATAGAGCTGTGATGCGAATATATTAAAGACATACCAACCAAACGACAATGAATAAATTTGAAGTAGCAATATTTGAAGGACTAAGGTCGACAATTAAAGATTATATTCTTCTTAAAGGACAGGACTTTGAGAACGAATGGACAAAGCCAGAATATTTGGCAACAGTTAATATTGCAAAATCAATATCAAAGTTTAACTCTTATCCTGCTGAAAAATTCGTAATCGCAATCGAAGAAGACACAGAAGACTTTTCTAAGAAATGTGTCCCTGAAATTTCGATTGACATTTTTAATTTGGCATTTAATGATTTCAACACTGAACGAAATGGTAAAATAGACATTGCTGTATATAAAAGTGATGGTAAAACAGCGTTGTGTGCTATTGAAGTAAAAAATTTCAACCCGACAGTTAACTCAAAAGAAAGGGTAATCCTTGACCTTAGAAGAAACGCAGAATATTTCTTATTTCAAAACAAAAACTCACAATCTATTATTCAAAAATCTTACGTTACATATTTCCGACACTTTTCAGATACAAGAATGCAAAACGAGATACAAAAAGATTTAGATGCTGCAAAAAAAGAACTTGAAGACATTATCACAAAAGAGATATGGACAACAGGTTTTAAATATAGAGTTGAAGTAGCAACAGTTCACGACAACCTTTTGTATGTAGGTAAACATTCTGACGAAGAAATATTTAACGACACTGGAGACTTCTATGCTCAAGCTGTTCATTTTGTTGGTGTTTTAGGAGTGTTTGAAAAGTAAAATCAGAGATGATGAACAACAAAGAGAGAACAGCAGCATACAACAGCTACAACAGATTTGGATAATAGTCTTAATGGGAAAGTTAGTTTTGTATTTAGGATGATTAGGTAAATCCGAATAATGGGCTTAATTAAGTCTCAAATTCGCTAGAGCACCAACATACGTTATCTAAAAATTATAAAAAATTGAAACTTTGAAAGGAATATGTGCTTTATACGATAACGAAAAAGACTTAATGGAAAGTCATATTTTTCCTAAATTTGTTATTAAACATACTAAAAAAACTGGTTCTACTTATTTAAGAAGAGTAGTCGATCCTAATAAAAGAGAACAAGATGGTCTTAAACTTCATCTTTTAAGCTTTGAAGCAGAACAGGAATTTTCATTACGAGAAAAATGGTTTGCGGAAAATATTTTTGTACCATACTTAGAGGGTAAGTCAAAATTAGATTACGATGAAAATTTATACTATTTCGCTATTTCATTTCTTTGGCGAATATTAGTAACAGAAATAAAAAGAGATGGGAATTTAAAAGATAAATGGTATTTTGAAGAATTAAAAAAAGTTGAAATTGAATGGAAAAATTTCTTAAAAAATGGAAAAATTCCAAACAAATATCATAACGTAAATTTACTCTTTACCGATAGAGTAAAATCCCATACAACTGATTTAACTGGCGTAGATTTTTATATTACAAGAGCATTAGATGGTACAATAGTAGACAACCCAAATCATACTTTCATAATAATGTGTGGAAAGTTTAATCGATTTGTTTTTTGGAGCGTTATAAAGAGCCCTGATTACGGTGACGATTTATATGACGTAGAAATTCATCCAAGAAAAGGAAATTTTGAAATACCACAAATTTTAGAATACCAACCAATTATCTCATTCATAAGTAACCGAATTAGAGAAATTGAAAAATATCCACTGCCTAATCAAGCTCAACAAGATAAAATAGAACAAGAAATAAAGAAAAACCCGCAAAAATTTTGGGATTCAGATGTTGGAAAATCACTATATAATGATAAATTTAACTTGGAAAAATAACTGCAGGCAATGCTACTACAACAAATTTATACAATTGGCTTGATGGAAATTGGTTTTGATTTGGGATGATTGGGCGGGCTTAATTTATTCCTGTAACTATGTAATTCATAAAGCTGGCAGAATCGTATACATAACACAAATTTTAATTAAAAAATGAAAGTATCAGAATATATAATTTCAAACATCTCCCCTCAAATAATTAATTACGGCAATGGAAATGATTTGGTTAAATTATTTAATCAATTCGGATTCAAAGATATTTATTCCTATGATAATGGAGGACTTCCAGATATAGGTAAAAAAAATGGACAAAGGCCAAGTAAAACTCAGTATGTTCAAGAGAGGCTTAATCAAATGTCTACAAGAAATGATGGCTCCCTTAGAGATTGTCTAAAAATAGTTATAAATAAAATACCTGAAATTATTCAAAATATTGAAGTTCTATTAAACGATGAAGGTTACATAATTGAAAATGTTAATGGTGAATTTTTTATTCAAGGTGGAGTAATTATAAAACCAAAAATAGTTATCAATGAAGCTCACTTTCAAGACATTCAGAATAGAATTCTTATAGCTCTTGATGGGGCTAAAGTATCTATCAAAGTAATTATGGCATGGTTTACAAATGAAACTTTATTCAATATGTTAGTTGAAAAACATAAACAAGGCGTGGATGTTGAAATTTCAATTTATGATGACGGTGTTAACAAGAAGCATGGCGTTGATATCACTCAATTACCTCACAAAAGAATTAAAAGAGGAAAACGCGGAGGCTTAATGCATGATAAATTTTGTGTAATTGATAACCAAGTTGTAGTAACGGGTTCTTATAATTGGACTAATAATGCGGAATTTAGAAATGACGAAAATATAACAATACAACATGACCAAGAACAAGCTACAAAATTTTCTGTTGAATATAAACGTCTAACAACATAAAATACTGCTGACACCATAAATCTGTAGCCGTTTGCAAATTTCAGTGGAATTACCATTTTTAATCGTATTTCGGTTTAGTTGAAAATACTATGCTAAAAAGATCACAAACTGCTTTAGCTTAGGAATGTCGGCAGTTACTTAAAAAAAACTTGAAGAAATAAATATGAAATTAAATTTAAAAGGTTATTATCTAAAAGACGGAATATTAAATTTTGTGCCTTGTGATGTAATTATAGAATTTGGCAAGATTCAAAAAATAAAATTTGACCATAATGAATTTTTTACTAATTACCAACCTTCATATAATTCTGAATATGGTTTAGAAAAAATATTCTATGAAAAATATTCTAAAAACCTAAAATTCACATATCGAATACTATATCATAATGATGCTGAAGAAACTAAGATAATAAATATAAAACCAAATCAATTCCAAGTTTTTAGAATTAAATGGGCATTTAAAAAATATATTATTCAATCGGATGATATGAGAAAAGATATTCTAAAATATGTAATTGGTGGTATTCTTGGTTATATTGCAACATTAATTATTCAAGAAGTTAAAGAATATAGGACAACTCCAGAATCACCGAAAATTGAAAACCAAGAATCTTTTAATCGTAAATAATTTATATTTTTTTTAAATGTCACCAAAATAAACTAATATAAAACTAGAATAGCAAGTTGAATAGGCTGATAAAATTTATGAGCTAGAGTGACTGTGTTATGTTTATGTAAAAAAAACAGATGACACACTTTTGAATTCATTTTGAATTCATTTTGAATTTAGTAAAATTTTCGAACTAAAAAACTATCCTAAATAATTATCTCATCATCAAATCAGCCTTCCATTCGGAAGGCTTTTTTATTTTTTTTATTTTTTTTTCCTTGATTTTACTGGGGGTTCAACGGGGTACAATAAGGGTACAACAAAAGTTGTACTTGTAGCAGTTTTATCTCTATCGTTTCTTTGCCTTGTAATAATGAAGATCCTGGCTTGGAATTATCAATTTACCGGGATTGTGAGAAACTAATGTAGAACGATAAAATGATGAGGTATGTTTACAAACATTTCATGGGGTAATTATATAGTTGTAATTATTCTGCTATTGGCAAGCTGGTATTTATTTGTTGGATTTCGATTTTATTTTGATGACCTCAAAGAAGTCATATCAGGAAAGCGGAAACTTCAATTCCGTGGATTTGAAAACTCAACTTACCAAGATACTGAACCCGAATTAAAGGATCAGCATTCTCCTGAACTGACTTCAAACGAAACTTCTTTTGGCGAATTTGACACCACTTTTCAGGACGTTGATGCTTTGGTGGCACGATTAAAAACTTTTATTGCAGATGCAGCAAAGAAAAAATTAGTCAAAAAAGAATTTACCTACTATCTGCAGCTTCTCCTAAGAGAATTTCCTTCAGTGAAAAATTCCGCTTTTAATTCTTCAGTAAGCGAGTTGATAGTTTCAGAATGTGATAAACTCGAATCAATCAATTTAACCCAGAAGGAAGCAGAAGCCCTTTGGGAATAAACTCTAAAACAATATAACGGAGGAATCGCCCCTGTCCATCCCGGCGCAGTATGGCAGATGTAATAGGAAAGTGGAACTGCGACAGCGGCTACACCTCCGTTTTTTTCTGAATTATTAAGCTTTAAAAATAATGTGCGATGAAAAAATGGAACTGGAATTTTAAAAAGTTTATTGAACAAAAAACAAATATTATTTGTAAGCTTCTGGCACAATTAATTTTTGTAATCAGTTATGAAACCTACGCCCAGGATGGCCTGGCAGGAATCAATGAAGCCAACCAACAGGTTCGAAGTTACTTTGATGCAGGAACTGAACTGATGTATGCTGTAGGGGCATTATTAGGTCTTATTGGTGCTGTCAAAGTATATCAAAAATGGAACGCAGGTGATCCTGATACCGGAAAAGTAGCAGCAGCCTGGTTTGGAAGCTGTGTTTTTCTAGTGGTAGTGGCTACCGTAATCAAATCCTTCTTTGGGATTTAAAACAAATCGTTATGGAAGATCTACTCAAAGAAAAGTTATGGTTTTACATTATCCATAACAATCCAGATTTGATGTTCACACTTCAGGAAGATTACAGTGTATTGGATTATCTCAATAAAAAAATAGAAGGAGTTAAGTCCATATTGGATGATATGTTATCTGATGGTACACCTAAATATATCATCGAAGAAATCTGTCTCAATGTACTTACCGAAGATCTAAAACCTTCCCGGTTTTTATATATCCGCTCTCTGCTTTCAGGTGAGTTTGAAAAAACCTATGCCGCTTTTCAGGAATCAGGTATCCTGACCTATGAAGTAATCAATCTTATGGAGAACTGCAGACCCATTTTTGAAACCATTGGTTTTACCAAAGAAAATGAAGAAGATCCCAATTTGAGAAATGCCCTTATCGGTCAGATTGCTGACTATTTGAGTTGAGCTATTTATAGTAGTGTGTAGTATGAAAAGGAGTAATTATGGCTTACAATCTATCCCAAAAACTAAGTGCCAATA
This sequence comes from Flavobacterium sp. 90, assembly GCF_004339525.1. Lineage (NCBI taxonomy): Bacteria > Pseudomonadati > Bacteroidota > Flavobacteriia > Flavobacteriales > Flavobacteriaceae > Flavobacterium > Flavobacterium sp. 90. The sequence goes on along the minus strand of NZ_SMGE01000001.1, from coordinate 523,562 downwards.
TCCAGGCGATTACCATTGCAATGCAATGGCAGCAAGGTGATGTTTTATCGGAAGAAGCAGTTGCAGCGCTTAAAGCCTTTGCTGGCTTTGGAGGAATCAAGGCTATACTTTATCCTAACGGCACTACCGAAGACTGGATAAAATCCGGAGCTACTAAAGAAGATTTGAAACTTCATCCAGAGATGACACGTCTGCATGAATTGTTGCAGGAACAGTATTCTGAAAAGGATTATAGTGCGGTTGTTTCTTCGCTACGCAACAGTGTCCTTACGGCATTTTACACTCCGCAAATTGTACCTAAGACATTATATTCCCTTTTAAACGAGCAAGGCATTAGCCCTAAAAGGCTATACGAACCATCGGCAGGTTCGGGTATTTTTATCACTGAAGCAGAAAAGGCTTTCCAAAATCTGGAACAAATTACTGCTGTGGAAAAAGACCAATTAAGCGGTCTGGTACTTTCGGCATTAAACAGTACACTGACAACAAAAAATACTACACATATCATAGGATTAGAAGAAGCTCCAACAAATGATAATAGGAGTTATGATCTTGTGGTCAGCAATATTCCGTTTGGTAATTTTTCTGTGTATGACCAAGCCTATCCCGATAAAACGATTTCGGGGAAAATTCACAATTACTTCTTTGCAAAAGGACTGGACAAACTAGCTGATGGCGGTCTTATGGCTTATATTACAACAGACGGTTTTTTAAACAACCCTTCCAATGAGAGTGTCCGCGCATATCTTTTTCAAAATGCGGATTTTGTGAGTGTGGCAGTTATGCCTGACAACCTGATGAAAGAAACAGGAAATACGGATGCTCCTAATCATCTGCTTATTGTCCAAAAAAACGAGCATAAACAAACCCTGTCTGATAATGAAAATGAGCTGCTACAAACCGTCGAACTCAAAAATGAATTTGGAAAATACAGTATTAATAAATATCTGCACAATAGACCTGAGCTAATCATTGGGAATGAAATACACGCCGGTAAAAATCAATACGGGCAGGCACACCAAAGTGTGAGACAAAACGGTGATATCAATTCTATTGGAAACCGTCTTGCAGAAAATATTACTAAAGGACTAAAAGAAAACTTTAACCCCGAATGCTTCGAGCAGGCTCAAAAAACAGAGATAGCTCAGTCCGCTGAAGCAATCGGGCAAAAATTCACTTATTTACCCATGCCCGAGAGTAAAGCAAGCGGTATTTCTGTCCAGCTTGGTTTGTTTGATACTGTGCCTGCAGAAAACATCAACCGTTCAATGGATTACATCAATCCCCTTGACGAAACTGTAGTGGATAAAAAAACAGCACGAATACTCAGCACCATACGAACTACTGATAATCCATCACATGAAAATGTTGTGCTAATTGCTGCTAAACAAAACAAGTCCAATCGGTATTTGTATAAATTATATTCGAATGTAAAAGAAATCGATGGCTTTTCAGCCAATTGGATGAATGGCGGATTACTGCCTCATGAGTTATTGGCTTTATCCAATACCCTTCAGTACTATGATCACAAGTATACTTATGAAGGAGATAAAACCCTCGAATCGGCCTTTAATTTGGAAAAACAGCTGTACGAAGAATTGGCGCCGTTTAAATCTTTCTATAAAGAAGGAACACTGGTTCGGCTTGGAGAAGCCGTTGGGATTATAAGTGATATAAATGATCAACACAAACAGGCCTTTTTCCAGCCATTAGCATCACAGGGCAATCTGAAATTTTACGATGCCTATATTACTATTCGGGATCATTATCTGGAATTGTTCGAGAAAGAGCAATCAGACCAAACAGCCAGTGATGAAGTTCGGAAAAATCTAGATGAGCAGTATACCAAATTTGTTTCCCACTATGGTATTTTGAACGGTGCTGAGAATCGCAGGTTAATCATGCATGATTCCGCTTTCGGTTTCACCATTCTTTCTTCATTGGAACGCAAAGAAGGCGAACGTTATGTGAAGTCGGATATTTTAATAGAATCTGTAGTAAAACAGCAAGAGCGCTATTATACAGACGATCCTGTTGAAGCGCTGGCCCGAAGTCTGAATGAAAAAGGAGCTGTTGACTTAGGATTTATAACTGCTGCAACAGGACTTGAACACAATGAGGTTATAGAACGTCTGAACCATCATATCTATTTGAATCCTACAGATCAGAATTGGGAAACTTCAGACCTCTATTTAAGCGGCAATGTTGTAGAAAAGTTACAACAGGCTAAACAGGCTGTGCAGCTATACCCTGAAAACACACAATACTACAAAGGATTGCAGGCACTGGAAAAAGTACAGCCAGAGCGTATCCCTTTTGAATTACTCGATTTCAATCTTGGCGAGCGATGGATTCCCAACCGATACTATGAAAGTTTTGCCGGAAAATTATTTGAGCAGCCAACTGAAATTAATTATTTCCCATCACTGGATACCTTTAAAGTAAGTACAGGTCACAATACCAAAATAGACAGAGAATTTTCGGTGACTCCCAAAAGCGGCAGAACCACTTATGGTTACACGATATTGGAGCATGCGCTCGAAAATACGGCTCCCTTTTTTACCTATGAAGTTGAGGGAGCCGGCGGAAAACCCATCCGACTGCCCGATAATGAAGCTATACAGCTTGCCCATCAAAAAATTGAAAACATCCGTAATGGTTTTATTGAGTGGCTGCAGGAATTGCCAATAAATGACAAAAATGAATTGGAAAATCTCTATAACAATACGTTTAATTGTTACGTATTGCGAGAATATAATGGAAGTCATCTGAGCTTTCCGGGTTTGGATAAAAAAGCCCTGGAGATTGAAGACTTGTACAGTTCTCAGAAAAATGCGGCATGGCGTATTATTCAGAACCGTGGCGCTTTAATCGATCATGAGGTTGGGCTTGGAAAAACATTAACCATGATTGTGGCTGCCAATGAAATGAAACGATTAGGGATTATTCATAAGCCTGCAATACTGGCATTGAATGCCAATGTAAATCAAATTGCAGCAACTTATCGAAAGGCTTATCCCAATGCAAGAATATTGGCACCTGGTGAAAATGATTTTACTCCGGCTAAACGAGTAAGGCTGTTCCATGAAATTAAAAATAATAATTGGGACTGTATCATTTTAACCCACGATCAGTTTGGTAAAATTCCGCAGTCACCCGAAATACAAAAAGAGATATTACAAAATGAGCTGGATAATATAGAACGGGACCTTGATACGGCCAGAGATTTGGGAGGTGATATCTCCAAAAAAATATTAAAAGGTCTTGAAATACGAAAAAATAATCTGGACGGCAGACTAAAAACACTGCTGAAAGATATAGAAGATAAAAAGGACAGCGGCATCAACTTTAAAGAAATGGGGATTGATCATTTGTTTGTAGATGAATCACACAAATTCAAAAATCTGACTTTCACTACCCGTCATGACCGTGTTGCCGGAATTGGAAATATGCAGGGAAGCCAAAAGGCGCTTAATATGTTATTTGCGGTACGCACGCTTCAGGAAAAATTCGATTCGGATCTGTGTGTGACCTTTCTTTCAGGTACTCCTATTTCAAACAGTCTGACAGAAATGTACCTGCTTTTCAAATACCTGCGACCTAAAGAAATGGAACGCCAGCATATTGAAAACTTTGATGGATGGGCAGCTGTTTTTGCTAGAAAAACGACTGATTTTGAATTTTCTGTCACCAACGAGATTATTGCCAAAGAGCGTTTTCGCCATTTTATTAAAGTTCCGGAACTGGCACTGTTCTATAATGAGATTACCGATTATAAAACAGCAAAACATATTGATCTGGACAAACCTGAAATTGAAGAGCGACTTATCAATGTCAGCCCGACACCGGAACAAACCGAATTCATTACCCAACTCATGCAGTTTGCCAAAACAGGTAATGCGACACTTATAGGCAGGGCACCTCTTACCTCGCAGGAAGACAAAGGCAGGATGCTTATAGCTACTAATTACGCTAAAAAAATGGCCGCCGATATGAGGCTGATAAATGAAAGATATGGTGATCACCCGAATAATAAGGTCAATACATGCGCCAGAAATGTGGCTGAAATTTATCATGCTTCCATGGAGCATAAAGGCACTCAGATCGTTTTTTCAGATATCGGTACACCAAAGCCGGATGACTTTAATATGTATGATGCCCTTAAAGAAAAACTGGTAAGGGATTTTAATATCCCTGCTCATGAGATTACCTATATACACGATTGGACAGATAAGAAGAAACCGGAGTTGTTTTCTAAAATGAATACAGGTGAGATACGCATTCTTCTGGGCAGTACAGAAAAAGCAGGTACCGGGCTTAATGTACAAAAACGTGTTGTGGCGATGCATCATATGGATATTCCCTGGAGACCATCAGATCTGGGACAACGCAATGGCCGAGGCAGCAGACAAGGGAACGAAGTTGCCAAACAGCATTATGGTAATAAAGTAAAGAACTTCATCTATGCCACAGAGCAATCCCTGGACAATTACAAATTCAACCTTTTGAAGAACAAACAGACTTTTATCAGTCAGATGAAAAACTGTGAACTTAATGTCAGGACTATTGATGAGGGAGCCATGGATGAGCAAAGCGGAATGAACTTTTCGGAATATATCGCAGTATTATCAGGTGATACTTCATTACTGGAAAAATCAAAATTGGAGAAAAAAGTAACGGTAATGGAAAGCCTTAAAAAAGCACATTACAAGGAAATTTCCAGAACTAAATATCAGGTTGAATACCTAATGGAGGAAAAAGCAATCACCACTAAAACACTGGACAAACTAACTGCTGATAACAGTTTTTACAAAAACAATTTGAAGTATGAGCCTGATGGTTCCAAAGCAAATCCTATAGAGTTGTATAACTGCAAAACAGCAGATCCAGAAAGTATCGGCAAAGAAATTATCCTGCTCTATAAAAACTGGAAACCTCCCGAAGGAGAAAACCAAGCCAAACAGATTGGGAAGTTATATGATTTTGGACTCTATATAAAAAGAGAACGTGAAGCCTATCAAAATGATGGTTTGTACCAGTACCGTTACTCCAACAGCTTTTATGCACAACGTTTGGAAGATGGTATTAAATATACTTCCAATGGAGGAACTCCAAATGTGGACAATCCAAAATTGGCAGCCCGTCATTTTCTAAATGCCATTGATAAGTTGGAACACCTCACGGCAAAATACCAAAAGTCCCTGAATGATATTGAAAACCAACTGCCGCAATTACAACAATTAACCACAAGAGTATTTAGTCAGGAAGATGAGCTGCAAAAAATGAAAAGCGACCTCTTTAGTCTAGAAAGGGAAATAGCCCTGAAAATTCAGGAGAACCAATTGAAAGAAGCCAATCCGCAAGAGGTTAGCCTCAGTAATGAAACAAAATTAACGGATACAGCTCCGGTAATTCAACTGCCAATAAAGAGCAGTGAAGAATCACAGCGTTTCACAGCAGCAGAAAGCAATACTGATAAATCGCAGGATCGCTCTTTTTCAGAAATGAGGCGCAGCAGCAGGATGAAATTTTAAAACAAATACTATGTCAAACAGTGTGTATCAAATCAACAAGGGGATTAACCAGAGCATAGAGTTCAAGGGGTTAAAAGCACAATATATCTGGTATTTGGGTGGTGGCGTAATTATGCTTATGATACTGTTTGCAATCATGTACATAGCCGGTTTACCCTCTTTAATCTGTATCGGGATTATTGGTGTTTCAGGCACATTATGGGTTTTGAAAATATATAAAATGAGCCACCAATACGGCGAATATGGAATGATGAAAGCTTTGGCGAAAAGGCAGATTCCCAAAGCTGTGAAATCGCAAAGCAGAAAAATATTTATGATGAAGAAATAGAATTTGCTCAGCATTACCTGAGCGGTAAAAAAGATGATAATGGAAAAGATGATAGATGATATTTTACCAATTATGGATGTAGAGCACGATTGCATCCTGTCCAAACAAGGAGATGTGACAGTAGTGTTTAAAGCAGAACTGCCCGAGATATTTACCTTGTCAGATCAGGAATACGAAGCATTTCATCAGGCATGGCTTAAAGCGATAAAACTACTTCCGAAATTTAGCGTATTTCATAAACAGGACTGGTTTATAGACAGCAAGTTTGAACCCGATTTCACAAGTGAAGATTCGAGTTTTCTTACCCGAAGCAGTGAACGCTTTTTTAACGAACGTCCCTTTCTGGATCATTCCTGTTACATTTTTTTAACCAAAAAACCGGCAGGAAGAAAGACATCCAGTTCCCTGTTTTCAAATTTACTTAGGGGTTCAATAGTTCCGGAAGAAACATTAAAAGCACAGCTGCGTCAGGAATTTATTGACAGTACCGGGCAATTCAGACGCATATTAGAAGACAGTGGTTTTGTAAAATTAACTCGTCTTGGTAATGATCAGCTTAAAAGCCACAGTAGAAAAATTGGAATCATTGAACAATATTGCTTTTTGTCTGAAAAAGAAAATTCATTTGTTTTTAAGGATATTGCTTTTGATGAAGGTTTGCAGGTTGGAGATAAACACTGCCAGATTTACACATTAGGTGATGCAGCTGATCTTCCTGCCTTATGCGGTTCAAGGATTAATTATGACCGGTATTCCACTGATAAGACCAAATTCAGTATCGGATTTGCTTCCACTCTGGGGCAATTACTTTCATGCAATCACATATACAATCAATATATTTTCATAGAGGATTTTCAGAAAACTTTACAAAAGTTAGAGAGTAAAAGACTGCGATTACAATCTTTATCAGCTTACAGCAGGGAGAATCTTATTGCGCGTGATGCCACCAATGATTTTCTTAATGAAGCTATCAGCCAGCAGAGACTGCCTGTAAAAGCGCATTTTAATGTGCTGATCTGGACTGACAATAAGGAAGAGCTCAAAGACCTGAAGAACAAAGTTTCTTCAGCACTGGCTCAGATGGATGCCGCTGCTAAACAGGAAACAGTAGGCGCTGCACAGATTTTTTGGGCAGGAATTCCCGGGAATTCCGCAGATTTCCCAATGAATGACACCTTTGATACGTTCACAGAACAAGCAACCTGTTTTCTGAATTTAGAAACCGGTTATCGTTCGTCGCTCAGTCCGATTGGAATTCGCTTGGGAGACCGTTTGACTGGGAAACCAGTCCACGTAGATATTAGTGATGAGCCTGTTAAGATGGGAATCTGCACCAATCGAAACAAATTTATACTGGGGCCTTCTGGAAGCGGTAAATCTTTTTTTACCAACCATATGGTTAGAAGCTACTATGAGCAAGGGACTCATATTGTGCTTGTTGATGTAGGACACAGCTACAAAGGATTGTGTGATATGGTAAAGGGCTATTACTTTACTTACGATGAAAAGAATCCGATCCGGTTTAATCCTTTTTATATCAGTGAAGGAGATTCGCTTGATACCGAGAAAAAAGAAAGTATTAAAACATTGTTATTAGCACTCTGGAAAAAAGACAATGAAACGTTCAATCGAAGTGAATATGTTGCACTGTCCAATGCGCTGCAATTGTATTATGAAAAGTTAGACAGCAATTCGGATTTGTTTCCCTGTTTTGACAGCTTTTACGAATTTCTAAAAAACGAGTTTGTATCCATATTGGAAGGTGACAAGGTAAAGGAAAAGGATTTTGATGTAAACAATTTTCTGTATGTACTGCGCCCTTACTACAAGGGAGGTGAATTTGATTACTTGCTCAATGCTACTGAGAATCTGGATCTGTTAAAAGAACGTTTCATTGTTTTTGAACTCGATAATATCAAAGACCATCCGATACTCTTTCCAGTAGTGACCATCATTATAATGGAAGTCTTTATCAGTAAAATGCGCAAGCTTAAAGGAGTCCGAAAAATGATCCTGATTGAAGAAGCATGGAAAGCTATAGCCAAGGAAGGAATGGCAGAATATATTCGGTATTTATTCAAGACTGTTCGTAAATTCTTTGGAGAGGCCATAGTAGTGACTCAGGAAGTAGAAGATATTATTTCTTCTCCAGTCGTTAAACAAGCCATCATCAATAACAGTGACTGCAAGATATTACTAGACCAGAGTAAGTATCAAAATAAGTTTGAACAAATTCAGGAACTGCTTGGGCTTACTGAAAAAGAAAAAGCATTGGTATTATCTGTAAACAAAGCCAATGATCCTGATAAAAAATACAAAGAAGTATTCATCTCGCTTGGAGGCATGCAGTCTAAAGTATACCGCACCGAGGTATCCCTTGAGGAATATTACGCCTACACAACCGAAGAAACTGAAAAAGTAAAAGTACAGGCGTATGCTAAGAAATTTGATGGTGACATCAGAAAAGGCATTGCGGCACTTGCCAATGACTTAAGAGCATAAAAAATTATGAAAACTAAACAACAATAATTATGAAAACAAAGAAGAAAATCATGATTTGCCTGTTGTGCTTTTTACTGATCAGCACTTCGGCAAGACCGGCAACGGTTGCGGCAATACCGATTTTAGAAATCGTAAAAGCGGTTGCCAAAAAAGTAATTAAGGCTATTGACCTTAGGATCCAAAAACTGCAAAACAAAACGATCTGGCTGCAGAATGCGCAGAAAAAAATAGAAAATATCCTCTCCAAACTAAAGTTGGATGAGATTTCCGATTGGACCCAGAAACAAAAAGAACTCTACAGGAATTATTATGAGGAACTGGCAAAAGTCAAATCTATCATTACCTATTACCAGCGTATCAAAGATATCAGTAAAAAGCAGGTTCGTTTGGTAGATGAATACGAAAGAGCATGGAACCTGTTTCAAAAAGATGCTCATTTTAATTCCAGCGAACTCGATTATATGCAAAGTGTGTATTCTGGAATATTAAATGAAAGCCTGAAAAACATCGATCAGATTTTCCTTGTATTGGATTCTTTCACCACACAGATGAGTGATGCCAAAAGGCTTGAGATTATAAATGCTGCTGCAGATCAGATTGATGCCAATTATGATGACCTGACGCTCTTCAACAGGCAGAACATACTACTGAGTCTTCAAAGAGCCAAAACAGAGCATGATGTCAAATCCGTTAAACAATTTTACGGAATTCCGTAAACAAACAATAAAATTATGAAAAAAATATTCTTACTGGTGCTTTGTACTGCACTGACCACAGGGAATCTTCATGCACAGGCAAAACAGCAAAGGATGCTTTTACAGCAGATCGCCGCCCTGCAAGTGTATATCGGATATGCTCAAAAAGGCTATTCCGTAGTCAAAAAAGGACTCAATACCGTAGGAGATTTGAAACGTGGAGAATTTAATCTTCATACGGATTACCTGAATTCCCTTAAGGCAGTCAACCCCAAAATAAAGAAGTACGCAAGGGTAACGGAAATTATAGTGCTCCAGACAAAAATAATGAAAAGCCACAAGAGCTTACATCAGCAAATCCGGCAGGATGATTTGTTTCATGGAGATGAAGTCGATTATATCAAAAGGGTCTTTGAAAGGTTAATCAAAAATTGTGATACCAATCTGGATGAGCTTCTAACAATCCTTACGGACGGAAAGTTAGAGATGAAAGATGATGAGCGAGTGAAACGCATTGATATTATTTACCAGAATATGCTGGATAACTATGCTTTTTCTGAGAGCTTTAGCAATCAAGCTAAAGTTATGGCTGTATCAAAAGCAGCCGAATTAAAAGAAGCAAAAAACAGCCGTGTCCTGAACGGCATAAATACAGATTTGCCATGAAAAAATTACTGATTACAGGAATTGTGTTTATCGGATTGCTATTTCCATCCCCGATAACAGCCCAAAAACAGGAAATCCAGCAATTGATTTTGAACATAGAGAAGTTAGCCCAGTTCAAACAGATTTTAAAAGATATGAAAAAGGGCTATGAAATACTAAGCGGAGGTTACAATACGGTAAAGGATTTGTCTGAAGGAAATTTCAACCTTCATGAAACATTTCTTGATGCGCTGATGCAGGTCAGTCCCACCGTTAAGAATTACAGGCGTATTGGTGACATTGTGAATTATCAGGTGCTGCTGGTAAAAGAATACAAGTCTGCTTTTAGCCGCTTTAGGGATAGTAAAAATTTCAATGCTGAAGAAATTGCCTATTTCGAAAGGGTATACGATAATCTGTTTAAACAAAGTCTTAGAAATCTTGATGAACTCACCTCGGTGATTACCGCTAATAAAATGCGAATGTCAGATGATGAAAGGCTAGCCGCTATTGACAAAATATATGCAGATATGCAGGATAAACTTTTGTTTTTGAGAAACTTCAACAATAATACTACTGTACTGGCTTTACAGCGTGCAAAAGAGCGCAATGATACCCGCGCAATGCGCAGTATTTATAAGTTAAATAACTAAATATCCAGTGTTATGATAAAGATAAATAAGCAAATAATACTTGTGCTTCTTGCAATGATATTGCCATTTACGATCAATGCACAAGGAATTGCAGACGACATGAACGGCCTGCATAGTGTACTGGAACAACTGTACGATGAAATGATGCCTTTATGCAGTAACCTGATTGGCGTCGGACAAGGTCTTGCCGGTTTTGCAGCTATGTGGTATATCGCCTCAAGAGTCTGGAGACATATTGCCAGTGCTGAACCTATAGATTTCTATCCACTTTTTCGTCCTTTTGTTATCGGATTTTGCATTATGATTTTTCCCTCTGTCCTTTATATGATTAATGGTGTTATGAAACCTACCGTTACAGCAACTGCTGCAATGGTAGAAGGATCGAATAAAGCGATTGAAAGACTGCTTAAAGAAAAAGAAGAAGCACTCAAAGAAACGGATCCCTGGAAAATGTATGTGGGATCAACAGGAAGTGGCGATCAGGATAAATGGTACCGATACACACATGATGATGCAGATCCTAGTGGGCAGGGAATGCTGGATGGTATTGGAAATGACATCAAATTTGCCATGAGCAAGGCCTCTTATAATTTCCGCAATTCAGTAAAGGAGTTGATGAGCGAGATACTGCGTGTATTATTTGAAGCTGCTTCGCTGTGCATCGATACGCTGCGGACTTTTCAATTGGTGGTACTTTCTATTTTAGGTCCAATTGTTTTTGGTATTTCAGTCTTTGATGGTTTTCAACACACCCTTACCGTCTGGCTGGCACGTTACATCAATATCTATCTGTGGCTTCCCGTGGCAAACATATTTGGAAGCATCATCGGAAAAATTCAGGAGAATATGCTAAAGATTGATATTGCGCAAGCAGGAGAATATGGAGATACTTTCTTTAGCAGGACTGATGTTGCTTATTTGGTCTTTATGATAATTGGGATTATAGGCTATTTCACTGTCCCTTCTGTTGCTAATTACATTGTTCATGCCGGTGGGGGCGGAGCACTCGGACAAAAAGTAACCAGTATGTTTAGTAATTCTACAACTTCCGTTGTCAATACTACATCTCAAGGAACTACAATGGTAGCGGATGCTATGGGGAATGCTGCCGGGCGTATGTACCAAAGTATGTCTGATTCCGGTAATTCAGCTCCTTACTTCAAGGACAAGGACAATTATATGGCTGACAAATTAAAAGGTAAATCTTAACCCTAAATTCAAAGTTTATGTTTAGCAAAATGAAAAATATTGACACTGCCTTTCGACATGTTCGCGGATTTACCATACTGGTCATTACGGGATGTATTTTAATTAGCTCCTTTGCACTTTTTAAGAGTTTCTCGCTGGTATCTCAAATGCAGAACAAGGTTTATATACTGGCTAATGGAAAAGCGCTGGAAGCCTATGCTTCGGATCGAAAAGATAATATTCCCGTAGAAGCCAGGGATCATGTAAAAACGTTCCATAAGCTGTTTTTTACACTTGACCCCGACGATAAAGTCATTAAAAGCAATGTAACAAAGGCTCTTTATCTGGCTGATGACAGTGCCAAACGGGTCTATGATGATTTAAAAGAAAACGGTTACTACTCTGGTATCATATCAGGGAACGTCAGCCAGACCATACAGATTGACAGTGTGACTATTGATCTTAACAACTATCCATATGGATTCCGATGTTATGCTACTCAAAATATCATTCGCACCACCAGCATCGCACATCGGAACCTTATCACTGAAGGTAACCTTCGTAACGTATCGAGAAGCGATAACAATCCACATGGCTTTTTAATCGAGCGATGGAATACTATTGAGAATCGGGACATAAGTACCGAAAATCGAAAATAACAAACTACTGATTATGAAAGTCACTTTTAAAAGAAAGAACAATGCTGTTACAGCTACTAGAGATAGTATCTGGCAGAAATTTGAACAGGCCAATCTTCGATTGCAACATAAGTGTGCACAATGGCTAGAGCATAAAACAGCTCATTTTTCAAGACTCAATTGGATTTTGGTTCTATTCACTTTTATAGTGTTTACAGGAGGTTGCAGTATTTACCTAATTGTGAATAGCTTTTCAAATAATAAATCTAGAAATATAACAATAGCCCCGATTACCAAACCAACCAATGATATACCCTTAAAAGAAAAGCCTCTTGAACTCAATGCGATTATTAGTAAAACAGAATTTGAAAAAATCACAAGTTTTAGGAAATATATGGATAGTCTGGGGCGCAGTCCTATAGGCAAAAAAACGCATGACAGCATTGTATTAAATCGTCCCGGACTTCTGGACAGTTTAACAATAATAGAGAATTATTATTACTCACATCTTAAAAATTAATATCATGGAACAAAACACAAAATCATTAAAGGCCTTAAAACAGCGTAAGATGCTCTTGGTACTGCCAATATTGGCTTTGCCATTTCTAACTGCCATATTTTGGGCATTGGGAGGTGGAAAAATGGACGCTGCCAACTCAGCAGCACCACAGCAAAAAGGTTTTAATCTAAAACTTCCCAATGCGAACCTGAAAGAAGGACTTCTGTTGGATAAAATGAATTATTACGATCTGGCTGCTCTTGATTCAGCAAAGCTTGATGAACTTATCAAAAAAGACCCCAACTATTTAAGCCAATCCTTTCAGATTGATTCCACTGAGGACAGCAGTGCTGTTACTCAAAGAAAAGAACAACATGGTTTAAATAAATCCGTTTATCGCGATCCAAACCAAGAGAAAGTACATCAAAAATTGGAAGCATTGCAAAAAGCAATCAATACACCAGTAGCAGTTCCAGAGCAAAACAGAGATTATACTAAAATTGTAAAATCAAATGAAACGGCAATGCATTCCAATGATGTGGACAGGCTGGAACAAATGATGCAATCCATGAATGAAGCGCAGGAAAGTCAGGATCCGGAACTGCAGCAACTCGGTGGAATGCTGGAGAGTATTTTGGACATTCAACATCCGGGCAGAGTACAGGAAAAATTGAAAAAAGCTTCCGAGGCTCAGCGTGGACAAGTCTTTGCTATTTCCACCAAGGAGCATGAAGATCCTGTTTCTTCTTTACAAAACAAAACATTGAACAGTTCTGAGTACAAACAGAATGGTTTTTACTCTTTAGACGAATTTCAAAATGATGATTTAATGCAGAATGCTATAGAAGCCATTATTCATGAAACTCAGACTATTGTAAATAGCTCCACAGTTAAGTTCCGACTCATGAAGGACATCTTCATAAATGGTATTAAAATTCAAAAAGACAATTTTTTGTTTGGAGTTGCTTCCTTAAAAGGAGAACGATTAACTATCAATATTACTAGTATCAGATACAACAACTCCATATTCCCAGTAGACTTGTCGGTTTATGATATGGATGGAATTGCTGGTATATATATTCCGGGAGCCATTAATCGTGATGTTGCCAAAGCCTCGGCTGATCGCTCCATGCAAACTTTAGGAGTTGCATCTCTTGACGATTCCTGGGGAGCTCAGGCAGCGGGAGCAGGAATTGAAGCGGCTAAAAGTCTGCTAAGCAAAAAAGTAAAACTGGTTAAAGTAGTTGTAAAAGCAGGTTATAAGGTACTGCTGCATGATGAAAAACAGAAACAAAAAAATTCCAATTAAAAACTAAAAAATGATAGAGATGAAAAATTTTAAACTATTGGTGATGGGGCATTTATTATTTATGACCATCGGTGTATTGGCACAGCAAACAAGTAAAAACCGTTTATTCCAAACAGAATCAGACTCCTTAATGATAGCCTATTCAAAAACGACCAATATTGTATTTCCTTTTGCCATAAAAAGTGTCGACAAGGGAAGTACCGATATATTGGTACAAAAAGCAAAAGGTCTTGAAAATATCCTTCAGGTTAAGGCAGCCCAAAGGGGATTTTTTCAGACCAATCTTACGGTGGTGACTGCAGATGGAAAATTCTACTCTTTCGTACTGGACTATAATGAAGAATTTCCACAGCTGAATCTTACCCTTAATAAAACTAAGCCTGATGGACAGGAAATTTATTTTTCAGATGAAATTATTAATGATCAGGATATTGAGGAATATTCAAAGTTAGCGCTATACGACAAAAAAAAGCTGCGAGGTCAAAAGGAAAGTAAATACGATATTGATTTTAGGCTCAACGGAATTTTTATTCGTGACGAGGTACTGTATTACAGGATAAAGATAACCAACAATTCTAAAATCAATTATGAGATCGATCAGCTTCGTTTTTTTATTCGCGATACTAAAAAAATAAAACGTACTGCTTCACAGGAAATTGAAATTACGCCCATTTATATCCTGAATGATATTGATAAAATTGAAGCTGAAGCAGAAAACATATTTGTATTTGCTCTGCCAAAATTTACAATTCCGGAAAAAAAATATTTAGCCATACAACTCATGGAGAAAAATGGCGGCAGACATTTAGAAGAACATGTCAAGAATACAAAACTGGTACAGGTTACTGTACTTCCAAAATTATAAACTATTTAATAATTAAAAAATTGAAATCATGAACGAGAAAAATTTTGAATACTTAAGAGATCAGATTAAGTATACTGGATTCGGTGAAGCACTGGAATCTCAATTAAAAGAAAAAATGCAAAAGGAAGAGCCTAATTTTACATTGACGCATAATGCGCAATACGGTAATGATACTGCTACAGCGACGTTAAATTTTAAAAAATCCGATCAAAGCGACATTTACTTTTTTAATTCTTATAAAGTCGAATTGCAAAAAGAAAATTCTAAAGAAGCCTTGGAACAAACCTTTTACATCAATAAAGGCAGCAACATAACAATGAAGGAAGCTTACAATCTTATGGAAGGCAGATCGGTAAATAAAGATCTCACCAGTAAAGAGGGGGAAGTTTATAATTCTTGGGTTCAAATGGACTTCAAACAATCCGAATCTAATGGAAACTTTAAACTAAACCATTACCACCAAAATTACGGTTATGATTTAGAAGCAGCACTGTCCAAACATCCGATTAAAGAACTTGAAACCCCAAAATACAAAGAAGACTTGATAAATTCTTTGAAAAAAGGAAATCTGCAGAGCGCTACTTTTTTAAAAGAAGGTAATGAGATCAAGCAGTATATTGAAGCCAGCCCGCAATTCAAAACAATTAATATCTATGATAATAATATGAAAAGGATTGACAATCGTAAAGCTCAGGAAGAAAAACAATCCGAAAGCCAGCACACTTCAGAAAAGCAGAGTAGCAAAAAACAAAACCAAACTGCCGATGATGATGGACCTGAAATACCAAAGGAAGCTAAGAGAAAAAGGAAAAGCCAATCCATGTAATCGATGAACGAACAACTTCCCGTTAACAGAGTGGAAATGGAATTAAAACAGTGGCACTCCAGGGAAGAGCGCTTTAGTAAGCTGTTTAATTTCAGCCTTTCCAACAATAGATCACTTCTTAAGGAAAAGCTGCATCATTACGAGCGTATTGGAACAAAGTATAATGGAACAAAAAATATTGAGGAGCGTTTTGCTTTGAAGATGCTTAAGCAGGAAAAGAAAAAGATCCTTAAACAGTTATACCCTAATGTATTAGTTCGTCTTGTTCGTAAACTTATCGTTGCTCCACTGATAGACCAAATTGCGGTACGTAAGGATGAAAAAGAGGAAGAAAAAAATAATCAATCGCTGCACGAACAGGTGCAGCGTATTGGTTTTAGAGATTTGTCAAATCAACTTGATCAGCAAATAAAACAAGGTCATGAACAGTTCACTATTCCGGTTTCCTATTACGTCAACGAAAAAGAACGCCTGAATCAAGAGTTGTCTTTTTCTAAAGACCAAAGCGGAAAGTATCAATTTGAAGGATATAAAACCACTTTGCAAAATGAATCAAAGCCTGAGGAAGAAAGAAGCCAATATTTTAAAGTACAAGAAGGAAATTCTATTGATTCAATACAGGCATATAATTTATTAGCGGGACGAGCCATTCAAAAGGAAAAATCATGGATTCAATTGGATCTTAATGACAAAGACGCAAGCGGCAATCACCGCATTAAAGAATTTCATTCCAGTTATGGTTATGACCTTGAGAAAGCTGTACAGCAACTTCCTTTAAAGGAATTATCAAATAAAACGGAATCTGATAAATTAAAGAATGCTTTAAAACAAGGGAACAGACATCCCATAACCTTAATTAAAAACGGAAATGAGTATCGGTTTTATATTGAGGCTAATCCTCAGTTTAAATCGCTAAACATTTATGACGAACATTCAAGAAAAATAACACTGTCAATGGCATTGGGCAATAAAACAATCAAAACAGTAAAACAGCAGCAAAAGACAAATGAGAGTCAACAGGTGAATCATTCCACAAGAAATGGTATGCGTGTAAGCTGATAATCTAGGAAATAATGAAAACACTAAAACCTTTATCTGATTTCTTTAATGCAATAGAAAAAGATTACCGTATTAGTATCACGCATATTGGTATATATGCGGCATTGCTTCAGTTTAGGACGCAAAAGGGTTTTGTTAATCCTATTGAGGTCTATAGGTATGAAATCATGAAGTTAGCCAAGATAACCGGGCCTGTAACCTACCATAAATGCATGCGTGAGCTAAACGAGTATGGTTATATAAGTTATCTGCCAAAGCGCAATAGAAACCAAAGGAGTACGATTTATTTCAATTCTTAGTGACATTGATATGCAAATAAAATTGAAAAAAAGTTTATGTTATGAAGAAGTTTACTTTAGAAGAACTTCCAGATGCGGTTTCAAAATTGTATGGGAGGATGCAAGGAATAGAAAGGTTTTTAGAAAAAAATAAACCTAACCTCAGTAAGAGGAATTCGTCACTTAATGCCTTAGCAAAAGAGAAGTGCAGTTCTAATTTCAATAAAAGCGATTTGGCACAACTTTTTTATATTCTTATGGATGAGAAAATTTTATTTTTTGATGACCGTAATCAAAAGTGCAATAGAAGCAAAATTCAGTTTTTTATAGAAAATAATTTTACATATATAGGAGACTCAGGATTTCAAACAAACATAGATACAATAAGTAAACAGTTTTCTGAGTCAAAAGGATTTACCTATAAAGACAAGCAAATAAGATTTCTTGATAATATTATTGATATACTTGAAAAACGGAGAGAAAAATTAATTTGCTGGTAATTTGTATCATTTTAAAAACTAAAAATTAACTATTATGTCTAAAGAAGGTAATAAAACAAATATGTCCTATATAGTAGCAATTAAACAACTGCTAGATCCTTTATATGCCAGACTAGAAAAAATAGATTCAAAAATAAAAGGGAACAATACAAAAGACAGCTTACGATATTATAGAAATGAAGATTTAAAGAAAATATTTGGACTTTCAAATAATACAATAATAAAATACCGTCAAACGGGTATACTTCCTTACACTAAGTTAGGGGATATTTACTTGTATGAATCAAGCAAAATAGAAAAAATACTTAGCGAAAACGAGCCGTGATTATTATTGATTGTATATCAGTAAACAAAATAATATACTACTTCAACACAAAGGCAAAAGGATTCAATTGTGAATTCTTTTGCCTTTTTTAATAGTGGTCAGTCTTTAACTGGCTAATTGTTTAAGTGTACTTTTGTTTTAATTTTGACATATCTTCCATAATATTTATATCCAGCACCTTAGCATAATGCTGCGTCTGTTTAATATTAGTATGTCCCATCATTGCCGAAACATTCTCTATTCTTACTCCATTTCCTAAAGTCACCGTAGTTGCAAATGTATGTCTTGCCACATACCAAGTGAGGTGTTTGTCGATGCCGCACAAATCAGCTATTTCCTTTAGATAGGCGTTCATTTTTTGATTTGATAATTTTGGGATTAGTCCAATTTGCATGTTCCTGTATTTATTGATAATCGCCAATGTGGGAGGAAGAATAGGGACATTTGCTCGAATTGTTGTTTTGGCTCTATTGGTCATAATCCAAAGATTATCATTTCCGTCCGAAGATATATTATTGGATGTAAGATTAGCAGCATCTACAGGTGCATAACCAGTGTAACAGCTAAACAGAAACACATCTTTAACCTTTTCTAGACGTTGCACTGAAAATTTTTTGTTTTCAATTAAGTTTAATTCTTCCTGTGTAAGAAATACAGCGTCGGTTACATGCAGTTTACCATCATAAAGATTAAATGGATCTTTCTCTATTATTCCCATTCTGATGCTGTATTTACAGGCTGTCTTGTACATTCGCATATACTTTACTACCGAATTATTTTTGATGCCTGTTATCCCTTTAAAACGGCTGTCATATTTAAGAAATGATTCGAGGTTGTAAACATAGGCACTGTTCACTTCAAACAGAGGTATATCTTGTATTCCATACTGCTTTGTCATAAAAGTGATAAGCAAATCTTTTGCACGCTCATATTTTTGGTAGGATGCTTTTGATCTTTCACCTGCATTGACCTTTTTTTTAAAGAACTCATTGTGCTTATTCATAATTTCGATTAAGCTTACACAATCTTCTTTTATGGCTGTTTCTCCTTTAAATTCATCTTTGAGTAATTGTAAAGAAAAATCCTGATCGATTTTAAGAAGTTCATTGAACTTCTTTTCCATACCAATAAGAAAAAGATCTAGGGCATTCTTGATTACCTTTTCTTTTTCAAGTTTTAGAACACTTCTTAGGTTGTCGGTAAACTGCCATCTCTCTTTTAAGATCGATTTACCCGCCGCCATGGTTATGGATTGTTTCTTGTACGAAATACGGGCATAAATTGGAGATTCTCCACTTTTGTTGAATTTACCTGCTTTGAGATAAAAAATTACTTTTAACATAACTCACAATTTTAAATTAATAATCAAATTGATTTAAAATCGCTGAAAGTTTATAGTGTTTTCAGGGAATTCCCGGGCAATTCACTTTTTTTAGTGACCCTTTTTTTTGCTTTTTTTGCGAAAAAAAATCGGGGTCACTCATAGGGTCACCGTACTTTGATAATATATGTGTTTTTTGCCACTTGTCAAAAAACAAAAAACCCTTTAAATACTAGTATTTAAAGGGTTTTGACTTTTAAAGTTTCTTTTGAAACTTCATCTGGCGGAGAAAGAGGGATTCGAACCCCCGGACCTGTTACAGTCAACAGTTTTCAAGACTGCCGCATTCGACCGCTCTGCCATTTCTCCAGTATGTCGCGATCATTTCGTGATTGCGAGTGCAAATATAGTGCGCTTTTCCGATTATAAAAACTTTTTTAGCGATTTTTTTAAGATAATTTTTAAGTGCCTAATTATCAGTATTTACTAAAACAATATTTTTTTGTTAAATAATGGATTTAGTCTAAAATCGGTGTTGGTTTCTTGTTTTCGTCTACCGCAACAAACGAAAAAGTTCCTGAAACTACCGTCTCGCGAAGCTCTGTATACATTTGTTCCATGAAAATATCGACATGAATTTTGCAACTTGTTCTTCCTACAGAAACAACTTTTGCTACTAATTCGATTAAAGTTCCTGCCGGAATTGCTTTTTTAAAATCAATTTGACCTGTTGAAATCGTCACTACTTTTTTTCTGCTGAATCTCGTCGCGCAAATAAAAGCGACTTCATCCATCAAATGAAGTGCAGTTCCTCCAAATAAAGTGTCATAATGGTTTGTAGTACTCGGAAAAACAGCTTTGAATATATGTGTTTCAGATTTTGTAATTCTTTCTTCTAATGTCGTCATATTAATAACTTACGTATTCAGTAATTTCTAATCCGTATCCAATCATTCCGACACGTTTTGTTTGCTCTGTGTTAGATACCAATCTAATTTTAGAAATATCAATATCATGCAATATTTGAGCGCCAATTCCGTAATCTTTGCTATCAATAATTACTTTTGGAGCTTTCATTGTTCCTTCAGCTTGTAGAGCTTTAAGTTCGGAGATACGGCTTAATAAATTTACCGCTTGCATATCCTGATTGATGAAAATTACAGCGCCTTTTCCGTTTTCATTTATAACTTTAAACATGCCGTCTAATTGTTGTTCAGCATTGTTAGTTAAAGTTCCTAATAAATCATTATTTACCTGAGAAGAGTGGATTCTGGTTAAGATTGGTTCTCCAAGATTCCATGTTCCTTTTGTTAAAGCAATATGAATTTGTTTATTTGTCGTTTGTTCGTAAGCTCTTAATCTAAAAGTTCCAAAACGAGTCTCAATATCAAAATCTTCTTTTTTTACAATCAAACTATCGTGTTGCATTCTGTAAGCAACCAGGTCTTCTATGGAAACTAATTTAAGGTCGAATTTCTTAGCCACTTTTACCAATTCAGGCAAACGAGACATAGTTCCGTCT
Organism: Flavobacterium sp. 90; assembly: GCF_004339525.1. Lineage (NCBI taxonomy): Bacteria > Pseudomonadati > Bacteroidota > Flavobacteriia > Flavobacteriales > Flavobacteriaceae > Flavobacterium > Flavobacterium sp. 90. Next base: position 502,875 of record NZ_SMGE01000001.1, on the reverse strand, counting down.
TCGTTTAGAATTTCACAGATTACACCAGCAGATTTAAATCCCGCCAATCTTGCAAAATCAATAGCAGCTTCTGTATGCCCGGTTCTTCTTAAAACTCCTCCTTGTTTGGCAACCAAAGGAAAAATATGTCCTGGTCTCGCTAATTCATGTGGTTTAACATTTGAATCTGTCAAAGCTAATACAGTTTTAGCTCTATCCGCTGCAGAAATTCCCGTAGTTACACCATGTCCTTTTAAATCTACAGAAACTGTAAAAGCAGTTTCCATATGATCCGTATTATTGCTGACCATTGGTCTTAAGTCCAATTCTTTACAACGACTTTCTGTTAACGGAGCGCAAATTAAACCACGTCCGTGAGTAGCCATAAAATTGATCATTTCCGGAGTTACTTTTTCGGCTGCAGCCAAAAAATCACCTTCGTTTTCGCGATCTTCATCATCGACTACAATGATAACTCTACCTTGACGAATATCTTCTATAGCTTCTTCAATGGTATTCAATTGTATTTTTGTTGTTGACATAATTATTGTTGATTTTGAGCCGGAAAAAACCGCTCGGAAATTTTTTGAATTAGTTGTGAAATAGGAGTGATAATAGCATCAAAGTTTATTAATCCATTGTCGTTTGTTGCACGATATGTCAATAATATAGCCAATGGCGACAATACAAACGATGACATCCATGAACCTACAAATGGGCTCATACCGCCTTCTTGTGAAAGTCTTTTTCCAAAAGTATTAATGAAATGGAAGGTAATAAAGATTAAAACTGCAAAGACAATTGGTAAACCAAGTCCTCCTTTGCGGATAATAGCACCTAACGGAGCTCCAATAAAAAACATCAAAAAGCAAGCAAAGGCAATCACAAACTTCTCGTATAAAGCCGTTAGATGTTTATTGATTTCTCGTTGTTTATCTTTTAAATCTTTTTGAGTTGATTCAATAGAGTAGATGTTACTGGTCACATTACTGCTGGCCATTCTTAAGATTTCTGCCTTTTGTTTGTTTTTGTATAATGACAAAAGGTTATTTGGCAACGGTTTTTTCTTTTTAGTAGAATCTGCTTTTATAGGTATTGCAGATTTTCTAATTCCAACACGTTGATTTATATTTTCTGAAAAAGAAAGAATTTCATTGTTCAGGTTTTTGTTTAAAGAATCAAGAGTATAGCGCAATTCGTTAACGTTTAACATTGCGTTTGTACCACTAATACTTTCTTTATCTTCATCGACTTTGTTTAACTCAGATAAGTCGATATTGATAATTTGTTTCTTGAATTTCCCTTTTACAAAAGGAAGTTTAGCGCGGTCTTCGTATTTTTTTGGAGTAACATCCTGATAGTAATAACCATCATTTAAAACCAGCTTTAATATACTGGATTTTTCATTACTGATTAATTCTCCGTTTTTTGCTTTGATAACGGTTTTGTTTTCCCCCATATTATTGGGTTTCTCGTGGATTGTAACTCCAGTCAGAATATTCCCGTTCTCACCTGATTTTTTGTTTACTTTAATGTTGTAAAGACCAACATCGTTAAACTGACCTTCGGCAATTGCCATTGCAGGTTTTGCCTGAGCGATATTTTTACGGAAGTTCATAAATTTATATTCAGCATAAGGAATTACGTTATTGGCGAACCAAAACGCAACTATGCTTAAAAAGAATATGAATATAATTAAAGCCCGCATCGCTCTTTGCAATGAAATCCCGGAAGATTTCATTGCGGCGAATTCGTAATTCTCGGCTAAATTTCCAAAAGACATAATCGAAGCCAATAAAACCGAAAGTGGTAAAACCAACGGAATAATTCTTGGCATCGAAAATAGCAGGAATTTTAAAACCAATATCAAATCGAGGTCTTTACCCGCAAGTTCTGCGATAAAAAGCCATACGGTTTGAAGTATGAATATGAAAAAAAGGATTACAAATACCGTAGTAAATGTAAGTAAGAATGTTTTTAGTAAGTATTTGTCTAAAATTTTCAACCTTGAATTAATCTAATTTATTGATGTAGTACTTTGGATATTTGCTCGCTACAAAGGTAAATTGATTTTTTGATAAAGGTTGATTGGTTTTAAAAGAATTAACGGTCAAAGTTGTTTTTGTTCCGTTTTTTCCAGTTTCAATCAAATTATAGATGTGTTTTGTCTGAACATCAATACCTAAAAGAATCTCTTTTCTTTGATCTTTTGTATTTGTAGGAGCTAATTTAATATATTGAATTTTTCTTCCTTTAACATTCTGAACAATGTCCATATTGTATTTGTATCCGGAATTAAAGAAAGTAAGCATCTTTGATGGTGTAATAGCAGTATCGTCTTTTTCGTTTACTTTAGAGATGGTAACTTCTTCATCTTCAGGGTTTATGGTGTATGTTTTTTGCCCATCGAACATCTTTGTAACGCCCATAAAATTCAATACATATTGATTTCCTTTCATGGTTACATTTCCTTTGCTGTCCTGATTGATATTTTCTTTAGCATTATTCAGTGAATATTTAAAGTCAATAACAATGTTGTCGTAGCTTTTTATTTTAGAAGTTACTTCGTTCAATAAATCTTTCGCTTTTTTATCCTGAGCTTGAATAGAAGTGTAGCTCAAAAGCAAAATAATTGCCATTTGAAGACACTTTTTAGTCATGTTTGCGATAGAATTGTGGTTGATTTCTTGAATTTTTGTTTTCATGATTGGATTAATTTTGTTCATTATTAAAAAATTGATCAAGAGCACTCAAATCAGATATGTTCACACTTCTTGCTTTACTGCCTTCAAACGGACCAACAATTCCAGCTGATTCCAGCTGATCGATCAAACGACCGGCTCTGTTGTATCCTAATTTTAATTTTCTTTGCAATAATGAAGCTGAACCTTGCTGCGCGTTAACAATAATCTCTGCCGCTTCTCTAAATAAGGTATCTCTTTCGGAAATATCCATATCAAGATTAATGCCAGTTTCTTCTCCAACAAACTCCGGAAGCAAATATGCTGTGGCATACGCTTTTTGGGAACCAATAAAATCCGTAATTTTTTCGACCTCGGGAGTGTCAATAAATGCACATTGTACACGAACAACATCATTTCCGTTGGTATATAATAAATCTCCACGACCAATTAATTGATCAGCTCCTTGTGTGTCCAGAATAGTTCTCGAGTCAATTTTTGATGTTACTCTAAAAGCAATTCTGGCAGGGAAATTCGCCTTAATCAAACCTGTAATAACATTAACAGATGGTCTTTGTGTTGCGATAATCAAGTGAATACCAATCGCACGCGCTAACTGAGCCAAACGCGCAATAGGAATTTCTACCTCTTTTCCGGCAGTCATAATTAAATCGGCAAACTCATCGACAACTAGTATAATATAAGGAAGAAAACGATGTCCGGCTTCGGGATTTAATTTTCTAGCTTTAAATTTTTCGTTGTATTCTTTAATATTACGAACCATTGCGTCTTTCAATAATGAATAACGATTGTCCATTTCAACGCAAAGTGAGTTTAAAGTATTTACTACTTTTGCATTGTCTGTAATAATTGCGTCTCCCGCATCAGGAAGTTTGGCTAAATAATGTCTTTCAATTTTATTGAAAAGCGTAAGTTCTACTTTTTTTGGATCGACCAAAACAAATTTTACTTCGGCTGGATGTTTTTTGTATAAAAGTGAAGTTAAAACAGCATTCAAACCAACAGATTTTCCTTGTCCTGTAGCACCCGCCATCAATAAGTGAGGCATTTTGGCTAAATCGACCACAAAAGTTTCGTTCGAAATTGTTTTTCCTAAAGCAATTGGCAACTCCATTTCGGCTTCCTGAAACTTCGCTGATCCAATAACACTTTTCATAGAAACCATAGTAGGATTCTTATTCGGAACCTCAATACCAATTGTTCCTTTTCCTGGAATTGGCGCAATGATACGAATTCCTAATGCAGAAAGTGATAAAGCAATATCATCTTCTAAGCTTTTAATTTTAGAAATTCTGATTCCTGCTTCCGGTACAATTTCGTATAAAGTTACAGATGGACCAACGGTCGCTTTAATCTGTGCGATTTCAATTTTATAGTTACGAAGTGTATCTACAATTTTGTTTTTATTTTCTTCTAATTCTTCCTGATTAATCGTAATTCCTCCAGTCGAATATTCTTTTAATAAATCGATTGTTGGGAATTTATAATTCGATAAATCTAAAGTAGGGTCAAATAATCCGAAATCTGCAACAAGGCGTGAAGCCAGATTTTCTTCGATAATATCTTCTTCTTCAGCTTTTTCGATAACAAATTCTTCAATGTGTACCGGAGCCGTTGTTACAGGATTAATATCCATTTGAAGAGGTTTTAAAACCGGATTTAAATCAATTTCAGATGAATGATTTATAGTTGGTTTTAAAGCTTCTTTGTTGATTTCGAATTGAGAAACTTCCGTTTTTAGATGGGTATTATCTAATTCAGGATCTTCTTCAATGGCAAATTCTTCCAGATTGTAAGCACTTTCCGGTTGTTGAGGCGTTTTTATCGAATTTAATTCAGAGTTGAATTCTTTTTTAGTAGAATCAAAATAGGACTGAATTTTTTCAGGAGAAAGTTTGATTTTAAAAATCAGATAAACAATTAATCCAAAAAGCAAAGTCAATAAGGTTCCTGTTTTTCCGATGTAATCCTGTAGGAATAAATTTAATTCATAACCAATTGTTCCGCCCAATTCAGGTGCTGAAGTGGCGAAAAATCCAAATAGAACAGAAACAATAATAATAGCAAATAAGTCCCAAAACCATATGTTTTTTAGTTTTTTTAGAGATAATTCTAATGCTAAAAACATTCCGGTAAGGAAAAATAATCGAACTAATACAAAAGAAGCGATTCCAAATCCTCTATATACGATTAGGTCGGCGAGATAAGCTCCGAATTTTCCGAGCCAATTCTCTACAACTTCAGAACGGTCACTAAGCTGGCTAACTGCACTTTGATCAGCTTGCCATTGTCCGTTGACGTAAAAAGAAATGAATGCAACTAATAATGCAACTGAAAAGAGTATCAAAAGGCATCCCAAAACAAACTTTTGTTGTTTGGTTAATTTTCGGGATCTTATCGTCTCCGCTTTTGGTTCGTTTTTTTTGTCTGGAGTTTCCTTTTTTGTTGTTTTTGCCATTATTGGGGTTTCCTATTGCCTATATAAATTTTGGTATATAAATAATCAAGCCTATTGCGATCGCTGTCATTGCAGCAAAAAATACCGCTCCAGCGGCAATATCTTTTATAAATCCGATTCGTCTGCTGTAATCAGGATGAATAAAATCTGCTATTTTTTCAACAGCCGTATTCAATCCTTCGACACTTAAAACTAAGCCGATTGCTAATGTTTGGCAAAGCCATTCAGTTTGCGAAATATGAAAATAAAAACCAGCAATGGTCATGAAAATTCCCAATGAGAATTGAACCATAATGCTGTGTTCTGTTTTTATAAGTTTTACAGCACCGTTAAAAGCATAAGTCATGCTTTTAAGTCGGCCTGTAACAAAAGTATTGTCTTTTTGAAATTCCATTTATTGGTATTATAGTGCTGCTAAAGCTGCTTCGTAATTTGGTTCGTTTGCAATTTCTGCAACTTGTTCTGTATGTGTAATTTTTCCGTTTGCGTCAACCACAATGATTGCTCTTGAGTGTAAACCTGCCAATGGTCCGTCAACGATTTCTAATCCGTTAGTTTTACCAAATGCACCTTCTTGAAAATCAGATAAGTTTACAACATTTTCTAATCCTTCGGCTCCACAAAAACGTTTTTGAGCAAAAGGTAAATCTCTTGAAATACATAAAACTGTAGTGTTCTCTAAGTTGCTTGCACTTTCGTTGAATTTTCTAACTGAAGTTGCGCAAGTTCCTGTATCAATGCTTGGGAAAATGTTTAAAACTAATTTTTTTCCTGCGAAATTGCTCAATGAAGCAACTGATAAATCGTTTTGTACTAATTTGAAATCAGCAAGTTGCGATCCAACTGTTGGTAATTCGCCTGATGTATGAATTGGATTTCCTCCTAATGTTATTGAAGCCATGATTTTTGTTTAAATTAATGAGGTTCAAAAGTAAGGATTAATATTTGAATCTAAAAGTATTTGTTACGGGTTGTCGCTACAATTAAGCTAGTAATAAGATAACGAATAATTTGATGATTTATGTTATCAACGTGATGTTTTGTCTTTGCGAGGAACGAAGCAATCTCACTATAGTTTGCGCTTTTATTTTGTAAAGTTTGATTATTGTTAGTGTGGTTGCTTCGTTCCTCGCAATGACTTTGTTTGTGCTAAAAACTAAAAAAAACAAAAAAAAACGCCTCCTTGGAATGAAAGCGTTTTTTAAGTCATGTTTTTTTATTTCTTCTTAAGAAAAAAAGGTCGATTATTTATCGATAGAACCTAGAACACGTTTCATGAACGCATTTAAAGCTTCTTTTTTATCAGTACCCTGAACTACCATTTTGTGTACTTCAAGTGCACCATACATATTTGAAATTAATTCTCCAATTACATCTAATTCTTCATCTTTTAGAGACGGAATTTCAGTCATCGCTTCCAGAACTTCAATCGTTTCAATGATATAATCCTGATCGTTTTCTTCGATAAATTGGGTCAATTGCTTTATTACGGGTAATTTCATAATTAGATTTCTTAGATTTTTAGACATTCTCAGACTTCTTAGATTTTTTTGAAAATTCAGACATCTTCTAAGAAGTCTAAAAATCTAAGCAAGTCTAATTGATCTCATTAAGCGATAGCATTTACCAGGTCGATTAAAACTTCTTGTTTGTTGGTTTGAGTTTCTCCAACTAATTGTCCGTTTACAAAAGTTGCAAATGTTGGCAAGTTGCTTACATTGGCAAGTTTTCTTGATTCCGGAGAATTTTCTGCATCAACCAAAACAAAAGTGATAGCTTCATTTTCTGTTGCTAATTTTTTGAATTTTGGTTTCATAATACGGCAATTTCCACACCATGAAGCTGAATATTGTACTACTACTTTTTCGTTTTTAGCAACTAAATCTGCTAACGTATCTTCGTTTAAGTCGATTAACATGTTTTTGTTTTTTGAGGTTCTGAGTTACTGAGGTTCTGAGTTGCTAAGTTTTTTAGCTTCTTTGTCTCAGTTTCTTTTGAATAATTTTTGGCACAGAGATTTTAAGTTACTAAGGCTTTAAGAGAAAATCTTAGAGCCTTAGCATCTTAGTATCTTAGAACCTTTAAAAGGAATTAATTAGCGCTTAAGTACTCAGCAGTACTAACTCTGTCAGCAGACATAGCTTCTTTTCCAGCTTCCCAGTTTGCAGGACAAACTTCACCTTTTTCCTGGATATGAGTATAAGCATCAACCATACGTAAATATTCGTTTACGTTACGACCTAATGGCATATCGTTAACACTTTCGTGGAAGATTTTTCCAGTTTCGTCAATAAGGTAAGTAGCTCTGTAAGTTACGTTTGAACCTTCGATGATAACTGAATCAGTTTCTTCGCTGTATTCTGTAGAATCGATATCTAAAATTCCTAAAATGTTAGATAAGTTACGGTTTGTATCCGCTAAGATTGGGTAAGTTACACCTTCAATTCCACCGTTGTTTTTTGGAGTGTTTAACCAAGCAAAGTGTACTTCGTTTGTATCACATGAAGCTCCGATTACGATAGTATTTCTTTTTTCAAATTCTGGTAATGCAGCTTGAAAGGCGTGTAATTCAGTTGGACATACAAAAGTGAAATCTTTTGGATACCAAAACAATAATACTTTTTTGTTGTTGTTTACTGCTTCTTCAAAGATGTTGATTTTTAAGTTGTCACCCATTTCTGAGATAGCATCTACTGCAATACTTGGGAATTTTTTTCCTACTAAAGACATATTTTTCGTTTTACGTTAAAAATTTATTTCTGGTGCAAAAGTAGGGCATAAGTAGATTTACTTACAATAAGATGTAATTATAAAAATTTATTTACCGATAGTATTTAGTTATAAGTGATAGTGGTGGGTTTGTAACTTATTGAAGTTCAATATTTACGGGTAAGCTTCCGTTGAAATTGCTATTTTCAAGAAATTGAATTCCTGCAATTTTTTGAAATTCTTCAAAATCCTGATACGCCTGAATTAATCCTGAAGCCTTAGAAAGATTCGGGATTATTGGCAAAACATACGGATTTCCGAAAACATAAACGATACATTTTTTGGTTTGAAGCAATCTCGAAAGTAAATCTAAAACTTCAGTATTAATTTCGAAATTATTCATTGGTTTTGCCTTTGGAACAAACAATGAAATAATTATAGTTTCGAAATTTTGAAGTTCTTTTTCGATTGAAGAAATATTTGAAACTTCTAAGTTTTCAAAAGCAAATTCAGGAGATTCTAGTTTTGAATTTAAAGTTTTGAAGAATGTGTTTTCTACATTTTTATATAAACTCAATTTTGCTAATTGATTGCTTTTTTGAGATTCAAAAGCTAATTCAGTATTTGAATTATCAATAATTTTAGTAATTGAATTTTGAGCAATTTCAAGATTTAGTTTTGATGTTTTTCCGAAATTTAGTTCTCCCGAAGTAAAATTAGAATTAGCAATAATTCCAACTTTTTCTTTGGCTTTCATGATTCGGTTGAAACTTTCTTCTATGCGTTCTGGCGATGCATTTTTAAGAATTGCTTCGATTCCTTCCGGAACATTTTCGGCAAAGCATAAAACATCGTTTCCAGCGTTGAAAGCTTCCCATTCCAATTCGCCTTTTGTTTCATACAATTTAGAAACGCTGTGCATATTTAACGCATCAGAAATTACCAAACCATCGTAACCCAATTGTTTACGTAAAAGTGTTTCGATAATAGGTTTTGATAATGTTGCCGATGTGTCTTTTTCGTCATTTAAACTCGGAACGGCTAAATGCCCAATCATAATTGAATCAACATTATTCTCGATTCCTTTAATGAATGGATATAATTCGTTTTCTAATAATTCTTCTAAAGTTTCCTTTAAAACCGGTAATCCCAAATGCGAATCAACATTGGTATTTCCGTGTCCGGGAAAGTGTTTTAGACAACCTAAAACGCCAACTTCAGACATTCCGTTAAGATATTCAACAGCAAAATTAGCAACTTTTTCTTTGTTTTCGCCAAAAGAACGATATCCAATAACCGGATTATTCGGATTGTTATTAATATCTGCCAAAGGCGATAAATTATAATGAATTCCAGCAGCTTTTAAGTCTAAACCAATTTGTTTTCCAACTTCATAAACCAAAGCTGATTTACTTTCCGGCAAAGCTCCAAGCGTAATTGCATATGGATATTGCGGAGTTTTTTCGATACGCATTGCCAAACCCCATTCGGCATCAATACTGATTAAAAGTGGAGTAGAAGCGGCTTTTTGGTAACGAACAATTAAGTCTTTGATTTTTTGATAACTATCGTCATTAAAAACAACTTTTTTCTTGCTTTCGTAGTTCGTTGCAGCACTGGCACGACTATGAAAAAAAGTCAATCCGCCAATATTGTGTTCTTTTATCAAACGTTCGGTTTCCTGAATGTTTTCTTCGGTATCGTTTATGAAAACTGCGGGAAAAAAGAATTGTCCCACTTTTTGTCTTAATGCTTGTGCTGTCATTTTCATTATTATAAAGTCTTTTTCATGCAAACGCTATTATCCATTTTTTCGTAAGGAGGATAATTCGGAATTATATTGTAACCTAATTTTTGATATAAATTGATTGCTTCCGGTTGGTTTTTTCCGGTTTCCAGAATAGTATAAGTGTAACCAACTTCTTTTGCCCAAATTTCTAATTCGGCCAAAACCTGAGATGCAATTCCTCTTTTTCTGAAATCAGGATGAACAAACATTCGTTTGATTTCGGTTGAACCGCTTTCTTTTTCTCTAAAAGCGCCACAGCCAACAGGAATGTCATTTTCGTAATAAACGATAGTATGTTTAATCTTATCGGTTTTATTAAACTGATTGTAAAAAGCATGATCTTCGCCGTCTCTAATTGCTAAATCTTTGTCTAACAAAGCAACAAGATTTATAAAATCGATATCGTCTGAATTGGTTCTTTTTAAGGTGCTCATGATTCAATAAAAAATAGTCTGATAAATTATGTCAAAATTTTACCATTAAGAAATTAAGTTCATAAAGCTGTGCTTAAATTGCTTCCTATTTTAATGGTAAAAGAAAATTAAGTTTAATTTAAATCCGCTTATTTCAATTTTGTTTTCTTTTGCTTAGCCAATTGTTTTTTTGTTTCAATCGCTTTTTCCAATCGGTTTTTGAAACGGAAAAGTTTTGGTAAACCTTCAAGTCTGTCTACCAGAGTAATTTCTTCGTAAACGATAATGGCTTTTTCTAAAACTCTAATTTCATTCTCAATATCATTTTCATTTTTATAGATCGTTGCTAATCGATCATAAGGATGATTTCCTTTAAAGCTTTCCTTGACATTTTCCTCATATAACTCAATCGCTTTTTCTAAATTTCCTGTTTTTTCGAACTCAGCTCCTTTTAAGTTGCGTTCGGCCTGCAAATTTTCATTGATTTCCATAGGTAAGATGTTTGATTTGGGGGTTAAACTTCTTCAGATTTTTTCCCAAAATCTTTTGGGAAAATTAAAAAACGTGATAATATAATTCCAGGAATCGTAGCTAGAAATACCCAAATAAAGAAATTTCCGTAGCCTAAATATTCCTGAATATAACCGCTAACCATTCCAGGCAACATCATTCCCATAGCCATAAATCCGGTTGCAAGAGCGTAATGCGCAGTTTTGGATTCTCCTTCAGCTACATAAATCAAATACATCATGAAAGCCGCAAAACCAAAACCGTAACCAAACTGTTCGATTATTACAACAGCATAAATATAATAAATGGAAGCGGGGTGAAAATGCGCCAACAAGATAAAGCCAATTATAGGTAAATGCATGGTCAAAATCATTGGAAGCATCCATTTTGTAAGACCTTGTTTTGAGATTGCAATCCCACCAAGAATTCCCCCTAATGTCAAAGCCATTAATCCAAAAGTTCCATAAATCAGACCAATATCTTCGGTCTCAAGTCCCATGCCGCCTTTTTTAATTGTTTTTTGATTTCCTTTATTAGCAATTAATAAATCTACAAAATCAATTCTGGCCTTGTTTGCATTTTTATATTCTTCTTTATCTTTGTTTTTTACTTCTGCCAGTGGTTTCTTTTGATCTCTCATTTCCACTAAAATAGGCAGTTTAGAATAAAGTGATTGTAATTCTAAATCGGATAATTTTTCTCCATTTTTTACCTTTGAATTGTATAATTCTAATGCCTTTGTCTGACCTTCGTCTAATCCGGTTTCAACTAATTCGTATTTAATTGGATCTACTAAAAAGGGCGTCAGCATTTTGATTAATTGCGATTCTCCTAATCTGAATAATAGTATAAAAGCAAGAACTATTATAATTTGTTTTTTCCTGAAGAAACTTGCAAAAATGCTTGCAAAACTTTGTTTGTTAGTATCAATAGGTTTTTCGCGTGCGTTTATTTCGGTTTTTGGTGTTAAGAAAAAATTATAAACCGTTATAAAAGTCATTAGTAAACCAACAGCAATCATTGTATACGACCAGGCTTTGGTATTGTCTCCGTATTTGCGCTCCAGATGTCCTGCTAATAAAACGATTAATCCGTTTCCGGCTAACATTGCCAGTCTATAAAAGGTGCTTCTGATTCCGATAAAAAAAGATTGCTTATCTTCAGGTAAAACCAATAAATAAAATCCATCGCTGGCAATATCATTCGAAGCGGAAGCAAAAGCAGCAACCCAAAAAATAGCCAAAGTCATCATGAAAAAACCGCTTGTAGGAATGGTAAAACCTACTAATAAAAAGGCAATCGAAATCAATAATTGCATCGATAAAAACCATTTTCTTTTAGTTCCGAATAATTCAATAAACGGACTCCATAACGGTTTGATTACCCAAGGCAGATATAATAAACTGGTGTAAAGGCCAATGTCTTTGTTAGTGATTCCGAGTTTTTTGTACATAATTACCGAAACGGAGATAATTACGGCATAAGGCAAACCGGATGCAAAATTAAGAAGCGGAATCCAGAACCAGGGTTTATTATCTGTTTTCATCAGGTTGTGCAGGGGTATAGATTTTATAATTCTTTTTTAAGTCAATTGCAGTTGGGGTACTTTCGTTTGCAAAATAATCAATAAATGTTACAGCACAAGCTTTGTACTGTTTCATTTTTTCGGCAGCAATAGAAAATACAATTGTTCCGTCATATTGATTAACCGCGATTTTGTCAACTATTTTCGATGGATCATTAATATCTACTTTAGAGACATTTTCTCCTCCATAAATCACCATATAACGAACCTGAGTATTTAATGGAGATTTAATATTGAATACATATTTATTTGTACTGTCTTTTTGAAATTCGTTAAAAACCGGAGTATCAATTACAATGTGTTTCAAATTAGGAACCGCAGCCGGAAGTGCCGGATATTTATATTGGTTTTCTGCTAATAAACGCACCACATCAAAGTTCTTATCCATGAACCATTTAGAACTGAAATAAGCACTTCCGCCAACATTTTTAAAACTTCTGGCAAAATCAACCTGATTTGGAAGTTCAGTAGCAAAATTCCAGCTTTTGTCACCGTCGCCTCTAATTTTATAAGAAGCGTGTCCAATATAAAGTGCTGTATTATTAGAGTTTTCTGACCACCATTTTACTAATTTCGAATAAGAGGCTCTTGGGTTATTCATGCTCCAATACAATTGTGGCAGAATATAATCGATCCATTTTTGGTCCATCCATAAAACAGGATCTGCATACAAATCGTCGTAATTTGCTGTTGATTGAGTTTCAGAACCTTTTGGATCTACTGATTTATTACGCCAAACCCCAAACGGACTTATCCCGAATTGTACCCAAGGTTTGCTGGTTTTGATAGTTGTCGAAATAGTGTGAACAAAGTTGCTCACATTGGCACGACGCCAATCTCCAAGACTCAAACCTGCGCCATATTTTTTGTAAGATGTGGTATCGTTAAATGTTTTTCCGGGAACAGTATAAGGATAAAAATAATCATCAAAGTGAATCGCATCGATATCATATTTATCTACAACTTCTTTTACAACTTTGGTTAAATGTTCCTGAACTTCAGGCAAAGCAGGATCATAATATATTTTTCCGCCATATTCAATCATCCATTCCGGATGTTTAAAAATGTCGTGATTTGGACTTAATTGTTGTTTGTTTAAGTCGAAAGTCGCACGATAAGGATTCAGCCAAGCGTGAAATTCGAAACCTCTTTTGTGCGCTTCCTCAATCATCCAAGCCAATACATCGTAATACGGGTTTGGCGCCTGACCTTCTTTTCCAGTCAAAAATCGTGACCACGGAGCAAGTTCTGAAGGATAAAATGCATCACCAACGCTTCTAACCTGAACGATTACGGCATTATAATTTAGTTTTTTATAAGCGTCTAAAATCTCAATATAATCTGCTTTTTCTTTTTCTACACCATCAGTGGCAGTTTTTGGCCAGTCGATATTTACAACGGTCGCAATCCAGACACCTCTAAATTCGTTTTTAGGATGTACAGTTCTTTCCTGTGCGTTGGATTTCCATCCAAAGAAAAATAAAAATAGTATAGAGAATAATAGTAGCTGATTTTTATGCATTTCAATCTTTTTTAACAGAAACCAAAAATAGTTTTTTTAGATGAGTATAAGAAATTATAATATTAGAATAGTTCCTCTTGTTTTTTCGTCGAATTTATACCTTAAAAATCATGCCCTTTTTTGTAAAAATACCATAATAAACAACTCGATAAAATTATATATAGTACGGAATAAGTAAGGAACACTATCATTTGATTTTCAAAAAACGGATTTATTCAATATCGGCAGACCTAATCTCTAACGTTTATTTGTTCTGAAATATTTTCCGGGTTCTGAACTTTAATCAGAACAATGCGCAAGGTAATATTTCGGAAATCTCATAATTAGGAACAGTTATATGTGTTTTTAAAAATTGAAATACTTATTTTTAGTTTGCAAAATTCTATGTTTCTTTTATGTGTTAAAATTAATTACATTCAACAATGCTTTATTTATTGAGGTAATGAAATTTTTCCCATTGTTACAGATGGAATTCCTTGATAAGAACCAAAATTAAAATCTTCTCCCGCTACGGTTTGATTGGCTAAAATGGCAAATAAAACTGCTTCTTTGGCATCGCCCGAAATCCCCAAATCATCAGTTTTGTGAAATTCACAAGGCAATAATTCTTTTAGCCATTTTACTAATAACGGATTATGTGTTCCTCCGCCCGACATATAGATTTTGAAATCTTCAAGTTTAGAAGCGCTGTTTTTTACAGAATAATAAATCGCTTCGGCAATTGTTTCGGCGCTAAAACGGGTTAAAGTTGCCAATAAATCCGGAGCAGAAATTGTATCAATATTGCTTTTTGCCAAAGCAGCTTTTACGTAAGCTTCGCCAAAAAGTTCCGGACCAATAGTTTTTGGAAATTCCTGACTGAAAAACGCATCGTCTTTCAGATTGTCTAATAACAATTTATTTACGATTCCTTGTTGGGCTATTTCGGCGTCTTTGTCGTAACTTTTTTCAGGATAATATTGTTTTGTAAAAAGATCAATTAAGGTATTTCCGGTTCCGGTATCGGTTACAAAAGTTTCTTCGGCATTTAGAGAAGCAGGCAAAAAAGTAAAATTGGCAATTCCGCCCATGTTTAGCATAATGCGATTTTCTCCCTTTTTTCCAAATAAAAAATAATCGCCATAAACCGCCAATGGAGCGCCTTCGCCACCTGCGGCAATATGTTTTTGTCTAAAATCAGACAGAGTGATAATACCTGTTTTTACCGCAATATGATCGCCATCGCCAATTTGTAAAGTAGCATTTGGAAATTTCTCCTGTTGATGCAAAAACTTTGGAGCGTGTAAAACCGTTTGACCGTGCGATGCAATTAAATCAATTTCATCGGAAGAAATATTACGTTTTTTAAGAAAAGCGTTGATCATTTCGGCGTGTAAAATACCAATCCATTCGTTGAGCATTACCAAATGCTGAAAATCAATTTCTTTCTTCGCAAAAACTTTACGAATCTCAATTTTAATTTCTTCCGAGTAATCGATAGTTTCAAATTGAGTTACTTCGACAGCGGTATTTTGACCTGAGCCCGAAATTTCGCATAACGCAATATCGAGTCCGTCAAGCGAAGTTCCTGACATTAATCCGATGATTTTTCGGGTTTCCTTTTGCGCGATTTGGTAAAGTGCGGTTATGTTTTTGTTCATGAAAATTGAATTTTATGAAGTCCGTTGAATTGAAATGCTAAAATCAGATTATTTTACGTAGAAAATGACTTAAAAAGAGATTTTTTCTTTAGAAGTTTTGCCCGTAAAATAAAGTCCGTTATAAGTGAATAATCCGTTTAAGATTATAAGTTCATTATCAAAAGTATAACCTATAACTGAAGCCGAATGTTCACTCACAAAATATGTCAAAATTGGAGCGATTATACAAATTACAGGAACGATTTTGTCGTTTACGCGTCTTGATTTTTGTAATAATCCAAAGGCATATAAACCTAATAACGGTCCATAAGTATAAGATGCTGCTCTGAAAATTAAGGCAACTACAGAACTATCATTAAAAGAATTCAAGACAATAATGACCAGAAATAATACTATCGAAAATCCAAAATGGACCAAATGTCTTCTTTTAATATTGTTGGAATTAGAAAGGTTTTCTGTTTTGTCCATTCCCATAAAATCCACACAAAAAGAAGTGGTTAAAGCTGTCAAAGCTGAATCTGTCGTGGCAAAAGTGGCGGCGATAATTCCTAATAGAAAAACAAATGCCGGAACAATTGACAAATGATTCAGCGCAATTTCCGGAAAAAGTAAATCTGTTCTTGGTTTTCCGGTTACTAAATCAAGCGGAATTGAGATGCCGTTTTGGTTTGCATAGAGGTATAATAAAGCGCCTAAACTTAGAAAAATCATATTGATAAGCACAAATACGCCCGTAAACGTAAACATGTTTTTTTGTGCTTCGCCGATATTTTTACAGCTTAAATTTTTTTGCATTAAATCCTGATCAAGTCCAACCATCGCAATGGTTACAAAGATTCCGCCAAGAATTTGTTTTACGAAATGGTATTTGCTGGTTAAGAAATTATCAAAGAAAAATACTTGAGAATAGTTACTTTTTCGAATGGTTGAAACAGATTCAATTACGGTTAAATTCAAACTGTCGCACACAAAATAAATGGTGATAAAAACAGAAGTAACTAAGAAAAAAGTCTGTAAAGTATCCGTAATAATAATGGTTTTTAAACCGCTTTTATAAGTGTATAAAAAGATTAGCGTTAAAGCTAAAAACACGGTCATAGGAAATGGGATTCCGTAAAAATCAAAGACATAACGCTGTAACACAATAACCACTAAATACAATCGAAAAGCCGAACTTACGGTTCTGCTTACCAAAAAAATAGAAGCGGCAGTTTTATAACTGTTTTTGCCCATTCTTTGTTCGATATAACCATAAATCGAGGTAAGGTTCATTCTATAATACAACGGAAGCAATACTTTGGCGACAATAATAAACCCAATCGCGTTTCCTAAAATAAACTGAAAATACTTGAATTGTTCTCCGTTTGGTGATCCTACTTCGCCGGGAACCGAAATAAAAGTCACGCCGGACAATGCAGTTCCAATCATTCCAAAAGCAACTAAATACCATTTGGAATTTTTATTGGCTTTAAAAAACGAATCATTGTCTTGTCCTTTTTTACTGATGACTTGCGAAATCAGCAATAACAGTCCAAAATATGCAATGATAAAAATTAAGATGGCGCTTGAAGACATTTTGGTTTCGGATTAGTTATGAAATCATTTTTTAATTTGGTTGGTGTAATTTAAAATTTCAATTAAACACAAATTTCACGAATTATCACGAATTATTTTGTGAAATTAATTTGTAATATTTATGCCTACACGAAAGTCTAATTAAACACAATATTATCATTTCGACGGAGGATAAATTTCCACAAGTAACTCCGTAATGCTATATGAATTCTCCATCATCATAAAAGAAATGATCAACGCCTCAGACAAAGTTCTTATCTCGACAAAATAGATACAATCGTAACGTAGCTAAACCCAAAAAGTTCCAGAATTAGAAGTTTTATAGATGCTGGAGCTAGAGTGTGTTGATTTAGCTGAGTTTTATCATTTTAAAATAATATGCAAAGTACATGAGTTATCAAAAACTTCTTAAGCAATTAGAAAGTTTTTTATGTACATATTAATTAAAAAGTGTACGATAATTTATTAAACTACATTTCAAAAAATAATAATAATATTCGTAATAAAAATAGTTTTATATTCGTAATAATTAATCCTAATTTGATGCTGTAAATATATAGGATTTAGCATAGCCAAAAAATAAACTAATTAATAAAGCGATAATATGAAATTAATCAAGAAAAGTGAACTTGAAAAAACAATAGGTAAAAAAGGCTTTTGGTCGCCTAAAAAAATAGTTGGGCTATGTGAATACGGGGCAGGTATCGAAGAAATTGATGATGCTTTAGGGGAACAAAACTTTTTTAAAATAAATCCATTGGTAAATTTTACTAAATATTCCGATGGAATTGAAATTTCAATCATGCATAATTTCAAACTTTATTATCTTGCTATTAACAATTCTGATATAAAAAGTATAACTCTGGAATCAGGTGGAATAATTGATATTGAAGAACGTTCTGTACTTAAAAGAGCAATTGTTGGAGGGTTAATATTAGGACCAATTGGTGCAATTTTAGGTGGAGCAAGTGGAGTAAAGGACAAAATAATTAAAGATAGTGATAGTCTTATAATTATTGCTCAGTCTGAAGGAAAAGAACAAGCTTTGATATGTACTATAAAAAAAGGCAAGACACAGGAACTTGCAAAATTTTTTATAAAGAACTTTAGGAATTCATTCAGCGTCAATAAATAGGTTGGAAATCACTGCAGTTCTTCTGGTCTTCGAAGTCTTTTGGAAACCAAAAATAGTATTATAAATTATGCGCTGTACAATTTTGTTAGGTATTGGAATCTGACTTAATACCTGTTCAAATAAATCAATCAAGAGAATAAAAAACCCTCGATTTTTTAAGATCGAGGGTTTTCTATTTATTTTAAAAATTATATCCAATTCTTAAGTGTAAATCAACAGCTACTTCTCCTTTTTCAGTATTTATTTTTTCTAAAAAATATCTGTAACCAAGACCAAAACCCGTTTCATAATGAAAATGATTTCCTAAGTTTCTGCGTATACTCCATTTAGGAATAATAGAAATGTTAGTTATTGCATCAACATCACTATTTGAAATGACAAATAAATCAGGTTGATATTTTAAATTCAATGCAATGAAATTAGCACTGTTGTTCGATGTTGTTTTATTGTTACGTGCTCTTTTTTCAATATTGTAATAATATCTCGGTTCTAACGTAATCACAGGAACAAGTACAGTACCAATTTTGGTATCAGATGCTCCTCCAAAAAAGCCTGCATCAAGACCTAATTCACTTTTTAATGATAAGTGAGAAATCAATCTGGTTTCGTTATTGACCCAAAAACCTAAAAAACCGGTTTCTATTCCAAAAATAGATTTTTCTAATGTTGCTTTATTTTGCGATATACTCTTTGTCCCAAATGTTAATACGAGTAAAAGGGTTATTATTTTTGATAGTTTCATACTCTAAATTATTAATATATTTCTATTCCTATTTTAAATCCGGCGCTTTCAATATTGTGATAGTCCTTTTTTTGATTGTCTGAATTGGTAAATGTTTTATATAAGTTTTGATGAGAGTAGCACAATTCAAAATCTCCAAGTATTTTTTTTGCAATCACAAATCGATATCCAACACCAATTCTCATCAAAACACCAAATTTTTCTACTTGTCCCAAATGTCCGCCCAAATCAAAAGAGGTTAACAGGCTTTCTTTTGTGTCGTTCAAAACCCATTTAATTCCGCCAGTAATTGGGATGTAATCAATTTTTGGCTGGTTGATAGATTCATAACCACTACTTGCCGTGAAAGCAAAACATTTAGAGATGTAATAGTTTAAGTGTATGCTTGTACCTAATATTTTAGATTTTGTACTAGTTTCAGATATTTCATCGTGTTCTGATGGTATACTGAAATCATAAGGGAATAGGATTAGCGCTGATGCATCAACGCTAAATCCTTTATTTTTAAATTCTTCTCTCTGAGAATAAACCATTATCGGAATTAAGAATAAAATATTAAAATACCATTTTAAAACCATACCATTTTCCGTGTTTGTTTGCCATTCCATATATATTTAATCCTGTAACTTTAGGGTTTTTGAAATCAAATTTTAAGTCATTAAAACCAGTTTTAACATTAAAATTACCACCATTCCCCGCTCCAAAAGTGTATGTCATTTTTGGTGTAACTACTCCCCAATCGAATGGTTTTTGTTTTTCAGAACAATTAGTGCATTTTGCGCCTAGATTATAATACTGAACAATAGTCTGTCCTCTTTGATTTAGGATCACTCCAATTTCATTCATTGGTTTGTTCAGTGATTTCATAATTTTTTCAGCTTGTCCATATATTGATCCATAGAATAATTTTCGTGTTTCATTTTCTGTGAGATCTTTACCTATAAAGTCGGCGGCAACTTCAATTATCATGTCAAGTTTTTTAATTGGTAAATTAGGGACAGGTTTGTCTGTTCCAGCATATATAGCATTATTATAACTGTTTAAACTGGTGTAAAGTTTTCCGGTGTCAGCTACATAATAATTCACGATCATGCTATTATAAGGATTGCTAAAGACCTTTGAGTTGTCAAAAAACCACGTTACACTATTTACTCCAAGAGCAACTGAATCTGTGTTTTCCTCTCTCCAAATTCCAGTCCAGCCTCTAAATTGATGTTTTACATTGACTCCAATTGAGAATGCTAAAAACAAGTTTACATTATAGTATTTTAATTTTACTCGACGCTTGCTCTCGTAATTTGTTGTACAGATTTTAGTTTGTCCAAAAAGATTTGCTAACCAGGGACTACTTGGATTGCATATTTGAAGATTATTTACAACATTGTTAAAAACAGGATCAGTAGAAGCCATGAGGGCTTCCGTTGCCATTGATTTTGCAGAAATATTGGTTATAGAATTAGAAATATTCTCGGTTCCTTTATCATCAACAAATGAGCTTATATGGGCTGTAACCTGTTTTAAACCACCATTAGGATTAAATTTTGGATATTTTTGATGAACGTCTACTTCTCCGATATCGCTAAGTGATTTAATTTGATAAATACTCATGAAAGTATACAGTTCATTTATATTTTCTTTATTGCAAAATAAAATTCCCTGATCGGTATATTTATATATTATGTCGTCAACTTGTATTTCTGCATTTTCATTTAGAAGACTAAGAAAAAATTCGTCACCTATTATATCTTCTACTATATCATAGTGATCAATTATTGCCTCATCCAGTAATATTCCATCTACTATTTGTGAGGTGTTTTTAGCATTTTTTGATTTGTTAGTCAATTGATGTTGTTTAATTTTCGCAAAGTGTTTTTGAATTTCTTTAATTTCTGTTTTATCATTGACAATAGGTTTTAAAGAATAAAAATCTTTTCTGTAGAATTTTTCTTCTAACATGGAAGCAATCTCATCATTGTCTTCTTTTTTAGATGTATTGTAAAATTCAGAGAAAGTAGCTTTATTTGGAAAAGAAATTCTTCCGCCTTCAATGTTAATTTTATCCATCGAAACTATTTTTTCATTTGATTCACTATTATGATCTTTTTCGCAAGATAAACAGCAAGTTAGTATTGAAAATAATACTAAAAATAATTTTCCATTCTGCATAATTACTGGTTTTAGATTGTTAATATTTTCAAAACTAAAGCAATATTTACCTATAATTTATAGGTTTTACTTTATAATTAAAATCTAAAATTATAAGTTATTTCTTATTTTTGTTAAAAAAAATGATTGGAGAAAAAATTAGAAAAATCAGAATTATTAGGGGATATTCTCAGGAATATATTGCTGATTTGCTAGAGATATCGCAATCTGCATACTCTGATATTGAAAGAGGTAAGACAAAGATTAATTTAGAAAGATTAAGAAAAGTGGCCTTAATTTTTGAACTTGATGTGAATTATATCATTGATTTTAGTGAGAGTCAATTTTTAACAAGAACAACTGAAATTAGTTCAAAAGAGATGGATAGTAATGAAAAAAGAATAATTATTGAATCTTTTAATTTAGAACGTGAATTGTATAAAGAACAGATTGCTAATTTAAAAAATGAAATTGCTTATCTTAGAAGTAAATTGGATAAAAATAAGTTGTAATCTAGCTTGGCAAAGAAGATCATAGAAATTGACTTTTTAATTTTTGCTTGATGATTAATGAACGAGTTTAAGTTTTATAAGCTTTGGACTTTTCCGCTAATTAAAAAAGTAATTATTTAAAAACAGAAAAGACAGTTTACAAGGCGTAAAAAGAAGTTTTGAATTAATTCCAGGCATTATAGAAAATAGGTTATATTCGAATTGTAAATAATATTTGTAACGATTAAATAAAACATGAAAAGCACATTCGCATATTTATTCCATTTTTTATATTGGGTTTGGTTTATATATTTTCTTTTTTATACAATTCAGGAAATTATAACATTGAAACAAGTTGTGGTTGGTGAAGGTTCTCTTTTTATGCTTATTTCTACTTTTGGTTTATTTTTTGTGGGACTTTTTCTGTATTTATTTACTATTACTTTTGAGATTCCAGATGTTGTCAATAAAAAATTAAGAGCTTATTCTCTAGTTTTCTGTGTGATTTTGATCGCGTTGTTTCTTTTTGCTTTTAAAGGAAATAGTTCTTTACGTTTATAATATTAAGTTTGGATAAATAATTCAAATTAGGAATTTGTAATAAATTATGATCGAAAAAATTCTACATGACTATATCAGTTTTATAAGAAGTTTTGAAACTCTATTAAAAAAGAAATACAAACAAGAAATAAATCCATGTTCGTTTTCATATACCTTTTTCGAAAGAAAAGGAACTATCGAAGGAATTGACTATTGGTTTCATGGAAGTGGATGTACAGCCGAAAAAGATGGAGTCATTTATGAATATGATATAATTGTAAACGAAATTAAGTTTTCGCAATGGAAATTTTCAGAGTTTATTAGAACGCATCCGGAATATCAAAAATTAAATTATAGTCCTGATTATGTCGAATACGAATTATATCAACTTATAAATAAAGGAATCTTGGGTTGGTTAATTATTGAGGGAATAGAAGGAACTCCTTTTGGATGTGTTTTTATGAGTTATAGAGTTCTTCAGGAATAGAATTTTATTAAAAACTAATTTTCAATTCAAAAAAAAATTAGATAAATACTTAAGTGAAATTATTAAAATATGGAAGAAAAGCAATCAAAGAAGAAGGAAGATTATATAAAAGAATTATATAAAAGAACATGGGAAGATCTTCGAACGACACATCAAAGATTTGATTATCTCTTGATAACTATTGATGGAGCAGGGATTTATCTTTCGTTGGAATTAATGAAATTTTTATACGAGCATCACAAGCCTATTAATGTCTCTTTGAAAGCTTTTGGAATGTGCCTGGCTATTTCAATTATATTTAATTTTATATCACAATTTTGCAGCTTCAACATATGTCGCAATGTTCTTAAAATCGAAGAAGACCTTGCATTTTATGAAGAGCCTGAAATAAAGAAATATAATGAAAAAGTTCAAATTTTTACTTTTTTTGCATCTTTTAGTATGTTGATAAGCATGATATTAATGATAATTGGTGTTATAGGTTTAATTATCTTTTTATATAAAAATTTTTAAAAGCACAAACTTTCTGATAAAACCAAAAGTCCTAGCCCTGATGGGAGGGAAAATCCTTTTGTGCCGGGGTTCGGCACAAAAGATTGGAAGGACAGCAGGAAATAGCTTCAAATAAAAAATGAAATTCCAATAAATAAATTCCAAATTCCAATTTTTGTTTGTTCGAGTTTAAGTTTCATAAGCCTTCGACTACGCTCAGGGCGACACTTGGGATGAATTCCGATAGAAAAAATCCAAATTTCAACTCAGGAAAGCCAAAGAAAAGAAATCCTCTGAACCTTTGTTACTTTGAGCCTGTGAACCTAAAAAAAATAAGTATTTTTGTGAAATCATATTCAGCAAAAATGTCAATAGTTAAAGAGTTAGAACAATTATCAGAATCCTTAGAAGGAACACTTTTATACGACGATCTTCATAAAACGCTTTATTCGACGGATGCTTCGGTGTATCGAATTCGACCAAAAGCGGTTGCCGTGCCTAAAACGATAGAAGATATTAGTAAACTAATCAAGTTTGCGGGGAAACATCATATTTCGATTACGCCAAGAACTGCGGGAACTTCACTTGCGGGACAAACGGTTGGTGACGGAATTGTAGTCGATGTTTCGAAGAATTTTACCAAGATTTTGAATTTTGATCCGATTAAAAAAACGGTTACGGTTCAGCCTGGTGTTATTCGCGATGAATTGAACTTATTTCTGAAACCTCACGGTGTATTTTTTGGTCCGAATACTTCGACTTCAAATCGTTGTATGATTGGCGGAATGGTTGGGAATAATTCTTCGGGAACTACTTCGATTCGGTATGGCGTAACGCGCGATAAAATTGTCGAAATCAAAGGAATTTTGAGCGATGGTTCTGAAGTAGTTTTTAAGGAATTGACTTCGGCTGAATTTATTGAAAAAACCAAAGGGGATACTTTAGAAAATAAAATATATAAAAGTCTTTACGACGAACTTTCGGTAAAAGCGACACAAGACGAAATTATAAAAGAATTTCCGAAACCTGAAATTCACAGACGAAATACGGGTTATGCGGTTGATATTCTGTTAAAATCGGATTTGTTTGGAGGAACGGAACCAACAATTAACGTTGGAAAACTGCTTTGCGGAAGTGAAGGAACGCTGGTTTTTACTTATGAAATTACGTTGAAAGTTGATGATTTGCCGCCTGCCAATAATATTATGGTTGTGGCGCATTATCACAGTATTCAGGAATCGCTGGAATCTGTTGTAGTGGCAATGAAACATCATTTGTATACAGCAGAAATGATCGACGACACGATTTTGGATTGTACTAAAACGAATCGGGAACAGTCAAAAAACAGATTCTTTTTGGTTGGTGAACCCAAAGCGATTATGATGTTTGAGGTCGCTTCGCATGATGCTGAAGATGCCGAAAATCAGGCGAATGCTTTAATGGCAGATTTAGAAAAAAATAACTTTGGATATGCGCTTGTAAAAATTTATGGTGCCGATATTGAAAAGGTAAACGAACTTAGAAAAGCCGGTCTTGGACTTTTAGGAAGTATTGTTGGAGACAATAAAGCAGCCGATTCTATTGAAGATACAGCGGTTGAGTTGAGGGATTTACCTGCTTATATTGAAGAATTTTCGGCAATGATGTTGCGTCACGGACAAGAGGCAATATATTATGCACATGCTGGAGCGGGAGAATTGCATTTGCGTCCGGTTTTGAATTTGAAGAAAACATCTGACTTAAAATTGTTCAGAACGATTGCGACTGATGTTGCGATTTTGGTTAAAAAATATAGAGGTTCATTAAGCGGTGAACATGGCGACGGAATTGTGCGCGGAGAGTTTATTCCGTTTATGATTGGCGAAACGAATTATGAATTGCTGAAAAGAATCAAATTAGCGTTTGATCCGAATTCGGTTTTGAATATCGGGAAGATTGTAAATGCTTTGAAAATGGACGAAAATCATCGTGTAGTTTCGGGCAGAGTAGAACCGGATATTAAGACATTTCAGGATTTCTCAGACAGTTTAGGAATTTTGCGCGCTGCCGAAAAATGCAACGGATCTGGTGATTGTAGAAAATTGCCATCGGCAGGAGGAGCAATGTGTCCGAGTTATCGTGCGACCAAAAATGAAAAAGAAACGACGCGTGCGAGAGCCAATGCGTTACGTGAATATTTGACTTATTCGGAAAAAGAAAACAAGTTTGATCAGAAAGAATTATACGAAGTTTTTGAGTTGTGTGTGAGCTGTAAAGCCTGCGCAAGCGAATGCCCGAGTAACGTAGATGTTGCAACTCTTAAAGCAGAATTTTTATACCAATACCAAAAAGCAAACGGATTTTCGACCCGAAATAAGATTTTTGCACACAATGCAAAATTGAATAAAATGGGAAGTTTGTTTCCGTCAATTACGAATTTTATTTCGAATCAATCTCTCGTTAAAAAAAGCATGGGAATTGCGCCGGAAAGACAAGTTCCGCTTTTGGCGAAAAGGACTTTCAAAAAATGGTACGAGAATCATAAACCGCAAAATAATAATTTCCCAAACGGACAAGTGTATTTGTTTAATGACGAATTCACGAATTATTATGATGTAAATATCGGAATCGACGCTTTTGAATTATTGACAAAATTAGGTTATGAAGTTTTAATCGTAGATCATGAAGAAAGCGGAAGAACATATTTATCGAAAGGTTTTCTGGAGGAAGCAAAAAAAATAGCAGATATAAACGTAGGGATTTTTAAGGATTTAATTTCCGCGAAAGCGCCTTTAATAGGAATCGAACCTTCGGCAATTTTGACTTTTAGAGACGAATATTTACGTCTTGCGGATGATAAAGAAAGTGCCGAAAAAGTATCGAAAAGTGCTTTCACGATTGAGGAATTCTTTAAAAAAGAAATTTTAGACGGAAAAATAAAAGCGGATTCTTTCTCGGATGAAAAGAAAGAAATCAAAATTCACGGACACTGCCATCAGAAATCTTTGAGTTCTGTAGAAGCAACTTTCGCAATGCTGAATTTACCAACCAATAATACGGTTACAATTTACAATTCGGGTTGTTGCGGAATGGCGGGATCTTTTGGTTACGAAAAAGAACATTATCAGGTGAGTATGCAAATGGGAGAAGATACATTGTTCCCAAAAGTGCGTGCAACGGCTCAAGATGTAAAAATTGCCGCAGCAGGAACAAGTTGCCGTCATCAAATTTATGACGGAACGAGTAGAGAAGCGCAACATCCGGTAAGTATTTTGAAAAGCTGTTTAAAGTAAAAAAATGTTCGCCACGAATTTCACGAATGAGCACGAATTTTTTGTTTCTAATCTTTATGCAAAAAATATCTGCTTAATCTGCCAAATCTGCGGGAGAAAAAGTTTAGCCACAGATTAAAAGAATTAAAAAGATTTTTGTTTCACGCAGATTCTGCAGATTGAGCAGATTTTTATTAAAATAATCTGTGAAAATCATTTTAATCAGTGGCAAAAAAATTAGCGGAAATTCGTGTAATTTGTGGCAAAAAAAATAAACCAGCGTCAATCCGTTTGATCAGTAAAATCCGCGGACAAAAGAATAATTCGAGAAAATTTGTGCAATTCGCGGCAAAAAAAATCCGCGTTAATCAGTTTAATCCGCACAATCCGCGGGCAAAAAATATTCTAATAAAACAAAATCGCTTTATATGTTTGAAATCAGGATAATTTTTACATTATTTGCAAAATAAAACCATAAAGACTGAAAGATATTAATTTTAAAAGCAAAATCACATATGGCATTATCAGGTTTATTCCGTAAAAAGACGGTACAAGATATTCTGAAACAAGTTGCAAAAAATGAAGCAGATGGGCATAATGCATTAGGAAAGCATTTGACCACTAGGGATTTAACTGCATTTGGAATCGCAGCGATTGTTGGTGCAGGGATTTTTAGTACTATCGGAAAAGCCAGTGCAGATGGTGGTCCTGCTGTTATTTTCTTGTTTTTGTTTACAGCACTTGCGTGTAGTTTTGCTGCTTTTGCTTACGCCGAATTTGCGTCGATGGTTCCCGTTTCAGGAAGTGCTTATACGTATTCGTATGTTGCTTTTGGAGAAATTATCGCCTGGATTATTGGTTGGGCTTTAATCATGGAATATGCTGTAGGGAATATTACGGTCGCGATTTCGTGGAGTGATTATTTTACAGGACTGCTCCAGAGTGGCGGGATTCATTTGCCACAGTGGATTCAAATGGATTATCTAACGGCTTCAAACGGATTTAAAGACGCTACTGCTTTAATGCAAGGCGGAAAATCATTCGAAAATTTAAGTACTGCTTTACAAGCTTCTTATACAGCTTGGACAACGGCGCCAACAATTGGTTCTTTCCATTTTGTGGCTGATTTACCGGCTTTATTCATCATTATTTTAATTACAGCATTGGTTTACAGAGGAATGAAAGAGTCTCGTAACGCCAGTAATGCAATGGTAGTTGTAAAACTTTGTATTGTACTTTTGGTTATTGCGGTTGGTATATTTTATGTTGATACTGCTAATTGGGATCCGTTTGCACCAAATGGAGTTAGCGGAGTTTTAAAAGGAGTTTCTGCTGTTTTCTTTGCTTATATTGGTTTTGATGCCATTTCTACAACGGCAGAAGAATGTAAAAACCCGCAACGTGATTTACCACGCGGAATGATGTGGGCGATTATTATTTGTACTATTTTATACATCGCCATTGCCTTGGTTTTAACCGGAATGGTGCGTTATAACGAACTGAATGTTGGAGATCCTCTTGCATTTGTTTTCGATAAATTAAACCTAAAATGGATGTCGGGAATTATTGCCGTAAGTGCCGTAATTGCAATGGCGAGCGTTTTGTTGGTTTTCCAAATGGGACAACCTCGTATCTGGATGAGTATGAGCCGTGACGGTTTATTGCCAAAGAAATTTTCTACGGTGCATCCAAAATTCAAAACGCCATCTTTTGCAACAATTGTAACTGGTTTTGTGGTTGCAGTTCCGGCTTTGTTTCTGAACTTAACAATGGTAACAGATTTATGTAGTATCGGGACTTTGTTTGCCTTTGTATTGGTTTGTGCAGGAGTTTTGGTATTGCAGAATAAAACAGATATTCCAAGAGGGAAGTTTAAAACGCCTTATATCAATTCTAAATTTATTATGCCTGTTTTATTGATTGCAGGATTGTATTATGCTTTTGCTTTCAATAATAAAGCGACAATGGCTTTTATCAATAATGAAGCGCAAACAAACGATGCAACGACAATTATTACCTCTTTGAATAAAGAAGAATCAACGAAAGTTTTCAATTATTTGGAAAGTATTGATGTTCACAATAAAACTGCCGAAACATCAGATTTAGAGCATTTATTAAGCCAATATCAAGACGACGATGCTAAATATGCTACCGTTGTAAAAGGTTTGCCAATCAATGATTCATTGAAATACGAATCAGGTTTCAGTTTATTCAAACACAAGATTCCAATGTGGATTTTTATATTTGTTTTGATTGGATTAGCAGTTTGGTCATTCAGACAAAATCTTTCTTTAATTCCGTTATTAGGACTTATTTGTTGTCTTTATATGATGGCAGAATTAAGTGTTTGGAACTGGATTTACTTCACAGTTTGGTTACTACTTGGATTGGTTATTTACTTTACTTATAGTCGAAAAAATAGTAAACTGAATACTATTGCTTAGATAATTATAAATTATTAGTTATAAATTATTAATGAAAAGCCTTTCTGAGATTATTCTTAGAAGGGCTTTTTTTATGGTTTTTTTGTCATTTCGACCGGAGGGAGAAATCACACTAGAAGATCGACAACGATTGGTTACTGTGTTTTTATGGCACGCGGATGACACTGATTCACTATAGCGAAAACGCAGATTCACACTGATTTTGCCCACATTTTTGTCATTTCGATCTCTATAATAAAAGCAAATCTTTTTTTTAGGAGCTAATCCCGCTATCCGTTTCAATCTTTTACTTTTTAAAGAAAAAAGTAAAAGGATTTCCACTACTATCGGGGCTAGGATAATCATTTTCATAATAATATTTTCGTCTGGTTTGTCATTTCGACAAAGGAGAAATCTTCGCAAGAAGCTCGACAAAGATTGGCGATTTTCGTTGCAGAATTTCTTGTGTGATTTCTCCTTTGTCGAAATGACAAGATTGTGCGAAGGATTAATCCATTAAAAATGGTACAAAACAAAAAGCCGTTCTGAAAAATAATCTCAGAACGGCTTTTTTTTGTAAATATATTATTATGTTTTTAAAAGCTTTTTCTTAGGTTTGCCTATAGTAAAATTTTAATTTAATTTTTTTGATGCATGGGTTTTCTAGATAAGATATTGGGTAAAAAAGAATCTCCAATAGTAACGTACAGTGATTTTTGGAATTGGTTCTTAAAACATGAAAAAGAGTTTTTTAAAGCTGTTCAAAATGGTGAAAATATAGATCAGGATTTCTTTAAGAAATTAAGTCCAAAATTGGATGAGATTCATGAAGAAATTTATTTTTTGACAGGAATGCTCGATGAACATACTGCAGAATTAATTTTAACTCCTGATGGTGCAATAAGAAATATTTTTTTAATTGAAGAATTAGTTGATGCGGCTCCTATAATTAAAGGTTGGAAGTTTACTGCTCTTAAACCCGCATCAGATATTAAAGATGTTAGCATTAATATGGGAGGATTTAAGTTTAATAGTGACAATTTAAAGTTTTATCCTAATTTACATAAGGATTATCCAGATGAAATTGATTTAACGATTATCTATGACGATTTTGTCGAAGATGAAAAGGGAATGCAAACTAATGGTATTTATATTTTTCTAGATAATTTTTTAGGAGAATTGCATTCAGTTACATTAATAGATAGTTTAAAGATCGTTGGTAAAAAAGATACTTCTGAGGAATTAATTCCAATTGAAAAATTAAAAGATTATTTAATTTGGAGAGAAAAAGAATTTGTTGAAAAATACGAAGGTGTGAGGCATGATACAGAACATGACAATTATTCGAGTCTGGAAGCAAAAACAAAAGATGGACAAATTGTTTTAGCGATAGTTAATAGCGAGGTTTTAGATTGGGATAAAAAAGCTTCTCATCCATGGGTTTTGAGTATTGAAATTCCATTTGATGGAAGTAATAATAATAATGGAATGCCAGATAATGAAACTTATCAATTATTGAATAATATAGAAGATGAAATAATGCTCGATCTTAAAGATTTAGATGGTTATTTAAATGTAGGAAGAGAAACAAGTGCGGGAAAACGCGAAATCTATTTTGCTTGTAAAGAATTTAGAAAACCAACAAAAGTTTTAAATGCTATAATTAAGAAGTATAATCAGTTAGAGATTAGTTACGAAATATATAAAGACAAATACTGGCAATCTTTCAAACATCTTGAACATAATTAAAAATCGAAAAGCCGTTCTGAAAATAATTTCGGAACGGCCTTTTTATTTGTCTTAATAAAGTTTAAAGAATTTATTTTTTAATAATTTTTTGCATGGTTTCTTTTCCGTTTTCCAATCGGATTGTGATAAAATAAAGTCCGGTACTCAAACGACTTACATCGATGGTATTGGTATTCGATTTTCCTTCCTGAACAATACTTCCTTGTGCCGAAATAATACTATAATCCGTTATCGGAATCGTTGAGTTTACCTGCAAAGTATTATCTACAGGATTTGGGAATAAACGAACGGCATAACTTTCTTCTTCGGTTGTTGGAGCGGCAATCAGTTTAGAAGTTGTTGAACCCCAAGTATAAGAGTAGCCATCTGTTTTATTCAATAAATCGGCAGTTTGATTTGCAGAACCACTTGAACCATTATTAAAAATTACATTTATCGATGTTGGTCCGGTAATGGTGTATTTATAAAAACCATTTGTATCGGCAACCATTGCAACTCCCGGCCAGGTTGTATTGGCAACACTTCCGGATGGAACAGCATTCCAATAATGTACTTTTGGAATTCCTGTCCAGTTTGTTGGAGGTTTAAAATAAACCGTAAGCGTTGGAACGGCATTAAAAGTATAAACTTCTGTTTTTATTGCTGAAGAAACTCCGCTTGTATTAACTACAAAAGCTTTTAAAGTTGTATTTGCAGTAAAAGCAAATGATTTAGACCCAATTGCAGATGCTGAACTTGTAGTTGGCGTTGTTCCGTCTAAAGTATAATAAATGGTAGAAGTTGTTTGGTTTGCTGTCAAAACAACATTTACGGTAGTTCCGGTTGTAAAAGTTCCGCCTGATTTTGAATTTGTAAAATCAGGAGCAATAACAGGACATCTATTGGCAGGTTCTGCGCCCAACCAAGCCGAATCGTAGAATTTGATTCCTGCAGTTGTACTCAAATCGGCAGTTTTAAGGCTTCCGTCATTAAACAATAAATTTGTTGCGCTTACAGTCGACGGAAAAGTATAGGTATACCAATCTCCGCAATCCTGAGTCATTGCAACTCCCGGATAGGTTACCGCAGGAGCAGTTCCGGTTGGTGACCAGTAATATATTTTTACTGCCGAATTCCAGTTGGTTGGTTTTTTAAAGTAAACCGTAAAAGTAGTTGGCGTACTAAAAGTGTACGTTTCAGTTTTAACGGCAGAACTTGTTCCTGCAGCATTTTTAACAAAAGCTTTAAGCGTAGTTGTACTGTTTATCGCCAATGTTTTAGAACCAACAGAAGATGCCGAAGCAGTTGTAGGCGTAGTTCCGTCTAAGGTGTAATAAATTGTCGAAGTGTTTACGTTTGCTGTCAAAGTCAGGTTTACAGTTGTTCCGGTTGTAAAAGATCCGCCTGCTTGCGAAATTGTAAAATCAGGCGCTATTACAGTTGAACATCTGTTTGCAGGTTCGGAAGCTAACCAGGCGCCGTCATAAAACTTAATTCCGCCAGTAGCATTTAAGTCGGCAGTTTTTAAAGTTCCGTCATTAAATAATAAATTTGAAGCCGTTACTGTAGAAGGGAAAGTATATTTATACCAATCGCCACAATCCTGCGTCATTGCTACACCAGGATAGGTTACCGCAGGAGCAGTTCCGGTTGGCAACCAGTAATATATTTTTACAGCTGAGTTCCAATTGGCAGGTTTTTTAAAATAAACCGTGAATTCAGGAATCGCTCCAATCGTATAAGTTTTAGTAACAATATCAGATTGATTTCCGTCTTTGTCTACCGCAAATGCTTTAACAGTTGTAGTTTGTGCAATATTCAGCGTTTTGGTAGATTCAACAAAAGCAGACGAAAGAGTAGGAGTAGAACCATCAGTTGTATAATACAATTTTGGTTTCGGATCTGTGCTATCAGTTGCTGTAATTGTTACATCGATTGCCGTTGTAGAATTGCTGGTATCTGGAGTAAAAGCAATTTTTGGAGCAACATCCAGATTTTTCCCAACCCAAACATGCTGAATTTTAGATTTAGTCACATTACCTTTTTTATCGGTAACTTCAACATAATAGTCTAATAATTTCTCAGATATTCCAGCAATTTCAGCCGAATATTGATTGGCAATTACATCAGGAAGCATGTACAAATCAGCTTGAGGATTGTTAGTGAAATTCCCTTTAGGGAAAACTCTTTCTGTCATTGGCAATGTTACCCAGCTTCCAACTTCGGCACCACCAGAATAAGTTTCATTTTGATTGGAGGCAAGACTATTTTTTCCATCGACATCAACGCGATATTTCAATTCAGATCTTTGAATTCCGCTTACATCATAAGCAAAAGTATAAACCGTAAAATCTGCCGAATTCAGGAAATCTTTATAAGCATAAGGCGCTCCATATCCTTTTTCTCCCGGATTGTAAGGCCATCGCTGCGGAATAAAAACTGACGGTTTTGTAGCATCTACACCAGGATGAGCATCCAAAGTTGGTTTTGCAAATTGTACACATCGGTTCACGGCCAGAGTTGTTTTTATTTCTAAATCTTCGGCTAGACCGTAATAAGCATTTCCGCTATCGTAACCCGCCATTAAAAAATGCCAAGCTTTTTCGGCAGGACTTACAGCAGATGTTGGATTTACAATTTCGCTCATTCTAAGATTATTTCCTTCCAGTTGCTCCGCCATGATTGCATGGTTTTCTCCGGCAGTTGTAATCGCTTGATTCATCATATCTTCCGTCCAGCCATTTGGATTGAATTTTTTCGTAACCGGATCAAAAAATGGCCACAACCAGTTTGTAAATTGTGGATGTCCAAAATCACCATCGGCATTTACCCAAGCTCCGTCTTCAACGTGCACAACTGCCGATTCCGGAACCGGATTATCTTGTAAATACTGCGGAATTGTAGTCGGAATATTTCCATTTGCTGCAGATGCATGCGAAAATCCCGTAACCGATTCGTTGTAATATGAAGAACCTCCACCCCAGGCATTATCGCCATCATGCGCAAATAATACCAAAGGAGGTCTTGGCGAAGTCGAAGCTTTTGCAACAATTGGAGCAATCAGCGAAGTACCAATTGTGGCATATCCATCCTCATAACTCTCATAATCAGCCATAGGAACTACAGTAATTTTGTATTCCTGAGCTGTTTCCGGATCAACATATTTTGCCTTGTACGGAAGATAAGAATACGGCACGGCAAACTGACCGCCACGAGCATCTTTTTGAGCTGAAAACCATGTGTTTCCGGTAGTTTCTACCTGATCTGCCTTATTAGGAACATCACACATTGTACCGCCAGAACCATATTTTATTGGATAATCGGCAAGTGTTCTGGACAAGTGACTATTTGCAATAACAGACCATTCTATACCACATTCTGTCAAGGTTTTAATAATCCTTTCAGAAAAAGCACATTCTGCGGGCCAATATCCTTTAGAATCATGAGAACCAAATAATTGAGCGCTGTAATATTGATGCGCTTTAATTTCTTTTTTCAGAGCTTCATCGCTCAAAAGTGGCGAAAGTGCGTGATGCATTGTAAACGAAACAACTTCCATACGAGGAAATCCGCCCGAAGTTTTCCAGCCTTTAGCATCTTTAATATTCTGCGTCCAGGAATTAGAATATCCCCATTGATTGGCTTGAGCAAGTTCGTTGACGTTTTCCATCAAAGAACCACCGTACGTGATTTGCGCTCCGGCTTTGGATAAATCCCTGATCGAATTAATAGCATTTTTTGGTGCAAATTGATAAGCCGCAACACGATCACCGGTGCCAAAAATTTCTTCAAGATTATTTGTAGGATGCGCCAGTCCGTTTTTGTCATTATTAGCACCGGAAACTTTTAAATCCTGAGACTCTTTTACGATCTGATATCGGTTCGGATTCTTTTTACTGATATCTCCCCAATACGTGGGTTGATGCAAGTGCCATAAGTAAGATGTATTCACCTGTGCCTGTAAAAAAGCAAAGGGAATTAGTAACGCATAAAGCAAAAGTAAGGTTTTTTTCATAATTCAATTTTAGTTAGTTAAGTGGTTATTTTTTTGTTAAAAGTATATTTTATTAACGTTAAAATTATTTAATAATCTGAAATTGATTAACTACAACGTTTTAGTGTTTAAAACTTTTTATGATTATCGAAGAAAAAAACTTTATTCGCAGAATTTGTTGGTTTATTTTAATAAATTGACTTATTATGTTTTTAATTATTTGAAAATGAGTGAGTAATGTTTTTAAAACAAGAAATCCGCTTAGAGAAGACTCCAGCGGATTTAAACAACCTAATAAAAAATTGTGCAAATTTATTTATAAAGAAGTGTTTTGTTTTTGTAAGAAACTGTATTTTTTTTCGCCACGAATTCCACAAATTTTCTCGAATTTTTCCTTTTGAAGATTTCTAATTAGTGAAAATTCGTGCCATTAGTGGCTAAACTTTTTTTCGCGCAGATCCTGCAGTTTTAGCAGTTTTATAGATTCCTATAATAGACTAGCGTAATCCGCCCAATCTGCGTAAAAAAAATCTTTAGTAAATCGCTATGAAATTTATTTATAAAGAACGGCTTTTGCTTTTATTGGATTTCTAAATTTTCTCTCGCAGATTTAGCAGATTTAGTATGTGAAATTAAATCTGCGTTAATCAGTAAAATCAGCAAAATCTGCGGGCTAAAATCTATAAAATTCCAAGTTCCACCATGCATTGCTTCATCATTTCATAAGTACGCTGAATATCATTATCCAAACCAATCGAGAAACGAATTAAACCATCCGTCAATCCCATTTCGTGTTGTTCTTCAAGCGGAATTTCACTAGAAGTCGAAGTTCCGGGCGCGCTAAATAATGTTTTGTAGAATCCTAAACTTACCGCTAGATATCCAAGGTTTCGCGCTTGCATCAACTCCATTAATTCATTGGCTTTAGCCAAAGTTCCAACGTCAATCGTCAGCATTCCGCCAAAACCATATTCCGGATTAATCATCGTTTTGTATAATTCATGACTCGGATGGCTTTTTAATCCCGGATAAACCGTTTTTAAACCATCATTTTCAAATTGATCTGCCAAAAAATGCGCATTATGACTGTGTTGTTTGATTCTAATATGAAGCGTTCGAAGATTTTTCATCACCGAAGCAGATCGCAAACTATCCATAGTTGGTCCCAAAAGCATACTCGCTCCAGAATTCACATTTTTAAGCGAATTGATAAATTCTTTCGATGCACAAGTCACGCCACCAACTGTATCGCTGCTTCCGTTAATGTATTTTGTCAAACTATGAATCACGATATCAGCACCCAATTTTGCAGGAGAAACCGACAACGGCGAAAACGTATTATCAACAACCAATTTCAGATTATGCTTTTTAGCAATTTGAGCCAAACCAGCAATATCGGCAACTTCTAATAACGGATTACTTACTGTTTCACAGTATAAAACTTTCGTGTTTGCAGTAATTGCAGCTTCAACAACATCAAGTTTAGTAATGTCTACAAAGCTTGTTTCAATCCCAAAACGAGGCGTAAAATTCTTCAAAAAGGCATAAGTTCCGCCATAAATTGTTCTGCTTGAAACGATATGATCGCCAGCGCCGCACAATTGTAATAATGTAGGCGTAATTGCGCCCATTCCTGATGCCGATACATTTGCAGTTTCCGTTCCTTCCATCGCTGCCAAAGCTTGATCCAGATACAAATTACTTGGCGAAGAATGGCGCGAATACAAATAACAGCCTTCCATATTACCTTCAAAAGTATCGAACATAGTTTTTGCCGATAAAAATGTATAAGTCGAAGAATCAGAAATCGATGGATTCACACCCCCAAATTCCCCAAAATATTGTAAGTCCTGAATTTTATCAGCTGGATTAAAGTTTTTCATTTTTTATGTCATTGCGAGGAACGAAGCAATCTCATCCCGTTTGTTAGTATTGGTTTTGCGTTTGTGTTGGAATTTATTTTTTGGAATTTTTAAGAGCTATTTCCTGCTATCCACTTCATCCCGATAGCTATCGGGACATAAAAAATGCAAAGTTTCTAATGTTCAAAAAAGAGCTTCCGCTGGTCGCTTTTTTAGAACAAGAAACTTTTGCCTTTTTTACTCCGGGCTTTCCACTTCTATCAGGGCTAGGCACTCAGTTTCAAAATTAAATTCTATTCAAAATAACATCTTATTAGAAAATTAATCAATGATGTGTTTAATAATTAGATTTTAAAACTACAATAGTGTATTTGTAAAGATTATTATTCTAAATTTGATTCAGAAAATCCAAATCAATAGATTTTCTTTCAGAAAGCAATAAATAATCAGAGGATGAGATTGCTTCGTTCCTCGCAATGACTCAAAAATGACTTTAGACGCCACGGACAAAAAACTTTTGGTTTTATTACAAACCGACAGTAAAAAAACAACCAAAGAATTGTCTCTAAAACTCAATCTTTCGGTAACTGCCGTGTATGAAAGAATCAAAAAGTTAGAGCGCGAAGGAATAATCAAAAACTACGTAGCGTTAGTCGACAAATCAAAAATGGAAAAAGGATTTGTGGTTTTCTGTCATTTAAAACTCATTCAGCATACTAAAGAATTCCTAACCAAATTCGAAAGCGAAGTCATCAAACTCAACGAAGTTTTAGAATGCCATCACGTAAGCGGCGATTACGATTATATCCTAAAAGTATTAGTAAAAGATATGGAAGCTTATCGCGAATTCTTAGTAACAAAACTCACAACGTTACAGCATATTGGTAGCACACAAAGTATGTTTATGATTAGTGAAGTAAAGAATTCAACGATTGTTTTTTAAAGGTACTGAGGTTCTGAGTTGCTGAGGTTCTAAGGTTTAGGTGCAAAGGTTTAGGTGCAAAGGTTCAGAGGTTCAAATGGACAAAGGTTTATCGTAGAGGCGCACAGCAGTGCGTCTAACACAGGATGAGTTTTTTGCGGAAGGTTCAAAGTTGCAAATGTTCAAAGGAATAAAGGTTTTCCGTAGAGACGCACAGCAGTGCGTCTAACACAGGATGAATCCTAATAACTTTTTGATTTTTAGAGAAAAAAAAATCTGCTTAATTTGCAAAATCTGCGAGAAAAATTTTTACAATCCTGAAATGAAATTCTTTAAATTTAAAACTAATAATAAACACCTATAATAATGGAAGAATGGGAACCAATATCATTTGATGAACTCTTTAATGAAATTCAGAAAACAGAAAGAATTCTGGAAGAAGAATTAAAAAACTACTGGAATCTGATTAAAATTGAACCAATAAAATGGGAGGAGAAAGAATGTGGTGAAATGGGAGGTGGTTTCTGGGTTGTCGCTATTTTTGGGCATCAAATAATTTGGTATAATGATATTGAGGAAGGATTTAATATTTCTGACTATAAAACATTCGGAAAAATTGAAGATTATTGGTGTAATCAGTATGAGCTTGTTCATGTAATTTACCAATTGGTTGAATTTGTGAAAGGTGAAAGAGAAACTATAGGAGGAAGGCGCGGTCCGGCAGAAAGGATGCTCTAATTAAAAAGAAAATCATCTTAACAAAATCCAAAGCTTAAAAGACTTAAATTTGAATTAAATACAAATGAAATGGAAACGAAAGAACTGAGACGTAAACTCATAAAAGATTTTGGAAAATTCATAGAAGATGATTCTAAATTAGAAATTTTAGAAAGTGTTTTTGATGCCATAAATCATGACGAAA
Organism: Flavobacterium sp. 90; assembly: GCF_004339525.1. Classification (NCBI taxonomy): domain Bacteria; kingdom Pseudomonadati; phylum Bacteroidota; class Flavobacteriia; order Flavobacteriales; family Flavobacteriaceae; genus Flavobacterium; species Flavobacterium sp. 90. Next base: position 464,859 of record NZ_SMGE01000001.1, on the reverse strand, counting down.
AGAAATCAATTGTTTCAGACGCTCATTATGACTTAGTTGCTGAAGAAAGAGAAAAATATCTCTCAAACGAAAAGGAAGCTAGTTCATGGCAAGAAGTAGAACAGCGCCTGAATGCTAAGTATGGTTTTTAAGATCAAAATTTTACCCTTAGCAGAAAATGAAATTGATGAATCTGTTGAATTTTATGAAAGTAGAAGGAAAGGTTTGGGAAAGCAATTTCTAACGTATTTAAAATCACATCTACAAGTTTTAAAATTACATCCGGAATTATTTGAAATAAAGAAAGAACCAGGTTTTCGCGAATTAACTTTGGTTAAATTTCCGTTTGTAATTATTTATGAAATTATCAAAAATGAAGTAATCGTTTATTCAGTTTTTCATACGTCAAGAAATCCACAAAGAAAACCTTAGAAAAGAGGTTCAAAGTTTCAGAGGATCAAAGCGACAAAGGTTTTCCGTAGAGGCGCACAGCAGTGCGTCTAACACAGGATGAGTTTTTTGCGGAAGGTTCAAAGGAACAAAGGTTTTCCGTAGAGACGCACTGCAGTGCGTCTAATACAGGATGAGTTTCTGAAGTTTTAAAAATAATCTCGCAAAGACGCAGAGGCGCAAAGTTTTTGTCATTTCTGTAAAGGTTACTTATTTCGGTAACGGATTTATCATTTCGATTGGTTTTTTTCCATCAATACCTTGATGTGGTCTTTCATGATTATAATAATATAAGTATTGCAATAATTCTTCTTTTAATTCTTCATGAGAATCAAAATCTGTGTCTCTCAATAAATCATCTTCAAGAGTTCTCCAAAAGCGTTCAACTTTACCATTAGTTTGTGGTCTGTAGGGTTTTGTGTACCTATGAACAATACCTAATTCCATTAACATCCTCTCAAAAGGGTGATTATTTTTCACTTTGCTTGTTTTAGGTCCAAATTCAGCTCCATTATCAGATAATATCTCTTCAAATTTTATTTCATAATGATCACTTAGGATGTTTAAACATTTCAATGCCGCAAACATAACTGTTAAACTGGTAATATCAGAAACTAATTCAGCCCAGGCAATTCGACTGTAATCATCTATTACACAAACTAAATAGCGATTTTTATTTTCCCCTTTAATTATACTTTTGCTCAAATAATGACAATCAATATGACCAAGTTGTCCCATTCTTTCCTTGATTATTTTTTGATGATTCTTTTTAATCTTCGGAGTTAATCTATTTATTTTATTGCGTTTTAAAATATTATAAACTCCTGAATATGATGGTGTATGCTTCCCTAATTTGGGCCTTAAGATACTAACAATTTCATATTTGTTGTTTCCTTTTTCTCGTAATGCAATTACTTTTTGCTCTATAAAAGGCAAAGGACGTCTTGTTTTATATTTGGGACCTCTTTTTTGGGGCAATAAATCAATAGATTTCCCACTTTGTTTAAAGCGATTATAATACTTTAAAAAACTCTTTCGGCAAGTATTATTTGCTGCATAAAAATCCATTGCTTTTTTATACAAAGGATGAGTTTTATTTTTTACCTGTTCATATTCTTTTATTAGAAAACGATACTTCTCTAAGTAGTTCCGCTCTAAAGTGGAATCCTGACTATTATTTCTCATCGTAACAAAATTTATTAAAGTTAAATTTTGTTACCGAAATATCTAACATCTACAATTTCGACGAAGGAGAAATCTTCGTAAGTAGCTCCGCAACGAAAATCCAATCTTTGTCGAGCTTCTTGTGGAGATTTCTCCTTCGTCGAAATGACAAATAGTACGATAGAATCATTGTTTTAAAAAAAAACTTTGCGCTTCTGCGTCTTCGCGAGACTAAAAAAACAAAACTTAGTAAACCTTACATTAAAATTCGCAATCCAAAAAAAAGCTTCTGATCTAAGAGTCCTCTTGGTAAAAACCGTCCCTTAAATTTCACACAAAAAACATTGAGATTTAAACTTTAAACAAAACTTTATTCCTTAATTTTGTATCGCTAAAAATAAAATAGACAAACTATGAGTTCATTTGACGTAGTCATTATAGGTTCAGGTCCTGGCGGATATGTATCAGCAATTCGTTGCGCACAATTAGGTTTCAAAACTGCAATTGTAGAAAAATATAATTCATTAGGCGGAACTTGCCTTAACGTAGGTTGTATTCCTTCAAAAGCACTATTATCTTCTTCTCATCATTATGCTGAAATTGCACATTTTGCAGATCACGGAATCGAAGTTTCGGGAGATGTAAAAATCAATTTAGAGAAAATGATTGCTCGTAAACAAGCAGTTGTAGATCAAACCGTAGGTGGAATCAACTACTTAATGGATAAAAATAAAATTACTGTTTTCAATGGTTTAGGTTCTTTCGAAGACGCAACGCACATTGCAGTTGCAAAAGCTGACGGAACATCTGAAACTATCGAAACTAAATATGCTGTAATTGCTACAGGTTCAAAACCATCTTCTTTGCCATTTATCAAAATTGACAAAGAAAGAATCATCACTTCTACAGAAGCATTGGCTTTAAAAGAAGTTCCAAAACACTTAGTAATTATTGGTGGTGGAGTTATCGGAATCGAGCTTGGACAAGTTTACCTACGTTTAGGAGCGCAAGTTTCTGTAGTAGAATTCATGGACAGAATTATTCCTGGAATGGATAGTTCATTGTCTAAAGAATTGACTAAAGTATTGAAAAAACAAGGAATGAAATTCTACGTTTCTCATAAAGTAAAATCAGTAGAAAGAAACGGCGATGCTGTGGTAGTTCAGGCTGAAAATGCAAAAGGAGAAACAATCACTCTTGAAGGAGATTATTCATTAGTTTCTGTTGGTCGTCGTCCATACACAGACGGATTAAACGCTGACAAAGCAGGAGTTAAAATTTCAGACAGAGGACAAGTTGAAGTAAACGATCATTTACAAACTAATGTTCCTAATATCTATGCAATTGGTGATGTTGTTCGTGGAGCAATGTTGGCGCACAAAGCAGAAGAAGAAGGAACTATGGTTGCTGAAATCTTAGCTGGTCAAAAACCACATATCGATTATAACTTAATTCCTGGTGTAGTTTACACTTGGCCGGAAGTTGCTGCAGTTGGACAAACTGAAGAGCAGGTAAAAGCTACAGGAACAGAATATAAAGTTGGAAGTTTCCCTTTCAAAGCTTTAGGGCGTGCAAGAGCAAGTGGAGATCTTGACGGATTTGTAAAAATCATTGCTGATGCTAAAACTGATGAGGTTTTAGGAGTTCACATGATTGGAGCTCGTACAGCTGATTTAATTGCAGAAGCAGTTACAGCAATGGAATTCAAAGCGTCTGCTGAAGATATTTCAAGAATGAGTCATGCGCATCCAACTTTCGCGGAAGCGGTAAAAGAAGCAGCTTTGGCTGCAACTGATAACAGAGCATTACACGTATAATTTACGTAGAATTATAATTTAAAAAACCGCCGAGATATTAATTTCGGCGGTTTTTTTATTGTTTTAAAATTTTAAAAGTATAATAAGTTTCTTTGTTTTGAGTGTATACGCTGTAGGTTTCATTTTCTTCATCATACAATTTATACAAGTATTTATCGCCTTTAATGCTTAAGTTCTTTCTCGATATATTGTTGCTTTCGATGAATTCAAGTTCAAATTCGCAGCTTCCTTTTTTTCGAAAAGTTAGTTTTGAAAAAGTCCCGTCATAAAAATTTTCGGTCCATAAATTATCACTTAAAGTTACTTCTACAATATTGCCATCATTTTCGAAATAATAGTATTTTGAAAGAGTATTAAAATGATTGCATTGCTCTTTGGTTATTTTTTGAACAGGTTTTTCATTTTGCATTGCCCAACTGCTTTCTTTGGCTTTATTTGGAAAAAGCGCCACAAATTCATTGCAGTTTTTTTGTAACCTGAAAAAGATTTGTTCAAAAACTGTTTTCTGAGTTATACTATCTGTGAATCTTGCCAAATAAGGGCTTATATGCGCTTTGTTGATGGTGTTAATTCTTATTTCATTGTTCAAATCTTTATTCTGAACAAGGGATTTGCAGATTTCAACATTTAGAGAATCAACGGATTTTATGGATTGTGATCTCGAAAAATTAACGCAAAGTAACAGAACTACAAAAAGATATTTTTTCATCGAAAGCTAAAGTTTTAGTTAAATATAAGTGTTTAGTAAAAATATTTAGAATTTTTGATTTTATTCTTTTAATCTTAACGTCAGAAAATGTAAAATTCAATAAAAATTTTGTAAATTAGATGTGTATTTCAGATGTTATCTTTACTTCTTTAAAAGATAACATTATGAAAAATAGATATATAACTCCAATTCTACTTGGAGCAGGAATTGCATTTATACTTTATTCCTGTCGTTCAAATATTCCGAAAAAAGCTGTTGCAATTTCTAATTTTGACAAAGCTAAATATCTGGGAAAATGGTTTGAAATTGCAAGATTAGATTATAAATGGGAAAAAGGTTTAAACAACGTAACTGCCGAATATTCTTTGAACGATAACGGCACGATTAAAGTTGATAACAGGGGCTATAATGTCAAAAAAGACAAATGGGAGGAAAGCATCGGGAAAGCCAAGTTAGTCAAAAAGGACAATGTAGGTATGCTTAAGGTTTCATTTTTTGGTCCTTTTTATTCCGGTTATAATATAATTGCGATTGACGCAGATTACAAATATGCTCTTGTTGCCGGCGAGAGTTTAAAATATATGTGGATACTTTCGAGAGAAACGACTATTCCGGAAAGTATCAAAGCTGATTTTCTAATTAAAGCCCAGGAAATAGGTTATAACGTTTTAGATCTTGTCTGGGTAAAACATGACAAAAGAGGTTGAAAAAGAAACCCGACAGTTATAGGCTGTCGGGTTTCTTTTATTTTAGTTCGAAAATGATTTATGCAGTGAAAACACTTCTGTAATTATCCCAATATCTGTAAATCAAAAATAGGTTAGCCAGAAATAATAAAATCGCAATTGGCAAACCATCCGGAGTAAGAAAATAGTTGATAAACAAGATATTTACCGTAATAGGTAAAATCAAAATATTGGCTAATGTTACATAACGTCCTGTTACAAAAGCAATTCCGCAAAGTAATTCTATTGATTTTGCTAAAGGCATCAAATAAGTAGAAGCCATCAAACCAACATTAAAGGCTTTGAAATCTCCCGTTGTTTGAGGTTCAGGCATTAAATGAAAGAAGAAACTAATAGAGGCAAACAATAACAACAGACCAATCAAAACACGGACAATAATGGTAGCAATTTTCATAATACTAGAATTTTTAATGGGTTAAAAATGTATAATTTATTTTTGGAAAACGTTACAATCTAAATTCTCTAATAAAGTGAAAGTCCAATTTTAAAGCTGTTCTATTGAGAATTTTACCATCTTTATAATCTTATTTTAAGATTTCAATAATGCTATATCAAATATAACGAATTTTTCCTTACGAAATTGTTGTTTTATTAACAGTTTTAATGTTTTATTTTAGGTTTTCTCCGTAATTGCGGAAAGCCAATATTTTTTGAGGATTATTTTATTGAAGGATTTTTTTTGTCGTAATTTTGAAGTCTAAAATTTACCCATTTTTGAGAGTTTCAATTCATAAGCATATTTCAAATCCAGAGCAGTTTAAACAACAACTTCTAGCTTGGTCACAACAATTTCGTGAGGTCGTTTTTTTGGACAGTAATTCTTATCCACAAGGATATTCAAACTTCAATTGTGTGTTGGCTGTAGATGCTTTTACATCTTTGAAAACCGATTTTCATAATGCTTTTGAAGATCTTAAACAATATCAGCAAACTACAAAAGACTGGCTTTTTGGGTATTTGACTTACGATCTGAAAAATGATATTGAAGATTTAAAATCAGCTAATTTTGATGGTTTAGATTTTCCGGATATGTTTTTCTTTCAGCCAAAAAAAATATTCTTATTGAAAGAAAATCAGCTTGAAATTCAATATTTATTTCTTTGTGATGATGAGGTTGAAGATGATTTTGAGGAAATTGTTCAAAGTGAAAAGTTAGAAGTTAGAAGTCAGGAATCTTTGGAAATTGAACAAAGAATTTCAAAAGATTTATATGTAGAAAAAGTAACAAAAATGCTTGATCATATTCATAAAGGAGATATGTATGAAGCTAATTTTTGTATGGAATTTTTTGCTGAAAATGCGATTATAAATCCATTAGAAAAGTTTGAGAAACTGAATGCCATTTCACAAGCGCCTTTTTCGGTTTTCTTCAAAAATCACAAACAATATTTACTTTCGGCTTCACCGGAAAGATATCTGAAAAAATCAGGAGAAACTTTGATTTCCCAACCTATAAAAGGAACTTCAAAACGATCTTCAGATCCAATAGAAGACGAAAAATCAAAACAATATTTAGAATCCGACGCAAAAGAACGTGCCGAAAATATTATGATTACAGATCTTGTTCGTAATGATTTGTCGCATACCGCACAAAAAGGTTCTGTTGAAGTTACAGAGCTTTGTAAAATCTATTCGTTTCTGCAAGTGCATCAAATGATTTCGACTATAACATCTAAAATAGATCCTCAATATTCACCAATAGAAGTTCTGAAAACGACTTTCCCAATGGGAAGTATGACCGGAGCGCCAAAAATTTCGGTTATGAATATCATCGAAAATCTGGAAGAAACAAAACGCGGATTATACAGCGGATCAGTTGGATATTTTACTCCCGAAGGTGATTTTGATTTTAATGTTGTAATAAGAAGTATTTTGTACAATCAGGAAAATAAATATGTTTCATTTTCTGTTGGAAGCGCCATTACATCGCTTTCAATTCCTGAAAAAGAATACGAAGAATGTTTATTGAAGGCGAAAGCGATGCATGAGGTTTTGCAGTAATTTTTTTCGCCACGAATTACACGAATTAACACAAATTTTTTTCGCGATTGGTAGTTATGAATTATAGTGTAGTCCCTACGCGACATTATTCAGTGATTGTCTTTGTGTTTTTACCAATATATAATCTCTACGAGATATAATCCGTTAGGATTTAAATATTGGTAAAAAGAAAGAATAAAAGTTTAGTAAAAATGTCCCTTAGGGACTACGCTAAGATAAATGATTAAAAAATCTGTGTAAATCATTTTAATCAGTGGCAAGAAAAATAAATATGCATAATCTGCGAGAAAAAGAAATTCGTGCTAATTTGTGAAATTCGCGGCGAAAAAAATATTAGCCACAGATTAAAAGATTAAAAATGATTAAAAAATCTGTGTAAATCATTTTAATCAGTGGCAAGAAAAATAAATATGCATAATCTGCGAGAAAATAATTCGATAAAATTCGTGTAATTCGTGGCAAAAAAAAAATAAAATTCATGGCAAAAACACACGCTTAACAATTCATTTAAAAATAGATCGAATTTAATTTTCTACTTTTATCACATGTTTTCAAAATTTCAAAATCACATCTCGTCCAGATTTCCATTTTTGGAAAATAAAAAACTATTTCTAGCAGTTAGCGGCGGATTAGACAGTATGGTTTTATTGCATTTATTACAGCAATTACCGTATGAAATTGCCGTTTTGCATTGTAATTTTCAATTGCGCGGATTAGAAAGTTTTGGCGATCAGAGTTTTATTCAGAATTATTGTGATCAAAATGAAATTCCTGTTTTTGTTACACAATTTGATACCGAAGCTTTTGCAAAAGACTATAAATTATCGACTCAGGTTGCAGCACGCGAGTTGCGATACAGTTGGTTTTATGAACTTCTGGAAACTGAGAATTTCGACTATATTTTAACAGCGCATCATGCCGATGATAATCTCGAAACTTTTATAATTAATCTAACGCGAGGAACGGGATTAGACGGATTAATTGGAATTCCGGAAGAAAATGACCGACTTATTCGTTCGCTTTTGCCATTTTCCAGAGACGAAATCCTGAAATATGCGCAGGAAAATAATATCGACTGGCGAGAAGACAGCAGCAATGCGTCCAATAAATATCTTCGGAATAAAATTCGACATGATTTAGTTCCGATGTTAAAAGAAATCAATCCCAACTTTTTGAATGCTTTTCAAAAAACACAATCTTATTTGCAGGAATCTCAAATAATGGTTGAAGATGCGTCTATTATGATTTATCAACAGGTGGCAAGTGAAGTTGGTGATGATATACATTTTGATCTAAATCAACTAAAAAAACTACCCAATTATAAATCCTATTTGTATCAATGGCTGAATGAATTTGGCTTTTTGGCTTGGAATGATATTTATGATTTGGTAGATAGTCAATCAGGAAAGCAAGTAATTTCGGCTGAATTTAGATTGTTGAAAAACAGAGATACGTTGATTTTGAGTCCAATTTCTGAAATCTCAGAGAAAGAAGAATTTGAAATTCAGGAAAGTGACCAAGACGTTAATTTTCCCTTAAAATTAAGGCTTTGTCAAGTAGACGACATTACTATAGATTCAAATAAAGCTATATTTGTGGACGCTGAAAAAATCCAATTCCCTTTGATTTTGCGTAAATGGAATGAAGGGGATGTTTTTCATCCTTTTGGAATGCAGGGAAAGTCTAAAAAAGTAAGTAAGCTTTTTAAAGATGAGAAATTATCACTGATTGAAAAAGAAAAAATATGGATTTTGTGTTCTGATAATCAAATTGTTTGGGTTATTGGAATCAGACAGGACGAACGCTTTAAAATTGAGAATACCACAAATAGAATACTTAAAATTGAATTACAATCATGAAATTTAATCAATACCATCAAACGATAATGCCGAAAAATACTTGGACTAAACACATTTTATTTTTACTGCTTTTCTTGTTTGCTTTTGCAAAAGGGAATGCTCAAATTCTGGAGCCGGTAAAATGGACTTCTAAAATTGAAAAAAAATCAGGAAACAATGCTGTTTTGGTTTTTGATGGAACAATCGAAAAAGACTGGCATATGTATTCGCAGTTTACTCCAGAAGGTGGTCCGCTTGCGTTGGAAATTACATTTAAAAATCAAAAAGGAAATTATGAACTTGTTGGCAAAGCCAAAGAAGGAAAAACAAAAACTGCTTTTAATGACGTTTTTGGAGTAAACGAAACTTTCTTTGAAGGTAAAGCTCATATCGAACAGGAAATAAAAATCATTAACCCAAATTTAAAAACGGTTGATGTTGATTTTGATTTTCAGGTTTGTAAAGAAGTTTGTATCAATTCGAATAAAAAATTCTCAATAGCAATTCCGTCTACTTTCAAAATGGACGCAGTTGCAACTGTAGCAGAATCAAAATTAGATGAAACTAAAGTTACAGGTTTGGCTGTTGATACGGTAAAACCAGTTGTAGAAACTGCTAAAACAGAGACTTCAAAAACTGAAGTTGCTGAAGCTCCGGCAAAAGAAGAAATTCCTGCACCAGCTCCAACAAGAAGTTTATGGTCGATCTTTTTCGTAGCGTTTATTTCGGGATTTGCTGCATTGTTGACGCCTTGTGTGTTCCCGATGATTCCAATGACGGTAAGTTTCTTTACGAAACAAAGTAAAAGCAGGGCAAAAGGAATTAGAAATGCTATTATTTATGGTTTTTCAATAATTGCTATTTATGTTGTTCTAGGTTTAATTGTTACTAAAGTATTTGGTGCAGATGCATTAAATGCTTTGTCTACAGATGTTTGGTTTAACTTAATTTTCTTCGTGATATTGATCATTTTTGCTACTTCGTTTTTGGGAGCTTTCGAAATTATGTTACCAAATTCATGGGCAAACAAAGCAGATCAACAAGCAGACAGAGGCGGATTAGTTGGGATATTGTTTATGGCTTTGGCTTTGGCAATTGTATCTTTTTCTTGTACAGGACCAATCGTTGGAACATTATTAGTTGAAGCAGCTTCAAACGGTGGAATCGCTCCGATAGTTGGAATGTTAGGATTCTCATTGGCATTAGCCTTACCTTTTATGTTGTTTGCAATGTTCCCGGGATGGTTAAATTCATTACCAAAATCTGGTGGATGGTTGAATACAGTAAAAGTAGTTTTAGGATTTTTAGAATTAGCATTAGCGTTTAAATTTTTATCAAATGCTGATTTAGTGCTTCAATTGCACTTTTTAGAAAGAGAAGTATTTATCGCAATTTGGATCGCCATTTTTGCAGCTCTGACATTGTATTTATTCGGAAAAATTTCATTGCCACACGATAGTCCGTTGCATCATATTTCTGTAGGCAGATTGTATTTAGGATTGCTTACGCTTGTGTTTACAGTATATTTAATTCCTGGACTTTGGGGAGCGCCTTTGAAATTAATCAGTGCTTTTCCACCACCACCACAATATAGCGAAAGTCCGTTTGGAGTAGGTGGTTCGTCAAATTCAAATGTTAGTGCAGAATCGGCAAAAGGTTTACCTGACGGAGCAGAATTAGGTCCACATGGGATTATGGTTTTTCATGATTACGAAGATGGATTAGCTTATGCAAAATCAATCAATAAACCAATTATGCTTGATTTTACAGGTTATGCTTGTGTAAATTGCCGAAAAATGGAAAACAATGTTTGGTCTGAACCAACTATTTTACCAATCTTAAAAAATGAGGTTGTTTTGATTTCGCTTTATGTAGATGATAAACGTGAATTGCCAATAGAAGAGCAGTTTGTAACTAAATCTGGTGATAAAATTATTACGGTTGGTGATAAATGGACAGATTTTATGATCTCAAAATATAAAACAAATACACAGCCTTTATATGTTATAACTGACTTGGAAGGAAAGAACCTAAACAGTTCAAAACCTACGATTAGTTATGTTAGCGCTGATGAATATTTGCATTGGCTGAAAGAAGGAATTGGGAATTTTAAATAGGTCTTTTTAAGAAGCAAGATAATAGATTTTAGAGTATAGAAAATAGACAATAGTTTATACGGAAATCTAAAATCTACAATCTGAAATCTAAAATTATAATAAAGGGTTGAAATTAATTCAAAGTAAAAAGCACTCTTAGTAACAAACTGAGAGTGCTTTTTTATTTAGTCATTTTCTAAAATCTATTATCTAATCTCTATATTCTATTTTCTTTACTCTATATTCTTGCTTCTAACATCTTGCTTCTATAATCTTTCCTCTACTACATCTTCTTGAAAACAAAAATCCCTCTAAGCTAAAACTCAGAGGGATTTTATTTAGGCAAAAGGGGGGATTTAATTTCTTATAAGAATTCTCCGTGTTGAGAGATGTCTAATCCTAATTCTTCTTTTTCTTCAGTAACTCTTAGTGGCGTAATTTTATTTACAACAAAGAATAAAATATATGAGCCTACAAAAGCAAAGATTGAAACCGCAACCAAAGCAATTAATTGATTGATAAATAAAGTTGGAGTTCCGAAAATCAAACCTTGATTATCTCCAACAGCTGGGTTAATTGCTTTTGAAGCAAAAACTCCTGTCAACAACATACCAACCATACCACCAACACCGTGACAAGCAAATACATCTAATGCATCATCAATTTTTCCTTTAGGGAATTTGCTTACTACAATATTACTAACGATTGCAGCAAAAGCTCCTATGAAAATAGCATGAGGAATACTTACGAAACCTGCAGCAGGAGTAATAGCAACAAGACCTACAACAGCTCCAATACAAGCTCCAAGTGCAGATAATTTATGTCCGATGATTTTATCAAGGAAAACCCATGCCATTGCAGCAGCGGCAGCAGCAACAGTTGTAGTTCCTAAAGCCTGTACAGCTAAACCGTTAGATCCTAAAGCAGAACCTGCGTTGAAACCAAACCATCCAAACCATAATAAACCTGTTCCTAATAATACATAAGTGATTCTTGCAGGATTTACTTTTTGAACTTTTCTTTTTCCTAAGAAGATCGCTCCTGCTAATGCAGCCCAACCAGCACTCATGTGTACTACAGTTCCACCAGCGAAGTCTAGAACTCCCATTTTAAAGAAATATCCATCAGGATGCCACGTCATGTGTGCTAATGGAGCGTATATAATTAATATAAATAAAACCATGAATAATAAATAAGCCCAGAAACGTACACGCTCTGCAAAAGCACCTGTAATTAATGCAGGAGTAATGATGGCAAATTTTGCTTGAAATAATGCGAATAACATGAAAGGAATTGTTGGTGCAAGACTCCAGGCAGTACTAGTACCAACGCCTTGAAAGAATAAATTTGGAAGTGGATTTCCAATGATTCCGCCAATAGTTGGTCCGAAAGCTAAGCCAAAAGCAACAATAACCCATAATATAGTAACAATTACCATTGCCATAAAACTTTGTAGCATGGTGCTGATAACGTTTTTCTTACCTACCATTCCTCCGTAGAAAAATCCTAGTCCTGGTGTCATAAGCAATACAAATGCAGTTGCTACGATCATCCAAGCTGTATCTCCTGTATCAAACTTTACAGCTTCAGCCGGAATTGGGTTGTCAGTCAGGATAAAGTTCGAAATAAAGGTTAGTACCAAAATAGTGATAAGAATCACACTTAAAATAATTTTTCGCATAGTTATTTAGTTTTAAATTTTTTATAAAAGTATAAAATCAATTGACACCCCTATAAAAAATACAGTTCAATGGTTAATTTTTGTTAATTTTTAAATTTGACCCCCTAAATTTTGCGTGTATTTGTTAAAATGAACTTAAAATTTACAATTTGTTAATCAAAAAAATAGATTTTGAGATATTTGAAAGATTTGTTAACAAAAAAGCGTGAGAATATTTCTATTTTTAAGAGTAATTCTGTCTAAATAATTAGTGAAACATTCAAAATAATTAGAATTATAAATAAAAAAGGCATCAGATGAATTTTTCAAATGATGCCTTTTTTATAAAAATGGTTTGTTTATTTCTGGTTGTATTTTGCTTTGAATTTATCATTCAATTTGGTTTGAAAGGTTTCCAGATTAATGGTTCTTCCCTGAATAAATGCACTTGTCAATTTATTAGTTCTCATGTCAAGCGCATCGCCTTCTGAGATAAAAAGCGTAGCATCTTTTCCAGCTTCTAATGTACCACAAGTATCGTCTATACCTAATAACTTTGCTGTATTTGAAGTAATAAGTTGTAACGCCTTTTCTTTATCCAAACCAAAAGCGGCACAAGTTCCTGCTAAAAACGGAAGGTTTCTAACACTCATACGTTCATGATCACCACTATTTTCAAGACCAACAACAATTCCTTTATCAGTAAGTATTTTAGCCATTTTATATGGTAAATTTACGTCTTGATCGTCGCTTGTAGGCAATTCGTGAACACGTCTTAGGAGAACACCAACATTATATTTTTGTAAAATATCAGCAGATTTATAAGCTTCGAATCCGCCTACAATAACAATCTTTTTGACTTGATTGTCAACGGCTAATTGTATAGCATCTACGATTTGTTTTTCTTCATCGGCATGAATATAAAGTGTTTGTGTTCCGTCAAAAAGTCCTTTTGTAGCTTCCAGAACCAGGTTTCGTTCTTTTGGCGTATCTTGATTATATGCTTTTGAATTTCTTAGAAAAGTAGCAACTTCTTCAGCTTGTTTAGGATAATCTTTATTGGCTTCGATAATTCCCGGTTCGTACCAAGTTCCCGATCTTCTAAAACCAGATGGAAAATTAAGATGAATTCCGTCATTTTCTTTTATAATAGCATCACTCCAGCTCCAGGCATCTAATTGTACTACTGAAGAGCTTCCTGAAATTCGGCCACCGCGAGGTGTAACCTGAGCGATCAAAACACCATTTGGACGAACAGTTTCTACTACTTTCGATTCAGAATTATAAGCGATAATACTTCTCACATTCGGATTAAAACTTCCAATTTCTTCCTGATCGTCTGATGATTTTACAGCGTCAATTTCGACTAAACCTAATGTCGCGTTAGGAACGATAAATCCGGGGTAAACGTGTTTCCCACTTGCATTAATTGTTGTGTCATAAGCATTTGCCGCAAGTCTGATAGTTGTAGCATCCGCAACCAAAGTAATTTTACCGTCTTTAAATCCAATCGCGCTATTTTGAATAACAGTTCCGTTACCTAAATGCGCCGTTGCATTTAGAATCAAAACCGATTTGCTTTGTTTGGGTGCTGGTATTTGTTGTGCTTTTATGTGTACCGAAGCACAAAATAAGAGCAATATTATATAGATGTTTTTATTGATCATGATATCTGTTTTTTATCTTTTCTGATTTTTTAACGCTTAAATTATTGCTCTAAAGTATCACAGTGATATTCTACTTTCTCTTTTTTGGTAGGCGCTTGTGTAACCATTCCTTTGTTTTTCTCCAACAGCATTTGTCCAATCAACAAGCTTCTTTCTTTGGTAATTGCCAATTGTTTTTCGGCATCTTTTTGAATATCAAAATAGACAACACCATCAACAATTGTTTTTTCAACTACGGCATAAATAGACAAAGGATTATCGCTCCATAAAACAACATCAGCATCTTTACCCACTTTTAGACTTCCTACTTTATCATCGATATGTAATAATTTAGCAGGATTCAGAGTTACAAATTTCCAGGCATCTTCTTCAGAAATATTTCCGTATTTAACTGCTTTTGCAGCTTCCTGATTTAATCTTCTTGACATTTCGGAATCATCAGAATTATAAGCAACAACAAGACCTGCGTTATGCATAATTGGTCCGTTAAACGGAATTGCATCATTTACTTCAAATTTATAAGCCCACCAATCTGAGAAAGTCGAAGCACCAACTCCGTGTTCTTTCATTTTATCAGCAACTTTATAACCTTCAAGAATATGCGTGAATGTGTTTACTCTAAAATTGAATTTTTCCGCAACATTCATCAACATCAAAATCTCAGATTCTACATAAGAGTGACAAGTAATAAAGCGTTGTTTATTGATAATTTCTGCTAAAGTTTGCATTTCTAAATCTACTCTTGGAGCTTTTCCTTTTTTAGAACCTGCATTGAATTTTTTCCAGCTTTCGTCATATTCTTTAGCACGTTGAAAATAATCGGTGAAAACTTGCTCAACACCCATTCTGGTTTGCGGAAAACGAGTCGGATTATCAATTCCCCAATTGGCTTGTTTTACGTTTTCCCCCAAAGCAAACTTGATAAACTTAGGTTGATTTTTGTATAACATTTCATCAGGTGCAGCACCCCATTTCCATTTTACGATTGCAGAACGACCACCAATTGGGTTTGCAGATCCGTGTAGTAATTGAGAAGTTGTTACACCTCCGGCAAGATCTCTGTATATATCAATGTCTTCTGAGTTTACAACATCTTCAATGGTAACTTCGGCAGTAGAGTTGTGTCCGCTTTCGTTAACACCTCTCGAAATTGCAATATGTGAGTGTTCGTCAATGATTCCGCTTGTGATATGTTTGCCTTTTGCATCAATAACAGTAGCAGATGCGTCTGAAAGATTTTTACCAACAGCGGCGATTTTTCCGTTTTTGATTAAAACATCAGTTTCAGTTAAAATACCGTCTTTTTCGTTTGTCCAAACCGTAGCATTTTTGAATAATAAAGTCTGAGCTGTTAACTTTTTAGAATCACCAAAAGCAATGTTTGGGAAAGTTGTTGGAACAATTGGATTTGGTTTCTCTACTTTAGAAGAATCTTTTACAGCAACAAATGCACTTGTTTTTAAAGCCGTCCAAACCAATTCATCTCCGTTTGGTAATATCGCTTTTCCGGATAATTTTTCCGGTTTTTCGACAAATCCTGTTAAACGTGTAAAATTACCTTTGATAGTATCAGATGGTTTAATCAATAGCGAAACCCAGTTTTTAGAAATAGAAAAAGTACTGTTTACCTTTTTAGCATCAGCTGTAGTAATTTCTGATTTTGCAGCTTCAGCAGTTCCGTCAATTTTCCATTTATAACTATCTTTTCCAACGGTTAAATCATAATTACCGCGAATATCTTTGGCATTAATATCATTAACAACATATTTGGTTCCTTGAACCCAGTTTTCATATAGAATAGTTTTTTCATCGAAAATTTCTCCGGAAGTAATCACAAAATTGGCAAAACTTCCCGTTTTTAAACTTCCAACTTCATTACTTTTCCCAAGAATTGCTGCCGGAATTGTAGTCAAAGCCTCTAAAGCTTTTGTTTTATCAAAACCATATTTAATGGCTTTCAATAAATTAGGCTTAAAATCTTCTGTCTTTTTTAATTTATCAGTTGTTAAAGCAAAAATAACTCCGTTGTCTGAAAGTACTTTTAGATTTGTTGGCGCCTGATTCCAAAAACGCATATCAGCCAATTCGATTTGGTTTGATAAATACGGATTTGAAACATCGTAAGCTTCAGGAAAGCTTATCGGAATAATATATTTAGCGTTAGTGTTTTTGATTTCGTCGATTCTTTCAAATTCATTTCCACTACCTTTTAGAATATAAGTTAAACCAAATTCTTTCGCAATTTTAGCGGCTCTTAAACTGTTCAATTTATCTTCTGCGGTAAAAATTTGAACTAATTTTTCATTGTTTGCCATAGCTTCCAAAGACAAATCTTTAGTTTCAGAATTACCTTTTTTATACCAATCAAGGTCTAAATACATTTGGCGTAGCAAAGCCATCATTCCCATTAAGGAACTTGGATAAGCTTGATTTGTCAATGCACTTCTCGAAAAAGCTAAGTGATTGGTGATTTTATTAGCAATAATTCGTTTATTGTTTTCGGCATTATTCAAGGCGACCAAAATTCCGGTTCCTTGTGCAACTCCGTCAGGAATATGAGTTCCGACAACACCAAAACCGGCTTTTAATAATTCTTCGGCTTTTGGCTGATCGTATTTAAAAGTTTCATAAGTATTTACTTCAGGACGAATACTTTCGTTCCAGTAATAACCAACTCTTTTAGTATCGTACAAAGGATCTTGATCATATCTATTATTGCTTTTTGGTTTTTCGACTCCAAAACTAGTGTAGATATCTATAAACGAAGGGTAAATTGTTTTTCCTGCAAGATCAATCGAAATGCTGTTTTTAGGAATCGCGATATTATTTCCAACGGCAACAACTTTTCCGTCCTGAACTAGTAAAGTTCCTTTTTCGATTTTTTGCGTTGGGGTTACATAAATCGTGGCATTGGTAAAAACAGTGTAGTTTTTGTTTGTATTATGAACAGTCTCATTAACTGGAAAGTAATCCTGCGCGTATGTTTTTGTTAAAAATACACTCAGAAAG
The DNA here is from genome assembly GCF_004339525.1 of Flavobacterium sp. 90. Classification (NCBI taxonomy): domain Bacteria; kingdom Pseudomonadati; phylum Bacteroidota; class Flavobacteriia; order Flavobacteriales; family Flavobacteriaceae; genus Flavobacterium; species Flavobacterium sp. 90. The sequence continues at coordinate 447,723 of NZ_SMGE01000001.1, read as the reverse complement.
AGTAGGAATAGGGCTTTTTTCATAGTTTATTTGCAAATTTGTTGCTAAAAATATGAAATATATGTTATCTAAAATTCATTTTTTTGAATGATTTTTCTTTATTTACATAAAATTTTAATTAAAGCATTGATAAGGAGAACTTAATGAATATTATGAAAAATAATAATACAATTAAATGGGGAATTATTGGCTTGGGAAATATTGCAAATCAATTTGCCAGCGATTTATTACTCTTGGAAGATGCTGAAATATTTGCAGTTGCTTCGAGAAATAAGGATAAAGCGATTGAATTTGCTAATAAATACAATTGTCCAAAAGCATATGATTCTTACGACGAACTTTTTAAAGACGATCAAGTTGATATCATATACATTGCAACTCCGCACGATTCGCACGCCGAATTATCGATAAAAGCATTAGAAAACGGAAAACATGTTTTATGCGAAAAACCAATGTCGCTTTCGTATAATGATGCTATTCGAATGATTGAAGCGTCCAAAAAGTATAATAAGTTTTTTATGGAAGCATTTTGGACACGTTTTATTCCATCGGTTCAGGAGGTTTTAGCAAAAATTAATCAAGGAATAATTGGAGATATAAAGTCTGTAAAAGCTGATTTTTCTTTTTATGCCGATGAAAAGTTGGGAGGAAGGCTTTTTGAAAAAAATAATGGAGGCGGAGCTTTATTTGATATTGGCGTTTATCCATTGTTTCTATCCTATATAATACTCGGTAATCCGAAGGAAATTATAGGGAAATCTATCAACCATAAAAACGGAATTGATCTTCAGACTTCAATGATTTTGCAATATGAAAATGCACAATCGACTTTGCAGGCTTCGATAGTTTCAGAATCTGATATGAAAGCCACAATAAGCGGAACAGAAGGTTATATTCAGCTTAATGCGCCGTGGTTTATTGCTGATGGATATTCGGTTTTTAAAGGAGAAAAGGAATCCAAATATAATTTACCAAATTTTGGAAAAGGATACACTTACGAAGCTATTGAATGTCATAAATGCATCAGAAACAATCAAATTGAAAGTTTGCTTTGGTCACATCAAAATAGTTTAGATTTGAGTAAAATTGTGGAGGAGATAAAGAATCAGATTGGATTAGAGTTTTAAAATATTAATAAATCTTCAAATTTTTCTTTTGGAGTTGTGATGAAATAAGATTGGAAATATAAAATACATTATTAGAAAGGATGAATTTAGTTCATCCTTTTTATTTCGATAGACTTGCTTTTATAAAAAATATAAATACTGCTATTAGAATAATAATTAACCAGATAACAAATTTTATATTATCAATCTCGTTTCTATATTCATCAGTGCCATTCTCATAATTTCTTTGGGCTTGTTCGCGTGCTTTTCTCCTTCCATATTTTGTGTTAGGATTATACGCAATGTGGGTAGGAGTATAGTTGTTTTCATTTGATTTACTCTCTTTAAGCCAAGGATAAGTAGTGTTAATCTCGCTTATTGTAAATTTTGATTTTTCAATTAGTAAATCGGTAGTACTTATATTATCTTCTTTTAATGCATTCATATAACGTCTATAACTATATTGAATTTTATCTGAATCCACAGGAGTTTCACTTTTAAGTGTATTGATTATAGAATGAAAAGTAGCGTTATAAAATTCTAGTTTGGTTTCATTAGACTGTCCATTTTCTTCAATTATTCTTTTGTAGTCATTGTCAAATTCAATAGCATTTGCTTTTAAATCTTGGACAAACATATTTCTATAGTTGTTATGTATCACTTGTATGATTTTAATTTTAAATTTTGTTTGAATATGTTATCGTGATAAAATAAATACTTTTTACCTGACCATTTTCATCACCGCCAAGATTAATTTTTTCTATTAACTAATTTACCAACTAAATTTATGATATTATCAGGTTTTAAAAAACTAATATAGCAATTAAAAACTATAATAAACTTTAGGAGAAAATATATTAAAATTAATTTTAGGTCAAATCATAAAGGTAAAATAAAGAAAGAAAATATTTACAAAAAATAGTATTTTGATTCCTTAATTGGATACATTTACATTCTTGATAAAGATTGATTATGTTAGTAAAAGTTTACGGAAGTGCCGTTTTTGGAGTCGAAGCGACAACAATTACAGTAGAAGTTCATATGGATAAAGGTATTGGCTACCATTTAGTTGGTTTGCCGGATAGTGCTATAAAAGAAAGCAGTTTTAGAATTGCTGCTGCTTTAAAAAACAACGGATTAAGTTTGCCGGGAAAGCGAATTACGATTAATATGGCGCCTGCCGATTTGCGAAAAGAAGGTTCTGCCTATGATTTGCCTCTTGCAATGGGAATTTTAGTTGGTTCAGATCAGATAAAAGCACCTGAAATCGAAAAGTATATTATTATGGGGGAACTTTCTTTAGACGGAAGTTTGCAACCTATTCGCGGCGCTTTGCCAATTGCTATAAAAGCAAAAGAAGAAGGTTATCTTGGGTTTTTTCTTCCAATTCAAAACGTGAAAGAAGCTGCAATTGTAACCGGATTAAATGTTTATGGAGTCGAAAAACTACAAGAAGTAATTGATTTTTTTGCCAGAAAAGGTACTCTTGAGCCAACCGTTATCGATACACGTGCGGAATTTTATAAAACATTGGATTTTCCTGAATTCGATTTTTCAGATGTTCGCGGACAGGAAAGTATAAAACGCTGTATGGAAATTGCCGCCGCCGGAGGACATAATATTATTTTAATTGGTCCGCCCGGAGCAGGAAAAACCATGCTTGCCAAACGAGTACCAAGTATTTTGCCGCCAATGACTTTACGGGAAGCATTAGAAACAACAAAAATTCATAGTGTTGCCGGAAAATTAAAAGAAGTAGGATTAATGAATCAACGACCATTTCGAAGTCCACATCACACAATTTCGAATGTAGCACTTGTTGGCGGAGGCAGTTATCCACAACCGGGCGAGATTTCGATGGCGCATAATGGTGTTTTGTTTTTGGATGAATTACCCGAATTCAAACGCGATGTTCTCGAAGTAATGCGTCAGCCGCTTGAAGATCGTGAAGTAACAATTTCGCGTGCAAAATTCACTGTTACTTATCCCTCTTCGTTTATGTTGGTCGCAAGTATGAATCCAAGTCCAAGTGGTTTTTTCAATGATCCAAGTCAGCCCAATACTTCATCACCACACGAAATGCAGCGTTATTTGAGTAAAATTTCAGGACCATTATTAGATCGAATAGATATTCATATCGGAGTAACTCCGGTTCCTTTTGAAAAACTTGCCGATGATCAAAAAGCAGAAAGCAGTGTCGAAATCCGAAAGCGTGTCACGGCAGCAAGAGAGATTCAAACCAAGCGTTTTGAAGAAATTGAAAATATTCATTATAATGCTCAAATGAGCAGTAAACTGATTCGGGAGTATTGTGCGCTAGATGAGCAATCGAAACAATTATTAAAAACCGCAATGGAACGCCTGAATCTTTCTGCACGAGCTTATGACAGAATCCTGAAAGTTTCCAGAACAATAGCGGATCTGGATGCATCGCCAACAGTAGTTTCACAACATATCGCCGAAGCTATTCAATATAGAAGTTTGGATCGTGATGGCTGGTTGGGGTAATGATTTAAGATTTTAGACTTTAGATTTAAGATTATTTGGATTTTGCCCAATATTGTCATTCCGAGGAACGAGGAATCTTCACGAGAAACTCCGAAAAGTAAAGCACCAATCTTGGTTGCTTTAAAAGATTACTAACCGCAAAGCACGCAAAGTTGTTTTGTTTTGGATTGTGGTTAGTAAACGCAAAGTTCGCAAAGCTTTATCTAGATATAGCTTTGCGAACTTTGCGAAAAACCTTAGCGCTCTTTGCGGTAAAAGACCTCATTCAAACTTCAAACTTGCATTCCTTGACATCAAATACGAAGTCAGTTTTTTTATTTTCCCATTTTCCATCTCAAAAACATCACAAAAAACGGCGTCTAATATATTGCCGTTTTTCATGTTTCCTTGTACAGCGCCTTCTGCGATTACAATATCATTTTCTTCGATAAGTTTTATAATTTGAATTGTGGGACTTCCAACAAAATTATCATTTTCAATTTCTTTGTCAAATGCTTCTTTACCAACATGTTGATAGATTCCAGGCATTTCCCATATAACATCATCAGTAAGACAAGCTAAAACCCGGCCATGATCACTTACTCTAAATGCTGCCATATATTCATTTACGGTTTGTTTATTTGGTGTCATATTTAAATAATAAATTAGTTGTCAATATATTGGTTGTGAGATAGTTATATCTTATTCAGCATAAGGAATCTTCTTATATTCAAATGTTCCGGTTTCTGATGTGATTATACGTTTTTTAGCATCAAAATAATCAATAGAGGATGTAATTGAAACAGAAGGGTCAACAATTACAAGTTGCGAATTGTCTTGCGTTAATTTCCATTTAGAATATTGGCTATCACTACCAATACGACTTTCAAAATCTCCATTTTCTTCGAAAATTTGTAAAACCTGAGTCGTTTTATAATAAGCTTTAATGTCTTGCGTTCGTCCGTTTTTCGTCCATTTTACCAACATCCATTTTCCAACGAGCTCTTTTTCTGTTTGTGCGCTTACTGACAAACCAATTAAACAAATGAAGATTAAAATTACTTTTTTCATTACCATAGTAGATTAGTGGGATTAATAGTAGATTTAGGTTAGGGGTAAAGTTACTGTTTTTTAGAAATATTCCAAAAACTAATTTTTCCTCTCGTAAGAAACCTGGTTTTTGGTATAATTTGATTGCACCAATATTATTTTCGATTATATGTAAATAAGGAATTTTATTCTGGTCAAATATTCTATTCACAACATGAGCGATTAATTGTTTTGCTTAACCTTTTTCGGATGATTAGAATGCGTTATAATAGGGCTGACTTAGACATAAATGTTCGTTTTCATGCATATTCCAGAATCTGAATCTATTTTTAAGAGAAATCTTATTGTCTGATAATTATCATATTCCTGTAGGATTTAACTTTCTATTTTTGATATGAAAATTAAGGGAAATTATCATGAAAAAGATTCTAAATTATTTATTACCTCCTCGTAAATGGGTACCCTTTGTTATAGTAGCAGTTGGAATAGGAACGGGATTGTTTGCTTACTTATTATATGTGTCAAATGCGGTATCTTATCTGTCAGACGATCCTAAAACATGTGTAAACTGTCATGTAATGATGCCATTTTATGCTACATGGCAGCACAGTTCGCATGCGAGAGTTACTACTTGTAATGATTGCCATGTACCTCATAATAATGTCTTTAATAAATATTTTTTTAAAGCAAAAGATGGTATTTATCACGCAACAGTATTTACATGGCGTGCAGAACCTCAGGTAATTCATATCAAAGAAGCGGGAACAGATGTGGTTCAAAAAAACTGTCAGCGTTGTCACGGAGACCTTAATGCAAATGTGAGCACAAATGGTGTTACGCTAGAAAGTAAAAAACATGGAGAAGGAAAGTTATGTTGGGATTGCCACCGCGAAGTTCCGCATGGTAAAGTAAATAGTTTGTCATCTGTTCCCAATGCGAGAGTTCCTTTGTTAGAATCTCCTATTCCGGAATGGTTGCAAAAACAAACTGATAGTACAGCAATTGCAAAACAGAAAAAAACAGATCAAATCAAAGAAAACAAAAACTAAAATTAATTAAATACAGATATAATTATGGCACCTCTAAAAGAAATTATAAAACGCAAACCATGGTTAGGATGGGTAATGTTTGGCATTACGATGTTAGTTGTGTTTATGCTCGGATTATTGGTTAACAGTGTAATGGAGCGACGTACAGAAGCTTTATTTGTAAATAAAGTATTGGCTCCTGTAGGTGAATTTGAATCAAAAAATGAAGTTTGGGGCGCAAATTATCCTCGTGAATTTCAAACTTATTATGAAACTGCTGATACTACTTTTTCAAGTAAATATGGTGGCGGAAAAATGAGAGATATGTTGCACGAAGATCCTCGTATGGTAATTCTTTGGGCAGGTTATGCTTTCGCTAAAGATTATAATCAGGGTAGAGGACACTTTTATGCTTTAGAAGATATCTATAATACTTTAAGAACAGGAGCGCCAAAAGGTCCGCAAGATGGTCCACAGCCGGCGAGTTGTTGGGTATGTAAATCTCCTGATGTGCCACGTATGATGGATAAATTAGGTATAGACGAGTTTTACAAACAAACCTGGGCAGCTTTAGGATCGGAAATTGTAAATCCGATTGGTTGCGCTGATTGTCATGATTCTAAAACTATGAATCTAAAAATTACTCGTCCGGCTTTAATCGAAGCTTTTAAGGAACAAGGAAAAGATATCACCAAAGCAACCCATAATGAAATGCGTTCGCTAGTTTGTGCTCAGTGTCACGTAGAATATTACTTTGATAAAAAATCTGTAGAAGGTGCGGCGAAAGTAAAATTCCCATGGAAAAATGGTATGACAGTAGAAAATATGGAAAAATATTATGACGATATTGAATTTTCAGATTTTACGCATGCCTTGAGTAAAGCGCCAATTTTAAAAGCGCAACACCCGGATTATGAGATTCATCAAATGGGTATTCACGGACAAAGAGGTGTTTCTTGTGCAGATTGCCATATGCCATACAAAAGTGAAGGCGGACAAAAATTTACAGATCATAAAATACAATCGCCTCTTAACAACGTAGCAAATTCTTGTCAGGTTTGTCACCGTGAAGAAGAAAAAACATTGGTTGCGAATGTAAATGAACGTCAGGATAAAATTTATCAGGTGCGTATTGAGCTTGAAGATCAATTGGTAAAAGCACATCTCGAAGCAAAATTGGCTTGGGAAAAAGGAGCAACCGAAGCTCAGATGAAAAATATTCTTCAATTGATTCGTCAGTCGCAATGGCGTTGGGATTTTACAGCAGCATCACACGGAGGATCATTTCACGCTCCATTAGAAACAGCAAGAGTAATTTCAAACGGTTTAAATAAAGCTGCCGAAGCCAGAATTGCTTTGAGTAAAGTATTGGCTTCTTTAGGACAAACAGGTCCTATACAATATCCGGACCTTTCGACTAAAGCAAAAGCACAACAATATATTGGTCTTGATATGAGTAAAGAAAGAGCAAATAAAGCAGAGTTCAAGAAAACAGTATTACCAAAATGGCTCGAAGAAGCAAAGAAAAAATAATTGCTGTAGTCAGTAAAATAATAACAAATAATGTTGGAGAGGGTTCTTACAAGTTTTGATTAACTGTTTGAAACCCTTTTCAAGTTAAATGTTTCAAATTCAAAATAAGAATGAGAGTAGTTAATTTTGAAAATCATAAAGTAACTAAAAAGAAGCTTTGGCAATATCCGTGGGATTATAAAGAATCGTTTATAGTTGCAGCTGGATTATTGCTAACAGGATATTTGTTGCAGATAACCACAAGAACGAGTATAAAAGCGGTAAGTTCTCCCGTTAATTACATCATTGGCGGATTGTTTATTGTCATGTTACTTTTGTTGCATTTTACAAGCAGAACACATCCTTGGGTAAAATGGCTGAGGTCAGTTCCGGCATCTGTTAGCGCAATAGTTTTGGTTTTGATTCAGGCAGTTATTATGGGAACACTTCCTCAGCAGAATTTTGTTGAAGGAGTTGAGCCGGATTTGTTTGGTTTTTCGTTTGTATTAACCAGTTGGCCGTTTATAATTGCACAATTGTATTTTCTTACCACATTAGGACTTGCAACTCTAAACCGAATGACGCCGTGGCAATGGAAGAACTGGGGATTTGTTCTTAATCACTTAGGGCTTTTTATTGCAATGACAGCCGGAATTTTAGGAAGTGGCGATTTACAACGTTATACCATGAAACTTTATGAAAATCAACTGGTTTGGGGAGCCGAAAATGAAGAAGGAGTAATGATCCCAATGCCGATTGCTTTTGAACTTACAAGTTTTGAAATGGAGACTTTTACTCCAAAATTAGCATTAGCAAACATCACCAATAATAGTATTGAAACAAAAGGAGTTAATGCTTTGCGAATGATCAACAAAGGCGAAAGTTATGATTATAAAGGTTATAAAATTAAAATCGTTGATTATATCGAAAACAGCAAATTTACCGGGAACGGTTATTTTCCTGTAAATGAAGAAGGCGCAACACCATCAGCTTTGATCGAAGTAAGGTCGGCAACGATAGATACAACAGCATGGATTAGTTGCGGAAGTTTTGCTACCGAATATTCATATTTGCAATTAAACAATAAAGAAGCAATTGTAATGTTGCAACCTGAGGCAAAAAAATACAGTTCGCACGTAAATGTATTTGTTAAAGACGGCAAGAACGATAAAACAGTTATCGAGGTGAATAAGCCTTACAAAGTTGACGGATGGAAAGTATATCAATTAAGCTACGACGAAAAATTTGGAAAATGGTCTAAACTAAGTGTGATAGAATTAGTTCGTGATCCATGGTTACCTATTGTATATTCTGGAATCTTCATGATGATTATTGGCGCCTTATATTTAATATTTAAAGGTAGAGGAACTGTTATTTAACCTTTTTTAGAAAAAAATAAGGTTTGGAATTATATATAATTAAAGATTTTTTAAATGAATTATTGGATCTATTTTTCGCATTATGCTTTTTTCGCCATTATATGTTGGGCAATTTGCATGCTTTTTCAGATTATAAAAATTAAACGAGATAAAACACTCCCTATTATCCTTTTTGCTGTATTAGGAGGTTTTTCGATGATAGCATTTACTTATAATTTATGGCAAAATTTAGGACGTCCCCCAATGCGTACACTTGGAGAAACCAGACTTTGGTACGCTTTGTTTTTACCCATTATTGGGATTGTAACTTTTATAAGATGGAAATATAAGTGGTTACTAAATTATAGTTTGGTTATGGCAACCGTTTTTTTAGTAATCAATTATCTTAATCCGGATACTTATAATAAAGCGCTAATGCCAGCTTTGCAAAGTGTTTGGTTTGTACCGCACGTTTTGGTTTATATTTTTTCATATGCATTACTTGCGGCATCATCTATTGTAGCTTGTTATGGATTATTCGAATATTATAGAGGCACGTATAAAAACACGATTCTACAATTAGCCAATAATTTGGTTTATGTTGGGTTTGGTTTCCTTTCTTTAGGTTTGTTATTTGGAGCTTTATGGGCAAAAGAAGCCTGGGGACATTATTGGACTTGGGATCCAAAAGAAACCTGGGCGATGCTTACCTGGTTAGGGTATTTAATTTACATACACATTCATTACCGTTATCCGGAAAGTGTAAAACCTGTTTTGATAACCTTAGCATTAGCATTTGTTGTATTATTGCTTTGCTGGTTTGGAGTCAATTATATGCCATCTGCAGCGCAAAGTGTTCACACTTATACAAACGCATAAAACAAAAGAGCAGAAACTAAATATAAGTTTCTGCTCTTTTTTATTTTGAATTATTTATGCAAATAAAGGGTTGTAAATCTGCAATTTGTGCCGATAGGCACTAAATATTGGTAGCCATTAAGTTCGACGTACGTTGGCGTGCCGTAGGTACGCAATATTTATCGTTTTGTGGCGTACCTACGGCACGCTAATTTTATTACTATTTCTGTTTCCTACCAATATTTAGTACCTAAAGGCACATTTCAATTTTTGATTTGCATTATTTATTGATTTTTAGAAATATTCCAAAAGCTCATTTTTCTTCTGGTTACAAAACCTAGTTTTTCGTATAAACCAATTGCTCCGATATTACTTTCGACAACATGTAAATAAGGGGTTTTATTTTTACCAAAAATTCTATTTACAACATGAGCGATTAATTGTTTTGCGTAACCTTTTCCCGTATGATCCGGATGCGTTATGATAGCGCTAACTTCGGTGAAATCATTCATTTTCATTCGTTCGCCCGCAATAGCAACTAATTGATTGTCTTTAAAAATTCCAAAATAATCTCCCAGCAAAGGAGTTTTATTTTTAAAATATCCCGGTTGAACCAAATTGACTAATTGAACTAATTCAGCATTATGTTTTTTATTAAGTTTTACGATTTCTGTTGTTATTGGCAGTTTTATTTTGTTGTAAATAACCATTTGAAGACAAACTAATTCTTTTACAATTTTTAAAGAATCAGCTATTTCAGGTTTTTCTCCCACAATAAAGAAATTTTCTGCTAAAGCTGAATATTGATTTGTAGCTTCTAAGGTACTTTCTGATTCTTCAAAACCACCAAACGGACAATAATCAGGATTATAAAATTTAGTTCCGTTATAATCAATAGCAAATTCCTGATGAGTTTCAGATAATGAATGCCAAACCGGATTGTCTAATTTATTTTCTTCTATGGTTTTCATTATAATGATTTATTATTGAGGCATTTTCAAAATTCTTATTCTTGTTTCGGTAATGGATAAAAGAATTTAAACGAATTTGAAACGGCGGGATGTAAAATCGTACCATGATTTTCCAGAGGGAAATAATCAAAATAGACTTTTAGATTTTTATTTTTTGAGGCTTTAATCTTTTCGGCCAGTAAGTTTGCATCAACTTCCATAACCCTCGGGATTTCGGTTGGAGTTAAACCTTCTTTACCAACTGCGATATAAATATCAGTTTGTTGTGTAAAGTTTTCCTGAAAAATTGGACTGTCCAGATTTAATATAGAACCATTATTCCACCAAATACTTGGGCTCACGATCACATATTTATTAAAAAGAGTTGGTTTCTTTAATAAAATTTCAGTTTCTAAAAGTCCGCCGAGCGATTGACCAATAATCGTTTTAGAATCTGTCGTTTTATATTTTTTATCAATAAAAGGTTGTAATTCTTTTTCAATAAAAGCAATAAATTTATCAGAATGTCCAGTGGTTGGAAACTTTTTTTGATCTTTCTCGATAGTTGTCGGAAACGTAAAATCTCTTCTTCTGTCGACTGTTGCAATTCCTACAACAATAGATTTTGGAACCTGATTGATCCATTCAAAACTATTAAACTGAACTAATCCGGCAATATGAATGAAATCTTCATCAGCCGAACCGTCTAATAAATAAATTACGGGATATTTTGTTGCATCTTCGGCTTTATAACCTTCTGGAAGATAGATATTCAGAATTCTTTTTTCGCCTAATTCTTTCGATTGAATTTCATCAATAAAACCCAAAACAAATGGTTTGTTGGTTTCTGTTGCTTTTGATTTTTTGGCTTGACTAAAAATTAAAGTTGAAGATAGAAGTAAAAAGGCAAGGATAATAGTTTTATTCATTTTGTAATATTTAATAACCGCTCAGGTCATTGTAGCATTGATTTTTGAAATTTTTAGAACGACTTTCTAATGAAGCTAAAATACAACTTTTGTAGATATTATATTTCAAAAAAAATCCCATTTGTCAATAAACAAACGGGATTTAGTAAATAAATTATAAAACTTATTTCGCTCTTGAAGCAAAGATTTCGTCCAGACCTTCCAAAGCAATTGAGAAACCTTCTTTGAATCCCATTTCGATAATTTTCTCCAAATCAGATAAATTATCGTGTTTAATAGCAATGTCAACAATAGTCAAATCGTCTTGTTCAGAGAAATCCACATTCCATTTAGATCTTGGAAAATCTGCGTTTAGATTGCCTTCGTTATCACAAAAAGCATCCAGGTATTTAAAATTTGATTTAGGCGTTATCGAAGTAAAATCGGCAATAGCCCAATGCTCTTCGCCTTGAGGACCAACCATTGCATAAAGTCTACGTCCGCCTTCTTTAAATTCCATACTTTTGGTTCTGGCTTTCCACGGCGATGGCGCCCACCATTGATCCAGTATTTCAGCTTCAGTCCAGGCAGACCAAACATTTGCAAGAGATGCATTAAATTCACGTTTTACGTTTACCGTGCTGTTTTCTTTGTCCACGGTAAAATTCATCAATAGATTAGATTTCATTTTCTTTAGATTTTAGATTCATTAATACTTGATCAAGTTGAGTAAAACGGTTTTCCCAAATTTCCTTGAATTGTTCCAGCCATTTGTCAACTTCTTTCATTTTGTCAATTCTAAGTTGATAGTAGATTTCACGACCCATTTTTTTCTCATCTAATAATTCACATTCATTGAGAATCTTGATGTGTTTAGAAACGGCTTGTCGCGTTGTATTAAATTTTTCTGCAATAGCATTTGGTGTCAAAGCGTTTGTAGCCACCAATACTAAAATTGCTCTGCGGGTTGGGTCAGCAATAGCCTGAAAAATATCTCGTTTCATTTTTGATTTATTTTAAATTAGCAACCAATCAGTTGCAAATATAAGCAACTTTTTGGTTGCGCAATGTATTTTTTGATTTTTTTTTAGAAATTCGTTTTTGGACGTGGTAGGGTTTGAGATTGATAGCCGAGACGCACTGCTGTGCGCCTCTACGAATTTAGATTATAAATAAAATGTTTTTAAATACCAATTGATTGTAGAGGCGCACTGCTGTGCGCCTCTACGGATTCCAGATGGATAAATATATTTTTTAAGAAGCAATTGACCGTAGAGGCGCACAGCAGTGCGTCTCCATACAGTAGATCCTTTCTTTTTTTATGATTTTGTGTTTTTGCATAAAAAAAGACGCACAAGGCGTCTTTAATATCTTAATCTGAAGTAGAATAGTTAGTTTTCGAAAATTTCTGCCGCAAAAGGATTATCCACCAGCCATAACCAAATTCCTTTCTCGTTTTGTTTCATCAAACAACTCGTTGCACCCTTCATCTCAATTGGGTTTCCGTCTGGCATTTTTGCTTTCATCGACCAGTTGTCAACCCAAATTGCAAGATCGCCAACAATTGTAGCTCTATGTTTGCTGCCTTTTATTTCAGGTTTCCAATTGCATAGATGTTGCATTGCTTTTTCGATATTATCCAGACCTTTAATTTCTGTTCCGTCGCGATCAATATAGACAGCTTCTTTGTCAAAACAGCTTAAAGTTCCTTGCAAATCGCCACTAACGATACAATTACGAAAATAATTTACGGCTCCTACCGGAATTGTTCTGTCGAATTCTTCAGTCATTTTTTGAAGTTTTAATTTATCCCCTAATTCTATTCTTGACAATAATATCTTTGAGTCGGGCTTTTAGATCTTCGCCGGTATCAAAAACCATTTGTTCATTGTTAGGAAATGGCACAGCGCGTTTATTAAAATAATTCATATAATTATCCTCACAAGCATTTCTGTCTCCTTTGTAAGTCGAATAAATATTCTCAAAAATAAACTCGCTCGTAAGCGGGAATGATTGCATTAATTGATTCGTTTTTAAGTCAACATAATCTACTTTTGCCGTTACCTGACAAGATTTAAATTGTCTGAATTCATATATATTTGCACGAAGCATTCTATAATTATCAACTTTTATTTCCTTGCCCAAACTATCTTTTACGGGTCTTCCGCGACTGTCCAAAAGTGTTCTTACACCATCTTTTACTTCTCTTTCCTTGATGAATTCTTTCTCTTTTATTTGCTCAGGCGAAATATTTATCTGTACAAAGTTTACGATCAAACTATAGTCATAAGTAATATTTTTTTGTCTTGCGCTATGATAAACGGTCCATTTATCGTTTAATCCGTAAGTTTTGATGTCCAATAAATCATCCTGAAGCTGCTTTGGAATCACCATATTAGTGACATTTGTAGCATAAATATCCACAAAATCAGTTCCTTTAAACTGCGCATCGTCCATCAATTTTTTGGCATTCTTATAACCAGGATTTATACTTTCCAGATAGAAAAAATCATCATAAGCTTTTCTAAAATCCAGTTTGTTTTTTGATTTTAAAAGTGCCGAAGCATTCTCATACAAATATTTAGACAAAGCATTTTTGCTGTTTACAATTTCATTTGAGTAATTGTCAAACGGAAAAGAAGCGTTTCTGCCTTGTTTCAATAATTGCAACGGCAATAAAGGTCTTATTTTTTCCTGACGATTATTCAATTGCATATACGTGTTATAAATACGTTCAGCATTTGCCACGTTTGCTTCTTTTGTCATCAAATCAAGATCACGCAAATCCCTGTCTTTGGCTTTCGCAAAAGCTTCTTCCAGCAAATACACATAATCTTGTTTCCCTTTAGAATCTTTTTTGGTTCTTAAAGCTTCGACAGCACGATCAATTGCAGCGTCGTAATTTCCGTCGCTTATTAAAGATTGCGTGGTTTTTACGCCACATGACGAGAGTATTAAAAATAATATACAAAACAGTAAAGTAAATTTTTTCATTCTAAAGACCATTGATTTTTCAAGGTGTAAATATATCGGTTTTTAGATGAAATCAAATAATGTAATTTTTAAATTTCAGGAGCAGAAGTTTTTGTTTTCATAATCACCTTTAGTCCCGCTTTCGCCTTTATCTCTCCATTTCATTACGAGGATATCGGCTCTATCGGGGCTAGATTAGAAATATTATTTTTCATAATTAACGTAGAGATACACAACAGTGCGTCTTTTCGTATTTAAAAGCAGTCCCTCTTTCAGTGTTTAGTAAAAAAATTATTCTACTTTGGCCAATACAAGAAATTAAATTTATGACCATCCGGATCAGAAAATCCAAAGAAATATCCTTTTCCATACTCCTGAGGCTCAGCAAAGATTTTTCCTCCGGCTTTTTTAACAGTTGTAACCCATTGATCGACTTCCTCTTTGCTTTCGGCAGAAAGGGAAAATATAATTTCATTTCCAATATTTAAATCCGCCATTTCGCCATTAACAGCCCATTTAAATTGCTTTTTTACAAAAAAATGAATGATGAAATTATCATCGCCAAAAAGAAAACTTCGCAATTCATTGTTTGTATTATGTCCGTTTGGTTTAAAACCTAAATCAGTATAGAATTTAGTTGTTCTGTCTAAATCCTCTACACCAAAATTTGCCCATATTCTTTTCGTTTCCATAAGATTCATCATTAAAAAATTAGAACGCAATTCCGATCATTGATTAATAATCGTGATATAAAATTATGAAATTTTAAATTAACGAATTATGAAAGCAGAAACGCAACGCTATGCATGTTTGTTTTACCTAATGTTCCAATGTAGAGGCGCACAGCAGTGCGTCTAATTTTTAATGAAAATAAAATCTTTAGAAACAATAATTGACATATATTGCCATTGTAATAAAGCAATCAATCAGTTTATATAATTTAAAATAAGTAGAATCTAATGGATTTAAAAGTAATAACAGAAAAGGTTGTAAAGGTATCTGATCAGTATGAAAAAAACTGCAATATTAAAAGAGATGAAGATTGGTATCTTTTAAAATTACATGAAGAAATGGGTGAATTGACACAAAATTATCTTTCCTATACCCTTAGAGGTCGAAATCGAAATCTAACGCCTGAAGAATTAAAAAAGAATATTTCAAACGAATTAGCTGATGTTTTAGGTCAGGTTTTATTATTTGCAAATTATCACAATATTGATATTGAGAAAGCTATGGAAGATAAATGGTTTTCGTACTTAAAATCGAGCGTTGATGAAGAGAGTATTTAAGAGTAATTTATAGAAATTTAAAAAACATCTCGATTTTGATGTTTTTTAAATTTCTATTACGGTTTTAAATACAACAACGGCGTCACCTTTTATTTGAATTAACGCAGGTTTATCATTTTCGACCAAAACTTTAACTGATATTGTACCAAGTCGGTTTATTTTTTCGCCTTGTCTTCCGTTGAATTCGAGTTTGTTATCCTTAAAAGGAACGATATTGTTTTGTACCAAATAACCACCTAAAGGTCCGTTTGCATTTCCGGTAACAGGATCTTCATTTATACCAATTGCAGGAGCAAACATTCTGCCGTAAGTCAGGATATCTTTATTATCAGAATCGAATGTAAAAACAAAATAGCCGTTACAATTGATGTGTTTGCTTAATTCGGCAAGATCGCTGTATTTTGGAGATAAAGTATTGAGTTTTTCTCGGCTTTTAATTCCAATCATAACTTTTGAATGTCCCGTAGAAGCAATTTGAATTGGACATTTTGCGTCGATATCATCCTCTTCAAGTCCTAGTGCTGCGATCATTTTTTTAGTAGTATCGTCGTCAAACACCGGACTAAGTTCAAAAGATCCTTGTGTCATCAAAACCTGATAATCTCCATTTTCTTTGATGATTTCGAAAGGCAGAATACCAATTTTAGTTTTCATCCTTAATACGCAAGAATCCAAATTATCTTCGAGCGCTTTGGCATACATTGCCGCAATTGTAGCATGACCACAAATTGGAACTTCGATACTTGGCGTAAAATAGCGTATTACGCCATCGCAATCATCGTTATCTGGCGAGAAAAGAAAGGCAGTTTCGGAGTTGTTTAATTCTCTTGCGATTTGCTGCATTTCATAATCCTGTAATCCGTCTGCATTTACAACTACTCCGGCAGGATTTCCTTTGAATTTTTCTTTTGTAAAAGAATCGATTTGATATACTGTAAGCTGTTTCATGATATTAGAAGTTTAGCTGAGATTTAAGTAATTAGTAAATGTAATCTCAAATTAAAACGATTAGGATTGTTATTCTTCGGTTAATCTAATTTTGCCTAATTTTTCGCAATGTTCAATATTTCTTTGCGTTCCGCTTTTTCGATTCGAATCAGAATTAAAATCGATTGCAATAAAATGTGTGCAATTTTTTATAACCTCAGAATCTCTTTGTTCATCATTTTCAAAATCTCCAATTACTTTCCAGCTGCTAACTTTAGTTTTGAATTTATCAGAGATATATCTTGGATTCCCACCAATATGATAAACCGAAACATTTGCAGTATTGCATTTTAGGACTTCCATAGCGAGAACATCTACACCTCTAAAGTCGCAAAGTAAAAAGTTTACGTTTTTGTCGTCAATATATTTATTAATAACACTTTCGTAATGTTTTTTAAAATCGGTGAAACTAATGTTTCCGTTTCCAAATATATAAATGTTCATTTTATTGTTTTAATCGATTTGCATGCCGCTTTCAACATCAAATTGTTTTTTCTCATCATCAGTCATCCTGCTTCTTAACAACTTTATGGTATAACCGCCAAATAATTTTCCGTTTTCAAGATACATCCAATCGCTAATTTTTGAGTTATCGACCTCTATTTTGTCTCCTATTTTGTATTCAGTGATATATTCAGGCTCATTGTCTAAAATTCCCCAATATTTTCCGTTTTTATATTCAATATTACTTAGCCAAATATGTTCGTTTCCGTTCGAGGTTTCAAATTTGACTTTCAATGATTTGACTTCAATTTTTGGGTTTAGCAATGCTGAATTGAAATCGGATAATGTTTGATTGGCTTTTTTAATTGCTTCAGACATTTCCGGATCATCTTTTTCGACTTTATAAATTGTAGGTTCATTTTCTCGTTCTACTTTCTCTGAATTTTTACAGGATGCAAAACAAAATATAACGAGGACAACTAATACTTTTATTTTCATTTTATTGTTTGATTTGGAATATTTAGATTTTTTTGGTTTGATAGGCAACTTCCCAAAATACAACCGAAAAAACTGCATTGGCTATTATGCATGTTTCGATATCATAAGGATCGTAGTTGGAAAACAAATGTAAATCTCCAAATTTTAATGCTAATGCCAAACTTACTGCGGCAATAATAATAGAATATACGATATTGAATAATGGTGTCCATTTTAAGATTAAAAAGGAATAAACAAGATTTATTATCGTAAACCCAAAACCTAAAGTGATAAATAAATGATTGATTTTTAATTCACTATCTAGTGTCATTAAAAGTATAGTTGAAAAATAATATACTACAAGAAGTATTATATAAGCAAAAAATCGGTTTTGTAATTTCATTTTTTTCTAGTTTTCACGGAATAAATTATGCCTGAAAAGATAATCAAAAAAGCCGTATTTACTTGGTAATTTATTTCTTTTAGCTAGCCAATTTTATTTATTGATACTTGAATACAAATTATTCTTTTTATCAAAATACTGTATAAGCTCTTTGTACGGAATTACTATTTCAGAAACATATTCTCCAATTGGTTCATTTTCCTCGTTCTTATTTTTATCCAAAACATTGACTTTAAAAACGATGCCTTTGGCGCTAAAATGAGAAAAATTAGAAGAATTAATTTTGCAATTTATTTTATGATAATCATAATTAGGTTTTTGAAAAGCAAGTTGATATGTATATAATAAATCGCCAAATCCGTTAGATAATATTTCTTTATAATTATTTACGATTTCTTTTTTATGATTGTTGGTATAAGTTAAAACGGCTTTATTGAAAGCATCTTGTTGATTGATAGTTATTAGGGAATTGAAATCGACTAATTCCATTTTGTTTAAATCGATATTTAAAAATTCATCATAAGGAGAACCTTTATCTCTGGCGTCATTTAGTTGAATTTGATAAACAAGAATTTTATCTAAGCAGAAAACTGTTGTAGAAAGTTCTCCCGATTCATTATTAAGTTGCATTTCCTCAGACAATTTTTGATGCAATTTTGATTCGGAATTCAAAGTGAAAATTTTCGAAAGATCAAGATGATCAACCCAGTTTCTGAATGTTTTGTTATCTTCAGAATAATCAAAAAGAGAATCTGGCTTATGAAATGTTATGCTATTGTTCTTAAGATTTAGTTCTAAAATGTATTCACTATTTTTTAAAATGAGTTTATTTAGTGCATCAAAACGTTTTCCATTTTTATCTGAAAACAATTTAATAGCTCCATTTTTAAAAGTGTTTTTTTCATTAAAATAATAATCTTTATACTTAAGATCAGCACAACTGATCTCTTTTTTCGTTTGCGAATAAGCGAAGATTGTTGACAACAGAAAAATTAAAATTGTTTTCAGATTCATTTCTTAAATACTATTAGGAGAAGTTTAGTTTTTTGAGATTATCTTTATATAGCAGTAATTACTGATTTTAATAATCATTAAAATCTCCTTCGTCCCACATTTTTTTACTTAGATAATTTTTACAAAAATCATAGCGTTTTATAACTGCTTTTTCTGGGTCTCTATTATATTGAAAAATCCATATTTCATTGCCAACAATTTTGATTCTACGAAACCGTCTGCTATCACAGGCACAAGATGAACAAACTAAAACCGATGTTTTCTTTAAAATTACTTTCCCGTCAGCACTAATTATTCTGTCAACAATAGTTACTTTTTTGTGCGGTAATCTCCAAAAAAGAAAGTGTCGATCTTTTTCAGTTCTTTCTGTTTTTAAGGTTATATTTTCAACGGAACATTTCTTTTTATTTTGAATTGTATCTTCTGCCAATTTCAATTTATTCATGCTAAATAATGAAAGAGAAAAGAAACCAAATCCAATTAACGCTATAAAAGTAGTCCGCATTTTATTCTTTCATTAAAATATCAGTATTAGCCTTTTTTATTGTTTTCTAGCTTTCACCTGATAAACAATTTCCCAAAAGATAATTGAAAAAACTGCATTTGCCATCAAAGCTGTTTTAATACCATATTCATCGTATTTTGGAAATAGATGTAAATCTCCAATTCTCAAAGCCAGAAATAAGGCTAAAGCTGTAATTACAATAGAACAGATTATGCTTAATAAAGAGTTCCATTTAAGTACAAAAAGGGAAAAAATAATATTTATCACAAAAAAACCGCAGCCTAAAGTTATAAATCTATGGTCTTTTAGTTTTTCGCCTAATGTAAGTAAAAGTGAAGTTGAAAAACTGTAGGTGAAAAATAATAGGGAATAAAGCAGAATTCGGATTTGTGGTTTCATTTTGAAATTTATTTTTAGTTTGACGAAATTACAAATTAAAAATGAAGCTGGGATTAGTATCGATTTTAAAAATGTTTTTTGTTTATTCTAATTTCAGTGTCAAGCGAAGCAATTTCGCTACAAATTATCGCGTTTCATTTTTTCTATTTGTCGCTTGTGTCGAAGGATATGAACAATGGCATGTTCTGTAATTTGCTCAATATCGTAGGCTTGTCCCCAACCAGTTTGTATTTTTAATGAATTGTCAGGTTGTTCTAATTCTTCATCTTTAATTTCTTTGAAAACACTTTCGGTAAAGATAAAAACATTCGTTAAGTCATTTAAATATTCGGCAATAGTCACATGAAAAACCTTTTCAGGTCGCTTAGCATTATGTCCTTTTTGATTATGAATACTTGTGGCATAGCTATAACCGGAACTTACAACGTGAGATAGAATTGTTTGTATGGATCTACAATCTTCGTTTGTTGTTTTTTCGTCTATGATTTTTGTCAAAACATTATCAGGAATATCTTGAATGACATTTTTAAGATCTGAAATTGTCTGTTCGTATATGTCAAGCAATGCTCCAACTGCGCCTTGTCTGTTCATTTTTTGGTTTGGTTTTTATTATAAAAAATGCTTCAATTTTAGCTTAAGATTTTTCTTTGATCACGCTATTGCGGATGAAAACTCCAGATAAATATAATTAATTTTTACAATTCTGAGATTGAATTAAATCCAAATCAGGACCATATTTCTCGCGATATCCTAGTTTAAAAGCGGTTTCAATATCAAGACACGCTTTTTTAGCATCTTTTAAGTTTAAGTAAATCAAAGCTCTGTTTCTATATGCGTATGAATTTTCAGGAAAAAGTTTTAGCGATTTATTAACGTCTTCCATAGCTTGTTTTGTAAAGCCCAACTTTAGGTTCGAATAACTTCGATTGTTGTACGGTAAAGGATCTTCAGGCTCATCTTTTATAATTTTGCTGAATATTTTTTGAGCTTCTTTATGATTTTCTTTTTGTTGATATATAAAACCCAAATTATTCCAAACATTATTTAAATTGGGATTTATTTTAAGGGCTTTTTCGCAATAGAATATGGCTTTGTCAAAATCTTTTTTTGCAAAATTTAATTGTTCTAAAACGATAATTGTAGAAAGATTTCTATTGTCTAATTCTAATGATTTTTCGAAATTATGAGAAGCGCTAATTTGTAAATGTCTTTTCGTATCAATCATTCCTAATGAATAATAAACCGAACTTCTAATGGAATCATTTTTTGCCAGTGGAATGTATTTCGAAAAAGAATTATAGGAATTTGATAATTCGTCTAATTTCATTTCAAGTATAGCTTTTACTACTAACAACTGGTTTGTTTCTAAATCTTTTTCGTCAATTGAGTTTACTAAATTTAAGGCTTCTTTATCTTGTTCTTTTTCGACTAAAGGGAAGATTTCTTTTATAATTGAATACGTTTCTTTAGAGATAATAGTGGTATCAATAGCAGCATTAATTTCAAAGTCCATAATGTTTTTGCCTTCTATAGCACCTGAGCTTTTTACAAACTCTTGTTTTTGTTTTATTTTCTGAGCATTTAAAAAATGACAGCTAAGAAAAAGTAGTATTAGAATAGAAGCTAATTGTTTCATTTGTTTGATTCTGTTATAAGTAGAAGGTCTTTATAAATTAATTATAGCAAGTTTTATATTTTGTTTTTTATTAACCCAATTAAAAGTGTTGCGCTCAATGAAATTAGTACTAAAAGAATAGCAACAGGAATATTATCTTCAAAATCAAAATTATGGTTGAGATATTGTATTGTAAAATAATACAATCCATAAAACAGAAAAATAATACTTACAAAAACCAAACTGATGATCGTAATACGCAAAGTATTTCTAAGCATTGATTTTGATTGGTAATTTTTATTAAAAATGGTTAATAAAATTGCAGTAAGAATTGCAAATCCTATAAATGCATAATCGCTAATTTTACTTTCAGGATTATGTCCAGCCGCACCAACCATAAGTTTAGCAAATAAGAATAGTGGCAAAATTAAGATTAATATTGCTCTGTAAATTTGGAAGCTTATTTTGTAGATGTTTATCATTTAGTTATGATGATACTTTGGTTTTTTTATTGCAAAAGGGCCTCTATTTTGGCTTCTGATTTTTCTCTGATTACGCTATCAGGATGAAAACTCCATATGATCAGAAATTTTCCTTTTGCAAGATATTCTTCCGGATGTTCATCAGTTGGCTGACCGTCTTTTCCCCAAAGTAAACCTTGTAGAAATCTGTCGCCTTTGAATCTGTTTTCGAATTCAAAATACATGATAGATCCGCTATCTTTTTTGCTTTTGAAACTTTGAATCGCCTTGCTTTTTACGACTCCAACAATGTTGCTATAAGTTGCAATGTCATTGTAGAATGTACAAGCCTGAGGAGTGATACAGTTATTACCGTCGCTATTGGTGTAGGTTTTTGGAATTTCTTTGGCTTTTAGTTTTAAATCAGCAATTGTCTGGCTGAATGAAATGGTAGAAAGTAACAGGAATAATACCGACAGGGGAATCGTAATTTTCATTGTTTTTGGTTTTAGTTTACCAAGCTAAAATAGTTTTTTTATTTGAGTTTGTTGCGTTTGATTTTTGATTGAAGAATAAAAAAAGTATTAATAAGCTTGCTGGAGCGCAACGTCATTAAGTTAAGGGGAAATCTACAAAATTACTTAACAGTTTAATCAGGAAAGTAATTAGAAAAATCAGTTTTTATCAGCGTTTTCGCTTTAGCGAATCAGTAAAATCAGCGTCTAATTTTGACGCGGATAAAACAGATTTACTTTGTAAAAACGCAGATAAAAACGGATTTTATTTTCTAAATGCTTGATTTAATGATATTGTTTGCGAGCGGTATGTTCGCCCACGTTTGGAACTATGCTAATAAAGTTAGTCCCGTTAAATCTGCTTTTCCGTTTTTAAGAAATT
Source organism: Flavobacterium sp. 90 (assembly GCF_004339525.1). Taxonomy (NCBI): domain Bacteria; kingdom Pseudomonadati; phylum Bacteroidota; class Flavobacteriia; order Flavobacteriales; family Flavobacteriaceae; genus Flavobacterium; species Flavobacterium sp. 90. Next base: position 425,002 of record NZ_SMGE01000001.1, on the reverse strand, counting down.
CATAGGTTATTCGGTCAGTCTGACAGTCAATAAATTGAATGCCTTTTAGTTTTTTGCCTTTAAAAAAAGTATTTATAATTGTTGCGTTCTTAAAAGTGACTTTTGTGAAAGAGCAGTTTTCAAAAGAACATTCTTCTATTGTACCATTAAAAACCACATCAGAAATATGCGATAATTTAAATGCAGAAAGATTCCAAACAGCATTTTCTATAATACATTTTTTAAGTTCTGATGTTCTTAATTCAACTCCTGAAAAATTCGCCTTTGAAAAATTACAGTTTTTAATTTCACTGGACGAAAATTCGGTATCTATCAGTAAACATTCAATAAACTGATTGTTGTCTAGATTAGAAGTCTGAATTTTACTGTTTCTCAAATCTGAATTAGAGAAATCGCAACCTAAAATATTGTTGGATTTAAGTGTTAAGTTCGACAAATCAGAACCAATTAATTTACAGTTCTTCATGTTTGAAGTGCTGAATTTGTCTTTAAGATTACTTAGTCCGGAAAAGTCTGCGTCAACCCAGTTTCCTGATGACATATTCCAACTTAAACCTAAATTAGTCTTAGGTTTTGTTGCTGTAGTTTCTGGAGATTCCTTTTTGTTCGTTTCAAATTGGCTTTCTGAAACATTAGATTTGAATGTTTCGGAAAAATAGTTTAAGTCTACACCAAGAATTTCGGCAATTCGGTTTAATGTAGAAATGTCCGGCATTGATTCGCCTCTTTCCCATTTCCCAACTGCTTGAGAACTAATTGATACTTGTTGTGCAAGGTCTGCTTGTGAAAGATTATTTTTCTTTCTGGCTGCAGCAATTTTATCGCCTACTGATTTTGAATTTAGCATCATAATTATTTTTATTTGTTTGATACTGCAAAGCTATATTGGCTCATTGTGTGTTTGCAAATAAAGTCCGCTACCAATAGTTGTTATTGCGCTACTTATAGTTGTTATTGACAACCTGTGGTTGTTTTTGGACTTTTTGTAAACCTTGAATTCATTTTATGTTTTAAAATTGTGGTTTTTTCAATAGTATTTGAAGTTAGAAATAATTATTTCCAAAAATTATTTATTTTGGTAAATTCTTCTTCATCATAGGCTTTGTCGTCATATCTATATAAGTTTTCCCAATAGATTACTCCTCCAATTTTCACAAATACTTTATAATATCCTTTTGGAAGTGTACTTATATTCATATTGAAATTGCTTGAAGATTTTCCGTTAAGAGAAAATTTTGAATGTGAAATGATGGATTGTTCGCTGTATAAATTCGTATTCAAAATAGTACTGAAGTTTACTTCTTGATGAATTTTTTCCGGATTTGCGGCAACAAACCAAACATCTGTAACAGTCTCTGTTGCTAAAATATTAACTGATTCGTTTGCAGGATTGGGATAAATTACAAACTTGTTATTTACTAAAATATTTGGATTTCCAAGTTGTAATCCCGGATCGTCTGAGGTTTGTCTAAAATGTACTCCGGTCACTAAATTAATCGAAGTCTTATCAGTTTGTGTATTAGTTTCGTCTTTGCTGCAACTTATTGCCAAAATCGAGATAAGAATAAGAAGTGTTTTTTTCATAGTAATTTATTTTATAGTCTTGCTGTGAGAAGTCTAGTGACTTCTGAGTTTCAATATTTTTTTGATTTTCTTAATTTTTGCTATTGTCGCTACGAAGTCAGGAGATTTCGCAGAGTGGGGATTTTGAATGTAATAAAAATATGGTTTTTCGGATAGGAATAATTTTATGATCCATTTTTTAGCCACCATAGCGCAAAGTAATTAGAATTATCGTGAACATTCTTGGTAAATTTTTTCTCGCCATTTTTCGAAAAGTTCTATTAAAGTGAAAAACAATTTTTCGGATGGGTTTTCAGGTTGTGGGCTTTTTAGCAAAGTTCCAATTCCAATATTGTGTGATTTACCAGAATGATTAATAACATAATGCTGGCTACTCATATCTTCCATAAAGATATCGGCATAATGATATTTTAAAGTTAAAAGATCTAGATTTGCTATTTCTGAAATTATATTTTTGATCTCAGAAGGTATTTCGCATTCAAATTGTTTTTTAAATTGATCTCGATTTCTTGTGTAAAAACGTATGTCAATTTTGCACTCAAAAACCAAATCAATATAGATTCCTAAACTTAACAATCGTTCGTTCCAACCATCAGAATGATCATAAGATAGAATATAATCTTCGTTTAATTTGAAATTTCCCGTAGTGTCTACTCTTCTTATATCAAGTACTTCGAAGTTCATTTTAATTTTTTAATCGATTTGTATTTACTCCTTTAAATAGTATTTAATTCCATTTTCCAGCTCCCATTTCCGGGACGATAAATAATAGGGATAATACCAAATAAGAAAGTGATTTTTCGTTTAAATTTCCAGGTTCCACTAATTTCAGTTTTATTGTCGGATAAAGTTCCGGAATAATATAATGTTGGATGCTTTCCTTCGAGACTTATTCTTTCTCCATTCGAATTTATCTGAATACGTTTTGGCATTAGCTTTTTGAACGAAACTTTGTTTTTTATAATTTTCCCTATAACTGTTCCAGTTTCTTTCATTCCGCCGGTTTTGATATCATCATTTACAATTCCGTTAAAATTAGTGCCATCAAATTTTTCAATTATAATGTCAAAATTAGTTTTTTCAAAACCCATTGCTTTTTGTATTCTTTCATTTTCAAACTTATAGTAACCGTTCCAATTTCCTAACATATTTATTTTTGCTTTCGATTTATAATTGCCATTCAAAATCTCTTGACTTTGTTCTTATTTTAATATTCTTTTTGAAACTAGACTTTTTATTTAAGCAGCCACATTTCACTCCCGCCTGTTGGAAAATAAATTGTATTATCTTCAACAATTGGGTTTAATATTCCATAATTAAAGGGTTGCATGAAATTTGTTTTTCCAGTTTTAAAATTTACCGAATATAGATTTCGATTCATAGTTCCAAAATATACATTTTCTTTAAAACTTATAATAGTAGTCTCTGCTGCATCTTTTCTTAAATCTAATGTCCAATTTGTTTTTCCATTTTCAATATTTAAAGAAATTACTTTGTTGTTATAAGTACTTAAAATGATGTTTCCGTTTATGATACAAGGTTCATAATGCAAATCGCAATTTAAAGATTTTGACCAAATTTCATTTCCACTTTTATAATTTAACATCGAAATTTGTCCGTTTTTAAAATCCTTGTTGAGACAAACTAAAAGCCCTTTTTCTGTTTTAACTTGTATTATTTTTGAGAAATTTTTGTATTCTTTTTTCCAAATAATTTCTCCATTTTCGTTATTGATGGCTAATAGTTCAGAGGTATGTTCTGATAAACCTAAATAAATATTATTTTTAAAAAATGCAGGTTTATTTGTTTCTATAATAATTGAATTTTTAGGTAAAAACCAAATTATTTTTGCGTCTGTTTTGTTCAGTTTGCTAAATCCATTTCCCAGAACTGAACCATAAATATAACTTTGATCTTCAGTTAAATCATTTCTTAAATTTGTTTCACCATTTATTTTCCATTTTAACTTGCCGGTTTTATCAAGATGGATTAAATCATTGCTGTATTCTGTTAAAAGTAAATTTTGGTCATATATCAATGGTTTATCAAAAGGATTATAATCAGTTTTTATTTTGAAATTCACTTTCGCATTTTCTAAATTTATAGCATAAAAATCTCTGTTTAAATTTCCGAAATACAATATTTTGTTTTTAGCAACTAATGAAGTTGGTATCCATTCAAATTGTTTATTTCTCCAAAGTAATTTTACATATTTCTGATTGTCACCAATTGCATTTTTATTGTCGTTTTTACAACTTAAAAGAGAAAATAAAAAAGTAAAGATTATAATTTTTGTTATTTTCATTTTCAGATTTTTATTCACTAGAAATTTGATTTTAAGAACAAAATGCTCTATAATTGATTTTATAAGATGTTTACCGAGCGATAGCAAAAGGCGAAGTAAATCATAACAAATGCAAAATTTTATTTTTTACTTTTTAATTTAGCTATATTTTTTATCCAATAGATTACATCATTCATTGGCTCTTCAGAATCTGAAAATGCTGTATTATGCCCCAAGTTTGGAAATAATTTATGTTCATAATTTTTTCCTTTAGACTTTAATATATCAAGGTTTTCTATGGATAGATTTACAGGAACCTGAATGTCTTTGCCTCCAAAAATCCAGAATCCCGGAATTGATAATTTAGAAAGAATATCATTGGGATTTGTATCCGTAAACTCATATTTATCCGGGTCATTGAATATGTGTTTTCTTGCATCTTCTTCTGAGTGTGTCTCCCAAAATTTTTTATCACCATTTGTATAAAATTGGAATCTTAATTGTTCTTTAACCGTTATAAGTGCTCCACTAAATATAGTCATAAATTTGACTTTCTTATTTTTCTCTGCAGCCAATGGAATTATCCATCCAGCTTGACTACCGCCTATTAAACCTATTGGTGTTTTATTTGACAAAGATTTAGATAAAGTATTTACGGCAGCGCTAGCATCCAGAGACAAAAGATTTAGGTTTGTAAAATCAACATTGTTAGTTCCTACTTCAGGTCCGGCATATAGACCGCCAGATTCTCCAACTCCGCGTTTATCATAAGTTAAAACGGCAATTCCATTGTTTGCCAGGAGTGTAGCAAATTGTATCATTCTTTTTTCTTGCCCAGATCCATGAACAATCACAACGGCTCCCTGTATGTTGTTTGGTGTAAAAATAGTTCCGGAAAGTAAAACTCCTTCACTAACAAATTTTATTTCCTTAGTAGTAAAGTTTGGCGGAATTGCTAATGCATAACTAGAGATAAAAAAAAACATTAAGAGAGAATACCTGTATATTTTTTTTGTTTTTAGAATGCTTTTTAAAATTGTCAATTTATTTTTAGTTTTCATTTTTTCATTTTTTTTTTTTTAAATTCGTTGTAATTAGATAATCACTCATGCTGTACGAAGTCTCCTGACTTTGTATATATTCGAATATTCTTTTTTTGATTTACTTATTGTCCTACCGTTGTCGCTGTGAATTCATTTCATTAAGATCTATTATCCAAATATTCTAAAATATAGATACAAATCGAGAAAACAAGAATAACAAATACGATATTACAAATTCGGTATCTAATTCTATGTCTTCTTGATTCACTTTTCCATTCCGCCCTAAAAACATTGCTAAATCGTTTATGCATTTTGCGATTGAAATACTCAATTGTTAAACAAAGTATCATAAAAAACGAAAAGAATAAAGGAAAGCCAACATGTACAGTAGGAAATAAAATTTTCTTTAAAATTGCACAAATTGCTAATACAAAAAATGCTTCATGACTAGAAAGTACAATTGTAGGTTTACGCCCTTTGCTTGAGCCAGTATTAAGATAAAAGAATCTGCGATATATTTTTTTAATGTCCAATAATATTAGTTTTTAATCTTATGTTTTATCGTCTTTGGGAAAGATTATAAGTATTATCGAGAGCATTTTAATCATGCTCTAGTAATGATATAACTTTATTTTGCTCAAGCGAATACCCAATCATTTCACCTCCCTCATCACAGTCAAAACATGGAATGTTTATTAATTTGATTGCAGGATTGGTCAAAACCTCATTTAGAAATTTTTTATCGGTAATATCTTCTTCCCATGCTTTTAATTCTTCATTTTTATCGTTTTCTATTACGGAAATAACACCAAAAAAATTAGCAACGTTCTTTTTAAAATATGCTTCAAATTGTTGTGGAGTTATAGATTTCCAATATTCTTCCATATATTTCTCGTAGACTTCTTGTCCGCCAGAAGGTGTTGTTTCAGGCTCGTAAATTTCACGTATAAAATAAAATGCGTCAAAAGATTGTGTATAGATAATTTTATTGTCCGATGTTATTATTTGCAATTCAGCTTTGGAATTTTTAACCAAACCTGGATTTATAGTGAGTTGAAATATATCTTGAGAATTTTGATTTGAAAAGAAATAAGAATTAGAAATTTTTATTGTATCAGCAATTGAAAGCTTTAAGTTTTCCCTGCTATCATCATAAACTACTTTGTTACTTGCAACTTGTAATGTATCATTACTTGTAACTTTTAATGTATCATTGATCTTACTGTTAGTATTTAATTTGCTTTCTTTTTTATTCGAATTGCAGGCAAATAAACTCATCAGAATAATTAAAAACAGACATGCTTTATTTAATTTCATAATTTTTAATAGTATCGTTTACAAATGTTTTATATTAAGAATAGCAGAATCGCAAAGTATTTCAATTAGACTGGTTTTGTGTCATAATGTTACTTTTTTGTATTAGCTAAAATACATTTTTTTCACAAGCTGGCGTTAATGTCCTGCACGTGTTCGAAAAGCTTGTTTGGGATGCAGAATAAAACCTTTTATCATCGTGTCCTGATATTTTTTTGTAAAGCGATTTAAAGGTTTAATGAACTTTGTGGAAGGTCTTCCTGTTCTTTATAGACAAGGAAAAACAAGAACATTGAGTTAATTAAGCATAGAAACATTCCGTATCTAATTTGTCCAAAATAAGGTAATGCAAATATTAAAACAATAAATGATAAAAGGATAGCAGCTAAGTTCAAAAAACACAGAAATAATTGGTTATAATGTTTTCTAAGAAAGCAAACTAACAAAGTTATATTCAAAACCATGATAATTGTAAAACTTAAGAAAACGGGCTCAAAAGACATCGCTAAATCATAACCACTTAAAGAATAATCTTTTTTTGCACGTTCAAAAGCTATCTTTTTTTCTTTTGCTGTTTCAGCTTTATGATATGATTTAATAAAACCCGAACTTTCTTTGATGCTTTTATCAGAACACATTTGGAAAAAAGGGGAGAAGAAAATCAGCATACTTAGGCTTGCTAAAAAACGAATTATTGTTTTTCTGTTTTTCATGATAGTGTTCATTAAAATACTATATAATTTAGTGTGTAGAAATCACAAAAAATCTAATACAAAAAATGCTCCAAAACTAGAAATTGCTTTGGTGGGTTTCATTGTTTTTAATTAAATCGTTGCATTATTTGTCAAGCGGAAGTCCTTTTTTTGACATTTCATATCTTTTCTCAACAAAGTAATAAAGAGCATCCAGATCTGAATTGGTGAGATTAGGAAATGCGGTCATTAATCCCCAACCTTTAGCGATATTTTCTTTGGCAATTTTATCGCCTTGTTCAAACATTTTATACGAATTTCGGGTATAACTGTACAACCAATCTTTTTTACGCAATTTGGTAATTCCGCCCAGAGCAGGAGCGGTTGCTATTTTATCCATTCCAATGTAGTGACAGGAAGCACAATCTCTTTTAAAAATATTTTGCCCTTTTGTGTAAAGAGGATCAGTTTTAATGGTTTTCTTAAGCGTGTTGTAATCTGAAGGTTTTAATGATAAAGTAAAATAACCAACGAACAGAATTAGAAATAAAGAAATTGGTTTAATCATTTTGGATTTGTTTTTTAGCAATTAAAGTTAATTAGATAATTTTAAAATGATTTATAAAAAAACAAAAAAAGCGCATGCTCGCTCTAGCGAGGGTTAATCGTAATTTTAATGGTTTTTGGATTAAAATTGTTCTAGTTTGAATATATTTTGCTTTATTAGTTTATCTAAATTTTCTTTCCAACCTTTACAGATTGAACCGCCAGCATCATTATCAGAAGAGTCGTTAATGATATCATTTAAAAGATAATCTAATGAAGCAATAATTTTTTTCTCAGCTATACTTTTTGGTGTACCTCCTCTGGAAACGTGATGTTCTATTTCAGATAAAACAGAATAATCTATTTTTACGCTTTCACTTAATATCTTTTTACTTTTCTCTTTAAATTCAGTATCAGAAAATGATAACGTTACTAGTATTTGTGGGCTAATCCATGAACCTTTATTAATTCTTTGCCAAAAATAGGATGTTATATTCTTTCGAGTTGTTTGTTTCAGATTTAATAATGCCATTGAAGCAACCAAGTGCAGTCTCCAATCTTCATATTCAAGTAAAAGTTTGATGCTTTCTATAATTGATTCCTCGGAACTATTTTCGAGAATAGATTCTAGCTTAGAGATACTAAGTTTTAAATTGAACTCTTTTGGTTCTTCTGCATAACTTATAAGGTTTAAAAAAGGCAGATGATTTGGTTGTCCGTCCCAGAAGTTTTTGAAAATTCCTAATTCCATTCAATTTTATTAATTATGATAAGGTTCTTGTATTTATCTATTTTGGGATTAATAACGATACTAAATTAATCTTTTTTGTATTATAATTTTCGGGTTTCATTTACTAAAGCAAAAAAGCACAAAATCATAAGATATTTGTGCTTTTGTAATATTTATATTTTGGAATAATTATTTCCCTTTTAGTAAGTTTTCTAAATACTCGTTTTTGTCTTTTTCAACCTGAACCAAACGTTCGTAAAGCTCAATGACTTTATCAAGAGGTTTAAAGTTGCAAATATTATTATGTCCAAAATTACATTTGAAACAGAGTGGAATATACCGTAATTAATTTTTCCACCTCGTATAATTTGTTATTCCGTTTTCATCCCAATCAATTTTCAAAGTGTCTTTGGTTGCATTTTTAATTATACCTACACTAGTATAATCATTATAGTAAACTTTGATTGTATCTTGGTTTATGACGTATGGCATATCTCCATCTCCATCATAATCTACAATATAATAAGATTTTTTTGTTAATTCAAAATCTGCATGTGGACCGTTTGGGTCGTTTGTCCAAATTCCAAAAAGTAATTTCAAATCAAATTTTGATGTGATTATTTTACTTTGTTTCGGGCGGTCAATATTCTTTACACTTTCAATATCAGTGTTTTTTGCAGAAACTGTTTTTGTAATTTCTTTTTCTTTTTTTTGCGAGGTTAGATTGTTTATGCTTTCTTTTTTCTCGCAAGAAATTACAATTAATACACAAATAACTAATAAGTATTTTTTCATTTTTTTCTATTATTTAATGTTCATACTGTTCGAAGTCTCCTGACTTTGTAGATTTTCGAATATTTTTTTTGATTTGCTTAGTGTCCTATCGTTGTCGCTACGAAGTCAGGAGACTTCGCAGAGCAGAGGTGATATAATTTTTTTAGTATTTATTAAACAAATCAATTTGCGACATAATAAAAATAATTTTTGCTAATCTTTTCAAATCGTAGAATCTGAAATAGAAAATTATCTGTTTCCATTTCTTCTTTTGAATTGAAATAGAAGCCATATGAATTATCTGTAAGTCCATCGACAAGATAGAAAATTCCTTTTCTTGTTTTTACGGCAGAATAAATATTTAACTCTTGAAGTAAAGTAAGAATCTTGATTTGTTCTTTTGAAAAACTATCTTTTGCGTTATTTTCAATTTTATTTGACATAGGAAAAGGGGAATCTTTGGGGATTATATATTTCCAATACAGTTCCTTTTCTTTATATAAATTATCGATTCTTTGAATTCTTTCGTAAGATGTGAAAATATCACTTTTATTTCCAGAAATAAGTTGTGTAAGTTTCTCGAATTTTTTCAAATTTTCATTCAAATAATTTTCTAAAAAATCTTTCTTATCGCGACCTTTTTCTAAAAATTGATTAGGCATATTCATTGCCGTTTTCTGAGATATTTGATATTGATTACAGAATGCCCCAAATATGAAGTTTGGTACTTCGCTTGCATTGTGAAAAGTATCTAAAGCCCAAACGTTTTCTCTCTTTAATGGTCTGATATCCCATTTTGAAAATGGTTTGCTGTTAATTAAAAATGTTTCTAATGAGACAGAATCTTTTTCGACAGATTTCATTAAAAATTCAAATATATCAACATCGTATTTTTTATCTTTTTCAGGGAATTCTTGTCCAATACATGTTCCTGTAAAACATAGAAGAAGAATTATAATAGTTTTTTTAAACATTATTATCGAAATGTGTTTTCTTAATTTTATTAGGCGTTAAAGGCTGATTTAAGTTTAGCTAAAATATAAAAATAATACTTCAATAAAATTTTAAAGTAGGTTTTCTTTTAAGCAAAACGGTCTCGCATCAGGGATAGAGGCGTTATCCTTTTGTGAAGAGGAACGGAGTAAAAGATATAGCCGAATCCCGATAGCTATCGGGACGACCCGCTTTTTTCGGCGGGAGATGCCCAAAATATTCTAAGTTAAGAAATGAATATTATCAAATAAAAAAAGCACAAAATCATAAGATAATTGTGCTTTTGTAGAATTTATATTTTGGAGTAATTATTTGCCTTTTAGTAAGTTTTCTAAATATTCATTTTTGTCTTTTTCAACCTGAACCAAACGTTCGTAAAGTTCAATGACTTTATCAAGTGGATTGAAGTTACAATTATTAGCAGAACATTGATTTCCAGCGTTAATTACGCTGTCTTTTGTGTCATAATAAGTATTGAAATAATTAAAAACAGATTCTTCCGAAAAATTTTCAAGTGCTTCAACCGTAACTCCAAGTGCTTTTGCAATTTCTACAAGTTTTTTAGGATCAACTTCTTCGCTTCCTTCAATCCCGGAAATTGCTTGTTGGTTTGAACCAATTGCTTGTGCAAGTGCTTCTTGTTTCATACCTCGAAGTTCTCTGATTCGGCTTATGTTTCTGCCAATATGTTTTGGTTTTGCTGCTGTGCTCATAATTCAAAGGTATTTAAAAATCTTTAGAAAAATTGATGTTGGTAAAAAACATGATTTTTGGGATAGAATACAGGTTTTTAGTTTTTAATAAACTTTTTTACCTGAGTTTTTTCGCCATTTTCTAACTTTATAAAATATACGTTTTTGTTTAAATTCATTACGTTTACCGAAAAGTCATTTCCAACAAAATTCTCTTTAAGAATAACGCTTCCAAGAGCATCAATTATCGAAACTTTTGTATCGTTTGATTCTTCAAGATGTACATTTATAAAATCGGTTGTTGGGTTAGGAAAGATTTTGATTTGAGACTTAGTTAAATCGGCGATTCCTAGATTTTTGTCATATTTATACGTTATACGGGATAAGTTTTCCCATGAATTGGATGATTTATTCCATATTTCCGCAATCTCTTGATGTATTGTTCCGTTTTGATTATTATCATATTTACTTTGATACTGATTAATCCATATTGAAAGATCATCATCCCAATCCTGGCGTAAACGATTCACTAAAAAACCATTTGCGTCGTATGAATTTGTAAATATTATTTTCTCAATCCACTTATTATTTTCCCATATATTCATTGTTTCTACTGAAACCTGTTTTGAGCTATTATAAGTATAAGTTGATTGCGAAAAATTTTCCCATTTAGAACTGGAATCATTCCATTTTTGTCGGGTTATTTGAGTAAATAATCCATCAGAATTATTTGAATAATCGACCTTTATGTTATTTTTCCAATTATTTTCATTCCATCGCTGTATTAAACCAGATACGAGATATCCATTTGAATCATAAGATGAAGTATTTTTTGATGAATTTTGCCAAGCGTTGTTAGTCCATTCTTCATAAAATAATACATCTATTTTATTTTCATTGATATAACTGAAAGAAGCCCTTTGAGAGAAGGTCAGTAAATTTGAAGTTTTATCAAATGATTTGTAAATAATTTTATCTACTAGATTGTTAGTATTATATTCATAATTTGTTGAATTAAAATCTTTCCAGGTACTAGAACTCACATCCCATCGTTGACTTAAATCATCTGTGATCTTGTCACTTTTATCGTAATTTTTTATAACATAACTGGAGTTTATCCAATTATTATTGCTCCAACTTTCGTAAGTAATACTTTTAAGATTTTGACTGTAAATGGAGGAAGTTAAGATAATAGTAAATAGAAAGTAAAGTGTTTTTTTCATTTTTTAGGATATAATTGAATAACTTTTTAGTAGATTTTATAAGGTAAAAATAGTATTAAAAAAATTAAAAGAGAGATTAATTTTTATCAAATGTTTTACGATTTGCCTGGTTTGTATTCACGAGTGAAATGGTTGTGTTTGCGGGTTTACAATTTTTGTAATCTCACGCAATTTTTCTAAGAGTTATACTAATTCTTCCTTCTTCTGTATTTGATTGCGGAATTGAATGTTGCCAAATCTTTTGAACTTCCTGCGTCATATAAATTAAACTTCCTGCTGTTAATTCAAAACTTTGAAATATCTCAGGATTTAATATATTTCTAAATTTAAGAATTCGAACTGCTCCAACCGAAATAATGGCAACTCCGGTTTGTGGTTCTAAAATATCAATTTGGTCGGAATGGTAACCCATTTTAGATTTTCCGTCTAAGTAATAGTTTATAAGGCAATTGTTGGGTTCAAAACCAATTACGGTAGAAACTTTTTGGTTAATTTTTTTTAATTCGGGTAAAAATTCCTGATATGGATATTCGATTTGAGAGTAATTATAGGCTTTTCCGAAACTTGCCGTTTTTCGTGCAGTCATTCTTTCGTCCCAAGTTACATTTGCTTTTAAATTTTCAAATAGCTCGTTTGGATTTTCGATAAAATTTTCGACAAATGTAATTCCTTCCACTGTTTTTTCTTTATTTCAAATATATTTATTTTTTCTTACAAATTGCTGAATTTGACTTATGAAAATGGATTTGCATCAAAGAGATTTTTGTAAAATTTGCCATTTAAGAAATGACAAGATCATAAGAAAAAAATCCGTTTTAATCCGCGTTTTCACGAAGTGAATCCGCGTCATCCGCGTTCTATATTGACGATTTACTTTGCGCATTTACGACTTCAAACAACCTGAAAGGATTATAAAATATAAAATAAAAAAAATCCCATTCAAAGAAAATGAATGGGATTGCAGTATATTATTAAAGAATTAAAAACTTAGTTTAAAATCCATCTTATTTATTTCATCTGGTTTTCCTGACTTAAACTTAATATTTTTAAATTCATTAAGCGATGGGTCGACAACGATCTTTGAGTCTTTACTTATAGTTCTTGTAGCTTTAACTATCTTTTTTACACTTTTCATATTTTTCCTTTTAATTAAAAATCTAATTTCATTTTAAACTCCCAATTATCCATAATCTTGTCATTTCGACGAAGGAGAAATCTTCGCAAGAAACTCCACAAAGATTGGTAATGTTATTCGGAGATTTGGATATAAAATCATGGAAATAAATAATTCAAAAAATCAAGATCAGGATTTATAGTTTTTATTAATTCGATTTTCTTTTCTCTGCGCCAATCTTTTATTTCTTTCTCTCGGGCGATTGCTGCTTGAATCCAAGTGAATTTTTCGTAGTAGAGCAAAAATGTCGCATTATATTTTGAGGTAAAGGTTTTGTTTACAATTGTTTTGGTTTCTTGATGCTGACTTAAACGAATTTTTAAGTTATTTGTAACTCCGGTGTAGAAAACGGTTTTGTATTTATTTGTTAATATGTATATGTAGTAAGTGTGATAGCCTTCTTGATGTTCCATTCTTTTTGCCGAAAGATAGAATATTTTTTAAGATTTTTCTTTCTTTTTAATTTTCTTTCTTTGATATACTTTATGGGGTTTCTTGCGAGGATTTCTCCTTCGTCGAAATGACAAACTGGGTGTGAACGTTTGTATTGAGATTACTGAATGATAATTACTTTGCGGAGTTACTTGCGAGGATTTCTCCCTCGTCGAAATGACAAACTGGGTGTGAACGTTCGCATTTATATTACTGAATGATATACTTTGCGGAGTTTCTTGTGAGGATTTCTCCTCTGTCGAAATTGTAAAGGTTACTTATTTCGGTAACGGATTTATCATTTCGATTGGTTTTTTTCCATCAATACCTTGATGTGGTCTTTCATGATTATAATAATATAAGTATTGCAATAATTCTTCTTTTAATTCTTCATGAGAATCAAAATCTGTGTCTCTCAATAAATCATCTTCAAGAGTTCTCCAAAAGCGTTCAACTTTACCATTAGTTTGTGGTCTGTAGGGTTTTGTGTACCTATGAACAATACCTAATTCCATTAACATCCTCTCAAAAGGGTGATTATTTTTCACTTTGCTTGTTTTAGGTCCAAATTCAGCTCCATTATCAGATAATATCTCTTCAAATTTTATTTCATAATGATCACTTAGGATGTTTAAACATTTCAATGCCGCAAACATAACTGTTAAACTGGTAATATCAGAAACTAATTCAGCCCAGGCAATTCGACTGTAATCATCTATTACACAAACTAAATAGCGATTTTTATTTTCCCCTTTAATTATACTTTTGCTCAAATAATGACAATCAATATGACCAAGTTGTCCCATTCTTTCCTTGATTATTTTTTGATGATTCTTTTTAATCTTCGGAGTTAATCTATTTATTTTATTGCGTTTTAAAATATTATAAACTCCTGAATATGATGGTGTATGCTTCCCTAATTTGGGCCTTAAGATACTAACAATTTCATATTTGTTGTTTCCTTTTTCTCGCAATGCAATTACTTTTTGCTCTATAAAAGGCAAAGGACGTCTTGTTTTATATTTGGGACCTCTTTTTTGGGGCAATAAATCAATAGATTTCCCACTTTGTTTAAAGCGATTATAATACTTTAAAAAACTCTTTCGGCAAGTATTATTTGCTGCATAAAAATCCATTGCTTTTTTATACAAAGGATGAGTTTTATTTTTTACCTGTTCATATTCTTTTATTAGAAAACGATACTTCTCTAAGTAGTTCCGCTCTAAAGTGGAATCCTGACTATTATTTCTCATCGTAACAAAATTTATTAAAGTTAAATTTTGTTACCGAAATATCTAACATCTACAGAAATGACAAGATTGCGCTGAGACTTCGACTTCGCTCAGCCTGACAAGTGCATAGAAATCTAAAATCAACAATCTGAAACAAAAAAAATCCCGCCTCAATTAAGAAACGGGATTCAATAGATATTCTCTTTTTTTTTATTTTAAACTGTTGCAGCAACTTCTTGTGGCAACGGAATTTGATTTTTAAGCAAATCTTCAAAAGTTTCGTGTTGGCGGATTAAGATTCCTTTTCCGTCTTTCCATAAAACTTCTGCTGGTTTGTATCTTGAATTGTAGTTCGAAGACATTGAGAAGCAATATGCTCCGGCGTTTCTGAAAGCCAGAATATCACCTTCAGTAATTTCCGAAATTCTACGATTGTTTGCAAAAGTATCTGTTTCGCAGATGTATCCTACAACCGAGTAAAAACGTTCTTTTCCTTTTGGGTTAGAAATGTTTTCGATATGGTGTGAAGATCCGTACAACATTGGACGAATTAAGTGGTTGAAACCACTGTCAACTCCAGCGAAAACTGTTGATGTTGTTTGTTTTACTACGTTTACTTTTACTAAGAAATGACCTGCTTCGCTCACCAAGAATTTTCCTGGTTCGAAAATCAACGTTAAATCTCTGCCATATTCTGTACAGAAAGCATTGAATCTTTTAGATAATTTTTTACCTAATTCTTCGATGTCAGTTTCGATATCGTCTTTTTTGTAAGGAACTTTGAATCCGCTTCCGAAATCTAAAAACTCTAAGTCTTTGAAGTGTTTTGCGGTATCAAATAAGATTTCAGCAGCATACAAGAATACTTCGATATCAAGAATATCAGATCCTGTGTGCATGTGAATTCCCACGATGCTCATTTTTGTGTTCTCTACAATTCGCAAGATATGCGGAATCTGGTGAACAGAAATACCGAATTTACTATCGATATGTCCCACCGAAATATTAGCATTTCCACCCGCCATTACGTGCGGATTGATACGAATACATACCGGAATTTGTGGATATTTTGTCCCGAATTGCTCCAGAATAGATAAGTTGTCAATATTGATTTGTACACCCATTGCGGCAACTTCCTCGATTTCTTCAAGAGAAACTCCGTTTGGTGTAAAAAAGATTTTTTCAGGTTCATAGCCAGCATGAAGTCCTAATAAAACTTCTTGAATTGATACAGTATCTAATCCAGATCCCATGTTCTTTAATAACTGAAGAATCGCAACGTTTGACAATGCCTTCATGGCGTAATTAACTCTTAAGTTTTCTACCTTAGAGAAAGCTTTAGTTAATCTGTTGTACTGAGATTGGATTTTTTCGGCATCATAAACATATAATGGACTTCCAAATTGTTCTGCTAACTGCAGTAAATCTTTTGCTTGCATTTTTTAAACTATTTTGAGCAAATTTATTACTCTTTTGACTAACTGCAAATTAATTGTAGAAAAATAACAAATTGTAACAAATTGTTTGATTTTAAACAAAAAGTGGTTTATTTCGGATTTTTATAAATCTTTTTAAGGTGCTAAGTTGCTAAGGTTCTAAGTTAGTAAGTTTTTTCGTCTTAGCTACTTAGTTTCTCAGAAACTTAGAATCTTTTTTCGAAGCATCACAATTGGCATTTTGTTAAACAAAAGTTTTTTAGAAATAAAGGGACAAAGGTGCAGAGAGGCAAAGGAGCAAAGGTTTTTCTTAGCGTCTTGTTACTAGAACATAGCCCGAGGTTTTAACCTTGGGAGCGCAATGTTATGATTTTCGTCGATACGCTACATGTCCCAAGGTTAAAACCTCGGGCTATGGTTGAAATAGAAAATCTTTTTTTAATCTTTGTTCAGGAGCAAAAAAATAACTGCTAAGAGTCTAAGTTGCTAAGCGACTAAGCAAAAAAAACTTAGAATCTTAGAAACTTAGCGCCTTAGCAGCTTAGTTAGTGTTGTTTATCGGAATAAAGATTTGATTTTTTTAATCTTTTATGTTCGTATGATTTAAAATACTAAGAGAAAAAAAACTTAGAAACTTAGTAGCTCAGTATCTCAGAACCTCAAAAATTATAAACTCGGTAAATCTCCGTTTCCTTTGGTTGGCAAGTTGGTATATCCCATCAGGAATAAATCTACCTCTCTTGCTGCTTCTCGACCTTCTGAAATAGCCCATACAATTAATGATTGTCCTCTTCGCATATCTCCAGCTGTGAAAATATGAGGAACATTTGTTTGATAATTTTTAGCTTTATAGTTGCTTCTCATATCAATTTCAAGACCTAATTGCTCGCTTAAAGTTTTCTCCGGACCTGTAAATCCAAGAGCCAATAAAGCTAAATCGCAAGGCCAGATTTTCTCAGAACCTTCTTTTTCGATTAATTCAGGACGTTGACCCGGAGTCATTTTCCATTGAACTTCAACGGTTTTTAATCCTACAAGTTCTCCTTTTTCGTTAGATAAGAATTCTTTAGTATTGATTAACCAATTTCTGTCGCAACCTTCTTCGTGAGAAGATGAAGTTTTTAACTGCAACGGCCAGAAAGGCCAAGGAGTCGTCTCGCTTCTTCCAACAGGAGGTTTTGGTAAAATCTCGAAATTTGTTACCGATTTTGCTCCGTGTCTGTTTGATGTTCCAACGCAATCAGATCCTGTATCTCCACCACCAATTACGATTACATCTTTTCCGGTTGCTTTAACCTGATCCGGAATTGATTCTCCGTATAAAACTTTAGTTTGTTGTGTTAAGAAATCCATTGCCTGAACAACGCCTTTGCTTTCGATTCCTTTAGTTGGCAAACTTCTTCTTTCAGTTGCTCCACCGCACAATACGATAGAATCAAAAGAATTAAGTTCGTCTACGCTAAAGTTTACTCCAACATTTACATTTGTTTTAAAAGTGATTCCTTCAGCTTCAAGGATTGCTACACGTCTGTCGATAATTCCTTTTTCCAATTTGAAATTTGGAATTCCGTAACGTAATAAACCTCCAATTGCATTGTCTCTTTCAAAAACAGTTACCGTGTGACCGGCTCTGTTTAATTGTTGAGCCGCTGCTAAACCTGCAGGACCAGAACCAATAACGGCAACAGTTTTTCCTGTTCTTGTTTTTGGAGCTTGTGGTTTAATCCAGCCTTCTGCAAAACCTCTTTCGATGATGTTTTTCTCGATGTTTTCGATTGCAACAGGCTCTTTGATGATTCCTAATACACATGATTTCTCACATGGAGCAGGGCATAAGCGACCTGTAAATTCTGGAAAGTTATTAGTAGATTGTAGAATCTCTAAGGCACTTTGCCATTCTTCCTGATGCACCATGTCGTTGAAATCAGGAATTAAATTTCCTAATGGACAAGAACTGTGGCAAAAAGGAATACCACAATCCATACATCTTGAACCTTGTTCTTTTATTTTATCTTTTGCTAACGGAATTGTAAATTCATTGTAGTTCGAAACACGTTCTGCTACTGCTAAATTACTTTCGTCAGCTCTGCTATATTCTTTAAATCCGCCTATTTTACCCATGACATTTTAATTAAATCTTAAATGATAAATTCCAATTTTCTAAAATTCCAAATTCCAATTTTTTAACCGCAAAGTGCGCAAGGCTTTTGTTTTGCTTCTTTGTGAGTTTTAAGTTCGCAAAGCTTTGAGGTTACTTTTAATCTAAAATCTGAACTCTAAAATCTAAAATCATTTAATCAGCTATTAATTCTTCTATTTTCTTTTCTTCTGCAATTCGTTGTAATGCTTTTTTGTAATCAGTTGGCATTACTTTTACGAAATTGTTTTGTTCATTTTCCCAGTCTGCTAAAATTCTTTTTGCTAATGGACTGCTAGTGTACAATGAATGGTTTTTGATCAATCGTCTTAGTTTTGTAATGTCTTCATCTTCCATTGGATCAAATGCAACCATTTCCATGTTACATAAAGTTGAATCGAATTTTTGATTTGGATCATAAACATAAGCCACACCACCGCTCATACCAGCTGCGAAGTTTCTTCCTGTTTTTCCTAAAACAACGACCGTACCACCTGTCATGTACTCGCATCCGTGATCTCCAATTCCTTCAACAACTGCAGTTGCTCCAGAATTTCTCACACAAAAACGCTCTCCGGCCATTCCATTAATATAAGCCTCTCCGGTGATAGCTCCGTAAAGGGCAACGTTCCCGATAATGATGTTTTCTTCAGGTTTGAAGGTTGCAGTAGGAGGGACTTTGATAATCAATTTTCCTCCTGATAATCCTTTTCCTAAATAATCATTACAGTTTCCGTGAATTTTAAACGACAATCCGTTTGTTGCAAATGCACCAAAACTTTGTCCGGCAGAACCTTCAAAATCAACTAAAATAGTGTCATCAGGTAAACCTTGTGCGCCATATATTTTTGAGATTTCATTACTCAAAATGGCACCTACAGAACGGTCTGTATTTTTAATTTTAAATGTAACTCTTGTTTTTTCTTTTCTATAAATAGACGGAATCGCTTCTTTGATAATCGCAAAATCCAATACATTGTCTAAATCGTGATCTTGTTCAGTTGTATTGTGAATTGGTTGTGTTTTAGCTTTTTCCGGTTTGTATAGAATTGATGATAAGTCTAAACCATTTGCTTTGTAATGTTTGATCGCTTTATTCACATTTAATTTTTGTGATTGACCAACCATTTCTTTTAAGGTTCTGAAACCTAATTGTGCCATGATTTCTCTTAATTCTTCAGCAATAAAATACATGAAGTTGATTACGTGCTCTGGAGTTCCTTTGAAATTTTTTCTCAATTCAGGATCCTGAGTTGCAATACCAACAGGACAAGTGTTTAAGTGGCAAGCTCTCATCATAATACATCCCGAAGCAACAAGTGGAGCAGTAGCAAAACCAAATTCTTCGGCTCCTAATAATGCTGCAATTGCAACGTCACGACCAGTTTTTAATTGTCCGTCACACTCAAGAACTACACGACTTCTTAAATCATTTAAGATTAGAGTTTGTTGTGCTTCTGCCAATCCAAGTTCCCATGGAATACCTGTGTGTTGTAATGAAGTCAATGGTGCAGCACCAGTTCCTCCGTCATAACCAGAAATCAGGATAACGTCAGCTTTTGCTTTGGCAACACCGGCAGCAATTGTTCCAACTCCAACTTCTGAAACTAATTTTACGTTGATACGAGCTTCACGATTCGCATTTTTCAAATCATAAATCAACTGAGATAAATCCTCAATAGAGTAAATATCGTGGTGTGGCGGAGGCGAAATCAAACCTACATATGGTGTAGAGTTTCTCGTTTCAGCAATCCAAGGCACCACTTTTTCTCCAGGTAATTGTCCACCTTCACCAGGTTTTGCACCTTGAGCCATTTTAATCTGAATCTCTTTAGCGTTTGTCAAATAGTTGATCGAAACACCAAAACGTCCCGAAGCAACTTGTTTGATTGCACTGTTTCTTGAATCTCCGTTAATTTCTTTCTGGAAACGTTTTGGATCTTCTCCACCTTCTCCAGAGTTACTTTTTCCGCCAATTCTGTTCATTGCAATTGCCAAATTCTCATGCGCTTCTCTACTGATAGATCCATAAGACATCGCACCAGTTTTAAATTTCTTTACAATTTCGGTCCAAGGTTCTACTTCATCGATAGAAATTGGATCTAAATTATTGAATTCAAATAAACCTCTAATTGTCATTAAGTTTGAGCTTTGCTCGTTAACCATATTAGAGTATTCTTTATAACTTTCAGGACTGTTTAAACGAACAGCTTGTTGTAATTTAGAAATAGTTGTTGGATTAAACATATGTTTTTCTCCACCACGTCTCCATCTATAAATTCCTCCAATTTCTAACGGAAGCAAACTTGCCACTTTTGAATTTGGAAATGCTTTTTGGAAACGTTTCTTCACTTCTTTTTCAACTTCCATCAAACCAATTCCTTCGATTCTTGAAGGTGTGTAAGGGAAATATTTAGAAGTAAATGTTTTGTTTAAACCTAAAATCTCGAAAATCTGAGCAGCTCTGTACGAATGTAAAGTAGAGATACCAATTTTGTTCATGATTTTAACGATTCCTTTTGCAATTGCTTTATTATAATTTACAACTGCATAATCAGCTTTTACGCCAGTAATGAATCCTTGTGCAACCTGATCATAAATGATTTCGTTTACCATGTATGGATTAATCGCACTTGCGCCATATCCAAATAATAAAGCAAAATGATGCGGTTCACGAGGTTCTGCAGATTCGATTATGATTCCGAATTTAGAACGAACCTGTAAAATGTTCAATGAGTGGTGAATGTAAGAACAAGCCAATAACATAGGAATTGGAGCTAATTCTTCACTTACACCTCTATCTGATAAGATGATAATATTGCATCCTTCAGAAACAGCTTTAAAAGTTGCCTGAACACATTTTTCAAGCGCGCGCTCTAAACCGTTAACTCCTTTTTCTATTTTGTATAAAGTAGAAATTGTAGCCGATTTGAAATCTGCGTGATCAATGTTTCTTATTTTATCTAAATCCTCATTTGAAATAACCGGATTTTGGATTTTTAGTTTTTTACATTGTTTAGATTCAATTTCGAAAATATTGAAATCTCCACCAATTGCTAAACTGATATCAGTAATAATTTCTTCACGAATACCATCCAAAGGCGGATTGGTAACCTGAGCAAATAATTGTTTGAAATAGTTGTACAATAACTGAGGTTGCTCTGATAAAACAGCCAAAGGCGTGTCGTTACCCATAGAACTGATAGCTTCAGCTCCCTGACCTCCCATTGGGTTAATGATCGTTTTTAAATCTTCAATTGTATAACCAAATAAACGTTGTCTTGTTAAGAAATCTAGTTTCTCAACTGGAGTAGGATTATTGGTATAAGGAATTTTAGATAAAGGCAATAAGTTTTCATCGATCCATTCTTTATAAGGACGTTTTGTAACAATTGCTTTTTTAACCTCTTCGTCTTCAATAATACGACCTTCGTTCATGTCAACCAAGAACATTTTTCCTGGCTCTAAACGTCCGTGCTGAATTACATCTTCAGGATCGATATCTAATACACCAATTTCAGATGACATGATTACGAAACCACTGTGCGTTAATGTATAACGAGAAGGACGCAATCCGTTTCTGTCTAATAATGCACCAATTACATTACCGTCTGTAAACGGAATAGAAGCAGGACCATCCCAAGGTTCCATAATACAAGCGTTGAACTCGTAGAAAGCTTTTTTCTCCTCAGACATTGTCTGGTGTTTTTCCCAAGCTTCTGGAACAACCATCATCATCGCTTCTGGCAATGAACGACCTGTCATTAATAAAAGTTCTACAACCATATCCATAGAAGCAGAATCTGATTTTCCTTCTAAGATAATTGGGAATAGTTTTTTGATATCATCGCCAAAAACTTTGCTTTGCATAAGCTCTTCACGAGCACGCATACGGCTTACGTTTCCACGAAGTGTGTTAATCTCACCATTATGACACATGTATCTAAACGGTTGAGCAAGTTCCCATGAAGGGAATGTATTTGTAGAGAAACGTTGGTGAACTAACGCCAAACGAGTCACTAAATCTGGATCTTTTAAGTCCACATAATAACGGCTGATGTCTTCTGGCATCAATAGACCTTTATATATTATGGTAGTTGTCGATAAACTAGAGAAATAAAACATATGACTTTCAGAGGTTTTTGATCCTCTTACGGCATGTTCAGCAATTTTTCTAGCTGCAAAAAGTTTTGCATTAAATTCATTTTCAGTTAAATCCTGACCGTTTTTAGAAACGAAAACTTGTTTAACTGTTGGTTCTTTTTCTGCGGCAATCTGCCCTAAATTTTCCACTTCAACAGGCACATCTCTCCAACCAAGAATCTTTAAATTCTGATCCTTGATAGTCGATTCAAAAGCGTTGATACAAAAAGAAACCTGGTTTTTGCTTTTTGGTAAAAAAACCATTCCTACTGCATACTCACGCGTTTCAGGGATTTCAAAATCACATACTTTCTTAAAGAAATCATGAGGAATATCGAATAAGATTCCGGCTCCGTCCCCAGTTCTTCCATCAGAACTAACGGCACCACGATGTTCCAATTTAATTAAGATGTCTAATGCTTTGTGAATAATATCGTTTGATTTAATACCATTCAAATTACAAATAAATCCTGCACCACAATTGTCGTGTTCAAATTCAGGCAAATAAAGCCCTTGTTCTTTAACTTTCATTCTTGATATTTTTTCTACAAAAATAAAGATTTCGTTAAACATAATGTATTGAAATAGTAATTTGACTTACATTTTTATCGTAATACTAGAAAAACGCTTCTTAATTGATAATAATATTATATTAAGCATTGCGAATTGCCAAAATGATAACACGCATTAAAATATATTAAGAAAAATCGCCGTAAGGCTAATGAATGCGGTGATGTTTTTGTTAAATATCAAACGTTTTAGTGGTTTTGAGTTAATATTAACAAATCATTTTGTTAACTATTTCTTCGCATTGAAAATGAATAAACGCTTAAGAGATATAACACTCGTTTTTTAATTGAAAAAGATTTTACTATTAAGTTGAATTTTGCTACTTTTGTCGCACTTTTATTCTGAAATAAATTCAGAACCAGACAAATTCTATATTATGAACATACACGAATATCAAGGAAAAGAAATTTTAGCAAGTTACGGAGTACGCATTCAACGCGGAATTGTGGCTAACAATGCGGTTGAAGCTGTGGCTGCTGCAAAACAATTAACTGCCGAAACTGGTACAGGATGGCATGTGATAAAAGCACAAATTCACGCAGGTGGACGTGGAAAAGGTGGTGGAGTGAAGTTGGCTAAAAACTTGCAACAAGTTGAAGAAATTTCAGAACAAATCATCGGAATGCAATTGATTACACCTCAAACTTCTGCTGAGGGTAAAAAAGTAAACAAAATTTTAGTTGCTGAAGATGTTTACTATCCTGGTGAAAGCGAAACTTCTGAATTTTATGTTTCTGTTTTATTGAATAGAGGTACAGGACGTAATATGATCATGTATTCTACTGAAGGTGGAATGGATATCGAAGAAGTTGCTGAGCATACTCCACACTTAATCTTTACTGAAGAAGTTGATCCTAATGTTGGATTACAAGGTTTTCAAGCAAGAAGAATTGCCTTTAACTTAGGTCTTTCTGGAAATGCTTTCAAAGAAATGGTTAAATTCATCGATTCATTATACAATGCTTACATTGGTTCTGATGCTTCTATGTTTGAAATCAACCCGGTTTTGAAAACTTCAGATAACAAAATTTTAGCTGTTGATGCTAAAGTTAATATTGATGATAACGCTTTATACAGACAACCAAAATATGCTGAGATGAGAGATATCCGTGAGGAGAATCCAATCGAAGTTGAAGCTAAAGAAGTAGGTTTGAACTATGTAGATCTTGACGGAACTGTAGGATGTATGGTAAACGGTGCAGGTCTTGCAATGGCAACTATGGATTTAATTAAATACGCTGGTTTTGAGCCTGCTAACTTCTTAGACGTTGGTGGAACTGCTGATGCTAAACGTGTTGAAACTGCTTTCCGTATTATCTTAAAAGATCCAAACGTAAAAGCTATTTTAATTAACATCTTTGGAGGAATCGTTCGTTGTGACCGTGTTGCTCAAGGTGTTGTTGATGCTTACAAAAACATGGGTGACGCTATCAATGTGCCAATTATCGTTCGTTTGCAAGGAACAAATGCTGAAATTGCAAAAGAATTAATTGACAACTCTGGTATGCCAATCTTATCAGCTACTCAATTTCAAGAAGCTGCTGATCAAGTTAAAGCTGCATTATCTTAATAATAATATTGTAGAGATGTATTATGCATCTTCACTTTAATATATAGAAATCCCTTCGATTATTCGGAGGGATTTTTTTTGAATTATTTAATCATAGGAAGATTTAACCGCAAAGCGCGCAAAGAATTTTTTATATAGATTTTAAATAAAAACGCAAAGTTCGCAAAGCTTTATCAATTTAGCTTTGCGAACTTTGCGTTTACTAAGCACAATCTAAGGAAAACCTTAGCGCGCTTTGCGGTTAAGCAAGTAATTATTTTTTATTTTTTCCGTTTTTGTAAACCACTTTTTCTACAACAGATGGTTTTCCATTTCCTTTAGGGAATTCTTTCTTTTTAGGTTTTCCAGCTGCCGAACCCGATTTAGAAGGTGCTTTGTCACCTCTTCCTCTTTCAGAATCTTTAGCGCTTGCTTTGAATTCAGGTCTTTCTTTTGTACTGTCTTTTTTAGGAATTTCAGCTTTATGTTTAGCCAAAACATCATTCGGGTTTTTAGGATTTTCTTTCGTTCCTCTTAAATGAATTACCAATCCGTTTAAGAAATTACGCAAAACCTGATCGCCACATTCCATGTAGTTTTCATGGTCTTCGGCTCTAAAAAAAGCGCCCAATTCAGATTTTGTAATTCTAAAATCTACTAATTCTAAAATTTCAACTATTTGGTCGTCACGGAGCATCAAAGCCACGCGCAGTTTTTTTAGGATATCGTTGTTTGTCATCGTTTAATTTTTTACAAAGGTACGTTTTAAAACTAATTTGAATACAATTTATTGAATTGGGGAAGGTTTTTTTTGCCACGAATTTCGCGAATTTGCACGAATTAAATTTTGAACGCAACATAATTAGTGAAAATTCGTGAAATTCGTGGCAAACTTTTTTTTTTGATCTCAGTTATAACCGTTTAAAACGTCTATTAGTTTATTCAAATCTTCATGTAAATGATTTGCAGTAATTACAATTCGATTGAGATTATTGGAATTTTCCTGATATTTAAAACTGGCGATAATAATTTTATTTGTTTTTAAAATTTCAATCATGTTATCATCTTTCAGGTAAATTAATGGATATGATTTATCAAATTTAATAGCGTCATTTTTGATTAATTTCTGATCAATATAATCCAAATTTTCTAGTAATTTCTGATGTTGGATTTTATAAAGATCAGCAGCATCAGCTAAAGTTTGTACAAAAGCAGGATTCATTCCGGCAGCAGAAACAAAAGTGTTTAAATTGTGTATTTGATTGATAAAAGAGGCGTCACTTGCAATAACTCCGCCTGTTAATCCAAAAGCTTTTCCTAAAGAAGAAACCAGGATTTTTCTTTTGACAGGAAGGTCGATTTCAGAATAAAAACCACAACCATTTTTACCTAAAATTCCAAGAGAATGTGATTCATCAATAACTAAAGTTACTTCTTTTTGATTCGGAATTGTTGCCAATATAGATAAATCAATTGCTTCAGTTTGAAAACCTGTTACAACATCAGTCAAAATTGTAATTCTCTCTGATTTTGAATCTAATAAGCG
Source organism: Flavobacterium sp. 90 (assembly GCF_004339525.1). NCBI lineage: Bacteria > Pseudomonadati > Bacteroidota > Flavobacteriia > Flavobacteriales > Flavobacteriaceae > Flavobacterium > Flavobacterium sp. 90. The sequence continues at coordinate 398,908 of NZ_SMGE01000001.1, read as the reverse complement.
TGGGTTTATTTTATCATTTATGAAAACTGGCAAACTATCATTTGCCTGAATTGCAGGATGAGTATCAGGAAAATGAAAGAAAGAATCCGTTTGTTTTTTTAATTCATCAATTACCAGTTTTCCTGCGAGCATTCCCGAGGAAACTGTAACGGCACTTTCTGCTTTAATGTGTTTGGCTAGAAAAGTTTCGCCATTTTCAAAAGCCGTTAGTTTTATGTTCGCACTTCTGGAACTTCCATAAGTCGTTCCCCATTTTAGAATATTTTTGATAACCAATTCCTGAAAAGCCTTATTTGTTGGTAATCCCAAATAAGCCGTTCCTCCAAAATACAAATATTGTTCCTGGTCGATTTCGATAATTCTATCTGGAAATTGATTGACATTCATAAAGTTTAGATTAAAGTAACTCCGGTTCCGTTCAACTCAGAATAATGGATAACGCCATTTTTTATTGTTACGCCAGTTGCAATATCTTGTGCCAAAAGCAAAGCTCCATCCATATCAACGTAATCCAATTGTGGTAATAAATGCGCGATTGCGGATATTCCAACTGTTGATTCTGTCATACAACCTACCATTGTTTTTAAGCCGAGTTTTTTAGCTTCTTCAATCATGCGTTTTCCGGGAGTTAATCCGCCGCATTTGACCAGTTTTACATTTACGCCATGAAAATGATTGTGACATTTGGCTACATCTTCTTCAATAATGCAGCTTTCGTCAGCAATTATGGGCAAAACCGAATGTTTGAAAACTTCTTTATGTGCTTCCCAATTATCAGCTTTCATAGGTTGTTCCAGAAATTCTACGCCAAGTTTCTTTAATTCAACGGCATTATTTATCGTTTCTTCTACGCCCCAGCCGCAATTGGCATCAATTCTAAAAATGGCATTCGTATGTTTTCGCAATTCTTTTACAATCGCGATATCTTCTTTAGTTCCGAGTTTAATTTTATAAATAGGCCAGGGAAGTTCCTGCATTTTCGAAACCATTTTGTCTATCGAAGCAATCCCAATTGTGTAATCTGTAAGCGGATTTTTGTCAATAGAATAACCCCATAAGTCGTATAGTTTTTTGCCTTTTTTACGAGCGTACAAATCATTATAAGCTAAATCTAATGCGCACAAAGCAAACATATCGTCTTTTAAATACGGATGCATTTTTGCCCAGAATTCATCTGGAGTTTCATTTTTTGTAGTTTCAATAATGCTTCTGATTTCTTCTAAATCCTGCATCATCATTGGAACCGTAGTTTTATAATATGGATTTGAAGTTGCTTCTCCAAAACCTGAAAAACCATCACTTTTAAGTTCAACAATTAGCGAAGGCTGAAAATCAATTGATTCTCTGGAAATGGTAAAAGTATGTTTGAGTTTGAGGTTGTATTCTCTTAAGATTAGTTCCATAATGTTTCGATTTTTTTAATTTAATAACCCAGCCAAAGCAATGCATTTACAAAATTATCGCGCCAAAGTTTTTCGTTATGTTCGCCACCTTTTACAATTTTAGTTTTGGTTAAATGAAGACAATAACAGCGATTTCTCTCTAATAAACGTTCCATTTTAGTGACATCTTTTACCATATCATCACTTTCTTTATCACCACATAAAAAGTAAATTTTTGTTTTGATTTTTGGCGCTTGTTCCGTTAAGGTATAAATGTCATTTGAAAACCAAAAAGAAGGCGAAAAAGCTCCAACTTTTCCAAAAACTTCGGGATATTTTAAAGCCGAATAATAAGAAACTAATCCGCCAAGGGAACTTCCCATTATAATGGTATTTTTAGCTTTTGGTTTGGTTCTGTAGTTTTTGTCGATATAAGGTTTTAATGTTTTTACGATAAAATCAACATAATTGTCGGCATTTCCACCGCCATATTTTTCGTTTTTGTAAGGCGTTAATTCATCGATGCGTTTGTCGTTTCCGTGCTCGATTCCAACTACAATTACTTGTGCTTTAATACTGTCTAGTTTTTCGTCGACATTCCATTCGCCAACATAAGAAGTTTTTGCATCAAATAAATTCTGAGCATCTTGCATATAAATCACGCTATATTTCTTTTGGGCTGTAGCCCAATAATTTTCGGGAAGATAAATCCAGATTTTTTTTGTTGTTTTTAATTGAGGTGCTTCAATTGTAAAAGTAGACACGTTTTTTGAAGCTGTACTTTGCTGTGCATTACCAACAAAAGTCATCCAAAGAAAAATAGAAAAGAAGAATACTCGAATCATGAGTTCTTTTGCGTTTTAGATTTAAAAACAATAATTTAGCTAAAAATAATAAATTGATGAATACCGAGACCGAAAAGAGAAGTTTACTTTTAGAAATGATTGCTTTTTCTACCGTTGACGGCAAATTGCATAAAAGAGAATTTGATTTTTTATGGATTGTTGCTCAGGAATTAAATATAGAATTCGCTGATTTTAAAGATTTATTTCATCAGGAAGAAACAATTGTAGTTATAAGGTCAGAATTTCAGCGTATCCAACAATTCTACAGGTTGGCTTTGATCATGTATTGCGATGGTGTTTTGCACGAAAAAGAATCTACTGCGATTAGACAAATTGCTCTTGAAATGGGATTAAATCCAAGTGCCGTAAAACGTGTTTTAGATTTAATGAAAAATGCTCCAAATGCGATGATCGATCCTAAGATTTTATTGAAAGTTTTTCAGGAACAACACAATTAAGGCAATTGTTCCTGAAGTTTTTTAATATCGTCACGTAATTTTGCAGCTTGTAAAAAGTCTAATTCTTTCGCTGCTTTTTCCATCGATTTGCGTTTCTCACGAATCAGTTTTTCTAAATCACCTTTTGATAAATAAGCCGTTTCTGGTTCTGCGGCAATAGATAATGTATGTCCTAATTCGTATTCTACTAATGGATTTTTGGTAAAAGCACTGTCGATTTTTTTATTTAAAGCTTGTGGCGTAATACCATTTTCGACGTTATAATTTATTTGTTTGGTTCTGCGATATTCTGTTTCGTCTATTGTTCTTTGCATACTTGCAGTAATTTTATCGGCGTACAAAATCGCTTTTCCATTTAAATTTCTTGCGGCACGACCAATAGTTTGCGTAAGAGATCTGTGGTTACGAAGAAAACCTTCTTTGTCAGCATCAAGAATTGCAACAAGCGAAACCTCTGGTAAATCAAGTCCTTCACGAAGTAAGTTAACTCCAATAAGAACATCAAAAATACCTTTTCGTAAATCTTGCATGATTTCGATGCGTTCCAGCGTATCTACTTCAGAATGTATATAACGACAACGAATGTTTACTTTGGTTAAATATTTTGCCAGTTCTTCGGCCATTCTTTTGGTCAACGTAGTTACTAAAACTCTTTCGTCTAATTCGCAACGCACCTGAATTTCCTCAATTAAATCATCAATTTGATTCAAACTTGGGCGTACTTCGATAATTGGATCTAATAATCCTGTTGGGCGTATAATTTGTTCGACATAAATACCATCTGTTTTTTGTAATTCGTAATCAGCCGGAGTTGCAGATACATAAATTACCTGATTTTGTATGGCTTCAAACTCCTCAAATTTCAAAGGCCTGTTGTCCATTGCGGCCGGTAAACGGAAACCGTATTCAACCAGATTTTCTTTACGGCTTCTGTCACCTCCATACATGGCGTGAACCTGAGAAACGGTTACGTGACTTTCATCTACAATCATAAGATAATCACTTGGGAAATAATCTAATAAACAAAAAGGTCTTGTTCCGGCTTGTCTTCCGTCAAGATATCTTGAGTAATTTTCGATTCCGGAGCAATATCCTAATTCTCGGATCATTTCTAAGTCAAAATTGGTACGTTCTTCCAGACGTTTGGCTTCGAGATGTTTTCCTATTTCCTTAAAATAATCAACTTGTTTGACCAAATCTTGCTGAATTTCCCAAATAGCGCCTTGAAGAACTTCGGGTGAAGTCACAAACATATTGGCAGGATAAATGGTAAGTCGTTTATATTTTTCAATAACCTGAGAAGTTTTTACATCAAAAGATTCTATTTCTTCGATTTCGTCTCCAAAAAAGTGAATTCTATAAGCATCATCGGCATAACTTGGATATACTTCTACAATGTCACCTTTTATTCTAAAAGTTCCGGGATTAAAATCGGCCTCAGTTCTGGCGTATAAACTTTGTACTAAACTGTGTAGTAATTTAGTTCTCGAAATAACCTGATCTCTGAAAATTTCGATTACGTTTTTCTTAAATTCAACCGGATTTCCAATACCATATAAACAGGAAACAGAAGCAACAACCAAAACATCACGACGCCCGGAAAGTAGGGAAGAAGTAGTGCTTAGACGCATCTTTTCGAGCTCTTCGTTGATAGATAAATCTTTTTCAATGAAAACTCCTGTTACAGGCATGAAAGCTTCGGGCTGGTAATAATCGTAGTACGAAACGAAATATTCGACCGCATTATTGGGGAAAAATTGTTTGAACTCAGAATATAACTGCGCTGCTAAAGTTTTATTATGCGCCAAAACCAAGGTTGGTCTTTGAACTTCCTGAATAACATTGGCAACGGTAAATGTTTTTCCGGATCCGGTAACTCCTAATAAAGTCTGGTACTTTTCGCCATCTATTACGCCTTGCGAAAGTTTTTCAATAGCTTGCGGCTGATCACCTTTTGGACTATACTCTGAGGATACTTGGAAATTCATTTTTGAAGAGTGAAAAGATTAGTTTTGTAAAGATACAAAGTTTGAATTCTATAAAAAAGATAAAAAAGTGTTGCCACGAATTTCACGAATTTTCACTAATTGCATTGCGTTTAAAATTTAATTCGTGAGAATTCGTGAAATTCGTGGCAAAAATCATGAATATTATTTGAGCTATTCCAAAAAATCAACCATCGCTTCATTTACAATTTTCGATTGATCAATGGATAAAAAATGTCCGGCATCTCTGATTATTTTAGTTTTGCAATTGGGTAAATATTTTTGTGCACGTTCCAGACTTTCTTCAGAATTGATGACGTCGTGATCGCCTATTAATACTAAAACCGGATTTTTGACAGATTCTAATTCTTTATCTGAAAAAGGTGTCATTTTTAGCATACTTGAATTTGATTTTGCATATTTATTGGCGAGGTAAAATTGCTTTTTATAAATAGGACTAATTTTTTCAGAATGAGTAGAAAAGGTTTCTAATGTTTTTTCGAATTTCTTTTCACTTGGAAAAAGCTTTAGCATTAATGCTGAACTAGTTTTTCCGACTTTATCAATAAACTTGAAGGTTTGTGCCGGACTTAGTAAAACTAATTTATCGATTGAATTTTCTTTTTGAACAGCTAATAATGTCGCAATCCAACCGCCGCGAGAAGCTGCTACAATGTCAAATTTCTTTAATTTATAATGTGTGAAGATTTCGTTGTATAAAAGCACAATTTCGTCTGATGAAAGTGGTTTTGCGGTTAATGTGGATTTGTTAGGTTCCATTAAAAAATCAATGGCATAAATGTGATGATTTTTGGCCAAAGCTTTAATATTTGGATACCACATTGTTGAGCTGGCGTCCATTCCGTGGAGTAAAACCAGGTCTTTTCCCGTTTTTGGACCAGCGATTACAATATGTGCGGTTCCAAAACTGGTTTTGATATTTTCTTCGGAATAAGGAATATCCCAAAGTTTTAAAGCTTTGTTATAGGCACTTAAATAGGTTTGCTTTTCTGATTTAGTTTTAAAAACATAATCTTCAAATTTCGCTTTTTTCGAAGAAGCGCAACTTGCAAGTAATAGAAATAAGATAACTCTAAAGGATATTTTTGTCGTACTCATGTAATTCAATTTACTTTTAAAGGTACTGAGAATAACAGAGAGAAATTATCAAAATTTTGATTTAAAGTATCAGAATTACAATCTCTTAGGATCTTTTACAGTTAAATGATAGATTTGTACGATTGCCAAAATAGCATTTGGAATAATAACGGGTAAAAGCCATTGACTAACATCTTTATAATCTTTTAGAAAGATACCGTAAAGCACAAAACAGATGCATCCAAAGAGATTAATAAAGCGTATTGTTCTGAGATCTTTCAACAGAAAACCTCCGACGATAAAAATTGATGCGAGGTAACCAATATAATCAGCCATAATTTATTAATTGCTTTTATAGTAAATTTACCAAAAGCAAATTATAAAATCAAGTTTTAATACTGAAAATCAGAATTTTAAAGTTTAAATGATTTTTGCTGACTTTCGCTCATAAAAGTCCACGCTACAACACGGCTTGTTTTTTGGCCTTGAGCCATATCGATTGTTTTGATTGAAGCTGCATTTACTTTATTTAATGTTTTATAAATGCTGGACAAATTCTCTCTTTTTGAAACCAATGTCGTGAACCACAAACATTGCATGGCAAATTTTGCACTTTCGTAAATCATTTGGGTTACAAAACCAATTTCGCCGCCATCACACCATAATTCAGCATTGTGACCGCCGAAGTTTAGAACCGGATTTGTTTTTTTCTTTTCTTTTGGATTCAAATTCGAAACTTTACGAACGGTGCTTTGATTCGCATCTTCGGCAGAAGAATGAAAAGGCGGATTACACATCGTGAAGGTAAAACGATCTTCCGGCGTAATAATATTTTTGAAAATAAAGCGGGATTCCGTTTGTTGTTGTAAACTTATTGCGTCAATCAATTGTGGGTTTGCTTCGATGATTTTACTGCAATTTTCGATTGCTTTTTCGTCGATATCTGTACCCACAAAACTCCAGTCGTAAATTGAATTTCCTAGAATTGGATAAATACAGTTCGCGCCGGTTCCTATATCTAATCCTAAAACTGATGAACCTTGAGGAATCATTCCGTTATTAGTTTGTGCTAATAAATCGGCTAGATAATGAATATAATCTGCTCTTCCGGGAATTGGAGGGCAAAGATAATTTTTAGGAATATCCCAGTTTCGAATGTCGTAATAGGTTTGTAATAATGCTTTGTTGAGCAATTTTACCGAAATTGGATTACTGAAATCTATGGTTTCAATTCCGTGAACGTTTACGGCGACTTGAGATTTTAATTCAGGACAATTCGCAATAAGAAGTTCGAAATCATAACGGGAACGATGAAGATTTCTAGGATGTAATATACTTTTTTCGGAATTGTCTATTTCTTTCATTTTTCTGAATTTCCGTGCAAAGATAGTCATTCCTTTTGGAGGAAAGAGGTATTATAGAAATGATTGCTCTAGCCCTGATGGGAACGGCATCCTTTTTCTGGCTCCTTTAGCCAGGAAAAGATATAGTGGACAGCAGGAAATAGCTCCTGACTCTTCGACTTTGATCAGAACGACAATAGTAAAATTCCAAATTCCAATCTTAGTGAAATCAATTTGTTAATCCATGCATTCCATTAGTAATAAATCGCCATCAGTGTGGGTGATTGTGACTAAACCGTCTTGGGCAACAGAATTGCTACTGCCGGTTCTGTAGCCAATTGTCAAGGTGTCATTTTGCAATGGATATTCTAAATTGATGGAATTAATACCGTTTACAACGCCAATTGGAATCAGGGAAATTGGTGTTTTGGCGGTGTACCATTTCTCGAATTTGTTGGGTAATAGAAAGATTTTGGAATGATCGTCGAGAATTACAATCTTGATTAAATTACGGTAACGAACAATATTAGTAAGATTTGTAATGGTATGATCTGCGCGTTTTCCGGTTGCCCAAACTACGTTTACGGCAGGGATTTTTCTTTCGATTAGATAATCAAATGCTTTCTCTAAGTCGGTTTTGTTTTGGTCCGGCGTATGCACAATTTCGATTGGATATTGTGATGTTTTGTAAATTTCGGGATCAAAACCACGATCAAAATCTCCCAGAAGTACGTCGACTTTTATGTCTAATTCGATTACTCTTTCGATTGCTGAATCGAGTACAACCACCAATGGCGACCATTCTAACAATTGACCTAATAATTCTGGATTGCATGCTGCTCCGTTGGCAATAATTAAGGCTGGTTCCTGGTCGTCGCGTACGATATGGTGTGAAGACATTATGATTCTTGATTTGAAGTGTGGTGCAAATGTACGAAAGGATAAGATTTTAGAGGTTAGATTTTAGATTTTAGATTTTTTTACCACGGATTTTAAAATTAAAAAGAGTTTTAAATGTTTTTACCATTAAGATATTAAGAAAAATTAAGCTTTTTGCTGTTGACTTTTTTGCCATAGATTATTAAGATTAAAAAGATTTTATACTTTGCTTTTATAACTTTTAGATTAGTATTCTTAATGAACCTTAATATCTTAATGGTGAAAATAAATAACTATTTTTTTGCTTTAAAAGCTGTTGCGTCTACTTCGATTAACATTCCGTCGATGGCAAGTTTTGAAACGGGAATTAATGTGCTTGCCGGAAATGGCTTGTCTTTCCAAACTTTGCTTATTTCTTCTTCCCAGATTTTAAGTTTTTCAGGGGAATGATCAACTATTAGAATTGTTATTTTCATAACATTTTCCGGTTTTAGATTATAACTTTCGAGAACTGTTACGATGTTTTTTAAGACAATTTGTGTTTGTTCTCTAAAGTCGTTGCTTAATTTGTGTTCTTTTCCTAATCCGCCGCTTTGTCCGGAAATGTAAACAAATTCTCCCGGAGTTTTAACTGATGAAGCGTGGTTAAATCCATATGGAGTTGGATCGAATAGTGACGCAGGATTTTTGAATGTTTGCGCTTTTATAGCAAATGTAGAAAGTAAAAAGATGGTGAAAAGTAAAGGTTTCATGTTTTAAAAATTAGAATTAAATATTGACAAAGGTTATTTAATTCTAATTCTTATGCCTTTACATATGTTGAGAGTTTTTTTAGTCTCAGTCTCAGTTTACAGTTTTCAGTCTCAGTTGCGGTAAAGTGAGACTGAAAAGTGAGACTGAAAACTATCTAATCTAGCAATCTTCTATGATAATTAATTTGACCTAAATGATAGGCTAAATGTGTAGAAAGATGTACTAGAAAAAAGCCTGTTGTCATTTCTTTTTCGAAAACAATCATGGGATAAATTTCTTCTAAATCAAAAATAGATAATGTATCAAGTGCTTGGTCTACAACCAGAATTGTATCGTCTATTTTGGCGATTAATTCAGCTTTTGGGACGTTTTTCAAGGAAAATTCTAAAGGTCGATCTCTGACATAATCTGTTTTGCCAATTTGATTTCCGATAAAAAGATTGATGTTTCCGATAAGGTGCAAACAAAGATTTCCGGCAGAATTGGAAACTTGTTTGTCAATTGCCCAAATCTGATTTTCGTTTTGATACGATTCTATTTCGAGTTTTAATTTGTTGAGATCTCGGTCAAAAAGCGATTTTAAGGTTTCGATTAGCATGATGTTTTTAATTTTTGTTTTTTATCGGAATCCAGATTTCTTCTTCAGAGTCAGGATCGTCTTTTTTATATTTTTCATCCATTACGGCAAAATGTGGTCTTTCGTCAATGGTATATTCAGAATTTGGAAGCCATTCGACAAAAATAGAATGATAGGTTTTATGTCCTTCACTTTGTGGACCTTTATGGATAAAAACAGCATATAATCCGGTGGGAATTATTAGAGTTTCCATTTCTTTTGGAATATGATCAAAATCAGAAACTTCTACCGCTGCCCATTTCTGGAATGCATTACTGGGTTCGAAATTGTCAAAATGCCCAACCGGAAAAACTTCAAGAGAGTATAAATTCGAATCGACCGAATTTTTAATGTCTTTTTTTCTTGGCATAAAACTACTCCATAACTGAAAAGTTTTATTTTCTATAAACGACATATCGATGTGTTTACCCATAAGTTTTTTTTCGATAAAAATTTTGATTTGGGCTTCCATTTTTTCTTCCTTAATTATTCGATTTTGTATTTTTTTGTAACGGTTTCGCAAAGTGAAAAATATCCTAAAGGATAATTTTCTTTATCGGTTGTATTGATAATGTTTCCTTTTACTGTTGCTGGCGGTGACTGAAATGGTCCTCCAACATTACTTCCTGCAATGCTGACCAAAATAGTCATGTAATTATAATATTGTTTTGAAATTCCGAAATGGGTAATTTCAATCGTATTTCCAACTTCTAAATCGTCGTCATTTGATTTACTGAAAAATTCATTTCCCTGATAGAATTTATCTTCATCAGCATAATACGTTGACGTTACTTTATTAGAATATAAATATTTGTAAAGATAGTAATTGTCTGCGTCACCCGGATCATTATAATAGGCTCTAATTTCAATATCTGTTCCTGTAATTCCGCCTTCATTATTTTGTTCTATTCTTGTTATTGGAGCGACTGATTTAAGGGTTTCGGTGGCTGTATAAGTATTTTCTTTGCTAATTACGGTCAGTGTATATTGCTCGTCAATCTTAGGTTTGAAAGTTGTACAAACATATCGACCGGTCTTAGGAACTTCGTTAAAATTAAATTGTTGGTTTGTGCTGTTTCGGATATAAACTGTCGCTCCGGTAATGACTGGAATTTTGCTTTCAAAATAACCTGTTGTAGTGGTTAGTTTGATAACTTGTTGGTTTCCGGCTGTTCCTTTTTCCCAATTAATAGCGGCTTCAATTACTAATTTTGACGGCGCTGTATCCAGATTTACATCTACAACTTCTTCGCAACTTGTGAAGAAAAGTGATATAAAAAATGCGATTAATAAAGTTACTTTTTTCATAGTATATCTTTTATTTCTTTGAAAGAAAATATTTTTTAAAATTTAAAATTATAACTAACAGCTGGCACAATCCCAAAAATTGATGTTTGTACGGCTTCATTTGCGCCTGTGTCAATATTCTGACGGAAATTTATCGACGCTGCATTATGGCGATTGTAAAGGTTGTAAATGCTAAAAACCCATTCGCCTTTCCAGTTTCTGTCTTTGTTTGTTCGGGGCGTCAAAGTTGCCGAAACGTCTAAGTGATGATATGCGGGCAAACGGTTTTCATTTCGTAATCCATAACTTGGAACCGTAATTCCTAGATATTCATATTGTGCGTTTGGATACGTAACTGGTTGACCTGATTGTAAAGCAAAGTTAGCTCCAAAAGACCATTTTTCATTCAGATTATAGGCAGATGTTATCGCCAGATTGTGTGTTTTATCATAAGCAGAACTGTACCATTGACCATTATTGATTCCCGTTTCTTCTGGAGTTCTTCCCGGAGTTTGTTGCTGGGATTTTGACAATGTGTATGAAATCCATCCGTTGAATTTACCTTCGTTTTTCTTTAGCATAATTTCCAAACCATAAGCGCGCATTCGGCCGTTTAGAATTACTTGTTCGATGGCGTCGTTTGCAATTAAATCAGCGCCATCAATATAATCGAGCCTATTTTGAATTTTTTTATAATAAGTTTCTACTTCAAGCGAATAAGCGCCATTGTTGAAGTTTCTGAAATAACCCAATGCAACCTGATCAGCAATTTGTGGTTTGATGTAATTATCACTTGGCATCCAGACATCAAGCGGAGTAGGAGATGAGGTATTTGATATTAACTGAAGATATTGCGCCATTCGATTGTAACTGGCTTTGATCGACTGATCATCGTTAAGCTGATAGGAAACGGCAAATCTTGGTTCTAAATTATTATAGTTTTGAATGACTTTGTTTTTACCAAAATATTTAGTCGACGTTGGAATCCCTTTCTCATAAATCTGCATGTCTGTATCGAAAACTACAGGTTCATTATTATCGTAATAATTAATGGTTGATTCTCCTAAACGATAAAACAAACTATAACGTAATCCGTATGAAACTGTTATTTTTTTCGAAAGCTGATTTTCTGCTTCAATATAAAGTGAAGGTTCAAAAGCGTATTTTTTATCTAATTGATCAGGATTAATCCCCGATTTAAGATTAGTAGGTTTAATCGTTCCCGGATTGAATTCGTAGTAAATTCCGCTTAAGCCATAATTCAATTTGAACTTATCTGAAATGTAGTTTTTGAAGTCATACTTAATATTGTAATTTTTAATTCCCGAATCCCATTTAAAGCCTACAAAATTTAAGTCAAGTCCGTAATAGTAATCGCTATATATTAAAGATAAATTGGCAAATAATTTATCGTTATATAAATGATTCCAACGCAGGTTTAAGGTTGAATTTCCGTAAGTATTGGTGAAACTTTTGTTCAGACTAAAAACATCACGACCAAAATAACCCGATAAATACAAACTGTTATTGTCGTTTAGTTTATAACTTAATTTAGTATTTAAATCATAAAAATAAGCGGCATTGTCTTTGTTCTTTTCAGATAGTTTCAAGAACAAATGTGCGTAAGAAGCTCTTCCGCCAATTAAGAACGAACCTTTATCTTTTACCAAAGGTCCTTCGGCAAGAAGACGGCTGGAAACCAGACCAATTCCTCCATTTACATGAAATTCTTTACTGTTTCCGTCTTTCTGATAAATATCTAAAACAGAAGAAGCTCTTCCGCCATAGCGAGCAGGAATTCCGCCTTTATACAATTTTAAATCCTTAATAGCATCGGGATTAAAAACAGAGAAAAAACCAAAAACGTGCGAAGAATTAAAAATAGTAGCTTCGTCTAATAAAATCAGATTCTGATCTGCGCCGCCGCCGCGAACATTGAATCCTGAAGCGCCTTCACCAGCATTTGTAACTCCTGGAAGCAACAAAATCGATTTCAAAACATCGACTTCGCCCATTACAACCGGCATTCTCTTGATTGTCGCAATAGAAAGTTTATTGGTGCTCATTTCCGGCGATTTGATATTGATCTTTCTTTTGTTGTCTGTAATTACAACTTCCTGAAGTTCTTCGCCGCTTTCATTAATTGAAAAATTGCTTTTAGTATTTTGATTTAGAATAATGGTTTTCTGAATGGTTTGATAACCTACATAACTTATCTCGATTTCATGTTCGCCTTTGGGAACAGTAAGCGAATAAAAACCGTATTCATTGGTTGTTGTTCCAATTTTTAAAGCCGGAATATAAATGTTTACGCCAATTAAGGTTTCGTTATTTTTATAATCCGTTATAGTACCGCTTAAGGTAAATTTTTCCTGAGAGAATGATATAAAAGTCGTTAAGAGCAGAATAAAAAGAAACCCAATTTTTTTATTAATCATTGTCTTGGTTTTGAAACACATAGTTAATAATTCTTGCTAAATATAACGACGTAACTTTTGTTAAAGATAAGTTAAGAATAATTTCTTTTTGTGATAGATTCTCAGTGCTTTATTTGTTATTTAGCATAAGATAATCGTAATAATTTTTTATAATCCTACAAGTATAAACAAAAAAAGACAACCTTTTAAAGTTGTCTTTTTTATCTTTATAATGTATCGTAGAGGCGCATTGTAGAGGCGCACAGCAGTGCGTCTCTATTTTATTTCAGCGATAATTGCATTAAATGTTGCACTTGGACGCATTGCTTTGCTCACTAACTCAGGAGTTGGTTGGTAATAACCACCAAGAGTTTGAGGTTTTCCTTGTGCACCAATTAATTCAGCATCGATTTTAGCTTCGTTAGCTTCAAATTGAGCTGCAATTGGAGTAAAGATAGCTTTCAATTCTGCATCTTTATTTTGAGCTGCAAGAGCTTGTGCCCAATAAAAAGCAAGGTAAAAGTGAGAACCACGGTTATCAATCTGACCAACTTTACGAGCTGGAGATTTATCGTTTGCAAGGAATTTATCGTTTGCTTCGTCAAGAGTTTCAGATAAAACAATTGCTTTAGAATTGTCTAAAGTTTGTCCTAAATGCTCTAAAGATGCACCAAGAGCTAAAAATTCTCCTAATGAATCCCAACGTAAATATCCTTCTTCTGTAAATTGCTCAACGTGTTTTGGAGCAGATCCTCCAGCACCAGTTTCGAACAATCCACCACCATTCATTAACGGAACGATAGATAACATTTTAGCCGAAGTTCCTAATTCTAAAATAGGGAATAAGTCAGTTAAATAATCACGTAAAACGTTTCCTGTTACAGAGATAGTATCTAATCCTTTGATGATTCTGTCTAAAGTAAATTCAGTTGCAGCAACAGGATTTAAAATACGAATATCAAGATTAGTTGTATTGTGATCTTTTAAATATTTTTGAACTTTTGCAATCAATTCTCTATCATGCGCTCTGTTTTCGTCTAACCAGAAAACAGCAGGAGTATCAGACAAACGAGCTCTGTTTACAGCAAGTTTAACCCAGTCTTGAATTGGAGCGTCTTTAGCCTGACACATTCTGAAAATGTCATTTGCCTCAACGTTTTGCTCCATTAAAACTGTTCCTTTATTATCAACAACACGAACAACTCCGTCAGCTTTCATTTGGAAAGTTTTATCGTGAGATCCGTATTCTTCAGCTTTTTGAGCCATCAAACCTACGTTAGGAACACTTCCCATTGTTTTAGGATCAAAAGCACCGTGTTTTTTACAGAAATCAATTGTTGCAGTATAAATTCCAGCATAAGAACGGTCTGGAATTACAGCAAGTGTATCTTGTTGTTTTCCTTCTTTATTATACATCTGTCCAGAAGTACGAATCATTGCCGGCATAGAAGCATCAACAATAACGTCAGACGGAACGTGTAAGTTTGTAATTCCTTTATCAGAATTTACCATTGCAAGAGCTGGTCCGTTTTCGATAGCTTTTGTTATATCAGCTTCAACTTCAGCTTGTTCAGGTCTTCCGGCAATTTTTGCGTAGATATCACCTAAACCGTTTCTTGTATCAATGTTTAATTCAGCAAATAAAGTTTCGTATTTTTTGAAAAGATCAGCAAAATATACTTCAACGATAGCGCCAAAGATAATTGGATCTGAAACTTTCATCATTGTAGCTTTTAAGTGCACAGAAAGTAAAACACCTTCTTTTTTAGCATCAGCAATTGCAGTTGCCACGAAAGTTTTTAAAGCGTGTAAGTTCAAAACAGAACTATCAATTATTTCACCAGCTTTAAGCGGAGTACTTGCTTTAAGAACAGTAGTTGTACCGTCTTTTGCAACAAATTCGATTTTTACATCATTAGCTTCAGCAACAGTAAGCGATTTTTCACTTCCGTAGAAATCACCGTTTGGCATAGAAGCAACTTTAGTTTTTGAGTCAGCAGACCAAGCACCCATTGAGTGTGGATTTGCTTTTGCAAAGTTCTTAACTGCTCTTGGCGCTCTACGATCAGAGTTACCTTCACGTAAAACAGGATTTACTGCAGAACCTAAAACTTTAGCGTATTTTGCTTTAGCATCTTTTTCTGCATCATTTTGAGGATCTTCCGGATAATTAGGAATTTTGTATCCATGAGATTGTAATTCAGCAATTGCAGCTTTTAATTGTGGTACAGATGCCGAAATGTTTGGTAATTTGATGATATTAGCTTCAGGTTGTGTTGCTAATTGACCAAGTTCAGCCAAAGCATCTCCCGTTTTTTGATCATCAGTTAAAAACTCAGGAAAATTCGATAAAATTCTACCTGCTAAAGAGATGTCTCTAGTTTCAATAGCAATACCAGCCGTAGCAGTAAATGCTTGAACAATAGGTAAAAAAGAATAAGTCGCTAATAATGGCGCCTCATCAGTTAAGGTGTAATAGATTTTTGAATTCTGTGTCATTTCTTTTTTTTTTTTATAATCGTATCGCCGAGATTAAGCGATGTAAAGGTATAGTCGGCTCAAAATGAGCGGAGCAAATATAATAAAATCAGTCCGAAAACGGTGTAGTTTTCATGAGAAATGCTGAAATTATCAGATTGTTATTTCGGGCTCATTTAATTGCTAAATTGGTGATTTTGGTATTAAAAAATTACAGTTTTGATGAATCAGAAGTAAAAGCTCAACATTTCGAAAAACGAAAATATTACAGTTCTATAAAATCATTTTAGTTTTAACTTTTTTTGTATGAAAAGTTGTATTTTTGAGCTGAAAGCAACAGACATATCACAAATGTAAGATACAATGTTTAATATGTTTTTTACTTGTTGTTTAATATTACGCTTAATCATTATCTTTGAATTATGAGCACACTTACAAAACCAAATCATATAGGGCGAAAAATTAGCCGTATTCGTGAACTTCGTGATATGAAGCAAGAAGCTTTGGCGCAGGCTTTAGGCATTAGCCAGCAAACTATTTCGGCTATTGAAAACAGTGAAACTGTAGAGGAAGAAAAATTGGCAGATATTGCAAAAGCTTTGGGAGTAAGTGTAGAAGCAATTAAAAATTTTTCAGAAGAAAATATGATTAGCTATTTTAATACTTTCCACGATAATAGTATCAATAACGGTCATTTGGGACATAATAATAATTGTACTTTCAATCCTTTAGATAAATTAATTGAAACTTTCCAAGAAAAAGAAAAGCTTTACGAGCGTTTGCTACAATCCGAAAAAGACAAAATCGAATATTTGGAAAAACTATTAAAAAAATAGAAAACCAATTTTCCTTAAAATACAAACCGATGCTTATGAGTATCGGTTTTTTTATTTTGGGCGTGTCCCGCCGAAAAAGGCGGGTCGGGCTATCCGCTACAAGTCCTCGCACTTCCTTCGTCAGGCTGTGGGCTATCCGCTTCTATCCCTCACGCAAACGGTTTCATTAGAACTTTTTGTTTAATAAGCGCAATTATCGCCACAATCTTATAAACCCGACAGGTTTTTAAAACCTGTCGGGTTTGACGTAAACAAGCATTTTTCGTTTAATTTGTCATTTCGATCCCGAGACTTCGGGAGAGAAATCTTCGCAAGAAACTCGACAAAGATTGGCGATTTTGATTGCAGAGTTTCTAGTGTGATTTCTCCTCCGTCGAAATGACACAAATGCTTAAAACATTCCGTCGAGGTGGATGGATTAAAATCCATCCCTACAAAATAAATCGAGCCGAAGGCTCTTTATACAAAGTTCCGGAGGAACGATCTATTTTGTAGCAACGGATTTTAATCCGTTGAAATAATGTATGTCGCACAATCTGAGAAACCTGTTAGGTTTTTAAAACCTAACAGGTTTGGCGTAAACTAAAAGCTTCTATGAAAATGATTGCCCTAGCCCCGATAGAAGTGGAAATCCTTTTGTGCCGGGGTTCGGCACAAAAGATTGAAATGGATAGCGGGATTAGCTCCTGAAAAAAATCATGATATTTAAAAAAATCAGGCACAAAAAAAACTCGTTTCAAATAAATGAAACGAGCTTTTTTGTAACAAAGAGATAAATGATTATCTTCTTTTATCTTTAATCTTAGCTTTTTTACCAGTAAGTTCTCTGAAGTAGAAAATTCTAGCTCTACGTACAGCTCCTTTTTTGTTGATTTCAATTTTCTGTAAAGCTGGTAAGTTTACTGGGAAGATACGCTCAACTCCAATTGCACCTGACATTTTACGGATAGTAAAAGTTTCTGTGTTACCAGAACCTCTTCTTTGAATAACAACTCCTTTGAAAAACTGAGTTCTTGTTTTTTCACCCTCTTTAATTTCGTAGAAAACTGTGATAGTATCTCCAGCTCCGAAAACAGGGAAATCTTTTTTAGCAACTAATTCGTTTTGAACGAATTTCATTAAATCTGCCATGATATCTTGTAATTATGGTTTTTATATAGAGTAACATTCACGGATCTCGCCAGAGGTTAGTCTAATTCGGGTGCAAATGTAGAAAATAATTATGAATTATAAATTGTAAATTATAAATTATTTTAAGTTGTTGATAAATTGAGGATTAGACTGTAGTCGCAGTCTCAGTTTTCAGTATTCAGTCTCAGTTTGCGGTCACAGTTTTGAGTCTCGCTTTTATCATAGAGAACACTGCGACTGAATATTGAATACTGCGACTGAAAACTGAAAACTTATTTCGGTTGTTGTTGCGTTACGCAATGAATCATTCCTCCATTTGCGTATAAATTGCGAACATCGATTCCAATTACTTTTCTGGTAGGATATAAACTCTGAATCAATTGATTTGCAATGGCGTCGTTTGGATCATTATAATTAGGAACCAGAACAACGGTATTTCCTATATAATAGTTTACGTAAGAACCTTTATATCCTAGTTTTTTGCCATAAGTTGTTACGACATCATTTTTGGACAATGGCAGTTTTACAAAAGTGTAGTTTTTGCCGTTTTTGTCTTTTGCATCGTAAAGTGTATCAATATCGGTTTCGGGAACTTCCCAATACAACAAATCGTTTTCATTCATGGTTACGATTGTGTTTGTGTTGCCAAAACGTGCAAAACCATCAATGTGCATGTCTGTAATTTCTCTTCCTGCTTTTCCGTTAAGCCAAATAAAATGTGTTATTCCCAAATATTTTTTAAAATTTGCTTCGGCTTGTTGTTGTGTCATTCCGGGATTACGATTCGAATTTAGAATTGCACTTTTTGCAGCCAACATAGAACCGTTTCCGTCTATTTCTACTGCTCCGCCTTCGTTGATCATTACAGCGTTTAAATCTACAACAGTTGTTTTTTGATCTTTTGCAATTTGCAAAGGAATAGTGTTGCAATTCTTGAAAGCAGCCTTTTTGCCCCAGCCATTAAATCCCCAATCCTGAATTACCAATTGATTGTTGTTGTCTTTGACATAAATAGGACCATTATCTCTTACCCAAACATCATCGGTTTTGAAAATTTTGAATTCAATTGAAGATAAAGAAATGCCTGCATTTTTTAATAATGTAGTAATTCTGTTTTTTTCAGTAATATCGTAAGCAATAATATGTACTTTTTCGCTTGTTGCCAATGATTTAGTCATCGTGATCCACGTCGCATCCAAATCATTTCTATAATCAATTCCGTATTGATATTGATGCGGCCATTGCAGCCAGGTTCCTTCGTGTGGTGCCGATTCTTCGGGCATTGTATACATAATTTCGGTTTTGCGTGATTCATCCGGTTTTGCTATTGCTTCGTCTTGTTGACAAGAGGAGAATAATGGCAATAATAATAAGGTTAGAAATATTTTTTTCATCTTAGTTGTTGTTAATTAAATGTTTAGTGTCATTTGATACCGGTATTTTGACAGTACAAATGTATTTCTAAAGTATAATTGTGCAGTTGTCCAAAATGGACAAATTAAAGAAGAGGAATAAAAATCGCCGTAAGATAATCAGATGGATTGTCACAATTTCCGTTGTTTATAATATATTGTTCAATTACAGGCAAATGCGAAAACTCAATATTGTTGTTTAAAAACCATTTTCCAAAGATTTGTTGATAGGTTTCTTCTAAGGTTTCGTAACATCCGTGATGAAAAAAACGGGCGTATTGACCTCCAAAAATCTTTTTTATCGGAAGGTTTTTAAGGATTGCTTCAGTTGTAATGCAAGCTTCGTAAGTACATTTTGTTTTTTCGGTAATCACAATATCATCTGTTATAATACCAAAGAAATCTGTAATAGGTTCAGAAAATTCATTTTGTAATAAAGTATCCCAAAGAGTTTCTATTTCCGGATTGATATACGAAGTTTTGCAACTGGAATAATAAACTGTTTTTTCGGGAATAAAAAGAATTTCGGGTTCTGAAATAGGAGAAATAGTTTGTTGCGGATGAACGTCGTTTAGTAAAAGTTCTTTTTGATTTCGAGCAATTGAAGGAGAAAAATTGAAATGTTTTTTGAAAGTTTTCGAAAAGGATTGCACGTCGGCAAATCCTACTTCAAGAGCAATATCAGAAATTGGCGCATTTGAATATAAAAGCTTTTTATAGCCGTTTTCTATTTTCAATCGGGTTTGATAAGCGCCAATTGTTTCTTTAAATAAAGAATAAAAAACACGCTGCAAATTTCGATAAGAATAACTGGAAATATCCTCAAGAGAATTTATTGAGATGATTTGATTGTAATGCATCTCAATATAGTTTCTGGTATTATAAATGTGCTTTAGATTCATTTTTTATCCAGTTTTCAGTCGCGGTATTTAGTCACAGTTTTCAGTCTCAGTATTCAGAATGTTGAGACTGAATACTGAGACTGAAAACTGAAAACTCTCCTAATGTCCTTCAAGCAAATCCGGACGTCTGTTTTTTGTATGTTCAAATGCCATATCCTCGCGCCATTTGTCGATTTTAGCAAAGTGACCGCTTGTTAAAACTTCAGGAACTTTCCATCCTTTATAATCTGCAGGTCTTGTATATATAGGTCCTGAAAGTAAATTATCCTGAAAACTATCTGTCAATGCTGAAGTTTCATCACTTAAAACACCAGGGATTAATCGAATTAAAGCATCTGATAAAACTAAAGCGCCTAATTCTCCGCCAGATAATACGTAATCACCAATCGAAATTTCTTTGGTAATAAAATGATCACGAACACGCTGATCTACACCTTTATAATGTCCGCATAAAATGATAATGTTTTCGTACATCGACATTGTATTCGCCATTTTTTGGTTTAAGGTTTCTCCGTCTGGTGACATATAAATGATCTCGTCGTATTCACGTTCGCTTTTCAAATGTGTGATACAAGCGTCAATTGGCTGAACAGTCATAACCATTCCGGCACCTCCTCCAAAAGGATAATCGTCGACACTTTTTTGTTTGTTCGTAGTATAATCACGTAAATTATGAAAATGAACTTCAACCAGACCTTTGTCTATGGCACGTTTCATGATCGAAGCCTCAAACGGACTTTTTAATAATTCCGGCAAAATCGTTATAATATCAATTCGCATTTTTTTTCTTCAAATAGTTCTAAGCGGCAAAGATACAAAGTTAATATTTGAGAATTTTAAGATTTTAAAATTGAAATAATCGCTTTCTTAAAATTTGCAAAAATCCAGATGTCTTTTCTTAATTTGTTTAAAATCAGTTTAATGAAATTATTGTTGTTGTGAGTTTTGGAGTAATTTTAGTATATTTAAAATGTTTTTAGAATAATTTAAAACCAAAATAACATGAGAAAAATAATAATCGTTGTTGCAGTTTTTGTTTTTATTTCCTGTAATAACCAAAATCAATCAAAAATGATAGATACTAGTCGGAATGAAAAATTGATAAAACAATACTTTGATTATTTTAATAATCATGATTGGAAAAAGATGTCGGAAATGTATACTGAAACGGCAGAATTCAAAGATCCATCTTTTGGAAAAGGAATTGTAAAGCAATCACGCAAGCAAACGGAAGATAAATATGCTAAGCTAAATGAAATATTTCCGGATTTGCATGATAAAGTAATTCAGATCTATCCGTCTGGAGAAAATCATATTATTGTAGAGTTTATTTCGACTGGAACTGCGCCCGATAATTCAAAATTAGAACTACCTATTTGTACTATTTTCACAATTGACAACGGATTAATTACCAAAGATTTTACGTATTTCGATAATTTTGAAGCAGATACAACTAAGAAATAGATTCGGATCTATAATAGTCTAGTCCCTAACGGGACAAAATGGTCTTGCTGAATATTGTTTTCTACCAATATTTAGTTCCTAGCGGAACATTTCTTGATTATTTCTTTGTTTTTTATGTAGTCCCTACGGGACAAAAGGCAGGTGTTGAGTAATTTTTTCACCAACATTTAGTTCCTAATGGAACATTCTTTATGGTATGTAGAATTTTTAATGGATATTGTATTGGAAATTATTCCTTGTTTTTATTCGTGTAGTCCCTACGGGACAAAATGGTCATATTGAATATTGTTTTTTACCAACATTTAGTTCCTAGCGGAACATTTCTCGGTTATTTTATGTTTTTACAGATGTAGTCCCTACGGGACAAAAATGGTCTTGCTGAATATTTTTTTTTCTACCAACATTTAGTTCCTAGCGGAACATTTCTTGATTATTCTATGTTTTTGTAGATGTAGTCCCTATGGGACAAAAGGTAGGTGTTGATTATTTTTTTACCAACATTTAGTTCCTAACGGAACATCTTTTCTTTTTTACATAATGTAAGATTTTGTTATAATCAAACGAAAATTTTTTCGTAGTTTTATTCTTATAAAAAAAAATATATCTTAGCAATAATTATTGATTATAAAAATTAGGACTTTTCCGAAAATTTAAAATGTTCCGTTAGGAACTAAATGTCGGTAGAAAAAAAAATAATATTTCACACAAAATTGTCCCGTTAGGGACTACACGTTATGGCAAATACATACACTCAAATACACATTCATTTTGTTTTTGCTGTAAAATTTAGGCAAGCAATAATACATAACGATTGGAAAGAAGAACTATATAAATACATTACAGGTATTATCAAAAATAATAATCATAAACTTCTCGCTATAAATGGTGTTTCCGATCATATTCATGTTTTAATTGGAATAAGACCTGCACAATCTATTTCTGATTTGATGAAAAATATCAAACAAGATTCTTCAAAGTGGATTAATACAAGTAAGTTACTAAAATCTCATTTTGAATGGCAAGAAGGATATGGAGCGTTTTCATATAGTAAATCTCAGCTAAATGCGGTAGGTAATTATATTCAGAATCAGGAAGCGCATCATAAAAAGAAAACTTTTAGAGAAGAATATATTGACTTTCTTGAAAAATTTGAAATAGATTATGATGAAAAGTTTATTTTTAAGGAATTAATTTAGAATTGTTTTTTCAATATATTTAACAAAAAAGTATATGAGAAAAATAGCTATTCTTATTTTTATAATATTTTGTTCTTGTAGCAAAGAAAAAACAAAAGTAGCTCCAAGAGTGATTCCAAAAGAAACTCCTGAAGAAGCGCCATATTTTAAGCAAATCAAAAGTAATGATGTTCAATTACCTAAAGCTATTTATGGAGATTGGTTGCATTCTCGTAAAGAAAAAGGGCAAACTTTTGAGCAATATTTCAGGTCCAATCATATCGTTCCAACAAAAGACGCGAATATTATTTACATAAGACCGATTGGGAATTTTACTTCTTTGCAAAAGAAACAAATTCAGCTTACCAATGAATATTTAGAAATTTACTTTCAATTAAGAACAAAAACTTTAGAGCCTATTTCAAATGATGTAGTTCCAAATTCTTCCAGAAGAATGATGTCTGATCATGAACAGTTATTGGCGGGTTATCTTTTAAATGATGTTTTAAAAGAGGAAGAACCAGTAAACAGAATTGCTTTAATGGGACTTTCGGAACTTGATTTGTATCCTAAACCGGAATGGAATTATGTTTTTGGTTTGGCTTCTTATCGTGATAAAGTTGGCGTGAGTTCTATTTACAGATTACAGGACGGGAAATTAACAACTGAAAATTTTAATCTGTGTTTGTCACGATTGCTCAAAATAAGCTCTCACGAAATTGGACATATGTTTGGTTTGCATCATTGTATAAACGCAAATTGTGTTATGAATGGCACCAATAGTATGGATGAAACAGACAGGCATTCGATAAGATTATGTTCTGTTTGTCAACGAAAATTGAATTCCTGTATTCCATATGATAATAAAAAGCGATTAACTGATTTAGAAAAATATTTTAAAAGGAATAACTTACATGACGAATTTGATTTGATGAAAAAAGATCTAGAAGTTATTCAATAAATGAAAAATGGAAAAAGTAAAAATTCTTGCTATAACAGGAAGCACGAGAAATAACTCGAGTAATTATAAAATTCTAAAATTTATTTCAGAACATATTAAAGATTCATTTGAGGTTGAAATTTTCGAAGATTTGGCTGAAATTCCTCATTTTAATCCGGATTTAGATAAAGAGAATCCGCCAAAAGAAGTTGAAGTTTTTAGAAATAAAATTATTTCGGCTGACGGAGTTATAATTTGCACGCCTGAATATGTTTTCAGTTTACCGGGAAGTTTAAAAAATGCTTTAGACTGGTGTGTTTCGACTACTATTTTTTCGAATAAAAATACAGGATTAATAACAGCTTCTGCTTCTGGAGAAATGGCGCACGAACAGTTAATTTTAATAATGAAAACGCTTGAAGCTAAACTAGAAGGGAATACAAAGCTTTTAATACAAGGCATTCGTGGGAAAATTAATGAAGAAGGAAAAATTACAAATGTAGAAACGGATATTGCGCTTCAAAAGTTTATAGCTAATTTCGAAAATCAATTTTAGTAATTAATTTTCTCGTTTCAAATAACATATGGTCACAAGAAGAAACTTTATAATCAACACCAGTTTGGCTGCAACAGCAGTTTTAGCCTTGCCATCATTAGTATTTACTATGGATAAAAAAGAAATAGGTTTACAATTGTACACTTTAAGAGATGAACTTTCTAAAGATGTGAAATCGACCTTAGCAAAAGTTGCAGCTGCAGGATTCACAACTGTTGAAACATATGGTTTTTCTATAAAAGATCAGTTTTGGGGATTGTCTCCAATTGAATTGAAAAAAATACTCGATCAAAACGGACTTAAAGCCGTAAGTGGGCATTATAATTTAGGAAGTTTTTTGGCTGATGGAAACACAACAGAATTGAAAGCAGCAATTGAAGCCGCTACAATTTTGAAAAGTGAATATCTGACAATTCCATGGATTGATGAATCGCTTAGAAAAGATTATATAGTTATTGCAAAACGATTAAATGAAGCGGCTAAAATGTGCCATAAGGCAGGTTTAAAATTGGCGTATCACAATCATGATTTTGAGTTTCAAAAACACGATGGAATTACAGGATATGAAATTTTATTGAAGGAAACTGATAAAGATTTAGTCTATTTTGAGTTAGATTTATATTGGGTTGTTCGCTCTGGAAATGATCCAATTCAATTATTTAAGGAAAATCCAGGACGTTTTAAAATGTGGCATGTAAAAGATATGGACAAATTAAATCCTGCTTTGAACACAGAAATTGGTTCAGGATCAATTGATTTTAAGACCATTTTTAAAGAAGCTAAACAATCGGGAATGAAGCATTTTTTTGTAGAGCAAGAGAATAATTATATTCCTAGTGCTTTTGATTCTATTAAAACAAGTTGTGATTTTATTTCTAAAAATTTACTTTAGAAGCAATCGTTTTAAAACAATATTTTTATACAAATTCAATTAAAAACAGATATGAAGAGTTTCGGAACAAGCAAAGAATTTATAAAAGGAGATGAAATAGAGTGGGAAGTAGTTGGTGAAGGAATCAAACGCAAAATTCTGGCTTTTGATGACAAAGTAATGTTGGTAAATGTTCATTTTGATAAAGGCGGAATTGGTGTTCTACACGAACATTATCATTCTCAGGTAACTTATATTTCCAGTGGAAAATTTGACGTTACGATTAGCGGCGTTACTCAAATGCTGAAAGAAGGCGATAGTTTTTATATTCCGCCTCACGCAATTCATGGAGTGGTTTGTTTAGAAAGTGGTATGCTTACAGATGTTTTTAGCCCTGCAAGAGAAGATTTTTTAAAATAGTTTTAAATAAAAAATCAGTTATAATCCGCGTTTTCGCGATAGCGAATCCGTTTAATCAGCGTCAGTTTTTAGAACACTGATAACGCAGATTTATACTGATTTTATGAAGGTGTAAGGTTTTAGAAATCAAGATAATCTTTAAGAAAAAGATCTAATTAGGTTCCGGATTTGAAAAATTTATAGATTTTTTAAAGTTTTGGTAAAAATTAGATTGGTATTTTTGCAAAATGAATTTATCCAAAACGAATGTCTTATTTATGGCAGCTTGCACTGGACTTATAGTTGCAAATCTGTATTACTGCCAACCCTTGATTGTTTTAATTGCCAACGAATTTAAAATTCCAGAAGCCAGCGCGGGTACCATAACGTATCTAACGCAAGCGGGTTATGCTATTGGTTTATTTTTTATGGTTCCGCTGGGCGATAAAATAGAGCGTAAAAAACAAATTTTAGTAACCACTTTTGCATCTGTAATTGCCTTAATTCTTGCAGCAACCGCAAAAAGTTTCTTTCTGTTGCAAATTGCTTCTTTATTAATTGGAATTACTTCAATCGTTCCGCAGCTTATTTTGCCTTTGGCAGCGTCATTAAGCGCGCCGGAACAACGAGGAAAAGTAGTTGGAACCATTATGAGCGGTTTGCTTGTTGGTATTTTATTATCCAGAACTTTAAGCGGATTCATTGGACAGGTTTTAGGTTGGAGATCGATGTTTTATATCGCTGCCGGAATTTGTTTGTTGATCTTTTTTGTAATTCAAAATAAATTTCCGGTCAATAAACCACAGTTTCAAGGGACTTACGGTCAGTTAATTCAATCGCTTTTTACACTTATCAAAACACAACCAATATTGCGTGAAGCAACAATTATCAATGTGTTTAGTTTTGCACAATTCGGAGCTTTCTGGGTTACGATGGTTTTATTGCTTTCAGGAGCACCTTTTCATTATAGTAGCGCAACAATAGGTTTATTTGGAATTGTTGGTGCTTCAGGGGCTTTAGCAGCGCCTTTGGTTGGGAAACTGGGTGACAAAGGAGGTTCGAGAGTAGCTGTAGGTTACGGTTGTTTATTGATATTACTTAGTTTTATAATTTTTTATTTCTCTATAGAAAGTGTAATCGGAATCGCGATTGGAATTGTATTTATTGATGTAGGAATTCAAGGAGTTCATATTTCAAACCAAACCCGAGTTTACTCGTTACTTCCGGAAGCCAGAAACCGACTTAATACTGTATTTATGTCGTTTAGCTTTTTAGGAACTGCTGCCGGATCTGCTTACGGATTATTATTATGGAAACTTGGCGGATGGCACGCTGTAGCTATTGGATGTGTTGGATTATCATTACTTTCATTCGTAGTTTACGGTCTTACTTATAAATCAAAGTCTAAAAAATAGAAAGCGCAAATTGATATAAAATTAATTTGTAAATTTGCAATCAAATTAAAAATAACAACAATGGAAAACGGAATATACGCTAAATTCAACACTAGTAAAGGTTCGATTTTAGTAAAACTTACACATGATTTAACACCAGGAACCGTAGGGAATTTTGTAGCTCTTGCAGAAGGAAATATGGAAAATAAAGTAAAACCTCAAGGACAAAAATTCTATGATGGATTGACATTTCATAGAGTAATTCCTGATTTTATGATCCAAGGTGGTTGTCCAAAAGGAACTGGAACTGGAGATCCTGGATATAAATTTGATGATGAATTTCACCCAAGTTTAAAACACGATCGTCCGGGAGTTTTAGCAATGGCAAATTCAGGACCTGCAAGTAATGGTTCTCAATTTTACATTACTCACGTTCCAACTTCTTGGTTAGATGGAAAACATACTGTTTTTGGTCACGTAATCGAAGGTCAGGATGTTGTTGATGCTGTTGCTCAAGGGGATAATCTTGACGCTGTAGAAATTATCAGAGTTGGAGAAGAAGCAGAGAAATTTAATGCTATTGAAGCTTTTATCGCTTTAAAAGGTGCTCGTCTAAAAAGAGATGCAGCTTTAAAAGCAGAATCTGAAGCAAAAATGGAGCAATTAGCTGCTGGTTTTGATAAAACTGATAGCGGTTTACGTTATAAAATGATTAATAAAGGTGATGGTAAAAAAGCTGAAGCAGGAAAAACAGTTGCAGTTCACTACGAAGGATCTTTAGAAAACGGAAAAGTTTTTGATTCTTCTTACCCACGTAAAAAACCAATCGAATTTAGATTAGGTCAAGGTCAGGTTATCGAAGGATGGGACGAAGGTATTGCTTTGTTACAAGTTGGAGATAAAGCTCGTTTTGTAATTCCATCTGATTTAGCTTATGGAGCTTCAGGTGCAGGAGGAGTCATTCCACCAAACGCAACTTTGATTTTTGACGTTGAATTAATGGACGTAAAATAAGAAATTTAGATACAATTTAGTATTGTTTTAAATTAGAATCCCATTCGCCATCGCGAATGGGATTTTTTTATATTTACTTAAAAAATAAGTAAAACGATGAAAACAAAAATCTTAATCCTAGCAGCTGTAGTGTTGTTTGTGGTTTCGTGTGGTACTAAAAAAGCGGCTCCAACTACGCCGGCAACTCCAGCGGTAACTCAGGCAGCAAAGCCAACAACATTAACGCCTGAATTGGCAGAAGGAAAAAACTTGTATGAGAACAGTTGTGCAAGATGTCATAAATTGTATGACCCAAAGAAATTTAGTCAAGAAGATTGGAAACCAATTTTAGTAAGAATGCAAAAGAAAGCGAAGTTAGATGATACGCAAATGGCTTCGATATCAAATTATATAACTTCTCAATTATAGGAAGTTGTTTCAGTAGATTCAATAAAACTATTCAGTAAATTTAATTTTATTGGATAGTTTTTTTGTTTAAAATAGAACATAAAAAAACACCTTCACAAATGAGGTGTTTATAAAATTAAGAAATATTTTCAAAAGTATTGCTGACAGCAACTATTTTTAAAGTCTTTATTCCGGCAGGCAATTCCCAGTCAACTTCGTCATTTTCTTTAAATCCAATAATAGCAACGCTTAAAGGTGCCAGAATTGAAATTTTACTTTGTTTTACATCAGCAAATGAAGGTAAAACGATTTGAATTTTCATTTGTTTCTTTGCTTTTACATCTTCAATGGTGACAAAAGAATTGATTCTTACGATCGAATTATCTAATTCGCTTTCTTTACTAATTATTGCACGATCTAATTCTTGCGAAAGCTGATTGGCTTCTTTTGTATTTGTTGAATTTTTACTTTTTAAGATCAATTCTCTCAGGAAATGATAATCTGTTTTGCAGAAAGTAGGTATTGGTTTCATAACGATATGTATTTGTTATTATTATTATTATTATTATTAATTTAATATGTTGATTTTTAATGTTTTTCTTCTTAGCAGACTGATACACGCACAATCATTTTCAAATTGCATTTATTACAATTGAAATTTGAGTAAGTGGTATGTTTTGGAAATTTTGATTGAAAAAACCACGAAATTATTTGAGAGAGGATTTACTCTTTCAAATAAAATAAATGATTAAATTTTGGTAAAAATCCTCCGCCTGAAAGAAGAAATTGAAGTAGACGGAGGCCTAATTAATAAAGGCCTTACTATGTGTAATAAATGCAGCAGTAAGTGGTTTTCTTTTTAGGGAAAACAACAGGATTATTGCTGTAAATATATTTATAGTGCTCACAATGAGAAAATTTGTTGATTTGCAAATATAGGAAAAGTTTTCGGAAAAACCCGAATTTTTACTTCCATTTGATATTACAACCAATGCTTGGTTTTTGAGGACCTTTCAGATTTCGGTTATAAATAAGAGAATCAATGGCGTTTCGCAAATCACTTCCGCTTAACGGAATTCCGTTTCCGGGTCTTGAATCATCCAGTTGGCCACGATAAAATAAGCGATCCTGATGATTGTCGAATAAATAAAAATCCGGAGTACAGGCAGCTTCATAAGCTTTGGCAACTTCCTGAGTTTCGTCAAACAAATAAGGAAAATCTATTTTGTTCTGAAAAGCAAATTCGGTCATCATTTCAGGAGAATCCTGAGGGAATTTCTCTACGTCATTACTGGAAATTGCAATTACACCAAGTCCCTGAACACGATAATCATTGGCAATCATTACAATTTCCTTAATTACATGAAGTACAAAAGGACAATGATTGCAAATGAAAATTACAAGCGTACCTTTTGATCCCTTCAAATCTTCATACGAGTATTCATTATTAGAATTGGTATCTTTTAATTTGAAGCTTGGAGCAATTGTCCCAAGCGGAATCATATTTGAAGGTGTACGTGCCATTTTTACAGAAATAAGTTTTTCAAAAATAACTTTAATATTCTGTAAAAGAAAGTGTACAGGAACAATTATTATCGACTTTCTGGTTTATTAGATTGTTTTAACTTTTTATTTAGGAATTTAAAAACTCTAATAAATCATTATTTAGTTTGTCTTTTTCAGTATAGAACAAACCGTGTGGAGCGCCTTCGTAAACAATAAAAGTACTGTTTTTTATTGCTTTGGCTGTTTTTTCTGAACTGACTTCAATAGGGACATTTTTATCATCGTTTCCGTGAATTATTAATGTTGGTACTTTGATGGTTTGAAGCTCGTCTCTAAAATCGGTATAGTTTAAAGATTCTGCACATTGCAATGTTGCTCTTGGCGAGGCTGCAGCACATAAATTTCGGTAATGCTCTAACAAAGGCGTACTTAAAGGTTTGTTGATGATGTTGACGCCAAAGAATATTTTGCCAAAATTATCCAAAAAGCCAATTCGGTCTTCCTTTATAGACGCAGCTGTTACTTCACTTTTCTCTTTTGGACGACCTTCCGGATTATCATTGGTTTGCAATAAAAATGGAACTACAGACGAAATTAACGCTGCTTTTGTAACGCCTTTTCCGCCATGACGGCTAAAGTAACGCACAACTTCGCCGCCGCCCATTGAGAAACCAACGAGAGTTACATTTTCTAATTGAAGCTGCTCTATAATTTCTTTTAAATCATCTGTCAAAGTATCATAATCATATCCGTCATATGGCTGTGATGATTTACCAAATCCGCGGCGATCGTATGCAATTACACGATAATTATTCTGAACCAGAAAATCGATTTGATATTCCCACATTTCATTCGAAAGTGGCCAGCCATGAATCAAAATTACAGGTTTTCCCTTTCCGTAATCTTTAACGTATAGCTTTACGTTTTTATCGGTTTCAATATATTTATCGGTATTTAATTGCTGAAGATCAAAATCAGAATCTCTAAGAGAATGGCTGTTGTTTATAAGAGTATTTTCCATTTTATATATTTTTTTAGTGTGTCTTCATGAGGTGATATGTAAAATTAGAAGACCGACTAAAAAAACGGTTATAGAATTAGCGGTAATAATTACAAAATTTATAGGTTTGTAAAAGAAAAAATAGTTAAGAAAATGGATTTAACCTGGAGCGAATTTGAAAGAACCGATATGCGTGTCGGAACGATTATAGAAGTAAATGATTTTCCTGAAGCAAGAAAACCGGCGTATCAGCTTACAATTGATTTTGGTGCCGAAATTGGAATCAGAAAATCATCGGCACAAATAACAACACATTACAAAAAAGAAGATTTATTAAACCGACAAATTATATCAGTCGTCAATTTTCCTAAAAAACAAATCGGAAAATTCATGAGTGAATGTCTGGTTCTTGGCGCAATAGGCAAGGAGGGAGACGTAATTTTATTAGCTCCAGATTTTAAAATAGAAAACGGGCTTAGGATTGGGTAGTTTTTAGAGTTCAGTCGCAGTTTTCAGTTTTCAGTTTTGAGTTTTTTGCACTGTTAATTTTTACCGCAAAGCTCGCAAAGATTTTACGCAAGGCTCGCAAAGTTTTATATAAAGCTTTGCGAACTTTGTGTTTACTAAGCGTAATCCTGAACAGAAAACTTTGCGAACTTTGCGGTAAAATTTAACGCCACAATTAGTCATATTTTTAAACTAAGAAATCTTCTCAATTAACTGTTGTAATATCAATTGTCCTTCTTCCCAATATTTTAAATCAGAATCTGAGTTAATGTGTCCTTGCTGTCCGACATTTACAAAATCACTTCCCCATTTTTCGGCAAAATATTGTTTTCTTTCGAAAGAAGCGTAAGGATCATTTTCGCTTGCCACCACTATTGAAGGAAACGGTAGTTTTGAAATTGGCATTGGTGCAAAATTCCTAACCGATTCCGGAGTATGTTGAGGTGAATCTACATCCGCGGGAGCGACTAATAATGCGCCTACAATATATTTGTTATTATTTGCTGCTGCCCAATGCTGAACCAATGAAACCGCCAAACTATGCGCCACCAGAATAGTTGGGCGATCAAGTTTTGCAACTTCTTCGTTTAAACGTTCGATCCATTCTTCGCGAATAGGTTCGTCCCAATTGTCCTGAACTAAACGTGTAGAGTTTTTAAATTTTTTATGCCAAAAAGTTTGCCAGTGTTTTACTCCGGAATTTCCTAATCCGGGTAATATTAATAAGTTAGTTTCCATTGCCGTGGATTTTATTTAGAGATTATTTTTTGTGTTCTTTTATAATTCGGTTTACTTCGTTTACAAGCAACGGAAAACCCGGTTCAGTCATTCCGTGACCGTAACCATCCAATTCATAGAGTTTGGTTTGTTTATGTCCAACCAATTTCATCATGCGTGCCATATAAGCATTTTCTTCATATCGACCCAGCATTTCCAATTCGCGATCTCCTGTAATTAATAAAAGTGGAGGAGCATCGACACGAACATAAAATAAAGGAGCAAAAGCATCAATGGTTGGTGTAGTATCCGGAATTCCGTTTTCTTTTCTAATTTGAAAATGCGTGATACATTGTCCGCTAAACGGAATTAATCCAGCAATTTTATTAGAATCGATTCCTTCTTTCTGAAGCCATTTTTTATCTAATCCAATCATTAAGCCCAAATATCCTCCTGCAGAATGTCCTGAGACGAAGATTAAGGAAGGATCTCCGCCATAAGATGTGATATTGTTAAAAGCCCACGCAACGGCAGCAGCGGCGTCTTCAATGGCTTTTGCGGCTTTTACTTTTGGCGCAAGCCTATAATTAACACCAATAATGGCAAAACCTTTATTTTTTAAAGCTTCGGGAATTTCTTTACTTCCGCCAGTTAATCCACCGCCATGAAACCAAATAATTGTAGCGAAGTTTTTTGTGTTTTTTGGATAATAAATATCCAGAACACAACGTTCATTGATATAACTATCAGACTTATTGGTTGCTGCGTTATAATATTGAATATTAGACTTTGTTTCGTATTCTAAGTTTTGAGAAAATGAAGCAATCCCAATAAAGAATAAAACAAGTAAGAGGATTATTTTTTTCATTTTAAAATTTTGAATTATATTCATTAGTTTTAGAAGGTTTGCATAATCTAAAATCTATCCCGAGGCTTCGGGACTAAAATCTAAAATAATAAATTTATATATAAAAAAAGTCCAAAATGCGGGACATATTGGACTTGTACTTTTTAAAAAAAGTTATATTCGACTAAATATCGTCAAAATCAATATCAGTAAAACTAGTTCTTTGCGTTTCTGGCTTATCAGAACCGTATTCTTTTTTGAAATCTTTTTGGTGTCTTTCAGAAATTACTTCTTCGCCTTTGTGGTTCAAGACATATGAAGTCATTTCTTCTAGTATTTCGGCAAAAGCACTAAAATCTTCTTTGTACAAGTAAATTTTGTGTTTTTTAAAATGAAAAGAACCATCTTCTTCAGTAAATTTTTTACTTTCTGTAATCGTGATATAATAATCATCAGCTTTAGTAGCTCTCACATCAAAGAAATAAGTTCTTCTTCCTGCTCGTAATACTTTAGAAAAAATCTCTTCTTTTTCTAACATGTCATTTTCTCTCATAATACGTTCTATCATTTTTTGGAATTAATAGTACTCAAAAATCATAAAAAATTATCTATTACGCAACATTTAAAGTAATTCTTTTTCCGAAAGTTGTTTTAAATATAACGATGAATAATAGCCTTCTTGATTTATTAATTGATTATGAGAGCCTTGTTGTATGATTCTTCCGTCTTCTAAAATGATTATTTTATCGGCATTTTTAGCCGATGAAACTCGATGACTTACAATAATTGTAGTTTTATCTTTACAAATTTCGAATAAATTGCTTAAAATGGTTTCTTCGGTTTCAGTATCTACTGCAGACAAACAATCGTCGAAAAGTAAAATAGCCGGGTTTTTAATAATCGCACGCGCAATAGATACACGTTGCTTTTGTCCGCCCGAAAGTGTGATTCCTCTCTCTCCTAAAATGGTGTCATATTGTTTATTAAAAGCAATGATATTGTCATGAACCACAGCGCTTTTGGCTGCTTCTTCAACTTCTTCGTCAGTGGCATTTTGATTGCCAAATTTGATATTATTTTTAATAGTATCCGAGAATAAAAAAGCATCCTGAGGTACAATTCCAATGTTGTTTCTTAAGTCGTTTAAGTTTAAAGTACTTATTTCGTTTTGGTCAATTGTAATTTTGCCTTCTGTAACATCGTATAAACGAGAAAGCAATGATAATATTGTAGATTTTCCGGAACCTGTTTTTCCAAGAATTGCCAATGTTTCTCCTTTTTTCACTGTAAAAGTGACATTTTTCAACGCTTCAATATTCGTATCTTCATAAGTATAACTCACATTTTCGAAAGCAATAGAACCTTGAATATCAGAGTGATTTTGATTATTGTTTTTGATTTCAGGTTCAATTTTCAAGAATTCATTTAAACGTTTTTGAGACGCTTCTGCTTCCTGAACCATTGACGAAACCCATCCTAACGAAGCTACAGGCCAGGTTAACATATTTACGTATAAAATAAACTCGGCAATTGTACCAATATTTGCAATCGTTCCGTTGATGTACAT
The DNA here is from genome assembly GCF_004339525.1 of Flavobacterium sp. 90. Taxonomy (NCBI): domain Bacteria; kingdom Pseudomonadati; phylum Bacteroidota; class Flavobacteriia; order Flavobacteriales; family Flavobacteriaceae; genus Flavobacterium; species Flavobacterium sp. 90. Next base: position 364,742 of record NZ_SMGE01000001.1, on the reverse strand, counting down.
TACACCTCCAAAATAAATTACCACAAGATTACTGATTCCGATTAAGGCAATCATTAAAGGTCCAAATAACGATTGTACTTTGGCTAAATCCAAGCTCTTCTTTTTGCTTTCATCGGCAAGAGCCACCATGTTATTCTGATGTTGATTTTCTAATGAATTCGCTTTTATAACACGAATTCCTGAGAATATTTCCTGCGTAAAACTCGAAACTTTTGATAGATATTGCTGAAAAGTAGTGCTTCGTTTATTGATTTCTGAACTTAGTTTAAAAATGCAATACGAAAGAATTGGTAATGGTAAAATGGTGTACAATGTTAATCGTGGCGAAACATTATACATATATATAATAACGATGGCAAAACGGATAAAAGTGTTTATAGTGTACATAACCGCAGGACCAACATACATACGAACCTTTGAAACGTCCTCGCTAATACGATTCATTAAATCTCCGGTACGGTTTTGTTTGTAAAAGTTTTGAGAAAGGTTTTCATATTGTTTGAAAACCTCATTTTTTAAATCAAATTCAATATGACGAGACATTACGATTAAAGTCTGACGCATTAAAAAAGTTAGGAAACCCGCGACAATTGTAGTAGCTATGATTAGCAGTACGTTATGAATTAATCCTTCACGATAAGTGTCAATAATTGCCTGAGATGCTTGATCTGCTTTTGGCAGTTTATCAAACTTCTCAATTGCGTTTAAGGACTTGCTAATTAGTTTTGGAGTAAATAAAGAGAATATTTGTGCGATTATGGTGATTAAAATTCCTAATGAGAAACTATATTTATATTTAATGAAATATTTGTTTAAATAGCTTAATTCTTTCATTTTTTTAAGAGATTCAATGTTGAAATGTTTAGATTTTATAAATTATAATGAATTAAAATTAAGGGAATTTATAATTTTATCAGAACAAATCGATTGTTTAATTGTTATTTTAAAGATAAAAAATTAGCACATGTGTATTTTTTAATTATGTTTGAGATGTCTTTTTGACAAATTCATAATTTTAACTAATAAATACTATAGCTATGGATGCAACTTTCGCAACTGGAAAGGAACTTCAAAAAATGGATCCGGTTTTTGGTCAATTATCTTTTGACGATCACGAACAAATTGTTTTTTGCAATGACAAAGATACAGGTTTAAAAGCAATTATTGGTATTCATAATTCGGTTATGGGTCCAGCTTTGGGAGGAACCAGAATGTGGAATTACAATACTGAATGGGAAGCATTAAACGATGTTTTGCGTCTTTCAAGAGGTATGACATATAAATCTGCGATTACCGGACTTAATATTGGTGGTGGTAAAGCAGTAATTATTGGTGATGCTAAAACGCAAAAAACTCCTGAGTTAATGCGTAAGTTTGGTGAATTTGTTCACTCTCTTGGTGGAAGATATATTACTGCAGAAGATGTAGGAATGGAAACTAAAGACATGGACACTGTTAGAGACGTAACGCCTTATGTTACTGGAATCTCTGAAGAAAGAGGTGGTTCAGGAAATCCTTCTCCTGTTACAGCTTACGGTGTTTATTTAGGAATGAAAGCTGCTGCTAAAAGTCAGTTTGGTACTGATGTTTTAGACGGTAAAAAAGTTTTGGTTCAGGGAATTGGTCACGTTGGTGAAGCTTTGGTTGAGTATTTGACTAAAGAAGGAGCGATCGTTACAATTACAGATATCAACGAAGAAAAATTATATCAGGTAGCTCAAAAATACAACGCTACAATTTATACTGGCGAAGATTTATATACTGCGGATGTTGATATTTATGCGCCATGTGCAATGGGAGCAATCCTTAATGATAATACTGTAGATAAAATTAAAGCTAAAGTAATTGCCGGAGCTGCAAATAATCAATTAGCTGACGAGAATGTTCACGGAGCAAGATTGCAGGAAAGAGGTATTTTATATGCACCGGATTTCTTGATCAACGCTGGTGGAATTATCAATGTTTATGCTGAATTAGAGCATTATGGTAAAGCTGAAATCATGTCTAAAACTGAAAATATCTATAATACTACTTTAGAAATTATCGATTATGCTGTGAAAAACGGAATGACAACTCACAAAGCTGCTTTAACAATTGCTCAAAATCGTATTGATTTAAGAAAAATTGAAAACGCTGCTAAAAAGTAATTTTTAGAGTTTTTTAGTCTCAGTTTATAGTTTACAGTCTCAGTCTCAGTCTCAGTTTTCAGTTTTGAAAATTGAGGCTGAGATTTTTTTATTAGTTATGACTGAAAACTGTGACTGAAAGCTGTGATTTTTTTAACCACTTTTTACAGTATTGAAAACTGCGACTGAAAACTGCGACTAAAAATTGCGAATAAATTTTATTATAAGGAATGAAATTGCTAATTTTGCAGACTAATTTTTAAATGTTCTTACAAGGTGGTAAATAGAAGACACATACGCGTTAAAGTAATGCAATCCATTTATGCAATGCATCAAAGCGGTTCTGATAATATGGAAAAAGAAGAGAAATTTCTTTTTTACAGTATAGATAATATTCAGGACTTATATCTTATAATGCTTTCTTCATTGATTGAAATTTGCAAAAAAGAATCTGTTTTTTTACATCTTTCAAGCAAAAAACATCTTGCAACTGCTGCAGAACGTAATCCGAATGAAAAATTTATCAATAACAAAATTTTTCAACTTCTTGCCGAAAGCAATTCTCTTAGTATTGCTTTAGAAAACCGTAAAATCAACAACTGGTCATTAAACGACGATTATATCATTTTGCTTTTAAATGATATTAAAGCAAGCGACTTGTATGCAAAATACATGAGCACAACTACAAACACTTTTGAAGAAGACAGACAATTTGTAATTGATTTGTTTGCTGATGTAATTGTTCCTAATGAAAAATTATACGAGTATTTAGAAGATGATAAATTGACTTGGGTTGATGATATTCCGGTTGTAAATACACATATTATCAAACAATTAAAAGCGATCAAAACGCAAGATCCTGACGATTTTAGAGTGCCAAAATTGTATAAAGATGTTGAAGATAAAGATTTTGCTAAAGACTTGTTCAGAAGAACAGTTTTGAACGAATCAATTCTTGCAAAAGAATACGATGATAAAACACCAAATTGGGACAGTGAAAGGATTGCCGAAATTGATACTATTATCTTGAAAATGGCGATTTGCGAGTTTTTAAAATTCCCTTCAATTCCTGTAAAAGTAACTCTTAACGAATATTTAGAAATTGCTAAAGAATATTCTACACCAAAAAGTAGTATTTTTATCAACGGAATTTTAGATAATCTTGTTAAAGAGCTTACCGCTAATAAAAAGATGGTTAAAGTTGGACGTGGTTTAATGTAAAAACTGGGAAAACTCCAATTATTGATGTCACACTGAGCGTCCCGAAGCTTCGGGAGAAGTGCCAAAACATAAATATTAATAACAAAAATAAAAACTGAATACTATGCAAGATTTATTAAAATTTGCCCCTTATTTACTAATGTTTGTCGTGTTGTATTTTTTTATGATCAGACCACAACAAAAAAGAGCAAAAAACGAAAAAGAATTTGAAAACAGCCTAAAAGTAGGTGATAAGATAATTACTAAAAGTGGTTTTCACGGTAAAGTAGTAGAGCTTGCAGAAACAAGTGCAATTATCGAAACTATGTCTGGAAAATTAAAAATCGAACGTTCAGCAATTTCTATGGAAATGAGCGCTGCTTTGAATAAAAAAGCTTAGTTTTTTTAGAAATTCTAATAAAATATAAATCCCAAATTCTAATTTAGAATTTGGGATTTTTTTGTTTTAAAGACTACAATTGTACACAATCTTGTCATTTCGAAGGAGGAGAAATCATACAAGAAACTCTGCAAAGATTGTCGCCAATCTTTGTCGATCAACTAGTGTGATTTCTCCTCCGTCGAAATGACAAAAAAATAATAGCGCACAAAGTATGTCATTCCGGGGAACGAAGGATCTCCGTAAGAAACTCCATATAGTAACTCTTCAATCTTTAGTTAGACGCACTGCTGTGCGTCTCTACTGTCAATCTTTATAGATTTGTATTTTGTAGATTGTAAATTTGAAGGTTCGTTCCTATTATCCGCATTGTTAATTGTAGAGACGCACAGCAGTGCGTCTACGCAAAGAGATTCGGTTCCAATTAGATCGTTATATGTTTTGTTTGTTTTCCTTAATAGAAGGGACAAAAAACGAGAAGACCTTTGTCAAAGTTTTTAAACTTTGACAAAGGTCTCTATCAATTGGATTTTGGAATTTAAAAAAAATTGGAATTTCCTAAATCTATCTGTATTTATCATTCAATCCCACATTATTCAAAATCAACGGAATCACTTTCTCAATTCTTGATAACTTCGTTTTTTCTTGTTTTGCTGTTTCTATATATTCCAGAAACTCATATTGTTTATAAGGACTGAATTTTTGAAAAGCTTCCGCTAAAGCTGGATTTTGATTCATTTCTTTTTGAAGAAGCTCAGATACTATAGTTTCTTTTTTAGAAGGTTTTATAACTTTTCCTTGCTTTTCGTTTTCAATTGCTTCAAGAATGTATTCTAAAACTTCTTTTTCGTTTACTTCTTCTTTTGATGTAAAACGCCATTGTCGCATGGATTTTGTTTTGTCTTCCTGAGCGTTGATAAGTCTCTTTTTTTCGTCTTTTAGAAAAACGCCGTTCAGAAACCAAATCGCAAAATAATTTTTAAAACCTCCAATTCCGATGACATTTCTTTTGTTGTAAACATAAATAGGACCGCCCCATTTTATGGTTTCAACAAGTTCGGTTTTGTCAATAATTGATTTCAGGAAAAGAAGTTCTTCTTCCCAGTTATTGACTTTGTCCCAAACGTGTTTTTTATCAGAATTAGTTTCTTCCAATTTATCTTTTTCTTACTTGTTTTTCAGGTACATCAAAAATGCCTGGAATTGCAGTCAATTCGACAATTTTTACGATAACATCAGTTGCTTTTTGAATGCTTTCCGCTGGAACATATTCGTATTTTCCGTGAAAGTTATGACCACCTGCAAAGATATTCGGACAAGGTAATCCCATGAACGATAATTGTGACCCGTCAGTTCCGCCACGAATAGGTTTTATGATTGGTTTTATACCCAGTTCTCTCATTGCTTTTTCGGCAATATCAACGATATGTTTTACCGGAAGCACTTTTTCTTTCATATTGTAATACTGATCTTTTACTTCAGCAATTACAATATCTTCACCAAATTGTTTGGCGAATTTTTTATTGATTTTTTTAGCAATTTTACCAATCAAATCTTTTCTTTTTTCGAATTTGATCTTGTTGTGATCACGAATAATTAATTCTAAAACTGTTTCTTCAATGCTTCCGTTTATATGGTGAACATGAAAAAATCCTTCATAACCTTTAGTTTCCTGAGGTGTTTCTCCTTTTGGAAGTTCGTTGATGAAATCATTGGCAATTAACATCGAATTGATCATTTTTCCTTTGGCATAACCAGGATGAACACTTTTTCCTTTGAAGGTAATTTTTGCTCCGGCAGCATTAAAATTTTCATATTCTAATTCACCAATCTGACTTCCGTCCATGGTATAAGCCCATTGTGCGCCAAATTTTTCTACGTCGAAATGATGTGCTCCACGACCAATTTCTTCGTCAGGAGTAAAACCAATTCTGATTTTCCCGTGTTTAATTTCAGGATGCTGAATCAGATATTCCATTGCCGAAACAATTTCTGTTATTCCTGCTTTATCATCAGCACCTAACAAAGTTGTTCCGTCAGTTGTGATGATCGTTTGTCCTTTATATTGTAATAAATCTTTGAAGTAATTTGGAGATAGAACGATGTTTTTTTCTGCGTTTAAAACAATGTCTTTTCCGTCGTAATTCTCTACTATTTGCGGTTTTACATTTGCTCCGCTAAAATCCGGAGAAGTGTCAAAATGCGAAACAAAACCAATTGTAGGTACTTCGTGATCTACATTACTTGGTAAAGTCGCCATGATATAGGCTTTGTCGTCAATGGTAACGTCAGAAAGACCAATTGTTTTTAGTTCTTCAACTAATTTATTGGCAAGATTCCATTGTTTTTCTGTACTTGGAGTAGTTTTTGAATTTGGGTCTGATTCGGTATCAATTGTTACATAACTGATAAAACGATCTATAATATGTTGCATTCGTGTATTTTTTAGCAAATATAAGTAAATAGTTAGGCGTTGTAAAGCTGTAAATTATGAAAACTATAAATTGAGTTAAAAAAAATGCCACTAATTTCACGAATTAGCGCTAATTCTTAAAACCGAAAATCCAATTTCACGAATTTAAATTCATGAAATTGGATTTATAAGTTATCTGAAATATATTTTAATTCGTGCTAATTCGTGCAATTCGTGGCTAAATAATTATTGAACGCATCTGAAACCAATATGATTTGCAGGTGATTTATAATCTCCTTTTCCTCTGGTTCCAACCATATATCTTGTACAATATTGATCTGTGCATAAAAATGATCCTCCGCGTTGTACTTTTTTAGGTAATCCAGGTTCTCCGGGATCGTATGATGATTCTGGTCCTTGTGGGTTTTTGGTAACTCCTCCGTTTTCGCTTACTACAGAATAATAATCGGCGGTATACCAGTCGTTTGTCCATTCCCAAACGTTTCCTCCAATATCGTACAATCCATAAGGATTTGGTTCGAATTGCGCTGTAGGAGCAATGCCAATATAGCCATCTTCGCCAGTATCTCCTTTTTCAATAGGAAAATGTCCCTGATAGATATTAGCCTGAAATTTGCCTTTAGGTTTTAAAGTATTTCCCCAAGCATATAATTGTCCTGATTTTCCACCGCGAGCTGCAAATTCCCATTCGGCTTCAGTAGGTAATCTTTTTCCTGCCCATTTTGCGTAAGCAGCAGCATCGTCATAAGAAACCTGAACTACAGGATATTTTTCTCTTCCTTTTATTGAGCTTCCTGCTCCTTCAGGATGTCTCCAGTCTGCTCCGTGAATATAGCTCCACCATTGCATGTAATTGCCCAAATCTACTTTTGCAGGAGTAGGGGTGAATACAGCCGATCCGGCTACTAAATTCTCTTCTGGAGCATCAGGATATTCTTCATGAGTTGGTTTTATTTCTGCCAATGTTACATAACCTGTTGCTTTTACGAAAGCTGCAAATTGTTCGTTTGTAACCTCTGTTTGATCCATATAAAAGCCATCTACATAAACTCGGTGTATTGGTGCTGCATCTTTGGTAACGCCTTTTACGCTGCATAAACTTTCGTCTTCTACATTGCTTCCCATAGAATATTCGCCACCAGGAATCCATACCATATCTTTTGGTGCTTTGCCTGTTGGTTTGTTTTTGTTTTCTATTGTTGGTTTAAACAAAGATGCTTCTGAAGTGTTTGGGGTTTCTGCACAATCCATTGCGGTCAATTTATCTTTTGGATCAATAAATTTTGTATAGCCGTATGCAATTGAAATAATTGATAATGTAAGTATTGCAAAAATCCAGTAGGTCTTATTTTTCATTCTGGTTATTTTTAATCAGTTAGTGGTTACTAATAAATAACGATAAAATTAGAAAAAATAACCTTATCAATTCTATTTATTTGATAAGGTTACTATAGTTTTATTTATCTTCTTGAACGTCAACAACTTCGTATTTGTCTTTGCCGTCAACTTTAACCGGTTGGTAGTAGGTTTCTCCAAATTTCACGTATTTAGAGTCGCCTATCGTAACTTCTTCACCGCCTTCTGGTAAGTTGTCTACAAGGGTTCCAGCGGTTGGTGGTACAACTTTGTACGAACTACCGTCTTTTTCATAATAGGTTCCTCCGTAATAGTAATTATTGACAGTTCCGGTATTGACCGTTTCGGCTCCGCTTGGGATATTGTTTACAGTTCCTCCAACTGGTGCCGGCACTGCGGTATAACCTCCGCTTGAAGAGGTGTACCAAACTCCCTGGTCATAATGATATTGGGTGCTTTCTACACTTACTACGATTGCTGTTACTGCCAATGTTGCTACAAAAAATCCCCATGGATGCCAAACTGGTCCCCAATAAAATGGATGATAAGGACGTGGGTAATAAGGGTGATAACAATTGTATCTGTAACCTCCATAACGATAAGGAGGACGAGCATAAGGTCGTACACCTGGTCTTACAACTGTGTTACGGTTGTTGCGAACATGTACACTATTGTTTACATTGATGTTTACATTGTTTCTATTTCTGTTCACATTATTACCGCTAATATTGGTATTTCTATTACCGGTTTTGTTTCTGTTTACAGTATTTGAATTTCTGTCATTGATTGATTTATCTCCAATTTTTGAATTTGCAGATGATCTGTTGACTTTATTGGTTCCGGAACCATTTGCTCCAGGTCTGGTAGTATTTGCTGGTCGTTTAACTCCGGAACCAGATGAAGGTCTGCTTGCTGCAGGTCTTGCCTGATTTGCCGGTCTGCTCACAGCGGGTCTTGCCTGACCTCCGCCACCGCCTCTGTGTCCTCCGCCACCGCCGCCATGACGTTGGGCAACACTATCAATAGAAATAAAGAAAAATGATCCGGCTAAACACATTAGTGCCGCTTTTTTTAATGTTTTGCTTATATTTTTCATTTTCAATGTTTTAGATAAATTAAAGTTATTAAAAAAAATATTGTCTGGGTAGAATTTAGTGTACTATTTTGAGTTATTAGATAAGGAGAAAGCTATAAAGAGATGTCCCATTGTATTCTAAAACGCCATCCGGCTTCTAAAGGCAGCGTTTTGTCTTCAAAACTAAAATAGCTTACCTCAGAAGTGAGTTTGTTTTTATGACCATTAAAAAACCAGTTAAAAGCAATAGTTGTTTCGTTTTGAAGGTTTTGTCTAATGTGATTGTCTGGTCGATATGCGGCATGTCTTCCTGCCATTTCCAGATGTTGTGGCCACCACTCAAAAGCATTATGAAAGAAATATCCAGCCTGAACATAATATCCTTTTAATGTAGTTGTATCGTCATTATTCAATTTATCGACGATTTGCTTAGTGTGCCATTCGCTTTGCCAGGAAAAACCCTGATACATAAAAGCGGTTTCCAAATTCCACTGATTTACGCGATATTGTCCCGGAGCGCCATTTTCATATCCTTCTAATGATCCTCCGCCAGATTGTGAAAATCGGGTATAAGGGCTTCGGTTTGTAAGAGCTGAGAAAGCAATAATAGGAGTTGGTTTTTTATGAAATTCTAAATCACTTCCTTCAAAATCGAGAAACCGACCCAGAAAATTCCATTGTACTCTTCCAAAATACATTAGATTATTATCATCATTCGAAGTATTTCCTCTTCCGGTTCCGGTTAAAGCTGCCGCCCAATAATTAAAATCTGCAATTCCTTTTCCTTTTAGATGACCGTTTACTTCGACACCCATTTGTCTGTCGACTGTAAAAGACCGATTTATAAGAGATCTGTCTACAGTTTGCTGTTCACCGCTGCTTATAAAACGTTCACGCGTATATTCGACTTTCCATTGACCGACTTTAAAACTTAACCATTCCCATTTTTCAATCATAAGTCTAAAATCAAGTAGATTAGATTGGCTAAGTTCGTATTCCCAATAATATTTTAACCAAGGTTCAAACGCATGTCCGCCAACTTTTAATCTGGCACGATTGATTTTAAAAGTCGTTTCCTTATCCTGACTATAATCATCATAAGTCAAAGGATCCTGATCGTTTGGTGTCGAAAATCTAAATTGCAAACGGCTCTGCAATTGAAAAAGAAATTTGTTGTCTTTCGTTCTTAATTCAATTCCTTTGCTTCCGTATCGAACAGTAATTTGTTTAGTTGTATCCTTTTCTTTCTCCAGTTGCGCAATTCCTTTAGAACTCGTTAGTAAGATCAGAGAACACATAAGAATTTTTAAGATCCGAATTGTTTTGTTTGCAATGTACATAAGCATAATTGGTTTGTATAAATTGTAGTTGCTTTTACGGCTTATTTTCTTCCAAAGTTTCGTGCAATTCCTAAACCAATTCCCCAAGTGTCATAAGCGTTCCATTTAAAATCATAGCTTACGGTTCCAAAAATTTCCCAGCCTTTAGGAAGTTCGTAACCATATTCTACACCGGCGCGAGTCAGGAAATAATTTTCTTCTTTAGCAAATTCACCTCCAAATCCTAAAAGGAAACTCCAGGATTCATTTGGCTTATAAATTCCCATTAATGCCGGAGCAATAGGATAACTTCTTTCAACAGTTTCTTTATCATCGCCGCTTGCATAAGTCTTTTCGACTTTAAATTTTTCGATAATAAAGTCAGTATGAAGTCCAATTGCCCATTTTTCATGAAATTGATACGTATAATCGATTCCCCATGCAGGCAGATTTAAAACTTCGTGATTTCCTTCGTCATCGCGACCTTCAAAAACATGAGCATGATTAATAGAAATCCCAATTTGATGATGTGGCTTAAAAATTTCTTTCTCTTCACTTTCCTGAGCATTAATTTTGTTTGAAAAAATAAAAGCTGAATAAGATAAGAGTGCAAAAAGAAGGTTTTTATTTAAATAGCTATTTGTACAGGACATTTGATTTTTCGATTAATGAAACATTTATTTCGGGGCAAAAATCCAAGTGGGGGTTTTAAAGAAAAAGAGGTATTTATTAGACATTAGAATGTTCATAAAATACCTCTTGAACTTTATTTTTGATTTGAAATTAATCTCTGTTTAGGGCTCTTTTTGCTTCGTTGTTTAAATCGCGGTATTCAATTTTTCCAACACTAACACCAACTCCATAAATTTCACCTCCTTTAAATTCACCAGGAGTTTTGTATTCTTTACTAACGGCATCTCCACTATCAAATCCAACGCAAAGTCCGTCTCCTGAAAGTGTAAATTTACCAGATTGGGTTCTCATTGGTCCTGATGCAACTTCTTTGCCGTCAATGTAAAGTTTCATTGTTCCTAAAGATTCGCCATTTGGACCTGCTTTTTCTCGGGTAAATTCCATACCAAAAACATGTTTTCCTGGGGTGATTTCAACGTTTGATATGAATTTTTGCTCCGGTGCAATTCCTAAGAAGTTATATACATAATAGAGTTTTTTATCTTTTAAGAATAATGAATGTCCTCCAAAACGGGAACCATGTGCAAAAATTACTCCTGAAGTATTTGCATCTTTTACATCAACATCAGCAAGAATTTTATAAGAGCGACCTCTTACATTTACGGCTACGCCTTCAGGCACAGCAGAAGTTCCCGGATAATATTTGTATAAGTCACGTGGAGCTTCAGCTGAAGGTCTTTCTGTTCCTAAAAGTTCAAGAGCTGAACGGTCATCCAACGGTAAAACTAAGTTTTTGGCAGCTTCGTCATTCCAGTCTTTTATTAATTCTTTTAGTTTATCAGGATATTTCGCAGCTAAGTTGTTTGATTCAGATCTGTCAACATCTGTATTGTACAATTCCCAACCATCTTTATCAAAGTTTCCTTTGCCTGAAATAGGCGCATGCAGCGCTACAGCTTTCCAGCCATCTTTCCATAAAGCGCGGCTTCCCACCATTGCAAAATACTGAATATGTTTTTGTGTTTTAGTATTAGGAGCAGCATCAAAAGTATAACGCATGGATACTCCTGATAATGGATATTGTTCAACGCCATTGTAAACTTTTGGCATTTCAACACCACAGATATCTAATATTGTAGGTACAATATCTGTTGAGTGATGAAATTGATCTCTGACAACACCTTTTGCTTTTATTCCTTTTGGCCATGAAATAACTAGCGGATCACAAGTTCCTCCGGCATATTGGCTATATCTTTTAAACATTTTAAACGGAGTAGAAAACGCAGCAGCCCATCCGGTAGGATAATGCTCATAAGTATCTGGTCCTCCTAGTTTGTCTATATATTTTAGATTTTCTTTTAATTCATCCGGATAACCGTTAAAGAATTTATTCTCATTTACAGAACCTGATTCAGATCCTTCACCCGAAGCTCCATTATCAGCAGCATAAATTACTACGGTATTTTCCAATTGTCCGGTTTTTTCCAAATAATCAATAACACGACCAACCTGTGCATCTGTATATTCAGAGAAACCAGCATATACTTCAGCTAATCTTGAAAATAATTTCTTTTCTTCCGGTTTTAATTTATTCCAATCCAAAACATTATCACCAGGATTTGCAACATTTGGAGGCAGCGGATTAAAGTTGTCAATTTTTGTCCCGGGAGGAATAACTCCTTTTGCAATCATTCGTGGTAAAGCCCATTTACGATAAGCTTCATAACCATCATCAAATTTTCCTTTGTATTTTGCAATATATTCTTCAGGAGCGTGATGCGGTGCATGATTTGCTCCCGGATTGTACCACATGAACCAAGGTTTTGAAGGATTTGTTGCCTGCTGGTCTTTAATATATTCAAGAGCATGATCTGCTAAATCTTTAGATAAGTGATAACCTTCTTCGGGAGTTGCTGGCGGTTCAACAAAATGATTATCTTCTACTAAATCAGGATACCATTGATTGGTTTCTCCTCCAAGAAAGCCGTAATAGCGATCAAATCCCATTTGCAATGGCCATGTTTTGCGCGGACCTCCAGCTGCAATGTCCGGTTCAGGAACATTATGGTTTTTACCGATCCAAAATGTACTCCAGCCATTATCCTGAAGTACCTGACCAATAGTCGTAACCTGTTTTGGCAGTCTTCCGTTTGCTCCGGGATATCCATCGGCAGCTTCTGTAATGCAAGCCATTCCGTTCAAATGATGATTACGGCCAGTTAACAAAGTTGAACGTGTTGGAGAACACAATGCAGTAGTATGCCATTGTGAATACATAACTCCATTATCTGCTAATTTTTGCAATGTTGGCATATTAATAGCTCCTCCGTAAGGCGACCAGGCAGCAAGTCCGGTATCATCATATAAAATAAATAATATGTTTGGAGCGCCTTTTGGAGCTACCTTTGGCAGATATGGAGTCCAGTCACTTTTAGAGTCTCTAATATCCAATGCCATTTTTCCTTTAAAAGTTTCTTTCGTTACTTGTTGAGGATCAGCTTGAGCTGACAGTCTTGTGGTTATACCTAATGAAAGGAATAACAGAAGCGGAAATATACTTTTTTGAAGTATGGATTTGTTGCTGGCTTTCATGATTTTAAGTTGTTTAATTATTTATTTGGTTCTATTGTCTAATGGAAATTATTTCGATAAAAAACTTAATCTTAAAAATGATGCAAATCGTAAAGGGAATTATTTCAGAATGGTTTGTTTATCTGAATAAATCAAAATTAAGGGTTAAATGGTCTGGAGAGGGGTTTTTAGTATTGTGAAGTTGTTTCATTTTATAATTTGCAACCTAAAAAATCTAATTTTGAATCAAAATTTTTCATTTTTTTTGAAGTTTAAAAATGTTTTGAAGAATTGAACAAAATTGAAATTATTTGTTTTTGGAAAAAAAGCACCTTTTTAAACTATAATATTTAAATTTGCCACCTGAAAAACAACAACACAACTCTTATGTATAAATTGATAATTCGTCCGATACTTTTTTGGTTTGATCCAGAAGAAGTGCATTATTTTACTTTTTCATTTGTTAAATTCATTTCAAAAATCCCGGGAGTTTCGTCGATTATAAGATCAATTTATGAAGTAAAAGACAGTCGTTTAGAAAGAGAAGTTTTTGGAATTAAATTCAAAAATCCGGTTGGACTTGCTGCAGGATTTGATAAAGATGCCAAGTTGTACAAAGAACTTTCTGATTTTGGTTTTGGTTTTATCGAAATAGGAACAGTAACGCCAGTTGGTCAGGAAGGAAATCCTAAAAAACGTTTGTTTCGTTTAAAAGAAGATCAGGCAATTATTAACCGAATGGGTTTTAATAACGGTGGAGTTCTGGAAGCTGTAGAACGTTTAAAAAAGAATTCGAACGTTTTGATTGGTGGAAATATTGGAAAAAACAAAGTAACGCCAAACGAAAATGCGGTTGATGATTATATCATTTGTTTTGATGCTTTGTTTGATCATGTAGATTATTTTGTTGTGAATGTAAGTTCTCCAAATACGCCAAATCTTAGAGCTTTACAAGACAAAGAACCTTTAACAGCTTTATTGCAGACTTTGCAAAACAGAAACATTGAAAAGCAAAAAACGAGTACTCAAAAAATAAAACCAATACTTCTTAAAATTGCTCCGGATCTTACTGACGAGCAATTATTGGATATTATTGATATTGTAAAAACAACTCAAATTGCGGGTGTAATTGCGACCAATACAACAATTTCAAGAGACGGATTGCAGTCTGAAAACCAATCTGAAATGGGCGGATTATCAGGAAAACCATTAACAAAACGTTCAACTGAAGTAATTCGTTTTCTTTCGGAAAAAAGCAATAAAGCATTCCCAATTATTGGAGTAGGAGGAATACATTCTGCAGATGATGCGATCGAAAAACTAAATGCAGGAGCAAGTTTGGTACAATTATATACGGGATTTATCTACGAAGGTCCGGCTTTGATAAAAGCAATTAATAAAAAGGTTTTGAAGAATTTGTAATAAAAGCGGGTAATTTAGAATATTACGTTTTTTTTATACAAATAATTAAAGAAAATTATAACTTTTATTTCTTTAAAAAAGAAACTAACTTAGCCTTTACAAAAGAATAAGCTTTGAATAAAGAAATCAAAATTATCGAATGTCCACGTGATGCCATGCAAGGTATCAAGACTTTTATTCCCACAAAAAACAAGGTTACTTACATACAAGCATTGCTTCGTGTAGGTTTTGATACCATTGATTTTGGAAGTTTTGTATCTCCCAAAGCTATTCCGCAAATGCAGGATACGGCAGAGGTTTTGGCGCAGCTTGATCTTTCGCAAACCACTAGCAAATTGCTTGCTATAATTGCAAATACGCAAGGAGCACAATTGGCAGCAGAACATGAACCAATTCGATATTTAGGATTTCCATTTTCTATATCTGAGAATTTTCAGATGAGAAATACCCATAAAACCATCGCTGAATCTTTAATTACATTAGAAGAAATTCTAGAAATCGCCGATAAAAAAAATAAAGAAGTCGTAACCTATCTTTCAATGGGTTTTGGAAATCCTTACGGAGATCCGTGGAATGTTGAAATTGTAGGCGAATGGACCGAAAAACTTGCCGGAATGGGCGTAAAAATATTATCGCTTTCAGATACTGTTGGTAGTTCTACGCCGGAAGTTATTACGTATCTTTTTTCGAATTTAATTCCAAAATATCCTCAAATTGAGTTTGGAGCGCACTTGCATACTACACCAAATAGTTGGTTCGAGAAAATAGAAGCGGCTTCAAAAGCGGGTTGCACGCGTTTTGATGGTGCAATTCAGGGATTTGGCGGCTGTCCAATGGCAACCGACAAACTAACTGGAAATATGCCTACAGAAAAACTGATTTCTTACTTTACCGCCAATAAAAAAGTAACCGGACTAAATTCCTTGAGTTTTGAAAGTGCTTATAATGAAGCGTCAAAATTGTTTGGAAAATTTCACTAGAAAAAGCTTATATTTACTTATATAACAGACAATAAGTAATCATAAATAATGTTATACATTATTTAATCAAATAAAAGCAAGCCATGAAATCAAATTTCATCAGCAGAATTTCTAAGATTTTACTTTTAGTTTTCGTGTTTTCTTCGTGTTCAAGTAATTTGGATTTTGATCAGGTGAACGATTTCAAAATAATGCCTGTTTTTGTAGCAAATCTTGCTTATTTTAATGTTCCTGCAACTCAGCTTATAAATGATGGAGATGCACAAATATTATATGATGTAAGTGAATTTAATGCTTTCAAGGATAAATTTTTTAGAGATAATCTAATAAAAGCGGAACTTGATTTTGAAGTTGAAAACACTATCGTCAGGTCTTTTATTTTAGATATCGTTCTTCTGGATGTTAATAATCAGGTGCTTGAAACAGATTCTTATAATGTGCCCGCATATTCAGGAACTTCAAATGTTATAAAATTTCCAACCGAAGTATTCGAGAATCAAAGATTAGACCTTTTAAAAAAAACTGCGAGACTTGGTTTTATTGTCAGAATGGATGGCGGTCCTCCATTAGATGCAAATAGTAAAGGAAGTTTAAAATTACGTTCCGGTGCAACTATTTATATGGAAATAGAATGAGAAAGGTATATCTGATTTTAATGGTCGCTTTTCAGCTTTCTTGTTTCGCTCAAAACAAACAAGTCTTGTATAACTTTACATCAATTCCACAATCATCATTAGTAAATCCCGGTGCTGACGTTTCGTATAAATTTTATTTCGGAATCCCAATATTATCCGGAATTTCGGCAAATTTAGGTTCAAGCAGTTTTTCAGCCTATGATTTGTTTGCCAATAACGGAGTAGACTTTAATGATAAAGTTCGAAATATTATTAATAAATCCTCCAATAAAGATAAAACTCAGGTCAATCAACAACTCGAGATTTTCTCCGGAGGTTTTAGAGTAGGCGGAAGAGAAAGTCAATCCTATATTTCTTTTGGAGCTTATCAGGAATTTGATTTCTTAATGTATTTTCCAAAAGACCTTGCCATTTTAGCCGTCGACGGGAATCAAAAATACATTGGTAAAGCTTTCAATTTAGCTGATCTGAATTTGAGAGCCGAAGTTCTTTCAGTATTTCATGTAGGATATCATAGAAAGCTAAGTGAAAAATTAGTTTTAGGCGGTCGCGCCAAAATTTATTTCAGTGGAGCAAATGCCACATCAACCCATAATTCCGGTTTTATTTTTACAGGAGAAAACGCCAATACACCTAATCTTTATAATCAGGTAATATCGTCAAATCTTGAATTAAAAACTTCGGGTCTAAGTAAGTTTACAAAAGACGAATACGAAGGAAGTATTCCGAGTGATATTGCACATAATACCTTTTTCAACGGAAGTTTAGGTTTAGGATTCGATGCCGGAATTACCTATTATATTAAAGAAAATCTACAATTTACGGCAAGTATAATCGACCTTGGTTTTATAAGGCAATCAAAAGATATAGAAACGCTGACTTATAAAGGAACTTATAATTATAAAGGTGCAAACCCTAATTTTCTGGGTTCGAACAAGCCTGAAGATGTTTTTGATGAATTCGACAAAGCCATTCCGCGTGATACTTTATACAATAAATACACAACTTGGCGGCCAACAAAATTATATTCGTCAATTCAATATTCTTTTGGTGAATCTCGATCTGATGAAGAATGTAATTGTAAAGGAAGCGTTAATCGGAGATATGTTAATGCGATAGGAGGGCAGATGTTTGCTATGACAATGCCAAACGAGCCATACGTTGCTTTAACTGCTTTCTACAGACGAAGCATTTTCGAAAAATTAGATTTCAAAGCCACATATACAGTCGATCCATATTCGAATAAAAATATAGGATTAGGACTTTCAGGAACACTTGGAAAGTTAAATATGTATCTTCTCGTCGATAATGTTCTCGAGTATAGAGACGTCTCAAAAGCCAATAGTCTGGCATTTCAATTTGGATTTAACTTTGTCTTTCAGGATTCTGAAGACTGATTTTTTTTAGAAGCTATTTCCCGCTGTTCATTGCAAGCACTCAGGCAAAACAGCTTTTTTCTAAGGCCTTAAAAGAGCTTCCGCTGGTCGCTTTTTAAACCCAAGAAAAAATGCAGTTTTACTTTTCGTGGCTTTTCATTTCCATCAGGGCTAGGGCTCCTAAATTTATAAGATCTTTCTTGTAAATACAAATTTATGAATAAGTTAGTATCCAAGTTTCCAATTTATTCACTATATTTGCACGCAATTCAACTAGAAATTGCAACATGATAGCACACAACTCCAAGATTATCGGCGAAGGTTTAACTTACGACGATGTATTATTAGTACCTAACTACTCGAATGTGCTTCCTCGCGAAGTGAGTATCAAATCAAAATTTTCACGAAACATAACACTAAACGTTCCAATAGTATCAGCAGCTATGGATACCGTTACCGAAAGTGCAATGGCAATCGCTATGGCGCAAGAAGGCGGAATTGGTGTTTTACATAAAAACATGACTATCGAGCAGCAAGCTGCAAAGGTAAGAAGAGTAAAACGTGCTGAGTCAGGAATGATTATCGATCCGGTAACATTGCCAATGAACTCTACAATTGCAGACGCAAAAAATGCAATGAAAGAATTCGGAATTGGCGGAATCCCAATCGTTGACGAAAACAAAATCTTAAAAGGAATCGTTACAAATCGTGACTTACGTTTTGAGAAAAATGGTGGAAGACCAATCGCTGAGGTAATGACAAGTACAAACTTAGTAACTGTTGCCGAAGGAACTTCACTAGAACAAGCCGAAGTAGTTTTACAAGGTCACAAAATCGAAAAATTACCGGTAGTAAACGCTAATTATGAATTAGTTGGTTTAATTACCTTCAGAGATATCACAAAACTGACACAAAAACCAATCGCTAACAAAGATGTTTTTGGTCGTTTAAGAGTAGCTGCCGCAATTGGAGTTACAGGTGATGCAGTTCAAAGAGCAGAAGCATTAGTTGCTGCAGGAGTAGATGCAATTATCATCGATACCGCTCACGGACATACAGAAGGTGTTGTAAATACCTTAAAAGAAGTAAAATCAAAATTCCCGCAAATAGATGTAATCGTTGGAAACATTGCAACTCCGGAAGCTGCTAAATACTTAGTAGAAAACGGAGCAGATGGAGTAAAAGTAGGGATTGGACCAGGTTCTATCTGTACAACTCGTATCGTTGCAGGAGTTGGTTTCCCTCAGTTCTCGGCAGTTCTTGAAGTAGCAGCAGCTATAAAAGGAACAGGAGTTCCGGTTATCGCAGATGGTGGAATTCGTTACACAGGAGATATTCCTAAAGCAATCGCTGCAGGAGCTGATTGTGTAATGTTAGGTTCATTATTAGCAGGAACAAAAGAATCACCGGGAGAAACAATTATTTTCGAAGGAAGAAAATTCAAATCATACCGCGGAATGGGTTCTGTTGAAGCTATGCAAACAGGATCAAAAGATCGTTATTTCCAGGATGTTGAAGATGATGTTAAAAAATTAGTTCCGGAAGGAATTGTTGGTCGTGTTCCTTACAAAGGTGAATTAAACGAAAGTATGCTTCAGTTCATTGGAGGTCTTCGCGCCGGAATGGGATACTGTGGTTCAAAAGATATTCCAACATTACAAGAAACAGGACGTTTTGTTAGAATCACATCAAGCGGAATCACTGAAAGCCATCCACACAATGTTACAATTACAAAAGAAGCTCCAAATTATTCAAGATAATTTTTAGTTTTCTATTATAAAACAAAAGGCGTAAGAGTTTGAATCTTACGCCTTTTTTGTTTTTACTTGTTTTTTTGTTATTCAGGATTTCTATACTATTTTTCAGGAGCTAATCCCGCTATACTTTTCAATCTTTTACTTTTTAAAGAAAAAAGTAAAAGGATTTCCACTTCTATCGGGGCTAGAGAAATCATTTTTATAAAAAACATTTCGTTTACTTTTGGCTTTCTTGCTCTGTCAAATTGAACTGTGGATACCTTTGTCAAAGTTTTAAACTTTGACAAAGGTTTACGTTATCTAACATTCACAATCTTGTCATTTCGACAGAGGAGAAATCACACACGAAACTCCGCGCCTAAAGTCGCCAATCTATGTCGAATTACTAGTGTGATTTCTCCTCTGTCGAAATGACAAAAATACAAGCAAAATCCGTGTAAATCCGCGTTTTCGCGATAGCGAATCAGTGTCATCCGCGTACCATAAAAAGCACAGTCACCAATCTATGTCGAATTACTAGTGTGATTTCTCCTCTGTTGAAATGACAAAAATGCGGATTAGCTTTATGTATAATGCATTGCATCTCTACAGTATCTAAAATGAACTTACATCACTTATATGGTGAAAAAAATCACACACCACGACTATTCAAAATATCTTCAGTTGAAACATCAGAATGTAATAATTCTTCCATTTTTTTTGTCATACGTTGTGCTTCTAAAGCGTAGCCAAACATTTTTTGTTCGTAATCATCAACTGCCGATTGCAGATCTGAAAATTCCCCATTAGTCAAATTCTCTGTTAATTGATAAGCATCCATTAAACCCATATTTACGCCTTCGCCGGCAAATGGTGGCATTACATGCGCTGCATCACCAACAAGTGTAATATTCGAATGCGTTTTCCAAGGTTCTTCTAATGAGAATAAACGCAAAGGTAATCCTGAAAAATCAGTTGAAGCATTAAAAAAGGTCTTATAGTCATCGTTCCAATTTGCAAAAGTCTCATTTAAAAAGGACCTTATGGCTTCGTCATTTTCAAAATCAAGATTGTTGTTTAAAACCCAATCTTCATCTGCTTTAAACGAAACCCCAAAATGAATTGAGCCGTCGCGCAAAGTATGTGTGTAAAACATTTTTTGTTCTCCCATTGCCATGACATTTCCATCGCCGTATTTGGGTTTAAAAGAAGGATAGTCAATATCAGGATTTATAATTTCTCCCTGAATAATATAAGTACCGGAAAGTTGAGGTTCGTTATCTGTCACAAATTTTCTCGCATTCGATCTTCCGCCATTAGCGACAATAACAAAATCGGCAATTGTTTTCAATCCATTTTTGAATTCTAAATGATATTCGTCTTCAACTTTTTTAATATCAGTCAAATGGCTGTCCCAGACAACAGTATTTTCGTTAAGATTTTCGAGCATGATTTTTCTTAAATCATTTCGATCAATTTCAGGACGAGAATAAGCATTTGTTGCATCCGGCATTTCATCCGAAGTAATATTTCCATGCATATCTGCCATTTTCTCCCCAGTTGGTCGAGCAAATTTATAGAAAACGTCCATTAAATCAGCTTTTTGAATCGCTTTTTGTCCGGAATCTGAATGAATATCAAGTGTTCCGCCCGAAGTTCTGGCTTGCGCATTGATATCTCTTTCATAAATCGTAACGTCTGCACCGTTGATTTGTAGAATTCTTGCCGTCGTTAATCCAACAGGACCTCCGCCAATGATGACGATTTTTTTATTTTTTATAAGTGAAGTATTCATTTTATTGATATTGTTTTGATTTTATATTTTAATTGAAATTGATTTTTGAAATTGATTTGATTTAAGGAGTCAAAGCCTTTATAACCAAATTAAAAGCTTCATCTCTAATTTCTTCAGTAAAAACAAAGGGTTTACCGGACATCGATTTTCCTTCTCTGTGAAGTTCTAAAAGAGAATAAAGGGATCCATAAGCAATACTCCAGAAAACTTCGAAAGTTACGGGAAGAAGTTCCTTTTTCTCAATTGCTTTGGTAATAAATTTGGACATTTGATCTTTAAAATCCGAAGTGATTTCAGCTAAAATTGCATCGCCGTAACTAGAATGTTTTAAGAGTTCCAGACAAGTAGTCTGCAAAGAAAAGTTGATCGCAAATTTTGAACGGTTTTCCCATTGTTTGCGCAAACCATCTACGAACGACATTTCTGAAGAAAAACCAACTAACATTTCATTGAAGAAATTTTTGCCAATGTCAATTCCGATTTTACGAATAAGATCTTCCTTATCTGAATAATAGATATACAATGTAGCCACAGAAACGCCGCATTCTTTTGCCAAACGATTCATTCCAAATCCTTCTACGCCTTGTGCAACAAGCATTTCAATTGCTTTTTGTTTTACAATTTCTTCTTTATTGGTGTCTCTTGTTCTCATAATTTGAATTAATTATGGTACAAAGATATTAATAATAAATGAACGTTCGCTTATTTATTGAAAAAGGTTCAAAGGGACAAAGGTTTATCGTAGAGGCGCACAGCAGTGCGTCTTACTCAAGTGTAACGATTAAACACAATATTGTCATTTCTCCTTCGTTGAAATGACAAAAACTTTGCATTTTTGCGTCTTTGCGAGAGATTTATTCGCTATAATGCCACAAGATTCTTCCTTAGCTTTAGCGTCTTTGCAATATAAACATCAAAAAAACTGCTAATACAATTCGTCAAAATTGTACTAACAGCTTTTTTTAGATAAAAATATTTTTAAGGTTTAGCCGTTTGCTCAGCTTCTCTAACTTTTTGATTGTCTAAAATTTTCTGTATAAAAGGTTTTACTTGAGTTTCAATTTCTGATTCTGAAATATCAAGAGCTTTTGGATCTTTAGCTAATTGTAGCCAAGGTTTTGGACCGTCAAAATTATAACTTCCGAAAACTATTACCGGAGTTCCTTTTACTTTTACATTTTCTTTGTCTTTCAAGATCCATTCATCTGCCCATTTATAAAGATATTTAGCATCTTTTTCTTGTAATCGTAAACAAGAATGTGACGCTGGATAACCTGGTAAAGCATATTCATGAAAACCAACTCCAAGTTTGTTTTCGATATTAAAATTCCATTTTAAATCCCATTCGTCATTAAAAGTACTGGTTGTTTTTTCCGCTTTCCAATTGGTGAAAAATAATCCGGTTGGAGTAGGATCTTTTTTTCTTCCCATATTTGTTGGTCCGGTATAAACCAATTCTCCACTTTCGTAAGCGGCAAATGCCTGAGCAGGGTAGGAGAAAATTATAACTTTTGAAACTTCTTCTAAAGCTGTAACGTGCAATGGAAAAGGAAGATAATAAACAATGTCACCACTAAAATCAGACGGAATTACAACTGAATCTAATTTTGCAAAATTGGCTTTATCTGTTCGATTTACAGCATAAGCAATCTGAAGTTTACTGCTGTCAGCTTTATTTAATTTTAGCCATTCTTTAGTTTTCTCTAAATGAAATTCAACAGATTGAGGTTTTTTATATTCAATTGCTTTTCTGTGTTTTACTTTCTCTTTTGTTTCTGTAGATTCACTTTTTTTGCAAGAACCCAATAGTACTAAAACAAGTACAAGGAGGATATTTGATGTATAATATAACTTTTTCATAAACTGGTTTTTTATTTCATGTAAAGTTATTTTATTCACCTCTTAAAAGACTTACACAATTTTTTGATTTGGTTATTGGATTTTCATTTGATCAATAGTATTCATCTCGTATAAACCATCCAAAATCAGTTTGAAAAGTTCAATTAAGGATTTTAAAATCTCAATATCTTTAATTACGCCATCGATAAAATAAGACAATTCAAATTCGTTTTTAGGTAATTCTTTTTCCCAAATCCCCTGATAATTTGAAATCTGAATGTTGACATCTGTCTGAGAACTGATGAGGTTTCTAATCTCTTTATTACGTAGTAATGTTTTTATTTTTAATTCGTTATTACTTTTAATTGTAAATGCTTTATCAAAATCCGGATAACCAATTTCGATATCCTGAGCTCCAAAAAATTTTTCAACTTTTCGAACAAATCCTTCGCGATAGATTTCAAATTTAAAATTATCTGTCAAAGTAATTGGAGTGATAACTCTAGTCATTTGCATGCTAGATTTCCCAGACCATAATCTATAGTTATCAGAAATAATTGTCCAGTTTTTGTAATTAATGGTATTAGAATCTGAACGCCAGGAATATCCTTCCTTAAAAGTTCCGTTAGTTTCGTTGGCGAGTTCTTGCCAGATATTTATTTTGTTTTTAGAAGTATCAAGCATTAAATTTTGATTTTTTTAGAAGGTTAAATTATTTATTAGAAAGTCAGAAATATTTGCATTCCATTCGGTTTTATTTTTTTTTAAATAGTTTTCATGTCCAGTTTCTTTATAAATCTTCAAGTTTTTTGGACCTTTTAAATTTGCATAAATTTCATCGATTTCTTTTCTGCTTACATTTTTATCTTTTTCTCCGTAAAGTAATAATGTTGGGCAAGTTATAGATTTTGCATATTCTGTTGGATTATGATCAAATCCCCAAAATCCATTTTGAATTCCGCCCCAAAATAATAAAATTCCAGCCATTGGAAAAGTTGGTGCATTCATTTTTTTGAATCTTGCACACACGGTTTCGTACATGGAACCAAACGGACATTCGATAATTATTCCTTTTGGTTTTATTTTATAATCGTTAATGGATTTCATGATTGCCACAGCGCCCATCGAAGTCCCAAATAAGTAGATATTTTTCTCGCCTGTTTGTGATATATAATCAAAGGCAGTTTTTACTTCCTCAGCTTCTTTATAACCAATTGTAGTTTGATTTCCTTCTGAGTTTCCGCTTCCCATAAAGTCTATTAGCATCGTATTAAAACCAAGTTTTATAAATTCATCTGATTTATCAAGCATTGAAGATTTTTCACCACCATAACCATGAAATATAATTATTGTTCCTTTTGATTTTTCGGTTTTGATTGACCAACATTCAATTTCTTTATTGCTTTTTAGTTTTATGGTTTGATATTTTTGAGTAGGAAGCTTTGTGTTTTTTGGCTTAGGGTAATTGACTCCAAAAACTAAAGTCTTTACTTTTTCAAAAGATGATAATTTTTCTGGGCTTTTAGTTTTTATTGATTCATTTTCGGCAAAATGCGTGAATTTATAAGCATGAACAAATGCTATGGTATTAATTATTAGAAAAATAATCAGGATTACTCTAATATATTTTCTTTGACTTTTTAATAATTTCATTAGAAGTATTTTGTATTTGAAAGATTTTGTTTTGAATTTAAAAATAGTCAAAAAATAAGCTAGCTAATCAGTTAAAAATGTTTTTTGAAGATAAAAAAAATCACATAACTTTTAATAATCATAAAAGTTATGTGATTTTCTAATAAGGTTTATTTTCTTCACTTAAAACTAAAGGGAAAATTAATTTTAAAATGGGTTAATCTATATAATAAGCAGCTTTTAAAAGAAATGAAAATTCTAAATCAACCCTTTTATCTTTGCATGCTGCAATAATAAAATGGTTTTGGCATCTGTAATCTCGCCGGATTCTATCATTGCATATGCTTCATCAAAAGTATATTCCAGAACCTCGATATTTTCCTGTTCTGCATCTAATCCGCCGCCTTCATTTACTTTCATAGTTTCGTCATATTCTCCAACAAAAAGATATAAAATTTCGGTTACGGATCCTGGAGACATATAAGTTTCGATCACTTTCTGAACCTTTTTTAAGCGATAACCTGTTTCTTCTTCTGTTTCCCGAATGACGGCTTGTTCTGCATTATCCTGGTCTAAAAGTCCTGCACAAACCTCGATCATCATTCCGGTTTTATTTCCGTTAAGGAAAGTTGGTAAACGAAATTGTCTTGTTAGAATTACAGTTTTCTTTAAAGTATTGTATAATAAAATGGCAGCTCCATTTCCTCTGTCATAAACTTCGCGAATATGGGATTCAATTTTGCCATCTTTCATTTCATAATCAAAAGTTACTTTGTTCAGGATATACCAATTGTCTGATAATAACTTCGTTTCAGTAACTTTAATTTTTGGATTTTTCATATCTGGAAATGTTTTGTATAAAAAAACGCTCTGGTTATCAGAGCGTTTAGTAATTATTATTTTGTTATTGTTTGCTTTCTGTCTGGTCCAACAGATACAATCTTAATTGGCACTCCAACTTCAGCTTCAATAAACTCAATATATTCTTTTAGCTCGATTGGCAATTGATCATAAGTTGTCAATCCTGTTAAGTCAGCTTGCCATCCTTTAAATTCTTTATAAACAGGAGTTACATTTTCCGGCTCGATGTTATAAGGAAAGTGAGAAATGTTTTGTCCTTTGTAGTTGTACTCTGTACAAACTTTTAAAGTTTCAAATCCTGAAAGAACGTCACCTTTCATCATCATTAATTGTGTAACACCGTTTACCTGAACAGCATATTTTAAAGCTACAAGGTCTAACCATCCACAACGTCTTTGTCTTCCTGTAACAGATCCAAATTCGTTACCAACTCTTGCCATAGTTGCACCAACTTCGTCAAAAAGTTCTGTTGGGAAAGGCCCGCTACCAACACGAGTAACATAAGCTTTAAAAATACCGTAAACTTCTTTGATTTTGTTAGGAGCAATTCCTAAACCTGTACAAGCTCCGGCAGCAGTAGTATTTGATGAAGTTACGAAAGGATAAGTTCCAAAATCAACATCTAATAATGAACCTTGAGCTCCTTCGCATAAAATAGATTTACCAGCTTTTTGAGCTTGGTACATATATTCTTCACTGTCAATAAAATCTAATTTTTTTAATTCTTCAATAGCTTCAAAGAACTCTTTTTCAAGTTCATCTAAGTTATATTGAATCGCTACATCATAAAAAGCAATCATTGCTTCATGTTTGTCAGCCAAAGCTCTGTAACGATCTTTGAAGTCTTCTAATTCGATATCTCCAACACGTAAACCGTTTCTACCGGTTTTGTCCATATAAGTTGGACCAATTCCTTTAAGTGTAGAACCAATTTTTGCTTTTCCTTTAGACGCTTCAGAAGCTGCATCTAACAAACGGTGTGTTGGTAAAATTAAATGTGCTTTTCTGGAAATGATCAATTTACTTTTGATGTCAAGGTTAAATTTCTCTAAGCCTTCAATTTCTTTTTGAAAAACTACCGGATCTATTACAACACCGTTTCCGATGATGTTTATTGATTTTTTATGAAAAATTCCAGAAGGAATGGTTCTTAGTACATGTTTGATTCCGTCAAATTCTAATGTATGTCCTGCGTTTGGTCCTCCTTGAAAACGTGCAATAATATCATAATTAGAGGTAAGAACGTCAACAATTTTCCCTTTACCTTCATCTCCCCATTGTAATCCTAGTAATAAATCTACGGTCATTCTGTTTTAATTTGCGTTGAGGCAATCTCAATTGCCCTACTGATTAATGTAGTTAATTTTCTTTTTTTATTTTTTGAATAATTCCTTTCCGGATTATTGTTTTTGCTTTTTGTTTCCGTAGAAATACAGTGAATGATTCGTGATTTCGATATCAAATATTTCTTCGATTGTTTTTTTGATGGTCTGAATCCTTGGATCGCAAAATTCAATTACTTCGCCAGAATCAGTCATGATAATGTGATCGTGCTGTTTGTCGAAATACGATTTCTCGTAATAAGCCTGATTTTGCCCAAATTGATGTTTTCTAACCAAAGCGCAGTCTAACAATAACTCGATCGTGTTGTATAATGTAGCCCTACTAACACGATAGTTCTTGTTTTTCATTTTGATATATAAGTTTTCTATGTCAAAATGCTCTTCGCTATCGTAAATTTCCTGAAGTATAGCATAACGCTCAGGAGTTTTGCGATGCCCTTTTTGTTCAAGATACATTGTAAAAACGTTTTTTACAATTTCTTGATTTCTAGTGTTGTCAGTTGAAATGAGTGTCATATCCGGCAAAGATAATTTTTTATTTTTAATGAATAAAAGTTTCGGGTTTAAAGTTTAACGTTCCTCTTTTAATTTGAGTAGCAATAGTGCACTAATTTAAGGCTTTTACGCTAATAATATTTAAAGAATCCAGATAAGCTTAATTAACATAATTATTTTTATTTATGATAAAACTAACAATTCTTTATTTAGTTTTAGACATGTACATATACCAATTCCATTCCCAGGTTTCTCCGTTATCATCAGACATTGCTTGACTCCAAACAGGATTGTTTTCGTCTCTGGCATCCCAACGGAATACTTGCAAAACATTTTTATCTTCAAAAATATCTTTTGAAAAAAAATGTCCAACCTTGTTCTCAAACGAACCAATTACGGGTTTGTCCAAAGTTCCGGTAGTAGAATCTGCCCAATAAATACTCCATAATTTTGTTTTTGGATTAAAAAGGCGAACTGTCATTCCTTCAAAAGGTTCATCGTCAAAAGTGGCTAGAAAATTATCAATATTCCCAATTCCGTTCAGAATCTTGTACATTTCCTGAGTCGAAGAAAATTCAATCCATTCTGTACAATTGGCAAATCTCTTCTTTAGTTTTTTATTCCGAATAATTGATTTCCCTTGAAAAAAATCAAAATCATCTTTTGAAGAAGATTCAGAAGCAACAATTAAAAGCGCTCCGTTTTCATCAAAATTTACTTTTGGAATTTCTATTTCTAAAGAATTATTTATCATGAAAAAATATTTATTGCAATAATTTAAGTAAAGAATAATTGAATTAAAATAGTCACGATTTAATATTCTCCTTTTGACTTTAAGACTTTAAACTTTCGACTTAACTAGGTTCTGTATTCTCTCGTTACTTTATCAACGCCATCAATCTTTTTAATTGCATTAATCATTTTCTTCAAAATGGTATTATTTTTTACAATAACAGCAATTTGTCCGTGAAAAATTCCGGCATCAGTGCTTAACGAAATACTCTGAATATTCACACTCATATTGTTCGAAATTACTCTTGTCAATTGATTTGTAAGTCCCAAAACATCCATTCCGGTAATGTTGATAATGGCTTTGAATTCTTCTTGCGAAGAATCAATCCATTTGGCACTCATAATTCGATACGCATAATTTGACTGCATTCCAATTGCGTTTGGACAATCTTTTTTGTGAACTTTGATTCCTTCGTTTATAGTTACAAAACCAAAAACATCGTCTCCCGGAATTGGATTACAACATTGCGAAAGTTTATAATCGAGTTTGTCGTGCTCCGTTCCAAAAACCAGCATATCATAATTACTGCTGATTACAGGTTTATGAATGTCATCTGCAGCCGTTGTATCTTTATTTCGTTTAATTTTATTTTTAAAGAAATTGATAAATGTGTTGCTTTTTTGAGCAGCATAATCTTTTAATTGCTGATTTTCGATTGCACCAATTCCAACTCTGTAAAATAAATCTAAACTTGTTTTAAGTTTGAAAAAGTTAACCAATTCATTGATTACTTGTTCATTGATAGTTATTTTAAGATGTTTAAGTTTTCTGGTAAGTAATTCTTTTCCTTCTTCGGCAATTTTTTTTGTGTTCTCGTTAAGAACGTTTTTAATCTTGTTTTTGGCTCTTGAAGTTGTTACATATTCCAACCAGTTTACGGTTGGTTTTTGATTAACCGAAGTAATAACTTCAACCTGATCACCACTTTTTAGTTCGTGATTTAATGGAACCAAGCGCCCGTTTACACGAGTTCCTCTGGTTTTAATTCCAATTTCTGAGTGAATACTAAAAGCAAAATCAAGAGAAGTTGCGCCTTTTGGCAGTGATTTAATTTCTCCTTTTGGCGTAAAGACGAAGATTTCTTTCGAATATAAATTCATTTTAAAATCTTCGACAAAATCTACCGCATTGGTTTCCTGATTTTCTAATGCTTCACGAAGTAAATTCAGCCAAACGTCAAGACCACTTTCTTCTGTGGCTCCGTTTTTATATTTATAATGCGCTGCGTAACCTTTTTCGGCAATTTCGTCCATACGTTCGCTTCGAACCTGCACTTCGACCCAACGACCTTTTGGTCCCATAACGGTAATGTGCAACGCTTCGTAACCAGTAGATTTTGGAGACGAAATCCAGTCACGCAAACGACTCGGGCTTGGTCTGTAATGATCTGTTACGATGGAATATATTTTCCACGCCACAAATTTCTCGTCGTGCTGATCTGATTTATAGACAATTCTTAAAGCAAATTTGTCATAAACTTCATCAAAACTCACATTTTGAGCACGCATTTTTCGGCGAATCGAATAGATAGATTTCGGACGTCCTTTTATGATATAATCAATGTTTTCTAAGTCTAAGGATTTTTTCAAAACATCTGATATATCTTTGATATAAGCGTCTTGTTCCTCTTTTGTTTCCCTTATTTTACTAACAATGTCGTTGTAAACAGCAGGTTCTGTATATTTCAAACCTAAATCTTCCAGTTTAGTTTTAATATTATAAAGTCCTAAACGGTGGGCGAGTGGCGCATAAATATAAAGCGTTTCAGAGGCGATTTTGGTTTGTTTGTATTCCGCCATCGAATCCATAGTTTGCATATTATGCAAACGATCTGCCAGTTTTATCAAAATTACACGAACATCATCGTTCAGCGTAAGGATCATTTTTCTAAAATTCTCTGCTTGCATTGAAGCATTAAGGTCTTTTTGAACCAAAGATATTTTGGTTAAACCTTCAACTAACTGAGCTACTTTTGGGTTGAATAAACGTTCAATATCTTCAACCGTCATTGGAGTATCCTCAACAACATCGTGCAATAATGCCGCAGCAATAGAGGTCGCTCCCAAACCAATTTCTGAGGCAACAATTTTTGCAACTGCAATAGGATGAAAGATATACGCTTCGCCAGATTTGCGTCTTTGTTCTTTGTGTGCGTCAACGGCAACATCAAATGCTTTACGAATTAGTTTTTTGTCGGTTGGGCTTAAAGTCTGATAACTGATTCGAAGTAATTCTTTGTACTCTTGGGCAATTGCTTTATTTTCTTTTTCAATATCTATTTCTATCATAACGGCATAGTTCAAGTACTAAAAATAGCAATAAGTTTGAACATACGCAAGGGAATGGAAGGTTGATTTGTGATTTTAGATTTTGGATTTGAGAGGGTAGATTTTGGCAGCTAAAATCGAGTAGAATTGAGTTTTTTTCAATCTTTAATAAAAAAAGTGTAGTCCCTAACGGGACAAAAATCGCTGAGTGTAATAGTTTGGTTACCAATATTTAATCCCTACGGGATATTTTCTCATAGGTAAATTATAAACGTTATGTTTCAACAAAAAGAAATATCCCGTAGGGATTAAATGTTGGAGTAGTAAAATATAATCAATTATCGTAGTCAACATGAATAATGCTCCGTTAGGCGCTATATTATAGGTAGAAAAATATTGATAGAAAAAATATATCCAAAGATTATCGTACGGGCTATGCTCCGTTAGGAGCAACATATTGGTAGAAAAATAGTCGCAACCAAAAAAAATGTCCCGTAGGGACTATATAGACTATTGTTTATAGTTTTTTTTGTTATTTCGACGAAGGAGAAATCACACTAGAGACTCCGCAATCAAAATCGCCAATCTTTGTCTAATCCCGAGTGTGATTTCTCCTTCGTCGAAATGACAAGATTGTCGATTACAATTGTAAAGAATGGATTAAAATGGATCCCTAAAATATGATTTTCTTCGAATTTCAAGTCTTTGACCAATGTTTTCACGCCCACTTTTAAACCTTAAACCTTAAACTTTGAAATTATTCCTTCGAAAAATCCAAATCCTGAAAATCATAACTAAAATCAGTTAATTCAGAGATTGGAAGCATTTTTAGATTATTTACTTTCCCGCTTTCATCATATTTGAAAAGCAAATGAGCATCAGCATGGAAAAAAGCGTTATTCCATTTTACGACATAATTTCCATCTTTATAGAAAAAGACTTCACCAACGAGTTGTGGAGAACGTTTTGATGCAAAATATGCTTTTCCTTTTTTCTCCATTATCGTCACTTCGCCAAACCAATTGTCTTTGTAAGTTCCTGTAATTTTTGAAAAATCGACTTTAAGTTTATCTTTTTTGTTTTTAGCGACAGTTGCCCAAACTTCATCCGTTACTTTATCAGCAGATTCTTCACTGGCTTTTACGCGATTGCTGTAAGTTGTTACATAATCGTCTGGTTTAATGCCTAAATAACTGTCTTTTATCGTGTTTGTAATAGCGCTAAAAGCTGCTCCGGATTGTTGATTGGTCAAAACAATAATTCCTAAACCTATTTCCGGAATCAAAGTAGTTTGCGTTACATTTCCTTCTAAACCGCCAGTATGAGAAACTTGTTTGTATCCTTTTACATCACTTAAAAACCAGCCTAAACCATATCCTGAAAAATGAGTATTGTACGGAGGTCTTGTTTTCGCTGGAATAATAGTTTGTAATTGCCACATTTCGTCATGTTCTTTTTCCGAAAATAATTGTTTATTATCGCCGTATTTTCCATTATTGATTTGAAGAATAGCCCATTTGCTCAAGTCATTTACACTTGAATAAATTCCGGCTGCACCATCAAAAAGTTGATTTTCGTAACGTTTTATTGTTTTCAGTTTTCCATCAATCGGAACGTGCGGTGTAATTACATTGCTTGTGTCTTTTAAACGTTTGATAGAAGCGACACTATTATTCATTTCCAGAGGTTTCATGATACGTTCTTCAACAAAATCTGCCCAGGTTTGACCCGTTACAACATGCACGATTTCGCCTGCAATAATGTACATCAAATTGTCATAATCATACTTGGTTCTAAAACTTGAAACAGGTTTTAGATATCTTAAATTATGAATTATATCCTGTGCTTTAAAATCACTTCCGTCAGGCCAGATCATTAAATCTCCGGCACCAAGTCCAAGTCCGCTTCTGTGAGTTAAAAGATCACGAATTGTGAATTCACGAGTTACATAATCATCGGACATTTTGAAATCCGGAAGATATTTGGTGACTTTATCATCCCATTTTATTTTGCCTTCATCAACTAGCATTGCAAGTGCAGCTGTTGTAAAAGCTTTACTATTTGAGGCAATTCCAAAAAGCGTATTTGCATCTACTTTTTGCTGCGTAATTACAGATTTTACGCCATAACCTTTTGCCAGAACTACTTTTCCGTCTTTTACAATTGCGACAGCAATTCCGGGAACGTCAAATGCTTTTATAGTTCGATTTACCAATTCATCGACTTCTTGATTGGTTATTTGTGCCGAAACGGAAAAACTAAATAATAATGCTAAAAGAGATAATTTGTAATTCATAATATAAAGTTTTGGTTTAGTTGAATCCTCTTTGTCTTTTGGCTTCAAAAATTAAAATAGCCGCAGCAACAGATACGTTCATACTGTCGATTTCGCCTTGCATTGGAATAATGATATTTTGTGTTGCCGCATCACGCCAGTCTTGTGTTAGACCTGTAGCTTCTGTGCCAACAACCAAAGCAGTTGGAGTCGTAAAATCCTGTGTATGATATGAAGTTGAATTTTGTAAAGTAGCGCAATAAAAATCAATCTTTTTTTCTTTCAAAAAAGCAATGATTTCGGCAGTAGTTCCGGTTGCAATTTGATTGGTAAATAAACAACCAACACTTGAACGTACAATATTTGGATTGTATAAGTCGCTTTTGGGATTTGCAATCAAAACTGCGTCAAGATTTGCAGCATCCGCAGTACGTAAAAGCGCTCCGATATTTCCTGGTTTTTCAGGTGCTTCGGCCACAATAATTAACGGATTATCAGATAATTTTAAATCAGATAATAACATCGATTTTGTTTTGGCTATAGCCAAAATACCTTCGGTGGTATCGCGATAGGCTAGTTTTTGGTAAACTTCCTTATTGATTTCGATTAACTGAACTGGTGTATTTACCAATTTATTAATCTCATTTTCAGTAACCAATTCAGGTAAAAATAAAACAGTTTCAATTTCGTAACCGCCTTTTATAGCAAGTGAAATTTCGCGTAAACCTTCAATTAAAAATGTTCCTGTTTGTTTGCGGTTTTTTGCCTTTTCCTGTAATAAAACAAGAGATTTTATAAACGGATTTTGTATTGAAGTAATTTGTTTCATTTTTTTTGAAGGTACTAAGTTTCTGAGGCGCTAAGGTACTGAGATTTTTTTAAAAAGGGGCAAAGGTTTTAAGTAGAGACGCACTGCTGTGCGTCTTTGTTTGAGAAAAAAGCTTGCCACAAATTGCACGAATTTGCACGAATTATTTTTTTGCCACAGATTGAATTGATTTATAAAGGATTTTCTAATCATTTTAATCCTTTAATTTGCGGCTAAACTTTTGTCGCGTTAAAGCGGAATATTAATTCGTGAAAATTCGAGCAATTCGTGGCAAAAAAATTATTCTTGTGTAGAATTATTTTCTTCTAATAATACAGTTTCTTCTTCTTCTGGTCTTGTAGTAACCTGATCTTTTTTACCGAATAAAAATTTCTTGAAGGCTGCAAAACCTGCTGCAATTGCTAAGAATATGATTTTACCAAATTTGGCAATTATAGCAAAGAATCCAACTTTTGCAAGAACTTTTCCGGCAACTAATCCGCCAATAGTCCACGCAGCAACGGTATCTGTATCTGCATCAAAGTCTAAATATTTGTGTCCGTCATTGAATTCAACACTTTTTAAAATTCCGGGAATACTTGCTTTTACTTCTGCAAGTTCACTCATTCCTGCAACTGCCGAAATATTATACATTCCTTTTCGTCCTAAAACTCTTAAGTCATAATTTAAAGTATTGGCTTGATCCTGACCAAATTTTAATTCTTTTGCCCAATGTAATACTTTCAAATTAGTATCATAATAAGGTTTTGATGCCCAGCCTATTAATTGCACTTCTGGATAACCGCCTTTTTTACGTTCTTCATTTTCTGTCTGAACATCTTCTTTCATGGTTTTTAGCAAATCGTCATAGTCAATATCTCCGGCATCATCGTCTTTTACAAAACCATCTCCTTGATAACTAATAACAAACATCCAACTATTGCTATGTGTAACCCCTTTTCCGTCAGGTACAAGAGATCCCAAAACACTTTTGTCTTCTGGATTTCCCCATAAATTTGTTAAAACTCCCTGTGTTTGTTCAGCGTTAAGGAATTTAAATCCTGCGGGAACATTTAAGGTTCCGTCTCCTTCGGGTAAAGTGATTTTTCCTGATTGGTAATTTAAAGTTTTTTCAAAGAGCTCGTCATTGTTTTTGGGTTCCTGAGCAGTAATTTTTGGAATAGAAAAGGCAATTAAAAAAAGAAATGGTAGAAGTTTTTTCATTGAAATAAATTGGTTTTGATTGATTATTTTGAAGGTTCTAAGGTTTTTAGGTACTAAGTTTCTGAGGTTTTTTAAGTTGCAAAGGTTCATAGAAAAAGTTTGCCACGAATTACTCGAATTTGCACTAATTTTTTTTTGTCACAGATTAAAATGTTTTACATTGATTTTTTAATCATTTTTAATCCTTTTAATCTGTGGCAAAACTTTTTTTAGACGGTTTTTTCGCAAATATTACAACAAAAATTCGTGCAAATTCGAGTAATTCGTGGCAAAAAAAATATTATTTTTTAGTCACTTCGGTAATCTCATCAGCAACAGGATGCGAGGTTGTAAAAGTGTAACCCATAATTTTGGCAATTGTTTGTGCAATTTGTTTTTGATACAACTGAGAATCTGTTTTTACTTCGCCTTTTGGCGCGATTTCAGGTCCCATTGCAGCAAACCAAATTTGTGATGCACCCGGAACATCAGCACCGTGATCTGTCCATTGTTCTTTTGTTTTGTCACCACGACCATGATCTACCGTGATTATCAAAGTAGTTTTGTTTTTGTATTGTGGATCATTTTGAACAAAATCCCAAATTTCTTTAATCCATTTGTCTACCTGATTTGCAGCGTCAAGATACGATCTGTAATGTCCTGAATGCGCCCATTCATCCGTTTCTCCGTAAGCGATATAAAGTACTTTTGGCTTTTTAGTTTTCAGCTCATTTAAAGCTTCATAATGTGTAAAAACGTCCAGACATTCATCTTCATGAAAAGGCTTAAACGAATTATTACGCATTTCGTTTAATAGTTTTTGCGTTTCTGTTGGTTTATTTCCTCCAACATTATCAAAGGCAGAAATTACAGGAAAACCACTTCTTTCTTCGTTTAAAATTCGGTCAAAAGCATCCCAGGCTCCAAAAGCGGCAACTTTACCTTTTAGTTTTGATTGCTGATTTAGAAACTCCAAAACATTTACATTCGGGTTTGCTTTATAATGATTTGAATTTACCGCAACGTCAACATTTCCGGTCATAATCTCACTATATCCGGGATAACTAAACCAATACGGATTCGAAACATCTACTTTGCTTCCTAAATCGCGATTGCCATAAATTTGTCCTTTTGTGGCAATTTCTGACCATAAAAAAGGCATGATTTTTTTGCGTGATTCCTTAAAGTCTGAACTGGAATATTTTTTATAGATATAAGTACTATCGCCCTGATTAAATTTTTTATCATTGGCAATAGCCGAATCCATTCCTTTAAAAATTTCCTGCCATCTAAAACCGTCAGTGGTTATAATGATGATGTTTTCTGTTTTTTGTGCATTAGACAAAAAGCTTGTAAAAGCGAGTAGAAGTAAAAGTAGTTTTTTCATTTTTTTTTGAGTTACAAAGGTCAATAGAAACAAAGGTTCAAAGATTTTTGATCATTCTTAAATTTAACTTATGAAATTGATATCTAAATAATATTCATTTTACATTTTCACAACATACATTTCACATCTGGTAAGGAATTATTCGTGCTTTAATCTTCAATTATTAAATAAATCAAGAAAAATTCTGAAATTTTGTATTTGTTATACCATTTATCAACATCTATATTTCCTTTAGAAACCTCACAATATCCTAAATCACCTTTGTCAGGATTATCGTTTGGAGGAGTAATTAATGCAATTTGATTTTCTTTCCCAATTTCAAAAACAATACTTTCGGAGCTGTTTTCAGTAACATCTCTAAGAGAAAATGTTGCATCTGGAAACTTTTTGCTTACTTCAAAAACATTGTTATTAAAGTGATCTGGAAAGAAAAACCAAATTTTTTGATTGTTTGGAATTTGTTGCGTAACAATAGAAAATTTGAAGTCTTTCCCTATTTTAGGTGAGTTATATTTTTTTGTATCATGTATCGTTTTTTCAGTAGCGATTTTTCCGTTTTTATATTTTCGAATTATGAATTTGAAATTTTTTCCAATTAATTTTTCAGAATTAGTGAATCTTAAATCTAGTTTTTGAATTCCTTGAAAGTTTTCCAAAATAAATTCTCTGGACCCAAAAGTTGGACTATCGAATTTAGAAATCATTTCAATTTTGCTTTCTTGACTATAAGTCTTTGATGCAAGAACAATAAGTAATACAAGTATTATTTTTCTCAATTTCTTAATTTTTTGATTCAGTATTCATTTTACATTTTCACAACACGCATTTCATGTTGTTACAAAATCCCTCTTGCTTTAATCTCGGGATATTTATTAATAGTATCCAAAGTCAGGTTTTCAGGCTGAGTAAGAACCGAGTAAATTCCGTATTTTTTGAGTTCGTTCGCAATGAGTTTTTTCTCAAACATCCTTTCTTATTCTGTTGGTTTTGTCCAGAATAAATTTGGATTATTCGTTTTGTAATATGTAAAATTTACTTTTGTTTCATTGTTAGTCAATTCCGATTTTTGCGGAGTTTGTTCAATACCATCTAAAGGCAATAATTCAACATAAGTTATTTCTTTGACATTTTTCCATGTTTCAGAATCGTATTGACTAATCAAAGGAGTTTGAAGCCTATATAAATTTTTTGCCATATAAGTTTCTAAATAATACTTTTTGGTTTGTGATGCTTGGTTGTTCCAATTTGCTTCAGGATTTAAAATTAACGTTTTCCCTTTAATTAATCTTTCTCTTACCTCTGCAATACTAAGCAATTCCCCTTTTTCATTCATAACATAAGCATTAAAGGTTGGGTCAATCCAAATCCATTTTTTAAACTCATTGCTGTACACCATATTGATCACATGACAATCATCAAATTGAGTTTCTTTTGGCATACAAGTAATATATCGAGATTTTATTCCCAAAGACAAGTAACATTCATTAAGAATTGTAGCCATCATTCTGCAATTAATCCCGCGATTCTCTGTTTTGCATACTTTAATTAAGTCAATTGCATTTCTTGAAGTCGGATTGTTTGAAGCGCCGTCATGTCTGATGGTGTTGTGAACCCAATGAAGTAAATTTAGAATTTTTGAAATTTCATTACCAGTTCCGGCAATTGAATCTAATTTTAAATCTTTCCTGATTTTTACCAAATTTGGATTTTCTATTGATTGATAGCTGAAATTTGGAATAAATCGATTATCAGAATAATTGTATTTTTCTGCATTTTTTAGTATTTCTAAATACTGCGGTACAGCTTTATATTTAATCTGCGTGTATGCTTTTGTAGAATCATTAAGTAAAATAATAAAATCTAATTTTGTGTCTTTTTTAATTTTCACACTAATTGAATCTTTATCAGTAATAAACGTAACTTTTTGTCCTAAAGAAGAAGTTTCGTATACATCCGGATTTATTTGTGGAGAAATAGTCCAGTATTGAGGTTTAAAACTTTTTCCGTCCCTAATATCAAGTTTTGAAGACATTGCTTTTATTGTTGGAATACTTTTTTGACTTGTAATTGTTTGTGAAAAGATTGCAAAAATTGCAACAAGACTAATTTTGATTTTCATTCGGATTTATTCTAAATTTCGGTTTTTAAAT
Organism: Flavobacterium sp. 90; assembly: GCF_004339525.1. Taxonomy (NCBI): domain Bacteria; kingdom Pseudomonadati; phylum Bacteroidota; class Flavobacteriia; order Flavobacteriales; family Flavobacteriaceae; genus Flavobacterium; species Flavobacterium sp. 90. Next base: position 326,631 of record NZ_SMGE01000001.1, on the reverse strand, counting down.
TTTAATACTTCTAACTAAATCGTGATCTCAATAAAAATATATTATTTTACATTTCACATTACCCTACAAAATTCCTCTTGCCTTAATCTCTAAATATTTATTAATAGTATCCAAAGTCAGGTTTTCAGGCTGAGTAAGAACCGAGTAAATTCCGTATTTCTTGAGCTCGTTGGCAATAAGTTTTTTCTCAAACATGAATTTTTCAGCAATTACCTTATCGTATATTTCCTGAATTGTATTTGTTTTTCTGTTAATGAGATCATTCAATTCCGTATTACTAAAGAAAACAACAACTAATAAATGGTTTTTTGCAATTCCTTTTAAATAAGGTAATTGTCTCTTTAAACCATCCATTGTTTCAAAATTAGTATATAAAATAATCAAACTTCGCTGATTGATATTTTTCTTGATATCGACATACAAACGACTATAGTCACTTTCAAAAAAGTCAGTTTTGATGTTGTATAAGGTTTCTAGAATTTTCTGCATTTGCGAAGATCTTTTCTCTGCAAAAACTCTGTTTTCTACTTTTTTAGAGAAAGAAAAAATCCCCGCTTTGTCTTGTTTTTTCAGAATAACATTTGACAAAACCAAAGTCGAATTTATAGCATAATCCAATAAACTCAATCCGTCAAAAGGCATTTGCATCACACGGCCTTTGTCAATTGCCATATAAACCGATTGTGATTTTTCGTCCTGAAATTGGTTCACCATCAACGAGTTTTTCTTCGCTGTAGCTTTCCAGTTTAGCGTTCTAAGATCGTCGCCCTGAACATATTCTTTAATTTGTTCAAATTCCATTGTATGACCAATTCGGCGTATTTTTTTGATTCCGTATTGATGTAAATTATTCGAAAAAGCCAATAAATCATACTTCCTCAATTGAATAAAAGAAGGATATGTTGGCACCATTTGATCTTTATCGAAAGTGAATCTTCTCGAAATTAACTTTAAAGGAGAAGAAACGTAAAGATTTAAGTCTCCAAAATAATATTCTCCACGTTCTGTTGGACGCAAATCATAACCGATTTCTATTTCAGCAGAAGCTTTTATAGACTTGATAAGTTTGAAATCACGAACTTGAAACTGAAACGGAATTTCGTCAATAATCTTTACCGAAATAGTAAACGTATAATGGTTTTTGATACTAATACTTATCGGATTCAAATCGCCATTTGAGAGTTTTTCGGGAGTATTTCGAGTTGCCTCAATTCCTGTTCGTGCAAAATATAAAAGCAAAAGATCAAGTCCCAGAAATGTGATTAAAATCAGAACTACAAACCAAACGGCATTGTATAAATTCGGAAAAATAAAAGCACAAACAAACATTCCGATAATGCCTAAAAGCACATAGAAAAAGAAGTTGTTCAGGTATAGACTTTTTATGAATTTCATTTTTTTAGTATTCGGTCTCAGTTTTCAGTCTCAGTTTTTCAGTCTCAGTTTTTCAGTCTCAGTTTTTCAGTATTCAGTCTCAGTATTCAGTGTGAAGACTGCGACTGTGACTGAAAACTGAACACTGCGACTGAAAACTAAAAATTTACCTTGGTATCTCGACTGTTTCAATAATTTGTTTAATAATTTCAGGACTTGTAATTCCTTCCATTTCACGTTCAGGCGTTACAATAACACGGTGTTGTAAAACCGGAATTGCAGCTTCTTTAATATCTTCCGGCGTTACGAAATCGCGTCCACGAATGGCAGCGAAACCTTTTGCAGCGTTTAAAATTGCAATCGAAGCACGAGGTGAAGCTCCTAAATATAAAAAGGCATTTTCGCGCGTGTTTACTACAATTCGAGCAATATATTCTAATAAATTCTGCTCAACTCTAATTTGTTTTACTAAAGCTTGGTAATCTTTTATTTCTGCAGCAGAAAGCACTGCTTTTATAGCTTCTAATTTTCCGTGATCCTGCAATAAATGCTCTCTTTGGATGATTAAAATTTCTTCATTTAATTTTGGATAATCAATCGTGATTTTGAATAAAAAACGGTCTAATTGTGCTTCCGGCAAACGATATGTTCCTTCTTGCTCAATTGGATTTTGTGTTGCAATAACCAAAAAAGGAGTTTCAAGCTGATAGGCAAAACCGTCAATTGTAATCTGACGCTCTTCCATAACTTCAAAAAGTGCCGCTTGAGTTTTGGCAGGAGCACGGTTAATCTCATCAATCAAAATTAAATTCGAAAAAATCGGACCTTGTTTAAACTGAAATTCAGAAGTTTTAAGATTAAAAATAGAGGTTCCTAAAATATCAGACGGCATTAAATCCGGCGTAAACTGAATTCGGCTAAAGCCAATGTTCAACGTTTTAGACAATAGTTTAGCCGTAATCGTTTTGGCAACTCCCGGAACACCTTCAAGTAAAACATGTCCGTTTGAAAGTATCGCAACCAAAAGCTGATCGATCATTTTATGTTGTCCAACAATTACAGTTTCAAGCTCTTTTTTGATGCTGTTAACGTGATCTAAAAGCGGGCCTAAGTTTAATCTGGTTTCAAAATTCACATTTTCGTTCGTGATTTCGGTTTCTGGTGTATTGATATCGTCCATGTTGGTATGTTTTTCTTTAGTTGCTTATTTTTTTCTGCCACAGATTAAAAGGATTAAGATGATTTTTTTGCCACTAATTTCACAAATTTACACCAATTGAGTTGGCTCAAATTGAATTAGAATTAGTGAAAATTCGTGAAATTCGTGGCAGTATTTTTTTAATCTATGGCAAATGTCTTTTTTATATTAATTTAAAACCTTTTCTATTGCGTTATTAATTCTGATTAAATCTTCTTCTAGACTTCCGTGATAACTCTTTCTGTGTTCGTTAATTAAGAACACGAGTTCCCGAATATCAGTTTGATCTTTGCCTGTTTTTAAATGTAATTTTTTGATAAAATCGTCATCCAGTTTTGTCGTGTCCAGTAAATATTCATTCCGGATTCGTTCCAGGAAATAAATGATTTTTTTATCAATAATATTACCGTGATCGCCTTCCTGATAGTACAAATTACCAATGGTTTTTGTAAAATCAATCGTTAAATTCGGCAAAGGTTTCAGGATTGGAACGATGCGTTGTTTTCGTTTTGCATTAAAAATTATAAAAATCAATATTCCGATTAACGATAAATACCAAGCCCATTTTAAAGCTGGCTGACTAAAAATATAACGTAATGGTGATTGCGAAATTTTCTCATCGTTTATTCCTTTTGTATACCAGAAAACATCACCTTTTGGTAAATAAGAAAGCACATTTTCAGCATATTGATAATGATCTTTTTTCAATAAATGAAAATTACTAAACGTGGCTGGCTGAGTATGTAAATAAAAATAGCCGCTTTTATACGCTACTTTTATAAAGTTAACATGCTTTTGTTTTGGCACATAACTTTGGTAACCTAAAACAGTACTGTTTAAAGTATCAATTTTCGAAAAATAATTATCGCCAACTCCTTCTTTTAAATGATAGGTTTTGGAACTCACTTTTTTATTGGCAAGCCAAATTGAGTTACTATCCGGAAGTCCGAAATTTACATTGATTGTTAGTTTTAAACTATCCAAAATAGCACTCGGAAAATCTCTCATACTCAAAAAAGCATTGTTTCCATGAGATACAAAATAGAAAATTTCGGTTACAGACTGATCGTCAATATTGTTTGCTTCTGATATGTTTAAAATTGTACCTTTTATCGAATAATTTTCGACCAGAGTATCTTCATCATATTTAGAATCCAGAAACTCATAAGGAGTTTGGGTTACAATTTTTTCTAATTTCTGAGGCTTTAAAAAGCCATGAATTTCTTTGTCAAAAACATATAATCCAAGCGGGATTTTGTCATTGACAGAATAAGTTGGACTCCAATCGATAGGTTTTGGCTGATCGCGATCTGCTATTAAAATTAATGCTAAAACAAAAACCAGAATAGCGATGTAAACTTTGATATTTTTATCCATTGCTAAAGGTTTTTAAGGCTTTCTTAAATCTGTTTTCTGCTTTATCGAATGAGATTTCGTCAATTTGAAATTCTCCGTACCAAATATAATTATACAAGTAAGACAAATAAGTGAATTCTTCTTTATGGATTGGTCTTTGAAGTTCGTATAAATAATCAGAATTTGTTTTTTCGATATCCCATTCTATATAATGATTCTGCGCCATGACTTTTAAAAGCCATAGATAATAATACCGAATTGCAATTCTTTTTTCGCCGGAATTAATACTTTCTTTTATCAGTTTTTCAAAATCTAAAAGATGTATGTTTTTTTCAATATCAGTATAATAGATAGTCTTTTTTTGAGCGTTTTTGCCAAAAATCCATTGTCCTTCTTTATTGATTAAAGCTTTTGCAATCAGATAAATTACGATTACAATAACCAGAACCGCAATGATTCTCAATAGAATTGAAACAAATTTGATGGAACTTGCTGTGTTTTCAAAACTAAATAATCTTCTAAAAACGCTTGCAAGCCAATCTTTAAAACGATCCCAGGCATTTTTTTCGGGCGTTTTATATTCATATACAAAATCTGAATCTGTGTATTTCTTTTTGAAGTTTTTATTAAAAGTTTTGGCTTCAATTGTACTCGAATCAATCTCAATGTCTTTCTCTGTGTATTTTATCGAAGCTATTTTTGGAGGTTCGGCTGTAGCCAAAGAATCCTGAGCATATGAGATACCGGAGAAAAAAAGGAAAGATAAAAGAATTAAAAATCTATTCATTATTGGTTTCAATTAATTCGATTTGGCTGATAGTTGTTGTGTTTTTCTGTGCACTATAAAAGGATAAACCAGATAATAAAACGAAATTATTGCTAAGGTAAATAAAATGATAAAAGAGCTTAACCAGTTTGGCATATCAATCGAATAACGCGTGATAAAACCTTCCAGGAAGCCTGCGCTAATTGTAAAAGGAAAAGTACTCAGAAATATTTTGAAACTGTTTTTGAAGCCAATTTTAAAAGAATTCATTCTCGAAAAAGTTTTAGGAAACAATATCGAAGCGCCAAGAATAAAGCCTGCAGTAGTTTCGATTACGATAGCAAAAATTTCCATAGAGCCGTGAATCCAGATTCCGCGAACGCTTTTCCAGAAAACTCCTTGCTCATAAAAAAAGTACTGAAAAGATCCCAGCATGATAGAGTTTTGGAGGAAAATCCAAAAAGTTCCTATACCGCCAAGAATACCATAAAAATAGCATTGCGCACCAACTTTTAGATTATTGAAAGTGATACCAATAAAACTTCCCCAATTGGTTCCGGAACCGTAAACTGCCATTGGATTACCTTTTTTGATATTTTCCAAAGTCATATTTACATACGAATCTCCCAAAATCAAGCGAACAAAATTTGGATCGTATTTTGCCGAAACAACACCTATTGCTACAGTCGCGAAAAATAAGATAAAAGCATACATCAAATATCTTTTGTATTCGTAAACCAGCAAAGGAACTTCTGTTTTGAAGAATTCCAGCAATCTGTTTTTTTCCGTTCGTTTTGTTTTGTATATCTTCTGATAAATCTGCGATGCCAGGTGATTTAAGTAAATAACTGTTTTACTTTTGGGATAATAAGTTTGGGCATACGACAAATCATTCATCAATTGAATGTACAAATTAGCTAACTCATCAGGATTTTTTTTAGCTTTACCAAAAATAGCTAGTTCAAATTCCAGCCATTTTTCTTTATTTTGTTTTATGAAGGCGACTTCTCTCATTGTAGGCTAAAATATAAAATATGTCAGAATTATCTATTAACACGACACAAAATGTTAAAATAAATTTTATAGCGGCATCGGTTGGTGAACGCTTAGGTTCTTATTTCATTGACTTACTGATAAAAATCTCCTATGTAATAGTTATTTTATTAGTGTTTTTTTACGGGTTACATTTCGATAAATTGTTCGATAAATTAGATTCATGGTCTGTTATGTCGATACTTTTGTTCTTTTATTTACCAATTATGCTTTATTCGATTACTCTGGAAAGTATTTTTGAAGGGCAAACGATTGGAAAAAAGCTGGTAAAAATAAAAGTTGTAAAAATTGATGGTTATCAGGCAGGTTTTGGTGACTATTTAATTCGATGGTTTTTTAGGCTAATTGATTTTACATTGCTTTACGGACTTGTTGGTTTAATTGCTGTTGTTACAAGTAAAAAAGCGCAGCGATTAGGAGACATGGCGGCAGGAACGGCAGTTATTACTCTGAAAAATAAAATTGATATAAGCCATACTATTTTAGAGGAAATAGGTGATGCTTATGTTCCAACATATCCTTTAGTGATTAAATTATCGGATAATGATATGCGAATTATTAAAGAAACGTTTCAAAAAGCAGATGCCAAAAACGATCACGAAATGATCTACAAACTAGTCGCTAAGATTGAAAGCGTAACAGGAATTAAAAATCAATCGGGCAATAATAATGACTTTCTTCGAGTTATTCTCAAGGATTATAATTTTTACACGCAAAATATGTAATTTATTGAGTTTTTTAGAGGTGTTAATTTAGGATTTCGTAACTTTGTATATGTATTAAAGTTTAATAAAAGGCGTAACCGAAAAGCCTAAGAGTAGGGGAATTTAATCTAAATACCATGAAAGTTAATAAAGTAATTGCCGTATTAGTATTGTTACTTGTTTCCGTTTTTTCTTTTGCACAAGGAGGAAAAAAATTAGATAAAATAATAAAAAGAGATTACCAGATTATTGAATGTACGATTGCTAAAATGTCTGATAAAACGGTTGAATATTCTTTGCCGGGAGAGACATTACAAATTTCACTTGATGTTTCTCAAATTGCCAGAATAGATTTTGCCAGCGGACGCTCACAAACTTTTGATGTATCTGCAAATAATGCTTCCTCAAATACAGCTTCAAATAATTCAGGTCAGAATGTTGCTTCTGCAGATATGAAACCAAATACAATTGCAGTTTTGCCAATTCCTTACGTAAATGCAGATACTCAGGAAAGTTCTGAAGATATGGCGAAGTTTGCTCAAAACGATATTTATAATAAACTGCTTGATAAATCAGCAAATATTTTTCCGTTGACTGTTCAGGATTTAAGAACAACGAATAGTTTACTGCACAAAGCCGGAATTGATCACAAAAACATTGATGAAACTCCTATCGAAGATCTTCAAAAAATCCTGGGCGTTGATAATATTGTAGCAGCCAAAGTTTCGTATACAATTGGATCAGGTACAACTGCAACGACTTATAATAGCGGAAATGCAAAAGTAAGCGATAACAACAAGAAGGTTAAAACCAGCGATATTTCGACTACAACCGCAAATACACAAGTTTATTATTACTATACCGTGTACTTTGATATGTACAAAAATGCCACAAAAATATATTCTCAAACACGTAAACCATTTCTTGCTGTAAAAGACAGTTGGATGGATTCGATTACTTATTTATTGAAAAGAAGCCCGATTTACGTAAAAAAATAAAGCAAAGCTAAAACCTTAGCGACTTAGAATCTCAGAACCTCAGAACCTCAAAAAAAATGTTTCATTTATTAGATCTTATCGGTACGATGGCTTTTGCTATGTCCGGCGCTTTGACTGCAATGCACAAAAAACTCGATCCTTTTGGGGTTTTTATCATTGCATTTGTGACCGCCGTTGGAGGAGGAACGCTGCGAGATGTCCTGATTGGCAGAACTCCGGTAGGCTGGATGCGTGATCTGCAATATGTTTATGTAATTATTTTAGGTTTTGGATTGGCAATTCTCTTCAGAAAAAAGTTTGATAAATTAAGAACATCTTTGTTTTTGTTTGATACGATTGGCTTGGGAGTTTTTACTTTGATAGGCCTTGAAAAAGGTATTATGATTGGTTTGCATCCTGTTATTTGTATTGCTTTAGGAACTATGACCGCTTGTTTTGGTGGTGTAACGCGTGATATTTTATGTACCGAAATTCCAACCATATTTAGAAGAGAAATTTATGCGACGATCTGTATTTTGGGCGGAATCGTGTTTTTTGCTCTGAAAAAACTGAATCTAAATGATGATGTTTTATACCTCGTAACTTCAATTGTTATTATCACCGTTCGATTAATGGCCGTAAAATACAAGTGGTATTTACGTGCATTTGACCACAAATAGTTTTTTTGCCACGAATTGCACTAATTTTCACGAATCATGGCGGCATCAAAAAATATGCTCATATTTGTTGTTTGGTAATTTATGCAACAAAAAATTAGTGTAAATTCGTGAAATTCGTGGCAAAAGAAAACAAACTTAAATCTGAGTAAATCATACGGTGATGACGCTGATTCGCTAAAGTGAAAACACAGATAAAAACAGATTTTTTCTAGTGTTTGTTGAAAAAAGAGCTTAACCTTTGAGAGAAAAAGGATAGCCGCGAATTGCACTAATTTTCACGAATCATAGAGACTTCAAAAAATATGCGCATATTTGTTTCGTGATTTACACGATAAAAAATTAGTGTAAATTCGTGAAATTCGTGGCAAAAGAAAAAAAATGACAAAGTTTACCGTAAAACAATACGACAAAAACGATTATCAAATCTGGAATGACTTTATAAGTCAGGCTAAAAATGCTACGTTTTTATTTTGTCGTGATTTTATGGAATATCACCAAGATCGTTTTGAAGATTTTTCGCTTTTGGTTTTCGAAGATGAGAAATTAATCAGCGTTTTACCGGCAAATAAAACCGGAAATTCTATTTATTCACATCAAGGACTTACTTACGGAGGTTTAGTCTGTAAAGAGCAAACGAAATTAGCGACGGTTATAGAAATTTTCAGAGCTATTTTGCTTTTTTTGATGGAAAATAATTTTCAAAAACTACACTTAAAATCACTTCCCTCAATCTATCATTTAAAACCTGCGGAAGAAATTTTGTATGCTTTGTTTTTAGCTGAAGCAAAATTAGTCCGACGAGATTCACTTTCGGTTATCGATTTATCGCAAGAAAATAAGACTTCTAAAATCAGAAAAAGAGGTTTTCAAAAAGGAGTTTCAAATCAATTGATTATTGAAGAAGAAACTGATTTTGATTTGTTTTGGAATGAAGTTTTGATTCCGAATTTAAATAAAAAACATAGCGCAAATCCTGTTCATTCTGTAAAAGAAATGAACTATTTAAAAACTCATTTTCCTAAAAATATTCACCAGTTTAATGTTTATTTCGAAGATAAAATTGTGGCTGGAACTACAGTTTTCGAAACAGAAACCGTAGCACATTGTCAGTATATTTCGAAAAACGAAAATCAGGAAAATCTGGGAAGTTTGGATTATTTATTTCATTATTTGATTCAGGAAAGATTTGCTGGAAAGCGATTTTTTGATTTTGGAATTTCGAATGAAAATCAAGGAAGAAATCTAAACGAAGGATTAGCATATTGGAAAGAAAGTTTTGGCGCAAGCACTATAATTCATGATTTTTATGAAGTTGAAACTTCCAATTATAATAAGTTAAATGGTATTTTTGTTTAAATAAATTAAAAACAATGATACCATTTCTGGATCTAAAAAAAATCAACGCACCATATGAAACCGCTTTTCAGGAAAAACTGAAATTGGTTCTCGATAATGGCTGGTATATTTTGGGGAAAGAAGTTGAAACATTTGAAAAAGCTTTCGCTGAATATTGCCAAACCCAATATTGTATTGGAGTAGGGAATGGTTTAGATGCTTTGACTCTGATTTTTAAAGGATATATAGCTTTAGGGAAAATCCAAAAAGGCGACGAAGTTATCGTTCCTGCAAATACTTATATCGCCAGTATTTTGGCAATTTTACAAGCCGATTTAGTTCCGGTTTTGGTCGAGCCAAAGTTAGAAACCTACAACATAAATCCTGATTTAATTCAGGGGAAAATCACTTCAAAAACAAAAGCAATTTTAGCCGTTCACTTATACGGACAATTGGCTGAAATGGATAAAATCAACGAAATCGCAAGAGATAATAATCTAATAGTTGTAGAAGATGCAGCACAATCTCATGGAGCGATCAGCAATCTAAAATCTAAAATCTACAATCTAAAATCAGCCAGCGCGTATAGTTTTTATCCAGCAAAAAACTTAGGCTGTTTGGGCGATGGCGGTGCAATAACCACAAATGATTCAGAATTGGCAAAAGTGCTTTTTTCGCTTCGGAATTATGGTTCTGATAAAAAATATTACAGCGATTATATTGGCGTAAATTCAAGATTAGATGAAATTCAGGCTTCATTTTTAAACTTGAAATTACCAAATTTAGATGTAGAGAATGAAAACCGAAGAACAATTGCAAAACGTTATTTATCTGAAATTAAAAACGATAAAATAATACTTCCTGTTTGGGATTTTTCGAATAATCATGTTTTTCATTTGTTTGTCATTCGTACCAAAAACAGAGATGATTTTCAGGATTATTTAAATCAGAATAACATTCAATCGATTATTCATTATCCCGTTCCGCCACATCAACAAAAGGCATTTTCGCAATGGAATACTTTATCCTTCCCGATAACGGAACAAATTCATAATGAGGTTTTAAGTTTGCCAATAAGTCCTGTTTTAACAGAAGAAGAAGTTAGTTTTGTTATTGAAATTATTAATAAATACTAACTTGAATTTCCTTAAAAAATATACTCAAAATAATTTGTTTAGAATCTCTTCTTTAAACAGTTTGAGCGTAATCTTGAAAATTGGTATTGGATTAATTACTTCAAAATTATTGGCGGTTTTTGTTGGTCCAAGCGGAATGGCTTTGGTTGGAAATCTACGTAATTTTTTGACTTCGCTGGAAAGTGTTTCCACATTGGGTTTCCAGAGCGGAATTGTAAAATATGTTGCCGAAAACGAGAAAAATAAAACCGAACTAGAAAAGATAATTGCTACAGTTTTTATAACATTATTAATAGTTGTAATAGTCTTAAGCGGACTTTTGTTTTTTCTGGCTTCTTTCTGGAATAACAGAATCTTCGGAGATAATTTTGAATTTTCTTTAGTATTTAAAATATTGGCTTTGGCTTTGCCTTGGTACGCAATTTCAATTTTTTTACTTGCTGTAATTAATGGTTTAGGAAAGTTCAAGAAAGTAATCTGGATCAATTGTATTGGTAATACAATCGGATTGTTGGTTTCGGTGTTATTGATTTTAAAATTTAAAACTTTAGGAGCTTTATTGGCTGTTGTTATTTCGCCAGCTTTGTTGTTTTTTGTAACGTTTTATTTCATCAATAAAGAAATTGCTTTTTTTGCTACAATTAGATTTCGTTTATTCGATTTTAGAATCATAAAAAACTTATCGTCTTATTCTTTAATGGCGTTGGTTTCGGCAGTTTTCGGACCTTTGGTTTTTCTGGCAATCCGGAATAATGTGATACAAACTTTAGGGATTGATCAGGCAGGATATTGGGAAACAATGACTAGAATTTCGTCTTATTATTTGTTATTTGTCTCGACTCTTTTAAGCGTTTATTTTTTACCGAAATTATCAAATTCTAAAACAGATCAAGAAACGAAATCCATATTTTGGAGTTACTATAAAACGATTTTACCTGTTTTTATTATTGGAGTTACGATCATTTATTTTTTACGTTTTTTTATCATAAAACTGCTTTTTACAGCCGATTTTCTTCCTGTCGAAAGTTTATTTTTAGGACAATTATTAGGTGATGTTTTTAAAGTATGTTCTTTGATTTTAGGTTTTCAGTTTTTGGCTAAAAAAATGACCGTTGCTTTTATAATCTCAGAGTTGCTATCACTTGCAGTTTTATATTTTTCAAGTCTTTATTTTATCCAAATTTTCGGAATTGAAGGAGTTGTTTTGGCGCAAGCTTTGGATAATTTTCTTTATTTGATGGTACTTTGTGTGTATTTTAGAAAGAATTTGTTTTGTTAAGACAAAGAATTATTATTTATTTTCAATTTTAATGAGGAAACTAATTCGGAAAGTATTTGTTTTTTTATCTCCAATTTTATTGGTGCTCATTTCCATTGAGATTTTTTACCGAATAGTGCCAAATAATTATACCATAAAGAATGAAAGTGTTTTAGAAAAATACCAAGATACAGAGATATTAATTTTAGGAAATTCACATACTTTTTACGGATTAAATCCAGTTTTTTTTGATAAACCAACTTATAATTTAGCCAATATTAGTCAATCATTATATTTCGATAAACTTTTGTTCGATAAACATATCGATAAGTTTAAAAAGCTTAAAACCATTGTTTTAAATATAGATTATACAAGTTTAAGTCAGCTCAAAAATACGGATGAAGATATCTGGCGAAAATATTATTATAAATATTATATGGATCTTAACGTTCCGATAATTAATTGGTACGACCGCAATAATTATTTTATATCAGGGACAAAAAGTTTTAATTCAAATTTAAAGTTGGCGACTCGTTATTTCATTGATAAAACTATTGTTGATTGTAATAAAAATGGTTTCGGTACAAATTATACCAAGCAAAAGAAAGTTTTAAATATAGAAGAAAATGCAGTTGCAGCAATCAAAAGGCACGAGGATAATTTAACTGATTTTACCGAGAATATTACTATACTTGAATCCATTATTGCAAAATGTAAAAGTAAAGGAATTAATGTGGTTTTAATAACAATACCTGTATCTAAAAATTATGCTGCAAAAGTCAATAAGAAAAAATTAAACAAGATTTTTAAATGTGCAGTGTTACTTCAAAAAATGAATCCGAATGTTTCTTATCTCAATTTATTTAATGATTCACGTTTTACGAATGATGATTTTTACGATGCAGATCATTTGCATAATTTAGGTGCAGAAAAATGCTCCCAGATTGTAGCCGATTTTTTAAAACAGAAAAACAAACAAATATTAAAACCTTAATTTAATTTCCAACGGAATATATTTTAGCAATAATATAAAATCATAGGTTTGAAAACTTTTATCCATTTCAAAATGAAGTCGTTTTAATAAAGCTCTGTTTTCTTTTTTTGTTTCGTTTAACGCAATTGCCTTTTTAATGACAAGATAAGTAGAACGATTTATTTTTCGGGTTCTGGGGTTTAATTTTTTAAAAAACTGAGATCCTAACGAATTTTCCAATTCTCTTTTTTGAACTAAAATACTATCTGTAAAATCAAAATTATAAAGTCTTGACGCGCGAATCCATAAATCTAAATCTTCGTATGCTAGATTTTCATCATAACCATTTAAATTATCTAAAACTGTTCTTTTTATCATAGAAGAAACAGAACATATTTTGCTATTTTGGCTTAGCATAGATAAATAAATGTCTCCCGAAGCCGGTTTTTCAATTACTTCTTTATTTGAGTTTACTTCATAATAATAGCCATTATGAGAATTGTTTTCTGAGATCAATTCGGCGTTTCCATATACGATACCAACATTGTCAAATTTTGAATTTATGAAAGTATTTAGTTGTTTTTCGATACAATTTTCCAGTAAAACATCATCTGCGGCTAAATCAATTATATAATCTCCTTTGGCAAGTTTTAATGCTTTATTAAAAGTTTTTGTATTTCCTAAATTAATGGTGTTATTAATATATGCAATATCAGAATGAGTCAGAAGCCAGTTTTTAATTGCGTTATCAGAATCATCTGTACTTGAATCATTAGCAATAATAATTTGTATGTTTTTGTAGGTTTGATTGAGTACGGAATTTAAGGATTGAACCACATACTTTTCATGATTATAGCACATACAAATAACGCTTACTAACGGACTATTTTGCATAAAATTAATTAGAATGAGAATTGAAGTGTAAAGATATAGAAATCAAAAATAGTCAATATAGTATCGAATCGATTTAAATGTTTTCAAGGATTTTCTATATTTGTTTATTATGAAGGAACAATTGGAAACTGTTTATAAAGAAACGGATGTTGAAATTTTGATTTCTACTATGAACAAAAACTCGCTCGATTTTTTGATTCCAATGTTTCCTTTTTCTCATTTCTCGCATTTTTCTATTCTAATTGTAAATCAAACGAATAACGATCAACTTTTAGTTTCTGATTATCCCAATGTTCGAGTTTTTAATTCCTTTGAAACTGGATTGTCAAAAAGCAGAAATCTTGCTTTGAAAAATGCAACGGGCAAAATTCTTCTTATTGCAGATGATGATGTGGTTTATCAGGAAGATTTTCTTTCGAAAATTATCACTTCACATAATGATTATAAAAATGCTGCAGCAATAACATTTTCTGCAATTCAGAAAGATGATTCGTTTTTGAAAAAATATCCATTAGTTCCTAAAACAAAGCTCAATTCATTTGATATTTTTAATACAAGTTCGATTGAAATTACTTTAAAGAAAGATAAAATTGAACATTTAGAAATTGAATTTGATGAAAATTTTGGCTTAAGAAGTGCTTTCGAAATGGGCGAGGAAGTGATCTTTTTATTTGATTTGAAAAATAAAAAAGAACAATTGGTTTTTATTCCCGAAGTAATCGTAAGTCATGATTCTAAAACAACTTCTAAAAAAAGAAGTATTTTAGAAAATTATTATATTCAAGGCGCTTTGTTTACCCGAATTTTTCGCCACAAGTATAAAATATGGATTTTTATTAAAGCATTTTTTGATTTGAAACAACGAAAAATAAAATGGATAATGCTGAATAAAATCCTTAAGATTGCAAAACAAGGGCATTTAAATTATAAGCGTATAAAATGAATTTGAAGAACAAAATAGAACTAATAAAACTTCCTAAAATCGAGGAGAGACGAGGGAATATATCTGTTATAGAAAATGACACAATTCCGTTTGAAATAAAGCGAGTTTATTATCTCTATGATGTTCCTAGTGGAGCCGAAAGAGGCGGACATGCACATAAAAATTTGCAGCAATTTTTAGTAGCCTTAAGCGGGAGTTTTGATGTGGTTTTGAATGATGGAGAAAACGAACAAATTGTTACTTTAAACAAGCCTTATGAAGGTTTATTGATTAATCCGGGGATTTGGCGCGAACTTCAAAATTTTTCTTCAGGTTCTGTTTGCCTTGTTGTGGCGTCAGAAGTTTATATTGAAGAAGATTATATCAGAGATTTTGATGAATTTGTAAAATATTCTAGTCGTAAATAGAAAAGTCAAATCCGTTTCTTTTTAAAGAATTCTTTAACCTAAAAAGAAAGCGTAAACAAAAAGGAGGCAATTTCAATAAAAACCGAATCTTTAAGCCGATGTTTTTGCTGTCGACATCTTTTAGATAGAAAGTGCTTTTGTCTTTATTTCCAAATACATAATATCGAAAACCATATTCGATTCTATATAAATCCAGAAACTTTTTCAGAGAAGGATTTTGTTGTTCGGCGATTTTAAATTGCTCAAAATCCATTAAAGTCATGGAATCAATATTCTTCTTGGCAAGACTATTTGGAATATCATTATTATAGATTGCAGTAATTGTATTTGTAATTGCAACCGGATATTTTATAGCAATTTTTGTCCAAAGTTCCAGATCCTGACCGTTTGTAACATTTGGTGTAAATCCTCCAAAATTTTCTAATATATCCTTTGGAATTGCTAAACAAGAAGTCCAGGTGATTCTAAAAGGCTGATTAGAATAAAAAGAATCTGCTACAATGCCACAAAATTCTTTGTCAATTCCGGAATAAACTGGAGTTTGAAAATGATTTTTAGCGGTTTTAATTTTATAACGAGAACAATAGATTCCGCAATTTGGCAAATCTTGATATAATTGAGCTAATTCTTCTAAATGATTCGGGAACCAATAATCATCAGCATCGAGAAAAGCGATAAGTTTTCCTTTTGATTTTTCTATTCCAAGATTTCTGGCTGTAGAAACACCTTGATTTTTTTGATTGTAAATTTGGATTCTGTCGTCATTAAATTCAAGTGCGAGAGCTTCACTTTTATCTGTAGAACCATCGTTAATAACAATAATTTCGTAATCAATAAAAGTTTGATCGAGAACACTTTTTATGGTGTTTTCAATATGATTTTCTTTGTTGTATAACGGAATGATAACAGAAAAAAATACCATAATCGTTTATTTTTTTAAATTAGCGTAGTATCCTAATTTGTAAAAATCCAGCAAATATAGGCTCGGATTATTTGATGTTAGGTTCGCTATAATCTGTTTCTTGGTTGTTTTATAAATGGCTTTTACAATTGGAATAAGGTGTAGCTTTTTTAAGCGTTCATAAAAATTACTTAACCGAATACTTTTAGGATCAATTTTATGTAATTCAACTAAATCGTATAAATTTCTGGAGGCTCTTTCAGATTTTCTAATAAAGTCAGCGCTGCTTTCGCCGTTGTGATGAATTAAATAATTTTCGATATGAATAACCGGAACTGAATTTAAACGCAGATTTTCTATAAAAATAAAATCTTCATAACCATATTCGTGAATAAATTCCGGAAAGGGAAATTGTAAAAGAATTTCTTTTTTTAAAAGTAAATTCCATGTAAAAACGAAATCGTAAGTGTTTTTAAGTCTATGATTTATAGATTTAGTTTCTCTATTTTTTCCGTATTTCCAGCGCAATAATTTTTCTTTTGAAGGAATAGCATCAGGATATTTAACGCCACCAAAAATTACTTTAGTTGATTCTGATAAAGCTTCGATATAATTTTTAAGGTAATCGTCGTTTTCTGGCAAAGCATCAGCTTCTAAAATCAATGTATATTCATACTTAGATTTAGCACATAATAAATTGATATTCTTTCCTCTGCCTAAATTTTCTGTATTAGTAGAGAAAGAGCAATTTGGTAATAAATTGATCTGATTATTTTCAGTGATAAAATATTGACTTACATCGTCTTGTGTAAGAATTTCGTATACAATTCCTAAACTATCGGCTTGTTCTTTAAGTATTAAAACCAGGGGAACAACATTATAATTATAAGTAGGAATTAATATAGAAAGCATTACACGTTACGTTGCACGACTTCAAAAATTCTTTCGTCTTCACATTTCAATGTTTTAGACGGGAATTTCATCAAAAGCGCATAATCATGAGTTGCCATGATAATGGTTTTACCGTTTGCGTTGATTTTTTTCAATACTTCAAGAACTTCAGAACTTGTTTGTGGATCAAGGTTTCCGGTTGGTTCATCGGCAAGAATAAATTCAGGATCGTTTAGCAATGCTCTTGCAATCGCCACACGTTGTTGTTCTCCTCCAGAAAGTTGGTGAGGCATTTTATTCAGGAAATCTTTCATTCCTACTTTGTCCAGAACTTCATCAATTTTGTGTTCCATTGCTTCTTTTTCTGTCCAGCCCGTAGCTTTCAATACAAAAAGCATATTGTCTTTTACAGAACGATCCGGAAGCAATTTGAAATCCTGAAATACAATCCCGATTTTACGTCTCAAATATGGAATTTCACTTTCTTTTAAAGCAGCCAAATCAAACTCAACAATGTGACCTTCACCTTCACTTAAAGGCAAATCACCGTACAATGTTTTCATGAAGCTACTTTTTCCGGAACCTGTTTTTCCAATTATATAGATAAATTCACCATGCTGAACATCTAAATTAATATGAGATAAAATTTTTCTTCCTTCCTGATATATAGTTACTTCTTTAAGAGACAGTACGATTTGTGACATAATAAATTGATTTGATTGGTAAAAGTAATAAGATAACGCTTCGATTCAAAATAAATTTGAATCATTTCTAAAGAAAATTTGCAAAAAATAGGAAATAAAAATTTAAACCATATAAGTGATTTAAGTTCATTTTACTAAATGGCGCAACGAAGTTTTTTATTTAATAAAGCTTATATGAGTTTAGAATAATAACTAAATGAGAAAAACACCTAGCTTATAATTACTTATACCACTTATATGGTTAGAAAATAATATTTCAGAAGCTGTAGAATATGCGTTGTTATATTTTTGTTCATAATAAATGCTTGAAACGTTTCGTTATAAACGTTATAAAATGATACATTTGAATACTAAATATAATTAAAATGCGTAGACTTTCCTGGTTCTTTTTACTCCATATAATCCTTATTTCGACCATAGTTTCGGCACAAAAATCAGCTATATATACTTACGATTTAAAGACTTTTGACAAAGCGCTGGCTTTATACAATGACAAACAATATGCGTCGGCTCAACTTATTTTTGAATATGTAAAAAACAACGCAACGACCGAAGAAGTTCAGTCAGATTGTGCTTATTATATCGCAAATTGCGCCATTAGAACCAATAAAGCGAATGCGGATGCGCTGATGGAAAAATTTGTAGAAGATTATCCAACAAGTACAAAACAGAATCAGGCTTATGTAGAAGTTGCTCAGTTTTTCTTTGAACAAGGCAATTATCCAAAAGCATTGCAATGGTTTGACAAAGTGGATGAAAGTTATATGAGTAAATCTGATTCGGATAAATTTAATTTCCAAAAAGGATATAGTTATTTCAATGCCAAAAAGAAAAAAGAAGCTACAACGTATTTTAATAAAGTGGTAAATTCTCCTGAATTTGGTTCTCAGGCCAAGTATTATTTAGGATTTATGGCTTATGAAGGTGATGATTATAAAGAAGCGACTAAATATTTTGATGAAGTTTCGGGCGAAGAAAAATACAAAGAAAAGCTTTCGTATTATCAGGCTGATATGAATTTCAAATTAGGAAATTTCCAGAAAGCAATCGATTTGGGACAAACTGCAATGGCAAAATCTAATGCGATTGAAAAATCAGAATTGAATAAAATTATTGGAGAAAGCTATTTCAATTTAAAACAATATGGCAAAGCGATTCCGTTTTTAGAGCAATATGCAGGTAAAAAAGGAAAGTGGAATAATACTGATTTCTACCAATTAGGTTATGCTTATTATGAGCAAAAAGAGTATGAAAAAGCCATTTCTCAATTTAATAAAATCATTGAAGGAAAAGATTTCGTAGCTCAAAATGCGTATTACCATTTAGGTTTAAGTTATTTGAATACAGGGAAAAAACAAGAAGCTTTGAATGCTTTTAAAAATGCTTCGGAAATGGATTTTAATGCACAAATTCAGGAAGATGCAGCTTTAAATTATGCTAAAGTGAGTTATGATATCGGAAACGCGTATCAAACTGTTCCGGGAATTTTACTTGATTTCTTAAAAAAATATCCAAATAATTCCAGCAGATCTGAAATAGAAAAATTATTAGTTGATTCTTATATTTCGACTAAGAACTACAAAGAAGCTTTGGTTTTATTAGAGAAAAACAGATCGGCAGAGAATAAAGCGGCGTATCAAAAAGTACTTTTTTACAGAGGTTTAGAATTGTATAATGAATCAAATTATCAAGAAGCTGGAAAAATGTTCAAAAACGCTATTAGCGAACAAAAAACACCTGAATTTACAGCTCGTGCGACTTTCTGGAAAGCAGAAACAGAATATCTTTCAGATGATTTTCAGAATGCTTTATTGAGCTACAAACAGTTTGCTGGTTTGGCTGCAGCCAAAACTACTGACGAATATAAAAACATCAATTATAATATTGGTTACACTTATTTTAAACTGAAAGAATACGATTCGGCAGGAAACTCTTTTCAGGCACAAATTGATAATGCAAAAGAAGATAAAGTTCGTTTGAATGATTCGTATTTGCGTTTGGGAGATTGTCGTTTTGTGAGCGCAAAATATAGTGCTGCAAATGAAGCTTATGCAAAAGCAATCGAAGCAAAAGGTGTTGATGCGGATTATGCTCAGTTTCAAAAAGCAATTTCGTATGGTTTTATGTCTAAAAATGACAAGAAAATCGATGAGCTGAATAATTTCCTTCAGATGTATAAAAAATCGGAATATCGTGATGATGCTTTATTCGAATTAGGAAATACATATGTTGCCGAAAAGAAAAACGATCAGGCGCTTAAAACTTACGATCAGTTAATTTCTGAATATAAAAACGGTTCGTTTACATCGAAATCAATTTTGAGACAAGGTTTGATTTATTATAACTCAGATCGTGATGAGCAGGCTTTGGTTAAATTCAAGAAAGTAGCGGCAGAATTTCCTAAAACTCCAGAAGCTTTAGAAGCGGTTTCTACTGCGAGATTGATTTATGTTGATTCCGGAAAAGTCGATGAATATGCAACTTGGGTTCGTACGCTTGACTTTGTTTCGGTTACGGATGCTGAATTGGATAATGACACTTATGATGCTGCTTTTAAACAATACAGTCAAAATAACAGCAAACAGGCAATTACTGGTTTTGCAGGTTATATCACTAAATTTTCGTCAGGACTTCATGCACTTGAAGCTAATTTTTATTTGGCACAATTGTATTTTGCAGAAGGTTCAGAAACAAAATCAACTTCAAATTATCAATATGTAATCGATCAGCCAAGAAGCGAATTTACAGAACAAGCTTTAACGCGTTTGGCGCAAATTTTCTTAAAAGCAAAAGATTGCGACAAATCGATTCCGGTTTTGGTACGTTTAGAAAACGAAGCCGATTTTCCTCAGAATAAAAGCTTTGCACAAGCTAATTTGATGAAATGTTATTATGACAAAAAGGATTATGATAATTCGGTTGTATATGCAGATAAAGTATTGCAAAACGCAAAAGCCGATGCAAATGTAAAATCGGATGCACAAATTATCGTAGCGCGTGCAGCAATGCAAACAGGTGACGAAACTAAAGCAAAAGCTGCTTACGCGAAATTATCAGCAACTTCAAAAGGAGAATTAGCAGCCGAAGCGTTGTATTATGACGCTTATTTTAAAACGAAAGAAGGCAAGTTTGATGCTTCGAATGTTTCAGTTCAAAAGTTGGCTAAAAATTATTCGGCTTATAAATATTATGGAGCGAAGAGTTTGGTTCTAATGGCGAAAAACTTCTACGGATTAAAAGACAGTTATCAGGCAACCTATATTTTGGATAACGTAATCAACAATTTTACAGATTATCCGGATGTAGTCGAAGAAGCTAAAACGGAGTTGAACGCAATTAAGTTGGAAGAAGCAAAAACGAATTCTTCAATTAATAAGTAAGAACAAAGAGTATAGAATATAGAAAATAGAAAAAAGAGGCAAGAAGAAAGATTGCTGAGAAGTCTTTTCTCTTTGTTCTTTCATCTATTTTCTGAAAAAACAATAAGAATAAAAGATTACAGAGTAAAGAACATAGATTGAAAAGCAAAGATTGAAAGTCTATTCTCTTTATTCTATAATCTATTTTCTCAAAAAAAAAAAGAACAATGAGTTTACCTTTTTATATAATAGATGTTTTTGCAGATAAGAAATATGCCGGAAATCAATTGGCGGTTTTTTTGGATGCGGAAAATTTGAGTAAAGAACAAATGCAGCAGATTGCTCGTGAAATTAATTTTGCCGAAAGCACCTTTATTACAAAACTAGACAAAGAGAATAATAAGGCAGAGATTAAAATTTTTACGCCGGCACACGAAATGCAATTTGCGGGTCATCCGATAATTGGAACTTCGTGGGTTTTGTTAAATAAAATATTTGAGAATTCGCCTGAAAACATAAAATTGAATGTTCCGATTGGACCAATTGCAATTCATAAAACAGAAGATTTGATTTGGCTTAAAGCCGCACAACCAAAATTCTGGGATATTTTTTCGAAGGAAGAATTTGGCGTTTTCAGTAATTTAAAAAATCACGATTTCGAAAATCAATTTCCAATTCAGGAAGTAACAACCGGAAGTGCTTTTGTAATGGTTGGATTAAGTAGCAAAAGAGCGCTGGAAAATTTAGTTTTAGATAAAGATAAAACGGATGATTGGCTGAAAAAGAATTGCAAAACAGATCATAGAGGTTTATATTTTTATTATCTCGAAGGTTCAAAATTATTTAGCCGAATGTTGTGTATCGAGCACAATCAATTGGTTGAAGATGCAGCAACAGGAAGCGCAAGTACTTGTTTGCAAGCTTTTCTTTTAAAATATCACAAACCGGAAATTGATCTGATTAATTATCAGGGAGATTATATCAATCGTCCGTCTCAGATTTATTTCAAAGGAAGTTTAAAAGAGAATGACTTTGATATTAAAATAGGAGGAAAAGCTCAGTTTGTTGCAAAAGGGGAGTGGGAAGCTTAGTTTGGAAGAAAGAAGAAAGAGAATAGAATAAAGAATAAAGAGAATAGAGTCAAGAAGCTCTAGAGCAAAGACTAAAAAATATAATACAATAAAGGAATAGAGAAAATCCAGAAATAAGAGAGAAGTCTTTCTTCTTTGCTCTTTATTCTATTCTCTGAAAAAAAGAAAATATATGAAGATTAATTGCCAGAATAAAATCATTGTTTTACTGCTATTGTTTGTTGTGCAGCTTTCGTTTTCACAGAAGAAAAATGAAAGCATTGGTACAGAAACCGTGAATGTGGTAAAACCGTATTCGCCAACAATTTCAGATGCGTTTAAAGTGAAAGAAACTCCTTCGCTTGACGATCAAGGAAATCAACCAAAGGAAACGATTAAATATAGCATTTTGTCGGTTCCGGTGGCTTCAACTTTCACGCCTTCAAAAGGGAATGCGCAAGGTGTGGATAAAGCTAAAAAAGAAAAATTGTTTAATAATTATGCGACTTTGGGAGTTGGAAATTATGGAACTCTAAATGCTGAATTATTCGTAAATCAGGATTTAGGAAATAATGATTATGTGGCGGGAATGTTTCGTCATCATTCTTCTCAGGGCGGAATTAGCGGCGTAGATTTAAATGATGAGTTTTATGATACAGCGCTAAATGTTGGTTATGGCGTAAACAATCGCGATATGTCCTGGAATGTTGATTTGGGATATCAAAATCAATTGTACAATTGGTACGGTTTACCAGCTGATTTTGGTATGACTTTGCCGCCGGCGCAACAAGAAGATTTGATAAGAGGGATTAACCCAAATCATTCTTATAATACAATTGCTTTAGGCGGAAATATCGAATTTAATGAAGGCATTTTTAGTAAAATAGCAACAAAATTCACGCATTTTTCGGATAGTTTTTCTTCTTCAGAAAATCGTTTTTATGTAAAGCCGACTTTCAAAGTAGATGTAATGGATCAATCGATAAATACGAATGTGATTATTGATCACGTAAGCGGATCTTTTGAAAATAATTATGCTCGTAATAATACAGAACCGTTAAAATACAGTTTGACTAATTTTGGAATTGAGCCTAGTTTTGTGATTCATGAAAACGATTGGACTTTAGAATTAGGAGCTGGATTGTATTATGGTTTGGATTCTGAAAATAGTGGAAACAAGTTTTATATTTATCCAAAAGTAAATGCTTCTTATAAATTAGTGGGCGATTTAATGATTTTCTATACAGGAGTTTATGGTGCTTTAAATCAAAACTCTTATGCTGATTTTGTAACAGAAAATCCGTTTTTATCGCCAACATTAAACATGAGACCAACAAGTAATCAATATACTGTTTTTGCAGGTTTAAAAGGAAAATTAGCAAACAATGTCAGCTATAATTTGACTGGTTCTTACCTAAACGAAAAAGATAAGGCTTTGTTTAAAAGCAATGATTATACAGAAGATTTCTCGAATCAAAACTATGCTTTTGGAAACTCTTTTGGAGTTGTTTATGATGATGTGAGAACATTTCGTTTTTACGGAGAATTAAAAGCTGATTTTTCTCAAAATGTTTCTTTTGGAATCAACGGAACTTTTAATAGTTACAAATTTGACGGTCTGGAAGCATGGAATTTACCTTCGATGAAATTGAGTTCAAATCTTGATGTAAACATTACGAAACAATGGTATGCTGGTTTGAATGTTTTCTTTGTTGGAGAACGTAAGGATATGCAATCGAATTTGAATTCTGGAGTTGATCCTGTTGTTACAACGCTAAAAAGCTATTTTGATGCCAATGCACACGTAGGATATAAATATAATGAGCGCTTGACTTTTTTCCTGAAACTTAATAATATTGGAAATCAGGCTTACGAAAAATGGCTGAATTATCCTGTTCAAGGATTTCAGGTTTTAGTGGGAGGAAATTATAAATTCGATTTTTAAGGGTTTTTAACAGCAAAGAGCGCAAAGATTTTTTCCCTTGCTTTCGTATATAAAACACAAAGTTCGCAAATCTAGTTCAATACAAAGCTTTGCGAACTTTGCGTTTGCTAGGCACGATCCAGGATAATATAAATACGATTTTTAAGGTTTTTTAACCGCAAAGTACGCAAAAAAATGTTTTCTTGCGTTACGTATATAAAACACAAAGTTCGCAAAGCTAGTTCAATACAAAGCTTTGCGAACTTTGTGTTTACTACGCAAGATCCAGAATAAAAAAAACTTTGCGTACTTTGCGGTTAAATCAAGTTTAATACTAAAATAAAAAAGATGGAAATTAAACTCAGACGAGAAAATGAAAAAGATCACAAAAGTGTTTTTCAGTTAATTGAAAAAGCTTTTGAAAACGAAGAATATAGCGATCACAAAGAGCAGTTTTTGGTAGAGAGATTACGAAAATCGGATGCTTTTATTCCGGAATTATCTATTGTTGCCGAAGTTGGAAATGAAATCGTCGGACATATTTTATTAACGAAACTCGAAATCAAAAATGATACAACATCTTTTGAATCTTTGGCTTTGGCACCAGTTTCAGTATTGCCGGAATTTCAAGGAAAAGGAATCGGATCAAAATTGATATTATACAGTCATAAAATAGCAAAAGAACTGGGTTATAAATCGATTATATTATTGGGACATCAGGATTATTATCCAAGATTTGGTTATGAATTAACGAATAAATACGGAATCGAAATGCCATTTGATGTTCCTGCCGAGAATTGCATGGTCATCGCTTTAACAGAAAATGGATTGTCTGGTGTAAATGGAAAAGTAGTTTATGCGACTGCATTTTTCGAATAATAAATTACACAAAGAAGAAAAACCTTTGCACCTTTGTAACTTAGTCCCTCACTACCTTAAAAAAATGGAATTCAAACAAAAAATACATTCACATTACTTGCAAATGGTTCAGGACCGAATAGATGTTTTTAGAGACATGATTTCGGCTTTGACCGAAGATTCTAAAAATGACGCCAAAGGTTCGGCTGGAGATAAGCACGAAACGGCTTTGTCGATGATGCATATCGAGCAGGAAAAACTTACCAATAAACTAAAAGAAGCGATTACTCAAAAAGCGATTTTGGATAAAATTGATGCTTCAAAAGCAACTGAAAACATTATTTCAGGAAGTTTGGTAAAGGCAAACGGAATTTATTTATACGTGAGTGTGGCACTTCCTAAAATTGCTGTAGACGGTATAAATGTTATTGCACTTTCGCCGCAATCTCCGTTGGGTTCTCATTTAATGGGAAATAAAGTTGGGTTTAAATTTGAAATTAATAAGACTAATTATACTATTGAGAGTGTTGAGTAGTTTGTGTTTTGTGTAGTCCCTACGGGACAATTTTTTTTAAACACTTATATTTTTTTACCGACATTTAATCTCTACGAGATATTAAACTATAGTTTATATGTAATCTTTCGAAAAAATACTCCGTTAGGAGTTAAATATTGGTAGAAAAAAATAATAACCCCCATAATTAAATTCTCCCGTAGGGACTATACTTGTAAGTTACGACCTTTGTCAAAGTTTTAAACTTTGACAAAGGTTTGCAAGCTAAACAAACAATTTTGTTAAATTCAGCGAACTCAAAATCCCGCAGAAATTACGTATCTTAAACCCGACAGGTTTTTAAAACCTGTCGGGTTTAAATGCGAGTATAATCTTTGTCGAATTTCTAATGAGATATTTCCTTCGTTGAAATGATAGGATTAATCAAAATAATAATTCTTCAACCGCTTTCTTTCTTCTCGTTGTTAATCTTTCAATGATTTTAAAATATCATAAAATTTAATTCAAAGATCTGTTTAAAACCTTGCGTTTTGTGCTTTGTTTAAGCTTGAAATTGAAATTTTCAAGTTTGAGGCTTTTTTTAGTGTTAAAATTTTACATTTTATATGTAAATACAAATTTATGGTTTTAAATTATAACTGAAATTGCGTTTTGTGTTTTTCAATTATAACCATTAATGCATCTTTGCCCTATCAAAATAAAATTTAAATAAAAAAATATATAGTTATGTGTGGAATCGTATGTGCCTTTGATCTAAAACAAAAAGCCGAAACATTAAGACCTCAAGTATTAGAAATGTCTAAAATCATTCGCCACCGTGGACCAGACTGGAGCGGAATCTATAGTAATGATAAAGCAATTCTTTCGCATGAGCGTTTGGCAATTGTAGATCCAGCTTCAGGAAAACAACCTTTATTTACAGAAGATAAAAAATTGGTTCTGGCTGCAAATGGTGAAATTTACAACCACAGAGAATTGCGTAAACAATTTGCTGGAAAATATAACTTTCAGACTGAAAGTGACTGTGAAGTTATTTTAGCTCTTTACAAAGAAAAAGGACCTCATTTTGTAGATGAAATGAACGGAATCTTTGGATTTGCAATCTATGATGTAGAGAAAGATGAGTATTTTATCGCTCGTGATCACATGGGAATTATTCCATTATATATTGGTTGGGATCAGCACGGGACTTTCTACGTAGCTTCTGAGTTGAAAGCTCTTGAAGGATATTGTACAAAAATCCAATTGTTTCCTCCAGGACATTACATGACAAGCAAAGACGGTGAATTTGTACAATGGTACAAAAGAGACTGGACAGATTATGATGCTGTAAAAGATAACGAAACTAGTATTCCTGCAATTAAAGAAGCACTTGAAGCGGCGGTTCACAGACAATTAATGAGTGATGTTCCTTACGGAGTTTTACTTTCAGGAGGTTTAGATTCTTCTATTACTTCGGCTGTAGCCAAAAAATTTGCGCAAAAACGTATTGAGTCAGATGATACAACGGATGCCTGGTATCCACAATTGCACTCTTTTTCAGTAGGATTAGACGGTTCTCCGGATTTAGCAGCAGCTCAAATTGTAGCAAAACATATTGGAACTATTCACCACGAAATTAAATTTACTATTCAGGAAGGTTTAGATGCGGTTCGTGATGTAATTTACAACTTAGAAACTTATGATGTAACTACTGTTAGAGCTTCAACACCAATGTGGTTAATGGCGAGAGTTATTAAGTCAATGGGAATTAAAATGGTACTTTCTGGTGAAGGTGCAGATGAGTTATTTGGAGGATATTTATATTTCCATAAAGCACCAAACGCAAGAGAATTTCACGAAGAAAACGTTCGTAAATTAGGTAAACTTCATATGTATGATTGTTTACGTGCAAACAAAAGTTTGGCTGCGTGGGGAATTGAAGGTCGTGTACCGTTCTTAGACAAAGAATTTATGGATGTGGCGATGAGAATCAACCCACAAGATAAAATGATCAACAAAGAACATCCGATGGAAAAATGGGTTGTTCGTAAAGCATTTGAAGATATGTTACCTGAAAGTGTAGCATGGAGACAAAAAGAACAATTCTCTGACGGAGTAGGATACAGCTGGATTGATACTTTGAAAGAAGTGGTAGCCAAAGAAGTTTCGGATGAACAATTGGCAAATGCGAAATACAAATTCCCATTACAAACGCCAACTTCTAAAGAAGAGTATTACTATCGTTCGATCTTTGCAGAACATTTTCCAAGCGATGCAGCAGCGTTATGTGTGCCTCAGGAAGCGAGTGTTGCTTGTAGTACAAAAATTGCTTTGGAGTGGGATGAAGCTTTCAAAAACATGAATGATCCTTCTGGAAGAGCTGTAGCAAGTGTTCATGATGACGCTTACGCGAAAGCATAAAAATTGAATTATTTGAATTTAGTATATATATTGTAGAAGAACGTTCTCTTTTGAGGACGTTTTTCTTGTCTTAAATTGTTAAATTATATAATTTCAGTTACTTAAAAATATTTTTCGGCAATTATTTAACTTAACTTTTTTATATTTGACATTCGTCGAAATAGAAAAAATCTAGTTTGATTATAAAGAAGTTATCAAAATAAAGTAGGATTTAATTTTCAGTTTTCTGAAAATTACAGTGATTTTATACCCGGTACATGTCATTTGGGGCATGACCTGAAAACAGAATAAATAAAAAATAGAATAGTATGTCTGGATTATTAGCCGTTATTGGTAAAGGAAAAGACCCGCAACTCGTAAAAGAGCTTTCTAAAAGAATGTCGCATCGTGGTCCTGATGAAAGTGATTTGCAAATTATGGAAAATGGCAGCATAATTAGTCACGAAAGCTTGTCAATTATTGATTTGAAGTCTGGAAAACAACCAATTCAGGGAACTAAAAAAGCCTGGATGGTTCATGATGGAGAAATCTATAATTATCAGGAATTAAAAGATACGGTTCTTAAGAATCATACCTTTAGAACAAAATCAGACTCAGAAGTGATTGTGCATTTGTACGAAGAATTCGGAAATGATTTTTGCAATATGCTTGATGGTGATTTCGCTTTTGTGGTAGTAGATGGCGACAACTATATTGCAGGACGTGATCCTATTGGGGTGAAACCTTTATATTATGGTTTGGATGAAAGAGGGAGGATTTATTTTTCGTCTGAAATGAAACCAATCGCTGATCAATGTAAAACATTTTCGACTTTTCCTCCGGGACATTATTATACGCCAAAAAAAGGGTTTGTAAAGTATTATCAACCTGCATATGAGGATTATGAAAATGCTGTTGAAGAACTTAATTTAGATTTGATCAGAGATACTTTTACAGAAGCTGTTCGTAAACGTTTAATGAGCGAAGTACCAGTTGGAGTATTGCTTTCGGGAGGTTTAGATTCTTCTTTGATTGCTGCAATTGCTTCTCGTTCATTGGTTGACAACGGAAAAAAACTACAAACTTTTTCAATTGGCTTAGATGGTGATGCGCCAGATGCGAAAGCAGCCAGAAAAGCGGCTGAATTTTTAGGTACTGAACATCATGAAATTCATTATTCTGTTGAAGACGGAATAGGGCTTTTAGAAAAAATAATTTACTATATCGAAACTTATGATATAATTTCGGTTAGAGCAAGTGTGCCAATGTATTTATTGTCTAAAGCTATTGCTGAAAAAGGAATTAAAGCGATTCTTTCAGGAGAAGGTGCTGATGAAATTTTTGGAGGACATTTGTATTTTAGAAATGCACCATCGACAGAAGAATTTCAGAAAGAAACTATCGAAAGAGTTCAAAAATTATTTACAGCCGATTTATTGCGTGCCGATAAATCAACAATGGCAAACGGAATAGAAACAAGAGTTCCGTTTTTGGACACTGTATTTCTGGATGCTACTATTCGCATTAGACCAGAAGAAAAACAACCGAAAAAATATGACGGTGTCGAAAAATACATTTTAAGAAAAGCATTTGATACACCTGAGAATCCATATTTGCCAACTGATATTTTGTGGCGTCAAAAAGAACAATTTTCAGATGGAGTTGGATACAATTGGATTGATGAATTAATCGAACATTGTTCTTCTCAGGTTACAGACGAACAATTGGCGGGAGCAAGTGTTGAATTTGCTTATAATTCTCCAACAACAAAAGAAGCTTATTTATACAGATCTATTTTTCATAAATATTATCCGCAAATTAGCGCTGCGCAAACGGTTCGAAAATGGATTCCGAAATGGCAGGAAAATCAAGATCCGAGTGGAAGAGCAAATGCTGCTCACTTAGAAGGAAATTTTGAAACTGCAAAATCAGGAGTGGCGGTTTAGTTAGATCAATTAGATTTTCTATCTGAATAATAAATATAAATCCGAAACAACATTTAGAATGTTCGTTTCGGATTTTTTTATGAGTTTAGCTTTGGATTTGAGGTTTACCGTAAATTACTAAAAGTAAGTTAATATTGATATATCGTGTTTAGGAAAAATATTATATTTGGTTACCAGAAATTAACTAATCCTTTAACTAAAATCTATGAGAAACTTATTATTAAGTGGAATTCTTTGCTGCTCATTAGCTTCAGTGAGTTCAGTTTATGCACAAAAACCTGTTGCGCCCAAATACATTAAAAATGTCGAAGGTGTTAAGGAATATACTTTAAATAATGGACTTAAAGTCCTATTGATTCCGGATGCTTCTCAAAGCAATATGGTTGTAAATATTGTTTACAATGTAGGATCAAGAAATGAAGGTTATGGCGAGAAAGGTATGGCGCACTTGCTGGAACATATGCTTTTTAAAAGTACCAAAAACTTAGGTGATATTAAAAAAATGCTTTCTGATAAAGGAGGAAATGCAAACGGAACAACTTGGCTTGACCGAACTAACTATTACGAGGTTTTTCCATCAAGTGATGAAAATCTAAAATGGAGTATCGAAATGGAAGCGGATCGTATGATAAACGCGACTATTTTGCAAGAGGATTTATCAAAAGAGTTTTCTGTGGTAAGAAACGAATTTGAAATTGGAGAGAATAATCCTGATCGTGTTTTACAGGAAAGAATACTTTCGTCGGCTTATTTGTGGCACAATTACGGAAAAAGTACTATTGGAAGTAAAGAAGATATAGAAAGAGTAAAAGCAAATACGCTTAGAGTTTTTTACGAAAAGTATTATCAACCGGACAATTCAACTTTGATAATTGCGGGTAAGTTTGACGAGCAAAAAGCGTTGCAATATGTTGGACAATATTTTGGGGCAATTCCAAAACCTAAAAGAGTTCTGGACAAGACTTATACAGTTGAACCTGCACAAGATGGAGAAAAATATGTTGAGCTAAACAGAGCAGGAGATAGTAAAAACATTGGTGCTTTGTATCACACAGCGGCTTATGTGGATAAGGATTATGCTGCAATTGATGCTTTGGGCGAAATTTTAACTTCGGATCCATCCGGATATTTATACAAGTCATTAATAGAGACTCAAAAAGTGTCTAGTATTTATTATTGGCAGCCAACAACAAGAGATGCGAGTTATATTTATTTTGGAGTTGCAGTTCCTAACGATAAAGATATTAAAGCGACTAAAGACTTAGTTAGGACAGAGTTGGATAAAATAGGGACTACTAAATATACTGACGAAGATGTAACGAGAGCAAAAGCAAAAATCATAAAACAACTTGATGGTATAAAAAACAATACGATTTCATTTGCAATAAATCTTACTGAGATTGTTGGAGCCGGAGATTACAGATTAGGTTTTATGTACAGAGATGCAATCGAAAATCTGACTAAAGAAGATATTCAAAGAGTTGCAGATAAATATTTCAGAAGTAATAACAGAACGGTTGGAATTTTTATTCCGTCTAAAGATGAGATAAGAGTGAAACCTGTTGAATATACAGATGAGCAAATTGTGGCTTTGACGAAAGATTACAAAGGAAAAGCTTTAGAAAAAGAAGCTGCAGCATTTGAAGCTTCTATCAAGAATTTAAAACAAAACTTTGTAGAAGGTAAATTAAGCAACGGAGCAAAATACGGCTTAATTAAAAAAGAAATAAAAGGTGGAAAAGTTCAGGCGAGTTTTCAATTTCCGGTAAGTAACGAAAAGGATTTGGAAGGTAAAGAAGACACTGGATCTATTCTTGCTCAATTGTTAAAAACAGGTACAAAAACAAGAACTAAAGAACAAATTAGCGATCAGTTAGATCAGTTAAAATCTAGTTTGTATTTTGATTATTCAGGTCAGACTTTATCAATTAACATTAATACGTACAAAGATAGTTTTAAAGGTGTGATGGAGATTTTGGGAGATTTATTGGTTAATTCTACTTTTCCTGAAAATGAGCTTACAAAAACAATTAGTGAGTACAATACTTATTTAGAGTCAAGCCTTAATGATCCACAATCTATCGCTTTTATTGAGGTTTCAAGAATGACATCAAATTATCCAAAGGGAAGTATTTTTTATACATCAACAGTTCAGGAACAAATCGAAGCTTACAAAAAAATCAAGCAATCTGAAATCGTTGATTTTTACAAAAATATCTTTGGAGGAAATAATGGTTTAGGAACTGTTGTTGGAGATTTGGATGCTAAAGAGGCAGGACAAATTTTGGAAAATACTTTTGGTAAATGGAATTCTAAGTCTAAATATGTTCTTGCTTTGCCAACGTATTCAGAAACTAAAAAGATAGATAAAGATTATATCACTCCGGATAAAGAAAATGCGGTTGCAACTGGTAAAATTGCTTTTAAAATGAATGTAAAAAGCCCGGATTATCCTGCATTTGTTATGGCAAATGAAATTCTTGGAAGTGGTGGATTTTTGAGTGCAAGAATCCCGATGAGATTAAGAGAAAAAGAGGGAATCAGTTATGGAGCGGGTTCATTTATTGATATTCCGGTTACGAATGATGTTGCTTTTTGGGAATATTATGCATTTTTAAATCCAACGAAAAAAGGTGCAGTTGAAGCAGCAACTAAAGAAGAAATTGCAAAAGCATTAAAAGACGGATTTACTGCTGAAGAATTGAAATCAAATTTAGTTAGCTGGCTTAACGAAAGAAAAACAAGATTAGGAAATGATATGATGTTGATTAATTTGACTAATAAATATCTTCAATATGGAATTCCTTTAGAAGATTACGATGATCTTGAAAGTAAAGTAAAAGCTTTGAAAGTTGAAGAAGTAAATGCTGTTTTGAAAAAGTATTTAAGTTTAGAAAAAATGACTTCAATTTATGCTGGAGATTTTAATAAGAAATCATAAAGAATGAAATTCCAAATATTATAAATTCCAAATTCTAAATTTGGGATGAATTATAAAGACCGAAATAACATTAAAAATGTTATTTCGGTCTTTTTTTGCCTGATCTGAAGTTTTTGGAATTTGGAATTTATCCCGAAGCTTCGGGATTGGAATTTGAAAAAATGAAGATTTTTTCGATTTTATTTTTAAAAGAGGCTAATTTTTTGAATTTGGGATTTATTTTTTGTTTTTTCAGACAATTGTGTTGATAACTTAAGTGCTTTAAATTGGAATTTAACGGATATATAATTTGCGTTTTTATATATTTGCGTGTTAGACAATAATTACATTTTTTAGAATAAATTATATGAGCGAAGAAATCAAGAAGAACAATTATTCAGCAGATAGTATTCAGGCATTAGAAGGAATGGAGCACGTAAGAATGCGTCCATCCATGTATATTGGAGATGTGGGGGTTCGAGGGCTACATCATTTGGTTTATGAGGTTGTTGATAACTCTATTGATGAGGCGATGGGAGGACATTGTGATACCATTGGTGTTGCAATAAATGAAGACGGTTCGGTAACAGTTGAAGATAACGGTCGTGGTATTCCAGTTGATTTACATAAAAAAGAAGGTGTTTCGGCACTTGAGGTAGTAATGACTAAGATTGGTGCCGGAGGTAAATTTGATAAAGATTCTTATAAAGTTTCCGGAGGTTTACACGGTGTTGGGGTTTCTGTTGTAAATGCGCTTTCTGTGCATATGAAATCTACTGTTTTTAGAGACGGTAAAATCTACGAACAAGAATACGAAAGAGGAAAATCATTATATCCTGTTAAACAAATTGGAGAAACAGAGAAAAGAGGTACGCGTCAGACTTTTTATCCTGATGATACTATTTTTACTCAAACCATAGAGTTCTCTTATGATACTTTATCAGCTCGTATGCGTGAGCTTTCTTTCTTAAACAAAGGAATCACAATCACGTTTACAGACAAAAGAGAAGTTGATGAAAAAGGGGAGTTTAAAAGTGAGGTATTTCATTCTGACGAAGGTCTTAAAGAATACATTCGTTATTTAGATGGTAACCGTGAGCCAATTATTTCTCACGTAATCAGCATGGATCACGAAAAAGGTGAAATTCCGGTTGAGGTTGCCTTGATTTATAATACAAGTTATACAGAGAATATTTTCTCTTACGTAAATAACATTAATACTCACGAAGGAGGAACGCATTTACAAGGTTTTAGAAGTGGTTTGACAAGAACCCTTAAAAAATACGCAGATGCATCCGGAATGTTGGATAAATTGAAATTCGAAATTGCCGGAGATGACTTCCGTGAAGGATTAACAGCTATTATTTCGGTAAAAGTTGCAGAACCGCAATTCGAAGGACAAACCAAAACTAAACTAGGAAACAGAGAAGTAGTTTCTCCGGTTTCTCAGGCTGTTGGAGAAATGTTAGAGAATTATTTGGAAGAAAATCCAAATGATGCGAGAATCATTATCCAAAAAGTAATTTTGGCTGCACAAGCCCGTCACGCTGCTAAGAAAGCACGTGAAATGGTACAGCGTAAAACCGTTATGGGTGGCGGTGGATTGCCAGGAAAACTTTCAGATTGTTCTGAGCAGGATCCTGCAAGATGTGAGGTTTACCTTGTCGAGGGAGATTCGGCTGGTGGAACAGCAAAACAAGGTCGTGATCGTAACTTTCAGGCGATTTTACCATTACGTGGTAAGATTTTGAACGTTGAGAAAGCGATGCATCATAAAGTATTCGAAAACGAAGAGATTCGTAACATCTTTACTGCATTAGGAGTTACCGTTGGTACTGCAGAAGACAGTAAAGCCTTAAATCTTGAAAAACTAAGATATCATAAAGTAATCATCATGTGTGATGCCGATGTCGATGGTAGTCACATTTCTACCTTAATATTAACGTTCTTCTTCCGTTTCATGAAAGAATTGATCGAAGAAGGTCACGTTTATATCGCTGCACCACCTTTATATTTGGTTAAAAAAGGAAATAAAAAAGAATACGCATGGAATGATGTTCAACGTGATCAGGCGAATGAGAGAATGGGAGGAAGTGCTGCTATTCAACGTTATAAAGGTCTTGGAGAGATGAACGCGGAGCAATTATGGGAAACTACAATGGATCCAAGTTTTAGAACTTTACGTCAGGTAACAATTGATAGTTTGGCAGAAGCTGATAGAGTTTTCTCAATGTTAATGGGAGATGAGGTACCGCCACGTAGAGAATTTATCGAAAAAAATGCAGTTTACGCAAATATCGATGCATAATAAATTTTAACACTACAATTCGTTTAATTGTTTAAATTTACTAAACAGTTAAACGAATTGTCTTTTTATAAAATAAACAATTTAATTAATAACCGATAAAGTATAAAATATGAAAGTTACCATTGTAGGAGCAGGAAATGTTGGAGCTACATGTGCAGATGTTATTTCTTATAGAGGAATTGCAAGCGAAGTAGTGTTGTTGGATATTAAAGAAGGTTTTGCCGAAGGTAAAGCATTGGATATTATGCAATGTGCTACAAATACAGGTTTTAATACCAAAGTATCTGGAGTAACCAACGATTATTCTAAAACCGCCGGAAGTGATGTAGTGGTTATTACATCAGGGATTCCGAGAAAACCAGGAATGACTCGTGAAGAGTTGATTGGTATAAATGCAGGAATTGTAAAAACAGTTGCTGAAAACGTATTGAAACATTCTCCGAACACTATAATAGTTGTAGTTTCTAATCCAATGGATACTATGACTTATTTAGCTTTAAAAGCTACAGGATTACCAAAAAACAGAATTATTGGTATGGGTGGAGCGTTAGATAGTTCACGTTTTAGAACTTATCTTTCATTAGCTCTTGATAAACCTGCAAATGATATCTCAGCAATGGTTATAGGTGGACATGGTGATACAACTATGATTCCTTTGACACGTTTGGCATCTTATAACGGAATTCCGGTAACAGAATTTTTATCTGAAGAAGCTTTACAAAAAGTAGCTGCTGATACAATGGTTGGAGGAGCAACACTTACAGGTCTTTTAGGAACATCTGCCTGGTATGCGCCAGGAGCTTCTGTTGCTTATTTAGTTGACAGTATCTTAAACGATCAAAAGAAAATGATTGCTTGTTCAGTTTTTGTAGAAGGAGAGTATGGGCAAAATGATATCTGTATAGGAGTGCCTTGTATAATAGGTAAAAACGGAGTAGAAGAAATTTTAGACATTAAATTAAACGAGCAGGAGAAGGCTTTATTTGCTAAAAGTGCAGATGCAGTTCGTGGAATGAATGATGCCCTAAAGTCGATTTTAGTATAACAATTTTCGAAAAAAAAGGAGAAGACTGCACTTTTGCAGTCTTTTTTTTAAGATTAATTAATAAATAAATTGGTTAATGTTTTCGTTAATTATATATTTGCTCGGTTTAAAAAAAATGTTGTAATTCGTGATCTCGATTTTTTAGTTTTAAAATCTCATGTCAGGGCTTATTTTATGGGACTTTAAAACAAAAAACAAACAATAAAACATAATTAATTTTTAGTAATAATGCAGAATAAAGGACTTATTAAATTTTTCGCAATTCTATTTGCATTGGTAAGTATTTACCAACTTTCGTTCACTTTTGTGGCAAACAGCGTCAAAAGTGAAGCTAAAGCTTTTGCAGGGGACAATCCTGATAAAGAGCTAAAATATTTAGATTCTATCGGTAAAGTAAAAGTTTACAATCTTGGTTTCACGGATTTTACTTATAATGAAGTAAAAAACAAACAACTAAACAAAGGTCTTGACTTAGAAGGAGGAATCAACGTGATTCTTCAAATTTCTATTAAAGACGTTTTAAAAGGATTAGCAAACAATTCTAAAAATCCGGTATTTAATAAATCATTAGCTGATGCAAGTGCAAATTTAGAAGGAAACAAAACCTATTTAAATAAGTTTTTTGAAGCTTTTGAAGCGAACTCAAACGGAACTACAAAATTAGCTTCACCAGATATTTTTGCAAACAGAGGTTTACAAGGAGATGGTGGAATTGACTTTCAAATGTCAGATTCACAAGTTCAAAAGGTAATCAAAAGAAAAGTTGATGAGTCTGTAGAAAGTGCTTATAAAGTATTAAGAGAGCGTATCGACAAATTTGGTGTTACACAACCAAACATTCAAAAATTAGGAGAAACAGGAAGAATCTTAGTAGAACTTCCAGGTGCTAAGGATGTTGATAGAATTAAAAAATTATTAGGTGGAAAAGCTCAATTAGAGTTCTGGGAAACTTATAAAATTGAAGAAGTTGGAAACTTTTTAGTTGCTGCTAACGAAGCGCTTAAAAAGACTGAAATCAAAAAAACAGAAACTAAAGCTGTTGCTAAAGATTCATTGAATGCTTTATTAACTGATGCTAAAGATTCTGTTGATACTAAAAAAGGAAACAATCCATTATTTGACAAAATGTTAGGTCAAGGTGGTGGACCGGTTTTAGGTTACTTTGCTCCAAAAGATACTGCAGTTATCAATGGATACTTAAAAAGACAAGATATTAGAATTTTATTAGGAGCTGACCAACACAATGCAAAATTTGTTTGGAGTAAACCAACTACTATTAAAGATGCTAAACAAAAAGATATTGAAGCAGTAGAATTATATGCTTTAAAAGGAAACAGAGATAATACTCCTGCAATGGCTGGTGGTGTTGTAACTGATGCAAAAGACACTTTTGACCAATTAGGAAAACCAGCTGTTTCTATGCAAATGAACAGCCAGGGAGCTAAAATCTGGGAAGAATTAACAGGAAGAGCTTTTTCTCAAAAAAGTTATATCGCTATTGTACTTGATAACGTAGTTTATTCTGCTCCTGGAGTAACTAGTGGACCAATTGCTGGTGGAAGATCTGAAATTACAGGATCTTTTGATGTTGCTGAAACTAAAGATTTAGCTAACATTTTGAATGCAGGTAAATTACCGGCTTCTGCAGATATTATTCAATCAACAGTTGTAGGACCATCTTTAGGTCAGGCTGCAATTGATGCTGGAACAATCTCATCTGTATTAGGATTTTTATTAGTTTGTTTATGGATGGTATTCTATTATGGTAAAGCGGGTTGGTATGCTAACCTTGCATTATTATTGAATTTACTTTTCTTGTTTGGAATTATGGCAAGTTTTGGTTTTGTATTAACATTGCCAGGTATTGCAGGTATCGTATTAACATTAGGTACTGCGGTAGATGCGAACATCATTATTTTTGAAAGAGCAAAAGAGGAATTACGTGAAGGTAAATCTTTATCTGAAGCAGTTGTAGCATCTTACGGATGGCACGGTGCAATGCGTTCTATCATTGATGCAAACGTTACGCACGTTTTAACTGGAGCTATCTTGTTTATTTTTGGAACAGGACCAATTAAAGGTTTCGCTTTAACATTACTTATTGGTATCGTAACTTCATTGTTTACGTCAATCTTTATTGCTAGAATTTTCATCGATAGAAATATTGCTGGAAAAGGAGATTTAACTTTCTCTACAAACATTACTAAAAACTGGTTTACTAATTTCCACTTTGACTTTATTAAAATCAAAAAATTCACTTATATCTTCTCTTCTATTGTAGTTGTAGTAAGTTTAGTTTCTATCTTCTTCGTTAACGGATTAGATGAAGGTGTTGATTTTGTTGGAGGAAGAACATTCCAGGTTAAATTTGAAAAACCAATCGATGCAACTGTAGTATCAGATGAATTATCTGCTGCTTTTGGAACTCCGGTTGAAGCTAAAATTTTAGGTGATGATGATCAATTGAAAATCACAACTAAATATAAAATTAAAGAAGACGGTGTTGCTGTTGACGAAGAAGTGAATAAAAAATTATACGATGCATTGGCGAAATATTTCCCTAATGTTACTTATGAGAAATTCACTAACACTTTTGACGGTAAAAAAGTTGGAGTTTTACAATCTTCTAAAGTTGGAGCTTCTATCTCTGAAGATATCAAAACTAACTCATACTGGGCGGTTCTTGGTGCGATGGCAGTTATTTTCTTATACTTAATGATCTCTTTCCGTAAATGGCAATATTCATTAGGTGCGATTGCAGCTGTTGCGCATGACGTAATCTTTGTATTAGGAATCTACTCTTTATGTTACAAATTCATGCCTTTCCACATGGAAATGGATCAGCACTTTATCGCTGCAATCCTTACCGTAATTGGTTACTCTATGAATGATACTGTAATTGTATTTGACAGAATTAGAGAGTTTATCATTGGAAACCGTAAAGGTAGTTTTGAAGATATCGTAAACGCTTCTATTAATACTACATTATCTAGAACGTTGAATACGTCATTAATGATGATCATTGTATTATTGACAATGTTTATCTTTGGTGGAGAATCTATTAGAGGATTCATCTTTGCAATGTTAATTGGTATTGTTGTAGGTACTTATTCTTCATTATTTATCGCGACGCCAGTATTGGTTGATACGATTTCTAAAGATGATAAACATACAATCGAAGACAAGCATAATGCAGCATAATTAATTGCTTAAATTATATTAAAAAGATCCAGTGAAAGCTGGATCTTTTTTTTGTGCTATATTTAAGGAGTTAAACGTGTGTTTATGATTAGAAAATTACTATTTGTTATAATGTTTCTTCTTGGTGTATTCGGAGCTTCTGCGCAGGTTAAAAAAGATAATTTTGCGATTGGTTTTAATTATGGAGTTGGTAGTGAATTCACTAATAGAAATTATACTTTTACAAACCAATTCTACAAACTTCAATTGTATTATCGATTAAAAGAAACGAAACATTTTCAGTTTGAAATATTAGTGCAGCCCGAAGTTAATTTTGCAACACACCAATTGCTTAATCTCTATTTTGTAAAACCTGAAGCGCCCGATTATATTCATAAAAGAGAAGAATATACAAAGCTGAAAGATATTCATGAATACGTCCTAAATCTTGGTTTTTTAGTTAGAAAGCCAATTGGCGAAATATTTTCGGTTTATGCTTTAGGGAGTATTGGACCTATGATTACGGACACGCAAACAGAACGCATGACTAATGGTTTTGCTTTTGCCGATGTTTTTGCAATTGGAATTTCGGCACAGATAAATCAATTTAGGTTTGATCTCCGTCCAAGCGTGCGACATGTCTCGAATGCCGGATTAAATAACGAAAATGCAGGGTATAATACCAAGAATATTGAAATTGGTATTTCGTATTGTCTATAAGTAAAAACGCCCAATACTGTAAAAGTATTGGGCGTTTTTTAATATTTGAAAAATCTTCTAAGATTCTGCTAAAGGATTTTTTTGTGCTCTGATGATAAAGTAAAGACCAATAATAATAAACGGAATGCTTAACCATTGTCCTGTTGAGAAAAGACCTAATTCTTCTTCGATTCCGCCTTGACTTTCTTTTACAAATTCTACAACGAAACGTACTGCAAATAAAAGAACTAAAAACAATCCGAAAAGATATCCTGATTTAAGTCTTGCATTTGTTTTCCAATACAAGAAATACAAAATTGCAAATACAAATATGTAACTAATTCCTTCGTACAATTGTGTTGGGTGTTTTGCAGGAACCTGAGCTAGTAAATCAGCAAATTTTGGATCTGTAGCAATTGCAGTATAAGCATCTTTTGGATTGGCGATTTGAGTTTTTTCAACCGCGTCGGCTTTACTGAATGTATCATGTAAAAAACGAATTCCAAATGCAGATTTAGTTTCGTGTCCAATAATTTCTGAATTGAAAAAATTTCCTAAACGAACAAAAATAGCGCCACTTGCTACCGGAATAACAACGCGGTCTAAAATCCATAATAAAGGACGTTTTAAGATTTTTTTGCTATAGTAATACATTGCAATAATGATTGCGATTGCAGCGCCATGACTTGCTAAACCTTGAAAACCTGTGAATTCAAATTTTGGTTCGAATTTAACCGGTAAAAAGATTTCTAATAAATGATTTCTGAAATATTCCCAATCATAAAAGAAAACATGTCCTAAACGAGCACCAATTAAAGTTGCTAAAACGGTCCAAACAAATAAAGAATCTAATTTTTCTATTGATTCGTTTTCACGTTCAAAGATTTTTTTCATTATGAACCATCCTAAACCAAAAGCAATTACAAACATTAAGCTGTAATAACGGATCATAAAAAATCCTAAATCGATTCCTTCCGAAGGGTTCCAAACGATGTTTAAAGGGTGTGTCATGTAATATTGTGTGTTTTTATTGGTTGCAAAAATAAATGTTTAAAGCAAGGATCTTCTTTACGAAAAGTTAATGTTTGTGTGAACATTTCTTTTCGGGAACAGGATCATAGCCGGTTCTTCCCCAAGGATGACAACTCAAAATGCGTTTCATTCCTAAATATCCTCCATAAAATAATCCATGTTTTTGCAAGGCTTCAATCATATAACTCGAACATGTTGGTTCGAATCTGCAGGATGCCGGTGTAAATGGCGAAATTGCAGTTTGATAGAAACGCACTAATAAAACAAATGGAGTGATTACTTTCATGATTTATTAGAAAATAAATGGATTATATAGAAAAGCTAGTGCCTTCTTTTCCGTCTTTCAGCTGGATACCTAAGGCAATCAACTGATCGCGAATTTGGTCAGAAAGCGCAAAGTTTTTATCTGCTCTGGCTTGATTTCTCATTCCGATAAGCATATTAACAACGCCTTCTAATTTATCGTTATTAGCATCAGCAGCTTTCTCATCGCTTAAACCTAAAACATCAAAAACAAAAGCATTGATTGCTTCTGTAAATGTTTTTAAATCTTCGGCAGAGATGGTTTCTTTTCCTTCTTTTAATAAATTAACATAACGAACAGCCTCGAACAATTGCGCGATTAAAATAGGTGTATTAAAATCATCATTCATGGCATCGTAAGACAATTGTTTCCAAGAAGCAATATCTATTGAGCTGGTTGCGCTAGCTGAAATACTTGGTAAAGCATCAACAGCTTCCATTAATCTTTTATAACCTTTTTCGGCAGCAACAATTGCATCATCAGAAAAATCTAAAATACTTCTGTAATGCGCTTGCAACATAAAGAAACGTGTTACTGAAGCAGAAAACGCTTTGCTTAATATGTTGTTATTTCCGCTTAAAATCTCACCTGGTAAAATATTATTTCCAGTAGATTTTGCCATTTTTTTACCGTTTAAAGTAAGCATATTGGCATGCATCCAGTAATTTACCGGAGATTGACCTGTACAAGCTTCGTTTTGAGCAATTTCACATTCGTGGTGCGGGAATTTTAAATCCATTCCACCTCCGTGAATATCAAAATGATTTCCAAGATATTTGGTACTCATAGCAGTACATTCAAGATGCCAACCCGGAAAACCATCGCTCCAAGGCGAAGGCCATCTCATGATATGTTGTGGTTCTGCTTTTTTCCAAAGTGCAAAATCCTGAGGATTTCTTTTGTCAGATTGTCCATCAAGATCACGAGTATTAGCTAACATATCGTCTATGTTTCGACCACTTAAAATCCCGTAATTGTTGGTTTCGTTATATTTTACAACATCAAAATAAACAGATCCGTTGGCTACATAACCAATTCCCTTGTCGATAATTTTTTTGATGATTTCAATTTGCTCAATAATATGTCCTGTAGCAGTTGGTTCAATGCTTGGCGGTAAAAAATTAAATGACTTCAAAATGTCATGAAAATCTACCGTATAGCGTTGCACAACTTCCATAGGTTCAAGTTGTTCTAAACGTGCTTTTTTGGCAATTTTATCTTCACCTTCATCAACGTCGTCTACAATATGACCCACATCAGTAATGTTTCGAACATAACGAACTTTATAATCAAGGTGTAAAAAATACCTGAATATCACGTCAAAAGACATAAATGTTCTCACATTTCCCAAGTGTACATTGCTATAAACTGTAGGTCCGCAAACATACATTCCAACATTTCCCTCATGAATAGGATTGAAATTTTCTTTTTCACCCGAAAGTGAATTGTATATTTTTAGCGGCTGTGTTGTATATAAAGGCATATTATTTTTTGTTGTTTAACCGTTTAATTGTTAATTGCTAAAGCGTGTAAACGTTTTTTTATTTTTTAATTTGCTACGTATTATTCTTTCGAAAGATAGTATTTTTTTAGACTATTTATCTGATTGCAAATTTTTTCAATTTTCTTGCGAGATTGTGTGTAATCAACATCAGATATATAATTTAAATCTTTTGAAATAATCAAATGATTTAAAGTTTCCATTGCCGATGAATACGAAATCGTTAAAAAATGAGCTTTATCTTTATTCGTATTTCTTGAAGTTCCTTCTGCAATATTTGTAGCAATTGAAGTGGAACTTTTTTTTATTTGAGAAGTTAATCCAAATAATTCATTTAAGGGAAATTTAGTAGTTAATTTATAAATTTCCAAAATAAACATTCGAGAGTTTTGTCAAACTTCTAACTTTTCAAATGAGAAAGTATACATGGATTTTGGTTTAATTGTTAATTTGTTTAATCGTTTAACCGGAAATTGAGATTTGCAATGAAGCGATTAAACAAATTAACGATTTACCGATTAAACTAGAACTGAGTGTCCAATTTAATGTAATCTAAAAGTTCTCTTTTTGTTTGAGGATCTTTAAATTTACCACCAAATTCAGATGTTACAGTACTGCTTTCGATATCTTTAATTCCTCTTGAATTTACGCAAAGGTGTTTTGCATCAATAATACAAGCAACATCTTCAGTACCTAAAGCTTTTTGTAATTCTTGAACAATCTGCATTGTTAAACGCTCTTGAACCTGAGGTCTTTTTGCATAATATTCTACAATTCGGTTCATTTTAGACAAACCAATAACTCTTCC
The DNA here is from genome assembly GCF_004339525.1 of Flavobacterium sp. 90. Taxonomy (NCBI): domain Bacteria; kingdom Pseudomonadati; phylum Bacteroidota; class Flavobacteriia; order Flavobacteriales; family Flavobacteriaceae; genus Flavobacterium; species Flavobacterium sp. 90. The sequence goes on along the minus strand of NZ_SMGE01000001.1, from coordinate 283,231 downwards.
GCTAGAAATATAAGCTACGTGAGCTCTACCAATAATTGGCAGTAAGTGGTGTTCGCAAGTAGAATAAACAGTAATGTTTTTCTCTACCAACATTTCGCCATATTTGTAGTTATTATCAAAAGTTGAAGCTTTTGGTTGTTTTGCAGGGTTTAAACCACCAAAAATCTCCTTTACAAACATTTTAGCAACTCGGTTTGGAGTTCCTTTTATGCTATCATCTGTCAAATCCATTCCAAGGGTTTGGAGAATGTTTTCAACATCTTTTTTTATTTTTTCTATTTTTTCGTCATCACTTAAGTCAAAAGCATCCTGTCTTACAGGGTTTTTTGCGTTGCTGCTAAAATGATTGTCTCCTATTTCGTCTAAAAAATCTTCGTTATTTATCATTAAAAACTACTATTAGTATGGGTATTTCTTTTTAAGGCGGTAAAGATAATTAATAAAAAGCAAACCTTTTCTATCGTTTTTACTATTTAATTACTCCTTTTTGGATATAATTTAAATTATGGTAAAATCTAGCACCAGTTCATAAATATGAATATCATTTTATCGGCACATTTATAAGATTTTACAAACTTAATATTAAAGAAAGTTTGAATTTTATAGTTTGAAAAAGCATACACTTGTAAAGTCAATTCTGAGATTGTTTATATGCGGTGAGAGGTATTTTTATATTCAATAATAATTTGTTGAATAAGCTGCAGTATTTATAAAAAAAACCTCTAAGAATTTAATCAGAGAGGTTTTTTATTATGAATTTATCATAAAAGAAAATTCTTATTATTTTTTGATCAACTTATGAGTGCTTACCGCGCCCTTGTTATTTATGATTTTTATTATATAATATCCAGGATTTAGATTTGTGATATTCACTATATTAAATTGACTGGTTAAGGTACTGTTTTGTACCAATTTCCCATCGATAGTATTAAAAATACTTATCTTCGAGTTTATAGAATCGCTATTTTCCAGATTAATATTAATTTCGCTATAAGCAGGGTTGGGATAAATAATTACATTTTGAGCTTCGGTGTTTAATAGTTCTTTAGAAATATTTACTGATGATCGTTTGCTTGTCATGTTACCCTCTATATCTGCTTTAGATAAAGGTCCCCAATTATCAGCAATGAAGGCTCTGGACACCAACGAATAGGTTCCGGAAGAAAGCTTGATATCTTCACTTGTATTGTATTTAAATGCCGATGGTGATATAACACCGTCTTTGCCCATAGGATCTGAACCGTCAATGGTGTAATAAACTTGTGTTCCTGGATTAGGATTGTTTATCGTAATTTGACTTGGAATATCTATGTTAAATGGTGCTGCTAACAAGGTATGGAGCATATTGTACTCTTGCCATTTTTGCAATGAATACGAAACTCTTTCAGGAACTTGAGCTAATACTCTTGGAGTGTCTGTGTTTTTCCAATAATTGTACACCTCTTTATTATAAGACATATAAGCAGCATCCAGTTTGTACACATTGTTCAGTTCGAGTATTGCATTTTTTATTTTAGCCTGCACGTTGCTGACAGAAAGAGGCGCTGTATCGGTACTTTTTGAATCGCCAAATGCTGCCTGTACATAATCTTTCACAAGTGTTTTAAATTCGAGATTACCAGTAGTTTCATTTGATTTTGAGCCCATGAAGCTGCCAAATAAACCAGCAGGTCCTGATCTGGATGATGTTAGTGCCCATTTTTGTTTGTAATTACCTCCGCCTCCAACAAAACCTGATACAGGCATTGTTACTGATGAAGTAGGTGATGTAAATCCTCCAAAAAAAGCGCCATCTGTATCATTTATATTTATTTTAGCTTTCATAAAGGTCGGTGCGTAGTTATGCACTATTGCTGTTGCTTCGTTTTCGGTATCGACGAACATAAACATAATTTGGAATTTGATTAAATCGTCGATATCTACCCATTTTTTAAACCCTTGAAAATCTTTGGCTGCTGCAAGGTTTCTTATATTTTGCCAAATGGCAGTACTACCATCGCCTTCAGTTACAACTCCTCCTGTAAAATTGCCATCTTGTAAATCTACAGTGGTGTAATTATCTGCGTCATCGCCAAATACTTCTTCTAAATTGTTGGATCTAAAGTCGTTTCTCATGGTCTTAACTCCTCTGTATTTACCGTTTACAAAGAAATGTACAAAACGGGTGTCCAAAGCATATTTTCCTATTTCTTTGCAAAGGTTCATTGTGATTTTTTCATCAAAACGCAAATATCCAGTATTGTAAATATTATTCTGAGGACCATCCTGACCTTCTTTTAACTCAAGACTTTGTATTTTATTTGAAGTTGGATAAACTTCACCAGGGTAAGTATCAAAGAAAGGATAATTTGCTTTTTTTGCCTCTGCATCTTTGCTAAATTTAAATTTAACTCCGCCGTTAAATTGCGAAATACTTGCTTGTCCGTACTTTCTTGTAGTAGAATTCGAGAAAAAATTGGTTCGGTCGCTATAGATATGTTTGTCTAAATATTCAAAAGATCCTTGTTCCCAATTAGCGGTCAACTCTGCATTTGCCGATATTGCAACAACAGGCAGTTCAGCTATTGCTTTTGAATATTCGTCGGCTGTCAATATATAAGCTTTGTTGGTCCATTGTGAATGACTATTAGGTAATTCGTTCTTATAATTGTCTTGTAATACATAAGTATGGGATACCACTCCTGAATTACCGGTCGCATCATAAGCGTATGTTTTGAGGACACATGATTGTTTTATAGAAATAGGACCGCTGTATTTTGATCCTATTGTTTTTGAAGGAAACTTACCGTCTAATGTATAATTAACGATACTGCCAGTTGGAGCTGTGATCGTTACATCAAATCCAGTTGGATATAAGCCTCTTTCAGTACTGAATGATAGTGCCAATTTTTTTTGTCCCACACTATTAGATAAATTGTATGTAGGATTTATAAAAGACGCAAAGGAGGTAGCTGCGTCGGTACTTCGTCCGTAACTTGTATTGTATGGAGTTTCGATGTACTTCAATTCATCTAAAACAGTTGTCTTTTTGCTAATCAAAGTCGATAGATAGAGAGTGGCTCCTGTGTTTTTTAAATCGAAATTAAGGTGTTGATTTCCTTTTTCCGGTTTTTTATCTGCAATCAGTACAGCAAATCCTTTAGCTGGAATAAGAATATTTTTTAATACAGAAAGATCTTTTTTAGTGTCTTTATTTGATATAGATACATTACCATTGATGAAAATTGAGTTATCAAGGCTATTGTATATTTCTATCCAGTCTTCTTTTTGAGCAATAGAACCTTGTGCTGATACTTCATTAATAACAAGCCCGGTCATTAACAAGGGGTCGGTTACCACATTATTTATCGTACTGATTACCGCTGCTGCATCCGGTCCTTTTTTATTGTCTTTGTATTTAATTACCAAGCGTGGTCTGTACATATTGCCAGCTTCGTAAGAACGTACGCGGGCATAATTAGAAGATGTAATCTTGCCTTCGAATAAGAAAGCTAAACTTTGTCCCGATTCCCATCCTCTCAAACGGTTTTCATCAATAAGTTTTTTAATATCTACTGTACGGTTTTGCGCATAATCGACACGCGTATCTGTGTTCCATAACTCAGTATTTTCAGAATAAGTACGGCTCGATATGTTATTTTTTACTGTCGAATAAATTTGCGAATCACCTATCTCTGATTTTATAGATACAGTAGTTGCATTACTTTTGTCATAGGCATAAAATTCGATATATGATTCTGTTATCTCAGCAGTAGAAGGCAATTCAACAGCTTGGAAACGAATGCCGGTTTTGTAAGAATCAGATTGTCCGGCCAAAGATAAATAGGCGTCACTCAAATACATACTACCATTGATATTCTCGCGTCCATCATCGTATCCTATAGCTACAATTGAGACAAAAGTTTGTATTTCAGCTGGATCAACCACTATATGCGGCCCTGCATCGTTATTTATATATCCTACTATCAAACGTGGTCTATAAAGTGTTGATCCTTCATAGGCATATGCTTTAGCTCCATCGTTTAAACCGAGTCCATTTAGTTTGAATGCTATATTTTCGCCCGATTTCCATCCATTTAAACGGATTTCATCAATAATATTTCTCAGATTAGGAGTTCTGCTTTTTGTTAAATCTGTTGTCCAGGCCTCGGTTGTCCAATTGATCTTATTATAAGTATACTCGCGGGCGGTAATGCTTTTGGAGTAAGATAGATAAGGTGATTTTTGGGTCATCTCGGCATATATGTCAATGCTTGTGGCAGGGCTCGTGCCGTAAGCGTAAAATTCGATATAAGCATCTTTGATTTCTGCATTTGCCGGGATTTGGGTATTTTGAAAAATAAAACCACTGCTGTTGCTATCTGTTCGTCCGCCCAAATATAGGTAAGCGTCTCCTAAAGCTATATTACCGTTGTTGTATTCTTTTGCATCATCATTTCCGGTTGATATAATGCTAGCCGAAACTCCGTTTAAGGGATTTGCTTCGACATTAGGACCATTTCCGTCTGTCTTGTATTTGATTACAAGACGTGGTTTAAGCAACTCGCCCGTTTCATTAGTACTTACAGCTGCTCCATTGTTTAGGAAAGTGCCAACAAATTTAAATCCAATGGCTTGACCGGATTCCCATCCGGACAAACGGGTTGCATCAATAATGTTTTTAAGATTAGGTGTTTTATATTGTGTTTTAGTAGTAATCCAGGATTCTGTAATCCAGTTGATTGCGTTTTTTGAATAGCTTCTTCTGGTGATATTACCTGAAGTGGTAGCATATGCAGCCGCATTATCCAACTCCGTATAGATGTTAACGGTGCTTGCGGGACTTGTTCCATAAGAATAAAATTCTATGTATGCCTCTGAAATTTCTGCTTTTTCCGGTATTTCTACAATAGGAAACCTTACAGCAGTAGTATTTGAATCAGATCGTCCCCCTAAATTGATATTGTTATCTGAGAGATACATCGTTCCATTAGTGTTTTCACGAGCATCATCGTTATTAGCCATTACGGTGGTTGTATAAGTACCGTAAGCCGACGTAAAAGTTATTTGTAACTTGGGAGCCATAGATACGCTTCCGTCATACGACCACATAATAAATGAGCCTTTCTGATTTCCGGTTAGTTTAAAAGATAAATTAGCATTTCCTACACCAGAAGGAAACATATCCAATAGCAAGTTTGTTACATCTGGAGTTGTGTATTCTTTATTTACTACACAAACTGGAGTTTGCCATATTACTGAATTCGATGTGTATTGTCGTCCTCTAATCGAAGTAGAAGTGCTCACAGCGGTAGAAGTAGGGTAAGCCTCAGAATTACCAGTTTCGCCGGATATAGTAACAGTTGTGCCTAGCGAGCTGGCTGTTCTTCCATAAAAGATAAGATTAGCACTTTTAATAACAGCATCTGCTGGTAATGAAATTTCCTGGAAACGAATATATGTTTCGATAGGTGCAGAGGAAGTTCCTCCATGTAGGTCTAAGCCTGTACTCTTATAGTTTACCAGGTTAGATGATGTTGTAATTTCAACATCATTGTAACTACTCTTAACCGGAAGTTGTATTTTTTGCTGTGCATTCAGGAAGCAACTAATAAGAGAAAGTGAAACAAGGAAAATTTGTCGTTTTTTTTTCATAATTTTTTGTTTTTTATTGTTTCTATTATAAAATATTGGATAAAATGACTTTTGTAAATATACGTAAATACTTACAATTTAATTTGTTGAAATATTTTATTATAAGTTTTAATGTGTTAAATTTTTAGAATTTGAAAAACACATGAAACGAAACAATTATAAAATGAAATTAAAACAGGAGAGACAGATTCATTAATTTTGTTTTTCGAAGCGTTGCGGTACGTTAGATTTGGTTAATGATTATAAGTTGAATTTTGGTATAAATGCATTTAGCCGGGAATTCGCAAATTAACATCAGCTAATTTGCGAATTCCCGGCTAAAGGATGTGAAGATTTTTTCGTTCTTATTTTTTGTTGTAGACCAAAAGGGCTTCTTTTAGAATGTTTACAGCAGTAATTAAATCTTTCTTATTCAAAACATAAGCGATTCTTACCTGATTAAGTCCCATTCCTGGAGTAGAATAAAAACCTGCAGCAGGAGCGACCATTACAGTTTCTCCGTTAAGATCATAACTTTCTAAAAGCCATTGTGCAAAATCTTCTGAATTGTCAATTGGTAATTGAGCAATACAATAGAAAGCACCTTTTGGTTTGGTTACTATAACGCCTTCAATTTTGTTTAATTCGGTAATTAAAGTATCGCGACGTTCTTTATATTCTGAAATTACTTCATCAAAATAACTCTGTGGTGTGTCGATTGCAGCTTCACAAGCGATTTGCTCAATTGTTGGCGGACTTAGACGTGCTTGGGCAAATTTCATTACCGTCGACAAAACATCTTTGTTTTTAGTTACCAAACAACCAATTCTTGCTCCGCACATACTGTAACGTTTTGAAACAGAATCTACCATGATTACATTTTGCTGTACATCTTCAAGATTCATTACAGAATAATGCACATCATCTCCATCGTACAAAAATTCACGGTAAACTTCATCAGCAATTAAATACAAGTCGTGCTTTTTAATTAAGCTGGCAAGTTGTTTTATCTCTGCTTCAGAATATAAATAACCTGTTGGATTACCAGGATTACATATTAAAATAGCTTTAGTTTTAGATGTAATTAGTTTTTCGACAGTTTCAATGCTTGGCAAAGCAAAAGCACTTTCGATAGTCGAAATCACAGGAATTACCGTTGCGCTGGTTGATGACGCAAATGCATGATAATTGGCATAAAAAGGCTCAGGAATAATAATTTCATCTCCCGGATCTGTAATTGTGGCTAATGCAAACAATAAGGCTTCAGAACCACCAGTCGTAATAATGATGTCTTCTGAGTTTACATTTACATTTTGGCGTTGGTAAAATTTAGCTAATTTTTTTCTATAACTTTCATATCCGGCAGACGGACTGTATTCGATAATAGTTTTATCAATATTTTTTACCGCCTCAATGGCCACTTCGGGTGTCTTGATATCCGGTTGACCAATGTTTAAGTGATACACTTTATGTCCTTTTTGTTTTGCAAGATCTGCATAAGGAGCAAGTTTACGTATCGGTGATTCGGGCATGTTTCTGCCTTTGAGTGAAATTGTTGGCATGAGCTTTATTATTGAAGTGCAAATTTGCATTTTTTTTTCGAATTTAACGTAAACATTAAAGGGACTTATAAAAATGTAACAATTATCAAAATATTTACTAATTTTATAATAAAAAATTATCAATGAGAAAATATTTTATGTTGTTTTTTGGGCTTTTGGCATCTTTCTTAGGAAATGCTCAAGGCGACTTTTTGATTCAAAACAATAGTAAGAAGGTTACTATTCCTTTTCAATTGATTAATAATCTCATTTTTATTCCGATAAAAGTAAATGGAGTTGAGTTGAACTTCTTGCTGGATTCGGGAGTAGAAGAAACCATCTTGTTTAGTATGGAAGAAAAACAAGAAGTAAGGTTTAATAACGTAGAGAAAATAAAACTGAGAGGATTAGGAAGCGAACAAGAAATCGAAGGGTTAAAATCAACAAATAATACTCTTGAAACACATGGCTTGAGATCTAATAACCATATGGTTTATATTATTTTGGATCAAGGTTTTAATTTGTCATCACATATTGGAATTCCGGTAAATGGAATCATTGGATATAAATTTTTTAAAAATAATTTAATAGAAATTAATTATCAAAAGAAGAAGATTATTGTTCATTTAAACAGTGAAGAATTAAGAAAAAAGCTGGAGAATAAGTTTAAAGTAATACCAATAACCATTGAGAAATCTAAACCGTACATCTATACAACAGCAACGGTTGATAATGTTGAAATTCCTGCAAAACTTCTAATCGATATTGGAAACAGTGATGCTTTTTGGATTTTTGAAAACAACAAAATTAAATTACCAAAAAAGAATTTTCCTGATTTTTTAGGAAAAGGGTTTAGTGGAGATATTGAAGGGCATCGGGCTAAAATTGATGAGTTTTCTATTGATGAGTTTGAATTTAAAAAACCAATTGTTTCCTTTCCGGATTCATTATCTATTCGTAATGTTAAAATGGTTCCGGATCGAATTGGTTCAGTTGGTGGTGAAGTTTTAAAACGTTTCAGAATTTTTTTGGACTATGCTGACAAAAAGATATATCTTAAGAAAAATAGTAAATTTTCTGAACCTTTTACTTATAATAAAAGTGGTATTGTGTTGCAACATAATGGTTTGCAGTGGGTTCAGGAAACTGTTCATATGGAAACTATTCAAGTTGTTACTTCAACACATGATCTGGATTCAAACGAAAAGAAAAATGGGGACTTTATGTATAAATTTTTACTAAAACCTGTTTATGAAATAGTAAATATTCGGAAAGCATCTCCTGCCGAAAAATGCGGATTACAAAAAGGAGATATTATTGTTAGTATAAATGGTGTCAAACCCTATAAATATACCTTACAACAGATAAATAATCTGTTGAAATCTGAAGATGATATCTGGATTAATCTGGAGATTGAAAGGAACAGTTTACTACTAAAATTCAGATTTAGATTAGAAGATGAATTGTAGAAAATCTAATTAGAAAATCATCATTTTTTTTGATTAAAATGATGGTTTTCAGTAGGATTTTTGTAATATGTATGGGTTTTGTGAAAAATTAACTGTTAAAGTATTTTTTTTAATTAACGACCGTTAATATTTTATTAAGTTTATGCAAAAATAATAATTTATGATCAAAAACTACAATAATTTCTTACAAGTATTTTTGTTATTAGTTTTTATATCAATTTTTCCCTCTGCAATTTACGCACAATGTGCGGGTGATGATAGTACGTTTTCAGTTTGTGATTTACCAAATAATGCTAATCAGGCAATAAATTTATTTACAAAATTAAATGGTACACCGGTCGCAGGAGGAGTTTGGACAGACGATGATGATTCTCGAGGTTTAGATACAGCGACTGGTATTTTAAATGCACAAGTTATTCGTAACAGTGGAGTTTATCATTATACCTACAAAGTTACAGGAGTTACTGGCTGTACAGATAATTCGGCTACAATTGAAGTTGTTATTGGAGGATATTCTGGTGTTAGTTCTAATTTGATTGTTTGTAGTGATGTAAAAACATATAATCTTTTTCAGGCATTTAATGGTGTTTTTTTGGGACCACAATCAAACGGACAATGGCATGATGATACTAAAGGTATAAATGTAGGGTCGACTGTTAATGTGGAGGATTTAGAAGGAGATTTTCCATTTACATATACAATGCCTGCAAGAGGTATTTGTCCGGCAATGTCATCGACATCAATAATTACCGTTAAAAGAGCTCCGAAATCTGGAGATCCTCGTGTTTTATCCTTATGCGCAAGCAATGGATTGACAAGTTATACCAACTATGATCTGAGTAGTTTACTTAGCGGACAAGATGCTGGTGGTACTTGGAGTGATCCTAGTGTTACAGGAGAACTATCATCACCAGAAGATCATTTTGTTGATGTACAAAACATCTATAACAAATTTGGCGAAGGAGATTATTATTTTACATATAAAGTTCTTTCTAAAAATACTATTTGTGGTAATGCACAATCAACAGTAAGAATTCATTTGGAGAAAACGCTTGATTTTACTGGTGCGGTGGTACAAGTTAATTCGGATATTTGCGAAACTGAAATTCCTACTGCCCTGTATTCTGTTACTATTACAAGAGGTAATGCTGTTATACCAAATGGTACATATTCAATCATTTTTAACATTTCAGGACCAAGATCAGGCACGGAAACAATTAGAGCAAATTTCACAAATGGGGTTCTTATATTTCCAATTGACGCGAGTTATTTTCAACAAGTAGGACGTTTTAATGTAACAATTTTAAGTATTCTTCCAGTAAATAGTTTAGGATTATGCCGTAACATTATAAATAATCTGTCAGATGAATTGTTTATTTATGCAATTCCGGATTTAGAAGGGGCAAGTATAACTCCTGCAACTGTTTGTCAAAATGACGATGCAACTATTCAAATCACTGACGCGGCAAAACTTGCAGATGGTCAATATGATGTTGTTTATAAAATTTCCGGAGCCAATACTGCTTCATCACAAATTGCGAGATTAACATTTGTAGGAGGTGTTTCAAATGATTTTGTTGTTCCGGGTTTTTTCAATCAAAAAAGTGGAACTTCTGTTGTAACGATTACAGCAATTACGCATGTAATTTCACAATGTGTTAATAGTGCAGACCTAAAAGGTGATATTTTAATAAATCCATTACCCAATGCTTCAACTTTGAGATTGCAGGTAAATGATGTCTGCTTTGGAGCCGATGTTTTAGTTTCGGTTTTGGGACTGGGAACTCTTACAGATGTTACATTAACATATACACTTTCAGGAAGTAATACCGCTACAGCGCAAACAGTAGTATTAACTACTACAAATGGAAATACAAGTTTTATAATTCCTGCCAATTTACTTATAAATCCAGGGCCGACAACAATTTCTGCTGTAAAATTGACCAATAATATCACCACTTGTAGCATCGATGTAAGTGGCGCGGCAGATATCTTTTCTCTAAAATCTATTCCGGTTGCGCCAACAGCTGCAAATCAGGAATTTTGTAAATCAGGTAAAGTCACAATTGCAAGCTTAGAACCAAAAGGAGCGCAATATTCCTGGTATGATTCTGCAACAGCAACAACTCCTCTTGCGAATACTTATGTATTAAAAGAAGAAAATTATTATTTGAGAGAGACTACATTAAGCTGTATCTCTGATCCTACAATGATAACCGTTACCTTAAGTAATCCTGCTGCACCAATATTAAGTGGTGCTCCGGAATTCTGCGGACTAGACAATCCTACGATTTCAGATTTATCTAATAAAATGGATTCACCTTCAACAGTGGTTTGGTACGATGCGCCAAGTAATGGAAATTTATTACCTCCATCAACGCCTTTAACAGATAAACGTGTTTATTATGGATTTGAGTTAACTTCGGTTGCAAAATGTTTATCTGAAGAAAGTGTTCCGGTAACAGTATCGTTAATTGACTGTGATTCTCCTCAATATCCGTTTTTTATTCCAGATGGATTTTCTCCAAATGGAGACGGAGTTAACGACACATTTATGATTCCTGATATTGATTTTTTATATCCAGATTATAAGCTGGAAATTTTTAATAGATATGGAAACGGAATGTATAAAGGCTTTAAAAATAAGCCGGCATGGGACGGAATAAACTATGAACAAAGTGGAATTGGCGGCGGAATAGCACCAAACGGAGTATATTTTTACATTCTCTATTTTAATAAAGACAATAAGCCTCCTCAACAAGGACGTCTTTATTTAAATCGATAATTTTTTTAATATAAATTTCACATGAAAAAAATAATACTCTATATAACTTTCTTCCTCTCTATAACATCCGTTTCTGCACAGCAAGATCCGGAATACACACATTATATGTATAACATGAGTGTAGTAAATCCTGCTTATGCAACAGGAGTTCCTGCTATGATGAATTTTGGTGGCTTGTACAGATCACAATGGGTTGGTGCAGTTGGAGCACCAAAAACTTTTACCTTCTTTGGACACACGGCAATTTCTGATAAAGTTGAAGCCGGAATCTCATTTGTATCAGATGATATTGGAGATGGAGCTAAAAAAGAAAACAATGTCTATGCAGATTTTGCATACGTTCTAAATTTAGGAGGAAAAAATAAACTTTCGCTAGGATTGAAAGCGGGAATATCGTCAATGCAGACCAATTTTAACGGTTTTCGATTTAATGATGCTGCGACAGATATGGCTTTCGCCGAAAATATAAACACTACAAAACCTAATATTGGAGTTGGAGCCTATTATTTTAGAGATAACTTCTATGCAGGAATATCAGCGCCTAATTTATTGAAATCAAAATACATCGAAGAAAAATCAGGCGTAAATGCTTTTGGATCTGATAATATACATACTTTCATAACCGCAGGATATGTTTTTCAGCTAGATGATATGTGGAAATTAAAACCGGCATTCATGACAAAAATTGTAAAAGGAGCGCCTCTTTCAATAGATTTGACAGCCAATGTTTTATACAATAACAAATTTGAATTTGGTGCAGCTTATAGAATTGACGATTCAGTAAGTGCTTTGTTTAATTTTAATGTAACACCTACCTTGAGAGTGGGTTATGCCTATGATTATACACTTACAAATTTTGGACAGTTTAATTCAGGGACACATGAAATCATGTTGCTTTTTGATTTAGACCTATTAGGAAAAGGATTTGATAAATCACCAAGATTCTTTTAAAATGAAAAATATGAAAAAACTACTCGTTATTATATTCGTATTTTCAATACAGTTTATAAATGCCCAGGATCAGGAATTGGTTAGAGCAAAGAAATTTTTTGATAGAACTTATTACGCTGAAGCAATTACTTTATATAAAAAACTAGCCGAAGAAAAACCTTCGCAGGAAGTGATCAAAAATCTGGCAGACTCTTACTATTATACCAATGATCTTATAAAAGCGCAACTTTACTATAGACTTTTAATTAAAAGTTATAGCAATGATTTAAGCAAAGATTATTATTACAGATATGCGCAAACGCTAAAAGCAACAAATGCTTATGATGATGCAAATGCAGTTTTACGAGAATATTATACCAAATCAGGTAAACCTGAAGATATTACTAATTTTGAAAATGAAGTTAAAATATTAGAAAATGTATCTGCAATTGGTAAACGATTTGAGATTAATAATCTGGCTATAAACACACCAAATTCGGAGTTTGGAGCCGTAAAATATAAAGATAATTTGGTTTTTGCCGGAGTAAAACTAAAACCGGGATTATTTGATAAAAAGTACAAATGGGATAATGAAACTTATCTTAATATTGTAAAAGTACCAATTCAGAGTATTAATTCTGCTGAAGCTCCAATTACTTATTTTGCTGATGAATTAAAAACCGGAATGCACGAATCTAATGCTGTTTTTACAAAAGATGGAAAAACGATTTATTTTACGCGTAATAATTCTAAAAACGGAAAAAAGAAAAAGAACGATCAGAAAATCTCAAATCTTCAGATTTTTAAAGCCGAATTAGTAGAAGGAAAATGGACAAATCTAGTTTCATTACCGTTTAATAGTCCAAATTATTCGGTAGAACATCCTGCGCTAAGTCCAGACGAAAAAGTGTTGTATTTTGCATCTGATATGCCGGGAACATTAGGTTCATTTGATATTTATTCTGTAAATATTAATAAAGGAGCATTTGACACTCCGCGAAATTTAGGTCCGAATGTCAATACTGATAAAAGAGAACAATTTCCTTTTGTTTCTGAAGACGATAAACTTTATTTCTCTTCAGATGGACATTTGGGTTATGGATCGCTGGATGTTTTTGTTTCTGAAATCAATGGAAATGAATACACAAAAGCAATTAATATTGGTTTACCGCTAAACTCAAATTCAGATGATTTTTCGTTTAATGTTGATTCAAATACTAAGGAAGGATATTTTGCTTCAAATAGAGAAGGAGGGAAAGGAAGTGATGATATTTATACATTCAAAGAAACAAAAGAGTTAATTGTAGAAGATTGTAAGCAGTATATTGCAGGAACAATTACAGATATAATTACCAATTTGGTTCTTGAAAATGCGACCGTAATATTACAGGATTCTGATAAAAAGGCATTAAATACAATTACTACAGGAGCAGACGGGAAATTCAGTTTTACAGTAGCCTGCGAAAGTTCTTATACAATTGTAGCTTTTAAAGAACAATATACCAACGAATCTAAATCTCTGGTAATTGGAAATGTAAGATATGCGACTAACGATGGTTCATTGGCACTAAAATCATTAGATGCAATTAAATTGGAAGAAAAGCAAAACGCCGAAAACAAGAGAAAGCAAGAGATTATCATAGAAGAAGAAAACAAGAAAAAAGAAGCATTAAAATTTATTGCTTTAAAAGAAGCTACGGAAGCCAAGAAAAAGGAAAAAGTAGCTGAGATTTTAAAACAAGAAAAAGATGTGGTAAAAGACAATAAAGACCGATTAATTATCAAAACAGATCCTATTTATTTTGACTACAACATGTGGTATATCCGAAAAGAATCAAAAGTAGTTTTAGGCAGAGTTGTCGCTTTGATGAATAAATATCCTGGAATGGTTATCGAAATTGGTTCACATACAGACTCACGCGGAAATGCAAAGTATAATGAAGAACTGTCTCAAAAAAGAGCCAATTCGACCAGAGATTTTATCATTCAGTCCGGTATAAATGCCAGTAGAGTTACTGCTAAAGGTTATGGAGAATCTGTTCCAATTATAAAATGTAAAACAGATGATTCCTGTTCAGAAGAGGAACACGAATTAAACAGACGAAGCGAATTTGTAATTAATAAGTTGTAAATATCGATTTAACGACGTCAGATTAAATAAAAATAATAATTTTAAAAAGAAGCCTTTTTTTTGGCTTCTTTTTTATTTAATTTTATGAAAATAAGAATAAACCTAAAATATCTAATTATGAAAAAACCAGTTGTATTTTGCTTGCTTGTGGCTTGCATAGGATTCCAAAGTTGTAAAAATGACAATAAACAAAAAGAACTTGAAGCAGCAAAAGCAGAAGGTCAAAAAGTTGTAAGCACAGAGTGCTATAAAGCGATTTATGAAAAAGATACAATAGATTTAAAATTAAATACTTTAAAAAACGGAAAATTAGCTGGCGATATGGTAATGAAAGTTGCTCCTTCGACAGTAAGAACGGGTGAAGTTGCAGGTGAATTTCATGGAGATACCTTATTTATTGACTATACATTTGTAGATGCAACAAATAAAAATGTAAAATTCAAAAACCCAATGGCACTTTTAAAACGTGATAAACAACTTATTTTAGGAAACGGAACCATGCAAACTACAATGGGAGTTACTTATTTGGTAAAAGATAAACCTATCGATTTTGAAAAGGTAAAGTATAAGTTTTCGACTACTGAATGTGTGGCGAAAACTGAAAAGTAGCCACAATCTTGTCATTTCTGTAGATGTTAGATATTTCGGTAACAAAATTTAACTTTAATAAATTTTGTTACGATGAGAAATAATAGTCAGGATTCCACTTTAGAGCGGAACTACTTAGAGAAGTATCGTTTTCTAATAAAAGAATATGAACAGGTAAAAAATAAAACTCATCCTTTGTATAAAAAAGCAATGGATTTTTATGCAGCAAATAATACTTGCCGAAAGAGTTTTTTAAAGTATTATAATCGCTTTAAACAAAGTGGGAAATCTATTGATTTATTGCCCCAAAAAAGAGGTCCCAAATATAAAACAAGACGTCCTTTGCCTTTTATAGAGCAAAAAGTAATTGCATTACGAGAAAAAGGAAACAACAAATATGAAATTGTTAGTATCTTAAGACCCAAATTAGGGAAGCATACACCATCATATTCAGGAGTTTATAATATTTTAAAACGCAATAAAATAAATAGATTAACTCCGAAGATTAAAAAGAATCATCAAAAAATAATCAAGGAAAGAATGGGACAACTTGGTCATATTGATTGTCATTATTTGAGCAAAAGTATAATTAAAGGGGAAAATAAAAATCGCTATTTAGTTTGTGTAATAGATGATTACAGTCGAATTGCCTGGGCTGAATTAGTTTCTGATATTACCAGTTTAACAGTTATGTTTGCGGCATTGAAATGTTTAAACATCCTAAGTGATCATTATGAAATAAAATTTGAAGAGATATTATCTGATAATGGAGCTGAATTTGGACCTAAAACAAGCAAAGTGAAAAATAATCACCCTTTTGAGAGGATGTTAATGGAATTAGGTATTGTTCATAGGTACACAAAACCCTACAGACCACAAACTAATGGTAAAGTTGAACGCTTTTGGAGAACTCTTGAAGATGATTTATTGAGAGACACAGATTTTGATTCTCATGAAGAATTAAAAGAAGAATTATTGCAATACTTATATTATTATAATCATGAAAGACCACATCAAGGTATTGATGGAAAAAAACCAATCGAAATGATAAATCCGTTACCGAAATAAGTAACCTTTACAATTTCGACGAAGGAGAAATCTTCGTAAGTAACTCCGCAACGAAAGTTCAATCTTTGTCAAAGTTCAAAACTTTGACAAAGATTTGACAATAAAAAAATATCATATTCTACGACAAAACCAACAGTCCCAAAGCTCAATGTCATTAAGTTAAGCTTTTAGAAAATAAAATCCGTTTTTATCTGCGTTTTTACGAAGTAAATCTGTTTTATCCGCGTCAAAATTAGACACTGATTTTACTGATTCGCTAAAGCGAAAACGCTGATAAAAACGGATTTTTCTAATTACTTTTTTGATTAAACTGTTAAGTAATTTTGTAGATTTCCCCTTAACTTAATGACATTGCCTGAATCCTCGGGATTAAAACCTGTGGGGTTTAATTAAGAAGAATTAGATTCATAAAAAAAAGCCGTTCCTTAATAAGAAACGGCTTTTACTATTTTTAGATTATTGTTTTTTTATAAAACTTCGCCTTTAATTTTTAAGGCGACTCTACCATCAGGGTAGTTAACGGCGTTGGTTTCAACGGTAATTGTTTTACGAATAGGACCGGAAACCATATTGTATTTTACATCAATTTTTCCTTTTTTACCAGGCAAAATAGCTGCAGCTGGTTTTGTAACGACAATTGAGCTTACTGTAGATTCTGCTCCGGTAATTAATAGAGGCGCATCTCCGGTGTTTGTAAATTCAAAAGAGCGAACTCCATTATCACCCTTAGAAATTTTTCCATAATCAATTGTGTTGTCTGTGGCAGCAAATTCAATTTTTGGGCCGTTTTGAGCATAACCAATTGTACAAAACAATGCGATTACAATAAAAGTGGCAACATTTTTCATTTGAAATTATTTTAAGTTGTAAGTAAATATACTTTGTTTTAATTAATACACAAATTTTTATTTCGCTTTTTATAGTGTCTTTAATTATTTACTTTTGCTGTCAGTTATAATTACAAAAATTGAACCAAAGTTTCGTTTATTTGTTTAACTGTTTAATCGTTTAATTGATTTGGATTGAATTTAGGTTTTACTAAAGCTTTCAGAAATTAACGATTAAACGAATCAACGATTAAACGAATAAACAGAAAATAAACGAATAAACAATCCTAATAAATGAGTATTCCAGCACAATTTGACGCTAAGACAATCGAGAACAAATGGTATGATTACTGGATGAAAAACAACTATTTTCATTCAGAACCAGATCATAGAACACCTTATACAATTGTAATTCCGCCGCCAAACGTCACAGGAGTTTTGCACATGGGACATATGTTGAATAATACAATTCAGGATGTTTTGATTCGTAGAGCGCGTCTTAAAGGCTTCAACGCTTGTTGGGTTCCGGGAACGGATCACGCGTCGATTGCAACGGAAGCAAAAGTTGTAGCGAAATTAAAAGCGGAAGGAATCAATAAAAATGATTTAACCCGCGAAGAATTTTTAGCGCACGCTTGGGAATGGACAGATAAATATGGCGGAGTAATTCTTGATCAGCTTAAAAAGCTTGGAGCTTCCTGCGATTGGGAAAGAACCAAATTTACGATGGATCCTGATATGTCAGCTTCTGTGATTAAATCGTTTGTTGATTTATACAACAAAGGATTAATTTATAGAGGATACCGAATGGTTAACTGGGATCCTGAAGCAAAAACAACGCTTTCTGACGAAGAAGTTATTTATGAAGAACAACAAGGGAAATTATTTTTCCTGAAATATAAAATCGAAGGAACTGAGGAATTTTTGACTATTGCTACAACTCGTCCCGAAACTATTTTTGGAGATACAGCAATTTGTATCAATCCAAATGATGAGCGTTTTACACATTTAAAAGGTAAAAAAGCAATCGTTCCTATTTGTGGCCGAGTAATTCCAATTATCGAAGACGAATATGTAGATGTAGAATTCGGAACGGGATGTTTAAAAGTAACTCCGGCGCACGATATGAATGATAAAACGCTAGGAGAGAAGCATAATCTTGAAATCGTTGATATCTTTAATGAAGATGCTACATTAAATAGCTTCGGATTGCATTATCAAGGAAAAGATCGTTTTGTGGTTCGTACCGAAGTTGCAAAAGAGTTAGAAGAAATTGGCGCTTTGGCGAAGACCGAAATCCATTTAAATAAAGTTGGAACATCAGAAAGAACAAAAGCTGTAATCGAACCAAGATTATCAGACCAATGGTTCTTGAAAATGGAAGATTTAGTAAAACCGGCAATCCAATCTGTTTTGGTTGATGGCGATATTAAATTACATCCAAAACGATTCGAAAATACTTATGCGCACTGGTTAAACAATATCCGTGATTGGAATATCTCTCGTCAATTATGGTGGGGACAACAAATTCCGGCGTATTATTACGGAGACGGAAAAGAAGATTTCGTAGTTGCAGAAAACATCGAAGACGCATTAAAATTAGCACAAGAAAGAACTTCTAACAATTCACTAACAACATCTGACTTAAAACAGGATGTTGATGCATTAGACACTTGGTTTTCATCTTGGCTTTGGCCGATGTCTGTTTTTGGCGGAATCATGGATCCTGAAAGTGCAGATTATAAATATTATTATCCAACAAATGACTTGGTTACAGGTCCGGATATTTTATTCTTTTGGGTTGCCAGAATGATTATCGCAGGTTACGAATATGCTGGAGAAAAGCCATTTACCAATGTATATTTAACTGGTTTGGTTCGTGATAAACAACGCCGTAAAATGTCTAAATCATTAGGGAATTCTCCTGATCCTTTAGACTTGATCGAAAAATTTGGTGCAGATGGAGTTCGTGTAGGATTGCTTTTGAGTGCTTCTGCAGGAAATGATATCATGTTTGATGAAGAATTATGCCTTCAGGGAAAATCATTCACAAACAAAATATGGAATGCTGTTAAATTGATTAAAGGTTGGGAAGTTTCAGAAACTATCTCGCAACCAGAATCATCAAAAGTGGCAATCGAATGGTACGAAGCTAAGTTGCAGCAAACATTGGTTGAAATTGAAGATAATTTTGAGAAATACAGAATTTCAGATTCATTAATGGCAATTTACAAATTGGTTTGGGATGATTTTTGTTCTTGGTTTTTAGAGATGATCAAACCGGCATATCAACAACCAATTGACAAAGCAACGTTTGATAAAGCAATCGAAATGTTAGAAAGTAACTTGAAGTTGCTTCATCCTTTTATGCCTTTCTTAACAGAAGAAATTTGGCATTTAATTGCTGACAGGACTAAAGAAGAAGCTTTAATTGTTTCGACTTGGCCAGAATTAAAACCATTCAACGCAAGTTTGATTTCTGATTTCGAAAGTACAATTGAAGTAATCTCAGGAATTAGAACGATCAGAAAAGATAAAAATATTCCGTTTAAAGATGCAATCGAATTAAAAGCAATCAATAGCGAGAATATCGCAACTTATTTCGATACAATAGTAACGAAATTAGGTAATATTTCAGCTTTCGAATATGTTTCTGCTAAAGTTGACGGCGCGTTATCTTTCCGTGTAAAATCAAATGAATATTTCATTCCGATTTCGGGAGGAAATATTGACGTTGAAGCTGAAGTTGCAAAATTAACTGCAGAGTTAGTTTACACGCAAGGTTTCTTAAAATCAGTTCAGGCAAAATTATCAAACGAGAAATTTGTTGCCGGAGCACCAGAAAAAGTATTAGCAAACGAAAAACAAAAAGAAGCCGATGCTTTAGCAAAAATTGCTACAATCGAGCAAAGTATTGCTGGTTTGAAATAAGAATCAGATTTATTTTTTAAATATAAAAGCTGTCCAAATGGACAGCTTTTTTTATTTTGTTATTTTGATTGAAAGGAGACCCGAGCGATAGCGAACAGATGAAGTAAATCTTCGCGAGAAATTCGAGAAAGATTCGTGACAATATAGAACGCGGATGACGCGGATTCGCTTTGCGAAAACGCAGATTAAAACGGATTTTAGTTCAATCTTGTCATTTCGACTGAAAGGAGAAATCACACATATAACGCGACAAAGATTGACGATTTTGATTGCGAAGGATGGATTGAAATCCATCCCTACAATATAATTTGTTCCTCTGGAACGTTATGATGAACAAATCTCCAGCAATGGCACAGTTCTGAGATTTATTAAGGATAAAGGTTTTGTTATTTCGATTAAAAAGAAATGACAAGATTGAATTAATAAAATCCGTTTTAATCTGCGTTTTCGCAAAGCGAATCCGCGTCATCCGCGTTCTATATTGTCGCGAATCTTTCTCGAATTTCTCGCGAAGATTTACTTCATCTGTTCGCTATCGCTCGAGTCTCCTTCTTCGAAATGACAAAATAGGTGTTACTTCCTTTTTTTCAAAACCAAAAACAAAGGATAAGAAATCAAAGTAATACCAAGAATAATGATAAAGCTTTTAGGATCACTAAATATAAAACCTATTAATAAGGCTAAAGAAGCTACAATTGCAATAATAGTTGTCCAAGGATACCAAGCAGAACGATAAGGTCTTGGTAAATCCGGTTCTGATTTTCTTAGTTTTATAAGAGAACAATAAGCTAATCCCCAAACGATAATCGAAGTGAAGGCTGCAAATGAAAACAGGACTTCAAATGAACCAATACAAATTAGAAATAAGCTGAATAATGATGAAACTAAAAGTGCCACAATTGGAGTTCCGCCTTTGTTTACAGTTGTTCCTTTTTCGATAAAAAAACCATCGCGGCTTAATCCGTATAGAATTCTTGGAGGAATCATCATAAAAGCATTCAGAATACTAATCAAAGAGAAAATAGAAATTACGGTAACGATAATTGCGCCGTTTTTTCCGAAGATTATATTGGCAACATCGGCTGCAGCCAAATTTGATTTTGCAACATTTTCTACAGGCAAAACATAAAAGAAAGCAACGTTTATTAAAATATAAATTGAGATTACCAGTAGAACACCGCTATATAGTGACTTTGGAATATTCTTGCCTGGATCATCATTTTCTTCGGCAAAAAAGCAAACGCTATTCCAGCCGTTATAAGTTCCGATGATAAGTTGAAGTGATTTGAAAAATCCAAATAATAAACCAATTTGAACCGCTGTATTGTCTTTTGGAATTGGAGCCAATTTTACGCCTGAATACATAAAACACGCAACGACTAAAGCAAAGAAGCAAATCACTTTTAAGAAACTGGTAATTTGCTGGATTGTGCTTCCGTTTTTTACGCCGCTTACATGCAATAAAACAAAGGCAATTAAGAGAGAAATTGCCATTTCTGTCGAATAGTTTTTAAGATCTGGAAACAGAATTATAATATATTCACTTATTACAATACAATAAAAAGCAGGCGGAATAGCATTGGTAATATAATCAAACCAGCCGGAAAGAAATCCTGCATAATTGCCAAAAGCTCTTTTGATATAATTGTAAGATCCTCCGGCTTTGGGAAGCATTGTAGCTAGTTCTGCATAAGAATTTGCACCAATTAAGACAAATAATCCGCCAAAAAGCCACGATGCAATAATAAGCCAGTAATTGTCTAACAGGGATGCAATTGATCCGGGAGTTCTTAAAATTCCAACTCCAATTGTTCCTCCAATCAAAACAGCGATATTAAAACTTAATCCGAGACTTTTTTGTAATTGGTTTTTTCTGGAATCTGACATGTTTAGAATTTTATTTTAATGAGATAGAAAGTATTTACCCGACAAAAGTACTATAATTAGAACACTTTCTTTTGTGAAAACAAAAAACCTCATTTATTGCTAAATGAGGTTTCTTGAAGATCAAAACTTCTACTTTTCAAGAATGAAAGTTGCAGAAAAAGCTTTGGCGATCTAAACTAATTCAATTTTTTTTAGAATTTGTATCTTAAGCTTGTCAAGATTTGACGAGGCGCGATTGGATTTGTACTGTAATTTTCGTGAACAGTATAATTTAACTCATTTGTAATGTTTGATAATTTACATAAGATTGAGAATTTTCTCCATTCATAACCTGCAGAAACATCTACAGTTACATATCCTTCTAACGGAATATCACGATCTCTGATAGATATAGTGTAAGCCGGATCAGGTTTTGGATTAGTAGGTGTTGGTTTAACTGCTGTCCAAAGGTAATCGTCATTCCATCCTGCTAAACGGTTTCCGATATAATTTCCGATAGCTCCAAATGTAACTCCTTTAAATAATCCGCTTGGTAATTTATAGAAAAAGCTTAAGTTGGCTGTGTTTCTTGGCGTTCTTGCTACACGATCTCCTTCTATAAAACTTCCGTTTGTTCCTGAAGTTTTAGTGTAACGCATATCATTATAACTGTAACCAGCATTAATATTTAAACCTTCAACCGGAGTTGCGGTGATATCAACTTCGACACCTTTACTTTTTGTAGCTCCACCTAACATTTTAATGTTTGTATTTGCGTTTGGAGTAACACCATCAGCTTGATAAGGTGCAGTTTGAGCTAAATTGCTATTTGTGATTTGATAAACCGTAACGTTTGTACTTAACAAACCTCTAAAGAAATCTTTTTTGATACCAGCTTCATATTGATCAATGATTGATGATTCTAAAATATTTCCATCAACTGTAAGTCCGGTATTTGGTGTAAAAGAGTTTGAGTAACTTGCAAATAAAGACGTATTTCTTGTTGGCTGATAAATCAATCCTAATTTTGGAGAGAAAGCTTTATCAATACGTTTTGCAGCTTCTACAGTAGTTACAGTGCTTGGATTTACGTTGTAAGTATCTGTAATTACCTGCGATTGTTGCCAAGACCAACGAATACCTGCCAAAAGTTTAATTTGATCTGTAAACGAAATCAAATCCTGTGCATAAGCACCAAAACGTTCTGTATCTGTATTTGCAATTGCTGTAATTCTTGAATTTGGTTCATCAGTTCTTTGATTTTTAGGATCAAAAGTATAAAGATTTATAGTGTCATAAGTTGCAACTGTTGTAGAAGTTGGAGAGGTAAAAAACCCGTAAGTATAAGCCGTTGCATAAGAGTTTTCATAATCAACCCCTGTAAATAACTGGTGTTTGATACTTCCTGTTTTAAATGTTCCTTGCAAGCTTAATTGATCTCCAAATATTTTTTCTAAGTTTTGATTTTGAACCAAAGGTCTTGTCCAATTACCATTTGCATCTACAGTTGATAATTGAGCTGTTGACTTAGAAGTTCTGTCGTAATTTTGAAAAGAAGAATTAAAATTCAGTTTCCAGTTTTCGCTAATATTGTGATTTACCAATACAGATGCACTTGATGATCTTGTATTTCCGTTTGACCAAAGTGCTCCAAAAAAAGTATTACGTGGCACATTTACAATTTCTTTTCCAATAATTCCAGTTCCAAAATCCGGAGTCCAGTCAGCACTCAAATAATCTCCTTGTACTGTAATTTGCGTTTTAGGAGATACATTAAAAAGGAAAGAAGGATTAAAATAGATACGTTCGTTTTTAACAACATCTCTAAAACTTTCAGAGTTCTCATAAGAACCTGTAAAACGATAAGCGATATATTTGTTTAAAGGTCCGTAAAAGTCAATTGACGGTTTGTAATAAGCGAAACTTCCCATTTGCATTGAAACTTCTCCACCACGAGTAAATTTAGGTGTTTTTGTAACCATGTTAAGGATTCCTCCAGGATTAACGTTTCCGTATAGAAGAGCTGCACTTCCTTTCAAAAATTCAACTTTTTCTAAAGATGAAACTTCAGGAATTGAACCACTATTAAAGCGAAATCCGTTTTTGAACATATTATTTGCTGACATATCATAACCTCTTGAAAAGAATGATTCCTGAGCGCCACCACGAGCAGATGATACATAAACACCATTAAGGTTTTTTACAACTTCACTTAATCTTATTGCTTGTTGTTGCTCAATTATTTCGCTTCCAATAATCTGAACGCTTTGTGGCAAATCCATTACTTTGATTCCTGAACGAGCCGCTTCAATAGGTTTCTTAGGTTTATTTGCAGTAATTAAAACCTCATTAAGAATTTCTCCTTTTTTATTTTTTACAGTATCATTTACCGTCGAACCGCTTTCTGTGCTTGTGTAGTTTTGACTATAAGACGCAAAACTTATAAAAGATAAAGCAAGTAGTAAATTATATTTCATGATGCTTATTTAGATTTAATAAAAATAATTTTTTGCAAATATAAGGGCACATTAATGTTTTAACAAAATTTTTAGAGAGATTTAAGCGCTTAAATTTTCCTTAGTTCTTTCTTAAGATTGTCTTAATTATTTGGTTTTGTGATTTAAATGTTTGGCTGAAATTTGAGATCAAATTTTATGATTTTCAATTTTTGGAACATAAAAAAAACCTTACTCAAAAGAACAAGGTTTCATTAAGATCTACTTTATGTAAGATATAGAAGTGTTATTTTACTGAAATTAAATAAGTTGCCATTTTCCAGATTTCGTCATATTTTTTACCGTTATGTTCTCCGGCAGCTTTTTCTGTATAAGCAAATTCTACCATGTAATTCCCTGACCAAAGTGGAGAAAAAGAGATTTCGCCTTTGTCATTACTCCATAATTCTTTCTCCCAGCCATTTGGAGCAATTACTTTTATTTTTTGTTTTTTTGCAGAAGCACCTTCGTACAAAGCATTAACATTAATCGTCGCTTTTTGTTTTGCAGTTGCTACATCTTTAGCAAATACACTTATAATGTTTGAGTTTGCAGCAGCTTCATTTCCTTTTGCAGCATTACCAACCAAAACAGTTGCGCTTGAGTTGTAATCCAGTTTCATAGTTCCATAAACATCTTTTACAGTATGATGCATTACCACAGTATAAACCCCGTCTTCATCTGGTGTAAAAAATGCCTGATATTTGTTTTCTAAAGCTGTCGCCGAAAGTTTAATTTCTTTTTTTGAAGGACTGATTACAACCAACGAAAAATCCTTTAAATCAGAAAACCATTTTGCAGAAGGCGTAATATCATTATCTGAAAATTCTCCAAAGAAAACTGAAATTTCCTGTGCTTTTCCTTTAGTTCCCGTTGCTTTAGTTTCGATCCAAAGTGCGTGTGCGAATATTGCAGGACTTGCAACCAACATTAAAAATAAAAACGTTATTGATTTTAAAGTTTTAGATTTCATAAGATGAAGTTTAAATTTTTGTGAATATTATTATTTTTACAAACTTAAGTCTTATTTAGATTAATTAAAAATAAAATAATTTAAAGTTTGTAGAATTTTATAGTAGTTAATTACAATCTTAATCATTTCCTTGCAAGAAGAAATCTTCACAAGAACTCGACAAAGATTAAACTCAGGTTTTGGAGTTTTAATGCTGATTTCTTTTTTGTGGAAAAAAAAATGAATTCTATAAAAAAACACCTCATGAGTTGAGGTGTTTTTGATAAAAGACTTTTACTTAAAATTTCAAGGTCAGATTTACTAATATGTTTGATGGAGTTTGAGCCATTCCATAAGAATCCCAGTATTTTTTGTTGTTGATGTTGTTGAATTTAACACCAAGTCTCCAGGTTGGCTGATCATAAAATATAGTTGCATTATAAACAGAATAAGAAGGAGCATAGAAACTTTCGTCTTCAAATTTGTATTGTTTGTCTACATAATTTCCTCCAAAACCAAGACCGAAATCTTTTAACACGTTTTGAAATTTATAAGACAACCAAAAATTAACTACATTCTCCGGAGCTCCGCTGGCTTTGTTTCCTTCTATAGCAGCATCTGATGATTTTACAATGCGATTATCATTATAAGCATAACCAACAACGGCATTTAAGCCTTCGATAGGATTTGCAATAAATTCAAAATCAAAACCTTTACTTACTTGTTTACCATCCTGAACACTAAACCCGTCAGGAGTTGTTCTTGTAGCATTATCAATTGTAATGTTGTAGTAACTTAAAGTAGTACTTAATTTTTTATTGAAAGCTTCTACTTTTACTCCACCTTCGTATTGGTTTGCATAAACTGGTTTTAAGATTAGCAAACTTCCGTCAGGCTGATTTACCGGACCTGAATTTTGGAAACCATTCATATAATTTCCAAATAAAGAGACCTGATTTTTAACCACTTCATAAACCAAACCTAATTTTGGCGATAAAGCAGTTTGGTTATATCCCGGAACATCTACAAGATCTTTCTGAACGAAGTTATCCAAACGAAGACTCAACATTGCAGATAAGCGATCCGTGAAACTAATCACATCCGAAGCATAAACACTAAATATTTGTTCGTCCGGAGTCGGATATGTAAGTTGAGATAAAGCTGCATCAACTTGTTTTTTTCGAATAGGCTCAAAAGGTTTGGTTACATCAATAGTATCCAAAACCGGCGTTGCACCATAATTAAAAGTACCTTTTGAAAATCTGTAATTTACACCTACTAATAGTTTGTGTTTGATGCTTCCGGTAGAAAATTCACCATTAATATTTTCTTGGATATTCGTAAATTGATTAGAAATTGGTCCAAAACGAGACACACTTCTTAGTACTTCAGTTGGCGAATTCCATTTTGTGTAATATTGATAACTGCGATCTACGTTTTCATCTATAAAAGAGTAAAGCGTTGTAGATTTCCAATTATCTGCCAATTGATATTCTGCCTGAACAAAAACTTTAGTCGATGAAGTTTTAGCATCAAGATCATCGTGAAACAAGCTTTTTTTGTAGTCGATTTGCAGATCTGTTGGGTTTGTAATTCCGGCAGCATATGAGCGTCCGTAAGTTGGGCGTGTATTGTTTACGCTGTAGATTTCAGTATCAACACTTAAGGTTAGTTTATCCGTTGCTTTATAAACAAGACTTGGCGCAATCAGGAATGTTTTATTAAAACCATAATCTAAAAAGCTTTTTTCAGTATTTAAAGAAGTATTTAATCTAAACAATACTTTATTATCGGGCGTTAACGGAGTATTGATATCAAGTGCAATTCGATTTAATCCGAAGCTTCCTCCAGTATAAGAAACCTCCGTTTTTTTACCTTCAAAAGGTTTTTTGGTCACAAGATTAACAACACCTCCAAAAGACGATACAGACGATCCGAATAAAGTTCCCGAAGGACCTTTAAGAACCTCAATACGTTCTGCATTATCGATAGAAATTGAGCTTCGTCCCGTCATGTTTTCCATTCCGTTTCGGGCATTAACACCAGTGCTAAATCCTCTAAACGAAATTTCAAGTCCTCCCGAAGGATAAATTTTTGTAGTAACGCCGGGTGCATTTACAACAGCACTTCTAATGTCTACCGAAATTTGTTCCTGCAAAAGTTCTTTCTGAATCACATTGTAAACTTGTGGATTTTCCAGATTTTTAAGAGGCATTCTCGCTACATAATCTGTTTTTTTAGATAAGATGCTTTTTTTACCATTTACAACAACTTCGTGTAATTCTTTGTTCGAAACCTTCAATTGCAAGTTTACAGTTGAAGTTTCTGTTTCAGCAACAACAACTACTTGTTCTGTGGTTTCGTAGCCCGTTAAAGATATTTGTAAAGTATAAGTATTCGCTCGTACTCTGTTCAATTCAAAACTGCCATCATCATTGGTAGTCGTGCCATATTTTGAAGATTTAAGAATCACATTTACACCAGCAGCAGCGTCGCCGTCAGAAGTTGTGATTGTTCCTTTTATTTTTCCAAAGTTTTGTTGTGCAAAAGAGCTGAAAACAGTGAATAGAAAACTGATTGTAAATAGAAAACGATACGTTTTCGCAGTAGAATATTTCATTTTTATTAAAGTTGGTTAAGGTTTTGTTTTTATTTAGAATGAATAAAAACAATGCAAATGTAAAAATTAATATTTCCTTAACAAATATTAATTGACTTGATTTGATGTGTTTTTTGTTATATTTTGGTAAACTTTTTTCTAAAAGTTGCGAAAAAACAATAAATTGACTTAAATTTCTGACTTTTGTTAAAAATTCCGAAAAGGGTAGACGTTAAACTTCAAAAGGCTTAATTTTGCATTTTAAATGAAATTCTCCTCATGATTTTACCTTTTTTAAAGAAACTACAGAATTCGCCAAAAGGATTCCGTTTAGCCAATACTGTGTTTTTTTTCCTCTCCGGATTTGGATATTCTTCTTGGGTTTCCCGAATTCCGCATATAAAAGCACAATTGCATTTATCAGAAGCTCAATTTGGAACCGTTTTATTTGCTTTTCCGATTGGTCTAATGCTCACAATGCCTTTTACAGGAAAGTTATTGAATAAATACAGCAGCCGTTATATCATGCTTTTGGGAGCAAT
This sequence comes from Flavobacterium sp. 90, assembly GCF_004339525.1. Classification (NCBI taxonomy): domain Bacteria; kingdom Pseudomonadati; phylum Bacteroidota; class Flavobacteriia; order Flavobacteriales; family Flavobacteriaceae; genus Flavobacterium; species Flavobacterium sp. 90. The sequence goes on along the minus strand of NZ_SMGE01000001.1, from coordinate 254,894 downwards.
TATGTTTAATATTGTGCTCTCTTTACCAGGTTTGGCCGCTTTTGTGTGGCAATTGGTTATTATACTTTTGATCTTTGGAGCCTCACGTAATATTTTTAATTTATCGATTAATGCGCAATCTCTGGAAGTTCAAAAATTATATCCACAATCGATTATAACCCGTTTTCATGCCGTTTGGAGTATTGCTGTTTTCGCCGGAGCAGGTTTAGGTTATGTAATGGTATCGAGACATATTGCGCCGTCGCATCATTTATTAGGTGTAAGTATTTTTATGATGGGTCTTACGGCATGTTTTTACCCTTTGAGTATTCATAATGAGCCCGTACCGGTTAAGAAAAAGTTCTTTTCGATGCCGGAAAAAAATCTGATTAAGTTCGCTATCATTTGTTTTGTTTCTATGGCTTGCGAAAATACGATGTACGATTGGAGCGGTATTTATTTTGAAAATATATTACATGCTTCGCCAAAGTTAACCAGTGCAGCATTTGTATTTTTTGCAACTGCGGTAACTTTAGGACGTTTGTTTGGAGATTATGGCGTAATGAAATTTGGAACAAAACGAATCCTGCTTTACAGCGGAATTTTGATCACGGTAGGTTTTTTAATTTGTTTTCTCTTACCATTTATTTATCCAACTCTTTTCGGTTATGTTTTAATCGGAGTTGGGGTTTCTTGTGTCGTTCCGTTAGTATTTAGCATTGCGGGAAGATCCTCAAAATTAAGCAGTGGTTCAGCCTTAACTTCTATATCTACAATTGGTTATCTTGGGTTTTTATTGGTTCCGCCAATGGTTGGTTTCATCTCTGAATATTTAAGTATGAAATGGGCGTTTTTAGTAATGTCGGTTTTAGGGATTTTGATGATTTTTATGGTCAATAAGATCGGGGAGAAGGAATAAATCTTTGAAGCTTCTAAGATTCGGAGTTGCTCAGGTTCTAGGGTTTTTTAAGAATCTCTTTCTTGATTCATTATTTTTATGTTTAATTTTTGGTTATGTCGTTTACTATTGATTTTACTGCTTAATATCCAATAAATAGCAAATCCAAAGGCTAGAGTTAGAATTATTGAAATTAAATTTATTCCCCAAAAAGTGTAAGTTAAGATGAGTAAAGCTGTTAGAAAGATCTCTATATAGTAATTCTCCTTTTGGTTAATACGTTGTTTTATAATCATTACATTTCCGCGTCTTTTTCCTATTCTTTCAATTACTTTTTTAGTGATCTTATCTATACTGTACATTTTATCAAGATCAGGTAGAGTGAAACAAATTGAAAACTCTAACTCAAGTCTGTTCATAAATCGATAATATTTTCTAACTCCCTTAAAGGAATTTTTAATATTATTCTTTGAGTGTGCCGGAAATGTCAAAAAATCTAGAAAATGAGATTCTTCAAATTCTAAGTCTGGTCTTTGTCGTTCTTCTTTAAAGAGTTCTAAAATTTTTTCTTTGATTTCAGTTTCGGTCATTTTGATTGCCTTTTTCTATTTCTTTAAGATAATCTTTCCATTTTTGTTTATCAATTATATAAGAATATTGATAACTAGATTCAAAGATTCTTACTTTATCCTTAAATTCTAAAGTATCAACATAAAAGAGATCAAGTGTGTCTTTTTGATTTAAAAAATGAATAGAATAAGTACTTGTTGGGCAACAGAAATAACTTGTTTTTTCCGCCTTCGCAAAAATATTTTCGAAATCTTCTAACTGCTGCCTTTTTTTGATTTTAAATTCTTTTGTTGGAATAAGAGATTCAAGACTTCCAGATCTATTATGTGTTATAGTCGAGTCGTAGACTTTAATAACTATTTCAGAACTATTTGATAATGTACTATTAAATGAAAAATTGTCAAAAATATTCTCGACTACATATTGAGTTTTATTACTACAACTTAATAGTAAAATTGAGATTAGAATTATGATGAAAGCTTTTTTCACTTTGGAATATTATAATTAATTATAATATTTTCAGATTGCTTTTTTAGATCTTCATATTTTTGAATAAATGCTTCGCACTTTTCTTTTAAACTAGGATTATTATTTTTTATTTGTCCAGCACCTCTGCCTAAAAAATCCAAATATTCATTGTATTCCCAACAGAGTTCAAAAGAACCACCTTCTACATTTGGTAAAGCAACTTCGACAAAAGCATATTCTTCTGTTTTGAATGTTGCTCTTCCAAAATTTATTTTTTTAAGGTTTTTTAATTCTAAGATGGGAAGTAAAACTGGAAATTCAGACTTAGTATTTATATTTCCAAGAGAAAAAACTTCTAAATTTGGAATACCTTTTAAAAAGTTATAATCTTCAATCGTTTGGTTCCAATCTAATGTTCCATCAATTCGCAAATACTTCAAGCTGTCAATTCCAATTAATCCATCGAAACTTGATACTCTTCTTAAATTCTCAAAATGCAAAGATTTTATCTTTTTTAATTTTTGCAAAGGAGATAAGTCGGTAAAGCCTGAAACATATTCAAGTATTAGTTCTTCCAGATTTTGAAGTTCGCTAATGAAATTGATGTCTTTTGTTCGTAAATGCGTAATTCTTAATCTCGTTAATCTCGTTAATTTTGTTAAACACTCTATTTGTTCTTTACTAGGGTCATGTAAAGTGATTTCTTCTAAATTTTCTAGATTAAATACTTGTTTCCAGCATTTATGATCTTTAGATATTGTAATTATTTTTACAGCTGCTTTATCTAAAATTTCTTCATCAGAGGAATAGAAGTAACGATTTCTGTTTGGTACAATAGTCCAATAATTTCCTTCTCTATCTAAAAGATCTCCAAAATGATGTCTCATTATAATGATCTATTTTTTAGTCATAACAAACTTCTCAGAACTCGCTTTTCCTTGTAAATTCCCTGAAATCTCAGCGGTCAAAGTATTATCAGCGCCTTTTGTATAAGTAATTTTTTGAGGATAATCGTGTTTTGGATTTTCGAAAACCAATTGTTTATCAGATTCAGCAGTTGATGAAAATGCAACAGGTTTATCATCATTTTGACCTTTTACAGTGGCAAAATAAGTTAGAGTTTCACCTTTTTGAGCTAGAACAATATTTTCAAGGTGCAATGTGTCTTTTCCTTTTATAAAGTAGGATGCAGCACTAAAAGTACTGTCGTTTAATTTGATCCAGTTTTCAGTCAGAACGCCGTCCTGAGATTTGTTTTCCCAGTTTCCGATAAGCCAATCTGCAATTTTGATTTTATCTTTTTCAACAGATTCTTTTTTTTGGCAAGAAACAACAGCAATTAAAACAAGCGCTAAAAGAGTAATTTTCTGAAACATATATTTTGGTATTTGGTGTTAAATTGAAAAGCTAATTTATAAAATAGTTTGCCACGAATTTCACAAATTAGCGCGAATTAATTTTTGAAATTTGGAATGCACAAAATAGCCGCAGATTAAAAGGATTAAAATGATTCTCGCATCTATTAGCAAACAAAATAGAAAAATAATTCGCGCTAATTTGTGAAATTAGTGGCGAAGAAAAAATCATTCTAATCCTTTTAATCTGTGGCTAAAAAAATTAAATACTTTCTTGTAAAATAGAATAAACCAATTCTTTAGTAGGTTTTTGATCTTTTAGTTTGGCTCTTACATCATCAAAAGTAACTTTAAAATCACAACCTAATTTATAATCCCCACAGCCATAAGCGGTTTTCCCTTTCATGATTGTTCCTTTTTTACATTTCGGACACGTTAAAGCTTCAGAATCAGTTGTAGCAGCAGGTTTTGCTTTTGCCTTTGGAGCCGTTTTCTTGGTTTCTAATTTAAGTTTGTAATTTTCTTCAAAACGAATCAAACCTTCGACAGTTCCTTCATCAGTTTTGAAGCCTTTTATATTTACGGTTGATCCTTTCTGAACCAATCTTAAATATTGACTTTCGGTTATTTTTTTCTCTGCAAAAGTATTAGGCAAAAGAAAATCACAACCAGCTTTATAATTTCCACATCCGTAAGCTGATTTTCCTTTTATTAAGGTCGCTTTTTGACATTTCGGACAAGTTTCTGCCAAAATTCCTGCGGCTTTCTTTTTCTCTACTTTTACCACTTCTTTTTGAGTCGCAGTTGCATGCGAAATATTGGCGTGTCTGGTTTCGCTTCGTACTTCGGTAACCAAAGCTTCGACCATTCGCTTCATGTTTTTAATAAAAGCTCCGGCAGTATAAGTACCTTTCTCGATATCTTTCAATTGTTTCTCCCAAGAACCTGTAAGTTCCGCTGATTTAATCAATTCATTCTGAATCGTATCAATAAGCTGAATTCCTGTTGGCGTTGGTAAAACCTGCTTTTTATTTCGAACAATATATTGACGTTTAAAAAGCGTTTCGATAATATTCGCACGCGTTGACGGACGACCAATACCGTTTTCTTTCATTAATTCTCGTAAATCTTCGTCGTCGACTTGTTTTCCCGCGGTTTCCATCGCACGAAGTAAAGTCGCCTCTGTAAACTGATTGGGTGGTTTGGTTTCTTTTTCTAAAAACGAAGGTTCATGCGGACCTTTTTCTCCCACTACAAAATTGGGTAATAAATCGGCTTCTTTTTCTTTGGCATTCGGATCTTCAAAAACAACACGGAAACCTTTTTTTAAGATTACTTTTCCAGTGGTTTTGAACATTACATCGGCTGCTTTCCCTATTACTGTAGTATTGGCAACCAAACAATCATCGTAGAATACGGCAATAAAACGTCTTGTAATAATGTCATAAACTTGCTGCTGATTGTATTGCAGATTACTTTCTATTCCGGTTGGAATAATCGCGTGGTGATCCGTAACTTTTTTATCGTTGAAAACCTTAGGCGATTTTTTTATTTTTTTGCCTAAAAGCGGTTGCGTTAATTCGGCATATTTGGAAAGTTTTTGCAGAATTCCCGGTACTTTTGGATAAATATCGTTCGGTAAGAAAGTCGTATCAACTCTGGGATATGTCACTACTTTTTGCTCGTACAAAGTCTGGACAATTTTAAGCGTTTCATCTGCCGAAAATCCAAATTTGGTATTACAATAAACCTGTAAACCCGTTAAATCAAATAGTTTTGGAGCGTATTCATTTCCGTTCTTTTTATCTACAGAAACAATTTCGAACTCACTTTCTTTGACTTTATTGGCGAGAAGTTCTCCGTCTTCTTTTTTTAGAAAACGACCTTCTTCATAACTAAAAAGCGTTTCTCTGTATAAAGTCTGTAATTCCCAATAAGGTTGAGGTTTAAAGTTTTCGATTTCTTTCCAGCGATCGACAACCATTGCCAATGTTGGCGTTTGCACGCGTCCAATAGACAAAACTTGCTTGTAACCGCCATGTTTTACGGTGTACAAACGTGTGGCATTCATACCTAATAACCAGTCTCCAATCGCTCTTGAAAATCCGGCGTAGAATAAATTATCATAGTTTTCAGAAGGCTTTAAGTTTTCGAAACCTTCTTTTATCGCTTCAGTTGTTAAAGACGAAATCCATAAACGCTGTACTTCGCCTTTATAATGCGCTTCGTTCATAACCCAACGCTGAATCAATTCTCCTTCCTGCCCGGCATCCCCGCAGTTTATAACCACTTCGGCTTTGTCGAATAAGCTTTTTACAATTTTAAATTGCTTTTGGATTCCTGAATTCTCAACTACTTTGGTTTCGAATTTCTCCGGAAGCATGGGTAAGTTGTTTAAATCCCAACTTTTCCAATGCGGTTTATAATCGTTAGGTTCCTTTAAAGTACATAAATGCCCAAAAGTATAGGTCACAGCATAGCCATTGCCTTCAAAATACCCATCGTGTTTGGTATTGGCACCCAAAACGGATGCGATTTCACGTGCTACACTTGGTTTCTCAGCAATACATACCTTCATTTTTCTCCTTCTAATTTAAAGGCGAAATTAAGGATTTTTTATAAGAAAGGAGCAAAGGTTCTTAGGAACAAAGGTTTTTTCTAATCTCGCGAAGCCGCAAAGTCGCAAAGTTTTTTTTGTTTCATGCAGATTTTTAAAAGATTACAACAGATATACGAAGAAAAGAACATGAAATCTGCTCAATCTGCCAAATCTGCGAGAAAAAAACTGGGCGTCTTTGCTTACAATTTTCGTTACTAGGGTAAAAAAAACTTTGCGACTCCGCGCCTTTGCGAGATTAAACCTTCTTTCTTTTATCCGTCAAATACTTTCGAACAGGAGTATCATAAAAAATCATGGTTAAGTAGGCGATTCCCACAAGAAGAATTGTTCCAATAATAACAATGAAAGTTAATTGACTAGTATCTGGTTTATACTTGGCGTAATAGTTGGCAAATATCCACATTACGGCATAATGCGTCATGTATAATGGATAAGAAATTTGCCCGAAGAAGACGCATATTTTTTTGAATCCTGGCGCCAAAGTTGCTCCGGCTCCTAATACAATCAACAGTGGAAAATAGACTATAACAACTAAAGGTTCTGTTAGCCAATTCCAATCAGAAAAAGGCATGACAAACGTTGCAAGAAGTAATATAGATAATCCGATGAAACTCAGTTTTGATTTGATAATCCAATTGGAGCGATAAATGAGCATTCCTGCCAAAAACGAATACGAAATACGCGCACAGCCATCCCAAAAGGTTTCTCCGCTCCATCCGCCCATTAAGGAACCGCCAGCACGATGACTGACAAAACAAATTCCGATAGCGGCAAAAATGGTTAACAAAAAGAGCGAACGGCGACTTAGTTTATAAAGAAAAAGTGCATAAAGAATATTCGCAATATATTCCCAAAACAAAGACCAACCGGGCGCATTTAAACCAAATATGTTGAAATATCGATCTGCCATTATCGGAAACGGAATCAGAAAAATCGAAGCCAGAAAAATCAAAATCACTTTACCGGTTTGATAACTTTCAGGATTACCGCCAAAAGGGTCAAAAAGAAAAGCCAGTAAACCTAATACAGAACCAAAAACAACCAAAGGATGCAATCTGATCAATCTTAATTTGAAAAAATCAGTAAGTTTCATTTTATCAATACGATCATGATACGCATAAGCAATCACAAATCCGGAAAGGCAAAAGAAAAAGTCAACAGCGAGAAAACCATGTGCAATAAAATTTTCGCTTGGCGGATGAACGATTTCCATAAAATGAAAAATTACAATTGCCACGGCGGCTATTCCTCTTAATCCATCAAGGATTTCAAAATGTTGTTTTGGTTTTAGGGTTTCGATTTGGGGTTTTGTCATATTTGTTATGGGTGCATTTCAATAGCGCTAGGCTTATACTTGTAAATATTGTTTATTAATAAAAATCGATAATTCAAATTTACAAAAGACTTTGATTTAATACGTCTATTAAGATTGCTATTATTTTCATTTCGGTAAATCAAATATTTCCGGGAAAAATTGATAGTAAAGAAATGTCAAAATCCATAAAAGAAAAAATAAAACCGAAAGAAATTCGAAAATTTTAAATGTCTTCTCCTTTCTGTTTTTTTCTCTTTTTTGGAAACCGAAATTTGGTGCCGAATAATCAGAATTTACTTGATGGTTGCTGATTAGATTAGTTTTTGATTGAATATTATTTAAGCTATTCAGATATTGAGGCTGTGTATTTTGATTCACAAAATTTATAAATTCACGTTTATTTTCATTGTGAAACAGTTTTACTTCTTCAATTTTTTTATCTGAATTGATATAATTTATAGCCTCTTTTATCTTTTTTGAAAACTCATAATATTTATTTTCAAGAATTTGGATCTGTTTTTTAGACTCTTCAATTTTTCTACTGTTTTCATTATGTAATCTTGAATTTTGCTCAATACTGTCTTTAAGATTTTTAATAGATGTTTTTTTGTTTTCTTCAAGTTCAGTTATTTCTTTTTCGAAATCATTTAATAATAATTGCAGTCGTTTCTTTTTTTCTTCTCTCAAGATTTGAATTTCATTGTCAAATCCTGTTTCGTCGGTTGTTTTATAAAGACCTTTGCTATGAGTGAATTTTGCAATTTCTTCATTATCGGTAAAGAAAATAGTATCAAAACTGTTTAATAATTCTAATGATTTTTTAAAATTATGCTGCAATTTACTTGAATCCAGAGGAGAATAAACAACCAAATTAGAATTTGATAAATTGAAGTTCGAAGGTTCATCAAAACCTTTAAGATTAAAACTAAGCTTGTCGAAATCCTGCGGAATATCTGCAGAAAAATTATCAGAATGATTCACCATTATCGTTTTATCAGCAACGTTTTTACTAACTAATATGGAGTGAAATTCGTTTAGTTTAGTAATCGTAAGATTTTCTTCGGCAATTTCAGATGTAAAAAGAATACTGGCGCCAATAAAAGTACCGCCACGATCAGAATTTTGTTCTTTAGCAAAAGAATATTTAGAATAAGCAATTGAATTTAATCCGCTGGCGACTTCTTTGCGAATAGCATATATTGTACTGTTTTCGACTAATTTAATTGCATTTGTATTTAAGTCGAATGTTCTGATTGATTTTGCTACATTTTGATTTCCAACTTTAAAAAAAGATTGTCTAAAACCGTATGGATTTCCAAATGTCCCAAATGCTACCAAATATATATTTTGTGCCATATCGTTTAAAAGCTAAATTTTAATCGTTCCCAAAATGTTCCTTCATAATCTAACGGATAACCCACCACGCTTTCGTAGAGCCAATTAGATAATACTTCGGCAGGATCTAAATTTAAAAGCGTTATTCTTTCTCCGTCTCCATTGTTTTCGATGTTGCCAATGGTAAAATATGTTTTATTTAATTCATACGAATTTATCCTGTTGTTTGTTCGGGGTAAACGTTCGTTAATAAAATTTTCTAATTCCTCTTCATTAGAAACATCTGTTCTACCGGATTTATCCCATTTAGAAACTACTAAAATCACATTTATAGATTTTAGATTTTTTCCTTTTCTTTCGAGTTCATCCAGAAATTCATTTATCAATGTATCTTCTAAATGCGCCATATCAAAGCTGGTAACAATTATAAATGTCAGCGGAATATTGGCATTCAAATACGCTTCGATACTACTATGATAGGTTCCGCCTCGACTAATATCTTTGTGATTTTCTCCGGAAGTTTCCAGAAAAGTCAGGTTAATAGGAGGGACTTTTTTAGATTTATTATTGGGTTCAAATATCAAATCTAATCTGGTTACCTGATCGCGTGTTGTTCTGTTTGGTAAAATACCTTGTCTGATATTTTCAAAAAAATCAGTCAGTAAAACCTGTGCTTCTTTTGAATTTGGAGTTCCTAATTTTGGACGTAAAACCCCGGCTTGTGAACTTAAATAATAAAGAATCGAGGAAAGAATAACAGATTTACCGGATTCTCCAACACCAAAAAAGAAAACAAAATTGCTGTCTTTATTTTTTATGTCATTTGTACCGGCGTTTGCCAAAGGAACAAAAGTAGATTTCGGTTCATTTTTGGTGTCAAAAGAAATAGGTTTTAAATTGTCATCATCAAAAGACAAAGGCTTTAAAGTGTTGTTTTCGTTAGTCATCTTAAGTAATTTTAGTTTTTTGCAATTAATACTTTACCATTTCTTTTATTTCCGGTGAACACGCTTGAATTACTGCTGCTTCCATTATTTGGTGTAACCAGTAATACAATAATGACGATAACAAAATCTAATAAAACGCAACCCATTAATACAACAAATTGATACATTCCAAAGTTTTTAATCGCGTGGTCAAAAGCAAATCCGATTTTTCCAACGTCTTGTGTTTTTGAAATTTCAGGTGTAAATTTAAATTTATCATCTCCTAAAACAGTATGAGCACGATTACCTAGCTTATTATATTCGGTCAATGATTCGTCGATTAATCCCTGAGAGATATCATCTTTTTCTTTTTTAGAAAGCAGTAACAAATCCTGAATCTTCTTGTTCCATTTTAAAACAGCATTGTTAATATCCGTTTTTAAAGCCTTTTCTTCAGGAGAAAGATCAGAAATCATATTATCAATTTGGCGTCCCATTCTTTCTGCCAAATCATCGTAGTCGTTACGAACAGGCGTAAGAAAATCAACTTTTTGACCCGTTAATTGTTCGATATCTCTTATTAGCGATTGTGCTCTGGTTCCCATTCCTTTATTTCCCGGATCTTTTATCTGCTCCATCATTTGTTTTTTCTTAATTTCAATATTTTGTGCAGTTGCGCCGTTATATTTATAACTTAATTTCGATTGAACATCAGATTCCAGATTATTAAAACGTTCGTTTATATCCCTTAATTCTGTCGTATAAATGTCAGTTCGCATAAATCTTGTGTACAAAGCATTAAAATTTGCCATAAAGCAAAATGAGGCAATAAAAATATAGATACCGACAAGGCTTGAAGTAGAACGCCCTTCTATTTTTGCAACTCTTAGCATCCAGACTAAAAACAACAATAAAAGAGATAAAACCAAAGCAATTATAAACGATGCAGGACCAAAAATTTGGTCTAGCCCAAGCCAGGTTTGGTAAAAACTTACGCTAATTAATAATATGGCAAGTACTGCCAAAAAGAGATCTGTTGCCTGAATTGATTTTTTACTCATTGTAGTTAATTTTAGAATTAATTATTTGGTCGTAATTAGGTTTTGTCGGTTTGAAAAGATTTTCTTCAACCGGATATTATTTAGAGGTAAACTATTTTGGTAAATATTTATCTCAAAAAAAAACTTCAATACTAAAAGTGGCTTGAAATATTTATTCAAAACTAACTTCTTCTAATTCAGTTATTTTACGGAAATCCGTAATTACGCTTTATTGAGAAAAATTTTACAATGCTCAAAAAAAGGTGTTTTTACTTTCGATGCAGTACATGATACGGTTTGTGTAGCGAAGAAAAATATGGAGATTATTTTTAGTAATTTCTATTGCAGTATTTATATAAAAATTAAAAAAATAGGAGAGGATTAAAAAAAAATGCGCAAATGTCTTTTGGACTTTTGCGCATTTTATGGTTTTATAAAACGGTTTTCAGGCTAATGTAATTATTAGATTTTTATACTTTAAAAACATCAATTCTTTGCATCCAGGGAATTCCTGATTCCAGAAACGTAAGTCTTGTTTTAACGATTTGATCTGTTTTGTCACGAGGATTTTTGGTTACAAATCGCGCCGTAGATTTATTAAAATCCAAAGTATATTTTTCGTCAAAGTCTGCTTTTTTATCTGTCGAAAAAGTGATCATATTGTATTTTCCAGCCCATTTTCCTTTTCCGTATTTGTTTACTTCAGGAGGAACTCCGCCTTGCATTTTTGTGTACGAATGAAAAATGAATGTTCCGTCTTGATTTAAGGTCAATTTATATTCGATGATATGTTTCCCTTCTTCACTAAGTGAACGTGTATAATCGCCAGCAAAATTGTTGGTTTGTGCGGATAATGCTAAGTTGAAAATAAAAAGTAATGCAGCAAGTATTAGTTTCATGGGTTCGTTTTTTTGGTTTGTTTTTTATTGTAGTAAGGAAAAACCCAAAGGTCGTATCCGTCAGGCACGTATGTTGGACATTTTTCTATTTTGCAAATTTGAAAGGAACGAATTACATCTTCATAAGGAGTTTTTTTATCAAATTTTAAATGAATGCCTTTATTAGGATCTTCTTCGGATATTATTTTTCTTATTTTTAATTGAAAAAGGTTTAAAATTTTATCATCATATTTTTTATTTCCAATAAGTTTTAATGAAACAATAGATTTTCTTTTGACATATTCTTCTAAAGTAATACCTGTCTTTTTTTCAAAGTCTTTATCTCGATACATAATCTGAGTAGCGTCTTCTGCGAATGTGTTGGTTTTTAACATCCATAAAAAACACGCTGAAATGAAAATGACAAGAAATACACTGTAAAAATAAAACGGTTTTATCTTCATTATTTTGGTTTTCATTACTTCAAAAAAAAATAGATTAAAAGCTTTTTCAAAAGTAATTCGTTTGAATTCAAATACCTTACGTAAAACCGTAAACAATGTCTTGAAATTGATTATCTCTCATAAATATTTATATTAATCCGTTTTTGTACCAAAAAAGAGGAAAAAAATAATAAGATAATTACCTCATAAAAATGCATTTTAAAAGATAAAAATAATTATATTCGTTCTGTTTAATTTAATTATAATTCCCTATAAATGAATATAAAGCAAGCAAATACGATAGACGAAGTAATTTTATTGTTGGATGAAATAATACAAAAGTCAAAACTGGAACAAAGTAATATAGGTTTATTTACAACACTATATCGCGAAGTTACGGTAAAAGTGAAAGAAGGAATTCAGGCTGGTTCTTTTCAAAATGGGGAACGAATGGAGAAATTGGACGTTATTTTTGCTAATAGATATCTAAAAGCATATTACCAATATAAAGCCAAAGAAAAACCATCAGAATGTTGGGGATTTGCCTTTGAACAAGCCGAAAAATTCTGGCCAATAGTACTTCAGCATTTATTGCTTGGAATTAATGCGCATGTGAATCTTGATTTAGGAATTGCTTCGGCTCAAGTTAGTACAGTAGAAGATATTGAGAGTTTAAAACACGACTTTGATCAAATAAATACGATTCTGAGTAATCTGGTTGGCGACGTCGAAAAATGTCTAATCAAAATTTGGCCAACGCTAACAATGATTCTAAAATGGACAGGCAAAATCGACACTTTCTTTATTGATTTTAGCATGCAAACGGCAAGAGACGGCGCATGGAAATTTGCCAACGAATTTGTAGCCGTTCCGGAAGATCAAAGAGAAGCCTGCACAAAACTTAGAGACGAAAGAATAACAGAAATCGCCCGATTAGTCTCGAATCCGGGATATTTTGTGAGTGCCGTTTTCAAATTTATTCGCTTATTTGAAAGAGGAACTATTGCTCAAAAAATAATTGATATGCAGATCGCTGAACAAAATAATGTTGAATGTGCGGTTGCTTAATTTTCGAAAAAAACCTCTTTCAATTTTAGTATTTTTAGATTATCCAACTATGCCAAACTCAATATCCTCAATTAATGAACCCCAAAAATAGGCGTTATCATTTTTTAATAAATCCGGATCAATTTCTAATAATTCTGTTTCTAAAAATTTAGCGTATTTTTTAAAATTATAATCCTCCCTATAATCGCCAAAATGTTTATTAGGAATAACATTTTTCCACAAATGATCATAAGTATATAGTTGCAGAACCAGATGTTTGAGAGATTTTGCTAAGAAACAATTAAGATTGTTTTTTGTAATATTTCGTGATTCTAAATTAAGAATAATATTATTTTCCGAATGGGTTTTTCCAATTACAATTTCTGATGGAGATAATAAAGAAATATCATTTGTAAAATGAAAATCTAAAATATTGTTTGGTAAACCAATCTCCGAAATAATTACAATTTCTTCTTTGGTTAATGTCTCGTTGAGAATAAAATTAAGATCTCTTTTTATTAAATTAGAATCAAAATAGTTTAATATTTGGTTTTCAAATATCATGTTGAAATTTTATTTTAATGGATTAAAAAGTATCGTTTTTATTGTGTGTAGTAACCCACAAATTCTCTTAGTAAAGAATATACATCTTTGATTTCAAAGTAATTTGGACTTACGCCATTAACATTTTGAAAGCCATGTTTTTTAAATAGCATTTTTGTTCTCGTGATATGAAAGTATTGCGATACTACTATTATGCTTTCAAAGTGTAAACTATCTCGTAATTTAGCAACATTATCTGCCGTTGCGCGTGTATTGTTTCCTAAATTGTCGACAATTATTGCAGTTTCAGGAACTTTATTGGTCACTAAAAAATCTTTCATTTTGTCTCCTTCATAAAAACCTTCTTTGCCAAAACCGCCACTTACAATTATTCTTTTTACACGCTTATTTAGATATAAATTTAACCCACATTCTAAACGCTTTTCAAGACGTTCAGATAATGTTCCGTCTTCGTTTACCTTACTGCCCAGAATAACGGCAACATCTGCACCTTTTCCGTTATCATGCAAACCGTCAATTGTTATAAATATAGTGTGAGCTATAAACCACATTAAAAATATAATAGGAAGATATTTAAATACTTGTTTCCAGTTTTTCATAGAATGATTTTACAAATCTTTAATTAAATCGACTCAATTCTTTTTTAAAGATTGAGGGAAATGCTAGTATTTGATTGGATATTTATTGATTATTTAGATTTGTATTTTTCGTAATAAATTCTGTTGCCAATTTTACTTTCTCAAGTTTAGTCAAAGTCAAAATCTTTTTTTGATAAGTTTTTTTTTCGTCTGTCATAAATATATTAAAACAGTTTACAGAATGATTTAAATCAGGCTCCCAATTATGAAGTTCTTTAATATTGTATGAATAGGCATAATTCGTTGAAAGTTTTCCATTAGTTATAAAAAGTTGTTGAAAATCAGAAATCTCAATTAGTTTTTTGGTTAAAGTAAATCCAAACAAAGAAACAATTTTATAAAGTTTTTGATTTTCTATTGACAAACCTTTCTTCGTAAATAAAATAGAGATAAATATTAGATTCAAAAGAAATAAAATTATTTCAATAAGATAATAAGATTTAAAGTCAACAGAGTTTAACATTCCAAGAAAGAACATTCCGGAAATAAATGTCAAAATAATCAAATTTTGAAATTGTCTAAAGTCTAAATTTCGTTCTAAAATAATTTTCATTTTATAAATTTTGATTAAATCGCCTGGATTTATTTTTAAAGATTGAGCGATTTTAAAATATTTATTTATGACGAATATAAAGTTAAAAATTCGAACTCTAATTATTTTTTTGATGCGTTCAGTTTTCGGTTACATACAACCGATTGTATACAATCACTTAAAAGTGAATTATTACTGGTAATTTCGTTTTGATAAAAAAAAAGGAAATCATGGAAATACAACATACAAAAGAAGTCACAGAATTTTTAGAATCCATGAATAGAATTAATAAATTCAAAAAACTAAAACAAGAAAATATCGGTGATAATTCGTTTAGCGTGAAGCTAAAAGTATCTTGTTATAATGAACTTAATTTAATGGTTTCAAGTCTTCTAAAAGCAAGTATTATTTTACTTAACGATGACGCCCGAAGTCAGGCAAGTTTTCCATTTAATGAAGCCGATAATAATGTAATGAATTTACTTGAAATTGCTTTGCAGCTTTTACCAGAAGAAGAAATGGAGTTATTGGATGATTTACATAAGGTTTATTTGAAGTCTAATGCTAAATAAATTTTGTTGTGGCTGCGTGAGGGAAGGTAATACCGTTATAAGGATCGCGTTAGAATTATTTTATTTTGGCTCAAACTATTAATCAGGAATCTATGACCGTAAACGAATTCTTCTCCGTTTTTATTATCGTCGCCATTCATTATTAAAAATTTATTTCCATTAAGAACATCAATTCTATAGTCATAATAAATACTTTTTCCATTTTTATGAATTATCATTTTTTTGTCTTTAATGAATTCAATATATTCAGAAGATGGATTTGTATTTAGTTTTTCGACAATGTATTCAGATTTATTGCTTACATCATTTAGTAATACGTTAGCTTTCCAATTTCCTATTAGTAAATTAGATATTTCATTATTTAAAATCTGTTTTTTCTTTTCAAGATCTTGGAGATAATTGCCAAAGATTTGCTGTTTAATATCAAAAAATGAATAAACTTTCCAGTCACATTCATATATTTTTACAACTTTATTATCCACAAAAATAGAATAATACTGCACATCTGAGCTTGAATTTATTTCGTCGCATTTATTTTTAAATTTTTCGCTTAATTCTAGAAATGAATTCAAAGTTTTAATATCGGCGCTTGTCAATATAATTTCTGAAGGCAATAATTTATCGGCATTAGGTCGAGTTATTTTACCATAAACTTTATTGTCATGGATTTCGAAACTCATTTCTTCCCTACTGTGACTTTCATCGCCGTGAGTATATTTTATTTGTAAAGTGTTAGTAAATCCAGGTTTCGTTTGGCAACTAACAAAAAGTGACGAAAAGCTAATAATTATTAAAGCTAGTATTTTTTTCATGTTTATTTAATTCAGATACTTTCTGAAGTCTTTCGGTTTTGTACAGATTGTTATTTGTTTATATTTTTATTAAAATGAGCTTAAAGTAAAGAGAATTCTCAAATAATTGCAACTTTTAAGAAGGAATATTTTGAATAACGGAGTTTGTTTTACGATCATTTGTTAATGCGATTACTAATGCAATACCACAGAAAAGCAACGCAACAAATGCACGAACAATTTCGTTTCCGCCACCTGCTGATGGATTTGCAATGGCATCAGGAATATGAAAGAATAGAAAAAACAATAAAAGCGTAAGTGCTAAAAGAAGTGCAATTGGTTTTATAAGTATTTTGAAAATAATTGAAATGCCGGCAATGACAAGGGCAACTCCAAAAAAATAAGTCCAAAACATTGGCGCTGGCAACCATTTTGGTACCATTGTAGCGATAAAGCTGGCAAAAGCAAAATGACTCAATCCAAATAATATCATCAGAATCGAATAAAAAACTCGCCCACACGGAATGAGTTTTTCTAAGAATGATGTGAAATTCTTTTCGCTTCCAGCAGAAATGTTCTCTGTAAATGATCCCGCCATAACAAATGCTCCGCCACTATAAGTTAATTCTTCGAGAGCATTTATCCAAACCTGAAAATCCGGAGTTTTATCTGCGCTAAGCATTATAATATAAGGCAAATGAGAAATGATAATTGCAGCAAGAAAACCAAAACCTAAATAAAGACATACTTTTTTTGTGTCTATAGCTTTAATTTTAAATAATCCCGAAATAATAACTCCGACAAATATCAAAGCTATTCCGGTAAGAATAGGGAAGATAACATTATCATGAGCCCAAACCGGAAATGGAGATAAGATCTCTGAACGAAAATTTTTGATAATAATTTGATGAATCCCCAAAGCAACAACACCGATACCATAAAAGACACGGCCAATTTTAATAAGTTTTTCCATTAGTGGTTTAGTTAGAAAAAATGATTAAATAATAGATTTTGGTAACTATCAAATATATAAATTAATTCAGAAAATACTTGTTTAAGGTTTTGGTTTTTATGGGTTATTTATTTTAATTATTTTCATTCATAATAAGATTCGTTAAGACTAATTATAAATCCATTTCCTAGCCCGAAAGGTCTCTTTTTATCTTCAATAGAATTACCTACACTATTATTAGCTCCCATACTTACTATATTTCCATTTGAGGTTATCGTTATCCAACCAGCTTTTTGATACTTTTCGAATTCTTGTAAAGTTTGAGGATGTAAAATTACAGCTACTTGTGGTGTCACTCCTACTTCAATCATAAAAGGGATTTCTATTCCTAAGGCTTCGCCTATTAATAGTGAGAAATTTGCTTTAGTTGGTTCTTTTAATTCTGAATCTAAGTATTGTAAAACTTTGACTAAATCGGTATTTGTGGATTCAATCCATTCTACTAATTTGTCATTAAAATTATGTTGTTCTTTTTCTCCCCAAAGATTGCCACTAGCAGCAAAAACTCCTCCTACATATGGGATTGCACCTAATGAATTAAGAATAAATCGAGCTGCTTGTTTTCCTCCTGGTTTGTTCAGTAATTCTGTTAATTGAGTAATCAGACTTTCTTTTTCTTTCATAAATAATTTTAAGTTAAAATCAGTTCATACATTTTTTTGGGTAAATTCAATAATTTTGATTGTTGATAGAAATTTTATTCATTCTAAAATATATAAATTTAGGCTAAAAAATCTGTCGTGTAAAGTCTTATGACTTCGTAACTTTTTCAATATTTTTTTAATCTGTTTAGTTTATCGTTCTAGCTACGAAATAGAGAGACTTCGTGGAGTTAGAGTAATTTATTCCTCAACTTTTTCGTAACAATTATTACAAATTTTTTGTTTTATATACGCTAAATGATTTATGTCAATTGTTTTAGAGCATTTTGGGCATTTTATTCCTTGACCAGTTTCTAAATTAAATTTTTCAAAAAAATCATCTTCAATTGAAAGAGATCTTGCTTCTCTAATATCTTCAATAGTGTTTAAATTAGATATTAATTCAGAATAATCAGTATTTAAGGTTGTTTTATTAATATCTAAACTAGTATAACTTCCATAGTCAATTGAATAAACATCATATGTCTTATTGGGTATATGTCTATGTGAAATACTTTTTTGTCTAAGATGTAATACACGTAAATCCACCAATTTTTTGATATATTTATTTTCAGAATATTTTTGAGGTAAAAGAAAATGAGTTTTCTTTTTTGTCAAGATTACTTGATTTACTAATTCTTCAAATAAATGCCTTGTAGTTTTGTCTTTATCGATTTCTTCTTTTTTATCTGAAGTATACCATTCTGTAGTTGAGTTTCTAATGTTTTTTAAAACAATACGTTGTGAGTTATTGTTTCTATTGTTATAAGAGAGAATAAATAAATTTATGAAATCTCGTGGAATACCAGCTGATGCAATCAAAATTTCAGCTAATGCTTGATTTGCGAAAAAGTAATTAATAAATTTTGTTTCATCAACATTGATAAATATGGTAGGATCGATTTGTTTCAAATGATTCACTAAAATTTCTGTATAAAAATTTTTTGTACCAATTTTATCAGTTTCGTAGATATATCGGTTATCAAGTGTTATTGGAAATACATCTCCACCTTCTTCAAGGCCAATTTTTACATCGTTATAAATTGTTTCTCTAAATTTTGAACGATATGGAATTGCAGCAAATTTAAAAGTATAATTTGAGCTAATAAAGACTCTTTTAATTAGTTCAGCGAGATAAGGTTGTAGATCTAATGGTATTTCTGACCATTCATCAAGTAAAAAAACAATTTGAGTATCATTTAACTGATTTGATAATTCTTCTAATAATTTAGATATTTCATTAAAAGATAAATATTGTACATTAGTTACAGTGAATGTGTCTTTCCCTTCCTTTTTTCCTTCAACATTTATCTCAGGGCTTTGACTGAATTTTAAGCTACCAGAAATATTTTTTATTTCTTCTTTATTGAATTCTATAGATCCTAATCGCTTAAATTCTCGGCCATTGAATTCAATATTTAATTGCCCTAAAATCAATTTTAATTTTTCAATTCTTGATTTTTCAAAAGTACTAAAACTACCATATTCTGCGATATCGTAAATGTATTTTAGGTTATCAATTACAACTTCAATTAATTCGTTTATAAGGGCCTGAAAAATTAAAATTGCTGATTCAATATTTACTGTACTTGTACTCGTAAATAAAGGCAAGTATTTTCTCAAATCTATATAAACTGGAAATCTTTTGCCTGAACCATTAGAATTTTTTATGAAAATTAAATTTTGGAACGCTAAAAGTAAATGAGTTTTACCAGTTCCTCTTCTTCCGTAAATTATTTGGTTATTATTGTTATTTAATCTTTCTATTATGGATTTATCCGCATAAATATTTAATAAGTCATCAATATCACTACGCTCAGTTCTTATATTGTTGGATAACTTATTTATTGCATTTTTAACACTATGTGAATTTATATATTCTATTTCGTTCATTTATTCTTTTTTTTCTTAATCGGTGTACTATTACCCCAAAAGTTCTTATGCTGCAAATGGTTTGGTACTAAATTAAGTTCATTATTCGAATTTACCAAATCCAGAGTAATAGATTAGATGTTAATTGTAGTTTTTTCACACTAAGCCATTCAACGTTGTTTCTTTTATTTTTTTCGCTTCATCATTTAAGTTAGGATAAATGAAACTCTTGTTGATTTTAAATCTGACATCAATTTTTCTTCTTAAATATTCGGCAAGATCTTTATGGATATTAAAACAATCAAAAGGCGTCAATGCTAAATTCCAACCGTTTTTGTTCAAATCTGTATTAAAAATGTCTTCAAGTGTTTTTTGACTAAATGGATTGAAAATGAAAAGACCTTCTTGTGGAATGATATTTTGATTATAAATTGAGGTAAGAGGTTTTTTAGTTCGAATCATTAAATTCCCATAAGGTTTTGTTTCTCCTGATGATTCTCCTTTTCTTTCAAAGTCTGAAATATAGAAAATTCCATTTGATTTTGGATTTCCATTATTATCTCCAAAGTCTTTGAATGAATTAATTTCAGGATAGAGCTCTTTGGGTATAAAGTCAATAATGTTTAGTAATTCTTTTTTGTATTTCCTTTTGTTGATGCGATACACAGAAAAGTAATTATCAATTTGTTCCTTTGGTTCTTCTTTCTTTCTAAGTCCATCTGTTGCAAAAAAGAAAGCTACATTATTATTATATGACCAGTCCATCAATGGTGTTGGCGCACCATAATGTTGAAGTAAACTTAAAATAGGAAACTCTCGGTCGCTTCTTGAATAGTTATATAGGTCAAAAACTTTTTTAATTAGTATGTTTCCGTTTGCTTTGTTAACCAAATCGCTAATAAATTCCACATAATTTTTGTTTGCCCATTGTTGCATTTCGTTGGTAATCCAAAGCCTTTGTGATGAGGTCAAAAGTTTATATTTTGCTTCCGTCATTCCTCTATAAATCCAAGCAGTTGCATCAATTTCGGTTTCTTTTTTCTCCTCATCTTGAACATCTTTGAACCATTTGTCTAAAGCTATTTTGGTGTCAATTACAAAACTTTCTTTGTCCCCATTACTGAAAAACTTTCTTTTTTCTTCAAGATTGTTGTATATTGGTAATTCTGCCATTTATCATTTTTGTTATAGGTGATTTTTTGAACTAGTGAATCGGTGAATTGTTTTTTTGCTAAAAAGGATTATATATTAATTTCAAGTTATATCTAGAAAGATTATTTCTGGAACCAGTTGTTTGAATTATTTTTATAAATCATATTCACTAATTGAGTTTTTATAAAAACAAACATCGTCTTTAATTTAAATTAATCAACACGTAAAAACACCTGATTTTTGCTAAAATTAAATCCATTTAGTTGAATGATTTTACGGAAATCCATAAATACCTAAATTAATTTAATATATAACATTTTTGTTATATAACAAAAATGTTATATATTTGTCTGATCTGAAAAAAAAAGAGATCTAAAAACATTTAAATACCACAAATAGGAAAGACGACAGACGTATTTGTTAATTTAAATTAAAGCAGATGGCTTCAGTAAATGAGTTGTTGAAACTTCTCAAGAAAGATGGTTGGTTTCTTTATAAAAATGGTGCAAACCATGATTTGTATCGGCATGCAACAAAACAGAATCAACTTACGATCCCGAGACATGGGAGTAAAGAAATGGCAAATGGCACTTTAAATAGTATTTTGAAAGCAGCAGGACTTAAATAATTCTCTAGCTTTTACAATTTAATTCAAACGAATATGAATACAGAAAAAAGGGTAATTTCGGTTATTATTGAAAAAACTTCTACAGGTTTTTCGGCTTATGCAAAAGAAATTGATGGATTGGCTACAGTAGGAAATAATATATCTGAGATAAAAGCAAATTTTAACGAAGTCCTTCAATATCATGTAGAATATCTACAGGAAAAAGGCGAAAAGGTTACAATTGCTGATTTCGATATTAGTTATCAGGTAGATTTAGAACAGGTTTTTGATTATTTTAGTGTAATCAACAAGTCAGCTTTTGCAGAACACTATGCAGGAATAAATCAAAGTTTATTCCGCCAATACACTAAAGGTTTGGCAACTTTGTCAAGTGACAAAATGTTACAGATTTCTAAAGGATTACACAAATTAGCAGATGAGTTAAGTGATCTGACTTTGGTTTAAGTTATAATTTGTTAAGTTGTTTTTGGAGGTATAAGCCAATTAAAAAACCGAAAAGCCCTAGCCCTGATAGAAGCGGTATCCTTTTTCTGGCTCCTTTAGCCAGGAAAAGATACAAGTGCATAGCAGGAAACAACTCCAAAAAAGACACAACGAATAGACAGTCCCGATAATTATCGGGATCCAAAAAACAATCATAATTCTTCTAAAAATTAGGCTTAAAAAACTCAAAAGGTTATTGATAGAATTTTAAACAAAAATTTCGTAATTTTGCACTCCAATAAAAGGAATTAGAAAATGTTAGATAGACTTCAAATAGTAAAACAACGTTTTGACGAGATTTCGGATTTGATTATCCAGCCGGATGTTATTTCTGATCAGAAACGTTATGTGCAATTGAATCAAGAGTACAAAAACTTGAAAGCATTGGCTGAAAAGCGTGATGAATATGTGCTTTTGATGGCTAATATAGATGAGGCAAACGAAATTATTGCTGACGGAAGTGATGCAGATATGACCGAAATGGCCAAAATGCAACTTGATGAAGCAAAAGAAAGATTGCCGGAACTTGAGGAAGAAATCAAGTTTATGTTGATCCCTAAAGATCCTGAAGATGCTAAAAACGTGATGGTCGAGATTCGTGCCGGAACGGGTGGAGATGAAGCTAGTATTTTTGCTGGAGATTTATTTAGAATGTATACTAAATATTGTGAGAATCAGGGTTGGAGAACTTCGGTTGTTGATATGAACGAAGGAACTTCCGGAGGTTTCAAAGAGGTTATTTTTGAAGTTTCGGGAGAAGATGTTTACGGAACTTTGAAGTTTGAAGCTGGTGTTCACCGTGTACAACGTGTTCCTCAGACTGAAACGCAAGGTCGTGTGCATACATCTGCAGCTACTGTTATGGTTTTGCCGGAAGCAGAAGAGTTTGATGTACAAATTGATATGAACGATGTTCGTGTTGATTTCTTCTGTTCATCAGGACCTGGAGGACAATCTGTAAATACGACGAAATCTGCTGTACGTTTAACGCACATTCCAACAGGATTGGTGGCGCAATGTCAGGATCAGAAATCGCAACATAAAAATAAAGATAAAGCGTTGAACGTTTTACGTTCTCGTTTGTATGAACAAGAATTGGCTAAGAAAGAAGCTGAAGATGCTACAAAACGTACTTCTCAGGTGAGTTCTGGAGACAGATCAGCTAAGATTCGTACTTACAACTATGCACAAGGTCGTGTGACAGATCACAGAGTTGGTTTGACACTTTACGATTTAGGAAATATCATGAATGGTGACATTCAGAAAATTGTTGCCGAGTTACAATTGGTTAACAATATGGAGAAATTGAAAGAAGCTTCAGAGGTTTTTTAATCTGAGGTTCTGAGGGACTAAGGTTCTGAGGTGCTAAGGTTTCTTAGAAGGATAAAATATTAAAGTCGAACTTAGGTTCGGCTTTTTTTTGTTTTTGGATGTAGGATATTTTGACTTTTTTGTATGAAATGAGATTTTTGAAATAAAATTTGATTCTAGATTTAAGGCGATGAAAAACTGATGATTTCATGCTTTTGTTTAAGGGAAATACTATATAATATTCCTTTAAAGTAAGATTTATAATAAGCTCAGATACTCAGTAGCTTAGTAACTTAGAACCTAAAAAAAACTCGCAGCTAATCAAAGATTAGCTGCGAGTTTTTTTTTTGAATTTTTTGTTAAATATTTGCTTCACCAACCAATCAATAGAAATAATTTATGAAGAAAATTTTACTATTATGCTGCTTCTTAGGAAGCATTTTTTATGCCGACGCACAATCTTATTTTGGATTCAGAGATGATAATTACGCCGGAATTCAGAGTGTACTATTTAATCCTTCTGCTGTTGTAGATTCTAAGTACAAAGCTGATGTTACTGTTTTTTCGGCAAGTGCAACGGGACAAAATGATTTGTATGGAGTTAATCTTCCGGAAGTATTAGGCGGAGGTTATGATTTTGATAAATCGGCAAGTAAAAATATTAAGAATAATAATAGAGGTAATTTTAATGTCGATATTCTGGGGCCATCCTTTATGTTGAATATTGCAGATCAACATAGTATTGCGATTTTTTCGAGAGTGCGAAGTATTAGTAATCTTGTCAATATAAACGGGGAACTTTTTGATGCGGCAAATAAAGACACTGATGTTTCGAAAAGTTTTTTAATAACAGGTGGAAATCCTAATGTGGTTACTAATTCCTGGGCAGAGATTGGAGCGAGTTATGGTACAGTATTTTTGGATGAAGAAGACCATTTTATCAAAGGCGGTATTACGGTTAAATATTTAATGGCGGGAACAAATGGTTATATCAACGGAAGTAATCTGAGTGTTGCTTTTACTAAAAATGATGCCGATCCGTCTTTGAGTGAATATAACTCGACGGGAACTTTGAGAACGGCAGCGAGTTATAATTATGAAAACGGAAATGATCCTAAATTCAATACTGCTTTTGGTGGAGTAGGACTTGATCTTGGTTTTACATATGAATATCGTACCAATTGTCATACTTGCAGAGGAAATAGGTATAAGTTTAAAGCGGCTGCTTCGGTGACGGATATAGGGAAACTTAACTATAAAAATATTACTGAGAATACTTATAATCTAACGGGAAAAGTTACACAGGCAGATCTTGATAATGCAGATAATATCTTTGATTTTTTTAATTCAAATTACACAAAAATCGCAACTAGAAAAGGTATCAAAGCCAATCTGCCAACTACTTTGCACACCAACTTTGACTGGAATATTGATCAGCGTTTTTATCTGAATTTAAGCGGTGATTTTGGCTTGATTGATGCTGAGAAAATGAACGGAACTGCAATTGCTAATTCGGTTACGTTTACGCCGAGATATGAAACCAGACAATTTAGTTTTTATGTACCAGTGACCTGGATGCAATATAGCGGAACTCAAATAGGAACCGGTTTTAGAGCTGGTCCATTGTTTGTAGGTTCGGGATCTTTAATTTCTAATTTGTTTGCAAACAATTCCAGAGCGTGTAATTTGTATGTTGGTTTAAAATTACCAATTTATCAAAATTATAATTAGAAGGTTCTGAGGTGCTAAGGTTCTGAGGTTCTAAGTTTTTTAGGCTCAAAGTTGCAAAGGTTCAAAGGGACAAAGGTTTGTGTAGAGATGCACAGCAGTGCATCTTTTCTAGAGATTTTAGGATTACAAAAAGGTTTGTTAGATAATTTCAATGAGAAAAACCATAGCCAGTGGTTTCAACCACTGGAACGCAATATATAAAAGAGAAGGTTCAAAGTTTCAGAGGAACACAGGTTTTGTAGAGATGCACAGCAGTGCATCTTAAATCTGGAGGTTTTAAAAAACAAAAGACCCTGTTTCACCAATGTGAAACAGGGTCTTTTTTGGCTCAGACAAAGTCTTGTTTTAAGTTTACAAAGAAAACCTTTGCGCCTTTGAACCTTTGCCTCTTTGAACCTCAATAAAATATATAGTGAAGGATATTAACTGTTTAACCGTTTGTCTACAAGAAACGTATAAAGCAAGTTAGATACCTAGAAATACTCGTGTAAATTCAAAACATTTATATAGATTAGAGTACATGTACACACCGTTCTTTAATACTATATCGGTTAGTTTCTTTTCCATAATACAATAAAATTAGTTTAGACAATTACTCTTTTGATGATTCGTGTTATTATGCTTCCTCTTTTGAGGATTCATGTGGTTTCGAAACTAAGTTGGTCACGACAAGCTGTAACAACGATCCGAAGATATTCTTGAATGTCGAAGTGCTTTTGCCAACCACAAATCTTTTTGCGAGATAACCAATTCCGATGCTGATCGCAGATTGTGCCAAATTGCTTTTAAAGCCCACAGTTTCGTTGATTTCCTCGACCGTGTTTCTGATGAGGTTTAGAGGTTTTAGATTGTCCTTGATCTCATCGATTTCGTCTTTAATAGCGCACCATTCGGCGTCTTGGCGGATTTCCAGTTGTTCGATCATCTGATTTAGTGAATCAATAGTATAAACAGTTTCCATAACAGTCTTTTTTAGTTTTATTAATTAGCTTAAATCAGTTTTAGTTTCTTTTTTAGTTTCTTTTAGAATACTGGTAATAATCATATTACCAATAGGAGTTTTAATCAGTTTGTGCTGCGTTTTGAGCATCACAATGGCAACAATTAAATAGAATAGCGCCATTATAAAAAAACCGTAATAATACTCACCAAGTTCTTTTCCAATCCATAAACTAATCCCAATATTCAGGAACAAGGTAAAAAATGCAACAACAGCGCCTACTGCGATCTTTGATGTCAATGTCGATAAAACATCGGCTGATGTTGATACCGTTTTGAGCTTAATTAATTCTAAACTCGTCTTGGTATAATTTTCTGCTTTCTCATAAAGATTTAAGTTCTCGTTTGTTGTTGCATTTGATTCCATGATAGAGGGTATTTATGGTTTAAAAAGTTCACTTTTAATAGTTCGACTTTACTGTTTTTGCTTCGTCTTTAATAGTGTTGAAGTCTTCTTTTGCCTGATTAAATTTTGCTTTTCCTTCCTCAAGGATATCTTTACCATTTGAAGTAATTGTACTTACAATTCCGTCAAATTTAGATTTTGCTTTATCTCCGTAATCTTTCGATTTATCTGAGATTTTTTTTCTTGTATTTGACCCTTTGTCCGGTGCAAATAAAACTCCTAAAAATGCTCCTGCAGCTGCAGCTCCTAAAATTCCTAAAATTGTGTTACTTGTTTTCATAATATTTGATTTTAATAGATTAATATATTTATATAATAGTTTGTTGATTTTTAAATTTCACGACCTTTGATCAGTCTGAATAGTACTGCAATGATTGCAATTACCAGAAGAATATGAATAATACTTCCCAGGCTATAAACAAAGAATCCTAAAGCCCACAGAATAACAAGTATTACTGCGATTGTATATAATAAATTAGACATGGTTTCTATCTTTATGGTTAATAATTAATTCTTGTTTTTAATTTAACTTATACGAAAGGTATAATGTCAAATTGCTGTTTTTTGCATCCGGAAAAGTATAGGTTGTTCCTGCAAAAGTTCTCTCTTTTCCAACGGTTGTTAATCCGTAATTGTAACGTAAACCAATACTTATTGGGTTAAAATCTACTCCAACACCTGCAGCTAAACCAGCATCAAACTTGTTCAGGTCTTCAGTGTCAATTTGTTGATCGAAAGTAACATCTCCGTCTCCTGTAACTTTAGAACTTACTAAGTAAGAAGCATAACCACCGGCATGAACGTTGAAGTTTTTAGTGATATTAACTCTTACCAATAAAGGAACTTCGATATAATTTAATTTGAATTTTGCATTTCCGCTTGCAAGAGCATTGTTGTAATCCAGTTCAGCACCTTTTGTAGTAAACAAAATCTCCGGCTGAATTGCTATAAAATCTGAAATAGGCAATGTGGCATAAACCCCGGCGTTGAAACCGTATAATACATTATTGTCATCAGCTTTACTTTGATAAAGGTTAGACATGTTGAATCCCCCTTTTACACCAAATTCGGTGTTAACATTGTTGTCCTGAGCGTGCAGCATTCCAAATGAAGCTGTTAAAAAAAGGGTTAAGGCGCATAAAAAATTTGAGTGCAATTTCATAGTTAAAAAATTTAGTTAATTAATAATAGTATCGGCGTTTAGATATATTCTTTGTTAATTCGCTCCGTTTCCCTCAAGAGCTCATATTGTCCAGGTAAATACTGTAATACCAACTTTAGAATTGTTTTATCGTTTGTTTCTTTAGATATCGATTCAAACAAATCTATTTGTTCGTTCAAAGATTGAGACATTGAGTTTAGATATGCTTTTTTAAAAGCATCTTCGTTTACATCAATAAGATCATAAAGATCTCTTTTGTGAGTCGCATTTATTTCGGTAATAATGATTAGCTTTTTATTGGCTATTTTATTTACTTCCTCTAATAAATTGCTTTGTGTTAACTCAATCTTTTTACTTAATTCCTGTATTTTAATTTCTGAACTTTTTTGTTGTGCAATTTGACTTTTCGAAATAATAGTTTTACTCACATTTGCCGTTGCAATAAAAAAAAAGGCTTCAATTTCTTCTTTTTCATTTTTTATAAAAGTCTCATTTTTTAAAGTTGTTTCTATTGGATTACTTTTTCTGCATGATGACATACAAACTATTATTATCAATAAAAAAAAGGCTTTAATAAATGCTGCTTTTAAGGGGGGAATTGCTTTCATTATTACTTCTTAAAGTATTACATTACAAAGATGCTAACGATTGAAAGATTTTGCTTTACAGCATAAAAAAGAAACGTTATATAATTCCCATAATGGATTTATATAACGCTTATTATGTAGTTGTTAAAGAGATTTAATCTGGTAGAAAAACAGTAAAAACAGAACCCTCATTTAGAGTACTGTCTGCAACAATGTGACCTTTATGATTGTCTACGATTTTCTTACAAATCGCAAGCCCAATTCCGGTTCCGGGATAATCTGTTTTAGAATGCAAACGTTGGAATAAAACAAAGATGGTTTCTTTAAACTGAGGATCAAAACCCATTCCGTTGTCTGTAAAAGTTATCTTATGGAATTTCTTTACATCCTGTTCTAATAAATCCGGATAATCTGCCGAAAGTACTTTTTCGCTTTCAATTGTAATTTGAGGTGCAATATCAGGCTGACTGTATTTTAAAGAATTTCCAATCAAGTTAATGAAAAGCTGTTCGATCTGATAAGGAATTACCAATAATTTAGGCAATTTTGATGCAGTAATAATCGCTTTCTTTTCGTTAATTATTTCAATCAGTTCAGCTTCTGCATTTTCGAGTAATTCATTTAAGTTTGATTTTATAAACTCTTTTTTGGTCGTATTTGTTCTCGAAAACAAAAGCAAATCATCAATTAAGACACGCATTCTTTTTGCCGAAACTTCGATTTTAGCAATATAATCTCTCGCACTTTGAGACATAACAGCTTTGTCAGCATCTGAAACCCGAGAGATAAAAGTCTGAATTTTTCTGAGTGGTTCCTGTAAATCGTGACTTGCAACGTGATTGAAAGATGCTAATTCTTTATTGCTTTTTTCAAGTTCTTTGTTTCGTTCCTGAAGTTCTATATTAAGCAAATGTTCATCGGTAATATCAAAATTAATTCCAAGTAGAATTTTGCTTCCCTGTTGATCCGTTAATAATTTTCCTGTTGTTTTAAAATATCGGACTTCATGACTCGGCAACATTATCTTATAATAAACAAAAGGCAATTGTTTGTTTTCAAGAATTCCTTCCATAGATTTAGAAACCGCTTCTTTATCATCGGGATGAACAAAATCAAGAAAAGTTTCTTTTACCGGAACAAAAGCATTTGGTTCAAAACCTAATAAACGAAATTGATTGTCTGAATAATCTATTTTCTGAGAATCTAAATCCCACTGCCAGGTACTGAATTTACCAATTACTTCAGATTCGGCAATAAGTCCGTTTGAGATAAGGAGTTTTTTGTTAAAAACTTTCAAACGTTCAATATCGCGACTAATTTGTCTGTAAGCCAATAAAATAAAACTTAATGCGACCAGAAATAAAGAAACAGAGAAAAGAGGACTTAATGAAATTTCGGCATCGTAAATTTTTAATCTCTTTGATAAATAAGCTTTCTCAATATCGTTCATTTCGTCAACCTTAAAACGAATGTTTTCCATCAGGATTCGACCGCCAAACATATGATTATCGAGTTTTCGTTTATCATATGTTTTGGGATCGCTGTATTTTAGGCAATTTTCAAAAGAAACAAAACGCTGAATAATCAGCTTGAAGAGATTTTGAAGATTTTGCTGCTGAATAGGATTATCAGCAGTTAATTTTTTTAGAGTAATAAATGAAGTGTTTACCTTGTCGCGCGAGTAAATATAAGGCGTTAAAAAACGGGCATTGCGTGTAATTATGTATCCACGCTGACCCGTTTCGGCATCCTTAATCGCCGACATTAATCGTTCCAGTTGTATGTTTATTTCATATGTATGCATTACCAACTTACTAGATTCGTTCAAATCCTGATTGTGTTTGTAAGCAATAGAAGATAGAAATAACAAAATGAAAACTGCGATTACAAAAATAACTCTCAATGAGTTTGAAGAATTAAAATTTGGTATCCATTTCATTGGTATTCTATTATTTTAGTCGGAGCAGGAAATTATCACGATTTAGCCCGGAGGTATGATAGTGCCAGTTTACGGTCACGACTTCATTAATTATTTTTTTAAGCGTGTTAAAATCGCTTGGTTTTTTAATATAAATGTTGGCTCCCTGAATAAAAGTATCTTCAATATCTTCTTCAGACGATGAGGTAGAATAAATTGCAATAATAATATTCTTAAGACGCTCTGTTTTTTTTATTTCGATTAAACATTCTTTCCCCGTTTTTTTAGGCATGTTTAAATCCAGAAACAAAATATCCGGCAATTTATTATCAGGATTATGTAAATGATCCATTAATTGCATTCCGTCATGCACAAAATCTACGTTAGTTTGTATTTTGATTTCTTCAAAAGCATCCTTAAAAAAAAGACGATCATCTTCATCATCATCAGCCAATAAAATGTATAATGCGTTTTTTTGCATTTTAGTATGGTATTTGGGTTTTATTTTAAATTTTCTCTGCGCTTCTTAATTATTCTCTGAAAAGCCGATGGCGTTATTCCGGTTGTATTTTTAAACTGTGTACTCAAATGTGCAACACTCGAATAGTTTAGTAAAAATGCAATTTCGGTCAGACTCATTTCATTAATAATAATCAATTGTTTCGCTCTTTCAATTTTCTGTAAAATGATAAAATTTTCAATAGAAGAATAGGTTACTTCCGAAAAAACATTCGATAAATAACCGTAACTGTGGTTTAGTTTTTCAGCCAGAAACACAGAACTTTTATAATTATTACTGTCATCCATAAAGACCAGCTCAATTATAGCATCTTTTATTTTTTGAACCAGTACACTTTTTTGATTTTCTACGATCTCAAAGCCACACGGACTTAAATTATTTTTTAAAGTTTCAAGCGCATCTGCGTCAATATTGTCGGCAATCTCAATCTCTCCAAATCCAAGACTTGTAAAATTTATATTTTGTTGTTCAAGGTTTTGTTTTAAATAAAGAGAGCAAATGGTATTTATGTCGAACTTTATAAATAGTTTCATTTTAAAGAAATTTGGTTAAAGATAATTAATTTATTTTTGGTTATGGCTTTTAATGCCAGTCAGAGTTACAGAAACATTAAAACTTAAATGAAATTTTCAAAAAAATACCGTCTAATATATTTTTACTAGACGGTATTTTGAGTTGATTCTTTGGGATTTACAAATCTGAAAGTATTTGATGAAATTCTTCTTTTGTTGCTCCCAATTTTTGCTGAAGTCTTCCGTACATTTCGTCTTCTTTTCCTTCGGCAAACATTAAATCATCATCTGTAAGGGTTGCGTATTTTTGTTTCAATTTCCCTTTTAACTCATTCCAATTTCCTTTTATTTCTGTAGTATTCATGATCTTTTTCTTTTGTAATTAATAGTATTGTAAAATTGCAAATTCTTAAGTGGAGTTGTGTTACATCAATTCTGTCAAGCGTTGCATAATTCACATTTCACTATTGTTACACTTGATAACGTCGCAAAACCCAGGCCATTTTTTCATGTTCCTGAAGTAATCCCGTTATAAAATCGGCTGAACCAATATCATTATTTTCATTTTCGAAAACAGGAATAAAGTCTCTAAATTCGGTTACCAATTGTTCGTGATTTTCTAAAAGTTCCTCAAGCATATGTTTTTGTGAAGAATATTCTTTAGGAGATTCTTTCAAAGTCGAATTTTCTATAAACTCCTTCATCGTTCCAATCGTTTTCTCTCCAAGCTGACTAATGCGTTCGGCAACTTCATCAATATTTGCTTCTAAAACTCTGTACTGATCTTCAAATAATTTATGTAATTCCATAAAACTGTTTCCGGAAATATTCCAGTGAAATTTTCTGGTTTTTACATATAATGTC
The DNA here is from genome assembly GCF_004339525.1 of Flavobacterium sp. 90. Lineage (NCBI taxonomy): Bacteria > Pseudomonadati > Bacteroidota > Flavobacteriia > Flavobacteriales > Flavobacteriaceae > Flavobacterium > Flavobacterium sp. 90. The sequence continues at coordinate 223,125 of NZ_SMGE01000001.1, read as the reverse complement.
ATTTCATTCGATAAAATCGTGGCTAATATTGCAGTACTCTTTTTTAAGTTTTTTGGCGTTATTCCGATATGCAGACTCATAATTTCCTGATTTAAGGTTCGTTATCAAAAATAAAAAAACAGCCTTTTCTTTTTCTTACATAATTTGTTAAAGATGTTACATGAATTCAATGTTTTGGTAACATCATTATAGATCAATTATTGTAGTTTTGCCGCCAAACCAAACTAAAAATCCAAATTTTAATGAAAAAACTATTACTTAGTTTATTACTTATTGCAATTAATTTTTCGGCCAAAGCACAATCTTATATTGGCTATTTTCATGACAATTACGCAGGTGTGCAAAGCGTACTTTTTAATCCGGCTTCTATAGCTGATTCTCGTTTTAAGACAGACATAAATATATTCTCGGTAAGTGGTTCTGTCCAAAATGATTTGTATGGAGTTAAGCTTTTTGATACCTATAAGAAAGGATATGATTTTGATAAAGAATCTGTCATGACGCCAAAAAACAACAATAATGGACTTGCCAATTTTGATATTATGGGACCGTCTTTTATGTTCAATATTGCACCAAAACATACTTTGGCAGTTTTTACGAGAGCAAGGTCTGTGAGTAATGCAAGAAACGTAAACGGATATCTTGTAGACGAGGTTAAAGATGGTTTAGATAAAGCTACTAATTTCAACTTTAATGCTGGAAGTCCAAATGGAGCTTCAAATTCATGGGGAGAACTAGGGATTTCTTATGCAGCTGTTTTATACCAAAATAACCAACACTTTCTAAAAGGTGGTTTAACGGCAAAATATCTACAAGGAGGAGCAAATGGATATGTTCAGGGAAAAAATGTCAATGTAGCTTTTGTTCAAAATAGTGCAAATCCAAAAGATGGAACATTGATTTCTAACGGAGAAGTTACCATCGGCGGAAGCCAGGATTGGGAAGCAAATGAAGATTATGATTTTGATATCAATTCAAGCGGTTTCGGATTTGATCTAGGACTTGTTTATGAATGGAGACCTAATTATGAAGATTATGATTTAAGTAGAGCAACAAAAATAGATAATAACTTTCGTGATCTAAATAAATATAAATTGCGTTTTGGATTGTCTGTAACGGATATCGGTTCTATCAAATATAAAAATTCTAAGGTAGATACTTATAATGTAACGGGAGTTGTAACGCAGCAAATGATTGATGATGCAGCAAATATATACGATTTCTTAAACGATCATTATACAAAAATCTCGAGTTCAAAAGGAGTAAAGACAAACTTACCAACTGCAATTCACGCTGATGCAGATTGGAATATGTATCAAAAATTCTATTTGAATCTTAACGGAGACATTAATATGGTCAGTAAAAACAAGCTAAACGCAACAAGTATTGCTGATCGCGTGAGTTTGACTCCACGTTACGAAAGCAGATGGTTTAGTTTTTATGTACCAATGACCTGGATGGAATATAGCGGAATGCAGGTTGGATCAGGAATCAGAGTGGGAGTTTTCTTTGTAGGTTCAGGTTCTGTTCTTAGTAATTTAGTTTCGAAAGAATCAAAAGGAGCAGATTTTCATCTTGGGATGAAAATTCCGGTTTATGAGAAACAATTCAAAGATACCGATGGAGATGGAGTTATAGACAAAGAAGATGCTTGTAGAAAATTAGCAGGTCCGGCAAAAAATAATGGTTGCCCGTGGCCAGATTCTGATGGAGATAAAGTTTTTGATAAAGATGATGCTTGTCCGGATGTTAAAGGTCCTGTAGAAAATAAAGGTTGCCCTTGGAAAGATACTGATGGAGACACTTTATTAGACAATGTAGATGCTTGTCCTGCAATCGCTGGTCCGGTAGAAAATAAAGGTTGTCCTTGGCCGGATACTGATAATGATGGCGTTTTGGATAAAGATGATGCTTGCCCAACAGTTGCCGGTTTAGTCGAAAATAAAGGTTGTCCGGTTCTCGATGCAGATAAAGACGGAGTTCCTGATAATGTAGATGATTGTCCATTAATTGCTGGTCCTGCAGATAATAAAGGATGTCCAAAAGTGACTAAAGCAACATTGGAAAAATTAAAAGTAGAAGCTAAATCAATCTTTTTCGTAACCGGAAAAGCAACATTAAGCGATGCTAAAAAAGGAGAAACTTCAGGAAGATTAGACGCAATCAAAGAAATTCTGAAAAATTATCCAAATGCTAAATTTGCGATCAATGGACATACCGATAATGTAGGAAACCCAAAAGCAAATCAGAAATTATCTCAAGAAAGAGCAAAAGTTGTTATGGATGCATTAATCGCAAAAGGAGTAAATCCTGAGAATCTAAGTTCAGAAGGATTTGGAGCTTCAAAACCAGTTGCATCTAATAAAACGGCTTCTGGAAGAGCACAAAACAGAAGAACCGAAATTGTTTATTTAGGTAATTTATAAGCTAAATTAAATATAAAACCAAAAAGCCATTCTTAATTGAATGGCTTTTTTTATTTTTGCATACCTTCTAAAAAGAATTATTTCTGATGTATTAGAAGCGCTAAAAAATCAAGAATGACAACACAACAACTACACGAACAAATCCTTTTAAAGAAATCATTTTTATGCGTTGGATTGGATCCCGATCTAACTAAAATTCCACCTCATTTATTAGAAACCGAAGATCCTATTTTCGAATTTAATAAAGCTATAATCGATGCAACACACGATTTGGCAGTTGGATATAAACCAAATACTGCTTTTTTTGAAGCATATGGAATAAAAGGATGGATTTCACTTCAAAAAACGATCAATTACATCAATGAGAATTTTCCTGAAATGTTTACAATTGCAGATGCAAAACGTGGCGATATTGGGAATACTTCGAGCATGTATGCAAAAGCTTTTTTTGAAGATTTAAATTTTGATAGTGTGACCGTTGCACCTTATATGGGGAAAGATTCGGTTGAGCCGTTTTTAGCTTTCGAAAACAAACATACAATCATGTTAGCATTAACTTCTAATGAAGGTGCTTTTGATTTTCAGACGTTAAATACAAATGGAAAAGAATTATACAAACAAGTTTTAGAAACCTCTAAAACATGGAAAAATAGCCATAATCTAATGTATGTTGTTGGCGCTACAAAAGCCGAATATTTTGCAGACATTAGAAAAATTGTTCCGGATAGTTTCTTATTAGTTCCGGGAATTGGCGCTCAAGGCGGAAGTTTATCAGAAGTTTGTAAATACGGAATGAACGATAAAGTGGGATTATTAGTAAACTCAGCAAGAGCAATTATCTACGCCTCAAATGGAACTGATTTTGTTGAAAAAGCAAGAGAAGAAGCCTTGAAAGTACAACAAGAAATGGAAGAAATTCTTAGTTTGAAGCTTTAAAAGTTTTAATTGTTTCAAGTTTCAGGTTTTAAGTTTGCCTTACTTTGAACATAATTTTACCGCAAAGTACGCTAAGTTTTTTCGCAAAGTTTCGCAAAGATTTATGCTCTTTGCGGTAAGTTATTTTCTATCGAAAAAAGTTCACAAAGCTTTGTAAGCTTTGACAACTTATTGGAAGTCAATTTAAAAAGCTTTGCGAAACTTTGCGAAAAAACTTTGCAACTTTGCGGTAAAACCAACACAATCCAACAACTTGAAACAAAATAAAACATGAAACAATTAAAAGATCAGCTAGGTACTTTACACTCTTTTGAGAACGCTCCAAAAAGGATTATCTCTCTTGTACCTTCGCAAACTGAATTGTTATATGATTTAGGTTTAGAAGAAAAAATCATCGGAATCACAAAGTTTTGTGTGCATCCGTATCATTTTAAATCAACGAAGAAAGTTGTTGGCGGAACGAAGAAAATTCATTTCGAAAAAATAAAATTACTAGAGCCTGATATTATCATTTGTAATAAAGAAGAAAACACGGCGGAAATTGTCGAACAACTAAGTTCCATTTGTCCGGTTTGGGTAACCAATATTATTACGATCGAAGATAATTTTCAGATGATATCAGATTTCGGACAACTCTTTAATTGCCGAACGGAATCTCAAAAGTGGAATGACAAATTGGCTTTCGCTTTAAACGATTTCAAAAAATATGTTCAGGATATCCCAGTTAAGAAAGCTGCTTATTTTATTTGGAAAAATCCATTTATGGTCGCGGGTGATGATACCTATATTAATGAATTACTGAAACTGAATCACTTTCAGAATATTTATTCTGATAAAGGTAGATACCCAGAAGTTGAACTCAAAAAAATGCGATTAGAAGGCGATCCCGATTTGGTTTTCCTTTCTTCAGAACCATATCCATTTAAGGAAGAAGACGCTTTTGAAATTGGACGTTTTACGCATCACGCCAAAACTATTTTTGTAGACGGCGAAATGTTCTCTTGGCACGGCAGCCGATTACTAAAGGCTTTTCCATACTTTAAAATACTACATGAAAGGTTGAAAAATTAGTTTCAAGTTTTCTTTGTTTCACGTTGTTGGAGCGAGTATTTTACCGCAAAGTTCGCAAAGTTTTTTTTCCTAATTAAGCTTCTATAAAAAGGCAAAGTTCGCAAAGCTTTGTGTTTATATAGCTTTGCTGAACTTTGATTATTTATTTTATAAATTGAAAACTTAGCGAACCTTTTTGAATCCCGATAGCTATCGGGATTGCGCGCTTTGCGGTTAAATCACGCTTTTAACTTAAAATTAATTAAAAGAACTCCTAAATTCTAAAGGCGAAACATTGGTTTTACTTTTAAATAATTTATTGAAAGATTGAGGATATTCGAAACCTAATTTATAAGCCGTTTCACTGACACTTAGTGAAGTTGTGGTAAGAAGTTCTTTGGCTTTTTCTATAATTTTATTATGAATATGATGCTGCGTGCTTTGTCCCGTAAGTGATCGTAACATATCACTGAGATAATTTGGCGTAACATTTAATTGTTCTGAAATATAAGCGACCGTTGGTAATCCTAATTTCTGAACTTTATCACTTTCGAAATATTCAGCCAGAAGAGTTTCTAATTTGGTTAAGAGCGTATTATTAGCATTTTTTCGGGTAATAAACTGTCGGTTGTAAAAGCGATTGCAATAATTAAGAAGCAGTTCAATGTGAGAAATCATTACATCCTGACTGAATGCATCTATAGAAGAAAGATATTCTTGCTCGATATTTTGCATAATTCCTGTAATCATAGTTTGCTCTTTTTCAGAAAGATGCAAAGCTTCGTTAACAGCATAAGAGAAATAACCGTATTCTTTAATTTTTTTTGCCAAAGGATAATTCTGAATGAAATCAGGATGAATTGCTAACATTGAGCCCGATACAGTAGTATCCATTGGAACTTCTGTCGAAATAATTTGACCTGGACCCATAAATGTCATGACACCTTCATCAAAGTCGTAATAGTTTTGACCGTAACGCATTTTTCCTTTAAATCCTTTTTTAATCGAAATAGTATAGAAATTATAAACAACACTCTTTAGATTATCATCAAAATGACAATGTATATCCTTCAGATTAACAAAACTTACCAAAGGATGATCTGGTTTTGCAATTTGTAATAAACGATGTAATTCTGAAAGAGAACTTATAGTATAGGGAGTATGATCTTCTTTCTTCATGGTTTGAGATTTAATACAGTAAAAGCTCTTGTAAAGATAACTTTTCCTGTAGATTTTTTTCTGACTTCTTATAGATTAACAGATTTCATTCCAGATTCATCATAACGATTTCCGGTAATTGTTCCTACTGGAATAATACTTTCCAATCTTTCCAATTCTTTAGCGGTAAGGGTAAGTTGTGCAGCTTCAATGTTTTGTTCCACATATTTTACTCGCTTTGTACCCGGAATAGCCAAAAATCCTTTGGATGCAATCCACGCCAAAGCCAATTGCGATGCAGTAATTTCTCTTTCATCTGCAATAACTTTTATTTCATTTAAGAGTTCAATGTTTTTATAAAATTGTTCTCCTTGAAAACGTGGGATTGATCTTCTAAAGTCATTTTCGGGCAAGTCCTGCGGATGTTGTATTTCTCCCGAAATGAAACCTCTTCCTAGAGGAGAATAAGCAACTACACCAATTTGTAGTTCTTCTAAAGTTTTTATAATTCCATCTTCTTCAATGCTTCTTTCAAAAAGAGAATATTCACTTTGAACCGCAGTCAGAGGATGAATTTTATGTGCTTTTCTAATTGTTTCAGAAGAAACTTCAGAAAGACCAATATAACCAACTTTTCCCTCTTTTACCAAATCAGACATTGCCTGAACAGTTTCTTCTATTGGAGTATTAGGATCAACTCTGTGTAAATAATACAAATCGATGTAATCAGTTCCAAGATTTTTAAGAGAACGTTCTACGGCCTTTTTTACATATTCTTTTTTACCATTAAATTGCCAGGTAAGTTCTTCATTGTCATTGATTTCAAAGCCAAATTTTGTAGCAATTGTGTAAGCATTGCGATTTCCTTTTATAGCTTTTGAAATTAATCTTTCATTTGTCAAAGGACCATATAAATCTGCTGTATCTAAAAAATTACCTCCCAATTCAAGTGAGCGGTGAATTGTTTTTATAGACTCCGTTTCATCTGCTTTACCGTAAATATCGTTTCCTGCAATCTGGCTCATTCCCATACAACCTAAACCGATGTTAGGAATAATTAATCCCTGAGTTCCCAAATTCATTTTTTTTATTGCACTCATATATTTTTGTTTTAAATTAAAATTGATAATGCAAAGTTCCGGAGTTATTGCTTTTTTGAAGTAGCCAAATCTCTACTTATTGTATCCAAATTGATGTTTTGTTTCAGGTTTTCTTTTGTTTTAAGTTTAAAGTTTAAAGTTTCAGGTTTCAAGTTGTTGGAGCGTGTATTTAACCGCAAAGTTCGCTAAGTTTTTTTGTTATAGAAGGCGCTTATTAAATGCAAAGTTCGCAAAGCTATATATTGATTTAGCTTTGCGAAACTTAGCGAAAAAACTTAGCGAACTTTGCGGTAAAATTACGTTCAAAGTAAAACAACCTGAAACTTTAAACCTGAAACAAAAGAAAAAACGTTTAGACATAAAAAAATGCCGACATCTCGAAGACGCCGGCATTATTTAACTAACCAAAACCAAAATAATAAATAACCAGTTTATTACATTACAAAGATCCGACATATATCAAACTTATGGTGTTAAGGTCTTGTTATTACTTTGTTGGAGATAAGTTAATGTTGAAGCTTTGCGAACTTTGCTTTTAATAATCGCCTTCTACAACAAAAAATCTTCGCTCCCGATAGCTATCGGAATTGCGATAAAATCTATGTTCAAAATAAAGCAACCTGAAACTTGAAACCTGAAACAAAAGAAATTTTAGGGCATAAAAAAATGCCGGCATCTCGAAGAAGCCGGCATCATTTAACTAACCAAAACCAAAATAATAAATAACCAGTTTATTACTCTACAAAGATCCGACATATATGGACGTTTAGCTGTTAAGGTTTTGTTATTACTTTGTTGGACATAAGTTAAGATTATTTGAATCCCTTTTCTGAGCTTTCTGTAACGTTAAATAACTTTTGGTTATTAAAATATAATAACAATCAATTTTGTTTATCAATATCGTAAAGATAAGTTTGTATATTTGATAAAACATTAAATATCAGCAATATGGAATCAAACAAAAAATTAACAACTGCAACAGGAACTCCCGTTCCAGACAATCAAAACATTCAAACAGCTGGCCCTCGCGGACCTGTTTTATTACAAGATTTTTGGTTTTTAGAAAAAATGGCGCATTTTGACCGTGAGGTTATTCCGGAACGACGAATGCACGCAAAGGGATCTGGAGCTTACGGAACTTTTACAGTAACTAACGATATTACAAAATATACAAGAGCCGATATATTTTCTGAAATTGGCAAAAAAACCGAAATGTTTGCACGTTTTTCAACGGTTGCGGGTGAAAGAGGTGCTGCTGATGCTGAAAGAGATATTCGTGGTTTTGCTTTGAAATTTTATACTAATGAAGGTAATTGGGATTTGGTGGGAAATAATACGCCTGTTTTCTTCTTTCGTGATCCAATGAAATTTCCTGATTTAAATCATGCTGTAAAACGTGATCCAAAAACCAATTTGAGAAGTGCTGATAACAATTGGGATTTTTGGACTCTTTTACCCGAAGCTTTACACCAAATTACAATCGTAATGAGTGATCGCGGAATCCCAAGATCATACAGACAAATGCACGGATTTGGTAGTCATACTTTTAGTTTCATTAATCATCAAAACGAAAGACATTATGTGAAATTTCATTTCGTAACACAACAAGGAATTGATAATCTTTCTGATGAAGAAGCGGCTAAATTAGTAGGAGGCGACAGAGAAAGTCACCAACGTGATTTATTTGATGCCATTGAAGAAGGAAACTTTCCAAAATGGAAAATGTTCATTCAGGTTATGACTGAGGAACAAGCAGATAATTATCGTTTCCATCCTTTTGATTTAACTAAAGTTTGGTTAAAAGGAGATTATCCATTGATTCCTGTTGGAGAATTTGAATTGAATAAAAATCCTGAAAATTATTTTGCCGAAGTAGAGCAAGCAGCTTTTAATCCGGCACATGTTCCACCTGGAATTAGTTTTTCACCGGATAAAATGCTACAGGCACGTTTGTTCTCTTATGGAGATGCGCACAGATACCGTTTAGGAGTTAACAATTACCAAATTCCGGTAAACTCTTCAAGATGTCCTTATAATACTTTCCATAGAGACGGAGCAATGCGTGTAGATGGAAATAACGGATCAAAGAAACACTATGAACCAAATAGTTTTGGAGAATTGCAGGAACAACCTGAATTCAAAGAACCACCATTGAAACTTCATGGAGATGCGTGGGCACATAATTTCAGAGATGATGATAATGATTATTTCACACAGCCAGGTTTGTTATTCAACTTGTTAACTGATGAGAAAAAACAATTATTATTCAAAAATACTGCAGGACAAGTAGGAGGGGCGCAAAAGTTCATTCAGATTCGTCATATTCGTAACTGTTACAAAGCTGATCCTGCATATGGAGAAGGTGTAGCAAATGCACTAGGTCTTACAATGGATGAAGTAAATAACTTTTCTGATCCAAGATTATTAATTGAAGTGAGATAGTTTTTTTTGAAGGTTCAAAGAGACAAAGTTGCAAAGGTTCAGAGTTTTGAACTGTGAACTTTGCTTTAAATAGAAAACCCCGACAGATTTTTTTAAATCTGTCGGGGTTTGTTGTTTTATATAAATAAATATTTCTTTATGTAAATCGGATTGAAATCCGGCCCTAAAATATGATTCGTTCCTTCGGAGCTTTAAGAGAGCTTTAGCTCTATCTATATTGTAGGGCCGGACTTTAGTCCGGTCTATTAGGTATGTTCAGAAAAAAAGAAACCAGCGGAAAATCTGTTTGAATCAGTCCAATCCGTGGCTAAAAATTCCAGACAAAGCTTTGCGATCTCAAAACATTCACAAAAAACACCAAAAGCTTAGCGATCTTTGCGTAAAATCTTCGCGCACTTTGCGGTAAAAAAGGGTTAAATTCTAAGAAAAAACAACCGTTTTATTACCATAAACCATAGTCTTACGTTCTGAATGTAATTTTATAGCGCGTGCCAAAACAATACGTTCTAAATCTCGTCCTTTCATGATAAAATCATCTATAGAATGTATGTGCGAAACTCGAGTAATATCTTGCTCGATAATTGGACCTTCGTCTAATTCTTCTGTAACATAATGGCTTGTGGCACCAATAATTTTTACACCACGCTTAAAAGCCGAATGATAAGGCTTTGCGCCAGGAAAAGCAGGCAAAAACGAATGGTGAATATTGATAATCTTATTTTCGTAAAGCGAAATCAAATTTGGAGTAATGATTTGCATATAACGCGCCAAAACAATAAAGTTGATTTGGTATCTTTTTAATAATTCAATTTGTTTGATTTCACCTTCTTCTTTATTGTCTTTGGTAAAAGGAACGCAGTGAAACGGAATATCAAAACGTTCGGCAATAGATCTTAAATCATTATGATTGCTGATAATTACCGGAATTTCGACATTTAATTCTCCTGCGCTGTAACGTCCTAAAATATCAAAAAGACAATGATCGTATTTTGATACAAACAATGCCATTTTTGGTTTTTGCTCCTGATTGTATAAATCCCAGGACATATTAAATTCCGTTGCAATTGTCTGAGTAAAATCAGCTTTTAGATTTTCGATCGTTATGTTGTGATTGGTCAATTCACATTCCAATCGCATAAAAAACACATTTTGTTCTACATCAACATGTTGGTCGATGTATGTAATGTTTCCTTCTACTTTAGCAATAAAAGTAGTCACTGAGGCAATAATTCCTTTTTGGTCTTTGCAGTGAATGAGAATGGTAATTTTTTGCATTTTAAGGTCTTTTTTTGATTAGTTACAAAGTTCCAAAGGTTCAAAGTTGCAAAGGTTGCTTTGTGCCTTTGTTACTCTGTCCCGATAATTATCGGGATTGAACCTTAGACGGAAAACTATTTCCCGTCCTGCATTGCAAATACGCTTTTAAGTAAAGGCGTTGTTCTTGCGCTAATATTAGTACGGATATCTTTTTCTTCAACAGCAATCATTTTAAAAACTCCTGCCAAAGCTTGGTTAGTAGTATAATCCGTTAAATCTGGATTTACTTTTTTTACTAACGGAATTGTGTTGTATTTGTTTATAATGTTTGTCCACACTACATCAGCACCTACTTTTGCGAAAGAACTTTTAATTACCGGATTAAATTTTCCGTATAAAGCGGTAGTTGTACTATTTTGCAAATAACTTGTTGCAGCGCTGTCATTTCCTAAAAGAATGTTTTTTGCATCTGTAAACGACATATTTTTAACAGCCGAAACAAATATTGGAGTTGCTTCTTTTACAGCATCTTCGGCAGCACGGTTTAGAACTTTAATACCTTCATCAGCAAGAGATGATAATCCAATTTTACGTAAAGTAGCGTCTACTTTTTGTAATTCAGCTGGCATTAAAATTTTTACAGCTTCGTTTTTATAGAAACCATCAACTGCAGTCAATTTACTCACTTGTTGCGTAATTCCTTTGTTTAAGGCTTCTTTTAATCCAGATGCAATGTCTACACCGCCTATTCCTGGAAGTTGAGAAGACAGTTGAGGTAGTTGATTTAGGGTTTGTTGTACCTGAGCACAAGAGCTAAGAGAAAATACAAGGGCTAAAATTAAAATCTGTTTCATTAAGTAGGTTTTTATATAAGTTTCAAAAATACTACTTATTCAAAAACAAAGCCACAATTTTATGTTAGGAGAATAAACAATTTGTTTTATAATTAACAATAGCTTTTTTTTAGGGACTGAGATTCTGAGGTTCTGAGTTGCTAAGGTGTTTTGGCTTTTAATTTCTTATATTCGAATATCATCTTTAACTAGAAAGAAAACTAAAATTCCAACAAAAATAAGTTCGAGAATATAGCCAGTCCAAAGATTTCTTTTATCAAGTTCAAAAACATATTGATCTGTTAATTTTCCTTTGAATCCTTTTAAAATCCAGAAGAAAAAGCCACCGATCCAAATTGAAGTTAATTGTGCTGCGAAAGGCTCTTTTGCCATTTTTTTTCAAACTAATTAAAATATTAAACTAAAAATCTCAGAACCTTAGCGACTCAGAACCCCAGAACCTTTTCTCTCACGGCCAATACATTCGAACATTATAATTCCAATACGTTTTACTAGAAAGATAGTTAGATTGCATCGCTTTAATTGGGAGATTATTCTGGTCGTACAATTGTATGCGTATGATTTTTTCTGTTGTGTCGTCTTTTAGATCAATATTTCCTTCGGCTGCGTCTATTAGTTTCTTTTTCTTTAGATATAATTCAGGTTTTTCGATAATGAAAACAATTGCAGCTTCATTATTTGATTCATGTTCGGTTGCGAGATTTCCGTTAGAATCAAAAGTTTCGATTCTTTGCAGAAAATCATTATTATAATAAAAAAGCTGAAAAGTAATTCCACCATGCAATACTTCCGGTTTTTGATTCTTTAAGCGAAACCTAAGTATTTGTTTTTTTGCGTTTGTAAATTCAATAGAACCGTTTCCATTTAGATCTACGTGACTGTATAAAACTTTGGCAGGTTTTGAGAATTGTTTTATTCGATTGGTATAAATATCATACTTGGCATTAGATTGCGCCATTCCAATCATACTTTGAAAAAGGCATAAGCATAGCAAAAAAACTGACTTCATTTAGGATTATTTTACTGCTTCAATAAATCAATTTCTTCTTTTGTAGACTCAACATAAACGGACTTTACACTGTATTTCCAAGTTCCTCTTTTTTCGGCAACAATAAATATCGTTCCATTTCCTTTAGAGCCTTTTATCGGGATTTGTAAATCGCAGTTTCCGGTATCATTACTTAAACTAATATTTCCGGAGGTCATTCCGTCTGCTTCAATATGATCGCCTAATTTTTCAATTACTATTTTATTATGCTGAACTTCGGTAAGAGTTTGTTTGTAAACATCAGAATCTTTCATCATTGAAGTAACTCCAAAGAATATTCCGGCGATAAACAAGCCAAAAAGCAGAATAAGACTTAAACATCCTGTTGGTACGAACCATTTCCAGTTTCTGTCCCACCAGCTTTTTCTAACAATTAATTCATTTGAATCTTCCATAATTAAAAAATAATTTAAGATTAGAAAGATACTATTATTCCAGATAAAATTTAAAAAAATTAAGGGAGAATTTACTTTAATACCGTTTATAACTATTCGACTTCAGCATAATTGTTTTCAAAAAGACGTCCTTGTCCTATTGAGATTAAAGTATTGTATGGATCGTCATAATCATCGTGCATGATAGATGCCATTTGCAAATTTTTTATTCCTTTAATTTGACTGTTCACGATTTCCAGTTCACCGGATAAAATAATCAGATTTTGATATTTTGCTATATAATTTCCTTTGTTTAGTTCGCCATTACTGTGTAAGAATATAGAAAATTTATTGTCTTCTCCGGATATAAAAGAGCCTTTTCCTTCCCAGATTTCATTATTAGAATCAAAAGAATAAATAGTTAGGTTTTTGAAATCAACACTAAGATTGGCTGTATTTTGATTCGACAATGTTAGCGTTGATGCGCCAAGTGTAACACCTAAATATCCATCATTAAAATTTGACATCGTACAGCGAAAAGGATCAATTGTATAAATACCTTCTACGTTAGGCGGAGTATCGCCTTTATGGATTTTGATACCAAGCTGATCGATTGATTTTTGCATGTTTGTATCAACATAATAATCGTAAAGTTTTTTTTCAGAAGAGTCTGTTTCTTTTTCATTAGAATCATTAGAAGAACAAGCTGTTGCGCCAAGAACGATGCATAAAATAAAGAATCTGAATGTAGTGGTTTTCATCTTATAGTTGGTTTAGAAGTTAAATAAGAAAAGAGTTCAGCTCTAAGAAAGAGTTAAACTCAATTTGTAAATTTATCTTTTGTCAACTTGTGGGTTTGCCAGTATAAGTTTTTAAAGTAACAACTTAAGACAAATTTTATAAGATAATTATTTTGAGAAAAAAAGATGTTTTTCGTTTTCGAATTATAAATAGGATTTTAAACGTATTGAAAGCAGTATAAATTAGGATTATAAACAGGATTGATTTGCTTTAAATGAGCTAAAAATGGGATATATGTAATCGCTTTCTCCAATTGCTAAATAAATTTAAGCTACTTATTATCAAAGGCTATTTCTTGTAAAGCTTCCGGGTTGCTAATCGCTTCATTAACTTCTTGTTTTCGAGTAGAATCATAATATCTGGTTCCTGCAATTAGCAAAAGTTTTTTAGGAATGATTGGTTTCTTATCAAAGATAGTAGTGTATAGTAAATTAGCTTGCAGGAATCCGCCATCGTTTATAAGGTGAAGCGTATGTTTTCCATAACGCAGATTGTCTTTGTTTTGAACCAGATAGCTGTAGCCATTTTTTCCATCATAGGCATCTTTAACAGCATCTCCTATTTTTAATAAACCTGCATTTTTTATAAAGCTCATAACCGAAATAGCATTTTTGCGTAGTTTATTATGAGATGTTATAAAATTAGAATTAGTGTATGAAAGTGGAGATATTCCCTGATAAATATAGATGGCAACACCCGGACTGTTTTTATGTATTTTTTCAACAATCATTTTTACATTTGCCCTGTATTTCTCAACCTCAGATAGAGCTATGACAGTTGATTCCTGAAGAATGACATAATCGAAATAATTGCCATCCTTATCCCGATTAGAAAAAATTTGATTAGCTTCTGTTTTGTTTGTTTCATAAACCTTTTGAAGTGAAACTCCAACGGTTATCAATTGATCAATATTAACTGGTTGATTGTTCGCGTTACAGAATTCTTTAAATAATATTGGAGCACTTACAAAATATTCAGTCTGGCTATTTCCTATAAATAAGATGCGCGGAGGACCACTAACTTTTGGAGGTTTAGGTGATGTAATCGTTTTCTCAAGTTCCGAGTAATCTTCAGTTAATGCCTGTTTGTTACAGGAAGAAAATAAAATAACTGCGAGGCTAAAAATTAAAACTTGCTTTTTCATTTTAAATTATAAGAAAATATTCGCAAATGTATTTTGATTGATTTTGCTAATAGTTCTTAAAAGATTTAAAATATGTTGTTTTAAGACATCTTTATTCGATAAATGAAAAGGAATTAATATGCTTTTTTCTTTGAATAGAGGATTCTATAAATAAAAAAAGCGAAAATATAGTAGGATATTTTCGCTTTCGAATTAATATAAAAAGTAGGATTTAAACGTATTGTGAGCAATATAATTTAGAATTTATAAACCGAATTAACTTGCATGATTTTAGCTTATTGCTAATAAAATAATGATTTGAGACAAAAAAGGCGTTTTCGTTTTCGAATTATATAAAATAGGATTTTAAACGTATTGTAAACAATATAAATTAGGATTATAAACAGGATTGATTTGCTTTAAATCAGCTAAAATTTTATGTGTATAATCGCTGCCTCCAATTGCTAAATAAAATAAAGATTTTGACAGATACATTGGTCTTAAAGGAAATGTGCGCCAGCTTTGTAATATGTTTTTCAGAAAGTGTTTTATTATATACTTGGTTTTACTTTCTTCAGGACGAATAAAATAAATAGTTGAGCTTTTTATTTTAGTCATTAAATTTGGAAACATTATAAATCTTCCGCCTTGTTGGATCAATAAATTTATTTCAAAAAGTGTTAATCCTTCGATATTCTCTGTTTTCATGATAAATTGATTTTGTATTATAATAGTGGTATTAATTATAGTACAAAGGTCAGATTGTTTCGTCGTTTTTTTATTCTGTAAAAGTTTTAAAATTAATACTTGAAGGTTTTTTTTGTCTGATGAAATAAAATAAAAAAACTGTACAAAAAGCTAATTCTGTACAGTTCTCAGTTTATTAATATACCAATTTAATATCTTAATTTGAAGCTACTTCTGCGGGAGTAGTAATAACGTTGTTTAAATCGCTGTCTCTGTCGTAAACATCCTGAAAGAAACTTACTTGCCCGGATTCGTTTACCCATGAAGTAAAATAGGTAATATAGATAGGCACTTTGTTTGGCAATTTAAAAGTAGTTTCTTCAGTACCATCCATTGCTTTTGTTATTCTGTCTTCTGTCCATTCCGGATAATCTTTTAACATTGCAATTGCCAGTTCTTTGGCTTTATTTACATTCACACAACCGTGGCTAAAAGTTCTTTTTTCGAAATCAAATAATGTTTTGGCAGGCGTATCGTGCATATAAATATCATCTGGATTTGGGAAAATAAATTTTACTAAACCTAATGAATTATCCGGACCCGGTTTTTGTCTTACCTGACCATTTACGATTTCCATGTTATGTTCTGCAAGATAGTTTTTGTCAGCAGCAATTTTTGATTTCAATTCATTGTCAACAATACTTTGAGGAACAGTCCAATAAGGGCTAAAAACAACTTTTTCAATAGTACCGTTAAAAATCGTTGTTTTGGTCAATTGAGAACCTACAAACACTTTTGAAGTCAATTCTATTTTACCATTTTTTACATAAACCAATTCAAATGATGGCACGTTTACCATAATATATTCTTTGTCTTTAGACAATTGTGGCAAAGTAGTTTTAGCACGTTCTATGTTGATCATTAAAGTTTTGATTTTATCCGCAATTGGGGTGTTCAAGTCTTTAATATTATCCTCATTAATAATGTAATTTGGTTTTAAACCATTTCTCAATTTATATTTCATCACCCCATCCATTAATTCCTGATCGTAAACATCGCTTTTAGAATCATTTTTCAAATCCCCCATTACAAACAATCTGTTTCTAATTTGAGCGACTGTAATTGATTTTGCATCAGGTCTGATATCTTTATAAGGAGTTTCTGTTGTGATAGGTTTCCAGTTGTTTTCTTTTTCTATGTTTTTGTATTTTTTTAAAGCACTTTGAAGTTTGTCATATTGATTTGAAACCCCGGCATTATTTTTCTCTAATGAAGTAGGTTGAGTCATTAAAGAATCTAATAAAGTTTCGTATGAAATTGCTTTTTTTCCTTCGATTGCATGATTAGCGTATACAATAAATGCTGCACTTAATAGCATATCAGCATCTGTTTTTGAAAGTTTTTCAGTTGAAGTTTCGTTAAAAATCTGATTAACTTCTGCTTTGTATGGAAAATCAAGTTTTGAACCTTCTTTTTCAGAACTGCTTAATTTTTTGTAAAATTGATTTCCAAATTCAGTTACTTTTCCATTTTTATACCAAATAGTTCCGTAAGATCTGTTTTTGTATAAAGAGATCACATCGTCCTGGTATTTTTTTAAATCAGAATATCTTCTAAAGAAATCATTTAGTATTTCTGTGTCAACTACATCATCATTTTTATCAGTGGTATTCTTGTAAATGTCAGCGGAAGTTTTTTTGGTAATTACTTCATCTTTATCAAGGTTATTAAAAGATGATGTAAAGAAACTTACGACTAAAATTATGGCGAAAGGATATAATGTTTTCATTTTATTTTAAATTTTTACGTTATTGTTCTTTTAGGAAGTTTTTGGTAAAAATTTGGGGCTTTTCTACACTGCTAAATTACTTTATGGTACTGCTAAACAAGTTGTTAGATTTAATTTAAATGTTGCGAAATTTCCATGTTCTGATTATTTCAATAAGACTTATATAATGTATATACGATAACGATTTCGATTGTTACCCTTGTAAATCAAAAAAACATTCTTTTTTTTGTTAACATAAAGCAATAGCAGTAATCAAATATTAAAATATTTTGTAAATTGCTCCCTTAAAATTATCATATTCATAAAATGGAACAACAAATACCATATAATCCTAAAAATAAAGTAAGAATTGTAACCGCTGCTTCACTTTTTGACGGACACGATGCTGCCATCAACATTATGCGCCGTATTATTCAGTCAACGGGAGTTGAGGTAATACATTTAGGTCACGATCGTAGTGTCGAAGAAGTTGTGAATACAGCTATTCAGGAAGATGCAAATGCAATCGCAATGACTTCGTATCAAGGTGGACATAACGAATATTTTAAATATATGTATGACTTGCTGCATGAAAAAGGAGCAGGACATATCAAGATTTTTGGTGGCGGAGGCGGAGTAATTCTGCCAAGCGAAATTTCAGAATTACATGAATATGGAATAACAAGAATTTATTCGCCGGATGATGGTCGTTCTTTGGGATTACAAGGAATGATTAATGATTTGGTGGAACGTTCTGATTATCCTATTGGAGATAAACTAAACGGAGAAATTGATCATATCGAAAATAAAACTCCAACGGCAATTGCAAGATTAATTTCGGCAGCGGAGAATTTTCCTGAGATTGCAAAACCGGTTTTCGATCAGATTCACACCAATAATGCCAATTCTAAAATTCCGGTTCTGGGAATTACAGGAACTGGTGGAGCAGGAAAATCATCTTTGGTTGACGAATTAGTTCGTAGATTTTTAATTGATTTCCCGGAGAAAACTATCGGATTGATTTCTGTCGATCCTTCCAAACGTAAAACCGGAGGAGCACTTTTAGGAGACAGAATCCGAATGAACGCTATTAATAATCCTCGTGTTTATATGCGTTCTTTAGCAACGCGTCAATCAAATTTGGCTTTGTCTAAATATGTAGCCGAAGCGATTCAGGTTTTGAAAGCCGCAAAATATGATTTGATTATTCTGGAAACTTCAGGAATCGGACAATCAGATACGGAGATTATGGACCATTCTGATGTATCCTTATATGTAATGACGCCGGAATTTGGAGCTGCAACGCAATTAGAGAAAATCGACATGCTTGATTTTGCTGATCTTGTAGCTTTAAATAAATTTGATAAAAGAGGAGCATTAGACGCGATTCGTGACGTTAAAAAACAATACCAACGCAATCATAATCTTTGGGATAAAAATCCTGATGAAATGCCAGTTTTCGGAACAATTGCATCTCAGTTCAACGATCCAGGAATGAACACGCTTTATAAAGCGATTATGGATAAAATTGTGGAGAAAACTGAATCCGAATTAAAATCGACTTTCCAGATTACGAAGGAAATGAGCGAGAAAATCTTCGTGATTCCGCCACACAGAACACGTTATTTATCTGAAATTGCAGAGAATAACAGATCTTATGATGAAATTGCGGTTTCTCAACAAAAAGTAGCTCAAAAACTATACGGAATTTTTAAAACGATAGAATCGGTTTCAGGGAAAATTCCACAGATAAATAAAGCAGGAATTGAAGACAATAGTGTCATCCTGAGCGAAGTCGAAGGACTTAACGAAAACAGAATCTTTTTGAATCTTTTACTAAATCAGTTTGATAAAGTAAAAATGGATTTAGATCCGTACAATTGGGAAATCATCCTGAATTGGGCTGAAAAAGTAGCCAAATACAAAAATCCGGTTTACTCGTTTAAAGTTCGTGATAAAGAAATCAAGATTGCAACACATTCTGAAAGTTTATCGCATTTACAAATCCCAAAAATTGCTTTGCCTAAATATGAAGCCTGGGGAGATATTTTGCGTTGGAATTTACAGGAAAATGTTCCCGGAGAATTTCCGTTTGCTTCAGGATTGTATCCGTTTAAACGTGAAGGCGAAGATCCGTCAAGAATGTTTGCCGGAGAAGGCGGACCGGAAAGAACCAATAAACGTTTTCATTATGTGAGCGCAGGATTGCCGGCAAAACGTCTGTCGACAGCTTTTGACAGTGTGACTTTATACGGAAACGATCCGGATATTCGTCCTGATATTTACGGAAAAATCGGGAATGCCGGAGTTTCAATCTGTTGTTTAGACGATGCTAAAAAACTGTATTCAGGTTTTGATTTGGTTCATGCTTTAACATCTGTAAGTATGACCATAAACGGACCAGCGCCAATGTTGTTGGGTTTTTTTATGAATGCAGCGATCGATCAGCAATGCGAATATTACATTAAAGCAAACGATCTTGAAAAAGAAGTTGAAGCTAAAATCAACAAAATATACAAAGAAAAAGGAACAGAACGACCAAGATATCAAGGTGATTTACCGGAAGGAAATAACGGTTTAGGATTAATGCTTTTGGGTGTTACCGGAGATCAGGTTTTGCCTTTGGAAGTTTATAATGAAATAAAAGTCAAAACATTATCGCAAGTTCGTGGAACGGTTCAAGCCGATATTTTAAAAGAAGATCAGGCGCAAAACACTTGTATTTTCTCTACCGAATTTGCACTAAGATTAATGGGCGACGTTCAGGAATATTTTATTACCAAAAACGTTCGTAATTTCTATTCGGTTTCGATTTCGGGATATCATATTGCAGAGGCTGGAGCGAACCCAATTACGCAATTGGCATTTACGCTTTCGAATGGTTTCACTTACGTGGAATATTACTTAAGCCGCGGAATGAACATCAACGATTTTGGACCAAACTTATCGTTCTTTTTCTCGAACGGAGTAGATCCAGAATATTCAGTAATTGGTCGTGTGGCACGTAAAATTTGGGCAAAAGCCATGAAAAACAAATACGGAGCCAACGAAAGAGCGCAAATGCTAAAATATCATATTCAGACTTCCGGACGTTCATTGCACGCACAGGAAATTGATTTTAATGATATCAGAACCACTTTACAGGCTTTGTATGCGATTTATGATAACTGTAATTCGCTACATACAAATGCATACGATGAAGCAATTACAACACCAACCGAAGAATCTGTGCGTAGAGCAATGGCGATTCAGTTGATTATTAATAAAGAATTAGGTTTGGCTAAAAACGAAAACCCAATTCAAGGTTCGTTTATCATCGAAGAATTAACAGATTTAGTTGAAGCAGCCGTTCTACAAGAATTCGACCGAATCACAGAACGTGGCGGAGTTCTTGGTGCAATGGAAACTATGTACCAACGTTCTAAAATTCAGGAAGAAAGTTTGTATTATGAAACCCTAAAACACAACGGAGATTTCCCAATTGTGGGTGTAAATACTTTCCTGAGCTCAAAAGGTTCTCCAACGGTAATTCCGGCAGAAGTAATTCGCGCCACCGAAGAAGAAAAACAATATCAGATAACGATGCTCGATAACTTACACCAGTTTCACGAAGCAAAAGTAAACGAGCATTTAAACAAACTACAAGAAGCCGCAATTAAAAACGAAAACTTATTCGACCATTTAATGGAAGCTACAAAAGTTTGTTCACTTGGTCAAATTACTTCGGCATTGTTTGAAGTTGGCGGGCAGTATAGAAGGAATATGTAGAATTTACTGTTTTATAGATTTAGGAAAACCTCTCAGAAATGAGAGGTTTTTTTGTTTTGTTTGCTAAGATTATTGATCGCTGAGCGAATTCTCTCAACTTCATAAGCGGGTTTATTTTTCATAGCTACCAAGTTGAATTCCGAATTTTATTTTTTCAATCTCCTTTTCTAATTCATCAAACTCATCTTCATGAACATCTCTCTCATAAGTTTCATCCCATAATTGATTCCAATCATCATTTAACTTTTTTAATTTTAGTTTTAATTTTTCGACAAACTTATCTTTTTCTGCTTGTGTTGAATTTATCTTCAATTTCATATTATCATTTATAGCTTATTTCAACTTTATAGCTGAAAAAATTCCAACATATTTTATTTATTTGTTTTTCGTGGCCTTCGCATTTATAATCATTAACCTCTAAAAATATTTCTTTATTTTCTATCATCTCACGTACAATATTGCCGATTTTCAACCCACCAGATATACAAGCTAAGTTACTACAATTGATGACTTCTCTAAAATTACGAAAATTATAAATAGACGGGTGTGATGATGAAATATTACGTCCAGTTTCAGTCACTGTTACTTTTATCTCTCTTACTTGTGGAAACACATTTTCAAATGTATCATAGTGACCAAAGATTAGTTTACCATTTTGATAATTATTATTCATTACTTTAGTATTTAAATTGTAAAGACATAAATATAATAATAAAAAAGACAATAATTATAAGTAAAACTTTTGGTGATTATATAGCTGGTTTTGTAGCTGGAAATATGGAAATCCAATAGAGTACATTAAGAGTTATGAATTATTCAAAAGGGTGAGTGTTAAATAAGTATTATTTATTAGACAATTTCCTTTTATTGACCCTACTTTACTTGAAAAGAAATTGACTAAAATGATTGCTGTTGAAGTAAAAGAGTTTTTTGAACAAATTGAGAAAGAAGGAATACATCCAAACTTTTTGAAATTACTTTCCCCGTGAGCGTGAGTGTCTCACTCGTGAACGCAAAGATTACATGAAAAAAAATAAAATTCAGTTGATGTGCACGAGCGAAATACTCGCTTCAGCAGAAGCAAAAAATTAAAAAAGCTTAATAAGAAAAATTACTTTGAAACTTCATTTAATGTGTTCATCAGTGGTCGAAGATCATAATACATTTGTCTGGTATCTTCTCCAATATCATTTTCAGAAAGAAATTTAAAACCTAATGTTTCATAAAAGCCAAGTGATTTTTCGTAGGCATCTACAGTTAATAATTGACAAGCACATTTGCTATTTTGCTCTAATGCTAAATCAATAACAAAATTTACAAGAGCTCGGCCAATTCCTTTGCGTTCTTTTTTTGTAATCTCACAAACGGCTAATCTACCTATTTTTATGGCTGGAAATTGTCTCAAATGTCGTTTAGGATGATTGATAATTTCTTTTATCAATCGCTTAAAAGCATTTTTAGAAGCAAAATGATTTTCCTGAACAGCCAAAGCATCATTATATATGCTTAGATATGCAATAGTTTTATTTTCGTTTTCAAGCAAATAAGTAGTAGCAAGTAAATCTTTTTTATAAGGAATTGCTTTATCGTTAAGAAAACTATTCAAATCAATATCACCACACTCAAAAGGTTTAATAGTTGTTGTAGGGTTTAATTCGAAAAATGAAAATCCTGTAAAAGGCATTAATTGACTTTTAGAAGTTCTTTTAAAGAGCCAGCATCAGTTCGAATTTTGGCTAAAGAGTCGGCACTAACTTTTCTATCTTTATTAAATTCGATAGTTTTATAAAAGTCAACTGCTTCTTTACCTTTTAAAACAGGAGTATTTTTAATAGGCTTTGCCATAAGTTTATTTCTTTGATTAAATGTAGGAAGTTTTTTTTGAAACTAACTTCATAGATGAATTATAAAAAAGATCTTCTCTAGAAGAATTTTTTCATTTGTTTCAAAAGTACGAACAAAAATTAGATTAGTATCTTTTTTTTGTTTAAAAAGTAAAAATATTCTTATGTTTTTTTGTAATTCTCGCTAATGCGATCGTCTTGCTCGTGAACTTATAATTGATATGCACGAGCGAGACGCTCGCACCACCAGAAGTGTAAAATTCCATTCAGTTCATTTCGATCGAAGGGAGAAATCCTCACGAGAAGCTCGACAAAGATTGAACTTTCGTTGCGGAGTTACTTGCGAAGATTTCTCCTTCGTCGAAATGACAATATTGCGGTTATTTCTATGAAGTCCCATAAAAGTTCCGAAGGAACGAAACATATTGTAGGGATGGATTTTAATCCGTCCATGATAAAGATTGTAGGGACGGATTTTAATCCGTCCACGGCGATAAATTTCGTAATCAAAATCCGGTTGCTTCCGTAATCAAAATAAAATTCAATTACGCCACCAAAATCAGCAGAAGATCATTCCCCAACCATTTCCCCAACATAACTCAAAAACTCAAATTCATCCAAAGGAAACATCTGCACAACAGTTTCCAGAATCAAACTCACATTTATAGATTCGTGTTTTTTCTGGTCGATTTTATGCATATCGTGATCTAGCGCCAGAATACATAATTTTAGCATATCGGTAATGACGCAACCTAGTTCCAGATAATTGACAATCTTAAATTGAACTGTATAAGTGTTTTTGTCTTTTGTTGGTTTTAGAGTTGTAAAATATTGGGCGGTTAATCTTTTAAGTTTTGCTAATTTTTCAATTTCATTTGTTTCCATAAGGCGTATATTTTTAATTTGTATCTTGTTATATTTTTCTGTAAAATATTATAATAAAAATCTTACTTTTGTTTAACTCGACGAAGGAAGGAATTGATTGTACTGTACCAAATCATTTTTGATCGTGACGTACAGCGATAAATATGTTTTTTACGGATTACGAGTTATTAGACTTAATTATTATCTTTGAATTATGAGCACACTTACAAAACCAAATCATATAGGGCGAAAAATAAGCCGTATTCGTGAACTTCGAGATATGAAACAGGAAGCTTTGGCGCAAGCTTTAGGAACAAACCAACAAGCAGTTTCGGCATTAGAAAATAGCGAAACGATTGATGAAGCTAAACTTATCGAAGTTGCAAAAGCACTTGGTGTAACGGTTGAAGCCATTAAAAATTTTTCAGAAGAAGGTATGATTAATTATTTTAATACTTTTAATGAAACGGTAAAGGATAGCCATTTTGGTAATAATAATAGTTGCACTTTCAATCCATTAGATAAATTGATGGAAACTGTCGAAGAAAATAAAAATCTTTACGAGCGTTTGCTTCAGGCGGAAAAAGACAAAATCGAATATTTAGAAAAATTACTAAAGCAGAAATAAAGATATTAGTTCAAAAAACCTTTCAGAAATGAAAGGTTTTTTTGTTTCTGCGAAAATTGAAATGTCCACAGAAATTGAACGTTTTATGTTTCCAACAATAAATAGTTTGGTTGACTACAATTTGCGGTGAACTTGATAATGAAACTGTAATCAATTCTAAATTTAAAAACTAAAAGTTGTTGCAACTTATAATTTGCAACCATATTTGCGATTAA
Organism: Flavobacterium sp. 90; assembly: GCF_004339525.1. Taxonomy (NCBI): domain Bacteria; kingdom Pseudomonadati; phylum Bacteroidota; class Flavobacteriia; order Flavobacteriales; family Flavobacteriaceae; genus Flavobacterium; species Flavobacterium sp. 90. The sequence goes on along the minus strand of NZ_SMGE01000001.1, from coordinate 198,782 downwards.
AAAAAAGTAAATTTTTTCATTTAATTCTAATTTTAAAAAATAATAAAATGATCTCATGTGAAACAAATTTCCTGAATTATGAAAAATTTTATCACTTTTTTAATTGTAACACTTTTAGTAATAACTGGCTGCAAAAAAGATCAGTCAAAAGATAAACAAGATTCTACAGATGCGGTAACGTCTTCAGATTCGATAACCGCAATTGCAAAAGAAGCGTGGATATATGGATATCCAATGTTTTATAATTACAAAACAATTTATGCAAGCGCATTAGACAAAAAAGGAAAAACATATGTAGGTTTCAATAAGTTTTGGAATTCGTCAAAGAGTGCAACTCCGGCAGATACTTTGGTAGTAACAATAAATAATGATACTCCATATTCTATGACCGCTCTGAATGTTTCTGATGAACCTGTTATTCTCGAAGTTCCAAAAATTGAGAACGACCGCTATTATGTAATGCAGTTTGTTGATCTTTATACTTTTAATTATGAATATATTGGAACCAGAGTTACAGGAAACAATCCCGGAAAATATCTAATTGCAGGATCGGACTGGAAAGGTGAAACACCAAAGGGAATTAACAAAGTTTTGCGTTCAGAAACTAATTTAATATTTGTGGTTGGGAGAACTCAGCTTCACGATCCATCTGATGTTTCTAATCTGAAAAAAATACAGAATCAATACAAAATAATTCCATTGCATGAATATACGAACCAAGCGGCGCCATCAGTTAAAAAATATGCTCTTCCGCTTCCTGAATGGAAAGAAAGTGATTATAGTTCACCGCAATTTATTAATGTATTAAATTCATTATTACAATACACAAAGGAAGACAGTAGCGAAAAAGAGCTTAGGATTCGTTTTGCAAAAATTGGAATTGTGCCCGGAACTTCTTTTGATAGCTCTAAATATCCACCGGAAACTATTAAAGCTATAGAAAAAGGAATCGCAGAAGGAAAACAAGAATTAGAGTCAAGTTTAAGTACTCTCAAAGATTTCGGAAATCTTTTTGGAACAAGAGCAGAGCTCAAAAATAATTACTTAAATCGCGCAGTTGCTGCTGCTGCCGGAATTTATGGAAATACTAAAGAAGAAGCTGTTTATACCGGAAGTGCTACTGATAGTAATAATCAGCCGCTTTTAGGAAGTAATAATTATATTTTGAAATTTAGCAAAAATCAACTTCCGGAAGCAAAATACTTTTGGAGTATCACGATGTATAATCTTCCTAAACGCTTTCTGGTTCCAAATCCTATTAACAGATATTCCATTGGCAATAAAAGTAAAGGTTTAAAATATGAACCTAATGGAGATTTGATTATCTACTTGCAAAGTACTTCACCAGGAAAAGATAAAGAAAGTAACTGGCTTCCAACTCCGAAAAATGAAAAATTCATGTTTGTTACGAGAATTTACGGCCCGGAGCCTGATGTAATCAACAACGTTTGGAAAATGCCTTTGGTTGAAATTGTTAAATGATAAAGTTTTGCTATTAATTAAAAATAAAAACCTTTCAGAAATGAAAGGTTTTTTTATTTTAGTGTTATGAAAAACACTGTCTATTGTATTCTGTTTCTTTTGGTTGCGATTTTTGGTTCTGCTCAGGATAAGCGATTTTTACAAACGGGAATTATTATCGATTCGGTTAAAGTTGCAAGTGCTCCAACGGAATCGTATGCAATATATTTCCCTAAAAAATACGATGCTAAAACTCCATTGGCATTGGTTTTTATTTTTGAACCAGCTGCACGAGGCAAAATAGGGATCGAGCCTTTTATTCTGGCTGCCGAAACTTATAATTATATTTTGGTTTGCTCCAGTACTTTAAAAAATGGATCAACCCAAAATAATATTTCTATTGCCAATAGATTATTTGATGATGTATTGCAAAACTATGCTGTTGATACTTCACAACTTTATATATCGGGTTTTTCGGGCGGTGCAAGATTAGCGAGTTATTTTGGGATATCTACGGGCGTTTTTCAAGGAATTATTGCTTGTGGCGCGTCATTTAATGGTGCCGATAAGTTTATACCTCCGTCTAATAATTTCTCGTATGCAGGAATGGTTGGAGATAAGGATATGAATTATCAGGAAATGATAAAAAATAAAGAATGGCTGGATAAAGCAAGGATTGTAAACACGCTTTTTGTTTCTCATGAAGAGCATGTTTGGCCTAAACAATCTGAAATGCTTCGTGCATTTGACTGGTTGGAAATTCAGGCGTATCGAAAAAACATAAGACCAAAGAATGATACCATTATCAAACGAATTTATGATAAAAATTTGCGAATTGCCGATAGTTTAAAGGCAAATAAAGAAATTGTTCTTTCGGTGAATGCCTGCGAAAAAGGAATTACTTTTTTTAATACAAATGAAGACAATTTTCTAAGATCCAAGATTGTCGAAATCAAAAAATCGAAAGAGTATAAAGATGAAATTGCAAAAATGGAGGAAATTAAGGTTTTAGAAAATGAGATTTTAGAAAAACTTTGGCTTCGTTTTGACCAGGAATTAAAATCGTCTAAAAGTATAACTAATTTTAAGTTTTGGAAATCAGAAATTAAGGATTTGAATGCGATGAAGCTGGACAACAAGAATGTTTTGGCCCAAAATATGGCTATTAGAATATTGTTTTCATTTCAGATTTCGGTTTATGAAGCCGGGCAGGAAAATAAAAGGAATCAGCAAAACGATAAGTTTACTTATTGTCAGGAATTGTATAAAATTATTACCGAAATGAATTAGAGAAAAACCTATTACTTTAGAAGAAGCTTATGCAAATGTTTTATATCATAGCTTAGAAATGCATCGCAAAGTCAAAGACATTGACGGAGTACAACGTCATGAATTAATTTTTTACAGAGTATTATTTTGTTCGTATGAAAATTGAACTTTTATAATTATGAAATAAAATTTGAGTTGACTACAATTTGTAGCCAACTCAAATACTTTTATATTGTATATTTCACATCAAAAACAAATCCTGAAACCAAATGAGTTTAGTTAATTATTCTAATGAAAAACTATTTGAAAGACTTTTGAACAATAAGTCGAGTAAAAATTATTGGAACTTTATTACTGAATTAAGAAGGAGAAAGGATAATGATATTTTTGAAAAAAGCGTCGAATTAACGAAATCAGAAATAATAAAGGAAAAAATTATTGGTATAAATATATTGGCTCAATTTGGGTTTCCAAGATTGCATTTGAAAGAGATCTTAAAAATATATTTCGATTTACTCAAAACCGAAACTGATAAAAATGTAATTAGTTCCATACTTTACGGAATTGGACATAACAATGAAAATTTAACCGAGAAACAAATTGATATAATATGTGTCTATAAAGATCACAAAAGTGTAACTGTAAGGTACGCTTTGGTTAATGCAATTCTCGCTATTGATAAAACTAAGACTATTGATATTTTAATAGAATTAAGTAAAGATAAAGATTCGGATATTAGAGATTGTGCAACTTTCGGAATCGGAACGCAAATTGAAACCGATACGCAAATAATCAGAGAAGCTTTGTGGGAAAGAATAAACGATACCGATAACACTGCGAGACTTGAAGCTATTGTTGGTTTAGCAAAAAGGAAGGATGAGAATATTAAAAAGATTCTAAAGAAAGAGCTTTTAGAAATAGATGAATCTGGTTCCTTAATTTTAGAAGCAATAGAAGAGTATAACGATAAGGATTTTATATTTTTAATCGAAGAACAGATCAAAAGAAATAAAAAGCTTAAAAAAGTAGACGAAGATTGGTTACTCGAAACTTTAGAAAAATTAAAGCAATGATTTGAGATTTTTACATTGTTTAATGTTAAAGACATTTCGAAAAAACAAATGGAGAAATAATATTCTCAAGAGATTGATACATAAAAAAAGCATCAGCCACGGCTGATGCTTTTTTGTTTTTTATTATGCTTTTGCATTAAATATTTCATATTGATGTTTTTTTGAAAACAAATAGAGATTATTCTTTAAAAATGTTGGCATATAAATGGAATCACTTTTTCTCTGGTTTTTATACATTCAATACTATAATTGACTTTTTTTTTATTTTTTTTATAAAAGTTTGATACTCCTAATATCTTTTGAAATTGCAAATGAAGTTGTATTAAATTTCGGATTATTTATTCGTTAGTATCTTGTAATCAGGTGGTTATTTAAATATGTGTCTTTCTTAGTGCTATATCTTATTTAATAAAAAAATCTTTTTAGGATAAGTTTTGTTAAAATGAATTAGGAGAAATATGATTTAAAATAGTTGGAATGTGGAAATCCGTAATATGTTTCCAAAGATTCCAATTATTTTAGCGCAAGAAAGGTGGAGTTCAGAAACCACTTAAATAAACGGGGAGTTACTGAAAATCCTAAAGAGTAAGAATTCAAAAAACAAAAAAACCACCAATTATGTTTACAAAGTTATTTTTCAAAACGGCTGTTTGCCTTGGTTTAATTTTAGTAATGCAACAAAACTGTTTAGCTCAGGCAAAAACAAAAGACGAATTAAAAGCAGAACGTGAAGTCTTGAAATCAGAGATGAAATCTAAAGATGCTGAAGAACGTAAAGCTAAACTAGAGAAATTAAGTGCTCCTAAAACTTCTGGTATTTCAAGTGTTGACGGACTTGCATCAAACTCAACTGAAATGCTAACTTCAACAAAAGAAATTAATGTATTAGTTCCTGAAATGTACAAAAGAACCGTTGGAGAATCTGTTGATGGTGTTGCTGACGTAACAGTAAAAAAACCAACTTTGGACGAACTTAATGCTTTAGGTTTAAATATATCAAAACAAATAAAAACAGTTTCAGATGCATCAGAAACTGTAGCTACTGCTTCAACTGACTTAAAAAGTGCAGGAATGATGCAAGCGCCTAAAGGAGCAAAATCATTGAGCTATTCTAAAGATGTTTTGGCTTTAGTTTTACCTGAATTAAACTTAAACTTAAAAGTGGTAAATAATCTTATTTCTACTTTAAAATCATCAGGAAATTACTAAAATATGAGAAATTTTAATTTTCTTTTATTACTGTTTATGAATAGCCTAATAGGCTATTCACAAGCGGTAGAAAAACCAGTTATAGGGGTGAGTCAATTTACTTCTGAAGTTAACTCTAAATATTCAGGCGCAGTTGCAGAGAAAGTGGTTCAGATCGTTACAAACTCAAGACGTTTTACGGTTGTCGACAGAACAAGTTATGCAAAAGTGAAAGATGAATTGGAATTACAAAAATCTGAAGCTTTTCTTGATAGTAAGAATACTGTAAAACAAGATGCTACATTAGCAGCCGAAAATTTAATTATAGGAAATATATTGAAGATGAGCGTTTACGCCATGAAAAATACAGACGGAAGCGTAAATGGTTATAAATCAAGTGTTGCTTTTACTTTAAAAGTAAACGAAGTAGAATCAGGAAGAACAACAGAAGCCGAAAGCTTTCAGACCGATGTTAGTCCGCTAATGTTATCACCTGAAAGTGCTGTAAACGAAGCTTTAAAATCTATAGAGCCTAAATTGAGCGCGTATTTTATTAAAACCTTTCCATTAACGACTAAGATCAGTAAAGTCCTTACTACAAAAAAAGAATCAGCAGCTACTGTTTTAATTAGTGGTGGTAAAGAATTTGGATTTAAAGAAGGGGATAAATTAATCGTTGAAAAAAACGAATTAATTGATGGTAAACCTTATCCGTCGCAAATTGGAGAATTAAAAGTGGTGAAAATTGCCGGAAGTGATTTCTCTGAATGTACGGTTTCTGACGGTGGAAAAGAAATTTTAGCAAGATTTAATGCTGCAGAAAAATTGACGTGTAAACTAATTGTAAAATAACAGAGTATGTTGCTACAAAAAAAAATAGGGGCTTTAATTATTCTGGTTTTACTTTCGGTAAATTATAGCTTTGGCCAAAAAAAGCTTCAAACGCCTCAGGTTAATTATGTTTCAGGAAATGCTGGAACCATAACTATGCGAGCAATTGGTAGTGGCAAAAAGCAGCAGGATGCTATTAGCGAAGCCGAAAAAAATGCGATCAATGTATTGCTTTTTAGAGGTCTTCCGGAATCAGAGCAAAAAAGTGCTTTAATTGGAAGTAATGAATCAGAAGAAATCGAAAAGCACAAAGAATATTTTGATCAGTTCTATGCTCAAAAAAGATATAAAACTTTCATTATGTCGAGTATTCCTGTGGGAGATTTTGCCAAACAAAATGGTGGTGCAAAGAGTCAGGCTTTAGATGTTAAAGTGAATCTGATTGCATTGCGTACAGATCTTGAACAAAACAACATAATCCGCAAGTTTGGATTTTAAAAGAAAATTTATGAAACATAAATATATACATTACATTGTTTTATTTGTAACGTTCTGCGTTACAAATTTTGCATTTAGTCAAAACGCTGCAACAAATAGCGGCGGACAAGTTGCAACAGTTCAGCCTAAGATAATGGTAATTCCTTACACAAGAGAAGGAGAAGATTTGAGAACTGTTCTGGAAGAAGATCCAAATAAAAGAATTGCAATAACAAAAATCAAAGAAGGTTTTGATAGCAGAGGTTTTACAACTGTAGATTTTATTGCAAAATTAAAAGCAGCAAAAGACAATCATGTTTTTACTTCAGATAATCAAACTGATATAAAAGCTCAAATTGTTCAAATGTCAGGAGCTGATGTTTATGTGCAGGCAGAAGTTATAATCGATCAGTCGGGTTCAGGAAATTCAGTAAAATTAATTTTGACAGGTTACGAAGCTTCAACCGGAAATTCATTGGCCAATAAAGTTGGAGAAAGCGGAAGATTTTATACTGAAGATTACAATAAATTAGCTTCGAAAGCTGTTGAAAGTTGTATTCAGGATTTCTTAAATGTAATGCAAACTAAATTTACAGATATTGTAAACAATGGTAAGTCTGTAATTGTTGATATTAGTTTTGATGCAGGTTCTCAGCATAATATGACTTCAGAAATTGGTTCAGATGGTTTACCATTATCAGATCAGATCGAAGCCTGGATGGAAAAAAATGCTTTTAAAAACAATTATCACATTCAGGGAACTACAGATTTAAAAATGATTCTTGATGATGTCAAAATTCCATTAAAAGATCAGGCTACGGGTAATAATTACAACCCAAATAAATTTGCTCTTGAACTTTTTAAATTCTTTAAAGGATTAGGTTTACAACCGGCAAAAGATATTAAAAGCAGTACTATTTACATCACCATCAAATAAATAGAGATGAAAAATATTTTAGTTTTATTAATGTTCTCATTTTTTTCATTGTTATCCAGAGCGCAGGCAAGTAAAGATATCGGTAAAATTTCTCTATCTGTAGTTGTTCCTGAATACATGGAGGATCTAACAGACTCTCAGCTTTCTAAATTAGATACAAAAATTTCTCAAATCGTTACTGCTTCAGGCTTATCAGATTCTGGTTATAGCAATAATTTTGTTATTTATCCAAAATTTGCGATCAATGAAACCAGCGTTGTCGAAGGCGGAATGCAGAATATAACGGTTGTTAATATAGAATTAAGTTTATTTGTAAAACAAGTAGACAGTAATATTTTGTTTTCGACAATTAGTAAAGCAATTAAAGGCAGTGGAAGCAGTAAAGAGCTGGCTATTACAAATGCAATTACTAAAATAGCGACAAATGATCCGGCCTACAAGAAATTTATTGATGAAAGTAAAACGAAGATTTTTAAGTATTACGAAACAAAATGCGCAGATCTTCTTAAAAAATCTGACGGATATGTAAAAATGCAGCAATACGAAGAAGCTTTAGGTTTGCTAATGTCGATTCCTGATGCTGTAAGTTGCTATAGCCAGGTTCAGGTAAAAGCAATTGAAGCTTATAAAGGCTATCAGAAAAAGAATTGTGCTAAACAAATGCAATTGGCCAGGACTACAATTGCTACAAACGATTATGTTGGAGCATTGAATATTTTATCTGAAATTGATCCTTCTTCGCCTTGTTTTAAAGAATCGCAGACTATTGCAAAAACTGTAGAAACAAAAGTAAATGCAGAAGAGAAAAAGCAGTGGGATTTCCAGATGAAACAATACAATGACGAAGTAAGTCTTGAAAAGCAAAGAGTAAACGCTATTAAAGATATTGCAGTTTCGTATTATAAGAGTCAAACATCAGATATTAATTATACAGTAATTGTAAAATAGAAAATCTGTAATTGATTCAATTGAGTTTTTTATAAAATAAGACATAAAAAAAAGCATCAGCCACGCTGATGCTTTTTCTTTAATGCAAAAAAGACAAATTAACGGCGAAAAGCTGGGCTTTGGTTTACCGTTTCGTCAAGCTTAGCTGCTTTTACTTTTTTAGTTGCAACTTTAATTTCGTGCTTAACAACTTTGCTGTTTTCTTTTACTTCTAATACATAAGTTCCAGCAGGAAAACCTTCTAAACTTATAGTTTTTGAAATCTCTAATTTGTCTGCAGCAGAATCTCCTGTGTAAACTAAATTATTATTTTCATCAAAAATAGAGAAAATTGATTTTTCAACGGTGTTGATAGCAAAACTAACCACTTTTCCGTTTCCGGTTCTTATATTCAAAATATAATCACCTTTTCCATCAATTGCATAAGTAAAAATCGTTGTTAAAAATAAGGCAACAACTAAGCCCATTTTGGTAAATTTTGTCATGTCTTTTTTAATTGTTTATTACTATTTTGTGGAACGCCCAAAACTACAAATTGAAATTTAATTTTATGCAAAAAAATCACTTTTTTATGTGTGTAAATTGCTGAATTAAAGATGTTTCTGTGTTTTATCCGAACTATGTACGTAATTACTGGGCTTGTGGATGTTTTGTGAAGTGTTTTTTTAATGGCGTAAAAATCAGTCTTTTGAAATTATTAAGAATAATTTTCCAAAAAAATGAAGTTTAAACAAAGTCATTAAAAAAGGGGTATAAAAAAACGGCTCAAGAACGTCAGAAGAGGTGTTTTTTGAGCACAATTATTTTAAATTTTTAGATTATTTAACCAAAAGGTTTTTTCTGGATTGCACATAATTTTACCGCAAAGCTCGCAAAGTTTTTTTATTAAGGATTATGCATATTAAACGCAATCCCGATAGCTATCGGGAGCAAAGCTTTGTATTGATAAAGTTTTTTTCTGGATTGTACATAATTTTACCGCAAAGTTCTCAAAGGTTTTTTTATTAAGGATTATACATATTAAACGCAATCCCGATAGCTATCGGGAGCAAAGCTTTGTATTGATGAAAGTTTTGGTCTGGCTTGTGTGTCTTAACCGCAAAGTGCGCGAAGGTTTTTTTTATGAAGGATTATGCATATTAATCGCAAAGTTCGCAAAGCTTTGTATTGACAAAGCTTTGCGAACTTTACGTTTGCTAAGCGCGAACCAAAACAAGAACCTTTGCGCGCTTTGCGGTAAAAAAGACGTTTCGCGGTAAAAAAAAATTGCGGTAAAAAAACTTACACAGTTAAACTCATTTAAGTATAAAGCAAAAAAAACAGCCCAATAACCACAAAGAGCTGTTTCTAAAACTATTCAGTTTTTAAACTTTACTAACTATCTAACCTCATTTTTATACTTTATGAGAGTATAAAACTTTTTTAGCGTACTGCTACGCCTGAATTGTTTGCAGAGAAACCTGCTTTGTAAACTGATGAAACTGCTTTTTTTGATAAAACTGTAGCATCGTCAGTTATTGTAATTTCGTGTCTCACTTTTTTTACATTATCTTCAACTTCTAAAAAATAAGTTCCTTGTGGAAATTCTTCTAAGTTAAAACTTCTCAAAATTCCATCTTTTCCTGAAGCTGATTCAGAATAAATTAGAATACCATCTTTGTCGTAAATTGCTAAACTGGCTTTTTTTAACTGATTAAGAGCAAACGTAATCACTTTGCCATTCGTTTTTATTACGTGAAGATTAAAATCTTCATTCCCGTCGATTGCATAAGTACTCATTCCTGTGAAAAGTACAGCACATACTAAACTTAATTTTAAAATCTTTTTCATGGTATTTAGTTTTTAAATTAATAGTTCTAATTCTCTGATGCTAAATTACTTATGGAATCAATATATTCTCACAACTCTATTTGCCAATTTCGATGCTATATTCTCATTTACGAAACCGTTATAGGTTAAAATTTGAATTATATTTATCGTATTTGTTAATTCGGTTATTATTTTTCAATGTTTTGTTTGAATTAAGAGAAAGTAAAATTATCTGTATTTCTTACAAAATTGGATTGCGATATTTAACTGAAATGCGTTTTTTTTACCGCAAAGGCGCAAAGGTTTTTTTATTATGAATTACACATATTAAACGCAAAGTTCGCAAAGCTTTGTGTTGATGAAATATTTGTTTAGACTTGTGTGTCTTAACCGCAAAGCGCGCAAGGGTTTTTTTATATGTGTTGTCTTATACAAACGCAAAGTTCGCAAAGCTTTGTGTTGATAAAGCTTTGCGAGCTTTGCGTTTGCTAAACGTGATACAGGATAAAAACCTTTGCGTCTTTGCGGTAAAATAATGATTACAATAACCACAAAGCAGATACTGATAAAGCTTTGCGAACTTTGTGTTTGCTAAACGTGATACAGGATAAAAACCTTTGCGGTAAAATAATGATCACAATAACCACAAAGCATATATTGATAAAGCTTTGCGAACTTTGCGTTTGCTAAACGCGATACAGGATAAAAACCTTTGCGCCTTTGCGGTAAAATAATGATCACAATAACCACAAAGCAGATATTGATAAAGCTTTGCGAACTTTGCGTTTGCTAAACGCGATACAGGATAAAAACCTTTGCGAACTTTGCGGTAAAATAATGATCATAATAACCACAAAGCAGATATTGATAAAGCTTTACGAACTTTGTGTTTGCTGAACACGATACAGGAGAAAAATCTTTGCGCGCTTTGCGGTAAAAAGGCGCTTGCAGTAAAAAAAATCTTTCCAACAAAAAAGTTTAAAAAAGTAAAGAGCAAAAAAAAACAGCTCAATAACCACAAAGAGCTGTTTCTAAAACTATACAGTTTTTAAACTTTACTAACTATCTAACCTCATTTTTATACTGTATGCGAGTATAAACTTTTCTAGCGTACTGCTACGCTTGTTTTGTCTGCAGAGGAACCTGCTTTATAAACTGATGAAATTGCTTTTGATGATAAAACCGAAGTTTCATCAGTAATTGTAATTTCGTGTCTTACTTTTTTTGCATTGTCTTCAACTTCTAAGAAATAAGTTCCTGCTGGAAATTCTTCTAAGCTGAAGGTTCTTAAGATTCCGTCTTTTCCTGAAGCTGATTCAGAATAAAGCACAGTACCATCTTTATCGTAAATTGTCAAGTTTGCTTTTTTAATCTGATTCATCGCAAACGTGATTACTTTTCCGTTATTCTTTAATACGTGAAGATTAAAATCATTACCTCCGTTATCATTACCATCAATTGCATAAGAACTAATTCCTGTAAAAAGCACTGCAAATACTAAACTAAATTTTAAGATCTTTTTCATAACTATCGTTGTTTAAATTTTACTTCTAATTTTCTGATGCTAAATTACCTCGGATGTTATTATTTTTTCACAACTGTATTTTCCTATTTCGATGCTATATTCTCATTTACGAAAGCGTTATAGGTTAAAATTTGAATTATTTTTTATGTTTTAGTTAATTCAGTTGTTATTATTTAACCTTTTCAAATTTATTAACATTTTTTGAATTATCCAATATTCTTACAAAAATTACTAGATTTTTATAAAACGGCTTTTAAAATGAGATATATTGAAAAAATCAAGGATAAAAATACGGGTCTTGAAAAAATAACTTAATAATCGTGTTTTGTGATTTTATTTTGTAATCTATTTTCGTGCAATATTCTCAGTTACGAAACCGATATAGGTTAAATTTTAAGTTATTGTTGGTGTTTTTGTTAAATTTGCTATTATTTTTTAAAGATATTATCATGAAGACAATCGCCCCAGCTCTTGAAGTGATATCAAACTCCTACGGAAGTTCTTTTACCTACACTAAACACGCCGAAAAGACCAATAGTAAAGCCCATTTATGGCATTACCATCCGGAGATTGAATTGGTTTTTATAAACGGTGGAGCAGGGAAGAGACAAATAGGAAGCCATGTTTCTTATTATACCAATGGGGATTTGATCTTGATAGGTGCTAATTTGCCACATTGTGGCTTTACGAACGAAAAAACGGGAAACACAAACGAAACCGTTATTCATATTAAACCGGAGTTTTTGGGAAATGATTTTTTTATCGCCCCAGAAATGAGAAAGGTTCAAAACCTCTTTAGTCAGTCTAAAGGCGGAATTGCTTTTGGCGGTGAAACCAAAAAACGTATTGGCGAGAAAATCGAAATGATGGAAAACCAACTTCCGTTTGAACGATTACTGACGCTTTTGAGTATTCTGGACGAATTAGATTCATCTAATGATTATACGGTTCTAAATGCCGATGGTTTTTCATTAGAATTGCAAACACAGGATAGTGATAGAATCAATGTAGTTTTTAATTATGTGAAAGATCATTTTCAGGAATCAATTGCTATAGATGAAGTTTCGCGTTTGGTGAGTATGACAACGCCTTCTTTTTGTCGTTATTTCAAAAAGATTTCAAATAAAACTTTTACCGAATTTGTAAATGAATACCGATTGGTTCATGCCTCAAAACTTTTGGCTGAGAAACCAATGAGTATAAATGAGGTTTGTTACGAAAGTGGTTTTAATAATTTCAGTCACTTTAGTAAATCGTTCAAACAATATACAGGTAAAAGCGCTTCGCAATACCGTTTGGAACACAAGATTATAATTAGTTAAAGTGATTGCCCACGAGTTTTACGGATTTAACTGGTTGTCGCTGATTTTTTTTCTTTTTTTGCCACGAATTTCACCAATTTTCACTAATTCAATTTGTGATAATTTGTGTAATTGCTTTATCGATTCCTTTCGGTCGGGTCGTGGTAAAAAAACAAACCAGTGAAAATCTGTTCCATCCGTAAAACCCGTGGGCAAAAAAATATCCGTTACACATTAGTGTAGATTCGTGCAATTCGTGGCGAAAAACAAACCCGCGAAAACCCGTTCCATCAGTAAAACCCGCGGGCAAAAAAATATCACAAATTCATAATCCGAGCAGCAAAAAACTGGTCGGATTTTTCATATAATTAATTTGGAAAAAGGCTATATTTACAACCCTTAATCGAAAATTATAAATATGAAAAACTTTAAGATCCTTGTATTTACGGTTCTTTTGTGCGTTTCTTCCTTGAGTTATGCAGCAAAAGTAGATACTTTACAAGTTGCCAGTACAGCAATGAGCAAAACCTACAAAGCTGCTGTTGTGTTGCCAAATTCGTATGCTAAAAGCAAAACAACATATCCGGTTATGTATTTATTGCATGGTGCTTACGGGCATTTTAGCGACTGGTTAAAAAATACACCCAATAAAAAACTAGTTCAAAATCTATCAGATCAATACAATATTATTATTGTAATGCCTGAAGGCGAAACGTTTAGTTTTTATTTGGATAGTCCTGTAAATAAAGGAAGTCAGTTTGAGACTTTTATTACGCAGGAAGTAATTCAGAAAGTAGATAAAACATATCGAACCATAAGCAATAGAAGTGGAAGAGTTATTACAGGACTTTCGATGGGAGGTCATGGCGCTTTGTATTTATCGGCCAAACATCCTGATTTGTTTTGTGCTGCCGGAAGTATGAGCGGCGCGGTTGATATGAGCGTAATGCTTAATAGAGATTCCTCGGCTCAGGTGGTGAAATTAATGCAGCCGGTTTTTGGAGATAAAAGCGATAGCTCAGAAATGTATGCACAATATGCGGTTATGAATATGCTCGATAAAATTAAAGCTAACAAATTACCACTAATTATAGATTGTGGAGTTGATGACTTTTTAATAGAACCCAACAGAGAATTACACCGAAGATTGGTTTATAACAAAGTAGAACACGATTATACAGAACGTCCCGGAGCTCATACCTGGGATTACTGGGAGAATTCATTACCATATCATGTGTTATTTTTTAATAAAATATTGCTTAAAAATCAGTTAGTTGTAAAAAAATAACGGAAAAATTCAACGTTAACTGCGTAAAATATTTTTTTTGGTTTGATTTTTGGAATATCTTTATATATAAAATTTCTAAAAATTAATAAATACCACAAATATCATGAAAAAGATACTTACACTTTTTGCAGTCGTTGGACTAATTGCGTTTTCTAGTTGTGAAGGACCAGAAGGGCCACAAGGGCCTCCGGGAGATCAAGTATTGGCTCCAGTTATTGAGCGAGAAGTAGATTTTAACCCTACTGGATACTCTGTAGTAATTCCTTTTAGTGCACAGATCTACCCATATGATGTTGTTTTAGTTTATCATCTGTATGAAATTAATAATGGAAATAAAGTTTGGAGATTAATGCCTCAAACATATTATATGAGTGATGGCGGGGCATTAGATTTTAATTACGATTTTACGGTAAATGATGTGAGTATTTGGCTTGCGGCGGATTTTCCATTAAATACATTGTCTTCTGATTGGACTCAAAATCAAGTATTTAGAATTGTTATTGTTCCTGGTGAAAAACTTGGAACTGGTAAATCTGTTAATAAAGCAGATTACTCAGATTATAATGCAGTTATCAAAAAATATAATATTGATGATAGTAATGTTAAAAGTGTGAAATTGTAATCAATTTGCATTAAACTAAAAAAAAGGAGATCGTAAGATCTCCTTTTTTTTATGATTAATATTTAATTGCTTTTAATAAATGTAAATTTTTCATTGTATCCACCACTTCTGTTGTTTACAGTATTGCTTTCGATATTTATAAAATAAGTTCCAGGGGTTAGATCTGAAACATTTACAGTTATCAAATTAGGATTTATTATTGAGAAATTAGAAGGTACTGGAACTCCTAAAATATTTACAATAGTAATGTGAATATTATCGAAGTTACTGATTCCATATGTTCTTGGGTTTGTATTTGTGTTTTCAATATTTAAAATTGATGTCGCAGGATTTGGATAAATTTTAATTAAGGAAGGTGAAGTGGAAGTGTCTCCGTATGAAGGGGTTAGTCTTACTTCGTTGCTGTAAGATATTTCTCCACCATTATAGTAACTAGTTTGTGCTATTCGTCTATAGTTGTATGTTGGAATTTGCGTTGTGCTAATTCTTCCGTTAGTAACAGTAATTGATTGTAAAGCTTCAGGCTGGTAATCCTTTGATGTTGCTCCTTTAATGTTTGTCCAATTTCCAATAGGATTTTGACGATCATTAGTTACTTGATTTTGCCACTGATACAATAATGATTGATTTTTACTAGAAATAGCATCTGAGCCTATAATTAAAGTAGGTTTTTCAGTTTCATTTTCTGATAATATTTTTAATGCTTGATCGCAACAAATAGTATTATTGTTTCTGATGGTTCTAATGACAATCTTTAAAGCATTGCTCGCACTTCTTATATTTTGGTAGATCGCAATTCGTCTTACTAAATAAAAGTTATCCTTTAAAGTGCTTACATCTGGAAGTGTATTTATACTTAATGAAATTTGATTTTCGTTTGGTATTGAAATCCAGTCATTCGCTCCTTCTGAAGGGCCACTTTTTTTGCTATATTCCCATTCGTATTTTTCGATATTTGCTGAAATATCACCTCTTTTTGGAGTATAATAGGGATCTTGTAATTTACTTAAATTTATAGAAGATATTTGTCCTATTATATCTTTGGGATTCGTGTTCATAATTTCTGCAAATCCATCTCCGTCAACAGAAGCATTAATTGAAATTTCATTTGATATCATCGGCGACGGAACCACAGTAATAGTTACCGCGTTACTTTTATTTGGATATTGACTATCGTAGTTATATGCAATACCTCTTGTAACTGTAAATTTACCTAGTTCTGTCATATGGTCAATATTTAAAGTGCTGCGATCATTACTAATAAATCTAACACTACCAAGTCCATTCGCTGTCCATGACGATTTGATGCCATAAGCCATATTTTGATAAGGATTTAGATAGGTTGTGCCAGTTATAGGTGCTGGTTTTTCTCCTAATCTAACGGTTTGGTTACAACATAAAGTATTTGGAATCTTTGTTGGGTTTGGAGCATCTGCAGGAGGATTCACAGTAGTTCCTGAGGTCATTGTTGGGTTTTTTATTACAGAAAGATAAGAGCTTTTAAATGCTGCTGCAGATGCGCTGTTGCTGTTTTTGTATTCAGCATAAATGAAACCGCCGGAAGTTTGAAAATCTCCCCAGCTTAAGTTTATAGTAAAGCTTCGAGTGGCGACTTTCCCGCCACCAAAATATAATGCTCCTCCGTTTCCTCCAGTAGCAATATTTGCTCCTAATGCGACAGAGTTGAGATAATAAATCGTTATAGTGCCTTGGTCTCCAATTGCGGCGCCAGCAGGAATTTCTACTTTAACACTTAACGAAATAGTAGAGTAAGGTACAGAAGCCAGGTTAATTGGTCCGGCGTTGACATTGGATCCATTTACAGCTGTTGGTGTAATTGTAACTTTTTGTGCAAATGAAAGTGTAGTGAATAAGAAGAGGAAAAAGAGATAGATGTAATTTTGTCTCATGATAAAGGCTTTTAAAATATTTATAATGGGATAAACATACTTATAAATAACGTATAATCTTATTTTAAATAGTTAAAATATAGAAATTATCTTATATTTTAACTATCTTGTTAATTTTGAATTTATTAAGAGCGCAAAAAAAAAGGAGATCATGATGATCTCCTTTTTATATGTATAAATTTTAGAAAAATTATTCATTATCTGAATCTGTAAGTGTTTTTTCTTCTCCAAATTTTAGAGAAACCAAAATTCCTACTAAAAGGGAAAGTGCAATAAATCCTAAAGAAGCCCATTCCGGAACGTGAATAAAATCATGAAGAATCATTTTCAATCCTACGAAAGCCAAAATAGCGACTAAACTATATTCTAAGAAACTGAATTTTGCCAGCATATTCGCCAGGAAGAAATACATAGAACGTAAACCTAAAATGGCAAAAATATTAGAACTAAATACCAAAAACGGATCTGATGTAATAGCTAGAATTGCCGGAACACTGTCTACTGCAAAAAGAACATCCATAACTTCGATAACAATCAAAGCTACAAATAAAGGAGTCGCTGCTTTTTTTGCCGTTTTTGTACTGATGAAAAATTTCTCTCCATCCATTTCTGATGTAATCGGAATGATTTTTCCAAGTGTTTTGTATACAAAAGAATCTTTTGGCTGAAAATCATCATCTTCACCAGAAAATAACATTTTTAAAGCCGTGAAAATTAAGAATGCACCAAATAAATAAGTGGTCCATGTAAATTTATTAATCAACATTACTCCAAAGAAAATCATTAATCCACGGAAGATTACAGCTCCCAGGATTCCCCAGAATAAAACGCGGTGTTGGTATTTTTGTGGTATTTTGAAAGAAGCAAAAATAATTGCAATTACAAAGATATTATCAACGCTTAAAGATAGTTCAATCAAATAACCGGTGATAAACTTCATAGAAGCTAGGGCTGGTTTTAGATTATCTGGATTTTCGATATAATCTGTAGTATAAAGCCAGTAGATTACGCCAGAAAACAGAAAGGATAATGTGACCCAAATCAAGGTCCATTTACTTGCTTCTTTGGTACTAATAATATGAGGAGTTTTATTAAAAACACCTAAGTCCAAAGCAAGGATAAAAACTACTGCTAATAAAAACAAAATCCAGACTATCATGATACTTTTTTTAAATGATCTACAAAGATAGTTTTTGAAGTTTAACTTAAAAATTTATTAGTATAAATAACCTTAAAATTTATGGTTTGTCACATTGGGCGAGGTCGAAATGTAAACCTAACAGGTTTTAAAAACCTGTTAGGTTTGATGTTGATGTGACCTTTGTCAAAGTTCTAAACTTTGACAAAGGTTTGTGATCAAAGTTATTCTGCATATTTTTTGTCATTTCGACCGAAGGGAGAAATCACACTAGAAACTCCGCAATCAAAATCGCCAATCTTTGTCGAGTTACTTGCGAAGATTTCTCCTCTGTCGAAATGACAAGATTGAGGTATATTTAGATTACGCAAACCTTTGTCAAAGTTTTAAACTTTGACAAAGGTATCGATGGTACAATTTGACGGAAGAGAAATACCAAACTAAACGAAAATATTGTTATGAAAACGATTGCCCTAGCCCCGATAGAAGTGGAAATCCTTTTGTTCCGGGGTTCGGAACAAAAGATTGTAACGGATAGCGGGATTAGCTCCTGAAAAAAAAATATAGATATCGAAATAACAAAATTACGGCAAAAAAAAAGTGCCATCGATAAAATGGCACTTTTTAAAATATAATTTAGGCTTAGAATTATAGCGCTGATTTAACAGTTTTGATAATTCTTGCAGCGATTTTGTATGGATCACCGTTTGAAGCTGGTCTTCTGTCTTCAAGATATCCTTTCCATCCTTTTTGAACAGTATATAAAGGGATTCTGATTGACGCTCCTCTATCAGATACTCCATAAGAGAAATCGTGGATAGAAGCAGTTTCGTGTTTACCAGTTAAACGTTGTTCGTTATAAGCTCCGTAAACCGCAATGTGTTCTTGAACAACAGGACGGAAAGCTTCACAGATTTTTTCGTAAGTTTCTTTAGAACCACATGTTCTTAATACTTCGTTAGAGAAGTTAGCGTGCATTCCAGAACCATTCCAGTCAGTATCTCCTAGTGGTTTTGGGTGATATTCGATATAGTAACCATATTTTTCAGTCAAACGATCTAATAAGTAACGAGCAACCCAAATTTCGTCTCCGGCTTTTTTAGCACCTTTAGCAAATAATTGGAATTCCCATTGTCCGCAAGCAACCTCTTGGTTAATACCTTCAAAGTTAAGTCCTGCAGCGATACATAAGTCAGCATGCTCTTCTACTAATTTTCTTCCATGAGTGTTTTTTCCACCTACAGAGCAGTAGTACATACCTTGTGGAGCAGGATATCCTCCAACAGGGAAACCTAATGGCAATAAAGTTTTAGTATCCATGATGAAATACTCTTGTTCGAAACCAAACCAAAAATCATCATTATCATCATCAATTGTAGCTCTACCGTTAGAAGGGTGTGGAGTTCCGTCAGCATACATAACTTCTGACATTACAATATATCCATTGATACGAGTTGGATCAGGGTAAATTGCAACAGGAACCAATAGACAGTCTGAAGATCCACCTTCGGCTTGTTTTGTTGACGAACCATCAAATGACCAGTTTCCAAGTTCTTCTAATGTTCCTTTGAAATTTTCGTGTTCTTCAACTTTAGTTTTACTTCTAAGATTTTGAGTTGGTTCATATCCATCTAACCAAATGTACTCTAACTTAATTTTAGCCATAATAATATAAATTAATTTTTTTGTTTTTTTCGTTGGGTCAAATATAGATTTATTTTTTTAGTCCCGAAAATTAGGGGGCTATTTTGTTTAGTGGAGTATAATTTTTTAGAGAAGCGCAATTTTGTTAGGGGTATATTTTATAAAAAGCAATTTTTAACACCTTTAAAAAATAAATTCGTAATAATTACGGTAGATTTTTGAATTTCTCGGTTAAGAAATTATGAAAAAATGTTTATTTAATGAATAATACTGAGGTCTTTTGTTATATTTCTACAGTTACGATTCATTATTCTTTGTAAAAAGCTTCTTCTATTGAAAAATCGTCGCCTATTTTTCTGAAATTTATCTTTTAAACAGGTCTTTTTATTGTTTATATTTGTTCCTCTTTTTTTAATGAAAACTATTACGAATTTTTAAACTTATATACATGTCAACATTACGTTTCCAAGCTTTACAAGAAGCTTCTACAAGAAAGCCGGTACATTTTGAAGAAATAGATAGAAAATCTAACATTTTTGGTTCAAATGTGTTTAATGAAAAAGCAATGAAGCAATTCCTGACTTCTGATGCTTTAAAAGGAGTTAGAGATGCAATTCAGCACGGAACTAAAATAGACAGAAAACTGGCAGATTATATCGCCATGGGAATGAAAGAATGGGCTTTATCAAAAGGTGTTACACATTATACACACTGGTTTCAGCCTCTTACAGGAACAACTGCAGAGAAACATGATGCTTTTTTTGAAACTTCTTATGATGGAAGCGATCCTGTAGAAAAATTTGGCGGAGCACAATTAGTACAACAAGAACCGGACGCATCAAGTTTCCCGAATGGCGGAATCAGAAATACATTCGAAGCAAGAGGTTACACGGCTTGGGATCCAACTTCTCCAGCCTTTATATATGGAACAACTTTATGTATTCCAACTGTTTTTATTGCATATACAGGAGAAGCTTTAGATAATAAAATTCCGTTATTAAGAGCTTTGTCAGTTATGGATGAAGCTGCGACAGAAGTTTGTAAATATTTCGATAAAAATGTAAAAAAAGTTACTGCGACTTTAGGTTGGGAACAAGAATACTTTTTGATCGATAAAGCATTAGCAAATTCGCGTCCGGATTTAATGATGACGGGAAGAACTTTATTAGGGCACACTTCTGCAAAAGGACAACAATTAGACGATCATTATTTTGGATCTATTCCAACGCGTGCTTTAACGTATATGAGAGATTTAGAACAAGAATGTATGTTATTGGGAATTCCGGTAAAAACACGTCATAATGAGGTTGCGCCAAATCAGTTTGAGTTAGCGCCAATTTTTGAAGAAACAAATCTTGCCGTAGATCACAACTCCTTATTAATGGATGTTATGCAAAGAGTTGCTGAGCGTCATGATTTTAAAGTTTTATTTCACGAAAAACCATTCAAAGGAGTAAACGGATCAGGAAAACACAATAACTGGTCATTGGCAACAGATACAGGAGTTAATTTATTGAGTCCGAGTAAAACGCCAATGAGCAATTTGCAATTTCTTACCTTCTTTATTAATACTATAAAAGCGGTTAACGATTACGAAACTTTATTAAGAGCTTCGATTGCAACAGCAAGTAACGATCACAGGTTAGGAGCAAACGAAGCGCCGCCGGCAATTATCTCTGTATTTATAGGAGCACAATTGACAAAAGTTTTATCTGAATTGGAAAGCGTTACAACAGGAAAATTATCTCCGGAAGAAAAAACAGATTTAAAACTAAATGTAGTTGGTAAAATTCCAGACGTACTTCTTGACAATACAGACAGAAACAGAACATCGCCATTTGCCTTTACAGGAAATAAATTTGAGTTTAGAGCCGTTGGTTCAAATGCAAACTGCTCGAATGCAATGACAACCTTGAATGCAATTGTGGCTAAACAATTAAGAGATTTCAAAACAGAAGTTGATTCATTGATCGAGTCGAAAGACATGAAAAAAGACGATGCAATTTTTAATGTTCTGAGAGAATACATCAAACAATCTAAAAAAATACTTTTTGAAGGTGACGGATATAGCGAAGCTTGGGAAAAAGAAGCTGCGAAAAGAGGTTTAAGCAACTTTAAAACCACTCCGGAAGCTATAAAAGCCAAAGTATCGAAACAATCGTTAGATTTATTTTCGGAATTAGGAATTTTAAATCATGTTGAAGCTGAAGCACGTTATGAAATAGAATTGGAAGAATACACTAAAAAGATTCAGATTGAAGGAAGAGTTTTAGGAGATATTGCAAGAAATCATGTGATTCCAACAGCTATTCGTTACCAAAATACTTTAATCGAAAATGTAAAAGGATTAAAAGAAATCTTCGGAAAAGAATTTGAAACCATTGCAAAAGAGCAAATCGTTTTAATCAAAGAAATTTCGGGACATATTGAGGGAATAAATTCTAAAGTATTGGCAATGACAAATGAAAGAAAAAAAGCAAATCAATTAACCGACGCTCAAAAAATGGCAGAAACATATTGCAATAAAGTAAAACCATATTTTGAAGATATTAGAAACCATTGCGACAAATTAGAATTATTAGTAGACGACGAAAGTTGGACTTTAACTAAATACAGAGAATTGTTGTTTACAAAATAACAATTACAAAACATTGCTATAAAGCCCGTCTTAAAAAGATGGGCTTTTTTTGTGATTATGTTAAAATAAAGCTTAAAGAAGTTTTAATTTAACAAATGTTTTAGGGTAATTGTAAATAAATTGTAATATGTAGCCTATTTCGTATGAATGTTTTTTCGGATTGCAGTAGTTCATCGAGATAGTTTTACCTTTCATCGAAAAGTAGTTAAGCTCTTGTAAAATAGCTGTTTGTACTTTATTTTGATTTCGAGAAGTTTTCTAATTTTGGCTCTGCGAAAGAGAAAAAGAAACTTTAATGTTTCATTTTCAAATGACATTTTTGGAAGCTTGATTTTCCCCAATCATACTGACCTACATAATAACTTGTATTAATAACCAATTAAATATATTTATTATGAAAAAAGTAATTTTAAGTATCTCCGCGATGCTTTTTGTTGGTGCAATTGGAAGCGCACAAATTCTACCAGGAACTATTGCTCCAAACTCAAGTTATGTGAACCAGACAGGCTCTAGTCAGGATGCTTATGTTCATCAAATTGGAACTGCTCAAAGTTCTAGTGTAAAACAAATGGATTGGGATAATACTTCACAAGTTTATCAAGGTGTAAATCCATCTCAAATGACAATTCTTGGTATTAACATTTCTCATGACAACTTAGCAGAAGTAGTACAAGATGGAGAACAAAACAATGCTTTTATCTCTCAAAACAACTGGAGAAATAAAGCTTACCAAACTCAGGTTGGGGACAAAAATGAGGCAACTATCTGGCAAGATGAAACAAATGTTTCTTATGGTCTTTTTACAGGTAACTTAAAAGGAGAAGATAAAGCAACGCAAACACAAACCGGAAAACACAACAAAGCAACAATTGACCAGGGAACAAGCGGAAATACATTGCCAACTGCGGCTGTATTTACAGGTATGGCTCCTTTGACAACTGCAATTCCGGCTTCTCCTCATGGAAAAAACAAAGCAACTCAAACACAAACAGGAAGCTATGGTGAAGCTTATGCAAGCCAAGGAGGTTTGAACAACGAATCAAATCAAACTCAAACTAGTGGAGCTTTTGCTACTGCTGCTTCTAAAAACGTTTCTAACCACTTCCAATTTGGAGATAACAACTTAGCTAACTCTAATCAAACTGGTTACAGAAATATTGAAAATGTACTGCAAGAAGGTAATGGAAACCAATCTTATGGAACACAAACTGCTGCATCATTCTTTTCTACAGGAAATGTAAGTGTTGTGTTGCAACAAGGAAATGCCAATTTATCTAATGTGATTCAAAGTAATTAATGTAATGATACTGAAAATATTTAAACATAACAGCTAAATTCTATTTAGCTGTTATGTTTTAAAATCATAGAAAAATGAAAACTAGCTTTTTATATATTTTTCTTTTATCACTTTTTTCTGTGTCAGTCATAGGACAACAAAAAGAAGATGCCTCAGGATTTAAGCCTTATAGTTCTTCTGTGTTTGATTCTAAAGATACAGCTTTAAGCATAGTATCATCAATTAATAAAAAAAACACAGATCAATTACAGTTACAACAAGTGCAGCAATTTTCGCAAGGCGTAATAATTCAGCAAATAGGCGATTACAATAGAGCCAGAGCAGAAGTTGATGCCTCAAAAATTGATGTTTCGGTTTTTCAAAAAGGAGATTTCAATGAGCTATCATTAGTTAAAGATGCTAAAACAATATCTCAGAATATCGTCCAACAAGGAAAAAACAATAGTATTTCAGATTATTCCTTTCGAACAAATCTTGACATAAAAACAGAGATGATTCAAAACGGGAACGATCAAAAAATACAAAGTTATGGCTCAAATTCTATTTCAAAAGATATGAAAATTACACAAACCGGAAATGGAGCTTCAGTCATTATATTAAACAAATTAAACTAAAAGAAATGCAAGTTTTATTCAGATACATACTCTTGGGTTTTTTGTTTTTTAGTTCTGTTTTGATCGGACAGGTTTCGGTTCCTCAAAATCAGATAAAAGCAAAAATAGACATCGAGAAAATAGAAGATAACTTTAAAATCACGGGAACGGCAGAAAACCTTACCGATGTTCTTAAAAGTGCTTCTTATAGATTATCTGTAATAAAAAATAATGATAAAAGTAATAATCAGTCTAATAACTCCCAAGTGGGAATTTTTACACTAGAACCAAATGAAGTTAAAAAATTGTCAACCACACAAATAAATGTGAGTACAGACGATGAGGTTATTGTGTTACTATTATTCTATGACGAAAACAAAGAAATAGTAGCAAAAGACAGAGTGGTTCTGGGTGAAGAAAAAAAAAAGATGATGTAATAATTATGCCCGTTGACGGATTTGAGTTAAGAGGTATCGTAACAGATGATACGAAGACCAAAATGGGAAAAGATTTTTACGATAAGTATTATTACAAATACAATGACATTGGAATAAATGCAAAAAAAATAGTTGTTATAACTGAAGAATATAGTTTTGGAAGAAATACAAAAATAACTGTCTGGATAGACAATGAAGTTATTTATGATTTTTTAGTGCGACCGGACGATGAATTTTTAGAAGCTGTAGCTCAGGAATCAATCAATGCGACTATTTATTATTTGAAAGATTTAGAAAAACAACGCAAATATTTCACTCAGTATTAATTTTATTATTAAGGTCATGAAATTTATTTTAAGCCTCGTATTATTCATTCTGTTTTCACCCTTTATCAGATCACAAGCGTTGGTTTACAAGCCTGTAAATCCAGCTTTTGGAGGTGATACTTTTAATTATCAGTGGCTCTTAAGCAGCGCTGACTCTCAAAATAAATTAAAAGATAAAACAGCAGTCACACCACAAAAAACAGATCTGGAGCAATTTAAAGCAAGTTTGAATGCCCAGTTATTAAGTCAGATCTCAAGCTCACTTTATAAACAGCAATTTGGAACAGATGGTCTGTCTGTAGGTTCGTACACTTTTGGAAGTTATTCAGTCGATATATTCCCTTCGTCCCAAGGTTTATCGGTCAACATTTTAGATACAACTACAGGAGAACAGACACAAGTAATCATTCCAAATAAATAAAATGAGAAATCACTATTTATTGCTGTTATTTGTTTTTTTATTTTCGGGTTGCGGTGCTTTTTACAATCAGCCAACCGGAGTAGAAAAAGCAGTTCTGGGCGAAAGCACACCAGCAACTTCTCTATTAAAAGAACTTCCAAAACCAAAAGAACAAATTGTAGTTGGAGTTTATAAATTTAGAGATCAGACAGGACAATATAAACCTCAGGAAAACGGAAGCAATTTTAGTACCGCCGTAACTCAGGGCGCAACTTCGATATTGCTAAAAGCGCTGGAAGATTCTAAATGGTTTATACCAATCGAACGCGAAAATATTGGAAACTTATTGCAGGAACGAAACCTTATTCGATCTACAAGACAAGAATATTCGAAAAATCCAAACCCAAATGAACCGCAATTAACACCATTGTTATACGCAGGAGTTTTGTTAGAAGGAGGAATTATCTCCTATGATTCTAATATTATTACGGGTGGTTTTGGAGCACGATATTTTGGCACAGGTGGTTCTGTAAAATACCGTCAGGATCGTGTAACGGTTTATTTGAGAATGGTTTCAACCTCAAACGGAAAAATTTTAAAATCAGTTTATGTTTCAAAAACAATCTTGTCACAAGCAATAGACGAAAGTTTGTTTAAATATGTAAGTTTTAAAAGACTCTTAGAAGTAGAAACAGGATATACCACAAACGAACCTGTTCATATGGCGGTTACCGAAGCTATCGAGAAAGCGGTTCAGTCATTAGTTTTAGAAGGAATTCAGGACAATATCTGGCAAGCAGATGCAACGCCATCAGAATTGAAGATCGCCATGAACAAATATGAAACCGAGAACGAAGTCGCAGACCGTACCGCATTATATGGGAGAGATTTAGAGCCAAGACGTTCTAAGTTTGCTATCGAAATTTCAGGCGGAACTTCACTTATTGATGGCGATTATGTAAATCCGGTTTTAAAACCAATGGGGCGTGGCGCTTTAAAATGGTTTATTACACCCGGTCTTAATATAAGTGCTTCTACAAATGCAGTTTTGCTTGCCAATAAAGATTTACTCGACGTAGGATATCTCACTTATGATCTAAATATGGAACTTTTACTGCTGCCAAGAGATAAATTTAGTCCTTATATATATGGAGGCGCCGGATTTGGAATGAACAAGAAGTTTGAAAACACACATTCAAAAGTACAATTTGGTGCAGGAGTAGAATATCTCGTATCGAATGCCGTCGGAATTAAATTATTTGGAGAATGTGATGTCAATTTTAGTGACAATCTCGATTATATCGTGGCAGGAGTCCGAGATGATTATTACTATAAATTCGGACTGGGATTGACGTATTATTTTCCGGGACATAAAAATAAGAGTAAAAAATAGCATTTTGAGATAATTAAAAAACACAGATGATGAATAACTTATATTTTAAATTTTGTTTTCTTTTTTTCATTGTGCTAAGTTCTTGCAGTGAAGAAAAAATAGACGCCGTAAGCTACGGAACAGTTACCGGAAAAGTAGTAATCGCAGACAGTTTTGTGCCAATGGAGAACGCAAAAATTACATCAAGTCCAACTTCTGGAACTGTTTTTACAGATGCCGACGGGAAATTTGTAATGACTAACGTAAAAATTGGAGAATACTCTTTTCAGGCTCAAAAAGATGGTTATATCGCAAAATACGAATCAGTATCTGTGACAGCCAATAATACATCTGAAGTTGTATTTGAGATAAAAAAATCAACAGGAAATAACAAAGCGCCGGCAGTTCCTGCTTTGACAGCTCCTGTAGACAATGCCGTAAAACAAAATACAGCGCTTGATCTTACCTGGACAGCAACAGATCCGGACAATGATGTGCTTACTTTTACAGTCACTTTGCGAAATGATGCTAATACAGATGTAAAAGTTTTTACAGGTATAAAAGATAAAAAATTATCGCTTACAGGATTATTATATGGAGTAAAATATTTTTGGCAAGTAACCGTAAATGACGGAGTAAATGCAGATGTTTTGAGTGCCGTAAGTTCCTTTACTACAATAACATTCCCAACCACGAGATATTTGGCAGTCAATAAAGTAGGAGATAATAATGTAATATATGCTATCGATGATACAGGAAATAGATATCAGCTCACAGGCAGCGAAACCAATAGTTGGAGACCACGAAGAAATACGCAGGCTAAAAAAATCGCTTTTATAAGAGCCAGCGGAGGACAAAATCATATTTATACCATGAATGAAGATGGATCTTCGATTACCAAAATTACAAACTCGGTTCCTATTACAGGCTTTAATTCAGATTTTATAGGTTTCAGCTGGAACACATCAGGAAGCCAGATTATATATCCAAATTTTGACAAACTCTACCGAATCAATAATAACGGAAGCGGTTTGGTACAAATTTACAAAACACCAACCGGCAAGTTTATATCAGAATGTGATTGGAGTAACGACGGAACAAAAATCGCTTTAAAAGTCAATGATGTCAGCGGTTATAGTGTAGAGATTTACGTTATAAACATGTCAGGAACAGTTCTTAGTCAGGTACTTTCCGGATATAAAGGAGCCACAAGCGGATTGAATTTTTCGATAACCGGACAAAAACTACTTTATGCCAGAGATATTTCCGAATATGAAAATCAGAATTACAGACAACTCGACAGTAGAATTTTCGAATATAATTTTGCGACTTCAACAGCAACATCAATTACCAACGAAAAACCGGCAGGAACAAATGATTATGATGCAAGATATTCACCCAACGAAGCTGAATTTATTTTTACCAATACTTCAAATGATGGCGTGTCCGTAAAAAATGTAATGAAAAGCGGTATTTCAACCGCAGATACACGAGTCAATTTATTTTCAGGATACTACATGCCGGATTGGGAATAACCGAAAAAGGCCAGAATTTTTAAACCAATTTTATTGCAGAAAATCGGCAGAGACAACAAACTGCCGATTTTTTTGTGAAACAGACATCGGAATCAATCAAAGAATTAAAAAAAGGGATTATCTTTGCACCACATCAACACAAACTAAGTTTCATGAGTTCAGATTCTAGCAAAAGGTACGCACAAAGAGGTGTTTCGGCATCAAAAGAAGACGTACACAACGCCATAAAAAACATCGATAAAGGTTTATTTCCTCAAGCATTTTGTAAAATTGTTCCTGATTATTTAACGCAGGACGAAGAATATTGCTTAATTATGCACGCAGACGGCGCAGGTACAAAGTCGTCATTAGCGTATATGTATTGGAAAGAAACCGGAGATATTTCAGTTTGGAAAGGAATCGCTCAGGATGCTTTAATCATGAACATCGACGATTTATTATGCGTTGGAGCAACAGATAATATCTTGCTTTCTTCTACAATTGGAAGAAATAAAAACTTAATTCCAGCCGAAGTTATCTCAGCAATCATAAACGGAACCGAAGAATTAATCAACGAATTAAAATCTTTTGGCGTAACAATTCATTCAACAGGAGGAGAAACTGCCGATGTTGGAGATGTAGTTCGCACCATAATTGTCGATTCTACCGTAACCGCTCGCATGAAACGCAGCGATGTAGTTGATAATGCAAATATCAAAGCCGGAGACGTAATTGTTGGTTTGACTTCTTTTGGTCAGGCAACTTACGAAAAAAGCTATAATGGCGGGATGGGAAGTAACGGATTAACATCTGCCCGTCACGATGTTTTCGGGAAATATTTGGCTAAAAAATATCCTGAAAGTTATGATGCACTTGTTCCGGAAGAATTAATCTATTCAGGACAGGTAAACTTGACAGATGAAGTAGAAAACAGCCCAATCAACGCAGGTCAATTAGTACTTTCTCCAACGAGAACTTACGCACCAATTATCAAGAAAATTTTAGACACCTATACACCAAACGAAATTCACGGAATGGTGCATTGCAGTGGAGGAGCACAGACAAAAATTTTACATTTTGTTCAAAATCTCCACATTATAAAAGACAATTTATTTCCGGTTCCACCATTATTTAAGTTAATTCAGGAACAATCAAAAACAGATTGGAAAGAAATGTATCAGGTTTTCAATTGCGGTCACCGTATGGAAATTTACGTTCCGGAGAATATTGCACAAGATATTATTGCAATTTCAAAATCATTCAATGTCGATGCACAAATCGTAGGTAGAGTAGAAGCAGCCGATGCTAAAAAACTTACTATCACCAGTGAATACGGAACATTCGAATATTAATTTTTTTTGAGTTACAAAGGTTCAAAGGTTCTGAGTTGCAAAGGTTTTTTACTGGAGTTTACAACAGAACCTTTTTTTATTAATAATTAGCTTTTTTAGGAGCTAATCCCGCTATCCGTTACAATCTTTAATTTTTTAAAGGAAAAAAATAAAGGATTTTCACTACTATCGGGGCTAAAAAACACCAGACTATGTACGAATTACTTTTTTGGAAATATTTAGAAGAAGTTTACTTAAACCATCACGAAGTTTACGAAGCCCTTGTCGAAAAAGAAGAAGTCGAAGGCTTAGAAAAACTTCCCGTTGAGGTAATCATGAACAGAATCAATTCTGTTTTTTCAGAATGGGAAAAAGTAGATGAGAACAGCTGGCAAAATACCAAAGGAAAAGGAGCATTTCAAGTAATCACAACACCACAAAGTGTCAAAATTGATTGCTACGGAACCGAAGGGAAAACCATGAACAAGTTAGTTGCCTTGATGGAAGAATTCAAATGTCCGTTGTACGATCCTCAAGTTCCGGAGCGATATGATGAAATGAGTGAGTAATGATCATTTCGAAATTTCTTGATATCGATAACAATCTCATAGAAACTCAATACTTAAACACAATCTTGTCATTTCGACGAAGGAGAAATCTTCGCAAGTAACTCCGTAACGGGATTCTAATTTTTGTCGAGCTTCTAAAAAGTATTGTCCCTACGGGACATTTTTACGGGTGATATTTTTTTTCTACCAATATATAACTCCTAGCGGAGTATTTATTCATGAGAATAATATCTCGAAGAGATTAAATATTGGAAGACCATCGCGTTGTGAATTACAGTAATTATTATCTAATAGAGATTATATGTTGGTAGACGAATGTA
The DNA here is from genome assembly GCF_004339525.1 of Flavobacterium sp. 90. Taxonomy (NCBI): domain Bacteria; kingdom Pseudomonadati; phylum Bacteroidota; class Flavobacteriia; order Flavobacteriales; family Flavobacteriaceae; genus Flavobacterium; species Flavobacterium sp. 90. The sequence continues at coordinate 168,564 of NZ_SMGE01000001.1, read as the reverse complement.
TCATAAAATTACAGTAATTATCTCGTAGAGATTAAATATCGGTAGAAATACATTCATAAATCGAAGCATTTTGTCCCGTAGGGACTACATATTCTATAAGATCAAAAATTAAAAAACAATGAATACAAATTTCAGTTTCTCAGACAATATTATCCTTGAAGACGATTTAGTTTTATTACGTCCATTACAAGAATCAGATGTTGATAATCTATTGGAAATCTCTATAAATGAACCAGAAACCTGGAAATATTCATTAGTTGGTGCTGACGGAAAAGAAAATCTGATCAATTATATTCAATCTGCGGTAAAAGCAAGAGATGAAAAAAGAGAATTTCCGTTTATAGTATTCGATAAAAAATCTCAAAAATACGCGGGATCAACACGTTTTTATGATATACAATTGGCGTACAAAACACTGCAATTAGGATATACATGGTACGGTTCGGCCTTTAGAGGAACCGGACTTAACAAACACTGTAAATTTTTATTATTACAATTTGCCTTCGAAACTCTGGGAATGGAGCGTGTAGAATTCCGCGCTGATAATAATAACGAGCGCAGTGTCGCTGCTATGAAAAGCATTGGCTGTAAGGTCGAAGGCGTTTTAAGAAGCCACATGCCAACCGCAAACAGCGAAGTAAGACGTGATTCAATCGTTCTAAGCATTCTAAGAGACGAATGGTTTGCCGAAGTAAAAGAAAACCTAAAGCAAAAGCTTTAAAAAAGAACCGCAGGTTCGACATATATTGTAGGGCTGGATTTTAATCCAGTCCAGACAAAGATAATAAATCGTAATAATTAGAAATGAATATATATCGTTCCTACGGAACTTTACAATATCACGCAATCTATACCAACGGATTAAAATCCGTTGCTACAATATAAATTGTTCCTACGGAACTTTACAATATCATGTAATCTATTCCAACGGATTGAAATTTGTTGCTACAATATAAATCGTTCCTACTAAATTTATTGCCATCAACGTCGAGAATTTAAATCAAATCTGCAAAATCTACAATTGAGATCCACAATAACATCTTGCCTCTAACACCATCCCAAATCTAAAATCTACAATCTAAAATCTAAAATCCTTCCTACCCATCTTTCAATAATAAACCTTGTTCCTTTCTTAGCTTCACAACCAATTGATCAACATAGGTTTTTATCTTCTGCGGAAGCGTATTCCAGTTTTGATCTTTTTTGAAACTTCTGCAATCATCTAAGTCGCATTCAACGGCACGAATTGCATATTTTTTGTTTTTATAAACTGTGATAATTTTCACGCGTCTAATTTCATTGTTAGCATTTCTCGTTCCGTAAACAATAATAGGATCCATATAACCATCGCCATCAAGATCTTTAACGCTGCAATATTTTGTCCAAAACCAAATAGTAGTTTCTGCTGGTTCTGTTTCTTCAAGAAGATCATTAATTCTCCATTTTTCAAAAAAACCACGATGTTCATTTGTGGTGCAAATAGCTTGAATCTTAGTATTAAGAGTATCATTCTTTGAAATGTATTTTTGATTTTCGCATAAAACTAAACCATAAAATCCTCCTTTATCCGAAAATTCAAAAGCTTTGTAAACCGGAAAATCAGAAAGATGATCTAACGTTCGATTAATGATCTGCTCTTTATTTAATGTATGACTTTCTCCTCTTTGCGAAAAACTAAAGGTTGAATAAAAAAGTGCTAGAACTAAAATATAATGTTTCATGAGATAAGGTATATTTTTCTGATAATTCAAAGATATTTAAAACCTTATTTAGCGATGGGAAATTTATATTTTTAAAAAAGCAGATTTTGTTGTATTTTTCTAACCTAAAAGTATTGGTAAATCGTTTTAGTAAAAAGCCAATACTGTTCTGGACCAAAATAATATTAAAAAATTACCTGATGAATAGAATGAAATGTAAAAGTTTTCTTTTGGGATTAACCTTTTTAGTGCTGGGTTACGGCAATAAAATGAATGCACAAAAGAAAATAGAGAAAAAAAATCTAATTCAGTATGTCGATCCAATGATTGGTACAGCCAAGATGGGACATACTTATCCTGGAGCTACAGTGCCTTTTGGGAGCGTGCAATTAAGTCCCGAAACAGATACAATTGCCTACAGTTTAAACGGAAAATACAATGGCGAAGTTTATAAATATTGCGCTGGATATCAATACGAAGACAAAACGATTGTAGGTTTTAGCCATACCCATTTTAGCGGAACAGGACATTCAGATTTAGGAGATTTTTTAATCATGCCAACAACCGGAAAATTACAATTGAATCCCGGAGTAGCCTCAAAACCATTATCAGGTTATCGATCTGCGTTTTCACATTCGACGGAAAAAGCAGAGCCAGCTTATTACAGCGTATTTCTTGAAGATCATAAAATCAAAGCCGAACTTACGGCAACGACAAGAGTTGGAATGCATCAATATACTTTTCCAAAGTCTGACGAAGCGCATATTATTTTGGATTTAACTTCGGGAATTTACAATTACGATAAGAAAAATGTATGGACATTTGTTCGTGTTGAGAATGATACTTTAATCACAGGATATCGTCAAACGAATGGTTGGGCGAGAACCAGAACCGTTTATTTTGCCATGTCTTTTAGTAAACCAATTAAAAGCTACGGACAAGCAGCACAGGAAAAAAGTGTTTACAGAGGTTTCTGGGGAAGATTTGATCAAACTAAAAACTTCCCTGAAATGGCAGGTCAAAACTTAAAACTATTTTTTGATTTCAATACAGAAGAAGGTGAAAAAATCAAAATCAAAATGGCATTATCGCCGGTAAGTTCTGCCGGAGCGCTTGAAAATATGAAAAAAGAAGTTCCGGGTTGGGATTTCGAAAAAGTCAAAAAACAAAGTCAGGAAGTTTGGAACAACGAACTGAACAAAATTCAGATTGAAACCATCCAAAAGGAAGATTTAGTGAATTTTTATACCTCAATGTATCACGCTTTTTTAGGTCCAACAGAATACATGGATTTAGACGGGAATTACAAAGGATTGGATATGAATGTGCATAAAGCCGAAAACTTTAAAAATTATACCAGTTATTCTTTGTGGGATACTTACAGAGCTTTACATCCTTTATTTAATATTGTTCAACCAGCAAGAAACTCAGATATGATTAGTTCAATGTTGGCGCATTCAGATCAGAGTGTGCATAAAATGTTGCCAATTTGGTCGCATTATGCCAATGAAAACTGGTGTATGATTGGCTATCATTCCGTATCTGTGGTTGCTGATGCAATTGTAAAAGGAAACGGGAATTTTGATAAAGAAAAAGCGCTTCAGGCTTGTATAAATACTGCAAAAGTTCCTTATTATGACGGTTTAGACTATTATATGAAAATGGGTTACGTTCCTGAGGATAAAAACGGTTCTTCGGTTTCTAAAACATTAGAATATGCTTATGACGATTGGGCAATTGCACAGGCTGCCAAAAAGTTAGGCAAAACAGAAGTTTATAACGAATTTATCGAAAGATCTAAAAACTATAAAAACGTTTACGATGCCAAAACAGGATTTATGCGTCCTAAATTGAATGACGGAACTTTTAAAAAGGAATTTGATCCTTTAGATACGCACGGACAAGGTTTTATCGAAGGAAATTCATGGAATTATAGTTTGTACGTTCCGCAAGATCCTGCCGAAATGATTAAAATGATGGGCGGAAATGACAAATTTAATGTTCGTTTGGATTCTTTATTCAGCATGCATTTACCGGACAAATATTTTGAAAATACAGAAGATATTACCAGAGAAGGAATTATAGGGAATTATGTGCACGGAAACGAACCTTCGCATCATGTTGTTTATTTGTACGATTGGACAAATTCGCCTTGGAAAGCGCAAGATAAAATCAGAATGATTCTGAAAAAAATGTACAGAAATGGTGCCGATGGTTTAGGTGGAAATGATGATTTTGGACAAATGAGCGCTTGGTATATTTTTAGCAGTTTAGGATTTTATCCAGTTGCGCCAGGTTCAGATGAATATGCTTTGGGAAGTCCGCTGGTTAAAAAAGCTGTTTTTAATTTAGAAAACGGAAAAAATTTCCAAGTAGAAACAGTAAATCAATCGGATAAAAATGTCTTTGTGAGTAAAGTACTTTTAAACGGAAAACAATTAGATAAACCATTTTTGAAACATTCGGATGTAATAGACGGCGGGAAAATTACTTTTTATATGAGTAATAAACCGAATAAGAAGAATTATTAATAAGTAAGGTACTGAGATTCTAAGGTACTAAGTTGCTAAGTTTTTTAGGCTTTCAGTCTCTAATCGAGATGCAAACCTAACAGGTTTTTAAAACCTGTTAGGTTTCTTTATTTTGTGTCACCCTGAGAGAAGTCGAAGGGTTATTTAGAAAAAGTTTCACGCAGATTTTACAGATTTTAGCGGATTTTTTTTAATCATTTCTAATCCTTTTAATCTGTGGCAAAAAAGGACAAATATAATTCATGAAAATTGATGAAATTCGTGGCGAAAAAATTAATAATACTCAAACATGAATAGATTTTATAAAAACTTCACGAAATTTGCACTTTAAATAAAAGTAAATATGAAAATAAATCTAAAATCAGGAATTGATAAATTGCTTTTCGGAATGAAGCAAAACGATGTAACAGCTGCTTTAGGAAAACCTGATAAAAATTATAAAGACGAAGATGATAATGTGATTTTTGTATACAACGCACAAAAAATCAGATTGACATTTTATCAGGAAGAAGACTTGAAATTGGGTTATGTAGTAGCTTCAAGTAATGATTTAGAAGTTTTTGGCTTTAAGTTAATCGGAAGAAAAATTGCTGATGTAAAGAAAGATTTAGCAACAAAAGGAATTACAAAATATACTCAGGAGACTTTTGATACTTTCGAAAATTATTTCAATGAAGACAATTGGTTTATTCTACAAACAGAATTTGACGAAGTTGTAAAATTCGAAGTAGGAGCAATCATCAATGATAAAGACGAATTTGACTGGAAATTTCCGGTTAAGAAATAATACGCTGACAGTTCGAGCGAGGTCGGAAACCTTTGTCAAAGTTTTAAACTTTGACAAAGGTAAAGACATAAGTAAAGACAAACCATAAAAAAAACCGACAATCACTTGTCGGTTTTTTTATGTCTTGAAAAGAAATTATCCTTTTAACCAAGCATTTTTAAGTTTGTCTTTAGAAGCGTCAGTTGCTTTAAAAGTTTCTTTTTCTTCAAAAGGTACTTTTACAGTTCCTTTAATAGTTTGCTCTTTTCCTGCACGTTTGATTTGAAGAGTGATTGCATCGTTTTCTTTCCAGTTTTCACTTTCTGTAATCAAATCATAAATATTATCAAGATTGTATGCTTTATTATTTACAGAAACGATTACGTCTCCAGCTTTTAGATTTAAGTTAGTGAAAAACACATTTAAATCAATATCAGAACGAACACTTATTGTTTTATTGGCTTTATCTACACTAATGTATGGTGTTTGTCCTTTAATGAAAATTGCTCCGGGAATTTTCTCAGAAGCTTTTGTAACACCAACTTTAGCTAAATAAAAATCATAAGGAATTGGAGTTGTTCCGGCTACATATTTATTCAAAAATTCTCCAACTTCAGGATATGTCAATTGAGTGATTTTCGCAAAAAGATCTTCATCATTAAATGGTTTTTCAACACCATATTCAGCAGATAATTTATGCATTAAATCAAGAATACCTCTTTCTCCGTTGCTTTTTTCTCTGATGATAATATCAATACACATTCCAATTAACGCCCCTTTTTGGTACACATTTAAGTATTGGTCTTTGTATGGCTGCTCTAGTACATTTTTACTCATTACAGTAAATGGCATTGTGTCATTTAATGATTTTGATTGTTCGATTTTGTCAGCAATACGAGTATAGAATTCAGATTCATTAATCAAACCTTGGTTGATTTGAAAAAGATTAGCAAAATATTCTGTTACACCTTCATACATCCATAAATGTTCTGACATTTTAGGCGCATTATAATCAAAAAACTGAATTTCTTTTGAGTGGATAGTCAATGGAGTCACAATATGGAAAAACTCATGCGAAACAACATCTTTCATAGTTTCTACCAATTTTTCTTTTGGCATAGATTCAGGTAAAACAACCGTAGTTGCAGTTGGATGCTCTAAAGCTCCAAAACCGTGAGCGTCGTCTTTTGCCATAGATGATAAATACACTAAAACAGTATATTTTTTATTGGCATTTACTTTTCCTAAAAAGTTTTTCTGCGCTGTCATCATTGTCTTCATTTCCGGAGTGATGCTTTCTGCAGTAAATTTTCCTGTTGGAGAATAAACAGCGATCAAAATATCCATTCCGTTTACGTTAAATGTAGTATAATCCGGTTTAGAATACATAATTGGATTCTCGACCAAAACTGCATAACGTGATGTTGTAAAAACGTCGCTTGTTTTACTTGCATCTTCATCAGTCATTGAAGTTGCTCCCCAAAGTGTTTCAGGATGTGTGATCGTAACTTTGTAAGGAACTTCAAGTTTATCTTGAAAATAACCCACAAAACCGTGTGTGTTAACTAAGAAATTGATTCCTGCATTGATGTTTGTTCCTGCTGGCGAGAATACATCGTCGTTACCAAATCCGGTTCCTTTTTCAGTATCAAAAGTATCTCCTACTAAATAAGTAACTTTTTTTAATGTTTTAGCATTAGAAATTGACCACGAGTTATCGTCAATTCTTTTTACAGTTAATTCATTTCCTTTAGCATCAAAAGCCTTAAAAGTATCAGAGTATTTTCCGTAATTATCCGTAGAATAAGTTCCGGGAACTGTTTTAGGAATGCTATAAATAATTTCGTCAGTTTTGATCTGTGGAGGAGTAACAGTTACCAGAACTTTGTCATCTTTTACATCGACAAGATTAATATTTACCTCTACAACATTGCTTTTTGCAGCGTCAGAAGTACTTCCTGTTTTACAGCTCCAAAGCGTTACTGCAAGAGCTAAGGTATAAAGTATTTTTTTCATTAGAATAAGTTTAGTTATGTGTATTTGACTACCATTCGGCAAAAATGTTACAATAAAATTAAAATATAAAAAAAACTCCTGAAGCACAGGAGTTTTGTCTTAGTCTAGTTTGTTTTTTATATAGTATTTACCATCCAAATCTTCATCAAAATCATCTATTTTAACTGGTTTTGGTTTTGGTTTATTAGCAATGGCCTTCTTTTTCCACATCTCAAATTTTTCAAGAGGCATTTTCTTTTTCATGATTTCCAGAACTTCTTTTTCTGCTAATCCAAATTCTTTCTTTATGATTTCAAATGGATTTTTTTCTTCTAAAGCTAACGAAACAAGTCTTTCCGTTTGTTCCCAATTCAATTCTTTGCGGTTACTCTTTTTCATCACGTGAAAATTAATTCAAAATAGAGGTTAATGATTAATAGATTGATTTTCAATTTAAGTATCAATATTAATAAAAAAAATAATTAGTTGGTAAGTTCCAGTATGTTTTTTTTATTGTTTTTAACTGTTTTTTATAGATCTCGATTTTTGAAACGGGATTTTCAATAAATTTTTCAATTTATTGTTTTCTTCAGGTAGCATATGTGTGTCAACGCCATAGATTAATTTGTCTTTGGATAATGTTGTAAACGTTCCAAAAAGACGATCCCAAACCGAAAAAATGTTTCCGTAATTACTGTCTGTGTAAGGAACAACATAATGATGATGTACTTTATGCATATTTGGAGAAACAATAAAATAACTCAGAAAAACATCTAGTTTATTAGGCAGCGAAATATTAGCGTGATTAAACTGCGTTGCTACAACCGATAAAGTTTGGTACAAAAAGACCATCCACATAGGAGTTCCTACAATCAAAACTCCAAGAGTTGTAAATACAAACCGAATTACGCTTTCGCCCGGATGATGCCTATTTGCCGTTGTCGTGTCAATCCAGGTATCTGTATGATGGACAATATGAAAACGCCATAGAAACTTTATTTTATGCTGAATATAATGTGGTAAATAAGCTCCAATTAAATCCAATAAAAGCAATCCAATTAGTGTATAAAGCAAAAGTGGAATCTCCGGAAGCCATTGTAAGATTCCAAAATGATTTTCGGTTGTCCACGATGCGGTTTTAATTAGTATAACAGCCAGTAAAAAGTTAATGATAATGGTAGTCAATGTCAGGAAAAAGTTGATTCCTGCATGATGCCATTTTTTGTAATGCATCTGGAATAAGGGAAAGGTATTCTCTACAATCCAGAAAAAAGTGATTCCTCCAACCAAAATTAAACTTCGATGAGAAGAGGGAATCGTACTGAAATATGCAATTACTTCATTCATAATATTTGAATTTAGAATAAAAAGGAGAAAGAGAAAATCAAATATAAATATATCAGATTTTCTCTTTCAAAATAAAGTTACTTATAAAAGTATTTATGCTTTTTTTATGAGACTTATTAGAAATAACAGCACCCAGGCACCTCCAACGGCTATAATAATTTGCCAAAGAAGTCCACCGCCGCCAATACCAAGTCTTCCGGCAATCCAGCCGCCAATGATTCCGCCGACAATACCAACGACGATATTACCAAGTAATCCAAAGCCGGCACCTTTCCAGATTTGACCTGCCAGCCATCCTGAAATGGCTCCTATAAGTAAGAAGTATAAAAATTCCATAGTGTTAAGTTTTTAGTTATGATTTGATTTATAAAGGGGATTAGGCGTCTGCGTGGTTTTGCAATAATGTTTTATAAATAAATCCGGCGACTATTGCTCCTAAAATTGGTGCAAGCCAAAATAACCAAACCTGAGATAAAGGTTCTCCGCCTGTAAAAATTGCTTGTGACAATGATCTCGCAGGATTTACTGAAGTATTAGTAATTGGAATACTGATTAAGTGAATTAAAGTCAAGGCTAAACCAATTGCGATTCCTGCAAATCTTCCGTTTGCAAATTTATCTGTAGCGCCAAGAATTACCAATAAGAAGAATAATGTCAGAACAAACTCAGCTATAAATGCAGATTGTAAAGAATATCCATCAGGAGAAAAAGCACCAAAACCATTTGAAGCAAAAGCTCCGGCTTTAGTATTGTCAATCACATTTCCCGCTTTACCTGACCAGATTATAAACAAAGTTCCCGCTGCAGCTAATGCACCAACACATTGCGAAATAATGTAAGGCAATAGATCTTTTGCCGGAAATCTTCCTCCAGCCCATAAACCGAAAGATACAGCAGGATTAAAATGTCCGCCTGAGATATGTCCAACTGCATAAGCCATCGTTAATACGGTTAATCCGAAGGCTAAAGCAACACCAGCAAAGCCAATTCCCAGATTAGGAATGCCGGCAGCAAAAAGAGCGCTCCCGCAACCACCAAAAACAAGCCAATAGGTTCCGAAAAATTCTGCAAATAATTTTTTCATAATAAAATAATTTAATGGTTAATATTAAAAGGTGTATTGGTAAGCCCAATACACGAAAATAATCTGTAAGAACAAACGTACAAATAAAATCCATTTTGGCAAGCCGAAACTCGCTTTTTTATTTTGAAACATGAATAAGTTAGCAGGAAATACAGCAATTAAGAGCGCGATGATGCCCCAAGCTGCTAAATTTTGTGTAGGATGAAACAGCAGAAGAATGCCAAGAATTATTTCGGCAGCTCCGCTTATGGTATTTATTAATTTAGGGTTTTTAAATGCAGGAGGAATGATTTTGATATACATTCCCGGTTTTCTAAAATGATTAAGTCCGGCAACTATATAGAGAAAAGCCATTAAATATAAATGCCAAGGTAAATTCATGATATCTTATTGTTTTTCACGAATTTATAAAAAAATTAACAATTATAACATTACAAGACGCTTTTTTTTCGTGTCTTGCAAATTAGGCTATTTTTTAGACTTGAAATTTACATTCATAATAATTATCGCTAAAATAATTAATACAATCCCAACCCATTGAGAGAAGATAACTTGCTCATTTAATAAGAAGTAAGCCATCATAACAGAAACCGGAAGTTCTAGTGCCGAAACAATACTTCCTAATCCAATTCCGGTTAATGGGAAACCTGCAGTCATTAACATAGGAGGAATAATAGTTCCGAATAAAGCCAATATAATTCCCCATTTCATGAAAATCTCAAAGTTAAAAGGGGTAACCTGAGTTGCAAATGCAAATGAAAACACAATAATTGATCCGCCCAAAAGCATGTATAAGCTTCGTTGAGCCGATGAAATTTCAGTAGCAACACTATTTGCAGTAAACATGGTTGTAGTAAAAGATGCAGCCGCCAAAACTCCCCAAGCGATACCTCTCCAGTCTAATTGTATATCGTTATGGATAATATTGGTCGCCAAAACAGTACCAATAAGTACAATAATTACGGCAATGACTTTTTGTTTTGAAGGTAATTTTTTTTCTAAAATCATTTCAAGCAAAACACCCATCCAAACCGTTTGCATTAAAAGAACAATACCAATAGATACCGGAATGTATTTTACCGCCAGATAATAGAACAAACTAGTCATTCCTAATGAAGTTCCTGCAAGCATTAAGCTAAATATATTTTTTTTGCTCGCTTTTACAACTTTGTCTTTATGTTTTACTTTTTGAAAAGCATTGATTAATAAAATACCAATAATTCCAAGTATAAATTGAGATGTTGTTACTTCGGCAGTTGTATATCCTTCAGAATAGGCCATTTTTACGAAAGTAGCTAACATTCCGTAAGTTGTTGCTCCTATTGCAACTAAAAATACTCCCTTTAATACGTTGTTTTGTGACATCTTATACTTGTTTGATTAAAAAAATAAAGCCGGCAAAGGTAAGCTATTTTGTTTAAGAATTAGTAGAAAATGGTCATAAACATTATTATCACTATTGTTTGAAGACAATTTTTTATTCTAAAATTATGAATTTGATATAATTACGAAAGGAATAAAAATAAGAAACCCATCAAAATTTATATTTTGATGGGTTTGATTTATATGAGATAAAATAAACTTGTTTTTATTTTACAACAGGTTGATTTTTATATACTTCAATTTCGAAAATCAAAGTCGCGTTTGGTGGAATTACTCCTCCGGCACCTTTTTCTCCATATGCTAAATTTGCAGGAAGAATGAATGTTGCTTTTTCACCATCAGTCATCATATCTAATGCTTCGATAAAACCAGGAATCATTCCGTCTTTTTTACCAACTTCAAAAGGAAACGCTTTGTATCCGCCTTGAGCATCTCTGGCAGGATTATATTGCCCGTAAGCTTTTGCTACACTTGGCAAACTGCTGTCAAAAAGATTTCCGTCTTCAAAGTAGCCTGCATAATGAAAATAGATTGTAGATCCAGGAGCACCTTTTTCACCACTTCCTTTTTGTGTAATTACATATTTTAAACCAGATGCAGTTGTAGTCGCTGCGGCTTTTGTTGCTGTAAATGAAACTACTTTTTCTGCAGCTACTTTTTTAGTTAGTTCTTTTTGCGCTTCAAGTTTTTGCGCTTCTATTTTTTTATCAGCTTCTTTGTTTTTTTCATAATCGCTAAAAACTTTTACAGCGTCAAATTTTTTGGCAGCAGCACCTTTGCGTGTAATAACAACTTTTGTGATCACATCATCCTGAACAATTTTATTTACAACAGCCATTCCTGAAACTACATGACCAAAAATAGTATGCTTTCCGTTAAGCCATTGTGTATCTTTATGAGTGATAAAAAATTGACTTCCGTTTGTTGCAGGTCCAGAATTGGCCATTGCCAAAACACCACCTTTATCAAAAGTTAATTCAGAAACAAACTCATCTTTAAATGCATATCCAGGATCTCCGGAACCATTTCCCTGAGGATCTCCACCCTGAATCATAAAGTCGTTAATTACTCTGTGAAATTTTAATCCGTCATAAAAAGGCTTTCCTTTTTTGCTTTCGACTTTTACATAAGGGTTTTTACCTTCTGCCAAAGTAATGAAATTTGCAACCGTTACAGGCGCTTTTACATATTCTAATGATAAAACAATATCACCTTTTGTAGTTGAAATAGTAGCAAAAATTCCTTCAGCAGGATTTGATGCAGGAGCGGTTTTTGCTGTTGCAGGTTTTGGTTTTGCAACCAGTTTTTTTGGTGCCTGAGCTTGAATATTAGCTATTGCCAAGCAAAATAAAAATAGAAATTTAAATTTCATAGTGTTTCGAATTTAAGTCTGTAATAACGTTTTAAAGATAGGAATATTATTACGGTTTCTCTAATAATTGTATTTCGAAAATAATATTAGCATTTGGCGGAATAACTCCTCCTGCTCCGGTTGCTCCATATGCTAAATGAGAAGGAATAAAAAGAACTGCTTTATCTCCAAAAGAAAGTTGCTCAATTCCTTCAATAAATCCAGGAATCATACCGTCTTTACGACCTGCCTGAAACGGAATTGGTTGGTATCCGTGTTGTTCTGCTCTTGCCTGATCAAACTTTCCATAAGCTTTATTAACTTCTTCTACACTTGAATCAAACAAAGTTCCGTCTTCTAAGAAACCAGAATAGTTAATGTAGATTTGAGTTCCTGCAGCAGGTTTTTTACCATTTCCTTTTTCAGTAATTACATACTCTAAGCCAGTGCTTGTTTTTGTTGCTTTTGGTCTTACAGAAGCCAAGTAAGCTACTTTTTCTTTTTGAACTCCGTCGTATTTGCTTTTTTCTTTTGCGATTTCAGAAAAATAATCGTGAAATACTTTTACAGCATCAAACTTCTTTGCAGCTTCACCATTTCTGATGATAGTTACAGTAACAATTTTATCATCTTGTTTGATTTGATTTACAACTTCCTGACCTTTTTCTACAACGTGACCAAAAATCGTATGTTTTCCGTCTAACCAAGGAGTTTCAACGTGTGTGATAAAAAATTGGCTGCTGTTTGTTCCGGGACCATTATTTGCCATAGCCAAAACACCCGCTTTATCAAATTTAAGATCCGTGATTTCGTCTTTAAATCTATAACCGGCATCACCAGAACCAGTTCCTTCAGGATCTCCGGTTTGAATCATGAAATCTTCAATAACTCGGTGAAATTTTAATCCATCATAAAATGGTTTATTTTTAAGATAATCTTTAGTTACGAATTCGCTTTTACCTTCTGCAAGAGTTACAAAGTTAGCCACCGTAATTGGTGCTTTTTTATAATCTAATTCTACGATAATATGTCCTTTATTAGTTTCAATGTCAGCATATAAACCATCAGGTAAATTGCTGTGTTCGTCTTTACAAGAATAAAATGAGGTAACGGCTAGTAATAGTAATAAAATACTTTTTTTCATTTTTAAAATGTTTTTTTATGGGTTTATTGTATCTTTTTTAACTTTAGTTGTCGGTTTTACGGCTAATGGTTTTGGTGTTGCAGGTGGCGGAGTTTGTCCGGCAGCATTTTGTCCCGCAGGAGTTCCTGTGGTTGCAGCGGCAGGATCCGGTACAAAATTTCGAAGTGTAACCGTGCAAATCAACGATTGGTTAGTACCAATTTTTTTGTTGTCTCCATGATATCCGTAAGCAATATGTGAAGGAAACAAGAAAGTCACAATTTCATTTTTATGCATCAGTTTAATACCATCACGCAATCCCATCATGATATCTTGTTTGTCTACATAATAAGTTTGAGGTCCAAGATCAGCTTCTGAATAAATAATATTGCCTTTTATATCTTTTACTTCTAAATTAAAATAAGCGATATCTCCTTTTCTGGGTGTTGCAAGATCGGTATCATTTTTTTCATCATAAGAAAACCAATATCCTTTTCTGGTAGCAAAATATTTAGTTTTAGGATTGCTTTTGATTATTTTTTTTATAACCTCTTCTTCATTAGCAATTATTTTTTTGTTACGATCAACTGATTTTTTCATGAAAGTTCCTGAAGTCCTTGAAATAGGTCTTCTCGCATCTTCATGCTGTTTACAGCTAACCAGTAAAACAGCAAAAAGTAGGGTGTAAATGCTTGTTTTTAGGTAGTTCATGGGGTTATATGTTTAGTTTGGTTACTAAATTTTCAAATTTTGTCAAAGTTTCTTCCATCGAAACATCAGATCTTCCGCCGGCAGCATTACTATGTCCACCTCCGTTAAAATGATCTCTCGCAAACTGGTTCACATCAAATCCTCCTTGCGAACGGAAAGAGATTTTGATGATTTTCTCGTCTTTATTTTCGATAAAAATAGCAGTAAAAAGAATACCTTTTATACTTAATCCATAATTTACAATTCCTTCAGTATCACCTTTCACATAATTAAAAGAATCCAACTCGTCCTGAGTAAGCGAAGTATAAGAGGTTTTGTGCGCTTCAAAAACCTTCATGTTTTGCAAAGCACGACCTAATAATTGCAAACGGCTGTAAGAACTATTGTCAAATAATAAAACCGGAATTTGGGTATTTTCAACTCCTAAATCAATTAATTCGGCAATGATTCGGTGTGTATTTCCTGTTGTTCCCGGAAAACGAAACGAACCTGAATCAGTTAGAATTCCAGTATAAATACATGTTGCAATTGTTTTGTCCAGATCTTCTTTTTTGCCTAAAAACGAAATAAAGTTATAAATCATCTCACAAGTAGAGCCAAATGAAGTATCAGAGTACATATATGCAGCATAATCATCCGGTTTTTGATGATGATCAATCATGATAAATGGAGCCGTTAGCTTGGCTAAAGTATGTTCCATTTCGCCTGTGCGATGAAAAGCATTAAAGTCGAGTGTAAAAATCAGCTCAGCTTCTTCTAATATTTTGGTGCAGTTTTCAGTATCTTTTTCGAATATTTTTACAGTTTCAGAGCCTGGAATCCAAGCCAGAAAATCAGGAAAATCGTTTGGCGCAATTACAGTTGGCTGATGATTATTTTTTAATAAAAAATGATATAATGCTAAGGTCGAGCCCATAGCGTCTCCATCGGGACCTCTGTGCGGAATTATGGCGATTTTCTTTGGGGTTGCGAGTAATAATTGTATCGCTTGAATATCTTGTATTTTCATAGTGTGCGAATTTACATTTTTTTAATGTAATGTTGAAATCATTTTACAGATTAACACACTTTTATGTTGACGCTGAATTTGTGATTTGTGAAATGTGAAATGTCGCTTGTGAAATGTAAATGACAATTGTCGGTTTGGAATTTGGAATTTTCTTTTTGGGATTTAAATTTATACGCAGATGAAACGGATTCGCTAAAGCGAAAACGCAGATTTAAACGGATTTTTTTATGTGATTTTACCTTAATCAAATAAAAGTTCCGGAGGAACGATTTATCTTGTAGTAACGGATTTTAATCCGTTGGGAATTTGGAATTTGGAATTTGGGATTTGGAATTTATTCTTTGGAATTTTTAAAAATATTGGAATTTAAAAATTCGAATTTAATCTTTGATACAATTTGAACTTTGCACCTTTGACAATTTGCGATTTATAAATTCCCACAGAACCTGATGAAAAGTAAGCGATTACACAGGCAATTGCAATAAAAATTCCGGGTTGAATTCCAAAAAGTTCCATGCCCATAATCGTGCAGGCGATAGGAGTATGGGTCGCGCCCGAAAATACAGCTACGAATCCTAATCCTGCTAAAAATGCAATTGGCAACGGAATTATCAAGGATAAAGCGCTTCCTAAAGTGGCGCCAACAAAAAATAACGGAGTTACTTCGCCACCTTTAAAACCAGCGCCTAAAGTAAAACCTGTGAATAGAATTTTAAGCAAAAAATCATACCAAGGATTGGCATTCGAAAAGGAATCTACAATTACCGGAACGCCTAATCCAGAGAATTTAGTAAGTCCGAAACCTGCAATTGCAGTGGCAAGAATTATTCCACCAATGAAAGGACGTAACGGAGGATATTTTATATTTTTCAAAAAAAGAGAACTCCAGAAATGAGTACTTCTCGCAAACAATAAAGCCGAAAATCCGGATAAAGTTCCAATTATAATTACATAGCCAACTGTTGAAATGCTAAATTCGGGAACAACCGGAATACTGTAATGTGTATGTTTTACGTTCCAAAATTCTACCGTAAAATAAGCAGCATAAGCGACAAGGAAAGATAAAATAACGCTTTTAAGATTGATTTTGCTGAAATATAAAACCTCCAAAGCAAAAATTGCGCCTGCCAGCGGAGTTCCAAAAACCGATGCAAAACCGGCACTAATTCCCAGAATGATTAAAATCTTTCTCTCGGAATTATCTAATTTGAAAATCTTGGTAAATTGATCTGCAATTGCACCGCCCATTTGTACGGCTGTACCTTCGCGACCGGCAGAACCTCCAAATAAATGTGTCAATAAAGTTCCTAGAAGTACTAAGGGAGCCATTTTTAGCGGAATCACTTTCTGAGGATTTTCGTATTCTTCAAGTAATAAATTATTGCCTTTTACAACAGATTCTCCCCAATAATAATAACTCAAACCAACTAATAATCCACCAAACGGCAAAAGCCAGATAATCCAATCATGGTGAATTCTAAATTGTGTCACAAATTCCAGAGAAACCAGAAAAAATGCAGACGCAGATCCTGATAAAATCCCTATTAAAACACAAATGAGAATCCATTTGAAAATTGTCAGAAGTTTTTGCTTTGGGTTTTGAGAAGTCATTAATTATTTAAGAGAAGTTTTTTCTGCCACGAATTTCACGAATTTTCGCGAATTTCTTTGTGTTTTTGTGGAAATTTTTTCCACAGATTAAATGGATTAAAAAGGATTTTTTTAGTAAATATTAAAAAACATCAAAATGTTTTTTAATATTTACTAAGACGATTAAAAAATAAATAATCTTTTTTAATCCATTTAATCTGTGGCAAAAAAATAATTCGAGTTAATTAGTGAAATTCGTGGCAAAAAAATATTCCCAGCAAAAAAAATTACTGCACAACAGCAGTAAATTCAATTTCAACTAAATATTCAGGAGCAACCAATTTACTGATTTCATAAAATCCGGTTGTAGGTTTTACATCTTTAAAAAACGCTGAATGCGCTCTTGCAACATCTTCAAAAGTAATAATATTGGTAGTAAAGATTCTCGTTCTTATGACGTCTTTCATGCCAACATTCAAATCTTCCAGAACTTTTTCAACACGTTCCAGGATGTTATAGGTTTGAGCATAAGCATCATCAGCTTTTACTTTGTCACCATCAACAATAGCCACAGTTCCTGAAACTTCAATGATATTGCCAATTCTTACTGCACGACAATATCCCATTTTGTCTTCCCATGGTGATCCTGTTAAGATGTTTTCTCTTTTCATTTTGTATGTTTTTTTGAATTTGTTTTAGCATTTTTAAAAACAAATTCCGGTTCGTTAATTAGGCTGCAATTTATAAAATATACAACTCAAAAAGAACCGAATTAGATTGAAATCATTTCGCAAAACATTATTTTTTGTGATATTTTAAGTAGTAGTAAAGATGATTTTGTTTTTTTGCCACAGATTAAAATGATTTTAAAGATTATTTGGTTTTGTGAAATTTTTGCCACGAATTGCACCAATTTCCACTAATTTGATTCGAGTTAATTTGCATAATTCGTGGCAAAAAAAAACTTAAAGTATAAATCATTTTAATCCATTTAATCTGTGGCAAAAACATCTTTATTCCTCAATTTGATGTTGTTCATAAAGACGAAGTTTATTTTGTGTTGTCGTAAGATTTTGTTGCAAAGTTTCGATTTTGTCCAATAAATTAGCAATCACATCAATACCTTCAATGTTGATTTTAAGATCATAATGAAGACGAATCATCTTCTCGACCGCAGGCAATTGTTCCGGTTGCAAATATTCATCTTCTTCAAGAACAATAATTTGTACCAAACCATAATTATGCAATTCTGTTATAAAGGTATTTTCAATTTCGTGATAGACGCAAAACTGTTTTATTTGAATTAAGTTTTTACTATTCATGATTTCTTAATTTAGCTAATTCTTCGAATAATTCTTTTTCTTTTTGGGACAATTTGGTCGGAAGTTTTAAAGTATACGTAATGTATAAATCCCCAAACTGATTCTCTTTTTTATAGATTGGAAAACCTTTTCCTTTCAATTTTACTTTAGTTCCCGGTTGTGTTTCGGCAGGAACTTTTATTTTTACCTTTCCATCAAAAGTATTCACGAAAATTTCTCCACCCAAAATAGCGGTATATAAATCCAGATCAACATCGGCATACAAATTATTGCCTTCACGTTTAAAATCTGAGTTATTATCAATCAAAAAAGTAATATACAAATCACCATTTGGACCGCCATTTGCTCCGGGCGCGCCATGATTTGGAATCTTTATTATTTGTCCGTTTTCAACTCCGGCAGGAATTGTAATTCGGATATTTTTGCCGTTTACAGTTAAGTTTTGTTTGTGAGTGGAATAAGCTGATGCCAAATCTAATTGCAGCTCCGCATTAAAATCCTGTCCTCGGTATTTTGCCTGACTTCTGGAACTTCTTCCCGCAGAACCATACATAGAATTGAAGAAATCAGAAAAATCACTTCCTGAGAAATCTCCGCCTCCAAAATCAGTATAACTTTGATTTCCGCCTTGTTGTTGTCTCGAATATTGTTGCTGATTAGGATCGTAACCCGCTTTTTCAAATTCATCAGCATGTTTCCAGTCCTTTCCGTACTTATCATATTTTTTACGATTTTCGGGATTGCTCAAAACCTCATTAGCCTCGTTTATTTCTTTAAATTTTTTCTCAGCCTCCTTATCATTCGGGTTTAAATCCGGATGATATTTACGAGCCATTTTTCGATAAGCCTTCTTGATTTCGGCTTCAGTCGCTGATTTTGAGATTTCCAGTACTTTATAATAGTTGATATAATCCATTTTATAAAATTTAATGTAAGAAAATAAAGTCTTGAAGTTAGGAATAAGTTGGTAATTATCAAAATTTTATATGTTTTAAATAAGTTTCACGAGATATAAAGTTAATTATTGTTTTTTAATATAATTCTTACAAATATATTTTTTAAAATATAGAATATAGTCTATCATTGCAGTGTAATTAATATAGACTATTGTCTATTTTTTTAAGGCAATTAAAAAACGATAAAGAGACAACCAGAATAATATTTTATAATTATGAGAAAACTATCTTTTTTAAAATCAACAATTAGTTTTGTTCTTTTATTTACGATGTCAATTTTAATGACAAGTTGCAGTTCTAGTAACGATGATGATAATTATGTGCCTTCGAATGGAGATACTTTTAATGTGGAGGATTTTGCTTTAACATATACTGCTAAGAGATTATACGGTGATTATCTTGTAATTGATTTTAATATAAAAAATATTTCTAAAACATCTTATTTAAAATATGAGCAAGGAAATTTTACGGTGAAGTTTACGGCTAAAACGACTGATGGCGAAATTTTTCAAAGAAGTACATATGTAGAACATGTTGAGGCAGGAGTAACTTATACAGAGAGTGTACACCTTAGTTATACTGTTGGTAAAACATTAGATCCTACAACTTTAACAGCTGTAATCACAGAAGATAAATAACAAATCCCTACTATAAATTAAGGCAATGTCGGAGAGTCCGATTGGTGTAAAAGCTGATCGGATTTTTTTTGCATTTGTATTTTTGGCAGGTTTTTTGATTCCAAAAATTAGCCTAATATATTGTTATAATACTCTTAAAGTTGTAGCCCCTAATTAAATTATGCTATTTTTGTGATGCTATACTTAGATTTTATAAAAACTATAAAAGCCGATTCGATAACACTTTTTCAATGAAGCACATTTTATTTTTCATATTATTTTTTACTGCTGTAACGGTATCAGCACAAACTGAATTTGGAACAAAATTCAAACCTATTGCTGCTCCAAAATTTAGTGCAAAACCTAAGAAAACGCCTATTCCTCAAATAAAGGATCCTCAAGCAGACAATAGTGATATTCCGAGTATTAAAACGCCAAACGTTTTTGATAATACGAGTATTACACCAAAATCTCAATTGCAGGTTGGACAGGAAAAAAGCAAATTTACAATGTCTACAGAAACTGATTTTGCAAATCCCGGTGATCGTTATGTTGCAAAAATGGAAAAGGATTTAGACAAAGCTCTAAAAGATGCCGGATTGCGTGAAGGTCGCGGAGAACTCGTTAAGAAAAATATTTCGCTTGGTGAATTTAAAACCAAATCACAGTATTTTATTGTGAAGTTTCGTGATTTTGGTGCTATCGATGGCGATTTGGTACGAGTGTATTCCAATGATATGGTAATCAGAGATCAGATATTTTTAGATTCTAATTTTAAAGATGTAAAAATAGTTCTTTCAAATGGCTTTAATAAATTAGATTTTGAAGCGTTGAATATTGGTAGTTTAGGCGGAAACACTGCCGAAATTCAGGTTTATGATGATAAAGGACAATTAGTTACCAATGATTATTGGAACAATCTTGCTGCTGGATTTAAAGCTTCGATTATTGTTACTAAAGAATAATAATATACTACAAGATTTTTTTCGCGCAGATTTGGCAGATTAAACAGATTTCTTTTTTAATCTGTTAAACCTTTTAATCGGTTGCTTTGATTTAAAAGCACATAGAAACATAACTCTTAAGTAATCAAAATCTATGTTTCTATATGTTATAATAATTGTTTTTTCTAATTACTTACTTTTCCCTGACCAGTTTCTTTTAGCATTAAACTTACCACAATAGCGATCGAAATTCCGATAATCCAAAACAAACCTGCTTGCTGAAAATGTAACGCTTTATCAGTAGTATCGTGAAGCGTTTGCCCAAATAAACGACTAAACAACGGACTTAAAAGCGTTGTTACTCCAAAGGTTATAAAATTGATTGCTCCGGTTGCGCTTCCTTTTACATTATCAGGATTTGCTTCTTTGATGATCGAATACGGAATCATCGCGGCTCCGGAAGCAACTCCCAATAAAAACATACTGATTTTTGTGGGAAGTAAATCCGGGAAATACAATAACTGCACTAAACTCGCAATCATTAAAAGCGCTCCAAAAATCAAAACAGGTTTACGTCTGTTTATTTTATCAGTGATATAGCCTAATAACGGACAGCCAAATACCCAACCAAAAGCGACCATCGCACTTGAAATCGTTGCAGTATGAAAGTCAAAAGCACGATCTTTCTGGAAAAAATCAACAGCCCATGTCATTGCAAAAATAGTTGTTGGTGCAAACAATAATCCCGAAACAATACCGCAAAGCCACGATTGTGGATTGCTAAAAACAATTTTATAAGGATTTAGAAGACTTTGTTTTTTGGTGTTTGTTTCTGTTTTTGGTTCCGTTTGATTTGCCGGAGTTATAAACCAAAGTCCGAAAGCGACGATAATAGTAAAAATTCCAATTGACAACCAGAAAGTATTAATATTCATTCCTTTTTCGATTAAAGGACCTACAACAAATTGTCCCGCAGAACCTCCAAGCATTCCCAAACATTGTGTAAAACCTATTGCTGTAGCCAATGATTTTGCCGAGAATCCTTTACTGGCAAGATATACACAACCCGGAAACGCAAACGCACAACCGGCGCCTTGAAATAATCGCCCTGTGACTCCGCTAAACTGACTTGAAATAAGGAATAACAAACAGCCAATTCCTAAAATAAGTGCGCCTGTAAAAAGAGAATATTTTGCCCCAAACCGATCCAAAGCGATTCCTGCAATCAAACTACAAGTAGAATAGGTGTAATAATAAGTCCCGACAATCTCTACTAATCTGATTTCGTTAACCGAAAAATTTTGAGAAAGTTCCGGAAACATTACCGCCGGAGCAGAACGTATTACATAATCCAAAAAATAAAATACCAAACCAAATACCCACGCAATGACATAGTATTTGCTGTACGATTTATTACTGTTTATATCCATAAAAGGGAAAATTTATTTAAGCTTAAACATTAATATATATAAACACGAATTGCACTAATTGACACTAATTCTTTGTGGAAATAATTTCACGAAGTATGAATTAAACTTTTAAATTCGTGCTAATTCGTGCAATTCGTGTTTGTGTTTAAATGCCTTCTTTTAGATGTTTGTAATTAGATTTAATAGTATCTATAACTTCTTCCATTTTGCCGCCAAGCATTAATCGGGTCATAGATTTTGTCATGCCAATAACTTGTTTCCATTCTACAGTTGGTGGCATTGCAAGTGCATTTGGATTCGTGAAAATATTAAGTAAAACGGGACCATTATGACGAAATGCATTTTCAATTGCGGTTTCAACTTCTTCAGGTTTGTGAACATTTATACCTTGAAATCCCATTGCCTGAGCAATCAAACCAAAGTCTGGATTCACCATATCGGTTTCATTATCGGGTAAACCGTTAACTTCCATTTCGAGTTTTACCATTCCCAAAGCACGATTATTAAAAACAATAATTTTGACAGGAATATTATATTGATGAATGGTTGCCAAATCGCCCAAAAGCATAGACAAACCGCCATCGCCACACATTGCGATAACTTGTTTTTCAGGATGAGCGAGCGCTGCTCCAATCGCCATTGGCATTGCATTTGCCATTGATCCGTGATTAAAAGAACCCAGCATTTTTCGTTCTCCTGTTCCTTTAATAAAACGAGCGCCCCAAACACAAGTCATTCCAGTATCGACCGTAAAAATGGCATCTTTATTGGCTAATTTATCAATAATATGCGCGACATATTCTGGTTGAATTGTGTCTTCGTCGCCATTATCATTAATATAAGTGTTCATGTTTTCTTTTACACTGGAGTATGATTTAAGTTGCGCTTGTAGAAAACTATCATCAGTTTTAGCTTCCAGAAGCGGAAGTAAAGCTTCAATAGTATCGGCTACATCACCACATAAACCCATATGAAGATTGGCGCGACGCCCTAAACGTTCAGAACTTGTGTCAATCTGAATGATTTTATTATCTGTAGGCATGAATTTATCATAAGGAAAATCAGTTCCAAGCAATAAAACCAAATGCGATTCGTGCATACTATGATAAGCCGAAGGCTGTCCGAGTAAACCCGTCATTCCTATTTCGTTAGGATTATTGGGCTGAATACTCATTTTTCCTCTAAAAGAATATCCCACTGGAGCTTTAATATGTTGCGATAATTGTACGACTTGATCGTGTGCTTTTTCAGCGCCAATTCCGCAGAATAAAGTGATTTTGGTACTTTCGTTTATAGCTTTTGCTAAATTTTGCAATTCGATATCTGAAGGTCTGATTACGGGATTACAATGAAAAAACTGAGTAGAAATATTGCTTTCAACCGCTTTTAATTCCGAAACATCGCCGGGTAAACCAATCACGGCAACACCTTTTTTACCTAAAGCGTGTTGAATCGCAGTTTGTATAATTCGGGGCGCTTGCTCAGCCGTCATAATCATCTGATTGTAACAACTGCAATCGTCAAAAAGTTTAAGAGTATTGGTTTCCTGAAAATAATCCATTCCCATTTCGCCCGTATTAATTGTCGAAGCGATTGCTAATAAAGGAACATGTGAACGATGTGCATCGTACAAACCATTGATTAAATGCACGTGTCCTGGACCACAACTTCCGGCACAAACTGCAAAACCGTCTAATTCGGCTTCGGCAGCAGCAGCATAAGCGCCAACTTCTTCATGCCGAACATGAATCCATTTTATTTTTCCGTTTCTGCGTATCGCATCATTAAAATAATTTAAACTATCGCCTGTAACCGCATAAACACGTTTAACTCCGGCTTCTACCAACATTTCAACTAATTGTTCTGCAACTATTTTACTCATGGATTATATTTTTAAAATTAATATTCAGATCGTATAAACATTGGTTATGGTTTACTTTCTTAATGATTACATTTTAAGATACACGTGGTTATGATGTAAAAGTGGTTTTTGGTATGGGTTTATAAATTTAAGAATTTTTTTTGAAGGTTCTGAGGTTCTGAGGTACTAAGTTGCTAAGGTTTTCTTTTTGGAAAAGCAAAAAAAGGTTCAAAGGAACAAGTTATTAATCTTGTTTACCTTTGAACCTTCGTTTTTAAGAATCAAAGATTCTAGTTTTTTTAAACTTAGAACCTTAGCATCTCAG
This sequence comes from Flavobacterium sp. 90, assembly GCF_004339525.1. Lineage (NCBI taxonomy): Bacteria > Pseudomonadati > Bacteroidota > Flavobacteriia > Flavobacteriales > Flavobacteriaceae > Flavobacterium > Flavobacterium sp. 90. Next base: position 144,519 of record NZ_SMGE01000001.1, on the reverse strand, counting down.
AACCTCAGAACCTTTAGAAAGGATCAGCAGTCACTTTAAACTTCATATCTGCCTTAACAGTAACATCTTTAGTAAGTGTTTCTTTTAAAGTAACCTGAGTTCTGATTTTATATTTATCGGATTTGATGTATTGATCCAGTTTTTTATCGGTACAAATCAAATCAATCATATTGGTTGTTTCGTTGATATTATCCTGATAAGCCAATTCTATTTCGTCAGAATCTGTAGTTGAAATAAACAAATGAATCGATTTTAAAAACGTAAATGTTTTATCGGTAGGATTTGTGATCGATAGTTTAAGCGATTTCAGTTTTACGTCTTTCACCAAACTGGCTTTGGTTTTGTTGTTTGAAAATTCGGAAGATGAATTTGTGGTAACGTCAGGCGTAATAACTTCTGAAGGCAAATTGACAGGAAAAGAACTTTTGATTTGTATCGAAGCTTGATTCGAAATAGTAAAAGTCAACAAATCGTCGACTGCACTGCAAGAGTTTAAAAATACAGCTAAAAAAAGAATAAGGGCAATTGATTTTGATTTCATAAAATGGGTTTTTCTCTAAATACGGATTTTTTTAAAGGTTGGATTTTTTTGAAGGTACTAAGTTTCTAAGATGCTAAGTAACTAAGTTTTTTTTGACGATCCAACACCTTAGAAGCTTAGTAACTTAGAAACTTAGAACCTATATAGAAAAAAAATAAAAATCCATTTTTCATTTTGGAATATAAAAAGTATTTTTGCGCATGCAACACAACGTACTTATTTTAGATTTCGGATCGCAATATACACAGCTTATTGCGCGTAGAGTTCGCGAATTAAATATATTCTGCGAAATTTTCCCTTACAATCACTTTCCTAGTGATTTATCACCTTATAAAGCCGTAATTTTAGGCGGAAGCCCATTTTCTGTTCGTGCAGAAGATGCTCCACATCCTGATTTATCTCAAATTCGAGGCAAGCTTCCAATGTTGGCAGTTTGTTACGGAGCACAATACTTAGCACATTTTAGTGGAGGTGAAGTAGCAGCTTCGAACACCAGAGAATATGGTAGAGCTAATTTATCTTTTATTAAGGAGAACGAAGTTTTCTTTAACGGAGTTTCAGAAAACAGCCAGGTTTGGATGAGCCATAGCGATAGTATCAAAGCGCTTCCAACAAATGCTGTAAAATTAGCAAGCACGCATGATGTAGAATATGCAGCTTACAAAATTGAAGGCGAAACAACTTATGCAATTCAGTATCACCCGGAAGTTTTCCATTCTACAGATGGATCAAAAATGCTGAAAAACTTTTTAGTTGATATTGCTGAAGTTCCTCAAAACTTTACACCAAATGCTTTCGTAGAAGAAATGGTGGCAGAATTAAAAGAGAAATTAGGAGATGATAAAGTTGTTTTAGGATTGTCAGGTGGAGTAGATTCTACTGTAGCGGCAGTTTTATTACACCAGGCAATTGGTAAAAACCTATATTGTATTTTCGTAAATAACGGTTTACTTCGTAAAAACGAATTCCAAAATGTATTAGATCAATACAAAGGAATGGGATTGAACGTAAAAGGAGTAGATGCAGGAGATCGTTTCCTTGGCGAATTAGCCGGAATCAGTGATCCTGAGACAAAACGTAAAACTATTGGTCGTGTATTTATCGAAGTTTTTGATGATGAATCACACTTAATCGAAGACGTAAAATGGTTGGCGCAAGGAACAATTTATCCTGACGTAATCGAATCAGTTTCGGTAAAAGGACCATCGGCAACAATTAAATCGCACCATAATGTAGGTGGATTGCCGGATTATATGAAATTAAAAATTGTAGAACCACTTAGAATGTTGTTTAAAGACGAAGTTCGTAGAGTTGGAGCTACTTTAGGAATAGATCCTGAATTATTAGGAAGACACCCTTTCCCGGGACCAGGCTTATCAATCAGAATTTTAGGAGATATTACTCCTGAGAAAGTTCAGATTTTGCAAGATGTTGACGCTGTTTTTATTGACGGATTAAAGTCTTGGGGATTATACGACAAAGTTTGGCAAGCCGGAGCAATTTTGCTTCCTGTAAATAGTGTTGGTGTAATGGGCGATGAGCGTACTTACGAAAAAGTAGTAGCGCTTAGAGCTGTAGAATCTACAGATGGTATGACTGCTGACTGGGTTCATTTACCTTATGATTTCTTGATGAAAGTGTCAAATGACATTATAAATAAAGTAAAAGGCGTGAACCGTGTGGTTTACGATATAAGCTCAAAACCACCTGCAACAATTGAGTGGGAATAGTATTGTTTTTCAAATTAAGGCGTTACATTTGTAATGCCTTAATTTTTTAAACCTACTAATTATGAGAGAGTTTTTAACGATTTCTCTTGTGTTTATTTTGTCTTTTAACAAAATAACTGCGCAAGATTCAATTATTGAACACAAAATTCAAAAAGGAGAAACCGCTTATTTTATTGCCCAAAAATACAAGGTTTCGATTGACGAAATTTACAAACTCAACCCCGAAGCTCAAAACGGAATCAAAGACAACCAGATTATCAAAATTCCGGTTCACGGAGAAGAAAAGCAAAAATCTAACCAACAAATTACTCATATTGTTGGTGCAAAAGAAACCCTTTTTGGTTTATCAAAGCAATACAATGTTTCTGTAGAAGCGCTTCAAAATGCAAATCCAATTCTTGCCAACGGACTTCAGATTGGTCAGGAATTAAGTATTCCGCAGAATCCTGCAAATATTTCCAAAACAGAAAGTACAGCTTCGTCAAAAGTTACACATCAGGTTGTAGCTAAAGAATCTTTGTTTAGCATTGCGAGACAATACAATGTTTCTGTACAGGATTTAGAAAATCAAAACAAAGATATTCTTCAAAATGGTTTGCAAATTGGTCAGACTATTACAATTCCAAACAAAAGAAAAACCTTAGACGGTCGAGTTCGTGTGATCAATCAGGAAACTATTTTTCATGTGGTCGAGCCAAAGGAAACTAAATTCTCGATTGCCAAAAAATACGGAATTTCTATCGATCAGTTAGAATCTCAAAATCCTGAAATTGTAAACGGATTAATTGTTGGCAATAAATTGGCGATTAATACCAAAGAAGTAAAACCCACAAATGAAAGTGAAGAATTGATGTTGGCTCTTGCCGAAAAACAAGTTGTGGTCGAAAAAGGAAAAGCCAAAACGTTTGAAATCGATGATTTAAAAGACAGATTGGTGGTTCAGAAAGAAATGAATCAGAAGATTATTAAGATTAATGATTTGAAAGTTAATCTGAATGATATGAACGGTTCTAAAGAAAATTCGGTTGAGAAATTACGTTTGGTTCTGGAAGCCAATAAAAATGTTCAGGATATTTTAATGGCAAAATTAGATTCGTTAGTCAATACGATGAACAATGATTTGGTCGACTTAAAAAGAATGGACGTTTTGAATGTTGATGAATCAAAACGTCTGGAAAAACGTTCGTATGAAAGCATCGGAAAAACCAGCGAATTATCTTCTCAATTAAAGAAAGAATTGGCCGAAAACCGAAAAGCTTACGCCGGATTAATGAATAAAGTCGAAAGAATTGCTGTTGAAGAAAATCAGGAATACAAGAAGAAAATCCGCGAAAGCGAGAAGAATACCGTTTCAACTTCCTTGCAGCAACGACTTTCGCTTGACGAAATTAAACGTTATAAAATAGAGCAGGAGCAAGGTGATGCACAAAATCAGCTTTTGATTGCAAAAATTGATTCCTTAGATATTCAGAAAAAAATTGAAGTAAAGCGTCATATCAGTAAAGCTTCTTTTTATAGTATGGAAGCGAGAAAATTTGATGATAAACTGGCTTTGGTAAAATTGAAAAAGTATCAGGATCAAGCGGTTAAAAATCAAAGTAAAAACGCTTCCGCCGAAGCTGCAAAAACAATTTCGCTGGAAGAAATGAAACGCGAATTAAAGGAAAATCCTCTTAAAAAAGATAAAACAATAAAGGTTGAAGTTTTTGATAATCTTAAAGAAGTTTCAAACGGCTATTACTTAGTTTTAGGTATATTTACAGACGCGACGCTAAGAGATAAGCTCATTATGAAACTCATTGATTCTGGCGATTTTAACGCTAGTTTCTTCTTTAATATCAACAGTCTTTCGTATTATGTTTATTCGGATAAGTTCGAAAATATGGAAGAAGTGCTCTATCAATGCAAGAAAAAAGAAGAAGTTGAGTTATATAAAGAGATCGTTATTGCTAAGGTAGAAATTGATCTTAGATAATAATTAGCGCAAAATTAACAAGTGGCAAGAATCTTGTTTTAAAGAGAAATTAGTAACTTGTTTTTTGAATTAGAAATTAAATTGTTTTAAGTCCTATTATGAAATATTATTCAACATTATTGTCTCTGGTTTTTTTTGTTACCTGTAACGCTTTTTCACAAGAAAAAGTAGTTAAATACACGGTTTCAAATGGAGAATCCATAAACCAGATTGCCGTAAAATTTAAGGTTACGCCTTACGATATTTATACCCTGAATCCGGATGCCAGAAATGGTGTAAAACCAAATACGGTTTTGTTAATTCCAACAAATGGTGCAAAAACTACTGTTGCTAAAACAGAAGAAAAAGCAGTTAAAAAAAGTGCGGGTAAGAATCCAACTACCCACGAGGTACAGCCTAAAGAAACCTTATTTGGAATTGAAAAAAAATATGATATTACCGATGAAGCTTTAAAAGCAGCAAATCCTTTTTTAGTAAAAGATGGTTTGCAAATTGGACAAACATTGGTAATTCCGGCAAAAGGATCAACAGCAAAAACTGCGGTTGCAACTACATCAGCTACAGCTGATAAAACAGTAAAATCTGTTGCGCAGGAAAAGTATGTATATCATGATGTTGTAGCAAAAGAAACTAAGTTTTCGATTGCAAAAAAATACAATACAACAGTTGAAGATCTGGAAAAACGCAATCCTGAAATCGTTTCAAGTTTGCCTGTCGGATATCGTGTTACTATAAAAGGAACCGCTCCAAAAACGGAAACTCCTGCTCAAACAGTTACGAATGTTGCAAAACCAGTTGAAACTAAAAAAGCGGCTGAGACTTCTAAAAAAGCAACTTCTTATATGGAATATCAGGTAAAACCTAAGGAGACTTTTTATAGTTTAGGAAGAACTTTTCATATCTCTCAGGAAGAATTGACGCAACTAAATCCTGCACTTTCTGAAGGTGTAAAAGAAGGAATGGTTCTAAAAGTTCCGGCTGGATATTTAGCGCCACAACCTATTATTCCTCTGGAAAAACCTGCTGAAAAACCAACTGAAGTAGCAATTGATAAATCGACTGAAAGTACTGCAGGTATTAAAATAGTAGATAAAGTAAAATCTGAAACTGTTTCCGCAAATCCAGAAGTAGTGGAGTTGACTAAAAAAAGAGGTCAGAACGAACGTAAAAAATTAGTTTTGTTATTGCCTTTTAATCTGGCAAAAATGCAAAACGATACTACAAGTACAGCTACCAGAATCAAAAGTGACAAATTCCTGAATATGACTCTTGATTTTTATTCGGGAGCTATGATGGCGATAGATTCAGCTAAAACATTGAAATTGCCAATTGATGTTGCGATTTATGATTCTCAGGAAACTAAGAGTTCTTCGAATATTGCGAGTTTAATTGCTCAGAATAAAGTACAGGATGCAAATGCTGTGATTGGACCATTTTATCAAAGTAATGCCGAAGCTACGGCAAATGCATTACGTTCTTATGAAGTTCCTGTGATTTCGCCATTATCGAAAGATTCAGCGAATCCAATTGAAAATTTATATCAGACAATTCCATCGAATGATGTGGTTAGAAATGCAATATTTGATTATATGCGCGCTAAAAACGGAAACATTGTTGCGGTTGTAGACAAGAAAAAAGAATCTGTAATTAATTACATCAAACAAAACCAAAAAGGTGTTGTATTTGCTGCCTTGACTGAAACCGGAGCATTAGATGTTGCTAATTTAAAAAGTTCATTATTGCCAAACCGAATGAATTATGTGGTGATGGAAACAGGTAATACTGCAATGGTAAAAACTACTATTAAAGCGTTGCTTGATGCTCAAAAAACGTGTCAGGTTCAATTGGTGATTTTAGAACCAAACAGTACACTTGATACAGATGAAATTAGTTTTGATAATTTAATAAAATTAAAATTAATGTATCCGTCTGTAACTCGTGAGAGTGATGAACCAGGAGTTTTAATTTTCGAAAAACAATATAGATTGAAAAATAAAGTAAACCCGAATACGTATGCAACACGCGGATTTGATGTTACTTTTGATGCGATGATGCGTTTGGTACAAGGAAAAACATATCAGGAAACAGCAGATTTAATGACAACGGAACAAGTTGACAATAAGTTTCAATTTTATAAAAAAGAAGATGGCGGACACGCAAACAAAGGTGTTTACATTTTATATTACGACAGCGATTTAACTTTAAAAGTAGCAAACTAATGACATCAAAAGTAACCTATTTAGGCGATTTAAGAACAAGCTCAATTCACGTGCAATCAGGAAGTGAAATCATTTCTGATGCACCACTTGATAATAATGGAAAAGGGGAGGCTTTTTCTCCAACTGATACTGTTGCCAATGCTTTGGCAAGCTGCATGATGACTATTATGGGAATCAAAGCGCGCGATTTGAACGTAAATTTTATTGGTTCAACTGCCGAAGTAACTAAAATAATGAATGCTGAGCCAAGAAGAATTGGAGCTATCGAAATTGTTTTTGATATGCAAGGCGTTGAAGACGAAAAAAGCAGAACAATCCTTGAACGTGCAGGAATGACTTGTCCTGTATTCTTAAGTTTAAGTTCAGAAATTGATAAACGTATTACTTTTAACTGGAAGTAATTTTTAGAACTAATAATATTAAAAAAACCATTCGTTAGAACGAATGGTTTTTTTGTTTCTAAGCGTAAAGTTTAAACACAATATTGTCATTTCGACGAAGGAGAAATCACACTCGCGATCTACAAAGATTGGCGATTTTCTTTGCTGAGATTCTTGTGTGATTTCTCCTTCGTCGAAATGACAAAAAACTTTGCGCTTTTGTGTCTTTGCGAGACTAATTTTGTTTTGTTAAAGCTTACAAAAAGCTTAAAATAAAATCAGCGTCTATCAGCTTAAATCAGCAAAATCTGCGTGAAAAATCTTTTTAATCCTTATAATCTGTGGCTAAATGTTTTCTCGCCAATTTTACAGATTTAATTTTAGATTATAAATCAAAAGTGAAATAATACCTAACAGGTTTTAAAAACCTGTTAGGATAATGCAATACATATTTATAAACCTTTCTCTGGTTTTAAATCTTCCAGAATTGGAGTACTTATTGTTTTTACTTCTTTTTGCATCACTTCATTTTTTTGTTCAAAAATCAGGATGCTATTTTTACCTTTTTTAAGCCAACAACCTGGCAAGTATAAAGTTTGTTGTGGGCCAACGCTCCAATAACGCCCAATATTGATTCCGTTTACAAAGACGATTCCTTTTCCAAAATCGCGCATATCCAGAAAAGTATCTCCGGTTTTACTAAGCTCAAAAGTTCCCTGATATAAAGTGGGACGGTTTATTTTTCCCGAATTTTTATACGCCTCCAGATTTGGTTCCTGTGCCATTGGTAATTGATACATTTTCCAATCTCCGGTAATTGTTTCACCGTTGATAATAACCGGACTTATGATTCCTTTATTATTGTCATTAATTTGAGAACCGTAGTTGATACGTCCCATATTTTCGACCAGAATATCTAAAGTTGCATTAAAAGGAACTTCGATTTCGCAATCGTATTTTTTATAATAACGGTTTAATTCAGCGACTTTTTTTCCGTTTATATATACGATTGCATAATCACGCAATCCGTTTAATTCCAGTTTTCCGCTTATAGGCTGCGTAAATCTTTTGCTATACCAAACATAGCCGTCGCCTTGATTTAATTGTTCAAATGTTTGCGGATTATCGTTTATAACGGGAGTGATTTTAGATTTTACATCGGCAAGATCAACAATTTTTGTCAACGTTATATTCGGAATTGTAATTACAGGCGTTTTCTCCGGAACAGCCGGAGTTTCCTTTGTTTTTAGTAATTCTCTTAAAGCATTATATTTTGGCGTTGCCCAGCCAGCTTCACTAATTGGAGCATCATAATCATAAGAAGTCATATCAGGCTGAATATCGTGTTCTTGATCATAATTTGCGCCCGAAGTAAAACCAAAATTAGTTCCGCCATGAACCATGTAATAATTGAAAGAAACCTTATTGTCCAGATATTTTTTTGTTAGTTGAACCGTTTCTTCCGGAGTTTGTGTCGGGAATGGTTCTGCCCAATGATCTAACCAACCCGGATAAAATTCGGCAACCATATAAGGACCTTTTCCATTGTTGAATTGATCGACCACTTTTTTTAATTTAGTGATATCGCTTTCTCCATTTGCAGTTGGTAATGCACCAGGCAAAGCGCCTCCTTCAAACAACCAACTTCCGTCTGAGGTAAAAAACGGAACTTCAAAACCAATATCTTTCAATTGCTGAAATACGGCTGCACTGTATTTTTTATGTTCTTCAAGCGGAATATCTTTGCGTTGCGCTACATAAGAACCAAATTCGTTTTCGCCCTGAACCATAATAATCGGACCTCCTTTGGTAATTTGCAAATCTTTGACTTGTTTGTATAATTCAGTAAAATAAGCTTTTGTAGCTGCCAAATATTCCTTGTTGTTTCCGCGAATAACCATATTAGGAACGTTCTGTAAAAACCACGGATAACCGCCAAATTCCCATTCGGCACAAACATACGGACCCGGACGTAAGATTACGAATAAACCTTCTTCTTGTGCTGTTTTAATATATTCAGCTAAGTTTTTATTTCCGGTTTTAAAATCCCAAACTCCAGGTGCGATTTCGTGGTAATTCCAAAAGACATAAGTCGCAACGGCGTTTAATCCCATGGCTTTCATCATTTTTAAACGGTGACGCCAATAAGGTTGTGGAATACGGGAATAATGCATTTCACCGGAATGAATTTGAACAGGTTTTCCGTTCAGTAAAAAATTGCCTTCGCTAATGGCGAAAGTTTGCTTTTTTTGAGCCGAAGTAATCGAAATCGTAAAGATTGAAAATAGAAGAATAAAGTGTATTTTTTTCATTTTAATTTTTCATTTTTGAAATGTAATTAAATGAGCAAGAGAGCACCATGACTTGCTCTCCTGCTTCTTTTCAACTAACCAATATAAAAATATTTATTCTGAAAACTCTAATTTTTGTAATTTTTTCCATCCGCCACGAGTGAAGTCGGGAATTTCTACCGGAACAGAACCTTTATCAAGGGAAATTTCTGTCAAAGGACCAAGACAAGACCATTCGGCAAGATCATAAACATCCATATCTAGCGGAAGTCCTTTTTGCAAACAATGAATCAAACGATAATCCATAACGAAATCCATTCCGCCATGACCGCCTACTTTTTTGGCTTGCTCTTCGATATTTTTTACAATTGGATGTTTGTATTTTTCCATCAAAGCTTTTTTTACTTCTTCAGGAACAAATGAATGCGCACTTAATTTTTCGTGATTTGGTTTTACATCATCACCTAATGCTGCACCATCTAATGCATAACCTTCTAACGGATATTTGTTTGCAAAACCTTTTGTACCGCTCAATTGATACATTCTGCTATACGGACGAGGAGAAGTTACGTCGTGCTGAATTTGAATTGTTTTTCCGTTTTCAGTACGAATCATTGTCATTGTGTGATCTCCATTTCTAAAATCTTTAATTTCCTGACCTGATTTTTCTTTGATATAAGCAGGATTTCCAACTGCTTTTGTGTCCATAGAAACCAGGAAATTCATTTTGTCACCACGATGAATATTCAAAGCCTGACAAGCCGGACCCATTCCGTGTGTAGCATAAACATCACCACGATGTTTTATGTTATAATCCATTCTCCAGTTGTTCCAGTATTCGCCCCAAAAAGGCTGTAAACCGTGAATATAAGATCCTTCGGCGTGAAGAATTTCGCCAAATAAACCTTGTTGTGCCATATTTAAAGTCGTTAATTCGAAGAAATCATAAACGCAATTTTCAAGCTGCATGCAATGTTTTCTGGTTTTCTCAGAAGTATCAATTAAATCCCAAATTTCTTTCATTGTTAAAGCTCCGGGAACTTCTATAGCAACGTGTTTTCCGTCTTTCATAGCCTGAACGCCAATTAAGGCATGATGTTTCCAATCTGTGGCAACATATACTAAATCAACATTTGGTAAAGCGGTTACTTTTCTCCAGGCATTTTCGTCACCGAAAAATTCTTGTGCTTTTGGAAGTCCTGCTTTGGTCAAAATTTCATTTGCCGATTGTGTGTTTTTTTCTAACATATCACAAAGCGCCACAATTTCGACTCCCGGAATATGCGTCATACGCTCGACCGCTCCCGGACCGCGCATTCCAAGTCCGATAAAAGCAACGCGAACAGTTGGAATAGGATCTGTGGCTAAACGCAAAACATCTTGTTGTCCTTTTGGGCGTGAAGGGGTTTTGGTTTTAATCATTTGAGCCGATGCAATCATTCCTCCGAATAAAACAAAAGCGACTAATGTAAATTTTAAAAATCTGGTTTTCATAGTTAATTTTGGTTTTGAAATCAATTTATTAGGGTAATTTGTTAAAATCGATTTCCGGTTTTTTATTGTTTAATGGTCTGGTAAAAATGGTTTTAGGTGTTGTAAAATTGTTAAAGAATCCGCCGTCTTTTAGATAGAAAGAACCTTTTTCGATTCCGCCGGCAAAATCCATTCTGTATTCTCTTGTACCGGTATTATCTGTTGTAAAACGTACCGAATTTATCTCTGACCAATTTCCTTTATCATCACAAATCCATTGATTATTGAATAGAACTTTGCGTGATAAATCGCCTTGTTCCGGAACGAAATTTTCTAAAAACGAATGAAATCTTTTTAGGTAAGTATTAGTTTGCGGACGATTGAAACTGGCAATCAAAATCCATTTTTCCAATTCGGGAGAAAAAAAATACGCGCTATAATTGGTGCTGTTATTGTTTTGTGGAATTCCGTGAAGTAAGAATTTATAAGTTGTTCCGGCTTTCCAGTTGTATTTCAAATAACTCTGACCTCCTGAACCTTCGCTTCCAAACTCGCCTGTATGAACGTTTTTACCTTTTTTAAGCATTTTAATTTTTTGCGTTTCCGGAATACTTTTCGGATCGTCTGTCTCAAACGGACTCCAAACAGAGAATAAAATTCTTCGTTCTGTAGCAGAGTTTACCTGAATTCCAAAATAGCCTTCGCCAAAACCATTTGCCATGAAATATGAACCTATTTTATCTTCATTTTCGGGAACTGTAACTTCGTTGTAATACCATTCGGCGTTTGTAGTTTCCGGAATCTGATAGTTTAAATGTACAGATGGTCCGCGGCGTCCCCAATGATAAAAGTTTCCTTCGTTATTTGGAACATAAGAAATTTTGCCATCATAATCTTCACTCGAAATCGTTAAGCGATTCAGGGACGGAAATTGATTTCCTGTTTTGCTGATTCCTTTTATTTTAAGAGCAACATAACCTTCTTTATTGATTGTCCAGCTTCCAATGGTTATTGCCTTTTTTGTAGTGTCAAATTTTACTTTTTTAGAAATTCCGTTAATCGAAAATTCCAATTCTGATTTCCCAAAAACTTCAACTGATTCTTCTACGGTAATTTGAAAAGTTCCCGCTTTATAAATTCTAAAATAAGCTGTAAATACTTCTTTAGAGTCCGTCCAGTTTTCGATACCATTTTCTGTAATTGTAGTGCTTCCGTCGATATGTTTATTACTAAAAGCATTTCCGGCAAGTGGAAGCGAAATTTTAGTTTTCGGATTTTCTATTTTGTTTTTTTCGATTGAAGTTGTAGCACCTTTTATAGGAGAAAAAGAAACCAATGCCGAAGTAAGAAATAAGTAAAATATGTTTTTCATTTGAATGATGTTTAGTTCCTTTTTTGAAATACCTCTCTAATGAACCAGATTAGAGAGGTTTCAAAAAACAAAAACCTAAATAATTATGGTTTTTACTGAAATTATATTGACTTAAAAAACTTTTAATTTTATTTATTAAATTGATAGTCAATTGTTTGAAAATAAAATTATGACAAATAAATGTCTGATGACTTTTTATTGTTTAACGAAACTATTGAATATTTTTTGATTAACCAAGGAAAAACATAAAAAATGTGCTCGAACACACTAAATTTATGTTCTCGAGCACATTTTTAAAGGGCTGGCATAATTTAAACTAAAAATGGTTGTTTTTAGATAAATACGAAACGATATAAAATAGCAAACCCGACAGGTTTTTAGAATCTGTCGGGTTTAAATATTCAAAGTTTATAATTTGTGCCGTTAGGTACAAAATATTGGTAGTCATTGTATATTCGAAATATGTTGGCGTGCCGTAGGTACGTAACAAAATCATAACTATTGCGTACCTACGGCACGCTAAATCTATTCCAAATCATTTTTTCTACCAATATTTAGTGCCTAAAGGCACATTTCAGATCTAGAAAACCCGACAGGTTTTTAGAATCTGTCGGGTTTAATATTCAAAGTTTATAATTTGTGCCGTTAGGTACAAAATATTGGTAGTCATTGTATATTCGAAATACGTTGGCGTGCCGTAGGTACGCAACAAAATCATAACTATTGCGTACCTACGGCACGCTAAATCTATTCCAAATAATTTTTTCTACCAATATTTAGTGCCTAACGGCACTTTTCGATTCTTGATTCACACTAATTATAAAATCATGTTTTTCAACTATTTATGACCTTGTTATTTTTGACTGTTTAATCTTTTAACTAAAGGCGCTACATGTTGTTTAGTATCATCATCTAATGTTGATAATGCTTTGTCAGCTTCATCTGGAGCATATTTAGATAAACCGGAAATTCCGCCTGCTATTACATTATAAGATTGATTTTTAATACTTTCCTCCATTAATCCTTTGTAAGAAGCATCGCCAGTTCCTGCCAATTTTACAAGTGCAACAGCTCTTACAATAGTATTTTTATCATTTTTTGCAAGGTTGAGTAATGTCTTAATTGCTGCATCTTTAATTTGAGCATCTGTCAAATCAATTGCTCTTACACTCATTACACGCAAGTTATCTTGTTGATCTTCTAAACCTGCCAAAAGTATAAGTTGTCCATCATGACTTTTCTCTTTTGATGCAAATTTTATCGCTTCAATTCGGTTATAATACGTTGGAACATTTTTGTATTGGAACAAATAATCCGATACTTTTTTGTTTTCAATTACCTGACCAACTAAGATCTTATCAGGATCAAGATCTACAAAAGTTGGTTGCGTTGGAATATCAAAACTAAAATTTTGTTCTCTTTGGTCAATCAAAATGTCTTTTCTGATTTTAGTTCCGTTTACATAAAAATCTACTTTTAACGGTAAACTAAAAGTCTGTGTTGAACTTGCTTGTGTTTGTTTTACTGCAATTGTAGCTTTTCCGTCTGCATATCCGTATTCAACATTCAAAATAGGATTTCCTCCTTGATAATACCATTGGTTAAAGTATGGACTCCAGTCTTTTCCGGTAACTTCTTCCATTGCTAAACGCAATTGGTGTGTTTCTCCGGATTTGTAAGCATTTGTAGTTAAATAACGGTTTAATGATTTGTAAAACGCTTCGTCTCCCATTTGATTTTTCGCTGCATACAATATAATCGAACCTTTTGAATAGCTGATATTATCAAACATATCTTCTTTGTCTTTGTAATAAAAACGTGCTAAAGGCGGACTTACACCATCTTTTGAAGAACGCAAACAGTTTTGTAATTTCTCATAACGAGATCTGTCTTCTGCATCTTGTCCGGCATCGTGACCGTGCCAGATTACTTCACCAAAAGTGGCAAAAGATTCGTTTACTGTCAAATTTGACCACGATTCTGCTGTTACATAATCTCCAAACCATTGGTGAAAAAGTTCGTGAGCAATTGTACTTTCCTGATTATCGTCTAGTAATTCTCTTTCTGTTTTTTGTACATATTCACCGTGCAAAGTTGCCGATGTATTTTCCATTGCGCCCGAAACATAATCTCTGGCAACAACCTGAGCATATTTTACCCAAGGATATTCTACACCTAAAGTTTTGCCGTAAAACTTCATCATATCCGGAGTTTTTCCGAAGATTTGTTTGGCATAAGGTGCATATTTTGGCTCCAGATAATAACTAACTTCTTTGCCGTTATAAGTGTCTTTGTAAATTTTAAAATCTCCAACGGCCATCATAAACAAATAAGGAGAATGTGGCAAATCCATTTTCCAGGTATCTGTACGAGTGCCGTTTTTGTTGGCTTTTTGTGCCGTTAACTTTCCATTTGATAAAGTCACGTATTTTGACTCAACAGTCATTGCAATTTCGGAAGTTGTTTTCTGATTTGGTTTGTCAATTGTTGGAAACCAAGCTGATGATGCTTCCGTTTCCCCTTGTGTCCAAATCTGAATTGGTTTGTCATCTTTTCCGTCAGGATTTATAAAATACAAGCCTTTTGCATCTGTAATTGCATTACTTCCTTTAACTTTTAATTGATCTGGTTTTGCGATATAATCGATGTAAACCGTATATTTTTCAGTGCTTTTATACTTTCTGTCAAGCGTAATAAAAACCTGTTCGTTGTCATACGTATATTTCAAAGGCGTTTTTTTAGCGCCCTGAACTATAGCAATTTCTTTAAACTCCATTCCTTTCGCGTCAAGCGTAAGAGCATCAGTTTCATAAAAATGAGGTTTTAGAGTAAGCCACGCTTTTCCGTTTAAATAGCGTTTTCCATAATCAAAAGATACATCAAGTTTTGTATGAACAAGATCGTGAACTTTTAGTGCGGTAACTCGATAAGTAGATGCTTCGTCTTTATTTTGATCCGCATTTTGCGCCTCAATATTCTGACAAGTCAAAGCAACTAAACTTAAAATAGTATACTTTAGAAATTTGTTATTCATTTTTTTGTTTTTATAATAGTTGGTATAAATATATTTTAAAAATTTCAATTTTTGATTCGAAAATTAATCAGTTAAAGTAGTAATATCTAAAACGGGTTTAGGATAATTTTTCGATTTTATTTCTTTTTTACAATCCATTACCATTTTTTCGGTCATATTATAGTGATATGCTCCATAACAATCTCCGTCGAAATTACCCACATAAAAGAATCCATATGCATCAAAAAAATCGGTTAAATCAACTTTACTGACTTCACATGCCGTTTTTATAAAATTGAGTTGATAAACAGCCGGATTTTCATCTGCTTTTACTTTTAGTTTATCAAATGCGTTGGCTTGTTTTCTAAAGGCTTCAAAAAGGTCTGGATAAAAATCAGGATTTTTGCCTTCTTTTTCGAAGTATAATTGTAATTGCCAAAAAGGTACAAGCGGCTCAAAACTTCCGCCCACTTTTAAATAACTTTCTTTGGTTTCGATAACTTTTTTTCTTGCAGAATCATAGTAGTTACCTTCTAAAAGACGAGATTTAATTCCCAATGATTTGATAACATACATTGTAAAAACATTATTACTTACTTCACAAAGTCCTGCCCAACTAAAATAAGGTGTTAGTTGATGCACATGACCGGTTTCGTGGCTAAATCCCCATGCCGGATCGCCGGCTATTACTTTTGCGGGATCAAGAACCATTCCTAATGCATAACCAGATTTACCACCCATGTAAGCTATTCCATCTTCGTCTCTAAACATATAATAATTGTAGTTTACACGAGCCAATATCCTGTTGTTTGGGACAAGATTGTACTTAATTAATCCCATAAGTCGATGTTGGCGATGGATCAAAGTGTCATAACAATTTAGTAATTCTACGCCTTTGTTGTAAGCATATTTTTTTAAATCTGCTTTGGGATAAATGGTTTGAATATACTTTCCTCTGGCATCTATCATAGGATAAATACTATTGTCCAGAAGTTTATTCCAATCTTCATTTTTTTGTTTTCCTGAATCAAAAAATCCATTTATTTGGGCATCGATAAAATGAATTTTAATGGCATTTTCCTTTTCAGGATTTTCAGAATAATAATTAATATAAGCTAAACCATCAAAGTCTTTAACATCTATAATGTTGATACCATTTTTTAAAGGATATGTCTTTTTTTCAATTCCCCAATTAGGGTCTTTATCAGGTTCCATTCCTGCAGGTGGTTGTCTGTTCCAATTAGGAATAACTAACTCTATAGTTTTATTTTTAGCAATATTGTCTACAAGAATTACGTGTTTTCCCAAAGGCAAGTAAATACCTGTAATGTTTTCATATTTACTGTAACCATCGCCAATGGATAATTTTTTCCCTAAGGCTGTTGGTGATAAATAAGCTTTGTAAGTCGCTAATCTATAGTTGAAATCATATTCGCCTTTAAGCATTTCTACGGCTGCATCATGAATTTCTTTATTTTTAATTTGATCTAATTCTTGCTGTTTTATGCCTTTTTTTAATTTCGTGGCTAAATTATCTTTAAAAAAAGCTAAATCTTCTTTTATAGAAATGGAATCTATAGGGCTTTGAGCGTAACTATTACCTTTAGAAAGGAAAAATAAAATGCAAAGTAAAACTAGGTGTTTCATTCGTGTTGGTTTTTATTAGTTATAGTTAATTTGGTTTGTAATTGATTATATACTCATTTACTTCTTATAATTTTTCGATGATTCTAACTTCACCGTCTTTTTCGTCAGCGGTTAAAATATCTGATGGTTTTTTAGTGTAAACTAATAATGTCCATTGTATAATTTTATTTGTCGGATATAAATTTGCCTGATCTTTTAGCCACTTTTCTGCTTCATTTGCAGAGGAAGTTTTCTCGATTGCCCAAGCAGAAACCAATTGATTTGCCGGTAAGAAATTCATAACCGTATTATCAATTTTCGGATTAAAAGCAGTGATTTTCTGTAAAGATTGTTTTGCTTTTTCGCTATCGCCAAGACTTGTGTAACATTGATAATCTAACCAATTTTCAAGTCTTTCGTCAATATCAATATCATACGGTTTTCCTACGCCCAGATTTTCCGGAAACAGTTTTGCATCGGCAATAAATTGTAAAGCTTTTTTGTATTGCTTGTTTTTCATTTCGGCGACAGCCTGCATCAATTTAGCTTCATGATACAATTGTCTTCCCGCAGTTGCACCTTCAAACGGAAGGATTTCTAATTTGGTCAGGAAAGCATCTGCAGCAACATATTTTTTATTGAGCAACAATGTTTTTCCATACAATATTCCCATTAAATAATTGTCTGTATGTTTTTTATAAAACGGTTCTGCAATTGCAAGCGCTTTGTCATATTGCTTTTGACTGATGTAATGTTCTGCCAATAATTTATGATATCTCCAGCCTTGATTGTCTAATTTCAAAGCTTGTTGAAGGCTTGCAATTACAACATTAGAATCGTCTTTGAACAAAGATGCTTTTGCGCCATAAAAAGCCGGATCATTTGGTTTTGTACCGCATTGTGTAAACAATTCTTTTGCTTTTGAAAGATTATCTCGATTCCACTCAATTAAAGCCAGATGATATTTCAATTGCCATTGATCGTTTGTTGGAATCAATTTCTCGAGAATAATTGCTGTTTCTCTTCTAAAAGGAAAGCTGATTCCCGGTTGAATTTTACTTAAATCAACCGATTTTCCTTCTAAAAATGCTCTCCAATATAGAATCTCAGCACTTGGAACCGCAAGTGAAAAAACTTTTAGTGCCTCGTCCTTGCGGCCCAGATGCTGATACCAAATTCCTAATTCAAGAAAGGTTTGTTCCGGCATTTCATTTCGGATAAGGGAAGTGAAATGCTGTTTTGAAGCTTCTGAATTATCCAAAAGGAATCGTTCAAAATCTGCAAAATGATTTAACGGATCAACGGTATTTATTTTGTTTAAAATTTCATTCGCTTTCGCGGAATTATTTTGCAGACGATAAAGTACGGCAAGAACTTGTAAACCTTCAAGATTGTATTGATTGTTTAGTAAACTTTTTTCGGCATATTCAATTGCTTTTGATTGATCGTTTTCACTAAAGTAAATTTTACTCAAATCGGTATAAGCAGCGCTACGAAAGTCTGCGCTTGAAGCAGCAATATCAAAACCGTCTTTAGCATCGATTATATTTCCTAAATGCAGATTTGCAAGTCCGTAATAATAATTGGCTGCAGGATTATAAGTATCTATCGCCAAGGCTTTACTTGCCGAAATTACTGCTTCTTTGTATTGTAATTTTCTAATTTGCAAAGAAGCCAAATCAGAAAGGGCAGGAGCGTAGTTTGGATCTTTTTTCAAACATGCATTTAGATTTTCTTCGGCTTTTACGTAATCTTTAAAGGCAATATAATTTT
Source organism: Flavobacterium sp. 90 (assembly GCF_004339525.1). Taxonomy (NCBI): domain Bacteria; kingdom Pseudomonadati; phylum Bacteroidota; class Flavobacteriia; order Flavobacteriales; family Flavobacteriaceae; genus Flavobacterium; species Flavobacterium sp. 90. The sequence goes on along the minus strand of NZ_SMGE01000001.1, from coordinate 126,126 downwards.
TTCCCTGAAGATATAATCCATAAACTGAATTGTTGTCAAAATCTTTAGGAACTTCTAACGGACGAGCCAAATTACCATCTTCGGGCGCTGAATTCCAAACTAATTTATTTTCGCCAAGCGTAAGTTTTAATTTGTTTTCGTCAACCGAAATCTGAATAGAATCTTTGAATACTTGTAATGTATTTACCGAAATATCTTTAGAATAGATTTTTTTTCCGTTATTAAAAACTTCTAATTTTTCGTTTAATTTTTGAAGTGGAGAAAAATAGATTTTCAACCAGCCATTTTCGTTTTTCACATTAACGGCTCCATAATTATTGGCTTTGACAAAACCTTTCGTTTGTTTTACCGGAAACCAGTATTCTGTCCACAAATCTGTTTGATAAGGTGCGAAAGAACGTTGTTTAAAAGGCGTTAAATTACTGCCTTCGCTGGCTTGATTGAACAATCTTCCGCTTTGAACTTCTACATATTGACCGTCAGTATCGGTTAGTAATTTTTCCCAAATCATTCCTTGTTGCGACAATCCCCAAATCCATATTTTTTTGCCGGGTTTATCATCGTGATTTCCGTATCGTCCCATTCCGAAGTCTTCGTCATGGTAATATCCTCCAAAGAAATCATCATATTTTCCAAAAACGTGATAGGATTTGTAACCGCCAAAATTATTGTTTTTATAGAAAGATAAATCTTTGCCATTTTCTTTGTCAATTGGCCACGAATTATGTTCTCCGTTATGACCAATATAACTTTGTCCAGGATAAATAAACTGCAAATTTTCTGAAGCTTTTATACCGGTATTCATCCACGTATAATAAGGTTGTTCAGCATCTGTTGCGTTAAACCAAAAGGAATTTGTTGTAAAATAAGCTTTGTCTTTTGGCAAATTGATGTCTAATTTCCATGAAGTTCGGGTCAATAAATCCAAAACTCCAATAACGCAACTTACACTTCCGTCAGGTCTTGTTATCGTTGTATAATCAACTGGAGTAGCGCAATTTGGCGTATGCCCGATGATTCCGTAATTTCCTTCGACACCGCCACTTGTCCACGGACCGCGCATGGCGATATCTCTAAATTTGATTACGTGATTGTTGTAAACAAAATCTTTTCCGGTTGATTTTTCTATCGCCGACCACACTTTTCCGCCAATTTCAGGCAGAATCATTAATTTAATATAATCATTTTCAAGCTCAATAACTTTCCATTCTTTCTGAATTGGCTTGTCTGTAAAACCATCAAAACGAAAATACGGATACACTTTTGTATCGGGTTTAGGAATTGGATCGGGATCTGAAAACGGATAAGTTGTGAATACTTTTTTGTATTCTTTTATTGTGGGTTTATTTTGTGCGTTGACAAACAGGCTTCCAAAAAGTAGTATTGATAAGAAAGGTTTAAGTTTCATATGAAGCTGGTTTTTTGTGGTTATTTTGGTTTTGCCACAGATTACAAAAGATTTCAATGATTTAATCTGTATTAATTGGTATAGTTTGTTTTTAAATGTGCCGTTAGGTACTAAAGGTTGGTAAAAAACATGAATCGGAATAGATTTAGCGTGCCGTAGGTACGCAATAGTTATCGTTTTGTTGCGTACTTACGGCACGCCTGATATACTCTAAACATATATTTTTTACCAACCTTTAGTGCCTAACGGCACAAAATATTGATTTAGATTATTACTTAACAATAAGTAACCATCCTTTTCCTTTAGGAACCGTTATTTCATCTTTTGCAGTAAAAGTCTGTGCAGGTTGAAAATTAGTAACTTCCGGAGCTGTGATTGTAGCTTTTGCAGGATTGATTCCTAGTTTTTTCCAGTCGATTGTTAGTTTTACTTTTACATCAGAATCTGCCCAGCTTGCAATCGAAATTAATGCTGAACCGTTCTTTTTGTAAACTGTTGCCAGAATTTTATCGTTGTTTGTTTTTACAGGACAATTTTCACTCCAGTATCCAATCATTTCAGAACCTTTGATTCCAAAATTATCCCATAATTTCCAGATTTGTCTTGGATCTGCATTATCGCTCCAAGGTAATCTGTTGGTCATTCCGTAAACCATTCCTCTCCATGGATTTCCGCCACTTTGTAACATTTCGCCCATTAATCCAAAAGGAATTCCGCTTACTTCTGTTAAGAAAAAGTCTGGCTGATTTTTTTCATAATCAAAATATTCTCCAAACCAAAGTTTATTGATGTATGGAAAATGTTCCATATATAAGTTGGCGCTATTGTTAAATCCGTCACTTTTATTGTACTGATTCGCACTGTGTAAATCGATAATTCCAGGATGACCATCTTTGGTAAGCACTCTTTTAACACGTTTCATTGTGATTCTGTCAAAAGCAACGTCATCAAGATAAATTCCGTCGATGCCTACGTTTTGGGTTAACCAATTCATTCCTTCAACATAATAATTGTGCCAACGGTTCATTCCGCTGTTTACGATTGCAGCATCTTTAATTTCAGGTACAAACCAAGCTGCGATATAATCGTCTCCAACATGTTCTTGCAACCAAGAGAATCCGCCTCCTTTTCCTGGAGAATAGATTTCATGACCTAAACTTCTTAAAGCAAAAGTCTCATAAGCTTTGTTTGAAACTTCTCTAACCGTATTGTAAATCTTAACTTTTAATCCTTTTTCATGTGCTTCGTCGATATAGCTTTTCATCTTTTTAAATTCGATAAAAGGATAATTGATATAGGGATTTATAGCATTTGCATGGTGAATATTAATTACCGTTGCGCCAGTTTGAGCAATGGTATCAATAGGACTGTATTTGTGATAGAATTTAGTATTCCATTGAAAATCTGTGTCGATTTTATGGAAAGGTGTAATCAATAAGTTGAAGTTATAATATAAAACATCACCTTTTTTCATGCTGCGAGCTCCACTGTACGCATTTACTAAAACTGATTTTTGGTTTGGCGTAATTGTGATTCCGCCTTTGTTTTCGTTACCCCATGAAGTTGGTAATAACAACGGTTTTTGCAAATAGAAATTCGTGTTTAACGGACGGCTGTATTTTTCGTCTCTTAGCGAAAATTGCAATCCTGAATTTACGTTTCCAATCCACGCACCATCTTGATTTTTATGTGCTACATCCCATTTCCATTCGAAAGTTGCAGGACGTTCTCCACCTTTTTGACCCAATCCCATCATATATTTTGCTGATGTTAGCTGAAAAGGCATTTGAAAATTAATATCATTAAAAGTAACATCTTCAAGCGCTGTAACTTTTACTGTATAATGTAAAAAACCATCAAATTCAATTGAACCATTCACATCCATTTGAACAGATTGTGATGTAGAAGTACTTTCCCAAGCAACGGTTCCAGCTTCTTTTTTAGTGAATTTAAGTCCTGTATTTTTCCATTGTGCGGTTTCTTTTCCTGATGCATCTACAAAATGAAAGGCTAGGGGAGCGCTTAAAACATCATTGGCTTTTGTGCCAATTGACGTCATTTCCGGCGTAAAGTAAGTTTGAATTTGTGATGGAAATCCGTTTGCGCCAAGACTTAGTTTTCTTCCTAATAAAGAAATTTCAGAATCTTTTACAACTAACGGGGTATAAGGCGCAATAACTGTATTTTCTTGTGCTAAAGTAGAATTTAACCATTTTAGACGGGTCATTTTTTCCGGAGAATCGATTCCACCGTTTTTAGTAATTTCATCACTTACTTTTATTTGAAGCGTGATTGCTGTAGATTTTCCGTCAGCAATTACAGTAGCTTTTCCGGTATAACTTCCAGCAGCAGCAGTTTGAGGAACGTCGATTCCGCACCACAATGCTTGTATTTTTCCTTTAGAAACAGAAACATTTGCAGCAAAAGGAGATCCGTCATAACGAGTTCCGTCTGTATTGATGCAGTTGATGTCTTTTGCTTCAATTATAGCTCCGTTTGCACTGATTAAATTTGAAAAAGTAACTTTTACATTTCCTAAATCCTGTAATGCATAAACGCCTAATTGAAAAGCTAAATATTCTCCTTTTAAAGCGGTATCTGCAAAAGTATTTTGAACTCCTTTTTGAATCCATCTTTGTGGTAAATTATTTTTCATTCGGATAGAATATATTCTGTCTTCCGGAAAAACCAAGAATGAATTACCGGTGTTTTTTGCAACCAAATCATTTGTTTCTGCCGCAGTTGCAATAACTTCCATTGGATAAAAACTATTGAAAGCGTTTATACTCTGAATTTCTTTTACAGTACAATTATCAGCTAGATTCGGTTTGATTTTAGACAACCATTGTGCATCTGCTTTATCTTCAGTTTTAGCATAAACTCCTTTTGGATAATTAGCATCGCCTTCATCAATATAAGGCATATAATACACATAATAAGTTCCTTTTCCTGAAACTGGCTCAAAGTAAATGGTACCTTTTTCTCTGTTTATATCAGTCGTTTTTACGTTTTGGATTTCCTTGCCTGATGCATCTTGAACAATGATTCTTTTTAGTTCCGGTTTTTCGTCTCTTCTGCGCCATTCGATCGTTGTTTTTGCAACATTATCTTTGCCGGTAAATTCGACTGCAACACGGTGATTTCCTAACAAATTAGGATTCCAGCTGTCATTGCTATCTGTATATTTTATTTGTTGTGCAGCCAACGGAATACTGAAAATGCAAATACACAGGATCAATATTCGACTTAAAATTTGTCTGTTTTTTAGGTTTGGTTTCATTGTTTTTAATGTTCAGGTTTAAAAAGTAAGCGTAGTTAATAAGTTAGTAAACGGCTTTCCATCCATTCTTTTTCCAGTAGGCAATAATAGGTTTGTAAGGTCCGTATTTGTGTTGTTCTTCGGTAAAATTATCCTGAAAAGGACTATGTGAGTAATCAATTGGTTTGCCCATTTTGTTAGGATAATCAAATGTTTTAGGATTTGGTCTTGTGTGTTGTGAATCATCATTTACATAAGCCGCAATATCAAGTGCTTGTGTATCTGTAAGGTATGGTTTGCCAATGGTTACTTTATCATAAGGCATATTGCTTTTTAACCATTGTGCCTGTTTGATAACTCTGTGCATGCTTGAACCCGGCTGATATCCGTATTCTCCCCAAAGCGGAGGATAAGTATAACCTGATTTGTCGGCATTGTATTGTCCTTCGCCATTATTTCCGTGGCAACGGGCACAATTTTCAATAAACAATTGTTTTCCTCTTTCCGGACTTGCTGCAACATCTGGAAATTCGATTTCTAAATTTTTAGCACCTTTATAATTTCCGTCTTTAGGAACAAATTTGCTGATCCATTTAAAGTAAGATAAAAAAGCAACCATTTCTTTTCCGTCAAGCGGAAGTGGTTTTCCGGAATGTGGTCTCATAATACAGTTGTTAACACGTTCAGCAAGTGTTAGAACTTTATTTTCACGGCCGCGATATTGCGGATAATTATCGTGTGAAGCCATTAAATTGAAGGCGAATGGTTTTGTACCAGCATCTTGATGGCAATTGGTACAATTCATTTTGTTGCCCAGATATTTTCCTTTAATTCCGTTTGGACCAATATAATAAGCCGTTTTTAGCATCAATTCTCTTCCATAACGAACGGATTCTCCAAATTGATCGTCCGGAATTTTAGATGTATCAATTGTGATGTACGAATCATCATCGGCTGTTTTTGCTGCCAATGTTTGAGAATTTGAAGTATTGCAAGAATTGAAAACAACAATTGGCAATGCTGAAAATATACCAATAAGAATTATTTTTTTCATGTTGTAAAATTTTTAATCTGTTTTATTTTCCTAACAGGTTTTAAAAACCTGTTAGGTATTACTTTTATTGTTAGAACCACAATTTTCGACAATCTGTTACGTATTTTATACAAATCAAAATCGTAATGTACCTTTAGGTACTACATATTGGTAATCAATAGTTTTCAAATTCGCTGGCGTGCCGTAGGTACGCAATAGCAACGTTTTGTTGCGTACCTACGGCACGCTTGATTTGCTTCAACCTATATTTTCTACCAATATTTAGTGTCTAACGACACAATTACTTGCTTTTTTAACTCTTGATCCGAATTATATACCTACAAGGTTTGGAAAACCTTGCAGGAAAAAAATCTTTATTAATTAAGAAGAAATGGTTTTAATTTTTCTTCCGGAATAAATTCTACACGATAAGGAGGGATTTCAGATTCAAGTGCCCAAAGTAAAACTCCTTTTCTATTGGTTAAAATGGTGATGTGTCTTTTTGAGCAACAACATAAAATAGCGTCTTTATCAATCATATAGGCACTTCCCATTCGGTCATTATAAACGTCTTTTGGAAGTTTTATTTGAAAATCCAGTTTTACGGTTTTTCCTTTTTCGTCTACTTTCAAAGCAAAAACCGATGATTGTTTTACGTCTACACCATTATCAAAAAACATTAAACTTCCTTCAGCATTAATATGTGCAGCATGTGCCTGGGAGAAATTACTGTCAGGAGACATTTTCATGTTTCCGTCTTTGCCTAATTTCCAGATTACTTTTCCGGTTTTTGAATCCACTTTCCAGATTTGACCGTTGTTATAGAATGAAATCAGAAAATTTCCATCTTTATCATAATTAAGACTGTTGGCGTGTGTCCAGTCTTTTTTGTTTTTTAAAATATTCTTATCTTTTAGTGGATCTAAATCATCAAAAACACTCCATTTCCAGATTTTTTTTCCCTTTTTGTCCAAGATTAAAATTCCGTCACTATTGATTGTATCGTTCTTTTTTCCTCCAATAGAAGTTAAATCCATTATTTTTTTATCAACTGTTATAGTGACAATTTCGTTGGCCGATTTTTTAATGATTTCATGATGAATTGATTGTTTCAGATCGCCTTGTCCTTTTTTAATGTGCATTAAAGTATCACCTTGAAGATTGATTTCTAGAATCTCACTTCCGTAACTTGTTGGTTCATCATTTTTTCCTAAAATAGAAAGTATCGTTTGATCTTTGGTGAAATGAGTTACTTTAAATCCGGTTCCTTCAACGGTATGATACCATCTTAAATTCCCTTTGTAATCAACAATATAAGCTACTCCCGGAGTTTCTCTTTTTCCCATAAGCATAAAACCACTTTTGAAGTTTTTTGATAAAAGTTCTGGTTTAGGGCAATTTGCTTTGAATTGTTTTTGTAACCATTCCGGTAATTTTCTTGATTTGAATGTGTATAGTTTGCTTGTATTTGTGTTTTTTCCCTGAACGGTAATCAACTGAAAAGTATAGTTGGTTTCTGGAGTAATACTGCAAAGTACTAAAGAATGCTTGAGACCATTTTTTGATATTGGCGATTTTATTTTGCTTTTTATTCCCTTTTTATCAGACCAATATTCGGCATATACCTGAACATCGTCCTTCGTAGTAACATCGATCTGAATCTTCAATTCGTTGTTGCTATGAGTCCCAATGTTGATATATGTAATAACATTACCCTGATTTTGAGAACAGCTTACCAATGTAAGAAGTGCCAAAATAAAACTCGATTTTAATACTAATTTTTTGATCATCTGAAAGGCTTCTTTTGTGAAACAGAAAAGTACTTCTTTTGTTGAAAAAATCAAGAATAGACAGACCACTTTTACTGTCTATTCTTGATTATAATTTTACTTATTGTCTGTCGGCATTACTTAAGTTAGGGTTAAGATCGACCTGACTTTGTGGATAAGTGTAATATTTATTTTGTGGCATTTTGACAAGTGCCGCTTCTCCGACTCTAAGGTGGTAAGCATTTACAAGAACATCATATTTGTTCATTCTGATCAAATCTGCACGACGTTTTCCTTCATAGAAAAGTTCCCATCCTCTTTCTTGCAAAATAGCATCTCTCAATGAATTCTGATTGTAATCGCCTAAAACCAATTGTTTGGCGTGCGATCTTGCTTTAACCTGATTGATAAGACCAATAGCTTCAGTTGTTGGACCGCTGATTTCGTTTAATGCTTCAGCTCTGCTTAATAAAACATCAGCATAACGAAGGATGTTTACACTATGACCATCATAATAAGTTGTAGTTTCATCATCAGCATATTTTCTGGTTGATACATCCGGCATATACAATTGTCCTGCTGGTGGTTGTGCGCCTAATGTTGGAGCTTGTTTATGTAGTAAATGATCTGAACCCATAAATTCAGGAAAGAAACATTGTTTACGCTCGTCTTCGTCACCAAAAGTGTTGTAGAAATCCCAGTTTACTGTATAATATTGCCATCTGTTTTGAACAATAGGATGATCAGTTGGTCCAAAGTGATTCAATAATTCCGTTCCGTTTGTGTTCGCATCACTTAATGAAGAGAAAATATTTTCGCTGCACCATTTGTTACTTTCTTTAAATAAACCTAAGTAAGAAGGATAAAGGCTGTATTCGCCAAGATTTATTACTTGTTGTGTAAGTGTTGCTACTTTTTGCCAATCGTGGCTGCGCAGGTATAATTTTGCTAATAAAGTAAGTGCTGCACCTTTCGTTGCGCGACCAACATCATTAGAACCATAAACTATATTTTCCTTATAGTTAACAGGTAAAACATTAGCGATTTCTGTAAGGTCTTTGATGATAAATTCATCAATTTTATCTACAGATGTTGGTGCTGTTTGTTCCAGATACTTTGGATTTGCTAAATTGTCTTCGGTCATTAAAACAACGGGACCCCAAGAATCTGTTAGATCCATATAAGCTGATGCTCTTAAGAATTTAGCTTCAGAAATGAATTGAGCTTTATCCACTTCTGAAATTGAAGACATCTTTCCGATATAATAAATGGCAGTATTAGCGTTGGAAATTAATTTATACATCGCATTCCAGTCTTCCAGAAGTAAACCATTTGCTGAATTCCATGTTCCTAATGATAATTGTCCCGGATCTCCACCAAATTGGCAGTGGCCTAAATCTGTTGCAATATCCGTTAGTGCAAAATGTCGTGTCGCCCAATACGAAAAATTATCTCCTACAGAAGGTCCTTTTAATCTGCCGTAAATAGAGTTCACTGCAGCAATAGCATCTGATTTGGTTTGATATCCATTCGTAGTAGTCAAAGTGCTGTATACTGTAGGATTAAGATCCTCATTGCAGGAATATTGTAAACCTGTACCAAGTAAAAGCAATAATATTGTATATTTTTTCATTTTGATGAATTTAATGTTATTGAAAAAGCTATTAATGAATTGCTATTTTTATTCCTAGTATAAAGGTTCTTGAAGCCGGGAAAGAGTTGAAATCAATTCCTCCACCAAGATTTTGAGCCGTGGCACTAGCTGTATGTCCATTTATTTCAGGATCATTCCCGGAATATTTTGTAATTGTCAATAAATTTTGACCAATAGCGTACAATCTTATATTATCAATAAACTTGGTAGGTTTTAAGATGCTTTCAGGAATAGAATATCCAATTGATAAGTTTTTAAGACGCAAATAAGACGCATCCTCAACAAATCTTGAATTTACATAGCTTCCGTATGTACTTTTGTAATAACCGTCTCTTGGAATATCTGTGTTTTCATTTGTTCCGGCAACCCAGCGATTTAATGCATCTGTACTCGTGCTTGATTCTCCAACCATTCTTGTCATATTGTAAACAGAGTAATCAAGAGCGCCTTGGAAGAATACATTCACATCAAAATTTCCAAATCTAAAGTCATTATTGAAACCAACAATAAAATGTGGCGTAGAATTTCCCAAATAAGTTCTGTCATCAGCCGTAATTTTACCATCTCCGTTTAAATCTTCATATTTTGGATCTCCAGGCTTAGATAAAGGTTGTGGAGCATAAACTTCTCCGGTTTTAATTACTCCGGCATATTTAAATCCATATAAAACCCCCATTTCTTTTCCAGGTTCTAGTCTTGTAAATTCACGACCGGAAACAGTACCACTTGGGTTAGAAGTATTGTAACTGATTATTTTAACATTATCTGCAAGTGAAATTACTTCTTGTTTATTGTACGCAAGATTTAAAGAGGTTCTCCAGTAGAATTTATCATTTTTAAAGTTTTCACTGCTTATACCAAGTTCAATTCCTTTATTATCAACTGTACCTGAGTTAAGAGTTTGGGTGCTAAATCCCCACCATCCTCCAACAGGAACATTTAAAAGTGCATCTGTTGTTCTCTTTTTGTAAACATCAATTGTAGCAGTAAGTCTGTCATTAAAGAATCCCATATCCAAACCAATATTGGCTTGAGATTGTTGTTCCCATTTTAGATCAGGATTTGATAAGTTTTTAGGTTCATTACCACCTACAAAAGAGCCGTCAGAAATAGTAACATTCCATGGAGCAAGATTCGCCAAATATAAATAATCCGGAATTCCGTCATTTCCTGTAATACCATAACTTACTCTTAGTTTTAGTTCTGAAAGAGCTTCTAAATTTTGCATAAATGCCTCTTTTGAGATTCTCCAGGCAACTGCTCCGGAAGGGAAAGTACCGTATTTGTTATTTGGACCAAAACGAGAAGAACCATCACGTCTAATTGTAAATGATGCTAAATATTTGTCATCAAAAGAATACCCTAACCTTCCGAAATAAGAGGTAAGTTTAGTTTCCGTTTTCTGAGTTTCAGGTCTTAAATAAACAGCTGCACTTTCAAGATTGTAATAAGTTAATATATCATTTGCAAAACCGGATCCCTGTGCTTTCATTCTTTCATAAGTATCTTTTTGGTTTGATGTTCCAATCATTGCTGTAAAAGAATGCTGATCTTTAATATTGAATTTATAAGTCAAATATTGTTCTGTACTCCATCTGAAATAAGTTTTATTTTCCTCAGATCCGGTACCGTTTAATGCAGCTCCTGCAACAAGAGTTCGTGGCGTATATTTACCCTGAATATTCTCTTGCCATTCTGCACCAGCTCCAAAATGGTATGTTAAACCTTTAATGATTTCATAATCCAGAAACATATTTCCATTTACTAGTCTATTGATCGTGTGATCTGTTGGTTCAAGTAAAAGTGCTAAAGCGTTATCTTTTCCTTGGAATTTGTAGTAAGATCCGTCAGCATTATAAATAGGGATAGAAGGAGGTGCAGTTTGAATAGAAAATAATGGAGCTAAAATATTGTCGCCAAAATCACTGTTGTGACCTTCACTTGCAGCACCATATACATTGGTTCCTACTGTTACTTTGTCACTAAATTTTTTCTCAGCTCCAATACGAACAGTATATCGTGTGAAATCAGTATTTTCTATTGCTCCGGTTTGTTTTAAATAATTTCCGGATAAGAAAAATTTAGAGGTTTTATCGCTTCCGCTAAAAGTAAGCGTTCTGTTTAATACTTCTCCGGGACGAGTTGCCGCCTCAAACCAATTCGTATTAGCAATAGGAAAACTTGCAGGAAAAACAGGCGGTCTACCGTTTTCAGCAGCAATCGCATTTTGAATAGAAGCATATTGTTGTCCGTTTAACAATGAAGGTTCCTGGATAATATTTTGAAAACCATCTGAGATTTCACCTTCAATTTGCATTTTACCTGATTTCCCTTTTTTGGTCGTAATCATAATAACTCCGTTTCCTCCTCTTGAACCGTAAATTGCTGTAGAAGCAGCATCTTTAAGAATCTGGATGCTTTCGATATCATTTGGGCTAATTGATGCTCCGGTACTTGTAATAAAACCGTCAACTACATACAATGGCGCATTTGAGGTTGTAATTGAGTTTCCTCCTCTAATAATTATACTAGGAGTAGTTCCGGGCGCATAACTATTTTGTTGTACCTGAACTCCGGAAGCACGTCCTTGAAGAGCTTGTCCAACATTCGAAACTGTTCCGCCTAAGTTTAAATTGTCTTTTCCAACCGAAGCAACAGAACCGGTAAGGTCTTTTTTCTTAGCTTTTCCGTATCCAATTACGATTTCCTCTAGTTTTTGTCCAACTTCTTTCAAGATCACTTTTATTGGAGAACTTCCTATTGCAACTTCTTGATCTTCCATACCAATATAAGTTACAATAAGTTTAGTAGCATTGTCAGGAACAGTAATAACAAAACTTCCATCAACATCAGTTTGAACACCTTTGGTTGTGCCTTTTACTACAACATTAGCACCAGCAATAGGAAGCCCGTTTTGATCTGTTACGTTACCCTTTATCGTTTTTTCAAAAAACAATACAACATTGTTTTTAGTTGATGTATTTATTGATGAAGCTGCTGAAGCCTGAAACGTTAAAGCTAATAAGGAAAGAATTGTGAGTTTAATTTCTTTATTGGAAACATTCGTAATCCGAAAATCCCTTGGCTTTTTTTGAGTTAATAATTTCATACTAAAATTGGTTTTGGTTAATGATTAATTTGTTTTTTCTTCTTTGTAAGTTTTAGATTTCTTTTTTGATCTTAAAAATTCATTCTGTCTTTTTATTTGGTTTTAAAGTGAGCTGTTTTCTTTTTAAAATAGTCGTTTCATTTTCGCTTTAACAGGGAACGATTTCATCAACTTTTATCCCGTTTTTGAGTGGCAAAAACGCTTAAAATTTTCCTTAATTAACTTAGTTTTAAGATTAATACTTGACGAAACTATATATTATATTTTTATAAAACAAGAAAAAACACAAAAAATGTGCTCGAACACACATAATTTATGTTCTCGAGCACATAAAAATGTGCAAAACGTTTTTTTTGACATAAAATGATGTGATTTATATAAAATATTTTGGAAATAAAAGCCCTTCTATATTTGAGGTTATTTTATGTCAAATTGTTATTTAGATGAATTATAAATGTAGTTTGTGTAAAATGTTGTGAATTTCGTAATGACGTGATTAGATTTATAATAATTAAACAGGCTTTTCTTATGGAATTATTTAACAGAAAAATTGATTTTTACGGATTTTTCTTTATTAAAAAAGAAGTTACTTTTTTCTGAATTTTAAAGTATATTAGTCCTTCTGAAAATAGTCCGAAATGAGGAATGCATTTTAGTGTGTTTTCAATTTTTAGAAAAGTAAAAAATTAACAAAATTTAAGAGTCAAAATTGTGAAAGAATATCAGGTAGTTTTAATCGATAAAAATCAAAAAAGTGCTAATGAATTTTTAGATTCTGAGCTATGGAAAAAAGCAAATTGTTTAACTGATTTTTCTTCACCATGGAAAAATGATGCTGTTTCTAAAATAGAATTTAGAGCACTTTGGGATCTGGAAAATCTCTTTTTTAATTTTAGAGTTTTTGATACCGATATTTATAGAGATCAAAAAGACAATAGTTTTGATAGTATTGGAAATTCTGATAGAGTAGAACTTTTCTTTCGCGCGAATGATTCTTTAAATCCTTATTACTGTCTTGAAATGGATACTGCAGCGCGAATAATGGATTTTGAAGCGCGACCAAACAAAGATTTTGATTTTGATTGGAAATGGCCTAAAAAGGATATTGATGTAAAAGCTTCAAAAGACGAAACTTCATTTATGGTCGAAGGCCGAATTAGTATTCAATCTTTAGAAAGTTTAAATCTAATTAAAGATAATACAATCGAGACGGGAGTTTTTAGAGCGAAATTTTCTCTGGCTGAAAATCTACAATACGATGCAACCTGGATTTCTTGGGTAAATCCAAATACTGAAACGCCTAATTTTCATATCGCTTCTTCTTTTGGGAAATTTATTTTAAGCCCACGGATTTAACTGATTGAACGGGTTTTCGCTGTTTTTATGAATAAAATTAATCTCGCAAAGTCGCAAAGTCGCAAAATTTTTAACGTAGAGGCGCACAGCAGTGCGTCTTTGTATTTAAAATTTTCTAATAGAATTGTAAAAAAAAAATAATCTGCGTAAATCTGTTTAATCTGCCAAATCTGCGAGCAATTTTTTAGCCCACGGATTTAACTGATTAAACGGGTTTTCGCTGTTTTTTATAAATAAAATTAATCTCGAAAAGTCGCAAAGTCGCGAAATTTTTAACGTAGAGGCGCACAGCAGTGCGTCTTTGGTATTTAAAATTTTCTAATAGAATTGCAAAAAAAATAATCTGCGTAAATCTGTTTAATCTGCCAAATCTGCGTGCCATATTTTAAGCCCACGGATTTAACTGATTAAACGGGTTTTCGCTGTTTTTTATAAATAAAATTAATCTCGCAAAGTCGCAAAATTTTTAACGTAGAGGCGCACAGCAGTGCGTCTTTGGTATTTAAAATTTTCTAATAGAATTGCAAAAAAAAATAATCTGCGTAAATCTGTTTAATCTGCCAAATCTGCGTGCCATATTTTAAGCCCACGGATTTAACTGATTGAACGGGTTTTCGCTGTTTTTTATAAATAAAATTAATCTCGCAAAGTCGCAAAATTTTTAACGTAGAGGCGCACAGCAGTGCGTCTTTGTAATTAAAATTTTCTAATAGAATTGCAAAAAAATAATCTGCGTAAATCTGTTTAATCTGCCAAATCTGCGTGCAATTTTTTAGCCCACGGATTAAACTGATTAAACTGGTTTTTGCTGGTTTTTGCTGGTTTTTGCTGGTTTTCGCTGGTTTTTATAAATAAAATTAATCTCGCAAAGTCGCAAAGACGCAAAGTTTTTAACGTAGAGGCGCACAGCAGTGCGTCTTTTGTAATTAAATTTGCAAAAAAAATCTCCCAAATCTGTGAGCGAATTTTTATCACATATATAAAAAAAAATCTGTGTAAACCCGTTCAATCCGCTAAATCGGCGGGCAAAAAACAGTTAAGAAATGTAAAATGTAGCATTCTCGACATTAATAATATCAATAGGCAGTAATATTGTTTCCGGAATATCTTTGCGGAATAAAAAATGTTCGACTAAAGTACTCACTCCAAGATAAGCTTGTCTTTTTTGATTTTGGTGAATTAAAAAGTGAACCAATCCCTGGTTTAGGAAGTTCACATTTTTTTCGACTAAATCGTAGCCTATAATCGCAATTTTTTTTGTTTTTATCGAAGATAGGATAGAAGCGATTTGATATGCTTTTGAAGTCGTGATGAAAATTCCTTTCAAATTTGGATTCTCTTCTACAAATGCCAAAAATTTAGTTTCAACATTTGGGTGTTTTAGTTTTAGAGTTGTCAAAGAAAAACCGGCAATCTTTTTTTCGTCAAAATAATTTCTGAAGCCTTTTTCCTTTTCCTGCATGTGAACCGCATTTTTAAGGCTTTCGTCAATGTGTATAATCGCAATTTGACCGTCAGTCAAAATCAGATTCATTAAACTTGCCGCTACGCGTCCGCTTTTGTACAAGTCTTGTCCAACAAAACTTTTAATAGATTCGCCTTCGATTTGATTATTAAAAGTATTCACCATAATATTCAATTCGTCATATTGTTTAACGATTTCCAAAGTTTCTTTATGGAATAACGGAGCGATCAAAACAGCGTCAGGCGATTTCTTGATGATGTTTTCGTTTGTGCTTAAAAATGATTTAGTGCTTTCCGGATTAAAATAGTGCGTTTCGATTACGACACTATAAGCTTTAAACTCGGTTATTGCTTCCTGAATTCCGTTTACGCACGGAAGCCAGTAAGAGTCAATTTCAGGATCCGGAAGTAAAACACAAATTCTATAGACTTTTGTGCTTTTTAAATTTCGGGCAATTAAGTTGGGCTGATAATCAATAACGTTCAAAACCTCATTGATTTTCTCTAAAGCCGTTGGAGATACTTTTCCTCTATTGTGCAAAACGCGGTCAACAGTTCCTTTAGAAACTCCAGCCATTTTTGCTATATCCTTAATTGTGTACTTTTTATCCATATGAGCAAATATAGAAACTTTGATTTAATTATTTAAAAAATTCTGTCAGAATTATTTAGTGTGCTCGAGAACATTTATTTGGTGTGTTCGAGCACATTTTTTGTTTTTTTCTTGTTTTATAAAAATATAATATATAGTTTCGTAGAATCAAAACCAGAAAACTAAAATAAATCCTTAACCAATTAATATTGTAATTATTTGATTTACAATATTTTATCATAGAATTGTCAAGTGAAAAAAATTACTTCATTAGCCCCAGGTCGGACATGTCTCTTTGGAGATCATCAAGATTATTTAGGATTGCCGGTTATCGCCTGTGCAATTGATAGAAATATAAAACTAACTGCTGAACAAAATAACACCAAAACATTTGTTCTGAATATGATTGATATCGATGAAGTTCGTGTCATTGATATCGATGCAACTTTTGATACATTAGAGCCACGAGATTATTTTGCTTCCTCATTGCGTGTTTTACGCAGATACGGTTGTTTACCAAATGTAGGTTACAATATCACAATTACCGGAGATATTCCCATTAATTCAGGAACATCAAGTTCATCGGCATTATTAATGGCTTGGATTCAGTTTTTGATTTCGGCTTTTGGCGTAAATCAGGAAGTTACCTCTGAGTTTATTTCAAAAGTAGGTTACGAATCTGAAGTTCTCGAACATGGAGAACCAGGAGGAATGATGGATCATTTTAGCATTGGAGTTGGAAATGTGGTGTATATTAATACCAAAGAACCTTTTTCGTTTAAAGTAATTAGAAAAGATTTAAAAGGTTTAATTACAGGAGTTTCGGGCGTGCCAAAAGAAACAATTGGTTTAATTGGCGAAATAAAAGGAAACGCACTAATGTCTATAGGAATTGTCAAGCAAAATTTCCCTGATTTTGATCTTTATACTTCTGAAATTGAAGATATAGATCGCTACAGAAATTGTTTGCCGGATAGATTGATTCCGTTTTTTGAAGCGGCGATAAAAAATTATCATTATACAAAAGAAGCTTTAAAAGAGTTTGAAAAACCAGTTTTAGACCTTAAAAAAATTGGAGATTTAATGAATCAGCATCACGAAGTTTTGCGAGATTTATTAAAAATTACAGTTCCACGAATTGATGATATGATCAATGCAGCTTTGCGTGCAGGCGCTTATGGTGCTAAAATTGTAGGTTCTGGCGGCGGCGGAAGTATTGTTGTAATTGCCGATCCTAAAAATGAAAATCAGGTAATTGAAGCTATTTTAAAAGCCGGAGCGCAGGAAGCTTATGCCGTGTCTGTAGATCCTGGTGTGAGAGTTATTGAAAATATTTAAATTTAAAATATAAGTATGCACAACAATTTAGTTATTCTTGCGGGTGGAGCATCTTCCCGCATGAAAAAAGAAGCCGTTCTTGATAATTTATCACCGGAAGAAATCGCTCAGGCAAACGAAAGAAGTAAAGGTTTAATTGGCGTTGGCGGAAGCGGTAGACCTTTATTAGATTACCTTTTATTGAATGCCAAAAAAGCCGGATATAAAAACATCTACATTATTATAGGTGAACAAGGTGAGCTTTTTAAAGAGTTTTACGGAAGTCAAAATGTCAACAATGATTTTCACGGACTTAATATTTCATTTGCCGTGCAATATATTCCGGAAGGAAGAATAAAACCATTTGGTACAGCCGATGCTTTGTTTCAGGCAGTTGAACAATTTCCGGAGTTGAATTCTCAGCAATATTCGGTTTGCAATAGTGATAATTTATATTCGGCGAAAGCCTTATTGGCGCTTAGAGAAACCAATAGTCCAAATGCTTTTATCGCTTATGATCGTGATGCATTGGAATTTCCTTCTGAAAGAATCTCGCGTTTTGCCATTGCCAAATTAGATCAGAATAATCAGTTATTGGACATCTTAGAAAAACCTTCGGCAGATGTTTTAAATGATTATAAAGATATTGAGGGGAAAATCAGAGTAAGTATGAATGCTTTTAAATTTAACGGAAGTACATTATATACACATCTTAAAAATTGTCCGGTTCATCCTGAAAGAGACGAAAAAGAATTGCCAACGGTACTTTTAAATTCGGTAAAAGAGAATCCAAATACAACCTTAGGAATTCCTTTTTCAGAACACGTTCCGGATCTGACAGCAAAAGAAGATATTGCCGATGTAAAAGCATATTTGAAGAAATATTATCCGGTTTTAGACTGGCAGACATAAAAAAAATTAACAAAAAATTGATATCTAATTTACGGATAAGTATAACTTATTAGACTATTTTTGTTTTAAAATTGCAAAAAAAATGCACTAAACCGTGCTTTAATTGCGATATATTTGCAAAAAAGTTGATGCTATTTTAGATTGAGAAAACCACTAATCTATTAACAATCAACCAAAAGTATTATGTCAAACATTGAAAGTGCATTACATATAGACAAGAGGAGTACTATTATTCCGATGATAATCTTAACTGCATTATTTTTTATTCTGGGTTTTGTAACCTGGCTAAACGGACCATTAATTCCATTTTTTCAATTGGCGTGTGAGTTGACCTCTTCGCAAGCTTATTTTGTAACTTTTGCTTTTTATATTGCCTATTTTGTAATGGCAGTTCCATCATCTTGGGTAATTGAAAAAGTAGGGTATAAAAATGGTATTTCGTTAGGATTATTAATCATTGCAGCCGGAGCATTTATGTTCTATCCAGCAGCCGAAAGTAGAACTTTTTTATTATTTTTGATTGCATTGTTTGTAATGGGAACTGGTTTGGCAATTTTGCAGACAGCCTCGAATCCTTACGTAGTTGTTATTGGCCCAAGAGAAAGCGCTGCTGCGAGAATTAGTGTTTTAGGAATTGCCAATAAGTTAGCAGGATTTGTAGCGCCATTGATATTGACAGCTTTAGTTTTGTCTAATATGCAAGAGTTTACAGCTGATAAAATTGCTTTATTGGATTCCGTTTCAAAAACAAACGCTCTAAATTCACTTGCATTACAATTGCAAAGACCATATCTTTATATGGGATTGATTATTATGGTTTTGGCATTGTTAGTAAAGCTGTCGCCATTGCCGGAAATCGATTTGGATGAAGACGGAAATGTTACGCATTTAAGTATTTTTAAGCAAATCAGAAATGCATTCAGACGTCCGCAATTGGTTTTAGGCGTAATCACTTTAATGCTGTATTTAGCTGCCGAAGTTTTAGCCGGAGATTCTATTGGAGGTTTCGGAAAAGAATTGGGAGTATATGGAACAGAAGGAAATTTTTATTTAAAGTTAACTTCCTTTACAATGTCAGCAATGGTTGTGGGGTATATATTAGGAATCACATTAATACCTAAATATGTATCGCAAGTTACAGCCTTGAAGGCATCAGGAGTTTTAGGTTTAATTTTAGTATTGGCAATAGTTTTGATTTCGCCAAAAATAATGATTCAGTTGCCTGGAATTCCAAATCTGCCGGTTGTATTACTTTTAGTAGCATTATTAGGTTTGGCAAATGCACTTTGCTGGCCTGCAATTTGGCCAATGGCATTAGAAGATCTAGGAGGTTATACTAAAATTGGAAGCGCAATTTTGATCATGGGAATCATTGGAGGAGCAATTTTTCCTTTGTTCTACGGAATGATCACAGAAAATATAAACGCATCAAATATTGCAAACGGAACCGCAGAAATTTCAAAAAGCGGAAATCAGATTGCCTATTTAATGTTGTTACCATCTTATTTAATGATTCTTTTTTATGCTGTGAAAGGTCATAAATACAGAAGTTGGTAAATTTAACGAGAGAAATTAAAAATAGACTATATCATGTTAAAAAGTAAAATCGACAAAGCAACGGGGTTCGAGAAACGATTCGAAAACATCAATACGGTTGTTTTTGAAAATTCAAATGATGCTTCAAAAGCGGTTGCTCAAGAAATTGCAGCTTTAATTCAATCCAAACAAAAAGAAAACAAGCCTTGTATTTTAGGTCTTGCAACTGGTTCTTCTCCAAAAGGATTATATGCAGAATTGGTACGTTTGCATAAAGAAGAAGGTTTAAGTTTTAAGAACGTAATTAGTTTTAACTTGGATGAATATTATCCAATGGAACCAAATTCTATCAACAGTTATGTTCGTTTTATGAAAGAATTACTGTTTGATCATGTCGATATTTTACCTGAAAACGCTCATGTTCCGGACGGACTTTTAACAAAAGAACAAATCGCTGATTATTGCCACGAATATGAAGCTAAAATCGAAGCTTTGGGAGGAATCGATCTTCAGATTTTGGGAATTGGAGGTAACGGACATATTGGTTTTAATGAGTCAGGATCGTTACAAAACTCAAAAACTCGTTTGGTGGCATTAGATCACATTACCAGAGTTGCTGCAAGTAAAGATTTCTTCGGATTAAGTAATACGCCAAGAACTGCAATCACGCTTGGAGTTAAAAAAATCATGGAAGCCAAACAAGTTATTTTATTGGCTTGGGGAGAAGGAAAAGCAAATATTGTAAAAAAATCAGTTGAAGATGAAGTTACGAATCGTGTTCCAGCTTCGTTTTTGCAAGAACATAATAATGCCGTTTTTATTTTAGATAAGGAAGCATCTTCAAAACTTACAAGAATCAACAAACCTTGGTTGGTAGAAAAAGTAGTTTGGACAGATAAACTGACTCGTAAAGCGGTTTTAGGATTGGCGCTTCAGCTTAAAAAACCAATTTTAATGCTTACAGATGCAGATTATATCGAACACGGAATGAGCGATTTATTGGCTGATTCAGGTCCTGCATACGACATCAACATTAAAATTTTCAATAAATTACAAAATACAATTACAGGTTGGCCAGGCGGAAAACCAAATTCAGACGATACAAATCGTCCTGAAAGAGCAGAGCCAGCTAAAAAACGTGTATTGATTTTTAGCCCGCATCCTGATGATGATATCATTAGTATGGGAGGAACTTTCATGCGTTTGCAAGAGCAAGGACATGAAGTGCACGTTGCGTATCAAACTTCTGGAAATATCGCTGTAGCGGATGATGAAGCGTTGCGTTTTGCAAGATTCGTAATTGATTACAATGAAAAATTCGGAATCAAAAGTGCTGAAGCAGATAGTATTTACCAAAAAGCAGCTACTTTTTTAACGAATAAAAAGAACAGTGAAATTGATATTCCTGAAGTACGTTACATTAAAGGATTAATCAGAAAAGGGGAGGCGAGAGCAACAAGTCATTTTGTTGGTTTGACAGATGATCAGATTCATTTTATGGAATTGCCTTTCTACGAAACCGGAACTATCGAGAAAAAACCAATTGGACAAGAAGATATTCAATTGACAATGGATTTAATCGAAAAAATTAAACCACATCAAATATACGCTGCAGGAGATTTAGCAGATCCACACGGAACTCATAAAGTTTGTCTTGATGCTATTTTTGAAGCTGTAAAAGCACTTAAACCAAAATCATTTATGGATGATTGCTGGTTATGGTTGTACCGCGGAGCTTGGCAAGAATGGGGAATTGACGAAGTTGAAATGGCGGTACCAATGAGTCCGGATCAGGTTTTGGCAAAACGTCACGGAATCTTTAAACACCAATCTCAAAAAGACGGAGTTGTTTTTCAGGGAACAGATGCCAGAGAATTTTGG
This sequence comes from Flavobacterium sp. 90, assembly GCF_004339525.1. Taxonomy (NCBI): domain Bacteria; kingdom Pseudomonadati; phylum Bacteroidota; class Flavobacteriia; order Flavobacteriales; family Flavobacteriaceae; genus Flavobacterium; species Flavobacterium sp. 90. The sequence goes on along the minus strand of NZ_SMGE01000001.1, from coordinate 104,836 downwards.
CAAAGAGCCGAAGACAGAAATGCCGAAACAGCTGCTTTGTACCAGCAACTTGGTTTAGCAACATACGCCGCAATGGAAGCTTTCGTGAGATGGCACTATTAAGGTGCTGAGGTTCTGAGTTACTAAGTCGCTAAGGTTTTAGTATTAGAAAATATTCGCCACGAATTCACGAATTATATTTAAAACTAATTCGTGAATTCGTGGCGAAATTATTTAGTCGCAGATTAGAAAATCATTTAAATCCTTTTAATCTGTGGCAAAAAAAGAATAGCTTTGTACCAACAAGAAGCAAGAAGAAAGAATGACTTTATATTCTTTCTTCTTGCTTCTTTTTTCTTCACAACATGGAACCAGACAAAAAACTTCTTATAAAATTAGCTCATACTAAAATGCCTTTCGGAAAATACGAAGGATGGTTTTTAATTGATTTACCCGAATATTATGTCGTTTGGTATCAGAATAAGGGATTTCCTAAAGGAGAATTAGGCCAGCAATTAGCCCTTGTTTACGAACTAAAATTAAACGGATTAGAGGAATTAATCAGGAATATTAAGAAGCAATATCCAAAACCTTTAAAATAGTAAGAAAAATCTTTTGCTATATCGTTTTTTTTATTTAAGTTTGATAAGTAAAAATATTACAATTCTAAAAACAAAGTGATACCACAGAATTCAAGACTGAATTTATAGATGTGTACAAGTCAGTGTTTTAAATTGATAATGTTTCTATTTGATAAAAAAAATATTATATTTTTTAAAAACATATTGACACCACAGAATTCAAGACTGAATTTGTAAATGTGTACAAGTCAATGTTTTTACAATTTATAATATTTTTTTTATGTTTAAATTTATCACTTAAATTAGATTTTTTTTGATCAATACGAAAACCTGTGGAGCTATAGAATTAAGGATGGATTTAACCGCAAAGGGCGCAAAGTTTTTTTTGTTATAGATTACGCTCATTAAACTCAAAGTTCGCAAAGCTATATTTATAAAGCTTTGCGAACTTTGAGTTTATATAAAACCTTAGCAATAAAAAACCTTTGCGTGCTTTGCGGTAAAAATAATTAGTCAATACAAAATATTTTATATTTATCCGTTTTTTTATCATTCCGAAAATCTTTCTTATTTGATATTTACACTTTTTAGTCAATGAAATTTCGAAAGATTAAGAGTATTCTTCAAAAATATTCCTAATAAAAGCTTAAAATTATCGATTACAAAACCAAGTAATCGTTCTAATTAAAAATTTGCAAATTATCTCATAATCTAATTGATAAATTATCTAATTAAATTTGTACTTTTGCCAAGTTTTTTACACAACTACATACAAACAACAACAGAATGAATCAAACAAAATATATTTTTGTTACAGGCGGTGTGACTTCTTCTTTAGGAAAAGGTATTATCGCGGCATCTTTAGCAAAATTGTTACAAGGAAGAGGATATCGTACAACTATTCAAAAATTTGATCCGTACATAAATGTAGATCCAGGTACGTTAAATCCGTATGAGCACGGAGAATGTTATGTAACAGATGATGGTGCAGAAACAGATTTAGATTTAGGTCACTACGAGCGTTTTTTGAACGTTCCTACTTCTCAGGCGAATAACGTTACTACAGGAAGAGTTTATCTTTCGGTAATTGAAAAAGAAAGAAGAGGAGAATTTTTAGGAAAAACAGTTCAGGTTGTTCCTCATATTACAAACGAAATCAAAGACAGAATGCAATTGTTGGGTAAATCCGGCGATTATGATATTGTTATTACTGAAATTGGAGGAACTGTTGGTGATATTGAGTCACTACCTTATATTGAGTCTGTTCGTCAGTTAGTTTGGGAATTAGGAGAAAATAACGGAATTGTTATTCATTTGACTTTGGTTCCTTATTTGGCTGCTGCAGGAGAGTTAAAAACAAAACCTACACAGCACTCGGTAAAAACTTTGATGGAAAGTGGTATCAAAGCAGATATCTTGGTTTGTAGAACAGAGCATGAACTTTCTGATGAATTGCGTAACAAATTAGCGTTGTTTTGCAACGTAAAAAGAGAAGCGGTAATTCAGTCAATTGATGCTTCAACAATATATGAAGTTCCAAATTTAATGCTTGAAGAAGGATTAGATGTTGTGGCTTTAAAGAAATTAGATTTACCTAAAAAAGCAGCTCCGGATTTAAAAAACTGGAATACTTTTTTACGCAGATTAAAAAATCCAAAACATACCGTAAATATTGGTTTGATTGGTAAATATGTAGAAATGCAGGATTGTTACAAATCTATTTTGGAGGCGTTTATTCATGCAGGAGCTTCAAATGAAACTAAAGTAAACGTAATTTCAATACACTCAGAACACATTAATATTGATAATGTTACTGAAAAATTAGGGCCTCTTGACGGAGTTTTAGTAGCACCTGGTTTTGGAGAAAGAGGTATTGAAGGAAAAATCGAAGCCGTTCGTTATGCACGTGAAAATAATATTCCATTTTTCGGAATTTGTTTAGGAATGCAAATGTCTGTTATCGAATATTCAAGAAATATTTTAGGTTATACTGATGCCAATTCTACAGAGATGAATGAGAAAACTCCTCATCCGGTTGTTAATTTAATGGAAGAACAAAAAACAATTACTGATAAAGGTGGAACAATGCGTCTTGGTGCTTGGAAATGTGATATTAAACCAAACACTTTAGCACACAGAATCTACGGGCAAACGACTATTTCAGAGCGTCACCGTCATCGTTATGAGTACAATAATAAATATGCTGATGAATTACAAAAGGCAGGTTTAAAAGCTTCTGGAGTTAATCCTGATACAGGTTTAGTAGAAATTGTAGAGCTTGAGAATCACCCGTTTTTCATTGGTGTTCAATACCACCCGGAATACAAAAGTACAGTGGCAAACCCACATCCAATTTTTGTAAACTTTGTGGCTGCTGCAGTAAATGCACATAAAAAACAATAATTAATATTCTGAAAGGATGTAACTTTTGAGTCAAACTCATTACTAATAGTCTTTAACGAATAACCCTTTTTTAAATTATAATGGAAGAAAAAAAATTTGATCTTAATTCAATCATTGGTTTTGTATTGATATTTGGAATTTTGATTTGGATTATGTACCAAAATCAACCTTCTGATAAGGAGATTGCTGCTGAAAAAGCCAAGAAAGAATTAGTTGCTAAGCAAGAAGCTCAGGCAAAAGCTGATAAAACTAAAACAGCAGTTTTACCAGTTGCTGCAGCTACAACTCCTGGCGATACGGTACAATTAGCACAATTGCAAAAATCTTTAGGTGGTTTTGCTTATTCTGCTACACTTCCTTCTGCAAAAGAAGGTTTTACTACTATTGAAAACGAAAAGATGATACTAAAAATCGCTAATAAAGGTGGTTATATAGTGGAAGCTAAGTTGAAAGAATTTAAAAGATTTGAGAAAAATTCCGGACAAATAGTAGAATTAATTAAAGACAATAATTCTGATTTAAATATTCAGTTACAAACTACAGATAACAGAACTTTAAACTCTAAAGATCTATATTTTGAGCCAACGTTGACTAAAAATGGTGCAGACCAAATTTTGACAATGCGTTTGAAAGCCGGAGCAAATGAATTTTTAGAGTACAAATATATCTTGAAGCCAAACGATTATTTAGTCGGTTTTGATATTCGTTCTCAAGGATTGAATAAAGTTTTAAATTCTTCAAAACCATTAGATTTAGTTTGGGATTTGAAATCTTATAGAAACGAGAAAAGTGTTTCTATTGAAAAAAGATATGCTCAAATTGAATATGAGTATGGAGATGAGAAATACAGTTCAGTAAGTCATGGTGTAGGAAAAGAAGATACTCCTGAAAAAGTGAGTTACATCGCTTTCAAACAACACTTTTTTACTGCTATTTTAGCTACTGATAAACCATTCGAAAAGTCTAAGTTACAATCTGATGATTTAGTAAAAGATGAAGCAGTAGACACTACTTTTATCAAACAATTTAAAGCAACAGTTCCGTTAGCTTTTTCTAATGGAGAAGTTGATTATAAAATGAGCTGGTATTTTGGACCATCTGATTATAAAACTTTAAAATCATACGATAAAAACTTCGAAAAAATTATTCCATTAGGTTGGGGGATTTTTGGATGGATCAACAAATGGGTTTTCATTCCGTTATTTGGATTTTTGAGTTCTACAATTGGATTGTCATTAGGAATTGCGATTATCATCTTTACAATTATTATCAAATTGGCAATGTCGCCAATTACATATAAGTCTTTCTTGTCTCAGGCAAAAATGAAAGTTCTACGTCCTGAAATTACAGAATTGGGAGAAAAGTTCAAAAAAGACCCAATGAAGAAACAACAAGAAACGATGAAGTTGTACAACAAAGCAGGAGTAAACCCAATGGCAGGATGTATTCCGGCATTGATTCAGCTTCCGTTTATGTATGCGTCATTCCAGTTCTTCCCTTCAGCTTTTGAGTTAAGACAAAAAAGTTTCCTTTGGGCAGACGATTTATCATCTTTTGATGCTGTTGTAAAATTACCATTCCACATTCCGTTATATGGAGATCATATCAGTTTGTTCCCAATTATGGCTGCAATTGCGATTTTCTTCTATATGAAAATGACTTCTGGAGATCAACAAATGGCTGCGCCTCAACAAGAAGGAATGCCGGATATGGCAAAAATGATGAAAATCATGATTTATGTTTCGCCATTAATGATGTTAATTTTCTTTAATAGTTATGGTGCAGGTTTGAGTTTGTATAACTTTATTTCAAATTTAATTACAATCGGAATTATGTTTGTAATCAAAAATTATATCGTTGATACAGATAAAATTCACGCTCAAATTCAAGAGAACAAATTAAAAGAACCTAAAAAACAAAGCAAGTTTCAACAACGCCTTCAGGAAGTAATGGAGCAACAAGAAGCTGCAAAAGGTCAAAATAAAAAGAAATAATAAATAAAAAAATCTCGAGTAATCGGGATTTTTTTATATCTAAATTATACTTTATGAAAAGCATTTTCGTTAAAGTTTAAAATTAAACAGAACAATGATTTGTAGAAAAATAATAATCGGATTACTTTTTTTAAACGCCCTTTTAGTTTCGGCGCAGGATTCTAATAAACTTGATGCTAACGGAAAGAAAGATGGTGTCTGGAAAGGAGTTTATGAAGTCTCTAAACGTCCTCGTTATGAAGGAACTTTTAGCCACGGAAAAGAAACTGGCATTTTTAAATATTTTGATGATACTAAAAAAGGTGATGTTTTGGCCACTCGTGATTTTAGTGCGAATGACGGAAGTGCTTACAATATTTTTTATGATCAGAATAAAAATAAAGTAAGCGAAGGTAAAGTAATTGGTAGAAATAATGAAGGAGAATGGAAGTATTACCATAAAGCTTCTAAAGTTGTTATGACACTTGAAAACTATAAAAACGGTAAACTCGAAGGTTCAAGAACGATTTATTATCCAGACGCAAAAATTGCTGAAGAAATGACGTATAAAAATGGATTGAGAGAAGGTATTTATAAAAAATTCGGGCAAAACGGAATCCTTTTAGAGCAAACCACTTATGGGAATGATCAATATAATGGAGATGCTATTTTTTATGATTCGGAAGGTACTATTGCTTCTAAAGGGAAGTTTTTGAATGGAAAAAAAGTTGGAAAGTGGCTGTTTTATTCAAAAGGTAAATTAACCAAAGAAGTTAATATGAGCGATCCAAAAAGTAATTATCAAGCTGATTCAAAACCTAAGAAAGAATAAAATTTAAAGTCCGTTTAACGGACTTTTTTTTGCCATGAATTTCACGAATTTTCACGAATTATTTAATACTCAAACTGAGTGAAGAAAAATTCGTGAAAATTCGTGAAATTCGTGGCAAACTTTTTTCTCTCATGATATACGTCAAAAAGAAATTCGTGGTAACTTCTTTTAATTCAGTTTGAAATATTAAAAAAGAAAAATTCGTGGCAAACTTTTTTCTAAATTTGATTTACTAATACTTCAAGTAAATGGATTTAAACGAACTTTCAGGAAGATTTCTATTGTTGTTTTTCTCAATTTTGATTTTGTATTTTTTCTCTAATAGAAAAGATAATGAAACCATAAATCCCTTGATGGTTATTGTTGGTCTTTGTACTTTTTCGCTTTGTTATTTGTTTACAAAAATCGAGATCGGCGTTGGAATTGGTTTTGGATTATTTGCTATTTTCTCCATTTTAAGATTCAGAACGCAGTCTTTTACTGTAAATGCAATTATCTTTTTGTTTGCTACAATTACACTTTCTATTTTGGATATTATGTATCCATATGAGAAAATAGAAGTGCTTCTGTTTTTTCAAATTATCATCATCGGATTTTATATCGTAGCTTCTGTTATAGTCAATAAAAAAGCTTCTAAATATTTGAATATAGTAGAAGTGAAAATTGCCTTAGAAAGTGATTTTTCTTTAGACAATCAAGCCATACGAAAGTCTGTTCAGCAAAAAATGAATATCGATGATTTTGATTTTAAAATTGTGAATATAAACACGATTTCAAATGAAATCGATCTTCAAGTATTCTATTGATTATTCAGATGAACCAAAGAGATTAAAAGTGCCTTTAGGTACTAAATATTGGTAGGAAACACCAATTTAAAAAAAAATTGCGTACCTACGGCACGCTAAATCTACTCTAATTCATATTTTTCTACCAATATTTAGTGTCTAACGACACAAGTTATAAGTTTTCAACCATTGGATTTGCATTATTCATTAAAAGGCCGAACTTGTTTAATATATAAATCCCTGTTTTCTCCAACAATTTTAAATTCTATATCTACAGGATGAAATCTGTTTTTTTTCCAATAACGATACATTTTTTCTTCGATTTTTGAGCTGACAAGAAAAAGCCTGCTCATTTCTTTTCGGCTTAATAAAGGTTCGTTATTATTTAAGTTGGAATTTGAGGTATAATCTACATCAAAATCGGTGTCATCTTTTCCTGAATTAAAATGATAGGCGACAAACTGCTCACAGATTTCTCCTTTTTCGGGTTTTACAACTGAGTTTTCTCCTTTTTGAACATTGACTGTAATGCCTGGGAAATTTTCCCGGAACATATTTTTTGTGATCACAACACCATTTGCAAGTTCATCCGGAAAAGAACGATGTACCAGAACTCCCATCGCAATATTATGCTGATCAATTCCAAAAAGTTCTCTTTCGTTATATGAAGCTTCATTCCAAACGCTTGCCCAAACTTGTTTAATTGCTTTTTCGAATGTTTTGATACTATCTCCCAGAATTCCGGTTTTAGAATCGTATAACCCGGCGCCATTAAAATCATCTAAATCCTCTGCATTTGTAGAAGATCTGAATCTAAAGTTTTTAAACTTTGCATTTTTAAAGGTTTCGTTCAGTTTTGTAATTAATTCAGGATCTACAGGTTCTTTCTTAATTGCATCACGAATCTTTTTCAATTGATGGTTAATCCAAACGGTGGAATCTTTATGAGGATACTCTAAAAGCTCAGAAATTAATGGTGAAATTGATTTTTTCTGAATGTGTTTTGTATAAAAATAAAACGGAATTGCGTGTGCGTCTTCAGGAGTTTTAAATGCCGTTTCTTTTGAAATAGCAATTAAATAAGCCATGTTTTGAGCTTTAGAACCAATGTAGTTTATTCCTTTTTTAGGAATTGTAGCTAAATCTACTAATTCAGTAACGCTATTATCAATGATTAGTTTTTTCTTTTTTGTCGAAGCTTTTTGCTCTATTTTTTTAGTAGTTTCTCTGATATAAAAAGTATCAATTGCAATTTTTAATTCTACTTTTTTTGAAAGTAATCTTTTGATGTTATTATCCTCTAAAGCTTTTGTGTAAGCCATTATCGGAATTTTTCTGTTCTTGCCCAAAAGCACTAAATGACTTAAAGGCGTTTGTAATTCGTTGACAATAATTCCTCTTACATTTGGCAAAATGTCTGGTGTTCCGTCTAAAACAATGATTTCGTCAGGATTTGGTTTTATTTTTTCTAAGTCTTTGATTTTATATTGTTTTAGAATGCCAATATTTGTTCCCGCAACAACTTCCTGATACTTGATTTCATTAAAAATATAATCAGATTTCACACAAGGAATCTTAAATTTTTGTTGCTGAAACCACTCCATTTGAGTCGGATTATTCAGGTAGAATTTTAAATTTGAACCAATAAAAGTCGATTTTACGATTAAATTATAAAAGCGTTCAATAGATTCAATTGGCATATGATCTGAAGCCGCTAATTCGAAAATCCATTTTTCGGTTCCTTTGATGTGATTGAGATTTCCCAGGAAAAAATCTCTGTCTTTCATCGTGTCACTATAATTCTCATTATTAAAGACTTCTAAATCTTGGCTATAGCCTAAATAATTGGTAACAAAGTCATAATGCAAAAGAATTAAACTGCTATTGAAATAGTACATTTTTTGTTTTTTGAGATCATAGATAACTTTTACAGATTCTATATTCGAAAATTTATCTGATAAAGGTTTGCCTCTAAATGCTTTATAGGCGCCGTAATTTGATAATGACGCAGAGTATCTTTGAGCACTTAAAGTAACTGCAATGAATAGAAAAAACAGACTGTAAATATATTTTTGCATGACGTTTTTATTGATAATTAAAAGTAATTAAAAAAAACAATAAGTTTTATCTACCGTGGCATTATATAAACTAATCAAAACTGTCCTAATAATCTATAATTTGAGTTATCTTTGCACCCTTGTAAAAATATAAACGATTTAGAATGAAACGTGTAGTTGTTGGACTTTCTGGTGGAGTAGATTCTAGTGTTGCTGCTTATTTATTGCAACAACAAGGATACGAAGTTATTGGGCTTTTTATGAAAAACTGGCACGATGATTCCGTTACTATATCTAATGAATGTCCTTGGTTAGAGGATAGTAATGATGCTTTATTAGTGGCTGAAAAACTCGGAATACCGTTTCAAACTGTCGATTTAAGCGAAGAATACAAAGAAAAAATCGTTGATTATATGTTCAACGAATATGAAAAAGGAAGAACTCCAAATCCTGATGTGCTTTGTAATCGCGAAATCAAATTTGATGTTTTCATGAAAATTGCCTTAAGTCTTGGTGCTGATTATGTGGCAACGGGACATTATTGTCAAAAAAATGAAATCGAAGTGGATGGAAAGCCAGTTTATCAATTAATAGCCGGAGCAGATAATAATAAAGATCAATCGTATTTTTTATGTCAGTTATCGCAAGAGCAATTGGCTAAATCATTGTTTCCAATTGGGGCTTTGACCAAACCTGAAGTACGCGAAATTGCTGCAGAAATGGATTTGGTAACTGCAGAAAAGAAAGATTCTCAAGGATTATGTTTTATCGGGAAAGTTCGTTTACCGGAATTTCTACAACAAAAATTGCAGCCTAAAGAAGGTAAAATTGTTCAGATTGATAAAAACGATCCTATTTACGCTATCGAAAAACCATCTGGTTTATCATTAGAAGAAGAATTAAAATTAGAAGCTAAAAAGCGTGATTATCTTCCAACAATGGGAAAAGTGGTTGGAAAACATCAAGGTGCTCATTATTTTACAATTGGACAAAGAAAAGGTTTGAATGTTGGCGGAACAACAGATCCGTTGTTTATCATTGCTACAGATGTTGAAACTAATACTATTTATACTGGTTTAACAAGCCTTCATCCCGGATTATTCAAAAAAGCTTTATTTATCGAAAAATCTGAAGTACACTGGATTCGTACAGATTTAGTGTTAAAAGTTGGAGAAACAATGGACGTTATGGCGAGAATTCGTTACCGTCAGCCTTTACAAAAAGCAACTTTGCACCAATTTGAAGACGGAATGTACGTTCAGTTTGAAGAAGGGCAATCTGCAATTACTGAAGGTCAGTTTGCAGCTTGGTATTTCGATAATGAATTAGTTGGTTCGGGAGTAATTTCTTAGCTTTATACTTTTTTACAGAAGATTTCTTCTAAAAAAGTAAACTATGAAGCACTATTACATTACACTTCTATTATTGGTTTTTACTACAGTTGCGTTTTCACAAGAAGATGCCTGGGTTTATTTTAAAGACAAACCAAATTCGCAGCACTTTTTAGATAATCCATCTGAAATGCTTTCTGCGCGTGCTTTAGAACGTAGAACCAATCAGAATATTTCTCTGGATGTTACGGATGTTCCTGTTGAAGAAACTTATATCACTCAGGTAAAAGCGGCCACAGGAATTGTTGTGATGGCACAATCGAAGTGGATGAATGCGCTTCATATTCGAGGAACTCAAACCGATATTGTGGCTTTAAAAACACTTTCGTTTGTTGATAAAGTAGTTTTTGCCAATAGAACTTTGAACACAACTGGTAAAAAAGTTTCTGAAAACAAAATAGCAAAGACAAAAGACAAGCTCAATACTACAATTGATTATGCTTACGGAAATTCAGCAAATCAAATTCAAATGCTCAATGGGCAAGTTTTGCATCAGCAAAATTATACTGGTTCAGGTAAAATAATTGCTGTTTTAGATGCTGGTTTTCCGGGTGTAAATACAGCTCAGCCGTTTCAAAAATTGATTACTAATAATCAGATTTTAGGGGGATATGATTTTGTAAACAGAAACGATAATTTCTATACAGGTGATGATCACGGTACAATGGTACTTTCTACGATTGGCGGTTATAAAGAAAATGCTTTGGTAGGAACGGCTCCAAGTGCGTCATTCTATTTATTTATAACAGAAAATGATGCCACTGAAAATCCTGTCGAAGAATCGCTTTGGGTAGAAGCGGCAGAAAAAGCGGATTACCTAGGAGTTGATATAATTACAACTTCGTTGGGATACTTTGGGTTTGATGATGCTAATTACAGTCATACTTATAGTGATATGAACGGTGTTACAAATTTCATTTCGCGTGGCGCCGAAATCGCTTTTAGCAAAGGGATTGTTGTGTTGGCTTCTGCAGGAAATGAAGGAAGTACCACAGAACCGCATATAGGAGGTCCGGCAGATGCAGTTTCAGTTATAACGGTTGGTTCTGTTAACGCTACAAAAGTAAAAGCAGGTTCAAGTTCTATTGGGCCAAGTTTTGATAATCGAATAAAACCCGATGTTATGGCGCAAGGTGCCGCAGCGGTTGTTTCTGATCCAAATGGAAATATCGGTACCGCAAACGGGACTTCATTTTCTTGCCCAATTATGGCAGGAATGATTGCGTGTTTGTGGCAGGCTTTTCCAACAAAAACGAACAAGGAAATCCGACAAATGTTATTGGAGTCTTCTGATCGCTATTCGGCACCAAATAATAATTACGGCTACGGAATTCCAAATTTTGGAACGACTTTGGGAGTAGAAGATTTTCAAAATGCACTTTCAGCTTTTTCAGTATATCCAAATCCTGCTGAAACTTTAGTTTCGTTTTCATTTTCACAGGAAAATTATAAGGCTTCGGTTAAAATTTATTCGGTTTTAGGACAAAAAGTAATCGAAAAACAAATCACAAATCAAGATCCATTTCTTTCTGTAGCATCTTTACAAAGCGGACTTTACTTTTATGCTTTTGATGTTGATGGTTTGCATAAAACAGGAAAGATAATTAAACAATAACAGCATTTTTGAATGAATAGAATTACGCAGCTTTTTAATATTAAATATCCAATTATTCAGGGAGGAATGATTTGGAACAGTGGTTATAAATTAGCTTCGGCAGTAAGTAATGCCGGAGGTTTGGGACTTATTGGTGCAGGTTCAATGTATCCGGAAGTTTTGAGAGAACATATTCAGAAATGCAAAAAAGCAACCGATAAACCTTTTGGTGTTAACATTCCGATGTTATATCCAAATATTGAAGAAATCATGAATATTGTGGTTGAAGAAGGCGTTAAAATCGTTTTTACTTCGGCAGGAAATCCTAAAACCTGGACTTCTTTTTTAAAAGAAAAAGGGATTACGGTTGTACATGTTGTGAGTAGCAGCGTTTTTGCTCTAAAAGCACAAGAAGCAGGAGTTGACGCAATTGTTGCAGAAGGTTTTGAAGCTGGAGGACACAATGGACGTGACGAAACAACAACGCTGACTTTGATTCCGATGGTAAAAGAAAAAATTGAGATTCCTATTATTGCTGCTGGAGGAATTGCAACAGGAAGAGGAATGTTGGCTACGATGATTTTGGGTGCTGATGGCGTTCAGGTTGGAAGTCGTTTTGCAGCATCTGTAGAATCGTCTTCACATGATAATTTCAAACAAACTATTGTGAATGTTAAGGAAGGTGATACACAATTGACTTTGAAAGAATTGGCACCGGTTCGATTGATTAAAAATAAGTTTTATCAGGATGTTCAAAATCTATATGAAAGATGTCCTTCTAAAGAAGAATTAACAGAACTTTTGGGCAGAGCAAGAGCCAAAAAAGGAATGTTTGAAGGCGATCTTGAAGAAGGTGAACTTGAAATTGGTCAAATAGCCGGAATTATCCATGAAATTTTGCCAGTAGAACAAATTATTAAACAAATGATGGCTGATTTTGAAATTGCTTGCGAAGAAAAGTCTAAATTTGAGTTTTAATTACCTGCAAGAATACTATTATGAATACTATGCGCATCTTTATTTTGTTTCTTTTTTTGACTTTTGGTCTTCAAAAAGTTCAAAGTCAGTCCTATCAGTTTAAAACATCAGGATTTAGTGTTTTAGAAAAAAACGAAAAAGGTAAATGGGGCGAATGGTCAAATCTTGATTTGGTAAATCTCTCGGTTATTTTAGACACCAATAAACACCGAATTGTAGTTTATTCGATGGAAATTCAACTTTTTAATATTGAAGATTACATCGAAAGAGAAGAAAATGAAACTGATATCGTGTACTCTTTTATGTGCAAAGATAATGACGGTAAAAATTGTAAACTCTCTATTATAACCCGAAAAAAGCAAGATTACCGCAAACAACTTTATATTAACTATGACGATCATATTATTGTATATAATATTTTTAGTGTGTAGCTAATAGGCTAATTGATCCTGAGCATTAATTATGAAAATAAAATATTTCACGGCATTTTTATTATTTCTAACGGTATTAAATGTATCTTCTCAAGAATGGAAACAAAACTTTAAAATTGTTGAGCCTGTCAGAGCAAGAGATAATGATTTTGGGTTTTCTGTTGCAACTTATGATGGTTATGCTGCTTACGGTGCTGATCAGGTAGATATTGGTGGTGTCGAAAATTCTGGTAAAGTTTATATCGCAAAGCAAGATTGCGATGGTTGGACGATATATCAGGAGCTTTCACGACCTGATGCAAGAAATTATTGTGGTTTTGGCTCGGTATTATTTATGGAAGGAAAAACACTTGCAGTTGTAGGTTGTGACCCTTCTGTTTCCTATGGAAATGCGGTCTATATATACGAAAGAGATACTAATGGTCAATATATATTTACGCAGAAAATAGCTAGGGATGAAAATTCTTTATACGATAATTACGGTTCTAAGATTGCTATATCAGAAAATTTTATGGTCATAGGATCATCATATAATAGCACAGATAGTAATTTAAATAATTATTTGGAAAATGCAGGAGCAGCTTATATTTTTTTTAAAGGTACTGATGGAGTTTGGACATTGGTGCAAAAAATTGTTGCTAGTGATAGAGAACGACGAGATACTTTTGGTAATTCTGTAGCTATTTATAAAAATACAATTGTAGTTGGAGCAGTTGAAGAAGGGACTAATTGGGCGGGAGCTGCTTACGTATTTGAAAAAAATAATGATTCTAACACATGGCTAGAGACTAAAAAACTAACTGCTTACGATTTTAGAGGGCTTCAGGATAGATTTGGTGAAATTGTAAAAATTAATGAAAATGGTATTATAATTTCAGCTCCAAGTGAAGATGATTATGATTCTGATTTAAGTGGAGATGGAGGAGGTTCACTTACTTCATTAGGTTCGGTTTATATTTTTAAAAAAAATCCAAGCGGGCAATGGATTGGTAATCAAAAAATAAGAGCTTCTGACGGCTCAGCTAAGATTTTCGGTTTTGGTAATCAGATGGAACTTTATAAGAATCATATTGCTGTAAGGGCTAGTGAATATGAATATGATACAAAGGGAAATTTATCAAAAGTTTTTGGACGCGTATATATGTTTAAGAAAGGAGTTAATGATATTTGGAATGAATATCAAACTGTGCAGTCAAATATAAAACGCAATAGTGACTGGTTTGCCGGTTCAATTTCCTTATATGAAAATGATTTGTTTGTAGGGGCATTTTGGGATGCTTTAGATGCAGATGGTCAAAATTATATAGGTTACGCTGGAACAGTTTACATTTTTAATACTTATGATTATGTAAATACACAAAAACCAATATTAAATACTATTCCGGTTTTAACATCTTGTGCTGATTTAGGAAACGGTTTTTCATCTCATTTTGATATGTCATCTATTGAAAAAGATTTGGTCGAAAATCCTGAAGATTTTGTCTTTTCTTATAAAGATCAATTAGGTAATAATCTTTCATCACCTTTGCCTCTTAATTATTCTAATAAATATCCTTATAACGAAAAAATTAGTATAAGAGTTGGAAATAAAAATAATCCAAGCTGTTATAGTGAAACTAAAATTGAGTTAAATACTATTTCTTCTTTCAGTTTAAATGCAATTCCAGAGTTTAAAGAATGTGATTACAATGGAACAGGATATGCAGTATTTGATCTGTCAAAAATTAATTCTCTTTTAGTAGATGATACTTCTCTGTATGATTTTTCGTACTTTGATTATAATAACAATGATATAAGTGTTTTTATAAACGAATCGTATAAAAACGCTGTTAAAAATCATGAAGAGATAACTGTTAATGTTACTTCAAAAAGCACCTCTTGTACAGCCAGAGCAAAAATAGTTTTAAATGTTTCTAATGTAGGTTTAGATTGTGAGATTATTGATAGTTATGATATTCCTAAGTTTTTTACTCCAAATGGTGACGGGATAAATGATCTTTGGGAGATTAGCGGATTAGAAAATAAAATATACACTTTGTATATTTACGATAGATATGGAATGTTGTTAAAAACGTTGGGTCAGAATTCCGGATGGGATGGAAATTTTCAAGGAAGACCTTTGCCAGCCTCAGATTATTGGTTTCACATAGTTTTCGAAAATGGAATTGATAAAAGAGGGCATTTTGCATTAAAAAGATAAAATTTGTTTGTAAACAGTTCTCACTAGTATAGAATTTTCAATAAATAAAAAAATAGTATATTAGATCTTCAGTAAACCAATAACTTAAGATATGAGTCAGGAGCAAATTAACTTAAAAAGAACAGCGAGAATTGCAGGTTTTATTTATTTACTTATTGCCATAACGGGTGTTTTTGGGATTATGTATGTACCAATGCAATTAATTGATTCCGGTAATTTACCTCTCACAATGCGAACTATTTTACGTCACGAATTTCTCTTTCGTGCTGGTATTATGAGTAATTTGGTTTGCCAGACTTTATTTGTGTTTTTAGTTTTGCAGCTTTATAAATTGTTTCAGCAAGTAAGTAAACATTTGACCAGAACTATGTTTGCGTTAGTAATTGTTGGAGTTCCAATTGCGTTTGTAATTATTTTTAATCAGTTGTTTGCTTTATTGTTATTGAAAGAAAATTTCATGAAGAGTTTTCCGCCAGCTCAATTGCAAGTATTAGTGATGGCATTTCTAAAAATGTATAATTACGGAAATGTTGTTATTGGCATCTTTTGGGGACTTTGGTTAATTCCTTTCGGACAATTAGTTTACAGATCTGGATTTATGCCTAAAATTCTGGGAATATTATTAATTATAGGCGGATCTGCTTATGTACTTGATGCATTTGCATTTGTATTATCTCCTGATTATCATTATTCAGTAACGGGAATTATTGTTGGTTTAACATCTTCTGTAGCCGAGTTTGCTATGGTTTTTTGGTTATTGATTAAAGGAGTTCGAAAAGTTGCCGCTTAAAGTGAAGGAAAGACTTAAGTAGAGAAGGAAGAAGAAAGATGCAAGAATCTAAAATATGTGTCGAACCCGTTTTGTCCGCTAATTTTGGATAAAATGGGTTCTGTTTTTTTATAAATCCGTACCGAAATAGCTTGTTAATATTCGGTATAAAAATATTTTTTGGAATACAGTTTTATTTTAAAGTACTGAACTAAAATAAACTATATTTGAACTGTTAAATTAATTTATATTTTAAAGTTTTTTAGTTAAAAAACGACGTTGGAATTATGAATTAATTAGAAATATCAGTTAATCAAGAAAAATAATTTACCCTGTAATCACTGCGAATGAAGAAACTTTACTCACTATTATTATTTATCGTTTTCGGAATTTTATCATCAAATGCACAAGTCATTGATGAAACTTTTGTTCAGCCAACACCTTATAAGGCTGCAAAAATAACTGTTATAAAAGAACTTTCAGATGGTAAGATTTTACTTGGAGGAAACATTCAGTTTTATAAAGAGAAAAAAGTTGGCAATCTTATTCGATTAAATGCTGATTATTCACTTGATGAAAGTTTTGTATTTAATGGAGATCCTAAGTCGGAAATTAAAGACGTTAAATTTCAAAGTAATGGAAATATTATAGTTCTGACTACCAAAGATAATTTGGGACTTGCTGATTATTTTAAGTTGTATCAACTTAATGCAAATGGTGAGACTTTAAAAGAAGTTAATACTATATTTAATGCTACAGCTATTGCTGTTCAGGCCGATGATAAAATATTGGTTACTGGTGGAGCAATTGGATATTATGATTTTACCAGTTGTTATTTAAACAGATTTAATAGCGATTTTTCTTTAGACGAAACCTTCAAAAATGATTTAGCGTTTAATGGTTCAACAAATAATGTTGTAGTTTCCAGCAATGGAATATATGTAGGAGGAACGTTTACGGCTGTAGATGGAATTGCTAAAAATAGTCTGATAAAACTGAACTCTGATGGTATATTGGATACAACATTTGATGTTGGCGAAGGAACAAAAGGACAATTATTTTCTTTGACACTTCAGGATGATGGTAAATTATTAATTGGAAGACATTTTTCAAGAATAATAGATACTCAGCCAATCAATAATATGTGTCGATTAAACCCGGACGGAACAATTGATGAAACTTTTAATACTTATTACTTTAGTTTTCATGCCTCAACGATTGTAGTAAAAGATTCATTCATATATTTTGGAATGTTTGAACCAGCGGAGTTTAATAGTTATATCGCTAAACTTAATCCTGATGGAACATTAAATCAAAATTTTACACTTGGCAGATTAAATGAGAATGGAGAAATGTTTTTTACGCTTGGTATAGTAGGAGATAAGATTATTTATAATAATTCAGGGAATGTTGGCAATAAATACGGTTTGTCTGTATGTGATTTCAATGGTAATCGGTTAGATTCTTCTCCATTAAAAGCAATTCAATACGGAAGTTTTGATAAAGGCGAATATTTTGATGGAAAATTAGTTATAAAAGGTGATTTTGTACGAGTTAATGATGTTGAGACTTTTGGAATTGCTTTATTAAATGCGAATGGTTCGGTTGATGAATCATTTGTTTTTCCTAAATATATTGGAGATGTAACGCAATTTCAGGTTATAGATAATACGACTATTTTTGTCAGTGCCAAAAAGAAACTTTTAAAACTGAATAATAAAGGAGAAGTTTTGAAAGATTTTGATTTCAGTGATATATATTTAACTTCAGTTAAGAAATTTAGAGTTTTGGCTAATGGAGAGGTTTTATTTTCTGATGAAAACGGATTGTATAAAGAATTAAATACAGGTGGACATATCCCATATAGTTTAAAATCTGAAACTTATCGTTGGTTTACCGGTGTTAATTTTGAAGTTCAGGATGATAAAATTATTTTTACAGCTGTTTATAATGATTATGATCATTATGATTATAAGTTTTTAAGATTTAATCTTGATAATACTGTTGATGAAACTTTCAAAATAAATGGTTCAGGACCTGATACTACAGTTAATAAAATTAAAGTGCTTGAGTCAGGAGAAATTATTGCTGCTGGAGATTTTTTAAATTTTAATGGAGTTTCTGTGCCAAACCAAATTGTTAAGATTTCGAAAGACGGTAATGTAGATTTGCAATTTATTGAAAACCAAAAAGCCCAAAAAATTGGAATTAGTACTTATCATGATTACAGAAAAATAGAACAAGTAGGTGACGTTATATATATTACAGAAGGAAATGCAGATGTAACTGCAATTAATCTTGATGGTACATTTGTTAAGAATTTTGAAATGCCATCTGTGATCGATAATATAACAGATCTTGTGGCTTTAGAAAATAAGGAACAAACTTCACCAACTGGCCGTAAAACAGCTTTAGAAGATAGTGCAGATAAGTATATGTTTGCAATGGGAACGATTAAAAATGCAACAGGAGCTTCTTCGGTAGTTGTAAAAGTTAATTTAGGAAAATCATCAGGTTCGTTATCTGTTGGTCCAACACCAGAGAAATTAGCTTCAAAAGTGCAGGTTTTCCCAGTTCCTGTGCATGAGAGAATGAGTTTATCGTTTACTAATTCGATTGTACCAAATAAGATTTCAGTCTATTCTGTAAATGGACAGGAATTATATTCTGCTAAAGTTCAAAGTACAGATAATCTCGAAGTTGATATGTCGAAGTTTACTCCAGGAGTTTACTTCATAAAGCTTTTTTCGGATTCAGGAGTAATTACAAAGAAAGTAGTTAAAAAATAAAAAGTATAAATAATAAAACCCGATAGCTTTTTAAAAAGCTATCGGGTTTATTATATAAAAAAAACTTAGTCCCGAAGCTTCGGGACAGAATCTCAGTTCCTCAAAACCTTTTTCTTAAGAATCAATATCTTTAATAAACTCGTCATATTCTAAATAGAACATTTCAAGCGCATTCATTTTTTCAAAAAAGAAATCAAAAATTGCGTCCCAATTATTACGATTACTAAAACCTACACCTTGTTTTTCGATCCAGATTCGGCTTATGGTTTTGCCGCTTTCTAAAGTATAGTTTTTTTCAAAGACCAAATCTTTAATGAATTCTTCCTCTAAGATGTTTTTTAAAGCCTCTATTTTTTCAAAATAAGCAGTTCTTTTTTCATCATTTCTGGGTTCAATATCAATTAAAACCTGTGCTTTTTTATTGTCAACATAAAATTTAAAAGAGAAATCTTTAATTTTAGTGTCATAAAGTACCCATTTACGTGGATATTTTTCGGCGAAAGCCACCCAAAATTCTCTTTTTATTCTTTGTGATTCTTCTTTACTGTACATTTTTTAAAGTTTGTATAGTCGTAACTATTTAATATTTGAATTTAGGATTATTTACGTGTCGAATACGCTGCTAGGTTTTTGATAATCAGAAACAGATGAATCTAACGTTCCGTTGGGCAAATTTACACTAAATATTTAGAACAAATTTCCAGACCTAAAATGTTTTTATTGTGCTATTTCGGATGCTATTCTTGAACTCGAAATGAAATTTATTTCTTCTGTAAAAAATTGATTTTGATTGTCTTGACTTTGAATTTATAGTTTTTGGTTGTGTTAAAACTTGTAAACTGAGGATTTCTAGAGTATATTTATATTTTATTTCAAATAACAAACGTCCTTTTTAATGGATTTTCAAGATTTTCTGCAACATGTTCCTGATTTAATTCCAGTTGAATTACCGGCAATTTCGGCACATCTAAAAATGGCTCCCAAAGAAAGAATAGAGTCTTTGAAGAACCATGATTTTAAAGCTGAAAATGCAAGAATTGCTGCCGTTATGATGCTTTTTTATCCAAAAAACGGAAAAACACATCTGGTTTTAATCGTAAGAAATGCTTATAATGGAGTTCATTCTTCGCAAATTGCTTTTCCGGGAGGAAAATATGAAACGACAGATGCAAATTTTGAAGAAACAGCTTTAAGAGAAACACACGAAGAAGTTGGGGTGATGCCAAATAAAATTGAAGTAATCAAGCATTTTTCTCCAATGTACATTCCGCCAAGTAATTTTTTGGTACATCCATTTTTGGGAATTTCAAAAGAAGAACTCTCTTTTTATCCGGATGTTAGAGAAGTTGCGGATATTATAGAATTGCCTTTATCTGTTTTTTTGGATGATGAAATTATCATCGAAGCCACATTGTCAACTTCTTACGGAAACAATATTTTAGTTCCTGCATTTAATATTCAAAATCACATTGTTTGGGGAGCGACCGCAATGATTTTAAGTGAGTTAAGAGATGTACTGAAAACGACTTTTGAGGGAAAGTCGTAAAAACACAAAATTAACAATTTGATATTCATTATAATAGTAATTTATTTTCGAAATTGTTTTGTACTATTGCTAAAAGAATAATTTTTGTATGTTTGCGTCCTAACAAAAAACACATTAAAGAGCTATGGGATTGTTTAAACGAAATCCTTTTGGACATATATTATTCATCAAAAAATGGTTAATCCGTGTTTTGGGTGCCATGACGCATAGAAGATATAGGGGTTTCAATGAATTGCAAATCGAAGGGTCTGAAATCATTAAATCACTTCCGGATACAAATGTTTTGTTTATTTCAAATCACCAGACTTATTTTGCGGATGTTGTAGCTATGTTTCACGTGTTTAACGCAAGTTTAAGCGGACGTGAAGATAATATTAAGAACATTGGTTACTTGTGGCAACCTAAAATGAATATTTATTATGTTGCTGCTAAAGAAACCATGCAAGCTGGTTTATTGCCAAGAATTTTAGCTTATGTTGGAGCAATTACTGTAGAAAGAACCTGGCGCGCAAAAGGTGTTGATGTTACTGAAAAACGTGAAGTTAATCCAAATGACACCGAAAATATCAGAATTGCACTTGAAGATGGTTGGGTAATTACGTTCCCCCAAGGAACAACAAAATCTTTTAAACCTGTTCGAAAAGGAACTGCACATATCATTAAACAACATAAACCAATTGTAATTCCTATTGTTATTGACGGTTTCCGTCGTTCGTTTGACAAAAAAGGATTACGAATGAAGAAAAAAGGAATCCTACAATCATTCATCATCAAAGAACCTCTTGATATTGATTATGAAAACGATACGATAGAAGAAATTGTAGAAAAAGTAGAATACGCAATTGAGCAACATCCATCCTTTTTAAAAGTAATTCCAGCCGAAGCAATCAAAGTCGAGGAAGAACTTAACGAAATGAGAAGATGGAGTTACAAAGGACCAGAAGAATATTAGATTCTGGATTTTTTGTTTCAGGTTTCAAGTTTTAAGTTGTTTCAAGTTTCAGGGTGAAAAAGACTTAGAACCTTAGTTACTCAGAACCTTAGTACCTTCAAATTAAAAATCTATCTTCTTCAATTCCTTATAATTCGCATACAATCTGCGTAATAAAGTTCCGTAAAGCAATCTGTAAAAGCACCAGAATAATCCGAAGAAACCTAATATAACCAGAATTAAGATTCCCAGAGTTACGAACATTGCTTTTCCGTTTACGGCTAGTTTTTCTCTTAAAAATGCCATGTCAGGATTGTAGACAAATGCAATAAAGAAGCTTAAAATAGCAGTAACGACAATCATTCCCAGATTATACCATACATAATACTGAACCGTTTTTCTGGTTCTTAAAATCGCACTCATTAAAGATTTTGTCGCGACAGTTGTTGTAATTGTTTTGTAGTTTTTGTAGAAAATGAAAACAAATATCAATACCACTACGTAATTGAAATAAGTTAAAAACTCAAGTGCAGTTACGATTTCCGGATGATTTATTTTTTGCAAAACATCATCGGTATTGATAAATAAATTGGAGAAAGTCCAAAATGAAATTTCCAAAATGCTGATAATTAAAATCCACTTCACGATCGAAGATGATTTTTTGTGAATCATTTTGTAAATCTCTGTTTCAGAAATTTGTTGAAAAGAATCCGAGTTCTTTTTCCAGTCTTTTTTTAGTAAATCCAGCTCTTTCATAATAATTTTTAAGGATTTAGTATTTTTTTAAGTTTCCCTTTGATTCTGTTCATTTTCACGCGCGCATTCACTTCGCTGATTCCTAATGTTTCGGCTATTTCTTGATAATCTTTGTCTTCTAAATACATAAAAACTAATGCTTTTTCGATGTCATTCAGTTGGTAAACTGCTTTATACATCAATTTAATCTGTTCTTCCTCTTCATAATTGTAGTCGACATCTTTTACAAAATGCTGATGGCTTTCATATTCAACTGTCGATACGGTTCTTTTGGTTTTTCGATATAATGTAATGGCTGTATTTAAGGCAACGCGATACGTCCAGGTCGAAAATTTACTGTCGCCTCTAAATTTAGGATACGCCTTCCATAATTGTATAGTGATTTCCTGAAACAGGTCTTTGTGAGCATCTTCGCCAGCAGTATATAATCTACAAATCTTGTGGATTATATTCTGATTTGCCTGCAATTGCGCAACAAATGACTGTTCTAGATTTTCGCTCATAATGTATTAGTAGTACTGAAATCAATTTTGTTACAGTGTTAAAAATAAAAAAAATATAATTAATAAAAAATAAGTATTAGTCTTAATGTTTTTTTTGAACTGTTTCCAATATTTTATAAAAAAATGATATTCTATTTATTAAAATACCATTATGAAAAAACTATTATTCTTGTTTTTTATATCTACTTTAGGCTTTTTTGCAAATTTTTTATAAAAGATCATGTGAAAGACAACCGGTAGACAATTATTGGATTCGAAATATGTGAAATAAACACTCTAAGATGTGGGGCTAAAGACTTTTATGGAAATCACACTATCGATGTTAGAACTGGTGATCAATTGTGTTTTTTATATATCACAATGAAAACTAAAGCTGTAAGAGTATCAGAAAATGCTTTGATGGATAAATGAGGATTGACTTGAAGTTTTTAATGTGATTTAGAATTAATATCTTTTTTAAAGATTAATAAGCGAATTTATGAAGGCAATTGTATTGAAAAGTTTTATATTTTTTTTCTCAGTTTATGTTGCTATTTATGGGCAATCAAAAAAGACTAGTTTTTATTTAGAGGAGAATGATAATTTAAATATTGTTTTGAATGGAAAAGTAAAGAGTGTTAAAATCAAGAAAGAAAATTTGATAAATAAAGCTAATGCGGATTCTCTAGTTTATTTATTTAATGCCAAAGGAAATGCAGAAACAATTGTATATTATGGATTAGGTATGGATTTGGCAAATCGTAGAATAAGAGTAGAAGAAGTTCATTATACTTTCAAAGAGAATAAAATAATATCAAAACTAAACAAAATGGAATTTGGTATAGATGGAGATGTTTATGAATATGATGATAATTGGAATCTAATTCATCTTAAGAATTATTATAATAATGTTTTAGTGAAAGAAAACTTTTTTAAATATGATAATTATAACAGAAAAATAGAAAATGTATACTATTTGTATGGAGGATTTAGCAATTACAACGAGCAAACTCAAGAGAATAAATCGAGTTTTTTGTATGAAATAGAAAAGTATAAATATAATACTCAGAATAAACCAGTTTTGGTAATAGTGTCAAATTTTCGAGATAACAAAAGTATTAAAGTTGCAAGTTATGATTATGATGAAAAAGGGAATTTGATTCAGGAAGGAAATTGTTACGGTAGTGAAAATTGTGACCCTAAACCTTTATTTGGATATGAATATGATTCTAAAAGTCAAATTACTAAAAAATATCAATTTGCAAAATTCTCACCTCATAATACTGATGAATATCATGTATATGATGATAAAGGAAGAGAGATAGAAAGTAAAGGAATGTATGTTTATACGGATAAGTTACCATATTGGGGTTATCATTATATTTATCAATATGATGAATTTGGAAACAAAACTAAAGACGAAGAATTAATTGGAAAATATAGAATGCTGGGGCGAGAAAAATACAAAACACAATCAACTCAATATGATAAGTTTAATAATATAATTTCAGATGAATATATAACAGCAGAGGGAACAACTATTCAGTTTATTTCTCAAAAATATATTTATGATAAAATGGGAAATTGGGTAAGTAGGGAAAAATTACAAGGTAAAAACAAAAATGAATTACGAGTTATAGAAATCTATACTCGCGAAATAAAGTATTATCATTAAAAATCTTTTCCTTTATAATAATTCACCATCAAATCTACAAATTTGCTGTAACTATCCATACCATCTTTTTGATTGTTTGTTTTAAGAAAGTTATCGTAGAAAATCTGAAATCCGGTTTCGATTGGAGTTTGATATTTTTTCCAGAAATCATAGCTTTCCTGATAGTTTTTTAAAATTCCGCCATGAACAGATTTCTTCAATTGCTGAAATATTTTTTCATTCTTGACTTTCCAAATGCTTAAACAATAATGTAATGTGAAGCTGTATCCGGAATATTTATAATACAAATCATTGTTATTTACTGTCGCCAAAACACCAATAAAATTACATTCACTTTCACTGGCAAAACCCATTTGATGCGCCATTTCATGACAGCTAGTAAGCGGAAAATTATACATTGGCAACAAATCATTTACCTGTGCTTCATTTGTAAACGGATTCAGATAACCTCCAAAACCCATATAAGTTAAAGGTAAACTAAAAAGAGATTTTTTGATACTTAAGGTTTCGTATTTGAAAAAGGAATGTTCTTGCGCAAGATTTTTATAGCCGTTTAAATTTATTTTGAAAGCCTCATTTTGTGAGTATGGAAAAACAATTCTTGCACTGTCATTTTTCGTAATTTGAAACTGGATCTCGTTTGTTTTGGTGATTAGTTTTTTAGTAAAAGCTAATAATTCGGCATCATTATATTCTTTGTTGATGTTCATTTTTTCGAAAAGCGGTTCTCTGTAATAGTTTAATGCCCAAAGCAAATGAAAGAAAAAGTAAAATACCGAAAGGCAACTTAAAGCTTTTAGAAGATTGTCTTTCCATTGCATTTTCCATGTTTTTCTAACTTTCCAAAACCATCGAATTACTAATAGAATTAGAATCGAATAAATACAATCTCCAACCGAAAAAGGAATTTTGCCCAATATGGTTCTTGAAAAGTGAGATATTTTTAAATACAAACCATTACTGTAAAAGCTTTCGATAAATTCCGGAAAAAAGGGAAGAATCTTTAGAATGATAATCTGAATTAATAAGAATAAGGGAAGTATATGTTTTTTTTGCACGGTTTTGCTTTTGGGTTAAAAATAATAATTAAAAGACTTGGTTAGTTTATTTTTCTAAAATAAAACAATGACTATGCAGAAATATTTTAAATGTTTTGTATTCCGATGTATCGCTAGGTACATTTGATTGATGAAAAAAACTGATTCATAGAGTTCAAGCGTTCCCATGGGAACGCCTGATCGGTTTTTTACTTTCTTTTACCAGCGAAATGCCACTATGTTGCATGAATATGTAATTATATTCTCTTTTCAATTTTAAAGTGCTTTTAATTTGTGTCTATTCGTGTAATTCGTGGCAAAAAAAACGAATACATTCCCTTTAAACTTTGTAACTTTGGGACTCTTAATTGTTAAACTTCAAACAAAATATAATGAGTCAAGAAATAAGAAATCTGGAGCCTAAAGCGCTATGGAATAAGTTTGCCGATTTAAACGCAGTTCCGCGTCCGTCAAAGAAAGAAGAACGCGTGATTGAGTTCATGAAAGACTTTGGAAATAGCTTAGGTTTAGAAACTTTTGAAGACGAAATTCGAAATGTAATTATCCGTAAACCTGCAACTCCGGGAATGGAAAATCGTAAAGCAATTGTAATGCAGGGACACCTTGATATGGTGCATCAAAAAAATGCAGATACTGTTTTTGATTTCGATACACAAGGAATTGATATGTATGTAGATGGTGACTGGGTTCGCGCGCGCGGTACAACTCTTGGTGCAGACAATGGACTTGGAGTAGCGACAATTATGGCTATTTTAGAGAGCAAAGATATTCCCCATCCGGCAATTGAAGCATTGTTTACAATCGATGAAGAAACTGGAATGACGGGAGCGTTAAACTTAAAAGGAGGAATTCTTCAAGGTCAGATTTTATTGAATTTAGATACAGAAGAAGATGATGAAATTGATATAGGTTGCGCTGGTGGAATAGATGTAACGGCAACAAGAACATATCACGAGGAAGAAGTTCCGGAAGGATCTGTTGGTCATATAATTACTGTAAAAGGTTTAAATGGCGGACATTCAGGAATGGATATCAATAAAGGTTTAGGAAACGCTAACAAAATTATGAACCGTTTGTTATTCGATGCTTTTGAAAATTTTGGTTTGCAAGTAGCAGAAATTAATGGAGGAAGTTTACGAAATGCAATTCCAAGAGAAAGTGTTGCAAAAGTCATTATTTCTGAAATGTTTGATGAAGCGTATATTTTTGATATGCTGGAAATCATCAACGATATTAAGGCAGAATACAAAACGACGGAACCAAATTTATCTATTGAAATCGTGAAATGCGATTTACCTGCAAAAGTGATGGATTTAGGCGTTCAGGAAGGTATTATTCGTGCTATTTATGCTGCTCATAATGGTGTTTACAGAATGAGCGCTGATATGGCTGATTTAGTTGAAACGTCAAACAATATTGCGAGAGTTATTGTAAAAGATGGTGAAATATCTGTTGGATGTTTGACACGCTCTTCAGTAGAAACTTCGAAATTTGATTTGGCTAATTCTCTTCGTTCTGCTTTTGAATTAGTAGGTTGCGAAGTAGAGCTTTCAGGGTCTTATCCCGGTTGGACACCAAATGTAAATTCTGAAATTCTGGATATTTTGGTTGGAATCTACGAGAAACAAAATAATGAAAAACCAAAAGTTGTTGCTTGTCACGCTGGTTTAGAATGTGGAATTTTAGGGACTAATTATCCTGATATGGATATGATTTCTTTTGGACCAACAATTCATGGTGCGCATTCGCCAGATGAAAGAGCAAGTATTTCTTCGGCTCAAAAATATTGGAAATTTGTATTAGAAATTCTTTCGAATATTCCGGTTAAATAATTTCTGCAATTAAAATATTAAACGCGACAGGTTTTAAAATCTGTCGCGTTTATTTTTTGTGAGATATTGAAATTATCATTGAAATCAACCTCCACCACTTCTTTTAGCAGTTGATGTTGCTTTTAGTTTTTCTTGTACCTCTTTAATTTTTAGATAATTATCGATAGTAATTGGTCCAGGATATAGGTTACTTTGTACTACATGAGGTGGATATTTTTCGTAGGTTTTCGCAAATTCTCCAATAATATTCTGAATAGTTGGCAAGAACCACGTTTTCTCTGTAAAGTTGTTCATGAACAAATCGTATCGCTCTTGCGGATCTGCCCATAAGTCAAATATTTGTGGTACAGTTGCAACATAACTCGCAGCCCCTTTCCAGCCTAAATTAGAATCTACCGCTAAACCTCCTGTTGCTTGTCCGTTATCACCGCGTAAATTAAACACTGCTTTGAATTTTCCAACTCTTATTGCTCCCGGCAATAATTCATCTTCAGTAAAATAGAACCACATTGTTCTTTTTGATTTTCCGGTGCCAAATAAAACCGGAGACATATCATAACTGTCAAATATAGTTGGTTTGCCTTCTCTGTCAACCGTTGGCAATTCTTGTCCTGATAATGCTGCAAATGTTGCCATAAAATCAAGCGTTCCTAATATGTCGCTGTTTTTACTATTTGCTTTAATTTTTCCAGGCCACCATGCCAATGTCGGAATACGGCTTCCTCCTTCGCGATCTGTTCCTTTTGTTCCTCTAAATGGTGTGTAACCACAATCAGGATAAACATCCTGCCATGTACCATTGTCTACCGTGTAGATAATTAAAGTGTTTTCGGCGATTCCCATATTACGAACTTCATCCATAATACGACCAATTCTGGCATCTAGTTCAACAATACAATCGGCGTATTTATTTTTTCCTGCAGATTTTCCAGCATAGTCCGGGTGTGGTAAATTTGGCTGATGATTTTTGGCAAAAGAAATTTCCATAAAAAATGGTTTGTCTTTTTTCCCGTTTTCTTTAAGCCATTTTATAGATTCTTCCTCTGTATATTGATCTAAAAACGGAATTACTTTTCCGTCTATTTTTCTAACCTCTCTATATGGTTTTCCAGCTTCTCCCTCTAAAGCTCCTTTGGTTCCTTTTACCCATGTTGCTCTAATATCCTCTGGCATATCTGCATTCCAATCTGGATCTGTATATGTGTAAGCGTTTAAGTGATATAAGGTTACGTTCTTCATTACATCAAAACCTTGTGCAATTGGCATCGAATAATCTTCTTCGCCAAGGTGCCATTTTCCGGCAAAAAAAGTATTGTAGTTTTTGCGTTTCAGCAAAGAAGCCAACGTCCATTCTGCTTTTGGCAAACCGCCTCCGTCTCCAGGAAATGCAACTGTTGTCATTCCGCTTCGATTAGGAATTCTTCCTGTAATTAAAGCTGCACGTCCCGGTGTACAGCTTGGTTGTCCATAAAAGGACCAGAACTGCATACCTTCGTTTGCCATTCGATCGATATTTGGTGTTGCAGCACCTCGGGCTTCTCCACCGCCATAAGGACCTAAATCTCCCCAACCAGTATCATCTGAGAGTAAAATAATAATATTTGGACTCTTTTGGGAATATCCAATTGCGGTCATTAATAAAAAACATAGTGCAGTAAAAACTGTCCTGATGTTTGGCTTCTTGATTAGTACTTCTTTTGTCTTCATAGTTTACTTGGATAATAAAGGGTTAAAAATCAATGTTGTTTAATCTAATCTTTCTAATATTTAGACTTGTAGAGGTGGTATTGTTTGTCTTTTAAAAATTAGACTATTTAATTTTAAGGGTTTTCTATTACAAAAGCTTTTGAATAAGAAAATTCTCTAAAGTCAAAAATAAGACAATTAAAAGGCCGGATCATTGGATTTAAACGGCAAAGAGGTTTCAAATTGTAAAATGAAACAACTTTTATTTTATGATATTCACTTTTGATAGTGCTTTTTGAAGTAGTGTTGTTTCAAGTTATCAGTTTTTAAAATTTAGAAAGGATAGAGGACAATTTTAAAATCCGCAACACTAAAATGATTTACATCATCAGGTTGATTGAATCGTTTGGATTCAACACTTATCAAGTATTTTCAGGGATTTTTAAAATTGATTTTTCTACTAACCATAACTCTGGCGCTTCTGATATCAAATCGGCTTTCTTGTGAATCCATCTGATTTTTACTGTCTTTATTTTGAAAATTTGCGTTGTAATCTAAAATAGGATAGAAGCCTAGTTTTGCCGAGGACCATTTATTTTGAGTTCTTGACTATTTATTGCTTTGCAGGTAGTGTAAGGAATAAGGTAGTTTTTAGTAGAATTTGCTAAGATTTGATTTTGAGAATCGTCTACTAAATCAGTATGTTGTGAGAAGTATCTAAAATACTGCATGGAGAACAGAGTCGCAGTTTTCAGTGTTAAAAGAAACTGAAAATTGCGACTACGACTGAAAACAAAAATTAGTCGCGCTTCGGCGAATTTTTCTTTTCTCTTTTTTCTTCTTTCTTTTCTTTAGCTGTTTTTAACGGTTCTTTTTTTACCGTTTTTTTTGCGTCTTGACTTTTTGACATGATATTTTGATTTAGATAATTAACTTATTTTAAAGTAAATATAAGTTCTATTTTTGAGTTTATATTAATTATTTTGCTGATATACTTCAATCGAGTCTTTCGCAAGTCTTTCTTTAAGCCATAACTTCATTTTTTGCTGAGTTTGCAAATCCATATTTTTTTTACTTTGATACAGAATTACAGGAATCACTTTTGCTTTGTTCGCATCGTTTTCAATTGTATAATTACCAATTGCAAGAGAAGTTACGGTTGGGAATAATATTTTAGCTTCGGCGCTAATTTGGTTGGTATTAAATTGATATTGCGATAACTCAGTTCGAAGATTATTAATGAGAATATCTTTTTGATCAACAACACTTTGATTGCTATTGATTTGATTCATAATATCTTTTCTTAAGTTGATTGTGTCTTGTCTAATAATCAATTTTGTGTTTGGTAAATCATAATTGCCTAATTTTTTATTAAGATCAATAATTTCTATGTCGCTAAATTTTTTGGCTAAAAATGCCAATTCGATTCTTTTGGGATCTGTATTGTATCTTATTTTTTTATAAATAATAGGATAATCATTGTCGAGGAATTCTTTTTGGATAAAAACTTCCGTTCTTGAATTATAGCTTTTTTGAATGTACAATTGGTATGCAAAATAAATACTCGGAATAATCAGAAGTAAAATCATGATGGTAATACCGTATTTTACTCGTTTTTGATGTTTTAGATCGAGTTGTTTTGTAATGGGATAATTCAGATACTTTACGATAACAAAAGTCGCAATACAAATAAAAACACAGTTGATTGTATAAAGATATAATGCACCAAAAAAATAAAGATAATTGCCTAAAGCCAATCCATAACCGGCTGTACAAAGCGGAGGCATTAATGCGGTTGCAATGGCAACACCTGGAATTGGATTCCCTTTTTCGACACGAGTTACAGCAATTACACCCACTAAACCTCCGAAAAAGGCAATTAAAATATCATAAATGTTGGGAGAAGTTCTTGCCAATAACTCGGATTGTGCTTCTTTAAAAGGGCTTATATAAAAATAGATTGCCGACGTGGTTAAACTAACAACGGTTGCAATCAATAAATTTTTGACTGATTTTTTTACAAGTTCAAAATCATACATTCCTAAACCAAAACCTGCCCCTACAATTGGTCCCATTAATGGTGAAATTAACATCGCACCAATAATTACCGCTGTCGAATTTACATTTAGTCCTACTGATGCAATAATAATTGCGCAAGCTAAAATCCAAATATTAGAGCCTCTAAATGATACGGCACTTGTAATGTTTTCTATTACCAATTTTTTATTTTCTTCGCCTTTGTGAAGATCAATAAAGTTTAGAATTTTTTGTGTGATATCAGTCATTGTATGCTGTATAATTATATTCGGAATCTAAATTTCGATAGAAGTAAGGGAATCTAATTTAGTCAAAAAAAACGTCAAAGCCTACATTTATTGCGCTAAGTATTAAAGTATGTGATAGAGTTGTAGTTTTATTATTTGAAAAAGGTATAAAAAAATCCTCAACCTTGAAGATTGAGGATTTGTATATTTTGATTTAAAAGTAAAGTTTTAATTCCTTTTTAGTACTTTATATTGTTCATAGCAACCGCTAATAGCGTCCATAATTTGTAAATCATTTGCTGATTGAATAAAAGAATCAGAATAATTACAACGCTGTAAAATTTCAGGAATTTCATCTTTGCTAATACCTAAAAGCACAGAAATGGTTTCGCGATCATACTTTGATTCTAATAAATTTCGAATCGTATCATCTTTCTTCATCTCCTTTAATTTCCTGAGTTCTTTTCCATTTTTTCCAAAGAAACCATAAAGTACATCGGCAGGATTAAAGATAGATCCTAATACTTTTCCAAATGCATTTGGAGAATATTCACCCGCTTCGTAGCCTTGTGTAAGACCAGAAATACTATAACGATAGTTTTCTTTTGTTGGAATCAATTTTGAATCGACTTCAAGATATCCGGTCAGATTAAAAGGTGCGATTACAACTTCTTCAAGTGCAATTGCTTTCTCAGTAAGCTGAATTCGAGTTACTTTATTTTTTATCCAGTCATTCGTAACTCTGATTCTCAAAGATTGAAAACCAAGTATAGAAAAGTGTATAGTATCATTTGGCTGTACATCAATTTCAAAATATCCTTTAGCGTCAGACATTGCACCCCGCACTTTGTTGGTGTTGATGATATTTACGTTGGCAAGAGGTTGTTTACTATTATCGTTAATGATGTAGCCGGAAACTCTCTGTGGCACTGTAGATTCTGTATCTTGTGCGAAACCAACGGCTGATAATAGTGTGAAAAAGAAAACTGCGAAATATTTCATATCCTGATTTAAAGCACTAAAAGTAGTAAATCAGGATTAAATATTTTGCAGTCTTCGAATATAATTATCAGAAAATTAACAAAGCTAGTAGTGATGCTTTTGTGATTTAAATAAAATGGGATAAAGAAGATTGAATTGTATTGTTTTGGATTACAAAACTCATTTATCGCAAGATTCATAATGTAAAAAAAATCCCAAATTCCAATTATGTCTGGAATTTGGGATTTTGTATATTAAGATATTAAATAATTAATCTCTTCTTGGTCTTCTTGGTCTTGGTGAATCACCAAAGCTTTCAGAACGTCTTGGAGCTCTGTCTGAACTACCTTCGCTTCTTGGAGCTGAACTTCTAAAACCACCTTCTCTTTTTGGAGCAGATGAGTTTCTGTCGCTTCTGAAACCACCTTCTCTAGGAGCGGAGTTTCTGTCGCTTCTAAATCCACCACCAGAACCTTCACGTCTTGGACCGAAACTTCCTCCGCCTTCACGTCTTGGACCTCCAGAAGAACGTCCGCCGCCGCTACGACCATTATGGTCACGTCTTCCGCCACCATCATTTTTAGAAATTTCAACATTAATACGACGTCCTTCTAATTGTACGTTGTTTAATACTTCCATTACTTTGTCAGTATGCTCAGGATCAGTATTAAAGAAAGAGAAACCTTCTTTTACATCAACTTTGAAAACGTCATCACGACCTAAGTCTAATGTTTCTTTCAAGTAATCTTTAAGAGTCATCCAATCGAAATTGTCTCTTGAACCGATGTTTACAAAATAACGAACTGCTCCGTTATTATTGAATTCTCTTGGCTCAGAATCATTTCTTTCGCGTCTTTCAGAAGATTGATTAGAAATATCTCTGTTCTTTTTGTAGTAAGCAATAAAACGGTTAAATTCTACTGAAACCATTTTCTTGATCAACTCTTCTTTAGATAAACCTTCAAGAACATTGTTGATTGCCGGTAAATAGTTGTCAATTTCGTGATCAACTTCAGTATCTTTAATTTTGTTTGCTAAGTGCAACAATTGAATTTCGCAGATTTCGATTCCAGAAGGAATTGGTTTTTCTTCGAATTTTTGTTTGATGATTCTTTCGATAGAAGAAATTTTACGCAACTCACTTTTTGTAACAATTACAATAGAAGTTCCTAGTTTTCCAGCTCTACCAGTACGTCCTGAACGGTGATTGTAAGTTTCAATTTCGTCAGGAAGTTGGTAATTTACTACGTGAGTAATATTATCAACGTCAATACCACGTGCAGCAACGTCAGTAGCAACAAGCATCTGAATTTGTCTTCCACGGAAAGATTTCATTACACCATCACGTTGCGCCTGAGATAAATCTCCGTGCAATGCAGCAGCGCTGTATCCATCTTCAATTAATTTTTCAGCTACAGCTTGTGTATCTCTTTTAGTACGACAGAAAACCACAGAAAAGATATCTGGATTTGCATCGGCTAAACGTTTCAAAGCTTCGTAACGATCACGTGCATTTACTAAGTAAAATTCGTGAGAAACTGTTGCAGAACCTGAGTTCTTAGCTCCAACAGTAATTTCAACTGGTTCGCTCATGAATTGTTTTGCAATTCTGGCAACCTCTTGTGGCATAGTTGCAGAGAACAACCATGTACTTTTTTGATCTGGAGTATCTGATAAGATAGATACGATGTCTTCATAGAATCCCATGTTCAACATCTCATCAGCCTCATCAAGAATACAGTAATCTATATTTTTAATGTTTACTAAACCTCTGTTGATCATGTCTTGCATTCTCCCCGGAGTAGCCACAATAATCTGTGCTCCTCTTTTAATCTCTCTGGCTTGCTCTGTAATACTAGCCCCGCCGTAAACTGCTACCACATTAATACCTTTTTCGTATTTTGAGTAGTTTTTAAGTTCGTTGGTAATCTGTAAACAAAGTTCTCGTGTTGGCGATAAAACTAATGCTTGTGTGTTTCTATTGTCAGCATCAATTTTTTGAATTAGCGGAAAACCGAAAGCTGCCGTTTTCCCTGTCCCTGTCTGAGCCAACGCAACCATATCTGTGTCTTTTTCCAATAATAGGGGAATCGCCTTTTCCTGTACCTCTGACGGATTTTCAAATCCTAGATCTAAAATCGCCTTCAGTAACGATTCATTCAATCCTAATTGTTCAAATTTATTCATATGTGTTTTTAAAATAGGGTGCAAAATTACTGTTAATTATTCAGATAAACTAATGCTATTTTAAGAATTATGTATTTGTTATGATTTGATTATCAAAAAGTTATGTTTATTGTAAAATGAATTTCATAAGATATGGAATAAATTTCCGCGAAAAAACGTCGTGAAATATAAAATTCCGACTCTAAAATGTTGTATTTTAAACAATTATTTTGTGGAGTTCAGAAAATCAATTAGTTGCTGAGTTGCTTTTCCACGATGACCGATTTTATTTTTGATTTCCAACGGTAATTCGGCAAAAGTTTCGGTATAATTTTCAGGTTGAAAAATTGGATCATACCCAAAACCTTGATTTCCTGTTTTTTCCAAAGTAATATTTCCTTTAACGATTCCGGTAAATAAATGTTGTTCTCCTTTTATATTTAAAGTAATAACGGTCTTGAACTGTGCACTGCGATCTAATTTGTCTTTTAAGGCGTCCAAAACCTTATTCATATTATCATCGGCATTGCGTTGTTTACCCGCATATCTTGCCGAATATACACCTGGTTCTCCATTCAAAGCGGTAACTTCCAAACCAGAATCATCTGCAAAACAATCATAACCGTATTTTTCAGTTACGTAATTGGCTTTCAAAATCGCATTTCCTTCAATAGTGTCAGCGGTTTCTTCTATTTCTTCAAAACAGCCAATTTCTTCAAGGCTTAATAATTGTATAGATCCGTTTAGAATGCTTTGAATTTCTTTGATTTTATTTTGATTGTTTGATGCAAAAACGAGTTTCATAATATTGAATTTAAAGGTACGACTTTTTTGAAACACAAATTTAGAATTCTTATATTTGATAGTTGCCCAAAAAAATAAAAATAAATGGAGGTATCCGCACTATATAAAAAAATTACGCCTTTCGTCAGACCATATCGAAAAATGGTAATTGCAACACTTCTGCTAACTTTTTTGGGTTCGTTTGCAGCACAGGTGAATGCATTGATATTAAAATATACTGTTGACACGATTAGTAATTTAATGGTAGCACACGAACCATTATCAAAAGGCTTTCATTTATTAGGTATAATAAGTCTTGTTTTGTTATCTAAAGAACTGGTTTATTCAGTCGTGCAATTTGGACAGAAATTCTACGGAGAAAAACTGCGAATCTTTATAACCCGAGACATTTCGCAAACTATTGTCGAGAAGATTTTAAGTTATAGAATGGAATTTTATACGTCAGGCGAAAATGAAAGTGGAAAACTTCAAACCCGAATTGATTTAGGAATCAGCAGTTTGACAAAATTGGTTCAGAATTTCTTCATTGATATTATGCCTTTGTTTGCCAATGCATTCGTGGCTTTGATTTTGATGTTTTACGCTAATTTTTATGTCGGCTTGGTGAGTTTGTTTATTATCCCGATTTATTTTTATGTCAGTCAGTTACAAGCCAGAAAACTAAGTGGTTTTAGAAGAAGAATGCGCAATTATCGGGAAACAAAAAATAACGGAATCATCAGTTTAATTGAATCCATAACGGTGATTAAATCCTTTGTGAGAGAACCAATGGAAGCAGAACGTCATCAGAAAATTCAATTTGAGATGACCGAAAATCAACTCGCAACTAGAAAAACCAGTTTCATTTTTGAAAGTATAAAAGGCTTTATTGAGCAAATAGGCGTTGTAATAATCATTATTCTTACCGCTTATTTTGTTTTGAATAATAAAATGACAATTGGCGCGATCATGTTTCATATTATGTTGTTTAATAATGTTTCGTCACCAATCAGGCAATTGCATCGTATTTATGATGAAGTAAATGATGCCTTGATTTATTCAGAAGGTTTCTTTGATATTTTAGAATCTGAAAATGAAAAAGAAACCAGCGGAACTTATATTCCAGAAAAAATTGTTGGATTAATTGAAGTCAAAAATGTGGATTTTGCTTATCCAAATGGAACGATAGCGCTTTCGGATATTAATTTCACCATAAAACCAAATGAAACAACTGCTTTGGTTGGTTTAAGCGGCGCCGGAAAAAGTACCGTTATTAATTTATTGGATAAGTTTTATTTGCCCTCTTCGGGGAAAATTTATTTAGACGGAGTTGATTTAAACGACTACGACACTGATTTTCTGCGAAAAAATATTGGATTAGTTCTTCAGAAGAATCACATATTTAAAGGTACAGTTGCTGAAAATATTCTCTACGGAAATCCCGAAGCTACAGAAAATGAGGTTATAGACGCCGCAAAACAAGCTTATATTCATGATCAAGTAATGCAATTGCCAAAAGGTTATGATTCTGATGCACATTTGCTTTCCGGCGGACAACAACAACGAATCGCGATTGCAAGATTGTTTCTAAAAAATCCGCCAATTATCTTTTTAGATGAACCCACAGCAAGTCTGGATGCGATTGCAACAGAGCAAATAAAGAAATCATTAGACGCAATAAAAAAAGACAGAACCGTGATTATTATTTCGCATAGTATTTCTCAAATTATTGATGCTTCACATATTATAGTTCTGGAAAAAGGAAAATGTATCGAACAAGGCGCACATGATGAACTTTATGACAACAAATCTGTGTATTATGACATCTTTACTGCAATGGCGAATAGTTTGAATATTGATAAAATCACTCAGACATTGGATTGATCAATTTTTTTAGGAGCTAATCCCGCTATTCGTTACAATCTTTTGTGGCGAACCCCGCCACAAAAGGATTTTCACTTCTATCGGGGCTAGGGCAATCATTTTCATCAAATATTTTCGTTTTGCTTATTGTTTCTGTAAGGCCAAACCTAACAGGTTTCAAAAACCTGTTAGGTTTACGAGAGCTTAAGGAACTTTGACAAAGTTGACGATCTATAATGCTTTATATTTCAAAACAATCCTTTCAACAGAAGAAACAGCACCAATCCCAAAAGTATAAGCCAGAATATCACTCCACAGAAAACCTTGTCCGAGGACATATCTTCCAAATAATGTTTTTCTAAGTTCTATCATCCAGTTTCCTTGATAAAGTTGCACAAATTCGATACAATAACATATTAATAAAGCAGTAATTATAATGTATAAGGATTTTTTGTCTGGAAACGCAATTCTCATTAAGAAGTAAATCATAACAGCATATAGAAAATCGCCAGTAATTAAAGGTACTTGAGGGATTTTCCTTGACATTATTCCAAGGAAGATCGTCATTAGAAATAAAATAGAATAATAGACTCTGGATTTTTTCAAGTTTTAACTTTTGTTGGTATTGTTAGTACTTTTTAGGGTAAACAAAAATACAAAGATTCGGATTGGTTGGACTTATTTTATAAATTTATCGATTCTATAAACTACTATCAAAAAATAACCACATGAATACAAGATTTACGACGCTGATTTTGACTTTGTTTCTTTTAGGAAATAAAGGTTATTCTCAAAAAGAGAACCCATTTAATATTAAAAAACAGTTTGAATATTGTGCAACTCAGGCTTCTGAGACTTTAAAAGTGATTCCGAATGATGGAACTTCGCCAAGAAGTATTCCAACAGGAAGCAAAGAATGGAAATTTGTTGATTATAAAGATTGGACAAGTGGTTTCTGGCCTGGAGAATTATGGTATTTGTATGAAGCAACAGGAGATAAAAAATGGGAAAAAGAAGCCGATAAATTCAGTCAGTTTTTAAAACCATTGTCAGTAAGCAAAGCAAATGATCATGATTTGGGTTTTCAGATTTTTAATAGTTTCGGAAACGGATATCGTTTGACTAAAAATCTTGCTTACAAAGATGTTATCTTAAAAACAGCCGATACTTTGGCAACACTTTTTAACCCAAAAGTTGGAACAATTTTATCATGGCCACATAATAAATATGGCGGACATAATACGATTATAGATAATATGATGAATTTAGAATTGCTTTTTTGGGCTTCTAAAAACGGAGGAAATAAAAAGTTGTATGATATTGCCGTAAAACATGCTGAAACTACTATGAATAATCATTTCAGACCTGATAATTCTTCTTATCATGTAATAATTTACGATTATGAGACAGGTAAGAAAATAAAAGGAATAACTGCTCAGGGATATAGCGATGATAGTATGTGGGCGAGAGGTCAGGCTTGGGCAATTTACGGTTTTACGATGGTTTACAGAGAGACAAAAGATCCGAAATTTTTAGATTTTGCTCACAAATTAGCACGTGTATATTTGGATAGATTAAAAACAGATGATTTAATTCCGTATTGGGATTTTAATGCGCCGGGAATTCCAAATGAGCCAAGAGATGCTTCCGCGGCTGCAATTGTATCTTCGGCACTTATTGAATTGAGTTCTTATACCAACGATAAAACGTTGAAAAACGAATATTTGACCAAGTCTAAAAAAATGATTGTTTCACTTTCAGATCATTATCAAAGTCATGATGCAAATTCTGCTTTTTTGCTTCATTCAACAGGACATAAACCTGCCGGAAGCGAAATTGATTGTTCTATAAATTATGCGGATTATTATTATCTTGAAGCACTTTTAAGACTTCAGAAACTAAAATAAATAATATTATGATTAAGAAAATAAGCCAAATTTCGTTTGCCATCATTCTTGTTTTGATGCTGATTAGCTGCAAAAACACAAAACAAAAACTTCAGGAATATGTTGTTTCTTATAATGTTGCGGCCAAAAGTTTTAAGGCTGATCATGTGACGCTTACAACTGCGAGAGGATATATAAACGACAATAAAATTGAATTGCGATTCGAAACTGATTTAAAGCAAGAAGAACCGAATAAAGTAGCTTCAGCTATAGTATTTCCTAAATTGTTAAGTGATATGATAAAAAAGAATCAGATTCCTAAAGAATTAATTGAAGAAGGAGTGCAATTTGATGTGTATTTTTTAGCAGATGACAATACTGTTCTTTCAAAAAAGATAATTAATAAGGAAGAATTGGCTGAATTATTGAAATAACAAGACAGATTATGCTTATCAGAAAGTCTCTTTAATTTTTTTAAAGGGACTTTTTTAGTTTTATATATATTTTACATTTTGGTTCTAATTAAGTTGTAGTCAAATAATTACATTTTTTATTTTTTATAACGAATGTTGTTTTTGTGTTATAAGTTTGTTATGTTTGAGTTAAAAAATAACCTAAAAACCAAAAAATTATGAAAAAAATTACCCAAATCGCATTTCTTTTTGCAATTGTATTGTTGCTTGTAAGTTGTAAAAACACGAAGCAAAAAATTCAGGAACATGTGAGCAATTATAATACTACATCTTCTATAAAAGGTGGAAATGCTGTTAGCACAAGTGCCAAAGCATTTTTGAATGACAATAAAATTGAAATTAGAATTGAAACCAATTTAGAAGGAACTGAAGCAAACAAACAGGCTTATCAGGAGACTTTTCCGGGTTTACTGAAAGAGATGATCAAAAACGATCAGATTTCTCCGGAATTAATTGAAGAAGGAGTAAAGTTTGATGTGTATTTTTTATCTTATAATAATATTATTCTTGCTCAGCAAATGGTTGATAAAGAAGAATTGGCTGTTTTAGAAGGTAAAGCAACTGAAGCAAAAGGTAAAGAAACAGCAAAACTTTAATTTGAAATAAAGTCTTTGCTATGTTATAAAAAGAAGCCTCTTTGAATTTTACAAAGAGGCTTTTTGTTTTCTAATGTTTTGTAACATTTGTCAGAATATCAGGGAAATAAAGATCTGATAAATGTGCAAATTCGTCTCCGCGCATAAAAATACTAGGATCAACATCTGAGAAACTTTTTTTGCCGGCTGCTGCCAAAAGTTCGTTTGCAGAATGTAAAGTGTTTTTATGGAAATGATATACACGATCTGATTTATCGGTGACAACCAAACCTTTCATCAACATTTTATTTTGAGTCGCAACTCCTGTCGGACATTCATTATTATGACAACGCAATGCCTGGATACAACCTAACGAAAACATAAAACCACGCGCACTATTACACATATCTGCTCCTAAAGCAATAGCGTGTAAAATAGAATAACCCGAAATGATTTTCCCACTTCCGATGATGCGTATTTTGTCTCGAATATTTAAGCGAATCAAGGTTTTGTTTACAAAGATTAAAGCAGGTTCAAAAGGCATTCCAACGCCATCTGCAAATTCCAGCGGAGCAGCTCCGGTTCCACCTTCGGCACCATCAATGGTTATGAAATCAGGAAAGATATCTTCGGCAATCATTTCGTGGCAAATTGCTTCAAATTCGGCTGTGTTTCCAATACAAAGTTTGAATCCAATTGGTTTTCCATTAGATAATTCACGCAATTGTGCAATGAAATGAATAAGTCCTTTAATGTCCGAAAAAGCATGATGACCAGGAGGCGAAAGAATCATGGTGTGAGGTTCAACACCTCTTATTTTTGCAATTTGTTCTGTGTTTTTAGCCGCCGGAAGTACACCACCGTGACCAGGTTTTGCCCCTTGCGAAAGCTTAATTTCGATCATTTTGACATTAGGAAGATTCGCTTTTTCTGAAAAGTTTTCAGGGCTAAAATTCCCTTGTGCATCACGACATCCAAAATAACCAGTACCAATTTGCCACGTAATATCACCACCGCCGGCAAGATGAAATTCGGTTAAACCGCCTTCTCCTGTATTTTGATAGAAGTTTCCTTTTTGAGCACCAATGTTTATGGCACGCACGGCATGTTCGCTAAGCGAACCAAAACTCATTGCCGAAACATTAAACAAAGAAGCCAGATAAGGTTGTTTACAATCTTTTCCTCCAACTAATACACGAGGTAATTCTTCGTTTACTTTAGCTGGAAAAATAGAATGTTTTATACCTTCATAACTATCGTGATTTAGATTTTGCTGTGTTCCAAAAGGAGTGCTTGAATCTATATTTTTGGCTCTTTGATACACTAAAGAACGTTGATTTCTCGAGAAAGGTTTTCCGTCAGTAGATCTTTCGATAAAATATTGCTGAATTTCAGGCGCAATGGTTTCAAATAAATATCTGAAATATCCTAAAACAGGAAAGTTTCTTAAAATAGCATGCTTTTTCTGAACAGTATTATAATATCCTATAATTAATAATATAGGTATGATGATAACCAGTAAAAAACCGCGATCAGTATAATAATACGTTGCAGCAACAATTAGAAACAATAAGAATCCGTAGATAAAGAATTTTTTTCTCATGTTTTTAAAATTTTAATATATAATAATTTAGTAATTAATTGAATCGTAATCTAACGTA
Source organism: Flavobacterium sp. 90 (assembly GCF_004339525.1). NCBI lineage: Bacteria > Pseudomonadati > Bacteroidota > Flavobacteriia > Flavobacteriales > Flavobacteriaceae > Flavobacterium > Flavobacterium sp. 90. Next base: position 63,456 of record NZ_SMGE01000001.1, on the reverse strand, counting down.
AACGTGTTTAATGCCTTTTTTGTCAGATTCTCTTTCGTCGATTTCAAGAATATCTGTCAATGATTTTAGCATTGGCGTAAGCTTAGAAAAACCATAATTTCTTGGGTCAAATTCAGGTTTCTTTTTTACAATTAAGTTTCCAACATCGCCTAAAAATGCCCAGCCGTCATCGTCTTCAATATCTTCAATTGTAGCTTCAATAAGTTCAATGGTTTGTTTGTCGATTTTATGCAACGCTTTTTCGGCAGGTTTTTCAACAGATTTTTTGGTATCTGTTGTGGTAGTTGTTGCTTTTGGTTTTTTCTTCTGAATTGCTCCGTCCAAAACTTCAATGTAAATGAACCTGTCGCAAGCAACTATAAAAGAGTTTGGTGTTTTCTTTTCTCCAATACCAATAACTTTCATACCGGATTCTCGCAACCTGATTGCCAGACGAGTAAAATCGCTGTCACTTGAAACAATGCAAAATCCGTCAAGTTTACCCGAATAAAGTAAATCCATGGCGTCGATAATCAAAGCAGAATCTGAGGAGTTTTTTCCAACGGTATAACTATATTGTTGAATAGGAGTGATGGCATGTTCTAATAAAACACCTTTCCAACCATTAGAATTGGGTTTTGTCCAGTCTGCATATATACGTTTTGTGGTTGGTGTTCCAAACTTTGTTATTTCTTCCATCATCCCTTTTACGTTACTGTACGGAACGTTGTCGGCATCAATAAGAACGGCTAATTTTAAATCTTTGGAGGTGCTTAAAGCCATTATTTAGGTATTAAAAAATTAGATACTTCCAAAGGTAAAACTAAAATTGGTTTTATAGGAATTTGATATAAAATAAGTCTTTTTACGGATATTAATTATTCTGATTATAAATAAGATATTTTTTATAAAAACTAATTAAAGATAAATTTGTCTTTTAATGAAGGTTTAAATATCTTTGTTGTCAAATTAATCCTTTTTATATGTTTTCAAAAGCGTGTGAGTATGGCATTCGGGCTTCAATATTTATTGCAACCAAATCTTCAGAAGGAATTCGGGTTGGGATAAAAGATGTTGCAAAGGAAATTGATTCACCTGAACCTTTTACTGCCAAAATAATGCAGATTCTCACCAAAAATAACATAATTATTTCAGCAAAAGGAGTAGGTGGCGGTTTTGAAGTTTCTAATGAAGCTGTAAAATCCATAAAATTAATCCAGATTGTAGATGCAATTGATGGAGATACAATATATAAAGGTTGTGGTATTGGGTTAAAAGAATGTTCAGAAACACATCCCTGCCCGGTTCATAACGAGTTTAAAAAAATCAGAGAATTGTTGTTGGCAATGCTTACTAATACAACTTTAGAGCAATTGGCTTCGGGAGTAAATTCGGGAGATTTTTATTTAAAAATAAAGAATAAAAGCGAATAAAAATATAAACTCTACTGCTTTTGGGTATTAGAGTTTTTTTACAACATAATAAAAGATGTTTTTGTCTTTTATTTTAAATAATTAAAAATTAAATAAAATAACAAAATGGAAAATTTAAAAAATAAAACAATTGGCTCATTTGTAGCTCAGGATTTTAGAACTGCAGCAGTATTCACAAAATACAAAATCGATTTTTGTTGCAAAGGCAATAGAACTATTACTGAAGTTTGCGAAAAACAAAAAATAGACGAAGATGTTTTGTTGCAAAATGTTTACGATGTTCTTCAATCAGAAAGTAGTCATGCAACTGATTTTAATTCTTGGTCTTTGGATTTATTAGCAGATTTTATCGAAAAAACTCACCATCGTTATGTTGAAGATAAAACAGCTGTTATTCTGAAATTTTTAGATAAATTGTGTTCTGTTCATGGCGGAGCTCATCCGGAGTTGTTTAAAATAAATGAATTGTTTACGGCCGGAGCGGGTGAGCTTTTGCAACATATGAAGAAAGAAGAATTAATGTTATTTCCTTTTATAAAAAGAATGGTAAAAACTAAAGAGTCTAATGGGATTTTGTCTCAACCGCCTTTTGGAACAGTGTCAAATCCAATTGCGATGATGATGCAGGAACATGATAATGAAGGAGAACGTTTTAGACAAATTGCACTTTTGACTAATAATTATACTCCGCCAAGCGATGGATGTACCACTTATAAAGTTACGTTTGCAATGCTAAAAGAGTTTGAAGAAGATTTGCATAAACATATTCATTTAGAGAATAATATTTTGTTTCCCAAAGCTGTAATTTTAGAGGAAGAATTTGCTTAAAAATAAAAATTGTAATTAAGAAAATGCATCAGTAGTCTGATCTAAACGATTATTATTGATGCATTTTTATTTTTAGAATAAACAAAATAGATATAAAATGAATTCTCAAAGAAGTTGGATCGTGTGCTGCTTTTTTAATTTCCTGATAGCGTCAGTTATGGGATTGTTAATGCGTTTTCTGTATTTGTTTCCCTTAAAAAGTATAAATTATGCTTACCTGCTTCATGCTCATTCTCATGTGGCAATGTTAGGATGGGCTTATTTGATGATTTATGTTTTGGTTGTTTATTTCTTTATTCCGAAAAGTAAAAGTGAGAAGCCAATTTATAATCAATTATTCTGGATTACTGAATTTAGCGTTATCGGAATGATGATTTCTTTTCCAATTCAGGGATATGCTTTGTTTTCAATTGTATTTTCGACGTTGCATATTTTATTGAGTTATATTTTTTGCTGGCTGATTTGGCGAGATTGTTCTACCAGAAAAGTTGATGAGAAAATGCTTTTATTGACTGCAATTCTGTTTATGGTTTTTTCAACTTTTGGAGTTTGGAGTTTAGGACCAATAATAAGTATTTTAGGAAAACAAAGCTCTTTTTATCAAATTGCGATTCAGTTTTTTCTACATTTTCAATTTAATGGCTGGTTTTTATTTGCTGTTTTAGCTTTGTTTTTGGCGCAGTTTAAAAATAAAATAGTGATAAGTAAATTTAAAACATTTTGGATATTACTTATTCTGGCTACTTTTTTTACGGTTGCATTTCCTGTAAGTTGGTATGTTAAAAGTAGTGTTTTAAAAGTGATCAATACATTTGGAGTTCTCTTTCAATTACTCTCTTTTGTTTATTTCTACAAGATGTTGAAACTTCAGATAAATGAATTTAAAACTAATTTAGATTCTACTGCAAAATGGGTTTATGGTTTAGCAGTTTGTTCTTTATTTCTAAAGATAGGAATACAATTATTATTGATATTTCCTGCTTTCGCTGAGGTTTCGCATCAAATAAGAAATTTGGTTATTGGATTTATTCATTTGACAACTTTAGGAATAATTACAGGTTTTTTATTGGGAATATTGATTCAGAATAAACTTTTGCCAAGTGAGTCTATTTGGTTTAAAATTGGGATTAAATTCTTTTTTCTGGGATATGTATTAACCGAAATAGTATTGTTTTTGCAAGGTTTGTTTTTTTATAAAAAACTAGGATTGCTTTTTGGGTATTATGAAAGTGTTTTTTTGGTCAGTGTTTTTATAGTTATCGGTTTAATGTTAATGATTACCTCAATAATGGGTAAAAAAAAGTCTTCAATTGATACGGAATTTGATACTTATCTGTTGTGATAATTTGGCTGTATTATAGTTTATATCCAAATAAATATAAAGGAGTAAATTAGGCTTTTACAGTAATAAAAAAACCTTGTATAGACTGGTTTTTGATGTGTTTTTTTGAGTATAATTGGTTTTTTAAACGTTTAATCTCACAAAATAGATTTTGATTAGTTGGGCTTTTTTTGGGATAATGCACGAATGGCAATATTTTTCAATAAAAATAATTAGCTGACTCTATTTTAGAATAATAATCATTATTTTTGCACCCTGTATAAATAAAATTATTACTTCAAAATATATTTATGGTAAAAGATTTATTCGAAAGAATTCAGAACAATAAAGGACCATTAGGAAAATGGGCTTCACAAGCTGAGGGTTATTTTGTATTCCCTAAATTAGAAGGTGAACTTGGTCCAAGAATGAAATTTGGTGGAAAAGATATTTTAAATTGGAGTTTGAATGACTATTTAGGTCTTGCAAATCATCCGGAGGTTCGTCAAGCGGATATTGATGCTGCAACACAATACGGAGCAGCTTACCCAATGGGAGCTCGTATGATGTCCGGACATACTAAATACCACGAACAATTAGAAAATGAATTAGCGGAGTTTGTAATGAAACCAGCGGCTTATTTATTGAATTTTGGTTATCAGGGAATGGTGTCTATTATTGATGCTTTGGTAACTAAAAACGATATTATTGTTTATGATGTAGATTCTCATGCTTGTATTATTGATGGTGTTCGTTTACACATGGGTAAACGTTTTACCTACAAACACAATGATCTTGAAAGTATGGAAAAAAACCTGCAACGTGCTACAAAAATGGCAACTGAAACAGGTGGTGGTATTTTGTTTATCACCGAAGGTGTTTTTGGAATGAGAGGACAACAAGGAAAATTAAAAGAAATTGTTGCCTTAAAAGAAAAATATAATTTCCGTTTATTAGTTGATGATGCACACGGTTTTGGTACTCTTGGTAAAACAGGAGCCGGAGCAGGTGAGGAGCAAGGAGTTCAGGATGGTATCGATGTTTACTTCTCGACTTTTGCAAAATCAATGGCTAATATTGGAGCTTTTGTAGCTGCAGATCAGGATATTATTGATTATTTAAAATATAATTTACGTTCTCAGATGTTTGCAAAAGCATTGCCAATGATTCAAACAATTGGATCTTTGAAACGTTTAGAGTTATTGCGTAATCACCCGGAATTAAAAGATAAACTTTGGGAAAATGTAAATGCATTACAAAATGGTTTACGTTCAAGAAACTTCAATATTGGAGATACAAATACTTGTGTAACACCAGTTTATTTGCAAGGAAGTGTTCCTGAAGCAATGGTAATGGTAAATGATTTAAGAGAAAACTACGGTATTTTCTTGTCGATTGTAATTTATCCTGTAATTCCAAAAGGAATTATTTTGTTGAGAATGATTCCAACAACTTCACATACTTTAGCTGATATCGACGAAACGTTAACAGCATTTGAAGCAATTCGTGAAAAATTAGAAAACGGTACTTATAAAGAAATTGCAAGCAGAACTACAGTTGATTTAGATGCTTAATTTCTAGAAAATAGATTCCTGTATGGGAATTATGTAAAAAAATCCATTCGTTATGCGAATGGATTTTTTTTATTTGAGCTAATTTTATAATTCAAAACCAGTAAAAAGAAGAATTATGAAAAAAGTAATAGCAATAACAGTAATTATTTTAGTTGTTTTAGTTTCTTGCAAAAAGGCAGAACCTGCACCTGAAATTACGCCAGATCCTCCAAAAGAAGCTGAGGTTACAGAGCCAGCGGGAGATCAGTGTTTTGCATCAAGATTAAACGGTAATATCGTTGCGCTAAGTTTTAATGTAAATTCACATCAGGAAGTAAATGGGAAATTAAGTTACAACTTAACCGGAAAAGATAAAAACGAAGGAACTTTAATAGGAAACATGAAAGGTGATACCTTGATTGCGGATTATACATTCATGTCTGAAGGAGTTTCTTATGTTAGAGAAGTTGCTTTCCTGAAAAGAGAGGGAGTATTTATTGAAGGATATGGAGATGTTGTAGATTCAAACGGGAAAGTTTCTTTTAAAGATAAATCAAAATTAAAATTTGATCAAAAAAATACGCTTACAGCCGTAGATTGTCCTCAATAATAAGAGGAATAAAGAAATAAAAAAATTGTAGAAAAAAGAAATCCCATTCAATATGTTGAATGGGATTTTTGTATGTATTTTACCAAGGAGTATTTGGACCAACAAAAACGAGCTTTCCACCACGGCAATTGTTTTCTCCCGTTAGAATTCCTCTGTTAAACAATGCATGTGCGTACATTATTAATTCTTTATCTTCTAAATATTTGGACCAACTCTGTTTCTTTTTAATTGATTTAGCGAGAGAATCAAAATTAATTTTACGTTCTAATTCTTTTAAATCATTTTCGGAATAATCTTTAATGCCTAAATAAGATAATGCACTATCGTTTTTAAATTCGAAATATCTGCTTTTATTCTCTAATGCAATTTTCAGAGCCTTTTCTAGTCCTTTGTCATCATAATCAATTTTATACTCTTGATGAATTGCACTTTGTAGAGAATTCGCTTGTGTGCATATTTCTCTTATCTCGTTATTATCAAGGTTTTTTACTTTGATAACCAGATGAAGTTGAAAAGTATCACCATGATTGATTACAGCTTTTGCGTAATTTTGATACAATAAATCATTTTCATCTTTAGTAAATGAAAGCAAAGTTAACAGAGATAGTATGAGAAATATTTTTTTCATGTCATAGTTACTCTAAATTTCTTAAAAGGATAAAATTTGCTTGATGTTGATTAAAGGTTTTTCAAATACGTTTTTCTTCGGCAATGAACTTTTGGATCAAAGTTTTTCCATAATAAATGAATCGCTGTATTTTCGGCTAATTCCGGAGTTCTGATGCAATTTTGGATTCCTTTTTCAGAGAAAGTTTTAAAATATTCATCAAAGATAATTGCTGTAACACCTTTGTTTTGGTAATCGGGATGAACTCCGATAAGGTAAAAAACAACATCTTTACTCTTTTTACGAGCTTTCAATAAATGGATAAATCCAAATGGGAATAGTTTTCCTTTTGCTTTTTGTAAAGCTTCAGAAAAACTTGGCATTACAATACTAAAAGCAACCAAATTGTCCTCTTTATCAACTACAAATTTGATATATTCCGGATTGATAAAACTTATGTATTTCTTTTTAAAATACTCTTTCTGGATATCTGAAATAGCTACAAACGAAGCTAAATTGGCATAAGATTCATTAAACAAATCAAACATTTTGTCAACATGTGGCATAATGTCTTTTGTTTTGGTAAAAGTCAGAGCGCGCAAACCGTATCTTTTCTTTATTAATTCTTGCGCTTTCAGGAAAAACTCAGGTTTAACATTAGAGAAGGGAAAAATACTTTCGAGATATTCTTTTTCTGGCTGAAAACCTAATTGCTCAAAATGAGTTACATAATATGGGTTATTATACCACGTAATCATCGTCCCCATTTGGTCGTAACCTTCCGTAAGAACTCCAACTTTATCCAGATTTGAGAATCCCATTGGGCCTTCAACATGTTCAAGATTGTGTTGTTTTCCTAATTCATAAACTTTTTCCAATAAAGCTTTTGTAACTTCAATATCGTCAATAACATCAAACCAGCCAAAACGAACTTTTCTTTTATGCTGGTTGTTAACTTCAGACCAATTTATGATAGCTGTAATTCTACCAACAATTTCATTGTTTTTGTACGCCAGATAAAAATAAGCTTCGGCGCTATCAAAAGCAGGGTTTTTTGTTTTGTCAAATGATTCTAATTCATCTGCAATTATAGGCGGAACCCAATATGGATTGTCTTTATATAATGAAAAAGGAAATTTTATATACTCGGTTATTTCTTTTTTAGACTTGGCTTCTTTTATTGTAATCATTCAAATGGTATTATAATGTGTTCTTTTGGAGAATATTAATTTCTTATTCGTATTTAGACTTACGTTTTCTTTCTTTTTCCTGATAATCGATTTCTTTCTGTTCTAATTCGTTATCCTTGTTTTTCTTAGCTTTTTCGTTGCTTTTATATTCTATTTCTTTCTCTTTGTAACGACCGTCATAACGCCATGAAACACCAACTCCTCCGTATAATATAGAAGGTGTATTTTTGAAATTGGTACTTATAGAAGCATCAACCTGAAGATTTGGATTAATTAAATAAGCTGCTCCACCACGAAGAATAGCATCACTGTAGAAATCACTTTTGTAACCTTGATTTTCGATAAAACCAGACCATCTGTCGTTAAATCCGTGTGTTAAAGTCAATACGTAACCATAACTAGGATAATCTGTTCCAATGTAATCAGCGATAATATTGGTTACAAAAACCCATTTTCCGCCTCCAAAAAGATTTTGAGTAATCAATGCAACTTTTGGAGAAATTGCAGATTGAGGAGAGAAATAATAAGGATTATCAGCGCCAACAAAATTTGCCCCTGCAAATATTGAAACCGCCGGAATTAATGAATGCCAGTCAAAACTGCGATTAGCCTTGTAACTGTATATGTTATCGGTTCTTTTGTAATTTTTATAAGGATCATAAATCAAATATTTAGCTCCTAAAACAGTTTGTCTGAAATTGTTCTTTTTATAAGTGGTATAAGGAGTATCAAAGTTTTCCATTTGATACTGAAGATCAAGAATAAATTCCAGTTTTTCAAGAAATGCGCCATAACGCAACGTTAAATCAGTACCAAAACCATTCGAGTCATAGCTTAGTAAATCATGTTTTTCTTTAATTCCGTAAATACCTAATTCTGCTTGAAATACGGTTTTTCCAACTGCGTATGCAGACATTGTTTCGCCTGGACGATTGGAGTTGATGATATCAGTATATTGTGCGAAAAAAACTTGCGGTACAAAAAAAAGAGCTGTAATAAATAAGTTTTTAGTTTTTAACATAGATGTATTTTTTGATTAAAAAGTAATAACGCATTTCAAATGTACTATATTTTATTATTTATTTAAGATTGATATTTTAATTTTAAACGATTGATTTATTAATTTTGGAAAAAATTATACGATTATGCAAGAAGCATCTTTTACAGGTTTAATAAAAGCCATATGTTATATGGTGGCATTTTATTATATTTTTAAGTTTTTGGCTAGAATATTTTTACCGGTATTGGTAAAGAAAGCCGTGGAAAAAGCAGGAGAGAATTTTCAGAGACAACAACAATATAGTCAGGATAATACATGGCAAAAAACGCGTACAAACAATGATGAGATAATCATTGATACTGCCAATGCAAAGAATCCTCGCGAAACCAAAAAGGTTGGCGATTATGTTGATTACGAAGAAATAGATTAAGTTTGTGTCCTAAAAGTTGTAGGATTCATCATTTAACCAAACCAGCCTAAATTGAAAATAGTAAATAAGTTCTATCCGCATGCCCTTGTTATATTAGGGTTTATTCTCGTTTCTTTAATTTATTTTTATCCTGTTTTACAAGGAAAACAAATTTTCCAATCGGATATTGCTCAATATACCGGAATGGCAAAAGAGCAAAATGACTTTAGAGCAGCAGAACATTCTGAACCCTATTGGACAAATTCAGCATTTGGCGGGATGCCAACTTATCAATTAGGAGCAAATTATCCTAATGATTTAGTGGGACAAGTAGACGATATTTTACGTTTTTTACCTCGTCCGGCAGATTATTTGTTTTTATACTTTTTAGGTTTTTATGGTTTATTATTAGTCTTAAAAACAGATCCTTTAAAAGCATTTATTGGAGCAATTGCCTTTGGTTTTTCTACCTATTTAATCATTATACTTGGTGTTGGTCATAATGCAAAAGCGCATGCAATTGCTTATATGCCATTGGTTATTGCCGGATTTATAATGGTTTTCCAGAAAAAATATATTTGGGGAGGTTTGCTCACAATGTTTGCGGTTGCACTTGAAGTGAATGCAAATCACTTTCAAATGACTTATTATTTATTGATTTTCTTATTGATACTTTCAGGATATTTTGCTTTTCAATTTATCAAAGAAAAAGAATATAAGCCACTCTTAATTGCAATAGGAACTTTGGCTGTAGCCGGAATTTTTGCGATTGGTGCAAATGCTACCAATTTAATGGCGACAAGCGAATACGCTAAATTTAGTACTCGTAGTAACAGCGAATTGACTTTCAATCCTGATGGAACAAAAAAGACAAACGAAAACGCTTTAAGCAGAGAATATATTACAGAATACAGTTATGGAATTGCAGAAAGTTTCAACTTGATTGTACCAAGACTTTTTGGAGGTTCAAATCATGAAAATGTTGGAACTGATAGCCGAATGTATTCTTTTATGATCGAACAAGGAGTTCCGTCAGAGCAAGCTCAGGATTTTGTATCAGGAATGCCAACATATTGGGGAGATCAGCCTATTGTTGCTGCTCCGGCTTATATTGGAGTTGTAGTTTTCTTTTTGGGAGTTTTAGCATTATTCATTGATGATCGAAAAATAAAATATGTATTTCTTTCCGGAGCATTAGTTTCTTTAGTGCTTTCATGGGGAAAAAATTTCGGATTACTAACAGACTTCTTTATTGATTACGTTCCAATGTATGATAAGTTTAGAGCAGTATCATCGATTCAGGTTATTCTTGAATTGTGCTTTCCTGTCTTGGCTATTATGGGATTACAGTCCTTTTTTAAAGCTAAAGAAGAACCTAAAAAACAACAGAAAGCATTAGTACAAACGGGTGTTTTTGGATTAGGTGTTATTTTGATTTTAGTAATTGCTAAAAGTGCGTTTCATTTTACAGGAAGCAGCGATAGTTATTTCATGCAAACCTACGGACCAGCTTTTGTTGATGCTTTAAAAGAAGACAGAATGAGTTTGTATTCAGCAGATTTATTACGTTCAGGCTTTTTTATTGTATTAACTTTTGGAATCTTATGGTTGTTTATAAAAAATAAACTGGCTCAAAATACTACGTTAATAATCGTTGGTCTTTTAATGATTTTCGATTTGTTTTTTGTGGATAAAAAATATGTTTCGGCTAAAGATTTTGTGAGTCCTGCAGAAATTGCAGCTCCATTTCAGGAAACACCTTCTGATGCTCAAATTTTAAAAGATACTTCACATTACAGAGTTTTTGAAGTAAACGGAAACCTTTCTAGTGCACGCGCTTCTTATTTCCATCATTCGATAGGAGGATATCATGCTGCAAAACCTAGAAGAATGCAGCAGTTATTTGATTATCAAATTGCAAAAAACAATATTGAAGTGCTGAATATGCTGAATGTAAAATACATTATTCAGACTGATAAAGAAGGTAAAGAATTTCCTGTTGTAAATCCTGATGCAAACGGAAACGCTTGGTTTGTAAGTACCGTAAAATTGGTGAATAAACCAGACGATGTTATGAAAGCTTTAGATCATATTGATACTAAAACTGTAGCTGTTTTTAACGTTCGTGAGCATGAAGGTAAATTTAGAAATGCCCGAATGAAAAAACAATGGGATACAACGGGAACAATTAAAGTTGTAGAATATAAACCAAACTATATTAAATACCAATCTGATAACGGAAAAGACGGTTTAGCAGTATTCTCTGAAATGTATTATAAAAACGGATGGAATGCTTACATTGATGGTCAGTTAACAGATCATTTCCCGGTTGATTATGTATTAAGAGCAATGGAAGTTCCTGGAGGAAAACATACAATAGAGTTTAAATTTGAGCCACAGGTTGTAAAAACTGGAGGAACAATTACTTTAGTAAGTTGCATTGGAATGCTATTACTTTTGATTGGTGGAGTTTATTTCGAAAGAAAGAATAGAAAAGTCACAAGTAATCAGTAATTGATTTCCAGTCTCAGCTAAATTATGCTTCTGAAAATTCTAAAAATAGTTCTTTTTGTCTTTTTAGACATTGCAGTATTTATTTTTTGCGGAGTTTTTATGATGGGTTATGATGACTTCTATGATGAAAGTCAGGGAGAATATTTTAGCTTTTCAAGTATGAAAATAGAGTATAAAATTGTTTGGGGATTTTACAATTTTTGGATGATTTTAAATGGGTTACTTTTGTTGTATGTCTTATTTATAATTTTTAGGAAAATAAAAGTCTCATATGGACATCGATAAGACAATGGAATTGAGTTTAGATAACATCGAACAAGCGAGAATAGCCGAGATAAAGTCACTTTCTTATCTTGAAAGATTAGAAAGATTAATGATAATTATAGAAGTGTCTTATACATTGAAGATGGTTAATAGGATTCGATTTAAAAAACAATCAAAGTTTTTAAATAACTTCTAAATTTGCACTTTATAAAACAATAAACTCAAAGATTTCTTGGAACAAAAAAAACTCTTAATCATTACCTATTATTTTCCACCAGCTGGAGGACCAGGCGTACAACGTTGGTTAAAATTCGTAAAATATCTGCCTGAATTTGGTGTTCAGCCTATTGTTTATGTTCCGGAGAATCCAACTTATCCAATAATCGATGAAGGTTTGGTGAGTGAAATATCAGATAAAGTAATTGTTCTGAAAAATAAAATTTGGGAACCTTATCAATTGGCTTCTATTTTTTCGAAAAATAAAACCAAGAAAATTAGTTCCGGAATTTTTCCACATAAAAAAAAGCAAACATTTTTAGATAAAACTTTTCTTTGGGTTCGAGGAAATCTTTTTATTCCCGATGCGCGCGTTTTTTGGGTAAAGCCTTCTGTTTCTTATCTTGAAAAATATATCAAAGAGAATAATATTGATACTATTGTAACTTCCGGGCCACCGCATAGTTTACATTTGATAGGATTAGAATTAAAAGAAAAACTAAACGTAAAATGGTTTGCTGATTTCCGCGATCCGTGGACAACAATTGGATATCATAAAGCATTGCGTTTATCATCTTACGCAGATAAAAAACACAAACAATTAGAACATCAAGTTCTTAATACTGCAGATACTATTATAGTAACGAGTAAAACTACAAAAGCCGAATTTCAAGCCATTACAAACAAGCCAATTTCGGTTATTACAAATGGTTATGATATCGAAAATGTTGAAAAACAAACTTTAGATACCAAATTTACTTTAGCACATATTGGATCATTTTTATCAGATAGAAACCCAAGATTTTTATGGGAATGTCTGGTTGAATTGTTACAGGAAATTCCGGATTTTAAATCACATTTAGAAATTAAACTAATTGGAGCCGTAAGTCAGGAAGTTCTGGATGCTATAACAGAGTTTAATTTGAATGATTATTTGAATCTTCTCGGTTATGTTTCGCATCATGAAGCAATTGCGCATCAAAAAAAGTCACAGGTTTTACTTTTGATAGAGATAAATTCAGAAGATACCAAAAGTATTATTCCGGGTAAATTATTCGAATATATGGTCTCAAATCGCCCAATAATTGCAATTGGACCGCAAGGTTCAGATTTTGCCGATATTATAACAGAGACAAATACGGGAGTATTTTTTGATTATTCTGAGAAAGCGAAATTAAAAAGTGTAATTTTGGACTTTTATAATCAGTTTTTGGAAGGGAAATTACAATCATATGGCGTTGGATTACAACAATATTCAAGAAAAAATCTTACGAGGCAATTAGCACAACTGATTAATTAAAAAAAAGCAATAATAATTTTAAGAACTTATAGAGAGCAGAAAATCAGAAATCTAAACTCTACAATCTAAACTCTGCAATCAAAACATGGGTATTGTTTTAAATCAGTCTTTCAAAAATACAATCATAACTTATATAGGCTTTGCAATAGGCGCGATTAATACGCTTTATCTATATCCAATTTATTTGGGAGCTACTTATTATGCTCTGACAAATTATATTACTTCGGCTGCTAACGTAATTATGCCTTTGTTCGCAATCGGGATGCAAAATACATTAGTCAAGTTTTATTCACAGTATAAAACCGAAGATGAAAGAGAACAGTTTCTGTCTTTTACGGCATTATTTCCAATATTAATGTGTATTCCGTTGGGTATTATTGGAATCTTTTTCTTTGATGATATTACGGCATTTGTAGCAAAGAAAAACCCTGTTGTAAAAGAGTTTATGCTTCTGATTCCGTTCATTGGGATTTGTATGGCATATTTCGAAATATTTTATGCTTGGGCGAGAGTTCACATGCATTCTGTTTTTGGAAATTTCATTAAAGAAGTTGGACTGAGATTGTTTTCGACTTTTGCATTGGTAGGTTTATATTTTAATTGGATGACACTAATTCAGTTTGTTTATGTAACGGCAGCAATTTATTTCGTAGCCTTTATAGTAACAATGTTCTACGCTTTCTATATTAAGAAACCTAAATTTCAAATTAATATTCCCAAGAACGTAAGAGACGTAATGGAATATACATTCTTCATTATTTTGTCAGGAAGTGTTGCTAATTTACTTTTGGATGGAGATAAACTGATGTTGAATCAGTACATGAAAATCGAGAATATTGCCTACTATTCAGTAGCGACTTATATTGCTTTGGTAATTTCAGTTCCAAGTCGTGCGATGCATCAAATTGTATATCCAATTACAGCTAAATTAATGCATGAAAATAAACACGACGAATTGAATTTATTGTACAAGAAAACTTCAATTAATCTTCAAATGGTTGGAGGTTTTGTGATGTTGTGCATTTTTGTGAATATTAATCAATTGTACGAATTAGTTCCAAAAGAGTATAGCGGAGGTATTACCGTTGTATTTATGATTGGATTATCAAAATATTTTGATTTGATTTTAGGAAACAATAATGCAATCATTTTTAATACTAAATATTATAGAATGGTATTGTACTTAGGATTGCTCTTAGTGTTTTTAACGATTGTCTTAAATATGATTTTTATTCCAATTGCAGGGATTTTAGGATCAGCGTTCGCTACCTTATTATCTGTTACTTTGTATAGTTTGGCAAAGCTGCTTTTTGTTGTAAAGAAATTGGATTTGTATCCGTTTACAAAACAAACGATATATTCAATGTTGCTTACGTTTGCTTTGTTTCTACTGTTTTATTTCTGGGAATTTCCTTTTTACCAATTAATAAGTATTGCTTTAAAGTCTGTTCTGGTTACTATTTTATATGTATATCTGAATTATAAGTTTAATATTTCTTCAGATATTAATAAAGTGATTGATGGTATTTTGAAAAAGATAGGAATTAAAAATTAACACGATTTTATTGAGAAATCCACAAGGAATTTAAATTCTAAGCTATTTTGTTTTTATATTTGTTAGAAAGGATAACCAATTTATTTCTAAGAGAATATGAAAAAGAAATTACTTTGTTTTTTAGGGTTCTTCGTTGTATTGTTTTCTTCACTGAGTTTTGCTCAAGCCGATAGTTTAAAAAACTCAAAAACAGTTATTGTTGATTTAAAACCAAAAGGATATCCTGTAAGTCCTTTTAAAGACACGCTTTTTTATGTCTACAACAAAGTAGGTTCTTTTTCTGCCGAAAGCAGAGCAAATGCAATCACAGAGAAAATCAGAAAACTTTATGAAGATTCTTTTTTCGAAAAAGATTCTATTACTGTAGCTCCTTCGGATATCTCGCAGGATATCATCTATAAAAATGATTTTGTGATCATGTCCATTTTGGATAATGATGCAAAAGCCGAAAATCAAACAGCAGCTTATATCGCCAAAAGAAATCTCAATTTGATAAAGAGAGCGATTATTTATCAAAATGAAAATTATTCAATGCTCCCAAAAAGGCTTGGATATACAGCATTGCTTATTCTTATTATTGGAATTGTTTTATATTTTGTAGGGAAGATTTTTAACCGAATAAAATTATACATCTTAAAAAACAGCGACAGGTATTTTAAAGGATTTAATTATAATAACATCAATATTCTTTCGCCACAAAAACAACAATCTCTATTGATGAAATTGTATAGTTTGATTAAAGGCATTACATTAGTTCTTATCGTTTATCTTTCGCTGCCTTTACTGTTTAGTATTTTCCCCGCAACAGAAGCTTATACGACAACTTTATTACGTTGGATACTGACGCCTGCAAAATCGGCTATTATGGGTTTTGTTGACTTTCTGCCAAACTTTGTAACTATCGTCGTTATTTTTTTCATTTTTAAATATGCAATTAAGGTAATCAAATTCTTTTTTGACGAAATCAAAAAGGAAAACATAAAAATTGACGGTTTTTATAGTGATTGGGCAATGCCAACATTCAATATTATCAGGTTTTTATTGTTGGCTTTTATGGTAGTGATTATTTTTCCTTACTTGCCCGGATCAGATTCACCTATTTTCAAAGGAGTTTCGGTATTTGTAGGTGTTTTATTTTCATTAGGTTCATCAAATGCTATTGCTAATATGGTTGCGGGATTAGTGATTACTTATATGCGTCCGTTTAAAATTGGCGATTTTATAAAAATTGGCGATGTAAGCGGAGAAGTGATCGAAAAAACAGCTTTGGTAACACGTATCAGAACTCCGAAATTTGAAGATATCACAATCCCAAATTCAACTGTTTTATCGAGTACTTCAACCAATTATTCTTCAAACACAAAGCAAGTTAACAATGGTTTGCTTATTCATACTACAGTTACAATTGGATACGATGTGCCTTGGGCAGCGATTCATAAAGCTCTAATAGATGCCGCTTTAAAAACAGATATGATTGAGCAAACGCCGCCACCATTTGTTTTGCAAACCGGTTTAGAGGATTTTTACGTTGCATATCAAATTAATGTTTACACGAAGCATCCTACAAAGCAACCTCTTATTTATTCGTCATTGCATCAAAACATTCAGGATTCATTTAATGCTGCGGGAATCGAAATTATGTCTCCGCATTATAATGCATTACGTGATGGAAATACAACAACAATTCCTGAGAATTATTTGAATAAAGATTATGAATCACCAACTTTTAATATCAAAAATAAAAGTTAACATATTGATAATTAGTTAATTTTTTTAACAATTTAACAGTACTTTACTTTGTAGTTTAATTTTTTAAAATTAAATTTATGTTTCAAAATTGAATATTGCTTTTTATGCAGTTGATTTTAACACGTTTTAAATCACAAAAAGTGAATATTGGAGTTTTTTTAGATTGATAATTTTACAGAAATTTGTAAAAGGAAAAACGGATAAAATCGATGTGGTAGAATTTGGATTAATTTTATGTAATTAATTATGAAGAACAATCAGCTCAGTCAGGAACAAAGCATACAAGTATTTTCTAATATGATATCAAACAAAGTTCATAATGGATTTACTCTTGAAGAAAGAAATGATGAATTTCTTTTTGCGGTTCTTTCAAAAGGTGGAAAAGTTGTCAATCACGGTCTAAACTTTACGATTTTTTGTTTAACCTTAGGATTATGGTCATTTGCATGGCTATATCTTACTTTTGAGGCGTCAAAACAAAAAAAGATATTAGTTGCTATTGATGAAGATGGTTTTCCATTTGAGGAAAAATGCTTAGTTGCCTAGTAGAATTATTAAATCAAAAATAGTAAAGCCCTAAATTCAAAACCTACAATTGAATTTAGGGCTTTATTATTATAGAGCTTTCCGTTTTGTTATCTGTATATTAGACGCACTGCTGTGCGTCTCTACGGTAAAAAAAAACAGATTCTACCGCAATGTATGTATGCTATTATGCATCTGGAGAGTAAAAACCTCAGAACCTTTTTTAAAAAAGTTTATCCTTTAAATAAACTCCTGTAACTGATTTCTTTTCTTTTGCAACTTCTTCCGGAGTTCCAACGGCTAATAAATGTCCTCCATTTTCTCCGCCTTCAGGGCCTAAATCAATAATCCAGTCGGCACATTTTATTAAGTCAAGATTGTGCTCAATTACAATTATCGAATGTCCTTTATCTATTAAAGCGTCAAATGAAGCTAATAATTTTTTGATATCATGAAAATGTAAACCCGTTGTAGGTTCGTCAAAAACAAATAAAGCTTTGTCTTTTGTTGCGCCTTTTACCAAAAACGAAGCAAGTTTAATACGTTGTGCTTCACCACCGGAAAGCGTCGAAGAAGATTGTCCTAATTGTACATATCCCAAACCTACATCCTGAAGAGGCTGTAATTTTTGAGTAATTTTACTTTGTTTATTTTTTTCGAAAAAAGCAATTGCATCATCAATAGTCATCGTTAGAATGTCGTTGATGTTTTGATTGTCGAAAGTAATTTCCAGAACCTCTTTTTTGAATCGTTTTCCGCCGCAAGTTTCACAAGGCAAAGAAACGTCTGCCATAAAGACCATTTCGACGTTAATAGAACCTTCGCCTTTACAAGTTTCGCAACGTCCGCCGTCGACATTAAAAGAAAAATGTTTGGCCTGATAACCTCTTATTTTGGATAGTTTTTCTTTGGCATACAAATCACGAATATCATCATAAGCTTTAATATACGTTACAGGATTTGATCTTGAACTTCTACCAATTGGGTTTTGATCAACGTACTCAATATGTTTGATTTGTGAAAAAGAACCTTTTATTTCACTAAACTGACCTGCTTTTTCGGCTGCATTTTCCAGTTTTTTCTGCATTGCAGGAAATAAAATTTTCTTGATCAGCGTACTTTTTCCACTTCCTGAAACTCCTGTAATTACAGTTAAAACATCCAGCGGAAATGTAACGTTTATATTTTTTAAGTTGTTTTCTCTGGCGCCAACAATATCAATGTGATTTTTGAACTTTCTTCTTTTCTTTGGTACAGAAATTTCCAAATCACCATTTAGATATTTTGCCGTAAGCGAATCCGATTTTAATATTTCTTCATAAGTTCCCTGCGCTACTAAATGACCACCAAAAGTTCCGGCTTCAGGACCAATATCGATAATCATATCTGCAGCTTTCATGATATCTTCATCGTGCTCTACTACAATTACGGTGTTTCCTAAATCACGAAGCGAAAGCAAAACTTTTATCAAACGTTCAGAATCTTTTGGGTGTAAACCAATACTCGGTTCATCAAGAATATACATAGACCCCACCAAACTGCTTCCTAATGAAGTCGCAAGATTAATACGCTGCGATTCTCCTCCTGAAAGTGTTGCTGAGTTTCTATTTAAGGTAAGATAGTCCAAACCAACTTCTGTCAAAAATGACAAACGATTGTTGATTTCGACCATTAAACGTTTTGCAATTTGCTGTTCGTAAACATTCAAATCGATATTTGCGAAAAAAGTAACCAAATGTTTAATTGGTAAATCAACTAAATCAGAAACTGTTTTACCATTAATTTTCACATAAGATGCTTCTTCGCGTAAGCGTTTTCCGCGACAAGCGTGACATTTCGTTTTTCCGCGGTAACGTGATAACATTACACGGTTTTGAATCTTATAATTTTTTTCTTCCAGTTCTTTAAAGAATCCATTTAAACCCTGAAAGTATTGATTTCCTTTCCAGATTAAATCCTTTTGCTCATCTGAAAGTTCAAAATAAGGTTTGTGTATTGGGAAGTCAAACTTATAAGCGTGTTTAACCAATTCGTCTTTGTACCAACTCATACTATCGCCTCGCCAAGGATAAATAGCGCTTTCAAAAACGGATAAAGAGGTATTTGGAACCACCAAATCAGCATCAATACCAATAATATTTCCGTAACCTTCACAAACCGGACAAGCTCCGTAAGGATTATTGAAGCTGAATAAATGTACGTTTGGCTCTAAAAATGTAATTCCGTCAAGCTCAAAATTATTCGAATAAGTGAATCTTTTATCAGAGTTTACTTCCTGTAAATAACAGATTCCTTTTCCTTCAAAGAAAGCAGTTTGTACAGCATCTGCAAGACGATTATAGAATTCTTCTTCGTCTTTAACAACGATTCTGTCAATAATCAGTAAAATATCTTTATTGTCTAATTTGTGAAGTTCTGTTGGCGTAAATTCATCGAGACGCATTGTTTCGTTATCGACTAAAACACGGGCAAAACCTTGCTGTAAAAGTACTTTTAGTTTGTCTTCTAGTTGTCGCCCTTCTTCAAGATGAATAGGAGCAAGCAAAAGCCATTTACTGTCTAATTCCAGATTTTTTACATCAGAAACAACATCTGTAACGGTATTTTTTTTAACCTCCAAACCTGAAATCGGCGAATAAGTTCGTCCAATTCTGGCAAACAAAAGTTTTATATAATCATAGATTTCAGTAGAAGTTCCAACAGTCGAACGCGCATTTGTTGTATTTACCTTTTGCTCAATTGCAATTGCAGGCGCAATACCTTTTATATATTCCACTTTTGGTTTGTCTAAACGCCCCAAAAACTGACGCGCATATGAGGACAAACTTTCTACATAACGACGTTGTCCTTCGGCATATAAAGTGTCAAATGCTAAACTTGATTTTCCTGATCCTGAAAGTCCTGTAATTACAACAAGTTTGTTTCGGGGAATCACCACATCTACATTTTTTAAATTATGTACTTGTGCTCCTTTAATTATAATATTATGTTTTGGGTCGAGTGTCGAAAGATCGATTTGCATAAAAAAAGTCAATTTCTACAAAAGTAATCAATTTAGATTGGAGTTTTGTTAATCAGATTGTTCCAAATCTTAACTAATTTTCTTGCCGCAGATTATACGGATTAAAATGTTTTTTTTTGCCACGAATTTCACGAATTCTCGCTAATTCTTTTTTTGCCACAGATTAAAAGGATTAAAAAGATTTTTTTCATCGCGATTTGTGCGATAGTGAACAAGCGAAGCAATACACATATTTCCGCCAGTTTAATTTGTGTTAATTAGTGTAATTCGTGGCAAAAAAATATTTACAGAATTAATCATTTTAATCTGTGAATCCCGATAGCTATCGGGAGTGACAAAAAAACACTATTTTAGGACTGTTTTTACATTAAATTAATACAACAACCGATTTGAAAACTAAACTGTCTATACTGCTTTTTTTGATGAGTTTCTTTCTGTTTGCACAGGAGTTTCCGCCAATTGTCAAATATTCATCGTCTGTTTACGGAGCAGGAAATCAAAGTTGGATGATTTCTCAGGACGATCAGAACTATTTGTATTTTGCCAATAATGATGGACTTTTAGAATATAACGGAACAAACTGGCAATTGTATCCCGCGCCAAATGAAACGATTATTCGATCTGTAAAAGTGATCGGGAATAAGATATACACGGGTTGTTATATGAATTTTGGTTATTGGACCAGACAAGCTAATGGTAAACTAAAATACACTTCGCTTAGCGATACTATTAAAAGTAAAATATTAGATGACGAACAGTTTTGGAATATTTTAAAATATGATCAATGGATTTTATTTCAGTCCTTGAACCGAATCTATATATATGATACAAAAACCGGAACATTCAAGATTATTGCGCCAAAAAACGGTGTTGTAAAGTCGTTTGCTCCCAAAAACGCGATTTATTTCCAGACGATAAAAGAAGGACTTTTTGAAATCGAAAGCGGAAAAGCAAAGTTGGTTTCGGATAATCCTATTCTTAAAAAATTCACGATTGTCAATGTTTTTGCAATGGACGACGGTTTGTTGATTCAGACGCAATTGGATGGGATTTATAAATTGAATGGAAATACTCTGACGCGTTTTTCTACAGATGTTGATGCCGAATTAAAATCGAGTTTTGTATACAGCAGTCAACATCTTCAGGACGGAAGTTTTGCCTTGGGAACGGTTTCTAACGGAATTTTTATTTTATCGGATACAGGGAAACTTAAGTATCATATTTCGCAAAGCAAAGGTTTGAGCAATAATACGGCTTTGTCACTTTTTGAAGATAAAGATCAGAATTTATGGGCTGGGCTTGATAATGGAATTAATTGCATCAATATTCAGTCGCCTGTGCATAGTTTTACGGACGATACGGGAGTTTTGGGAACGGTTTATGCATCGGCAACTTTTAATGGTTTGCTGTATGTGGGAACAAATCAGGGCTTGTTTTGCAAGAATATGCAAAGCAATTCAGAGTTTAAATTTATCAACGGCACAAAAGGTCAGGTTTGGTCGCTTTTTGTGTATGATAATACGCTTTTTTGCGGTCATGATTCCGGTACTTTTATAATTACCAATGATTCTGCAAGAAGTATATTTTCGGGATCTGGAACCTGGAAATTTGAGCCTGTTCCTAATTCTAAAAATCAACTGTTTCAGGGAAATTATTATGGGATTTCGGTTTTGGAAAAGGTAAACAATCAATGGATTTTTAGAAATAAAGTTCAGGGTTTTGATTATTCTTCGAGATATTTTGAAGTCTCAAACAATCTTGATGTTTATGTAAGTCACGAATACAAAGGGATTTTCAGACTTAAATTGGACAAAACACTTTCAAAAACGCATGGATTTTATACTTATAAATCTCCTAAAAAAGGAAAAAATGCGAGTTTGACCAAATTCAATAATCAGATTTATTATGCTTACAAAGGCGGAATTTTCAAACTAAATCCTTCGACAAAACTATTCGAAAAAGACAATTTGCTGAGTTCTATTTTTGAGAAAGACGAATATACTTCGGGTAAATTAATTGTCGATAATTCGAATAAAATCTGGTTGTTTTCTAAAAATTACATTCATTATTTCTCGGCAAGCAAACTTAGTAATCAGTTAAAACAGAATGTAATTCCAATTCCGTCTTCGTTGACCAATTCGATGTTGGGTTTTGAGAATATTACGCAAATTTCAAAATCAACCTATTTAATAGGTACGACAGATGGATATTATACGTTGAATATCGATGATTTGAGTTTTAAGAACTATACGGTTTTTATAACGGATATTTCGATCAATAAACAAAACGAAACTTTACAAAATGTTGGAATTAAAGATGAAGGAAACTTTCGCTCGAGCGAAAATAATATCACTTTGAATTATACGGTTCCGGAATACAACAAATATATCAATTCAGAATATCAATATTTATTAGAAGGTTTCCAGAACGAATGGAGCGAATGGAGTACAAAAGCAACAGTTAATTTTAAGAATCTTTCGCCTGGAAAATACACGTTTAAAGTAAGGGCAAAATATGCGAATACGATTTTAGAAAATACGGCGACTTATACATTCGTGGTTTTAAAACCTTGGTATTTGACCAATTTTGCGTGGTTTATTTATTTTCTGCTGATGCTTGTTCTTGCTTATTTTGTGAATAAAGCATATCGAAATTATTATCGAAAACAAGAAGAGAAATTAATTGAAGAGAATAATCTTTTGCTGGAAATAAAAGAATTAGAAAACGAACAGCAATTAATGAAACTCAGAAACGAGCAATTGTCGCAGGATGTAGATAATAAAAATCGAGAATTGGCGGTTTCGACCATGAGTTTAAATAGTAAAAATGAATTGCTGGCTTTTATAAAAGACGATTTAAAGAAAACAAACCAAAATGACAGTAATAATATCAAATCAGTTATTAGTACGATAAATAAAAATATAACGGAAGATGATTCCTGGAATGTCTTTAAAGAAGCGTTTGATAATGCCGATAAAGATTTTCTAAAAAGAATCAAACAACAGCATCCGTTATTAACGCCAAATGATCTGCGTTTGTGTGCGTATTTGCGATTAAATCTTTCTTCAAAAGAAATTGCTCCATTATTTAATATTTCGGTTCGAAGTGTTGAAATTAAAAGATATCGTTTGCGTAAAAAAATGGATTTACAGCATGAAGTTGGTTTAGTTGAGTATATTTTGGCTGTATAGGAAGGAAAAAATCGGCGATAAAAAACTATACATTACCACAACATTTGATATTTGCCGTGTTTTTGTTAAGGGAATGTTAAGGAAATTTCAATTCTGAAATTATATGTAAATAGGTGTATTTTTTGTGATATATGGAATTTTAATAGATTTTTTTTGTTGTGTATGTTTTTTGTTGAGGTTAATTTTAACGTATTCTTAAGAGGATACGATAATTTTATCTTTCAATAAAAACTAACTAATTATGAAATCTAAATTATTACTAACCGTACTATTACTGTTTTCATCGTATGCGTTCTCGCAGTCTTTTGATGTAAGCGGAACGGTACTAGATGGCACAGGTTTATCATTGCCTGGCGTGAATGTAAAAGTTAAAACTTCGTCACAAAGTACAACCACAGACTTTGACGGATCTTTTAAATTATTAGGAGTTCCAAAAGGAACGACAATTGTTTTCAGTTATATAGGTTTTCGAACACAAGAAGTTGTGGTTACGGCACCAAAGATTACTGTAAAGTTGAGCGATGATACCAGATCACTTGATGAAGTTGTCGTGATTGGATACGGATCTCAAAAGAAAAGAGAAGTAACAGGAGCTGTTTCTGTAATTGACAGCAAAACGCTTGACATCTTAAAACCGATAAAGGTTGAACAAGCGTTGCAAGGAACTGTTTCCGGAGTAAATGTTACCACACAATCTGGTGCACCGGGAGCAAAATTAGACATTAGAATTCGTGGTATTGCAACTAATGGTGAAAACGGACCACAGGCAATCATTGATGGTTATGTTGGAGATTTGAGTTTGCTTAATCCAAATGATATTGAAACTATTACAGTTTTAAAAGATGCTCAAGCTGCTATTTACGGAACAATCGCAGCAAACGGAATCATCTTGATTACCACTAAAATGGGTAAAAAGAATTCTAAAACTAAAGTTTCTTTTAATAGTTATACCGGATTTCAGGAAGCATCTAGAAAATTACCAATGTTAAATGCTACTGAATATGCTTTATTATTGAATGAAAGTTATGCAAATGGCGGAAAAGCGCTTCCTTATCCAAATGCAAGTGGTTTAGGAAGTGGAACCGATTGGCAAAAACAAGTTCTGGGAAAAAGTGTTCCTTTATTAAATAGTGATATAACAATCTCTGGAGGTTCTGATAAAATCACCTATTCTATTAGTGGTTCTCACCTGGATCAGGAAGGAATTGTAGGTTCAGATAAATCAGGATTTTTAAGAAACACGGCAAGATTAGCTTTAGGAGCTGATTTGAGCGATAAATTCAAAGTAAAAACAAACGTAATCTATACGTATTTTGATAGAAAAACCATTAACGAAAACGGATTAGGATCTGTATTGTTTAATGCGTTAAACGTTCCTGCAACTTTAACTCCTTATGCGGCAAACGGCGATTTTACTTTAGTGCCAAACACAACTGGTTTAGGTAACGAAATTATAAATCCGTTGGCTCAAATTGCAAATACTTACAATGATTACAATTATAAAAAACTGAACGGAAATTTTGGTTTGGATTATAAGATTTTCAAAGGATTTACGCTTTCTAGTTCTATAGGATTTAATACTTCAAATAGTGAAGGAAAATCATTTGGAAAGAAAATAAGTTATGGCGGAAAAGTTTTTGATGTACAAAGAAGTTCTGTAACTCAAACTGCGACAAACGATAATGATTACTCGTTTGACCTTTATGCAACGTATGTTACAAAAATAGGGGAGAACCATAATATCACGGCAACATTAGGAAATACCATTTTTAAACAATGGGGAAATTCAGCTTCAGGAACCGGTTTTGATGTTCCTAATAATTCATGGGATTATGCAGATTTATCTTTGACAAAAGGAGTTCCAACGGCTTTGAATACCGGAGGTTATGTTTATGATCAAAGAAGACTTTCTTACTTTGGAAGAGCACAATACGATTATAAAGGAAAATATCTATTGTCTGCAATGATTAGACGTGACGCATCAACAAAATTTGGTCCGGATAATAAAGTGGCATATTTTCCATCATTTACCGGAGGTTGGGTAATTTCTGACGAAGGTTTCTTTGGAGAATCAAAAACATTTAATTTCTTAAAATTAAGAGCCAGTTATGGTACATTAGGAAACGATCAAATCCCGAATAATGGTTTCTTAAGCCTTTTAAACGGAGAAGCTACTTATGTGTTTGATGGCAATTTAGTAAGCGGAGTTGCAACAGGACAAATTCCTAATCCAAAGTTGAAATGGGAACAAGCAAAGAAGTTTGATGTTGGTTTAGACCTTAGAGTATTAAACGATAAAGTTTCTATCGTAGCAGATTATTTTATTGATACCAGAAAAGATTTATTGATACCGGATATTCCAGTTTCGGGAATTACAGGAGTTGGTGCTCCGGGCGCAAGTGCTCCAACTTTGAATGCTGGTACAGTTAGAAATTCAGGAGTTGAGTTTGCAATAGATTACAAAGAGAAATTTGGGGATAATTTTAGCTTGAGCGTCGGTTATAATGTAACTTTTATCAAGAACGAAGTATTAGAAGTAAACAACGGAACCGGAATTATCGAGCTTGGTAGTTTTGGAGTTGGACAGCCAGCAGCATCTCGCATGCAAGCCGGACAACCAATTGGATATTTCTACGGTTATAAAACCGACGGAATTTTTCAAAATCAGGCAGAAGTTGATGCACATCCATCGCAATTGGCTTTAGGAGCAAATGCTTCACCGGGAGATATTCGTTTTGTCGATGTAAATGGCGATGGTGTAATTGATACTAAGGATAAAACCAATATTGGAGATCCAATTCCAGATGCTACAATGGGTTTCAATATTCAGATGAGTTATAAAAGCCTTGATTTTGCACTTTACAGCTTTGCTTCAATAGGCAATGATATGGTTCGTAACTACGAGCGTGTACTTTCTGATGCTAATAGATTAGATTATGTTTTAGACAGATGGACAGGTCCGGGAACAAGTAATTCTGTACCAAGAGTAACGACGGGAGCAACTGCAAACAATGTACTTTCTGATTATTTTGTTGAAGACGCTTCGTATTTCAGAATTCAAAACATACAATTAGGATATACACTTGATCCTAAAGTAACTCAAAAAGCAGGAATTACTAAACTAAGACTTTATACAGGAGTAAATAATCTATACACTTTTACAAAATATAAAGGTTTTGATCCAGGCGCTTCATTTGGACCAACAAACAAAGATGGAGTTTCTCAATCACC
This sequence comes from Flavobacterium sp. 90, assembly GCF_004339525.1. Lineage (NCBI taxonomy): Bacteria > Pseudomonadati > Bacteroidota > Flavobacteriia > Flavobacteriales > Flavobacteriaceae > Flavobacterium > Flavobacterium sp. 90. The sequence goes on along the minus strand of NZ_SMGE01000001.1, from coordinate 36,959 downwards.
AATTGGTGCCGGAATTGATTACGGGTTTTACCCAGTTCCAAGAACCTATTTATTGGGTTTAAACATTAATTTTTAATTTCAATAAAAATGAAAAAGTATTTAATTACATCCATTATAACACTTACACTTTTCTCGACAATAAGTATTTCTTGTTCGGATGAATTTGTAAGTCCAAAGCCTAAATATTCTATTGATTCTGAAAATTATTTCAATTCAAAAGAAGATTATAACGACGCTTTAGTTGCCGCTTACGATTTGCTGCAATCTACTTATGCAAATGCTTTATTAGGAGAAATTGCTTCTGATAATACTTTGGCAGGAGGAGAAAGTCCAACAGACGTAATTGGCTGGCAGCAAGTAGACGATATGATTCATACACCGGTAAACAGCAATTTAAGAGATATCTGGAATTGGATGTTTGCAGGAGTTCAAAGAGCTAATTATATTCTTGAATTTAAAGATAAAACCGATTTTGAGGGAAAAACCCAGCTACTTGCAGAAACACGTTTTCTAAGAGCATATTACCAGTTTGAGTTAGTTAAATGGTTTGGCGGAATCCCGATGAAAGGAGATGCGAGATTTAAAGTTGGAGATGAAAAAACAGTACCACGCTCATCAGTTGCAGAAGTGTATGCTTCTATAGAAGCTGATTTGATTTTTGCTACCGCTAATTTATCTTCAATTGCATCTCAAAAAGGACGTGTAACAAAAGGTGCAGCAGAAGCATTATTAGGAAAAGCTTATTTATATCAAAATAAATATGCACAAGCCGCAGCTTCTCTTAATAACGTAATCACTTCTGGAAAATACAGTTTGGTTACAGATTATGATTCAATGTTTGAAATGGCTGGAGAAAACGGACCGGAATCTGTTTTTGAAGTACAATATACAGATGTTGAAGGAGCAGGTTTTACTTGTTTGCAATGTAGTGAAGGAAACGTAGCGGTTGGTTTTAGCGGAGTAAGAAATTATTCAGGACCACTTTTTTCTTCAGGATTTAGTTTTAATGTTCCTACTGCAGAAGCTGCAAATTCTTTTGAAGCAGGTGATAAACGTAAAAATGTTGCCATACTTGATATTGAAGCTTGGGCAGCAGCAAATAAAAGTTATGATAATGGAAAAGGAGTTACGTTTGGAAAAGGAAACGAAGACACCGGTTATTTCAACAGAAAATATTTGCCAAGAAAAAGAAGCGATAATGCTCAGGGAGATTTGAATTTAACGAACCCAAATAATTACAGAGCAATTCGTTATGCAGATGTTTTATTAATGGCTGCAGAAGCTTATAACCGTGGCGGAATTGACGATGCAAAAGCAAGAACTTATTTAAACGAGGTTAGAAGACGTGCTTTTGGAGATAACAATCATGATATATCAGTTTCTGGAGCAGCACTTACAGATTTTATCTGGGCAGAGAGAAGATCGGAACTTTTTGGAGAAGGACAGCGTTTCTTTGATTTAGTAAGAACTGGAAAAGCAGTTGGAAAAATACCAGGTTTTACAGCAAATAAAAACGAGTTATTTCCGCTGCCAATTGAAGAAATTCAATTCGCAAGTGGAAATTGGAAGCAAAACCCTGGATATTAAAAAAACATTATTATGAAAAAATTACATTTTATTATAAGTCTTTTCGTTTTGACAATACTTCTGGGTTGTTCAAATGACGATAATAGCAATATTGATATAGATGGCGTAAGCGCGCCGAAAAACATATCTGCTTTGACCACCGTAACGCAGGATAATAGTGGTAAAGTTACTTTCTTGCCTAAAGGAGAAGGCGTTACGCAATACAAAATAAATTATGGAGACGGAACTCCTGAATCGGATTATTTTGGGTCTGGCGGAACCGTAACACATACATATCCGGAAGGAGTTTACCATGCAAAAATTAAAGCAATGGGAATCAACGGAAAAGTAACTGAAGTAGATCAGGAAGTAACCGTTTCGTTTTTGGCTCCAACGAATCTAAAAGTAACGTTGGCGCATGTAATCGGAGATAATTTATCAGCTTCAGTTACAGCAAAAGCAGATCTTGAAACATTCTTTAAGGTATATTTTGGAGAAACTGCAGACGAAGTTCCTGTAGAATTCATGGAAGGTCAAACTATTAAACATACGTATGCAAATGTAGGTGTGTATAATGTCAAAGTAATAGCGTTGAGCGGAGGTGTAGCAACTACAACTTACGAAGAATCAATTACGATTTCTAATCCTATTTTATTACCGGTTGATTTTGAGTCTGCAACGCTTAATTATGCCTTTAATAATTTTGGTGGAGCAACTACAACTGTGGCTAATAATCCAAGTGTAAACGAAGATAATCCAAGCGCAAAAGTAGCTAAACTAAATAAAAGTGCGGGTTCTGAAGTTTGGGCGGGTTCATTTTTGGAATTAGGAACACCAATTGATTTTTCTACATTGAAAAAAATCAAAATTAAAGCGTGGTCTCCAAAAGCAGGAATCGTGGTTAAAATGAAATTAGAAAACTTAGCCGATTCTAATATTAATACAGAAGTTGATGTAACTAATACAATCGCTAACGGTTGGGAAGAATTGACTTTTGATTTCTCAGCAGTAGATAATACTAAGAATTATCAAAGAGTGGTATTGTTTTTTGATTTTGGAAATAATGGAACCGGAGTGGATTATTATTTTGATGATATTGAATTGACTGCAGGCGTAGAAACGGTAAAATTGCCATTGACTTTTGAGTCTTCTGTGTTGACTTATACATTTAACAATTTTGGAGGAGCAAATTCAGTAGTAGCCAATAATCCGGATAAAACAGGAATCAATACTTCTACAAAAGTAGGAGCTTTGACAAAAGGAAGCGGTTCTGAAGTTTGGGCTGGATCTTTCATCGAATTAGCAAGTCCGCTTAATTTTTCTACTTTCAAAAAGATCAAAATGAAAGTATGGTCGCCACAAGCTGGAATTGTCGTTAAAATGAAGTTTGAAAACATGTCAGACAGTACAATCAATAAAGAAATAGACGCAACCACAACTGTTGCAAATGGATGGGAAGAGCTCACTTTTGATTTCACCGGAGCTACAACAGCCAATCAATTTCAGCGATTAGTAGTGTTCTTTGACTTTGGAGTTAACGGCACGGGGAAAACCTATTATTTTGATGACATTAAACAATCCAATTAAAAAAACGTAATCATGAGTAAAAAGATAATTATAAATATAATAGCATTACTGTCAATATTCTTGACAGTAAGTTGCCAGAAAGATGATTATGCATTTGGCGATTTGTCAGCACCATCGAATCTTAAAGTAACAGCTCAAATTATTGGAAAAGCTGCCGATGCTCCGGACGGAGACGGTTCAGGAATGGTAAAATTGGTAGCAACGGCAGATAATGCTGTATCGTACAAATATGTATTTAGCGACGGAACCTCACAAAATTCTCCAAGCGGAGTATTTACTAAGCGTTTTACCAAAACAGGTGTAAACACTTATACAGTAACAATAATCGCAAACGGAAAAGGAGGAGTTGCGTCAAATACTACGGTAGAAGTTACTGTGCTAAGTAATTTTAGCGACGACGAAGCTGTTCACTTCCTGACCAACGGAAGTTCTCAAAAATGGTATTGGTCAGCTTCAGAACCTGGACATTTAGGAGTAGGACAAAATGATGGAGATGCTGCTAAAAACTTTTATCCAAACTATTATTCTGCAACACCTTTTGAAAAAGCAGGATCACCAACAAGTAGTTGTTTATACGAAAACGTATTGACGTTCTCACTTGTCGATGGACAATTGAAATTTGAATTAAACAACGGAGGAGCAACATTCTTTAATGCATCATTCAAAAGTGTAGCAGGCGGAAGCGGATCTGGAGATGCTTGTTTAACTTATGATGCTACGGGAGTTAAAACAGTTTCATTAAGTCCTTCAGAATCTGTTGTAACCAAAAATCCAGATCATGCAACACAAACCAGAGGTACAATGCTAAACTTCTCTGACGGAGGATTTATGGGGTATTATATTGGTCAAAGTTCTTATGAGATATTATCTATTACAGCAAACAGAATGGTTGTTAGAGCTATTATGGGCGGAGATCCTTCATTGGCATGGTATCATACTTTTACAACAACGCCGCCAAATCAAACTCCTGATCCTGATTTTACAAATCTGGTTTTTTCTGATGAATTCAATGTTGATGGAGCTCCGGACGCAACAAAATGGGTTTATGATTTAGGAAAAGGAACTAACGGTTGGGGAAATAATGAAAAACAGAATTATACCAACTCGGCTACGAATGTAATCGTTCAGGGCGGAAACCTTAAAATCACGGCTAAAAAAGAAGCTTCAGGCGGAGCAGATTATTCTTCGGCGCGATTAAAAACAGATGGTAAATTCTCCTTCACTTATGGAAAACTGGAGATAAAAGCTAAACTTCCAATAGGAGCAGGAACATGGCCAGCATTATGGATGTTAGGACAAAATTATGCAACCAAACCTTGGCCAGCCTGTGGCGAAATAGATATGATGGAACATGTAGGAAACAATCAAAATGTTATTTTGAGCACACTTCATTATCCCGGACATTCAGGTGGACAAGGAAATACAGGCTCTAAAACAATACCAAATGTTTCAACAGAGTTTCATGTTTATAAAACAATCTGGACAGCATCATCAGTCAAAACTTTTGTAGATGACACAATGATTCATTCAGTTCCTAATGACGGTTCTCTTCCGTTTAATAGTGACTTCTTCTTAATTTTGAATGTCGCAATGGGAGGTAATCTGGGCGGTAATATTGATGCTGCTTTTACACAATCTTCGATGGAGGTTGATTATGTACGAGTATATCAATAGAATACAATTAATTAGTAAGAATGAAGTAAGAAGGTCAGTTTAAGGCTGGCCTTCTTAATTTTTAGCAATTTAAAAACGATATTATGCAAAAAGTAATTGTATTATTATTGATTACCAGTCTTGGTTTTGCTCAGGAAGTAAAACGAAAGCTTGTCTGGGAAGAAAATTTTAATAAAAAGGAAGTAAACGAATCAGATTGGAATTTTGAAATCGGAGATGGATGTCCTGATCTTTGTGGTTTCGGAAATAACGAAAGGCAGATTTACACCAAAACAAATCACGAATTCAAAGATGGAAATTTAGTTATCGAAGCCCGAAAAGAAGGTGAAAAATACACATCAACAAAAATAACCACAAAAGGTAAAAAAGAATTTTTATACGGCCGAATAGAAGCCAGAGCAAAATTACCAGTTGGTCACGGTTTATGGCCGGCTTTCTGGATGTTGGGCGCCAATATTGATGCCGTAAAATGGCCTAAAGCAGGAGAAATAGACATCTTGGAATATATTGGCAGAGATCCACATATGGTTTATACCACTTTGCATACACAAGACAGTCATGGAAATACAATTAATACAAAAAGAACCTCTTTTCCTAAAATAGAAGAAGGATTTCATGTATACGCAATTGAATGGACAAAGGATAAAATTGATTTTTTTGTAGACAAAAGTTTAGTCTATACCTTCAATCCGCAAGTTAAAAACGAAGATACCTGGCCATTTGATAAACCGTTCTATATTATTCTAAATTTGGCCATAGGGGGAAATTTTGGAGGTCCTGAAGTGGATGATAAAGTCCTTCCACAGAAATATTACATCGATTATGTACGTGTTTATCAATAATAAAATAATAGTTTGAAATGTTGTAGTTTAGAACAGGTGTAAAACGCTTAAGTGTTTAAATGTAAGTTATTTACATCTGTTTTTTAACTGTTAAAAACACCTCTGATTTTGCGCATTCTGAACCATTTGAAAGCAAAATTTAAGTTTCTTTTATAAAACTTAACGTTTTCTTTTAATTATTATTTCTTTTATTTGCTTTTTAAAACATTTATTTGTTAAATTTGGTCACAATATTAACATAACTCAAAAAAAGATACGCCTATACAATAAAACTACTTTTTAGAAAAAATTACTTAAAAATTTTATACAAAAACTAAAAAGGTAGTATTATGGCTGATCTGCATATTCCAGACGCTCTATTGGTAAAAAATTATGTCGAAGGCAACGAATCTGCACTTGGAACATTAATAAAGAGACACGAATCTAAAATATATGGTTTTATATATTCTAAGATCGCTGATAGAGATATTTCAAACGATATTTTTCAAGATACTTTCATTAAGGTAATCAAAACCTTAAAAAGTAATTCCTATAACGAAGAAGGTAAATTTTTGCCTTGGGTAATGCGTATATCTCACAATTTAATTGTAGATCACTTTCGTAAAACCAAAAAAATGCCAATGTACAGAGAGACAGAAGAGTTTTCGATCTTTTCTATAATGTCTGATGATTCATTGACAATAGAAGGTAAAATGATTGTAGATCAGGTCGAAATTGACTTAAAAAAGTTAATCGAAGAATTACCTGATGATCAAAAAGAAGTATTAGTGATGCGTATGTATCAGGATATGAGCTTCAAAGAAATCTCAGAATTAACAGATGTTAGTATTAATACAGCATTAGGAAGAATGCGTTATGCATTAATGAATTTGAGAAAAATAATCGACAAACATCAAATTATTTTGACCAACTAATACTATTTTGAATATTAGCTCGTTATACTATTATAAAACATTTTCATAGTATGGCGAAAATTTACTCGAAAAAGGCATTAGCTTCTAAAGATTTAAAACCTAAAAAAGAAGTTGTTTCTTTTTTACTTAGTTATTCACAAGCATTAACAATTGTGAAAATTGAAGATAAAAGTTTTGAAATTATAGCTAATTAAACAGCCCACTACTTTGGTCGGATGTTTATTTCGAAAGAAAAACCAAATGGTCGTTTTGGTTGAAAGCTCACTATTTGTATGCAAATACAGGTAGTGAGTTTTTTTTATGCAGTAATCTTATGGTTTTTTTGTATCAAAAAAAAAACCTGTGGAGAAACATAAAATATTTTGTATTGACTAATTATTTTAACCGCAAAGCACGCAAAGATTTTTTATTTCGAAGGTTTTATATAAACGCAAAGTTCGCAAAGCTATATTGATAAAGCTTTGCGAACTTTGCGTTTAATGCGCGTACTCTATAATAAAAAAAACTTTGCGCCTTTGCGGTTAAATTCATCCTTAATTTTTATAGCTCCGCAGGTTTTCGTATTGATCCGTTTTTTTATTTTTCTGTTCAATACTGGAGATTTGCATAAAAAAAAAGCTAATCTGAATAATAACAAATCTATATTTCTCTTTTACTAACAAAACAAATTCATATTTCAATCATAACCCAAGGTTTCAACCTTGGGAGAGATAGATCATTATAAACAGATCGCGTTACAATGACTGAAACAATTGACAATATTTAAAAAGAAAAACAATCCTCTATTGGTTTGATTACTTGATTATTAAGTTCTTTTTTTATGGCGCATATGTTAAAATTTAATATTTTGTTTGCATTTTGTTTATTTATTCAATAATTAGTTTTATTTTGGTTAAAAAATAATTTTTTATTCAAGTAAAATGCTTAATTGAGGAATTTTTCGTATTAAAAAGTTTGAATTTATAATAAAATACCAATAATAAAGCCAAAACCAAATTTTTAACCAATAACCAGATGATCTATGAAGAAAAATTACACTAATTTATTTTGTTTTATTTGTTGAGCGTGACCACGTTACCTAAAAAAGTATAAAGACTAATAGCGTTTTTATACGAAATATTTATTGTAGACAAAAAAGAGAGATTTTGTTCTGCGTCTTAAATATTATTTGTTCCAAAACTATCTAATCACTCAGCAAAATCGAAAAAAATGAAAAATAACCTAATAATGTTATCATGCCTACTATTGATAAACATTGGAGCATTTGCTCAAAAAGACCAGATTAAAGAGGCACAAACTTTATTTGATAAAGGAAAAAGTGAAGAATCTTTAGTAATTTTAAATAAAACAGAATATCTTATCCTTAATGCGCCTGATGAAGATAAATCTGATTTTTATTTTTTAAAAGGAAATGTATTAAAAGATTTAGCCGTAAAAAATATAGATGCTGCAAACAATTTTACGTTAGCATCGCAGTCTTATCAGGACGTATTTTTGTATGAAAATGAATCCGGAAAATTCAAATTTACTGTCAAGGCAAATATGGCTTTAAAAGAAATGAAATCGAGTCTTGTTAATGGAGCAATGGCTGATTTTAATGCCAATAAGTTCAAGGAAAGTGCAGAAAAAAGTTATAAAGTTTATTTATTTGATAAAAAAGATACATTAAACCTTTATAATGCTGCAGCTTCCTCGGTAAATGCTAAAGATTATGACTCAGCAATTAAGTATTATGAAGCCTTAAAAAAGATCAATTTCTCAGGAAAAGGAGTTCTGTATCTTGCTACAAACAAAAAAACAAAAGAAGAAGATCTTTTTGTTTCGCCAAAAGCAAGAGAATCAGCTATTTTACAAGGAGCATATGAAAAGCCAAGAACAGAGTCAGTTCCTTCTAAAAAAATTGAAGTTAACAGCAATCTGGCATATTCTTATATGGAAAAGAAAGATTACACAAAAGCAGAGTCAACCTATAATTATGTTTTAGAATTAGATCCTAATTATGTTGATGCTTACATCAACATGGCTTATCTAAAGTTGCAGATGAAAAAAGATTTATCTGACGAAATTGCAACGTTGGGAACTTCTGCTGCCGAAATGCAAAAATACGATAAGTTAAATGCCAGAAAAGATGATGTTGCCCGTAGTGCGATTCCGTATCTTAAAAAAGTGCTTACAATTGAGCCTAAAAATGCAGATGCAACAAAAACGCTATTAGGAGTTTACAGATCGTTGGATATGACAAATGAATACAATACACTCAAAAGTAGTATGTAAAAAATAAAAAGAAGCTGCTAAGAATTATTTTTTAGCAGCTTCTTCAATTATAGATTTTTTTCCAATCGTTTTTGTAATAATATCTTTGTCCAGACTCCAGCCTCTTGCAGGCGAATATTCACGTCCGTACCAAATAATCTGAAGATGTAAATCGTTCCATAATTCCCTTGGAAATAATCTTTTAGCATCTTTTTCAGTTTGTGTAACATTTTTTCCATTCGAAAGATTCCATCTGTACATTAACCTGTGAATATGCGTATCAACCGGAAAAGCAGGAACGCCAAAAGCTTGTGACATCACCACACTTGCCGTTTTGTGTCCAACAGCAGGTAATTCTTCAAGCGCCTCAAAACTCTGCGGAACCTGACCATTATGTTTATCAATCAAAATATGCGACAAACCATGAATTCCCTTTGATTTCATAGGCGATAAACCACAAGGACGAATGATTTCTTTAATTTCTTCCACAGACATTTTAATCATATCATACGGATTATCAGCCTTTGCAAAAAGTAAAGGTGTGATCTGATTCACACGAACATCTGTACATTGCGCCGAAAGCAAAACAGCAATCAACAATGTATAAGGATCTTTATGGTCTAATGGAACGGGTATTGTAGGGTAGAGTTCTTTTAACGTATTTATAACAAATGTTACTCGAGCTTCTTTATTCATTTCCGTATTTTTAATCCTGTAAAAATAGCATAATTTTAATGATGTGCCTAATCCAGCTTTCTGTTACAACTCCTCATTGTGTTAGTAACATTTTTAAGTATTTAAAAGAGCTTCCGCTGGTCGCTTTTTAAATACAAAAAATGTAAACTACCACAACTCCGGGGTTTTTACTTCAAACATTTATGTTCATCGAACACCAATTAAAATAAATATTAAGTGAGATAATCTGGGGCATGATAATTATGAATTATGAATTATGAATTATTTTTATAGTTAAACTCTCAAGTTTAATCCAATTTAAGATATCTAAAATCTAAAATCAACAATCTAAAATTTAAAATATCAATATGACAACATTAAAAGCAGGTGATAAAGCACCAAATTTTTCAGGAGTAGATCAAGAAGGAAAAGCGCATAAACTGGCAGATTACGCTGGAAAAAAACTAGTAGTTTTCTTTTATCCAAAAGCAAGTACACCAGGTTGTACGGCAGAAGCTTGTGATTTAAGAGATAATTTTGAACGTTTCAAAGCCAATAATTACGAGCTTCTTGGCGTAAGTGCCGATAGTCAAAAAGCACAAGAAAAATTCAAAGATAAATATGAACTTCCTTTCCCATTATTAGCCGACGAAGACAAATCAGTAATCAATGCATTTGGCGTTTGGGGACCTAAAAAATTCATGGGAAAAGAATACGACGGAATCCACAGAACAACATTCGTAATCAACGAAAACGGAATTATCGATGAGGTTATTGAAAAAGTAAAAACAAAAGAACACGCAGCACAAATCTTGAAATAGTTTTTTGTTTCAGGTTACAATCTTGACGCGTAATTTTACCGCAAAGTGCGCAAAGTTTTTTTCTATGCGTGATTTTATAAAACTGTAAAGTTCGCAAAGCTTTGTATTGATTAAGCTTTGCGAACTTTGTGTTTACTAACCAGAAATCCAGAACAAAAAACTTTGCGTACTTTGCGGTAAAATTTAGATCCAGTTCGCAATATACAACCCGGCTTCGCTAAATAAAAAATCCGCACAAATACGCGTCTTCGCAAAGCGAATCCGTGTCATCCGCGTTCCATTTACCACAATCAAACTCGCCAATCTTTGTCGAGTTTCTTGCGAAGATTTCTCATTCTTCGAAATGACATACTATATGGTTACTTAAGTAAAAACAATTAAAATCCGTACAAATCAGCGTTTTCGCAAAGCGAATCCGTGTCATCCGCGTACTATTTATAACACCAGAAACTCAGCAAAGCTTAGTCAGCATAAAGCTTAGCGAACTTTCCCTTTACAAGCTAAAATCCACAACAAAAAAAAACTTTGCGCACTTTGCGGTAAAAATTTTATTCAAATCAAAACGTAAAACCTGAGTTTACAAGATGAAAAATCCGCACAAATCCGCGTTTTCGCAAAGCGAATCCGTATAATCCGCGTGCCATTTGTCACACCAAAAAATCAGCTAAGCCTAATCAGCATAAAGCTTAGCGAACTTTCTCTTTACAAACCAGAATCCAAAACAAAAAAACTTTGCGCACTTTGCTGTAAAATTTTCATTCAATCTAAAACAAAAAAAAGTCCCAATTAAGGGACTTTCTTTCTAAGTATTTTGTTCTAATTCCTTCTGCGGATGATATCCAAAAAGGTGATGTTCTTTTATAATTTCGGCAATACCGGAAGGAAGCATATGTTCCCAACCCGTTTTTCCCTGATTGATCATTTTCAAAACCTCGCGAGAGAAAACTTCAAGATTATGCGGATCGTAATCGGCAATATCAACTACTTTTCCATTGAATTTAAAGAATTTGTATAACTCTTTCATTCTAGGATGTACTTTTAAGTTAGTTGAATTCATTAGAACTCCATTTTCATCTAACATTGGATACAAGAAAACTTTCATATCTCTGTAGAATAGTTTTCCAAAAGCTTCCAGAATTCCACCACTTAAATGGCGATAATATTTCTCATCAAAAATATCTACTAAGTTGTTTACACCCATTGCTAATCCCATTCTGGCCTTAGTGTAATTAGCAAAATATTCAACAACTTTATAATACTCCTGGAAATTCGAGATCATAACAGTTTGACCTAACGAACAAAGTAATTCGGCTCTGTCCATGAAATCGCGTTCGTCAATTTCACCATCAGAACGTAAATTCGAAAGTGTAATTTCAAAAACAACCAAAGTATTATCTTTTTCAACCTTGTTTTCGTCAAGGAACATTTTTAGCGATTTCTCGTACATGTCCATGTTTACCTTCGTAACCGGACGGAAACTTCCTCTTAAAGCAAGAAGATTCTTTTTGTATAAAATGGCAGCAGGTAAAATATTTTTCCCTTCAGGGTTAAACATTACGGCATCCGTCATTCCGTTTTTAACCAATTGTAAACTCATTAAACGGTTATCAACATCAGCAAAACGAGGTCCTGAGAAGTTAATTGTGTCAATTTCTAATTGGTCTTTATCCAAGTGATCGTACAAATAGCGTAGTAATCTTTTAGGATCATTGTATTTGTAAAAAGCGCCATAAATTAAGTTTACACCTAAAATTCCAAGCGTTTCCTGTTGTAGTCTTGCATCAGTTTCTTTAAAACGAATGTGCAGGATAATTTCGTTATAAGCCTCGTCAGGTTCAATTTGGTATCGAATTCCAACCCAACCGTGACCTTTAAATTGTTTTGCAAAATCTATAGTTGCAACCGTATTGGCATAACTAAAGAAAAGTTTAGTAGGATGTTTTTCTCTGCTTAAACGTTCTTCGATGATCTGCCCTTCGAGAGTCAGCATCTTTTTTAAACGCTCTTCGGTTACGTAGCGACCGTCAGTTTCAATTCCGTAAATCGCATCACTAAAATCTTTGTCATAGGCAGACATCGCTTTTGCAATTGTTCCGGAAGAACCTCCGGATCTGAAAAAGTGTCTCACTGTTTCTTGTCCAGCGCCAATTTCAGCAAATGTTCCGTAGATATTTTCGTTTAAATTTATGCGTAAAGCTTTGTCTTTTATAGAAGGAATCTGTTCGATGACCTTGTCACCTTTGAGTTTTATTTCTGTACCCATTTTATTTTAAATAGATTTGTTACAAAGTTAGCAAATTAGGCTTCTAATGAAAGAGAAATAATCCTATTTTTGTAAAAAAAATAAGTTCAATTGAAGGTATATTTTTTAGGTACTGGTACATCACAAGGTATTCCGATTATCGGAGTCGATCATCCCGTTTGTAAAAGCACTGATGCTAAGGATAAAAGGCTCAGAGTAGCCATTTGGATTACATGGAACGAGCATTCATATGTCATCGATTGCGGTCCTGATTTCAGGCAGCAAATGCTCTCATGCGGCTGTCAAAAATTAGATGCAATATTATTTACACACGAACATGCAGACCATACTGCAGGTTTAGATGATATTCGTCCGTTTAATTTTCGTCAGGGCGAAATCCCCGTTTATGCACATCAAAGGGTAATTGATAATTTGAAACGCCGTTTTGATTATGTTTTCGAAACCGTAAACAAATATCCCGGCGCTCCAAGTGTTAAAACCATTGAAGTGGTGAATAACGAACCATTTGCAGTTGGTGATAAAATGGCAATTCCTATAAATGTAATGCACGGAGATTTGCAGGTTTTTGGATATCGCATAGACGATTTTGCTTATTTAACAGATGTTAAGACCATTGCAGAAGAAGAAGTTGAGAAATTAAAAAACCTTAAGGTTTTGGTTGTAAATGCTTTAAGAGTAGAACCACACGATACACATTTTAATTTGCAGGAAGCACTTGATTTTATAAATTTGGTGCAGCCGGAAATTGCTTATTTAACACATATTAGCCACGTTTTAGGTTTCCATGAAGAAGTACAGAAACAACTTCCTAAAAACGTTTTTCTGGCATACGACAATTTAGAAATTACAATTTAATTATAACACAAAAATGAAAAAATCCTTAATGCTTTACCTTTTTATCCTTGCGATATTAATGAATGTTTTTACTTATATGTTTTACAGCCGAGAAGTAAAATTTGAGCAGGATAGATATGATAAAACGACCAAAAAGCTGAGAGATAGTATCAATTTAGTGTCAACAAAACTGGCAGATGCAGATTATTTTTCGTTAGAACACAATGAAAATGCACAAAATTATTTTGATAATAGTGCTTCAGGCGGGAAAGTTATTTTATTCGAAAAATTGATTCCGGTTGTAACCGAAAAATTATTAGACCTGAATTCAAATCCAAATGGGAATCCTTATACAGGACAAGATAAAATAGGTCCAAACAAATTTATCATCAATAAAATAAAAATTTTAAACCACAGATGGATCATTGCAGATTACAGTAATGGCGAATTATGGGGAGAAGTCTTGTTAAAATATTTTGTTGATCAAGATGAAAAGATTACTTTTGAAGTAAATCAGACTTGGTTATATCAAAAATAGAATCAAATAAGTTCTGTTTTTAGAATAATCAAATAAAAAAATAGAGCTTATGAAAAAGATATTTTTGTTTTCCATTCTAGTTGGTCTTTCGTTTTCTTGCGGAAAAAAAGTTTCAGAAGAGAATAAAACTCCGGATAAAAAAGTAGAAGAAAAACCAGTTGTTGTTGGAGGAGATTCTGACGCACATGGATGTAAAGCTTCGGCAGGTTATACGTGGTCAACGCTTAAAAAAGAATGTGTTCGTATTTTTGAAGGTACAAAACTATCTCACGCCGAAGAAACCGGAAAATCTTACACAACAGCTGCTTACGTAATTTTTGACGGAAATAAAGCAGAACTTTTTCTGGATACGCAAAAAGAATCCATCATCTTAGAAAGAAAAGGAGAAGGTGATTCCTGGACAAAAGACGATTATGAATTAATTCCCTGGAAAGGTTATGTCCTGAAAAAAGGAGGTAAGATTATTTATACCGGACAATAATTTTAGAATTCTATAATTTTTAAAATAATAAAAAAGACCTAAAGATGTAAGAAGCATTTCTCTCATCTTTAGGTTTTTTTTTGGGGGAATCTTCTAAAGTAAATCAGAAGATTTATATTGTATTGCTTAAACGATTTTTTTGATAAAATCAGAAGTAACAACCTGAGCAAATTCATCATTTAGACTTGCTAAAGTAGTTTGGTGAATCATTTCAGCAGAAAAATTCTCTCCATTTATACCTTTTTTATTAAAAGTTGCCGTTGCATCAGAAATTAAATAAGTAGTATAACCATAATTTCCTGCCATTCTTGTAGTTGTAGAAACGCAATGATCAGTTGTTAATCCTACAATGACAACGGTTGTAATTTTTGCATCATCAAGTAACTCTTTTAAGTTTGTTCCGATAAAAGCACTGTTTACGTTCTTTTTGATGATAGTTTCAAACTCAAGAGGTTTTACAATATCCTGAAATTCATTTCCCGAATTTGCTTCGTTCAAAATTGAATTTGGAATAGAAGAACAATGTTGAATATGAAAAAGAGGTAATTTTTTAGCCCTCCAAATTTCAAGAAGTTCTGCTGCTTTTTCTTCAGCATTTGTATTATTTCGGTCTCCGCCCCAATACGCAATATTATTGAATCCTTTTTGAATATCTATTAATATTAATGCTGGATTATCAAGTTTTGATACATTCATAATTTTAAAAGTTTTAAATTTTGGAAATTTTTGAAAATGCAAACTG
The DNA here is from genome assembly GCF_004339525.1 of Flavobacterium sp. 90. Lineage (NCBI taxonomy): Bacteria > Pseudomonadati > Bacteroidota > Flavobacteriia > Flavobacteriales > Flavobacteriaceae > Flavobacterium > Flavobacterium sp. 90. The sequence continues at coordinate 21,769 of NZ_SMGE01000001.1, read as the reverse complement.
AAAACTGCGACTGAAAACTGAATACTATAAAGCCAGCCAATTCTTAAAATCAAAGAAGTTTTGCGGAGCCACACCGTGACCAACAGGATATTCTTTGTAAGTAACAGGAATATTTAGTTTTTCTAAAATTGCAGGTGTTTTTCTTGCCCAATCAATAGGAATTACTTGATCTACAGTTCCATGCGATGCGAAGAATTTTAGGTTTTTGAAATCATTTTTCTCAAAACCTTCATTGATAATTTCGTGATTAAAATAACCGCTCATAGCCACAACTCTCTGAACTTTTTCAGGATAAGAAAGCGCTACAGAATAACTCAAAATAGAACCTTGGCTAAAGCCAACTAAAGTCACGTTATTAGCATCAATAGGATAATTAGAAACCAGTTCGTCAATAAATGTAGCGATTAAATCACGTGAAGTTTTTGCTTGTTCATTATCCGAAAATTTATTCTGATCAGCATCAAAATTGATCGCATACCAAGCATAAGCTCCATATTGCAAATCATAAGGTGCTCTTGCCGAAATGATATAATAATTATCTGGAAGTTCAGTTGCAAACGAAAACAAATCTTCTTCGTTGCTGCCATATCCATGTAATAAAAGTAAAACAGGATTTTTGTCTAAGATAACTTTTGGTTCTTGTATTTTATATTCTAAAGATAGATTCATTTTTAATTGTGAATTTTGTGAAATGTGAGTTGTGAAATGTAAGTTGACGGTATCAGTTTCAAGTCTTCAGCTTTGTCAAAGTTTAAAACTTTGACAAAGCTTATTGAGATTGTTATAATAAAATCTGTTTTTATCCGCGTTTTCGCTTTAGCGAATCCGTTTTATCGGCGTATAAATTTTGAACACGGATGACACGAATTTGCAAGCAAAAACGCAGATTTTAACGGATTTCTTTTTGGAATTTAAAAAACGGAAAATTTTACTATCCGATACTTTTAAACCATTTTTGAAAAAGATTTCCAACTAAAGGAATAGGTCTCATTTGCCCTTGAATAGCGCTAAAAATTCCATAAGTCCATAATATAGAAATACAAATCCACATTGGAAAAGTAATCATAAAGCTGTCAAAGTTGCTTATAATTGCTCCAAAAGAAATAAAAGTAAGCGACAATCCCAAAGCTTGGCGAATATGAAAAGAAGCAAAACTATTTTTATTTTCAGAGTTCATAGACATCGCGATCAAAACACCAATAATCAAAATATAACTGGTAATTGCAATTGATTTTCCCTCTTCTATTGAATTATTCATTTTAATTATTTAGATGTAACAAGTTGGTTTTGGTTTAAAATTCCGTAGACAGAACCATTTATTTCAGTTCCTAAAAAGGCAGAATTTTTAGATTTTGAAAGGATATTTTCTTTTGTAAAAGTTGATTTCCCTTCCGGAGTAAAGAAAGTGAAGTTAGCTTTAAAACCTTCGGCAATTGAGTTGTTTTCGATTCCGAAAATTGCTTTTCCTAAAGTTAATTTTTCGATTATAGTTTCAAGAGGTAAAACAGTAAGTAAAGCTCCAAAAGCACTTTCTAAGCCAATAGTTCCATTTTTTGCGGTATCAAATTCCATTTTTTTGAATTCAATATCAATTGGGTTATGATCAGACGTGATCAGATCAATTGTTCCGTCTTTAACTCCGTTTAATAAAGCTTGTCTGTCGTTTTCAGTTCTTAACGGAGGTGTAACTTTAAAACGAGTATCAAAACCTTCTAATTTTTCATCGGTTAAAACCAAATGATGTACAGATACACTTGTCGTTACATTTAATCCTTTTGCTTTTGCTTCTTTGATTAATTCAACAGATTTTGCTGTCGAAATTGTCGGAATGTGAAGTTTTCCTCCGGTATATTCTAAAAGAAATAAGTTTCTCGCTACTTGTAATTCTTCTGCTAAAGTTGGGATTCCTTTCAGTCCTAATTTTGTAGAAACGATTCCTTCATTTGCAACGCCATTTCCTTTTAGATTAGCATCTTGTGTATATGTGATTACTAAACCATCAAAATCCTGTACATATTGTAAAGCGATTTTTAAAAGATTAGCGTTGTCGATACTTTTATTGTAATCTCCAAAAGCAACTGCTCCGGCTTTTTTCATGTCAAATAATTCTGCCATATCTTTTCCTTCGCTGGCTTTTGTTAAAGCTCCAATTGGGAAAAGTTCGGTTGCAAAGCCATTTGCTTTATTTTTTACAAAATTTACCTGCGATTGATTGTCAATAATAGGGAACGAGTTGGGTTGTAAAGCAATTGCCGTAAAACCACTTTTTGCGGCAACATTTAATCCGTTTGCGATTGTTTCTCTGTCTTCATAACCTGGTTCTCCAAGAGAAACACTGCTATCGAACCAACCTTGTGAAAGATGTAAATTATCAAATTTTACCTCAGTTGCTTCCTTGTTTTCAGGAAGTGAAGATCCTATTTTTTCTATTAAACCATCTGAAATTAAAAGATCAACTGTCTGATTGTGAAACGGACTTTTTGAATCGATAATTTTGGCGCTTCTGATGATTATTTTCATATGTAGATAAATTTATTTTGTACTGAAATCGTAAAATGATTTTTGTAAAAAGTAAAATGGTTAAAAAGTAAACTCGAAAATTACTTTACAAATTTGATGATCGCCATTTCTAATGCTAAAAATAACAGTGCAAAGATAACAAACCATTTCCAAATTTGGCTGTCTGTTCGCTCAGTTTGTAGTGTATTAAAAATGGTCGAAATAGTATCAGCAGTTTTAAAATCTGAAACTACATTTGTGTTGATTTGACTTAAATCGCTTTCACTTCTTTTGTAGTTGAAACTCAGGTTTTCAACCCATTCTTTTTTATCAAAAATACTGTAATTTCCAGCTGTTTCAGGGAAATCATTGAACGTTAATTTGACTTTGTTATTCAATATTTGCTGAATCGGAATAAAAGAATCTTCGTTTCCTTTTACTTCCAGAATAGCATCTTTTGTCAATAAAACATCCACAAAATAAGGCTGATTGTTGCCAATTGTTAAGGCATTTACACCCGTTTTTTGGTTGTTTTGTCCCATTTTATAAAATAAAGGAACAATTAAAGGAGATTGCTGAAAATTAGAATTTGTCGTATTTATTGGTGCCGAAAAAATGGTAATTCCTGAAACTGGATTTTGAATCGCAGTTACAAATACACTTTGATCTTCATAAGACAAAACAGCCGGATATGGACTCGAAATGACAAATGAATTAGTTGTTTTTGGATATTGAAAATTGGTAATTTTATTCTCAAAAACACCCGAAAACAAAGGATGATCGAAGTTTATTTTGGTAATTAATTTGCTTTTATTTTCAAGAGATTCAAATTGGACTTTTCCGAAATTGGCTAAAAAAGTATTTAGATTTGAAACCGAACTTTTTTCAGAAGGAATTACAACCAGATTTCCACCTTTGGTAACAAAAGCTTTTAAAGTAGTTTGCAATGCCTGAGGAATTTCAGTCAATTCATTTAGGATAATTGTATTTTGTTTGTCCAGACTGTTATAATCTAAATTACTTATCGAATAATTGTTGTAATTAAACTCTTGTGAAGTATAAATTCGGGACAAGAAATTGCTTTTTTCAGGTTCTCCTATACTAATAACATTCGTTTTTTTAGTTTTTGAAATGCTGAAATATAGTTTGTTATCATAAGTCAAACCATTATCTTCAATTGTTACATATCCATGAAAAGCTTCTTTTGGAATTGTAAAATTGATTTTCTTTTTCTTCGTGTCAAACTTGATAATCGTTTTAGCAATTAATTTATCCTTATTATATAATGCCATCGAAACGGGTTTGAAATCTTCTCCATAAGCAGATAAATTAACGCCTATTTCATAGAAATTTTCTAAAGTCTGATTGATAAAAACACTGTCAATTGCAATGTTATTTTTTTGTTCCGCTTCAGGAATGATAAAATATGGTTTCTCACCGCTATCAATATTTTTTACATCTTTTTCAGCCAAACCAATAGCATCTGTAATAATAATAATATCTTTTTTATGTGCCGATTTATGCGCTTTAATCTTCGCCATAATTGACGGAAGTTCAAAAGGAGTTGCGCTATAATTTAGATTTTGTAAAGCACTTTTAGAAGATTTTATATCTGTATTCCAGTAATTTTCTGTGTTGGTTAACAAGGAGAATTGTGTAGTTTCTGGCGTGTTTTCTAATAATTCCTGAACCGCACGTTTTAATAATTCACCTTTTTTTCCTTTGGCTTGCATACTAAACGAATTATCCAGAATGATATACATTTCGTTTGAAGCATTTTTACTGTCTTTGGCTTCAAAAAAAGGTTGGGCAAAAGCCAAAATAATACACGTTATCAACAATAAACGAGTTGCTAATAAAAGTCTTTTTTTGATTTTTGAACTTTTTCGAGTTTGTACAGCAAGTTCTTTTAAGAAGCGAACATTGGTGAAATACGAGATTTTGAAACGTCGTAATTGAAATAAATGTACCAAAATTGGAACAATCAATAAAAACAGAAAGTATAGAATCTCGGGGTGTTTAAAATGCATTCCGGCTTAGATTTATTTCACTACGTTTTGTAGATGCTGGTCAAAAATACAAATTTTTAGTCAAACCTTACAGGTAATATTATTTAAACCATATAAGTAATGTAAGATATTATAAGTAGAGTTTTATTTGCGCAAAAGTTAAATGGACTTATATCACTTATATGGTTTAATTTTTTGAGTCCAGTAGTTTGAAAAATGTAACTTTTGAGAATTCTTTTGTAATAAATAATGGGTTTGCGAAAGATATTATTGAGTATTTTAGCATATTCAAAAAAACAAATTAAAAATATGAGAAGATTATATATACTGCTTTTTGCGGTTTTTGCTTTTACAAACTTACAAGCGCAGAACAAATTCAATTTATTGGTAGGAACTTATACGAATACTTGTCAAAGCAACGGAATTTACGTTTATGAATTTGATGCTTCAACAGGAAATTTTAAATTAAAGAATTCATCTGAAAATGTAATTAGTCCAAGTTATTTATCGGTTTCTGCAGATAATAAATTTATATATGCCGTAAACGAAAACGGAAAGGAAAGTGCGGTAAGTGCTTTTAAATATGATTCAAAATCAGGAAAAGTTAGTTTTTTAAATAAAAACGATGCTTTAGGCGCTGATCCTTGTCATATAATAAATGATGATAAAAATGTAATTGTTTCTAATTATTCTGGTGGAAGCCTTGTTGTTTTTAAGAAAAAAACAGATGGAAGTATTACCGAAGTACAACAATTAATTCAGCATGAAGGAAAAGGACCAAATGCTGCGCGTCAGGAAAAAGCGCACGTACACATGGCTGTTTTTTCACCGGATAAAAAGTTTGTTTTGTCTAATGATTTAGGTTTGGATAAAGTTTTTGTCTACAAATACAATCCAAATTCGGCAAACGAAATGTTGACTTTAAAAGGAAGTGTTGATGTAAAACCAGGAAGTGGTCCAAGACATTTAACTTTTAGCAAAGACGGCAAATTTGTTTACTTGATTCAGGAATTAGACGCTACTTTGACGACTTTTAGTTATGATAAATCAGGAAGTTTAAAAAAGATTGCTGAAACAAGTATTTTACCAAAAGGCTTTACCGGAGGAACTGGTGCCGCTGCAATAAAAATTTCGCCTGACGGAAACTTTTTATATGTTTCAGATCGTGTAGATGCAAATTCAATTTCAGTTTACAAAATACTTAAAAATGGAGCGATTAACTTAGTTGAACAGGTTAGTACTTTAGGAAAAGGTCCAAGAGATTTCGCGATTGATCCAATAGGAAATTATCTTTTAGTAGGACATCAATACACAAACGATATTATAATATTCAAAAGAGACAAAGCAACAGGAAAAATAACTGATACCGGAAAAAAAATAGAATTGTGTTCTCCGGTTGGGTTGGTTTTTACGAAAATTTAATCTAAAGGTTCTAAGGTACTAAGTTGCTAAGGTTCTAAGTTTAAAATAAAAAAAGCTAAAAAAAAGCGGAATTAAGAAATAACTTAATTCCGCTTTTTTTAGCCTTAGAATCTCAGTACCTTAGTACCTCAGAACCTTAAAAAGACCTATTTATCCTTATCTTTTCTTTTCTTATCTCTCGTTTTCAACATGTTTCGATTGACAGATCCGTGGGTTTTCTTTTTTGTTTTTGAAGGCCCGCCTAAGTTGACTTTCTTATTCTTTTTATCTTTTTCATGAAAAGCACCTTCACCTTTTAGGGTTTGCTTTTTCATTAAAAATTTAATTGGTTGTTTGTCTTTTTCAGGTTCAATTAGCTTAGATGAAATTTCTACTTCTTCTGGAAATTCTGCTATTTCAAGTTCCTGATTCATTAAAACTTCAACTTCAACTTTAAACTCTTCTTCACGAGGCGTGATAAAGCTAATTGCGGTTCCTGTAGCATCTGCACGACCTGTACGACCAATTCGGTGCATATACAACTCAGGAAATTCAGGAAGTTCGAAGTTAATAACGTGAGAGATATTCGAAATATCCAAACCTCTCGCCATAATATCTGTAGTAATTAGTCCGCGAAGATTTCCTTCCTGGAATTCAGCCATTGTGCTCAAACGATAATTCTGAGATTTATTCGAGTGAATTACTCCAAACTGACCTTCGAAATGTTCTTCGATTCGGGTATGAAGCATATCCGAGATCTTTTTATTATTTACAAAAACCAAAACACGTTCCATGCTTTCGTTTGTTTCTAATAAATGTTTCAACAGATTTACTTTAGTATTAAAGTTTGGAACATTATAAGTAATTTGAGTAATGTTTTCCAACGGAGTTCCTGACGCAGCAAGTGTTACTTCTTCAGGAAAATCAAAAAAGTCATTCAAAACAGCATCAACTTCATCAGTCATTGTTGCAGAGAATAAAATGTTTTGACGTTTGGTTTTCATCATCGCTAAAAGCGCTGTTAATTGTGTACGGAAACCAAGATTCAGCATTTCGTCAAACTCATCAATTACTAATTTTTGAGTTTCATCAAAACGAATTACCGCATCCAAAGCTAAGTCCATTGTTCTACCAGGCGTTCCAACTAAAATGTCAACACCTTCGTAAACAGCTTTTTTTTGTGTATTAATATTTACTCCACCAAAAATACCAAGCGTTTTAACAGACATGTATTTGGTAAGTTTTTCAACTTCTTCAACAACCTGAACTACTAATTCACGAGTTGGAACCAGAATTACAATTTTAGGCGTATTGGTTGGGGTAAATTTGTATAATTTTAAAAGGGGTAATAAATAAGCAAATGTTTTTCCGGTACCGGTTTGCGCAATTCCCATCATATCCCGACCAGACATAATAACTGAAAAAGATTTTTCCTGAATAGGAGTAGGCGTAACAAATCCTAATTCGTCGATTGCTTTTTGTACTGATTTTGGAAGATTGAATTTTTCGAAAGTGCTCATTTGCATTAAATTTTGTGCAAAGATAGCTATAAATAGCTGAAAAATCGATACTTCTTAGAAATTACGAAAGCTTGGGGCATTCGTATTTCTCAAAAATAGAGTTTTAAATGCTATAAAAAACGTTTTATTCGCAATAAAAGTTCGTTTGGATTAAACGGTTTAGCAATAAAATCATCAACTCCCAATTCAAAAGCTTCTTCGACAGTATTTTCTTCTTCGCCAAGTGACGAAAGTGCAACAACACGAATGTCCTTGAAATTTTTTTTGATATAACTGATAATTTCCAGTCCGGATTTTAACGGAATTGTTATCGTTGTTATAACAAGATTCGGCATAATTGTCGCCATGCGCTCTATGGCATTGATGCCATCTTTTGCGATACTTATTTTATAGCCTTCTTTTTTGAAAATGAATTTTAGAATTTCAATTGTCATTTCATCATTCTCAATAATCATAATTTTTTTTTCACCGGTGTCCATTTCTAAAGTTTATTTTTTATACAATTCTACTTCGTCTAACATTACCATTGGCTTTTTGTTTTTTCGTTTTCTCCAAACGGGTATTTCTGTTTGGTTTTCTACAATCACTTTTATCTTGGCAAAACTACTAAAGTCTTGATTTTTAGTTTCCCATGATTTTGTTGTAATTTCGTTGGTTTCTGTTAAAATTTCACCACTCAATTCTTGTAAGAGATTCCATTTTTGATTCTTAAAACCATAGACTTTTATTTTTTTTGGTAGAAAAATCCAATGTCTCTGATCGTTCAGGAAATTTAATTTTAAAGTATTAAAGTTTAAGTTTTTTGTTTCAATTTCAAATTCCGGATTGTTTTCGTACCAGCCAATCCAGTTGATATTGAAATCTTTAAAACCTCGATTTCCATCCACTAAACTGTAACTTCCTTTTCCTTTAAACTCATTTGAAGGTTGTGTAATAAAATTTACTTTTAAATCTTCGCCTAAGTGATTTGTAGTGTTTTTACAGATTTCCAGCCATTCTTTATAATAATTATCAGGAGAAAGTCCTCCTTCGCTCAGTTCGTAAATTCCAAAATCATTACAGGATTTCGAGAACTTCAAAACTCTTTCACTTAGTCCTTCACGAACTATTTTTTCTCCTTTATTATTTACGACAAACATTCCGTGTTGGTTTTTTCCATAAAACTTAGATTGCTCAAAAAAGGCAAATTCAAGTGCTAATCTTAATTTTTGAATGCGCATACTTAAAACTGAATCTGTTTCTACAGCATTTGAAGCTTGCTCTAATAATTGATCATATTGATCCATTGCTTCGGGCGTTAGAAACGTATTTCGGGCTTGAACCGGACCAGAATAAATGTCTAAATTAGCATTGCTTTTATTTTGATATTCTGCCAAAAGATTTATGTACTTGTTTACAAATGGCGCGGCTTTGCCATAAAAACCTCGTAAAAAATCGGCAGTTGTAGCTTCGATATTAATGTCAGTATTCCACATTAATTTGGCTAAAAGATATTGTCTTAATTCTGAGAAATCTCCTGGTACATCTGCATATCCCTGAGCAAATATTCCTTTGACTTTATTCTTTTTGAAGAGTTTATAATTGCTCTGAAAAGGTTCTAAATTCGGAAATGGCGAAATATAATTTGAAAATTGCACGGTATAATCCCAAAGAAATAAATGCGGAGAAGTTGCGCTCCAGTTTTCAAGTGTTTTTACAAATGTCGGTGCGTTTTGAGCCGTAAGTGCTTTTCCTCTGTTTAGCTCAATTGGGCAGAAAATAGTATAAATATTAGGTTCAATTTTTAAATTTACAGGCGGTTTTAGCGTGTGAAGATAGGCGAGCGTTGTAATTTTTGTTTTAGGGAAATGAGCGGCAATTTTATTTAAAAAGTAATATAATGAACCTTGAGGACCGCCATATTTCTGGTTTATTTTTCGGCATTCTGTGCATTCACAATAAACAACATCGTCGTTTTGACTTATAGAATAGAATTGCGCATTTGGAGTTTCAGCAATAATTTTCGCCATTTTTTTCTCAACCAAATCGACAACTGTATCATTTGTCATACATAATGATTCTGTATTTCGTTCCCCTTCGTATAAAGCAAAAAGCTTCGGATTAGTTTTAAAATATTCTTTTGCCGGAACAAGCATGCTAAAAGAATGTCCCCAAATACCAAAATCATCAACTTGCCAATCAAGTTTGTGCCAATCTCTAAAATCTTCATCATAACAATCCGGATAAAAAATCGCTCTGTAATCAAAAGAAGGTTTTTCGATCTTGCTTGTATTTTTTGTAAAAGCAACTTGCGTTAAATTCGGAATATAAGTTTCTGAGGAAGTAAACTTTCTAAACTCCCAAATTTCAAGTAAACTGTAAACGGCATAACGAAGGTATTTTTGATTTTGAGCAATTAAATAAATTGATTTCGAGTCACTTTTTAGGATAAATTCATTTGGATTAAGTTTTTCAGTATTCGAAATTTCTAAAAATATTTCTGATGAAGTATTGTCTTTTTTATTTTCAGATGAAATTTCAAAAGATTTTTTGAAGGCTTTATCCAGATATGTTTTCAAAATTTTTGCTGCTTGCTGTGTGTTTTCAGAAGCAGCAATAATTTTGTTTTTTTCGGTTATAATGATTTCAGATTGTGCCATCATATTGAAGGTAAACATGAAAAAAAAGAGAAACTGTAGATATACGTGATACTTTTTCTTCATGATGTTTAAAATTTATATTGTAATAAAACTGCAAAATCAAGTTCGGTTTGGTATTTATTTTTGGTGTATTCCTGTTCATTATCAGTAATTAGAAAACCAAAAACATAGTGGTTCTGAATTAATTTATAAAATCCTGCACTTAATCGATATGAGTTTAAAGATTTTCTCCTATCATATTCTGCGGCTCTTGTTCTATCGTCTGGCGAAGTTCCATAACCTGCAATTAAAGTCACATAATCATATTTTGTTTTGTAATAATAACGGGACGTTAAGATAAATGATGGACTATCTTTTTGAATGTATGATCTTAAATTTAGCCAATAAGAACCAAAATATTTGCCTATTCCTATATTTAATGTTTTTAAATCGCTATTATCCTGCATTACAATATATCGAACTCCCAGATCAGCTTCCCAGCCTTTTTTGAAATTCTGAAAATACGAATAACCCAATCTCCATTCCGGAAAAGCGCTGTCTTTGCTGTAAGCAACATCAATATATTGGTAACTATTTTTTTTAGCAAAGAGATAAGATTCTGCCTCAAACTGAAGTCCGCTTGCCATAACTAAATCTGACGAAAGTCTTTTGGCATAACTAACTCTGCCAATCAGACTTCCCCAAGTGCGTTGATGCATATAATCTGCGCTGAACAAATGCCACGGACCAACTCCGTCACGATCAATTGTGGTCAGATTATAATAAGCGCCTACGCGATCGATATTGGTTTTAGAATATAAATCAAAAAGTCGCTGTTCTATGTCCGGATCATGAGGGAATTTTGCCCTGATGGATTTAAGATATTTTGCTTCATTTTTGGTATCATTTTGCAATGAATAAAGCTCAATTCTCTTAAGTCTGAAATTTTTGTTGTCAGGATATAAATCAATTGCTTTGTAAGTTGTGGTTAGAGCTTCGTCATATTTTTCATCTTCCAGATCCATGTTTATCAGATAAAGAAAAGCGTCTTCGTATCTCGGGTTTTTATCAATTACATAGTTGTAGTAGAATCTTGCGCTGTCTTTTTGCTTTGTTAAATCATAATTCCGACCTAACGCCAAAGAAAAATCTATATAATCCGGCGCAAGTTTTTTTCCTAATAAAGCTCTTTGAATATTGAGTTTATAATCAGGATGTGCGCTTTTCATGTCTTTTATTACAACCGTTAAAAGACTGTCGGTATCAATTTTTTGTGCTTTAATAGTTTGATTCGAAAGTAAAAACAAACAAAAAAGCAGCTTGGTTATATTTAAGAGTTTACTATTTTTCATAATCAAATTATTTTTTAGCGGGTGACTCAAAACCTTTGCGAACCATGACGCCCCATTTTTGTTCTTTTTTTCTAAAAAAATGCCAATATCCTTTTAGCGAAGCATAAATCGTAATAGGATGATAGACAAAAGGCTCAATAATTGCCATTCCAATAAGCGTAATGAGTTCTTTATAACTGGCATAACTCTTATAAAGTATTTCGTCAATTAAGATCGATATTATGGTTATTGACAAATAAAAAAGATACACTAAGAAACTAATAAGAAATAGAAATTGAAAGTTTATTATACCAAAGACAAAACTTGCAATTAAGGTAATTATACCAGTAAATTCGATAATTGGAACCAAGAATTCAAAGCTAAAAAAGAACGGTAAAACCACGAATGCTGTTCGTCCATATTTTGGATTTAAAAACATTTTTCGATGCAAATACAAGGTTTGAACCAATCCTCGTGCCCAACGAATGCGTTGCCTTAAGAATATTTCTCTCGTGCTTGGAACTTCTGTCCAGCAAAGCGATTCCGGAATGTATTTTATCAAAAAATTTTCTTTTGTATCATGCATGTATTTTCTCATGCGCGTTATAAGTTCCATGTCTTCGCCTAAAGACTGATGCCAATATCCGCCGGCTTTTATAACTATATCTTTGTCAAACATTCCAAGTCCGCCTGAGACCAATAATAATCCGTTTATTTGGCTCCAAGCCATTCGCCCAAATAAAAAAGATCGTACATATTCGAGTTCCTGAAAACGCGGATACCATTCTTTAGGATAATGTACTTTATATAAAAAGCCTTCTTTGATGTCGCATGAATTTGAAATTCTAATTCCTGCTCCGGTTGCAATAACACGAGTTTCGTTTTCCATGAACGGTTTTGCAAGCTTTAAAATTGTATTGCTTTTTAAAATACAATCAACATCAGTGCATAAAAACAAAGGATATTGCGAAGAATTTATTCCGGCATTTGAAGCGTCGGCTTTACTTTTTCCGTTTATTTTGTCTACTATTAATAATCTTGAATAAACCGGATTTGTCGATTTATAATGTCCGCGAACAGGTTGCGTTACGATTTTTTCCTGATAATAAAAGTCAATTTTAACGAGATCAAATTCGGTTATTAATTTTTCGAGTGTATTATCAGAACTTCCATCATTTACGATAATGATTTCAAATTTTGGATAGGTCAGCGAAAGAAGTGATTTTACATTATATACGATGTTTACACCTTCATTAAACGCCGGAGCCACAATAGAAACGCCTAATATGTGATTGGACCGAATGAGAACTTCTTCTTCGAGATATTTTTGATATTTTAAATGTTTTATAATCGCCCAATACGATAAAATAGAAAGAAATATATAAAATGAAATGTAACCAATCGAAAAACAGGCTACAAAAATATCATAAACACGAATAAGATAATATAGAAAATCATGTATCATAGATGTAATTTTCTAGTGTGATTAATCATTTTTTGCGTGTCAGGATCGTGCGCGCCTAAAGTGTCAAGACCTTTTGGATCAAGCTTGTTTAGGCAAAATACCATTTTTAATTTTATATCTTTTATCTCTTGTTTTTCGATTTCATTTTTGAGAAAAGCAATCGTTTTTTTCGAACCTACTACAGAAAGAGCGTCTAGAACTTCTATTTGAATTTCGATAGATTCGGATGGGAAAATTTTAATCAATTCGTCTTCGGCTTCTTCTAAAAATAGATCTTGAATTGCAGTAATAACATCGATTTTTAGTGCTTTATCTTCATGATGAAGCAACTTTATTATTTGGGCAGATTTGTTGGTGTAATTATAAAAAACCATTGTCATAATCGCCAACTTTAGAATAGTAGGGTTTTCTGATTCTATCCAAAGATCTATTTGTGGCGGAATTGGTATTTTTTCTGAATGTAAAACATCCATGACTTTTATTGTCGTGATGATCGAAACCTTAACGGGAATATTATCAATTGCCTGCCAATCGCCTTTTGTTAAAGCCAGATAAGCAATATTGGCATTGGACCGAATAACTTTATTGGGATGTTGTAAATACTTTTTTATTAATGAAATTCCGGGTTTGTATCCCAAAGATTGAAAATGATAAATTCCTTCGCGCTTTTTATATTTTCTAAAATCCCTAATTAAACTTGCTGAGTAATGGTTTAAATTGAGTTGTTTGTAAATAATCAGAATATTTTTGGCAGTTTGTCCTTTTAGATTACTTTTCATTCTGATCATATCGTCAATGAGCATTTCTTTGCACCACGTACGATGTATCGGGATTTCAGATTTGAATTTGGCGATTTTGTATTTTAAAATATTTTTGTCCGGTCTCGATAAGGTAATTTCGGTCAGAAATTTTTCGGATTTGCGAATAATAAGATGTCTGGAAGGCAAATTATATTGATAATAGACTCTATTCAATACTAGAATAACAGCTAAAGATAAGGTTACAATTAAGAAAGACGGAATGATGTAATATTTTAAATCGAAAATAAAATGTTCCATACAAAAAGGCTTTTGTATGGTAATATTACGAAAAAAAAAGCAAAAAAACTAATGAAATCTATTGGTTTTGAGGCTAAAATCCTTCAAAAACTCCTAATCCAAAAAGGGCAAAATCATATTTAACAGGATCTTTTGCATCCATTTCTCGCAATTTTAAATCTAATTCGGCCAAAGCTTTCCCGTCATTTTGCTTTCGCGAAAGCAAATCTAATTTTCTGGCAACATTTCCGGAATGCACATCTAGCGGACAAGATAATGCAGAAGGAGAAATGGTTTTCCAGATTCCTAAATCAACGCCTTTTGTGTCCTGACGAACCATCCATCGCAAATACATATTGATTCTTTTTGCCGCAGAATTGTTTAAAGGATCTGAAATGTGTTTTTGAGTTCGTGGTAAATGATCAATTTCAAAAAAGATTTTTTTGAATTCGCTGATACTTTTTTGCAAACTATCTTTTTCCTGATTCTTAGCAAAAACAGCTTCCAAACCGTTATGGTTTTTGTAAATGTGTTGTAAACCTTTTATGAAACCTCCAAAATCTTTCCCGTTAAAGGTGCGATGAACAAAGCTTTCTAGTCTTTCTAAATCTTCATCAGAATGAGACATGACAAAATCGTAAGGCGTGTTTCCCATTAATTCCATCATTTGATGAGAGTTTTTGATAATCATTTTACGATTTCCCCAAGCGATTGTAGCGCTTAAGAAACCTGCGATTTCAATGTCTTCTTTTTGAGAAAATAAATGCGGAATTTGTACAGGATCACTTTCAATGAAATCCTGATTGTTATATTGAATGACTTTTTCGTCGAGAAATTCTTTAAGTTCTTTTTTAGTCATAATTTAATAAAAGGTAATTATTATTGTAAAGCCTAGCCCTGATAAAAGCGGCATCCTTTTTCTTGCTTCTTTAGCAAGGAAAAGATAGAGCGGATAGCAGGAAATAGCTCCTAATTACTAATTAAACCATCAACCATTACCAATTTTCTATCGGCCATATTTGCAAGTTCTTCGTTGTGAGTTACGATGACAAAAGTCTGTCCAAATTCGTCACGAAGCTGAAAGAACAATTGATGTAAATTTTCGGCAGAATGTGTGTCGAGATTCCCGGAAGGTTCATCGGCAAAAATAACGTCCGGTTTATTAATTAGCGCTCTTGCAACGGCAACACGTTGTTGTTCTCCGCCGGAAAGTTCGTTTGGTTTATGATCGATTCGATGTGATAATCCTAAGAAAGTCAATAATTTTTTAGCTTCAGCTTCTGTTTCTGACGGTTTTTTTCCTGCAATATAAGCTGGAATACAAACATTTTCTAAAGCTGTAAACTCAGGTAAAAGCTGGTGAAACTGAAAAATGAAACCTAGATTTAAATTTCGGAATTTTGATAACGCTTTATCATTGAAACCCAAAACATTTTGACCATTTATAGTCAAAGAACTATCTGTGTCAGCTTTCGAAGGTTTGTCAAGTGTACCTAAAATATGTAATAAAGTCGTTTTTCCGGCACCAGAAGCACCAACGATAGAAACAATTTCTCCTTTTTTAATATGCAAATCAACTCCTTTAAGAACTTCAAGTTGGTCGTAGAATTTATGTATATTTTTTGCGTGTATCATTTTGAAACTGTTTCTACAAAGAAACAAAGATTCTCCCGATATAAAAATGTCATCTAACAGAATTTTAAGAAGAGATTGATATAAATGATTATTAGGTTTTTTATTTTAGATTTATAATAAACTATATAAAGAATGAAATTAAAACTTGGAATTCTGGTATTAGCAATAGTTGTGCTTGCAATTTTTGTCAATGCAAAACTATATACTCAAGATCAATTTGTAGTCTATAAAGTAGATCTTAAAAAGCAAGATTTGAAATTGTATTGGAAAAATGAGAACGGACAAAATTTTGGAAGTATTCTAAATCTGAAAAATTGGACAGAAAAGAATAATTTATCACTAAGTTTTGCGATGAATGGAGGAATGTATAAAAAGGACAATTCTCCACAAGGTCTTTATATCGAAAAAAAGAAGGTTTTATCTCCATTAGATACAACTAAAGCCGAAGGAAATTTCTATTTGAAACCTAACGGAGTATTTTATTTAACAACCGGAAAAATGGCTGAAATTTCTACAACTGAAAAATTTAAAAATAACGGTAAAATAGAATACGCGACACAATCCGGACCAATGTTGGTGATTGATGGTGAAATTCATCCTGATTTTAAGAAAGGGTCGGCTAATTTGAATATTAGAAATGGAGTTGGAATTTTACCAGACGGAAAAGTAGTATTTGTATTGTCTAAAAAAGAAATCAATTTCTACGATTTCGCCAATTATTTTAAAAGCTTGGGATGTAAAAATGCATTGTATCTCGATGGATTTGTGTCAAGAGCATATGTTCCGTCAGAAAATTGGATTCAGACTGATGGAAATTTTGGCGTATTATTTGCAGTAATGGAGAAAAAGAAAAAAGGAAATTAGTTAAAGTTAATCTTTTAAGGATGTTGAAATTAAACAAGAAAAACAACTTTAAAAATAAATTACTTTAATTAATTCTGTTTAAATTCGAATAATATCTAAATAGAAGAAGATGCAAGATTTAGGAATAACAAGTGAGGGAAGAACCAGAAAACTTATTCTAGGTTTGCTTTTGGACGGAATAGGAATGTTAACTTATTCTGTTTTG
The DNA here is from genome assembly GCF_004339525.1 of Flavobacterium sp. 90. Classification (NCBI taxonomy): domain Bacteria; kingdom Pseudomonadati; phylum Bacteroidota; class Flavobacteriia; order Flavobacteriales; family Flavobacteriaceae; genus Flavobacterium; species Flavobacterium sp. 90. The sequence goes on along the minus strand of NZ_SMGE01000001.1, from coordinate 5,185 downwards.
GGATTTGCCGAATTTGGAGATATAATTTGGGCTCCAATTGCAGCTTTTATTATGACCAGAATGTATAAAGGTCGAGTAGGGAAAGTGGCAGGTATTTTGACTTTTGTTGAGGAGATATTGCCTTTTACAGATATAATTCCGTCTTTTACATTAACGTGGATTTATACGTATTACTTTCAGAAATCAGATAGGGATATTTAGTTTTTGAAGAGAAATCCAAGTCCCATATTTTTCAGCATTTTCTTTTCGAAATTCCAAAAAAAACGAAATTGCCCGAAAATGGTTCCTATTACAACTAATAAAACCTGATAAATAGGAAAAATAATCAATAAACGGATTAAAGTAAACCAACCGCCAAAGTCTTCTTTGGTGATACCAAGCCATACGCAAAAAGGTTTGGACAAATACGCAGATGCCGATCCAGTAATGGCAAAAACGATAAGAATGATAATGGCTTGTAGATTTGAGGTAATTCCCCAACGTTTCTTTAATCTATTCATGCTTTATTTATAACAATTACAAATATAGCAAGATTATCGCATTGGAACGTAACCCGAAAGCTTTTGTTTGTAAGTATTTTGAAAATAAATCATATAATTGTAAATCAGGTAATTTACTTCATATCCGTAATGAATTTCAGGTCGGTAATCGATCGTCATTTCATACAGATTCGGGTTATATCTTTGGGGTTGAGAAGCTCTGATATTCCACTCAGTTACATACAATCTATTTTTGATTTCCAGATAAGATAATGAATAATAATTTCTTGGAAGTGCTGTTGAAGCTAGCCACGTGCTAAAACCATTGTCAATAATAATAACTTCGTATTCAAGAGAATCATTGGCAATTCGCACAGTATCGTTTACCGCAACTTTTGGAGTATGTCCAGGATTGTTATTAGATGCAATATTATTTTTTGAAGTCGTCGAACACGCAACAATCGTAAATAAGAGAACTACTATATAAGCGTAATTTTTCATGATTTTTTAGTTTCAAGCTTAAATTTACGAATAAATCAGCCAATTATAATGTTATTTAACAGCACTTTGTAATTCGTGATTTACAGATTTAAGTTTATTTAAAAGTTAGAATATCAAAACCTTTGCCATTTTGGATTTTTATAAAAAAAAGCCATTTACAATTTAAGTAAATAGCTTTTTTAATATAATTTATATTTTAAGGTTCAAAATCTTAGCGACTTAGTACCTAAGAACCTTAGTGTCTTAAAAGAAACCTATTTTCCAAATAATTTCCCAAGCAAACCGCTTAATCCGCCACTTTTTGTTAGCGCCATTGCGTCTGCTACATCTACTTTTCCGTCAGCGTTTTGATCCAAACCAAATTGCATTCCGTATTTGTTTATTGTATCCATAATTCCCGAAGCTTGTCCGCCGTTTCCGGAAATAGCTCCAATAATATCCGAAATATTGAAACTACTGTCATTTGGATCTTTGGCTTTGTTTACTAATGAACTTAAAATCTGCGGAATCATGCTTGCTGCAACACCAGAAGAAGCTTCGCTGCTTAATCCAAATTTCTCTCCAAGATTTCCTGTCACTTGTTGTGTTATTTGCTGCACAACCGGATTAGAACTGTCTATCGATGATGTTCCGCTAAATAAACTTGCAAGTTGTTCGCCACCACCTTCTGAAGCAATTTTTTGCAATCCTGCAAAAATTGAAGAACTCGTTTCGCTGATTACAGCTTCATTGTGCTCATTTGGAATAGCAGAGTTGTTCACAACAGCATCGCCTCCGTATTGTTGTACTAATTGTGTTAATTGTTCAAACATGATTTTTAGATTTAGATTAAACGACAAAATTACTAAAAAAAGAAAGGTATTTACTACAAAATAATAATAAATACCTCTAAAGTTAATCTATTTTTTAATTACTCGGTTCGACAAATTCGAGAAATTATACAAAACTTTATTTATGTGACTTTAAATTAAAGCCAATGTTAAGATTTAGTATTTTGGCACTCTTACTTTGCACCAAGTAGTAATGTCTTCGGGATTAAATCCGGGACAATTATCAATGTTCTTTTTAGGAAAAAACAGAACATCATTACTAAATGTGCTCAGATTGAAATAATAGTTGCTATAATCTTCTCCATATCTCCAAACATCGCTTGAGCCTTCATTGCCAACAGTTTCATTAAAAGTAAAAATGGAAGATTGCTCAGGAATAAAATATTCTTTTTCGATAATAAGCGAAAATATATTACCAAAGATAGAGGTACAACATAAAGTAATTACAATTGTGAATAGAATCAGTCGAATGATCCACTTACGTCTAGAACTTTTTTTGTTCATATTCATATCATACTTTTAAGAGCTTGCGAAAGTATGAAAAAGAAAGGGATTTACTACAGGTACGTAGTAAATCCCTTTAATCAAATTTAATCTATTGTTTCTTAGCTCAACAAAGTAATAATTTGTGACGCTAATTCTGTTCCAATTCTGTCTTGTGCTTCTCCAGTTGCAGCTCCAATGTGTGGAGTCAACGAAATTTTAGTATGCATTAAGATCGCCATTTCTGGTTTTGGCTCGCTTTCAAAAACGTCTAAACCAGCAAAAGCAACTTTTCCTGAGTCTAAAGCTTTTACTAAAGCAACTTCGTCAATAACACCACCACGAGCACAGTTTACGATTCCAACACCATCTTTCATGATCGCCAATTCTTTTTCTCCAATGATGTAACCATCCTGAGCAGGAACGTGTAATGTAATAAAATCAGCTTCTTTAAATAAAGATTCTAATGATTGAGAAACAATTGTAGTTGTGATAGACTGACCATCAAAAAACTCAACTTTTACATCTACTTGCGGAATAAAACTATCTGCAGCGATAACTTTCATACCTAAACCAAGAGCCATTTTTGCTGTAGCTTGCCCGATACGACCAATACCAACAATACCTAAAGTTTTGCCTCTTAATTCAGTTCCGTTTGCGTAAGCTTTTTTCAAACCATCAAAGTTTGAATCCCCTTCAAGAGGCATATTTCTGTTTGAATCATGTAAGAAACGAACACCAGAAAACAAGTGTCCAAATACCAATTCAGCAACAGATTCTGATGATGAAGCCGGCGTATTAATTACGTGAATTCCTTTGCTTTTTGCATAATCAACATCGATATTATCCATACCAACACCACCACGACCAATAATTTTAAGTCCCGGGCAAGCATCGATAATATCTTTACGAACTTTAGTTGCAGAACGAACTAAAACTACGTCAACATTATTTTCATTCACAAAATTAGCCACTTGTTCCTGAGCTACTTTTGTAGTTATAACTTCAAATCCACCTTTTTCTAAGGCTAGAATTCCACTTTTAGAAATTCCGTCATTTGCTAATACTTTCATTATAGTTTATGTGTTTATTTGTTTAATCGGTTAATCGTATAGATCAGATGATAAACATATATTATAATTTTTTCTTTTTTTTTGTTTTGGAGCTAATCCCACTATTCGTTGCAATCTTTTTTGTTTTTAAAGGAAAAACAAAAAAGGATTTCCACTTCTATCGGGGCTAGGACTTTAGTACTCAGTCTCAGTTTTTAGTCTCACGTTTACTGAAAACTGAGACTGAAAACTGAAAACTAAACTTTAGATTCCAAAGCTTTCATTACATCAACCAATACCTGAACACTTTCGATAGGCATAGCGTTGTAAATAGAAGCTCTGTAACCACCCACAGAACGGTGTCCTGGCAATCCTGAAATTCCTGCTTCTTTCCATAAAGCGTCAAACGTAGCTGTATGATCAGCGTTGTTTAATAAGAAAGTAACATTCATTTTAGAACGATCTTCAACCGCTGCAGCACCTTTGAATAATGGGTTTCTGTCGATTTCAGCATAAAGTAAATCGGCTTTTGCGTCGTTTAATTTCTCAACAGCAGCAACTCCGCCTTTAGCTTTGATCCATTGTAAAGTCAATAACGAAACATAAACTGCAAAAACAGGAGGAGTATTGTACATACTTTCTGCTTTAATATGTTTAGCGTAATCTAACATACTTGGAATAGTTCTTCCTGATTTCTCTAAGATTTCTTCCTTAACAACTACTAAAGTAGTTCCTGCAGGCCCCATATTTTTTTGAGCTCCGGCATAGATTAAATCAAATTTAGAGAAATCTAAATCACGTGAAAAAATATCAGAACTCATATCGCAAACAACTGGAACATTAGTTGCTGGGAAATCTTTCATTTGAGTTCCAAAAATAGTATTGTTACTAGTGCAGTGAAAATAATCAGCATCACTAGGAATTGTGTAACCTTTTGGAATATGGTTGTAATTTTCTTCTTTTGAAGAAGCTACAACAACAGTTTCTCCAAAGTTTTTTGCTTCTTTTATAGCAGCAGTTGCCCAGGTTCCGGAATCTAGGTAAGCAGCTTTTCCGCCTTCTTTCAATAAATTATACGGAGCCATTAAGAATGCTGTACTTGCTCCACCTTGTAAAAATAAGGCTTGATATCCTTTTCCTTCAAGGCCTAATAATTCTAAAGCAAGGGATCGCGCTTCATCCATAACTGCAACGAAATCTTTGCTTCGGTGCGAAATTTCCAGAATAGAAAGTCCTGAATCATTAAAATCTAAAATTGCTTTTGATGCTTTCTCAAAAACTTCTTGAGGTAAGATACTTGGTCCTGCGCTGTAGTTGTGTTTTTTCATGGTTGTTGTTAATAGTCGAAAATTTTAAAGACGCAAATTTCGGCAATAGGACCCGAAAAAGCGATAAATTATTCGAAATAATTGAACATTTTTTTACTTTGTTGTTAACAAAAACGTTATAGTATCTACGTTATCTGCATAATCCCACAAACGAGGATTTTGGGTTTGCCCAAAAGAAGTGCTATTTTTAACTAAATCATTGCTAACGATGCATTGAATTTGCTCAGCATCAGCTTCAAGACGGGTTTGTAAATCTTCGATATTGTCGTAGAATTCATAAAAAACACTCGAAATAGGCGATGCATAACTCGGATCTTCTTTAATAGTTAGAAAACCATTGTCTAATAATTTGAAATTACTCATTAAGAATACAGCTTTATTATAATCATAATTATTAGCGTATTTTTCATAATGAATAACGTCCTGATATTTGAAAATTGCTTCAAAGAAACCATCAAATTTATAACCTTTTGGTACAAAAAGTTTTGAAACGTTACGACACCCTAAACCAA